>CAWBYG010000008.1:0-48362 GCA_963792975.1 uncultured Actinomycetota bacterium | reverse complement strand
GTGGTGGCGGCCGGCGGTGGAGAGGATGAACCGCACGACGCGGATACTGGTGTCCGGGACCTCGTACCCCGCCGGCACGTGCGCCGGCGCCGCCGGCCTCGCCACCGTCGCGACCGCGGCCACGACGTCTCCGGGCTCGAGCCCGGTCATGATGATCGACGCCGGTGTCCAGCGCCTCGGGGCGCTCGATCGAGTCGCGCAGGGTGATCGCCGGGAACCCGAGGATCGACGACTCCTCGGCGATGGTGCCGCTGTCCGACAGCACGCAGGCGGCCGACAGCTGCAGCTTGTTGTAGTCGTGGAAGCCGAACGGCTCCATGAACCCGATGCCGGTCGCCCGAGGTGTCCGCGCCCAGCGCCTCGAGCCGCTTGCGGGTGCGGGGGTGGGTGGAGACGACGACGGGCAGGTCCCAAGGTCGTGTGGACCGCCTCCAAGGCAGGCCAGCAGCAGCCGCAGCCGGTCGGGATCGTCGACGTTCTCCTCGCGGTGCGCGCTGACCAGGAAGTACCGCGCGGGCGTCCAGGCCGAGCCGGTCGAGGACGTCGGACGCGTCGATCTGCGGCGCGGTAGTGGTCGAGCACCTCGCGCATCGGCGAGCCGGTCACGATGACCCGGCGCGGGTGCAGCCCTTCGGCGAGCAGGTTGCGCCGGGCGTGCTCGGTGTAGGCGAGGTTGAAGTCGGCGACGTGGTCGACCAGGCGCCGGTTGGTCTCCTCGGGGACGTTCTCGTCGAAGCAGCGGTTGCCGGCCTCCATGTGGTAGACGGGGATCCGCATCCGCTTGGCCATCACCGCGGCGATGCAGGAGTTGGTGTCACCGAGCACCAGCACGGCGTCCGGGCGCTCCTCGAGCAGCACCCGTTCGGTCGCCGACGAGCACGCCGCCCAGCACGCTGCCGAGGCTGCTGGTGTCGACGCCGAGGTAGTGGTCGGGTGCCCGGAGCCCGAGGTCGTCGAAGAAGACCTGGTTCAGGCCGTGGTCGTAGTTCTGCCCCGTGTGGACGAGCACGTGCGCGAGGTCCGTCGGCGCTCGAGCCGGTCGATCACCCGGGACAACCGGATGATCTCGGGTCGGGTGCCCGACGATCGGTCATCACCTTCATCGGCGTCACCTCTCTCGGGGTACTGGTCCGGACTGGTCGGCGTCGAGCAGCTGGTCGGACCAGAACAGCGTGACCAGCTCGCCGTCGCCGACGTTGCGGATGTTGTGCACCCACATGGTGGGCATGTCCACGAACGACGGCCGCTCGCCCGAGAGCCGGAAGGTCACCACGTCGTCGTGGAGGAGACGACGAAGGGAGATCTCCGCCTCGCCCGCGATCACGAAGAACCGCTCGACCTTGCGCAGATGGTAGTGGTCGCCGCGGGTGTGACCGGGCCGGGTGGACGACACGAACGACCTGTCCGGTCCCGCCGTGCGACCTCGCCGTCTCGAACAGGTCTCCCCGCTGGTCGCGGTGGACGGCCGCGGCGATCGGGAACTGCTGCGGGGAACAGGTAGGAGCGGTAGGTGTTGAACAGGTCCACCGCGAAGCTCGTCGACAGGTCGGGGAGCTCGCCCGACCCGGCGTACGTGCCGTGGAAGCCGACCAGCCGGTCCAGCACCTCGCCGATGCCGTGGGGCTCGCCGGCCGGGCGGAGCACGGCGTCCTCGCGAAGGCACGCCGCGTCGATGAGGACCTGGGCGGCATCCTGGGCGTGCAGCAGCGAGACCTGCCGGTCGTCGGTCACCTGCGGACGGCGCCCGGCAGCCACCTCGTGGCAGAAGGTAGCGACGAAGGAGTTGTACGCCGGTCGCCCGTGCTCGCCGAACAGGTTCGGGAGCACCACGTCCGCCCAGCGTGCCGGGCAGCTCCCGGAGGAGCTCCGCGGCTCTTCGCTTGCCCCGGCCGTAGGGGTTGTCGAGCTCGGCCTGCACGGAGTCGGCGAAGACCACGTGGACCGGACGCTCGCCGAGCGCTGTGGCGAGGGTCCGGGCCAGCTCGACGTTGCCCTCCTCGACGGCTCGCTCGGAGTCGGCGCGGTTGACCCCGGCGAGGTGCAGGACGGTGTCGACCTCGGCGAGCGCGTCTCGCAGCGTGCCCGGGTCGGCGAACTCCTCGCGCCCGAGGAGCACGGGCTCGACGGCCTGGGTAGCGCGGAGCCGGCAGGCGGTGTGCCAGCCCAGGAACCCGGAGCCGCCGGTGATGGCCACGCGGGGCGGCATGCTCACGTCGCGAGCTCCTTCCATCCCGAGTGCCCCACGGGCGCCGACCACCGGGCGTCGAGCCAGCCGGGCACCTGCTGCTGCCCGAACCACATCATCTCCAGTCGCCGGGAGGCCCCGGCGACCGGGCCCGCCACGCGGCCCAGCCGGCTGGCCGTCGCCCACGACCAGGGCCGCCGGCCGCGCGGGCACGTGCTTCGGCTCCCGGCGGCCGAGCAGGCGCACCAGCCCCGCGACGGTGATCCGCTCCGACGGCTGCAGCACGACCGCGGGTGGGGGCTCCGCGGAGAGGCTGACGAAGGCGATCGCGTCGCCGACGTTCTGGACGAGCACCTGGGGCGTCGGGCCGTCGCCCGCGCCGGCCACGGAAGCGGCCGGCGAGGACATCACCCGCACCAGGGTCCTGGTCGTGTCGCGGCCGGCTCCGTGCACCGAGGTCGGCCGGAACACGACGACGTCCGGGATCGCCCTCGAGCGCCTGCTCCCCCAGTGCCTTGGACGCGGAGTAGGGGCTGAACGGCGCGTGCTCGCGCGACTCGTCGAGCACCGGCCGCCGCCCCTGCACGGCCGCCGTGCTGACGTGCACCAACCGGACGCCCCGGGGTCGGGCGCGCGCGACGACCAGCGGGAGCAGGGCGTTCGCCCCGACCAGCTCGGGTCCGCGGAATCCGGTGGCGTCGGCCAGCCCGGCCGCGTTGACCACGGCGTCACACCCGTCGAGAGCACGCCGCAGACTCTCGACGGCCGCCCGCCCTGCCTGGGTCCCCAGCTCGGCCTCGAGTGCAGCGACGGAGGTGGCGTGGCTGGTGAGCCGTGGCGCACGGACCGGCACGACGACGGCGTCGCGGGCACGCAGCGCTTCGCACACGGCCGTGCCGACGAAGCCGGAGGCACCTAGCACGGCCACCCGGCTCATCGGGATCTCCGGGTGGCGGCCTCGAGGAGCAGGCCCTCGAGGGCGGCGGCACCCGAGGCCTCTCCCAGCTCGGCGACGTACGACGCTCGGGCGCGGCCGCCCATCGCGGTCAGGTCGGCCGCCGACGCGTCGGCCAGCCGGCGGAACGCGTCGGCGAGCGCAGCGGGATCCTCGGGTTCGGAGACGAAGCCGCACCCGGACCGTCGTACGACGTCGGCCGCGTCGCCGGCCACCGCGCACACGATCGGCAGCCCGCAGGCCATCGAGGCCTGGAGCTTGCTCGGGATCGTCCCGCGGAAGAGGGGGAGGTCCTTGAGGGACACCAGCTGGGCGTCGGCCTCCGCGAGGACCGCGGGCATCTCCTCCATCGTGAAGCTGCCCAGGAACCGGACCCGGTCGCCGAGCCCGAGGTCCGCCGCGAGCTTCTGGAGACGTGTCGCGGCGACGCCGGTGCCGACCAGGGCCAGGGCCAGGTCGGGGCGGTCGTCGAGCAGAGCCATCGCCCGGAGTGCCGTGTCGAGCGACTGCACGTCGCCGATGCCGCCCGCGTACATCACCCATCGACGATCGTCGAGGTGCGGCCGGCCGACGCGCGGAACGGGACGGAAGACCCGCTCGTCCACCCAGTTGGGGATCGACGTCGGCACCTCGGCGGCCCCGCGGGTCGCCAGGGTCGTCGCCATGGTCGGGCTGATCGCGGCGATCGCGTCCGCGCCGCGGTAGAGCCTGCCCAGCCAGGCGTTGAGGGCGCCCTCGACCCGACGCGAGGCGCCCGGGCTGCCGATGAAGCCGCT
The DNA here is from genome assembly GCA_963792975.1 of uncultured Actinomycetota bacterium. Lineage (GTDB taxonomy): Bacteria > Actinomycetota > Actinomycetes > Propionibacteriales > Nocardioidaceae > Nocardioides. Next base: position 44,446 of record CAWBYG010000008.1, on the reverse strand, counting down.
CGCGGTCACGGTCTCCGGCCAGAGATCCTGCACGTAGAGGGCATACGGCACGCCCCACACCCGGCGCAGTGCCATCGCCGCCACGCCGACGGTTGCGGGAGTGAGATACGTCAGGCAGACGTCGACGTCGCGCAGCCAGCCCACCTGCAGGGAGGCGGACACGGCGAAGGAGGTCAGGCTGATCGCGCGCCGTCGGGCCGACTGGTCGTGGCTCGGCGAGTCCGGCACGCGCAGCAGGGCGATGCCGTCGCGGTCGTCACGAGCCCGGAGCCGCATCCGGTGGCCGTCGTACACCCGCCCCAGCGGGTAGCTCGGGAATCCCGTGAGCACCTTCATCTCGTGCCCCCGTGCGGCGAGAGCACGCGCGATGGCGGTCGGGTGGGCGGCAGCACCGGTCTCCGGCTCGTACCACTGACTGATCATCCCGATCTTCACGAGATCACCTCGTGCACGCGCTGGCCGAAGAGGCGCGGAAGCGCCAGGTAGACCGCGCCGATCAGTACGGCGAACCCCACCGCGACGGTGGTGGGCAGCACCAGCCCGGCCAGACAGATCAGCACACCGGCGAAGGCGACCAGCCCTGCCACCAGCGGGTGGGAGAGGCCGCGGTCGAGCAACCGCTGGTAGACGTGGGACCGATGCGCCTGGAGCAGCGACTCCCCGAGCGCGGCTCGGCGCACGAGCGTGCCGCCGGTGTCCACCAGATAGATCGCGAGGGGTGCCAGTGCCGCCCAGACGCTGCCCTCCCGCAGCGCGGTCAGCAGTGCGAGCGACCCGATCAGCGCACCGACGCCGTAGCTCCCGACGTCACCCAGGAAGACCCGGGACCGCGGGGCGTTCCAGGGCAGGAACCCGACGGACGCACCGGCCAGCGCCCAGGAGGCGGCGTACACCACCGCGTCGGACGCGTGTGCTGCCAGTCCGCCGAACCAGCATGCCGCCAGCAACGCGCTCACCGCCGAGATCGCGTTGATGCCGTCCATGAAGTTGAAGGCGTTGACGTAGGAGACCAGCCAGATCGAGCCGACGACGGCCACCAGGCCGGTTCCCCACGGCGACGGCATCGCGACCGCCACCGTCGTGGCCATGCCGACCGCCAGCAGGACCTGCAGCACCAGGCGCACGTGCGGGTCGGCCCCGGACAGATCGTCGACCAGGCCGAGCATGCCGAACAGCGCCACGCCGACCGCGACCGCGGTCACCACGGAGAGGTCCGGGGACGTCGCTGCTCGCGGCCTGACAACCAGCGCCGACCCCACCCCGACGGCCACACCGACCAGGAGCGCCAGCCCTCCCCCGCGTGGGACCACCGCGACGTGCGACGAGCGTGCGTTGGGGACGTCGACCACGCGGTGACGGCGCAGCACCGCAAGGACCGGCACCATGACCACCGAGGTCGTGAGCAGGGCGAGCACGAACTCCAGCACGCTACCGCGCCGCCAGATCCCGGAAGTCCGGCTGCGTCCGGAGCAGCGCAACGACCTCGTCCACGTCGAGGCGCGTGGTGTTGTGGGAGTGGTAGTCGTCGGTCGCCTCGGCCGGGTCGCCCTCGTCGAAGTACGCCGAGTAGTTCAGGTCGCGCGCGTCGACCTGTACCCGGAAGTAGTCCTGCTGGTCCACGGCCCGGGTGAGCTCCTCGCGGGTGGCCAGGGTCTCGAAGAGCTTCTCCCCGTGCCGGGTGCCGATCACCTGGACGTCGGGCTTCTCGCCCATGGCGAGGGCCACCGCGGTGGCCAGGTCACCGACGGTGCTCGCCGGCGCCTTGCGGACGAACAGGTCGCCGGGCTCGGCGTGGCTGAACGCGTGGTCCACCAGCTGCACGGCATCGTCGAGCGACATCAGGAACCGGGTCATGGACGGGTCGGTCACCGTCATCGGCCGGCCCGAGCGGACCTGGTCGACGAAGAGCGGGATGACCGAGCCGCGCGACATCATCACGTTCCCGTAGCGCACCGTGGAGACGATCGTGCGAGCGGTCGGGTTGTTGCGGGCGAACGCCTGGGCGACCTTCTCCATCAAGGCCTTGGACATGCCCATGGCGTTGATCGGGTACGCCGCCTTGTCGGTGCCCAGGCACACGACCGACCTCACGCCGTTCGCGTTGCTGGCCTCGATCACGTTCGCGCTGCCCAGCACGTTGGTGCGGACCGCCTCGAGCGGGAAGAACTCACAGCTCGGGACCTGCTTGAGCGCCGCCGCGTGGAAGACGTGGTCGACCCCGCGGGTCGCCCGGTCGACGCTGTCATGGTCGCGGACGTCTCCGAGGTAGAACCGCACCCGCGGGTCGTCCAGAGCGCGGCGCATGTCGTCCTGCTTGAGCTCGTCACGGGAGAGGATCCGCACCTCGCCGACATCGCCCGCCAGCAGGCGACGCACCATGGTGCCGCCGAACGACCCGGTGCCGCCGGTCACCAGCACGGTCGCGCCGGGCGTCGCGCGTGCGTCGGTCATCTGCTCACCCTCACTCCTCGGTCACCTAGCCGCCCGAGAACGGTACGGCGGCCGACCACCGAGTCTAGGAGAGCACGCGGCGCACGCCCAAGTGGCGTCAGCCCACGTGGCGCAGGCGGTCGGCGTGGCTGCGGTACCACGCGACGGTCGCCGCGATGCCCTCCCGCAGGGGGATGCGGGCCGACCAGCCGAGGTCGCGCAGCCGGCCGACGTCGAGGAGCTTGCGGGGGGTGCCGTCGGGCTTGCTGGTGTCCCACACCGTCGTGCCCTCGTAGCCCACGGCCTCGGCGACCAGCGCCGCGATCTCGCGGATCGGGGCGTCCAGACCGGTACCGACGTTGATCTGTACGCCGTCGTCGTAGTGCTCGAGCAGGTGGAGACAGGCGTCCGCGAGGTCGTCGACGTGCAGGAACTCGCGCAGGGGCGAGCCGCTCCCCCAGTTGGTGACGGTGTGCGCCCCCCCAGCGCGCGCCTCGTCGTACCGCCGGATCAGGGCTGGCAGCACGTGGCTGCCGGTCGGCGAGTAGTTGTCACCCGGGCCGTAGAGGTTGGTGGGCATCGCGGAGATCCACGGCAGGCCGTACTGCCGACGGACCGCTTGTACGCCGAGGATGCCGGCGATCTTGGCGATCGCGTAGGCGTCGTTGGTGGGCTCGAGCAGACCGGTGAGCAGGGAGTCCTCGCGGATCGGCTGCGGCGCCAACCGGGGGTAGATGCACGACGAGCCGAGGAACAGCAGCCGCTCCACGCGCTGCTCCAGCGCTGCGTCCATGACGTTGGTCTGGATCCGCAGGTTGTCGGACAGGAAGTCGACCGGGTGGGTGTCGTTGGCCAGGATGCCGCCGACCTTGGCCGCCGCCAGTACGACGTAGCGGGGAGTGGCCTCGGCGAAGAAGTCGCGTACGGCGTCGCGCTCCCGCAGGTCGAGCTCGGACGACGGGAGCCCTCGCAGGTCGGTGAAGCCGGCGGCCTCGAGGCGCCGCCACACGGCCGAGCCGACCATGCCGCGGTGTCCGGCGACGTACGTCGTGGCGCCGCGGTCGAGCGGTCCGGGCGTGAAGTCGGTGGTCATGGCAGGCGCGGCCAGTCGGTCACGACGGCCTGGTCGATCCACGGCCGGCCCTCGTGGGCGAGCGCCTCGATGTCGGCGTCGACCATGATCTGCGCCAGGCGCTCGCTGTGGATGGTCGGCCGCCAGCCGAGCACGCGCTCGGCCTTGCCGGCGTCGCCCCGCAGCGCGTCGACCTCGGACGGGCGCAGGTAGCGCTCGTCGAAGCGCACGTGCTCCTCCCAGTCGAGACCGGCATGGCTGAACGCCGCGGCCAGGAAGTCACGCACCGAGATGGCGCTGCCCGTGGCCAGCACGAAGTCGTCGGGCTCGTCGGCCTGCAGCATCCGCCACATGCCCTCGACGTACTCCGGGGCGTAGCCCCAGTCGCGGACGGCGTCGAGGTTGCCCATGTAGACGTGGTCGTCGAGGCCGGCCTTGATCCGGGCGACCGCGCGGGTGATCTTGCGCGTCACGAACGTCTCGCCTCGGCGGGGTGACTCGTGGTTGAAGAGGACGCCGTTGACGGCGAACAGCCCGTAGGCCTCGCGGTAGTTCCTGGTGGCCCAGTAGCCGTAGACCTTCGCCACGCCGTACGGCGAGCGCGGGTGGAACGGCGTCGACTCGTCCTGGGGCGGGGGCGCGGCGCCGAACATCTCCGAGCTGGACGCCTGGTAGAAGCGGCAGTGCACGCCGGACATCCGCACGGCCTCGAGCAGCCGCATGGTGCCGAGGCCGGTGCTGTTCCCGGTGTGCTCGGGCTCGTCGAACGACACCCGCACATGCGACTGCGCACCGAGGTTGTAGACCTCGTCCGGGTCGATCTCGCGCATCAATGTGACCAGTCGGGCGCCGTCGCTGAGGTCGCCGTAGTGGAGGTACATGCGCGCGGCGGCGTCGTGGGGGTCGCGGTAGAGGTGGTCGATGCGCCCGGTGTTGAACATGGACGCGCGGCGGATCAGCCCGTGGACCTCGTACCCCTTGCCCAGCAGGAGCTCCGCGAGATAGGAGCCGTCCTGACCGGTGACACCCGTGACCAGTGCTCGGCGCACAGCAAACTCCAGACGGTGGAAGGGAGGACACCGGTCATTGTTCCCCACCCACTCTCCGAGCATGGTCATTTCGGGTCGGACGCCTGGTCATTTCGGGCACCCGCCGATGGCTCATCCGGGTACGTGAGTCTGGCCACTTTGCGGCCACCACCCTGGCCATTCCGCGTACGCGGACCGATGCCGCGTGACACCGTCTTCTTGTGACCGACACCTTCGAGCCGTCGCTGGCGATGAGCCCTTCCGGCCTCGGCGAGATCCGCACCTACGAGGTCTGCCGGATCCCCATTGCCGACCTCGACACCACCGCTGCGGCGGTGCGCATCGTCAACGCCGCGGCGTCGGGCACCAGCTACCAGGTCCACCTCTGCAACGCCTACACGCTCTCACTCGTCGACCGTGACCCCCGACTCCGCGACGCCCTGCTCGCGAGCGACCTGAACCTCGCCGACGGCACGCCCGTCGCCTGGCTCGGCCGCCGTCAGGGCGAGCCCGGTCCCGTGCGCGGCCCCGGTCTCGTCGGTGCCGTCGCGTCGCTCGGCGTCGGTCTCACGCACCACTACCTGTGGGGTGGCAAGGACGGCGTGGCCGACGGGATGGCCGACGGCCTCCGCGAGGCCGTGCCGGGTGTGTCGATCGTGGGCACCGAGACGCCTCCCTTCGCACCGCTCAGCGACGAGGACCTGATCGACCTCGCCGTCCGGGTCCGCGCGTCCGGAGCCAACATCCTCTGGGTGGGGCTGGGCACGCCCAACCAGGACTACGTCGTACGCCGGCTGGCTCCGCTGGTCGAGATGCCGATCGTGCCGGTGGGCGCCGCCTTCGACTTCTGGTCCGGTGCGGTCTCCGAAGCGCCGACGTTCCTGCACGGCTCCGGCTTCGAATGGATCTACCGTTTGTCCCGTGAGCCTCGTCGGCTATGGCGCCGCTACCTGATCGGCAACCCGCGCTTCGTGGTGTCGGCCCTGCGCCATCGCACCTCCTGAGCATGCGGGTCCTGGTCGCCCACAACTTCTACCGGTCCAGCGCTCCCAGCGGCGAGAACCAGCTCGTCCGTGCCGAGGTCGCCCTGCTCCGTGAGGGCGGCATCGACGTCGTCGAGATGTTCGAGGACTCCGACACCATCTCCGGCGGGGTCGCCGGGGTGCTCCGCGCCGCGTCGGGTCCGGTCTACTCGCCGTCGGGCGTACGCCGCTTCGAGCGGCTGCTGGAGAGCGCGCGGCCCGACGTGGTCCATCTCCACCACGTGCAGCCGCTGATCTCGCCGTGGGTGGTCCGCGTCGCGGGCCGGTACGGCGTCCCGGTGGTCCAGACGGTGCACAACTACCGCCACGGCTGCGCCAACGGCCTGCACCTCCGCGACCACCGCGTCTGCACCGACTGCGTCGGCACCAGGCTCGGGCTGCCGGCCGTCGAGCACGGGTGCTACCGCGACTCCCGGGTGCAGACGGTCCCCGTGGCCCTCGGCATGGTGACCCATCGACGTACCTGGCGAAAGGGTGTGGCCCGCTACCTCGCGCTGACGCCGTTCATGCGCGACATGCTCGTCACCTACGGCCTGCCCGCCGACCGGATCACGGTCCGGCCGACCTGGGTGCCGGACCCGGGCTCGGCCGGTGACCCGGGTCGGGACGTGCTCTACGTCGGCCGGCTCGACGAGGCCAAGGGCATCGACCTGCTGCTCGACGCCTGGGCGCTGGCGCAGCGCCGCGGCCTGCATCCCGCAGCAACGCCTCGTCGTGGCCGGTGACGGCCCGCTGCGCGAGGCGGTGTCCGCGGCCGCCGACTCGACCCGACGGTCACCTGGCTCGGCCAGGTGGCACCGGAGCGGGTCGCCCGGGCCATGGCGGAGGCCGCGTACGTCGTCGTACCGTCGCGCGTCTTCGAGGGCTACCCGCTCGCCGTGGCCGAGGCGTTCGGTCGCGGGCGCGGGGTGCTGACGGTGTCCGGTGGCAGCGTCGGGACGATCGTCGACGCGGAGACCGGCTGGGTGGTCGACCCGGGTGCCGAGGGACTGGCCGGGGCCCTGGTCTCGATCACCGGTGACGAGGCGCGCTCGCGCGGCGCCGCCGCCCGCGCGTCGTACGAGCGGCAGAACACGCCGGCCGCCGGTCTCGCCTCGCTGCTCGCCGTCTACGACACGATCGCAGGCCCGGGTGGTCCAGGCGGTCAGACCGTAGGGTCGGACCATGGGTGACGGATCACCGACGCGGTCGATCGTCGCCATCTGCACCCGCAACCGGCCGGGTGAGCTCGCGAGGGCCATCGCCGACGTGCGCGCCGCGTCCCCGTCGCTCGAGGTGCTGGTCGCCGACTCGAGCGAGCCGGACCAGAAGGACGCCGTACGACGAGTGGTCGCCGACGCGACGTCCGTCTCGATCCTCGACTGCACCCCAGGCCTGGCGCGGCAGCGCAACCAGGCCCTCGACTGGATCCGAGCGCAAAGGCCGGACACCCGGATCGTGCACTTCATCGACGACGACACCGAGCCCGAGCCCGACTACTTCGCCGCCGTCGAGCGGGCGTTCGCGGCCGATCCGCGGCTCGGGGGTGTCGGCGGGGTCGTCGTCAACCAGCCGTTCCCGCGCTTCCAGCTCGCGAAGTACGTCTTCGCGCTCTACTCCCGCCGACCCGGCGTCGTCCTCCGCTCCGGGCGGAGCACGATCGGTCACTACGTCGGCCACGAGGCCACCCACGCCGAGTGGCTGCCCGGGTGCGCCATGAGCTACCGCCTCGACCTGATCGGTCCGCTCACGTTCGACGGCCGGCTCGAGGGCTACAGCCTCGGCGAGGACCTCTACTTCAGCTACGCCCTCGGCCGCAGCCATCGGCTCACCATCGCCAAGGACGCCCGCGTCGTGCACCACCTGAGCCCCGTCAACCGGCACTCGGCCGAGCGCATCTCGCGCGAGCGCATCGAGCTGCTGCACCGCTTCGTCCGCGAGAACCGCGACCGCGGTCTCCGGCTGTCGGCGTTCTGGTGGAGCGTCGTCGGCGAGGCGGTGCTGCACCTCGCGCACGGGGTCGGCGCACGCGACCGCGAGGCCCTCGCCCGGGCCCGCGGGGTCGCGGTCGGCGGGGTCCACGCGCTGCGACATCCGCTGCCCTCCGGGACCGGCTCGAGATGAGCCGGCTCCGCACGCTCACCCGGCGATCCGACTCCAACCTGCGCGAGGTCGCCCGGAGTGGGCTGATCAACGCCGGTGGTTCCGCGGTCGGCGCGATCGCGACGTTCGCGCTGCTGATCCTGGTGGTGCGCGGCGCCGGGGTCGACCGCGGCGGGCTGTACTTCCAGGCCTTCGCCCTGGTCTCCGGAGCGTCGATCCTGTGCAGCCTCGGCGGCGCGATGACGGTGACGCGGTCCATCGCCCAGGCACGCCGTGGGCACGGGGCCGACGTCTCGGCCGCGGTGTGGACCACCCTGGTGCCGGTCACGGTGTTCTCGGTCGTCGTCGCGGCGATCGGGTACGCCGCCTCGGGCACGCTCGCGCGGCACTTGACGGACGCACCGCACCGGGCCGCGCTGCACGCGCTCCTCGCCACGATGGTGCTCGCCGTACCGTTCGTGGTCCTGACCCGCGTCTTCACCTCCGTCTCACGGGCCGTGGACGAGCCGACACCCGGTGCGCTCTACGACTTCGGCGGCCAGGCGGTGCTGCGTGTGCTGGCGGTGGTGCTCGTGCTCGGCGCTGACGCCGGCGACCGAGCACTGGGCTGGAGCATCACCGGTCCGGCCATGCTCTGCGGCGTGCTCTCGGGCGCCCACGCTCTCGGCTCGCTGCGCCGGGCGGGGATGCGGTGCTCGCCCTCCCCGGTGTGGGACCGGCCGAGCGCGCGCGGCTTCTTCGCGTTCGGGCTACCCCGCGGTCTCGAGGAGGTCGTCCAGGCCTCGAGCATCTGGCTGCTCACCCTGATGGTGGGTGCGCTGTCCGGCCCGGCTCAGGCCGCGACGTACGCCTCGCTCACGCGGCTCACGATGGGCACCGGCATGCTCCTGCAGTCGGTCACCACGGCGATGCTGCCGCGGCTGTCCGCCGCCTTCACGCGCCGCGAGCACGACGAGGTCGAGCGCCTGTTCCAGACGACGACCCGCTGGCTGCTGGTGCTCTCGCTGCCGATGTGCGTGCTGCTCTTCCTCTTCCCGGGTGCCCTGCTGTCCCTGGCCAGTCCCGACCTGCCCGGCGGTCGGGTCGGTCTGCAGGTCCTGGCCCTGGGCGCACTCGTGAACGTCGCCACGGGCGCCGTCGGCGGCGTGGTGCTGATGGCCGGCCGGAGCAGCGTCAACCTCGCCGTCGCGATCGTCTCCGTCGCGGCGATGGTGGCGCCCGCGGTCGCGCTCGTGCCGTCGTACGGCGCCTCCGGGGCGGCGGTGGCCTGGGCCGTCTCGATGGTGGTCCAGAACGTCCTGCTCTATCTCTACGCGCGGCGCCGGCTGGGGCTGTCGCCCTGGTCGGCGGCCATGGTCCGGCCGGTGGCGACATCGGCCCTGCTCTCGTGCCTGCCTCTCGTCGCCGTCGCCCTCGTGGCCGGTGACGACCTGTGGTCGCTGGTGGGCGCCGGAGTCCTGGCGAGTGCCGGCCTGGCCGTCTCCTTGCGGTCGGCCAGGGGCTCGGCGGTCTCCGAGGTGCCCGCATGAGCGGCGCGCACGCGTCCGTCGTACCGGTCGAGACCGGTCCGTACGACGCGATCCCGACCCTCTCCTCCGACCTGGTGCGCCTGCTGCTGTGGTCCACGGCGTTCGGTGCCGCGGCCCTCGCCACCCGGTCGGCCGCCCTCGTCGTCGGCGTGCTGGCCGTGCTCTACCTCGTCGTCACCGTGGCCCGCGGCTTCGGGGCCACCCTGCTCGGCTTCCTCCTGGTCCTCGCGCCCGACGCGCTGGTCGTCTCGCACGTGGGCTCCCTGCCGGTCACGCTGAAGCTGGCGACGTACGGCTTGGCGTTCCTGCTGGTGCTCCTGGGTCTGCTGAGCCGCACCGTCACGCTCTCCGTGCCGAGCGTCGGCGGGTTGCTCGTGCTCACCCTGGCGGGCATCGTGGGCGCCGCCCAGACCGGTCGCGTCCGCAGCCTGCCGGAGTTCTTCGTCCTGGTCATCTCCCCCGCGCTGGTGGGCGCCGCGATGGGTGCGACCGGTGCCCGGGAGCGCCGGTTCGTGCGCGGGCTGGTGGTGGGTGCCGTCGTGACCTGCGTCCTGGCGATGGTCGAGTACGTCCGCGGTCACAACTTCCTGGTCACGAGCTCGGCCCTCGGCAGCTTCCAGCGCGAGGGGACGGTCCGCGCGAACGCCGGGTGGGACTACCCGACGTACCTCGCCGCCTTCGTGTGTCTGGTCGCGTTCCTCATGATCGACGCGTTCCGCCGACGCTGGGGTCTGCTCGGTGCGGGGGTGGGGGCCGCGCTGGCCCTGCTCGCCGTCGTCGCCACCCAGTCCCGATCCGGTCTGCTCGGCCTGGCGGTCGGCGGCGCGGTCTACCTGCTGGTCCAGTCGGGCCTCGCCAACCGCGCCAAGGTCGCGGTGGGTGTGGTGATCGGGGGCTCGGCGGTCTTCCTGGCCTCGGGGAAGGCGACCGGCAAGCTCCAGACCTTCGTCGACCAGTCGTTGACCCAGGGCACCGAGGCGAACGCCAACGTCGCCTACCGGCAGCAGCTGTACCACGACGCGAGGGGCGCGGTGACCGAGCACCCTTGGTTCGGCTACGGGTTCGGCAGCGGCAAGAGCGTGGCGACCAACGAGCTCCAGGCGTTCTTCGGCGACCACACCGACCTGGCCAGCCTGCCGGTGTCGATGGCCGTCCAGCTCGGGCTCGTCGGCCTGGTCGCGGCCGCGTGGGTCGTGGTCCGCTGCTGGGCGGCCGGGTTCCGGGCCGGCGGGGCGGCGCGCACCAGCTACTGCGCCGGCATCGCGGCCGGCCTGGGTGCCCTTTCCGGCGTACCCCTCGACTCGCCGTGCTACTGGCTGTTCCTGCTCTGCGGTCTGGCCTGGGGCCGTTCCCGCCGCGGGCCGGCCCCCGAGCCGGCACGCGTCGACGAGCCGGAGACCTCCGTGCCGTCGGCCGCGGGCGCCTGGGTCCCGCAGCGCTGAGCAGCGGTACGACGAGCGTCAGTCGCGGTGTCGCACCACGCTGCGCACCGCCCCCGGTGCGGCTCCCAGCCCGCGGCGTAGCCGACGCAGCCGCGCCCGGGCGAGCGCCTTCCGGTCGTCCGGAAGGTCGGGATCGGCCATCCGGAGCTCGTGGTCGGAGAGGAAGGCGGCGTACCAGAGGTAGCGGGGCCAGGCGCGCGGCGGCAGGTGACGGAGCTCCTCGACCCAGCTCACCGCGGTGCTGTCGGACGGCTCGGTCCGCAGCCGCCAGGCCCTCAGGTCGGCGGCGGAAGTCGAGCCCAGGCCGATCGGCGGGGCGCCCACGGCCCGGAGGAACGGCGCTGCCGTGTCCGCGGCTCCCACGGCACGCGCCAGCCCGGCCAGGTCGCGGAGCTCCGCGGCGTCGAGCTCACCCGCGAGACGCTGCTCGAGGTCGTGGAGGTCGATCTGGCGCCACTGCTCGTGCGGGTCGCGCAGCGAGTGCAGCGCGAGCACCAGCGCGTGCCCGGACCGGTCGGGGGCGGGTACGTCCTGCCCGGCCACGCGGACCGTCGTACGCCGGGCCCACAGCGCCTCGAACACCGTCTGCGGGTCGGCGAAGAACCCCGGGAAGCGGTCGTGAAGGTCGAGCTCGCACGGCCACGACTCGTGCCGGTGGGTCAGCGAGTGCTGGGGCAGGACGGTCGGCGAGAGATAGGGGTTCTCGTCCACCCAGCCGAGGTCGTCGAGGCTCGCGGCCAGGAGTCCACGGCGCATCGGGTCGACGAGCACGTCGACGTCCACCGACGGGCGCCGCGGGCGCAGACCCTGCTCGGCGGCCACCGGCCCCTTGATGAAGAGCACGCGGACGTCGTGGTCGAGCGCCGCGCGCGCCACCAGCGCATGGGCCAGGGGCACCGCCTCGGCCAGCGCGAGCTCGTGGGCGGGGTCCGGCACGCGGCCAGCATAGGTCTCGCCGGTCGGAGCGTTCAGTCATCCACCTCGGCCAGCCCGTGGTCGGCCAGCGCTCGCAGGGTGGCCTCGGTGGCGGTGAGCGCGTCGATGCCCTCCGGCTCGCCGAACTCGGCCACCAGCACCGCGGTCAGGTCGGCCATCGCCGTCCAGTCGTCGGTCAGCGCGGCCCAGGCGCCGGAGGCCAGCTCCGAGAGCGCCACCACGTCGCCGTTGCCGGCGTACACGGCGGCCCGGCCGTCCTCGACGTACTCGTCGACGACCGGGAGGCGGCGGGCGCGGCTCACGACCGCCTCGCCATCAGCTCGGCCACGACGGGCCCCAGGTCGCCCGCCTCGGCGTACGTCACCCGGACGATGCCGCCCACGTCGTGCGCCAGCGCCGCGAGCCGGTGCAGCGGGCGGTCGAGCAGCCGGGAGTACGACGACTGGGCGACCAGCTCGGTGATCCCGTCTACCGTCGCGACCCGCTCGACCTCCACCCCGCTGCACGAGGGCTGGCGCCGTAGCTGGACCACGGCACGTAAGCGGAACGGCCCCGGGCCGGCGGGCCGCAGGCCGAGCCGCGCTGCCGGCACCTGCTCCTTGATCGGGTTGCCGGGCGACAGGATCGAGAGGGGCTTGGGGTAGGGCACGACCGAGAGGTCGTCGCGGACGCCTGCGGTCTCGTCGGAGAGGTAGCCCAGGTCTCGTCCCAACGTGCGCGCGACCGTGGTCTTGCCGGCGCCGGACGGCCCGAACAGCAGCACGGTGTCGCCCGCGTCGTCGGCCAGGGCGCAGGCGTGGAACATCAGCATCGTCCCGGCGCGGGCCGTGATCGCCGCCTTGGTGACGACCGGGCTGAGCTGGTCCATCACCGTGGCGAGGTCGCTGCCGGTGAGCTGGTAGCCGGGTGGCTCGGTGTCGTCGCCCCCGTCGAGCCGTACCCGGATCTCCAGGGCCTCGTCCGACCCGTCGTCGCGGCACGACAGCCACGCCGTCTCGACGGCTTCGGCCAGCTCGAGGGCGCCGGAACCCTCGCAACAGACGAGTAAAGGAACTTCCAAAGCCTTCAGACGCACCCGGGTGGGATCGCCTACGCTGGGAGTTCGCACTCCCGGGAGTGTAGGACCCGCGACGATCGCGGGGAGGAGAGACGTGCGATGGAGCTGAAGGACTACCTCAGGATCCTGCGCGCCCACTGGGTGGGCGTCCTGGTCCTGGCCGTGCTCGGCGTCGGCGCCGCCGCGGCGTACAGCGCCTCCCAGGCCAAGGTCTACGAGGCGACCTCGACCGGCTACGTCAGCTCCGGCACCAACGTCGCCCCGGCCCAGGCGTCCATCGCCGACGACCTCGCCAAGTCGCGGGTGAAGTCGTACGTCGCGATCGCGACCAGCACCACCGCCGCCCAGGACGTGATCAAGTCGCTCCACCTCGACACGACGCCGGACGCGCTGGTCGGTCAGATCTCCGTCGGGCAGCCCACCGACACCGTCGTCCTCACCATCAGCGCCCGCGACAGCACCCCGCAGGGTGCCCAGGCCATCGCCGACGCGTGGGTGCGTGCGCTGGCCAAGGAGGTCGCCGTCGTCGACGCGAAGACGGGCCTCAGCGTCGTCCCCTACACCTCCGCGTCGCTGCCCGGCTCGCCCGTCCTGCCGCGTACCAAGGTCAACCTCGCGCTCGGGCTGCTGCTGGGTCTGCTGCTCGGCTTCGCCTACGCGATGGTCCGCCACCAGCTCGACCGCCGGATCCGGTCGGCGGAAGAGGTCGAGAAGACGTTCGGCACCCCCGTGATCGGGCTGATCCCGCAGTCCCAGCACATGCGTCGCGACAAGGGCGAGCCCCTGGCGCTCGCGGTCACCGGGCCCACCGCCTCCAGCTCCGCCGGCGTCGCCGAGGCCTTCCGGAAGCTGCGCACCAACCTGGCCTACATGGACGTCGACAGCCCACCGCGGATCATCGTCGTCACCAGCCCGAAGCAGTCGGACGGCAAGTCGACCGTCGCCGCCAACCTCGCCGCCGCGATCGCGGTCGGTGGTCAGGCGGTGACCCTGATCGACGGCGACCTGCGCCGCCCCACGGTCGCCCGGGCGCTCGGGGTGGTCGACGACGTCGGGCTGACCGACGTGCTCGTCGGGCGGGTGAACGTCGCCGAGGTCCTGCAGTCGCACCCCGACGTACCCGGTCTGCGGGTGCTGGGCTCCGGCCCGATCCCGCCCAACCCGAGCGAGCTGCTGGGCTCCCAGGCGATGCGCACGCTGATGGCCGAGCTGGCCGCCGAGTCGATCGTGATCATCGACGCGCCGCCGCTCCTCCCGGTCACCGACGCGGCCGTCCTGACGCGGTCCGCCGACGGCGCCCTGGTGGTCATCTCCCACGGCGGCACGCTCGACTCCGAGCTGATGACGTCGCTCAACCACATCTCCACGGTGCACGGCCGCACACTCGGCGTCATCTTCAACCGGATGCGCCGCAGCGCCGCCGGCAGCTACCACTACGGCGAGTACACCGAGTACGAGTACGCCGCCCCCGAGACCAAGAAGCAGCTGCCCGGCAAGCGGGCCTCCCGCCAGCCCGTCGCCGAGCCGTAGTCACCCGCGCGCGGTCGCACGCCGATCAGCTCACGCGCCTCGGCCGGCGACATCGGCGTGCGCTGGGCCAGGGCCCCGATCGCGACAGCGCGCTCGACGAGCTGGGCGTTGGACTCCACCGGTACGCCGCGGCTGATCGTGAGCACGTCCTCCATCCCGACGCGCAGGTGGCCGCCCTTGGAGAGGCTGGCCAGCATCACGGCGAGGGTGGAGCGGCCGATCCCGGTGGCGCTCCAGCTGGTGGTCGTGGCCGGCAGGTCGCGGACGGCGGCGACCAGCGCGTCCGTCGTACCGTTCATGCCGCCGGGGACTCCCATCACCAGGTCGACGTGCACCTTGCCGCCGGCCGGGAGACCGTAGCGGTCGAGCAGCCGGGTCAGGGCGTGCACCTGGCCGAGGTCGAAGAGCTCGAACTCCGGGGCGACGCCCCGGGCCTGGGCCAGCTGGTAGAGCTCGCACACGAACGGCCACGGGTTGGAGAAGACGTCGTCGCCGAAGTTCGTCGTACCCATGGTGAGGCTGCACGAGTCGGGCTCGGCGTCGAGCACCTTGAGCCGCAGGTCGAGCGGGTCGTGAACGCTGCCGCCGCTCGAGAGCTGGACCACGAGGTCACTGGACTCGCGGACCGCCGCGACCCACTCGCGGAGCAGCGCGAGGTCGAGCGTGGGCTGGTGGTCGCGGTCCCGGACGTGGATGTGGATCATGGCCGCGCCGGCACGCTCACAGTCCTTGGCGGTTCGTGCGACCTCCTCCGGGGTCGTCGGCAGGTGGGGGCAGTCGGCCTTGGCCGTCTCGGCACCCGTCGGCGCCACGGTGATCAGCAGCGGGTCGGTCATGGGGGTCATCGTGTCAGAGGGGTCTCGACTGCGCTCGACCGGCGAGGATGGTGCCATGCGTGCCGTCGTCCAACGTGTGTCCTCGGCGTCCGTCACCGTCGACGGAGAGGTGGTCGGGGCGCTCGAGGCGCCCGGCCTGCTGGTCTACCTCGGCGTCACCCACACCGACGGTCCGGCTGAGGTCGACTGGATGGCCCGCAAGATCTGGGGGCTGCGGATCCTCCCCGACGAGCGGTCGGCCTCCGACGTGTCGGCGCCGGTCCTCGTGGTCTCGCAGTTCACGCTGTACGGCGACGCCCGCAAGGGCCGGCGGCCCACCTGGGAGGCCGCCGCCCCGGGACCCGTCTCCGAGCCCCTGTACGACGCGGTCTGCGCCGCCCTCGCCGACCTCGGGGCCACCGTCGCGAAAGGTGTCTTCCGCGCCTCGATGCTGGTCGAGTCCGTCAACGACGGCCCCTTCACCGTCCTCCTCGACCGCTGACCCGGCGCAAACAGACACCTACAGAACGCCGAGTCGGCGCAAAGAGACAGGAAGAGGAACGCCGAGTCGGCGCAAAGGGACAGGAAAAGAACGCCGAGTCGTCACGTGACGACTCGGCGTTCACAGTTGGGTGCGGCCGGTCAGAGGGTGCGGGCGGTCAGAGGGTGCGGGCGGTCAGAGGGTGCGGCCGGTCAGAGGGTGATGGTCACCTCGGCGACGGAGCCGACGGCGGCCTCGACCTTCTGGTCCACGGTCTCGGCCCTGGGAGCGAGGGTCCGCAGCGTCCACTCGCCGTTGCCGGCGAAGAAGCGGAAGTGCCCGGTGGCGGACGTCGGCACCTCGGCGGTGAACTCACCGGTCCGGTCGAGCAACCGGACGTACGCGTTGGGCACGGGCTGGCCGTCGCGGACGACCTGCCCCTGCACCACCGCCTCCTTGGCGACATCGACGCCGTCCAGCGACAGCCCGCCCGCGGTCGCGCCGCACATCAGGCACCCGTCCCAGTGTCGGCCGAGCCGGCGTCGTCGCCGAGGGCCACGGGTACGCCGACCAGCGAGCCGTACTCGGTCCACGAGCCGTCGTAGTTCTTCACGTGGTCCTGACCCAACAGCTCCTTGAGCACGAACCACGTGTGCGACGAGCGCTCACCGATGCGGCAGTAGGCGATGGTGTCCTTGTCCCAGTCGACGCCGGCCTCGGTGTAGAGCTCCCGGAGCTCGTCGTCCGACTTGAAGGTCCCGTCGTCGTTGGCGGCCTTGCTCCACGGCACGTTCGCCGCGGTCGGGATGTGGCCGGCCCGCTGGGCCTGCTCCTGCGGCAGGTGGGCCGGCGCGAGCAGCCGACCGGCGTACTCGTCGGGCGAGCGTACGTCGACGAGGTTCTGCGCGCCGATCGCGGCCACCACCTCGTCACGGAAGGCACGGATCGTGCGGTCCTGCTCCTGGGCGGTGTACGACGTCTCGGCGCGGGTGGGCAGCTCGTCGGTGAGCTCCCGGCTGTCGAGCTCCCACTTCTTGCGCCCTCCGTCGAGCAGCTTGACGTCGTCGTGCCCGTAGAGCTTGAAGTACCAGTAGGCGTAGGCCGCGAACCAGTTGTTGTTGCCGCCGTACAGCACCACGGTCTGGTCGTTGCCGACCCCCCGGGACGAGAGCAGCGCCCCGAACTGCGCCTTGCTCACGAAGTCGCGGCGCACCTGGTCCTGCAGGTCGGTGGTCCAGTCGAGCTTGATGGCACCCGCGATGTGGCCCTTGTCGTAGGCGGCGGTGTCCTCGTCGACCTCGACGAGGACGACCTTCGGGTCGTCGAGATGGTCCTCCACCCACTGGGCGGAGACGAGAGCGGTGTCGCGGCTCATTGGTTCACCTTTCTGTACGCCGGTGCCCGGCGCGGGTCGTGGTCAGCGAGCGGTCGCTCGCCGGAGGAGCAGGTAGATCTCGCAGCCCAGGCAGAAGCCGAAGACGGCGTTGAGCAGGGCGGCGGCCAGCGCCAGACCCGTGGCGACCAGCCCGAGCACCGGGACACCGGCCAGGAACCCGGCCACACCCACCACGGCGAAGACCAGGCCGACGGTCTGTGCGAACTGCGGCGGACGCGGGTCCTCGAGCTCGTGCGGAGGGCCCAGGCGGGGACGGAGGAACGTCCGGAAGAGCCAGGAGTACGGCGTGTGCTGGACCCCGCGTGCGGCGCCGACCGCGAACACCGCAGCCTGTACCGCGAGCAGGGCGGTCGCCGCCGTGGTGGGCGTGACCAGGACGGCGGCCAGCACGACGGAGGTGAGGCCGGCCGCGACGCGCGGACCGCGCGCGTCGATGCCCGCGCCCACGGCGTGGCGGGTGGTGGCGAGGGTGGACATGGCGCTCCTGACGACGGGATGGCTGGGTGGTGCGGAGTCCGCCTCGAGATCTACTGATGCAGCAGAGAGAGGCGCGAAGGGACTCGCGTCAGGACATTCGACACAGGGACGCGCGCATGCGGCAGTGGTCGACCACCAGCCGTCGCGTCAGATGTGTCGAGAACATGGATCGAACTGTAGGCATCCGCGCACCCGGCGAACCACTCGCCGTACCGCGATGCGAGACGATGGTCCACATGTCGGACATCAGGCGACGCTGCCGTCCAGCGCGGCGAGCACCTGGGCGGCCCGCGGCGCGCCCGTGGCCCGCGTGACCTCGTGTCCGGAGGGGTCGAGGACGAGCGTGGTGGGGGTGCGCAGGATGCCGAGCCGCCGTACGAGGTCGAGGTGCTCCTCCGCGTCCACCTCGACGTGCGTGACCCCCGGCACCGTGCCGGCGACGTCCGCGAGCGTCCGCCGGGTCGCCCGGCAGGGCGCGCAGAACGCCGAGGAGAACTGCAGCAGGGTCGCCCGCTCGCCGCGCTGACCGTCGTACGACGTCCCGGCGAGCACGCTGCCCCCGTCGGTCGAGCCCCCGTCGGTCGAGCCCCCGCCGGTCGAGCGGCCGTCGGTCGAGCCCCCGCCGGTCGCCCCTGTCGAGACCCCGGTCGAACCGCCGCGTACGGCGTGCGTCCCGCGGAAGCGCCCGTCGGACAGCGCACGCCAGACGCCGATCGCGACGGCCGCCACGACCGCGACGAGCAGCACCCAGCGACCCGGCTCCATGTCGGCCCAACCGCCGGGCCGCTCGCAGCATTCCGCTCCTAGGGTGGACCCGTGCGGATCGTGGTGATGGGAGCGGGCGGGATCGGCGGGACGATCGGTGGTCGACTCCACCAGTCGGGGTACGACGTCGCCCTGATCGCCAGGGGCGCGCACGGCGACGCGGTACGGAGCGACGGACTGGTCCTCGCGACACCCGAGGAGCGCGTGACCCTGCGGATCCCGACGTACGCCCGTGCCTCCGAGGTGTCCTGGACGCCCGACGACGTCGTCGTGCTGGCCGTCAAGAGCCAGGACACCGAGGCCGCCGCCCGCGACCTCGCGGCTGCGGCGGGGCCGGCTCTCCCGGTCGTCTCGGCGCAGAACGGCGTGGCGAACGAGCCCGCCCTCGCCCGCTGGTTCGACCGCGTGCACGGCCTGTGCGTCATGTGCCCCACCGAGCATCTCGAGCCCGGGGTCGTCGTCGCTCACTCCGCGCCGACCACGGGCATCCTCGACCTGGGGCTGTTCCTGGGCGGGTCCGACGAGGTCGACGACGCGCTGGCGGCCGCCTTGCGGGCCTCGCGGTTCGAGTCGATCGCCCGCCCGGACATCATGCGGTGGAAGTACCGCAAGCTGCTCAACAACCTCGGCAACGCCGTCCAGGCGCTCTGCGGTACCGGACTCGACTCCGCGCCGGCTCGGACCGTCCTCGACCTCCTCGACGCGGAGGCGCAGCGGGCGTTCGCGGCCGCGGGGCTCGACCCCGTCACCGAGGCGGAGGACGACGAGCGCCGGGCCGGCCATCTGCAGCTGCGTCCGGTCGCGGGCGCCCGGCGCGGCGGCGGGTCCACCTGGCAGAGCCTGGCGCGCGGCGCGGGCGTCGAGACCGACTACCTCAACGGCGAGATCGCGCTGCTGGGCCGGCTGTACGACGTACCGACGCCGGCCAACTCACTCGTCCAGGCCCTGATGGCCGCCGCGGCGTCACGCGCGGCTACGCCGGGCGAGATGACGGCGGAGCAGCTGTTGGCCGAGCTCCACCGATGACGCCGTCGATGACGGTCGCGTCCACGGAGATCCAGGCCTGCGCGCCCGGCTCCAGGTTGCGCACACCTGCGGAGCCACGATGGGCCCGCGCGATCTCCGCGACGATCGCCAGGCCCAGCCCTGCCCCGCCCGACGCAGGTCCGCGCACGAACCGCTCGGCGCCGTGCTCGAGCATCTCGGGCGCGAAGCCGGGCCCCTCGTCGCTCACGGTCAGCTCGACCAGGCCGGGTCGCTGTCGCACGGCCAGGCGCACCGTGCCGCCGCCGTGCTCCAGTGCGTTGGCGACCAGGTTCGTGAGCGCCTGCTGCAGCTGGGGGCGATCGACGCGTACCGCACCCGGACGGTCCTCGGTCACCAGCCGCCGGCCCGACTCGGCGTAGGCAGCGGCGAAGCGGGCCGAGACGTCGGCGAAGAGGTCGGCGACCGGCACGGGCTCGAGGTGTACGGCGAGCGCGCCGTCGCCGGCCTGGGCGAGCAGCAGGAGGTCCTCCGCCAACCGCTGGAGCCGGTCCACCTCGACCTCGGCGGACCTGATCGCGTCGGCCAGCTCGCCGGCCGGCCGCGGGCGCCGTACGGCGAGCTCGAGCTGGGTTCGCAGCAGTGCCAGCGGCGTGCGCAGCTCGTGGCTGGCGTGGGCGACGAAGGCACGCTCACGCTCGAGCGTCGCCTCGACCCGGGAGAGCAGGGAGTTCAGCGTGGTGCCGAGCCGCGAGATCTCGTCCGCGGCCGGAGGCACCGGCAACCGGAGCGCCGGGTCTCCGGCGGTCAGCTCGGAAGCGCGGCGCCGCATCGCCTCCACCGGGCGCAGCGCCGCCCCCGCGACGGCGTACGCGCCGAGGAAGGTCACGAGCACGAGCAGGGGCAGCCCGACGAGCAGCTGGGTACGGACCCGCCGCAACACCTCCAGACCGTTCTCGCGCGTGTCCCCGACCACCAGCACGAGGTGCCGACCGTTCCGGGTGAACGGGGTGGCCAGCAGCCGGGCGGGTTCGTCGAGCCCCGGCGCGCTGCTCCGGTCGTACGTCGCGGTGCCCCGGGCCGCGGCGGCGGCCTCCGCCGGCGAGAGCAGTGGCCGGTCGTGCAGGGTCGGCGTGGCCTGGAGGAGCCGGCCGTCCGGCGTCACGGTCTCGGCGAAGCTCTCGCCGTGCTCGACGAAACCGCTGCCGGCCAGGTCGCTCAGCGAGGAGCCGGGCCGGCTCACCGGCACGATCAGGTCCTGCGCCCGTTGCCGCAGCTCGAGGTCGAGGTCGTGGGACAGCCCACCGGCCAGCCGCAGGTAGCCGAACCCCGCAACGGCGGAGAGCAGCACGGCAGCCGCGGACGCGAGGAAGATCGCCAGGCGCAGCCGGATCGGCACGCTCCTCACGGCGGGTCCTCGGTGAGCCGGTAACCCACGCCGCGGACCGTCTGCAGCGACCGCCGGCCGAACGGACGGTCGATGCGGTCGCGTAGTCCCTTCACGCAGACGTCGACCACGTTGGAGCGCGCCTCGTAGGCGATGTCCCAGGCCAGGTGCACGAGTCGTTCGCGGGTCAGGACCTCGCCCTTGCGTCGCGCCATCGCCTCCAGCAGGGAGAACTCCTGGGAGGTCAGCGCCACCTCGGTCGCTCCCCGGCGTACCCGTCGCGCCGTCAGGTCGAGGCAGAGGTCACCGACGCGGAGGTCGGCCGGCCGGGCGACGCCACCGCGCCGCGCCAGCGCTCGCAGCCGCGCCAGGAGCTCGTCGAAGGCGAACGGCTTGACCAGGTAGTCGTCCGCACCGGCCTCGAGCCCGGCGACGCGGTCGGGCACGGCTCCGAGGGCCGTCAGGATCAGCACCGGCGTCCGGTCGTCGACGGAGCGGACGCGGCGGCACACCTCCAGGCCGTCGATGTCGGGGAGCATCACGTCGAGCACCAGGACGTCGTACGGCCGCTCGGTGGCCATCCAGACGCCGTCCGCGCCGGTCGCGGCGACGTCCGTGGCGATCTGCTCCTCGCGCAGCCCCTGCTGCAGGAGCCGGGCCAGCTTCGGCTGGTCCTCGACGAGCAGGATGCGCATGGGTCAAGTGTGCTCCCCCGGATGAGCGCCCGATGAGCGCCGGTACGACGCTCATCGACGGCTCACCTGGCGCGCCTACCGTCGGTCTCCCGCACCATCGAGGAGGACCACCATGAAGCATCCCGGCACCACCGTCACGCGAGCGCTGACCGGCCTCGCCGCCACCAGCCTGCTCACGATCACTGCCGGCGCCATGCCCACGACGTACGCCGGGATCCCGCACCGCGTCCACCCGTCGCCCTCGCACTTCACGCCTGGGCGGGTCGACAACCCGTGGTTCCCGCTCAGGCCCGGCGACCGCTACGTCTACCGCGGCATGGAGGGACGTGCCCACAGCCGAGACGTGCTGATCGCCACCTACCGCACCCGGGTGATCGACGGCGTCACCTGCCGCGTCGTGTTCGACCGGGTCTGGCACGACGGCCGGCTCGAGGAACGCACCCGCGACTTCTACGCACAGACCAGGGCCGGCACGGTCTGGTACTTCGGCGAGCGCACCGCGACGCTCGACCGGCACGGGCACGTGAAGAGCCGGGAGGGCTCGTTCATGTCCGGCGTCGACGGGGCCGAAGCCGGCATCTTCATGACGCCCCACCCGCACCGCGGACCGTCGTACCGCCAGGAGGACTACCCGGGTCACGCCGAGGACGTCTTCACCGTCGTACGCCGTGACTCGCACGTGGTCGTGCCGCTGATGGACACCCGGCACGCGTTGCTCACGCGGGAGACGACCGCCCTGGAGCCGGGCGTCGTGGACCACAAGTACTACGTCCGCGACATCGGCACCGTCCGCGAGGTGACCGTGAAGGGCGGGCACGAGACCCTGAAGCTGGTGGCCCTCACCCACCGGCCCCGACCCTGAGCCGTCAGCCGCCGGCGAACGGCGGCAGGAACTCCACCGACTGTCCGGGCTGCACCAGCACCGCATCGGGGTCGCGGGAGGCGACCGGCTGGTCGCCGACCAGTACCGAGCACGCCTCGAGCACGCCCGGCAGGCGGGAGCCGGGGTGGAGCGCCGCGATCCGTCGTACGACTTCGGTCAGCGTGAGCGGACCGGTCACCGGGAGCGCGTCGCCGGCGACGCCGGCCGCGGCGCGGGCCGAGGCCCAGTAGCGGACGGTGATCTCACCGTCCGCGTCCTGCTCGGGCGCGGTGCTCATGCCGGATATCCTGACGCATCGGTTCGCACGGGAGGAGTCCGGCCTTGAGCACCCTGATGCTGCTCACGAGCGCGCTCCAGCCGAGCGCCGACGTTCTTCCGGCGCTGGCCCTGCTCGGGCACCAGGTCAAGATCCTGCCCGCAGAGGGCAGCGCCCTCGTCGAGGCGCCGGACGTCGACGTGATCCTCGTGGACGGTCGCCAGGAGCTGGCCCACGCCCGTGACCTCTGCCGGCTCCTCCGCACCACCGGCACCGACTGCCCGGTGCTGCTCGTGGTGACCGAGGGCGGGCTGGCCGTCGTGGCCCACGACTGGGGCATGGACGACGTCGTCCTCCACACCTGTGGACCCGCCGAGCTCGAGGCCCGGATCCGGCTCTCGATCGGCCGGCTGCACGCGCAGCGTGACGACGGCGAGGCCGACGACCACGTGATCCGGTCCGGCGAGGTCGAGGTGGACGACGCGACGTACACGGCCCGGATCGGGGAGCGCCCGCTCGACCTCACGTTCAAGGAGTTCGAGCTGCTGAAGTACCTCGCCCAGCACCCCGGACGGGTATTCACGCGCGACCAGCTGCTGCAGGAGGTCTGGGGCTACGACTACTTCGGCGGCACTCGCACCGTCGACGTCCACGTCCGCCGGCTCCGCGCCAAGCTCGGGCCGGAGCACGAGACCCTGATCGGCACGGTCCGCAACGTCGGCTACCGGTTCGTGCTGCCGACCAAGGAGCCTGCCCCGTCGGGCGAGCCTGCCCCGTCGGTCGAGCCTGCCCCGTCGGGCGAGCGGTCCTCGTCGGTCGAGCGGTCCTCGTCGGTCGAGCGGTCCTCGTCGGTCGAGCGGTCCTCGTCGGTCGAGCCTGTCGAGACCACCGAGGGCCAGCGCTGAGCGTCCGGCGGATCCGCGAGGAGGCCGACGCCGCGCTCAGGGTCGTGACCGCCGTACGCCGGTCCAGCGAGGCTGTCGACACCGTCGACCCGCTCGACGAGGCCTCCCGGATGTCGCTCGCGCACCACGGGCTGGACGGCGCGTCGCTGTGGCTGCACGCGGACGACGGGTTCGCCCTGCTGCGCGGCCACGATCTCGACCTCGCCGTCTCTCCCGAGGCTCGCGGCGCCGGCGTCGGTACGGCGCTCGCCCGAGCGGCGCTCGACGCGGCGCCCGAGGACGTCACCGCCTGGTCACACGTCGACGACCCTGCCGCGGCGGCGATCGCCGGCCGGCTGGGCTTCGCGGCCTCCCGACGCCTCTGGGTGATGCGGCGTTCAGCCTCGCCCGTCGAGGTGCCGCCGGTGGACGGCGTGACCATCCGCGGCTACCGCGACTCCGACGCCCCCGAGGTGCTGCGGGTCAATGCGGCGGCGTTCGCCCACCACCCCGAACAGGGGGCGATGGACGTCGCGAACCTCGCCGAGCGGATGGCCGAGCCGTGGTTCGACCCCGCCGGGCTGCTGGTCGCCGACGCCGGCGACGGTCTCCTCGCCTTCCACTGGACGAAGCAGCACTCCCCCGACCTCGGCGAGGTCTACGTCGTCGCGGTCGACCCGACCGCTCAGGGACGCGGCCTCGGGCGCGCCGTGACCGCGGCCGGGCTCGACCACCTGGCCGGGCTCGGCGTACGCGAGATCATCCTGTACGTCGAGTCCGACAACGACCCGGCCATCGCGACGTACTCCCGCCTCGGCTTCCGCCACACCTCGACCCACGTCCAGTACACGCGACGTTGAGAGGTCACAAAACACTCATTGAGACGGCAGAGATGGCGCCATTTCTGCCGTCTCAATGAGCTTTTTGTGACCTCTCAACAACCGTCAGCGGAGGTCGGAGCGGAAGTGGAGTCCGACCTCGGGGTCGACCAGGACCTCCTGGGCGGCGGGCAGCCCGTCGACCTCGAGCGGCGCGTCGAGCGGCACGTTGCGCTTGACCATCGCCAGCGCAATCGGACCGAGCTCGTGGTGCCGGGCGGAGGTCCCGACGAAGCCCACGACCCGGTCTCCCGACGTCAGCTCGGCCCCGACCGGGGGCAGCCGGTTCTCGGAGCCGTCGAGATGGAGCAGGGTGAGCCGCCGCGGCGGCCGGCCCAGCGTGTGCACCCGCGCGACGGTCTCCTGTCCGCGGTAGCAGCCCTTGTCCATGTGGACGGCCGTCCCGATCCAACCGACCTCGTTGGGGATGGTGCGCTCGTCGGTGTCGAGACCCAGCCGGGGCTCGCCGCGGGCGATGCGGAGCGCCTCGTAGGCCCAGAGTCCGCAGGCCGGCCCGGCCGCCTCGGCGTACGTCGCGAGCGACGCCCGCGGGACGAGCTCGTGGCCGGCGGACGCGCGGAAGGCGAGGGCCAGGTCAGCGGTGACGTCGGTGACCTCGACCCTGCTCATGAAGCGCATCCGGTCGAGGAACTCGACGAGCGCGGCCGCGCGACCGGGCTCGGTCGCGGCCACGAACGCCTCGCCGTCGTCGATCCCGGCGAAGGCGTGCTCGACGTGCCCCTGCGGGCTCAGGATCAGCGCCTGCGTCCAGGTACGGGCGGGAAGGTCGAGGAAGAACTGCGTCGTCAGGTCGTGGAGCCACTGCAGCCGGTCGGGCCCGGAGATGCGGACCACCTCGTGGTGCGACAGGTCGACGAAACCCGCACCCGCCTCGAGTACGGTCTGCTCGCCGTACAGCGAGCCGTAGTGCGCCGCGACGTCCGCGTCCACGCCGGCTCCCGCGACGGCACCGGGCAGGGCCAGGAGCGGAGACGCGCTCATGAGCAGTCACCGCACTGCCCGAAGACGGTCAGGTGGCCGACGTCGACCGCGAACGCGTGGTCGGCGAGAAGACGGTCGGTGACGGGCGCGAGCACATCCGGGTCAACCGAGATCACCCGGTGACAATTCCGGCAGACGAGGTGGAAGTGCTCGTGGTCGGTCACCGAGTGGTACGTCGGCGCGCGGTCGCTCAGGTGGGCGTGCCGTACCAACCCGAGCTCCTCGAGCACCTCGAGCGTGCGATAGACGGTGGAGGCGTTGACGGCCGTCGAGTGGGTGCGCACCTCGGCCAGCACCTCGTCGGGCGTGGCATGGCCGAGACGCTCCACCGCTCCGAGGATCAGCTCGCGTTGCGGGGTCAGCCGGTAGCCGCGCTGCCGGAGCCGCTCGCGCCAGTCGGACTCGGTGGGCATCGGGCTACTGCCTCACGAGCTGGGCGTGGGTGTGAGGCTGGAGCTGGTGACCCATCGACGCCATGTCGAAGGCGTAGAGCAGGTCACCGTTGACGTAGCCGTAGAGCCGCTTCCCGGCGACGTACTCCTTCGCGGATGCGGTGCGGGCGACCGCGTCGGTCGCGATCTCGAACCGCGGCTGGTCGGGATGGATCTCGCCGTGCCAGATCTCGACGAACCCGAGGTTGTGCGCCGCGACCATCTCGAGCGTGCCGTCCTCCTGCGGTCGCAGGAAGCCGGTCTCCTGGGCCGCCTCGCGGACGAAGCCCCCCTCGGCGTCGACGATCCACGACCGGCTGAAGTAGTGGATGAACGGGCGGCCGTCCTGCTGATAGACGATCTCCTGGCCGAACTGGAACGCCTCGATCCCGGGGTACTCCCCGTGGCCGTTGCCGGCCCACGTCCCGATCAGCCACGCCAGCCGCGCGCAGCGGGGGTGGATGTTCTCGGGGATCTCGAACGCCATGCGGGAAGTCTAGGGCGGTCCCGGCGTCGCTCTAGGGTGAGCGCATGCCCCAGGCCCTGGTCGTGAAGGTCACCGCCGGCGTCGACGACCCCGAGCGCTGCAGCCAGGGGGTCACCGTCGCGGCCACGGCCGTGGCGGCCGGCGCGGACGTGTCGCTGTGGCTGACCGGTGAGGCCGCGTGGTTCGGCGTACCCGGCCGGGCGGAGGAGCTCTCACTCCCGCACGCCACGCCACTGGCCGAGCTGCTCGCCGCGGTGATCGCCGGTGGGCGGGTCACCGTCTGCACCCAGTGCGCCGTACGACGCGGGATCGGCGAGGCCGACCTGCACGCGGGGGTGCGCCTGGCCGGCGCCCCGTCGTACGTCGAGGAGGTGCTCGCCGACGCGGTGCAGGCGCTCGTCTACTGACCGGCGCCGAGCCCGGTCGCGAGCCGGGCCGCGATCTCGGCGGTGGCCGCCCGGGAGGTGCGGCCGGCGCCGACGACGTTCAGGAAGCCGTGGATCTGGTCGGAGAACCGGCGCAGCTCGACGACCACACCCGCGTCCGCCAGCTTGCGGGCATACGCCTCGCCCTCGTCGCGGAGCGGGTCGAACCCGGCCGTCGCGACGTACGCCGGCGCGAGCCCGGCGGGTACGTCGCCGAGCAGCGGACTCGCGTCCGGATCGGCCCAGCGTGACGGTTCTGGCAGGTAGAGCGACTTGGCCAGGTCCATGAACTCGTCGGTGAGGTAGAAGCCGCGACCGAACACGCGCCGGCTCTCGGTCTTCCTGGTCATGTCGGTGCCTGGGTAGACCAGCAGCTGGAGCGCGAGGGGCAGCCCTTCGCGGGCCGCGGCGACCGCCACCGTCGCGGCCAGCGTGCCCCCGGCGGAGTCGCCTCCCACCGCCAGCCGAGTGGGGTCGGCGCCGAACGGCTCGGGATGCTCGACCACCCACCGGTACGCCGCGAGCGTGTCGTCGTACGCCGCCGGGAAGGGGTGCTCCGGGGCGAGCCGATAGTCGACCGACAGCACGCGGACGCCGCTGTGCTCGGCGAGGAACCGGCAGACGGGGTCGTGGGTGTCGAGGTCGCCGTACACCCAGCCGCCGCCGTGGAAGAACACCAGCAGCGGACCGCTGGGTGGCTCATCGGTGGGGACGAACAACCGCCCCATCCGCTCTCCCACGGGCAGGTCGCGGACGGCCCCGATCGGCTGGGCCCCACCCGCGACGGCGGTCTGCTGCGCGAGCAGGCGGCGCCCGTCCGCGACCGGCAGCGACGCCACTGCCGGTTGGCGGGCGAGCCTCTCGAGGCGGAGCATCAGCTGGGTGTCCGTGGCCAGGGTTTGGCCGTCGATCGTGACCCGCTTGCCGGCCAGCACCCGTTGCACGCGCTCGGGAAGAGCCAGTGCGGTGCGCAGCGTCACTGCCTTGGCGCGGAGGTCGGCAGCGGCCAGCAGGGTCGAGCCAGGGGCCATCGCGCCAACCTAGCGGTCGTTCCGGAGATGGACTCCTGTGGTTCACCCTGCGGTGCCACACTGGGCCCCATGGCCCAGCTGGCGTCCACCGCCTACCCTCGCGACGACGAGGGGCCGGCCGACGAACCGTTCGACGTCGAGCCGCCCTACGTCCCCGACGACGAGGCCGTCGCGGCGGTCGCGGCGTACGACGACCGGTTCCTCGACCGGGAGCTGTCGTGGCTCGCGTACAGCCGGCGCGTGCTCGGACAGGCCGAGGACTCCTCGTTGCCGCTGTTGGAGCGGGTGCGCTTCGCGGCGATCTTCTCGAGCAACCTCGACGAGTTCTTCATGGTCCGCGTGGCCGGACTCAAGCGCCGGATCGCGGCCGACGTGGCGGTGCGTGCGGCCTCCGGACTGCTGCCGCGCGAGGTGCTCGAGCTGATCTGGGCCGAGACCCGTCTCCAGATGGAGCGTCACGCCCACCTGTTCCGCGACGAGCTCGTGCCCTCCCTGGCCAAGGAAGGCATCGACCTGGTGCGCTGGGCCGACCTCGACCGTGAGGAGCAGAAGTACTGCAAGCGCTTCTTCAAGGAGCGCGTCTTCCCGGTGCTGACCCCTCTGGCCGTCGACCCCGCCCACCCGTTCCCCTACATCTCGGGCCTCTCGCTCAACCTCGCCGTGCTGGTGCGCAACCCCACCACGGGCAAGGAGCACTTCGCACGGGTCAAGGTGCCGCCCATCTTCAGCCGGTTCGTGTCGCTCGGGAACGAGCGGTTCGTTCCGCTCGAGGACGTCATCGGCGAGCACCTCAAGCGCCTCTTCCCCGGCATGGACGTGCTCGAGGTCCACTCGTTCCGGGTCACCCGCAACGAGGACCTCGAGGTCGAGGAGGACGACGCGGAGAACCTCCTCAAGGCGCTCGAGAAGGAGCTGCTGAGGAGGCGTTTCGGCCCACCTGTGCGCCTCGAGGTGGAGAAGTCCATCGCGCCGCAGGTGCTCGAGCTGCTCGTCGAGGAGCTCGGCGTCACCGCAGACGAGGTGTTCCGGGTCAACGGCCTGCTCGACCTGGTCGGCCTGCACAGCATCGCCGACCTGCCGCGCGAGGACCTCAAGTACCCCGCCTTCGTCCCGATCACCCATCAACAGCTGGCGGAGGTCGAGTCCGCCGCGCCGGTCGACGTGTTCAAGGCGACGTCCCGGTACGACGTACTCCTGCACCACCCCTACGACTCGTTCGCCACGTCGGTGCAGCGGTTCCTCGAGCAGGCCGCGGCCGACCCCCACGTACTGGCCATCAAGCAGACGCTCTACCGGACCTCGGGCGACTCGCCGATCATCGATGCGCTCGTCGACGCCGCCGAGGCCGGCAAGCAGGTGCTGGTGATCGTAGAGATCAAGGCGCGCTTCGACGAGGAGGCCAACATCCGGTGGGCCCGCAAGCTCGAGCAGGCGGGCTGTCACGTCGTCTACGGCCTGGTCGGGCTCAAGACGCACTGCAAGCTGGCGATGGTCGTGCGCGACGAGCCGGAGGGCATCCGTCGGTACACCCACATCGGCACCGGCAACTACAACGGCAAGACCGCCCGCCTCTACGAGGACCTCGGGCTGATCACCACCAACGAGGTGATCGGCGAGGACGTCGCCCACCTCTTCAACAACCTGAGCGGCTACTCCCGCAACCCGTCGTACGACCGGTTGCTCGTCGCCCCGGACTCCGTACGCACCGGCCTGGTCGAGCGCATCCACCGGGAGATCGACCACCACCTCAACGGACGCCCGGCCCGCATCCGGATCAAGGCCAACTCCGTGGTGGACGAGGCGTCCATCGACGCCCTCTACGTCGCCTCGCAGGCCGGCGTACAGGTGCAGATGCAGGTGCGGGGCATCTGTGCCCTGCGGCCCGGCGTGCCCGGCCTGTCGGAGAACATCGAGGTCCGGTCGGTGGTCGGCCGGTTCCTCGAGCACTCCCGGATCTACTGGTTCGAGAACGGCGGTGAGCCCAGCGTCTGGATCGGCTCGGCCGACCTCATGCACCGTAACCTCGACCGCCGCGTCGAGGCCCTCGTCCAGCTGCCCGGCGAGGGCAATGTCGCCCAGGTCGGATCGCTGCTCGACCTGTCGTTCGCGCCGGACACGTACGGCTGGATCCTCGGCAGCGACGGTGACTGGACTCCGAACAACAGCCCCGTCCACCTCCAGGAGGCACTCATCGAGCGGAAGCGCCGGCCCCGGGCCGTCGGCTGACTCACGGCACCTCGCGAGTGATCTCCCTGCGAGGGGATTGCGTGCCCAGGAGGCGGCGCCCGTAGCATGTCGCCGTTCGCCTCCCCTTCTTGAGGAGTACTACGTGAGGTTGCGCCTCCGTCCCACCGATACGTCGTTCTACGACCTGTTCACGATGTCGACCCAGCACATCCTCACCGGAGCCGGGCTCCTCGCCGAGATGATCTCGGAAGGCGCCGACCGCAAGGACGTCGCGCGCAAGATGCGCGAGGCCGAGCACGAGGCCGACGAGAACACCCACGCCATCGTGCGCAAGGTGAACAGCAGCTTCGTGACCCCGTTCGACCGCGAGGACATCTACTCGCTGGCCAGCGGTCTCGACGACGTGATGGACATGCTGGACGAAGTCGTCGACCTGATCCTGCTCTACGAGGTCGTGCAGATCCCGACCGAGTTCCTGACCCAGCTCGAGGTGATCCAGCGGTGTGCGGAGATCACCGCAGACGCGATGCCCAAGCTCCGCACGATGACCGACCTCGACGAGTACTGGATCGAGATCAACCGGCTCGAGAACGCCGGCGACAAGAGCTATCGCCGTACCCTCGCCAAGCTCTTCAGCGGCGACTACAAGGCGATCGAGATCCTCAAGCTCAAGGACATCGTCGAGTCGCTCGAGGGTGCGATCGACGCCTTCGAGAAGGTCGCCAACATCGTGGAGCAGATCACGGTCAAGGAGTCCTGAGGCCGTGTCTGCTCACCCCGTGGCCGGCTGCGCGCTGCCCACCTCGCCCTCGGGCCCTCCGCACCTCCTCGCGCAGGCGTCGTACGCGCTGGTCGTCGTTCGCGACGGCCGAGGGTAAGGAGACACGGCCTGTGGACCTCGCGATCGTCATCACGGTCGTCCTCGTCGCCCTCGCGTTCGACTACACGAACGGGTTCCACGATGCGGCCAACGCCATCGCCACTTCGGTGTCGACGCGTGCCCTGACTCCCCGAGTGGCGTTGATCCTGGCCGCGGTCATGAACTTCGTCGGCGCCTTCCTCGGCCAGAAGGTCGCACACACCGTCTCCGACGTGATCCTGCCGCCCAGCGGGCGCGAGGGCCTGGTCGTCGTCCTCGCCGGTCTCCTCGGGGCGATCATCTGGAACCTCACCACCTGGTACTTCGGTCTCCCCTCCTCGTCGACGCACGCGCTGATCGGCGGTCTGGTGGGCGCCGCCATAGCGGCCGGCACGACCGTGCACTGGTCGACGATCGTCGACAAGGTCGTGATCCCGATGGTGCTCTCGCCGCTGGTCGGGTTCGCGTTGGCGTTCCTGGTGATGATCGCGATCCTGTGGATCTTCCGGCTCCGGAACGCACATCCGGTCACGCGCGGCTTCCGGATGGCGCAGACGGTCTCGGCCTCGGCCATGGCGCTGGGTCACGGCCTGCAGGACGCCCAGAAGACGATGGGCGTCATCTTCCTCGTCCTGATCACGAGCGGGCACCTCGCACCCGACACCCAGGGCCTGCCGCTGTGGGTGATCGCGGCGTCCGCGGGCGCGATCTCGCTGGGCACCTACTCCGGCGGCTGGCGGATCATGCGCACGCTGGGCCGCAAGATCATCCACCTCGACCCGCCGCACGCCTTTGCGGCCGAGTCCGTGGGCGCCACGGTCCTCTACGCCACGGCGTTCCTCTACCAGGCCCCCGTCTCGACCACCCACGTGATCACCTCGGCGATCATGGGCTCGGGTGCGACCCGCCGCGTCTCGGCCGTCCGCTGGGGGATGGCCGGCTCGATCGTGACCGCCTGGGTGCTGACCTTCCCCGCCGCCGGCGCCGCAGCCGCGATCTGCTTCGGGATCCTGCACCCCTTCCTCGGCTGACAGAGGTGTTGAGAGGTCACAAATGGTCCCTCGAGGCGTCACAAATGGCGGGTGAGCCCTCCCGCCGGCGCGTCGTGAGTGACGCTTCATGCGACAATTTGTGACGTCTCAACAATCAACTCAGCCGAAGCGGCCGGAGATGTAGGCCTCGGTGGATGGCTCGTCGGGGGTGGAGAACATCTTCTTCGTCGGGTTGAACTCCACGAGGTGGCCCGGCTGGCCGGCGGCCTTCAGGTTGAAGAACCCGGTGTCGTCGGAGACGCGGGCGGCCTGCTGCATGTTGTGGGTGACGATCACGATGGTGTAGTCGGACTTCAGCTCGTGGATGAGGTCCTCGATCGCGGACGTCGAGATGGGGTCGAGCGCCGAGCACGGCTCGTCCATGAGCAGCACCTCGGGGTTCACCGCGATCGCCCGGGCGATGCACAGACGCTGCTGCTGGCCACCGGACAGGCCCATGCCCGGCTTGTTGAGCCGGTCCTTGACCTCGTTCCACAGGTTGGCGTGCGTCAGCGACTTCTCCACGATGTGGTCGGCGTCGCCCTTCTTCAGCCTCTTGGAGTTCAGCCGGCTGCCGGCGAGCACGTTGTCGTAGATCGACATCGTCGGGAACGGGTTCGGTCGCTGGAAGACCATGCCGATCTGACGGCGTACGGCGACCGGGTCGACGCTGGCGTCGTACAGCGACTGCCCGTCGACCACGACCTTGCCCTCGACCCGTGCCCCGGGGATCACCTCGTGCATCCGGTTCAGCGAGCGCAGCATGGTCGACTTGCCGCAGCCGGACGGTCCGATGAAGGCCGTGACGGACTTCGACTTGACGGTCATGTTGACCCCCTCCACCGCGAGGAAGTCCCCGTAGAAGATGTTGAGGTCAGAGACATCGATGCTCTTGGCCATGTTCCTTCGTTTCTCCTTGCGGCGTCCCGCTCAGCGTCCCTGTGCTGGGGCGAAGATACGCCCGATGAGGCGCGCGGCGAGGTTCAGGATCATCACCAGCGCGATCAGCACCAGCGCCCCACCCCAGGCACGCTGGTAGCCGACCGGGGTCGACGAGGCGTACTGGGAGAAGATGAAGACCGGAAGAGTGGTCATCCGCCCGTCGAACAGGTTGGTGTTGATCCCGTCGGTGGCGCCGGCCACGACCAACAGCGGTGCCGTCTCACCGATGACCCGGGAGATCGCCAGCACCACCCCGGTGACGATGCCCGCGACGGAGGTCGGGAGCACCACCTTGACGATCGTCCGCCACTTCGGCACCCCCAGGGCGTACGACGCCTCGCGGAGGTCGTCCGGCACGAGCCGGAACATCTCCTCGGACGACCGCACCACGGTGGGGATCATCAGCAGCGACAGCGCGATCGAGCCGCCGAAGCCCATCCGGAACGCCGGGCCGAACAGCAGCACCACCAGCGCAAGGGCGAACAGGCCGGCGACGATCGAGGGGATGCCGGTCATCACGTCCACCAGGAAGGTGATGACCCGAGCGGTGCGCGACTTCTGGCCGTACTCCACCAGGTAGATCGCGGTGAGGATGCCGACCGGGACCGACAGCACGGCCGCGGCCACGGTGATCAGCAGCGTGCCGAGCAGGGCGTGCAGGATGCCGCCCTGCTCGCTGCCGATCACGTTGAGCATCGAGTAGGTGAGGAACCGGCCGTTGATGGCGGGGAGACCGCTGCGGATGACCACCCACAGCACCCACACCAGCGGCGAGAGGGCGATCGCGAACGCCGTCCAGATCAGCGCGGTGACGAATCGGTCGAGCGCGGCTCGGGACCCCTCGACCAGGCGGGACCACAGCGGGGTGGCCACCAGGAAGACCAGGAGCGCGGCGGCCAGCCACGCGACGAGGCTCCAGCCGGCCAGCAAGGCGGGCAGGCCGGCCAGGGCGAGCGCCATCACGGCCACCAGCGCCGGTGCCCAGCGCGGCAGTCTCGCGTGGGTGAGCAGCATCGGGGAGCTGGTCATCTGGCCATCCTCCGCTCGCCTCGACCGGCTACCCAGCGGGCCCCGAAGTTGACCAGGAAGGTGACCACGAAGAGCACCAGCCCGGTCGCGATGAGGAGGGACTGCCGCTCGGGTGTCGCCTCCTTGTAGTTCAGGGCGATGTTCGCCGCGATCGTGGGCGGGCTCGCCGTCCCGATCACGTTGAGAGTGTTCAGCGGCGTGGTCGCGAGCACCATCGCCACGGCCATCGTCTCGCCGAGCGCGCGGCCGAGACCGAGCATGACGCTGGAGACCATGCCCGAGCGTGCGTAGGGGAACACGGCGTACCGCACCATCTCCCAGCGCGTCGCACCCAGGGCCAGTGCCGCCTCCTCGTGCAGACGTGGCGTCTGCCGGAACACCTCGCGGGAGATCGCGGTGACGATCGGCATGATCATGATGGCGAGCACGATGCCGGCGGTGAAGAGCGAGCGGCCGTTGGGCGACGGCGCTCCGAAGACGGGGATGAAGCCGAGGTGGGCGTGCAGCCAGACGTGCGCCGGCTGGAGGTACGCCGCCAGGTAGCGGCCGCCCCACAGCCCGAACACCACCGACGGGACGGCGGCCAGCAGGTCGATGACATAGCTGAGGGCCGCGGCGAGCTGGCGCGGGGCATAGTGCGAGATGAAGAGCGCGACGGCGATCGAGAACGGGACGGCCACCACGAGTGCGATCGCCGAGGCCAGCAGCGTGCTGACGATGAGCGGACCGATGTAGCTGACGAACGAGGTGAACGGGGCATAGGTCGCCGATGTCGACGTGAGTCCGACCCATCCCTCGATCGCCAGGAAGACGAAGACCGCCGCCAGGGCGATCAGGATGGTGAGTGCGGCAACCCGTGCCACGGCAGCGAACGCACGGTCCCCCCGCCGGCTGGGCTGCGGCGCGGTGTCGGTGCCGGCCCTCTCCGGGGAGACGGTGGCGGTCACGCATCCTCCTTGTGGAAGGGGCGGGTACGACGGTCAGGTGCGCGAGCGCCCGTCGTACCCGCCATGGGGCGAATCAGCTTGCTGCGATCTTGGCCACGAGCGCCGATGCCTGGCTGGCCAGGTTCGACGGGAGCGGCGCGGACTTGGCCGTCTGCTGAGCCGCCTGCTGACCCTCGGTCGACAGCACATACGTGAGGTAGCCCTTGACCGTGTCAGCGGTCTTGCTATCGCTGTAGGTCGGGCAGGCCATCAGGTAGGACACCAGCAGCAGCGGATAGGTCCCCTTCTTGGTCGACGTGCGGTTGACCTTGACCGCCATGTCGGTGGCCGGGCGCCCGGTCTCGAGGGACGAGAGCGAGAGGGTCTTGGACGCGCCTGCGGCCGAGGGAGGCACGAACGTCGAGCCGACCTGGATGTTGGCCACCCCGACGTCGACGGCGGCGCTGTCGTCGGCGTAGCCGATGGCGCCGTCCGTGTCGGTCACACCGCCGACCACACCGGCCGTTCCTTCCAGACCCTGCCCGTTCGCGCCGGTGGGCCAAGTGACGCTCGCCGGATCGGTCCAGGCGCCGTTGCTGGCCTGGGAGAGGTAGTCGGTGAAGTTGAACGTCGTGCCCGAGTCGTCCGAACGGTGCACCGTCGTGATCCCGGTGCTGGGCAACGTGACGCCGGGGTTGTCCTTCGCGATGGCCGGGTCGTTCCACTTGGTGATCGTGCCGTTGAAGATGTTGGCAGCCGTCTCACCCGAGAGGTTCAGCGAGTCGACACCCTTCAGGTGGTAGATGATGGCCAGCGGGCTCACGTAGTTCGGGACCTCGATGGCGTCGGCGCCGCAGGTCTGCTTGGC
The DNA here is from genome assembly GCA_963792975.1 of uncultured Actinomycetota bacterium. Classification (GTDB taxonomy): domain Bacteria; phylum Actinomycetota; class Actinomycetes; order Propionibacteriales; family Nocardioidaceae; genus Nocardioides. The sequence goes on along the minus strand of CAWBYG010000008.1, from coordinate 9,178 downwards.
GGAGGCGATCTGGTCGCTGGTCAAGAAGGCGTCCGACCCGCCGAAGCTGTATGCCTTGCTCAGGAAGTTGGTGACTCCGGTGCCCGAGCCGACCTCCTCGTAGTTGATCGTGGTTCCCGAGTGAGCCTTCTGGTAGTTGGCGCGCCAGGTCTGCTCGGCAACCGCCTGTGCGGTCGAGCCACCACCTGTGAGGGTGTCCCCGCCGCTACCGCCGCCGCTGGAGTTGTTGCCGCAGGCGCTCAGGGTCAGTCCGAGCGTCAGGACCGCGGCAGCCGGAAGGGCCGCCCGGCGCAGGTGAGAGCTGTTCACGTGAGTGCTCCTGGTTCGAGTCGTGTGGACACCTCGGAAGTTAGGCGGGACAGGTGGACGGACATGGCGGTGATGGTGAACGGAACGTGAACTCGGAACGCCCAATCGGCCACCCGGACGGGGCCCTGGGACGACCGTCACATGTACAGCGGCCGAAGGTCCTACCCCAGGCGGGATGACCTCTCCCGGCCAGGTAAAAAGTGCCCGATCTCTGGACGTGAGGCGGTCGGGTCCCCTACTTTCCTGGGTGGGGGTACGACATTTTCGTGGGGGTTGGTCAGAGAGGACCCCTCAATGCGTCGCCTGGCTCTTGCGACGGGACCCGTGCTCGCGCTTCTGCTCGCGGCCGTTCCAGGTGTGCCCGCCCAGTCTCAGACCCGATCGCACTCGCACGGGCTCGGCTCCTCGGCAAGGCCGCTCGGTGCCACCTACGTCTCCGTGAGCTGGAACTGGATCCGCTCGGCGACCGGCTACCGCATCCAGGTCGCGGGGCACCGGAACTTCTCCGACAAGATCGTGACGCGAAAGACCCGCAACGCCGCGTCGCGACCGGCCGGCGGGCGGCAGGCCACGGTCGTGGGACACCTCAAGGACGCCCACTACTACTGGGTCCGGGTACGACGCGTGTCCGGCGCCCACAAGTCGGGTTGGTCGGCTCCGGACCGCGTCGCGACGAAGGCCAAGTGGCCCGACCCGATCACGGGTGTCTCCGACGTCGCCGGGCCCGGTCCCGGTGAGACCACGATCCACTGGACCAGCGGCGGCAGCTACACCGACTTCTTCCGGATCAAGACCGGACTCACGCCGTTCGGGTCGTCCAAGACGCCCGCGAGCGGCCGGCACGCGCACACCTTCAAGGTGCCGGGCAAGAAGCGCTCGTTCACCCTGACGGCCGCCCAGTCTCGAGCCGCCGGTGCGGGCCTGGGCAGCGGACACCACCTCTTCTTCCGGATCATCGCGGTCCGCCAGGGTCGCGCGGACACCCAGGCACGGCCCTACGGCCACCTGCAGCACGCCACCATCGCGGGCCACGGCCCGGAGATGAACGGCGCGCCGCTACGGGTCGCCAGCTACAACATCCATGTCCAGGCCAAGGACGAGCCCGGCCACCCGTGGTCGACGCGCGCCCCGCTCGTGGCCGACAACGTGGCGCGGCATCAGCCCGCGATCGTCGGGTTCCAGGAGATGGTCCCGGCCATGTGGGACAACCGCGACGGCGGGATCGGCCTGGCGGCGGCACTGCAGCGGTCCGGGGTGGGGCGCTACAAGCTGACCCGCGACACGGCGTACGCGAGCGGCTCACCCGGTGACGTGCGCATCCTGTACGACCCCAACCAGGTCAAGATGGTCAGCAACTGCAGCCCGAACAAGATCTCGTGCGCGATCAGGCTGCCCGACCCGGGGCCGCTGCACGTCGCGGCCTACGCGAAGTTCCGTGACGTGTCGTCCGGCCAGGAGTTCTGGTTCGTGACGGCCCACTTCAACCACGGCAACAACGCCTCCACCGACAAGCTGCGCGGTCGGCAGGCCCAGGCGATCGTCCAGAAGCTGAACAAGATCAATGGACAGCACCTGCCCGTGATCGTCTCCGGCGACTTCAACAGCTCGCAGACGAGCGCCGGCCACGACGCGCCACACCACGCGCTGCTCGGTTCCGGCTACTACGACACGTCGGCCGCCGCGACCCAGGTGAACCTGCAGTACAACTCCGTGAACGACTACGCCGCGAACGAGAGGCCGTCCAACTACGGCTTCGGCAGCATGATCGACTCGATCATGACGCTGCACATGCCCGGCGCCAGCCGCTTCGAGGAGGTCCTGACCGGGGCCGGGGCGCCGTACCCCTCGGACCACAACATGATCGTCGCGGACCTGCGTCTGCCCTGATCCCAGCCCGGTCGGGCGTCGCCACGCGGTCAGCCGAGGTGGCGCTCGATCGCGCGCACGCGCCCGTTCCGGTGGTGGACGACGACGAGCTCGCCGGTGGCCTGCGGCTCGCGGGCGATCCCGAGCGCCTCGTACACGGCGGGAAGCACCGGTCGGTGCGTACACAGCACGGCGTCCTCGCCCGAGTGGACCAGCTCGTCGACGGCCGCAAGGACGGTGGCGTCCGTGGCGTCCTCCTCCGAGAGGTCGTCCGACGTCAAGATCGGCCAGCCGCTGTGGTCGGCGAAGGGCCGGACCGTCTCGACGCAGCGCACGCTCGAGGAGGTCAGCACCAGGGACACGCCGTAGGCACCCAGCACGGGTACGGCGGTCCGCGCCTGGGCCTTGCCCTCGACGACGAGCGGGCGCAGCCGGTCGTCACGGCGCCACGCCTTGCGCGAGCGTGCCTGCCCGTGTCGCGCCACGATCAGCGCCCGAGTCGCACCACCGATGCCGAGTGCCTCCGTCAGCGTGGCGCGATCCCGCTCGTAGGTGAGTCGCTTCTCCGCCTTGCCGACCTTCACCCAGGCCACCTCGTCGATCTCGGCGTTAACCAGGTAACCGGATACGTCGTGGTCGCCGACCACCCGCCCGACCCAGTAGTCCACCACCTTGGTGCGAGGCCCGTTCGGGTAGGACTGGCGGCCCAGCGGGACCCCGAGCCGTACCCGCAGCCCGGTCTCCTCCGCCACCTCCCGGACCGCCGCGACCGGCGACGGCTCGCCCCGGTCGAGCTTGCCCTTCGGGAACGCCCAGTCGTTGTACGCGGGCCGGTGGACCAGCAGTACCCGTCCCTTGCGGAGGACCACCGCTCCCGCCGCCCGGACGTCGCCGGGCCTGGACGTCGAGGGCATGCGGCTAGTCTCACACCAGTCCGCATGCGGGGTCACGGACGGGCCCGGCGATCGAGCCACGAAGGGGACACGGCGTGCCGAGACGACGCTGGATCGCCGGTGCCGCGCTCCTCCTCGTCGCGGCGTTGGTCGCCGGCGGGGTCCTCTGGTGGCGTGGCGGCGACCGTACGTCGTTCGCCTGGGCCGTGGAGCACGCGCCGGCCGGCACGCAACGCCTGTCGTGGACCGACTGGGCCGCGGTCCGTGCCCACGAAGGGGTCGACCTGTCGCTCCGCTCGTCGGTGCCCGACGTACGGCACTTCCTGAGCCGGGCGTTCGACGACGACCTCAGCTCCACCTCGGCGCTGGTCACCTCCACGCCGGTGCTCCAGCAGCGCTTCGGGTTCTCGCCGGCGAGTGCCGACTGGGAGCTGTTCAGCCAGTCCGACCACGGCGCCGTGGTGATGCTGCACCTGCCGGCCTCGGACCTCGGCGACGTGGCCGACCACCTCACGGAGCTCGGGTACACCGAGCCCCACGACCCCACGGGGGTCTGGACAGGCGGTCAGAACCTGCTGGCGGAGATCTCCCCGTCACTCACCCCCGAGCTGGCCTACGTCGCCCTGGACACCCATGACTCGCTCGTGCTCGCCTCCGACACCTCGGCGTACCTCTCCGTGGCCGTGCAGGCGGCCACGGGTGGTGGCGCGCGGGTCAGCGGCCTCGGGTCCGTCGTCGACGACGCCGGCGAGCCGCTCTCGTCCGCGCTCTACACCGGCGACTACGCGTGCAGCGCCCTGGCCATGGCGCACGCGGGCGCCTCCGACCAGGCGCAGGCTCGCCGGCTGATCGCCGCGGCCGGCGAGGTGAGCCCCTACTCCGCGTTCGCGATGTCGGACGAGCCGGACGGCTCGATGCGGGTGGCGTTCGAGTTCGACGACTCCGGCACAGCGCGCACGAACGCCGACACCCGGGCCACGTTGGCCCGTGGTCCGGCACCCGGGCAGGGTGGCAGCTTCCGCGACCGGTTCACGGTCGACTCGGTCACCGCGCACCGGTCATTGGTGACGATGCACCTGACACCGAAGAAGGGCGCCTACGCGCTGTCGGACCTCAGCACGGGGCCGCTGCTCTTCGCGACCTGCTGACACGGCGTACGACGCGCGTCAGCCGGCTCGGGGAAGGATCCCGAGGATCTCGTCGATCTCTGCGTCGCTCAAGTGCTCTTCGGTCTCGCTCGCAGCGATGATGAGGTTCGTCGTGAGCTCGACCTCGCCCAGGAGGTCGCTGTCCTCGAGGGACACGTCGAACTGGTCGGGCACTGACGACACCTCTCTTGATCCGTTCGGGGCACTGTACGGGTCAACCAGAGAGTGTTCCCCACGCACGCTTCTCTCAAACCCGAAATTACCCGCCCCGGGGGAGAACGGAAAGGGACCTCACCCAGAGGTGAGGCCCCCTCGTCCTGGGCCGGGCAGGTGCCCGGTCGCGCGATCAGATCGCGCGGACGTTCTCCGCCTGAGGACCCTTCGGGCCCTGAGTGACGTCGAACTCGACCTTCTGGTTCTCATCGAGGGACTTGTAGCCCTGCGACTGGATGGCCGAGTAGTGCACGAAGACGTCGTCGCCGCCGTCCTCCTGCGCGATGAAGCCGAAACCCTTCTCGGCGTTGAACCACTTCACGGTGCCTTGAGCCATGGTGCTCGTTACTCCTGTTATCGGAACGAGGGGCCGTCACCTCGACGACCCCGCACCAGATGCGGTGACACGTCGCTCCGACTTGCATGGGTGGCACCCACGAAGAGAACGCCGTTGGATCACAAACTCCGCGGGCGTCAAACCTGCTGGAACCTGCACCTGTTGCAACTGAGACCTTACCAACCCCGGGCGCCAGGTACACCACCCGCGATCAAGCCGGTTTGTCCGACGCACACCGTCGGCGGCCGGATTCTGTGCTTCCGGTCCGCCAGGAGCCTGCCGATGGCACGATGCGCTGTGACCCGGGGGCACCGTCGAACCTGCTTGGCGCCGACCCGGTCGAGCCATCGCACCCGGGGGGACAGCACATGACCAGCACGCCCATCAACTTCTGCGCCCAGTGCGGCGCACCGCGGACCGACGCCGGCGGCTTCTGCGGGAAGTGCGGAGCTCCCCTCGCCGCCCAGGCGACACCGGCTCAGGCACCACCGGTTCCGGCCCCGGCCCCCACCTCGTCCCCGGCGCAGGCGCAGGCCGCCGTGCCGACCTCGCCGGAGGCCCAGGTGCGGCTGGGCGAGACGACGTTCACGTGGCCGGTCCCCGACCGTACGGTGCAGGTCAACGGCCGCCCGATGAGCCTGGAGATCGTGACCGCGAGCGCGGTCTACGGCCTCGGCGCCCTCTGGCTGCTCTGGTCGATCCGCAGTGCCGTCCAGATCTTCCCGGACCTGGTCTCGGGCCTCTTCAGCGACGCGTTGACCTTCTTCTTCTCGTGGCTGGTCCTGCTCGTGCTCACGCTGCTCGTCTACGTCATCGGCCTCCTCGGCTACACCAGCTACACACTGTTTCGGTGTGACCCCGTGGGGCGCGGGCTCTCCGCGGTCATCACGGTCACCCTGTTCCTGACGATGTTCAGCGGGGCCAGCAGCGGCACGATCGTGTTCATCACGCTGCTCTCCGCGGCCTGCACCACGGCGCTCTTCCTCTCTCCGTGGGCGCGGCGAGCCCTCGATGGGGAGCGGCGCCACGGCCGTCCTTGGCCCGTGGTCCTCAGCCAGACCCTGACCCTGACCTTCTTCCTGCTCACGGGCGTCATCGGCGTCGCGTTCCTGCCCGGCTTCCGGTACGCCGACGTCGTGGGTGCCAAGGTCATCTTCTTCGTCCTCTTCATGATCGGCGCCAGCGCTGCCGCCCTCCAGGGCTTCCGGCTTCTCGCGCGGGGGCCTGACAAGAAGGCCCGCCTCCTGATCAGCGGTGCCTGTGCCGCCGCCTTCATCGGCGTGCTCTTCAGCGACGACGGCTCGACTGTCCTGATCACGCTGGGGATCCTGGCCGGCGCCTCGCTGCCGCTCTGGCTCGCCCCGAGTGCGCGGAGCTGGTTCGGCGACCAGCCGCTCAACCTGAGCGCCGCCGGCTGAGCGGCGGTCCGCTCGCGCCCCAGGGCTACGACGTACGACGAAGGCGGCCAGGGCCACCATGGACCCTGGCCGCGGGTCATCGACCCGGCTGATGTCAGTGCATGTGCAGGTGACCGCCGCCGGCTTCAGCCTTCGTCCTGGGCATCCGGAGGAGGGCGAAGACCGCGACCACGCCACCCATGACCGCGGCACCGATGAACCCCCTGGAGAAGCCGTCGGCGGCACCGGCAGCAGTGGTCAGGCTGCCGGCGGTGCTGGCGACCGCGGAGAGGATGGCGACGCCGAGCGCGGCGCCGATCTCGTGTCCGGTCATCAGGAACCCCGAGGCCACGCCGGCGTGCGAGGCGGGGATCCCGGCCATCGACGTCACCGAGACCGCGACGAAGACCATGCCGACGCCGAGGCCGAGCACGCTGAGCCCGGGCAGGATGTCCGAGGCGTAGTGCGCAGCGCTGGTGGCGGTGGACAACAGGGCGGCGGCCGCGACGGTGACGAGGAGCCCGGTCGTGGCGATGGTGCGGGCGGAGAGGTGGGCGAGCAGGTGCCGCGCCACCACGGTCCCCGCAGTGATGGCGAGCGCGAAGGGCAGGAACGCCAGCCCGGTGCTCAGGGCAGTGAAGCCGAGCACGGTCTGCAGGAAGATCGAGGTCAGGAAGACGGTGCCGACCAGGATGCCGGTGACACCGAGCATGACCGCGGTGCCGGAGACCAGGGCGTCGAGCTTCCAGACGTGCGGCGGGAACAGCGGCCTGGCCGCGCGCTGCTCGAGCCTGTGGAAGGTCACCAGCAGCGCGATCGAGAGCGCGAACGCGGTCGCGGTGTGGGCCGACCACCAGCCGTGGCTCGCGGTGCCGCCGAGCCCGTACACGAGGCTCGCGAGTCCACCGATGACCGTCACGGCTCCGGGCAGGTCGAACGCGCTGAGCGTCGTACGGGGTGCAATGTCCCGGACGATGACCTTGCGGCCGACGAGGAGCGCGACGAGCCCGATGGGGCCGTTGACCCAGAAGATGAACTGCCAGCTGGTCCAGGTCGTGATGGCGCCACCGAGAAGCACGCCGGCGGCGACACCGAGGCTTCCGACCGCGCCCCACATCGCGAGCGCGGCCTTGCGCTGGGCACCCTCGTAGGTGGTCATGATCAGCGACAGCGCGGACGGGGTGAGCAGCGCTGCACTGAGGCCCTGGACCGACCTGGTGGCGATGAGCTGGCTGCCGGAGTCGGCGAAGCCGCTGAGCAGTGAGGCGACGGTGAACAGGCCGAGACCGGTCAGGAAGACGAGGCGCCTCGACAGCAGGTCGGCGATGCGGCCGCCCAGGAGGAGCCCGCCGCCGGACATCATCAGGTACGCCGTGACCAGCCACTGCAGCTGGCCGCCGCCCAGGCTCAGGGAGCGTCCGATGGAGGGCAACGCCGTGTTGACCACGGAGATGTCGAGGACGACGAGGATCTGTGCGGAGAGGGCAACCGCGAGCAGCGCCCAGGACTTCTTCGAGTAGGTCTCGGCCCGCGGGTCGACGGCGTCGGCCGGCGCAGTGTGAGCAGGGGCTGTGGTCGTGGACATGAGGACTCCTTCAGTGGTGGTGGTGTCGGTGGTGGGCTGTGCGGTGTAGGCCGGTGACACGGGGCCCTCGGTGGCGGTCACCGGGTGCTCCGGACGGTCGCGACGACGTGCTCGATGGCGCGCACCGCTGCGGATGACCCGTGCTCGTCCTCGAGCAGGCCCGTGTGGGTCGAGTCGACGCCCTGCTGCGTGCTCCGGGGGACAGGGCCGCCAGCCGGTCCTGCGCCGCGTCCCACCCTCCCGTGTTCTGCAGGCTCTCCGACGCCGTGAGTACGACGAGTGGCCGGTCGCCGAGCGTGGTGAGCGCCTGCGCCTGTTCGAAGACCATCGGCAGCGCCGACCACTCCGCGGTGGTGTTACGGGCACCGCGGGCGCCCGCGGTCAACGCCACCATCTGCTCCGCGGCAGGTGCCGGCAGGTGTGAGGGAGCCACGGCAGCGAAGACCCGGCCCAGCCCGAGTCTGCTGAGCGAGGGCGCGAGCGCCAGCGCGCGATGCATGACGGCGTACTGGCCGGCGTAGCTGGGGATCGCGCTGAACTGCTCGGGGCTGGAGCTGTCCAGGAGCACCATCCCGGCCACCTGCTGCGGGTAGCGGGCGGCGTACGTCATCGCGTAGGTGCCGCCGATGGAGTGTCCGACCAGCACGAAGGGGCCGTGCTCACCGGCAACGCGTAGCAGGGTGTGCAGGTCCTGCGCGGCCGTGATGCCGTCCGGGCTGCTCGCGGAGTCCTCGCTCCAGCCCTGCCCGGCTCGGTCGTAGGCGCAGACGCGGGAGGTGGTTCCGACCCGGGCGACGATGCGCGCCCACGAGGCGGTGACCTCGCCGAGACCGTTGTCCAGCATGATCGTGGGGCCGCCCTGGCCGCGACAGTCGAGGTAGAGGCGGTGGCCGCCGACGTCGTAGCTGGCCCCGGGTCCGGTGGCGTAGCTGTGCTGGTCGCGAAGCACGGTGACGTTCGTAGGTGGCGGCGACGGAGGCGAGGGCCAGCACGGCCACGACCGGTGCCAGGAGCCGACGTCCGCGGGCGGGCAGGTCGCGCCGCGAGTGGAACCAGACGTACGCCGCCAGCGCCAGCATCGGCACCGGCCACATCCAGCCCATCACGGTCAGGGCTGCGTTGCCCGGTGTGACGACGAGGAGCCCGAGACCGGTGGTGCACATCGCGACGGCCGGTACGACGGTCCAGCGCTGGGGGCGGTCGGTGAACCGGGCGGACAGGACGCCGATCAACGCCCAGCCGAGCCCGAAGCCGACGAGCATCGACCCGGTGATGACGGCCTCGCCGGCTCCGGCGAAGACCCCCAGGGTCAGCGCCAGGGCGATGACCAGCCCGGCGGCCACGGATACCGCGACGATCCGGGCGAACGGCCCATAATGTATCGTGGCCCCGTGGCCGGTGTGCTGGTGATCGGTGGGGTGGATGTCGAC
>CAWBYG010000007.1:0-12278 GCA_963792975.1 uncultured Actinomycetota bacterium | reverse complement strand
CACGATCGTCTCCACGGTGCGCTACGGGAACGTGATGATGTCGCGTGGCTCGGTCATCCCGCTCTTCGTCGACCAGGTCCGCTCGGGCCGGCCGATGACGGTGACCGACCCGTCCATGACCCGGTTCCTGATGTCGCTCGACGATGCCGTGCAGCTGGTGGACCACGCGTTCAGCCACGCCGAGCCCGGCGACCTGTTCGTCCGCAAGGCGCCGGCGAGCACCGTCGGTGACCTGGCCACCGCGGTGGCCCTCGCCATGGGCGAGAAGCCCGACGTCCAGGTGATCGGCACCCGGCACGGGGAGAAGCTCTTCGAGACCCTGGCCACCCGCGAGGAGCTCACCCGGGCCGTGGACCAGCAGGACTACTTCCGGGTACAGGTCGACGCGCGCGACCTGAACTACTCGGCGTACTTCGACGAGGGCGACCCGGCCGAGGCGACCGACGACTACCACTCCCACAACACCACGCGCCTCGACGTGGACGAGGTCGTTGCGCTGCTCCGGACGCAGCCGGACTTCCGGGATCTGGCGGCGCGGTAGCGTGCTGGAGTTCGTGCTCGCCCTGCTCACGACCTCGGTGGTCATGGTGCCGGTCCTTGCGGTGCTGCGCCGTCACCGCGTGGTCGACATCCCCAACGCACGCTCGTCGCACGTCGCGGTGGTCCCACGCGGGGGAGGGCTGGCGCTCCTGGTCGGTGTGGCCGTCGGGGTGGGGTCGGCGCTGGTTGTCAGGCCGCGAGCAGCGACGTCCCCGGACCTCTCCGTGGTGACCGCGGTCGCGGTCGGCGTGGCGCTGTTCGGCATGCTCGGCCTGGTCGACGATCTGTCCGGGGCCGACCCGCACGTGCGCCTGGTGCTGCAGGTCCTGCTGGCGGTCGGCATGGCCACGACGGTGGCGGTCGCGATGCCGTCGCCGTGGGGAACCGGCCTGGTGGCCGTCGTCGGCTCGATCTGGCTGGTCTCCTACGTCAACGCCTTCAACTTCATGGACGGCATCAACGCGATCTCGGCGGTGAGCGCGTTGCTGGCGGCATGCTGGTTCGGCGGACTGGCAGCACACGCGTCCGACGCGGTGGTGTACGCCGCCTCCTGGGCGCTGGCCGGTGCGTCCGTCGGGTTCCTGCCCTGGAACGCCCCGCGGTCCCGGGTCTTCCTGGGTGACGTCGGGAGCTACGGCGTCGGTGCGCTGATCGGGTCGCTCGCACTGCTGACCGCGCTGCGGGAGGGCAGCGTCTGGGCGGCACTGGCACCCCTCGCGATCTATCTGGTGGACACCGGCGGCACGCTCGTGCGCCGAGCCGCGCTCGGGGAGTCGCTGCTCCAGGCGCATCGGTCCCACGTCTACCAGCGGTTGCTCGACCGCGGCCTCTCCCACCCGCTGGTGGCAGGGCTGGTCGCCTTCGCCGGTGTGCTGATCTGTCTGGCCGGGCTGGTGCTGCCCACCACCGTCGCGGTGGTGTTCGCCGTACTGATCGGCGCGGTCTACCTGGCGCTTCCGCGCCTCTTCGGCCAGCGCGTGCACGAGGTGATCTCGTGAAGATCGGGATGATCAGTCAGTGGTACGAGCCGGAGACCGGTGCTGCCGCCCACCCGACCGCCATCGCGCGTGCTCTCGCCGCACGGGGGCACGAGATGAAGGTGCTCACGGATTCCCGAGCTACCCGCTGGGGCGGGTGTACGACGGCCACCGGATGCGGCTCCGGGCTCGTGACGACCGCGACGGCATCGCCCTGCTGCGCGTGCCGGACTCGCCGAGCCACGACCAGTCGGCCCGACGGCGCGCGATCAGCCTGACCTCCTTCGCCGTGTCCGCCTCCCTGCAGGTGGGCTGGCTGCGCGACGTCGACGTCTGCCTGACGTATCTCACTCCCGCAACCGTCGGCGTGGCGGCGATGGCACTGCGCCGGGTGTGGGGCGTGCCGTATGCCCTCTACGTGCAGGATCTCTGGCCGGAGACCGTGACCGCGAGCGGCTTCATCGGCAGCCCGGGCGCCTCGCGTCGGGTCGAGGGCGCCCTCAACGCCTGGCTGGGCAGGCTCTACCGCGGCGCGGACGCGATCGCCGCGATCAGCCCGACCATGGCGACGACCCTGGCGACCCGCGGGGCCGCCGAGGTGCCGACGTCGATCCCCAACTGGGTGGACGAGCGGGTCTTCCGTCCCGTTCCGCGCGTCGGCCGGCCGCACCTCGACGATCGTCGATGGGTGATGTACGCGGGCGGCATCGGCGACGTGCAGTCGCTCGACACGGCACTCCGGGCGATGGCTCTGCTCGACGACCGCCCCGACCTGGCCCTGGCCCTGGTCGGCACCGGCGTCGCCGCGACACGTCTCCAGAAGCTCGCGGCGGACCTCGGGCTCGGCGACCGGGTCCGGTTCCTGGGCAGCTTCACGATGGAGGAGATGCCCGCGGTCCTCGCGGAGGCCGACGCCCAGCTGGTGTCCCTCAAGGACCTCCCCCTCTTCCGCGGGACGATCCCGAGCAAGCTCCAGGCCTCGATGGCCTGCGGGCTGCCGATCGTGTGCGCGGTGGCCGGCGACGCGGCCGACGTCGTACGACGGTCCGGGTGCGGCTTCGTCTCCGAGCCCGAGGATCCCGCTGCGCTCGCCGACGCGTTCCGCCGGCTGGCCGACGCGTCGGCGGCCGACCTGACCGCGATGGGCGGCCGCGCCCGAGCGTCGTACGTCGCCGAGCTGGGAGAGGCCTCGGGTGCCGCCGCCCTCGAGGGCCTGCTCCTCGAGGCCGCCACCCGGAGATCCCGATGAGCCGGGTGGCCGTGCTAGGTGCCTCCGGCTTCGTCGGCACGGCCGTGTGCGAAGCGCTGCGTGCCCGCGACGCCGTCGTCGTACCGGTCCGTGCGCCACGGCTCACCAGCCACGCCACCTCCGTCGCTGCACTCGAGGCCGAGCTCGAGACCCAGGCGGGGCGGGCGGCCGTCGAGAGTCTGCGACGTGCTCTCGACGGGTGTGACGCCGTGGTCAACGCGGCCGGACTGGCCGACGCCACCGGATTCCGCGGACCCGAGCTGGTCGGGGCCAACGCCCTGCTCCCGCTGGTCGTCGCACGCGCCCGGCCCGGGGTGCCAGGCTGGTGCACGTGAGCACGGCGGCCGTGCAGGGACGGCGGCCGGTTCTCGACGAGTCGCACTAGCTGCGCGCCGTTCAGCCCCTACTCGGCGTCCAAGGCCATGGGGGAGCAGGCTCTCGAGGGCGCTCCCGACGTCGTCGTCTTCCGGCCTACGTCGGTGCACGGCGCCGGCCGCGACATGACGCGGACCTTCGTCAAGGTGATCTCCTCGCCGGCCGCCTCCGTCGCGGGCGGGGCGACGGCCCGACGCCCCAGGTGCTCGTCCAGAACGTCGGCGACGCGATCGCCTTCGTCACCCTCTCCGCGGACACCCCCCCCGGGTGGTGATGCAACCCACCGAGGGATGACCGTCGCGGGGCTGGTGCGCCTGCTCGGCCGCCGGGAGCCGAAGCACGTCCCGACCCGGCCGGCGGCCCTTCGTGGCGCGACGGCCGGCCGGCTGGGCCGCGTGGTTCGGGCCCGGTCGCCGGAGCCTCCCGGCGACTGGAGATGATGTGGTTCGGGCAGCAGCAGGCCCGGGCTGGCTCGAGGGCCGATGGTCGGCGCCCGTCGGACACGAGGGATGGAGGGAGCTGACCGGATGAGCGAGCCTCCACGTGTCGCCCTGACCGGCGGCTCCGGGTTCCTCGGCTGGCACACCGCCTGCCGGCTCCGCGCCGTCCACGCCGTCGAGCCCGTGCGGCTGGGGCGCGAGGCCTTCGCCGACCCGGGCCCGCTGCGAGACGCGCTCGCCGAGGTCGACACCGTGGTCCATCTCGCCGGCGTCAACCGCGCCGACTCTGACGAGGAGGTCGAGGAGGGCAACGTCGCGCTCGCCCAGACGCTCACCACAGCGCTCGACGACCGTCCGGTTCACCTCGTGTACGCCGACTCCGTGCAGCGGGAGCTCGACAACCCTTACGGCCGGGGCAAGCGAAGAGCCGCGGAGCTGCTCGCGCGGCTGCCGGGCACCTTCGCCGACGTCGTCCTCCCGAACCTGTTCGGCGAGCACGGGCGACCGGCGTACAACTCCTTCGTGGCTACCTTCTGCCACGAGATGGCTGCCGGGCGCCGTCCCGAGGTGACCGACGACCGGAGGTCCCGCTGCTGCACGCCCAGGATGCGGCGCAGGCGCTCATCGGCGCGGCATGCCTTCGCGGGACGCCGTTCTCCGCCGCGGCCGGCGAGCCCCACGGCATCGGCGAGGTGCTGGACAGGCTCGTCGACTTCCACGGCACGTACGCCGTGTCGGGCGAGCTCCCCGACCTGTCGACGACGTTCGCGGTGGACCTGTTCAACACCTACCGCTCCTACCTGTTCCCGCAGCAGTTCCCGATCGCCGCGACCGTCCACCGCGACCAGCGGGGAGACCTGTTCGAGACGGCGAGGTCGCACGGCGGGACCGGACAGGTCTTCGTGTCCTCCACCCGCCCCGGTCACACCCGCGGCGACCACTACCATCTGCGCAAGGTCGAGCGGTTCTTCGTGATCGCGGGCGAGGCGGAGATCTCCCTTCGTCGTCTCCTCCACGACGACGTGGTGACCTTCCGGCTCTCGGGCGAGCGGCCGTCGTTCGTGGACATGCCCACGATGTGGGTGCACCACATCCGCAACGTCGGCGAGGGCGAGCTGCTCACGCTGTTCTGGTCCGACCAGCTGCTCGACGCCGACAGTCCGGACCAGTACCCCGAGAAGGTGACCCGATGAAGGTGATGACGATCGTCGGGACCCGACCCGAGATCATCCGGTTGTCCCGCGTGATCGCCCGTCTCGAGGCGGCCGCGGACCTCGCGCACGTGCTCGTCCACACGGGGCAGAACCACGACCACGGCCTGAGCCAGGTCTTCTTCGACGACCTCGGGCTCCGGGCACCCGACCACCACCTCGGCGTCGACACCAGCAGCCTCGGCAGCGTGCTCGGTGGCGTGCTCGTGGCGACCGAACGGGTGCTGCTCGAGGAGCGCCCCGACGCCGTGCTCGTGCTCGGTGACACGAACTCCTCCATCGCCGCGGTGATGGCGAAGCGGATGCGGATCCCCGTCTACCACATGGAGGCCGGCAACCGCTGCTTCGACGAGAACGTCCCGGAGGAGACCAACCGGCGCCTCGTCGACCACGTCGCCGACTTCAACCTCGCCTACACCGAGCATGCCCGGCGCAACCTCCTCGCCGAAGGGCTGCACCCGCGACGGGTCATCGTCACCGGCTCGCCCATGCGCGAGGTGCTCGACCACTACCGCGCGCAGATCGACGCGTCCGACGTCCTCGACCGGCTCGCGCTCACGCCCGCGTCGTACTTCCTGGTCTCGGCGCACCGCGAGGAGAACGTCGACGATCCCGACCGGCTGCAGCTGCTGCTGGCCTCCTTGGAGGCGGTCCACAGTCGTTGGGACCTCCCCCTGGTCATCTCCACGCACCCGCGCACGCGCAAGCGGCTCGAAGCGCTGGGCGCGGACACCTCGGGCGACCGGCTCAGGTTCATGGAGCCGTTCGGCTTCCACGACTACAACCGCCTGCAGCTGTCGGCGGCCTGCGTCCTCTCCGACAGCGGCACCATCGCCGAGGAGTCGTCGATCCTCGGGTTCCCGGCGATCACCCTGCGCGACTCGATCGAGCGACCCGAGGCCCTCGACACCGGGTCGATCATCATGACCGGGCTCGACGCCTCGGAGGTGGTGGCCGCGGTCGCGACGGTACGGGCCGACGGCCCCGGCGCCGCCTCCCTGCCCGCGGGCTACGAGGTCCCGGACACCAGTACCCGCGTCGTGCGGTTCATCCTCTCCACCGCCGGCCGCCACCACGCCTGGGCCGGCATCAGGGGTGCGGGTCGGCCGTGACCCGGTTCACCTTCCTCGAGGACGGCCGCTGGTCGGGAGGCGGTCGTGGGTACCTGGAGCTCGCCCGCTTCGCGGCGCAGCGACACGAGGTGCTGAACGGCGGGCCGGACGGCATCCAGATCCTGCCCAGGAACGTCCCGGCGCGGGGCCAGCGGCTTCGCCGTCCTTTCGTGGTCACACCCCAGAACGCCTGGCCGTGGGCGAGCGAGGGCGCCCATCCTCGCGAGCTGGCCAGGGTGTGGGGACTCCGCGCGGCCAGCGACCTGGTGCTGCGGGCCGCCGCGGGCGTGCTGCGCATCTCCTCGGCCATCCCGGTCGCCGGCCGCCCGGACCGCTACTCCCCGGTGATTCCCAACGTGTTGGACCCGGGCTTCGAGGCGGCCCTCGAGGCGTCGTACGACGTCGACGCGCGCGCCATCGAGGGTCGCATCCTCACCATCGGGAGCTGCTACTCCTACCGCAACCTGGAGCGCCTGATCGAGGCCCACCGGTTGAGCGGCGATCCGCGGGAGCTGCTGATCGCCGGGCCGGTGGGCAGCCCGGCCGTGGCTCGCCGGGTCGCCACCGCGGCTCTCGACGCCCCGCGGGTGCGCATCCGGTGGGCGACCCTGGCGCGTCCGACCTGCCTGGCGTGGCTGCGTGCGGCCGATCTGGTCGTGCTCCCCTCGATGGTGGAGGCGTCGCCCTTCTCCGCACTGGAGGCGTTCGCCGTCCAGCCGAACGTCCTGGCCAGCGACATCCCAGGGCACCGGGAGGTGCTGGCCGGGTACGCCCCGGATGGCGACCGGGTCTTCGTCGACCCCACCTCGGTCGAGGCGTGGGCCAAGGCACTCGGACGTGGCGGTGCCGGACGCACCCATGACGAGCTCCGGGACGCAGACCAGCGGGCCGAACGGCGCATCCGGTGGGCGCGGGATGTCGCCTCCTGGTGCACCGAGACGGCCGAACGCCTCGCGCTGACGCCGCAGCCGGCCCGCGAGAGGACGCGCTCCCGTGAGTGAGTCCGACATCAGACCGGGCAGCCGTGGGGGCTGTGACCCGGTGCCTCCGCCCGGCCGAACGCGTCGCCTGCTCCGTGGGTCGGCCAGACGGGTGGCGCTCGACGCGCTCTCCGTCCACCAGCGGGCCAGGGGTCGTCTCGACGAGGCCCTGCAGAGACCCCGCATCGCGCTGCCCTACCTCCACGCCGTACCGAGAAGGCGTGAGCACGTCCTGCGCGACCTGCTCCTCCAGCTCAGCCCGACGCACGAGTTCATCGGCTACGGCGAGGCGATCCGGCGGATCCACCACGGACCCATCGACCGCCCCTACGCCGCCTTCAGCTTCGACGACGGGTTCGCCAGCAACGCGCGAGCAGCGCGGATCCTGGAGGAGTTCGGTGCCACCGGATGCTTCTTCGTCCCGCCCGCCTTCGTGGGCGTTCCGACGGTGGCGGGGGCCCGCCGGTTCTTCGGGTTCCGGCAGGGTGTCGACGAGCCCGCGATGACCTGGGATGACCTCGAGCGGCTCAAGACCGCGGGGCACGAGATAGGCAACCACACCATGAACCACCGGGTGCTGTCCGAGCTCGGTGACGACGAGGTGGCGGACGAGATCGGGTCCGCGGCGGACGTGCTGCGCTCCCGGTTGGGCGAGTCCACGCACTTCGCCTGGCCGCGCGGGACGTTCGACCACATGACGGACGAAGCCGCGCGCCTCGTGTTCCGGACCGGTCACGAGAGCTGCGCGTCGGCCGTCCGCGGCGTGCACACCGTCGTGGCCCCTGGGCCGAAGGAGAGTGTGTGCGTACGACGTGACCACGTGATGGTCGAGTGGCCGCTCCGGCAGATCCGGTACTTCCTGGCCGTCAGCTCCGAGCGGTCGGGCCGGACCGACAACGACTGGCCCGACGGCTGGAGGGTCGTGTCGTGACCCGCCTTCCCGACTTCATCGTCATCGGCGCACAGAAGTGCGGGACGACGACGCTGTACGAGGACCTGCGGAGCCACCCGTCGATCAGGATGCCCGACAAGGAGTCGTCGGGCCTGCTCACCGCTTCGACGGCTCGCGAGTACACCCGGCACTTCCCGGACGGCCACGGTGTCGTCGGCGAGGTGGCCACGACGTACTCGATGCGACCCGAGGTCGACGTGGTGGAGCGCGCGCATGAGCTCGCCCCCGACGCACGCATCGTCTACATCGTCCGGGAGCCGTTGGCTCGGACGATCAGCCACCACCATCACGACTTCGCCCTCGGCTTGGTCGGCCCGGACATCGGCGCCGCCGTACGCGAGCACGCGCCGCTCGTGCAGAACTCCCGCTACGCCACCCAGCTGCGACCGTGGCTGGATGCCTATGGCGGCGAGAGGGTCCGCGTGATCCGGTTCGAGGACTACGTCCGCGACCGCGCCGGCCAGTGTGCTCAGCTGTGCGGGTTCCTGGGCCTGGCACCGCACACGTTCGACACGGGTCTGGTCGCCAACGCCGCGTCCGACAAGGTGGTGGCCACGGGGGCATGGGCACGGTTGTCGGGTAGCAGCGCCTACCGGGGCTGGGTGCGCCCTCTGATGTCCGAACGGGTACGACGTGGACTGATGTCGCGCGTCCTGCCCCAGGCCCCGCCCCGGCCGGAGCCGCCAACACGTGGAACCCTCGACCACCTCGTCGCCACACTGCAGCCCGAGGTGGAGGAGCTTGCCGCGCAGCTGGGTACGCAGCAGTGGTGGGACCTCGAGGCCGAGGCCGACCGCATTGCGAGGCGGAGTCATGCGTCCGGGTAGCTCGACGGCGTACCGCCGCAGCTTCGTCTGGAACCTGCTGGGTACGGCGCTGTACAGCCTGTCCCAATGGGTGTTGCTGGTGTTCCTCGCCAGGGTCTCTGGGCCGGCGGCGGTCGGGCGTCTGACCCTGATCTTCGCCATCAGTGCCCCGATCTTCCTGACCATTGGCATGAACCTGAGGGTCGTCCTCACCACTGACGCGCCACAGCGGTGGCGGATGGCGGACTTCTTCGCGCTCCAGAGCGTTCTCAATGTCGTGGCGGGGTTGTCCTCCATCGCCGTGGGGGCGCTCATGGGACTGCATGGCAGCGGTCTGGTCGCCATGGTCGGCGTCTGCGCGGCGAAGGCGGTCGAGGCGCGCAGCCAGGTCTACTACGGCTACTTTCAACTCAACGGTCGGTTCGACTGCATCGCCAGGTCAATGGCCGCGCGAGCGATCGTCGGGCCAGCCTTCTTCTTGGGCGGCCTGCTCACGCCCTTTGGCCTTGCTGCGGCCGTGTTTGGCCTGGCGACTGGGTGGGTCATGTGCCAGGTGCTGGTCGACATGCGTTTCGCTCGGGACATGTCCACGGCGAGCACCCTGCCGTTGACCGGCCAATCGACTACCCGCGGTCGCCTCGTGGCCCTGACGAAGCTGGCCTCGCCGCTTGGGATCGACCAAGGCCTCAGCTCGTTCGCGGTCAACATCCCGCGCTACGCCGTACAGCTCGTCCTTGGGACCAGTCAGCTCGGCGTCTTCGGTGCCCTGGCCTATCTCGGGCAGGCGACGTCGATGCTGACCTCCTCGCTCAACATCATTTTCGTCTCACCCTTGGCCCGCTACCACCACCGCGGCCAGAGACACGAGTTCGTTCGCGTCCTCTTGGGGCTCACGTCCCTCGCCTTGGTGATCCTCATGACAGGTCCAATCCTCGCGTACCTCGTCGGAGAACCAGTCCTGTCTGCGACGCTCGGGCGCCAATTCGCCGACAGGAATCTTCTGGTCGTGATGATGGTCGCGTACGGCCTGGCCAATCTGCAGAAGAGTCTCTGCAAAGCCCTTGAGGCGTCGCGCAGGTTCAGGACCTACGTCCTGGTGGATATTGTCACGACTGGGGTGGTTGCGGCGGTGGTAGTTCCATTCGCCCATTGGTGGGGAGCCGTAGGTGCCGCCTGGGCCATGGCCGCTGGCTTCGGTGCAGGGACGCTTGTCATCGTCCCTCTCGTCCAGCGAGTCGTATCCGACCTGCACACGACGCCGATGGTCGGGGCACAGCCGGCCGCCGAGTCAATCCATGGCTGGAGGAGAAGAGACTCATCAGGTTGATCAGCATCAGAGCGCATCCGTCATGCCGGTGGAACGGGACCTGTTGGCTCGTGGTCGGCTCGTCTTCGCAACAACGCGCCGAGGAGCCAGAAGAAGATCAATGGGTAGAGGACGCCCTTGATCGCTCCAAGTGAGTCGGAGCGATAGGCCAGTGGCAGCGTCGCAATGGTGACGATGTACGCACACGCTGAAGGGCGAACGGACCGGGCGTCAACCCACCTGTAGGTCCATGCCACGAGGAGCCCGAGAATCAGTGGCACGACGATCACACCGGGAGAGCCGAAGTTCAAATAGGCCTCAGCCGGCAGACTGAAGCCGTATCCAGAGTTCGCGTCCGTCTGCTGCAGGATCTGGTGACGGAACAGCTGTGATCCGGAGTGGGTCGCTGCGCCGAACAGTGGCTGCGTGAGCACGGATGGCAGCTGATGAAGCAGCGCGTCCGCATAGGTGGCCCCGTACTGGTAGTCGACCGTCGAAGGTACGCGGGCATCGACCAGGCCCACCGTGTAACTCACTGGAGACAAGTCTGTGGCCACGCTCGTCAGGGCGCTCGAGCCCTCCGAGCCCATTTCGTGTTGCCTGTAGATCAGCACGGCAACCGAGAACAGGAGCATGACGCCGACACCGATGACAGCGCGGCGTGTCGAGTTCCGATGCCGCGTGAGGAAGAAAGTCACGGTCACCAGGATTTCCAAGGACGTTGTGCGGCCCCCGCTGGCTGCGCTGAAGCCGATCAGGGCAGCGATCAGTCCGACGTCCAGGGCCGGCCCTGACGAGGATGCGGCGCGTGTGGTCATGATCAGGATCACGGCCGGCACGGCGGCGATCAGGGCAGCTGCGTTGATGGAGTCCGTCACTTGATATGTCGACTGAGCCAAGGCTCGACTCCTGACCCCTCCATTCAGCACGGTGGCGGCCGCGACGAGGATCAAGAGAAGGACCAGTCCGCGGCCCAGGAGGTGCAGGTTCCGCGAGGCGGACACACTCAACTCCGGTCGGTTCAGGCGCCTAGCCCCAGAGGGCACGGGCTGCTTGCGCGCCCAGAGCTGAACACCAACTGAGAAGGCGACGACCGATAACCCAAGAAGTGAGGCCGAACGTGTGCCATAGAGCTCGGGGCGAAAACCCATGAGGGCCTGACCGTGGACGAGAATCATCCACGCGGGAGCGAGGGTGGAGACAGCGACGTACAGAAGGGGAAAGGCTGTGGGACCCATCAGATCCACATGGCCGGCTGCGCGCCACTGCGGAAGACACCCCAGCGCCACTGACCAGGCCGCGACCACGGCGGCGATTCCGAGGTCAACTCCCGCGGAGGGGCTGAGAACGATGGTTGTCGTGGCGGCGATGGCTCCGAGAAGGAATGTCCACACCGGCAAGACCGACCACATCGCCGGCGAGACGTGCAGTCGGAAACGGCTCTTCCGCTCTGGCTGCACGTCCCGTGCCTCTCGGTTCAGCACGGCGAGCGCTCGCGCCGTCCGGTCGCGACGACCCCGAAGTTCGTCCTCATCCTGCTGAGCTGCCCCAGAGTCTGCAGGGTCGGCGACTGGGTCGACCAGTACCGGAACACCTCAACATCCGAGAACGTCGTGCGGAGGTGGTCGGCGATGGCCTCTTCGTCGACCCCCTGACGCACCACGTGGTACTCGACGAGGTCCGAGGGGGAGTCGTCGTACACGCCGCGCAGCCGTCGTACCCGGGTGTCCCATCCACGCCGGAGATCTCCCTGCGACAGCCGCCAGGCGAAGTAGGCGGCCATGTGTGCCGCGTGCACGGCAGCGCCGATCCGTGGGTACCACAGGGGATCCTGGACCGAGTAGAAGGCGCCGTCGGCCCGGACCTTGTCCACGAGTGCGTCGATGAACCGGAGGTAGTCGGGGATGTGGTGGAGCACGCTCACGCAGACCACGAGGTCGAAGGGCCCCGAGAGGTCCAGGGTCTCCTCACCGGTCGAGTCGTAGAAGACCCGGACGCGAGGGTCGTCGGCGTAGCGCTCGCGAAGCAGCGCGGCGCTCGCTTGGCTCGCCTCGGTGAGGGTGACCTGGGCGCCGGCGGCCAGCAGCGTCTCCGTGAAGGTGCCGTGCCCGGCCCCGATCTCGATCACCCGGCACTCGCCACGGCGATCGAGGGTGCGCTCGACGAGCCCGGTCAGGTCGCGGGTCACGGCGTTCCGGATCTGGGGGTGACGCAGGTGGGGTGAGCCGGGGTCGTAGGCGTGCTGGGCGTCGTGGAAGGTGTTCTGTGCCGCGACGACGGCGTCGCGTGGTGGCCGGCTCCCGAGATCGCCCACCATCAGGTTCCGGTGT
>CAWBYG010000006.1:0-11288 GCA_963792975.1 uncultured Actinomycetota bacterium | reverse complement strand
GACCCCGACCCCGTCGCCCTTCCCTTCCCCGAGACGACCTCCTGACTCGGTCAGGAGGGCAGGACGAGGGCGTCGACGACGAGGGCGCCCTGATCGGAGTCGGCGGGGCCGACCATGACCGGGTTGAGATCGAGCCCGTCGAGGTGCTCTCCGAGCTCGACCGCGACCTGGCCGAGCGCGACGACGGCATCGGCGAGGGCCTCGACGTCGGCGGGCGCCGACCCTCGGTAGCCGTCGAGCAGCCGTGAGACGCGCAGGCCCCGCACGAGGTCCAGGGCGATGTCGTGGTCGAGCGGAGGCAGGGCCACTCCGCGTTCGGCGACCAGCTCGACGAGCGTGCCCCCGGCCGCGACCACGACGAGGGGGCCGAGCAGCGGGTCGCGGACGATCCCGAGCGCGACCTCGACGCCGGACGCCTGGCGTTGTACGACGACGCGAGGCCCGAGGCGCGTGGCCAGGTCGTCGTACGCCGCTGCCAGCGCGTCGGCGTCCGCGATCCCCGTGCGTACGCCTTCGGCCTCGGTCTTGTGGTGGATCCCGGGCTCGTCGGTCTTGAGCACCACCGGCCAGCCGAGCCGCTCCGCCGCGGCCGCGACCTCGTCGGTGGTCGCGGCGGTCTCGCCGCCGACGACTCCGATGCCGTACGCGGACAGCAGGGCGGCCCACTCCGCCGCGTCGAGCGCCGACCCGGCTCGGAGTCGCTCGCGCCAGCGCTCCTGGCGGGCGTCGTCGACGGTCGGCGCCGGCCTCGGCCGCGGCGGGGAGGCCAGCAGGTGGCCGAGCGCCCGGAGCCCCGAGGTGGTGCCCTCGAGCACGGGGATCCCCAGGTCGCGCAGCTGCGCGGCAGCCGCCCGGTCGACCGCGCTGGGCAGGTTGGTGAGGACCGCCACGGGCTTCGGCGTGCGTTCGAGCAGGGTCTCCAGTGCCCGCGGGAACGACTCGTCGCCGTCGTACTCCTCGACCAGGTCGACAGCCAACGCGACGGCGCCCACCGCGGCGTCGTCGGCGAGGGTCGCCAGCGCCTCCCCGAACAGGCGCTCCGTGTCGGCGCCGCTGCCCCACACGTCGAGCGGATTCGTCGGCTCGAGCCCGGGTTCGAGCAGCGCCGCCAGCCGTGTGAGCGTCGCTGGCGCCAGCGACGCGAACGGTACGCCGAGGCGTTCGGCCACGTCGGCGACGAGCACCCGCTCGGCGCCGGAGTCGTGGGCCGTGGCCAGGCCGCGCCCCGACCCGGCCAGCGGGCGTCGACCGATCGCGAACATCTCCAGGCTGTCGGTGAGGTCGGCCGGGTCGGTGCAGCGGTGCACGCCGTACGCCGTGAACAGCGCCTCCCACCCGGCGTCGGAGCCGGCGATCGCCCCCGAGTGCGCATCGACGAGTGCCTGCCCCTGGACCGACGTCCCCACGGTGAGCGCCACGACCGGGATGTCGCGAGCGGCCGCCTCGGCGAGGCAGGCCTCGAGCCGCGGCGCGTCCCGCATCGTCTCCAGGACGAGCCCGATCACCCGCGTCTCGGGGAGCGACAGCGCGTAGGCCAGATGGTCGGGCGTCGTCGACACGAGCTCCTGTCCCGACGACACCGCGACCGAGAACCCCAGCCGGCGGTGGGTACGCAGCAGTGCCGAGAACACCGACCCCGAGTGGGTCACCAGCGCGATCGGACCGGTGGGCAACGGCTCGCGCTCGAGGTAGCCGATCGCGCGTACGCCGGTGGTCGTGTCGACGAAGCCCATGCAGCCTCCGCCGATGACGGCCATCTCGCCGGCCGCCGCGACGACCTCCTCACGCAGCAGGTAGGCCGGGCCGTAGACGACGGCGCCCGCGTCACCGCGCGCCGCGGCCTGCTCGAGCGTCGGTACCAGTGCCGCGTCGGGGACGCCGAGCAGCACCAGGTCCACCGGCTCCGGTACGTCGGCCAGGGTCGGGACGCAGGCCCGGCCGAGCACCGACGACCGTCCGGGGTTCACCAGGTGCACGCGCTCGAGCCCGGGGCTGCGCAGGACCTCGGCCGTCACCCGTAGGCCGAAGGAGTCGGGCCGCTCGCTAGCGCCGATCACGGCCACCGACCGGGCGGCCATCATGGCCCGCAGCCGGGGCGGCGGGGCGAGCGTCACCCGCCGCCGTCGCTGCTCGTCATGGTCCACCGTTCGTGAGGGGCCGCCGGCCCACGGGAGTGCTCTCCTGACTGACTGTTCAGTCTACGACCGTGCTAGCGTGCGCCACAAGAAGCGGGACTCCCGGGGAGGTGCCGATGGCCACGCGCGAGCAGGGCGACGCGGTCGCCGACGTACGCCGTGACCAGATGCTCGCGGCGGCCGCCACGCTGATCGCGGAGCGGGGCTTCAGCGATACCCGGATCGCCGACGTGGCCGGCCGCGTCGGAGCCAGTCCGGCCCTGGTCATCTACTACTTCGGGACCAAGGACAGCCTGCTCACCGAGGCACTGCGCTGGTCGGAGCGCTCCTTCTACACCGCCACCGAGGAGATGCTGCGCTCGACCAGGACGCTCCGCCGGCGGCTCGAGATCCTCGTCGAGTGGACGCTGGTGCCCGACCAGCAGACCGCGCTCACCGGCGACTGGGGTCTGTGGTTCGACCTGTGGGCACAGGCGTTCCGCCATCCCGAGGTGAAGAAGGACCGGGCCGAGCTCGACGCCCAGTGGCGCGACCTGATCACGCGTGTCGTCCAGGCCGGCATCGACGCCGGCGAGATCGGCAAGCTCGACGTCGAGACGTTCGCGATCATGTGGGGCTCGCTGCTCGACGGGCTGGTCGTGCAGGTCGCCCTCGACGACCCGGTGGTCGACGCGGAGCGTGCGCGCAAGATCGCGCGCGACGTCGCATTCACGGAGCTGGGCCTCACCAAGGGCCGGTCCCGCGCCGCCAAGAAGCGCTGAGACTCCCCCGGGGCCCGGCCGGGTCTGGCCCCGTCCGGGCGACGGCTCTAGCGTCGGTGATGACACGGGACCACCTCTCCCGAGGGTGGTCGGTGCGAGAGGAGGCCGGGCGATGTTCATTCAGGTCATCCAGGGCAGGTGCAGCCGTCACGACGAGCTCCGCGCGATGGGCGAGGGCTGGCGTGACGAGGTGGGTGCGGATGCGACGGGCTGGCTCGGCGGCACCTACGGGTTCACCGACGACGACCTGTTCATCGGTGTGGTCCGCTTCGAGTCGCGCGAGACGGCGATCGCGAACTCGGCGCGACCCGAGCAGGGTGCGTGGGCCGAGAGGATGATGTCGCTGATGGACGGCCCGGTGGAGTTCCACGACTGCGACGACGTGACGCTGTTCCTCGACGGCGGATCGGACGACGCGGGGTTCGTCCAGGTGATCCAGGGCCAGGTCGACGAGCCCGACCGGTTCAAGGCGATGCTCGCCGACACCACGATGCTCCACGAGATGCGGCCCGACATCATCGGCGGGACCTTCGCCCTCGAGCCCGACGGCACCTTCACCGAGACCATCGCGTTCCGCGACGAGGCGAGCGCCCGCCAGGGCGAGCAGGTCGAGCCGCCGCCCGAGGTGCGCGAGGGGCTCGAGGCGATGCTGCGTGGGGCGAGGTTCTACGACCTCCACCACCCGTGGTTCGAGTCCGCGTGAGAGCAGGGGTGCCGGCTTCGTGAGCTTCGACGTCTCGGCGGACGCCTACCTCCGGTTCATGGGCCGGTTCTCGGAGCCCCTCGGCGAGCTCTTCATCAAGGAGGCCGGCCTGCCCCCGGACGGCCGCGTGCTCGATGTCGGCTGCGGTCCGGGCGCGCTCACCGCACGGCTCGTCGATCGGTACGACGTGTCCTCGGTGTCCGCGATCGACCCGTCGGTCTCGTTCGTCGAGGCCACCCGGGAGCGCATCCCGGGCATCGACGTACGCGAGGGTGTCGCCGAGGCGCTGCCCTACGACGACGACTCGTTCGACGCGGCCCTGGCCCAGCTCGTCGTGCACTTCATGGCCGAGCCGGTGGCGGGGCTGCGCGAGATGGGTCGGGTGACCCGGCCGGGCGGAGTCGTCACCGCGTGCGTGTGGGACCACGCCGGCGGAGGCTCGCCGCTGTCATTGTTCTGGGACGCCGCGCAGGACCTCGACCCCGCCGCACCACACGAGGCCGACCTGCCGGGCACCCACGAGGGCGAGCTCGCCGAGCTCGCCGCGGCGGCCGGTCTCGGCCGCATCGAGTCCTCGGCGTTGACGGTGCGCGTCCCCTTCACGACGTACGACGAGTGGTGGGCGCCGTACCTGCTGGGCGTCGGCCCGCTGGGCGCCTACGTCGCGACCCTCGACGACGACCACCGACAGGAGCTGTACGAGCGGTGCATCGAGCTGCTGCCCGACCCGCCCTTCGAGCAGGAGGCCGTCGCCTGGAGCGTCCGGGCGATCGCCTGACGCTTCAGCCCGTCAGCACGCGCAGCGCGCGCGGGGAGACCTGCACCGTGACGTCGGCGCCCTCCTCGAGCCAGTCCGGCGGCTCCCCGTGGACGTTGGCGACCTCGGCCTCCAGCCGGAAGCCGCGGCAGTCGAGCATGACCGCGGTCCGCGCGCCGCGGAAGGTCATGGTGTCGACGCGTGCCTTCAGCACGTTCGTGCCGCTCTCGCCGTCCGGCGTCTGCGAGACGGCGACGCGCTCGGGGCGGACCATCACCGAGACCTGGTCGCCCGCCTTCTGCCCGCCACCGCTGACGACCAGGTCGATGCCGCCGATCTTGCAGCACAGACTGCCGCCGTCGGCCGAGACGACCTCGGCCTCCCAGAGGTTGGTGGTGCCCAGGAACGTCGCCACATGGGTGTTCGCGGGCGTGCTGTAGACCTCGCTGGGCGTGCCGACCTGCATCACCTGGCCGTGGTCGAGCACGGCCAGCCGGTCGCTCATGGTGAGGGCTTCGTCCTGGTCGTGCGTCACGTAGACGAACGTCGTCCCGACCGCCTTCTGCAGGGCCCGCAGCTCCAGCTGCAGCTGCTTGCGCAGCTTGGCGTCGAGCGCGCCCATCGGCTCGTCGAGCAGGAGGACCGTGGGCTCGAGCACGAGTGCGCGGGCCAGGGCGACGCGCTGCTGCTGGCCGCCGGACAGCTGGTGCGGCTTGCGCTTGGCCAGCTGTCCCATCTGCACGAGCCCGAGCGCGGTGTCGACCCGGCGCCGTACGTCGGGCTTGCTGGCGCGCTGGTAGCGCAGGCCGAAGGCGACGTTCTCGGCGACGTCGAGGAACGGGAACAGCGCATAGGACTGGAAGACGGTGTTGACCGGCCGCTTGTGCGGAGGCACCCGCGAGAGGTCGCTCCCGTCGAGGTCGATGCTGCCCTCGTCGGGCTCCTCGAAGCCCGCGATCATCCGCAGCGTCGTGGTCTTGCCGCAGCCCGAGGACCCCAGCAGGGAGAAGAACTCACCCTCCCCGATCTCCAGGTCCAGCCCGTCGACCGCTACCGCGTCGCCGAAGTGCTTGACGAGCCCGCGGAGTGAGAGGGCGCCGGCCATCAGGCGGGGGCCCCGAGGATGACGTCCGCGAGGTGGTCGCAGTTGGCCACGAAGCCATCGACGTCCTCGTCGGTGTGCTGGACCGAGATGAGCCACTGCTCGACCTTGCCCCACGGCGGAAGGAAGGCGCCGCGGTTGTGCTGGACCAGCCAGTGGGCGTGACCGAACCGGCCGTCGAGCTCTCGGAAGTCGCGGAAGTTGCGGATGCGATGGGGCAGGAACGAGACGCAGCCCTTCGCGCCGGCCGTGACCACGCGCCACGGAGCCTCGTGCCGGTCGATGACGTCCTGCAGCCCGTCGCGCATCCGGTCGCGGAGGTGGTCGAGATGGGCGTACGTCGAGTCGTCGAGCACCTCGGTCAGCATCGCCCGGGCCGCGGCCATCGCCAGCGGGTTGCCGTTGAAGGTGCCGACCTGCTCGTACTCGCCGCGCACGATCAGCTCCATCACCCTGCTGCCGCCGATGGCCGCCGTGGACACCCCGCCGCCGACCGACTTGGCGACGCAGACCAGGTCCGGGATCACCCCGGACAGTCGCGACACCCCGCCGGGGCCGACCGTCAGCCCGGTCTTCACCTCGTCGAAGGTGAGCAGCGCGCCGTGGCGGTGGAGGAGCTCCTTGAGGCCGGCCAGGTAGCCGTCGTCGGGGTGGATGATGCCGGCGTTCATCATGATCGGCTCGACGATCATCCCCGCGATCTCTCCGGGATGGCGGGCGAGGGCGGCCTCGACCGCCGCGAGGTCGTTGAACGGGACGACGGTGACCAGGCGGGTGATCCCCTCCGGGAGCCCGGCGCTGTCCGGGACGCCCTTCGGCGCGTCGTCGGGCCCGGTGTCGGCGCTGTCGTCGGGGTAGACCGACACCATCACCGAGTCGTGGTGCCCGTGGTAGCAGCCCTCGACCTTGAGGATCCGGTCGCGACCGGTGGCCGCACGCATGAGGTGGACGGCGTCCATCGTCACCTCGGTGCCGGAGTTGCCGAAGCGCCACAGCGGCTGCCCGAAGCGCTCCGACAGGTTGTCCGCCACGACGACGGAGTCCTCGGTCGGCTGGGCGAAGTGGGTGCCGCGGGAGACCTGGGCCCGGACCGCCTCGACGACCGCGGGATGGGCATGCCCGGCGAGGCACGCGCCGTACCCGCCGTGGAAGTCGGAGTACTCGTTGCCGTCGACGTCGTACACCTTCGGTCCGGCGCCATGGCTGATCCATACGGCGTGGGGCTCGGCGATCTGCCAGCTGGAGGTGGCCCCACCGGCGAGCGTGCGGGCGCGCTCGGTCATCGCGGCGCTGCCGGACTGGCGACTGACGAACAGCGCGGTCTCGTCCTCGATCAAGGCGTCGAGACGGGTGGACAGCTCGGGTGCGATCTCGGTCGTGGTCATGGGGCTCCTCGCCCGACTCGGTTCGTTGACTGATCGTTCAGTCTATGTGACAGTTTCTCGAGGGAACAAGACTCGCTGCGAGCGAAGGGTGGGGCTCGATGTCGGCAACCGGACCCGGCTTCAGAAGGCGAAGCGTGCTCAAGGGGTCGCTCGCCGCCGGGCTCTCGATGCCCGCCCTGTCGGCCCTGCTCACGGCGTGCGGCACGAAGCACGCCGGCACCTCGGTGCTGAAGATCCCGTCACCGACCAACCCGGTCACGTGGCCGCTCAGCACCGCGAACGCGGCGATCGCAGCGGGACAGACGCCAAAGGCGGGGAGCACCCTTCGCATCTACAACTACGCGGACTACCTGTCGCCCCGTGTGCTGAAGGACTTCGAGAAGAAGCACGGCGTGAACATCCACCTCTCCACGTTCAACGACGCGGACGAGGCCC
This sequence comes from uncultured Actinomycetota bacterium, assembly GCA_963792975.1. Lineage (GTDB taxonomy): Bacteria > Actinomycetota > Actinomycetes > Propionibacteriales > Nocardioidaceae > Nocardioides. The sequence goes on along the minus strand of CAWBYG010000006.1, from coordinate 4,010 downwards.
TGACCAAGGTGGCGGCCAAGAAGCTGGGCTTCGACCTCTACTTCCCCAGCTACGACTCCTTGGGGAAGCTGGTCGAGTCCGACCTGCTGCGCCCGTTGACCAGGGACTACCTGACCAACTACGACAACCTGTGGGACAGCCAGCAGGACCCCTGGTACGACCGGGGTGCGCGCTACACCATCCCCTACACGGTCTACTCCACCGGCATCGGTTGGCGTACCGACCTGGCGTCGGGTGACATCGCCGGGATGGACAACCCGTACGACGTGCTGTGGGACACGACGTACGCCGGCAACGTCGCGATCCTCGACGACTGGCACACCGCGATGGCCATGGTGCTGCTTCGCAACGGGATCGACGACATCAACACCACGTCGTCGACCGACTTGGCGCTGATCCGCAAGCAGCTGCTGGAGCTGCGGTCGACGATGCACCCCAAGGTGACCATCTCGATGTACACCGACATGCCTGCCGGTCAGTACGGCCTGGCGCAGTTCTGGTCGGGCGACGCCATCAACATGCCCTACTACCTCCCCAAGAGCGTGTCCCCCGACGTGCTGCGCTACTGGTTCCCGTCCGACGGAAAGGGCGAGGTCGACAACGACCTGGTCGTGTGCCTGGCCCAGGGCCAGAACCCCGTGGCTGCGCACTTCTTCATGAACGCCATTCTCGACAACGGCATCGCGAAGCAGAACTTCGGCTACACCGGGTACCAGCCGCCGCTGAAGAAGTTCACGCCGGACTCCCTGGTCGCGGAGGGCTACGTCCCCAAGAACCTCTCGTCGGCGGTCGTGCGCGAAGAGGACTTCAAGACCGGGTTCCCCCTGCTGCAGCTGCCGCCCGCATCCGACACGGCGTGGCACCAGGTGTGGCAGGAGTTCAAGGCCGGTGGCTGAGTCCGACCACCGTCGGCGCCCCCCGGGGAGCCGGCTGATCTGGCCGCTTCTGGCGCTGCCCGGCACGGTATGGATCGCACTGTTCTTCGTGGCGCCGTTCTACGTCGTGCTCGCCATCCTGTTCGGTGGCGTGGACCCGATCCTGCGCGAGCCCCTGCCGGTGTGGAACCCGCTGAGCTGGGACTTCACGCAGTTCAACTACGTCTGGGACCACGTGGTCGGCTCCTCCCACTTCTTCCGTCCGGCCCTGGTCAGGACGGTCGTCTACGTCACGGTGGCGAGCCTGCTCTGCCTGCTCGTGGCCTACCCCGTCGCCTACTTCACGGCCCGCTTCGCCGGCCGTTGGAAGGGCCTGCTGCTCGCGGCCCTGATCGCGCCGTTCTGGATCAGCTACATGATGCGGATGCTGGCGTGGGTGAACCTCCTTCAGACCGACGGCCTGCTGAACAAGACCCTGAGTGCCGGCGGCCTCTTCGACGTCCATGTGGACTGGTTGCAGGGTCACTCCACGACCGTGGTGCTCGGGCTGGTCTACGGCTACGTGCCGTACATGATCCTGCCGTTGTACGCCGGCCTGGACCGCGCGCCGGTCTCGATGCTCGAGGCGGCGCGCGACCTGGGAGCGAGTCGCTGGGAGACGTTCCGACGGGTGACCTGGCCCCTTACCCGGTCCGCGGTGCTGGTCAGCCTGCTGGTGACCTCGCTGCCGATGCTGGGCGACTACTTCACCAACGACCTGCTCTCCGGATCGCCCTCGACCTCGATGATCGGCAACCTGATCAACAACTCCGTGTTCACACCCGGACAGACCGGGCAGGCCGGCGCGTTCGTGCTGCTGATCCTGCTGGTCTCGGTGCTGCCGATGCTGCTCTACGTGCGCAGCACGCGTAGCGGTGTCGAGGTGGCCTCGTGAGGGGCCGGGCATGAGAACCCCCGTGGCCTGGTGGCGCAACCCGTGGCGGCGGCCGTGGGCGCTCGGTGTGATCACGATCGGCTACCTCGCCTGGTCCCTCCTTCCGGTGCTGGTCGCGGTCATGTTCTCGTTCAACGCCGGACGGTCCCGGGTGACCTGGCAGGGCTTCTCGATGCGGTGGTACTACGGCGACCCGCTGCGGTCGGTCTGGCACGACTCGAGCCTGCACACCGCGCTCACGTACACACTCCTGCTGGGGGTGATCGTCACCGCGATCACGATCCCGCTCGGGGTGGCGATGGCACTGGGCCTGGACCGCTGGCGCGGCAGGTTGCCGAGTGCCGCCAACCTCGCGGTGATCCTGTCGTTCGTCCTGCCGGAGATCCTGATCGGCATCTCGCTGCTGTTCGTCGCGACCGTGCTGGTCTCCCCGGTGGACCTCGGCACGTCGGGGCAGGTGATCGGGCTGGTCACCTACCAGCTGTCCTACCCGGTCGTGATCGTGCGGGCGCGCCTGCTGACCATCGGTCGCGACTACGAGGAGGCTGCCGTGGACCTCGGTGCGTCGCGGCTCGGCGCGGTGCGCCGCGTCCTCCTGAAGATGCTGTTCCCGGCGATCTTCGCCAGCGCCGTCCTCGTCTTCGCCGACGTCATCGACGACTTCATCATCGTCCGCTACCTGTCGGGCGACTCCTCGACCGAGCCGGTCTCGGTGAAGGTCTACAACACGGCCCGTGCGGCGCCGACGCCGGCGCTCAACGCCCTCACCACCCTGCTCCTGGTCGCCTCGCTCCTGGCGGTGTCCGTGGGCTTCCTTGGCTATCGTTGGTTCACCCGCGGCGAGAAGGGCGGAGGCCGTATCGACGTGTTCGCGGGTGAGGCCTAGACTGGCTGAACAGCCATTCAGTAGAGGAGGCGAGATGCCGACGATCCCACCCGCACCACTCGACCAGGCGCAGCTGGCGAGGTCCCTGGCGCCGTTCGGTTCCAGCCACATGCTGCCCCGCGACGCATACCTGTCCGACGACGTCCTCGCCTGGGAGCGCACCTACTTCTTCGAGGGCTGGATGTGCCTGGGTCGCTCGGCCGAGATCCATGCTGGCGGGCTGCGGGCCGAGTCGGTCGGGGAGTACGGCGTACTCCTCACCCGCGACAACGACGGCGAGCTGCGTGCCTTCGAGAACGCGTGCCGGCACCGCGGTCACGAGCTGCTGCCGTGCGGCGGGTCCGCGGAGTCGCCCAAGGCGATCGTCTGTCCTTACCACGCGTGGTCCTACCGCCACGACGGCAGCCTCATCGGAGCCCCGCACTTCCCGGGGATCGACAAGGCCCCGCTCGGCCTCAAGCCCGTGCGCGTGCAGGAATGGCACAGTTGGGTCTTCGTGGACCGCACCGGGTCGGCGGAGGACTTCACGTCGTACATCGGCGAGCTCGAGGAGATCGTGGCGCCGTACGACGCGGGCTCGCTGGTCACGTGCGAGAGCCATCAGTACGACGTGGCGGCCAACTGGAAGGTGATCGTCGAGAACTACCAGGAGTGCTACCACTGCTCGATGATCCATCCCGAGCTGTGCCGGGTCTCGCCGCCCACCAGCGGGTCCAACCTCGAGCGCGAGGGCAACTGGGTCGGCGGCTTCATGGAGCTGAGGGCCGGCGCCGAGACGATGTCGCTGGACGGCCGGAGCGGCGGCGTGGCGATGGCCCGGCTCGACGAGCACGAGCTCTCGACGGTCATGTACGTCGCCGTGTTGCCCAACCTGCTGATCTCGCTGCATCCCGACTACGTGATGACCCACCGGCTGGTGCCGCTCACGCCCCGGACGACCCGGGTCACCTGCTCGTGGGCGTTCCCGGCCGACGTGGCCGCGCGCGAGGGCTTCAGCCCGGCGTACGCCGTGGACTTCTGGGACCTCACCAACCGCCAGGACTTCTCGGCCTGCGAGTCGGTGCAGCGCGGGATGGCCGCCCCGCACTTCGAGCCCGGCCCCCTCGCGCCGGACGAGGACGGCGTGTACCAGTTCGTGAGCCGGATCGCCCAGGCCTACCGCGGCAGCTGACGCCGAGTCGGCGCAAAGAGACGTCCCAGGAACGCCGAGTCGGCGCAAAGAGACGTCCCAGGAACGCCGAGTCGTCAACTGACGACTCGGCGTGCACCTGCGGCGGCGGAGGGACGGAGGCGGGAGGGCGGAGGCGGCCGGGGT
>CAWBYG010000005.1:0-485418 GCA_963792975.1 uncultured Actinomycetota bacterium | reverse complement strand
GGCGACCGTGTCGTCCTGGACCGCCTCGAGGACCTCGACAGCCGCCGGGCGTTCGTCGCGGACCACGATCTCCAGGCCCTTGTTGAGGAAGGCGTACTCGCGCATCCGGGCGGTGATCGTCTCGAGGGAGTACGCCGTCGTCTCGAACACGTCGGGTGAGGCCCAGTAGGTGACCGTCGTGCCGGTGCGTTCGCCCGGCTCGAGGGTGCGCACGTCCTCCAGCTCGCCGTCGGGCACGCCGACGGTGAAGGTCTGCCGCCAGAGGTGGCCGCGGTTCTTCACGTCGACGACGAGCCGGCTCGACAGTGCGTTGACCACGCTGACACCGACGCCGTGGAGACCTCCGGAGACCTTGTAGCCGCCGCCGCCGAACTTGCCCCCGGCGTGGAGCATGGTGAGCACCGTCGTGACGGCCGGCAGCTCCTGACCGGGTGCGGTGTCCGTCGGGATGCCGCGGCCGTTGTCGTCGACCTGGACCCCGCCGTCGTCCAACAGGGTCACCACGACGCGGTCGCAGTAGCCGGCCAGCGACTCGTCGACGGCGTTGTTGACGATCTCCCAGATCAGGTGGTGGAGGCCGCGCTCGCCGGTCGACCCGATGTACATGCCGGGACGCTTCCGGACCGCCTCGAGGCCCTCGAGCACCTGGATCGCGGACGCGTCGTACTCGACGCCGTTGGGCGGCTCGGGCAACACTGCTACGGGGACGGACTCGGGGACTGATGGCTGTGGAGTCTCGTCGCTCACGCGCACCTCTTCGTCTGGGCTCGGGCCCCCTGTCGCGGGTGCCCGTGGCCGGGTCTCACATGGAACAGGTCGCGGCTCCGGAGCTCGCGACCTCAGACGTCCATGATAGCCGTTTGCGGGTCTCATTCCATGTCATGGCCCCCTGGCGGGGGGTGTCTGTGGAGAAAACGGCGCCCTCTGCGGCGCGTGAGGCGGTCTGGGAGGCCCTCGCGGGGGGTCGGACAGGTCCCCATACCTACGAACGGCGCTCAGATCGGCAGTTCGGCCGCCGTGCCGAGCGGTCGGTCAGCCGTAGGTGTCGCGTGGCCCGCGCCCGTCGCGGACCGACCTCGCACCGTGCTTCCACGACGGTGCGTGGGGGCCCAGTACCTCGATCACGACGACCGTGCCATGGCCGAGATCCTCGTTGAGACGGCGTACGACGTCGGGCGCGAGCAGCTTGAGCTGGGTCGCCCAGGCGGTCGAGTCGGTACGGACCACGAGCTTGCCGTCGGCGAAGGACTCGGCCCGGCTGTGTGCGCCGACCTCGGGGCCCACGAGCTCACCCCAGCGCGCGAACATCGAGGCGACCTTGAGGTCGACCTGCCAGCCGTGGTCGTCCACGACGCGGGTCAGCGCAGCGTCGAGCGTCTGCGGGTCGCGGTCGTCGGGATGGGCGCCGGACACGCGGCCGCTGCGCGCCGACCGGTCGGTACGGCGTACGGCCTTCTTCCGGCCGGGCGTCGAGCGGGCGATGGCGCGGGCGAGGGTGCGAGCCAGGTCGAGGCCGTCGTCGGCGTGGTCGCCGCCCGGGTGCTCAGGACTCACGTCGCACCTCACCGTCGGCGACCATGAAGCGCACCCCGGCCAGCTTCTCGGGTACGTCGGCCGCCACGGCGGCGGTGACCAGCACCTGCTCGGCGCCGGCCACCAGCTCGGCGAGCTGGGCTCGTCGCTCGGTGTCGAGCTCGGCGAAGACGTCGTCGAGGATCAGGATCGGGTCGTCGCCGTCGGCACGCAGCAGGTCGTACGACGCCAGCCGGAGCGCCAGCGCGAACGACCACGACTCGCCATGGGACGCGTAGCCGCGGACCGGGAGACGTTGTTCGCCGTTGCCCAGCGTCAGCAGCAGCTCGTCGCGGTGGGGGCCGACCAGCGAGACCCCACGGTCGAGCTCGTCGTTGCGGCGTACCTCGAGCTCGTCGAGCAGCCGGGTCGTCAGGTCGGCGCGGTCGGGCGCCGTGTCGTCGAGCCCGTCGAGCGCCAGGCTCGGCCGGTAGTCCAGCCCGGCGTCATCGGTGCTCGCCCCGCGCGCCACGGTCGCGTAGGCGTGCCCGACGTACGGGCGCAGCTCGGCGACCAGACGCATCCGCTCGGCGAGCAGCTCGGCACCGGTCCGCGCCAGCTGGGCGTCCCAGACGCCGAGAGTGGACAGCGCCGACTCCTGCGACGTAGACCCGCGCCGCGCCGCGCCAGCGGTCTTCAGCAGGGAGTTGCGCTGCTTGAGGATCCGCTCGTAGTCGGACCGGACGCCGGCCAGGCGCGGTGCGCGCATCACCAGCAGGTCGTCGAGGAACGCCCGCCGCTGGGCTGGATCACCCTTGACCAGGGCGAGGTCCTCGGGCGCGAAGACCACCGTACGGACCAGGCCGACGATCTCGCGCGCCCGCGGCAGGTCGGCGCGGTTGACCCGCGCACGGTTGGCTCGTCCGGGGTTGATCTCGACCTCGAGCAACGCCTGCCGGCCGTCGCGGACCACGGCCGCGCGGACCAGGGCGCGTTCGGCGCCGGACCGCACCAGCGGCGCATCCGCCGCGACCCGGTGCGACTCCAGCCGGGACAGGTAGTCGATCGCCTCGACCAGGTTGGTCTTGCCCTGGCCGTTGCGGCCGATGAACGCGGTCGCCCCGGGTTCGAGTACGACGTCGGCCGCGGCGTACGAGCGGAAGTCCACCAGCGTCAGCTGAGCGACGTACATCTCGCCCCGTCTCCGACCCGGCCCGCCACCTCGCGGCTGCTCAACTCTGGGTGGAGGCGTCGCCGCCCGGGGGCGCCTCGGTGCGCACCGCGTGGCCTCCGAACTGGTTGCGCATCGCGGCGACCGCCTTCATCGCCGGGCTCTCGTCCTGCTGGGAGACGAACCGTGCGAACAGGGACGCGGCGATCGCGGGCATGGCGACGCCATGGTCGATCCCGGCCTCGACGGTCCAGCGACCCTCACCCGAGTCGGCGGCGTAGCCGGCGATCTTGTCGAGATGGGCGTCCTCCTTGAGCGCCTCGACCAGCAGGTCGAGCAGCCACGACCGGATGACGGTGCCCTGACGCCACGAGTCGAACACCTCGGTGACGTTGTCGACGAGATCGACCTTCTCGAGCAGCTCCCAGCCCTCGGCGTACGCCTGCATGATCGCGTACTCGATGCCGTTGTGAACCATCTTGGCGAAGTGGCCGGCGCCCGGCTCCTTGCCGGCGTGGACGAAGCCCGAGTCGCCCTCGGGCTTGAGGGCGTCGAAGGCGGGCTGGACCTTGGCGACGTCGGCGTCAGAGCCGCCGCACATCAGGGCGTACCCGTTCTTCAGGCCCCAGACGCCACCGGAGACGCCGCAGTCGACGAAGCCGACGCCCTTCTCGGCGAGGAGGTCGGCGTTGAGCTGGTCGTCGGTCCACTTGGAGTTGCCGCCGTCGACGACCAGGTCGCCCTCGCCGAGCAGCTCGCCGAGCGCCTTGACGGTGTCGCGCGTCGGGTCGCCCGCCGGGACCATCACCCAGACGACCTTCGGGCTGGGAAGCAGCTCGACCATCTCGGCCAGACTCGCGGTGTCCGAGACGTCGGCGTTGCGGTCGTAGCCGACCACTGTGTGCCCGGCGTTGCGCAGCCGGGTCCGCATGTTGCCACCCATCTTGCCGAGACCGATGAGACCGAGTTCCATGAGGCGTTGTCCTTGGGCTGCGTGGTCAGGAGAGCAGGCGCCTCGGCATCAGGAGATAGCGGAAGCCGGTGTCACCGACACCTGCGGCGTGGTCCGTCGGGCCACTGTCTCCCATCGAACCACTGATGACAACCGGCTTCGTCGACACCGTGAACGCCAGCTCGACGACCGCCTCGTCGATCACCTGGAGGCCGTCGAGGAGGTACTGCGGGTTGAACCCCGTGGTGATGTCGTCACCGTCGATGGTGGCCTCGATCGACTCGCTCGCCTGGGCCTCGTCACCGGACCCCGCGTCGAGGGTGAGGGTGCCGTCGCTGAAGGCGAGCTGCACCGCGGTGTTGCGCTCGGCCACCAGCGCCACCCGCTTCAGCGACTCGATCAGGGAGGCCTTGTCGACCAGCGCCGTGGTCTGGTGCTCGTTGGGGAACAGGCTGCGGACCTTGGGGAACTCGCCGTCGAGCAACCTCGTCGTCGTACGACGGGTGCCGCCGGGGCCGGAGCCCTCGAAGCCGATGATGCCCTCGCCCGTGCCCCCGGCGGCCAGCGCGATGGTGACCTCGCTGCCCGCAGTCAGTGAGCGTGCCGTGTCACCGAGCACCCGCGCCGGGACCAGGGCGGCCAGCGACTCGTCGGGACTGTTCGGCTGCCACTCGAGCTCTCTGTGGGAGAGCCGGAAGCGGTCGGTGGCGAGCATGGAGATCGAGGACCCCGAGATCTCGATGCGGACCCCGGTCAGCACCGGCAGCATGTCGTCTCGGCCGGCGGCCGTCACCGCCTGGGCGACCGCGTGAGCGAACACATCGCTCGAGACGGTGCCGGTCGCAGCCGGCATGTCGGGAAGTGCCGGGTAGTCCTCGACCGGCATGGTCTGCAGGCTGAAGCGCGCGGAGCCGCAGGTCAGGCTGACGCGCGTGCCGTCGAGGGTCATCTCGACGGGCTTGGCCGGCAGGCTGCGGCAGATGTCGGACAGGAGACGCCCACTCACCAGCGCCTTGCCCTCGTCGGAGACGTCCGCGGACAGGGTGGCCCGCGCGGAGGTCTCGTAGTCGAAGGTCGAGAGGACCAGACCGTCGTCGCTGGCGTCGATGAGCAAGCCGGACAGCACGGGGACGCTCGGACGGACAGGAAGACTGCGCGCCGCCCAGGCGACGGCATCCGCGAGTACGTCGCGGTCGACGCGGAACTTCACAGACGGATCCTTCGCAAAGATGGTGGGGCGGCCATCGGACCGCTCGGGAAGATTCTGGACTGTGCATCCTGCCACGAGGGACCCCCACGCGGGAGGCCCGCCCTCTTTGTCCCCAGGAAGGGGCGCGAGCAGGCGTTTCGGATGTCCTGATCCATGGAGAGGTCCGTAGTAGTCATAGCAACGGTGGAAACTGTGGAGAGACGACGTCGTCCCAGGTCAGGCCGTGCGGCGGCGTGCACAACCCCTGTGCACCTGGCGGTGGGAAACCCATCCTCGTTGTGGGTCGGCCCGTTGGCGGCGGTACGTCGTGGCCGGCTGTCCACACCGCCTGTGGAGGACGCGCCGTCCGGGCTCACACGGCGTACACATCTTGCAGGCTTGTGATTCGGAGGGTGCCCGGTCAGGCCTGCCGCGCCTGGATCTTGACCCGGTTGGTCAGCTCGCTGACCTGGTTGAACACCGCGCGACGCTCGGCGAGGAGCTGGTTGATCTTGCGATCGGCGTACATGACGGTCGTGTGGTCGCGGTTGCCGAACTGGGCGCCGATCTTGGGCAGGGAGAGGTCGGTCAGCTCGCGGCACAGGTACATCGCGATCTGACGCGCCATCACCAGGTGGCGGCCGCGGCTCGGGCCGGTGAGCTCGTCGATGGACAGCCCGAAGTACGCCGCGGTCTGGGCGATGATCAGCGCGGCCGTGATCTCGGGCTCGCCGCCCTCGGGGATCAGGTCCTTCAGCACGATCTCGGCCAGGGTCATGTCGACCTCCTGGCGGTTGAGGTTGGCGAACGCGGTGACCCGGATCAGCGCGCCCTCGAGCTCGCGGATGTTGGTCTGGATCTTGCTGGCGATGAACTCGAGCACGTCGGCGGGCGCGCTCAGCCGGTCCATCGCGGCCTTCTTGCGCAGGATCGCGATGCGGGTCTCGAGGTCGGGCGGTTGGACGTCCGTGATCAGGCCCCACTCGAACCGGTTGCGCAGCCGGTCCTCGAGCGCCTCGAGGCGCTTGGGGGCGCGGTCGGAGGTGAGCACGATCTGCTTGTTGGCGTTGTGGAGCGTGTTGAAGGTGTGGAAGAACTCCTCCTGGGTCTGAGTCTTGCCCTCCAGGAACTGGATGTCGTCGATCAGCAGGACGTCGACGTCTCGATAGCGCCGCTTGAAGCGGTCCTGCCGGTCGTCGCGGATCGCGTTGATGAACTCGTTGGTGAACTCCTCGCTCGACACGTAGCGCACCTTGGCCCCGTTGTAGAGGCTGCGGACGTAGTGACCGATGGCGTGGAGCAGGTGGGTCTTGCCCAGCCCTGAGTCGCCGTACACCAGGAGCGGGTTGTAGGCCTTGCCGGGCGCTTCGGCCACGGCCACCGCGGCCGCGTGGGGGAAGCGGTTGGACGAGCCGATCACGAAGGTCTCGAACGCATACTTGGGGTTCAGGCGGGTCTCTCCCGTCGCCGGCCGAGCGGACTCGAGCGCAGGCGACGGAGCCATCGTGGCGACATGGCTATCTGTCGACATATCGCTAGAAGGACTTGTCGCCTCCTGGGGGGTATGGGCGCGCCCGTCGCCGAGCGCGGTGTTGACCGTGACGGCCAGGCGGATCTCGTGGCCGAAGATCTGGGTCAGGGCGTCCTCGAGCTGGCCGCGCAACCGGCCCTCCAACTGGGTGCGGGTGAAGTCGTCACCCACGGCGATGATTGCGGTGTTGCCGTGCAGCGTCACCGGCTCACTGGCTCGGACCCAGGCCTGCTGGTTGGGTTGCAGCTCCTCGACCACTCGCCGCCAGGAAGCCGCCAGATCCGAATCGTTGTCCACAGGAAATCCCGCTCTCCTCGTTCGCCCGTTACCGTGGTCGCGAAGAGCCGGAGGGAGCGCCGGACGAGCCTCGGTTCCACAGGTTTGTCCACACCTTGTGAACGTGGCCGCATCCTTGTGGAAACAGCCTGTCGAGACGCTCACGGTGGGCCGGAAGGAAACCCGATCACCGCAGGTCAGACCCTCTTTTCCGAGGTTGCGACCGACCCTGGTCGCAACTCTTCGGACGAAAGCCGACCCGAACGCGGGGAAACTCGACGAGGTCCGAACATAACCCTCGGCGCGTACCCCGGGCAAGGCTCTATCCACAGGCTGACGAGAGGTACGACGACGCCGGCGGCGTGGGTAGTCCGAGGGTGATTTCCACACCTGTCTCCGTCCGGCACCGCCGCCCGGTCGCGATTTGACGGCGCGGAGACGCCACGCGTACCGTTCCTCGGTCACCCGGTGTCGACGGGTGCCGCATGTCCATGCACGGGATCCGGCCCTTCGTGGGACGGGGGCCGCGCGTGGGTGGGCGGTGCCGGCCGAAACCGCGAGGTTTCGCACCAGCGCCGTCCGACCATCGGGCGATCTGGCAGAACAGCCGGCGTGACCGCCCCTGAACACCATCGGAGAGAGCTCGTGAGCAAGCGGACGTACCAGCCGAACAACCGCCGTCGCCACAAGGTGCACGGATTCCGGCTGCGCATGCGCACCCGCGCGGGGCGGGCCATCTTGTCCTCTCGCCGCCGCAAGGGCCGCAAGAGTCTCGCGGTCTGAGCTCCGGCTCGGCTCGTGAACAGCGCCCGTGCTTCCCGCGCCGCATCGGCTCTCCCGTGGTGGTGAGCTCCGGCACGTGGTCCGTGCCGGCCGGCGTTCCGGTGGAGACATCCTCGTGGTGCACCTGCTGCGGCGCGACCGGCCCGGTCCGGCCCGCGTCGGCTTCGTCGTGGGCCGCTCCGTCGGCAATGCCGTGGTCCGGCATCGCGTCCAGCGCCGACTCCGCCACCTGTGCCGCGATCGCCTCTCCGTCCTCCCGGCCGGCAGTGAGCTGGTCGTCCGCGCCCTCCCCCGCACCGCGCGCGCGTCGTACGCGGAACTCGGGGCCGAGCTCGACCGTTGTCTGCAGCGGGGCCTGAGGACGGTGAGCTGAGCATGCGCTACCTCCTGATCGGCCTGTTGCGCCTGTACCGGCTCCTGATCAGCCCCCTCTACGGCCAGGTCTGCCGCTACCACCCGTCGTGCTCGGCGTACGCCCTGCAGGCGGTGACCGAGTACGGCGCCGTCCGGGGCAGCTGGATGTCCGCTCGACGACTGCTGCGATGCCACCCGTGGGCTCCCGGCGGCTATGACCCCGTGCCGCCTCGCGTGCGACCCACTCCCACCCAAGGAGCCTGACCCCCGTGCAATTCCTCGGCACCATCGGCCACTTCATCCTGACGCCGCTCTACTACGCGGTGTCCGGGATCCTGATCGCCTGGCACGAGCTGTTCAGCCTGGTCCTGCCGGGGAGCGGAGGCATGTCTTGGGTGCTCTCCATCGTGGGTCTGACCCTCGTGGTCCGGGCCGCACTGATCCCGCTGTTCGTGAAGCAGATCAAGTCCAGCCGGAACATGCAGCTGATCCAGCCCAAGGTCAAGGAGCTGCAGAAGAAGTACGGCCACGATCGGGAGCGGCTCGCGCAGGAGACGATGAGCCTCTACCGCGAGACGGGGACCAACCCGTTCGCTGCCTGCCTTCCGCTCCTGGTGCAGTCGCCTATCTTCATCGCGCTGTTCCGCCTGCTCGACCAGGCCGCCAAGCACAACAAGGCGAACGGCTTCCTGAGTGCCAAGGACACCGCGAGCCTGAAGAACGCCCAGCTCTTCGGCTCGATGCCGATCTCGGACACGTTTCTCGGCACCCACTCAGGCAACGTCAAGGTCCTCGCGGCCATCCTGGTGGTGGCGATGACGGCGACCACGTTCACGACCCAGCGTCAGCTGATGAGCAAGAACATGCCCAAGGACGCGATGAGTGGTCCCTACGCGCAACAGCAGAAGATGCTCCTCTACGTGCTGCCGGTCGCCTTCGCGGCCGGCGGTGTCGCGTTCCCGATCGGCGTGCTCGTCTACTGGACCACGACCAACGCGTGGACGATGGGCCAGCAGTTCTACGTGATCCGCCGCAACCCAGCTCCCGGGACGCCGGCGTTCGATGCGAAGCTCCATCGCGACCGGGCCAAGGGGCGGGTGACCGAGGTGCGCGAGGAGGAGGCCCTCGAGGAGCCGGCGAAGCCCGAACCACCCCGTCAGCGCCAGCAGCCGAAGAAGCAGACCCGCGAGCAGCGGCGCAGGGCGGCCGGCAACCGCGGCCCCAAGCGCGACGGCGACGGTACGACGAGCGGCGCTGACGACGCGGCCACCCCCGACGATGACACCGATGAGGAGAAGCCGGCATGAGTGAGAGCAGCGAGGTCAACACCGACACCGACGCGGTTGTCGAGGACATCGAAGCACCGCAGGGCGATGTGGACACCGAGGGCTTGGAGGACACCGTCGAGACCGGCGGACCCGGATCCGAGGACGAGCCCGGTGAGCAGACGCCGACGACGCTGCAGTCGCGGCTCGAGGAGGAGGGCGACGTGGCGGCCGACTACCTCGAGGAGCTCCTCGACATCGCCGACCTCGACGGTGACCTGGACATGGACGTCGAGGGCGAACGCGCCATGGTCTCGGTCGTCGGCGCCGAGCTGTCGCAGCTCGTCGGTGCCCGCGGCGAGGTGCTGGAGGCCCTCCAGGAGCTGACTCGCCTGGCGGTGTACCGCGAGACGGGTGAGCGCTCGCGCCTGATGCTGGACATCTCCGGCCACCGGGCCGCCCGCCGGCTGGAGCTCGAGGAGCTGGCCGCGACCATGGTGACCCAGGTCAAGGAGTCCGGCGAGCAGGCTGCCCTGCGGCCGATGACGCCGTTCGAGCGCAAGGTCGTGCACGACGCCGTCGCGGCCGCCGGCCTGACCTCCGAGTCCGAGGGTGTCGAGCCCCGGCGGTACGTGGTGGTCCTGCCCGTCTGATGGTCGATGTTTCACGTGAAACACCGCCCGATCCTGATCCCGCGGTGGTCGCCCAGGTCTTCGCTCCGGGGCGCCTCGACGTGCTTCAGCGGTACGCCGCGCTGCTGGCGTCCGAGGGTGTGCTGCGTGGGCTGATCGGGCCGCGGGAGGTCCCGCGGCTGTGGGACCGACACCTGCTCAACTGCGGTCTGCTCGCACCGCTGGTCCCCGAGGGTTCGCGAGTGGCCGACCTGGGGTCGGGTGCCGGCCTCCCGGGGCTGGTGCTGGCGCTGGCCCGGCCCGACCTCGACGTCACCTTGATCGAGCCGATGGCGCGCAGGACGGTCTTCCTGGAGGAGGCCCGGGAGTCATTGGGGGCCCACAACGTGACGGTCGTGCGCGGCCGTGCGGAGGACTGGGCCGGCCGGGGGCGGTTCGATGTGGTGACGGCGAGGGCGCTCGCGCCACTGGCCAGGCTGCTGTCGTGGGCGATGCCCTTGGTGACTCCCGGCGGCAGCCTGCTCGCAATGAAGGGGGCGGGCGCGGGAGAGGAGATCGCCGAGGCCGGCGCCGAGCTCACGAAGTGGCACGCGCAGGCCGAGGTGGTCCGCTGCGGCGTCCCGGGCTCGACACCGGCCACAGTGGTCCGGGTGGTTCGAAGCGACCCTGCAGGGATAGGTTGGCAGACGACCGCAACGGCACGTCGTAGGCGAAGGGAACGCAGGTGACTCAGGACCCCGCCGCATCCGCGGCGTCCGTCTCGGAGAGCGGTCTCGGCTGGCCGTCCGAGGGGGTCGAAGTTCATCGGTCCTCCACGTTTTCCACCGGTCTGGGGTGGCCGTCTGAGCGTGAGCATCCACAGGTTTCCCCTAGTTATCCACAGCCCCCTGTGACTAGTGCCGCGACCGAGGGGACCAGCGATGTTTCACGTGAAACAGCGCGGAACCCAAGCTCCGCGGTGCGCACGGCGGCCGATTTCGCGCACGTCAGCGATCCACTCGTGGACGACAGCACCCCCTTGGCCAGGGCCGCCGAGGACACCATCCGGGCCCGTCAGGAGGCCGCACGCCGGCCACCCCTGCCCCGGCCGGAGCGGACCCGCGTGATGGTCGTCGCGAACCAGAAGGGCGGCGTGGGCAAGACGACCACTGCAGTGAACGTGGCGGCGGCGCTCGCCCAGCTGGGCCAGCGAGTGCTGGTGCTCGACCTCGACCCCCAGGGCAACGCCTCGACGGCACTGGGCGTGGACCACCAGCGCGGCGTGCCCTCGACGTACGACGCGCTGGTCGACGGCGAACCGTTGCACCAGCTGACGACCACCTCGCCCGACGTGCCTGGGCTTGCGGTCGTACCGGCGACCATCGACCTGGCCGGCGCCGAGATCGAGCTGGTGAGCGTCGTCGCGCGTGAGACCCGGCTCCGCAAGGCGCTCGACGCTCACCCTTTGGTCGGGACCGCCGAGGCTCTCGGCGACGAGCGGTTCGACTACGTGTTCGTCGACTGTCCACCGTCATTGGGCTTGCTCACCCTCAACGCCCTGGTCGCCGGGGACGAGATGCTGATCCCCATCCAGGCGGAGTACTACGCGCTGGAGGGGCTCGGCCAGCTGCTGGAGACCGTCGAGATGGTGAAGGCCCACCTCAACCCGCGGCTGGTCGTGTCCACCATCCTCGTCACGATGTACGACGGCCGCACGCGGCTGGCCTCGGGCGTCGCCCGGGAGGTGCGCGGGTACTTCGGGAGCCAGGTGCTGCGAACGGCGATCCCGCGCTCGGTCCGGGTGTCCGAGGCCCCGTCGTACGGCCAGACCGTGATGACCTACGACCCGGCCTCACCGGGTGCGCTGTCCTACCTGGAGGCGGCCCGTGAGATGGCCGGGAAGGGCGCACCGGCATGAGCCAGGACCGTCCGCGCCGCGGCCTGGGCCGCGGCCTCGGATCCCTGATCCCGACGGGACCTCCCATCGCCCACGAGCAGACGGCAACGCTTGACGAGGACGCCACACCCGTTCCCGCCGGCGCCTACTTCGCCGACCTCCCCCTCGACCAGGTCTCGCCCAACCAGGTGCAGCCGCGGCAGGTCTTCGAGGAGGAGGCGATGGCCGAGCTGGTGCACTCGATCAAGGAGATCGGGCTGCTCCAGCCGGTGGTGGTGCGGGCGACCGGACCCACGTCGTACGAGCTCGTCATGGGCGAGCGTCGTTGGCGCGCCGCTCAGGAGGCCGGCCTGACCACGATCCCGGCGATCGTACGGCGGACCGAGGACGCCGACATGCTCCGCGACGCCCTCCTCGAGAACCTCCACCGCGCGCAGCTCAACCCGCTGGAGGAGGCGGCCGCCTACTCACAGCTGCTCGACGACTTCTCGTGCACCCATGAGGAGCTGGCCGGGCGCATCGGCCGGTCGCGGCCGCAGATCAGCAACACGATCCGGCTGCTGAAGCTCTCCCCGGCCGTGCAGAGACGCGTCGCCGCGGGTGTGCTCTCGGCCGGTCACGCCCGCTCGTTGCTCGCCGTCGAGGATCCCGAGCGACAGGACCGACTGGCGGCCCGGGTCGTCTCCGAGGGCATCAGCGTGCGGGGGTTGGAGGAGCTGGTCGCGGTCGGCGAGCCCGACGCAAAGGAGCCGCAGGTACGCCGCCGCAAGCCGACCGCCCCCGGCCTGGCGGACCTGGCCGAGCGACTGTCCGACCGGCTGGAGACCCGGGTCAAGGTCGACCTCGGTCAGCGCAAGGGCAAGATCACGGTGGAGTTCGCATCGCTCGACGACCTGCGGCGGATCGTGGACATCATGGATCCGAGGAACCGAAACGACAAACCGATCTAGCAACAGATCAACAAGTCGACAAACCGACAGAGCAACTCGGATGGTCTGGCCCGCCGAGTCGTCGGGTGCCGACTGAGCGTGCACTCAGTCGTCGGGTGCCGACTCGGCGTGGCGGCGCCGGGCGCGATCGCGCCGCTCCGCGGCGTCCAGCTCGGCGGCGCGTTCGAGGGTCGGCGCCGATCCGCCGTACGACGCCGGCAGCCACCAGGCGCCGTCCTCGTGCTGGGGGTAGGCCGCGATCGACTCCGCGAGCAGGTCTTGCATGGTCGCGCGCAGGGCCCGGGTCTGGCCGGCCGGGTCGTCGCCCGTCAACGGGACCGGCGCGCCGATCCGGATGGAGATCGCCTTCCCGCGGCGGAAGTCCTTGTCGTGGTCCTTGGTCAACAACCGCTGGCTCCCCCACAGCACCATGGGGATCAGGGGGACGCCGGCGCGGTTCGCGATCCGCACGGCTCCGGTCTTGAGCTCCTTGACCTCCATGGCGCGCGAGATGGTGGCCTCGGGGAAGATCCCGACCAGCTCGCCAGCTTCGAGGTGGCGCAGCGTGTCGGCCAGGGATGCCTCCCCCTCGGCCCGGTCGACGGGGATGTGCCGACAGGCGCGCATGAGCGGGCCGCTCACCCGGTGGTCGAAGAGCTCCCGCTTGGCCATGAAGCGCACCCGGCGCCCGATCCGATCGGCAGGAAGCCCGCCGTAGACGAAGTCGACGTACCCGATGTGGTTCATCGCCAGCAGCGCCGGGCCGGTGCGGGGCAGGTGCTCGACACCCTGGATGTCGATCGGCTGTCCGAGGAGGCGGAATCCGAGCTTCGCCGCGTGGATGATGGTGGTGTAGACGGCCTCGGGCATGCCGGAAGCCTAGGCCGTGTCCGGCGTACGCCTGCGGGAGGTCCGGCGCGGGTCAGCGGCGGGTGCTGAGGAAGTCGGCGATCCGGCCGATCGCCTCCTCGAGGACCGCGACGTCCGGAAGCGTGACCAGGCGGAAGTGGTCCGGGTCGGGCCAGTTGAAGCCCGTGCCGTGGGTGACCAGGATCCGCTTCGCGCGGAGCAGCTCGATGACGAAGTCCTCGTCGTCGTCGATGGCGTAGACCACCGGGTCGAGGCGCGGGAAGCAGTAGAGGGCGCCGCGCGGTCGGACCGAGGTGACTCCGGGGATGTCGTTGAGGAGCCGGTCTGCCAGCTTGGTCTGTTCGTAGAACCGTCCGCCCGGGACGATGAGCTCCTCGACCGACTGGTAGCCGCCCAGCGCGGTCTGGATGGCGTGCTGGGCGGGCACGTTGGCGCACATCCGCATGTTGGCGACCAGGGTCAGGCCCTCGAGGAAGTCGGCGGCCAGCTCGGTCGGGCCCGAGATCATCACCCAGCCCGCCCGGAACCCGCAGACGCGGTAGGCCTTGGAGAGTCCGCTGAACGTCAGGCAGAGCACGTCGTCACCGGCGTACGTCGCGGCGTGGTGATGAACGGCGTTGTCGTACAGGATCTTCTCGTAGATCTCGTCGGCCATCACGACCAGCTCGTGCCGGCGGGCCAGGTCGACCAGACCCCGCACGGTCTCGTCGCTGTAGACCGCACCAGTGGGGTTGTTGGGGTTGATGACGACCAGGGCATGGGTGTGCTCGGTGATCTTGGACTCGATGTCGGCGAGGTCGGGGTTCCACCCGTTCGTCTCGTCGCAGCGGTAGTGGACCGGCGTGCCACCCGAGAGTGTGACCGCGGCGGTCCACAGCGGATAGTCGGGCGCCGGTACCAGGATCTCGTTGCCGTCGTCGACGAAGGCCTGCAGGACCATCGAGATCAGCTCGGAGACACCGTTGCCGATGTAGACATCGTCCACATGGACGTCGCGCAGGCCACGCTCCTGGTAGTACTGCGCGACCGCGGTGCGAGCCGGGTAGATGCCCTGGGAGTCGCTGTAGCCCTGGGCCTCGGGCAGGTGGTGGATCATGTCGGCGAGGATCGCGTCGGGAGCCTCGAAGCCGAACGGCGCGGGGTTGCCGATGTTGAGCTTCAGGATGCGGTGGCCCTCGGCCTCCAGGCGCTGGGCCTCGACCAGGATCGGCCCGCGCACGTCGTACCGCACGTGCTGCAGCTTCTGGCTCTGGCGGATCCGGCGCACGCTGCATCCTCTCAGGACGGCGTCCGCTGCCTACCATGGTGTCCGCGGGCCGTGCCCGCGCGAACCGTGGAGGTGCGATGTCGCGCAAGGTCGTCCGGATGACCCTCGACCACCTCGCCGAGCTCGAGGCGCCCTGCCGGTCGTGTGTCTTCTGGGAGCTCGACCCCGTACGCCGCGAACGCGTCGAGGAGCCGGCCGAGGAGAAGGAGACCTGGCTGTCGACGGTGCTCCGCGACTGGGGCTCGTGCGGCCGGGTGGTGCTCGTCGACGACCGCCCGGTCGGCTACGCGCTCTACGCACCGCCGGCGTACTTCCCGGGAGCGGGCGCCTTCCCGACAGCACCGGTGTCACCGGACGCCGTCCTGCTCTCCGCGTTGTACGTCGATCCCGCGGCGCGCGGCGGGGGGTTCGGGCGGATGCTCGTGCAAGGGATGGCGCGCGACCTGATCGAGCGCGGCGGGATCCACGCCGTCGAGGCGTTCGGTGACACCCGCGGTCCCGGCGTCCTCGGCGCGGGACGCTGCCTCACGCCGGTCGACTTCCTGACGAGCGTCGGCTTCAAGACGCAGCGCGCCCACGCGACCACTCCTCGGATGAGGATGGACCTGCGGAGCGCGCTGTCGTGGCGCGAGGAGCTCGAGTCGGCCCTGGAGCGGGTGCTCGGCGCCGTCAGGCCCGCGCCGAAGACGCGGGCCGACCACCCGCGAGCAACACGAGGCGGCTAGAGCGTCGTCCTCGCATGCGGCTGGCGCGCAAGCGCGCTGCGCCGATCGCTGCGGTGGTCAGGACCGGCTCCGCCGGCCCTGACCGTCCTCGCTCTCACGCGGAGATGAAGTCCTCGAGCTCCTTGAGCAGAGCGGCCTTGGGCCGCGCGCCGACGATGGACTTCACGACCTGACCGCCGTGGTAGACGTTGATGGTCGGGATGCCGTTGACCCGGTAGGACGAAGGCACGACGGGGTTCTCGTCGACGTTCATCTTCAGGAAAGTGATCTTGTCGCCGTGCTCCGAGGCGATCTCGCTCAGGATCGGGTCGACCTGCCGACACGGACCGCACCACTCGGCCCAGAAGTCGACCAGGACCGGTTTGTCGGACTTGAGCACCTGCGCCTCGAAGTCGGCGTCGGTGACGGCAGCGAAGTTCGCCACGGGAGTTCCCTTCTGTCGGTGCAGGCCGGTCAGGCCTGGTTGTCGATGGCACCCGGAGGTGTCATCGAGTGAACATCATGGCGCGGACAGATGTTCCCCGGGCGGCGCCGGGCCGTCAGAGCCCGGCGGTCTTCACGGAGTCCGTGCCGGCCGAGCCGACGACGGCCTCCCTGGCCTCGGAGCTGGTCGCGGCGCTGTGGTCCAGCTCAGCGACGTAGCGCTCGGCGTCGAGCGCCGCGGCACACCCGGTGCCGGCCGCCGTGACCGCTTGCCGGTAGTGGTGGTCGACCAGGTCGCCACAGGCGAAGACCCCCGGCAGGTTCGTCGCAGTGGAGGGGTGTGACACCAGCACGTAGCCCTCGTCGTCGAGCTCGACCTGGCCCTTGACCAGCTCCGAGCGGGGGTCGTGACCGATGGCGATGAACAGCCCGGTGGCGGCGAGCTCCTGCTCGGTGCCGTCGACGGTGCTGCGCAGCGTGACCGACTCGAGCCGCTCGGTGCCGTTGATCGCGGCGACCTCGGAGTTCCAGATGATCTCGAGCTTGGGGTCGGCGAACGCACGCTCCTGCATGATCTTGGAGGCGCGCAGCTCGTCGCGGCGGTGGATCAGTGACACCTTGCTGCCGAACCGGGTGAGGAACGTCGCCTCCTCGATCGCGGAGTCGCCACCGCCGACCACGGCGATGTGCTGCTCGCGGAAGAAGAAGCCGTCACACGTCGCACACCACGAGACGCCGCGTCCGGAGAGCTCCTTCTCGTTGGGCAGACCGAGCTCGCGGTAGCCGGAGCCGGTGGCCAGGATGACGGAGCGCGCAGAGAACGTGTCGGTGGCCGTGCTGACCGTCTTGACGTCGCCGGCCAGGTCCATCGACACGACGTCGTCGGAGACCAGCTCGGCGCCGAAGCGCTCGGCCTGGGCCCGCATCTCGTCCATCAGGGCGGGGCCCATGATGCCGTCACGGAAGCCGGGGAAGTTCTCCACCTCGGTGGTGTTCATCAACGCGCCACCGGCCGTCACCGAGCCCTCGAACATCAGCGGCTGCAACGACGCGCGCGCGGCGTACACCGCGGCGGTGTAACCCGCGGGCCCCGACCCGACGATGATGACGTTGCGGACTTCGGACTGCGACATGGACTGCTCCTGAGTACCGGTCGTGAGAATGACGGACGGGCCACCGGCGAGGCTCCTCGACCACTGCGTAGAACAGATCGTAGGCGAGGGGGATTCCCGCGACGACCCTCCGGGAGGCTGCGTCGGCCGGGGCGGGCGCCGGTCAGTCCGTCGGCAGCGTGACAGACCGCAGCGGCTGGGTCGTGCCGCACACGAAAAGGTCGACGACCTGGGTGGAGCCGGCCGGCCGGTGGTAGACCAGAACGGCGGGGGCGTGGCGGAAGACGGCCTTCAGCAGCCGGCTGTGCGCGGGCGCGACGACGCAGGACCTGCCGGCGATGTCGGAGTGAGCGCTGTACGTGGCCTTGGACTTCATCAGCGCCCGGCCGGCGAGGGCGTCGGCACTGAAGCGCTGCGCGTGCACCACGATGCGCCCATGCTTCAGGTGCCCCGTCCCGACGTTCGGAGAAAGCGCTCCCGGCGACCTCACCTTGCCGTTTCCGGTGTTGCCAGGTTTCGCTTGTGAGGAGTCGGTGGGCGCGCCCCCGGCCGTCGCCGCCGGCGAATCGTGGTGTTGCGGCAGCTGCTGGGCCACGGCCACGCCGCCGACCACGATGGCTGCGGCGGCCACCAGGAGGCCGGCCGCCCGGCGTCGCCGGTGAGCCGCGAGCGAGGCGACCTGCGGGTCGGCGCCCGCCGAACGGTCGCCGGACGTGCCTGCCAGATCGGCGAGTACGGCGTCCAGGCGTGCCGCCACGTCGTCCGGCATCGGCCCGGTGTGGCGCGCCTCGGCGAGGAGGCGACGTACGTCGTCGTCCTCGGGGCGGTCGCTCTCCTCGGTCACTGTCCACCTCCTTCTCGGGCTCGGGTCGTGGGCGGGGTGCTCGTGCGGATGGGACGGGGCGGGTCGTCCGGTGGTTCCGTATGAGGCCCGTCCCGCGCGCCGTCGGCACGCCCCTCGCCCAGCCGGTCGCGCAGGAGTACGGCGAGCCGTTCGCGGCCGCGCGAGCAGCGCGACTTGACCGTGCCCTCCGCGCAGCCGAGCAGCACGGCGACCTCGGCGACGGGATACCCCTCCATGTCGACGAGCACGAGCGCGGCGCGCTGCTCGACCGGCAGCGTCGCCAGAGCCGCCAGCACGGCACGGCGGCGGTCCTCGGCGATCGCCGCCGCCTCGGGGTCGTCCACCGCGCTCGTCGAGGTGTACGACGACCCGCGGTCGCCGTAGTCGTCGAGGTCGTCGGGCAGCGCCTCCGCACGGCGTACCTTGGCCGCCCGGATCCGGTCGAGGCAGGCGTTGACCACCACCCGGTGGAGCCAGGTCGTGACCGCTGCGTCGCCGCGGAAGCTGTCGGCCCGTCGGTACGCCGCGACCACGCCGTCCTGGAGCCCGTCGGCGGCGTCGTGGGGGTTGCCCATGGTGCGCAGCGCCACGCCCCAGAGCCGGTCGCGGTGCCGGGTGAACAGCGTGGCGAAGGCGTCGGGGTCACCGGACACGTGGGCGGCGAGGAGGGCGGCGTCGCTGCGGTCGTCCGTGACGCCCTCACTCACCCTTGACCACCGCCTCGGCGATCTCGCCGCGGAACCCGCCCGGCACGGCCGGCAGCGAGGTGAGCCAGACGATCACGTAGCGACCGGTCGCGGGCGTCGTGAGGCGCACGGTGCCGCGCGTGCCGCTGAGCGCCGTCTCGCCGGCCGGGGTCTGCCCGTCGAGGCCCGTGGGGTTCTGCTTGGTCACGAACACCTGGACCTTCGTCGGCGATCCCAGCATCGTGAGGTCGACCTCGCTGACCTGGTGGGAGCCTCCGAGGTCGAGCACCACACCGACCCCGGTCTTCAGGCCGCCCGCGCCGAAGTTCTCGTCGTACCGCAGGGTCTGCCAGCCGGTCGCGGGGTTGCCGTCGACCACGAAGTGGGCCTCCGCGGGGTTCTCCTCCGGAGGCTTGCCCTGGGGGTCGAAGTCGCGCGCGGTGACTCCCGTCAGGGCGGTCGCGGAGCCGGTGGAGCTGGTGTTCGCACCGCCCGGCTTCGCCCCGTCCGTCGTGGCTCCGAGCGGTGTCCGGCCACGACCGAGGTTGAAGGCGATCACGCATGCGATCAGGACGAGCAGGCAGGCCGCGAGGATGCCGGCCAGCCGGAGCCAGCGGGCCCCCGGCGGATGACCCTCGTCGTCCTCGACGTCGACGTACGCCGGCAACAGGCCGCTGCCCGTCTCGCCCCCGGTGTTGTCCCACGGCCAGAAGCCGCCGCCGCCACCGGACTGGACGGGTGGGGCCACCATGCGGGGCCGGCGGGCGGGCGTGCCGTCGGCGGGATCCGGAGCGAACAGCGGCCGCTCGGGCGGAGGCTCGAAGGGTGGAGGTGGCGGTGCCGCCTCGGTCTGGCGTGCCAGCCAGGACACGTCGTCGCGGTCGTCGTGGAAGATCGGCATCCCCGCCTGGGTCGCCAGGCCCTCCTCCTCGGGGGGCCCGTCTTCGGGGGTCGGGTCTCCGGGGGTCGGGTCTTCCGGAGCGAGGGTGCCTTGCGGTGTCACCGCGACATCCTCCGCCGCGTCCTCCGCCACGGCCAGGTCGCCGGCCGTCGTGTCGGTCGCGAAGTCGCCCTCGCGGACGGGGGGGTCGGGGAGCGGCGGCAGGATCACGGTCTCGTGGCCCCGCCGGGGGTGCTTGATCCGAGCGAGCCACGCCTCCGCGGAAGTCGCCGAGGCGCCGAGGAAGGCGCGCAGCGAGTCGCTGACGTACGCCGCGGAGACGTCCACGTCGCCGCCCCGGTTGAGGACGTGGTCGCACAACGAGTCCAGCGTCCGGGGGATGCCGGCCCGCACCTGGCGCGGCCGGAGCACGTGCCCGTGCTGCGACGGGGCCGCCGGTACGGCGGACCTGCTGACGCCCGCCCACTTGCCGGTCAGCCCGGCGTAGAGCAGGCCGACGAGGTCGACCACGTCGGCCGACATGCGCCCGCCCGGCAGCCCGTGCAGGGCCGCGTCGACGGCGAAGCCGATCAGGCGTACGGCGCCGTCCTGGTCGATCAGGACGTTCTCCGGAACCAGCCGGCCGTGTGCGACCCCGGCGTCGTGGGCCAGGGCGAGCGTGTCGGCGACCTCGGCGACGATCCAGGCGGCGACGCTGGCCGAGAGCGGGCCACCGTCCGCGAGCAGGATGTCGAGGCTCGTCCCGGAACCCCACTCGTTCACGACGAAGCACCGGTCGGCCGCCTCGTCGATGTCTAGCACGCGGAGCATCCGTCGGTCGAGAACGGTCGCCGACGTGCGAGCCGCCTCGCGCAGCAGGGGAGCGCGCTCGTCGGTGACCGGGATGATGTGCACCGCGACGTCGCGCTGCAGCACGGAGTCGAAGGCACGCCAGAAGCGACCGCCCTCGCTCTCGGTCAGCAGGTCGGTCAGTCGGTACCGGTCGGCGAGCACGTCGCCGGGCCGGGTGTGCTCAGGCACCCTCTCCCCTTCCGGTTGCCCGAGGGCAATCCTAGGAGGCTCGGGCCCCGGGGCGCCGCCGGAGCACGGTGTCGAGCACCGCGGTCACCTCACGTAGGCGCAGGGCGCGGGCCAGGACGAGGAAGACCCCGAGGTCGACCGACCCCAGGACCACGAGCCGGAGGCCGGCCACGACGTGGGACACGTCGTCGCCGCGACCGGGTAGCAGGAGGCCGACGGCCCAGGCCGCCCCGGTGGAGACCGCGGCCGCGATCAGCAGCCGGAGCAGGAACCTGATGAGCTCCCCGGTCTCCAGGCCGCCGAGGCGCGCACGGAGGATGAGGTAGGAGAGAGCCGAGCCGAGGACGTACGACGCGGCATAGGCGACGACGAGGGCCGGTGAGGTCTGGCGTGGGGTCGCGCCGCTGACCAGGGCCAGCGCGACGACGACGTTCGTCGCCGAGACGACGCACTGGATGTAGAAGACGGTGCGGTTGAGCTCGAGGGCGTAGAAGCCGCGCAGCATCAGGTAGTGCACCGTGAAGAACGCGATGCCCGGGCCGAACAGGATCATCGACGGCACGTAGTGGTCGAACGTCGTAGCGGTCGCGCCGTACCCGAACAGCACCTTGGAGGCGTCGTACGCCAGCAGGGGCAGGCCCAAGGCGAAGGGGACGACGACGGCGAGGGCCGTGCGGAGCGTGCCGGCCAGGGTGCCGGCGAGGCCGGTGAGGTCGCCGTCGGCGGCCTTCGCCGACAGTCGCGGCAGGATGGCGGTCGCGAGCGACACGGTGATGATCGCGTGCGGCACCATCACGAAAAGGAAGGCGCCGGCGTAGACGGTGTAGCCGGTCGCGTCGGGCGACGTGGTCGGGTGACCGCAGCCGCCGTGCGCCGTACCGCCCGAGGCGAGGCGGACCACCACCGTGTAGGCGATCTGGTTGACCACGACGAAGAGCACGGTCCAGATCCCGAGCCGCAGGGTGTGCCCCAGGCCGGTGTGCCGGAAGTCGTAGCGCGGCCGGTAGCGGACGCCGGCCCGGCGCAGGAACGGGACCAGGATCAGTACCTGGACCGCGATGCCGAGGGTCGCCCCGGCGCCGAGGACCAGCTCCTGGACGCCGGAGTACGCCGCACCGCGGTCGGCGGGCGCCAACGGCCCGAACCAGACCAGGTAGAGGACGAGGACGGCCACCGAGATGACGTTGTTGGCGATGGGGGCCCACATCATCGGGCCGAACCGCCCACGGGCGTTGAGCACCTGGCCGAGCAGCGCGAACATCCCGTAGAAGAAGACCTGCGGCAGGCAGAAGCGGGCGAAGGCGATCGCCGAGTCACGCTGGGCGGCCAGGCCGGGACAGTCGTAGGAGCCGTTGAGGTAGAGCCGCATCACCAGCGGCGCGGCGACCACCAGCAGCACGGTGACCGTGCCGAGGAACAGCATCGCCAGCGTGATCACCCGGTCGGTGTAGGCGGCGCCGCCGTCCCCGTCGCCCTTCTGGCTACGCACCAGCTGCGGCACGAGCACGGCGTTGAACACCCCGCCGGCCAGCAGGATGTAGAGCATGTTGGGGATGGTGTTGCCGATGTTGAACAGATCGGCGTGCAGCTCGTTGCCGATCGCGGCCGCCAGGAGCAGGTTGCGGAGGTAGCCGCTCATCCGCGAGACGACGGTGCCGGACGCCATCACCGCGGACGACGCGAGGATGCCGCGGCTCTCGGAGACGTCGCTCATGGAGCGCTCACGACGCGCGGCTCCGCAGGATGCGGCGCACGAGTCGGGTGATGATCGCGGCGAAGAGCAGACCGACGCCGGTGCCGATGATCACCCAGATCAGCCGGCTGACCTGCTCGGCCCGCATCGGGAACTGGTCCGTCGAGCCCAGCAGCTTCCCGTCCTGGTCGGTCAGCTCCAGCGTCACGTTGTGGACGCCGAGGACGTGGGTGGTCGCGGTGAGCAGCACCGTCGTCCGTCCGTGGGGCGGCAGCTGCACCGTCTCGCCGCCGGTGATCTGCAGGCGCGGGTCCGCAACGGCACGCACCTTCACCGTGACCGGGACGTCGAGGTCGTTGCTCACCAGGGCTGAGAAGCGACCGGATGCGCTGGCCAGCGTGACCGTCTCGGGTGCGGAGACGGCGATGCCGCTCAGGTTGCGGTTCACCCAGTCGGACGTCGAGCGCATGCGGGCGAGTGCGCCGTACGGATCCTCGGCGGCGGTGTACGACGCGTTGCCGGTCGTCTCCTCGAAGAGCCGCCGGCGGAGCACGGTGTTGCCGGTCAGCACCGACTGCAGGATCGAGCCCTGGTCGAGGGCCTGGGTGGCCTGGGCATACAGCCGCGGGCCGAGCTGGGGCGTGTCGCTCGCGGGGTCGCGCAGTCGCGTGGCGCTGAGGCGGGTGACCGGACCGGCGGTGGCGCCCTCGAGTGTCGTGAGACGCATCCAGGGCACGTCGAGCCCGGCGAAGAACCCGGGCCCGATCGGATGCCGCAGGTGGGCGGGCAGCTGGACGATGAGCGGCTGCCGGTGGCCGAGGAACCGCAGCGCCGCCTCGCTGAGGATGCGCTGCCGCAGGGCGAGCGGACTCAGCGGGTCGATCGGTCCGGGCCCTCCCGCGACGGCACCGGAGGAGCTGAGCACGAGCCGGCGGCCGGTGACGCGGTTGACGGGGCTGGTGTGGCCGGTGACCGCTCCGTCGTCCAGCAGGACGGTCGTGTCGTGCGGGAGCCCGGTGAAGGTGGCGGCTGCCATCCGGTCGTCGGGCGGGACCACCGCGCTGTCCAGGGGTAGCCCCCACATGCCCAGGGTGTGGCCGGTCCGGCGGAACGATGCGCTCAGGAGCGGCCGGTCGTAGCGGGCGGCGCTGTCGACCGCGAGATCGCCGTACGGCAGGCCCAGGATCTGGTCGGTGCCGGCGGCGAGCAGGTGGTGGACGTGGTGCAGCCAGCGCTTCGCCACGCGGGCCGTCGCCGGGGGTGAGGGTGCGGCGGCGGTGCCGGCCGACGAGGTCGAGTCGGAGGACGATGGGCTTTCCGACGGGGTGGGTCCGCCGGAGGCCGATGCCTTGCCGGACGCCAGCGTGCGTGGGGGGTTGCCGGCCGCGAGCCGTCGTACGGCGTCAGGCACGGCGGGGTCGACGACCCAGGTCAGGGGGCGGCCCTGCGCTGCACGTCCGACGGACACCACGCCGTGCAGATCGCCGGAGCGCATGCTGTCGAGCCACTCTGCGGGTTGCTCGATCGAGCCGTCGGAGGCACGGGTGACGCCGGCCCGGATCGGTACGACGATCGCGGTGGCCTCCTGCTCGCCCGACGCGGTGTCGGACCGGGGCACGAGAGGAAGAAAGGTGCGGTCCCGTCCGACGGCACTGGCGCTGCGTCCCTCGGCGGTCGCGCCCAGGGCGTGGACGCCGAACCAGTAGACCCCCGGCGCCGAGACCTGCAGCTGGGAGCGGGGCAGGTGGACCGTGAACGACTTCGTCTGACCCGGCTCGAGCTTCGCGAACGTGTCGAACGTGCCGGCCGTGGTGATCCGGTGCCCGACGTCGGCGCCGACCGGCGTCCGGGCGGCAGCGGCCAGCTCCGCGCTGGTCGTCAGGGGCGCCGACCCGATGAAGCCGTGCACGTTGATCGCCGTCCACTCCTCGTTCGAGGCGTTGGTGATCGTCCCGTGGATCACGATCGGGCCGTGGTCGGGGATGTAGTCGGGTGTGATCGAGTGCATGTGGAGCACCAGCGGCTGTGCCGGGTCGGACGGCAGGACGCCGGCGTGAGCCGTCGTAGCGCCGAGGCCGGCGAGGACCGGACCCAGGCCCGCCGCCACACCGGCGGCCACCACCGCGAGGGCGCGCGACAGCGACGACGGGCGGAGCACGCACCGACTCTAGTGGTGGGCCGAGAGGATCCCGGGACGCCGGTGGGCCGCATCCGAGGCGAAACCCCGCTCGTGACGACGCCGAATCGACGGACGCGCCCTAGGCTTCGGGCCGTGTCCGACGCAGCAGCAGGCCGACCGCCCGGGAGCGTGCGGCTGGCCGACGCCCAGCGCGACGTGGCCGCGGAGCTCGACCGGATCGCCCCGGTGATCGACGAGCTCGGCCGGCGCTTCACGGCGGCCGGGCACGAGCTGGCGCTGGTCGGCGGCCCGGTGCGCGACGCCATGCTCGGCCGCCAGCACAACGACCTCGACCTGACCACCTCGGCCCGCCCCGAGGAGATCGACCGGCTCATCGCCGGCTGGGCCGACGCGACATGGGACATCGGACGCGCCTTCGGCACGATCGGCAGCCGGAAGGGTCCCTTCCTGGTCGAGATCACGACGTACCGCTCCGAGAGCTACGACCCGGCCTCGCGCAAGCCGGCCGTCGACTTCGGCGACTCGCTCGAGGGGGATCTCCGGCGACGCGACTTCACCGTCAACGCGATGGCCGTCCGGCTGCCGTCGCGCGAGTTCGTCGACCCGTACGGCGGGGTGGTCGACCTCGGGCACGGGCTGCTCCGTACGCCGGGCACGCCCGAGGACTCGTTCTCCGACGACCCCCTCCGGATGATGCGCGCGGCCCGGTTCGCCGCGCAGCTGGGGTTCACCGTCGACCCGGGGGTGGTCGAGGCGATGACCGCGATGGCCGGCCGGATCGGGATCATCTCCGCCGAGCGGGTGCGTGACGAGCTCACGAAGCTGGTGCTGGCGACGTACCCCCGGCGCGGCCTCAGCCTGCTGGTGGAGTCGGGTCTGGCCGCGATCGTGCTCCCCGAGCTGCCGGAGCTGGCCGTCGTTCGCGACGAGCACCACCGGCACAAGGACGTCTACGAGCACACGCTGATCGTGCTCGAGCAGTCGATCGACCTCCAGGACCGGCTGGGCGGGCCCGACTTCGTCTCGCGGTTCGCCGCGCTCATGCACGACGTCGGCAAGCCGCGCACCCGCCGGTTCCTCGAGGACGGCACGGTGACGTTCCACCACCACGACGTGGTCGGCGCCAAGCTGACCCGGAAGCGGATGCAGGCACTGAAGTTCGCCGGGGACGACATCGACGCCGTCTCGAAGCTCGTCGAGCTGCACCTGCGCTTCCACGGCTACGGCTCCGGTCAGTGGACCGACTCCGCGGTCCGCCGCTACGTCCGCGACGCCGGCGACCAGCTGGCCCGGCTGCACGTGCTGACCCGGGCCGACTGCACGACGCGCAACCGGCGCAAGGCGGAGCGGCTCCGCCAGACGTACGACCATCTCGAGGAGCGCATCGCACGGCTGTCGGAGCAGGAGGAGCTCGCGTCGATGCGGCCCGATCTCGACGGCACCCAGATCATGGAGATCCTGGGCATCCCGCCCGGGCCGCAGGTCGGTACGGCGTACCGCTTCCTGCTCGACCTGCGCCTCGACCACGGCCCCGCCTCGTACGACGAGGCGAAGGCGGCGCTGCTCGCCTGGTGGGCCGAGCGCGACTGAGCTGCGTGCGACTGCCGCGTCGTACCGTCGGCACGCACTGCTAGACAGGCAGGGTGACGACCACCGCTGCCGACGTCCGCGCCGCCGCCGAAGGTCATCTGCGCGCCCTGGTCGGGAGCCCCGACGCGGTCCTGCGGGACGACCAGTGGACGGCCATCCAGGCCATGGTGGACCATCGCCGCGCGCTCGTGGTGCAGCGCACCGGCTGGGGCAAGTCCGCGGTCTACTTCGTGTCCACCCTGCTGCTGCGGGCTGCGGGCGCCGGGCCCACCGTGATCGTCTCGCCGCTGCTGGCCCTGATGCGCAACCAGATCGCCGCGGCGGAGCGCGCCGGCATCCACGCCGTGACGATCAACTCCACCAACGTCGAGGAGTGGGAGCCGATCCAGGAGGCCGTGGCCGCCGGCGAGGTCGACGTACTGCTGGTCAGCCCGGAGCGGCTCAACAACCCCGGGTTCCGTGACCAGGTGCTGCCGCGGCTGGCCGCGACGTGCGGGCTCCTGGTGGTGGACGAGGCCCACTGCATCTCCGACTGGGGGCACGACTTCCGGCCCGACTACCGCCGCATCCGCACCCTGCTTCAGGAGCTGCCGGCCGGCATCCCGGTGCTCGCGACCACTGCCACGGCCAACGCCCGGGTCAGCGCCGACGTCGCCGAGCAGCTCGTCCTGAGGAGCGAGCGGGGCGAGCGTCTCGAAGGGCTCGGCACGAGCGGCCGGCACGGTGACGAGCTGGGGCCCGAGGTGCTCGTGCTCCGGGGCTCGCTCGACCGGGAGTCGCTACGGCTGGGGGTCGTGCGGCTCCCGTCACCCGAGCAGCGCCTCGGCTGGCTGGCCGACCACCTCGCCGAGCAGCCGGGCTCGGGCATCGTCTACTGCCTCACCGTCGCCGCCACCCAGGAGATCGCCGACTACCTGCGTTCGCGCGGTCACCACGTCGCGGCGTACTCCGGCCAGACCGATCCGACCGAGCGGCTGGCTCTCGAGCAGCAGCTGGCGTCCGGCGAGATCAAGGCACTGGTCGCGACGAGTGCCCTGGGCATGGGGTTCGACGCGACCCTCGGCTTCGTGGTCAACCTGGGTGCACCCCCGTCACCGGTCGCCTACTACCAGCAGGTCGGCCGCGCCGGCCGGGGCACCGACCGGGCGTCCGTGGTGCTGCTCCCGCAGCCCGAGGACCGCGACATCTGGGCCTACTTCGCCTCGCTCGCGTTCCCGCGCGAGGACCAGGTGCGCCATACGCTCCGGGTGCTGACCGAAGAGGGTGGGTCACTGAGCACGGCCGCGCTCGAGACGTACGTCGACCTCGGACGCACCCGGCTCGAGCAGATGCTGAAGGTGCTCGACGTCGACGGCGCCGTACGCCGGGTCCGCGGCGGGTGGGTGGCGACCGGCGAGCCGTGGACCTACGACGCCGACCGCTACACGCGGGTGAGCGAGGCCCGCAAGCGGGAGCAGCAGGCGATGCTCGACTATCTCGACACCGACCGGTGCCGCATGTGGTTCCTGCGCGACCAGCTCGACGACCCGGCCGTCTCCGCCGACAGCCGGTGCGGCCGGTGCGACCGCTGTGGTGGGTTCGACCTGCCGAACGAGGTCTCGGACGACGCGGTGGGCGAGGCGCGGGCACGGCTGGCGAGACCCGGCGTCGTCATCGAGCCCCGCACCATGTGGCCCACCGCGCTCGGCAACCTCGGGATCGACCTCAAGGGACGCATCGGCGACGGGGCCGAGCCGGGGAGGGCGGTGGCCCGGCTCACCGACCTCGGGCACGGGCAGACCTTGCGTGAGCTGTTCGGGGGTGAGCCGCACGACGGGCCCCTGCCGGAGTCGCTCGTGCACGCCGTGATCGAGGTGCTGCACGACTGGCGGCCCCACGTCGAGGGCATCGTCGTCGTGGAGTCGGCGACGCGGCCGTCCCTGACCGCGGAGCTGGCCGACGGGCTCACCCGATACCTGCGCCGGCCGCTGGTCGGGAGGTGGGCCATCGCCGACCCGGCCGTCGCGCCCGGGCAGGGCGCGATGAACTCCGCCCAGCGCGTGGCGGCGGTCTCTCGTCGCTACCGCCTCGAGGGCGACGTCCCGGCCGGCCCGGTGCTCCTGGTCGACGACCAGGTCGTGACGGGCTGGACCCTGACACTGGCTGCCCGTGCGCTGCGCGACGCCGGTGCCACCAGCGTGCTGCCGCTGACCCTGGCGGTCCGCTCCTAGGTGGCTGGGCCGGGGCCGCGGCGGCCGCCCCGACCAGGCGCCTAGGGTTGGCCCATGCACAGTGACCTCTTCGACCAGGCCAACCGCGAGATCGCCGACGGGCAGAGCCGCTTCGCCCTGCAGAACAGCCAGATGCTCCGGGTCTCACTCGGGCCGGACGTGCTCGCGACGAAGGGCGCGATGGTGGCCTTCCAGGGCAGCATCGAGTTCCACCACGAGAAGGCCGGCGGGATGGGCAAGCTGCTGAAGAAGATGGTCACCTCGGAGGACAACCCGCTGATGCGGGTCACCGGCCAGGGCGAGGTGTTCTTCGCCAGCAAGGCCGGCTTCGTGAACCTGGTCGAGCTCAGCGGCGACGCGATCAGCGTCAACGGCCGCAACCTGCTGGCCTTCGACGCCGCCCTGGAGTGGGACATCAACCGCACCAAGGGCGCCGGGGTGCTGGCCGGCGGTCTCTTCAACACCACGGTCAGCGGGACGGGAATGGTCGCACTCCACACGATCGGCAAGCCGGTCGTGCTCGACTGCACCCAGCAGCCGACGTACGTCGACACGCAGGCCTGCGTGGCCTGGTCCGCCGGCCTCACCCCGAAGCTGGTGTCGAGCATGAAGTTCAAGTCGATGCTGCGCGGCGGGTCGGGCGAGGCGTTCCAGTACGCGTTCGAGGGTCCCGGCTTCGTCGTGGTCCAGGCCGACGAGTGGGAGCAGACCCAGGGCTCCGGTGGGAAGTCCGGCGGGCCGGGCGGGCTCATCGGCGACTTCATGGGCGGCTGACCCGCCCGCGAGGCAGGTCAGATCCGCGTGGCTGCGGTGCCGTTGATCTCGGCGGCGATGCGGTCGGCGGCCGCGCGCAGCACGGGCACGGCGTCACGGATGGTCTCGTCGGTCATCCGCGTGGTCGGCCCCGACATGGACAGCGCCATCGGCTGCGGTGAGCCCGGCACCTCCACGGCCACGCACCGCACCCCGACCTCCTGCTCGCCCTCGTCGAGGGCGTAGCCCTCCTCGCGGGCCCGAGCCAGGACGTCGAGGAACTCGGCCGGGGTCGTCAGCGTGTGTGCGGTGTAGCGCGGCATCCCGGTGCGGTCGAGGAGCGATCGCACCTCCGCCTCGTCGCGGTGGGCAAGCATCGCCTTGCCGACCGCGGTCGCGTGCGGAAGCGTACGGCGGCCCACCTCGGTGAACATCCGCATGAAGTTGCGGTCGGGCTGCACCTGCGCGACGTACACGATCTCGTCGCCGTCGAGGATCGCCAGGTTGACCGACTCGTGCACCTGCGCGACCGCGTCGGCCAGGTGGGGGTTGGCCCAGGTACCGATGCGTTTGGTGGTCAGGTCGGCCAGCCGCATCAGCCGTGGGCCGAGGGAGTACTGCCGCGAGGGCTCCTGTCGCACGTAGCCGAGGTCGACCAGGGTCCGCACCAGCCGGTGGATCGTCGCCAGCGGGAGGTCGGCTCGCTCGGCGAGCTGGGAGAGGCCGATGATCCCGCCCGCGTCGGCCATGGTCTCGAGGATCGCGAACGCGCGGTCCAGGGACTGCACACCACCGGACGGCCGGCCGTTCTCGCCGGCGAGCCCGGGGCCGCCGGCCGGCACGGGGGTCTTGGTCGCCATGCCATGCTCCTCGGGGGGTTGCTGTCGGGTCACCGCTGCCTACGCAGAATGATAACTTGGTTCCGTATCGCGGAATTGTACCGGAGGGAGTGTCATGGCCCCGATCGAGGTCTCCGGTCCGGCCGTCGAGCGCAGCGAGGAGATCCTCACCGCCGAGGCACTCGCGTTCGTGGCCGGCCTGCAGCGGGCGTTCGCGGGCCGCCGGGACGCACTGCTGGCCGCCCGCGCCGTACGTCGTGCCGAGATCTCCGACACCGGCCGACTCGACTTCCTGCCCGAGACCGCCGACGTACGAGCGGGTGAGTGGACGGTGGCTCCCACGCCCGCCGACCTCCTCGACCGTCGGGTGGAGATCACCGGCCCGACCGAGCGGAAGATGGCGATCAACGCCCTGAACTCCGGCGCCCGCGTGTGGCTCGCCGACCTCGAGGACGCGAACACCCCCCACTGGCACAACGTCGTGAGCGGCCAGGTCAACCTGTACGACGCGACTCGCCGCGTCATCGAGTACACCTCGCCGGAGGGGAAGCACTACTCCCTGGCAGATCCCGACCGGGTCCCGGTGGTCCTGCCGCGGCCGCGCGGGTGGCACATGGACGAGGCTCACCTCACGCTCGACGAGCGGCCGCTCGTCGCGGCGTTCGTCGACTTCGGTCTCTACTTCTTCCACAACGCCGCCGAGCTGCTCGCGCGCGGCACCGGTCCCTACTTCTACCTGCCCAAGATGGAGTCGCACCTCGAGGCGCGCCTGTGGAACGACGTCTTCTCCCACGCCGAGGCGGAGCTCGGCATCGACCACGGCACGATCCGCGCGACCATGCTGATCGAGACCATCACGGCGGCCTTCGAGATGGACGAGATCCTCTACGAGCTCCGAGACCACGCCAGCGGGCTCAACGCCGGACGCTGGGACTACCTCTTCTCGATCATCAAGAACTTCCGTGACGCCCCTGGCGACAACACCCTGCCCGACCGCAACGCGGTCACCATGAACGCCCCGATGCTCAAGGCCTACAGCGACCTGCTGGTGAAGACCTGCCACCGTCGCGGCGCGTTCGCGATGGGTGGCATGGCCGCGTTCATCCCCTCGCGGCGCGACGCGGTGGTCAACGAGGCGGCGTTCGCCAAGGTCCGCGAGGACAAGCACCGCGAGGCCGATGCCGGCTTCGACGGCTCCTGGGTCGCCCACCCCGACCTGGTGCCGGTCTGTGCCGAGATCTTCGACGGGGTCCTTACCGGGCCCAACCAGGTCTCCCGGCAGCGCGACGACGTATCCGTCGCGGCCGCCGACCTGCTGGCGATCGACCAGACCCCGGGCGCGCGCACCGAGGCCGGCCTGCGCGGCAACATCAACGTCGGCATCACCTACCTCGCGGCCTGGCTGTCGGGCAACGGCGCGGCCGGCATCCATCACCTGATGGAGGACGCCGCGACCGCCGAGATCTCGCGCTCGCAGATCTGGCAGTGGGCGCACAACGCCGCCACCCTCGACTCCGGCCAGACCGTCGACAAGGCCCTGGTGGAGCGCATCGTCGAGGAGGAGTACGCCGCGCTGGTCTCGGCCGGCGAGTACGCCGACCACCTGGCGACGGCGCGAGAGCTCTTCGTACGGACCGCGCTCGACGACGAGTTCGAGGACTTCCTCACGCTGCCGGCGTACGCCGCGGTGCTCGCGGCCGGTGGCTGATCCTCAGCGCTCGACCGCCCGGCCACCGATCCAGACTCCCGCGACGTCGCTGGAGCCGGCCATCGCGAAGGCCTTGGCGAGGGCGTCCTCCGCGGAATGGGCGTGCCGGAACGACATCTCCAGGGCGCTGCCCTCGTCGGGCCGGAGCCACACGGCGTCGAACTGCTGCCCCACCGAGAAGTCCCCCACGATGTCGGCGAGGCCGAGCACGTCGGCTCCGGCCGAGGTCATCAGGTGGAGCAGGTGGGTGGAGGTCAGCGCGACGCCGGCGGGGCCCAGCAGCTGCTGGTGGAAGTAGGCCTGCAGACCCTCCTTGAGCATCGAGAAGCCGGTGCCCGCCCCGACGTCGGTGCCGAGCGCCACGCGGACGCCGTGGACGAGGTGCTCGCGCAGCGGGAAGAGACCGCTGCCCAGGGCACAGTTGCTGGTCGGGCAGTGCGCGACGGCCGCGCCCGCCTCCGCCAGCGCCGTGAGCTCGCGCCCGGTGGGGTGGACGTTGTGGGCGAACACGCTGCGCGGCCCGACGAGGTCGTGCTTGGAGTAGGTGTTGAGGTAGTCCTCGCAGTCGCCGAACAGGCCCTCCACGGTGGTGATCTCGGCGAGGTTCTCGTTGATGTGGCTGGTGAACCACGAGTCGGGCACGTCGGACAGCAGCGCGCCGCACGAGTCGAGCAGCTCGTCGCTGCACGAGAGCGAGAAGCGCGGGATCACGGCGTAGCGGTTGTGCCGTACGCCGTGCCAGCGGCGGGCCAGGGCCAGACCCTCGTCGTACGCGCGGGTCGGTGAGGTGAACAGGTCGTCGCGCAGGATCCGGTCGGAGACGACGAGACCGCTGGTGATCCGCAGCCCCACCCGGTCGGCCTCGGCGAACAACGCCTCGACGGCGGGGGCGAAGTGGGCGCCGAACACCAGGGCGCTGGTCGTCCCGGCACCGGCCAGGCTGCTCACGAAGTCGGTGGCCACCGTGCCGGCGTACGACGGGTCCGCGAGCTTCGCCTCCTCCGGCAGGGCACACGCCTCGAGCCAGTCGAGCAGCGGCATCCCGAGCGCACCGATCACCCGCGCCTGCGGGAAGTGGACGTGGGTGTCGACGAATCCGGGGAGCACCAGGCCGCCGCGCAGGTCGACCGCGTCGTCGTCGGGATGACGTCGCCGGAGGTCGGCGGCGGCTCCGCGCTCGACGATCACGCCGTCACGCACCAGCACCGCGCCGTCCTGCTCGACGCGCAGGCCGCCGCCGGCGAAGGGGTTGTCGGGCGTGTCGAGGAAGGTGCCGTGGAACAGCGTCATCGAATCGGCTCGCTGACGGCGTCCGCCTCCGTCTCGACCTCGTCGGTCTCGGCCTCGGGCTGCGTGCTCGCGAAGGAGGACAGCAACGCGGCCGCGACGCCGACCGCGATCACCGCGGGCTCCTTGCCCGGCAGTGCGGGCAGGCCGATCGGGGTGATGATCCGGTCGACGTCGGCCGGCGCGTGCCCGTCCGCGATCAGGGTCCTGCGGAAGCGACCCCACTTGGCCGACGAGCCGATCAGGCCGATCGGGCCGAGGTGGGTGGCGCGCAGCGCGGCGTCGCACAGGGCGAGGTCCTCGGCATGGTCGTGGGTCATCACCAGGACGTGGGTGCCCGCCGGCAGCCGCGACAGCACCAGCTCCGGCAGCACGCCCTCGTGGTGGACGTGGATGCCCGCGACGGAGTCGCCGAGAGGGGTCAGCGCGGCCGGGTCGACCTGCTCGGCACGCGAGTCGACGAGGTGGAGGTCGAGATCGTGGCGGGCCAGGATCCGAGCCAGCTCCATCCCGACGTGGCCGACCCCGAAGATCGCCACGGCGGGTCGCACCGCCAGCGGCTCGAGCAGCACGGTCACCCTGCCGCCGCAGCACTGGACGCCGTGCTCGGCGGGCGCCTTGTCGGACAGGTCGCTGGTGAAGGTCGTCGGCGACACCACGGCGTTGGCCATGGTCTCGATCAGGGCACGGGCGCGGTCGACGGCGACGGCCTCGAGGTTGCCGCCGCCGACGGAGCCCCAGGCCTGGGTCTCGGACACGACCATCTTGGCGCCGGCCTCGCGGGGTGCGTGACCGCTGACCGCGGTCACGGTGACCAGGACGCCCGCCTGGCGCATCTCGCGCAGGCGTTGTACGCCGTGGATCCAGTCCATCGCTCAGGCCTCCGACAGCTGGTGGACGGCGACCTCGGACTCCGGATGCCGCTGCGGCGCGGCGGGGTCGGTGGGATCGGGCCGGGCGCCCGCGCCGTCCTCGACATGGCCACCTCGATGATCGGTGGTCGCCGCACGCGCCTCCTCGACCGCCCAGTAGACGGCCTCGGGCGTGGACGGGCAGCCGAGGTCGACGCTCGTGCCGGCCGGGCCGAAGGCCGCGGCGGCCTGACGGAGCGACTCGCGTACGGCGAACGCGAGCATGAGCGGGGGCTCGCCGACCGCCTTGGAGCCGTAGACGGCGCCGTCCTCGTGGGCGTGGTCGAGCAGGTCGACACGGAAGTCGGGGGGCATCTCGGAGAAGCTCGGCAGCTTGTAGGTGCTGGCCGACTGTGTCGAGAGTCGGCCGCGGTCGGGACCGTCGCTGTCGTCCCAGCGCAGGTCCTCGAGCGTGAGCCAGCCGGCAC
Organism: uncultured Actinomycetota bacterium; assembly: GCA_963792975.1. Classification (GTDB taxonomy): domain Bacteria; phylum Actinomycetota; class Actinomycetes; order Propionibacteriales; family Nocardioidaceae; genus Nocardioides. The sequence goes on along the minus strand of CAWBYG010000005.1, from coordinate 451,541 downwards.
CCTGCACGAAACCGCCCTCGATCTGGCCGATGTCGACCAGGGGGGAGAGGCTGTCGCCGACATCGTGGACGATGTCGACGCGTCGGGTGCGGGAGGCCCCGGTGAACCCGTCGACCTCGGTCTCGGCGGCGCACGCGCCGTACGCGAAGTACTTGAACGGCGATCCCTGCATGACGGTGGAGTCCCAGTGCAGGCCCTCGGTGCGGTAGTAGCCGGCCGCGAACAGCTGCACCCTCGCGAAGTACGCCGCGTGCACGAGCTCGGCCCACGGCAGGGTCTTGGACACACCCAGCCCGGAGACGACGCCGTCGTGGAACCGGACGTCGGCCGCGGGTACGCCGAGCCGCCCGGCCGCGACCTGGGCGAGGCGCGCGGTGATCTGCTCGCAGGCGTTCTTGACGGCACCGCCGTTGAGATCGGCCCCGGACGAGGCGGCCGTGGCCGAGGTGTTGGGCACCTTGTCGGTACGCGTCGGTGCCAGGCGCACGGTCGCGAAGGGCACGCCGAGGGTGGTCGCGGCGACCTGCAGCATCTTGGTGTGCAGCCCCTGGCCCATCTCGGTGCCGCCGTGGTTGACGAGCACCGAGCCGTCCTTGTAGACGTGCACCAGCGCGCCGGCCTGGTTGAAGGCCGTCAGGTTGAACGAGATGCCGAACTTGACCGGCGTGATCGCGAGACCCCGCTTGGTGTGGGGATGCTGGGCGTTGAACCGCGCGATCTCCTCGGTGCGGGCGGCGAAGTCGGACGACGCGAGCACCTGGTCCCAGGCCGCCACCGCGCGCTCCGCGTGCCGCACCGGCTGGCCGTACGGCGTGGTCTGCCCGTCGACGTAGAAGTTGCGGCGGCGCAGGTCGGCGGCCTCGATCCCGAGCAGGGGAGCACAGCGGCCGAGGATGTCCTCGAACACGAGCATGCCCTGCGGGCCGCCGAAGCCGCGGAACGCGGTCTGCGACGTCTTGTTCGTGCGGGCGATCCGGCCGTTCACGCGGAGGTCGGGGATCCAGTAGGCGTTGTCGATGTGGCACAGGGCCCTGGCCAGCACCGGCTCGGACAGGTCGAGGCTCCAGCCGCCGTCGGCCGTGAGGGTGGCGTCGAGCGCCATCACCCGCCCGTCGTCGTCGAAGCCGACGCGCCACTGGGCGTGGAAACCGTGCCGCTTGCCCGACATCGTGAGGTCCTGGGTGCGGTTCAGCCGCAGCCGCACCGGGCGGCCGGTCAACCTGGCGCCGATGGCGGCGATGGCCGCGAAGCCGTGCGGCTGCATCTCCTTGCCGCCGAAGCCGCCGCCCATCCGCAGGCACTGCACGGTGACCTCGTGGCTCGGGACGCCGAGCACGTGGGCCACGATCTCCTGGGTCTCGGAGGGGTGCTGGGTGCTGCTCTGGACGAAGATCTGCGCGTTCTCGTCGACGAGGGCGAGCGCGGCGTGCGTCTCGAGGTAGAAGTGCTCCTGCCCGGCGAACTCGAACTGACCGTGGAACACGTGGGTGGCCCGGTCGAGCCCGGCGTCGACGTCGCCGCGCTGCACCGTTGGCTGGGCTCCCTGGAAGCTGCCGGCCGCGATCGCCTCGGGCACGGTGATCAGCGAGGGCAGCGGCTCGTAGTCGACCTCGACGGCCTCGGCGCCGCGGCGGGCGGCCTCGAGCGTCTCGCCGAGCACCCAGCAGACCGCGTGCCCACGGAAGCACACCTCACTCGGGAACAGCGGCTCGTCGTGCTTGACCCCGGCGTCGTTCACGCCGGGGACGTCGTCGGCGGTCAGCACGCGCACCACGCCGGGTACGGCGTACGCCGGCTCGACGCGCAGGGCGGTGACCAGGGCGTGGGTGTGGGGCGCCTGGACCGGGTAGGCGTGCAGGACGTCCTTGGTGCGGGGGTACAGGTCGTCGGTGTAGAGCGCCGCGCCGGTGACGTGCAGGGCCGCGCTCTCGTGCGGCATGGTCTGCCCGACGACGGCGCCGGCCGGGCGTTCCGAGAGGTGGCTCATGCTCCGACCTCCTCGTCGAGGGGTGCCCCGGGGCGCTCGGCGTACAGCTTGCGGAGCGACTGGCCCAGCATGGCCGCGCGGTAGCGCGAGCTCGCCCGGTGGTCGTCCATGGGGGTCCCGGCCAGGGCGAGCGCGTCGGCCGCCGGCCCGACGGTCTCGGCCGTCCAGGGTCGTCCGACGAGGGCGTCCTCGACGGCGACGGCACGGATCGGCGTGGCTGCCACGCCACCGAGCCCGATCCGGGCGCGGCGTACGACGCCGTCGGTGACGTCGAGCGCGAAGCCCACGGCCACGCTCGAGATGTCGTCGAAGCGACGCTTGGCGATCTTGTGGAAGGCGGTGAGCTCGGCCAGCGGCAGCGGGATGCGGACCTCGCGGATCAACTCCTCGGGCCGGCGCACGGTCTGTCGATAGCCGGTGAAGTAGTCGGCCAGCGGCACCTGGCGCTCGTTGACCGTGCCGGCGTCGGGACCACTCGAGACCAGCACGAGTACGGCGTCGAGGGCCAGGAGCACGGGGGGAGTGTCGCCGATCGGCGACCCCGTGCCGAGGTTGCCGCCGATCGTGGCGCCGTTGCGGATCAGCCGGGAGGCGAACTGCGGGAACAGCTCGGCCAGCAGTGGGACCCGCCCGCCGAGGGCGCGCTCGATCTCGGTCAGGGTGAGCCCGGCACCGATCCGGATCTCGTGCTCGCCGAACTCCAGGCCACGCAGCTCGGGGAGCCGGTCGATGGCGACCACGAGGGGCGGCCGGCTGCCGCGGAGGTTGACCTCGACCCCGACGTCGGTGGAGCCCGCGACCAGCGTCGCGTCGGGGTGCTCGGCCAGGATCTGCAGCGCCTCGGCGAGGTCCGCCGGACGGACGAACTCCGCGTCGTCCGCGCGCAGCCGCGTGGGCGACGCCGCGGGGGCCGGCTGCTCGCGGCGTACGACGAAGGGGTCGTCGGCGGGCGCCTCGCCGAGGGCGTACGCCGCGTCCATGATCGGGCGGTAGCCGGTGCACCGGCACAGGTTGCCGCTGAGGGCGTGCAGGTCGAAGCCGTTGGCACCGTGCTCGCCGTCGCCCTCGGTGACGTCGGGGCTGGCGTCGACGGGGGTGCGGTCGCGACGGTAGAACTCGGCGGCCATGCTGCAGATGAAGCCGGGCGTGCAGTAGCCGCACTGCGAGCCCCCACGGTCGGCGAGCTCGCTCTGGACGGGGTGCAGCGCGTCGGGTCGGCCGAGACCCTCCGCCGTCACGATCTCCTGGCCGTCGAGGCCGGCGGCCGGGACGAGGCAGGCGTTGACGGCCACCCAGTCGGTGCGGGACGAGTCACCGAAGCCGGGCCGGGCGACCATGATCGAGCACGCGCCGCACTCGCCCTCGGCGCAGCCCTCCTTGGCGCCGGTCAGGCCGCGGTCGCGCAGCCAGTCGAGCACGGTGGTGTGCGGCGTCGCGTCGGCCAGGGACTCGGGTCGACCGTTGACCGTCAGCCCGGGCCGTGCCGAGGTGGTGCCGGCTGCTGCTGTCATCACCTGCTCCTCCACGAGTCGCGCGTCGGCTCCTGGCGACCGATCCCGGCCGCAGGGACATGGTTGCGATTCACTCGCGGGACGCTGGTTATCCATGTCGAACAACGACCCGTGCTGGTGACCTAGGTTACTTCTCGGCCCACGGTCAGGGGAAGCCCATTTCGGAAACTTTTTTCCGCTGTGCGGGATGTCGCGGTCGAGCCGTCGGTGCCGAGCCGTCAGAACGGCAGCTTCGCGTGCCGGTTGACGTCCTTGTAGAGCAGGTAGCGGAAGCGGCCGGGACCGCCGGCGTAGCAGGCCTGGGGGCAGAAGGCGCGCAACCACATGAAGTCGCCGGCCTCGACCTCGACCCAGTCCTCGTTGAGCAGGTAGACGGCCTTGCCCTCGAGCACGTAGAGACCGTGCTCCATGACGTGGGTCTCCGGGAAGGGGATCGCGCCGCCGGGCTCGAAGGTGACGATGTTGACGTGCATGTCGTGCCGCAGGTCGGTCATCTCCACGAAGCGGGTGGTAGTCCACACGCCGTCGGTGCCGGGCATCTCGATGGGAGTGACCTCCTGCTCGTTGGTCACGAACGACGGAGGTACGTCGAGCCCGTCGACCCGCTCGTAGGCCTTGCGGACCCAGTGGAAGCGCGCCGGCCTGGCCAAGGTGTTGCGTACCGACCACGCCGAGCCCGGCGGAATGAACGCGTAGCCGCCCGGCCCGAGCACATGGGTCTCGCCGTCGAGGGTGAGCCGCAGCTTGCCCTCGACCACGAACAGCACGCCCTCGGCGTCGGGGTCGAGCTCCGGGCGGTCGGAGCCACCGCCCTTGGCGACCTCGACGACGTACTGGGAGAAGGTCTCGGCGAAGCCGCTCAACGGTCGGGCGATCACCCACAAACGGGTGTCGTCCCAGAACGGCAGGTACGACGTGACGATGTCGGTCATGGTGCCGCGCGGCAGGACGGCGTACGACTCGGTGAAGCGGGCCCGGTCGGTGGTCAGGTGCGTCTGCGGCGGCAGGCCGCCGCGAGGGGCGTAGTAGGTGGTCATCGTGCTCCTCTCACCAGCAGCCGTCCGGCGGGCTGGTCGTTGCTCTGTCGGTTGCTGGCGAGCTGTGCTCCGCGGAGCCAGGTCTGCCGGACGACACCGCGCAGGTGTCGCCCGTCGTACGCCGAGACGGGGTTCTTGTGCCGCAGGGTGGTGACGTCGACGTCCCACTCCTCGTCGGGAGCGAACACCGCGAAGTCGGCGTCGGCGCCGGCGGCGATCCGGCCCTTGTGGGTCAGGCCGACCCGGTCGGCGGGGGCGGTCGCCATCCACCCGACCAGCCGGGAGAGGTCGACCCCGCGGGCCGCGGCCGAGCTCCACATCGCGGGCAGCCCGAGCTGGACCGAGGCGATTCCGCCCCAGGCCAGCCCGAAGTCGCCCACGTCGCGGCGTTTGAGCTCCACGGTGCACGGTGAGTGGTCGGAGACGACCAAGTCGATGTCGCCGGCGGCGAGAGCCGACCAGAGAAGGTCCTGGTTGGACCGCTCCCGGATCGGCGGGCAGCACTTGAACTCCGTCGCGCCGTCGGGGATCTCCTCCGCCGCCAGGCACAGGTAGTGGGGACAGGTCTCGACGCTGACGTCGACACCGTCGGCCCGGGCGGCGCGCAAGGCGGGCAGGGCCTGCGCCGACGACAGGTGCAGCACGTGCGCGCTGCCACCGGTACGACGCGCGGTGTCGATCACGTGGCCGACGGCGGTCCGCTCGGCGGCGTCCGGGCGCGAGCGCAGGAAGCCGGCGTACGTCGTACCGTCGGGCGGCGCGGCCGCGGCCAGGTCGCCGGCGTCCTCGGCGTGCACGACGAGCAGTGCCCTGAGCCGTGCGGTCTCGCCCATCGCGGCGACGAACCGTTCGTGGTCGAGCGGCGGGAACTCCTCGACCCCCGAGTCGGCGAGGAAGCACTTGAAGCCGAGCACGCCGGCGTCGTGCAGCGCCTCGAGGTCGCCGAGGTGGTCGGGCACCGCGCCACCCCAGAACCCGACGTCGACCATCACCTGGTCGCGGGCGGCGTCCTGCTTCTCGCGCAGCGCCGCGACGGTCACCGTGGGCGGGATGCTGTTGAGGGGCATGTCGACGATCGTGGTGACGCCACCGGCCGCGGCCGCACGGGTCGCCGAGGCGAAGCCCTCCCACTCGGTACGACCGGGCTCGTTCACGTGGACGTGGGTGTCGACCAGGCCGGGCAGCAGCACCTCGTCGTCCGCGAGCTCGACGCGGCGTACGGCGGCCGGCGGCTCGTCGTACGGCGAGAGGGCGGCGATCCGGCCGTCGCGTACGGCGACGCTCACCGGGCGCTCGGCCGCACCGACGACGGCCCGGCGGGCGCGGATCACCAGATCGTGCTGCACGCCGTTCATGGTGCCGCATGCGCTGGGAACGGGGTGCGCTGCGCGCCCGCTTCGATCCGCGCCCGTCTCACGGCGCGCTCCCGGCCAGCCGTCGGCCGATCTCGGCGCCGATCTGCTCCAGCAGGGCCCCGGGCCGGGCCATCGCGTCGTCGAGGTCCTTCGCCCGCTCGGCCAGGGTGAAGGTCTCCGCGATGCCGGCCGCATGAAGGCGGTCGTCGTCGAGCAGACAGCGGCCGGCCACCGCGAACACCGGGACGCCGTGGCTCCGCGCCGCGGCGGCGACGCCCGCGGGCGCCTTGCCGCTCAGGGTCTGCGCGTCGAGCGAGCCCTCGCCGGTCACCACGACATCCGCCCCCTTCAGGGCGTCGTCCAGGCCGGTCAGGTCCTGTACGAGCTCGGCGCCGGGCCGCAGCGTGGCGCCCAAGCAGGCGAGGGCGGCGAAGCCGACGCCCCCGGCTGCTCCGGCCCCGGGGGTGTCTCGCAGGTCCTGGCCGAGGGTGTCGGCGACGAGATCGGCCCAGGAGGTCAGGGCGGAGTCGAGGGCGGCGACCTGCGCTGGATCGGCGCCCTTCTGCGGACCGTAGACCGCTGCCGCACCGCGGGCCCCGGTGAGTGGGTTGTCGACATCGCAGGCGACCAGCAGCTCGGCGCGGTCAGCTCCCGGACGCAGGCTGGGGTGCAGCCCGGTCAGGTCGAGTGTCGTGGCCCGGCCCAGCGCCCCGCCGCCGTCCGGTACGTCGTCTCCCCGGGCATCGAGGATCCGGGCGCCGAGGCCGCGCAGGACCCCGGCACCGCCGTCGGTCGACGCACTGCCGCCGATCCCGACCAGGACCCGGTCCGCGCCGCCGCCGAGAGCAGCCGCGATCGCCTCGCCCACGCCGCGGCTGGTGGCCGTGAGCGGGGCCAGCTCGTCACCCAGCAGGGTCAGCCCGCAGATCTCGGCCATCTCGACGACGGCCTCCCGCCCCCGGACGGCGTACGACGTGGGGCGCGGGCGGCCGTCCGGTCCGGCGGCCACGACCCCGACCCGGGTGAAGCCGCACGCCACCACCGCATCGAGCAGCCCGTCGCCACCGTCGGCCACGGGGACCGTGCTGATCTCGATCGAGGGGTCGACCGAGCGCAGACCGCGGGCCAGGTGACCCGCGACCTGCGCCGCCGTCAGCGTGCCCTTGAACTTGTCGGGCGCGAGCAGGACCCGCACGGTCAGTCCAGGTTGGCGTACAACGCGGTCGGGGCGTCCACGCCGCTCTCGGCGAGCTCCTCGAACTCGGTGACGTTGTCCAGCTCGGTGCCCATCGACACGTTGGTGACCCGCTCGAGGATCACCTCGACGACCACCGGCACCCGGTGCTCGACCATCAGCTTCTTGGCCTGCTCGAGGGCGGGCAGGATCTCGTCGGGCTCGAAGACCCGGATGGCCTTGCACCCGAGGCCCTCGACGACCTTGACGTGGTCCACGCCGTAGCCGTTGACCTCCGGCGCGTTGATGTTGTCGAAGGACAGCTGCACGCAGTAGTCCATGTCGAAGCCGCGCTGGCTCTGCCGGATCAGGCCGAGGTAGGCGTTGTTCACCAGCACGTGGATGTAGGGCACGTTGAACTGCGCGCCGACCGCGAGCTCCTCGATCATGAACTGGAAGTCGTAGTCGCCCGAGAGCGCCACCACGGTGGCCTCGGGGTCGGCGGTGGCGACGCCGATCGCCGCCGGCACCGTCCAGCCCAGCGGGCCGGCCTGGCCGGCGTTGATCCAGTGCCGCGGCCCGAAGACGTGCAGCAGCTGGGCGGCCTGGATCTGCGAGAGCCCGATGGTGCTGACGTAGCGGGTGTCGCGGCCGAACGCACGGTTCATCTCCTCGTAGACCCGCTGCGGCTTGATCGGCACGTTGTCGAAGCTCGTCTTGCGCCACATCGTCTGCTTGCGCTGCCGGCACTCCTCGGCCCAGGCGGACCGGTCGGGCAACGACGTACGGCGCTCGCGGGCGACCTCGACGAACCGCTCGAGGGCGGCCTTCGCGTCCGAGACGATCCCGTAGTCGGGCGCGAACACCCGGCCGATCTGGGTCGGTGCGATGTCGACGTGGACGAACGTCCGGCCCGCGGTGTAGGTGTCGATGCCGCCGGTGTGCCGGTTGGCCCAGCGGTTGCCGATGCCGAGCACGAAGTCGCTGGCGAGCATCGTCGCGTTGCCGTAGCGATGAGACGTCTGCAGCCCGACCATGCCCGCGTTGAGCGGGTGGTCGTCGGGGATGGTCCCCCAGCCCATCAGGGTCGGCACCACGGGCACGCCCGTGAGCTCCGCGAGCTCGACGAGCAGCCCGGCCGCGTCGGCGTTGACCACACCGCCGCCGGACACGATCAGCGGGCGCTCTGCGGCGGCCAGCAGGTCGAGCGCCTTCTCGGCCTGGGCCCGGGTGGCCGCGGGCCGGTACGGCGTCAGCGGCTCGTAGGTGTCGATGTCGAACTCGATCTCCGCCAGCTGTACGTCGATCGGGAGGTCGATCAGGCAGGGACCCGGGCGGCCGGACCGCATCCGGTGGAAGGCCTCCTGGAACGTGCCGGGCACCTGGGCGGGCTCCAGCACGGTGACCGCCATCTTGGTCAGGGGTGCCGCGATGCTGGCGATGTCGACCGCCTGGAAGTCCTCCTTGTGCAGCTTGGCCACCGGCGCCTGGCCGGTGATGCACAGGATCGGGATGGAGTCGGCGCTCGCGGAGTAGAGGCCGGTGATCATGTCGGTGCCGGCCGGGCCGCTGGTGCCGACGCAGACCCCGATGTTGCCCGCCTTGGCCCGGGTGAAGCCCTCGGCCATGTGGGAGGCGCCCTCGACGTGTCTGGCCAGCGTGTGGTGCAGCCCGCCGCGCGTCTTCATCGCCTTGTAGAACGGGTTGATCGCCGCTCCCGGCAGGCCGAAGAGGTGGGTGACGCCTTCCTTCTTCAAGATCTCCACGGCCGCCTCGGCGGCTGTCATGCGGGCCATCTCAGGTGCCTTCCTGGTCGGTGTGGTCGGTCGTGATGCCGGACAGGCGCTCGACGCCCCGCAGCAGCGCGGAGTGGTCGAGACCGCCGTCGCCGTTGGCGCGGGCGGAGGCCATCAGCTGGGCCATCACCGCGCCCACCGGCAGGACGACACCGGCCTCGCGGGCGGCGCTGGTGACGATCCCCATGTCCTTGTGGTGGAGGTCGATCCGGAAGCCGGGCTCGAAGGACCGGCTCGTCATGTTGGCGCGCTTCTGGTTCAGCACCGCCGACCCGGCCAGCCCACCACCGAGTACGTCGAGCGCGGCGGCCGTGTCGACGCCGTACGCCTCGAGGAACACGAGCGCCTCGGCGACGGCCTGGATGTTGGTCGCCACGATCAGCTGGTTGGCGGCCTTGACCGTCTGGCCGGCGCCGTTGGGCCCGACATGGACGATCGTCTTGCCGACGGCGTCGAAGACGGGTGCGGCCTCGGCGAAGTCGGCCGCGTCACCGCCGACCATGATCGACAGGGCGGCGTTCTTGGCGCCGGCCTCACCTCCGGAGACGGGCGCGTCGAGCAGCCGGAACCCCCGGCCCTTCGCCTGGGTCGCCAGGTCGGCCGTCACGTCTGGCCGGATGCTGGAGAAGTCGATGACCAGCGTGCCCTCGCGGGCGTTGTCGAAGACCCCGCCGTCTCCGGCCAGCACCAGCTGGACGTCGGGGGAGTCGGGGACCATCACCGCGACGATGTCGGCCGCCTTGACCGCCTCGGCGATCGAGCCGGCCGCCGTACCGCCGGCGGCGACCAGCGGCTTGGTGCGGTCTTGGTGCAGGTTGTAGCCGACGACGTCGAACTCCGCCTGCTGCAGGTGGACGGCCATCGGGCTGCCCATGATGCCGAGGCCGATGAACGCGACGGTCGTGGTGGGCGTGCTCATGCGGATGCTCCTTTGTGGGTCGCTGGTCGAGCGGAGTCGAGACCGCCGCGACGGGCGGCGGGGAGCCAGGCCAGGCTCTCCTCGGTGGTCGTGGTCGGGGTGTACTCGAGCCCGACCCAGCCCGCGTAGCCGCGGGCCTGGAGGTCGGTGAGGTGGCGGTCGAGGTCGAGCCGGCCGGACCCGGGCTCGCCGCGGCCCGGCCAGTCGGCGATCTGCACGTGCGCCACCCGGTCGGCGTACGACGCCACGGCGGCGTCGAGGTCGTCGCCGTTGTTGGCCAGGTGGAACAGGTCGCACAGGAGGCCGACGTTGTGATGACCCCCTGCCCGGACCCGGTCGAGCACCGCCACCACGTCGGCCGCGGTGCGCAGCGGGTACGGCTTCGGACCGCTGACCGGCTCGACCAGGACGGTGGCCCCGATCCGCGCCGCCGCTGCCGCGGCCAGGCCGAGGTTCTCCAGGGCCAGCTCGTCCTGCTCCTGCGCCGTCGCGTCGTCCACGCGCACGCCGTACAACGCGTTGAACGCCGAGACGCCGAGCCGCTCCCCGATGCCGACGGCGACGTCGAGGTTGTCGCGGAACTCCTGGGACCGGGCCGGGATCGACAGGACTCCCGCGTCGGGCCCGGTCAGCTGCCCGGCGAAGAAGTTCAGCCCGACCAGCCGTACGCCGGCGTCGTGGACCGAGGCGACCAAGGCGTCGACCTCGGCATCGGACGGGACCGGGCGGTCGGGCCACGGCCACCAGAGCTCGACCGCCGCGAAGCCGGCGGCGGCCGCGGCCGCCGGGCGCTCGAGCAGGGGGCGCTCGGTGAACAGCATCGAGCAGTTGGCCAGGTAGGGCAGCGTGTGCGTCATGATCGCTTCCGTGATGTGGAAAACAGTTTCCGTTGAGTGAGAGAATAGGAGAAGCCGCGGTGTCGGGTCAAGTCGCCCCGCACCCGTGCGCGCGGCCGTCAGCGGCTGCGCTCGAGCAGGCGGCCGGCGGCATCCACCGCGCCTCGGGTCAGCGACTCCTCGGCGGCCGTGACCAGGTGGTCGTCCTCGACCACGGTGCGCCCGCCGACCAGCAGCAGGGCCAGCGGTGGCGTCGTACCGAGGACCAGCGCGGCCACCGGATCGGCGATGTCGGCGTGCGCGAGGCCGTCGAGACGCCACAGCGCCAGGTCGGCCTGCTTGCCCGCTTCCAGGGAGCCGATGGCGTCGTCCCAGCCGAGCACCCGGGCCCCGCCGATCGTGGCCAGCTCGAGGGCGTCGCGGCAACCGAGCGCCCGGGGGCCGCCGGTCGCCCGCGCGAAGAGCAGGGCCTGCCCTGCCTGGGCCACCATCGACGAGGCCTCGTTGGAGGCGGGGCCGTCGACACCGAGCCCGACGCGGACGCCGGCCGCCCGGAGGTCACGCGTGCGACAGATCCCGGCACCGAGCCGGGCGTTCGACGTCGGGCAGTGGGCCACGCCGGTGCCGGTGCGCGCCAGCACGCCCAGGTCGTCGTCGGAGAAGTGGACGCCGTGGGCGAACCACACGTCGTCGCCTAGCCAGCCCAGCGACTCCATGTAGCCCAGCGGGGTGGTGCCGAAGTGCTCGTCGCAGTACGACGCCTCGTCGTCGGTCTCGGCCAGGTGGGTGTGCAGGAGTACTCCGCGGTCGCGGGCCAGTGCCGCCGCCTCGCGGAGCAGCTCCTCGGTGACCGAGAACGGCGAGCACGGAGCCACGCCGACGCGCAGCATCGAGTCCGGGGACGGGTCGTGGAACCGGTCGATCGCCGCGGCCGTCGCCTCGAGGATGGCATCGAGGTCCTCCACGACCCGGTCGGGGGGCAGCCCGCCGCGGCTCTGCCCGAGGTCCATCGAGCCGCGGGTGGGCAGGAACCGCAGCCCGACCGTCCGGGCGGCCTCGACCTCTGCCGCGAACAGGTCTCCGCCGCCCTGCGGGAAGACGTAGTGGTGGTCCATGGTCGTCGTACAGCCGGTGCGGGCGAGCCGGGCGAGGCCCGCGGCCGCGGTGGCGCCGACCGTCTCCTCGTCGTGGCCGGCCCAGATCGGGTAGAGGGTGGTCAGCCACTCGAACAGGGTGGAGTCCAGGGCCAGTCCGCGGGTCGCCCACTGGTAGAGGTGGTGGTGGGTGTTCACGAGTCCCGGCGTGAGCAGGCAGCCGTGGGCGTCGACGACGCGCGTGGGAGACGAGTCGCCGCCCGGCCACCGGCCCGCGCCGACCGCGGCGATCCGGGTGCCCTCCACCACGACGTGGCCGACGTCGTGCTCGGTGAGGTCGGCGTCCATGGTGACCACGGTCGCCCCGTCGAGGACCAGCCGCTCAGCTGCCACGGTAGGTCGCATAGCCGAAGGGGTTGAGCAGGAGCGGCACGTGGTAGTGCTCCGCCGGGTCGGTCACCGTGAACCACACGGTGACCCGCGGGTAGAACCCCTCGCCCCCGAGGTAGGCAAGGGTGTCGAACACCAGCTGGTAGTGCCCGGGCCGGAGGGGTTCGGGCCCGATCCGGGCGATCCGGCCGTCGGCGTCGGTGACCCCGTCGCCGATCGACGTGCCGTCGGAGTCGCGCAGGGTCACCGGCACGTCGGCGGCCGGGCGGCCGACACTGGTGTCCAGGACGTGGGTCGACAGGCTCATGGGCGGTCTCCTCCGAAGGTGTCAGCGAGCCGTAGCCGCGTGATCCGCGCCAGCTCACGGCGTACGACGTCCAGCTCGGCGGCGGGCTCGTTGGCCAGGCGCTGCTCCACGAGCGCGAGCAGCTCCTCCGCGCTGCGCCCGGCCGCCGCCACCAGGTAGATCCGGCCGAAGCGCGCTTCGTAGTCGGCATTGGCCGACGCGATCGCCTCCTTGAGCCCGTCGCCCGCCTCGGCCATGCCCGCCTGCTCACGGGCCGACCGGGCCGCGGAGTCGGCGTCCAGCAACGGCGCGCGTTCGCCGATCCGCGGATGCCCGGACAGGGCCGCGTCCACCTCGCCCTCCGACAGGGCGCCCACCAGGGCGTCCGAGTGGTCGAGGAGCGTGGTGACGTCGCCGTAGGGGCGGCCGGCCACCACCGCCCCGGCCCACGCCGGGGACGCGGTGAGGGTCAGCAGCAGTGCGCGTACCTCGTCCGCCTTCGCGGCGTCGAGCCAAGCGACGTCCGGCACGGTGTCTCCCAGCGTCTCGGTCGGCCTCGGGTCAGTGCAGTCGCTGCAGGTTGGAGGACCTGATCAGCGCGAGCGGGTTGGTGTCCTCCACCTTGTCAGCCAACCGGTGGTTGGCGATCTTGGCCACCTCGAGCAGGGCTGCGGCGCGTTCCTGGATGGGCGAGTTGTCCAGCCGGTCCCAGGCCTGGTCGAGCACCTGCTCCGACGACAGCTCGCGGGTGGCGATGATCAGCGGGAAGCCGAACTTGTCCCGGTAGGCCGCGTTCACCTCGTCGAAGGCCTCCTGCTCCTCCTCGGAGAGGAAGGTCAGGCCGGCGGAGCCCTGGTCGAGCAAGGAGTTGTCACCGAGGTCGCCGGCCAGGAGCTCCGCACCCGCCAGCGACGGGTACGAGTCCATCAGGGCCCGCTGGTGCTCGGGCGACAGCGCGAACAGCTGGTCCTGCATCGTGGCCCGCAGCCCGGCCGCGTCCGCGAACGGGCGCGCCTCGGCGACCCGCTCGGCGATCGGTGAGGACCCCTGGAACGCCGGTCCGACCAGCGAGACGAACTCCGGGGCGGGCATCGCGTTGAGCTGCGCGATCGTCGCCCGGTCGGACGGTCCCACGGCCGTCCGGCCGCCGAAGTGGTTCAGGAACAGGTTGAGCAGGATGGCCGCGATGCTGCCGGCGGTGATGCCGGAGTTGAGGAAGGTCTGCACGTTGGTAGGCATCTGGGAGAAGAACGCGGAGGTGTTGTTCACCTGCGGCGTACCGACCGGGATCAGCGCGATACCGATGCTGACCGCCACCACGATCACGTTGCGGTGGTTGTTGAAGTCGACGCGGCCCAGGGTCTGGATGCCGACGGCGGCCACGGTGCCGAACATGACCAGAGCGGCTCCGCCCAGGACCGAGCTGGGGACGGCGGCCACCAGCGCGCCCGCCTTCGGCAGCAACCCGAGCAGGATCATGATGCCGCCCGCGGTGGCGACCACCCAGCGACTCTTGATCCGGGTGAGCCGCACCAGCCCGACGTTCTCCGCGAAGCACGTGTAGGGGAAGGAGTTCATGATGCCGCCGAGCAGCGTGGCCAGACCGTCGGCCCGCAGCGCGGAGGCGATGTCGGTCCTCGAGATCGGCTTCTCCACGATCTGGCCGGTTGCGTAGACGTCACCGGTGGTCTCGACCGCGGTGATCAACATGACCACGATCATCAGCAGGATGGGCAGTACGGCGAACTTCGGGGTGCCGAAGTGGAAGGGGCCGGTGAAGCCCACCCAGTCGGCGGAGGACACCCCGTGGAAGGTGGCCACCTTGCCGCCCGACCCGTCGCTGACGAACGCCGCGACCGCCGTGCCGACCACCAGGCCGACCAGCACGGCCACCGTGTTCAGGAAGCCGCGTGCGTAGCGGGTGATCAGGAGGATCAGCACGATCGTGCCGAAGGAGAGGTACAGGTTGGTCGGGCTGCCGAAGGTCAGCCCCTTGGGCACGAGCGTGGGGTTCGCGAAGGCGAAGTTGCCCCCGCCCGCGTCCATCGCCGCCACCGGGACCAGCGAGACGCCGATGATCGTGATCACCGTCCCGGTCACGACCGGTGGGAAGAACCGCACCAGCTGCGAGAAGAACGGCGCCAGCAGGAAGGTGAAGATGCCGGCGACGATGACCGCGCCGTAGATGTAGACCAGCCCGTTCGAGCCCTTTCCGTGGTCGAGCCCGATCACGATCATCGGCGAGACCGCGGTGAAGGTCACCCCCTGGAGCAGCGGCAGCCGGACGCCGATCTTCCAGATCCCGACCGACTGCAGGATCGACGCGATGCCGCACGTGAACAGGTCGGCGTTGATGAGGTGGATCAGCTGGGTCTCGCTGAGGCCGATCGCGCCGGCGAGCAGGATCGGTACGACGACCGCGCCGGCATAGAAGGCCATCACGTGCTGCAGGCCGTAGACGGCCAGGCTGGCGGGAGGCAGCACCTCGTCGACGGGGTGCTGGGGGCGGGTCCTGCGGGGTGCGGCGGCAGCGCTCATCGTTCGATCCTCGGATGTGATGTGGGTGAGTGGTCGGTCGGTCGGTGGTCGGCGGCTCAGGCGAAGCCGGGCACGGCGGTCCACGCCTGCCCGGGGTCCCCGGCGTCGTCGCGGGTCACGGCCGCCTCGATCAGGCCGTAGGGACGGTCTGCTGCGATGAAGACCTCCCCGTTGTTCTCGAGCCCGAAGGGCGTGAGGTCGTAGAGGAAGTGGTGCTTGTTGGGCGCCGAGAACCTGACCTCGGCGACCTCCGGATGGGCCTCGAGGACCCGGCTGCCCATGACGTGCAGGGTCTCCTGCAGGGCGCGGCTGTACGTCGCCGCGAAGCCGCTCAGCAATATCGCCCGGATGTCGTCGTACGACGCGTTCCAGTCGACGCCCTCGGCCGACGTGTGGCGCCACCGGGCGGTCAGCGACGTGGCCATGATCCGGTCGTCGGCCTCCTGCAGCGTCGTGTACCTGTCCTTCAGGAAGCCCTTGAACTCCGAGCCGGTCGACTTCAGCACGGTCAGGTCGGTCAGCCCCGAGACGACCCAGGCCCGGCGGTCCGCTCCGCGACCCTCGACGGTGACGACCGCGGTGCGGGTGTCGGTGCCACGGCGGACGAAGGAGTGGTCGTGCGGCTTTCCATCGACCTCGATACGGTCCCAGGCGTACTCCTCGACCATGATCTGGGCGGCGGTGGCGGCGGAGGCGGCATCCAGGAAGTGGGCGCCGAGCGCGAGCGCGTAGTCCTCCGGCGACGAGACGCCGTGTTCCTTGGCGTAGGCGAAGGCGGTGTTCTTCTGGGTGTCGGTCGGCAGGACGTCGGCCTGGTCCCCGTGCGTGTGCGCGGCGGCGAAGTCGCCCCTCAGCGCGGTGGAGACGTTGAGATCGTGGATCTCGTGGCGGTCCGTGTCGCGGTAGATCCGCACCACGCGGTTCTCCGCCTTGCCGTACTGATTTGCTCCGAGGACGATGGCCATGGTCTGGCTCCCTAGTGGCTTCCGGTCCCCCGCGGCCGGGATCGGAGCCGGGTTGCTGGCTGGACAAGGCTTCCATCAAGTGGAAACAAGTTACCGACTGATGGAAAACCATAGGGGTGCGCCCGACCTTCGTCAACCCCCGATCGGGGGCCCGACAGGCCAGGGGATGCCGAAGGGTCAGCCGCGCGTCGGCCGGGCCAGCGCGGTCAGCCCGGCCTCGTCCAGCCCGGTCGCGGCCGTCACCTCGCCGAGCGTGACGGCACCGCAGTCGACCCCGCGCAGCACGAAGTCCGCCAGGGCGCGCGCAGTCGCAGGCTCGTCGAGGACACCGCCGCCGGACTGCTCGAGGTAGCGCCGCAGACGCTCGGCGGAGCCGGCGAGACCGCTGCGGTAGAAGGCGTACGTCGCGGCGAAGCGGGTGGGCAGCTGTGCCGGATGCAGGTCCCACCCCTGGTAGTAGCCACGCTCCAGCGAACGGCGTACCAGCCGGGCGTGCAGCGCCCACCCCCGCCGTACGGCGTCGTCGTCACCGACCGGCAGGAGGTTGGTCGACCCGTCCGAGAGCCGTACGCCGGTCCCCGCGGCCGCGGCCTGCATGACCGCCTTGGCGTGGTCGGCCACCGGATGCTCCATCGACTGGTACGCCGCGGCGATGCCGCAGAAGGCGGAGTAGTCGTAGGTGCCGTAGTGCAGGGCCGTGCACCGGCCGTCGGCCGCATGGATCATGCGGGCCACCAGCGCTGTCCCGTCGGGTCCGAGGATGGACTGCGGCGTCTCCACCTGGATCTCGAAGCCCAGCCGGTGGTCGGACGAGCCCGAGGGCGTCCTCGAGGCGGCCGGCCGCGTGCACCATCGCCTCGACCTGCTCGACGGCAGTCACCTTGGGCAGCGTCACCACGAAACCGTCGAGGCTGCCGCCGGCCCCGAGCAGTCCGGCGAGGAAGGAGGTCAGGGTACGCACGCCGCGCGCTCTCGTCGGCGCCTCGAAGCTCTTGAACCTGATCCCGAAGAACGGTGGAGCGGTGCCGTCCTCCTGGGAGCGGGCGAGTGCTGCGGAGGCGGCCGCGACATGGTGGTCCTCCTCCGGGTCCGGCCGTGACCCGTAGCCGTCCTCGAAGTCGATCCGCAGGTCCTCGATCGGCTCCCGCGCGAGCTTGTCGCGCACCAGGACGAGCAGCTCCTCGGGCCGGTCGCCGAGGACCCCCTCGAACGACGCGGCGTGCTCGTCGAGGGTCTCCAGCGCCCGGCCGCCCCACGTCGGTACCAGGTCGTGGGTGAAGGCGTCGGCCGGTACGTAGGCCGTGTGCACCGGCTGCCGCCCGGGTCGCTCGCCGGGGAAGCCCTCCAGGAGCGAGCGGTCGGCGTCGGCCAGTCGTACGTCGAGCTCGGCGGTCAGCTCCGAGGTGAGGCGTGAGGGGTCCACATCTGCTCCTTGTTCCGATCTGCGGATAACGTATTCCATCCAACGGAAATAGCCAATCGCAGCCGTCGGAGCCCCGCAGCCGACCGGAGCCCGGACGACTCAGGCCCCGGCCCGCCGAAGCGGTGCCGGGGCCTGACCGGGTCTCAGCCGGCGAGGACCGAGGTCACTCCTGTGCGTTCGTCCCTCACGCTCACTCCTCGCCCGGTTTCGACTCGCCCGTCGCGGCTTCGTGCCTCAGCCGCGGGGCTTGCTCAACCTTCGGGCGAGACGAGTGTGCGCTCGTCCCTCACGCTCACTCCTCGCCCTTGATGAAGGCCTCCACTCGGCGGCGACCCTCGTCGTCGGGCAGCTGCACCGGCGGGCTCTTCATCAGGTACGACGACGCCGAGATGATCGGGCCACCGAGGCCGCGGTCCTTGGCGATCTTGGCCGCCCGGATCGCGTCGATGATGATGCCCGCCGAGTTGGGGGAGTCCCACACCTCGAGCTTGTACTCCATGTTGATCGGCACGTTGCCGAACGCGCGACCTTCCATGCGGACGTAGGCCCACTTGCGGTCGTCGAGCCACGCGATGTAGTCCGACGGGCCGATGTGGACGTTGCGGGCGCCGAGCTCGTGCTCGATGTTCGAGGTCACGGACTGGGTCTTGGAGATCTTCTTCGACTCGAGGCGGTCGCGCTCGAGCATGTTCTTGAAGTCCATGTTGCCGCCGACGTTGAGCTGGTAGGTCCGGTCCACGACGATGCCGCGGTCCTCCATCAGCTTCATCAGCACCCGGTGGGTGATGGTGGCGCCGACCTGGCTCTTGATGTCGTCACCGATGATCGGCACGCCGGCGTCCTCGAACCTCTTGGCCCACGCGGGGTCGGAGGCGATGAAGACCGGCAGCGCGTTGACGAAGGCGACCTTCGCGTCGATCGCGCACTGGGCGTAGAACTTGTCGGCCTGCTCCGAGCCCACCGGGAGGTAGGAGACGAGCACGTCGGCCTTGGTGTCCTTGAGCACCTGGACCACGTCGACCGGCTCGGCGTCCGACTCCTCGATCGTCTCGCGGTAGTACTTGCCGAGACCGTCGAGGGTGTGACCGCGCTGCACGGTGACACCGGTGGGCGGCACGTCGCAGATGCGGATGGTGTTGTTCTCGGAGGCCTGCGTGGCATCGGCGAGGTCGAACCCGACCTTCTTCGCGTCGACGTCGAACGCCGCCACGAACTCCACGTCAGAGACGTGGTAGTCGCCGAAGCTCACGTGCATCAGTCCGGGCACGCTGCCGTCGGGGTCGGCGTCCTGGTAGTACTCGACGCCCTGGATCAGGGACGTCGCACAGTTGCCGACGCCCACGATTGCTACTCGAACCGAACCCATGGGATTCCTTCCTCGGTGTTTCAGGTGGTGGCGTCGGCCGCGGGGGCCGCGCTCGTCGGGGTGGTGCCGTCGCTCACGGCGTCGCCGCCGGTCGCGTCGGGCGCGTCGGTGCGCCCGGGTCGGCCCGTCGTACGTTCGGCGTTGATGAGGTCGGTGAGCCACTTGACCTCGCGCTCGACGGACTCGATGGAATGGCGGCGCAGCTCGCTGAGATAGCGGTCGTCGCCGCCGGCTGCATGCGTGGCCCGGTCGAGTCGCTCCTGCAGCCGGGAGCGCCGTCCCTCGAGGATGCGCAGCCGGACCTCGGCGTCGGTGCGGGAGAAGAACGCGAACCTCATGTTGAAGTTGTCGTCCTCCCATGCGGACGGGCCGGTGTCGGTGATCTCCTCGCCGAAGAACTGCCGGCCGGCGGGCGTGATCTGGTAGACGATCCGCTGCCGGCGGGAGACCCCGGGCGTCGCGGCCGTGACCTCGGTGACCCAGCCGGCGCGCAGCAGCCGCTTGAGCGCGGGGTACAGCGACCCGTAGGACAGCAGGCGGCCCCAGCCGAGCAGGAGGTTGAGCCGCTTGCGCAGCTCGTACCCGTGCAGGGGCGACTCGTGGAGCAGGCCGAGGACGGCGAGCTCCAGAGTTGCCGCCTTGCGTGCCATGTCGGCTTTTCTTCCTGGTTGCCGGGCTGGGAGGTCGCCGGGGACCGTGGGACGTGATCCCGTGATGTGTCGCGACGTTCTATCGAATTAACCTATCAAACCGATATATCACGCGACAAGTCGGTGTCGTTTCGCCGCGTGACCGTCGGCCCCGTACCCTCGTCCCGACGGCGTGGCCGGCCCAGTTTCCGTCCTGGCCCGGTGCACCGATTCCCCCGACGCACGTGGAGTAGAGACCTGTGAGTGCCAAGCGCAGAGCCGAGGGCCCCGCCGTCACGCGCAAGCCCAAGCAGAACCGGCGCACGACCAAGCAGCGGGTGCTGCGGGTCGTGAAGTGGCTCCTGATCGTGTCGTTGGTGGGCACGCTGCTGCTGATCGGCGCGTTCGTCTACGTCTACCAGACCACGTCGATCCCCAACCCGAACAGGGACTTCCAGACCCAGACGTCGTTCGTCTACTACGCGGACGGGAAGAGCGAGCTCGGGCAGTACGCCACCCAGAACCGCCAGATCATCTCGCTCAGCGACATGCCGAAGAAGCTCCAGGCGGCGGTCATCGCGGCGGAGGACCGCACCTTCTACTCCAACAGCGGCATCGACCCGAAGGGCATCATCCGGGCCGCGTTCAACGACGCGCGCGGAGGCGCCACCCAGGGCGCCTCGACGATCACGCAGCAGTACGTGAAGATCCTCTACCTCAACCAGGAGCGCTCGCTCACGCGCAAGATCCACGAGGCGATCCTGTCGCTGAAGATCCAGAAGCAGCAGAGCAAGTCCGAGATCCTGCAGGGCTACCTCAACACCATCTACTTCGGCCGCGGGGCGTACGGCGTACAGGCCGCGGCCCAGGCCTTCTTCGGTGTGGACGCCAAGGATCTCGACCTCAAGCAGAGCGCGGTGCTCGCCAGCGTCCTGAACAACCCCTCGCAGTTCGACCCGGCCAACGGCAGGAGCCACAAGCACGCGCTCCATGCGCGCTACGACTACGTCCTCAACGGCATGGCCTCGATGGGCACGATCTCGCAGGCCAAGGCCCAGAAGGCCGAGAAGCGGCTGCCGAAGTTCCCGGTCTTCAGGGAGTCCAGTCAGAACGGCGGGCAGAAGGGGCACATGCTGACGCTGGTGCGCCAGGAGCTGCACCGGCTGGACTTCACCGACGGCCAGATCGACGGCGGCGGCCTGCGGGTGACGACGACGCTGACAGCACGGGCGATGTCGGCGGCGGCACAGGGAGTGGCGCAGGTCCGGCCGGACATCAGCGACAAGTACCTCCACGTGGCGGTCGCGACCGTCCAGCCCGGGACCGGCGCACTGCTGGGCTTCTACGGCGGTCAGAACTACCTCCGGTCGCAGATCAACTGGGCTGAGGCCGGCGGCATGGTCGGCTCGACGTTCAAGCCGGTGTCGCTGGCCGCGGCCATCACCGACGGCTACTCGCTGAAGAGCACCTGGGACGGCAACTCGCCGTACGTCTTCCCCGACGGCCTCCAGGTGCACAACGAGGGCGCCGGCAACGGCACGAGCTACGGGTCGGCCGTCTCGTCGACGCAGGCCCTCGAGCAGTCGATCAACACCGCCTTTGTCGACATGTCGACGAGCATGAAGGACGGGCCGCAGAAGATCCTGTCCATGGCCAACAAGATGGGTATCCCGCCGGCCGAGCCCGACCCGCACTACCCGGGCATCCCGACCTCCACCACCGACCTGACGCCCGACTCGCTGATCACCCTCGGCAAGTCCCGCGTCAGCGCGATCAACATGGCCAACACCTACGCCACCATCGCCAACGGCGGCCAGCGGGCCGACGTGCACGTGATCGACAAGGTGACCGACAGCCAGGGCAAGGTGCTCTACCAGTACAAGCCGCACACGACCCAGGCGATCGCGCCGGACGTCGACGCGGACGTCAGCTACGCGATGCAGCAGGTGGTGCAGCACGGCACCGGGACCAACGCCCAGGCGGTCGGGCGACCCGCGGCCGGCAAGACCGGGACGGCCACGAACGACGCGAACCAGGTGTCGTCGTCGTGGTTCGTCGGCTTCACCCCGCAGATGGCCACCGCGGTGATGTACGTACGCGGCAACGGCAACGGCCAGCTCGACGGCTGGCTGCCGCCGTACAACGGCGCGTCCGGGTACTTCGGTGCCGGGTACCCGACGGCGACCTGGGCAGCAGTGATGAAGGCGGACCTCCTGGGCCAGCCGGTCGAGCAGTTCCCGCTCCCGGCCAACGTCCCGGCCAAGCAGCCCGGGCACCTGCCGACGCTGCCGCCCCCACCTCCGACCTCGCACAAGACGACCAGCTCGGCGCCGACCACCAGTGCGCCGCCCACCTCGAGTGCGCCGACGACCCCGACGCACCCCACGAGCTCGCCACCCAGCAGCACCCCGACCTGCATCCCGATCACGTGTCCGTCGTCGAGCCCGACCTCGGCCCCGCCCAGCTCGTCATCGCCGGCAGCGCTCCCGAGTGAGCGGCCGATGGGCGGAGGCCAGGAGTGGTGGTGAGCGACCTCGACGGGGACGATCACCGGCCGGTGGCCCACCCCTCGGCCGAGGATCCCATCACCGCGGCGATGAGTCGCGGGGTCGGCGGCCCGGTGGGCGACCACGCGGGCCGGCACCGCTGGTGGACGCCCGTGCGCGTGGTCCTCGCACTGACGGCGCTGTGCTTCGCTCTCGGCTTCGCCCAGAAGGCGCCGTGCTACACCTCGAACTGGACCAACACCGAGACCCGCTACTCCGACCTCTGCTACTCCGACCTGCCCTATCTCTACGTCGGCCGGGGGTTCGCCGAGCTGGAGTGGCCCTACTCCGACGCCATCCCGGTGCGCGACCGGTACTCCGTCATGGAGTACCCCGTCGGGATCGCCTACTACGCGCTGGCCTCGGCGTACGTCACCCACTGGCTCTCCGGATCACCCGACCTCGCCCAGCGAGGCGCGATGTCGCAGGGCCAGCTGTACGCCGAGCCGTCGGTGCTGCGCGAGACGCTGAGGTTCACGGCCGTCAACGCGGTCGGGTTCGCGCTGGTCGGACTGCTGTCGGCGTGGTTCCTCACCGGCGTCACCCGACGACGGCCGTGGGACGCTGCCATCTTCGCGATGTCCCCGGTGCTGCTGTTCGAGGGGATGATCAACTGGGACCTGCTGGCCGTCGTCTGCGTGGCGGGGGCGCTCTGGGCGCATGCGCGCGAGCGGCCGGTCCTGACCGGAGCGCTGCTCGGGCTGGGTACGGCGATGAAGCTCTACCCACTCTTCCTGCTCGGCGCGCTGCTGGTGGTGTGGGGACGCGAACGCCGGTGGCGCGACATGGTGTGGGCGACTGTGATGGGAGCCGCCACATGGGCAGCCGTCAACGCTCCGGCGTACCTCTCGGGGGAGAGCGAGTGGAAGGTCTTCTGGACCTTCAACTCCCATCGCCGCGCCGACCTCGGCTCGATCTGGCTGATGCTGGGGCAGATGACCCACCACACCGCGAGCGTCCACACGATCAACGTCGTCTCGTGGGCCTTCTTCCTCGCCTGGTGCGCCGCCGTCGCGGTGCTCGGGTTCCTGGCACCCGAGACGCCGCGGTTCGCCCAGCTCGGCTACCTGCTGGTGGCCGGCTTCCTGCTGGTGAACAAGGTCTACTCGCCGCAGTACGCCCTGTGGCTCCTCCCGCTCGCCGTGATGGCGCGGCCGCGATGGCGCGACCAGCTGGTCTGGCAGGCCGGCGAGATCTTCTACTTCGCCTCGGTGTGGTGGTACCTCGGGAACTACCTCAGCCCCGGTGGTGGAGGCGATGCCGGCTTCTACTGGCTGGCGATCATCGTGCGGATGGCGGCCGAGCTCTACCTGGTGGCCATCGTGGTCCGCGACGTACTGATGCCGGCGTACGACGTGGTGCGGTCGACGCGTCGCCGGGGCAGCCTGTCGTGGTGGCAGCTCGGCGGCCGGGGCGAGCTCTCGCTCACCCGGTCGTTCGACCCGACCGGCCAGGTGTGATGTCCAGGCAGGTTGTTGGGCCTGCTGATGGCGTGCGGGTCAGCTGACGACGATGCGGTCGAACGACGTGATCGTGTGGCGCACGCGGACGTCGATCTCCTCCCCGACCGCCGGCACCCGGGGCCCGTGCGGCAGGAACAGCATCGAGGCCTGCATGTGCGGCGGCTCGGCGAACAGCCGCAGCTTGCCGTCGATCGTGAACGGAGAGCGGACGAAGCCGGCGGCGTCGAGCCCGCCTCGCGCCAGCGTGGCCGCACGTGCCCGCATCGAGTGGTCACCGGTCGGGGCCTCGAGGCCGATCCCGTGCGCCGTACCGCCCGAGACGACGACGATGTGCCCGCCCTTGGGAGCGGTGCGTCCGCGGTAGCCGAAGGTGTCGCCGCGCTCGACCTCGTGGACGTCGAGGACGGTCGCGCTCACCCGGAGCGCCTCGCGGTCGCCGAGCCAGAGGGCGGTGCCGATCCGCGGACGCACGTCGAAGTCGGCGTACGACGTGCGCAGCGAGGCCAGCTCGGCGCTCGTCAGGTGGCTGACCCAGAGGGTGTGGGTGGGGAGCTCGGCCGCGACGACGTCGTTGACGAGCTGGACGACCTCGCTCAGATGGGAGCCGGAGGCGAGCGGGAGGTGGAAGGCCACGCCCTCGAGGCGGGCCGGTCGACGGCTCAACAGGTGTCCGGCCGCCCGCAGGTCCTCGGCCGACATGCCGTGGCGGCGCATGCTGGTGAGCCGCTCGAGCACGACCCGGGCCGCAGGGTCGCGGTCGAGGAGTGCGACGAGGTCGGCGAGCCGGCTCACCGTGTGGATCACCCGGCCGCGTGGCAGGTCCTCGTCCGGCAGCTGCCCGGTGGGACGCCACGGCGTGAGCACGAGGAGATCGCGGGCGAAGCGTTGCGCCACCTCGCCGATCTCGAAGTAGGTGCCGACGGCCAGCGTGTCGACGCCGAGCCAGTCGGACCGGCGCGCCAGGCGGCCGACGCCGAAGCCGTAGCCGTTGCCCTTCGTCACGGGGACCAGGCCGGGGTTGTCGTCCGCGACCGTGCGCAGGTGACGCCGCCAGCGGTCGCCGTCGACCGTGAGGGTGAGACTCATCTGCGCAGCCCGGGCAGGCGTGCGCGCAGGCGCTGGCGGTCCAGGTAGAGGGCGAAGCCGCGGTAGAGGGCGCGGTTGAGCGGGAAGTCCCACTCGCCGACCGTCTCGACGGCCTCGCCGCCGGTGCCGGTCTTGAACTGGATCAGGCCGACGTGCGGGTCGTCGGGGTCGAGGGTGGCGGTGATGCCGCGCAGGTCGTAGACCTCAGCGCCCTCGCCGATCGCGCCGCGGATCATCGCCCACTGGACGGCGTTCGAGCCGCGGACGTCGCGCTTGTCGCTGGACGACGCGCCGTAGGAGTACCACGCGTGGGTGCCGACGCGGACCGAGATCGTGGCCGCGACCAGGTCGCCTTCGTGGTGTGCCAGCCAGAGGCGGATCCGGCCCAGGTCGTCCGCGCCCAGCGCGTCGTACATGGTCTGGAAGTAGGCGAGGGGGCGTGGGGTGAAGTGGTCGCGCTCGGCGGTGTGCACGTAGAGGTCGTGGAACGCCTTGAGGTCGGTGGCGGTGCCGTGGGTGACGACGACGCCGGCCTTGTCGGCCTTGCGGATGTTGCGCCGCCAGAGCTGGTTCATCCCGGCGAGCACGTCGTCCTCCGTACGACGTGACCCGGCGACTCCGTCGGCGGAACCGGGAGACACCAACGGGATGACGAAGGTGTACTGGGGCTGTCCCGCCGCGAAGCCCTTCTCGGCGACCTGCGGCCGCCAGCCCAGTGACTCGAGCTGCCGGACGACCCGGGCGCCGGTCGCCGAGCGCTCGGTGGGAGCAAGCTGGGTCAGGCTGTGGACCGCGTGGTCGGCGATGCCTTCCTTGACCTGCGCGGCACTCCACCGGCGGGTCACGACCGGGGGGCCCATCCGGACGCCGAAGGCGCCCTGGGAGCGCAGGTGGGCGGTCAGGGGTGTGAGCCATGCGCCGAGGTCGTCGGTGGACCAGTCGATGACCGGGCCCTCCGGCAGGTAGGCGAGGTAGCGCGGGAGCCTCGGCAGCCGACGGTAGAGGACGAGTCCCGCGCCGGCGAGGCGGTCACCGTCGTACCAACCGAGGGACTCGGCGCGCCACTCGGACTTCACCGTCGCCCAGGCCGGGGTCTGCAGGAAGCTCGCCCACGACTGTGCCCGGAGGAACGCGCGATGGTCGTCGGCCGAGATCGTGCGGACGGTCAGGGTCACGCCGATGAGGCTACCGGGGGTGGACGGGCCGAACGGCGCTCCCCGGGGGTGGGGGCGACGGTGCGGGAGACGCGGCACGGTGCTCACGTATCAGGAGCGGTACGCCGTACTCCTGTTCACCGTGGAGCCGGACACCCCCGACGTGCCGGCCGCGGTGTCCGTTGCGCCCCGGGCCTGGGAGTGCCCCGCCCGACGTCCCGCCTGCGCAAGGAGGACACCGTGATGGACGACGAGAGCCTCTACGAGGCCGTACGCCGTGCGTGCGAGAGGTACGACCCGATGCCGTCCGGCATGCTCGACCGGATCGTCACCGTGGTGGGCGAGCTGGCCCGACATGACCCGGACCTGGAGTTCGAGCTGATGCTGCTCGTGGAGCGCTATCGCGAGCTGGCCGGCACCCGCGGCGGCGCCCAGTCCTACACCCTTCGCTTCGGAGCGAACGACGTCGAGCTGCTGGTCCGCATCTCGACCGCCGACGACGAGGGCCGCGCCCGCCTGGACGGATGGCTCGTCCCGGCGTTGAGTGGCCCCGTGCAGGTGCGTGAGGTGGAGGGCGAGAAGCGCCGGTTCGACGGGATGGCCGACGCCAACGGCCGCTTCGAGTTCCCCGACCTGCCTGCCGGGTTCTACCGTCTGTGGCTCGAGCTGCCCGACGACCACACGTTCGGCACTCCCGCCTTCGAGATCTGACCCGACGAGACCACGAGGAAGTCGATGATCAAGCGCAAGCGCAAGCACATGGACCGGGACCCCCGGCCGCCCGCCCACGACACCGTGACGGCCGCCGACGGGCGGATCCTGGACCCCACCGGTTCACTCGGCGTGGAGGGCGTGGTCGTGCGTACGACGTCGTACGTCTCGACCCGCCTGACCATCTCGAAGTGGAGCCCGATCCCCGACGAGGAGCCCCGGGCCACGCCGAGCGTCGGCGCCGAGCACGGCAAGCGCGTCACCGACCGCATGGAGCCCGCCGAGCGCGACCGTGTCGGTGCCCGCTTCGCGCTGGTCGCCGACGTGGCCGACGATCTGGGCTGGGTCGCGACGCTCGAGCCCGAGGACCCCCGGACCGTCGGACTCCGGTACGGCGTCCTGAAGGTCGGCCTCGACATCAAGACCGATGCCGACGTGGTCCTGCCACCCGACGCGTTCACGCTGCTCCAGCAGCTGCGCCTCCGGTTCAAGGACCGTCCCAAGACCCTGCAGGGCATCGGCCTCGACCACGTGATCCTGTCGGCACCGTTCGACAGCTCCCACCCGTTCGACTCCAGTCACCCCTTCGACAGCTCCCACCCGTTCGACTCGAGCCATCCGTTCGGTGGCGGTGGCGGACCGATCGACGCCTACGGCGTGCCCGGACAGGGCGGTCGGCAACCGATCGCCTACGTCGGCCTGCCTCCCCACCGGCGTCAGCCGGAGGAGGGCTGCCGGCGCGCCGTGGTGGCCATCCTCGACACCGGATGCGGTGTCCACCCGTGGTTCGACGACATCGGTCGCGACGTCGTCACCCGCGGGCTGCAGCTCGACGGCCACGACATCGGCTACAACGTCGAGTCGACCGACCCCGAGACGTTCTGGGACCAGGCCGGCGCGCTGGACGGCATGATCGACCCGCTGTCGGGGCACGGCACCTTCATCGCCGGCCTCGTGCATCAGGCGTGCCCGGACGCGGACATCCTGTCCTGGCGCGTCGTACCGTCCGTGGGCCCGATCGTCGAGTCCGACTGGATCACCGCGCTCGCCCAGATCGCCGAGCTCAACCGGCGCGGACGCGAGGGTGACCCCGACGGCCGCATCATCGACGTGCTGAGCCTGTCGATGGGCTACTACCACGAGACGTCGTACGACTCGCTGTTCGACCCGACGCTGTTCGGCGTGCTGTCCGACCTGGCCTCGCGCGGCACTCTCGTCGTCTGCTCCGCCGGCAACGACGCCACGGCGCGGCCGTGCTTCCCCGCGGCGTTCGCGCCCTGGCGCGAGGACGAGGACGGCAACGACGGGTCGGTGGTCCACCCGCCTCCCGGTCAGCTGCCCATCCTGTCGGTGGGTGCGCTCAACCCCAACCGCGAGACCGACGCGCTGTTCAGCAACGCCGGCGCGTGGGTGCGCTCGTTCGCCGAGGGGGCGGCGGTGCTGAGCACCGTGCCGAGGTTCCAGGGCGGCCTGCAGCCGATCGCCCGCGCGTTCGCCTTCGGGCGGCCGCGCGAGAACATCGATCCCGACGACTTCCGCGGCGGGTTCGGGGTGTGGAGCGGTACGTCGTTCGCGGCCCCGCTGATGGCCGGCCGGCTCGCTCAGTACCTCCGTCGCCGCCTCGCCGAGGGCGACGGTCTCGACGCCGTGAACGAGCGGGCGCGAGACGCACTGGAGAAGGTGGCTGGGGTCACGACAGACTGAGGAGATGTTGTCGGCCGAGCAGCTCCACCGGCGCGGCGTCGAGGCGATCAACGCCGGCAAGGTCCGGGCGGCACGGCCGCTGCTCGAACGCGGCCTCACGCGGACGTCGGACGACGACCTGCTCGCCCGCATCCAGGCGAGTCTGGCGTACGTCGCGGCCGAGACCGGCGACCCGGCGGCGGGCATCGCCCTGTGCGACGCCGCCCTCGCCCGGCCGGCGATCGGTGCCGAGACCCGCGGCATCGTGCAGGGCCAGCGCGCGCTCCTGCAGATGCGGTCGGGGGACACGACCGGCGCCCTCGCCTCCTTCGGTGCCGCGATCGAGTTCCTCGCTGCGCGACCCGAGGAGAAGGCGCGCGTGCACCTCAACCGCGGTGGCGTCTTCCTGCAGCAGGGCGCGAGCGCCCGCGCGGCCGCCGACTTCGCAGCCGCCATGCAGGACTTCGAGCGCGCCGGGCTGCTCAGCGAGGTGCCCAAGGCCCAGCACAACCTCGGCTACGCGGCGTTCCTGCAGGGTGATCTCGTCAGCGCTCTGCGCGACATGGAGGAGGCCGGGCACAAGTTCCCCGCGTCGAGCCCGGTGCTCCAGGCGATCTCCCAGCAGGACCGCGCCGAGGTCCTGATGGCCGCCGGGCTGACCAGGCGCGGGCTCGCGGCCCTCGACGAGGCTGCCCGGACCCTGGGCCAGCACCGCCTGCGGCAACGGCGCGGCGAGGCCGAGCTGACGATCGCGCGGGGAGCGCTGGCCCGGGACCCGGAGCGGGCCCTCGCCGCGGCCCGTGCGGCCAGGACCCGCTTCACCCGCACGCCCGCCCTACGCCTCAAGGCCGAGGCGGTGACGCACGGCGCCGAGGTGCGGCTAGGCCGGACCCGACCGTCGATGGTGCGGCACGGCGACGAGCTCGCAGCCCAGCTGTCCGCACTCGACCTGCGGTGGTGGGCGAGCGACATCCGGCTCGACACGGCGCTCGTCGTCCTCCGGCGCGGCGAGCTCGACGACGCACGGCGCCGGCTCGCTGCCATTCGGATCCCTTCGAGCGCGCCGCTCGGCGTACGCCTCCGCGACCGCGACGTACGCGCCGCTCTGGCGGAGCGTTCCGGCAGGCCCGCCGCGGCCCTGGGGCATCTACGGCGCGGACTGGCGGACCTGCACGAGTGGCAGAGCTCGTTCGGCAGTCTCGACCTGCAGACCATGGTGACCGGTCACGGGACTCGGCTCGCCGTGCGCGGGCTGCGGATCGCCAGTGCGTCCGGGTCGCCGGAGGTGCTCTTCGAGTGGTCCGAGCGGGCGCGGATGCTGGCCAGCCGGGTGCAACCCGTGCGGGTGCCCCGCGACGAGCAGGTGGTGGCCGACCTGGCCGAGCTCCGGTCGCTGGCCGCGCGCGAGGAAGCCTCGCGTGAGAGCGCGGCTCGGGAGGCGGAGCTCCGCCAGCGCGTGCGCGAGCAGGCATGGCGGCTGCGCGGCTCCGGCGCGTACGCCGACCCGATGTCGCTGGCCGAGTTCCAGCCCCGACTCGCCGCCGGACGGGCTCTGCTGGCCCACGTCGTCACGGCGGACCGCGTGGTCGCGCTGGTGGTCACCCAGCAGGGCGCCACGACCCATGACCTCGGCCCGCGAACGGACCTCGACGGTTTGCTCGGCGGGTTGCTGCCCGGGCTCGACATGGCGGCCGTCCACCTGCCCGACACGTTCGCGCGGTCGGTGCGGGCCGAGCTGAACAGCCGGTTGCGCAGGTTCGACGACCTCCTGCTGGCGCCGCTGGCCGACCGGATCGGCGACCTCTCGCTGGTGCTCACTCCGTCGGGGGCGCTGGCAGCGGTGCCGTGGACCGCGCTGCCGAGCAACCGGGGGCGTCCCCTGGTCGTCGCGGAGTCGGCGACGTCGTGGGCGGTACGGAGCGAGACCCCGCTCCGGTCGCGCACGGCCGGGTTCGTGGCCGGGCCGCGGGTCGCGCAGGCCGAGTCCGAGACGAGCGCCGCGTCGCGGGTGTGGCCGGGCTCCCGGGTGCTGCACGGGAGTGACGCGACGGCCGAGGCGGTCAGCCGGCTGGCCGGTGAGGTGGACGTGCTCCACGTGTCCGCCCACGGCCGTCACTCGTCGGAGAACCCGCTCTTCTCCGGCTTCGAGCTCGCGGACGGGCCGTGGTTCGGCTACGACATCGACCAGCTCGCCGGCGTACCGGACGTCGTACTGCTCTCCGCCTGTGAGGTCGGTCGTTCGACCCTGCGCGGGGGCGAGGAGCTGATCGGGATGACGGCGGCGTGGCTGCACGCCGGGGCGCGATGCGTGGTCGCCTCGGCGGCCGCGATCAACGACGCCGTCGCGCACGACGTACTCGTCCGGGTGCACCAGGGCCTGGCGCAGGGGCTCAGGCCGTCCGCCGCGCTCGCCAGGGCGCTCG
Source organism: uncultured Actinomycetota bacterium (assembly GCA_963792975.1). Taxonomy (GTDB): domain Bacteria; phylum Actinomycetota; class Actinomycetes; order Propionibacteriales; family Nocardioidaceae; genus Nocardioides. The sequence continues at coordinate 421,169 of CAWBYG010000005.1, read as the reverse complement.
TCGACGTGGACCCCGACGGGCCGCCCGCTCCGCTGGTCTGCTTTGGTTGAGCAGCCGAGCGTGAGGAACGAACGCACGGCGTCGCGAAACCAGGTCGAGCAAGCGACGCGACCGAGGAACGAGGTCTCGCGAGCGCGTCGAAACCCGGTGACGGTGCCTGGGGCGGTAACCGGTGGTCTCGACAGGCTCGACCGACGGACGACCTAGAGCCTCGAGCGCACGGCCTCGAAGTCGGCCAGGTGTTCCTCGGCGCCGCCCGGGGTCTCGAAGACGACGGGGGCCGCGGCCGCGCGGACGACCTGGGCGAGCAGGTCGGGGTCGATGTGGCCCTGCCCGACGTTGGCGTGCCGGTCGGCTCCGGAGTCGAAGTCGTCACGGCTGTCGTTGCAGTGCACGAGATCGATCCGTCCGGTGATGGCGCGGACCTCGTCGACCACGGTCTCCAGCGGGATGCCCCCGGCGTGCGCGTGGCACGTGTCGAGGCAGAAGCCGACCCGATCGGCGCCCTCGGCGGCCGCGATCGCGTCGAAGACGCCCTTGATCCGGTCGAGGTGGCGCGCCATCGCGTGGTCACCGCCCGCGGTGTTCTCGATCAGGAGCGGGATCTTGAGGTCGGTCGCCGCGACCGCCTTGCGCCAGTTGTCGAACCCGACGGCCGGGTCGTCGTCCTTGTTGACGTGGCCCCCATGCACGATCAGGCCGCGCGCACCGATCTCGGCCGCGGCGTCCAGGTGCTGCTGGAGGAGCTTGCGCGAGGGGATGCGGATGCGGTTGTTGGTCGTCGCGACGTTGACGATGTAGGGGGCATGGACGTAGAGGCCGATGCCGGCCGCCTCGGCATCGGCTCGGAGCCCGTCGGCGCCGCCGGCGTAGCGGATCTCCGGCCCCTGGTAGCCCTGCGGGTCGCCGAGGAAGAACTGCACGTGCGGCGCCCGCCGGGCCCGTGCCTCCGCGATCGGGTCGGTCTGCTCGACGTGGGCTCCGAGGGCGAGATCGGTCATGGCGCCATCGTAGGAAGCGGCACCGACGTACGTCGTCCAGGTCGGCTGGTGGCAGGCTGGTGCCATGGACATCGTCGTGCTCGTCGTACTGATCCTGGCGCTCGTGGGGATCCTCGCTGCGGCCGGGATGGTGGTCATGGCCGCGCTCGCCGACCGCGCCCGCGACTGACCGGTCTCGCTGCGCCGCTGACGCCTCCTCGAGGCGATCAGGCGAGCAGGGCGAGGAGGCAGAGCGCGATCGCACAGGTGCAGCACGCGACGACGGCCCAGGTCGCCGGGCCGACCGGGCGCCTGAGGTCGCGGTACCGGTCGGGTACGACGGGAGGGTGCGGCCGGGCGGTCCAGGGCGTGCCGTCGGGCACGCCGTACGCACGGAGGCGGTCGAGGGCGGCGGAGGCGCTGGGTGGGCGTCGATCGGGATCGGGGTGGGTCAGCTCGGCGAGCAGTCGGCGGAGACGGCCACGCGGCAGGTCGCGCGGGCTGCGTGGGACGTGCCCGGTGAGCAGCTCGACGGCGGTGATGCCGGCGGCGTAGAGGTCCTGCCGCGGATCGGGACCCGCGCCCGCGCAGACCTCGGGTGCGAGGTAGCCGTCGGTGCCGACGACGGAGTCGGCTCCGACGATCGGTGCGCCGAGCGCGACGGCCGCCCCGAAGTCAGCGAGCTGCACATGAGGACGGCCGCATCCGGTCGGCTCGAGCAGGAGGTTGGCCGGCTTGACGTCGCGGTGGACGACTCCGGCAGCGTGCACCGCCTCGAGCGCCTGGAGCAGCTGCTCGAGGAGGATCGCGACGTAGTCCTCCGGGAGAGCCCCGTGCTCGGCGAGGAGGTCGTCGGCGGTGCCGCCGCGCACCAGCCCCATGACCAGTACCGGGCCGCTCGCACAGGCCGCCGTGCCGTGAACGACGACGACGTGAGGATGGGCCGGCCCGGGTGCCGGGTCGGGGCCGGAGCGTCGTGGCAGGAGCTTGGCCGCGACGAACCTGCGCCGGCCGGGGTCCCAGGCGCACCACACCGTGCCCCCGCCGCCTCGGCCGATCTGGTCGATCAGCCCGAGACGACCGACGGGGACGGGGCGCACGCGGCGAGGGTAGGCGGCGTACGACGACGTCGTGCCGGGGTCGCACCCGCGTGTGGACAAGCGGCGATCGGGCGATGCGGCCGTGCTCGGTGGGTCACCTGCGTGAGCGTGAAGGCCCCCACCTCTCGGAGGATGTTCGGCCAGGATCGTTGCATCCCGGGCCGTAACGCGGCAGGCTGCCGCCTGACCACTGCACCTATGACGGGAAAGCCATGACCGAGCAGCCCGGCGACCAGCCCACGGATCCGACCGAACCCGAACAGCCCGAGGGCACCGCACCCACCCCTCCCCCCGCCGCGCCCACGCCTCCCCCGGAGACGCCCGCCGCGCCCGCAGCACCGGCGTCCACCGGTGGCTCGCAGTACGACTTCAACCAGGCCAAGACCACGCTCCAGGGCGCGCACAAGTTCGACCTCGGCATCATGGCCGCGGGTCTGATCGCCTGGATCGCCGGCTTCATGCCGTTCTACACCGCGTCCGTCAGCGCCGGCGGCTTCAGCGCCTCGGCCCATGCCTCGGCGTACCACGGGTTCTTCGGTTGGTTCGCGGTCTGGGTCGCGCTCGCGGGCGCGGGCGTGGTGGCGGCGTCCCTGTTCGGAGTGAAGCTCCCGGTAGCCGTCTACCTCGCCGCGGTCGGCGCCTTCGGACTCTCGCTGGTGTGCCTGATCCTGGCCCTGTTCGTGATCCCCGGTGGTGACTGCGGAAGTCAGAGCCTCGGCGGCATCTCGTGCGACACCGGTCACGGCTTCGGCTACTGGCTCGCGGTGCTCGCCGTGCTCGCCGGCCTCGGCCTGTCGGTGATGCGGATGCGCGAGTCGACGACGACCGCCTGACGGCGATTCGGGGACCCCTCCCGCCGCTGATAGCCTGACCCGGTCGTCCTCCGCCCATGGCGGGGGACGACCTCGGCGGTCGACCCGCGTCGTACGCCGAGCAAACGCAAAGCCCTCCTGCCACGGACCGTCCGTGGCCGCTCTAGTCCAGAGGAGGTGGAGACCGCTGTGCGTGCCTATGAAGTGATGGTCATCCTCGACCCGAGTCTCGAGGAGCGAACGGTCGAACCGTCGCTCGACAAGTACCTCAACGTCATCCGCAAGGACGGCGGCAGCGTCGAGTCCGTCGAGGTGTGGGGCCGGCGCCGCCTGGCCTACGAGATCCGCAAGAACGCCGAGGGCATCTACGCCGTCCTGCAGCTCACCGCCGAGCCCGACACGGTCAAGGAGTTCGACCGTCAGCTGGGTCTCAACGAGTCGGTGCTGCGCACCAAGGTGATGCGACCCGACGCCCACTGAGCGTCCTGTGGATCCCCGCTGGCACTTGTCGGTGGCTCGCGCCACGATGAGCGCACACGCTTCGTACCCCTAGAGGAGACCTGACATGGCAGGCGACACCCAGATCACCGTGGTCGGCAACCTCGTCGACGACCCGGAGCTCCGCTTCACGCCCTCGGGCGCGGCGGTGGCCAACTTCCGGATCGCCTCGACGCCGCGGACCTTCGACCGCCAGGCCAACGAGTGGAAGGACGGCGAGGCGCTGTTCCTCTCCTGCTCGGTGTGGCGTCAGGCGGCGGAGAACGTCGCGGAGTCGCTGCAGAAGGGGATGCGCGTCGTCGTCCAGGGCAACCTCCGCTCGCGTCAGTACGAGACGCGCGAGGGTGAGAAGCGCACCGTGTTCGAGATCCAGGTCGACGAGGTCGGTCCGTCGTTGAAGTACGCCACCGCCAAGGTGACGCGCACACAGCGGTCGGGCGGTTCGTCGTACGGCGACGGCGGCGGTCAGGCCTCGTCCGGTCCGTCGGGCAACGACCCGTGGGCGACGCCCGCGCAGCAGGGTGGCGGCGCTCCCGCTGCCCCGGCCGGCGGCAACGACCCGTGGGCCACGCCCGGAGTCACGGGCTCGGACGAGCCTCCGTTCTGACGCGACATCACAACTGAATACCCAGTCCAAGCCCACCATTCCGGCTCAGCATCCGATGCGGCCGGGCTCACCTGAAAGGGAGCACCACAATGGCCAAGGCAGTGTTGCGCAAGCCCAAGAAGAAGGTCTGCCAGTTCTGCAAGGAGAAGGCGACCGGTGTCGACTACAAGGACACCACGCTGCTCCGCAAGTTCATCTCCGACCGCGGCAAGATCCGCGCGCGTCGGGTCACCGGCAACTGCGTCCAGCACCAGCGCGACGTCGCGATCGCGGTCAAGAACGCCCGCGAGGTCGCCCTGCTGCCCTACACGTCCACCGGTCGCTGAAGGGAGCCGAGACCATGAAGATCATCCTGACCCAGGAAGTCACCGGGCTCGGACAGCCGGGTGACGTGGTGGAGGTCAAGGACGGCTACGGCCGCAACTACCTCCTGCCGCGCAACGTCGCGATCCGCTGGACCCGTGGCGGCGAGAAGACCGTCGAGTCGATCAAGAAGGCCCGCGCCACGCGCGCGGTCCGCGACACCGAGCATGCCGACCAGCTCAAGGGCAAGCTCGAGGCCGCCCCGGTCGATGTGAAGGTCAAGGCCGGCACGGCCGGTCGCCTGTTCGGCGCGGTCACCACCACCGAGATCGCCGGCGCGCTCGCCGCGGTCACCGGCGAGGACGTCGACCGCCGCACGATCGCGTTGGCCAACCCCATCAAGACCCTCGGCGCCCACCAGGTCTCGGTGCGTCTGCATGACGACGTGTCCGCCAGCGTGGCGCTCAACGTCATCCCCGCCTGACCCGTCTCACCCACACGGCCCGCCCCGGTTCCATCGGGGTGGGCTGTCGTGCGTGACTCCCCTCACCTCGAGGGCGCGCTCCGGGCCCACGGACGAGCGGCGTACGCGAAGAGCAGCACGATGAGCAGCAGCAGGGCGAGCGAGGCCGCGGCGTACGTCGTACCGGCCAGCGCATCCAGCCCGCCGCCGAAGACGATCGTCGGCAGTACCGTGACCACGATCAGTACGGTGCGCGCGGTGAGCAGCCACCGGCGGGCCCGCAGGTCGCCGGCGAGGAGTGCCTGCTGGCCGAGCGCGTGCGCGAGGACGATGGTCGTGACGAGCTGGGGCAGGTTGGCCGCCCAGGTCAGCGACGGGTCGACGTCGTCCAGGTGTTCCGGGACCGACGGGACCCAGAGGGCGCACGAGGTCACCAGCGCGAGGGCGCCGAGCCCGAGCAGGGTACGGCGTTGGGGCACCGGCAGTGCCCGGAGGCCGATGAGGGCGAGCAGCCAGCCCAGGGGGTCGGGCAGGAGGTCGAAACCGTGCACCGGAGCGGTCAGGGCCACGATGACCAGGCCCATCGCCACAGCCTGGAGCGGCTTCACGCCGGCCAGGGTATCCGTGGTCTCCGAGGGCTGTGCATGACCGGTGGAAATCCCCCGTTTCGGCCCCGGGTGCGACGATGTGTCGACAAACCAACGGGCAGATCCCAGATGGCGAGCAGGTGAACGAGATCGGCTCGGACTTTTTTCGCTGCACATGGGTGGAACGGCATTCGCGCAGGTCAGAGGCGTACGGGCGATCGGCCGAGCCGACTTGTCCACACGTTCTCCACGGGTAGGACCACAGGGTGGAGCCGGTCCTCCACTCTCGCGGGGTAGTTATCCCCAGGCCCTGTGGACAAGGGTCTATCCGCGGAGGCCGCCGGGCACCTAGGTTCTGCCGTTGGCAGGTCGCACATGGGGCGAACCACGACGACGCCGAGCGGCTCCCGAGACGGGATCCGCGCGCGTCGGCGACGGTCGGACCGAACTGTCGGTGGTCACCCCTAGCGTCACTTCTGTCACAGCCGTCAGGCGCGTGCCGTCGTCGACCCGCGAAGGAGTCGTTGGGTGAGCATCACCGAGCAGGGGTCGTGGGACGTCCCGGGGCTGCCCGAGCCGGCGCGCGACGACTGGGGTGACGGTCCCGCGGCGTACGAGCCGGGTGAGCGCCCGAGCCGTCCCGGTGACCGCACGCCGCCCCAGGACAACGCGGCGGAGCAGAGCGTGCTCGGGTCGATGCTGCTGTCGAAGGACTCCATCGCCGACGTCAGCGAGCTGCTGCGCGGCGCCGACTTCTACCGCCCGGTCCACGAGGTCATCTACGACGCCATCATCGACCTCTACGGTCGCGGCGAGCCGGCCGACCCGATCACCGTCGGCAACGAGCTCGGGCGCCGCGGCGAGCTCGCCCGCATCGGTGGCGCGCCCTACCTCCACACCCTGTCCGCCAACGTGCCGATCGCAGCCAACGCCGGCTACTACGCCGAGATCGTCCGCGAGAAGGCCATCCTGCGACGGCTGGTCGATGCCGGCACACGCATCGTGCAGATGGGGTACGCCGGGACGGGCCAGGTCGACGACGTCGTCGACTCCGCCCAGGCCGAGGTCTACCAGGTCACCGACCGGCGCAGCGCGGAGGACTACGCGCCGCTGTCCGACATCATGGACGGCGTCCTCGACGAGATCGAGGCGATCGGCAACCGCGACGCGGGACTGTACGGCGTACCCACCGGCTTCGCCGACCTGGACGACCTCACCAACGGTCTCCACAACGGCCAGATGATCATCGTCGCGGCTCGTCCGGCGATGGGGAAGGCGCTCGCGCTGGACACACCGCTCCCGACGCCCCGTGGCTGGACGACCATGGGAGAGGTCGCCGTCGGTGACCTCCTCTACGGCGCTGACGGGCGTCCGACCCGGGTGGTCGCAGCGACCGATGTGATGAAGGACCGGCCGTGCTTCGAGGTGCACTTCTCCGACGGGTCGGTCCTCGTCGCCGACGCCGAGCACCAGTGGCTCACCGAGACGAGGGCGTCTCGCCGGTCCGAGTGGGCGGCCGACGGGGGCTACGACAGAGCCCGTCACCAACGCCTCTTCCCGTCCGTGGTGACGACGGCCGAGATGGCCCGGACCGTCCGGCTCGCTGGTGAGGGGCGGGCGAACCACGCGGTCGTCAACGCCGAAGCCCTCGAAGGGGGCGGGGCCGACCTGCCGGTCGACCCGTACGTCCTCGGCGCGTGGCTGGGCGACGGGCACACCGCCGGCAACCGGATCACCAGCGAGACCCCGGAGATCCCGATGTACGTCGAGGCTCGGGGCTACGACGTCCATCCCCGGGGCAACATGCTCTACTCGATCACCCTCCCTCCGTCGAAGCCGACCGAGCACGCCACCTGTTCTGACTGCGGTGGCTCGCTGACCGGTGCCCACACGTGCGCGGGATGCCGTTCCGATCACGGCACCTTCACCGCGCTGCTGCGCAAGATCGGCGTCCTCGGTGCCAAGCACATCCCCCTGGCGTACCTACGTGCCCCTGAGCAGGCACGTCGCGACCTCCTGGCCGGCCTGATGGACACCGACGGCACGGTGGTCGAGGGAGTCGGCAGCTGTCAGTTCGCGGTCACGGACCGCCGCCTGGCCGATGACGTCTTCGAGCTGATCGTCAGTCTGGGGTACAAGTGCGGCCGGACGTCGCAGGCGGTTCGGGGCCGGCGTCCCGAGACGTCCACCTGCTACATCCTGAGCTTCTCCACGACCGACGACGTCTTCCGACTGGAGCGCAAGCACCTGCTCCACAAGGAGGAGCGTCCTACGACGACGTCGCGGATCGGACGCCGCTACGTGACGGCAGTCGTGCTCGTCGCGAGCGTGCCCGTGCGCTGCGTGCAGGTCGACAACGACGACCACATGTACCTCGCGGGTCGAGCGATGATCCCGACGCACAACTCCACGCTCGCACTCGACCTGTGCCGGGCGGCGTCGATCCAGAACAACATGACGAGCTGCTTCTTCAGCCTCGAGATGACGCGCTCCGAGATCACCATGCGGCTGCTCTCCGCCGAGGCGAAGGTGCCGCTCAACCACATCCGCAACGGCAAGATGAACGACGACGACTGGCAGAAGCTGGCCCGCAAGATGGCGGAGGTGTCGAGTGCGCCGTTGTTCATCGACGACTCGCCCAACATGACGATGATGGAGATCCGGGCGAAGGCCCGCCGGCTCAAGCAGCGCCACGACCTACGGCTGATCATCATCGACTACATGCAGCTGATGACCTCGGGCCGCAAGGTCGAGAGCCGCCAGATCGAGGTCAGCGAGTTCTCTCGCCAGATCAAGCTGCTGGCCAAGGAGCTCGAGGTCCCGATCGTCGCGCTCTCGCAGCTCAACCGCGGTCCCGAGCAACGCGGCGACAAGCGGCCGATGATGAGCGACCTGCGCGAGTCCGGCTCGCTCGAGCAGGACGCCGACATGGTGATCCTGCTCCACCGCGACGACGTCTACGAGAAGGAGTCGACCCGCCCCGGCGAGGCCGACCTGATCGTGGCCAAGCACCGCAACGGCCCCACCCGCGACATCACCGTCGCCTTCCAGGGTCACTACTCCCGCTTCGTCGACATGGCCCACTGACCCGGCACGACGGTCGAGATGCAACCGAATACCGCAAGCCCCGACCTCCGGACTTGTCGCTCGCAACGAGCATGCGGCAGCCTCCGGCGCCACCGACTCAGCGGTGCCTCCGATGCCCGCTGCCGCGCGTCGCGCAGTCACCGGGCGCGCACACCCGCCGTTGCCGGGCCTGTAGGCGTCGAGACGCCCACGGGCCCGGAACCCGGCTTGCCCGGTGCTCAGCGGCCTCCGATCAGTAGGTCGCCACCCCCGTCTGGTGTGTGGTGACGCGGATGAACCGGTTGTGCCCGCTCACGGTGACGTCACCTGCGGTGAAGATCCCGTAGGTGTTGTCGTGGATCCTGTTCCCCCAGATCCTGATCGACAACGGCGTGGCACTGCCGAGGTAGATGCCGGTCGTCTCCGGGTCGGAGGTGTCGGTGCGCAGGTTGTTCGACCCGATCACGTTGCGCAGCACCCGGTTCCCGCTGAAGTCGCTGTCCGGCACGCCCGGTATCGAGGGCACGTGCGAGTGGACGACGACGCCGCCGTGGCCGTTGCCGTGGAACTCGTTGTGCGAGATCAGGTTGTTCCTGACGATGCCGCCCGGGATCGGGCTGGCCAGGATCACACCGCTGCCGGCCGACGCGTCGGGAGCCGTGGGCGTGCTCAGCCCGTTGTCGTCGGAGATGTTCCCCCAGACGATGGTCCTGACGACACCCGCGCCGGTGTGGTCGGCGAGGGCGATCCCGCAGCCACCGAAGTTGCGGTTGGTGACGTTGTGGGACACGCGGTTGCCCACGGCGGGCGCGCCCAGGTCGTCGGACACGTTGATCCCGACGCCGTTCTCCACCGCGATGTTGAAGCGGGCGATGGAGTGCGACGTGCTGTTCAGGTCGATCCCCGAGCCCTGGTTGCCGCGTACGACGTTGTGCTCGATGGTGACGTGGTCGGCAGGCGTCGGGCCAGCGTCGGTGAATCCGGCGGTGATGATCCCGTCGTAGGGCAGGTCGGGGTCGTCGCCGGACGCGTTGACCACGGTGAGACCGCGGATCGTCGTCCACGACGCCGTGACTCCGACGCCCCAGCCGTCACCTGTCGCGTCGATCACCGCCCCATGGCGTCCCGCGAGCGTCAGCGGCTTGTCAACCGTCACGCTCTGGGCGTACCTGCCCCGGCACACGATCACGGTGCCGCCCGAGGGCGCCGCCTCGACGGCTGCCTGGATGTCGGAGAACGCCGCATGCCGGCACGACCCCCAACGCTTGCTACCTCTCGCCGGCTTCGTGCTGGAACCACCGCCGTCGGGCGCGACGTAGATCGCGTGGTGATGACGATAGTGATGATGCCGGGCGTGGCCGTGCGCCTGGGCCGGGCCGGTGGTCACCAGGGACACCCCCAGTGCCAGCCCTGCCGAGGCGCAGATCGTGGTCAACGATCGTCCGAGGACATGCATGACTACTCCCCCCTGGGCGCGGAACCTCCACGCCCTCTCGGAGTCCAGCACGCCATCGCGGCTGCGGCAAGATCCTTCGGGGTGGGCTCCCGCCCCCCGGGCGCGGTCATACTGACCGGATGGCGCAGGAACCCGCGACCGCCTCACGGCGTGCGGTGATCGCTGCGCTGGGCGCCGGGTCGCTCGCGGCGCTGCAGCCACCGGCCTTCGGCAGCGGCGATCCCGTCGTGGTGGTCGGCGCCGGCATGGCCGGGATCACCGCGGCCGACCGGCTCGGCCGGGCCGGGTACGACGTACGGGTCCTCGAGGCGCGGCACCGGGTCGGGGGCCGGATCCACACGTGGCGCGGCTGGCCCGGGTCGCCGATCGACCTAGGGGCGTCGTGGATCCACGGCTATGCCGCGGGCAACCCGATCACCCCGATCGCCCGCAGGGCGGGCGCGCGGCTCGTGCCCTCGTCGTACTCCTCCTACCAGCTGCGCATCGACCCGGAGCTACGGGCCGCGGGTGTGACCCGGCCGCACAGCGGCCGCTGGGCCCGCATGGTCGCCGGGGCGGAGCGGAGCGCCCGCCGTCGCCCGCACGACGAGTCGCTCGCCGCCGCGGTACGACGTGCCGCCACCGGCCAGCACCTGAGCCGGATCGAGCGCGACGAGCTGGCCTTCCACCTGAACGCCGACTACACGACCGAGTGGGGCGCCGATCCCGACGAGCTGTCGGCGCGGACCGTCGACCAGGGCAAGGAGTACGGCCAGACCGGCGAGGACGCCTTCTTCCCGCACGGCTACGACCGAGTCCCGCACCACCTGGCCCGGCACCTCACGATCGACACCGGCGTCGTCGTACGACGAGTCGTGCGGCGACCCAGCGGCGTCGACGTACACACGAGTGCCGGCGTCCTGCGCGCCCGGGCGGTCGTGGTGACCGTGCCGCTCGGGGTGCTGAAGCACGAGCGGATCGAGTTCGTGCCCGGTCTGCCGGAACGCCACCACCGGGCCATCGACCGGCTCGGGATGGGCGTGCTGAGCAAGACGTTCCTGCGTTTCGACGCGCCGTTCTGGCCGGTCCACGTGGACTGGCAGGAGTACCTCGGGCCGCGCCACGGAGCCTGGGGCGAGTGGTTCAGCACGGCCAAGGCGGGGTCACCGGTGATCTTGTGCTTCCACGGCGGCGACCGGGCCAGGGAGGTCGAGAGGGCCTGCCCGGCCGACGTCCGGGGCGAGGCGATGCACGTGCTGCGCACGATGTTCGGCCACCGCATCCCGGACCCCGTCGCCAGCACCTCGACCGGATGGTCGCTCGACGGGTTCGCCCACGGGTCGTACTCCACGAACGCCGTCGGGTCGACGCGCGCCGACCGGGTGGCCCTGGGTGAGCCGGTGGGTGGGCGCCTGTTCTTCGCGGGCGAGGCGACCGAGCCGGACTACAGCTCGACGGTGCACGGCGCCTACCGCACGGGGCTACGCGTCGCGCGCGACGTCTCGAGAGCGCTCGGCTGACGGGATCGCTCCGCCCGCCTGCGAAGGAGCGGCTCAGAGCCCCCGGCCGAGCACGAGGGTGAGGGACTCCATGATCTTCTCGACTGTGACGAGGGCATCGGCGAAGCCCGGCTGACCCTCGCGCCATCCGAACGCGATCGTGGTCACCCGCCTCGCGAGCACCTCGTCGGTCAGCCAGGGAGCCGCGAGCACGGATCCGGAGGCGATGAGCGCCTCGGCGAGCTCGTGGAACGTGGGCACCCGCTCCTCGGGGCGCTCGGCCATCAGGCTCAGGCAGCAGTCTTTGGGCAGGTCGACGATCATCGCCGGCTCGGCGGGGTCCTTGCCGAACTGGGCGGCGAGAGACTCCGCGAGCACGTGCTCGGCTGCGGCGTACAGCACCGCTGTGGGCGCCGGTCGGTCCACGAGCGCCTCCTCTCTCGCTGGTACGTCCAGTCCAGCGGGTCGAGGGGGTGCGGGCCAGCCCAGAATCGGGGATGTGTGCCGCGGTGCGCCGTCATTTCACCAAGCGCGCCCACGGCTCGTCCCTTCGAACGAGGACGGTCAGCGACCGTCCTGGCGCTGCCGGTCGTAGTACGGCGTCAGGCTGAGCATGGCGCGGTTGGCCGCGACCTGGTCCCTCCACATCTCGCGCAGCGACAGGTGGAAGCGGTGGCCTTTCTGGGTCTTCCGGTTCGTGGTCATGCCTCAATTCTGAGGCCCTTTACTCTTCAGCACAAGCGAAGGTTGCTTACGGAACATGAAGCGCTGCTGTAGTATCAGACCATGCTCGACATCCAACGGCTCCGCGTCTTCCGCGCCGTGGTCGCCAGCGGTTCGGTGGCGGCCGCGGCCGACCATCTGGGCTACACGCCGTCCGCCATCAGCCAGCACCTCAGTGCTCTCCAGCGCGAGACCGGGCTGGTCCTCTTCGAGAAGGCGGGGCGCGGCATCGCACCCACCCCGACCGCCAAGGTCCTGGCCGCCGAGAGCGACGAGCTGATGGCCGGCCTGACCCGGCTGGGCGGGGTCGTGGACCACCTGCGCGAGGGGCGGTCCGGCAGCCTCACCATCGGCACGTTCGACTCCGCCGCGCAGTTCTGGCTGCCCCACGTCGCCAAGGGTCTGCAGCGTGACTTCCCCGACGTCGTCCTCGAGCTCAGCCTCGACGAGCTCGGCTACGCCGTCCCGACCCAGCCGGTGCGCCGCGACATCGACGTCACCACCGAGCCCGCGGACGACGACGGCTCCGAGCGACCGGGCTACCGGCGCCTGGTCCTGGTCGAGGAGAGCTACCGCGTGGTGGTGCCGCGCGGCCACGAGCTGCTCAAGGAGTACGACGGTCACGTCCCGATGGCCGCGCTCGCCGACGTACCGATGATCGACAACGACTTCCACGACACCGGCTGTGCGCTGATCATCTCCAACGCCTGCCGGGCGGCCGGGTTCTCGCCGCGGTTCGTGGCCCGCTCCGACGACCACCACACGGCGCTGGCGTTCGTGGCGGGCCGCATCGGGATCACGATCCTGCCCGAGCTCGCCGTGCCCGGGTCGATGAGGGGCGTCGACAGTCGTGAGCTGGTCAGCCCGACCCCGCGTCGGCGGATCGTCGCCTACGTGCGCGACGCCGCCGCCACCGCGCCTCCCGTGCGACGGGCGATCGAGCTCCTGGAGGAGGCCGTCGCCGAGACCGTCCGCCGGCGCGCCAACCGCTGACCAGGACCTCCTCGTACGGGCGCCGGTAAAGATTCGGTGGAACCGCTTACGCAGCACCGGCCAGGCCGCAGGATGTGGCCACGCGATCCCCCGCCGCACCACCGGCGCCGCCCGGCGCCGCCGTGTACGCCGTCGTCCCACCCGCCTCGCGGTGGGTCGGGACGACGTCGCCACGGGCCGAGCCGGACCTCGGCCCCTACGGCACCGGGCCCGTCCTCTCGCGGGGACGGGCCCGGTGTCCGTTGCGGCGTCGTACGACGATGCGGCGTCGCGGGGCGGCTCAGCCGGCCAGGAACGCGTCGACGGGCGCCTTGCCTGCGGCCAGCGCGCTGCCCTGTCGGCTGGGTCAGCACCGCGCCCATCACGCCCAGGACCGTGGCGGTCAGCGGGATCGTCACACCGCCGCCGATCCCGATCACCGCGAAGCTCGGCATCGGCGAGAGGTACGACGCCTCCCGGCCCAGGAACGCGACCGAGCCGATCGCCCACGGCCGAGCGCCCAGAGCATCAGGGCCACGATCCCGCCCGAGAACTGGCGCCGTGCGAAGAGGCTGACGTCGACCATCGGCTGCGCGACCCGGGGGACTGTCGGTGGCCTCGCCTAGCGTCGGGGCATGGACATCATCCTCGTTCCGGGGCTGTGGCTGACGTCGACGTCATGGGACGCCGTCACCCCTGCCCTCGAAGCCGCCGGCCACTGCACCCATCCGCTCACGCTGCCGGGCATGGAGTCGCCCGACGCCGACCGCAGCGGCGTCAGCCGTCAGGACCACGTCGATGCGGTGGTCGCCGCCATCGACGCGGTCGACGGCGACGCTCGGGTGCTCCTCGTGGGCCATTCGATGGGCGGCGTCCTCTGCTGGGCCGGCGCCGACGCCCGCCTTGACCGGGTCGCGGGCGTCGTCTTCCTGGCCAGCGAGCCGGGGATCCCCGAGCAGTCCGACTCGATGTTCCCGGTGGAGGGCGGCGATGTCCCGCTCCCCGCGTGGGAGTTCTTCGACGACGAGATGGTCGCCGACCTCGATGACGATCTGCGCGCCCAGGTGCGGGCCGGCTCGGTGCCGTCGCCGCTGGGCGCGGTCACCGACGGCCTGTCTTTCGGCCAGGACGCTCTCTACGACCTCCCGGTCACGATGATCACCGCGGAGTACGACGGGGCTCAGCTCAGGGAGTGGGTCGACGACGGTGCCCCGGGCACGGAGGAGATCGCGCGACTGCGCAACGTGCGCTGGGTCGACCTCCACAGCGGGCACTGGCCGCAGTTCAGCCGCGCGGACGACACGGTGCGACTGATCCTCGAGGCGGCCGAGCTGGCCTGAGTCACGGAGGTGAGAACAGCCCGGCGATCAGATCCTGGTCCGAGGCGAGCGCCAGCACCTCGTCGCCCTCCGCGAGCACCGTCGTACCCCGCACCTGCACCAGGCGTCCACCCCTGCTGACCATGCTGATCCAGACGTCCTCGTCGAGCGGGAGCTCGCCGATCTCCGAGCCGTCGGCCGTGGAGCCGGCGCGGACGACGAAGCGGTGGAGCCCCTCGGGCTCGTCCCGGAACCGCATGCCCAGCGCCCACGGCTCGGGCTCGATGACTCGCATCCGGACGTGCCACATACGCGCCAGGGTCGGCACCAGCCCGCCCTGGACGACGACCGACGCCAGCACCACGACGAAGATCACCCCGTAGATCCGGTCGGCGCCCGTGACCCCCTCGGCAAGCACGTAGGTGCCCAGCAGGATGGGCACCGCGCCCTTGAGCCCGGCCCACAGCACGAACGCGCGCTCGCCGCGGCGGAGCCGGATCGGAGCGATCAGCAGCCCGACGAACACCGGGCGTACGACCAGGAACAGCAGGGCCGCGAGCCCGAGACCGGTCCAGCCGCGGCCGTGCCCGAACGCGTTGGAGAGGGGGATCGAGAGGCCGAGGACGGTGAAGGCCACGATCTCGCCGAGACTCCCGGCCGCCGAGGCGAAGCGCTCGATCTCCCGCTTGTACGGCGCTCGCGTGTCGCCGACGAGGATGCCGGCGAGCAGCACGGCCAGGAAGCCGGACCCGTGCGCGAGCGTCGTGACGCCGTACAGCAGGAGCGCGAACGCGACCGCGCGCAACGAGTAGAGCGCCTCGTTGGGCAGTGTGACGTGCTGCAGCAGCCAGCGCAGGCAGATCCCGCCACCGATGCCGAAGGCGATGCCCAGCGCCATCTGCAGCGCGAACTCACCGGCGCCGTGCGCGACCGAGTCCCAGCCGCCGCCCGTCGTACCGAGGATGGCGAGCATCAGCGCGATCCCGACGGGGTCGTTGGCGCCCGACTCTGCCTCGAGCAGCGTGCCGGTGTGGCCGGTCACCTCGCGGCGTCCCAGCACGGAGAAGACCACGGCCGGGTCGGTCGGAGCGAGTGCTGTCCCGACCAGCAGCGCCGCCCGCCAGTCGAAGCCGAAGAGCAGATGGGCGAGCAGGGCGAGCACCCCGGCGGTGGCGAACGTGCCGGCCACTCCCAGCCACATGACGGCTCCGGCGACGGGTCGGAACCTCGTCAACCCGATGTGCATGCCGCCGTCGAAGAGGATCAGAACCAGGGCGATCGTCACGACCCGCTGGTCGGCGCGGATCGACAGCGCGCCGAGGTGGGGGAACAGGTCGGCGCACAGCGACGCCGCCACCAGGAAGATCGCCGGCGCAGGGATGCGGATCCACTCGGTGAGGCGGCTCGAGCCGGCCGCGGCGAGCAGCGCGAGTGCGGCGACGGCGACCACCAGAGCAAAGGGTGTGACGTCGTGCACGGTGGCTCCTGGGGTCGACGGCTGCGCCGCCGACCAGACTTCCCGGCACTCCGAGGACCACCCTAGCGGCCGCTTCGCCGGCCCGCCCGCGCTTCGGTGCCGCCTGTGCTCAGCTGTGGTCGACGCAGCGGTTGGACCACGGGCGGGCCTCGAGCCGGCCCTCGGGGATCGGCTCAGCACACACCTCGCAGGTGCCGTAGGTGCCGTCCGCGATGCGCCGCCGAGCGCGTCGTACGTCGTCGAGCATCGCGAGCAGGTGCTCCTGCGTCGACACCGCGGCCAGCCGGTCGACCGCCATGGACGTGCCCTCGCCGATGCGCTTGCCGAACGAGATCGTGCCGAGCTCGTCGGGCGGCTTGGTCAGCTCCGCCAGCTCGGCCTCCAGCCGGGTCTCGCGCTCGGCGAGCAGCAGATCGGCGTCGTCGTACATCCGGCCAGCGTACGGCTGGGCGCACGGGGCTCGGATCGGAGACCTATGGGTACGACGCGCGAGACGCCTAGCCTGACCGGGTGAGCCGCGACCCCGCCCAGCCCTGCTCGATGGTCACCGCCGGCGCGCTGACCGACGCGGACCCCACGCCGGGCATGACCCGGCAGCTCGCGTCGCACGACGCCGGGATGTGGAGCGGGACCGTCGACACCCAGCCCCATGCGACATCGGGCTGGCACCACCACGGCGACTACGAGACGACGCTGTACGTCGTCAGCGGGCGACTGCGGCTCGAGTCCGGACCGAGTGGCTCCCACGTCGTCGAGGCCGGCCCCGGCGACTTCCTGCGGGTGCCGGCAGGTGCCGTCCACCGTGAGTCGAACCCGACCGATGAGCCCGCCCGCGCCGTGATCGTGCGCTGCGGCGCCGGGGACCCGACGTACAACACCGACGGCCCGGCGCGCTGATGCTCGGCACGCTCGACTTCGTCCATCTGCCCAGCCGCGACGTCGAGGCGGCCCTGGCCCACTGGACCCACGCCGTCGGCGGTGAGGTGGTCTTCGCCATCGAGCGCTTCGACACCCGCGTCGCGATGGTCGAGCGCAGCCGAGCCGATCGGGGCGACTCCCTTCCTGGCCGCCACGACTTCTGAGCGACCATGTCCGTGCCACCTGCCACCCAGGAGTCGCCATGTCCCTGATCTCGCTGCCCGACGGCGGTGACCTCGAGGTGGAGGTGTCGGGTCCGGACGACGGTCCGGTCCTCCTCTTCCACCACGGCACTCCCGGTGGCTCGGGGCAGCTGCGCGTTCTGGCCCGGGAGGCCCACGCGCGCGGTCATCGTCTGGTGACGGCCTCGCGTGCGGGGTACGGCGCCTCGACCCGCCATGCCGGCCGGAGCATCGCCGACGTGGCCGGCGACTCCGCGGCGGTCCTCGACCACGTCGGCACGGACACGTGTGTGGTCGCGGGCTGGTCCGGCGGCGGTCCGCACGCTCTGGCCTGCGGCGCACTGCTGCCCGACCGGGTCCGTGGCGTGCTCTCCATCGCCGGCGTCGCGCCGTACGACGCCGGCGACCTGGACTTCCTGGCCGGCATGGGCGGCGACAACATCGAGGAGTTCGGCGAGGCGCTGAAGGGCGAGGAGCCGCTGCGCGCCTGGCTGGACAACGCGCGGTCGCAGATGGCCGACGTCTCGGCCGCGGATGTCGCGGCCTCGCTCGGCGACCTGGTCCCGCCCGTGGACCAGGCGGTGCTCACCGGTGAGTTCGCCGAGGACCTCGCGTCGCAGTTCCAGCAAGCCGTGTCGGTCGGCGTCGACGGCTGGCTCGACGACGACCTCGCGTTCACCCGGCCGTGGGGCTTCGACCTCGGCGGCATCACGGTCCCGACGTACGTCTGGCAGGGCAGCGAGGACCTCATGGTCCCGTTCGCCCACGGTCGCTGGCTGGTCGACCGGATCCCCGGCGTGACGTCCCACCTCGAGCAGGGTGAGGGCCACCTGTCCGTCGCGCTCGGCGCGCTGGGCCGGATGCTCGACGAGCTCACCGGCTCGTAGCCGCGCGGCGAGCGCACGCGCGGGCCGCAAGCCGGCCCTGATCCCCGCTCATCGCGACAGCTAGAGCGTGTCCGCCAGGATGGTGTGGGCCATCGCGAGTCGCTGGGCACAGCGGCCCGGCATCGTCGTCCAGTAGTAGGGGAACGTCATCACGGCCATGGCCAGGGCCCACGCGCGGGCGCGCAGCCAGGCCGGGTCGTCGGCGCCGGTGGCATGCCGGAACGTCTCGCGGGCCGCGCTGTCGAGGAGCTCCCAGGCCACGGCCAGGTCGACCGTCGGGTCGCCGACGGAGAGGCCGCCGAAGTCCAGCACCGCGGCGAGGCGGCCGTCGCGGACCAGGAGGTTCTCCGCGACCAGGTCTCCGTGATACCAGCGCGGCTCGCCCGCCTTGCCGGCGCCGGGCAGGGTCAGGGCCTCGTCCCACAGAGCGGCACAGGCGCCGAGGTCGAGGTCGAGGCCGTCGACGTCGCGGCACTCGGCGAGCAGTCGCTTCATCTCGTCGTCCACCGCGGCCAGCGGCTCCCCGCGGTACCACCGCAGCGCTGGGTCCCGCAGCGCCTCGAGCGGTACGTCGAGCGCCCGCAGTGCGGTGACCACCTCCGCGAGGTCGTACGCCAGGTCGTGGCGCGGCTCGTCACCGCGTGCCGGTACGACGGGCAGGTCGCCGTCGAGCCAGCGCACGACCGACCACCGTTCCGCGAAGCCCGAGCCGGGGTCACCGACGGCCACGACCTCCGGGACCGGCACCGGCAGCGCCGCCGCGACGTACGGCAGCCAACGCCGCTCCTTCTCGATCGTCTCGGTGCCCCCGGGTTGGCGGGGGACACGGACCAGGAGGTCGTCTCCGAGCCGGAACAGCGCGTTGGTCGAGCCGGACGTGTCCAGGCGGCGCAGCGGCAGACCGGCGTACGACGGGTCGAGGCGGTCGACGAGGGACCGGACGAGTGGCCCGTCGACCCGCAGCTCGTCCTCGTGCAGGCGTCCGCTCATCCACCCAGTGGACCCGACCGGGGACGGCCTGTCGAACGCTTTCGGTGGGCCGTGCCACCTCCCGCGGCCGGACGGTGTCAACGCAGGACAGTGGTAGACCTGCACCATGACAGAGGTGCTGGACGTACCCGTCGCCGGCGGCTCGCTACGCGTCCAGTGCTGGCCCGGGGCGGGCCCGCCGGTGCTCGCCGTGCACGGGATCACTTCGTCCTCGATGTCCTGGCCCCTGCTGGCGCAGGAGCTCGACCGGCCGGTGTACGCGCCGGACCTGCGCGGTCGCGGCCGCTCCAACCGGCTGCCCGGCCCGCACGGCATGGCCGCCCACGCCGACGACTGCGCGGCGGTGATCCGGGCCGTCGCCGACGAGCCGGTCGTCGTGGTCGGCCACTCGATGGGCGGCTTCGTTGCGACGGTGCTCGCGGCACGCGAACCCGAGCTGGTGCGGGCCCTGGTGCTCGTCGACGGCGGCCTGCCGTTCCCGGCCGCGGACGAGGAGGCGACCCTCGCGGGGCTGCAGCCGATCAAGCAGCGCCTGCTCGCGTCGTACACGCGCGAGGAGTACCGCGACTGGTTCCGCCACCATCCGGCGTTCGTCCGCGACTGGACCCCGGAGGTCGAGGCGTACGCCGACTACGACCTGCCCGACGACCCGGGCCGGCCGAGCGTCGACCCCGACGTCGTCGAGGCCGACCAGGTCGACATGGTGACGGGTGGGGCGTTCGCCGAGGCGGTCGCGCAACAGTCCCACCCACGGGTCTTCCTGCATGCTCCCCGCGGCTTCGCCGACGACCCGCCGGGCCTCTACCCGCAGGCCACCGTGGACGCCTACGCCGAGCGCTGGCCCGACCTCGTCGTACGCCGCGTCGAGGACGTGAACCACTACACCGTCGTGCTCAGCCGGCGCGGCGCCTCCGCCATCGCCGACGCGGTCCGCGACCTGTCGACGGGGTAGCAACCGGTCGGAGGCCCGATCCGGTCGCGCCCGGTGTGAACGATCGCGCGATGGGTACGGGACCGGAGAAGCACTCGACCGATCGGAGGAACCATGGCCGGCCACGTGGCCCATGCCGAGACCGAGATCCTCGCCCAGCCCGACCGGGTGTGGGCGGCACTGACCGACCCCGACGCGATCTCGATGTTCATGTTCGGCTCGCAGGTCGAGACCGACTGGCAGGTCGGCAGCCCCATCACCTGGAGCGGTGAGTACGACGGCACGTCGTTCACGGACAAGGGCGAGATCCTCGAGGTCGACGCGCCGGCGCGGCTCCGGATGACCCACTACAGCCCGATGTCCGGCCGGCCCGACGAGCCCGAGAGCTACCACACGCTCGACTACCGGCTCGCTGGAAGCGGGGCCGGCACCACCCTGACGCTCGACCAGGACGGCAACGACTCCGAGGAGCAGGCCGAGCAGTTCGCGGCGAACTGGCAGGGCATGCTCGACCAGGTCAAGGAGTACGTCGAGTCCGACTGACGCCGCCGTCAGCGGAAACGGCGCAGCCGCAGGCTGTTGCCGACCACGAACAGCGAGGAGCCGGCCATCGCCGCACCCGCGATCATGGGGTCGAGCATCCCGGCCGCCGCCAGTGGGATCGCCGCCACGTTGTAGGCGAAGGCCCAGAAGAGGTTGCCTCGGATCGTGGCGAGAGTACGACGCGCGAGCCGGATCGCGTCGGCGGCGACGCGGAGGTCTCCGCTCACCAGGGTGAGGTCGCTCGCGGCGATCGCGACGTCGGTACCGGTGCCCATCGCCAGGCCGAGGTCGGCCCGGGCGAGGGCGGCGGCGTCGTTGACGCCGTCGCCGGCCATCGCCACGACGTGCCCGTCGGCCTGCAGCCGTGCGATGGCGGCGACCTTCTGGTCCGGCCGGACGCCCGCGATCACGGTCGGGATGCCGACCTCGTCCGCGACCCGCCGGGCGGTCGCCGCGTGGTCGCCGGTGAGCAGCACCGTGCGCAGGCCCAGATCCGCGAACTGGCGGATCGCCTGCGCCGACGTGGGCTTGACCGTGTCGGCGACGGTGATGACCCCGCGGGCCACACCGTCCCAACCGACCACGACCGGCGTTCCGTCGCCCGCGGCCGCCACCATGCGTCGTACTTCGTCGGGGACGTCGGCGAACAGCTCAGCACGCCCGACCGCCACCTCGCGACCCTCGACGAGCCCGCGGGCGCCGATGCCGGGGGCGTTGGAGAACTCCTGGACGGACGGGATCGCGAGGCGGCCGGCGGCCGCGACCACGGCCCGCGCCACCGGGTGCTCGGAGGCCGACTCGACCGCGGCCGCCAGCCGGACCAGCTCCGGGTCGTCGGGCGTGACGCGGACGACCGACATCCGGCCGGTCGTCACGGTGCCCGTCTTGTCGAGCACGATCGTGTCGACCGCGCGGGTCGACTCGAGCACCTGGGGGCCGCGGATGACGATGCCCAGCTGGGCACCTCGTCCGGTGCCGACCATGAGTGCGGTCGGGGTGGCCAGCCCGAGGGCGCAGGGGCAGGCGATCACCAGCACGGAGACCGCCGCGGTGAACCCGTCGGTCGCGCTGCCGCTCCACGCCAGCCAGCCGACCAGGGTGAGTACGGCGATCACCAGCACGGTCGGCACGAACACCGACGAGACCCGGTCGGCGAGGCGCTCGACCGGCGCCTTGGTGCGCTGCGCCTCCTCGACCAGCCGGGTGATCTGGGCCAGCTGGGTGTCGGAGCCGACGCGCGTGGCGCGGACGACGAGTCGGCCCGACGTGTTGAGGGATGAGCCGACCACGTCGTCGCCGACGGCCACGTCGACAGGCACGGGCTCACCGGTGAGCAGCGACAGGTCGACCGCGGAGGCGCCGTCGACCACCACGCCGTCGGTGGCGACCTTCTCGCCCGGTCGTACGACGAACCGGTCACCGACCGACAGCCGCTCGACCGGGACCGGCCGTTCGACCTCGCCGTCGAGCAGGGTCACCCGCTTCGCGCCGAGCTCCATCAGCGAGCGCAGGGCGTCGCCGGCACGCTGCTTGCTCCGCGACTCGGCGTACCGCCCGGCCAGCAGGAAGGTCGTCACCACGGCAGCGGACTCGAGATAGAGGTGGCCCGTGCCGCGGACGACGGCCACGGCCGACCAGGTCCACGCGGCGACCGTGCCGAGGGAGACCAGCGTGTCCATGGTGCTGGCGCCGTGCCGCGCGTTGACGGCGGCGGCGCGGTGGAACGGCCAGCCCGCCCCGAAGACCACAGTGGTCGTCAGCGCCAGCGACCACCACTCCCAGCCAGGCACCCGCGAGCCGGACCACATCGACCATGCCAGGACCGGCGCCGAGAGCACCGCGGCGACCAGGAGCCGCTTCGGCCGGAGCCGGCTCTCGACGGGCGCGTCGGCGGGCAGCGCTGCGTCGTACCCGGCTCGTCGTACGACGTCGATCAGGTCCTGCGCAGCCAGGCCGGCCGGGAAGCTGACGTGAGCCTTCTCGGTCGCGTAGCTGACCGAGGCGCTGACCCCGTCGACCTTGTTGAGCCGCCGCTCGATCCGGTGGGCGCAGGAGGCGCACGTCATCCCCTCGATGTCGAGGTCGAGGTCGAGCGTGGTGGGCGAGGTCGTGGGCGCGGTCATGGTCGGGCCAGCCGGTAGCCGGCCTCCTCCACAGCACGGCGTACGGCGTCTTCCGGCAGCGGCGGCTCGGCATCGACGGTGAGCGCTCCGCTCTCGAGCACCACGTCGACCGAGCGGACGCCCGGCAGCTCGGCGACCTCCTCGGTCACCGAGTCGACACAGTGGCCGCAGGTCATGCCGGCCACGGTCCAGGTCTGGGTCATCGCGCCTCCTCGGTCTCCGGTCGGTGCGGTCACGAGCGCACCAGCCGCGCGATCGCGGCCGATGCCTCGGTGAGCTTCTCGTCGCCGCCGACACCGGAGCTCACGGCGTCGCGGACACAGTGCGCCAGGTGGTCGTCGAGCAGGCCGAGCGCCACCGCCTGGAGCGCCTTGGTCATCGCCGACACCTGGGTCAGGATGTCGATGCAGTACTGCTCCTCCTCGACCATGCGCTGCAGGCCGCGGGCCTGCCCCTCGATGCGTCGCAGGCGCTTGAGGACGTCGTCCTTGGAGCTGAGGTATCCCGGGTGGTCCATGGCCACACCATACCCCCTTGGGGTATCAACTCCAGGGCCGAAGGTCCCGGGAGCCCCGGGTTGTCAGGCCCTGTCCTCAGCTCTGAGGCGCCCCAAGACGGCGTAGAGGTGCCGTCGACGGAGCGTTGCCAGCGCAACGGGCGCCGTTCGGCCCGTGGTCGCCGGGACGCAGTGCGCTCCGACGTCCGTGACGATGGGGGCATGGAGGCCGAGCGCACGCGTACGCCGGACAAGGAGCTGCGCCGCGACATCCGTCGCGTGACGTCGATCCTCGGCGAGACGCTGGCGCGCACCGAGGGCGACGAGCTGCTGGCCCTGGTGGAGCAGGTGCGGGCGCACGCCAAGGACGGCACGCTCGACGAGCTGCCCGACTTCGACCTGGCCACGATCACCCGGCTGGTGCGGGCGTTCACGGCGTACTTCCATCTCGCCAACATCACCGAGCAGGTCCACCGCGGGCGCGCGCTGACCCGGGCCCGGTACGACGAGGGCGGCTGGCTCGAGCGCGCGGTCGCCCGGATCGACGAGGCCGGCATCGACCGCGCGGAGCTCGCGCGGCTGATCGCCCAGGTCGGTGTACGACCCGTGTTCACCGCGCATCCGACGGAGGTGGCTCGCCGGTCGACGTTCGACAAGCTACGGCGGGTGGGGTCGCTGCTGGAGGAGCCGGACGGCCCACGGCGGACCCGCAGGCTCGAGGAGGCGATCGAGCTCCTCTGGCTCACCGACGAGATCCGGATCGAGCCGCCCGAGCCGACCGACGAGGCGCGCAACGTCGTCTACTACCTCGAGGGCCTGTCCGCCGGGGCGGTACCCGACGTGCTCGAGGAGCTCCGCGACCGCCTCGCCGTACTCGGCGTCGACCTGCCGCCCGACGTGCGCCCCCTGCGTTTCGGCTCGTGGGTCGGGGGCGACCGCGACGGCAACCCCCATGTCACGCCGGCCACCACCCGCGAGGTGCTCACCCTCCAGGCCACGCACGGGCTCCGGATGCTCTGCACGCTGGTCGACCGGCTGCGCCGCGACCTGTCGGTCAGCGACCGGGTGGGCGTGGTCTCCGAGGAGGTCACCGCCCGCATCGGGCAGCTCCTGCCGGGACTCCCCGAGGTCGAGCCCCGCTACCGCCGCCTCAACGCCGAGGAGCCCTACCGGCTCTTCCTGACCTGCGTACACGTACGCCTCGCCCTCACCGAGCAGCGGATCACGCGCGGAGGCGACCACGAGGCCGGGCGCGACTACGCCGACGACACCGAGCTGCTCGACGACCTGCTGCTGCTGCATCGCTCCGTGCTCGAGCACCAGGGGCCGGTGCTGGCCTCGGGTGAGCTCGAACGGCTCGTCCGCACCGTCGCGGCCACGGGCCTGACATTGGCGACCCTCGACGTGCGCGAGCACGCGGCCAAGCACCACGAAGCAGTGGGCCAGCTGCTGGACCGCGTCGGCGAGCTCGGCACGCCGTACGCCGAACTGGACCGCGCCACCCGGCTCAAGGTGCTCAGCGAGGAGCTCGCCGGACGACGACCGCTGGCGCGGAGCCCGCTTCCGCTCGACGGCGACGCGGCGGTCACCGCGGAGACGTTCGGCGCGATCCGCTGGGCCCTCGACTCGCTCGGCCCCCGGGTCGTGGAGAGCTACATCGTCTCGATGACCCACGACGCCGACGACGTGCTCGCCGCGGTCGTGCTGGCCCGTGAGGCCGGTCTCGTCGACCTGCCTGCCGGCGTCGCGCGGATCGGGTTCGTGCCTCTCCTGGAGACCGTCGAGGAGCTGGCGCAGGCGGAGCTCATCCTCGACGCGCTGCTCGGCGACGCGTCGTACCGCGAGCTGGTGCGGCTGCGCGGCGACGTGCAGGAGCTGATGCTCGGCTACTCCGACTCCAACAAGGCAGGGGGCATCACCACGTCGCAGTGGCAGATCCAGCGGGCCCAACGCCGGGCGCGCGACGCGGCCCGGAGGCACGGCGTACGCCTGCGGTTCTTCCACGGCCGCGGGGGATCCGTCGGTCGCGGCGGCGGTCCGACGTACGACGCGATCATGGCGCTGCCGTCCGGCACCGTCGACGGCGAGGTCAAGATCACCGAGCAGGGCGAGGTGATCAGCGACAAGTACGCGCTGCCCGCCCTCGCGCGGCAGAACCTCGAGCTGGCCCTCGCCGCCACCGTCGAGGCGAGCGTGCTGCACCGTACCGACCGCCGTACGCCGGACCAGGCCGGGCGGTGGGACGCGATGATGGACCGCATCTCCGAGGCGGCGCACCTGCGCTACCGCGGCCTGGTGTCGGACACCGGGCTGGCCGAGTACTTCCTGACCTCCACCCCGGTCGACCTGCTCGGCGCGCTCCACATCGGCTCACGCCCGACGCGGCGCCCCGACGCGGGCGACGGGCTGGACGACCTCCGGGCGATCCCGTGGGTGTTCGGCTGGACGCAGTCGCGCCAGATCGTGCCGGGCTGGTTCGGCGTCGGCTCGGGCCTCGCGGCCGTGGCCGGCGACGCCGAGGTCCTGCGCGAGATGTACGCCGAGTGGCAGTTCTTCCGGACCTTCCTCGGCAACGTCTCGATGACGCTGGTGAAGACGGACCTCGACATCGCCGCCCGTTACGTCGCGCTGGCGCCGGAGCACCTGCGACCGCTGCTCGACGAGATCCGCGCGGAGTACGAGCTGAGCGTTCGGCACCTGCTCGCCGTGACCGGCGACGAGGCCCTCCTGGACCGCGAGCCGACGCTGCGGACCACACTGGAGATCCGGGAGAACTACCTCGAGCCCCTCCACCACCTGCAGATCGAGCTGCTCGGCCGCTACCGCCGCGGCGAGGACGACCCGGCGCTCGAGCGGGCGCTGCTGCTGACGATCAACGGGATCGCCGCCGGCATGCGCAACACCGGCTGAGGGTCGCCCTTGTCTCGGTGACGGTCGTTGCGTACTCTCGCGATATATCGTGATCGGTCGACGACCCAGTCGGTGTCGACGATCTTCGATGGACCGGGCAGCAGGCACCCGGACAGCAGGCACCGGACAGCAGGCAGAGACCAGCGACAGGGGAGACGAGATGGGACACCGATCGTGGGGACGCGACTTCGAGTCCATGTTCCAGCAGCATGGCGGCTCGCGCGGAGGTGACTGGGGCGGCGGCCCGTGGAGTGGCTGGCAGGGTGGTCCGCACCGCCGGTCCGGGCGCCCGGGGCCGCCGCCGTGGCTGAGCGGGATCTTCGGGCTCGCCGCCCAGGAGGGATCGCGCGGCCCTCGGGTACGACGTGGCGACGTACGGGTGGCGATCCTCGCCGTGCTCGCGGAGGAGCCGCTCAACGGCTACCAGGTCATCCAGCAGATCGCCGACCGTACCGGCGGCGCGTGGCGCCCGAGCCCGGGCTCGGTCTATCCGACGATCTCGCAGCTCGAGGACGAGGGCCTGATCGAGGGGGACGACGAGCGCGGGCGTCGTACTCTCCGGCTGTCCGACGCCGGCCGCGACTACCTCACCGCCCACGAGGACGAGGTGGCCGACGTGTGGGCGCCGTTCGAGGGCGGCAAGCGGCCTACGCACGGGGCGGATGAGTCGGCCGACTTCACGTCGCTCAAGCCGGAGGTCGGGCGGGTGATGAACGCGGTCTGGCAGATCATCACGACGGGCACCGACGAGCAGCGGCGCGCCGCGATCGGCGTACTCGTCGAGGCGCGGCGGGGCCTGTACGGCATCCTCGCCGACCACCCCGGTGACGACGGTGAGGTCGACGACCTCGGCGACCACGACCCTGTCGACGAGAGCGACGAGGAGGAGTCGTGAACGACCGGGTACGCATCGGCGACGCCGATCGCGACGCGGCGGCCCACGAGCTGGGCGAGCACTACGCGATGGGCCGGATCACCGCCGAGGAGCACGCGGAGCGGCTCGAGCAGATCTGGGCGGCGCGGACGCAGGCGGATCTCACGCCGATCTTCGGCGACCTGCCGCGCGCTCGGCAGCCCGAGGCACCCCGCGCGCCGTCGAGCCGGCGGTCCTGGCAGGCACCCCACCTGCCGTTCCTCTTCAAGCTCCTGGTGGGCGTCCTGGCCGTGTTCTTCGTGGTGTCGCACCCGCCGCTGCTGCTGGTCGCGCTGCTGGTCTACGTGCTCGTCGTACGCCGGGTGGTGCACCGCGGCCGGTGGTACGACCACCGCGCGCGCTGGCGGTGAGGCCTGCCTCGGTCAGACGTCGACCGCGCGGTGGACCCAGACGTTCGTGACCTCCATGCCCACCTTCTCGTAGAGCGCGAGGGCCCCGGTCCGTGAGTCGGTCGACAGCGCGGACCGGGTCGCGCCGTGCTCCCGACCCCGGGCGAAGGCGTCGACCAGCAGGGCCTGGGCCAGGCCACGGTGGCGCTGGTCGCGTCGTACGGCGAGCCGGCTGATGAAGGCCTCGCTCGCCGTCGCGACGTACATCTGCACCAGAGCCGAGCCGACGATCTCACCGGACCCGTCGGTGACGACCCGGAAGTGCCACGGCTCGAAGCCCGGGCGCAGGACGGTGACGGCCAGGAAGTCGTCGTAGGACCCCCGCTCGCGCACCGACCACTCGAGGAAGGCGTCCTCGATGACGTCGTGGACCGCGGGGTACTCCTCCGCGGTCGCCTCGCGGAGCACGTAGCCCTCGGGGAGGGAGCGCTCCTGGATGGTCGCGCCCTCGGGCAGAGCCAGGACCCAGCTGGTCCAGCGGACGTACCAGCCGAGCTCGGTCAGCAAGCGGTCGCTGGGCGAGCCCTCCGGGACCGGGCTGCCGATCACGGTGCCACCCAGCGCGCCGGTGCGCGCGCGCATCCACGTCGCGAGCGTCGTACCGAGTCCGCGACCGCGGTACGCCGGACGCACGGCCGCGTCGCCGCGACCCCAGTCGCTGACCTCGGCGTACGCGACCATCGTCATCCCGTCGAACACCCCGAGGGTCGAGGCTCCGACGTCGAAGCTCGGACGCTGCCAGTCGCTGACGACGTCTGCCAGCTCGATCTCGACCGAGCCGAGATCCTCCTGCTCCTGCACGGCCCGCACGTCGTAGACCGCTTCCGCGTCGGCCATGGCCAGCGCGCGCGACGTGAAGCCGTCGGGCAGGCTGAGGTCGGCCACGCCTGGCATTCAACCGCCGACTCGGCGCTTGATGCACACGAATATCCGCCGAGTCGTCGATGGTGGGCACCGAAATTGCGCCGACCTGTCACAAGCCGACTCGGCGGAGAGGGCGTTCGTGACAGGTCGGCGAGGAGAGTTACTTGGCGATCGCGGAGATGTCGATGTCGAGCTTGACCTTGTCCGACACCAGGAAGCCACCGGTCTCGAGCGCGGCGTTCCAGGTCAGGCCCCAGTCCTTGCGGCTGATCGTGGCCTGGCCCTCGAAGCCGATGCGGAGGTTGCCGAACGGGTCGCGGGCGGAGCCGGTGGACTCGAAGTCGATCGTGATCGGCTTGGTGACGTCCTTGATGGTCAGGTCGCCGGTGATGGTCCAGTCGTCACCGTCACGCGAGACGTCGGTCGAGGAGAAGGTCACCTCGGGGTAGGCCTCGACGTCGAAGAAGTCGGCGCCGCGCAGGTGCGCGTCGCGGTCGGCCACACCGGTGTCGATGCCCGAGGCCTGGATGGTGAGCTGGACCGAGCTGTTGGCCGGGTCGGCGGTGTCGACGACGGCCTCGCCGGTGAAGTCCTTGAACTGGCCGCGGACGGTGGTGACCATCGCGTGCCTGGTGCTGAAGCCGAGACGGCTGTGCGCCGGGTCGAGCGTGTAGTCGCCCTTGATGTCGGCGATGACGGTGGTGGCGGGGTCGAAAGTCTTGTCGGTCATGGGGGCCTCTCCTCTTGGATGAATCTTCAATCACTTGGTCGGTACAACGCCTCCGACCGCGAGACATTCCCCGAGCGCCATGTGACCCAGGTCACTGGCCGAGCGGGGGCTGACAATCCCGGGCCCTCGTGCTTGGCTCGGGCCATGCCGCCGACCGCCGCCCACCAGATCCAGCTCGCCGAGAGCGACCTGCCCACTCGCTGGTACAACGTCCTCCACGACCTGCCGACGCCGCCTCCGCCGGTCCTGCACCCCGGCACCGGGCAGCCGGTCGGCCCCGAGGACCTCGCCCCGCTGTTCCCCATGGACCTGATCCTGCAGGAGGTCTCGCAGGAGCAGTACGTCGAGATCCCGGGCGAGGTGCTCGACGTGTATCGCCTCTGGCGGCCGTCGCCGCTCTTCCGTGCCCATCGGCTGGAGAAGGCGCTCGGGACACCTGCTCGGATCTACTACAAGTACGAGGGCGGGTCGCCCGCCGGGTCGCACAAGCCGAACACCGCCGTGCCCCAGGCGTTCTACAACAAGCAGGCCGGTATCTCGAAGCTGACCACCGAGACCGGCGCGGGACAGTGGGGGACCGCACTGGCCTTCGCCTGCGCTCAGTACGACCTCGAGTGCGAGGTCTGGCAGGTGCGCGCGTCGTACGACCAGAAGCCGTACCGACGGATCCTGATCGAGACCTTCGGGGGCGTGGTGCATCCCAGCCCGAGCGACCTCACCGAGGCCGGGCGCTCGATCCTGGCGCAGGACCCCGACTCGACCGGATCGCTCGGGATCGCGATCAGCGAGGCGGTCGAGGTCGCGGCCCAGCGCCCGGACACCAACTACGCGCTGGGCAGCGTGCTCAACCACGTGCTGCTGCACCAGACCGTGATCGGTGAGGAGGCGCTGCTGCAGCTCGCCATGGTGGGCGAGACGCCCGACCTGCTGGTGGGATGCACGGGTGGGGGCTCCAACTTCGGCGGGCTCGCCTTCCCGTTCCTGCGCGAGAAGTGGGCCGGCCGGATGTCTCCGATCGTCCGCGCCGTCGAGCCCGCCTCGTGTCCGAGCCTGACCCAGGGCACCTACGCCTACGACTTCGGCGACACGCTGGGGATGACACCGCTGCTGAAGATGCACACGCTCGGACACGACTTCATCCCCGACCCGATCCACGCCGGCGGACTGCGCTACCACGGTATGAGCCCGTTGATCAGCCACCTGTACGAGACCGGGGAGCTGGAGGCGGTGGCGAAGCGGCAGTCGGAGTGCTTCGCGGCCGGCGTGCTCTTCGCCCGCACCGAGGGGATCGTGCCGGCCCCCGAGCCCACGCACGCGCTCGCCGCGGCCATCGAGGAGGCCCACCGATGCGCGGAGACCGGTGAGGAGAAGGTGATCCTGACCGCGCTGTGCGGGCACGGCCTCCTGGACCTCGCGGCGTACGACTCCTACCTGCGCGGCGAGATCACCGACCACAGCTGGGACGACGCCGAGCTCCAGGCGGCGGTGGCCTCGGCGTTGAAGCGGCTCCCGGTCCTCGCCTGACGAGGGTCGCGCCGGCCTTTGGCAGGATGGCGGGCATGGGGACCCGTCCGGCACGACTGCTCCTGCCCGCTCTCGCCGTACTGCTCACGGCGACCGCCTGCGGCTCCGGCAGCTCGGGCCCCGACCCGGCGCCGGCCGCCGACAGCCTCGCGCAGGCGCTCGCCTCGGGCGACCTGTCGGGTCTCGCCTTCGCCGGCACCACGCCGGCCGCCGCCGACCAGCAGTACGGCGACACGGTCTCCGGGCTGGGCAGCGTGACGCCCAAGGTCTCGGTGTCGGGGGTGAGCAGGGACAGCGACTCCACCGCCACCGCGACCTTGAGCTGGTCGTGGCCGCTCGGCAGCGGCTGGAGCTACCGGAGCACGGTGCCGATGAAGCTGGTCGGCGAGACCTGGGAGGTGGCCTGGTCGCCGAAGATCGTCGAGCCGTCGCTGGACGGCACCGCGACGCTGGAGGCGAGCACCGTCGAGGCGAAGCGTGGCGACATCCTCGGACCCGGTGGTGTCGGGCTGGTGACCGACCGCCCGGTCGTCCGCTTCGGCGTCGACCGGACCAAGGTCGGCCCGAGCAGGGCCCTCGACTCCGCGCGGCGCCTGGCGCAGCTGGTCGGCATCGACGTCGCGTCGTACGTCAAGCAGGTCAAGCGCTCGGGCCCGAAGGCGTTCATCCAGGCGATCGTGTTCCGGAGGGAGGACGCGCCGTCGAACCTGGTCGGCCGGGCCACGGCCATCAAGGGTGTCGACGCGCTCTCCGGCGCGATGCCGCTCGGGCTCACGAAGGAGTTCGCCGCGCCGATCCTCGGCACCGTCGGGCCGGTGACCGCCGACATGATCAAGCAGAACCCCGGCGTCTACCGGGTCGGTGACGTGGCAGGCCTGTCCGGCCTCGAGGCTCGGTACGACGCACAGCTGCGCGGCACCCCCGGCGTACGGGTCGAGGCGGTAGGGGCGGGCGACAAGCGGCACCCGGTGTTCGAGACCAAGCCCGTCAACGGCACCCCGCTGAGGCTGACCATGGCGCCCCGACTGCAGATGCTCGCCGAGCACATCCTGAGCACCGTGGGCCCCGCCAGCGCGATCATCGCCATCCGGCCATCGACGGGCGAGATCCTGGCGGCCGCCAACGGGCCGGGCAACAACGGCTACAACGACGCGACGTACGGTCGCTTCGCGCCGGGCTCGACGTTCAAGACCGTGGACTCCCTGGCTCTGGCCAAGAAGGGGGTGACGCCGCAGTCGACGGTCGACTGCCCGACGAGCGTCGACGTCAACGGCAAGATCTTCACCAACGACAGCTTCTACCCGCCGTCGGCCAACGGCCGGATCACGCTGGCCACCGCGCTCGCGAACTCCTGCAACACCGCCTACATCAACGAGCGGACCCACCTCGGTGACCACGACCTGGTCGACGCGGCAGCCACGCTCGGCATGGGGGTCGACCACGACCTCGGCTTCCCGGCGTACTTCGGCAACGTCGTGCCACCCGCCTCCGAGACCGAGAAGGCGGCCGACATGATCGGCCAGGGCCAGATCCTGGCGTCGCCGATGACGATGGCTACCGTGCTCGCGTCGGTGGTGGCCGGGCACACCGTCGTACCCCGGCTGATCACGTCCGTGAACCCCGCCAAGACCCCGTCGACCACGCTGACGGCGCAGCAGGACGCGACCCTGAAGGCACTGCTGCGTGGGGTGGTCACCAGCGGCACCGGCATCGGGCTGCGGGACGTCCCCGGACCTCCGGTGATCGCCAAGACGGGCACCGCGGAGTTCGACCGCGCCGGGAAGCGCCTCACCCACGCCTGGATGATCGGCGCGCAGGGCGACCTCGCCGTCTGCGCGTTCGTCGACGTCGGTACGACGGGCGCCGGCACCGCCGGCCCGCTCCTCGAGGCGTTCCTGCGCGGCGCACACGTGCACTGACTCGGCGCAAAGGGACGCCCAGAACTCGCCCAGTCGGCACAAAGGAACAGGCATTTCCCGCCGAGTCGTCAGGTGCCGAGTCGGCGGATCTCAGGAGCAGGTCGTACGACGACAACCCAGGGCCGGCTCAGCGCTCCTTGGGGGCGACGGTCCGCGCGACCTCCTCGGGCATCGGCTCGTAGTGCCCGAACGACCGGGTGAACGAGCCGGCGCCGTGGGTGGCCGAGCGGAGGTCCACGGAGTAGCGCACCAGCTCGGTCTGCGGCACCTCGGCATGGATGACGGTGCGGTCGTCGCCGACCTTGTCCGTGCCGAGCAGGCGCGCCCGGCGCGACGACAGGTCGCTCATGGTCGCACCGATGTGCTCGTCGGGTACGACGACGGCCACCACGTCGTACGGCTCGAGCATCGTGACCGCGCCGGAGGTCGCCGCCTCCCGGAGCGCCAGCGAGCCGGCCATCTGGAAGGCCATGTCGGAGGAGTCGACCGCGTGCGCCTTGCCGTCGGTGAGGGTGACCCGCAGGTCGACCATCGGGTAGCCGGCCCTCACCCCGCGCTCCATCTGGGCGCGCACTCCCTTCTCGACTGACGGGATGAACTGGCGGGGCACCGATCCTCCGACGACCTTGTCGACGAACTCGAAGCCGCCTCCTTCGGGCAGCGGCTCGACCTCGATGTGGCACACGGCGTACTGCCCGTGGCCGCCGGACTGCTTGACGTGCCGGCCGAGGCCCTCGCCCCCGGAGCCGAACGTCTCGCGCAGCGACACCAGGAACGGCTCGGACTCGACGTTGACGGAGTAGCGGTCCGCGAGCCGGGCGATGAGTACGTCGGCGTGCGCCTCGCCCATGGTCCACAGGACCAGCTGGTGTGTCTCGGGGTTGTTCTCGACGCGCAGGCTCGGGTCCTCGGCGGCGAGCCGCCCGAGCGCCTGCGACAGCTTGTCCTCGTCGGCCTTGCTCTTCGCCACGATCGCGACCGGCAGCAGCGGCTCGGGCATCGACCACGGACGCAGCACCCGCGGCTCGTCGATCGCGGAGAGGGTGTCACCGGTCTCGGCGCGGCTGAGCTTGCCGATCGCGCACAGGTCGCCGGCGACGACGGCCTCGGCCGCGACGTACTGCCGGCCGAACGCGTGGGCCAGCGATCCGACCTTCTCGTCCTCGTCGTGGTCCTCGTGGGTGGAGTCGGAGAAGAACGACGTGAAGTGGCCGGAGACGTGGATCGGCGCGTCGGGGGTGAGCGTGCCCGAGAAGACCCGCACGAGGCTGACCCGTCCGACGTACTGGTCGCTCGAGGTCCGCACCACCTCGGCGACCAGGGTGCCGTCCGGATCGCTGGTGATCGCCTCGGCGACCGCGCCGGCCGGCGTGAAGACCTCGGGTGAGGGGTGCTCGAGCGGCGACGGGAAACCGTCGACGGCGAGGTCGAGCAGTTCGGCGCAGCCGATTCCCGTCACCGAGCACACGGGTACGACGGGGTGGAAGCTCGCGCGGGCCACGGCCTTCTCGAGGTCCTCGGTCAGGGTCTCGTGGGAGATCTGCTCGCCCTCGAGGTAGCGGTCCATCAGGGTCTCGTCCTCGGACTCCTCGATGATCCCCTCGATCAGGGCGCCCCGGAGGTCGTCGTGCGTGCCGTCGTCGTCGAGCAGGTCGACCAGGCCGGTGATCTCACCGCCCTCACGCACCAGGGCGTAGAGCGGCAGGACCTTGTCGCCGAAGGCCGTCTGCGCGGCCGCGAGGACCCCGTCGTAGTCGGCGCGGGCCTGGTCGAGCTTGGTGATCACCACGGCACGCGGCATGCCCACCTGGGCGCACTCGCGCCAGAGCTCGGCCGTCGAGTCGTCGACCGCTTCGCTGGCGGCGATCACGAACAGGGCACAGTCGGCGGCGCGGAGACCGGCCCGGACCTCGCCGACGAAGTCGGCGTACCCGGGGGTGTCGACGAAGTTGATCTTGATGTCGCGATGGATGACGGGAGCGATGGCCAGCGAGATGGACCGCTCGTGGGCCCGCTCGGACTCCTCGAAGTCACAGACCGTCGTACCGTCCTGGATCGACCCCGCTCGGGGGATGGCTCCGGCGGAGGCGAGCAGCGTCTCGACCAGGGTGGTCTTGCCGGACCCGCCCGGTCCGACCAGGACCACGTTGCGGATCCGGTCGGGGCTGCTCGCCCCGAGATCTTGCCCGGCTGGTCTACGGCCGCCCACCTTGTCCGACATCTGCTGCCTCCAGGTCCAGTGGCGACCCGTCGCGGACCGCCGGCTCGAATCTCTGGTCCCGAATCAACTCCTCCCGGCGCAGATGTTCAAGAGGCCGAGTCACTCGGGGTACGCCGTGAGGGGGCGCGGAGAGGGAGCGGACAGGGGCGAGCCCCTCGCAGCATGGGGTCAGCGAGGGGCTCACATATCGTTCTGAGGGCATGCCCCCAGGCCGACGATTGAAGCGTGTCAGAGTCGAGACGGTCGCGTGAAGACTTTCGGCAAACTTCACGGAGTGCCAGGCTATTTCTCATGACTGGACTAGACCTCTTGACGAAGACCGGCTCGCGCGGTCTCTACATCGGTGGACAGTGGCGCGAGTCGAGCACGGGGTCGAGGTTCGAGGTACACGATCCCGCCGACGACTCGGTGATCACCGACGTCGCCGACGGCTCCACCGACGACGCGATGGCGGCTCTCGACGCCGCCGTGGCTGCTCAGGCGGGCTGGGCCGCCACGGCCCCGCGTGAGCGTGGCGAGATCCTGCGGCGGGCGTTCGAGGCGATCATCGACCAGGCGGACGACTTCGCCGAGCTGATCAGTCTCGAGATGGGCAAGACGCTCGCCGAGGCCAAGGGCGAGGTGACGTACGGCGCGGAGTTCTTCCGCTGGTTCGCCGAGGAGGCCGTACGCATCCACGGCCGCTGGATGCAGGCCCCGGCGGGTGGCTCCCGCCTCCTGACCATGCGCAAGCCGGTCGGACCCTGCCTGTTCATCACGCCGTGGAACTTCCCGCTCGCGATGGGCACCCGCAAGATCGGCCCGGCCGTCGCGGCGGGCTGCACGATGGTGGTCAAGCCGGCCGAGCTGACCCCGCTCACGATGCTGGCGCTGGCCAACGTGCTCGCCGAGGCCGGTCTGCCCTCCGGCGTGCTCAACATCGTCCCCACCCACAACAGCAAGGCGCTCAGCGCGACGTTGATGGTCGACGAACGGCTCCGAAAGGTCAGCTTCACCGGGTCGACGCCCGTCGGGAAGGTGCTGCTGCGCCAGTCGGCCGACCAGCTGCAGCGCGTCTCGATGGAGCTCGGTGGCAACGCACCCTTCGTCGTCTTCGAGGACGCCGACGTCGAGGCCGCCGTCGACGGCGCGATGATCGCCAAGATGCGCAACATGGGCGAGGCCTGCACCGCGGCCAACCGCTTCCTGGTCCACGAGTCGGTGGCGCGCCGGTTCGGCGAGCTGCTCGGCGGTCGGATGGGCGCCCTGCGTCTGGGTCGCGGACAGGACTCCGAGACCGACGTGGGCCCCCTGATCAACGCCGACGCGGTCGAGTCCGTCGGGCGGCTGGTCACCGACGCGGTCCACGACGGCGCAGAGGTGCTCTGCGGCGGTACGGCGCCCGAGGGGGCGGGCTTCTTCTACTCGCCGACCGTGCTGCTCGGCGTACCTGCCGATGCTCGGATCAACACCGAGGAGATCTTCGGCCCGGTCGCACCGATCACGACCTTCGCGTCCGACGACGAGGCGATCCGGCTGGCCAATGCCACCGAGTACGGCCTGGCCTCCTACGTCTACACCCGCGACCTGACGCGCACGATCAAGGTCGCCGAGGCACTGGAGTTCGGCATGGTCGGCGTGAATACCGGTCTCGTGTCCAACGCCGCCGCGCCGTTCGGTGGCGTGAAGGCGAGCGGCTTCGGTCGAGAGGGTGGCTTCGAGGGCATCGAGGAGTACCTCGACACGACGTACGTCGCGATCCCCGTCTGAGCCGGGTCAACGGTTCTGGGTCAGCGGTTCTGGCGGGGTTGGGCCAGAGCGGCAGCCAGCTCCGTGCGTGAGGTGATCGAGAGCTTGCGCAGGATGTGGGACACGTGCCACTCGACCGACTTGACGCTGACGCCGAGCTCGACGGCGATCTCGCGGTTGCGCTTGCCCACCACGACGAGCTGTGCGACGCGGCGCTCGGCAGCGCTCAGCTCGGCCAGACGACCCGGGAGCTCGCCGTCGGGAGCCTCACCGAGCCGCTCGAGCAGCCAGCGGATGCGTGCCAGCAGCGGGTTCAGGTCCTCCTGGAGGGCGTACTTCTCGGCACTCCTCAGGAGGTCGACCGCGCGGGCGGACTCTTCGGGCCGCAGCAGCAGCAGCCACCCGGCGAGGTCGGTGCGGATCTGCGCCTCGAGCCGGTCGGATCCGCTGTCGTGCAAGGTCGAGAGCGCCTCGTCGAGCAGCTGGAGGCGGTCGCCCGTGGGTGCGATGGCCGCAAGGGTGCGCAGCGTGTAGGCGACCGCGTACGGCGAGCGCTCGGCGCGGGCCTCGGCCAGCTCCTCCTCGACCAGCCCGGTCGCGGAGGCGATCTCACCGCGACCCGCGATCAGCCGTGCGAGCCCGCTACGCCACGGCAGCCACGAACGGTCCGCGCCGCCGGCGAGCTCCTCACCCGAGCGCTCGTAGAAGGCGACGGCCTGGTCGGTCTGCCCGCGCGCCGAGGCGAACTCGCCGAGGCCGAAGCAGGCGATGGCCGCTACCCGGCCGTGGACCCGGGTGAGCGTGGTCAGCTCGCGTGAGAAGGGAGCAGCGCCGCGGACGTCTCCGCGGGCGAGACGCGCCAGCAGCCCGGTCAACGCGACCTGTGCGCGGGCCGCCTCGTCGAGGTCTTCGTCGTGTCGTCCCCGGTCGGCGAGCTCGATGGCGTCGGCGATACGGCCCTGCAACAACGCGTTGCGGGCTTCGTTTCGTACACGGGCGGAAACGTCCGTTGCAGGTTCGACTGACGTGCTTGAGGCCGCCCCCCGGGGCTCCAGCATGGCTAGACAGTAGGCGAGTTCGACCCGCTCCGGGAGGGGTGAACCATCATTTAACGAGTATGAACGGTGATTTAACGAAGACTGGGGAGGGCGAGCTCGAGCGCGGTGCCGGCCGCCGCTTCGGCGCGGTCACGGTCGGCGCGCACCAGGCCGACCCTGGTACGCCGGTCGAGCAGGTCCGCGACGTCGTACGCCCCCTCGCGAGCCACCCCGAACAGCAGCTCCGCGAGCGTGACCGGTACGCCCTCCGCGACCGGCGCCAGCAGCTCGTCGTCCGACATCCCGGACATCTCGCGCGCGGTGTCGAGCACCAGGGCCGCGTCGGTGCCGTAGCGGCGCACGAGTCGGGGTGACGCCGCCGTGGCGGCGAGCCGGGCCAGCTCGGCCCGCGGAGCCGCGCCCGCCAGGGGCAGCCGCGCGGTCGCGCACGGTGCCGCGTCGAGGGCCGCCCGCGCGACCGCGGCGTCGACGGCGTCCTGCGCCATCCGGCGGTAGGTGGTGAGCTTGCCGCCGACCACGGTGACCACGCCCGAGGGGGAAGTCAGGACGGCGTGCCGCCGGGACAGGTCCGACGTACGGCCGTGGGCGCGCAGGAGCGGCCGCAGGCCGGCGTAGGCGCCGACGACATCGGCTCGGGTGAGCGGGTGGGCGAGGTTCGACGAGACGGTGGCGACGAGGAAGTCGAGCTCGGACCCGCTCGGCTCTGGTACGTCGGGCGGGTCGCCGTCGATCGGCTCGTCGGTGAGGCCGATGTAGCAGAGGCCGTCGGGCTGGGGCAGGACGTTGAGGAAGCGGTTGTGCTCGCCGTACACCGGCAGCGTGAGCGCCACCTGCAGCCCGGGCAGGGCCTCGCCGCGCACCACGAGATGGGTGCCGCGGCTCGGGCGCAGGCGTACGTCGTCGACCAGGCCGCCGGCCCAGACGCCGGCCGCGTTGACGACCGCCCGTGCCGTGACGTCGTACGTCGTGCCGGTGAGCTCGTCACGCAGCACTGCCCCCGTGCCGCTCAGCTCGACCACACGGGCGCGGGTGCGGATCTCGGCGCCCAGACCGGCTGCGGTGCGGGCGATGGTCGTCACCAGGCGCGCGTCGTCCTCGAGCTGGCCGTCCCACGACAGGATCGCGCCGCGCACGTCGGGGCGCAGGACCGGCGCCAGGTGGCGGGTCTCGGTCGCCGAGACGCTCCGGGGACGCGGCAGCGTCTCGCGGGAGGTGCGGGCGGCGATCCGTAGCCAGTCGCCCGCGCCGACCCCGGCACGCAGCAGCGCCGCCTGCCGGCGTCCGGTGCGGGAGTCGAGCGGTAGCAGCATCGGCAAGGCGTGGGTCAGGTGCGGTGCGGTGACCTCCATCAGGATGCCGCGCTCGACGGCACTCTCGCGGGCGACCCCCACCTGGCCGTTGGCGAGATAGCGGAGCCCGCCGTGCACCAGCTTGCTCGACCAGCGCGACGTACCGAAGGCCAGGTCGTGGGCGTCGACGGCGAGCACGCTCAGCCCGCGGGCGGTCGCGTCGAGGGCGCAGCCGGCGCCGGTCGCGCCGAGGCCCACGACCAGGACGTCGACGTCCAGCGGAGCACCTTCCAGGCCCGCCCGGATCAAGCGTGTCGTGGTCATGCCTGCAGCATCCGGCGGACCAGGAGCTCGAGCTCGGCGTCCAGGTCGGCCTCGTCGACGTCGTCGTCGACCATCGTGTGGACGCTCAACACGAACCCGTGGGAGGCCAGGAGGAGGGCCCGCGAGATGACGACCGGCTGTCCGTCGCGGATGCTGCCGTCGGCCTGGCCCTCGCGGATCCGGCCCACGGTCATGTCGGCGATCGCCTGCTGGCTGCGCCCGCGACGGGTCAGCAGGTAGGGCAGCAGGAGCTCGGCGTCGAGCTCGACGATGCGCACGAAGAGCTCGTCGTCGCGCAGTGCGAGGGCCGTG
Source organism: uncultured Actinomycetota bacterium (assembly GCA_963792975.1). Lineage (GTDB taxonomy): Bacteria > Actinomycetota > Actinomycetes > Propionibacteriales > Nocardioidaceae > Nocardioides. The sequence goes on along the minus strand of CAWBYG010000005.1, from coordinate 382,056 downwards.
GCCACGACCTCCGCGACGAGCCGGTCGGCCGCGGTCGCCCGCGCGCCGAGCCGCGCGTCGGCCTCGGCCACCGCACGCGCCACGATCTGGCCCCACTCGCGGGTCATCAGGTCGCCCAGGACGGCCGGCATGTCGGGCCAGGCACGGTAGATCGTCATCCGGCTGACGCCCGCTCGGCGGGCGACCTCGGTGAGCGTCGTACGCCGCCAGCCGACGTCGAGGATGCAGGCGCGGGCCGCGTCGAGGTAGGCGGTCGTCGGGTCGGCGTCGACGTTGTGACGAAGTGACGACATGTGTCACACTGTAACACATGACCCGAGAGATGCACCCGACCCGTTGGGGCGACGCGGCCGAGGCCGGCGCGCTGCCGCAGAGTGCCCGCGCGCTGGTTGACCTGGTCTTCCCGACCGCCGACCGCACTGTCGCCGACGACGCGGCGGTGTCGCTGCCACCGGTCGCGCTGCCCGCGGTGGCCAGGGACGAGCTGACCTCTCTGCTCGGCGCGGACCACGTCCGCACCGACGACGAGACCCGCCGCCTGCGCACGCGCGGCAAGTCGACCCCCGACCTGCTCCGCGCCCGGGCGGGCGACCTCACCGACGCACCGGACGTGGTGGTCCGACCGGCCGACGCCGACCAGGTGCAGGCCGTGCTCGAGGTGGCGGCTCGGCATCGGCTCGCGGTCGTCCCGTTCGGCGGGGGTACGTCGGTCGTCGGCGGGCTGGTCGCGCGGCGCGAAGGGTTCGCGGCAGTGCTGAGCCTCGACCTGGTCCGGATGAAGCGGCTCCTCGCCGTCGACGCCGTCTCGATGACGGCCACTCTGGAGCCCGGCCTGCGCGGGCCCGAGGCCGAGGCGCTGCTTGCCGAGCACGGGCTGACGCTCGGCCACTACCCGCAGTCCTTCGAGTTCGCAACGATCGGTGGCTTCGCCGCGACGCGCTCGAGCGGACAGTCGTCGGCCGGCTACGGCCGCTTCGACGCGCTGGTGACCGGCTTGACGGTGGCGACGCCGGTCGGACCGGTCGTCCTCGGGCACGCACCGATGAGCGCGGCCGGGCCCGACCTGCGCCAGCTGTTCCTCGGGTCCGAAGGCGCCCTGGGCGTGATCACGTCGGTCACGCTCCGGGTACGCCACCTTCCTGCTGTGCGCGGCTACGAGGGTTGGCGCTGGCCGTCGTTCCGGGCCGGTGCCGACGCCCTGCGCACACTGGCCCAGGCGCAGCTGCTGCCGACCCTCATCCGGCTCTCGGACGAGACCGAGACGGCGCTCAACCTCGCCGACCCCGACTCGGTCGGCGACGGCTCGTCAGGCGGCTGCCTGATGATCGTCGGCTACGAGGGCACGCCCCTGGCCGTCGACGGCCGGCGGCACGCGGTCACGACGGCGCTGACCGAGCTCGGTGGCGAGCCGGCCGGTGCGGAGCCGGGCCTGGCCTGGGCCGCCGGCCGCTTCCACGCGCCGTACCTCCGCGACTCGATGCTCGACGTCGGCGTGCTCGTGGAAACGTTGGAGACCGCGACCTACTGGTCACGCCTGCGCGAGGTGTACGACGCGGTGACGGCCGCGCTGAAGGCGTCACTCGGTGAGTCGGCACTCGTGCTGTGCCATGTCTCGCACGTCTACGAGACCGGGGCGTCGCTGTACTTCACGGTGGCCGCCGCCGAGGGCGACGACCCGCTCGCGCGCTGGCGCGCGGCCAAGGCCGCCGCCATGGACGCGATCGTGTCGTCGGGGGCCACGATCACCCACCACCACGCCGTCGGCACCGACCACCAGCCGTGGCTCGGGTCGGAGATCGGGCCGGTCGGGTTGGCGGTGCTGCACGCCGTCAAGAACGCGGTCGATCCCGACGGGATCCTCAACCCCGGCGTCCTGGTCCCCTGAGATCAGTCGGCGAAGGCCCAGACCAGCAGCTGAGTCGGGACGGCCGTCGTGACCGACAGCGCTCGATCGGCCTGGGCGTCGGGGTCGGCGCGAGTGATCTCGAAGGCGTCGCCGGCCGCGAGCGGCTCGGCCAGGCTCGAGCGGGCGAGCGCACCGGTCACCACGAACGCATAGACACGCGGGACCTCGGGCAGTGTGACCGTCGCACCGGCGGCGAGGGCGCCCAGCCACAGGTCGGCCCCCGGCACGCCCAGCGGCAGCCCGGTCGTGCCGGCCACCTGCACCAGACCGCCGCCGCCGAGGTCGGGGACGGCTGTCTCGCGCGTCGGCGGGCCGCCGGCATCGCCGGGGCTCAGCCACATCTGCACGAACCGCGTCGCGCCCTCCGCGGCGACCTCACTGTGCGTCGTACCGGTGCCGGCGTAGGTGACGGCGAGCTCGCCGGCCGGCTGGCGCGTCGTCCCCGACTCGTCGGTGTGGCTCAGCTCGCCGAGCACCACCCAGGTCACCAGGACGACGTCCGCATGCTCGTGGGCGGCGTGTCCGGCGCCCGGACCGAGCAGCTCGTCGTTCAATGCGACGAGGGGTCCGAACGACGTACGCTCGGGGTCGTACGACGTCCCGAAGGAGAACGAGTGCCAGGCCTGACGGGCTGACTCGCGAGTCAAGAACCGGTCCAATCGTCTCCGAACAATCACACTCACCCCCACAATGATCCCCGTGGCTCACCCTCTGCTCCCACCGGGCTTCCGGTTCGGTGCCGGCACTGCGGCGTACCAGGTCGAGGGAGCGGCCGCCGAGGACGGCAAGGGTCGGAGCATCTGGGACACGTTCAGCCACGAGCCCAGGCGCATCGTCGACGGCACCACGGGCGACGTCGCGAGCGACCACTACCACCGCTTCGAAGAGGACCTCGACCTCATGCAGCGTCTCGGCGTGGGTGGCTACCGCTTCTCGATGTCGTGGTCACGGATCCAGCCCACCGGCTCGGGCCACGTCAACGCTGCCGGGCTCGACTTCTACGAGCGTCTGGTCGACGGCCTGCTCGACCGCGGGATCCAGCCGATGGCGACGCTCTACCACTGGGACCTGCCACAGGCGCTCGAGGACTCGGGTGGCTGGCTCAACCGCGACACCGCCGACCGTTTCGGGGAGTACGCCGGGCTGGTCGCGGAGCGGCTGTCCGACCGGGTCGAGCACTGGATCCCCGTCAACGAACCGAACGTCGCCGCGATCCTGGGCTACGGCCTGGGCACCCACGCGCCGGGCCGGGCGCTCACCTTCGAGGCTCTGCGGATCGCGCACCACCTCCTGCTCGCCCACGGTCGCGCGGCGATCGCCCTGCGGACCAGCGGGGCGAGCAGTGTCGGGTGCGCCAACAACCACGCACCGATGTGGCCGGCCAGCGACGACGAGGCGGACGTCGGCGCCTCGAAGCTGTTCGACGCGGTCTGGAACGGCATGTTCGCCGAGCCGATGCTGTTCGGCCGCTACCCCTACGACCTGGCCCCGCTGGTCGAGCCGGTGATCAAGCCCGGTGACCTGGCCACGATCCGCCAGCCGCTCGACTTCTACGGCGTCACCTACTACAACCCGATGCGCATCGCGGCCTCCGACGAGGACTCCCCGATGCCCTTCGAGACGCTCGACCTCGTCGGCTACCCGACCACCGACTTCGGCTGGCCGGTCGTGCCGGACGCGCTCCGCGAGTGGCTGATCACGCTGCGCGCCCGCTATCGGGCCGCCCTGCCGCCGATCGTGATCACCGGGTCCGGCTGCTCCTACGTCAGCGGCCCCGACGAGCACGGTGTGGTCGACGACCAGGAGCGGATCGACTATCTCGACGCCCACCTGCGCGCCGTCGCCGTCGCCGTACGCGCCGGAGTCGACGTCCGCGGCTACTACACGCGGTCGCTGATGGACGGCTTCGAGTGGGCCGAGGGCCACACCCAGCGCTTCGGTCTGGTGTACGTCGACCAGGAGACCCACGAGCGCATCCCGAAGCGGTCGTTCGAGTGGTACGCCGACACGATCAAGATGCAGCCGCCCGACAACTGAGCAGCAGTGGCCGGTGAGCGCCGTCCGCTCAACGACGACCGACCGCCCGGGCGGTCCAGCCGGCGGAGCGCCAGGCCTCCAGGTCGAGCACGTTGCGTCCGTCGAAGAGCCGCGGGCGGCGGACCACGCCGTCGAGGTCGGTGGGGCCGATCTCGCGGAACTCGGGCCACTCGGTCAGGTGGAGCACCAGGTCGGCGTCGCGGCACGCCTCGACCGCGGACTCGGCGTACGTGAGCGTCGGGAACATGACGCGGGCGGTCGCGTTGGCGCGGGGGTCGTAGACCTGTACCCGGGCGCCGCTCAGGTGGAGCTGTCCGGCGATCCAGAGCGCGGGCGAGTCGCGCACGTCGTCGCTGTCGGGCTTGAACGAGGCTCCCCAGACAGCGATCCGGGCACCGTCCACGGAGCCGCCGACCATGGCGTGGGCGACGTGGACGACGCGCTCGCGCTGCCGCTGGTTCACGTCGTCCACGTGACGCAGGAACGTCATCGCGTCCTCGACACCGAGCTCGCCGGCCCGGTGCACGAACGCCCGGATGTCCTTGGGCAGGCAGCCGCCCCCGAAGCCGATGCCGGCTTGCAGGAAGCGGCGGCCGATGCGTGCGTCGTACCCGATCGAGTCGGCGAGGTCGACCACGTCGGCGCCGGTGACCTCGCACACCTCGGCCATCGCGTTGATGAACGAGATCTTGGTGGCCAGGAAGGCGTTGGCGGCGACCTTGACCAGCTCTGCGGTCGCGAAGTCCGTGACCACGACGGGTGTGCCGGCGTCGATCATGGGGGCGTAGAAGTCGCGCAGCACCTTCTCGGCGCGACCGTCGGTGAGGCCGAAGACGATCCGGTCGGGATGCAGCGAGTCCTCGACCGCGAAGCCCTCGCGGAGGAACTCCGGGTTCCACGCCAGCAGCGCCTCGTCGCCCGCCGGAGCCAGCGCCGCGAGCCGCATCGACAGGCGCTCGGCGGTGCCGACCGGGACGGTCGACTTGCCGACCAGCAGGCTCGGGCCCGCGAGGTGGGGAGCCAGTCCCGCGACCGCGGCCTCGACCTGGCTCACGTCGGCGGCGAGTCCCTCGGGCTTCTGCGGCGTACCGACGCACAGGAAATGGAGGTCTCCGAACGCGGCGACCTCCTCGTAGGAGTCGGTGAACCGCAGCCGACCGGAGCTGACGTGGCGCGAGAGGAGGAGGGCGAGGCCCGGCTCGTACATCGGGACCCGGCCCTCGCCCAGTGCCCGGCGCTTGGCCGGGTCGATCTCCATGCCGAGGACCTCGTGCCCTAGCTCGGCCATCGCGGCGGCGTGGGTCGCTCCGAGATAGCCACAGCCGATGACGGTGATCCGCATGCGGGGAGTCTAGGGAAGCGTGCGTGCGGGCAGCACTCAGCAGGGGAGGGCGGCCACGACGCGCGTGCCCTGCTCGATGGCGCGCTTGGCGTCCAGCTCGGCGGCCACGTCGGCGCCGCCGATCAGGTGGGCCGGGACGCCGGCCGCCACCAGCTCGTCGTACCGGCTCCGGACCGACTCCTGGCCGGCGCAGAGCACGACCTGGTCGACCTCGAGCGTCATCGGCTCGCCGTCGACGGTCAGGTGGAGGCCGGCGTCGTCGATCCGGTCGTACGACGCGCCGCCGAGCAGGCGGATCCCGGACTGCTTGAGCACGGCGCGATGGGCCCAGCCGCTGGTCTTGCCGAGCCCGACACCGATCGGCGTGGTCTTGCGCTGGATCAGGGTCACTTCGCGGATCGGGTTCCGGGGCTTGGGCTCGGTGAGGCCGCCCGGGTGCAGCGCCGGGTCGCCGACGCCCCAGTGCGCCATCCAGTCGTCGAGCCCGTCCGCGGGGTCGTGGGTCAGGAAATGGCTGACGTCGACCCCGATGCCGCCGGCCCCGACGACGGCGACGCGCCGGCCCGGCACGACCCGCCCGGAGAGCACCTCGGCGTACGTCGCGACGATCGGGTGGTCGACGCCCTCGAGCACGGGCACGCGCGGGGTCACGCCGGTGGCCACGATCACCTGGTCGTACGGCGCGAGCTCGGCCGCCGTGGGCGCCGTACCGAGGCGCACCTCGGCGCCCAGTACCTCGAGCCTGCGGCTGAAGTAGCGCAGCGTCTCCGCGAACTCCTCCTTGCCGGGGACCCGCATCGCCAGCCGGAACTGGCCGCCGACCTCGGGCGCCTGCTCGAAGAGGGTCACCGCGAAGCCGCGTTCCGCGGCGCTCGCCGCGGCCGCCAGCCCGGCCGGCCCGGCCCCGACCACGGCGACCGTGGGGCGCTGGTTCCGAGACGGTTGCTGCGCAACCTCCTCAACCAGCGGAGCCTGTCCACCGACGGTGGGTGAGGAGGGCGCGCCGGCGCCCGTCTTGGAACCACGCACCGCGATCGGCACCAGCACCAGCTCGGTCTCGCGGGCGGCCCGCGGGTTGACCAGGCACGACGCCCTTCGGTTGGCGAAGACGTGGTCGAGGCAGGCCTGGTTGCAGGCGATGCAGGTGTTGATCTCGTCGGCTCGTCCGGCGGCGGCCTTGGCCACGAACTCCGGGTCGGCGAGCAGCGGCCGGGCCAGGGAGACCAGGTCGGCCTCCCCGGAGGCGAGGATCTCCTCGGCGAGCTCGGGGGTGTTGATCCGGTTCGAGGCGCAGACCGGGACCGTGACCTCGGCCTTGAGCCGTGCGGTGGCGGATCGCCAGGCGCCACGCGGCACCTGCGTGATGATCGTCGGCACCCGCGCCTCGTGCCAGCCGATGCCGGTGTTCAGCACGGTGGCACCGGCCTCCTCGAGGCCGTGCGCGAGGTCGACCACCTCGTCCCAGGTCTGCCCACCGTCGACGAGGTCGAGGAGCGAGATCCGGTAGACGATCGGGAAGTAGTCGCCCACGGCCTCACGGGTCCGTCGTACCACCTCGACCGGGAAGCGCATCCGCTTGGCGGCCGAGCCGCCCCAAGCGTCGCTGCGGTCGTTGGTGCGTCGGGCCAGCATCTGGTTGATCAGGTAGCCCTCGGAGCCCATGATCTCGACGGCGTCGTACCCCGCCTTCTGGGCCAGCCGGGCCGCTCGGGCGAAGCGGCTCGCGGTCCGGTCGACGCCCTTAGTGCTGAGCGCCGACGGCCGGTACGGCGTGATCGGCGACTTGGCGCGTGACGCGCTGACACTGAACGGGTGGTACCCGTAGCGCCCCGCGTGCAGCACCTGCAGCGCGATCGCGCCGCCGGCCTCGTGGACGGCCTCGGTCACCTCGAGGTGTCGCATCGCCTGGAGACGCGTGGTCATGTCCGCGGCGAGCGGCTTGAGCCAGCCCCGCCGGTCCGGCGCGAAGCCGCCGGTGATGATCAGGCCGACCCCGCCGCGTGCGCGTTCGGCGACGTACGCCGCGAGAGCCGGGAGGTCGCGGATCCGGTCCTCGAGCCCGGTGTGCATCGAGCCCATGACCACGCGGTTGCGCAATGTCAGGTCGCCTAGGGTGATCGGGTCGAGCAGGTGCGGATAGCTCACCCGCGCCATTGAACAGGCGAACCGGCGCCCGCGGACCCGCTGGGCCGTGTGACCTCGGTTGCATCCATATACCCCCCGGGGGTAGGGTGCTCGACATGGACGCGAGCTGGCGGATGGCCCTGACCGCGACCCGTCACTGTCTCACCGGCTGCGCGATCGGTGAGGTCGTCGGGATGCTGCTCTCCACCTGGTGGGGCTGGGGCAACGCCGGCAGCATCGTGCTCTCGGTCGTGCTGGCCTTCTTCTTCGGCTACCTGCTGACCTACACCGGCGTACGACGTGCGGGCGCCGACAGCCGGACCGCGGCCCGGGCCGCGCTGGCCAGCGACACGGTCTCGATCCTGACGATGGAGATCGTCGACAACGTGTTCCTGCTCTTCGTCCCCGGCGCCATGGCCGCGACCCTGGACTCCCCGCTGTTCTGGTGGTCGCTGGTCGTCTCGCTGGCGGTCGCGTTCGTCGCCGCGGTCCCGGTGAACCACTGGCTGATGGAGCGCGGCAAGGGCCACGCCGTGATCCACGGCTTCCACGAGGAGCACGCCGGTCACCACTGACCGGCTCCTACCCGTATTCTCTCCGCCATGCGCACGCCTCGAACGGCTGCCGTCCTCGTTCCGCTCATGCTCCTCGCGCTCGGGTGCGCGCCGCAGGCAAGCTCGACGGTCACCGGCACCCAGACCAGCCCGAACCAGACCCCGGCCGACTGTGCCCAGGGCAAGACCCTGAAGTCCGGGGTCCTGACCGTCGGCACCGACTCACCGGCGTACGACCCGTGGTTCCGCAACAACGACCCGTCCAACGGCAAGGGCTACGAGTCGGCCGTGGCGTACGCCGTCGCCCAGCAGCTGGGGTTCGACACGAGCGCGGTCACCTGGACCAAGGTGCCGTTCAACGCGTCGTACGCGCCGGGCCCGAAGCACTTCGACTTCGACATCAACCAGATCTCGATCACGCCCGCCCGCGCCAAGGTGGTCGACTTCTCCGACGGCTACTACAACGCCGCGCAGGCGATCGTCGCCGTGAAGGGCTCACCGGTCTCGAGCGCGACGAGCCTGGCCGACCTCAAGAAGTACAAGATCGGCGCCCAGACCGGCACCACGTCGCTGACCGCGATCCGCGACCAGATCCAGCCGGACAGCGACGCGGTGGTCTTCCAGAACACCAACGACGCGAAGCAGGCGCTGCTCAACGGCCAGGTCGAGGCGATCGTCGCCGACCTGCCGACGGCGTTCTACCTCACCGCCGCCGAGATCCCGCACGGCACCATCGTCGGCCAGTTCGAGTCGACCGGCGGCCAGCCGGAGCAGTTCGGCATGCTCTTCCAGAAGGGCAACCCGCTGGTCTCGTGCGTCAACCAGGCGCTGACCAACCTCAGGGGCGACGGCAGCCTGGCCGCGATCCAGAAGAAGTGGCTCTCCGACACGGTCGACGTGCCCGTCCTGAAGTGAGCCCGACCGAGGTCTCCTGGGAGCCGAGCCGTCGCGAGCTCGAGCGCCGCGCGGTACGTCGTCAGCGCGCCCGGCGCGATGTCACCGTGGCCTCGGTCGCCCTCGTGGTCGTGCTCGGCCTGCTGGGCGTCGGGATCACCTCGTCGCCCGGTTGGGACAGCGTCCGGGAGCTGTTCTTCAACTGGGGGCAGGCCAAGGCCGCCTTCCCCGAGGTGATCCGCGGATTCGGGAAGAACATCGTGATCTTCCTGGTCGCGGAGCCCTTCATCCTCGTGCTCGGGGCGTCGGTGGCCGTAGTGCGGTCCTCGGTGTCGCCGATGATGCTGCCGTTCCGGGTGCTCGCCGTCGTGTACGCCGACGTCTTCCGCGGCATCCCGACCATCCTCCTCGTCTACCTGGCCGGGCTCGGGATCCCCGCCTTGGAGCTGACGGGCGTCACCACCAACACGATGTGGCTCGGCACCGGCGCCCTGGTCCTTTCGTACGGCGCCTACGTGTCCGAGGTCTTCCGGGCCGGCATCGAGTCGATCCACCCCTCGCAACTGGCGAGTGCCGACACGCTCGGCCTGAGCCGCTGGCAGTCGATGCAGTTCGTGATCCTGCCGCAGGCGACGAGGCGGGTGACTCCTCCGCTGCTCAACGACTTCATCTCCTTGCAGAAGGACACGGCGCTGCTCTCGGTGATCTTCGTCTTCGAGGCGATGTTCTCGGCCCAGGACTACAACAACTACAACTTCAACTACACCTCCCTCGTCGTCGCGGCCGTGCTGTTCATCGCCCTGACCATCCCGCTCACCAGGTTCACCGACTGGCTCGGGCGGCGGGCGCTCCGGCGCCAGTTCTCGGGTGCCCGATGAGTGACGCGCTGCTCGAGGTGACCGACGTCCGCAAGGCGTACGGCGACAAGGTCGTGCTCGCGGACGTCTCGCTGCGCCTCGAACCGCACGACGTGGTCTGCCTGATCGGGTCGTCGGGCTCCGGCAAGTCGACGCTCCTGCGTTGCCTCAACCTGCTCGAGGACGTCGACGACGGCGTCATCGAGTTCGAAGGTCGCGAGATCTCCGACCCGCGGGTCGACCGGCGCGCGGTTCGCAGCCGGATGGGGATGGTGTTCCAGGCCTACAACCTCTTCCCCCACATGACGGTGCTCGACAACTGCACCCTCGCGCCGCGCCGCGTGCACGGCGTACCGAAGGCGGAGGCGGAGGAGCGCGCGCAGGGCCTCCTCGCCCAGTTCGGGCTGGCCGACCAGGCCGACAAGCACCCCGACCGGATGTCCGGTGGCCAGCAGCAGCGGGCGGCGCTGGTCCGGGCGCTGTGCACGCAGCCGACCCTGCTCCTGCTCGACGAGATCACCGCCGCCCTCGACCCCGAGCTGGTCGGCGAGGTGCTCACCATCGTCCGCGACCTGGCCGAGCGGGGCACCACCATGATCCTGGCCACCCACGAGATGAGCTTCGCCCGCGACATCGCCACCACCGTCTGCTTCCTGGACCAGGGTCGGATCCTCGAGCAGGGACCGCCCTCGGAGATCCTGAGCCACCCCCACCAGGACCGCACCCGAAAGTTCCTGGCCCGGGTTCTCCCCCACTCCTGACCCCTGGGGGTGGTGACCGTCACCCCCACCGTTTGGTCCCAAACCGCAGGTTTTCGGGCCGAAATGTCGCCGTTTGGTCCCAAACCGCAGCTCGGCGAGGCCGTCCGGCATGATCGGCGGCATGAGTCTCGCACTCGGCCAGGGCACCGGTCCGTTGCGCGGGGTCAGGGTCGTGGAGCTCGCAGGGATCGGGCCGGGCCCGCATGCGTGCCTGATCCTGGCCGACCTCGGCGCCGACGTGATCCGCGTCGACCGGCCAGGGGGGCAGCCCGGTACCGGAGGGACGACCGACGTGCTCAACCGCGGCCGGCCGAGCGTCGCCCTCGACCTCAAGCACCCCGACGGGGTCGCCGCCGTGCTCGACCTGGTCGAGAACGCCGACGTGCTGGTCGAGGGCCTCCGCCCGGGCACGACCGAGCGGCTCGGGCTCGGCCCGGATGCGTGCCTGACCCGCAACCCGCGCCTGGTCTACGGCCGGATGACCGGCTGGGGCCAGGACGGCCCGCTCGCGTCGACCGCCGGCCACGACCTGGGCTACATCGCGATCACCGGCGCCCTCTTCGGCATGGGCCAGGACCCGGCCCGGCCGATGTTCCCGGGCAACCTCGTGGGCGACTTCGGGGGCGGCTCGACGTACCTCGTGATCGGCGTCCTGGCCGCCCTGCTCGAGGCCCGCGTCTCCGGACTGGGCCAGGTCGTCGACGCGGCGATCGTCGACGGAACAGCCCATCTCAACGCCATGGCGGCCGGGATGTACGCCGCAGGGTTGCTGCGCGAGGAGCGCGCCGGCAACCTCCTCGACGGGGGTGCCCCGTTCTACGACGTCTACGGGACGTCCGACGGCAAGCACCTCGCGGTCGGCGCGCTCGAGCCCGCGTTCTACGACGAGCTCGTGCGGCTCCTCGGCATCGCCGACACCGCGCCCGACCGCACCGACCCCACGAACCATCCCGAGCTCCGCCGCCTGATCTCCGAGGCGGTCGCCGGGAGGACCCAGGCGGCGTGGGTCGAGGTCTTCGGCAGCTCCGACGCGTGCGTCGCACCGGTCCTGCCGCTCAGCGAGGCCTTCGGGCACCCGCACCTGACCGCGCGCAGCACCTTCGTGGACCGGGACGGGATCGCGCAGCCCGCCCCGGCGCCGCGCTTCTCCCGGACCAGCTCGTCGCTCACCACACCCCCGCCCGCGATCGCCGGTCAGGACACCCGGGAGGCACTGACCGCCTGGGGCATCACGGACGTGGACGCCCTGATCGCCTCGGGCGCGGCGGTCCAGGCGTGACGGCGTCAGTCCGTCAAGGTGGCGAGCACGTCGATGTCCTGATCATCGGCGCGGGGCTGTCCGGCATCGGCGCTGCGGCGCACCTGAACCGCGAGCTGCCGCACACGTCGTACGTCGTGCTGGAGGCGAGGGCGGTCAGCGGCGGCACGTGGGACCTGTTCCGCTATCCGGGCGTGCGCTCGGACTCCGACATGTACACGATGGGCTACCGCTTCAAGCCCTGGCTCGACGAGAGGTCGCTCGGCTCGGGCGAGCGCATCCTCGACTACCTGCGCGAGACCGCCCGCGAGTATGACGTGGACCGCCACGTCAGGTACGACCATCGCGTCGTGCGGGCCCGCTGGAGCAGCGACGAGTCGCAGTGGACCGTCCAGGCGGAGCACGCGGGTGAGACCGTGACGTTCACGGCCGGCTTCCTGTGGAGCTGCCGCGGCTACTACGACTACGAGCGCGGTCACGAGCCGGAGCTGGTCGGGGCCGAGGAGTTCGGCGGCGCGATCGTCCACCCGCAGCACTGGCCGGCGGACCTCGAGTGGACCGGCCGACGGGTCGTGGTGATCGGCAGTGGCGCGACGGCGGTGACTCTGGTCCCGACGCTGGCCACCGACGCGGCCCACGTGACGATGCTGCAGCGCTCGCCGTCGTACGTGATGAGCCTGCCCACCCGCGACCCGGTGGCGATGAGGCTGCGCCGGCGCCTGCCGGCCCGTCTCGCACACCTGCTCGTCCGGTGGAAGAACATCCTCACCACCGCGGTGTGGTACCGCCTCTCACGCAGCAGACCGTCCGTCGTGAAGCGGATGATCCGCAAGCAGAACGTCGCCCTGCTGCCCGAGGGGTACGACGTCGACACCCACTTCACGCCGAGCTACCAGCCATGGGACCAGCGGATGTGCTTCGTGCCGGACGCCGACCTGTTCAAGGCCGTACGACGTGGCCGGGCGGAGGTGGTGACCTCGACCATCGAGCGGCTCGACGCCGACGGGATCGTGCTGACCGGCGGCCGACACCTCGACGCCGACCTGATCGTGACCGCGACCGGGCTGAGGCTCTCGCCGTTCGGCGGCATCGAGCTCGTCGTCGACGGGGAGGTCGTCGACCCCGCGCAGCAGATGACCTACCGGGCCCTGATGCTCACGGGCGTGCCCAACTTCGTCTTCACCGTCGGCTACACCAACGCGTCGTGGACCCTGAAGGTGGACCTGGTGGCGGACTTCTGCTGCCGCCTCCTGGCCTCGATGGCCGCGCACGGCTACCGGCGCGTCGTACCCGTCCGCGACCCGACGGTCGGCGAGCAGCCGTTCATGGACTTCACGTCCGGCTACGTGCTCCGCGCGCTCGACCAGCTGCCACGTCAGGGCGACCGCGAGCCGTGGCGGCTGCGGCAGAGCTACCTCCACGATCGGCGCACGCTTCGCCGGGCCGCGCTGGACGACGACGTGCTCCGCCTCACGTGACCGCTCACCCCTGCGGGGGTGCTCGGCCGATGCCGCCCTGTGCTTCGGTGGAGGAGGTATCTGAGAGAAGGGAGCCAGCGATGGGGATGGACGACAAGGCCGACAACGAGGCAACGGACCTCAAGGGCAAGGTGAAGGAGTCCGCCGGCAAGGCCACGGGCAACGAGAACCTCGAGGCTGAGGGCAAGGCGGACCAGGGCGAGGCCAAGGTCAAGAAGGCGGGCGAGCACCTCAAGGACGCCGCCGGGAACCTCAAGGACACGTTCCAGAGCTGAACGTCACCGACTCCCGGGGAGGTCCCGCCACTACGGCGGGGCCTCTTCGGCGTCTCCGGAGCGGGAGGCCGACCGTGGGGTGGCCGACGTGATGGGTGTCGTCGACGGCGATCGGTTGGGTCCGGGTCGAGATCCACTGGGGCACGACCATCGCGGGCAGGTTCTTCACCAGCTGCCGGGTGAGCTCCCAGGAGATGCCGCCCTCGCCGACGACGATCCCGGGTGGACCGGGCAGTGGGCGAGAACGATGCCCGCCGGCGCCGGGGGAGGATGGCGCGGGTGGTGCCCGTCGTCGATGAGCGCCGGGACCAGGCGGCGGCCGATGAAGCCGGTGGCGCCGGTGACGAGGATGCGGAGTGGCGGCGTCACGTCGGGCGTCGTACCCAGCGGTCGGTCTTCGACACCGGTCAGCGCGCGCGCTTGGCGATGTTGACCCGTCGGGTCTCGTCCATGCCGGCCTCGTAGGCCTGGACGAGCGAGGCGATGGAGAGCGGCTTGAGGCGTTCGACGACCTCCTGGATCCGCTCCGGTGACATCCCCTGCTCCTTGTAGACCGGCCAGACCCTGGTCCGGAACAGCTCGTAGAGCTCCTCGGCGATGGCGCGACCGTGGACGGCGTACACGTGGGCCGCGGCGCGGGCGGCCTCGATCGGGTAGCCGAGGTCGAGCAGTCCGAGCCCCACCCCCAGCTGCGACATCGAGACCTGGAACCGGCCACGGCCGTGCGGGCGTACGACGCCCAGGGCCTCCAGCGTCTCCAGGGCGTGGTCGTCGAGGGCGCGCCCGGCACGCCGCTCCAGCTCGGTTCGCCCGAGCTCCTCGTGGGAGTCGGCCATCCAGGGGGCGAGCATCGTCCGGTGCAGGGCGATGTCCTCCGGCGACGCGTTCGCGGGGATGCGCGCGACGTACCTCTCGATCGCCGAGAGGGTGAAGCCGTGGCCCTGGAGCTCCTGCACGAGCTCTAGCCGGGCCACGTGGTCGGCGGTGTAGTAGCCGCTTCGTCCCTGTCGCAACGGTGGCGGTACCAGGCCCTTGCTCGTGTAGAAGCGGACGTTGCGCACGCTCATGCCGACGCGCTCGGTGAGCTCTTGAACGGTCATCAGTGAAACCGCGGGCAGCGTGACCGGTTCCACAGCCCTGTCCTCCTTGACGACCATGACAGTAAGAGTGTCACAATCGGAGGCATGGCTCCATCACCTCCGCAAGCATTCGTCTACGACCACCTCCGTACGCCGCGCGGCAAGGGCAAGGCGGTGGGCGGGCTCCACGAGGTGAAGCCGGTGGACCTCATGGTCGGCCTGCTCGAGGAGGTCCAGGTCCGCAACCCGTCGCTGGACCTGAAGCGCGTCGACGACGTCGTCCTCGGCGTCGTGACGCCGATCGGCGAACAGGGTGGCGACATCGCCAAGACCGCCGCGCTCGCGGCCGGCTACCCCGAGACCGTGGCCGGCGTACAGCTCAACCGCTTCTGCGCCTCCGGCCTCGAGGCGGTCAACCAGGCCGCGGCACGTGTCCGGAGCGGGTTCGAGGACCTGATCCTGGCCGGCGGCGTCGAGTCGATGAGCCGGGTACCCATGGGCTCGGACGGCGGCGCCTGGGCGATGGACCCGGCCACCGCACTGACCACCGGCTTCGTCCCGCAGGGCATCGGCGCCGACCTGATCGCCACGCTCGAGGGCTGGGGTCGCGAGGACGTCGACGCGTACGCCGCCGAGTCGCACCACCGCGCCGCGAAGGCGTGGGCCAACGGCTACTTCGCCGAGGCCGTCGTACCCGTCAAGGACGCCAACGGCCTCACCGTGCTGGAGCACGACGAGCTGGTGCGCCCCGACACGTCGGTCGAGGGCCTGGCGGGCCTGAAGCCGAGCTTCGCCTCGATCGGGCGCGATGCCGGCTTCGACGACGTCGCGCTGGAGAAGTACCACTGGGTCGAGCGGATCGACCACGTGCACCATGCGGGCAACTCCTCCGGCATCGTCGACGGCGCCTCGCTCGTGGTCGTCGGGACCGAGGAGATCGGCCGCCAGCTCGGGCTCACTCCGCGCGCTCGCATCGTGATGACGGCGGTGTCGGGTGCTGACCCCACGATCATGCTGACCGGTCCGGCCCCAGCCGCCCGCAAGGCGCTCGCCAAGGCGGGTCTGGGGGTCGACGACATCGACCTGTGGGAGATGAACGAGGCCTTCGCCGCGGTGGCGATGCGCTTCATGAAGGACATGGGCATCACCGACGAGGTCACCAACGTCAACGGCGGGGCCATCGCCATGGGTCACCCGCTCGGCGCCACCGGCGCGATGCTCCTCGGCACCCTGGTCGACGAGCTCCACCGGCGCGACCTGCGCCGTGGCCTGGCCACGCTCTGCATCGGCGGCGGCATGGGGATCGCCACGATCGTCGAGGTCGTCTGACCACGTTTCGCGACGCCTCAACCGACTATTCCTGACTTCTCAACGGAAGAGACCATGACCGAGACCCAGCAGCAGACTGCCGTGCGGTACGAGCGCGACCAGGACGGGATCGTCACCCTGACCCTCGACGACCCGACGGCGAGTGCGAACACGATGACCGAGCTCTACCGCGACTCCATGGCCGCGGCGGTCCAGCGGTTGTACGACGAGGTGGCGCAGGAGGCGGTAACCGGCGTCGTGGTGGCCAGTGCGAAGAAGACGTTCTTCGCCGGGGCGAACCTCGCGCAGGCGGTCCGGGCGAGGCCCGAGGACGCACCCGCGTTGTTCGCCGGCGTCGAGTCGATCAAGGCGGACCTCCGCCGGCTCGAGAGGTTCCCGCGCCCGGTCGTGGCCGCGATCAACGGTGCAGCCCTCGGCGGCGGCTTCGAGATCTGCCTGGCCTGCCACCACCGGATCGTGGTCGACGACAGCTCCGCGCTGGTCGGCCTGCCCGAGGCCACGCTCGGCCTGCTGCCCGGAGGCGGCGGCGTGACCCGCGTCGTACGGATGCTCGGCCTGCAGTCGGCGCTGATGGAGGTGCTGCTCCAGGGCACCCGCTTCAAGCCGGCCGATGCGAAGGCGAAGGGCCTGGTGGATGAGCTCGTCGCCTCGAGTGACGACCTCCTGCCGGCCGCGAAGGCCTGGATCCTCGAGCACCGCGACGACCCGGAGGCCGCCACGAACCCGTGGGACCGCGAGGGCTACCGGATGCCGGGTGGCACGCCGCAGTCGCCGAAGCTGGCGGCGTTCCTGCCGGCGTTCCCGGCGCTGCTCCGTCAGCAGACGAAGGGTGCCGTCTACCCGGCCCAGCGGGCGATCCTGTCCGCGGCGGTCGAGGGTGCGAGCCTCGACTTCGAGACCGCGAGCCGGATCGAGAGCCGCTACCTGACCACGCTGCTGGTCGGCCAGAACTTCAAGAACATGACGCAGGCGTTCTTCTTCGACCTGCAGGCGATCAACGCCGGGAAGTTCCGTCCCGAGGGCGTCGAGACGTTCCGGGCGACCAAGGTGGCCGTGCTCGGCGCCGGGATGATGGGCGCCGGCATCGCCTACTCCTGCGCCCGTGCCGGGATGCAGGTCGTGCTCAAGGACGTGTCCGCCGAGGCCGCCGCCAAGGGCAAGGCCTACAGCGAGAACCTCAACGCCAAGGGCATCGAGCACGGCAAGCTGACCCGGGAGAAGTCCGAGGAGATGCTGGCCCGGATCACGCCGACGTCCGACCCCGCCGACCTGGCGGGCTGCGACCTGGTGATCGAGGCGGTCTTCGAGGACCCCGGCCTCAAGCACCAGGTCTTCGCCGAGATCGCCGGGCACGTGGACCCCGACGCGCTGCTGTGCTCCAACACGTCGACGTTGCCGATCACCGAGCTGGCGACCGGCGTCGACCGGCCGGCCGACTTCATCGGGCTGCACTTCTTCAGTCCTGTCGACAAGATGCCGCTGGTCGAGATCATCCGAGGCGAGAAGACCTCGGACGAGGCCCTGGCCAAGGCGTACGACGTCGTGCTCCAGATCCGCAAGACGCCGATCGTCGTCAACGACAGCCGTGGCTTCTACACCTCGCGCGTCATCGGCACGATGGTCAACGAGGGGCTGGCGATGCTCGCGGAGGGCGTGCCCCCGATGTCGCTCGAGCGCGCGGCCACCCAGGACGGCTACCCGGTCGGCCCGCTGCAGCTGACCGACGAGCTCAACATGGAGCTGATCGCCAAGATCGCCAAGGCGACCAAGGACGCCGCCGAGCGCGACGGCACGTCGTACGGCGAGCACCCGGCCGACCCGGTCGTCGCCAGGATGCTCGAGCTGGGCCGACCGTCGCGGCTCAAGGGCGCCGGCTTCTACGACTACGTCGACGGCAGGCGTCAGGGGATCTGGCCCGGTCTGGCCGAGGTCTTCCCGGTCGCTGCCGAGCAGCCGGAGTTCGCGGACGTCAAGGACCGGATGCTCTTCATCGAGGCGCTGGAGACCGCGAGGTGCTTCGAGGAGGGCGTCATCGAGTCGTCCGCGGCCGCCAACATCGGGTCGATCATGGGCATCGGCTTCCCGGCGAACACCGGCGGCGCGGCGCAGTTCATGACCGGCTACGAGGCGGCGAGCGGTGAGCTCGGGCTCGACGCCTTCCTGACGCGGGCCGACGAGCTCGCCGACCGGTACGGCGAGCGGTTCCGGCCGACGACGTACCTCCGGGACCTGGCGGCGAAGGGCGAGCGCTTCCCGGCCTGAGCCGGGAGTCACGTCCGACGCGAGAACCGGACGCTGCCGTCGGGCAGCTGCGCGTGCAGGAACCCGCTGTCGTGGATGCGCTGGTGGTGGAAGTGGCACAACGGGATCGCGTCCGCCAGATCGGTGCGGCCCCGGCTTGCCCAGGGCCGTCGATGGTGGAGCTCGCACCTGGCGAAGGGACGCTCGCGACCAGCGGCCGCGCAGGAGCGGTGGGCCAGGCCGACGCCGATGCGCTGATGACCTGAGAACAGGCGTCGGAGCCGCCCGAGGTCGAGCGGCACCGCCCCGCCGCCCGGCACCGCCGGGAGGATGCCGGCACCGCAGGCGATACGACGTGCCTCGCCCGTTCGACGCAAGGGGCGGGCGTGCCAGTCTGAGTCCCCACCGAGAAGCCTCGGAGGCGTGAGATGGCTGTGTCCTACCAACTGGTGATCGACTGCACCTCGCCCGAGCCGCTCGCGCACTTCTGGGCCGAGGCGTTGCACTACGTGATCGCCCCTCCGCCTGCCGACTTCGACTCGTGGGACGACTTCTACCGGTCGATCGGGGTGCCCGACGAGGAGCTGAGCGGCGGCGCCGACGTCATCACGGATCCGAACGGCGAGGGTCCGCGCGTCTGGTTCCAGGTCGTCCCGGACCGGAAGTCGGTCAAGAACCGGATCCACATCGACGTGAACGCAAGCGGTGACCGCGGCCTCGCCCCTCGACGTACGCCGGGAGCGGGTCGAGGCCGAGGCGGCCCGGCTCGTGGCGCTCGGTGCCACCCGGCTGCGCACGCTCACGGAGGAGGGCCTGGACCACTACGCCGTGGCGCTCCTCGACCCCGAGGGCAACGAGTTCGACATCAACTGAGCCAGCCGCCCACGGCCCGTCGAAGTGAGAGGGTTCAGCGGTGCTGGACCTTGAAGGGAGTCTGGCGCCCCTGGCCGAACGAGCACGCGTCGCCCCACGACGGGACGACGTTGTGGTTGCAGCCGACCCAGCCGGTCTCGTAGTGCACCGCCGAGCCGTTGACCCGGACGTCGAGCTCCTCGTCGGCGGCCGGGACCCCGTCGATCCGGAAGCGGCCCTCGGCGCCGCTCTTGTCCCGGCCGATGAGGTTGTCGGTGTTGATCTCGAAGATCTTGACCGTGGCGCCCTTGACCGGGTTGCCGGTGGCCGGGTTGATCAGCCGACCGGAGAAGAAGCCGGCCCGTCGGGCCGAGTGGGCCTGAGCCGGACCCTGGAGCGACAGGGCCGTCAGGGCCAGCAGGAGGACGCCGACCAGCAGCGCCGCCGCGGGTCGCGTGCACGTGGTGTTCACCCGACGAGGATAAGGAGTACGACGGGCGGCGCGGGGCGGTTCCAGGAGATCCGGCAGAGATCGCACGGATGGCTCGATCGCGGCATCCTCGACTGGGGCGTTGCCGAGAGAGGGATCACGGGCCGACTTTCTCGACGTTCCCGGGGCAGAGTCCTGGCTCCGCTGCGAGACTTTGCCCCGTGAGTGAACCCGTCGTCGACGTCCGGGGCCTGCACGTGCGCTTCGGCGAGGTGGAGGCGGTCGCCGGCATCGACGTACAGGCGTACGCCGGACAGGCCACCGCACTGCTCGGGCGCAACGGCGCCGGCAAGTCCACCACCATGCGGGTGCTGGCGGGCGTCGTACCGCCGACCGCCGGCACGGTGACCGTGGCGGGCCACGACATCCGCACGGAGGCGCTGACCGTCAAGCAGCTCACGGGCTACTGCCCCGACGTCGGCGGCCTGGTGCCGCGGGCCACGCCGTGGGAGCACCTGCAGCTCAGCGCGCGGCTCCGCCGGCTCGACGACTGGGAGGACCGCGCCCGTGACCTGCTCGAGCGCTTCGAGCTCGGCGACGTGATGAACCGCGTGACCGGTGGCTTCTCCCACGGCATGGGCCGTCGGCTGTCGGTGGTCCTCGCCGCCATGCACGAGCCCCAGGTCCTGCTCCTCGACGAGCCCTTCGACGGGGTCGACCCGATCGGGGTCGAGGCGACGTTCGACGTGATCGCCGACGCACGGGCGCGTGGCGCCTGCATCCTGCTGTCGACCCACCTGCGTGACCTCGCCATCCAGGCGTGCGGCTCCGTGCTGGTCATGCGCGGCGGCTCGCGCGTCGCCACCGTCGACGCGGACACGATGGCGGGCGAGGAGGGGGCACGTGCCTACCGCGCTCTCCTCGACTGACGCCGGTCCCACGGCGTACGTCGCCACCGGCCGCGCCGCCGCGGCCCGTCGGGCGGTCGAGGACGTCGCGATCCTCTTCCGGTTCCGCAAGCAGGCGGTACGCCGACGACACCTGGCGCGGGTGCTGTCCCTGGTGTTCCTCGGCATCACCCTGGGCGCCGCCGTCGTGCCTGCGTTCGTCCACGACGGTCCGAGCCACGCCCGGGCCCAGATCCTGGCCGTGATGCCCTCGGCGATGGCGGGCATCCTGGTCCTGAGCATGAGCTCGGCGATCGCGTCGGGCGGTGGTCGCGAGCTCATCTCGCGCGACCAGGCGTCGCCGTACCCGATCAGCCCGACCACCGACCACCTGGGGGCGCTGCTGCTGGCGCCGCTCAACATCGCCTGGATGATCCAGGCCTGGTTGCTGCTCGGGTCGATGGCCTACGGCCTCGGCTGGGACCGCCTGATCCCGGCCCAGCTGGTGATGCTCCTCTGGCTGGTCTTCTCCACGGCGGCCGGCCAGGTGGTCGCCTGGTCGGTGGAGATGCTGCGCCGTGGACCACTCGGCATCGCCCTCACGCGGGGGCTGCTGGTGTGCCTGGGCGGCGTTGCCGGCTACGTGCAGCTCACGCACCGGGCCGCGCAGGTCTTCGACAGCATCCCGACCAACTGGTTCTTCTTCGGCGCCCTCGACGGGTGGCACCTGTACTGGTGGGAGACCGTGGGCGCGCTGGTCGCCGGCGCAATGGTCGCCACCGCCCTGGGTGCGGTCCCTGCGCATCTGGCCGCACGGCGCATGCCGCGCGACGAGGCGCGCATGGAGACCGACCAGCACGAGCCGCGGCCGATGGCCCGCACGGTGCTCGGCACCCTGATCCGCGGCGACCGCGCCTCCGTATGGCGCTCGGTGCCGATGCGGCGCGGGGTGCTCGTCCTCGCGCTCGGCCCGGGCCTGGTCGCGATCCTCGGGAACCTCTCCTGGTCGTCGATGACGATCCTGCCGGGGCTGGTCGCCTCCGGTGGAGCACTGCTGTTCGGCGTCAACGCCTGGTGCCTCGACGGTCGCGGGGCCCTCTGGCGGGAGAACCTGCCCGTCGCGCCGACCGTCCTGTTCGACGCCCGGGCGTGGGTGCTGACGGAGTTCCTCGCCACCGCGTCGCTGATCACGATCGGGGTCGGCGCGTTGCGGGCGGGCATCCCCAACGCCCAGGAGTTCTCTGCGCTGGCCTGCACGCTGATCGTCGTACTCCTCCAGGTGGTCGGCGCGTCCCTGCGCTGGTCGCTGGCCCACCCGTATCCCGTCGACCTGCGCTCGGCCCGCGCCACCCCGGCGCCGCCGGCGGCGATGGTGGGCTACTCCACCCGCCTGGCCGTCAGTACGACGTTCACGAGCCTGATCTTCTCCGGGTGCGCACACGTGCCCGACTGGCGGCTGTCGATCGTGATCGCGATCCCCTGCCTGATGTGGTCCGGAGTGCGGCTGGCCCGCACCCGCCACCTGTGGCGCGACCCCGTCGCCCGCGCCGTCGTCGTGACCACCACCGCCTCCTGACCCGTCGTCCGAACCCGCGGGCGCGCGGACAGGCGGCACAACTAGGGTCGGCCTCATGGACTTCGCTGCCTCCCCTCGCGCGGACGATCTGACCACGAGGGTGGTCGACTTCATGACCTCCGAGATCACGCCGGTCGAGGGCGACTACCTTCGCGACCTGGCGGAGGCGCGGCGTACCGGAGATCCCTGGACGCCCCTGCCCGTCCTCGCCGACCTGAAGGCCAAGGCACGCGCCCAGGGTCTGTGGAACCTCTTCCTGCCGAAGGAGCACGCGGGCGAGTACGCCGCGCGCTTCGGCACGGACGGGGGTGAGGGGCTGACCAACGTCGACTACGCCCCCCTCGCCGAGCAGATGGGGCGCTCCGCGATCGCACCGCTCGTCTTCAACTGCAACGCGCCCGACACCGGCAACATGGAGGTGCTGCTGCGCTACGGCTCGCCGGAGCAGCGCGCGCAGTGGCTCGAGCCGCTCCTCGACGGCACGGTCCGGTCGGCGTTCACCATGACCGAGCCGGAGGTGGCCTCCTCGGACGCGACGAACATGGCCGCGACGTGCGTGGTCGACGGCGACGAGATGGTGATCAACGGCCGCAAGTGGTGGTCGACGGGCGTCGGTCACCCGGACTGCCGGATCTACGTCTTCATGGGGGTCACCGACCCCGGCGCGGAGCGTCACCAGCGGCACTCGATGGTCCTCGTCCCGCGTGACACGCCGGGTGTGAGGATCGAGCGGATGCTGACGACGATGGGGATCTACGACGAGCCGCTGGGACACGGCGAGGTGTCCTTCACCGACGTCCGCGTGCCGCTGGACAACGTCATCTCCGGCCCGGGCCACGGCTTCGCGATCGCGCAGGGGCGGCTGGGGCCCGGCCGCGTCCATCACTGCATGCGGTTGATCGGCCTGGCCGAGATGGCCCTCGAGCGCGCGTGCCGCCGCGGCCTCGAGCGCACGGCGTTCGGCAAGCCGCTGGTCAACCTCGGTGGCAACCGCGAGCGCATCGCCGACGCCCGGATCGCGATCGACCAGGCCCGGCTGCTGGTGCTGCACGCCGCCTGGAAGCTCGACGAGGGCGGGCCGATGAACGCCCTGGCCGAGGTGTCCGCGATCAAGGTCGCGGTGCCGACCATGGCCCAGCAGGTCATCGACATGGCGCTCCAGCTCCACGGCGGTGGCGGGATGTCCGACGACTTCCCGCTCGCCGCCGCCTGGATCGGCGCCCGGTCGCTGCGCCTCGCCGACGGACCCGACGAGGTGCACCGCGGGATGGTCGCGCGTCTCGAGCTCGGCAAGTACGGCAGCGGCCGGTGAGCCCTTCGGCCACGACCCCCCAGCGGGTGCTGGTCACCGGCGCCGCCTCGGGTCTCGGAGCGGCGCTGACCGCGGCGTTCCGGTCGCGTGGCGACGAGGTGCTGGCGACCGACCTCGCGGGTGCTGACCTCGGGCTCGACGTGACGTCCGACGACGACTGGACCGGCGCGCTGGCGTGGGTCGAGGAGCACTGGGGCGGCCTCGACGTGCTGGTGAACAACGCCGGTGTCGCCGGCGGCGGTCGGATCGACGTGGCCGGGCTCGACGAGTGGGAGTGGATCATCGAGATCAACCTGCTCGGTGTGGTCCGCGGCTGTCGCACCTTCGTGCCGATGCTGAAGCGCCAGCGCTCGGGACGCATCGTCAACGTCGCGTCGCTCGCCGGGCTCGTCCACCCGGCCGGGATGGCGTCGTACAACGCCGTGAAGGCGGGGGTCGTGGCCCTGACCGAGACGCTCGGCCACGAGCTCGCGCCGTACGACGTACGCGCCAGCGTGGTGTGCCCGTCGTACTTCCGGACCCACCTGATGGACTCCCTGCGCGGTGCGGACGAGGCGCTGGGCGCGGTCGTGACCCAGCTGGTCGAGTCGTCGCCGCTGACGGCCGACGACATCGCCGCCGCGGTGCTGGCGGGGATCGACGCGGACGAGCAGGTCATCCTGCCCGACCCGGCGGCGCGGGCGGCGTACGACCTGAAGCTGCGCGATCGCCCGGCGTACGACGCCCAGATGCGCCACCAGGCCGCGCGGCTGCGCGGCATCACCGAGGGTTCGGCAAACTAGCAGGGCGGTCGATGGCGCTCGTCGGCCGATCTTGCGGCATCGTGGGAACATGCCCGGTGGGGACGTGGAGTGGCTGGAGGTTCGGGCCCAGCGCGCGCCCGCCGCTGCAGCGCCGCGCGCGGAGCCGGCCGTACGCCGTGTCCTGCTGCCCGGGCTCGCCGCCCTGCTCGTCGTCGCTCTCGTCGGCGCCATCGCCTTCGCGGGTCACACGTCCCGCACCCGCGGCGGCCGGATCGATGGCGGTCCCGAACCGGTTCCGCCTGACTGGCGCTACGAGTCCTATGCCGGCGTCCAGATCCAGGTCCCGCCCACCTGGGGGTGGGGAGGCGCACCTGCCCGCGACGCCCGGTTCGCCGGCCACCTCGGTGGCTGCGGGACGAGCCGGGCGAGAGTCGGGCAAGGCGCCGACAGCGCCGACGGTTCGGCCGGGACGCCGTTCGTCGGGCGTCCGTCGACGCTGGTTGGGCCGTGCCTGCCCTGGGGCAGTCCCGGGATCCTTCCGTCCTCCGACGCCGTGTGGTTCGCCTCGCCGCTCCCGGTAGGCCTTCGCCACCTCGGCTCGGTGGAGGCCGAGACGCGCACGGTGGGCGCCCAGGCGATCACGGTTTTGTCCCACGACCGGGCACTGCGGGAGCGGATCCTCGCGACCGCCCGGCAGGTCACCGTCGACGGGAACGGCTGTCCGACGGCGCCGGTGACGCATTCCACCGTCGGCCCGCGCAGGCTCGACCCGGTGTCGCTCTCGGTATGCGTCTACACCCAGGACCCTGGCGGCTCCACGCTGCTGTACTCCGAGCGGCTCCCCCAGCTCTCGGCGCTGGGCTACCAGCGGGCCGTGCAGCAGGCGCCCGGCCCACGACCGGCGCCGTGCGCGCCAGTGCCGAGCGGTCAGTGGGTCGCACTCGGACTCACCGACACGCGTTCGGCTCGGACCCGCTGGGACGTGGTGGACCTCCGCTGTGCGCGGCTGCTTCGCGCCGCCCGGCGGACCGGACGGACGGTGCAGACGACTCTGACCGCGTCGGTCGACGCCGGCTGGGTGACCGGGGGCCTCACCGCGTACCTGCGGGTCGGTGGGCGGTGACCGACTCCCGGCACTGCCAGGGGAGGCGGTTCGCCCGCAAACCCTGCGCGCACGCCTGATCCTGCGGCATCGTGGACCCGTGGCCAGCGGGTACGACGAGTGGGTGGCGGCGCGGACGCCGTCACTGCTGCGCTTCGCGCTGGCGCTCGCCGGGCATGAGGAGACGGCCGACGGCATGGTCGGGGCCTCGCTGGCGCGGGTCCGGTCGTCCTGGGAGTCGATCCTCCGGACCGACGATCCCGACCTGCGGGCGCGGCGCTTCGTGGTCGACGCCTGCCCCTCGCGACGCGCTGCTCGGCAGACGGCGAAGGTGCTGGTCCCGGTCGGTGGCCGGGATCACGGCACGCGAGCCGACGGGATCGCACCCTGGCTCGACGCGCTGCCGCCGCGCCGACGGGCCGCCGTCGTACTGCGCCACCTCGAGGACCGGACGGACGCCGAGCTCGCCGAGATCCTGCGAGCGTCGACCTCCGCCGTACGCAAGGACCTCGATCGCGCCCTCGCCTCGCTGCCCGTCGAGGTGCCGACGTCGCCGGACGCGCGCGACCCTCTCCTCCGTGCGGCGCTGGCGGGCCTGGCGGCCCCGGCGCCTGCTCAGCTGTCCGCACCGGTCGGGTCCGCGGACACACCTCCCGGGCGGCGTCCTCGCAGCCACTGGCTGGCGGCGGCCGCGGTCATCGCGCTGGTCACGACGATCGCCGTGGTGAACCACGCGACGCGCACCGAGCCGGGGGTGATCAAGTACCCGTCCGTGACCGTGCCGGCGGTCTGGCGCACCGAGTCGTACGACGGGGTGCAGGTGCGGGTGCCCGACACCTGGGGCTGGGGCGGCGCGCCGATCCGCTCCGACGTCTTCGGCGGGCGCCGGCTCGGCGCGTGCGGCGCCAACCAGGCGGCGGTGCGCTCCCCGAGCGACCACTCGTCGTACCTCACCTCGGCGACGCCGTTCAGCGGCCGCCCGGCGATGCTGTCCTACCGCTGCTACAGCTGGGGCAGTGACGGGGTGCTGCCGAGCACCGACGCGGTGTGGTTCGACTCTCCGATGGAGGTCGGGCTGAAGGCGCTGGGTGCCGTCACCGCCGAGACGCGTGGCGTCGGGACCCAGCACGTGACCGTGTTCTCCGCCGACTCGACGCTGCGCCGCGAGATCCTCGGAACCGCCCAGGAGGTCGGTGTCGACGCCAACGGCTGCCCGACGCAAGCGGTCCAGCGACCGTCCGCGGGCGCCCCCGGGCTGGTGCCGTCGTCGCTGTCCGTCTGTGTCTACTCGCAGGACACCGGCAGCTCCGTGCTGTTGTGGTCGACCCGGAAGGACGGCGCCTCGTCCCTCTCCTACCTCCGGGCCTTCGCCGCTGCCGCCGGCCGGGGTGGCGCTGCTACGTGCCCGGTCACACCCCAGGGTGAGTGGGTGGCGCTGGGCCTCCGCGACTCGCAGGGCGGAGCGGAGCGGTGGGACGTCCTCGACCTCGGCTGCGCGCGGCTGGTGGGTCAGGGGACCGAGGCGCCGCTGACGGATGCCGACGTCGGCTCGTGGGCCGGTGACGGCACCGCGGCGTACGTCACCACACCGCGCGGCGCGGACGAGCGGGTCGCGTCGTACTTCCGGAAGAGGCTCCCGGGCTGAGGCGGAGGTATCCGAGCGGCGGATGCAACGGCCGGGCGGCCCCGGACGTCAGTACGACATGGTGGTGAGCGTGGCGGGGCCGGGCTTCGACGAGTGGGCGACCGCCCGCGTGCCGGCACTGCTGCGTTTCGGCTACCTGGTGACCGGCAGCCGCGACGCGGCCGACGACGCCGTCCAGACGGCACTGACCCAGGCCCTGGCGAGCTGGGACAGGATCAGCCGGGCCGGCGACCCCGAGCGCTACGTCCGCCGGATGATCGCCAACGCGCACGTCTCGGCGTGGCGTGCCTTCGGACGACGGGTGACACCGGTGGCGGAGGTGCGCGGTGGCTCCGGAGCCGACCCGACCGAGTCCCTTACGCGTCACGACGCGGTGTGGCGGGTGTGTCAGGCGCTGCCCTCGCGCCAGCGCGCGGCCGTGGTGCTGCGCTTCTACGAGGACCTGGACTATCCCGAGATCGCGGCGACGCTCGGCTGCGCGGAGGCGACGGTGCGGTCCCACGTGCATCGCGCTCTGGCGGCGTTGCGCGTCGAGCTGGAACGGCAGGAGGCCGACGATGCCTGAGTACGACGAGGCCACGCTCGAGCGGATCATGCGCGACGGGCTCGAGTTCCGGGCCGGCTCGGCCGAGACCCAGCTGGCCGGTCCGCCCGGTGCCGGGCACGTCGTACGACGTGGGCGGCGGCGCTGGGTCCCCCTCGCTGCCGCCGCGGCCGTGGTCGTGGCGGGCGTCGCGGCCTTCGCGGCACTCCACGGCTCGGGCGACGACGGGCAGGCCGGGGTCGTCGCCGGGCAGGTGCCCTCGGACTGGCGCTACGAGTCGTACGACGGGGTCCAGGTACGGGTGCCGCCGACGTGGGGCTGGGGCGGTGAGCCCACGGGCTCGGGAGACCAGCTGACCCGGTGCGGCGAGCCGACGGCCGTCGTCGTGCCCGACACGATCGGCTCCGAGCCCGTCGACGGGAGGCCGTTCGTCGGTCGTCCGGTGATGATGAGCGACGCCTGTCAGGGCGGCCTGCACGGTCCCGCGCTGTGGCCGCAGGTTTCTGCGGTGTGGCTGGGTTCGCCGCTGCCGGTCGGCCAGGACACGTCCGGGGGCCGGACCGCAGCCACCATCGCGGTCGGCTCCCAGCACGTCACCGTCTTCTCCGGCGACGACGCGCTGCGCGCCGAGATCCTGTCCACGGCCGAGGCGGTCACCGTCGACGGCAACGGCTGCCCGAGTGCGCCGGTCGACTCCGCCGTACCCGGGCCGACCGACGATGCTTCGCCTGATGGGCTGTCGGTCTGCGTCTACGACCAGGGACATCTCCTGTGGTCGACGACCAAGGACGCCGGGCCGGCCCAGCGCTACGTGACCGCCTTCCAGCAGACCTCGGCGGTCTATGACTTCGCGAAGGCCTGCCCGCCGAAGCCGTCGGACCAGTGGGTGGCCATCGGGGTGGGCTATGCCGGTGCCTCGACCCGATGGGACGTCGCGGACTTCGGTTGCGACTCGCTCGTGGGCAGCTACACCGTCGGTAGCGGCGGTACGTCCGCGATGGAGGCGCCCCTCGTCCCCGACACCGTCGAG
Source organism: uncultured Actinomycetota bacterium (assembly GCA_963792975.1). Classification (GTDB taxonomy): domain Bacteria; phylum Actinomycetota; class Actinomycetes; order Propionibacteriales; family Nocardioidaceae; genus Nocardioides. The sequence goes on along the minus strand of CAWBYG010000005.1, from coordinate 353,800 downwards.
CCCTGGGCAGGCGGCGGCATCAAGGCGTACGTCGTGGGGCCCGGCGTGACGAGCGCCGACGACCCGCTCACGCCGTACTTCAAGGGGGTCATGGGCTGACCGGGCGCCCCGACATACTGGGGCGGTGAGCACCGCCGACGAGTCCCGTCCGGTCCGCGACGAGGACGCGTTCGACGTCGAGGCCGTGGCGGTCTGGCTCCGCGAGCACGCCGAGGCGTTCCGCGACGACCTGGCCGGCACGCCGGAGGTCCGGCAGTTCCCCGGGGGCGCGTCCAACCTGACGTACCTGTTGCGGTACCCGGTGGTCTCGACGAGCTCGACCGGCGGCGGGGTCTCGACGAGCTCGACCCCCGGAGGTCGCGAGCTGATCCTGCGGCGGCCGCCGGTCGGCGTGAAGGCGAAGAGCGCGCACGACATGGGCCGCGAGTTCCTCATCCAGCGCGCCCTCGCTCCGGTCTACCCGTACGTCGCGCGGATGGTCGGCCTGTGCCCCGACGAGTCGGTGATCGGCTCGGAGTTCTACGTGATGGAGCGGCTCGACGGCACGATCCTGCGCAAGGAGCTGCCGTTCCAGCTGACTCCGGAGGAGTCGTCGACCTTGTGCGAGCACGCCTGGGAGGCGCTGGTCCGGCTCCACGACGTCGACGTGTCCGGCGTTCCCGAGCTGGCGGCCCTCGGCCGCGGCGAAGGGTACGTCGCCCGGCAGGTCGCCGGCTGGACCGAGCGGCTGGCCCGCGCCGAGACGGGTGACCTCGGCGACTGGAGCGGGGTGACGGCGTGGCTCGACGCGCACCAGCCGCCGGACGTCGGGCAGTGCCTGATCCACAACGACTGGCGGTTCGACAACATGGTTCTCGACCCCGACGACCGGCTCCGGGTGCACGGCGTGCTCGACTGGGAGATGGCCACGGTCGGCGACCCGCTGATGGACCTCGGCGGCGCGCTCGCCTACTGGATCCAGGCCGACGACGACGAGTTCTTCCAGGGGTTCCGGCGCCAGCCGACCACCGCGCCGGGCATGTGGACGCGCGCGCAGGTCGTCGACTGGTACTGCGCACGGATGGGGTTCGAGATGACGCCGGAGCGGTGGCGCTTCTACGAGGTCTTCGGGCTGTTCCGGCTCGGTGTGATCTGCCAGCAGATCTGGTACCGCTACTTCCACGGCCAGACCCACAACGAGGCCTACGCCAGGTTCGGCCCCGCGGTGGCCTACCTCGAGACGCGCTGCCGCGCCCTGGTCTCGACCGGCTCGAGCACCGGAGCGGCCTGATGGGGCTGGTGCTGTTGGTCCGCCACGGGCAGGCGTCGTTCGGGGCCGAGGACTACGACGTGCTCTCCGACGTCGGGGTCGCCCAGAGCCGGCGGCTCGGCACCTGGCTCGTGACGAACGGCGTCCAGCCGGCCGCCGTACTGCACGGCGCGATGCGTCGCCAGCGCGACACGGCGACCGCCATGGTCGACGCCGCCGGCTGGGCGCTGACCCCCGAGCTCGACGAGGGCTGGAACGAGTTCGACCACATCGGCGTGATCTCGCGGTCGCCCGAGCTGGTCGCCGAGCTGACCGACCGGGGCGCCTTCCAGCGGGCGTTCGTCGAGGCCACGGCCAGATGGTCGGGCGGTGAGCACGACGACGAGTACGACGAGACGTGGCCCGCCTTCGTGGCCCGCGGGCGGAACGCGCTCGAGCGCGCGAGTGCCCGCGACGGGGTCACCGTCGTCGTCGCGTCGGGTGGCCCGATCGCCGTGGCCTGCGCCGCACTCGTCGACCCGGAGGCGTCGGCCGACGAGCTGCCGCGGTTGTGGAACAGCTTCAACACGGTGTGCGCCAACACCGGCGTCTCGCGGGTGGTGACCGGCTCGACGGGACGCCGGATGCTCACGTTCAACGAGCACTCCCACCTCGACCGGGAGCTCGTCACCTACCGCTGACCCGCGGGGACGTCGCACGGAACCGGCGTCAGGGGTGCGACGTGTGCTCGGCCTGGAAGACGATGTCGTCGTTCCGCCGGGAGGGCTGGAAGGCGGGCCCGACGAACGTCCGCAAGGTGGGAAGGGCGTACCAGAGGCCGACGAGGGCGGCGGCAGCCCCGACGATGATCAGCCACATGACCTCCACCTTTCTCGACCGTCTTCATCAGACTACGCCGGATCGGGCTCGCCTGCTCGGGGCGAAGGTCCCGGTGGAGGTGACCTTGGCATCTGTGGTCACGGCCGCTCGGACGTGACGCTGGGACCATGGTCGGAGACAGGTGGGATCGGATGATGAACGACTCGGGCACGATGACGTACGGCGGGTTCTGGATGATGCTGCTGATCGCCCTCGTCGTCGCGGTACTCCTGGGGGTGGCGATCTACGTCGCGCTCCGGGCGGTCAACCCCCAGCCTCAGGTCTCCGCGACCCCGCCGGCACCGTCTCCTCGCGAAGTCCTGGACCTGCGGCTCGCTCGTGGCGAGATCAGCCCGGAGGACTACAGCGCCGCTCGGCCGCTTCTCGAATCCTGACGTCGCCGAGTACCAGCGCTACGGCAGGCGTTTGCCGATCCAGCGCACCGGAAGGCCCAGGAGGCGGTGCTGGTGCCAGCCTCGGCTCACCACGTCGAGCCGGGCGGCGCGCAGCCGGTCGCGCGCGATGACGAGTGGTCCGGTCCGGCCCTGGTCCTCGATCTCCCACGCCTGCTTGGCGGCCCAGCGAGCGCAGCGGACGCACAGCGCCACCTCGGGGTGGTTGCCGAGATGGATCAGCTGCGCGGGGTCCTCGATCGCACCGCAGCACCAGCAACGAGAAGAGTTCACGTGGGCATCGTCGACAGCTGTATGGGCCGACATGGCGCTCATCCCTTCGCTTCCGCTGGCTGGGCCGGGTCCCGCACATCGGGCAGGTGATCTCCGATGGCAGGTGCCGAGCCATCTCCCGAGCGTACGTCGCAGCTGCCGAGGGCACTCCCGCGCGGAGCCACGCTTCCCGACCGGGACGTTCGGCCCTAGCGAGTCGGACCGATCTGCTCTGACCTTTGACCCGTGAGCTGGTACTTCAGAGCCGTGCAGACGCCGGACGAGATGTGGCTGTGCCGCTGGGGCAACCACGACTACGACGAGCACGCCAGCATGGCGGACGCGATCGAGCACCTGACGCAGCTCGCGGCGACGCACCAGCCCGCCGTGCTGTTCGTGCACTGGCAGGACGGCGCCGTCAGCCAGCATGACTGGCCGGAACCCGGCGGCGTCCCACCTGGGTGAGCATCTGCTGTGGGCGGATCAGCGCAGGGCGGTTCCGCCCCGAGCAGCACACCGTTGGCTCGCCGTACGACGGCTGTCACGGTGGCGGCATGAGCGACGACCAGACCCCGCGCAGCGCGATCGACGACGATCTCGCCCGCAGCCTGCTGGAACAACGCACCCTGGTGATGACCGGGGTGCTCGACGAGGCACTGGGCCACCGGTTGAGCACCGGGCTGCTGGTGCTCTCGGCACGTGACCCGCGGGCCGACATCCATCTCTGGATCAACTCCCCGGGCGGGTCGGTGCCGGCGATGCTGGCGATCCGCGACGTGATGCGGCTGATCCCCAACGACGTGAGCACCCTGGCCATGGGGATCGCGTGCAGCGCCGGGCAGTTCCTGCTCAGCGCGGGCGCGAAGGGCAGGCGCTTCGCCCTCCCGCACGCCCGCGTACTCCTCCACCAGGGGTCGGCCGGCATCGGTGGCACGGCCATGGACATCGCCATCCAGGCCGACGACCTGCGGCACACCCGCGACACCGTCCTGGCACTGATCAGCGAGGACACCGGTCAAGACGTCGAGACCGTCGAGCGAGACTCGCGCCGGGACCGATGGTTCAGCGCCGAGGAGGCGCTCGACTACGGCTTCGTCGACGCGGTGGTCAGCTCGATCGACGAGGTGCAGTCCGTCGTACGACGCCCGCTGGGACTGGGGCTGGGGTCGGGGGTGGCCCCGAGATGAGCAGCTACCCGATCCCCTACGTCACCACCCAGACCAACCGCGGCGAGCGGACCGTCGACGTGTACAGCCGGCTGCTCGCCGACCGGATCATCTACCTAGGCACTCCGATCGACGACGGCGTCGCCAACACCGTGATCGCGCAGCTGATCCACCTCGAGTCCGAGAGCCCGGAGTCGCCGATCAACCTCTACCTCAACTCACCCGGGGGCTCGATCCCGGCGATGCTCGCGATCTACGACGCCATGCAGTTCGTCCGGCCCGTCATCGAGACGACGTGCGTGGGCCAGGCGGTCGCCACCGCCGCGGTGCTGCTGGCGGGCGGTGCGCCCGGCCGGCGCCAGATCCTCCGGCACGGGCGGGTCGTCCTGCACGCGCCGGCGGCCGAGGGCCGCGGCACCATCCCCGACCTGATCCTCGAGGCGGACGAGATCGAGCGGGTCCGGTCGCTGCTCGAGGAGCTGCTCGCGCACGACACCGGGAAGACCCCTCAGCAGATCCGCGAGGACACCGAGCGCGACCTCGTGCTCACCGCCGAGCAGGCCATGGAATACGGCGTCGTCGACGCTGTTATCACCCAGCGAGAGGTCGTCGGTCAGGCGGCCATGCAGAGGGGGGCGTGAGGTGACATCACCGCGGAGGCGACGCGCGAAGCGAGGTCAGCGATCGACAGCCCGAGGGCTCCGGCCATCGCCGCCAGCAGCTCGGAGGACGGGTCCTTCAGACCCCGCTCCACCTCGCTGAGGTACTGCGGCGACACCCCGGCCTCACGAGCCACGTCGACCAGTCGGCGCTCGGAGCTCTGACGCCGGCGGCGCAGCTCGCGTCCGACCGACTCGCGCCAGAGCGGCTCGACCTGGCGGGGCTCGACCTGGCGGGGCTCGACCTGGCCGGGCTCGGCCCGGCGCGGCGCGTCGTACGACGGGGTCGAGCGGCGCGGTGCGGTTTCCTGCTCACGTGGCCGGCGTACCGGCAACGGGACGACATCACCCATGGCCCGATGCTAGGCGCGGAGTCGCCCGACGGCATCGCCGTTCCGCTGACAGCGGAACCGCCCGAGATGCGGCCCGGCCCGGACGGTGTCCGGACCGGGCCTCGAGTCGCGAGCGCCCCATCGCTTGCACGTGAGGGACGGCCGGACGGCCGCCGCATGACGGTGATCCGGCAACAACTGTCAAGCGCGAGCGGCCCGGGTGGGGCCACCATGTCCCCATGAGCAGTACGACGAGCGCGGGCGGCGCCCAGGTGGCGGCGGTGTGCGTCGTCCACGAGCTGATCGACGGGTACTTCCACCCGACGGCCATCGACAAGCGTCCCGCCACGGGACCGGTCAGCATCGGCGAGCTCGGGCCGGAGGGCGACCGGCACGTCGACTCAGCCCACGGTGGTCCCGACGCGGCGGTCTACGTGTACGCCGCCGAGGACGCCGAGCACTTCGCCGAGATGCTGGGCCGCGAGATCCCGCCGGGACTCTTCGGCGACAACGTGCGCACCCGCGCCCTCGACGTCACGGGCGCGCTGCTGGGCGAGCGGTGGCGGATCGGCGACCCGGAGTCCGGGGTGCTGCTCGAGGTCCGGAAGCCGCGGACGCCCTGTCACAACCTCTCGATGCGGATGGGCGTCGAAGGCTTCCATGTCGACTTCAACCGCACCGGCCGGGTCGGGGCGATGTGCCAGGTCCTCGAGCCCGGCACGATCGCAGCCGGCGACCCGGTCGTGGTCGAGCACCGCCCGGCGCACGAGGTCACGATCGGCGTCCTGGTGACGGGGATGACCCCGGCCCAGGCCCGCGGCCTGCTCGACGCGGACGTCTCGCTGACCGGTGCGGTGCGCGCCAAGGCAGAGAGGTCGGCGTCCAGGTAGCCGTGGTGCGGTCGCGGTGAGGCCGCGCGTCTGGCGTAACCTCACGCCGCATGAGCGCTCGTGAGCCGACGCCCGACCGCAGGCGGGCGGCCCGCGCGACCGTCTGCATCATCGGAGCAGGCTCGTCGGGGATCACCGCGGCCCAGGTGCTGCGGGCCGAGGGCATCGACTTCGACTGCTTCGAGATGGGCTCGACCGTCGGCGGGAACTGGCGCTACGACAACGACAACGGCGTCAGCTCGGCGTACCGCTCGCTGCACATCAACACCTCGCGGGAGGCGATGCAGTACGCCGCGTACCCGATGCCGAGGACCCTGCCCGACTACCCGAACCACTGGCAGATCGCGGCGTACTTCGACGAGTTCGTCGACCACTTCGGGCTGCGCGAGGCGATCACCTTCCGGACCGAGGCCACCTTGGTCTCGCCCGCGGAGTCCGGCGGGTACGACGTGACGGTCCGGTCGCGCCACGACGGGCGCGACGCGCAGACCCGCCACTACGACCACGTGCTGGTCGCCAACGGCCACCACTGGGACCCGCGCTGGCCGGAGCCGTCGTTCCCCGGCAGCGAGACCTTCCCGGGCGAGCAGCTGCATGCGCACTACTACCGGACGCCGGAGGTCTTCGCCGGCAAGCGGGTCGTCGTGCTCGGCATCGGCAACTCGGCGACCGACATCGCCGTCGAGGCGAGCCGTCACGCCAGCGAGACCCATCTCGCCATGCGGCGGGGCGCGTGGGTCATCCCCAAGTACCTCTTCGGGATGCCGACGGACCACCTCACCGACTCACCGCTGGCCCGCGGCCCGTTGCGCCTCCAGAAGCTGGGGATGCGCGCGATGCTGCGGATCGCGGTCGGCAAGATGAGCGACTACGGCCTCCCGGAGCCCGACCACGACGTCCTCGAGGCGCACCCGACGGTCAGCGACGAACTGCTCAGCCGGCTCGGCCACGGCGACCTCACCGTGAAGCCGACCATCAGCCGCTTCGACGGACCGAGGGTGGTCTTCGCGGACGGCACTGCGGTGGAGGCCGACGTGGTCGTCTACTGCACCGGTTACAAGATCACGTTCCCGTTCCTCGACGAGACCGTGGTCCGCGCCGACGACAACCACATCGATCTCTACCGGCGCGTGGTCGCACCCGGCCGGCCGGGCCTCTACTTCATCGGCCTCGTCCAGCCGATCGGCGCGGTGATGCCGCTGGCCGAGGCGCAGGCACACTGGGTCGCCGACCTCATCACCGGGCGGGTGACCTTGCCCTCCGCGACCGAGATGCGGGCGCAGATCGCGGCGTACGACGACGCCCTGCGCCGACGCTTCGTGGCGAGCAAGCGGCACACGATCGAGGTCGACTTCCACGCCTACCGAGCCGAGCTCGAGAAGGAGCGGAAGACCCGCCAGGTGGTCAGAACACCCGAGGCTGGACCGTCGACGCGTTGATCACGACCGTGCCCATGATCTTGTCCGCGAAGGTCTGTCGCCGGGAGTCCCAGATCGGCCAGAGGTAGCCGAGGCCGCAGGGGAGGGCATCCACGACGTGGAGGAGATAGCGGAGGAAGGCCCTGCCGCCACCGATGGGTCGGAGGTCCTGGTCGACCAGTCGGAGACCGAGCACGCTCTTGCCGATCGAGGCTCCGGTGCGCCCCTGGCGCAGGCAGGTGTTCCAGACGAAGAAGGCGAGCTGAGTGAGCGAGCCGATCACGATCAGGGCCAGGCTCCCGGTGGTCTGGTGGAGGTGCAGGTGGTCGACGCCGTCGGCATCCGTCGTGGTGGTGGCGCCCGAGAAGATCATGACTTCGGCGATCCACACCGGGAGCGCGGCGATCGCGCCGAGGATGGTGTCGATCACGTAGGCGCCCACGCGTGACAGCCACGAGGCGAAGCCGCCGAAGGCGAAGGCCGGTGCGGACGCCGCGGCGCCGGCGTACGGGTTGGGCGGGGTGGCGCTGCCCGGCTGCGACCCGGTCTGCGACGACGAGCCGCCGTAGTGCTTGGCCGGCTGCGGTTGTGAGGTGAAGGTGTCCCAGTTGTCGGGGTAGGGACTCCAGGGTCGCTCGCCGCCCTCGTCTGCGGGAGGAGCACCGGGGTCCGGCTCCGGCGGCGGATCGGGCGGGTCCGGCGGGCTGCCGTAGTGCGACATGGTGCGTCCCCTCGTGGCTCAGGCGGTGGGTCAGCTCCCCTGCGGCTGGTTGACCACCACGGTGTGCATGATCTTGTCCGCGAACGTCTGGCTCTTGGCGTCCCAGAGCGGCCACAGGTAGCCGATGTAGCAGAAGCTGTCGAGGATGTGCACGAGCTGACGCAGGAAGGCCATCAGGGCGCCGATCGGCTGCGAGGTCTTCTCGTCGATCAGCTTGATCCCGAGCACACCCTTGCCGATCGTGTAGCCGGTACGACCCTGGCGGATGAACACGTTCCAGATCGAGAACGCCAGCGCCGTCAGGACGCCCACCAGGATCAGCACCAGGGCGGCGCCCGACTGGTGGAAGTGCACGTGCTTGACGCCCTGGGCGTCGGTCGTGGTGGTGGAGTTGGCGAAGAGGATGACGTAGCCGACCACCAGCGGGAGGGCGGCGACGAAGCCGAGGATCCCGTCGACGAGGTACGCCCCGACCCGCTTGATCCACGACGCGTAGCCGCCGACGGGCATGCCGACCGGCTGGCCGTCGTACGCCGGGGCGTTGCCGTAGGGGTTGGCCGGTGGGGCGCCGTACGGGTTCGGCGCCGGCGGCGGGGCGCCGTAGGGGTCTTGCGGTGCGTTGCCGTAGGGGTTGGGCGCCGGCGGCGGGGCGGCGTACGGGTCCTGCGGACCGCCGCCTCCGGCCGGGGTGGGCGGGGTCGGGCCGGGCTGGTCGGGGTCGGGTGGCGAGCCGTACTGCGACATGTGTTCTCCTCGATCGTGCGGCCGGGCGCCGGTGCCGGCCGCGTCGGCACGAGTATGGCCGCTCCCGGTCGGTTCCACCGGCTGGCGGGCCGAGAACTGCGGTCAAAACCCTTGCATACTTCGTATGCATGGGCGTATACATACTGCGTATCCATGGTCACGGGGGCCGTGGATCGCACGGAGGGAGCCGACGGTGTCGGTGCGCAACGCCTTGCTGGCCCTGCTCGAGCAGGGCCCGCGGTACGGCTACCAGCTACGCGCGGAGTTCGAGCACCGCACCGGCGGCACCTGGCCGCTCAACGTCGGGCAGGTGTACACGACCCTGGCCCGGCTCGAGCGCGACGGCCTGGTCGAGGGACGCGGCGAGGACGGCGAGGGCCACGTGGTGTACGCCGTCACCGTGGCCGGGCGCGACGAGGTCGCGACCTGGTTCGGCTCGCCGGTCGCGCGCACCCAGCCGCCGCGCGAGGAGCTCGCGATCAAGCTCGCCCTGGCCGTGAGTGTGTCGGGGGTCGACGTCGGGTCGGTCATCCAGCAGCAGCGCAGCGCCACGATGGCCGCGCTGCAGGACTACACCCGGTTGAAGCGCCGGGCCACCGGTGACGACCCGCAGGAGCTGGCCTGGGGGCTGGTGCTCGACTCGCTGGTCTTCACCGCCGAGGCGGAGATCCGCTGGCTCGACCACTGCGAGGCGCGGCTACGGAGGACGGCCCAGGACCCGGCCGCGGGACGCGTGGTCTCGACGAGCTCGACCGACGACCCTCGCTCGACCGACGACCCTCGCTCGACCGACGACCCTCGCTCGACCGACGACCCTCGCTCGACCGAAGCGACGACGGAGGCCACCCGATGAACGCCGTACTGCAGCTCGAGTCGGTGACCCGGGTCCACGGCGCGGGGCCGACCGAGGTCGTCGCCCTGCGCGAAATCGCTTTCGCGGCGTACGCCGGTGAGCTGGTGGCCGTGATGGGCCCCTCGGGCTCCGGCAAGTCCACGCTGCTGACGCTGGCCGGTGGACTCGACACGCCGACCTCCGGCCTCGTCCGGGTCGAGGGCGCCGACCTGGCCGGCCTGGGCCAGAAGGGCCGAGCCGCGATGCGTCGTACGTCGATCGGCTACGTGTTCCAGGACTTCAACCTGATCCCCGCCCTCACGGCCGTCGAGAACGTCGCTCTCCCGCGTGAGCTCGACGGCCGCGGCTCCCGAGCGGCCCGTCGGGCCGCTCAGGAGGCGCTCGAGGAGGTCGGCATCGGAGAGCTCTCGAACCGTTTCCCCGACGAGATGTCGGGCGGCCAGCAGCAGCGGGTCGCGATCGCTCGCGCCGTCGTCGGCGAACGCCGGCTGATCCTGGCCGACGAGCCCACCGGTGCCCTCGACAGCGAGACCGGGGAGGACATCCTGCGGCTGATCCGGGCGCGCTGCGACGCGGGTGCCGCCGGCGTACTCGTGACCCATGAGGCTCGGCATGCGGCGTGGGCCGACCGCGTCGTGTTCCTGCGCGACGGCGTGATCGTCGACGAGTCGGGCGGCGACCGGCCGGACGCCCTGCTGGAGCAGGCGCGATGAGGTTCGTCTCGGGATGGCGCCTGGCACTGCGGATGGCCTGGCGCGAGGCGTGGCGCGCGAAGGGCCGTAGCGCGCTGGTGCTGGTGATGGTGACCTTCCCGGTCGTCGCGGTGGTGGCGGCCGACGTCGCGCAGGCCACGTCGAGCGTGAGCTCGGTGGAGGGCCTGGACCGCAGGATCGGCTCGGCTCAGGCCCAGGTCCGGGTCATGTCCGGCGTCGACCACGTGGCGCAGACGGCCGATCCCGACAGCGGGGGGTACGCAGCCGACGGCGGGCACGGTGGGATGCCGTCGCTCGCCGACGTGCGACGCGCCCTGGGTGCTGGGGCCCGGCCGGCGGTCGAGATGCGGTCCGCCGAGGTCGGCGTCCGGACGGACGCGGGTGTGCTCGGCGCCGACGTCACGGGCGTCGACCTCAGCAGCCCGTTGACCGACGGGCTCTTCCGGCTGACGTCGGGCCGGCTTCCGACGCGTCCCGGAGAAGTCGCGGTGAACGCCGTGATGGTCGACCACGGGTTCGCCGTCGGCGACCGCCTCACGATCGTCGGCGGCACGACCGCGACGATCGTCGGCCTGGCCGAGTCGACCGGTGTGCGGACCTCTCCCGTCGTGGTCGGGCCCGTCGACCTGCTCCCGAAGCACGGCGAGACCTCGTGGCTGGTCGGCGGACAGCCGGTGACATGGCCGCAGGTCCGCGCGGCGAACGGCATCGGTGCGCTGGTGCTCTCGCGCGCCGTTGTCGAGCACCCGCCCGGCGTCGACCAACTTCCGGCGCAGGTCCGCGAGAGCGGGTCCACGGACCGGTCCGCCATCTATGCCGTGCTCGCCCTGGTCGGGGTGATGGCGCTGCTCGAGGTGGTGCTCCTCGCCGGCCCCGCGTTCGCCGTCGGGGCCCGCCGCCAGTCGCGGAGCCTCGCCCTGATCGCGGCCAACGGTGGGACGCCGACCCAGTCGCGCCGGGTCGTTCTGGGCACCGCCGTGGTGATCGGCGGGGTCGCGGCCGCGGCGGGCGTCGTGCTCGGCCTCGTGCTCGGTCGCGCCCTTGTGCCGATCCTGCAGTCGATGTCAGCCTCGTACTTCGGGCCCTTCCAGATCCGGTGGACCCACGTGCTCGGGATCGCCGCGTTCGGCCTGCTCAGCGCTTTCCTGGCGGCGGTCGTCCCGGCCTGGATCGCGTCGCGCCAGGACATCGTCGCCGTGCTCGCGGGACGCCGGGGCGACCGCGCGGCGAGTCGTCGTTCCCCCTTCGTCGGGCTGGCCCTGGTCGCGGTCGGGGTGGGCCTGGCCGTGCTGGGTGCCCGGCAGGCCAGCGGCGAGCTGCTGATCGCCGGATCGGCCGTGCTGACGGTGTTCGGGATGATCTTCCTGGTTCCGGTCGTCGTCCTCGGCGTCGCGCGCCTCGGTCGGCGCTTCCCGCTGCCCCTGCGGTACGCCGTCCGCGATGCCGCGCGCCACCGCACCCGCACCGTCCCGGCCGTCGCCGCGGTCGCCGCCACCGTCGCGGGGGTCGTCGCGCTGTCGATCGGGAACGCCAGCGACCAGGCGCAGGCCAAGGCGGAGTACACGCCTCAGCTCCCGATCGGCTTGGGCCAGGCCTCCGACTTCGCCGGTCATCGTGCGTTCGTGACGGGGGCGGCCGACCTCCTCCGAACGGCCGGCGCACAGCCGGAGGTGATCCGCGGCGTGCCCTCGGGTCGGGGCCACGGGCCCCAGGTCGCCGTGGTCGGGGGTGCGCGACGGCTGCCCATCGGGGTCTCCTCCTCGTTCGACGCGGAGGAGCTCGTGGCCGACTCGATGCCCCCGGTGCTGCCGGCCGTCATGGACGCCGGGGAGCGCGCCGTGGCGAATGCGGTCCTCGCGCGAGGTGGCGTGGTGCTCTTCTCGCAGCGACCGGACCCGCTCACCCACGCGACGTTCGGGGAGGCGCCGGACCCGAGGGGATCGGCGCGCCCCGGCTCGAGGGTGACGCTGCCGGCGTACGTCTTGGACACGGGGGGTGCGACCAGCCCCGCGCTCATGGTGCTCTCGACCCAGGCGGCGAGCCGGCTGTCGTTGGCGCCGGTCCCGGTCGGGGTCGTCTTCGACGCCCGACGGCTCAACGACGCGCAGCTGTCCGATGTGCAGCAGGCCATCACCGCGCTCGACCCGCAGGGAGCGAACATCTACGTGGAGCGGGGCTACCAGGTTCCGGGGTCGGAGAAGGTCGTGCTCTGGATCCTGTTCGGGCTGGCGGCGGTGCTGATGCTGGGCGGCACGTTGACCGCGACGTTCCTGGCGCTCTCGGATGCGCGGCCCGACCTGGCCACGCTGTCGGCGGTGGGTGCCTCACCGCGCACCCGGCGAGCCGTGGCGGCGGCGTACGCCGTGTCGGTCGGGGTGGTGGGGGCCCTTATCGGGGTGGCGGTCGGGTTCGTCCCGGGAGTCGCGATCTCCTACCCGCTGACGCGGAACTACGCCGGCGCGGGGCCCTCCCACTACCTCTCCGTCCCGTGGCTGGAGATCGTGGGCCTCGTGGTACTGCTCCCGGTGCTGACCGCGGTCGTGGTCGGCCTGCTGGCGCGTTCGCGGCTGCCGCTGGTCGCTCGACTCGACTGACCCCGGTCTTCCGCCTTCGGCCCTGGTACGTCGTACGGTCGGGCTACCGGGGCTGTCCTCACAAACAGTCAGGCTTGACTGTTTCTTTGCGCGACGCGACCATGGCGGGGTGACGACCGTCCGGGTTCCGCAGGAGGAACGGTCCCGTGCCATGCGGGCGCGCCTGATGGACGCCACGATCGAGTGCCTGGTGGAGCGCGGCTTCGGGGGTACGTCGACCACGCTGGTCAGCGAGCTGGCGGGGGTGTCCAGGGGCGCCCAGCTCCACCACTTCCCGACCAAGAACGACCTGGTGGTGGCGGCGGTCGCGCACCTGACCGAGGTCCGTGGCGCCGAGCTGGCGGCGGCCGCGGCCGGCGTACCCCAGGGGCCGCAGCGCACCCGCGACGTGCTCCGGATGCTGGGCGACCACTTCACGTCGCCGGTCTTCACCGCGGCCCTCGAGCTGTGGGTGGCCGCGCGCACCGACGCGGCGTTGCTGGCCGCGGTGGCGCCGCTGGAGCTGAGGATCGGCCGCGAGACGCACCGGATGACCGTCGAGCTGCTCGGCGCCGACGAGTCGCGACCCGGAGTGCGCGAGCTCGTGCAGGCGACCCTCGACCTGGTCCGTGGCCTCGGGCTGGCCGGCACGATCACCGACGACACGCGGCGCCGGCGGCGGATCCTCGACCAGTGGGCGCGCACCCTCGACGACGCGCTGGCGGCCGTATGAACGACGTACTGGACGGAGTGCTGGCCGACCTCGCCGCCGAGGGCGCCCGGCTCGATGCCCTCGTCGCCGACCTGCCCGACGCGGACTGGCACCGGCCGACCCCGGCACCCGGGTGGGACGTCGCGACCCAGATCGCCCATCTCGCCTGGACCGACGAGGCCGCCCACGCCGCCGCGACCGACAAGAGCAGCTGGGACTCCCTGGTCGTCGAGGCGCTGGCCGATCCCGTGCACACGGTCGACCGCGCGGCGCTCACCGGGGGCGTGGCCGCTCCGTCGGTCATCCTCTCCCGCTGGCGCACGGCCCGGGCCCGGCTGGCCGAGACGCTGGGCACCTACCCGGCCGGGCAGAAGATGCCCTGGTACGGCCCTCCGATGTCGCCCACCTCGATGGCCTCGGCCCGTCTCATGGAGACCTGGGCGCACTCGCTCGACGTGCACGACGCCCTCGGGGTCGAACCCGAGGTCAGCGATCGGGTACGACCCGTCGCCCACCTGGGCGTCCGGACCCGCGACTTCGCCTTCTCGGTGAACGGACTGGACAGGCCGAACGAGGAGTTCCGTGTCGCGCTCACCGCGCCGTCGGGAGACCTGTGGACCTGGGGCCCCCACGACGCCGAGCAGACGGTGACCGGCCCGGCGTACGACTTCTGCCTCCTGGTCACCCAGCGCGTCCATCGCTCCGACACCTCGCTGGTCGCCGTAGGCCCCGACGCCGACACCTGGCTCGACATCGCGCAATGCTTCGCCGGTCTGCCGGGCGGAGGGCGAGCGCCGCGATGACGACGCTACGGATCGGCAACTGCTCCGGCTTCTACGGCGACCGGTTCTCCGCCATGCGCGAGATGCTCGAGGGCGGGCCGCTCGATGTCCTCACAGGTGACTACCTCGCCGAGCTGACCATGCTGATCCTGGGCCGCGACCAGCTCAAGGACGCCTCGCTCGGCTATGCGCGCACGTTCGCACGCCAGGCCGAGGACTGCCTGGGTCTGGCCCTGGAGCGTGGCGTCAGGCTGGTCGCCAACGCCGGCGGCCTCAACCCATCCGGCCTCGCCGCGCGGCTCGGCGAGATCGCGGCGGCGCAGGGACTCTCGCCGTCGATCGCGTACGTCGACGGCGACGACGTACGGTCAGTGGGCTTCGGCGGCGCCCTGACCGCGAACGCCTATCTCGGCGGCCTCGGCATCGCCGCGGCCCTGGCCGGCGGAGCCGACATCGTCCTGACGGGCCGCGTCACCGATGCCTCGCTGGTGGTCGGGCCGGCCGTCGCCCACTTCGGGTGGGCCTCCACGTCGTACGACGCGCTGGCCGGCGCCGTGGTCGCCGGGCACGTGCTCGAGTGCGGCACCCAGGCGACGGGCGGGAACTTCTCGGGCTTCCGGTCGATGGTCCCCCTTCGAGACGGCTCGTCCCTCGCCTCCTCAGGACAAGCAACAGGCTCGACCGACGTGCCGCTGGGGTTCCCGCTGGCGGAGCTCAGTGCGGACGGGTCGTCCGTGATCTCCAAGCACGACGGCACCGGTGGCATGGTCAGCGTCGACACGGTGACGGCGCAGCTGATGTACGAGGTGCAGTCGACGCGCTACCTCGGCCCCGACGTCACCACCCACCTCGACACCATCGAGCTCGCCGCCGCCGGGCCCGACCGGGTGCAGATCTCCGGGGTCCGCGGGTCCGCGCCACCCGAGCAGCTCAAGGTCTGCGTCAACGAGCTCGGCGGCTACCGCAACTCCGTCGAGTTCGTGCTCACCGGCCTCGACATCGACGCCAAGGCCGACTGGGTGCGTGCGCAGCTCGAGCCGCGGCTCAGCGCGTCGTCGGTCACCTGGCGGCTCGGAAGTCCCGCGACCGACGACGCCGACACCGAGGAGGGCGCGTCCACCCTGCTCCGCTGCGTCGTCCAGGACGCCTCGCCCGATCCGGTGGGACGCGACTTCAGCAACGCCGCCGTCGAGCTCGCGCTCGCGTCGTACCCCGGCTTCACGATGACGGCCCCGCCCGGTGCGGGCACGCCGTACGGCGTCTACCGCGCGGAGTACGTCGACCGGTCGGCCGTCACCCAGACCGTGCACCACGCCGATGGCCGGACGGTGACGGTGGCATGAGGCGACCGCTCGGCACCTTCGTCCACGCGCGGTCCGGCGACAAGGGCGGCGACGCCAACGTCGGTCTCTGGGTCGCCCGCGACGGGGTCTCGTCAGGCTCGACCACTGAGGGCGGCGCGACCACCGCGGACCGGTACGACGCGCGGGTCGCGTGGCTGCTCGGGCTGGTCACCCCGGCGTTCGTCCGCGAGCTGCTCCCCGAGACCGCGGAGCTCGACGTCGAGACCTTCCCGCTGCCGAACCTCGGTGGCGTCAACGTCGTGGTGCACGGCCTCCTGGGCCGCGGTGTCGCGGCCTCCACCCGCTTCGACCCGCAGGCCAAGGGGCTCGGCGAGTGGGCCAGGGCTCGGTACGTCGACATCCCCGAGGAGCTGCTGTGACCGAGCAACGAACCGCGCGGAACGAGCGGATCGCGTCGCGAGGGCAGGTTGAGCAGGCGACGGGCGCGTCGAAACCGGAAGACGACGTGCGCGCGGCGTTGCGCGAGGTGGCCCGCGAGTTCACCCGGCGCGAGGTGACGCCGTACCTCCAGGAGTGGGAGGACGCCGGTGAGGTGCCGCGCGAGCTGCACCGCAAGGCCGCGGACCACGGCCTGCTCGGGATCGCCTTCGCGGAGCAGGCCGGCGGTGAGGGCGGAGACCTGCTCGACAGCATCGCCGTCCAGGAGGCGATGTTCGAGGAGGGTGCGTCCAGCGGCCTGATGGCGGCGCTGTTCACGAGCGGGATCGCGCTGCCGCACCTCGCGGCGAGCGGCGACCAGGACCTCGTCGACCGGTTCGTCCGGCCCACCCTGGCCGGTGAGCTGATCGGCAGCCTGGCCGTCACCGAGCCGGGCGGCGGCTCCGACGTCGCCGGCATCCGGACGACGGCCAAGCGGGTCTCGAGCGGCTCGACCGGCGGGGCGGAGTACGTCGTGGACGGGACCAAGACGCTCATCACCGGCGGCGTGCGTGCCGACTTCGTGACGACCGCAGTGCGTACGGGCGGGCCGGGGCACGCCGGGATCAGCCTGCTGGTGGTGGAGAGGGGCATGCCCGGGTTCACGGTCGACCGCAGCCTGGCCAAGATGGGCTGGCACTGCTCCGACACCGCCGAGCTCGGGTACGACGGGGTACGGGTGCCGGCGGCCAACCTCGTCGGCCCGGAGGGCTCCGGCTTCGCGCAGATCATGGAGCAGTTCGTGGTCGAGCGGCTCGCGCTGGCGGTCCACGCCTACGGCATCGCCGCCCGCAGCCTGGCCCTCACGGCGGCGTACTGCCAGGAGCGAGAGACGTTCGGCAGGCCCCTGGTCGCCCATCAGGTCGTGCGCCACCGGCTCGTCGAGATGCATCGTCGGGTCGAGGTGGCGCGCAGCTATGTGCACGCGGTCGCCACGCGGTACGTCGCCGGGGAGGACGTGGTCGCAGAGGCGTGCTTGGCGAAGCAGACCGCGGTCGAGGCGTCGTCGTACGTCTGCGACGCCGCCGTGCAGCTGCACGGCGGCACGGGATACCTGCACGGGTCCGAGGTGGAGCGGCACTACCGCGACGCCCGGATCCTGCCGATCGGAGGAGGTGCGACCGAGGTGCTGACCGAGCTCACCGCGAGACTGCTGGGATACGCGCCGTGATCAGCGCCGTGATCCCCTGGATGTCGATGGGTGGCGAGCAGTCGCTCTACATGGACGCCGCGCCCGAGGAGGTGTGGGCCCTCGTCAGCGACGTCACCCGCATCGGCGAGTTCTCCCCCGAGACCTTCGAGGCGAGATGGCGGCACGGCTCGACCGGGCCCGAGGTCGGTGCGAGGTTCAAGGGCCATGTGAAGCGCAACGGCGTCGGCCCGACGTACTGGTCGGCCTGCCGGGTCACGGCGTGCGTGCCGAACGAGGTCTTCGAGTTCGTGGTCGAGGTCGACGGGCCGGTCGACGTCGACGTCAACCGCTGGGGCTACCGGCTGGAGCCCGAGGGTGACGGCACCCGGGTGACCGAGTACTTCAGGCTCGGCTCGTCGCTGCCGATGAAGGCCTACTGGCTGGTGCTCGGACCGCTGCGGGGCCGGACCAACGCGAAGGGCATGCGCACCACGCTCGAGCGGATGAAGGCGGTCGTGGAGGCATGAGCAACACTCGGATTGAGGAGCCGAGGAACGAGGCGTCTCGAAATCGAGAGGCGATGCTCGAGAAGCTCGCCGACCTCGACGCCGAGCATGCCTTGGCGGTCGGGGGCGGTGGGCAGAAGTACGTCGACCGCCACCACGCGCGCGGCAAGCTCCTGGCCCGCGAGCGGATCGAGCTGCTGATCGACGAGGGGTCGGCGTTCCTCGAGCTCTCGCCGCTGGCCGGCTGGGGCTCGGACTTCTCGGTCGGCGCCTCCCTGGTGACCGGCATCGGGATCGTCGAGGGCGTGGAGTGCCTGGTCACCGCCAACGACCCGACCGTGAAGGGCGGCGCGAGCAACCCGTGGACGGTGAAGAAGGGGTTCCGGGCCGCCCAGATCGCCGAGGAGAACGGGCTGCCGACGATCTCGCTCGTCGAGTCCGGCGGTGCCGACCTGCCGACGCAGAAGGAGATCTTCATCCCCGGCGGCAAGGTTTTCCGCGACCTCACCCGCGCCAGCGCCCGCCGGCAGCCGACCGTCGCGCTGGTGTTCGGCAACTCCACGGCCGGGGGCGCCTACGTGCCGGGCATGAGCGACTACACGGTGCTGGTGCGCGAGCAGGCCAAGGTGTTCCTCGGCGGCCCGCCCCTGGTGAGGATGGCGACCGGCGAGGAGTCGGACGACGAGTCGCTCGGCGGAGCCGAGATGCACGCTCGGGTCTCCGGCCTCGCGGACTACCTCGCCGAGGACGAGTACGACGCGATCCGGATCGGCCGCCGGATCGTGGCGCGGCTCAACTGGCGCAAGGCCGTGGTCTCGACCAGCGCGACCGACGGTCGGCGCTCGACCGACGGATCTCCCGGGTTCGCGGAGCCGGACGCGGATCCCGACGAGCTGCTCGACCTGATCCCGACCGACCTCAAGGAGCCGTTCGACCCGCGCGCGGTGATCGTGCGGCTGGTCGATGGGAGTCGGGGCGACGGCACCGGTCCGCGCAACGAGCGGGCGTTCGACGAGTTCAAGCCGCTCTACGGCACCTCGCTGGTCACCGGCTGGGCCCGGCTGCACGGCCGCCAGATCGGCATCCTCGCCAACGCCCAGGGGGTGCTGTTCAGCGAGGAGGCGCAGAAGGCGACGCAGTTCATCCAGCTGGCCAACCAGATCGACGTCCCGCTGCTCTTCCTGCACAACACCACCGGCTACATGGTCGGCGCGGAGTACGAGCAGGGCGGGATCATCAAGCACGGCGCCCAGATGATCAACGCGGTCAGCAACTCCAAGGTCCCACACCTGAGCGTGATCATGGGCGCGTCGTACGGCGCGGGGAACTACGGCATGAACGGCCGTGCCTACGACCCGCGCTTCCTCTTCACCTGGCCGAGCGCGAAGTCCGCGGTGATGGGCCCGGCCCAGCTGGCCGGCGTGCTGTCGATCGTCGCCCGCGCCGCCGCGGAGGCCCGCGGCCAGGAGTACGACGAGGAGGCCGACGCCGGGATGCGGGCCTTCATCGAGCAGTCGGTGGAGGAGCAGAGCCTGCCGTTCTTCCTGTCCGGGATGTTGTACGACGACGGCGTGATCGACCCGCGGGACACCCGCACCGTCCTGGCCATCTGCCTCTCGGTCATCGAGAACGCACCGATCAGGGGCGCCGACGGCTACGGCGTCTTTCGGATGTGAGGGAGATGGTCTCGACAGGCTCGACCAGCGGTGAGCAGAGCTCGACCCACGTGCGGCGACTGCTCGTGGCCAACCGTGGCGAGATCGCGCGCCGGGTCCTCGCGACCTGCCGCCGGCTCGGTATCGAGACCGTGGCGGTGCACTCCGACGCGGACGCCGGGCTGCCGTTCGTCCGCGAGGCCGACACCGCCTGCCACCTGCCCGGCAACGCGCCGGCCGACACCTACCTGCGGATCGACCTCCTGCTCGGTGCCGCGAAGGCGTCCGGCGCCGATGCGATCCACCCCGGCTACGGCTTCCTGTCGGAGAACGCCGACTTCGCCCGGGCCGTGATCGCGGCGGGCCTCACCTGGGTGGGGCCGTCGCCCGAGTCGATCGAGCAGATGGGCTCGAAGGTCCGCGCCAAGGAGCTGATGCGGAAGGCCGGCGTACCCGTCCTCGAGGCACCGGGCCGACCCACGGACGACGACCTGCCGCTGCTGGTGAAGGCGTCGGCCGGTGGCGGCGGCCGCGGGATGCGCGTCGTACGGTCGCTGGCCGACCTGGCGGGTGAGGTCGAGGCCGCGAGCGCCGAGGCGGCCAGCGCCTTCGGCGACGGCAAGGTCTTCGTGGAGCCGTACGTCGAGAACGGCCGCCACGTCGAGGTGCAGGTCGTCGGCCATCCGAACGGGGTGCTGGTCCTCGGTGAACGCGACTGCTCGCTGCAACGCCGGCACCAGAAGGTGGTCGAGGAGTCGCCCGCGCCCCGTCTCCCGGACGCGACCCGGGCCGCGATCCACGAGGCGGCCCGGGCGGCCGCCGCCGCGATCGACTACCGCGGCGCCGGCACGGTCGAGTTCCTCTACGACCCGCAGACCGACCGCTTCTTCTTCCTCGAGATGAACACCCGGCTCCAGGTCGAGCATCCCGTCACCGAGCTCGTCCACGGCGTCGACCTGGTCGAGCTGCAGCTGGCCGTGGCCGAGGGGCGCTCACCCGATCCGCGCACGATCGGGGAGACGTTCGGCCACGCGATCGAGGCCCGGCTGTACGCCGAGGACCCGGCCGCCGGCTGGCAGCCGCAGAGCGGTCTGCTGACGCTGGTCGAAGTACCCGGGGTCGACGCCGAGTTCGACCTGCTGAACCGCCCCGGCCTGCGCGTCGATGCCGGGGTCGAGACCGGGAGCGAGGTGTCGACGTACTACGACGCGATGCTGGCCAAGCTGGTCGCGTGGGCGCCGACCCGCGTCCAGGCCGCGCGCCGGCTCGCGGCCGCGCTGCGCGGTGCTCGGCTGCACGGCGTGGTCACCAACCGCGACCTGCTCGTGCAGATCCTCGAGGACGACGGCTTCCTGGCCGGCGACCTCAGCACGGCGTTCTTGGCCGATCTGGCCGAGCGCGCGCCCGCCGACCCTGCTCGGGACGGCGACGCCGCCGTGGCCGCCGCCCTCGCGCTCGCGGAGAGCTCGACCCTGACCCGTACCGTGCAGCACGGCGTCCCGGTCGGCTGGCGCAACGTCGTCAGCCAACCGCAGCTCACTCGGTTCCTGATCGGGTCGTCCGCCTCACGCCGTACAAGAGCAGGGTCTGAAGCGGACGACCCGATCGTCGTCGAGTGGTACGGCGGGCGCGAGGGGTACGCCGTTGAAGGCGTCACAGTCATCGCCGCGCGCCCCGATCGGGTGACGCTGGAGCGCGAAGGGGTCCGTACGACGTACGACGTGGCGGTCCGTGGCGACACCGTCGACGTCGACTCGGCGACGGGGCACACGACCTTGCGGGTCGTTCCGCGGTTCACCGACCCGGCCGACGCGGTGGCGAGCGGCAGCCTGCTCGCCCCGATGCCCGGCACCGTGGTCCGTGTCGAGGTCGCGGTCGGTGACCCGGTCGCAGCAGGTCGGTCGGTGCTCGTGCTCGAGGCGATGAAGATGCAGCACACCGTCAGCGCGCCCCACGCCGGGACGATCACCGCGCTGTCCGTCCAGCCCGGCGCCCAGGTGGCGGCGGGAGAGGTGCTCGCGGTGGTCGCGGCCGACGGCACCGCCGATCCGATCGATGAGGAGCAGGAATGAGCGAGTTCCAGGAGTCCGAGGAGCGCCAGGCGCTGCGGCGCGAGGTGGCCAAGCTGGCCGGGAAGTACGGCCGCGAGTGGTTCACCGCGAAGGCGCGTTCCGGCGAGAAGACGACCGACCTGTGGCTGGAGATCGGCCGGAACGGCTACCTCGGCATCAACATCCCCGTGGAGTACGGCGGTGGTGGTGGCGGGATCGGAGACATCGCGGCCGTCTGCGAGGAGCTCGCCGCCCAGGGCTGCCCGCTGCTGCTGATGGTCGTGAGCCCGGCGATCTGCGGCACGATCATCAGCCGCTACGGCACCGAGGAGCAGAAGCGCCGCTGGCTGCCTGGCATCTGCGACGGCACCGGCACGATGGCGTTCGCCATCACCGAGCCGGACGCCGGCACCAACACCCACAACATCACCACCACCGCGCGCCGGGACGGCGACGGCTGGGTGCTGAACGGCCGCAAGATCTACATCTCCGGCGTCGACGAGGCCGACCACGTGCTCGTCGTCGCGCGGACCGAGGACGCGAGGACCGGCAAGCTCGAGCCGGCGCTGTTCGTGGTGCCGACCGACGCCGAGGGCTTCGAGTACCGCCCGATCCTGATGGAGATCGTCAGCCCGGAGCTGCAGTTCCAGGTGTTCATCGACGACGTACGGCTGCCGGACGACGCGGTCGTCGGCGACGAGGACCCTTCGACAGGCTCAGGACAGCGCGGCGGGTTGGTGCAGCTGTTCGCCGGCCTCAACCCCGAGCGCATCATGGCCGCGTCGTTCTCGACCGGGCTGGCCCGGTTCGCGCTCGACCGGGCTGCGTCGTACGCCAAGGAGCGCACGGTGTTCCAGGGCCCGATCGGCGCGCACCAGGCGATCGCCCACCCGCTGGCGCAGTCGAAGATCGAGGTCGAGCTGGCCCGGCTGATGACCCAGAAGGCCGCCGCGCTGTACGACGCCGGAGACGACCTGGGCGCCGGCGAGGCGGCGAACATGGCGAAGTACGCCGCGGCCGAGGCCGCCTGCGACGCGGCCGACCGGGCGGTGCAGACCCACGGCGGCAACGGGATCACCCAGGAGTACGGCATGGCCGGCCTGCTGGTGGCGACCCGCGCGGGCCGGATCGCCCCGGTCTCACGCGAGATGATCCTGAACTTCGTGGCCATGCACTCGCTGGGGCTGCCGAAGAGCTACTGACGAGCGACAACGGACCGATGGGTCTGCTAGGCGGAGCCATCAGCGAACAGTGGCGCTGCGTCACCGACGGCGGCCTCGAGGTCGTGGGCGGGTGCTGTGGCACCGACGCCCGTCACGTCGCGGCGCTGGGGGGCGTGCCGCCGCCCTAGCGCAGCGGCACGAAGCGGTACGACCCGTGCCGAGTGACCTGCACGCCCCGCATCGAGCGAGCCACCCGCAGCATCGTGCCGGCCACCGGGATCACCATCACCCCGCCGGTGTGCAGCTGGTCGACCAGCTCGTCCGGGAGCTCGCGCGGCTCGGCCGAGACCAGGATCCGGTGGTACGGCGCGGCGTCGGGGAGGCCGAGGACGCCCGGCCGCGCCTCGTGGATGTCGGCCCACGTCAGGTGCTGCGCCTCGAGGTTGCGGAGACCGAACTCGACGAGCTCCGGCTCGAGCTCGACCCCGAGCACCCGGCCGCGCGGACCCGTCAGCCGGGCGAGCAGCGCAGTCGTCCAGCCGGAGCCCGAGCCGACGTCGAGGACCCGCTGTCCCTCGTGGACGTCGAGCAGCCGGAGCATCGCCTCGACCGTGCGCGGCTGGGAGTTGGTCTGCCCGTGGCCGATCGGCACCGGACCGTCGTACGACGCGAGCTTGCGGTCGTCCGGTGCCAGGAAGCCCTCACGAGGGCAGGCCGTGAAGGCCTCCGCGACGCGGTCCATCCCCCGAGTCAACCACCAGGGGCCGCGACGACGGGTGCGACTATCCAGGCGTCGCCGTGACCGCCCCACCGCTCCTGGTGAGTCGTCGCTGACGACGCGCACCGAAGGCGACGAGAGCGGCGATCGCCAGGCCGAAGACGACCGCACCCCAGACCGCCTCGACCGGCCCGGTGCCGGCCTCGCCCGCCTGGACGGGCCCGAACCAGGTCGCGTACGTCGCTGCCGCACCCGCCGCCAGGGCGAGCCGGTGGCGGCCGTCCCAGCCCGGGCTCCGCGACCATCGGGCGACGACGTAGGCAGCGCCGAGGGCGGCGGTCGCGAAGCACGCGACCGCGACCACGGCGCCCCAGGCACCGTGGACCGGCAGACCGCTGCTCAGCCAGTAGCCGCTCGTGACCAGGAACGCCGCGCCGGCCGCGACGACCGGGTGCGGCGCGGTCCAGGAGCGGCCCGGTCGGACGGGCCCGTCCACGACGAGCGCGGCGACCACCAGACCGACGATCGCGGCGATCGACACCACGAACTGCACGGGGCTGCCGACGAAGTCGAGGTCGCGGGCCTGGTCAACCGCGAGGAACACGCAGCCGGTCAGGAAGAGGCAGGCGGTCGCGGCGAGGCCGGGCCGGCGCAGCCACGGCACGGCCGGCGTGGGGTCGAGCGCCTCGACCAGCGCGATCGGGACGCAGATGCTCCACACCGTGTGCAGGGCGAGGCTCCAGAGCAGCAGCAGGCCGCTGATGCGGAGGCCGGGGATCTCGGCGTACCCGTCGAAGGAGCGCAGGTCCAGGTAGCCGGGGTTGAAGATCATCTGGTCGACCGGGCCCTCCTCGACCAGCGCGTACGCCGCACCGAGCAGCGCGATCGTGGGCCAGCCGCGGCCGAGCCGTCGGGCGGACTCGCGCACGAGCAGCGCCCCGGCGCCGTACAGCGGCATCAGGACGATGACGTCGCCGTACTGAGAGATCGGGATGTTGCCGAGGAGGTACTCCCCGACGGTCGGGGCGAGCAGCATCAGGCCGATCGCCAGCGCGATCCGGTGCCTGCGTGTCGTGACCATCGCTCCACGCTAGGGACGAACGGCCCGGCACCACATCGGCCCGCGGTCGTCGTACCGCCGACTTTGGTCGAGGTCGTCGCGGCGATGGTCCGAGTGGTCTGCGTCGGTCGTGGGCCCGGACCAACGAGAACCCCTCAGGTCGACGTCGCGAAGGGGAACGTCGCGATGGGTTTGGTCGTCGGTTGCGGCGAGCCGGTGTCGGGCTCGACGGTGATCGCCGCGGCCGTGGCGGTGGCGGCGTTGCCGGAGAGGACCGTCGGCTGGGTGCTGTCGGGCATCAGCCCGGCGGAGACCGGGCCCTGCCCCGGCTGGATCAGCCACAGCTGGTAGACCGTGCCGGGCTCGGGCTCCGGCACATGGTCACCGACCATCAAGGCAAGTTTCAGCGAAGCCGAGCGCCAGACGGTCAGCTCACCCCCGCCGGGCAGCGGCTCGGTCACCTTGACCGCGTCGGGTGCGTGCCTCACCTGGTCGGCCAGGCTGGTCCGGCCGCCGTGGTGCCACGGCTGCCAGACCAGCGCACCGGCGGCCAGCAGGACCACGGCCACGGCGGCGGCCACCAGCGCCGGGAACCAGCGCCGGGCTGCTCCGGGTGCGGACGAGATGTCCCGTGCCGCGGAGTCGGGGGCCGACTCGTCGGCCGTCGCCGCAGTCGTCGGCTCGGGCGTCTCGGGCGGGAGCGGACGTACGGCGCCGATGGCGGCGAGCACGCCGCCCCGCAGGCTCTCGGGCGGAGCGTCGGCCGAGGCCCCGGCGATCATCGCGGCGGTCTCGCGGAACGACCGGACCTCGGCACGGCACTCGGAGCAGGTCTCGAGGTGCTGCTCGAACTGGTCGCGCTCGGCGTCGTCGAGGGCATCGACGGCGTACGCGCCGGACAGTGCGTGGATGTGGTTCATGCCTGCGCCACCTCTCCGACGCCCAGTGCGTCTCGCAGACGGATCAGGCCGTCCCGGATCCGGGTCTTCGCGGTGCCGACGGGGAGGTCGAGCATCGTGGCGACCTCGGCATGCGTGTAGCCGCCGAGGAAGGCCAGCTCCACGGCCTCTCGTTGCTTGAGCGTGAGGTCGGCCAGGGCGGTCCGGACGCGAACGGCCTCCAGCGACGCCGTGGCCGCCTCGGCCGTGGAGTCGTGGTCGACGGTCTGCTCCCGGTGCGAGTAGTCCTCGTCGCGCCGGCTCGAGGCCTCGGCCGACCGGACCCGGTCGACCGACCTGCGATGCACGATCGTGAGGAGCCACGACAGGGCGGTCCCCTTGGTGGCGTCGAACCTGGCGGAGCCCCGCCAGCAGTCGAGGTAGGCCTCCTGGGTGACCTCCTCGGCCTGGGCCCGGTCGCGCAGCACGCGCACTGCGAGGCCGAAGGCCCGCGCCGACGTCGCGTCGTACCACTCGGCGAAGGCGACCTCGTCACCGCGGCTCGACCGCCGCAGCAGGTCGGCCAGGTGAGCACCGGTCGACGCACTCTCGCGAGAGGGAGGCTCGGACGGCACAGACCGCAGATGGGTCACGTCACGGATCCTCGCGCCTCTCGATGGTTGTGTCAGCGTCCGTGAGTCATTCGGTACGGCGTCCGGTCCGGATGGGTCGGGGCTGAACGGCCGGATGGGAGGATGCGGCCATGACCGACGAGCTCGTGCACTACGACGTCTCCGACGCCGTCGCCACGATCACCCTGGACTCGCCGCACAACCGCAACGCGCTCTCCCGACAGCTGGTCGCCGAGCTCTTCGAGCGGCTCGAGCGGGCCGGCGCCGACCCCGGGGCCGAGGTCGTGCTGATCCGCCAGGCCGGCCGGGTCTTCTGCTCCGGGGCCGACCTTTCCGAGGCCACGACCGTCGGGATGGCCGAGGGCGCGCGGCGGATCGTCGAGCTGCAGCGCCTGATCGTGACGATGGACAAGCCGGTGGTGACCCGGATCGCCGGGGCCGTCCGGGCCGGTGGCATCGGCCTCGTCGCGGCCAGCGACGTCGCGGTCAGCGCCGACGACGCGACGTACGCCCTGACCGAGGTGAAGCTCGGCCTCGCGGCGGCGATCATCTCGCTCACCGTGCACGCGCGGATGACCCCCCGCGCGGCAGCGCTGACCACGCTCGGCGGCGAGACCTTCACCGGGGCCGAGGCGGCCGGCTACGGCCTGGTCACGACCGCCGTACCGGCCGATGCGCTCGACGACGCCGTCGCGACCGTCTGCGCCCAGCTCGCCACCGGCGCACCCCAGGGCCTGCGTGAGTCGAAGCGGATCCTCAACCGCGAGCTCGTCCGCCGTATCGACGAGTACGGCGGCGAGATGGCCGCGCTCAGTGCCGAGCTCTTCGCCTCCGATGCCGCCCGCGAGGCGATGACCGCGTTCCTCGAGCGGAAGAAGTAGATCAGCGTCGTCGCCTCCGCGCGTCTCTGCTTCACCCTGTGAAGCAGGCGAACCGACGCTTCACATGGTGAACTCAGCACGAGAAGCGGTGGTTCACCCACTTCACATGATGAAGCTGTGAGACAGGGACACGCCTGACCCCGCAGCGGCTCCAGCACCTCCGCACCTCTCCCAACCTGGTGACCGGCCCGGAAGGTTGACGGCCCAACCTCCTGCGTGGTTCCAGGGGTCAGGTCTCGACCAGCGACCGGGTGAGCGACACCAGGGTCATGAAGGTGCGGTAGAGCGCGAGTGCGTCGTCGTCGGTGAAGGAGACGGTCCGGCTGTCGAGGCGGGCCACGCCCCGGATCCAGGTCGCCTGCTCGGCCATGTCCGGCGACAGCAGCTCGACCTCGATGGTGCCGGGGAGCGCGATCGACGGAGGTGACAGCCGGCGGGCCGACTTCAGCGCCGAGGCGACGCCCTGGCGGACCCGCTCGCGGGCGACGGTCGGGTGCAGGCTCTCTGCGGCGTACCGGGAGATCGACCGCTTGACCTCGATCATCGCGATGCCGGGGCAGAACGGCGCGGCCTCGGGCCCGACGTACTGGTCACCGGTGATCGCCGCGACCCGGACGCCGTGGTGCTGCGCGACCAGCGCGTTGAGCCCGGCCTCGCCGGTGGTGATGCCGTTGAGTCGGACGTTCGAGATCGCCCTCGGGTTGTAGGTGTGGGACAGGACGCCCGGCGTGGCCATCGCCGCGTGGTAGCCGAGGAAGACGATGGCGTCGTACGACGCGTCGAGCCCCTCCATCATGTAGAGCGGCTTGAAGCGTCCCGAGAGGTACGACGCGCCGGCGGCGAGCGCGGCCGGTGGCAGGTTGCGCATCACCGAGTGGGCGTCGTTGACCAGGATCTCCGTCGCGCGACCCGCGACCGCGCCCTCGATCGCGGCGTTGACCTCGCCCACCAGCAGGTCGCGACCGATGGCGTAGTCGTCGCCGTCGGGAAGGCACTGCTCCCAGTCGACGATCCCGGCCACGCCCTCCATGTCCACGGAGATGTAGACCTTCACGGCGCCGAGCCTGTCACAGACCGCGGATGACGCCGACGAAGTCACTCCGACGCCCGGAACCGGTTACGATTGTCGACTCGCACATGGGGGATGCCGCCACCGAGCGGCCGGGGATCCGAGGGGACGCTTTCTTGGCTGACGAGTTGCTGGCGGCAGAGCTGGCCGCGGAGCAGACCTTCGTCGATCGCGTGTACGTGCAGCTCGAGAGGTCGGCCCGCAACGCGCGGGCCATCGCACGTGAGGGGCACGGCCGCGGACGGCTCGGCCACGAGGGTGGCCTGGTCGAGCGCGACGCCATGGTCTTCCAGGCCGCGAAGCGCATCGCGCAGCTGGACGCCGCCCACGAGGGCCTGGTCTTCGGCCGCCTCGACCTCCTGCCGACGCTCGACCCGGAGCCGCGCTACATCGGCCGGATCGGCCTGCGCGACGACTCCCGCGACTCCCTGCTGATCGACTGGCGGGCACCCGCGGCGGCGGTCTTCTACCAGGCCACGGCCGCCGAGCCGCACGACGTCGTACGCCGCCGCGTGCTGCGGTGCTCGGGTCCGAAGGTCGTAGGCGTCGAGGACGAGCTGCTGGACGCCGATGCCGAGACCGACCTCCCGATCGTGGGCGAGGGCGCACTGATGGCCCAGCTCTCACGCGCACGCGACCGGTCGATGCACTCGATCGTCGCCACCATCCAGGCCGAGCAGGACAAGGCGATCCGGGCGCCGGCCAAGGGGGTCGTGTCGATCAGCGGCGGCCCGGGCACCGGAAAGACGGTCGTCGCGCTGCACCGCGCCGCGTTCCTCCTCTACACCGACCGGCGGCGCTACGAGACCGGTGGCGTGCTCGTCGTGGGGCCGTCCGGGGTCTTCATGCGCTACATCGAGCGGGTGCTGCCGTCGCTCGGCGAGACGGCGGTCGCGCTGCGCTCGCTCGGCGAGGTCGTGGGTGGGCTCCGCGCCGTCCGGCACGATGCTCCGGAGGCGGCCGTGATCAAGGGTTCGCAGCGGATGGCCGAGCTGATGCGTCGTACGGCGCGCCAGCAGGCGCCGGGCTCCCCCAAGGAGTACCGCGTGTTCTGGCGCGACGACGTGATCGTGCTCGACCGCGGGTTGCTCGGCAAGCTGCGCCGCCAGCTGATGGGTCAGGGCCAGCGCAACCGTCAGCTGCCGCGGATCGCCTCGTCGCTGCTCGACGTGATGTGGCGCCAGGTCAAGGGTGAGCGCGGGCGCGACCGGGGCCGCGAGGCGTTCGACGACGACATGCTGTCCGCGCCGGCCTTCCTCGAGTTCGCGCTGTCGTGGTGGCCGCCGCTCGCCGCGCCCGAGGTCCTGGGCTGGCTGCGCGACCCCGAGTTCCTGGCCCGCGTCGGCGACGGCCTGGTCACGCTCGAGGAGCAGCAGGTGCTCGTCGAGTCGTGGCAGACCGACTCCCTCGCCGTGGAGGACGTCCCCCTGGTCGACGAGCTGCGCTACGCCCTGGGCGACCTTCCAGACCGGCGCGAGGAGGACCACGAGCTCGACGACTTCCTCGGCGGCGACCTCCAGGAGCTGACGACCGCCCTGGAGCGCGAGTACGGGCCCGACGCGGCGCCCTGGCGTCCGCCGACGCACCGGATCGAGGACGACCTCTACGCCCACGTCCTCGTCGACGAGGCCCAGGACCTCACCCCGATGCAGTGGCGGATGGTCGGCCGGCGCGGCCGAGCGGCCACCTGGACGATCGTCGGTGACGCGGCGCAGTCGTCGTGGCCGGTGCCCGAGGAGTCCGCCGAGGCGCGCGCCGCGGCGATCGCCGACAAGGACGTCCACGAGTTCCACCTCTCGACCAACTACCGCAACTCCTCCGAGATCTACGACTACGCCGCGTCGTACGCGTCACGGGTCGGCCTCGACGCCGACCTGCCGACCGCCGTCCGCGCCACCGGGGTCGAGCCCCGCGAGGTGCCGGCCGGCCCCGATGTCGTGGCGACCACGCGCGCCGTCCTGACCGAGATCGCCGGTGAGGTCGCAGGGACCGTCGCGCTCGTCGTACCGGTGGCGCGGCGTGACGAGGTCGCCGGGTGGCTGGCGGCGTGGCCGGAGTTCGCCGAGGCGGCCCCCCATGCACTAACGCCGGCCACGGCCGGCGACGATCGGATCGTCGTCCTCACCGGCATCGACACCAAGGGCCTGGAGTTCGACGGCATCGTGGTCCTCGACCCCGACGCGATCGAGGCGGAGTCGCCCACGGGTCGCTCCACGCTGTACGTCGTCCTCACCCGCGCGACCCAGCTGCTCACGCTGATCCGTTGACTCGGCCCCCGGAGGGCGCGACGTAACGCCGAGTCGGCACAAAGAGACGCCCCGCGAAGGCCGAGTCGGCACAAAGAGACGCCCCGCGAACGCCGAGTCGGCAGATGACGACTCGGCGTTCTCCACGGTCGTGGACCGGTCAGGCGGGGACCGGCTCCTCGGCCAGCTCGCGCTCGACGGCCTCCTGGTGGGCGTGCACCTGGGACCGCGAGGGGAGCAGCAGCGAGGCCAGGGCGCACAGGGCGTAGCCGCCAGCCGCGACCCAGCAGGCGTCGACGAGGCCCGACCGCAGCGATGCGGCGTCGTACGACGCGCCGACGACTCCGAAGAACACGGTCCCGATCACGGCGACCCCGAGGGCGGCCCCGACCTGCTGGACCGTGCCGTAGGCGCCCGAAGCGGCACCCGCCTCGGTCGTGGGCACGGTGGCGAGGGCTACGTCGACCAGCGGGACGACGAGGAGGCCGAGGCCGATCCCGGCGACGACGAGGGCCGGCACGAGGTCCCACGTCGACAGTCGGTCGGCCTGGTTGTGCACCGTCGCCAGCACCCAGACCGTCGCCGCGGACTGCAGCGCCGCGCCGGTCACCATCACGACCTTGCCGAGCCTCATGCCGAGCGGCACCGAGATGCCGGTCCCGACGAAGGCCCCGAGGCTGAAGGGGAGCAGCGTGAACCCGGCGTGGACCGCCGACCAGCCGAGACCCGTCTGCACGTACACCGTCAGCACCAGCGCGAATCCCGCGAGTGAGCCCTGGAACGCGGCCTGCGTGACCAGTCCCGCCGAGAAGCCGCGGTCCGAGAACAGCCGCATCGGCAGCAGGGGCGAGGCGCCGACGCGTTCACGGCGCACCTGCTGCACGACGAACGCCGCGAGTACGGCGAGCCCGGCCGCGCCGGTGGTCCAGATCCAGGCGGCCCAGTCCTGCTGGCGTCCCTCGACCAGGGCGTAGACGACGCCCGCCAGCCCTGCCGTGGCCAGGACCAGCCCCACCGGATCGAGCCGGAGCGGGTGCTCAGAGCGCGTGTCTGGCACCCAGCGCAGCGCGAGCACGACGAGCACGAGTCCGACTGGGAGGTTGATCAGGAAGATGCTGCGCCAGCCCATGCCGAAGGCGTCGCTGCTGACCAGCCAGCCGCCGAGCACCGGGCCGATGACGGCGGACAGCCCCGAGACACCGCCGACGACGCCGAGCATCGCCGCGCGCTCGCGCGGGGAGTACAGCGCCTGCAGCGAGGACAGCATCTGCGGCACCATCATCGCCGCGAATCCGCCCTGAACGACCCGGGCGACCAGCAGGACGCCGATCGTCGGAGCCAGACAGGCGAGCAGCGAGCCGGCAGTGAAGCCGACGACGCCGGTCACGAAGAGTCGCTTGCGGCCGAAGATGTCGCCGAGTCGACCGCCGGTGATCATCAGGACGGCGAAGGCGAGCAGATAGCCGCCGACGGTCCACTCGAGCTGAGCGCCGTTGGCATGGAGGTCGTTGCGGATGGACGGGAGGGCGACGTTCACGATCGTCGCGTCCAGCAGGTCCATGAACGACGCGAAGATGAGCACGCCCATGGCGAGCCCGGACTTCTCGGTCATGTCTTGTTCTCCTGGGAGTCGGGTAGCCTTTGGACGAGAGAAGTCCCGAAATAGGATATCTCTGAATCAGAGTAGTTCCGATATGGAGAGAATAGTGAGGAGTGCCGACTGTGTCCAGCCGGAAGCAGGCCGGCGAGCAGATCGCCTTCGTGATGCAGGAGCTGATCGCGTCCGCCGTCCTCACCAACGAGCGCATCGCGCGCTCGATCGGACTCAACGTCGTCGACTTCCAGACCTACGGCGTGCTGCTGCGCCACGACGGTCCGATGACGCCGGGTCAGGTGTCACAGGCGACCGAGCTCCCTTCGAGCACCACGACGCGGGTGCTCGACCGGCTCGAAAGCAGGGGCATGATCGAGCGCCGGCCTGACCAGGACGACCGGCGCAAGCTCTGGGTGCACGCGCAGCCGTTTCGCGACGAGCAGGTGATGGTGGCGTACGGCGAGATCGTGCGGCAGATGGACAAGATCCATGCCGGTTACACGGTGGCCGAGCTCCAGACCGTGCTCCGCTACCTGAACGAGATCAAGAACGTTCGCTGACCGTCGGTAGATTCTGGCCCCATGACCGCCGATCTCTCCGCCCGGGACGCGCTCGCCACGCTCCAGGCGTACGACGCGTGGGCGCTGGTGCGCTCGGGCGACGGCGACACGGTGCTCGCGGTGGGCGGGAGCCGGAGCGAGGTCGCGAGCCTGCTCGACGTACCCCTCGAGCAGGGCCTGCCGCAGGACGGCCGGACCGCCGACCGGCTGCTGGCCATCCCCTACCGCCAGATCACCGAGCGCGGCTTCGAGGCCCATGACGACGGTACGCCGCTGGTCGTCGTCGACATCACCTACGAGCAGCGCCTCCCCCTGGCCGACACGCTGGCTGCTATCCACGACCGCGGGCTCGAGTTCCGCGACCGTGGCGGGTTCGAGAGTGGCGACGAGGAGTACGCGAAGCTGGTCGAGGCGATCATCCGCGACGAGATCGGCCAGGGCGAGGGTGCCAACCTCGTCATCGGCCGCCACTACCGCGCCGAGGTCGCCGACTGGGGGGCCGACAAGGCGCTCACGGTCTTCAAGCGACTGTGCGAGCGGGAGCGCGGCACCTACTGGACCTTCTGCTTCTTCACCGGCGACCGCTACCTGGTCGGCGCCAGCCCGGAGCGGCACGTCAGCGTGCAGGGCGGCTTCGGCACGATCAGCGACGTCCGGATGAACCCGATCAGCGGCACCTTCCGCCTCGCCGGCCACGACGACCCCGCCGAGCGCAAGGCGGCGCTGCTCGACTTCCTCGCCGACGAGAAGGAGATCTACGAGCTCTTCATGGTCGTCGACGAGGAGCTGAAGATGATGTGCGACATCTGCCACGAGGGCGGGCAGGTGCTCGGGCCGTTCCTGAAGCCGATGACCCACCTGGTCCACACCGAGTACCTCCTCGCGGGCCGCACCCGGCGCGACGTACGCGAGGTCCTACGCGACACCATGTACGCCGCCACCGTCACCGGCAGCCCGGTACAGAACGCCTGCCGGCTGATCAAGCAGTACGAGACCGAGGGCCGTGGGTACTACGGCGCGGCCCTGGCCCTGATCGGCCGCGACCGCGAGGGCCGTACGACGTGCGACAGCCCGATCGTGATCCGGACGGCCGATGTCGACCTCGCCGGCCGGCTCGAGGTGACCGCCGGCGCGACCCTCGTCCGCGACAGCGACCCGGGCAGCGAGGTGGCCGAGACCCATGCCAAGGCGGGCGGGATCCTCAGCGCCTTCGGGCTGGTCGACCCGTTGGCCGCCCCGGCGTACGGCGTCGACGACCTGGCCCGCGACGAGGACGTGCTGATCGCCCTGAACTCGCGCAACCAGAGGCTCTCGACCTTCTGGCTGACCGACCAGGCCGGTGCGCCGCCCGACCTGCGGCTGGCCGGCAAGCATGTGGCGATCCTCGACGGCGAGGACGACTTCGTGAACATGCTCCGCCACGTGCTCGGCGTCGCCGGGATGAGCAGCGCGGTCGTGCCCCACGCCGGCTACGCCGACGGAGACCTCGACGACGCCGACCTCGTGATCGTGGGGCCCGGACCGGGCGACCCGCGCGACGGGGGTGACCCGAAGATCACGACCTTCCGCCGTGCCGTCGACCGACTGCTCGCCCGCGAGCAACCGTTCCTCGCCGTGTGTCTGGGCCATCAGGTCCTGTGCGACCGGCTCGGGATCCCACTGGCGTACAAGGACATCGTCTTCCAGGGCACCCAGGCAGAGGTCGAGATCGACGGACGACCCGAGCGCGTGGGCTTCTACAACACCTTCGTCGGCCGGGTCGGGCCAGGCTCGACCGACGGGCCAGGCTCGAGCGACGGGGGCCGCGCCTTCACGGTCGAGAGCGACCGTGAGTCGGGGGACGTCCACCTGGTCCGTGGCCCGCACTACCGCGGCGTCCAGTTCCACGCCGAGTCGATCCTCACCGAGCACGGCTCCCACCTCGTCCACCGCCTGGCCGGCGAACTGCTCTCCGACTAGCGGCGGCCGGTCGACCCGGCCGCCGGTCGAGCCTGTCGAGATCGGCCGCTGGTCGAGCCTGTCGAGATCGGCCGCTGGTCGAGCCTGTCGAGATCGGCCGCTGGTCGAGCCTGTCGAGACCCCGTTAGGAACCCGTCAAGACCAGCGAGACGACTCGGAACCCGGCCGAGAGTGGAGTCGTGACGATCCATGTCCCGCGACCCCTCCGCGGCCCCGGCACCTGATCACCGAGCCGGGCATCGGCTACCGCTTCGAGATCTGACGCCGACTCGGCGCAAAGAGACGTCGCAATCACGCCGAGTCGTCACGCGCCGACTCGGCGATGTCAGCCGGCGACCAGGGAGGCGCCGGGCAGCTGCATGACCATGCGGGTGCCGCCGGACGGCGTCTTCTCGACGCGTACGGTGCCGGAATGGCGCTCGGCCACCTGCCGCACGATCGACAGGCCGAGCCCCGAGCCCGGCATCGAGCGGGACTCCTGCGACCGGTAGAACCGCTCGAAGACGTGGGCACGGTCGTGCTCGTCGATGCCCGGCCCCTCGTCGTCGACCGTGAGTGTGCCGTGGTTGAGCCGGACCGTGACGCGGCCCTCGGGCGGGCTCCACTTGACGGCGTTGTCGAGCAGGTTGGTGACGGCGCGCTCGAGCGAGGCCGTCTCTCCGGTCACCCACCAGGGCTCGGTGACTACGTCGATGGTCAAGCCCGTGCGGCGACGGCGTGCGCGCACCACGGCCCGCTCGACGACCTCGGCCAGGTCTGCCTGCTCGACGACGGCGGTCAGCGGCTCGTCGCGGGCCAGCTCCACGAGGTCGCCGACCAGGGTCGACATCTCCTCGATCTGGGCCCCTACGTCGTCGAGCAGCTCGGCCCTCAGACTCGGGTCGAGGCCTCCGGCCCCGTCGGCCTGGAGCAGCAGGTCGAGGTTGGTGCGCAGCGACGTGATCGGCGTCCGCAGCTCGTGCCCGGCGTCGGCGACGAGCTGGCGCTGGCGGTCGCGCGACCCAGCCAGGGCGGCGAGCATGGCGTTGAACGCCGTCGCGAGGCGGGCGATCTCGTCGTCGCCCTCGACCGGGAGCGGGGTGAGGTCCTCCGTCCGGGCGATCACCTCGACGTTGTGGGTCAGGCGGCGTACGGGTCGCAACCCGTTGCGCGCCACGGCCCAGCCCGCCGCCGCCGCGCCGATCACGCCGGCGAGGCCGAAGAGCAGCGTGACCGCGCCCATCTTCCGCAGGACCCGCTCCTGCGGCGCCATGTTCTGGGCGAGCACCAGGGCGTAGCCGTTGTCGCCGTAAGGTACGGCGACCACGCGGTAGTCGCTGCCCGAGTAGGACACGGTGCGCACGCTGCTCTTGCTCGTGCCCTGGGCGACGGAGATCTCGTTGGTGTTGAGGGGGATCCGGGGACCGGACTTGTCGGTGGTGATCGCGGTGCCGTCGGAGCTGACCAGGAAGATGCGGACGTCGGCGGCACCGGTGGCCCACGACGGCACCTGCTCGTTGGTGAGACGGGCGATCTGGATGCTCGTCGCGGCCCGGTGGGCCCGGTCGCGCAGGGAGCTGTCGAGCGAGCTCTCCAGCGACATCTTCACGGTGACGTACGCGCCGAGGGCGACCAACGCCACCGCCAGGCCGACCGCCATCGTGGTCAGCAGGATCACCCGGCTCGCCAGTGACCGGCGGTAGTGCCACCGGCTCTCGTCACGGGCCGGCATCCCGGACAGCGTCTCGGAGTCCGGGGTGGTCATGACTCCTTCAGGACGTAGCCGACGCCCCTGACCGTGTGGATCAGTCGCGGCTCGTCCTCGGCCTCGGTCTTGCGCCGGAGGTAGCCGACGTACACCTCGAGGGAGTTGGCGGTGGTCGGGAAGTCATAGCCCCAGACGTCCTCGAGGATGAACGAGCGCTCCAGCACGCGACGCGGCCGCCGCAGGAACATCTCGAGCAGGGTGAACTCGGTCCGGGTGAGCTCCATGGCACGCGACCCGCGGCGTACTTCACGGGTGGCGAGGTCCATCGACAGGTCGGCGAAGGTCAGCACCTCCGCGTCGTCACCCTCGGCAGGTACGACGCGCCGCAACAGCGCGCGCAGCCGGGCCAGCAGCTCCTGGAGGGCGAACGGCTTGGTGAGGTAGTCGTCGGCGCCGGCGTCGAGGCCCTCCACGCGGTCGCCGACGGCGTCGCGGGCGGTCAGCACCAGCACCGGGGTGTGGTTGCCGGCCTTGCGCAGGGCCTTCGTGGCCTCGATCCCGTCGAGCCGCGGCATCATCACGTCCATCACCACGACATCGGGGACCAGGCCGCCGATGCCGGCCAGCGCCTCGGCCCCGTCGGCGGCCAGCGAGACGGCGTACCCGTTGAACTCCAGGCTCCGGCGCAGCGACTCGCGCACCGCCTTGTCGTCGTCCACGACGAGCACGTGCGGCTTGATGCTCGCAGGGCTCGAGGTGGCAGGCGGGGTCACGGACCTACTGTGTCAAACCGTCCTGAACCACGCCTGAGAACGGACGCCTCAGGCGAACCGCGCCGCGACCTCGGCCGCGCGCACGCCGTACCCACCACCGAACAGGCAGGCATGGACGAGAAGCGGGAAGAGCTGGTGGATGCCGACCCGCTCGTCCCAGCCCTCTCCGAGAGGTGAGACCTCCTCGTACGCCGCCAGCACCCGTGGCAGGTGGGGCAGCCCGAAGAGGGCGAGCATCGCCAGGTCGGTCTCGCGGTGCCCGCCGTGCGCCGCCGGGTCGATGACGCAGCAGCCGCCCTCGTGGGTCCAGATCACGTTGCCGTTCCAGAGGTCGCCGTGCAGACGGCTGGGACCTTCCTCGGGGACCAGGCCCGCCAGACGACCGACGATGCTCTCGACGGTCGCCGCGCCCTCCTCGCTGATCGCCTTGCGGTCGCGAGCCAGCTTGAGGTACGGCAGCACCCGGCGCGTGGCGTAGAACTCCGCCCACGTCGGGGCCGTCTTGTTGGGCAGCGGCAGCCGGCCGATGTACCCCTCGCGGTCGAGGCCGTACGACGGTGCCCCGGTCTGGTGCGTGCGCGCGAGGGCCCGGCCGAACTCGGTCGCGGCCTCGGTCGTGAGCTTCCCGGGCTCGATCCAGGACAGGATCAGGCAGTCGGTCTCCACCGCCAGCACCTCGGGGACCCGGACGCCGCCCGCCTCGCCGAGCCACCTCAGCCCGGCTGCCTCGGCCTCGAAGAAGCCCTCCGGCGCGTGGGTCAGCGTCTTCATCAGGGCCGACCGGCCGGTGCTCAGGCGCAGCTTGGTGGCCGTCGAGATGTCGCCGCCCGCGACCGGGGCGGTGGCCGCGACCGCCGTACCGAGGAGCTCCTCGGCGCGGCGAGCGACATGGGGTTGCCGGGTCATCGACGAGCCGGGCCCTCGGCGCCCAGGGCGGCGGAGGACTCGGGCATGCGATCCACCACGCGAGCACCTCCTCGGATCCGGCAGGCCCACGGTAGTACGCCGCCGGGCGGGGGTCGTCCGCCTGAGACCGTAGAAGAGTACGGCGTGGGGCGGACGACCCCCCGCGGGTACGACGGTCAGGCGAGGTCCCAGCCGTGCCAGCTCTCGATACGGAACCACGCACTGACCCGCTTCGCGTCGCGGTTCCCGAACCCCTCACCGCCGTAGTGCCGGGCGAGGCGGTCGATGTCGGCCAGGGCCTTCTCCTCGTCGCGCTCCCACCGTACGACGGGCCCGCGGACGCTGACGTGGGTGCCCCAGTCGTCGTCCTTGAGGGCCGTCAGGGAGACGTGCGGGTGTTGCTCGATCCACTTCAGCCGGGCGCGTCCGGCGTCCATGTTGACCAGGACCGTGCCGTCGTCCTCGACGAGGTACCACGTGGCCACCGACATCGGGTGGCCGCTGGGCATCACCACCGCGATCACGGCCGGGTTGGGCTGCCGCAGCAGGGCGGTGGCGCCGTCGGGCAGCGGGGCGTGGGGCATGGGTGGTCCTCCTTCGTGGGGATGCCGACGATCCTGCCCCACGTGGTACGCCGGCGATCACCCGCCGAGGGTGCCCGCCAGCTCGTCGACCAGGGCCGCGGACGTCCGCTCGACGATCGTGAGCACGTCGTCGAACCCGTCCGCGCCGCCGTAGTAGGGATCGGGCACGTCCTCGCCGGTGCCGACCGGGTCGTGGTCGCGGAAGAGCGCGACCCGCTCCGACCGGCCGCCGAGGTCGTGGAGGATGTCGTGGTCCATCGCGAGCACGAGGTCGTGCGCATCGACCCAGGAGTCGTCGTACTGCCGGGCGCGATGGCGACTGGGGTCGTAGCCCGCAGCCGACAGCGCGGCGGCGGCCCGCCGGTCCATCGGCTTGCCGATGTGCCAGTCGCCGGTGCCGCTGCTGTGGACCGTGACCCGGTCGGCGAGGCCGGCGTCGGCGAGGCGCGATGCGAGTACGACGTGCGCGGTCGGGGAGCGGCAGATGTTGCCCAGGCAGACCAGCGCGATCGCGTACTGCCCCGGCGTCCGAGGTGGTGGCAGCACGGGCTCAGTCTTTGTCGTCTTCGAGTACGGCGATGTCGATGAACGCGTTGACCAGCGTGATGATCAGGGAGCCGAGGACGGCGTTCCAGAAGCCCACGACGTGGAAGCCGATCCCGAGGCCGCCCGCGATCGCGGCGGTGAGCATCAGCATCAGCGCGTTGATCACCAGCAGGAACAACCCGATCGTCAAGATGATGAACGGGATCGAGAAGAACGTGACGACCGGCTTCACGAAGGCGCTGACCACGCCCAGGATCAGCGCGACCAGCAGCAGCGGCCCCAGCTTGTGGTGGATCTCGGCCGAGCCCGACGACGGTCCGGTGAAGTAGATCCCGTTGACCAGCCAGGTGGCGACCGCCACCGCAGCAGCGGTCGTCAGCAGCCAGGTAGCGAAGCGCACGGCGCCGAGCATAGCGGCGCCGATCGTGGGCCCTGCCCGCAAGCGGGCGGCGGCGCTCCTTGCGGCCCTGCCGCCCCGACTCCGTCGGGACGACGCGTCCTCACTCGAGATCGAGCCGCTCGATGATCGCCTCCTCGGCCCCGCCGAGATGCTCCGCGAGGTCGTCGACCGCCGTCTCGATCTCGCCGGCCTCGAGCAGGTCGAGGAGGTGGTGGTGGGAGCCCGCCTGGTCGCGCGCGTTACGGCGTACGCGGTCGATCTGGGCGAGGGCCAGCCGCAGCTCCGCGACGATCGACTCGGCCATCGACACCAGTCGTGGCGAGCCGGTCAGGCCGACCAGGCTGAGATGGATGGCAAGGTGCCGCTGGTTGAGCTCCTGGTACGACGCGTCCTCGGCGACCGCGCGCTCGTACTCACCCAGCGCGCGTCGTACGGCGTCACGGGCCTCCTCGCCGGCTACGGGCCAGTGCCGCAGCCCGGCGGTCTCGAGCACGGTCCGCGCCCGCGAGACGTCGCGCACGGACTCGGGGTCCGGCCGGGCGACCGAGACCCCGCGGTTGGGCTCACGCGTGGCCAGACCCTCGGCGACGAGGAGCGCCAGTGCCTCGCGGAGCGTCGGCCGCGAGACCCCCAGCGACTCGGCGAGTGCCACCTCGCGCAGCGGCGTCCCCGACTCGAGCTCGCCCTCGAAGACCGCGCGGCGCAGCTCGTCCGCGACCCGGTCGACGGTCGAGGAGTGCTCCAGGTGGAGGGTCCCGAAGGCGTCGGGCGCGGGCTCGGCCGGGTTCATGACCCCATTGTCTGACAACGACTTGCCCGAAGTCGCACCCCGCGCCTATCCTCCCTGTTGTCAGATTGTCAGACAATCATCTTCGAGCTGGGCGACAGGATGCGTCCACCCGGGCCAGCTGGTCCCGCCGTGCGGCCCGACTCGACGAAGGAAAAGGGGGTACGCCGTGCCGGACGCGCTGCCGTGGGGCCGCCGCTACGTGATGGTCCGACCGGATCACTTCCGGATCGACTACCGGATCAACCCCTACATGGACCTCGACGACCAGCCCGACGCCGACCGGGCGATGGGGCAGTGGGTCGACCTCGTCTCCGCCATCGAACGGGCGGGGGGCACGGTCGAGGTCGTGCCGCAGCGGCCCGACGCCCCCGACATGGTCTACGCGATGAACCTCGGCCTGGGCCTCGTCGGTGCCGACGGCCGCGCCCACGTGGTGCTCTCGCACATGCGGTACGCCGAGCGCCGGATGGAGACGCTGACGGCGCGGCCGTGGTTCGAGCGCAGCGGCCGTTCCACGTCGTACGTCGGTCGCGACGGCATCGGCGCGCACCTCGAG
The DNA here is from genome assembly GCA_963792975.1 of uncultured Actinomycetota bacterium. Taxonomy (GTDB): domain Bacteria; phylum Actinomycetota; class Actinomycetes; order Propionibacteriales; family Nocardioidaceae; genus Nocardioides. The sequence continues at coordinate 313,338 of CAWBYG010000005.1, read as the reverse complement.
GCCGGTGACGTGTTCGCCTGGGGCGACGCGCTGGTCGCGGGCTACGGCCCCCGCACCGAGCAGCTCGCGCTCAAGCACCTCGCCACCGACCTCGGCGTCCGGGTGCGCGGCTTCCGGATCACGCACCCCGCGATGTACCACCTCGACCTGGCGTTCTGCCCCCTCGACCAGGAGCACGCGATGGTCGCTCCGGGAGCCTTCGACGACCCGTCGGCCGCGGCGCTGCTCGACCTGGTGCCCGACCCGTTGGTGCTGACCGACGACGAGGCCCTGTCGACCTTCTGCGCCAACTCGATCGTGATCGGCCGCACCGTGGTGATGCCGGGCGGCAGCCCCGACCGGGTCAAGGACCGGCTGGTCGCGTGGGGCTTCGAGGTCGTGGAGGTCGACGTCAGCGAGTTCCACAAGGGCGGCGGCTCGATCCGCTGCCTGACCAACCCCGTCGACCTGCGGCTCGACCGCGACGTCCCACTGGTGCCCGGCGGCCGGGTCGTCGTACCTCCTCTCGACTGAGGACGCTCCGACCCGGCGAAGCCGGGGCGGAACGGCCGCAAGGAGCGCCGCCGCCCGCTTGCGGGCAAGGCGAACGAAGGCGGGTCGCCGTCCCGCGGTCATCGGCGCACCGCCTACGCTCGCCCGCATGGTTCCGATCGGCGGCACGGGCTGGATGCTGCTCGGAGCCGCGGCGTCGGGACTGTGCTGCATCGTGGTCGCGCTGGCCGTCGGCCGCAGGATGGGACTCGTGGCCGGCCTGGCCTGGGGCGGGCTGGTGTGGAGCCTCGTCGTGATCGGGCTGGTCACGCTGCTCCCGCCCGTGAACCACCCCGGCATCGTCCCGGCCGACCAGCACCAGACCAGCTGCAGCTGGGACATCGGCGGTCCGTCGCCCGGCGGCTTCTGGATCTTCGGTGGTGGCCAGCAGCTGCTCAACGCCCTGCTGTTCGTCCCGGCCGGGCTCCTGATGACCGTGGCGCTCGCGCGCTGGCGGACGGCGAGAGCCCTGGTGCCGCTGGGCTTCCTGCTGCTCGCGGCGTACTCGCTGGGCATCGAGGAGACCCAGCTCCACCTCGCCCGGATCGACCGCGCGTGCGACGTCACCGACATCATCGACAACGTCGTCGGCGCCGGGCTGGGGGTCCTCGCCGGAGTGGCCATACTGCCGGTCCTGCGCCCCTGGCGGGCGCGCCGACAGGCGTGAGGACGCCGGACGCGCGGCGATAGGTTGGCTCCATGAGCAGCCCCCAGCCGAGAGAGTGCGTGTCCCGGATCCCGGCGTACGTCGCGGGGAAGCCGCCGCAGCCGCGGCCGGGGCTCACGACGTACAAGCTGTCGTCGAACGAGAACCCCTACCCACCGCTGCCGGGTGTGCTCGAGGCGGCCGCGCGGGCGGCCACCGAGATGAACCGCTACCCCGACATGGGCAACACCGCGCTGTACGCCGCCCTGTCCGAGAGCCTCGGGGTGCCGGTCGACGAGCTCGCGCTCGCCACCGGGTCGGTCGCACTGATCTACCAGCTGGTGCAGGCGTTCTGCGAGCCGGGCGACGAGGTGGTGTACGCCTGGCGCAGCTTCGAGGCCTACCCCATCGCGGTCACGGCGGCGGGCGCCACCAGCGTGCAGGTCCCGGTAACGGCCGACGGACGACACGACCTCGACGCGATGTCCGCGGCCGTCACCGACCGCACCAGGATCGTCCTGGTCTGCACCCCCAACAACCCGACCGGCCCGGCCGTGACCCAGCAGGCCCTCGACGCGTTCCTCGCCCGGGTCCCCTCGCACGTGCTCGTGGTCGTGGACGAGGCCTACGTCGAGTTCGTCAGGATGGACGACCCGGTGGACGGCGTCGCCACCGTCGGCGCCCGCGACAACGTGGTGTCGACCCGCACCTTCTCCAAGGCCTACGGCCTCGCCGGGTTCCGCGTGGGGTACGCCGTCGCGCCCGCGCCGATCGCCTCAGCGCTGCGCGCCGTGTCCTTGCCCTTCGGGGTGTCCAACGTGGCCCAGGCAGCAGCCGTGGCCTCGCTCGCGGTGCGGGCCCAGCTGCTCGAACGGGTCGACTCGCTGGTCGCCGAGCGCGGGCGCGTGGTCAAGGGACTCGCCGACGTCGGGGTCGTCGTGCCCGAGGCGCAGGGCAACTTCGTCTGGTTCGCCACGGGCGACCGCACCGGTGAGCTCGCGGCGGCCGCCGACGACCTCGGCATCGTCGTACGACCGTTCGCCGGCGACGGCGCTCGCGTCTCGATCGGAGAGACCGAGGCCAACGACCGGGTCATCGAGCTGGGCCGGGCGTTCGGCTGAGGGCTCTCCACCACGCCACCGCTGATCGGACGACGGCTGGTCTAGACCACCGCGGATACCCCTGCGCGTACTCATGCACGACTCAGCCGCAGCCTCGCTCTCGCGTCCTGCGGCGCTCTTGTCTGCGGTCTCGGCTTCGTGTCCGCCGGCCCCGCGACCGCCGCCATCCCCTCGCAGTTCGAGGTCGAGGGGTTCTCGGACGCCGCCTCGAGCTGCACGGTGACGTCCGGCACCGACAGCGTGATCAACGGCCCGAAGGCGCTGCACCACGGTCGCGCCAAGGGCGCCGTCAACCTCAACACGACCTGGACAGACGGCAGCAACTCCAGCGACGTCACCAATGTGGCCGGCCACTTCAGCAGCAATGCCAAGGTGACCGCGCCCCACGACGTGCTCAAGAGCGCGACGCTCACCGGCACCGGGAGCCTGAGCATCTCGCGGGCCCTGGGCAACTCGTCGGTCTGTGATGTCAACGCGACCTTGGCGAGCATCCTGGAGTTCGAGAGCCACCAGACGAAGGCGGGCTGGTTCTACGTCACTCGCAGCTCCTCCAAGGGCGCTGTCGCCGAGATCATCGTGGCGAACGAGGTGACGCAGAAGCCTGCCGTGCTCGAGATCTACCAGGGCGGGCAGGGCACGACCACCTTGCGTGGCTTCGTCAAGCCCGGCCTCTACATCAACGAGCTCGTCGCGGGCATCCAGGCCGGCGCTGTGACGGTCCTGCTGAAGCACGGCGGCACCGTCTCTCGCACCGCGCTCAAGAACGTGCTGACCGAGTCGTTCCACAAGGCAGGCTCGGCCTTCCGCGGAGCCAAGGGGAGCGCCACCGGGTTCGTGAAGTTCCCGGGCTCGATCTCGTGCTCACACCACAGTGCGACCCTGACCTGGAGCTCCAAGGCCTCCCACGTGGCCGGCGGCGCCTTCTTCGTCAACGGCAAGAAGAAGGCATCGGTCAGCAACCCCAAGGCCGGGCACCACGTGGTGCTGCGGCACCTGAGCTCGACGGCCGACAACACGATCTCGGCCAACCTGTCGCTCAAGGGCGGCGGCAAGGCGACCGCGTCGGACCTCTACGTGCCCTGCAAGGGCTGAAGAGGCTCCATCACGTAGGCGGCCTGCGAGCCTCGGGCTCGCCGGTCGTCTTCGCCGTACGCCGTGTGTAAGGGCGTCGAGGAACTGGTCTAGACCACCGCTCCCGCCCAACTCCAGGGCCACGCGTTGTTCCTAGGGTGAGTCGTCCGTCTTCCCAACTTGCGGGGGTTCTCCATGCGCATCACCCGTCACACCCATCTACGGCGCAACCTGGCGATGTTGGCCGGCGGCAGCCTCGTCGGCGCGGTCGGCTGGCTCCCGGTGGGGCCGGCCGCGGCCGGCATCCTGATCCCGGCCACGGAGTACGCCGCCAGCGGCAACTCCACCGCCGACTCCGGCTGCACCGTCACGTCCGGCTCGAGCTCGGTGGAGAACGGCCCCAAGGTCCTGCACCACGGCCACGCCAAGGGCTCGGTCAACCTCGCCACGACCTGGACGAACGGCAGCAACTCCAGCGACGTGACCACCGTGAGCGGTCACTACGGCGGCACCGGGCGCCTGGTGCTGCATCAGGGCGCCTTGAAGAGCGCCGTGCTGCACGGCTCCGGTCACGTGACCGTCACCCGTGCCCTGGGCAGCTCGTCCACCTGCGACGTCGGCGCCACCTTGTCGAACCTCCTCGCCTTCGAGACCCACCAGCCCAAGGCCGGATGGTTCTACGCCACCCGCAACACCTCGAAGATCTCGGCGGCCGAGACCATCATCGAGAACGTGAGCACCAGCCAGCCTGTGATCTTCGAGCTCTTCCAGGGCGGGGCCGGCACGGTCACCCAGCGGGCCTTCGCCAACCACGGCGACTACATCACCGAGGTGGCGGCCGGAATCCAGGGCGGCCTCCGGCAGATCCTCGCCAAGAACGGCTCGACGGTCTCGCGCGCCAGCCTGACGAACAACATGTCGGTGGCGTTCTACGACGCGGGATCGGCGTTCGGGGGGACCAAGGGGAGCGACAACCGTTTCGTGAAGTTCCCGGGCTCGGTGTCGTGCTCGCACCACCGTGCGACGCTGACCTTCAAGTCGGGTGCGTCCGCACTCTCGGGCGCGTCGTTCTTCGTGAACGGCAAGAAGAAGGCCTCGGTGAGCAACCCGAAGCCGGGGCACCGTGTGGTGCTGCGTCATCTGCGCAAGACCGCGGACACCACCATCGGTGCCCAGCTGTCCCTCAGCGATGGCGGCAGGGCGTCGGCGTCGCAGGCGTACGTGCCCTGCCACGACTGATCGTCTGACGCACGGGGGAGCCGGTGACCTTCGTGGTCGCCGGCCCTCCGGACTCCCAGCGGATGTGGTCTAGACCAGTTGAGACAGGTCGGCGACGTGTATCCAGTTGCCACTGTGCCACTCCTAGGCTGTGCCAACCGCACCTCACCCCTGGGAGTTCTCCATGCATGTTCATGCTCGCTTCAGCCGCGCACTGGCGGTCGCCTCCTGCGGCGCCCTGCTCGGCGGTCTCGCCCTCGTCCCGGCGGGCTCTGCGTCTGCCGCCCCGGCGCTCACGGAGTACGAGGTCCAGGGCTCGTCCCAGGCCGCCTCCGGCTGCACCGTGACCTCCGGCAGCTCGAGCGCGACCAACGGCCCGAAGCCCCTGCACCACGGTCGTGCCAAGGGCGGGGTCAACCTCCTGACGACCTGGACCAACGGGAGCAACTCCAGCGACGTCACCACGGTGAGCGCCCACTACGGCGGCAACGCGCACATGGTGTTGCACCACGGCGCCTTCCGGAGCGCGGTGCTCAGCGGCTCAGGTCAGGTCACGGTCTCCCGCTCCTTGGGAAGCTCGTCCACCTGCGACGTCGGCGCGACGATCGTGAACCTCGCCGCGGCCGAGACGCACCAGCCCAAGGCCGGCTGGTTCTACGTCACCCGCAACACCTCCAAGGCGTCGATCGCCGAGACGGTCATCGCGAACGAGACCAACAGCAGTCCGGTCGTCTTCGAGATCTTCCAAGGCGGGGCGACGTCGGTCACCCAGCGGGGCTTCGCCAAGCCGGGTACGTACCTCACCGAGCTGGTGGCGGGCATCCAGGGCGGTACCCGGCAGATCATCCTCAAGAACGGCGGCACGGTCTCGCGCACGACCCTCAAGAACACCCTGACGGCGACCTTCTACAACGCCGGGTCGGCCTTCGGCAACGCCAAGGGGAGCGCGACGAAGTTCGTCAAGTTCCCGGGCTCGCTCTCGTGCTCGCACCACAGCGCCACGCTGACCTTCAAGTCCGGGGCGTCGAAGGTGGCCAACAGCGCGTTCTTCGTCAACGGCAAGAAGAAGGCGACCGTGAGCAGCCCGAACGCCGGACACCACGTCGTCCTGCGTCACCTGGGCAGGACCGCCGACAACACCATCAGCGCCAAGCTGTCGCTCAAGGGCGGCGGCTCGGCGAGCGCGTCGCTCGCCTACGTGCCCTGCGGCGAGTAGGCACCTGACACGGCCGGTGACCCTCGGGTCACCGGCCGTTCGCCGCGCGGGTCAGGCAGCCACCAGCTCGCGGGCGGGCCGGCGGTCCATGTCGCGGAAGTGCGGTAGGAACGCCGGCGCCATCGTCGCGGCGAAGTAGCAGACCCCGACCACGAGCAGCGACGCGTCGAGCCCGGCGCCGCTGACCAGTACGCCTCCGAGCAGCCCGCCCAGGGGCATGAGCGACCAGCAGACCGCGCTGCTGAGGGCCGTCACGCGACCGACGAGACCCGGCGGGATCCGCTCGAACTCGACGGCCCCCAGCACCGGGTTCAGGAAGCCGGACGCGCAGCCCCCGACCACGCACATCGTCAGGATCGCCCAGAGGGGGACGCCGAGCGCGAACAGCACGAAGCGTGGCAGCCCGGTGACGAGGAACGCCACGACGTACGTCGTGAAGCGCGGCAGGCGGGTGCCGTAGGCCGCCGCGACGAACGAGCCGACCATCGAGGCGCCGCCCCAGACGGAGAAGACCAGTCCGAGCGCGCCCACACCGGCACCGGAGTCGCGTGCCCAGACCGGGAGGAGCACCGCGGACCACGCGAGGTCGAGCAGGTTGGTGACGGCGACCATCACTGCCAGGCTCATCAGCACCGGGTCGTGACGCAGGAAGTCCCACCCGTCGCGCAGCTCCGCGACGTACGACGTGGACGGCTCTTCGCGCAGGGGCGCGGTGTCAGTGGTGCCCCGAGCGATGCCGTGGGTCGTGAGCAGCAGGATCACCGCGCACACCCCGAACGAGACCGCGTCGACCACGACGGCGTCGGCGGGGCCGATCGCGGCGACGAGTCCGCCGGCGATGGCCGCGCCGATCATGGTCGCGCCGCGCTCGAGCGCCGAGCTCAGCCCGGTCGCCCGCTCGAACGGGACCTCGGCACTCGCGACGAGGCCGGGGATCATCGCGCCGACGGCCGCGTCGCCGGGGCCGCGCAGCGAGCCGCCGACGGCGACCAGGAGCAGCAGCATCGGGAAGGTGAGGGCGTCCGCCCTGTGCAGCAAGGGGATCAGGCCGACCGACACCATCGAGAGCAGGTCCGCGGTGATCGCCATCCGCCGCGGGCCGAGCCGGTCGACCAACGGTCCTCCGGTGGCCTTGAACAGCACCAGGGGGGTCAGCTCGGCGACGGACACCAGGCCGGTACGCGTGGCCGAGCCGGTGGTCACCAGGACCAGCCAGGGGATCGCGATCATCGAGACCCGGGTGCCGAGCAGGGAGATCGCTTCGGCGGTCAGCCACCCGTAGAGCGGCACTCGCCGGCCACTCACCGGTCGTCGCCTTCCAGGGCCACCGTGCCCGGCCTCGGGAACGCGTTCAGGTTGACCACGAAGGTGCCGACGCCCTCGGCGTCCGGCCCGTCCTCCTGCTCCCACCAATGATCGAGCAGCGCGGCCAGGGCCTCCACGAGCTGCTCTGCGCGCGCCGGCGTCAGCGTGAGGTGCCAGTCGCTGGTGGTGCTCGCCCGCTGCCACGACTCGGGCAGGTAGCGGCGCTCGGCCACCGCCTGCATCAGGCTCTCGGTGTACATCAGGGCCACCGTCTGCAGATAGGCCTCCGCACTCTCGGCGTCTTCGTCGTCGCGCCGGTCGGTGAGATTCGCGCGGGTGCTCTGATGGGCGGCCCTCCACCAGCGGTCGCGGGCGTCGCCGCGCTCGGCGTCCTCGACGATGAATCCGTGCTCGGCGAGCTGGCGCAGGTGGTACGACGTGGCGCCGGTGTTGAGCCTCAGCTGCTGCGCCAGCTGCGTGGCGGTCGCCGGGCCCTCGAGCCGCAGCATCCCCAGCATCTTCAGCCGGGTCGGGTGGGACAGCGCGCGGAGTCCCGCGGCGGACGGTGTGATCGAGGAGGTGGCCATATCGCCAACATATCTTTGCAAAGAGTATTTTGCAAAGATATGTTGCGAAAGGTGTCCACTGGTCCTCCGGCCATGCGCGCGACAGGCTCTGGTCATGGATGTGGCCACGGGCGAGGTGATGGGCCGGGTCCGGGTCGGCATCTCCGGCTGGCGCTACTCGGGCTGGCGGGGCGACTTCTACCCGACGGGCCTGGCTCAGCGACGAGAGCTCGCGTACGCCGCGGAGCGGCTGACCTCGATCGAGATCAACGGCTCGTTCTACTCCCTGCAGCGCCCGTCGTCGTACGCCGGGTGGCGGGCGGAGACGCCCGACGACTTCGTGTTCGCCGTGAAGGGCGGACGTTTCGTCACCCACCTGAAGCGGATGGTCGGCGTCGAGGTGGCGCTGGCCAACTTCTTCGCTTCCGGGCTGCTCGCGCTCGGGCCGAAGCTGGGGCCGATCCTCTGGCAGCTGCCGGAGACCCTCACCTTCGACGGCGCCGTGCTCGACGACTTCCTGGGCCGGCTCCCGCACAGCACCGCGGAGCTCGCCGCGCAGGCGACGGGGCACGACACGAAGCTGTCCGGCGACCGCGTCCTCACCACGGGAGAGGCCGACCTCCCGGTGCATCACGCGCTGGAGTTCCGGAGCGCGACGTTCGCCGTACCCGAGGCGATGGCGGTGCTGGCCGCGCACGACGTCACGTGTGTCCTCGCCGACACGGCCGGGCGCTGGCCGCGGGTCGACGAGGACACCGGCGCGATCCGCTACGTACGGCTGCACGGCGACAAGGAGCTCTACGCCAGCGGCTACACCGACCCTGCGCTCGACGAGTGGGCCGAGCGGTGCCGGGCCTGGGCCGCGGCCGGACAGGACGTCTTCGTCTACTTCGACAACGACATGAAGGGATACGCGCCCCACGACGCCCTGGCCCTGATCGACCGGCTGCAGGGGTGAGGCGACCTCTCGCGCTCAGGCGGTGACCACGACCCGGCCGCGCAGGCCCGGCTGGGCCGCGGCCTCGTGTGCCTTCGCGACGTCGTCGAGGGAGAAGGCGCCGGCCACCCGGAGCCGGAGGACGCCACGCTCGACCAGCCGTACGAGCGCGGCCTGCTGCGCGCTGTCGTGGTGCACGTGCACGGTCTGCACCGTGATCCCGCGCTCGGCGGGCGGTTCGCTCGGGTCGGAGACCGCGACGAAGGACCCATCGTCACGCACCGCCGCCAGGGCGGCCGCACCGAGCTGGGCGACGTCCACCAGGCCGTCGGCGCCGTCCGGGTGGAGCGCTCGCACGGCCGCGCCCACGTCCGGTCCGCTGACGAAGTCGGTGGCGCCGTTGGCTCGGACCTCGGACTCGTCGTCCGGACGTGCCAGGGCGATGACGCGCAGACCGCGCTCGGCCGCCAGTGCGACGACGTAGTCGCCCACGCCGCCGGCGGCACCCGTGACGACCACGCTGCCGCCCGGCTCGACGCCGAGCAGGTCCAGCGCCTGGTGGGCGGTCAGGGTGTTGAGTGGGAACGTCGCCGCAGCCTCGGGCGGCACCCCGGCAGGTGCCTTCGCCACCGCCTCCGCAGGGAGTACGACGTGCGAGGCCACCGCGCCGGTGGGTCCGACGAACTCGTCGCGCAGCCCGACGACCTCGTCGCCGACGGACCAGGCCGTGACACCGTCGCCGAGCGACTCGATCGTCCCGGCGACGTCCCAGCCCAGGCCCAGTGGGAACGGCTCACCGATCACCGCGGCCATCCCGCCGGCCCGCATCGCGAGGTCGATGGGGTTGAGGGCGGCGGCGCGAACGGCGACCAGTACCTGTCCGGGACCGGGAGCAGGGGTCGGGATCTCGACGACCTCGAGCACCTCGGGGCCGCCGTAGCTGCTTTGGATGACGGTACGCATCGTTGACTCTCCTTCGATGGGGTGGGCGGTGACGCTGCACTACCCTAGGAAGAGTTACTCTCTGTTAGATAGTAGGCACCTGAGAGTGCGTTACCCACCGAACGGAGTCCGGCGATGCCCACCATGACCGCCGCCCAGCGCCGCGAGCGCGAGCGGCTCAGCTTCAACGTCTTCTTGTCGCAGTGCCCGAGCCGCCAGCTGCTCGACCGCCTCTCGGACAAGTGGGTGGGTCTGGTGATCTGTGCGCTCGAGCGGGGTCCGCGTCGCTACAGCGAGATCGCCCGCGAAGTCGCCGGGGTCAGCCAGAAGATGCTGACCCAGACCCTGCGCACGCTGGAGCGCGACGGGCTGGTCGAACGTGAGGTGACCCCGAGCGTGCCGGTGCGGGTCGACTACCGGCTGACCGCACTGGGCACGTCGCTGTTGCCCGTGATGGACGCCGTCCATGCCTGGGCCGAGCACCACATGGACGAGGTCAACTCCGCCCGCAGCGCCTACGATCACGCCTCCTGAACGCGCTCGACCTCCGGTTCGCCGACCTTGACCTCGACCGGGGGCGGCCCACCGCGCACCACGAAGTCCTGCTGCCGGATCAGGCCGAGCGAGGCGACCCCCGAGGCGAACGCGATCACCGCCGCGATCATGGTGATGTGGTTGAGCGAGTCGACCACAGCCGACGTACCGACCTGGTGGACGAGGTCGAAGGCCTGCTGCCCGACGCTGGGGCCCTGCGCCGCGGTGGCGGCCTGCTGCGCACCCTGAGCCGCGGCCTCCACCTGGCCACCCGACAGGGCCGCGGTGAGTCCGTCGAGGGCCTGCGCGGGGACCTTGCCAGCGAGCTCGGGACGCGCCGCGTCGGCGACCTGCTGGCTGAAGATCGAGCCGAGTGCCGCGATGCCGGTCGCGATGCCGACCTGTCGGAAGGTCGAGTTGACGCCGCTCGCCATGCCGGCCCGGGCCACCGGTACGACGCCCACGGCCGTCGACGCGAGCGGCGGATTGATCATGCCGATCCCGACGCCGGCGACCAGGAGTCCGGGGATCAGGTGCGTCCACGAGGAGTCGTTCTTGATGCCGTAGAGGAGCAGTAGGCCCACCCCGAGGATCAGGAAGCCGGGGCCGATCAGCCACTTCACGGGGACGTGTTCGGTGAGTCGGCCGGCGATGGCGGCGGCGAAGAACGACGCGCCGGAGAGGAAGAGGAACCGGACGCCGGTGTCCACGGCCGAGTAGCCCAACACGTTCTGCACGTAGATCACCAAGAAGGTGAGCAGCGAGAAGATGGACGCCGAGACACCGAACGCGGCGATCAGGCCCCCCGTGAAGGTCGGCTTGCGGAGCAGGCCGAGATCGAACATCGGCTTGGGTTGGAGTGCCTGGCTCGTCACGAAGACGACGAGGAGCACGGCCGAGGCGACGAGCGACCACACGACCTTCGACTCGCCCCAGCTGGTCTGGCCGGCCTCGATCAGCCCGTAGACCAGTGCACCGAGCGCCAGCGAGAACGAGACGAAACCGAACCAGTCGGGTCGGCCTGCGTGCGGGTCCTTCGACTCGACCACCCGCAGCAGCGAGACCGCCAGGGCGACCAGGCAGATCGGGATGTTCACGAAGAAGATCCAGCGCCAGGACAGGCCGCTGGTGAGGGCGCCGCCCAGTACCGGGCCGATGGCCACGGCCACTCCGGTGGTCGCACCGAACACACCGAACGCCGTACCCCGGTCCCTGCCATGGAAGGCGCTGGCCAGCAGGGCGAGGGCCGTGGAGAACATCGCCGCTCCGCCGATGCCCTGGAAGGCACGCGAGATCTGGAGGAACAGGATGTCCTGGGCGGCACCGCAGGCGATCGAGCCGACGGTGAAGACCACCAGGCCGATCACGAAGACGCGACGGCGACCGTACAGGTCGGCCAGCGAGCCGGACGTGAGCAGGAGGGCCGCCAGGCTCAAGGCGTACGCGTCGATGACCCACTGCAGGTCCGAGAGGCTCGCGTCGAGCTGGCTCTGGATGTCCGGGAGCGCGACGTTCACGATCGTGATGTCGAGCAGCAGCATGAAGACGCCGAGGCAGACCGCCGTCAGCGTCCACCACTTCGGGTCGCGACCGGCCGGTGCGGCCGGCTCGCCCGAGCCCGCGAGGGAGTGGTCCTGGGTCATGTCGATTTCCATTCTGCACGCTTCGAGTAATCATCAAGGAGTTAATGATTACCTGAGGTACGATACGCCAGTTGGATCATTCGTCAAGCGGCTAACGATTGAGCAGGTGATGAACATGGACGCACAGGCCGCCGGTCAGAGCCGCACGCTGCTCCCTGCGCTCGCGGAGCTGCCGGGTCACCTGGTCTGGCGAGCGAGGGCCAGGGTGGTGGCTGCGCTCGAGGAGGCCCTCCCCGACCCCGTCGACATCCACGCGTACGCCGTACTGCTCGCGCTGGCAGGTGGCGGGACCAGGTCGCAGCGCGCCCTGGCCGACACGGTGGCGGTGAGCGGTACGACGATGATGCGCGTCGCCACGGATCTCGCCGACCAGGGACTCGTCGAGCGGGTGCGCAACCCCGGGGACCGCCGCTCCTATGCGCTGACGCGCACCGCGAAGGGTGCGGCCGCCGCCCGCACGTGGCGTCGCTACGCCGAAGACCTGGAGGACTCCATCACGGCCGGCTTCACCCTCGGGGATCGCGAGGACCTGCGCTCCCTGCTGCTCCGCGTCGTGGAGCCGGACCTCGTGCCGGACACGCCCGAGGCGCTCCGCGAGAGCATCGCCTTCCTGGTCACCCGGCTCCAGTTCCGGATGCACCGGGACTTCCAGGTCGCGCTGGTCCCGATCGGGATCGAGCCGCCGCACTTCGGCATCCTCGCCGCCCTCGAGGAGACCGGGCCGATCTCCCAGTCCGCGCTGGCCCGCCACTTCGCCGTCAGTGGCGCCCACATGGTGCAGCTCATCGACGAGCTCGAACAACGTGGCCTGGTGGCGCGACGTCGACCAGCGACGGACCGCCGCTCGCACCTGATCGAGGTGCTCCCGACAGGGGGTCGCATCCTGGACGAGGTGACGTCGATCGCCGACCGGTCCGTCGCCGAGCGCTTCGCTCCGCTCAAGGCGGCCGAGTCGCGTCGGCTGATCGAGCTCCTGCGTCGCGTCGTCACGGCGCCCTGAACCGCTCCCCCTCGGGGGTGGGTTCGCACCCAGTCGAAGTCGCGGATGATTGGCGAGCGCCCGACCACGCCGGGTAAGTTGGGGGGACACGAATGTGGCCCCAGTCACACCCTCGGCGTACGCCGCACCATCCCCGCGACGTACGCCGTTCCGAGCAGCAGGCCAGGCGGAGACCCCGCGAGCCCCTGAACCAGAGGAGCAACCGTGACCCAAGCAGGCTTCGGCCCCGACCTGGCAGAGGTCTTCGGCCCCGCGCACCAGGACGGCGGCAGCGAGCTCGTCCAGCTGCTCAGCCCCGAGGGCGAGCGCGTCTCGCACCCCGAGTTCTCCTTCGGCGACGACCTGAGCCACGACCAGCTCGCCGACGCGGTCCGCGGTTTCTTCCGCGACATGACCCTGACCCGGCGTATCGACGTCGAGGCCACCGCCCTCCAGCGGCACGGCGAGCTCGGCATCTGGGCCCAGCTGCTCGGCCAGGAGGCCGCGCAGATCGGCGCCGGCCGGGCGCTGCGCCCGCAGGACTACGTCTTCCCGACCTACCGCGAGCACGGCGTCGCCTACTGCCGGGGCGTGGACCCGCTCCTGCTCCTCGGCCTCTTCCGCGGCGTCGACCAGGGCGGCTGGGACCCGCGCGCCAACAACTTCGGGCTCTACACGATCGTGATCGGAGCCCAGACGCTCCACGCCACGGGCTACGCCATGGGCATGCAGCGCGACGGCGTCGTCGGCACCGGCGACCCCGACCGCGACGCGGCGGTGATCGCCCACTTCGGAGACGGTGCGTCCAGCCAGGGAGACGTCAACGAGTCCTTCATCTTCGCCGCCTCCTACAACGCGCCCGTCGTCTTCTTCTGCCAGAACAACCAGTGGGCCATCTCAGAACCCATCGAGCGGCAGACCCGGATCCCGCTCTACCAAAGGGCGCTCGGCTTCGGCTTCCCCGGCATCCGGGTCGACGGCAACGACGTCCTGGCGACGTACGCCGTCACCCGGGCGGCCCTGCAGCGCGCCCGCGACGGCCAGGGCCCGACGTTCGTCGAGGCCTACACCTACCGGATGGGCGCCCACACGACGACCGACGACCCGACCCGCTACCGGCTCTCCGACGACGTCGAGCGGTGGAAGCTCAAGGACCCGATCGCTCGGGTCGAGGTCTACCTCAAGCGCAAAGGCCTGGCCGACCAGGAGTTCTTCGACGCGGTCGCGGCCGAGGCCGACGAGCTCGGTCACCGGCTCCGCGAGGGCTGCAAGGCGATGCCCGACCCCCAGCCGATGAGCATGTTCGACCATGTGTACGCCGAGGAGACCGACGAGCTGCGCCTCGAGCGTGAGGGCTTCGCGTCGTACCTCCAGAGCTTCGAGGGAGCCCGAGCATGAGCGAGACCACGACCCTGAAGGTGACCCTGGCCAAGGCCCTCAACATGGGGCTGCGCAAGGCGATGGAGGACGACCCGAAGGTCCTGCTCATGGGCGAGGACGTCGGCAAGCTCGGCGGCGTCTTCCGGATCACCGACGGCCTGCAGAAGGACTTCGGCGAGGACCGCGTCATCGACAGCCCGCTCGCCGAGTCCGGCATCGTCGGCACCGCGGTCGGAATGGCCCTGCGCGGATACAGGCCGGTGGTGGAGATCCAGTTCGACGGCTTCGTCTACCCGGCGTACGACCAGATCGTCTGCCAGGTCGCGAAGATGTGCTTCCGGTCGCAGGGCAAGACCCCGCTGCCGATGGTGATCCGCATCCCGTTCGGTGGCGGCATCGGCGCGGTCGAGCACCACAGCGAGTCGCCGGAGGCGCAGTTCGCGCACACGCCGGGGCTCAAGGTCGTGGCCTGCTCCAACCCCGTCGACGGCTACTGGATGATCCAGCAGGCGATCGCCGCGCCCGACCCGGTGATCTTCCTCGAGCCGAAGCGGCAGTACCACGCCGACAAGGCCGAGCTCGACGACACCTTGATCCCCGACCCGTTGTTCAGCTCGCGCGTGGTCCGGCAGGGGAGCGACGTCACGGTGCTCGCGTACGGGCCGACCGTGAAGACCGCGATGAAGGCGGCCGAGGCGGCGTCCGGCGAGGGCACGTCGCTCGAGGTGATCGACCTGCGCACGCTGTCACCGCTCGACATGGCGCCGGTCTACGAGTCCGTACGCCGTACCGGGCGTGCCGTGATCACCCACGAGGCCCACGTCAACCTCGGCCTGGGGGCCGAGGTGTCGGCCCGCATCACCGAGGAGTGCTTCTACTCCCTCGAGGCGCCGGTGCTGCGTGTCGGGGCGTTCGACACGCCGTACCCGCCGTCGCGGATCGAGGAGGACTACCTGCCCGACCTCGACCGGGTCCTGGACGCTGTCGACCGCACGCTCGACTTCTGAGGAGAACGCGCATGTCCGAGTTCAAGCTGCCCGACGTCGGTGAGGGTCTCACCGAGGCCGAGATCGTGACCTGGAAGGTCAAGGAGGGCGACACCGTCGTCATCAACCAGATCCTGGTCGAGATCGAGACCGCGAAGTCGCTGGTCGAGCTCCCCTCGCCGTTCGCCGGTGTCGTGCAGAGGCTGATGGTCCCCGAGGGCGAGACCGTGCCGGTCGGTACGCCGATCATCGCCATCGGCGACGCGCTCGATGCTCCCCTGGAGGCTCCGCCGACCGAGCAGACCGAGTCGGACCCCTACCTCGGCATGGCCGAGAAGGCGGGCGCTGCCGAGGCCGCTGCGCAGCCGGAGATCGACCTGTCCAACCCGGCCGCGAGCGGCGGTGGCGAGGGCGAGTCCCTCGTCGGCCGGAACAAGGCCGACCGGAGCGCCGTACGCCGGGCCCGCCACGCCGCCGTTCCTGCCTCGGCCGGTGCGGCCGCCACCCAGCAGCAGCTCCACGGCTCCTTCCAGCCGGGCATCGCCTCTCCCGAGGTGGTCGACGTGCCCGACGAGCCCGACGAGCCCACCGTGCCCGCGGTCTCGGCGCCGGCCTCGCCCGCTGCGGAGCGCACGCTGGCCAAGCCGCCGGTCCGCAAGCTTGCCAAGGACCTCGGCGTCGACCTCTCGACGCTGACCGGGTCGGGTCCGAACGGTGTCGTGACCCGCGCGGACGTGCAGTCCGCCGAGGGCGTTGCCGGTGCGGTCGGCCGTGGCCAGGAGGTTCGCCAGTACGCCGACTACGCGCCCACGGCAGTACGCGGTGGCGAGACGCGCGAGCCGATCAAAGGTGTGCGCAAGCTGATGGGTCAGGCCATGGTCGGGTCTGCCTTCTCGATCCCCCACGTGACCGAGTGGGTGACCATCGACGCGACCCGCACCATGGAGCTCGTCGACCGGCTCAAGGGTCGCCGCGAGTTCCGCGACGTCAAGGTCTCGCCGCT
Source organism: uncultured Actinomycetota bacterium (assembly GCA_963792975.1). Taxonomy (GTDB): domain Bacteria; phylum Actinomycetota; class Actinomycetes; order Propionibacteriales; family Nocardioidaceae; genus Nocardioides. The sequence goes on along the minus strand of CAWBYG010000005.1, from coordinate 297,260 downwards.
GCTCGTGCTCGCCCGCGCCGTGGTGCTGGCGATGCGGAACACCCCGGAGATCAACTCCTGGTGGGACGACGCTGCCCAGGAGGTCGTGTACAAGCACTACGTCAACCTCGGCATCGCCGCCGCGACCCCGCGCGGACTCGTCGTACCCAACATCGAGAACGCCGAGCAGCTGTCCCTGCTCGACCTGGCAGCGGCGCTCAACGCGCTGACCGCGACCGCCCGCGAGGGCAAGACGCAGCCGGCCGAGATGAGCGGCGGGACCTTCACGATCACCAACGTCGGCGTCTTCGGTGTCGACGCCGGTACGCCGATCATCAACCCCGGCGAGTCCGCGATCCTGTGCATCGGCGCGATCAAGCCGCAGCCGTGGGTCGTCCCTTCGACAGGCTCAGGACAAGGCAACGACGAGATCGTCGTACGCCAGGTGACGACGCTGGCGTTGAGCTTCGACCACCGTCACATCGACGGCGAGAAGGGCTCACGCTTCCTGGCCGACGTCGCCGGCATCCTCGAGGACCCCGCGAGCGCGCTGCTGTTCTGAATGCGCCTGTTCCGAGCTTGCGAGGAAGAGGAGGACGCGTTCAGGTCGAGGAGGCTCGACCCAGACCCGAGCGTGCGAGGGGCTGCGTCAGCCGTCTCGAAACCCAGTCGGGTACTCGGAGCATCGCTACCAGGCGTGCCAGGGCGGCTCGTCCGGACCGAGCAGCCAGCGGTAGAACAACGGGCGGAGGTTCTGGCCGGTACGACGGCTCCACCAGGCCGCCAGCGTCGTGCGGCTCTGGCTGGTGAACCGATGGGTGCGCGGCCAGGCCCGCACCAGCCGCCAGAACGTCGCGTCACCGACGCGCTGCCGGATCGTGTCCCACATCAGGGTCGGGATGAAGTAGACGTTGCCCTCACCGAACGAGCCGGTCACGTAGTCCGCGGGCGGGCCGTAGAAGGCCCGCTGCCGGTGAGCTTGTCCGGCCCACTCGGTGAGCAGGCTGGTGCGGCTGCGGTTCGAGTGGTCGGCGGTCCAGTTCAGCTCGGCCAGGAACAGCGCCATGCCTTCGCTCATCCAGAGGTCGCTCCAGTCGTCGGGCGTCACCTCGTCGCCGTACCACTGGTGGGCGAGCTCGTGGGTGACGACGTCCCGGGTGAGGTCGTAGTGGTTCTCGCCGAGCGTGATCGTCGACTGGGTCTCCATCGCGCTGATCGACGGCACCACCAGCACGCCGAGCGTCGGGAACGGGTAGCGGCCGACGAGGCCCTCCAGGTACGCGATGGCCCTTGGTGCGTATCTGACCTTGGCGAGCGCGTCCGGTCGGTCGGTCGGGGTCCAGTAGGTGATCGGCAGCCCGTGGGGGCCGGTGTCCTTGGTCTCGGTGTAGTGGCCGATCGCGATCGTGATCAGGTACGACGCGGCCGGCTCGGGCAGCGTCCAGTGCGTGACCGTGCGACCGCCCCGGGTGGCTCGCGAGACGAGCCGGCCGTTGGCGACCCCGACCATCGGCGCGGGCGCGTCGATCGTGAGGTCGTAGAACGCCTTGTCGGACGGCTGGTCGTTCACGGCGTACCACGTGTAGGCGCCGTACGGCTCCTGCATCGTCCAGACGCTGCCGTCGCTCACGGTGGTCCAGCCGGTCGTGGAGAAGTCAGGGCGGTCGGTGGGCGCGACCACCGGCTCAGGTGTGCCGGAGTAGGTCACCTGTACGACGTGCCGGTCGCCGGTCGTGACCGGCGACTCGACCACGAGGTCCTTGCCCTGGTGGGTGAACGGCACCGCCCGGCCGTCGAGCCAGACGCTGGCCACGGACAGCTGGTGGGCGAGGTCGAGCTGGAACTGCGGCCCGGTGCGCGCGGCGCGGAACAGCAGCGTCTCGGTGGCCGTGAGCAGCTCGTGCCGGCTGTCCCAGCTGAGGTGCAGGTCGTAGTGGAGGGCGTCGACGCTCGGGTCGCCCACGTCGGGATAGACCGTGTCCTCCAACGGCTTGCTGACCGCCGCGTCGTACGCCGCGGTCCCGGCGTCGGCCGCCGGCCCGGTCACCGCCGGCGCTGGAAGGTCGGTCTGGGACGCGGTCGAACCGCAGCCGGCGAGCGCCACGGCGAGTGCCGCGACCATCGCCGGCAGCAGCCGACGCATCGTCAGTCCTGTCCGCGCAGCAGCGGTCGCGCCAGCTTGCGGCCGTGGTGGATCTGAGCCTTCACCGTGCCGAGCGGCGCCCCGACCTGCTGCGCGATGTCCTCGTAGGACATGCCGTAGACGTCGCGCAGGATCAGCGGCTCGACGAACTGCGGGTGGTCGCGCTCGATGATCTCCATCGCCTCGAGCAGGTCGAGGCGGGTGCCGGCGATGACGCTGGTGGTGCGGGGATCGGGCTTCTCCAACGGCAGCACATCGCTCGAGAACGGCTGGTTCTTCATCCGCCGGTACGTCGTACGGGCGCTGTTGACGGCGACGACGTGCATCCATGTGGTGAAGCGGCCGTTGCGACCCCAGGTGCCGATCTTGTTGCTGATGTTGATCAGCGCTTCCTGGCAGGCGTCCTCGGCGTCGGGCGTGTAGGGCAGCACCCCACGGCAGACGTTCAGGCAGCGCGGCCGGATCGCCGTCAGCAGCTGCTCGAGCGCGTCGCGGTCGCCGTTCTGCGCCTGCCGGGCCCATTCGTCGATGTCGTCGGGCGTGATCTCCTCGCGGGTCATGCGTGTCCTTCTGTCCCCGTGACCACTCCGCGTGTGGGGAGTGGTTCCTGTCTGCACCATAATGCCGAGGGTGTCCATGCCTGCCCGTCTCGGTCGCTACGCCGTGCGTCGGCGTATCGGTTCTGGTGGCTTCGCCACCGTCTGGCTCGCTTATGACGAGCAGCTGGACTCTCCGGTTGCGATCAAGGTGCTCGCCGAGAACTGGACCGAGGACGCCAACGTCCGGCAGCGCTTCCTCGAGGAGGGCCGCTACCTCCGCAAGGTGGAGTCGCCCCACGTCGTCACGGTGTACGACGCCGGGTCGCTGGACGACGACCGGCCGTACCTCGTGATGTCGTACGCCGACCAGGGAACGCTTGCCGACCGGCTCGAGAGCGACGGCCTGACGGTCTCCCAGGCGAGCGAGGTCGTCCGGCAGGTCGGCGAAGGGCTCCACGCCCTTCACCGCCGAGGCGTGCTCCACCGCGACGTCAAGCCGGCCAACGTGCTGTTCCGCACCGTCGACCCCGAGCACGAGGGCACCCTCGTCCGAGCGATGGTCGGCGACCTGGGGCTGGGCAAGGCGCTCGACGTCTCGTCCCGGCTGACGATGATCGCCGGCACGCCGTCGTACGTCGCCCCCGAGCAGGCCCAGGGCGAGCACCTCGACGCGCGGGCCGACCAGTACTCCCTCGCGGCGCTGGCCTACCTGCTGCTGACCGGCCGCCCGCCGTACGCCCACAGCACGCTGCAGGCAGCGGCCGCCCCGGCTCCGCCGGCGCCGATGTCGACGCCCGAGCGACCCTTCCCGCCCGCCGTCGAGGACGCCGTACGTCGCGGGCTCCGGGCCGACCGCGACGAGCGGTGGCCCGACGTGCCGGCCTTCGTGGCCGCGCTGCGGACCGCCCTCGGTGAGACCGACGCCGGGGAGCTGCCCGCGCGTTGGCTTCCCGTCGACCCCGAGCTCACCCAGCCGGGCAACCGGCCCTCACTCGTCCCGGCGGCCGACGACCTGCCTGATCCGGTGCCACCGAGGCGCCGTGGTCGCTGGCCGGCCGCCGCGCTCGCCGTCGTACTCCTCGCGGTGGGCGCCGCGGGCGGGTTCGCGCTGTGGCGCGGCAACCATACCGAGGTCACGCACACCGACGAGACGGGCTTCCTCTCGGTGACCGTGCCGCGTGCCTGGGACCACGAGGTCTCGCCCAAGGGCTGGAACCCACCGGACACCACCCTGGGCGAGGCCGCCCTGTCGGTCGGCGACCGGCCCGACTGGATGACGGCGGGCCAGGGTGTGTTCGTCGGGTTGCTGCCCGAGGACAGGCTCCCGACCCAGCTCCCTCAGCACAAGTGCCACAAGGAGGGGAAGCCGATCACCAGCACGTCCGGTGACCCCACGGTGACCGTGACGTCGACCGGCTGCTCCGGCGCGGTCATCATCGAGAGCGCCGTGCTGGTGACCGCGGCCAAGCTGATGTGGATCCAGGTGCGCAGCGACGACCTGGCGACCGCGAAGACCGTGCTGGGGTCCGTGCGCACCCATCAGCTGGGCTGACGCCGCGGTCAGGGAGCGTGCGGCGCGCTGCCCAGCACGTTGTCGGCGAACCGTTGGAACAGTGCCTCGAGGCCCGGCACGTCGGTCTCGCGGCCGGCGACCGACATCTCCAGGGTCGCCGTGGGGTCGCCGTCCACCGCGAACCACTGGAAGTAGTTGAAGCGGTGGACGTTCGAGGGTTCGTCGCGGTAGTCGAAGTACACGGAGTTGGGAGTGTGCTTGATGATGTTGAAGTCAGTGAAGGCCTGGCGGAAGCCCTTGATCTTGGTACTCACCATCACGCCGGGGTTGAACCCGAGCGTGTTGTCGAGCACTCGCACCCGCAGGAGGAAGCCGCCGATCAGCGGCTCGTCGGGCGGGCGGAAGCGCACCTCCGGCTGCCGGTCGACCTGGCGAGGCTTCAGCAGGGTGTCGCCGGTCATCGGGGGCTTGCAGTGGTCGGTGGGAGCACACACGGCGTACGCCTGCCAGCCCTCTGGCACGTGGTAGGTCCAGTCGGCCAGGTCGTTCGAGATCGAGTGCACCACCGGCAGCCTGAGATTGGGGGACAGCGGGGGGTAGCGGATGTCCGCCGCGTAGGGACTCACGGTCGGGACGTTGATCGGCACGCTGGGTGAGAACGCCGGGACCGGAGTGACGGACCCTTGGGACGTCGTCGGGTGCGGCTGGACGGCGTACGACACCAGCGCCCCTCCGCCTAGCCCGAGCAGGCCGCAGAGCAGCGCGACCACGAGCCCCCGCACACTCATGGGCCAAACCTACCCAGCCGGGGCCCGGCACCACGTTTGCGTGGCGATGTCACACCCGTCAGGCTGACCGGGTGAGCTCTTCTGCCTACTTCGACAAGCATCGCGAGCGGCTCGACGCCGCGGTGTCGGCCCTTGCCTCCCGGGAGTACTACTCGGCCTTCGACGAGTCGCCGTCGCCGCGGGTGTACGGCGAGTCCGCGGCCGCCGAGGGGAAGGCCGCGTTCGAGTCCTGGCTCGGTACGACGTTCCCGCTCGACACCCCGGGCAGCGACGGGCTCGTCGCGACCGAGCGCTCGCCGTACGGCTTCGACCTCGACGTGTCCTACCCGCACGTCACCGACGTCGACACGCTGCTCGCGGCGGTCGCCGCGGGCATGAGGGCGTGGCGCGATGCCGGTCCCGAGGCCCGGGTCGGCGTGTGCGTCGAGATCCTCGATCGGCTCCACGCCCGCGTCTTCGAGCTGGCGAACGCCGTCCAGCACACCAGCGGCCAGGCGTTCGTGATGGCGTTCCAGGCCGGGGGTGCCCACGCGCTCGACCGGGCACTCGAGTCGATCGCCTATGCGTGGGTGGAGATGACGCGTACGCCGCGGACGGCGTTGTGGGAGAAGCCCGGCAAGGTGCCGCTGCGGATGGAGAAGACCTTCACCGTCGTGCCGCGTGGCGTGGCGCTGGTGATCGGCTGCAACACCTTCCCGACCTGGAACTCCTGGCCCGGCCTGTTCGCGTCGCTGGCCACCGGCAACTCGGTCGTCGTGAAGCCGCACCCGTCCGCCGTACTGCCGCTGGCGATCACCGCGCAGGTCGCCCAGGAGGTGCTGGCCGAGGCCGGGTTCGACCCTCACCTCGTGACGCTGGCGGCGGAGGAACCCGCGGACAAGCTGGCCTCGTCGCTGGCCCTGCGGCCCGAGGTGAAGCTGATCGACTTCACCGGCGGAAACGCCTTCGGCGACTGGCTGGAGACCAACGCACGTCAGGCGACGGTCTTCACCGAGAAGGCCGGCGTCAACACCGTCGTGCTCGACTCGACCTCCGACTTCGCGGCGATGTGCCAGAACCTCGCCTTCTCGTTCGCGCTCTACACCGGCCAGATGTGCACCGCGCCGCAGAACGTCTACCTCCCCGCCGCGGGCATCGAGACCGACGAGGGCACGAAGTCGCCCGCGGAGGTGGCCGCCGGCATCGGCGCAGCCCTCGACCGGATGCTCGGTGACGACGCGCGGGCGGTCGAGCTCCTCGGCGGTGTGGTGAACCCCGGCGTGCTGGCCCGGCTCGAGTCGGCACGAGACCACGGTGAGGTGTACGTCGCGTCGCGGGCGGTGACCCATCCGTCGTACCCCGACGCGACGGTGCGCACCCCGACCCTGATCGGCCTGACGGCTGCAGACTCCGGCGTCTACGAGACCGAGTGCTTCGGGCCGGTCGCGTACCTGATCTCGACGTCGGGCACCGACGAGTCGGTTGCGCTGTTCCGCTCGACCGTGCGCGCCCACGGCGCGATGACGGCGTCGGTCTACTCGACGTCCGACGACGTGATCGAGCAGACGCGGGACGCCGCCCTCGACGCGGGGGTCGCACTCAGCGAGAACCTCCTCGGCGGGGTCTTCGTGAACCAGTCGGCCGCCTACTCCGACTTCCACGGCACCGGCGCCAACCCGGCCGCCAACGCGTCGTACACCGACGGTGCCTACGTCGCCTCCCGCTTCCGGATCGTCCAGTCCCGCCGCCACGTCTGAGCCCCGATTTCGGGTAGTCCCTGACGCAACGGTTGCCATTTGGCCCGTTTGACGACCGTTTCGTCAGGGACTACCGAGAAAGGGCTGACTACGGTGACCCCGTGGCCGACTTCCTGCTCCGTGGTGTCCGAGTGGTCGAGCTGGGGAGGGGGCGCAGCTGGGTCGGTCCGGTCGACGTCCTGGTCGAGCAGGGGACCATCCGCGAGATCGGGCACGCGCTCGACCGGCCTGCCGGCATCGAGGAGTACGACGCGCAAGGGCGCTGGGCGATCCCGGGCCTGTGGGACCACCACGTCCACCTCGCGCAGTGGACGGCCCGCGCCGGCCGGCTCGACCTGGCCGGCACGGTCTCGCCGGACGACGCCCTCGCGCGGGTGCGCGACCGGCTCGCCGTCCACCCCGGGCCGCTGGTCGGCCGGGGCCATCGCACCGGGATGTGGGCCGAGCAGCCGACCGTCGCCCGGCTCGACGAGGTCGCACCCGACGTCCCGGTCGTCCTGATCTCCGGCGACGCCCACCACGCCTGGCTCAACTCCCGCGCCCTCGACGCGCTCGGTCTCGACGCCCGCGAGGGAGTCGTGCTCGAGAACGAGTGGTACGACGCCTACACCCGGATCGAGACGATCCTCGCCCCGGACCTCTCGCCCGCGGCGTACCGCCGTACCCTCGACCGGGCCGCCACGCTCGGCATCGTCGGCCTGGTCGACCTCGAGCGCGGAGCGACGGCCGCCGACTGGGAGCCCCGCGACTCGCCCGTCCGCGTGCGGGTCGCGACGTACGCCGACGGGCTCGACGCCGTGATCGACGCCGGCCTGCGGACCGGCGACCCGCTCCCCGGCTCTCCGGAGACGATCACGATGGGCCCGCTCAAGATCATCTCGGACGGTTCGCTGAACACCCGCACGGCGTGGTGCTGCGAGGAGTACGCCGACGGGTCCGGCTCCGGCGCCCCCAACCAGACGGCCGCCGAGCTGACCGGTCTGCTCGACCTCGCGCATCGTCACCGGCTCGAGGTCGCAACCCACGCGATCGGCGATCTCGCGCTGCGCGAGGCGCTGACGGCGTACGACGTCACGGGCGCGACGGGGTCGATCGAGCACGCCCAGCTGGTACGCCGTGACGCGGTGCTCGCCATGGCCCGGCTGGGTCTGCGCGCCAGCGTGCAGCCGGCGCATCTCCTGGACGACCGCGACGTGACCGAGCTGTGCTGGCCGGACCGGGCGGAGCGGTGCTTCGCCTTCCGCTGGATGATCGACGCCGGGGTGCAGCTCGCCTTCGGGTCGGACGCGCCCGTGTCACCGCTCGATCCGTGGCTCGCGATCGCCGCCGCCGTGCACCGCAGTGCCGACGAGCGCCCGCCCTGGCACCCCGAGCAGGCATTGACCGCGCGCGAGGCCCTCGCCGCCAGCGTCGACGGTCAGGGCACCATCCATGCGGGCATGCCCGCCGACCTGGTGCTCCTCGACGCCGACCCGCTGGCGCCCGCCGATGACACGGATGCCCAGGCCGCTCGCCTACGCAGCATGCCGGTGGCGCTGACGCTCGCCGCCGGTGAGGTGGCGCACTCGAAGCTGTGAGGTCTCGGCCTGGTCGTCGGTCGTTCCGGGGTCAGATGACGGTGACGGTCGTCGTGGCCGAGACGTACCCCGTATGCGTGGCCCTCGCCTTGGCCTTGCCCTTGGATGTGGCCCTGATCGCGACCTTGCCGTGCGCGTTCGTCCGGCCCACATGACCCTCGAAACTCACCTTCGCGCCCGCGACGGGGTCGCCGGCGTCCGAGACGGTGAAGGTGACCTTCTTGCCGTTCGTCACCTTCCTGGCGCTCGCCTTGAGGCTCAGGGGTGCGTTGGTCTCGGTGGCATACTCGGCGATCTTCGTCTTGTTGTTCACACACTGCATCGCGACGATCAGGCGGGAGGACGAGCCTCCGCTCAGGCCGAGGTCACCGTTCTCGAAGCACGGCGTCTTGAACTTGCGGACCCGGCCGAAGTGGGTGACCGCGGTGTTGCTCCGAGAGACCCGCACCTTGTTGTCGAACCCGTACCACGCCACCCAGATCCGACCCCCCGGGCCGGGCGAGATGCCGACGTCGGCGGCGTTCTTCGAGCCGGGAACGGTCACCGCCTTCTTCGCTCCGACCCGCCACAGCTTGAGGGTGCAGGTGTTGGTGTTGGTGCAGGCCGCGACGTAGACCCCGCCGTGCGAGGCGCGGCTCGTCATGGCGAGGTTCGCGAACACGCCGAGGTGCGGGGCGACCGACATGGTCCCGGTCCCGGGCATCTTGCGAGGCGCCGATCCCGCGGTGACGTCCTTGACGTAGTAGCCGTTCTTGCTCGACTTGGCGTTGTCTGTCTCGGTCCAGCCCACCCAGAAGTGGTCGTTGCCCGCGGTGTCGGCCGCGATGCCGACCTTGCCGACACCGACGCCCAGGGGGACGCCGATCCGGGAGTCGGTGCCGGCCGGGTACGACGTGGTCCCGATCCGGTACTCCACCCCGTGACCTGTGCTCCATCCGCCCGGCCACGCCGCTGCGAGCACGCCGTTCTTGTCCTTGGCCCCCGGCCCGACCGGGTTGGCACAGTCACCCGAGAGGACCCAGGGCTGCAGGGTCCACGGGCTGGCGTCGTCGGCCGCGCCGTACACGCATCCGGCGTGGTAGATGCCAGAGGTGCCCGTGACCCCGTTGAAGACGACCAGGGGATGGGAGCCGTCTGCGACCAGGGTCGGTGCACCGCTCAGGCTCCCCCAGTGCGCGCCCTTGAAGACGTCTGCAGGTGTCGAGACCTTGCCCTTGTGGCTCACCTTGGCGACCTCGTACGTCGAGTCGTTGCCGCTCAGCTCTCTCTTCCAGAGGATGAAGGTGGTGCGGGAAGGGCTCTGCCACACGGCCGGCGTGCCTGCCTGTGTGGTGAGGCCGAGGGCCGTCCACTTCCCCGGCTTCAGCGCGGTCCGCGGCGCGGCCCGACCGTGGTGCGCCGGGGCCGCGGAGTGAGCCGGGATGGTGGTGGCCACCAGCGCCATGGCGGCGGTGAGGACGCTGAGTGCCGCCCAGGAGCGGCCGGAGTGAGTTGTCATGCTGATCCCCTCGTGCGCACGCGACGCTACGCCCGCCCCAGGGCGCCGACAAGCCCCCTCGTGGCCACGTGTGGGTCAGGCCAAGGCGATGGTCAGGTCGCGGATCGCGTCCGGGTCTTCGAGGTGATCGCCGTACAGCTCCCGCAGCTGGCCCATGCGATAGCGCACGGTCTGCGGGTGCACGAACAACGCGGCCGCGATGTCGTCGCGGCGGCCCTGGTGGAGCAGCCAGGCGCGGAGGGTCTCGGTGAGCTTCTCGCGGCTCGCGGGGGTGAGCCTCGAGAGCGGAGCGAGCGCCTTCGTGCGCAGGTCGGCGACGGCCTCCGGGTCGGCGGCGAGGACCAGCTCCGCGAGGTGCTCCTCGGTGTCGTACGCCGCCTCGCCGTGCCGCAGCGCGAGCGCGCGCAGCGCGCGGGTGTACGACGTGCCGGTGGCGAGCCACGGGCGTGCCGGGCCCGCGACCGCGGAGCGGCCGGCGAGCGTCTGCACCAGCCGGGGCCGAGCCCGCCCGCCGGCGTCGGGGACGAGCAGGACGCCGAGGCCCTCGGGCAGGCCGACGGGGTCGCCGAGGGACACGAGCGTGCGCTGGTCGAGCAACCCCTGCGCGGGTCTCACCTGGGCACCGGGCAGGATCACCGCGGTCAAGGTCTTGGGCGGCACCCAGTCGGCGCGCTCGGCCGCAGACACCAGGACATCGGCCGGGTCGCCCCGCAGCAGCCCGGCGGCGAGCCGGTCGAGATAGCGCTGGCGCACTCGCCCACTGGTGTCCAGCTCGTCGGCGTGCCCGGCGACCGAGGCGGCGGACAGCTCGTCGATGTAGGCGAAGACCAGCTCCGCGAACGACGCCAGCGTGCTCGCGGGGATGCCGCCGCTGACCGCCGTGTCGGACAGCTCGCGCCAGGCCACCCGTGCACCCACGCGGTACGCCGACAGCAGCGCGTCGGCGCTCCGACCGCTGCGCGCCTCGCCGCGGCCCAGTGCATAGGCGCCCTCGAGCGCCGGGGACAGCGGCGTACCGGCGTCGGCGGTGCGCCCGCGCGCGGCCACCCGGAGGAAGCCGGCGAGCGCCATCTGCACGGCATTCTCGATGTTGTCGCCCATCGGGCCGCCGAACGCACCGGCGTACGACGGGACCTCGTCGGTGACCGCGGCGATGGTGTGCGTGGCGACCTCGGGGAGCCGGCGGCGCAGCAGGTCGACGAGCCGCGGGTCGAGCGTCAGCCGGGGACCGGACAGTTCCGCGGACGCCATGGCCGCGATTGTTCCATACGAACAATAAATGAGCCAAAGATTCACGCTCGATGGTCAGGAATAGTGCAGGGGAGTAGGACATCCTGGAATGCATGAGCACGACGGTCGAGCCTGCCGGCGCCTGGCGCAGTCGAGCGCTCAAGCTCGCCGAGGCGGCCACCACGCCGCTCGTGCCCGCCGACTTCCTCGATCTCTTCGCTCCGCTGCGTCCCGGCGCCGAGCTGCGCGGCCGGATCGAGTCGGTCCATCCCGAGACCGCCGACGCCGCGACCCTGGTGATCCGCCCCGGGGCGGACTGGTCGGGCCACGTGCCCGGGCAGTACGTCCGCATCGGCATCGACGTCGACGGCGTCCGCAACTGGCGGGCCTACTCCCTGACCCACGGCCCGCGGGCCGACGGTCGCATCTCGATCACGGTCAAGGCCGTGCCCGACGGCAAGGTCAGCAACTACATCGTCCGCAAGACCCGTCCCGGCACGCTGATCCACCTCGAGCAGGCGGCCGGTGAGTTCGTCCTGCCGACCGGCGGCGGCCGGCTGCTGTTCGTCACGGCGGGCTCCGGCATCACGCCTGTGATCGGGATGTTGCGCAACCTCTTCCCCGTCACCGACAGCGGCGTGGTCCGTCTCGCCCGCAGCACGCCGTACGACATCACCGTCGTACACGTCGCCCCGAGCGAGCCCGACTCGATCTTCCTCCACGACCTCAAGGCGCTCGACGCGGCCGGCTGCATCCGGCTGGTCGCACGGTACGACGACGAGCACGGCGTCCTCGACCTCGCGGACCTCGAGCGGCTCGTGCCGGACCTCGACGACCGTACGACGTTCGCGTGCGGCCCCGGCGGGCTGCTCGACGCGCTGGCCGTCCACCACGAGGAGCGCGGGCTGCCGCTCTACACCGAGCAGTTCCGGGTCTCGACCCTGGTGGCCGGCGAGGGCGGCACGGTCGCCTTCGACAAGACCGGTGCGCTCGTGGCCTGCGAAGGGGCACGCCCGATCCTCGAGCAGGCCGAGGACGCCGGAGTCCTCATGCCGAGCGGGTGCCGGATGGGCATCTGCTACCAGTGCGTGCTCCCGATGCGCGAAGGGGTCGTCCGCGACCTGCGCACCGGCGAGCTGACCACCGCCGTACCCGGAGAGACCGACTCCGCCGGCGTCCTCATCCAGACCTGCATCAACGCTGCCGCAGGACCGTGCCACCTCGACCATTGACCCCCGTCCGCGACCCGTCGGTCGAGCTCGTCGAGACCAGCGGATCAACGCAGAGGAGAACCACATGACCACGATCCAGAAGAAGCCCCGCATCGGCCAGGTCAACCCGATCGCCCACCTGACCCCCGAGGACCTCGAGCTGATCGCCAAGGAGCTCGACGACATCCGGCAGTCCGTCATCGACAGCCGCGGCGAGTCCGACGCGCGCTACATCCGCAAGGTGATCAGGACCCAGCGGTCGATCGAGCTCGGCAGCCGCGTCGTCCTCCTCGCGAGTCTCTTCCCGCCCGCGTGGCTGGTCGGCACCGCCGGCCTGAGCGTCGCCAAGATCCTGGAGAACATGGAGATCGGGCACAACATCCTGCACGGCCAGTGGGACTGGATGCGCGACCCGAAGATCCACTCGACCACCTGGGAGTGGGACTCCGCGACGCCGGCCGCCCAGTGGAAGCACGCGCACAACGAGCTGCACCACAACTTCACCAACGTCATCGGCAAGGACAACGACCTCGGCTACGGCATCATGCGCGTCGACGAGGACCAGCCCTGGCACCCGATGCACCTGGGTCAGCCGCTGTGGAACTTCGTCAACGCGCTCTTCTTCGAGTACGGCATCGCCGCCTACGACCTGGAGTTCCGCGGCGCGATCGCGCGCGGCAAGACCAAGGACCCGAAGTTCAAGGCCGAGTTCAAGGCGGTGCGCGCCAAGATCCGGCGTCAGGTGACCAAGGACTACGTCGTACACCCGGCCCTCTCGCTGGCGACCGGCTCGTTCCTGACCACCATGGCTGCCAACTTCACCGCCAACACCGTGCGCAACCTCTGGTCGCACTCGGTGATCATGTGCGGCCACTTCCCCGAGGGCGTCCAGACCTTCGAGAAGCGCTCGATCGACGGTGAGACCAAGCCCGACTGGTACGTCCGCCAGATGCTCGGCTCGGCCAACATCTCCGGCTCGAAGCTGATGCACATCATGACCGGCAACCTGTCGCACCAGATCGAGCACCACCTCTTCCCCGACCTCCCGTCGAACCGGTACGGCGAGATCGCGCCGAAGGTGAAGGACCTCTTCGACCGCTACGGCCTCGACTACTGCGCCCGGCCGTTCCCCCAGCAGGTCTACTCCGCGTGGCACAAGGTGGTCCGGCTGTCGCTGCCCAACGGCTGGCTCGACCAGACCACTCCGCGCAACCTGCCCGGCCAGCTCAAGCGGCTCTACCAGATGACCACCGGCGGCCCGAAGGTACGCCGTGCCCTCCAGGCCCGGATGACCCAGGAGAACCGCCGCCTGGCCGAGGCCGCCTGAGACTGCTCAGGGCACCTGCCTCAGACGCCGGGGAACGTCGCGCGCAGCAGGTCGAGGTCTACGCCGGTAGCCGTCACGGAGTCCGGTGTGTGGTCGGCATCGAGGCGGCCGTAGACCAGCCGCACGAACGCCTCGGTGGGCATCGTCAGCTCGGCGGCCGCCGCGGTGTCGTCGTACGACGACTCCACACTGACGCCCGCCGGGCCCAGATCGAGCCGGAAGGCACGCTCGGGACCGATCGTGCGGACCTCGACCGAGAGCTGTCGGTCGTGCTTCTGGCCGGTGTAGCGCGCGACCAGCGCGAGGTTGCCTGCGACGATGTCGAGCGGCTCCTGGGGCAGCGTCGCGCTCGGGTCGGCGGCCACCACGATGTCCCAGGTGTGCAGGACGTTCTCGCTGACCCGCAGTCGGAGCAGGTTCGCCAGGTCCCGGACCTCGCCGAAGAGGTCGAGCCGCCACTCCTCGGACTCGCCGGGGGTCAGGCTGTCGAGTCGCTCCAGGAAGGCGGCGTCGGCGGTGAGGGCATCGCGGACCTGGGCGAGCGGGCCCTTGGCGTTCCACTCGTCCCAGATCGGCTGGAACACCTCCATCCCGGCTGCGGGGCTGCCCGTGCGCCCGGCCTCCAGGTGGAGCGCGAAGATCTCGGCGCTCGAACCCAGGTGGGAAGCGACCTGCGCGACGCTCCAGTCGTCGTCGTACGACTGCGCCCGCGCCTGCTCCTCGCTCAGGCCGTCGAGGGCGGCGGCCAGCCGGCCGTGGGAGAGGTGGAGGAGGTCGAGTGCCTCCCGAGATGTTGAAAGTTCACTCATGTCTCGACTCTAGACCGAGGGCGGAGCGGAACGCTCAGAGCACCTCGACGTACGTCGGCGCCGGCAGCGGACCGCTCGACGCGTCACGCGCCTGCTCGACGGCCCGGCCGATCGCGTAGAGCGGCTTCTCGCTCCCGCGTGCGCCCCAGACGCTGATCGCCACCGGCAGACCGTGGGCCAGCTCGACCGGCACGGTCAGGATGGGGGCGCCGGCCAGCGCGCTCGAGTCGCTCGCGCTGCCGGCGTGGGGGTCGCCGTTGACGACGTCGATCGGCGGTGCGGGCGCCATCGCCGGCGCGAGCAGCGCGTCCAGCTCGTGGGCACCGAGGGTCCGGTCGAGCTCGCCCAGGCCGGCCGCGGCGCAGCTCTCGACGGCGTCGAGGTACTGCTTCGACGACGGCCCGTCCAGGGTGAGCGCCCTCTCGAACAACGACTGCCCGAACCACGCCAGCTCTACGCCGGCCTGCGCGCGGTTGAACTCCACGACGTCTGCCAGGGTCCGGACGGACGCGCCGCGCTTCTCGAGGTACGTCGCCAGGCCGTGCACGAGCTCGATCAGCATCAGGTTGAGCACGTGGTCGTCGTCGACCTCCTTGAGCGCCGGGAGAGCGAGGCCGTCCACGATCTCGGCACCGGCCTCGGACAGCCTCGAGAGCGTGCGCTCCGCGGCCGCGTCGGCGGCGGGGCTGTAGCCCCAGAGGTCACGAGGGACTCCGATCCGCCGGCCGCGCACGCCGGCGCCCACCGCGTCGGCGGTGTCCGTACCGGCGATCACGTCGAGCAGCGCGGCGTTCTCGGCGACGGTCAGGGTCATCGGCCCGGGGGAGTCCTGGGTCCACGAGATCGGCACCACGCCGTCGGTCGGCACGAGGCCGACCGTGGGCTTCATCCCCACGCAGCCGCACGCCGCGGACGGCGCGGTGATCGAGCCGTTCGTCTCGGTGCCGATCGCGTACGGCGCCAGCCGGGCGCCGATCGCGGCTCCGCTGCCGGAGCTCGAGCCCCAGGCCGTGCGGTTGAGGGCGTAGGGGTTGCGGGTCAGTCCGCCGTGGGCGCTCCAGCCCGAGGTCGAGTGCTCGTCGCGGATGTTGGCCCACTCGCTGAGGTTGGTCTTGCCGAGCACGACCATGCCGGCGTCGCGGAGTCGTCGTACAAGTGGCGCATCGGCCGCCGGCGGCTCGTCCGCGAGCGCCAGGGACCCGGCCGTGCTGGCCAGGCCGGCGGTGTCGATGTTGTCCTTGACCAGCACGGCCTGCCCGTGCAGCGGCGAACGCCGCCGCCCCTCCGCCGTCTCGCGGTCGAGGGTCTCGGCCTCCGCCTGGGCGTGCGGGTTGATCGCGCTCACCGACCGGATCAGCGGGTCGATCGCGTCGATCTGGTCGAGCAGCCGGCCGGTCTCGTCTCGGGACGTCTCCACGGGCGCATCGTCGCAGGTCGTCGAGGATTCGGGTACGGCCCCGTACCTCCGGTACGCTGGCTGCATCAGCTCGTCGAACTCTCGCCGCGAGTTGTCCGCACGTCGTAGCAGTTGACATCTGCTCCGTGCGTAGCCGCCCGAAACCCTTTCGGATCCCGGCTGTCGGCGAGGCACCGCACAGATAGCGCTCCCCTTGACCTCCTTCGCCACGCTCGGCGTGCCCGCCCGCCTGTCCGCCGTCCTCGCCCGTCAGGGCATCGACACCCCGACCCCGATCCAGGCCGCCACCCTGCCGGACGCCCTCGCCGGGCGCGACGTGCTCGGCCGCGGCCGCACCGGCTCGGGCAAGACCTACGCCTTCCTCCTCCCGATCGTCGCTCGTCTCGCCGACGGCCCGGCCGCCCGGTCGCGCGCTCCGCGTGCGCTGATCCTGGCGCCGACGCGCGAGCTGGTGGGCCAGATCGACGCCGCCCTCGCGCCGCTCGCCGCGGCCGCCGGACTCACCACCCGTACCGTCTTCGGCGGCGTCGGGCAGCACCCCCAGGTCGCCGCGCTCCGCAAGGGCGCCGACATCGTCGTCGCCTGCCCCGGCCGGCTCGAGGACCTGATCGGCCAGGGCCACTGCACGCTGGACGACATCCAGGTCACCGTGCTCGACGAGGCCGACCACATGGCCGACCTCGGCTTCCTGCCCGCCGTACGCCGGATCCTCGGCCGTACGCCGAAGCGCAGCCAGCGGCTGCTGTTCTCCGCGACCCTCGACCGGGCGATCGACACGCTGGTCAAGCAGTTCCTGCACGACCCCAAGACCCACCAGGCCGACTCCGCGCAGTCGCCGATCTCGACGATGAGCCACCACGTGCTCCACGTCGACCGGGAGCACCGGGTGCCGATCCTGGTCGACCTCGCCAGCGCGCCCGGCCGCCTGATCGTCTTCACCCGCACCAAGCACGGCGCCAAGGCGCTGGCCCGCCAGCTGAACAAGAGCGGCGTACCCACGGTCGAGCTGCACGGCAACCTCGGCCAGGGCGCGCGTACCCGCAACATGGAGGCCTTCCACTCCGGCCGGGCCTCCACCCTGGTCGCCACCGACATCGCCGCCCGCGGCATCCACGTCGACGACGTCACGCTCGTCGTCCACGCGGATCCGCCGGTCGAGCACAAGGCCTACCTCCACCGCTCCGGCCGTACGGCGCGCGCCGGCAACGCCGGCACGGTGGTGACCCTGATGACCAGCGAGCAGGTGCGCGACGTCCGCGACCTGACCCGGGCGGCCGGCATCAAGCCGACGACCACACGCATCCAGGGCTCGACCCATCCCGTGCTGCTCCAGCTCGCCCCCGGTGAGCGCTCGCTGGCCGGGAGCCTGGACCCAGCTCCTGCGTCGTCGCCCCGGACACGCTCCGGTGGCGGCGGCGGAGGTCGCAACCGTCGTCGTCGCAGCGGTGCCGGAGGGCAGGGTCGCTCCGGCGGGCAGTCCCCGCAGCGCTCGTCGTCACGGACGCCGAACCAGTCGTCCGGCCAGAAGCAGTCCACCGGTGGCAACCGTGGCCGGCGCCGCCCCGCCTCCGCGCGAACGACGTCCGGTGGGTCGAGCCACAGCGCCGCGTCGTTCAGCGGTCGTCGTTGATTCCCAGCTTCATCATGTGAAGGTGTCGGACCTCCGCCCCACACGGTGAACTCGCCATGTGAAGCGGCGGTTCACCCACATCACATGATGAAGCCGTCAACCGTCCCCGACCGTCCGCCGACCGAGGCGGAACAGCCACCAGAGCCCGACGAAGGGCAGCACCAGGGGCACGAAGCCGTAGCCGTTGCCGTAGTCGGACCACACGCTCGCCTTGTCGATGTCGTCCGGGTGGCTGAGGGTGCCGATCACGAGCACCCCGGTCAGCTCGACCAGGATCGTCGAAATCGCCAGCCTGCGGTGGTCGGTCGCGAGCGCCCAGGTGGCCGCGATGTAGACGAGCCCCGAGAAGAGCGAGAGCGAGTAGGCGACCGGGGCCTTCGAGGCATCCGTGGCCAGCTGCACCAGTGCACGCGCGGTGGCAGCCACGGCGAAGAGGCCGTAGACGAACACCAGCACCCGGCCGAAGCCCGTACGCGTCGAGCTCATCGGTAGCCCCACAGCTGGTGCAGCCGCAGGAACAGGACGCCGACCGTGACCACGGCGACCAGCAGCACCCCGGTCCCGGACCGGGTCCGTTCGCCAGCCGACCACGCGAACCCGATCGGCAGCACCAGCAGAGCTCCCACGAGGTAGCCGACGTACGCCGCGACGTTGAGGTCGCCGTGGTCGCCGAACACCCGGACCAGCCCGATCACCAGCTGGACGACGAGGCCGAGCTCGATGATCGCCAGCGCGGCGAACACGCGGTTGTCCGGGAGCCGGTCGCGGCCGACCAGCACCGCGATCCAGATCGCCACGACAGCCACGACGACGCCCAGCACGATCTGGAGCGCGGTCATGGGTTCGAGACTAGCGACCGGCCACGGCGTCGCCTCGGGGCCACCGCTCGGTGCTCCGTAGGATCGAGCGACCCGATCGAAGGAGCACGATGACCCAGGCACTGGTGGCCACCGGGGCGGGCCGGCCCCTCGAGGTGAGGGAGGTCCGGCTCCGGCCGATGACCGGGCGCGACGTGCGGGTCAGGATCGCGAGCGTCGGGGTGTGCCACTCCGACCTGTCGATGGTCAACGGCACCCTGTCGCCGTCGTACCCCCTGGTGCTCGGGCACGAGGCCGCCGGTGTGGTCGCAGCGGTCGGAGCCGAGGTCACCGACGTCGCGGTCGGCGACCACGCCGTCCTCAACTGGGCGGTGCCGTGCCGTGCCTGCTGGTTCTGCACCCACGGTGAGCCGTGGCTGTGCGCATCGATCGAGGGGATGACGGGAACTCCTGGCGGGACTCTCGCGGACGGTACGCCGTTCGAGGCCTGTCTCGGCCTCGGGGCGATGGCCGAGGAGGTCGTCGTACCCGCGGACGCGGTGGTGCCGATCCCGGACGACGTACCCCTGGCCGAGGCGGCGCTGCTCGGCTGCGCGATCCTCACCGGCGTCGGGGCCGCCCGCACGGCCGCGCACATCCAGCCGGGTGAGTCGGTACTGGTGCTCGGCCTGGGCGGCATCGGCCTCGCCGCAGTGGCCGGGGCACGGATCGCCGGCGCCGATCGGATCGTCGCGGTCGACACGTCCGAGGCCAAGGAGCCGCTCGCCCGCGCCGCCGGGGCGACCGACTTCCTGCTCGCCGACGAGTCGCTGGCCGGCTCGGCACTGGGCCGGCGGCTGCGCGCGATGACCGAGGGTCGCGGCGTCGACCGGGCGCTGGAGTGCGTGGGCTCGGCCGGCACGATCCGCCAGGCCTGGACGTCGGTACGACGCGGCGGCACCTGCGTCGTCGTCGGCGTCGGCCCGAAGGACCAGCAGGTGACGTTCAACCCACTGGAGCTCTTCCACTTCTCGCGCACGCTGGTGAGCAGCATCTACGGCAACAGCGACCCCGCCCGCGACCTGCCCCGGCTGGTCGAGCTGATGCGCGACGGATCGCTCGACCTGGCCGCGATGGTGACCGACCGCGTCGGGCTGGACGGCGTACCCGACGCCTTCGAGCGCATGCGGCGCGGCGAGGGCGGCCGCACGCTCGTCGTCCTTCCGCAGTCAGGCTGAGGTGCGGGAGGGCCCCGGGCGTCCCGTGGTCCCGCGTACGACGAGCTCCACCGGGAGCATCGACTGGGTCGCGGTCGGCTTCTTGTCCGCGATCCACTCCAGCAGACGGCGTGCGGCGTGGCCGCCCATCTCGGTGAACGGCACGCGCACGCTGGTGAGCGGCGGCGTGAGCTTGTCCATGAACGCCAGGTCGTTGAAGCCGGTGATCGAGTAGTCGCGAGGACACTCCAGCCCGCTCCGCCCCAGTTCGCCCATGATGCCGAGCGCCACGAGGTCGTTGGCCGCGACGATCGCGGTGAACCGGCCGCGCCGTTTGAGGAGCCGCGCCGCCCCGTCCGCGCCGGCCCCCTCTGTGTACGCCGCGCACTCCAGCACCGTGTTGCGCACCGGCAGCCCGTGGTCACGCAGGGCGGCCCGGAAGGCATGGGCCCGCTCGCGTCCCGTGGAGGTGTCGGCCGGCCCACCCAGGTGCACGATGTCGCGGTGCCCCAACGCGACCAGATGATCGACGCACCGCCGTACGCCCTGTTGGTCGTCCCCGCCTACGAAGGGGAGCTCGGACGTGGCACAGCGTCGGTTGACCAGCACCGTCGGGAATCCCTCGGCGGCGAGCTCGTCGAGCAGTGGGTCGTGCCAGCGCGCGGTGGCCACGATGAAGCCGTCGACTCCGTGAGCACGCATCGAGGCGATCTGGCTCCGCTCGACCTCCGTCGCGTTGTTGGTATCGGTCAGGACCAACGTGAAGCCGGCACCGGTCAGCACCTGCTCGGCCCCTCGCACGATCGGCGGGAACAGTGGGTTGGTGATGTCGGGCAGGACGAGCGCCGCGACGTACGAGCGGGAGGTACGCAGGCCCCGCGCCAGGCTGTTCGGGACGTAGCCGAGCTTCTCGGCGGACCGGCGGACCCGCTGCACGGTGGCCGGGCTGACCTCCCCCTGGATCGCCGAGTTGAGCGCCCGGCTCGCCGTGGCAGGATGCACCCCCGCATCACGTGCCACGTCGACCAACCGGACCCTCTGCATGCGGTCACCCTAATGGCAGAGAAGACCCAGGGGGCCGGACCGACGCAATCCATTGCGGGCACCTGGGCGGGCTGCTGGCGCGGGGCTACCCGCTCGTTGCTTGACAGGTGGGCATCCGGAGGGCATGCTCTCCGCAATCGTTTGTGATCGACGGATCCAGCGCCGTGGCCCGGGCCACTCACCCACCCGCACGCTCCCCGCCCAGGAGGTTCCTATCGTGAATGACCGCAACCGTTTGCGTCGAAAGGCGGGTCTCACGGGGCTCGCGGCACTCGCGCTCGTCGTCGCCGGGTGTGGCTCCGGGGGCGGGAGCTCCAGCGCAGGGGGCGGGACAACGAAGGCTCCGCTGGTGATCGGGGCCTCGGTGTCCCTGACCGGCGACTTCTCGGACTCGGGCAAGGCGGTCGAGCGCGGGTATCGGCTCTGGGCCGACACCGTGAACGCCCAGGGCGGCGTGCTCGGGCGCCAGGTGCAGCTGAAGATCGTCGACGACGCCTCCAGTCCCGTACAGGTCGTCACCAACTACCAGAACCTCATCAACAAGGACCACGTCGACCTGACGTTCGGCCCGTTCTCGACGTTGCTCACGATTCCGTCGTCGCGGGTCGCCGAGCGCTACGGCTATGCGTTCCTGGCGCCCGCAGGGGGCGGTCCCGACGTCTTCGCCCAGAACCTGAAGGACTTCTTCTTCGTCCAGCCGGCCCCGACCACCGAGTCCGGTGACGTCTTCGCCAACTACGTCCTGTCCCTGCCCGCGTCGCAGCGGCCCAAGACCGCGGCGTACGCGGAGCTCGACGACCCGTTCTCGGCGCCGATCGCGGAGAACATCCGCGCGAAGTTCGAGGCCGCCGGCATCAGGACCGTGTACAAACAGGTCTATCCGTCGGAGACGCAGGACCTCTCGCCGGTGATGGCTGCTCTGATCGCGCACAAGCCTGACGTGATCGTCGGCGGCACGCAGAGTGAGGACGCCTACTCGATGGTCAAGAGCCTGGTCCAGCTGAACTACAATCCGAAGCTCATGTTCCAGTCGAACGGCGCCAACTCACCGCTGGAGTTCCCCGACAAGGTCGGGCCGGGCAACACAGCCGGCATCTTCTCCTCGGCCGACTGGTTCCCCGGCTCGAAGGCCTCGGGCAGCGCCGCCTTCACCCGGGTCTACGTCGCCAAGTACGGCGGCACCGCGCAGCAGGTCGACGACAGCAGCGCCGAGGCGTACGCCGTGGGCCAGCTGGTCGAGGCCGTGGCCGCGAAGACCGGCAAGGTGGACAACGCCACCATCATCCAGTCCCTCCACAGCGGGAGCTGGCCCACCATCCTGGGCGACCTCGCCTGGTCCGCCAACGGGTCACCGACCGGTTCCTTCAACCTCGTCCAGTGGCAAGGCGGCAAGCTCCTGCCGGTCTACCCCGCATCCATCGCCCAGGCCAGCCCGCTGGCGGTCAAGCCCAACTGGGGCGGCTGACGGGTGCACGCACTGATCCAGGGCGTCATCCTGGGTGTCCTCACGGCCGGTGTGTATGCCCTCATGGCCTCGGGACAGACGCTCATCTTCGGGGTCATGAAGGTCGTCAACCTCGCCCAGGGCGCGATGGTGATCCTGAGCGCCTACCTGTCCTACCAGCTGTTCACGTCGTTCGGCATCGACCCGCTGCTGGCGATCCCCGTGACCACGGTGGTGATGTTCGTGCTCGGCGTCGTCGTCCAGCTGCTGTTCCTGAGACCTCTGCGCGCCGAGGATCGCTCCGAGCTCAGCCTGCTGGTGACCTTCGCGGTGGCCCTGCTGCTCGAGGGCTTCATGAGCGTCACCTGGAACACGTCCGTCCGCAGCATCAACACCAGCTACGCGAACAGCAGCTGGTCGGTGGGCGGGTACCAGATCACCCTCGTCCGGCTGTGGGCCTTCCTGCTCAGCATCGTGGCCCTGGGCGTCCTCCACCTGCTCCTGAACCGGACCCGGTTCGGTCGCGCGATCCGGGCGACCGTCCAGAACCCGGAGTCGGCCCGGCTGCTCGGGGTGGAGTCCGACCGCGTATCGGCCGTCGGCTTCGGCCTCGGTGCGGCGACCGCCGCAGCCGCCGGGTCGATCTACGGGCTGCTGTACCCCTTCAACTCCGGGAGTCACTACGACCTCATCTCCCGGCTCCTCTCGATCGTCCTGCTCGGAGGGCTGGGCAGCATCGGCGGTGCCGTCGTCGGTGCTCTCATCGTGTCGACCAGCTCGGCGGTCGTCGCCGCTACCATCTCGCCGAGCTGGTCGGAGATGACGTTCTTCGTGATCCTGCTACTGGTCCTGCTCGTCCGGCCGCAGGGCCTCTTCGGTACGACGGCGCGGGGCGCCATATGAGGTTGCTGCGGACCTCCCTCGGGCCGTTGCGCGGGATCGGCTTCTTCGCGGCGATGGGCGTGCTGCCGCTGCTCACTCCCGAGCACTGGATCCTGAACATGCTGGTCTTCACCCTGATGTACGCCGTCATGTCCAGCGCGTGGAACCTGGTGGGCGGCTTCGCCGGCTACCCGTCGCTCGGCCACGCGGCGTTCTTCGGGATCGGGGCCTACTCGATGAACCTGTGGTTCGAGAACCGGACGCTGCACTCGGGCTACGAGCCGTTCCTCTTCCTGCCGCTGATCGGGGTGTTCGCCGGGCTGATCGGGCTCGGGGTGGCCGCCATCGCCATGCGGACGCGGGCCGACGTGTTCGCCATCGTCACGATCACGCTGCTGTTCGTCACCCAGACGCTCGCGTTCAACCTGCGCGGCCTGACCCATGGTGCCCAGGGGATCAGCATCGCGGTCCCGCCCTTCCCCGTGGCGACGTTCGAGCTTCCGTTCTACTTCGTGCTGCTGCTGCTCCTCGCCCTCGCGATGGGCATCAGCCACGGCACCATGCGGAGCAAGCTCGGTCTCTCGCTGGCCGCGATCCGAGCCGACGAGGACAAGGCCCGCGGGATCGGCGTCCGCGTGCTCGGAGTCAAGCTGCTGGCCTTCTCGGTGAGTGTCGGCCTGACCGCGATGGTGGGAGGCGTCTGGGCCTACTACGAGGGCTACATCTACCCGCAGTTCGCGGTGGACCCGCTCGTCACCATCGCCATCGTGCTGATGACTTTCCTGGGCGGCCGGGCGACGTTGTGGGGACCGGTGATCGGTGCGCTGCTCCTCGAGACCTCGCAGCAGACCCTGGCCTACACGCTCGGTGGCAGCCAGTTCTACCTGATCGCGTACGCCTTGGTCTTCCTGCTGGTCATGCTGCTCATGCCGCAGGGGATCGTGCCGTCGATCCAGAGCCTCCTCCGCCGTCGTCGCCGTCGTGCCGTCGTGGACGCCGAGGAGCCGGACGCCGACCCGACCGCGGTGCACGCCAGCCGGGGTGAGTCGATGACGACCGCGAACGGACGAGGCTGATGAGCGCCCTGCTCGAGGTCGACGGCCTCACGAAGTCGTTCGGGTCGCTCCGTGCGGTCGACGCCGCCTCCTTCACGGTCGAGGACCACACCATCACGGCCCTGATCGGACCGAACGGCTCGGGCAAGACGACGTTGTTCAACATGATCACCGGGTACCTGCCACCAGATCGCGGACGGGTCCGCTTCGACGGCCGGGACATCACGCGTGCGGGCTCGGGCTCGCTCTACCGCGGCGGCCTGACCCGGACGTTCCAACAGGCGCGGGTCTTCCCACAGCTCACCGTCGAGGAGAACCTCACGGTCGCCGCCGGCTACTCCTGGAGACAGCTGTTCGGCCGGCGGCTCAACCGGGCTGACCGGGGCCGGGTCGCGGTCCTGCTGGAGGAGTTCCGGATGGCGCACGTCGCCGACCTCTACGCCTCGGAGCTCTCCTACGGTCAGCGCAAGCTCCTCGAGTTCGCGGCCGTCCTGATGAGCTCACCCCGACTGGTCCTGCTCGACGAGCCCACGGCCGGCGTCAACCCGGTGATGATGTCCACGATGGAGCGCCACATCCGGGAGCGTCACGCCGCCGGCGTCACCTTCCTGATCGTCGAGCACGACATGCCGTTCGTGATGCGGCTGTGTGACCCGGTCGTGGTGCTCGACCGGGGCCGCGAGATCTTCGCCGGCCCCCCACACGCGGTGCAGTCCGACACCCGTGTCCTCGACGCCTACTTGGGGAGCTGATCGTGGAGGGGCTGCTGTCGTTGCACGGCGTACGTGCGGGCTATGGAGCCGGAGACATCCTCAAGGGGGTCGACCTCGTAGTGACCGCGGGGACCATCACCTGTCTGATCGGCCCGAACGGCGCCGGCAAGTCCACCGTGCTGAAGGCCGTCAGCGGCCTGATCCGGCCGCGACAGGGGACGGTCGCCTTCCGGGGCGACGACATCGGCCGGCTGTCGCCGCGGGCCCGGCTCCTGCGCGGCATCGTGCACGTCCCCCAGGACCGGAGCCTGTTCCCCGCGATGACGGTCTGGGACAACCTGCTCATGGGCGGCTACGCCATGAAGGACCAGAAGGCCGTACGCCGTCGCATCGACGCGGCCACGGAGGTCTTCCCGATCTGCGCGGATCGCGCCAAGGACCACGCCGGATCGTTGTCCGGCGGCGAGCAGAAGCAGGTGGAGCTCGCTCGCACCCTGGTGCTCGACCCTGCGCTGATCCTGCTCGACGAGCCGTCCATCGGGCTCGACCCCAAGTCGCGCCAGGCGGTCTTCGCCAGCATCAGCCGACTGGCTGACGACGGGCGGACCGTGCTGCTCGTGGAGCAGAACGCCCGCTCGGGCCTGGCGGCCTCCGACTTCGGGGCGGTCCTCGAGGGCGGCGTCGTCCGGCTGACCGCTACCGGCGAGAGCCTCCTCGCCGACCCCGAGGTGGCCCGCCTCTACCTGGGAGCCGGCGCGGTCGCCGTCACGGCCGAGGGGTCGACGGACGCCGAGGCCCCGCCAGCCGCCCCCCTTCCCGCTGAAGGAGCCCGATGACCACCGAGAAGATCAGCGTCGGCTGGATCGGCACCGGACGCATGGGCGCCGCGATGGCGAGCCGCCTGGCGCGAGCCGGCGAGGACGTCACGGTCTGGAACAGGAGCCGTGCCAAGGCCGAGGCGCTCGCCGACACCGGCTGCAAGGTCGCCGACACGATCGCCGACCTGCGTGGCCTCGACGTCGTGTTCACGATGGTCTCGGCCCCGGCCGACCTGGTTGAGGTGCTGACCGGCGAGGGCGGCCTCCTGTCCGACCCGGCCCAGGTGCCCGGTGCGGTGGTCGACTGCTCGACGGTCGACGACGAGACGTCCGCCGCGATGCGGGCGGCCTGCGCCGAGCGGGGTGTCGACTTCCTGGCCGCGCCGGTGAGCGGCAACGGCAGGGTCGTGGCGGCCGGGAAGCTGACGCTCGTCGTCTCCGGACCGGAGGAGACCTGGCTCCGCGTGGCGCCGCTGCTCGACCACCTCGGCGAGGGCGCGACGTACGTCGGCGAGGGTGACGTCGCCCGGTTGGTGAAGATCTGCCACAACGTGATGCTCGGGGTCGTGACCCAGTGCCTGGCCGAGATCACGGTCCTCGCCGAGAAGGGTGGCGTCTCGCGCGCCGCCTTCCTGGCGTTCCTGAACGACTCGGTGATGGGCTCGACGTTCACCCGCTACAAGTCTCCCGCGTTCGTGCACGTCGACTTCACCCCGACCTTCACCCCGGTGCTGCTGCGCAAGGACTTCGACCTGGGCTTCGCGGCGGCCCACGACCTCGACGTACCGATGCCGGTCGCGGCGGCGGCGGCCGCCGCGGTGCAGGCGGCGGTCTCCAGCGGACGGGTCGACGAGGACTTCGCGATCCTGCTCGACCTGCAGGCACGCGCGTCGGGCCTCGAGCTGAAGCCGGAGGACGTGGTCGTGGACGACGGGCTGGCCGGTGGCTCTGGTGGTGCTCCGTCGTGAGCCGACCGATGCCGGCACCCGGGCACATGGGCGTGGACTACGAGGAGCGGGTGGACTTCGCGAGGCTGCGTGACTATCGGCTCGGCCGGGCACGTACGGCGCTCGAGGGCAGCGAGTGCGGTGCCTTCCTGCTCTTCGACTTCTACAACATCCGCTACACCACCCACACCTGGATCGGTGGAGCCCTCGGCGACAAGATGATCCGCTACGCGCTGGTGGCGCGCGGGCGGGATCCCGTGCTGTGGGACTTCGGTTCGGCGGTCAAGCACCACCGGCTCTACTCGCAGTGGGTTCCGGAGGAGAACTACCGGGCCGGCTTCCTCGGCTTCCGCGGTGCGGTGGCCCCGTCCGTGGGTCTGATGGAGAGCGCGGTGGCCGAGATCAAGTCGGTGCTCGCCGAGGCCGGGGTCGCGGACCTGCCGGTCGGTGTCGACATCGTGGAGCCCCCCTTCCTGTTCGAGATGCAACGGCAGGGGCTGACCGTCGTCGACGCACAGCAGCCGATGCTCGATGCCCGGGTGATCAAGTCGCGCGAGGAGATCACCCTGCTGACCCAGGCCGTCGCAATGGTCGACGGGGTCTACCAGGACATCACCGAGGCGCTGAAGCCGGGCGTCCGGGAGAACGAGATCGTCGCCCTCGCCAACCGGCGGCTCTATGAGATGGGCTCCGACCAGGTCGAGGCCGTCAACGCGATCTCGGGCGAGCGGTGCAACCCGCACCCCCACAACTTCACCGACCGACTGGTCCGGCCGGGCGACCAGGCGTTCTTCGACATCATCCACTCCTACAACGGCTACCGGACCTGCTACTACCGGACGTTCGCCGTGGGGTCGTCCACGGCGCCCCAGCGCGCGGCGTACGAGCAGGCGAGGGAGTGGATGGACCGCGGGATCGGTGGCATCCGGGCCGGGGTCGGCACCGACGAGGTCGCCGCGCTGCTCCCGAAGGCGGAGGAGTTCGGCTTCGACAACGAGATGGAGGCCTTCGGGCTGCAGTTCGCGCACGGCCTCGGGCTCGGCCTGCACGAGCGGCCGATCATCTCGCGGCTCAACTCGATGAAGGAGCCGGTGGAGCTCCAGGTGGGCATGGTCTTCGCCCTCGAGACCTACTGCCCTGCCTCCGACGGCTACTCGGCGGCGCGGATCGAGGAGGAGATCGTGATCACGGAGGACGGGCCCGAGGTCCTCACCCTGTTCCCGGCACAGACCCTCATGGTCACCAACCCCTATTGAGAGGACCGCCGTGGCGAAGTTCGGGCTCGACCGGCTCCCCGATCTCCCGCTCGACCTGTTCGTGGACGGTGAGTCCTGAGGCCGCGGCAATCGCTCTCGAAAGGTGCTGGCCCGTCAGACACGAGCCGAACCGTCGACGGTACGGGGCCCTTCCGGCGACGCCGATCGCAGAGTGATCGACCATCCTGCGAACCGCGCCGATCCAACGGCACCGGCAAGGCCTGCCGGGGTCACCGATGGTGCCAGGTATCGCGGAACCGGGTCCCGCCGTGACGCAGCGACGAAGCGGATGCGGCGAGTTTCGCGCCGTGGTACTCGGTGAACCTGGTGACCTTCCAATGGGCATTCTTTGCGAGCGATCCGTGGTGGCCATGAGCATCAGTGATCGCGACGTTGCCGAACACGACCTTGCCGTACTTGGCTAGCGGTGACCGATGAGGCGCCCAGATACCCGCACTGACCTGCGCCGTCGTGTGGCTGCAAGTTCCCTGACCGGAGGAGAACCTTCCGCATCTGTATCGGAATGAGAACGAGAGACCCTGGGTCGAGTCGGAGAGCGAGAACCGGTAGCGGCCGTGCCGGTAGCTGACGCGCGCGGATATCTTGTCGCCCGGCGCGGGGTCGATGGACCTGATCTCGTAGAGCCCGTTCATCTGGAGGTAGGAGACGTAGGTCGGGAGGGTGCCGGTGCACAGTTCCCTGACACCCACGCGCTCAGAATCGGAGACCGTTGGACCGAGCCCGACGGAGAAGTACGAGTCGGGATCGCCGGCCGGGGTGGTGCCAGAGCACTTGATGGTCGGCACCGTCCACGTCGCCGCAACGCTCCTGAATGAGTCGTGGTTGGCCTGGTATCCAGCCCAGGCACGGGATTTGACGGTGGTGGCCTGTGCCTGGCCGACAAGCACCCCGGCGCTCACAACGAGCACGGCCAGAAAGAGCGTGCCGTTCGCATGCAGGCGCCGGGTTCTGCGCATGGTGCTCCTCGTCGGGCCAGGGCGCGAGTGCGGCCCGGCAGCCCGAGACTAGGCTCGCCGATCGGTGAGATCAAGGCCCCACACTTCACGGTGATGCAGTCGTCAGGTCGTTGCTCGCCCATGCCTGACGGTGAAGGTGCTCAGACGAGGTGACCCGTTCCGCCTCCTGCGGACCGCCCGCACGGCGGAGGTGATCAAATGAGTTGGCTCGAAACGACGAGGGCACTGCGACTCAGTACCCTCAGGTCCCTTTTGCTCCCCATCTTCGACCCTCGATACCCCGTCCAGGCTCATGGCCGCGCCTGGCGATCCGCAAGCACGAGCCCCGCGGTCCACCCCGGCGCACGGCCCCCGGGAGGCGGCCCGATCGCGTTCATGTCGTGGCCCGTACGCGCCAGCGCCCAGGCCACCGCAGAGTTGGAGTTCCACATCTCGCCGGTGCCACTCTCGTCTCTGCCCCACGTCAGCGTGGGTATTCCGGGCAGCACGTCCAGCAAGGCTGCGACCCTCGTCGGATCTTCGGTGGTGCGCACGGGGCTGTCGACAGCCTCGGCGACGTCCGGGATACGGCCCCCCGGCCAGCACCTCAACTCATAGCGAAACGCGCGGAAGCGGCCGAGCCACTTCCACCCGACCGGCCCTTCAGCCAGGACACCACGATCTGCGTCGGGAACGTTCCACACCGGACCCATCTCGACTGCGTACGTGACCTGGTCGAGGCACAGCATCAGCCCGCAGTGGTACAAGTCCGCTGAAGCACGGTGTTCACGCCGCGCTGACCACCACTCGTACAGCCGGCCATTCCAGCGCACGATGTGGCCCCCAGCTCCAAGGGGAAGCCAGAACAGATCAACCGACGCGGACACAGGCTCATCGCTCATGGCTTCACCCTCGACAGGTGCCTCGGCTGCGGTCAGGGGCGAAGGTCACTGCTCAAGCGCGGAACGCCCGACCCAGAGGTCCCAATCGGGGGTGCGACGCCGCCTCAGGGACGGAATGTCGCGCGGTACTGCGTCGGCGTGCGGCTGGTGAGGTCGCGGAACGCGGCGTTGAACGCCGACAGGGAGGTGTACCCGACCGTGTGCGCGACGGTGGTGACGGAGTCCTCGTCGGCGGCGAGTCTCTCGATCGCGCACAGCACCCGCATCCGACGCAGCACGGCTCTCCAGGTCATCCCGCACTCGTCTTCGAACCGACGGGCGAGTGACCGTGGCGCCAGTCCGACGTCGCGGGCGATGTCGTCGAACCTGAGCTCCTCGGCCAGTCGGTCCTCGGTCAGGGCCAGTGCCCGACGCAGTTCCGGCGACTGACCGGCTGGAACGGTGACCGTACTGGGGTGCTCCGCCAGTCGCCATGCCACGGCCGCCAGGGCGCCGAACATGCTGCGGGCGTACGGCGGGAGCGGTTCCGCCACGTCTGGCCACTCGACACACTCGGTCACCAGGGCCCGGGCCAGCGGGGTGAGGTCGAAGACGGACAGCGGTGCCGATGGGTCCGGGGCGAAGTCTCGGTCGAACAGCACCGAGGAGGTTGTGACCGGATGCGGGATGGCCACCCGGATCGGCTCGCCGGCAGCAATCAACGCGGCCCGCGCCGGAGGCAGCACCCACACCCTGCCATGCGCCTCCAGCCGCAACGCGCCCCGGGACGCGCACAGCAGGTAGTGCCGCTCGACACGCAGCTCCGACGGCGGGGCCGCCGCGACGTCCCGCGCGAACCCGAACGCCTCACGCCGCACGGGGTTGGCTGACATCCGCTCACCCTAGAGGGGATGCGGGTCAGACCGTCTCCAGGAGGGAGGCGTCGAACCGACGACTGACCGGCGGCACAGTCGTCAACGGGCGGAGCACGGCGCCAGAGCGCGCGAACGACTCAGAGGAGAGGTACGCAGCGAACGACGCCTGGTCGGCCCACTCGTGGATCACCGTCACGTCCTCCTCGTTGTCGCGTGCGGCGTACACCCGGAAGTCGAGATTGCCGGGCATGGCCCGGATCTCCTCGCGCTCGCCGTCGAACTGGGCCAAAGCCGCAGCCCGGTCGGCTGAAGTGGTACGGAGATCAAGCACGGCGATCAGCATGGGTCTTCTCCTGGGTCGAGTGGTCGGGTCGGTGTGACCCCTCGATCGTGCCGCCCCCTGCGCCGTTCGACTCGCGTCAGTCAGACACCTTCGCACTCCCAGCGGACAACCCCGCGCGGTCACCACCAGAGGGCTCGACCTGCGTCAGTCCGTCGCCTGGCGGCGCCGGCTCGCACGGCACTCCATGCTGTTGGCCGGGGTCCGCCTTCGCGAGATCAGGTCTTCGCGGTTGGCGCTCGGGAATGGTCCCTTCAGGGTCAAGCGCTGCCGGTCATTCGACGACGATCGACGTCACAGCTTGAGGTCGTCGTCGGGACCGAGGACTCCTGCTAGGACCTCGGTCTCGGTCGGTCAGGCAGTCCGTTGCCGTCCGGGATCGGGCTTCTCGACCTCAGCGGGAGAGCCGCTGTGAAAACGTCCGCCGGCAGCACGGCGTTCAGCTTGTCGCGAGGCCGGAGAATGCTTCTGTCGTGAGCTCCTGGAGCTCGGCGAGCGGGACGTCGCGGAGATGCTGCGTGAGCCCCCACCGGTGACCAAAGGGGTCGAGCAACTGGCCTTCTCGCTCGCCCCAGAAGACCTCGCTCAACGGGCGGACAACGGTGGCGCCGGCATCGACGGCCCGCTGCCAGGTGTCGTCGACATCATCCACATGCAAGTAGACAGCACCGTAGGTGCCCCCGAAGTGCTGCGGCCCGAACGAGGCCAACTCGGGGAACTCGTCGGCCAGCATCACGGTGAGGGTCCCGATGCGGATCTGGACGTGGATCAGCCGGCCGCCGGGTACGACCAGCCGGGTGAGCTCCTCGGCTCCGAAGGCCCGTTGGTACCAGCCGGATGCCTCGTCCGTGCCGCGAGCGGTCAGGTGCAGGGTGTGGGAGTTGATCGACATCGGTGCTTCCTTTCTGAGATCTGAGTCCGGTCGGTTCAAGCACGGCGGCACCAGAGAGCGCCTACGGCCTGACCGATCGACGGCCCTGCGGCTGGATATGTCAGGCTCGAGGTCGACGCTCCTTCAACTGCTCCATGACCGGAGCTTGGCCGGGTTGCGAATCGCCCAGATGCGTCGGATACGGGACTCGTCGATATCGAACGCGTACACGGTCAGCACCTGACTGCCGTTCATCGCAACGAGGCCCGGTTGGCCGTTGACGGTCCGCTCGCGGAGGTCGAGTCGGCCGGCAAGACCCGCCAGGTGTACCAGGAACTCCGCAACCCGAAGCCGGCCCTGGACCGGCACCGGCGACGCCATCGCGCGACCGCCACCGTCGGCGACGGCGACGACCGACGGGTCGAGGAGTCGTACCAGGGCATCCACGTCCCTGGCCTGCCACGCCTGCTGGAACTCACCGACGATGGCAGAACGCCGCCGCTCCCCTGCACCGTGGGTGCGGGCGGCAGCCACTCGTCGACGACCCGATGACGCGAGCTCGCGGCAGGCACCTGGCGTGCGGCCGACGATCTCCGCGACCTCGTTGAACGGCACCCGGAACACGTCGTGCAGCATGAAGGCGACACGCTCGGCCGGCGTCATGGAGTCGAGCACGACCAGGAAGGCCATCTCCACGGACTCGTCCAGCGTGATGTGGTCGGCCGGGTCCGCGGCCGTCGATCCGTGGGAGAGGGCACTCCACTCGGCCCGCGCCGGCAGCGGCTCAGGGATCCATTCGCCGACGTACCGCTCTCTGCGGACGCGTGCAGAACGGAGCTGGTCCAGGCAGATCCGGCTGACGACGGTGGTCAGCCAGGCGGCCGGGTTCGCGATGTCGGCGCGGCGCTCGTGAGGTTGCGCAAACCAACGGGCGTACGCCTCCTGGACGGCATCCTCCGCCTCGGTCAGCGAGCCGAGCAGGCGGTAGGCGAGGTTGGCGAGGTTGCGCCGCTCTGACATGAGCGACTCGTCAGGACGCGCCGTAGCGTCTTCGTCTTCGCCCGTGATGTCCATTTCCATCAGTGCCTTTCGCTCGCCACGTACCGATCGTCTCGCGAGTTACGACGAATCAGGACCCGCCGATGTCAGGGGGCTACAAGGACGACCCGCGTCCTGACGATCGAGGCCGGTACCGCGTCGGTCGTGGGTGTTGGCAACGCGGCCGACCACACCGGCGGCCGCGCACACCCCGGGGTCATCTCCCTCTCGGGGGATACCGCGACGTGCCGGGCCTATCTGTCCGAACTCACCCGGATTCGTGGTGGCGCCTCGCACATCGACTACGCGATCTACGACGATCGGTACCAGCGCACCCCAGACGGCTGGCGCTTCGTTGAACGCGCGTACGAGATTCGCTACCTGGACTCGACGCCACTCGTCGGCGGTCCCGGTGGATCCTTTGCGGATCGAGGATGTTCGCCTTCGGCGCAGGGCTCGCGGCTGAGCGGCTGAGCGGCTCCAGGGGCGTGAGCCGGGTCAGGCTTCGGGTTCCGGGCGGCCGAGTCCGGCTTCGCGAGCGCGGACGATCGCGGCTGAGCGGTCCTCGACCTGCAGCTTGAGCAGCAGGGCCGACAGGTGGTTGCGCACGGTCTTCTCGGAGAGACCGAGCTCCTGAGCGATCGCGGAGTTGCGGTGCCCGGCGGCCACGAGGTCGAGCACCTCGCGTTCCCGCCGCGTGAGGTCGGGGAAGGTGCCCTCGCGATAGCGGTGGCTGCTCTGAAGGAAGAACCCCACGATCCGGCGGGCCACCGCGGGGCCGAAGACGGTGCCGCCGGAGGCGAGCGTGTGGATCGTGGCCACCAGCTCCGACCCGTCGGCCCCCTTCAACAGGTAGCCGCGCGCCCCGGCTCGCATGGCGCCGTACACGCTCTCGTCGTCGTCGTGCATCGTGAGGACCAGAACGGGCAGTTCGGGGTACTCCGCCACCAGCCGCCGGGTCACCTCGATGCCGGACAGGTCGGGCATGCGCAGATCGGTCAGTACGACGTCGGGCCGACTCCTTTCGACGAGGGCGAGCAGCTCCACCCCGGAGGATGCCTGCCCGATCAGGTCGACCTCGGCGACGTCGGCGAGCACTGCGGCGATGCCGTACCTGTACATGGGGTGGTCGTCGGCGAGCACGACGCGCACCGGCATGGTCATGCCGTCACCACCGAGGGCAGGACGGCGCGGACCAGAGTGCCGCAACCGGGGACCGACTCGATGTCGAGCGTGCCTCCGACGGCTTCGGCGCGCTCGCGCATCGAGGCCAGCCCGACGCCACCGGGGCGCTGTGCCACGCCACCGCAGCCGTCGTCTCGCACGACCACCACCAGCCCTTCCGGGCCGTCCTCGACACACACCTCGATTCGGCTCGCGGCCGCGTGCCGGGCGGCGTTGGCCAGGGCCTCCCTGGCGATCCGCTGCGCGGCGACCACCGAGGCCGGCGGCGCGTGCAACGCCGCGTCGCCGTGTTGCAGGCGTACGTCGACACCCGAGGCCGCGACCGCGTCCACCTGGCTCCGCAACGACCCGAGCAGGTCGACGTGAGTGGGGCCGAGGTCGTCGATGATGCCGCGCACCTCGGTCACCAGCGAGTCGACCTCCCGGTGCACGACGTCGAGGATCTCCGGGAGGCGTCCCGGGCCGGAGTCAATGGCGCCGATGGCCGCCTCGAGACCCAGCGAGATCCCGGAGAGGGAAGGCCCGACCCCGTCGTGGAGGTCGGCACGGAGCCGGGTTCGTTCCGCCTCACGGACGGCGATCACGCGCGCCCGCGACTCGGCGAGCTCGCGAGCCGTACGCGCGGCATGGACCGCCGCGGCGACCGGTCCCGCGAGGGCGCTGACCAGCCGCCGGTCGGTCCGGCCCAGGTGGTCACGTTCGGTCCGGCCGGCGACGACCAGCTCCCCGACTTGGACACCGGCGTGCTCCAGGGGGAGCCGGTGCGCCGGGTGGCCGTCCGCGACCGAACCCACCGCTGCCATCTCCACGCCGTCCTGCACGACCGCCACCCACGGGCTGCGCAGCGCCTCGGCGATCCCCGCGAGCATCGGACGCAGACCCTCGTCTCCCGCGGTTCGCATCCCCTCGCCGATCCGGCGGAAGGCGCGGATCGGGTCGCCTCGGTCGCCGTACACCAATCGGCCGAAGAAGCGCTGCAGCAGCCGGTGCGTCGGCACGACGAGCAGTCCGACAACGGCCACGGCGAACAGCGTCGGCACCGGCCCGTTCGGCGTCACCCTGGTGATCAGAGCCACCAGGGCGAAGTAGACGCCGACGGACAAAGCGGTCAGCGAGCCGTACACCAGCCCGCTGCGCACCACGAGCTTGATGTCGAACAGCCGGTAGCGCACGATGCCGATCGCCAGCGCGGCGGTCGTCGCCAGGTTCACCACGAACTCGACCCACGGCGAGTTGAGCGGGGCGACGACCACGGTAGGCACCACCGCGAGAGTCAGCCAGGCCAACTGCTCCCGCTCGGGGCTCTGCGAGCGCCAGAGCCGGCGCGCGGTCTGGCCCCAGATGAGCAGTGCGATCAGGACGCCGGCGATCGCCGACACGGCGACCAACACCTCCAAGGGCGCTTGGAGGTGGCCCTGACTGATCGGGTTGGCGCCGAGATCGTGGCCGGTGATCACCGAGTCGTACGGCGAGTCCAGCAGGGCCATGCTGAGGACCAGACCGACGGCCGAGCAGACCGAGGCGATGGCCAGCCGGTGCCCGAACCGTGAGGCCGTCCGCCCCGACGGATAGAGAAGCAGGAGCATCGAGGAGCCGAGCAGGAACGCCGGCGCCCATGGCCAGGACCCCCACCAGGCGAAGAGTGCGCGCGCTGGCAGATCGACGTGGTACGACGCCAGAGCCCAACCGGTACCGAACATCGTGACGCTGTTCGCCAGCCCGACCAGCAGCACAAGCCAGCCGATACGGTTGCCGGGCCGCAGCGACAACAGCACCGCCGCCAGAGCTGAGATCCACACGCCATTGGCCGCGTTGTTCATGGTGTTGTCATGAACCAGACCGGCCAGCGGCCGATCGCCGGGTTCCCACGCCAGCCAGAAGCCGGCCAGGGCCAGCAGTGCGCTGACGACGGCGAGCGCGATGCCCACGCGGGCGGTCCGGCGCTGATCCATGCAGACATTCTGTGCTTCGCCAGGGATGTGCGCAGTAGATAGGCGGCTCAAGCGGCCGGGAGATCGTCCCGGGTCGACCGGGACCCGTGCCCCTCTTCACGAGAGTGCACCACGGCCAATCTGGTCCGGCACGCGGCACCGGGCCGCGACATCCACCGGAGGTCATCATGCGTCACCAGCTCACGACCCACCCCATCCGCATCCTCTGCGGTCTGCTCGCCGTCGCGTTCGTCCTGTTCATGATCAGCGGCATCCCCGCGGTCAAGGACGCCCACGGTTGGACGCTCGCCGACGTCGTCGGCTACATCTCGTGGTTCGGCTTCCTGCTCACGTTCCTGACGTTCCTGGGGGCCGCGGCCTACCTCGTCGTCGGCATGGTCCGGGCGCGACGGACGGCCTGAAGGTGCTGTCTGCGCCGGCGCCCCGATGACGTCCGGACACACGTTGGTCTCCGTCCGAAGCCCTCCGCCGGGTGCTCAGAGGGCCAACGTGTGTCCGTGCGGGTGTTCAGCCGGCCCGACTTACGCCCATCTCACCCCCACCGATCTCATCCGACCTTGCCGCCGTGAATGCGAGCGCTGAGTGCGTCGTACCGCCGTGACGAGGTGCGTATGAGTGGCGCGACGTGGCTACGTGGCTACTGGGTGGCGCAGGTTCTGAACGACAGGGACGCTTTCACGGTCTTGTGTACGCCGTTCTTGGCGAATGTCGCCGTGCCGACCAGGGTGTGTCGTTCGCCGGGCTTGAGCTTTGCGCCGTCGAGCGGGCGGTGGACGCGGTTGCCGTCGAGTCGAAGCGTCCTGGACTTGAACCTCCAGCCCTTGGCGGGGTTGTGCGTCAAGCCGATGGGCACGTCGACGGGCGGCAGACAGGTCCGAGGTCCGGTGACGGTCACCCGTCCGCCGGTACCCGTGTGGCCGACGGTGGCGGTGCTGTCGGGCGCCCGCACATGGGCGACGCGCAGCTTCTCCCCATCGGTCTGTGACACGCCCCAGACCACGGTCGCGATGCCTCGTGTGCCCGAGGCGATCTCCGGCGCCTGCCCGGGTGTGCCCCCGGGCTTGAAGCGGACGATCGCGGCGTGGCGCGCGTCTGGATAGTTGGTGACCGTGACCTTGCTGCACTCCCAGGACGCGTCCAGCAACCGCCCGCTCGGGTCGGACGATCCGTCGTGGGTCTTCACGCCGCAGCCGTTGGTGTCAGGCGTCAGCTTCGGCGTGCCGAAGCCACTCCCGGTCCATGCGGCGATGACGGGGCGGTACGACGCGTCGTTGGTGCCGGTGACGATGCGTAGGCCGTGCCGGGTGGTGGCCAGGGCGGTGTTGCTGCCGGCCGCCCAGGTGTGGGCGATCTTGTGGAAGGCGCTCCAGGTGCCGGAGCTGGACCGGGTTGCGTAGGAGGGAGGGGTGCTGATCGCGCCGTCCTTCTCGACGACCAGAACCGGCGTTCCGCCGGTGAACGCAAGTTGGGCGTGGCTGATGCCGTACGGGGTCGTGACCGGCTCGGGGTCCGTGGTGTCGTGCCATACGCGCACCTGCTTGGTGGGGACGCCGGCATAGGCGACGGTCCAGATGGCGCCGCCCGGGCCGATCTTCGCCTCGAGAAGCGACCCGAAGCTGGGCGCGTTGGTGACGATGTCGTGCGCGGCGCTCAGGCCGAGCCCGTGCAGGGCGTCGGCCTCGGCGATCGCGGAGTTGTTCGGGCCGTTGAGCGACTGGGCGCTGTCGTGGAACCACACCAGGTGCACGGTGTCGTCGGCGTCGACCAGGACTCGGAGACCGGCGGCCGAAGAGCCACTCAGCGAATCGATGGTCTGGATGCCGCCGTCGCAGGCGGTGGCGGTCGGTGGCAGCTTGCACAGGTGGACCTTGCGTTCGGAGTCGACGGCGGTTGAGGAGATCCACCCGATGTACGCCGTACCGCCGGGGCTCGTCGCGACGTCGAAGGGGTGGCCGAGGACCTCGAAGTGCTGGCCGGTCGCCAGAGTGATCGGGTTCCCGACAACTCCGGCAGAGTGGCCGGTCCCGGCCAGGGCTGCCGGTGTCGCGCACGGCAAGGCGGTCACGGCGGCTACAGCGGTACAGGTCGCCGCCAGCGCGCGGACGCCTCGGGTAGTGGTCAGCATCGGTCCTCCCGGCAGACACGAGGAAACGAGATGTTCATCGCGGAGTTCACCAGCGGCACGTAACGGCTGGGTAATGCCGTCAGTCCCTGCGGGTGGAGATGTCGGGCACATGCGGTGGCCAGCACCTGGCGCGGCGAGGATTCCGGTGCCGGGCTCTGCTGTGAGGCTGTCCCAACGCGTCGGTGCGCCTTGTCCGAGTCGCCCGGGGCGAGTCGACGTGGGGCACCGAAGGTGCGACCGCCGCAAGTGTGCCTCTCTTGATCGCCCGGCCCGGTATCTGTGGAAAGTCCCCGATCGAGGGCTGGGGGTGTCGGTGGTGGGTTCTAGCGTGCAGGTATGAGGCGAGACGCGGGCACGGCGGTGGGCGGGACGGTCGTCGCGCGCCTTAGCAGTCCTGAGCCCGACCCGGTGGCCTGGCTGACCGCGCTCTCCGAGTTCGACCCGAGCCGGTTCGACGAGCCGAGCGCGTTGGAGGCGATCGAGGCCCTCGAGAGGGTGAAGCGGGCCGCGTCCGCGGCCCAGGCCCGGCTGAGTATCCGGGTGGACGAGTGTGCCCGACGCCGCCAGCGAGCGCAGGGCGTGTCGAGCGATCGGGTGGGGAGCGGGGTCGGCGCCCAGGTCGCTCTCGCCCGCATGGAGAGTCCCCACCGGGGTGGCCGGCATCTCGGCCTGGCCAAGACCCTGGCGTTCGAGCTGCCGCAGACGTTGACTGCGATGAGCCGCGGTGGCGTCAGCGAGTGGCGGGCCACGTTGGTCGCCCGCGAGACCGCCTGCCTCGACGCCGACACAAGACGCGCGATCGACGAGCGAATCGCCGACCACCTCGCAGAGTGGGGCGATGCCCAGACCGTCCGCGAGGTTCGCAGGCTGGCCTATGCGGTCGATCCGGGCTCCGCCGTTGCCCGGAACGCGAGGGCTGTCTCCGACCGCACCGTCACCCTCCGTCCCGCGCCCGACACCATGTGTTACCTCACCGCACTGCTGCCGGCGGAGCAGGGCGTGGCGACGTACGCCGCGCTGGTCCGGGAGGCCGATCGCGCTGGTTCCGCGGGCGACCCCCGGGGCAAGGGGCAGACCCTGGCCGACACTCTCGTGGAGCGCGTCACCGGGCAGGCGTGCGCACCCGACGTGCCCCTCGAGATCGAGCTGGTGATGTCCGTCGAGACGCTCCTGGGGAATGACCAGACACCGGCTCACCTCGTCGGCTACGGGCCCGTCCCGGCAGCCCAGGCCAGGCGACTGGCTCGTGACCAGCAGGCGGCGGCATGGGTGAGGCGACTGTTCGTCAGGCCCGGCACTGGTCAGCTGGTCGGGATGGACTCCCGCCGCCGACGCTTCGAAGGCCGGTTGCGCCAGTTGGTCGTCCTTCGCGACCAGTTCTGCCGGACGCCGTGGTGCGACGCCCCGATCCGGCACGTCGATCATGCAATGCCGCACCGAGCGCACGGTCCGACCGAGCCGAGCAATGCACAGGGGCTGTGCGAGGCCTGCAACCACGCCAAGGAGTCGCCCGGCTGGTCCGCCGAGACCTCCGAGACGCCGGAAGGCGGCCACGTGGTCACGACGACGACGCCGACCGGTGGCCGATACAGCAGCGCGGCACCCGACCTGCCGGGCGTCGGGCCCGGACTGCCGCCGGCGCCGTGGGTCCTCGAACGTCCGGGCGTCTGGTCGATCCTGGCGCGAGCGGGCTGACCGCCTAGGTTTCGCCGAAGACCGACGGGTGCCTGCTCAGCTCGATGCGGGTACGACGGATGTGACCCTCCAGGAACCGCTCCGCGTCGGGGGCGTCGCGTCGTACGACGGCGTCGAGGAGCAGCCGATGCTCGGAGTTGACCACCCACATGCGCTCCTGGCCGCTCAGGGCGACGTAGGCGCGCCGGTAGTGCTGGGTGGAGTTCCACAACCTGGTGACGATCGCGTTCAGCGGGTCGATGGGGCAGCCGGAGTACGTCCCGAGGTGGAACTCGCGGTCGAGCTCGAGGAAGCGGTCCAGATCGGTGTTGGCCTCGATGCGCCGCTGTACGTCCTCCAGCCGGGCATGGTCGTCGTCGTCGAGCGCGGGAAGGCTCTCGGTGAGGGCGAGAGGCTCGAGCCGCTCCCGCATCCGGTAGATGACGTCCACCTCATGCATCGTCAGCCTCGGCACGCGGGCGCCCTTGTTGGGCTCGTGCTCGGTGAGCCCTTCGGCCTCGAGCATGCGCAATGCCTCACGCACCGGCAGCCGGCTCGCGCCGAACCGCGCGGCGATGTCCTCCTGACGTATCCGGTCACCCGGCCGCAGCTCGTCGCGCAGGATCAGGTCTCGCAGGTACGACGCGACCCGGGCGGAGGCGGCGCCGCCCGTCACGACGTACGGCGGGCTCTCGGTCTGGTCGATCTTGCTCACGAGAGCCGATCCTCTCGCGCGTGCTCCCGGTCCCAGGCCTTGCCGCCCGGATAGGAGACCAGCTCGAACTGCATGCCCCACGGGGCGAGAAAGTAGATCCAGTGGTTGCCGAGGGCCGGCCCCCTGCTCGCTGTCGGGCCGTCGAAGACCTGAACCCCCGCCTCTCGCAGGTGGGCGACCGCTGCGTCGATGTCGTCGACGTACAAGCCGATGTGGTGGCCGCCGATGTCGCTGTTCTTGGGCATCGCTTCTCTCTCGTCGGGCGCCTCGTAGTGGAAGACCTCGAAGACCGCCTGGTCTCCGCACCGGAACCAGCGGTTGAGCATCCTGGTGTCCGGATGCACACCGAGGTGGGTCGTCATCCAGTCGCCGTCGGGTTCGAACGGACCGAGCGTGTACAGGTACTCGCAGCCCAGTACGTCGACCAGGAACCGGTGGGCCTCCTCGATGTCCGGCACCGTGAAGCCGACATGGTCGAAGCGCCGCAGCCCCGGCATCGCCATCGGTCAGTCCCCTTCATTGGATCCTAAGGCAGCCAATCATCCCCGGAATAGGGCTGTCCAGCCTCATTGGGGTAGATTTTGGATCCAATCTTGTGTCATCGTGCCCGGAGTCGAAGGAGGTCACATGTCCGAGCATCGCACGTTGGAGCCCGCGTCCCCCTGGTTGCAGCTGGTCGCCACCGACGCCGACTGGGACACCGCCGATCCCGATCTGCTGCGCACGATCTACGCCCAGCTGGTATGGATCCGAACGTTCGAGCAGTACGTCCTCGACCTTGCCGCGGCCGGGCTGATCCACGGGCCGGCGCACTCCAGCATCGGCCAGGAGGGCGGTGCCGTCGGCTCCGTGCTCGCCCTCACCAGCGAGGACTCCGTGAACGGCTCGCACCGGGGCCACCACCAGTTCCTGGCGAAGACGCTGCACCACGTCGAGCCCAAGGGCCTCGATCCTCTGGCGGCGCCGAGCGACGACGTACGTCGGGTCCTGGTACGAACCCTTGCGGAGATCTGCGGGCTCGACCGTGGTTGGAGCCACGGCCGCGGAGGGTCGATGCACCTGCAGTGGAAGGAAGCAGGCGCCATGGGGACCAACGCGATCGTCGGCGGCGGCGTGCCCCAGGCGACCGGCTTCGCCTGGTCGCACCGGCAGGCCGGCACGGACGCGGTCTCGGTCACGTACTTCGGCGACGGTGCGACCAACATCGGATCGACCCTCGAGTCGATGAACCTCGCGTCCGCGTGGAGCCTCCCCGTCTGCTTCTTCATCGAGAACAACCACTACGCCGTCGCGACCTCGGTCGAGGAGGCGACGGGTGAGCCCAGGCTCTCCGCTCGCGGCCTCGGCTTCAACATCGCCGCGTGGAGGGTCGATGGGATGGACCCGCTCGCCGTGCACCTCGCGATGACCGAGGCCGTCGAGTACATGCGCCTGGGCCGCGGGCCGACGATCGTGGAGGTCGACACGTACCGCTTCTTCCACCAGAACGGCGGCTTCGCCGGGAGTGCGTTCGGCTATCGCGACAAGGAGGAGGAGGCGGCCTGGCGCGCACGCGACCCGCTCCAGCAGACCGCCGTCCAGCTCCAGCGTCTCGGCCTGATGACCCGAGAAGAGACCGATCGTGCCGTCACGCAGGCCAAGGCGGTCCTCGACGAGGTCGGCGACGTGCTCCTCGAGGCC
This sequence comes from uncultured Actinomycetota bacterium, assembly GCA_963792975.1. GTDB lineage: Bacteria > Actinomycetota > Actinomycetes > Propionibacteriales > Nocardioidaceae > Nocardioides. The sequence goes on along the minus strand of CAWBYG010000005.1, from coordinate 255,398 downwards.
GACCCCGACGGCAAGCCAGGTCGGCGGCGCATCAGGCCCTCCGAGTGGCCCGACCCCGCGTGGGTGGATGTCGGCGTACGCGGCGACCTCGCCGAGCTCGAGGACGCGCCGATCGTCTCCGACGAGTCCGCGACAGCCGTGCAGGACATGAAGTTCATCGACGCGGTGGCGACGGTGATGGGTCGCCGGATGGAGACCGACGAGCGCATCGTCGTCATGGGCGAGGACGTCCACCGGCTCAACGGCGGCACCAACGGGGCGACCCGCGGCCTCGCCGCGTCGTACCCCGACCGCGTGCTCGGCACCCCGATCAGCGAGAACGCCTTCGCCGGTCTCGCCGGTGGCATCGCGCTCGACGGGAGGTACGTGCCGGTCGTGGAGTTCATGTACGCCGACTTCATGTGGGTCGCCGCCGACCAGATCTTCAACCAGATCGCCAAGGCGCGTCACATGTACGGCGGGACGAACGGTGTCCCGCTCGTGCTGCGGAGCAAGGTGGCGATGGGCACCGGCTACGGCTCGCAGCACTCGATGGACCCGGCCGGCATCTTCGCCACCTCCCCCGGGTGGCGGATCGTGGCGCCGAGCACGCCGTACGACTACGTGGGCCTGATGAACACCGCTCTCCGGTGTCAGGACCCGGTGCTCGTGCTCGAGCACGTCGATCTCTATACGGCGTCGGGACCCGGTCCGGTCGACGACTGGGACTACTGCCTGCCCGTGGGCAATGCGGCGGTACGGCGTAAGGGGTCGGACGTCACGGTCCTCACCTACCTCGCCATGACGCGCTACGTGATGGAGGCCGCCGAGGGTCACGAGGTCGACGCCGAGGTGATCGACCTGCGTTGGCTCGACCGAGCCAGCATCGACTGGGACACGATCGAGGCCAGCCTGACCAAGACGAACCAGCTGCTGATCGCCGAGCAGGGCGCCGTCGGCACGTCGTACGGCGGATGGCTCGCCGACGAGATCCACCGCCGGTTCTTCGACCTGCTCGATGCGCCGGTACGCCGCGTGACCGGTGGGGTCGCGTCGCCGAGCATCAGCAAGGTCCTGGAGCGGGCGGCGATCGCGCAGGCGGTCGAGGTCGTCGCCGCGCTCGACGAGATCGCGAGGTACTGAGGCCATGGCGCGCGTGCTGCGCATGCCCGGCGTGGCGGCGAATGCCGCCGAGGCGATCCTGGCGGAGTGGTTGGTCGAGGAGTCCGGCGACTTCGCGGCCTCCGATGCACTCGCGACCGTGGAGACCGAGAAGGCCGCCGTCGATGTGGAGGCCGAGTCGGCCGGCCGACTGCTCACGACGCTGGTGCCGCCCGGCGCCCAGGTCGAGGTCGGCGACCCGATCGCCGTCCTCGGCGAGCCGGGCGAGGAGGTGGAGGATCTCGAAGCCCTCCTGGCGTCCCTCGGCATCGCCGCGGCCGCGGAGGTGGTGATCCCCGAGCGGCGTGAGGTCCCGACCGACCCCACCCCGGCGAACAGCCGGGTCTTCTCCAGCCCTCTCGCCCGCAAGCTCGCCCGCGACGCCGGCCTCGCGATCGAGGAGATCCGCGGCACGGGCCCCCGGGGCAGGGTCCTGCGCCGCGATGTCGACCAGGCCGTGGCGAAACGTGATCTCGCCCCGGCCCGACAGCCGGCGCCCATCGACCCGGTCGCGACGTACGAGGAGATCCCGCACTCGCGCCTCCGCCGCGCGACCGCGAGCCGCTTGGTCACCAGCACCCGGACGACGCCGCACTTCTACCTGCATGCCACCGTGCGGGTCGAGCCCCTGATCGCTCTTCGAGCCGAGATCAACATCGACCGCGCTGCCCGGATCTCGCTGAACGACCTCGTGGTGAAGGCGGTCGGCGCCGCCCACCAGCGAGTGCCGGAGATGAACGTCATCTGGACGGCCGACGCCGTACGCCGTTACGCGACCGCGGACATCGCCGTAGCGGTCGACACCGAACGAGGGCTGTTGACACCGGTCGTTCGCGACGTCACGTCTCTGACGGTCTCGGGCGTGTCCGCCGCCCTGCAGGACCTCGCCGCGCGCGCCCGCGACGGCGAGCTGAAGCAGGACGAGCTCGAGGGTGGCAGCATCGCGGTCACCAATCTCGGGAGCTACGGCGTGGAGTCGTTCGCCGCGATCATCAACCCACCGCAGGCCGCGATCGTGGCGGTCGGAGCGGTGCGTGACGAGCCCGTCGTCGAGCAGGGTGTCGTGGTCCCCGGCAAGACCATGAGCCTGACCCTGTCCGTCGACCACCGGCCCATCGACGGTGTCCTGGCCGCCCGCTGGCTCGCCGTACTCGTCGACCTCCTGGAGCATCCGGCGCGCCTCCTGGCCTGAGCTCGCTGCTGGCGGGACTCAGCCGGTACGCCGCAGCACCAGCTCGGACGTGAACCAGCGATCGCCGCTGCCCTCGAGGAGGGTGCGCACGGCCGCGGCCGCGATCGCCTCGACGGGATGCGTCGCCGAGGTGAGCCCCGCGTACGACGCCAGGGGAAGGTCGTCGAAGCCGGTCACCGCGATGTCTGCGGGTACGTCGATGCCACGCACCGCGAGCGCGTCCAGCACCCCGATCGCGGTGTCGTCGCAGCTCACGATCACGGCGTCGGTGTCGGGCCACAGGCGCAGCAGGCTCTCGACCGCGCGTCGGCCGCTGTGGGTCGTGTAGCCGGCCCGCATCACACGTGGCCGCAGGCCGGCCAGTCGCATCGCGGCCACGTGACCACCGACCTGGCGTCCGGTGCACGAGACCTGGACCGGCCCGGCGATCATCGCGATCCGACGGCGGCCCGACTCCACGAGGTGCGCGGTCATCCGGCCGGCCAGGTCGCGGGTGTCGACGTCGACGATCGGCACCCGGTCGGAGCCGGCCCCGATCGACACGACCCGCCCGGCGAGAGCGGGGTCCATGGTGCGGAGCAGGCTGTGATGGGCGTTGGTGAGCACGACCCCGACGACGTCGGGATCGCGAGCGAGCGCGTCGAGCCGGGCCGGGTCGTCGAGCGGAAGCGACTGCAGCCCGACCCCGAGCCCCTCGGGCGCACACGCCTCGGCGGCGGCCGCGACGACGCGTGCCAGGTAGGCGTCGACGGTGAGCTCGGGGTGCGTGGTCACGGCGGCGACGACCAGCCGCGTGCCTCGGCCCGCCGCCAGGGCCCGCGCGGCGCGATGTACGACGTACCCCAGCTCGGACGCGGCGCGGAGCACCCGCGCGCGGGTGTCGGGCCGGATCGGCCCGTACCCCGCCAGCGCACGGGCCGCCGTCGCCCGCGACACGTCGGCGCGGCGAGCGACGTCCTCGACCGTCGGGCTGCCCTGGTTCCTCGGCACCCGTGCACGGTAGATCCGGGTCGGCCGGCGCCGCAACGAGCACGTCCATGCGTGCACCGCGGACCGGTGGTCACGCCCCGATGCTCGTCACCCCAGGATGCTCGTCACCCCAGGATGCTCGTCACCCCAGGATGCGGGGAAGCCCGAAGCTCGGAAGGATGCCCGGCTCGAAGCGGGTGATCTCGCAGATGTGGTCGCCGGCGAGCCCCAGGACGAACAGGCCGATCGCGCGGTAGGAGCCTGTCGCATGGTCGAGCGCGTAGATGGCGTTCGCCGGCCCGCCGTTCGCACGGGTGGGGACCAGACGGAGGCTGCGGATGTCGGGGTGCAGCACGACTCGGAAGAAGCCGATCGCCGCTGCGCGCCCGTGGTACTCGTAGGGCATCGGCGGCATCTTCAGCCAGACGTCCTCGCTCAGGATCGCGACCAGCCGGTCGACGTCCTTCCCGGTGAAGGCTTCCATGAAGGCGGCCACGAGGCGGCGTTCCTCGGGGGAGTCGGCAGCCGGCGCCGCCGGTCGGGTGCGCTTCGTGGCGAGGTCGTGGTCGGCGTCGAGCGAGGCTCGGGCCCGCTTGAGGGCGCTGGTGACCGACTCCACCGTCGTGCCCAGGATCTCGGCCGTCTCGGCCGCGCGGTAGCCGAGCACGTCGCGCAGGATCAGGACGGCCCGTTGACGTGGCGGGAGCAGCTGGAGGGCCGTGACGAACGCCAGCGACATGGCCTCCCACATCTCGATGACCGCCTCCGGACCGGGTGCCGGGTCGGCCGGGTCGAGCAGGACGTCGGGGAAGGGCTGTAGCCAGGGGACCTCGCCGTACCTCGTCGGCTCCGGGGGTACGACGCCGGCCACCAGGGCGTTCACCTTCGGCTCCCGACGCGCGACCGATCGCAGAGCATCGAGGCTGCGGTTGGTCGCGATCCGGTACAGCCAGGTGCGCACCGACGATCTCTCGGCGAAGTCGCCGAGTCCTCGCCAGGCCGAGAGCAGGGTCTCCTGCAGCACGTCCTCCGCGTCCTGGAGAGAGCCCAGGATCCGGTAGCAGTGCACCTGGAGCTCATGGCGGTAGGGGGCGACCAGCTCCGCGAAGGCGTCCTCGTCTCCCGTGCGTGCCAGCTCGAGAAGGTCTCCGTCCATGTCCTCACCTTCGCCTCGTCTCGATGTTGTCAGGCTCCGCCGACAACGGCGGCTCGAGAGGTAGACGACGGGGACCTCGCGAACTGGGCGGTCGACGAACGCCCAGTTCGTGAGGTCCCGCTCGTCTTCACCCGTGAAGACGTCGCGGACGGCACCGGGCCGCCCGCGCAGAGAGGGACCCATGTCTGTTCCGGAGCTCGAGACGCAGCCGGACACCGCTCCGGCGGGCAGTCCGCTCACCGTGGCGCTGGCCGCCGGCGCCTACCTGATGGTGACGCTCGACGCGCTCGTGGTCGTGACCGCCCTGCCCTCGATCCATGCCGACCTCGGCGGCCGGGCCGGCGGGCTACCGTGGATCGTGAACGCCTATACCCTCACGTTCGCCGCTGCGATCATCACCGCCGCCGCGCTCGGCGACCGCCTCGGGCGCCGTCGTACCTACGGCGCCGGGCTGCTGCTGTTCAGCGCCGCGTCCGCGGCCTGCGCGCTGGCTCCCGACCTCGGCTTCCTGATCGGCTTCCGTGCCGTCCAGGGGCTCGGTGCGGCGGTGCTGATGCCGCTCGGGCTCACCCTGCTCACCTCGGCATTCCCGGCCGAGAAGCGCGGTGCGGTCGTCGGCATCTGGGGTGGCGTGGCCGGGCTCGGTGTCGCCGCCGGGCCCCTCGTCGGCGGTGTCGTCACCGAGGGCCTGGACTGGCACTGGGTCTTCTGGGTGAACGTCCCGATCGGACTCGCCGCCGCCGTCGCACTCCCGCGGCTGGTGCCCGAGAGCCATGGCCCCCACACCCGGCTCGACCCGGTGGGAATGCTGACGGCGTCGGGGGCCATGGGCGCTCTCGTATGGGGGGTGCTGAGGGGACCGACATCCGGTTGGTCGTCGACCGAGGTGCTCGTCGCGCTCGCACTCGGTGCCGCGCTGCTCCTGTCGTTCGTCGCGTGGGAGGCCCGGGTGGCCGAACCGATGGTGCCGCTGTCGCTGTTCCGCTCACCGGTCTTCTCCGCCGCCTGCTCGACGGTCTTCTTGATGTCTGCCGCGATCTTCTCGACGGCGTACCTGACGAGCCAGTTCTTCCAGGTCTCGCTCGGTGACTCGCCCCTCCAGACCGGTCTGCGGTTCCTGCCCTGGACGATGACGCCCTTGCTGGTCGCACCGCTCGCCGGCCGGCTGGTCGATCGTCTGGGTGCCCGCGCGCTCGCCGCGCCGGGTCTGCTCCTGCAGGCGATCGGGTTCGTCTGGCTGCGCCACGAGGCCCACGCCCACGCCGGCTACGCGTCGTACGTCGTTCCGTTCGTCGTCGCCGGGGTCGGCATCTCGATGGCTCTTCCGGCACCCTCCTCGGCCGGTCTCAACGCTGCGCCGGCCGCTCTGCTCGGCCGGGCGTCAGGAGTGCTCAACACGCTCCAGCAGGTCGGAGCGGCCTTCGGGGTGGCGACGGTGACCGCGGTCTTCGACGCGCACGGCTCCCTGACCAGTCCGGCGGCGACGTTGGCGGGCTACGAGCCCGCCCTGGGCACCACCGCCGCGGTGTCGGTGGCAGGAGCCCTGGCCGCGCTCGGGCTGACCCGGGCGCGGAGGCGGCAGGTGCTGATCGCCGAGGACGAGCCGAGCCCGGCGCGAGAGCCGGAGCCGTTGGGGATGCTGGAGTAGCCGGCAGCTGCTGCGCGATCGGTGTCGGCACCCGCGGCCGGCGTCCGCGCCATGATGGTGCGGTGACAGTGGCACGCGACCGGCTCCGCTTCGCGCACGAGACCCTGCCGCAGCGGGTGCGCTTCGGCTCGGGAGAGGCGGCGGATGCGGTGGCCGAGGAGGTACGCCGGCTCGATGCGTCGCGGGTGATGGCGATCGTCACCTCCCCCGAGCGCGTGGCCCCGGTCCTCGCCGACCTGCCCGTCGCCGTACTCCACACCGACGTCGTCAGGCACGTGCCCCTGGAGGTGGCCGAGCGGGGACGCGCCGTGGCGAAGGAGTACGACGTCGACGTCCTGGTCTGCGTCGGCGGCGGGTCGGCCACCGGGCTGGCGAAGGCGGTCGCACTCACCACCGGGCTGCCGATCGTCGCCGTCCCCACGACGTACGCCGGATCCGAGGCGACCGACCTGTGGGGCCTGACCGAGGGCGGCCAGAAGCGGACCGGCGTCGACCGGCGGGTGCTGCCGCGTGCGGTGGTGTACGACGCGACCCTGACGCTCGGCCTGCCTGTCGCCACCAGCGTTGCCTCGGGCCTCAACGCGCTCGCGCACTGCGTGGACTCGATGTGGGCACCACGCACCGACCCGATCGACCGGGCGCTCGCGCTGGAGGGCATCCGCGCGCTCGACGCCGGACTTCCCCGAGTCGTCGACGACCCGAGGGAGCTCGGTGGCCGCGAGCAGACGCTGTACGGCGCCTACCTCTCGGCCGTCGCGTTCGCCTCCGCCGGCTCCGGGCTGCACCACAAGATCTGCCACGTCCTCGGCGGGATGTTCGACCTACCGCACGCGGAGACCCATGCCGTCGTCCTCCCTCAGGTGCTGGCGCTCAACGCTCCGGCCGTGCCCGACCTCGATGCCCGGATGGCCGAGGCGTTCGGCGCCGTATCGGCCCTCGCGGGGCTGCAGCGACTGTGCGAGCGGGTCGACGTACCCCGCTCGCTGCGGGCGCTCGGCCTGCCGGAGTCCGACCTCGCGGCCGCCGTCGGGCCGATCCTCGAGGCCGCGCCACCGAGCAACCCGGTCCCGGTCACGGCCGAGGTGATCGAGGCGCTGCTGGCGGCGGCCTGGACGGGGGCGGCTCCGGGATGAGCGCGCACGAGACTCCGCGACGGGTGCTCGTGGCCGGTGTCTCGGGCTCGGGCAAGTCGACGCTGGCCCGTCGGATCGCGACCCGACTCGAGATCGAGTACGTCGAGCTCGACGCGCTCTACCACGGCCCCGGCTGGGAGCCACGGCCGACGTTCGCCGACGACGTCGCCGCCCTCGTCAGTCGGGAGGCCTGGATCACCGAGTGGCAGTACGACGCGGCGCGGCCGCTGACCCTCGCGCGGGCGCAGCTGATGGTGTGGTTGGACCTGCCGACCCGACTGGTCCTATGGCAGCTCACCCGCCGGACCCTGGGACGGCGCGTCCGCCACGAGGAGCTGTGGAACGGCAACGTCGAGGCTCCGCTGCATACCGTGCTCACCGACCGCGACCACATCCTGCGGTGGGCCTGGCGCACCCGCCACCGGTACGCCGACCTCGACCGCCAGCTCGCAGTCGAGCGCCCGGATCTGCCGGTGGTCAGGCTCACCTCGCATGCCCAGGCGCAGGGCTGGGTAGGCTCACTGGCCGCGCCGGAGAGTGGCGAAACACCCATCAGGACGAGAGACGGTGGTCATGGCTGAGAGCCCGGCCGAGCAGCGCTCCGCCGAGCAGGAGACCCGCGAGGCGGACCTCGTCGAGCGGGTGCTGGCGTCGTTCGCGGACACGCCCGACCCTCGGACCAAGGAGCTGGTCGAGGCGCTGACGCGGCACCTGCACGCGTTCCTGCGCGAGACCCGGCTGACGGAGGAGGAGTGGGCGCAGGCGATCGGGTTCCTGACCGAGGTCGGGCACCTCACCGACGACCGCCGCCAGGAGTTCATCCTGCTCTCCGACGTGCTGGGCGCCTCGATGCAGACGATCACCGTCAACAACCGGGCCCACGCGAACGCCACCGAGGCGACCGTGTTCGGCCCGTTCTTCGTCGAGGGCTCGCCCGACGTCGGCCTCGGCGGCGACGTCGCCGGCGGTGCCCGCGGCGAGCCGTTCTGGGTCGAGGGCACGGTCACCGGCACCGATGGCCGGCCGGTCCCCGGCGCCCTGGTCGAGATCTGGGAGGCGGACGCCGACGGCCGCTACGACGTGCAGTACGACGACGACCGCGTGGCCGGCCGCGGTCACCTCCACACCGACGCCGAGGGCGGATACCGGTTCTGGGCGGTGACCCCCACGCCGTACCCCATCCCCGACGACGGCCCCGTCGGCCGCCTGCTGCGCGCCACCGGCCGCTCGCCGATGCGAGCCTCCCATCTGCATCTGATGGTGGTGGCCGACGGCCACCGCGCGCTGGTCACGCACGTCTTCCCCCGCGGCGACGCCTACCTCGACTCCGACACCGTGTTCGGTGTCCGCGAGTCGCTCGTCGTCGACGTCCACCGCCAGCTCCCCGGTACGCCGACGCCCGACGGCCGGGACCTCGCCGGCCCCTGGTCACGAGTCACCTTCGACCTCGTCCTCGCGCCCGCAGATCTCGACCTCCTGACCGACCCCTCGATCAGCGCGCAGCGTTAGGGGCGGCAACGGGTACGTCGTCGCGGTCGGCCGCGAAGGCGTAGTTGAGCTTGTGCCGCGAGATGTAGATGAACGACTCGGTCGAGCGCACGCCGTCGACCGCGCGCAGCCGCTCAACCACCCGGAGCAGGTCGTTGTTGTCGGTACAGACCAGCTCGATCAGCAGGTCGAAGCTGCCGGCGGTGATCACGACGTACGTCGTCTCCGGCCAGGTCGAGACCAGCTCGGCGATCCGGTTCAGGTCGTTGGTGGCCTGGACCCCGATCAGCGCCATCACCCCGAAGCCCATGTTCCCCGGATCGGTCAGGCCGATGATCTGGAGGATCCCCGAGGACGTCAGCGCCTGGATCCGCGCCCGCACGGCAGCCTCCGAGACCCCCAGCTCGCGCGCGATCACGGTGTTCGGGCACCGTCCGTCGCGCTGCAGGATCGCGATGATCCGCCGCGAGGTCTGGTCGATCTCCATGCGATATCCGCTTTCCGAGAGGCCAATAACTTCGAACCTCGGGGATTGACCGAGGTTTTGCTGCGAGGTACGTTACCGCATCAAAGAGGCACTGGCATCGAAGAGGCACTGGGGGGAGGCACCTGGCGTGAGCTCCGAGGGGCCGGGCTCGGTCCACGACATCGAGTTCCGCGCGGTCACCAAACGCTTCGGCGACCTGACCGCGGTCAAGGCGGTCTCGCTGCAGGTGCGCAAGGGCGAGTTCCTCTCGCTGCTCGGCCCGTCGGGCTGCGGCAAGACCACCTCGCTGCGGATGATCGCCGGCTTCGAGCAGCCCGACGAGGGCGAGATCCTGATCGGGGGCGTGGACGCGGTGGGGACACCGCCGTACCGGCGTGACGTCAACACCGTGTTCCAGCAGTACGCGCTGTTCCCGCACATGTCGATCCTCGACAACGTCGCCTACGGGCTGAAGCAGAAGGGCGTCTCCAAGTCGGAGCGCTACGGCCGCGCGCGCGAGGCGCTCGAGCTCGTCCAGCTGACCGGCCGCGACAAGCACCGCCCGAGCATGCTCTCGGGCGGCCAGCAGCAGAGAGTCGCGCTGGCCAGGGCGCTGGTCAACCAGCCGCGGGTGCTGCTGCTCGACGAGCCGCTCGGCGCCCTCGACCTCAAGCTCCGCAAGGAGATGCAGATCGAGCTCACCCGGATCCAGCAGCAGGTCGGGATCACCTTCATCTACGTCACCCACGACCAGGGCGAGGCCCTGTCGATGTCCGACCGGATCGCGGTCATGTCGAACGGCGTCATCGAGCAGCTGGACACACCCAGCGAGATCTACGACCGGCCGCTGACCGCCTTCGTGGCCGACTTCATCGGCGAGATGAACTTCCTCGACGGTGAGGTCACGGCCGCGTACGAGGGGGCGTTCGACCTCGACACCGGCGCCGGAGTCGTCGTCCGCGGTCACGGAGATGCGACCAAGGGGCGCCGGGCCCGGGTCGGCATCCGCCCCGCACGGCTGCACATCCTCGCCGGCCCGGTCGACGACCTGGTCAACACCGCCAGGGCCGTCGTCGACTCGAAGATGTATCTCGGGGACGAGGTCCAGGTGCTCGCCACGCTCGACGGCGGCACCCGGATGCTCATCCGTGAACAACGGGCCGGCACCGACGACTCGCACGACGCGATCCGTCCCGGCGACCGGATCACCATCCAGTGGGAGCGGACCGCTCCGGTCCTGCTGGCCGAATCGCCGGAGCCGGCCAACCCCAGAGGTGAGGACCATGACTGACAACCCCGACCAGCCCCGATCCGATCAACTCAGCATGCTCGCGCCCGTCGGGACCAAGGCGAAGCTGGACGCGCTCCACAGCAAGGTCGAGCGTGCGGCCGGGCACCCGATGACGCGTCGGTCGGCACTCGGGCTCGGCGGCTTGATGCTGCTCACGGCCTGCGGCAGCACCACGACCGGGCAGACCAACCCGGGGAGCGGAACGTCGACCGGCACCGGCGGTCTCGCCGGGAAGCCGCTCGAGAACCACCTGGAGATCTTCAACTGGTCGGAGTACGACGACCCCTCGACGTACAAGAAGTTCATGGCGCTGCCCGACGAGGCGAAGGCCGGGCTGAAGATCCACGAGACCTACTACTCGTCGAACGACGAGCTGCTGGCCAAGCTCAACGCCGGTGGTACGACGTACGACATCATCGTGCCCAGCCAGAACGCCGTCGCCCAGCTGATCCAGGAGAACAAGCTGCTGGCGCTCGACCCGGCCCTGATCCCGAACCTGAAGAACCTCGACCCGAAGTTCCTCAAGGCGTCGTACGACCCGACCGGGAAGTACCACGTGATCAAGGACTACGGGATCACGATGATCTTCTACAACAACCAGATCGTCACCGACAAGCCGCAGACGATGCACGACTTCTACGCACTGCTCCAGAAGTACGTCAGCAAGGGCCGGACAAACCTGCTCGACGGCGCGGAGGAGGTCGTGCCGCTGGCCCTGATGGCCCTCGGGCTCGACCCCAACACCTCCAGCAAGTCGGACTTCGACCAGGTGACCAGATACCTGATGTCGTTCCGGAAGGGCGTCACCACGATCTCGTCCTCGTCGTACATCGACGACGCGATCGCGGGGAAGATCATCCTCGGCCAGGGCTGGAACGGTGACGTACGCCGGATCGTGCAGGGCCGCAAGAAGCAGGGCGACATCACCGCCGTGCTGCTGCACGATGCGTCGGAGATCTGGTCCGACAACTGGTGCATCCCGTCGACGGCGCCGCACCCGGTAGCCGCGCACGCCTGGATCAACTGGCTGCTGACGCCGTCCACCGCGGTGACCGAGATGGAGTACCACAACTACGGCATCCCGATCCCCTCGGCGCTCTCGCAGCTGCCGGCGTCGCTCGCCAAAGACCCGTTGTTCAACGTGCCGAAGAGCTACACCGACAACTACAAGTACATCCTCAACGTCAGCCCGCAGGTGGTGCAGGAGCGCACCAAGATCTATACGCAGTTCCGCGCCGGCTGATGGCCTCTGCCGAGGACCTGCTCGGACCCGGACCCGGGCCCACGGCCGAGGCCGGAAGAGGCCGGCGTCGGTCGTTCAACCCGCGCTACCCGGGCTGGCTGACGTCGCCGTCGCTGCTGTACTACGCGATCTTCTTCCTGGGTCCGCTGGCGATCCTGGTGGCGTTCTCGCTGGCCACCCAGACCGGCTTCAACGCGATCACCTACGGCTTCGACACCAGCCAGTACCACCTGGTCACCGACTCTCTCTACCTGAAGATCTTCGAGCGCACGCTGGTCATGGCGGGGGTGGGCTCGCTGCTGACGATGGCGGTCGGGTACCCGATCGCCTACTGGATGGCGCGCTACCTCACGACGTACAAGATGCTGGCGCTGCTGCTGGTGCTGGTGCCGTTCTGGACGTCGTTCCTGATCCGCACCTACGCCCTGAAGATCATCCTGGACTCGCAGGGGCTGCTCGCGAAGTACACCGGCATCGACATCATGTACACCAAGTACGCCGTAGCGGTTGGCCTCGTCTACAACTACCTGCCGCTGTTCATCATCCCGGTGTTCGCGTCGCTGGAGCGGATGGACTGGTCGCTGGTGGAGGCGGCGACCGACCTCGGGGCCAAGCCGTTGAACGCGTTCCGCCAGATCACGCTGCGCCTCACCCTCCCCGGCGTCGTCACGGGCGCGCTGCTGGTGTTCATCCCGATGTCGGGGGAGTACATCATCCCCAACATCCTCAGTGGCGGTAACTACGAGTTCGTCGGCAACGTGATCGGCGACCAGTTCGTCTCCGCGCAGAACCAGCCCTTCGGGTCGGCCCTGTCGATCAGTCTGATGATCGCGCTGTCCGGCTTCGTGGCGCTCTACATCCTGTTCGCGACCAAGGAGGAGCGGTTCGGTGCCTAGGCTTCTCACCGCCAAACGCGGCTTCACCCTGTGGGCGATGGCCGTCTTCGCGTTCCTCTACCTGCCCATCGCGGTGATGGCGCTGTTCGCGTTCAACAAGCCCTCTCCCGCCGCGCTCGCCGACTTCCACGGGTCCAACGTCTGCGACATCCCGCCCTCGCAGCTGGGCAACCTGACGGTCTGGAACGGCTTCACCACCTGCTGGTTCAAGGTCGGCCTGCACGACCCGACGTACATCCCGGCGATCGAGACCAGCGCCAAGATCGCGGCGGCGGCGGCGATCGTGTCGACGCTGCTCGGGCTCGGCGCCGCGCTCGCCCTGGCGCGCATGCACAAGGTGGTCCGCGTCCCGTTCGACGCCCTCGTCTACATGACGCTCGTCGTCCCCGAGATCGTGATCGCGGTCGCGTCGCTGATCTTCTTCGTACAGCTCCCGCGCTACGTGCCGTTCTTCCCGCCGCTGGGCGCGTGGACGATCTTCTTCGGGCAGGTGGTCTTCGGCGCGTCACTGGCGATGCTGATCATCCGGGCCCGGTTCGTCGGCATGGGCGACACCCTCGAGGAGGCCGGCTACGACCTCGGCTCGGACCGCCTGTCCACGTTCCGGCAGGTGACCCTGCCGCGGCTGTTCCCGGCGATCATCGCGGCGACCCTGCTGTCGTTCACGTTCTCCTTCGACGACTACGTCCTGCCGGCGTTCACCAACGGCACCACCAACACCTGGCCGATCGTGCTCTACTCGGCGGTCCGCTTCGGGATCACGCCGGCCGTGAACGCCCTGGCGACGCTGATGCTGGCGGCGACCATCGTGCTGATCGCGGTCACCGGCCTGGTGCTGCGCCGATCGCGTACGCCGTCCGGGGTCGGTGCGACCGAGTCCGAGGGCGTCGGCGCCCAGCTGGGTCTCGGTTGAGCCGTGGGCACGACCCGGTGCCCCGTTCCGCCCGTGTGGCGCGGGCGATAGTTTCGTTCCAGCAGGACCCGAGCAAGGAGACATGTCATGACCCAGACCCAGACGAAGTCACCGACGTACCAGATCGTGAACCCGGCGACCGGTCAGGTGGAGCAGACCTTCGACACGGCGACGGACGCCGAGGTCGAGGCGGCACTGGCGGCGGCGCACTCGGCGTACGACGCGTGGAAGGACGTCCCGATCCATGAGCGTGCCGAGGTGGTCGCCCGCATCGGCACCCTCTTCGTGGAGCGCAAGGACGAGCTCGGCGCGATCGCGACCAAGGAGATGGGCAAGCCGCTGAGCGAGGCCGTCGGCGAGGCGGAGTTCTGCGGAGACATCTTCGACTACTTCGCGACCGAGGGTCCGACCCTGGCGGCGGACCAGCCGATCAAGACGTTCTCCGGCGGCAACGCCGTGGTGCAGAAGCTGCCGATCGGGGCGCTGCTCGGCATCATGCCGTGGAACTACCCCTTCTACCAGATCGCCCGCTTCGCGGCGCCCAACCTGATGCTGGGCAACACCGTCATCCTCAAGCACGCCGAGTCGGTGCCCGGATCCGCGCTGGCCGTCGCCCGGCTGATGAGGGACGCCGGCGTGCCCGAGGGCGCCTACGTCAACCTGTTCGCCTCGCACGACCAGATCGAGACGATCATCGCCGACCCGCGGATCGCGGGCGTCTCGCTGACCGGCTCCGAGCGGGCGGGCGCCGTGGTCGCGGCTGTCGCCGGCAAGAACCTCAAGAAGTGCGTGCTCGAGCTCGGCGGCTCCGACCCCTACGTGATCCTCGACACCGACGACGTCGTCGCCGCCGCCGACACCGCGTGGGAGACCCGCATCAGCAACACCGGCCAGGCCTGCAACTCCAACAAGCGGATGATCGTCATGGACGACGTCTTCGACGGTTTCGTGGCCCGGCTGACCGAGCACGCCAAGGACCTCCGGCCCGGCGACCCGACGGCCGAGGAGGAGAGCACGTTCGCGCCGCTGTCCTCGCGTACGGCGGCGGAGAACCTCGCCGAGCAGGTGCGGGACGCGGTGGACAAGGGCGCCACGCTGCACGCCGGCGGCGTCCTGGGTGAGGGGCCGGCGGCGTACTACTCGCCCGCTGTGCTCACGGGCGTCACCACGGAGATGCGGGCCTACCGCGAGGAGCTCTTCGGGCCGGTCGCGGTGGTCTACAAGGTCTCCTCCGACGACGAGGCTCTTGCCCTGGCCAACGACACGGCGTACGGCCTCGGTGGCGCGGTGTTCAGCACCGACCCCGCGCGCGCGACGAAGGTCGCCCAACGTCTCGAGGTCGGCATGTCCAACGTGAACACGCCGGCGGGCGAGGGCGCCGAGGTGCCGTTCGGTGGCGTCAAGCGCAGCGGCTTCGGACGCGAGCTCGGGCCGCTGGGCATGGACGAGTTCGTCAACAAGCGGATGTTCTTCGTCGCCGACTGATCGCCACCGACCGGTCGATCGGCTACGCCGGCGCAGCCAGCGGGGGCGTGTGGTCGCCGTGCACGATCAGCACCGGGCACGACGCGTGCTCCGCCACGACGGAGCTGACCGAGCCGAGCAGCAGCCCGGCGAAGCCGCCGTGGCCACGGCTGCCCACCACCAGCATCAGGGCACCCTCGCTCGCCTCGAGCAGGACGCGGGCGGCGCCTCCGGACTGCAGCACGCGACCCAGACCGTTCGGGGGATCGTCGCCGAACACGCCGGCGATCGCCTGGTCCTGCACCTGCCGCATGTCGTCCTCGGGGTTCCAGTCGGTGAGCGGTGTGCCGTAGCCGTAGGTGGTCGGGAACTCCCAGGCCGTCACCACGGTCATCGGCGCGCCGAGCATGCGGGCCATGTGCGCCGCCCACCGCAGGGCCTGGCGGGACTGGGGCGACCCGTCCACGCCGACCACGATCTCGCCCGGCGTCGTCTCCGGTGTCGCACTGCTCATCGGGTGCCTCCTGCTGCCGAGTGGCCGGCCCCGCGGTCGGGTGCCGGGTCCGCCGTCTTCCGGATCCAGTCTTCCAGGACGGTCCACGCGACGCCCCATGGCGCCGACGCCATGACCAAGGGCGTCGGACGTCAGGACCATGCGCCCTGGCCGGCCGGGAGACCGGGCGCCACGATGGAGTTGGCCGGAGTCGAGCCGGTGCCCGGTCGACCCCGGGACGACCTGAGGAGGTTGACGCGATGACAACGATGCTGGACAAGCCCGACGTGACGGAGACCAGGTACTTCGGTCGACGTGGTCTGTTGATGATGCCGGAGCTGTGGGGCACGGTGGCGATCGTCGCCATGTGGCTGGCCGTCCTGTTCGACGGCATCTACGGCGCCGACGTCACGAGCTGGAACGCAGGGGCTCAGTCGACCACGATCCCCTCGGCGGTGTTCCTCGCGCTCTTCGCCTGCATCGGCACGGTCTCGGTGGCCAAGCGCGTTTTCGGACGCGACAGGAAGTAGCCGCGATGACTGCGTCGGACACGCGATCGGGCACCCGGCCACCGGTCCGGGCCGGCACGGCCGGGCGTGGCCGCCACCCGGGTCTCGCTGCCGTGGCGCTGCTGAACGCCGTGGCGGCGACCGTCGGGGCGTGGGGCCTCGCCTCCGGTGTGCTCAGCATCGGCGACCGGTTGGAGGCCCGACTTCCCTGGGGGAGCACGGCCGCCGCGGCGGTCGCGCTCTTCTTGGTGGTGGCTCTCCCGAACGCCGTGCTGACCGTGCTCGCGTGGCGGGGCGATCGTCGTACGGCTGTCGCCGCCATGGCGACCGGCGTCGTCCTGATCGGGTGGATCGTCGTCGAGCTGGCGTTCATCCGCGAGCTCAGCTTCTTCCACCCGCTGTACGCCGTGATCGGACTCGCGATCGTCTGGCTGGGCCGGCGAGCCACTCGCTGAGCCGGGCCGTCGATCGCTAGGAGGCGGGCGGGTCCCCGGCGATCTCGCGTGCCCAGGCCGCGTGCCGACGGCGGGCCCATCGCAGGGGCACGCGCCCGGTGCGGATGCCGGTCATGGCGTGCGGGTCACGGAACGCCATCCAGATGTGGCCCACGACGAGCAGGCCGAGGGCCAGCGCGAACCAGTCGTGGACGAACGTCCCGCCGCTGCGCCAGGCGAGCGGCGTGAGCTTCGTGAAGTACATGACCGAGCCCGACAGGAGCAGCGCCGCGATGGAGCCGGCGGAGAGCGAGGCGTTCAGCTTCTGGCCGGCGTTGAACTTGCCGACCTCGATGCTGCCGTCGCGACGGGTCCGCGACCGGAGCCAGGCCCAGTCGCGGGAGGTGAACCGGTTCAGTCGGCGGGCGTCGTCGCGGTAGGAGCGACTGACGATCCCGGCCAGCAGCGGCACGGGCAGCGCGAAGCCGGAGCAGACGTGGATCTGCTCGACCAGGTAGCGGTGACCCACCAGCACCGCGATGGATCCGTTGTAGAGGATCGCCGCGGTCAGGATGCACAGGATCATGAACGTGCCGGTCAGGCCGTGGACCCAGCGCGAGCCCATGCTGAAGCGGTCGACCGTCGGCCCGATCTCCGGGGGTACGTCGACCTCAGGTGCGCTCATCGATGCCTCGTCCGTTGGACGAGCCGACGAACCCGTCGACGTCGTACCCGCGATGCTCCCAGTAGCCCTCGACCACCTGCTCGGTCACCTCGATGCCGGAGAGCCACTTCACGCTCTTGTAGCCGTACATCGGTGCGACGTACAGCCGCACCGGCCCGCCGTGGTCGTGGCTCACCTCGCCGCCGAGCATCGTCAGGGCCACGATGCAGTCGGGCAGCCTGGCCTGGTCGAGGGTCAGGCTGTCGGTGTAGGTGCCGTCGTACGACGTGAGCCGGATCGCGTGCCCGTCGGCTCGTACCCCCGCCCGGTCGAGCAGCGTGGACAGGCGGACCCCGCTCCAGTGGACCTGGGGGACCCGCCAGCCCGTCACGCACTGGAAGTCGCGCACGAGGGAGGTCTGCGGCATCGCCCGCAGGTCGGCCAGCGTCAGGGTGGTGGGGCGGTCGACCAGTCCGTTGACGGTGAGCCGGTACGTCGTGGCGTCCCGCGACGGGACGCTTCCGGTCACCGAGTAGAAGCGGAAGGTGTCGCCCACCGGCAGCAGCGAGGTGAGGCCGGTCGGGTCGCGGAGCTGGATCGGGGCGAGCACCGACGTCACGGCGTTCTGCGCGCGGGTGCCGGTCGCGATCCCGAGAGCGCCGAGCCCGAGCAGGCCGAGCGCGAGCCGCCGACCGACCGGGGTGCCGTCGTCGGGTGGGCCGGACGACGCAGCCGACGGGGTGCCCGTCGTCGGCGGGACCTCGGCCGAGCGGCGTGCCCACCATCGGCTCATGCGCCCACGGTATCCGGCCGTCTCAACCGGGTACCGTCGAGAACATGACTCGAACGGTGCGGCTCGTGGTGGGCGGTGTGGTGCTCCTGCTGGGTGTCCTGTGGACGTTGCAGGGCCTCGACGTCATCGGCGGCTCCGGGATGAGCGGGAAGACCCTCTGGGCGATCGTCGGCCCGATCGTGGCGCTGGTCGGGGCGTTCGTCGTGGTCCGGGCCTGGCGCACCGAGCCGGCGCGCGACGACGTCTGAGGGCTACAGCTCGGCGCGAAGGATGGCCGCGGCGCTCGACATGGCCCGCATCTTGCCCTCGGCACTCGCCCGAGGGAGGTACTTCATGCCGCAGTCGGTGGCGATGGTGAGCCGGTCGGGAGGGACGTAGGGGAAGGCGCGCCGGACCCGGTCGGCGACCGCCTCAGCACTGTCGACCTCGTGGTCGGACAGGTCGATCACGCCGAGGATGATGGTCTTGTCGGTGAGATCGGCCAGCACCCCGAGGTCGAGCTTCGACTGCGCGGTCTCGATGGAGATCTGGTCGACCGAGCAGCCCGCCAGCTCGGGGAGGAACGAGTACCCCTCGGGCCGCTCGTGGATGATCGCGGCGTACCCGAAGCAGATGTGTACGGCGGTCGTGCCGGTGACGCCGTCCAGTGCTGCCTGGAGCGCGGCGAGCCCGTAGGCGCGCGCGCCCTCGGGTCGCGCCTGCATGTAGGGCTCGTCGATCTGGACGATGTCGGCGCCGGCCGCGTGCAGGTCCTTGATCTCGGCGTTGACCGCCGCGGCGTACGCCATCGCGGCCGACTCGAGGTCGGGGTAGTGGTCGTTCTGCGCCTGCTGCGACATCGTGAACGGCCCGGGCACGGTCATCTTGACCGGGTGGTCGGTGTGCGCCCGCAGGAACTCCACGTCGCGAACGCCGATCGGTCGCGGCCGCACGATCGGGCCGGCGATCCGTGGCACCGGGTTGGGATGCCCGCTGCGGTCGAGCGCCGTACCGGGGTGGTCGAGGTCGACGCCCTCGAGGGCGGTGGCGAAGTGGTTGGAGTAGGACTCCCGACGCATCTCGCCGTCGGTGATGATGTCCAGCCCGGCCTCCTCCTGCGCGCGGATCGCCAGCAGCGTCGCGTCGTCCTGCGCCTGGGCGAGATGCTCGGGGTCCACCCGCCAGAGCTCCTTCGCGCGGACCCTCGGCGGGAAGCGACCGGCGAGCTTGGCGCGGTCGATCAGCCAGTCGGGCTGGGCGTAGCTGCCCACGAGCGAGGTCGGCAACAGGGAGGAACGGGACGACGTCGTGGTCACGATCCGACCCTACCGAGCCGGGCTCGGGTCGCCACGAGGACGACGTACGGCGGTGGCCCGGGCATGCGAAAGGCAAGGAGACCGCTCGCTCCTTGCCACTACCAACGTATAACCCATCCGGGGGCTTGCGGCAAGCCCCGGGTCGTGCCGCAGAATCGCCCGCCGGAGCAGGAACCGACGGAACGGGGAGTCGCGAGGTGCGTGTGTGGTCGACGTATGGGTGGTCCGGGGGCGTCGTACCGAGGGTGGCGCCCGGTGTCGGGTCGGAGCCCCGGTGAGGCCCTCGACCAACAGCGTGTTCGACCTGCCCGAACGCCTCGGCGCCAAGGCCGACCCGGCGCTGATCGGAGGCGACGAGCAGCACTTCGCGGCCATCGCGGAGGCCCTCGAGCAGTCGATCACCGACCTGTCCGACCGCCTCGATGCCGAACGCAAGGCGCCGGGCGGCACCGGTCAGGAGGCGATGGACCGCGACCTGGAGGTCCACCGGCTGACCGCTCGCCTGCGGGCGCTGCGTCGCTTCGGTCTCGACCTGTGCCTCGGGCACGTCGTCGACGCGGACGATCCCGAGCCCGGGTACGTCGGTCGCTTGGGCCTGACGGACCGCGCCGGTCGCCGACTGCTCCTCGACTGGCGCTCCCCGGCTGCCGAGCCGTTCTTCGCGGCGACGCACGCCCATCCGATGGGTCTGGCCAGCCGCCGCCGCTATCGCTGGACCCTGGGCCGGATCAGCGACTACTGGGACGAGGTGTTCACCCCCGACGGGTTCGACGGACACGCCGCCGCCCTCGACGACCAGTCCGCCTTCGTCGCCAGCCTGGGCAACAGCCGCTCGCCCCGGATGCGCGACGTGCTCTCCACGATCCAGGCCGACCAGGACGCGATCATCCGGGCCGGCTCCCGCGGCGCGCTGGTGGTCGACGGAGGTCCGGGCACCGGGAAGACCGTCGTCGCCCTGCACCGCACGGCGTACCTCCTGTACGCCGACCCGCGTCTCGGGCACCGCCGGGGCGGCGTGCTGTTCATCGGGCCGCACCAGCCCTACCTGGCGTACGTCGCCGACGTCCTGCCCAGCCTGGGTGAGGAGGGTGTGCAGACCTGCACCGTGCGGGACCTCGTGCCTGAGGGTGCCGGTGCCGCGATCGAGGCCGACCCGGACGTCGCGCGGTTGAAGTCGACCGCCGCCATGGTGCAGGCGATCGAGCCGGCCGTCAGGCTCTACGAGGAGCCCCCCGCCGACGGGATGTCGGTCGAGACGCCGTGGTCCGACATCTGGCTCAGTGCCTCCGAATGGGCCGAGGCGTTCGAGTCGCCGGCACCCGGCACGCCGCACAACGAGGCACGCGACGAGGTCTGGGAGGAGCTGCTCACGATCCTGACGGACAAGCACGAGGGCGACGAGGACGTCCCGGTCGATCTGCTCCGCCGGTCGCTCGTGGGCAACACCGAGCTGGTCGACACCTTCAACCGGGCGTGGCCGCTCATCGAGCCGACCGATCTGGTCGGCGACCTGTGGTCCGTGCCCGCCTATCTGCGGAGGTGCGCTCCGTGGCTCGAGCCCGACGAGGTCCGCACGCTGCAGCGCCGGGACGCCCACGCCTGGACGGTCTCCGACCTTCCGCTGCTGGACGCCGCACGGCAGCGGCTCGGCGACCCGCAGGCGTCACGCCGTCGGCGTCGACGCGAGGCCGCGCTCGCCGCCGAGCGCGAGCAGAGGGACCAGGTGATCGACCACCTGATCGCGACGGACGACTCGGAGATGCAGGTGATGTCGATGCTGCGTGGGCAGGACGCGCACCACACCATGGTCGACGAGTCCGCGCTGCCGAGCGCTGACCGGGACCTGCTCGCCGGCCCGTTCGCCCACATCGTCGTGGACGAGGCGCAGGAGCTGAACGACGCCGAGTGGCAGATGCTGCTGCTCCGCTGCCCGTCCCGGAGCTTCACGATCGTCGGCGACCGAGCGCAGGCCAGGCACGGGTTCCCGGAGTCGTGGCCGGAACGACTCGCGCGGATCGGTCTCGACCACGTCGACCTCGCCGCCCTGAGCATCAACTACCGGACGCCCGAGGAGGTCATGGCCGAGGCCGAGCCGGTGATCAGGACGGTGTTCCCGGACGCGAACGTGCCGACCTCGGTCCGCAGCACCGGCGTACCCGTGGTCCACGGACGTACGTCGGACCTCGGCCCGCTCCTCGACTCCTGGGTCGCGGAGCATGCCGAGGGGATCGCGTGCGTCATCGGCGTCGGCGAGGTCGACGAGGCCTCGCTCCCGGCGACGTCCCGCGTCCGAGCGCTGACCCCGGAGCTGTCGAAGGGGCTCGAGTTCGACCTCGTCGTGCTGATCGACCCGGAGTCGTTCGGCGAGGGCATCGAGGGAGCGGTGGACCGCTACGTCGCGATGACGCGGGCCACGCAGCGACTCGTCATCCTCACGAGCGCGTGACGCGGCCATCGGTGTTTCAATCGGGCATGGCCGTGCCAGAGCCGCGAGCCGGGGTCTTCGAGACCTTGCTGGCGCAGCACGGTCTCGTGGTCAACGCGGACGCCCACCTCGAGCGCCTGGTCCGCAGCGTCCGAGAGCTGTACGACGTCTCGGTGGACGTCCGCGCCGTGAGCCGGCAGCTGCTCGACCTCGCCGACACCGTCGACGGTCCCCAGCGGGTGCGCCTGACGTTCCGCCCCGATCTTGCCGAGGTCGAGCTGTCGGCGGTCGAGCTGCGGCAGCGACCCGAGGCACCGTGGCGCCTGGTTCCGAGCGAGCTGCCGGGCGGCCTCGGCCGCCACAAGTGGGTCGACCGAGCTGCCCTGGACGCACTGGCCGGAGCGCCGTGGACGGCCGAGACGGACCCCCTGTTGACGGACCGGGGCGGCCACGTGCTCGAGACGGGGAGGGGCAACGTCTTCGTGGTCGTCGGCGAGGTCGTGCGCACTCCTCGCGCCGACGGTCGCATCCTGCCCGGCGTCGTACGGTCCCAGGTGCTCGATCTGCTGCGCGGGCGGGGCAACCGCGTCAGCGAGGTCGACCTGTCACTGGAGGATCTCGGGGCGGCCGACGACGTGTTCGTGAGCAACTCGATCGGCGGCATACGCCCCGTCGCCGAGTGCCTGGGCGTCGGTCGGTGGCGCCCGGGTCACCTCGTGGGGCAGCTCAGGTCCGACCTCGAGGCGGCCTGGCGTCGCCCTGCCCGCGACTCTGACCTGCGGTGATCGGGCCGCCCGGCGCTGGTCTCAGAGGGTTCGGCCAACGGCGGCCGGACGACGCGTCGTCGCGGCATGGGCGGCCAGCAGGGTCCGGGCCTTCAACGCCGCCTCCTCCAGCTCCGAGACCGGGTCGGAGTCGAGCGTGATCGCACCGCCGACCCCGACCGTCAGCCGACCCGGCGTGGCGACCGCCGTCCGGATGACCACGCTCAGGTCGACCGTCCCGTCGGCACCGAAGTAGCCCAGCGCGCCGGAGTACACGCCCCGCGGTCGCGGCTCGAGCCGGTCGATGAGCTCCATCGTGCGCACCTTGGGGGTCCCGGTCATCGAACCCGGCGGGAAGCAGCTCTTGACGGCGGCCAGGGTCGTGGCGTCGGGTCGAAGGTCTCCGACGACGGTGGACACCAGCTGATGGAGGGTCTCGTAGGTCTCCACCTCGAGGTACTGGGTGACCCGCACCGTGCCCGGACGACAGACGCGGTTGAGGTCGTTGCGGACGAGGTCCACGATCATGCGGTTCTCGGCGCGCGTCTTCGGTGACTCCTCGAGCTCGGTGCGGAGACGCTGGTCGTCCACCGGATCACGACCGCGCTCGACGGTTCCCTTGATGGGACGGGTGGAGATGCGCCCATGGGTGTCGATGGAGAGGAACTGCTCGGGCGAGGTGCTGGCGATGTGCAGTCCGTCGACGCGGAGGTACGCCGATCGTGAGGTCGGGTTGCGGGCACGCATCAGGAGGTAGAACCCGAACGGATCCGGGACGGGATCCAAGGAGAGCTGGTTGGTCAGGCAGATCTCGTAGCTCTCTCCCCGGGTCAGGTAGACGAAGCAGGCGGCGATGTCCTCGAGGTACTCGACGTCGCTGCGCGCCGAAGCGTGCGCCGGCCAGTCCTCGTACGGCTCGGCAGGTACGTCGGACCTCGTGTGCCGCAGCCCCTCCAGGCACGCCATGGTCTCCGCCAGCCACTGCTCCGCGCGCACCCGGTCGTCGGCGTCGGAGGTCGTGAGCGCTCGGAGGACGAGGTCGCCGGTGTCAGCGGCGTGCTCGACGATGCGGTCGGGGCGCAGCCAGACGGCGTCGGGCTCGGGGCTCTCGACGCGATGGACGGTCCCGCCGTCGATGTCGGCCTTGCAGCCGTAGCCGAAGAAGCCGACGTAGCCACCGGCGAGGGGCCCGCCGTCGGCACACCCGACGTACGTCGTCCGCTGCTCGAGCAGCGACCAGATGTCGCCGTCCACCACGTGGATCCCGTGTCGGTCGCGCACCGCGACCCCGGCACCGACCCGATAGGTGAGCGCCTCGGAGAGCTCGCCGCAGGCACTCCCCAGGTAGGACCGGCCGACGCGGGACGGCCCGTTGTCGTCGAGCCAGAAGGCGGCCGGAGCCTCTCCGAAACACGCCTCGAACACCACCGCGGCGTCGAAGGGTCCCGGCATCGCGCGCGACAGGACCTGCAGCTGCTGCTCCGCCCGGGTCGGCTGCGCGCGGGCTGCGACGGGCCGGAGCACGGGTGCCTCGGTCGGCCCACGATGCGTGAGCGGGCGCGCCAGCGCGAGGAAGTTCTCGACGACGAACCGCCCCTCGTGCGTCTCGATCGACTCGGGGTGGAACTGCACTCCCCAGCGCGGCCGGACGTTGTCCGCGATCGCCATCACGACGCCGTCCTCCGCCCAGGCCGTCTCGGTCACGTCTCCACCCCCCGCCCGCACCGCGAACGAGTGGTAGCGCGTGGCCGGGAAGTCCTGGCTCATGCCGAGGAACAAGCCATCTCCCGAGTGCCGGATCGTGCTCACGTGCCCGTGGCGTGGTCGGGTCAGCTCGACCTGCCCGCCGGCCGCCAGGGCGATGAGCTGGTGGCCGAGGCAGATCCCGAGGATCGGCGTCTCGTCCAGGCGCTCGAGGAGCGACGCACAGAGGCCGACGTCCCGCTCGTCGGAGGGTGAGCCGGGTCCGGCGGAGATGATCACGGCGTCGACGTCCGCAGCGGTCAGGGAGCGCAGGCGTTCGTCGTCGTTCGTGAGCACGTCGAGCCGTACGCCGATGTCGGTCGTCCTGACCTGGTTGGCGAGGTTGAACGTGAAGGAGTCGTAGTTGTCGACGAGGACAACGCGCATCGGCTCAGTCAATCGGTTCCTGCTTCCGGGCGACCCGTGGGCACATCCTAGGCTGCCGTGCGACGGCGGTGGCCGGCCAGCACGCGGCTGACTTCCCGCCGATGGCCGTCTGCAGGATCCTGGGTCGGTGACCGATGCGGACGTGGTGACCGCCGTCGAGGGCAGCTTCCTCGCGACGCTGCCTGCCCTCGGACCTGGTGCGGGCGCTGGTGGCCGGTGGGATCCGGAGCGACCACGCGGCAGGCACCACGATCTATCGGGAGCGCTCGGCTCCGATGACGGTGCTCGTCGTGAACGGACTGCTGCGCGTCTACATGAGCTCCCCCGAGGGGCGGCAGGTGACGGTCAGGTACGCCCGCGCGCGCGATGTGCTCGGGATCGCGGTCCTGGTCGGTGGCCCTGCCGATGTCGGGGTCCAGACCGTGGAGGAGTCGTCACTGTTCCGTGTGGATGCCGCGCTGCTGACGGCCACGGCGCGGAAGGACGGCCGAGTCGCCTGGGCGCTGGCCGAAGAGCTGAACCGCAGGCTCTACGAGAATCTCCAGCAGACGGCGATCAACACGTTCGGCTCGGTGCGGCAGCGGGTGGCCCTGCACCTGTTGGACCTGGCGTCTGCTCAGCAGGGCCTACGCGGTCCCTTGGTCGCGCGGGTGTCGCAGCAGGAGCTGGCCGACGCGGTCGGTTCCGTGCGCGAGGTGGTCGCCCGAGTGCTGCGAGAGCTGCGCGCGAGCGGTCTCGTCGCGAGCGCGCCCGACGGCGTACGCATCCTCGATCCGAGTGGGCTGCACGAACAGACGTGGAACCCCGACCACGGTGTGAGGTGACGGCACCGACTACTCATGTCACAGACAGGCGGTCCACTCCGGCGCAGGCTGGCCGACGTGCCCGAAGTCGCTCGGGCGAAGCCGGCCGACATCGGCCCCGTGCCCGCTCGAGGGGCGCGACAGACCCAGGAGTGACGATGAGATTCACCCACACGATCACGATCGACCGGCGACCGGACGCGGTGTTCGCCTACCTGGCCGACCTCGAGCACCTGCCGGACTGGAACTACGCCATCCAGAGGACCAGCAAGGTCACGCCCGGCCCGGTCGGTGTCGGCTCGCGCTATCACCAGGTCCGGACGATCCCGGTGCGTCGCGAGGAGAGCCTGGAGGTGGTCGCGTTCGAGGAGGGACGCCGGCTCACGATCGAGGGTTCGCTCAACGCCCTCCCGGCGAAGCTCGACTACCTGCTCCGGCCCCAGGGAGACGCGACCGTGCTCACCAACACGGTCGACCTCGTCGCGTCGGGTGCACTGAAGCTCGTGGCCCCCATCGCGACGCGGCAGATCAAGTCGGCGGTGGCTGCCAACCTCGAGGTGCTCAAGCAGATCCTCGAGAGAGACGTGACGCCGAGCTAGCCCGATCACCCTCGGCCCTCGTGGCGGCGTGGAGCCCGTCCATGTCGGTAGGGTCCGGGCATGCGGTTGTCTCGCGCGCTGGTCGCCGGGCTCGGCGGGCTCCTGGTCGCCGGGGCCGTCCCGGGTGCCACCGCGACGGTCGGCGAGCGGACCGTCCCCGCCCCGAGCTCCGCCCTCGCCGCGCTGGGCGGCGGGGTCGAGGCGGCCACCACGTCCTGCGTCCACAAGGCCGGCACCCACGCCGTACGACGGCCGAGGTTCGTACGTCGGATCGCCACGGGTGAGACCGGCTGGTTCTCCTCACCGGGCCTGGTCGACCTGAACGGCGACGGCCGGCTGGAGATCGTGGCGCCGTTCTACTCGACGTTCGTGTTCAACGCGAAGGGACACCAGCGGGGACGGGGTACGGCGACCGCCGGCCGCGTCTACGCACCGTCGGCGGTCGCCGACCTCGACGGTGACGGCAAGCCCGAGATCGTGGTCGGCGGCTCGGGCACCGTGGCGGCGTACGACCTCCGGCACGGCCGGCTGCGGCTGAAGCCCGGCTGGCCGGCGTCCGTCCGGAGCGGCGGCCAGACCCCCGAGGTCCGTGGGCTCGCTGCCGCCGACCTGAACCACGACGGTCGGGTCGAGGTGGTGGCGACGACCACCAACACGTCATCGACCGGCGCGCAGGTCTTCGTGTTCAACGCTCGCGGCAAGCGGTTCCAGCCGAAGCAAGGCAACCGCCCCGCGTGGCCGCGCTACAACCAGCGGCCCGGCAAGGGCAACGACCTGCACTTCAACAAGGTCGGCAACCACGGCTACGGCGCGTACGGCGAGAACGTCGCGATCGGCAACATCGACGACGACCCCGCCCTCGAGATCATCACCACCTTCGACAACCACCAGATCAACGCGTTCAACGACGACGGCACGTCGGTCCTGGCGTCGAAGTGGTTCACCAACCCGGAGTCCGACGCCCTCGGCCGGAGGATGGGGTGGGGGCAGTTCATCCGCTGGGCCGACCCGCGCGTCGAGCGGCGCCACTACCACCTCCACCAGGGCGCGTGGCCGAGCCCGGCTCACCAGGCCTGGCTGCAGTGGACCGCCTCGCCGCCCGCTGTGGCCGACCTCGACCGCGACGGCCGTAACGAGGTGATCGGCCTGCCCAACGTCGAGCGCCACATCCCCTACCGCACCCAGGGCTATGCCTTCATGGCGTTGGACGGGGCGTACGGCGACGGGCACCGCTCGGCACGACGCCACCCGGGCTTCGAGACGTTGCCGATGTCCAACCACCCGGTCTACCGACCCGACGGCGACTGGTACCCGCCCTCCGGCATCCCCGCTCCGACCGTGGTCGATCTGCTCGGCAACGCCCGGCCCGAGATCGTCGCGGCCCTTCCCGGCGGGAAGGTCTATGCGGTGGGGCCGACCGGTCACCGGCTCTGGTCCTACCAGTACGCACCGCGGAGCTCGAAGACGTTCGCCTCTGAGGTCGTGGCGGCCGACCTCAACAAGGACGGCACGCCCGAGCTGATCTTCGGCACCTACGCACTGCACCGCAACGCCGGACGCCTGATCGTGCTGTCGGCCCACGGGAAGCAGCTCTCGGTCACCCGGTTGCGTCATCAGGCGTACGACGGAAACGGCATCGGTGTGGCTGCCGCCCCGTCGATCGGAGACCTCACCGGCAACGGCACGCTCGAGATCGTCCTCACCACGATCGACCACGGCGTCGACGTCTACACCGTGCCGGGCTCGGGCACGGGATGCCTGCCCTGGCCGACCGGGCGCGGCAACCTCCTGCGCAACGGCATGGGCCCGGCCACGGCTCGCTGACGCCATCCGTACGGCCCACTCCAGGCGGTGGGGGGTCTCGCGGTGCCCGCCCGCGAGCACCCGCGTCGCACGGCGGGGCGCCCTTCGTCACACCGGTCGCAGGTGACCGTCGTGCGGGGTGGGGAAGGTGACGCCGATGTCGAGCCCGCCCCCAGGACGCGCCGCAACGGTGAGGATCGCCCCATGGGCGTTGGTGATGGCCTGGACGATGGTGAGGCCCAGGCCGTGCCCGTCGGTGCCGCTGATCCGTTCGGCGCCGAGGCGCTGGAACGGCTGGAGCAGGCGCTGCGTCTGCTCCGTTGCGATGACCGCTCCGGTGTTGCGGACGGACAGAGTGGCCAGCCCTGCGTCGGTGCCGGTGACGACCTCGATCCGACCACCGTCCACGTTGTGGTGGATGGCGTTGTCGATCAGGTTGCCGATGAGGCTCTGCAGGAGTCGCGGATCGCCGGCGACGGGTGCGGCGGCCAGGTCCGTGTCGACGTACAGCCGGCGGTGCCGGGCTGCAGCCAGGCGCTCCTGGAGAACGTCGGCGGCGATCGTGGCGAGGTCGCACGCCTGACGGTGCTCCATCCCGCGTTCGCTGGTGGCGAGGGTGAGGAGTGCGTCGATGAGGCGCTCCTGTGACTCACCGAGGGTGAGCACCTGCTCGCAGGCGACGCGCAGGGTCTGGGTGTCGACGGCCGGGTCGGCGAGGGCGACCTGGAGCAGCGTGCGCTCTGCCGTGAGTGGGGTCCGTAGCTCGTGCGAGGCGTTGGCGACGAAGCGTCGCTGTGAGTCGAAGGATGCCTCCAGCCGGGTGAACAGGTCGTCCAGGGTCTGTCCGAGCTCCTTGAACTCGTCGTCGGGGCCGGTGAGCTCGAGTCTTTCGTGCAGGTTGCTCGCGGAGATCTCACGGGCGGTCTCGGTGATGGTGCGCAGCGGCCGGAGCAGCCGGCCGGCCAGCACCCAGCCGAGCCCGAAGGAGAGGACGACGAGGACCACCAGCGCGACCGCGGATCCGATGACCAGCTGGTGCAGGTCACTCGAGTGTTGTGCTCGTGCGATGACGACGCCCTGCGGTGACTGCGCACCGCCGGACCCGCGCACGGCGACCCTCGAGGTCGAACCGCCGTGCACGAAGCTGGCCGGAATGGCGAGCAGGACCAGTCCGGACACGAAGAAGCCGCCGGCGTAGAGCAGAGCCAACCGGCCTCGCACCGTCCGCGACGTCTGCCGGATCCGGCGTGCCCGCTCGCGCAGCCTCGTCATGGCTGCCCGATCCGGTAGCCGGCTTCTCGCACCGTGGTGATCACGGGCGGATCACCGAGCTTGGCGCGCAGCCTTCGGATCGTGGTCTTCACGGTGGTGGTGAACGGATCCGCGGCCTCGTCCCAGACCCGGTCGAGCAGCTCCTCGGCCGACACCACCCGACCGTCGCAGGCGAGCAGGTACTCCAGGACGGCGAACTCCTTCGGGCTCAGCTCCAGGCGTCGCCCGTCCCGCACCACGATCCGACGGTTCGGATCGAGTGACACGTCGCTGGCGGCCAGCGTGGGCGGCAAGGCGGGCGTCGCGCGGCGGCCGAGAGCGCGAATGCGGGCCACCAGCTCGTCGAAGTCGAACGGCTTCGACAGGTAGTCATCCGCGCCGAGCTCGAGTCCGCCCACTCGGTCCTGGAGGGTGCCGGCCGCGGTCAGCATCAGCACCCGGGTCTCGGAGCGGTCGGTGACGACGCGGCGGCAGATCTCGTCTCCGTGTACGCCGGGGAGATCCCGGTCCAGCACGACGACGTCATAGCGAGTGAGGACGACCCGATCGAGCGCAGCCTGGCCGTCGAGAGCGACGTCGACCGCCATCCCTTCCCGCCGAAGGCCGGTAGCGATCGACTGGGCGAGCACCTCGAAGTCCTCCGCCACGAGCACTCTCATGGATCCAACGATGCCAGGTACCGGGTGTCAGCCGGGTGACATCGGCTGTCACCGTGCTGACACCGGCTGTGCCCTAGAACCGTCGTCGAGACATCCGACACCAGCGGGAGACAGGCACCCATGAACGAGGCCACGATCGAGATCACGGACGTACGCAAGCGGTATGGGCAGACGGTGGCTCTGGACGGGTTGTCGTTCACCGTCTCCCCGGGTGAGATCACCGGGTTCGTCGGCCCGAACGGCGCGGGCAAGTCGACCACGATGCGGGTGGTCCTCGGGCTGGACGCGGTCGACCACGGCACCGCGCTGGTGGCCGGACGGCCGTACCGAGGCTGGAGCGAGCCGCTACGGCAGGTCGGCGCTCTCCTCGACGCCTCTGCGCTCCAGCCCAGCCGCAGCGGCCGCAACCACCTGATGTGGCTCGCTCATTCGCACGGCCTCGGAGCCCGTCGGGTCGATCAGGTGATCGAGATGGTGGGTCTCGGTCCCGCGGCACGGCGCAAGGCCGGAGGCTACTCGCTGGGGATGCGGCAGCGGCTCGGCATCGCCGCCGCGATGCTCGGGGATCCGGCGATCTTGATGATGGACGAGCCCTTCAACGGGATGGACCCCGAAGGCATCGTCTGGATGCGCGGCTTCCTGCGCAGTCTCGCCGATCAGGGTCGAGCCGTGCTGGTCTCCAGCCATCTCATGAGCGAGCTGCAGGACACCGCTGAGCACCTCGTGGCGATCGGTCGCGGCAGGCTCGTCGCCGACACCACGGTCGCCGAGCTGCTCGCCACAGCGTCCGGTGACCAGGTCGTCCTGAGAACCGTCGCCGGGGCCGAGGCGAGCCGGGTGCTGACCGCCGCTGGCGCCACGGTGACCGCGTCCGGGCCGGACACTCTCACCGTCACCGGCGTTGCTGCCGACCGGATCGTCGCGGTCCTCGCGCAGAACGGCGTGGCCTTCTCCGAGGTCGCTGCGCACCGCGCAACCCTGGAAGCGGCCTACCTGGCCCTGACCGGGGACTCGGTCGAGTTCCAGGCGGCACCGAGCGATGGGCCGGTCCGATGAGCGCCGCGGGACCAACGCCGTACCGCTCCGAGATGGACGCTGCACGTACGGGCTTCGCCCAGCTGCTGCACGCGGAGTGGACGAAGCTGCGCACGGTCAGGGCATGGATGGTCACTGCCGTGGTGGCCGCTCCGGTGTTGGTGCTGTTCTCCTGGTTCACTGCGAACGGCAACCACGCCAGCGTCTGCTCGGGGCCGCCCCCCGGGACGTGCCACGGTCAGCCACCGTTGCCGGTCGGACCTGGCGGGGAGGCCGTGGCCGACAACTTCTACTTCGTCCACCGTCCGCTTGACGGGGACGGCAGGATCACCGTCCGGGTCACGTCTCTGATCGGCCGGGTCTCCACCGGCCGGCACGCGGTGCGATCCGGCTCGGACCCGTTGGCCACCACACGACCCGGGCTCGCACCGTGGGCGAAGGCAGGGGTGATGGTCACCCCGAGCCTCACGCCCGGATCCGCGTACGCCGCGGTCATGGTCACCGGGACGCACGGGGTCCGGATGCAGGACGACTACACCCACGACACCCAAGGACGGCTCGGCGCGGTCTCCAAGACCTCGCCGCGCTGGCTGCGCTTGACCCGGTCCGGAGACACTCTCACCGGCGCCGAGTCGACCGACGGAGCGCACTGGACGACGATCAGCACCGCTCATCTCGCCGGTCTGCCCACGACCGTGCAGGTCGGGCTGGTGGTCACCTCCCCGACGATCGTGACCAGCTCCGAGGCAATCGAGTCCAGCTACGCCACCGCCGCGTTCGACCACCTCGGTCTCGACGGGGCACAGCCCGGCGCAGGATCGTCCGGCGCACCGTGGATCGGGGCCGACGTCGGCGGCCAGCCCGACTACCCGGTGCTCGCGCCCGGCAGCTACCACCAGGCCGGCGGCCGCTTCACCGTCAGCGGTTCCGGGGACATCGCTCCCGCCGTGCCAGGCGCGGGCAGCGGCGCCTCGACCGGCACCACCGGCCTGATCGGAGCGTTCGCCGCGTTGATCGTCGTGGCCGTCGTGGGCGCGCTGTTCATCACCGCCGAGTACCGCCGTGGCCTGATCCGCACCACATTCTCCGCCACTCCCGCCCGCGGCCGGGTCCTGGCCGCGAAGGCCCTCGTCGTGGCTGCCGTGACGTTCGTTCCCGGGCTGGTAGGAGCGATCGTCGCGGTCGGCGTCAGCCGTCGGGTCCTGGTCCACAACGGCAACGCGCTGTACCCGATCACCACCGCCACAGAGATCCGGGTGATCGTCGGGACCGCCGCACTGATCGCCGTCACGTCGGTCCTCGCCCTCGCCGTCGGGGCGATCCTGCGACGGAGCGCGGGCGCGGTCGCCTTCGTCACCGTCGCGATGGTCGTCCCGCTCATCCTCGCGCTCACACCCGGCCTCTCCGGTGGCATCGGGGAGTGGCTGCTGCGGCTCACGCCCGCCGCCGGGTTCGCCGTTCAACAGCAGCTCACCCGCTACCCGCAGGTCGCCAACGCCTACACCCCGATCAACGGCTACTTCCCGCTCGCCCCGTGGGCAGGTTTCGGCGTGCTTTGCGCCTGGACGCTCCTCGCGCTCATCCTGGCTCGCGTGCTCCTCCGCAGGCGCAGCGCGTGAGACGGGCTCTGTACGCCGAGTGGTCCAAGCTGCGCACCACCACGGGACCCGCCTGGCTCACTCTCTCCGCCATCCTCCTCACGGTCGCGGTCGGCGTGGTCACCACAGCCTCCGTCAACGCCACGGACAGCCCCGGGCAGGACCCCGTCAAGCTCGGGCTCGTCGGCGTCGATCTCGGCCAGAGCCTCATCGCCTGCCTGGCGGTGCTCATGGTCAGTGGCGAGTACGCGACGGGGATGATCCTGACCACCCTGACCGCGATCCCCCGCAGGCTCACGGTCCTTGCCGCCAAAGCCACCCTGCTCACCGCCGCCACCATCGTCGCAGGCAGCCTCGCCGTGCTCGCCAGCGTGCTCACCGCCCGCCTGCTGCTCCCCGGCAACGGCTTCACACCAGCGCACGGCTACCAGCTGGTCAGTCTCGACGACGGGCTGACCCTCCGCGCAGTCGCCGGCACGGTGCTCTACCTCGCTCTCGTCGCCCTGCTCAGCCTGGGCATCGCCACCGCGGTCCGCGACGCCGGCACCGCGATCGGAGTCATCCTCGGGCTGCTCTACCTGTTCCCGCTGCTCACCGCGCTCGTCGGTGACGCGCGACTGCACCGTCACCTCGAGCAGATCGGCCCGATGACCGCAGGGCTCGCCATCCAAGCCACGACCCATGCGCACGCCCAGCCGATCGGCCCCTGGGCCGGACTCGGCGTCCTCGCGATCTGGGCGGCGAGCGCCCTTCTCGTCGGTGCAGCACTCCTCCGGCTCCGAGACGCGTAGCTCGGCAGCGCGCGCCGAAGGCGGACACCACGTCGCCGCGTCCCGACGGGCTCATGGTCTGGATCTTCCAGTGGTGTCACCTCGCCGGGCTGCTGCACTTCACACCGTCGCCCCTCAGCGCACGGTGAAGTGGGTCGCGCCCACGCTGTCGTACTGGTCCGTCAGCAGGTAGTGGACGGTGTAGTGGCCCGGTGGGAGGGGCCAGGGCTTGCCCTGTTGGTCGCGGCCGAACACGATCGTGCCGTGGGTGCTGGGCGGCAGAGCGCCCGAGTCGTGACCTCCGGTGTAGGCCCACACCAGGTAGCTGTCCTTCTTGGGGTTGTCGGCGCCGGCGCGGTAGACGGCGACCCAGTCCCACCGGTTGGCCGGCCCGTGCGTCCAGCTCACGGTGATGGGCTTCCCCACCGCGTAGGTCGGCGCGTCGGTGGTCAGGTGGGTCCGCGCCGCGCGGGCTCGGACGGTGAGCCGGTTGGCCGCGACGAGGGTGCCGGCCGAGTCACGGAGCGCGACGCGGTAGGTCCCGGCAGAGAGATCGTTCGTGTGCACCTGCAGGGTGCCCGAGGCCCCGGTCACCGCGTACCTCCCGGTGGTGGCGGGACCGGCCAGCGTCACGCTGCCGCCGCCCACGCCGTCCGGCATCCGGTAGGAGACCGTGACGTCGTCGCCCCGGGTGAGCAGGCGGCTCGACAGGGCGACGGTGGTCGGGAGGGGCACGGGAGTGACGCTGAGGCGTGAGAGTACGGCGCGGTGGTCGGAGGTCCACTTCGGATACCCGAGAGCGACGCCGGGCCCACCCTTCTCGCCGACGACCTGGCTGCTCTGCACGTCGATCGGCCCGCCGACGTACGCGTAGTCGATCCGGCGGGGCGTGCCGTGACTGCCGGCGACGCCGCCCCAGGTGTCGCCCGGATCGGTGACCGGGTCCGGATGCGCGACCCGGTAGGAGTCGTGCAGCCCGACCGACGCCAAGGCCTCGCTCACGGGCCAGTCGACGGCGCCGACACCTCCGTGCTGGCTGGCGGTCTGTGCCGTCCAGTCCAGGTGCGACGGCTCGTTGAGGTCGCCGGTCAGGAGCAGCGGCCAGCCCTCGCCCAGCAGGTGCCTGGCCGACGGGATGAGCGTGCGGATCGTCGACAGGCGGTCCTGCTTCTCGGTGGCCAGGACGTCGGCGACGGACACGCCCCGGTTCAGCCGGTTCGGCCCGTCCTGCACGTAGTCGAGGTGGGTGTTGATCATCGCCACCGCCTCACCGGGGCGGACCTCGAGGTAGGCGTACAGGCCGTGCGCCCCGGACGGCTCGAGGATCGGGTACTTCGACAGGATCTGCAGCCCGACGTCGTAGTAGGGGTAGCCGGCCGCGGCGGCGATCTTGGGGAGCCGGTTGTAGGACTCCAGGACCCCGACCACGTCTGCGCCCACGTCGGCCAGCACCGCGTCGGTGGCCGGCGTGCCGCCGTACTCCACGTTGAAGACCATTACCGACAACGACACCGGACCGGCCGACTGCGCGTCCGTCGAGGCGGAGGGGGTCACGGAGGGCGCTTGGCCGGCCGGGTCCGACGAGCCACCACAGCCGGTGAGCAGACCCACCGACAGCGCCACCGACACGGTCACGAGAGACGAAGTGAGGCGTCCCATGGCGGGCCCCGATCGGAGTAGGGACTGAACGGTCAGTCAGCCTCACGATAGGAGACGGACCTCCTCCGTGTCACCAGTCCAACCCTCGCCACGTGTCCGGAGGCACGGACGGCCAACGCATCGACGTGGCCGTCATCGGGTCCGCCCGCGGCTGAACCTTTCCCGGGCCGGGGTCGGGTCAGCCCGACCAGACGGAGGCCACCTCCTTGCGGTAGCGACGCCCGAAGATCCCGCCGAGCATCGCCAGCACCGGCCGCGGCACGTTGGCGGCGAGGGCGGTCCGCTCCTCACGAGTAGCGCCCTCCTGCACCCATGCGAAGAAGATCCCGGCCTTGGCCGGTCCGACGCGACGGCCGAACTTCTTGCCCATCTCCTTCATCACGGGGTCGCTCTCGTGCTGGGACAGCGCCGACTCGGTCTCCTGCTCCTCGTGGTCGAGATGGGTCACCGTGGTCGTCTGGAGGGTCTCCATGGCGGCGGCAGCGGCGTCGGCGTCCGCACGGGTCGCCGTACGACGCAGCGTCGACATCGCGTCGCGGGTGGCCGCCAGGTCGGCGGCCATCTTCTCGTGCTCGGCGTCGAACGACGCGATGGTCGGCTCCGCGATGCCGATCGCCTTCAGGGCCGGCCAGGCGATCTCGTGCTCACCCTCGTGGTGCTCGGTGAGCTGCGCGTCGAAGTTGAGCCAGGCGCGATGCAGCGCCTCCGCCCGCTCCCGGTCACCGTCTCTGAAGGCGCCGAGAGCGCTTCGGAAGCGATCGAGATCTCGCCGGACCGCACCGTGGATGACCTTGTTCATGCTCATGCTCGAGTTCGAAGTAGCCATGCCGCCACGCTAGACGTCGCGCGGGTCAGGACGGAAGGTCGAGCCTGGCGAGACGCTCGGGATCGGCGAGGATGTTGATCTCGACGATCCGGCCGTCGCGGTAGACCGGGCTGAAGACCGACACCGGACGACCATCCCGCAGCGAGAGCATGCCGACCACGCCGTTGACGAGCACCGGGACCTGCTCCTGCTCGTGGCCGGAGCGCCGGAACGCCGCAGCCTGCGAGGCGACCTCGAGCGCGCCGCGGATGACGGCGGATCCGCCGCCGGGCCCCGCATCGGCGCGCAGCGTCACGTCGGGATCGAGGACCTCCACCAGAGCCTCGAAGTCGCCGCGCTCGGCGGCGGACCTGAAGGCATCGAGGACCCGGCGTTGGGTGGCCAGGTCCGCGACGGCCGGCGGGGCTCCTCGGACGCGTCGGCGGGCCCGACTGGCCAGCTGGGTCGCGGTGGCCGGCGTACTGCCGACGATCTCGCTGATCGTGTCGAAGGGGACGCCGAACATGTCGTGGAGCACGAACGCCATCCGCTCGCGCGGGTTCAGCGCGTCGAGTACGACGAGCATGGCCAGGGTGACCTCGTCGGCCTGCTCGGCCGCGGTGGCGGGGTCGGCGTCGAGGCGCGTCACCACCGGGTCGGGGACGTGCGCGTCGATGGACACCTCGCGCCGTGACTTGCGGCTGCGGAGCAGGTCGAGGCAGACCCGGCTGACCACGGTGGTCAGCCAGCCGCCCAGGTTGCGCACGTCACTGGTGTCCGTGCGAGCGAGTCGAAGCCAGGCCTCCTGGACCGCGTCATCCGCCTCGCCCACGGATCCCAGCATGCGGTAGGCGACCCCGCGCAGGTGCTCGCGGTGCTCCTCGAACTGCCCGGCCAGCTGTTCCTGGGTTTCCACTGTCAGGTTCCTTCCTCGAGATCCGTCACCCAGATGACGGAGCGAACAGGGCCGATGTGACAGGAGACAGACCATGGAAGCACGGATGACTCACCCGGTGTTCGTCGTCCCCGCCGCGTTGCAGGCGCTCACGGCGTACAGCCACGCTGCCGAGTGCCTCGGCGTCCCGGCCGAGACGCTGGAGATGCTGCACCTGCGGGCCAGCCAGATCAACGGCTGCAGCGTGTGCGTCCAGCTCCACTCGACCAACCTGAAGAAGGAAGGGATGAGCGACGAGCGGCTCTTCACCGTGGCGGCCTGGCGCGACGCGCCGTACTTCTCCGACGCCGAGCGCGCCGCACTCGAGCTCACGGAGGCCGTGACCCGGGTCGCCGACCGGGGCGACCCGGTGCCCGACGAGGTCTGGGCCGAGGCGGCCCGGCACTACGACGAGCAGGGCCTCTCGGCGCTGCTGATCGCGATCACCTCGATCAACGTCTGGAACCGGTTGAACGCCGCGACGCGGCAGGTGGCCACGGCCTGGACCCCGTGACCCCCTGGGTCCATTGTCAACCCGGCAGTGCGCGGTCAGACTCGGTGCGGGACGCGGCAGTGGCGCCGCACCGCACTGTGGAGGGGCGATGGCTGAACTACTCATTCTCGACTTCGACGGCCTCGACGAGGCTGACTACCTCAAGGTCAACAAGGAGCTCGGCCTGGATCCGAAGACCGGCGAGGGTGACTGGCCCACAGGCCTGATCACGCATGTGGCCGGGGTATCGGACGCCGGCCGCGGCTACGTGATCGAGGTCTGGGAGTCTCAGGAAGCACAGGCCGACTTCATGAGTTCCCGTCTGGGTGCGGCCATGGCGGGTGGCGGCATCTCCGCTGTCCCGACGGTGACCTGGGCCCGAGTGATGGGTCATCACAACCCCGGCCTCTGACACGGGGTGACGGGTCCTGCCCCGTAGCCTCGACACGTGAACAACGGCAGCCAGGTCATCGTGTTCAGCCGCGATCCGGAAGTTGACCGCGCGTTCTTCACGGACGTCCTGGAGCAGCCGCATGTGGACGCGGGCGGCGGGTGGCTGATCTTCAAGGTGCCGCCGGCCGAGCTGGCCGTGCACCCCTCCGACGGTCCGGCCGGCCAGGAGCTGTCCTTCATGTGCGACGACGTCGAGGCCACCGTGCGAGACCTCCGCGCCAAGGGCGTCGAGCTCACCCAGGAGATCACCGACGAGCGGTGGGGGCGGCCCACCCCCGTCCTCCTGCCCGGCGGTGGCGAGGTCGGTCTGTACGCCCCGCCATCCGCGCGCGACCGACCTGTGAGAGGCCGAGGTCAGAGGCGCTTGACGAACTCGGCCGCGACCTCGATCGGTTGGAACCCCATGCGCTCGTTGATCGAGACCATGTAGCCGTTGGTCTCGCCGTTCTGGGTCGTGACCAGGGTGAGGTCGTCGCGGGCGGCCTGGGCGGCGCGCAGGTTGACCGCCTTCGTGGCCAGGCCGAGCCGGTGCCCGCGGTGCTCGCGGTGCACGAACGTGCCCCACTGGTAGACCTCGGTGCTCCCCTCCAGCGGTACGGCGAGCGTGGACTGGGCCACCACCTGGCGGTCCGGGGTGAGGGCGACCGTCTCGTAGCGCACCCGGCCCATGGCAGCCGTGGCCGTCACCATCTCGGCGTACCGCTGCGGCGTGATCTCCTCCTCGTCGAAGTCGATCTCGCCGGTGGGCGCGTCGACGGCGAGCTGACCGAGCAGCAGGCAGAGCGACTCGACGAGCTCGTCGGGCACCGAGCCCACGAACGTCTCGATCGGGTAGCCCTCGTGGTACGGCGCGGCCTGGTCGACCCAGTCCTGGATCTGCCCGTCGGGGACGGGCAGCGGGAGGTGGCGGACCACCTCGTAGTTGGCGAGCTCGTAGCCGCACGCCTCGGCGAACCGCCGGTAGGCGTGACTCTCGCGGTCGTCGGACGGTAGGAGGGCGTCGCCCAGGATCAGCGACCGGCCATCCTCCTTGCAGACCTGCTCCAGACGCTGGAGCAGCGCCCGGCCGATGCCCCGGCGGCGGTCGGGGACGTCGACGCCCATCCGGAAGCAGGCCTTGTCGAGGTTCTCCAGGAGGAAGGACCACATCGCGGCGGTGCCGACCAGCCGGTCGCCGTCGTACGCCGCGAACAGCTCCTGCCGCTCGCCGCTGTCGGTCGCGCGCATGGCACCCAGGAACTCGCCGAAGTCCCAGAACGGCGCGTCCGGCCGGCCGTGGAGCTCGGCCCGGCGGGTGACGTCGTAGTAGTCGCGCATGACCGTCTCGTCGGCCAGGGCCGACTCGTCGAACAGGCGGATCTCCACGAGTGACGAGGCTAGAACGCACGAGGGGCCGGGCGACACGGGTTTTCTCGCCTCCCGGTCCGGATCGCCGGGCGAGACCTCCAGCTTCGGGCGGTCGACAGCGCGAAGCCGGCGACCAGGCACGTGGCCTTTTGCTGCCGTCGCACGAACCTAGCGGGCCGAGTGCCCGATCCGGAGGTTCCGCGCCGTGACGAACTCGATGCTCCGCCGTCGGTACTCCCGATAGGTGTCGACGTCTCGCGGGACGGCCGGCGTCGTGAAGTCGTCGAAGGGCAGGAAGAACCTCACCCCGTCGTACGCATCGGTGACCAGGTCGTGCAGGAGGAAGAAGTCCACGTAGCCGCGGAAGTCGTCGAAGACCGCGAAGAAGTCGGCGTACCGCCGGAGCGTGATGTCGAGCGGGCTGGCCTGCGACCGGTAGTGACGGCGGATGCACTCGAGGGTCAGGTCCAGCCGGTCCGCGATCCGGCGACTGAAGCCTCGAGCTCCGTTGATGGTCTGTCTGCCGTCGACCCGGTTGCCCGGGAACACCATCATCCCGCCGATCGTGTAGCCGAGGGTGCGGAAGGCCTCGTTCTCCCGCTCGGAGAGCTGCGTGACGAGGTGCTGCATCGAGACCCACCGCGTGTACGTCGGGATCACCGTGTCGCTGGTCAGGAAGAACTCGCCGAGCTCGGACCTGTGGTGCAGATAGACGCCGGGCGTGGTGTCGAGCAGGGTGAACGTCGTACCGCCCGGCAAGGGCTTGCTCCACAGCTGCTGGTGGTAACGGCGCAGCATCGGGCTGTGGGCGTCGGGATCCCTCCCCGACGCGTCGGTCCGGAAGTCGAACGACGTGTCGATCACTCCGTGAGGCGTTCGGGGAGGTCCGGCCGAACGAAGTAGTCGCTCGCCTGCGAGACCCACCATGCCTCGACGGTGTGTAGTCCGGTCGGTGGCTCGAGAGTCCCGGCGCAGATGGACATCCGCGTCGGTGACGACTCGGCCCGCCAGAACATCGACGACCCGCACGTCCGGCAGAACCCGTACTCGGCGCCCGGCACCGGATGCCAGGTCAGCTGCCCGGTCGGGTCGTCGATGCCGACGTCGGCGACGTTCGCATCCGTGGCGGCCAGGTGGTGCCCGGTGAAGCGGCGGCACCGCTCGCAGTAGCAGTTGAGGACGTCCCGCAGGGCGCCGGTGACCGAGTAGGTGACGGCACCGCAGAGGCAGCTCCCCGTGAGGGCACGCGCAGCAGTCATGGCGCGAGCCTCGCTCAACCCGTCGAGGCGCGTCCACCGCGTCGTACGACGTCCCGGTCAGCCGCCGCTCACGAGGCGGTCCATCGCCGCCAGGACACAGCCGGGCGCCTCGTACCAGACGAAGTGACCCGCGCCGGGCTCGACGTGGGACCAACCACCCGGGATGCGGGCCGCGCTGTCGGTGCCGGCGCGGGGTGGCATCGGACTCCGCTCTCCGACGAGCACGCCGATCGGTGTCGTGATCGACGGGAGGGACGACTCGAGCTCGGGGAGGCGGGCCGCCAGGTCGGCCCAGAGCCCCTGGTTGGCCGGCTGGGAGAACTCCACGTGCGGCATCGGCGGGGCTGTCGAGGGGTCGGCGAAGTACGACGGCCAGAAGAGCGAGAACGCCTCGAGGCTCTCCTCCGGCGTCGTCTCGCCGGCCATGTCCTTCTCGTCCAGCGCACGGGCGCGCTCCCGGTCGGCCTCGGGCACGCGCGCCGCCATCTCCGCCCCGAACGTCTCAGCGCCGCCGTCGCCGACCGCGCCCAGTGGGTCGACGGAGAGCACTCCGGAGATCCGCCCGGGGAGGGCGACCGCGGCATGGAACACGAGATGGCCTCCCCACGAGTGGCCCACCAGGTAGGCGGTGTCCCAACGGAGGCCGTCCAGTACGGCGGCGATGTCGGCCACCGCTTCGGCGACCGTGAACTCACCCTGGTCGGTGGACGGCGCGAGACCGCGCTGCTGGAAGGTGGCCACCTGGTAGTGAGCCGCGAGCTCCGTCACGGCGTCGTCGAGGTAGTCGTAGTTCATGCCGGGGCCGCCGTGGATCGCCAGCACCCGTGGGCCTTCGCCGGAGAGCCAACCCGAGAGCTCACCCGACTGCGTGGCCACCGTGAAGTGGGTTCGCTCCATGGCCGCAGCCTAGGGCGCTCACCGCTGCGCGCAGAGGTCGACGTGCTTGGCCGACAGCACATGGCCGACCGCGGCCTCGAGGCGGTCGCGCGAGAGGTCTCCGGACCGTACGGCGGCCACCAGCGCGTCCACGATGTGCTTGGTCGTCGCCGACAGCTGGTCGGACGTGGTGTTGAACAGCACCATGTCGTCGCCGACCACCAGCGAGCGGACCGCGGCGCGCGCGACGCCGTACCCCGCTGCGACCACCGCCCCCGCGGTGAGGGAGTCGGGCAGCACCAGGCCGTGGAACCCGAGCTGACGGCGGAGCACCCGGTGAACGACCGGCTTGGCGAGACTGGCCGGGAGCTTGGTCAGCCCCGGTATCCGAGCGTTGCTGACCATCACCGCCGGCACTCCCGCATCGACGGCGGCCTGGAAGGGGAGCAGATCGTTCTTCTTGAGCAGCCGCCAGGGCTTCGTGGCGGCGAGCCGGAGGTCGGTGTTGCCGTTCGCGCTGCCCAGGCCCGGGAAGTGCTTGACGACCGGGATCACGCCGCCGCCCTCCAGGCCCTGCGCGAAGGCGAGCCCTGCCGGGGTGGTCACGCGCCGGCGCGGGCTGAACGACCTGGTCCCGATGGCGTCGTCGTCGTTCGGGCCGGCACGACCGTCCAGGTCGAGGACCGGCGCCAGGTCCATGGTCACCCCGGCGGCCTTCATCCGGGTACCGAGGTGGTGGGCGAGGGTGTGGATGTG
The DNA here is from genome assembly GCA_963792975.1 of uncultured Actinomycetota bacterium. GTDB lineage: Bacteria > Actinomycetota > Actinomycetes > Propionibacteriales > Nocardioidaceae > Nocardioides. Next base: position 213,771 of record CAWBYG010000005.1, on the reverse strand, counting down.
CGCCGGCTTCATGGTCGAGCCCATGTGCCGGGCCGACGGGACCGAGCCGACCAGGTTGGCCATCCGCTGGACCGTGCCACCCTCCTCGTCGGTCATCACGAGGGGCTCGATGCCGTCCGGCGCGTGCCCGCGCAGCTGGGCCAGTCGAGTCGCCAGGTCGTCCGGGGCCCGCGACCCGAAGAGGATGACGCCCCCGGCTCCGTCGGCGATCTCGGGCTCGGCGAGACCGACCTCGGTCTCCGGCACGGGGACCACCACCGTCTGCTCGGCGAGGCGGCGGACGCCCCATTGGTGCAACTGGTGCTGGTTGCTGCAGTGCGACGCGTGCCGGGTCGGCGCGGCCGAGGCCCATGTGAGGGGTACGACGGAGAGCGCCAGCACGAGGGCGGCCCCCGCCCCGGTCGCGCCGCGGAATCGCCTCGTCATGTCACGAGTGTGACGCAGGCGCGGCTTGCGCCGGCATGCCGCTCTCGTCACGCGCGAGGTCGAGCCAGGGCGTCGAACGGGTCCAGGCCAGGCCGTCCGCGACCGCCGTGCCGATCTCGTCGGCGGTCGCCTCGATGTCCTCGAGATCGCAGGTCATGGTCTCGACGTCCGGGACGCCGGCCCGCACCAGGAACTCGCGGAGGTTGCGCAGGTACGACGTCAGCCACCCGACCGGGTCGGCCGGCATGTCGGCGTCGAGGGTGCGGTCGCCCGGCTCGCCGTACGGCATGTCCGGGTGCCAGTGCATCCGATCGGCCGCACCGGGCGCGGACTCGAGGAAGTCGATGCGACAGATCGCCGGCTGCAGGGACATGCTCGACGACACGTAGATCGTGCCCTCGGTCTCGGTGCTCGCTCGGCGTACCTCGATGCGGACCCCTCGCTCCCGCGCATCGGGCTCTTCCGCGACCTTGGGATCGAGGAAGTCGATCCGCGCCACCGAGATCGCCAGCCGGTCGAACACCCACACGCGTTCCATACGAGTGAGCGTGTCACGTGGGCGTACGACGCTCAACGGCTACTCGTCCGCGGTCGGCCCGAGCTCCTCGAACAGCGTCAGCTGCAGTCCCGCCGGCGCGGCCAGCCGCGCGTTCAGCGAGCGCCACGGCGTCTCGGTCGGCGGTGCGATGAGGCTCGCGCCGGAGCCGACGAGCGCGTCGGTCTCGTGGGCGACGTCGTCCACCTCGAACGCGATCCGGATGTGCGGACTGACCTGGCGCCCCACCTCGACGTCGTCGATCATCCGCACCTGCGCCGGGTTCGCGATCTCGAGGGTGGCCCGGCCCGCGTCGAGGATCGTGACCTGCGCACCGTCGGCACCGGCGAAGGCGGCCTCCTCGGGCAGGCCGAGGGCGTCGCGGTAGAACGCGACCGCCTGCTCGTACTCCTCGGCGTGTACGACGACCCGCAGCTGGCGGACGGTCATGGTCGAGCTCCTCGGTGTGGTGGTGTCAGGTCCCGGCGCCTCGTCGGCGTCGGCGGTAGGCGCGCGCTGCGTACCGGTCGTTGCAGACGGTGCAGCAGTAGCGTCGCGTACCGGCCCGGGTCCGGTCCACGAACGCGCACCGGCACGGGTCGCTCGAGCAGATGCCGAGCCGCCCGACGCCGTGCTCGGCGAGGTGACCGGCGAGGGCGGACGGCAGCCGGGCCGCGAGCGCGGCGTACCCGGTGAGGTCCGGCCTCGCGACGAACCTCGCGCCGGCCGGTCGTGAGGTCACGTCGAGCAGGAGCACGGCCCGCGCCTTGACCAGCTGGGGATTGAGCACGTCAGCCGCGGTCTTCAGGTCGCGGGCCTCGAACGCCGAGCGGAGGAGGCTGCGCAGCGAGCGCAGACGAGGCAGGTCCGATCGGGTCAGGGCAGCGGCCAGGTCGCGGTGACCCACCCGGGTCAACGCCTCGGTCAGCCACGTCAGGTCGCCCAGCCGGTCGGCCGGTTCGTCGAGGAGGTCGTGGCTGTTGACCAGCAGTACGGCGAGATCGAGATCGGTCGCGGGATGGTCCATGCCGCGCTCGAGCCAGTCGGGAGGGAACGACGACGTGGTCGCGCTCATCGGCGCCTCCTCCTCCGGACACGATCGGATATCGATGTGGCGTCAGTACCTTGACGTCTGATACTACTGACTGCAGAGTCGCGTCAGGTGTCAACGGGCTTGAGCAACTGACGAGGAGTGGACAGATGAGCCGTAGGCGGGCATGGATGGCAGTGGTGGTCTCGAGTGCGTTGGTGCTGGCGGCGGCCGGCAGCACCGGCTCGGCGTACGGCGATCGCGCACCGGAGGCGGGCCACCCGGGGGTGGTGGTCAAGGACGTCCGGTTGAAGGTGCCCGGTCAGAAGCGCCGGGTGTCGGCGTACGTCGTGGAGCCGGCCGGCCGGCTGCCCCGCCACTCGGCCGCGGGCGTGCTGTTCCTGCACTGGCTCGGGCAGATCCACAACGACAACACGGAGTACCTCGGCGAGGCCGTGGGGCTGGCGCGGCGCGGCGTGGTCTCGGTGCTCCCGCAGGGCTACTTCCCGTGGGTGCCGGACCCCGACGGCACGAAGCACGACGTCACGCTGATCCACCACCAGGTCGCGGCGATGGAGCGCGCCCTGAGCAAGCTCGCCGACATCCCGGCCGTCGACCCGAGGCGCATCGCGGTGGTCGGCCACGACTACGGCGCGATGTACGGCAGCCTGCTCGCCGACCGCGACCACCGCGTCTCGGCCCTGGTCCTGGAGACCCCGGACTCGTTGTGGGGCAACTGGTTCGCGACGTTCTGGCTCGGCCTCGAGGGCCAGGCCCGGGCTGACTACTACGCGCTCTTCCACGGCCTGAACCCGGTCGGGCACACCTCACGCCTCGGCAAGCACGTGCTGTTCCAGTGGGCCGGCGACGACTTCTTCATCCCCAGCGACGTACGCGACGCGTTCGCGCAGGCCAGTCCCGACGCCAAGGTGGAGCTGTACGACGGCGCCGACCACCAGCTGACCGACGCCGCCCAGGCCGACCGCGACGCGTTCCTGACCCAGCAGCTGCATCTGGACTGACGGGCGGTCGCGCTCAGGTCTCGAGCACCCGGGCGAGCTCGGCCAGGTGGCTCCACGGTGACGCGAGCTCCGGCTCTGTGATGGGATCGTCCGGGGCGCGCGCGTCACTCGGACGCCGAGCTGTGGTGAGGAGACGTGCATGGCGACCTTCAACCGGTCCGACGACCTGCGGGGCGCGAGGTTCGTCGATGCCGACCTGAGCGGCGCCCGGTTCGTCGGGTCCGAGCTGTCCGGCGTCGTGATGCGCGGAGTCCAGGTGGACGGCGCGGACATCGACGCACCGTGGCTGCTCAGCGACGGCGGCTCCCTGCTGGTCAACGGCGTCGACGTGGCGCCGTACGTCGAGGCCGAGCTCAACCGGCGCTTCCCCGGCCGCGACCAGCAGCGTGCCGCGGATCCGGATGGTCTGCGGGCGGCCTGGGGCGCGCTCCAGCGTGCCTGGGCGGCGACTCTCGACCGCGTCGCCACGATGCCGGACGGCACGGTCGACGAGTCCGTCGACGGGGAGTGGTCGCTCGCGCAGACGCTGCGGCACCTCGTCCACGCGACCGACATGTGGCTGGGCCGAGGCGTGCTGGAGATCGAGCAGCCCTTCCATCCCCTCGGCCTGCTCGACGACGCGACCGAGGGCGACGACACCGAGTCGTTCTCGCCGGCCGCAACCGCCCCGTCGTACGACGCAGTGCTCGACGCGCGGGCCGACCGGGTCGCGATGGTGCGCGACTTCCTCGCCACCGTCACGCCCGAGGAGCTCGCGACGGAGCGCCGCAACCCGCACAGCCCCGACGACCCCGAGACCACGCTCTCGTGCCTCCACGTGATCCTCGAGGAGGAGTGGGAGCACCACCGGTACGCCGTACGCGACCTCGGCGCGATCGAGGCGAGGTCCGGCGGCTGATCGACCAGGGTCAGTCGACGCCAGGAGGTGCGAAGAACTCGAGGGCGATGCCGTCGGGGTCGCGGAACGAGACGCCGGACCCGTAGCCGGCGTCCTTGATCCCGTCGTGGGAGACGCCTAGCTCGTCCAGCCGGTCGGCCCAGCTCTGAAGCTCGCCTCGGCCAGAGCAGGCGAAGGACACGTGGTCGAGACCGGTGCGGCGCTCATCGAAGCCCTCGGTGGCCGGCTGTGTGTGGGCGTGCAGCCCGAAGAGCTGCCCTCCACCCAGGAGGTAGACCGTGTGGTGGAATGCGCCGCCCTCCTCGTCCTCGTCGAGCACCGGACCCGAGCCGAACAATGCGGTGTCCCACTGGGTGCTTCGGTCCAGGTCAGTGACGGTCACGGCTACGTGCGCCAGCGACGGGAAGTCGGGCATGGCTCTTGCCTCCTCGGGTGAGGCGAACGCCTCACGCGCAAAGTACTCGTTCGCGCCTCTCCCCGACAGAGAGCCGAACCCGACGTTCGTCGGTCGGGCCTGTCGAGACCACGGGGCGGGCAGCAACCGTCGGTCGGGCCTGTCGAGACCACATGGACGCCGGGCGCGACGTACCCGCGACAACCGGACGAGGATCGTCCGGAATGCGTTCTACCCTGGGCACATGGCTGCCGAGACCTCGATGGACGAGCTCACCATCCGGCCCCTCTCCACCGACACCTGGCCCGCCTTCGCCGACCTCGTCGCACGGCACAACGGCATCTTCGGCGGGTGCTGGTGCACGTGGTTCCACACCCTGTTGCGCGACAAGGACCGCACCTTCGACAGCAACCGCGACCTCAAGTGCCACCTGGTCGAGGAGGGGCGAGCCCATGCCGCCCTGGTCTTCGACGGCGACGAGGCGGTGGCCTGGGCGGAGTACGGCCCCCCGGAGGAGCTGCCCAACATCCACCACCGCCTGGAGTACGAGGCGGGTCTGGTCACGCCGCCCGACTACCGGGTCACCTGCATCTTCGTGGACAAGCGCCATCGACGGCGCGGAGCCGCGGCGCTGGCGCTGCGCGGAGCCCTCGACCTGATCGCGGAGGCCGGCGGCGGGGTCGTCGAGGGCTACCCGCACGACATGTCGAAGCAGCCGGAGGGGAAGAAGATGTCGGCGTCCTTCCTCTACAACGGCACGCGCCGGATGTACGAGGAGGCCGGCTTCGTCTTCGAGCGCTCGAAGGGGCAGAAGAACTGCGTGATGACCCGGACCGTCGATCCCGCCTGACGAGGTCGTCCGAGCTCAGACGAGGTTGAGGGCCAGCGCCAGCGCCAGGGGTACGACGACCCAGGCGAGGGCCAGCAGGAGTACGGCGTACACCACGAAGTCGCGGCTGCGGTCGCGCGGTGGATCTCCGGCGGCCCCGACGGTCTCGTACAGAGCCCGGAGCGGCGCGTCCAGGGCGATCCGAGTACGCCGGCGCGCGATCGCGGCCGCGGTGATCACGCACCAGAACGCGGCGATCGCGAAGGCCGCCGTGACGGCCGCGACGATCAACAGGACCAGCGTGCTGCGGGTGATCTCCTGGGCGCCCGACGACACCGCCGAAAGTGCGGCGCCCCCGACCAGGAAGGCCGGCAGGCCGCTCGACCGCTTGGACAGGTCCTCCGCCACGCGGTCGAGCTGGCGTCGGGCGAGCGTGAGCATGCGGTACTCCGCGCTGCCGGGCACGCTGTTCGCCTCGCGCAGGGCGTAGAGCCGGCGCAGGTGCTGGATCACCGAGCGCTGGTAGTTGCGGGCCACGATCCCGATCAGCTGCTGTACGACGAGGGACGCCACCGGCTTGAGGAGCCCGGCTCGCAACGACGACGGTGGCCGGCCCGCGTTGCGATCGAACACCTCGATCGCCCGCATCACCGTCCGGTGGCCCTGCGGGAAGCGGTCGGGGATCTCCAACGGCTGCCGCTGCCCGAGCTGCGTCAGCATCTGCGACTCCACGCGCCCGGCCGCCCCGAACTGCTCGAGCATCACATCCGCCCGCTGCGGGTCGTCCTCGCGGAGCAGCCGAAGCGTGTCGAGCCGGTCGGTCAGCTGGTCGAGGATGAACCGCTCCCCGCGTCCCTCCCCGTCCTTCCCCGCCGTCGACCCGGCCTCACCACCCGGGGCGGGTCCCTCTCCTGCCACGCCCCGCAACGTATCGCAGCCCACTCCGCCGCCGGCGCCCGTCTTCTGGCGGTGATGGGGGTCCTGCCGCGACGGACTGCGCGCGGCGTGAGCGACGATGAGGCGTGCAGACGACGGAGTGTCGATGAATCGGACAGACGCGCATGGACCGGGGTCTGGGTGGCGACCACTCGTCGAGCCGAAGGGCGCCAGACCCACGCGGGGCGTCGGCCGCCGGGCGTCACAGGTGTCGACGGTGGCTCGTCTCAAGGGGTATGAACATTTCACTGTGGGTCGCCACCGCACTGGTCGGCGGCATCTTCTTGTTCTCCGGGACGGTGAAGTCGCTGCTCCCACGGAGGAGGCTGATCGCGATGGGTCAGCGCGGGATCGGGGCCTTCCCGATGCCCCTGGTCCGGGCTGTCGCGGTGTGCGAGCTCGCAGCGGTGGTCGGTCTCGTCATCCCGTGGCTGAGCAACACGGCCCGAGCGCTCACGCCGGTTGCCGCGATCGGGCTCGGCCTGGTGATGTACGGCGCCGCGATCTCCCACGCATCACTCCGCGAGCCCAAGCAGACCGGGGTGGTCGTCGGGATCCTCGCGATCTGCGCCTTCATTGCGGCCGGACGATTCGCTCAGCTCTGAGCCGGCCTCGGAAGTGCCGGTGAACGGCTCCGGCGCGCCCACGACGCGAAGGGTGATCAGGCCGTGATCGCCGACCGCTGGGGAGTGACCGCCGATGAGGTCGCCCGGCACTACCCCTGCGATGACTTCGCCGCGCCCGACTGTGCGCAGGTGTGGCGCGGTCTGACCGTGCTCTCTCCCGCGCAGGAGGTATGGCCGTGGGTCGCACAGATCCGGGTCGCGCCGTACTCCTTCGACTGGATCGACAATCGAGGGCGTAGGTCACCCCAGCAGCTGCTCAACCTGGCAGAGCCTGTCATCGGCGAGCACTTCACGACGGCGGGGGACCGTCGACTCGGTCGGATCCTCAGCGTCGAGCCGGGCGTACAGCTCACAGCCTCGATCATGGGCGGTCTGATGTCCTACGTGCTCGTTCCCGCCGACGGCTCGACACGTCTCCTGCTCAAGGTCATTCTTCCACCCGGACGCTTGACCGCGCCGGCCCTGTCTGTCGGCGACCTCGTCATGGCCCGCAAACAGCTGCTCAACCTCAAGCGCCTGGCGGAGCGGCACAGGGGCAGCGGCTCGAACTGAGCCGCGAGACGGAGGCTGAGTGGGTCGACCGTCCGCCGTCGGGTCGCCCTGAGACTCCCGCGACTCCGAAGCTGGCGGTCTCTATCGCCCACTTTGGTGACCCAGAATGCAGCAGGCGGCACGACAGATGGGATGTCTTCAGCCAGGCGCCTTCGGACATCGGTCAACGGAGCGCCGCTACGCCCGCCTGAGGGGCGGAGCTCCTTGGACGCGCTGCGCCGCCGAATTCAGCAGGTTGGCTGGCACGTCGGGTCTTTCCAGGGCGACGAAGTGGCCGGCATCCGGCACCTGGGTGAATTCAGCGGTGGGGAGTAGCTGCCTGTTGGCCTTGCGGTCTGACAATCGTGACCAGTCTTTCTCTCCGTAGATGAGGTGGACCGGTGCGCTGGCCTCGGGGTAGCGGGCGCGGGCGGCGATGAGACAGGGGAGGTTCGCGTACACGGCACGGGCGACGGTCGGGTAGCCGGGTCGGCGGCCGACCTTGAGCAGCTCATCGAGGTAGTCCGGCCGGAGGGCAGTCTTGTCGCCGAGTCCGCCACGGAGCACGGCGCGCATGATGGGTTTGGGCTCGACGGCGGCGATCCTGGGACCGATACCGGGTGCCAGGACGCCGGTGACGATCAGTCGCGCCAGGAGACCGGACCTGGCGATTCCGCCGGGTGTCGGCGCGATCTCAACCCGCGTCACTTCGCCAGACGGCGTCGCCACGTGTACGTGTGACCTCCGGGTCAGACGTAGTCCTGATGTCTGAGGATTGCGCAGCGCTGTTTTGCGGAGCCTCAGTCGATCCACGAAGACAGTCCAACCCGCCGTGAGTGCGTCGCGCCGCAGCAAGATCTCTGCCGCGGCGCACCATCGGCGACGGGCTGTTCTGGTTATGACTCCATCGTGCGACTGGTCAGCCCTGCCTCGTATGCGACGACGACGGCCTGGACGCGGTCTCGCAGGCCGAGCTTCATGAGGACTCGGGCGACGTGGGTCTTGACCGTGGTCTCGCCGATGAAGAGTTCTGCTGCGATCTCGGCGTTGGACAGGCCGCGGGCGACCAGGTGCAGTACGTCGAGCTCGCGGGCGGTGAGCCGGTCCAGTGCTGGGGTGCTGGCCTGTGGCCGGTCACTGGTGAACCGGTCGACCAGCCGACGTGTGAGCGCGGGCGCGAGCAGTGCGTCGGCACCGCGGGCGGCCTGGCGGACGGCGGCGGCAATGTCCTCGCCGGGCATGTCCTTGAGCAGGAACCCGGAGGCTCCGGCGCGCATGGCACGGTAGACGTATTCGTCGAGGTCGAAGGTGGTCAGCATGAGCACCCTCGTGGTGGTTGCGGTCGCGGCGAGTTGTGTCAACGCGTCAAGTCCGTCGACGCCGGGCATCTGCACGTCGAGCAGGAGTACGTCGGGCTGCGACGCCGTCACGAGGGTGACCGCCTCGGCACCGTCGGCAGCCTCGCCCACGATCTGCATGTCGGGCTCGCCCTCGAGGATCATCCGCAGACCGCTGCGTACCAGTGGCTGATCGTCGGCAATGGCGACGGTGATCATCGACCGGCTTCCTCGCGCCGGACGGGCAGCACTGCCCGCACCTCGAAGCCGCCGTCCCCGCGAGGTCCCCAGCCCAGCTCACCACCGTGGGCGGTCACCCGCTCCCGTAGCCCGGCCAGGCCACGTCCACCTCCCGGGGTGCCGCCTGCTCGGGTCGGTACGCCGTTGAGGAGAGTGACGTTCAGGACCTGGCACTCCCGGCGCACTGTCACAGTGGCGTCCGCTCCGGGTGCATGGCGCAGCATGTTCGTCAGCCCCTCCTGCACGATCCGGTAGGCGACTTCTCGGGTCTGGGGGTCAAGCATTCCCGTGGCGTCGAGGTCGGCGACCTCTGCAGTGAGGCTCAAGCCCGCCGCTCGGGTGCGCTGGAGGAGTGCGGCCATGTCGGTGGCGGCCTCGCCCGACATGACGGTCAGGCCCTCTCGTGCCGCTTCAGCGATCGTCCCCATCACCTCCCGGGCACGGTCGGGATCAGTCCCGGCCATCCGGCGGGCAGCTCCCGCTTGGAGGGCGACCACCGTCAGGCTGTGTCCGATCTGGTCGTGGACCTCCCGGGCCAGGCGAAGGCGCTCCTCGACGACGGCGCGCTGCCGTGCCACCGCCTCCTGCCCCGCGAGCAGCCGGTTGTTGGCGCGGCTCTGCTCCACCAGCTTGCTGACCTCGTTGACGGCCAGACCGCCGAGCCAGCAGACGAAGATCATCACCGCCTCCCCGAACGGGTCGCCGCCACCCACCCCGACCAGCTGGCCGAGCCAGCACAGCATCAGACCGAGGACCGCCCCGCGCCGGGTGGACAACACCCCGACCGCGAACGCGGCTGACAGGGTGAACGCGGTGCCGCTAAGCGAGCCGTCCAACGGCGCAACCAGACGCGAGAACGCCACGACGGCGCACCATGCCACCGCCAGGGAGGCCAGAGGCCGCCACCACACCAGAGCAACCGGCAGTCCGACCGCGGCGCTGGCAACGACCGCCACCCACGCCGAAGCCGAAAGTGTGAGCGCCACGGTCGACTCCAGCGCCAGACCCGCGCCGATCGCCCCGGCGGCGAGCACAGCCCACGGCTGGGCTGCCGCCCGCAACGTGTGCAGATACTCGGCCGGAGGCGGCACGGTCGAGTCCGGCACGTCGACCGGCGCGGTCAACGCCACCACCTCCTCCCGGGTGCGGCCGAGAAGCTGGCGGGCGGCCTGCTCGATCTGGCCGGGATCCGTACCAGCGTCCGCCTGGTCCGCGAGCGCGCACAAGCCGTCCAACAAGGCGGGCTGGAGCCGTTCGGTGGTCCGGAGCCGCTCGGCCAGCACCGCGGCCTTCCGCTGCCCGTGCTGCTCGCGCACGATCAGGCCACGCTGCTCGTCGAGGGCGGCGAGCCGTTCCCGGCGCACCCGGACGACCCTGCCCACCGCCGTGGGTAGCACGCCGACGAAGGTCGTCAGGAAGAGGATGCCGTTGACCAGGGCCCAGCCGGACATGGTCGGCAGGTCGATCGCCAGGCCAACCAGCAGCGGCAGCAGTCCGCCGAGGACCACCTGGCGGCCACGCCCGTGGGTGCCGAGGGAGTATGAGGCGAACATCAACGCGAACAGCCATACCCCGCCACCGTCGCCCGCGCGGGGCCAGAACACGGTCTGGACCGTCGTACCCAAGACGGCGAAGGCCGCGATGACGCCTAGCGGGACGACCGGCCGAATCCGGCGCACGGCTAGAACACTCAGCAGGGGCGCACCGCAGGCCGTGAACGCCAGCAGCCCGGGCGTCCGCCGGTGCAGCACAACTGCCTCGGCGAGCCCGGCCAGCACAAAGCCCGCGGCGACCACCGCATCCGACCTGGTCAGCCCTGCACGCCCCGGCACCCAGCAAGCCTAGAAGGGCTCACGGCACTTGGGGTCCTCCTTGGGAAGGACACCGCGGGGAGGACCGGACTCGGCTTCTGGGCGGACGACCGGTGCACTCCGCCGTACCTAGCGTCCTTGCCACACCTTCCGGAAAGGACACAACCGATGACCACGACAACCCCGACAACCCTCCAGCCCGAGGCACGCACCGACACCTTCTGGCTGCGCCTGACCCTGGTCGGCATCGGCCTCGCGATCGTCGGCCTCCTGATGATGGGACTGACCATGCTGTTAGCCACGAGCACCCACGGCGGCGACTTCCACGCCACCGACTACGTGCTCACCGGCGCCGCGCTGCCGCACGGCCTGGGTCTGTTCCTCGCAACGTTCGGCTTCCACCGGCTCCAGAACGGCCGTGACGGCAGGCTCGGCACCGCCGGGATCTGGGTCTACGGCCTGTGCATGACCGAGCTGGTCATCCAGTGCATGGCCTCGGTCCTTGCCGGCTCGGAGCTGGTATGGGGCCCGATCTACCCGCTGTGCGCCTTCGGCCTGATGATCGGCCTCGCCCTGCTGGCCGCCGGCTCGTGGCGGGAAGGCCTACTCCCGAAGTGGATGCTCGGCGTCTGGCCCCCGCTGGGGCTCGTCGGCTCCTTCCTCGGCGTCGGCCCGATCCCGCTGTTCTTCGTAGCGTTCCTGGTGGTGCTCGGGGTCGTGCTGCCGCGCCGCCTGCGCAACTGGACCTCCTGAGCGGGCCTTCCGCCAGTTCGACCACGAGATCGGCGGCCCTCGACCGGCCGCCGATCACACTCCGCTGGACTCGCCTGGCTGGACGAAGCCGGTCTCCTAACAACGGACGGCGACCGGGACATGTCGCATCAGTGCGGGACACGACGCTCCGCCGCGATTCGGTTGTGCTGGGGCCGTGGTCGATGCACCGGCTGTGTGGGCCGCCAGAATGGTCCGGTGACCGCATCGACGAACGACCCACTGGCCGTGTCAGCGCCAGAGCTCGATCTCTCCGTGTTGCACGACTCCTTGGACGCGTCGTGGGGGTTGGAGGGAGACCTCACCGCCGTCCACGGTGAGCGAGACCGGAACTTCCGGATCGACGCGTCCAACGGTCGGTACTTGTTGAAGGTGCACAACCCTGCCGACACGGAGGACGTGGTGGACTTCCAGTACTCAGCGCTGCGTCACATACGCGCCGTGGCGCCCGACGTGCCGATTCCGGATGTGGTGGCGACCCGCCACGGGCAGCGCTCGGTGGTGCTAACCGGGCTGGATGGCCGTCGTTCACTGGCGTGGGTCATGACCTGGCTGGAGGGTCGGCATCCTGCTTCGGAGGAGATGGGCCCCACGCATCTTCGGGAGTGGGGTCGGATGTCGGCCCGGCTGGGACAGGCGCTACGGGGGTTCGTGCACCCGGCCGCGGCCTATCCGATCGCGTGGGACATCCAGCGTCTCCCGCAGCTGCGGCCCTGGCTCTCGGCGGTCGATGAGTCGCGGCGTCCGGCATTGCGCGCCGTTCTGGACCGCTTCGAGCATCGGGTCGCACCAGAGCTGGCCACGGTTCGTGCCCAGGTGGTGCACAACGACATGGCTCCCACCAATGTGCTGGTCGACGACACGCTAGCGGTCACCGGTATCACCGACTTCGGGGACATGACGCACACCGCGTTGGTCTGCGACCTGGGCGTCGCCGCTGCGGATCTGCTGTGCGGTCGAGATGACGCACTCGACGTCGCGCACGAGGTGCTGTCGGGGTATGCCGCCGTCACACCGTTGGAGGCGCAGGAGGTCGGACTCCTGGCCGACCTGATGGCCGGGCGCTACGCCGCCTGTGTGCTGATCACCGCCTGGCGGACCCAGCAGCTGGGCTCCGCGCCGCAGATCGACCAGGCGGCGTATGACCAGCTTGAGGCCATGCTCGACGTCGGCTTGGACACGCTGACAGCGCGGTTCACCACCGCCTTGGCCGGCGGCGACGCCGACCGGCCGTACCGCGGGCGTGGGCTGCCCTACCGCCGGCGGCCCACAACCGAGCTGCTCCGCGCGCGCTCGCAGGTGCTGGGCGGGCTGGAGGTCAGCTACGCTCAGCCGGTGCATCTCGTGGGGGGCCGAGGGGTGTTCCTCGAGGGTGCGGACGGGCGCCGCTACCTCGACGCGTACAACAACGTGCCGGTGCTGGGGCACTCTCACCCGGCGGTCGTCGACGCCGTCTGCTCGCAGCTGGCCACGCTGAACACCAACAGCCGCTACCTGCAGGAGGCTCCCGTCGAGCTGGCCGAACGGCTGTTGGCCACCCTCCCAGCTCGGTTCGATCGCGTTCTGCTCGTGAACTCCGGCAGCGAGGCGAACGACCTGGCATGGCGGATCGCGCGGCATGCCACCGGCGCCACGGGCGGCATCGTGACCTCATGGGCGTACCACGGCGTCACGGAGGCGACGTTCGCGTTCTCACCGGAGAGCTGGGGCGACAGTCCGCCCCCGCCACACATGCGGCTGGTGGCCCCTCCGCCCCTCTCACTGGTCGCGGTGGCCTCTGCGGTCGAGAGCCTCGCCGCCAGCGGCCATGGCGTGGCGGCCATGTTCGTCGACGGTGTGTTCACCAGCGACGGCATCCGGGGGCCGGCTCACGAGTGGACCGCCGAGGCCGCAGCCACGGTGCACGCGGCGGGCGGACTGTACGTCGCGGACGAGGTACAGGCCGGGCACGGGCGGACCGGCGCCGCCCTGTGGAGCTTCTCCGCCGGCCAGGTGCCGGCTGACCTGGTGACGCTGGGAAAGCCGATGGGCAACGGGTACCCGGTCGCCGCTGTTTGCGGCCCCGCGGAGCTGGTGGACCCCTTCATCGCGGACACCGACTACTTCAGCACGTTCGGCGGCGGCACCGCGGCGTGCGCGGCAGCGGTCGCAGTGCTTCGGGCGCTCGAGGAGGAGCACGTGGTGGCCCGGGTGGCGGCCACGGGGGCTCGACTCCTGACGGCATTGCGTGGTGTCGCAAGCGAGGACCCGCAGGTGGGCGAGGTACGCGGCTGGGGACTCGCGGTCGCTGTCGACATCGTGGATCCGGCCACGGGTCGTCCCGACCCGGGCCGCACCGGGAGGACCGTCGACGGCATGAGACAGAGGGGTGTGCTGATCGGTCGTACCGGACAGGAGCGCGCGACCTTGAAGATCCGGCCACCGTTGATCTTCGGCGACGAGCACGCCGACCTACTCATCGAGGCGTTCAAGGACACCCTTCGTGTCAGCCCCTGACGGCGCCCCGGGCTCTCACCGGACCCGTTCCTCGGCCACCGAGTTGCCGCCGTCCACCACCACGCACTGACCCGTCAGGTACGCCGCGCCAGGAGTGCACAGCCACGCAACCGGCCATGCGATCTCATCGGGTGTCCCGCTGCGTCTCATCGGGGTGGTTCGGCCCTCCCTCACCTCGTCCTCGGTCTGCGAGCCGGTGGCGATCCAGCCGGGCGCGACGGCGTTCGCATTGATGCCGTCGGAGGCCAGGTCCACGGCCAGTGAGCGGACCAGCCCGACCATCGCTGCTTTCGCCGTGGCATAGGCCGCGTCCGCACGCATCGCCATCACCGGCCCGGTGACGCTGGAGACCATCACGATCCGCCCCCACCCCGCGCTGCGCATGGCCGGCACGGCGGCGCGGGTCATCAGGAAGGCCGTATCGAGGTTGCGGCGCAGGCTGTGCAGCCAGTCCTCGTACGGCAGGCCGTCCACGCCGCCCGACATCGCGTCCCGGTCGCTGACCGAAACCATCCCGGCATTGTTCACCAGGATGTCGACGCGTCCCCATCGGTCGATGGCCGTCGCGACCACCTCCTCTGCCGCCGTCGGCACCGTGAGGTCTGCCACCACGCCCGTCGCGCCGACGCCCGCCTCCTGCAGCTCACGTACCCGCTCGTGAACCCGCTCGGTCGTGGCCGTCAGAGCAACGGCGGCGCCCAGCTCACCGAGCCGCCGACATACCGCGAAGCCGATGCCGGTCGGGCTTCCCGCCCCCGTGACCACTGCCACGCGTCCAGTCAGATCCAGTCCGCTCGTCACAACAGGAATGTTGCCAGACGACGGGAGTGTTGCTCGGCCGAGATGGTGCCGACGACCAGCGCGCCGGCTGCCTGGACTGTCGCCAGGTCGGCCGGCAGGACTCGGCACGTTCGCGTCGACCTCCCCTCAGCAAGCGACAAATGGCCGACCCGTCGGCATGGTCCATGACATAGAGCAACACCCAGGTGGCCCGCTCACCATCACCGTGCACACCGGCAACCGCGGAGACTGGATCCTGGAGAACAACACCTGGAACACCCACGATGAGCCCGCCGCTCTGCCGGGCTGGTTCAGCGACTGCCCACCACGCCCGGCCGAGCCGACTGCGGCACAGAAGGCCAAGGCCACAGGCGGTGGCCTGGAACCATGCCTGGCACGACTGACGCGTGAAGGCTACCGGCAGCACGTCGTCTACCAGCCGCAGTCGCGGTTCTGGCCGCTGCAGTGGGCCGAGACCGGCCTGTACCTGGCCGCGTCGGCAGTCCTCACCGGCTGCTGCCTCTGGTGGATCCGCCGCCGGCTGTCCTAAACGGGCCTGCCTTACACCACCGGCGCTCAACCGAGTCGCTCAATCAAGATGCGTCAAACCGCCGGGAAGCGGCGGACAAACTTGCCCCACTCCGCCGCGATCCGGCGGCGAGCTCAGAACACGGATCTGCTTGAAGTGCGGACGTGCGGGACCGCTCTGCCGCAGCAGCATGCACTACGCCTTGGTGGAGCCGCGGCACGAGGTGAGGCCGTTGTCCCCTACGGCGTTGAGCGCGCTGAGTGGACGCTGTAGGTGCGGAGGTCGCGCCGTACAGCCATGAAGGATGATCGCCATGACCAAACGAACTGTCGCTTGGAAAGCCGCCATCGCCGCCGCCTTCGGCTTCACGGGTATGGCCGCCTACCAGTTCGCCCTCGCAGCAGGTGCTCCCCTCGGGAAGGCCGCCTGGGGAGGAGGCAACGAAGGCCGGTTGCCTTCACCACTGCGCGTCGGCAGTGGTATCTCCATCGTGGTCTACGCCGTGGCAGCAGCGGTCATTCTGCGGCGTGGCGGCCTCACCGTTACCTGGCTTCCACTTCCGGTCGCGCGCATCGCGTCGTGGGTTCTCACCGTGCTCCTCACGGTTGGGGCACTGGCGAACTTCGCGTCTCAGAGCCCATGGGAACGGTTCTTGCTGGGGCCGGTCACTTTGGTGCTCGCTGGTCTATGTCTGGTCGTTGCCCGCACCGCACAGGACACGTCGGAACCATCCGCTGAGACGCCACGGGGCCTGCGCCCCAGTCCCTGACCCGGCGCACCGCCTCCAGGGACGCCCTCCTATGCCACGATCCGCGCGGACGGCAGGGAATGCGTCGTTCCCGCGAATGTGCCTTCTATAGGTGAGCGTCACGTGTTGTGCCCGTAGGCGTCGTGGTAGTTCCACCCACTGGTACGGCGGGGTCTGGGGGTAGCCCTCGGGGGGGTCTTCCCCCTCCGCCTGGCGACCGAGGGCGGTGCTCCTCGGGCCGGTCGGTTGGACAGCGTCGCTGGGGCCTGCCGTGGGTCTCGACGGGCTCGACCGACGGGCCAAGGCTCGACCGACGGTGCCGTGGGTCTCGACGGGCTCGACCGACGGGCCAAGGCTCGACCGACGGTGCCGTGGTCTCGACGGGCTCGACCGACGGGCCAAGGCTCGGCCGACGGTGCCGTGGGTCTCGACGGGCTCGACCGACGGGCCAAGGCTCGACCGACGGTGCCGTGGGTCTCGACGGGCTCGACCGACGGGCCAAGGCTCGACCGACGGTGCCGTGGGTCTCGACAGGCTCGACCGACGGGCCAAGGCTCGACCGACGGTGCCGTGGGTCTCGACGGGCTCGACCGACGGGCCAAGGCTCGGCCGACGGTGCCGTGGGTCTCGACGGGCTCGACCGACGGGCCAAGGCTCGACCGACGGTGCCGTGGGTCTCGACGGGCTCGACCGACGGGCCAAGGCTCGACCGACGGTGCCGTGGGTCTCGACGGGCTCGACCGACGGGCCAAGGCTCGGCCGACGGTGCCGGTCTGAAGCTCGACACGGGCCAAGGCTCGACCGACGGTGCCGTGGGTCTCGACGGGCTCGACCGACGGGCCAAGGCTCGACCGACGGGCCAAGGCTCGACCGACGGTGCCCGACGGTTCTCCTCAGTGCGCCTTCTCGGCCCGAGGGGGTGCGTCGGCGTGGGGGCGGGACTGCCAGGTGACCCAGTCGGCACTCACGTCGCCGGCGGCGCGGAGGAGGCGGGGGAGGTGCTGGTCGAGCAGCAGCTCGGTGGAGGTCTCGGCGGCGTGCACGGTGACGTTCATGGCGGCGCGGACGGTGCCGGTGCCGTCGCGGACCGGTACGGCGATCGAGCGGACGCCGGGCGCGAGCTCCTCGTCGGCGAGAGCCCAGCCGCGAGCCCGGACCTGGATCAGCTCCTCGTGCAGCTGCGCGTCGGTACGACCGATGTAGCGCGGGAGGCCGGCCCGAGACGGGATCGCGAGGGTGGCCTCCAGCTCGTCGGCAGGGAGAGCCGCGAGGAGGACCTTGCCCTGCGATGTCTGGGGTGCCGGGAACAGAGTCCCGATGTCGACGCGCAGGGCGATGATCTTCGGCACCGCGACCCGCGCGACGTAGATGATGTCGCTGCCGTCCAGCTGCGCCATCGACGACGACTCGCCGGTCTGCCCCACCAGCGCCTCGAGGTGCGGGCGGGCGACCTCCCACAGCCCGAGCGACGCGACGTACGACGTGCCGAGCGTGATCACTTTCGGCGTCAGGGTGAACGTGCCGTCGTGGGAGCGCACGTAGCCGAGCTCCTCGAGGGTCAGCAGCAGCCGTCGCGCGGTCGGCCGGGCCAGGCCGGTCGCGGTCGCGACCTCGGCGAGTGACAGCGCGCGGTGGTGCTCGCCGAAGGCCCGCAGTACGTCGAGCCCGCGCGCCAGCGACTCGACGAAGTCCCGTCCCGAGCCACGTCCCGCCACCGCCGCGTCCTAGCTGCCCGAGCCGGGCTCGCCGAAGATCGTGCCGCGGGCGCCGTGCGTGCTCTCGGACTGGTAGTCGGTGTACTGGTACGGGTTGTCGAGCACCTTGTCATCCTCCGGAAGCGCGGGGTTCATGCCCGCGGCCCACGCCTCCTCGCCCATCTCCGACCTCAGGTGGTCGACCGTCGCCTCGACCGTACGACGTACGGCGGCCAGGTCGGCGTCCACGAGCCGGCCGTCGCTCTTCACCACGCGACCGTCCACGATCACGGTGTGCACGTCTCCGCGTTGGGCCTGGAACGCGACCTGCCCGTAGGGGTTGAGCAACGGGAACGACACCGGTGAGTGATCGTTCTTGATCAGGACGACATCGGCCTTGGCGCCGGGGGTCAACCGGCCGAGGTCGTCCCGGCCAAGGGCCTGGGCGCCGCCGCGGGTCGCCCAGTCGACGACCTGCTCGGCGCGGAGGTGCAGCTGCGTGATCGTGTCGCCGTTCGCGTGCGCCTCGAGGTGCTCGCGCGACCGGTCGGCGCCGAGCGTCGTCCGCATCGCGGAGAACAGGTCACCGCTCCACCACACGCTGGTGTCCATCGACAGCGACACCGGGATGTCGTAGCGGCGTACCTGCCAGGTCGGGGGGTAGCCCTGCCCGGCGCTCTGCTCCGACTCGGTCGACACCGACAGCGAGCCGCCGGTCGCGGCGATCCGCTGGTAGGCGTCCGCGGTCAGCGAGGCCGCGTGCACGTAGATGTTCTCCGGCGTCATGAACCCGCCCTCGTGCATCAGCCGGATGCCGTCGTCGTTCGTCGCGCCCCAGACGCCGGCGTGGGTGGTCACGGGCAGGCCGAGCTCGCGGGCCGCCTCGAACGCCGCCTTCTCCGGGAAGGCCGGGTCGCCGGTCACGTCGAAGGCGACCTGGAAGCCGAGCATGTCCGAGCCCGTACGACGACGCGCGAAGAAGTCGCGGACCTCCGGGCTCGGCAGCCACTCCCACGGGCCGGCCTGGATGTTGCCGTAGGCCAGCACGAACCGGCCCGGCACCGACTGCAGCGCGTCGACCGCCGCGTCGGCGTGGTCGACCGACTGCAGCCCGTGGGACCAGTCGACGGTCGTCGTGACGCCGGCCTCGAGCGACTCCCACGCGGCGACCAGGTTGCCGGCGTGGATGTCCTCGGGGCGGAACTTCCGGCCGTGCTCGAGGTAGTACCAGACGAAGTACTGGGTCAGCGTCCAGTCCGCGCCGTACGCCCGCATCGCCGTCTGCCACATGTGCCGATGGGTGTCGATCATCCCCGGCATCACGATGCCGCCGGAAGCGTCGATCTCGCGGATGCCCTCGGGTACGTCGAGGCTCGGCCCCACCGCCTCGACCCGGTCGCCGACGACCAGGACGTCGCCGGTCTCGTGGACGGTGTGGGTGTCGTCCATCGTGAGCACGGTGCCTCCGCGCAGGACGATCGGTCCGATGTCGGTCATGGTTCCTCCGTATCTGTCGGCGGGTCCCGACCAGCTCGACCAGCGGGTGACGCCGGTCCCGACCAGCTCGACCGACGAGCAAGCCTCGACCAGCGGTGTCTCGTACGTCTGTCCGCTTAGCGGTCACTGTCGACCTGGGGCGGGCGGGTGTCAAGGTCTTGACGCGCTCGATGCGCGCTTGTTGACTCGGACGGACACCTGTCCGCAGTTCAGTAAAGGACTTCCGATGGCCGAGCGACCGAGCGGACCCCTGGCGGGGCTGCTGGTCGCCGACTTCTCGCGGATCCTGGCCGGCCCCTACGCCTCGATGCTGCTCGCCGACCTCGGCGCCGAGGTCGTCAAGGTCGAGTCGCCGGCCGGCGACGACACCCGGTCCTGGCAACCGCCGGTGCGCGACGGCGTGGCGACGTACTACCTGGGTGTCAACCGCAACAAGCGCTCGGTCGCCCTCGACCTCGAGGACCCCGACGACGTCGCGTCGGCGCAGGAGCTGGCCCGGCGCGCCGACATCGTGATGGAGAACTTCCGACCCGGCGGGCTCGAGCGCTTCGGCCTCGACTACGACGCCGTCGCCGCCGCCAACCCGAGGGTCGTCTACGCCTCGATCAGCGGCTTCGGTACGACGGAGCAGGGGCGGGTGCTGCCCGGGTACGACCTGATCGTGCAGGCGATGTCGGGGCTGATGAGCCTGACCGGGAGTCCCGATGGCGAGCCCTACCGCGCCGGCATCTCGGTCTTCGACGTGATGGCCGGACTGCACGCCACGATCGGGATCCTGGCGGCGCTCAACTCCCGCCACGAGACCGGACGCGGGCAGCACGTCGAGGTCAATCTGATGTCGTCGGCCCTCTCCGGGCTCGTCAACCAGTCCAGCGCGTACGTCGCGGGCGGGGTCGTGCCGTTCCGGATGGGCAACAGCCACCCGAGCCTCTTCCCCTACGAGCCGCTGGCGTGCGCGGACGGCGACCTGATCATCACCGCCGGCAACAACGGGCAGTTCCGCAAGCTGGTCGAGGTGCTCGGCGTACCCGAGCTCGCCGACGACCCGCGCTTCGCGCGCAACGAGGACCGTACGGCGAACCGCGCCGAGCTCCGACCGCTCCTGGTCGAGCGGCTGAGCACGCGGTCGACGCTGGACTGGTTCCACGACATCATCGCGGCCGCCGTCCCGTGCGGGCCGATCAACACCATCGACGCGGGGTTCGCGTTCGCCGAGGAGATCGGGCTCGACCCGGTGGTCGAGGTCGGGGAGGGTGGGTCGATGGTGCCGTCCGCGCGCAACCCGATCACGTTCTCCGAGACGCCGGTCGACTACCGGCTGCCACCACCCGCGCTCGACGAGCACGGTGCCGAGATCCGGGAGTGGTTGGCGGGTGAGGGTGGTCGAAACCACGTCGGCGGTCTCGAGGCGTCGTCGTGACGCGCGGGTCAGCCGGACAGCCGGACGAGCAGGTCGTCGGCCCGGCGCGTCACCGGACGCCGGTCGCCCTCCTGGGCGATCGACTGCTCCGCGGCCTCGGACACCAGAGCCACCGCGTCGGCGAGGGTCCGCCGATCGGCGTCGTCCCGGCAGAACTGCCCGAGTGTGCCGAGCACCTTGAGCAGATCGCCGAGGACCCGGGGCTCCGACCTGCCGTAGCGCCGGATCTGGCCGGTACCGAGCTCGACGAAGTAGGCGAAGTCGCGCGCCGGCACCACCACCCGGAGCCGCCCGGGTCCGTCGTACAGGACCTGGTGGCCGAGCGGTCGCGGGGCGAGCGCGGCGAGCAGCACACCGATGTGCTCCAGCGCCTGCATCCCGGTGTAGGGGTCGTTGACCGCGGGAGACAACGCCTTCACCCCGATGTCGGCCAGCTGCCGGATGCCGAACGCGACGTCCTGCTCGGTGGTCCGCTCGTACCCGATCCGTACGGCGTCGTGGACGAAGCCGGAGAAGCGGGCGACATCGGGCGGCGGCTCCTCCGGCGAGGTGCGCCAGAGCCAGGCCAGTGGCTCACCCTTGATCACGTGCTCGCCGATCATCGGGGCGACGGCGCAGACCAGGTCGCTCTCGGTGGCGACCTGGAGCAGCCAGCCGGGGCGCATGGTCTGCACGTAGCCGGAGGCGTACGCCGGCACGGAGACAGACCAGACCGGTGGCTCGGGAGCCGGCTCGCCGGTGACCCCGGTCGTCGGGAGGTCGTGCTCGATCACGCGCAGGGTCTTCTGCTGGACCCCGAGCATGATCTCGTCGATCTGGATCGCGTGGGAGATGTGGTGCACGAAGTAGACCAGCACCAGCAGGCTGGCGAAGACCAGCACGATCGCGAGCGTGACCGCGAGCTTGGGGTAGGTGTCGGTGCGTCGGCCGTTGTCGACACCGACCGTGTAGAGCCCCGCCGTGCTGTAGACGAACGTCGCCACGAAGACACTCAGCGTCAGCTGGTTGACCCGATCGCGCAGGAAGAAGCGGAGCAGCCGGGGGGAGAACTGCGTGGACGAGAGCTGCAGCGCCACCAGGGTCAGGCCGAGAACCAGCGCGATCACCGTCATCATCGTCCCGGAGATCCCGATCAGCAGGTTGCGCGCGTCGTCCGCCGTACCTTGGAAGAGGAACGGGCTGATCGGCGACCCGGGGCCGATCTCGATCTGGCTCAGGATGCCGCCGGCGGCGAGCGCGAGCGCCACGGCGCCGACCGGGTAGACCCACAGCGCGCCCTTGAGGTAGTCACCCGTCCCGGTCCGATGCATGGCGCCTCCCGTTGGCCGTCACACTCAGGGTGCACCCGGGGCGCGGATGCTGTCGACGGGAGTGGTCTCGACAAGCTCGACCGACGAGGAGAGCCATGAGTGAGCTGGAGTTCCCCACCTCGTTGGGGACGTCGACGGCCGACGAGATCCGGCTGATGGGGGAGGACCTCACCGACCTGATGGGCAACGTCGGCTTCGGCGAGCTCGCCTTCTGGCTGGTGACACTGCGGCGGCCGAATCCCAGTGAGACAAGGGTGTTCGAGGCGGTGCTCGTCGCGCTCGCCGACCACGGCTTCACGCCGACCGCGATCGCAGCCCGGCTCACCTACCTCTCCGCGCCTGACTCGCTCCAGGGCGCACTGGCCGCCGGGCTGCTCGGTGGGGGGTCGCGGTTCCTGGGGGTGACCGAGGACTGCGGCGCCTACCTGCACGCCGTACTCGAAGGACAAGCCGACCTGCCTACCGACGACGCCGGGTGGGACGCGCTGGCGCTCGACGCCGTACGACGGACCCGCGAGCAGGGTGCGTTCGTCCCCGGCCTCGGCCACCCGGTGCACAAGGTGCAGGACCCACGGACCCCGAGGCTGATCCGGATCGCCGCCGAGGAGGGCCTGCGCGGCTCCCACCTGCGGTTGTTCGAGGCCATCGGCCGGACGCACGAGCAGGTGCTCGGCCGGAGACTGCCCCTCAACGGCGCGGGTGTCTGCGGAGCCGCACTCGCCGACCTGGGGTTGCCGGTCGAGCTGCTCCGCGGCTTCGCGCTGCTGGCGCGGGCCGCCGGGCTGCTCGGTCAGCTCGCGGAGGAGCGGCGGCGCCCGATCGGGATGGACGCCTATCTCGCCGTCGACCGCAACGCGGTCTACGTCGACCCCGCCACCGGCTCAGAGGAGTGAGGAGCACGCCATGGCCACCGTCGCCGCGGTCATCGCCTCGACGCACCATCCGTTCTACCTGAAGGCCAGCACCGCCACCGGCGACGAGCGGCCGCCGTTCGCCGACGAGTGGGTCGCCAAGATCGAGTCGTTCCGCGAGACGCTCACCCGCGCCGAGCCCGACGTACTGGTGATGGTCGGCAGCGACCACTTCCACCAGCTGTGGCTCGACAACATGCCGCAGTTCCTGGTCGGCAAGGCGCCGTACTTCGACGCCAACTGGTACAACGAGGAGCGCGAGTTCGGCCTCCCGCGGATGACGCTCGCGGGGCAGGAGGACCTGTCGACGCACATCCTGCGCAACGGCCTCGACATGGACTTCGACCTGGCGTTCAGCAACGAGCTGAGGATCGACCACAGCATCACCTGCCCGATCATCACCCTGCGCCCAGAGGCGGACCTGCCGATCGTGCCGATCTACACCAACATCTTCGCGCCGCCGCTGCCGCAGCCGAAGCGGTTCGTCCAGCTGGGCAAGGCGATCCGCGAGATGGTGGAGTCCTGGCCGAGTGACCAGAGGGTCGCCATCATCGGCACCGGCCACCTCTCCCTCGAGCTCGGGGGGCCACGCCAGTTCGGCGAGCACGGACCGGATCCGGACTTCGACCGCAGGGCCGTCGAGTGGATCGCGAACGGAGACCTCGACGGCTGCCTCCGCGAGGTGAGCCTCGACAGCCTGCACCAGCCGGGCAACGCCACCCACGGCTTCATGGACTTCATGCTGATGATGGGGGTCGCCGGCGACGGCGTGAGCGCCGACTACTCCGATTCGCTCGATCTCTTCCACACCATGGAGGCGTACTTCACCTGGTATTCGGAGGGGTCGGGTCTCGACGGGCTCGACCAGCGGAGCATTCCGGAGGGGTCGGGTCTCGACGGGCTCGACCAGCGGAGCATTCCGGCGGGGTCGGGTCTCGACGGGCTCGACCAGCGGAGCATTCCGGAGGGGTCGGGTCTCGACGGGCTCGACCAGCGGAGCATTCCGGAGGGGTCGGGTCTCGACGGGCTCGACCAGCGGAGCATTCCGGAGGGGTCGGGTCTCGACGGGCTCGACCAGCGGAGCATTCCGGAGGGGTGGCTCGGATGAGCAAGTACCTCCTCGACAAGTTCCTCTACACCGTCGACCGCGACCCCGCCCTGGTCGAGAGCTACCGGGCGGATCCGGCGGGCACGGTCGCGTGGTGGGAGGCCGACATGGCCAACGCGATCCTCAACTGCCACACCGGCGAGCGGTCGACGTGGCTCGCCTTCACCGACGAGGAGCGCGACGCGCTGGTGCGCCAGGACCACGTGAGGCTCTTCGAGATGGGTGCCCATCCGTTCCTCACCCTCACGCTCTTCATCGCGATGTTCGAGCGCGACCACGGCCCGCTGGAGTACCAGATCGCCTACGGCCAGGCCATGCAGCACCTCTCGCTGCCCTACCCCGACATCGCGACCTGACATGCGGGCAGCCGTTCTGCACACCCCCGGCTCGCCGCCGTCGTACGACGAGCACCCGGCGCCGGCGGCCGCGTCCGGGTCGACGCTGGTCCGGGTGTCCGCGGCGCCCGTCGTACCGCTCGACCTGCTGTGCGCGTCGGGTACGTCGTACTTCGGGGTACCGTCCACGCCGTACGTGCCCGGTGGTCAGGGGGTCGGTGTCGTGGAGGCGTCGACCGCATTCGCGGCGGGTGCACGGGTGTGGTTCTTCACGCCGGCCGGTATGCGTCCGGCCGACGGGAGCCTGGCCGAGCTGTGCCTGGTGTCGGACGACGACGTCGTACCGCTGGAGTCCTCGGTGCCCGACGATCTGGCGGCGGCACTCGGGCTGTCGGGCGTCGCGGCCTGGATGGCTCTGTCGTGGCGGGGTCGACTGCGGGCCGGCGAGCGGGTGCTCGTGCTCGGTGGTGGCGGGGCGGTCGGGCAGGCGGGGATCGGCACGGCCCGGGTGCTCGGGGCGTCCTCGGTGGTCGCGGTCGCACGGCCGCGATCGGTGGCGCTGGCCGAGGCGGCCGGAGCGGATGTCGTCGTACCCCTCGACGACGACCTCGACGCCCTCACCGAGTCCCTGCGCGAGCACGGGCCGTACGACGTCGTCCTCGACCCGGTGTTCGGGATCGCCGCGACCGCGGCCTCCCGGGTGCTGGCGGAGCACGGGCGGCTGGTCAACCTCGGCGGGGCCGCCGACGACGAGGTGACCCTGTCGTCCGCGGTGCTCCGGAGCCGGTCGGCCTCGGTGCTCGGGTACACCAACAACGCGCTCACCCCGGAGCAGCGGCGCGACGCGGTGATCACGTCGTTCGGGCACGCGGCGACGGGGCGGATCCGGGTCGCCCACGACGTACACCCGCTGGCAGACGTCGAGCGGATCTGGCGCCTGATGGCCGCCGGTGAGACCGGCGCGCGCAGTGTTCTCCGGCCGGGGTGAGCGTGCCCGACGCCGCGGGAAGGCAAAGACAGGCGGGTTGCTGTGACCCGGGACCTGGCTGTCCCCTAACATCAGCCTCGACTCCACAGCGCCGCGCGATCGGCGGCGCGACGGGATCGGGGGGTACGACGCGTGGCACGTCTGCTGCGGATGCCGGACGTTGCGTCCGACGACGACGAGGGCGTGCTCTCTTCCTGGTTGCTGGGCGAGCGGGACGTTTTCGACGCGGCCCAGACGATCGCCTACGTGGAGACCAACACGCTCTTGCTCAGCGTCGAGGCCGGCCGCCCCGGCGTACTCCTGCGCACCCTGGTCGGCCCGGGCACGCAGGTCGACGCGGGCACGCCCATCGGCGTCATCGGTGACCTCGACGAGCGGAACCTCGACCTCGAGACCCTGCTGGCCGAGCTCGGGGTGGACGCCGCCGACGAAGCCGAACCGGAGGCCGAGCCGGCCACCGCACCTGAACCGGCCACCGAACCCGAACCGGAGCCCGAAGCCGTGCACGAACCCGAGCCCGAGCAGCCCCGCCACGCGTCGGATGCGCGGCCGTCGTTCTTCACCCCCGAGCTCGCGATCCCGGTGTTCGAGGCGGGGCCGGCGCTGCGGGCCCTGACCGAGCCCGAGCCCGAGGAAGAGCCTGGGCCCGCCGCTGAGCCCGTCGCTGCACCCGTCGCTGACCCGTCGCTGCACCCGTCGTACGACGGTCGAGGCTGAGGCACGATCACCTGCGCGCGACGATCCGCGCCGAGCGGCTGCTGGCCATCTGTGCCGAGCTCGGCGGGGCCGAGACCGGCGCGTCGGTCGACCTCCTGGTCCTCAAGGCGGTGGGGGCGGTGCACCGTCAGCTCCCCGACATGAACGTCACGGTCGGTGACGACGGCGTACGCCGCGAGTCGTCCGTCGACGTCGCGCTGATCGTCGGTACCGAGGACGGGTTCGTGGCCCCGGTCGTCCGCAACGTCGGGGCGCTGACCCTGGAGTCGCTGGTCGCCCGGGCGCACGACCTGGTCACCCGCGCCCGCACCGAACGCCTCGCGCCCGCCGATACCGCGGGCGGCAGCATCATGGTGACCAACCTCGGCAAGTACGGCATCGACGAGTCCGTCGGCATCGTCCACCCGCCCCAGGTCGCCGTCCTGGCGCTGGGTGGGGTCCGCGACGACGCCGTCGTGGAGGGCGGCGTCGTGGTCGCCGGCAAGGTGCTGACCCTGACCCTCTCGGTCGACCACGAGCAGGTGGACGACGCCCTCGCCGCGCGCTGGCTCGGCGTCCTCGCCGCCCTGCTCGAGCGCCCTGAGTGGATGCAGGGCTGAGGCCCGCGTCACGGTGGGATGATCGAGGTGGACGCACTCGTGACCCTGGATGCCGAGTTCGCGGCGAGTGTCGAGGGTGTGGTCGCCACCGCCGGACCCGACGTACTGCTGGACAGCTGAGCGGCCCTAGAGTCGGCGTATGGCCCTCCTGCACAAGGCGACCCTCGATCCCACCAAGCGCGAGCTGATGACGGCCTGGCTGGCGACCCGACCCTGGGCCGAGGGGTTCGACCCCCACCAGACGATCGCGTCGTACCGCTTCGACGACCCGGCCGGTGAGGTCGGGCTCGAGGGCGCGCTGCTCGTGAACGACGCC
The DNA here is from genome assembly GCA_963792975.1 of uncultured Actinomycetota bacterium. GTDB lineage: Bacteria > Actinomycetota > Actinomycetes > Propionibacteriales > Nocardioidaceae > Nocardioides. The sequence continues at coordinate 186,937 of CAWBYG010000005.1, read as the reverse complement.
GGCACGGTCGTGCACGTGCCGCTCAGCTACCGCGCCGCTCCACTCGAGGGAGCGGACGCCTTCCTGGTCGGTACGGCGGAGCACTCGGTGCTGGGCAGGCGCTGGGTGTACGACGCGTGCGGCGACCCGGTCTGGGCCACCGCGCTGGCGACCGCGATCGCCACCGGCGGGGGCGGGGCCGAGCAGTACTTCGAGGTCGACGGCGAGCGGGTGATGGTCGAGCCGCGGATGAGCGTGCAGGGCAGCGGTGATGCCACGGTCGCGGTGCCGGACATCGGCGTGATCGACGACGTACGCGATGACGGACCCACGACGGCGACGCGGTGCGGCGACCTCGAGCTCGTCGTCGTACGGATGGTCGGTGCGGACATCGTCGCCGAGCAGACCCTCACGGGTCGTTGGGGAGACGCGTCAGGCGTCCTCGCCGGCCTGCGCGGCGCGTGACTCGAGCACGTCGAGGTCGCGCTCGGCGAACAGCCGGTGGTGCCACTCCTCGTTGAGGATCACCGACAGGCACTCGCGGACGGGGTAGCTGCGCGACTGCGGCCAGCCCGGCCCCTCCACGGGGTCGGTCTGCGACGCCAGCTCCTCGTCGGTGAGCTCGTCGACGAGCTGCCGCATCGTGAGCATCCGGTCGCGGCGCAGCTCGAGCACCTCGTCCAGGCTCGGCCGGGCCTCGCGATCGCGTGGGACGCCGGGAGTGTCGGGCATCTGGTCCCAGGGCAGGTCGAGGGCGTCCCACGGCTGGGGGTCGCCCATGATCCCGCGGCGGATCCAGGCGTCGCTGGCGAACACCAGGTGCCGCAGCGTCTCGATGAACGACCACTCACCGTCGACGCTCTCATGCAGCTGCTCGGGCTCGAAGCCGCGCGCGCGCTCGACGGTCTCGCGCCATCGCCCTTCGATGATGTCCCACGCGTCGCGGAACCCGTCGGGGTCGGTCGGACGCATCTTGGCGCGATCGGGGTCGCGGCGGTCGAGCTCGGCGTTGATCAGCGGTACGACGTCGACGCCGTTGACGCTCAGGTTCCAGATCTCACCGTGGATCTCGACGTCGACGAGCTCGACCCCGCGCATCGTCACTCCGCTGAGGTCGGCGTGCTCGAAGCGCGAGCCGCTGAGATCGACGTCGCGGAACAGGGCGCCCCGCATCCGCCTTCCCTCGAAGCTCGCCCGCTCGTCGGGCTGCGAGGCGTCCGTCATGACGGCAGGCTCACACGAGAAGCGGGGGTACGTCCAGCACCGGTGACGGTGGCCGTCACCGTCGGAGGTCTTTCGTAGGGTGTCGTCCGTGATCCTGGAGTTCAGCGGGCCGGTCTTCCAGTGGAAGGGGCCGGCGCCCCACCACTTCGTGTCGGTGCCCGAGGACGACTGCGAGTCGCTGGCGGAGACCGCCGCCCTCGTCAGCTACGGCTGGGGGATGATCCCCGTGACCGTGGAGATCGGCGCGTCCGAGTGGACGACCGCGCTGTGGCCCAAGGACGGCGGCTACATCGTGCCGCTGCGGCTCGACGTACGCCGTCGCGAGGGCATCGACATCGGCGACGTCGTCGACATCCGGCTGAAGGTCGACGTGTGACCTGCCTTCGTCAGCCCAGTGCCGCCGAGACCACCTCGCGGGCGGCCTCCTGCACCTCGGCGAGGTGGCCGGGCCCGCGGAACGACTCGGCGTAGATCTTGTAGACGTCCTCGGTGCCGCTCGGGCGCGCCGCGAACCACGCGCTCTCGGTGGTCACCTTCAGCCCGCCGACCTTCGCGCCGTTGCCGGGCGCCTCGGTGAGCTTGGCGACGATCGGCTCGCCGGCCAGCTCGGTGGCGCTGACGTCGTCGGGCGAGAGGGCCGCGAGCCTGGCCTTCTGGGCGCGGTCGGCCGGGGCGTCGACCCGGGCGTACGCCGGGTCGCCGTGCGCCGCCACCAGCTCGGCGTAGTGCTCGCTCGGGCTCCGCCCGGTCGTCGCCAGGATCTCGGAGGCGAGCAGGCAGAGCAGGATCCCGTCCTTGTCGGTGGTCCACGTCGAGCCGTCGCGGCGCAGGAACGACGCGCCCGCCGACTCCTCACCGCCGAAGCCGAAGGAGCCGTCGATCAGGCCGGGCACGAACCACTTGAACCCGACCGGCACCTCAACGAGCTCCTTGCCGAGATCGGCCGCGACGCGGTCGATCATCGAGCTCGACACCAGCGTCTTGCCGATCCGCGCGGTGGCCGGCCAGTCCGGACGCCCGCCGCCGAAGAGGTACCCGATCGCGACGGCCAGGAAGTGGTTGGGGTTCATCAGCCCGGCATCCGGCGTGATGATGCCGTGCCGGTCGGCGTCGGCGTCGTTGCCGGTCGCGATCTGGTACGCGTCCTTGTGCCCGATCAGCGACGCCATGGCGTACGGCGAAGAGCAGTCCATCCGGATCTTGCCGTCCCAGTCGAGGGTCATGAACCGCCAGGTCGGGTCGACCAGCGGGTTGACCAGGGTCAGGTCGAGGCCGTGCCGCTCTGCGATCGCGCCCCAGTAGTCGACGCTCGCGCCACCGAGCGGATCGGCACCGATCCGGATCCCCGCTCGCTTGATCGCCTCCATGTCGACCACGCCGGGCAGGTCGTCGACGTACGTGCCCAGGAAGTCGTACGACGAGCACCCGGCGCGGGCGCGGGAGAACGTGATGCGGTGGACGCCCTCGAGGTTTGCCCGGATCAGCTCGTTGGCCCGCTCGGCGATGACCTGCGTGGCGTCGGTGTCGGCCGGGCCGCCGTGGGGCGGGTTGTACTTGAAGCCGCCGTCGCTGGGCGGGTTGTGCGACGGGGTGACCACGATGCCGTCGGCGAGACCTGCGCCCGTGGTCCGCCCCGCGTTGGCGCGGATGATCGCGTGCGAGACCGCCGGGGTCGGCGTGTAGCGGTCGGCCGAGTCGACCAGCACGGTCACGTCGTTGGCGATCAGCACCTCGATCGCGGTCGCCCAGGCCGGCTCGGACAGCCCGTGGGTGTCGCGGCCGAGGAACAGCGGGCCGTCGTACCCCTGCTCCCGGCGGTAGTCGCAGATCGCCTGTGTCGTCGCCGCGATGTGCTCCTCGTTGAACGCCGTGCTCAGGCTGCTGCCGCGGTGGCCGCTGGTGCCGAAGGCGACCTGCTGGTCTGGCCATGACGGGTCGTCGGGGTCCGGCTCGAGCGTGTAGTACGCCGTGACCAGGTGCGCGACGTCCACGAGATCGGACGGCTGGGCGAGAGTTCCTGCGCGCGGGTCGGCCATGCCGCCCATCCTGCCCCTTCCGTGGCGGTGGTTTCGAGACGGTCGTAGAACGACCTCCTCAACCACCGGATGCCGCTGGTTGAGGAGGCACGGCAACGACTGGGTGGGCGAAACCGACACGCTCGCGAGTCGTTCGTGTTCGAATGCGTTCCGATCGTCTCGGAGGTGACGCTGTGTCTGAACCCATCGCGAGCGCTGAGGACCTCGACGCGGAGCTGGAACTGCTGGCTCGGGTCGGCGGCACCCCGGAGGACTTCGAGGTCGCGATCAAAGCCCTGGCCACTCGGCTGGCCGGGCCCCTCTCCCACCAGGCCATGCTGCGGATCGCCCGCGTCGGGTGGACGTCGTACAACGGGCTCGCGGATATTCCCGGAGACGAGCTGCCGGAGTTCCTCGGCCGACCCTGGGCCGACCTGCCTGCAGTACGTCGAAGGACCGACGCGGCGGGCCCGCGCCAGGAACAGCTCCCCGAGGAGCCCCTCCACCGCTACGTCGGTTACCTGGCCGAGGAGGTGTTCGCCGACCTCGGCCTCGGAGAGGAAGACGTTCCCATGCCGCTGGGGCAGGCGATCCTGGGCTACGTGGCGGTCCTCGGGATCCCCGGCCTGCGGAAGCTGATCGGATGGGAGCGGTCCGTGGACGCGCATGCGCTCGGGATGCTGTCCGCCGAACGCGCGCTGCGCCATCTCGGTGAGGTGGCCATGGGGCCCGACGAGGAAGAGGCGTGCTTCCGGTGGCTGCACCTCGCGACGTACGACGAGGTGACGCCGGAGCACCTCGAGGAGGTGAGAGCGCGACGCCAGATCAGGCTCGCGCACGGACGACGACCCGCTGGAGCGGTCGCCGTCATGACCTGCGAGGTCGACCTCGAGGACGCTTTGTGGTTCCACGAGCGCGTCTCGGCCGGGCCGACGGCCGCGCTGAGTCGCGACCAGCTGCTCTCGATGCTCGACGCCAACGCCGCAGGCGCCAAGGACTTCGCCCGGTGGGTAGTGCGCCGGGACGGCTTCGGGAACATCGATCGTCTCGACCTGACGCCGACGGGCTCCGCCGAAGGCCCGGACTACGGCGCGTTCATGCACGGGCACCTGATGCGATGGATCGTGGAGGCGGATGTCCCGTTCCGGGCGCACATGCTCGGTTTGACGACGTTCTACGCGTCCTCGATTCATCGCCAGCTCATCCGGAAGCCGTCCGAAGGGGCGGGGCCCATCGGTGCCATGCAGGCGCATCTGCGCACCATGAGATCCCTCCGCGAGGAGAACGCCATCCCGCTCGCGGACGAGCTCGTCGTGATGGCGTGGCTCATGGATCAGCGCGGCATCGGCGTACGCCTGGCGCCGTTGCTCGAAGCCCGCGACAAGAGCATCGCGGCGCAGCGCCGCGCCTGACGTCACTCCTCCCTCACCGTCAGCAGGTCGCCGGGCTGACAGTCGAGGACCCGGCAGATCGCGGTGAGCGTCGAGAAGCGGACGGCGCGCGCCCGGCCGTTCTTCAGCACCGACAGGTTGACCACGGTCACGCCCGCCCGCTCGGCCAGCTCGGCCAGGGTCATCCCGCGGTCGGCGAGCAGCTTGTCGAGGTGGACCTCGACCGCGTGGAGGTCCTCGGTCGGCGTGGGGTCCGCCTCGGACCGGGTCCGTCGCTTCATACGGTGCTGTCGATCTCGCGCTGCATCTGGACCGACTGGCTCATCACCCGACCGAGGGTGAGCAGCCCGAATCCGATGAAGAAGGTCGACCAGTGCAGGTGGAACGCCCCGAGCAGGCGGGCGGGGCTCGAGTGATCGGCCATGGATCTGACGATCTCCCACTGAGCCCACCAGCGCACCGCGCCCACGGCTACCGAACCGAGCAGCACGAAGAGCCCCAGACGCCCGATCCCCAGGGCGACATGGGGTGAGAAGAGCCCCCGACGCCGCGCGGCTCGCGTCAACAGCCAGGCCAGAGCCAAGAATCCGAGCGTGTAGCAGAGATCAGGGAGCTCGCTCAGGGTCGACCAGAGCTTCTGGGTGGTCGAAGGGGTGAAGTCGCAGAGCCGCACCTGGTTCTCCACGCTGGAGATGCCGGGCTTCAGGCCGACCACGTGGATCGAGTTGACCCCACCGTGACCCTCGATGGGTCCAGCCCCTCCCTGTGGGACGACGACGCACACCGAGCTGTCGCCGATCCCGAGGAACGAGCCGCTGCCGAGCACGGTGGCCGGCAGGATCACGAGCAGGGCCAAGACCACGAGGGCGGTGGCCACGCTCAAGATGAACTCCAGCGGCGCCAGTGTGTTGTCGATCCGCGACGACTTCATAACGATAAACGATAGCATCGAATGTCGATATGTGCATCGGTTCGGCCCCAAGGACACACGTTGGGTGCCTCACATCGCACCGGGAGCAGCGTTCGGGCGGCCAACGTGTGTCCGTAGCGACGGACCCCTAGAGTCGTGCGGTGCCCGAGGAGCTCGTGACGACCGTCGCTGGCGAAGACGTCGTGGTCCGGTACGCCGACCCGGAGCACGGTGCCCACCACGTCAGCGTCTGGGCGCACCTCCAGCTCGGCGACACGTCGCTCGCGCGGGTCGAGGGCGGCTGGGAGGTGCGGCTGACCGACCTCCCGGTCGACCGGCTCGAGTACCTCCTCGACGTCGACGGGCTGCTGGGCCCCGACCCGAGCAACCCGCACGTCGTACCGGGGCCGTTCGGCGACCACTCCTGGATCGCGCTGCCGGGCTATCGCGCGCCCGAGTGGCTGTCCCTCGGGCGGGCGCCGGGCGAGCGGGCCGCGCTCACCCTCTCGCGGACCGCGGTCGGCCGCATCGACACCGAGCTCTGGTCGCCGGCCGATGCCGGCGCCGACGAGAGCCTGCCGCTGCTGATCAGCCAGGACGGCCCGGAGATGGACGCATACGGCGGCCTGACGTCGTACGTCGGGGCGCTCGTCGCCGCGCACCGGCTGCCGCGGATGCGGGTCGCCCTGGTGAGCGCCGGCGCGCGCAACAAGAGGTACGCCGCCAACCCGGCGTACACCCGGGCACTGACCACCCGCCTGGTCCCGGCCCTCCTCGACGCGGTCCCCACCGACGGGCGGCCGGTGCTGATGGGGCAGAGCCTCGGCGCGCTGGCCGCCCTGCACGCGGCCTGGACGAGCCCCGGGACCTTCGCCGGGCTCTTCCTCCAGAGCGGCTCGTACTTCACCCACCACCTCGACCCACAGGAGTCGGGCTTCGAGTTCTGGCCCCAGGTCACCGGCTTCGTGGCCACCCTGCACGCCGCGACCCGAGCCGCACCCGGCGCGCCCCCGATGACGCTCACCTGCGGCACCGCGGAGGAGAACCACGCCAACAACGTCGCGATGCGCGACCAGCTCGCGCGGGTCGGCGTCGAGACGAGGTGGGGCGAGATCCGCGACGGCCACACCTGGACCTGCTGGCGCGACACCCTCGACCCGCACCTGACCGAACTCCTCACCCGGGTCTGGTCGTGATCACGCTCGAGGAGCTCCGCGCCCAACTGACTGCCGCCGGCGACCCCGCGCGAGCAGCAGAGCAGCAGCGCTACATGAAGTCGGCGATGCCGTTCCATGGCATCAGCGCGCCCGAGCTCCGAGCACTGCTCCGCCCGCACCTGAAGGCGTTCGCCCGCGCCGGCCGAGACGAGTGGGAGGCGACCGTCCGGACCTGGTGGGACGACGCGACGCATCGCGAGGAGCGGTATGCCGCCATCGCCCTGGCTCGTCACCGAGTCGCCCGGCCATGGCAGGACGTCGCGACGCTCGACCTCTACCACCACATGGTCGTGACGGGCGCCTGGTGGGATCTCGTCGACGACCTTGCCGCCTACCTGGTCGGTGGTGTTCTCGCCAGCCACCCCGTCGAGACGACGCCGGTGATCCGCGTCTGGGCCGAGGACCCGCACCTCTGGCTCAGGCGGACGTCGGTCACCTGCCAGCTGCTCCGAGGCGCCGAAACGGATCTGGACCTGCTCACCTTCGCGATCGAGCGCAACCTCGGCGACTCGTCGTTCTGGCTGCGCAAGGCGATCGGGTGGGCCCTGCGTCAGTACGCCCGGACCGATCCGGCATGGGTGCGCGCGTACGTCGACTCGCTGGGCGACCGACTCTCCGGGCTCTCGCGTCGCGAGGCGACGAAGCACCTCTGAGAGGCTGGGATCGATGCACCGCGAACAGCTCGAGCTCGACGCGCCCGGCCTCGACCGGGCCGGCAGCGTGATCCGCTACGGCCACTTCGGCCGGCCGGTCGTCGTCTTCCCCAGCGAGCAGGGCCGCGCGTGGGACTACGAGAGCAACGGCATGGTCGGCGCGGTGGCCCACCTGATCAACGACGGACGGGTCAAGCTCTACTGCGTCGACTCGTTCGACCACGCCAGCTGGTCCGACCGCGGCCTGCCGATCGAGGAGCGGGCGCGGCGGCACCAGGCCTATCAGGACTGGATCACCGGCCCGGTCGCGTCGTACGTCGACAACGACAGCCCGGGCGCGGCCGACGCGATCGTGACCGGCTGCTCGATGGGGGCGTACCACGCACTGCAGATCGCGCTGACCCGCGCCGATCTCTTCCCGATCGCCATCTGCCAGTCGGGGAACTACGACCCGTCGACCTGGTACGGCTGGGGCGATCGCGGCGACGCGTCGTACTTCACCAACCCGAGCGACTACGTCCCCCACCTCCACGGCGACCACCTCGCATGGCTGCGCTCGCGGCTGCACGTCGTGCTCACCGTCGGGCAGGGTGCCTGGGAGACCCACCCGACCGGCTCGCTGCCCAGCGCCCGCCGGATGGGCCACCTGCTCGCCGAGAAGCAGATCTCCCACGACCTCGACGTGTGGGGCCACGACGTGTCGCACGACTGGCCGTGGTGGCGCAAGCAGATCGCCCATCATCTGCCGCGCTTCTGCTGAGAGTCAGGCCTGTCGCTCGCGGACGCGTTGCAGCACGTCGGCGAGGGTGCGCAGCTCGGCCTCGGACAGCCCGGCCGCGAAGCGCTGCTCGATGCCGCTGACGTAGACCGGCGCCGCCTCGGCGAAACGGGTCAGGCATCTCCTCGACCAGCGACCCGGTCGCCCGGCGGTGGGCCCTTCTCCATGTAACGCGCAGTTAGACGCGCGCACGCGCTCTCGTAACGAGGCATACGCGCGTATAACTGCGCGTTACAAGGGCTACGCCGAGCCACCAAAGGGCGGGCTAGGGTCGGCCCATGGCCGGTGCGACGAAGGACCATCTGATCGGGCTCCTCCTCGGCGCCGAGGAGGACTGGCCCCAGGCGTTCGAGCAGATCCTGCGGTTCGTCGGCCCGCTGGACGTCGACGGGACGACGCACCAGGTCGCCAGCGAACGCCTCACCATCGAGCCGTTCGACCTCACCGACCCGGTCCGCACCGGGCTCGTCATCGACCGCCTCGCGCACTGGTACTTCCATCCCCGCGAGTGGCTGAAGAAGGCCTCGCTCGTCAACGGCACCTACCTGCTCAACAGCCCGTTCACCTTCCAGTCCTACGAGAAGCACGCGGCGTACTGCGCGATGCTCCGGCTCGGCCTCAAGGTCCCGAAGACGATCCTGGTCCCCTACAAGAACCCGATCGACAACCACCGCTGGACCTACACGAGTGCGACGTACAACCGACCCTTCGACCTCGACACGCTCGCGGCCGAGCTCGGCTACCCGCTGTACATGAAGCCGTTCGACGGGGGCGGTTGGCGCGGGGTCTCGCGCATCGAGGGTCCCGACGACCTCCATCGCGCGTACGACGAGTCCGGCGAGATGCTCATGCATCTCCAGGCGACCGTTGACTACGAGCACTTCGCCCGCGCCCTCTCGATCGGGCCCGAGACGATGGTGATGGACTTCCGGCCCGAGCAGCCGATGCACAACCGCTACGCCGTCAGCCACGACTTCCTGACGCCGTCAGCCGGCCATCAGGCGGTCGCGATCTCCCGGATCGTGAACGCGTTCTTCGGCTGGGAGTTCAACTCCGCCGAGATGCTCGTCACCGGCGACGAGGTCTATCCGATCGACTACGCCAACGCCTGCCCCGACGTCTCCGTCACCTCGCTCCACTACTACTTCCCGTGGGCGATCACGGCGCTGGTGCGATGGTCGGTGTACTGCCTGGTCACCGGCCGGAGCCCGAACGTCGACCTCGAGACCGCACGCTACTTCGAGATCGCCGACTCCGACCGCTCGTACGACGAGAAGCTCGACGCCTACCTCGCCCTGGCGGACGCGCGCTTCGAGACCGAGCGCTACCGAGCCTGGTGTGCTGAGCACCTCGGGCATCTCGACGAGGTCGTGGTGCAGTGGGTCGGCTCGGCCGGCTTCGACCGGCTCCTGGTCGAGACCGTGCAGGCGACGTACCCGGCCCGGGAGCACGAGCAGTTCCTCGCCCACTTCCGCGGGCTGATCGGCCTCTGGGTCGCCGACCAGGGGGCGGCCACCGCGCCCTGACCGGGTCGGGTCACGGATACGAGATGCCGGTGACCCGCTCGGACAGCTCCCAGAGCTCCCGCTGCGCAGACCGGCTGCCCGCGAGTCGGCTCCAGCCGACCAGCTGGGGTGGCCCGGCGGACTCGCCGAGACCCGAAGGTCCGCAGTACGTCGAGCCCGGCAGGTCGGCGGTCGCGGCCATCAGGGTCGGCCAGGCGCCGATCGCCGGTGGCTGACTGATCAACCGGTTGCCCTTGTCGAAGATCGAGGCGAGTCCGCCGGCGGACCGGCCGAAGCGGCCGTTCGCGACCAGGTGCGTGCCGGCGTACCCGGGATGCGCGGCCAGCGCCGAGACCGACGAGCCGGACTCGCGCAGCCGCCGGTCGAGCTCGAAGGTGAACAGCAGGTTCGCCAGCTTGGTCTGGCTGTAGGCGATCCACCGCAGGTACGGCCGCGACTTCGCCATCGGGTCGCCCAGCGGCGCACGGACGGCGACGCGGTGCATCTGGCTCGACACCGTGACGACCCGGGCGCCCGGGGTCAGCTGCGGCAGCAGCAGCCCGGTCAGCAGGAACGGCCCGAAGTGGTTGGTGCCGAGCTGGCTCTCGAAGCCGTCGACGGTCCGGGAGTACGGCGGCGCCATGATCCCGGCGTTGTTGACCAGCAGGTCCAGTGGCCCGAACGAAGCGGCGGCACCGGCGGCGGCGCGCACCGACGACAGGTCGGCCAGGTCGACGACGAGCTGTTCGAGGGACGCGTCGGGCACCTCCGCTCGGATGGCCTCCGCGGTCTCCGCGAGCTTGCCGGCGCTGCGGCCGGCCAGCACGACCCGGGCACCGTGACGCGCGAGCTCCAGCGCGTCGAAGTAGCCGAGACCGCCGACACTGACACCGGTCACGAGCGTCGTACGCCCGGACTGGTCGGGGATGTCGCTGGGTGACCAGCTCACGGCGTGATGGCCATCCCGGCCAGGATCCGGGCGGCGAGAGCCTCGTCGCCGGCCATCGTCACCGACACGTCTCCTGCCGTACGACGACCGCCGGCGAGCGTCACGAACGCCTCACGGTCCAGGGCGAGACGCACCGTCGGATCGGCGGGGATCTCGGTCAGTGCCCCGCCGCGGCCGGAGTCCGACACGCCGAAGGCCGCCGGCGCGCTGCCCTCGACCTCGATCACCAACGTGGAGCCGGGAGCCGCTCCGGCCCGCCTCGCCAGCACCATCCCCATGCCCTCGACGAGATAGTCGGCGGTGTGCCTGGCGGGCGCGGTGTCGAGCCCGCCCGGTCGCCCGACGGCACGTCGTACGTCCTGCTCATGCATCCAGATGTCCAGCGGCCGGTTGCGCAGCAGGGACTCCCAGTTCCACGCGATGTCGCCCGGCGTCCTCGGCGGCATCTCGGTGGCGTCGTCGGGAGGGTCGGTGAGCAGGAAGGTACGACGCTTGGTCGCGCTCTCCCGGATCTCGTTGATGAGGGCGTCCGGGGTCGCATCCCTCCGGGCGATCACTCCTTGCTCGGTGTAGGCCTGCGCGAGGTTCGGGACGTGGGAACGGGCGTCGAACTCGACCGTCTCCTCCGGCGCACCCGAGAGCACCGCCTCGAGGTGGGCGGTGTGGGCCGCGCACGCGTGGACGTCCCAGCCCGGCAGGTCGGTCGGTGTCGACCACTGCTCCGTAGGCACCTGTTCGAGCAGGCTCGTGAAGTCGCCCACCGCCTGCCACCAGACGTCGACGTACCCCGCGAGCCGCTCCTGGTCGCTCGTGCGGGCTGGGCTCATGGGGCGAGCCTAGGGCGGCTCGTCAGACCGCGACGAGCCGGTCCGCGTGCTCGGACTCGTCCTCGCGTACGGCGCTCGGACCCGAGGTCACGAGCGCCCACCTGCTGACCACGCCGTCGGGGTAGATCCACTCGCCGGTGGTCAGTGCCCGGTCGACGAGCGCGCGTACCTGCTCCTCGTCCGCGGCCTCGGTGGCGAACAGGATCCGCACGCGCAGCTCCGCGCCGTCCGCCTCTACCGTGGTGTGGTGGGCCGCCAGCGGGCACGGCGGCGCGTGGTCGAGGCTGCCGCAGAGCGCAAGGGTCACGGCGCCGCCCGGAGCACGGTGGTCGAGGCCGGGCTCGGACCGCAGTACGGCGTCGTGTGCGAACGCTTTCCGCATGGAGGTCAGTATGCGCCTCCGCGCGCGGCGCCTACGCCGAGCTGGCGGCCGTCGGTTCCTGACGCGGGCTCGCGTCCAGCTCGACCGCGTCGCCGACGGCGATCTCGCCGCCCTCGAGCACGCGGCACACCGACCCGGCCCGCCGGCGGAGCGCCTCCTGGGCGCCACGGCCGATCGTGTCGTCGAGCAGCTTGCAGGGGGCCGCGACCCGGACCACCTCCAGCAGCACCGGACCGATCCGGATCCTGGCTCCCGGGTCGCGTGGCACGTCACCCTCGTCGATCGTCAGGTTGCGCCGCGTCAGACTGGCCGGGACCGGCGCGCCGTACGCCCGGGCCGCGGCGGCCAGTGCCGTCGCGCTCTGCACCGTCACGTGGCGGTGCCTGGTCCCGTGGTAGCGGTCGCCCACGATCCCCCGGCCCGCCTCGACCGTCACCCGGTCGACGGCACGCATCGGCAACCGGGTCGCCTTCGCGACCTGGATGCTGGCGAGGGTCGGCACGCCTTGAGCCTACGAGGTTGCAAGGGCACCTGCGGCTCCCGTGCCCCAGGTCACGCGTGCGCCGATGCGGTGGATGGTGGGCGCCGCCCGTAGAATCGTCGGCAGCCAGTGGGGCTCGCGAGGTCGAGGCCCACGTTCGCACGCTTTGGCCCGGTGTGGTGGCGCAGTCCGACTGCGCAGAGACCAGCGATCGGGTGGAGCAAGACAGCGTCTTGCAGGCTCACCGGATCCGCACCCGTGGTTCCGCGCCGGACGCACCCGATCCAGCGAAAGCAGTACGACGCATGTCTGCGCCCGGAACCACCGAGTACGACCACACCGAGACCACCGACACCGAGCCCGTGAGCAACGTCTTCACCGACCTGCCTCCCGAGCTGATCGAGGCTCTGCGTGTGCAGGGCATCGTGACGCCGACCCCGGTCCAGGAGTCGGTCATCCCCGACGCCATGGCCGGCCGCGACGTGCTGGGCCGCGCCCAGACCGGCTCGGGCAAGACACTGGCCTTCGGCATCCCGGCCCTGGCCAAGCTGGCCGGCTCGAAGAGCCGCCCGTGCCACCCGCGCGCGGTCATGATCGTGCCGACGCGGGAGCTCGCCAACCAGGTCGCCCGCGCGATCCAGCCCCTCGCCCAGTCCATGGGCCTGAAGCTGACCACGGTCTACGGCGGTACGCCGTACGACAAGCAGACGCGCCAGCTCCGCCAGCGCGCCGACATCGTGGTCGCGACGCCCGGCCGACTCGAGGATCTGCTCGAGAACGGCTACTGCTTCTTCGACGACATCGAGTTGACCGTCCTCGACGAGGCCGATCACCTGTGCGACCTCGGCTTCTACCCGGCCGTCGACAAGCTGGTCGCGATGACCCCGGCCGGGTCGCAGCGGATGCTGCTCAGCGCCACGCTCGACGGTGACGTCGACAAGCTGGTCCGCACCCACCTGCGCGACCCCCAGCTCCACGAGCTCGACCCCAACAGCGGTTCGGTCACCACGATGACCCACCACACGCTGACCGTCGGCGGCTTCCGGGAGAAGGTCGACGCCGCCGTGCGGCTCGTCGAGGCCAACGGCCGCACCATCATCTTCACCCGGACGCGTGAGGGTGCCGTCGAGCTGGCCGCGGCTCTGACCGGCCAGGGCGTCGACGCCGTCGACCTGCACGGCAACCTCAGCCAGAAGGTCCGCGAGCGCAACCTGCACCGCTTCTCGTCCGGCGCCGCGAAGGCCGTCGTCGCGACCGACGTCGCGGCGCGCGGCATCCACGTCGACCACGTCAGCCTGGTCATCCACTTCGACCCGGCCAGCGACGCCAAGGCCTATCTGCACCGCAGCGGCCGTACGGCGCGCGCCGGCAGCGACGGTGCGGTCATCACGATCACGACTCCGAAGCTCGTGCAGCAGGTCGTCCGCACCCAGCAGAGCGCCGGCGTCGAGGTGCTCCACCACGACATCCAGACCGCGCCCGAGCACCTCTCCGCCGCGGCCCTGGCCGAGCACGGCTCGCCCGCGCCGGCCCGCACGGCGTACTCCGGCAAGAAGACCGGCGGCTACAAGTCGGGCGGCTACCGGGGCAGCAACCCGCGGCCTGGCTACAAGTCAGGTGGCTACAAGGGCGGCCCGAAGGGCTCGGACCACGGTCCGCGCCGGGCCGGCACCTCGTCGTTCGCCAAGGGCAAGACGTACGGCGGCAAGCGGCCCACCACCGCACGCTGATCAGCCGCGCGACAGCTGGAAGGCGATCGTCAGCATCGTCAGCCCGATCAACACGTCGAGCACCTGCCAGGCGCGCGGTCGCGCCAGTACCGGGCTCAGCAGCCGCGCGCCGTAGCCCAGGCCGGTGAACCACACGATGCTGCCGGCACCCGCCCCGACCGCGAACCACCACTTCCCGGTCGGGCCGTGGTGCGCCGCGATCGAGCCGAGCAGCAGGACCGTGTCGAGATAGACGTGCGGGTTGAGCCAGGTCAGCGCGGTGGCCTGGAGGACGGCGCCGCGCAGCCGCGGCGTCTCGACCTCGGCCGCGGTCAGGGACCCTGCGTGCCGGGCGCGCCACAGCGACCGCACGCCGTACGCCGTGAGGAAGGCGACGCCGAGCCAGCGGACCACGGTGAGAGCCGTGGGCGCGTGTTGCACGATCGCACCGATGCCGGCGACCCCTGCGGCGATCAGGACGAGGTCGCTCACCGAGCAGATCGCCACCACCGGCCCGACGAACTGACGGATCAGGCCTTGACGCAGCACGAAGGCGTTCTGTGCACCGATCGCCACGATGAGTGACAGGCCCGTCAGGAGACCGGCGACGAGGGCGTCGAGCACACGCTCACGCTAGAGGAATCGAGATCGATCGCCATTTCCGGCCCTGATGCAACCCCAACCCGCCCATGGGGCGTGTTGAATGCCTGAGCATCCACATCAGATCTTGGGAAAGGCCACCATGTCCTTCAGAGCACGTACCCGCGTTCGCTCGGCCGCCTGGTCCGTGACGAGCGCGGCGGCGTTGGCTGCGGCCCTCACGGCCGCGCCGACCCTCACCCAGCAGGCCAGCGGCGCCGGCGTCGCCACGTTCGTGCACGGGTCGAGGCCGAGCGTCCGGACCGTCACACTCGTGACGGGTGACCGCGTCCTGCTGCGCACCGACGCCACGGGCAAGGTCTCGGCGTCGCTCACACCCGGCTCGCCGCACTACGGCCGGCCGGTCGAGTTCGCCGACACGGGCGCCCGGTCGTGGCTGGTGCCGAAGCTCGCGCGCTCGGTCCGAGGCAAGCTCGACAACTCCGTCTTCGACGTGTCCGCGCTGGCATCGCGCCACGGTCGGGTGCCGCTCACGGTGACCTTCGCGCACGGCACGACCCCCCACAGCCTGCCCGGCATCGACGTCCGCACGGCCACGGCGCGCAAGGCCGCCGGTGGCCGCACCGCCACGAGCGCGTCGTACGACGCCCGCCGCGCGCTGCCCGCCTCGCTGGCACGCTCGTTGTCCGGGGTCTCCAAGATCGCGCTCCGGGGTGTCTCGTCGGTGTCCGTCCCCAGCGGCTACGACCTGCACACGCTGACGATCAACGCGACGAACGCGTCCGGTGACCCGCTGCGGGGCGCCGACCTCTTCATCCTGAACATGGACGACGGCCGCCTGATGGGCGGGTTCGGCGCGATCAGCCAGGGCCAGTGGAAGGTGTCGGTGCCCGACGGCCACTACCTCGTCATCACCACTGACTTCCGGCACCTGGTGGTCGACCAGCCGGTGATGGCCGGCGCCGACACGTCGACCACGGTCTCGATGGCCGATGCCACGGTCCGCCCGTCGTCGTCGTACCCCGGCAAGAAGAGCATCAGCCCCAGCCTCGACCTGATCGGGACCGACGCGGCACAGCAGTCGGGCATCGACTTCGGCTTCTCCGGAGGCCGTCTGCCCAAGGTCAACCCGGTGTCGAGCGTCCCCGCCGGGAGCCTCGTGACCGAGGTCGGCAACATGTGGACGAGGAAGGGCTTCAACCCGTTCGCGAGCCACGGTCACACCCTGACGGCCAATGCGATCAAGACGGTGGCCCTCGCCAAGGAGGTCCGAACCGGTATCCCGAAGAAGCTGAGCTTCACCTACGGTCCCTCGGACTTCGCCAAGGTGGCGCAGAAGCACGACGCCACGGGCCGGCCGACCGGCTCGCTCGACGGCTGGTTCGGCTGGAGCAGCCACGACGTCTTCGCCTTCATCGAGCTGTTCCCGACGGTCCGTCCCGGAGTCGTCCATGCCGCCTTCCAGGGGACCCCGGCCATTTCGTGGGACACGCTGACCACGACCGGCCGGAGCTTCCGCAACTTCGGTCAGCTGGACGAGCGGCACGTCTACCAGCCCGGCCAGAAGTCCCAGATCTCGTTCTTCCGTGCTCCGGTGACCCCCGTCGCAGACCGGGGCAGCGAGTCGGGCGGCACCGGGCTCGGCTGCTCGCTCTGCGTCAGCGGCGGCGACCTGCACGGCCTGCTGTCGATCCTCTCCGGCGCCGGTACGACGCAGTTCGGGTTCGCCGGCAACAGCGCCTGGCAGCTGTCGAGAGGGCATACGTTGCTCAGCCGGGGCAAGGGCGCCCTGTTCCCGCACGCCCAGGGCGTCACGCCCGGCCAGAAGCTCACGCTCAGCGCCCAGACCGGGCCGCAGTCGAAGGCGTGGACGCTGTCCTCGCAGGTCGGCGACTCCTGGACCTTCGCCGTACCGACGGGTGACGCAGTCGTGCCGATCCTGCGCGCGGACTACGTGCCGCCGACCGGCCTCGACAGTCGCGGTCCGGCGGGCAAGGTTTCCTTCCCGATCACGTTCGACAACCTCGGACCGGTCGACGCGCGCGTCGCCTCGGCGAGCGTGAAGTACTCCACCGACGGCAGGAAGTGGCACAACGCGACGCTGAACCGTAAGGACGCCAACACCTTCAAGGTGTCCTACCGGCAGCCGACGGGCACGAAGGCGCACCCGGCGCTGAGCCTGCGCGTGTCTGCGACGGACGCTGCAGGTCGCAGCATGGCCGAGTTCGTCAAGGACGCGTACCTGCTGCCGACGGCCAAGCCCGGAAGCCCGCACGGGCCCTCCCACCGGCACCACGGGAAGCGGTTCGACCCCGGCAAGCTGTGCCGCACCGGTGGCCACCAGCGGGTCTCCTGCTACGTCAAGCTGGACCCGAGCACCCGCCACGCGGGCCGGGCCACGCCCGACCCGGCCGGCTGGGGAGCCCCCGCCCTGCGCAGCGCCTACGACCTGCCCTCGGGTGGAGCGGACACCACCGTCGCCGTCCTCGTGGCCTTCGACTACCCGTCCGCGGAGGCGGACATGAACCACTACCGCAAGCAGTTCGGCCTGCCGGCGTGCACCAGTGCCAGCGGGTGCTTCACGAAGATCAACCAGAACGGCGACCAGGGCAACTACCCGCAGCAGGACTTCGGCTGGGGCGTCGAGGCGTCGTTGGACCTGCAGATGATCTCCGCTGCCTGCCCGACCTGCCACATCGTCCTGGCCGAGGCGAACCAGCCCTCGGACCACGCGCTCGGCAAGGCCACGATGGCTGCCATCGCCAACGGTGCGACGGTGACCAACCACTCCTACGGTCGCATCGAGACGACCGGCATCGAGTCCACGGCGACGCCGTACGAGCAGCCGGGCGTCACGGCGGTCTCCTCCACCGGTGACTTCGGCTACGGGCCCGCCAGCTTCCCGGCGAGCGTGCCTGACGTCGTCGCGGTCGGTGGTACGAGGCTGGCCAGGTCGGCGACCGACCCGCGTGGCTGGACCGAGAAGGCTTGGAACTTCGGCGGCTCGGGTTGCTCGGCGTACTTCGACAAGCCGGGCTACCAGACCGACACCGCCTGCCACATGCGCGCCTTCGGTGACGTGTCGGCGGTGGCCGACGGACTGGCGATCTACAACACCTCGCTGCCGAAGCAGTTCCAGGGTTGGCTCGAGGTCGGCGGCACCAGCGCCTCCTCGCCGCTGGTCGCGGGCATGATCGGTGCGGCCGGCGCGGGCGGGATGAAGGCGGGTGCGCTCTACGGCCACCCGGGCGACTTCAACGACGTCGTCGCCGGGAGCAACGGGTTCTGCCAGGGCAACTACATCTGCACCGCGGTGCCCGGGTACGACGGTCCGACCGGCTGGGGTACGCCGAAGGGCCTGTCGCCCTTCCTGCCGCCTGTCTAGCCGTACGACGCGTCACCAGCAACGAGCCGGTGGGGTCCTCAGCAGGACACCACCGGCTCGTTCGCGTTGCCTCAGAAGGCCGACTCGTCGAGATCCATCAGGCTGAGGTCGGTGTGCTCGGCGATCGCGCGCTCGGCGGTGACCCGGGGCAGGTTGGTCTGCGCGAAGAACTGCGCAGCGGCCACCTTGCCCTCGTAGAAGGCCTTGTCCTTGGCCGACACGTCGCCGGCGAGCTTGGCGAGCGCGACGTCCGCGCCGCGTAGCAGGAGCCAGGCGCACACGACGTCGCCCAGCACCATCAGCAGTCGGCTGGTGTTGAGGCCGACCTTGTAGATGTTGCGGATGTCGCCACCGTCGGCGGACGCGTCCGCGCTCATCAGGTCGTTGATCATCGCGCCCACGATGGCCTGCGCGTCCTCCAGACCCCGCGTCAGCAGCGCCCGCTCCACCTTGAGGCGACCGTTGCCGGCCTCGCCCTTGATGAAGGCCTCGATCTCCGCGGCGAGGTGGCCGAGCGCCTGGCCCTGGTCCTTCACGATCTTGCGGAAGAACAGGTCCTGGCCCTGGATCGCGGTGGTGCCCTCGTAGAGGGTGTCGATCTTGGCGTCGCGGACGTACTGCTCGATCGGGTAGTCCTGCAGGAAGCCCGAGCCGCCCAGGGTCTGCAACGACTCCGTGCCGAGCAGCACCCACGAGCGCTCCGAGCCGTAGCCCTTGACCAGCGGCAGCAGCAGGTCGTTGACCGCCATCGCCAGCTCGTCCTTCTCGCCGGCGTACTCCGCCATGGTCACGCGGTCCTGCCAGGAGGCCGTGTAGAGCACCAGCGAGCGCATCGCCTCGGAGAACGACTTCTGCGTCATCAGTGAACGGCGTACGTCGGGGTGGTGGGTGATCGTCACCCGTGGTGCGGTCTTGTCCGCGGCCTCGGTGAGGTCGGCGCCCTGCACGCGCTCCTTGGCGAAGTCGAGTGCGTTGAGGTAGCCGGTGGAGAGCGTGGCGATCGCCTTGGTGCCGACCATCATCCGGGCGTTCTCGATGACCTGGAACATCTGCGCGATGCCGTTGTGCACCTCGCCGAGCAGCCAGCCCTTGGCGGGCTCACCGCCACCGACACCGGGGTCGCCGAAGGTGAGCTCGCAGGTGTTGGAGACCTTGATGCCCATCTTGTGCTCGACGTTGGTGACGTAGACGCCGTTGCGCTCGCCGGTCGGCTCACCGGTCTCGGGGTCGAAGTGGAACTTCGGCACGATGAACAGGCTCAGCCCCTTGGTGCCGGGGCCGCCGGCTCCCTCGACGCCGGACGGTCGCGCGAGCACCAGATGGATGATGTTGTCGGAGAGGTCGCCCTCGGCCGAGGTGATGAAGCGCTTGACGCCCTCGATGTTCCAGGTGCCGTCGTCGTTGGGGGTGGCCCTGGTCCGGCCGGCCCCGACGTCGGACCCGGCGTCGGGCTCGGTGAGCACCATCGTGGTCAGCCACCGGCGGTCGACGATGTGCTGGGCGATCTTCCGGTCGCGTTCGTTGCCGTTGCGATAGACCACGCTGGCGAACATCGGGCCCGCGCCGTACATCCAGATCGCGGGGTTGGCGCCGAGCACCATCTCGCCGATGGCCCACTCGACGGACGACGGGGCGGGGGTGCCGCCGAGCTCGGCCATGGTGCCGAGCCGCCAGTACTCGGCGTCCATCCACGCCTGGTAGCTCTTCTTGAAGGCCTCGGGGACGGGCGCACTGTGCGTCTCGGGGTCGAAGACCGGCGGGGTGCGGTCGCCCTCCTCGAAGGACGTGGCGAGCTCCTCGCGCGCGATGCGGTCGACCTCCGCGAGGATCTCGCGGACGGTCGCTCCGTCGATCTCCGCGAACGGCCCGGTGCCCAGGACGTCGTCTCGACCGAGGACCTCGAAGAGGTTGAACTCGATGTCGCGGAGATTGCTCTTGTAGTGGCTCATGTCCCTGCCTGTTCCCATCGTCCGAGTGCCGGTACCGCTCCCGGGACCGCGCGTCATGAGTACTGCTACTCATCGGTAACTTAATTGTGCCCCGGAGGGCAGGAGCAGGCAACCGCCTCGCCCGATCCCGAGCGTGCGGAGGAGCCTCGGATGTGACCGAGACCACGTCGGCTTGCACGGATCCGCCGAGGGTTCTGGGAGACTCACCGCATGCGAGTCTCCGCCAAGGCCGACTACGCGCTGCGCGCCCTCATCGAGATGGCCGCGCGTGCGGACGACGCCCAGGTCGGCCGCCCGGTGAGCGCCGAGGAGCTCGGACGGCTGCAGGACATCCCCCACAACTTCCTCCAGGCCATCCTGGCCGACCTGCGCAAGGCCGGCATCGTGCACGCGCACCGCGGCCAGGCCGGCGGCTGGAGTCTGGCCAAGCCCGCCGCGGAGGTATCGGTGGCCGACGTGATCCGGGCGGTCGACGGCCCCCTGGTGTCGGTCTACGGGCTGCGTCCCGAGGCGGTCTCCTACAACGCGCGGGCAGAGACCCTCCAGCGGGTCTGGATCGCGGCGCGCCACTCGCTGCGCGATGTCTTCGAGCAGGTCACGGTCGAGGACCTCGCGTCCGGCAGCCTGCCGCCGGGAGTCGAGGCCCACACCGAGGACGAGGACGCCTGGCAGCCCCACTGAGCAGGGCTCGTCGGCAGTCGAGCAGGGCTCACCCGACGGCGGTGACCCAGTCCACGAAGGGCTTGAGGGTGCGCCAGTCGTCGCGGACGGCCTCGAGCAGCTCAGGTGTGTGGATGATCGGCTCGAAGCCGTAGTCGTGCCCGATCGTGAGCGACTTGTGCCGGAGCAGCTCGATGCGCGGGTGGTTCGCGTCGTACCCGCGGGGCGCGGTCTTCAGGACGTGGCCGCCGATGACCCAGCCGCCACCCTCGAGCTTCTCGATCATCCGCGCCAGCTCGTTGCCGGTCCGGTCGTTGTCGATCGCCGCCCGGATCGCGGCGATCCGCGGACCGGAGGCGTCGTAGAACCCGGCGCCGGTGCGGACGCCGCGGGCGGAGACCTCGACGTACCACCCGGTGGCCGGACCGACGCCGACGAACGCGCCCTGCGCTGTCTTGTACGGCGTCTTGTCCTTCGCGAAGCGGACGTCGCGGAACGGCCGGAACACCTTGGCCTCACCGAACTCCGGACCCAGTGCGGCGCACAGCGCGACCATCGGCCGCCGGATGGAGTAGTCGTAGGTGCCCTTGTGCTTCTCCCAGAAGGTCCGCGTGTTGTCGACCTCGAGGTCGTCGTAGAAGTCGAGGGCCTGGGGTGGGAACCCGGTGAAGTCGGCAGGCATGCGCCCGAGCCTACGGCGACGGCTCTGCGCCGACCGCCGCGGTCACCTGCTGGTCGCCCGCGGAGGAGTACGCCGTGACGGTGAGGTGGTCGCTTCCGCAGCGGGGCGGGGACAGGAACGCGTTGCCGCGGCCCTTCGACGCGAAGACGGTCGACAGCGTCGCGTCCCCCGGCGTCCAGCGCATCAGGGTCGCGGGGTCGGAGCGGGATCCGGGGTTGCGGACGAAGTACGCCGATCCCGCGCAGGCGACGAGGCTGCCCGACGTACCGCGTCCGAGGTCGTACCACCCGGAGGCGAAGCGGCCGTAGACATGTGCGGCCTCGATCCGGCGGTCCTTCGGGACCACCGACCAGACCACGCCCCCGGCGAGGGCGGCGGAGTCCCAGCCCTTGCACCTCGTGACACCGGGCAGCGGTGTGAGGCGGCCGCCCTGCACCGTGACCAGCGTGCGGCACGACGGGTGGTGGTCGTCGAACGTCATCAGGGTCTCGCCGTCGGCCGTGACCGCGGCCCGGCTGAAGCCGTGGCGCGCCTCGGCGCACCAGCCGGTCGAGCCGTGTCCGGTGTGCAGGTCGACCGAGGCGAGGCAGTAGGCGTGATGGGCGCCGACCGTGGCATGGACCAGCGTGTCTGGGCCGAGCGCCCACGTGCCTCCCACGCTGGTCGGTGGCGACGACGAGCGGTCGAGCGTGGTGACGCGACCGGAGGTGAGGTCGACCAGCGTCGCTAGGTCGGGCCTCCCGGCCAACTTGTCCTCGCTGACCACCAACGCGTGGGCGCCGTCCAGGAATGCGTCGCTGATCGTCGAGTGGTCACCTGCCTGGAAGGTCCGCGGCCGAGGTCCGTCGAGGCGCGCGGTGCCGCCGCCGGCGGCGATGGTGAGGCGCCATCCGTGCCCGACGGTCACCAGGTCGCGGGTCGACCCGGGTACGGCGCTCCAGGCCAACGGGTCGTCCACCGGCCGGACGAGGGCCGGGTGGCTGCTGCTGCCGACCTCCTGCTCCGGCGTACCGGTCGAGGCGTCGGGCGTCGAGGTGGGACTGCTCGCGCTCGGGCTGCTGGGGACACCGGACGTCGGGACGGTGACGGCCGACGAGGTGCCCGAACCGCAGGCCGCGAGAAGCAGGGGCAGGCAGGACGTGAGCACGACCGTCCGCGACCACGCGGGAGCGCGGCGTACGTCTCTCACACGCCGAGATCGTGCTGGAAGTGTGCCTGGTTGGCGCGGTAGGACTCGTAGCCGTCGCGCCACTGCACCCGGTCGATGAAGGGCTCGTCGGGGTGGAAGCGCTGCTGGTTCCACGGCTCGAAGTAGCCGAGCAGCGGCGTCTTGCCATCCCGCTTGCGGTAGCCGCGCCCGACCTGGAAGTGCCCGGAGCCGTCATGGTCGAGGTAGGGGTAGAACCGCGCCAGCAGTACGGGGTGCAGGATCACCGGCGCGTGGTAGTCGACGACGTGCCTCGCCATCAGCAGCATCCACTGGCGGAAGGTCCAGTGCCGGATGTCGAGCACGATGTAGGGACCGGCGTACGACGGCTTGTCCCAGCCGGTGTCCTGGTTGACGACGTGCACCATGGACGTGATCGAGGTGCCGGAGGTCGTCGTACCGAGCTGACCGGCCCAGTGCGCCTGCGACCGACGGCGGTCCGACCAGCCCCAGGTGATCATCTGCATCGACGTGGGGCCGCACCAGTACGTGCGGTGCTGCTGAGCGACGTGCTTCGGGTCGAGGACGACGCCCTTCTTCGGGTAGTCGCGCCAGTGCTTCACCTTCTGGCGGCCCGCCTGCGGACCCGGCGACCACGCCGACGACGTACGGCGCGACCCTCGCGCCCTCGCCTCGCGGATCTCCGGATGCCGGAGGAAGAACTGCGGGGGAAGGGGAACGCCCTGGATCTGGTGGCGTAGCAGCCAGACCTTGGCCACCGAGCGTGCGGCCTGGGTGAGCTCGGTGCGTTGTGCGGCGGCTCGGGTGGCCGGGCTCAGGCGGGCGACCTGTCGGAGTGCGGCGAGAGCCGACAGGTCTCCGGTGGCCGTCGCCCTGATCGGGCGGGCGGCCTGTCGGGTGGCGAGTCCGGTCAGCCCGGCACGCACCTGGGCCTGGGTGCGGTCGGTCCAGCCGGTGCCGAGGCAGTAGCGCTGGCCCTCGAACATCGCGCACCGGACGACGTCGTCCACGATCGTGCGCGGCGCTGCGCTGGGTGGGATCCGGCCCGCCGTCGAGCCATCGGCCACGACGCGGTCGATCTCGTGCTGGAAGGCCGGGGTGACCCGGCCGTAGCCGGCTGTCAGCGGGGCCCGGCCGGTGCGGTCGCCGGTCGTGCGGATGGTGCCCGAGTCGCCGCCGCCGCGCGGGACGAACGGCAGGAGGGCCAGCAGGAGCAGGAGGATGCCGAGACTGATCCAGCGTGCGCGGGACATCGGAAACACCTCGAGACTTCAGGAGTCACATCAACACCACTGGAACACACTGTTCACGCGGTCGCAAGGCTCAGACCGCGTGTGGAGACCGTCAGAAGGGACGGTGGTGGCGGATGCTTGGCCCTCGCCCGGGTCATGCGGGTGTGACTTCGTTTCTTCTCGTCGCTCGCCGGAGCTTCGCTCCGGCGAACGACTCGGAGCGGATGACGAGACTCGAACTCGCGACATCGACCTTGCTCGCGTCATCGTCGGTGGGCAGGGTGTCGCGCTCGGCGCGATGCAGTCGGAGCGGATGACGAGACTCGAACTCGCGACATCGTCGGTGGGCAGGGTGTCGCGCTCGGCGCGATGCAGTCGGAGCGGATGACGAGACTCGAACTCGCGACATCGTCGGTGGGCAGGGTGTCGCGCTCGGCGCGATGCACTCGGAGCGGATGACGAGACTCGAACTCGCGACATCGTCGGTGGGCAGGGTGTCGCGCTCGGCGCGATGCAGTCGGAGCGGATGACGAGACTCGAACTCGCGACATCGTCGGTGGGCAGAGTGTCGCGCTCGGCGCGATGCAGTCGGAGCGGATGACGAGACTCGAACTCGCGACATCGACGGTGGGCAGAGTGTCGCGCTCGGCGCGATGCAGTCGGAGCGGATGACGAGACTCGAACTCGCGACATCGACGGTGGGCAGAGTGTCGCGCTCGGCGCGATGCAGTCGGAGCGGATGACGAGACTCGAACTCGCGACATCGACCTTGGGAAGGTCGCGCTCTACCAACTGAGCTACATCCGCCTGCCGGTGCGAGACCGACCGCAGGGATCGTACCCGACCCCGGGTCGAGGGCCGTTGCGGCCTCAGATGGCCTGCAGCGTGGGTCGTTTGGGGAGCACGCCGTCGCCGGAGGATCGCCCGGTGAGGCGCCGGTGGACCCACGGGGCGGCGTGGGTGGCGACCCAGGCGAGGTCGGCCCGCCGCCCTTCCCGGAAGGGGGCGTGTCCGGCGAGCGCGGACGGCTCGATGGGCTCGAGGGTGTGGGAGACGCCGAGGGTGTCGAGCACCTCGATCGCCACGGCCTGGTGCCCGATCGGGCCGAGGTGCAGCCGGTCCTCGGACCAGACGGTCTCGGGCCGTTCGGGCCGCATCCGCCAGGAGTCGAGGACGACGGCACCGTGGCGGTCCGCGATCTCACGGACCCGCTCGTTGTAGACGGCGAACCGTCCCCGGAGCCGGGCGAACGGACCGCCCACGCCCGGGTCGAACGCCGTGAACAGCCCGACCCTCGCGCCGGTGGCGATCAGGCGGCCGATCGCAGCGTCGTACACCTCGCCGAGGGCGTCGACGTCGAGACGCGGTCGCAGCAGGTCGTTGCCGCCGGCGTAGATGGTGACGAGGTCCGGCTCCATCGCGAGTGCGGGCTCCAGCTGCTCGTCGATGATCGGGCGGAGAGTGCGGCCGCGGATCGCCAGGTTGGCGTAGCCGAAGTCATCGGTGCGGGTCGCGAGGACCTCGGCGACGCGGTCGGCCCAGCCGCGTACGCCGTTGGGCCGGGTGGGGTCGGGGTCGCCGACACCCTCGGTGAAGGAGTCGCCCAGCGCGACGTACCGGTGGAAGACGGGAGCGCTCACGTCGCGCATCGTGTCAGAAGCCCCGTCGGTCGAGCTCGTCGAGACCTCGAGTAGTGGTCTCGACGAGCTCGCCCGACGCAGGCCGGGTAGCGTGCGCGTGTGCTGCTCAGCGACCGCGACATCCTGGCCGAGCTCGACGCCGGTCGGGTCGTGATGGAGCCCTGGGACCCCGCCATGATGCAGCCGTCGTCGATCGACGTACGGCTCGACCGCTTCTTCCGGGTCTTCGAGAACCACCGGTATCCCCACATCGACCCGGCGGCCGACCAGTCCGACCTGACCCGCATGGTCGAGCCCGAGGGCGAGGAGCCGTTCATCCTGCACCCGGGCGAGTTCGTGCTCGGATCGACGTACGAGATGGTCACGCTGCCCGACGACGTCGCGGCCCGGGTCGAGGGCAAGTCGTCTCTCGGCCGGCTGGGCCTGCTCACCCACGCGACGGCCGGCTTCGTCGACCCGGGCTTCTCGGGTCACGTCACGCTCGAGCTCGCGAACGTCGCGACGCTGCCGATCAAGCTCTACCCCGGCATGAAGATCGGGCAGTTCTGCTTCTTCCGGCTGTCGTCGCCCTCGGCCCACCCCTACGGCTCGGAGAAGTACGGCTCCCGCTACCAGGGGCAGCGCGGACCGACGCCGTCACGCTCGTTCCAGAACTTCCACCGGACCCCGATCTGATGGCGCTCACGGTCGCGGTCCTCGGTGGCACCGGACCGCAGGGCCGGGGCCTGGCGCGGCGCTGGGCCACCGCGGGTGTGGAGGTCGTGATCGGCAGCCGTTCGGCCGAGCGGGCCGCCGAGACCGCGGCCGAGCTCGCCGGCGCTACCGGGGGTGACGTGCGCGGCGCCGACAACCGCGAGGCCGCCGTCGCCGGCGACGTCGTCGTCGTGGCCGTGCCGTACGACGGGCACGGCGACCTCCTGCGCTCGCTGCGCGCAGCTCTGGCCGGGAAGGTCGTCGTCGACTGCGTCAACCCCCTCGGCTTCGACAAGCAGGGCGCGTTCGCGCTGGTCGTCGAGGAGGGCTCGGCCGCGCAGCAGGCCGCTGCCCTGCTGCCCGACTCGACCGTCGTCGCCGCCTTCCATCACGTCAGCGCGTCGTTGCTCGACGATCCCGAGATCTCGTCGGTCGACACCGACGTGCTGGTGCTGGGCGACGACCGCGACGCGACCGACCTCGTCGCCTCGCTGGCCGATGTCGTACCCGGGATGCGCGGCGTGTACGGCGGGCGGTTGCGCAACGCTCACCAGGTCGAGGCCCTGACGGCCAACCTGATCAGCGTGAACCGCCGCTACAAGGCCCATGCGAGCATCCGCGTCACCGACATCTGAGTCCAGGCGGGGCGATGGTCCCGACGGGCTCGACCACCGAGAACGGCAGGAAGCCGACCGCAGGACTGCTGCGATCGGCTTCCTCGGAGGCGGCTGTGGGAAAGGGTCACAGCCAGCTCAGCTTGCGGACCTTCCGGTGCCGGCGGCGTACGCCGGTGGGCTGCGGCCGGCGGGTCTGGCGGATGCGGTCCTCGATCAGGTAGCGGGCCTGCTCCTCGATCACGGTGTGGTTCATGGCGATGCTCCTCTCGGTTTGTAGTGGTGGTCAGACCTGCGTCAGGACGATGTCGCCGCTGACGGTGCGGGCCTGAAGCTCGATGTGGTCCTGGCCGTCCTGGGGTGCTCCGACGCTCTCGATGTTGGAGCGGACCGAGCCGGTGACCGTGTTGAGGTCGGCCCAGACGGGGGTTCCCGCCGGGATGCCGATCCGCACGTCGCTGCTGGCGCCCTTGGCGCTGACCTTGCCCTGGCGCGCCGTACCGATGGTGAGGTCGCCGCTGCCGGTCGACAGCGACACGTCGGCGTTGGCGGTGACGACGTGCAGGTCGCCGGAGCCGGTCTTGACGACCGTGCGGCCGTTGGTGGTGCCGACCTCGACGTCGCCGGAGCCGGTGGAGATGCCGAGCTGCTTGAGGACGGTGCCGACCGAGACATCACCCGAACCGCTCTTGATCTGCAGCTCGGCGTGGGCCTCGGAGACCTCGATGTCGCCGGAGCCGGTGTCGATCGAGGCGTCGCCCGAGAAGGTGTCGCAGGTGACGTCGCCCGAGCCGGACTTCACGCGTACGTCGTGCAGCTGGCCCTCCATCTCGACATCGGCGCTGCCGGTCTTGGTCGCGGCGTTGCTGTCGACGGGAAGGGTCACGGTCACGTCGAGGCTGTGCTCGCGGCCGAAGAAGCCGTTGTTGTGCTTGGGCCCGATCACCCGGAGGAGGTTGTCCTCGAACGTGATCGTCACCTCTTCGGCGTCGGGACCCTCCACCGCGACCGAGGTCTCGGTGGTCTCCACGGCGAAGATGCGGACCCGGCCCTTGCCGATCTCGACGACGACGTCGATCGGCTGGTGGGTCTCGAACTGGCGATTCATGGTTCCTCCAGGGTGTGGGCTGCCGGGAGAGCGGCCCTGATGGCCGTCCCCTGCTGGGATGTGGTCGGGTGGTGCGGCCGGCTCAGAGCCAGCCGGTCATGCGCTTGCTGCCGCGCCCCTTCTTCTCGCCGAAGGGGTCGAAGCCGACGAACGGGATGCTGGAGAGGTCGACGTCGATGTTGATGGCGCCGTCACGGGTGGCGGCTCGGACGATGTTGACCAGCCAGGTGTTGAGCGACTGGCCGGCGTCATTGGCCCGCTCCTCTGCCTTTGCCTTCACCGACTCCGGGATGCGGAGAGTGATGCGCGCCAGGTTGCTGTCGTCGAGGTCCTCGGGAGCGGGGGGCGGCGGCGGTGCCGGCGGGGTCGGGGCGGCGACGTGCACGACGAAGTCGAGCTCGCGGCCGTTGAGTCGGACGTCGACGCCACCGTTCGGCATCTCGGCGGTGATCTCGGCGGCGGCCTGGGAGACCGCCTCCATGATCGCCAGCCGAGCGCTGGAGTCGAGGGCGAACGTGAGGCGCTCGGCGGCCTGGCGGGTCTCGTCGCCCGCGGAGTCCGCGGCGGAGACCAGGGAGGTCCGGAGGCTTTCGACGTAGGGCGTGATGTCCATGTGCATCATCATGACATCACAGTGACGTCATGTCAAGGACCCAGTGACATCAAATGGTGTCACGATGACATCGCCGCAGGTCAGGGGGCGGGCTCAGAGGTCGAAGAGTGAGCCAGCCTCGTTGATCTCGGCGTCCGTGTGTGCCTGGTGGTCGGGGTCGGCGGCCGGCTCATCCTCGGTCCCGGCCGACCGTGGAGGTTCCTCGGCACCGGGTGCCGGAGATCCTCCTTCGTCGGCGTCGCGGTCGTCCCGGGGGGCGGGCTCGGGTTCGTCTGGGGTGATGTCGAACAGGGAGCCGGCGGTCGCGGGCTCGGTTTCGACGGGCTCGACCGGCGGCGGGGCGGGCTCGGGTCGTTCGGGGGCGGCGGTGTCGAACAGCGAGCCGCCCGCCGGGACGTCGCCGGTCGGCTGGGAGGTGTCCGGCTCGGCCTTGGCCTCGGGCTCGTCGGGGACGGCTGCCGGTGGGGAGGAACCGAGGTCGAAGAGGGATCCGCCCTGGGCCGGCTCGGTCGTCGCTGCGGGCTCGGGCTCGGGCTCCGGCTCCGGTGCGGGCTCGGCCGAGTTCGAGCCGAGGTCGAACAGCGACGACCCACCGCTCACCGGCGCGTCGCCCTCGTCCGCGACCTCGTCCGCGACCTCGTCCGCGACCTCCGTGACCTCCTCCTCGCTGGGTGCGGTCGGCGTATCGGCCGTCGGGGGAGCTGCGGCAGCACGTGTGGAGACCGCGTCGTCCGTGCGGCCGGCACGCGTCGCGGACTCACCCTTCACGGAGGCGAGCAGCATCTGCGCCACGTCGAGGACCTCGACCTCCTCGCGGGCGTTGCCGCCGGCCTGCTCGGCGCTCAGACCGTCGGAGAGCATCACCCGGCAGAACGGGCAGCCGACCGCGATCTGGTCGGCGCCGGTCCCCACTGCCTCCTTGGTGCGGTTGTTGTTGATCCGCTCCCCGATGTTCTCCTCCATCCACATCCGGGCACCGCCGGCGCCGCAGCAGAACGAGCGCTGGCCGCTGCGCTCCATCTCGACGTACGACGCTCCCGGCAGCACCCGCAGGAGCTCGCGCGGGGGCTCGTAGACCTGGTTGTGGCGACCGAGGTAACACGGGTCGTGGTAGGTGATCGTGCGCTTCGCGGCACCCGCACCCTCGGCGACCGGGGTCAGCCTCCCCTCGCGGACGAGGCGGTTGAGCAGCTGGGTGTGGTGCACGACCTCGAGCTCGAGGCCGAGGTCGCGGTACTCGTTCTTCAGGGTGTTGAAGCAGTGGGCACAGGTGGTGACGACCTGCTTGACCCGGTGCTCGGTCAGGGTCTCGACGTTCTGCTGGGCGAGCCCCTGGTAGATGAACTCGTTGCCCGCGCGCCGCGCCGGGTCGCCCGTACAGGTCTCGCCGTTGCCGAGCACACCGAAGGAGATGCCGGCGATGTGGAGCAGCTCGGCCACGGCCCGGGTCGTCTTCTTCGCGCGGTCCTCGTAGGCGCCCGCGCAGCCGACCCAGAACAGCCAGTCCACCGAGTCGAGCGACTCGAGGTCCTCACCGACGACCGGCACCTCGAAGTCGAGACCCTTGGCCCAGTCCATGCGGGCCGAGGCCGACATGTTCCACGGGTTGCCCTTGCCCTCGAGGCCCTTGAACAACGCGTTGAGCTCGGCCGGGAAGTTGTTCTCGACGAGTACCTGGTAGCGGCGCATGTCGACGATGTGGTCGACGTGCTCGATGTCGACCGGGCACTGGTTGACGCAGGCGCCACACGTCGTACACGACCAGAGCACGTCGGGGTCGATCACGCCGTACACCGACTCGTCGCCGATGAGCGGCCGCTCGGACTCCTTGCGTGCCTCCTCGGGTACGTCGGCTCCGTCGCCCGCGAGCAGCACCGGGGCGGAGGCCATCGCGTGGTCGCGGAGGTTCATGATCAGCAGCTTGGGAGACAGCGGCTTCTCGGTGTTCCAGGCCGGGCACTGCGACTGGCAGCGGCCACACTCGGTGCAGGTCGAGAAGTCGAGCAGACCCTTCCAGGTGAAGTCGCCGATCGAGCCGACACCGAGCCTGGCGTCCTCGTCGAGGTCCTCGATGTCGTCGAGGGTCACCGGCTTGCCCGCGGAGATCAGCGGCTTCACCGCGCCGAGCGCGACCGGCTGTCGGCCGAAGAGCACGTTGATCGGCGCCACGAAGATGTGCAGGTGCTTGGAGTTGAGCACGAAGATCAAGAACACCAGCATCACGCCGATGTGCAGCAGCAGGCCGAGCCCCTCGACGAACTCGAGGGCGCCGTGCGACATCCCGTCGAGCAGGTTGCCGACGCCGATCGAGACGAAGGCACCGCTCCGGTAGGCGAAGTTGCCGAGCCCGGACGAGGCGCCCCGGTAGAGGAACATCGTCCAGATGACGTTGAAGATCATGAACAGCGTGATCCACGCGCCGCTCAGGTGGGAGCCGAAGAAACGTGAACGACGGCCGAGGTCCTTGGGCGCGTTGCGCAGCCGGATCACGACGAAGGTCGCGATGCCGAAGAACGCCATCATCGCGATGAAGTCCTGGGCGAAGCCGAGCACCGCCCAGTGCCCGACCACGGGGATCGCCCAGTCGAGCTGGTCGCGGCCGAACAGCAGTCCGATCAGCGAACCGTAGGCCTCGAGGTAGACCGTCGCCAGGATCAGGAACGCCCAGAACACGAAGAAGTGGGCCGCGCCGGGGATGCTCCACCTGAGGAGCTTCTTCTGGCCGAGCACCTCGACCAGCTCTCGCTTGAGGGCCGACCCGAGGCGACCCGTGACCCCGGCGATCCGGTCGGGTGCCGGCTGGCCGCTGGTGATCAGCCGGTACAGGAACCACACCCGGCGCCCAGCGACCGGCAACGCGATCGCGTTGAGCAGCAGCCCCAAGATGAGTACGGCGGTCACAGTGACTCCCTGTGGTCTGGACGTCGTGGGTGCGTCGGCGCCGACATTACGGGCATTCGCTCCCGACCGTCATGGGCGACCGACCCGGGGACTCTACCCGCAGGTAACTTCCGGGTGCGTCGGGCGGTGGTCGAGGCCTCAGCCGGTACCACCGAGCCTCCGGGTCAGCGCCGCAGCCGCTCGTCGTACGTCGTCGGCGAGGGTGCCGGGATCGTGGTCGGCGAAGGTGACCGCCAGCCCCGCGACCGGGTGCTGGTTGTGGTCGAGCACCGGTGCCGCGACGCTGGCCAGCCCCGGCGTCACCTCGCCCTGCTCGGTCGCATAGCCGCGGCGCCGCGTCTCCGAGAGCACCGCGCGGAGCGCGCTCAGGGTGCGCGGGCCGGTGCCGTGGCGGTCGACGAACGCGGACGGGTCCGGGTAGAGCGCCCGGACCTGAGCAGGCGGCAACGCCGACAGGATCGCGCGCCCGCTCGCGGTCAGGTGCGCAGGGAGGCGTACGCCGACATCGGTCACCAGCGGCTCCCGGCCCGGCGCGCGCTCCTCCACGACGTACAGCACGTCGCGGCCGTGGAGCACGGCGAGATGGGCGGTCTGGCCGGTGCGGTCGACCAGGTCGGTGAGGAGCCGGCGGCTGATCCGCGGCAACGGCTCCTGGCGGCTGTAGCCGCTGCCGACCTCGAACGCCGCCACGCCGAGCCCGTACCGGTGCTCCTCGGGCAGGTGGACGACGAAGCCCTCCTCGACCATCGCGGCCAGCAGGTGGTACGCCGTGGAGCGCGGCAGTGAGCAGGCTCGGGTGATCCGGTCGAGCGGCACCGGATCGGGCTGGCTGGCCAGGAACCGGAGCACCCGCAGCGCTCTGGTCGCCGCCGGCACCTGACCCATGGCGCGATCGTCCCACGCACGGGCCGGGCCGCGGTCGGGTCAGGTGGCGCTGGTCGGGGGCTCGCCCACGGAGGGCGGCGCTGGCGAAGGCTCGGTCTCGGTGGGCGCGCGATGGGCGCCTGCCTCGTCCGGCGGCGCGACACTCGGCGCGGCGTCGGTGGTCTCGTCGTTCCAGACGCTCGGCTCGTAGTCCTGGGAGCGCGTGTCGACCTCGGGGTCGAGCCGGTCGGCCTCGCGGAGCTTGTCCTCGTAGCTCGCCTGCTCCACCTGGTGGCTCTGCTCCGCAGTCGCGGCCTCCTCGCTCGCCCGCTCGGCCTCCGCCTGGGCGAGCTCGGCCTGGGCCTTGGCCTCGTCGGCAGCGCGCTGCGACTCGGCGAGGTCGCCCGCCTGTGCGGTGGCCTCGGTACGGAGCTCCGCGGCACGGTTGCGGTGCTGCTCGGTCCGCCGCCTGCTGGTCATCGGCACGATCGCGGCGACGGCCAGGACGACGACCACGATCACGATGACCCAGATCAGCCATGTCGGCATGACGTCTCCCCTCCCTGGGCCCGGACGGCCCGGGCCGCCACGACAGTAGCTCCGGGCGGCTGGCCGCACCTTCCCCCGAAGGGGTGAGCGCCGGCGTACGACGCGGGGCGGAGCTGAGTGGGCAGCGGGGTCGGTATGGGGGGACCGTCGACCCCGCTGCCCTGTGGGGGTGAGTCAGTGCGAGAGTCGGCGCACTCGCATGCTGGCCTCACCGAGGTCGATCACGGCGCCGGACCCGTCGAGCAGGGTCATCCGCAGAGCGATCACCTGAAGACCGGTCTTGCTCCGGCTGACGACGTGCCGCTCGAGCCTCGCGACGCCCGGGATCTCGAGGACCCCGGTCGGTGGGAAGGTCTGGGTCTGGCCGTTCGCCGTCACCGAACCGACCCGGGTGCCCTTGGCGCTGCGCACGATGCCGTGACTGTCGCGGCTGACCGAGGCCTTGCCGACGATGCCTCTGATCACCAGCTGACCGCCGCCGAGGTTGATCCGTGCCACCGAGCCACGCTCGTACCCGTGCGCACCCTTCGCGTCCTGGGAGGCCCGTTCCCGGGAGGCGAGCCCGTGACCCACGAGCTGGCCGCCGAGGTCGGACCTGTCGATCGCCTTGCCGTGCACCCCGCCCTGGGTGCCCTGGCACGGCATCACCGACAGGGGGTTGCGTCCGCTCTTGGCCATGCCGCCGAGCGCGGTGGGGACGCTGCTGGCGTCGGAGTGACCCCCGAACACACCGTAGGTGAGACCGGAGGCGAGCTCGGCGCGCGAGTGCCCGACCTTGACCGTGGTGTCCGTCGGGATGACGTCGATCCGAAGGGCCACGGCCTCCGCGAGCGCACTGGTGTCGTCGTGCTTCACGCGGGTCTTGCCGGCGTAGATGTTGGCCAGGCCCGGGATGTTGACGGGCTGACCGGGCGCCGGCGCCGGGAACGAC
Source organism: uncultured Actinomycetota bacterium (assembly GCA_963792975.1). GTDB lineage: Bacteria > Actinomycetota > Actinomycetes > Propionibacteriales > Nocardioidaceae > Nocardioides. Next base: position 153,328 of record CAWBYG010000005.1, on the reverse strand, counting down.
TGGGCGGGCCCGACGGGGGGCGTGAACGTGATGCTGCCGAGCGAGGTCGAGACGGTCGAGTGGAAGCCCGAGCTGTCGTGGGACGCAAGAGCCGTGGACCTGATCCCGTCGAGCGACAACGAGCCGACCCCGCTCGAGACCAGGTGCAGGTGATGGATCGTGTGCCGGGAGTGCGAGGCGACGACGCCGTTCTTCTTCGTCGTCCACACCCTGGTCTTGATCCCGCTCGCGGTGCCGAGACCGGGCACATCGGCCTGGCCGACGTTGTTCTCACGGCCCACGCCGGCCTGGTTGGTGCAGCCGATGACCTGGAAGCCCGAGGTCTGAGACCCGGCCGGCGCCTGGCCCCCCAGGACGCGGGTGCCGTACCCGGTGCTCTTGAAGGCGTACGTCGTGCTGCGGGTCGTGCCCTGCCGGGCGAAGCCCGGGCCGGTGGCCAGGACCAGCCCGGCGCAGAGAGCGACGACGCCGGCGACGAGGGCAGTGCGGTGCCTCAGGGGGGTCATGTTCCCCTAACGAGGGGTTGGCACACGGGGTCACGGTGGGGCGCTCAGGTTTTACCTGGCCGGTCAGGGCGGCTGCCGGGACCCGGACCTGCTCCTCGCCGAGAGGCGATCAGGACGCCGGAGCGGTACCGCCGTGCAGGAGTCTCGGATCCCAGACACAGGCGTCCCGGCGGTGCTGGCGCGCGGCGTCGGGCCAGGAGTTGGATGGCGTCATGCAGACGGTGCGTGTGGGCGTGGGTCCGGTGTCGTTCGATGACGTCGTGGCGGTCACCCGGGGTGGCGCCGCCGTCGAGCTGACGGAGGAGGCGTTGACCGCGATCGACCGGGCGCGTGCGGTGGTCGAGGAGCTCGCGGCCGCGCCCACTCCGGCGTACGGCGTCTCGACCGGCTTCGGTGCCCTGGCCACCCGGCACATCCCCGCCGAGATGCGTGAGCAGCTGCAACGCTCGCTGATCCGCTCGCACTCCGCCGGCTCCGGACCCGAGGTCGAGCGCGAGGTCGTGCGGGGGCTGATGCTGCTCCGCCTCTCGACCCTGGCGACCGGCCACACCGGCGTACGACGCGAGACGGCACTGCTGGTCGCCTCGCTGCTGACCGCGGGGATCACACCGGTGGTGCGGGAGTACGGGTCGCTCGGCTGCTCCGGCGACCTCGCCCCGCTGGCGCACTGCGCGCTCGCGCTGATGGGGGAGGGTGAGGTGCGCGACGCCTCCGGCGCGCTGGTACCGGCCGCCGACGCACTGTCCGCGGCCGGGCTCGCCCCCGTCCAGCTGCGGGCCAAGGAGGGCCTGGCCCTCATCAACGGCACCGACGGGATGCTCGGGATGCTGGTTCTCGCGATCACCGACCTGCGCCGGTTGCTACGGACGGCCGACATCGCGGCGGCCATGAGCGTCGAGGCCCAGATGGGCACCGACCGGGTCTTCGCCGCCGACCTGCAGGCGCTGCGGCCGCAGGTCGGCCAGGCGATGTCGGCCGCCAACCTGACCGCGGTGCTCGCCGGCTCGGGGGTGATGGCCAGCCACCGGGACGACCGCGTCCACCGGGTCCAGGACGCCTACTCGCTCCGCTGCTCGCCGCAGGTCCACGGCGCCGCCCGCGACACGGTGGAGCACGCCGCCACCATCGCCGGACGTGAGCTCGCCAGCGCCATCGACAACCCGGTCGTGGTCTCGACGGGCTCGACCGACGAACCGGGCCGGGTCGAGTCCAACGGCAACTTCCACGGCGCGCCCGTCGCCTATGTCCTCGACTTCCTCGCGATCGTGGCCGCCGACGTCGCCTCGATCTCCGAGCGCCGCAGCGACCGCTTCCTCGACCGGGCACGCAACCACGACCTGCCGGCGTTCCTGGCCGACGACCCCGGCGTGGACAGCGGCCTGATGATCGCCCAGTACACCCAGGCCGCGATCGTCTCGGAGCTGAAGCGGCTCGCGGTCCCCGCCAGCGTCGACTCGATCCCGTCCAGCGCGATGCAAGAGGACCACGTCTCGATGGGATGGAGCGCCGCGCGCAAGCTGCGCCGGTCGGTCGACGGGCTCACCCGGGTGGTGGCGATCGAGCTGATGACCGCCGCCCGAGCGCTGAACCTCCGCGTCAGCACCGGCCCCACGGCCGGTACGACGCCCGCGGCGGCCACCGGCGCCGTCGTACGCCTGCTGCGGGAGCACGGGATCGGCGTACCCGGGCCCGACCGGTTCCTCTCACCCGAGATCGAGACCGCCGTCTCCCTGGTCGCCTCGGGTGCCGTCCTGTCCGCCGTCGAAGATGTGATCGGAGAGCTCCAGTGAACGACTCGACCAACGAACGACTGCCCATCCACGCCCCCCATGGCACCGAGCTGTCGGCGAAGAGCTGGCAGACCGAGGCACCGCTCCGGATGCTGATGAACAACCTCGACCCCGACGTCGCGGAGCGACCCGAGGACCTCGTGGTGTACGGCGGGACCGGCAAGGCCGCCCGCTCCTGGCCGGCGTACGACGCGCTGCTGTCGAGCCTGCGCGACCTCGGGGCGGACGAGACGCTGCTCGTGCAGTCCGGCAAGCCGGTCGGCGTGATGCGGACCCACGAGTGGGCGCCGCGCGTGCTGATCGCGAACTCCAACCTGGTCGGTGACTGGGCCAACTGGGAGGAGTTCCGCAGGCTCGAGGAGATGGGGCTGATCATGTACGGCCAGATGACGGCCGGCTCGTGGATCTACATCGGCACCCAGGGGATCCTGCAGGGCACGTTCGAGACCTTCGCCGCGGTCGCGGACAAGAAGTTCGGCGGCACGCTCGCCGGGACGGTCACGCTGACGGCGGGCCTCGGCGGCATGGGCGGTGCGCAGCCTCTCGCCGTGACGATGAACGACGGCGTAGCGATCTGTATCGACGTCGACCAGTCGCGGATCACGCGGCGCATCGAGCACCGCTACCTCGACGAGCAGGCGGACTCGCTGGAGGACGCCGTCGAGCGGGCGGTCCGCGCGCGCGACGAGAGGCGCCCGCTCTCGATCGGTGTCCTCGGCAACGCCGCCGAGCTGGTGCCGCGGCTGCTGGAGATGAAGGCGCCGATCGACGTCGTCACCGACCAGACCTCGGCGCACGATCCCCTGTCCTACCTACCGATCGGCGTCTCGTTCGACGACTGGCACGACGCCGCGGCCCGCGATCCCGAGGGCTTCACCAAGGAGGCCGAGGCGTCGATGGCGGTGCACGTGCGGGCGATGGTGGAGTTCCAGGACGCCGGCGCCGAGGTCTTCGACTACGGCAACTCGATCCGCGACGAGGCGCGCAAGGGCGGTTACGACCGAGCGTTCGAGTTCCCCGGCTTCGTGCCGGCGTACATCCGGCCGCTGTTCTGCGAGGGCAAGGGGCCGTTCCGCTGGGCCGCGCTGTCCGGCGACCCGGCCGACATCGCCGCGACCGACCGCGCGATCCTCGAGCTCTTCCCCGACAACGAGCGGCTGCACAAGTGGATCACGATGGCGCAGGAGCGGGTGCAGTTCCAGGGGCTGCCGGCACGCATCTGCTGGCTGGGGTACGGCGAGCGCCACCTGGCCGGCCTGAGGTTCAACGAGATGGTGGCCTCGGGCGAGCTCAAGGCGCCGATCGTGATCGGTCGTGACCACCTCGACTGCGGCTCGGTCGCCTCGCCGTACCGCGAGACCGAGGGCATGCTCGACGGGTCCGACGCGATCGCCGACTGGGCGATCCTGAATGCACTGGTGAACACCGCGTCCGGCGCGACCTGGGTCTCCTTCCACCACGGCGGCGGTGTCGGCATGGGCCGGTCGCTGCACGCCGGTCAGGTGTGCGTCGCCGACGGCACCGAGCTGGCGGCGCAGAAGATCGAGCGGGTGCTCACCAACGACCCGGGCATGGGCGTGATCCGCCACGTCGACGCCGGTTACGACCGGGCCGTCGAGGTGGCCGACGAGCGCGGCGTACGCATTCCGATGCGAGGCCGTTCCGATCCGGCGTAGCCGGAGCGGAAGGCCGCAGCGAGCGGTGAAGCGACCTTGCTCGCGAGTCGACATCCTCGTGGACGACCCGAAGGGCGAACCTTGCGGATCGCCACGTACGGCGCGCGAGCGCTGGCAGACTGACCCGCATGTCCGAACCGGGCTCGCTCGACGAGGCCGTCGCCCTCATGTGCCGTGGCGACGGCGACGCGTTCCGCGTCGTCTACCGGACCGTGCACGCCCCGCTGCTGCGCTATCTCGAGGTCCTGGTCGGGCCCAACGACGCCGAGGACGTGGCGTCCGAGACGTGGGGGCAGGCCTGTCGAGACCTCGACCGGTTCGAGGGTGACGCCGACGGGTTCCGCGGCTGGATCACCACCATCGGCCGGCACCGGGCACTTGACCTGTTGCGGCAACGGTCGCGGCGCATCCGCGCGGACCAGGACCTGTCCGGGGTGGACGTGCCGGGCCGCTCGGACACCTACGAGGGGGCGTTCGAGGGCCTCACGACAGCCACGGCGCTCGCGGTGATCCGAAGCCTTCCCCGCGTCCAGGCAGAGGCGGTGATGCTCCGTGCGGTGATGGGACTCGACGCCAAGTCGGCGGGCGCCATCCTGGGCAAGCGACCCGGCGCCGTACGGTCGGCGGCCCAACGCGGACTCTCCACCTTGGCGCGTCGTCTCGAGTCGCGGCCGGACTCGCTCCTCGAGGTGCGTGACGCTTTCGCGCCTCCCGGCGCTGAAGGAGTGAGATGAGCACGGTATGGAGCAGGTTCCGCGGGAAGCGTCGAGGGCTACCCACCCTCGATCTCCAGTCGTCCCCCCAGGTCGACAGACTCCTTGACTCCGTCCGCGCGCCGGCCACCCCCCCCGAGCTGGCGCGTGAAGACGAAGTCACCATGCTGTTCCACCGTGCTCATCTCGACCGCGCCACCGCATCGAGGAGAGCCGAGATGAGCCCCGCACCCTCCGCCCGGACCGGCGTCAAGGCAGCCGTCGTCAGCGCCGGTGCCGTCCTGCTGCTGTCGTCCGGGGTGGCCTTCGCGGCCACCGGACACGCGCCCTGGAACGTCGTAGGCGCGGCCGCGGGCGGTCATACGACGGCCTCCGACAGCGCGTCCGACATCGGCACGCCCTCCACCGGTCCTGACACCCACGCGTACCACGGCCTGTGCCGCGCCTACCTTTCCGGCAACAAGGCCGTCCACGGGCACGCCCTGCAGAGCCCCGCGTTCACGGCGCTCGTGACGGCGGCCGGTGGAGCCGACAACGTGGCGGCCTTCTGCGCCACGATCGTCGCCGCACCGCCGACCCACCCGGCGCACCCCACGCACCCGTCGGCCACCGACTCGACGGAGCCGACCGAGTCGGGTCACCCCACCCATCCGGCACACCCGACGCATCCCACGCACCCGACGCACCCCACGCACCCCACGCACCCGACGCACCCCACGCACCCGACGCACCCGGCCCACCCCACGCATCCCACCAACGGGCCGAGCCCCACGCATCCGACACACCCCACGCATCCCACGCATCCGACCCACCCGACGCACAACTGAGCAGTACGGCGGCGGGCGCAGCCCGAACTGGAGCGGCCTGCGCTCGCCTCGCGCGGGGTGGACGACGCGGCTGTGGCCATCGGTCGTCCGCCCCAGCGCGGACGTTCTCGTGGCCCCCGCCCGACGCTGCTCGGCCCTACTTCCTGTGATTCGCTTCCCAGGACGGTCGAGCGGGCACAGAATGGCGCACCATGAGCCCTCGCCCGGCCAAGCGCCGGATCACCCTGCCCGACATCTCCTCGCGGGCCTGGGAGCACCCGGCTGACCAGGGAGCCCTCGTCGCCCTGCGCAAGCTGAAGGGCTTCGACAAGCTGGTCCGGATGATGTCCGGCCTGATCAACGAGCGGGCGGTGCGCCTGGAGCTCCTCGGCTCGGCCGTCCGCGTGGACGAGCGGCAGTTCCCGGTGCTGCACCGGCTGCTCACCGAGGTGGGCGCCACTCTCGACACCAGTGAGCTTCCGGAGCTGTACGTGCGGGCCACACCGACGTTCAACGCCTCGACGATCGGCATGGACAAGCCGGTGATCGTCCTCGACTCCGGGATGGTCGGTCTCCTCGACGAGGAGGAGCTGCGCTTCGTGCTCGGGCACGAGCTCGGCCACGCCCTGAGCGGCCACGCGGTCTACCGCACGCTGCTGCTCCGGATGCTCAGCCTGACCGGACTGCTGGCCGCGGTGCCCCTCGGCGGCGTGGGGATCCGGGTGATCGTCGCGGCGCTGATGGAGTGGTCCCGCAAGTCGGAGCTCTCCGCCGATCGCGCCGGGCTGCTCGCCACCCAGGACCCGGCCACGGCGTTCCGTACCCACATGAAGCTCGCCAGCGGCGGGCACCTCGACGAGCTCGACCAGACGTCGTTCTTCGCCCAGGGCGCGGAGTACGCCGGCTCGACCGACGTCCGCGACTCCGTGCTCAAGCTGCTGCTCATCGAACGCCGCTCCCACCCGTTCGCGGTGTCCCGGGCCGCCGAGCTGCGGACCTGGGTCGACTCGGGTGCCTACACCACGATCCTGGGCGGCACCTACCCTCGACGCGGCGAGGACGACGACGCACCGCTCAGCGAGGCGGCCCAGGCCGCGGCCCGCAGCTACAGCGACGCGTTCCGCGAGAGCCAGGACGTGCTCGGACGGCTCATGCACGACGCCGCGGGCTGGCTGGGCTCCGCCAAGGGCTGGATCGACGAGCAGCTGCGCCGGCGTACCGACGACGACGACGAGTAGTCAGCCGGAGCGGCTCGCGATCGCTTCGTGCAGCGCCAGCGTGCGTCGCGCCGAGTCGACGTGGAGGCTCTCGATCATCCGGCCGCGGTAGGTGACCACGCCGGAGCCGGCACCGTCCTCCCACGCCTGCAGGATCCCGCGGGCGTCGTCGACCGCCTCGTCGCTCGGCGCGAACGCCGCGTTGGCGCCCTCGACCTGACCGGGATGCACCAGGGTCTTGCCGTCGAAGCCCAGCTCTCGGCCCTGGCGGCACTCGGCCAGGAAGCCGTCGAGGTCCGTCACGTCGTTGTAGACGCCGTCGAGGATCGTGCGGCCGGTCGCCCGCGCGGCGAGGAGCGCCAGCCCGAGGCCGGCCAGCAGCGGCTGGCGGCCGGGCACGTGCTCGGCGTACAGCTCCTTGGCGAGGTCGTTGGTGCCCATCACGAGCACCGTCAGTCGTTCGCTCGCGGACGCGATCTCCTCGGCATGGAGCATCGCCCCGGGCGTCTCGACCATGGCCCAGAGCCGGGTGTGCTCGGGGGCGTCGTACCGCGCCATCGCCTCCACCAGCTCGAGGACGGCGTCGGCGCTGCCGACCTTGGGTACGACGATCGCGTCCGGCCCTGCGGCGCAGGCGGCCGCCAGGTCGTCGCGGTGCCACTCGGTGTCGGCGCCGTTCACCCGGATCGTCACCTCACGGGGGCCGTAGTCGCCGCTCGCCGCCGCCGCACAGGCGGCTTCTCGAGCGGCGGGCTTGGCGTCGGGGGCCACGGCGTCCTCGAGGTCGAGGATCAGGGCGTCGCAGGGGATCGACCGCGCCTTCTCGAGAGCGCGTGCGTTCGACGCCGGCATGTAGAGCACCGACCGGCGCGGCCGGAGGCCGCTCACGCCTCGACCACGTCGATCGCGTCGTACACCTTCTTCAGCTCGGGGTCGCGCTCGGCCAGCTGCTCGGCCAGCTCGACGAGCACGAGGCACTGCTTGAGGGAGGCGTCGTCCTCCATCTTCCCGTCGAGCATCACGGCCCCGGTCCCGTCACCCATGGCCGCGACGACCCGGCGGGCGTGGGCGATGTCGTCGACGCTCGGGGAGAAGACGCGGTGGGCGATCTCGATCTGCTTCGGGTGCAGGCTCCACGCCCCGACGCAGCCGAGCAGGTAGGCGTTGCGGAACTGGTCCTCGCAGGCCACCGTGTCGGCGATGTCGCCGAACGGGCCGTAGTAGGGATAGATGCCGTACGCCGCGCACGCGTCGACCATCCGCGCGATCGTGTAGTGCCACAGGTCCTGCTGGTACGACGGACGTACGGCGTCGGGGTCGTCGACGTCCCGATCACCGCGGACCACATATCCCGGATGCCCGCCACCGACCCGCGTCGTCTTCATCCGGCGGTCCGCGGCGAGATCGGCCGGGCCGAGACTCAGCCCCTGCATCCGCGGACTCGCTGCGCAGATCTCCTCGACGTTGACGACGCCGCGGGCGGTCTCGAGGATCGCGTGGACCAGCAACGGCCTGGTGAGGCCCGCCCGGGCCTCGAGCTGGGCGAGCAGCCGGTCGACGTACGCGATGTCGTCGGCGCCCTGCACCTTGGGGACCATGATCACGTCGAGGCGGTCGCCGATCTCGGTGACCAGCGTCGTCAGGTCGTCCAGCACCCAGGGGCTGTCGAGGGCGTTGACGCGGGTCCAGAGCTGGGTGGCCGCACCCGGCCCGCCGAGGCCCTCGGTCGCGCGCGCGATCGTCACCAGCCCGTGCCGCGCGGCCTCCTTGTGGTCGGCCTTGATGGCGTCCTCGAGGTTGCCGAGCAGCACGTCGACGGTGCCGACCAGCTGGGGCACCTTGGCGGCCATCTTCTCGTTCGACGGGTCGAAGAAGTGGATCGCGCGGCTCGCTCGCGGCGGGATCTCGCGGAGCGGCTCGGGGGCGCCGACCGCGAGCGGCCGGAAGAAGTCCTTGGCGGAGCGCATGCGCGGAACCTACCGCCGAGGCCCATCGCGCCGATATGACGCACTCCACTCGTGACCGGTCACCCGATGGTTGTCCCGTGGGCAATGGCCATCGACCCCTGGACCCGGCGCCAGCCGGTCTCGTCGTCGTCCATGCCACAGGACAGGCAGCGGCGGAAGCGCTCGCCGTCCTCGGCGATGGCAACGTGCCAGCGGTGGTGGAGGTGCAGTCGGCACCACAGGGTCGAGTGAGGGAACTCCAGCTCGCCGGCCTCGAGCAGGGCCCGGTGGAGCTGGGGAGCGTGGACCAGCGCGCCGGCGGCGAGTGCGGCCTGGGTGTGTGCCGGCTCGCCGTACAGCTCCGCGATCAGCTCGGCGCGGTAGCGGGCCCGGACCGGGCCTGGCGGCAGCAGCCAGGTGGCCGCGTGCATCGCGCCGACCGCCCAGCGTCGGGGCACTCGGGGGTTCACGCCAGGCCCCTGGGGGTGCGGACGGTCAGTGCTGCGGCGCGGGGCTGGTAGGCCCGGGCGAGAGCGGCGCGCGCACGGTCGCGACCGTCGACGGTGAGTCGGTAGTAGCGGCGTGGCGGGCGCCCCTCGACACTCGGGTCGATCTCCTCCCACCGGGACGTGGCCCAGCCCAGGCCCTCGAGCCGCGCCAGGATCGGGTGCACCGTGCCGCTGGGGAGCTGCGCCGACGCGCCGACCTCGACCCCGTACAGCTCATCGGCGCCGAGCAGCGCCTCGAGCACGCGCTGGGTCGGGATCGTCATCCGCGGACCGGCCTCCATACCTTGTACTCTACCTAGCCCCTAGGTAGAGGACAAGGGACCTTGGTCCTGATCGAGTCGTGGTCTCGACGAGCTCGACCGACGGGCTGGACCGGTCGACGGGCGGACTGGACCGCGGGTCAGCTGTGTGCCGGGCGGCCAGGTCACCAACCGCTCCCGCCTCAACCCCTACGGCGACCGACACTCAACCGGGCACTACGCACCGTCGTCCGGTCTCGGACCCGGTACCACCAGCCGACCCGCGACCACGTCGCCCGCGCTCCTACCGCCTACTCGAAAGCGCGCCAGCCACGGCTTGACGAACCATCGGAGCGTCGCACTTCACCCGTGACCGGCCCTTGACCCTCACCCTGCGGGAACCCGCAGGCTCGCCGGGCCGGCGGTGGTCGCCGGTGGACGAGGATGTGGGACATGGAGCGGATGACCATCGGCGAGTTCGCCCGGGAGGCCGGACTGACCGCCAAGGCGCTGCGCCTGTACGACGAGATGGGGCTGATCGAGCCCGCCGAGGTCGACCCGGCCACGGGCTACCGCTTCTACGGTCCGGACCAGCTCGAGCGAGCCCGACTCGTGGCGAGCCTGCGGCTGGTCGGGATGCCGTTGGCCCGGATCCGGGAGGTCGCAGACCTCCCGCGGGAGGCGGCCGCGGCGGCACTGACGTCGTACTGGCGTCAGGTCGAGGCCGACACCCGGACCCGTCGTACCCGGGTCCACGCCCTCGTCGAGGACATGAGGGCGAAGGAGACGCAGATGAGCGGGATCTCGACGAGCCGGAGCGAGGTGGCGAGCCGTCTCGAGCAGGGCAGTCGTGCCGAGCAGCGGGACGCGATCGACACCGGGGAGAAGGTGTGGGTGGTCGCAGACGGGACCGCGACGAGCGGGCACGCGGCCTCCGCGGCCGTGACCGCCTTCCGGCGCAGCGAGCTCGTCGGTGAGCCGGTAGCGGCCCTCGACGCGGCGATGGCGCGAGCGCAGGGTGCGGTCGAGGCACTGGGCGGCGGGAGGGCCGAGTCCTCGACCCTGACTGCCACGTGGCTGCTCGACGACCGGCTCGCGGTGGCCCACATCGGCGACTCGCGGGCGTGGCTGCTGCGCGACGGCGAGCTGAGCCGGTTGACCACCGACCACACCGAGGTGCAGAGCCTCATCGACAGCGGCTCGCTGACCGAGGAGGAGGCCTTCAGCGATCCGCGTCGCAACCTGCTCAACCGGGCCATCGCCGCGGGGGTCCCGGCGGAGGCGGACGTCTTCGTGGTACCGGTCCAGGAGCGCGACCGGATCGTGCTCACCACCGACGGCGTGCATCCCTGCTCACGCCCGACCGGCTGCGCGCCCTCCTCGCCGTCGGGACCCCGCAGGAGTCGGTGGACGCGGTGTCGGCTGCCGTCGAGGACGCGGGGGCGCCCGACAACTACGCCGTGGTCGTCGTGGATCTGGCCTGACGGTCCCTAGGTGTGCGCCGGGGCGTGGGGGTCGATCTCGGCCGCCACGCCCGGGTCGTCGACGTCCGCTGTGTAGTCCCACGGCGACGTCTCGTCGACACCGGAGTCGAGCTTCATGGCCCGGAACAGCACCGTGCACACGACGGTGACGACGATGTTGATCCCGAACGCGATCGCCGCGATGTAGACCTTCGTCGACGTACCGGGGAACTCCACCAGCGGGCCGCCGAAGTGCGACTGCGTCGCCGAGGAGACGCCGTACGCCGCCCAGGTGCCGTAGACCATGCCGGCTGCCCAGCCGACCAGCACCGCCGAGCGATGCAGCCATCGCGTGTAGAGCCCGACCACGATCGCCGGGAAGGTCTGCAGGATCCAGACCCCGCCGAGCAGCTGCAGGTTGATGGCGAACGACTTCGACAACGCGAGCACGAAGACCAGCGCGCCGAGCTTCACGACCAGCGACACGATCTTGCTGACCTGCGCCTCCTGCGCCGGCGTCGCGTCCGGCCGGAAGAACGTGCGGTAGATGTTGCGCGTGAAGAGGTTCGCCGCTGCGATCGACATGATGGCCGCCGGCACCAGCGCCCCGATGGCGATGGCGGCGTACCCGACCCCGGCGAACCACGCCGGGAACTCGTTCTCGAACAGCTGGGGTACGGCGAGCTGCGGGTTGGGCGGGTTGCCGGCCACGGTGACGCCGGCCGCCAGGGCGACGAAGCCGAGGAGGGCCAGGAGCCCGAGCAGGAAGGAGTACGCCGGGAGCAGCGCCGCGTTGCGCCGGATCACGCCCCGGCTCCGGGTCGACAGGACGCCGGTCACGGAGTGGGGGTACATGAACAGCGCGAGAGCCGAGCCCAGCGCCAGCGAGGCGTAGGCCCACTGGGCGGTCGGCGGTGGCATCAGCGCCTTGCCGTTGGCCGACCCGGACGCGATGGCACCGGAGTTGTCGGAGTTGAACTTCCCGAACGACGCGTTGACCGTGCTGAAGATGTGGTCCCAGCCGCCGAGCTTGTGGGGCAGGTAGACCACCGCGACGATGATCACGGTGTAGATCAGGATGTCCTTGACGAACGCGATCAGCGCCGGCGCGCGGAGGCCGGAGGAGTACGTGTACGCCGCGAGCACCGCGAAGGCGATGAACAACGGCAGGTCCTTCACGAACCAGCCGCCGCTGCCCCCGAAGCCGGCCACCTGCAGCACGACCTGGATGCCCACCAGCTGCAGCGCGATGTAGGGCATGGTCGCGAGGATCCCGGTCAGCGCGATCGCCAGGGCGAGCGGCTTGGAGTCGTAACGGCCCTGCACGAAGTCCGCCGGGGTCACGTACCCGTGCCGGTGGGAGACCGACCAGAGGCGCGGCAGGAACAGGAAGATCAGCGGATAGACGACGATCGTGTAGGGCACGGCGAAGAAGCCGACCGCGCTGCCGGCGTACAGGGTGGCGGGCACCGCGATGAAGGTGTACGCCGTGTAGAGGTCGCCGCCGATCAGGAACCACGCGATGAAGGTGCCGAAGCCGCGACCACCCAGTCCCCACTCGTCGAGGCTGGTCAGGTCGGCCCTGCGCCAGCGCGCGGCCGCGAAGCCGAGCACCGTGACCAGCAGGAACAGGAAGACGAAGACGCTGACAGCGATGGCATTCATCGGCCGGCCCTCCGGTCCTTGCGGTCAGCCGCCTGGGACAGCAGGTAGACCACCACCGTCATCACCGCCGAGAGCAGGATCAGCAGGAACTGGAACCAGTAGAAGAAGGGGAAGCCGAACAGGGTCGGATCGGTCTTGTCGTACAGCGGCACCCACAGCGGCACCACGATCGGTGGGACGAGCAGGATGAGGATCAGTGCCCACAGTCCGGTCGAGGGCCGGCGTGAGCGGACGGGCGTCTCCTGGGACATGGCGAACCTCCGAGGTCGCCGTTTCCCGTACCCACCCAGGCGAGACTCACACGTCGGCGACGGAAGTCTTCGCGCGAGTTCCCTCGGGTCCGCTGCTCAGAGCGCGGCGACGGACTCGTGTCGCGTGACCAGGCTCCACTCGTGCACGCCGGCCACGGTCACGCCGGGCGCCGTGTAGTAGGCGTCCGCGGCCATGATCGCGTCGAGCTCGTCGCGACTCTCGACCAGGAACACCAGGAGGGCTCCGGACTCGTCGGCGAACGGGCCGGCGGCGAGCAGGCGTCCCTCCTCGACCAGGGCGGCCAGCTGCTCGCGGTGGGCCGGTCGGTGGTCGAGCCGGGCAGGATCTTCGGAGAAGGCCAGCAGGACGGCGTACATGGCGTCATCGTAGGTCGGGGTGGGCGGTCGGCGCGGGTGGCTAGGCTCGCCGGGTGACCGACGTACCCGTGCCGTCGCTGTTCGACTGGGCCGGCGGCGCTGCCGCCTTCCGGCGGCTGGTCGACGCGTTCTACGACCGGGTCGAGGCCGACGACCTGCTGTCGCCGTACTTCCCCGGAGGCGTGGGCGAGGAGCACCGTGCCCACGTGACGGCGTGGTGGGTCGAGGTCTTCGGCGGGCCGGCGACGTACACCGCCGAGCTGGGCGGCTACGAGGCGATGCTGGCCCACCACCGCGGGCTGGCGATCACCGACGAGCAGCGGTTCCGGTTCGCATCGCTGATGAGCCTGGCCGCGGACGACGCCCGGCTGCCGGCCGACCCGGAGTTCCGCGCGGCGCTCGTGGGCTATCTCGAATGGGGCACGCGCATCGCGCTGCACAACTCCCAGCCCGACGCCGAGGTCACCGAGCATGCGCCCGTGCCGCGGTGGGGCTGGGGAGTCGCACCGCCGTACCAACCCTGAGCAGCTGGGTCCGCGACGCCTGCTGGGGACCTCAGCGGTCGCGGCGGAGCCAACGGCGCCGGCGGGGCCGGTCGCCCTCGTCGGCACGGTCGCGGGTCTGCTCGGCGGCTGCAGCCGCGCGGGCGGCGTCGGCGGCTCGGCGCCGGGCGAGCCGGCGCTCACGCCAGGCGTCCACCTCGGTGTCGACCTCGCGCGGCATGGTGACCAGCGGTGGGCCGTCCACCGGCGTGTAGCGGGCGCGCATCACCCGGGCGTTGAAGTCCTCCAGCTCGCGGCGTACCTCGGACTCGGCGGTGTGCCGGTCGAGCTTGGCGTCGAGCTCGGCGTCGTCCTTGCGCAGCTGGAGAGAGGCCGGGAGGACGCTGATCTTCTCGCGCTCGACCAGCTTCTTCAGCCACCAGTCCGGGTCGTGCGTGGCGCCGAGCCCCTCGATCGGCTTGCCCGCACCGGGCAGGTTGTCGAAGTCGCCCCGCTCCATGGCCTGCTGGATCTGCAGGTCGACCCACTGGTCCTTCTGGTGCATCCGTTGGGCCGCGGCGGCACGGCCGGTGCGTTCGTCGCGCTCCGGCGTTCGGTCTGGGGATTCCGCGTCACCCACGGGCCTGATTTTAGAGTGCGCTCGGACGAGCCCCGCCCCCGGGCCCCACCCCGAAGCCCGCACTGCGTCGCGGCCGGCTCTCGGATCCGAGACGGCGTCACCCGGGTGGTGCGTTGACCAGGGGACCCCGGACCGCTGGACTGGTCCCGTGTCAGCCCCAGGAGCCGCGGTGTACGACGTCGGCCAGGGGCTTGCGCTTCCGGGCGGTCGGCGAGCCGGACGCGTGCTCCTCCGTGGCGCGGTGACCGAGCGTGACCGCGCCGACCGGGTCGAAGTCGGGCGGAATGCCGAAGGCGTCGCGGACCGCCGCGTCGTGCTCGGGCGGGATGCCGAAGAAGCAGGCGCCGAGACCCTCGTCGACGGCGGTCAGCAGGATCAGCAGGCTGGCCATCGCGGCGTCCATGTGCCAGAACGGCACCGGCCAGCGGGCCTCGTCCTCGTCGGTCCAGCCCTTGTCCGACTCGGCGTACCGGCTCAGGTAGGCCGCCTTGCTCGAGCAGGGGATGACCACGACCGGCGCGGTCCTCATCCCCGACAGCCAGCTGTCCGGCAGCTCGCCCGGCGCGGTGGTGACCTCCCAGAAGCGCGTCACGTCCGCGGGCCGGTCGAGCACCAGGAAGGCCCAGCCCTGGCTGAAGCCCGCGCTCGGTGCGCGGACCGCGTTGCCCAGCGCGCGGTCGATGACGGCTGGGTCGACCGGGGTGTCGGCGTACTCACGGATCATGCGGCGGCGACGTACGACGTCTTGGAACTCCATGGAGCGCAGTGTGCCTGACGACTTCGAGCAGATGTGGTCCCAGCTCGCGCCGATCGGACGGTCGGCGGCGTCGGGCGGGTACTTCCGGCAACCGTTCGCGAGCGCCGAGCGCGAGCTGATGGCGTGGTTCGCCGAGCAGGTCGAGGCCCGTGGGCTGAGGCTCCAGGTCGACGGCTTCGGCAACGCCGTCGCCTGGTGGAACGCGGGGTCCGGCCCCGGAGTCGTGACCGGGTCGCACCTCGACTCGGTGCTCGACGGCGGGGCGTACGACGGGCCGCTGGGCGTCGTGTCCGCGCTGGAGGCCGTCGACCGCCTGCGGTCCCGTGGGTTCCAGCCCGCCCGGCCGATCGGGGTCTCGGTGTTCATCGAGGAGGAGGGGTCGCGCTTCGGCATGGCCTGCCTGGGGTCGCGACTGGCGACCGGCGCGACCACGTGGGCGCGCTCCCGCGAGCTGCGCGACCGGGACGGCGTACGACTCGACGAGGCGATGGTCGAGGCCGGCCTCGACGACGAGGATCCCCAGCCCTGGCTGGGTCCTGACGCGATCCGTTGCTTCGTTGAGCTGCACGTCGAGCAGGGTCGCGCCCTCGTCGACCGGGACGCCGTGGTGGGCGTGGCGAGCCGGATCTGGCCGCACGGTCGCTACCGCTTCGACATCTCAGGCGAGGCCAACCATGCCGGCACGACGCGGATGGAGGACCGGCGCGACCCGATGCTGACCTATGCGATGGTCGCCCTGGCGGCGAACAAGCAGGCCCGGACGGCGGGCCAGCGGGCGACCTTCGGGCGGGTCGAGACGACGCCCAACTCGACCAACTCCGTGCCGTCGGCGGTGACCGCCTGGCTCGATGCGCGCTGCGAGTCCGGCCAAGCGCTCACCGCGCTCGTCGACGCGATCTGGCGGCAGGCGGACGAGCGGGCCACGCGCGACGGTACGACGATCTCCGTCACGCCCGAGTCGGTCTCCGGAGCCGTCGACTTCGACGTGTCGCTGGCGGACCGGATCGCGGCCGACCACGAGGGGCCGGACTGGCCGGTCATCCCGTCCCAGGCCGGGCACGACGCGGGGATCCTGTCAGCCCAAGGCATCTCGAGCGCGATGCTCTTCGTCCGCAACCCGACCGGTGTCTCCCACTCGCCGGCCGAGCACGCGTCGATGCCCGACTGCCTGGCCGGGGTCGACGCCTTGGCGCTCACGCTCGAGCGGCTGTGCTCGTGAGCGTGGCCACGTCGTACCTCCTCGAGCGGGCGTGGGTCGACGGCGACGTGGTGGACGACGTACGGGTCGAGATCGAGGGCGGTCGCTTCACCGCCGTCACCCCGGCGACGCCGGCTGACGACGCGATTCCCCTTGCCGGGTTGACGATCCCGGGTCTGGCGAACTGTCACAGCCACGCCTTCCACCGCGCGTTGCGGGGGCGCACGCAGCGTGGCCACGGCACGTTCTGGACCTGGCGCGAGCAGATGTACGGCGTGGCCGCGCGGCTCGACCCCGACTCCTACCTCGCCCTCGCCACGGTCACGTTCCGGGAGATGGTGGCCGCCGGGATCACCACGGTGGGGGAGTTCCACTACCTCCACCACCAGCCGGACGGCACGCCGTACGACGACCCGAACGCCCTGGGGCTGGCCGTGCTGGAGGCCGCACGGACAGCCGGGATCCGGATCACCTTGCTGGACACCTGCTACCTCGCCGCCGGGATCGGGCGCCCGCCGGAAGGCGTGCAGCGGAGGTTCAGCGACGGTGACGTCGACGCCTGGGTCGAGCGCGTGGCCGCGCTGGACCCTGGTCCCGGCGCGACGGTCGGCGGGGCGTACCACTCGGTCCGGGCGGTGCCGCTGGACCAGATGAGGCGACACTCCGCGGCGCCGCTGCACATCCACCTCTCCGAGCAGGTCGCGGAGAACGACGAGTGCGTCGCGGCGTACGGCCTGACCCCGACCCAGGTCTTCGCCGAGGCCGGCCACCTCACCCCTCGCAACACGCTGGTCCATGCCACCCACCTGACCGCGGACGACGTGAGACTCATCGGCGAGGCGACGTCGTACGTCGCCTTCTGCCCCACCACCGAGCGCGACCTCGGTGACGGCACCGGTCCCGGGCCGGCCCTGTGCGACGCCGGTGCCCGGCTCACCCTCGGTAGCGACAGCCAGGCCGTGATCGATCTCTTCGAGGAGATGCGGGCCCTCGAGCTGGACGAGCGGCTGGCGTCGCAGCAGCGCGGGCACTGGACGGCTGCCGCACTCCTCGAGGCCGGGTCGCGTCACGACTCCCTCGGCTGGGACGACGCCGGCCGGATCGCGGTCGGCGCACGGGCCGACCTGGTCACGATCGCGACCGACCGGGTGCGCACGGCCGGCACCGGCGCCGACGAGCAGACCGCCGTCTTCGCGACGACGGCCGAGGACGTCACTCAGGTCGTGGTGGACGGGCGGGTGGTGTTCCGGGAGGGCGACCGGGTGCAGCTCGGCCGCGACCTGGCCGACGTCATCGACCGGATCTGGACCGACGCGTGATCAGCACCCTGGTCACCCACATCGGCGAGCTCGTCACCAATGCCCCGGACGGGCCCGACCTGCTCGGCACGATCACGGACGCGGCACTGGTCGTCGAGGGATCGACCATCGCCTGGGTCGGACCGTCGTCGTCGGCGCCGGCCGCCGACGAGCAGGTCGACGCCGGCGGGCGCGCCGTACTGCCCGGCTTCGTCGACTCGCACTCCCACCTCGTGTTCGTCGGTGACCGAGCCGAGGAGTTCGCGGCCCGGATGGCGGGCGCGTCGTACGCCGCCGGCGGCATCCGCACGACCGTGGCGGCGACCCGGGCGGCGACGGACGAGCAGCTCACCAGCCAGGTCGGGCGGCTCGTCCAGGAGATGCGGCGCCAGGGCACGACCACCGTCGAGATCAAGAGCGGCTACGGCCTGACGGTGCACGACGAGGCCCGTAGCCTCGCGGTCGCCCGGCAGTTCACCGACGAGACCACGTTCCTCGGTGCCCACGTGGTCCCCGACGGCACGACCGTCGAGGCGTACGTCGAGCTGGTGACGGGTCCGATGCTCGAGGCGTGCGCTCCCCACGCCCGGTGGATCGACGCCTTCTGCGAGGTGGGCGCCTTCGACGCCGACCAGGCCCGCACGGTGCTCGAGGCCGGCCGTGGGGCCGGTCTGCGGGGGCGGCTGCACGCCAACCAGCTGGGCACGGGTCCCGGTGTCGGGCTCGGCGTCGAGCTCGGGCTGACCGCGGTCGACCACTGCACCTATCTCACCGACGACGACGTGGCCGCGCTCGCCGACTCCGGCACCATCGCGACGCTCCTGCCGGGAGTGGAGTTCTCCACGCGGCATCCGTATCCGGACGCGCGCCGACTGCTCGACGCGGGTGTCCGGGTCGCACTGGCCTCCGACTGCAACCCCGGCTCCAGCTTCACCAGCTCCATGCCGCTGTGCGTCGCGCTCGCCGTACGCGAGATGGGGATGACGCCGGCCGAGGCTGTTCACGCGGCGACGGCCGTCGGGGCTCACGCTCTCGACCGTGCCGACATCGGGGTGCTGGGGCCCGGCAAGCGAGCCGACTTCATGCTGCTGGACGCGCCCAGCCACATCCATCTCGCCTACCGTCCCGGCGTACCCCTCGTCGCCGCCACCTGGGTCGCCGGCCGTCCCGTCTGAGGCTTCGCGCGGCGGGTCGAAACGGCGCAGGTACGCCGTTCGGACACCCCCAGGGCCGACCGCCGGGACCGCCAGACCTACCCGGGAGGCCATCTGAGGTAGGCGCTGAGCGTAGATAGGGCACGGTGCCGATGTCCGGGCCTACCTCACAGGCGGAGTCTCTACATGTCAGCCAGACACGAAAGGGATGAGAGACATGAACGATCTGTTCCTCCTCGAGCCGGAGTACCTCTACCACAGCACGCGCGTCCGTCAGCAGCTCAAGGCGGTGCGCTACCGCCGGTGGCAGCGTCGCGTCGCCAAGGGCGGCCGCGTCGCGGGTACCAACGAGAAGAACTGGATCAGCTGAGGTGTTGTCCGTGGTCCACGACATCATGGACCGCATGACGTCGGAGCTGGTCGGACGAGATGCCGAGCTGGAGCACCTGTGTTCCACGCTCGGCATCTCCACGTCGGGAGACGTCCCGGCCGAGCGGTCCGCCGTACTCCTCGCCGGCGACGCCGGGGTCGGCAAGACCCGGCTGCTCACCGAGCTGCGTGATCGAACCGTCGTCGACGGCTGGCAGGTGCTGGCCGGCCACTGCCTCGACTTCGCCGACAGCGCCCTGCCCTACCTCCCCTTCTCCGAGATCACCGGCCGCATCGCGCGCGACCTGCCCGAGCTCTTCGACGACATCGCCGACCGTCATCCTGCGTTGCTCCGTCTGCTGCCCGGTCAGCGGATGTTGAGCCAGGCCACCGACCCCGAGTCCATCCCGGCCGACCAAGGGGCCCTGTTCGAGGCTGTCCACGCCCTGGCCGAGGGGGCCGCCGCCCACCAGCCGCTGCTGCTGGTGGTCGAGGACCTCCACTGGGCCGACCGGTCGACCCGCGATCTGATGAGCTTCCTGTTCGGCCGTGGCTTCGAAGCGCCGGTCGCGCTCGTGGCGTCCTACCGCTCCGACGATCTCCACCGCCGTCACCCCCTCCGCCGCCAGGTCGCGGTCTGGACCCGGATGACCGGTGTCGAGCGCGTCCAGGTCGAGCCGCTGGGCCGGGCCGACGTACGCCGTCTGGTCCACCAGCTCCACCCCGACCCACTGCCGGAGGAGCGGGTCCGCGACATCGTCGGGCGTGCCGAGGGCAACGCGTTCTTCGTGGAGGAGCTGGTCGGGGCCACTCGCACCCGCACCGGTCGCATCCCCGAAGACCTCGCCGAGCTGCTCCTGATCCGTCTGGAGAACCTCGACGACTCGGCCGTCACGGTCGTCCGAGCGGCGGCCGTCGCCGGTCGTCGCGTCTCCCACGCCGCCCTGAGCGCCGTCGTCGGCCTCGAGCCGGCCGAGCTCGACAGCGCCGTGCGCGACGCGGTCGAGGGCTACGTCCTCGTCCCCAGCAGAGACGACTTCTACCAGTTCCGCCACGCCTTGCTCGCCGAGGCGGTGTACGACGACCTCCTGCCGGGCGAGCGCACCTCGCTCCACGCGGCGTACGCGAAGGCCCTCCAGGACGGCCGCGCCACGGGCACCGCGGCCGAGCTCGCCCGCCACGCCCGGCTCGCCAAGGACTACGCCACGGCGCTGACCGCGAGCCTGCGTGCCGGCGACGACGCGCGCAGCGTGGGTGGTGCCGAGGAGGCTGCCCAGCACTACCTCCAGGCGCTCGACCTGTGGTTCGACACCCGGCTTCCCGACGACACCGACCTCGACTACCCACGGCTGGTCGGGTTGGTCTCCGATGCGCTGATCGCCGCCGGCCACCCGGCCCGGTCGCTGGGCGTGGTCCGCGAGCAGCTGACGAACCTGCCCGCCGATGCCCCCGACGCCGTCCGTGGACAGCTGCTGGGCACTCTCGCCTTCTCCTTGGCGATGACCGAGACCCAGGAGGACCCGCTCGAGTTCACCCGCGAGGCGGTGGCGCTCGTGCCGGACGAGCCGACCAACGCCCGCGCCAAGGTGCTGTCGGTCCACGCTCGCATGCTCGCCCGCTTCGGCCAGTTCAAGGAGGGCCGCGAGGTCGCCATGACGGCACTGGCGCTCGCGGAGCGCCTCGACATGCCTCGCCTCGCGAGCGACATCCGCACCACCCTCGTGGGGCTGGAGAAGAAGGGCGGTCCGTCCGAGTCGCTGGTCGAGGCGCTCCGCACCGCGATCGCGGGAGCGGTCGATGCCGGGGCCTCCAACACCGAGCTCCGGGCGCTCCTGCTGCTCGGCAACCACCACCTGGACAATGCCCAGTTCGCCGAGGCGGACGAGGCCTTCCGGCAGGCGACGACCCGAGCCGGAGCCGAGGGCACGCCCTGGGTCCCCTACGCCGCCGAGGCACGTTGGATGCACGGGGTGTCGCTGAAGATGCAGGGTCGCTGGGACGACGCGCTCGGCGTTCTCGACACCACACGCGAGGTGGTCCCGCCGATCTACGACGCGCTGCTCGGCGGCACCCGATCGCAGATCCTGGTCGCCCGCGGTGACGCCGCGGGCGTGGAGCTCGCGCACAGCCTGCGGGCCTTCTGGCGCGAGGAGGGCCTGGTGGCCATCACCGCCGGCTCGGCCGAGATGGAGGCTGCTGCGCTGACCGGCGACCAGGGAGCCGCCTACGAGATCTACCGGACGATCACCGAGACCCTCACCAGCATCTGGCACCCGCTGTTCCAGGCGCGGGTGCGACTGGCTGCGACCACCTTGGCCGCCTTCGCCGCGGGCGCGACCCGTCGCAGTGCCACCGAGCGCGCGGCCGACGCCCCGGTGGTGGCGGCGCTCATGGACGACGCGCACGCCGTGCTCGAGCGGCGCAACGAGAAGTCCGGCACCTCGTGGGGTCCGGAGAGCCGGGCGTGGGAGGCCCGGGTCGAGGCCGAGCTCCTCCGCTGGCGCTGGGCCGCCGGCATCGACCCGCCGACGCAGGCCGAGCTGATCGACGCCTGGCGTGACGCGGTCGCGCTCTTCGAGTCGTACGCCGCCCCCTACGAGCTCGCCGTCACCCAGGCCCACCTCGGTGAGCTGCTGGTCTCGACGGGAGACGCCGAGGGTGCCAAGGCGCTCCTGGAGGCGGCTGCCGAGACCGCCCGGCGGCTGGGCGCGGCCCCGCTCCTGCGGCGCCTCGGCGGTGCCGCGCGGCCGTCCGCCACGCAGGTGCGCTCGGCGCTCACGCCACGCGAGACCGAGATCCTCGGTCTGGTGGCCGAGGGCCGCACCAACGGCGAGATCGGGCGCCAGCTCTTCATCAGCACCAAGACCGTGTCCGTCCACGTCTCCAACATCCTCGGCAAGCTCGGCGCGGCCGGTCGCACCGAGGCTGCCGCGATCGCCCGTCGCGAGGGCCTCCTTCGCTGACCCAGGTGACCCCGGTCACACGATCGCCCGTTCACGTACTCGTAGTATGGCGAGGAC
Organism: uncultured Actinomycetota bacterium; assembly: GCA_963792975.1. Lineage (GTDB taxonomy): Bacteria > Actinomycetota > Actinomycetes > Propionibacteriales > Nocardioidaceae > Nocardioides. The sequence goes on along the minus strand of CAWBYG010000005.1, from coordinate 131,251 downwards.
GAACGGAGTCGCCCATGACCACGCTGCACCAGCGGGAGCCCGCGGAGCTCACCGCGCGGCGCTTCGAGCGGATGCGCCCCTTCGGAGGGGACACCGCCCCGCCGCCCGTCGACCGCACCGGCCTGCCGCCGGGTCCGCGCTGGCCGGTCTGGCTGCAGAGCGCCGGCCTGCTGCGTTTCCGGCACCAGTTCGTCCCGCACATGTGGCGCAAGTACGGCGACGTGTTCACCGTCCGCGTGGTCCCGGGTGGACGTCCCCTGGTGCTCTTCACGCGGCCGGAGCATGCCAAGGAGATCTTCGCGGGCGACCCCGCGATCTTCCACGCGGGCAAGGGGAACGCGATCCTGGGGCCGATCATGGGCGAGCACTCGCTGTTGCTCCAGGACGGCTCCGAGCACAAGCGCGCACGCGCCCTGCTGATGCCGGCGTTCAACGGGCACGCCCTGCGCGGCTACCGATCGTTGGTCGAGGACGTCGCGCGCGCGGAGGTCGCCCGGTGGCGTCCGGGTGAGGAGTTCCGCAGCCTCGACCGGATGAACGCCCTGGCTCTCGAGGTGATCCTCCGCGTCGTCTTCGGGGTCACGGACGAGGGGCGCCTCGCGCAGCTGCGGCCGTGCGTCAACCGGACGGTCAACATCAGCCCGGCGGTACTGCTCGGTTGGGGCTACCCGTGGCTGCAGCGGTTCGGGCCGTGGAAGCGGACCGTGGCGAACGCCTACCGGCTCGACGAGCTGATCTACGCCGAGATCCGCGAGCGACGGCAGGCCACCGACCTCGCCGAGCGTCCCGACGTACTCTCCCGGTTGATCCGGGCGGTTCCCGAGGAGGCGAGGGACGAGCCGTCTCGAAGGGCCGGCGACGACGGTGACCGGCTCACCGACGAGGAGCTCCGCGACCAACTCGTCACGTTGCTGCTCGCCGGCCACGAGACCACGGCCACCGCCCTCGCATGGGCGCTCCACGAGCTCGGCAGCGACCGCAGGCAGCTCGACCGGGCACGCGAGGCCGCGCGCTCCGGTGACGACGACTGGCTCGAGGCCGTGCTGAAGGAGTCGATGCGGCTCCACCCGGTCATCCCGATGGTGGTACGCACGCTGATGGCTCCGGTCACCCTGGCCGGCTGGCACCTGCCCGCCGGCGCGACGGTCGGCCCGTCGATCCTGGTCAGCCACAGCCGCGACGACAACCACCCCGAGCCCGAGCGCTTCGACCCGGAGCGGTTCCTCGGCCACAACCCTCCGGTGAACACCTGGATCCCGTTCGGGGGCGGCGTACGCCGGTGCATCGGCGCCGGCTTCTCGCTCATGGAGGGGGTGGCCGTGCTGCGCGAGATCCTCACGGCGTACGACGTGACCTCGGTCGGTCGCGACCGCCCCAAGGTCCGCAACATCACGAGCGTCCCGCGCCGCGGCGCACGCATCCGCCTGGGCTGATCACGACTTGGTCATTTGGAGGGCAACCGGCCTCCTTGGCGTTCACAATGGGTGATTGTGGTGTGGGGGGGACGTCTTCGCGCGCTCCGGATGGACACGCGTCCGTTCCGGGAGCATCGTGACTTCCGCCTGCTCCTGATCGCCGGCACGGTCTTCTATCTCGGCGGGATGATGACCTACGTCGCCATCCCCTACCAGATCTACCAGCTCACGCACTCCAACTTCGCGGTCGGTGCCGTCGGACTGGTCGAGCTGGTACCGCTGATCGTCTTCGGCCTGTACGGCGGCGCGCTGGCCGACCACGTCGACCGTCGTCTCCTGCTCATCTGGACCGGCATCATGCAGGCGGCGTTCACCGCCTGGCTCGCGATCAACGCCTTCAGCCCGCACCCCCGCCTGTGGGAGATCTTCCTGGTCTCCGGCCTGCTCGCCTCGGCGTCGGCGCTCCAGCGCCCCTCCCGCGAGGCGCTGCTGCCGCGCACGGTCCGCCACGACGAGATCACCGCCGCCAACGCACTCAGCAGCCTGGGCATGCAGGGCGGCGTGCTCATCGGTCCGACCATCGGTGGCGTGCTCGTGGCGTCGTTCGGGCCCGGCTGGTGCTTCCTCGTCGACATCGTGGGCCTGTTCGTGGCCTCGATGATGTACGCCGCGATGCGGCGCTACCCGCACGTGGGTGAGACCGAGCCGCCGAGCCTGAGCGGCATCGGCAAGGGCCTGCGCTATGCGATGAGCCGGCGCGACCTGCTCGGCACGTACGTCGTCGACATCGCCGCGATGCTCCTCGCGATGCCCGTGGTCCTCTTCCCGGCGCTCGCGCAGAAGGTGTTCGAGGACCCCCACCTGCTCGGCCTGCTCTACTCCGCCGAGACGATGGGCGCACTCCTGGCGACGGCACTGTCGGGCTGGACGTCGCGCGTGCATCGGCACGGTCGGGCGATCGTGCTCGCGGCCATGGCGTACGGCGCCTGCATCGCGCTCGCCGGCATGTCGCCCAACATCTGGCTCGCAGTGCTCTGCTTCACCCTCGCCGGCGGAGCGGACATGATCTCAGCGGTCTTCCGCGGCACCATCTGGAACCAGACGATCCCCGACCACCTGCGCGGCCGGCTGGCCGGCATCGAGATGCTGAGCTACTCCGTCGGCCCGCTCGGCGGACAGGTCCGCGCCGGGATCGTCGCGGACCGGTGGACGGTCCGTGGGTCGATCATCAGCGGCGGCGTCAGCTGCGTGGCCGGGGTGGCGATCACGGCGATGTGGCTGAACGACTTCTGGCGGTACGACGCGGTCACCGACGAGCATGCCGTGGCCCAGAGACGGGCCAGGCAGCTCGCCGGCGGACGCGTCGATCCGGCTCAGCCGCACCCGTGAGGGCGTGACCGGGTCAGGTCAGCCTGAACACCTTCCACATGCCCATGAAGGCGTGCGGCGTGCCGTCCACCTTGCTCGGCCAGAAGCACAGGACGAGGTACTTGCCGACGCTCGTGCCGTAGCGCCAGATCATCGTGTGCTCCGGGCTCACGACCTCGGCCGGCGCGCAGCAGGCCATGGAGTAAGGAGCCACGCCCGCTAGGCGCGCACCCCGGCGTGGGTCTGCACACGCCGCGACATTCCCACCCATAGGACGACGTCCGGCGCCTCGGTTTCATCCTCGGGGATGACGCGGTACGGCGGCGCCGGCGGCACCCGTGCGCGCAGTGGTTTGGCGGTTCCGCGACAATGGGGGCGACGAGGAGGTGATGGCGCGTTGCGTACCGACGAGAATCGCCCGGTGCTGACCGGACTGCTGGCCCTGGTGGGCGTGGCGGTCGCGGTTGGCCTGGTGACCGCGGTGGCGTTCGTGGCGGGCGCCCACATGCTCGGGCTCGGCGGTGGCCACGCGGCGGTGGCAGGCAACGCCGGCGCCACGATGTACCTCCCGAAGCCGCAGAAGACCAAGCCGGCGGACGGCCCGTCGATCACGCTCGGCTCGGAACCGACCCAGAGTGGCTCCACCAAGAAGCCCACGATCCACAAGCCTCGCAAACGGCTGTCACTGCAGGCCGGTGAGCAGTCGGTGGCGCCGATGGGACGGATCGACCTCACCGGCACCTATCCCGGCGGCGAGGGCGCGGTGCTCAACGTGCAGAAGTTCAGCAACGGCTCCTGGCAGGACTTCTACTCCATCTCCGCCACGGTCACGAACGGCACGTTCTCGACGTACATCCAGACCGGCACACCGGGCGTCAACCGGTTCCGGGTGATCGACTCCGACACGCACCTCACCTCGAACCCGGTCAGCGTCACCATTCGCTAGCGCCCGTTGAGCTGGGCGAAACGGCCGGTCGGGCCGGCCCCACGGAACGCGGGCTCTCGCCCGGCCCGACAGGTGGGCGGCAGCCGGCCGGCGGCGTACCCGAGGGACGGTGCTCGTCTGGCCCGCGACGACCCCGCCGAGCACCAGCAGCATGCCCAGGGCCTGCAGCGGCCCGAAGGCCTCGCCGGCGACCATGACCCCCAACGCCGTACCGACCACGGGGTTGACCAGCCCGATCAGGGACACCGCACCGGCCGGCATCACCCGGAGCCCGGTGAACCAGCACCAGTACGCCAGTCCGGTGCCGGCGACCATCAGCCAGAGGTACCCCGCCACCGCGGGGCCGCCGAGGTGGGGCGGCGGTCCCTCGACGACCAGCGCCACGGGGAGCAGTGCCAGGCCACCCACCACGAGCTGCCACGAGACCAGGGTGAGCATGTCGACCGGCGGGACCCAGCGCTTGACCAGCACGAAGCCGAGCGCGGAGACGATCACCGAGCCGAAGGCGCCGACCAGGCCGAGCGCGTCGAGCCGGCCCGGTGAGCGCAGGACCAGCAGCGCGACGCCGACCAGCCCGACCCCGGCGGCCACGAGGCGGGTCGACCCGGCGCGCTCCCCGATGACGGCGGCGGCCAGGGCCATCACCGCCAGCGGCGAGGTCGCCTGCAGGGTCGAGGCGAGGCCGCCGGGGAGCCGGTAGGCCGCCAGGAAGAGCAGCGGGAAGAAGAGCCCGATGTTGCACAGGCCGAGAAGCACGGCACGCCCCCACCAACCCCGCGGGGGTAGGCGGCGGGTCACCGCGAGGAGCACCAGTCCCGTGGGGAGCGCACGCAGGGTCGCGGAGAGGAGCGGCCGATCGGGTGGGAGCAGGCGCTCGGTGACCAGGTACGTCGTACCCCAGGCCACCGGCGCGAAGGCCGTGAGGACGGCGGCTCTCCAGGGGAAAGTTTCCATGGAAACTAATATACCTTCCCAGGAAGATATAGTGAAGAGATGGAGCCGGACCACGTCGACGAGATCCTCGCCCAGTGGGCGCGCGAGCGCCCCGACCTCGACGCCTCGCCGATCGGTCTGATCGGTCGGCTGCACCGGCTCGCGGACGTGCTGAACGTCGAGCTTCGCAAGGTCTTCGCCGAGGAGGGACTCGGCGACGGCGACTTCGACGTGCTCGTCACCCTGCGCCGGTACGGCGCGCCGTACGAGCTGACGCCGAGCCAGCTCGGTGCCTCGACGATGGTGACGTCGTCGGCGGTGACCAAACGGATCGACCGGCTCGAGCGGGCAGGCCTCGTGACGCGTACCGTCAGCGACTCCGACGCCCGCTCACGCCGGATCCGGCTCAGCGAGGACGGCGTGGCACTGGTCGACCGGTTGATGGGCCGGCACGTCGCCAACGAGCAGCGGCTGGTCGAGGGGCTGACCCCGCACGAGCGATCGCAGCTGGCCGGGCTCCTGCGCCGGTGGGGGCAGCAGCTGGACAGTCGGGACCCGACCTCTGAGCCGCGCCCTTAGCCGAGCCAGTCCATGGTGTTGGGGTTGGGGCCGGTCCGGCCGCTCTCGCCGCGGTCCAGTCCGCCGATGGTCGCGACGTCGTCGTCGGAGAGCTCGAAGTCGAAGATCGCGAAGTTCTCTCGCATGCGCTCGACGTGCGTCGACTTGGGGAACACGATGTCGCCGCGCTGGACGTGCCACCGCAGCGCGACCTGGGCCGGAGTACGACCGACTCGGGAGGCGATCTCCCCGATCGTCGGGTCGTCGTTGACCTTGCCCTTCGCGATCGGTGCCCAGGCCTCGGTGGCGATGCCGTGCTGCAGACCAGCGGCGCGGGCCGCCTCGTTGCCGAAGAACGGGTGTACCTCGATCTGGTTGACCGCCGGTACGACGCCGGTCTCGTCGATGATCCGCTGGAGGTGATCGGGCTCGAAGTTGGACACCCCGATCGAGCGGGCTCGCCCGTCCTCATGGAAGTCCACGAGCGTCCGCCAGGTGGAGACGTAGTCACCGTCGTACCGGGTGGGCAGCGGCCAGTGGATGAGGAACAGGTCCACCTGGTCGAGCCCGAGCCGGTCGAGCGACTCGGCGAACGCCCGATGGGCGTCGGCCGGGCGGTGGAAACCGTTGTTGAGCTTGGTGGTGATCCACAGCTCCTCGCGGGGCAGGCCGGCGGCTTTGAGAGCGGCACCGACGCCGGCCTCGTTGCGGTACATCTGCGCCGTGTCGATGTGGCGGTACCCCACCTCGAGGGCCTTCTCGACAGTCTCCTGGGTCTGCACCGGTGGCACCTGGAAGACGCCGAAGCCCAGCTGCGGGATCCGGCGGTCGTCGTTGAGGGTGACGGTCGGGACGGGGATCTTCGAATTCGTCGTCATACCAGGCCGACAACACGATTGCGCAACTTATTCCGGGTCGAGGTTCCCGAGGCGGGAAAGCATTGGGACCACCCTGTTAGATGGGGGCCGTGCGTCTCCTCCGAGTCATGGCCCCGCTCGTCCTGGTGGCCGCCTTCGCGACCGCCTGCGGCTCCGGATCCAGCTCGCAGGGCGCCGACGGACCCCCGTCGTCCCCCGCCGCGGCCGGCGCGTCCAAGAGTCTCGAGCTGCGGCCGGTGTACGCCCGCTATGCGAGCGGCATCGCACTCGGCCCCGCGGTGCCGCAGGACCTCCAGGCCACGATGTCGTCGGTGAACTGCCCGGCCAAGGCGAGCGTGGTCCAGGGCATGCTGCTGGAGTGCGACGACGCCGACACCGTGTTCCTGCTGGAGGCCCCGATCGTCAGCGGGGACGTGGCGTCGGCCACCGCCAAGCAGATCGGTCACCGGAAGCTGTGGTTCGTCCAGATCACGCTCGACCCGTCCGCGAAGGCCACGCTCGATGCGGCGCTCAAGACGCTGACGGGCACCGAGATCGCCTACTCCTTCGACGGCAAGGTGATCACGTCGGTGATCGTCGACTCGTTGCTCGACACCAACAAGCTGGCGATCATCGGCACCTTCACCCGGGCCCAGGCGACCACGCTCGCCAGCCACATCTCGTCGTCGTAGGAGTGCGCTAGCCACCCAGGTCGTTGGGGTGCCGCCACTGGCGCTCGAAGGGCAACCGCCAGGTGAACGGCGCGATCAGCTGGTGGATCTGGTTGGGTCCCCACGAGCCCTGCGCATACGGGCGTACGACGGGCGGGTTTTCGAGCAGCGGCACGGACAGCTCCCACAGCCGCTCGATGCCGCTGGCGCTCGTGAACAGGGTGCGGTCGCCGCGCGCTGCGTCGTAGATGAGGCGTTCGTAGGCCTCGAGCACGGCGCCGGCCCAGCCCGTGTCGTGCATGGCGAACTGCATGGACAGCTTGTCGAGCTTCATGCCTGGCCCGGGCCGCTTGCCGTAGAACGACAGCGACATCTTCGCCTGGTCGGCCAGGTCGAAGGTCAGGTGGTCGGGGCCGTGGTCGCCGACGCCCGAGTTGGTCGGGAACATCGACCGCGGCGGCTCACGGAACGCGATCGAGATGATCCGCGCGCCCTCCGCGAGCCGCTTTCCGGTGCGCAGGTAGAACGGCACCCCGGCCCAGCGCCAGTTGTCGACGTAGCACTTGAGGGCGACGAACGTCTCCGTCTCGGAGTCGTGGGCCACGCCGTCGATGTCGCGGTACCCGACGTACTGACCGCGGACGACGTCCGTCGGCTCGATGACGCACATCGACCGGAAGACCTTGTTCTTCTCCTCGCTGATCGCCAGGGGCTCCAGGGCCGTGGGCGGCTCCATGGCGGTGAATGCGAGCACCTGGAACAGGTGGGTCACGACCATGTCGCGGTAGGCGCCGGTGCTCTCGTAGAACGACGCGCGCTGCTCCAGCCCGAGCTCCTCGGGGACGTCGATCTGGATGTGGTCGATGTGGTTGCGGTGCCAGATCGGCTCGAAGAGCCCGTTGGCGAAGCGGAAGGCGAGGATGTTCTGGGCCGCTTCCTTGCCCAGGAAGTGGTCGATCCGGAAGATCTGCTCCTCGTTGAAGACGTGGTGCAGCTCGGCATTGAGCTTCTGGGCACTGGCCAGGTCGGTGCCGAAGGGCTTCTCCATGATGATCCGGCTGCGCTTGACCAGGCCCGCCTCCTTGAGCTGGTGCACCACGGCCAGCGCGGCCTTGGGCGGCACGCTGAGGTAGTGGAGGCGTTCGAACTCGTCGCTCCGTTCGCCTTCGGCCTCCTCGATCGTGCGCCGGAGCCCTTCGGGCCCGGCCTCCTCCGGGGCCCAGTGCAGGAGCTTGGCGAACTCAGACCAGCCGTCGGTGTCTCCGTCGTCGCCGGCGAACTCCAGCACCGCCTCGTGTGCGAACTCGATGAACGAGGCGCGGTCGTGCTCGTCGAGCGAGGTGCCGACCACCTGGAGGTCGCGCATCAGACCGGCCTGGAACAGGTGCAGCAGACCGGGCAGCAGCTTGCGCCGGGACAGGTCGCCGGTCGCGCCGAAGAGGACGACCGTGGTGGGGGAGTGCGCCATGCCTCCAGCCTGCCCCCCGCAGCCTGGAAAGAGAAGCCGTCCTCCGGTCGGCGGCGGGTCCTGCGAGCCCCTGTCCTCTGGCACGTCGGCCGTCGGTGGAGTGGCCTGGAGGGGCGTCGTCGTCGTGTCGCGCGGTACCCGGTCGGGAGCCCTCGGTGAGGTCGCCCTCGATGGGTCAGGCACAGCCCTGTGACCTGGCACCGGTACGACGGCAGCAACAACCGGGCCGCGATCGCGGTGCACCCCGCCGGCGCTCCGTGGCAGACGCCCGTCACGTTGTCGCCGCCTGGGACCGACGCGTCGTAACCGCATGCCGCCGTCGGCGGTGGCCTGACCACGGCGACCTGGGAGACCGCGGCGATCGAGGGCGGCAGCTGGCCGGCGGGACGTGGGGTGGCGTCGTTCACCTCTCGAACGGCGCGGGCGGCCCGGTGCAGCAGGTGGCGGCGAACCCGGTCGGTGACGTCGTCGTGGTCTGGAGGCACCTCGACGGGACGAACGACCGGATCGTGGTGACCTCGACGACGCCCTGAGCCCGCCCCGGCCCGCGGAGCGAGAAGGTGGTGTCAGCGGCGGCCGTGGGCGAGCGACTCCTCCTCGCTCACCTCGTGATCCTGGTCGCCGTCGCCGTCGCCGTCGCCGTCGCCGTCGCCGTCGCCGTCGGAGTCGACGCGGTCGTCCGTCTCGCGGGCCTCATCAGCCTCGTCGGAGTCCGAGTCGGGGGCCGGCGCGCCGTCCTCGGCCGTCTCCGGCTGACCCTCCTGCTCGACCCACGCCTCGTCGGGGGCGTCGGCGAACCCGGTCAGTGAGAACGGTGCCGTACCGGTCAGGGTGGCGAGCATCTGTCGGACGTTCGCCAGCTGGGAGTTGATGCTGTCGCGGCGCTGGGTCGCGGCGGCGAGCTCTCGCTCGGTGTCGACGCGGATCCGCTCCGCGGTCGCCTTCGACTCGCCGATGATCTGGGCCGCCGCCTCACGGGCCTCCTCGGCGAGGCGGTTGGCCTCCTTGGTCGCCGCGGCGCGCATGGCCTCTGCCTCGGCCCGGGTGCGATCGGCGAACTCGCTTGCCTCGTCGAGCCGCGCCTGGGACTCGGCCATCTTCTGGGTGAACTCCGCCTCGGCGGCGTTACGTCGGTCGGCGAGCGTCGTCTCGAAGTCAGCCGCGGCCTTCGCCGCACGCGCCCGCTGCTCCTCGTAGACGGCCTCCGCCTGCTGGAGCCGGACCGAGGCGTCGCGCTCGGCACTGTCGCGGTGGTCGTCGGCTGCCTTGCGGGCATCCTCCACGATGCGAGCCGCCTGGGTCTCCGCGTCGGACCGGACCCCACCGGCGTAGCGTTCGGCCTCGTCGCGGAGCTGCGTGGACTCCTCGTGGGCGTTGGCCCGATGGCCGTCTGCCTCTTCCTGAGCCTTCGCGCGCAGCTCGCTGGCCTCCGTGTCAGCGAGCGAGAGGATCTCGCCGACCCTGGCACCGAGGTGTTCATAGCCAGGGGCCTCCGCGGGAGAGGTGGTGGCGAGCCCTTCGACGCGCGCGGCGAGGGAGTCGCGCTGCTGGGTGAGGGCTGTCACCGAGGCGGTGAGCTCGTCCACGCGCTGGTTCACCTCGGTGGGGTCGTAGCCCCGGAGGACGGTGCGGAACATGTCGGTCGATTCGGTCACGGCTCGGGATCCTGTGTGTGTGGGGATGGGTGGGGTGTGGGGACGGCCAGCGCCTGGATGACTCCGGACAGCTGGCCGAGCTCGGCAGTGATGCCGTCGCGCCGACGCGCGAGCAGCGCAATCTCTTCGCGTGCTTCCTCGAGGGTACGACGGGCCTGGGTCCGCAGCTCGTCGGCCTCCTCGCGGGCGGCCGCCACGACGCGGCCACTCTCGGCGCGGGCCCGGCGCAGCTCGTCGTCGCCGGTGTGCTGCTTGTGCAGCACCTCCTCGGCGACCTGCTCGCGCAGGGACCGGGCTCCGCGCTCGGCCTCGTCGAGCCGGTGGCGAGCGCGTTCTTCGATCTGCGCCGCTGCCTCGACCGCCTCCTGTCGGATGCGGGCGGCATCGGTCTCGCCGAGTGCGCGAGCGCGAGCCGCGTCGCGATCGGCGCTCTCGCGCTCCTGGGCCGCCGCTTGTCGGATGTCGGCGCCTTCTCGGTGGGACGTCTCGGTCTGCTCGGCGAGCTTGTGGCGCAACCGCTCGGCGACGTCGCCGAGCGCGAGACGGACGCGGCGTACTCGATCTCCGGCGTCGCGGTGGCCGACCTGCCGGACCCGATCCGCCTCGAGGTCAGCGGTCGCGAGCAGGGAGCGCACGGTCTCCTGGGTCCAGGTGGTCTGCTCCGCGGCTGCGGCCAGCTGTCGCTGGGCCTCGGCCTGGGCGGCGGCCGTGACCTCGGCGGCCCGCGCCTCTGCGGCGTCCAGCACCTGCTGGGCCTGCTGACGCATCGCCTCGGCGTCGGCGGTGGCGCTCTCGCGGGTGGCCCGGGCCGCGTTGGCCGCGTCGATGTGCAGCGTGGTGATCTCGTCGTGCGCAGCGGTCAGCAGCTTGTCGCCCTCGGCCTGTGCCTCCACCACCCGTGACTCGACCAGGTCGCGGGTCTGGGAGTCCTGCTGGTCGGCCCGTGCGTTGGCCGCTGCAGCGATCGCGTCCGCCTGCTGCTGGGCTTCGGCGCGGAGCCGATCGCCCTCCTCGTGCGCCTCATCCAGGGTCTGCTCGGCGGCCTCGAGTCGTGCGGCCGCGACCGTCTCCGCCTCGGCCACGATCTGGTCGTGGTGGGTCTGCGCGGCCTCCATCAGGAGCCGGGCCTGGTCACCGGCGTCCGTCACGATCTGATGGGCGTCGTCCGAGCTGTCGTGAAGTTGCTGTTGGGCGAGGACACGAGCCCGCGTGGCCTCTTCGTGGTGCTGGTTGGCCTCCTCGTGCAGACGCCGGGCCTCCTCGGTCAGGCCTCGGGCCTCCTCCTCGGCCTGAGCCTGCAGCTCCTCGGCCACCGTCTGGGCATGCCGCAGCAGCGCCGCAGCCTGCTCGCTTCCCGACGCTGCGTAGCCGGGGCCCGTGGGACCCTGCTGCATCGCAGTCACCCGCGAATCCTCCCAGAGGATCGGTCACAACGGGAGTCCGCCCGTCGACTGAGCCGTCTGGACGCTGCATCGAGCCGCGACCAGCCACCTGCCTCGGCCGTTCAGACCACCGGGCGCAGGAATCGGAACGCCCACCAGGGCAGGCGGTAGTGCTCGGTCGGCGATGCCGACAGCCGGGCCCTCTCCCGGCGCGCGGCCCGGCGCCAGGCACGCGCCCCACGCGCAGCATCGCGCCGCTGTGCGCGGGCGATGCGGTCGTCGATGGCCTGTTGGGCGAGGGCCAGCGCCAGGCTCGGGTGGTTCGTCATGGTGTTCATCGGGACGGCTCCTCAGTCGTTGTGGATCGTGTTCGTGAACACCAACCTGCCTCTAAGACGCCGTCGGCAGATCCGGCAACCGACCTAGATGGCGCCTCAGATCCCGGGCACCGGTACGACGAACCGGCCTGAGGCAGGGCGCTCGGCTCAGAAGGTCAGCTGGTACCAGGCCGTGTCGAGCCAGCGGTCGAACTTGCGGCCGACCTCGCGCATGGTGCCGAGGTGCTCGAAGCCGCACGTCTCGTGCAGAGCGATGCTGGCCGGGTTGGGCAGTGCGACCAGGGCCAGGGCGACATGGATGCCGTCGGCACGCAGGCGGGGGAGGAGGTCGCCGTACAGTCTGCGACCCAGGCCCCGCCCGCGCGCGTCGTCAGCGACGTAGACCGACGTCTCGCGGGTGAGCACGTAGCCCGGCCGTGGCCGGTAGACCGACGCGTAGGCGAAGCCGACGACGCTGGTCGCCAGCTCGGCGACGACGAAGTGGTCACCGGGATCCGTGCTCTGCAGGTGGTGGCGCCAGTACGACGGGTCGGGCGGCTCGAGGTCGAACGTCGAGATGCCGGTGCGCACCTGCTCGTCGTAGATCGCCGCGATGTCGGCGACATCGGCGTCGGTGGCCGGCCGGATGCCGGCGTCGGTTGCGCGCACGGGGCCACGCTAGCGAGGCCGGCCGTCGCGGATCGCGAGGGCCCGCGCCGGCCAGTTGGTGGTGATCATCCAGACCCGGTGATCGCGCAGCAGCCGGCGCTGCAGACGGGGGCTGTCGACGGTCCAGACCAGCAGCGGTACGCCGATCCGGGCGGTCCAGCGGGTCAGCCGGGCCATCGCGAGGGCATAGTGCGCGGCCACCGCGTCGGCCTGCGACGCCTCGAAGCGCCGCCGCGGGAACAGCTGGCCGAGCAGGCTCTTGGCGGCCTCGCGCCACGGCAGGTTGCGCAGGCTCGCGCCGATGCTGAGGCCCACCAGGACCGGCAGGTCGCGGTCGGCGATCCAGTCCCGCATCGCCTGCGATGCGGCCCCGTTTCCGGTCGTCATGATGATGCGGCCGGGGTCGAGGGCGGCGACCAGCTCCTCGAGCAGGTCGATCTCCCACAGCCTGCCGGCGTCGCGTTCGCCCTGTGGCGTCGCGAACTTCATGTCGACGTGCGCCCCGCTGCCGGTGGCGGCGAGCGCGGACAGGAAGTCGGAGAGCCGCAAGACCCCGGGCGCGCGCTCGTGCAGCTCGGCCCAGCTCAGCTTCCGGATCGGGGTGTGGTCGCCGACAGGCCCGACGTCGGGATCGTGGGCGATCACCCAGGCGCCGTCGGCGCAGCGGCGTACGTCGAACTCGACGTAGTCGGCGCCCACGGAGGCGGCGTAGGCGATGGCTTCGAGTGAGTTCTCGAGGGTCCGGTCGGACGCGCCGACCGCGCTCAGCTCGGCGTACCCACCACGGTGTGCCGAGACCAGAACGCGATGGCGGGCCACGACCGCACCGTAGTCCGACGACTCCCCCGAAGACACCTTCCGGCCGTTGGGGACGCCGTACCGTCGCCCCGTGACCGTCTTCCTCCGGGCCGCCGCTGCGGCCGCCCTGGCCCTGGGGCTGGCGATGCCGGCCACGTACGCCGACGCGCGCAGCAACGACTGGACGACCCTGGTCAAGCTCCACGGCGCCAAGATGCAGGCCTGCAAGGTGCCCACCACGAAGCATGGTCCGTGGCAGATCAAGGTCCGCCTCGATGCAAGGCGCGCGACCACGGCGGTGCGCGGCTCGGCCGAGGTGGAGAAGGGCGATCGGATCGTCGACGGCCCGTGGCGGACGCACCTGCTCCAGCCCGGCAGCCTGGGGAAGACCCACACGCTGCCGATGCCCCGCGGCTCTGCGTTCACGTTCCAGGCCGGGCTCGAGACCGACACCGCCGGAGCGGCGAGCGCAGGACCCGCGAGCGCGATCTCGCGCTGCTGAAACCCGGTGGCCGCGCCTCCCGGCACTCCGTACGGTCGCTGTCGTGATCAGCGATGCCTCGCGGGCGGCTCTCGAGGAGCTGGTGGGGCGTGAGGACCCGACGATCGTGGGGCTGGTGCTGAGCGGATCCGCGGCGCGGGGTGGCATGGCGACCACGCGCTCCGACGTCGACGTGTACGTCGTACGCGACGACTCCGTGGAGCGTGAGACGCGCAGCAGCGCCGCGATCGACGAGATACCGGTCTCCCTGGCCGAGCTCGAGCGGGTCGACCGGTACGGGACCGGCTACTGGTACTTCCGGTGGTCGTTCGCCTACGCACAGGTGCTGCGTGACGAGACCGGAGGCCGCATCGCCGACGCCCTCCGGCGCCAGGCGACCGTCGACGACGACGAGCAGCGGTGGGTGCTCGTCGACCAGGACCGGTTCGACGGGTACGTGAACTTCGCCTATCGCTCGCTCAAGAACGCTCAGGACGGGCGGTTGCTCGAGGCCCGGCTCGACGCCGCCGAGTCGCTGCCGTGGCTGCTGGATGTCGTCTTCGCGCTGGCCGGCCGACTCCGGCCTACCACAAGTACCTGCCTTGGGAGCTGCGCGAGCACCCGCTCGCCGTACCGGAGTGGTCGGCCGAGGCATTCCTGGGCGAGCTGGAGCTGATCCTGGCCGGCGACCCGGCCGCCCAGCGACGTACCTTCGCCGTCGTCGACCGTGAGGTCCGCGCCTGGGACCGCGCCCACGCCACCACCGTCTGCGGCGACCTGGTCGACGACTGGGGCGCGGAGCTGGAGGTCCTCCGCGGCTGACCGCGCCGCTCGCTGCGCCCATTTCTGCGGGCTTGGCCGGCACGGGTGACTGTGGTCGGCTTGCGAGCGAGCTCGCTGCGCCGCTCGCTGCGCCCATTTCTGCGGGCTTGGCCGGCACGGGTGACTGTGGTCGGCTTGCGAGCGAGCTCGCTGCGCCGCTCGCTGCGCCCATTTCTGCGGGCTTCGCCGCAGAAATGTGCTCGCTCGGGAACAAGGCACGGCGAGCCCCCGTTGCATGGGTGAACGGACTTGAGTCGATCCGACTCAACGAGTTTGCTTCCGCCGTGCGCAGCACGGAGGATGACCACACAACCTAAGCAACCAGACCGGTCGCAACGCGCGACCGGACGACCCGGAGGTAACCCAACATGGCTCGTGCCGTCGGCATCGACCTCGGTACGACGAACAGCGTCGTCGCCGTCCTCGAAGGTGGCGAACCCACCGTCATCCCCAACGCAGAAGGCGCCCGCACCACGCCGTCCGTGGTCGCATTCGCCAAGTCCGGAGAGGTGCTCGTCGGTGAGGTCGCCAAGCGGCAGGCCGTCACCAACATCGACCGGACCATCCGCTCGGTCAAGCGCCACATGGGCACGGACTGGTCGGTGAAGGTCGACGACAAGGACTTCACGGCCCAGCAGATCAGCGCGTTCGTGCTGCAGAAGCTCAAGCGCGACGCCGAGGCCTACCTCGGCGAGACCGTCACCGACGCGGTGATCACGGTCCCGGCGTACTTCTCCGACGCCCAGCGCCAGGCCACCAAGGAGGCCGGCGAGATCGCGGGCCTCACCGTGAGCCGCATCGTCAACGAGCCGACGGCCGCAGCGCTGGCCTACGGTCTCGACAAGGGCGACGACCAGACGATCCTCGTCTTCGACCTCGGCGGTGGCACGTTCGACGTGTCCCTGCTGGAGATCGGCGAGGGCGTGGTCGAGGTCAAGGCCACCAGCGGCGACAACCACCTCGGTGGCGACGACTGGGACTCCCGCGTCATGGAGTGGATGGTCAAGAAGTTCAAGGACAACAACGGCGTCGACCTGGCGCAGGACAAGATCGCCATGCAGCGCCTCCAGGAGGCCGCGGAGAAGGCGAAGATCGAGCTGTCCTCGTCGAGCGAGACCACCATCCACCTGCCCTACATCACCCACGGCGAGTCCGGGCCGCTCCACTTCGAGGAGAAGCTGACCCGCGCGGAGTTCCAGAAGATGACCTCCGACCTGCTCGACCGCACGAAGGCGCCGTTCCAGTCGGTGCTCAAGGACGGCGGCGTCGACGTCAACAAGATCGACCACGTCGTCATGGTCGGCGGCTCCACCCGGATGCCGGCCGTCACCGATGTGGTCAAGCAGCTGCTCGGTGGCAAGGAGCCCAACAAGGGCGTCAACCCCGACGAGGTCGTCGCGGTCGGTGCCGCGCTCCAGGCCGGCGTGCTCAAGGGCGAGGTCAAGGACGTCCTGCTCCTCGACGTCACGCCGCTGAGCCTCGGCATCGAGACCAAGGGTGGTGTCATGACCACCCTGATCGAGCGCAACACCACGATCCCGACCAAGCGTTCGGAGATCTTCACGACGGCCGACGACAACCAGCCGAGCGTGGAGATCAAGGTCGCCCAGGGCGAGCGTCAGATGTGGGGGCAGAACCAACCGCTCGGCAACTTCGAGCTGACGGGGCTGCCGCCCGCTCCGCGGGGGATCCCCAAGATCGAGGTCACCTTCGACATCGACGCCAACGGCATCGTCCACGTCTCCGCCAAGGACCAGGCGTCCGGCCGCGAGCAGTCGATGACGATCTCCGGCGGCAGCGCGCTGGGCAAGGACGAGATCGACCGCATGGTCAAGGAGGCCGAGCAGTACGCCGCCGAGGACGCCGCTCGCCGCGAGGTCGTCGAGACCCGGAACCAGGCGGACTCGCTCGCGTACTCGACCGAGAAGTTCCTGGGCGACAACGCCGAGAAGATCCCCGAGGACGTGAAGACCGAGGTGCAGGCCGACCTCGACGCCCTCAAGGCGATCCTCGAGAACGCCGAGGCGGGCTCGGAGGAGATCCAGGCCGGCGTCACCAAGCTCGGTGAGTCCAGCCAGAAGATGGGCGCGGCGATGTACGCCGCCGCCGAGGCCGACCAGTCGGCAGCAGGCGGCTCCGACGGGTCCACAGGCGCGGCCGACGACGACGTTGTCGACGCCGAGATCGTCGACGAGCCGGCCGCTGACGAGGGCGGCAGCTCCGAGGACGACGCCAAGTGACCAAGAAGCAACAGACCGAGGGGGAGCCGACCGCGTCGGCTCCCCCTGAGGTCGGCTCGTTCGGCGACGCCGCCGGCGAGATGGCCGACGAGACCTTCGAGACGTCTCGTCCCTCGACTCCTCAGGAACCAACCGAGGTCGAGGCGTCGCTGGACGACATCAGCGGCATCGACAACATGCTCGAGGAGGGCGCGCCGCTCGAGCCCCAGGATGTTGCCGACGAGCCGGTCGACCCCGCGCTCCTCGAGCAGGCCCTGGCCGAGCGCACCGCCGACCTGCAGCGTCTGCAGGCCGAGTACCTCAACTACAAGCGCCGCGTCGACCGTGACCGCGAGCGCGTGCGCGAGAGCGCGACGTACACCGCGCTCGCGCCGATCGTCGACGTCCTCGACACCATCGACCGGGCGCGAGAGCACGGTGATCTGGACGACGGCCTCCAGGCGGTGGCCGACCAGCTCGACCGGGTGGTGACGCTCGCCGGCCTCGTCAAGTACGGCGAGCCCGGCGACGCGTTCGACCCGCAGATCCACCAGGCCCTGAGCCACATCGGCGAGGACCCCGACGTGGAGGTCACGACCTGCAAGGTCGTCGCCAAGGCCGGGTACCGCCTCGGCGACCGTGTGGTCCGGGCCGCGCAGGTCCTCGTGGTCGACCCGGCGAGCAGTTGACGGGCGGGTCGCGGCCGGCGGCCCGAGCACCTCGAGGGTCTCGACAGGCTCGACCGGCGAAGGAACGAGAGGAGGAGGAGGGGCACTGAGCACCGACGGCATCCGTACGGACTGGGCGAGCAAGGACTTCTACGCCGAGCTGGGCGTGACCAAGAAGGCCACGCACGACGAGATCAAGAAGGCCTACCGCAAGCTCGCGCGCGCCAACCACCCCGACTCCAACCCGGGTGACACCGCCAAGCACGAGAAGTTCAAGGGCGTCGCCGAGGCCTACGACGTCATCGGCGACGAGGAGAAGCGCAAGAAGTACGACGAGGTCCGCGAGCTGTACGGCGGCGGCGGGTTCCGCGGAGGGTTCCCCGGAGGCTCGTCCGAGGGGGGCTTCGACATCAACGACCTCCTCCGCGACCGCACCGGTGGCGGAGGCTTCGGCGACCTGTTCGGCGACCTCTTCGGGGGCCGCGGCCGTCAGCAGGCCCGCACGCGAGCGGCCCGCGGCGCGGACGTGGAGAGCACCGCGACGATCAGCTTCATGGACGCCATGAACGGCGTCACCATCAGCCTGCGGCTGACCTCCGACACGGCGTGCCCCGACTGCCACGGCACCGGCGGCAAGCCGGGGACGACCCCGAAGATCTGTCCCGAGTGCGAGGGCGCCGGCTTCGTGGTCAGCTCCATGGGCGGCGCGTTCTCGATCAACGAGACCTGCCCCCGCTGCGGCGGACGCCAGCTCGTGTACGACGAGGCCTGCCCGACCTGCCACGGCTCCGGCCGCGGGTCCTCGGCGCGGACCATCCAGGCGCGCATCCCCGCCGGCGTCAAGGACGGCCAGCGCATCCGCCTGCGCGGCAAGGGCGGTCCGGGTGAGAACGGCGGCGTGGCCGGCGATCTCTTCGTGACCGTCAAGGTGACCCCCCACCGGCTCTTCGCGCGACGCGGCGACAACCTGACGCTCGACGTACCCGTGTCGTTCGACGAGGTCGCCCTCGGCGCCGAGATCAAGATCCCGACGCTGGGCGGCAATCCCGTCACCCTCAAGATCCCGGCCGGCACGCCCGACGGGCGCACCTTCCGGGTGCGCGGACGCGGCGTCCAGAAGAAGGACGGCACCAAGGGCGACCTGCTCGCGACCGTCGAGGTACAGGTGCCGGCGCGGCTCAACGACGCTGCCCGCGAGGCCATCACCGCCTACCGCGCCGCCGGTGTCGACGGCACGCTGCGCGCCAACCTCTTCGAGCAGTCGTGATGGCGAGCCCGATGAGCCCCGACGCGGCCGTCTACGTGATCAGCGTGGCCGCCGAGCTCTCGGGGCTCCATCCGCAGACCCTCCGCTCCTACGAGCGGATGGGCCTGATCATGCCGGGCCGTACCGGTGGTGGCGGCCGCCGCTACAGCCACCGCGACATCGAGCTGCTGCGCGAGATCGCGTCGCTCACGGCTGGTGGTGTGGGCATCGAGGGCGTACGCCGGATCCTCGAGCTCGAGCACCAGGTCGCGGCGCTCCAGGGGCGCAACACCGAGCTCGCCGCCGAGCTCGGCGCGACCCGTGACGCCCTCCGGCAGGCGCTGACCATGCGTCGTACCGACCCCAACAAGCTGCCGGTGCTGCGCGGACCCGAGCCGGAGGCCTCGTTGGTCGTCTGGCGTCGCTCACGGCGCTGACCGAACTTCGTCGTCCTGGCGTGCGTCGGACCAGGTGAAGGCAACCGACGACAGGACCCTGGTGATGGCTCGACGCTCCTACACGACGACCGTTCTCGCGGCCGCACTGTGTGCTGGGGCCCTGGTGGTCGGCTCGCCTCCCGCGCCGGCCTCTGCTCGCGCCGACGCGCAGGCGACGACTCTGTCGAAGACGGCGTCCTACGAGGCTCTCGTCACCACCAGTCGGGGCGTGAGCCTCGCCATGTGGACGCTCGACGCACTGCCTCGAGGCGCCGGAACGACGCTGAAATGGGCCGTGAGGCGTCCGGGCGAGCCGTGGACGGCCCCGAAGGTGATGGCGCGTTGGCCGGTGTCGCGGTTCTCCCACGGCCAGCCGGTCCTGACCACCAGCTCGGGTCATCGCGTCACGGCTGCCTGGCTGGACCGCCGGCGTCGTGTGGTGGTCGAGGACTGGAGCCCGAGGACCGGTTGGTCCCGACCGAGCCATGTGAGCGGCCTCGGGCACAAGGCACGGTCGGTCACCATCGCCTCCGACCGGGCGGGCCAGGTCGCCGTCTCGTGGAGCTCGCTGTCGCGCCGTCACCCGGACCGCAAGGTGGGTGCGATGGTCGCCGTACGTCGCGACGGAGCCTGGCTGGTACGCCGGGTCGGCAGCACGGCCGACGACAACCGCTCCATCGGTGGCGAGGTCGCCCTCGGTCTCGACGACGCCGGGGCGGTCACCGCTGCCTGGAAGTACACGACGAGCGGCCGCGGTACGACGCTGGCGAGCCGGCTGCCTGCGAGCGCCACGACGTGGGAGACGCCGGAGGACTTCGGCACCTATGACGACTACTACACCGGTCTGGCGGTGCAGCCCGACGGCTCGGCGATGATCAACCCGGCGCAGCACGACGTGTTCACGAGGGTCGGAAGTGGCGACTGGACGGACGCCGGACCTCAGCCGTTCCTCACCAGCTCGCTCACACTCGGCTCCGGTGCGCTGGTCACCTGGAACACTCCGGACGGCGTCGACGAGGACCCCGACGGCATCGCCGGCCCAGAGCCGCTCGCGAGCATCGGCTACCCCGAGGTCTCGCGCCGCATCCGGGCACCGCAGGTCTTCGCGACCTCGTCGGACGAGCTGGTCCTCGTCACCACGAGACCCCGTCGGGTCTTGGTGTCCGTCCGTCCGGACGGCGGCGACTGGTCCGCCTTCCGCACGGTCTACACCAGCCCGCAGCGACTGATCGTCAGCAGTCAGGCGGCGATGACACCGAGCGGCCACGTGACCGCCCTGCTGGCGACGCGGGCGCCCGGTTCGCACGTCCACGGCCCCGAAGGGCTCGACGCCATCGACTTCGACGCCGGCTGACCCGTCGTCACGACCAGTGCGACGGGCGGCCCAGCCGGTCGGGGATCCGGGTCAGGCCGTCACCGCGGGCAGCGTTGACCTGCGCCTGGCTGAGGAACAGTGCCGCGCCGAGGTCGGCACCGCGTACGTCGGCGTCGCGGCAGATCCGCGCCGAGCAGGTCGGCGTGGCCCGAGGTCCTGGTCACGCAGGTCGGCGCGGATCAGCACCGCCCCGCGCAGGTCGGCGTCGTACAACTGGTGTTCGCGGAGGTCACGGCCGGCCAGGTCCCGGCGCCGGTACGACGGGCCGTCGTTGCGGAGCCGCCTGCTCGCGGACTCCAGAACGGCTCCGACCCTTTCCTGCAGCGCCTCGAGGTCGACGCCGAGCAGCTCGTCGGGCGTCGCGCCGGTGAGCGCGACGACCGCGGTCTCGAGGTCGGCGGCAACCGGATCCGGGCTGCGGCGCGCCACCTCGGCGAGGTGCCAGAGCATCTCGTGGAGCGTCCGCATCACCGACAGCACCGCCGCCATCTCGCCGAGGTTGCCGCCCTCGCGCCAGGAGACCCCGGCGTAGGTCACCTGCGAGACCTGCTGCCCGGCCCCGAAGCAGTCGAACGTCGAGCAGCCGGACCACCCGTCCGCACGCAGGGTCGCGTGGATGCGACACCGGTCGTCGCCGGCGAGGTTCGGGCACGGCGTACCGCCCGGCTTGTCGATGCCGAAGCCGGAGGAGGCAGCGAACGGGAGCAGGACGCAGCAGAGCGCGAAGCAGCTGTCGCAGTCGGCGACCAGTGACGGCGGAGCCGAGGGGGTGGCCACGGCCCTCATCCTGCCAGCCGAGCCTCGTGGCCAAGATCCCAGAGTTGAGGGGAATCGGCTCAACTTGTCGCGCGTTGTGCTCGTGGGCGTCCACACTGGGTGGCGCCGTCAGCCTTCAGGAGACCATTCGCAGATGAGCCAGTTCGGGGCCGAGAAGTTCACGACGCGCAGCCGCGAGGCGATCGAGACCGCCCAGCTCGCCGCGACCACCGCGGGCCACACCCAGACCGAGCCGGTCCACCTCCTCGCGGCCCTGCTGCGCGACGCCGACGGTACGGCGCGCCAGCTGGTCGGCAGGTCGGGCGCGGACGCCGCGTCGCTCGCGGCCCAGACCGAGGCGGCGCTCCAGGCACTCCCGAAGGCGAGTGGCGCGACCGTCCAGCAGCCGGCGGCCTCGCCGGCGCTGACCCGGGTGCTCGCCGGTGCCCTCGACCTCGCGTCCTCGATGAAGGACGACTACGTCGCGACCGAACACCTCCTGGTGAGTCTGGCCACCGTCGAGTCCCTCGCCCAGAAGCTGCTCGTCGACGCCGGTCTCACGGCCGACGGCCTGCGCGAGGGGCTGACCGCGCTCCGGGGCAACCGCCGGGTGACGAGTCCCGAGGCGGAGTCGACGTACGAGAGCCTCGAGAAGTACTCCGTCGACCTCACCCGGGCCGCCGAGGACGGCGCGCTCGACCCGGTGATCGGGCGCGACGCAGAGATCCGCCGGGTCGTCCAGGTGCTGTCGCGCCGTACCAAGAACAACCCCGTCCTGATCGGTGAGCCGGGCGTCGGCAAGACCGCCGTCGTGGAGGGGCTGGCCCAGCGCATCGTCGCGGGTGACGTCCCGGACTCGCTCAAGGGGCGTCGCCTGCTCTCGCTCGACCTGGCGGCCATGGTCGCCGGTGCGAAGTACCGCGGCGAGTTCGAGGAGCGGCTCAAGGCCGTGCTCGAGGAGATCAAGGACTCCGGCGGGCAGGTCGTCACGTTCATCGACGAGCTCCACACGGTCGTCGGGGCGGGCGCCGGCGGCGACTCCGCGATGGACGCGGGCAACATGCTCAAGCCGATGCTGGCTCGAGGCGAGCTGCGGATGATCGGTGCGACCACCCTCGACGAGTACCGCGAGCGGATCGAGAAGGACCCCGCTCTCGAACGTCGCTTCCAGCAGGTCTTCGTCGGGGAGCCCTCGGTCGAGGACACGATCCAGATCCTCCGCGGCATCCAGGAGAAGTACGAGGCGCACCACGGCGTCCGCATCACCGACGCCGCGCTGGTCGCCGCCGCCACGCTCAGCGACCGCTACATCACCGGGCGCCAGCTGCCCGACAAGGCCATCGACCTGATCGACGAGTCCGCGTCGCGGCTGCGGATGGAGATCGAGTCGTCGCCGGAGGAGATCGACCAGCTCCGTCGTACCGTCGACCGGCTGAAGATGGAGGAGTTCGCGCTCGCCAAGGAGACCGATGCCGCATCGGTCGAGCGGCTCGCGCGGCTCCGGGCCGACCTCGCCGACGACGAGGAGCAGCTGCGTGCGCTCGAGGCGCGATGGGACCGCGAGAAGGCGTCGCTGGAGGGCGAGGGCGAGATCCGGCGGGCGCTCGACCAGCTGCGCGTCGAGGCGGACAAGATGCTGCGCGAGGGCAACCTCGAGGGCGCGTCGAAGATCCGCTACGAGTCGATCCCCGAGCTGGAACGCAAGCTGGCGGACGTCGAGAAGGCAGAGCAGGAGGACCTCGAGCCGCTGGTCGGCGAGGAGGTCGGGGCCGAGCAGATCGCCGAGGTCGTCGAGGCCTGGACCGGCATCCCCACGGGCAAGCTGCTGCAGGGCGAGACGGCGAAGCTGCTCGAGATGGAGTCCGTGATCGGGCGCAGGCTGATCGGCCAGCGTGACGCCGTACGCGCGGTGAGCGACGCCGTACGACGGTCGCGGGCCGGGATCTCCGACCCGCACCGCCCGACGGGGTCGTTCCTGTTCCTCGGCCCGACCGGCACCGGCAAGACCGAGCTGGCCAAGGCCCTGGCGGACTTCCTGTTCGACGACGAGCGGGCGATCGTGCGCATCGACATGAGCGAGTACTCCGAGAAGCACTCCGTGTCGAGGCTCGTGGGAGCGCCTCCCGGCTACGTCGGGTACGACGAGGGCGGCCAGCTCACGGAGGCCGTCCGCCGGCGCCCCTACTCCGTCGTCCTCCTCGACGAGGTGGAGAAGGCCCACCCCGAGGTCTTCGACATCCTGCTGCAGGTGCTCGACGACGGGCGCCTGACCGACGGCCAGGGCCGCACGGTCGACTTCCGCAACACGCTCCTGATCCTGACCTCCAACCTGGGCTCGAACTTCCTGGTCGACCCGACCCTCGAGCCGGCAGCGAAGAAGGAGTCGGTGCTGTCGCTGGTGCGGGCGAGCTTCAAGCCCGAGTTCCTCAACCGGCTGGACGAGATCGTCGTCTTCGACGCGCTGACGCGGGACGAGCTGACCCACATCGTCGACCTGCAGCTCTCGCTGCTGGAGACGCGGCTGGCCGTCCGCCGCATCACCATCGACGTGACCGACGGGGCCCGGGCGTGGCTGGCCGAGACCGGGTACGACCCGGCGTACGGCGCGCGCCCGCTGCGGCGGCTGATCCAGAGCGCCATCGGGGACTCGCTGGCGCGGCTGCTGATCGGCGGCGAGGTCACCGACGGCGGCAAGGTCACGGTCGATGTCTCGGACGGCGAGCTGGTTCTGCAGCCCGCCTGATCTCGGTCCGCGGCCGCGTCGGCGGGTGGTGTCCGCTCGCGAGCAAGCTCGCTTCGCGCTCGCTCCGGTCGCTCCGCCGCGGCAGGCCGCGTCGGCGGGTGGTGTCCGCTCGCGAGCAAGCTCGCTTCGCGCTCGCTCCGGTCGCTCCGCCGCGGCAGGCCGCGTCGGCGGGTGGTGTCCGCTCGCGAGCAAGCTCGCTTCGCGCTCGCTCCGGTCGCTCCGCCGCGGCAGGCCGCGTCGGAGCGTCCTCACTCGGCCCAGAGGTTGACCCCGGACTCGACGGCGTACTGGTCGATCTCGGCGAGCTCGTCGTGGGTGAGGGGCGGGCCGTCGAGCGCGTCGAGGTTGGTGTCGAGCTGCGCCACGCTCGACGCGCCGATCACGGCCGATGTGACGCGGGGGTCGCGCAGCGCCCACTGGAGGGCGAGCTGGGCGAGCCTCTGGTCGCGTCGCCGTGCGATCCCGTCGAGCGCCCGCACCCGACGCAGTACGTCGTCGTCGAGCCCGGCGATCGTGGAGTCGTCGCGTGCGGCTCGCGAGTCGTCGGGTACGCCGTCGAGGTAGCGGTCGGTGAGCAGCCCCTGCGCGAGCGCGGTGAACACGATGCAGCCCATGCCCTGCTCCTCGAGCTCGTCGAGCAGGCCGCCCTCGATCCAGCGGTTGAGCATGGAGTACGACGGCTGGTGGATGATCAGGGGGGTGCCGAGCTCGCGGGCGATCCGGGCCGCCGCGTTCGTCTTCTCCGGGGAGTACGACGAGATGCCGGCGTAGAGGGCACGTCCCGACCGCACCGCCGTGTCGAGCGCGCCGATCGTCTCCTCGAGCGGCGTGTCGGGGTCGAAGCGGTGGCTGTAGAAGATGTCGACGTACTCCAGCCCCATCCGCGCCAGCGACTGGTCGAGCGAGGCGAGGACGTACTTTCGCGACCCCCCGCCCTGCCCGTAGGGCCCCGGCCACATGTCATAGCCGGCCTTGGTCGAGATGACGATCTCGTCACGGTACGGCGCGAGGTCCTCGCGCAGGTAGCGCCCGAAGTTCTCCTCGGCCCGGCCGTACGGCGGGCCGTAGTTGTTGGCGAGATCGAAGTGCGTGACCCCACGGTCGAACGCCCTCCGCAGGATCGCCCGCTGCGTCTCCTCGGGCCGGTCGTCCCCGAAGTTCTGCCACAGACCCAACGAGAGCGGGGGGAGCTGGAGCCCGCTGCGTCCGCAGTGGCGGTAGTCGGTGGCGTCGTACCGGGTCTCGGCGGCGTCGTACGTCATGGCTCCATCCTGCCGCCACCGCGACCGTCACGGCAGCCGGGGTACCGCGCCGAGATCGCCGCGGATGTCCGCGGTGGGCAAGGGTGCGTGGACAATGGACGGGTGAGCGATCCGACCACGAAGCCCGTGCGTCCACCGCAGGTGACGGTGGCCGCCTGGCTGATCATGGTCGGCTCCGTCTTCGTCGTGCTGATGGTCTGGGACCGCATCGCGGGCTTGCACTCGCTGGCCTCGCGCACGGCTCTGCAGTCCATGCTCGACAACCCGGGGATCAAGGGCTCGGGGCTCGGGGTCAACGACCTCGAGACCGTCGTCAAGACCGTGTCGATGGTGGCCGGCGGCTGCGCGACCGCGATGGTGATTCTCGGCTACCAGACCCTGCAGCGCAGCCGGAGTGCCCGGATCGGGCTCACCATCCTGGCCGGCCCGCTGTTCGTCAGCGGACTGGTCACCGGCGGGTTCGTGTCGTCCGGGGTCGCCGCGGCCGTGGCCACCCTGTGGCTCCGGCCCGCCCGCAGGTGGTTCGACGGGCAGACCGGCACCGAGACGCGAGACACCGCGTCCCAGACGGCCCGCTCGACCAGCACCCCTGTCTGGCCGCCGCCGCACCCGACAGCGGCGCCCCCACCACCCACGGACTCACAGCCGGCCGAGGCTCCGAGCGCTCCCGAGACGGCTCGTCCGTGGCAGGACTTCGGCACCGGGCCCGCCGAGTGGGCGCCGCCGCCGGTCTCGTCGTACGACGTGCGACCGGCCGCCCGAGAGGGCTCCCGGCCGGCGGCCCTGCTGTGGGCCTGTGTCCTGACCTGGGTCTTCGCCGGGCTGGCCATCGCGGTGCTCGCAGGGTCGGTCGCAGTGCTGGCCCGCAGCCCGCACCTCGTGCTCGACAAGATGCACGAGCAGAACCCCGAGCTCGCCTCCCAAGGAGTCAGCGACCACCTGGTCATCGTGGTCGGCTTCGTCACCTGCGGGGTCTTCGTCGTCTGGTCCGTGGCGGCCGCGGTCTTCGCGGTGCTCGCGTTCCGGGGCAGGCGTCTGGGGTGGTCCGCCCTCACGGTCTCGACCGGCGGCGTCGCGGTGGTCTGCCTGCTCGGCGCGATCGGCTCCCTCGTCGTGCTCGTACCGCTGGCCGGAGCGGTCGCCGCCATCAGTCTGCTGGTGCGGCCCGAGGTGCGTGGCTGGTTCGCCTGATCAGCGGCTGAGGTCGGCCGCGGCGAGCCGGCGCAGCGCCTCCTCGATCACGCCGGCTTCCTTGCAGAACGCCCACCGCACCAGCTGGTCACCCGCGTCGGAGTCGTGCAACGACTGCGTCGGGATCGCGACCACGCCGGCCCGCTCGGGCAGCGCGAGACAGAACTCCATGCCGTCCTGCCATCCCAGCGCCGAGATGTCGGTGACCGCGAAGTAGGTGCCCTCGGGACGTCGTACGCCGAGGCCGAGCTTCTCCAGGCCCTCGCAGAGCAGGTCGCGCCGGGCCTCGAGGCTGGCGGCCAGCGTCCGCGGCCAGTCGGGCTCGTGGTCCAGCGCGTGGGCGATCGCGGGCTGCAGCGGAGCGCCGGAGGTGAACGTCAGCCACTGCTTGGCAGCCAGGACCGCGGAGACCAGCTCGGCCGGACCGGTCGCCCAGCCGACCTTCCAGCCGGTGACGCTGTAGGACTTGCCGGAGCTCGACAGCGTGAGCGTGCGGTCGAACATGCCGGGCAGCGTCGCCGGCGGCACGTGGACGTGGTCGTCGAAGATGAGGTGCTCGTAGACCTCGTCGGTGATCACGATGAGGTCGTGCTCGATCGCCAGGTCGGCGACCGCCCCCAGCTCCTCGCGGGTCAGCACGGTGCCGGTCGGGTTGTGCGGTGAGTTGAGCAGCACGAAGCGCGTGCGCGGCGTGACCGCAGCCCGGAGCTCGTCGACGTCGAGGCGGAAGTCCGGTGCCCGCAGGGTCACCGGGCGGCGTACGCCGCCCGCCATCTGGATCATCGCGACGTAGGAGTCGTAGTAGGGCTCGAGCACCACGACCTCGTCGCCGGGGTCCACGAGTCCGAGCAGCGCGGCCGCGATGCCCTCGGTGCAACCGGTGGTCACCAGCACCTGGCGGTCGGGGTCGAGGTCGAGCCCGTAGTGGCGCTGTTGGTGCCTCGCGATCGCCTGCCGGAGGGCGGGTACGCCGATGCCGGGGGCGTACTGGTTGGCGCCGCCGACGATCGCCTCGCGGGCGGCGGCGAGCACCGACGCCGGGCCGTCGACGTCGGGGAAGCCCTGTCCCAGGTTGACCGCCCCGGTGCGTACGGCGAGCGCCGACATCGTGGTGAAGATCGTCGGCGGGATGCCGTCGAGGCGGTGCGCGAGCGTCATACCTGCGCGGCCGCCCAGGCCGCGAGCAGCTCCTGCTCACGCTCCGGCGCCAGTCCGAGGTGAGGGTTGGTCGCCTGGTCGAGATGGGCCTCTGCCCACGCCAGGGTGTCGCGTACGACGTCCGCGAACGGCCGGTGGGTCAGGCCGGTGGCCTCGGCCCGAGCGGTGCCCATGGCCAGCGCCAGCTCGGGGCTGCCCTCCGACCACAGCGGGAGCTGTGCCCCGTCGACCCCCTGGTCGACCAGCCAGTCACCGTCGATCGGGACCAGGTCTGCGTCGGTGCCCAGCGCGGAGACCGTCTCGGTGAGGAGCTCGCCGAACGTCGTCGCCGGCCGGGCGGCGGTGAAGATGCCGGACACCTTCTGCTCCGCGAGCCGGACCGTCCAGGCACCCATGTCGCGGGCGTCGATGCACTGCATCGGCGCGTCGAGTGGCCCGGGAGCCAGCATCCGGCCGCCCCGGGCGGCGCGCAGTACCCACCACGGGTAGCGGGCGGTCGCGTCGCGCGGCCCCACGACGTACGTCGGGCGGACGATCGCCAGGCCGGTGTCGCCGTACGCCTCGCGAGCGGCACGCTCGCACGCGACCTTGAGCGGGCCGTAGGTCTCGTTGGTGACCTCGTGGACGTCGCCCGCGGGCTCGTCGAAGAGCGGGGAGTCCTCACCGGCGCCTGCGGCCGAGGGGTCCTGGTAGACCGAGACGGTCGAGATGAGGACGTGGTGGCCGCCGCGGTCGCCCAGGGCATCGTGCAGTGCGCTCACCTGCCCGGGCAGGTAGGCGCAGACGTCGATGGTGGCGTCCCAGGAGGCGTCGGCGAGCACGGTGAGATCACCGTTGCGGTCGGCCAGCAGATGCGTGGCCCGAGGGAGCTCGTCCGTCGCGTTGCGGTGGAGCAGCGTGACGTCGTGTCCGGCGTCGCCGGCCGCCTCGGCCATCGCGTGGCCGACGAAGTGGGTGCCGCCGATGAACAGGATGCGCATGCTGGGAGAGTAGCCACATGGACGAGGCCCTTGCGCGAGACATCGACGCACGCTGCCGGCTGACCGGTGAGTTCACGCTGCGGTCCGGCCAGGTGGCGAGCGAGTACTTCGACAAGTACCTCTTCGAGACCGATCCCGAGCTGCTGGCCCGGCTGGCCGCGTCGATGGTGCCCCTGCTCCCCGACGACACCGATCTTCTCGGTGGCCTCGAGATGGGCGGCATCCCGATCGCCACCGTGGTGAGTGCTCGGTCGCGCATCCCGGCGCTCTTCGTCCGCAAGCAGGCCAAGACCTACGGCACCTGCAAGCTCGCCGAGGGGCCGGACGTCGCGGGGCGCCGGGTGACCCTGATCGAGGACGTGATCACCACCGGAGGTGCCGTCCGCGATGCCACCCGCGCTCTGCGCGAGGCGGGAGCGGTCGTCCGGACCGTGGTGTGTGCGATCGACCGGTCACCCGGAGACGCCAACCCGCTCTCCGACGTGGGGCTCGAGATCCGGGCCGTGCTCACCAAGGCCGACCTGGACGGCGTACGCAGCTGAAGGCGGGTCGCCCGCAAGCGGGCTTCACCGTTCGCTGCGGTGGTGCGCCTCGGCGAGCCGAGTCGAACCGTCCTCGCGCGCAACAGGCCCAGCGGCTCGCACGATGTCGAACTGCTGAGCACCGCAAGCCGCCCCTGGGCCAGCCGCGCCGCGGCTGGGCGCTGATGCGCGATCAGCGACGGGTGATCGCCGACGCCGCTGCCCGGGGCTGCGAGGTTGTCACCACTCGCCGGTCGTCATCCGGAGGGCCCGAGCGCAGCAGGATCTTCGCCTGAGCGTCTCCCGAGACGACGGGAGTGAGGATGCGGACGGCCTCGCGCGCGGACACCCACATGCGATCACGCCAGGCACCTCGCGGCCCGTCCGTCGAGCGATCGAGGCGGCCTTTGGAGAAGGGGCCTGTGGAGAATTACCCGCTGCCAATGAGACATCTCCGGGTCCTACGTCAATGAGCCCGGTCGGGCTCATAGACGTAGTACGCACGGATCCTGTCTGATCGGCGGGGAACGACGACTTCATGGCGTTGATGGTGAACCAGCGCAGGTCGTCGAGACCGAGTCGCACCATCCTCTCTCAGCTCAGCTCGTCGCCTCTTCACTCCGCCGGCGGCGCCACCACTCGTAGCCGACGGGGAGCACGGACAGCGCGAGCAGCGCCAGGATCACGATGTCCAGACTCGAGCCGATGCCCGGGAACGCGCTCCCGAGGAAGAAGCCGGCGCAGGTGACGACGGTGACCCACAGGGCCGCTCCGACCACGCTCCAGACCCAGAACTTCACCCGGGGCATCTCGCTGACACCGGCGACGAGCGTGACGTAGGTCCGGACGAACGGCACGAAGCGCCCGATCACCAGGGCCTGGCTGCCGTGCCGCTCGAAGAAGTCGATCGTCTGGTCGAGGTACCGCTTCTTGATGATCCGGCCGTCGTGCTTGCGCACGGGTGGACCGACGCCGCGGCCGAGCTCGTAGCCGGCGAGGTTGCCGAGGAAGGCCGCGATGCCGAAGGCGAGGATGCCGAGCAGGAGCCCGATCGCGTTGGGCCCGCCGATGAGGTTCAGCTTGTCGGTGGACAGGAACAGCCCGAACGCGAACAGCAGGGTGTCACCGGGCAGGAACGGGAAGAGCAGTCCGCACTCGATGAAGACGATGACCAGGCTGATCCACACGAACTCGGTGTGGAAGTGGTCCAGCAACCAGTTCGGATCCATCCATGGGATGCCGAGGAGCATGGTCTGCGGGCCGGTCACGTCGCGAGCCTATACAGGCTGCCTGCCTGCAACCTGGGTGCCCACTCCGGTGGACGACGACCGAGGGTCAGCGGGGGTGGGCTCGGCTAGCGTCCTCGGCATGGAGAAGACCGAGCGTGACCGGTTCCTCGCCGCCGCGCAGGTCGCCGGCGCCCTGGCGGTGCACCCCGACGTGGCTGCGAGCTGGAGCCGCGAGAGCGCGTGCGCGGGCCTGAGCGTCGGCGGGCTGGCCCACCATCTCGCCTCCCAGCTCGACAACACCGTCGAGCTGTTGGGCGCCGGCGCCTCCGACCAGTCACCCATCCCGATTACGGAGCACTACGCTCGCGCCGCCTGGGTCCGCGCCGGGCCCGAGGGCGAGGCGAACGTCGGCATCCGCGAGGGCAGCGATGCGCAGGCGGCGAGCGGCCCCGGTGCGCTGCCGCCGCTCGTGGCTCGATGGCTCGACGAGCTGCCGGGTGCGCTCGACTCCCGCGGCTCGGACGACCCCGTGCTCATCCCGTGGCAGGGCTGGTCGTTGGCCGCGCGCGACTTCCTGGTGACCCGGATGATGGAGATCGTCGTGCACTCCGACGACCTCGCCGCGAGCATCGACCAGCCCCCACCGGAGTTCCCCGACGACGTGCTGATGCCGGTGCTGGGGCTGCTGACCACGCTGTCGTTGCGACGCCACGGCCAGGCTGCGTTGGTGCGCGCGTTGAGCCGTCCGCAGCGCGGGCCGAGCTCCATCTCGGCGTTCTGATGCCCGACGACGACGACGAGCGCGCGCCGTACGACCCGATGCCCTACGGGCCGGCCGAGGTGGGGGTCGGTCCGTGGGTCGGCCCGCGGCCCTCCGGAGAGCAGTACGACGAGCGGTTGCTCGCCGACGGCGACCGGCGCAACGTCGTCGATCGCTACCGCTACTGGCGGCTCGACGCGATCGTGGCCGACCTCGACACGCGGCGGCACGACTTCCACGTGGCGATCGAGAACTGGCGCCACGACTTCAACATCGGCACCGTGGTCCGCACGGCCAACGCGTTCCTCGCCGCCGAGGTGCACATCGTCGGCAACCGGCGGTGGAACCGCCGCGGCGCGATGGTGACCGACCGCTACCAGCACCTGCGGCACCACGACACGGCAGCCGACCTGGCGTCGTACCTCCGGGATCGTGACGTCCCCCTGCTCGGCATCGACAACCTGCCCGGATCGGCCCACCTCGAGACGATGGAGATGCCGCGCCGGGTCTGCTTCCTGTTCGGTCAGGAGGGCCCGGGTCTGTCGGACGCGGCCCGGGCGGCCTGTGACGGCACCTTCTCGATCGCGCAGTTCGGGTCGACGCGGTCGATCAACGCCTCCGCGGCCGCCGCGATCGCGATGCACACGTGGATCCGTGCGTACGCCGACCTCGGCGACGACACCGCCTGGCGCGGCTGACCCGCTCAGCTCTTCGTATGGGAGTAGCAGACCACGACATGGTCGTGGACGAGGTTCCACACCAGCTTCGGTGCCCAGGTGAAGCGGAAGTTCGTGTCGGTGCTGACCATCGCGGGGCACTTCGACCGGCCGAGGCGCAGCAGGGCGGCGCGACCCGGGTAGTCGTGCCGGGCCACCACGAAGGTGCCGGTGGCGCGGTAGGAGTGCGCGAACGCGCACGGCGTCGTGAGCAGGTCCGCACCGCCGAGGCAGCGCGCCACCCGGTCAGGAGGTGTAGGACCGGTGAGCGCCGGCTCGTCGTCCGTCGGTAGGGCCGCGAGCTTCTTCCCGTGCACGAGCACGAGGTCGCACCGCAGCCACCGGGCCCCTCGTGCCTGCTGGTCCGTCGTCGGCGCGAAGAAGAGGAAGGAGTAGGCGGTCCGGTCACGGACCCGGCCGGTCTGCCCCAAAGCCGTGCGGTACGGCGACGTACACAGCTTCACCCCCGTCCTCACGACCTTGTGGTCGGTGTCCAGATCGCTCCAGGACACGCCCTTGGGGAGGCGGGGTACGGCGATCACCCGGTCGTTGTGGGTGCCCGAGCACGGGATCGGGGCGGAGGTGTCGGACGCGCCGGCGGCCTGGGCGGCCGTCAGCTTGCGGCACTCCCCGACGGCCGGCTTCGCGGCGGCGGCCACCCCGCCGGCGGCCTGTGTGACCGGGAGGGTGGTGAGCAGCCCGGCGGCCAGCAGCCCGGCCAGCCAAGGTGTCGATCGCATGACGTGTCTCCTCCGGAACGAGTGCCGACGTGTGTGCCCGTGGCCGGGTCAGCCTGCCACGAAACCCGGGCGCCGTGGACGCGCGGCGTACGCGTACGGCGTGCCACTACTGTGGAAGCGCCGTCACCCGCAGGCCATGAGGAGCCATCGATGCCCGTCGCCACGCCCGAGATCTACGCGCAGATGCTCGACACCGCCAAGGAGAAGGGCTTCGCCTTCCCCGCGATCAACGTCTCGTCGTCCCAGACCCTGAACGCCGCCCTCAAGGGGTTCGCCGACGCCGGGTCCGACGGGATCATCCAGATCTCCACCGGGGGTGCCGAGTACCTCTCCGGGCCGGCCGTGAAGAACATGGTCACCGGCTCGGTCGCGTTCGCGGCGTACGCCGTGGAGGTCGCGAAGAACTACCCCATCCATGTCGCGCTGCACACCGACCACTGCCCCAAGGGCAAGCTCGACGGCTTCGTCCGGCCGCTCGTCGACATCAGCGCGGAGCGGGTGGCCCGCGGCGAGGCGCCGCTCTTCCAGTCGCACATGTGGGACGGGTCCGCCGTACCGCTGGCGGAGAACCTCGAGATCGCCCGCGACCTGCTGGCGAGGTGCGCGGCCGCGCACATCATCCTCGAGGTCGAGATCGGCGTCGTCGGCGGCGAGGAGGACGGCATCGAGGGCGCCATCGACGAGAAGCTCTACACGACCCCCGAGGACGCCCTCGAGACCGTGGCCGCCCTCGGGCTCGGAGACCAGGGCCGCTACCTGACCGCCCTCACCTTCGGCAACGTGCACGGCGTCTACAAGCCGGGCAACGTCAAGCTCCGTCCCGAGATCCTGAAGAGCGCACAGGAGGCGATCATCGAGAAGTTCGGCCAGGACGCCGGGTTCGGCCCGGGTGCCCTCCCGCTCGACCTCGTCTTCCACGGCGGCTCGGGATCGTCCGAGGAGGACATCGCCGCCGCGGTGCGGTACGGCGTGGTCAAGATGAACGTCGACACCGACACCCAGTACGCCTTCACGCGTCCGGTGGCCGACCACATGCTCCGCAACTACGACGGGGTGCTGAAGGTCGACGGTGAGGTCGGCAACAAGAAGGTCTACGACCCGCGCGCGTGGGGCAAGGCCGCCGAGGGCGGCATGTCCTCCCGCGTCGTCGAGGCCTGCGCCAACCTCAGCGCGACCGGCCACACGCTCGGCTGACCGGCGCCGGCCCGGTCAGGCTCGGCCCGGTCAGGCGGCGGGCCCGGCAGCCACGGGCTCGGCGGCGAGGTCGGCCGTGGCGGCGCGCTGCGAGATCAGGTGGCGCGGCAGCGCGAAGAAGAGCACGGTCACGAACCCGAGCACCAGGACCCCGACCGGGAGCAGCATGGTGTCGGCCATGGCCGCGCTGAACGGCGCGCGGACGGCCGCCGGCAGCTGCTGGAGCGCGCCGTCGGGCTCGGCGCCGCCGGAGAGGCCGTGTGCGGCGATCCGGCTGTCGAGGAGTACGGCGATCGCGGCCGACCCCAGGACGGCGCCGACCTGACGGGTCGCGTTGTAGACCCCCGACCCGGCCCCGGCCAGGTGCATCGGCAGGTTGCGGGTCGCGGTGGCCGCGAGCGGCGCCCAGATGCCGGCCATGCCGATGCCCAGCAGGGCCATCGCGGCCAGGATGTGCCACACCGCGCCCTGGGCGGTCAGGGTGCGGGACAGCGCGAAGATCGCCAGCGCGGTCACCGCGAACCCGGCCCCGGTCAGCACCCGCGGGTGCACCCTGTCGGTGAAGCGCCCCACGATCGGCGCCAGGACGATCGACATCACCGCCATCGGCACGAACAGCAGCGCCGACTGCAGTGGTGAGTACCCGCGCACGAGCTGGGCGTAGAGCATGGTCGGGAAACCCATCGCCGTGGCCGTGAAGGACATCGTCGAGATGGCGAAGTTGGAGATCGAGAAGTTGCGGTCGCCGAAGAGGCTCAGCGGGACGAGCGGCTCGGCACGGTTGCGACGCTGCCAGAGCACGAAGATCGCGAAGACGACCAGCCCACCGATGATCGAGCTCATCACCCAGGCGTTCCAGTGGTACTTGTGGCCCTGCTGGATGCCGAACACCAGCAGGAACATGCCGACGCCGCTCAGGGCGACGCCCAGCCAGTCGAAGCGGTGCATCCGCGTCTCGAGGCGCGGCACCAGCCGGAGGGCCAGGAAGAAGCCGACCACGCCGACCGGGATGTTGATGAAGAAGATCCACTCCCAGCCGAAGGCGTCGACCAGGATCCCGCCGAGGATCGGGCCGACCAGCGTGGCCACACCGGCCGTGGCACCCCAGAGCGCCATCGCCTGGCCGCGCTTGTCAGCCGGGAAGATGCGGGTGATCACCGACATCGTCTGGGGCGTCAGCATCGAGGCGCCCAACCCCTGCAGCACCCGCGCGGCGATCAGCATCTCGATGCTGTTGGTCAGCCCGCACCACAGCGACGCGAGCGTGAAGACGGTGAGGCCGACGAGGTAGATGTTCTTCGGCCCGAAGCGGTCACCCAGCCGCCCCATGATCAGGACGGGTACGGCGTACGCCAGGAGGTAGGCGCTGGTCACCCAGACGACGCTGTTCACGTCGGCGTGGAGGTCGGAGATGATCGCCGGCGTCGCGACGGTCACGATCGTGGTGTCGACCAGGATCATGAAGAATCCGAGACAGAGCGCGAAGAGCGCCGGCCAGGGCCTCACGTCAGCTGGGACAGAGTCACGCGTCGCCGTCTGCTGTGCCATGACATGAGTGAACACCTTGCTACCGACATTGATTCCACCCGTTGAGAGCCTGTTCGGGTCTGGCAGGGTGGTCCCATGACCCACGTCGACCTGATGGCCGGTCCGCCACCGACCCTCCTCCCCGAGGACCCCGCCACCGCCGAGCTCGACGCGGGCGTCGCGCCCGCCGACGTCGTACGCCGTCACCCGGCCTCGCCCGCCGCGTGGGCCGCCCTGGCCGACCAGGCCCGCGAGCAGGGCGCCGACGAGGTGACGGTCTATGCCTACGCGCGGGTCGGCTACCACCGCAGCCTCGACCTGCTGCGGGGCAACGGCTGGAAGGGCCACGGCCCGGTGCCGTGGGAGCACGAGCCCAACCGTGGCTTCCTGCGCTGCCTCGCCACGCTCGCGCTCTCCGCACGCGCCATCGGCGAGGCCGCCGAGTGGGAGCGGTGCCGGGCGTTCCTCCGCGACTCCAGCCCCGACGCCGCCGACGCCCTGCTGGGTGGCTGATCTCCTTGTAACGCGCAGTTAGTCGCGCGCATGCGCCGTTACGACGGGGCATGCGCGCGACTAACTGCGCGTTACAAGGGCCACGGGGCAACGGGGACGGGACAGGCGCGGCGAGAGGGCGTCAGTGGGAGTGGTGGCGACGCCCCCGCAGTCGGTCCGCCGACTCCTCGAGATGTGCGGGCAGTCTGGCACCGAAGCGCTCGGTCGTGACGGCGTAGTCACGCAGGAGCCGCTGCGCGGCCCGATCACGGGCGGCACCCCAGAAGTCGCTCCAGCTCAGCCGCGACATGCCGAGTCCTTGAGCGCAGATCTCCTGCTGACGCGTGCGTTCGTCCCAGAGCACCCGCTCGGGGTCGGCGCTCGCCACGCCGCCGCTCTCCGGCGTCCGGAACTTGATGCGACCGTCGAACTCCACGAGGTGGCACCCGATCCTGATGTCGCACCACCTCACCCGGCCGCGGACGATGACGGGGAACTGCGTCTCCACCGGACCGAGGCCGAGCTCCCTGACCAGCTCCCGCGACAGGGTCTCACCAGCGCTCTCGGCCCCCGGATCCGCGTCCGCCACGGCCGCCCGAGTCGACGTGATTCCTGGCCAACAGCTCATCTGCCGGTACGCCCCCACCAGCTCTGCCCGTGAGACGCCTCGCTGCATCGCTCCGTCTGCGGCGACCAGCCCGGCGCGATACCCGTGCTGTCGTGCGATGTCAGCGACGGTGCGGGCGATCCCCAGTCCGCGGAGCCCGTCGATCTCGCAGACGGCCTTCGGCGGGTACGCCGCTCCGTGGTGGCGCACGCCGTACCGGATCCGGGATCCCTGCACATGGGGCCGAGTGACGTGTACCTCGGCCCCGCGCGCGTTCAGCAGAGGGAGTCCGTGCAGCAGGGCCGCGGAGTCGTGGCTGAAGACGTGGGCGACCCGCAGGGTCAGGTGCGCAGCTCTGATCCGTGCCAACGGGCGGCCGCGGAAATCGTCCCACTGAGCCCAGAGCTCGCCGGTGGTGTAGATGCCTCGCCGAACCGCGACGAGTTCGCCGGACCTGACCCACCGCGTTACCTGTGCCGGCCGGAAGCCGAGGTGGTGCAGCCGCGTGGCCGTGACCAGGCCGTGCCCGGTGGCCAGCTCCGCGAGAACGCGTGACTCCATGGTCGGAGGATTCCCGGAACGCCGTCCGCCATGGGCGCGCCCCCGGCGTACCTGTGGATCACCGCGGTGGCTGGTCGTCGCGGCCGACTCTTGTAACGCGCGGTTAGTGGCGCGCCTGCCCTGTTGTAGCTGCGCGTGCGCGCGTCTAACTGCGCGTTACAAGCCCTGAGCAGCCGCGTCAGGCGGGACCCAGCAGCGCGCGGACCCGGTCGGTGCCGAGGGCCACGATCAGGGTGGGCAGCCGTGGGCCGCGGTCGGCGTCGACCAGGAGCCGGTAGAGGAGGGTGAAGAACTCCTTCTGGTCCGCCTTCACCTCGTCGGTCGGAGGCGCGTCCGGGGACAGGCCGCGGGCGAGCTTGGGTACGCCGTAGACGAGGCTGGTCACGGCTTCCAGCTCGACGTGTCCCTCTCCGCCGAGCCCATCGAGGAGCAGCGCGAGCCACTCCCGGTCGCGATCCCCGAGGGCGTCGAGGCGGGCGCGGTCGGGCTCGGTGCGCACCGTCGTGCGCTCGGACTCGGGCACGAACTCGGCGGTCCACGCCATGGCCCTCGACAGCCGCGGCTCGAGGTCGTCGACGGAGTCGTGGTCGTGGCCGAGGTGCGACACGATGCGGCTGATCTGCTCGGCCGACCCGGCGGTCACATCAGCCACCGACGCGAGCATCCGGAACGGTACGACGACCCTCGGCGCGGGTAGCGGACCGTACGACTGTGTCGCGGACGCGCGCTCCCAGGCCAGTACCTGGAGGTCGCGCCTCGTTGGGTCGTCCGCCTTCCGGCCCAGCGCGTCCCACTCGTCGTACAGCCGGACGACCTCGGGACCGAAGTCGATGTCGAAGGTCTGCTTGGGCTGACGGCGTAGGTAGAGCCAGCGCAGGATCCCCGGCTCCAGCACCCGAAGGGCGTCCGAGGCCGTGGGCGCGCCACCGGCGGACGACGACATCTTCTGCACGCCCGCGAAGCCCACGAAGCCGTACCCGAACCAGGCCGGCCGTGGGTAGTCCCAGACACTCTCCACGAGCTCGTGCCCGACCGTGAACGACGAGCCCGGCGTCGCGTGGTCCATCCCGGCCGGCTCGAAGTCGACGTGCTCGAACGACCACCGCATCGGCCAGTCGGCCTTCCAGACCAGCTTGCCCTCGTCCTGCGTAGCGAGGTCGGTGGTGCCGTGGTAGTCGCAGACCGAGCAGACGTAGGTGAGGTCGGTGGTCTCGTCGTCGTACGACGTCACGGTGGTCGTGTCGCGACCGCAGTCGCGGCAGTACGGCTTGAACGGGAACCACCCGATCGCGGTCCCGGCGTCATCGTCGTCGTTGGCCACGGACTCCGCCATCGAGGCCGCCTCTTGCTGGGCGTGCTCGTCGGTGCCGGCCTCGGCCCCGGGGTCCGCCTTCCGGGTGCGGTGCCGCGCGAGCACGGCGTCGATCTCGTGCCGGTGGCGGACGGCTCGCAGCACCTCCCCGCGATAGATGCCCGACCGGTAGCGCTCGGTCTGTGAGATCTGCTCCATCTCGACGCCGAGCTCGGCGAGCGCCCGGAGCACCGGCTCCTTGTAGTGCTCGGCCCACGACGCATGGCACGACCAGGGGTCGGGGACGGCCGACAACGGTCGCCCGATGTGCTCGGCCCACGAGGGGTCGACACCCGCGGGGACCTTGCGGAACCGGTCGTAGTCGTCCCACACATGCAGGTGGCGCACGGGTACGCCGCGGCGCCGCAGCTCGTCCGCCACGAAGTGCGGCATCAGGAACTCGCGCAGGTTGCCCAGATGGATCGGCCCGGACGGCGAGATGCCCGAGGAGCAGGTGACCGGTCCCTCGGCCCCGGTCTGCTCGTGGTGGCGTACGGCGTCGTCGGCGGCACGGGTCACCCAGTCGACGGGTTCCTTCGTGGCCATGGCGGTCGGGCTCCTGCGTGGTCCGGGTGGGTGCCGAACGCTACCGGAGGTCGTGCGGTCGACCCCCACGAGGTGCGGCCCGCCGGACCGGCAGAAAGGGCGCCGGCATCACCCGAGCGCCCTCTCCCGAGACGGCGGCCCAATCCCCCGCGGCGGGCCGTTGTCCTGACGACCATCCTCTCGTGTCCACTCCGGGCCACCGGGGTGATGGATGCCGCTGTCACTAAGATGCCAGGATGGCGCGACGACGCTCGGTGTCCGTCCTGTCGGCCCTCGGGGTGGGTCGGGAGGACGAACGTCGTTACCAGCGACTGCTCCCCATGTCCGGCTCACCCGTCGCCGGGGTCGCGGCCGCGCTCGGCGTCCCGCCCGACCGCATCTCCGAACCCCTCGCCGGGCTGCTGGCGGCGGGCATCGTGTCCATCGAGGACTCTCACCTGATGGTGCTGCCGCTGCCCCAGGTGGTCTCGGCGGCGATCGCCCGCGAGGCGGAGTCCGTCGTACGCGCTCGAGACCGGCTCGACGACCTGGCGCGCTCCATCCCGTTCCTCACCGCGGCCGGGTCGCGGCCGGGGCCCGGTGAGGTCGAGGACGTCGGTGGCATCGACGGCGAGGTGAGTGCGGGCGGGAACGCGCTGGCACTCCTCACGGCGTTGATCGAGCAGAGCAAGGGCGATCTTCTCTTCCTGCGCCCCGACACCTGGATGATGCCGCGCGAGTCGGCGATCTCACGCGTGGTCGGTCGCGCGGTGGCGTCCGGACGTCGTGCGCGGGCGATCTACCCCTTTCGCGCCCTGAGCGAGGTGCCCGAGGTGCTCAAGGCGCGGATCGACGAAGGGGAGGAGATCCGCCTGATCGACCACATGCCGACCCGCCTCTTCGTGATCAGCGGCACCCACGCCGTACTGCCCGAGCCGCTCGGCTTCGCCGACGAGCCGCGCCTGCTCGTGCGTCAGGGAGCCCTGGTCGAGGCTCTCACCTTGTTGTTCGAGCTCTACTGGGAACGCTCGGTCGCGGTGCCACAGCTCGAGGGGGCGCGACCCGACCAGCGCGCGTTCCTGGTACGGCAGCTGGCCTCGGGCGTCAAGGACGAGCAGATCGCCCGCACCCTGGGCCTGAGCCTGCGGACGGTCCGCCGCCGGGTCTCCGACCTGATGATCGAGCTCGGTGTCGACACCCGCTTCCAGGCCGGTGTCGAGGCCGTACGACGCGGCTGGTTATAGGGCCCCAGGCACAGTCACCGGGTCTCGACGCGCGGTCGCGACCTCGCGGGCTCGGTCGCGCGCTTGCTCGACCTGCCCGAGCCCACACAGTCCGCTCGTTCCTCGCGGCCTGCTGCTCGGTCAAGGGAGGATGAAGGAGTACGCGCCGGGCTCGACGCGCCAGCTGCGATGCCGCTCGGGCCCGCTGATCTCACCGTCCGCACTGATCCAGAACGAGTCGCCCGAGATGCTCACCCGGGAGCCGCGGAAGTACTGCACGTCGTCGCGGTGATGGTGCTCGCCGCGGTGGAGCTGGACGGCGTACCCGGCCTTCGCCACGGCGCCGACCGCGTGGGAGATCATCACGTCGACCTTGCCGTCCGCCGGGTCGGCTCCGGGAGTGAGCACCGTGCCACCGCCGACGTTGGCGCCGTTTCCGATCGCGACCATCAGCACGGGTTGGTCGAGGTCGGTCACCACCTCGCCGTCCACCTCGACGTGCATGTGCACGCTCGGGGGTTGGAACGCCGAGAGGAGGGCACCGATCGGGTAGCCGACCCTGCCCAGGTTGAACCTCCCGACGCCGACGGAGCCGAGCCACTCCTTCCAGCGGGCGCCGCGCCGGCTCGCCGTGGCTCCCGCGCCGACGTGAACGTTGTTCACGACGATCTCGCCGAGCTCGTCGACGATCACGTCCATGGGCCGCACCTCGCCGGCGAGGATGACCCGGGCCGCCTCGTCGAGGTCGAGGGGGATCTCGAGGGTGCGCGCGAAGTCGTTGCCCGTGCCCATCGGCAGGAGCCCGATCACGGCGTCCTCGAGGTCGTGGCGCCGGTAGAGTGCCGAGACCACCGCGTGGAGGCTGCCGTCGCCGCCGGCGACCACGATCCGGCGGGACGCCGCGCGGTGCAGGACGCCGTCCAGCTCACCCGGTCTCGACGTCGACTGGACCTCGACCGAGCAGCTCTCGCGGAGGATCGCCAGGGCGCTCCGCAGCCCCTCGTCGTCCGCCGTTCCCGCCTCGTCGTTGGTGATCACGAGCAGCGGGTCCACGTGGCGGACCCTAGCCGACGTACCCGAGCCCGAGGTCCCTCCGGTGGGGTAGCGTGCGACGCACGAGGCCCTGCCCGCGCACTGCGCAGCGGGGCCGTCCCAGTCGCGACGGTGGAGGGTCCGATGCCCGCGATCGTGGTGCTCGGTGCCCAGTGGGGTGACGAGGGCAAGGGGAAGGCCACCGACCTGCTGGCCACCACGGAGTCCATCGACTACGTCGTGCGCACCAGCGGCGGTCACAACGCCGGCCACACCATCGTCGTGAACGGCGAGAAGTTCGCGACCCACCTGCTGCCGAGCGGCATCCTCACCCCCGGGTGCACGGCGGTGATCGGCAACGGCGTCGTCGTCTCGCCGGAGGCTCTCTTCCGCGAGGTCGACGCGCTGGCGGCCCGTGGCGTCGACGTGTCCCGGCTCGTGGTGAGCGCCAACGCCCACGTGATCGCGTCGTACCACACGACGATCGACAAGGTGACCGAGCGCTTCCTCGGCAAGAACAAGGTCGGCACGACCGGCCGCGGGATCGGGCCGGCGTACTCCGACAAGGTCGCGCGCGTCGGCATCCGCATCGCGGACCTCTTCGACGAGGAGATCCTGCGGGAGAAGGTCGAGGCCAGCCTCGACGTCAAGAACCAGTTGCTCGCCAAGGTCTACAACCGACGGGCCGTCGACATCGACGCGGTCGTCGAGGAGCTGACGGCGTACGTCGAGCGGCTGCGGCCGATGGTCGCCGACACGTCGCTGCTCCTCAACCGCGCGCTCGATCGCGGCGAGACGGTGCTCTTCGAGGGTGCCCAGGCCACGATGCTCGACGTCGACCACGGCACCTACCCCTTCGTCACGTCGTCGTCGCCGGTCGCCGGCGGGGTGTCCACCGGCGCCGGGGTCGGACCGACGCGCATCGACCGCGTGATCGGGGTGATCAAGGCCTACACGACCCGCGTCGGCTCGGGCCCCTTCCCGACCGAGCTCTTCGACGAGGACGGCGAGAAGCTCTGGAAGATCGGCGGCGAGGTCGGCGTCTCGACCGGCCGCGACCGCCGCTGCGGCTGGTACGACGCCGTGATCGCGCGCTACGCCTCCCGGGTCAACGGCCTCACCGACCTGTTCCTCACCAAGCTCGACGTGCTGTCGAGCTGGGAACGCGTGCCGGTCTGCGTGGCGTACGACGTCGACGGCACGCGCCACGACGAGATGCCGATGACGCAGACCGAGTTCCACCACGCCCGACCGGTCTACGAGCACCTCGACGGCTGGTGGGAGGACATCTCCGGCTGCCGTTCCTTCGACGACCTGCCGGCCAACGCCCGGGCCTACGTGCGGACGCTCGAGGAGATGTCGGGCACCCGCGTCTGGGGAGTGGGAGTCGGGCCCGGCCGCGAGCAGACGCTCGTCGTACCCACCTGAGGCGCGCGCGGGCTAGGGTCCGTCCATGCTGACCCCGCAGGAGGCCATCGACCGGATCAACCGGGTGTTCGGCCGGCACGCCGGACACCGCGCGCTGCACGCCCGCGGCAGCTTCTACACCGGCACCTTCACGGCCACCCCGGAGGCGACGGCGCTGTGCCGGGCCGAGCCCTTCTCGGGCAGTGCGGTGCCGGTCCTCGTGCGTTGGTCCAACGGCGCCGGCAACCCGGAGGCGAGCGACCAGGCGCAGGACGTCCGCGGGGTGGCGGTGAAGTTCCAGGCCCCCTGCGGCGACGCCGACCTCCTCGGCCAGACCTCGCCGCGCTTCCCGGTCCGCACACCCGAGGAGTTCATCTCGATGGTCGAGGCCGGCAAGCGTCCGGCGACCTTCCCGCTCTGGGTGGCCCGGCATCCGTCCGCAGCGCCGGCACTCATCGCCGACGCCCGCGCCAAGTCGCTGGCTCCGCCGTACTCCTACGCCGAGGCGACCTACTACCCGATCCACGCGTACGGCTGGCTCGCTGCGGACGGCACCCGGAGCTGGGTGCGCTACGTGTTCCGCCCCCTCGCCGACCGGTCCGAACGGCCCGGGGAGTTCGGCGGCCGCGAGCGGCTGACGGACGAGCTCGCCGCGCGGCTGGCCCAGGGCCCGGTCCGGTACGACGTACGGGTGACGGTCGCGGCGGCGGGCGACGACCCGCACGACCCGACGTCGGTCTGGAAGGGCTCGCGCGAGCTCAGCGCCGGGATCATCGAGGTGACGAAGGGCGTTGCCGACCCGGAGGAGTCGGGTGGCCCCGTCGTGTTCGACCCGACCCGGGTGGTCGACGGCATCGAGCTGTCCGACGACCCGATCCTGAGGTTCCGCCCCGCGGCGTACTCGGAGTCGATCGACCGCCGTACCTCCTGACGGGTCCCGGCAACGGTGATCAAGCGCCGTCGGGTGTCGCCGTCGGATGCTCGAGGCATGACTCTTCCGTATGCAGAACCGCTGACCGTGATCGATCCTGCACCTCTCGTCGTGCCCGAGCCGCCGCGTCGCGGGGAGGCCGGAGGCGAGCCGTGCTTCCCGTGCAGCAGCGACTCCGACTCCAACCTGATCTGGTCCGACGACACCTGGACACTGCACAACCCCGGGCAGACCGGGCTGCCCGGTGCGGTGTGGCTGGCTCCTCGGGCCCACTTCGACTCCTTCGCCGACATGCCCGCCGACGTGGCGGCGACGTTCGCCGGGGTCTGTGGCCGCGTCGAGCTCGCCGTTCTGTCGCTCGGCGACGTCGGCCGGGTCCACGTCTACCGCTGGGGTGACGGGGGTGCGCACTTCCACGTCTGGTTCGTGCCGCGCCCGTTGGGGCGCCTCGACATGAGCGGTCCGCAGCTGATGGTCTGGGAGGACGTGCTGCCGCCGGCGGACGCCGAGCAGATCGCGGAGGCCGGCCGCCGCATCGCCGCGGCGATGGTGTAGCTCGAATGGGTGCCGTGACCGCACCGGCCCCGGCGCTCGAGCGACGCCTCGGGCTGGGCGACGCCGTCTTCATCGGGCTCGGGTCGATGATCGGCGCCGGTGTGTTCGCGGCGTACGGCCCCGCGGCCCGCGCCGCGGGCTCGGGTCTCCTGATCGGGCTCGCGGTGGCGGCCGTCGTGGCGTACTGCAACGCCACGTCGTCCGCTCAGCTGGCCGCGGCGTACCCGAGCTCCGGCGGCACCTATCTCTACGGCCGCGAGGTGCTCGGCGACTGGTGGGGCTACCTCGCCGGCTGGGGCTTCATGGTCGGCAAGACGGCCAGCTGCGCGGCGATGGCGCTGACCTTCGCGACGTACGTCGCTCCCTCGGGGTGGGTGCGACCCGTGGCGGCACTGGTCGTCGTCGTGCTGGCGCTCGTCAACTGTGCCGGCGTGACCCGCACCGCGCTCCTCACCCGGCTGCTCGTCTCGCTGGTGCTGGTCGCGCTGGTGGTGGCCGCGGTCGCCTGCTTCTCGGATGGCTCGTCGGCGCACCTCTCCGGGTGGGCGTCGCCCGACGGCGGGGTGTACGGCGTGCTGCAGTCGGCCGGGCTGTTGTTCTTCGCGTTCGCCGGCTATGCGCGGATCGCGACGCTGGGCGAGGAGGTGCGCGAGCCCGCGCGGGTGATCCCGCGGGCGATCGTGCTCGCGCTGGCCGGGGCCGTGGTGGTGTACGGCGTCATCGCGGTCGCGGTGCTGTCGGTGCTCGGTGCCGATGCAGTGGCGTCGTCGTCGGCTCCGGTCGCGGACGCGGTCCGGGCGACGTCCGCGCCA
Source organism: uncultured Actinomycetota bacterium (assembly GCA_963792975.1). GTDB lineage: Bacteria > Actinomycetota > Actinomycetes > Propionibacteriales > Nocardioidaceae > Nocardioides. The sequence continues at coordinate 86,693 of CAWBYG010000005.1, read as the reverse complement.
TGGGTGGTGGGCGTCGTACGGGCCGGAGCCGCGCTGGCGTCGGCGGGCGCGCTCCTCGCACTCGTCGCCGGGCTCGGGCGGACCGGGCTGGCGATGGCGCGCGAGCGCGATCTGCCGGGCTGGCTGGACGCCGTACACCCGCGGTTCCGGGTGCCGCACCGCGCCGAGCTCACGGTCGCCGCGATCGTCGTACTCCTGGTGCTGACCACCGATCTGCGTGGCGCGATCGGCTTCTCGTCGTTCGGGGTGCTGCTCTACTACTTCGTCGCCAACGCCGCGGCGTACGCCCAGGGCCGGACGGCCCGCCTCTTCCCCCGTTGGCTCCAGGGGCTCGGGGCCGCCGGCTGCCTCGTCCTCGTCGCCACCCTTCCCTGGCAGTCCGTCGTGGCCGGGGTGGCGGTCTTCGTCGTCGGCATCGCGATCCGGTGGGTGCGGCTCTCTCGTTGAGGAGTCAGAAATCGCTCACCGAGACGTCGAGAATGGCGGGAGGGCCGCCGGTATGCCTCGTCCGGAGGAGCAATTTCCGACCTCTCAAGGAGCCATTCCTGACTTCTCAACGGGGGTGGTTAGGGTGGCCGGCGTGGACGTGCTCGTGATCGGCACCGGTGGGCGGGAGCATGCGCTGGTCCTCGCGCTCGCCCGTGATCCCGGCGTCAGTGACGTACACGCAGCGCCGGGCAACCCCGGGATGGCAGCGGTCGCGACGCTGCACGACGTCGACCCGATGGATGGTGCCGCCGTCGCCGCGTTGGCCGGCGAGCTCGGCGCCGGACTCGTCGTCGTCGGACCGGAGGCGCCCCTGGTCGCCGGTGTGGCCGACGCGGTGACCGCGGCCGGCATCCCGTGCTTCGGTCCGTCCGCGGCGGCAGCCCGGCTCGAGGGGTCGAAGGCGTTCGCCAAGGAGATCATGGCCGCCGCCGGCGTCCCGACGGCGCGGGCGACCCTCTGCACCACCCCTGCCCAGGTCGCCGCCGCCCTGGACGCCTACGGCCCTCCGTACGTCGTGAAGGACGACGGGCTCGCCGCGGGCAAAGGGGTGCTCGTCACCGACGACCGTCAGGCGGCCCTCGAGCACGCGACCGCATGCGACCGGGTCGTCGTCGAGGAGTACCTCGACGGCCCCGAGGTCAGCCTCTTCGGGTTGTGCAGCTGGAACGCCGCCGACGGCACGACCGTGTACCCCTTGCAGCCGGCCCAGGACTTCAAGCGCATCTTCGACGGCGACCACGGTCCCAACACCGGCGGGATGGGCGCCTACACGCCGTTGCCCTGGGCGCCCCCTGGCCTCGTCGACGAGGTCACCCGGACCGTCCTCCGGCCCACCGTCGACGAGCTCGCCCGGCGCGGTACGCCGTTCCGCGGCCTGCTGTACGCCGGACTGGCGCTGACCACGCGCGGCGTACGCGTCGTCGAGTTCAACGTCCGTTTCGGCGACCCCGAGACCCAACCGCTGCTGGCCCTGCTCGACTCCCCGGTCTCCCCGCTGCTGCTCGGCGCCGCGACCGGCACCCTCGCCGACGTACCCCCGCCCGCGTGGAAGCCCGGCGCCGCCGTGACCGTGGTGATGGCGTCCAAGGGCTATCCCGAGACCTCCTCGAAGGGCGACGTGATCGTCGGGACCGAGACGCTCGACCGCGACGCCGACGTCGACGTGATCCACTCCGGCACCGCGCTCGTCGCCGGGCACCTGGTCACCGCCGGCGGCCGGGTCCTCGCCCTCACGGCCGTCGGCAGGGACGTGGCCGACGCGCGTGCCAAGGCCTACGAAGGGGTCGCGATGGTGAGCTTCCCGGGCGCCCAGTGGCGTCGCGACATCGCGGCAGGCGGATGACCGAGGCATCGCGGCACCGGGCCCCTGCGCCTGGCGTTTTCGAAACCGCGTCGGCTCGTACGACGTGAGGGCACCGAGGCCGCGGTCGGCGGTCGGTGAGGAGATGGACCCATGAACGGAGAGACGCAGACGACGACGTCGGCGGACGGTACGACGATCGCCTACCAGGCTTCCGGCGACGGACCGACGATCGTCTTCGTCGGCGGTGCGACCCAGCGGAAGGAGGACTGGGCCGAGCTGGTCGCGGCGATGTCCGGAGCCGGCTTCACCGCGGTCACCTACGACCGCCGGGGACGCGGAGACAGCGGCGACACCACGCCGTACGCCGTCGAGCGCGAGGTCGCGGACCTCGCGGCCGTGATCGCCGCGAACGGCGGCTCCGCCGGACTGCACGGGCACTCATCGGGCGGTGCTCTGGCGAACCGCGCGGCCGGCGCAGGTGTCGGTGCCGGGCTGGCGGTGGCGAGTCTGTCGACGTTCGAGACGCCGTACCGCGTCGGCGCCGGCCCGAGGCCGCCCGCGGACTACCTCGAGCACCTCCAGGAGCTGTACGACGCGGACGACCCGGAGGCGATGCTCGAGTACCTCATGGTCGCCGGGGTCGGCCAGCCCCAGGAGCAGGTCGACCAGCTGAAGGGGCTGCCGTTCTGGGATGCCCTCGTGCCGATCGGCCGCACGGTGCTCTACGACGGCTACTGCCTCGGCGCGAGCCACGCGCCCCTGCCGACCGAGCTGCTCGCGTCGATCACCGTCCCGATGCTGTGCCTGGGCAGCACGGGCAGCCCCGACTGGCTCCGCGCCGCAGCGGAGGCTTCCGCGCAGGCAGCGGCCGACGGGCGCTTCGTCGTCCTCGAGGGCGACTTCCATACGGCGCCGACCTCGGTGCTGGCGCCGGTCCTGGCCGACCACCATCGCCGCTGACCCCGCTCACTAGGCTGGGGGCCGTGACCGTCCCCAACGTGCTCGCCACCCGGTACGCCGGGCGCGACCTGGCCGCGATCTGGTCGCCGGAGCACAAGGTCGTTCTCGAGCGCCGGCTCTGGGTCGCCGTGCTCCGCGCCCAGCGTGACCTCGGTGTCGCCGTACCCGACGGTGTGGTCGAGGCCTACGAGAAGGTCGTGGCGGGCGGTGACGAGAGCGTCGACCTCGAGTCCATCGCGGCTCGCGAGCGGGTCACCCGGCACGACGTGAAGGCGCGCATCGAGGAGTTCGCCGCGCTGGCCGGTCACGAGCACGTCCACAAGGGCATGACCAGCCGTGACCTGACCGAGAACGTCGAGCAGCTGCAGGTGCGCCAGTCGCTCGAGCTGGTGCGCGACCGCGCGGTCGCCGCGCTGGCTCGGCTGGCGCGGCTGGCGACCGAGCACGAGGCGACCGTGATGACCGGCCGCTCGCACAACGTCGCGGCCCAAGCCACCACGCTCGGCAAGCGGTTCGCGACCGTCGCCGACGAGCTGATGGTGGGCCTCGAGCGTCTCGAGGAGCTGCTCGCCCGCTACCCCCTGCGCGGGATCCAGGGGCCGATGGGTACGTCGCAGGACATGCTCGACCTCCTCGACGGCGACGAGTCGCGGCTCGCCGACCTCGAGCAGCGCGTCGCCGCGCACCTCGGCTTCGACCGCGTCCTCGACAGCGTCGGCCAGGTCTACCCGCGGTCTCTCGACTTCGACGTCGTCTCGGCGCTCGTCCAGCTGGTCGCCGCGCCGTCCAACCTGGCCACCACGATCCGGCTGATGGCCGGTCTCGAGCTGGTCACCGAGGGCTTCGCCGAGGGCCAGGTCGGCTCCAGCGCGATGCCCCACAAGATGAACACACGCTCCTGCGAGCGGGTCAACGGTCTCGCGGTCGTGCTGCGCGGACACCTCTCGATGGTGTCCGAGCTGGCCGGCGACCAGTGGAACGAGGGCGACGTCTCCTGCTCCGTCGTACGACGGGTGGCGCTGCCCGACGCGTTCTTCGCCGCCGACGGGCTGTTCCAGACCTTCCTCACCGTGCTCGACGAGTTCGGCGCGTTCCCGGCGGTGATCCAGCGCGAGCTCGACCGCTACCTGCCGTTCCTGGTCACGACCAAGGTGCTGATGGCCGCCGTGCGCGCCGGGGTCGGCCGTGAGCAGGCCCACGAGGCGATCAAGGAGCACGCCGTCGCCGTCGCCCTCGAGATGCGCCAGGGGCGCACCGACAACGACCTCTTCGACCGACTGGCCGCCGACCCGCGGCTCGGGCTCGCCCGGAGCGACATCACGGCGCTGGTGCGCGACCCGATCGAGTTCACCGGCGCCGCACGCTCGCAGACCGCCGCCGTCGTACGACGCGTGGAGCAGGTCGTCGCCCGCCACCCGGCCGCCGCGGCGTACTCACCCGACGCGATCCTGTGAGGGTCGTCCGCCGGACGCCGTACCAGAGCACGGTGGGAGGCGGACGACCCGTTTCGTCAGTCACCCAGCAGCCGGTCCAGCTTGGCCTCGAGCCGCTTGATGTCCGCGCGGGTGGCCGACTCGAGCTCTGACCGCAGATCGACCACGATCGTGCCTCCGGGCTCGAGCTTGACCTGGTCGACGTCGGCGATCTTGTAGGCGTTCTGCCGTCGCAGCGCCGCCTCCATGTCGGTCTGCCGGACCCCTTCGTGTCGCAGCGCCTCGGGGATCCAGCGTCCGGACCTGGCGAGCACGGTCGTGGTGCCCTCCATGAGCCCGGCGATCCGGTCATGGGGCCGCACCACCCGCACCAGGAAGGCGTTCGCCGCGATCAGCGCCGACGCCCCGATGAGCCCGCCGAGGAGGGAGTTGTCGGGCCCGATCACGGCGTTCTGCACGACGTTGGACAGCAACAGCACCACGATCAGGTCGAAGGAGTTGAGCTGCGCCAGGTCGCGCTTGCCGGCGAGCCGCAGCAGCACGACGAGGGCGAGATAGACGACGAGGGTCCGGATGATCTTGTCCGGCACCGAGATGCCGAGGTGCACGAGATCGTTCCACATGGCGTTCATGATCGTCGCAGCGATGTGTCGTGCTCCTTAGGCTGGCCGCATGTCCAAGGCGGTGTCGGTGAAGGTGACCGGACGCGTCCAGGGCGTCGCCTTCCGTTGGTACGCCGTCCAGGAGGCCGGACGGCTCGGCGTCACCGGCTGGATCCGCAACGAGCCCGACGAGTCGGTGGCCGGCCACTTCGAAGGCCCGGACGACGCGGTGGACTCCCTCGTCGACTGGTGCCGCCACGGCCCGTCGTACGCCGCGGTCCGCGGCGTCGCGGTCACCGACGTACGGCCGACCGGGGCCGCCGAGTTCGCCGTCAGGTACTGATCCCGAGCCGGCGACCGGTCGGTAGCCTTCGCTCCATGCAGTCCATCATCCCTCCGACCATCGAGGGCGCAACGCCTCTGCACTCCGGCAAGGTGCGCGACCTCTATCAGCTGCCCGACGGCCGGCTGCTGATGGTGGCCAGCGATCGGATCTCGGCGTTCGACTTCATCCTCGAGACGCCCATCCCCGACAAGGGCGAGATCCTGACCCGGATGTCGCTGTGGTGGTTCGACCAGCTGGCCGCGCTCGTGCCCCACCACGTGTTGTCGACCGACGTACCGGCCGCGGTCCGGGGGCGAGCCGTCATCTGCGAGCGCCTCGAGATGTTCCCCGTCGAGTGCGTCGCCCGTGGCTACCTCACCGGCTCGGGCCTGCTGGACTACCAACGCGACGGCGAGGTGTGCGGGATCCCGCTCCCCGCCGGGCTGCTCGACGGCAGCCGCCTTCCCGAGCCGATCTTCACGCCGGCCACCAAGGCCGCACTCGAGGAGCACGACGAGAACGTCTCGTTCGACGCCATGGCCCACACCGTCGGGGACGACACGGCTGTCGGGCTGCGAGCCCTCACCCTGGCCGTGTACGCCGCGGCCGAGGAGATCACCCGTGGCCGGGGCATCATCCTGGCGGACACCAAGCTGGAGTTCGGACGCCGACCCGATGGCACGACGGTGCTGGCCGACGAGGTGCTGACCCCCGACTCGTCGCGCTTCTGGCCGGCCGACCGGTGGCAGCCCGGCCGCGTCCAGCCGTCGTACGACAAGCAGATCGTGCGCAACTGGCTGCTCTCTCCCGAGTCCGGCTGGGACCGTACGACGGACGAGCCGCCGCCGCCGCTGCCCGACGAGATCGTCGCGCTGACCCGCGCCCGCTATCTCGAGGCCTACGAGACGCTCACGGGCCAAGCCTGGCGATGACGACGTTCACCGTCACCATGGACCTGCCGCACCCGCCGCAGGCCCTGTTCCGTTTTCTGGCGGAGCCGCGCAACCGGCCCTTGTGGCAGTCCTCGTTGCGCACCGTCACGGACGTCGACGACGGCGACCCGCACCCGGGGATGCAGTGGCGCGACGTCACCAAGGTCGGCATCAGGCCCTGGATGGAGCTGACGGACCTGGTGCCCTACCGCCACATCGGCGAGTCCGGCACCTGGCGCGGCGTCGACGGCATCCTCCACCTGCGCTTCCTCAAGATCCAGCAGGGCACCCGCGTCACGGCCGAAGGCCGACTGATCGGGCACGGCCCGTTCGCTCTCGCGGCGACCGTGAGCGGACGCTGGGCTCCGGAGACGATCCGCAAGGACCTGCTGCGGGCGTCCGAGGTCGTGGCGCAGCAGCGCGGCGGCGACACCTCACCGCCCTGACCCGTCGCCGGCGTCGCGTCAGGCGAAGGGGTTGGGTCGGCCTCCGGGGAGCTGGGCCAGGAGCTCTTGTGCTCGGGCCAGGAACTTGTGCTCGACCAGGACCTCGTAGCGCGTCGCGATGACGACACGCACCGACGAGAAGTCGCGCTGGCCGCGGGTGGCGGCGTACCCGAGCAACGCCCAGACCAGCCCGAACACCAAGCCGAACAGGGCGGTCGACAGCACGGTGGCGAGGGCGTTGGTGCCGCTCTTCGAGAAGAGCGTGATGATCAGGCCCACGAACAGGCCCAGCCACACCCCGGACAACGCGCCGCCTGCGGCGACCTTCCCCGAGGTGAGGCGGCCGGTGATCCGCTCGACCTGCTTGAGGTCGGTGCCGACGATCATGCAGTTCTCGACGGGGAACTCCCGGTCGGAGAGGAAGTCGACCGCCTTCTGTGCCGCGGCGTACTCGTCGTACACGGCGAGCGACTGCGGATACTCGAGCTGGAGCCGGCTGGCCTGGGTGGGTCGGCCGGAGCCGGCGAAGGGGTTGTTCGATGCCATGACACCAGTGTGCCCGCTCCGGATGCCGGTCCGACGAGTGGCGGCCCGGCGTCCCTAGACTTGAGGCCTCACCGCGCGCGCCGGCGCGCACGCCGCTTCGAAAGGCGCGACCCGTGGCCCGATACGTCGTCGACGTGATGCCCAAGCGCGAGATCCTCGACCCCCAGGGCAAGGCGGTGCTCGGAGCGCTTCCGCGACTCGGCTTCGAGGGGGTCGCCGACCTCCGTCAGGGCAAGCGCTTCGAGGTCGAGGTCGACGGAGAGCCGGACGACGAGCAGCTCGCCGAGGTACGCCGGATGGCCGAGACGCTCCTCGCCAACCCGGTGATCGAGGACTACACCGTGACGCTCGACCAGCCGGTGCCGTCGGTCGAGCCCGTCGAGACCCCGGCCGAACCCCGCGGCGAGGACACCCAGGAGAGCCCGCCGGTCGAAGACGTGCCTGGCGAGGACACCCAGGAGGTCGTGCCGGTGCCCTCCACACCCGACGGCGAAGACCCGGCATGAGGATCGGCGTCGTCACCTTTCCCGGCTCGCTCGACGACGCCGACGCGGCGCGCGCGATCCGGCTCGCCGGCGGCGAGGCCGTCGCCCTCTGGCACGGCGATGCCGACCTGCATGGGGTGGACGCGGTCGTCCTGCCGGGCGGCTTCTCGTACGGCGACTACCTCCGCTGCGGTGCGATCTCGCGCTTCGCGCCGGTGATGACCGGGGTGGTCGCGGCCGCCGGCCGCGGGTTGCCGGTGCTCGGCATCTGCAACGGCTTCCAGATCCTCTGCGAGTCGCACCTGCTGCCCGGGGCGCTGACCCGCAACGACCACCGGAAGTTCGTCTGCCGTGACCAGCGGCTCCGCATCGAGAACACCTCGACGCCGTGGACCTCGGCGTACGACGCGAACGCCGAGGTGACCATCGTCCTCAAGAACGGCGAGGGCGGCTTCGTGGCCGATGCCGAGACGCTCGCCCGGCTCGAGGGCGAGGGTCGCGTGGTCGCGCGCTACCTCGACGTCAACCCCAACGGGTCGCTGCACGACATCGCCGGCATCACCAACGAGCGCGGCAACGTGGTCGGTCTGATGCCTCACCCGGAGCACGCCGTCGAGGACCTCACCGGCGCCGGCACCGACGGGCTCGGCTTCTTCGCCGGCCTGACCGCGTTGTCAGTGGGATGAGGGGCGCAGACCGCTCGCGAGCGCGGCCCAGGTGCCCGGGTTGGCGACCCCGAGCGACGCGCGCCCGACCGCTGACTGCCAGGTGCGCAGCGCGGCGTCCGTGCGGACGTTGAAGATCCCGGTCACCGGCACGCCCAGGCTCGGGGTGGCCGCGTCCAGGGTGCGCTGCAGGGCGCGGACGGACGGCCCGGTCGAGCCGAACTTCACGACCGGGTGGTGACCGGCCGCCAGCAGCGACATCCAGCCACGACGGTTCCAGTAGGGGCGCACCGGCAGAGCATGTGCCTTCTGCCAGGCCTGCCCGGCGGCCAGCGTGGCCGGCGTGAAGCGCCCGTTGATCTTGCCGGTGTAGGCCTGCTGCTCGGTGAGGAGGCACTGCAACGCCTTGACGAGCCCCGCGTCGGACGATGCGTGGACGCGCGGGTAGTCGGGCAGGTCGACCGGCACGCCACCGCAGTGAGTCTCCGCCGGCGCGGCCGGCTTGCCGAGGTCGAGGAAGTCGCGGTCGACGTTGATGGTCACGCCGCCCCACTTCTCGTCGTGTCCGCCGAGGTACTGCTTCATCCGGCCGCCCGGACGCCAGCCGTCGCCCCGGATGTACGACGTGGACGTGTTGGCCCTGCCGTCCCACCGGGCGATCCAGATCTGGTCGGGCAGGTGGTACTTCGTGGGTTGGTCGAGCCGGGCCTGGTCGAGCATCACCATGCCCGAGCCGGCGCTGGAGTAGACGCCGGACACGTAGTGCAGGGCGTGGATCTCGCGGGTCCAACCGGAGAGGAACGACATCGAGGCGTTGCGGCAGCGCGAGTTGGTCGCGTCGAAGCCCTCGAGGTCGTACCACATCGTGCTGCCGGGGGAGAGGCCGAGCGCCTTGGCCGCGGCGACCGTCTTGTCGGCCTCGGCCGCTCCCTGCGTGTTCGCCTTGCCGAACCGGCCGTGCTTGCCGGGGTCGTTGTCGATCACCCGGTCATGGCGGTAGCGCGGGAAGCGCGGGTTGCAGGGCGCCTGCGGGCCGAGCGTGATCGGCAGGAGCCTCCAGCCGTTGCGCAGCTGGGTGGTGATCCAGTCCGGGGTGAGGTTCGGCTGGACCTTGCAGGCCCGGGAGGCGCCGGAGAGGTAGATGCCGACGGCCAGGTACGGCGACTGCCGCAGCCAGACGTTCATGGTCCTCTGCGTCGGCGCCAGGCACTGGTCGAAGCCGAAGCCGCGCAGATTCCCCGGCGTCGCGACGTTCGCGGTCGCCGAGCCGGCCGACGGCGTCAGGACCGTCGTGCTCGCGAGCAGGGCCAGGGCGGCTGCTCCGAGCAGCGGGCGGAGGAACATCGGATCTCCCGGTGAGATGGTCTGCGTCCCCGTGGTGGGGGGCCCAGCCGTCGCTGGGATCCACGGGGACCCGACACCATAAACACAACAGTCACATCCGTCACAGGGATTCGCGGGAACTACAAGCGTGTAGTTCCCGCGAAGGTGGCGCGTGGGTCGGCCGGGTGCTGCGTCGTGGGGGGAGAGGTCGACCTGAACGAGCTCTCTCCCCCCACGACCCCCGATGGAGGTCAGGCCGCCTCGGCGAGCTCCGGCTCGCGCTCGGCGAAGGCCACCTCCGGCGCAGGACGCTGCGGCCGCAGGGCCAGCGTCGCCACCAGGAAGGCCGCCAGTGAGAACGCGGCCGACGTCAGGAACGCCGCTCGGACGCCCGGCACGAACTGGCCGGGGACCGCGCCCGTCGCGTAGATCGAGACGATCACGGCGACGCCGACCGCGCTGCCTAGCTGCTGCGTGGTCTGCAGCAGGCCCGAGGCCGATCCGGCGTGCTCCGGCTCGACGCCGCCCAGCACGGTCGTGGTGATCGGCATGAAGATGAAGCCGGTCGCCAGGCCCCCGATCAGCACCGGACCGAACACGGCACCGAAGTAGGTGTCGGTCGCGCTGATCTGGCTCAGCCAGAGGTAGCCGACCACGAGGGCGGCACTGCCCACCATGATCATCGCCCGGGCACCCATCCGGGCGATCAGCCGTGGGGTGATCCGCGACATCCCGAAGACGGCGAGGCTGAAGGGCAGGAAGGCTGCCCCGGTGGCGAACGGGCCCAGGCCGAGGACGCGCTCGTCGTACTGGACGACGAGGAAGAACATCGACAGGTTGGCGCCGATCACCAGCGCCATCGCCGCCAGTGCGGCCACGCGGTGCCGGTTGCGCACCAGGTGCGGCTGGATCAGCGGGTGCGGGTGACGCACCTCGGTACGACCGAGCACGATCAGGAGCAGCAGCCCCACGACGAGCCCGCCGATGGTGCGGACCGAGGTCCAGCCGTGCTCCGGCGCCCCGATCAGCGACCAGACGATCGCGACCGCACCCAAGGTGGCCGTGACGGCACCCACCAGGTCGAAGCGGCCGGGACGGCGCTTGGTCTCCGTCACGAAGCGCGGAGCCAGCAGGAGCACGGCCAGCCCGATCGGGACGTTGATGAACAGCGTCCAGCGCCAGGAGCCGAGGTCCGTCACGATGCCACCGACCAGCAGGCCGATGGTGGCCCCGGCCGAGGAGACGGCACCGAAGAGGGCGAGTGCCCGGTTGCGTGCGGCTTCATCGGGCGCGCTCGTGGTGAGCAGCGCCAGGACGCTCGGGGCGGCCATGGCGGCGCCGGCTCCCTGGAGGGCGCGGGCGATGATCAGCTGAGTCGGGTTCTGCGCGAGTCCGCCCAGCAGTGAGAAGAACGTGAAGATGGTGAGGCCTACCTCGAACAGCCGGAGTCGGCCACGGACGTCGCCGAGCCGGCCGCCGAGCAGCAGGAGCCCGCCGAAGGCGAGCGTGTAGGCGTTGAGCACCCAGGACAACGAGGCGGGCCCGAACCCGAGGTCGGTGTCGATGCGGGGGAGCGCGACGTTCATGACAGCCACGTCGAGCACCAGCATCAGCTGGGCCATGAGCACGATCGCGATCCCCGTCGCAGCGCGCCCGGCATCGGCCGGCAGCTCCGAGGGAGATCCCTGGGTGGAGCGGAAGGAGAGTGCGGTGTGGTCACGAGACACGAGTTGAATCCTGTTCTGGCCCGGATGGCCGGACCGAGGTACGCTGTAACGGAGAAGTTCTCCGCTTGGAGGAAAAACTATACGGAGACACTCTCCGTTTGGCAAGTGAGGTGGAGAATGCGCGCCGATGCGCAGCGCAACCGGGAGCGACTGATCGAGGTCGCGCGTGAGGTCTTCCGCGAGCAGGGGTACGACGCCTCGCTCGACGAGGTCGCCAAGCGCGCCGGTGTCGGTGCCGGCACCCTCTACCGCCACTTCCCGAGCCGCGAGGTCCTGCTCGACGCGATCATGCAGAGCTGGGTCGACCGGGTGAACGACGCGGCCGACAAGGTGCTGACGCACGAGGGTTCGCCGCGTGAGGTCCTGGTGGCGTGGTTCGAGTCCTATGTCGGGCTGATCAGCCTGCACAAGGGCGGCCCGGCGAAGATCACCCAGGCCATGGGTGACGACGCCTCCCCCATCGTCACCAAGTGCCAGACCCTCACCGCGGCGACCAACCGGATCGTCGAACGGCTCGAGGAGGAGCACGCCCTGCGCGAGCACGTCGAGGCCGTGCAGATGGCCAGGCTCGTCGGAGGCGTGGCGACCGTGGCCGACAACGCCGACCTCGACCAGGCCGCCGTACGCCCGCTGCTCGAGGTCATCGCCGACGGCATGCTCGTCTGAGCCTGTCGACGCCGGTTGTCCGCGGTCGCGCACCACAGCTCGTCAGCGGGTGGCCGAGGTCAGGAGACTGCTGGTCGACGCCGGCCGGTCGGTCAGCCCGGTGGCCGCCTCCCGCGACTAGATTGAGCGTGTGCCGCAGCCCCTCGACACCGTCGCCGTCGCGACCGCGGATCCCGACCGCGGGCAGCCGTGGGCCGAGCTGGGTCTGAAGGAGGACGAGTACCTCCGGATCCGCGAGATCCTCGGCCGCCGCCCCACGTCGTCGGAGCTCGCGATGTACTCCGTGATGTGGAGCGAGCACTGCTCCTACAAGTCCTCCAAGGTGCACCTGAAGCAGTTCGGAGAGATCGCGCAGGAGACGTCACTCGGCAAGATGCTGGCCGGCATCGGCGAGAACGCCGGCGTCGTCGACATCGGCCAGGGGTACGCCGTCACCTTCAAGATCGAGTCGCACAACCACCCGTCATACGTCGAGCCGTACCAGGGCGCAGCCACCGGTGTCGGCGGCATCGTCCGCGACATCCTCGCCATGGGCGCGCGGCCGGTGGCGGTGATGGACCCGCTGCGCTTCGGGCCGCTCGACGCCGACGACACCCACCGGGTGCTGCCCGGGATCGTCGCCGGCATCGGCGGTTACGGAAACTGCCTCGGCCTCCCGAACATCGGCGGCGAGGCGGTCTTCGACCCGTCGTACGCCGGCAACCCTCTGGTCAACGCGCTCTGCGTCGGGGTGCTGCGACACGAGGACCTCCACCTGGCGAAGGCCTCCGGTGAGGGCAACCGTGTCCTGCTGTACGGCGCGCGCACGGGCGGCGACGGCATCGGCGGCGTCAGCGTCCTCGCGTCCGAGACCTTCACCGACTCCGGCCCGACCAAGCGGCCCAGCGTCCAGGTCGGCGACCCGTTCATGGAGAAGCTGCTCATCGAGTGCACGCTGGAGCTCTTCCGCGCCGGCGTGGTCGCGGGGATCCAGGATCTCGGCGGGGCCGGGCTGTCCTGCGCGACGTCGGAGCTCGCGAGCGCCGGCGACGGGGGCATGCGCGTCTCCCTCGACCTGGTGCCGCTACGCGACTCGTCCCTCGCTCCCGAGGAGATCCTGATGAGCGAGTCCCAGGAGCGGATGATGGCGGTCGTCGAGCCCGGCGACGTCGAGGCGTTCCTGGCCATCTGCGCGAAGTGGGACGTCGAGGCCGTCGACATCGGCGAGGTCACGGACACCGGCCGCCTCGAGATCGACTGGCACGGCGAGACCGTGGTCGACGTACCCCCGCGTTCGGTGGCGCACGACGGGCCGACGTACCAGCGCCCGTTCACGCGCCCCGCCTGGCAGGACGACCTCCAGGCCGCCGGTGCCGAGTCACTGCCGCGGCCGACCACCGACGCCGAGCTCAGGGACACCGTGCTGCGGCTGGCCGGATCGCCCAACCTCTGCGACAAGTCGTGGATCACCGACCAGTACGACCGCTACGTGCAGGGCAACACGGTCCAGGCCCAGCCGTCCGACGCGGGGATGGTGCGGGTCGACGAGAGCACCCACCTCGGCGTCGCCGTCGCGACCGACGGCAACGGCCGGTTCGTGAAGCTCGACCCCTACGCCGGCGCGCAGCTCGCCCTGGCCGAGGCCTACCGGAACGTCGCGTGCGGTGGCGCGACGCCGCTCGCGATCTCCGACTGCCTCAACTTCGGCTCGCCCGAGGACCCCGACGTGATGTGGCAGTTCGCCGAGGCGTGCCGCGGACTGCGCGACGGCTGCCTCAGCCTCGGTGTCCCGGTCACCGGCGGCAACGTGTCGCTCTACAACCAGACCGGTACGACGGCGATCCTGCCGACCCCGGTGGTCGCCGTGCTCGGCGTGATCGACGACGTACGACGCCGCACGCCGACCGGGTTCGTGGCCGCGGACGAGGTGATCGTCCATCTCGGCCAGACGCGCGAGGAGCTGTCCGGCTCCGAGTGGGCGCACGTCGTACACGGGCATCTCGGCGGCCGCCCGCCGCGGGTCGACCTGTTCGACGAGGCCAACCTCGCCCGGCTGCTGGTCGAGTCGGCCCGGGTCGGGCTGCTGACCAGTGCTCACGACATGTCCGACGGCGGGCTGGCCCAGACGCTGGTCGAGTCGTGCCTACGGCGCGGCATCGGCGCGACGGTGTCGTTGCTCGGCGACCCCTTCGTCGGGCTGTTCTCCGAGTCGGCCGGCCGGGCGGTGGCGACCGTGGGGGTCGACCGCCTCGAGCCGTTCCTGGCGATGGCGGCGAGCCTCGGCGTACCTGCCGGCGAGATCGGCCGCACCGGAGGCTCCTCCCTCGTGCTCACCGACCGCTTCGAGATCCCCCTCGACGAGCTCGGCGCCGCCTGGCGCGCGACGCTGCCGGCGGCCTTCGGCTGATCGCGGCTGTCCCGGTTTCATCATGATCCCCCGAGAGCCGGTGACGGATACTGGCCGGTGACGACCGAGCACCCCGGCAACCCGTCCCGGCTGGGAGACTGCGGAAGTGAGCACGGAGGTCCGGACGATCCGGTACGGCGACGACCCCAGCCAGTTCGCCGAGCTCAGCCTCCCCGAGACAACTCCCCGCGGAGTGGTCGTCGTCATCCACGGCGGCTTCTGGAAGGCGGCGTACGGTCTTTCGCTCGGGCGGCCGCTCGCCGCCAGTCTCGTCGACCACGGCTGGGCGGCCTGGAACGTCGAGTACCGCCGGGTGGGCCTCGGTGGTGGCGCCCCGGCCACCTTCGACGACGTCACTGCGGCGATCGACGCGCTGCGCCACCAGGACCTCGACCTCTCGCGCGTGCTCGCGCTCGGCCACTCGGCGGGCGGCCACCTGGCGACCTGGGCCGCGTCGCGGAGCCGCTTCCCGCGCTGGCGATCGCGGGTCCGTCTCACCGGGGTGGTGTCCCAGGCGGGTGTGCTCGACCTCGAGGCTGCCCACGCGAAGGGACTCGGGTCCGGTGCGGTCGAGGCCCTCCTCGGTCATCGCCCCGGACCGGGCGATGCCCCCCTCGACCCGATGCAGCAGCTGCCGCTCGACGTCCCGGTCCACTGCATCCATGGCACCGACGACGCCGACGTGCCGATCAGCCAGTCCCGTGACTACGTCGCCGCGGCGACGGCGGCCGGTGCCACGGCCCGGCTGACCGAGATCGAGGGCGGGGACCACTACGTCGTGATCGAGCCGGTGTCCGAGGCCTGGCGACAGACGTTGAAGATCCTGGACGGGCTCTGACGTGGACTCCGAGGGCCTGCGGATCGGCCGAACGGTCGTCGTACCCGAGCGGGAGCTGTCGGAGCGCTTCTCGCGGTCGTCGGGTCCCGGTGGCCAGGGCGTGAACACCGCGGACTCACGGGTCGAGCTCTCCTTCGACGTCGCCCGCTCACCGTCGCTCCCGGCCGCTACTCGAGCCCGGATGCTGACCCGGCTCGGCGGCCGGCTCGTCGACGGGGTGATCACCGTGGCCGCGTCCGAGCACCGCGCCCAGCTCGCCAACCGTCGTACGGCGCGCGACCGGATGGCCGCACTCCTCACCGAGGCCGCGGCCGCGCCGCCACGCCCGCGCCGTCCCACCCGGCCCTCCCGGCGCGCCAGGCAGCGGCGGCTCGACGAGAAGAAGCGCCGTTCGCAGACCAAGCAGGGCCGCGCCGGGCGCTGGGACTAGCGGCCGGCACGATGCTGGTCAGGCGGATGCGACGTCCTCAGACGGGCTGTGACACGACGGCAGTGTCGAGCTCGGCCTGCCACTCGCGGGGTCGGGGTACCTGCCGGATGCTGCGGCTGAGCGTCACGAGCAGGGCGATGCAGCCCATCGAGACGACGAGCGTCAGCACGG
The DNA here is from genome assembly GCA_963792975.1 of uncultured Actinomycetota bacterium. Taxonomy (GTDB): domain Bacteria; phylum Actinomycetota; class Actinomycetes; order Propionibacteriales; family Nocardioidaceae; genus Nocardioides. Next base: position 70,966 of record CAWBYG010000005.1, on the reverse strand, counting down.
CGTGACTGCCGCCCAGATGGGTGAGCAGCCAGGCCGCGAGCAGCGGTGACAACGGCATCACACTCATCGAGCTGAACTGCGTGGCAGACGCGACGCGGCCCTGCAGCTCGTCCGGCGTCTGCGCCACCCGGTAGGCACCGATGCCCGCGTTGCCGGCGGGGTTGAGCAGCAGCAGGGTGAACACCGAGACGCAGGCCGCGAGCGGGGTCGCCCACCAGATCAGCGGCAGCAGCGGCAGCGTGCACATCCAGGCGATCCCGACGGTGAGCAGCCCGGTGCGCGCGCGGTCGATGATGTACGGCGCGGCGAGGGCGCCCAGGATGCCGCCGACGCCCGCCGCCGTCGACACCAGGCCGATCTGCGCGGCCGGGTAGTGCGCCCGGATCAGCCGCAGCAGCACCACGAAGAAGACCGCATTCACCAGCAGGTTTGTGAGACAGGCGAAGATCGTGAGCGACCGGAAGAACGGGCGGTCCCAGATGAACCGGAAGCCCTGGACCAGGTGACTGCGCAACGAGACCGGCGGCCCGTCGTACGCCGGAGGTCGCAGGTCCGTACGGATCCGGCTCACCGTGAGGCAGGACACCGCGTAGGTGCAGGTGTCGACGAGGAACGGCGCCCAGGCGCGGACGGCGTACAGGAGCCCGCCCAGCGGCCCGCCGAGGAGTGACGCGATGTGCTGGCGCGCCTGGTTCTGGCTGAGCGCCGTCGGCAGGTCCTCGGTGGTGACGACCGATCGGATGGCCGCGCCCTGGGCCGGCTGGAAGAGGCCCGAGCCGACCCCGGTGAGCAGCGCGACCACGGCGAGGTGGGGGACGGTCAGGACGTCGAGCGCGCCCGCGGCGAAGAGCGAGCCGTAGAGCACGACGCCACCGGCGCTGGCGCCGAGCATCAGCTTCTGCCGGTCGAGCCGATCGGCCAGCACGCCGGCCGGGAGGAGGGTGGCGCACATGCCGAGCAGCCCGGCGGACTCCAGCAGCGCCGCGACCAGGCTCGATCCCGTGAGGTGGTAGCCGATCAGCGGGAAGACGAACAGCGACATCGTCGAGCCGAGCTCGTTGACGGTCTCTCCGATCCACAAGATGGTGAAGTCGCGGTTGCGGGCGAGCTGTCGGTAGCCGGTCATATTCCGCAACATATAGTGCGCAATAAGTATTGCGCAAGATTTCGTGCGCATTTGTGGCATGATGGCCCCATGACGTCCGAGCCCGAACCGCGGATGCGCCACGACCCCCGCATCCTGCGCGCGATCGCACATCCGGCGCGGAGCCGGATCCTGCACGAGCTGGAGGCCGCAGGTCCGCTGCGGGCCGCCGACGTGGCGCGGCTGCTCGAGATCCCGGCCAACCAGGCGAGCTTCCACCTGCGTCAGCTCGCCAAGTACGGCCTGGTCGAGCCCGCGCCCGAGAAGGCGCACGACAAGCGCGACCGGGTCTGGCGCATGGTCGACGAGTCGCGCGTCCGCCTCGACCTCAAGGACATCAAGGGATCACCGGGTGGCGCGGCCGCGGTGAAGGTGTGGCAACGCTCGGCCGGTGCATGGGCGCACGAGCTCGTTGCCGAGGCCTACGCCCTCGACGAGGGCGCGGGCACCTTCCGCGCGATCACCGAGCAGCCGATCCGGGTGACGCGCGACGAGGCCAAGGAGCTGGCCGACGAGCTCGACGAGGTGCTCGAGCGTTGGGCGGACAAGCAGCGGGGAGCGGCTCTCGACGACGGCCGCGCGACGTACCTCTTCTTCTCGATCCTGCAGCCGCACCCGCGGCGCAGCGGCTCCTGAGGGCCGTGGTGTGATGGGCCCGTGCCCGCACGTCTCCGGCCCGCCGATCCTGCCGAGGTGACGGCGGCCCTGGCCGCAGAGCCGCGCAGCCGCGCGCAGACGAGTCTGCTGGTCAAGCACTTCCTCGCGGTGCTCGCCGAACGGTCGCCGGGGGCGTCGGTCGAGGTACGGGTGCCGCCGTACTCCGCCGTGCAGGCGGTCGCGGGCGTCCGCCACACCCGCGGCACCCCGCCGGCCGTCGTCGAGCTGGATGCCGACACCTGGATCGCGCTGGCGACCGGCCACCTGTCGTGGCCGGACGCCGAGGCATCGGGCCGGGTCCGCGCGAGCGGCGAGCGGGCGGACCTGTCCGGGCTGCTTCCTCTGGAGGCGTTGTGAGCGTCGCGCTCCTGCCGTCGGCCCGGCTCGCCGAGGCGGTCGGGCCGGTGGATGGCTTCGAGCTGGTCGTCTGGAAGGGCTCGGGGCCGCCCGAGCGCCCCGACGAGGTCGAGCTCGTGGTGCCCGACTACACCCGCGCTCGCGCCACGATGGAGCTGCTCGACCGCCTGCCCCGGCTGCGCGTCGTACAGCTGCAGACGGCGGGGTACGACGGGCTGGTCGAGCTCATGCCCTCCGGCGTACTGCTGGCCAACGCCCGAGGGGTCCACGACGACGCCACCGCCGAGCTGGCCCTCGGGCTCACCATCGCCTCGCTGCGCGGCATCGACGTGGCGGTCCGCGAGTCCGGGGATTGGCGGCAGGACACCCGGCGTCGCAGCCTGGCCGACAGCCGGGTCGCGATCCTGGGCTACGGGTCGATCGGTCGTGCGGTCGCCGAGCGGATGCTCGCGTGCCGAGCCGTGGTGACAGGGGTGGCGTCACGTGCCAGGGAAGACGACCTGCTCGGGCACGTCGTGACCAGCGACGTGGTGGCCTGGGCCGCCCAGCACGTCGTGGTCGTCGTACTCCCGCTCAGCGACGCGACCCGGCACCTCGTGGACGCCGACTTCCTGGCCCGGCTCTCCGACGACACCCTCGTGGTCAACGTCGGGCGCGGGGCGCTGCTCGACACGGACGCGGTGCTGGCCGAGGCCGGACGGCTGGCGTTCGCCCTCGACGTCACCGACCCCGAGCCCCTGCCGGCCGGGCACCCGCTCTGGACGGCGCCACGGGTGTTGGTCACACCGCACATCGCCGGGGGTACCACGGCGATGCTGCCGCGCATCGCCGCCCTGGTCCGCGACCAGCTCGAACGCCTCCGCGACGGCCGCGAGCCCCGCAACGTCATCCCCCGCTGAGTCGGCGCAGAGAGGCAGCGAAATCGCGTCGAGTCGGCGCAGAGAGGCAGCGAAATCGCGCCGAGTCGTCAGGTGCCGACTCGACGCAAAGGGGACAGCGAAACCACGTCGAGTCGTCAGGTGCCGACTCGGCGTGCGGGTCAGGCGGTGAGGACGTCTCCGAAGGCGGCCACGAGCAGCTCGATGTCGGCCTCGCTGGCCACGATCGGCGGCGCGAGCCGGACGGTCTGGCCGTGGGCCTCCTTGGCGAGCACGCCCTTGCCGAGCAGTGCCTCGGTGAACTCGCGCCCCGTCATCTTCTCCGGCGAGATGTCGATGCCCGCCCACAGGCCGCGCGCGCGAACCGCGTCTATGCCGTGCCCGACCAGGCCGGCCAGGCCGTCGTACAGCTGCTCGCCGAGCTTGGCCGCGCGCTCCTGGAACTCGCCCGTCTGCAGCATCGCCACGACCTCGCGACCGATGGCAGCGGCGAGCGGGTTGCCACCGAAGGTCGACCCGTGGGATCCGGGCGTGATCACGCCGAGCACGTCGCGGTTGGCGGCCACCGCGGACACCGGGTAGAGCCCCCCGCCGAGCGCCTTGCCGAGGACGTACATGTCGGGGACGACGTCCTCGTGGTCGCACGCGAACGTGCGGCCGGTGCGGGCCAGGCCGGACTGGATCTCGTCGGCGACCATCAGCACGTGCTGCTCGCGGCACAGCGCCCGCACCTGCTGGAGGTAGCCCTCGGGCGGGATCACGACGCCGGCCTCGCCCTGGACCGGCTCGAGCAGCACCGCGACGGTCGTGTCGTCGATGGCCGCCCGCAGCGCCGTGACGTCGCCGTACGGCACGAGCGTGAAGCCCGGGGTGTACGGCGCGTAGCCCGTCGTCGCGTCGGGGTCGGTCGAGAACGACACGATCGTGGTGGTGCGTCCGTGGAAGTTGCCCTCCATGGCGACGATCGTGGCCTGGTTCTCCGGCACGCCCTTGACCTGGTAGCCCCACCGGCGGCTCACCTTGATCGCGGTCTCGACGGCCTCGGCCCCGGAGTTCATCGGCAGGATCATGTCCTTGTCGGTGAGCTCGGAGAGCGCGTGCGCGAAGGGGCCCAGCTGGTCGTTGTAGAACGCCCGGCTGGTCAGCGTGAGGGTGCCCAGCTGCTGCCGGGCCACCTCGACGAGCCGCGGGTGTCCGTGCCCGAAGTTGAGGGCGGAGTAACCGGCCAGGCAGTCCAGGAAGCGGTTGCCGTCGACGTCGGACACCCAGGCACCCTCGCCGGAGGCGAGCACCACGGGGAGCGGGTGGTAGTTGTGTGCGGCGTACGTCTCGGTCAGCTCGATGTGGTGTTCGGTGCCGGAGCTGTGGTGGGTCATGGGGACTGCTTTCGGCCGTCGGGTGCGCGGGCAAGAGGCGTACCCCCATGGTCGCGCACCGGGCCCACGAAAAGCAAAAGATTGTCAGACAATTCTCGCCGTGTCGCAACGGCTCCCGCCAAGGCCGATCCGGGGGGTCCTAGGGTGGCGAGCATGAGCGACGACCTCCGCGCGCGGGTGCGCGACGTCCTGCCCGGCGTACGACGTGACCTCGAGGCCCTGGTCCGGATCGAGTCCGTGAGTGCCGACCCCGAGCGGGCCGGCGAGGTCCAGCGCAGTGCCGAGGCGGTCCGCGACCTGTTCGCCGCCGAGGGCTTCGCGGCCACCATCACCAGCGCCGAGGGCGGCCGGCCGGCCGTGATCGCCCACAAGTCGGCGGCCCACGACGGCGCGCCGACGGTGCTGCTCTACGCACACCACGACGTCCAGCCCGAGAACGACCACGCCGACTGGGACTCGTCGCCCTTCGAGCCGACCGAGCGTGACGGCCGGCTCTACGGCCGCGGCGCCGCCGACGACAAGGCCGGCATCGTCGCCCACCTCGGCGCGTTGCGGGTCCACGGTGACGACCTGCCGGTCAACGTCGTGATGTTCGTCGAGGGTGAGGAAGAGGTCGGCTCCGACAGCCTCCCGGCGCTGCTGAAGCAGCACCACGACGACCTGCGGGCCGACGTCATCGTGATCGCCGACAGCGGCAACTGGGACATCGGCGTCCCGGCCCTCACCACCAGCCTGCGCGGCCTCGTGCGGCTCGACGTCGAGGTCCGCACCCTCACCCACGCCGTCCACTCCGGCATGTGGGGCGGACTCGTGCCCGATGCCCTGATGACGCTCAGCCGCCTGATCGCGAGCCTGTACGACGACGCCGGCAACGTCGTCGTCGACGGCCTCGTCAGCGGGCCGGCTGCGGACGTCGACTACCCCGAGGAGCGGCTGCGGGCCGAGTCGGGTGCGGTCGCCGGCATCGACTGGATCGGCAGCGGCTCGACCGTCGAACGCCTCTGGACCAAGCCGTCGGTGTCGATCATCGGCCTCGACGCACCGAAGGTCGCCGGGTCCAGCAACACCCTCGTCCCGGCGGCCCGCGCGCGGCTCAGTCTCCGGCTGGCACCCGGCGACACCGTGGCCAACGCGCGCACGCGGCTCGAGCACCACCTAGAGACCCACGTCCCGTGGGGGGCCGAGCTGACGATCACCCCGGTCGACTTCGGCGAGGCCACGAGCATCGACGCCACCGGTCCGGCGTACGACGCGGCGCGCGCGGCCTTCGCCGAGGCCTGGGACGGCACCGACCCCATCGACATGGGAGTCGGCGGTTCGATCCCGTTCATCGCGGAGTTCCTCGACGCGTTCCCCGAGGCCAGCGTCCTGGTGACCGGCGTCGAGGACCCCGACACCCGTGCCCACGGCGCCAACGAGGGCCTGCACCTAGCGGAGTTCGAGCGCGTCGTGCTCGCCGAGGCGCTGCTGCTGCACAAGCTCGGCGCGGGGTGAGAGCCGGTCAGCCGGTCACGGCGTAGAGGAAGCACTGCGGCAGCACGGTCCGGACGTGCACGGTCGCGACGTCGGGCAGCGCCAGGAGCCACGTCAGGGTGGACTCCAGATCCTCGTCGCCGATCAGGCTGTTGTGCCGATAGTTCATCGAGTCGTCGGCGCGGTAGGTGCGCAGCAGGTGGGGACCGCGACGCAGGGCCGGTGGGAGGCCGGCGTCCACGTCGTACCCCTGGCAGCGCTCCGCGTGCACGTACACCGGGCCGACCTCTGTCCACACCGACGCGTGCTCGAAGGGCGCGAAGGAGATCAGGGCGATGTCCTCGCCCGTTCGCGCGAAGCGGAGGCAGCAGCGAAGGGGTTCACCCTCGCCGGTCGCCCGGAACGGAAGGAAGGCATTGTGGTGTCCGTCCGTCCCGGCGTCTCGCACCCGGTCGAGCCGCTCCGGGTCGATCGCGTGGACGGTCAGCTGGCTCGTCATCGTCGTCATGCCCACCAGCCTGCCGGAGGACGCTGACCGGTTCTGGCGGTTTTCGGACACCGCGCCGACACTCCCTCGCGTCGGGTGCGGCGATGCCGCGACGTCGTACCCCCTCACCTAGACTCCTCACGTGACCCCTCGTACCAGCCGCCCCGGCGGCGACGGTCGGCTCACCGCGGCTCTCGACCCGCTGGACCAGGGTCCTCAGGACGCCTGCGGCGTCTTCGGGGTCTGGGCTCCCGGTGAGGAGGTCTCCAAGCTCGTGTACTTCGGCCTCTACGCCCTGCAGCACCGCGGGCAGGAGTCCGCCGGCATCGCGGTCGGCAACGGCCGGCAGATCCTGGTCTACAAGGACATGGGTCTGGTCTCGCAGGTCTTCGACGACTCGACGCTGGAGTCGCTGAAGGGGCACCTCGCGATCGGACACTGCCGCTACTCCACGACCGGCGCGAGCACGTGGCAGAACGCCCAGCCGACCTTCCGGCCCACCGACGACGGCTCGATCGCCCTGGGTCACAACGGCAACCTGATCAACGCCTCCGAGGTACGCGAGATGGTCGCCGCGCTGCCCAGCCTGCCCGGCGAGCTCGACCTCCACAGCCGGACCATCGAGTCGTCCACGAGCGACACGTCCCTGGTCACGGCGCTCCTCGCGTACCACCCCGACACCTCGCTCGAGCAGCGAGCGATCGAGGTGCTGCCACGGCTGCGTGGCGCCTACTCCTTCGTCTGGATGACCGAGCAGACGTTGTACGCCGCTCGCGATCCGCAGGGCATCCGTCCGCTGGTCCTCGGCCGGCTCGACCGCGGCTGGGTGGTGGCGAGCGAGGACGCCGCGCTGGCGACGATCGGGGCGAGCAGGGTCCGCGAGATCGAGCCCGGCGAGCTGCTCGTGATCGACGAGAACGGCCTCCGCTCCCACCACTTCGCCGAGTCCGAACCCAAGGGCTGCGTGTTCGAGTACGTCTACCTCGCACGGCCCGATGCCACGATCAGCGGTCGCAGCGTCCACCAGGCCCGCGTCGAGATGGGGCGTCAGCTCGCCCGCGAGTTCCCCGTCGATGCCGACCTCGTGATGCCCGTTCCCGAGTCGGGCACGCCCGCGGCGGCGGGATACGCCGAGGAGAGCGGCATCCCGTTCGGCCAGGGCTTCGTGAAGAACGCGTACGTCGGCCGCACCTTCATCCAGCCCAGCCAGACGCTTCGTCAGCTCGGCATCCGGCTCAAGCTCAACGCCCTCGAGCACATGGTGCGCGGCAAGCGACTCGTCGTCGTCGACGACTCGATCGTGCGCGGCAACACCCAGCGTGCGCAGATCCGGATGCTCCGCGAGGCGGGCGCTGCCGAGGTGCACGTGCGCATCAGCAGCCCGCCCGTGAAGTGGCCGTGCTTCTACGGCATCGACTTCGCCACCCGGGCGGAGCTGATCGCCAACGGGCTCGAGGTCGACGAGATCGCGGCCAGTGTCGGAGCCGACAGCCTGGGCTACATCTCGCTGGAGGGGATGACCGAGGCGACCGGCCAGGAGCCGGCAGACCTGTGCCGCGCCTGCTTCACCGGCTCGTACCCGATCGAGCTGCCCGACGAGAGCCTCCTCGGCAAGCACCTCCTCGAGGCGACGCTGTCCTCACCGCACGCCGCCCGCGAACTGCCCGTGCTCAACAACCCGTAAGCGCCCAGGGAGCCCGTCGTGTCCGAGCCAGCCCAGCCCCCGGGCGGGAACGCCTACGCCTCCGCCGGCGTCGACATCGAGGCGGCCGACACCGCGATCACGCTGATGAGGACGTGGGTCGAGAAGACCTCCGGGCCCGAGGTGATCGGGTCGCTCGGCGGCTTCGCCGGCCTGTACGACGCGTCCGCGCTGACCCGCTACACCCAGCCGATCCTGGCCACCTCGACCGACGGCGCCGGCACCAAGGTCGCGATCGCCCAGGCGATGGACGTGCACGACACCATCGGCTTCGACCTCGTCGGCATGGTGGTCGACGACCTCGTCGTGTGCGGTGCCGAGCCGCTCTTCATGACCGACTACATCGCCTGTGGACGCGTCGTACCCGAGCGGATCGCGGCCATCGTCAAGGGCATCGCCGAGGCGTGCGTGGAGGCCGGCTGCTCGTTGATCGGCGGCGAGACGGCCGAGCACCCGGGCCTGATGGAGCCCGACGCGTACGACATCGCGGGCGCGGCCACGGGGGTCGTCGAGGCGTCCCGGCTGCTCGGACCCGGACGCGTCCGGCCGGGCGACGTGGTCGTCGCGATGGCGTCGAGCGGGCTGCACTCGAACGGCTACTCCCTCGTCCGGCATCTCCTGCTCGAGCAGGCGGGCTGGGCGCTCGACCGCGACGTACCCGAGCTCGGACGCACGCTCGGCGAGGAGCTGCTCGAGCCGACGCGGATCTACACCAAGGCCTGTCTCGGTATGGCCGAGGAGGCCAACGTCCACGCGATGGCGCACATCACCGGAGGCGGGCTCGCCGCCAACCTGGCCCGCGTGATGCCCGAGGAGCTGTCGGTCACGCTCGACCGCGGCACCTGGTCGCCGGCGCCGATCTTCGACGTCGTACGGCGGGTGGGGGCGATCTCGCAGGACGACCTCGAGTCGACCCTGAACTGCGGGGTCGGCATGGTCGCATTGCTGCCTCCGGGCGAGGTCGATAAGGCGGTCGCGACGCTCGACCGGTTCGGCGTACCGGCGTGGGCTGCGGGCGAGGTGATCCTCGACGACCAGCGTGGTGGTGAGGCGCTGCTCACCGGTCAGCACGCCGGCTGGTGAGTCCGACGGGTCCGATCGGGGGCTCCGGAGACGGCGATTTCCGCCCGGCCAGGCGGTCGGGACGGGCAAATCTCGCCCAATTCGGGATGGGGTGTGCGGGAACAGCCACCCATTGGGTAGCGTTGCCCCCACGACAGACTGACAATCAGACCGGGACCACGGTGGCACTTCCCTGGAACCGGCTCAGCGTGCGAGGGGGTCGACCCTATGGGGCGCGGCCGAGCGAAGGCCAAGCAGACGAAGGTCGCGCGCGACCTGAAGTACCGCACACACGAGACGGACTTCGGGGCGCTGGCGCGCGAGCTGCATGGCAGTGAGAGCGACATCGAGGGCGACGGCGAGGAACTCGACGAGCCCGACGCCTCGACCGACGAGTACGACGAGTGGTCGGACTACGCCGAACCCTCCCGCGACTGACTTCCCCGCCCGCCCCCGTTGAGTGGGCGAAAAAAGCACGTTGAGACGTCGCATTCCGTAGGACGACCTGGGCCGACTCAGCACGACCGGGGTCAGCGGTCGGGGAGCCAGACGGAGCGCAGGCGCCCGACGTCGCGGATCCGGCGTTCGGCGAGCCGGTCGGCGGCCTCGGCGGGCGTGACGGAGTCATTGCGCGCCAGCTCGAAGACCGCCCGCGTCGTCTCGAAGATGCCGGAGGCCCGCTGCTGGGCCCGGTCGAAGCTGAAACCCTCGAGCTCGTCGGCGACCTGGATCAGGCCGCCGGAGTTCACGCAGTAGTCAGGGGCGTAGAGGATCCCGCGGTCCTCGAGCGCCTTCTCGATGCCCGGATGCGCGAGCTGGTTGTTGGCGGCGCCACACACGATCTTCGCCGTCAGTGCGTCGACCACCTCGTCGGTCAGCGCTTCACCCATGGCGCACGGCGCGTAGACATCGATCTCCGATCGCACCAGGGCGTCGGCCGAGTCGACGGCGATCGCGCCGTACTCGCGGACCATCGTGTCGACCGCGGGCTGGTAGACGTCCGTCACGATCACCCGCGCGCCGTCGTCGACGAGGTGCTTCACCAGGTGGTGCCCGACCTTGCCGACGCCGGCCACGCCCACGGTGCGGCCGGACAGGGTCGGGGAACCCCACACCGCCTCGGCGCTGGCGCGCATGCCCTCGTAGACGCCGTACGCCGTGAGCACCGACGAGTCACCGGCGCCCCCGTGAGCGACGGTCCGGCCGGTGACGAACGAGCACTCACGGGCGACGATGTCCATGTCTGCGGAGTAGGTGCCGACGTCGCACGCGGTGAGGTAGCGGCCGCCGAGCGACTGCACGAACCGGCCGTAGGCGCGAAGGAGGGCCTCGCTCTTGCTCGTCATCGGGTCGCCGATGATCACCGCCTTGCCGCCGCCGAGGTCGAGGCCCGCCAGCGCGGCCTTGTAGGTCATCCCACGCGAGAGGTTGAGGACGTCATGCACCGCGTCGGCCGTCGTGGCATAGGGGAAGAACCGAGTGCCTCCGAGGGAGGGCCCGAGCGCCGTGGAGTGGATCGCGACGATGGCCCTGAGGCCCGTCGCGTGGTCGTTGCAGAAGACGACCTGCTCGTGCTCGGAGCCGAGCTCGAAGACGTCGACACCGTCGACGGAGCCGGCTACGGGGGGATCGGCAGACATGAGCTGGCCTACTTTCGATGCGCGCCACGCGGGTGGGTGGCGACCGAACGGGCGGGGCACGAGGGGTGGTGTGACCCACCTCGAACGATAGTGCGCCGGCCAGGTCGGGCGGGAATCGATCGGAGCATCTCAGCGGAGCTGCTGGGTGGCCGCCAGGGCGCCGCCGAAGCAGGCCAGGAAGACAGCGAGGCAGATCAGTGCGAGTAGCGCCTTGGAGCCGGTCGAGGTCGGCTTCGCTCCCAGCGACCCGCTGGCCGGACGTGAGGAGGGGTCGGGCGGGCTGACGAGCACCGTGCGCTCGGCGCCGGGCGTGATGGCCTGGAAGGCGTTGACGAACGAGCGCACCGTGGGCCAGCGGTCGTCACGGTCGGGGGCGAGGCCGCGCAGCACCACCTCGTCGACACTCTCCGGTAGGTCGGCCACCTCGGACGGCGGCGGCGGCGAGTGCAGCTGTGCGAGCTCGGCGATCGTCCCCGAGTGGGCGATCTCCCCGGTGAGCAGCTGGTAGGCCACGGCCGCCAGCGCGTACACGTCGGCGCGCTCGTCGACACCGCCGCCGGTCGCCTGCTCGGGCGCCATGTACGCCGGGGTCCCCACCACGTGGGTCAGCCCGCTGGCGTGCAGCATCGCCTTCGCCACCCCGAGATCGGCGACCATCAACCGCTGCCCCGACGCGTCACTGCGCAGCAGCAGGTTGGCCGGCTTGATGTCGCGGTGGATCGACCCCTGTGCATGCAGCACCGCCAGGCCGGCACCGGCCTGGGAGACCAGGTCGAGGGTGCGGTCGAGCGAGACCGAGTGCTCCCGCTCGAGGAGGTTCGCGACGGTGCCGCGGTCGGCGTACGACATCACGAAGTACGGCGTGCCCTCGACCTCGCCGACGTCGTACACCCGGACGACGTAGTCGGAGTCGGCCCTCCGCAGGATCCGAGCCTCCTGGAGGAACCGGTCGCGGATGTCGAGACGCTGGGCCCAGTTGTCGGCCAGGGCCTTGACGGCGACGTCGGACTGGAGCTCGTCGTCGCGGTAGAGCCAAACCGAGGCGAAGCCGCCGACTCCCAGTCGCTCGACCTGGCGCAGACGGCCGAGCCGAGGGGGGAGGGACACGGTCGGTATTGTGCCGGATCAGCGAGTGGACTCGGAGGACACGCAGGGTGGACGACATGCAGGACACGCCCGACCTGGAGGATCTGGCGACCCGCGCCGCAGCGGGAGACCGGCGCGCTCTCGAGGCGCTGCTCGTCGCTGTCCAGCCGCGGGTGCGCCGGATCTGCGGCCGGATGCTGCTCTACCCCGAGGACGCCGAGGAAGCAGCGCAGGACGCGCTGCTGCTCGTCTCGACCCGCATCCAGACCTTCGCCGGGCGCAGTCGCTTCACCACCTGGCTGCACGCCGTCGCCTCCAACAGTGCCCGCTCGACGTACCGCTCTCTCAAACGGCGCTCAGCCGAGCTGCCGACCGACGAGCTGCCCATCTCCGCCGACCCGCGTACGACGAGCGTGATCGCCGGCAGCCGCCTCGACTTCCTCGAGGCGCTCGAGATCCTCGGCGCCGACCACCCTGCACTCGTCGAACCCCTGCTCCTGCGCGACATCCAGGAGCTCGAGTACTCCGACATCGCCCACCTGCTCGACATCCCGATCGGCACCGTGAAGTCCCGCATCCACTCCGCTCGGCAGTTCGTGCAGCCCCTGCTGTTGCGCTGACGCTCCTCTGCGGGGGCCGTCAGCGCAGGGCGCCGACGTAACTCGAGGCTCGCCGCAGGTCGCGCATCCGGCTCTCCCAGGTCACCCCGACCACCGTCAGCAGTGTGCCGGACAGCCCGATCAGGAGCCACGGCGGGACGGTCGCGGCGTACGGCGCGAGCTCGCGCAGCACGAGCACCGCGCCGACGACGGAGCCGACCACGAGCGGCGCGCTCCAGCGCAGCCGTACGCCGGACAGGACGATCACCAGGCACGCGCTGCCGAGCAGCAGTGCACGTCCCGAGATCGGGTCGTCGAGCGCCACGAGCAGGGATGGCACGGTGGCGAGCGTCAGACCCGGAGCGAGCAGCCTGAGAGTGGCCGTGGTGTCGTCCCGGAGCAGCCGCCAGCCGCCGACGGCGGTGAGCACCAGCGCGGCGGGCAGCGTGTAGGCCTCGGGTGCGTGGACGCCGAGCTCCGCAAGGCGGACCCAGGTCGCCGCGGCCAGCAGCAGTCCTCCGGGCCAGGCCAGGATCCGGCGGGACGCGTGGATCAGCGAGGACCCCGTGACGAGAACGCCGGCCACCGTCAGGTGCACGGCCAGCGCCCAGACCATGTCGTTGGCGCCAAGGATCGCAGCGGTGCAGATCACGACCCCCACCACTCCGGCCGACGCCTCGAGCAGCAGCCGGGGGCGCCAGATCGCCAGGCCACCGAGCACCACGAGCACGGGCACCGCGCGGTCGTACGCCGGCACCGAGGCCATGTGGGCGGCAGCCCAGACAAGTCCTCCGAACGCCGGTGGGAAAGCAGTGGCCGCGATGTCGCCCGTGAGGTCCGCGCGCGTCATCAGCAGGACCGCGGCCGAGGTGGCGACGAGGAGGGCGAGGGCGGTGATCTGGTCGTTCGGCAACGCCGCGACCACCGATCCGGCCACGAGCAGGGCGCCGACCGTGCGCGACCCGTACGCCGCGGCTCCGCGCAGTCGCTCTGCGTAGACCAGGGTCACCACGCCACCGAGCGTCAGGACCCCGACCACGACGGCGAGCGGCACGTCGTACAACGGGAGCGTGGCGACGCCGCCGACCACGACAGCACCGCCGAGCACGGCCTGCCAGGTGGTACGCCGGACGGGCCCGGCCAGGCTCGCGAGCGAGCATGCAGCGCCGGCCGCGACGACCAGCGACGGCACCAGCAGCCAGGCCGCCAGCCACGGAGACGTCGCGGCGACGTGGACGCCGAACGCGCGGGTGAACGGGTGGTGGGCGACGTCCAGGACACCCTGGGTCGCCACCGAGGCGAGCTCGAGGACGGTGACGACGGGCAGGATCAGGGTGCCGGCGAGCGGTACGACGGCCGCCGTGCGCCAACGCTCGGGTCCGATGGCGACGACGAGCGCCCACCCGGCGGCGACCGGAAGCAGGCTGCTGGCTGCCAGTGTCGACGAGTTGTCCAGGGCGGCCAGCACCACGACGTAGCTGCCCAGCAGGGCGGCGACGCCGTGACCGGCGAGCGTGGCGGTGCGCCCCAGGCCGACGACGGGCCCCGTGGCCGCGGCCAGGGCGACGGCGGCCACGAGCGGCCAGATCGCGGCCTGGCCCCACAGGTGGGCGACCGTCTGCCCGTCGGTCGCGATACCGAGGCCGAACGCAACGGCGTACGACCACGCCACGGCAGCGACCGTCACGGAGGTCACCCGGAGCGGCGTGCTCGGGATCGTGCTGCCGATGCGGCCGAGGCCGATGAGCAGGGCCGCCGCCGTCAGCATGGGTGCCGGGGAGTCGACGTGCCACTGGGCCCCGATGGCCGCGGCCAGCAGGGCCACCGGGCCGATCAGCGCCGGTGACACCAGCGGCCGCGACTCGGTGGCGAGGAGCAGTGCCAGCGCGCCGGTCGCCACCGCGGCTCCGGTGAGCATCAGGAGGTGTGCGTCGCCGACCTGTCCGAGCCAGCCGGCATGCCGCAGCCCTACGACGTCCAGCGACAGCAATCCGAGACCGACCACCGAGAGCGCCTCGCTCGCCATCCGCAGCTCGCGACGGTGGAGGACACCGGTCAGTCCGAGTGCCGTGGCCGTGAGCGCCACCAGGACGAGGGTGCGTCCGCCGACGCCGAGCCAGCTCCAGGCCACGGCCAGGAACGTCACTGCCGCGACCAGCAGGCACAGCGCACCCAGCGTGAGCAGGATCTTGGGAACCGACGCCCCGCGGAGTCGCGGGGCGTCGAGGTCGTGCAGACGGGGGGCGGGGTACGGCGCGACGTCGGTGAGGAGCGAGCCGGTCTCGCGGGCCGCCGTCACCGGCACGGCGACCTTCTGTGCGCGCAGCCTCCCGACCAGGACGTCCGCCTGTCGCAGCGTCGCGTAGAGCTCGAAGGCCGTCGGACCGGTCAGGGGCAGGGCACAGACCGGGCAGAGGTCGGGGGACTGCGGGAGCAGCGCGGCGCAGTCAGGGCAGCGCAGCGGGTCGGCGTACGTCGTCATGAGCGCAGTAGCTCATTTTCGGCGTGTCAGTCCCAGAGTCGAAGTGCTCAACCGGCTGAGTACCGATGCTCAGTTCAGAGCCATCCGCGGCTCGCCGTTCAGCAGGCCGCTGCCGGACGTCGTACACGTGCCGCCGCGCGGCGTGCCGGCGTTCCAGGCTTGGCGCAGACAGCTGCGCACCGCGAGCTCACCCCAGTAGTTCGGGTGGAGCGACTCCTGGATGTAGTAGTCGGAGCCGGCCGTGGAGACCGTCCGGATCTGGTCGATCCACTCGCTCTTGTCGACGGCTCCCGGTGCCTGCCAGCTCGGGTAGTTGGCCTCGACCAGGTCGTCGGTGTTCTCGCAGAGCCGGTGGCCGGTGAAGGCGCGCGCCAGGTCCAGCGTCCGCACGTTGGCCAGGCCGGAGTCGGTGGCCGCGCCGAAGACCGTGTTGTCGATCGTGGGGAGTGCGGTGCCGTTGGCCCAGTTCACGTCGTTGTTCCAGAAGCCGCAGCCGCCGGTGCTCTGTCGCGTGAAGCCGGACTCGCCGTACCGGAAGCCGGAGCCGTTGGGGATCGGCGACTCGTAGTCCTGCACCAGCAGGGTCCACGCGGTGTCGGCGTACCCGGCGTTGCGCATGGCCGTCCGGACGTTCTGGTACGCCGTCGCGATCTTCGCCCGGACGGCTGCGACGTTGGCGGCGGTGAAGTTGGAGGTCACCGAGCTGTCGTCGTTGCAGTAGTTCTTCCACCATGTCGGTGACGTGAGGAAGTCCGTGACGCACGACTGGACGATCGAGGCGAAGTTGAAGTCGTTGCCCCCGATGGAGACGGCGACCATCTTCACGTTGTGCGTCGCCGCGAAGGTCTGCAGCATCAGCGCCTGGCCCTGCTGGCCACCGCTGTTGTAGAAGTCGAGACCGGGCTTGAAGTTCCCATCGCTGTCGGTGAACGTCGTCGTCCTCGCGCCCGAGCATGCGAGGTTGAGACTGTTCACACCGCCGCCGATGTGGATCTCGGCGGCCTTGCTGCGGTGGCAGCGGTTGATCTGCTCGCCGGTGTTGGTCGGCGTTGTCGAAGTACGCCGTGGGGCCGAGCGCGTCGACGTACGACTCCGACGCGTTGGAGTTCCCGGCCCACCTCCCGGCCTCGCCGGAGATGTAGGAGTCACCGACCGAGACGACCCAGGGCGAGCCGACGCCGGGTCCGTCCGCATGGGCAGGGGCACTGAGGCCGAACACCGAGAGACCGGCTACGACCAGGCTGACGACGCTCAGGGCGAGGGTACGGACAAGGGGTGCGGACACTGGGGACTCCCGAGACGACGCAGGTGGCGGAGGCCACGTGAGGTGGCTCTCGCACACTAGTGACGGTGCGGGCGCGGCGTAAGGGGCAGGTTTGTGCAGCGCAGGATGCTGCAGTGCGTCACGATCGTGGGGCGGGTGGTGGCCAGGGGCGGGGTCGAACCGCCGACCTTCCGATTTTCAGTCGGACGCTCGTACCAACTGAGCTACCTGGCCTGGGTCGCACTCCCTACCCAGGAGCGCGAGAGCACCTTACCGGAGCGTTCGACCGGTCCCGAAACCGGCGGAGAACCTCGCTCGCCCGCCCTCTTGTTTCGTCGTCGTACGACGCGTCGCCGTATGCTGACCGTCGCTCAGACCTGAGCAGGCCCCCATCGTCTAGCGGCCTAGGACGTCGCCCTTTCACGGCGGTAGCACGGGTTCGAATCCCGTTGGGGGTGCGAGGTCGAAGGGGTCCTGACCAGCGGAGACGCTGGACAGGGCTCCTTCGTCATTTCGGCCGTCAAATGCGCCCGTGACATCTCCCTGGTCAGCAAGCGAAAGGTGCGGTCTCGTTGGCAGAGATCGACATTGCAGGGTGGCGCGAGGGGCGGGCGACTCGGCGTCTGCGTGTCGAGGGCTGCCTTACGAGTTGCTCACCTGGAGACCGGTCAGCCAGCTCACGCCCTGGATGACGTCGTTGGGGGTCCAGGTCGCGCCCCCGGGACGGTGCAGGTGCCGACGACCCTGAGGACTGAGGAAGCCTCGCAGTCTTGTCGGGACCCGGCCGGACCGGAGGACGTGGGCGTGTCCGGAGACCACGTAGCGCTCGTTGCCGCTCGGGTCGAACAGCAGTACCTCGTCGGCATGCTGGATGTCGTAGGTGAGGGGCTTGCCGGTCAGCCAGTCGTGATCTGGGGGGTTGCCCTCCGGAACCTTGTGCCGGTACACGCCGAGGTAGGACCACAGTCGAGCGATGTTCTTCCGATCCCCCGTGAGCAGCAGCCAGTTCGTAAGGCGGTGCTGGGGGTCGTACAGCTTCCGGTAGGCCTCGAGGTGGCGCGGGTCGTCGCGGACCGGGTCGACGCTGACGGTCAGGAACACGGTCTTGTCGGTCAGCCCTGCGGCGTCAGCGGCTCTGGCGGCCGTGACGAGGTTCGTGGTGTCGAGAGGACAGTCCTCCGAGCACAACGTCATCGAGTCCGCGACCACCACCGTCTTGCCCCGGAACGAGTGGAGCGTGACCGCGTGCCCAGCGGCATCACGCAGCGGAAGTGAGGCGATCGCGGACGGGATCTGCCGATCGATCACCGTGCCGACACCGCCCGGGCGCGGCGCAGCGGGACCCGAACCCCCACCACACGCAGCCAACAGCACAGCCGCGACGCTCAGGGACAGACCCAGACCACTGGTCGACCGCAACCGGCTCGGGAGACGAAAGGCAGGCACCCGTCCATCTTGCCCGCGGCACCTGACGACGGCGCGCGAGGTGCCTCTACTGGGCCACGAGTAGATGTAGCGACCTTCGATGAGACCTGATGGGCCCGAAACGGGACGCTCTGACTTGCATTCAGCAAGCATTGTCATGCGCAACTTTTGTTGGAGACTCGCCGGACACCAAGGACGTGGGGCGTACGCCGCACCTGCGACCGCTCGGCGCGGGTTGGGAGCACGGAAGGCCCCGCCTCGCGTGGGGTGGCGGGGCCGCTCCCAGCGGGCCATCGCCGACAGTCAGCCGGGACACTTCCGCTTTGGGAATCCGGTGCAGTATGCAAGTGTTCCGGTTGTGGCTACCAGCAGGATCCGACGCGATTCGACGGTCTCGCCCGGGTCTGCCCGGCGCAGAGAAGCGAGCGAGGACGAGACCGAGTCCTTCGTGACCGCGCTCCTGACGGCCTCGCGCGTGCTGGTCGGGGTCTCGGCTCGCTCGTTGTCCGAGGTCGAGAGCACGGTGACTGTGACCCAGTTCCGGACTCTCGTGGTGCTCGACAGCCACGGTGAGGTCAATCTCAGTGGGCTTGCAGAGAAGCTGGGCGTCAACGCATCCACCGCCTTGCGGATGATCGACCGCCTGCTCGTGGCGGAGTTGGTGACCCGCCGCGACAACCCCGACACCCGCCGGGAGGTACTTCTCGGTCTCAGCACCGCCGGACGACGGTTGGTCCGCCGGGTGACCCGGCGACGCCGGGCCGAGCTGGCGCGAGTGGTGGCTGCGATGCCCGCTGATCGCCGTTCCGAGCTCCTGGCCGCACTGCGAGCGTTCGCCGAGGCGGCGGGTGAGCCCGAGCCGCTCCCGGACGAAGTCAGCACCCTCGCCTGGTACGTCGACGCGGGACCCGACTCATCGACGCGCAAGCGCGCGTCGGGCGGCGCCGTCGACGAGTGAGACATCGACGGCACGAACCTGCCGCTGGTCGCCCTCGAGGGTTCCACGCACAGACGCCGTCACGCTTTGCCTTGCTTAGTGCAAACGTTGCATAATCCAATGGTGCCTCATACCGTCGCGCACCGTCCAAGCGTCCGCAAGGTACGACGTACGCGCCTATCAGCGCCCGCGGGTGTGGGACGCGCGATGCTCGAGCTTCGCGCGGGAGACGTCGGACTGCTCGTCCTGGCCATTGTGGTGGGAGTCGGCGCGGCAGCCTTCGCGGTGCTGTTCCGCTGGCTGATCAAGGCATTCACTCTGGTCCTCTCCGGACACGACGACTACGCGGCCGTGCCGGGCGCGGCTCATCCCGGACTGGGAGAGCTGGGCAGATGGTTCGTCCTGGGTGCCCCGGTGGCGGCAGGCCTCTTGTACGGGCCTCTGGTGCATTTCTTCGCCCGGGAGGCGCGTGGACACGGCGTACCGGAGGTGATGTACGCCGTGTCCCGGCGCGGGGGACGCATCCGGCCTCAGGTGGCGGCAGTGAAGGCTCTGGCCTCGGCCATCTGCATCGGTGGTGGAGGGTCGGTCGGACGCGAAGGACCGATCGTCCAGATCGGGTCCGCGCTCGGCTCGACCGCGGGCCGTGTCGTGGGAGTGGCCGAGCCGCGGATGAGGGTCTTGGTCGCGTGCGGCGCCGCCGGGGGGATCGCGGCGACGTTCAACGCTCCGCTGGCGGGGGTGTTCTTCGCGATGGAGCTGATCCTGGCCGACTTCACCGCGCAGTCCTTCGGGATGGTGGTGATCGCCAGCGTCACGGCGAGCGCTCTGGGCCGCGCGATGCTCGGCAACCAGCCGTTCCTCGCCCTGCCCACGTTCGTCGTCCGACACCCGGTCGAGTACGTGTACTACGCGGTGCTGGGCCTCATTGCGGGCGCCGTGGGCGTCGGGTTCACCCGGGTGCTCTATCTGATCGAGGACGTGTGTGACGGCGTATGGCGGGGTCCGGAGTGGCTACGACCCGCCGTCGGCGGACTCCTTCTCGGCCTGCTGCTTCTGGCCCTTCCGCAGATGTACGGCGTCGGGTACCCAGTCCTGGGAAACGCGGTGGCCGGGCGCTATGCGCTCGGGTTCTTGCTGGTCCTGCTCGTCGGCAAGATGGTGGCTACCTCTTTGACGATCGGGATCGGCGGCTCTGGAGGCGTGTTCGCACCCAGCCTGTTCATCGGTGCCATGCTGGGTTCGGCCTTCGGCACGACGGCCCACAACGCCCTCCCGGGGGCCGGCCCGGCGGGTGCCTATGCGCTGATCGGGATGGGGGCGGTCTTCGCCGGGGCGGCCCGGGCGCCGATCACGGCCGTGGTGATCATGTTCGAGCTCACCGGCGAGTACTCCATCATCTTGCCGATGATGACCGCGATCGTGCTCGCGACCGGTCTGGCCCATCGGCTGACTACGGACACCATCTACACCCTCAAGCTGCGCCGCCGCGGGATCGACGTCGTCGTACGCGAGACAATTCCCCGTGCCGACCATGTCAGCATCGCCTCGGTCATGCGACCGGTACCCAGGCCGCTCTCCTGTGAAGACAGTCTCGCCGTCGCGGCGGCCCTCCTCGGCCGCGTGGATGCCGGCGTGCTCCCCGTGGCCGATGGCGACGGCACCTATGTGGGGGTCGTGACCGCGCACTCGGTCAGCGACGCGCTCGCGCACGGTGAGTCCGATCTGTCGCCTGCCCACCTCCTCGTCGAGCTTCCCTCGCGGGTCACCAGCGCCGACTCCGTGAGCAGCGGGGTCCGGGCGCTCGACACGAGCGGTCTCGGCGCCATCCCCGTGTTCGCCGAGCAGGGCCAGGAGGTGGTCGGCTGGTTCGACTACCGGGCGGCTCTTCAGGCCTTGGAACCGCCAGGGCACAGATCAGAGGGCATCAGCCGTCAGAGCCCGATCGTGCCACCACCGGGACGCCATGGCTCTGCAGGTACCGCGAGTAGTTCGTGAACCCGTATCCAACCGGTCGTCCGGCTCGAGTTCCGACTGCATTCGCTGCAACGGCAGGGGAGCTGTGGTGACGGTCGTGGCCGCGAGGACCGTGGCACCGTCGAGCGGGGCGATCACCACTGACTCGCGTTCGTCGATCGGGTCCGGTCCCACCGTCTCGGGATCGCTCACATCAAGCATGGCCAACTGCAAGGCCGTGCCCGCGCCGTACTGCGCCGGTCCCACCACTCGCCCGGCTGGAGCGACGTGGTTGCGCTGACCTCCAATGCCGGCCTGCCGCCGCTGACATGGCACTCCTTCTTCACCACCTGGCACCTCGACCCCTTGTGGTGCCCGATAGCCGGCGTGCTCCTCCTCGGCTACACCACGTCGGTGATCCAGGCCGCGCGCCGCGGTTCCCACCCGGTTCACCCGGCCCGGATGGTGGCCTTCGGCACGGGCATCGTGGCCCTGGTGGTGGCGACCAGCTCCGCAATCGCCACCTACGCCATGGCTCTGTTCTGGATGCACATGATCGAGCACCTGGCGCTGATCATGCTCGTCCCTGCGTTGCTCGTTCTCGGGCACCCGCTCGCAGCTGCGCAAGGAGCGGGTGGACCGACGTGGCAAAGGATGTGCCATCGGGTCCTGTGGCGCAGTCCTGTGGCGATCGTCCTTCACCCCGCCGTCGGGCTGATGGTCTACACAGCCGTCATCATCGCCACTCATCTGACCTCGTTCATGGACCAGATGGCGAGCCACCCCTGGCTGATGCCGCTCGAGCAGGTGGCGTACGTGACCGCGGGCTACTTGTTCCTGGTCGGCACCATCGGCGAGGAGCCGACCCGCTGGAATCCTCCCTACCTGGCTCGGCTCGCTCTTCTGGTCCTGGGCATGATTCCCGACACTCTCGTCGGGATCGTCCTTCTCCAGACCGAACACGTGCCCTTCCCCAGCTACATGGCCATGCGTCCCGCCTGGGCCCCGGGAGCCCTCGACGACCTGCACGTCGGAGCCGTCTTGATGTGGGTCGCCGGAGACGGGCTGATGATGTGCATGTCCGTCGGTGTCGTGGTCTCGCTCATCGCCGGCCCTACCCGGGACCGGTTCCTCGGCCCCTGGCTCGAGTCGGCGCGAGCTGCACACATCGCAGACGGCGTACGCCGCACGGGTGGAGACATCGCGATTCCGGTCAGTGTGGACGACGACGAGGACGTGCTGAACGCCTACAACGCGATGCTGAAGGCCCTGCGCGAGAAGCCTTGATCGCCGAGATCCCAGCGGGCCCGGCATCAGCTATTGCGGGGCAGGGCGTCCGCGAACGCGTGGGTGGCCGACTCCGTGGTCAGCTGCTGCTTGCCCCGGAAGTGGTAGCTGACGGAGCCGTGGGGCGGGCCGGCGCGCTCCGCGACCGACCGAGTGGTGACCCGCCCCCGTCTTCGTCGTCGTCCGGTGCCCCTCACTTGCCCTTTCACGGCGGTAGCAAGGGTTCGAACCCCGTTGGGGGCCATGTCGAAAGGGGCTCTGACGAGCCGGAACGTTGGGCAGGGCGGTCCTCGAAGAGGTGGCCGAGTGTCGCAGCTGGTGAGGGTGCGACCCAGAGAGCCCGATCGCCCGTGCCGCATCGTCGAAGGACTTGCGGGAGGTGCTGACCCGCAGAGGAGAGCCCCGACATATCCCGGGAAACACCAGGTCGCCCGGTGGTCTGCGGGCCACGTAGCGATTCTGGGAGATCGTGAAAGGTCAATCGTGGTCGGTGGAACGAGATGGCGGGGGAGACAAGCAGCGAGCTGGTGGCGGGTGGCAGACGAGCGAGAAGGATGTCCCTTCGGCGTTCAGGTGGCCGGCGCATGCTCGACGGGCCGAGGTTTCTCCCAACGCACCCTGGCGGTGAGGGTGCCTCGGCGGCTGCTCAGCGCCCGAGGCGGGAGGACCGCAGGGCGAGGGTGTACCCGTTCTTCGGCCGCCCTGCGTTGCCGTACCGCGGCTCCACTCGGACGATGCCGTGCTGCTCGAGGTAGGTCAGGTAGCGGTGGGCTGTGCTGCGGCTGATACCGATCTCTGCGGCGACTTCCTCGGCGGACATGTTGCCGCCGTCGGCAACAGCACGTCGGACCAGCTCGAGCGTGGGCGCGGAGTGGCCCTTGGCCGGGCGATCCAGGTGGGTCCTGGGCGGACGAAGTATGTCGAAGAGCTCGTCCACCTCGGACTGATCGGCCTCGTGCAGGTCCGCGATCCGCTGCCGGAGCTGGCGGTAGGCCTGGAGCCGGGTGTCGAGCGCGGCGTAGCCGAACGGTTTCATGAGGTAGTGCACGGCTCCGAGCTGCATGGCCGTGCGCACCGTCGCGACCTCGCGGGCGGCGGTGATCACGATGACGTCGGGTGCGTCGGATTGGTCCAGGAGGCGGCGTACGACGTCGAGGCCGTCGCCGTCGGGCAAGAACACGTCCATCAAGACCAAGTCGGGCTGGACCGCGTTGACTGTAGTCACGGCTTCGGCCGCGCTGTGGGCGGTACCCACGACGGTGAAGCCCTGGCTCCGGTTGACGAAGGCGGTGTGGATCGCGGCTACGCGATAGTCGTCGTCGACGACGACCGTGCGGATGGGGTCGCTCATGCGGGCTGGACCTCCCGTTGGGTCCGGTGCGCGGCGCCGACGGGAAGCCGGATGACGAAGCGCGCACCCGGCGTGCCCGCGACCTCGATCGAGCCGCCGAGCCGCTGGACGAGCCGGTGGACCAGTGCCAGGCCGATCCCGCGCCGGATGCCGTCATGGGCCGGCTTGGTCGTGAAGCCGTCGAGGAAGATCTGGTCACGCAGCTCCTCGGGCACGCCCGGGCCGTTGTCGGCGACCTCGATCAGGATCTCCTGCTCGTCCTCGCAGATCTCGACCTCGATCCGTCCGCGGTGCGGTGAGACGGCGTCGAGTGCGTTGTCGATCAGGTTGCCGATGATCGTGGTCATCGCATGCACCTTCTCGGGCGTGTCACCGAGCCAGCTGTCCTCGGAGAGGCGCAGGTCGACGCCGCGCTCGCTGGCCGCGGCGGCCTTGCCGAGCAGAAGGCCGACGATCGGGGCGGCCGAGATCCGCTCGCGGACGGCATCGGAGAACGCCGCCTGATCGGTCTGGACATCGGTCAGGAACGCCAGCGCGTCCTCATGCTCGCCGAGCTCGATCAGCCCGGCGACGGTGTGCATGGTGTTGGTGAACTCGTGGTGCTGGGCCCGGAGCGTGTCGGTCAGGCGACGTACGCCGTCGAGCTCGCGCAGCAGGCCGGCGATCTCGGTGCGGTCGCGGAGCGTGACCGCTGTGCCGTGCGGGCGACCGGCGAGGAACACCGGCATCTTGTTGACGAGGAGGGCGAAGTCGTCGGTGAGGACAACCTCGTCATGCGCCGTCTCGCTCCCGGCCAGCAGGTCGAGCAGCCGGCCCTCGGGCAGCACGTCCCCCAGCCGTCCACCGATGGGTGCCACCCCCAGCCCGAGCAGCCGACGCGCCTCGTCGTTGACCATCGTGATGCGGTCGTCCGGGTCGCACGAGATCACGCCCTCACGGATGCCGTGCAGGGTCGCCTCACGCTCGCGCAGAAGGAGCGCGATCTCGTCGAGCTCGAGCCCGAACGTGCGCTTCTTGAGGCGCCGCGCCAGGAGCCAGGACGCGATGGCACCGCCGCCCAGAGCGAGCAGGAACCACGCGGCGTACGACGGAAGCTGCTGTCTCAACGCGTCTGCGACCGTCGTCTCCTTGACGCCGACGGAGACCTCCCCCATCAGGGCGCCGTGCGCTCCCCAGATCGGGGCCTTGCCGTTGGCCGAGCGCCCGAGGGTGCCCTGGTCGGTGCCCATGTGGGTCTGGCCGTCGAGGACCGCGAGCGGCTCGTCGTTCTTCACCCCGACCAGGTCGGGATTGGGGTGGGTCATCCGGATGTCGTGGCGGTTGAAGATGACGACGTACGTCGCGCCCGTCTCGGACTGCACGCGGTCGGCGAGATCCTGCAAGGGCTCGGTGCAGGCGGCCGACTTCGACAGGCACTCCCGTACGTCGGTCATGCCGGCCACGGTGGACGCGATGGCGACGGAGCGCTGCTGGTACTGGTGGTCGAGCGTGGACCTGGCCTGGCGAGCGAAGAGCGCGAAGCCGACCACCACCGTGGCGAACAGGATGATCAGCTGCGCGGTGAAGATCTGCGTCGAGAGCCGGCGCGCCATGACGGGCATCGGTCCATTGTGAACGCCGGTCGTGACCACAGCCAGCCCGCGACCGGGAGGAAGAATGCACATAACCCCGTCGAATCGGCAATATCCCGACTTGCGCACAGAAGATTCCGGTGTGACGGCCGTCATACCTAGCGTCCTGCTCGCCCCTCTCGCCCCACTCGCGACGCTAGGAGACTTCGATGTCGTCCCCGTCCACACGATCCCAGGGCGCCCGCCGAGACAGCGCCCGGATCGAGGTCACCGGACTTACCAAGCGGTTCCTGACCCCCTCCGGTGCGGCGTTCACCGCCCTCGAGGACACGACGTTCACCGTCGAGCCGGGCCAGTTCTGCGCGATTGTCGGCCCGACCGGCTGCGGCAAGTCCACGACCCTCGGCATGGTCGCCGGTCTCGACCGGCCCAGCGCGGGCTCGGTCACGGTCGGAGGGAGCACGGTCAAGGGCATCACGCCTGGTGTGAGCTTCATGTTCCAGGCCGACGCACTGCTGCCCTGGAAGTCGGTGCTCCACAACGTGATGCTCGGCCCGATCCTGACCGGCAGCTCGAGGAGGGAGGCAGCCTCCAAGGCGCGCGACTGGCTCCGGCGGGTCGGACTCGCCGGCTTCGAGGACCACTACACGCACCAGTTGTCCGGCGGCATGCGCAAGCGCGTCGCCATGGCGGCTGCGCTGATCAACGAGCCCGACATCCTGCTGATGGACGAGCCGTTCGGTGCCCTCGACGTTCAGACCAAGGCGATCATGCAGACCGAGCTGATCGGTCTCTGGGAGGAGCTGCGACCGTCGGTCCTGTTCATCACCCACGACCTCGACGAGGCGGTGGCGCTCTCCGACCGGGTGATCGTGATGACGGCCGGCCCCGGGTCGGTGAAGGCGTCGTACGACATCGACCTGCCGCGCCCGCGCGGTGCGGTCCAGGAGCTTCGCTACGACCAGACCTTCCTGGAGATCCAGCACCACATCTGGCAGTCGCTCAAGGACGAGGTCGAGCGCGCGTACGCCCGCGATGCGGCGGTGCCGGCATGAGCACCACGACCCCTGCCTACCGCAGCGACGAGAGCCGGGACTACCGGTTCGCGGCCGCCGACAAGGCGGCATCGGCGTCGGCCCGACGTCGGCGGTGGCGCCGTCGCGCCCTGGTCTGGCTGGCTCGCCTGGCCTTCGTCGGCATCGTCCTCGGTGGCTGGCAGTTCTGCACGGGATGGACGCCGAAGGGTTCGTCCACCCCGCTCGTCGACCCGTTCTTCTTCGGTCGACCGAGCCTCGTCTGGCACCGCACGATCGACCTGTTCGAGCACGGTACGTCGTACGGCTCCTTCTGGTTCGACATCGTCACCACGATGAAGGAGGCCGTGTACGGCTTCTTCTGCGGCGCCATCGCGGGCGTGTTCCTCGGCGTCCTGCTGGGGCAGGGCGCGTTCTTGGCCGATGTGATCGGCCCGTTCATCAAGATGGTGAACGCGATCCCGCGCATCGTGCTCGGGTCGATCTTCATCGTCGCCTTCGGCGTCGGCAGTACGCCGAAGATCCTGCTCGCCGCGGTCCTGGTGTTCTTCGTGGTCTTCTTCAACGCCTTCCAGGGCGTGCGGGAAGTGGATCGGAACATCGTGGCCCATGCCAAGGTCCTCGGCGCTTCTCCGCTACAGATCGTTCGGCACGTGACCGTGCCGTCGGCGCTCACCTGGATCACCGCCAGCCTCCACACCGCGTTCGGTTTCGCGATCGTCGGTGCGTTGGTCGGCGAGGTCCTGGGCGCTCAGCGAGGTCTGGGTCTGATCATCCGCACCTCGCAGAACCGTTTCGATCCGAACGGTGTCTTCGCCTGCATGCTCGTCATAGCGGTGATCACCCTCGGCGCCGAGTTCCTGATCGGTCTCGTCGAGAAGCGACTCCTCTCGTGGCGCCCCGTCGATCAGTCCACCTGGTCTGGCGTCTGAGACCCCACCCACTCTGGAAAGGAAGTTCGCAAATGTTGAGGAAGACCCTGACCGCCGTGGCCGTCAGCGCAACCCTGGCCGCCGGCCTGACCGCGTGCGGCGGCGGCGGCAAGACCGGGGCGAACGGCATGCCCGTCGTCAAGATCATGGTCGGTGGCTTGGACAAGCAGATCTACCTGCCGTTCACGCTCGCCAAGCAGCTCGGGTACTACCAGAAGTACGGCGTCGACGTGCAGCTCTCCGACGAGGTCGACGGTGGCGTCGGCGCCGAGGACGCGATGGCCTCCGGCCAGGTCGACATGGCCGGCGCCTGGTACATCCACGCCTTTGACTTCCAGGCCCAGGGCAAGTCCGTCGAGGGCATCGTCCAGCTCGGCGGTGCCCCCGGCGAGCGCGAGATGTGTGCGTCCAACGGCGGTGTGCATTCGGGCGCCGACTTCAAGAGCAAGACCATGGGTGTCACCGACCTCGGATCGGGTACCGACGAGCTGACCCAGTTCATCGCCGAGAAGGGCGGTGTCGCCCACTCGGAGTACCACACCCTGGCGGTGGGAGCCGGCTCGACGGCGATCGCGGCGATCCAGAAGGGGTCCGCCACCTGTGTGATGACCACCCAGCCGACGGTCGCCGCCCTGGAGAAGAAGGGTCTCGCGTACTCCGCCGTCGACCTGGCAACCACCTCGGGTGCCACCCAGGCGCTCGGAGGCGCGTGGCCGGCCGCGACGGCTCTTGCTCGGACGGACTGGGTCGACTCGCACAAGACCGAGGTCCAGGGCGTCGTCACCGCGCTGGTCGCGACCATGAACTGGATCCACACCCACACCCCGGCACAGATCGCGGCGAAGATGCCGCCTGACTACGTGTCCAACGACCTGGTGTCGAAGGCCGACTACATCAAGGCGCTGACCGAGGACAAGGGTCAGTACCTGCCGGACGGCATGATGCCGCCGACCGGCCCGGCCACGGTCGCCGAGACGGAGAAGGTCATCGGAACCGACGTCTCCGGCGTCGACCCGAGCAAGACCTACACCAACCAGTTCGCCCAGGTAGCGGACCAGAAGCTCGGCATCAGGTAGGCCCCACAGCGTGGGACCGGCCCGGCGGGCGGGATCGATGCGAGTGATCCCGCCCCGTCGGGCGTCTGCCGGGCCCTTCCGAGCCTCAGGAGGGCGTCAGCACCGCCGACATCGCGTTCCACCGCGACCTGGTCCGCTCCGCCGAGGGCCGCGGCTGCCCCGCCTGCACGAGACGCTGGTGGCCGAGACCCGCATCTGCATCCATACGCTGACGCGGACCTACGCCCTCGGGAGCCTCCGCGTGACCGAGCACCGGCGGATCGCCCGTTCCTTCTTCCGGGGCGGCCCCGGTCACCGACCGGCTGCCGGCTCGACACATGGAGGACGCGCTGGCGCGGCTGGGGGCCGTCGCCGGCCCGAAGCAGTCCGACGAGCTCAGGAGCAAGTGGCGCATCCACGTTCAGAGTCAGGTCGGTCTGTCGCGCGTGCCTCAACGGGGTGCGGATCGGGGCCCGGATCCCCAGGCGGATCCGGGCCGACTGACGATTGTGAGACGCTCGTGACGATGGGTTACAGTTCCATCCGCTCATCGAGCACACCAGGCCCCGTAGCGCAGTTGGTTAGCGCGCCGCCCTGTCACGGCGGAGGCCGCGGGTTCGAGTCCCGTCGGGGTCGCCGCACCAAATAGCCTCTGACCTGCGGAAACGCGGAGTCGGAGGCTGTTTGCTTCCTCGGCTCAGGGCAGCACGGTGGCCGTGTCCCGTCTGTGTCCCGTCCCAGCCTGAGTCGACGCCTCCAAGGCAACGGTTCTGGCGGCGTCCATCGCGTCCGCCACCGTGGCGAGGCGGTCGGGGAAGAGGTGTCCGTAGAGGTCGAGCGTCATCGTCGCTGACTTGTGTCCGAGCATCTGCTGCACAACCTTCACATCGGCCCCGGAGGCGATTGCCAGTGACGCTGCGGTGTGCCGCAACGCATGTGGCGTCAGACCATCCAGACCGATCGACGCGGCAGCTTCATCGAAGACCGCGCGCTGAAAGGTGCGCGACACCTCATCGGCGCGCCGGCCTTCTCGCCGCCGAACGCCAGCGCATCAGCACTCCTACCGGCGATGTGGACCGCGAGCTCGTCGATGAGGAACCGAGGCACTGGAACCTCGCGGCGCTCGTGGTTCTTGGGATCGCTCGCCGCGACGTGGCCATCCACGACGACAAAGGTCTCGACAATCGACGCGCGGCGCCGCATCAGGTCGAGGCGACCGACGCGCAAACCGGCCCGCTCACCCCAGCGCAAACCGGTGTAGGCGAGGAACAGCACAAGAAGCCGGGATGCGGTCCGGTCCGCCGCCGTCGTCGAGGAGTACTTGCGGCGTTGCGGTGCTGCAGCTCGAAGGTGATCCCGAACGGCCGGCTGTGGTTCAGCCGACGAAAGTGCATGACCCCGTGGATGCGTTTGGGTCCGTACCGGACTCGCAGCGCGGTCAGATCCCCGAAGGCCACGGCCGGGTCGGAATCGGAGGCGGCGAGATGCTGGCGGGTGATCCGTACGACGTCCTGGGCAGGGGTCACGGATTGTGGCGGTCCCAGCGTGGGCGTGGGCCTGTGGCACGAGGGTCAGACCCAGCACCATTGCGATGACCGGCGCGAGGCGCGCACGCGTAATAGGGGTCGGGGTCACCCGCAGATCGAAGCACTGGTCGACCTCCCCGCATCGCTGATCTCCTCAACTCCGCCCTATGCAACGAACGCTCATGGCCGCTGTCCGGTACGACTCTGCCAGCGGGCCCCCAGGACGTTCCAGCTTCTACTAGCAAGGCCAGTCCGGGCTTGGGGAGGTTATCTAATCCGATAATGGTACCGTTGATCGGGTGGAGCGCAGGTTGGACCGGGACACCCGTGAGGTCATGGGCCTTCTTCGGGGGGCGGTGGCGTCCAGCGGCCTGTCGCAGGCTGGGTTCGCTCGAGCGATGGGGACTTCGGCGGCGCGTGTGTCGACCTATCTGAACGGCGACACGCGTCCTTCCGCGCACTTCCTGGTGCGCGCTGTCCGGCTGGGTCGGGGCCTGGGGTCGGCGGCCGCGCGGGGACTGATGTCGGCACCTGCTACGGCGGCAGCGATGCGGGAGCACTACCTGACCGGCGAGGTCGCGTGGACCTGGCGGATGCTGCTCCAAGGCCGCGATCATCTGGTCTGGATCCTCGCCGAAGACAACCCGGAACGGGCTGAGCTGTCGGCGGCCTGGGAAGCCGCACCGGGAAGCGTCGGGGACCCTGGGTGGGACACCTTCTTGGCAGCAGTGGTCATCCACGAGTTCGAGCAGGCAGGGTTGACGCCGCCGTCCTGGGCCGCGGACCGGACTCCGCTGGCCCAACCGTGGATGCCGGACCATCCGTTCCTGAGTCGTGAGCGGATCGAGGCACTGACTCCCGAATGGCTACGCGAACGCAACATCTTCGTGCCCCAACGTGATCTTGTCACCGCATGAGCCCGCCCTCGAGAAAGCCCGGCACCCACGAGTTCGACGCCGACCAAGTCGCGCACCTGCTGGCGCAGCTCGATGCCCGGCTTCGCACCAGCGGTGTCGCCGCTGCAGTCTTCGTGGTCGGCGGCGCGGCCATCGCAGCCACCGGGATCCGCGCCGGCCGACTGACCGCCGACGTCGACGCCCTGACCCGCGACCAGGCCGTGATCGAGGAAGCCCGGGCACTCGCCGTCGAAGAAGGCCTCTCAGCGAGCTGGCTCAACACCAACGCCGCCGTGTGGATGCCGCCGCTCCCCGACGGAGCCTTGGACCCTCCCGAACACCCGGGACTTCGGATCACCTACGCGGAGGACGGGTTCCTACTCGCGACCAAGCTCGTCGCCCAGCGCGCCAAGGACGCCGACGACGTCATCGCTTTGTCCTCACGACTCGGCCTCACCGGCGCCACCCCGGCCCAGCTAGAGGAGCACATCCGCAGCTACTACACAGACCCCGAAGCGCTGGAGTTCATCCTCGACGGCCCCGACGCCGACCAAGAGGTCGCGCTCCTAGCCCAGGACGCATCCCGGATGCTCAACCGCATCAACCACGCCGAAGGCGCCACCCCGGAGACCAAGACGCCGACACCAGAAGGCATCGCTGGGCTTGGCCAGGCGAGACCAGCACCACGAGCAATCCGAGAGCCCGAGAAGCCGCCGCCCGGGACCAGCCACCGGAAACCTCCAGCGCCCGGGCTGGACCTATAGGTCTGCGCCGAACGGACCCGTCACGCCGGCCAATCGACGCTGACAGCGGCAGGTGAGTGCGCTGCCGCCCGCCACCGCTAACGCGTCGCTGGCCGGCGACGGAACAGCCGCGTGATGATCAGCAGTACGAGGTCGGCGACAAGAAGGACGCGAACGATGTCGTACGCCGGGATGGCCCAGGGAGGCGAGTAACAGGACCACCCAGGAGCGGGCTTACCAGGACAGGAATCCATGTACCCGAAGACTGTCAGGAGGAGACCCATAGCGGCCGCCCCAGGGCACTGCCAGCAACGAGCGGCGCCACCGTGCCGAGGCTGGATCACTCACGCAGCAACGATAGTTCTGGGAGCGCCCGCCCGCACTCTCAGCGGCATAGGGAGGTCGTCGATCGCGGCTCCTGCAGCGCGGCAGGGTGTCTTGACCCTGGGCCTAGAGTGCAGCAGTGAAGCATCCCATCCGGTTGGCCATTGTCGATGACTTCGCCTTGGTCGTTGCGGGAGTCGCTTCCCTTCTCGCTGAGGAGCGCATTGACGTCGTCGAGACAGGGGCGTCACTGCCCGTCATCAGTGACGTCGACGTCGTTCTGTACGACACCTTCGGCCAGGTGGATGGTCAAGGCATCGACCTTGTGGACTATGTCCGCGACAGCGGCGCGAAGGTAGTGATCTACAGCTGGAACCTTCGTCCGGAGCTGATCGAACGGGCAATAGCTGAGGGCGCCTGCGGCTACCTGTCGAAGGTGCTCACCGGGCCGGCGATCGTTGCAGCCCTCGAGCGGATCATGAACGGCGAGATCGTGATACTTGTCGGCGACCACGAGACGAGCGTGGGAGGGGCAGGTGACTGGCCGGGGCGATCGACAGGCTTGTCTCCGCGCGAGGCTGAGGTCGTAGCGCTCATCGCTCGTGGCCTGACGAACCAGGAGATCGCTGAGCGCGCCCACGTCAGCATGAACACCATCAAGACCTACATCAAGTCGGCCTACCGCAAGATGGGGGTCACGCGGCGCGCCCAGGCCGTCTTGTGGGCGCTGGACAACGGCTTCGAGTCCGACACCGAGCGCGACATTGACGCCTCCCTACGGCTTCGTCCAGCCGCAGGTACCGTCCCTCGTCCCTGACATGCCCCTGGCCTGCTCCTGGGTGCCCGCTCATCGGCAGATCCGAGCGCGGACAGCGGCCCAGTGAGCGGGCGGGAAGCCGCTCAGACCACTCGAACCTTGGCGAGTTGCTCGACTGCAAACGCGTGGCCCCAGCAACGGGCGGCGTCCCACGCGACGAACGCTTGCTCGGCGATGTCGTAGGCACCGTCAGCGAGGTCACCAGCGTTATGTGGCAGCAACAGGTCCAGGTCCGCGACGTCCACGTGAGACTCGTCCCAATCGATGATCCCGACCCGATCGACAGTCATGCGGATGTTGCCTGGTGTCGCGTCACTGTGAATGACGCAGGTCTGATGTCCGGCAAGCCGCGCCCACGCTGCTCGGCATCGGGCCACCCCCTCAGGTGGCATCGCACCGAGGTCGATCTTCGTCCCGGTCTCTGCATGAAGCAGATCGATCGACGATCGCCAGCCAGGGCGCTGCGGCCAACCCTGCGTCACCCGATGAAGGCGGCGCAGCGAGTCGGCCACACGACGCCAGTCCGCCTCCGTCGCGGGCGGTTCGCCCTCCACATAGGACATCACCACCAGACCATCAGCGAACAGCCGACCAGACGTGGTGGGGACCGGCACCGGCACGCTCAGCCCTTGACGGTCGAGATGCCGGAGCAGGTCGGTCTCCCACGCGAGGTCAGCGTCACTGCGGGAGCCGAGACGACCGACCGCGAGGTGCCCGTTGACGCGCACGCTCCACACCTGGTTGACCACTCCGCCGCCGAGCGGTTCTACCCGCGCAACGTCATCACCCCACTGCTGGAGTGCTTCCCATCCCACGGGACACATCCTCCCAGTCACCCGCTCATCGCAGGGCGACCTTCTCGACCAGCCCGGAACCGTAATCCGAGTACGTTGCCGTCATGCTGGAGCAAAGGGGCGCGCAGCGAGAAGCAGCGCTTCGCCACGTCGGGTACGAGGTTGTGCAGATGTGCCAGACAGCACGACTACTGCGCGCAGGCCCCGTCGACGGTGTCGCCAGCAACGCGTACCTCGAAAGCATGCTGCTGCACGCTCGAGCGCTCGCCGAGTTCTTCGTGCTCAGTCGATCGCGACCGACGGACATCCGGCGTTGGGACTTCGCGGACGAGTGGACGCCCACACCTGCCGAGGCCGTCACCCGACTCACAGACCACGTGCCCACCCTTGACCGGCATCTCTCGCACCTGACCTGGGAGCGCGTCGAAGCAGGGACACCGTCGTGGGAGTACCACCGCGTCGCCGACGACGTGCTCACGATCGCCTTCGCCTGGCTCGACCACCTCAACAAGACGGACTCGACAATGGGCAGCGTGCTGCGCTTCTACCTGCTCACGGCTCACAACGCGCTGACCCCTTCGTGATCTCGATTCGCCGCATCACTCGTCGTCGCTCATCGGCAGTCATCCCAGGTTCTTGGGGTGTCAAGCGGTGTCGGCCATGATGTGTGCCCAGGCGGTGTGTTCGTCGTAGGTGGTGTGGGTTTTCAGGCATCCGTGCAGGATGCCGACGAGGCGGTTGGCGAGCTGACGGAGTGCGGCTTCGTGACCGATCTTGCGGTCGCGGAGCTGGTGGTAGTAGGCGGTGGCTCCTGGTGAGCCGCGCAGTGCGCAGAATGCCCATTGCTGGAGGGCGTCGCCGAGTCTGCGGTTGCGGGCGTAGCGCGCCAGGACGATTTTCTTGGTGCCCGAGGCTTTGGTGATGGGCGAGGTGCCGGCGTAGTTCTTGCGGGCTTTCGCGTCGCGATAGCGGTCTGGGTCGTCGCCGAACTCGCCCAGGATTCGGGCTGCGAGCTTCACGCCAAGGCCGGGCTGGCTGAGGTAGATCTCAGCGTCCCGGTGTCGGCCAAAATGGTCGCCCACCACCGCCCCGAGCTTGTCGATCTGGGTGTTGAGCGCACCGATGATCGCGACCTCGCTGGCCACGACTGCGGCGTACCCGGTCTGCAATACCGGTGGTTGTCGTAGTTCGGGTGCGCGCAGGATGTTCTGCAGCTGCTGGGTGCGGTCCTCGATGTGGCGCCTGCGGGCACGTGTCAGGGCCGCTCTGATCGTCTTCGAGCTGAGGTGGGCGGCCTGGTCGGGTTCTGGCGCGCGGCCCAGCAGCTCGAGGGCGTCGGGTGCGTGGAGGTCGTCGAAGGCCAGCAGGGCTGCGGGAAAGTACTCCCGCAGAGCCGACCGCAGTCGGGCCACGTGACGGCTCCGGTTCCAGATCAGCGACTGGTGGGTGCGAGCGGTCAGCTTGATCGCCTCGCCCAGATCCGTGTCGTCCGCGACCGGCCGATGGTGGTGGCGGTCAAGCCGGACGATCTCGGCCAACAGGTGCGCGTCAGCGGCATCGGACTTGGCGCCCGAGGTGGAGTGCCGCTCGCGGTAGCGGGCCACCGACAGCGGGTTGATCGCATACACCTCGTAGCCGGCCGCGACCAGAGCAGCAACCCAGGACCCCCGGTCGGTCTCGATGCCGACCTTCACCAAAGCCGCGGCCTCCTCGGGGTCGCGATCGACCCAGTCATCAGGCATCTGCGAAGCCACCAGCGAATGCAACCGCGTGACACCCTCGATGCCCTCGGGCAATCGTCTACGGACCAGCACCTTCCCGTCATCATCGACGATCTCGATGTCGTGATGGTCCTCTGCCCAGTCATCTCCCAGAAACAACATCAGCACTCCGTCCGGTTCTGCACCCTGCCGACACCCGCGGCAGCGTGGAGGAGACAGCCAGCGATCTAATGGTCAAGTGCTCACCGCAGAACCTCACGGGGCACCACATCCCAGCAGCGGTTTTCGCCTCCTCACGACCAGCAGGCGCACGGTCTGCCGCAAGACCTGCACGGGTCAGATGAGAAGAGTGCTGACCTGCCAGCCGCTACCGGAGCCAAGCCTGGCAAACAGGCCCAGCAGATGCCATTAGATGAGTGCGTCCGGTTGGCGGCGTTATGACGCGCCTGCGAGGTGGTGACGGAGCCACGTCGCGATCTCCTGTACATCCAGACCTCCGGCGGCGGCCGTGAGCATGAGTGCCTCGGCTTCATCGACGGTGTAGGCGAGATCGCGTCCGTTGAGGAGGTAGAACACCCGGGTGGCGGCCCAGGCCAGGCGCTTGTTCCCGTCCACCAGGGCATGGTTCCTGACCAGCGAGTGCAGCAGGGCGGCTGCCTTGTCCTCGAACGTCGGGTAGGCGTCGTCGCCGAAGACCGTCACCTGGGGGCGTCCGGCTGCCGCGGCGAGGAGGCCGGCATCCCTGACGGCGACCTCGTCGATGATGCCGGCGGCGATCTCGAGCAGGTCCTCGACGCCGAGGTAGTCGATGTGCTCTTTGGTCACTGCGCGAGGCGCTCGAGGAGCTCGCGATCCTCGTCGCGCACGCGCTCGATGGCGTCTCGGAGACGCTGTGGGCGCTCGGACACGTACTCCGCGATCGCGGTCCGAGCCACCTCCTGCATGGATCGGCCCTCCGCATCGGCTTTGGCGCGCAAGGCCTCGCTCTCGGCGTCGGTAAGTCGCAGGTTCATCGCCATGGCTCTATGGTACCAGTGCGGTACCACTGTGATCCGTCCGTGGGTCTGTCTCTGGTTTCAGACTCCCGCGACGTAGGCGGTGAGGAAGTGCACGCCGTGGCGGTCCAGGTTGCCCCGGGCTCGGTCGTAGTGCTCTGTGGTCCGCGGGTCGGCGTGGCGGGGCCAGGATCTGGGCGTCGCGGAGTGGGACGCCTGCCTCAAGAGCGTTGGTGATGGCCGCGTGGCGCAGCGAGTGGGGGCTGATGTGGCGTGGGATGCCGGCGGTCCTGGCGATCCGGATGACCATCCGGTAGACGTCGCGGCGGTCGATCGGCTTCCTCGAGACCGGGCGCAGGATCAGCGGTCCTTCCGTGCGTTCCCCGCGGCAGACTTCGAGGACCCGCAGCACCGGCACGGTGACCGGCATCGTGGCCGGCTTGTTGCCCTTGCCGACCAGGTGCAGGACCCGGTGGCCGCGCAGGGTTTCCTGGTAGTCCTCGATCCGGACCGCGGCGGCCTCGGAGGCCCGCAGCGCGTTGATGCCGAGCAGGAAGGCCAGTGCCCCGTGGTGGACGGTGATGGTTTGGGCGACCTGGAGGAACCGGATGAGCTCGAGCCGGTCCAGGCCCTGGGTGCGAGACTCGTCGGAGTGGATCTTGGGTAGCCGGGCGTAGACCGCTGGGTCGCTCGGGATCAGGCCGTCGATGTGGGCGAACCGGAAGAACCCCCGCACCGCGTGCATCGAGGTGTTGACCGAGGAAGCCATCAGCCCGCTCTCGCCGAGCTGGCGGATGTACAGCTCGACGTGGGCCCGTTGTATCCCGACGAGCGGATCCAGGCCGCTGGCCCGACACCAGCCGAACCAGCGCCGGAGCTGGTAGGCGTACAAGGTGTGGGTGTGGCCCGAGTACCGGGCCAATACGAAACAGCGGCCAATTGACCGGGGTTCATCTGGTCTGGCTGGTACGGCATCAACGTGCTGTGCGACATGGTGGGCTCCCGCGGCCTGACGACAGCCCCAGCCGCGGGCCGCCACACGAGTGAGGCGTCTCCGAGTCAGTTATGCACCATTCGTGTGTGCCGGCTCCCGGCTGTTAGACGCTTTCGGTAGGGCCGGTGTCTGGCCAGACTCGGTCCAGGCGTTCGGCGGGATGCTCTCTTTCCGGCTGCCCACCCTTTCCGGCTGCCCACCGTGGTGTTGGTGTGACTCTCTTTCGGTTTGCAGTCCGCCGGTCGCCGTGCCGAGGCGCCACTCCGATCAGTTCCATCCTCATCGGAGTCTCCATGTGCACCGAGGTTCCCTACGCCAGTCGTTGGCTTGCTCGCAGGATGCTCGTAAGCTGGGTTCGCACGGCTATTCGGTTCGCTCGGTCCATCCGTGCTTGGCTAAACACCCAGGCGCTTGGCACGTCAGCAGCAGCGCGAGCCGCAGGTGGTGAGCGCGCAAGCGGAGGATCGAGTCGGTCATCAATGGCGGCCGCGGGACTGGTGCGGCTGTTAGGTGACCGCGCGCGAAGGCGGCGATAGGACCCAATCTGCTGGGCGCCCTCTCTATGCCGCATCTTGTTGTGGTGCTGCTTGGCTCGGGTGGTTGGGTGGCTCGGTGATGGGAACGTGACCGTGATAGTGAGGCCCAGCCCGAGTCCTTCGTGATGCGTGTGCTCGTTGAGCCGATGGAAGGGCCCGGAGGTGGTGGCAGTGTCGGCGGGATGCACACCGGCACCAGTCGCCTGACCGTGACGAACACCGGATCGGCCCCGGCTCGTATCTGGGCTGGTGGTGGCGATGATCCAGATGTCGCTTTCGTGGTGTCGTCGCAGGACCCAGCCTTCGAGTCCGCGTGGAGTCGCCGCTTGTCCTGTTGACGGTGGTCACCTAGCCTCCGATGGACGAACCGCGGCTGAGCCGGGGTGCCGGGACGGAGGGCATGACGCATGTGGGCACAACTGCAGAAGGTGACCTCGAGCCCGGCGAGGGATGGGGAGTTGCTCGACATCCTCGAGCAGCTGAAGGCCATCGAACAGCCGGACTCTGGCCTGGTGAAGACGATGGTCATGCGGAATCAAGCCGACCCGAGCGAAGTGTTCGTCCTGGTGCTGTTCGAGAGTGAGGAGAAGGCCCGGACACGCGAGCAGGATCCGCGTCGCCAGGAGGGGCTTCAGGGCATCCGAACCAGCATGGGGAACATCCTCGACGGTCCCCCCGAGTTCTTCGACCTTGACGTCATACAGGAGGCGTGAGCCGCGCTCGTCGCCGTTGATCTCTGCCCATCCGGTTGGGCGCCGCGTCCGGCGTCGGCTTGGAAGCCCACGCGTCATGGCACGCGCCAAGCGCAGTCTCGGCGACGCGAGCCAGAATGCTGCCCCCACCCAGTCCCGGCGGAGTGACTGTGGGTACGCAAGCCCCCCGTGTGGCGCGCCCCCGTCTGCGTCGAGGAGACTTCGGATCATGACGACTGACGAGGTGGATGCCTACCTGGCCGAGCTCGAGGAGCCGAAGCGAAGCACACTGGCGGCTCTTCGTCGATCGATCCGGGCTGTTGTCCCTGACGCGGAGGAGTGCATCTCCTACGGGGTGCCGGCATTTCGGGTCGACGGCAAGGTGGTCGCCGGGTTCGCTGCCTTCAAGAACCACCTCGCATACCTGCCGCACAGCGGGGCAGTACTGACTCGCGTCGGCTCCCGTCTCGACAGGTACGAGCACACGAGTGGATCGCTCCATTTCCCGGTCGACGAACCGTTATCCGATGACTTGGTGCGTAGCCTCGTGCACGAGAAGCTCGACATCCTCGGACTCTGAGCGAGGTTGGAGTCTCCACGAGAGCTCGTCTTCGGATCTGAAAGCCCGATTGGGCTGGCACGCGGCGGAAGGAGTGACCGCCGGATCATCGGACTCGTGGCCTGAGCGGATGTTCGACTGGTGGTGTGTTGTCGGTGTCCGGCGGCCCCGGCCATGCGCGGGTGCTCGCACCGGTGGCGATTTGTCTGTTGGGCTGTGCTCCTGGTTCGTGGCCGGTTAGACCCCGTCGAGGAGCCCGCGGAGGGCGGTGGTGTAGGTGTCAAGGGCCGCGCGACCGTGCTGGGTCAGCGCGATCGAGGTGCGCGATGTGGTGCCGTTGCCGGTCTTGTCGCTGGTGAGGTAGCCGGCGTCCTCGAGCTTGCGCACGTGCGTGATCAGGTTGCCGGGAGTGAGGCCGAGCAGGTGCTGCAGGCGCGTGAACGACACGGCGTCACCCTCTGGCAGCGCGGCCAGGGTAACCACGATCCGCAGCCGGGTCGGAGCGTGGATCAGGGGGTCGAGCGGCTCCGCGGTCGTCACTTGAGGAGACCGCTCGGCACGGCGGTGGACCGTGCGATCGGCGCGGTCCGCAGCCACCGGAACCGGAGCACGCCCTGAGCGAGGAGCAAGAGGCATCCACAGACGGCGAGCACTCCCCATACGTTGGCGGGACCGGCGAAGGCGCTACCCGCCGCGGCGCCGATCATCGCGATCGCACCAGCCAGCTTCCACCAGTCTTCTTTGGCAGCCGCGTGACCGGCCAGGACGGCACCGACGACGAGCCATGGCGCGGCGGCGTCGAAGACGCCGTAGACGACGGCGGGGCTGAACCCGTCGTACCTCAGCGCACCATCGAAGACGTAGACGCCGACGATCGCGAAGACGAACGGGATCGCCACTGTGCGGGCCTCGTGTCGAGACCGCCCGCTGACCCCAGCGGTCGCTCGGACGTACACCGACACGCTCGCAAGCGCGGCGACCGCGACCAGGATGTAGACCAGTCCGATCACGTCGAGACTCGGGCCCGTGTACGGGTGCTGCCCACGCGAGGAGGACCAGATCGCGCCGTAGATCGCCAGCACGACCAGCGCGGAGAACACCGAGAGCAGCGGCGTGTCGCTGGTGAGCTTGCGCCTCGCCTCGCGCTGGCTTCGCTCGAGCAGGTCGGCTGCCTCACGCGGACTCAGCGAGTCCTCCCCGTCGGTCGATGGGGACTCGTTGGCATGGCCCTCTGCGTTCATTGCGACCTCCTGGCCGGACTTTGTGCCGCAAACCTAGTATAGTTTGTTGCGCAAAGTCAAGTTGACCTCTCGGGCCACGACGAGGTCGCCTGCACGCTCCTGTGCTCCGCCCTCGGACCAGGCGACATCTCCTGGTGGCCAACCCTGAACTGGATCACCAGGTGTAGCCGCCGCGCCCCGACTGGCGGCCCGATGACACCGCCACTGTCGGAATGACTCACCCTGGATCGCCCGATCGCTCCAGAGGCAGGCGTCTGGGCGGTCGCGGGGAACGGGTCGCAGCGATTTCGCGCTCGAACTTCGATGGGATCTTGCTCTGCTGGTCACCTTGGTGTCAGACCACTACCGAACGAAGCGTTATTGGTGAGGGCGTTCGGGTTTGGACGCCGCGGGAGTGGCCAGGCCGGTTTCGTAGGCGAGTACGACGGCCTGTACTCGGTCTCGCAGGTCGAGCTTGGTCAGGATTCGAGCGACATGTGTTTTGACGGTGTTCTCGCCGACGACGAGTTGTACGGCGATCTCATGGTTGGTCAGGCCGCGGGCGAGGAGGTGGAACACCTCTGCCTCTCGTGGGCTGAGCTGGTCGAGTTGCGTGGTGGTCGGGGGGCTGGGACTGCGCGGCCGGGTGAACTCCTCGATCAGCCGACGGGTGATCGAAGGGGCCAGCAGCGCGTCACCCTGGTGGGCGGTCCGTACCGCGGAGACGAGTTGTTCGGGTGGTGTGTCCTTGAGCAGGAACCCTGTGGCACCCGCTCGTAGCGCGTCGTAGACGTACTCGTCGAGGTCGAAGGTGGTGAGGATCAGAACCCGTGCTGTTGCGTGTCGCTGACGATTCGCCGAGTTGCCTCGATGCCGTTGATGCCTGGCATCTGGATGTCCATGAGCACGACGTCGGGCGCGAGCGACGCGGCGAGGGTCACGGCCTCATGGCCGTTGGTAGCCTCGCCGACCACGTCGATGTCGCTGTAGGTGGACAGGATCATCGCGAACCCGGCGCGCACGAGTTGCTGATCGTCGGCGATGACGACTCGAACGGTCATGTCAGCACCTGCTCGGGCGTCCATGTGGCGGCTCCTCGAGGCGTGGAACAGGTGGTGCCGCCGGGGTCTCGATCGCGTTGGGGTGAGCGTGCCGGCCCCCGAGCGCAGGACACCGAGGATGCGTCGTAGTTGGGTGAGTGCGTCACGTCCGGTCTGCTCGATGTCGCGGATGGCGGCGTCGGCGTCCTCCGGTTGGCTGCACGAGCAGGTTCCGGCAGCCTCTGCTTGGACGACCATTGTGACCACACCGTGCGCGACCAGGCCGTGCAGTTCGCGAGCGATGCGGGTGCGTTCGGTAGCTACCGCGAGTTCGGCGCGTTGGTCGCGTTCTGCAGCCAGCTGCGCCGTCGTCTCGGTCAGTTCGGCGTTCAGGATCCGTTGCGCGCGCCACGGGCGTCCCGCCGTCCATACGACGACCCCCATGACGACGGCCCCGGCGAAGTCCGCCGACCGCGGCGTGGTGGACGATAGCGACGACGCTCGCTCCAGCCGCCCACAGCGCCAATCCCGACCGTCGCCTGGGTGCGGGGTTGCCAGGCGGCGACCGTGAATAGCGGCACGGCCAGGGCTGTACAGCCCGGTGACGGTCGATCGGTCCAGCGAGGTGAGGCCGCCGCTCAACGCGACGGCGAGCCCGCCGACGACGGCGAGGAACAGCAGTGGGTAGCGGCGGCGCCAGCCGGCGGCCAACGCCATCAGCGCGACGGCTGCCGCATTGAGAAGCCACGGCCCGCGTCGGGCCGAGCTGGTCGCAACCTCGATCTCCATCACGACCAGCCAGACGGTCGACGATCATCGCGTTGGCGACCCGCTCGAGATCCACTGCGACGGCCGCATCGCCTGCGACACAGCATCGACGGTTGCGCCCTCGCCAGCAGGGTCTACCGGCTGGACCGGAATCTGCGCTCGGACGCCGTAACCGCCGTCGGGTCGCCGGGCCGAACCTGAGATCGCCGCCGTAGGCGGTGACCCGTTCCTTCATGCCCATCAGGCCGTGGCCGGATGGTGTGAATGGTGGCCGCGCCGTCGCCGCAGCCGTGTTGGTGACCTCGACCGTGACTGCCTCGGGGCACACACGTACGTCCACCTTCGCGATCGCCCCCGCGCCGGCATGCTTCACCACGTTGGTCAACGCCTCCTGCGCGACGCGATAGGCCACCACGTCAACTGCTGGCGGCACGTTCGCGCCTCCCGCGGATGTGGAGCTGGGTGGGCACGCCGGCGGCTCGGATTCGCTCGGTCAGCCAGTTCCAGGTCCGCCGAGCCCCGCACCGCAGCCGAAGCCTGGGTCGTCGTCGCGGCGTAACACGCCCACGATGCGACGAAGGTCGGCCATCGCGTCGCGCCCGCACCCGCCGATGACCGCCAGCGCCCGGTCCGCGTCGACCGAGCTTTTGTGCGGCGACGAGACGCGCCGCTCCGGCCTGCACGACCATCACGCTCACGCAATGCGCGACGACATCGTGCAGGTCGCGGGCGACCCGGTTGCGCTCCTCGGCCGTTGCTTGGGCAGCGTTGAGGTCTTGTTCCGCGCGCAACTGTTCCACCGCGGCCGCCAACTGCCGGCTCAGCGCGCTCCGGCGGGCGAGCAGCAGCCCCACCGCGAGCGGGGCCATCACCGGACCAGCCAGGACGACACAGCGTTTCCCGGGACTCCTCGAGCCGCGCCGAAACGGCCGAGTTCGCCGCAAGTCCAAGACCCGCCAACAGGACCACCCGCAGAAGGTGTCGACGCGCGGCGCCAGAACGACCAAGGGTGTAGGAGGTCAACACCACCGCCACCGGGGGAGACGCCAAGTTTGGATCGTGTGTCGCCAGCTACGTAGCCGACCAGACCGAACAGTGCGGCCACCGCCGGCAGCGTCGGCATCCGGCGACGCCACGCCACCGCACCCGCCAGGACCACGCAGCAGGCGACCGCGACGACCAGCGAATCATCCCGAGGCACGACATCGCCACTGCTGCCAGCGAAACGGCCAGCAACATGGACGCCACGACCACGTCGACCAGGCCGGCGCCTACACGAGCGCACCGGCGCTGGGCGAAGTCCAGCAGCGCATGCACGCCCATGCCCGGGACGGTAACGCCGACGCGGCCAACACGCGTCACCCTCGGAGTGACGACGCTCATCCTCCGCGGTGACGCGCGATCACCCTGCGGCCACAGATGATCGCTCGCCGTCATGACGCTTTCGCCACCGGCTGGCAACGTCCGACAAGGTCGTGGCATGCGGCCCGACCGAATACGAGAGGACCGTGCCATGTCAGCCATCGAGTTCGCTACGGCGCTGGGAGCCCTACGCGGGCATCGCCTACGTCATCTTCTTCATCGCCAGCCTGTTGGTCAGCAACCCACCCGCGGATAACGCGTCCGACCGCACCTGGATCGCCCGCTATACCGGGCATAGCGAGCAGTCCGGGCATCTGGCCACCGCGTTCCTGCTCCTGCTCGCCGGACTCGCCCTGATGACCTTCCTCGTTGCCCTCTGGCGACACATCGCCGAGGTCCACCCCGCAGAGTTGCCGAGCCGGTTGCCAATCGCTGCCGCCGCCACGGCCGCCGCCCTGATGGGCGCCGGCGGCATGGTCATGGGCTACATCTCCGGCGGCGAGATCGTCGGCCACTACCCGCTGCCCGGCGCGGACCTGCTACGCATGTCCAACGACCTCGGGTTCGCCCTCGCCGGTGTCGCCGGATCCTGGGCGGCCGCCGTCGCCGTCGCCACGCTGAGCGTCCAAGGCCACGCCGCGGGCATCTTCGGCACCGATGCGTGCTGCCGGCATCATCACCGCCCTCGTGCTGATCCTGTCGATTCTGTTCCCCCCGATCCTCGCGCTGCTCGCCTGGGTACTCGCCGCCGCCATCACCTGGATCCGCACACCAGCACCCATCGAGCTCGCAACAACCCCGATCACCCGGACCCCCGTCTCTCGGTGACCATGCGCTCACCAGCGCAGAGAAGCGGTAACTTGACTCAGGGTTTTTTTCCCCGAGAGCCATCCATCGGCACTCTGCATCCTGCCTCACGACGAAAGGTACGAATCATGTTCGAAAAGGTCTCGATCGCGGCCACCACATTGCTCGCCGCCTCGGATACCGCCATCGCGGTGCTCAGCTCACCAGTAGGCGCAACGGCGTCCGGCTCGCATCACACCCTGCACGTCACCGCGAAACGGGCCGCCGAGGTCCAATACGCGAAAGGAGGCTTCACCGAAGCCGACAAGCTTCGCAGCAAGTCCGGCAAAATCCTCGGCACCGCCGTATCG
This sequence comes from uncultured Actinomycetota bacterium, assembly GCA_963792975.1. GTDB lineage: Bacteria > Actinomycetota > Actinomycetes > Propionibacteriales > Nocardioidaceae > Nocardioides. The sequence goes on along the minus strand of CAWBYG010000005.1, from coordinate 27,067 downwards.
GACTGCACCCCCGTGAGCTCGACGAGGGCGCACTGCACCGGCGTCGCCGGACTCGACGGAGGACTGCTCGACTCCCGCTTCTCACTCCGTTTTGCTACCGGCGCGATCAAAGGGACGATCACCGGCGGCACCATGTCCTACCGTCACGCCACGGGCACCATCACCGGCCTCGAGTTTCAACGGCGGGGAACATCTGATCATCACCTATGACTAAAGGCCGAGAATCTATGTCCACCAGTGCGGACGGCCACCACTGCGACGGCCCGGCCGTGGCAATGGCCCCGTGGGGAACCCGTGTTAGCAACTTCAGGTCACTCTTGCCCGGGATCCGGACTGCCTGTGTCACCAGCGCTCCTGACTCACCAGAGGATCGGGCGCTCTGAAGGATTGAAGCGCTCGCCGAAGGCACATCCAGGCCTGCCACTCGAGGCGGTGTGACGCACCTTCGGATTCAACCGTCCCGTCCCTTCCGGTTGCTGGATCGTGCGCGGAACGTGCGGACGATGTGGATCAGGCAGCGTGGGCGGTCGCAGAGTGTTCGCCGCGCGTATCCTGCGCACACCAGACCAAGGTTCGCCGTACCCAGGACGTGCTGGAAACGGCGAGCCGTGACCGGAGGACCGCCATGCTCAGCAAACTTCGTCCATCGCCGGCGTTGATCGTCGCGATGCTCGCGCTCTTCGTGCGATCAGCGGCACCGCGTACGCGGCCACGACGATCAACGGACGCATCGATCGCGGACCGTTCGATCGCGGGCCGCAAGGTGATCGGCAACACCTTCACCGGTGCGCGAGATCAACGGGTCGAGCCTTGGCCAGGGCTGCGCAACGCAACCAGGATGCCAACGCAAGGCCAGCAGCATCATCACGGTGCGCAAGGTCTTCTACGCGCCGACGACACAAGTCCGCGACGCCCACCACGATCCTGCATCTCGGCGGTCTGGTGCTGAAGGCCACCTGCGGCAACGGCGACCTCGAGGTCATCATGACCAGCACGGCCGCCCACGCCCACCTGGCATCGGAGATGTGGAACTCCGCAGGCAACGGCAACGCCGACGGGCTGCACCACTCGGACTTCGGCCCGCGCAGCGCGAGCCACCTCGAGAGCCTCGGCGACGGGAACGCATGGGGCGAGACGTCGTTCACCTACACCCGGAAGAACGGCACGATCGTGAACGGCCAGTTGTCCTTCGACAGCAGCGACCTCAACCCGTTCCATCCCGGGGACGGCGACATCTTCGATCATGCGCGCCAAGTGCCTCGTCAGCGGATTCGTCATGTCCACGACCGCCTCCCGATAGGTCATCGAGCCGCCTTGACCTCGATCGAGAGGTCCGTCGGTTCGCGCGACCGCGGCGCCTTGCACGATCTCGTGCGGGTGAGCCCAATGAGTGCTGGAAGACCCGCGCCGACAGGCGGCGGATTGGGTCACTTCGCGAAGACCCTTCCCGCAGATCCGTGAGAGGCTCGAAGAACTCCTTCATCAGGCGGCAGAACGTTGACCACAGGAGTGCGATGACGAACCCGTCCTCGTCGGCTCGGTGGAGCGGAAGCGACTACTCCCGTAGTTCGGCCCACCATCGGGGCTACGACGAGATGTTTCTCGCGCGTCACCAGCCCCGGCCTTCCGACGCGGTCGTGGACCTCGGATGCGGCAGTGGCGAGTTCACCGCCCAGCTCGCTGATCTGGTCCCGCAGGGCTCGGTGACCGGCGTCGATCAGGACGAGTCCATGCTCGCCGAGGCCCGTCGGCACACAGCCGACAACCTCCACTTCATTCACGCGTCCGCCCAGCAACTCGACGAGCACTTAGCGCCGGGCTCGGTGGACCTTATCGTGAGCCGGGCGATGCTGCACTGGGTGCCGTCGCCAGCCCGCCCGCAAGTGTTCGCCGCGGTCCACCGGTTGCTGCGGCCAGGCGGCTGGCTACACCTGGAGTGCGCCGGAACCGGGAACATCGGCCGGATCAATGCAATTCTGAATGAGCTGGCAGCCACGCATGGCCTGCCCGGACCCCCGCCCTTCCCGGACACCGCTGACGTTTTCGACAGTCTCGAGGAAGCGGGCTTCGAGATCCCGCTTGGGGCCGTGGGTACGGTGGCGCAACGCCGCTCCTTCAGCCGCGACCAGATCGAGGCCCTGCTCCGCACCCAAGCGACCCTGGTGCTCACCCGGCATACCTCCGGACCCGCATCCCCGAGATCGTCGAGCAGGCCGTGGCCTCGATAGACCGTCTGCGTCGCCACGACGGTTCCTACGACCAGACGTTCGTCAGACTAGAACTCTTGTTCGCCGACCGGATGAAATCGACGCCAACTCCACCAGAACCCACAAGTAGGGAACGGCTATGGTGGCGCGAGGGAGCTGACGGCAGTCCATCTCGATCTGGTTGAGCCAGGACGCGTGGACTGGCAGGTGCACCAGTTCGGCGGTGGGCCAGGCCTCGCGCATCCGTGGGTGGAGTTCGAGTACACCCGGGGCGGCAGGTCAGGGTGTCGGCGTTGGAGTGCTTGGAGTTGGGACTTCTCATCAGCGCTGACGCGTACTCGTCCGGGCTCAGCCGCCGGCCCTCCCACTGCCGGTCGTAGAGGTCGAGCACGCGCGCGGCCTTAACGGCGAAGTCGGGGTCGCGGGGGAAGATCCAGGACCGGTGCCGCCACGGCTTGATCACATCGGCGGCCAACCAGCGCCGCACCGTGGACCCCGACACCGTGTCGGTGATGCCACGTGCGATCGCTTCATCGGCCAGGTCCTGGCACGACCAGCGTGAGAGTGGCAGCCCGTGCTCGGCGGGCAGCGCACAGGCCAGTGCCTTCACCCGGGCGACCACGGTGGCCGCGAACACCGGCGGGCGCCCGGAGCGCGGCCGGTCAGCCAGGCCCTTCATCGCGTCGGCTGCGAACCGGCCACGCCAGGTCCGCACGGTGTCGAGGTGCCCAGGTCCCGGGCGATCTGGGCGTTGTACCGGCCGTCAGCGGCGGCCAACACGAGCCAGGCCCGCTGCACCATCCGCAGCGGCGCCTTGCGTGCGCGGGCCAAGGACTCCAGCTCCACGCGGTCTCGGTCGGTGAGGATGATCAGGACGGGGAAGAGGTCGTGGTCACCACACCGTTGTCCCGCGCGGCGATCGCCCAACGGAAACAGATCAGTCAGCGATCGGTTGACGGGCATTGGCGGTATGACGCACCTTCGGGGGGTGCACCCGATTGGGCTGCGACGGGACGCTCAGTCCCAGTCAGAGATCCCTGAACCGGGTGCGAGGTTTCGCTCAGGCTCGGCTTCCAGGTCCTCGAGGGATCTGCTCCGTCCGACCTACCAAGGAACGCGGCTGCCGTCCCAGGACCAGAGTGATCCCGTTGGACCATCGTCGGAAATGAATGCGAGGCGGACTGCTCCTGTCGCTGCCACGGCCGGGTCCCCTCCGACGGTCATCCCGGGCACGAGGCCCGTGCGGCGGAGCCCCGGCGCGAGCGCGTTGACCTTGAACCTCTCACCGAGCGCCTGCGCAGTGAGTAGCGTGACCGCGTTGACCGCCGTCTTGGAGCTGCGGTAGGCGAGGCCGGCTCCTTGCACCCGCTCCCAGTCGAACTGGGGATTGTCACCGTCGGTCCAAGTCAGCGATCCGGTGCCGCTGGAGATGTTGACGATCCGGGGATGCGCCGACCGACTGAGTGCCGGGAGGAACCCCTGGGTGACGGCTACAAGCCCCAGGACATTCGTGTCGTAGGCGTGTCGCAACTGCTCGACGCTGGTGTTGGCGATGGTCTCTCCGCCGGGGTTCACGCCAGCGTTGTTGATGACTATGTCCACCTCGCCGACCTGCGCGACGGCGGCATCCACCGACGCCGTGTCGGTGACGTCAAGTTGAACGACATGGGCGGTCGGGCCGAGAGTGTCCGCCGCTTCGCGACCCTTGGACACGTCGCGCGCGCCGATCCAGACGGTCACCCCGTGGTTGATCAGTTGGCGTGCGATCTCAAGACCGATGCCTGCGTTTCCACCGGTCACGACCGCGATTGAACCCGGTTCCACGGAGCCGATCTTCAGCCCCAGGTCTCGTTCTTCCATCATGATGTCTCCAACTCCAACGATGTAGTTGGAATCCTACGAGCGACCGACCAATTCTCCAACTGTATGGTTGGTATTGTCGTGATGTGGCCTGGGACACCGAAGGCACGCAACGGCGGCTGCGGGATGCGGCACTCGTCGAGTTCGCCGCACGAGGCTTCGACGGAACCACGGTCGCCTCGATCGCGGCCACAGCCGGGGTCAACAAGGAGCGCCTCTACAGCTACTTCGGTCACAAGAAGGCACTCTGGGAACTTGTCCTGGCCACCGAGTTGGATCGCCTCGCGTACGCGGTCGCACTGACCGGCACTGGCTTGGACGACATCGGCGCCTTCGCCGGCGCCATGTTCGACTATCACTCAGCCCACCCTGAACTTGGCCGTCTGCTGCAGTGGGAGGGGCTGCAGGGCGGTCAGCCTGCAGATGCGGTCGGCCGTGCGACTCACTACCGGGAAAAGGTTGAGCGGTTCGCCGAAGCGCAACGAACCGGCCTGCTCGACGATGGGCTCGACCCCGCACACCTCGTCTTCTCGCTCATCGCCCTTGCCGCCTGGTGGCAAACGGTGCCGCAGCTTGCGTCCATGATCACCGGCGCCGAACCCGACGATGAGGTCGAGCGTGCGCGACGCCGGGCCTTCATCGTCGAGGCCGCCCGGCGACTCGCGAGTCCGTCGCGTAGCGCGTGAAAGCAGCGGAATGCAGCACTTTCTCGGGGCGCCCAATCTGGGCGGATTGGGCTACATCGCATGACGGTTAGCGGTGGTCGGTGCTTGCCGTTCCCCTGCGGGTGAACGGACCGACGCCAGGCTGAGACTTCCTGCCGCGCGCCGTGCTCGATCGATGCCTTGACATCTTTGAGGCGAGTACTCGTCCACAGCCAAAGCAGTCTGGGTCGGGCTTCGCTCGCCTCTCCGGCTCTGATGGTCGCGGCTATCGGAACTGCCTCAGGAGGTCGCCATGCCGTTCAGGGTCGTCGTCACGGGTCGTGTCACGGAGGAGCCCAGCCAACTGCTGGAGGAGGACTCGTGGGTGGTGTTCGTCCTGGATCCGTTCCCTGGCTCGGCGGGTGCTCGGTTGGCGCATGCGTGCGAGGTGGTGTGTCGCAGCCATAGCCTGGCGACGTCGGCTGTGGAGAGCGTCCGACGGGGCGATCGTGTGGTGGCAATCGGCCAGCTGGTATTGGAACGGATCGATGGTCCGATCGAGGACGATCTCAGCGCTGTCCGCGTGCGGATCATGGCGGCCAGCGCGGCCCTGCGCTCCGACTCCGATGCTCCCTAGTCGCGTCGTTAGCACGGCGGACCTTCCGGTCGAGAGTCGATACGGCGCGCCCGCGAAGGCGACGTAGGCCGTCGCCCACGCAGCGCTGGGGCAACACGAAGTCCGAGAACCTCCCTCGACCGTCGATAGCGGCAACGGTCAAACGCCTTCTGGCCTGGGCTTTCAGCCATCTTCGTCACCATCCGGTGACGTCTCGGTTGCACTTGCTGAGCGGCAGCGGCCGTTTCCCGCGGTTCCCCCTGCGGCATGGTCGGGTGCGCCACGACGACCGGTCCGCGATGACCGCGCGTGCATGCCGGATCCCTCCATGATGGGGCCCTCTGGCCTTATCGCCGTGTCCCGTCTGTGTCTGTCTGTGTCCCGTCACAGTCCCATCGACCGCCAACATCGACCAGGGCTGACAACTAGCCGCACACCCACTCTGACCTGCTGTTTCGTGGATTGTCGGCGACTTCCGTCAAGGTCCACTCGAGCCCGCGCCGCCCTGTCACGGCGGAGGCCGCGGGTTCGAGTCCCGTCGGGGTCGCCCCACAGCCGGTTCAGTCGCTTCTGGACCGGCTGTCGTGCGACCGGGGGTCACCGGGTCGTGGCTAGGGTCGCGTCATGGAGCTCGACCGCGTCGCCTTCGAGGCGCTGGTCAACCAGGCCCTCGACGAGATCCCCGACGAGATCGCCGCACAGGTCCGCAACGTGGTGGTGCTGGTCGAGGACGAGCCGCCGTACGGCGAGCCCGACGTGCTCGGACTGTACGTCGGGGTGTCGCTGACGCGGCGGACCCACGACCACACCGGGCTCCCGGACCGGATCACGATCTTCCGGCGTCCGCTCCTGGAGCTCTGCGACACCCCGGACGAGCTGGTACGGCAGGTGCGGATCACCGTCGTGCACGAGATCGCCCACCACTTCGGGATCGACGACGCCCGCCTGCACGAGCTCGGCTACGGGTGAGCCCGCGAAAGCGGGGCTTGGCCGTCCACCCACGGTGCGGGCGCCTCGCCCCGACCCTGGCGGACGAACTCACCGAAGAGCCACTTCTGGAAGACGACCTGCTGGTCGCTGCGGGCCAGGGTCAGCAACCGCTCGTTGCGGCAGAACGCGTCGGCGAGTTCGAGCAGCTCGTGCAGGCGACCGAAACGTTGCTCGGTGTCGAGAGGTGCCTTGATCTCGAGGTCGAGGTGCGAGCGGCCGGTGTGCAGCGCCTCGAGCAGCGGCGCGCCACCGAGCTGACCCCGGAAGTCGCGAGCAAGTGCGGTGAAGTACGCCGAGAGGTCGGAGGCGACCGGGTAGGTGTCCTGATGGGCCAGGGCCAGGAGGCGGAGCTCGCGGCGCAGCTCGGCACCGTGGGCGAGCGTCCCCTGCAGGGCCACGACCGGCGCGTGCAGGAGGTGTACGACGATGAACGGCCCGGTGGCGAAGGGCACCTCGTCGTCCTCGTCGTCCCAGCCCTCGAGCACCCCAGGGGCCGGCGACGCCCGAGGCGTCGTACTCGGCACGAACCAGACGAGCTTGCCCTGGCCGTCGCGCTCGGCGCCCCATGCCTCGCTCGTGTGCGCCACGATCGCCAGGCCGCGACCGAAGGTCGGCAGGTCCCCCAGGAACTCCTGGCCGATCTCGATCTCGGGGAACGCGGGCTGCTCCGGGGACGCGTCGCGCACCTCGACCCGCGGGTGGCTCACGGTGCCGCGGAGCCGCAACGTGACCGGCGGGTCGCCGTGCAGGATCGCGTTGGTGACCACCTCGGACAGGGCGAGCTGAGCGTTGTCGCGGAGGTCCGGACGACCGATCTCGTCGCACACATCGGCCATCCAGCGGCGCGCCTGCATGGCGCCCCGGGGTCCCGGTGCGAGCGGCTCCGCCGGTCGGTTCAGCGGCACTCTGTCTCCACATGAGTCAGGCGCGCTGACCGCGCCAGTCCCCGCTCGTGTACCCGATCCAGGGTGCCGCGAAACCTCATCACGCACACAAGTTTGCAGAAGTCCCACGCGATCGTGTGAGTAACGAGACGCGCCCTCGAATTGTCGCAGTGCGACGACGCAGGCATCGTGGAGGCATGGGAGAGGTCGCACGCAGCGGTAGGCACCAGGTCGTGGTGATCGGATCGGGGTTCGGGGGGCTCTTCGGTACCAAGGCGCTGAACCGCGCCGACGTGGATGTCACCGTGATCGCGAAGACCAGCCACCACCTGTTCCAGCCCCTGCTCTACCAGGTCGCCACGGGGATCCTGAGCGAGGGCGAGATCGCGCCCTCCACCCGTGAGGTCCTGGCTCGGCAACGCAACGCCAGGGTGCTGCTGGGAGAGGTCGTGGCGATCGACCTCGCCTCCCGGACGGTCACCTCGCGGGTACTCGGCCGGGAGACGGTCACTCCGTACGACTCGCTGATCGTGGCTGCCGGCTCGGGCCAGTCGTACTTCGGCAACGACGAGTTCGCCGAGTACGCGCCGGGCATGAAGAGCATCGACGACGCACTGGAGCTGCGCGGAAGGATCTTCGGCGCCTTCGAGATGGCCGAGCTCGGCGCCTCGCGCGGGGAGGACGTCGACGCGTTCTTGACGTTCGTGGTCGTCGGTGCCGGGCCGACGGGTGTCGAGATGGCGGGCCAGATCGCCGAGCTGTCGCGCCGTACCCTGCGCCGCGACTTCCGGGCGATCAACACCCGTCGGGCACGGGTCGTGCTGGTGGACGCCGCCGGCCAGGTGCTCCCGCCGTTCGGCGCCGTGCTCGGGGCGAAGACGAAGGTCCAGCTCGAGAAGCTGGGTGTGGAGGTCCTGCTCGGCGCGATGGTGACCGATGTCGGCGAGGGCGGCATCGTCGTGCAGTACAAGGACGGCCGGACCAAGGGGATCGCCGCAGCCACCAAGATCTGGGCCGCCGGCGTGCAGGCGTCGTCCCTGACCAGGACCCTGTCCGAGCAGACCGGTGCGCCCCTCGACCGGGCCGGGCGGATCCGGGTGAACCCCGACCTCACGCTGCCGGGCTACCCCGAGGTGTTCGTGGTCGGCGACATGCTCGACCTCGACCACCTGCCGGGCGTGGCCCAGGTCGCCATCCAGGGAGCGAAGTACGCCGCCGCGGAGATCAAGCGCCGACTGGCCGGCAAGCCCCCGCAGAAGCCGTTCCACTACTTCGACAAGGGCTCGCTGGCCACGATCAGCCGCTTCCGCGCGGTGGCGCTGATCGGCCGTCTCCGGCTGACGGGGTTCGTCGCCTGGCTGCTTTGGCTGGTGGTCCACCTGCTCTACCTGACCGGCTTCAAGAACCGGCTCTCCGCGCTGGGTCACTGGGCGGTGTCGTTCATCGGCCGCGGTCGCTCGGAGCGGACGGCCACCGAGCAGCAGGTCTTCGGGCGGCAGGCGCTGACCCGCCTCGAGGGCGGTGCGGCCGGACTGGTCTCGAACGCAACCGACGACGGTCCCGCGCCGGAGCTGGCCGCCCAGCGGCGCGTGGAGCTCGAGGAACGAGCACTGGCGGAGATCCGCCTCACCGACTCCGGCGAGCGCGGTCAGCCCGTGCGTTGAGCCGCGGTGCGGTCAGCCGGTGACGTTCTCCAGCACGACGGCCAGCCCCTGGCCGACACCGATGCAGATCGCGGCCAGGCCCCAGCGCGCGCGCCGCTCGACGAGAACGGCGGCCAGAGTGCTGAGTACTCGCGCGCCGGAGGCGCCGAGCGGATGGCCGATCGCGATGGCCCCGCCGTGGGTGTTCACGATCTCGGGGTCGGTCTTCCAGGCGTCGAGGCACGCCAGTGACTGGACCGCGAAGGCCTCGTTGAGCTCTACGGCGCCGATGTCGGACCAGCCGATCCCGGCAGCCGCCAGGGCCCGCTCGGCCGCCTCGATCGGAGCGACACCGAATCGTTGCGGCTCGAGTGCGGCGACACCACGACCCGCGAACCGGGCCAGCGGCGCGACCCCGGTCTCGGCGTTCTCGGCGCCGATGAGCAGGGCCGCGGCACCGTCGTTGAGCGGCGACGCGTTGCCGGCCGTGATCGTGCCGTCGGTCCGGAAGGCCGGCGTCAGCCCGGCGAGCGACGCGACGCTCGCGTCGGCGCGGATGCACTCGTCGCGGGTCAACCCTTCGTGGGGCAGCACCAGGTCGTCGTAGAAGCCGTCGTCCCAGGCCTGGGCTGCGAGCTGGTGGGAGCGGGCCGCGAAGGCGTCCTGACGCTCCCGACCGATGCCCAGCGCGTCGGCCAGCTGCTCGTTGCACTCGCCCAGTGAGACGGTCCACTCCTCGGGCATCCGGGCGTTCACCAGCCGCCAGCCGAGGGTCGTGGAGACGAGCGTCTCGTTCCCGGCCGGGAAGCCGCGCACCGGTTTCGGGAGCACCCACGGCGCACGACTCATCGACTCGACGCCGCCCGCGACCACGACCTGTGCGTCGCCGGTCTCGACCAGCCGCGACGCGTCCATGGCGGCCTGCAGACTGCTGCCGCACAGCCGGTTGACGGTCACCCCGGGAACGGTCACCGGCAGTCCGGCCAGCAGCGCCGCCATCCGCGCGACGTTGCGGTTGTCCTCACCGGCTCCGTTGGCGCACCCGAGTACGACGTCGTCGACCCGCGCCGGGTCGAGGTCCGGTGCCCGGTCGAGCACCCCGCGTACGACGGTCGCGGCCAGGTCGTCGGGTCGCGTGCCCGCCAGCGCCCCGGCGTACCGGCCGAAGGGCGTGCGGACCCCGGCGTACAGGAAGGCACTGCTCACGTGGGCCCTGTGGGACTCGAACCCACAACCCATGGATTAAAAGTCCACTGCTCTGCCAATTGAGCTAAGGGCCCGGGACCTGGGGATCTGGTCGAGTAGCACCCTAGGGACTGACGACGGGAACCCTCCACTGACCCGCCAGCATCATTGCAGACCGCGCACCCTGCGGGGCGGGCGAGAAGTTCACTACGATGCAGGTGCGCCCGACGGGTGGGTGAGGGATCTGGAGCCGGTCCCCGGATCATCCCGGACGCGTCTCGGGACACCCTTGGAGGGAGAGTTCCGACATGAACGCAGACGCCGGGTTCGGCGCCCCGGACCGGGCCCTGGTCGAGGAGTTCGCCAAGCAGGTGCTCGGCGAGGTGGCGCCGGAGGAGCTTGCGGTCTTCGACGAGACCGCACAGGAGTACCACGAGGATCCCCAGGGTGTGCTCTCCGCGAGCGGGCGCGACGAGGCGGTCGGCTTCGGTCTGGACATCGCGCTGCTCACGCCGTACGTGCTCGCGGTCTCGGGTCCCGTGCTCGCCTTCCTGCTCAAGACCGTCGGTGACGCGGCGAAGAAGGAGTCCCAGCCGCTCATCGCCGACTGGGTGCACCGCCTGTTCCGGCACAGCCACGGCGACAAGAAGCCGGAGTCGGACCAGAAGCCGGACCCGGACGAGCCGGAGGCCATCCTCTCGCCGGAGGAGGCGGAGCAGGTCCGTGAGGTTGCGCTGGCCCGTGCCCACGACCTGAAGCTGCCCGACGAGAAGGCGCGCCTTTTGGCCGACGCCATCGTCGGTGGGCTCAACGTCGGCCCGTGACGGTGCACCCATGTCATCCCGGCCGGACGTACTCGGGTACCCCAGCCCCACCACCTCCCGCTATGTGATCCTCGCGGCCGCGCTGCTCGCGTCGGGGCTCTTCGTCGGCAATTGGGTGCACACCCAGGTGCGCGGCGACGAATGGCTGAGAACGGTCACGGCCTGTGATCGGCAGCGTGCGTCCGCCACCACGCTCGAGGACCGGCTCCGCGCGGAGAGGGCGTTCGAGACCTGCACCGCGGGCATCGAGCGGACACGGACCGAGTTCGCCGTGGGCGGGGTCGCGGTCACCGCGGTCGCGGCCGTCCTGGTCCTGTTCCTGGCCCCGGTCGTCGTCGTACGCCGGCGGCGCCTGCGCACCCCGAGCCCGATGCTGTCCGGAGCCGTCGAACGCTTCGACGAGCTGGCTCGCCAGGCCGGGATCGCCGGTCACGTGCGGCCACTGGTGGGGACGTCACGGCAGCGTGACGCGTTCAGCTTCGGGGCCCCCGGCCGGTACGTCGTCGCCCTGCCTCCGGCCGTGGCGGTGCGCTGGCGCGATGCTCGGCTCTTCGACCCCCTCGTGCGGCACGAGCTCGCGCATGCGAAGCAGCGCGACATCGCCCTGGCCTGGCTCACCCGCTCGGTCGGGTACGCCCTGGCCCCGATCCTGGCCTTCCCGGTGGTCAGCGCGCTGGTCGCGGGGGACAATTCGGTGGTCGGCGACTACGTATGGCGGGCCGGGCTCCTCGGTGGCGTCGTCACCTTGCTCTCGGCCGCCCTCCTGCGCTCCCGCGAGTACGGCGCTGACCTACGCGCGGCGCGTTGGCAGGGGGACCCGGCCGCTGTCGAGGCTGTCGTGGGCTCGGCGCGACCGGGTCACGCCAGTGGGTGGCGCCGGCTCCTGGCCAGGCACCCCACGCCCACGCAACGCGTCGACGTGCTGCGCTCCCCCGGCCTGCTGGTCAGGTCAGGGTTCGTGGACGGTCTGGTCGGCGCCTTCCTGGGCGGATTGACCGTCCCGTTGGTCGTGGGTGGGCTCTCGCCGTACTTCTCGGGCTCGGGGGCCGCCACGCACAGCTACCTGGTGGCCTCGCTCGCACTCGGACCGGTCCTCGGCGCGTCGGTAGGGCTGGCGGTGTGGCGTGATGCGCTGTTCGGCCGCGTCTCCGGCGAGAGGCACGACCCCGGGCCGGTCGCCGCCGGGGTCGGCCTCGGGCTGGTCGCGGGTCAGGCGGTCTCGCTGGGCCAGACCGCCACCGGTCTGGCCGGCGGCCTCGCCCACCCGGCCTGGCTGCTGGTCAGTGCCGTGGCCGGGGCAGGGGTGACGGTGCTCTCGGCCGGGCTGGCCCAGCTGTGGGCCGACGCCGCACCGCGGCTCTCGGGCCAGCGGGCGTGCTGGACCGTCGCGCTGGTCGTCAACGCTCTGCTCTTCTCGGTGCTGCTGTGGAGTACGTCGCTCTTCCAGCTCGCCGCCGACGGAGGCGGCTGGGCCCTGGGCCGCTCCGAGCTGACCCTCGGCCTGACGAGCTGGCCGATGTTCTGGACCGTGGTGGGGCTGGGCGCGGCCGCCGTCGTACCGACCGTGCTACGCCGGCGGGCCCAGGCGGTGCCGGCCTGGCTCGTCGAGGGGACCGGTGGCGCCCCGTGGCCCGGGAGCGGTGTCGGGGACCTGCGCGTCGCCGTCGGTACCGGGCTCGTCTCCGGGCTCGTCGCCACCGCCGTGATCGTCTCGTACCGCACAGCGGCCGGGCCGGCGCCGAACGGTGAGCTCTCGTTCGAACGCTTCCTGGCCTACCAGTGGGTCATCGCCGTGGCGGCCACGGTCGCCGCGGGTGTCCTGGTGGTCCGCGATCCCGTGCGCGGGCCGGGGTTCGGGTGGGTCGTCGTACCGGTTGCGGCGGTGGTCGGGTCCGCCGGCTGGTTCGGCCTCAACGTGTCGCTCGGTGGTGCCTTCGACCTCTCCATCGCGATGCAGGTGCTGCGTCCAGCGACCGTTCTCGCGTGGTACGCCACCCTGGTCGTGACGCCCGTGGCCTATGCACTCGCGCGGCTACCCCGGCTCTCCCTGACCGTCCCCGTGACGTGGACCGCGGCTGCCGCCGTCAGCGTCGTGGCCGGGTCCCTCGCCCTCGACCATCGCGAGCACCTGGTCGCGCCGGAGCACCTCGACTCCTCGGCCGTGGGGCAACCGCTCGTGCCGGCCGGCAGCGACGAGGCGGCGACCTATCTCGCCGACGTGGTGCCCATCCTGACCCAGGGGTACGCCGGCGTCGACCGAGCCGCGCTCGCGGTGCTCTCCGATCCCACCCTGAGCCCGACGGACCAGGCGGACGCGCTCGAGCAGCAGGTCGAGCCCGCGGTGTCCGCACTCATCGCGCAGTGGCAGGGCTACGCCCCGCAGACCCAGGCTGTGGCCCAGGCACACGCGGTCGCATTGACGGCTCTGCGGACCGCGGCCCTGAAGTACCGGACCGTCGTGTCGGCGCTACGGACGTCGGACCAGTCCGGCATGGCACAAGCGGTGCAGCTCGCGTCCAGCGAGTCACAGCTGTGGGCCGAGTGGAGGCGGCGGCAGGCGACCCTCGCGGGCGGATGAGAGGGTTCGGACACGCTCGCGCAGCCGCGTGACGGAGCCAGGACGCTCAGACGGGCGGCAGCGGGTCGTACTGGATCGCGCGCCGAACCTCGCGAGCACGCTCGGTCCCGGCGAGGCGGTCGACCAGGTGGAGCGCCATGTCGATGCCCGCGCTGACGCCGGCGCTCGTGAGGAGGTCGCCGTCGTCGACGAACCTGGCGTCGACGTCGGTGATCACCGTGGGGTCGAGCTCGGAGAGCAGGTTCAGCGAGGCCCAGTGGGTGGTGGCGGGCCGGCCGGACAGGAGTCCGGCGGCGGCGTAGACGAGGCTTCCGGTGCACACGCTGGCAAGCAGGGGCACCGCCGCGCGCTGTTCGCGTATCCAGTCCAGGTGTGCGGTGTCTCGGAGGAGACGCCTGGTGCCGTGGCCACCGGGATGGATGAGGACGTCGAGTGGCGGGGCGTCCGCCATGGAGTTGTGGGCGCCCAGGACGAGGTTCTTGGCGCCCGTGACGGCCCCCCCATCCGCGGACAGGCACGCGACGGTCCACCCGTCCGCCGGGTGGTGCCGGGTCCAGTACGCAAGGACCTCCCAGGGCCCGACGGCGTCGAGCTCCTCGACGCCGTCGAAGAGCAGCAGCCCGATATGACGTGGTCGTTCGTTCGCCGTTGAGGGTGGCATTCGCGGTCTCCTGGTGTGGTGGTTCGTCGTACGTCGTCAGGCGGTACGCCGGCTTTCGGTCCCAGCATGGATGCCCGGCGCCAGCCTCGGCCCGGCCAAAGCGCCAGGTTCACGCGGGTGGCGCGGCTCGTCGCCGTAGTACGGTCGCGGAGTGCTGGAGGGGCGGGGGCGCGAGCAGGCGCTCCTGACCGGGCTCCTCGAGCAGGCGAGGCACGGGCGGGCGTCCTCCCTGGTGTTGCGGGGTGAGCCCGGTGTGGGGAAGACGGCCCTGCTGGAGGAGCTCGTCGAGGGTGCCGGCGAGGCCCTGCTGTTGCGGGCCCAGGGACTCGAGGTGGAGGCGCCCTTGGCCTTCGCCGCCCTCCACCGGCTGCTTCGACCGGTGCTGCGGCTGCGCGAGCAGCTCCCCGGTCCCCAGGCCCGGGCCCTGCGAGTGGCCTTCGGCGAGGAGGACGGCCCCTCGGTCGAGCCGTTCCTGGTGGCGATCGCGACCCTGTCGATCCTCACGGCCTCGGCGGAGGAGAGGTTGGTCCTCTGCGTGGTCGACGACGCCCACTGGCTCGACCCGGCCACCGCGGACGCGCTCGTCTTCTGTGCTCGCAGGATCGGGGCCGACCGGGTGCTCATGCTCTTCTCGGCTCGAGACGACGCAGGCCATCGGTTCCGGCCCGAGGGCCTTCCCGAGGAGACGCTGACCGGTCTCGACCCGGATGCGGCGCGGGCGCTGCTGGGCGCGCGTCCGGGGCCGTCCCCCTCAGCGGAGGTGTCCGAGCGGTTGGTCGCGGAGACCGGTGGCAACCCGCTCGCCCTCCTGGAGCTGCCGACTGGGCTGAGCCAGGCTCAGCTCCAGGGGTCCTCCGCACTCCCGGCTCACCTTCATCTCACCGCCCGGGTCGAGCTGGCGTTCCTCGACAGGAGTCGCAGGTTGCCTGAGCAGGTGCAGCTGCTCCTGCTCGTCGTTGCGGCGGAGGACGCCGGTGACCTCGCCGTGGTCCGAAGGGCTGGGGCAGACCTGGGTGCGGACGACGCTGCGCTGGAGACCGCCGTGGGTTCGGGCCTGCTGGTCACCGACGTGCACACCGTGAGGGTGCGCCATCCGCTGGTCCGCTCGGCCATCTACCAGGCGGCCACCGATGCGGAACGGCGACGCGTCCACCTGTCCCTCGCGGAGGCCCTGGCCGGGCACGGCGACCCCGACCGGGAGACCTGGCACCGTGCCGCGGCCGCCGACGGCCCCGACCAGGAGGTCGTGGACGCGCTCGCGCGCGTGGGAGCCGGCGCGGAACGACGCGGTGGCTACGCGGCGGCGCTGGCGGCGTACGAGCGAGCGGTGGCCCTGGCCGCGGAGGTCCCGCAACGGACGGAGCTGACGTTGGCGGCGGCCCGCAGCGCCTGGGCGTGCGGTCAGGCGGCCCGATGTCGCGAGCTGCTCTCACGGGCGGCCGGCTCCGCCACCGACCCGTTGCTGCTCAGCGACATCGCGCGGCTGCGCGCACGGATCGAGGTCAACATCGGCTCCGCAACCGATGCCCACCGGATCTTCATCGAAGCCGCGGCTGCGGTGTCCGAGGTCGACCCCCGACGAGCGTTGGAGATGGCGGTCGCCGCGGCTCTCCTGCAGAGCTACGGCGCCGAGAGCGGCGCCACCTTGAGCGTCACCGACGTCCTCATCAGGTCTGACTGGGACGACACGCCCCGCACGGTCTGTCTCAAGCACATGCTGCAGGCGATGACCAGGGCCGCCGAGTCGGACTTCTCCCGAGCGGTCGAGGCGCTCGACGTCGCCTTCGACGCCGGGAGTGCGCTGGACGACATCGACGTTCTCGGGAACCTGGGTAACGCCGCCCTCCAGCTCGGTGACGACGCCGCGCAACAACGCTTCTACGGCCTCGGGCTGTCGCGAGCCCGAGAGGCCGGCGCCGTCATGGGAGTGGTCTACGCGCTCCAACGGTTGTGCTTCGGTCACCTCGTGGCCGGTGACTGGGCCGCCGTACGCAGCTGTGCCGAGGAGGCGCTCGCGCTCGGCGAGAGCGCCGGGCCCCGCGCGCTGACCGCTCCTCCGCTGGCCTGGCTCACGCTGCTCGCCGCGCTCCAGGGCCGAGACGACTACGACCGCCTCCTCAGCGACCTCGAGCAGGTCACCGTGAGCCACCCGTTGGGCATCCTCGCCGACCCCGTGCACGATCTCACCCGCTGGGCCAGGGGCGCACGCGCCGCGGCGGAAGCAGACACGTTCGGTGCCCTCCACCAGCTGCGCCACGTCCGCCTCCCCGCCATCGCCCGGATGGCCGCTGTCGAGCGGATCGACGCCGCCGTGCGAGCCGACCAGCCCGAGCAGGCTCGCGACTGGGTCGACGAGCTGACCGGCTTCGCCGAGGCGACCGGGCGTCCGTGGGCGCTGGCCACAGTCGCCTACGGCCGCGCGATGACGGCCGAGCCCGCCGAGGCCGATCGGCTCTTCCAGGAGGCCCTGGCCCATCATGCGCATTCCGGACGACCCGTCGACGAGGCGCGCACCGAGCTGGCGTACGGCGAGTGGCTGCGGCGCGCCCAGCGTCGGGTCGACGCCCGCCTCCACCTCCGTCACGCCCTCGGAACGTTCGAGGACCTGCACGCCCAGGCGCTCGTCGGCCGTGCCACGCAGGAGCTGCGGGCCTCGGGGGAGACCGCCCGCAAGCGGGACCCGTCCACGCTCCTGAAGCTCACCCCGATGGAGCGCAAGATCGCCGAGCTCGTCTCCTCGGGGTTGTCGAACAAGGAGGTCGCGGCCCAGTGCTGGGTCTCGCCCCGGACGGTGGCCTTCCACCTGCGCAACGTGTTCGCCAAGGCGGGCATCACCTCCCGCGGCGAGCTCGCGCGGCTCCGGCTCGACTGACCGTCCGGCCCCGCATCCCGGCCATCTGACCGGGGTGAGCAGGTCCGTTCGCGGCCACTCTCAGAGCAGTGCTCCACCCGACTGCGAGAGCGAGACCACCATGAGCGTCGACATCCACCCCACCGATCACCAGCACACCGGCCACGGGGCCACGGCACCCCACGGGCCGTTCGCCCGGATCGTCGCGGTATCCGTGGCCGCCGGGCTGGTCATCGCCCTGGCGCTGACCCTGGGGGTCTTCGCCGGAGCCGGCGAGGCCGTCATCACCGGGTCGATGCTCGTCGGCTTCGGGCTCGGCTGGGCGTTGATCGGCGTCCTGTCCGCCCGGTTCACCGACCGCCCCCAGCGCTGGACCGTCGTACCGGCCGTCGCGATGTGCACCACCGGTCTCGGGCTCCTCGTCGTCACACCGGGCAACGCAGCCCTGACCGTGATGGGCTGGATGTGGCCGGTGCCGATGCTGGCGCTGGCGGCGTACGTCTGGTTCCACTCGCGGCGCGACCTGCCCGCCCGCGGACGTCGGCTCCTGGCACCGGTCGTGGCCGTGCTGGCCCTCGCCTCCGTCGCCGCCACCTACGAGAACGTCACCGTGCTTCGCGACCAGCACAGCTACGCCACCGGACCCGGGGCCAGCTACGACGTCGGCGGCCACCGCCTCTACCTCGACTGTCGCGGCCAGGGCGGCCCCACGATCATGCTGGACAACGGTCTCGGCGAGGTCACCGCCTCGTGGGCGCGCATCGTCGCCCGGGTCGGAACCACCTCCCGCGTCTGCGCCTACGACCGAGCCGGGCAGGGCTGGAGCGAGGACTCCGCGAGCAGCCCGGACGGCATCACGGCCGCGCAGGACCTGCACACCCTGCTACGCGTTGCCGGTGAGCACGGCCCCTTCGTGCTGGTCGGACACTCCATCGGCGGCACCTACGCGATGACGTACGCCGCCCGCTACCCGCAGCAGGTGGCCGGGATGGTGCTCCTGGACAGCTCCAGCCCCGAGCAGTTCAGCGCGATCCCCAGCTACGCCGGCCAGTACGCCGTCATGCATCGCGCGCTGGCGCTCGCGCCCTCGCTCAGCAGACTCGGGCTGGGCCGGGTCTTCGCTGCCGTGGCTCCCTCACACCTGCCGGCACCTGCCGCGGAGCAGATGGTGGCGTTGACCGCGGGCGCCCGCGGTGCCCGTAACACCACCGCGGAGTGGTCGGCGCTGCCGATGGTCTTCGAACAGGCGCAGGCGCTCACCACGCTCGGCGACCGGCCACTCGTCGTACTCACGGCGTCGGAGAGCCTGCAGAACACGGGAGGGTGGGACGCGGCGCAGGACCGGCTGGCGGCCCTGTCCACCCGGAGCACGCAGCGGGTCGTCGACTCGACCCACACGGGCCTGCTCGAGGACGAGCACGGGTCATCCGCAGCGGTGCGCGCCATCGAGCACGTCGTCGCGACCGTCCGGAGCACCCGGTGACCGCCACCGAGGGCCCCGTGTCACCGGCCTACACCGCACAGCCCACCACCGACACCACCACCACTGAAGGAGTCCTCATGTCCACGACCACAGCCCCTGCTCACACTGCGCCGGCCGACGCCGTCGACCCGCGGGCCGAGACCTACTCGAAGAAGTCCTGGGCGCTGCTCGCGGTTGCCCTCTCCGCACAGATCCTCGTCGTCCTCGACATCTCCGTGGTCAACACGGCGTTGCCCTCCATCGGACGCTCCCTGAGCCTGGGCGGCGGCCAGCTGCAGTGGCTGGTCACGGCGTACCTGATGATGTCCGGCGGCGGGCTCCTCCTGGGCGGCCGCATCGCCGACCTGCTGTCGAGGCGCCTCGTCTTCCTGACCGGTCTCGGCCTGTTCACCGTCGCCTCACTGCTCAGCGGCTTCGCCGACTCCGGCAGCCAGCTCATCGCCACCAGGTCGGTCCAGGGCCTCAGTGCAGCGCTGCTCACCCCGTCCGCGCTGTCGCTGATCATGACCACCTACGAGGGTGCCCAGCGCAAGGCCGCGCTCGCGATGTGGGGCGCGGTCGGAAGCCTCGGTGTCGCCGCCGGCGTGCTTCTCGGTGGCGCCATCACGACCTGGACCAGCTGGCAGTTCATCTTCTGGGTCAACGGCCCCATCGGGCTCGTCGCGCTCCTCGTCGGCCGCAAGGTCATCGTCCGGGACATTGCACCCCGTACGACGCTCAGCGCGTTCGACCTGCCCGGAGCCGTGACGGTCATCGGTGGACTCGCGAGCCTCGTGTACGGGCTCGGCGGCACCGCGAGCCACGGCTGGTGGTCGGCCCACACCGCGACCGCGTTCGCGCTCTCGATCGCGCTGCTGGTGACCTTCCACAGGCTCGAGCAGCGCGCGGCCAGGCCGCTGTTCCCGCCGCACGTCTGGAAGCTCGACGCCCTGGTCTCCGGCACCGCGGTCATGCTCGGTGTCACCGGCATCCTGGTCGGCACCGTCTTCCTGACCTCGATCTTCCTGCAGACCGTGCTCGGCTTCACTGCCCTGAGCACCGGGCTGGCGTTCCTGCCCTTCGCGCTCGCCATCACTGCGGGGACCGTGGTGGCGCGGCACCTGCTCGCCCACCTCTCCGCCCGCACCATCGCCACGACCGGGCTCCTCGTCACCGTCGCGGCCGCCGCCCTGTTGTCCACCGCCACCAGCGCTGCGCACTACGCCTCGGACATCCTGCCCGGGCTCAGCGTGCTCGGCCTCGGCGTCGGCATGGTCTTCGTCGCGGTCTCGGTGACGTCGATGGCCGGGATCCCCGCCTCGCACGCCGGCGTGGCCTCGGGGTTCCTGATGACCGGACACGAGATCGGCGCCGCGCTCGGCGTCGCCATCCTCTCCGCGGTCGCCAGCACCGCCGGCAGCCTGACCACTGCTGCCGGTGCCGCCGACGGCTTCTCCAGGGGGTTCATCGGTGCCGCGGTCATGGGTGGCGTGGTCGCGGTCTTCGCCCTCCTCCGGATGCCCAGGACGAAGGCTGAAGCCGGCGGCGGTCACCTGCACATGCACTGACATCAGCCGGGTCGATGACCCGCGGCCAGGGTCCATGGTGGCCCTGGCCGCCTTCGTCGTACGTCGTAGCCCTGGGGCGCGAGCGGACCGCCGCTCAGCCGGCGGCGCTCAGGTTGAGCGGCTGGTCGCCGAACCAGCTCCGCGCACTCGGGGCGAGCCAGAGCGGCAGCGAGGCGCCGGCCAGGATCCCCAGCGTGATCAGGACAGTCGAGCCGTCGTCGCTGAAGAGCACGCCGATGAAGGCGGCGGCACAGGCACCGCTGATCAGGAGGCGGGCCTTCTTGTCAGGCCCCCGCGCGAGAAGCCGGAAGCCCTGGAGGGCGGCAGCGCTGGCGCCGATCATGAAGAGGACGAAGAAGATGACCTTGGCACCCACGACGTCGGCGTACCGGAAGCCGGGCAGGAACGCGACGCCGATGACGCCCGTGAGCAGGAAGAAGGTCAGGGTCAGGGTCTGGCTGAGGACCACGGGCCAAGGACGGCCGTGGCGCCGCTCCCCATCGAGGGCTCGCCGCGCCCACGGAGAGAGGAAGAGCGCCGTGGTGCAGGCCGCGGAGAGCAGCGTGATGAACACGATCGTGCCGCTGCTGGCCCCGCTGAACATCGTCAGGAACAGGGTGACCGTGATGACCGCGGAGAGCCCGCGCCCCACGGGGTCACACCGGAACAGTGTGTAGCTGGTGTAGCCGAGGAGGCCGATGACGTAGACGAGCAGCGTGAGCACGAGCAGGACCAGCCACGAGAAGAAGAAGGTCAACGCGTCGCTGAAGAGGCCCGAGACCAGGTCCGGGAAGATCTGGACGGCACTGCGGATCGACCAGAGCAGCCAGAGGGCGCCGAGGCCGTAGACCGCGCTCGCGGTCACGATCTCCAGGCTCATCGGGCGGCCGTTGACCTGCACCGTACGGTCGGGGACCGGCCACGTGAACGTCGTCTCGCCCAGCCGCACCTGGGCCTCCGGCGAGGTCGGCACGGCGGCCTGCGCCTGCGCCGGGGACGAGGTGGGGGCCGGGGCCGGAACCGGTGGTGCCTGAGCCGGTGTCGCCTGGGCGGCGAGGGGAGCTCCGCACTTCCCGCAGAAGCCGCCGGCGTCGGTCCGCGGTGCGCCGCACTGGGCGCAGAAGTTGATGGGCGTGCTGGTCATGTGCTGTCCCCCCGGGTGCGATGGCTCGACCGGGTCGGCGCTAAGCAGGTTCGACGGTGCCCCCGGGTCACAGCGCATCGTGCCATCGGCAGGCTCCTGGCGGACCGGAAGCACAGAATCCGGCCGCCGACGGTGTGCGTCGGACAAACCGGCTTGATCGCGGGTGGTGTACCTGGCGCCCGGGGTTGGTAAGGTCTCAGTTGCAACAGGTGCAGGTTCCAGCAGGTTTGACGCCCGCGGAGTTTGTGATCCAACGGCGTTCTCTTCGTGGGTGCCACCCATGCAAGTCGGAGCGACGTGTCACCGCATCTGGTGCGGGGTCGTCGAGGTGACGGCCCCTCGTTCCGATAACAGGAGTAACGAGCACCATGGCTCAAGGCACCGTGAAGTGGTTCAACGCCGAGAAGGGTTTCGGCTTCATCGCGCAGGAGGACGGCGGCGACGACGTCTTCGTGCACTACTCGGCCATCCAGTCGCAGGGCTACAAGTCCCTCGATGAGAACCAGAAGGTCGAGTTCGACGTCACTCAGGGCCCGAAGGGTCCTCAGGCGGAGAACGTCCGCGCGATCTGATCGCGCGACCGGGCACCTGCCCGGCCCAGGACGAGGGGGCCTCACCACTGGGTGAGGCCCCTTTCCGTTCTCCCCCGGGGCGGGTAATTTCGGGTTTGAGAGAAGCGTGCGTGGGGAACACTCTCTGGTTGACCCGTACAGTGCCCCGAACGGATCAAGAGAGGTGTCGTCAGTGCCCGACCAGTTCGACGTGTCCCTCGAGGACAGCGACCTCCTGGGCGAGGTCGAGCTCACGACGAACCTCATCATCGCTGCGAGCGAGACCGAAGAGCACTTGAGCGACGCAGAGATCGACGAGATCCTCGGGATCCTTCCCCGAGCCGGCTGACGCGCGTCGTACGCCGTGTCAGCAGGTCGCGAAGAGCAGCGGCCCCGTGCTGAGGTCCGACAGCGCGTAGGCGCCCTTCTTCGGTGTCAGGTGCATCGTCACCAATGACCGGTGCGCGGTGACCGAGTCGACCGTGAACCGGTCGCGGAAGCTGCCACCCTGCCCGGGTGCCGGACCACGGGCCAACGTGGCCCGGGTGTCGGCGTTCGTGCGCGCTGTGCCGGAGTCGTCGAACTCGAACGCCACCCGCATCGAGCCGTCCGGCTCGTCCGACATCGCGAACGCGGAGTAGGGGCTCACCTCGCCGGCCGCGGCGATCAGCCGGCGAGCCTGCGCCTGGTCGGAGGCGCCCGCGTGCGCCATGGCCAGGGCGCTGCACGCGTAGTCGCCGGTGTAGAGCGCGGACGAGAGCGGCTCGCCGGCGTCGTCGACGACGGACCCGAGGCCGCTGACCCGCGCGCCACCACCCGTGGCCGCCTGCACGGCCACGGAGAGGTACGCCGAGGTGTCGGAGGCGAGCACGAGCGAGTCATGGGTGTCCAGGGCGACGTAGGCCAGCTCGGGGGTGAGTGACGGGGAGATCTCCGCCAGCAGGTTCTGACCGCCTGTCCAGACCCCCGTGGGGTCGTGGGGCTCGGTGTACCCGAGCTCCGTGAGGTGGTCGGCCACGTCGCCGAGGTCCGAGGCCGGCAGGTGCAGCATCACCACGGCGCCGTGGTCGGACTGGCTGAACAGCTCCCAGTCGGCACTCGCCGGCGAGAACCCGAAGCGCTGCTGGAGCACCGGCGTGGAGGTGACCAGCGCCGAGGTGGAGCTGAGGTCGTCGTCGAACGCCCGGCTCAGGAAGTGCCGTACGTCGGGCACCGACGAGCGGAGCGACAGGTCGACCCCTTCGTGGGCACGGACCGCGGCCCAGTCGGTCCACGACAGGCGTTGCGTGCCGGCCGGCGCGTGCTCCACGGCCCAGGCGAACGACGTACGGTCGCCGCCACGCCACCAGAGGACCCCGCCGGCGACCAACGCCGCGACGAGGAGGAGCGCGGCACCGGCGATCCAGCGTCGTCTCGGCACGCCGTGTCCCCTTCGTGGCTCGATCGCCGGGCCCGTCCGTGACCCCGCATGCGGACTGGTGTGAGACTAGCCGCATGCCCTCGACGTCCAGGCCCGGCGACGTCCGGGCGGCGGGAGCGGTGGTCCTCCGCAAGGGACGGGTACTGCTGGTCCACCGGCCCGCGTACAACGACTGGGCGTTCCCGAAGGGCAAGCTCGACCGGGGCGAGCCGTCGCCGGTCGCGGCGGTCCGGGAGGTGGCGGAGGAGACCGGGCTGCGGGTACGGCTCGGGGTCCCGCTGGGCCGCCAGTCCTACCCGAACGGGCCTCGCACCAAGGTGGTGGACTACTGGGTCGGGCGGGTGGTCGGCGACCACGACGTATCCGGTTACCTGGTTAACGCCGAGATCGACGAGGTGGCCTGGGTGAAGGTCGGCAAGGCGGAGAAGCGACTCACCTACGAGCGGGATCGCGCCACGCTGACGGAGGCACTCGGCATCGGTGGTGCGACTCGGGCGCTGATCGTGGCGCGACACGGGCAGGCACGCTCGCGCAAGGCGTGGCGCCGTGACGACCGGCTGCGCCCGCTCGTCGTCGAGGGCAAGGCCCAGGCGCGGACCGCCGTACCCGTGCTGGGTGCCTACGGCGTGTCCCTGGTGCTGACCTCCTCGAGCGTGCGCTGCGTCGAGACGGTCCGGCCCTTCGCCGACCACAGCGGCTGGCCGATCTTGACGTCGGACGACCTCTCGGAGGAGGACGCCACGGACGCCACCGTCCTTGCGGCCGTCGACGAGCTGGTCCACTCGGGCGAGGACGCCGTGCTGTGTACGCACCGACCGGTGCTTCCCGCCGTGTACGAGGCGCTCGGGATCGCCCGCGAGCCGCAGGCCACCGGCGAGCTCGTCGTCGTCCACCACCGGAACGGGCGCGTGCGCGCGATCGAGCGCCACCTCGGCTGACCGCGTGGCGACGCCCGACCGGGCTGGGATCAGGGCAGACGCAGGTCCGCGACGATCATGTTGTGGTCCGAGGGGTACGGCGCCCCGGCCCCGGTCAGGACCTCCTCGAAGCGGCTGGCGCCGGGCATGTGCAGCGTCATGATCGAGTCGATCATGCTGCCGAAGCCGTAGTTGGACGGCCTCTCGTTCGCGGCGTAGTCGTTCACGGAGTTGTACTGCAGGTTCACCTGGGTCGCGGCGGCCGACGTGTCGTAGTAGCCGGAACCGAGCAGCGCGTGGTGTGGCGCGTCGTGGCCGGCGCTCGTCTGCGAGCTGTTGAAGTCGCCGGAGACGATCACGGGCAGGTGCTGTCCATTGATCTTGTTCAGCTTCTGGACGATCGCCTGGGCCTGCCGACCGCGCAGCTTGTCGGTGGAGGCGTTGTTGCCGTGGTTGAAGTGGGCCGTCACGAACCAGAACTCCTGGCCGGACGACACGTCACGGAACTTCGCGTAGGCCGCGACGTGCAGCGGCCCCGGGTCGGGCAGCCTGATCGCGCACGAGATCTTGTTCGGGCTGCAGTTGCTGACCATCTTGACCTGGTTGGGGTCGTACAGGATGCGCACGTCACCGGGTGAGCCGCTCGCGTACGCCGTGTCGCGGGTCAGCTTGTAGCGCCCCACCCCGGACCGCTGCAGTGCCGCCGCCAGGCCGATCCCGCCGTCGCGGTTGTCCCACATGGCCGGGACCATCTCCTGGAACCCGACGATCGCGGGCTGATGCCGCGCCACGTTGTCGGCCACGAGCGGGGCGCGCGTCGACCACGGGTGGCCGGGCTCGTCCTTGGCCTGGACATGGATGTTGTAGCTGGCGACCCGTAGCGGCGCGCCGTTCATCTCCGGGCCGTGGCCCGCGATGGTGGCGTGCTGCAGGTGGCCGTAGGGCCGTGCCTGGGTGTCCGCGCGACCCTGGCGGACCGCGATGATCCGGAAGAAGAGGTGGTGTCCGCTGCCCAGGCCCGCACCGGCGGCTCGAGACTGGGCGGCCGTCAGGGTGAACGAGCGCTTCTTGCCCGGCACCTTGAAGGTGTGCGCGTGCCGGCCGCTCGCGGGCGTCTTGGACGACCCGAACGGCGTGAGTCCGGTCTTGATCCGGAAGAAGTCGGTGTAGCTGCCGCCGCTGGTCCAGTGGATCGTGGTCTCACCGGGACCGGGCCCGGCGACGTCGGAGACACCCGTGATCGGGTCGGGCCACTTGGCCTTCGTCGCGACGCGGTCCGGAGCCGACCAACCCGACTTGTGGGCGCCGGACACGCGTCGTACCCGGACCCAGTAGTAGTGGGCGTCCTTGAGGTGTCCCACGACCGTGGCCTGCCGCCCGCCGGCCGGTCGCGACGCGGCGTTGCGGGTCTTTCGCGTCACGATCTTGTCGGAGAAGTTCCGGTGCCCCGCGACCTGGATGCGGTAGCCGGTCGCCGAGCGGATCCAGTTCCAGCTCACGGAGACGTAGGTGGCACCGAGCGGCCTTGCCGAGGAGCCGAGCCCGTGCGAGTGCGATCGGGTCTGAGACTGGGCGGGCACACCTGGAACGGCCGCGAGCAGAAGCGCGAGCACGGGTCCCGTCGCAAGAGCCAGGCGACGCATTGAGGGGTCCTCTCTGACCAACCCCCACGAAAATGTCGTACCCCCACCCAGGAAAGTAGGGGACCCGACCGCCTCACGTCCAGAGATCGGGCACTTTTTACCTGGCCGGGAGAGGTCACCCCGCCTGGGGTAGGACCTTCGGCCGCTGTACATGTGACGGTCGTCCCAGGGCCCCGTCCGGGTGGCCGATTGGGCGTTCCGAGTTCACGTTCCGTTCACCATCACCGCCATGTCCGTCCACCTGTCCCGCCTAACTTCCGAGGTGTCCACACGACTCGAACCAGGAGCACTCACGTGAACAGCTCTCACCTGCGCCGGGCGGCCCTTCCGGCTGCCGCGGTCCTGACGCTCGGACTGACCCTGAGCGCCTGCGGCAACAACTCCAGCGGCGGCGGTAGCGGCGGGGACACCCTCACAGGTGGTGGCTCGACCGCACAGGCGGTTGCCGAGCAGACCTGGCGCGCCAACTACCAGAAGGCTCACGCGGGACCACGATCAACTACGAGGAGGTCGGCTCGGGCACCGGAGTCACCAACTTCCCGAGCAAGGCATACAGCTTCGGCGGGTCGGACGCCTTCTTGACCAGCGACCAGATCGCCTCCGCCAAGCAGACCTGCGGCGCCGACGCCATCGAGGTCCCGAACTACGTGAGCCCGCTGGCCATCATCTACCACCTGAGGGTGTCGACTCGCTGAACCTCTCGGGTGAGACGGCTGCCAACATCTTCAACGGCACGATCACCAAGTGGAACGACCCGGCCATCGCGACGGACAACCCCGGCGTCACGTTGCCCAGCACCGGGATCACGACGTGCACCGTTCGGACGACTCGGGCACGACGTTCAACTTCACCGACTACCTCTCCCAGGCCAGTAACGGCGCCTGGACCGATCCGGCGAGCGACACTGGCCGACCGGCGCAACGGGCAGGGTCTGGAGGAACGCCGGTGTGGTCGGCGGGGTGACCGACACGGACGGCGCCATCGGCTACGCCGACGACAGCGCTGCCGTCGACGTCGGGGTGGCCAACATCCAGGTCGGCTCGACGTTCGTGCCTCCCCCGGCCGCAGGCGTGTCGAGTACCTTCGCTCTCGTCCCTCGAGACCGGGCGCCCGGCCACCGACATGGCGGTCAAGGTCATCGCATGTCGACGAAGAAAGGGACCTACCGCTGCTGCTGGTGTCCTACCTGATGGCCTGCCCGACCTACAGCGATAGCAAGACCGCTGACACGGTCAAGGGTGGCCTCACGTATGCGCTGTCGACCGAGGGTCAGCAGGCGGCTCAGTAGACGGCGAAGTCCGCGCCGCTCCCGTTGAACCTGGCCAGCCAGGTATCGGCGTCGTGGCGAAGATCGCAGCAAGCCGATTCGCCCATGGCGGGTACGAATGGCGCTCGCGCACCTGACCGTCGTACCCGCCC
>CAWBYG010000004.1:0-2901628 GCA_963792975.1 uncultured Actinomycetota bacterium | reverse complement strand
GATCCGCGAGGACTCCCTGCTCACCGGTCTGCTCGAGCCCACCAACGACGCCTACGCGATCGCCAAGATCGCCGGCATCCTCGGCGTACAAGCGGTCCGTCGGCAGTACGGCCTGCCGTGGATCTCCGCGATGCCCACCAACCTCTACGGCCCGGGTGACAACTACTCGCCGACCGGCAGCCACGTGCTGCCAGCCCTGATCCGGCGGTACGACGAGGCGCGCGCTGGGGGGCGCACACCGTCACCAACTGGGGGAGCGGCTCGCCCCTGCGCGAGTTCCTGCACGTCGACGACCTCGCGGACGCCTGTCTCCACCTGCTCGAGCACTACGACGACGGCGTACAGATCAACGTCGGCACCGGTCTGGACGCCCCGATCCGCGAGATCGCGGCGCTGGTCGCCGAGGCCGTGGGCTACGAGGGCACGACGGTGTGGGACACCAGCAAGCCCGACGGCACCCCCCGCAAGCTCCTCGACGTCGGCCGGCTGCGCGACCTCGGCTGGTCGGCCCGCATCCCCCTGCGGGAGGGCATCGCGGCGACCGTCGCGTGGTACCGCAGCCACGCCGACCGCCTGCGCCACGTGGGCTGACGCCACTTGGGCGTGCGCCGCGTGCTCTCCTAGACTCGGTGGTCGGCCGCCGTACCGTTCTCGGGCGGCTAGGTGACCGAGGAGTGAGGGTGAGCAGATGACCGACGCACGCGCGACGCCCGGCGCGACCGTGCTGGTGACCGGCGGCACCGGGTCGTTCGGCGGCACCATGGTGCGTCGCCTGCTGGCGGGCGATGTCGGCGAGGTGCGGATCCTCTCCCGTGACGAGCTCAAGCAGGACGACATGCGCCGCGCTCTGGACGACCCGCGGGTGCGGTTCTACCTCGGAGACGTCCGCGACCATGACAGCGTCGACCGGGCGACCCGCGGGGTCGACCACGTCTTCCACGCGGCGGCGCTCAAGCAGGTCCCGAGCTGTGAGTTCTTCCCGCTCGAGGCGGTCCGCACCAACGTGCTGGGCAGCGCGAACGTGATCGAGGCCAGCAACGCGAACGGCGTGAGGTCGGTCGTGTGCCTGGGCACCGACAAGGCGGCGTACCCGATCAACGCCATGGGCATGTCCAAGGCCTTGATGGAGAAGGTCGCCCAGGCGTTCGCCCGCAACAACCCGACCGCTCGCACGATCGTCTCCACGGTGCGCTACGGGAACGTGATGATGTCGCGCGGCTCGGTCATCCCGCTCTTCGTCGACCAGGTCCGCTCGGGCCGGCCGATGACGGTGACCGACCCGTCCATGACCCGGTTCCTGATGTCGCTCGACGATGCCGTGCAGCTGGTGGACCACGCGTTCAGCCACGCCGAGCCCGGCGACCTGTTCGTCCGCAAGGCGCCGGCGAGCACCGTCGGTGACCTGGCCACCGCGGTGGCCCTCGCCATGGGCGAGAAGCCCGACGTCCAGGTGATCGGCACCCGGCACGGGGAGAAGCTCTTCGAGACCCTGGCCACCCGCGAGGAGCTCACCCGGGCCGTGGACCAGCAGGACTACTTCCGGGTACAGGTCGACGCGCGCGACCTGAACTACTCGGCGTACTTCGACGAGGGCGACCCGGCCGAGGCGACCGACGACTACCACTCCCACAACACCACGCGCCTCGACGTGGACGAGGTCGTTGCGCTGCTCCGGACGCAGCCGGACTTCCGGGATCTGGCGGCGCGGTAGCGTGCTGGAGTTCGTGCTCGCCCTGCTCACGACCTCGGTGGTCATGGTGCCGGTCCTTGCGGTGCTGCGCCGTCACCGCGTGGTCGACATCCCCAACGCACGCTCGTCGCACGTCGCGGTGGTCCCACGCGGGGGAGGGCTGGCGCTCCTGGTCGGTGTGGCCGTCGGGGTGGGGTCGGCGCTGGTTGTCAGGCCGCGAGCAGCGACGTCCCCGGACCTCTCCGTGGTGACCGCGGTCGCGGTCGGCGTGGCGCTGTTCGGCATGCTCGGCCTGGTCGACGATCTGTCCGGGGCCGACCCGCACGTGCGCCTGGTGCTGCAGGTCCTGCTGGCGGTCGGCATGGCCACGACGGTGGCGGTCGCGATGCCGTCGCCGTGGGGAACCGGCCTGGTGGCCGTCGTCGGCTCGATCTGGCTGGTCTCCTACGTCAACGCCTTCAACTTCATGGACGGCATCAACGCGATCTCGGCGGTGAGCGCGTTGCTGGCGGCATGCTGGTTCGGCGGACTGGCAGCACACGCGTCCGACGCGGTGGTGTACGCCGCCTCCTGGGCGCTGGCCGGTGCGTCCGTCGGGTTCCTGCCCTGGAACGCCCCGCGGTCCCGGGTCTTCCTGGGTGACGTCGGGAGCTACGGCGTCGGTGCGCTGATCGGGTCGCTCGCACTGCTGACCGCGCTGCGGGAGGGCAGCGTCTGGGCGGCACTGGCACCCCTCGCGATCTATCTGGTGGACACCGGCGGCACGCTCGTGCGCCGAGCCGCGCTCGGGGAGTCGCTGCTCCAGGCGCATCGGTCCCACGTCTACCAGCGGTTGCTCGACCGCGGCCTCTCCCACCCGCTGGTGGCAGGGCTGGTCGCCTTCGCCGGTGTGCTGATCTGTCTGGCCGGGCTGGTGCTGCCCACCACCGTCGCGGTGGTGTTCGCCGTACTGATCGGCGCGGTCTACCTGGCGCTTCCGCGCCTCTTCGGCCAGCGCGTGCACGAGGTGATCTCGTGAAGATCGGGATGATCAGTCAGTGGTACGAGCCGGAGACCGGTGCTGCCGCCCACCCGACCGCCATCGCGCGTGCTCTCGCCGCACGGGGGCACGAGATGAAGGTGCTCACGGGATTCCCGAGCTACCCGCTGGGGCGGGTGTACGACGGCCACCGGATGCGGCTCCGGGCTCGTGACGACCGCGACGGCATCGCCCTGCTGCGCGTGCCGGACTCGCCGAGCCACGACCAGTCGGCCCGACGGCGCGCGATCAGCCTGACCTCCTTCGCCGTGTCCGCCTCCCTGCAGGTGGGCTGGCTGCGCGACGTCGACGTCTGCCTGACCTATCTCACGCCCGCCACCGTCGGCCTGGCGGCGAAGACTCTGCACCGGGTGTGGGGCGTGCCGTATGCCCTCTACGTGCAGGATCTCTGGCCGGAGACCGTGACCGCGAGCGGCTTCATCGGCAGCCCGGGCGCCTCGCGTCGGGTCGAGGGCGCCCTCAACGCCTGGCTGGGCAGGCTCTACCGCGGCGCGGACGCGATCGCCGCGATCAGCCCGACCATGGCGACGACCCTGGCGACCCGCGGGGCCGCCGAGGTGCCGACGTCGATCCCCAACTGGGTGGACGAGCGGGTCTTCCGTCCCGTTCCGCGCGTCGGCCGGCCGCACCTCGACGATCGTCGATGGGTGATGTACGCGGGCGGCATCGGCGACGTGCAGTCGCTCGACACGGCACTCCGGGCGATGGCTCTGCTCGAAGACCGCCCCGACCTGGCCCTGGCCCTGGTCGGCACCGGCGTCGCCGCGACACGTCTCCAGAAGCTCGCGGCGGACCTCGGGCTCGGCGACCGGGTCCGGTTCCTGGGCAGCTTCACGATGGAGGAGATGCCCGCGGTCCTCGCGGAGGCCGACGCCCAGCTGGTGTCCCTCAAGGACCTCCCCCTCTTCCGCGGCACGATCCCGAGCAAGCTCCAGGCCTCGATGGCCTGCGGGCTGCCGATCGTGTG
This sequence comes from uncultured Actinomycetota bacterium, assembly GCA_963792975.1. Classification (GTDB taxonomy): domain Bacteria; phylum Actinomycetota; class Actinomycetes; order Propionibacteriales; family Nocardioidaceae; genus Nocardioides. The sequence goes on along the minus strand of CAWBYG010000004.1, from coordinate 2,897,932 downwards.
CGCGGTGGCCGGCGACGCGGCCGACGTCGTACGACGGTCCGGGTGCGGCTTCGTCTCCGAGCCCGAGGATCCCGCTGCGCTCGCCGACGCGTTCCGCCGGCTGGCCGACGCGTCGGCGGCCGACCTGACCGCGATGGGCGGCCGCGCCCGAGCGTCGTACGTCGCCGAGCTGGGAGAGGCCTCGGGTGCCGCCGCCCTCGAGGGCCTGCTCCTCGAGGCCGCCGCCCGAGGCTCCCGATGAGCCGGGTCGCGGTGCTGGGCGCGTCCGGCTTCGTCGGCGCGGCCGCGTCCGGGGCCCTGCGGGCCCGGGGTGCCGACGTCGTGCCGGTCCATGCGCCACGGCTCACCAGCGATGCCACCTCGGTGGCGTCGCTCGAGGCCGACCTGGGGACGCAGGCAGGCCGGGCGGCCGTCGAGACGTTGCGGGCCGCTCTCGAGGGTTGTGTCGCGGTGGTCAACGCGGCCGGGCTGGCCTCGGCCACCGGCCACCACGGACCGGAGCTGGTCGGGGCCAACGCCCTGCTCCCGCTCGCCGTGGCACGCGCCCGACCCCGGGGCGTCCAGGCTGGTCCAGGTGAGCACGGCGGCCGTGCAGGGACGGCGGCCGGTTCTCGACGAGTCGCACGAGTGCGCACCGTTCAGCCCCTACTCGGCGTCCAAGGCGATGGGGGAGCAGGCTCTCGAGGGCGATCCCGACGTCGTCGTGTTCCGGCCTACGTCGGTGCACGGAGCCGGCCGCGACACGACCAGGACCCTCGTGCGGGTGATGTCCTCGCCGGCCGCCTCCGTGGCCGGCTCGGGCGACGGCCCGACGCCCCAGGTGCTCGTCCAGAACGTCGGCGACGCGATCGCCTTCGTCAGCCTCTCCGCCGAGGCCCCACCCGCGGTCGTGCTGCAGCCGTCGGAGCAGATCACCGTCGCGGGGCTGGTGCGCCTGCTCGGCCGCCGGGAGCCGAAGCACGTGCCCGCGCGGCCGGCGGCCCTGGTCGTGGGCGCGGCCAGCCGACTGGGCCGCGTGGCGGGCCCGGTCGCCGGGGCCTCCCGGCGACTGGAGATGATGTGGTTCGGGCAGCAGCAGGTGCCCGGCTGGCTCGACGCCCGGTGGTCGGCGCCCGTGGGGCACTCGGGATGGAAGGAGCTCGCGACGTGAGCATGCCGCCCCGCGTGGCCATCACCGGCTCCTCCGGGTTCCTGGGCTGGCACACCGCCTGCCGGCTCCGCGCTACCCAGGCCGTCGAGCCCGTCCTCCTCGGGCGCGAGGAGTTCGCCGACCCGGGCACGCTGCGAGACGCGCTCGCCGAGGTCGACACCGTCCTGCACCTCGCCGGCGTCAACCGCGCCGACTCCGAGCGAGCCGTCGAGGAGGGCAACGTCGAGCTGGCCCGGACCCTGGCCACAGCGCTCGGCGAGCGTCCGGTCCACGTGGTCTTCGCCGACTCCGTGCAGGCCGAGCTCGACAACCCCTACGGCCGGGGCAAGCGAAGAGCCGCGGAGCTCCTCCGGGAGCTGCCCGGCACGCTGTGCGACGTGGTGCTCCCGAACCTGTTCGGCGAGCACGGGCGACCGGCGTACAACTCCTTCGTCGCTACCTTCTGCCACGAGGTGGCTGCCGGGCGCCGTCCGCAGGTGACCGACGACCGGCAGGTCCCGCTGCTGCACGCCCAGGATGCCGCCCAGGTCCTCATCGACGCGGCGTGCCTTCGCGAGGACGCCGTGCTCCGCCCGGCCGGCGAGCCCCACGGCATCGGCGAGGTGCTGGACCGGCTGGTCGGCTTCCACGGCACGTACGCCGGGTCGGGCGAGCTCCCCGACCTGTCGACGAGCTTCGCGGTGGACCTGTTCAACACCTACCGCTCCTACCTGTTCCCCCAGCAGTTCCCGATCGCCGCGGCCGTCCACCGCGACCAGCGGGGAGACCTGTTCGAGACGGCGAGGTCGCACGGCGGGACCGGACAGGTGTTCGTGTCCTCCACCCGGCCCGGTCACACCCGCGGCGACCACTACCATCTGCGCAAGGTCGAGCGGTTCTTCGTGATCGCGGGCGAGGCGGAGATCTCCCTTCGTCGTCTCCTCCACGACGACGTGGTGACCTTCCGGCTCTCGGGCGAGCAGCCGTCGTTCGTGGACATGCCCACCATGTGGGTGCACCACATCCGCAACGTCGGCGAGGGCGAGCTGCTCACGCTGTTCTGGTCCGACCAGCTGCTCGACGCCGACCGTCCGGACCAGTACCCCGAGAAGGTGACCCGATGAAGGTGATGACGATCGTCGGGACCCGACCCGAGATCATCCGGTTGTCCCGCGTGATCGCCCGTCTCGAGGCGGCCGCGGACCTCGCGCACGTGCTCGTCCACACGGGGCAGAACCACGACCACGGCCTGAGCCAGGTCTTCTTCGACGACCTCGGGCTCCGGGCACCCGACCACCACCTCGGCGTCGACACCAGCAGCCTCGGCAGCGTGCTCGGTGGCGTGCTCGTGGCGACCGAACGGGTGCTGCTCGAGGAGCGCCCCGACGCCGTGCTCGTGCTCGGTGACACGAACTCCTCCATCGCCGCGGTGATGGCGAAGCGGATGCGGATCCCCGTCTACCACATGGAGGCCGGCAACCGCTGCTTCGACGAGAACGTCCCGGAGGAGACCAACCGGCGCCTCGTCGACCACGTCGCCGACTTCAACCTCGCCTACACCGAGCATGCCCGGCGCAACCTCCTCGCCGAAGGGCTGCACCCGCGACGGATCATCGTCACCGGCTCGCCCATGCGCGAGGTGCTCGACCACTACCGCGCGCAGATCGACGCGTCCGACGTCCTCGACCGGCTCGCGCTCACGCCCGCGTCGTACTTCCTGGTCTCGGCGCACCGCGAGGAGAACGTCGACGATCCCGACCGGCTGCAGCTGCTGCTGGCCTCCTTGGAGGCGGTCCACAGCCGTTGGGACCTCCCCCTGGTCATCTCCACGCACCCCCGCACGCGCAAGCGGCTCGAAGCGCTGGGCGCGGACACCTCGGGCGACCGGCTCAGGTTCATGGAGCCGTTCGGCTTCCACGACTACAACCGCCTGCAGCTGTCGGCGGCCTGCGTCCTCTCCGACAGCGGCACCATCGCCGAGGAGTCGTCGATCCTCGGGTTCCCGGCGATCACCCTGCGCGACTCGATCGAGCGACCCGAGGCCCTCGACACCGGCTCGATCATCATGACCGGGCTCGACGCCTCGGAGGTCGTGGCCGCGGTCGCGACGGTACGGGCCGACGGCGCCGACGCCACCTCCCTGCCCGCGGGCTACGAGGTCCCGGACACCAGTACCCGCGTCGTGCGGTTCATCCTCTCCACCGCCGGCCGCCACCACGCGTGGGCCGGCATCAGGACCTTTGGCTCATGATGTGACTGGTCCTCGCGGAGCCCGGACGTAGGACGCCCACGCGTTGCGCTCCGACCATTGGGTGGTGTGGGTAGGCCCACGAGGCGATGACTCGCCCGTGTGCTCGTCGTGGTCCGCGGGCGTGCTGAGGGGACCGGCGAAGCGCGGTGGGACGGTCGGCCCGTCGAGCATCTCGTCGTGCTGTGCCTGGCCGATCCCGTCGAAGCGATCCGCGATGTGCCGCGCAGGAACGCCGGCAACCACCGTGTAGGGCTTGACGTCGCTGGTCACTACGGCGCGGGCCGCCACGACGGCACCCCGCCCGATTGTCACGCCCCGCATCACAAGGGCGCCGTCGCCGATCCAGACATCGTCCTCGATCTTGGTGCGCGACTGCGGAGGGCGGCCGGCGAACTGCACCGGCACGCCCGGGACGTTCCACACGTGGTCGTCACCGATCACGGCGACGTCGCTGGCGAGCATCGTGTAACGCCCTATGCTCACCCCTGGGGCCAGGCGGCAGCGTGCTCCAACGAACGCGTACTCCCCGCAACGCAGGTCACGACTGGCCGAGACAGAGCGGTGGACGTACGCCGTGCTTGGAATGCCCTCCAGTCGAAGGAGCCTGTGGACGATGACGTTTCGAACGCGGCGCAGCCTGGCGTAGGTCGCCCCTCGCAGCAGTTGTCGGTGTGACGCCTCCACGCTCGGATCATCCCACCTCGTCTGCCCGAGGTCGTCCGTGTGCCCGTCGAGGAGCGAATCGAAGCCCTTCGCACGAGCCCCTGCGCCGGCGCCGGCCCGGCTCAGCCCGGCGAGAGCTGCGAGCACCACAGCCGCCGTCATGAGGTTCCAGGAGAGCCCGATTAGGCGCAGCGGTGTGCCGAAGGGGAACTGGGAGAGCAATAGTGCGAGGGCCATCCAGGCGGGCCCATCCGCGACGGTGCGCACCCGCCAGGCGAGGGCGAACAGACTCGCGAGGAGCACCGCCAGCAACGCCGTCGAGGCCACGCCGTAACCGACCGTCACGTCGAGCCACTGGTTGTGCGCATTGGCGTAGGTCTGGCCGGCCACCCCGGTGCTGTAATGGCGCCAGAACGTCGCCCCGAAGGCGTCCGGGCCGTAGCCCAGGGCCCAATGGCCATGGATCGCACGGATTGCCACCTTCCACACGGCCACCCGGCCCGTGAGCAAGGTCTCCAGGCTCGCGTCCCGCCCGAGGAAGCTGCTGGCGACGACCGCGGGGGCGACGACCGACAGTATTGCCAGCGCACCCAGCAGGGCCAGGCGCGCGTGGTCCCACCTTCGTCGCAGCCCGCTCGGCCGGAGGGCGAAGAGGGCGACGATCACCACGGCGAGGTACGCCGTTCGCCCTTGAGCCCACGCGCAGGTCGCCAGGGCGGCACCGGACCACCACCAGTTCACCGTGGCATGGGAGAGGCGCGGCCTCGCGAGTTCTGCGAAGAAGAGAGTCGCTGCGAACATCGCCAGGTAGTTGGACGCTGGGGCGACGCCGATGAGACGTGTCCCCAGCCCGAAAAATTCGCGGCCCGCGTACGGGTAAGGCACGAAGGCCCACGAAGGGAGCACGACGGCGCTGATCAGGCTTGCCGTGACGAGAGTGCGACCGAGCCACAGCACCCGTGTCAGGACGTCCGTCGTATGCTCGCCCACGATCGTGAGGGTCACGAGCACTGACCCCGAGACTGCGACAGAGACGGCTCCGTTGATCGAGTGATGTGCCAGGGCAAGGATCGCCAAGCACCCGGTGAACATCGACAGGGCCGCGACCAATGGCAGGCAGAGCCTTGTGCGATCACGGTCTGCGCCCCCCAGGATGTTCGGGCCAACCGTCAGAAGGAGTGCCGCGCAGACGGTAAGGGCGAAGACGGAGAAAGCTGCGTTGAGAGCCGTCGACGTCGCGTCACCAACCAGGCGTGCATCGGCACCTCGATAGACCGAGCGGTGGTCGATGACTGAGAAGAGCACGGGATAGGCGAAGAGGGTCACCCACAGGCCGTGCAGGAGCCAGCGTGGCCGTTGCCGGTCCCAGGCCTTCGTTGCGGCGACGAAGACCACGGCGAAGGCCAGGCCCAGTGCCGATCCGAGGAAGGTCACGAGGCAGTCACCGCATTTAGAAGTGCAAGCAGATGGTCCCGGTGAGCGATCATCGTCGAATCGACTTCCTCTGGTAGAGGACGGCTCCCCGCGTCGATGACTTGGTCGCTCAGCGATCTCGCATCTAGTGACTCCAGGTCGACGACGCACGGTTCGCACCCGACGGAGCGCGCGAAGTCGAGAACCTTCGGCTTGTACCCGATCAAGACGGCCGGAACACCCCTGGTCATGGCCAGTATCCCACCGTGCAGTCTCTCCGCGAGCACGACGGAGCAGCCGTCGAGGAACTCCGCAAGAGCGGTGAGATCGCGATCGTACGGGCGGACTTCGGCTTGGCCGGCCAGACGGTGGGCCAAGCGCTCGTCCTCGGGGGTCATGGAGAACCACACCGGCTCCAGGCCCTTGTCGGAAAGAAACCTGAGCGCGTCGCGCACCATCGCCAACTGACTCTTCCGATCGCGTCCGAGCCCGTCCGCGACGTCGGCCACGCTGACGCCAACTTGTCCGCCGCGGGAGTGCCTGCTTGGCCCGACGTTGTATGCGAGCAGCGCCGGGTCGCCCACGACCTCGGACGAGATGCCGAGCCCCGCGAGCGTGGCCCGCGAGTCCGGTCCGCGCACACCGACCTGCTCGGCGTCAGCGAGCAGGGAGGTCCACCGTCGCAGACCCGCCTCGGTCGCTATGCCGAACTGGAGAGCACGCTCGACGTCCTCGCATCCGGTCCCGAGCACGACGAGCCTGGTGACCTTCGCGGCGGCGAGAATCCCTTCCAAACGGGTGGCCCACTCGTCGCGTCCGATGAGTGTTCCGCCACCGAGGATCAAGGTCTCGATCCTCACGCCGCGAGCCAACGCGCGCGCGATCGCATGGAGAGGCGCGGGTCTGACGTGAACCTGGCAGTTCTCGACGACAGCGCGATACATAGCTTCGTCACCGAGGTTCCCGCGCCCCAGCCAGCCCAGATACGCCACGCGCGTCTCGCGGTGCATGATCCAGGCGAACTGCTCCCGATCGGCGCCCGCGAGCATACTGGCCGCGCGCAGGGCGGATCGGGTCCTCCCGACGACCGTCCTCATGGCATGCCACGGCCATAGTGGCCTGGTGGTCTGTCGATTGCGGCCCGGAGGTGTCCGATCCCGGAGTGGAATGTGGCGCGCGGGTTCGAAACTCGGGAGCCAAGGACCCTCGGGGCCGGCCAGAGAGCAAGGCCGACCACCACACGAAGGGCCCCCAGGGCGAGGACGCGAGATCTGCCGCGAGTGCGCAGGGCCAGGCGACCGTTGACGTATCCCGCTCGTTGGTACCGCTGAGCGAGCGATGCCTGGGTGGCACGGTCAGGAGAAACCAGCTCGAAGCTCTCTGCATGGACGCACCAGCGCAACATCGCCCCCTGTGCTGTCAGTCGGTGGAAGAACTCGGTGTCCTCACCGCCCGTGAGACCGAAGTCGGGATCGAACAGGGGACATCCGTGCCGCCTCCACACCTGGAGTGGGATCCAGGTGTTGCCCGTGCCGGTTACGTCGAGCAGCTCGCCGTCCAGATGCGGCCCACGCGTGGGCGGGGACCACCCGGACACCGCGGAGCTCTCCGACGAGTACGTGACCGGTCCGGTCAGCACGCACTCCGGGTACCGGGTCGCCGCGTCGAGGAAGCTGGAGACGGTCGACTGTCCCAGGACCATGTCGTCGTCGAGGAAAAGGACCACGTCGGCACCCATCCCGTCGGCGGTCTCCATCAGGAGATTGCGGACATGCGAGACACCGGGCCGAGGCTCGTGGACATAGGTCGGGGCCATCGGGTGTTGGCGACAGAGCTCCTCGGCGCTGCGGTGCGAGGAGTTGTCGGCGACGACGACGAATACCTCCGCGGCTTGCTCGAGGACGGAGTCGAGTGCTCGCCTGAGCCCCGCAGGTCGATCACGAGTTGGAATGCAGACGGCGACGGCAGTGCTCACCACGACTCAAGCCTCGCGCGCCTCCACCCGAAGATGAGCGTCTGGATGGCGTACATCATCACGACGCCGACAGCGGCTCCGCTGGCTCCGCCGATCAGCGCGCCGCACGTCACGAGACCGGCGAACACGACGACGAGGACCGCACCGACCCGCGCGACCAAGCGCTCGTGCCCGGTCCCCTGCAGCACGCCGCTCCAGTAGGCCCCGGGCACGTTCACGACTACGCCGATCGCGAGGATCCGGAGAACCTGCGCGGCTGCGGCGTACGCGTCGCCCAGCACCAGCACGACGAGGTTATCGATGAACGACCAACTGACCACGAGGATCCCCATCATGGCGAGCCAGCCGAGGAGCGTGGTCCGCTCCAGCTCGCGCAAACGAGCGGAATCGCGTTGCGACGCGTAAGGGATGGCAGTGGTCGACATGGTGGTGGCGAGCAGGCGCAGCGGTGCCACCGCCCGCGACGGCAACGCGTACACGGCCGCGGCGGGGGGACCGGCGAATGCCTGCACCAGGGGTACGTCGAGCGTGCGCAAAAGGCCCGACATGCTCGCCTGCCAGAAGGGATTGGCTCTGCGCAGGAGCCTGCCCAGGCCTTCGTCGCCTCGCGGGGGAGGTAGCGGATCGCGCGCGACAAGTAGCCCGCCTAGGCTCCCCAGGACCGAAGCAAGTGAGTAGGCCAGTACCGGCGAGTCGAGGGCGTGCAGCAGCAGCACGAACGTGACAACGGATGCCAGGCGCGCACCCCCGAGTGCGACCCCGGCTCGCCCGGGGTGGCCTCGAGCGAGCAGAAGCCCTGCGAAGAGGTTCATGCGCCGCTCGAGCCACACCCACGCGACAGTCGGCAGCAAAGGGTAGAGCTCCGGGTACGGTCCGACAGCTAGCACCAGCCCGACGATCAGCAGCCCCAGGCATGCGGCGCCAACGGTGACTTGGTGCAGCCGGGCTGGTCGGGTTATGTCGTCACCTCCGGTCGATCCGCGGCGCAGGACGGTCGTCTCGAGCCCGAGGTCCGCGACCGCACCCACGACCGTCGCGATGGAGACGAAGGTCGCCACGACGCCGAAGTCGTTGGGGGCGATCTCGCGGGCCAGAAGCACGAGCAGGACCGACTGTAGGATCGCCGAGGAAATGCGCCGGACAGCAAGAGGGCGTATGCCACGCGGGCGGATGACGCGACGGTCGTCGTCATGTGTGGCCCCCGACGACGGTCGCTTCCAGCGCCTCTATGATCCGCTTCGCGTGCACGTCCGGGGACCAGCGCTCGCGTACCTCTCGGCGGCACGCAGCTGCCTGGGACTCTCGGTCGGGGGGTTGCTCAAGCCACGTGGTGAGCACCCGCGCGAGGTCCGCCGGATCGCCCCGCCTGAAGAGGCTGCCGGTGCGTCCCGGCACGACGGCTTCGGCTTCCGGCATTTGGTGGTACGGGGAATCGTGGGTCACCACGGGCACGCCATGAGCAAGGCTCTGCACGACCGTCAGGCCGGCTGCGCCGGGGACCACGGTCAGGTCCGAGAGCCGGTAGAGGCGAGCAAGCTGATCCTCGGAGTACACGCTGCCCATCATGCGGAGATCGACGTCGAGCGCGGCTGCGAGGGAGCGGAGCGACTCTTCGTCCGGGCCGTCTCCGGCAAGGAGGACGGTCGTCCGTCGACGCAGATCAGGGGCGAGGTCAAGTGCGCGCAGCAGCAGATCCAGAGACTTCACGGCGGTCAACCGCCCCACCATCAGCAGTCGCACCGGTCGAAGTGCTCGTAGCGCCTCGTCGACCCTGGCGACCTCCGCCGGGTCAGGGTCGCTGACCTGCGACGTCGAGCTGTTCCCGATCACGTGCATCCGCTGGTCGGGGTAGCCAGCCTCCAGCCCGAGCCGCCGCCCGCCCTCGCCGTACAGGAGAAGGCCGTCCGCGAGTCGATAGAACGCAAGCCTGACGATGCGGGCCGCACGATGATCGGGTCGGTGCCACCCGATGGTCCACATTAGGATGCGCCGTCGCTGGAGGCGGAGGAGCGCCGCGGCGACCCAGGTCGACAAGTACTTGGCGTCCCCGAGCATCACGACCACGTCGTAGCGTGTCCGGAGAAGGTGCCCGACCAGGCCGCTCTGCCACAGGGCACGCCCCAACCACCGGTTGCGGAGCTGGTGGAAGGGCAAGCAATCGAGTGGAACCGTGGCGATCGACCGGTCCACCGACTCACGCCCTGCGGCGAACTTCACGGCGATGCTAGGCGAGGCGGCGAGCGCGGTGAACACCCCAAACCGGTAGTGGGGCAGGTGGGGATAGACGACGAGAACTCGCAGCGTGCTCATGGATAGACCCGCGTCCGGACAAGAGGTCCTGGGCAGTGCCCGACTTCCGAGCGCGGGGGCACCGAAATTGCGACCGCCACGGCGCCTTGGCCCGCCGTCGCGCCTGGCTCTCGCCCGATCGAGCCAGGAGTCATCTGATCGGTGGAACCCACCGGGACGAGTAAGACCTCACGCGCCCGAGTTGATCATCCCGGCGCCGACCGTGACCCCGGTGGCCTCGTCGATCAGGATGAACGACCCCGTGGTGCGGTTCTTCGAGTAGGGGTCGCACAGCAGCGGCACCGTGGTGCGCAGCTGGACCCGCCCGATCTCGTTGAGGCCGAGCTCCTTGGTGTCCTGGTCGCGGTGGAGGCTGTTGACGTCGAGGCGGTACTGGATGTCCTTGACCAGCGCCCGCCCCATCCGGGTCGTGTGCTTGATCGCGAGCTTCTGGCGCGGGCGCAGCGGCTCGTTGGTCATCCAGCACACCATCGCGTCGATGTCCTGGCTGGGCTTCGGGGCGTTCTTGACGCGGGCGATCATGTCGCCGCGGCTCACGTCGACGTCGTCGGCGAGGCGGACGGTCACCGACATGGGCGGGAAGGCCTCGCCGATCTCCTGGTCGAACCGGTCGATGCCCTCGATGGTCGAGGTCATGCCGCTGGGCAGTACGACGACCTCGTCGCCCTTCTTCAGCACGCCGCCGGCGACCTGACCGGCGTACCCGCGGTAGTCGTGGAACTCGTCGGACTTCGGGCGTACGACGTACTGCACCGGGAAGCGGGTGTCGACCAGGTCGCGGTCGGAGGCGACGTGGACGTGCTCGAGGTGGTGCATCAGCGTCGGGCCGTGGTACCACGGCGTCTTCTCCGAGCGGGTCACGACGTTGTCGCCCTTGAGCGCCGAGATCGGGATCACCTCGAGGTCGGGGATCGACAGCTTCGTGGCGAAGTTCGTGAACTCGTTGTGGATGCGCTCGTAGATGTCCTCGGACCAGTCGACGAGGTCCATCTTGTTGATCGCGAGCACGAGGTGGGGGACCCGGAGAAGCGAGAGCAGCACAGCGTGGCGCCGGCTCTGCTCGGTCAGGCCCTGGCGGGCGTCGACCAGCACCAGGCCGAGGTCAGCGGTCGAGGCGCCGGTGACCATGTTGCGGGTGTACTGGATGTGGCCCGGGGTGTCGGCGATGATGAACTTCCGGGTGGGCGTCGCGAAGTAGCGGTAGGCGACGTCGATCGTGATGCCCTGCTCGCGCTCGGAGCGCAGGCCGTCGGTGAGCAGGGCGAGGTCGGTGTAGTCGTAGCCGCGCGAGTGGCTGGTCGCCTCGACGGCCTCGAGCTGGTCCTCGAAGATCGACTTCGAGTCGAGCAGCAGGCGTCCGATCAGGGTCGACTTGCCGTCGTCCACCGAGCCCGCGGTGGCGAAGCGGAGGAGATCCATCGGAGCACGCCCGTCGTGGGGCTCGGTCACCAGAGACATCTCGGGCATCAGAAGTAGCCTTCCTTCTTCCGATCCTCCATGGCTGCCTCGGAGAAGCGGTCGTCGCCCCGGGTCGCGCCGCGCTCGGTGACGCGGGCGATGGCGATCTCGTCGATGATCAGGTCGAGCGTGTCCGCCTCGGACTCCACCGCGCCGGTGAGGGTCAGGTCGCCGACGGTACGGAAGCGCACGGTCTTCTCGACGACCTCCTCGCCCGGCCGGCAGGGGTTGTGCGGGCTCTCGGTCATCCACATGCCGTCGCGCTTGAAGACCCGGCGGGTGTGGGCGAAGTAGATCGAGGGGAGATCGACGCCCTCCTGGCGCAGGTAGTGCCAGATGTCGAGCTCGGTCCAGTTGGAGAGCGGGAAGACCCGCATGTGCTCGCCGCCGTGGAGCTTGCCGTTGTAGAGGCCCCACAGCTCGGGGCGCTGCATCTTGGGGTCCCACTGCCCGAAGTCGTCGCGGTGGGAGTAGACGCGCTCCTTGGCGCGGGCCTTCTCCTCGTCGCGGCGACCGCCGCCGAACATCGCGGTGAAGCCGTTCTCCTCGATGCAGTTCAGCAGGGTGCCCGTCTGCAGGCGGTTGCGGCTGGTCTTGCCGTCGTCGATCACGACGCCGTTGGCGATCGCCTCCTCGACGCTGGCCACGACGAGGTGTACGCCGAGCCGGTTGACCCAGTTGTCACGGCACTCGAGGACCTCGGCGAAGTCGTAGCCGGTGTCGATCTGCACCAGCGGGAAGGGGATCTTGGCGGGGTAGAAGGCCTTCTCCGCGAGCCGGAGCATGACGATGGAGTCCTTGCCGCCGGAGAACATCAGCGCCGGCTTCTCGAACTCCGCCGCGGCCTCGCGGAAGATGTGGATCGACTCTGCCTCCAGCTGGTCGAGCTGGCTCAGCTGGTAGTCGACATGGGTCGGTGGTGCACTCATGAAGTGTGGGGGCCTCTCCTCGGGACAGCAGCCATCATGCTAACGGCCGGGAGGCCCACCCCTAAACTCGGCGCGTGGCCGACAGCGCGAGCACGGGCTCGGGGGAGGACGCCGGGCCGGTGCCTCCGGCACGGGTCGGGTCGACGGTCTGGCGGCGCGCCACCAGCACGGCGTACGTCGAGTCGCCGGGGCGTGTGGTCGTGCTCGACCTCGACCACCTCGCCCTCCCGCCGTACGTCTTCGAGGGGTCGGCCGCCCAGGTATGGGCCCGCCTGGACGGCGTACGCAGCGAGGCCGAGGTCGTGGCCGACCTGGTGGACGCGTACGACGCGCCTGCCGAGCTGGTCACCGGTGATGTGCGTCAGTTCGTCGACCGGCTACGGGACCTGGGTCTGATCGTCAGCGACCTCGTCGGTTGACCACTCGTGGACCGGGGCCCACTTGGCCGTCTCGAGCTCGGCCACGGTGGGCGCGCCGAACATCGGGAGCCCGACGGTTCGACGGATCACACCCCAGACGAGCGGCATGACCACGATCATGGCGACGCCGATCAGGGCGATGAGGACGGGGTGGGTCTGGTCGTCGCCGGAGCCGAGCGGACCCCAGCCGGCCTTGTCGAGCAACGCGAGCCCGGACATCGTCAGCACGATCACGATGCCGCGGCGGATGAACGACTGCGGCACCCTCGGTGCGATCGTGCTGCCGAGGATGCTGCCCGGCGTGGAGCCGATCACGAGCGGCACCAGCAGGTGCCAGTCGAGCCCGTTGAGCGCGATGTTGGAGACCGCGGCGGCGACGACGAGCGGCACGGCCTGGACGAGGTCGGTGCCGACCAGGCGCAGCGCAGAGAGCCCGGGGTAGAGCATGACCAGCGAGATCATGATCACCGATCCCGAGCCGACGCTCGTGATGCCGACCAGCAGGCCACCGAGCGCGCCGACCGCCACCGTGACCAGCGGCCGGATCGTCGGGTCGGGGTCGGCGTCGGGTGATCCACCGCGCACGCGACGCAGGTTGACGTAGAGCCGGACGGCGTACGTCGTCGCCGCGAACAGCAGCGCGAAACCGATGCACTTCTTCAGCAGCGTGTCCAGGCTGTCCGCCGAGCCCGCCACGTGATGGATGAGGAACGGACCGGCGAGCGCGAACGGGACGGAACCGGTGATCAGCCACCTGGCGAGCGTCCAGTTGGGGGCGCCCTCCTTGGCGTGGGTGATCGCACCGCCGGACTTGTAGATGGCCGCGGCGGTCAGGTCGGCGGTGACCACCGAGGACGCGCTGCCGACACCGAGGAAGATCAGGGCGGGGGTCATCAGGGCGCCGCCGCCCATGCCGGTCAGACCGACGATGGTGCCGACGAAGAACGCGGCGACGATGATCGAGAAGAAGTCGGTAGTGAGCCAGTCACCCATGGGCGCGGTCCTTCCAGAGAAGTTTGGGCAAGACACTTAAGTTTACTGAAAGACTTGAGTATGTCCAGGTGACGCGTCGCCTTTCCCTCATCGAGGGGATTGGCCGGGTCAGCCGACCTGCGACGGGTCCTCGCCGGCGGGGGACGGCGTCGGCGCTACGTCGCCGTCCTCGAGCTGCGCGATGGTCGGGGCGCCGAACATCGGCAGCCCCTCCGTACGCCGGACCAGGCCCCAGACGAGGGGCAGCAGCACGACCAGGGCCAGGCCCACGAACGCCACGAGCATCGGGTGCGTGTCGTCCTTCCCGGCACCGAGCGGGGCCCAGCCGGACTTGTCGAGGAGGGCCACCCCGGACATCGTCAGCACCACGACGATGCCGCGCCGGATGAACGACTGGGGCACCCTCGGCGCCAGCCGCGCACCCAGCACCGTGCCCGGCGTGGACCCGATCACCAGCGGGACCGCGATGTGCCAGTCCAGACCGTTGATCACGATGTTCGACGCCGCTGCGGCGAGGACGAGAGGGACGGCCTGGACGAGGTCCGTCCCGACGAGCCGCACCGGGGAGAGGCCCGGGTAGAGCATCAGCAGGGCGATCATGATCACCGATCCCGCCCCGACGCTGGTGATGCCGACCAGGAGGCCTCCCATCGCGCCCACGCCCAGCGTGACCAGTGGCCGGATGTGCGGGTCCGGGTCGGCGCGCCCGCGCTCGTCACCCCTGCGTCGCAGGTTGAGGTAGATGCGCAGGGCGTACGTCGTGGCCGCGAACAGCAGGGCGAAGCCGATGCACTCGAGGAGCAGTCGCTGGACGGTGTCGGGGTTGCCACCCGCCACCCCGTGGACGAGCCAGGGGCCGACCAGGGCGGCCGGGACGGACCCGATGATCAGCCACTTGGCGAGGGTCATGTTGGGCGACCCCTGGCGGGCGTGCGTCACTGCGCCGGCGCTCCTGGAGACGGCAGCCGCGGTGAGATCGGCCGTGACCACCGCGGAGGCGTTCCCGACCCCCAGGAAGATCAGGGCCGGGGTCATCAGGGCGCCTCCGCCCATTCCGGTCAGCCCGACCACGATGCCGACGACGAACCCCGCCACGAGGATCGAGGCGGAGTCGGACGCGAGCCAGCTACCCATGGGCGCGGTCCTTCCGGAGCAGGAGGGGCAAGCAACGTTGACCCGTTGCCGCGGCTATGTCGAATCACCGACCTGGGGGATGGGGCGCAGTCGGTCCACCAACGTCTCCAGCATGGGCTCCATGGTGACCGCCGCGCGCCGCGCCGCGTCGGGACCGCGCCGGTACGGATCGGCGATGTCGTGGTCGGGTGACGCTGGGACGCGGCGGTTCTCCAGTACGGCGAGAAGGTCTCGCCCGTGCAATGACGGGTCCACGGCCTGCGCGCTCGCCACGAACTGCCCGAGCGTGAAGACCTTGCGGAAGGCCGCCGGCCGGTCCTCCAGCAGCCGGCTGCGATGGCTCGCCTCGGCGGTCAGCACGAGATCGGCCGCGTCGACCAGGTCGCCGGTGGCCGGACGGCTGCGGAACCCCGCCGTCTCGGTGTCGAAGCGCGCGAACTCCGCCTCCATCGTGTCGCTCACCGGCGCCGCGTCGAACCCACTCGTCCCGGCGCTGCTCACCTCGACCCCGGAGTCGGGCCCGAGCAGCTGCCGCGCGCGCAGCTCGAGGTACGGCGAGCGGCAGATGTTCGCCGTACAGACGAAGAGCACGCGGATCGGGTCGCGGTCGCCGGGGTCCGGCGCCGGGCCGGCCACGAACCCGGCCCTGCCCAGAGCGAGGAGCACCTCGTCGCGGCACTCCTCGACCGAGCGGCCCGTGGTGTCGATGCGCAGGTCGGCGTCGTCGGGCACCTCGTAGGGCGAGGAGATGCCCGTGAAGTCGGGGATCTCGCCGCGGCGGGCCTTGGCGTACATCCCCTTGCGGTCACGCCGCTCGCACTCCTCGAGCGGTGTGGCGACGTGCACCAGGAAGAACGCGCCGCCCGCCGCCGTGGTCATCGCCCGCACGTCCTGGCGGGTCGCGTCGAAGGGCGCGATGGGGCTGCACACGGCCACGCCACCGTGCCGGGAGATCTCCGCCGCCACCCAGCCGATCCGCCGGATGTTGGTCTCGCGGTCCGTGCGGCTGAAGGTGAGGCCGGCCGAGAGGTTCCGTCGTACGACGTCGCCGTCGAGGCTGGTGACCGTGCGCTGGCCCGTCTCGAGCAGGGAGTCGATGACGGCCTGCGCGACGGTCGACTTGCCGCTGCCGGACAGACCGGTGAAGAACAGCACGAGTCCCTGGCGCTCGGGTCCGGGCCGGTCGGCCGCCACGATCGCCGCGACGTCGTCGGGGTAGTCGCCGTCGGTGTCTCCGAGGGCGAGCACCGGGTCGGGTCCGGCGTACGCCGCGACCACACGGACGCCGAGCTCGTGGTCGACGTCCGGGTCGTCGTGCGTGGCGAGTGGTACGGCGACGACGGAGGCCGCGGGCAGGCGGGCCGCCACCGCGAGCGAGGCCCGGAGCAGCGCGACCGGCGACAGCTCCGGGGTGCCCGGTCCGATCAGCGCCAGGAGCACCACCGGGGTGCCGAGCGCTGCCAGGCGGTCGATCTCGGCCTCGGTCAACGCGTCCACCACCGGTACGAAGGTGGCGCCCGCGTGGCGTTCGCGGACCTGGGCGAGCGAGAGGTGGAGACGGCGGAACGGTCCGTGCTGGGCATGGGTGAGCGGCTCGACGGTCCCGTCCGGGGAGAGCCGCGCGAGGGGCAGGCCCTCCGGGTCGACCAGCTCGACCTCCTGTCCGGCCAGCTCGGTGGGCAGCGCGAGCGTGATCGGCGAGCCGGGCTCGTTGAACCCCGCGAGTGGGAGGAGCGCGCCACTGGTCAGCAGCTCGAGATCGGCCAGCTCCCGCGCGGTCGGGCAGTGTTGGGGCGTCGGCACGGGACCATCCTGCCAGCGTCGCTACCCTGGCCGCGTGCCTGCCGACACCCACCCGTCACCCGGCCCCGTGCCGACCGTGCGGACCGTTCGCGGATGAGCCCCGTCGTCCAGGTCGCCGAGATCGTGCGCAACGGCTTCGTCGAGGGCCACCACTACGGGTCGGTCGTCGCGCTCGGTGCCGACGGCGAGGTGTCGTGGTCGGTCGGTGACGTCGACGTCCCGATCCTGCCGCGGTCGGCGAACAAGCCGGTGCAGGCGCTGGGGATGGTCCGGGTGGGGCTCGACCTCCCTCCGGACCTGCTCGCGCTGGTCTGCGCCTCCCACTCCGGTGAGCCCTTCCACGTCGACGGCGTACGCCGCATCCTGGCCGGCGCCGGCCTCTCCGAGGACGACCTGCAGACGCCGCCCGACTTCCCGCTGGACGACGCTGCTCGGGAGCAGCTGGTCCGAGCGGGGGGTACCCGGGCACCGATCCTGATGAACTGCTCCGGCAAGCATGCGGGCATGCTCGCCACCTGCGTCGTCAACGGCTGGCCCACCGCCACCTACCGCGACGCCGATCACCCGCTGCAGCAGAGGCTCGCGACGACGTTCGCCGAGCTCACCGGCGAGCCGATCGCGGTCACGGCGGTCGACGGCTGTGGTGCGCCGCTCTTCTCCACCTCGCTGGTCGGCCTGGCCACCGCCTTCCGGCGGCTCGCCCTCGGGGTCGACGGGTCCGGTGCGGCCGACGCTCACGCCTCCCGGATCGCCGACGCGATCCGCGCCCACCCGGCGTTCGTGTCGGGCACGACGCGCGACGAGCGCGCCCTGCTGACCGCGCTTCCGGGCGCGGTGGGCAAGGCCGGCGCCGAGTGCTGCTATGCCGTCGCGCTCCCGGACGGGCGGGCGTTCGCGCTCAAGGCGGACGACGGCGCGCCGCGGGTGCGGCCGGTGCTGATGGCAGAGGCGCTGCGTCGCTCGGGGGTCCTGGACGACGAGGGGGTCGATGCGGACGCCGTACGCCGTACGGGTCGGCTCGAGCTGCTCGGTGGTGGCGTCCCGGTCGGTGAGATCCGCGCCTGCTTCTGGTGCTAGCAGGTGACAGCACCGAGAGTGCTCGGAGAACCCCATATTTCATTGGGGTTTGGATGACTTGTGACGATCTTCACGACGCTAGCCTCTTGTGAGCGCTAACTGTTGCTAGCACACTGGAGGTATGGCAAAGAGCAAGGTCGGCAAGACCGTCGAGACGCTCGGTGACTACCTGCGCGAGCAGCGGGTCTCCGCTCGTCTCTCGCTTCGCCAGCTGGCGGAGCAGGCGGGCGTGTCCAACCCCTATCTGAGCCAGATCGAGCGGGGCCTGCGCCGTCCGTCGGCCGAGGTGCTCCAGCAGCTCGCGAAGGCGCTCCGCATCTCCGCGGAGCAGCTCTACCTCCGCGCCGGCATCGTCAGCGCGGACGAAGGGGTCGGCGGCTCGGTCGAGCTCGCCGTCCTCGGCGACGCGGCGCTGACCGAGCGGCAGAAGCAGACCCTGCTCGACGTGTACGCGTCCTTCCTCGCCCTCAACGGCGGCACGGACGCCCCCTGATCGACCCCGGCAGCCTGCCGGGCAACCCCACCCCGAAGGAGCAGTCATGGCAAAGGCCAAGTTCGACATCACCACCCAGATCCCCGCGGGTGCGACCCGTCCGCTGTACGCCGGCGTCGGCGTGACCGACCTCGTGGTCGGCGCGGTGCGTGACTACGTCGCGGACGTCCAGAAGCGCCTCGACGAGGTGCAGAAGTCCGTCAGCAACCTCGACGTCCAGCCGCAGGCCCTCCGCGACCAGGCCAGCAAGGCCGTGAGCACGCGGGTCGAGACCCTCAACAAGGACGCCCAGGCCCGTCGCCGCCTCATCGAGAAGCGCGTGGCCGACCTGCAGTCCGAGGTGCAGACCTTCCCGACCCGCCTGCAGAAGCTGGTCGACGAGCAGGTCGCCTCGGCCGGTGACACGTACGACGAGCTGGTCAAGCGCGGCGAGAGCCTGGTCGGGCGCATCCGTCGCCAGCCGTCCAGCCACGACGCGGCCGCCTCGGCCGCGACCACGGTGACGAAGGCGAAGACCACGCGGACCCCGGCCCGCAAGCCCGCGTCGGCCAAGAAGACCGCCAAGCGCCCCGCGACCAAGAAGAGCCCGGCGCGCAGCGCCTGACGGCACGCTTCAACAAGCGCCGAGCCCCGGGAGGCCAACCCTCCCGGGGTTCGGTCGTATGTGGGGTCGGCCGCATGCGGTCGGACCCGGTCACGTCAGGTACCGTGCGAGAGTAGGACGTCGACTACTCGGGGATGTGGCCGCAATGAACAAGTCGGGACCGACCATGCGCGGTCGAGCCGTCAGGCTCGGCGTGACGGTGACCGCGACCGCCCTGGCCCTCGCAGTGCAGGCGTGTGGATCGGCGACGGCCACCGGTCACTCCGCCGCCGGCGACAGAGCCACCTCGAAGGCATCCAGGTCGGGCACCAAGATCTCCTCCAGCTTCTTCGGCATGCACGCTCCGCTCCTCGCCACCGACTTCCCGAAGGCCGAGGTGGGCGCGGTCAACCTGACGCTGAACGGTGTCTACTGGCCCAACCTCGAGACGAGTCCGGGAGTCTTCGACTTCGCACACCTCGACACGCTCGTGGACCAGGCGCACGCGCATGGCGCCCAGCCCCTGCTCGTACTCGGGCAGACCCCTGCGTTCCACTCGACCTCGCCCGGTAGCCCGCAGATCCAGGCCACCGTGCCGGACCTGGCAGCGTGGAAGACCTTCGTGCGGCAGGTCGTCAGCCGCTACGGCACCCGGCTCGACTACGAGATCTGGCCCGAGGCCAACATCGCCTCGAACTGGTCGGGTACCCCGCCGCAGCTCGCCGTACTCGTGGCCGCCGCCGCCAAGATCATCCACCATGCTGCTCCGGAGGCCACCTTGGTCTCCCCCGCGATGGTGCTCCGACTCCCCTTCGAGCAGCGCTTCATGAACAGGTTCTTCGCCCAGAAGGTCGGCGGCAAGCGCATCGGTCAGTACGTCGACGCGGTCGGCATCGACGCCTACCCGCTGCAGGACGGCACGCCCGAGGACTCTTCTGCCCTGATCGGCCAGGCGCGGCACATCCTGGCCAAGCACAAGGTGACGGCGCCGGTGTGGAACGTCGAGATCAACTACGGCGTGGTGGGTGGCAACAACCCGATCGTGCACCACTCGGGTAACGCCAAGCAGGCGTCGTACGTCGTCCGCAACTTCGTGCTGGACGCCGCCGCGAGGATCCAGCGGGTGTACTGGTTCGACTGGGGCCGCCTTGACGTCGTGGACATCGAGATGGTCGAGACCGACGGCGTCACGCCCAGCGCGGCCGGCAAGGCCTTCTCCCGGGTGGAGAAGTGGCTCACCGGTCAGAAGATCCACGCCTGCCAGCGAGACCGGCGCTCTCACGTCTACACGTGCACGCTGAGCCGCGGCAGGCACACGAGCTGGATCTACTGGGTCCCGAAGGGCAAGAAGACCGTGCGCGCGCCCAAGGGCGCGCGGCGCGTCCAGTCCGTCACCGGTCAGGTCTCGCACACCCATCACCACAAGAAAGTCAGGGTGACCAGCTCCCCGGTACTCGTCTACCACTGAACCTTCCGCTCGGATCGTGCATCCGACCGGGTGGACGATCCACCGCCTCGGTGAGCATCGATCTGGTCGCGCTGCAACAAAACATCTGCCGATCACGCTGTAGGGGCAGGAGGAGTTCTCGGACATGGATGGCATCAAGGGTTTGCGGCGCTTCCGGCTGGTGATCAAGCTGGCCTACGACTCGCTCGCCTGGGCAGCGGCGACGGGTGTCGCCACCCTGCTGCGCTACGAGGAGCCAGGGCTCGCGCCCTGGCGCCACGCGGTCGCCGTGGCGGCCGCACTGGCTGCGCTCTACTTCGTGCTGGGCCTGGTCCTGCGCGTGGTCATGGGGCGGGCTCCGACGGGCAGTCTCGAGGAGATGCTGCTGGTCACCAACCTCGCCGTCGTGGCGGGGCTGGTGGTGTTCGCAGGCAACCTGCATCGGATCTACGTCGCCCGCTCGGTGCCCGTCGGGGCGACCTTGTGTTTCGTGGTGGCGGCCGGGCTCGGACGAGGTCTGTGGCGCTCGCTGATCGCGCGCAGCTCCGCGACCGACGTGTCGCAATCGTCGTCGCGGGTCCTGGTGGTCGGGGCCGGGGATGCCGGCCGCGACCTGGTCGGCTCCATGTTGCGCGAGGCCGGCAGCGAGTGGCAACCGGTGGGGTTCCTCGACGACGACCGAGCCAAGCGTCACCTGCGGGTGCGCGGCGTTCCCGTGCTCGGCGACATCGCCCACCTCGGTGAGCTCGTCGAGGAATGCGAGGTCGAGGTCGTGGTGGTGGCCATCCCCAGTGCGTCGTCCGAGGTGATCGGGAGGATCGCGGACGCGAGCCGGGCCGCCGGCGTCCCCGTGAAGGTCCTCCCGTCGACCTCCGAGCTGCTGCGCGACCAAGTCGGCATCCGCGACATCCGCGACATCAGCCTCGGCGACGTCCTCGGGCGCAAGCAGCTCGACACAGACGTGGCGTCGATCGCCGGCTACCTCACGGGTCGTCGGGTCCTGGTCACCGGAGCGGGTGGTTCGATCGGATCCGAGCTGTGCCGACAGATCGCGGCGTTCGGACCGTCGGAGCTGATCATGCTCGACCGCGACGAGTCGGCGCTCCACGCCGTCCAGCTCTCCCTGACCGGCCGGGCGATGCTCGACGGCCGGGATGTCGTGCTCTGCGACATCCGCGACGCCGCGACGCTCCAGCAGATCTTCCTCAACCGTCGCCCCGATGTGGTCTTCCACGCGGCCGCGCTCAAGCATCTGCCGATGCTGGAGCAGTACCCCACGGAGGCCGTGAAGACCAATGTCGTCGGCACCCGCAACGTCCTGGGCGCGGCCACCCAGGCCGGCGTCGAGCGGCTGGTGAACATCTCGACGGACAAGGCCGCCAACCCGAGCAGTGTCCTGGGCTACTCCAAGCGTCTCGCCGAGCGGATCACCGCGTCGTACGCCCGCACCGGGACCGGGAGCTTCCTGTCCGTGCGGTTCGGCAACGTCCTCGGGAGCCGGGGCTCGGTCCTGACCGCCTTCGCCGACCAGATCGCCCGGGGCGGGCCGATCACGGTCACCCACCCGGACGTCACCCGCTACTTCATGACCATCGAGGAGGCCTGCCAGCTCGTCGTACAGGCGGGAGCCATCGGGCGGCCCGGGGAGGCGCTGGTGCTCGACATGGGCAAGCCGGTCAAGATCCTCGACGTGGCGCACCACCTCATCGCGCTCGACCACCGCCAGGTCCCGATCGAGTTCACAGGTCTGCGGCACGGCGAGAAGCTCCACGAGGAGCTGTTCGGCGATCTCGAGCCGCGCGACGTGCGCCCGTGGCACGCGTTGATCTCCCACGTCCCGGTCGATGCGATCGACCTCGACCGGGTGGCTGCCCTCCCCGTCACGGGCCGTCGGAGTGACGTGTCCGAGGCCATGGCCCGGGCCTGCACCGACGAGCTCGGAACCGCCGATCTGCCACGCTTGTACGACGACATGGAGGAGACTGTCGTCCACTCGCGCGACTGAAGGGAGCGTTGATGGCGGAGATCAGCGCCGAGCGGCCATGGGGGTCATGGCACGTGCTGGACGAGGGTCCCGGCTACAAGGTGAAGCGCATCGAGGTCCGGCCCCGGCACCGGCTGTCCTACCAGACGCACGACCAGCGGTCGGAGCACTGGACCGTCGTCAGTGGTACCGCCACCTGTGTGGTGGACGGCGAGGAGGTCGTCGTACCCGCAGGAGGGGCGCTGGACGTCCCCGTCGGCACGGCCCACCGCATCTCCAACCTCCACGACGACGATCTGGTCGTGATCGAGGTGCAGCTGGGTGGCTACCTCGGTGAGGACGACATCGTCCGGCTCGACGACGACTACGGAAGGCTCGAGGCGCAGTAGTCGCGGAGCGCCTCGCGCGCGTCGGCCGGCTCGAAGCCGGTCGCCTCGATCCGGCGCAGGTCCAGCACACTGCTCCGCGGGCGAGGAGCGACCGTCCGGCCCGCGGCGTACTCCTCCGTCGTGGTGTCCCGGACGTCCGCCGAGTCGCGCCCGCGCAGCGTGAAGACCTCGCGCGCCACCTCGGCCCACGACATCGGTGGGCCGCCGTTGCTGACGTGGTAGACGCCGTACGGCGCGCGGCGGGCGAGCAGGTGGCTCGTCGCACGGGCGACCTCGTCGGCGAACGACAGCCTGCCCACCTGGTCGGCGACCACCGCCGGGCTCGCCCCTTCGTCGGCCAGTCGCGCCATGGTGCGGACGAAGTTGGGACCGTCGCCGACGACCCACGAGGTGCGGAGGAGGTAGTGCCGGGGGGTGCCCGCGACCGCAATGTCGCCGGCGGCCTTCGACTGGCCGTAGACGCCGAGCGGCGACAACGGCTCGTCCTCGGCGTGCGTCTCGCGCGACCCGTCGTACACGTAGTCGGTGGAGAAGTGGACGAGGGTGAAGCCGCGTCGTGCCGCGAGGCGGGCCAGCGCGGCGGGCCCCTCGGCGTTGACCGCCCAGGCCGCGCGCCGTCCGTCCGGCGTCTCGGCGAGGTCGACCGCGGTGTACGCCGCGGCGTTCAGGACCATGTCGTGCTCGGCCCAGGGCCACGCCTCCAGCTGGTCGGCATCGGTGACGTCGAGCTCCGCGCGGGTCACCCCGCGGGCCCCGGGGAACGCGGCGCACAGCGCGCGGCCGAGCTGTCCGTCGGCACCGAGCACCAACGAGGTCAGCGCGGGCAGGGGTCTCACGTCGGCGAGCGGCGGCGCCGTCCGGTCACGCTCGGAGATCACCCACTCGGCCGGCGGTACCGGCCATGCGATGGCCAGGGCCGGGTCGGCGACGTCCACTGCGAGGTAGTCGAGGTCCGGACGCCAGTGGTCGTTGACCAGGTAGGTGTACGCCGTGTCGTCCACGAGGGTCTGATAGCCGTTCCCGACGCCACGGGGCACGAACACCGCCACCCCGGGCTCGAGGCCGACGGCGTACGTCGTCCCGAACGTGGCGCCCTCGCGCAGGTCGACCCAGGCGCCGTACGCCGCTCCGGAGGCGACCGTCACCAGCTTGTCCCAGGGCTCGGCGTGCAGGCCGCGCGTCGTCCCGCGCCCGGCGTTGTGCGCGATGTTGGCCTGGACCGGCCCGAAGTCCGGCAGCCCGAGGGCGGTCATCTTGGCGCGCTGCCACGCCTCGACGAACCAGCCGCGGTCGTCGGCGCGCAGGTCGAGCCGTAGGAGCAGCAGACCGGGGATCGGCGTCCGCTCGACGGTGAGGTCTCCCATCACTGGCCCTTCGCGGCGTACGCCGCCTCGGTGTCCTGCTTGTGGGGGCCCCACCAGTCGCGATGCCCGGCGTACCACTCGATCGTGTCGACGAGTCCCTGCTCGAAGTCCTCGAAGCGCGGCCGCCAGCCGAGCTCGAGGCGCAGCTTGCCGGACTCGATGGCGTAGCGGACGTCGTGACCGGCCCGGTCGGCGACCAGGTCGTAGTCGTCCGCCGGTCGGCCCATCAGGCGGAGCAGCAGCCGCACCACCTCGAGGTTGGTCCGCTCACCGTCGGCACCGACGAGATAGGTCTCCCCGATCCGCCCGCGCTCCAGGATCGTCAGCAGCGCGGAGCTGTGGTCGTCGGCGTGGATCCAGTCGCGCACCTGCCGCCCGTTGCCGTAGACGCGCGGGCGGCGGCCCTCGAGCACCTCGGTGATCTGCCGCGGGATGAACTTCTCGACGTGCTGCCACGGGCCGTAGTTGTTGGAGCAGTTCGACAGCGTGGCGCGCAGCCCGAAGCTGCGCACCCAGGCCCGCACGAGGTGGTCGGAGCCGGCCTTGGTGGCCGAATAGGGGCTGCTGGGCCGGTACGGCGTGTCCTCGGTGAAGCGCTTCGGGTCGTCGAGGTCGAGGTCGCCGTACACCTCGTCGGTGGAGACGTGGTGGAACCGGGCACCGGCCCTGCGCACGGCCTCGAGCAGCACGAAGGTGCCCACCAGGTTGGTCTGCACGAACGGCGTGGGGTCGTCGAGGGAGTTGTCGTTGTGCGACTCGGCCGCCAGGTGCACGACGGTGTCGTGGGCGGCCACGAGCGGCTCGACGGTGGCCGCGTCGGTGATGTCGCCGACCACCAGCTCGACCCGGTCGGCCGGCAGGTCCGCCAGCGCCTCGGGGCTCGCGGCGTACGTCAGCTTGTCGAGGACGGTGACCCGGGCGTCGGTGTGCTCGACGACGTGGCGCACGAAGTTGGAGCCGATGAAGCCGGCTCCACCGGTCACGAGCAGGCGGTCCATGGGCTGATCGTAGGAGCAGCGGCGGTGCCGTGGGCCACTGGTGAGTCGTGGGCCTCCCTAGGATGTGCCGCATGCGGGGCATCATCCTGGCCGGTGGCACCGGCTCGCGGCTGCATCCGATCACGCTCGCGGTGAGCAAGCAGCTGGTCCCGGTCTACGACAAGCCGATGATCTACTACCCCCTCACCACCCTGATGCTGGCCGGGATCCGCGAGGTGCTGGTCATCACCACGCCCCACGAGCAGGACGCCTTCCATCGGCTCCTCGGCGACGGCTCCGACCTCGGCGTCGAGATCTCGTACGCCGTCCAGCCCTCACCCGACGGTCTCGCCCAGGCGTTCCTGATCGGCGAGGACCACATCGGCGACCGCCCGGTGGCGCTGGTGCTGGGCGACAACATCTTCTACGGCCCGGGGCTGGGCACGAAGCTCCGGCGCTTCTCAGACATCGACGGGGCCGCGATCTTCGGCTACCAGGTGGCCGACCCCTCGTCGTACGGCGTCGTGTCGTTCGACCACGAGGGGCGGGCGACCTCGCTGGAGGAGAAGCCCGAGCATCCGCGCAGCCACTTCGCGGTCCCGGGGCTCTACTTCTACGGCACCGACGTGGTCGAGCACGCGCGCACCCTGCGGCCGTCGCACCGCGGCGAGCTCGAGATCACCGACCTCAACCGCATCTATCTGGAGGCGGGCCGCCTCTACGTGGAGGTGATGCCGCGCGGCACCGCCTGGCTCGACACCGGGACGGTCGGCTCGCTGATCGCGGCCGGCAGCTTCGTGCAGGCGATCGAGGACCGGCAGGGGCTGAAGATCGGCTGCCCCGAGGAAGTCGCGTGGCGGATGGGCTTCCTCGACGACGAGGGGTTGGCGCGCCGCGCCGACTCGCTCACGACCAGCGGGTACGGCGCCTACCTGCGGGCCCTGCTCGAAGAGGGCCCCGACCCGTACGACGCTCCCTAGCAGTCCGGGAGCCGTCGGTCGGGCTGAGGGTCGTGGGTCGAGCTTGTCGAGACCACGGTCCAGGCCCCAGGCACCGTCACCGGGTTTCGACACGCCCAGCGCGACTTCGTGCCTCAGTCGCGGGCTCGCTCGACCTTCCTTCGCCCACGGAGCGTCCTCGTTCCCTGGACGCTGCTGCTCAGTCTCAGTACGCGCCTCTGGAGCCGAGCACGGCGCCGACGGTGCGGGTGAGGATGACGATGTCCTGGATCATCGACCAGTTGTCGACGTAGTAGAGGTCGAGCCTGATCGACTCGCTCCACGACAGGTCGGAGCGGCCGGAGACCTGCCACAGGCCGGTCAGGCCGGGACGCACCCGCAGCCGACGGGACTGGGTCAGCGTGTAGCGGTCGACCTCGCTGGGCAGCGGCGGGCGCGGGCCCACCAGGCTCATGTCGCCGCGGAGCACGTTGAGCAGCTGAGGCAGCTCGTCGAGGGAGTAGCGGCGGATCCACTGCCCGGGCTTGGTGATGCGCGGGTCGCCCTGCATCTTGAACAGGCCGTCTGCGTGGCCGACCTGGGTGTGCAGGTCGGCGAGGATCGCCTCGGCGTCGGTCACCATGCTGCGGAACTTCAGGCAGGTGAAGTAGCTGCCGTCGCGACCGACCCGCGTCTGCCTGAAGAGGACGGGGCCGCCGTCGTGGCGCTTGATCTGCCAGGCGGTCCAGAGCATGACGGGGGCAGCCATCACGAGGAGGGCGGCCGAGCCGACGATGTCGAAGGTGCGCTTGGCCCAGCGCAGGGCGTCCTGGGAGCGCGGACGGTCGAGGTGGAGCAGCGGGAGACCGGCCACCGGCCGGACCCGGATCCGCTCGCTCGAGACGTCGGTGACGCCCGGCGCCATGATCACCTGGACGTTGTCGGACTCGAGGTCCCACAGGAGGGAGCGCATCGCGCTCGGGTCGCTGAACGCGCCACCGACGACGAACACGACCTCGGCCTCGTAGGCACGGATCAGAGCCGCGGCCTCGTCGACACTGCCGAGCACCGGGACGCCGCCCTGGGTCTCCTCGACCATGGCGTCCATCGGGGTGAGGGCGCCCGCCACGTGGTAGCCGAGCCACTGCTCACGGACGAACACCGACGCGACCGCGTCGACGTGGTCGGGGCTGCCGACGATGATGGTGCGCTGACCGAGCGTGCCCAGCGAGCGGGCCTTGTGCAGCGAGTGACGCAGCGCGTAGCGGCTGACGCCGAGCAGCGGCGGGCCGAGCAGGAACGCGAACATGAAGAAGCCGCGGGACAGCTCGAAGTGGGTGAGGTAGCAGCCGATACCGAGGGCCGCCGCCGTGAAGAGGCTGGAGCTGATCACGACCTTGTACTCGTCGGCGCCGGCGCCGAAGACTCCGCGGTCGTAGCCGCCGCGGACCGCGATCATCGCGATCCAGCAGATGACGAGCGGCACGCCGACGAGCGAGACAGGCCGGCTCACCTCGGCGCCCGAGCCGAAGAGCAGCATGTGGTTGCGGCCGTAGGCGGCCAGGAAGACGGTGAGGGTCACCACGCTGAGGTCGAGCAGCAGCGCCGTCAACGGCAGCGCGCGCAGGGCCCTGCTGTGGATCCGAAGCGGCTTGGCCGCAGGCAGGACTGTACGCTCAAGGGCAATGCCCATGGTGAAGCACTTCTTTCCCCCAGTGCAACGGTCAGCGTCCCCCGACGCTCAACCCCCAAACAACTGTTGCGTTTGAAAGTGTAGGGCGGCACGGCCCTGCCTCGCAGCGTTATCCCACTGTTTACCCAGAACGGGGTAAAGACGACCTCGGGTGTACGTCGAGCCGTCCACGGCCCTCGCGAAGATGCCGGGCGGCCGCGGCCGCTTCGTTACTCTGCTGGCATGAAGATCCTGGTCACCGGCGGGGCCGGCTACATCGGGTCCACGACGGCCAAGGCCCTCGAGGAGGCCGGACACGTGCCCGTCGTGCTCGACTCCCTCCTCACCGGCCCCCAGGCCTTCGTCCGCGACCGGATCTTCTACGAGGGAGACATCGCCGACCGCGACCTGCTGGCGCGGATCGTCGATGAGCACCCCGACCTCGACGCCACCATCCACATGGCCGCGCGGATCGTCGTACCCGAGTCCGTGGCGCAGCCCTACGAGTACTACCGCGACAACGTCGCGAAGTCGCTGGAGCTCTTCGACCAGCTGGTCGCACTCGGCAAGCCCCGGGTGCTGTTCTCCTCGTCGGCCTCGCTCTACGCGATCAAGGACGACTTCGAGGTCACCGAGGACGACCCGCTGGCCCCGGCCTCGCCGTACGCCCGGACCAAGCGCATGATCGAGCAGGTGCTCGAGGACATGGCCGTCGCGACCGACCTGCGCGCGATCATCCTGCGCTACTTCAACCCGATCGGGTCCGACCCCGACCTCGAGTCGGGCAGCTACGCCAAGGAGCCGTCCCACGTGCTCGGGCAGCTGGTGATGGCCGCCCGGGGGCAGCGGGAGTCCTTCACGATCACCGGCACCGACTGGCCGACCCGCGACGGCACCGGCATCCGCGACTACATCCACGTGTGGGACCTCGCACGGGCGCACGTGCGGGCGATCGAGCGCTTCGACGCCGTGATCGGCGCCGCGGGCAGCCCCAGCGTGATCATCAACGTCGGCAGCGGCGGTGGAGTCACCGTGCGTGAGCTGGTGAGCGCGTTCGAGCGGGTCTTCGGTCACGAGGTGCCGCTCAACGAGGCCCCGCCCCGCCCCGGCGACGCGATAGGCGCGTTCGCCAACGCCGACCGGGCGGCCGAGCTGCTCGACTGGCACACCGAGCTCACCGTCGACGACGCCATCGCCTCCGCGCTGGCCTGGGCCGACCGACGTCACGAAGTGCTGGGCTACGAGTGACCCCGGGCCCTCACTCCGTACTCCTCGGGCGTGGCCTCGCCGTCGCGCTCGCGGCGGCGGCGATGACGCTCGTCGCCCCGGCCTGGGCGTCCCCCACTCGCGACTTCCGCGTGTCTCCGCCGCCCGGCGAGATGGGGTCGGGGCTCCCGCTCAGCGGCCGCACCGTCGTGATCGACCCGGGCCACCAGCTGGGCAACCACAACTTCCCGAGCGAGATCAACCGGCTCGTGCCGGCCGGTGGCTTCGAGAAGGCGTGCAACACCACCGGCACCGCGACCAACGCCGGATTCCCCGAGGCCACGTTCACCTGGCGGGTCGCGCGGGTGCTGCGGACGCGCCTGGTGCGGCTCGGGGCGACCGTGCACCTCACCCGGCACTCCAACCGTCAGGACCGCTGGGGCCCCTGCGTCGACGTCCGTGGGCGCGACGGCAACAAGCTCCCCGCCGACCTCAAGGTCAGCATCCACGGTGACGGCTCCTACGCCGCCGGTGCGCACGGCTTCCACGTGATCGCGCCGACCGATCGCAGGCCCTGGACCCACGACATCTTCAAGCCCTCGAGACGGATGGCGCTCGACACCCGCGCCGCGCTCCGCGGCGTCGGGCTGCCGGTCGCCAACTACATCGCGGGTGGAGACGGGCTCGACTTCCGCTCCGACCTCGGCACCCTGAACCTCTCGAACATCCCGACGGTGATGGTCGAGCTCGGCAACATGCGCAACCCGGTCGACGCGCGCCGGATGACCTCGCGGCGTGGTCGCGCGACGTACGCCCGAGGCCTGGCGCACGCCGTACGCCGGTTCCTCCGCTAGGCCGCAGCGCCGCACCGTGTCCACGACTCTCGGGAGCTTCGCGCCACTGCGCCATCGCAACTTCCGGTGGTACTTCGTCGCCAGCACGGTGAACACCGCCGGCAGCACGATGGCCGGTGTGGCGCTCGCGTTCGCGGTGCTGTCGATCGACGACTCGCCGAGCGCCCTGGGCACCGTGCTCGCGTCGAGCACGGTCCCGCTGGTGCTGTTCCTGCTCTTCGGTGGCGTGATCGCGGACCGGCTGCCCCTCACCCTCGTCCTCCGGACCGGGATGGTGGTGTTGGGAGCCACGCAGGGCGCGGCGGCCGGGCTCGTCATCACCGGCACCGCCCAGATCTGGATGCTGGTCGTGCTCGAGGCCATGAACGGGACGGTGCTCGCGGCCACCTTCCCGGCGTTCACCTCGATCATGCCGCAGCTCGTGCCGCGCGAGCTCCTGCAGCAGGCCAACGCCCTGCAGTCGTTCTCCCGCGGAGCGCTGCGCATCGTCGGCCCCACCATCAGCGCCCTGCTCGTCGTCGGTGTCGGGCCGGGGTGGGCGCTCGGCGTCGACGCCGCCACCTGGCTCGCCGCGGCCGTGATCCTCGGGTCGGTCCGACTCCCGGCCCGGCCACCGCGCGAGGAGCGCACGTCGACCGTCCAGGAGCTCCACGAGGGCTGGACGTACTTCCGCAGCACGACGTGGCTCTGGGCCGTCGTCTTGGGCTTCGGTGTCCTGAACGCTATCCACTCCGGTGCGTGGTTCACGCTCGGGCCGGCCCAGGCCAAGGCCACCATCGGGGAGCGGGGCTGGGGCTACGTGCTGTCGGCGGAGTCGATCGGACTGATCGCCACCACGATGGTGATGCTGCGCCGACCGCTCCGTCGGCCGCTGCAGAGCGGGATGCTCGGCGTCGCCCTGCTCGGCCTGCCGATCTTCGTGCTGGGCTGGTCGCCCCACGTCGCACTCCTGGTGGTCTGCGCGTTCGTCGCGGGTGCCGGCACCGAGGTCTTCAGCATGGGCTGGAACCTCGCCATGCAGGAGAACGTGCCCGAGCAGATGCTGTCGCGGGCGTACTCGTACGACGCCCTCGGCTCGTTCGTGGCGATGCCCGTCGGTCAGCTCGCCTTCGGCCCGCTCGGGCTGGCGTTCGGCATCCGCGGGGTGCTGATGGCCTCCGGCGCGGCGTACTGCGTGGTCTCCCTCCTGGTCCTCGCCTCCGGCTCCGTCCGCGGGCTTCGCCGGGTGCCGGTCCGCGAGGCGGGGCTCAACGCTGAGTAGATTTCGACCATGGACCTGACGCTCACCGACGAGGAACGCGAGATCCGTGACTGGGTGCGCACGTTCGTGAGCCGCGAGCTCATGCCCCTGGAGTCGGCGGTGCTCGAGCGCGAGCGCGACGGCGAGCGGGGCATGACGCTCGAGCTGCTCAGCGAGCTGCAGGAGAAGGCGAAGGGGTCCGGCTTCTTCGGCGTGCTCACGCCCGAGGAGTACGGCGGGATGGGGCTCGGCTCGCTGATGGCCGCGCTGATCGAGGTCGAGCTCGGCCGCACGTTCGTGCCGTTCAAGTTCGGCGGCGACGCCGACAACATCCTCTTCCATGCCAACGACGAGCAGAAGAAGGCCTACCTCGAGCCGACGATCAGCGGGGAGAAGCACAGTTGCTTCGCGATCACCGAGCCCGACGCCGGCTCCGACGCGCGCAACATCCGCACCTCGGCCGCGCGCGACGGCGACGAGTGGGTGATCAACGGCGAGAAGACGTTCATCACCGGCGGCGACATCGCGGACTTCTGCATGGTCTTCGCGGTGACCGACCGGGAGAAGCACAGCGAAGGGCGCTCAGGAGAGTCGGTCACCTGCTTCCTCGTCGACCGCGACGCGGGGTGGACCTCCAAGGAGATCCCGACCATGGGTCAGTGGGGCCCGGCGTCGCTGTCCTTCCAGGACGTGCGCGTGCCGCACTCAGCGATCCTCGGCGAGGAGGGGCGCGGATTCGCCCTCGCGATGAAGTGGATCGGCAAGGGACGCTTCATGCTGCCCGCGCGAGCGCTCGGCGCCTGCGAGCGCCTGGTCGAGATGGCGATGGAGCAGGCGAAGAACCGGGTGACCTTCGGAGAGCCGATCGCCAACCGGCAGGCCATCCAGTGGATGATCGCCGACTCGGCGGTCGAGATCGAGGCGCTCCGCTGGCTCGTGCTCACCGCGGCCTGGCAGGTCGACCAGGGCATCGACTCCCGTCAGGCACAGTCGATGGCCAAGCTGTACGGCGGCGTCCACGCCAACGAGATCGTCGACCGGGTGCTGCAGATCCACGGCGGCATGGGCTACACGCGTGAGCTGCCGATCGAGCGGTGGTACCGCGAGCTGCGGCTGCTACGCATCTACGAGGGCACCGACGAGATCCAGCGGCGCACCATCGCTCGCAACCTGCTCTCCGGCCACGTGTCCGTACGCGGGCACCTGGGCTGAGGTGGCCGCTCTCACGCTGCGCGGGCGCACCTTCGACGCGGCGCACCCGGCGGTGATGGCGATCATCAACCGCACCAGCGACTCCTTCTACGCGCCGGCCCGCCATGCCGGGCCCGACGCCGCCCTCGAGGCGATGGACGCTGCGGTGGCCGAGGGAGCCGACATCATCGACATCGGCGCCGTACGCGCCGGGCAGGAGGGTGAGCCCGTCTCGGCCGAGATGGAGGTGGAGCGGCTGACGCCGTTCCTCACCGAGGCCAGGCGCAGACACCCCGACGTGATCCTCTCGGTGGACACGTGGCGGTCGGAGGTGGTGCGGGCCGTCGTACCTCTGGACGTCGACCTGGTCAACGACACCTGGGCCGGGCACGACACCGCGCTGACCGGTGCGGCGGCCGAGGCCGGGCTCGGGCTCGTGTGCTCGCACACCGGCGGCCTCCCGCCGCGGACCGACCCGGTGGCCGTCACCTACCCGCCGGAGCCGGACGGCGTCGTCGCCGACGTCGTACGACGACTCGGTGCGGCCGCGCAGGCAGCTCTCGACGCCGGCATCCCCCGCGAACGGATCCTGCTCGACCCGACGCTCGACTTCGGCAAGACCACCCGACACTCGCTCACGCTGGTCCGTCGAACGGCGGACGTCGTCGCGCTCGGCTTCCCGGTGCTGCAGGCGATCTCGCGCAAGGACTTCGTCGGTGAGACGCTCGACCTGCCCGCCGACGAGCGGCTCTACGGAACACTGGCGGCCACCGCGGTCGCGGCCTGGCTCGGGGCGACGGTGTTCCGGACCCACGACGTGCGGGCGACCCGGCAGACCGTCGACATGGTGGCGTCGATCCTGGGTCAGCGGCCGCCGGCCGCCGCGGTGCGGGGCGAACCGGCCGAGGAGGTGGAGCGATGAGGGTGCTCGTCGGCGAGGGCGACGACCTCGCTCGCCTGTACGCCGTACCCCGGACGCCGTGGCTGCGGGTGAACTTCGTGAGCACCGTCGACGGTGCCGCGACCGGTGCCGACGGCCGCAGCGGGTCGATCAACAACGCTGTCGACAAGCGGGTGTTCGAGCTGTTGCGCGAGCAGTGCGACGTCGTCGTGATCGGGGCCGGCACGGCACGCGCCGAGGGCTACCGCGACATCGGCAAGCCGCTGGTCATCGTGTCGCGCTCGGCCTCGGTGCCCCTCCAGCTCCGCGACTCACCACCGGGAGACGTGCTGGTCGCGACGTACGCCGCCTCGCCGGGGCTCGGGTCGGCGCGGGCCCTGCTCGGCTCAGATCACGTCCTCGTGGCCGGCAAGAACCGCGTCGACCTGCTCGCCCTGAAGGCGCAGCTCGCCGCACGGGGGTGGGTCAACCAGCTCTGCGAGGGCGGACCCCACCTCTTCCGCGACCTGCTCGACGAGGGCGCGGCCGACGAGGTCGACCTGACCGTCGTACCGCTGGTCGTCGGGGGTCAGTACCCCCGCATCTCGGACGGCTCGCCCATCGACGTACCCCTCACCCTCCACACCCTCGTCGAGGACCAAGGCACCCTGCTCTCCCGCTGGTTGGTCTCTGAAGTTTCTGGGTAGTCCCTGACGAAACGGCTGTGATTTCGGGCATTTGGCAGCCCTTTCGTCAGGGACTACCCCGTTCCGGCCGATGCACCTGTGGAGGAGCAGGAACTCCCGGCCTCATCTTGCGGGAGCATCGCGCCATGGGGGCGGCGCGTGGGACCGGACGACCGATGGGGCTGCCGACCCGGCTCGTCTGGCCCTCCCGGCTGGATCCGACGGGTCGCCTCGGCCCGACCCGCGGCGAAGCACGGGGTCCGGCCTGGCGAAGGAGCAGCCGCGGGCTCTATGTGCCGGCCGACACCGCGGCCACGGTCGAGCAGCGCATCGTCGAAGCCGCGGCGCGGCTGCCGGCGTACGGCGGGGTGACCGGTTGGGCGGGTCTGCGCTGGTGGGGCGGGGTCTGGTTCGCCGGACTCGAGCCCGGTGGCCGGACGCAACGCCCCGTCGTACTGGCCACCGCTGACAGGTCGATCCGGCCACACGCAGGGACGACCCCCAGCGAAGAGCGGCTCAGCCCGTCGGAGCTGACCGGGCATCGCGGCTTGATGGTGACGACTCCGGCGCATTCGCTCTTCTTCGAGATGCGGTACGCGCGCGGTCACACGGCGGCGGTCACCGTCGCCGACATGGCGGCGTACTCCGATCTGGTCAGCCGAGAGGAGGCCGTCGCGTACGCCGCGGCACACCCGGGATGGACCGGCATCGGACAGATGCGTGATGCCTTGGACGACATGGACGAGAACGCCTGGTCGCCGACCGAGGTGACGATGCGTCAGCTGTGGTGTCGCGAGGCCGCCCTTCCGCGCCCCGCGTGCAACCACCCGGTCTTCGACCTCGCCGGACGGCTCATCGGAACTCCCGACCTGCTCGATCCGATGGCCGGCGTCGTCGGTGAGTACGACGGAGCGCTCCATCTCGAGGGAGCCCAGCGCGCGCGCGACGTACGCCGCGAGGGCCTGTTCCGCGCGGTCGGGCTGGAGTACGTCACCATGCTCGCCGCCGACCTCGCCGAGCCTGCTGGGTTCGTGACCCGCCTCCTCCAGGCGTATGCCCGGGCGGCCAGGATGCCCGTCGCCGACCGGGCGTGGACGGCCCAGCTGCCGGGCTGGTGGACCCCGACGTTCACCGTCGAGCAGCGCCGCGGCTTGGACGAGGGCCAGCGCGAGCGCCTCCTTCGCCTGCGCCTCCGGGCCGGCTGACCCCTCTTCCCTGATCCGCCTTCCCCATCGGTCCCCTTTGGGTAGTCCCTGACGAAACGGCTGTGATTTCGGGCATTTGGCAGCCGAATCGTCAGGGACTACCCGGAAGTGGGCCCAACACCCGTGTGGGAGGGTGGAGGGCGTGAGTCTCGAAGCCATCGACCCGTCCGTCCCACCCTCCGGTACCGGCTGTGTGGAGTGTCTGGCAGCGGGCGGCTGGTGGCTGCATCTACGCCGGTGCGCGGCGTGCGGACATGTCGGCTGCTGTGACACCTCGCCGGCCCAGCACGCGACGGCGCACTGGCGCGAGTCGGGTCACCCGGTGATCGCGAGCTTCGAGCCGGCAGAGGACTGGATGTGGGACTTCGACCGCGAGGAGTTCCTGGACGGACCCCTCCTGGCGGACCCCGACTGTCACCCCGTGGATCAGCCCGTGCCCGGACCGGCCGGCGCCGTACCGGCCGACTGGCAGGACCACCTGCACGACTGACCCGGGGTCAGCGGGCGCCCTTGCGGGCCCGCGCCGCCGTCTTGGCCCGGTCGTGCTGGTCGAGGACGACCTTGCGGATCCGCACCGACTGCGGCGTGACCTCGACGCACTCGTCCTCTCGACAGAACTCCAGGCACTGCTCGAGCGACAGCCGGCGCGGCGGCACGAGCTTCTCGAAGTTGTCGGAGGTGGCGGAGCGGATGTTGGTCTGCTGCTTCTCCTTGGTGATGTTGACGTCCATGTCGTCGGCCCGGGAGTTCTCCCCGACGATCATGCCCTCGTAGACCTCGGTGGTCGGCTCGACGAACATGATGCCGCGCTCCTGCAGGTTGGTCATCGCGTACGCCGTCGCGGCACCCGTGCGGTCGGCCACCAGCGAGCCGGACGCCCTGGAGCGGATCTCGCCGGCCCACGGCTCGTACTTCTCGAACACGTGGTGGGCGATGCCCGTGCCGCGGGTCTCGGTGAGGAACTCGGTGCGGAAGCCGATCAGGCCGCGGGCCGGGACCAGGAACTCCATCCGCACCCAGCCGGTGCCGTGGTTGGTCATCTGCTCCATGCGGCCCTTGCGACTGGCCAGCAGCTCGGTGATGGTGCCGAGGTACTCCTCCGGCGCGTCGATCGTCAGCCGCTCGACGGGCTCATGCACCTTGCCGTCGATCTCGCGCGTCACGACCTGGGGCTTGCCCACGGTCAGCTCGTAGCCCTCGCGGCGCATCTGCTCGACCAGGATCGCGAGCGCCAGCTCGCCGCGGCCCTGCACCTCCCAGGTGTCGGGCCGCTCGGTCGGCAGCACCCGCAGCGAGACGTTGCCGACCAGCTCGCGGTCGAGGCGGTCCTTGACCAGGCGCGCCGTGACCTTGTGGCCCTTGACCTTGCCGACCAGCGGCGAGGTGTTGGTGCCGATGGTCATGGAGATCGCGGGCTCGTCGACGGTGATCAGCGGCAGCGCAAGGGGGTTGTCCGGGTCGGCGAGGGTCTCGCCGATCGTGATCTCGGGGATGCCGGCGATGGCCGCGATGTCACCCGGCCCAGCCTCGGTGGCCGGGACCCGCTCGAGTCCCTCGGTCATCAGCAGCTCGGTGATCTTCACCGTCTTCTGCGAGCCGTCGCGCTGCAGCCAGGCGACGTTCTGGCCCTTGCGCAGCGTGCCCTGGTGGACCCGGACCAGCGCGAGCCGTCCCAGGAACGGCGAGGCGTCGAGGTTGGTGACGTGGGCCTGCAGCGGTGCCCCCTCGTCGTACGTCGGAGCCGGGATGGTGTCGAGGATCGTGCGGAAGAGCGGCTCGAGGTCGGGGGAGTCGGGCATCGTGCCGTTGGTCGGCGGGGTGAGCGACGCGCGGCCCGCCTTGGCGCTGGCGTAGACGACCGGGAAGTCGAGCGCGTCCTGGCTGTGGTGCTCGTCGAGGAGGTCGAGGAAGAGCTCGTAGGTCTCGTCGACGACCTCGGCGATGCGGGCGTCGGATCGGTCGACCTTGTTCACCACGAGGACCACGGGCAGGTCGGCGTTCAGCGCCTTGCGCAGCACGAAGCGCGTCTGCGGCAGCGGTCCCTCGCTGGCGTCCACCAGCAGCACGATGCCGTCGACCATCGACAGCCCGCGCTCGACCTCGCCGCCGAAGTCGGCGTGGCCGGGGGTGTCGATGATGTTGATCGTCATGCCCTCGGGGGCGCTGGCACCGGTGTAGTGCACGGCGGTGTTCTTGGCGAGGATCGTGATGCCCTTCTCGCGCTCCAGGTCGCCGGAGTCCATGACCCGATCGGCGACGCCGGCCTCCTCCTGGTGCGCGGTGAACGCGCCGGCCTGGTGGAGCATCGCGTCGACCAGCGTGGTCTTGCCGTGGTCGACGTGGGCGACGATGGCGACGTTGCGGAGCTCGGAACGGGTGACAGGCATGGTCGTACGACGTCGCTTTCGCAGGCGGGGGATCGGCGTTCGATCCTATCGGCGGATCGGGCACCGCCTCGCATCGTCGTTCGTGGGGTCGTGTGCCTGAGGACGATCCATGGACCGTCCTCAGGCATACGACCCGGCTCTCGAAGGGAAGCCTGGGGGGCTAGGCGGTGAGAGGAACTCGGCGCATCATCTCGGCGGCGGCCGGCCGGACGCGGAACCGGCGCTGACGCGCCCACAGGGGCACGATCGTGCGGTCACGGTTCGCCAGGTCGGCAGTCATCCGGATCCTTGCTCCCAGGCAGTCCTCGCACGGACAACCGTGGGCACCATGGGGGGTGTTGGCGCTCATAGTTGTTGCCTCCTTCGACAGGGAAACGCGCCACTCGCCTCCTGGTGACGCGGGTCCGCCGGGCCCCGGGCGGGCGCGGGAGGGGCCCGGCGTTGCGCCAGGGGCTACCGGCTGAGAGATCGTTGCTCGAGGCATCGACCCACACCCGAATCCGTGGCGGAGCCCGCCACGGAGCACGGAACCGGTTTTACCGCCGTTCGCGAGGTTTTACCCTCGGCAGGAAACAGCCCCTAGCCCGAGCGCACCATCAGTCACCCGCTCGTCGCATTGCTCGGCGGGCCGGAGGCCCATGAGGGCGACCGTTGGCTGATCGCCGCGGAGGCCTCGACGGCAACGAGCGCGTGTTCCGCGAGGTGGCCGACGCTGCGCGCGAGGACTTCCGTGGTTGCAGAAGCGCACCAGTCTCGAGGCCATCATCGACGAGCTCCGGGGAGGGGGCGGGCCCTCGAGAAGCACGCCACTCCTGACCGACGCGCTGCGGATGCGAGGCGAGGTCGCCGCCGTCGAAGCGCAACTCGACCTGATCGCGTCACAGTTCGGAAGTCCCGCCCCCGCAATCCCCGAACCCCTCAGAGGCCCGCGCGTGACCAGCTTCGGGTCCTCAGCACCCCCAGAGGGTTGGCCACGCCACGCCTTCGATGCCTTCGCCGCGAGGTTGCGAGAGGGTATGGCGCAATACCCCGAAGGTCCGCCCGAAGACTGGAGTCCCCAGCCGGGCTGACAAACCCGCAGGGACTGGTCGCAACGCGCTCTCCCGCCGGGATCCGGTGCGCACCGGTGGCGATGAGCAGGCGGACACATCCAGCGGCTCAGGAGATGACGCAGAACAGGTTGCCATCGGGATCAGCGAGGACAATGAAGTCGGCATCGTCGGGGTACTCCCAGTCGACCCTCCGAGCGCCCAGGGAGATCAAGCGCTCGACCTCGGCCCGCTGATCGGCCTCACCGTCAGCCCAGAGGTCGAGGTGCGTCCCATCTTCGTCATCGAGGTGTAGCCGAGTGCCGGGTGCGCCGTCTGGCACCAGGAACGCGGGATTGCTTGGTTCTTTCTCATAGCCGAGCGCCGATGACCAGAAGGCAGCTGCTCGGTCGACGTCTGACACCTTCATCACTACCGCTCCGAGTCTCAACATGGTGGCACGCTCGCACGCTGAGGTTCCCGTGGGCAACGCAGGCGCCGGCCGCGGGTCGTGCGCGGGTCTGCTTGAGCGGACGTTCTCGGGTCATGCCAACCAGGAGGCATAGAAGATGCCGAGCCCGGAGGCCACGCAGATCCCGGAGATGATCCAGAAGCGGATCACCAGCGTGACCTCGACCCATCCCAGGTGCTCGAAGTGATGGTGGATGGGGGCGATTCGGAAGATGCGGCGCCCCGTGCCCGTGATCCGCCTTGTCAACTTGAAGTAGCTCATCTGCAGCAACACAGACATGGTCTCCAGTACGAACAGTCCGGCAATGACGGCCATGAGGAGCTCGGTACGAGACATGATCGCCAGCCCGGCCAGAGCTCCCCCGATGGCGAGGGAGCCGACATCGCCCATGATGATCCGCGCGGGCTTGGCGTTCCACCACAGGAAGCCGACGCAGGCCGCGCTGATGGCCACCGCGAGCACCGCGAGGTCGAGAGGGTCGCGCACCTGGTAGCAATGTGACGGCATCACCGAGGACCGCGA
This sequence comes from uncultured Actinomycetota bacterium, assembly GCA_963792975.1. Lineage (GTDB taxonomy): Bacteria > Actinomycetota > Actinomycetes > Propionibacteriales > Nocardioidaceae > Nocardioides. Next base: position 2,858,860 of record CAWBYG010000004.1, on the reverse strand, counting down.
GGATCCGCACCGCTGGTTGCTCTGCCAGACATTCACGAGCGTGTAGGCGCCGAAGATCATCGTCGAGGTGCCAGCCAGCAGGCCGTCGGCTCCGTCGGTGAGATTGGCGCCGTTGGAGGTCGCGGTGACGATGAACCAGATGACCAGCAGGACCACGACCAGCGGCAGCTTGATCCCCCAGTCGTGGGTGGTCGAGATGTACGACGACGCCGGCCGGACACCTCGCTCGTCGGCGAAGAAGCGCGTGGCCAACAACCCGAACCCGAGAGCGATCAGGGTCTGACCGGCCATCTTGGCGCTACTGCTCAGGCCTTGGTTGTGCTGCGTGTACACCTTGATGAAGTCGTCGAGGAACCCCACAGCCCCGCAGCCGATGAAGAGCAGCAGCACGAGCCAGCCACTGGCGCTCGGTCGCCCACCGGTCAGGATCGTGGCGATCAGGTACGCCGCCGTGGCGCTCGCCATGATCACCAGACCACCCATCGTCGGCGTACCCCGCTTCACGTGGTGGGTCACCGGACCGTCGTCCCTGATCGGCTGGCCGAAGCCGTGTCGGGTGAACCATCCGATGGCGAACCACGTGCCGAGCAGCGAGCAGGCCACCGCGAGTCCGCTGCTCAGCAGGATGGCCCGCACGTGGTCCAGCCCCTCTCGGCCAGGTGGATGGTCGATCCCGTCGAGGCACGAGGGGACTCGTCTCGCGACCAATTGTGGGGTGAGGGAATGGGAGAGTCGGCCGAGGCTCACCGGCGGGGAGCCGTCGGGTCAGTGATACGGGCCGCTGCCGGAGGTCACCTCCACCCATAGGCCCTATCTGTCGCACTCATGCCGACCCAGTGGTCGGGATCGCACACGTGTGGGCTGTGCCCGGCTACTGAACCTCGATCGAGCTCCCCGCCCAGGCATCTGCCAAGGGTTGCCCGCCGAGCCTGCCGCGAATCGCGACGCAGGCTGCAGCGCTCCCGCAGCCGATGATCCACGTAGGTCCCTCGATCCCGCTCTCCATCCATCTCACGGGGTACACCACCTTCGATCCGCGGCTGTACGACCAGATGATGATGCGGTCCCCGTGGTAGGTGCAGATCTCCTGCATGACACCGGCGGCGGACGTGCCTGTGCTGACGTGTTGGCACCCGAGTGCATCGGCGACGCTCTGCGGCGACGAGTCCTGGCTCAGGTTGAGTCCGGTCACGGCACTGATGACGACTGCCGACGAGAGGACGAGCACCGGCGCCAGTCCCATGAGCTTCCGCACGAGGCAGAGCGTACGGACCCGTTGTCCGAACCCGCTGAGGTTTCGCCGCGGTTGCTTGCCTCGGGGCCATCGCGGAGTCGGTCGTCCGGTCGCCTTCAGGGCGAGGCAAGATGGCGCGCATGTCCTTGCCCACCCCCACGTTGCGCACCGCGCGCCTGCGATTGCGCCCCTTCACCGACGCGGACGGGGACGCCCTCTTCGCGCTGCACAGCAGCGCCGACGTACTGCGCTATTGGGACTCGCCGCCCTGGAGCGACCGTGCGCGTGCGGATCGCTTCATCGCGGCTTGCCGACAGCTGGCGGACGAGGGCACCGGGGCGCGGCTGGCCATGGACCGGGTTTCCGACGGCGGCTTCATCGGCTGGTGCAGCCTGACCCGGTGGAACCCGGACTTCCGCAGCGCGTCGATGGGCTACTGCCTCGATGACGCGGCATGGGGCCACGGCTACGCGACGGAAGCCGCAGGCGCGGTGCTGCAGTGGGCCTTCGACATGCTGGACCTGAACCGAGTCCAGGCCGAGACGGATACGCGCAACGTGGCATCTGCCCGCGTCCTGGAGAAGCTCGGGTTCGTCCGGGAAGGGACGCTGCGGGAGGACTGCGTCGTGAACGGCGACGTGTCGGACTCGTGGGTCTACGGGCTGCTCCGGCGGGAATGGCGACCGCTGTCCGGGCCGGCTCCCGCCCACTGAGACAGCAACGGCCCACCGGTCAGTGGGACCGGTGGGCCGTGTTGCGTGGCAAGCGTCAGCTGGACGATGCCGCGAGGCAGGCGTCGAGTCGAGCCGTCGCGTGGGCGACTCGCTGGACCTGTGCCTTCTTGGCCTTGTGGTTCTTCTGGGTCGGGTGCGCGGCGAACTTGGCGGTGAGATCGGCGAGCTTGGCGGTGGCCTTGTCGAGGTGAGCCTGCTGACTGGCGCAGGTGACATCGTGCGTGGGGTGGGCGAACGCTGCCGGAGCGGCCGACACGAACGACCCGACGGCGAGGGTGGCGGCGAACGCTACGGCAGTGGTGCGGAACCGATTCATGGTTGTCCTTCTCGAAGGGGTTGGCACGAGGGGAGTGTCGACGCCCCTCTGGGGGTGGCAGGCGTCCAGTGGCGTGCGGGCTCGAGTCAGTGCGGGCCACGTGGACTCGAGGGCGGGGGGCCCTCATTCCCTACAGCGCCAACAGTCCCGAAATCGTCACGCCTTCAGCGCGGGGCCTGAGCCACCCGCACGTCGTACCCCGTCGCGCGAGCCGCCATCGCCAGCGGCAGCACCGGGTCGAGGTGCCCACGGGCGAGGACCGACGTGACCAGGAACCTCACGGCCGCATGATGGCTGGGACCGCCGCCCCGAGCGCGTTGACGGGTGATTGCGACGGCGGGAGGATGGTTCATTGGCGTGAAAGGGGGCTTCGATGGCTTGGAACCTGAAGGGCAGCTACGCCGAGACCTGCTCCTGCGAGCTCATGTGCCCGTGCAACCTGTCGTTCGACCACGGCGCGACCTACGACTTCTGCCGGGTGACGCTCGTCTTCAACATCCGTGAGGGAGCGGTCGACGGCACGGACATCGCCGGATGCAAGGTGGCACTCGTCGCGGACACACCCAAGGTGATGACGGACGGCAACTGGCGGGTCGGTGTCTTCGTGGACGACCACGCGACGGACGCCCAGTTCGACCAGCTCGTCCAGGTCTTCAGTGGCGCCCTGGGTGGGCCGATGGCGGGGCTCGCTCCGTTGATCGGCGAGATGCTCGGCGTGGAGCGCGCGACCATCGACGTCGAGGACGACGGGCTGCGGCACAGCGTCCGCATCGGCGACTTCATCGACTTCGAGATCGAGGACATCGTCCCGTTCGGAGTGGAGACCGGTGAGCCGGTGAGGTTCTCCGGGATGTTCCACCCGGCCGGGTCGAGCCTGACGATGGCCGAGGCCAAGCGGTCCAGGATCAGCGCGTTCGGGATCGAGTACGAAGGGAAGACCGGGCTGTCGACGTCGGACTTCTCCTGGTCCGCCTGAGGGCATGACCGGCGTCGAGTCGACGGTGACCGCCGACCCAGGTCTTCGTCCGGCGTACGACGCCAGCCGCGCTCAGCTCGGCCTGGTCGGCGCCCTCCTCGTGCTGGCCGCGGCCGGCTGGTGGTGGACGGTCGGACAGATGCGCGGCATGGACGCCGGACCCTGGACCGGACTCGGGGCGTTCGGCTGGTTCGTCGGCGTCTGGGTGGTGATGATGGCGGCGATGATGTTCCCGTCGGTCGCTCCGACGATCGCCCTGTACGCGAGGATGAACCCCACGTCGCGGATGGTGCCGCTGGTGTTCACGAGCGGCTACCTCGCCACGTGGGCCGGCGCCGGAGTCGTCGCGTTCCTGATCGGGCTGGCCGGCCGCCGCGTCGCGGGCGGCGACCTGGCCTGGGGAGCCGCCGGCCGCCCCATCGCCGGCGCCACCTTGATCGTGGCCGCCGTCTACGAGCTGACACCGCTCAAGGACGTCTGCCTCGGCAAGTGCCGCAGCCCGCTCGGCTTCCTCCTCGGCTCCTGGCGCACGGGATGGACCGGCGCCTTCCGGATGGGAGCCGAGAACGGCGCGTGGTGCGTCGGGTGCTGCTGGGCACTGATGGCGTCCCTCTTCGCGCTGGGAGTCATGAGCGTCACCTGGATGGCCGTCGTCGCCGGGCTCATCGCGCTCGAGAAGGTCCTGCCCTGGCGCCGTACGGCGACGTACGGCACGGCGCTGGTGCTCCTGGTCCTCGGCGTGCTCGTGCTCCTCGCGCCGGACACCGTGCCGGGTCTCACCGTGCCCGGGCACGCACCGGCGATGACACCGATGGGCTCCTGACGAAGATCAGCCGGCCAGGGCCCGATCGAGTGCGGCGGCCACGTGCATAGTCGTACACGGGAAGACCGGCAGCTCGCAGTCGGCCTGCTTGACCAGCAGCTCGAGCTCCGTGCATCCGAGCAGCACCCCGCCGGCCCCGGCGTCCCACAGCTCCTCGATCACCGACAGCACCCGCCGACGGGTGGCGTCCACGACCCGGCCGTGCACGAGCTCGTCGTAGATCGCGCTGTTGATCCACTCGTGGTGACGCGCGTCGGGTACGACGGTCTCGAGGCCGTGTCGCGCGAGCCGGTCGATGAAGAACGTGTCGGACATGGCCACCGACGTGCCGATGAAGCCCACCGTCGACACGCCCTGCCGACGTACCTCCTCGGCCACCACGTCGCCGAGGTGGAGCAGTGGGATGCTCACGGCCTCCTCGACCTGGTCGGCGACCTTGTGGAACGTCGTGGTGCAGAGCAGGAGGAAGTCGGCGCCGCCGCGCTCGACCCCGCGGGCGGCCTCCGCGAGGAGCTCACCGATCTGCTGCCAGCGCTCCTCGTCCTCGAGTGCGGACAGCTCGGCGAAGTCGACCGTGCTCAGCACGAGCTTCGGGGAGGACAGGCCGCCCAGCCGGGCGGCGACTCCGAGGTTGAGGTCGCGGTAGTAGACGGCGCTGCTCTCCCAGCTCATCCCGCCGACCAGTCCGATCGTCTGCATGGGCTGCAGTCTCTCCCGCCGGGCAGTCGCGCGACAGTCGTCCCACCGATCAGACCCGGTGGACCTTGTGCGCGGCGGCCTGGGCGCGGGGCTTGATCACGAGCTCGTCGATGTTGACATGGGAGGGCCGGGTGGCGATCCAGGCGATGGCGTCGGCGACGTCCTCGGCCAGGAGCGGGTCGGGTACGCCGGCGTACACCGCGTCGGCGCGGGCCTGGTCGCCGTCGAAGCGGACCGTGGCGAACTCCTCGGTCCGCACCATCCCGGGGGCGATCTCGCTGATACGGATCGGCTCGCCGAGCAGCTCCAGCCGCAGCGTCTCGGTGACGACCTTGGTGCCGTGCTTGGCGGCCGTGTAGCCCGCGCCGCCCTCGTAGGCGATGCGGCCCGCGGTCGAGCCGACGTTGACGATCAGCCCGTCGCCGCTCGCGCGCAGCGCGGGCAGCAGCGCGCGGGTGACGTGGAGCAGGCCCAGCACGTTCACGTCGTACATCCGGCGCCACTCCTCGGGATCGGCGTCGGCCACCGGCGACATGCCGAACGCGCCGCCGGCGTTGTTGACCAGCACGTGGAGGCTGTCGCCGACCGCCGCGGCGAGCCCGGCCACCGACTCGGGAGAGGTGACGTCGCAAGTCACCGCGGTGCCGCCGAGCTCGGCGGCGAGCGCTTCGATCCGGTCGCTCCGGCGGGCCGCGCAGCACACGGCGTACCCCTCACGGGCAAGGGCACGGGCGGTGGCGGCCCCGATCCCGCTGCTGGCCCCGGTCACGACGGCGGTACGACGGCTCATGCGGATGATTCTGCCGGGCGGGTGTGCCGGGCTGTCGCCGGATGGCACACTGAGGGCCCGATGGGACGACACACGGACTCCGCGCGGGGGCTCACCGGCCCGCGCCGCGTCGCGAAGGTCTGCGGGCTGGTCGGTGGGGTCGCCTGGCTCGTCACCTACTTCCTGGCCAGCGGTGGCACGGCGGCCGACGCGCTGCTGTGGGTCGGAGCCGCGCTGCTGACCGTGGCCCTGATCGAGCTCGGCCTGCTGCTGGTCAGGAGCGACTTCCTGCTGCTGCGGCTGTTCGTGGCGCTCGCGCTGCCGACCCTGGTCTGGGGTGTGCTCGGCCTGATCCTCGGCGCGGTCTCCGACCGGACCGTCGTCGAAGCCGCCTTCGGCGCCGTGGTCGCGCTGATCTCGGGGGTGCAGCTTCTCCGGCGGAGGCCCGTGCTCCACGAGACCCTCTGAGGGCGCCGGGAATCCCCGGACGACCGGCGATGTTGGAGCGGTTTGGGCCCGTGTTGTGCGGGGGGAGGAGGTACGCCGTGGAGCTGACCGAGGCCGACGCCGTACGCCGCGTGGCGATGATCAGCGTGCACACGTCGCCACTCGACCAACCCGGCACCGGCGACGCGGGCGGCATGAACGTCTACGTGATCGAGCTGTCCCGCCGGCTCGCGGCGGCCGGCATCGAGGTCGACATCTTCACGCGTGCCACGTCGTCGAGGCACGAGCCGGTGCTCGCGGCGTACGACGGCGTCACCGTCCACAACATCCACGCCGGACCGTTCGAGGGGCTGGCGAAGGGCGAGCTGCCCAGCCAGCTGTGCGTCTTCGCACGCGAAGCGCTGCGGACCGAGGCGGCCAAGCCGCTCGGCCACTACGACCTCGTGCACTCGCACTACTGGCTCAGCGGCCAGGTCGGAGCGCTGGCCCGCGACCGCTGGGGTGTCCCACTGGTGCACACCATGCACACGATGGCCAAGGTCAAGAACGCCGCGCTGGCAGCCGGCGACGTCCCCGAGCCGACCGCCCGGATCATCGGCGAGGAGCAGGTGGTCGAGGCCGCGGACATGCTCATCGCGAGCACCGACATCGAGGCCAAGCAGCTGATCAACCTCTACGACGCCGACCCGAGCCGGGTGGAGGTCGTCCACCCAGGGGTCGACCTCACGGTGTTCCGGCCGCGCGACACGCATGCCGCTCGTGAGCAGCTCGGGCTGCCGCAGGACGCCCTCGTCGTACTGTTCGCGGGGCGGCTGCAGCCGCTGAAGGCGCCCGACGTCCTGCTCCGGGCCGTCGCGCTGATGCTTGCCGACTCTCCGGGGATCCGGTCCCGGCTGGTCGTCCCGGTCGTCGGCGGACCGTCGGGCACGGGCCTCGAGCACCCCGAGTCGCTGGCGGAGCTCGCGATCGCGCTCGGGATCGACGACGTCGTACGGTTCGTGCCGCCGGTGCCGCCGCGGGAGCTGGCGGTGTGGGACGCCGCCGCCTCGGTGGTCGCCGTGCCGTCGTACAACGAGTCGTTCGGGCTGGTCGCGGCCGAGGCCCTGGCCAGCGGTACGCCGGTCATCGCGGCGGCGGTCGGCGGCCTGACGACGGTGGTCGACGACGGCGTGAGCGGCCTGCTCCTCGACACCCACGAGCCCGCCGCATGGGCCGACGCGCTGCGCCGGGTCCTCATCGACGACGCGCTGCGTGTCCGGCTGGCCGACGGTGCGCGCGTCCACGCCGGCACGTTCTCCTGGGAGAACACCGCAGAGCACACCCTCGACGTCTACGCCCGCGCTCGAGCGGCGCTCCGGGAGCCCGTGCTGTGAGCGAACCCGCCCAGGTGCTGCGCGACTACCTCGCCGCCAACGACCTGGCGTACGACGAGAAGGACGGCGTCTTCAGCTTCGCCCTGCCGGGTGAGCGCAAGCTCCAGACGCCGGTCCGCGTCGACATCGGCACCCATGCGCTGGGCGTGCACGCCTTCGTCTGCCGCAACCCGGACGAGAACCACGAGCGGGTCTACCGCTGGCTGCTCGAGCGAAACCTCAAGACGTACGCCGTCTCCTACGCCGTCGACCACCTCGGCGACATCTACCTCGACGCCCGGCTCCCCCTCGCGCTCGTGACGGCGGACGAGCTCGACCGGCTGCTCGGGTCCGTGCTGACCAACGCCGACGGGTCGTTCAACACGATCCTCGAGCTCGGCTTCGCCTCCTCGATCCGCAAGGAGTGGGAGTGGCGCAACCTCCGTGGCGAGTCGACTCGCAACCTCGAGGCCTTCCGGGGCTGGCTCGAGGCCGGGACCGACCCCGCGCCGTAGGGTCACCCCGTGGAGTGGCCCTTCTTCGACCTGCGGATCTCGGGTGCTGAGGTGCTGCTGCGCGGGGTGACCGACGCCGACCTCGACCCGCTGCTCGCCGTACTGCCCGACGACCTCGAGATGGACCCGAGCGCCGAGCGGTTCGCCGCGCTGGACGACGACACCGACCGACGCCGGCTGTTCACGTCGGAGATCTGGAGGCACCGCGGCACCTGGTCACCGACGTCGTGGTGCCTCGACCTCGTGGTCGAGGTCGACGGCCGCGCGGTAGGAGTCCAGGCGCTCGAGGGCGAGGATTTCCCGTTGCTGCAGACGGTCGACTCGTTCTCGTGGCTGTCGTACGACGTGCGCGGCCGCGGGCTGGCCACGCAGATGCGCGCCGGCGTACTGGCCTTCGCGTTCGAGCACCTGGGTGCCGTCGCCGCCGTCTCGTCGGCCCGCACGGACAACCTGGCGTCGCTCGCTGTCTCCCGACGGCTCGGGTACGCCGACAACGGGCTCAGCCGGACCAACACCCCGACCGGGGTCTCCGAGCTCCAGCACGTACGCCTCACGCGCGAGGCGTGGCGGCAAGGTCAGCGGCCCGCGACCGTCTCGGGCGTCGAGGCGTGTCTGCCGTGGTTCGGACTCAGCGGCTGACCAGGACGGCGACGAGCGCCAGCGCAGCCGGGACGGCCTGGACGAGGAGGATCCGGCGGTTGACGGTCGCGGCGCCGTACGCACCGGCGACGATCACGCAGGCGAGGAAGAAGATCTTGACGTCGTCGCGGTCGGCGGCCAGGCCCCAGACGAGCCCGGCGACGAGGAATCCGTTGTAGAGACCCTGGTTGGCCGCCAGAGCCTTCGACTCCTGGGCGAAGGCGGGCTCGAGTCCGAAGACACGGCGGCCGGTGGGTGTGGTCCACAAGAACATCTCGAGCACCAGGAAATAGAGGTGTAGGGCGGCCACCAACCCGACCAGGACGTCTGCGACCACGTTCACCTGCGCAGCATGGCAGGCGTGCCCGGGTTGTGCAGCCCTGGCCGCGGCCTACGCGGGCTGCGGCGCCACCTTGCGGGCCCGGTGGTTTCGAGACGCGTCGCTCTCGCCCTCGTGCCTCGGGACCGAGCCGACGCTCCTCAACCTCCCGCCTCGAGCGCGGTCCTCGCAGGCTCGGCCCGCGGGGCGTGAGGCTTGCGCCGGGCGACCGCGACACCGACCAGGGCGAGGGCGCCACCGGCGTACGCCATCGTCGGCGGGGCCTCGCCGAGGAACAGCCAGCTCATGAAGATCGTCAGCGGCGGCACGAGGTAGGTGGTGATGCCCAGCGAGCTGGCGGTCATGTGCCGGAGCGCGAAGGCGTACGTCGTGAAGGCGATCGCGGTGGGGAAGAGCCCGAGGTAGACCACCCACCAGATGTCGGACGCGGAGGCGTGCGAGACGTTGTCGGCGAGCTGGCCGGCGAAGGGCAGGCAGACCAGCGCCCCGATCGTGCACGCCAGCCACGTGATGTGGATCGCCGAGAGATGGGACACGAGCGGCTTCTGCACGACCAGCGAGATGGAGTAGACCAGGGCGGAGAGCAGACAGAGCAGCACGCCGATGAGGTCGTTGTGGCCGCCGGGCTGCGACAGCCCGATCAGGACGACGCCGCTGAACGCGAGCAGGAGGCCGAGGCCCAGCCAGCCCGTGAAGCGCTCGCCGAGGAAGAGCGTGGCGAGCAGCGCGATGAGCACCGGCGAGATCTGGATCAGCATCGCGGCGGTGCCGGCGTCGACATGGCGCTCGCCCTGGTTGAGGGCGATGTTGTAGACGCCGAACCACAGCACCCCGATCACCGCCAGGCCGAGCCAGTCGCGGCCCCGCGGCCGGGGCAGGCCGCGCGAGATCGCGACGGTGCCCAGTGCGATCGCGCCGACCACCAGCCGGCCCAGCGAGAGGGCGCCGGCCGAGAAGTCGTGCCCGAGGTGGCGGATCGCCACGAAGGCCGAGGCCCAGAGCATGAGAGTGACGCCGACGGCTGCGACGGGCAGCCAGGAGGGACGCGTTGCGATGGGGGTCACCGGTCCAGCGTAGGGACCGGCACCGACAGTGCTCACGCGGGTTTGGGACACCGCATCTGCGGGTGCCGACGAAGAGATGGGGCGATGATCACCCGTTGAGATTCTCGCGAGGGTGCGCCCGACGACCGGAAGGTATGACGTCCGATGAGGCGCCGGCTGCCCTCGGGTAGTCCCTGACGAAACGGTCGCGATTCGGGCGAAAAGACAGCCGTTTCGTCAGGGACTACCGCGAAAGCAGGCGGTTACTTGTACGTGTAGCGGTCCGCCTTCTTGGTCTTGCTCGTGCCGGCGGCCGTGGTCACCGTGACGTCGACGGTCCCCTTGGCGTGCTTCGGGACCCTCACCTTGAGGTGCGAGGCGTCGAGCACGGTGAAGCTCGCGTTCTTCTTGCCGAAGTGGACCGACTTCGTGCCCGGGAAGCCCGACCCCTTGATCGTGATGTGCCTGCCACCCTTCGTGGAGCCGTGCGTCTTGGACAGCGACTTCACCCCCGGCTTCACGGCCTTGGCCCTCTGGATACAGCCGCTCGTGTTGACCACGAAGTCCTTGTTGCTGAACTCCTCCTGGGTCAGGTAGTGCGCGCCGTTGACCGTCTGGTTGTAGTGCACCCCGGCCGCTCCGGAGAGGGTGCCGTAGATGTAGGCGCAGTCGTCGCCGTTCTCATTGCCCGACGAGTCCCACCAGCCGGTATTCACGTCCGGGTCGGTGATCGCCTCGGCCATCTCATGGCTGAGCGGGCTGATCTCGACGTCGGCGTCGGTGTCTCCGTTGGGCGACTGGATCCCGCCGCCGAGCGACTCCTTGGTGCACGAGAAGTGGGTGCCGGAGGTGTACGCCGGGAAGGGCATGTTGGCGTACACCGTGTCGCTCGACGCCTGGCTGTGATAGGCGCAGTACGCCGCACTCGGCTGGTGGTTGAGCGTGCAGGCGTTTCCCGAGCCGATGCCGGTGGCTCCGGCGTAGAAGCACGACTCGACGTGCTTGGGCAGGAAGAGGACGTAGAGGTGGCCGAGGTTTCTCGGCAGGCTGTGGGCCGTGACGATGCCGTCGGTCTCGGCGACCACCTGGTCGTCGTCGATGCAGTGGGAGTAGCCCGAGTTGTCCGCATAGACGTTCGTGGTGTCGGTCGCCTCCAGGGTGCACCCGTCGGCGGGCAGCGCGGTGGTGTCGCTGATCGGCGTGCCGATCGCCATCTTGTAGTTGATGGCGCCGTTGCTGCCGGCGTACTGGTAGAGGCTCGAGAAGACGTTGCTCAGCTTGCCGCTGTCGGCCGCGAGGCCCTGCAGATAGGTCGTGATCACCGTCTTGTAGCTGGTCGTCATCTCGAAGCCGGGCGGCTCCCAGAAGATCGGTGTGACGACGACCTTGTCGCCGGTCGCCTGCGTGCTCATCATCGGGCCGCCGTGGTACAGCAGCGGCGGAGCGCCGCCGTACGGCGCCTCGAAGCCCCGCACAGTGCCGGCCGCGCACCGCGCTCCCGTGCTCGTGGGACGGGCGATCCCGCCGATCCTGCCGACGCGGCTGGGCCCGGCGACCGCGGAGGAGCACCCGGCGGACGGCGCGGGGTGGGCCGACGCGGTCGCGGCGATGCCGACCAGGACCGACGCGACCAGCGCGAGCAGGGCAGCGGCGAACGCGAGGCTCGGGCCTCGGGCAGCTCGCACGGCCGTGGAGGGAGTGGAGAGTCGTCGAGTTCGCACGTGCGTCGCCTTCCGTCGGCCGAGCTGGGCCCCGGTCCTGGAGAAATGGGTGTGCCCGGTGGCCGACGTCTGCCGGCTCGCCGGACCACGCCCATCAGTGGCGCTGAGACTGCTGGTCCGGCCGTCCGGGTGTCAACACCCGATCTGGGTAAAGCCGTTCCTCAAACCAAGCGGTGCGCGTCGTCAGTCGCCGACGGCGACCTCGGGCTTCTCGGCATGCACGACCGAGACCGGGACGCGGAGGAGGCGCGACGCGCTGTCGGGAAGCTTCCAGTTCCACGAGCCGAACAGCGACGCCAGCGAAGGGACGAGCACCGACCGGACGATCGGGCCGGTGCGTGTCGAGCAGCCGGCTGCGCCTAGCTCGGATCCGCGAGGCTGTTGTCCGCGTGTTTGCGCCGCAGGCGGCCTACCCGGTGCGGCCCCACCAGGCGCGGACCGGCCAGCTTGCTCTCCAGCCGACGGGTCTCGCGCCGGATCGGCTGGGCGAGGTACTCGCCGAGGATCGCCCCCGAGCTCAGCGCGATCGCGATGGCCGCCGCCGTGACCATGGCGAGCAGAGCGGAGCTCGCGTCCGTGCTCAGGAGCGTGAGCCCGCGGAAGATCGAGAGGCCGGGCAGGAACGGCGTGATCCCGGCGGCCACCACGACCAGGGCCGGGATCCGGATCCGGGCCGCGACCGGGTAACTGACCAGGCCGAGCAGCAGGGCGGCCAGCGCCGACGACCAGGCGATGCCGATGCCCTGGTGGTAGACCGTGGCGTACACCCAGATCGCCATCGCGGCCACGACCGCGATCGGCGCCAGCGCGCGCGGTGGGGCGTACGCCGAGAACGAGTAGGCCGCCGCCGCGATCGCGCCACCCACCACCATCAGCGGGGTCGCCGCGATCGAGTAGGCGCCCGGGTTGACCTGGCCCAGGTCGATGCCGAGGACGGTGGCGATCTGGAGGCCACCGCTCACACCGGCGACGACTCCAGTGGTCGCCACGAACGCCTCGAGGATGCGGGCGCCGGCGGTCACCGGGAAGCCGGTGAGGGCGTCCTGGATCGCGCCCAGGAAGTTCACCCCCGCCAGCAGCATGATGATGCTGGTCGAGATGACCAGGCTGGAGGAGACGTCGGCCGGAGTGGCCGCGACCGCCACCGCGATCAGCGTCGCCAGGAGCCCGCCCGCCACCTGTTGGTAGAACGGCGGCAACCGGCGTCGGCTCATCAGCCGCTGCATCAGGTCGACCAGCATGGCGGCGGCCGCGGCGACGGCGACCACGAGCCAGTCACCCCCCAGCACCATCCCGACGCCCCCGCCCATCACCCCGAGCGCTGTGGTGACCGACCAGCGAGGACGGGCGTGGCCGGTGGAGATGATCCGGTTCAGCCGGTTGGTGGCCTCCGCCCGGCCGATCTCACCCTCGACCAGCGCCCGGATCAGGTGGTCGACCTCGGTGAGGTCGCCGTAGTCGACCTCGCGGTAGCGCACCTGCCGGATCTGGACCAGGGCCGGCTCGTCGGGCGAGGACTGGTGGCTCATGGTGAGCTCGGTGAACATCACGTCGGCGGCGTAGCCGCGCAGACCGCAGGACCATGCGACGTTGCGCATGGCCGCGCTGACGTCACCCGCCCCCGCTCCGGAGGAGAGCAGCAGCTCCCCGATCCGGAGGGCGAGGTTCATCGTGGCCGCGATCTCGCGGGTCTCCGGATGGCGGGGGGACGGCGACTCGGCAGGCTCCGCCGGCCGGGCCAGCCCGTGGGGCTCGGTCCGTTCGGCGGGCTCGGTGGGCTCGGTGGGCTCTGGGGCAGCAGGAGGCATGGCGCGACCAGTGTGCCGGAACCTCAGTCGCCGACGGCGACCTCCGGCTTCTCGGCATGCACGACCGAGGGCGGGACGCGGAGGAGGCGCGCGACGCTGTCGGGGAGCTTCCAGTTCCAGGAGCCGAACAGCGACACCAGCGAGGGGACGAGCACCGACCGGACGATCGTGGCGTCGAGCAGGATGCCGAAGCCGAGGCCGGTTGCCATCACCTTGATGTCGGTGCCGGGTCCGGAGGCGAGGGCGGCGAACGCGAGGAACAGGATCAGCGCGGCGCTGGTGACGAGCCGGCCGGTGCGTCCGATGCCCCGGATCACGGCCTCGTCGGTGGACGCGCCCGCGTCGTACTCCTCGCGGATCCGGGACAGGATGAAGACCTCGTAGTCCATCGACAGTCCGAAGAGGAACGCGAAGACCATCAGCGGGATCCAGAACGTCACGGCTCCGGTCTTGGCGATGCCGAAGACCGCGTCGGAGCCGTAGCCCTGCTGCCAGAACAGCACCATCAGGCCGTAGACCGCGGTGAGCGACACCAGGTTGAGGATCACCGCCTTGAGGGGCAGCAGCAACGACCGGAACGCCCGCACCAGCAGGACGAAGGTCAAGAAGGCGATCAGCAGCAGCATCATCGGGAAGTTGCCGTAGACGGCGTGCAGGAAGTCGACCTGGGCGTTGCCGAGCCCGGTCACCCCGATCACGCCGTCGGTGCGTCCGGCGACCGCCGTGACGTCACGGACCACCTGGACGCTCGAGGAGTTGACGGTCTCTCGATCGGGGATGAGGACGACGTCGGTCTGGCCGTCGACCGAGGCGCCCGGGCCGGTCGGGACCACGGCAGCGGTGATGCCGTCCACCGCGCCCAGCGTCTTGGCCACCGAGTCGGCCTTGGACGTCTCGGCCAGAACCTCGATCGGGGTGAGGGAGCCGGTGGTGACGTCACCCTTCTCGAGCACCTGCAGTGCGTCGTACGCCGGACCGGTGTGCGCCAGCGACGAGGAGTCGGCGGCGCCGATCTTGATGCCCAGGAACGAGACGAACAGGACGCCGATCGCGGCCAGCGCCACCAGCGTGGCCACCCAGCGGCGGCGGACCATCAGCCGTGCCCACGACGTCCAGCCGCGGCTCGGCTTGTTCTCGTGGCGGATCTTGGGCCAGTCGACCCTCGGGCCGATGCTGCCGAGGATGGCCGGGGTCAGGGTGAGCGTGACCAGGACGCTGGCCAACGGGATCAGCGCCCCACCCAGGCCGATGCTGCGCATGAACGGCACGGGCAGCACGACCAGCGCGAGCAGCCCGATCGCGACGGTGAGGCCGCTGAACATCACGGCGTTGCCGGCGGTCTCCATGGCCGCGAGCACCGCCTCGTGGTTCTCCCGACCGTGATCTCGTTCCTCCCGCCATCGGGTGACGAAGAGGAGGGAGTAGTCGATCGCGACTCCCAGGCCGACCAACGCGACCAGGAACTGCACGATGAAGGAGACGTCCGTCAGGTAGGTCAGGGGCAGGAGCAGCAGGAACGTCGTCAGGATCGACACCGCGGCGACCACCATCGGCATGAACGCCAGCGCAGACGCGAAGACGAACAGGAGCACGGCGAGCGCCCCGACGGCTCCGAGCAGCGTCTCGGTGAGGACGCCGTTGCCCC
This sequence comes from uncultured Actinomycetota bacterium, assembly GCA_963792975.1. Taxonomy (GTDB): domain Bacteria; phylum Actinomycetota; class Actinomycetes; order Propionibacteriales; family Nocardioidaceae; genus Nocardioides. The sequence goes on along the minus strand of CAWBYG010000004.1, from coordinate 2,843,799 downwards.
CCGAGCTGTCGCCGACGGCGAGCGCGTCCATCCCGGTCACCCCGACCGTGGCGCCGGCCGGCACCGCCGCTCCGACGGTCTGTTTCACCAGCGTGGTGGGCACCTGCTCGGAGAAGCTGCGCGGGAAGGGGTAGAACACCATGGCGTACGCCGTCCGGTCGTCGGAGGTGCGGAACGCCTGGTCACCGGTGTTGGCCTCGTCCACCACGCGCAGCGGGGTGGACGCCGAGCGGAGGGACGCGAACGACCTGCCCACCTCGGCCTCGTGCCCGGTGAGGGTCTCGCCCTGCGGCATGGTCACGGTGACGAGCAGGGGAGATGTGTTCCCGCCGTTGTGGAACGCCGCGATGATCTTGTTCGCTGCGGTGTCTCCCGGCTGCCCGGGGAGCGAGAAGTTGACGGTCATCCGGTTGCTGACCGTGCCGGCGGCGATGCCACCGGCGATCGCGATCATCGCCCAGGCGACGACGACGATCAGGCGGTGTCGCAGGACCAGCTCTCCCCAACGACGCATGATCGAGCCCTCCCCGTTGTCGAAGGAAGGAGGCTAGCGAACTCCGTTGTCTCGCCGCTGGGCGGGGGAGTCGACCCCGGCCATCGACCCGGGTCAGAGGCAGGGGTCAGAGGTCGAGCTTGTAGCCCAGCCCGCGGACCGTCACCAGCAGCGACGGGTGGGAGGGATCGGACTCGAGCTTGGCGCGCAGGCGCTTCACGTGTACGTCGAGCGTCTTGGTGTCGCCGACGTAGTCGGAGCCCCACACCCGGTCGATCAGCTGACCGCGGGTCAGCACCCGGCCGGGGTTGCGCAGGAACATCTCGAGCAGCTCGAACTCCTTCAGCGGCAGCCGTTGCGGCTCGCCGTCGACGGTGACGACGTGACGCTCCACGTCCATCCGCACGCTCCCGGCCTCGAGCGTCATCGGTGCCAGGTCGGGCTCGGTGCCGCGGCGGAGCACGGCGCGGACGCGCGCGACGAGCTCGCGCGGCGAGTAGGGCTTGGTGACGTAGTCGTCGGCCCCGAGCTCGAGGCCGACGATCTTGTCGACCTCGTCGTCCTTGGCGCTGACCATGATCACCGGGACGCTCGACACCGCCCGGATCTGGCGGCACACCTCGGTGCCGGGCAGTCCGGGCAGCATGAGGTCGAGCAGCACGATGTCGGCGCCGTTGCGCTCGAACTCCACCAGTGCATCGGGACCCGTGGCGGCCAGCGCGACGTCGTACCCCTCCTTGCGGAGCATGTAGGAGAGGGCGTCGGCGTAGCTCTCCTCGTCCTCGACCACCAGGACTCGCGTCATGCGGGCTCCTGGCCGGGCGTCGGACGTGGCGCGGTGGGCGGGGTCGTCATGCGTACTCCTCTTGTCGCGAGCGCGGGAGCGCCAGCGTGAATGTCGAGCCCTGGCCCTCGAGGGACCAGACGCGTACGTCGCCGCCGTGGGTGGCCGCGACGTGCTTGACGATCGAGAGCCCGAGACCGGTGCCGCCGGTGGATCTGTGGCGGGCCGGGTCGATCCGGTAGAAGCGCTCGAAGATGCGGTCGAGCTCCGCGTTCGGGATGCCGATCCCCTGGTCGACGACGGAGATCTCGACCATGTCGTCGCTCGCCTTCGTCGAGACCAGCACCGTCGAGTCGGCCTCGGAGTACGTGACGGCGTTGGCGATCAGGTTGGTCACCGCCGCCAACACCTGCTCCTCGTTGCCGAAGATGTGGAGCCCCGTCGTCCCGCCCGTGACGACGGAGATGTTCCGGCTGGCAGCATCCATCACGGTGCTGTCGACGGAGCGCTTGACCACGTCGTCGACGTCCACCACGTGCGGCGTGTCCAGCGGCTCGTCGCCCTGGAGCCGTGACAGCTCGATGATCTGCTGCACCAGTCGCGACAGGCGGTCGCTCTCGGTGAGCATCCGGCCGGCGAAGCGGACCACCGCCTCCGGGTCGTCCGAGGCGTCGGCGACGGCCTCGGCCAGGAGCTTGATCGCGCCGACCGGGGTCTTGAGCTCGTGGGACACGTTGGCGACGAAGTCACGGCGGACGGCCTCGACGCGTCGTTCCCTCGTACGGTCCTCGACCAGTGCGAGCACGAGCCGCGAGCTGAGCGGGGCCACGCGCGCGGTCACGGTGCGCGGTGGCCCGCTCCGACGTGGCAGGACGAGGTCGGCCTCGCGGATCTGGCCGTCGCGGCGCACCTGCTGGATCAGATCGGCGAGCTCGGACGAGGCCAGGCGGGAGCTGCGGACCAGCCCCAGCGCCAGGGCCGGCGCCGAGGCCTTCACCACCTCGTCGTCGTCGTCCACGACGACGGCGCTGCTGCGCAGCACCGAGAGCACCGTCGCCACACCTGCCGGTAGCCGGTGCTCCTCCGTGGGGGTGACCGCCATCTGCTGACGCTCGCTGACGTGCCAGGCCAGGACCGCGCCGCCGGCGACGACGGCCCCGATGAGCGCGGCGAGGAACGCCTGCGTCGTGGGGCTCACAGACCGATGGTACGGCGCGCGTCACGTTGCGTTCGCCTACGCGAGGCCCGCTCGCCGACTGTTCACGCCGCGTTCACCGACCCGCCCCCACTGGTCACCTTCTGCGCCTACGGTGTCGTCATGCGTGAAGCCTTCCACGAGCAGCTCGACTCGATCTTCCAGGACCTGGCCGAGATCTGTCAGGAGGTCGAGACGTCGGTCCGGCTCGCCACGCAGGCGCTGCTCAACGGTGACGCCGAGGTGGCCGAGCAGGTGATCGCCGCCGACCAGAAGGTCGACCGCGCCCGGGAGCGGGTCGAGGACACCGCGTTCAGCCTGCTGTCGCTGCAGCAGCCGGTCGCCGGTGACCTACGGGTCGTGGTGTCCGCGCTACGCATGGTCAGCGAGCTCGAGCGGATGGGCGACCTGTCGGTGCACGTGGCGAAGATCGCGCGGCTCCGGGTGCCCGAGATCGCCGTACCCGAGGCGGCCCGGAAGACTGTCGCGCGGATGGGCGAGGTGGCCGAGGACATGGTCCGCCGGGTGGCCGCGGTCATCACCGAGCGCGACGTCGAGGCGGCGATCGAGCTCGGCCGCGACGACGAGGAGATGGACCAGCTCCGTCGTACGTCGTTCACCCAGCTCCTCGGCGACGACTGGGAGCACGGAGTGGAGGCCGCGGTCGACATCGCCCTGCTCGGCCGCTACTACGAGCGGATCGCCGACCACGCCGTGTCGGTGGCCAACCGCGTGGTGTTCGTGGTGACCGGTCAGTACCCCGTCGCGACCGAGGCCTGACTCGTCGGTCGAGCTTGTCGAGACCATGCCGGACCTGGCTCCACCGTCACTGGGTTTCGACGCGCCCGTCGCGACCTCGCAAGCTCGGTCGCGGGGCTTGCTCGACCTCCCTTCGCTACGCCGGGCGTTCGTTCCTCACGCCCGCCTGCTCAGCGACCCTGGTTGGCGACGGCTGCGGCCGCCGCGGCGGCGGCCTCGGGGTCGAGGTAGCGGCCGCCCCTGACCGTCGGGGTCAGGTCGTCGTGGAGCTCGTAGACCAGCGGCATCCCGGTCGGGATGTTGAGCGCGGCGATGTCGTCGTCGCTGATGCCGTCGAGGTGCTTGACGATGCCACGCAGGCTGTTGCCGTGGGCCGCGATGAGCACGATCTGTCCGGCGCGGAGGTCGTCGGCGATCGCGCCGTTCCAGTACGGCAGGAGCCGGGCGATGACGTCCTCGAGGCACTCGCTGCGGGGCAGCTCGTCGCCGAGGCCGGCGTAGCGCACGTCGTGGGCCTGGGAGAACTCACTGTCGTCGTCGAGCGGCGGCGGGGGTACGTCGAACGAGCGGCGCCACAGCATGAACTGCTCATCGCCGTACTGCTCGAGTGTCTGCTTCTTGTTCTTGCCCTGGAGCGCGCCGTAGTGCCGCTCGTTGAGGCGCCAGCTGCGGCGGACCGGGATCCAGTGCCGGTCGGCCACGTCGAGGCTCATGACCGCCGTGTTGATCGCGCGACGCAGCAAGGACGTGTGGACGACGTCCGGGAGGATGCCGGCGTCACGCAGCTGCTCGCCGCCGTGCAGTGCCTCGGCGCGGCCCTTGTCGGAGAGGTCGACGTCGACCCAGCCGGTGAAGAGGTTGTCGGCGTTCCACACGCTCTCGCCGTGGCGGAGCAGGACCAGGGTGTACGTCATTGGCTCGGGGAGGCACTCGGCGACGAGCTCACGGACGACGCGAGCGGCGTGGAGCTGGGTGACGGCTTGGTCTGGTCGAGGCCGGCCCACTGGCCGTCGTCGGCCACCACGGGTACGTCGATCAGCGCGGACTCGCCGTCGTCGAAGCTCAGCGTGAGGGTGACGTAGCCACCCGCGTGGAAGGTGCCGGTGATCGGGATGCCTCCCTCGGTCGCGAGGCTGACCATGCCGTTTGTTGCGACCGGGATGGGCTGGACGTCGACCTGGGCCACCGCCGTGCCGTCGCCCTTCATGCTCACCAGGCTGACCGCCTTGGTCTGGTCGTTGTTGACGAGCGTCGCGATGAACGTGCCGGCGTCGTCCTGCTTGCTGACCACGACCGCGTTGAGCACGTTGACGGTGCCGTCGCGGTAGTTGGCGGACGACGTGATGTTGTTGATGCGATCGGTCGGGTAGTTGAAGCCGCAGGCGGTGAGGGCGGCGGTGGCCGCCAGGCTCACGGTCCCGATCGCGAGAGTCCGTCGCAGTTCCACGGGCGACACCCTAGCGGGCGACCGGTCGGGTCATTGAGACAGCCCGGCCGTGCTGCCGATGACCGCGACGGCGCCGCAGACGAGCACGCAGAAGGCGATCGTGACGGCGAGCAGTCGCGGCGCCCCGACCTTCAGCGCGAGTCGCAGGGGGAGGTGGCGACGACCCGCCCGGTTGTCGTCGACCAGACCCTGCAACGACGTCAGGACGTGGACGCCGACACCGAGCACGCCCACCGCGACGGTCATCGCGACGGTCGGCGGGTGGCCCTTCGCGCCGCCGCCCCAGCCGCCGTACGAGAGGTACGCCGGGTAGAGCGCGAACGCCACCGCCCAGGGCAGCCAGGACAGGGCGCCGTTCCGCAGCCATCGGTTGCCGAGGAGACCGACCAGGAGGGACAGCAGGTAGGCGAGGCCGGCGGTGATCCCGCTCGACAGGGACAGGGGTACGACGAGCAGCACTGCGCAGGCCAGGGCGAACGTCAGCGTGCCGCGGTCGAGGGTGCCGGCGGCGAGCGGCTTGTCGACGCGTTCGGCCGCCCGGTCGGCTGACTCGTCGACGAGGTCGTTGTCCCAGCCCAACAGGGCCTGTCCGACGAGCACGGTGACCAGGACGAGCCCGACGTCTCTGGCCGCACGGCCCGAGACGGCCGCGGCGACGGCCATCGCGACAGCGACGAGTACGGCCTGCCGCGGGTGGGCGGCGCGGACCAGCAGGACCGGCGCCAGCTGCGAGAGAGTACGACGAGGGGACCCGGGCGACGCCTCGTCTGACCCAGCCGGGGTCGGTGGTGCGGACATGACCCGCAGTATCCGACACACGTCGCCGGAGCGGACCGGCACGGCCGCGACACGCCGTGGCGGACCCTCTTTGCAAAGGCACATATTCGCGGCATCTGTCAAGCCCTGAAAGGGCCTCTGACCTGCGCAGACGCGAATGAAGCACCTGGCGGAGCGTGTTAGAATGGTCACCTAAGAAGGGTGGTACTGAAGAATATGTCTTTCACCGTGGGCGAAACGGTTGTGTATCCCAATCACGGGGCGGCTGTCATCGAGGACATCGAGACGCGGCAGATCAAGGGTGAGGACAAGCAGTACCTCGTCCTCCGGATCGTCGCCCAGCAGGACCTCGTGGTCCGCGTCCCGTCGTGCAACCTCGATCTGGTCGGAGTGCGCGATGTGGTCGACAAGGAGGGACTCGACCGAGTCTTCGACATCCTGCGTGCGGCGCACGTCGAGGAGCCGACCAACTGGTCGCGCCGTTACAAGGCCAACCTCGAGAAGCTGCACAGCGGCGACGTGATGAAGGTGTCCGAGGTCGTGCGCGACCTGTGGCGCCGTGAGCGTGACCGCGGCCTCTCGGCCGGCGAGAAGCGGATGCTGGCGAAGGCGCGCCAGATCCTGGTCTCCGAGCTGGCCCTGGCCGAGAACACCAACGAGGACAAGGCCGAAGCCATCCTCGACGAGGTCCTCGCGTCCTGAGGCACCGTCGCGAAGGCCCCGCACACCTGGTGTCGCGGGGCCTTCTCGCATTTCCCGACTCCCGACAGCCCGCCTCGCCATGACCTTCTTCGACGTCGAGCCCCCGCAGCCGGTCGGCGTGGTCGTCGACGGCGAGCGCGGGTCGCTGCCGTTCGCCCTGCTGCACGGCGAGCCGCTGGTGGCCTGCGCCGCCTGGGCGATGGGCGCGGCGGGCATCCGGCTGCTCGACCTCACCACGCCGTGGGACGACGTACGCGACGCGGGAGCGCCGCTGGTGTGGCACGACGCCCTGTGCCCGATGGCTCCGCCCGACTTCCTGGCCGCGTGCGTACGCCGCGCGGTCGACGACGACGCCGTCGTGGTCGGCGTGCGACCGGTCACCGACACCGTCAAGGTGGTCGTCGAGTCCGCCGCGGGCCCGGTCGTCGGTGCCACCGTCGACCGTGACGGGCTGGCCGCGGTGGCCTCCCCGATCGTGCTGCCCGAGTCCGCGGTCGCGGCGTGCTCCGACTGGCCGCCCCTCGACTTCCGGCAGGTGGTCGCCGGCCTGCGGGCTCTCGGTCGGGTGGTGCTCGTCGACGCCCCGGCCTCGGCGCGCCGGGTGGAGACGAACGACGACGTGCGCGCGCTGGAGGCGCTCACGCGCCGCTGACCTGCTCAGCGGTCGACCAGGGCCCCGGCGAGGACGAAGTCGTCGGCGACCGTGAGCTTGGGGTTGGCCGCCGTCGACCCGACCGCAGCGATCGGCAGGGCGGTGTAGTGGGTCAGGCACCCGGCCGTGTCCGTGGCCGCGAAACCGTCGGACTCGGCCAGCCGGTACGCCGCGAGCAGGTCGGTGGCCCGGAAGGCCTGCGGCGTCTGCACGCCGGCCAGTCGGTCGGGCAGCGGCTCGCCGTCGCGACGGACCAGCGCGTGCTGGGCCACGACCGGGATCGCGGCTCCCCGGCGCGCGGCCTCGGCGAGGACCCGCCCGTACAGCTCGGCGGGGGCCAGCGGGCGGGCCGCGTCGTGGATCGCCACCACGTCGACCTCGCCGGTCTCGATCTCGGTCGCCAGCAGCGAGAGCGCCTGCCACTCGGACGCGTGCCGCGTCTCGCCACCGGTCACCATCGAGACCTCCGGCGCGCCGTCGTCGAGGAACGGCTCCACGGCACGGCGTACGGCGTCCTGCTCGCCGTCACGGACCACCAGCACCACCCGTCGTACGCCGGGCACGGCCCGCGCCGTACGGACCGAGCGCGCCACCACCGGGACCCCGGCGAGAGGGAGCAGCACCTTGTTGACCTCGGCGCCGACCCGGGTGCCCGCCCCGGCGGCGAGCACCACGACCGCGGCCCGCATCAGTGCACCAGGGCGGTCGCGATCGCGGCGAGACCCTCGCCCCGGCCGGTCAGGCCGAGGCCGTCGGTGGTCGTAGCGGACACCGAGACCGGGGCCCCGACCGCCGCGGAGAGAGCCGCGGTCGCCTCGTCGCGGCGCGGGCCGAGCCGTGGTCGGTTGCCGATGAGCTGCACGGCGACGTTCCCGATCTCGAAACCCGCCCCACGGACCCGGGCAGCGGTCTCGGTCAGGAGGGCGGCACCGGACGCGCCGGCCCACTCCGGCTCCGTCGTACCGAAGGTGGAGCCGAGGTCTCCCAGGCCCGCGGCCGAGAGCAGCGCGTCGCACATCGCGTGCGCGCAGACGTCACCGTCGGAGTGCCCCTCGAGCCCCTGCGGCTCGTCCGGCCAGTGCAGCCCGGCGAGGTGCATCGGCACCCCGTCGGCGAGCCGGTGGACGTCGACGCCGATACCCGTACGCGGACCGTAAGGACTCGAGGGCACGACACGATCATGCCCGAGACACAATCGGGGTGTGCGGACATCCCGATGGGCCTGGGCGCTGACCGGCCTGTTGGCCGGTCTCGCGGGGCTCGCGACGAGCTATCTGTCGTCGAGCTGGCTGAGCCTACGGGGGAACCCGGTCACCCAGGTCGCCGAGCTGGTCATCCGGGTCACCCCCGGGAAGGTCGCCGAGGCGGCCATCCAGGCCGTCGGGCACAAGGACAAGCCGCTGCTCGTCACCGGTGTCCTGATCGCCCTGCTGCTGATCTTCGCCGGGATCGGCCTGGTGGCGCGGGGGTCGATCGACCGCGGGGTCGGACTGTTCATCGCGCTCGGCGTCGTGGGCCTGGTCGCCCAGCAGTCGCAGTACGACGCACCGGTCGCCGGCATCCTGCCGGTCGTCGTCGGCGTACTCACCTGGACGATCCTGTTGGCGGTCCTCGTCGGTCAGCTGCGCGCGCGGCCCTTCGTCGAGATGGACAACGGCCGCCGCTACTTCGTGAGCGCCGGGGTCGTGGGCGTCGGCAGCCTGGGGCTCGGCCTGCTCGGTTGGAAGGTCGGGGGCCGCCTCCGAGCCGTCGACCAGGCGCGCAGCGCCCTCCGCATCCCGGGTGTCACCGCACCGACCGCCCCGGGCGGGACCTCCGTCGGTGTGCGGGGCATCGCACCGTGGCAGACGTCGAACCGGCACTTCTACCGGATCGACACGACGCTCAGCCCGCCGGCGATCGCTCCCAAGGACTGGAGCCTGCGCATCCACGGCCTGGTCGACCACCCGATGACGTTGACGTACGACGACCTGCTCGCGCGCGAGCGGACCGAGGCCTGGGTCACCCTCAACTGCGTGTCCAACACGGTCGGCGGCCCGCTGATCAGCAACGCCTGGTGGAGCGGCGTACGTCTCGACGACCTGCTCGCCGAGGCGGGCGTGCAGTCCGGAGCGGACGCGCTCAAGCAGACGTCGGACGACGGGTGGACCTGCGGTACGCCGCTCGCCGCGATCACCGACGGTCGCGGCGCGATGCTCGCGCTGGCCATGAACGGTGAGCCCCTGCCGATCGACCACGGCTTCCCCGTGCGCACGATCGTCCCGGGTCTCTACGGCTACGTCTCGGCCTGCAAGTGGCTGCGCGACATCGAGGTCACCACCTTCTCCGCGTTCACGGCGTACTGGACGTCGCGCGGCTGGTCGGAGAAGGGCCCGGTGAAGCTGGCCTCGCGCATCGACGTGATCGGCGACGGGGGTGACGTGAAGGCGGGCAGCGTCAGGGCCGGCGGGCTCGCCTGGCAGCAGGACGTCGGCATCTCGGCCGTGCAGGTGCAGCTCGACGGCGGCGCCTGGCAGTCGGCGACGCTGGCCCGCAAGAACGTCAAGGACGCGTGGCTGCAGTGGCAGGCGACCCTCGACGTGTCGCGGGGCCGCCACCTGCTGCGCGTCCGCGCCGTGAACGACGACGGCGAGGTGCAGACCAGTGTGCAGGCCGCCCCGGCCCCGAGCGGCGCATCCGGCTGGCACACCGTTCAGTTCAGCGCGAGCTGACTCCCGGCACGCGGTTCAGGACCCTGATCGGGTTCAGCCCGGACTGACGAGGTCCCGGCGCGGGCCGTAGAGGTAGATCTCTCCTGGCCGCGGCTTGACGTCGCGGTACGACGCGCCGATCAGGCACGGGACGCCGGTCACGGCGTCGGCCGTCACGATGAGCGCCTGGCGGGGACCGTCGGTCGGGCCTCCCGGCACACCGCCGTGGGCGAAGCTCGCGCCCGCCTTCCACACCAGGCGAACCTCCACGGTCGCGCCATGAGGGCACGGATGCCCGGTGTTGCTCGGACCCCTCTCGCCGGCATCGGGGCGGTACGTCGCGACCAGGAAGGTGCCGTGCACCGTCTCCTGGACCGTGTGCGCCGCCTTCCAGGCCGCCGCCCGCTCCGGGTCGGTGGCGTTGTTCCGATGGCGTGCCAGCGCGGTCCCGACCCCGGCCACGACCAGGGCGACGAGGACGGCAAGGGCCATCCAGCGGACGCGGGTCACCAGGCACCTCCTCGTCCCCGCGGCGGGAGCGACCGGTGGTCGCGATGGATCACGTAGACCGTGCCGCCGCTGCCGTCGAGCCAGGCCCGCTCGAACTCGGCCCGGCCATAGGTACGACGCACGCTGCGCTCGGTGGGTGCGGCCGGATCGTTCGTGACGACGTCGCCGGTGGCTGTGAACCCACGGATCACGACGAGGTGACCATCGGTGGCGTGGGTCGGCGCGCCCTTCAGCGCGCCCTGCGGGTAGGCGACGCCGGCGACCAGCGGGATCCCGGCGTCGACGAAGCGTTCGGCATCGCGCAGGTCGTGGAGCCGGGTCACGAACGCGTTCCCCGCCAGGGTCGCGGCCCAGGCGGTGTTGAAGCTCCAGTTGCCGGTGCCGTCGTACGCCGGGTCGAAGACCTCGCCGGCTGCTACCGGGATGTCGGTGGTGGGTGGCAGCGTGCCGGCATGCGCCAGCACCATCGCCACCGACGTGGGCGAGCACCACCCGGTGCCTCCGACCCTCTGCCACGTCATCTGGCTGAGACGCGGCACGTCGAGCACTCGTTCCCGGCGCCGAAGAGGGGCTGAGGGCGTCGCTCGTACGACGCCTGCCGTGACGACGGCGCCGACGGCGTGCATCCGGGGCTCGGCACGACCGCGGCCCTGCAGCACGACCCGCAGCCGATAGGCGGCTGGGTGCTGGGCTGGTCGCCAGACGTCGGTGTCGACCTCGGGGTCACCGGCGACGCTCGTACGGTGGCGGGTGACCGGACCGGAGGCCCAGCGGCCGAGCACGTGCCAGGAGCGCCGGCCGCGCGCCTGGGCGGCGACCTCGACCCAGGTGCCGCGGGGAGTCGTCGCCGACCACGAGGCGACCAGCTCGTCGAAGGCGAAGCCCGGCTCGCGCCACGGCGTCGTCCAGGTGTGCCCGGTGCCGGGCGACCAGGCGTCGTACCGGATCCGCCGGAGCATGCTCCGACGATAGGGGAGGCGGGTGCCCGCGCATCTACGATTGGCGGGTGACTCTCCGGCTCCACGACACCGCGACTCGCGACGTCCGCGACTTCGTCCCTCTCGAGGAGGGCAAGGCGGGCATCTACGTCTGCGGGCTGACCGTGCAGAGCGAGCCACACGTCGGGCACGTCCGCTCGGCGGTGAACTTCGACGTGCTGCGGCGCTGGCTGACCGCTTCGGGGTACGACGTCACGTTCATCCGCAACGTCACCGACATCGACGACAAGATCCTGGCCAAGGCCGAGGCGCAGGGTCGCCCGTGGTTCAACGTCGCCTACCTGATGGGGCGCGAGCTCGACCGCGCCCTCGAGGCGATCAACGTGCTGCCGCCGACCTACCAGCCGGCCGCGACCGGCCACGTGCCCGAGATCCTCGAGCTCATCGCCCAGCTGGTCGCGCGTGGTCACGCGTACGCGGCCGATGACGGCTCGGGCGACGTCTACTTCGACGTGCGGTCCTGGCCGTCGTACGGCGAGCTGACGCGGCAGCGGATCGACGACATGGAACCCGCGGAGGACGCCGACCCCCGTGGCAAGAGGGATCCGCGCGACTTCGCACTCTGGAAGGGCTGGAAGAAGGCGCTCGAGCCCGAGACGGCGGCCTGGCCGTCGGCCTACGGCCCGGGGCGTCCCGGCTGGCACATCGAGTGCTCCGCGATGGCGGCGAAGTACCTCGGCCCGGCGTTCGACATCCACGGCGGCGGCGTCGACCTGCGCTTCCCCCACCACGAGAACGAGCTGGCCCAGTCACGCGCGGCGGGCCAGGCGTTCGCGTCGTACTGGCTGCACAACGCCTGGATCACCACCGCCGGCGAGAAGATGTCGAAGTCGCTCGGCAACTCCCTGTTGATCCCCGAGGTGCTGAAGCGCGTGCGGGGCATCGAGCTCCGCTACTACATCGTCGCCGCGCACTACCGCTCGCACGTCGAGTTCTCCTTCGAGGCCCTCGACGACGCGGCTGCGGCGTTCCGGCGGATCGAGAACTTCCTCCACCGCGCCGAGAGCGCCATCGGATCGGTGCCGAAGCACGGCATGTGGTGCGCCGACTTCGTCCAGGCGATGGACGACGACCTGGGGACCCCGGCGGCCATCGCCGCGATCCACGAGGTGGTCACGGAGGGGAACAAACACCTGACCGCGGGCAACCGCACGGCTGTCGCGGGCAGTTTCGCTTCGGTGCTCGCGATGCTCGACGTGCTCGGTCTCAACCCGGCGGACGCGGCGTTCGCGACCCCGACCGGCTCCGACGAGGCCAAGCTCAACGCCGCGGTCGACGCGCTCGTGGCTGGTCTCCTCGAGGAGCGCTCCGCCGCCCGTGCCGACCAGGACTGGGCACGGGCCGACGCGCTTCGCGACCGCATCGCCGCCGCGGGCATCGAGGTCGAGGACACCCCCGATGGTCCGAAGTGGACGGTGCGCTGACGTGCCGGGCAACTCGAAGCGCAAGGGTGCGATCCGCAAGTCGAGCAAGCGGCCGACTGCCGGGTCGGGCGGCCGGGTCCGCCGGGGGCTGGAGGGCCGGGGTCCGACACCGAAGGCGGTGGACCGTCCCAACCACAAGGCCCACAAGTTCAGGGCCAGGGCCGAACAGGCTGGCAGTGCCCGTCCCGGACGACGCAGCGGGGGCGGCGACGACGAGTGGATCGCGGGGCGCAACTCCGTCGTCGAGGCACTGCGTGCCCACGTCCCGGTCACCGGCGTCTACGTCGCCGAGGGCACCGAGCGCGACGCCCGGCTGCGTGAGGCCTTCAAGCTGGCCGCCGAGCGGGGCATCTCGTTGCTCGAGGTCACCCGGGCCGAGCTCGACCGGCGTACCGATGGCGCCGTGCACCAAGGGCTGGCCGCGCGGATCCCGGCGTACGAGTACGCCCATCCGTCCGACCTGCTGGACGCGGCCGCGGAGCGCGGTGAGGCTCCGCTGATCGTGGCGCTCGACTCGGTCACCGACCCGCGCAACCTCGGGGCGATCGTGCGCTCGGCCGCCGGCTTCGGCGCGCACGGTGTCGTCGTACCCGAGCGGCGTGCCGCACGGATGACAGCCTCGGCCTGGAAGTCGTCGGCCGGTGCGGCGGCGCGGCTGCCGGTCGCGCATGCGACCAACCTGGTGCGGACGCTCAAGGACTACCAGGACGCCGGCTGCACCGTCGTCGGCCTGGCGGCGGCGGGAGACCTGTCCCTGCCCGACCTCGTCGCCGACCCCGATCTCGCCTCCGGCCCGCTCGTGGTGGTCGTCGGCTCCGAGGGCGACGGGCTCTCGCGCCTCGTCGGCGAGACCTGCGACCGTCTGCTCTCGATCCCGATGGCGTCGTCGCTCGAGTCGCTGAACGCCGGCGTCGCCGCCTCGATCACGCTCTACGCGCTCTCCCAGCACCGTTGATCGCCGAGTCGGCTTGCGACGACTCGGCGTGAGATCGACGCGCCTCTCCGCCGACTGAGTGTGCGCTCAGTCGTCGTGCGACAACTCGGCGGGTGTGACGGTCTGGTGCCGGGTGGGGGGACCATGTCACAAGGTGGCATCATCGGCCCGGTGGGTACGACGGTGGACCGGCTGCTGCCGAGCGACGACGACGGGGTCGGCGAGGCGCTGCTCGAGCTCACCCGCGAGATCGCGGCCAAGGAGCTCGCGCCACAGGTCCACGAGGCCGAGGAGCGCGGCGAGTTCCCCGAGTCGGCGTACCGGCTGCTGGGCAAGTCGGGCCTGCTGAGCCTGCCGTTCCCCGAGGAGTACGGCGGCGGCGCGCAGCCGTACGAGACCTATCTACAGGTGCTCGAGGAGATCGCCACCGCCTGGCCCAGCGTCGGTGTCGGCGTCAGTGTGCACGGCCTGACTGTCAACGTCGTCGCGACCAACGGCAGCGACGACCTGCGGGCCGAGTGGCTGCCGCGGTTGCTGAGCGGCGACTGGCTCGGCGCCTACTGCCTCTCCGAGCCGCAGGCCGGATCCGACGTGAGCGGCATCCGGACGCGCGCCGTCCGCGATGGTGACGACTACGTCGTGAACGGCACCAAGCAGTGGATCAGCAACGGCTCGTGCGCCGACTACTACATCCTCTTCGCGCGCACCTCCGACGACCCCAAGCGCGGACTGTCGACGTTCCTGCTGCCCGGCGACCTGCCGGGCGTGAGCTTCGGCGCCCCCGAGAAGAAGATGGGCCTGGCCTGTGACGTCACCACGCAGGTGATCTTCGAGGACGCCCGCATCCCGGTCGCCCAGCTCGTCGGCGACGAGGGCGGCGGCATGCGGACCGCGCTGTCGGCGCTCGACGCCGGCCGGCTCGGCATCGCGGCGGTCGGAACCGGGATCGCGCAGGCCGCGCTGGCGCACGCGGTGACCTACGCCGGCGAGCGCCGGCAGTTCGGGAAGCCGATCGGTGAGCAGCAGGGGCTGCAGTTCCTCCTGGCCGACATGGCCGCGGACGTCGAGCGGGCCCGGGCGACGTACCTCCATGCGGCGAGGCTCAAGGACGCCGGCCGTCCCTACCGCCGCCAGGCGAGCGTCGCCAAGCTGACCGCGACCGACGCCGCGATGCGGGTGGCCACCGATGCGGTGCAGGTGCTCGGCGGCAACGGCTACACCCGGGAGTACCCCGTCGAGCGGCTCTTCCGCGATGCCAAGGTCACCCAGATCTTCGAGGGCACCAACGAGATCCAGCGGTTGGTGATCGGCCGCGACCTGCTCCGCTGACGGAGCGTCATCACGACGGGACGGCGGGCTCGTCGGCGGCGACCAGCTCGTCGGGCTTGCCCGCGAGCACCGTGTCGATGTAGTCGCGCGCGGTCTCGAAGATGCCGATCTCGCGGCCGGCCCGCTCGGAGAGGTACCAGCGGTGGACGAGGATCTCGTGGAAGATCTCGGCCGGCTCCAGCTTGCCGCGTGCCGCGGGCGGCACCATGGCGATGATCGGCTCGTAGATCTCGGTCAGCCAGCGGTTGGCTGCGATCGCGCGGTCCTCGCGGCCGAGGTCGTAGTGGGCGATGAACGACGCCATGTCGTTGAGCAGGCGCCGCGCCTGGGCCTCCTCGGCGTTGAGCCCGGTCAGCGACTGGAGCTCGCGACAGTGGTGCCCGAGCTCGACCACCTTGGGCTGGATCCGCACCCGGTCACCGTCGAAGTCGGTGACGATGTCGAGCTCGTCGACGTCGAAACCGAGGTCGTTCAGTCGCTCGATCCGTTGCTCGATCCGCCAGATCTCGTCGGCCCGGAACTCCTCGACCTCGGTGAGCTCGTTCCACAGGTCGTCGTACCGCTTCTGGATCAGGGCGACGATCTCGTGGGCCTCGACCGTCGTGCCGATCGCGCCGCCGGCCTGGAGGTCGAGCAGCTCGGCGAAGACGTTCTCACAGCCGACCTGCACGTCGTACTCCCGCATCTGCAGGGAGAGCGAGGGCCGGAGCTCGCCCGTCTCGGCGTCGACGAGGTACGCCGCGAACCCGCCGGCGTTGCGACGGAAGAGCACGTTCGACAGCGAGACGTCGCCCCAGTAGAAGTCGGCCAGGTGAAGGCGCACGAGGAGCACGACGAGCGCGTCGACCAGGTGGGGCAGGTTGTCGGCGGTCATGCCGTGCGCGAACAGCGCACGGTAGGGGAGCGAGAAGGCGAGGTGCTCGGTCATCAGGGCACAGGGCAGGGGCTCGCCGGCGGCGTCCTCGCGGCCGGTGACGACGCCCAGTGGCCGCACTGCCGGCTGGCCGAGGCGCTGCAGGTCGCGCAGCAGGCGGTACTCGCGGAACGCGATGTCCTCCTGCGTCTCCTTGACCGCGTAGGTGCGGTCGCGCAGCCGGATGATCCGTACGACGTGCCGGCTCAGGCCGCGGGGGAGCGGGACGACGTACTCCTCCGACCAGTCCTCGAGCGGCGTCGACCACGGGAGCCCCACGACGGCCGGGTCGGGGCGGCTGGCCACGATGTGCAGCGCCATGGGTCCAGGCTAGTGCCGGGTGGCGGCCCTCCGTCGCGTCGGCGGGCTCGGGCTCAGGCGCCCCGGGGGCGCTCCCGGAGGAGCCGGACCCGCAGTCTGGCTCTGCGTGCCGTCGGGCGGATGCGGCTCGTGCTCGGTGACCAGGACCTCGTGCCGGGCCCTGGCGAGGTCGTCGAGTTCGACACCCGGGTGCCGCAGTGGTTCGGCAGCACCCGGTGGGAGCCGGCGGAGGTGCTCAGCCCGTCCGGCCGGCCCGGCGAGCGGATGCAAGTCCACGCCACGGCCGGCATCCCTAGCGGCCCTCGAGGAGGACCGCGCCGGGGCCGCGCGGGGCCACCTGGTCGTCGGGGTTGTTGAGCGCGCATCGCTGGAGGCTCAGGCAGCCGCACCCGATGCACGAGTCCAGGGTGTCCCGGAGCCTCTCGAGCTGCTGGATCTGGGCATCCAGCCGCGGCCGCCAGCCCCGGCTGAGGCGGGTCCAGTCGGCCTTGTTGGGTGTGCGGTTGCTGGGGAGCGTGGCCAGCGCGGTCTCGATCTCCTCGAGGGCCAGACCCACCCGCTGGGCGGTGCGGACGAACGCCAGGCGTCGCAACATCGCGCGTGGGTAGCGGCGCTGGTTGCCCGTCGTACGACGTGAGGCGACGAGGCCGCGGTCCTCGTAGTAGCGGATCGCGCTCTTGGCCACGCCGGAGCGCTCGGACAGCTCGCCGATCGTGAGCTCGGTCATGTCTGCCAGCCTGCCTTGACTTCAAGTTGACTTCAACTTGTCTCATGGTGGGTGTGGACAACATCGAACGCCTGCTGACCCTGATGACCGGTGACGAGAAGCACTCGCTCGCGTCGTACTCGACCCTCGACGTCATCCGGGTGCTCTACGAGCGCGTGCTGGACGTCTCGCCGGAGACGGTCGAGGACCCGCGCCGCGACCGCTTCCTGCTGTCGAAGGGGCACGGCCCGATGGCCTACTACGCGGTGCTCTGCGACCGCGGGTTCTTCCCAGAGTCGTGGCTGGCCTCGTGGGGCTCGTTCGACTCGCCGCTCGGCCACCACCCGGACCGGAACCTGGTGCCCGGCGTCGAGATCTCCTCGGGCTCGCTCGGGCACGGGCTTCCGCTCGCCGTCGGTACGGCGCTCGGTCTGCGCGCGCAGGGGATCGCGGCGCGGGTCGTGGTCCTCGTCGGGGACGCCGAGCTCGACGAGGGCTCGAACCACGAGGCCCTCGAGCTGGCGCCGGCCCTGGGACTCGACGGCCTGACCGTGGCGGTCGTCGACAACCGCAGTACCAGCTACGCCGTACCGGGCCGGATCGGGGCTCGGTTCGCTACCGAGGGGTGGCAGGTGACGACGGTCGACGGGCGCGACCACGACGCCCTGGAGAAGGCGCTCTCCGAGCGGGGGGTCGGTGTGCCCAACGCCGTCGTCGCCACCGTGGACGACCGTTCGACGAGCTCAGGACAACGCGACGACGAGGAGCTGGCCGCATGAGCACGGCGACCCGCGACCCGCGCACGCAGTTCGCCCGTACCGCGACCGACCTGCTCGACGAGGACCTGTCGACAGCGCTGGTCTGGGCCGAGATCTCGGGCCGGTTCTTCGGTGCCGCCGTACGCCGGCATCCGGATCGGGTGGTCAACGTCGGCATCCGCGAGCAGCTGCTCGTCAACGTCGGCGCCGGGATGGCGCTCACCGGGCTGCGCCCGATCGTGCACACCTTCGGCACCTTCCTCGTCGAGCGCGCCTTCGAGCAGGTCAAGCTCGGTTTCGGCCACCAGGGGCTCGGCGGGGTGCTGGTCGGGGTCGGCGGCTCCTTCGACGCCTCCAGTGCCGGGCGGACCCACCAGGCGCAAGGCGACGTCGCGCTCATGGACACGTTGCCGGAGGTCGAGATCCACGCCCCCGGCAGCGTGGCGGAGACCGACGAGGTGCTCCGTCGCGCGGTCGCCGGGGAGGGGCTGCACTACGTGCGCGTCGTCGGACAGACCAACCGCGAGTCCTTCGCCGGCCGCGGCCTGCACGTCGTACGGCGCGGGTCCGGCGCCACCGTGGTCGCGCTCGGGCCGGTGCTCGACGAGGTGCTCGAGGCGACGGCCGCCCGTGACCTGACGGTGCTCTACGCGCACACGGTCCGGCCCTTCGACGCGGCCCCGCTCCGAGCCGTACTGACCCGGCCCGAGGTCGTCCTCGTCGAGCCGTGGCTGGCGGGCACCTCGGCCCGGTGTGTCGCAGACGCGCTGGTCGACGTACCGCATCGCCTGCTGGCGCTCGGCACCCGCCGGATCGAGCTGCGGCACTACGGCTCGCCGGCCGAGCACCAGCGCGCGCACGGCCTCGACGCCGCTGGCATCCGGCGCTCGGTGGACGCGTTCCTGGCTGCGTGAAACGAGCCGCGCTCCGACTAGCATGTGCGGGCCGCCACGTGGCGCGCCGGTGTAGCTCAGACGGTAGAGCGCTTCTCTTGTAAAGAAGATGTCGCGGGTTCGATTCCTGTCACCGGCTCCGGCGCTCTGTCGGGACCCCGGCCGATCGGGATCCTTCAGCGGACCTGCTCGACCTCGAACTCGCAGGCGGGGTGGGCGATCGCGTCCTGTGCGGACACGATCCGCAGCTCACGCTCGCCCGACTCCAGCGTCGCGACGAGTACGGCGTACACCGACGAGGCCGTGCGCGCCAGGGCCTCGGCAGCCGAGCCGGTCTCGGCGAGGTGGGCGGTGAACAGCGCGGCGGTGAGGTCGCCGGAGCCGTTGGCCTTGAGGGGTAGCTGAGGTGTGCGCACGGCCCATGCGCCGTCGCCGGTGACCGCCAGCATCTCGATCGTGTCGTCGGGGCGGTCGGGCCGCAGGAACGACGTGACGAGCACGGTCGACGGCCCCAGCGCCCGAGCGGCGTCTGCCGAGTCGAGGGTGGACTCCAACGTGTCCGGCGCGGTGTCGGTGAGGAAGCCGAGCTCGAACTGGTTGGGCGTGATCGTGTCGGCCACCGGCACGACCTGCTCGCGGATGATCGGCGGGAGCGCCGGGTCGACGAAGCACCCGGTGGTGGCGTTGCCCATCACCGGGTCGCAGGTGTACGTCGCGCCCGGGTTGGCCGCCTTGACCTGCGCGACTGCGTCCACGACGACCTCGCAGATGCCTGGCCCGCCGAGATAGCCGGACAGCACCGCGTCACAGGTCGCGAGCACGCCGCGCTCGGCGATGCCGGTGATCACCGCGCGCACGTCGTGAGGCGCGAGCAGCGGCCCGCGCCACGCGCCGTACCCGGTGTGGTTGGAGAACATCACCGTGTGGACGGGCCAGACCTCGTGGCCGAGGCGCTGGAGGGGGAACGTCGCAGCGGAGTTGCCCACGTGGCCGTAGGCCACCGACGACTGGATCGAGAGGAACCGCACCGCGTCATCCTGCCACCGAGCGAGGGCCGTCCGATCCGACGGAGTCGGAACGGACGGCCGCAGCGAGCGGCGTCGCGCGCGCCGTACACGATGTCGGTAGGCAGGCCTAGGTTGGCGGGCATGGAGAGATTCGTCGACCGCGACCTGACCGGTGCGGAGTTCCGTGAGTGTGAGATGACGGGCGCCCGGCTGATCGGTGTCGTGCTGCAGGACGCCGAGATCGACGGTCTGGTGTCCAACCTCGTGGTCAACGGCGTCGAGGTGAGCGGCTACGTCGAGGCCGAGCTCGACCGGCGCCATCCGGTGCGGGTGCTGCTCCGTTCCGACGACCCGCTGGAGCTGCGCGAGGGCTGGGCGACCCTGCGCCGCGACTGGTCCACGACGTACGAGCGCCTCGGTGCGATGCCCGCCGGCAGCGAGCACCAACGGGTCCACGACGAGTGGTCGGCGGTCGAGACGCTGCGCCATCTCGTCTTCGTCCACGACTCGTGGTTCCGCCGCTGCTGCCTCGGACGCACCGAGCTGTTCACGTCGATGGGGCTGGGGATCGAGAGCGTGCCCGACCGCGAGGAGCAGGGGCTCGACCCTTCCGCTGACCCGCGCCTCGACGAGGTGATCGCCGTACGCGACGCCCAGGCGGCCGAGCTCGAGGCGTGGCTGGATGCCGTGACGCCCGGGCAGCTCGCAGCGCCGGCGCCGGTTCCGGACGACGACAGGTGGCCGCCGTACGCACGCGGACGATCGGTGCGGCAGTGCCTCGGCACGGTGCTGAACGAGACCTTCGAGCACCACGGGTTCTGCGTCCGCGATCTCGACCTGATCTCGACAGGCTCGATCGACGAGGGGCCTGGCTAGGGTCGGCGCATGAGCGACATGACCTACCGCTCGCTGGGCGACTCGGGCCTGATGGTGAGCGCGGTCGGCATCGGCTGCAACGCGTTCGGCCGTCGGGTCGACCTCGACGGCGTGAGGGCGATCCTCGACGCGGCGCAGGACGTCGGCGTCACCCTGCTCGACACCGCCGACACCTACGGCGGTGACGGTGCCAGCGAGTCGATGTTGGGCGAGGCGCTCCAGGGGCGTCGCGACGAGTTCGTCGTCGCCACCAAGTTCGGCATGGACATGCAGGGGGCCAACGGCGCCGACCACGGCGTCCGCGGCTCGCGCGCCTACGTACGCCGTGCGGTGGAGGCCTCGCTGCGACGTCTGCAGGTCGACCACATCGACCTCTACCAGCTCCACGAGCCCGACCAGACCACCCCGATCGAGGAGACGCTCTCGGCGCTGACCGACCTGGTGCGCGAGGGCAAGGTGCGCTACGTCGGCTGCTCCAACGTCGCCGGCTGGCAGGTGGCCGACGCCGACTGGACCGCCCGCACCGGCGGCTTCGAGCGCTTCGTCTCCGTACAGAACCGCTACTCCCTCCTCGACCGCACCGTCGAGGCCGAGGTCGGGCCGGCCTGCGAGCAGTTCGGGCTGGGCGTGCTGCCCTACTTCCCGCTCGAGTACGGCCTCCTCACCGGGAAGTACCACCGCGGCGAGCCCGCCCCGGCCGGCTCCCGCGCCACGACCGGGCCGTCGTCCTGGCTCGACCACGCCGACTGGAACCGCATCGAGGCGCTCGGGAAGTACGCCGAGGCGCGCGACGTCTCGATGCTCGACGTGGCCGTCGCCGGCCTGGCGGCCCAGCCCGCCGTGGCGTCGGTGATCGCCGGCGCCACCCGCGGCGAGCAGGTCCGCGCCAACGCGGCCGCGCTGCGGTGGGAGCCCACCGAGGCCGACCTCGTCGAGCTCGACGAGGTCACCCGCCCCTGACCGGCTCCCTCGAGCCCACGTGGGCCGGCCGAGGAACCCGCGGAGACGGAACCTCGATGGCATCATCGTGAGGTGACCAGCACCCCGACGGCCGCGGCCGTCATGGCGCCGCGCAGCAAGCGGCGTACAACGCTGGTCGCGGCCCTGATCCTGGTGGCGTCCGTGACGACCCCGTGCGTGGTGGCGTTGCGGGAGACCGTGGTCGTCTCCGGACGCTCGGGCCTGCATCGGGTCGGGTTCGGCTGGCCGATGCACTGGCTGTTCCAGGACCAGCGGAGCTTGGACCCACCGTTCCCCTCGCCCACGACCGCCCTCTCCCCGTGGGAGTACCCCGTCAGCGCTCACCTCGGGGCGTTCGCGGTCGACGTCCTCGTCGTGCTCCTGCCCCTGCTCGTCGTCTGGCTCGGGGTCCGCCGGCTTCGGCGTGACGCGTAGCCGTAGCTCAGGCGACTTGGAGGGAGCGCTTCGACAGGCCCATCCAGAAGCCCTCGAACAGCTGCTCACCCGGTGCTTCGGGGTCGCTGGCCGCCCCCAGGGTGACGAACAGCGGCGTGTAGTGCTCGACGGTCGGATGGGCGTAGGGCATGCCCGGCGCCTGCGACCGGTACGACGCCAGCGCGTCGACGTCGCCGCGGGCCAGTGCCTCGCCGGCCCACGTGTCGAACTCCTCCGACCAGCCCGGGGCCGCCGCGTCGATGCGGAACTCCGTCAGGAACGGCAGGCCGTGGGTCAGGAAGCCGGAGCCGATGATCAGCACGCCCTCGTCGCGCAGCGGCCGCAGCCGCTCGCCGAGTGCCAGCAGCCGCGCGGGATCCTGCGTCGGGAGCGACATCTGGAGCACCGGGATGTCGCCCTCGGGATACATGATCTTGAGCGGCACCCAGGCGCCGTGGTCGAGGCCGCGGCTGGTGTGCTGGTGCACCGGCTCACCGGCCGGCATCATCGCCGCGACTCGCTGGGCCAGCGCCGTGGCCGGGGGCGTCGGGTACGTCATCCGGTAGAACCGCTCCTCGAAGCCGCCGAAGTCGTAGACCAGGGGGGCACCGTCGGCGCTGAGCAGCACCGGCGCGGACTCCCAGTGGGCACTGACGATCAGGATCGCCGTCGGACGCGGCAGCCCCGCGGCCAGGCCGGCGAGCTGGCCGGACCACACCGGGTCGTCCAGCAGCGGCGGCGCACCGTGGCCGAGGTACAGAGCGGGCATGCGGTCGTTCATGTCGACGTAATAGTTTCACATTCAACTTTATTCCGCCAGCACCGGCCCGAAGGATCGGGTCAGCTGGGCAGGGACCAGTCGACCGCCCGGCCGCCCTGCTCCTCCAGGAGACGGTTCACCCGCGAGAAGGGCCGGGAGCCGAAGAACCCGCGCGCGGCCGACAGCGGAGACGGGTGGACCGACTCGACCCACGGGACCCGTCCAAGCGCGGGCTTGAGCGACTGGGCGTCACGTCCCCAGAGGATCGCCGCGCTCGGGCCGCCACGTCGTACCAGTGCGTCGATCGCACACGACGTGACCTCCTCCCAGCCGCGTCCGCGATGGGACGCGGACTCGCCGGGGCGGACCGTGAGGACGCGGTTGAGCAGCATCACCCCGCGGTCCGCCCAGGCCGTCAGGTCGCCATGGGGCGCCGGCGGGATGCCGAGGTCGACCGACAGCTCCTGGTAGATGTTGCGCAGCGAGCCCGGCAGCGGGCGTACGTCGGGCGCGACCGCGAACGAGAGTCCGATCGGGTGACCGCGGGTCGGGTAGGGGTCCTGGCCGACGATCAGCACCCTCACCTCGGCCAGGGGCCGGCGGAACGCCCTGAAGATGCTGTCGCCCGCGGGCAGGTAGGCATGCCCGGCGGCCAGCTCCGCGCGCAGGAAGCGACCCATCGCCGCGATCCGCTCGTCGACGGGTGTCAGCGCCTCGGCCCAGTCGGGGGTCATCAGCCCGCGGTCGACGAGTCCGCTGAGTGCGCCCACGGGGCCACGCTAGCGAGGGACGCCCCGGCGGAGCAGGCTGGTCGGATGACCCGTCGGCAGCGCGCCACCGTCGCGGACCTCCACGAGCTGGCCGCGACGATGCCGGGCGTGACCGTCGAGACCGGTTCGAAGGGCAACGAGGTCTACCAGGTCAGCCGCCGCAGCTTCGTCTTCTTCCGCAACCCCCGGCCCGACGCCGTGAACCCCGAGACGGAGGAGCGGTACGACGACGTGGTGGTGCTGTGGGTCGGCTCGGAGATCGACAAGCAGGCGCTCGTGGCCGACGAGTCCACGCCGTACTTCACGACGCCGCACTTCGACGGGCACCCGTCGGTGCTGCTCCGCACGTCGCGGATCGGCGAGCTGAGCCGCGACGAGCTCGCCGAGATGGTGTACGACGCGTGGCTGGCGCGGGCATCACCGACCGCGGCCCGGAAGTGGCTCGCCGAGCATGGGCTCGGGCCCGGTCGATGACCCAGCCGCTGCGCCTGCACCGGAGCCGGCGGAGAGGGCGGCGTGGGTGTACGGCGTGTCCAGGCCGAACCGCCGCGTCACGGTGACCGACGCGTCCGGGAAGACCGTCACGACGGCGTACCTGGCGCGCTCGTGCCCGGGTGCGTACGTGAGGATCGCGAAGCGTGCCGGCGACTGCAGGTCTCCCGGGTTGGGCTCGGTGCTGACGTGGCCGCCGGCGCTGCCGTTGGTGAGCTCATAGACCTGACCGCCGGTCGTGGTCTCGACCGGGTGCGGGCCGAGGAACTCGTACGAGCGGCCGTCGAGCACCGCGACCCGAGGGCAGCCGGAGGCCGCGATCTGCTGACCGAGCACGTGGTCGTGGACGAGTACGAAGTCGGGACGGGTCTGGCAGGCCTCCGCAGTCGTGTCGGTGAGGAAGGTGCCGAGGTCCACCTTGGGGTCCCGCAGCTCGTCCCCCACCCCGAAGTCTCCGACCTGCGAGATGCGAGGGTCGGCGACAGCGAGCAGGGTCAGCCCGCCGGCGACGTGGGTGCGCCCGTCGGGGACGTGCCAGCCGCGCGCCCGAGCGGCGTCGACGATGGCGCTGGTGTCGTGGAGACCAGGGGCGAGGTAGACCGGCTTGTGGCCGGAGTAGTAGTCGACGGTGTCGATGAGGTAGCTCTCGATCGGTTTCCCGGCGAAGGTGAGGTCTCCGCTCAGGGCGATGAAGTCCGCGTCCACCAGCTTGGCGGCGAGACCGACCTGGCGCGCCATGCCGTTGACGTCCTCGAAGTCCTCGGCGAGGACGAAGACCATGCGGTCCCCGTGCGGACGGAGGTGGGGGCGATCCGCGAGGGCGATCTGGAGGTTGGCGGTGACCGTGTCGAAGAACCTGTCGCGCGGCCGGAGGATGGCCAGGAACGGCAGCACCTCCGACATCAGGCCGTTGACCTCGGTGCCCTGGAGGGTGGTTCCGCGGAAGATCGGGCTGCTTGCGACGCGGTGGCGATCGTGATGCAGGTACGTCGCCAGGCCGAGCCCGTCCAGCACCAGGGCACCGGCGACACCCACGGCGACGAGCCCGATGCGCAGTCGCCGGTTGTGGGCGGAGACGAAGGCAGCCTCTGCCGGGCTGTACGCCGCCAGCCGGCGCCGTCGTTCGCGCAGCAGCACCACCAGGCCACCCGAGGCCAGTGCCCCCGAGAGGAAGCCGATCAGGCTCCACTCCAGTACGTAGGTGCGCGCCGCGTCCTGGATGCGGGAGATCTCGGGTTGAGGGTCGTCCCACAGGGCGACCAGGTATCTGCGGGTCTGCTTGTCGCTGGGGATCAGCCGGTTCCAGTCGGCACTGATGTCGACGCCGAAGTCGAGCCCGACCGCGCCCACGTGGGCATGCTCCCTCCGGATCAGCGCGCCGCCCTGGAGGCGACTGGTGTCCTGGCCGAGCACCGGCTTCACCGCCACCGGCTGCCCCGCGATCTCGACGTGGGACGGCGGGGCGTACCGCACCGCCACGATGGCGCCGGCCAACGGCACGCTGAGGAACAACATCACCGCCGCGATCCGGCCCAGACGGCGGAGGAGGGCGCGGAACGCTCGTTGGTCTGCCTGCATCGCGTGCGAGCGACTCCCGGATCGATGTCGGCCCTGGTCGGGTCCTGTGCGGCCTTCGATGCTACCGACCCGGGCCGGCGGCCGGGGTCAACGACCGCTGAGCAGCGCCTCGAGCCGTTCGCGCAGCAGTCGCCGCTCGGCGCCGGTGGGCGCCTGGTCGATGGCCAGCCGGAGCGAGGCGGCCGCCTCCTCGGCGAGGCCGAGACGCGACTGGAGGTCCGCCAACGTCGCGGCGTGGAGGTAGTAGCCCTCGAGATCGCCGGTCAGTGCCTCGACCATCTCCAGCGCCGCCGCCGGCCCGTGCGTCATCGACACCGCGACCGCCCGGTTGAGCTCGGTCACCGGCGTCGCGGGGAGCAGCGTGTACAGCTGCCCGATCGCGGCCCAGTCGGTGTCCTCGGCCCGGAGAGCCGCGCCGTGGCAGAGGGCGATCCGGGCCTGGACGGCGTACGGACCCCACGGCGGCTCCCGTCCGTCGAGCAGCCGCGACCCCTCGGCGACGAGGTCGTGGCGCCACCGGGTCCGGTCCTGCTCCCCGAGGGGTACGACGCGCCCGTCGCGCACCCGGGCCGGCCGGCGCGCGTCGGTGAGCAGCATCAGCGAGAGCAGGGCGCCCACCTCGTCCTCGCCCGGCAGCATCGCCGCCAAGGACCGGGTCAGCCGGATCGCCTCCGCCGACACGTCGACGCGGAGCAGGGAGTCGCCGGAGGAGGCGCCGTACCCCTCGTTGAACATCAGGTAGAGCACCCCCAGCACCCCCTCGACCCGCTCGGGCCACAGCTCGGGAGGCGGGACCCGGTAAGGGATGCCGGCATGCTTGATCTTCGCGCGGGCCCGGACGAGCCGCTTCTCCATGGTCGACTCGGTCACGAGGAAGGCGCGCGCGATCTCGGCACTGGTGAGGCCGCAGAGCGTGCGGAGAGTGAGCGCCATCCGCGACGCCATCGGCAGGGCCGGGTGGCAGCAGGTGAAGATCAGCCGCAGCCGCTCGTCGGGGATGTCCTCGTCGTCGACCGGCGCGACCTCGTCGGGCTCGTCGGCGCCCGCGAGCTCGAGCTTCGCGCTCTCGGTGGTACGACGGCGCATGCGGTCGCGGGCCCGGTTGCGCGCCACGGTGGTCAGCCAGGCGAGGGGCGAGGCCGGCGTCCCGTCGCGCTCCCACGCGACGACCGCGGCGGCGAACGCCTCCTGGGCACACTCCTCGGCGAGGTCCCAGTCGCCGCACCAGGCGATCAGGCCGGCGACGAGCCGCCCCCAGCTCTGCTCGAAGCTGAGGGCGACCGCGTCGTCGTACGCAGGGCTCACGAGCGGGTCAGCGCCACAGTGGCCGGAGCTCGATCGCGCCGCCCCGTGCGACCGGATGGCCGGACGCGACCGCGAGCGCGTCGTCGAGGTCCGCGCACTCGAGCAGGTCGAAGCCGGCGACCTGCTCCTTGGTCTCCGCGAACGGCCCGTCGGTGGTGACGACGCGCCCGTCGACGCGACGGACGGTGACGGCCTGGTCGGGGTGCTGGAGCGCCCAGCCGTAGAGCCGCCGGGATCCGGCGTCGGCGATCCAGGCGTCGACGTCGTCGTGCCCCTCGTCGGCTTCGTCGGCCGTGTCCCCGGGAGAGTCGTCGGCGGCCCGCTCCGCGGCCCGGCGCATGTCGGCGCAGACCAGCATCAGGTAGCGCAGCCTGCCGTCCGCCGGCTCCTCGGGGACCGCGGGGTCGGGCATGCCCTCGTGGAAGGCACGCACCTCGATGGCCCCCAGGTCGGTCGTCGGATGAGCGGCGGCCACGGCCACGGCGGAGTCCAGGTCGGGGCAGTCGATGACGTCGTAGCCCGCCACCTGCTCCTTCGTCTCGGCGAAGGGGCCGTCGGTGACGACCGGCGACCCGGTCCCGGCGCGGACGGTGGTGGCATCGGTGACCGGTCGCAGGCGTGCTCCGTCCAGCTCGACGCCGCGGGCGACCATCTCGTCCACCCAGGCGGTGAGCGCCTCGCCGACGTCGCCGTCCTGCGCGTCGGGAACGGTCGACTCGTCGACAGCATGGATCAACATGAACTTCATGGTGGGCCTCCTCGGCTGATCAGCAGGCACCGGTCGGTGCCGTCACCCATGGGACGAACGGCGGGCCGGTGGGGAGGACACCTCGTCGAGGGACTTCTCGGTCAGCGGCCCAGGGCGCGGGAACCGGCGGAGCCGTAGCGCCGCGTGGGGTTGGTCCCGATGCCCGGCGTCGCGCGGGTCTTCTTGGCCGGTGCCTTCTTGGCAGCCGTCTTCTTGGCCGGCACCTTCTTGGCCGGCGCCTTCTTCGGCGTCGTCTTGGGCGTGGTCCGCTTCGCGGCCGTCTGCTTCGTCGTACGACGCGCGGATGCGGCGGGAGCGACCGGCGCCTCGGTCTGCGACCACTGGTCGATCCACTCGTCGAGCACGACCCAGGTGGTGGTGCGCGCCTTCCGGCCGGTCAGCATGCCGAGATGCCCACCGGGGACGATCTCGAAGCGCACGTCGCGCGATCCGCTCAGCAGCGGCACCGACGCCTTCACCGACGCGATCGGCGCGATGCCGTCGGAGGCGCCCGCGAAGATCAGCACCGGGGGCGTGATGTCCGCGACCGAGAGCGTCCGGTCGCCGACCTCGAAGGTGCCGTCGACGAGGGCGTTTCCCTTGAGGAGCCGGTGGTAGAGCTGCCCGAAGGTGCGCCCGGGGTAGGCGATCATGTTCGCGGTGAACCGGTCGACCGCCTCGATCTGGGCGAGGTAGTCGGCGTCGTCGAGGTTGCGGGCGATGGCGAGCGGCTTGGTGACCAGCTTCTGGAACGACGACAGCTGGAACGCCCAGCGCACCAGCGGCTTCGGCGCCCCGCCGGCCGCCTGGTAGAGCCGGGTGATCGCGCCGCGGCCGTCGGTGAGGTTGAGCAGCGGCCGGAGCGGTGCCACGAGCGGCACCTCGCGTACGTCGAACGGCGAGCCGAGCGCCGTCACCGACGCGATCGGCAGCGCGGCGTCCCCGGCGGCCGCGAGCATGGCGAAGACGCCACCCAGGGACCAGCCGACCACGTGGACGGGCCGGCCGCCCGCGTGGGCT
The DNA here is from genome assembly GCA_963792975.1 of uncultured Actinomycetota bacterium. Classification (GTDB taxonomy): domain Bacteria; phylum Actinomycetota; class Actinomycetes; order Propionibacteriales; family Nocardioidaceae; genus Nocardioides. The sequence goes on along the minus strand of CAWBYG010000004.1, from coordinate 2,815,563 downwards.
GACACCTCACGGATCGCGGTCGGCACGACCTCCTCGATCCAGTGCTCCATGCCGAGGTTGCGGTCGCGGAACGAGACCGCGCCGTACTCGACGAGGTACGTCGGCCGGCCGGCCTCGACGAGGTGCTCGACCAGGGAGCAGCCGCGGCGCAGGTCGTAGCAGATCGCGGGCGCCGCCAGGGGCGTCACCAGGAGCACGGGCTCACCGCGCTCGTGGACGCGGGCGGCCGGACGGTAGTGGTAGACCTCGCGCAGGGTGCCTTCGTCGATGAGGGTGCGCGGCATCGGCCGCAGGTCAGCCAGGCCGCCGTAGACGACCCGGTGGGCGACGTTGCCGGCGGCGGACACGACCTGATCGGGCTTCGGGATCAGGTCCATGACCCGAAACTACCCGAGCGACGTCGCGCGGGTTCAGCGCGCTCGACGAGCATGGGGTGGAGGACGAGACTCGCGGGTCGCAGCGGTGTCACCCCGACCACGGCCCGACGGGCGCTAGAAGGCCGACGCGGTGAAGATGCCCCGACCCGCGCCGGCCCCCCATGGCGTTCGCGCGCCACGAGGGTCCAACGCCGGCGCGGGCTCGGGGTTACGGTGCGTGGTCGGGGGTCGGCTTGAGGCGCTTGCCGTGTGGCGGGCGCACCTCGTCGAGCTCGTCGAGGAAGCTCGTGGCCCAGGCGGCGACGTCGAACTGCGCGACCGTACGACGCATCGCCCGCATCCGGCGCTGTCGTTCCTTCGGGCTGGCGTGGTAGGCGTCGAGCAGCGCGGCCTTCGTGCCGTTGATGTCGTAGGGGTTGACCTGCCAGGCCTGGCGCAGCTCGGCGGCGGCGCCGGCGAACTCCGACAGCACGAGGGCACCGTCGCCGTCGTAGCGGCAGGCGACGTACTCCTTCGCGACGAGGTTCATGCCGTCGCGGTAGGGCGTGACCACCATGACGTCGGCGGCGCGGTAGAGCGCGGCCATCTCCTCGCGGGGGTACGACGAGTGCAGGTAGCTGATCACCGGGCGGCCGATGCGCCCGAGGTCGCCGTTGATGTGGCCGACGAGCCGGTCGATCTCGTCGCGCAGCAGGCGGTACTCCTCGACCTGCTCGCGCGTCGGCGTCGCGACCTGGACGAAGACCGCGTCGTCGACGTCGAACTCGCCGTCGCGGATCAGCTCGGAGAACGCGCGCAGGCGGGCGTAGATGCCCTTGGTGTAGTCGAGCCGGTCGATGCCGAGGAACACCTTGGTCGGGTCGCCGAGCGCCTTGCGGATCGCCTTGGCCCGCTCGCTCACGCCCTCGGACCTCGCGAGCTTCTCGAAGCCCTTGTAGTCGATCGAGATGGGGAACGCCGCGGCGCGCACCGACCGGCCGTCGGGCAGGTAGACCAGGTCGCGATGGGTCTTGTGGCCGACCCGCTGCCGCACCAGGCGGACGAAGTTGGCCGCGCCGCCCGGCAGCTGGAAGCCGACCAGGTCGGCGCCGAGCAGGCCCTCGAGCAGCTGGCGACGCCAGGGCAGCTGCTGGAAGAGCTCGGCCGGCGGGAAGGGGATGTGGAGGTAGAAGCCGATGCGTACGTCGGGCCGCAGCTCGCGCAACAGCTGGGGCACCAGCTGCAGCTGGTAGTCGTGGACCCACACGGTGGCGTCCTTGGCGGCGCGGGACGCGGCGTGCTCGGCGAAGCGCTGGTTGACGCTGACGTAGGAGTCCCACCACTCGCGGTGGAACTCCGGCTTCGCGACCAGGTCGTGGTAGAGCGGCCAGAGGGTGGCGTTGCTGAACCCCTCGTAGAAGCGCGAGATCTCCTCCTGGCTGAGCGAGATCGGGTCGAGCATCATGCCGTCGTACCGGAAGGGCTCGAGCCCGGTCTCGGTGCCGCCGGGCCAGCCCACCCAGATGCCGGAGTTGGCCCGCATGATCGGCTCGATCGCGGTGACCAGACCGCCGGGCGACCCGCGCCAGCCCTGCTCGCCGTCGGGGAGGGTCACCCGGTCGACGGGCAGACGGTTGGCGACGAAGACGAGCTCGGCCGCACCGTTCTGGGACACACCCCGACCCTAGCGAGGGTGTGCGGTCGTCACCTCACCCACCGGTAGGTGCCGGGCGGCGGGTGGGTCAGGCGCCGACCTCAGGGTCGACGCCGTAGCGGACGCCGATCCGGCGTCGTACGTCGTCCATGACGGCAAGCAGCTCGAGGGTCCGGGCCCGCGGCACGAGGGGGCTCTCGGAGAGGCCGTCGCGGAGGCAGTCCTGCACGTGGGCCGCCTCGTTGCCGAGTCCGGTGCCCAGGACCGGCTCCGGCGCCTCGATCCGCTGCGGCTCACCGTCGGCCGGCGTCCACACGACGTACGGCGGGTGGTGGAAGCCGGACGGGAACTCCAGAAGGCCCTCGTCGGTCGCCACACTGGCGGTGCAGGGGCTCTGGGAGGTCATCGACGCGGTCAGTGCGGAGACGGCACCGCTCTCGTGCCGCGTGGCCACCGCGACATCGAGGTCGATCCCGCTCGCCGCCAGGTCGGCGGTCGCGGCGACGGTCGTGATCGGGCCGAGCATCATCCGGGCGAACGAGAGCGGGTAGATGCCCATGTCGAGCAGCACGCCGGCGCCCAGCGCCGGGTCGACCATCCGAGCGCTCGCGGTCTCGGGCACCACGAAGCCGAGGTCGGCATGCGCCTGCCGGGGGGCGCCGAAGTCGCCGGCGAGGAGGCGTCGCTGCACCTCGCGCACGAGCGGATGGCAGGCCATCCACATCGCCTCCATGCAGAAGAGGTCACCAGCAGCGTCGAAGAGCGCGCCGCCGTCCGCCCGGTTGAGGGTGAGCGGCTTCTCGCAGAGCACGGGCTTGCCGGCGGCGAAGGCGAGCCGGGCGTGCTCGAGGTGGAGCGCGTGCGGGCTGGCGACGTAGACGACATCGACGTCGGGGTCGGCGACCAGCGCGTCGTACGACGGGTGCGCCCGGGTGCCGTCGTCGCCGTACTCCCGAGCGAAGCGCTCGGCGGGCTCGAGGCTCCGCGACCCGACGGCCGCGAGCCTGGCGTCGGGTACGGCGCCGAGGTCAGTGGCGAAGTCCCGGGCGATGCGCCCGGTGGCGAGGATGCCCCAGCGGGTGGTCATGCACCCAGTCAGTCGGATCTCGCGACGCGCCGCAAGCGAATGACATGGCTGTGATTCCTCGCGTAGACTCGCCACCGACCAGCACCAGGAGCAGGGGGAGCCGCCGGATGGACGCCGCGCACGCACAGCCGAGCCATGAGGGCGCGGCCGGCCCCGGCTTGGTCGAGCGCGACCGCGAGATCCTCGAGTTCGAGCGCCAGTGGTGGAAGTACGCCGGCGCCAAGGAGACCGCGATCCGCGAGTCCTTCGACATGTCGGCCACCCGCTACTACCAGGTGCTGAACGCCCTCATCGACCGGCCCGAGGCACTGGTCGCCGACCCGCTGCTGGTGCGTCGCCTGCGACGGATGCGCGCCGAACGCCAGCGCGCGCGCTCGGCCCGGCGGCTGGGCTTCGAGGTCTGAGGTGCGGCGGCGCGACCAGCGCGGCGTGGTCTTCCCGTCGCCCGTGATCATCCTGAGCATCCTCGCCGTCGCCATGGCCGGCGTCGCCTGGGTGGCCACGCGTCATCACGCCCCCACCGAGCGGCTGGTGACGCCGACGTCGCAGCAGAGCCCGACCGTCCACCAGCCGAAGCACCACCGGACCAAGAACCACCACGTGCAGCCGCCGAAGCCGACGGTCGACCGGTCGAAGGTCGTCGTCGAGGTCTTCAACAACTCCCAGGTCTCCCATCTCGCCAGCGCGGTCGCGACCCGCGCCTCCCATCTCGGCTGGCAGGTCGTCGGCTCGGACAACTGGTACGGCACGATCCCGGCCTCGACCGTCTACTTCCCGCCGCGGCTCACCAAGGCGGGTCATCTGCTCGCGCTCGACCTCGGCATCCACCGGGTGATGCCGGCGGTCGCGCCGATGCGTCTCGACCGGCTCACGGTGATCCTGACCGGGCCGCTCGCCGCCCCCGCCCACTGACCATCGGGCGGGCCGGAGGCCGCGCATGATTGGGTGGAGCCCGTGCGGTTCACCTCTCCCGAGGCCCAAGACCGGTACGACGCCCTGGTCGCGGTCGCCTCCTCGACCGTGGTCGGTGTCGACTACGACGGCACTCTCGCCCCGATCGTCGACGACCCCGAGATCGCCCACATCCACCCCGATGCCCCGGGTGTGCTGTTCGACGTGGCCGGCGTCGTACGCGCGATCGCGGTGATCACCGGCCGGCCGGCGCGCAAGGCGCTGGCGCTCGGCGGTCTCGACGAGGTCGGTGCACAGATCGGTGACACCGGGCGCGAGCTGTTCGTCTTCGGCCAGTACGGCTACGAGCGCTGGAGCTCCACCCAGCGCCGGGTGGTGTCCCCGCGACCGCCGCACGGGCTGTCGGGGTTCCTCCGCGAGCTCCCTCGGGTGCTGCGCGACGCGGACGCCGCCGACGCCTTCGTGGAGGACAAGGGCCTGGCGGTCGCCATGCATACCCGCCGGCTCGACGACCCGCGCGGCGCCTTCGACCGGCTCGAGCCGCGGCTGCGAGACCTCGCGCAGCGGCACGGCCTGGTCGTCGAGCCGGGGCGCAACGTGATCGAGGTCCGGGCGCCGGGGATGGACAAGGGCGTGGTGGTGCGCAACCTCGCGAAGGAGTGCGACGCCGGCGGGATCCTCTTCGCCGGCGACGACCTCGGCGACCTCGAGGCCTTCGAGGCCGTCGCGGAGCTGCGCGAGCAGGGGATGCCCACGCTGCTGGTCTGCTCCGCCTCCCAGGAGGAGAGCACGCTCATCGCGCTGGCCGACGTCGTCGTACCCGGGCCCGAGGGGGTCCTCGACCTGCTCCGCCGGCTCACCGCCGACGCGCGGTCCAACTCCGCGAGTGCCTGATCTCGCACGCCGGAGTCTCGCCCATGAACGCCCTCTCGATGCTGACACAGGTGCCGTCACCGAGCCGTCCCTGACCGGTTGTCGCCCGCGGTGCCATACAGCTCGTAGCGCGCGACCACGCGCTGAAGCCCCGTCGGCGGGCACGCCGGGTCTGCGGCACCGATGACCGGATCGGTTCGGTGGGTCAGTTCGTCGCGGCGCAGGGCTTCGTCGCTCCGTCCGCGCCGGCCTCGACGGACACGCAGGTGTCGTTGCCGCCTTCGCCGTTCCCGCGGTCGTGCCCCGGGCCGCCGTTGAGCAGGTCGTCGCCGGTGCCGCCCTGGAGCACGTCGTTCCCGGCCAGTCCATAGAGGAACATCCGCGGGGCATGGTCGCCGAACGTCTGGGTGAGGACCCGGTTCGGGCCGCTCGTTCCGATCACCTTGTAGCGCTTGGTGAGGGCGGGCACGTTCGGGCTGCCGGGGCTCTGCATGACCGTGAGGTCCTCGAACCCTGGCACCGCCGCCTGGCGGTCCCCGGCTCGGAGCGTCCCGGTGGCGAGGTCGACGAGTACCTGGCGGTACGTCGTCGTGACGTTCTTGCGCTGGACCCGGAGTGCGAGGGCGTCGTGCCCGGCGCCCCCCGACACGATCGTGCCTCGCGCGATCCGGGTGTCGACGATCAGGGCGTCGGGTCCGGCGCCGCCGTACAGGTGCACGCCGAAGGAGCCCGCGGTGGCGATCATGTCGTCGGCCCCCGGGCCGCCCCGCGCGGTCACCGGGCCGGAGAGGCTGAACCTGTCGTCGCCGGCACCTCCCACCGCTCGGCCGTGGTCGGTCAGCTCGATCACGTCGTTGCCGGCGCCGCCCGACAGGCTGCCGCCGCCCTGTGTGTCGCGCAGGTCGTCGTCGCCGGGACCGCCCAGCAGGCGGTCGTAGCCGTCCTGGCCGTCGATCAGGTCTTCGCCCGGGCCGCCTTCGAGCCGGTCGTCGCTCGTGTCGTGCGAGATCGTCCGTCCCTCCGCGCCGTACAGGGCATCGCGGCCGCGACCTCCCAGCGCCTGGTCGGCCCCGTCGCCGCCGTAGATCACGTCGCTCCCGTGCCCGCCGCAGATGATGTCGTCGCCGCCGTTGCCGTGGATCTTGTCCCGGCCGCCGAGGCCTGCGATCACGTCGGGTCCGTCGGTGCCGGTGAGCTTGTCGTCGCCGGGAGTTCCCACGATGGTGGCTACGTGTCCGTCACACGTGACGGGTGTCCCGGCGAGCGCGGTCGAAGGTGAGATCAGCAGCGCTGTGCCGGTGAGGCCCAGCGTGGCGAGCAGGACGACGGTACGACGAGGTGGCATGCGGGTCTCCTCGAGAGCGGGTCGACGTTCACCGGGTCTGATGCACCGATCACCGGATCGGTTCGGTGGCCGTCAGGGTCGCACGACCTCGCACGGTCGGCTGAAGCCCTCGGCGCCGGCCTCGACCGAGACGCACGTGTCGTGACCGCCGCGGCCGTTGCCGCGGTCGTGCCCCGGGCCTCCGACCAGGAGGTCGTCCGCGTTGCCACCGAGGAGGGTGTCGTCGCCACCCCGCCCGAAGAGGTCGAAGGTCGGGATGAAGCCCCCGCCGACCAGGGCGCTGAGCGTGTTGCGGCCTCCCGTGCCGATCAGCGTGAACGCCCGCGAGACGACGAGATGACCGTGCCGACCGGTGTAGCCGTCGATCTCGACGTCGGCGAAGCTGGTGAGAGGCATCCGGTCCGTGCCCGCGCGAATGACGTGGCCGGAGAGGTCGACGACGACCCGGCGGTACGCCATACGCATGCCGAGGCGCCGGTGGAGGGTCAGGTCGATCTCGTCGCGGCCGGCGCCGCCGTGCAGGACCGGCGCACTGCTGATGTCGCTCTCGAAGTCGACGGTGTCGCGGCCGTTGCCGCCGAAGAGCCGTGCCGGGGTGGCGCCGCCCGCGACGGCGATCAGGCTGTCGCGCCCCGGGCCGCCGAGGGCGGTACAGCCGCAGGACTCGGAGAACAGGCCGTCGTACCCGCGGCCGCCGAGCATCCGGCTGGGGCCGACCGCCCGGATCTCGTCGTTGCCGCCGTCGCCCGAGAAGGTCGCGCCGTCACCGGTGTCGGAGAGGAAGTCGGGGCCACGGTTGCCGACGAGGTGGTCGGCGGCGCTGGCCCCGCCGTACTCGAAGTCGAGGCCGGGCCCACCCTCGATGGTGTCCGCACCGTGCCCTCCGCGGAGCAGGTCCTTGCCGCGGTCGCCGACCAGCAGGTCGTCGCCGGCGCCTCCCAGGATCCGGTCGCGCTTGGCGCCGCCGCAGATCACGTCGTTCCCACCGAGACCCCGGATGATGTCGTGGCCGGCGAGCCCGGCGATGACATCGTCGCCCGGCGTTCCGGTGAGGACGTCGTCGCCGGAGGTGCCGACCATGGTCGGGACGAGCCCGGCGCACGTCGCGCCGCGGGCGGTGGTCGCGCCGGCGGAGGCGGGAGCCGGACCCGCGAGCGAGAGGGAGAGGACGGCGATGACGGCGAGCACGCCTGGCGTGCGGCCTGAGGGGTGGGGAGTGCTCATGGGGGGATGATCCCGCTTCTCCGGGCTCGTGGCGCCCAGCATGTGGATGCGAGGTACGCATGCTGAGACGGGCGCCGTACGGTGGATCCAGCTCATCGAGAGGGACTGAGGGAACGGCCCGTCGAAGTCCCGGCAACCGCCGCGAGCCTCCCGTCGTACGACGGTCGCGGAACCAGGTGCCAATTCCGTCCCGTGGCGAAGGCCGCCACGGGGAAGATGAGAAGGAGGAAGGTCTGTGAGCACGCTGGTCTCCGAGACGACCACGACCACGCATCGCGAGGGCGCGTTCGGCAGCGCCCGCGCGCTCTCGTGCCGCGAGTGCGGCCACGAGGTCGCGCTCGGCCCCCACTACGCCTGTCCGGAGTGCTTCGGGCCGCTGGAGATCGCCTACGACTTCGGCACCGTCACCCGGGCCCAGATCGAGTCGGGGCCGAGGAACATCTGGCGCTACCAGCCGTTGCTCCCCGTGCCGACCGACATCTCCGAGAGCCCCAACACCGAGCCCGGCTACACCCGGTTGCTGCGTGCCGACAACCTCGCGCGCGAGCTCGGCCTCGAGAAGCTCTGGGTCAAGGACGACAGCACGAACCCGACCAACTCCTTCAAGGACCGGGTCGTGGCCTGTGCCCTGAGCGCGGCCCGTGAGTTCGGCGCCAAGGTGTTCGCCTGCCCCTCGACCGGCAACCTCGCCAACGCCGTCGCGGCGGCGGGTGCGCGGGCGGGCATCAAGACCGTCGTCTTCATCCCCTCCGACCTCGAGCGCCCGAAGCAGGTCAACTCGGCGGTCTACACCGAGCACCTCGTCGCCGTGAACGGTACGTACGACGACGTCAACCGCCTCGCCTCCGAGATCGCCGGGGAGGAGGAGGGCTGGGCGTTCGTCAACGTCAACGTCCGTCCCTTCTACGCCGAGGGCTCCAAGACGCTCGGCTTCGAGATCGCCGAGCAGCTCGGCTGGCGGCTTCCCGACCAGATCGTCATCCCGGTCGCCTCCGGCTCCCAGCTGACCAAGGTCGACAAGGCGTTCCGCGAGCTGATCGCGCTCGGGCTGGTCGAGGACAAGCCCTACCGGGTGTACGGCGCGCAGGCGACCGGCTGCTCCCCGGTCAGCGCGGCGTACAAGGCCGGTACCGACGTGATCCGGCCGGTCAAGCCGGACACCATCGCCAAGAGCCTGGCGATCGGCAACCCGGCCGACGGCATCTACGTGCTCGACATCTGCCGGCGCTCCGGCGGGGCGGTCGAGGACGTCTCCGACGATGAGGTGCGGGCCGGGATCCTGCTGCTGGCGCGGAACGAGGGGATCTTCACCGAGACCGCGGGCGGCACCACCGTGGCCTGTCTGAGGAAGCTCGTCGAGACCGGTCGGCTCGACCCGAGCCTCGAGACCGTCGTCATCAACACCGGCATGGGCCTGAAGACGCTGGACGCGGTCGCAGACTCGGTCGGCGCGGCAGCCACCATCGACCCGTCGTACGCTGCCTTCGTCGCCACCGGCATCGCGTGACCGTCGCCATCGGCGGGTACTCCCTGACGAAAGTGTCGTCCGAAGCGCCTCAGCACGACCGTTTCGTCAGGGAGTACCCCACCAGTGAGGAGAGCCCCATGAGTGTGTCCGTCCGCATCCCGACGATCCTGCGCACCTACACCGGCGGTGAGTCCGAGGTGAAGGCCGAGGGAACGACACTGACCGAGATCCTCGACGACCTCGACAGCAACTACTCCGGCATCAAGGGTCGGATCATCGACGAGAAGGGCGAGCTGCGCCGCTTCGTCAACGTGTACGTCGGCAACGACGACGTCCGCTTCCTCGACAACCTCGAGACGGCCACGCCCGAGGGCACCGAGATCTCGGTGATCCCGGCGGTCGCCGGCGGCAGCTAGGCCGGCGATCGGTTCGGTCGGACCTCGCGGCACTTCCTTGCCTCACCTCGCAGACTGGAGGGGTGCTGAGCTCCCTGGCCCCGGCCCGCCGACGGCTGGTGCTGTTGATCCTCGGCCTCGTGGCGCTCGCCGTCGTGGCCGGCGGAGCTGTCGTGGTGGTCGACGCGGTGCGGGGGAACGGCCCGCCCCTGAAGCCGGTGGTGCAGGACGCCCAGCCGCCCGTCCTCATCGTCCCCGGCTTCGGCGGCGCCACCAGAGACCTCGAGGCGCTCGCAGCAGCACTGCGTGAAGAAGGTCGCGACGCGACGATCGTCCGGCTCGCGGGTGACGGGACCGGCGACCTCAACGCCCAGGCCGGCGTCCTGCAGACCGCCGTGCAGGCGGCGCTGCGCAGCGGAGCGACCTCCGTCGACGTGGTCGGGTACTCGGCCGGGGGTGTCACCGCCCGCCTCTGGCTCCGGGCGTACGACGGTGGGTCGGTCGCCCGCCGGATCGTCACCCTGGGCTCGCCCCAGCACGGCACCGAGCTGGCCGCCCTCGCCACGGACATCGCACCCGACGCCTGCCCGGAGGCCTGTCGCCAGCTCGCCACCGACAGCGACCTGGTCCGGTCGCTCAACTCCGGCGACGAGACGCCACCCGGTCCTGCCTGGGTCTCGATCTGGACCACCGACGACCGCATCTCCACCCCGCCCGAGACCGCGTCCCTGGCCGGCGCGCTCGACTTCTCGGTGCAGTCGGTCTGCCCGGGCCGGTCGGTCACCCACGGTCAGCTGCCGAACGACCCGGCGGTGATCACGATGGTGCTCGGTGAGCTCCGACGTACTCCCCCGGCGGTGCCGTCGCGGTCGGTCTGCTCCTCGTCCCCGGGTCGCTGATCCCCTTGTAACGCGCAGTTACACGCGCGCATGCGCCGCGACAACTGTGCGGGCGCGCATGTAACTGCGCGTTACAAGGAGCAACGAGCGGAGAGGCGTCAGTCGGTGATGTCCTTGGTCACGAAGTTCGCCCAGGCGGCACCGAGGAAGACGACGACGTACCCGGACTGCAGGATCACGCCGTGCACCACGTCGTGCCACAGGATCGGGTCGCGGAAGAGGTCGACGAACGAGAGCCAGTAGCGCGTGACGAGGAAGGGCCGCAGCCCGTGCGCGGCGTCGAGGGTGATCAGCAGCGTCGACCCGATCATCAGGGCCAGCGTGCCCATCGCGGCGGCCAGCGGCGAGCGCACCATGGTCGACAAGAAGAGCGCCACCGAGGCGACGCCCAGCATCGAGAGCAGGGCGTAGGCCAGGGCGAGCCCGGTACGGACGATGAGCTGCGGGGTCGTGAGCTGGGTCCCGGAGAACGTCGTGGTCACGGTCGTCGCCGAGTCCAGGTGGCCGAGGAGCGCGATGCCGAGCACGTACGACGTCGCCGCGACCACCAGGAGGGTGACCAGGACGAACGCCATCACGGCGACGAGCTTGGCCACCAACAGGTGGGTGCGCCCGACCGGCCGGATCAGCACGTAGCGCAGCGTGCCCTGCTGGGCCTCACCGGCGATCGTCTCGCCGGCGGTGATCGCCACCGCGGCCGGGAGGAAGAGCGGGAGCACGATCGCGATCGCGGCGAGCGGGAAGAGCGCGCCGTCGGTCAGCACCGCGGAGAGGAACGCCGGACCGGTGCCGGGCCGCGGGCCGAGGTCGGTGACCGAGAGCAGTACCGCGACCAGCGACGGCAGCGCGTCGATGACCGCGACCGTCACCCACGTACGACGGCTCCGCAGCATCTTGGCGAGCTCGACCCGGATCATGACCGCGCCACCCGGTCCGAGCCGGCCTCGGTCGCCTCCAGCACGACGTCCTCCAGGCTGCGGTGCTCCGGCGCCAGCATCTGGACGCGGACCCCGGCGCCGACGAGCAGCGCGTTCAGCGCCGCCGGGTCGGCGTGCCGGACCAGCAGGCTCGCGGCGTCGTACGCCTCGACCTGGCCGTCGAGGAGCGCCCGCGCCCGACCGACGTCGGGGGTGCGGATCTGGAGCCGCCCGGTGGGCCGGCGGAGCACGTCGAGCCGCTCCTGCAGGACGAGCCGCCCACGGTCGAGTACGCCGATCCGGCCGCAGGTCTGCTCGACCTCGGCGAGCAGGTGGGACGACAGGAAGACGGTGGTGCCCGCCGCGTTGAGCTGCAGCAGCAGGTCGCGGATCTCGCGGATCCCCTGCGGGTCGAGCCCGTTGCTCGGCTCGTCGAGCACGAGCAGCCGCGGGCTGCGTAGCAGAGCCGCCGCCAGGCCGAGGCGCTGCCGCATCCCGAGGGAGTACGTGCGCGCGGGGCGGCGGTCGACGCCGCCGAGACCGACCTGGTCGAGGGCGTCGTCGACGCGCCGCGCCCGGCTCGTCCGTGGTCCGGCCGGACCCATCGCGTCGACGAGAGCCAGGTTGGCGCGGCCCGACAGGCCGGGGTACGCCGCCGGTCCCTCCACGAGCGCCCCCACCAGCGGAAGCACGTCGCGCGACCGGGCCGGCATGGGTTGCCCCAGGACCTCGATGGAGCCCGAGGTGGCGAGCACCAGCCCGAGCAGCATCCGTACGGTCGTGGTCTTGCCGGAGCCGTTCGGCCCCAGGAAGCCGTAGACGTCGCCCTCGGCGACGTCCAGTGCGAGGTCCTCGACGGCGGGTACGGCGCCGAACCGCTTCGTGAGCCCCCGGGTACGGATCATCGGAACTGCGTCCCGGCTCTGAGATCGGCGGCGGCTCTGACCATCGTGTCGTCGTTGACGGTGCCGGTCACCAGCCAGGCGAAGTCGAACGGGTCGTGGGAGAAGACGAGATACACGCCCAGCGGGCCGGCCCGCAGCAGAAGTGCGCCGGCCACCGTCGCCGCCCCGGAGGTCCGCAGCTGGTCGGCCACGTAGCCGGCGTCGCGTGACTGCAACGGCAGGGCCATCACCTGGGTGAGCCCGCTGCTGTAGATCCCCACGGCGTCGGGGGAGGAGGGCGACTTCGCCAGACCGGCGAGCCGGGGCGGGGGGAGCACCGGCGCGAACTGGTTGGCGGCGTCCGCGATGTCGAGGATGTCGTCGACGCTCTCGTGGACCCCCGGTGCCGGGTGGAAGGTCGTGTCGGTCGGGGGCGGCGTACGCAGGGTGATGCTGGTGAACGCCGTCGTGATCGCCGGCTGGGCCGCGTCGCCGTACGCCTCCAGCGCGAGCACCAGGCCGGTGGCAGGGTCGGCCCACACGTCGACGTGGTCGATGCTCGTACGCGGATCGGTGGGTCGCAGCCGCAGTCCGAGAGCGTCGATGCCTGCGATACGGCGGGCCGGCAGCCTCGTGACCTCTGACGACGTTGCGCCGTCGAGGGCGCGCCGGGCGAGCGCGGGCGGCAGGAGGTCGGCGTCGCGCGGGAGCCTGATCGACGGGTCGACGCTGGTCTGTGCCTCCGCGCGCTCGTAGTCCCACCGGATCGTCGCGTTGCCGTGGTGGAACAGGTCGACCTCGCCCGTCGCCAGCAGCTTGTCCACCCGCCAGTCGCCCGAGCTGCGCCACCAGACCCGCATCCGGGTGTCGCCACCCAGGAGGTCGGCCACGTCGGTGAAGTGGTCCGAGATCGGCAGCCCGAGGCGTCCGGTCGTCTCCACCATCCCGGAGTACGTCGTGTCGTCACTCGCCCGGATGCGCGCCAGCAGCTGCGCTGCGCTGACCGGCTGGTCGTGCGCCGGAAGGGCGCGCACGGCCATCGGCACGAGGGTGATGAGGGCGCACGCGAGCGCAACGAGACTCCAGCGGTGGATCGGCCGCATGTCATGAACCTACGTCGCAGAGCCCCGAACGGTTCGGGACGCGGGTCAGGCGTCCCCGTCGGGCACCCCACGACGGCCGAAGTCGGGGAACCGGATCTCCCAGCTCCGGGCGTCGGGGTCGGAGAACCACAGGAGCGCGGAGACGACGCGCAGCGCCCGGAAGGCACCGGACATCAGGATCACTGCGAGCGGGATCTCGAGGAGGACGGCCGCGGCCACCGCCTGCCACAGCTCGCCCGGTGCGGACGTGAGCAGGTCGAACCAGGCGTCGCAGAGCAGGACGACCCCGGTGGCGAACGCGGTCAGGATGCCGATGATCCGGCGTTGTCGGCCCAGCCAGACCGTGACGACCAGCAGCACCACCTCGATGCCGTCGAAGCCGACCCACAAGACGTCCCAGTCGCGGATCCGATGCTCGCGCGGCAGGGAGGCCGCGAGGTAGAGGATCCACGGCACGAGCAGTACGGCGCCCACGGACGCGACGCCCAACCGCAACCGTCTCTGCTGTTGGAGTGTCTCCCTCCCCCGGACGACGTCCTTCAGCGGGCGGGTCAGCCGGGCGATGAGCTCCCGGCGCTCGGCCGGCTCCATCCGGGCGATCTCCTCGTCGGTCAGCACGAGGACATCCTGCACCCGGCCTCAGGCGTAGCTCTCCGCCTGGATCGAGTAGAGCTCGGCGTAGGTGCCGTGTCGAGCCATCAGCTCGGCATGGCTGCCGACCTCGACCACCCGCGCACCGTCGAGTACGACGATCAGGTCGGCCATCCGGACGGTCGAGAACCGGTGGGACACCAGGACCGTGACCCGGCCGTTGTCGTTGGCGTCGCGAGCGCCGGAGGCGAACCGTTCGAAGAGCGCGTGCTCGGTCTCGGCGTCGAGTGCCGCGGTGGGCTCGTCGAGCATCAGCAGAAGTGGCTCGGGCCGCATGTAGCCGCGTGCCAGCGCGAGCTTCTGCCACTGACCGAAGCTGACGTCGACGCCCTCCTCCCAGGACGGTCCGAGCTGGGTGTCGAGCCCGCGGCTGAGGTCGCCCACCAGACCGGTGGCCCCGGCCCGGTCGACGGCGGAGCCGACGGCGACGCGGTCGTCACGGCGCGGCTCGTCGCCGAGCCCGACCGTCGTCGCGGCCACGAACTCGAGTCGCGCGAAGTCCTGGAAGGCACCGGCCAGCCGCTCTCGCCACTCCGAGACGTCGATGTGCCCGATGTCGACACCGTCGGCGGTGACGCGGCCGGTGGTGGGGGAGTACATCCGGGCCAGCAGCTTCACGAGGGTCGACTTGCCGGCGCCGTTCTCGCCGACGATCGCGACCACGCTGCCGGCCGGCAGCACGAGATCGACGTCCTCGAGCACCGGCCGGGTCGTGCCGGGGTAGACGAACGACACGCCCTCGAAGGCGATGCCGCGATCGAGCCTGGCAGGGGCCGTCTGGTCGGTGTGCTGGTTGGCGGTGGCCGCGAAGTCCTCCAGCCAGGCGAGCCGCTGGGCGGAGTCGAGCCAGATGCCGCGCAGGAAGCCGAGCTCACCGACCGCCGAGCCGACGTACGCCGAGAGCCGGCCGCCGGCGGCCAGTACGAGCACGACCGACCCGGCGCTCGCGTGGAGCCCCGTGGCGACCCAGGCCACGGCCACCACGAACGACACCGAGAAGACCGCCCAGGCCAGTGAGAGCCAGGCGGCGCTCGCGAGGTGGGTCGCGCGCTGTGGCCGGAACCACTGCTCCCAGGCCGTACGACGGCGCACGACGAGGTCGTCGTGGTTGCCGGCGACCCGGATCTCCTTGCCCGGAGGCGGCGACGTGGCGACCGAGAAGAGGTGGCGGCCCAGGCGCCCGTGGGAGGCGACCCGCTCCTCGGTGCGCTTCTCGACCTTCGGTCGCCACACCGCGACGACCAACAGCGGCAGCGCACCGACGAGCAGGAGCAGCAGCAGCGGATGGATGGTGGCGAGCAGGACGGACACGAACGCGAGCCGGACCAGCCAGCCGGTCATCGTGAACATCGACGCGAAGAGATGGTCGAGCGCGAAGACGCCGGTGCGGAGCACCGCGATCCGGTCGAGGTAGACCGGCCGCTCGTGGTGCTCGACCGTCGCGGCCTCGGCCTGCAGCCGGGCGACGTGACCCTGGAACATGATGTTGAGCCGGTCTCCGAGTCGGCGGATGGTGCGCGACAGCGTGACCTGCAGCGCCCACATCAACGTGGCCGACGCAGCCAGCCCGAACGCCCCGACGAGTAGCCGGGTGTGCTGGTGGTGGACCAGCCCATCGGTGATCAGGGCCAGCCAGAGCGCCACCAGCACGTCGGGCAGCGCCTGCAGCAGCGTCATCGCCAACGAGGCCAGGAGCAGCCGCGGCTCGGCTCGGTAGCCGAGCCGGACGACCCGCACCATCGACGAGAGGGCCGGCGGCATCGGGCCGGCGGTGTCCTCGTGCACGGGGTCGGGCTCATAGCGACTCATGGACGATCGCCTCCCCGTGCTCGTCGAGCTCGGTGAACCGGCTCGCCTGGAGGTCGTACATGGTGTGGTAGCGCCCGCCGAGCGCCATCAGCTCGTCGTGGCTCCCGAGCTCGATCGCGCGGCCGTGCTCGACCACGCAGATCAGCTCGGCCCGGCGTACCGTCGAGAACCGGTGGGAGACCAGGATCGTGGTCGCCTCGGACGTGGCGTCGAGCACCCTGCGGAAGATCTCGGACTCGCCGCGGACGTCGAGCATCGCAGTCGGCTCGTCGAGGAGTACGACGTCGGCACCCGACCCGACCTTGGCGATCGCCCGGGCGAGCGCGACGCGCTGCCACTGACCACCGGAGAGGTCGACGCCGCCCGGGTAGCCCTTGGCCATCGGGGTGTCGAGCGTGGCCAGGCCGAGGGCGCCCGCGCGGTCGAGCGCGGCCTCGACCAGGGCGTCGTCCGCGCCGAGCGGGGCGACGTTGTCGCGCAGGGGCAGCTCGTAGCGGACGAAGTCCTGGAAGACGGCCGCCACCTGGCGTCGCCACGCGACCAGGTCGAGGTCGCGCAGGTCGAGCCCGTCGATCTCGATCGAGCCTGAGTCGGGGTCGTAGAGACGGCACAGCAGCTTGGCGATCGTGGTCTTGCCGGCGCCGTTCTGCCCGACGATCGCCAGCGATGCGCCGGCCGGGATCGTCAGGTCGAAGTGCTCGAGCACCGGCCGGCTGCCGGTCGGGTAGGTGAACGTGACGTCGCGGAAGCGGATCTCCGGAGCTGCGTCGACCCGCCGGTCGAGCCCGTCGTCTCGTCGGTCGAGCCGGTCGTCTCGTGGGTCGAGCCGGTCGTCTCGTGGGTCGAGCCGGTCGTCTCGTGGGTCGAGCCTGTCGAGACCACGCGTCGTCAGTGCGCCCGCGGCCGCCATCTCCTGCTCGAGCCTGCGGATCGCGACGACCGGTGCGGCCGCACCGTCGAGCGCCCAGCTCAGTCCGCCGAACGCGATCGAGCTGGCGCCGAACGCCGCGCCGGCGTAGGTCACGACCGCCTGCAGGCCCAGCCGCCCGTCGTACCCCTGCCGGGCGATGAGCCAGAAGAGCAGGACGTTGGCGGCGAGCACGATCAGCAGGGCGCCGGCCAGCGAGCGTTCGCGCAGGCGGGTCGCGTCGTACTGCAGCTGGTGGAGGCGGAGCCGGTGACCGGTGAACCGGTCGAGCAGCCACGGCGCCAACCCGAACAGCCGGACCTCCTTCGCGGCGGTCGGCTCGGTCGCGAGGTCGTAGGCGTAGTTGGTGTGGCGACGCGCGGTCTTCACCTCGTCGGTGTTGCGGTCGCGCCACACGCCGCTCTCGCGGAGCAGCCAGTGGGTCGAGCCCCAGGCCACGAGCAGGAGCGGCGGCGCCCACCACGCGAAGCCGAACAGGACCAGCGCCGACGCGATCCCGCCGAGCAGCATGGCCAGGCCCTGGGCGATGAAGTCCATGTTCATGAACATCGGCGGGCCGGTCTGGCCGAGGTCGAAGTCGCGGGCAGTGGTCAGGTCGTTGGTGAGGTCGCCGCGCTCGAGGTGGCCGATGCCGTCGGGCGCGAGGGTCGCCGCCATCAGCCGCTCGTTGAGCACCGCGCTGAGGTGGTGACCGAGCAGGGCGCCCACGACCTGGTGCACCGGAGGCGCGACCTGGGAGAGGACGAACACCACTGCGAAGACCACGAGTGGTGCGGTGAGGTCTGCGCCCGACTCGACCCGGCCCACGAGGAGGCCGGTCGCGACGGCCAGGCCGGCCGGGACCAGCGCACGGACCAGGAGGAGCAGCCACCAGGCCGTGGCCAGGCCCGGCACCGACCGGGTGAGGACGACGAAGAACCGCGTCGCGGGCCGCTCGCCCAGGTCGGCGAGGATCCGAGACGGAGACGTGGCCACGGCGTCACACTAGGACGGCGATCCGACACCGCGAGTCATCGGTCGAGTCAGGCGCAGACCTCACCCCCCAACCTTTCGCGGTGCCGGAGCGTTCTTGAGAGCGTGTCGGCGACGGGGGAGGCGGACTGGGAGGTGGGCGGTCAGTTGGACGGGGTCGAGCGAGGCGCGGACGATCGGGAGCAGTTCTCCCGGTGGGGCCCGCGCGCGCCAACGGCACCTCCTGCGCGTGGCCCTGCTCCCGACCGACGACCGCAGTCGTGCGGAGGACCTCGTCCAGGACGCGTTGACCCAGGTGGCGATGCGCTGGCCGAAGCTGCGTGACTCGAGCCCGGACGCTCCCCGCAGGCGGAGTGCTGCTCCGGCTAGTGCGTCTTCCTCCCGGCGCGCAGGCCGGCGACGGTCTTGGCCACCCGGGTCGCCCGCGTCTCGGGCCTCTTGGCCTCCTCGACCCAGCGCACCCACTCCTTGCGATGCGTGAAGGAGAGCGCGTCGTACGCCGCACGGGCCTGGTCGTCCATCGCCGCCTCGAGGTCCGCCGGCAGGGTGACCTCCCGGGGAGCGGTGTCCAGCGCGATGTCGACCACGACCGGGTCGCCGGCCACCAGACCGGCGGCGTCGCGGTGCTCCGCGGCGAGTGGCACCATGAACCGGCCGCCCATGCGGACCGCCGTGGTGCGGTAGTGGTAGCCGTTGACGGTGATCGAGACCGCCGGGCGCCTGCTCTCTCCGAGCGCGGCGACCACCTCGTCGGGGACCTGGATCCCGGTCGCCGTCTTGCCGCCCAGCTCGACCGTGCTCTCGAACCTCATGGCGCGATCCTGCCATCCCGGGCGGCTCAGCGGAGGTCGGCGAGCCTGCTCCGCAGGTGCTCGCGCTCCGGCTCGTTGTCGCACAGTTCGACCGCCCGCTCGAGCTCGGCGCGCGCCTCGTCCACGCGCTCGACGCGGGCGAGCAGCTCGCCGCGGACGGCGGGGAGCCGGTGTCCGGGCAGCTCGACGCCGTCCAGGGCGCGCAGACCGGCCAGCGGGCCGTCGGCCTCGGCCAGGGCCACCGCCCGGTTGAGTCGTACGACGGGCGAGTCGGCCACCGCCACCAGCTCGTCGTACCGGGCGACGATGCGTGGCCAGTCCGTGGCGTCGGGGTGGGGTGCGATCGCGTGCTCGGCGGCGATCAGCGCCTGGAGCAGGTACGGCGTGCCGGGCGCGGTGGTGTGCGGGGTGAGCAGCTCGATCGCCTCGGTGATCTCGGCGCGGTGCCAACCCGAGCGGTCCTGGTCGGGCAGCAGCACGAGCCGGCCGTCTCGCATCCGGGCATCGCGGCGCGAGTGCTGCAGGAGCATCAGTGCCAGCAGGCCGTCGAGCTCGACACGCCCGGGCAGCAGGTCGCGGAGCAGCCGAGCCAGCCGGATCGCCTCGCCGGCGAGCTCGTCGCGGACCAGCTCCGGCCCGCTCGGCGGCGCGTAGCCCGCCGTGAACGCCAGGTAGGCGACGTCGGCCGCGCGTCCGACCCGTCGTTCGAGGGCCGGACCTGACGGCACGTCGAACTGCTCCCCGGCCAGGCTCTTGCGGGCCCGGGTGAGCCGTGCGGCCATCGTCGGCGTCGGCATCAGGAACAGGTGGGCGATGTCGGAGGTGCTGACGCCGAGCACGAGCCGGAGCGTCAGGGCCGCGGCGTTCTCGCGCGACAGCGTCGGGTGCGCGCAGAGCATGACGAGCCGCAGCCGCTCGTCACGCACCGGCTCGCCGGCGTCCGCCATCATGCGCTGCGCCTCCTCCTGCAGATCCGTCTCGACGGCCAGTCGTGGCATGGCCCGCGCCGCCACCGCCTCGGCCCGGAGCCGGTCGAGGATCCGGCGTCGGGCCGCCGTGAGCAGCCAGGCCGGTGGGTTCGTCGGTACGCCGTCCCGCGGCCAGGTGCGGGCCGCCGACTCGAACGCGTCGCCGAGCCCGTCCTCGGCCAGGTCGAGCCGTCGGAACTGGGCGACCAGCAGGGCCGTCAGCCGCCCCCACTGGTCTCGCCAGGCTGTGTCGAGAGCCCCGCCGACGGCTGTGCCTCCGGTCGGGTCACTCCCGGTCGCGGGTGCCCTCATAGCCCTCGATCCGGAGCACGGGACGCACCTCGACGGCGTACGACGAGGGCAGCAGCCGGCACAGGTCCAGGAGCTGGTCCGGGGAGTCGGCCTCGATCAGGTAGAAGCCGCCGAGCTGCTCGACGCCCTCGGCGTACGGGCCGTCGGTCACCACCGGCACCCCGTCGACGTGGCGCAACGTGTGCCCCTGCGTCGACTCGGCCAGCGCCTCACCGGCCAGCATCTCGGCGCGCGCGGCCACCGCCTCGTGGAACGCGGTGTGGGCATCCATCACGCGCTGCCGCTCCTCGGCGGTGGCGGTGTCCCAGCCGCCCTCCTCGGCGGCCATCAGCACCAGGTACTTCATCGTGGATCCATCCTCTCGCAGGTGAGTCTGTCACCGTGATGACGGCCCTGCGGCGGGCAGATCGACAGATCCGTCCGGCCCCGTGGCGGCCCTCGACCGAGGCACCGATCGCCTTCTCGACGTCGACCGCCCAGGCCGCTCCTGCGGGACCCGGACACCCTCTCGACGACGCCAGGTCGATCGCGACCTGCGCCAGCTGCTGAATGAGGTCGACCTCCAAAGCATCACGGCCACCATCCAGCAGCTCGTGGGTTCGGGACCACGAACACCCTGCGTGCAGATGGGCGTGGTCGCGTTCGCGACCACCGTCGCCTGACGTCGCCGGGTGCGCCGGCCCCACCATCGAACGGAGGCCTCACATGCCGGCGCCTCCGTAGGCGCGGATCTCGATCACGCCCTCGCCCCTTCCGAGCACCTTGCAGGTCTCGACCAGGTCGTCGACGTCGTCGGTGTCGATGATGTAGAAGCCGGTCAGCTGCTCCGCTGACTCGGCGTACGGGCCCTCCGTCACCAGCTGGGTGCCGTCCGCGGCGGTGCGGAGCACGCGGGCCTCGGTGCTCGGGGCGAGCTCGGAGCCGCCGGTCACCGTGTGCCCGCGCTCGGCGAGCAGCTGCTGGAACTCCTGGTGTCGCGCGTAGGTCTGTTCCTTCTCGGCCTGGGGCTTGGCCTCCCAGGCGGCCTCGTCGCCAGGCAGGAGTACGACGTAGGTGGTCATCGCGGTGGTCCTCTCGGGTCGAGACGAGTCTGTCACCGCGATGACGGGCCGACATGACCGAGATCGACAGGGTGCGACGATCCCGGTTCGCCGGTCAGCACTCCGGTCGTCAGTCGTTGTCGATCGGCCAGATCACCACGACGGGGTGGGCACGGGTGAGGACCTCGGCGGCCTCGACCAGCGCGTCGTACTCGTCGCAGGTGACCTCGAAGTAACCGGACAGCTGCTCGGTCGACTCGGCGTACGGGCCCTCGGTGACCAGGGACGTACCGTTCGGCCCACGCCGGATCGTCCGCGCGCGTCGGCTGTGGCCGAGTGCGTTGCCGCCGGTCACCGAGCCGCCGCGGGCCTCGAGCAGCCGGCCGAACTCCATGTCGATGTCGAACACGGCCTGGCGGTCGGCCTCGGTGCCGGCCTCCCAGTCAGGCTCTCGGTCAGCCGGGAACATCACGACGTAGTCGGACATGGTGGTCAATCCTCTCGGTCGGAGTCGTGTCATCCAGGTGACGGCCGGCGTCGGGCGGTTTCGACGTTCGCAGGTCGATCTGTTCCGGGACCTTCTCGACAGGGTGGCGGGTGCGCTGGGGCTGGCTCACAGCCAGTCGAGGATGACCTTGCCGCACTCGCCGTGTCCGACGATCTCGAACGCCTCGTCGTACCGGTCGGCCGGCAGGCGATGGGTGATGATGCCGCTGACATCCAGCCCGCTCTGCAGCATCGCGGCCATCTTGTACCAGGTCTCGAAGATGCGGCGGCCGTAGATGCCCTGGATCTCGAGGCCCTTGAAGATCACGTCGTTGACGTCGAGCGTCATCGGGCCGGCCGGGATCCCGAGGGCCGCGAGCCGCCCACCGTGGTTCAGCGAGTCCAGCATCTGGTTGAACGCGGCCTCGGCGCCGCTCATCTCCAGGCCGACGTCGAAGCCCTCGGTCATGCCCAGCTCGGACATCACCGGCGCGAGCGCCTCGGTGCGTACGTCGACGACGCGGCTGGCCCCGTGCGCGGCCGCCATCGCCAGCCGGTAGGGGTTCACGTCGGTGACCACGATGTGGCGGGCGCCGATGTGACGCACGATCGCCGCGGCCAGTACGCCGATCGGGCCGGCGCCGGTGATCAGCACGTCCTCGCCGACCACGTCGAAGCGCAGAGCGGTGTGGGTGGCATTGCCCAGCGGATCGAGCACGGCGGCGACGTCGTCGGTGATGTGGTCGGGCACCACGAACACGTTCTGGGCGGGGATCACGATGTAGTCGGCGAAGGCGCCGGCCCGGGTGACGCCGACACCTGTGTGGTTGTGGCAGAACTCCCGCCGTCCACCCTTGCAGTTGCGGCAGTGCCCGCAGGTGACGTGACCCTCGCCGGCGACGCGCTGACCGATCTCCACGCCGCGTACGCCGGCACCCAGCGCTGTGATCTCGCCGGTGAACTCGTGGCCGACCACCAGCGGCACCGGGATGGTCGCCTGCGCCCACGCGTCCCAGTGCAGGATGTGCAGATCGGTGCCGCAGATCGATGTCTTGCGTACTCGGATCAGCACCTCTCCGTCACCCGGCTCGGGCTGCGGCACGTCCTGCATCCACAGGCCCGGCTCCGCCTTCGCCTTCACGAGCGCTCTCATCGCGGTGGTCTCATCTCGGGGCTCTCATCTCGGGGCTCTCATCCCAGGGCCTCCATCTCGGCGGCGACCTCGGCGAACGCCGCGACCGCGCGGTCGATGTCGTCGTCACTGTGCGCGGCGGACATCTGGGTACGGATGCGGGCCTTGCCCTGGGGGACCACCGGGAAGCTGAACGCGATGACGTAGATGCCCTTCGCCAGCAGCCGCTGGGCCATCTCTCCCGCGACCTTCGCGTCGCCGAGCATGACCGGGATGATCGGGTGCCCGCTCCCGGCGAGCGTGAAGCCGGCGGCCTCCATCCCGGCGCGGAACCTCGTCGCATTGCGCTCCAGCTGCCGTTGCAGCTCGTTGTCCGGCCGCAGCATCTGCAGCACGTGCAAGGTGGTGGCCGTGATCGCCGGGGCAAGCGAGTTGCTGAAGAGATACGGCCGCGAACGCTGGCGCAACCAGTCCACGATCTCCTTGCGGCCACTGGTGTAGCCGCCACTGGCACCGCCGAGCGCCTTGCCCAGGGTGCCGGTGATGATGTCGACGCGGCCCATCACGTCGCAGTACTCCGGCGTGCCCCGGCCGCCGGTGCCGACGAAGCCGACCGCGTGCGAGTCGTCGACCATCACCATCGCGTCGTACCGCTCGGCGAGGTCGCAGATCGAGCGGAGGTCGGCGATCACGCCGTCCATCGAGAACACGCCGTCGGTGGCGATCAGCCGGTACCGCGCGCCGGCGGCGTCGCGCAGGCACTGCTCCAGCTGTGCCATGTCGTTGTTGTCGTAGCGCATGCGTTGCGCCTTGCACAGGCGGATGCCGTCGATGATCGACGCATGGTTGAGCGCGTCGGAGATCACGCAGTCCTGCTCGTCCAGGATCGTCTCGAACAGTCCGCCGTTCGCGTCGAAGCACGACGAGTAGAGGATCGTGTCCTCGGTACCGAGGAAGGCGCTGAGCGCGGTCTCGAGCTCGGTGTGCACCGTCTGGGTACCGCAGATGAAGCGCACCGACGCCATGCCGTACCCGTGTGAGTCCAGCGCCGCGTGCGCCGCCTGTACGAGCTGTGGATGGTCCGCGAGCCCGAGGTAGTTGTTGGCGCACAGGTTGAGCACCTCGCTGCCGTCGGCCAGCGTGATGTGGGCGGTCTGCGGAGAGGCGATCACCCGCTCGCTCTTGAACAGTCCGTCGTCGCGCAGGCCGGCCGTGCGCTGAGCGAGGTCGGCGAGCAGTCCGGTTCGCATGGAGCAGACCCTACGACCCGCCGAGCCTCTCGGCGCCCCCGAGGTTCCGACCGCGTCAGCTCGACGCTGGCGCCGGCACCGGTGCCGGGAACAGCTTCAGGAAGCGGCGTAC
The DNA here is from genome assembly GCA_963792975.1 of uncultured Actinomycetota bacterium. Lineage (GTDB taxonomy): Bacteria > Actinomycetota > Actinomycetes > Propionibacteriales > Nocardioidaceae > Nocardioides. The sequence continues at coordinate 2,791,974 of CAWBYG010000004.1, read as the reverse complement.
GACGCTCTGCAGGCCGCCGATCGTGAGCGCGCCGTCCGCCTCGGCCTCGGCGAGCGACCGACCGCGCCAGAGCACCTCGCGCAGGGCGGTCACGGAGCCCTGGATCCGGGCATCGGGCTGGTCGGCCTCTCCTCGGCGGAGCTCGAGCACCCCGTGGTGGACGTCGGCGACGAGGTGGTCTCCGTCGACCTCCATCGCGACCGAGGTGTCGAGTCCCTCGGCGCGGCGCGGGTCGAACATCGTCGAGAGCGCGACCCCGAAGGCATCGACGGTCACCTCCCGGTCGGTGTCGGGTAGCGCCTCGCGGCTACCCCACCTGCCGAGCGCCTGGAGCACAGGCTCCAGCTCGCGGCCGCGGTCGGTGAGCTCGTAGACCCGCGCTGCCGCGGGTGGGGGAAGGGTCGTCGTCCGCAGCACGCCAGACTGCTGGAGCTGACGCAGTCGCTCGGTCAGCACGTCGCTGCTCACGCCCCGTAGCCCGGTCCGGAGGTCGGTGAAGCGTTTAGGGCCGAGCACCATCTCGCGCACCACGAGGAGGGCCCATCGCTCACCGACGACGTCGAGGGCGCGCGCGATGCCGCACGGGTCGTCGTACGCACGCTTGCCGGCCATGTCCCCAGAGTACGGTGCCCAGACCCGATTTCGAACCAAGGGTTCTGGTTTCCGAACCAATCGGAGCGGCGGAGGAGCGCATGGGGAGCTAGTCGGCGACCACCGCGCGTACCAGCACGCCGATCTTGTCGATCCGGTGCTCGGGGTTGTGGAGGGCGTCCGACCAGTAGTTGCCGGCCGCGTGGTCCTCGGGCGTCGCGCAGGTCGACAGGGTCAGGTATCCGTGGGTGGGGGTGGCTCGCGGCCGACCCGGTACCGCGGCACGCTGCTCAGCGAGTGACCGGGGCGAGCGGAAGGAGGTCTGCCGGGTCTGCCGGATCACGTACACGTAGCGAACCCCGCCTGCCACGACGACCGCGCGGGCGCCGAGGGGCAGCGAGGGGAGGGCGGCGAACGGATGCGTGGACGACGTCCGATGTCCGGTGATCTGGTAGTTGCCCAGGGCGCCGGGTCCCGCGCCTCCGCGCGGGCCGAACGGGCTTGCCGCCAGACCGCGATCCTGGATTCGGGTGCCAGGAGCGTCGTCCGTCCAGCCGCGGTAGGGCACGACCGGGAGGTCGTGAAGCCCCAGGGCCGGGATGCTCAGCCGGGCACGGCGCGGCCGGCCCTCGGAGAACGCCGGCCGTGGGACCCGGTCTGCCACAGGCGCGTTGCTCGGGGTGATCGGGAGCGGCGTCGGTCGGGTGGCCAAGCTCCGAGGAGCAACAGGGGGCTCCACTGCCTGGTGGTGCGCCGGGGTCATGTCGCCTGTGCACGCAACCAGGGATCCACTCGCGGCCACGAGGACGGCAGTGGAAGCAAGGAGGGTCCGGACCACGTCCTGAGACGACGAAGCCTTGGGAGAAGTTGTGACCCTGTTTTCAGACTAAGTACTTGGATTTTCCAACCAAAGGGGTTTACGGTCGTCGGGAGACGTCACCATGAAGGAGGACGAGATGAGTGAGCGCGACAGCTACCCGGCTGGTGTCCCCTGTTGGGTGACCAACCTGCAGCACGACGTCCCCGCTGCTCGGGCCTTCTACGAAGGGCTCTTCGGCTGGGAGATGGAGAGCGGCCCGGCCGACGTGGCCCCCTACGCACTCGGAAGGCTGCGGGGCCGCGACGTGGCGGCGATCGGGACCATGCCCGGCTCCGACGCCCCACCCGCGTGGGTGACAGAGGTGCGCACCGAAGACCTCGCAGCCACGGTCGCCGCCGTCCGGGAGGCCGGTGGTGAGGTCCTCCAGGACGAGGTCGACTTCACCCCCGTCGGCAGGCTAGGCGTGTTCAAGGACCCGGACGGCGCGACCTTCTGCGCCTGGGAGGCCGGTGCCCGTGAGGGTGCGCGGCTGGTCAACGAGCCGGGCGCGTGGTCGATGAGCGCCCTGCGGACCGACGCGCCGGAGCGGGCCGCGACGTTCTACGGCGAGGTCTTCGGCTGGGAGACCGAGGCCTTCGGTCCGGCGACGCTGTTTCGGCGCCCCGGCTACTTCGGCGGTGAGGAGTTCCAACCCGTCCCTCGCGACGTGGTGGCGGTGATGTTGCCCGCCGCTCCGGATGCGTCGCCGGCGTGGGGCGTGGAATTCTGGATCGACGACGTCGAACGCGCGGTCGACTACGTCCGGCGACAGGGAGGGTCGGTCCTCGCGGGACCCTACGACGCGCCGCCGTCGTTCTCCCAGGCGGTCGTGGCCGACCCGGGCGGAGCGGTGCTCAGCCTGAGCCAGCTGATGACCTCCTAGGGGTGGTCGTCAGCGCGCGGACCGACGGTGGGACGTCGATCCCGTCGCGGAGATCGGGGGCAGGGAGGGGGGCGTCGTACACCCGGCGCAGTGGTACGACGCCCGCCCAGGCGGGGCCGGCCACGTCGGAGTCCTCGTCCTCCGGCCAGCCGGCGGAGATCCGCAGGGACCAGTCCGCGATCGGGAGGGCCAGCACCATCGTGGCTGCCATCTCGGCCTTCGTCGGGCGGCGCACCTCCGCTACCCGGCCGGGCAGGAGGCGCTCGGTGATCAGGTCGAGGACGCGCTCCTTGTCGTCGGTGACCCGCGCGCACGATCCGAACAGGACCGCGGAGCGGTAGTGGATCGACGACTCGAAGGCGGTGCGGGCCACTTCCAGCCCGTCGTACGACGTGACGGCGAGCGCGGTCGGCACGCCGCTGGCCAGGCGGCGCATCCACCGCGAACCGGTCGAGCCGTGCACGAGCACCCGGTCGCCGTCGCGGATCACCGCGGTCGGGAGCACCGCCGGTGTGCCGTCCTCGGCGACGAGGGCGAAGTGGCCGACGAGGGCGCTGTCGAGGAGGGCGTCGAGCGCCTGTCGGTCGGTGCTGGCCAGCTCGGGCAGGCGGATCCCCCGACGCGAGTCGGCTGTGCGGCTCATGGCGGCGAACCTATCGTGACGGCCCTTCGACCGAGCCTGCGAAGCGACGAAGCCTCAGGCCGGCAGGTTGAGGAGCGTCGGCGTACACCCGAGCGTGCGAGGGGATGCGCGACGCGTCTCGAAACCACGTGCCTCCGCACGCCGGGCGGGCCTCCCCGGACCCGGCTGTCGTTTGCACTCGCGTGGTGCGAGTGCTAAACATGACGCTGGCACTCTCGGGTAGAGAGTGACAACACATTCGGACCGGTGAGTTGAGGTCAGAAGCGTCGGCGGGAAGGGTCCGTCGAGCAGCCTGGCCGTCCGTCGCGGGCAGCGATCCGGCCGCCAGACGCTGAATCACGCCAAAGGAATCGCGGAGAACATGGCCAAGCTGATTGCTTTCGACGAGGAGGCCCGCCGCGGTCTCGAGCGAGGGATGAACCAACTCGCTGACGCGGTCAGGGTCACGCTCGGCCCCAAGGGCCGCAACGTCGTCCTCGAGAAGAAGTGGGGCGCGCCCACCATCACCAACGATGGTGTGAGCATCGCCAAGGAGATCGAGCTGGAGGACCCGTTCGAGAAGATCGGGGCCGAGCTCGTCAAGGAAGTCGCCAAGAAGACCGACGACGTCGCCGGTGACGGTACGACGACGGCCACCGTGCTCGCCCAGGCGATGGTCCACGAGGGCCTGCGCAACGTGGCAGCCGGGTCGAACCCGATGAGCATCAAGCGCGGCATCGAGAAGGCCGTCGAGGCCGTGACCGAGCAGCTGCACGGGATGTCCAAGGACGTCGAGACCAAGGAGCAGATCGCCTCGGTGGCGGCCATCTCCGCGGGCGGCGACCAGAGCGTCGGCGACATCATCGCCGAGGCGATGGACAAGGTCGGCAAGGAAGGCGTCATCACCGTCGAGGAGTCGAACACCTTCGGCATCGACCTCGAGCTGACCGAGGGCATGCGGTTCGACAAGGGCTACATCTCGGCGTACTTCGCGACCGACATGGAGCGCATGGAGGCCGTCCTCGAGGACCCCTACGTCCTGATCGCCAACCAGAAGGTCTCGTCGGTCAAGGACCTCCTGCCGATCCTCGAGAAGGTCATGCAGTCCGGCAAGCCGCTGCTGATCATCGCCGAGGACACCGACGGCGAGGCGCTGTCGACCCTGGTCGTCAACAAGATCCGCGGCACCTTCAAGTCCGTCGCCGTCAAGGCCCCGGGCTTCGGTGACCGCCGCAAGGCCATGCTGCAGGACATCGCGATCCTGACCGGTGGCCAGGTCATCTCCGAGGAGGTCGGCCTCAAGCTTGAGTCGACCGGCGTCGAGCTGCTCGGCACCGCCCGCAAGGTCGTGATCACGAAGGACGAGACGACCATCGTCGAGGGTGGCGGCGACTCCGCCCAGATCGAGGGTCGGGTCAACCAGATCCGTGCCGAGATCGAGAAGAGCGACTCGGACTACGACCGCGAGAAGCTGCAGGAGCGCCTGGCCAAGCTGGCCGGCGGGGTTGCGGTGATCAAGGTCGGCGCCGCCACCGAGGTGGAGCTCAAGGAGCGCAAGCACCGCATCGAGGACGCCGTACGCGCGGCCAAGGCCTCGGTCGAGGAGGGCATCGTGTCCGGTGGTGGCGTAGCGCTGCTCCAGGCGGGCGCCCGGGCCTTCGAGAAGCTCGACCTGACCGGCGACGAGGCCACCGGTGCCAACATCGTGCGCGTCGCGGTGAGCGCCCCGATCCGCCAGATCGCTCTCAATGCCGGCCTCGAGGGCGGCGTCGTGGCCGAGAAGGTCTCGGGCCTGCCCGAGGGCCACGGTCTCAATGCGGCCACCGGCGAGTACGGCGACATGCTGGCCGCCGGCGTGCCCGACCCGACCAAGGTCGTGCGCTCCGCCCTGCAGAACGCAGCCTCCATCGCGGCCCTGTTCCTGACGACCGAGGCGGTCATCGCGGACAAGCCCGAGAAGGCTGCGCCGATGGGTGGAGACCCGTCGGGCGGCATGGGCGGCATGGACTTTTGATCGGCGGCTCGTCCGCGGCGAAGCCGCGGACGAGCGTCGATCAAGGTTGCCCTTCGAGACGCCTCGTCCCTCGGCTCCTCAGGAACCGGAGCGAGCGTCTCGAAACCCGGTCCGTTTGCAGAGTCATCTCCACCAGCAGGGCCCCCGGTTCGCAGGGGGCCCTGCTGCATCTCCGGCTGCGTTTCCGCCCCACCCGTCCCCCGGAGGTCATACGTTGTGGTCGCCATGACGACCACTTCGTACGACGTCCCGCGGAGCGTGGCCGTGCTGGTCGTCATGGCCGCTCTGCTGACCGGATGTGGCCCCGTCAGTACGCCGCAGGCGCACGCGCACCGGCATCACCCGCACGCAGGAGCCACCCATCACCCCTCGCCCGGCAAGGCGAATCACAGCCCGACGACGCACAGCCCGGCGACCCACAGCTCATCCCCGGTCGCGCCACCGGCGGACGCCGCCCAGGCGCGTGCGGAGCTCGACCGGCTCGTCGTACGCCCGCGGCCACGCACGACCCGCGGCTACGTCCGCGACGCCTTCGGCAGCGACTGGATCGACACCGACCACGACGGCTGCAACCAGCGCGACGACGTGCTGCTCCGCGATGCCGTCCCGGGTACGACGACGGTCGCCCAGCAGGGCGCGTGCGACCACGACGTGCTGGCCGGCACCTGGCACGACCCCTACACCGGTCGCACGCTCACCTTCACCGACCTCAAGGATCTCCGCCAGGCGGAGGCGATCCAGATCGACCACATCGTGCCGCTGGCGGAGGCCTGGGTCTCGGGTGCCGACCACTGGACCGGCGACCGGCGCGAGGCGTTCGCCAACGACCTCCACGAGCTGCTGGCCGTCGACGGCCCCACCAACATGAGCAAGGGCGACGGTGACCCCGCCGCGTGGCGGCCGCGCAAGGGCTACCAGTGCACCTACGCCCGCCGGTGGATCGCGGTGAAGACCGCCTGGCAGCTCGCGGTCGACCCCGCGGAGTTGGCCGCCCTCGACCAGATGCTCGGCTTCTGCACCTGATCGCCGCAGACCGGGCGCCGTACGTACGGGCCCTGTGAGAGCGTGGCGAGGTGACCTGGGCGATCCACGACCCCGCGATCGCGGACGCGGACGAGATGGGGCGGGTCCACGTCACCGTGTGGCAGCAGGCGTACGCCGGGCTGATGCCGGCCGACTACCTCACCGGGCTCGACCCCGTGGCCTTCGCGACGGGCTGGCGGGAGCGGCTGACGCACCCGGAGTCGGACGTGCACACCTGGCTCGTCCGCGACGAGGACGGCATCTGCGCCTTCGCCACCAGTGGTCCGGCCCGTGACGAGGACGCACCGACCGAGTGGCAGCTCTACGCGATCAACGTGCTGGCCCGCGCCCAGGGCACGGGGGTGGCCGACGCCCTGGTCGACCGGGCGATCGGCGACCGCGCGGCGTACCTGTGGGTCGTCGACGGCAACGAGCGGGCGCTGGCCTTCTACCGGCGACACCGGTTCGCCGACGACGGCGGCCGGGCCGAGCTCGCACCGACCGGGACCCTCGAGGTGCGGATGTCGCGCGGGCACCTCACCCGGTGAGCACCACCGCACTCGCGCTCGTCCTGACCGCGGCGCTCCTGCACGCGACGTGGAACCTCGCTGCGAAGGGCGTGACCGGCGACCGGGTCGCCTTCATCTGGCTGTACGTCGTGACGACGGTCGTCTGCTGGGGACCGGTGGCGGTGGTCTGGGTCGTCGTCCGCGGTGAGCAGCCGGGCTGGGCGTGGCTGGTCGGAGCGGAGGTCACGGCCGTGATCCACGTCGGCTACCAGCTCGTGCTGCAGCGTGGGTACGCCGAGGGCGACCTCAACCTGGTGTACCCGCTGGCCCGTGGGTCCGGCCCGCTGCTGACCTTCGTCGTGGCCGTCGCCGTGCTCGGCCAGCGGCCGGGTGCGGTCGCCGCCGCGGGCGTCCTCGCGATCGTCGCCGGCGTGCTCCTGATCGCGATGGGTCGTGGGCACCACGGCGTCCGTGCCGGCGTGGCCTGGGGGCTGCTGACCGGCGCGACCATCGCGTCGTACACGTTGTGGGACAACTTCTCGGTCAACCACCTCGACGTGCCGCCCCTGCCCTACTTCGTGCTCGGTACCGTGCTGCAGCTCCCGTGGCTGGCCGTCGTGATGGTCGGTCGGCGCGACCCTCAGCCGATGGGGGAGGTGTGGCGGGCGGCCCGGGCACCCGTCCTGACCGTGGGCGTGCTCTCGCCGCTGGCCTACATCCTGGTGCTCCGGGCCCTCCAGCTCGCTCCGGTCGCCCTGGTCGCGCCGGCCCGCGAGACGAGCATCGTCGTCGGCGCCCTCTTCGGCTGGCTGGTGCTGCGCGAGCCCCGGCCGGCCCGGCGACTCGTGGGTGCCGTCGTCGTCCTGGCCGGGATCGCGCTCATCGCGATCGGCTGACCACCGTCACCAGCCCGTCGTCCACGTGTCCATCCTCCGGCACGGGCACCGTGCTCGCTGCCGACGGGCGTCGGGTCTCCCCGAGGTCGAGGTCGAGCCGAAAGATCGGGCCGGGTCCCGGACATGTGTGAGGGTGGAGTCTGTGGACGCGGTGGACGTCGAGGCACGTCGTGACCGCTTCGAGCGGATCGCTCGGGAGCTGATCGAGCCGCTCCGGCGTTTCCTCGCGCGGCGTACCGACCCGGCCACGGCGGACGACGCCCTCGCCGAGACCCTGCTGGTCTGCTGGCGGAGGTACGACGACCTCCCCGAACGCCCGCTGCCCTTCGCGTACGGCGTCGCCCGGAACTGCCTGGCCAACTCCGAGCGCGGAGCCCGGAGACAGGGGCGCGTCGCGGGGCGGATCGCCGCCCTCGACCCACCCCGGGAGACGACCGAGCCCGTCGGTGACGACGGAGTCGCCGAGGCGATGGCGCGCCTGTCGGCCGACGACGGCGACCTGCTCCGGCTGTGGGCCTGGGAGCAGCTGACGCCGGGTGAGATCGCGACGGTCCTCGCGATCACGCCCAACGCCGTGAGCATCCGCCTCCACCGGGCCAAGGACAGGTTGCGGGCCGAGCTGCGAAAGATCGACGCCGCGGACGGACATGAGGACGTGACGGAAGGGAGGGGCCCGTGAGCGCGTACGACGACGACCGCCTGCTGGCGCGGCTGCGCGCCGCCGACCCTGCCTCCCCGCTCCCACCGGCCGACCCCGACCAGGTCGCCCACCTCCTGGAGGTTGCCATGTCCGACACGACCACACGCAGCACCGAGTCCCGTGAGAACGGCACCCACGACCGCAGCCCGCTCACCTGGCTGGTCGCCGCCGCGGCCGTGATCCTGATCGCGGCGTCCGGGGTGTTCGCCCTGGTCAACCGTGGCGACGACACGAGCCCCGCCGCCGGGCAGACCGTCACGCAGCTCGGCGTGATCACCTCGCACGGTCGCTGCGAGCTGCCGAACGTCGGCGTCCTGAGGCTGCAGACCATCGCCTTCCGCGGGACGGTCACCTCTCTGGACCCCGGGAGCGCGACGTTCCGGGTCGACCACTGGTTCAAGGGCGGTCCGACCGACGTGGCACGCGTGGCCGCGCCGGCGCCGCAGCTCGCGCCGCTGGTGTCGGCCGCGAAGCTCCGTGTCGGTGGTTCCTACCTCGTCTCGGCGCACGACGGGACCGTCACGGAGTGCGGCTTCACCGGCCCGGACGCCGGACGTCTCGCGGCGCTCTACCACCGGGCCTTCGGCGGCTGAGCGAGCACGTCCCCACAGGGCGGTGGGTCTGCGGCGACCCACCGCCCGACTCGTCTGAGAGGGTTGCCGCCGTGGAAGGTCTCCTGCTCGCGGCCGGCGCCGGCCGTCGGATGGGTACGCCGAAGGCCCTGGTCAGCGACGACCGGGGGTCCTGGCTGGTGCGGGGCGTCACGACCTTGCGCACCGGCGGGTGCCGGCGGGTCACCGTGGTCCTCGGGGCGGAGGCAGAGCGCGCCGCAACCCTGCTCGACGGGCTGCCGGACGAGCCGCGCATCGTGGTCGCGGAGGACTGGGCCGAGGGCATGGGCGCCTCGCTCCGTGCCGGCATGCTCGCCTTCACCGACTCGACCGACGGCTTCGTCCTGGTCTCGCTGGTCGACCTGCCCGACCTCGTCCCCGAGGTGGTCGCCCGGGTCGGGAGGGCGACGAGATCACCGCACGTCCTCGCGCGGGCGTCGTACGACGGCGTGCCGGGGCATCCGGTCCTGCTCGGCCGCGACCACTGGCCGGGAGTCCTGGAGTCCGCCCGAGGAGACCGCGGCGCACGCGACTACCTGGCCGGACATGACGTCGAGCTGATCGAGTGCGGCGATCTCGCCACCGGTCGCGACCTCGACACCCGTCCCTGACGAGGGTGACGGAGCCGAGGCCGCGGAGCGCGTCAAGCGGCCTGGACGGTGGCTCCGCCGTGCCTCGACGGCAGGCCCAGTAGCCTGGAACCTATGGAGCCGTCGTCCGCCGCCGACGTGGCCGGCCTGCTCGGCCGGACCGGATACCTGTGCGACGACGAGCTCGCCACGATCACCTACCTGACGCTCAGGATGCAGCGGCCGCTGCTGCTCGAGGGGGAGCCCGGGACCGGCAAGACCGCGCTCGCCGAGGCCCTCGCCGAGTCGCTGGAGCTGCCGCTGGTGCGGCTCCAGTGCTACGAGGGCATCGACTCCACCCAGGCGCTCTACGACTGGGACTTCCCGCGCCAGATCCTGCACCTGCGGGCGCTCGAGGCCGGTGGGGGTGCCGACGCCGAGGAGGCCGAGAAGAGCCTGTACGACGAGCGGTTCCTGCTGGCCCGGCCGGTCCTGGCCGCCCTCCAGCAGAGCCCGGCCCTGCTGCTCGTGGACGAGGTCGACCGCGCGGACGACGAGTTCGAGGCGTTCCTGCTCGAGGTGCTCTCCACCTGGCAGGTCTCGATCCCCGAGCTCGGCACCGTCAAGGCGGCGATCCCGCCGGTCGTCGTCCTCACCTCCAACCGCACCCGCGAGCTCCACGATGCGCTCAAGCGGCGCTGCCTCTACCACTGGATCGACCATCCGGGCCTCGAGCGCGAGCTCCAGATCGTGCGCTCGCGGGCGCCCGAGGTGTCCGAGGCCCTGGCCCGCCAGGTCGTCGGGGTCGTCCAGCAGCTGCGCGGGCGCGACCTGCAGAAGCCACCCGGCGTGGCCGAGACCATCGACTGGGCCCGCTCGCTCCACCACCTCGGCACCGCCGACCTCGACCTCGAGGCCGCGGCCTCGACGCTCGGGGCACTGGTGAAGTACCGCGAGGACTCCGACCGCGTGAAGCACGCCCTGGACCAGCTGCTCCGCGCATGAGCATGGTCCCGACCGGCTCGACCGACGATCCGGACACGCCGGTCCGGGGTGGCGACGAGATCCTCCTGGCCTTCGCCCGGGCGCTCCGCGCCGGCGGCGTACCGGTCACCCAGGACCTCTCGCACGACTTCCTGTCCGCCGCCGCGATCCTCGGTGCGGACGACGCGAGCGCCGTCCGCACCGCCGGCCGCTCCACCCTGTGCACCAGCCCCGACGACCTCGCGCGCTTCGACCAGGTCTTCGAGGCGTTCTTCAGTGCGCGCGACGGCCTGCCACGACCGCGACCGGCAGCGCCCACCGAGCCGACCGTCTCCCAGCTGCCTCTCGAGGAGGGATCGGGCGAGGCGGAGCAGGCGGACGACGTGATCCGTGCGGCCGCCAGCGCCGAGGAGGTCCTCCGGCACCGCGACGTCGCGTCGATGACCGCGGCCGAGAAGCATCGGCTCGCGGGGATGTTCGCCACCCTGGTCCCGCGCGCACCCATGCGCCGTACGGCGCGTCACCAGCGCTGGCACCGCGGCCAGGTCGACGCCTCGCGGACCCTGCGCTCCAGCCTGCGCCGGATGGGGGAGCCGGCCACGATCGAGTGGCGCCGGCGCGGACGACGCCCGCGCCGGGTCGTCCTGCTCGTCGACGTGAGCGGGTCGATGAGCTCGTACGCCGACGCGTTGCTGAGGCTGGCCCACCGGATCACCCAGGGCATCGGGAACGTCGAGACCTTCACCATCGGTACCCGGGTCACCCACGTCTCCCGCGCGATGCGCATCCGCGATCCCGAGCGGGCGCTGGTCGCCGCCGGCGAGACCGTCCCCGACTGGTCCGGCGGGACCCGCCTGGGCGAGACGCTGCGCTTCTTCCTCGACCGCTGGGGGCAGCGTGGAATGGCGCGGGGTGCCGTGGTCGTTGTGTTCAGTGATGGCTGGGAACGAGGGGACGCGGCGATGCTCGGCGAGCAGATGGCTCGCCTCCGACGCATCGCCCACCGCGTCGTATGGGTCAACCCCCACCGCGGCAAGGACGGCTACGAGCCGCTCCAGCAGGGCGTCCTCGCTGCGCTCCCCTACCTGGACGACTTCGTCGCCGGGCACTCGCTCGCGACGTACGCCGAGCTGGTCGAGATGCTGGCCGATGCGTGAGGTGGCCGATGGTTGAGGTGGCACATGCGTGAGGTACTCCCCGAGCTGCTCGACTGGTGGCGCGCCGGCGAGGAGATCGGCGTCGGCACGGTGGTGGCGACGTTCCAGTCGGCCCCGCGCCCGCCCGGCGCCTCGATGCTCGTCGGCCCCGACGAGACCGCGGTCGGCTCGGTGTCCGGCGGGTGCGTGGAGGGTGCGGTCTACGAGCTCGCCCAGGAGGTCATCGCCTCCGGTCAGCCGGTGCTGCAGCGCTACGGCATCTCCGACGACGACGCGTTCGCGGTCGGGCTGACCTGCGGCGGCATCCTCGACGTGTACGTCGAGAAGGTGTCGCGCGAGACGTTCCCCGAGCTGGAGGGGCTCGCCGCCGATCTCGAGGCCGGTCGTCCGGTGGCCGTCGCCACCGTCATCGAGCATCCCGACCCGGCCTGGCTGGGGCGCCGGGTGATCGTCCACCCCGGCGAGCCGGTCGCAGGCTCGCTCGGTTCGGCGCGCGCCGACGACGCCGTGCACGACGACGCGATGGGCCTCCTGGCCAGCGGTACCAACGCCACCTTGACCTACGGGCCGGACGGCGAACGCCGCGGTGAGGGCATGCGCGTCTTCGTCTGGGCCTTCGCCCCGAAGCCGCGGATGCTCGTCTTCGGCGCGATCGACTTCGCGGCGGCCGTCGCCCGCGTCGGCAGCTTCCTCGGCTACCACGTCACGGTCTGCGATGCCCGGCCGGTGTTCGCCACCACCACCCGCTTCCCCGAGGCCGACGAGGTCGTCGTCGAGTGGCCGCACCGCTACCTGGAGAAGCAGCGCGACTCCGGCTCGCTCGACGCGCGGACCGTCATCACCGTGCTCACCCACGACCCCAAGTTCGACGTACCTCTGCTCGAGGTGGCACTCCGGCTGCCCGAGGTGGCCTACGTCGGCGCGATGGGCTCGCGTCGTACCCACGAGGACCGCGAGGCCCGCCTCCGCGAGGCCGGCCTGACCGACCACGAGCTGACCCGCCTCGCGAGCCCGATCGGGCTCGACCTCGGGGCGCGTACGCCGGAGGAGACCGCGGTGTCGATCGCCGCGGAGATCATCGCCGGCCGCTGGGGCGGCTCGGGCGAGCGGCTGGCGTCCGGCGACGGCCGGATCCACCACGACTGAGCCCGCTCCGGTCGTGCCGGCTGCCGCTGGTCGCGCTACCGTGACCAGCGTCACCTGGATACGTTGGGACTCCGATGAGCAGCTCGAGCGATCTGCAGGTCCGCCGGCTCGACGCCTTGCGCGCGTGGACAGCCTTCGTCGAGCACGGCGACCGGGCCGAGGCACTCGTCCGCCCCGAGATCCTGCGGAGCTGGCGGCGGTCGCAGCCGCACGTCCCACGCGACGTCGCCGAGGCGCCGCTCGACGACGAGTCCGAGGCGCGTGAGTTCTGGCGGAACTCGCCGCTGCAGGAGGCGGTGTCCCGCGTCGAGTCCGAGCTGCGTCGTACGGCGGAGGACGGCGACCTGGTCCTGGCCGTGACCGACGCCCAGACCCGCATCCTCTGGACGTACGGCGGACGGGTCATGCGCCGCAAGGCCGAGTCGGTGAACTTCGTCCCGGCCGCCCGTTGGGACGACGAGTCGGTCGGTACCAACGCCCTCGACCTGGCCAACCGGCTGTCGCGCCCGAGCATGGTGTTCAGTGCCGAGCACTACGCCCCGATCGTGCACAACTGGGTGTGCTGGGCGGCGCCGGTCAACGACCCGGTCACGGGCACGCAGCTCGGTGTCATCGACCTGTCGACGACGTGGGACCGAACCCACCCGATCGGCCTGGCCACTGCTCGCGTGCTCGCCCGGCTGATCGAGACCGCGATGCCGCTGTCGTCCATGCACCACCTGCTCCCGGAGCAGGACGGCCCGACCGGGCTCCAGCTCCGGCTGCTCGGCAACGCCGCGGCCACCCTCGACGGCAGCCGCCTCCTGCTCAACCGCCGCCAGACCGAGATCCTCGCCATCCTCGCCCTGCATCCCGACGGGCTCTCGCTGGACCGTCTGCACGCGCTCGTGTACGGCGACCACGGCGTCACCCTGTCCACGCTCAAGGCCGAGGTGTCGCACCTGCGCGCCGCGCTGGGCGGCCAGCTCGCCTCGCGTCCCTACCGGCTCACTCTCCCTGTGACCACCGACATCGACGACGTGCTCGAGGCGCTGAGGCGTGGCGACGTCGCGGGCGCGGTCGCCAGCTACGGCGGCGACCTGCTCCCCGGCACCGAGTCGCCGGCACTCGTCGAGCTGGGGGAGTACCTCGCGGTCGCCATGCGCGAGGCCCTCCTGGCCAACCCCGACCCCCAGGCCGTGATCCGGTACAGCGAGCTGGCGCCGTACGACACCGAGGTGCTGGAGGTGTGCCTGGCCGCGCTGGGCGACCGACCCAACCCCGCGAAGCCACTGCTCAAGGGACGGCTCGCCGCGGCGGGAGCCTGAGAGCCGCCTGTGAGCCGGAGGGACCAAAGTCCCTCGCGGGGGGGCACCTGGCAGGTTCCCCGAGACGTACCGTAGGTGACCCTGGCTGGAAGTCGTATCCGCCATCGGAAAGAGGTCGGTTCACATGGACATCGCGTTCGCCGCCGGCAAGTACCTCTCGTGGGGGGTCCTGAGCATCAGCCTCACGAACTTCCTCGTGATCGTGGTGATGGTGCTGCTCTTCGTCCTCGCGCTGGTGGTCCCGTTCCCGCGCGACCGCGGGAGCTCGTCGGCACCCACGACTCCCGCGCAGCAGCCGACCTCGACGGAGGACCAGCCATGAGCACGCTCCCCAGCTCCGAGATGAGTCCCACCTGGACCGCTCGGCTGCGTGACCGGATCACCCACCTGGTCCCCGAGGGACAGGCGCTGCCCGACCGGCAGCCGGCGTACGTCGCCTCGTGGATCTACGTGTTCGGGGTGGTGACCCTCGCCGCCCTGGTCGTGGTCATCGCCTCGGGCCTGGTCCTCACCCTGGGCGGCGTCGCGTGGTGGCACACGTCGTCGCTCGGCCACTTCACGAACTCCGTGCACCTGTGGAGCGTGGAGCTCTTCTTCGGGGCCATGGTCATCCACCTGTGGGGGAAGTTCTGGATGGCCGCCTGGCGCGGCAACCGCGGGCTGACCTGGGTGACCGGCGTGGTCGCGTTCGTGACCTCCATCGGTACGGCGTTCACCGGCTATCTGACCCAGACCAACTTCGACTCCCAGTGGATCAGCGGTGAGGCGAAGGACGGCATCAACTCCATCGGGATCGGCGGGTTCTTCAACGTGCTCAACCCGGGCCAGATGCTGCTGTGGCACGTCACCCTGCTGCCCCTCGCGGTCGGCGTGATCGCCGTGCTGCACGTGGTGATGGTCCGCCGGCACGGCGTCGTACCACCCCTGGACGACGAGCTCGAAGGAGCATCGCGATGACCACCACCCAACGGTCCCGCAGGCACGGACACCGGACCCCGGACTCGCACGACTACCCGACCCGCTCCTACGACCTGGTCAAGGAGTTCACCATCGCCCTGGCGGTGATGACCGCCCTCTCGCTCGGGCTCGCCGCCGTGTTCTCGTCCCCGGACGACAAGGCGATCACGTTGTCGAGCTGGGCGAAGGCCGATCCCGTTGACCTGGCCGCGACCGCCGCCGGCGAGCTCGCCGGTACGACGACCAGCGCGACGTACGGCGCGCCGTACAACCACGCGTCGGAGGGCCAGTCCGTGTTCGGGCTGAAGCTCCAGAAGTGGGGCGGCGTCGGCACCCCGGTCAACTCGGCCGATCTCGTGCTCCAGCCGCTCCGCGGGGTCAGCAACGACAGCACCCTCACGGGCGCGCTCCAGCAGTGGGACGCCCTGACACCGGACGAGCAGACGGCCGACGCCACGGCGTACGCCGATGCGGTGGCGAAGGCCCCGGACGGCCAGATCGGGGCAATCTCGCCGGCGGGGAAGTACGGGCCGGTGCCTTTCCTGGTGGTCCCGTTCCTCGACCTGGCGCGGTCGGGCGGGCTCGAGGGTGCGCTCTCGTCGTCCGGCACCTTCTACGGCGGTGACCAGACGCGCACCATGCTCCTGCTCTCGGACGGCGCCTACCTCGAGGACCAGGCCGTCGCGGACAAGCTCGGCGGCGACCAGTGGGGCATGATGAACGAGGTCGGCAACTACCCCGGTCAGCCGTGGATGTGGCTGTACACGTTCTGGTACCAGGTGAAGCCCTTCTCCACCTCGGAGAACGCCGACACGCAGGTGTGGGCGCTGATGATGCTCCTCACCGTCGGGCTGATGCTCGTCCCGTGGATCCCCGGCGTACGCAGCATCCCGCGGCTGATCCCGGTGCATCGCCTGATCTGGCGCGAGCACTATCGCCGGACCTGACCGGACCGCATTGTGCCCCTCTGCGCGCGCGGGCTAGCGTGCCGGGAGCTCCGTCGCGCCCTCGGGCATGCCCGGCTCGATCCCACGTGAGGTCTCTCGGAGGAGGGTGAGCATGATCCGTCGACTGGCTCTGGTCTCGACGTCGGTGGTGCTGGTGGCGTCCTCGGTCGGGGCGGCCACGGCCACCGACCGTGGCGGTCACGCGCGCGCCTGCGGGCCGGGCGCCCGGACGCTGTCGCACTTCGGCGACCACGTCTACCCCGACATGGGCAACGGCGGCTACACGAGCCTGCACACGCGCGTCCACCTGGTGTACGACGCGCCGTCCAACCGGTTCCTGCCGGGCAACCACGTGGTGCTGACCGACCGGGCGACGCAGTGCCTGACGGACTTCAGCCTCGACCTCGAGCGCACCAGCGTCCTGGGCGCGGAGGGCCCCCACCTGACCGTCGGTGCGGTCACGGTGAACGGCGAGCCGGCGACGTACGAGTTCGTGCAGCCGACCTACCCGGGCGACCCGAGCGGTCAGGACGACCCGGATCCCCTCGCGCACCAGGCCTCGCAGGTCACACCCGTGGGCGGGCCCGACCACAACCCGTTCCCGCCGGCCTGCTCCCCGCAGGTCACCGGGAACGACGTCGACGCGCAGGACGGCGAGCCGTGTCCGGCCAACAAGCTCGTGATCACGCCGCCCCAGTCGTTGCCGCGCGGCACGGTGTTCAAGGTCGAGGTCGCCTACACCGGCCGGCCCGGCGTCCACCTCGACGGCGACGGCTCGACCGAGGGCTGGTTCCGGTCCGATCACCCGGCCGGCGACGGTGGGTTCGTCACGACGGAACCCGTCGGTACCGAGGACTGGATGCCGCTCGACAACCACCCGAGCGCCAAGCCGACGTACGACTTCTACGACACCGTGAACAAGGGCCGCCAGGCGATCGCGAACGGCCGGCTGCTGTCGAAGCGGTCGAACCCACCGGACAGCAGGTTCCCGCACGGCTCGACGACGTTCCACTGGCGCTCGGGTGCACCCGTGGCCAGCTACCTGGTCGAGAACAGCGTCGGCGCGTTCGACCTGACCTCACGTCGCGGCTCGGACGGTGTGCGCTACTACGAGGCCCAGGGCACGTCGCTGAGCGCCGCCCGGAAGAGGGCCAACCGGAAGGTGATGGACCAGCAGCAGGACATCACCGACTTCCAGAGCAGGTTCAACGGCCCGTTCCCGTTCGCGACGGACGGCGTGCTCGTCGGCATCCCCCCGGCCAGCTTCGAGGAGGAGATGCAGACGATGATCACCTTCGCCGGCGGGCAGATCGGGCTGGCGACGTTCAACCACGAGAACATGCACCAGTGGTGGGGCGACAACGTCTCCGAGGCGAACTTCAACCTGACGTTCTTCAAGGAGGGCATGGCCACCCTGGGTGAGTACCTCTTCGAGGCTCGCCAGGCGCAGCATGCCGCGGGCGGACCGGGTACGGCGGCCGGGCGGAAGGCGTTCGAGAAGAGTCTGGTCCACCGCTTCGACACCACCTATGGCAGCTCGGGCAACCTCTGGACCGGGGCCCCGTCGGACCCCACGCCGGCCCGGCTCTTCTCCGGCAGTACGACGTACACCCGGCCCGGCACGGCGTACCTCGCGCTGCGGCAGATCCTCGGTCACCACCGGTTCGACCGGGCACTGCGGCGGATCCAGCGCCGCTTCGGTGGTGGCAGCATCACCGAGCCACAGCTCGAGGCGCAGTTCGACCACCTCCTGCCGAGCCGCCGCCACGCATGCCACGTCCGGCTGGGGACGTTCTTCACCCAGTGGTTCGACACGGCGTACCCCCCGGGCGGCGGCGCCCACCGCCCGCAGCTGACCGGCCCGGGGCTCGACGGGTCGGGCTTCTACGGCGCCCACCGGCGGTGCCGCTGACCGCTGGTCCTGACCGGCTGCAGCGGGGCAACCTTTCGCCAACCGGCAGCGCCGTAGCGTGCCGAGGACCACAGATCCGCTGTGTGCGAAAGGCAGGCGCTCGATGGCCAAGATCAGTCTCACCGTCGACGGGGCACAGGTCTCCGACGAGGTCGAACCCCGCATGCTGCTCGTGCAGTACCTCCGAGAGAAGCTCGGCAAGACCGGCACCGTGATCGGGTGCGACACCAGCAACTGCGGGGCGTGCACGGTCCACCTCGACGGGCACAGCGTGAAGAGCTGCAACGTCCTGGCCGTCCAGGCCGACGGACACGAGGTGACGACCATCGAGGGTCTCGCCCGGGACGGTCAGCTGCACCCGGTGCAGGAGGCGTTCCGCGAGTGTCACGGTCTCCAGTGCGGATTCTGTACGCCGGGCATGATCATGCAGTCGGTCGACCTGCTCAAGGACAACCCCCACCCCACCGAGCGTGAGGTGCGGGTCGGGCTCGAGGGCAACCTCTGCCGCTGCACCGGCTACCACAACATCGTCAGGAGCGTCCTGTACGCCGCGGAGCACGCCGGCACGGCGCCCGACGAGGTCACGGCGGGCGTCCAATGACCGCCACCGCCGAGCGTCCCGCAGCCGAGATCGGCAAGGACCGCCGCCGCAAGGAGGACCAGCGGCTGATCACCGGCCGCACCCGCTGGACCGACAACATCACGCTGCCCGGCATGCTGCACCTGGCCATGGTGCGCAGCCCCTTCGCGCACGCGAAGATCGTCAGCATCGACACCGCGGCCGCGAAGAGCGCGCCCAACATCGTCGCCGTCCTCACCGGAAAGGACCTCGGCGAGGAGCAGGGCGTCAACGCCAACGCCTGGCCGATCACCCCCGAGCAGGTGACCCCCAACCACCAGCCGATGCCGGCCGAGCGGGTGGCCTTCGCCGGCGAGATCGTTGCCGTCGTCGTCGCCCGCAGCGCCGCGGAGGCGCGTGACGCCGCCGAGCTGGTGGACGTGGAGTACGACGAGCTCCCCGCCGCGCTCGACCTCAAGGAGGCGGCCGCCGACACGGTGCTCGCCCATCCGGACCTCGGCACCAACAAGTCCGCCTTCTGGCAGCTGGACTCCGCCGGTCAGGGCACGGGTCGCGCGATCGACGAGGTGATCGCCGAGGCCCGCGCGGACGGGATCGTGATCGAGCGCGAGTTCCGCCAGCAACGCCTGATCCCGGCGTTCATGGAGCCGCGCTCGACCGTGGTGGACCCGACGGGCGAGCAGATCACGATGTGGTCGGCGACCCAGATCCCCCACATCCTCCGGTTCCTGCTCGCGGCCACGACCGGCGTACCCGAGTCGAAGATCCGGGTGATCGCGCCCGACGTCGGCGGCGGGTTCGGAGGCAAGCTCCAGTCGACGCCCGAGGAGTGGATCACCTGGTTCGTGGCGCGGCGGCTGGGCAAGCCGTGCAAGTACACCGAGACCCGGTCCGAGTCGCTGATGTCGGCCCACCACGGCCGAGACCAGTGGCAGAAGCTCACGCTGGCTGCGACCAAGGAGGGCAAGGTCACCGGGCTCAAGGTCGACCTGCTCGCCGACCTCGGTGCCTACGTCGCGATCGTCGGCGGAGGCGTCCCGGTGCTGGGGGCCTGGATGTTCAACGCGATCTACAAGTGGGACGCCTACCAGTTCAACTGCCAGACCGTGTTGACCAACAAGGCCTGGGTCGACGCCTACCGCGGCGCCGGCCGCCCCGAGGCGACGTACGGCATCGAGCGGATGATGGACGAGCTCGCCGCCGAGCTCGGGCGCGACCCGCTCGAGGTCCGCGAGCTGAACTGGATCAAGCACGAGGAGTTCCCGTTCACCACCGTGGCGGGGATGACCTACGACTCGGGCAACTACGAGGCTGCCACCGCGAAGGCCAAGGAGATGTTCGGGTACGACGAGCTCCGAGCCGAGCAGAAGTCCCGCCGTGAGGCGGGTGACAAGGTCCAGCTCGGCATCGGCGTCTCGACGTTCACGGAGATGTGCGGCCTGGCGCCGAGCCGGGTGCTCGGCTCGCTGAACTACGGCGCGGGCGGTTGGGAGCACGCGAGCGTGCGGATGCTCGCGACCGGCAAGGTCGAGGTGATCACCGGCGCCAGTGCCCACGGCCAGGGCCACGAGACGGCGTTCAGCCAGATCGTCGCCGACCGTCTCGGCGTCCCGTTCGAGGACGTCGAGGTCCTGCACGGCGACACGCAGGTCAGCCACAAGGGCCTCGACACCTACGGCTCGCGGTCGCTGGTGGTGGGCGGCGAGGCGCTGGTGCTGGCCGCCGACAAGGTGATCGAGAAGGCGAAGCCGATCGCGGCCCACCTGCTCGAGGCCAGCGTCGACGACCTGGAGTTCTCCGGCGGGAGGTTCACCGTCAAGGGCACCGACCAGGGCACGTCGATCACCGACGTCGCGCTCGCGACGTTCGCGTCGCACAACTACCCGGAGGGGATCGAGCCCGGCATCGACGCGGATGCGACGTACGACCCGGTCAACTTCTCCTTCCCGCACGGCACCCACCTGTGCGCGATGGAGGTCGACACGGAGACCGGCCGCTCGACGATGCGCAAGTACGTCTGCGTCGACGACATCGGCAACATCATCAACCCGCTGATCGTGAGCGGGCAGGTGCACGGCGGGCTGGTGCAGGGCATCGCGCAGGCGCTGTGGGAGGAGGCGGTGTACGACGACGCCGGCACGCTGGTGAGCGGGTCCTTCGTCGACTACCTCCTGCCGACGTCGGCCGACACCATCTCGTTCGAGTGGGACCACACGACCAGCCCGTCGACCACGAACACGCTGGGCACCAAGGGCGTCGGGGAGGCGGGCACCATCGCCTCCACACCGGCCGTGGTCAACGCGATCGTCGACGCGGTACGCCATCTCGGTGTCAACGACATCCGGATGCCTTGCACACCGGAGCGGGTATGGAAGGCGATCAACACCGCGTCCTCGTCCAGCACCCTTCGAGAAGCCTCGTCCCTCGGAACCTCAGGACAAGCGGAAGGAGCGGGCGCATGATCCCCGCGAAGTTCGACTACGTGGCTCCCTCGAGCGTCGAGGAGGCGTTGAGCGCCCTCGCCGCGGCCGGCGACGAGGCCAAGCTCATGGCCGGCGGGCAGAGCCTGCTCCCGGTGCTCCGGATGCGGCTCAACGCCCCTGAGCTGGTGATCGACCTCGGGCGGATCGACAGCCTGCGCGGCGTACGCGACGACGGCGACGCGATCGTCATCGGAGCGCTCACCTCGCACTCCGAGATGGTCACCGACGACCTCGTCAGGCAGCACGCCCTGCTGCTGTCGAAGGCGGCGGCCGAGGTGGCGGACAACCAGATCCGGCACCGCGGGACCTTCGGCGGGGCCCTGGCCCACGCCGACCCCGCCGGCGACATGGGCGCGGCGGCGCTCGCGCTCGGTGCGGAGTTCGTGATCGCCGGCTCCGGTGGCCCCCGCACGGTCGCGGCCGACGACTTCTTCGTCGACCTCTTCGAGACCGCCATCGGTGAGGACGAGATCCTCACCGAGATCCGGGTACCGAAGCACACCGGCTGGGGTGCCCACTACGAGAAGTTCGTCCGCGTCGCCCACCAGTGGCCGATCGTCGCGGTCGGCGCGACCGTGAAGGCCGAGGGCGGCACGATCAGCGACGCGAGGATCGGGCTCACCAACATGGGCTCGACGGCCCTACGGGCGCGGGCCACGGAGTCCGCTCTCGCCGGATCGCCCGCCACCGAGGACGGCGTACGCGCGGCTACCGACCAGGCGGCCGACGGCACCACGCCGCCCAGTGACCTGAACGGCGACTCCGACTACCGCAAGCACCTGGCGACGGTCCTCACCCGCCGCGCGGTGCTGAAGGCCGCCGGGGTCTAGCCACCTCAGTACTTGCTGAGCCGAGCCTCCGGACATCGCCGGTCCGGGGGTTAGGCTCGCGGAGCCCACCACCCGAGGAGACATCGCCCGTGGAGCTGACACACGAGTTCACCGTTCCGGTCACGGTCGACGCGGCCTGGGACCACTTCCAGGACATCGCCTCGGTCGCCGAATGCTTCCCGGGTGCGCAGGTCACCGACACCGAGGGCGCCACCTTCCACGGCTCGGTCAAGGTCAAGCTCGGGCCGATCGCGCTGGTCTACAACGGCATGGGCACGTTCACCGAGAAGGACGAGACCGCACACCGGTTCGTCGTCGACGCCAAGGGCAAGGACAAGCGCGGCAACGGTACGGCCGGTGCCACGGTCACGCTCACCATGAACGGCGCCGGCGAGTCGACCGACGTGACGGTGCACACCGACCTGGCGATCACCGGAAAACCGGCCCAGTTCGGCCGCGGCGTGATGCAGGACGTGTCGGACAAGCTCCTCGGCCAGTTCGTCGCGTGCCTCGAGCAGCGGATGGGCGAGGACGGCGCACCGGAAGCCTCGGCCGCGGGCGCCGCGGAAGCTCCTGCCGACGTGGTCCCACCCCCCGCCCAGTCGGCGCCCCCTGCTCAGCCGCCGGCGGACCCTCCCCCGGACGAACCCGTAGCCGCTGTCGAGACCCCGGCGCCCGCGGCCGCGACCCCGGCCGTGCCGACACCGGCAGCCCCGCGGAGCCCGGCGGCTCGGGGTTCGGACGACGCGCTCGACCTCGGCAAGACGGTCCTGCCGATCCTCGTGAAGTCGTACTGGAAGCCGGTGGTGGCGCTCATCGTCGTCATCGGCGTGATCATCTGGCTCATCGCCCGCTGACCGGGACCGCCCGCCCTCGGGCGTGAGAGGCGGGAACCTCGCCGAGGCGTGGCGGCACCCGACGCGAACGCGCCGAGGACCGTCGTCGGGTCAGGCCTCGACCGGCTCCTCCGCTCGATGCACGGCGAGGCCGTTCACGCCCTCGGGGAGGTGGCGCTCGAGCGACAGCGCGACCCAGGCGACGACCGCGCACCCGACGACCAGCATCACGATGTAGACCGACCCGAGCGCGTGGCCGATCAACCAGCCCGCGACGGCCGGGGCGACGATGGCGGCCAGGGAGAAGGCCCCCGAGCTCAGTGCGTTGTAGCGGCCACGCAGGTGGTCGGGAGCGAGGTCGTTGACCAGCGCCGGGATCGTCGGCTGCATCAAAGTCTCGCCGAGGGCGAAGACCGACGCGCACGAGGCGACGAGCATGGTCGCGCCGAAGGTGCCCGCGACCAGACCCGAGGTGCCGAGCAGCACCCACGACATCGACCAGATCAGCGCCATCACGGAGATCACCCGGGTGCGTCGGCGGCCTTCGATCCTGCGCAGGACGACGAGCTGGAGCAGCACGATCACCAGCGTGTTGCATGCGTAGGCGAAGCCGAGGCCCTGGGTCGGGATGCGCCCGACGTCACGGGCGAAGGCTTGGAGCCCGGCGTTCAGCTGCGAGTAGCCGACGTACGACGACACGAAGCAGAGCAGCATCACCGGGGCGACGGCGGGGCGTCGCAGCACCTGGAGATAGGTCTCGGCCGGGGGTGGGGTGTCGTCGTGCACCGGGCGTCCCGCGAGGTGACGGAGCGGGACGAACAGGAGATAGAGCACGGGCAGGAAGCTGACCGCGTCGGCGAGATAGATCGCCTGGAACGTCACCGGGCGGTGCACGTCGACGAAGATGCCGCCGATGATGCCGCCGACGCCGATGCCGAGGTTGAGCAGCGTGAAGTTGACCCCGAAGTAGCGCTGACGCAGCTCGGTCGGGACGGCCGCCGCGATCAGGCTCTGGGACGCGGGCCAGGACACGCCGAACGCCGCGCCCTGCAGGACGATCGCGACCAACGCGATCGCGATGGTGTCGGCGAACGCCAGCACCACGTCGGCCGCGACCAGGAACCAGAGCGACCAGATGACGACGACGCGAGCGCCGTACTTGTCGATGACCGTGCCGCCCGGCCCGACCACCAGGAACCCGACCAGCGGGCCCAACCCGATCAGCCACCCCACGTCGCTCAGGGAGAAGCCGCGGATCTCGTGGAGGTAGACCACCAGGAAGGGCAGGACCAGCCCGGTGCCGAGGAACTCGAAGGCGACCACGGACAGCAGCAGCCGCCCGTCGCGCGGCAGGTCGTGCCAGAACGACGTGAGGGTCGGTGGGCGGGTGCTCTCGGACATCACCACGACCCAACCAGTGACCACCGACAGTCCGCACACGGTTTTCGGCCACCCGAGTCGGGCCGACCGTGCTGGCCTCTCCTAGGGTGCCTGGAATGTATGCCGACGATCTGGTGCCCGGCTGCTACTCCTGCGATCAGCAGGGATCGGCCTCCCTGCCTCCGCGGGAAGACATCCTCCACACCCGACACTGGCGCATCGTCCACGCGTTCAACAGCACGCTGCCGGGATGGCTCGTCCTGGTGCCGACCAGACATGTCACGGCGTTCACCCAGCTCACGCCCGCTGCGGCTGACGAGCTCGGTGGCCTGGTACGCCGGCTCAGCGCGGCCCTCGAGTGCGTCACCGGATGCGCGAAGACGTATCTCATGCAGTTCTCCGAGGCCGAGGGCTTCTCCCACCTGCACCTCCACCTGGTGCCCCGTTCGGTGGACCATCCGGACGACGCTCGTGGACCTCGCGTGTTCGCCTATCTGACCGAGGACGAGACGCAGTGGCTCCCGGCGGACGATCTCGACCGCCTCGCTCTCTCACTCCGAGCCGCCCTGTCCGGACCACCCTCCCCGCCGGCAGAGGGCGAGCGCGGTCCCTCCGCTGGTTGAGGAGGTCGCTCTGCGACCGTCTCGAAACCCGGCGAGGTCCGCGGCATCGGCACGGGTGTCCTGCTGGTTGCCGCCGCGACGTATCGGACAGTGTGGTTGCGGTGGCTTTGGGTTGGGGTGCGTCCCGACCTTGCTTCTGGGGTACGTCGTTGATGGAGGTGCTCGCTTGGGTTGCGGCCTATGACTGAGGCTTCGGAATTTCTTCTGTGGATGATCTCGGATCGTGGGATAAACCCTGTGGATATCGCCTGGATTGTCGGTGGTCGCTGATTCGGTATCGGCATGTCGATCTCGCAGCTCACCCCCGGCGCCTCCCCCGCGGAGGTGCTCGCCGACGCCGCTGCGGCGGTGCGCGGACTGACGGAGGTCTTGTGGTCGGCGCGGTCGGATGACGAGCTGGTCACTGTCGTGGAGCAGGTCGCGGCGGCCCGATCACCACGGTGCCCGCGTCTGGGACGCCCTGGTCGGAGTCGCCCAGCACGCCCTCGACACCGAGCTGCCGCCCGAGACCCATGGCACCCCGGCCCGGCTCCTCGTCACCATCGACCACGACGCCCTGCAGACCGGAGTCGCAGCCCGCGGCATCAGCACCACCGCGGACGGGATCGACCTCCCCGTCGGCGCCGTACGCCGGCTCGCCAGCGACGCCGAGATCGTCCCCGCCGTGCTCGGCTCCGAAGGCGAGGTCCTCGACGTCGGGCGACTTCGGCGGCTCGTCACGACGGCGATCTGGACCGCATTGGTGGCCCGCGATCGACACTGCACCTTCCCCGGCTGCCGACGACCACCGCTGATGTGTCACGCCCACCACATCATCCACTGGATATCAGGCGGAATGACGTCGCTGGACAATCTCGCATTGCTCTGCGGACACCATCATCGGGTCGTTCATCACACGCCCTGGGAAATACGCCTCAACCCCACCGACCGAAGACCCGAATTCGCCTGCCGCCGAAAGCAGGACACTCCGGCACACCCATTCGATTTCGCCCACGCATCGAATAGGCGCTGAAATTGGTCAAGGAGCCCGCGCGGGGCGTTCGGATGGCGAGTATGCGCGTCCTGATGTGCGCGGACCCTCCTCGCCCCTAGTGTCTGCTGCCATGAGACGTCTGGCCCTCACGCTCGGCGGGGCCGTCGTTCTCGCCATCGCCGTGCTCTGGCCCGTTGTCCAGTTCAGCATCGGGGGGCCTGCGGACAGCGACACCACCACCATCACCCGCTACCTCGCGGACTTCACGGTCACCGACAACGGTGACCTCGCGGTGACCGAGACGCTCACGGTCCACTTCCCCGACTACGACAAGCACGGCATCTTCCGCTTCTGGGATCGCAACGACCCGAGCGCGCCGCACGCGCGACGCGACCCCCGGGACATCACCGTGTCGATGGACGGTTCGCCGGAGCCGTTCGACCAGTCCACGCAGTCGGGCAAACGGTACGTCGTAGCGCGCATCGGCAACCCCGACATCACCCTCATCCCCGGGGACCACTCGTATGCCATCAGCTATCGCATCGACGGCGTGCTGGAGCCCGGGACCCACGGCGCACGGACGCAGTTCTACTGGAACCTGATCCCGGGCGGCTGGGCCCAGCCGATCAACCGCGCCGACCTCACCGTGCACCTGCCTGCGGCCGCCTCATCGGTCCGGTGTGCGCTCGGGGCGGGCGCGACCGGGGGCTGCCACGTCCGAGGACGCGGCACCCGGACGCTCGAGATCGCCACCGGCCGGCTCGCTCCGCGTACGCCGGTGACCCTCAAGGCCGGTCTGCCGATCGCGACCCCGCCGGCCGGGAGCTCGGTCCCCTGGAGTGCGCGCTTCGACCCCGTCCTCGGCGACAGCGTCTCTGCCCTCGTCGTGATCCTGCTGCTCGCGGCCGCCGCGGGTGTGGTGGGCCTGGTGATCGCGCACAGCGCACACGAGCGGAAGCCGGCGTTCCCCTTGCAGTACGCGCCTCCCGAGGGCATCGGACCGGCCGAGGCGATCTACGTCGTCACCGAGCGCGTGGACGACCAGGCGTTCGTCGCGAGCCTGTTGTGGGCGGCACAGCAGGGCGCCATCGACCTCGCGCGCGACGGCGACACCTGGACGATCACCGACAAGAGCGGTGCGGACGGATGGGCCAAGCTCGACCCCTCCACCGCCGCGATCGCTCCGCTGCTCGGTGGGCCGGGCGGGCAGTTCCACACCAAGCACGGAGACGTGTCCTCCGGCCGGATCCTGCAGTCGCGCATCTCCGCCTTCGAGAGTGAGACCCGCGCGTGGGGCAAGGCGAACGGCTACCTGTCCCGGGCCGGGGTCGGAACCTTCGGGACCCTCCTGGTGATCGGCGCCGCCGTCGGCGTCCTCGGCTTCGGCATCTTCAACTGGCTCGGCCTCACGATCCTCGCGCTGATCCCCGGCGCGTTCGCCCTCGCCGCGCTGCCCCTCGTGCTGCCCACGTCCGCGACCAAGCGCACGGCCACCGGGCGTGATCTCTGGTCACGCCTCGGTGGCTTCCGCCGGGTGCTGTCGACGCCCTCGAGCAAGGAGCGCTTCGACTTCTCGGGTCGGCAGGACCTCTACACCGCTTACATCCCGTGGGCGGTCGCGTTCGGGTGTGCCGACGAGTGGGCCAAGAAGTACCGCACCGAGATGGACGCCGAGCCGCCCGTGCCGGCGTACCTGGGTGGCCTCGCCTACGGGAACCTGACCGGCAACTACGTCAACCAGATGGTGGGCGACTTCTCCTCGACCGTGTCCAGCTCCATCTCGGCCTACGAGGCCACCCAGTCGCACTCCAGCGGCGGCGGCGGGGGAGGGTTCTCCGGTGGGGGCGGGGGCGGCGGCGGTGGCGGTGGCTCCTGGTGACCGCCACACTGTGTCCACCCAGACCGAGAGGGGCGTAGGCCCGTGCCGTTCGTCATCGTGCTTGTCGTCGTGGTCCTGTTCCTCGTCACCTTCGGCGTGGTCGGGTTCAACAAGCTCCGGAAGGCGGACATCGGCGCCCAGGAGGCCCTCGGCGGCATCGACGTCCAGCTGACCCGTCGTGCCGACCTGATCCCCAACCTCGTGGAGACCGTCAAGGGGTACGCCGCGCACGAGAAGGGCGTCTTCGAGGAGGTCACCAAGGCGCGCGCGGGCGTGCAGCAGGCCGCGGCCGGCAGCGACGTCCCGGCGAAGGCCGCCGCGGACGCGCAGCTCCAGGGTGCGCTGATCAACCTCAACGCGGTCGCGGAGAACTACCCCGACCTGAAGGCGAACCAGAACTTCCTCGATCTCCAGAAGCAGCTCGCCGACACGGAGAACCAGATCTCCTTCGCCCGGCAGTTCTACAACGACGCGGTCGCGACGCTGAACAAGCTGGTGCGGACCCTCCCCTGGATGTTCTTCAGCGGCATCTCCGGCGTGCGCCAGCGGGACTTCTACAACGCCCCCGCCGGCCAGGAGCAAGCGCCGACCGTGCAGTTCTGACCGTCGCCGCTCGTCCGCCACGGATTCTGGGCTCAGAAGACGCCGCGGGGCCGGAACTGCACGGAGATCCGCGGCCCGGCACGCGCGACCTTGGGTACGGCGTGCTCCCAGGTGCGCTGGCACGAGCCGCCCATCACGAGCAGGTCTCCGTGACCCATCTCGAACGAGAGGGACTCGCCGCCACCGCGCGGTCGCAGCGCCAGCCGCCGTGGGTCGCCGAACGAGACGATCGCGACCAGGGTGTCCTGGCTACGCCCCCGGCCGGTGGTGTCGCCGTGCCAGGCCACGCTGTCGCGCCCGTCGCGGTAGTAGCAGCAGCCGGCCGTCACGAACGGCTCGCCGAGCTCGGGGAGGTAGTGGTCGCTGAGCGCATCGCGCGCCCGCGCCAGCAGCGGGTGGGGGAGCGACTCCCCGTCGCCGTACGCGTGCACCAGCCGGGGAACGTCGACGACCCGGTCGTACATCTGCCGGCGCTCGGCCCGCCACGGTACGTCGGCCACCAGCCGCTCGAGCACCTCGTCGGCCCCGGCCACCCAGTCGCGGCGTACGTCGACCCACGCGCCGCGGGTGAGGCGCTGTCGGACCGACGACGCCAACGCCCCCAGACCCGGGGCGGGCGTCTCGAAGAGCGTCCCCTGGAAGTCCATCGAGCCAGCCTAGCATCGAATCGAACAGGTGTTCGATCTCCTGCCGAGGATTCGGACGTTGGAGGGGCACTCGGCGAGCCGCTGATGAAGCTCTTCCGGAGCACGGTCAGGTCGATCCATGTTCGTGGGCTCTTCAGTGATTGCGTTCAGGAAGCGTCCAGGCTTGCTGGTTAGCCTCGGAGCTGAAGGAGCGCGACAGGCTCGTCCGAGGGTGTGAGGTATGCGAACGTCTGGTCACTCAGTGGGCCCGCTAGGTGCGACGCTGCTCCTGGTCGCCGCGGTCGTCGGAGGCCTGTTGGCTGTGCACGGCTGGTCCACCCGCCATTCGGGTCCGCCGCTGGGGGCGCTCGGCGGTGTCAGTTCGTCACCCGGCCCGACGAGCACGACCAGCCCGACGAGCCCGACGAGCCCGACCGACCCGACGAGCCCGACCAGCGGCCCCACCGGTCACTCGACGGGGCCAGGGCCGTTGCTGGGTTCGCAGAGCTTCGCGTCGTACTCCTACCTCGTCTGGCCCGGTGCCCCCAGTGCTGCCGCGAAGTCCGCCATGACCGGTCTGTCGATCTCGGTCCACCGAACCGGCTCGGGCATCTCGGTCACGGCCGGGGTGAGCGGCCACCCGGGGTCTCCCCATGCGTACGCCGCGGGTGCCCGGGTGTACGTCGTGGAGGCCTCGATGGGAGACGAGGCGGGCAACTCGGACTACAACCTCGGAGACGACGGTGTCGTGGTCACCGATGCCCAAGGAAGGATCCTGCAGTGAAGCCGGATCGTGCAGCGGCCAAGGCGCCCGCCCCCACGCGCGGTGTCGCCAAGCCGAGGCGGCCAGTGGCGCCGTGGGGCCCGGGCGACTGGGCGGGGCAGATGGCTGCGGAATGGGCACCGACCGCGGGACGCGTCCTCCTCGGGCTGGTGCTGGCCTGGTTCGGCTATCACGAGCTGGTCCAGCCGTCCTTGTGGACCGGATATGTTCCGGTCGTCTCCGGGTCGACGCTGCTCGTGCTCCTCGTGCTGGCGCACGGTTGGTTGCTGGTGATGCTGGCCGTCGCCCTGTTCGCGGGGATCGCGGCCAGGGCCGTGGCGGCCGTCGCGGCGCTCCTGCTGCTGCAGATCGTGACCTCGCTGGCGCTGTCGAGCGGTCTGTCGGATCTCGTCCTGCGCGACGTGGGTGTGCTGGGCCTTGCCGTCTGTCTGACCGCGACCACCCAGCAGCGACTGGTGCTGAGCCGGTAACCGCTCGTCCCTCGCCCCCGTTGGGCAAGCCGGACCGGCATCGGCCCGGACCCGGGTAGTGCCGGCTTGGTCGTCGTTGGCAGGCTGGCGGGTGTGGACGCAGCCGCCCGGATCCGGGACCTGACCAAGACCTACGGGTCGGGTGACGCGCTGGTCCGTGCGCTCGACGCGGTCAGCCTCGACCTCGAGGCCGGCCGGTTCACCGCGATCATGGGCCCGAGCGGCTCGGGCAAGTCGACGCTGATGCACTGCGCGGCGGCCCTCGACCGGCCCGACTCCGGCACCGTGCACATCGGCGACCAGGAGCTCTCGCGCCTCGGTGACCGCGCCCTGACGCGGCTGCGACGCGACCGCATCGGCTTCGTCTTCCAGGCCTACAACCTGATCCCGACGCTCACCGCCGAGGAGAACATCCGCCTGCCGCAGGCGATCGCGCACCGCCGGCCCGACCCTGAGTGGTACGACGAGGTGGTCGACACCGTGGGGCTCCGCGACCGGCTCTCGCACCGCCCCCACGAGCTGTCCGGTGGTCAGCAACAGCGGGTCGCGGTGGCCCGGGCGCTGGTCGGCCGCCCGGCGATCGTCTTCGCCGACGAGCCGACCGGCAACCTCGACAGCCGCTCTGGCGCGGAGATCCTCGAGCTGCTGCGGCGCAGCGTCGACGACCACGGCCAGACGGTCGTCATGGTCACCCACGACCCCAACGCGGCGGCGTACACGGACCGCATCGTCTTCCTCACCGACGGCCGCGTCGTCGACGAGCTGCGCGACCCCGACCGCGACCAGATCATGGCCCGGATGGCGGCGGCCGAGCCGGCGCTCGAGGCGGGCGGCTGAGGTGCTCCGCGCGGTCTGGCGGAGCCTGCTGGCTCGCAAGGTGCGGCTGCTCATGAGCGCGTTCGCGATCGCGCTCGGCGTGGCGTTCGTCGTCGGCTCCCTCGTCTTCTCCGCGCAGCTGAGCGCGGGCTTCAACCGGCTCTTCGCGTCCTCGGTCGGTGACGTGGTGGTGCGGCCGCAGGGCAGTACGACGCTGAACGGCGACCCGTCGACCCGGACGGTGCCGGCGTCCCTGGTGTCGAAGCTGGCGCGCGTCCCCGGAGCCGCTCGGGCGGACGGCAACGTGCAGGCGATCGGCGTCTTCGTGGTCGGCAAGTACCACAAGGTCGTGGGCGGCCTGGGTGCGCCGACCTACGGCATCAGCTACTCCGACGCGCCGGCCGGGCACGGCGTACCGGGCCTCACCCTGCTGGCCGGCCGGCAGCCGCACGGCCCGCACGAGGTGGCCCTCGACGAGCGGACCGCCCAGACGGCCGGCTACTTCATCGGCGAACAGGTCCCGATCATCACCGCGACCCACAAGGCGGTGCTGACCGAGACGCTCGTCGGGCTGGTGGGGTACGCCGACAACACGTCGCTGGCGGGGGCGACCCTCACCGTCTTCGACGTACCGACGGCGCAGAAGCTCTTCCTGCACGGCAAGGACGCGTTCACGACGATCTGGGTCACCGCCGACCACGGGGTGTCGGAGTCGACGCTCCGCGACGACGTGGCGCGGGCGCTGCCGTCGAAGGTGCAGGCGCTGACCGGCGACGACGCGGCCGACGAGTCCGCGAGCCAGGTGCTGCGAGGGGTGAGGTTCCTCCGCACGTTCCTGCTGATCTTCGCCGGCGTGGCCCTGGTCGTCGGCGCCTATCTCATCGTCAACACGTTCTCCATCCTGGTGGCGCAGCGCAGCCGCGAGCTCGCGCTGCTGCGCGCGATCGGCGCGTCCCGTCGGCAGGTGTCGCGCAGCGTCCTGCTCGAGGCGTTCGTGCTCGGGCTGCTCGGCTCCACCGTCGGGCTGGGCCTGGGCATGGGGCTGGCGTATGCGATCAGGTGGCTGATCGGGCTGATCGGGCTCGACCTGGGTGACCAGCCGCTCTCGCTCACCGGGCAGGCCGTGCTGGCCGGCTATGCGACCGGCGTCGCGGTCACCATGGTCGCGGCCTGGCTGCCCGCCCGTCGTACCGGCCGGATCATGCCCGTCCAGGCCCTCGGCGACGTGGTGGCGCTGCCGGAGTCGTCGATCCGCCGGAGGTTCGCGCTCGGCGTGGTGCTGGTCGCCGCCGGCACCGCGGCCACCCTCACCGGCCTCTTCTCGTCCGTCGCGCACTCCGGCTACTGGGTGGGCGGCGGCATCCTCGGCGTACTGCTCGGAGTGACGGCGGCGGCCCCCATCATCTGCCGTCCGCTCCTGGCCTTCGCCCGCTGGTCGTACGCCGCGGTGTTCCGGGCCGTCGGCAACCTCGCCGGGCAGAACGCGCTCCGCAACCCCCGTCGTACGACGGCCACCGCGTCCGCACTGATGATCGGGCTGGCCCTGGCCTGCACCATGTCGATCATCGGCTCGTCGGCGAAGGCGAGCGTCGACAAGACGATCGACGAGAACTTCATCGGCAGCTACGTCGTCGGCAGTGCCTTCGGTCAGCCGTTCTCGCCCCAGATCGCACAGCGCATCGGGCGGGTCCACGGCGTCAGCAAGGTCGTGCGCCAGCGGTTCGCCTTCATCGAGGCCGACGGCAAGCGCTCCTCGTTGACCGGAGTCGAGCCGTCGCAGCTTCCCGACTTCGGGCTCCATCTCGAGCAGGGCAGCAGCCGTCTGGGCGGCCGGACGGTCCTCGTCAACGCGAAGTACGCCGCCGACCGCCATCTCTCCGTCGGCGACCGGGTGACGATCGGGAAGCTGCCGGTGGGGACCCGCGGGTTCCGCGTCGGCGGGATCTTCGCCGACACCCCGCTCGTCTTCGACTTCGTCACCTCGTTCCACAACCTCACCTCGGCCGGCTTCGCCGACAGCGACAACTTCCTGATCGTCTTCACCCAGCCGCAGGCCGGTGACCTCCTGACGCGGCTGCAGCACCAGGTCACGAAGCTGCCGGTGGTCACGGTGCAGGACGAGCACGAGTTCGCGAAGCAGCAGCGCGCCCCGATCGACCAGCTCGTCCTGATGGTGGACGCCCTGCTCGGACTGGCCCTGGTGATCGCGGTGCTCGGGATCGTGAACACCCTCGCGCTCTCGATCATCGAGCGCACCCGGGAGATCGGACTGCTACGCGCGATCGGGCTGGGACGCGGCCAGCTGCGCCTGATGGTGACCCTGGAGTCGGTGGTGATGGCCGTGCTCGGGGCCGTGCTCGGGGTCGCGCTGGGCGTCTGCTTCGGCGTCGCGATGATGTACGCCGTGCGCGACCAGGGGCTGAACGTGATCGCGATCCCCTGGCGGCAGCTGACGGTGTTCCTGGGCCTTGCGGTGGTGATCGGGGTGCTCGCCGCGGTGTTGCCGGCCCGCCGCGCGGCCGGTCTCGACGTGCTCACGGCGATCTCCGCGACCTGACCCGCCGATGCCGATCAGGTGGGGCCGACGGGGCCCGGCCGACGGATTCCGCGGTTTGCACCTACTCGTGCCCCTAGAATTCGGACGTGGATGACCTGCTCGTGCCGAGCGGTACGGCGCTCAAGCACGTCCAGGTGCGCGAGTACGTCCGCAGCCTGATCCAGGATCTGCCCGAGGGCGCGCCGGCGCCGTCGGAGCGCGGCCTGATGCAGCACTTCGGCGTGGCCCGGATGACCGTGCGGCAGGCGATCGACGCCCTGGTGGCCGAGGGCCTGCTCGAGCGCGCGCCGGCGCGCGGCACCTTCGTCTGCAAGAACCCGCGCCCCATGACCAGGCCGTTGTCGTTCGCCGAGGACGCGCGCGCCCGCGGCTGGACCCCCACCACCGAGACGCTGCAGGCGGGTCTCGGCCAGGCCGGCCCGGGGGTCGCGAAGGCGCTCGGGATCACGCCGGGCGACGCGGTCATCCACTGGCGGCGCCTGCGCCGGCTGGACGACGTACCGCTCTGCTACCAGGACGTCTACCTCAACGAGGTGCTGCTGCCGGGCTTCCTGCACACCGGGCTGCCCGACAGCCTGTACTCGCTGCTCGCCGCGCGAGGACTGCGGCCGACGGCGGCCGAGGACCAGGTCACGGCCGACCTGGCCGACGACGCGGACGCCGAGCTGCTCGACCTCGCGGTGGGCGACGCCGTACTCCGCCACTCACGTCGGGCGGTCGTCGGCGAGGTGGTGATCGAGGTGTCGCGCTCGGTGTACGCCGGTTCTCGCTACACCTGGTGGCTCCCGCTCACCGTCACTCCGTGACGTCGCCGAGCCGGCCCAGCGGTCCGATCGTCCGGCCGGTCTCCTCGCACACCCACTGCGGCGAGGGCCCGCCGATGTCGGGCTCGATGTAGAGCGAGTGCTCGGGCACCTCGGGGTCGCAGTCCAGGCAGAGCGGCCAGCGGCCGACCAGCTCGAACAGTGCGTCCTGCACGTCCTGGGCGACCAGCCCGGCGACGTACCCCTCTCCCTCCGGCCACTGCTCGGCCCACCAGCCGCGGTTGGCGCACGCGTCCTCCAGCGCGTCGACGGCGGCCGGCGTCGCGCGGCGGCGCGCCACCAGGTCCGCGAGCACGAGTGCCCTGGCGGCCAGCAACAAGGTGTCGTCCACACCCCGATTGTGCCCCCGCCCAGGTCGCCACCTGGTCGAGTCGGGCCGATTGCTGTGGCGAGACGGGCCGGCTGGAGACGCGATCTCGCCCGGCTCAACATCCAGGGCGTGTCTGATGGACCCGTGGCCTGCTGCGCGCCGCCCATCACGCACGCTGGCGGCGTTGTCGTTCATTCGACGATGCTCCGCATCGCCTTCGCTCCTCCGCCTTGCCAGCGCACGCGCTGGAGGTCGCCCGCGACGGCCGAGGTCCATCAGACACCCCCTAGGATCGCGGCATGTCGGCGTCGGGCGTGGTGCTGGAGGTCTCGGTCTCCGACCCGCGCGACGTACCCGGCGCGGCCGAGGGCGGGGCCGACCGGCTGCAGGTCGTCGTACCGGGCCCGACCTGTGGGCTGTCTCCCGAGCCTGCCCTGGTGAGCGCGATCAGCCGCGAGAGCGAGCTCCCGATCTTCGTCCTGCTCCGGCTCAACGACACGTGGAGCACGACGGGCGGGGAGTTCGCCCGGCTGATCGGTCTGGCGGACGACTACGTCGCCTGCGGTGCCACCGGGGTCGCCTTCGGCTTCCTGGACGGCGACCTCGAGATCGACACCGAGACGTGCTCGATGCTGCTCGGACGCCTCCCCGGTGTGCCGTGGACCTTCACCCGCGCCATCGACTCCTCGCTCGACCCGCGGCGCTCCTGGCGGCGGCTGCGCGAGCTGCCCCGGCTGGTGGCGGTGCGGTCGGCCGGCTCTCCGCAGGGCATGTCCGTGGGGTACGACGACCTCCTGGCGGCGGTCACCCCCGAGATCGCACCCCTGCTGATGCCCGGCGGTGGGCTGGCGCCCGAGCACGTGCCGTGGCTGCTGAAGGCGGGCGTGCGCCAGCTCCACCTGGGATCCCAGGTGCGGCCCGGCGGCTCGGCCAAGGCCTACGTGGACGCGTCGTACGTGCGCTCCTGGCGCCTGATGGTGGACGACGCCGTCCGATGATCCTGATCGACCCGCCCAACACCGCCGGGCACGGGCGGCTCTGGTCCCACCTGGCCAGCGACGCGTCGTACGACGAGCTCCATGCGTTCGCCCGCGTGGTCGGGGTGCCGGAGCGGGGCTTCGACCGGGACCATTACGACGTCCCCGCCGAGTGGTACGACGACGTGGTCGCCGCGGGGGCGACGCCGGTGACCTCGCGCGAGCTGATCGTGCGGCTCCGGGCCGCGGGACTGCGGCGGCCGAAGCGGTCGTCCGCAGCGAACGACGAGGAGGACTGATGCGCGGCCGTGAGAACAAGGACGCGACGACCGACCGCTGGTCGCGCTCGGACTGGTGGGGCGTCGTGCTCGACGCGCCCGACGGCCCCGCGCTGCTGCACTTCTACGCCGCGCTGCTCGACAAACCGGTCTACGGCGTCGACGAGGGCGGCGGTTCGCTCGACTTCGGTGAGGGTGTCGCCTACCTCGCCGTACAGACCAACCCCACCTACGTACGCCCCGTGTGGCCGGCGCCCGAGGGTGCCCAGCAGATGATGCTGCACCTCGACGTCGAGGTCAGCGATCTCGCGGCGTCCGTCGCGCACGCGCTGGAGCTGGGGGCCACGCTGCCCGACTTCCAGCCGCAGGACGACGTACGCGTGCTGCTCGACCCCGCGGGTCACCCGTTCTGCCTCTACTCCTGAGCGGGGATCACCGCTTCATCATGTGAAGGTGTCGATCCTCCGCTTCACACGGTGAGCTCACCATGAGAAGCGGAGGTTCGCCGCATCACATGATGAAACCGGGACCCCCCCGAGGAGTGGTCAGAGCGCGTCGAGCTCGCGGGTCAGGTTGGCCCGCGCGGCGTCCTCCCAGCGTTGGCGTCCGTACGTCGTGTGGAACAGCCGGTCGCGGCCGAGCAGGTCGCGCAGCACGGCGGCCCGGCCGAGGGTGAAGGTGGCGTCGGCCAGGTGCTCGAAGTCACGGCGGACGCCCGCGACGTAGGCGTCGTAGCGCGACCGGTCGGAGGCCAGGATCGCCAGGTCGGCGTCGCAGAGCGCCTGCCCGCCCGGGTCGTCGGCGGCCGGCTCGTGGGTCTCGGTGAGCCGCACCAGACGCGCGACCTCGTCGGCGTACGTCGTGGCCGCCAGCGACTCCTCCGCCCAGACGGCGCTGCGCTCCTCGGCGTCACGTTCGCCGTCGTACACCGCGTCGTGGAACCACGCCGCCAGCGACACCGTCGTGGCGTCGTAGGCGACCCCCTCGGCGAGCTCACCGAGCCGGTCGAGCACCTCCCTCAGATGTAGCGAGTCGTGGTAGCCCCGAGCCGGGTCGGCGTACGCCGCGAGCAGGGCGTCGCGCGTCTCGAGGCGGTCGGGCAGCGGCCACCGCTCGGCGAGGTCGGTCATGCGACCGCGACACCGTCCTTCCATACCTGCCGGACGCGGGACCCGAGGTCGTCGAACGACCAGGGGTCGCCCTCGACCGCCACCACGTCGGCGCGCCGGCCCGGTTCCAGGAGGCCGAGGTCGTCCCGGTCGAGCAGACGCGCCGCGTCACTCGTCGCCGCGCGCCACACGCCGACGGCGTCGAGCCCGAGCCGGTGCATCAGGGCGAGCTCCTCGAGCCTGCGGTCGTGCGGGGCCACGGGGGAGTCGGTGCCCATGGCGATCGGCACGCCGGCCTCGATCGCCAGCGCGAACGCCCGCGCCGCCCCCTCCTGGGAGCGGGCCACAGACTCAGGTGCGTCGGGGCCGACCTCGTCGCCGTACGCCGCCAGCAGTGTGGGAACCAGCCACGTCCCGAGCTCGGCCATCACCGCGATCGCCTCGTCGTCCAGGAAGAACCCGTGCTCGATGCTTCGGACCCCGGCCCGCGCCGCGCTCTCGGCAGCGCGGGGTCCGTGCGCGTGGGCCATCACGTGCACCTCGTGTCGGGCTGCCTCCGCCACGATCTCCGCGATCTCGTCGTCGGCGACGAGCCGGTGCTCGGCATCGGGACGGGTCACGGACCCGCTCATCGCCACCTTGATCACGTCCGCGCCCGACCGCACCATCCGACGTACGGCCGCCCGCGCCTCGGCCGGACCGTCGAAGACGCCCCGTGGCAGCCACGGAGAGCCGAGGTACGACGAGTCCGCGCCGGTCACGGCGGAGAAGTGGTCGCCGATGCCGCCGGTCCCACTCAGCTGGGCCAGGCTGATCAGCAGCCGGGGGCCGGCCACGGCTCCCTCCTCGATCGCGTCCCGGAGCCCGGCGTCGGCGCCCCACGCGTCGCGGACCGTGGTGACGCCGAGCCGGAGGGTCGCCCGGAGCTGCGGGACGGCCCGCAGGATCCGCCGACTCGGTGGGTACTCGCCGACCATCGTCTCCATGTCGGCGAAGGCCATGTGGGCGTGGCAGTCGATCAGCCCGGGCGCCACGGTGAGGCCGGTGACGTCGATGCGCTCGTCCCCACTCAGGCCCTGGCCGATCTCGGCCACGAGCCCGGACTCGAAGGCGAGGTCCGCGGTGCGGGCCTCTCCGGCGACCGGATCGAGGACGGCTCCAGCGGCGAGAACGGTCCGAGTCATGCCGCGATTGTCGTGGGCGGAGCCGCGGATGTCATCCGGCCGCGGCCGCCGACGCCCGCAGCCTGGCCACGACCGAGGGGTCGCTGGTCATGGCCCAGCGGATGGTGCGGGTGGACAGGGCGCCGAGCGGTCCGGCGAGACGGTCGTGGACGACGGGGATCGTCGGCAGCCGGAGAGGCTGGCGCGACCACGGCGGCATCAGGCCGATGGACGCGGCCACGAGGACGCCGTACGGGACGCGGGCGGGGAGCGGGAGGTCGGGGTGCCAGATCAGGTACGAGACGGCCTCGCGGGCATGGTCGGTGACCGTGAGCTCGGGTCGGAAGCGGGCCATCGCGGCCTCGAGGCCGGCCTCGGTCGTCGGCGGGTCGACCGCGCCGAGCTTCCGGGCGACGAAGGCGGTCTGGGCGACGTACTCGTCCCGGCCCGCCTGGTCGAGCGGCCGGGCGCCGTACCGCTGGTGCGACAGCAGGAAGCTGTGGATCTCGGCGATGTGCACCCACTCGAGCAGGTGCGGGTCGGTCGCGGTGTACGGCGTCCCGTCGGGCATGGTGCCGACGACGCGCTCGTGGATGGCCCGCACGACGTCGACGGCCTGCTGGGCGTGCTCGGCGGTGCCGAAGGTGGTCACCGCCAGGAAACGCGACGTGCGGGCGAGCCGGCCCCAGATGTCTCCGCGGTAGCCGGAGTGCTCGGCGACGGCGGTCATCGCCTGCGGTTGCAGGGTCTGGAGGAGGACCGCGCGCAGGCCGCCGACGTACATCGACGCGTCGCCGTGCACGCGCGTGATGGGGCTGCCGGGCGCGAACCACCGCGGCCCCGGTGTGCCGTGGATGCGGTCGCGGTGCCTCAGCCCGTCCGGCCCCGCCACCCGCGCGAAGATCGCGTCGTTCAGCCGGTCACGGATGCCCCCCACGCGGCCGAGCCTAGGCGAGAGCCCCCAACGCGGCGTCCACGTCGGCGAGCAGGAAGGGCTCCCCGAGGAACTCCTCGATCCCGGCGAGCGACCGCGCCCGTGCCTCGCTGTCCTGGGCGGCCGGCCACATCCGCAGGTGGCGATGGCCGATGTGGTGGAGCTGGGCGACCGTCATCGCGAAGTCCGCGCGCACAGTGACCCGGCCCGGACCGCCGGCGTCGCGGTAGGCGTCGTAGACCAGGCGCTGACGACCGGCGTCGCCCCGGCCGAACTCGAAGACGACCATCGCCACCTCGCGGCCCGGGTCGCCGGCGCCGGCGTTGTCGAAGTCGAACACGCAGAGGCCGCCGTTCGCGGTCCGACGCACGTTGTCGGACCACAGGTCGAGGTGGCACAGCTGACGAGGCGCCATCGGGGTCAGGATCCCCTCGACCTCGAGCAGCGCCGGGAGGAGCTCGGCCAGGCGATCGGCGTACGGCGCGCCGGCGCCCCGCGCCGCCTTCAGTACGGCGCGCCACTCGCGCGCACCCACCGGCGTCTCGAACCACTCGTGCACCCGGCCCGGGGCGGGACGACGTACGCCGTGCATCGCGGCGACCAGCGTCCCGACCTGCTGCGGGTCGATCAGGGGGTCGGGGTCGGCCAGGTCGACCCAGGCGAAGGCCTGGAGGTGGACGCCGCCGACGTCGACCACGAACCGTCCCTCCGCCGGTCGCGGCTCGGGTGCCGGGATGCCCGCCTGCCAGCACGCGAGCTGGAAGGCGCCGGTGACCTGCGCGTGCGCGAGGTCCTCGTCGTCGTACGGTGCGAACGACTCCTTGATCGCCCACGCCCCCTGCTCGGTGACCAGGCGGCGTACCTCTCCGAGCTCGCCGCGCGCCACCGGCTCGCTCAACGACGCGGCGGGTCCCAGCCCGAACGCGTCGGCCACACCCTGCGCGTCGAGGCTCACGCGCCCACGCTAGGGCAGCCGCGAGCGACCCGCGGAGCCCCGGGCCGGGCCCCGCGGGCCGTTCAGTCGCCCTTGACGTTGACGATCTGCCGCAGCGTGTGCCGGATCTCGACCAGGTCGGCGGCGTCCGCCATCACCCGGTCGATGTCCTTGTACGCCCCCGGGATCTCGTCGATGAAGGCGTCGGTGTCGCGGTACTCGATCCCGACCATCGCCTCCCGCAGCTGCTCGCGGGTGAACGTCTGCCGGGCCCGCGTCCGGGAGTACTCCCGGCCCGCACCGTGGGGCGCCGAGTTCAGCGCGACCGGGTTGCCCCGGCCCCTCACGACGTACGACGCGGTGCCCATCGAGCCCGGGATCAGTCCGTCGCGACCGGCCCCGGCGTTGATCGCACCCTTGCGCGACAGCCACACCGTCCTGCCGAAGTGCTTCTCCTGCTCGGTGTAGTTGTGGTGGCAGTTGATCTCCTCCACCCGTTCCACACTCTGCGCGTCGGGGGCGCCGACCCACTCCGCGAACTGCCGGACCACCCGGTCCATCATCTCCTCGCGGTTGAGCAGCGCGTAGGCCTGTGCCCACCGCATCTCACGGATGTACGACCAGAACTCGGGTGTGCCCTCGACCAGGTAGGCCAGGTCGCGGTGCGGCAGCTCGATCCACCACCTCTCGCACAGCGTGCGGGCGATCCCGATGTGCTTCTGGGCGATCTTGTTGCCCACGCCCCGGGAGCCGGAGTGCAGGAACAGCCAGACCCGGTCGAGCTCGTCGACGGTCACCTCGATGAAGTGGTTGCCGGACCCGAGGGTCCCCAGCTGCAGCTCCCAGCGCCCGGAGTACGTCGCCGGGTCGAAGCCGGCCTCGTCTGCGAGCGCGCGCAGCCGAGCGAGGCGCTGCTCGGTGTGCTCCCGGGAGACCGTGCGGTTGGCAGCGCCGGCGCCTGGCGGGACGGCGCGCTCGATCGCCTCGCGCACCGGGCGCCGGTCCTCCGGCAGCTGGTCGCGGGAGTACGCCGTACGGACCGCGATCATGCCGCAGCCGATGTCGACGCCCACCGCGGCGGGGATGATCGCGCCGAGGGTCGGGATCACCGAGCCGACGGTCGCCCCCAGACCCAGATGGGCGTCCGGCATCAGCGCGACGTGCGGGTGGATGAACGGCATGCGCGCCGTGGTCTCCGCCTGCTCGCGGGTGTTCCTCTCGAGGATCGAAGCCCAGCTCATGAGCTTCGGGGTCAGCTGCTCCATCGTCCTTTCCTGTCGTGCGTGTGATGTTCCGGCCACCTTGGCCGACCGCCGACCGTACGGCAGCCGAAACCCCTTGCACCGCCATTTACGGCGTGCTGCTCGGACAACTCGCTCGCGTCTCTGATGACGGAGGGGCGACCATGGTCGGGTGCAGCCGACGGTCGACTCGTTCCGTGCCCTCGCCCGGAGCTCTCCGTGGCGCTGGACGACGCTGCACTTCCGGCACCGTTCGGACCACCCGGGCGCGTGTGAGGCCTGGCTACGCCGGCCGGGGCAGCTGCTGGTACGTCGGCCGACGGGCGAGGAGAAGCACGTCTCCGGCGTCCCCTACTCGATCTCTCGCCTCATGGTCAGCTCGTCCCCCGAGGGTGGCCCGACGATCGATCTCGGGCCCGAGCCGGAGCTGCCGCCGGTGTTCCGAGCCGACGGACTGGTCGCGTCGAGACCCGCGAACTGGTACCTCGAGCACAGCGACCCGATGTGGGGGAACTACAGCTGGCCGGCGATGCTCGACCCGGATGAGCTCAGCCACCACGTCGAGGTGTCCGACCTGCGCGAGGTCGAGGTCGCGGGCAGGCCGGCGTGGCGTGCCGACCTGCGCGCGCTGCCCGGATATGACCCGCGGTGCGGCGGCAACTGCTGTGAGCTGCTCTACAGCGAGGCCGGCCTCCGGGCGGACTTCCCCGATCCCGAGGACGTCCCGGAGAGCTTGCGCGGGCGGATCTACCCCGACAACTACGACGTCGCGCTCGACGTCCAGACGGGCGTCGTCGTGCGCTGCCTGCCGGTCGGAGGCGCGGACGGGGCGTCGTGGCTGGAGAACGACATCCTCGGGGTGGACGAGGACCTCGACGAGGTCTTCGCCGGGAGGGAGCCGAAGTACTGAGCAAACACAGGATCTCCGGCGTGCGTTCACGCCTGAACTCGTTGGTGGCGCGGCCCTTTGCTCAGTACTTGTGCGTCGACGTCAGTCGTCGGCGTCGCGGATGGAGTAGGCGTAGCCCTGCTCGGCGAGGAAGCGCTGCCGGTTGGCGGCGAACTCCGCGTCGACCGTGTCGCGGGAGACGATCGTGTAGAAGTGCGCCGACTTGCCCTCGGTCTTCGGCCGGAGCAGGCGCCCGAGCCGCTGCGCCTCCTCCTGGCGCGAGCCGAAGGAGCCCGACACCTGGATCGCCACCTCGGCGGTCGGCAGGTCGATCGAGAAGTTCGCGACCTTCGACACGACCAGCAGCCCGACCTCGCCCGACCGGAAGGCCCCGAAGAGCCGCTGGCGCTCCTTCACCGTGGTGGCGCCGGTGATGAGGGGTGCGTCGAGGGCGACGGCCAGCTCGTCGAGCTGCTCGAGGTACTGCCCGATCACGAGGGTCGGCTGGTCGTGGTGCTGCGCCACGAGCCGGCGTACGACGTCGACCTTGTGGTGGGTGCACGACGCCAGCCGGTATCGCTCCTCGGGCTCGGCGGTCGCATAGAGGAGCCGCTCCGACGACGGCAGCGTCACCCGCACCTCGATGCACTCGGCCGGCGCGATCCAGCCCTGGGACTCGATGTCCTTCCAGGGCGCGTCGTACCGCTTCGGGCCGATCAGCGAGAACACGTCGCCCTCCCGACCGTCCTCGCGTACCAGCGTCGCGGTCAGTCCCAGGCGCCGGCGCGCCTGCAGGTCGGCGGTCATCCGGAAGATCGGCGCGGGCAGCAGGTGGACCTCGTCGTAGACGATCAGGCCCCAGTCGCGGGCGTCGAGCAGCTCGAGGTGGCTGTAGACGCCCTTCCGGCGCGTCGTCATGACCTGGTACGTCGCGATGGTGACCGGCCGGATCTCCTTCACCGAGCCGCTGTACTCGCCGATCTCGTCGGCGGTCAGCGACGTACGCCGCAGCAGCTCGTCCTTCCACTGCCGGGCGCTCACGGTGTTGGTGACCAGGATCAGCGTGGTCGCCTTGGCCACGGCCATGGCAGCCGCGCCGACCATCGTCTTGCCGGCCCCGCAGGGGAGTACGACGACGCCGGAGCCGCCGTGCCAGAACGACTCGGTCGCCTCCTTCTGGTACGGCCGCATCGACCAGCCCGACTCGTCGAGCTCGATCGGGTGCGCCTCGCCGTCGACGTACCCTGCGAAGTCCTCGGCGGGCCAGCCGAGCTTCAGCAGCGCCTGCTTGAGGTTGCCGCGCTCGGAGGGGTGGACGGCCACGGTGTCGTCGTCGATGCGGTCGCCGAGCATGCCGGCGACCTTCTTGGCCCGCAGCACCTCCTCGAGCACCGGCCGGTCGTTGGAGACCAGCACCAGCCCGTGCACCGGGTGCTTCTCCAGACGCAGCCGGCCGTAGCGGGCCATGGTCTCGGCGACGTCGACGAGCAGCGCGTGGGGCACGGCGTACCGGCTGTACTCCAGCAGCGTGTCGACGACCTGCTCGGCGTCGTGCCCGGCGGCCCGGGCGTTCCACAGGCCCAGCGGCGTGAGGCGGTAGGTGTGGATGTGCTCGGGCGAGCGCTCGAGCTCGGCGAACGGCGCGATCGCCTTGCGGCAGTCCACCGCGGCCGGGTGGTCGACCTCGAGCAGGAGGGTCTTGTCGCTCTGGACGATCAGGGGGCCCTCGTTCACGCGCAGGCCTCGCCGGGAGAGGTCCGTGGGGTGCAGGTCATCCTGCCAGCCTACGGACGCCCACGACGGCCCGCCGATAGCGTGCCCTCGTGACCGATCAGCTGACTGTGATGTTCATGCCGGAGTCGGCGTACGGGCCGACCAACCAGTGCATCGGGCTGGGCAAGGTGCTGCTCGACCGGGGTCACCGCGTGGTGTTCGCCGCGGAGGCGTCGTGGGCCGGCCGCCTCGCGCCGTACGGCTTCGTCGAGGCGCTGGTCGACCTCGCCGAGCCCGACCCCGATGCGGCCGAGGGCGCGGCGGGCCAGTTCTGGATCGACTTCGTCAACGAGACCGCACCGGAGTTCGCGAAGCCGACCCGCGACCAGCTCGCGGCGTTCGTCCACCCGACGTACCAGGCGCTCATCGAGGGCGCGAAGTACGCCGAGCCGAGGCTGCGCCAGATCATCGCCGAGCACGACCCGGACGTGGTCGTCGAGGACAACGTGGTCTCGTTCCCGGCGCTCATGACGTCCGATGCGGCGTTCGTGCGGATCGTGTCGTGCAACCCGCTCGAGGTCCGGGGCGACGGCATCCCGCCGACGTTCTCCGGGCTGCCGATGGGCGAGCGCTCCGAGTGGGCCGCGTTCCTCGAGGAGTCCGACCGGGTCCACCGCGAGACCTGGACGGACTTCGACGCCTGGTGCCGGGCGCAGGGCACGCCTCCGTTGCTGCCGCGTGAGTTCATGCACGCCTCGCCGGTGGCCAACGTCTACGTCTACCCCCGCGAGCTCGACTACGTCGAAGCCCGGGCGCTCGACGAGACCTGGCACCGCATCGACTCCAGCGTGCGCGAGACCGACGAGGACTACGCGCTGCCGGCCGAGGT
This sequence comes from uncultured Actinomycetota bacterium, assembly GCA_963792975.1. Taxonomy (GTDB): domain Bacteria; phylum Actinomycetota; class Actinomycetes; order Propionibacteriales; family Nocardioidaceae; genus Nocardioides. Next base: position 2,747,586 of record CAWBYG010000004.1, on the reverse strand, counting down.
CGCCGACCGGCCCCATGGATCGGCAGAGGGGAGCGGGCTGATCTACCTCTCCCTGGGCTCGCTCGGTGGTGCCGACGTCGGGCTGATGCAGCGTCTGATCGACGTGCTCGGCACTTCGGCTCACCGGGTGGTCGTGAGCATGGGCCCGCGGGCCGACGAGCTGCGCCTGGCCGGCAACATGACCGGTGCCGCGACGCTGCCCCAGACGAAGGTGATCCCGCAGGTCGACCTGGTGATCACCCACGGCGGCAACAACACCACCACCGAGGCGATGCACTTCGGCAAGCCGATGGTCGTGCTGCCGCTGTTCTGGGACCAGTACGACAACGCCCAGCGCGTCCACGAGCTGGGGTACGGCGTCCGGCTCCCGACGTACGCCTTCACCGACGCCGAGCTGCTCGGTGCCGTCGACCGCCTCCTGGCCGACACCGGCCTGCGCGTCCGGATGGACGCGATCGGTGCCGACATCCGCGCTCGCGACGGCCTGCGTCGCGGGGCCGCGATCATCGAGCAGGTCGGCCTGGACCACCGCGCGGGGCGGTGACCTGGGACCGGTCCGGGTCGCAGCAACCGGTCCTGGCTCACCGCTCCGTGCGTGACCGGGCGACTCAGCCGGCGGCGGCCTTCTGCCGGGCGCGGTAGGCGGCCACGTTGGCGCGCGAGGAGCAGCGGTCGGAGCAGTAGCGACGCGACTGGTTGGGCGAGGTGTCGACGTACACGTTGGTGCACGGCGTGGCTGCGCAGATACCGAGCCGGGTGGGCCCGAGGTCGCACACGAGGTTGGCGAGCCCGAGCAGCGACTCGCCGATCAGCAGGTCGGACACGCTGGCCGCCCGGTTGGCGACGTGGATGTGGAGGTTGGCCGGGTTGTGGTCGGCGATGCGCGGGGTGATCGGGTGCCGCTCGAGCAGGGCGTTCAGCCCGTTGACGACCCGCTTCGGATCGTCGTCCGACGACGCCTCGAACACCGGGCGGAGGTCGCGTTGGAAGCGTCGCAATGCGGTCAGGTCGCGCTCGACGACCTGCCGCTGCAGCCAGGCCCGCGGGCCGAGGAAGGCGAGCAACGCGTCGAGGTCGGTCAGCTCCGCGTTGAGCAACGCTGCCGACGACTCGGCGTACCGGACGAAGTCCACGTCACGAGTCTACGGAGCGCTGTCCACCGGGTTCACGCTGCGGATCCGGTGGACCGCGAACTGCCGGACGTCGTCGGCGCGATGGTCGCGCGCGGTGAGCCACCCTCCGTCGACCCGGACGGGGTCGACGAGGCGTTGCGTCGCGGTGCCGTGGTTGTCGACGTAGCCGATCAGCACGGTGCGCCCGCTCTCGACCGCCTCGCGCAGGGCGGCCAGCGAGCCGATCGGGGTGAGCGCGGGCGACCGGCCGGCGCCGCTGCGCGCCACCCGGTCTCCCGCGCGTACGGCGTGCACGATCTGGGCCAGCCGGGCCTCGAGCCGCGCCTCGGTCGTACGACGCGCGACGCGGGGGCGGGCGCGTCGCTGGTCGGGACGGCTGACATGGACCGTGCCGTCGACGCTCTCGACCAGGGGCGAGACCCCGAGCTCGCGCAGCCGCGGGATCAGGACGTCGAGCGGGGTGGTGCTCACGACGACCGTCGGCGCGATCCGGCGCAGCCCGAGGCTGCCCGCGCGTGGATGGTGCAGGAGCTCGGTCAGCGCCGTCTCGTCGTCGGCCCGCAGGAAGGCCTCCGCGTGTCCGACCCGGATGGTGCCGAACGTCCTGGCGGCGTCGTCGACGAGGTAGGTCAGGGGCTGGGGCACCGGCGTCCGCGACACGGAGGCCAGGAACGCGTGCACCTCGTGGGCCGCCCAGCCGGCGTCGAACGCACGTCGTACGGACGAGGCGGTGAAGCGGTAGACGGTGGCCTGGCCGCGGGACTCGATGTCGGCCAGCAGGTGGAGGTCGCGGGCCAGCTCGCGGAGGAGTGGTCCGGGCGCGACCGCGGTGAGGTCGGCCTGGATGAGCACGTGGTCGACCTCGACGGGCAGCAGCGGGGTGAGCAGGGGAGCCGGGTCGTCGCCGGCCAGCAGCGTGCGGGTGTACGACGGCAGCCCGCCGAGGCCGGTCAGCCCGAGGTGCCCCGCCTCGTCGAGGGCGGCCACGACCTGCTCCGTGCGCGACGGCGGCCGCCGGGGGCGCTGCCAGACGACCCGAGCCACGAGCGAGGCCGGTCCGGTGCCGGTGGCCAGGACCTGGCCGGGAGGCAGCTCGGCGAGCGCACCGAGGGCCATCGCCCGGCTCTCGGGAGCGATCCGGCTGGTGAGCTCGGGGTCGAGGGCGTTGCGGGGCTTGCCGGCGTCGTCACGCGTGCCGACCAGGGAGGGCAGCCGCTCGGTCGACAGCCAGGCATACGCGAGTCGCGCCCAGCGGGCCGCGGGCGGTTCGTCGCACCAGGTGTCGAAGGCCTCGGTGGGGGTCCACGCCGGGCTGCCCTCGTCGTCGGGCCACGTGGCGAGCAGCCCGGCCGCCGCCGCGACCTCGACCAGCAGCGCGGTGGTGGGCTCGTCGAGCTGGGCGAACTCGGCGGTCGCCTTCAGGTCGCGTACCGCCACCGCGCCGGTCCGCAGCGCGACCGGTGGCGAGACGCCCCAGTGGTCGACCAGCAGCTCGACGCGCCGTACGACGTCGAAGGCGGCGCCGGCCGCGGCCCGGTCGACCAGGTCGGCGGACCGCTCCGTCGTCGCCACCTCGGGGCGTACGTCGACCCGCGTCCGGGTGGTGTGACCGCCCCGCAAGGCGATCTGCACCTCCCCGGGGATCCGCACGAGTCCGGGCCGGCCCGGCACGAGCAGCCCGCGGGAGAGCAGCTCCTCGGCGGGGCTGGTGGCCTCGTCGGGCGTGAGCGTGTGCCTCGCCGTACCCGGGTCGGCCTCGCCGGTGCTCGCCTCGACGTGGTCGAGCATGGCCCGGGCCGCGGGCGAGATCTCGCGGACGTCTCGTGCCGCCTCCTCGGCCGATCGGCCCGGCGTCATCGGGTGGAGCTCCGCGAGGGACCCGAGGCCCTCGGTGACCCCGGACAGTGGCCGCAGGCCCGCGTCGGACTCCCAGACGAGGGCAAGGTCGGCCAGTCGGCGGAGCCCGGCCTCGACAGCGGGCGACTCGGCGTCGAGGATGTGGGCGAGATCGGCCTCGGTGGTTTGACCCGACGCCACGAGGGCATCTAGGACGGAGAGCTCGAGACGCGTGAGCAGGTCGAGGGCACGGTTCAGCGACGAGCGGGTGCCGGCCCGCGACGCGAGCTGGGCGCAGTCGGCAGGGGCAGGAGTGGAGAGATCGGATCGTTCGCGGAGCAGGCCGGTCAGCCGGTCGTCCGGCCAGCTCCTGAGCTGGTCGGCGAGCGAGCGGTGCCCCCTACCCGTGGCGGGGCCCGTGGCGGAGCCCGGGGCGGACGAGGTGGCCATCGTTCCCACGCTACTGGCCTGCCCCAGCTCAGGGTGGGGTCTCGTGCGATGAGCGACCAGCCGGACGACGACCGTCGCGTCGACCGCGACCCGGCCGAGAGCGCCCAGGTCGGGGTCGGCGTCAACCAGGTCGAGCTCCACTACGGCGCCGCCACAGACGTGGGACTGGTCCGCGAGGTCAACGAGGACTCCTACCTCGCCGACCCTCCGGTCTTCGTGGTCGCCGACGGCATGGGCGGTCACGACGGCGGCGACATCGCGAGCCGGATCGTCGTCGAGGAGTTCGCGCGCCTCGCCGACGTGGGCTACGACGCCCGCCGCGGCCCCCATGTCGTGACCGCGACGCTGCGCCAGTGCCAGCGCCGGCTCGACCAGTACGCCGACCACCACCGGGGCAGTGACGGTGCCCGCTGGCACGGCGGGACGACCGCGGTGGTCGCGCTGCTCATGGAGGAGGACGGCGGCCCGCGCTGGCTGCTGGCCAACCTCGGCGACTCACGCATCTACCGCTTCGCCCACGGCGAGCTGGCCCGGGTGAGCGTCGACCACAGCGTCGTACAGGAGCTGGTCGACGCCGGCACGATCACCGAGGAGGACGCCGCCGTCCACCCGGAGCGCCACATCATCACGCGGGCACTCGGCGGCCCGGAGTCCGTCGAGCCCGACTTCTTCGTGCTGCCGCTGGCCGACGCGGAGCGCGTCCTGCTCTGCTCCGACGGCATCACCGGCATGATCGGCGACGACGAGATCGCCGCGTTGCTCGCCGACAGCGCCGACCCCCGCGACGCGGCCGAGCGGCTCGTCTCCGCCGCACTGGCGGCCGGAGGTATCGACAACGCGACGGCGGTGGTCGTCGATGTGATGGGATTGGTCAGCGACCGCACCTACGACTCCGAGCGCCAGCGGGAGTCCTTGCACGAGAAGCTGGGGGCCCTGCCGTGACCTCGACCGTGAGCCGCTCGGTCACGCCCGGAGCGTGGTACGGCGTGCTGGGCGACGTCGTCGTGGTGCTCCTGCCGCCGTCGGCGAAGGCGCGGGTGGCCGCCCTCTGGGAGGCCGTCGACGAGGGCGCCGGCTTCGACGAAGTGCTCGACGCGCTGATCAGCGGCGGACTGCGCGAGCTGCCGGGGTTCGTCCTGGTCAGCTCCGACGCCGGAGACGTGAAGGTCGTGATCCGTGGCGCCGGCGAGGCCGAGCTGACCACCGCCGAGGGGCCGGTCTCGGTGTCCGGTGCGGCAGACACGACGTGGGTCGAGCGTCATGTCTCCGGGGTCACCGCGATGCGTCTCCACGTCGCCGACGGTGAGGGCACGCCGTACACCGTCGGGTCGGGGCTGGTCCGCGTCGCCGTGGTGGAGCAGCCGGCCGCGGTGGCCGACGCCCCTGCGGTCGTCGTACCCCCTGTGGTCGAGCCCCAGCCGGTCGCCGGCGAGCGCGTCCCGACCCATCTGGGCGATCCGACCGAGCCCGCGGCGCCGGCCGCCGAGTCCGCCGCGCCCGAGCCCGTCGTACCCGCGCCCGAGCCCGCCGCGCCCGAGCCCGCCGCGCCCGAGCCCGCCGCGCCCGAGCCCGCGGCTCCGGCCGCGTGGACCCCCCAGCCTCCCCCGGTCTACGTGCCTCCCGTCCCCATGACCGCGCCGATCTCGGCGCCGGCGGTCCCGGGTCCCGCGCCCGAGGAGGCCGAGGCGGCCGACACGGGCGACACCCAGAGCCAGGAGTTCGCGCCCGGCCAGATCGCGCCCCCGACCGGAGCTCCGCAGGCGTCACCCTCCCGGGCCGTGGCCCGGCTGATCTTCTCCAGCGGCGACGTGGTCGACGTCGACCGCGCGATCCTCGTCGGGCGGGCGCCGGAGGCGCGCCGTTTCGGCGGCGACGAGCAGGCGCGGGTGGTCACGGTCCCGAGCCCGCAGCAGGAGATCTCCTCGACCCACCTCGAGATCCGCCCAGGCGCCGGGGCCGATCACGGGTCCGCGGTCGTCACCGACCTCGGCTCGACCAACGGCACGGTCGTCGTGCAGCCCGGCCTGGCGGCGGAGGACCTCCAGCCAGGCATCGCGGTGCAGCTGATCCCCGGAGCCGTGGTCGACCTCGGTGAAGGGGTGACCATCCAGGTCACCACGGTATGACGGCACTCGTCCCCCACCCACCCGCCCCGGCCGTGCCGGGGCTACGGGTCGCCGACGTCGACCGGCGGTTCTACGCCTTCGCGATCGATCGGCTCATCGCCTGGGGCATCGACCTGGCCGTGGCGCTCGCCGTCCAGCACTACCTGCTGTCGCGCGGCCACGTGCTGGTCGGGATCATCGCGATCGTGGCCACCGTGCTCCTCGTGGGGGCGGTCTTCGGCGCGATGCTCGGCAGCACCGCCCGCACGCCCGGTACGTCGTTCCTCGGCCTGCGCGTCGTCCGGGCCACGACCGGAGAGCCGCTGGGCATCGGCCCGGCGATGCTGCGTACGGCGGTGCTGGGGCTGGCGGCCGTGCCCTTCGGGTTCGGGCTCGCCGCCCTCGCCTGGACCGCCGTCGCCGACACCACCCGGCTGCGCCGGGGCTGGCACGACCTCGTCGTCTCGTCCATCGTCCTCGACGTCCGGCCGGTGCCGGTGGAGCGCGCGTCGGACGACTCAGGACCCCGGCACGTCGTCAACCTCACGGCCATGCGGCTCGTCCCGGCCCGTCGTACGCCGCCGGCACCCGACCCTGCGCAGGTCCCGGCGCGCGCGCCCAGCCGGCCGCGGCATGCCGCGCCCGATCCGCTCGAGGAGTCGTCGGAGCGCACCAGCGTCCGCGACCCGGCGCTCGCCCGGACCGCCGGGACGGGCACCGGGGAGCCACCCGCGGCGCCCTCGTGGGGGCTGGCCTTCGACACCGGCGAGCGGGTCGTCGTGGACGCACTGGTGCTCATCGGACGCCGTCCCGAACCCCGCCCGGGCGAGGAGGCGGCCCGGCTCGTCGCCCTCCCGTCGACCGACATGTCGGTCTCCAAGACCCACGCCCAGGTGGTCGTCGCCCCCGACGGAGCGCTGGTCGTGACCGACCGCGGGTCGACCAACGGCTCGGTGCTCAGGCGACAGGGGGTTGCGAAGCCACTCACGGCCGGGCGTCCGGCGACGCTCCTCGACGGCGACGTCGTCACCCTGGGTGACCGGACCGTGACCGTCGTACGGATTGCCTGAGCGAGGTCGTTCGGACCCGGCGTAGCCGAGGCTGAACCGCCGCAGGGAACGCCTCAGCGAGCTCGCTCGCGAGGCGACCGGGTCCCCGCGAGGGGGTACTTTCCCGATATGGAGTCCTATGCGAGAGGCGAGACCACACCGGCACTGCTCGAGGAGACCATCGGCGCCAACCTGGACCGCACGGTGGCGGCCTTCCCCGACCGCGAGGCCCTCGTCGAGCGCGCGACCGGCCGACGGTGGACCTACCGCGAATTCAACCACGAGGTCGACCTGTTCGCACGCGGCCTGATCGCTGCCGGCATCGTCAAGGGCGACCGCATCGGCGTGTGGGCGCCCAACTGCGCGGAGTGGACGATCACGCAGTACGCCGCGGCGAAGATCGGCGCGATCCTGGTCAACGTCAACCCGTCGTACCGCACGCACGAGTTCTCGTACGCCGTGAACCAGTCGGGCATGCGGATGCTGGTCGCGGCCGAGAGCTTCAAGACCAGCGACTACCGCGCGATGATCGACGAGACCATCTCGTCCGGCTCGATCACCGGGGGAGTGCTCGAACGGGTCGTCTACCTCGGCACCGACGACTGGGCCGACGTGGTGGAGGCCGGCCAGCACGTCGACTCCGACGTGGTGAACGAGCGGATGCTGACGCTGCGGCCCGACGACCCCATCAACATCCAGTACACCTCGGGCACGACCGGCTACCCCAAGGGCGCCACGCTCTCCCACCGCAACATCCTCAACAACGGGTTCCTGGTCACCGAGCTGATGGGCTTCACCGAGCAGGACCGGCTGTGCATCCCGGTGCCCTTCTACCACTGCTTCGGCATGGTGATGGCCAACCTCGGCTGCACCACCCACGGGTCGACGATGGTGATCCCGGCACCCGGCTTCGACCCCGAGCTCACCCTGCAGGCGATCGCGACCGAGCGCTGCACCGCGGTGTACGGCGTGCCCACCATGTTCATCGCCATGCAGCACCACCCGACGTTCGCCGACCACGACCTCTCGACCCTGCGGACCGGCTGCATGGCCGGCTCGATCTGCCCGGTCGAGGTGATGAAGCGCTGCATCAACGACATGCACATGGCGGAGGTGTGCATCGCCTACGGCATGACCGAGACGTCGCCGGTATCGACCCAGACCCGCGTCGACGACGACCTCGAGCGCCGTACGTCGTCGATCGGGCGGGTCCACCCCCACGTCGAGATCAAGATCATCGACCCCCTCACCGGCCACACCGTCGAGCGTGGTGAGCCGGGTGAGTTCTGCACCCGCGGCTACTCCGTGATGCTGGGCTACTGGGACGAGCCCGAGAAGACCGCCGAGGCGATCGACACCGACGGCTGGATGCACACCGGCGACCTCGCCGAGATGCGCGACGACGGCTACTGCAACATCGTCGGCCGGATCAAGGACATGGTGATCCGCGGCGGCGAGAACATCTACCCGCGCGAGATCGAGGAGTTCCTCTACGCCCACCCCGACATCGAGGACGTGCAGGTGATCGGCGTACCCGACGAGAGGTACGGCGAGGAGCTGTGCGCGTGGATCAAGCTGCGGGCCGGCGCCGAGCCGCTCGACGCCGACGCCGTGCGTGCCTATGCCACCGGCCGGCTCGCGCACTACAAGATCCCGCGCTACGTGATGCTCGTCGACGACTTCCCGATGACCGTGACCGGCAAGATCCGCAAGATCCAGATGCGCGAGGAGACCGCCGCGAAGCTCGGCCTGGCCGGGGTCGGCCACGGTCCTGGCGGGTCGTAGGGCCCTTTCTCCGGCCGATCTCCCACCCGTGACGCCCTCGCCGTGCGTCCATCGGGGTGTGGAGGGCGCCACGGCGGTACAGCGGCGGCCGGCCCGGGCTGGTGACGCGCCCCTCGCCGTACGCCGCGTTCGAGAGGGCGCAGGAAATGCCTGGACCGACGGTCGGCGGGTCGGGCTAGGTTGGTGGGCGACCCCGACCGACCCTCCGCAAAGGACCGTGCGTTGAGCGACCAACTGCGACAGCTGGCAGACGACTACTGGCAGGCCATCCTCGACGAGGAGCCCACCGAGCGGCACCTGCTCGGTGACTACACCGACGTCGGGCGCTTCGAGGACGCGTCCCGGGAGGGTCAGGACCGCTTCGTGGCGACCCTGCGTGACTACGCCGACCGCGCCCGGGCGATCGACGAGCCGGGCCTGGACGGCGAGGAGCAGCTCACCCGCGGGGTGATCATCAGCTCCGCGGTCGCCCACGCCGACCTGCTGGACACACCGCTGGCCTGCCGCGCGGCCGACCCGGTGCACGGCCTCCAAGGCACGCTCTCGCTGCTGATGAGCCTGGTAGCGGTCCCCGACCAGGCCGTCGCCGAGGCCATGCCGGCCAAGCTCGACGCCGTCGGCACCCACTTCCGCCAGGTGGCCGACCGGGTCCGGGAGGGCGCCGCCTCGGGCTGGGTGTCGCCCGAGTTCGCGATCGCCGAGACGATCCGTCAGATCGAGCAGGCGCTGTCGATGCCGGTGGCCGACGACCCCGTCGCCGCGGCGGTGCAGCTGCCCGACGGCGTCGACGCCGACGCCGTGCGCGATGACCTGCGTGAGGCGGTCGAGCGCTCGGTACGCCCCGGCCTCGAGGCCTACCGCGACGCACTCCGCGACGCGCTGCCGCAGGCCCGGTCCGAGGAGGAGTGCGGCCTGTCCTGGCTCCCCGGCGGGACCGCTGTGTACGACGCGACCCTGCGCTACTTCACGACCACCGAGAAGTCGGCGCAGGAGATCCACGACATCGGGGTGGCGCAGGTCGCCAAGCTCGCAGACGAGTATCGTGCGCTCGGCCCCGAGGTGGTCGGCACCGACGACCTGGCGGAGATCTTCGAGGCGATGCGCACCGATCCCAAGCTCCACTTCGAGCACGGCGACGAGCTGGTCGAGCAGGCGAAGGTCGCGCTGGCCCGCGCCGAGTCGATGATGGGCCACTGGTTCGAGGTCGTGCCGCAGGCGCCCTGTGCCGTGCAGGGCACCGAGGTGGGGGCCAAGGCCTTCTACTTCCCGCCCGCCACCGACGGCTCGCGCGGCGGCACGTTCTTCGTCAACACCGACGACGCGTCGTCCTGGGGACGGTTCGAGCTCGAGGCCATGGCCTTCCACGAGGGCGTGCCAGGGCACCACCTCCAGCTCGCCATCGCCTCGGAGCTGCCCGACACGATGCCGGAGTTCCGCAAGCACCTGCACAACTCGGCGTACGCCGAGGGCTGGGGTCTCTACACCGAGCGCCTCTCCGACGAGATGGGGCTCTACTCCTCGGCCGTCGACCGGATGGGGATGTACAGCGCCGACTCGATGCGGGCCTGTCGGCTGGTCGTGGACACCGGGCTGCATGCCCTCGGCTGGAGCCGGCAGCAGGCGATCGACTACATGGTCGCCAACAGCCCGCTCACCGAAGGGGTGTGCCGACCCGAGGTGGATCGCTACATCTGCAACCCCGGCCAGGCCACGTCGTACATGATCGGCCGGCTCGAGATCCAGCGCATGCGGTCCGAGGCGGAGCAGCGTCAGGGTGCCGGCTTCGACGTCAAGAAGTTCCACTCCGCGGTGCTCGAGAGCGGCTCCCTGCCGCTCGACGTGCTCGACCGGGTCGTCGCCGCCCGCTTGCCCTGACCGACCGCGGCCGGGCCCTCAGCGACCCAAGGCCAGGCGACGGCGCTGGTGCCGGGGGTCGGCGGCGTCCAGCCGCTCGGCGCGCAGCTGCTCAACCGCCTCGTCGTGGTACGCCGGCAGGTCGCCCAGGGCGCGGGCGAGCAGCAGGTCGGCCAGGCCCGGGTTGCGCACGAGCACCGGGCCGTGGAGATACGTCGCGACGACGGAGCCCTGCGCGGCCCCCTCGGTCAGGGCGTCGCCGTTGCCGACACCCGCGACGAGCCGTCCGAGCGGTCGGGCCTCCGGCCCGAGGCGTGCTCCGCCGCGATGGTTCTCGTAGCCCGTCAAGGTCGGCACCTCCGGCAGGTCGACCGGCTCACTGACGACCTCGCCGACGGCGCGACCAGGCAACCGGTCGCAGTCGACGTCGAGGAGTCCGAGCCCCGGCCGAGGCTCGCCGCCGGCGTCCAGGAAGGTGCGCGACAGGAGCTGCAGTCCTGCGCACACGGCGAGGGTCGGCGCCCCCAGGAGCACCGACGCGGCGGCGTCGTCGGCGAACAGCGACCTGGCGGCAAGCACCTGCGCCGAGTCCTCGCCGCCACCGAGCACGTAGATGTCGCCGGACGTGGGCAACGCCTCGTCGAGCTCCACGTCGACGACCTCGCTGGGGATGCCGCGAGCACGGGCCCGGTGCACGAGGGCAAGCACGTTGCCCCGGTCGCCGTACGTGCCGAGCAGGTCGGGGTAGACGTGGACGATCGTGAGCGCGTCAGCCACGCCGCAGCTCCTCGCTCACGGCCCGGAACGCCGTGTAGTTGCCGATGACGTCCACGCGGCCCGCGGGCAGCCCGTCGAGGGCAGCGCGCAGGGGGCCCTTGACCCGTCTGGCCGGCACGCCGTCGAGCTCCAGACGCACCAGCAGGTCGGTGGCCCGGCGTCCTTGGACCACCACCTCGCGCCCGCGCAGGACGTCGAACGAGACGTCGTACAGCCACGACGGGTCGCGGCCGTCGACGCCGTCGGCGTTGAACACCAGCACGACCGGATGCCCGTCCGAGGTCATCAGCGCCAGTAGCTCGAGCCACCCGGCCGGGTTCTTGGCCAGCATCACCCGAAGCTCGTGGGGTCCGCGTTGCACCCGCTCGAAGCGCCCTGCCACCGACCTGACGGACGAGAGCCGGGCCGCGCCGTCCTGGATCGGCACGTCGCCCGTGACGTACGCCGCGACCAGCGCCAGGGCGGCGTTCCCCACGTTGAACTGGCCGGGCAGGTCGAGCGACAACCGCACCCGCGTGTGGGCGCTGCACAGGTCGGTCCGCTCGAGCCACCAGTCGGGCTCGGGACGCCGGAGGTCGCAGGAGGCGCAGGCCCACTCCTGCCCCGACCGCAGGCAGCGGCCGCCGCAGGCGGGGCACACCAGCGAGTCGGCGTTCCAGCGCTCGCCGGCCGAGACCCAGACCTGGGACCTGGCGGCCAGCGCCGGCCAGACGACATCGGGGTCGTCCGCGTTCGCGACCACGACCGGTACGTCGGTCAGGCACTCGCGCCAGGTTGCCGCCAGGGCCCCGACCTCGTGGTGACGGGACAGCTGGTCGCGCGACAGGTTCGTCAGTACGACGCACCACGGCTTCGTCGTCCGGACGGCCCAGGGCAGCCAGCCCTCGTCCACCTCCAGCACCAGCCGCTCCTCGTCGGAGGTCGCCAGCGTGCCGGCGACCCCGGTCGCGGTGTTCGCCCCGCCGCGGTTGCTGCCCACGGGCCGCCCGTCCTCGAGCGCGCGCACGATCAGCGCCGTCGTCGTGGTCTTCCCGTTCGTGCCGCTGACCAGCGTGATGCTCCGCCCGCGACTCAGGGCGGCCACCGCGTCGGGCGCGACGTTGAGCAGGACGCGCCCGCCGATCACGAGACCCGACCCGCCTCGCAGCAGCCGGGAGAGAGCGGCCGCGGTGCGCGCGGCGTACCTGGCCAGCGTCACCCGCGCCTCGACGTGGTCGGGCCGGTGGTGACTCCGGGCGTACGCCGATCTGGTCACGGCCACGGCAGAGCCCGTCGAGCGCTGCTCATACTCCAGTAGTAGGAGCGAATCCCTGCCAGCGACCTGACTGTGCCGGTCTTCGGCGCCGCCTCGTCCCGCCGGTCGAATCCGGTTGGTAAGACCTGGCCATGCACGCCTACGCTGGACCGTCGCCCCGACGAGAGGGCGCGCCGCGCAAGAAGAGGTTGAGACGTGCCGAGTGGCAAGGTGAAGTGGTACGACGCCGAGAAGGGCTTCGGGTTCCTCTCGCAGGACGACGGTCCCGACGTCTACGTACGCAACGACGCCCTGCCCGAGGGCGTGAGCACGCTCAAGGCGGGTACGCGCGTCGAGTTCGGTATCGCCCAGGGCCGCCGCGGCGACCAGGCACTGCAGGTACGCGTCCTCGACGCGCCGACCTCCGTCGTACGCAACCAGTCGCACGCGCGCCGCAAGAAGCCCGAGGAGATGGTCCCGATCGTCGAGGACCTGATCCGGCTGCTCGACGATGTCGGCGAGGCCTATCGCCACGGGCGTCACCCCGACGCGCGCCAGGCGCGCCCGACCGCGAAGCTGCTGCGGGCGCTGGCCGACGAGCTCGAGCTCTGAGCGGGCGCCGGGCCGCCTAGCGGGACGGCGCGAGGAGCGAAGATCGAGGAGCGCTCGACACCGGCCGGAGCGGAGCGAAGGACGGTGTGACGCGTCTCGAGATCCGATCGTGGCTCAGATCGGTTCGGACGAGACCGCCGGCGTACGACGGGCGAGCCCGGCCAGGACGAACACCGACCAGGCCAGCAGGACGACGGCGGCGACGATCAACCCGAGCCGCGGCTCCAGGGGCAGCGCGATCCCGACGAAGCCGCCCAGCACCCAGGCCAGCTGCAGGGTGGTGTCGCTGCGTGCGAAGGCACTGGTCTGCACCCGCTCGGGCACGTCTCGCTGGATCGTCGAGTCGAGCGAGAGCTTGGCGAGGCACTGCGTGAGCCCGGCGGTGAAGCCGAGGACCACCAGCGACACGAGGCCGTAGAAGAGTGCCGCCAGCGTCACGGCGGCGGCGCCGGCGAGCAGCGACAGCACCACGGTGACCTTCGGGTGGACGGCCTTGAACAGCGAGCCCGCGCCGATGCCGAGGACATTGCCCACACCGGCCGCTCCGATCACCACGGCGAGTGAGAACTGTGGCGAGTGCCCCTCGATGGGGTGCTCGCGGAGCAGGAAGGCCATGAACAGCGTCAGGAAGCCCGACAGCCAGCGTGGTCCGCAGTTGGCGCGGAGCGCGAACGCCATCGAGTGAGGGATGCGCATCTTGCCGCGCGGGAGGGGCCCGGACGCCGCGCCGGGCCGCGGCGCCGGCTCACCCTGGTCGCCGCTGAGGAACCCGAGCGGCTCCTCACCGTGGCTGGAGTCGACCCGCGTCGGGAGCGTGATCGCCAGGATCGTGGCGAGCACGAAGACGACGAAGGCGTAGCGCAGCGACCAGCTCGGCCCGATCACCGAGGCGAGCGCGGCGATGGGGGCCGAGACCGCGACGCCGACGAGGCCGGCCATCGACATCCGGGCGTTGGCGGTGACCAGGGTCAGGCCCTTCGGCAGCAGCCTGGGTACTGCGGCGGCCCGGGTCACGTTGTAGGCCTTGGACGCGACCAGGACTCCGAGGGCCGCCGGGAAGAGCCAGGCCGACCGGGTGACGACGGCGCTGGCCAGTACCCAGGCGAAGAAGGCACGTGCGGCCATGGTCGCGCCGATCGCCCAGCGACGGCCGTGGCTGAACCGGTCGAGCATCGGTCCGATCAGCGGAGCGACGATCGCGAACGGAAGCATCGTCAGCCCCAGGAAGAGCGAGACCTGACCGCGCGCCTCGCCCGTCGGGATCTTGAAGAACAGGGTGCCCGCGAGCGAGATCGCGACGGCCGCGTCGCCCGCCGCGTTCAGGGCGCCCAGCTCGATCAGCCGGGCGAGCCCACTGCTGTCGGCTCCCTCCGCGGCGGCCGCGCGACGCGCCTGGCGTACGGCGAAACCGGTGACCCGGCTCGTGCCGCGCGCCATCGAGCGCAGGCCCCGACCCGTCACCTTGGCTCCCGTGACGGCGGAGTCCAGCCGCGAGCGGCGGTCGGACTCCTCGGGCGTCGTCATGGCCCCATCCTGCACGGTGGGGCGTACCTCCGGTCCCGGCTCGCTCCGATCGGCCAGCGAACTGACAGCAGCCGCGTCGATCAGTCATCATGGCCGCATGAGTGGTGGCGACGAGGCGCGCGTGGTCGAACGCCGTACGACCTACAAGGCCGACGGTGTGGCCATGGCGGCGGTCGACACCGCCCGCGAGGCACTGGTGGCCGAGGTCCAGGCGTCCGAGGTCGGCGACCACCTCGGAGCGGAGGCCGAGGGCGACCGCCTCGTCACGCACCTCTTCGAGTGCCGCACGCCCGGCTACGTCGGCTGGCGCTGGTCGGTGACGGTCGCGCGGGCGTCGCGCCAGAAGTCCGTCACGGTCGATGAGATCGTGCTGATCCCCGGTGCCGAGGCGATCGTCGCGCCCGAGTGGGTGCCCTACCGCGAGCGGATCAAGCCCGGTGACCTGTCACCCGGCGACCTGCTTCCCGTGGCCGACGACGACCCACGCCTCGTGCCGACGTACTCCTTCGGCGACGACCTGCTCGACACCGACGCCAAGACCCAGATCCGCACCGTCGCGAAGGATCTCGGCCTCGGCCGGATCCGTACCCTGTCGCCCGAGGGTCACGAGCTGGCCGCCCAGCGGTGGTACGACGGAGACAGCGGGCCCGAGGCGCCGCTGGCGCAGTCGGCCCCCGACCTGTGCTCGACCTGCGGCTTCCTGCTCCGGCTCTCCGGCTCGCTGGCGGAGACCTTCGGCGTGTGCGCCAACGGTGACGCCAACGACGACGGCAAGGTCGTCGCCTTCTCGCACGGCTGCGGAGCCCACTCCGAGGTGCGGCTGGCCAAGCGCCACGAGCCGGTGCCCCTGCCCGACCCGGTGATCGACAACCTCGCCGACGACCTCGAGCCGTTCTGAGCCGGCGGACCGTCCGAGCTACTCCTGCTCGTCGCGCAGCGCGCGGGCGCGCTTGCGCCGGCGGCAGTACTCCAGGCCGAGGAGGCCGAGGCCGCAGCCGGCGGCGCAGGTCCAGATCATCCAGCCGTGGCCGCTGTCGCGGAGCCGGCCGTAGAAGGGCAGCATCGCGACGAAGCCGATGATCCAGAGCGCGACGCCGACCTGCACGGTGCGGATGCCGTCCACGTCGAGCGGCTCGACGTCGGCGACGATGTAGGTGCGCTTGCCGATCTCATGGGTCATCGGCTGGTCGTCGCGCAGCTCCATGCGGCTCACTCTAGTGACGCTTCCGGTCCGCCGGAGGCTCTGGCATGCTGCCGCCCGTGACCGATCAGCCGGAGGGCGCGCGCCCCGCGAGGACCAAGTCCCACGACCGCTCCAAGTCGGGCCCCACCCCACGCCGCAGTGACCCACGTCGTACGTCGGGCGGGCTCGACCGCTGGTTCCGCATCAGCGAGCGCGGGTCGACCGTCGAGCGCGAGCTCCGCGGCGGCGTCGTCACCTTCTTCACGATGGCCTACATCGTGGTGCTCAACCCGATCATCCTGGGGTTCGCGCCCGACAAGAACGGCCACTTCCTCGGCGGTGGCACCGGCCATGGCTCGAACCTGCCCGCGATCGCGGCCGGTACGGCGCTGGTCGCCGGCGTGATGTCGATCCTGATGGGCGCCGTCGCCAACTACCCGCTCGCCCTGGCGACCGGACTCGGGCTCAACGCCTTCGTGGCGGTCTCGATCGCGCGGCAGATGAGCTGGGCCGACGCGATGGGGCTGATCGTGATCGAGGGCGTGGTGATCCTCGCGCTGGTGCTGACGGGCTTCCGTACGGCGGTCTTCCACGCCGTACCGTCGCAGCTCAAGGTCGCCATCTCGGTGGGCATCGGCCTGTTCATCGCCTTCATCGGCTTCGTCGACGCGGGCTTCGTGCGCCGGATCCCCGACGCCGCCCAGACCACGGTGCCGGTGGAGGTCGGGCCCGGAGGCTTCCTGGCGGGCTGGCCGGTGCTCGTGTTCCTGCTCGGGCTCGCGCTCGTCATCACGCTGTGGGTACGCCGGGTGCGCGGCGCCATCCTGCTCTCGATCATCGCCACCACGATCCTGGCGATGATCGTCGAGGGGATCGGCAACATCGGGGCGATGTTCCCCGCCGGCGGCGGCTACAACGCGAAGGGCTGGGGCCTCAACGTGCCGTCGTGGCCGTCGTCCGCCTTCGACACCCCGCACTTCTCGACGCTCGGTCACTTCAGCATCGGCGGGTCGTTCCAGGAGGTCGGCGTGGTGTCGGCCGTGCTGCTGGTCTTCACGCTGATGCTGGCCGACTTCTTCGACACGATGGGCACGATGACGGCGATCGGCGCCGAGGCCGGACTCCTCGACCAGGACGGCACCCCGCCGAACACCAAGCAGATCCTGGTGGTCGACTCGGTCGCGGCGATCGCCGGTGGCGCGGCCGGCGTCTCGTCCAACACGTCGTACATCGAGAGCGCGTCGGGCGTCGGCGAGGGCGCTCGCACCGGTCTGGCCTCGATCGTGACCGGGCTGCTGTTCCTGGTCTCGATGGTGTTCGCACCGCTGGTCAGGGTGATCCCGTCCGAGGCGGCCGTGCCGGCGCTGGTCCTCGTCGGCTTCCTGATGATGCAGCAGGTCAAGGGCATCTCGTGGGACGACGTGGAGATCGCGATCCCGGCGTTCCTGACGATCATCCTGATGCCGTTCACCTACTCGATCACCGTGGGCATCGGGGCCGGCTTCGTGGCCTTCGTCTTGATCAAGATCGCCCGCGGCAAGGCAGACCGCGTGCACCCGCTGCTCTGGGTGGTAGGCGCGCTCTTCGTGGTCTACTTCGCGATCAACCCGGTCACCGCCCTCTTCACCTGACCGCGAGTCGGCGCAAAGAGGCAGCGAAATCACGCCGAGTCGGCGCAAAGCGGCAGCGAAATCACGCCGAGTCGTCACGTGACGACTCGGCGTAGGTGGGTGACGGAAGGCGGAATGCTTAGCATGGGTAATGAGTTATGCTAACGACATGCCTACCGTCCAGATGGCCGCCCGGAGCGATGCCGGGCTCGCGAGCGAGCTCCGGCTCAGCGTCATGCGGCTCCGGCGACGTCTCTCCGGTGAGCGGCATCCCGACAACGTCCTGAGCATGGGCGCGATGGCTGTTCTCGGCCGCCTGTTCCGCAACGGCGACCTCACCGTCGGTGAGCTCGCCTCCCACGAGCGCGTGCAGCCGCCGAGCATGACCCGCACCGTCAACGCCCTGGTGGAGGGCGGCTACGTCTCGCGCCGGGCCCACGAGACCGACGGCCGCCAGGTCGTCGTCTCCCTCTCCGAGCCCGGCCGTACGACGCTCCTCGCCGACCGCGCCCGGCGCGACGCCTGGCTCGCCCGGCGTCTGCGCGAACTCACCACCGACGAGCGCGACACGCTCCGCCGAGCCGCGCCCATCCTCGAACGCCTCGCCAACTCCGACTGACGCGCCACCCCGCTAGAAAGACGATCTTGAGCCCCACCTTCCGCGCACTCCACAACCCCAACTACCGGCGCTACGCACTCGGCAGCCTGGTGTCCAACACCGGCACCTGGATGCAGCGCGTCGCGCAGGACTGGCTGGTGCTGCGCCTCACCGACGGCAGCGGCACCGCCCTCGGCATCACCACCGGCCTCCAGTTCCTGCCCGTCCTCCTGCTCTCGCCGTACGCCGGCGTCGTCGCCGACCGGTTCCAGAAGCGCCGCCTGCTCCAGCTCACGCAGCTGACCATGGCCGTCGCGTCGCTGGCGCTCGGCTTCCTCGCCGTCGCCCACCTGGCGCAGGTGTGGCAGGTCTACCTGATCGCCTTCCTGTTCGGCATCGGCTCGGCCTTCGACGCCCCGGCCCGCCAGTCGTTCGTCTCCGAGATGGTCAGCCCCGACGAGCTCACCAACGCGGTCGGCCTCAACTCCGCGACGTTCAACATGGCCCGCATCATCGGCCCCGCTCTGGCCGGCCTGATGATCGGCGCGCTCGGCGGCGGGGCCTGGGCCACGGGCTGGGTCATCCTGATCAACGCGCTCTCCTACGGCGCCGTCATCTGGCAGCTCCAGCACATGGACCCCCTCCTGCTGCACACGCCCAAGCCGGTACGCCGCACCCCCGGCATGCTCCTCGAGGGCGTCCGCTACGTGCGCAGCCAGCCCAAGATGATGATGATCCTGGTGATGGTGTTCTTCGCCGGCACCTTCGGCATGAACTTCCAGATCACCTCGGCGCTGATGGCGACCCAGGTCTTCGGCAAGGGTGCCGGCGAGTTCGGGATCCTCGGCTCGGCGATGGCGGTCGGCTCCCTCGCCGGCGCGCTGCTGTCCGCGCGTCGCGTGCGCATCCGCCTCCGGCTGCTCGTCGGCGCGGCCGTCGGGTTCGGCCTCGCGGAGATCGTGGCCGGCGTGATGCCGTCGTACGTCGCGTTCGCGCTGATGTGCCCGGTCATCGGGGTCTGCACGCTGACCATGCTCAACTCCGCGAACGCCACCCTGCAGCTGGAGTCCGAGCCGGCCCTGCGGGGGCGGGTGATGGCGCTCTACATGACCATCGTGATGGGTGGCACCCCGATCGGCTCGCCGATCATCGGCTGGATCGGCGAGCAGTACGGCGCGCGCTGGACCCTGCTCATGGGCGGGCTGCTGACCCTCCTCGGAGTCCTGCTCGCGGTCGCCGTGTTCGCCCGCCCGGCCCGCGAGCAGGCCGAGGCCGACGGCCGGCCGGAGAGCCTCACCGCCCAGGCCGCCTGAGCCGCCTATCTCGTTTTGGTGTGGGGGTGCGACCCGGGTAACCTTGAGAACCGTGTCTGGCACGTCCAGACCGTTGAGCATGCCCAGAGTCCAGCCTCACGGCGTACCGGGCCGCGCGACACCTCAAGGCACACCGCACCAGGCATCACCTCGTGCCCGGCAGAGCGCCGGGCACTGACGTAGGAACAGAAGGGGAACCACCGAGTGCCCACCATCCAGCAGCTGGTCCGCAAGGGCCGCCAGGACAAGCCGTCGAAGTCCAAGACGCCGGCTCTCAAGGGGAGCCCGCAGCGTCGGGGCGTCTGTACCCGCGTCTACACCACCACCCCGAAGAAGCCGAACTCCGCCCTGCGCAAGGTCGCCCGCGTGCGCCTGTCCAGCGGCGTCGAGGTCACGGCCTACATCCCGGGCGTCGGTCACAACCTCCAGGAGCACTCCATCGTGCTCGTCCGCGGCGGCCGGGTGAAGGACCTCCCCGGTGTCCGCTACAAGATCATCCGCGGCACGCTCGACACCCAGGGCGTGAAGAACCGCAGGCAGGCTCGCAGCCGGTACGGCGCGAAGAAGGAGAAGAGCTGATATGCCTCGCAAGGGTCCCGCGCCCAAGCGGCCGCTCGACGTCGACCCCGTGTTCGGGTCGCAGCTGGTGACCCAGCTGGTCTCCAAGGTGCTCAAGGACGGCAAGAAGCAGGTCGCCCAGCGCATCGTCTACACCGCGCTCGAAGGCTGCCGCGAGAAGACCGGCACCGACCCCGTGGTCACGCTCAAGCGGGCCATGGACAACGTCAAGCCGGCCATCGAGGTGAAGTCCCGCCGGGTCGGTGGTGCGACGTACCAGGTGCCGATCGAGGTCAAGGGAACACGCGGCACCACGCTGGCGTTGCGCTGGTTGGTCGGGTACGCAGCGGACCGTCGCGAGAAGACGATGTCCGAGCGCCTGATGAACGAGATCCTCGACGCGTCCAACGGCCTCGGTGCCGCAGTGAAGAAGCGCGAGGACACCCACAAGATGGCCGAGTCCAACAAGGCCTTCGCCCACTACCGCTGGTGAGCCCCCGTCGTACGCCGCG
This sequence comes from uncultured Actinomycetota bacterium, assembly GCA_963792975.1. Taxonomy (GTDB): domain Bacteria; phylum Actinomycetota; class Actinomycetes; order Propionibacteriales; family Nocardioidaceae; genus Nocardioides. The sequence goes on along the minus strand of CAWBYG010000004.1, from coordinate 2,727,453 downwards.
TGAGCCACGTGCGTACGACGGAGCCCCGGCGGCCCCTTTGACCTAAGGAAACGAACCGACAGTGGCTGTCGACATCACCACGGACCTGAAGAAGGTCCGCAACATCGGCATCATGGCGCACATCGATGCCGGCAAGACCACCACCACCGAGCGCATCCTCTTCTACACGGGCATCACCTACAAGATCGGTGAGGTCCACGAGGGCGCGGCCACGATGGACTGGATGGAGCAGGAGCAGGAGCGCGGCATCACGATCACGTCCGCCGCGACGACCTGCTGGTGGAAGGACCACCAGATCAACATCATCGACACCCCCGGTCACGTGGACTTCACCGCCGAGGTCGAGCGCTCGCTGCGTGTCCTCGACGGCGCGGTCGCCGTCTTCGACGGAGTGGCCGGTGTCGAGCCGCAGACGATGACCGTCTGGCGCCAGGCGAACAAGTACGCCGTGCCCCGGATGTGCTTCGTCAACAAGCTGGACCGCACGGGTGCCGACTTCTTCCGGTGCGTCGACATGATGGTCGAGCGCCTGAACTCCACCCCGCTGGTCCTGCAGCTCCCGATCGGCGCGGAGTCCGACTTCCTCGGTGTCGTCGACCTGGTCGGCATGCGTGCGCTGACCTGGCGCGGCGAGACCACGATGGGTGAGGACTACGAGGTCGAGGAGATCCCGGAGTCGATGCGCGCCCAGGCCGACGAGTACCGCGAGAAGTTCCTCGAGACCCTCGCCGAGGCCGACGACGACGTGATGGAGAAGTACCTCGAGGGCGAGGACCTGTCCGTCGCCGAGCTCGAGGCCGCGATCCGTCGCGCCACCCTGGCCGACAAGATCAACCCGGTGCTGTGCGGTACTGCGTTCAAGAACAAGGGCGTGCAGCCCCTGCTGGACGCGGTCGTGAAGTACCTCCCGAGCCCGCTCGACATCAACGCGATCGTGGGCCACAAGGTCAACGACGAGGACGAGAAGGTCGAGCGGATGCCGTCCGACGACCAGCCGTTCTCCGGCCTGGCCTACAAGATCGCCTCCGACCCGCACCTCGGCAAGCTGATCTACGTGCGCGTCTACTCCGGCAAGCTGGAGGCCGGCGCGACCGTCCTGAACTCCGTGACGGGGAAGAAGGAGCGGATCGGCAAGGTCTACCAGATGCACGCCAACAAGCGTCAGGAGATCGCGTCGGTCGGTGCCGGCCAGATCGTGGCGGTGATGGGTCTGAAGGACACCAAGACCGGTCACACGCTGTGCGACCTGCAGCACCCGGTCGTGCTCGAGTCGATGTCGTTCCCGGCCCCGGTCATCGAGGTCGCGATCGAGCCCAGGACCAAGAGCGACCAGGAGAAGCTCGGCACCGCGATCCAGCGGCTCTCGGACGAGGACCCGACGTTCACGGTCAAGACCGACGAGGAGACCGGCCAGACGATCATCGCCGGCATGGGCGAGCTCCACCTCGAGATCCTGGTCGACCGGATGAAGCGCGAGTTCAACGTCGAGGCGACCGTCGGCAAGCCCCAGGTCGCCTATCGCGAGACGCTCCGCAAGGAGATCGTCAACCACAGCTACACCCACAAGAAGCAGACGGGTGGCTCCGGTCAGTTCGCGAAGGTCGTCATCTCGCTGGGCCCCAACGTCGACCCCGAGACCGGGCAGGGTGCCGGCTACGAGTTCGTGAACAACGTCTCCGGTGGTCGCATCCCGCGGGAGTACATCCCGTCGGTCGACCAGGGCGGTCAGGACGCCATGGAGTTCGGCGTGCTCGCCGGCTACCCCATGGTCGACGTGAAGTTCACGCTCGAGGACGGCGCCTACCACGACGTCGACTCCTCCGAGCTGGCCTTCAAGATCGCCGGCAACCAGGCGTTCAAGGAGGCGGCACGGATGGCCAAGCCCGTGCTGCTGGAGCCGATGTTCGCCGTCGAGGTGATCACCCCGGAGACCTTCCTGGGCACGGTCATCGGCGACATCAACAGCCGTCGCGGGCAGATCCAGTCGCAGGAGGAGCGGCACGGTGACATGGTCATCAACGCGCTCGTGCCCCTGTCCGAGATGTTCGGGTACGTCGGTGACCTGAGGTCCAAGACCTCCGGCCAGGCGTCGTACTCGATGGAGTTCGACTCGTACGCCGAGGTCCCTTCGGGCATCGCCGACGAGATCGTCAAGAAGGTGCGCGGCGAGTAGTCGCCCACGGGTGTCCCCGACCCAGTGCGGGGGCATTTGGCCGGACGTCGGCATTGCAGCAGAATCAACGAGTCAAGTGACAACAACAGGAGGAGCCCACAGTGGCTAAGGCGAAGTTCGAGCGGACCAAGCCGCACGTCAACATCGGCACGATCGGTCACATCGACCACGGCAAGACGACCTTGACCGCGGCGATCACGAAGGTCCTGCACGACAAGTACCCCGACCTCAACCCGTTCTACGCCTTCGACGAGATCGACAAGGCACCCGAGGAGCGGCAGCGCGGCATCACCATCTCGATCGCGCACGTCGAGTACCAGACGGAGTCGCGGCACTACGCGCACGTCGACTGCCCCGGTCACGCCGACTACATCAAGAACATGATCACCGGCGCTGCGCAGATGGACGGTGCGATCCTCGTGGTCGCCGCCACCGACGGCCCGATGCCCCAGACGCGTGAGCACGTGCTGCTCGCCCGCCAGGTGGGCGTGCCCGCGATCGTCGTCGCCCTGAACAAGTGCGACATGGTCGACGACGAGGAGCTCATCGAGCTCGTCGAGATGGAGGTGCGCGAGCTCCTCTCCGAGTACGAGTTCCCCGGCGACGACATCCCCGTCGTCAAGGTCGCTGCCTTCCCGGCGCTGAACGGCGACGAGAAGTGGGGCGCCAGCGTCCTCGAGCTGATGGACGCCGTCGACACTGCGATCCCGACCCCCGAGCGGGACACCGAGAAGCCGTTCCTCATGCCCGTCGAGGACGTCTTCACGATCACCGGTCGCGGCACCGTCATCACCGGCCGCATCGAGCGCGGCATCGTGAAGGTGAACGAGGAGGTCGAGATCATCGGCATCCGCGAGAAGTCGCAGAAGAGCACCGTCACCGGTGTCGAGATGTTCCGCAAGCTGCTCGACGAGGGCCAGGCCGGCGAGAACGTCGGGCTGCTCCTGCGCGGCACGAAGCGCGAGGACGTCGAGCGCGGCATGGTCGTGATCAAGCCGGGCACCACCACCCCGCACACCAACTTCGACGCGAACGTCTACATCCTGTCGAAGGAGGAGGGTGGCCGGCACACGCCGTTCTTCAACAACTACCGCCCGCAGTTCTACTTCCGGACCACCGACGTGACCGGCGTCGTGACCCTTCCCGAGGGCACCGAGATGGTCATGCCCGGCGACAACACGGAGATGGCGGTGGAGCTCATCCAGCCGATCGCCATGGAGGAGGGCCTGCGGTTCGCGATCCGCGAGGGCGGCCGCACCGTCGGCGCCGGCCGGGTCACCAAGATCAACAAGTGATCCCCACAGTGGTCGCGCGACGTCGAGACCACTGAGACGCACCACGAGCACGGCCCCGGACCTCGGTCCGGGGCCGTGCTGCATGGTGGGGGGCGCATGCGTCAGGCGACGACGGGAGCCCCGGCGGTTCCGCGTTGCTCGACCAAGGTCAGGGCGGCGGAGCCGACCAGCAGGCAGATCAGTGCCAGCAGGCCGGACGCCGTCGCGCCGACCACGATCACCGCGCCGAGCGCCACGCCGCCGGCGATCCGGGTCGGCGCGCCCGGCAGCCCGAGCGCCAGCCGGAAGAGCCCGAGCCCGACCCAGAAGCCGCCCACGCCCACGCAGAGCTGCCCGGCGTACTCCCAGGTGAGCTGCTGCGTGGGGTGGACGAGGGCGTGGTGCAGGCCGGCCGCGGTGAGCACGATCCCGAACAGGACCACGAAGAAGGCATAGCCGTACGACGCGAGGCCGGCGGCCTGTGCCCGCTCCGGTGGCAGGGCATCGAGGGCCGCCTCGGCCCGGTGGTCCTCCCCGACGCCGAAGTAGGCCCAGTACAGCGTCGCGGCGAGCAGCAGGCTGATCGCGGCGAAGACGATCTGCTCGGCCCCGATCGAGTGGGTCCCGGTGCCGAGGCCGACCCCGATCGCCAGCACCGACTCACCGAGCGCGATGAGCAGCATCAGACCGTGCCGCTCCACGAAGTGGCCGGGCACCAGCTCGAACGAGGGGCCGCCGTCCGGCTCCGGCTCGTTCAGCGATCTGATCGTGACGAAGCGCGGCACCACCACCGCGACCACGAACGACGCCAGCCACCACCACGCCAGGATGTCCTCGAAGAAGAGCGCGCCGACGAGGCCGAGCAGGGCGCCGAGCATGTTCCAGCCGAGCAGCTGCACGATCATGCCGCGGGTGATCCGGGCCGCCTCGGTCACGTACATCCCGGCGTGCACGACCACCACGAGCAGGTAGCCGCACGCGAAGACGATGCGGTCCGCGCCGTAGGCGTGCGGGATCGCCATCGCGGTCACGAAGTTGCCGATCATCCCGAGCACCAGGAGCGACTGCCGCCGGGCGGTGACCGGGGGTGCCGCGTTGGTGAGCCAGGCGTACCCGCCGTACATCCACCACAGCAGCAGGAGCAGCAGCGCGGACCGGCCCGTGACCGCCCAGCCGCCCGGCCCGACCGTCGCGGTCAGCTGGGTGATGGTGAAGACGAACACCAGGTCGAAGAAGAGCTCGAGTGAGGTGACCTGGCCGGCCACCGGCAACGAGACGTTGCGCCCACCAGCCCGCATGTCGCGCACCCTACGGTCAGCACCGCTGTGGCGCATGCACCGGGATTGCGCGAGACGCGCACGGGCGCTCGGAAAACCGGTGGAGCGCACGCGTCGCCGCGTCGTACCGTGGCCAGGTCCGGACCGCCCGGCGACGTGATCTGCGAAGGAGGCCGGCTGATGCGAGCAGCGCACGCTCCCGTCCAGCCCCGCCACCTCGAAGGGATCACGCGTGCCCGCACGTTCGCTCAACCTCGGCATCCTCGCCCACGTCGACGCCGGTAAGACCACCCTGACCGAGCGGCTCCTGCACCTCGCGGGAGTCATCGACGAGCCGGGGTCCGTCGACTCCGGCACCACCCGGACCGACTCCCTGGCCCTGGAACGTCGTCGCGGCATCACCATCAAGGCCGCGGTCGTGTCGTTCCCGCTCGGAGACACCACCGTCAACGTCCTGGACACCCCGGGCCACCCCGACTTCATCGCCGAGGTGGAGCGGGTGCTCGGCGTGCTCGACGGCGCCGTGCTCGTGCTGTCCGCCGTCGAGGGCGTCCAGCCGCAGACCCGGATCCTGATGCGGGCGCTGCAGCGGCTGCGCGTGCCGACCCTGCTGTTCGTGAACAAGATCGACCGGGTCGGGGCCGATCTGGACGCGGTCGTCGGGGCCATCGCCCGGCGCCTGACCCCCGACGTCCTGCCCATGGGGTCGGTCGCCGGGGCAGGCAGCCGGGCGGCGACGTTCGCGACGTACCGCTCGGACGACGGCGCCTTCCGGGACCGCGAGACCCGGGCACTCGCGGAGCACGACGACGACCTGCTCGCGGCGTACGTCGACGGGCGGATCTGCGCGGACGCGCGCCTGCACCGCGCGGTCGCCTCGCAGACCCGCGCCGGGCTGCTGCACCCGGTGTACGCCGGCTCCGCGGCCACCGGTGCGGGGGTGACCGATCTGATGCACGGGATCGCGACACTGCTGCCGCCGGCCGCGGTGGACCTCGCGGGTGAGCCGTCCGGCCGGGTGTTCAAGGTGGAGCGGGGTGCCGCGGGGGAGAAGGTGGCGTATGTCCGGATGTTCACCGGCTCGGTACGCACCCGACAGCGGCTCGATCTCACCGACGGGCGGATCGGCAAGGTGTCAGGGGTCCAGGTCTTCGACCAGGGCGAGTGGGTCCGGGCCGACCAGGTCGGCACGGGGCGGATCGGGCGGCTGTACGGGCTGAACGACGTCCGCGTCGGGGACGCCTTCGGCGACTCGTGCCGCGGCGAGGAGCGCCACTTCGCGCCGCCCACCCTCGAGGCGTCGGTGACCGCCGTACGACGTGAGCAGGGGCCGGCGCTCCGGGCTGCCCTCGCCCAGCTCGCCGACCAGGACCCGTTGATCGGCGTGCACACCGGCGAGGACGGGCTCACGACCGTGTCGCTCTACGGCCGGGTCCAGCAGGAGGTGCTCGGTGCCACGCTCGCCGAGGAGCACGGCATCGAGGTCGAGTTCGCCGACGCGAGCGTCCTCCACATCGAGCGGCCGCGGGGGGTCGGCGAGGCCGTGGTGCGGCTCAACACCGAGGCGAACCCCTACCAGGCCACCATCGGTCTGCGGATCGCACCCGGCCGGCCCGGAGCGGGTCTCGTCTTCGTCAACGCCTGCCCGGTGTACGACATGCCGCTGTACCTGTTCAAGAGCGCCGACGGCTTCGCGGCCGCCATCGAGAAGCACGTACGCCGCGCGCTGGTTCGCGGGCGCTACGGCTGGCAGGTGACGGACTGCGTGGTGACGATGGTCGAGTGCGCCTACAGCGTCGCGGACGGGCCGCCGTCCAAGCGCGGGCCCACCAGTACGTCGTACGACTACCGGCAGGTGACGCCGGTCGTGGTGGAGCAGGCGCTGGCGCGGGCCCGGACGACGGTCTGCGAGCCGGTGCTGCGCGTCCTGCTCGAGGTACCCACGGACGCCGCGGCGGCCGTCCAGCGGGTCGTGACCCGGTGGGGGTCGGAGCTGCTCGGCCAGACTTCCATCGGTGACCTCACCCGGCTCGAGGTGAGGCTGGTCGCCGCCCGCCTGCACACGCTCCAGCACCAATTGCCGGACCTCACGGGCGGTGAGGGCGTGCTGGAGCCGACCTTCGACGGGTACCAGCCGGTACGTGGCCGGCCACCGGTCCGCCGCGGCACGCAGGGCGCATGACGGGCGCATGAAGGGGCTCATGACAGGGCGCATGAGAAGGTGACCCGATGCCGCGCTTCACCCGGGCCGAGCTGGAGTCGTTCCGCGACGCCGAGGTCCCCGACCTCGTCGGCCGGGGCCTGCGCCTGCTCTTCGTCGGGATCAATCCCGGCCTCTGGACCGCCGCGACGCAGACCCACTTCGCCCATCCGGTCAACCGCTTCTATCCCGCCCTGCTCGCGGCCGGCATCCTCGAGGAACGCGTGGACCCGTCCGCCGGGATGACCGACGCCCAGCGTGCCGTCCTGGTCGCGCGCGGCATCGGCATCACCAACCTGGTACGACGAGCCACGGCCCGCGCCGACGAGCTGACCAAGGCCGAGCTCCTCGACGGGCGGGCTCGGCTCGAGGTCTTCGTGGCCCAGCACCACCCTCGGGTCGTCGCCGTCCTCGGCGTCACGGCGTACCGCAGCGCGTTCGCCCGCCCGAAGGCGACGCCGGGCCGGCAGCCCGACCGTCTCGGCCCCGCCGAGCTGTGGGTCGTGCCCAATCCGAGCGGCCTCAACGCCCACGAGACGATCGCCAGCCTGGCCGAGGCGTACGCCGAGCCCGCCCGCGCGGCCGGTCTGCTCTAGGCGCGTCTCCTGACGCCATGGCCTGCTGCGCGCCGCCCTCCGGGCACCTGGACTGCGTTGTCGTCAGTCGCCGTGGCTCCGCCACGTCTCCCTCCTCCGCCTTGCCAGGCACTCCGGACGACGCCGCTCGCGACGGCCGAGAGCAAGGAGCCACGCCCTAGTCGGCCAGCAGCGCGAGCTCGTCGTCGACGTACGAGTCGGTGTCGCCGATCGACTCCAGCTCGTCCTTGAGGCGGCGCTGCACCGCGAGCGCCTCATCTCGCCGACCGAGGTTGCGCAGCGCCCACCCGATCATCCACCGCGCCTCGCGGGTCCGGCCGGGGTCGCCGATGCGCTCACGCGCCGACAGCGCTTCCTCGAACGACGCCAACGCGGCTTCGAAGTCACCCGCGTCGGCATGGGCCATCCCGATGTTGTTGAGCAGCGAGGCGTCCCAGTCGCGGGCTCGTCGGTCGGTCGCCGCCCGAGCGGCCGCCAGTGCCTCCTGGTTGAGCCGCAGCTGGTCCTCCTCGGGCGCGGCCAAGGCGACCATGTGGAGGGCGTCGATGTGCAGCGCCTCGAGCCGGCCGGCCCGCGCCAGTGCCGCCGCGGTCTCGAAGTGGGGCTGCGACTCCTCGACCTGCCCCGACGAGCGGAGCACCCGGCCGCGCTCGAGCTCGAGGTACGTCGCAGCCTGCGGGTCGTCGGAGGCCAGGCCGTCGAGGACCTTGGTGGCCTGGGCGTAGTGCTCCTGCAGGCCGAGGGCCCGCGCGTACTGGGTCAGCCAGGCGGTCCGGTCGGGCTCGTCGGCGTGCTCGGCGGCGTCGAGGAAGCGCTCGGCGGACCCGGCCGGGTCGGCGAAGTCCCACAGTGGCAGCGGATCGATCACGCCCGGAATCCTGCCACTGATCGCGGGGCGTTCAGTAGGCGTCCTCGAGGACCATCCCGGCCCCCATCAGGACGACCTCGACGCGCCTTCGCTCGGCATCGAGCTCGGACCCGTCCGGGATCATCCCGAGCAGCTCGGCCACGCCGAGTGCCGCACAGCCCTCGGCGAGCACATCGTCGTACGAGTGCCGGATCGCGGTGATCCGGGCAGCGCTGCGGCCGTCGTCCGCGTGCCGAAGCTGGCGGCCAAGGCGGCGTGCGTCATGTGCGATGTCCTCGATGGGTCGCCCGTCGGGCCGACCGGCAGCACCCTCGCGCCGGTCCCGCCGCCAGCGGCGCATCCGCGCCAGGACCCGCACGACCCGCGCGAACTGCGGGTCCGAGACGAGCGTGGTCAGCACCGCCAGGCACAGCACGGGGCCACTGAAGAAGGCCGCCGCCAACACCCACACGCTCATCCTCGGACGCTAGGACGCCGACTGCCCTCAGGCAAGGGTGGTCGGCGAGAATGGGCGCATGTGCCCCGAGCAGCCACCGCCTGCGCGGCCGCGCCACCGCTTCACCGCGGACGGCCGGCGAATGCGCGAGGTGCTCAGCTACTCGCGTCGTGGCGGTCGCCTCACCCCACGACAGCAGGAGGCGTGGGACGCCCACCACGCCTCGTGGGTGATCCCGGAGGAGGCCGTGGAGCGGGCGGACTTCCGGCTCTCGTCGTGGTTCGGGCGCGAGGCGCCACTCGTCGTCGAGATCGGTTCCGGCGTGGGCGAGGCGACGGGCGTGCTCGCCGCTGCCCGGCCGGCGTACGACGTGCTGGCGCTGGAGGTCTGGCGCCCCGGCGTGGCCGCGTCGCTGGCGCAGGTGGCTGCGGCCGGAGCGAGCCACGTGCGGTTCTGCTCCGTCGATGCCGTCTGGGCGCTGGAGCACCTGGTCGAGCCGGCCACGGTGGCCGAGCTCTGGACGTTCTTCCCCGACCCGTGGCCCAAGAAGCGGCACCACAAGCGGCGGCTCGTCGACGTGGGGTTCGCCGCGCTGGCGGCGAGCCGACTCGCGCCGGGCGCGACCTGGCGGCTCGCCACCGACTGGGCCGACTATGCCGACCAGATGACCGAGGTGCTCGCTGCCGGGCCCGGCCTCTCCGGCGGGGTCGTCGAGCGGTGGGCGGAGCGCCCTGTGACCAAGTTCGAGCGCAAGGGCCACGAGGCGGGTCGCGCCATCACCGACCTGTGCTACACGCGCGTCTGAACCGGCAGGTCCGCTCAGCCGACCAGCGCCTCGATGGCCTCGTCGAAGACCGCGGTGTGGCGGTCGACGTCGTCCGTCGTGTGGTGCGGTGAGAACAGCGCCATGTTGTGGAACGGCGTGAGCAGCACGCCGCGGTTGAGTGCCCAGAGGTGCAGGAAGCCGTCGAGCTCCTCGTCGACGGCAGCGGCCGCGTCGGCGCCGTGACGCGGCGGCGGGCAGAACCAGTACTCCGCGCGGCAGCCGAGCCGCTGCACGTGCCAGGGCATCCCGTGCTCGGCGATCACGTCGGACACCCCGCTCGCGAAGCGCTCGGCGAGCGGGATCGCGACGGCGAAGTCCTCGGCGCGGAGCGCCGTCGAGAGGGCCGCGCGGGCCGCCGCCATGGCGAGACCGTTGCCCGTGAGCGTGCCGCCGACCCCGGCCACGTCGATCTCGTTGCCGAGCATCGGGCCGCGCAGGGCGTCGGCGACCTCCGCGGTCATGCCGTACGCCGCGATCGGGACGCCGCCGCCGATCGGCTTGCCCACCACGACGAAGTCCGGTTCTAGCCCCCAGGCGACGGTGGCGCCCCCGGGCCCCGCGCAGAGCGTGTGGGTCTCGTCGTTGATCAGCAGGACCCCGTGGCGGCGGGTGATCTCACGGACCGCGGCGAGGTAGCCCTCCTCGGGCAGCACGATCCCGATGTTGGTCAGGGCCGGCTCCATGAGCAGACAGGCGACGTCTCCGACGGCCAGTCGGCGGTCGAGCGCGTCGGGGTCGTTGAAGGGCACGACGGCCGTCGTCGACGCGACGTCGGCGGGTGCGCCCATCGCGCCGGGCCGCGGTACGACGCTGTCGCCGTCGAGGATCGCCAGGGTCTCGTCGACGGTGCCGTGGTAGCACCAGTCCATGACCGCGATCCGCGGCCGGCCGGCGAGGTGACGGGCGAAGCGCAGGACGAAGCGGTTGGCGTCGGTCGCCGACATCGCGAACTGCCACTGCGGCAGCCCGAAGCGGCGTGCGAGCTCCGCCGAGACCCAGATGGCGTCGTCGGACGGCAGCATCGTGGTCAGCCCGGAGGCCGCCCGCGCCGCGATCGCGTCCGCGACCGCGGGCAGGGCATGGCCGGTCATCGCGCCGGTGTCGCCGAGGCACAGGTCGACGTACGACACCCCGTCGACGTCGACGAGCCGGGCGCCCCAGGCGCTCTCGACGAACACGGGGAACGAGCCCGCCCAGCGGGTCATCCAGGGCATGGGTACGCCGGCCAGGAGCGACGCGCCCGCCTGCTCGTGGAGGTCGCGCGAGCGAGGATGGGTCTCGACGAACCGGCGTTCTTCGGCGGCTCGGAGGGTTGCGAGGCGGTCGCGGTCGATCATGGACGTCAACCTAGCGATCCCGGGGCGCCGTGAAGAGGGTCCGGCGCCCTCAGCGAAGGCGCTGGGTCAGCCGGGCCCGCAGCGTCTCGTCGCGGTGCAGCCGCGCGAGGTCGCGGTCGCGTCGCGCGGCGCTGACGGCGGTGAGGAAGTCCCACGGCGTCGTACCGGGCGGCGGCGGGGGAGCGGCGTACGACGACATGCGGGTCGCGAGCATCTCGCCGAGGCGCTGCCGCGAGGCCGGGTCGAGGGTGGGCAGCCGGGCGAGGTACTGCCGGACCGCGAGCATCAGGCCGACCGGTGGGGCGGCGAGGTCGGCGCCGGCCGCCCAGGCCGCCAGCGCCGGTGGCATCGCCGGTGGGGGCGGCAGGCTCAACCGCACCCGGTCGCGTACGACGTACGTGCCGGCGGCGTAGTCGCCCAGCCGCTTGCCGCGGGCGCTGACCAGGCAGCTGAAGAACGCCGGACTGCCGGACAGTGCGTAGATCTCCACGATCCCCACGAGCGCCCTGACGAAGGCCTGCTGCGCCGTGATCGTGCCCGCGTCGTCACGGACGACCCGCAGCCCGAGCGCGAGCTTGCCGGGTGACTTGCCGCGGGTGAGCGTCTCGACCGTGGTCGGGTAGACCAGGAACACCACCATCAGCGAGCCGACGAGGGCGACGTGCTGCAGCGCGCCGTCGGCATGAATGCTCGACACGAGCGCGAGGAAGAAGACGCAGGCGCCGACGGCGGCGAGAGCCAGGACGTCGATCAGGCCGGAGGCGATCCGGGCGCCCACGCTGGCCGGTGGCAGGTCGAGCGCGACGGCCTCGCCGGTGACGAGGTCGTCCTCGGTCAGCATCGCGAACTCCGGTGAGGACATCGCGGTCAGCATAAGGTCGGCTCGTGGACCTGGACGCCTATGTGCTCGCACACCACGCCGAGTGGCAGCGGCTCGAGGCGCTCACCCGCAAGCATCGCCTCGACGGACGCGAGAGCGACGAGCTCGTGGAGCGCTACCAGAGGGTCGCCACCCACCTGTCCGTCATCCGTACGGCGGCACCGGACGCCGGCGTGATCACCTACCTGTCGCTGGTCCTCAGCCGGGCCCGCAACCGTGCCGGCGGCGGGCGCGCGAGCACCTGGCACGGCGTACGCACCTTCGTCCTGGAACGCTTCCCGGCCGCGCTGTACCGGCTGCGCTGGTGGTGGATCGGCACCGCCGCGGGCAACGTCGTAGCGACGTTCGTGATGATGTGGTGGCTGCTCGACCATCCCGACGTCGAGCAGAGCCTGCTGTCCCCCCGTGACGTCGACCAGCTGGTCAACCACCGGTTCTCGGGGTACTACAGCCAGTACGCCGCCTCGCACTTCGCCGCCGAGGTCTGGACGAACAACGTCTGGGTGGCCGCCCTCTGCCTGGCCCTGGGTGCGTTGGGGCTGCCGGTGCTCTACCTGCTGTTCCAGAACGTCGCCAACCTCGCGGTGATCGGCTCGATCATGACCCGCCACGGTCACGGCGCGGAGTTCTGGGGGCTGATCCTCCCGCACGGGCTGCTGGAGCTCACCGCCGTCTTCGTGGCGGGTGGCGTCGGCCTCCGGCTCTTCTGGTCGTGGGTCGAGCCGAGCGACCTGACGCGGGGCGAGAGCTTCGCGCGCGAAGGCCGGACCGCGGCGACCGTCGCACTCGGACTGGTCGGGGTGCTGGCCGTGAGCGGTTGCATCGAGGCGTTCGTGACCCCGAGCGGCCTCCCGACCTGGGCTCGGATCGGCATCGGCATCCTGGCCGAGACGACGTTCCTCGCCTACGTCTTCGTGCTCGGCCGCCGCGCTGTCGCCCTCGGCCACACCGGCGACGTCGACCCCCACCTCCTCGGCGACCGCGTGGCCGCCCAGTCCTGATCCGTTGAGAGGTCAGATATGGCACGTTGAGAGGTCACGAATGGCCCCTCAAGTGCGCGGTTACTGACCTCTCAACCGGCATTTGGTGACCTCTCAACATCGTCAGAGGAAGCCGCGGGCCTTGAGGTCGAGGTAGTGGTCGGCGAGGGCCGGCGCCAGCGCTTCGCCCGGTACGTCGATCACGTGCACGCCGAGGGCGCCGAGCAGGTCCGCGGTGTGGCGGCGCCGCGCGAGCGTCTGCTCGGCGGCGGCGGCGGCGTACACCTCGTCGAGCCCGTCGCGGGCGCCCGCGAGCCGCTCGAGCTCGGGGTCGCGGACCGACGCCAGCACCACCCGGTGATGGCGGACCAGCACGGGCAGGACGGGCAGCAGGCCCTCCTCGATCGCGGACGGCTCGAGCGGGCTGAGCAGGCAGACCAGCGATCGCTGGCGACCCATCGACTGCACCGCACCCGCCAGCGCCGCCCAGTCCGCCTCGGCGATCTCCGGCTGCAGCGCAGCGCACGCGTCCTCGAGGCGGCTCGTCGCGTCGCGGGCGCCGGCCAGCCGGATGCGGGTCCGGACGCGCCGGTCTCCCGCGACGACATCGACGCGGTCGCCGGCGCGCGACGCCAGGGCGGTCAGTAGCAGGGCGGCCTCCATCGCCGAGTCGAGCCGCGGCACGTCCTCGACGCGGGCGGCGGACACGCGCGAGGTGTCGAGCACGAGGACGACGCGCCGGTCTCGCTCGGGCTGCCAGGTACGGACCACGACGTTGCGGTTGCGTGCCGACGCGCGCCAGTCGATGGAGCGTACGTCGTCACCGCGGACGTACTCGCGCAGGGAGTCGAACTCCGTGCCCTGGCCGCGCACCCGCACGGCGGACCGACCGTCGAGGTCGCGCAGTCGCGCGAGGCGGGACGGCAGGTGCTTGCGGGAGTCGAACGGCGGGACCGAACGGAGCGCCCCCGGGACGTCGCGCGTCCCCTGACGTGTCGCCAGACCGAGCGGTCCGGAGGTACGCACCGTGACGCCGAGCGCCCGCAGCTCACCGCGCCGGATGGGCCGTAGCGGCGTGGTGAACAGGCCCCGATCGCCCGGTGCGAGCCGGGCGCGATGCCGGTTGTCGCGCGCGCCGGCGCTCGGCTGCCAGGCGTCGCGGACCAGCATCGAGATGCGTCGCCTCCCGGAGTTGCCGACCACCAGTGCGCTGGCGGAGTCGTGGCCGGCGCGCGCCCGGTCGGTCGGCAGCCGCTCCACCGTGACGTCGCCGGTCGACGGGGCCAGGGCCACGTCGAGCCCGACGAGGAGTACGACGACCAGCACCCAGAGCCAGACCGTGCCCACCGACGGGCGCAGCACGACCGCCACCAACCCCAGCAGGAGCAGCAGCGGGACGCGTCCGGTGAGGGTCATCGCGGTCGCTCAGCGCGGGACGGGCACGGAGCCGAGGGCTGAGGCGAGGACGGCGCTCACGTCGACGCCCTCGAGCTCGGCCTCGGGCCGCAGCGACAGCCGGTGGGCGAGCGTCGCCTGTGCGAGCGCCTTCACGTCGTCCGGGGTGACGAAGTCGCGCCCGGAGAGCCACGCCCACGCCCGCGCCGTACGCATCAGGGCCACGGCGCCGCGCGGGCTCGCGCCGAGGCCGAGCGAGGGCGCCTGGCGGGTCGCCTGTGCGACGTCGACGACGTAGCCCGCCACCTCCGGCGACACCTGGACCGCCTGTACGGCGCGCTGCCCGGCCGCGATGTCCTCGGCGCCGGCGACGGCGGAGACGCCCGACGCCGCGATGTCGTGCGGGTCGAAGCCCGACGCATGGCGGCGTACGATCTCGAGCTCCTCGGGACGCCCGGGCACCGGCAGCACCACCTTGAGCAGGAAGCGGTCGAGCTGGGCCTCGGGCAGCGGGTAGGTGCCTTCGTACTCCACCGGGTTCTGGGTCGCCGCGACCAGGAACGGCCGCGGGAGCGTGTGGGACACGCCGTCGACGGAGACCTGGCCCTCCTCCATCGCCTCCAGCAGGGCCGACTGCGTCTTGGGCGGGGTGCGGTTGATCTCGTCGGCCAGCAGGAGGTTGGTGAAGACCGGCCCCGGACGGAAGGTCAGCTCGCCTCGGTTGCCGTCGATCACCATCGACCCGGTGATGTCGCCGGGCATCAGGTCGGGAGTGAACTGCACCCGGCTCGTGCGCACCGACAACGCGGCAGCAAGACTGCGCACCAGCAAGGTCTTGGCCACGCCCGGGACGCCCTCCATCAGCACGTGCCCTCCGCACAGCAGGGCCACCAGCAAGCCCGAGACGGCGGCGTCCTGGCCGACCACGGCCTTGCCCACCTCGGTCCGTACGGCGCTCAGACGGGCGCGTGCGTCGTCGTCGCTCATGCGGGTGACACCTCTCTGTCGAGCTCGGTCAGCTGATGGGCCAGGGTGGCCAGGTCGCGGTCGTGCGCAGGGGAGAGGGCCGACGACCCGAGCAGGGTCTCGACCTCGGCCGCCGGGCGGCCGGTGCGCTCGGCGACGGCGGCCACGAGCCGGCCAACGTCGGCGTGACGGGGGAGGCCCAGCCGCTCGGAGAGCCGCGCCCGGGCGGCCCCGCGAAGTGCGTCGGCGGCGTGTGCCCGGTCGCCTGCTCGGCGGTAGAGCCGCCCGAGGTTGCGCGTCGTCTCGACCGCCTTGACCTCGACGGGCAGCGGCTCACGGGCCAGCGGTCCGAGGCGGCGTCCGCGCCAGGTGACGAGGGCGACCCCGGTGACGACGAGGAGCCACAGCGCCGGCATCAGCCAGTCGGGCAGGAGGGTCGACGCGGAGACGCTGTCGGCGCCCGCCAGGTCGGCGAGGTCGGGGACGTACCACACCAGGCGCGGCCGCTGCCCGAGCAGCCGGAGCGCGACGGCTGCGTTGTCGGCATCGAGGATCTGGTCGTTGGTGAGCGCCGAGGGCGCGCCCAGGAGAGTCAGGCCGCGTCGCGGCTCCGAGAGCAGCACCCCTCCTCTGCCGCGGAAGCAGCCGTCGGTCGTGAATGCCTCGGACGTCGTCACGCGCAGCGACAGTCCGTCGTACGCCGGGCAGCCGGCGGCGACGGGTCCGGACGGCGTCACCACCGCCGGGTACGACGTGAGGCCGAGCTGGCGGACCAGCTCGGGGCCGGGATCCACGACCACGAGCTCGGCCTGCCCCTGGTGCCGGAGCAGCCGGTCCGTCGTCGAGCGGCCCAGGCGGCCGGCCGAGGTGACCACGATGGTCGTGGAGGCGTCGGCGGCAGCACGGTCGAGGGCGTCGGCCGACCGGACGACGTCCACGGCGACTCCCTGGTCGCCCAGTACGCGCGCCAGCGCCTGGGCGCCCTTGCCGTCGGGGTTCGCCGGGTCGAGCGACGCGGAGTACGCCTGCCGGCCGCGGCCCAGCCACGCGGTGAGCACCACCGCGACCACCGCGGCGGCGACCACCAGCACGGTCGTCCGGTGCCGCACGAGGGCCTTCACCGAGCACCGGCCAGCGTGTCGTCGAGACCCAGCACCCCGACCGCGTCCTCGCGGCTGGCCGGGCGGTCGCCGTACATCGTGGCGTCGAAGAGGTCGGCGCTGCGACCGACGCGGCCGCCCTCCTGCGGGTACGACGCGGCCAGTCGCGCCGCGACCTCGTGGGCCGTGGCGCCGGGCTGGTCGTCGAGCCGGCCGCGCTCGATCTGCCGGGTGGCGAGGGCGCGGAAGCCGTCCACCACCGCCTGGCGGTGGCGTCCCTCCGCGAGCGACGTCTCGGCGCGGCGGCGCAGATCGGCCGCCGAGGGACGGTCGTCGGAGAGGAGGGCGGCCGGGCGGGCCAGCGACCGAGTGTCGCGTGAGAGCCGGGACAGTACGAGCACCAGCCCGGTGACGAGCAGAGCGACCAGCAGCATCGTGACGAAGACGGTGATCCCCGAGGATCCGGAAGCCGTGCGCACGCCTCCGTCGAACAGGCGTCCGAGCCAGGCCACCAGCCGTTGCCAGAGGTGCTGCTGGTGGTACTCGCCCTTGAGCAGCTCGTCGCGCAGCAGTCGGCGCCCCTCGTCGCCGGAGGGATCCAGAGGAGGGCTGGGCAGGAGCATCAGCCGGTCAGGATCCCGGCACGACCGAGCAGCTCCACGTCGAAGGCCTCCTTGCGGATGCGCTGGTCGACGTACAGCAGGGCCGAGACGGCGGCCTGGAACGGCTGGAGCAACGCTGACGAGAGCACCGTGCCGACCGCGGTGAGCAGCAGGTACATGGTGAGGCCGTAGCCGGTGTCGCTGCCGCCGACGAAGAAGAACTCGCCCACGACGCTGAAGGGGAGCCGGAGCATGCTGCCCGCGACGCCGACCACGAGGCTGACCAGCAGCAGGATCCCGAGCAGGCGCCAGAACTGCCGCCTCGACAGGCGTACGGCGCGCCCGAGGGCGCCGAAGACGCCGACCGGCTCCAGCATCAGCGTGGGGACGGCGAGGGCCCGGACCCGGACCCAGAACACGAGGTAGGCGACGACGAGCGCGAGGCCGAGCACCAGCCCGGTGAGGATCGTGACGCCCAGGGCGGCGTGGAAGGCGAGGAACACCACCACACCCGCCACGACGGCGAGCGCCGCCACCGTGGCCAGCCCGAGCAGGAACGCCATCCCGAGCAGCCGCCAGCGCTTGCCGGCCGTGGCCGCCCAGGCCTCGCCCATGGTCAGGCGCCGCCCCACCGCCGCCGCCGACGTCACGTGCGCGATCATCCCCGAGACGAAGAGCAGGCCGACCGACTGCAGCTGGGTGGCGAGGAGGAACGAGCCGAACGCCGAGACGAGCCCGACGACCTGGTCGTGGCTCGGGGTCGCGTTGTCGGCGCCGAAGCGGAGGTTGCCGGTCGATCCCGTGACCACGCCGACCACCACCGGCAGCACCATCGCCACCGCCGAGACGAGCACGGCCGCACCGATCGTGGCCTTCGGGTTGTAGCGGATGATCCGGAAGGCACCGTCGAAGATGTCACCGAGGACGAGCGGGCGTAGTGGGATCGCGCCCGGCTTGTGGGCCGCTGGCCCGGCTGCGGGGACGGGGTAGGGCTGCCAGCCGGGAGGTCCGGCGGCCGGGCCCGGTGCCCATCCCGGAGGTGGGGCCGGTTGGCCCCACCCGGGGTACGGCGGAGGCTGGCCGACTGCGCGCGGATCGGGCGGTGGCGGCACCGAGCCGGGGGGTGGCGGCTGGTCTCCCGACACGGCTGTCTTCCCCTCGTCGATGGGCCTGCCGATCACGTCCGGACGCCCGCGAGGCGCCCATCCTGTCAGGTCGACGCACCGTCGGGGCCGACTTCGCCCGACCCGGCCGCGAACCTCGGTCGATCCGATTTGGCGGGATCGGAGGGATCTGTCAAGATTGTCCGGTTGCTCCGGCGGGTCGCCGGGGGCACCACACTTTGACTGTTGAATCGCGTCTCCCGCTGGTTCGGTGGTCATGTGCGGCCGCGCCACACCGACGTACGTCGGTCGGAGACCCGATGGCCCCGCCTCACGGCGGGGTGCCCACCAACATGATGCAGGTTCCACCCGGTAGGGGGAGTCGTGTGTCGCGAATACCGCGACACGCCCGACCTCGGGGGTGGGAGAACCCGCCTCGTCGCGGTGAGCAGGCAGCGCACACGGACGGTCCCGCCGGGGCCGTGCGAACGGGATGCAGAGCACGACATGTAAGGACGAGAGAGACCTATGGCGGGACAGAAGATCCGCATCAGGCTCAAGGCCTATGACCACGAGGTGATCGACACCTCGGCGCGCAAGATCGTGGACACCGTCACCCGCACGGGTGCCAAGGTCGCCGGCCCGGTGCCGCTGCCGACCGAGAAGAACGTCTACTGCGTCATCCGCTCGCCCCACAAGTACAAGGACTCGCGCGAGCACTTCGAGATGCGCACGCACAAGCGGCTCATCGACATCATCGACCCCACGCCGAAGACGGTCGACTCGCTGATGCGCCTCGACCTCCCTGCCGGCGTCGACATCGAGATCAAGCTCTGAGGCTCCTGACATGACTGTTGAACGAAACGTGAAGGGCCTGCTGGGCACCAAGCTCGGCATGACCCAGATGTGGGACGACAACAACCGCATCGTCCCGGTCACGGTCGTCGCGGCGTCCACGAACGTCGTCACGCAGGTCCGCAAGCCCGAGACCGACGGCTACAACGCCATCCAGGTCGGGTACGGCGAGATCGACGGCCGCAAGGTGACCAAGCCCGAGGCCGGCCAGTTCTCGAAGGCCGGCGTGACGCCGCGCCGCTTCGTCGCGGAGATCCGCACCGCCGACGCGCCGTCGTACACCGTGGGGCAGGAGCTCGCGGTCGACACGTTCGTGGCCGGCGAGGAGATCGACGTGACCGGCACGACCAAGGGCAAGGGCTTCGCCGGTGTCATGAAGCGGCACGGCTTCCACGGCGTCGGCGCCTCGCACGGCGCCCACCGCAACCACCGCAAGCCCGGCTCCATCGGCGCCTGCGCGACCCCTGGTCGCGTGTTCAAGGGCGTGCGGATGGCCGGCCGCATGGGTCACGACACCGTCACCACCCAGAACGTCACCGTCCACGCGGTCGACACCGAGAAGGGCCTGATCCTGCTCAAGGGCGCCGTACCCGGCCCCAAGGGCGGGCTGCTGGTCCTGCGCTCGGCCGCCAAGCGCGCGAAGGAGGCCTGATCATGGCGACGACCACCAAGAAGGCTGCCTCGAAGGCCGGCTCCGCGCCCGCCTCGGTCCTGAAGGTCGACTTCCCGCCGGAGATCTTCGACGCCGAGGTCAACATCCCGCTGATCCACCAGGTCGTGGTCGCGCAGCAGGCGGCCGCCCGCCAGGGCACCGCCGCCACCAAGCGCCGTGGCGACGTCCGCGGTGGTGGCCGCAAGCCCTACAAGCAGAAGGGCACCGGCCGCGCCCGGCAGGGCTCGACCCGCGCGCCGCAGTTCGCCGGTGGTGGCGTCGTCCACGGCCCGCAGCCGCGCAGCTACGCCCAGCGCACGCCCAAGAAGATGATCGCCGCCGCCCTTCGCGGAGCGCTCTCCGACCGGGCCCGCGACGGCCGCATCCACGTCGTCGACTCGCTGGTCTCGGGTGAGACTCCGTCGACCAAGGCGGCGCTCGCCGCGCTGTCCGGCGTGGTCTCCGAGCGCGCCAACTTCCTGGTGGTGCTCGAGCGCTCGGACGCCGTGACCTGGCTGTCGCTGCGCAACGCGCATGAGGTGCACATCGTGGCCGTCGACCAGGTCAACACCTACGACGTACTGGCCACCGACGACGTGGTCTTCACCCGCGGTGCGTACGACGCGTTCGTGGGCGGCACCGCCTCCTCGAGCGACCGTCCGGTGACGGTCGTCGCGGGCCCCGCGGAGGAGACGGTCGAGGAGAAGCCGGCTACGAAGAAGGCCGCCGCGAAGAGGGCCACACCGAAGACCGAGGCCGAGACCGAGACCAAGACCGAGACCGGGGCCGAGGCCCAGATCGAGGCGCCGTCCGACGAGGCGAAGCCGGAGCTGCCCCAGGGTGCCAGGGCCCCGCTGAAGAGCGGCGGGGCTCCGAAGGGCTACCCGGTCAAGGGCAACGCCGACTCGGGTCTCTTCCACGAGCCCGACGGCCAGTGGTACGACGCGACCGTCGCGGAGTTCTACTTCAAGACCGCCGAGGCCGCCGAGGCCGCCGGGTTCACCCGCGCCGGTGGCGCCGCTGCGGACGACGAGGTGGGGGACAAGTGAGCGAGCTCGCGAGCGAACAGATCAAGGGAGCAGCTCGGCTCACGGAGCCGACGAAGGAGGCGCAGTGAGCACCCTGCACAAGGACCACCGCGACATCCTGCTCGCGCCCGTGGTGTCGGAGAAGAGCTACGGCCTCCTCGACTCCAACAAGTACACCTTCCTGGTCGCACCCGACGCCAACAAGACCGAGATCAAGATCGCGGTCGAGAAGGTCTTCGGCGTGAAGGTCACCTCGGTGAACACGATCAACCGGCAGGGCAAGACCCGCCGTACCCGCAACGGGCTGGGCAAGCGCAAGAACACCAAGCGCGCGATCGTCAGCCTGGCCGAGGGTCACCGCATCGACATCTTCGGAGGTCCGGTCTCCTGACCGGGCTTGAGAGGTAACTGACATGGCCATCCGCAAGTACAAGCCGACCACCCCGGGCCGTCGTGGCTCCTCGGTGGCCGACTTCGTCGAGATCACCCGGACCACACCGGAGAAGTCGCTGACGCGCCCGCTGCCCAAGAAGGGCGGACGCAACAACCAGGGGCGCATCACGACCCGTCACCAGGGTGGTGGCCACAAGCGCGCCTATCGCATCATCGACTTCCGTCGCTACGACAAGGACGGCGTGCCGGCCAAGGTCGCCCATATCGAGTACGACCCCAACCGCACCGCCCGCATCGCACTGCTGCACTACGCCGACGGCGAGAAGCGCTACATCGTCGCGCCGAAGGACCTCCTGCAGGGCGCGATGCTCGAGTCGGGCGTCGGTGCCGACATCAAGGTGGGCAACAACCTCCCGCTGCGCAACATCCCTGTCGGTACGACGATCCACTGCATCGAGCTGCGTCCGGGCGGTGGCGCCAAGATCGCCCGCTCGGCCGGCAACTCCGCACAACTGGTCGCCAAGGAGGGCTCCCGCGCCACGCTGCGGATGCCGTCCGGCGAGATGCGCTTCGTCGACGTCCGCTGCCGCGCCTCGATCGGCGAGGTCGGCAACGCCGAGCAGTCCAACATCAACTGGGGCAAGGCAGGCCGCATGCGGTGGAAGGGCAAGCGCCCGACCGTCCGTGGTGTGGTCATGAACCCGGTCGACCACCCCCACGGTGGTGGCGAGGGCAAGACCTCCGGTGGACGCCACCCGGTCAGCCCGTGGGGCAAGCCCGAGGGCCGTACCCGCCGCAAGGGCAAGGCCAGCGACGCCCAGATCATCCGCCGCCGCAAGACCGGCAAGAAGCGCTGAGGGTCTCGACATGCTCGACCACCGGATAAGGAACTGACGAATGCCTCGCAGCCTGAAGAAGGGCCCGTTCGTGGACGGCCACCTGATGAAGAAGGTGGACGCCGAGAACGACAAGGGCTCCCACAACGTGATCAAGACCTGGTCGCGCCGCTCCATGATCGTGCCGACGATGATCGGCCACACGATCGCGGTGCACGACGGCCGAAAGCACGTCCCCGTCTTCGTGACCGACTCGATGGTCGGCCACAAGCTGGGCGAGTTCGCACCGACGCGCACCTACCGGGGACACGTCAAGGACGACCGGAAGGGGAGGCGTCGCTGATGCCGACCACTGACCGCCGGCGCACCAGCGCCCGCCGCGAGACGCTGCTCGGCGACCAGCCGGGGAGCTTCGCGAGCGCCCGCTACGTGCGCATCACGCCGATGAAGGCCCGCCGGGTCACCCAGATGATCCAGGGCCTCCCGGTCGACGACGCCCTCTCGCTGCTGCAGTTCGCGCCCCAGGCCGCCGCAGTGACGGTCTACAAGGTCCTCGAGAGTGCGATCGCGAACGCCGAGACCACCGAGGACCTCGAGCGCGCCGACCTGGTCGTCAGCAACTGCCAGGTCGACGAGGGCCCGACGATGAAGCGCTGGCGCCCGCGCGCCCAGGGCCGCGCCACGCGGATCCTCAAGCGCACCAGCCACATCACCCTCGTCGTGACGCCGGCCCCCGACAAGGGCACGCCGGCCGCGAAGACGAAGAACCGGAAGAAGGGGAAGGCCTGATGGGCCAGAAGATCCACCCGAACGGCTTCCGCCTCGGCATCTCCACCGACCACAAGTCGCGCTGGTACGCCGACAAGCTCTACAAGTCGTACGTCGGCGAGGACGTCGCCATCCGCCGCCTCCTGTCCAAGGGCATGGAGCGCGCCGGCATCTCCAAGGTCGAGATCGAGCGCACCCGTGAGCGCGTGCGTGTGGACATCCACACGGCTCGTCCGGGCATCGTGATCGGTCGTCGTGGCGCCGAGGCCGACCGCATCCGCGGCGACCTCGAGAAGCTCACGGGCAAGCAGGTCCAGCTGAACATCCTCGAGGTGAAGAACCCCGAGGTCGACGCGCAGCTGGTCGCCCAGGGCGTCGCCGAGCAGCTCAGCGGCCGGGTGCAGTTCCGTCGCGCGATGCGCAAGGCCATGCAGACCACCATGCGCTCGGGTGCCAAGGGCATCCGGATCCAGTGCTCGGGCCGCCTCAACGGCGCCGAGATGTCGCGTACGGAGTTCTACCGCGAGGGCCGCGTCCCGCTGCACACGCTGCGTGCCGACATCGACTACGGCTTCTACGAGGCCAAGACCACCTTCGGCCGGATCGGCGTGAAGGTCTGGATCTACAAGGGCGAGGTCGCGGGCACCCGCGCCGAGCGCCAGGCCCAGGCCGCCGCGCGTGCCGGCGTACCCGGTCGCAGCGGTCGCCCCACCACGCGTGGGGCCGAGCGGCCGAGCCGTGGCACCCGTCCGACGCGCGCCGACCGCGACGCCGCGCCGCCCGAGGCCGCTGCCGCGGCGCCGGCCGACCCCGCCACCACCAGCGGAACGGAGGGCTGACGCATGTTGATGCCCCGACGTTTCAAGCACCGCAAGCAGCACCACCCCAACCGCAGGGGTGCGGCCAAGGGCGGCACCCGTCTGGCCTTCGGTGAGTTCGGGATCCAGGCGCTCGAGGGGTCCTACGTGACCAACCGGCAGATCGAGTCGGCCCGGATCGCCATGACCCGTCACATCAAGCGTGGCGGCAAGGTGTGGATCAACATCTACCCCGACCGTCCGCTGACCAAGAAGCCCGCCGAGACCCGGATGGGTTCCGGCAAGGGCTCCCCGGAGTGGTACATCGCCAACGTCAAGCCCGGACGCGTGCTCTTCGAGCTGTCCGGTGTCGACGAGACGATCGCTCGCGAGGCCATGCGCCGCGCGCAGCACAAGCTCCCGCTGAAGACCCGTTTCATCTCCCGCGAAGCAGGTGAGTTCTGATGGCCGGCGCACTCCAGGCCCATGAGCTGGACGAGATGAACGACACCGACCTCGAGGCCCGCCTGCGCGAGGCCAAGGAGGAGCTGTTCAACCTCCGCTTCCAGGCGGCCACCGGCCAGCTGGAGAGCCACGGTCGGCTCCGCATGGTCAAGAAGGACATCGCCCGGATCTACACCGTGGTGCGCGAGCGCGAGCTCGGCATCCGGTCCACCCCGGGTACGGACGACGACACCGAGAAGGCGAGTGCCGAGGCATGAGCGAGCAGGAAGCAACCACCACCCAGCGCAATGCCCGCAAGGTCCGTGAGGGCCTGGTCGTGAGCGACAAGATGGACAAGACCGTCGTCGTCGAGGTCGAGGACCGCGTGAAGCACGCGCTCTACGGCAAGGTCATGCGCCGCACGTCGCGACTCAAGGCGCACGACGAGACGAACGACTGCGGCATCGGCGACCGCGTGCAGATCATGGAGACCCGCCCGCTGTCCGCCACCAAGCGCTGGCGCGTCGTGCAGGTAGTGGAGCGTGCGAAGTGATCCAGCAGGAGTCGAGGCTCAAGGTCGCCGACAACACCGGCGCCAAAGAGGTCCTCTGCATCCGGGTGCTCGGCGGCTCCGGCCGCCGCTACGCCGGCATCGGTGACGTCATCGTGTGCACGGTCAAGGACGCGATCCCCGGCGGCGGCGTCAAGAAGGGCGACGTCGTCAGGGCCGTGATCGTGCGCACCACCAAGGAACGCCGCCGTCCCGACGGTTCGTACATCAAGTTCGACGAGAACGCCGCGGTCATCCTGCGGCCAGACGGCGAGCCCCGCGGCACGCGCATCTTCGGCCCCGTCGGCCGCGAGCTGCGTGACAAGAGGTTCATGAAGATCATCTCGCTGGCACCGGAGGTGCTCTGAGATGGGGAAGCACGCGATGAAGATCAAGAAGGGCGACACCGTGAAGGTGATCGCCGGCAAGGACAAGGGCGCCGAGGGCAAGGTGATCCAGGTGCTCCGCGAGGACCAGCGGGTCGTCGTCGAGGGCGTGAACCGCGTCAAGAAGCACACCAAGGTGGTCAACCAGGGCGGTCGCGCCGGCACCACGGGCGGGATCATCACGACCGAGGCCCCGATCCACGTGTCCAACGTGATGCTGGTCGAGGGCGACGGCGTGACCCGGGTCGGCTTCCGCCGCGAAGAGGTGCTCAAGCGCCGGCCCGACGGCTCGACGTACGCCGGCACGCGCAGCGTCCGCATCTCGCGCCGCTCCGGGAAGGAGATCTGACATGAGCGACATCGTGACGGAGACCCCCGCCGCGCCCGAGGAGAAGGTCACCCCGCGGCTGAAGACCCGCTACCGCGAGGAGATCCTCCCCGCGCTGCGGAGCGAGTTCGAGATCGCCAACATCATGCAGGTGCCCGGGCTGACCAAGATCGTGGTCAACATGGGCGTCGGCGAGGCGGCTCGCGACTCCAAGCTGATCGAGGGCGCCATCAAGGACCTCACGGCCATCACCGGCCAGAAGCCGATGGTGACCAAGGCCCGCAAGTCCATCGCCCAGTTCAAGCTGCGCGAGGGCATGCCGATCGGCGCCCACGTGACGCTGCGCGGCGACCGGATGTGGGAGTTCCTCGACCGGCTGCTGTCGCTCGCGCTGCCCCGTATCCGTGACTTCCGTGGTCTGTCGCCGGCCCAGTTCGACGGCAACGGCAACTACACGTTCGGGCTCACGGAGCAGGTCATGTTCCACGAGATCAACCAGGACCGCGTCGACCGCCCCCGGGGCATGGACATCACGGTCGTGACCACGGCGACCAACGACGAGCAGGGTCGCGCGCTGCTGAAGCAGCTCGGCTTCCCGTTCAAGGAGAACTGACCATGGCGAAGACCGCACTGAGGGTGAAGGCCGCCCGCAAGCCCAAGTTCGCCGTACGCGGCTACACCCGCTGCCAGCGCTGCGGCCGCCCCAAGGCCGTCTACCGCAAGTTCGGCCTGTGCCGCATCTGCCTGCGCGAGATGGCCCACCGCGGTGAGCTGCCCGGCGTGACCAAGTCCAGCTGGTGAGCTCCATCACCGAGAGAACAACCGACCGCTGAAGGTCCGGCCGAGAGACCTCGGTCCGGAAACCGCAACGAGAGAGAACGACGCAACCATGACGATGACCGACCCGATCGCAGACATGCTGACTCGTCTGCGCAACGCCAACCAGGCGTACCACGACTCGGTGACGATGCCCTACAGCAAGCTGAAGGCCGGCCTGGCCGAGATCCTCAAGGCCGAGGGCTACATCACCTCCTTCGACGTGGCCGAGGCGCCCGACGGCGGTGTGGGCAAGACCCTGACGATCACCCTCAAGTACGGCCGCCAGCGCGAGCGCTCCATCGCCGGCGTACGCCGGATCAGCAAGCCCGGTCTGCGCGTCTACGCGAAGAGCACGGGCCTGCCCAAGGTGCTCGGCGGTCTGGGCGTGGCGATCATCTCGACCAGCCAGGGCCTGCTGACCGACCGACAGGCCAACCAGAAGGGCGTAGGTGGGGAAGTCCTCGCCTACGTCTGGTAACCCGAGACCCGAGTAGGAGAACTGACATGTCGCGCATCGGAAGAATGCCCGTCGTCGTGCCCTCGGGTGTCGAGGTGTCGATCGACGGCCCGCAGGTGACCGTCAAGGGCCCCAAGGGCACCCTGAGCCACACGGTGGTCTCGCCGATCACGGTCGAGCAGGGCGACGGCGGCGTCCTCACCGTCACCCGTCCGGACGACGAGCGCGAGAGTCGGGCCCGCCACGGTCTGACCCGCACCCTGGTCAACAACATGGTCGTCGGTGTCACCGAGGGCTACGAGAAGCGGCTCGAGATCGTGGGCGTCGGCTACCGCGTCCTGTCCAAGGGCCCCACCCAGCTGGAGTTCCAGCTCGGCTACAGCCACTCGATCACGTTCAACGCCCCCGAGGGCATCACCTTCGCGGTGGAGGGTCCGACCCGGCTCGGTGTCCAGGGCATCGACAAGCAGCTGGTCGGTGAGACCGCCGCGAAGATCCGCAAGCTCCGCAAGCCCGAGCCGTACAAGGGCAAGGGCGTGCGCTACGCCGGCGAGCACATCCGCCGCAAGGTCGGAAAGGCTGGTAAGTGACCATGGCGATCTCACTGTCCAAGAACAAGCACACCGCGCCGCGGACGAAGTCCCGCCTCCAGCGTCAGCTGCGGGGCCGCAAGAAGCTGTCCGGGACCGCCGAGCGGCCGCGCCTCGTGGTCACCCGGTCGTCCAAGCACATCAGCGTCCAGGTGGTCGACGACCTCGTGGGCAGGACGCTGGTCTCCGCCTCCAGCATGGAGGCCGACCTGCGCGCCCTCGAAGGTGACAAGACCGCCAAGGCCAAGCTGGTCGGCGAGCGTGTCGCCGAGCGGGCCAAGACCCGTGGCATCGAGTCCGTGGTCTTCGACCGCGCGGGACACCAGTACCACGGCCGCATCGCGGCCCTCGCCGATGCCGCCCGCGAAGGTGGCTTGGACTTCTGATGGCACGACGCGAGCACAGCGGACTTTCAAGGAAAGAGGAAACCTCATGAGCGGAGCCCAGCGCGGACAGCGCAGTGGCGGTGATCGCCAGGGCCGCGGCCGTGACGATCGTCGCGGCGGTGGCGCCGAGAAGAGCGCGTACGTCGAGCGCGTCGTCGCGATCAACCGGGTCGCGAAGGTCGTCCAGGGCGGTCGTCGCTTCAGCTTCACCGCCCTCGTGGTGGTCGGCGACGGCGATGGCATGGTCGGCGTCGGGTACGGCAAGGCCAAGGAGGTGCCGGCGGCGATCGCCAAGGGCGTCGAGGAGGCCAAGAAGTCGTTCTTCCGGGTGCCACGCATCCAGGGCACGATCCCGCACCCCGTCCAGGGCGAGAGGGCCGCGGGCGTGGTCATGCTGCGTCCTGCTGCCCCCGGTACCGGCGTGATCGCCGGCGGTCCGGTGCGCGCCGTACTCGAGTGTGCCGGCATCCACGACGTGCTCAGCAAGTCGCTCGGATCGTCCAACCAGATCAACATCGTGCACGCGACGGTCGCCGCCTTGCAGCTGCTCGAGCAGCCCCAGGCCGTGGCGTCCCGCCGGGGTCTCCCGGTCGAGCAGGTCGCTCCGGCGGCACTGCTCCGGGCGCAGGCCGAGGGTGCGGCGGAGGTGGCGCACTGATGGCACAGCTGAAGGTGAAGCAGCTGAAGAGCTCCATCGGCGCCAAGCTCAACCAGCGCGAGACCCTGCGCTCGCTCGGTCTCAAGCGGATCGGCGACGTGGTCGTGAAAGAGGACCGTCCCGAGATCCGTGGCATGGTCCACACCGTCCGTCACCTGGTGACGGTCGAGGAAGTCGAGTAAGTCATGACGTTGAAACTCCACCACCTGCGCCCCGCGCCCGGTGCCAAGACCCCCAAGACCCGGGTCGGCCGGGGTGAGGGCTCCAAGGGCAAGACCGCCGGCCGCGGCACCAAGGGCACGAAGGCCCGCTACCAGGTGCCTGCGTCGTTCGAGGGCGGCCAGATGCCCCTGCACATGCGGCTGCCGAAGTTGAAGGGCTTCCGCAACCCGTTCAAGGTCGAGTTCCAGGTCGTGAACCTCGACAAGCTCGGCGAGCTCTTCCCGGACGGCGGGACGGTCTCCGTCGACGACCTCGTGGCCAAGGGCGCGGTCCGCAAGGGCCAGCCGGTCAAGGTTCTCGGCCAGGGCGACCTCGCGGTGGCCTGTCAGGTGAGCGCCCAGGCGTTCTCCTCGTCGGCCAAGGACAAGATCGAGGCGGCCGGCGGTTCCACCACGGTCGTCTGAAACCACCGCGTGAGGCGCGGGCCGGGCGGGCTGTGGCCCGTCGGTTCGTGCCTCTCTACCCCTGTGGACTGCCTGTTAGGCTTCCGGCGGCCTCTGCGGATGGTGGACGAGGGCCGGAAGTCGCCGCTCGGGCGGGGTCAGCAACAGGTCGATGCATGAGAGCGAGACCGAGGAAGAGGATGCAGTGCTAGGCGCCTACGTCAACGCGTTCCGTACCCCGGACCTGCGGCGCAAGCTGTTGTTCGTCCTGATGATCATCGCGCTCTTCCGGCTCGGGTCGCAGATCCCCGCTCCGGGCGTGAACGTGTCGCACGTCCACGAGTGCATCAAGGGCGCCTCCGGCGGCGCCTTCAACCTGATCAACCTGTTCTCCGGCGGCGCGCTGCTGCAGCTGACGATCTTCGCGCTCGGCATCATGCCCTACATCACCGCCAGCATCATCCTGCAGCTGCTCGTCGTGGTCATCCCGCGGCTCGAGGCGCTGAAGAAGGAAGGCCAGGCGGGCCAGACCAAGATCACCCAGTACACCCGCTACCTGACCCTCGGGCTCGCGCTGCTCCAGGCCACCGGCATCGTGGCCCTCGCGCGTTCCGGCAACCTGCTCTCTGGCTGCGACAGCACGAGGTTCCCGCTGCTGTACGACAACTCCACCAAGACCTTCCTGGTCATGGTGATCACGATGACCGCCGGCACCGCGGTGATCATGTGGCTCGGCGAGCTGATCACCGACCGTGGCATCGGCAACGGCATGTCGATCCTGATCTTCACCCAGGTCGTCGCGCGCTTCCCCAGCTCCCTGTGGTCGGTGGGCAAGTCCAAGGGGTGGTGGGTCTTCGCGGTCGTCGTCGTGATCGGGATGGTGATCATCGCGGCCGTCATCTTCATCGAGCAGGCCCAGCGCCGGATCCCCGTGCAGTACGCCCGCCGGATGGTCGGCCGCAAGATGTTCGGCGGCTCGTCGACGTACATCCCGATCAAGGTCAACCAGGCCGGCGTCATCCCGGTGATCTTCGCGTCGTCGCTGCTCTACCTGCCGGCCATGGCCTCGCAGTTCAACTCCAGCAGCACCGGCTGGTCGGTGTGGATCCGGCGATACCTCGTCCGCGGTGACCACCCGCTCTACATGCTCACGTTCTTCCTGCTCATCGTCTTCTTCACCTACTTCTACGTGTCGATCACCTTCAACCCTGAAGAGGTGGCGGACAACATGAAGAAGTACGGCGGCTTCATCCCCGGGATCCGGGCGGGCAAGCCGACCGAGGACTACCTGTCCTACGTCCTGTCCCGCATCACGCTGCCGGGCGCGCTGTACCTCGGTCTGGTCGCCCTGATCCCGCTGATCGCCTTCGTGCTGATCGGCGCCGACCAGAACTTCCCCTTCGGCGGCACGTCCATCCTGATCATGGTCGGCGTCGCGCTCGACACGGTGAAGCAGATCGAGAGCCAGCTGCAGCAGCGCAACTACGAAGGGTTCCTGCGCTGATGTCACCGCACGACGTTCTCGGTCTCTCCCGCTTCGCTCCTCCTCCCGACAACGCCGCGGGGACCCCGACGGTCGAGGGCCGGCCGATCCCGTGAGACTGATTCTGATGGGGCCACCGGGGGCCGGGAAGGGCACTCAGGCCAAGGTGGTCGCCGAGCACTTCGGCATCCCCGCCATCTCGACCGGTGACATCTTCCGGGCCAACGTGACGAGCGGCACCGAGCTGGGCAAGAAGGCCCAGGAGTACATGGACGCTGGCGAGTACGTCCCCGACGAGGTCACCAACCTGATGGTGCGGGCGCGCATCGACGAGCCCGACGCGGCACCCGGGTTCCTGCTCGACGGCTATCCCCGCACCTTGGCCCAGGTCGAGGAGCTCGACGGGATGATCGCGTTCACCGGGCACCGGCTCGACGCGGTCGTCGTACTCACGGCGGCCGCTGACGAGGTGGTCGGCCGGCTGCTGCACCGCGCGCAGACCGAGGGCCGTGCCGACGACACCGAGGACGTCATCCGCCGGCGCCAGGAGGTGTACGGCGAGCAGACGCAGCCGCTGATCGGCGTCTACCGCAGGCGCGGGATCGTGCACGAGATCGACGGCATGGGTGAGGTCGACGACGTGACGAAGCGGATCTTCGACGCGCTCGACGTCGTACCCCAGTCCTGAGACGACGGCGTCCCTGACATGGGCTTCCTCGAACGCGGCCTGGAGATCAAGACCCCGGCGCAGATCGACCTGATGCGGCGCGCGGGTCTCCTGGTCGGCGAGACCCTCGAGCTGTTGCGCGGCGCCTGCCGGCCGGGTGTCACGACCGGCGAGCTGGACGCACTCGCCGAGGACCACATCCGCTCCCACGACGGCATCCCGTCCTTCCAGGGCTACGGCTACCCGCCCTTCCCGGCCACCATCTGCGCATCGGTCAACGAGGAGGTCGTGCACGGCATCCCCGGGTCACGGGCGCTGGTCGAGGGAGACGTCATCTCGATCGACTGCGGCGCCATCGTCGAGGGCTGGCACGGCGACGCCGCGATCACCGTCGCGATCGGCGAGGTGGCCGACGACGTGCTCGAGCTGATGCGGGTCACCGAGGAGTCGTTGTGGGCCGGCATCGCCTCGGCCCGCCTCGGAGGCCGGGTCACCGACATCTCCCACGCGGTCGAGTCGTCGATCCGGTCCCACGGTGCCTACGGCATCCTCGAGGACTACGTCGGCCACGGCATCGGCAGCGCGATGCACATGCCGCCCAACGTGCCCAACGTCGGCCGTCCCGGACGCGGGCCCAAGCTGGTGCCCGGCCTGGCGCTCGCGGTCGAGCCGATGGTCACCCTGGGCACCCAGGAGACCGAGGTGCTCGGCGACGAGTGGACCGTCGTCACCGCCGACGGGTCACGCGCGGCGCACTTCGAGCACACCTTCACCCTGACGCCCGACGGCCCTTGGGTGCTGACGGCGCTCGACGGCGGCGCGGAGCGGCTGGCCGCACTGGGCGCGCCGTACGGCGGGCGCTGATGGCCGTGCCGCGCGAGGCGCGGGTCGCGTCCACCGGCACGTCACCGGGTCTCGAGACGCGTCGCTCGACCCTCGCGGGCTCGGTTCGAGCCGACGCTCCTCGACCTCCCGCCCTGAACACCGCCCTAGCAAGCTCCGTCGCTGGGGCGTGACATGGACGTCGTCCCGTGGGTGTGGTGGACCACCGTCCTGGTGACCACGGCGATCCTGGTGTTCGACGTGTTCGTGATCGGGCGTCGCCCGCACGAGCCGAGCACCAAGGAGACGTCGCTGGCCCTCACGGCGTACGTCG
The DNA here is from genome assembly GCA_963792975.1 of uncultured Actinomycetota bacterium. Lineage (GTDB taxonomy): Bacteria > Actinomycetota > Actinomycetes > Propionibacteriales > Nocardioidaceae > Nocardioides. The sequence goes on along the minus strand of CAWBYG010000004.1, from coordinate 2,695,582 downwards.
CGCTCGCGATCGCGTTCGGCGTCGGCGTGCTGCTGCTCTCCGGCGCGCGGTACGGCGGGGAGTTCTTCGCCGGATGGCTCACCGAGTACTCGCTCTCGGTCGACAACCTCTTCATCTTCATCGTGATCATGGGCAAGCTCGCCGTACCCCGTGAGCTGCAGCAGTCGGCGCTGCTGGTCGGGATCGTGCTCGCCCTCGTGCTGCGCGGCATCTTCATCGCCGCGGGGGCCGCCGCGATCCACGAGTTCAGCTGGGTGTTCTACGTCTTCGGGGCGTTCCTCGTGCTGACCGCCGTCAACCTGGCTCGCGAGGGTGGTGCGGAGGAGGGCGGGTACGACGAGCCCCGGCTGGTGCGGTGGGCACGAGGGCGGCTGCACTTCAGCGACACGTGGAACGGCGCCCGCCTGACCGTCCGGAAGGAGGGATCGCGACTCTTCACGCCGATGTTCCTCGTGGTGCTCACGCTCGGCGTCACCGACCTGCTCTTCGCGCTCGACTCGATCCCGGCCATCTACGGGCTGACCAGCGAGCCCTACCTCGTGCTCACCGCCAACATCTTCGCGCTGATGGGTCTGCGCCAGCTCTACTTCCTGATCGGCGGCCTCCTCACCCGGCTCGTCTACCTCTCCTACGGCCTGTCGTTCCTGCTCCTCTTCATCGGCGTGAAGCTCGTGCTCCACGCCATGCACGAGAACACGCTGCCCTTCGTCAACGGCGGCGACCGCGTCTCGTGGGCACCCGACATCCCGATCTGGGTCTCGCTGGCCGTCATCGTGGGCACGCTCGCCGTCACCACCGTGGCCAGCTTGGCGTCGGACCGGTTCCGCACACCGGCCTGAGTGGTCGCCTCGGGTCAGGCGGCGCGGAGGACCGGAGACCTGCGGCGCTGCGGCCCGATGTCGGTCCGCCCCGCCCGCGAGCGGGCTCAAACGTTCACGCGCAGGCGCCGGCGTACGTCGACGGGGGGAGGCCGGGGCGGGCCAGCCGGACCTGTAGACAGACCCGTCCGGGCGACCGGACCGTGACCGAGGGTGACGTCGTGAGATGGGTGCCGCCGCGGCGCGGGAGGCGCCACTGGAACGAGTCGCCGGCCTGCGGCTGGTCGGCTGCCCGCCACCGGAACTCCACCGATCGACCGACCCGTTTCGCGGTGACCACGGGCCTCGGCACGGTGCCCGGCACCACGGTGTCGTGGGTGGTGGGGCCCGCTGAGGGAGGCCCGCTGTCGCCGTGGTGCGAGGCGAGGATGGCACCGCCCACGACCGCGGTCACCAGGAGCACGACCGCGGCGAGCGACCACCACAGCACCGGCGACCGCATCGCGCTGGACCCCGTCGGACCTTCCGGCGCCGACGGTGACGGGGTCGCGACGTCGCGCGGGGCGGACCCGGACACGAGGCTCACCGGCTTGAGCTGCGTCTGGTCACCCTCCGCCTCGCGCGGGACCGCGGTCGCCTGGTCGGGTCGGTCGCCCTCGACGGCGATGGGGGTACGCGAGTAGCCGGCCTGTGCCTCGATCCGCTGCAGGCTGCGGGCGAGCTCCAGCGCCGAGGCCGGCCGGTGCTCCGGCGTCTTGGCGAGGCACTGGGCGAGCAGCTGGTCGAGTGCCTGGGGTACGTCGGGCCGCTGGGTGCGCGGTGGCGTCGAGTGCAGGATCCGGGCACTCAGGGCCCGCGAGGAGTTGTCGCCGTTCGGGATCGAGAACGGCGAGCGGCCGACCAGCAGGTTCCAGATCGTGGCGCCGAGGGAGTAGACGTCGGAGGCGACCGATCCGTTGGAGCGGCCGTCGAGCAGCTCGGGCGGCGACCAGGGGTAGGAGATGCGGACCTCGTGGTCGCCCTCGATCTCGTGCAGGCGGCCGGCGATGCCGAAGTCGGTCAGCGCGGGCTCGTGGTACGGCGTGACCAGCACGTTGGAGGGCTTGATGTCGCGGTGGATGATGCCGCTGCGATGGGCGGTCTCGACGGCGCTCGCCAGCTTGATGCCGGTACTGACCGCGTCGGGGACCGACATCGGCTGGGCCTGGACCCGGGCGCCGAGGTCGGGGGGCGGGCAGTAACGCATCACGAGGTACGGCCGCGATCCCTCCTCGGCGCTGGTCGTGCCCGCGGTCATCACCGAGACGATGTAGGGGTGGTCGGCCAGCCGCGCCATCGCGTTGGCCTCGGAGGTGAACATCCCCTTCTCACGCTCGGTGAGCGGCACCTCCGTGCGCACCACCTTGATGGCGACCTTCTGGCTCGGCCACTCCTGCTCGTAGAGGTGGACGTCGGCGAAGCCGCCGGAGCCGAGGACCTGGACGAACCGGAAGCCGGGGAGCGACGGGCCGCTCACGTCGACAGGTCCGGAGAGACGTCGTACCCGACCTCGTACTCGTCGGCCAGGAGGAGGGCGTGCCCGGGCTCGAGCACGTGGGGCTCCTGGGCACGGATCGTCTCGGGCGCACGCCCGGGGACGCGCAGCGTGGTCCCGCCACGGGAGCCCAGGTCGCGGACGATCACCAGCCAGCCGTCGATCTGGACGTGCACGTGCACCCGTGAGACGTACGACGACTCGGGTGGCACCGTGACCAGGTGGGGCCATTCGCCCTGGTCGTCGACCGGGGTCGGACGGCGGCCGATGACCACGCCGCGGTCGAGCGCCACGACCTCACCACCGGGGAGCCGCAGCCCGCCGAGCCGGGGGCGCGGGATGCGGCGCGGGTCCTGGGGCGGGATCTCGTCCTGGCAGACCCGGCACTCGGAGGAGTACGCCGGCGTCGGGTGCCCGTGGACGCAGAACACCGCGAGCACGGTCTCGTGCGTCGGCTGCCGGAAGGGGTCGGCCTCCACGTCGCCGGACGCGGCCGTGCGGGTCGTCGTACGGCCGTCGTGGTCGGGCGTACGGCGTACGGTGCCGCCGGTGCCCAGGTCGGGATGGTCGACGGGCTCCCCGGCGGTCTCGGGTGGCTGGGTGTCGACGCCGAGCCGCTCGGTGCCCCGGGCCGCGTCGTAGCGTGCCGGCACGTCGGGCCCGACCGAGGCCGCGATGTCGTCGGGGATCCCGTCGATCAGCCTCCTGCGTCCGGCCGCGGGGCTCGCCGACGCGCGGCGCGCGGCCGCACCGGCCACGATCCCGCCGACCAGCGGCAGCCAGGGTCCCTCGACCAGTAGCCCCACCGTGAGCTCCTCGTGCTCGCACACGGCGCCATCGCCGCGCACCACGGCGTGCCCGGCTTCCCAGCCCGCCACCGCGGGCACCCGACCGGCGTACGCCCGCTCGAGCACGGCCAGCGCCTGCTCCAGGCCGACCGAGGTGAGGGCGTCCCACAGGTCGAGGATCACCCCCTCGTCGGGCTGGTCGGCGAGCAGCAGCCAGCGGTCGCCGGTGCCGAGCAGCAGGCCGGAGCCGGGCGCATAGCGCCACAGGCCCGGGTCGGCTGGGGTCACGGGTCGCCTCGCTCGAGTCGGCGGTGGTCGGAGGCGTCGCCGAGGGGCCGGGGCCCACGAGACGACGGGGCCACATTGTCACCACCGACCCGGCGATGAGCGCAAACCGGTCACAGAACGGTGAACCGTTTGGCGGGTCACCGGACCTCAACCTAGGCTCCGTGACGGACATCTCGGTGGCAGGAGACGGCGTGGATCTCGGGGCAGTCGTACGGCGGCATCGCGTCGCCCTGGCGTCGTACCTTGCGCTGGTCCTGGCGCTCGGCGCGGTGGTCGCGTACGCCGTCGCCGCCGAGGGCTACCGCGCCCACCAGACCCGCCTCAACGACGGTGGCATCTGGGTCACCGACAACCGCGACAGCGCCTACGGCCGGATGAACAAGCCGATCGGCCAGCTCGACGGTGCCGTCTTCGCCGGGCTCAACGCCAACCTCGACGTGGTCCAGGACGAATCGGCCGTGGTGGGGGTCAACCTCTCGGGCGGCACGATCGAGCCGCTCGACCCCTCGACGATGCGTGCCCCGGCCAGCTCGTCGGTGCCCATCCCGGCCGCGCCCCAGGTGCAGGCCGGCGGCGGGACGGTCGCCGTCGTGGACACCGAGACCGGCGCTCTGTGGGCCACCCGCGTCGACACCGTGGACGGCGTACCCGACCTGACCGCGGTCGGACGGGAGGCCAAGCCCCTGGCCACCGTGGGCAGGTCCGCGGCGCTGGCCGTCACCGACTCCGGGACGGTCGTCGCCCTCTCGGCGGTCACCGGCACGCTGCTCACCACGACACCGTCGTCGACGGGCTTCGGGCCGCTGCACACCCAGCACCTCGCCGGTCGCCCCGGCGCCGGGGCGAGGTCGCTCCAGCTGACCACCGTGGGAGAGACGCCGGTCGCGCTCGACCCGGCCGCTGGCCTGCTCCGTGCCGTCGGCGGTGTCGACGCCCGCGTACCTCCCGGCTCCGTGTTGCAACAGCCCGGACCCGACGCGTCCGACGTGCTCGTCGCGACGCCCACCCAGCTGCTCTCGGTCGACCTGGCGAGCGGTGCGGTCGCGACCGTGGCCGACCAGGTCTCCGGGCGACCGGCCCGTCCGGTGCGCCTCGGCTCCTGCTCGTACGGCGCGTGGTCCGGCGGCACAGGCTTCGTCGCGACCCGCTGCGACGGCGGCGACCCCCAGGTGGCGGGTCTGCGCACCCAGACGACCGACCTGGTGTTCCGGGTCAACCGCGACCAGATCGTCCTCAACGACCGCGGCGACGGTGCCGTCTGGGACATCGACCACGCCCAGCCGCAGCGGATCGACAACTGGGACGCCTTCCGTTCCGCCCCGACCAAGACCAGCCACGACCAGCACAACGACCACCCGTCGCTCGGCGACCGGCGCCCGCCCAAGGCCAAGGACGACACCTTCGGCGCGCGCCCCGGCCGGTCGACGGTGCTCCATCCCCTCGACAACGACAGCGCGCCACCCGGCCGGCTGCTCGCGATCCGAGCCGTGCAGCAGGTGTCCGACCCGCGGACCTCGGTGCGGATCAGCCCCGACGGCCAGACCGTCGACCTCACGCTTCCGCCCGGGGCTTCGGGAGTCACGAGCTTCGAGTACTTCATCGACGACGGACGCGACGGCGTCTCGGGCCATGCGACGGTCCGCGTCCACGCCCGCGTCGGTGACGTGAACGCCCCGCCGACCCTGCGCCGGGGCGCGAAGCCGCGCATCTGGAACGTCCCGGCGTCGGGCACGATGACGGTCCCCGTGCTGGCCGACTGGCGCGACGACAAGGACGGCGACGCGCTGTCGCTGGTCTCGGCGACGCCGGGGTCGGGCACCGACCAGGGAGCCGTGGCGAGCGCGACCGAGGCAGGATCCGTCCGGTTCCACGCCCCGGACACCTCCGGCCTCGTGCGCGTCCGGTACGCCGCGACCGACGGGCTCTCGGCGCCGGTCGAACGCACGCTGACCTTCCGCGTCGAGAGCCCGGACAGCGACACGTCGTACCCCGCGGTGGCCGAGCCGGACGTCGTGGTGGGCCGGGCCGGGAAGCCGATCACGATCAAACCGCTGCTCAACGACCTGCCCGGCTCCGACCCCCTGGACCCGCAGGCCGACCTCGCCCTGGCCGGACGGGTGGCCCAGCCGGGCGGGGCCCGCGTCGACACCGACCTCGACAAGGGCACGATCACGCTCGAGAGCCCGGCTGCCCATACGTACTTCCTCGACTACCAGGCGGCCTACGGCAACGCGAAGGCGAGCGCCGGCCGGATCCGGGTCGACGTCCGCGCGCCCGCGCACAACCCGCAGGACCCGGTCGCGATGCCCGACCAGGTCACCCTGCGCGGCCAGGCGCCGTCGCTCGTCGACGTGCTCGCCAACGACTCCGACCCGTCGGGCGGGCTGCTCGAGGTGCAGACCGCGACCGCCGACGACCCCACGCAGCTCGACGTCGGCGTGGTGGACGGCCGCTGGCTACGCATCTCGGCACCCCGGGGCACGCTCACCCCTCGCCCGCAGGTGGTGAGCTACCAGGTCAGCGACGGGGAGCGCTCGGGTGTCACCGGCCAGGTCGTCGTCGACCAGCGCTCCGAGCCCGCCGACGACACCCCGGTCACCAGCGACGACGAGGTGACCGTGCGGGCCGGCAACTCCGTCTCGGTGCCCGTGCTCGACAACGACTTCAGCCCCGCGGGTGACCAGCTCGACCTCGTGCCCTCCGTCGCCGGGCAGCGGCCCGGCCGGCTCGAGGTCACGCACGAGGGGGCCGACGGGCCGGTCGGCTCGGCGTACGCCGTGGGTCGTCAGGTGCGCTACGTCGCTCCGGCGGGGATCTCCGACTCCCAGGACGTGAAGGTCCAGTACGTCGCGGTCGACGCGTCGGGGGCGACCGCGCCCGGCATCCTCGACGTGACCGTCGTACCGAGGCAGAAGAGCAACGACCCGCCGGAGCCGCCGCCGCTCGAGGGGCGCGTGGTGTCCGGCGACACCATGAAGCTGCGGCTGCCCGGCTCGGGCGTCGACCCCGACGGCGACGCGGTGACGATCCTCGGCCTCGACACCCCGCCGGGTCTCGGCCGCGTGCTCCGGATCGGCGCGAACTCCATCGACTACCAGGCCTACCCGGGCAGCGTCGGCACCGACGAGTTCGGCTACCAGCTCACCGACTCGCTCGGTGCGACGGCGACCGGCACCGTCCGGGTGGTCATCGCACCGCCGGGCACGCCCCAGGCGCCGCTGGCGGTGGCCGACGCGCTGACCGTCGCCCCCGGCCGTACGGCGTCCGTCGACGTGCTCGCCAACGACCTGGTGTCGTCCGGCGACCGGGTGACGGTCAGCCTGGTCGACCCGCCGGCCGGTGTCGGCCTCGAGTCACCGACAGGTCCGGTGCGGATCAAGGCGCCGACGAGCGCGACCGGCCGCAACGAGGTCGTGGTCTACCGGATCAGCAACGGGCTCGACGTGTCGCAGGCCGCGGTCACGCTGACGACCGTGCCCGGCTTCAACAACCCGCCGGTCGTCTCCGACGCCTTCGGCTCGACCGGCAACGGCGCCACGGTCACCACCGACGTGCTCTCGACGGCGTACGACCCCGACGGGCCGGTCTCCGGGCTGCAGATCGCCCAGGTGCTGGCACCGCACGGCGTCAAGGCTCGCGTGGTCGGCGGCTCCCGGATCCGCGTCTCCCGGGGGCACGACCCGATCGTCGTACCGTTCGTGGTGACCGACCGTGACGGCGGCGCCACCACCGCCAACCTCTACGTGCCCGCGGGGACCGGCGGCCGTCCCTTCGTCAAGCGCGGCGCCCTGCTCCGGCTGAAGCCGGACGGCTCGTACGCCGGGTCGCTGTCCGACTTCGTCGTCAACCCGTCCGGCCGACCGGTGCGGTTCACCTCGGCGAGCCGGGTCTGGACGTCGCCCCGCCCCGGTGTGGACGCGGTGGTCACGGGCAACGACACGTTCCGTCTCGACTCGGGGCGGCACTACACCGGCCCGGGCGCGATGGCGTTCGAGGTCACCACTGCGACCGGTGCCAGTGCCCAGAGCGCCGAGCACGACCAGAAGGTCGTGCTCACGGTGCCGATACAGGTGGGCGCGGACAAACCGATCCTGCGGTGCCCGAGCAACAGCCTCACCGTGCCGCAGAGCGGGACCATCACCGTCGACATCCGCGCGCTCTGTCATGTGTGGACGATCGACCCCGCACAGGTCTCCCGGCTGCACTACCAGGCGGCGTGGCAGCACGCGAGCAGCGGCCTGAGCCTCGGGCCGGTGAGCGGTTCGCGCGTCCAGGTGCGGGCGGGCAGCAGCGTACGGCCGGGGAGCACGGCGGTGCTCGACGTGTCGGCCTCGGGCAGCGACCAGGGGCAGATCCGGATCCGGGTCCAGAAGGCGGCCCCGCCGCGGCTGATCCCGATCCACGTCTCCGACCTGCGGTACGGCGAGACCCGCACCGTCGACCTGACCCAGTACCTCATCCCCGGCGTGCGCAACCCACAGCCGTCGGTCGTGTCGGTGAGCCAGACCGGGGGCGTCCCGGTACGGATCACGGCGCAGGGCTCGTCGGTCACGCTGCGCGCGCCGCAGCACGTCCACGGGCACGCGTCGTTCCGCATCGTGATGAGCGACGCGGGGCCGAACGCCGGGCCCGAGCGACGCGTGCAGGGTCTCCTGTCGCTCGACATCCTCGACGTCCCCGGCCGTCCCGGGAAGCCGTTGCCGGACGCCCAGCCGCATGACTCACGCGTGCCGATGACGTTCACCCCGGCCGTCGCCAACGGCTCGCCGGTGACCGGCTACCAGGTGCGCGACGACCACGGGAAGGTCGTCTCCTGCGGCTCGACCAGCTGCACCGTCACCGGCCTCCACAACGGTACGACGTACCACTTCTCCGCGCGCGCCCGCAACGCCGTCGGCTGGGGTCCCTGGAGCCTGCCGTCGCGGCCGGCGATCCCCGATGCGAAGGCGGGCCAGGTCAGCGCGGTCCGGATGACCGAGCAGGGTGACCACTTCATCTCCCTCGCCTGGAAGCGGCCGCCGCTGCAGGGCACGGCCGTGACGACGTACCAGATCACCTGGACCGGCGCGGGCCGTTCGATGCGGGTGACCGGCCGGCACGCGACCATCTCGGGACTCACCAACGACGACCGCTACCGCTTCACGATCGTCCCCTACAACGGGCTCGGTCCCGGCACCGTCTACGTGTCCCCGTGGTTCCGCCCGATGGGCACGCCGGTGGCCCCGGGCAAGCCGGTCGTGACCGACGTACCCCAGGACGGCGGCACCGCCGAGGTCCTCGTCTCCTGGAGCGGCGTCGACCCCAACGGCCCGCCCGAGGTGCGCTACGACGTCTATCGCGACGGCACCGTCGTGTGCCGCCACATCGCGGCCCTGACCTGCACGGACCAGGGCATGCCGTACGACGGGCGCACCTACACCTACACGGTGACCGCGACGAACAAGCACGGCGCCGGCACGACCTCGGCCCACAGCGTCGGTACGACGTACCAGGCGGTCGGCCACCCGTCGTCGTGGGGCAACGACTGGACCGCGACCCCGACCGGGAACGACCAGGAGATCCAGCTCAGCTACACCGTCCCGGACTCGCGCGGCGCCCAGTCCAAGGTCGACATCCTGGTCGGGACGACGGTGAACCGCACCTTCGACGAGACGGGGACGCACACGCACACGATCGACGTGCCCGACGACGACTCGTCCTTCGACATCTCGCTCCGGGTCTGCAACGAGTTCGGCCGGTGCACGACCTCGGGACAGCAGAGCGTGCAGGCCTACGGGCCGCTGCGCGACAGCACGATCACGACGTTCACCGCGACCGCCAACGGTCCCAACGTGAGCTACCAGATCTCGGGCGACACCAACGGCCGCCCGGCCCAGCTCGTGCTCACCCACGGTGACGGCACGACCCAGACCTGGAACCTGCCGGCCGGCCCGTTCACGGTCGCCTCCGACCCGGTCGACCTCGGCTACGACAACACCGAGCAGGCGCGGGTGGACATGAGGGACCCGCAGGTCCCGCGGCAGACCGCGACCCGGCGCACGTCGGGCCGGGCCGCGTCACCTCCGCAGGCCCATGTGTCCATCTCGCGCGGTGCCCTCTGCAACGACGGCGGCGGGGGCGGTCCCGCCTGCCGGCAGCGAGGGTTCGAGCCGCCCTGCACCGACGCGAGCTGCGGATTCGTGGTGCTGAACCTCGACACGGTCGTCGACGACCGGGGCGACCCGGGGACGATCACCTGCCGTCTCTCGGCCGGCGACCGGCCCGACTGGATCGGGCGCACCTGGACGCTCGGCAACGGCGCGAACCAGATCGACGCCTACTACGGCAACCCCGGGGCCCAGATCTCCGTCTCCTGCGACAACTCGACCGGACAGAACGGCCAGAGCGCCACGAACACCTTCAGCTGGCCCAACTAGCGAGGACACCCACCAGTGACGATCTCCGAACAGCAGGCCGAGTGGTTCGCCAAGACCTTCGACGAGCTGACGCACAACATGGAGCAGGCCGTGCTCGGCAAGCGGCACGTCGTACGGCTCGCCCTGACGTGCCTGCTGTCCGAGGGGCACATGCTGCTCGAGGACTTCCCCGGCACCGGCAAGACGATGCTGGCGCGATCGCTGGCGAACACGGTGCAGGGCAGCCATGCCCGCATCCAGTTCACCCCCGACCTGCTGCCCAGCGACGTGGTCGGCGTGACCGTCTACGACCAGCACAAGGGGAGCTTCGAGTTCCACCCCGGACCGATCTTCCACACGATCGTGCTCGCCGACGAGATCAACCGCGCGTCGCCCAAGACCCAGTCGGCGCTGCTGGAGGTGATGGAGGAGAACCGCGTCACCATCGACGGCGTCCCCCACTCGGTGGGGCGGCCGTTCATGGTGATCGCCACCCAGAACCCCATCGAGCAGGCCGGCACGTACCGGCTGCCCGAGGCGCAGCTCGACCGGTTCCTGATGAAGTCGGCGCTGGGGTACCCCGACCGGTCCGCGACCGTCGAGCTGCTCGTCAACGCGAAGGTCCGCGACCGCGCCGCCCTGGTCGCACCGGTGATCACGTCCCAGACCATCGCGCAGATGAGCGGGCTGGCCGACGACGTCTACGTCGACCCGGCGGTGGTGTCCTACGTCGCCGAGCTCGCCGAGGAGTCGCGCCGCCAGCCCCATGTCCGGCTCGGGCTCTCGGCCCGCGGCTGCCTGGCCATGATCCGGGTCGCCAAGACCTGGGCCGCGGCCGAGGGTCGCAACCACGTGCTGCCCGACGACATCAAGGAGCTGGCGCAGTCGGTGCTGTGCCACCGACTCCTCCTCGACGCGGAGGCACAGTTCAGCGGCGTGACCGTCGAGGACGTGATCGGCCGGCTGCTCGACTCCGTCTCCCCGCCGACCGACCGGGTGGAGTGAGTCGCCGATGATCGCCGGCCGCGCGGGAGCCGTGCTCAGGGTGGTCAACCCGATCGGGTGGGTCGTCCTGGGTCTCGGCCTGCTCCTGGCCGTCGTCGCGTCCCTGGCCCAGTGGCGCGAGGTGGCGGTGCTCTCCGCGGCCTGCCTGCTGCTGGTCGGGCTCGCCCTGCCGTTCCTGCTCGGCCGTACGACGGTCCGCGTCGACCTGCGCCTCCAGCCCGAGCGGGTGGTGGCCGGCGACTCGGTCGCGGCGAGCGTCACCGTCACCAACCTCGCCCCGCGGCGCCTGCTGCCCACCGTGCTGGAGATCCCGGTAGGCCCGGTGCTGCACCGGTACGCCGTACCCACGCTCGCCGAGGGTGCCGCCAACGACGACAACCTCACCATCCGCACCGACCGGCGCGGCGTCATCCCGGTCGGTCCGGTGGTCACCCGGCGCGGCGACCCGCTCGGGCTCTGCTCCCTCGACGTCGAGTGGACCGGCGTCACCGAGATCATGGTGCGCCCGCCGATGGTGCCGCTCGAGGCCTTCGGCGCCGGGCTGCTCCGCGACCTCGAGGGTGTGTCGACCGACGCCCTGTCGCAGAGCGACCTCGCCTTCCACACGCTGCGCGAGTACACCCCGGGTGACGACCTGCGCCACATCCACTGGCGGTCCTCGGCGAAGGCCATGGGAGCGGGCGGTGAGGGTGCGCTGCTCGTGCGCCAGTACCTCGACACCCGCCGCAGCCACGCCACCGTGGTGGTCGACGACTCCTCGGCGGTCTGGGCGGCGGCCGACGAGTTCGAGACGGCGATGTCGGTCGCGGCCTCGATCATCCGGCGCTCGATCCTCGACGAGTTCGACGTGTCGTTCGCCTGCGGGCACCGCGCCTCGAGCGGTGCCGGCGGACACGTCGCGCTCGACGCCCTGTGCCGGGCCGAGGTCGGCGACGTCGGCCTGGTGGCGACCGCCCAGCGGGTGGCCGTCGCCGCCCCCGACACCAGCGTGGTCTTCCTGCTCACCGGCCCCCTCGCGCCGTTCCAGGACCTCCAGCGCGCCGCGGCGGCGTTCCCCCCGGAGGTACGCCGGTTCGCGCTGGTCGTGGACCCGTCCGCCCAGGCGACCGTCACCGAGGTGGCCGGGCTGCCGGTGCTCCGGGTGCCGACCAAGGAGGACGCGCCGCAGCTGCTCCAGTGGAGCGTGCGATGAGCATGCCCCTGCCCGACCGCCGTACCCGGGTGGACCTCGGCCTGCTCGGCGGCCTGCTGCTGGTGACCCTCGCCGGCCTCGCACCGACGTACCAGGGCTGGGTGTTCCTGGTGATCGGGATGCTCGGCGTCCTGGTCGGCGCGGCCACCGCCCTGCTCAGCCGGCTGCTCGGGTGGCCGGCGGTGTCGGCCGTGGCGCTGGCGCTCGTCGCGCTCTACGGGCTCGGTGGCGCGATCTGCCTGCACGGGCGCGGCTCGGCCGCGCTGCTCCCCGGCCCGGCCAGCGCCAGGCTGCTCACCCACGAGGCGCTCTTCGGCTGGAAGGAGCTCCTCACCACGCTGCCGCCCCTCGATGCGACCGACCCGTTGCTGGTGCTGCCCTTCCTCCTGGGGCTGGTCGGCGGCGTGGCCGGCACGCTGCTCGCGTCCGTCGAGCGTGGCCCCGCCTGGCTGGTCGCGGCGGCCCCGCTGGCGGCGCCGCTCGCACTGCTCGCCCTGGTGATCCTGCTCGGCGTGCACCGGCCGCAGTCGCTGTGGCTGCAGGGAGTGGTCTTCGCCGCCCTCGCGCTGGTGTGGCTCGTCGTACGCCACGACCGGCGCGGCGGAGCCGTACATGGCCATGCCCCACGCCTCGGGCGTACGCCGACCGCGGGTGCCCTGCTCGCGGCGGCGGCGCTCCTCGCCCTGCCGGTCGGCACCTGGGCCGCCGGCTCCGACGGCGGCCGCACGGTGCTGCGCACCTACGTCAGCCCGCCCTTCGACATCGGCCAGTACCCCACCCCGCTCGCGTCGTTCCGCCGCTACGTCAAGGAGCCGGCCGAGCGACAGGACCCGCAGAACGTCTACCACCAGACGCTGTTCACGATCACCGGCCTCCCGGCCGGCACCCGCGTACGCATCGCGACGCTCGACCGGTACGACGGGGTCATCTACGGCGCCTCCAACGGCTCCGAGCCGGGGCCCCTCAACGACACCTTCCAGCGGGTCTCCTCGACCATCGACGACCCGGCGTCCGGTACGCCGGTGACCGGCACGGTCACCCTCGGCCCGGCGTACTCCGGGGTGTGGCTGCCGACCGTGGGCGCGGTGCAGCAGCTGCACTTCGAGTCCGGCGACACCACGGCCCTGGCCGACTCGTTCCGCTACAACCTCGCCACGGGCACCGGCGTCGTGCCGGCCGGGCTCGTCCCTGGTGACGCCTTCTCCTTCCACTCCGTGCTCCCCGACCAGACGCTCACCCCCCGCGACGTGCCCGGGCCGCCGCTGGTGGACACCGCCGTCGACGGCGCGTTCATGGACACGCTCGCCGCCAAGTGGGCGCAGGGCCGGAGCACGCCGATGGAGCAGCTGTTCGCGATCGCTGCCCACCTGAAGAAGGACGGGAAGTACTCCGACGGGGTCACCCGGGCCGAGCGGGTCTACCACGCCGGCCACAACGAGTTCCGCCTCACCGACGACCAGGGCGGGGTGAGCTCCCGCGGCATCGTCGGCGACGACGAGCAGTACGCCGCGTGGATGGCGATCCTGGCCAACCAGATCGGCGTGCCGGCGCGGGTGGTCTTCGGGGCCGTCGTACCCGCCGGTGGGGTGGTCACGGGCGCGGACGTCCACGCGTGGGTCGAGGTGCGGGTCGGCGACGGGTCGTGGCGGACCCTGCCGACCTCGGCCTTCATGGACCACGACAAGCCGGCCGCGCTGCCGCCGCAGTCGCGCCAGCAGATGACGGGCAACGTCGTTCCCCCGCCGCAGCCGATCCCGCCGCCCTCGTCGGCCGGCGACCAGTCCGACACCGAGCTGCGTACCCAGAGGACCCACGTGACGCCGACGCCCGAGGCAGCGGGCCGGCACCTCCTGGCCTGGGTCCTGCGCGCGGTCGCCTACGTCGGTGGTCCGCTGCTCCTCGTGGCCGCGGCCGTCGGAGGGATCGTGGGCGCGAAGGTGCTGCGCCGCCGTCGCCGGCGTACGGCGTCGCACGTCTCGGCCCGCTTCGTGGGTGGCTGGCGCGAGCTGGTGGACCATGCGCGCGACCTCGGCCAGCCCATCCCGGTCGGCCGGGTCACGCGGCGCGAGCAGGCGAGCGCGTTCGTGACCGAGTCCGCGCCGGTGCTCGCGCGCACCGCCGACCGCCACGTCTTCGGCCCCGTCACCCCGGTCGCGGACGACGCCGAGGCGTTCTGGACCCTCGTCGACGCCGAGCGCCGGGCGATGAGCGCGTCCGCCGACCGCTGGCGCCGCCTTCGCGCCGCGCTGGGCCTGCGCACCTTCCGCCGCCCGTGACCGCGGGAGCGGAGCCCGGTCACGCCTTCTTGGCGGTCTTGCGCGGCCGGCGGGCCGCGGTCTTCTTGGCCGGTGCCTTGGCCGGTGTCGACTTGAGGCGTACCCGGGGTGCCTGGCCGTCCGACTGGTCCACGTCGAGGTAGTCCTGGGCGCGCGCTAGTGCGCTGAGCTTGGAGAAGCTGTAGTTGCGAGGGTCGAACGACGCGTGCGTCTTGTTGAGGTAGGTGCCCAGGGCGGCCAGGGTCGCCCAGCCGTCGTCCTGCGAGGTCGTCTCCACGGCCGAGGTGAGGATCCGCCTCAGGTCGGGCAGTGGCGGCTCTTCCGTGGAGGCGGGGTCCTGGGGCGGTGGGGACTCGTCGGCGCGCCCGAGCACCTCGAGGAAGATGAACCGGTCGCAGGCGGCGACCAACGACGCCGGCGTACGGCGTCGACCCAGGCCGTAGACGGTCTTGCCGGACTCGCGGATCCGGGTGGCGAGCCGGGTGAAGTCGGAGTCGCTGGAGACGATCGCGAAGGCATCGAGGTTGCCGGAGTAGAGGAGGTCCATCGCGTCGATGATCAGCGCGGAGTCGGTGGAGTTCTTCCCGGTCGTGTAGGCGAACTGCTGGACCGGCTGGATGGCGTGGCGGTGGAGCTCGTCCTTCCAGCGGACGAGGTGCTGGGTCGTCCAGTCGCCGTACGCTCGCTTCACGGTCGGGATGCCGTAGCGGGCGAGCTCCTCCAGGATCGCGTTGGCGTGGCTCGCCGAGGTGTTGTCGGCGTCGATGAGGACGGCCATCCGGTCGGTGGTGGGATCGGGCACGCAGGCTCCTCGAGAGGCGGGTGACCCACGCTAGCGGAGCCGGATCAGGGGGTACGCCGCGGAGCGACCCGGATTAGGGGTTGTGAGCCGGTGCGGCCTAAACTTGCGTGTCGGCCCAACTTGGGTCTGTTTCGCGGTGCCTCGCGGCTGCCCGGACCACTTCACGACCAGCACGTGCTGGGCCCGTGCGTGCGCCCGGGAAGAGGCGTGTGAGACGGCTCCGAGAGGTCCACCGCCTCCACGTGGAGGCGGAGGTTCCCGGGTCGACGGTAGACGACTGACCGACAGATAGCGGAGGACATGCCCAAAAAAGAAGGTGTGATCGAGATCGAGGGCACCGTTGTCGAAGCTCTTCCGAACGCCATGTTCCGGGTCGAGCTGAGCAACGGGCACAAGGTCCTGGCCCACATCAGCGGCAAGATGCGCCAGCACTACATCCGGATCCTCCCCGAGGACCGCGTGGTGGTGGAGCTCTCGCCGTACGACCTCACGCGGGGTCGGATCGTCTACCGCTACAAGTGACCCACCAGCCGAAAGGACCCTCCTCGTGAAGGTCAACCCGAGCGTCAAGCGCATCTGTGACAAGTGCAAGGTGATCCGTCGCCACGGCCGCGTCATGGTGATCTGCGAGAACCCGCGCCACAAGCAGAGGCAAGGCTGAGCTCCGAGGAGTGAGGCGGTGGTACGCCGAGCGCAGCGAGGTGTGCCGTAGTCCGAGCCCCGCAGGAGCTCAGCAAAATTCCACACCGTGAGTCGTTCTCAGGAGCGACCCGCACGAGACAACTGAACACCCACGAACGTGATCGCTAGCTGGTCTCGACAGGCTCGACCGACGAGCACCAGCGAATCACCTCCGGTGCAACGGCCGGAGCCTGGGCCCGACACCGGTCGGGAAGGCGCCAGGACGCGACACGACCGAAACCGTTGTGCAACCCCGAGGGGACCAGCTCCCCTCCAAGAAAGGGCCATCACATGGCACGCCTCGTTGGTGTGGACCTCCCGCGCGACAAGCGCATCGAGGTCGCACTCACCTACATCTACGGCATCGGCCGTACCCGCGCCCAGCAGCTCCTGGCCGTGACCGAGGTCGACCCCGACCTGCGCGTCCACCAGCTGGGCGACGAAGAGCTGGTCAAGCTCCGCGACGCGATCGAGGGCAACGACGAGATCAAGATCGAGGGTGACCTCCGACGTGAGGTCCAGGCGGACATCCGCCGCAAGATCGAGATCGGTAGCTACCAGGGTCGCCGCCACCGTCAGGGACTCCCTGTCCGTGGCCAGCGCACCAAGACCAACGCGCGCACCCGCAAGGGTCCCAAGCGCACCGTCGCCGGCAAGAAGAAGGCCAAGTGACGACTCGCTCGGCACTCGCCGGCACCTCGATCTTCCGACCAGTTTTCGTTTAGGAGTACTGCATGCCTCCCAAGAGCCGTCAGGCCGGCGCCAAGAAGGTGCGTCGCAAGGAGAAGAAGAACATCGCTCAGGGCGAAGCCCACATCAAGAGCACGTTCAACAACACCATCGTCACCATCACCGACCCCACGGGTGCGGTGATCTCGTGGGCCTCGGCCGGCACCGTCGGCTTCAAGGGCTCGCGCAAGTCCACGCCGTTCGCCGCGCAGATGGCCGCCGAGGCCGCCGGGCGTCGGGCGATGGACCACGGGATGAAGAAGATCGACGTCTTCGTCAAGGGCCCGGGCTCGGGCCGCGAGACGGCGATCCGGTCCCTGGGTGCGATCGGCCTCGAGGTCGGCACCATCCAGGACGTCACCCCGACCCCCCACAACGGTTGTCGCCCGCCCAAGCGCCGGCGCGTCTGACCCCGAGACTGAACAGGAGACCTTGAGCTATGGCCCGCTACACCGGCCCCATGACCAAGAAGTCGCGCCGTCTCGGTGTCGACCTCGTCGGCGGCGACTCGGCGTACGAGCGTCGTCCCTACCCTCCCGGCCAGCACGGCCGCGGCCGGATCAAGGAGAGCGAGTACCTCCTCCAGCTGCGCGAGAAGCAGAAGGCCCGCTTCACGTACGGCGTGCTGGAGAAGCAGTTCCACAACTACTACACCGAGGCGTCGCGCCGGCAGGGCAAGACGGGTGACAACCTCCTGCAGCTGCTGGAGTGCCGGCTCGACAACGTGGTCTACCGCGCCGGGTTCGCCCGCACGCGTCGCCACGCGCGTCAGCTCGTCAACCACGGTCACTTCCGCGTCAACGGCAGGAAGGTCGACATCCCGTCGTTCCAGGTCAGCCAGTACGACGTGATCGACGTCCGTGAGAAGTCGCTCGAGACGACACCGTTCATCGTGGCTCGCGAGACCCACGGCGAGCGCGTCGTCCCGGCCTGGCTCGAGGCGATCCCGACGCGGATGCGGATCCTCGTCCACCAGGTCCCGGTCCGGGCCCAGATCGACATCCCGGTCCAGGAACAGCTGATCGTCGAGTACTACTCCAAGAAGTGAGCAAGGACGCTCACACCCGGCGGAGCCGGGAGTGAGCGGCCGGAGCGAACACCGCAGCGAGCTTGCTCGCAAGGTGGCCTGACATTCACCACCAACTCCATATCGCCACCACCAGAAGATCTGGGTCGTCAAATAGCGGGTGACCCGGGAAGGAAGTATCAGTGCTCATCGCACAGCGACCGACCCTGTCGGAAGACTCAGTAGACGAGTTCCGTTCGCGCTTCGTCATCGAGCCCCTGGAGCCGGGTTTCGGCTACACGCTCGGGAACTCGCTGCGTCGTACGCTCCTGTCGTCCATCCCCGGTGCGTCGGTGACCAGCATCAAGGTGGACACCGTCCTCCACGAGTTCTCGACCATCGAGGGCGTCAAGGAAGACGTCACCGAGGTCATCCTCAACCTCAAGGGCCTCGTCGTCTCCTCGGAGCACGACGAGCCCGTCACGATGTACCTGCGCAAGTCCGGCGCTGGTCAGGTCACCGCCGGTGACATCCAGCCGCCCGCCGGTGTCGAGGTGCACAACCCCGAGCTGAAGATCGCCACCCTGTCCGACAAGGGCAAGCTGGAGATGGAGCTCGTCGTCGAGCGCGGCCGCGGCTACGTCTCGGCGGTGCAGAACAAGGGTGCCGACAACGAGATCGGCCGGATGCCGGTCGACTCGATCTACAGCCCCGTGCTGAAGGTGACCTACAAGGTCGAGGCCACTCGTGTCGAGCAGCGCACCGACTTCGACAAGCTCGTCATCGACGTCGAGACCAAGCCCTCGATGAAGCCCCGCGACGCCATCGCCTCGGCCGGCAAGACGCTGGTCGAGCTGTTCGGCCTGGCCCGCGAGCTGAACGTCGAGGCCGAGGGCATCGACATCGGCCCGTCGCCCGTCGACGAGCAGCTGGCTGCCGACCTCGCCCTCCCGGTCGAGGACCTGCAGCTGACGGTTCGGTCCTACAACTGCCTCAAGCGCGAGGGCATCCATACCGTGGGTGAGCTCATCTCGCGCTCGGAGCAGGACCTCCTCGACATCCGCAACTTCGGCGCCAAGTCGATCGACGAGGTCAAGGCGAAGCTGCACGAGATGGGTCTGTCGCTCAAGGACAGCGCGCCCGGCTTCGACCCGTCGGCCGCCCTCGCGGCGTACGGCGACGACGACGACGACGCGTTCATCGAGGACGAGTCGTACTGACGTCGTGCGCTCCGCGCACGACGTCAGACGACGAGGACCGTCGCAGCGAGCTTGCGCGCAAGACGGCTCGACACCAAGCCCTGACAACCGATCGACGCCCGCCCCATCTACCCCGGTACCTGACACGGCCGGGGAGAATCGAGAGAAGCCATGCCCAAGCCCAAGAAGGGTCCCCGCCTCGGCGGCAGCCCGGCGCACCAGCGGTTGATCGTCTCCAACCTGGCGACCCAGCTGTTCGAGCACGGCCGGATCACCACCACGGAAGCGAAGGCGCGCGTGCTGCGCCCGGTCGCGGAGAAGCTGATCACCAAGGCCAAGCGCGGCGACCTGCACAACCGTCGCGAGGTGCTCAAGACGGTGCGCGACAAGTCCGTCGTCCACACGCTCTTCACCGAGATCGCGCCGACGTTCGCCGAGCGCCCGGGTGGCTACACCCGGATCACCAAGATCGGCAACCGCAAGGGCGACAACGCGCCGATGGCGGTCATCGAGCTGGTGACCGAGGCCTACGAGCCGAAGGCGGCCAAGCCGGCCAAGAAGGCGGCGAAGGAGGCCCCGGCGAAGAAGGCCCCGGCTGCCGAGGAGGCTCCGGTCGAGGAGACCGCCACCGACGAGGCCGTCGAGGCCCCGACGGAGGACGCCGCTGCGGAGGAGGCCCCTGCGGAGGTCGCCGACGAGGCTGTGGTCGAGGAGGAGGCTCCCGCGGAGGACACCACGGACGAGTCGGCCGAGGAGTCGGACGCGTCGGACAAGGCCTGATCGGTCCGAGCTGAACGAGTCGTCCGCCTGAGACGGTGCTCTAGTACCGCCTCAGGCGGACGACCCTGTTTCGGCCCTGGCTGGACGTTCCGGCACGGGGAGAGCCGATGCGGTAGAGATGAGCCATGACCGGAGTGCTGGTGGTGGGGGAGGCCCTCGTCGACATCGTGGAGCGTGCCGACGGCTCCTCGCTGGAGTACCCCGGCGGCAGTGCCGCCAACGTGGCGGTCGCGCTGGCCCGCCTCGGCCGGCCGGTGGTGCTCCTGACGGCGTACGCCGACGACGAGCACGGCGCGGTGCTGGCGCGGCACCTCAACCAGTCGGCCGTCGGCGTGGCCGGTGATCCGTTCGCGCTCAGCCGCACCGCCACCGCCCTCGCGACGCTCGCCGACGACGGGAGCGCGTCGTACACGTTCGACATCGACTGGCGGCTCAACCCGATCCCCGACCTGTCGCCGTTGGTCGTCCACACCTGCTCGCTGGGCGCGGTGATGGCGCCGGGTGCCGACGACGTACGACGCCTCCTCGAGCGACTGCGGCCGCACGCGACCGTGAGCTACGACGTCAACGCACGGCCGGCCGTCACCGGGACCGGACCGGACGTGGTGCAGGCGGTCGAGGACGTGGCCGCGCTCGCCGACCTGGTGAAGGCCTCCGACGAGGACCTCGAGGTCCTCTATCCGGGCGACACGCTGGAGCGGGCGGTCGACCGCCTGTTGGGGCTCGGGCCGGCCGCGGTGGTGGTGACCCGGGGCCGGCACGGCGCGACGTGGTACGGACGGGAGGGCCGGGTCACGACCCCGGCCGTCGACACCGAGGTCGCCGACACCATCGGTGCAGGCGACACGTTCGGTGCGGCGATGCTCGACGCCCTCTGGGACCTCGACGCCCTGGGCGGGCGGCTCATCGGGCTCGAGCCCGACGAGATCGAGGCCGTCCTGCGGCGCGCCGGCCGCGCCGCCGCCGTGACCGTCTCGCGGCCCGGTGCCGACCCGCCGTACCACTACGAGCTGCACTGACCGCCAGGCGGTCGGGCGCCTGCTCAGACCGTGCCGTCGGCGAGCATCGCGTCGAGGGCGGCGTACCCGTCGTTGACGCCGATCTCCATCCCGCTGCGCAACCAGGCGTCTCGGGCCTCGAAGCTGTCGCAGAGGGATGTCGCGTGCAGGCGGGTGTGGCCGTCGCCGAGGTCCTCGAAGGTCATCGTCTCGAGGCCGACCTGGTCGGGCATCCCTTCCCAGGTGAAGGTCTGGACGATGCGGTCGGGGCGGACGGTGTGGAAGCTGCCGCGGAACGACTGGGTGTCGCCGCCTTCGTCCATGGAGTAGCGGAAGGCGCCGCCGTCGGTGGCGTCCCAGCGCTCGATCGCGGTCCGGCGGCCGGTCGGCCCGATCCAGCGCGCGAACAGATCGGGGTCGGTGTGCGCGCGGAAGAGCTGTTCGGGAGACCCGGCGAAGTCGCGCCAGATGTGGATCATCGGCACGGTCGGGTCGGCCTCGAT
Source organism: uncultured Actinomycetota bacterium (assembly GCA_963792975.1). Taxonomy (GTDB): domain Bacteria; phylum Actinomycetota; class Actinomycetes; order Propionibacteriales; family Nocardioidaceae; genus Nocardioides. Next base: position 2,674,588 of record CAWBYG010000004.1, on the reverse strand, counting down.
CGCGGCCTCGTCGTAGCGGGCGGCGGCGGTGGGTGCGGTGGTCATGATGCGGTTCCCTCCATCGGTCGGTTCTGCTCGGTCTGCTCGTCGTTCAGGTCGGCCAGGACGTCGTCCAGCCGCTGGTAGCGCTCCTCGGCCCGTTGGCGGTACCGCTCGATCCACTTGGTCATCAGGTCGAACACCTCGGCTTCGAGATGGACGGGCCGCCGCTGGGCATCGCGGCTGCGGGTGACCAGACCAGCCTCCTGGAGCACCTTGAGGTGCTTGGAGACGGCCTGGATGCTGACGGCGTACGGCGCGGCGAGGTCGCCGACCGTGGCGTCGCCTTCCGTCAGTCGCGCGACCATGTCGCGTCGGGTCGGGTCGGCCAGGGCGGCGAAGACCCGGGAGAGCTGGTCATTCATGGTCAGATCCTTTTCAACCGTTTGGTTGACAAGAACCTAGACCGGGCACAGCCCATTGTCAACCCGTCGGTTGAAGACGGTCAGTGAGTACGGGCTGCGTCGTTGGCGAGCGCCCGCTTGAGGGCCCCGTGCAGCGTCGGCCGGAAGGCGGGCTCGCCGCTGCCGTAGACCGCGATCACGTGCCGCAGGATCGGGAAGGAGTTGCCGCCCTGGGCCTGCGTGTAGACGGGCTCGACGTAGAGCACCTTGCCCTCGAGCGGCACCGTGAGCAGGTTGCCGAGCACGACCTTGGAGTTGCCGCCCCGCTGCAGGGTCAGCGCCTTCGAGATGGTGTTGTCGGACTCGATGTCGTTCTGGATCTGGGCCGGCGACTCCACCGACTGCCCGGTGGGGAACTCCAGCAGCGTGAACTTCCCGTAGTCGGGCCCGGCCTCGGCGTTGACCGTCAAGAACCCCGCCAGGTCGCGGTAGTTCAGCGTGACCATCGGTGTCGACAGGGAGTACGCCGGTGACCCCTCGCCGGTCGCGGAGAGCGTCATGTACGTCGACGCCATGGTCGGTGAGGACGTCGAGCTGGTCGCGCCGTTCGCGTTCAGGCTCTTGGTGGCGGCGACGGTCGGGTCGTTGGGCACCTTCCAGAAGGCGCTGCCGCTGTAGAAGTCGGCGGGGTCGGTCACGTGGTAGCTGGCCAGCAGGCTGCGCTGTACGTCGAAGAGGTCCTGGGGGTAGCGCAGGTGCGGCAGCAGGGCCGGCGGGATCTCTGACTGGTCCTTCACCAGACCGGGGAAGGCGTCCTCCCAGGTCTGGAGGACGGGGTCGGGCTGCGCGGTCTGGTTCCACGAGTAGAGCGTGACCTGGCCGGTGTAGGCGTCCACGACGGCCTTCACGGAGTTGTGCAGGTAGTTGACCGACCTGTTCGGCTGGGTGACCGACGATCCGGAGCGGGTCAGTGAGCTGGTTGTGGCGTTGCGCAGGTTGACCTTCTGCGCATCGGGGTAGCTCGAGGTCGACGTGTAGCCGTCCACCACCCAGTCGACGTGGCCGTCGACGACGGCCGGGTAGACATCGCCGTCGAGGGTGAGCCACGGCGCCACCTGGGCCACCCGGCTGCGCGGGCTGCGCACCATCAGCAGCTTGGACGAGCCGTTGATCTCGCTGGAGAAGAAGATGTTCGGGTCGTGCATCTTGACGGCGTACAGGAGCCGGGTGAAGCGCGAGCCGATCGGTACGCCGCCACCACCGGCGTACGTCGTGTGCACGGCCTTCGCCGACCCGCTGCTGCTCGGGTAGTCGAGCTCGAGGTTGGCCGAGCTGCCCGGTGGCTGGCCCACGATGGAGTACGACGGGGAGTTCTGGCCGAAGTAGATCTGCGGGGTGGAGACCGGGATCTGGTTGCTCGGGGGGAGCCCGCCGTTGACGAAGGTCGGTGTGCCGGTCCTCTCGTCCATCTGGTTGGTCAGGGCCGCGACCACGTCGTAGCCGTGCGTGTAGACGAGGTGTCGGTTGGTCCACGAGCTCCGCGAGATGCCCGACAGGTTGAGCTCGCGCGCCGCGATCGCGACGTCGCGCTGCTGTCCGTCGATCGGGTAGTGGTCGATGTCGAGCGTCGACTTGAACTGGTAGTAGGCCTGCAGCTGCTGCTTGACGTTGAACGTCGGCGAGAGCTGGTTGGGGTCGAGCAGGCGGATCTGGGCGATCTGCTCGGCCTCACGCAGCAGCGCCGCGCCGGTCGGGCGGGCCTGGCGGGTCACGCCGTACTGCTGGCTGGTGACCTGGTGGTCGAGGCCGAAGGCCGAGATCGTGGCGGCCTGGTTGCGCTCGATCGAGGTGCGGTCGAGGCTCGAGGCACTGGGCTGCTCGCGGTAGCGGTAGACCAGCGTGGGCCAGACGCCGCCCACCAGCACGGCCGCCACGGCCATCGCGGCGAGGCCGGCCACCAGCCAGCGCAGGCGCTGGAGCCACACGTTGGCGAGCAGCGCCAGCCCGCACATGACCGCCACCACCATGAGGATCGTCCGGCCGGGCAGCACGGCATGGGCGTCGGTGTAGGAGAGACCCGTCACCGGGCCGCGGCTGGAGGTGGTGAGGGTGAAGCGACCGAGCCAGTACGACGCGCCCTTGAGCAGCAGGTACAGCCCGAGCAGCAGCGACACCTGCGCCTTGAACCACGGCGTCATCCGGCGTCCGCGCCCGCGGAGACGCACCGCGCCGTACAGGTAGGACGCGACCAGGGTGACGACCAGGCAGGTGACCACGATCGAGCTGAGGTAGTTGACCACCATCTTGTGGAACGGCAGCACGGAGACGAAGTAGGAGATGTCGCGATGGAACTGCGGGTCGCTCTGGTGCCAGGACTGCGAGTGGCGCCACAGCAGATAGGTCTGCCAGCGGTGGGTGGCGCGGGTGCCGACGCGGACGCCCAGATACAGGGCGGCGACCGCGATCAGCCAGTAGCGCACGCGTGACTCGACCCGGAGGAAGCGCGCTCGCCACTTCTGCTTGACCGGATGGGGCCGGAAGCGCGGACGGCGGCGTACGACGAGCAGCAGCGAGCCCGCGACGGCGAGGGCGGTCAGGCCGCCGAACACGGTGAACAGGAGCACCTGTGCGCCCAGGATCGTGCCGTAGACGGAGTCGGCGTGGACCGAGCGGTACCACAGGACATTGGTGCGGATGTTGACGAACGCCAGGAAGGCGTAGAAGAGGGCGACCAGCACGATCGCGACGACGAGGAGACGGAGGCCGAGCCGCTTCAACCGGGGGGTGTCGACCGACGAAAGTCGGTCCGGGGAAGCCGATGGCACGGGCGGAACCCTACCAACGCAACGGTGACCGACCCGCTTCGGCGGACGCGCGGCGCCCCGTGTCCGTGAGCCGCCTCACAGCGGTCGCTCAGCCGGGCGCGGGTTCCAGCCAGGCATGCACCAGGGGTACGACGGACGCGCCCTCGCCGCTGGCGCTCGCGACCCGCTTCATCGAGCCCGCACGGATGTCACCGACGGCGAAGATGCCCGGCACCGTGGTCTGCAGGCTCTCGGGCGGCAGGCCGTCCTGCCAGCCCTCCGCCGGCACGTCGCGCCCGGTCAGCACGAAGCCCCGTTCGTCGCGGGCGACCGCGGGCGGCAGCCAGTCGCAGTGGGCGACCGCACCGAGCAGGAGGAACAGCCCGCCGGTCTCGCGGCGGGTGCGTTCGCCGGTCGAGGTGTCCTCGACCTCGATCCACTCCAGCCGTCCGCTGCCGCCGCCGTCGACCACGGCCCGGCAGCCCTCGACGGTGATCCGCGGGTTGAACTGCAGCTCGCCGACGAGATACGCCGACATGGTCGCCGCCAGGTCGGGTCGGCGTACCAGGATCGTGACGCTGCGGGCGAAGCGGGCGAGATGGATCGCGGCCTGTCCGGCGGAGTTGCCGCCGCCGACGACGAAGACGTCGTACCCCTCCATCTCGCGGGCGGCCGTCATCGCCGCACCGTAGTTGACGCCCCGGCCGACGAGCCCGTCGACCGACTCGACGCCGAGCTTGCGGTAGGTCACGCCGGACGCGATCACCACCGCCCGGGCATGGACGTCGCCGCCCTCGGTGCGTACGACGTGGGGCGCGCCGTCGCGGCCGACCTCGAGCGACGTCGCCGGCCAGCCGGTGAAGAAGCGGGTACCGAATCGGATCGCCTGGTTGCGGGCACGCTGTGCCAGGCGCATCCCCGAGATCCCGCGCGGGAAACCGAGGTAGTTGCGGATCATCGAGCTGGTACCGGCCTGCCCGCCGATGGCCTCGGACTCGACGGTGACCGTGGTCAGGCCCTCGGAGGCGCCGTACACCGAGGCGGCCAGGCCGGCCGGCCCCGCGCCGACGATCACGAGGTCGACCACGGCGTCCACGTCGATGTCGTCGGGGCGGCCGTAGATCGACATCGCGACGTCGCGCACCGAGCTGACCTCGTAGGGGTCGCCGTCCCACCGCTCCACCACCGGGAACCTGGGCGACTCGCTTCCGAGCCGGGCCAGGATCTCTCGGCCGATCTCGCTGTCGGGGTCGTGCACCAGCGCCGGCACGCCGGTCCGGTCGAGGTAGTCGCGGACCGCGAGCGTGACGCCGTCGTTGCTGGGGGAGACGATCCGGAGGCTCTCGACGACCGGTACCGCAACCGTGGAGCCCCAGTCGGAGAGCAGCTCGCAGACCGCCGTATGGAACTCCTCGTCGCGGGCACCGCGCGGCATCAGCAGATAGGCGTCGTACTTGCCCTTGGCGAGTGCCGGACGCAGCGCGTCGGCGTCCATCCGGAAGCGGCTCCAGTGGGCGGCGATGAGGCGGCGCGCGGTCGGTACGTAGGTGCGCAACCGCTGGAACATCGCGAGCACGTCGTCGTCGGGCAGTACCGACTCGGAGACGGCCAGCGCGAGCTGGCGTCCCTCGCGGAAGAGGCCCTTGACCTGGACGGCGGCCTCGGCGGCGCTGCGCGCGGCGCGGACGTCGTAGTCGCGGGCGTAGCGGCCGAACTCGTCGAGAAGGAACTCGGAGTTCTCCTCCGAGACGAGGAGGATGGCGGGGCGGTCGTCGGTCGAGCCTGTCGAGACCGCGTCTTCGTCGGTCGAGCTTGTCGAGACCGCGTCTTCGTCGGTCGAGCTTGTCGAGACCGCGTCTTCGTCGGTCGAGCTTGTCGAGACCGCGTCTTCGTCGGTCGAGCTTGTCGAGACCGCGTCTTCGTCGGTCGAGCTTGTCGAGACCACGTCGGAAGCCTAGAAGGAACCTGTGTACGGCGCTCGTAGGATGCCCAGCGTGCGGCTGCGGATCGATCTCTCCTACGACGGGGGCGAGTTCCACGGCTGGGCCGTGCAGCCGGGGCTGCGAACGGTCGAGGGCCAGCTCGGCACGGCACTGTCGAGGGTGCTCCGGCTGCCCACCGTGTCGCTGGTCTGTGCCGGGCGGACCGACACTGGTGTCCACGCGCGCGGCCAGGTGGTTCACCTGGACCTCGACGAGGCCGTGCTGGACGCGGCCCGGGGCCGGGGCGACGACCGGCCGACGGTCGCCCTGGCGGGCCGGCTGAACGCCGTGCTCCCCCCCGACGTCCGGGTACGACGTGTGGTCACCGCCCCCGACGGCTTCGACGCGCGCTACTCACCGCTGTGGCGGCGCTACGCCTACCGTCTCTGCGACGGGGTGCCCGACCCGCTGACCCGTGGGGTCATCCTCGCGTGGCCGCGCCCGCTCGACGTGGCCGCGATGAACGAGGCGTCCGCCCACCTGCTCGGGCTCCACGACTTCGCGGCGTTCTGCAAGCAGCGCGAGGGCGCGACGACCGTGCGTACCCTGCTCGACCTCGCCTGGGTGCGCGACGGCGACCGCCTGACCGGCACGGTGCGTGCCGACGCCTTCTGCCACCACATGGTGCGCTCGCTGGTCGGGTGCCTGGTCGCGATCGGTGAGGGCCGGCGTCCCGTCGGCTGGGCCGGCGATGTGCTGGAGGCCCGGGTCCGCGACGCCGCCGTGACCGTCGTACCACCGCACGGGCTGACGCTCGAGGAGGTCGGCTACCCGCCGGACGACGAGCTGGCCCGGCGCGCCGGCCAGACCCGTGCGAGGCGCGCACCGTGAGGCCGCCTGCTTCGGTGCTCTCGGCCTTCGGGGTGAGCGGGACCCCGCGCCGGTTCGTCGGCGGCATGGGACGCACCTGGGTGGTCGGAGACGTCGTGCTCAAGCCCGTCGACCACGAGCCCGAGCACGTCTGGGTCTGCGAGGTGTACGACGCGTGGTCGAGTGACGCGGTGGGTGTCCCGCGACCCCTGCGCGCCGGGGACGCCTGGTCGGTCGACGGCTGGGGTGCCCACGTCATGGTGCCCGGGAAGACCGCTCTCGCCGGCGACGACCGGGACTGGTTCCGCGGCGTGCATGACTCGTTCCACGATGCCGTGGCCGGGCTGCCGCGACCGGAGTTCCTCGATGCCCGACACGACGCCTGGTCCTACGGCGACCGGTTGGCGTGGGAGGGGGTCGCACCGGTGGGCGAGCCGCGCACGAGGTCGCTGATCCGGCGCGCGCTCGAGCTGACCGAGCCGGTCGACCTGTCGTCCCAGGTCGTGCACGGCGACCTCGCGGGCAACGTGCTGCGCGAGGGTGACCGCGCCGCGGTGATCGACTGGCCGCCGTACTGGCGCCCGCGCGCCTGGGCTCTTGCGGTCGTCGCCACGGACGCCATCTGCTGGGAGGGCGTCGATCCTTCCCTCCTCGACGAGTGGTCCGACGGGCCGGACTGGCTCCAGCTGGTGCTCCGAGCCGCGGTCTTCCGGATGGGCACCCGTGCCTTCAACGAGGCGCACGGCCTCGCGGCCCTCGACGAAGACGAGTTCGCCTCGGGCAAGGTCCGCCTGCTCGGTGCGGTGGAAGCCCGCTTGTGAGCGACCACTACTTCTCCGCCGACCCGTCGGTCCCGTTCGTGCGCGAGCCCTTCGGCTGCGAGGTGTGGGGCCTGCGACTCGACCTGGTCAGCGGCGCGGGGGTCTACAGCCGCGGCCGGCTCGATCCGGGGACGGCCGTGCTGTTCCGCGAGACCGAGCCACCCGCGCCCGGCCGTGTGCTCGACCTGGGCACGGGGTACGGCGTGATCGGGCTCGCGATCGCCGCGGCCTGGCGCCGCGACGGTGTACCGGCCGGCAGCGCGTCAGGGGTCACCGGCATCGAGGTCAACCAGCGCGCGGTCCTGCTGGCGAACCAGAACGCCGCGTCCCTCGGCCTCCAGGACCGGTACGTCGCCTGCGACCCCGCCGTGGTGCCCGAGGCCGTCCGCGTCGACGAGATCTGGTCCAACCCCCCGATCCGGATCGGCAAGCAGGCGCTCCACGCGCTGCTGCTGGACTGGTTCGCGCGGCTGCGCCCGGGTGGCCGGGCCGTGCTGGTCGTCGGGAAGAACCTCGGCGGCGACTCCCTCCAGTCCTGGCTCACCGACCAGGGGTATCCGACGACCCGGTTGGCGAGCGCGAAGGGGTTCCGCGTGCTGGAGAGCCGCGGCGCCTGACCGGATGACCCGCTCGGGCCATTGGCGCATGGGCCGGCATGGTCCACAGTGAACGTCGTGTATCGGAGCGAGGGACCGGCGCTCCTCACCATCACCACGTCGCCTGGGAGGCACCACCATGTCCCGTCCGTTCGCCCTGCTCACCCCTGCTGTCCTCGCGGCCGCCCTCCTGGCGGCGCCGGCCGCCCCGTCGCTGGCGTCAGCCTCGCCGAAGGCGGCGGGAAGTCATGTCCGTGGTGACTTCGACGGAGACGGGCGGGTCGACCTCGCGATCGGCGCACCGGGCGGCAGTCGTGTGATGATCCGCTACACGCACGCGTCGCCCGGCGGCTCGCACGTGGCCTGGATCCATCCCAACGCGCACAGCCATCACTACCGGCCCGCGTTCGGCCGCGCTCTCGCGGTCGGCGACTTCAACGGCGACGGCTTCGCCGACCTCGCGGTCGGCGCTCCGTCGTACACGACCCCGCCGACCGGCGGTGGGGTGCTCGAGACCCGTGGTGCCGTGTTCGTCTTCCACGGCTCGACGCACGGACTCGTCGACGAGCCGCTCGCGATCACCGGACCGTACGACGGGGGTGACCCGTTCGAGCTGGGTGGTGCGCTCGCGGCTGCCGACGTCAACGGTGACGGCAAGGACGACCTCGCCGTCACACTCTGGGGCGCCGACAACGGCAACGTCCGCGTCTACCACGGTTCGACGTCCGGTCTCGGCACCACCTTCCAGGCGCTCGACGACTACGAGGCCACCTCCCTCGCCTTCGGCGACCTCAATCGGGACCACCACCCCGAGCTCGTCGCCGGCTCGACGGTCGACCTCGCCAACCCCACGGACGAGTTCTTCGGCGACGTGATGATCTGGCACGGCACAGCGTCGGGCCTGCGGGCGAGCAGTCCGCAGAAGATCCGCGGCGACCAGGTGGGGCTGTTCAGCGACCTGGGCTATGCGGTCGCCACGGGCGACGTCAACGGCGACGGCTACACGGACGTCGTCGCGGGCGCGCCGTACGACCGGTACATCGGCACGCGCCGGAGCGCGGGCACGATCGTGCTGCTCACCGGTGGCCCGCACGGTCTCAAGGCCGGGCGCCACCAGCTGTTGAACGAGAAGCGCCTCAACCCGGCCTGGCACGACGGCAACGGCTTCGGGAGCGCGCTCTTCGTCGCCCATGTCGACGGCGACCGCTTCGGCGACGTCGTGGTCGGAGCGCCGAGCGAGCGGGTGTCGGGAAAGCGCTCGGCCGGGGCCGTGTACGTCGTACACGGAAGCCGCCACGGCCTCAGCGCCCACCACGCCCAGCGCGTCACCCAGGCGTCGTCCGGGATCCCCGGCAACGTGACCCGGAAAGCCGCCTTCGGGAGCTCGGTCTGGAGTGCGCGCCTCGACCCTGACCGTTTCGGCGACGTCGTCGTCGGCGTCCCGGACTCAGCACACTCGTCACGCGGCGGTGGGTTCGCCCGGATCCCCGGGTCGCACACCGGACTGCACACGTCGGCGGCCACCGGGGTGTTCAGCCACCGCCACGGGTACCGTCTCGGCGCCAGCGTGCGCTGACACTTCGGCCGACTCCACGATCCGCCGGGTGCGTGTCGCCCAGCCTCGCCGTGACCCAGCCTCGCCGTGACCCAGCCTCGCCGTGACCCAGCCTCGCCGTGACCCAGCCTCGCCGTGACCCAGCCTCGCCGTGACCTAGCCTCGCCGGACCCAGTCGGTCCAGCCCCAGTTGCCCTTCGGGGTCTTGGGTGCGAAGTCGGCGTCGCTTCCCATCTCGGCGATCGCCTGGACCTTGGTGGCGCCGTAGTCACCGTGGGTGATGCAACGCGACGGCACCCGTACGCGGACGCGAGAGTCCTCCGCATCCCAGGTCACCTTGAAGCCAGGGCAGTGCGCGACGCCTGCGACCGTGTGCAGTCGACTCTTGTCGCCACCGGCTCGGTGCAGGCTCGTGACCCATGCCTCCCCCCTCGGGCCTCGACCACGCTGCTTGATGGCGACCCCGAGATCTCCGGAGGCGACCTTCACGAAGGTGATCGTGATGGCGATGGCGTGGTCACGGTTCGCCACTCTGATCGTCGTGATGTCGAGATGGGCGCCCTTCAGTCCGTCGCCTGCCGGGTCGCTGAAGCTCACCGTCTGCGCGACCGACGTCCCTGAGACGAGAACCGTGACCACGGTGAGGAGCAGTGCCACCAGACGTCTGACCGTTCGCATGGTGCGGATGCTAGGTGGCCGCGCGCCGGCCGACGCCCGTTTCTGGTCATCGGCTGGTCGGCGGTTCAGCGGGATTCCTCGGCAGGGTGTCGAGAGGCACGGGCCCCTTCCGACGTAGGAGCGGCCAGCAATCCGCCCGACATCCACCGAAGGAGCCCCATCGTGTCGTTCGATACCCAGCCGGACCCGAAGCCCGGCCGGACCCCGCGCAAGGTCGTCGCGGGTCACTTCGTGTCTTAGGACGGAGTGGCTGAGGCTCCCGACCAGTTCATCACCGCCTGGGACGACGAGACGGATGCCCGCGGCGCCGATCTCGTCGCCCACCAGGACGCGGTCGTGCTCGGCCGTCGCAGCTACGACGAGTGGGCCGAGTACTGGCCAGGCAGCGAGGTCCAGCCGTTCGCCGACTTCATCAACGCCGTTCCGAAGTACGTCGCAACCTCGACGCCGCTCGAACGCGAGTGGACCAATGCGCGCGTGATCGACGGCGGGCTGGTCGACTTCGTGCGGCACCTGAAGGGTGTGCCGGGCGGCGACATCGGCGTCCACGCCAGCATCTCGGTCACCCGGGCTCTGCTGGCCGCCGGCGTCGTCGACGAGCTCAGGCTCGTCATCGGGCCGAGAATCGTCGGGCGCGGGCAACGACTCCTCGACGGGTTGCCGCCCCTCCGGCTCGAGACGATCCGCGGCACCGCCTCATCCAGCGGCCATCTGCTCGTCGACTACCGCGTGCTTCGTTGAGCGCCGTTCGAGCACACACGGACCCAGTGGCTGGAGCCCTCATCGCTCTCGAAGCACCTGCGCAGGCCGAGGACCCGGCTCGGGAGGGGCCGGGCGTGGGGCGGGGTGGTCAGGTGTCGGGTGGCCGCGCGGGCGTGGTCTCGAGCGGTGGCCGGGGTCAGTCGGGACTCACGTCGAGGGTGCCGGTCTGGTCGCGGAGGAACTGGTAGCCGTGGGGGCTGGTCCAGAGATACGTGCCGGGGTCGAGCACCAGGTAGGTCCACGGCGAGTGGGTCTTGAGCCGATGGTGCCGACGGCACAACGGCGCGATGTTGCACGAGCACGTGGGACCACCTCGGGCACGCGGGACCACGTGGTCACCGTCGCAGGAGTGCTCGTGCGGGTCATCCGGGCGACATCGCCGGGCCGGACGGGTGCACCAGGGGAAGACACAGGTGCCGTCGCGCAGCGCGACGAGCTCGGCGATCCGGTCGGAGACCTCGTCGGAGTCGGACTCCACACAGGCGTCGAGGTCGATCACGGGCTTCACGACCACCTGGGCATCGGGGTTGGCGCACCACTCTTGTACCTGGTGGACCGAGACCACGCCGTCCCCTCGCTCCAGGCGAGCCACGGGGTCGCCGAAGCCGTGCAGAGCAGCCTCGGAGAGGTGGACGTGCAGCAGGACCTGCCGCGGCTTCACCGGCCGGTGTGAGCGGTGCCCCGCGGGCGGGGGGTTGAGATCGAGAGCGAGCTGGCAGCGAGCCAGGTCGCCCACGGCCTGGGCACGGCGTACGTCGAGCGGCTCGGGGGCGCCGAGAGCCGCCCGCTGTGCCGCCCCCGCCGAGACCGCAGCGTCGAAGTCCAACGCATCGGCGATGTCGAGCTCGGCCTCGAGGTGCATCGTGCCGGTGAACGAGACCAGCTGGTCGTGGAGGGTGACATGGCGCTTGTCCCACGACTGCTCGGCCAGGCGCTCGACCTCGTCGGGCATGAACCGGCCGATCGCCTCGTCGACCGCGCGGTCGAGCTGGGCCGGCTTGACCTTGTGCGCCACCGGGGCGACGTGGAGGTCGACGTGCGTCGCAGCGTCGGCCGAGAGGCGGGTCGTCTCGCGGGCCACCCTGCGCGCCTTCCAGGCCGGCACGTCCCCCGAGCGCAGGCGCGCCCAGTGGCGGGGCAGTCGGTAGCGCAGCTCGAGCGCCTCACCGAAGAAGCGCATCCCGGCCTCGGTGGACAGCCCGACCGCGCTCGCGAACTCCGGCACGGCGTACTCGGCGATGGTCGGGGCCCCCTCGCCGGCCAGGGACAGGTCGGTCTCACCGAACCCACGCACCACGTGTGTGGCCGGCTGGTGGATGGAGTCGGCGGGGTGCATCACGGCCCACTCCACCGCCAGCTGCACCAGGTCGGCCTCGGCCGCATCCGCCGTACGACGCTGAACCCGGGCGGCCCGCAGCACCTCGGCCGCGGTGTCCGGCCGGCTGTCGAAGGTGGTGGCGACGCCCATACCGGTATGAGATCACAGGGCGCCGACACTCGACCGGCCAGGAAGGAGGTTCTCCACAGGACTGCGGACATCGATTTGGTCACGAGTACGACGCGGTCCTTGCCCGCGCTCGTGCCTGCGGCTTGACTGCCGGGGGCCGAGGTCACGAGACGGTCACGAACCGTCGGCCGCTCGGCACGATCGGGATAGGGGGAGCCGTGGAAGCCGCCGTCGAACCGTCGAGCGGGCTGTCCGTGCGCTGTCAGGGTCTCGTGCACCTCTACAAGACCTTCGAGGGTCACGACGTGGTCGCCCTGCAGGGTGTCGACCTCACCGTCGACGCCGGCGAGCGCGTCGCCTTCCTCGGTCCGAGCGGCTCGGGCAAGTCCACCCTGCTGACGCTCTTCGGTGGCATCCAGCGCCCCAGCGCGGGCCGGATCTTCCTCGGCGACGAGGAGATCTCGCGGATGAGCGAGCGACAGCTGACCAAGGTCCGCGCCTCCCGGGTCAGCACCATGCTCCAGGGCGCGACGCGCAACCTCCTGCACTACGCGACCGCGCGCCAGAACCTCCGGTTCAGCCGTTCCGCCAGCAGCGACCCCGACCGCACGCTCGGAGACGCCGAGCTGCTCCGGCGGGTCGGGCTCGAGGCGCACGGCGACCAGGTCGTCTCGAGCATGTCGGGCGGCGAACGGCAGCGGCTCGCCCTCGCCTGCAGCGTCACCAGCGCGCCCCAGCTCCTGCTGGCCGACGAGCCGACCAGCCAGCTCAGCCACGAGGACCGCGACCACATGCTCGACCTGGTCCACGGCCTGGGCAACGACTTCGGGACCACCATCCTCGTGGTCACCCATCAGCCCGAGGTGGCACGGACGTTCCCCCGCACCGTCACCATGCGCGGTGGCCGCGTCGGCATGGAGGGCCGTGAGGGCGCCGAGTACGTCGTCGTCGGGGCCGAGGGCGTGGTGCACCTGCCCGCGCACATCGCCCGTGACTGGCCCCAGGGCACCCTGGTCCGGATCGAGCCCGAGGAGACCGACCGGCTGCTCCTGAGTCGCTCCCGCGACGAGGAGGACGAGGCGTGAGCAGCCCAGGGATGTACGCCCGCCCCTCGTCGTACGACGAGGCGCCGGCCGACGAGCTTCTGCTCGAGGACGTGTCACTCAACATCGCCGGCCGGTGGGCGCTCGAACGGCTCACCGCGTCGCTACGGCCGGGCGAGGTCACCGCGCTGGCAGGGCCGTCCGGCTCGGGCAAGACGACGCTGCTGTCCATCGCCGGCGGGATCCTCAAGCCGACCACCGGGTTCGCGTCGTACGCCGGGCAGCACATGTGGCAGGGCGACGGCGACCCGCGCCACGAGGTCGCGTTCGTGCTGCAGGTCTTCGGCCTCGTGCCGATCCTGAGTGCGCGGGAGAACGTCGCGATCGCGCTGCGTGCGCGCGGTGAGAGCCCGGGCGACGCCGACGACCGGGCCGATGCGGAGCTCACGCGCTTCCACATCGGTGACCTCGGCGACCGACAGGTCGAGGAGCTCTCGGGTGGCCAGATGCAGCGCGTGGCTTGTGCCCGCGCCTTCGCGGTCGCCCCCGAGATCCTGCTCGCCGACGAGCCGACCAGCGAGCTCGACGAGGGCAACCGCGAGCACGTCATGGACCAGCTGCGGCTCGAGGCGGCCCGCGGCGCGATCGTGGTCGTCGCGACGCACGACCCGGCCGTGGTCGACGCGGCCGACCGTCGCCTGGTGCTCGACGAGGGCCGGCTCCTGACGCCCGACGAGATCGACGCCCTGCGCGGCGCCCGGTAGCCGGCGTGCTCCTGCGCGGCCTGCGAGCCCACCTGCTGCCGTCCTCCGCCACGCTCGCTCTCGCGTTCGTGGTCGGGGCCGGCGCGGTCGCCGTGGCGGGGGCGTCCCGGGTCGGGCACACGCCGGGGGCGGTGGCCGCGATGCTCGCGCTGTACGGCGCGGTCGCCCTCGCCGAGCAGTCCGCCCGGTCGACGGTCGAACGCAGCCACGACATCGCGCTGGCGCGGATGCGCGGCATGACCGGCGCCCGGCTCGTCGGGTTCGCGTCCGCGCCGCTGCTCGCGGTGACCTTGGCCGGCATCACGCTCGGCTCGGTCGTCGGCGTCTGGCTGGCCGGCCGGATCGCGGACGGCTGGCATACGCCGTACTCCCTCAGGACGCCGGAGGTGGTGCTCGCGCTGGCACTGCTGCTCGGTGCCTGGGTGACCGTGGTGCTGGTCGCGGAAGCGGTGGTGCGCAGGCCACTCAACGACGCCCTGTCGGTCACGCCGCGACGCAGGCCGGCCTCGTGGCTGACGGCGTTCCTCGAGATCCTGGTGCTGGCGACGGCGGTCCTCGCGGTCTACGAGGCGCACCGTGGTGGACACGGCTGGGTTCCGGTCATCGCGCCCGCGCTGGTCGCCCTTGCGGCGGGTCAGGTCGTCGCCTGGCTGCTGGCACTGACGCCGCGGATCGGTCGGCGGCTCGGCGTCGAGCTGACCACCCGCCGGCTACGCCGAGACCCCGATCCCGGGTCGGTGGTGCGCATCCTGGTGGCCGCTGCGGTGCTGCTCGCGGTCACGCTCACCGGTGGCGCAGCGGCCGCCGCCTGGCGAGACGACTCGGGACACCTCCGGGCGGGCGGACCGGTGGTCGTGCCGTTCCGCGACGCCCTCCGTGCGTACGCCGCCACCCTCGACGCCGACCCGCACGGCCGGTGGCTGATGGCCGCGACCTCCGTCGACGACCTCGACCCGGGCCATCGCCGGGCGTACGTCGACGCGGCGCGATGGCCGACGGTGGTGGGCGACTACTTCTCCGGCACGACCGCGGCGGGCGCGACCGCGCACATGGCCGAGCTCGCGGCCCAGCCGGGCCCGGTGCTGCTCCGGGGCAGCACCGTGACGACGGAGGTGTCGGGGCTGGCCCCCGGCCGGTCGGCGGTGGTGGCGCTCGACTACGTCAGCGACGCCGGCAACCCCCGCACCCAGCGCTGGCCGGTCGCCCACGACGGCGCGACGAAGGCACCGTTGAAGCTCTGTGCCGTCGGCTGCTCCCTGCTCACCCTGACCGTGCAGGGCGGGGACGTCGACCTCGACCACGTGACCGTCGGCTCGACCGACCTGCTGACCCGGCCGGTCACCCACCGCGGGGCCGGCCCCACGCCGGCGGTCGCGCTGGGCGACTCGGCACAACGGGCGCTGACGACGCCGGGCGTCCGACTCGGCTCCACCGTGGACGGCATCGACGGGTCTCGACCGGCGGTCGACGTACTCGGCGGTGTCGAGGCGCTCCCGTTCGTCGGACGGTACGGCGCCCTGCTCGACCTCCCGCGCGTGCTGCGTGGCGCCGTCGGCACCATCCCGGCGGCGCGTGCGGTCGTGGTCGCGCGCTCGGACACCCCGGCATCGGTGCTCGCGCGGCTGCACCACGACGGTGGCGGCCGGGCCACGTCGTACGACTCGGTGGCCCGGGCGCTCGCGTCGACACCCGAGGCCCGGGCCGACCGCCTCGCCCTGCTCGTGGCGATCGGGGTCGCGCTGGTGGCGCTCACGCACCTCGTCGCCTGGCTCTCGGCGCAGGTCGGGCGCCGTCGCGCCGAGGTCGCCGGGCTTCGCGCCGCCGGCCTGCCTGCGACCGCCGTACGGCGTGCCTATCTCGTCGAGGCCGGCGTGGTCGCCGGGGTGGTGCTGGTCGCCGCTGCGATCGCCGCCGGTACGACGACGACCACGCTGCTGCGGCCGATGAAGCTCGTCGGCGGCTGGGCCGAGGCGCCGCCGGTCGACCTCGGGCTCCGCCCGTGGACGCTGGCCGTCGTGGTCCTGGGCGTGGCCGTCGTGACCGCCGTCTCGTGCGCCGTCGTCTTCACCCGGTTCGGCCGCGGGGCGCGGCCCGCAGCTCTGAGGGCGGCGGAGGGATGACGCACCCGCTGACCCGCCTACGGTGGCTGCTCGCGACGAGCCTGCGCGGCCTGTGGTCGCGCTGGGTCCTCAGCCTCGGCTCGCTGCTGCTGACGGTGATCGCGATCGCCTCGGCGGTCGTGGGTCCGAGCTACCAGCTGACCGCGGCCAACTCCTTCGTGATCGAGCAGCTCGCGGCGCAACCCACGATCAGCACCGGTCTCACCTACGACTACCAGCCGGCTCACGGTGACACCGCCGACACCGCCATCGCGAACGCGCTCGACCAGACCCAGCAGGAGTCGGGTACGGCGTTCCTCCCCGGGCACGCCATCATCTGGGACCCCCTGCCCCAGGTCACCCTTCCGCACTCGGCGATTCCCGTCCTGCCCTCGCTGGTCTCCGTGCCCGGCGCGTGTACCCACGTCGAGCTGCGGGGGCGCTGCCCCACCAACCCCGGCGAGATCGCGATCCTGCAGGCCGACGCGACGACGTACGCCCTCCACCTCGGCAGCCGGCTCAACCCGTACGGCGACCCAACGCCGTTCACCGTCGTGGGCATCTACCGGCCCAGTCCCCGGGGCGAGGCCTTCTGGTTCTCGCCCGGGCGCCTGCAGGCGATCCCGGGCCGCACGCTGCCCCAGGTGACCCCGTCGCGGCCGGCGCCCTGGATCACGACTCAGGCCGGCATCGAGCTGCGCCACGACCCGTGGTTCCTCACCGTCGACCGGCGGCTCGCGATCACTCCCGAGCTCACGCCCGATGACGCCATGGCGGCTGCGCTGACCGTCGGGGCGGTCACCCGGGCCGCGAACCATCACGGGCTGCCCGCGGGCCTGACGCTGGAGTCCGGCAACACGCTCCGATCGGTCGTCCACCGGCTCCTGGCCCGTCGAGGGGTGGCCCGCTCGACGGTCGAACCCGCCGTGCTGTCGCTGATCCTGGTCGCGCTCGTGCTGCTCTCCCGGCTGCTTGCGGCCGCCATGGGCCTGCGGCGAGGCGAGCTCGCCCTGGCGTCCCTGCGTGGCTACGGCCGCCGACAGCTGTGGTTCCTCGGGATGCTCGAGCCGCTGCTGATCCTCGCCGCGGCCATCCCGGGCGGCATCCTGCTCGGCATCCTCGCGTCGCACGACCTCGCCCGCCGCTGGCTGGTGCCCGGGCTGATGGTGCCCTTCGTCCTGGCCAGCGCATTGGCCGTGGCCGCGGTGGTCCTGGTGACGGGCGTGGTGGCGGCCGTCGTCGTACGTGACGCCGTGAACGAGCCGCTCAGCTCACAGATCGCCGGCGTACGGCGGCCCACGCGCGCCGGCCGGGCGATGCTGATCATCCGGCTCGTGCTGGTCGCGGCGGCTCTGGCCGCCCTGGTCACCGCGTGGAGCAGGAGCAAGCCGAAGGCTCCGGACGCGACCGACCTCGCGCTCCCGATGCTGCTCGCCATCGCGGTGGGGCTGCTCAGCAGCCTGCTCGTGGTGGGTCTGGCCGGCCTCTGGGTGCGGTGGTCGGCCGGGCGCCGCGCGCTCTCGTCGTACGTCGCGTCGCGGACCGTACGCCGGCGCCGCGAGGGCACGCTGGTGGTCCTCCCGGTGACGGCCGCCCTCACCGTGGCGGTCTTCACCGTCGGTGTCTCGCTCGCGGCCTCGACCTGGCGAGCCAGCGCCGCGGCGACCCAGGTCGGGGCGCCCCTGTCGTACTCGACTCCACTGTCCCTCTCGCGCGCGGTGGGCCTCACGCACCAGATCGACCCCGCCGGTCGCTGGCTGATGGCGGCGGGCGTCAACTACCCCAACGCCGACGAGTCCAACACGACCATCATGCCGCGCGTGGTGGTGGACAGCCCACGCCTGGCGCGGGTCGCCGCCTGGCCGGCCGGCTGGACGCCGGGCCGGTCGGCGGCTGCGATCGCGAAGGCAATCGGTCCGCAGCGTCCGTCCGTGGTCCTGCGCGGCTCCCGGGTCTCCATCACGTTGGACAACCGGGTGCAGGGCGGCGACTTCCGGCGGCTGGGGTTGTCGCTGGCCGTCCTCGACGACACCGGGACCGCCCGCGAGATCGCGGTCGGCCCCTATCCGGCCGGGCGCTCGACGGCGAGCGCCCGGCTGCCCGACTGCAGCACCGGGTGCCAGCTCCAGACCGTCAGCTTCGGCGGTCCCGACGCCCTGGTCGAGGCGATGCACGGCACGGCGACGATCGACGGCTTCACCGTCGACGGGCAGCCGGTGCCGCGCACGCTGGACGCGCCGTGGCGGGCGGCCGCATCGCAAGTCGGCTCGCACACGGCCGTCAAACGACCCCCGCGGCTGAGCGGCGGAGGGCTCACGGTGTCGTTCCAGGCCAAGACCTCCAACTCGTACGCCGGCATCAGCCCGACCGACGTGCCCGCCGTCGTACCGGTGCTCTGGGGCCGCTCGGCCACCCAGGTCACCCACCTGCCCACCGGCTCCGCGGGTCTCTTCCCGATCCGGTCGGCCGGCACCGCCGAGTCCGTGCCGTTTCGTGGGCCGTCCGGGCTGCTCATGGACTTCACGATGTTCACCCGCAACACCACGCAGGGGAACAGCGACAACCTGGTCTACGTCTGGGCGCGCGCTGACACGCCGCAGTCCGTCCTCGACCAGCTGGCCGCGCGTGGGCTCTCGAACCCCCACACCGAGGCCCAGGCCCGGCACCTGCTCGACCAGGACGCGTTCGCGCTGGCGCTCCGGCTGTACGTCGTGGTGACGGTGCTGGTGATCCTGCTCGCCCTCGCCGGGCTCGCGGCCAACCTCGCCGTACAGCTGCCGGCGCGGCGCCGTGACGCGGCGTCCCTCCGCGTCGTCGGCGTGAAGCGTCGCTCGATCATGCTCGGTGTCGTCGGGGAGTTCCTGGTCGTGCTCGGGGCCGCGGCGCTGTCCGGCGTCGCCGCCGGTGGGCTCGCGCAGTACGTCGTCGTCCGCAGCGTCACCCTCGGCTTCGCCGACACCGAGCTCACGCCGCGCGTGTTGCCGTCGTTCCAGCTCCGGACCGGTGTCGAGCTGAGTGCTGTCGTGGTCGTCCTCCTGCTGGTCCTCGCCTCGTTCTTCGCGATCCTCACGGTGCGCGGCGCCCGCACGTCGTCCCTGCGCGAGAACGCGCGCTAGCCGGGCTTCGAGACGGGCCGCCCAGCCTCCCGCCCTGGTCGCGGGCCTCGCAGGCTCGGCCCGCGGGGCGTGAACTTCGAGACGGGCCGCCCAGCCCTTCACTCCGCTCGGGCCTGGGCCGGACCCTCCTCAGCCTCCCGCCCTGGTCGCGGGCCTCGCAGGCTCGGCCCGCGGGGCGTGAACTTCGAGACGGGCCGCCCAGCCCTTCACTCCGCTCAGGCCTGGGCCGGACCCTCCTCAGCCTCCCGCCCTGGTCGCGGGCCTCGCAGGCTCGGCCCGCGGGGCGTGAAAACAAGGGTGCGCCCGCGGCAGCCGTCACGGACAATGGCTGCTCGTGGGTCACGTGGATGTCGCCGGAGTGCGTTTCGAGCTGCCCGACGGCAGGGTGCTGCTCGACGACGTCTCGTTCCGCGTCGGCGACGGTGCCAAGGTCGCCCTCGTCGGGGCCAACGGCTCGGGCAAGACCACCCTGCTGCGCCTGATCACCGGCGACCTCGTGCCGCGCGCCGGAGTCATCACCCGCAGCGGCGGGCTCGGGGTGATGCGCCAGATGGTCGGCAACGACCTGACCGACGACCCGTCGGTGGCCGACCTGCTGCTCTCGGTCTCGCCCGAGCGCGTGCGTGAGGCCGCCGCCGACGTGGAGCGCTGGGAGCTCGCGCTCATGGAGACCGACGACGAGAAGACCCAGCTGCGCTACGCCGAGGCTCTCGCCGAGTACGCCGACGCGGGTGGCTACGACCTCGAGGTCGTCTGGGACGTGTGCACCGTGCGCGGTCTCGGCCTTCCCTACGACCGTGCGAAGTACCGCCTGCTGTCCACGCTCAGCGGGGGCGAGCAGAAGCGGTTGGTGCTGGAGTACCTCATCGAGGGGCCCGACGAGGTGCTGCTGCTCGACGAGCCGGACAACTTCCTCGACGTGCCCGGCAAGATCTGGCTCGAGGAGCGGATCCGCGACTCCGACAAGACCATCCTGTTCATCAGCCACGATCGCGAGCTGCTCGACCACACCGCCACCCGCATCGTCACCGTGGAGCTCGGGGCGTTCGGTGGCGGTAACCGCGTCTGGACGCATCCCGGGGGGTTCGCGTCGTACCACGACGCACGGCGTGACCGGTTCGCCCGCTTCGAGGAGCTGCGGCGCCGATGGGACGAGGAGCACGCCAAGATCAAGGCGCTCGTGCTCCGCCTCCGGATCAAGGCGGAGTACAACGACGGCATGGCCTCGCAGTACAAGGCGGCGCAGACGCGGCTCCGGAAGTTCGAGGAGGCCGGCCCGCCGACCGAGCAGCCGCGCGAGCAGCAGGTCACCATGCGACTCAGGGGTGGCCGCACCGGGAAGCGCGCGGTGGTGTGCACCGACCTGGAGCTCACCGGGCTGATGAAGCCCTTCGACCTCGAGGTCTGGTACGGCGAGCGGGTCGCGGTGCTGGGCAGCAACGGCTCGGGCAAGTCGCACTTCCTGCGTCTCCTCGCCGCCGGAGGCTCCGACCCCGACGTGGAGCACCGGCCCGTCGACTCGATGAAGATCGACCCGGTGCGACACGCCGGCAAGGCCAAGCTCGGTGCCCGCGTGCGGCCCGGCTGGTTCGTGCAGACGCATGCCCACCCCGAGCTGTTCGGCCGCACCCTGCTCGAGATCCTGCACCGCGGTGAGGGCTCGGCGGACGGCAAGGGGCGCGAGGGGATGGGCCGCGAGGCCGCAGCCCGCGTGCTCGACCGCTACGAGCTCGCACATGCCGGCGACCAGAAGTTCGAGTCGCTGTCGGGTGGGCAGCAGGCGCGCTTCCAGATCCTGTTGCTCGAGCTGTCGGGCGCGACGCTGCTCCTGCTCGACGAGCCGACCGACAACCTCGACGTCCAGTCGGCCGAGGCACTCGAGGCCGGGCTGGAGGCCTTCGAGGGCACCGTCGTCGCGGTCACGCACGACCGGTGGTTCGCCCGGGGCTTCGACCGGTTCCTGGTGTACGGCGCGGACGGTGAGGTCTACGAGTCCGACGGTCCGGTCTGGGACGAGACCCGGGTCCGCCGCGCCCGCTGACGCCGAGTCGGCGCAAAGAGGCATGCCAGATGCGCCGAGTCGGCACATGACACCTCGGCGAAAGCCGGGGGTGCGGGAAGCTCACCGAGTCGTCACGTGACGACTCGGTGGTTCGGGGCCCGGGTGCGTCACCGGCGCTGGACGCTGCCCGGGCCCCGAGTTCAGGGGCTCGTGTACCTCAGGAGGTCGAGGTCATGAGTTCGTGGTCGTGGCGTCGGAGTCGAGGGTGGCCTTGACGGTGTGCTCGGTGCCGCCGCGGGTGTAGGTGACGGTCACCGACTGACCCGGGCGGTAGGACCGGATGGTCGCCACCAGGGAGTCGGACGACGTGATCAGGTGGTCGTCGACCTTGGTGATCACGTCACCGGCCTTGAGGCCCGCGCTCTGCGCCGCCGACCCGTTGTCGACCTGCTGGATCTTCGCGCCCTCGGTGACCTGGGCGCCGTTGGCGGCGTTCTCGACACCGATGCCGAGCCGCGCGTGGGTCGGGGTCTCGCCCTTGATCATCTGCTGGACGATCGGGAGGACCTCGTCGATCGGGATGGCGAACCCGAGGCCGATCGAGCCCGGCTCGCCCTGGGTGGTGGTGTTGCTCGCGGTCTGGATGGCGGCATCGATGCCGACCACCTCGCCGGAGAGGTTGACCAGGGGGCCACCGGAGTTGCCGGGGTTGATCGCCGCGTCCGTCTGGATGGCCGGGTAGACGGTCTGGTTCCCCTGGCTGACGGTGCCGACGTCGACCGGCCGGTCGAGCGCGCTGACGATGCCGCTGGTGACGGTGGCGTCGAGGCCGAACGGCGAGCCGATCGCGACGACGCCCTGGCCGACCTGGAGGCTCGACGAGTGACCGAGCGTGGCCGGCGTGAGGTGCTTGACCCCCTGCGCCTGGATCACCGCGGTGTCGGTGAGCGGATCGGTGCCGAGCACCTTGGCCGTGGCATGCGAGCCGTCGTTGAACGCCACGTCCATCGTGCCGGACTTGCCGGCCAGGGCGACCACGTGGTTGTTGGTGAGGATCTTGCCGTCACCGCTGAGGATGATGCCCGATCCCGAGCCGGACCCGTTGGAGCCGGAGACGTTGATCATGACCACCGACGGCAGCACGTTGTGGGCGACCTTCTCGATGGAGCCGCCGGTCGCCGTCTGAGCGGTCGAGCCGCCGACCTGGGTGAGCACCGGCGACGACTCGGCCGGGGTGTTGTGGGTCGACGTCCAGAGAGCCGCTCCACCTACCCCGGCCGCGCCGCCGAGGATCAGGCTGGCCGCCACCACTGAGGCGGCCAGCCTCCTCCCGCGAACCCCGCCCGACGGACGGTCCGGAGGGAGAGCCGGACCGACGTCGGGGGTGGTGCCGATCGCCGGTCCCTCCTCCCCGCCAGGGGTCGCAGGAGCCCCGTATCCGTACGGCGACCAGGTCGCGGGCGGCGCGGGCGGCTCTTGGTTCCACTCGGGACCGCTCTGCGGGTCCTGCTCGCCGTACGGAGGCTCGTTGCTCATGGCCCCCAGGTTGCCGGGTCAGCCTGTGACGTTCCTGAGACGTCGCTGGGCGCCTTCGAAGATGCATCGGCCGCCCGGGCCAGACGACGGACCGGGTCGCCGGGGCGGACGCGACCACCTCGGACGACCCGCGCGTTGAGGCCGCGCAGCCGCAGCCGCATGCCCTCCTCGCTGTTCACGAAGGCCACGGCGTCGGGTCCGAACCGGTCGCGGAACGCCCGGCAGCCCGCGTGCGGCTTGGCCGTCACCTCGAGGACGGCGTCGTCGCCGACGGCGAACCGGGTGCCGGCCGGGAGGTGGTCGTGGGAGAGGTCGAGGTCGACGTACAGCTGGTCGCCGGCCAGCGCGCGCCCGTCGTCGGTGTCGGCCAGCAGCCCGATCATGCGGGCGCTCATCACCGTGATCATCGCGTCGAGATGCCGACCCTCCGCGACCACGCGGGACGTCGCTCGCGAGAGCCAGTTGTCGCCCAGGAGGCCTTCCGCCTCGTCCAGGGCACCCTCGTCGAGCACCTCGCGGGCACCCTGCGACGGACGTCGTACGACGAGGGCCAGCCGTCCCGTCTCGACGGGCGCGGCACGTAGGTGGTCGAGCTGGGACTCGAGCTGGGCGGTGGTCCGGTACGGCACGCCTCGATCCTGCCAAGCCGACCGGCCCCTTGTCGTCCCGATTCCCCGACCGGTCGAGGGGCACGGCCTAGGCTGCGCCCGGTGAGGACACCATGGCGCAGCTGGGACTGGAACCTCCGCAGCTGCGGCCGCGTCGGCCACGTGACCTGGCGGCCGAGCGAGCACGAGCTCGCGGAGCGGATCCACGTCGAGACCGTCGACGGTGAGGCGTGGCGCTGCCTGCGCTGCGGCACGTTCGTGGTGGGGGAGCCCCACGGCTCGGGCCCGGCCGAGGACGCGCCCCTGGTGCTCCGCGGAAGGGCGCTGCGCGACGCGTTCATCCTGCGGCTGCTCGCGGCCGAGCGGTTCATCCGTGGCGTGCTGCTGGTCGCGCTGGCCTACGGGGTGTACAAGTTCAACGGGGCGCAGGACTCGCTCGAGCGGGTGTTCAACGACTACCTCCCCACCTTGAAGCCCTTCGCCGACAAGCTGGGCATCGACCTGCAGCACACCGGCCCCGTCAAGCTGATCCAGAAGGCGCTGACCGCGGACCACAGCACGCTCGAGCTGGTGGCGATCGGGGTGCTCGCGTACGGCGCGCTCGAGCTGCTCGAGGGCGTCGGTCTGTGGCTCATGAGGCGCTGGGGCGAGTACGTCGCCGTCGTCGGCACCGCGGTCTTCATCCCGCTGGAGGTCTACGAGCTGGTCGAGCGGGTGACCTGGCTGCGGCTGGTGGCATTCGCCTTCAACGTGTTCGCCGTGGTCTACATCGTGTGGACCAAGCGGCTGTTCGGCTTCCGCGGCGGTCGTGAGGCGTTCGAGGCCGAGCGGCACTCCGCCTCGCTGCTGGAGGTCGAGCGGGCCGCGGCTTAGGCGGACGTCTCAGGTTCATCATGTGAAGGTGGTGAACGGTCACTTCTCGCGGTGAACTGAGCATGAGAACTGCTGCTTCATCCGCTTCACATGATGAAGCAGCGACGGTCGGCGGGACGGTCGGCTCAGAATCGTGCCGGTGTCGGGGTCGGTGTCAGGCCACCTTGCGAGCGAGCTCGCTTCGGTTTCGCTGCGGACCTGTGCCCCTTCTTTGTCGGGGTCGGTGTCAGGCCACCTTGCGAGCGAGCTCGCTTCGGTTTCGCTACGGACCTGTGCCTCTCCTTCGTCGAGGCACAGGTCCTCGCTCAGGCCCAGCGCTGGGCGGCGGGGACGAAGTCGAGGGTCCGGGCGCCGGTGTAGATCTGCTTCGGCCGGGCGATCTTCTGCTCCTTGTCCTGCACGAGCTCGAGCCACTGCGCCAGCCAGCCCGGCGTACGCCCGATCGCGAACAGCACCGTGAACATCTCCGGCGGGAACTGGAAGGCCTCGTAGATGAGCCCGGAGTAGAAGTCGACGTTGGGGTAGAGCTTGCGCGAGACGAAGTAGTCGTCCTCGAGCGCGATCTTCTCCAGCTCCTGGGCGATCTCGAGCAGCGGGTTGACCCCGGTCACCTCGAACACGTCGTCGCAGGCCTTCTTGATGATCGTCGCGCGGGGGTCGTAGTTCTTGTAGACCCGGTGGCCGAAGCCCATCAGCCGCTCGTCGCCGTTCTTCACGCCCTTGATGAAGTCGGGGATGTTCTCCTTGCCGCCGATCCGGCGCAGCATCCGCAGCACGGCCTCGTTCGCGCCGCCGTGGAGCGGGCCGTAGAGCGCGCCGACGCCGCCCGCGACGGCGGAGTACGGGTCGACCTGCGAGGAGCCGATGGAGCGGACGGCGTTGGTCGAGCAGTTCTGCTCGTGGTCGGCGTGCAGGATGAACAGCACGTCGAGGGCCTTCACCAGGCGCTCGTCGGCGCCGAACCGGTCCTCGCTCATCCGGAACAGCATCGACAAGAAGTTGGCGGTGTAGCCGAGCTCGTTGTCGGGGTAGACGAACGGCTTGCCCTGCGCATGGCGGAACGACCACGCCCCGAGCGTGGGCATCTTCGCGATCATCCGCACGATCTGGAGCTGACGGATGTCGTCGTCGTCGATGTCGCGGGCGTCGGGGTAGAACGTCGAGAGCGCCCCGACGGAGGCCATCAGCATGCCCATCGGGTGGGCGTCGTACCGGAAGCCCTCCATGAAGCTCTTGACGTTCTCGTGCACGAACGTGTGGTAGGTGATGTCGTGCACCCAGCGCTCGTACTGGGTCTTGCTGGGCAGCTCGCCGTGGATCAGCAGATAGGCGACCTCCAGGAAGGTCGACTTCTCCGCCAGCTGCTCGATCGGGTATCCGCGGTACTCCAGGATCCCCTCGTCGCCGTCGATGAAGGTGACCGAGCTCTTGCAGGAGGCGGTGTTCACGAAGCCGGGGTCGTAGACCGCCAGCGGGGCTCCGTCGGCGTCCTTGATCTTGCCGAGATCCGAGCCCTTCACCGTGCCCTGGTCGATCGGTACGTCGTACTCCTGGCCGGTGCGGTTGTCCCGAACCGTGAGTGAGTCGTTCACCGCTCCAACCTAGTGCGGGGTCTGTCGGAGGGCGAATCCGGTGGCTCCGGAATTGGCCGCTGCCCTGCGCGGCCGGTAGATTGTGCGGTCGCGACTCCTGCCGCTCCACGTGTCGTCGGTCGAGCCTGTCGAGACCACGGACGCGGGGCAGACCCGGACGCCCTGCTTGATCCACGGAGCAGCGAGCCGGGCAGTGTTCGTCAGAGGTCGTGGCAGCATCCCGGTGGGCGACCGCCTGCCGGACACCACGAACGAGTAAGGCAGACGCACGTGCGCACGTACAGCCCGAAGCCCGGTGACATCCACCGCGAGTGGCACGTCATCGACGCCACCGATGTCATCCTCGGCCGGCTCGCCGTCCAGACGGCCAACCTCCTCCGCGGCAAGCACAAGCCGACCTTCGCCCCGCACATGGACATGGGTGACTTCGTCATCGTCATCAACGCCGACAAGGTCGCCCTCACCGGCGACAAGCTGACCAAGAAGCTCATGTACCGCCACTCGGGCTACCCGGGCGGCCTGACCGCGACCCCGGTGGGTCAGCAGCTCGAGAAGGACTCCCGCAAGGTCATCGAGCAGGCCGTGTGGGGCATGCTCCCCAAGAACAAGCTCGGTCGCCAGGTGCTCAAGAAGCTCAAGGTGTACGCCGGACCCACTCACCCGCACGAGGCCCAGCAGGCCAAGCCGTTCGAGATCGCCCAGGTCTCCCAGTGACGCAGAGAAGCGAAGGTATTTCCGTGGCTGACGACACCACCACCACCGAGGTCGAGACCGAGACCTTCGAGGCCGACGAGCAGGGCGTGGCCTACACGTCCGAGAGCGCCGGCGCCGCCGAGGCTGCGCGCCCGGCCACCATCGCCCCGGCGGCCGCCACCGGGCGCCGCAAGGAGGCCGTGGCCCGGGTCCGGATCATGCCGGGCACCGGTGTGTGGACCGTCAACGGCCGCACGCTCGACTCCTACTTCCCGAACAAGCTGCACCAGCAGGTGGTGAACGAGCCGTTCGCCGCGCTCGGGCTCGAGGGCCGCTTCGACGTCATCGCCCGCATCCACGGTGGCGGCATCACCGGTCAGGCCGGTGCGCTGCGCCTGGGCGTGGCCCGGTCGCTCAACGCCGTCGACGTGGACGCCAACCGGCCCACGCTGAAGAGGGCCGGCCTGCTGACCCGCGACGCACGCGTGATCGAGCGCAAGAAGGCCGGTCTGAAGAAGGCCCGTAAGGCACCGCAGTTCAGCAAGCGCTGATCCGTTCCCGATGCCTCGCATCTTCGGCACCGACGGGGTCCGCGGGCTCGCCAACGGGGTGATCACCGCGGAGCTCGCGGTCGACCTCGGCGTGGCGGCCGCGCGGGTGCTCGTCGCCCACGGCGGCTACACCGGGCAGCGGCCGGTGGCCGTGGTCGGTCGCGACACCCGGATCTCCGGGCAGTTCCTCGAGCACGCGGTCGTGGCGGGGCTGGCCTCGGCCGGCGTCGACGTACTCCGCCTGCGGGTGCTGCCGACCCCCGGCGTCGCCTACCTGACCGACGCGCTCGGCGCCGACCTCGGGGTGGTGATCTCCGCGTCGCACAACCCGATGCCCGACAACGGCATCAAGTTCCTGGCGCGCGGGGGTGTCAAGCTCGACGACTCCCTCGAGCTCGAGATCGAGAGCAGTCTCGGTGAGGACTGGGATCGTCCGACCGGCGCGGACATCGGCCGCGTCACGCCGTACGCCGCGAGTGTCGACGAGTACGCCGACCACCTCGTCGGGACCCTCGACCGCCACCCGGCCGGCCTGCGCGTCGTGCTCGACTGCGCGAACGGCGCCGCGGCCGAGGTCGGGCCGCGTGCGCTGCGTGCGGCCGGCGTCGCGGTGCTCGCGATCAACGACCAGCCCAACGGCGTGAACATCAACGAGGGGTGCGGCTCGACGCATCTCGCCGGGCTGCGCGAGGCGGTGCTCGAGCACGGTGCCGACGCCGGCTTCGCCCTCGACGGCGACGCCGACCGCTGTCTGGCGATCGACCGCACGGGCGCGATCGTGGACGGCGACCAGATGATGGCGCTGCTGGCCGTCGACCTGCACGAGCGTGGCCGGCTCGCCCACGACACGGTCGTGGCCACCGTGATGAGCAACCTCGGCTTCGTCCAGGGCATGCAGCGCGCCGGCATCTCGGTGCACCAGACCGCGGTGGGTGACCGGTACGTGCTCGAGGCCATGCGCGACGGCGGCTTCACCCTGGGCGGGGAGCAGTCCGGGCACATCATCATGAGCGACCACGCGACGACCGGCGACGGCATCCTGAGCGCGCTCCACATCCTGCAGCGGATGTCCCGCACCGGCTCGTCGCTGCGCGAGCTCGCGAGTGTGGTCACCCGCCTGCCGCAGGTGCTGGTCAACGTGCCGGGCGTCGACCGCGCCCGCACCGACGACCTCGAGCTGGCCGAGGCGGTCACGCGGGAGCAGGACAAGCTCGGCGACACCGGCCGGATCCTCCTCCGGCCCTCCGGCACCGAGCCGCTGGTACGCGTCATGGTCGAGGCCGGCTCGTCCGAGGAGGCGCTGGCGGTCGCCGACCGCCTGGCCGACGTCGTACGCCGCCGCCTCGCTCTCTGACCGCCTGGTAGCGCAGTCGCGATACGGCCACCCGGTCGCCTAGCGTGCCGGGGTGACCGAGATCCGGGACGTCGACAAGGCCGACGAAGTCGCACTGCACCGGTGGTGGGAGGTCTGCCACGACGCGCAGAGCGACCGACCGGTCGACTACTTCCCGGCATGGAAGGTCGCCCGGGTCGCGTTGCCAACGCCCCATCGGGACTTCCGGGTCGAGCTCTTCGCGGCGTACGACGGCGACCGGATGGTGGGCGCCGGGCTGGTCAACCTGCCGCAGACCGACAACACGCGGATGGTCTTCTTCGACGTGTACGTCGACTGGCCGGCGCGCCGCCGGGGCGTCGGCACCCTGCTCCTCGACGAGGTCGAGCGACGAGCCCGAGCGGCCGGGCGTGAGGTCGCGCTGGTCGAGGTGTTCGCGCCGCCGGATCTGAGCAGTGCCGGTACGGCGTTCGCGGACGCGCGCGGCTACGCCGTCGCCAACCGCGAAGGAGCGAAGGCGATCGACCTCGCCGAGTCCGAGGGCCGGTGGCCGGCGCTGGAGGCCGAGGTGGCGGCTTCGCTCGGCGACTACCGCATCGTGCGGTGGCGCGACACGGTCCCCGAGGACTACGCCGAGGACTACTGCGGGATGCTCAGCCGCTTCATGACCATGGTGCCGATGGGAGACCTGGAGCTCGAGGACGAGGACTGGACCGTCGAGCGACTCCGCGCGGGTGAGCGCCGAGCGCACGACATCGGGCAGACGAAGTTCCTCGCCGTCGCGATGGGTCCCGACGGCCGACTGGTGGGGTGCACGGATGTCCGGGTCAACCGAGCCGACCCACGGAACGCCTTCATCGGCCTCACCATGGTGATGCCGGAGGCTCGGGGCCACCGGTTGGGGCTGGGCCTCAAGCTGGCGTCGCACCGCGCCCTGCGCGCCGAGTTCCCCGAGTGCGCCATGGTCATCACCGGCAATGCCGACGTGAACGAACACATGAACGCGATCAACGATGCCCTCGGCTATCGGGTGGTCGAGCAGCTGCTGGAGCACCAGAAGCATCTCTGAGCGTTGATCCGCGCCTCGCAGCAGACGTTGGCGACTCGGTGGCCCCGGGTGACCAGCTGGTGTGGGACGGCTCGCATCTAGGGGGTGTCCCTCTCGCCGCCGTGCGCGTCGGGGTCCAGCGACGAGCGGACCCCGAGGTTGCCCGGTGCCACGCCGACAGTGCCGTGCATCGGGTCGAGCGGCAGCACGACCTGGTCGCCAACGTCCGGCGATGCCGTCAGAGGCGGTGGATCCGCGACTCCCACGGCCGCAGGGTCGGGCCGTACGGCGGTGGGTGTGTCGGCAGCAGCACCTCCGAACCGGTCAGCTCTGGTACGTCCTCGGAATCGATCGTGGCGGGCTCCGACGACCAGTTCGCGAGCACCAGCAGCACCCGTTCGCCGAGGGTCCGGGTGAGGGCCCAGACCTGAGGGTGCTCGGGGAGCAGCAGCTCGAAGCGACCGTCCACCACCACCGGGTCGGAGTGGCGCAGCTCGATCAGCCTGCGGTAGTGGTGGAAGACCGAGTCGGGGTCGGCGACGGCGTCCTCGGCGTTGATCACGTCGCGGTTGGCGTTGGCCGGCAGCCACGGCGTACCGGTGCTGAAGCCGGCGTGCTCGCCGGCGTCCCACTGCATCGGGGTGCGGGCGTTGTCGCGGCCCTTGGCGGCCAGCGCCCGCAACACGTCGTCCTCGCGCAGCCCGCGGGCGAGGGCGTCGCGGAAGTGGTTGAGCGACTCGAGGTCGACGTACTCGTCGATCCGCGTGAAACCGGCGTTGGTCATGCCGAGCTCCTCGCCCTGATAGACGTACGGCGTGCCGCGGTGCAGGTGGAGCACCGTGGCCAGGGTCTTGGCCGAGGCGACCCGGTGCTCGGGGGAGTCGTCGCCGAACCGCGAGACCGCGCGCGGCTGGTCGTGGTTGTCCCAGTACAGCGAGTTCCAGCCGACGTCGGACAGTCCCGCCTGCCAGGCGGCGAGGTTGGTCTTCAGCTCCGGCAGCGGGAGGTCGCGCAGGGCCCACTTGCCCTCGCCCCGCCGCTCGTCGAGGCCGACGTGCTCGAACGTGAAGACCATGTCGAGCTCGCGGTGCGCAGGGTCGGTGACCTCCCGCGCCAGGGCCACCGTGCTGCTCGGCATCTCGCCGACCGTCAGCAGGTGCTGGGCGCCGAGCCCCACCTCGCGGTTCATCTCGGCCAGGAACTCGTGGAGTCGCGGTCCGTTGGCGACGCCACGGGCCGGCGCCAGTCCTCGCCCGTCGACCGGCTCACCGTCGGGCAGCGAGATGTCCTTGGAGATCAGGTCGATCACGTCCATTCGGAAGCCGTCGACCCCGCGCTCGACCCACCGGCGCATCATCGCGTGGACGGCGGCGCGCACCTCGGGGTTCTCCCAGTTCAGGTCGGGCTGCTTGCGGCTGAAGAGGTGGAGGTAGTACTCCCCGCTGCGGTCGTCGTACTCCCAGGCGGAGCCGCCGAAGACGGACTCCCAGTTGGTAGGCGCGCCGCCGTTGCGCGGGGCACGCCACCAGTACCAGTCGCGCTTCGGCGAGGCCGGGTCGCGCGACTCCACGAACCACGGGTGCTCGTCGGAGGTGTGGTTGACGACGAGGTCCATCACCACGCGGAGGCCGCGGTCGTGACAGCCGGCGATCAGGGCGTCCAGGTCGGCGAGCGTGCCGAACAACGGATCGACGTCGTCGTAGTCGCTGATGTCGTAGCCGTTGTCGTCCATCGGCGAGCGGTACACCGGCGACAACCAGAGGACGTCGACACCGAGCCGCACCAGGTGGTCGAGCCGGCTGGTGATCCCGGCCAGATCGCCGACGCCGTCGCCGTCGCTGTCCTGGAAGGAGCGTGGGTAGACCTGGTAGACGACCGCGTCCCGCCACCAGCCGGGAGGGCGAAGAGATGAGGACACGAGGCTCCACCCTGCCACGGTCGACCTCAGCCGAGGTCGACGGCCCGGCGCAGCGCACCCTGGGAGACGACCGGCTCGCGGCGCTCGGCGTCGAGCAACGGGTCGTCCGGATCGCAGCGGTGCGGCTCAGGACGCCGCCGCGACATAGACCCTGATCCCCGGTGGCCCGCCGGCGACGTGCAGGGCCCGGAAGTCGTGGGGGAACGCGAAGCCGCACCCACCGAGCGCCCGGATGACGGCGGGGTCGGGGGCCCGGTCGAAGAGGAGGACGGGCGGACGGGTGGCGTCGACGTCGCCGTTGCGGCAGGCGAGCTCGAGGATGCCCGCGGTGCGGTCGGGGGTGCCCGAGTCGGTCCAGGTGGAGCCCATCGGGACGCCACCCAGGAGGTAGGTGAGTCCGGCACGCTCGTCGAGGGTGAACATCGGGGTGATGCCGCGGGTGACGTAAGGCGCGAGCGAGCGCTGGAGTGCGGCGTACTGGCGGGCGGCGCGGGGCGAGAGGCGTACGCCGAGCGCATCGACGGAGGCGGTGTCGGACCGGAACCCGGTGGTCTTGAAGGGGCTCATCATCGTGGTGGTGCCGGCGATCGCTGCGACCGCGACGACGAGCATCGTCACGCAGGCCATCACGGCGTACGACGAGCCGGCCGGCCGACCGGGGCGCGCAGCGAGCACGGCCACCCCGGCGACCCACATCGCGAGACACTCGCCGGCGACGTACACGAGGGGCACGTTCGTGCCGAGGGCCTGACCCACCGGCACCAGCAGCAGGACCGCCACCACGAGCGTGTCGGTGAGGCGACCGGAGGGTCCGGCCTCCTCCGGTGGGCGGCCCGCGGGGATGGTGGCCGCGACCAGGGCGGCGAGCAGCAGAGCCAGCACCACGGCCACCATCACCCGGCCCCGGTCGTCGCCACCCCGCCATCCCGAGAAGAGCGGGACGAGGACGCCGGTGGCCACCACCCCGGCCAGGACCAGAGGCCGTGCGTACCGCTGTGCCACGACCGGGGGCATCCGCGACGCGACGACGTGGCTCGCCACGGCGGGGATCGCGAAGAGCACGGCCGCCAGGACGAAGAGCCCGGTGGAGTGGAGGTAGGTGCTCATCAGGAAGGAGAGGCTGTGGTTCTCGGTGGCGGTCAGCGCCGAGACCCTCCGCATGATGGGCAGTACCCGGGTCAGCGGGAAGAGCAGCACCTGGCAGGCGAGTGCGGCCACGCCGATGCCGGCCGGGAACGCGACCGCATAGCGCCAGGCGTCGCGTCTCGACCCCCGGGCCAGGGCGAGCAGTGCGGCGGCCTGGGTCACGAGGACGACGAGGAGGGCCGGCCACTTCGTCAGCACCAGGACGAACGAGAGCAGGCCGGCGAGCGCCGGGATCCACAGTGGCGGCCGGTCGAGGCGGACCAGCAGGGTGAGCAGCAGGGCCACCAGGGCCAGGCTGGCGTCGGCCTCGAGGTCGTAGTAGCCGGGTGTCAGCGGCGTCCAGAGGTAGGCGAGGCCACCCGCCGCGGTCAGCAGGACGGTGCCGGCGAGGCGGGCGTCCCTCGTCAGCGCGATGCCGCGGTGCTCGCCGAGCCAGCGGCAGAACGTCCGGCCGAACCAGCCGTTCGCGGCCACGACCATGACCAGGCGCAGGACCCGGAGCGCCCAGATGCGCTCGTGCACGAGCTCGAACACGGGGCCGTAGAAGTACTGGGAGCCCGAGATGAAGTAGGGGTTCGTGTCCCACCAGCGGTAGGACAGCACATAGGTGCCCTCGTCCTGGACGCTGAAGCCCCGCCCGGCCATCAGCAGCGCCGGGACCGCCCAGCCGGCGATGCAGAGCAGGCCGATCGCCGTGAGCAGGAGCCACGGGCTGCGTTGACGGCTCGTCGGCGTCGGCGCGGCGGTCATAGCTTGCGCAGGCGGACGTAGCGCACCGAGTGGTCGCGGTCCTTGCGCAGCACCAGCGTGGCCCGCGAGCGGGTGGGCTGGATGTTCTCGCGCAGGTTGGGGCCGTTGATGGTGTCCCAGATCTGCTCCGCGGTGGCGGTGGCCTCGGCGGCCGAGAGGCGCGCGTAGCGCGAGAAGTACGACGCGGGGTCCGCGAAGGCGGTCTTGCGCAGTCGCAGGAACCGCTCGACGTACCACTGACGGATGTCGGCGGTCGCCGCGTCGACGTAGACGCTGAAGTCGAAGAAGTCGCTCAGCGCGAGGCCCGCCCGCCCGGCGTCGGTGGTGCGCGCCGGCTGGAGGACGTTGAGGCCCTCGACGATGACGATGTCGGGGTGGCTGATCACGACGCGCTCGTCGGGCACCACGTCGTACACCAGGTGGGAGTACGTCGGTGCCTCGACCTCGTCCTTGCCCGACTTGATGTCCACCACGAAGCCCAGCAGCGCCCTCCGGTCGTAGGACTCGGGGAAGCCCTTGCGCTCGAGCAGCCCGCGACGCTCGAGCTCGGCGTTCGGGTAGAGGAAGCCGTCGGTGGTGACCAGCGCGACGTTCGGGTGCTCGGGCCAGTGCGCGAGGAGGTACTGCAGGACGCGGGCCGTCGTCGACTTGCCGACCGCGACGGAGCCCGCCAGCCCGATCACGTACGGCGTGCGTGGCGGCTGCGGCTGCTGCAGGAACTCCTCCTGCTTGCGGTGCAACCGGCGGGCGGCCCTCACCCGCAGGCTGAGCAGGCGGGAGAGCGGCAGGTAGACCTGCTGGACCTCGTCGAGGTCGAGCTGGTCGCCGAGGCCGCGCAGTCGCGTGATCTCGTCGGCCGAGAGCGGCTGGTCGACGTGCGCCCCGAGCTGGGCCCATGCGGCGCGGTCGAGCTCGACGTACGGCGACGGCTCAGCGCCGTGCGCACCGTTGGGCATGGCGGGCATTGTTCCAGCACGGACGCCCCGCCGGTCGCGCGGACCTGCGTCCGGGGTCGGCGGGTCGGGCGCCGATAGACTCCGGCCCATGTGCGGCATCGTGGGATACGTCGGGGAGAAGCAGGCCCAGGACGTCGTGATCGAGGGTCTGCGGCGCCTGGAGTACCGCGGCTACGACTCCGCCGGCGTGGCGCTGGTCGCCGACGACCGCATCGAGTGGCAGAAGCGCGCCGGCAAGCTCGCCAACCTCGAGAAGGCGCTGGCCGAGTCGCCGCTGCCCGCCTCCACGACCGGGATCGGCCACACCCGCTGGGCCACGCACGGCGCGCCGAACGACGCCAACGCCCATCCGCACCTCGGCGACCACGGCCGCGTCGCCGTCGTACACAACGGGATCATCGAGAACTTCGCCGCCTTGCGGGCCGAGGTCGAGGCCGCCGGGGACGAGCTCTCCTCGGAGACCGACACCGAGATCGCAGCGCACCTCGTCGAGACCGAGCTCGCCCAGGGCGGCGACCTGACCCACGCGATGCAGCAGGTCTGCGGGCGACTCCAGGGTGCGTTCACGCTGGTCGCCGTCGACGCGAAGGACCCGTCGGTGGTCGTGGCTGCGCGGCGCAACTCCCCGCTGGTCGTGGGGATCGGCGAGGGCGAGAACTTCATCGGCTCCGACGTCGCGGCGTTCATCGAGCACACCCGCGAGGCCATGGAGCTCGGCCAGGACCAGATCGTCACCATCACCCGCGACGACGTGTCGGTGATCGGCTTCGACGGGACGCCCGCCGAGGGCAAGCGCTACCACGTCGACTGGGACCTCTCGGCCGCCGAGAAGGACGGCTACGACTGGTTCATGCGCAAGGAGATCTTCGAGCAGCCACGGGCGATCGCCGACGCGCTGCTCGGCCGGCACGACGCCGAGGGCCGGCTCCAGCTCGACGAGGTGCGCATCTCCGACGGCGAGCTCCGCGAGGTCGACAAGATCATCATCATCGCCTGCGGTACGGCGTTCTACGCGGGCCTCGTCGCGAAGTACGCCATCGAGCACTGGACCCGCATCCCCTGCGAGGTGGAGCTCGCCCACGAGTTCCGCTACCGCGACCCGATCCTCACCCGCTCGACGCTCGTCGTGGCGATCAGCCAGTCGGGCGAGACCGCCGACACGTTGATGGCGATCCGGCACGCGCGGCAGCAGCGGTCGAAGGTGCTCGCCATCTGCAACACCAACGGCTCGACGATCCCGCGCGAGTCCGACGCCGTGATCTACACCCACGCCGGTCCCGAGATCGGGGTCGCGTCCACCAAGGGCTTCATGACCCAGGTGATCGCGGCGTACCTCCTCGGGCTCTACCTCGCCCAGGTGAAGGGCACGTCGTACGGCGAGGAGATCGCGCGCGTCGTCGCCGAGCTGGGCGAGATGCCCGGCCACGTGCAGCGGATCCTCGACGACGCCGGCCAGCTCTACGACCTGGCCGCGGAGCTCAAGGACACGCGCTCGGTGCTGTTCCTGGGCCGCCACGTCGGCTTCCCGATCGCGCTCGAGGGCGCTCTGAAGCTCAAGGAGCTGGCCTACCTGCACGCCGAGGGCTTCGCCGCCGGCGAGCTCAAGCACGGGCCGATCGCGCTGATCGAGCCGGGCCTTCCGGTCTTCTGCGTCGTACCACCCCGCGGGCGCGACCAGCTCCACGACAAGATGGTGAGCGCGATCCAGGAGATCCGGGCGCGTGGTGCGCGCACCATCGTGCTGGCCGAGGACGACGACCCCGACATCGCCGAGTATGCCGACACGCTGGTCCGGCTGCCGCGGGTCTCGACGCTCATGCAGCCGGTGCCGGCCGTCGTACCCCTGCAGCTGTTCGCGTGCGAGCTCGCGACGCTGCTCGGCCACGACGTCGACCAGCCGCGCAACCTCGCCAAGTCCGTCACGGTCGAATAGTCCGGGCTGACGGGTGGCGATCATCGGCGTCGGGATCGACGTGGTGGACATCGCGCGGTTCGAGGACTCGCTGCGCCGTACGCCGGGGCTCGCGGAGCGGCTCTTCACCGCGGACGAGATCACCCGGCCCCCGGCCTCGCTGGCGGCCCGTTTCGCGGCCAAGGAGGCGCTGGCCAAGGCGCTCGGTGGTCCGAGTGACCTGGCCTGGCACGACGCGGAGGTGGTCTCGGAGTCGTCGGGCCGCCCGCTCCTCTCGATCAGGGGGAGCGTCCGCGCCCGGGCCACCGAGCTCGGTGCCGTCCACGTCCACCTCTCGCTCTCGCACGACGCCGGCATCGCCTCGGCCGTCGTGGTCCTGGAGTCCTGAGAGCCCGTTAGGTTGGGCCGCATGAGAGCCGCCCACACCGTCGAGCAGGTGCGCGCGGCCGAGGGTGCGCTGATGGCGGCGCTGCCCGCCGGCACGCTCATGCAGCGCGCGGCGACCGGGCTGGCGACCGCGGTCATCGACCTGATGGGCGGCGCCTACGGACGGCGCATCCTGCTCCTGGTCGGCCCGGGCGACAACGGCGGCGACACGTTGTACGCCGGGGCGCTGCTGGCCCGACGTGGTGCTCAGGTTCAGGCCCTGCTGCTGGCCGAGACCGCGCACGAGTCGGGTCTGGCCGCCTTGCGGCGGTCCGGCGGTCGCGTCGTCGAGCTGGCACAGATCGCGACGCCCGACGTGGTCGTCGACGGGATCGTCGGGATCGGCGGCCGTCCGGGCCTGCGGGCACCGGCCCTCGACGCCGTACGAGCCGTGGCCGGCCGGCCGATGGTCGCCGTCGACGTCCCGAGCGGGGTCGAGGTCGACACCGGCCGTATCGACGGCGCCCACGTGACCGCCGACCTCACCGTCACGTTCGGCACCCACAAGGTCTGCCACCTCGTCGAGCCCGCGGCCTCGGCGTGCGGCGTCGTCCAGCTGGTCGACATCGGCCTCGACCTTCCGGAGGCGGCCGTCACCGCGCTCCAGACCGACGACGTGGCCGCGCTGCTGCCGCGGCCCGACGTCTCGGCCCAGAAGTACACCCGCGGGGTCGTCGGCATCCGGGCCGGCTCGCAGCGCTACCCGGGCGCCGGCGTGCTCTCGACGTCCGGCGCGGCGTGCGGACTGGTCGGCATGGTGCGGTACGCCGGTGGGGCACCGGACGCCGTACGCGCCCGGCACCCGGAGGTCGTCGTCGGAGAGGGCCGGGTCCAGGCCTGGGTCGTCGGGTCCGGCGGCGACGCCGACGCCTCCGAGGCACTGACGGCCGCCCTGCGCGACGACGTACCCGTGGTCGTCGACGCCGACGCCCTCCAGCACCTCACGGCCCCGCTGGACCGGCCGGCCCTGCTCACTCCGCACGCGGGTGAGCTCGCGGCCATGCTCGGCGTCGAGCGCTCCGAGGTCGAGGCGGATCAGCTCGCCTGCGCCCGGCATGCTGCCGTCGAGTACGCCGCCACCGTGCTCCTCAAGGGCCACCACACCCTGGTGGCCAGGCCGGACGGCCGGGTGCGCGTGACCACGACCGGTACGGCGTGGCTCGCCGTCGCCGGGGCCGGTGACGTGCTCGGGGGTCTCTGCGGTGCCCTGCTCGCCGCCGGCCTCTCGCCGTACGACGCGGGCTCGGTCGGCTCCTGGCTGCACGGCGCCGCCGCGACCCTGGCCTCCCGGGGTGGTCCGACCAGCGCACCGGCGGTCGCCGACGCGCTCCCCGCCGTGCTCTCCGCCCTGCTCGTCTGAAGCGGCTTTTCGGGATAGTCCCTGACGAAACGGCTGCCAAATGGCCGATTTCACGACCGGTTCGTCAGGGACTATCCCTTCCATCAGCCTGACGAGGACGGATGGGAGGATGGGGGAATGAGTCGCGACCCGGTCCGCCGACCCGAGATCGTGGTCGACCTGGGAGCGATCCGGCGCAACGTGCGGCGGCTGCGCGACCTGGTCACTCCTGACGGTGCGGACGTGATGGTCGTGGTGAAGGCCGACGGCTACGGCCACGGCATGATCGAGGCGGCCGCGGCGGCGCGCGCGGCCGGAGCGCCCTGGCTCGGGGCGGCCACCATCCAGGAGGCTCTCCGGCTCCGCGAGGCCGGAGACAACGGCCGCATCCTCAGCTGGCTCACGGTCCCCGGTGACGACTGGGCGGCGGCGATCGAGAACGACGTCGACGTCACCGCCTACACGACCGCCGAGCTCGACGAGATCCGCGCAGCCGTCTCCGCCACGCCGGCCCGCCTCCAGCTCAAGGTCGACACGGGGCTCTCACGTGGTGGCGCGACCGCGGAGCAGTGGCCGGCGCTGCTCGCGGCCGCCCGCGCCGGTGAGGCAGACGGCCTCTGGCAGGTGACCGGCATCTGGTCGCACCTCGCGTGCGCCGACGAGCCCACCCACCCGGCGAACGACCGTCAGGAGCGGGCGTTCCGCGAGGCTCTGGCCGGCGCCAGGGCGGCCGGGCTGCGACCCGAGGTCCGGCACCTCGCCAACTCCGCGGGCACGCTCCTGCGACCGAGCAGCCGGTTCGACCTCGTGCGCTGCGGGATCGCGTCGTACGGACTCGACCCGGCGCCCGGCCTCGGACCCGACGTCGGCCTCGAGCCGGCGATGACCGTGACCGCGCCGCTGGTGCTCGCCAAGCGCATCCCGGCCGGGGCCGGCGTCTCCTACGGCCACACCTGGACCACGCCGGGCGAGACGCGGGTCGGCCTGGTCCCTCTGGGGTACGGCGACGGTGTCCCGCGGCACGCCGGGAACACCGCCGAGGTGTGGGTCGACGGCAAGCGCCGGCCGGTCCGCGGCCGGATCTGCATGGACCAGTTCGTCGTCGACCTCGGTGACGACGAGGCCGCTCCCGGCGACGAAGTGGTGCTGTTCGGGACGGGGCGCTCGGGGGAGCCGACGGCCGACGACTGGGCCCGTGCGTGCGGCACCATCCACTACGAGATCGTGACCAGGATGGGCGGCCGGCTCGGCCGCCGCTACGTCGGAGGAGACGACGCATGAGCGCCACCCGCAAGGCCCTGTCGATCGCCGCCGGCGCCGTCGGGGTCGCCGCCGCCGGCACCGCGCTCCGAGTCGCGCAGCGCCGCAGCGTCATCGCGCGGCGCGGCGCCGGTGACGAGACCGACTTCGGGTCACTGCGCTCCGCACCGATCACGGTGGTGGCCGACGACGGCGTACCCCTGCACGTCGAGGTCGACGAGTACGACGGCACCGGCCGGCGGCGGGCCACGAAGCCCCCGGAGCTCACGGTGGTCTTCGCCCACGGCTACTCGCTCAACCTCGACTCGTGGCACTTCCAGCGCGCCGCCTATCGCGGCCAGGTCCGCACCGTCTTCTACGACCAGCGATCGCACGGCCGCTCCGGCCGCTCGACCCCGGGTCACGCCACGATCGAGCAGCTCGGCCGCGACCTCAAGATCATCCTCGACACGGTGGTGCCCCATGGCCCGATCGTGCTCGTGGGGCACTCGATGGGCGGGATGACGATCATGGCGCTGGCCGAGGAGCACCCCGAGCTCTTCGGCGACCGGGTCGTCGGTGTGGGCCTGATCTCCACGACCGCCGGCGGGCTCGAGCCCCACCGCATCCTGGTACCCATGCTGCCGTCGACCGTCGGCGGCGGCCTCGCCGAGCGGGTGATGGCGGTGCTCGCCCGCGGCCACCGGACGGTCGACGGCGTCCGCCGGCTCGGCCGCTCGATCGCGCTGGTGGCTACCGACGACCTCGCCTTCGGCGACGAGGTGCCCGCGTCGTACGTCGACTTCGTCGACCGGATGCTCTCGGGGACGCCCTTCGAGGTGGTCGCGGAGTTCTTCTCCAACTTCGCCTCGCTCGACAAGTTCGAGACGGTCAAGGCGCTGTCGGTGGTGCCGACGTCGATCATCTGCGGTACGGCCGACAAGCTGACCTCGATCGGCCACAGCCGCAAGCTGCATGCCTACATCGCCGGCTCGAACCTGCTCGAGTGCGACGGCGCCGGACACATGGTGATCATGGAGCGGCACGACGACGTCAACGCCGAGCTCGACCACCTGCTCGCCGTGGCCGGCGAGGTGGCCGACCGCCGATGACTCTCGTCGTACGACGGGTCGGCCCCGAGGCTGCCCCGACCGTGCTGGCGATCGTGCGCGCCGCGTTCGCCGCGCGACCGCCGGTCGACCCACCGGCCGACGCGCTGGCCGAGACCCAGGAGTCGGTCGCGACCGCGCTGGCCCAGGGCGGGCTGGTCGCGAGCCTCGACGGCGCCGACGTGGGGGCGCTGGTGCTCGATCCTGCCGACGGCACGCTCTGGCTGCGCCGGGTCGGAGTGCTGCCCGAGGTACGCGAGCACGGCATCGCCACCGCGATCGTGGCGTCGGCCCTGGACGACGCCGAGGCGTACGACGACGTCGCGGTGCTGGCCCGTGAGGAGCTGCCGGGGACGACGACCTTCTGGCACGACCACGGCTTCGTCGAGACCGCACGCCGCACGCCGTACGTCGAGCTGCGCCGCCCCGCGCCCACGGCGTACGACGTGCCCGACGCCGAGGCGATGCGCGCCCTCGGTGCCTCGCTCGCCACGCTCCTGCGGGCGGGTGACGTCGTGGTGCTCTCGGGCGAGCTCGGAGCCGGGAAGACCACGCTCACCCAGGGTCTGGGCGCCGGGCTGGGCGTGCGCGGCGACGTGACCTCACCGACCTTCGTGATCGCCCGGGTGCACCCTTCACTGGGCGACGGCCCGGCTCTGGTCCACGCGGACGCCTTCCGTCTCGGTGGCGTGGCCGAGCTCGACGACCTCGACCTCGACACGTCGCTGGACGACGCGGTCACGGTGGTCGAGTGGGGCGAGGGCGTGGCCGAGGGGCTCGCCGACGAGAGGCTCGAGATCCGGATCGGGCGTGCGGTCGCCGACGAGGCGTCCGAGCTCGACCCGCGCCGAGTACGCGTGTCGCCGATCGGCGGCCGGTGGCTCGGCGTACGCCTGCCGGTCCTCCCCTATGTAACGCGCAGTTAGATGCGCGCATGCGCCGCTACGACTGCGCATGCGCGCGTGTAACTGCGCGTTACAGCCGACGGCCGGCAGCACGTGGAAGTCTGGGCCCATGCTCGTGATCGCCCAGGTCAGCGACACCCACTTCGGCAACGACGTGCAGGATCCGTCGGTCCGCGCTGCCGCGGTCATGGACCACCTGCTCGCCATGGACCCGCGGCCGGACGTGCTGGTCGTGACCGGCGACATCGCGGACCACGGGCTCCCGGAGGAGTACGACGAGGCGCGGGCCTGGCTGGGCCGCTGGGACGGGCCGGTGGCGGTCTGTCCGGGCAACCACGACGTCCGCGCGGCCTTCGTCGAGGGCCTCGACGTGGCGACCCGGACGGTCGTCGAGGCGGCCGGCGCTCGGTTCGTGATGCTCGACTCGCTGATGGACGCCGACGAGACGGGCCGCGTCGACCCTGGCCGGCTCGGCGGCGACCAGCTCGCGTGGCTCGAGCAGCGGCTGTCGGAGGACCCGCGACCGACGTACGTCTGTCTCCACCACCCGCCCACGACCATCGGCCTGGAGCTGATGGACCCGATCCGTCTGCTGGACGGCGACGAGCTCGCGGCGGTCCTCACGCGCCGGCCGCACGTGGTGGCGACGCTGGTCGGCCACGCCCACACGATGAGTGCTACGACGTTCGCCGGCCGTCCGCTGCTGATGGGCGGTGGCGTGGTCTCGACCGTCACCGCAGACGCGGAGCCGCCACCGACGCTGTGGTACGACGCACCGCCCAGCTTCGCGCTCCACCTGGTCGACGACGAGGGTCGCGTGACGACGCACTGGCGGGCCTTGCCGGGTCGATAGCCTCGACCCGTGCTCCTCGCCTTCGACACGGCCACGCCGTACGTGACCGTCGCCCTCCGTCACGAGGACGAGATCGTCGCCGAGCGCCGGTCGGAGCAGCGGATGAAGCACGGCGAGCAGCTGGCCCCGCTGATCGAGGCGGTGCTGGCCGACGCCGGGGTGGCGCGTCACGACCTGACCGCGATCGCGGTCGGGGTCGGTCCGGGACCCTTCACCGGGCTGCGGGTCGGTCTGGTGACCGCGCGGACGCTCGGCTTCGTGCTCGACCTCCCGGTGTACGGCGTGTGCTCGCTCGACGTGATCGCGCTCGAGGCCGCACCGACCATCGGCACGGACTTCGTGGTCGCCACCGACGCCCGCCGCAAGGAGGTCTACCTAGCGTCGTACGACGAGCAGGGGCGGCGCCTCGACGGCCCAGACGTACTGCGTCCGGCGGACGCCGCGACCGACCGGCCGGTCGCCGGTGAGGGACCGGTGCTCTACCCCGAGGCGTTCCCGGACCGGCGCGATCCCGTCCTGCCGAGCGCCGGCTGGCTCGCGCGGGCCGTCGCCGACGAGCTGGCAGAGCTGACCGACCCCGAGCCGCTGTATCTGCGCCGCCCCGACGCCGTCGCACCTGCCGCACCGAAGAGGGTGTCGTGATCCGACCGGCCGCGCCCGACGACGCCGCTGCCGTGGCGGGCCTGGAGCGGGACGCGCTGGGGTCGGATGCCTGGTCGGAGACCCTGGTGACCCAGGGTGTGGCTGGTCTGGTCCCGACCACGCTCTACCTCGTGGCGGAGACCGACGACGAGCTCGCCGGGTACGCCGCGGCGAGCATCGTCGCGGATGTCGCCGAGCTGCAGCGGATCGCGGTGGCGGCGACCCATCGTCGTACCGGCGTGGCATCGGCGCTCCTCGCCCGCGTCGAGGTCGAGGCCCGCATGCGACACGTCGACCGGCTGCTGCTCGAGGTGCGCCAGGACAACCACGCGGCCTGTGCGTTCTACGCCGCCCGCGGCTTCGGCGAGATCGACCGGCGGCCTCGCTACTACGCGGACGGCACGACCGCGGTCATCCTCTCCAAGGAGGTCGACACGTGAGCGAGCCGCTGGTCCTCGGCATCGAGACCTCGTGCGACGAGACGGGCGTGGGGATCGTCAGCGGTCACACGCTGCTGGCCGACGCGGTCGCGAGCAGCGTCGACGAGCACGCGCGCTTCGGTGGCGTCGTACCCGAGGTCGCCAGCCGCGCGCACCTCGAGGCGATGGTGCCGACGATCGAGCGGGCCTGCGCGACCGCCGGCATCCGGCCGTACGACGTCGACGCGATCGCCGTGACCAGCGGTCCCGGGCTGGCCGGG
The DNA here is from genome assembly GCA_963792975.1 of uncultured Actinomycetota bacterium. Classification (GTDB taxonomy): domain Bacteria; phylum Actinomycetota; class Actinomycetes; order Propionibacteriales; family Nocardioidaceae; genus Nocardioides. Next base: position 2,631,597 of record CAWBYG010000004.1, on the reverse strand, counting down.
GCCCTGCTGGTCGGTGTCGCGGCCGCGAAGGCGCTCGCGATCGGACTCGGCAAGCCGATCTACGGCGTCAACCATCTCGCCGCCCATGTGGCCGTCGACCAGCTCGAGCACGGCGCGCTGCCCGAGCCGTGCCTCGCGATGCTGGTCAGCGGTGGCCACTCCAGCCTGCTGCGCGTCGAGGACGTGACCGTCGGCGTCGCCCCGATGGGGGCCACGATCGACGACGCGGCCGGCGAGGCGTTCGACAAGGTGGCGCGGCTGCTCGGCCTGCCGTTCCCGGGCGGCCCCCACATCGACCGGGCCGCGCACGACGGCCACGTCACGATCGACTTCCCGCGCGGGCTCACGTCGCGGCGCGACCTCGAGCGACATCGCTTCGACTTCTCGTTCTCCGGGCTGAAGACGGCGGTCGCGCGCTGGGTCGAGACCCAGCAGCGCGACGGCGTCGCGATCGACGTGGCCGACGTCGCGGCGAGCTTCCAGGAGGCGGTGTGCGATGTGCTGGTCCGCAAGGCGATCGACGCCGCGACCGACCAAGGCATCGCGGACCTCCTGATCGGCGGCGGGGTCGCGGCGAACTCCCGGCTCCGGGCGATGGCGGCCGAGCGGGCCGAGGCCGCGGGGATCCGGGTCCGCGTCCCGCGGCCCGGGCTGTGCACGGACAACGGCGCGATGGTCGCGGCCCTCGGTGCCGAGCTGGTCGCCCGGGGCCGCCCTCCCTCGTCCCTCGACCTGCCGGCCGACTCGTCCCAGCCGGTCACCCAGGTGGTCGCGTAGTCGTCGGTCGAGTCGCTGCTACCTGGTCGCGACCACGAACGGGTTGTGGTCCATGTTTCCGTGAGCCGGCGGTACGGCGTACTCCATCGTCCCGGTCACCGACATCCGCACCAGTGACCACTGCTCGTTCTGGAAGATCGGGAAGAGCACGTGGGTCGCGTCCTCCCAGGTCGCTCCCTGGAGGAAGCCCGGGTGCTGGGCGGAGGTCTGCCGGTTCACCAGCAGACGGCCGTTCGCGGTGTAGACGGCGATTTGGCCGTCGCCGATCCCGTCGCGGTACGCCGGTCCGGCCAGCAGGAACTCACCCGTCGGCGAGAACGTGTCGAGGGTGTGCCGCGTGGTGGCCCACAGCTGTGGCCGGCCAGGAGCGCTCTCGTCGAAGATCGCCGAGCGCGACCCGGTGTCGGTGATCGCTGTGTAGCCCACGATCCGGCCGTTCTCCGAGGCGTCGCTGACCCAGATCAGCCGGTCCGCGGCATCCGCGCTGGTCAGGCGTCCGTGCGAGGTGACGGCCCAGGCGTGCGAACCCTGGCCCTGCCAGGACGAGGCGTACACCGTGCACCCGGCCGCGGACGTGCAGTCGTGGCCCGTCACCGCGGCCATCCGGCGGCTGTTGCCCGGGATCGAGGCGTGGAGCGACCGCGGGGCGGTCAGGCCGGCCTGCCACACCATCGGCGTACCGGAGTGGGAGAGCCAGGCCACGAGCGTGCGGTCGGCGTTGACGGCGAGCTCGTACCCGGAGGCGAAGGGGCCGAGGTGAGCACCGTCCGCAGTGGTGATCTCGACGGCGAACGAGCTGTCGTGGTCGGTGAGGTAGGCGAGGGCGCCGTCACCGAGCTCGGTGAACCCGACGACCGGGTACGTCGTCGCCGGGGTCACGGTGGCGCCGTCGGCCAGGTACAGGACGCCGTGCCGCGCGTAGCCGATCGCCGGCAGCGCGCCGGTCGGCAGGTGGGTGACGTCGAGGACGGCGGCGGGCTGGGCGCCGGGGCTGTGGCTCGGCGCCGGCGTGGACGACGTACCCGTGCTACCAGCTGTGGTCAGGCTCGCGGACGGCTGGAGCGTCGGCTCGTCGCCGCCTCCGAACACGTGACCGCCCCGGAAGGCGATCGGCAGGGTGATGGCGACGACGGCGGCCGCGGTGACCGCGCCGATCACCAGGCGGCGACGCCGGTGTGGTGGCGGTGCGCCGAGTGGTTCGTGGTGCTGGGTCGGAACGGGGTTGTCGTAACTGGTCATGGTGCTCCTCATTCCATGCTCGTCGCCTCCCGCCGGGAGCACACGTGCCGAAGGACATGAGTCCGTTCGCGGAAGGCCCTCAGAACAGGCGCCCTAGTGGCCGGGCACCGCTCCGCCTGTGGGGAGCACGTAGGGGTTGACCGTGACGTCGGTGCCCGGGCGCGGCGTCACGGCGTACTCCATGGTGCCGTTCGACGCGACCCGCACGACTGACCACTGGCCCTCCTGGAAGACCGTGATGAGCACGTGGGAGTCGTCCTCCCACTCGTACTGGCTGAAGGTCGGCTGGACCTTCGGGGTCGAGCCGCGGTCGAACAGGAGATGCCCCTCGAGGTCGTACATCGCGATCTGGTTGGGGCCGGGGCCGTCCGGGAACGCCGGCAGGCCCAAGATCAGCTGCCCGTCCGGCGAGAAGCTCTCCAGCGTGTGCCGGCAGGTCTGGAAGCCCTGGAACTCGCCGCCGCCGAGCAGCCTGGAGCAGCTGCCGGAGTCGGTGATCCTCGTGTAACCGATGGTCAGGCCCGATTCGTTCTGGTCGGCGATGCTCAGGTAGCTGCCGTCGAGCAGCTTGCTCGTCCCCGAGGCGCTGACCTCGTAGGGCTGCCAGGTGGCGCCGCGCACGTTGACGATCACGGTGCAGCCGGTGTCCTGGCAGCTCGGACCCGGCTGGCCCGGTGTGGCGTCGCCCGCGCCGGTGATCGGCCCGATGTGCCACTCGTCGCCCGGGAGCGGGTCGCCGAACGGCCTGGGCTCGCTTGCCCAGCCCTCCCAGATGGTGACCTGTCCCGTCGGGGTCAGCCACGCCGCGATGCTGTGCTGCCGGTTGACACTGAGCCCCCAGCTGCTGGGGATCGGGTCGTGGAACGTGCCGTCGGTGTCCTGGATCTCGATGTAGGTGTTCCCGTTGTCGGCGGTCTGCCAGACCCGCGCCCCGTCCGCCAGCTCCACGAACCGGTACGGCGTGTAGCGGGTGTTCACCGCGCCGGTGCCGCCGTCCGCGAAGTGGAGCCTGCCGTTGTAGACGTAGTCCATCGCCGGCCCGGCGCCGGTCGGCAGGTCGGACACGTCGAGGACACCCGGCGCGGGCGGCTCGGGGTCCGGGGTGGCCGTCGTGGTGCCCTGGGTGATCGGGGCGGGCTCGTTCCGGTGGCCGCCGTGGTGGCCGGCGAGCGCCGCCGTCGGCACGACCAGGGCCACGGCCGCGGCCACGCCGGCGACCGCTGCCGCCGTACGCCGGCGTCGGATGGAGCGGGCGCGGCCGGTCACGTCGGCGAGGGCGAGCGAGGAGCCGTGGACGGCGTCCGCGCGGTCGTGGAGCTCGCGGGTGAGGGAGGTGGTCAGGTCGTCGTCGTTCATCGGTCCTCCTCGGATCCGCGGGGGTCGAGGCTGTCGGAGGTGCGGGTACGGAGGGTGGCCAGCGCGCGGCTGGCCTGCGACTTCACAGTGCCGGTCGAGATGCCCAGGACGGCCGCGGTCTCGGCCTCGCTCAGCTCCTCGTAGTAGCGGAGCACGACGACCGCCCGGGCCTTGCGGGGCAGGGTCTGGACGACGTCCCACAGCACGGAGCCGCGACCGTCGTCGTACTCGTCGTACGTCGGCCGGTCGACCCGCTCGAGCATCGTCTGGTCCTGGGCGTGCTCACGCCGCTTCCAGGCGCGCCGCCACAGGGAGTTGTGCTCGTTGACCAGGATCCGGCGGACGTAGCCGTCCATCGAGCCCCGGTCGCGCACCTTGTCCCACGACAGGTACAGCTTGGCGAAGGCGGTCTGGGTCAGGTCCTCGGCGTCGTGGCGGTTGCCGGTCAGCAGGTACGCCGTACGCAGCAGGCCCGCCTGCCGGGCGGCGAGGTACGCCGCGAAGTCCGCGTCCTTGCTCGTCTGCCGGTCGGCCACGGCCGTCGTCCCCGTCCGGTGCTCGGGCGGATGGTCCATGTCCCCTCCTCACGCTCGCCACCAAGACGCGAGGTGAGAAGGGAAGGTTGCAATCGTGGCAGATCAGCAGTCATCGTCGGTCGAGCGGTCATCGTCGGTCGAGCGGTCATCGTCGGTCGAGCTTGTCGAGACCGCGACGGTCAGGGCCGCGTGGCGAGGAGATAGCCGCCATCCCCGTACGAGGCGCCCTGCACGATCGGCGTGGCCAGCGTCCGGTTGCCCTCGAGACCGGTCCGGACGATCGCCGAGGTGTTCGCGCCGCCCTCGACGGTGAGCAGTGTGTCGTTGAAGTCCCAGACAGGCTGGCTCTCGTTCGTGAAGCCGAGCAGCTTGGTGCCGGTGATCGCGTCGAAGACCGCGTAATCATTGCCCATCGCCGCCCCATCCACGGGCTGGACCCCCAGGACGTACCTCCCGTCCGTCGAGAACTGTCCGAGGATCCAGGGCGTCTGCCACTTGACGGCTCCGGTCGACGCGTCGACGACCGCGCCGGTGCTCCCGTCGGAAAGCACGCCGGAGACGACGTCGTTGTTCTCGTCCGACCCTCCTGCGAATGCGAGCCCCGGGATGGGCGACTCGGTGCCGGAGGCGTCAACGATCTCGGAGTGCTCAGCGCTCCCGTTCGTCACGTTGACGACGGTGCCCTGGCGGACGATGCCGATCGGCTCGTAGACACTGCCGGCCGGTGTCGCTGCGTAGCCGGGACCGGACTCGCCCATGGTGCTGTTGAGTCCGGAGTACAGCCTGCCGGCGCTCCCAACGGTGCAGGAGTCCATCAGCCAGTACGCCGACTCGGTGCCGTCCGTGCTCATCGCGAACCTGTCGGAGCCACAGCCCAGCCGCTGGTCGCCACCGTCCGTCTCCAGCACGAGGTCGCCCAGCCCGGACAGCCGTGAGCGGGTAGAGACCAGGATCCCGCCTCGGACGGGTGTCGCCGCGACAGCCTTCGTCAGCAGCGAATGGGTGATCCGGTCGCCGTTCATGGTCACGTAGGTGTCGCCGACGAGGTAGTCGATGCCGGGCTTCTGACCCATGGGCAGGTTGTCGAGGCTGAGTGGGCCACTGTCCGCGCTCGGCCGGGTCGTCGGGCCCGACGACAGCGTCTGGCCGGGCTGTGGCGAGGAGCCGGGTGAGCGGCCGAGCCAGAGCGCGCTCGGTACGGCGACGAGGGCGACGGCCGCGGCGGCGGCGAGCACCGTCGTACGACGCCGGCGGGCGCGGATGGCGCCCGCCCGGGCCGCGACGGTGGACATCGGGGTGGAGGGGTAGTCGGTGTGTGCGGTCCGATCGCGGAAGGCGTCGGTCAGGAGGTCCTCGGGGTTCATGGCGTCTCCTCCCCGGAGAGCTCGGGATGGTCGGGCAGCTGGGTACGCAACGCGGCGAGCGCGCGGCTGCTCTGGGACTTGACGGTGCCGAGCGAGATACCGAGCAGGTCGGCGATCTCGGGCTCGGTGAGCTGCTCGTAGAACCGCAGCACGATCACGGCCCGCTGACGCGGCGGCAATGAGGCCACGAACGCCCAGACCGGCTCGCGCCGGTCGTCGTACCCCTGCTCGGGTGCGGGTCGGTCAGGGACCTCGGCGGTGACCTGCTCGCGGCGGCGTACCGGACGTCGCCAGGCCGTGCGGTGCTCGTTGACCAGGATCTTGCGGGCGTAGGCGTCGACGCGGCCGCGGTCCTGGATGCGGTCCCAGGCCAGGTAGAGCTTGGCGAGAGTGGTCTGCACGAGATCCTGCGCCGAGTGCACGTCGCCGGTGAGCAGGTGGGCGGTGCGCTGGAGCGCGGGCTCGCGGGCGGCGAGCCACGACTCGAACTCGACGTCGCGGGTCGAGCGCGCGCGAGCGGCCACCGGTCCTCCATCCGCGATCGCGTGTGGGTGCATCGGCTCACCATCCTGCTCGGCTGTCACCCCCTACACGAGATCGGCGCCCGGAGGGTTGCATGCGGCCGCGTCAGGTGAGCGGCAGCAGGTAGGGCCGGAAGTCGATCTTTCCCTTGACCGCCGGTGTGGCCAGCTCGGCCGAGCCGTCGACACCCAGCCGTACGACGGCCCAGTGGCCGCGACAGGCGCCGGGGCAGTGGCTCGAGGCGCCGAGCTCGAAGACCTCGGCCAGCACGTGCGTGGCGTCCTCCCAGGTCACGTGGGAGATGTGGTCGTCGCCCTTCGCCGTGTACGACGCCAGCCGGTGGCCGGTGTCGTCGTACAGCGTGACGCGGTGGAGGTCGCCGAACCTGCTCGCGACCGGCCCCGTGCCGATCACCCGCCTGCCGCCCGGGGAGAGCGTCGTGAGTCGGCTGCGGCAGGTCTTCCACAGGCGGTGGCCTGAGGGCTTCCACATCGCGAAGCAGGGCTTGCCGCCGGAGTCGGCGGTCCGACCGATCACGCGGCCGCGTTGGTCGACGTCCGTCACGCTGCGCATCGGACCGACCTGGGTGACGATCCCGTGGGAGGTCGAGACCCAGACGCCGTGGTCGTGGGCGGTGTTCACGAAGACCGTGCAGCCGCCGCCTTCGGGTGACTGCTCCTTGCACGTCCTGGCCCCCGCGATCGTGCCGATCGCGAGCCCGTGCCCGATCCGTGGGAGGTCGAAGGTGCGGCTCCCGCCGCCTTCCACCACGTGCGGGTTGTTGAGGCGGCCGAGGAGCCAGCCGACGATGCTGCGGTCGGGCGAGACCGCCAGGCCGTAGTGCGTCACGAACGACGACGTCACGTGACCGGAGCCGTTGACGACCTGTACCTCGGGCCCGGCCTCCGTGCCGAAGGTGCCGATCGCCCCGCGACCCATCGGTGCCCAGTCGCCCCAGGTGCCGTGCGGCAGGCGCAGCGTCGTACCGTCCGGCCGGCGGAGCCGGTAGTCACCGACCTCGAAGTCGAGGTGCCGGCCGCGGATGTAGGCGATCTTCGGCTCGGCGCCGCTGCTGAGGGCACCGAGGTGGATTGCTGTGGCGGTCGTCGCGGCCGTGGCGGTGGCGGGCGCTGTGAGCCGGTCCGTTGCGGCGTTAGTACGGCCACTTGTCGAGGGTGCGGTGACCAGGAGCGCACCCAGGGCAGCAAGGGTCAGCGGCTTGAGGAGGTTCGGGTTCATGCGGGTGTGACGCCGGTGACGTCGTACCGGTTGTCGCGGACGTGGAGCCGCGGTTGCCAAGCAGCCACCCGGTTGCCATCGTGACCCCGCACGGTCCCACGAGTCGGAGGAGCAGCGGATGCAGCAGGTCAAGGCGGTCATCGCCCGCGCGAAGGGCGAGCCCGTGACCATCGAGACGATCAACGTCCCCGATCCCGGCCCGGGCGAGGCGCTCGTGCGGGTGCAGGCCTGCGGCGTCTGCCATACCGACCTGCACTACCGCGAGGGCGGCATCAACGACGACTTCCCGTTCCTGCTCGGCCACGAGGCGTCCGGTGTCGTCGAGGCCGTCGGTGACGACGTCACCTCGGTGGCGCCCGGCGACTTCGTGATCCTCAACTGGCGGGCGGTCTGCGGCCACTGCCGTGCCTGCGACCGCGGCGAGCCGTGGTACTGCTTCGCCACCCACAACGCGACCCAGAAGATGACGCTCGCTGAGGGGGACGGGGCCGGCACGCCTTTGAGCCCGGCGCTCGGCATCGGGGCGTTCGCGGAGAAGACCCTGGTGGCCGCCGGCCAGTGCACCAAGGTCGACGCGTCGGCCCGCCCGGCGGCGGTCGGACTGCTGGGGTGCGGGGTGATGGCCGGGCTCGGGGCGGCCATCAACACCGGCGGCGTCTCGCGCGGCAAGAGTGTCGCGGTGATCGGCTGCGGCGGCGTCGGGTCGGCCGCGATCGCGGGCTCCGCCCTGGCCGGCGCCAGCACGATCATCGCCGTCGACATCGACGACCGGAAGCTCGAGGGTGCCCGTCGGCTCGGCGCCACCCACACCGTCAACAGCGCGAACGACGAGCCGGTGGCCGCGATCCAGGCACTCACCGGAGGCAACGGCGCCGACGTCGTGATCGACGCCGTGGGGCGGCCGGAGACGTGGAGGCAGGCCTTCTACGCTCGCGACCTCGCCGGGACCGTCGTACTCGTGGGCGTGCCGACGCCGGACATGAAGGTGCCCGACATCCCCCTGATCGACGTCTTCGGTCGCGGCGGTGCGCTGAAGTCCAGCTGGTACGGCGACTGCCTGCCCTCGCGCGACTTCCCGATGCTCGTCTCGCTCTACCAGCAGGGACGGCTCGATCTCGACGCGTTCGTGTCGGAGGAGATCGGGCTGGGGGACGTGGAGGCGGCGTTCGAGAAGATGCACCAGGGCGACGTACTGCGGAGCGTGGTGATCTTCGCGTGACGTTGCGCGTCGACCACGGCGTGACGAGTGGGACGTTCAGTCTCGACGGCTCGACGTACGACGTCGTCAACAACGTGTGGGTGGTGGGCGACGACGAGTCGTGCGTGGTGATCGACGCGCCGCACTCGGTCGAAGGGATCCTCGCCGTGGTCGGCGGTCGCCGGGTGACCGCGATCGTGTGTACCCATGGTCACGACGACCACGTGCGCGTCGCGCCGGCGCTGCGCGAGGCGGTGACCGCCCCGATCCTGCTCCATCCCGCCGAGCGGCCGCTGTGGGAGCTGACCCATCCCGATCTGCTCTGGGACGTCGACCTGTCCGACGGGTTGGAGGTGCCGGTCGCGGGGTCGGTCCTGACCGTGCTCCACACACCCGGTCACTCGCCGGGGTCGGTCTGCCTGCTCGCGGCCGACCTGGGCTGCGTCTTCAGCGGCGACACCTTGTTCCACGGCGGACCGGGTGCCACCGGCCGGTCCTACAGCGACGCCGATCTCATCGTCGACTCGATCCGCTCGCGGCTGTTCTCGCTGCCGGACAGCACCGTCGTACACACCGGCCACGGCGACGACACCACCATCGCCGCCGAGCGCGCCCACCTCCCCCGTTGAGTCGGCCCATATCGACCGTTGAGTCGGCCCATATCGACGGTTGAGTCGGCAGAAGCGCCCCGCGCGGGAGCCGATCGGCACAACTCAAGTGACGTTTTGCGCCCACTCAACGGGCCATTTCTGCCCACTCAACGATGTAGGTCAGGCGCGCTCCTGGCGTCGTACGCCGGGGAGGCCGAGGATCAGGTAGCCGAGGAAGCCGATGGCGAGGGCGATGGGGACGCCGAGGTTGGCGAAGGCCCACGTGCCGGTCTTGCCACCGAGCCCGGAGGCGTCGAGAAGGTAGCCGAGCCAGCCGAGCCCCTTGGAGCCGAACGGCGCGACGATCAGGCCCCAGCCGACCACGGTGGCGACGACCATGGTGAGAGTCGCGGGCCAGCCGACGGACCCGTAGCGTCCGCGGCTGTCGTAGAGACCCTCGCCGTCGTAGTCGCGACGGCGACAGAGCAGGTCGGCGAGGAAGACGCCACACCAGGCGGCCATCGGTACGCCGAGGGTGATCAGGAAGCCCTCGAAGATGTAGATGAAGTCGGTGTCGGCGACCCAGACGATGTAGATGGCCCCCAGGATCATCAGCACGCCGTCGATGGCGGCGGCCACCCAGCGCGGCGTACGCAGCCCGAGGGTGAGCAGGGTCAGCCCCGACGAGTAGATGTCCATGACCGCCCCGCTGATCAGGCCGGCCACCGCCACGACCGCGAACGGCAGCAGGAACCACGTCGGCAGGATCGTGGTGAGCGCTCCGATCGGGTCGGCGCCGATCGCATCAGCGAGCCCGCCCGACGACCCGGCCAGCAGGATCCCGAAGGCCACGAGTACGACGACCGGCAGGCTGCCGCCGATCGTCGGCCACCAGACGACGCCGCCGGTCGACGCGTTGCGCGGCAGGTAGCGCGAGTAGTCGGCGGCGGTGTTGACCCAGCCGACCCCGAAGCCGGTCATCACCAGGATCGCGGCACCGACCGTGGCGCTGAGCGTGCCGTGCGGAAGGGCGCGGGCGGTCGAGAGGTGGATGTGGTCCCAGGTGAGGACGACGTACACCGCGGTGACGACGACCAGCGCGATCGTGAGGTACTTCTGTAGCGACATGATCGTGTCGAAGCCGAGGATCCCGGCGATCACGATGACGGCCGCGACCACGACGAACGCCACGATCTTGGTGCCGTCGCCGTGGCTCCAGCCGAGCCGCTCGAAGACGGTCGCCGTGGCCAGGGTGGAGAGCGCGACGAGCACCGTCTCCCAACCGACCAGGAGCAGGTACGACACCAGGCACGGCAGGCTGTTGCCCCAGCGGCCGAACGGCGCGCGCGAGAGCACGAGGGTGGGCGCCGAGCCGCGCTTGCCGGCGATCGACACCAGCCCGACCAGGAAGAACGACACGACGGCTCCGATGGTCGCGCCGATCAGGGCCTGCCACAGACCGATCCCGAAGCCGAGCACGAACGCGCCGTACGACACCGCCAGCACCGACACGTTGGACGCACACCACGGCCAGAACAGTCCGGCCGGCGTGCCCTTGCGCTCGGACTCGGCGATGACGTTGATGCCGTTCGCCTCGATCGCCCCAGGAGCGGACGGACGGGGCGTGGTCTCCTCGGTGGTGGTCATGCCGCTCCTTTCGTCAGCAGGCCCGCGAGCAGCGGACCCATCCGGCCGGCGGTCGCCTCGGCGACGGCCACCACCTCACTCGGGTCGATCCCGGCATCGTCACCCTCGATGGCCGTCACCGTCGAGAGCCCGAGCACCTCGAGACCACATTCTCGTGCCGCGATCGCCTCTGGCACCGTCGACATCCCGAGCACGTCCGCACCGATCCGGCGTACCCACTCGGCCTCCGCGAGGGTCTCGTAGTGCGGCCCGGGCAGCCAGGCGTAGACGGCCTCGGCCAGCGTGGGGTCGAGCTCGCGGGCCAGGGTGCGTAGCCGAGCCGACCAGCAGTCGGTGAGGTCGACGAAGTGCGCACCGGCGATCGGCGAGGTCGCGGTGAGGTTCAGGTGGTCGCGGATCAGCACCGCGCGGCCGACCGCCCAGTCGGCTCGCAACGAGCCGTTGGCGTTGGTGAGCAGGGCAGTCGTGCAGCCCGCTGCGGCGGCGGTGCGTACGCCGTGCACCACCGGCGCCAGCCCGAGGCCCTCGTAGAGATGGGTCCGGCCGAAGAGCACGAGCGTGGCGACGCCCCCCACGTCGTACGACGCCAGGGTGCCGCGATGACCCTCGGCGGTGGGAGCGACGAAGCCGGGGAGCTCCGTCATCGGGAACGTCGCGCGCGGCTCACCGAACGCGTCGGCGGCCGGAGCCCAGCCCGAGCCGAGGACGACCAGCGCCCGATGACGGGGTACGCCGGTCAGCGCGGCCAGGCGCTCCGCCGCGGAGCGCGCGAGCTCGTCGTCCACGACGTCCAGCGTAGGTCCCGTCGAGGGGGGACCACCGGCACCCCGTCGTGGTGACCTCCTGCCCTACGGACGAGGCACCCCTCGACACCAACCTGATCACACAGGGTCTTCGGAAAGTCCGGAACAACCCAGTACAGAGAAGGTGAATCATCATGCGCGCCACGCTAGACAAGCTGATCTCCGGTGCCGGGTTGCTCCTGGCCGTCGTCCTGCTTCTCGGTGGAGGGCTGCTGACCTGGGCCCACTCGTTCATCGGTGACCAGGTGAACACGCAGCTCTCCGAGCAGCACATCACCATGCCGACCAACGAGACGGGCCTCAGTGCCCTTCCCAAGGCCGACCAGTCCGCACTCGCGAAGTACGCGGGCCAGCCCCTGACCACCGGTCCGCAGGCCAAGGCCTACGCGAACCACTACATCCTCGTCCACCTGAACGAAGCGTCGGGCGGCAAGGCCTACGCCGAGGTCAGCGGTCAGTTCCTCCAGCAGTGCTCGGACCCGAAGGCAGCTGCCACCAAGGCCTGCACGGACCTGGGCGCTCTGCGCTCGACGATGTTCCAGGGCAGTACCCTCCGGGGCCTGCTTCTCTACGGATACGCCTTCGCCACGATCGGCACGATCGCCGGCATCGGCGCCATCGTCGCCTACGTGGGCGCAGGGCTGCTGTTCCTGCTGGCCGGCTTCGGTGTCTGGCACTCGCGCCGCACCGGACGCGACGTGGCCACAGGGACTCAGCCGGTGGGCGCGCGCGTCTGACCCAGTGGTCCACCCGAGGCCGGTGTCCCCGCAAGGGGCACCGGCCTTCGGCCGTCCTCGGCGCGTCGCCGATCGTCGTACGACGGTCAGGCGGCGCGGCTACGGGTCCGGGCCCGGACCAGGTCATAGACCCCGATCACGATCGCGACGCCGACGAAGCAGATCGCCGCGATGACCGCGTGCCCCAGGGCCCGTGAGTACGACGCCGGGCCGGTGCCGCTGAGCGAGTTGAAGAACACCGCACCGATCAGCGCCTGCCCGATCGCCAGCCCGATCCGCTGGCCGGTCTGCAGCACCCCACCGGCGGTGCTGCCCATCAGCGGGTCGACGTCCATCAGTGCGAGGGTCTGGTTGGGCGTGATCAGCATGCCCTGGCCGCAACCCATCACGAACAGCGGCGCCGCCAGCGCGAGCGTCGCGTGTCCGTCGGGCACGTGACGCGCCACCACGGCCAGCGCCACGGCACCCAGCCCGAAGGTGGCGGCGCCGCCCACGACCAGCGGGCGCCCGATACGCGTCACGACGCGTCCCGACAGTGGCGCCGAGATCGCGCTTCCGACGGCGTACGCCGTGACCCCGAGCGCCGACGCGAGCGCGCTGTAGCCCAGGCCGAACTGGTAGTAGAGCGCCAGCACGAGCGGGAGTCCGGCCATGGCCGGGAAGAACGTGAGCGCGAGCGTGATGCCCGAGACGTACGACGGCCGCCGGAACAGCCGGAGGTCCACGAGCGGGTCGCGCACCTCGTCGGTGAGCCGGCGCTCGCGGCGCAGGAACAGCCACAGGAGCACGACCGCCGGAACGCCGAGCCACGCGAGGCGGGTGTCGTGCAGGGCGTCGTACTCGACGCAGGCGAACAGCACGCAGAACGTCGCCAGCCCGAGCAGAGCCGCGCCCAGGAAGTCGAGGCGGTGGTGGGCCGTGCCCGGCGCCAGGGGCAGGTAGCGCCGCGACAGCAGGAGGACCACGACGGCGACCGGGATGTTGACGAAGAACACCAGCCGCCAGCCGAGGGTCGGCCCGCCGAGGGCGATCAGGACACCGCCCAGGATCGGGCCGATCGCGGTGCCGAGGCCCACCGTCGTACCCAGGACGCCGAAGGCTCGGCCGCGGTCGTCGCCCCGGAACATCTGCTGGATCAGCCCGGAGACCTGAGGGTTGATCAGGCCGCCGAAGATCCCCTGGAGCACCCGGGCGCCGATCAGGAAGCCCGCGGTCGGGGCGAGGCCGGACAGGCCCGAGGTGACCGCGAACCCCGCGACTCCGACCTGGAACATCAGGCGGCGGCCGTGCTCGTCCCCGAGCTTGCCGGCCAGCACCGGCACCAGGCCGAAGGCCAGCGTGTAGCCCGAAACGATCCACTGCACCTCGGCGGACGCGGCGTGGGTGTCGCGCGAGATGGACGGCAGCGCGACGTTGGTGACGCTGACGTCGAGCAGCGTCATGAAGAGGGCGCTGCAGCAGACGAGCAACGCGATCCAGCGGCCGCGCCCCTCGTCCGGTGTCACCGGCCGATCCTGTCAGAGCCGTTGGGAGGTACGACCGGTGTGCCGCCCTTGTCGTCGTACCTCCCAGCGACGTATCAGCCCGCGTGCGCCAGCTCCGCATCGGCCTCGACGACCTCTCCGCGCGGGCGGCTCAGCCGGCCCGGCCACCACGCGCGCTCACCGAGGAGCACCAGGGCGGCCGGCAGCATGACCAGGCGGATGACGGTGGCGTCGATCAGGATCGATGCTGCCAGGGCCACGCCCATCATCTTCATCTCGAGCATGCTCAGCGTGATGAAGATCGAGAACACCGACACCATCACGGCTGCCGCACTCGTGATCACGCCGGCGGTGTCGGTGATCCCTCGCTGTACGGCGACCCGGGTCGGCAGCCCACGGGCGGCGTGCTCGCGGATGCGCGCCAGGACGAACACGTTGTAGTCCATCGAGAGCCCGACCAGGATCACCATCACGAACAGCGGGATCCAGTCGATCACGAAGCCGGGACTGGTGAAGCCGAGCGGTCCGGACAGCCAGCCGTGCTGGAAGACCAGGGTCAGGATCCCGAAGGCCACGCCGACCGACAGCAGGTTCAGCACGGTCGACACCAGCGCGACGGACACGCTGCGGAACGCGACGGTCATCATCACCAGCGTGAGCAGCAGGACGAACCCGATCACGAGCGGCATCCGGCTCTGCTGACGGGAGGCGAAGTCGAGCGACGACGCCACGTCACCGCCGACCGCGTGCTCGACCTGGAGGCCGTTGAGGGCCTGCGGGACCAGCCGGCCGCGCAGCAGCTCGATCGCCTGGTCCGACTGCGAGTCCGTCGCGCTGAACGGGATCGGCAGGGTGAGGACGGACGTCTCACGGTCCTTCGAGGTACGGATCGCACTGTCCGTCGCGCTGCCGAGCTGTCCCGAGGCCGCGGCGGAGCGAGCGAGACCCTGGAGCGCGGAGACGACCCGGGCGTGGTCCGCTGCGCTCCCGTGCACGACCACGGTCGCGGTCGTGCCCTCGGAGGGGAACTTCGTGGCCAGCTCCCGGAGCGTCTGGACCTGGGGGATCGAGTGCGGCAGTGTCTCCAGGTTCGCGTCGTGGATCCTCATCCCCAGGGCCGGGGCGCCGAGTCCGGCCACCGCGACGAGCGAGACGAGCAGGGCCGCCACGGGACGTCGTACGACGGGAGCCAGGATGCGACGGCTGAGCCCACCGGCACCGATCCGCCGGTTGACCCGCCACAGCAGGGGCACGCGGGGCCGGTCGGTCCAGCGGCCGAGCTTCGCCAGCAGCGCCGGCAGCACGGTCACCGAGCCGATCACCGAGACCGCGACCACCACGATCGCGCCCGAGGCGAGCGAGTCGAACGTCGCGCTCCCGACCAGGAACAGCCCCGCCATCGAGGCGATCACGGCGCCGCCGGAGACCATGATCGAGTGGCCGGACGTCGCCGCGGCGACCTCGACGGCATCGAGGGTCGAGCGGCCCGCGGCACGCTCCTCCCGCTCGCGCTTGAGGTAGAACAGCGAGTAGTCGACCCCGACCGCCATGCCGATCAGCACGATCATGCTGGTCACCGTCGGCTCGGCGTGGATCAGGTGCGACAGCGGGGCGGCGATGCCCATCGTGGCCGCGACCGAGGTGAGCGCGAGGAGCACGGGCACACCGGCCGCGATCAGGGCGCCGAAGGCGAGCAGCATCAGGAGCAGGGTGATCGGCAGGCTGATGCCCTCCGCGGAGTGCAGGTCCTCGCCCACCCGGTCGTTGATCGCCGCGTTGACCGAGACGTCGCCGGCCTCGCGGACGGACAGGTCCGGATGGGCCGCGGCCACCTGTGACGTCACCTGCTGCAACGCGCTCACGTCGTCGACGGAGCTGCGGAGGTGGACGTCGACCAGCAGAGCTGTCCCGTCCCGGTTCAGCTGTGGAGCGGCGACCCGCACCACGCCCGCCACCTTCGACGCACGCGACGTCAGCTCGTCCACGACCGGGCCGGTCTCCTGCCGGTCGAGGGTGCCGCCGCCTTGGGCGGTGACGAGGACGCTCTCGACCTGACCGCCGGCCAGGTGGGCGTGCGCGACCATGGCGTCGGCGCGGCCGGAGTCACCGATCCGGTAGTCGGCGTCCTTCGTCTGCTGCGTGGGGATCATGAAGGCGAGGCCGACGGCGATCACCACGAAGGCGAACCAGGCGCCGATGGCGCGCCACGGGTGCGTGGCGCTCCAGCGTGCGGCTCGGAGAGGTAAGCGGGACAGGAAGCTGTGGGTGGACATGGCGGCGGCTCCTAGACCGAGAGGTGGTGCATGACCTCTCCAGCGTCGCCAGATCCGGACCGCGGGTCAGGGGCGCGAGTACCCCGATCCATGGTGGTGCCAGCACCACTGTCTCCCGGTCCGGGATCGGGGAGACTGGGACCATGACCGGTGTCGGACGCCTGCGGATGACGGGGTACGCCGCCGCGCAGGTGCTGCTCTCGGTGCCCGCGCTGGCGCTCTTCATCCTCAACGCGGTCGCCGGCACGCTGGTCGTCATCGTGGTCGGCGCACCGGTCCTCCTGCTGACCCTGCCGGCCAGCCGCCGGCTCGCCGAGCTCCACCGGCGGATGGCGGCCGACGTACTCGGGTCGCCGGTGCCGTCGCCGTACCGTCCGGTCGGCGACGCGCGCGCCCTGCAGCGTCTGCGGATCTGGGCGTCCGACCCGATGACCTGGCGCGACGAGGCGTGGCTGTTGCTGGCGATGCCGCTGGCGCTGGCGCTGTCGTTGATCGTGCTGGTGCTGTTCGTGCCGGTGGTGACCGGCATCGCGTGGTGGTACGGCGTGGGGCCGATCATGGTCGCCCGCAGCCGGATCGACCGCGCGTTGCTGACGTTCGGGACGACCGAGCGGCTCGAGCAGCGGGTCGAGGTGCTGACCGAGACGCGCAACGAGTCGCTGGACCACTCGGCCTCCGAGCTGCGGCGGATCGAGCGGGACCTGCACGACGGCGCGCAGGCGCGGCTGGTCGGCCTGGGTCTGACCTTGGGGATGGCGGCCGACCTGCTGGACCGTGACCCGGAGGAGGCGCGCCGGGTCCTGGACGAGGCTCGGCACACGACAGGTGCGGCCTTGGGTGACCTGCGCGACGTGGTGCGCGGGATCCATCCCCCGGTGCTGGCCGACCGGGGTCTGCGCGACGCGATCGAGGCGTTGTCGCTCGACCTGGCCCTCCCGGTCGCGGTGAGCGGCTCGGTCCCGGAGCGGCTCGCGGCGCCGGTCGAGTCAGCGGTCTACTTCGCGGTGGCCGAGTGCCTGGCGAACGCCGGCAAGCACGCCGGAGCCGGGCACGCCTGGGTCGAGCTGGGTGTGGACGCCGACCTGCTCCGGGTGGTGGTCGGTGACGACGGCAAGGGTGGCGCGGATCCGATGGCGGGTACGGGGATGCGGGGGGTCGCGAGACGGCTGGCGGCCTTCGACGGCACGATGAGGGTGTCGAGCCCGGCCGGCGGGCCGACCCTGGTCACCCTGGAGGTCCCGTGCGCGTCGTCCTCGCCGAGGACCATGCCCTCCTCCGAGAGGGCCTGATCCGGCTCCTGGAGTCGCACGGGCTCGAGATCGCGGCCGCGGTCGAGGACGCCGAGACCCTCGCGGTGGCGCTGTCCGTACCCGACATCGACGCGGCCGTGCTCGACGTACGCCTGCCGCCGACGCGGACCGACGAGGGGCTGCGCGCCGCCGTCGCCGTACGACGGGAGAGGCCCGGCTTTCCGGTACTGGTGCTGTCGCAGTACGTCGAGCGGATCTACGCCCGCGAGCTGCTGGCCAGCGGGCAGGGCGGTGTGGGCTACCTGCTCAAGGACCGGGTCAGCGACGTCGGCGAGTTCATCGAGGCCCTGTACCGGGTGGCGGAAGGCGGCACGGTCCTGGACCCGGAGGTCGTCGCCGCCGTGATGGCACGGCAGGAGCCCGTCGAGCGGCTCACGCCGCGCGAGCGCGACGTGCTGGCCCTGATGGCCGAGGGTCGCTCCAACGCCGCGATCGCGAGCGCCCTGGTGGTCACCGACAAGGCGGTGGCCAAGCACACCAGCAGCATCTTCACCAAGCTCGACCTGCCCCCGGCGCCTGACGACCACCGGCGCGTGCTCGCCGTGCTCGCCTGGCTGGGTGTCTAGGGGTGCGTGAGGGACGGCGCGCAGCGGGCCACGGGTCCCTCCGACACCCCCCAGGTCGTCGTCAGAACGGCCGCACCAGCAGCGCGACGCCCTCGCCGTCGACGCGGGTCAGGACGAGGGTGGCCTCGTCGTCGCCCTGCAGGGCCAACCGGGTGCGCAGCTGCTCCGGTGAGATGTCGACGCCGCGCTTCTTGATCGTCAACGCGCCGATGCCCCGTGCCCGGAGGGCGGCCTTGAGCGGCTTCTCGCGGTAGGGGAGGTGCTCGACGACCCGGTAGCCGCGCGCGAACGGCGTGCGGAACGACTCGGAGCCGGTGACGTAGGCGATCCTCCGGTCCACCAGGTGGGCGTTCATGCCCGCGGCGACCGCGGTCACCAGCCCGGCCCGGATCACGGCACCGTCGGGCTCGTAGAGGAACTCCGCCACCGGACCGACGTCGGCTCCCGGGTCGTCCTCCTCGGTCAGGGTCGCCAGCCCGCCGTCCCCGATCACCGTGGCACGTCGTACCGCGGTGGCCAGAGGCCGCGACCAGAGGGCTGCCTCCTTGACGTCTCCGTGGTCGCTGACCCACTCGGCCTCGGCCCCGTGCGGCACGAGGGTGTGCGGGATGCCGGGCGCCACCTTCACGCACGCGCGGCCGGTCATCAGCGACTCGACGAACGACCAGGGCGGCGTCCAGTCGCTGGCGCGGAAGGTGCGGCCCCGCGCGCCGCGGCGGGCCGGGTCGGCGTACGCCGTCGCGAACGGCGAGACGTCCAGCGACGTCCCGTCTCCGACGCTGACCGCACCCCCGAGCCCGAGAGCAGCCAGGTTGGCGCGTGCGATCTCGACGCGGAGCGGGTCGAGATCGACGCCGGCCGTGGTCAGGCCGGCGCGGGCGAAGGCCACCAGGTCGCCACCGATGCCGCAGGTCAGGTCGATGACGCTCGGGCCGGCGGCGGCCAGGCGGGCCGCGCGGTGGCGGGCGACCGACGTACGCGTGGCCTGCTCGAGACCGTCGCGGGTGAAGTACATGCGGCCGGCGTCGTCGCCCAGCTTCGCGACGGCGTGGGCACGCAGCTCAACCTGCGTGAGGGCGGCCGCGACCCGCGCGGCCGTCTCGTCGGTCGAGCCCTTCGAGACCCCGCGCAAGGACCGCTGCACCTGCAGCGGCGTACCCTCGGCCACCGTCGCGGCGGACAGCAGAGCCTGGCCCTCGCCGGTGAGCAGCCACCGAAAGGTCTCCAGGTCCACGGCCTCATCTTGTCAGTGGCCGCGGAAGGCCTCCTCCAGCCACCACGAGGGCTCGCTGTCGACGACCTTCGCGTCGACGAGCATCGGCCGCGGCCGGCCGGCGTCGAGCCAGGCGCGTACGGCGTCGAGGTCGCGCGGATGCCGTACGGTGACGGCATCGAGGCCGAAGCCCCGCCCGATCGCCGCGATGTCGGTGTCCGGGAACACCACGGTGTCCAGAGGAGCCCCGTCGGGACCGAAGTGGTGGACCTCCGCGCCGTACGCGTGGTCGTCGTAGACCACCACCAGCAGATCGAGCCCGAGACGGACGACCGTCTCCAGCTCCATCGCCGACATCAGCGCGCCACCGTCACCCAGCGCGGCGACGGTCAGCCGGCCGGGGCTCGCCACAGCGGCGCCGATCGCCGTGGCAAGTCCGAGCCCGATCGACTGGAACGCCTGGGTGAAGCAGAAGGAGTGGTGGTCGCGGACGCCGAGGTACGCCGCGGGGTAGCCCATGAAGTTGCCCGAGTCGACCGCGACGACCCGGTCGGGCGGCAGCAGGGCGTCGAGGTCACGGCTGAGGGTGCGCGGGTCGATGCGCCCGTCGCCGGTGAGGTCGTCGTACGCCGCGTTCGCCCAGGAGACACCCGCCTCGAGGCTGCGGCGTACGTCGTCGGTGCGGTAGCCCGTCCGCGTCTCCGGCCCCCACCGGGTAGCGAGGGTGCGCGCGGTCTGCGTGACGTCACCGAGGACGCCGAACGTCAGCTCGCGGTGCGCGCCGAGCGCCTCGGGGGTGTCGTCGACCTGGACGACGGTCGCCCCGGGGGCGATCAGCTTCCCGTGGCGCATCGTCCACATGTTCAACGCGCAGCCCCAGCCGACGATGAGGTCGGAATCGGCGATCAGCCCGGCTGCGCCGGGAGACGCGAAGCCGCCGGACACGCCAAGCGACCACGGGTGCCCGGCGAAGAGCCCCTTGGCCACCGCCGACTCGGCGAGCAGCGCACCGGCCAGCTCGGCGGCCTCGGCGACCGCGTCCCCGGCACCGGGACCGCGCGCCCCCCGGCCGGCGATGAACACCGGCCGCTCCGCACGCCGTACGGCGTCGGCCAGCCGGTCGAGGTCGGCCTCGGACGGCCGGACGGGATGATCCGTGGTCTCGACAGGTGGTTCCCGAGGAGCCGAGGGACGAGGCGTCTCGAAGGGCTCGACCCACGGAGTCGAGCTCTCCTCGTCGGTCGGGCCATCCACGTCGGTCGAGGCCGTCGAGACCTCGAGGGCCTGGACGGCCAACGGCAGGTTCAGCAGGACCGTACGACGCTCCTCGACCGCCGTCCGCACGGCAGCGTTCGCGACGATGGTCGCACTGGCGGGGTCGTCCACGCGGAGGGGTAGCGCCCCGACGGCCCGGGCCAGGGCCTCCTGGTCGACGAAGAAGTTCGACCGCGGCTCGGTCACCTCGGCGGCGACCACGATCACCGGCGTGCGGCTCTTGGCGGCCTCGGTGATCCCGGTCATCGCGTTGGTCAGCCCGCAGCCCTGGTGGACGGTGACCGCGGCCGGTCGCTCCGCCGTACGCGCGAAGGCGTCGGCCATCGTCGCCGCGCCGCCCTCGTGCCGGGCGGCCACGAACCGTGCGCCGGCCGCGACCATCGCGTTCGTGACGTGGAAGTTGCCGGACCCGACGACCCCGAACACGTGGTCGACCCCGGCCCGGACCAGTGCCTGCCCGACCGCGGTGGCGACCTTCACGGCGTAGCCCGACTCAGCGCTCGACCAGGGCGACGGCGCGCGCGGGCGAGCCGGAGCCGGTGACGATCGGCAGCGGCCCGACCATCAGGACCGCGCCCGTGGCCGGCAGAAGGGCGACGTTCTGCAGCTGGGTGAGGCCGTACTTCCCGTTGCCCATCAGGTGCGAGTGGCAGGGGAACGGCGGGTCGAACGAGTGGGCCGCCCCGGCGTCGGTGCCCACGGTCTCGACGCCCACGCCGACCACAGGTGCCTCCTCGGCGACCCAGCGGGCGCACTCGATGCTCATGCCGGGCGTGTGGGGGCCGGTCTCGTTGGCGTTGAGGAAGCGCTCCTGGCTGTCGGACCGGGCATCCCAGCCGGTCCGGAAGATCATCCAGCCGCCATCGGGGAGCGGACCGTGCCCGGCCTCCCAGCCCCGGATGTGGTCGACCTCGAGCAGGAAGTCGGGGTCGGCGGCGCACTCCGCGCTGAAGTCGAGCACCACGACGGGGCGGACCAGGTGCGACATCGGGATGTCCGCCACGTCGCTGCCGTCACGCCCGGTGACCCAGTGGTTGGGCGCGTCGAGGTGGGTGCCGGTGTGCTCGCCGCTGCGGAAGTTGTTCCAGTACCACGCCGGCCCGCGCTCGTCGTACCGGCTGATCTCCTCCAGCTCGAACCGCTGCGTCTGCCCGAACTCGGGCGGGAGCTGGATGACCGGCGTCTCGGCGGTCAGGCGGGCGGTGAGGTCGACGATCTCGACACGTCCGGAGGCCAGGGCATCGGTCAGGTCGGACAGGACGGACATGGGCGCTCCTCGGTAGGGGGACTCCGGCGCGCTGGGCACGCTACGCCGGTGCGCACATCAGCGGCAGGGGGCGGATCGCGTTCCGGCCACGCCGCCGGCAGTCGTGCCGGGCGGCGCTGGACCGGTGCCGGGGCGACGTTGGCACTCGTTGGCAGTGAGTGCTAGTTTCGGCACTGGCACTCTCGACCCGAGAATGCCAGCGCTTGCCACGACGTACGACCCCCGCGACGGCGTACGCCACGGCAGGCTCCAACGTTCCGGGAGCCCTTGCTCCCGCGTCCTTCATCCAGTGGAGAAAGTGGAGGTTGATCAGAAGTGTCGGTCAACATCAAGCCCCTCGAGGACCGCATCGTCGTCAAGCCCCTCGAGGCAGAGCAGACCACGGCGTCCGGCCTGGTCATCCCCGACACCGCCAAGGAGAAGCCCCAGGAGGGCGAGGTCCTGGCGATCGGCCCGGGTCGCATCGACGACCACGGCAACCGCGTCCCGCTCGACGTCGCGGTGGGTGACAAGGTCATCTACAGCAAGTACGGCGGCACCGAGGTCAAGTACGGCGGCGAGGACTACCTCATCCTCTCCGCCCGAGACGTGCTCGCCGTCGTTCAGGGCTGACCTGGCATCCCGGCTGGCGGCGTTGGGCGCGCTCGACGACCGCTTCGCGTCCAAGGTCGCCTTCGCGCGCCCGCCTGGCCAGCCGGGCGCCAGCTCACCCCTCATTTCAAGAAAGGCTCGATGACATGTCCAAGATCCTGGAGTTCGACGAGAGCGCCCGACGCTCCCTGGAGCGCGGTGTCGACGCGTTGGCCAATGCGGTCAAGGTGACGCTCGGGCCCAAGGGTCGGTACGTCGTCCTCGACAAGAAGTGGGGAGCCCCCACGATCACCAACGACGGCGTGACCGTCGCTCGCGAGGTCGAGCTCGACGACCCGTTCGAGAACCTCGGCGCCCAGCTGACCAAGGAAGTCGCCACCAAGACCAACGACGTCGCCGGCGACGGTACGACGACCGCGACCGTGCTCGCCCAGGCGATGGTCCACGAGGGCCTGCGCGCCGTGGCGGCCGGCGCCAACCCGATGAGTCTCAAGCGCGGCATGGACGCCGCCGCCGAGGCCGTCGGCGACGCGCTGCGTGACGCGGCCCGCGAGGTCGACTCGAAGGAGGACATGGCCTCGGTCGCCACGATCTCCAGCCGCGACGCCGTGATCGGCGAGCTGCTCGCCGAGTCCTTCGACAAGGTCGGCAAGGACGGCGTGATCACGGTCGAGGAGTCCAACACCATGGGCACCGAGCTCGAGTTCACCGAGGGCATGCAGTTCGACAAGGGCTACATCTCGGCGTACTTCGTCTCCGACCCCGAGCGCATGGAGGCCGTCCTCGACGACGCCTACATCCTGCTCCACCAGGGCAAGATCTCGGCGATCAACGACCTGCTGCCGCTGCTGGAGAAGGTCATCGCCGCGGGCAAGCCGCTCTTCATCCTCGCCGAGGACGTCGAGGGCGAGGCCCTGTCGACCCTGGTCGTCAACAAGATCCGCGGCACCTTCACCGCGGTCGCGGTCAAGAGTCCCGCGTTCGGGGACCGCCGCAAGGCGATGATGGAGGACATCGCGACCCTGACCGGCGGTCAGGTCGTGGCGCCCGAGGTCGGGCTCAAGCTCGACCAGGTGGGTCTCGACGTGCTCGGCACCGCCCGTCGCATCGTCGTCACCAAGGACAACACCACGATCATCGACGGTGGCGGCGACGCGGCCGCCGTCGAGGGCCGGGTCAACCAGATCAAGGCCGAGATCGAGAACACCGACTCCGACTGGGACCGCGAGAAGCTCCAGGAGCGCCTCGCCAAGCTGGCGGGCGGTGTGTGTGTGATCAAGGTCGGCGCCGCCACCGAGGTGGAGCTCAAGGAGAAGAAGCACCGCATCGAGGACGCCGTCTCCGCGACGCGTGCCGCGATCGAGGAGGGCATCGTCCCCGGTGGTGGCTCCGCACTCATCCACGCGGTGTCCGTGCTCGACGGCGAGCTCGGCCTGACCGGCGACGAGGCGACCGGCGTACGCATCGTGCGCACGGCCGCCGACGAGCCCCTGCGGTGGATCGCCGAGAACGGCGGCGACAACGGCTACGTCATCGTCACCAAGGTCCGCGAGGGCAAGGTCGGCGAGGGCTTCAACGCCGTCACCGGCGAGTACGGCGACCTGGTCGCCCAGGGCGTGCTCGACCCGGTCAAGGTGACCCGCTCCGCGCTGGTCAACGCCACCTCGATCGCCGGCATGCTGCTGACGACCGAGACCCTGGTCGTGGAGAAGCCCGAGGACGAAGACGCCCAGGCCGCGACCGGTCACGGCCACGGCCACGGTCACGGCCACTGACCTCAGCAACGACGACGACCCGCTGCCCCTCGGGGCGGCGGGTCGTCGTGTTTCGCGAGCTACTTCCAGTGGACCCAGCGGCCGAAGGTCCGCTTGCCCGGAAGCCAGTCGTAGGTCCGGTCCGTCTCCGACCTCGTTGCCAGGCAGAAGCGGAGCTTCGGTGGCTGCGCCTTCCCGCGCGGCATCAGGCACCGACGGGGCACGGCGTAGTGCACGCGTCCGTGCCGGTAGTCGTAGTGGGCGCTGTGCAGCCCGCCGTCGCACCGTGACCTCCCGCTGCCGACGTCCCACCCGCCACCGAGACTGGTGCCCCACCCCTCGCCGTCCCCGTTTGAGCTGATCAGCACCTCCGGGCCGGGGTGCCGGGGCCAGGTGTCGACGTACAGGTCCTGGAAGAAGGCCGGGTCGCCCGACCTGGGTGACTTGATGGTGATCCGCAGCCGGTGGGCGCCGTAGCGGACCTGCAGCCACTTCACGTCGCCGGAACCCCGCCCCGTGGCGTCGTCTCCGACGGCATCGTGCATGCGGGCCGACGCCGCCTCGGCGGGAGCCGAGAGGGTGAGCACCGGCGCCAGGGCGCAGGTCAGGGCGATCGAGGTGGCCGCTACGAGTCGTCTCATCTGATGCCTCCAGGTGGGTCGTGCCCCTCAGGAGCATGACACGGCGCGTCACGGACGAGGCCCGGCCGGATCGCGGCAGTTGCGCCGAGTCGGCGGGTGACGACTCGGCGAGATTTCCACGTCTCTTTGCGCCGACTCGGCACGCGGTGGGCTGGACGGATCGTGGGATGCATCCGCCGGTAGGATGAGGGAGTGGAGCTGCCCCAGGACCTGCCCGAGAAGTTCGCCCCGATGGGGCTCACCTACGACGACGTGCTGCTGCTCCCGGGCTACTCCGAGATCGCGCCCTCCGACATCGACACCACGACCCGGCTGACGCGGGAGATCTCCCTCAAGGCGCCGCTGGTCAGCGCGGCGATGGACACCGTGACCGAGAGCCGGATGGCCATCGCGATGGCCCGTGAGGGTGGCCTCGGCGTGCTCCACCGCAACCTCTCGATCGAGGACCAGGCCTACCAGGTCGACCTGGTGAAGCGCACCCAGACCGGGATCATCTCCAACCCCGTCACCATCGGCCCCGACGCGACGCTCGAGGACCTCGACCGCATCTGTGGCGAGTACCGCGTCTCGGGCCTCCCCGTCGTCGACGTCGACCAGCAGCTGCTCGGCATCATCACCAACCGCGACCTGCGCTTCACCCCCGTCGCCGAGTGGGCGAGCACCAAGGTCGACGAGATCATGACCCCGATGCCGCTGATCACCGGCCCGCTCGGCATCTCCCGCGACGAGGCGACGCTGCTGCTGCGCAAGCACAAGCGCGAGCGGCTGCCGCTCGTCGACGAGCAGGGCCGGCTCGGCGGGCTCATCACGGTCAAGGACTTCGTCAAGGGCGAGCAGTTCCCCGACGCGTCGTACGACGGCGACGGGCGGCTGCTCGTCGGTGCCGCGATCGGCTACTTCGGCGACGCCTGGCAGCGTGCCACCACCCTGATCGAGGCAGGCGTCGACGTGCTCGTCGCCGACACCGCCCACGGCCACGTCCGGCTCCTGCTCGAGATGGTCGAGCGGCTCAAGACCGACCCGGCGACCAAGCACGTCCAGGTGATCGGCGGCAACGTCGCCACGACCGCGGGCGCCCAGGCGTTCATCGACGCCGGCGCCGACGCGGTCAAGGTCGGGGTCGGCCCGGGTGCCATCTGTACGACGCGCGTGGTCACCGGCGTCGGCGTACCCCAGGTCACGGCCGTCCACCAGGCCTCGCTCGCGGCCCGGGCGGCCGGCGTACCCGTGATCGCCGACGGCGGCCTGAAGCACTCCGGAGACATCGCCAAGGCGATCGTGGCCGGTGCCGACTCCGTCATGGTCGGTGCCCTCCTGGCGGGCTGCGAGGAGTCGCCCGGCGACCTGGTCTTCGTCAACGGCAAGCAGTACAAGTCCTACCGCGGCATGGGCTCGCTCGCTGCCATGTCGAGCCGCGGCAAGAAGTCCTACTCCAAGGACCGCTACTTCCAGGCCGAGGTGGCCAGCGACGACAAGATCGTGCCCGAGGGCATCGAGGGCCAGGTCGCCTACCGCGGCCCGCTCGCCGCCGTCGCCCACCAGCTGCTCGGCGGGCTCAACCAGTCGATGTTCTACGTCGGCGCGGGCACCGTGACCGAGCTCCAGGAGAAGGGCCGCTTCGTGCGGATCACCCAGGCCTCGCTGGCCGAGAGCCACCCGCACGACGTCGAGATGACCGTCGAGGCGCCGAACTACTCCGGCCGCTGACGCCCACCGACGACCTCCTGGCAGACTCACGGCATGGGACGTTGGGTGTGCGACACGTGCGGGGCCACGGGCCATGTGCCGGCCGGGGAGGACCCCGACACCCTGGTCTGCGGAGTCTGCGGCGAGCCCGTGGTCGCCGACTAGCGTGACGGTCGTCCACGAGATCCGTCGCTACCCCGTGAAGTCGATGGCGGGGGAGTCGCTCGACTCGGTCCAGGTCGACCCTCGGGGCCTCACCGGTGACCGCTGGTACGCCGTCGTCGACGGCGACGGGAAGCTCTCCTCGGGCAAGCACAGCAACCGGTTCCGGCGCCGCGATGCCGTCTTCGACTTCGCCTCCCGTACGACGGACGCGGGCGTCCGCGTCTCCGGCCGAGGTGGTGACTGGTGTGCCGGCGACGGCGACCTCGACCTGGTCCTCAGCGACGCGATGGGCGACCCGGTCAGGGTGCTCTCCGAGGAAGCGACGCCGCACCACGACGCCGGCCAGGTCTCCCTGGTCGGCACCGCTTCGCTCGACTGGTGCCGCGAGCACCTCGGCGTCGACGCCGACCGCCGGAGGATCCGACCCAACCTCGTCATCGACACCAGCGAGCCGTTCGTCGAGGAGACGTGGTCCGGGGTGCTCGCCATCGGGACGACGCGGCTGCGCGTCGTACGCCGCGTCGAGCGCTGCCGGATGATCGACATCGCGCAGGAGGGGCTCCCACCGGAGGGCCGGTGGCTCACGTCGCTCTCCGAGTCCAGGCAGCTGTACCTGGCGGTCTACCTCGACGTGGTCGATCCCGGCACGATTCGCGTCGGCGACGAGGTCGTCGTGGGCTGACGCGTCGGCCCTACGATCCGCGCGCCGGCGGTCAGGGGAAGAGCGCGACAAGCACACCGGCGGTGTTGCCGCGACCCAGTGGGCGTTGGTTCCCGGCCAGTGCGGGGCCGTGCCCGACGGCGTACCGCCACAGCGTGCGACCGTCAGCGGTCCGCTCGCCGACCTGCATCTCGCCGCCGGTTGAGATCGTCAGCGCCGGGCTGTCGGTCACCGACCACGAGTCCGGCCCCAGCGTGCGGGGATGGTGCCAGCGGCTGCCGTCCGGCGCAGTGGCCCGTACGACGAGCGTCCCGTCGTCTCCCACCGTGGCGAGCCAGAGCCGCCCGGTGCCGTCTGCGGCGAGCGCCGGCGAGGCGTAGGGCGACCAGACGCCGTCGACCCGTGCCACGTGGTGCCAACGGTCGGAGCGGCCGCTGCTGGAGCGGGTGAACAGGTTGCCGCGTGCGGTCACGGACGCCAGGCGGAGTCGACCGTCGGGAGCCAGATCCAGGGCCGGGCTGGAGGTCACCGACCACGACCGGTGGTCCACCGGGTGGAAGCCCTTCCAGTGCGTACCGCCGGCACCGGTGTGCCGCGCCAGCAGCCTGCCGCCGCGGGTGACCGCGACCAGCCACGAGCGGCCCGACCGGTCGCTCGTCACGGCGGGCGACGACTGGGTCGACCAGGACCCGGGCAGACCCATCCGGTCTCCCCGGCTCCAGCGGTCGGACCGTCGGCTCAGCGTGTGTCGCTCGACCAGATCACCGCCGGCGGAGACCGAGAGGAGCCGGACCCGGCCCTGCCCGTCCTCGGCCAGCCTCGGTGTCGAGGTCGTCGACCAGTCGCCGTCCCCGACGGACTGGGGTGGGCTCCAGCGGCGCGACGACGTGCCCGTGTGCGAGAGGAGGAGTCGGCCGTCCTGGGCGACCGCGGCGACGGTCACCCGGCCGCGGGTGTCCACGACGATCGACGGTGCGGCGTCGGACGACCAGGTGCCGCGCAGGCCGAGCCGGTCGACGGTGCCGGTGGGGCGTCGTACGGTCAGGTCGCCCTGCGACGTGGCCCGCGCCGTCCAGGTGCCCCGCTGCGCGTCGACCGCGGTCGCGGCCGCGCGGGTGGAGCCCAGGGTCGGCGCCGGCGCGGTGTCGGCGACGTGGAGGTAGCGGAAGTCCGATGTCGGCACCGTGCGGACGTCGTAGCCCCCGGCCACGTAGTAGTTGTACTCCTCCACCGTGACGGTGCCGTCGCCCACCGCGGAGACCCAGGCGACGTGGCCGATCCGGCCGTGGTCGGTCTGTGCGACCGCTCCGATGGCCGGCACGTGGTCGACGAGGTAGCCCAGCTGACGTGCGTTGTTGTCCCAGTGCCGGGCGTCGCCCCACGACCCGCCGGTCATGTGGTTCGAGAAGTCCGCCTGGCCGTTCGACTCACGCAGTCGCCAGGCCACGAAGCTCGTGCAGTTGCGCAGGGCGAAGCCCCAGGGGTCGCCGTACGTGCCCTGGTAGAACCAGATGTGCTTCGCGCACTGGCGCGGTGGCGTAGGCGTCTTCGGCGGCTGGGGGCTGTTGGGGTGTCCCGGCTTCGGCGGACTGCCCGGCTTGGTCGGCCCGCCCGGCTTGGTCGGCGGCTTCGTCGGGTGCGGCAGCGGGACCAGCGGACACTTCCCCAGACCACGGTACGGATAGTCGTCTTCGGCGTACGACGGCGACACCAGACCCACCAGGCTCAACGCTGCGACGGCCACGACCATCGACCCGATGAGCCGGCGGCCGCGCCGCGTCTCTCCGGGAAATGGCATGGCTTGCTCCGTTCAGGGGTGGAAGAAAAACGGTGGCAGGCGCGGTGCCGACGCGTCGGAGAACGCCGGATCCTTTACCCGCCGACCGGTGTGAGACCTGCGACAGTCGCCGCCGATACGCTGATGGGGTGACCGAGATCGAGATCGGCCGCGCCAAGCGCGGGCGCCGGGCCTACTCCTTCGACGACATCGCCATCGTCCCCAGCCGGCGCACCCGTGACCCCGAGGAGGTCAACGTCGCCTGGCAGATCGACGCCTATCGCTTCGAGCTCCCGATCATCGCCGCCCCGATGGACTCCGTGATGTCGCCCGACACCGCGATCGCGCTCGGCAGGTACGGCGGCCTCGGGGTGCTCAACCTCGAGGGACTCTGGACCCGGTACGACGACCCGTCCGACCTGCTGGCCGAGATCGCCGAGCTGGACGGCGGCCCCGCCGTACGCCGTATGCAGGAGATGTACGCCGAGCCGGTCAAGGCCGAGCTGATCTCCACGCGGCTGCGACAGATGCGCGACGCCGGGGTGACCGTGGCCGGCTCGCTCAGCCCCCAGCGCACCAAGGAGTTCGCGAAGACCGTCGTCGACGCGGGCGTCGACATGTTCGTGATCCGGGGCACGACGGTGAGCGCCGAGCATGTCAGCGGCCAGGCCGAGCCGCTCAACCTCAAGGAGTTCATCTACGAGCTCGACGTGCCGGTGATCGTCGGCGGGTGCGCGACGTACCAGGCGGCGCTGCACCTCATGCGCACCGGTGCGGCCGGCGTCCTCGTCGGATTCGGTGGCGGTGCTGCGCACACCACCCGCACGGTGCTCGGCGTCTCCGTGCCGATGGCCAGCGCGGTGGCCGACGTCGCCGGCGCGCGGCGCGACTACATGGACGAGTCGGGTGGCCGCTACGTGCACGTGATCGCCGACGGCTCGATCGGGCGCAGCGGCGACATCGCCAAGGCCATCGCGTGCGGCGCCGACGCGGTGATGATCGGCTCGCCGTTCGCGCGCGCCAGCGATGCGCCGGGGCAGGGCTTCCACTGGGGTGCCGAGGCGGTCCACCCCGAGTTGCCGCGCGGCCAGCGGGTCGAGATCGGCACGGTCGGCACCCTCGAGGAGATCCTCTTCGGCCCGTCCCGCGTCGCCGACGGCACGATGAACCTGATCGGCGCGCTGCGGCGCGCCATGGCCACCACCGGCTACACCGAGCTCAAGGAGTTCCAGCGGATCGAGGTCGTCGTCTCCTGAGCCCGCCGCACGATCGGTGTCGGGCACGGCGCGGGCGGCGGAAGGTCACCCTCGGCTCCTTCATCAGGGAGGTCTCACCCTCCGGACGGCGACGCTCGCGGCGGCCGAGAGCAAGGAGCCACGCCCCTAGTGGGCGTCCAGCCGGTCGACGATGCCCGCCAGCCCGGACTCGATGAAGCCCTCACCGCCCGGGCCCTGGCCCCACAGCACCTCGTACCACGGGCCGAGCCGGTACCAGTCCAGCGCGCGCGACAGCTCGTCGGCGGTGACGCCGTACGACGTGGCGAGGGCCTCGGCGAACGGCTCGGGTGTGCCGTAGAGCGCCCAGGCCAGGTCGAGCGCCGGATCGCCGATGCGGGCGTCCGACCAGTCGATGACCCCTGTGACCTGACCGTCCTGCGACAGCACGTGCTCGGGTCCGAGGTCGCCGTGGATGAGGGTGGACGGCGTCCGGAACGCGATCCGTCGCAGCAGCTCGCCTCCCGGATCGTTGAGCCGCTCGGGCAGGAGCGGCAGCACGCGGTGGAGCATCCGCTCCAGGGTCGCGAGCAGCTCGGCCCGGGCGGTCACCTCGTCGGGGATGCCGCTCTCGACGTAGATGTTGACGGGAAGGTCGTGGAGGCAGCGCAGGAACTCGCCGACCCGGCGACCGTCCTCCGCGTCGAGCAGGAAGATGGGTGCCGCGAACCCGGGCACCATGACGTGGCGGACCCGCAGCGGCGCCTCGTCCAGCACGACCGGGACCGGCACCGTGAGGGGGAGGAGCGGCGCGAGGCGGGGCATGAGCCGCGTCTCGTTGGCGAGCTGCGCGGCCGAGTCGGGGAACCGGGGGACGCGGTCGATCCACCGGCGCTCGACGACGGTCACGATCGAGTCCCAGCCCTGCTGGGCCGCCTGCTTCTCGGCGGCCCTGGCATGCAGCCAGTCGCTGAACAGCTCGAGGGTGTCGGGCATGAACTCCACGTCGGGGTCGAGCAGCCGCTCGAGCAGCCGCTCGATGCTCAGCCACGCGCCGTACGCGATCTCCTCGGGCTGCGGTGTGATCGGGCCGTCCCAGCTCGTCACGTAGCGGAAGGCGCGGTACGTCGTGTGGGGGTCGGCGTAGTCGGCCTCTCCGAGCGGCTCGAGCTCGCTGGTGACGCCGAGCTCCTCGGCCAGCTCGCGCCGCGCGGCCTCGAGCGGGTCCTCGTCGGCCAGGACGACGCCGCCGGCCGTGAAGTCCCAGCGCGACGGATAGACGTCCTTGGTGGCTGTCCGGCGGTGGACGTAGACGCGTCCCCACGGGTCACGGACGATGACGCCGGTCGCCGCGTGGCGGAGGTTCTGGGCGCGCATGACGGAACGAGGGGCGCTCCCTGCGGGACGTCCCCCGCCGTCGTACAGTGCGACGACCTCGTCCACGTGACCCATCAAAGCGGAAAAATCCCTCAGCGCTCGCGTAGTCCGGCAGTCGTGTCGCCGGGCGGCGCGAGTCCGTTCACCGCCAGCCGCGTCATCCGGCGTGCCTCGAGCAGCCGTGCGCGGTCGGGTGCACCCAGGGCGAGGGCGCGGTCGACGCGCTGTACGCGGATCGGGTGGCCGGGTGCGTAGGCGTTCCAGTACGTCGGGAGGTACGCCGCCCGAGTGACCTCGAAGTGCCCGCCCGGCCGGCCGGCGAACGTGAACCGGACCGTGATCCCCTCGTAGGCCCGCGGGTAGCGGGTGTCGCTCTGGGCGACCATGTTGCCCATGCCGTAGACCACCCACTTCCCGTTGACCTTGGTGATCGGCTGGACGACGTGCGCGTGCTCGGCGAACACCAGGTCGACCGCCGGCGACGCCGTGAGCCGGCGTACCAGCGCGACCTGCTGAGCGTTGGGGAGCCGGGAGTACTCGTCGCCGCCGTGGTACTGCACGAGGACGATGTCGGCCCCGGCCCGCTTGGCCGCGCGGGCCTGCGCGATCAGGTTGCGGGCATCCCACATCGAGACGGCCCAGCGCTCGTCGGGTGGGAGCGTGAAGCCGTTGAGCGAGTAGGTGCCGCCGACGATGCCGATCCGCACGCCCTGCTTCGTGGTGACGATGACCGGCTTGCGGCGTTCGGCCGGCGTACGGAACGTGCCGACGTGCTCGACCCCCGCACGCTCGAGGAGGTCGGCGGTGCGGACCAGGCCGGAGAACCCCTGGTCGATGCTGTGGTTGGAGTCGGTGGTGCACGCGTCCCAGCCCATCGACCCGATCCACGGCGCGACCTCGGGCGGGGCGGCGAAGACGGGATAGTTGGACAGGTGCTGGTCGTCGCCGGCGAACGGCACCTCCTCGTGGCAGATGGCGACGTCCGCCCGCTCGACCACGGACTTCATCGAGGCGAGCATCGGGTCGAAGTCGAAACGCCGGTGCTGGCCCGCGGCCACGGCGTCGTCATGGGCGCTCTCCCACACCAGGTTGTGCCAGAGCAGGTCGCCGCTCATCACGACGGTCACGTGACGCGGCTCGGGCCGGACCGGGTGGACGGGTGCGGGATCGCTCGGCATCGCGGGCGGCGGGGACGGTTGGTTCGGTGCGACCGCCTGGCGCGGGCCGGGGCCACCGCTCGATGCGGGACGGCCCATCAGCGCCGCGGCGAGGGCGAGGGTCAGGAAGACCCCGAGCACACCGATGCGCCTGACTGCTCGCACGCGGGCCTCCGTCCCCTTTCGGCGTGTGACGCGCCACCGTAACCTCCGGTTGCCGCTCGACACACCGGGGTTGAGAGGATCGCCACGTGGCCCAGTCAAGTGCCCTCGACCCAGCCGCCCGCGCAGGAGCGCTGGCGGCGATGGCGGCGACGGCCCGGGACGACCCGCCGCTCGACGTCCTGGTCGTCGGTGGCGGAGTCGTCGGCACCGGCGCGGCGCTCGACGCGGTCTCGCGCGGGCTGACGGTCGGGCTGCTGGAGCAGCGCGACCTCGCCAGCGGTACGTCGTCCCGGTCGAGCAAGCTGGTCCACGGCGGACTGCGCTACCTCGAGATGTTCGACTTCGCGCTGGTACGCGAGGCGCTCGAGGAGCGCGGCCTCCTGCTCACCCGGCTGGCGCCACACCTGGTCCGCCAGGTGGCGTTCCTCTACCCACTCCACCGCACCATCGAGCGGCCCTACGTCGGCGCCGGCCTCGCGCTGTACGACGCGCTGGCGATGGTGGGTCGCTACGACATGGGCGTGCCCAAGCACAAGCACCTGTTCCGCCGGCAGGTCGCCCGGATCGCACCCGACCTGCGCACCGACGAGCTCACGGGCGCGATTCGCTACTACGACTGCCAGGTCGACGACGCGCGGCTCGTGGTGACGCTCGCGCGCACCGCGGCCCATCACGGCGCGCTGATCGCCACCCGCACCCGGGTGACCGGCTTCCTGCGCGAGGGGCAGCGGGTCGTGGGAGTGCAGGCCACCGACCTCGAGAGCGGCGAGGCGCTCGAGGTGCGGGCGCAGGTGGTGGTCAACGCCGCGGGCGTCTGGACCGATGAGGTGCAACGGCTCCTCGGCGGAGAGCTGACGCTCGACGTCGAGGCCAGCAAGGGCATCCACCTGGTCGTGCCGCGCGACCGCATCCGGTCCGAGTGCGGCTTCATCACCAAGACCGAGAAGTCCGTGCTGTTCGTGATCCCGTGGGGCCGGCACTGGATCATCGGCACCACCGACACCGCGTGGGACCTCGACCTCGCCCACCCGGCCGCTTCACGTACCGACATCGACTACCTGCTCCACCACGTGAACCGGTTGCTCGAGGTGCCGCTCGACCTCGACGACGTCGAGGGTGTGTACGCCGGTCTCCGGCCGCTGCTCGCGGGCAAGCCCGGGCGCGGGGTCGGTTCGGCCGGGGAGCTCGAGGCCGGGCCGGTCACCACCAAGGTGTCGCGCGAGCACACGGTCGTGAGCCCGCTGCCGGGACTGGTGCTGATCGCCGGCGGCAAGCTCACGACGTACCGGATCATGGCGCGCGACGCCGTCGACCTCGCGGTCCGCGACCGGCCCGGCACCGCGCCGTCACACACCGAGCGCGTGCCGCTGCTCGGGGCCGACACCTTCCTGACCCGTACCAACCAGCGGGTGGCCCTGGCCCGCCGCTCCGGGCTCGAGGTCGGGACGATCGACCATCTGCTGGGGCGGTACGGCGGGCTCGTCGACGAGCTGCTCGAGCTGGTAACGGAGCGCCCCGGGCTGGCCGAGCCCCTCCCCGGCACCGAGGACTACCTGTCCGCCGAGGTCGTGTACGCCGTCACCCACGAGGGCGCCCGTCACCTCGACGACGTCCTCGCGCGTCGTACCCGGATCTCCATCGAGACCTTCGACCGGGGCACGGTCGCGGTGTCCGCCGCCGCCGACCTGATGGCCGCCGAGCTCGGCTGGGACGCCGCCCGCCGCGACGACGAGGTCGATCACTACCTGCGCCGCGTCGAGGCCGAGCGTCAGTCGCAGCAGAAGCTCACCGACCAGGAGGCCGACGAGGCCCGCGTCAGCGCTCCCGAGATCGTCTGACGGCGGGTCGCTACCGGCCCGGAGGTCGAGCCTGTCGAGACCCGATCACCGTCGGTCGAGCAGGAGTCGTCGGTCGAGCAGGAGTCGTGGGTCGAGCAGGGGTCGTCGGTCGAGCTTGTCGAGACCCGATCACGGTCGGTCGAGCAGGGGTCGTCGGTCGAGCTTGTCGAGACCCGATCACCGTCGGTCGAGCAGGAGTCGTCAGTCGAGCAGGAGTCGTCGGTCGAGCAGGGGTCGTCGGTCGAGCTTGTCGAGACCCGAGATCCGAGATCCGACGCTCATGGATCAAGCGATCGAGCGGTGCGAGCCAGGGCGGGGAGGTCGTGGAACCGTCCGTCGATCAGGGCCTGCCGCTTGGCGCGACCCCAGCCCTGGATCTGCTTCTCGAGCCGGAAGGCCTCGTCGATCCGGCCGAGCTGAACCGACCAGACGAGTCGCACGGGCCGACGGCGTCGGGTGTACTCGGCGCCGAGACCCTCGTTGTGCTCGCCGATCCGACGCTCGAGATGCCACGTGCTGCCGACGTAGTACGACCCGTCACAGCACTCGACCATGTAGGTGTACGGCATGCCTTGACGGTGTCGTGGGGGTGGTCCCCTGGCAACCGGCAGGGCGCCGTCCTGTGGATGGGGCAGCGCGTGGTCTCGACAGGCTCGACCGACGGGCCGTTCGGCTCGACCGGGGGGGAGGTCTCGACAGGCTCGACCGACGGGGCGGAGGTCTCGACAGGCTCGACCGACGGGGCGGAGGTCTCGACAGGCTCGACCGACGGGGCGGGGGGTGTCGACAGGCTCGACCGACGGGGGAGGGGGCGGGCTGTCTCGCATTTGTTACTCGGGGGTAGCCGGGACGTTTGCAGGGGACATACTCTCGGTACATGAGCGCCCAGCACCCGTCCTCGGGCCCCCTCATCGAGGGCCCTCACGATCCCGAGCACGACCCCAGCGCGTCGTACGCCCTCGACCGCGGCTACGTGTGGTCTCTGACCAACCGCCTCCTGGCGACCTCGGGCCGGACCGTCGAGGTCCGGTCCCCCCTCAACGGGCAGCCCCTCGCGCACCTCCCGCAGTCGTCCGACGACGACGTCGACGAGGCGTTCCGGAGGGCGCGTCGCGCGCAGGAGCAGTGGGCGCGTACGCCGCTCGACGTGCGCGCAGCGGCGCTGCTCCGACTGCACGACATCGTCCTCGACCGGCAGCAGGAGATCATCGACCTGATCGTCTGGGAGTCGGGCAAGGCCCGCAAGCACGCCTTCGACGAGCCCCTCCACATCGCGCTCACGGCCCGCTACTACGGGCGTACGGCGCACGCGCACCTCGACACCCACCGCATCAACGGGGTGATCCCGGTGCTGACGCGGGTCGAGGTCAACCGCATCCCCAAGGGCGTCGTCGGCATCATCTCGCCCTGGAACTACCCCTTCACCATGGCCCTGTGCGACGGCCTGCCCGCCCTCCTGGCCGGCAACGCCGTGGTCGCCAAGCCCGACGCCCAGACGATGCTGACGGCGCTGCTCGCCGCCGAGCTGATCGAGGAGGCCGGGTTCCCCGCCGACCTGTGGCAGGTGGTGGCCGGTCCCGGCGCCGACATCGGCCCGGCGATGGTCGCGCGCGCCGACTACATCTGCTTCACCGGTTCCACGGCCACCGGCCGGAGCGTGGCCAAGGGCTGTGCCGACCGCCTGATCGGCTGCTCGCTCGAGCTCGGCGGGAAGAACCCGATCCTGGTCCTCCGCGACGCCGACCTCGAGAAGGCCGCCGAGGGTGCGGTCCGCGCGGCGTTCTCCAACGCCGGCCAGCTGTGCGTGTCGATGGAGCGGATGTTCGTCGCCGACCAGGTCTACGACCGGTTCCTGGAGCGCTTCGTCGCGCGCACCCAGGCGATGACGCTGGGTGCCACGCTCGACTGGGGCAACGACATGGGCTCGCTGATCAGTCGGCAGCAGCTCGACACGGTGGCGGCCCACGTCGAAGACGCGGTCGCCAAGGGCGCCCGGGTCCTGACCGGCGGCCGGGCCCGCCCCGACCTCGGGCCGTACTTCTACGAGCCCACGATCCTCGAGGGCGTCGTGCCCGACATGACCTGCTTCGGCAATGAGACGTTCGGTCCGGTGATCTCGGCGTACCGCTTCCACGACGAGGCCGACGCCATCGCCCGCGCGAACGACGGGGAGTACGGCCTCAACGCCTCGATCTACAGCCAGGACGGTCCGCGGGCGCGGGCGATCGCCAGCCAGATCAGGTGCGGCACCGTGAACATCAACGAGGCCTTCGCCGCGGCCTTCGGCAGTGTGGAGGCGCCGATGGGTGGCATGCGGCAGTCCGGGCTCGGACGCCGCCAGGGCAGGGAGGGGCTGCTGCGCTACACCGAGACCCAGTCGGTCGCCACCCAGCGGCTGATGCGGATCGCGCCGATGATGGGCATGTCGGACAAGGCGTACGCCCAGATGATGACCACCAGCCTGCGGCTGCTGAAGAAGCTGGGCCGGGCATGACCGGCTCGACGGGTGACGACCTCGACTACGACGTCCTCGTCGTCGGCTCGGGCTTCGGCGGCTCCGTGACCGCGCTCCGGCTGACCGAGAAGGGCTACCGCGTCGGCGTGATCGAGGCGGGCGCACGCTTCGCGGACCAGGACTTCTGCGACACGTCATGGGACGTCAAGCGCTTCCTGTTCCGCCCCGAGGTCGGCTGTTACGGCATCCAGCGCATCGACGCGCTCAAGGACTGCGTCATCGTCTCGGGGGCGGGTGTCGGCGGCGGCTCCCTGGTCTACGCGAACACGCTCTACGAGCCGCTACCGGCCTTCTTCACCGACCAGCAGTGGGCGCACATGACCGACTGGAAGGCCGAGCTCGCGCCGTACTTCGACCAGGCGAAGCGGATGCTCGGCGTGGTCGAGAACCCCCTCTACACACCGGCCGACGAGGTGATGGAGAAGGTCGCCACCGAGATGGGCGTGGCCGACACGTTCCACCCGACGCCGGTCGGGGTCTTCTTCGGCGGTCCCACCGATGAGCAGGGCCAGACGGTGGCCGATCCCTTCTTCGGCGGCGCGGGGCCGGAGCGTACGACGTGCATCGGCTGCGGCGAGTGCATGAGCGGGTGCCGGCACAACGCCAAGAACACCCTGGTCAAGAACTACCTCTACCTCGCCGAGCAGAACGGCGCCCGGATCCTCCCGCTGACGACCGTCACCCGGGTCGCGCCGCGCTCCGCGGGCGGGTACGACGTACACGTGCGGTTCACCAAGGACAAGCTCGGACGCCGCTCCGCGCGCAGGGTGCTCACCGCCGAGCAGGTGGTGTTCGCCGCGTCCGCCCTCGGCACCCAGCGGCTGCTGCACCAGATGAAGGACGAAGGCCACCTGCCGGGGCTCTCCGCACGCGTCGGCCACCTCGCGCGGACCAACTCCGAGTCGATCGTCGGTGCGATCGCGCCCGACACGACGACCGACTACAGCGAGGGCGTCGCGATCACCTCGAGCTTCCACCCGGACGAGCACACCCACATCGAGCCCGTGCGGTACGGCAAGGGCAGCAACGTCATGTCGCTGATGCAGACGGTGCTCACCGACGACGAGGGCCACCTACCGCGGTGGCGCGTCTGGCTACGCGAGATGTGGGCCCAGCGTGCCCACGTCCGCGACCTCTACGACCTCAAGCACTGGTCGGAGCGGACCGTCATCGCCCTGGTCATGCAGAGCGTCGACAACTCCATCACGACGTACACCAAGCCGATCCCCGGCACCAAGCGGCGCTACCTGACCAGCAAGCAGGGCCACGGGGAGCCCAACCCGACCTGGATCCCGGCCGGCAACCAGGCCGTACGGCTGATGGCGAAGGTGATGGGCGGTACGCCGGGCGGCTCCATCGGCGAGCCGTTCAACCGGCCGCTGACCGCCCACTTCCTCGGTGGCTGCGCCATCGGCGACTCGCCGGACAACGGCGTGATCGACGGCTACCAGCGGGTCTACGGTCACCCGGGGCTCCACATCGCCGACGGGTCGGCGATCTCCGCCAACCTCGGCGTCAACCCGTCGCTCACGATCACCGCCCAGGCCGAGCGGGCGATGGCCCTGTGGCCCAACAAGGGCGAGGCCGACCCCCGCCCGGCGCCGGGTACGTCGTACCAGCCGGTGAAGCCGGTGCCGCCGGCCCACCCGGTGGTCCCGGAGTCGGCACCGGGCGCCCTGCGGCTGCCGATCGTCGCCGTCTCCTGACCCGTCGTACGAAGTCGGGGCGCCGCCGTAACCCCTCGCCGGAGATGTCGTTGAGGGGGTCGGGCGCCCGCTTGTCGAACTCCCTCCCTTGGGCGGGGCCCGCTCCGGGCGCTTCTCCGTAAGACCCGGACCCAGGGCTCGGTCCAGCTCCCTAGTGGCCGGGCCCTGGCGCGTCCGCGCACGCGGGTAGTCCCTGACGTTTCGGTTGCTCACTGCGCTGAGAGACGACCGAAACGTCAGGGACTACCCCGCCCGGGCCCAGGTCGTGCTCGGCCACGGATAGGCTGCGGGCATGTCGCGAGCTACGGGCGAAGCGGAGCACGACCTGGTCCTCGTCGTCGACTTCGGGGCGCAGTACGCCCAGCTCATCGCCCGCCGGGTACGCGAGGCCCGCGTCTACTCCGAGATCGTCCCGCACTCGATGCCGGTCGCCGAGATGCTGGCCCGCAGGCCGGCCGCGCTGATCCTCTCGGGCGGCCCGTCGTCGGTGTACGCCGCCGGCGCGCCCGCCGTCGACCCGGCGATCTTCGCGGCCGGCGTGCCCGTGTTCGGCATGTGCTACGGCTTCCAGCTGATGGCGCAGGGCCTCGGCGGGGTGGTCTCACCGACCGGCGCCCGCGAGTACGGCCGTACGCCGGTCAAGGTCGACCGAGGCGGGACCCTGCTGGCCGACGTCCCCGCCGACCACACCGTCTGGATGTCGCACGGCGACTCCGTGGTGGCCGCGCCGCCCGGCTTCGACGTCCTCGCGTCGACACGGGTGACGCCGGTGGCCGCGTTCGAGGACAGGGAGCGCCGGCTGGCCGGCGTCCAGTGGCACCCCGAGGTGCTGCACACCGAGCACGGCCAGCAGGT
Organism: uncultured Actinomycetota bacterium; assembly: GCA_963792975.1. Taxonomy (GTDB): domain Bacteria; phylum Actinomycetota; class Actinomycetes; order Propionibacteriales; family Nocardioidaceae; genus Nocardioides. Next base: position 2,592,099 of record CAWBYG010000004.1, on the reverse strand, counting down.
GCTCGAGCACTTCCTGCACGACATCGCCGGCTGCCGCCCGACCTGGACGATGGTCAACATCGTCGACGAGCAGGTCGACCACATCCGTGCGCAGATCGGCGAAGGTCGAGCCCTCTGCGCACTCTCCGGTGGCGTCGACTCCGCGGTGGCCGCCGCGATCGTGCAGCGCGCGATCGGCGACCGCCTCACCTGTGTGTACGTCGACCACGGGATGATGCGTCAGGGCGAGACCGAGCAGGTACGCCGTGACTTCGAGGCCGTCTTCGACACTCTCGACGTCGTCGACGCCGCCGACCAGTTCCTGGGCGCGCTGGAGGGCATCGTCGACCCCGAGGAGAAGCGCAAGATCATCGGTCGTGAGTTCATCCGGACCTTCGAGGCGGCCGAGGCGCGGGTCTTCGCAGATCTGCAGAGCGGGGACGCGTCGGCCGGGGGCACGGCGTACCTCGTGCAGGGCACGCTCTACCCGGACGTCGTCGAGTCGGGTGGGGGAGCGGGCACCTCCAACATCAAGTCCCACCACAACGTCGGCGGACTGCCCGAAGACCTCGACTTCGAGCTGGTCGAGCCGCTGCGCACCCTGTTCAAGGACGAGGTGCGGATGGTCGGGGAGCAGCTCGGCCTCCCGCCGACCATGGTCTGGCGCCAACCGTTCCCCGGCCCCGGCCTCGGTATCCGGATCATCGGTGAGGTCACCCGCGAGCGCCTCGACATCCTGCGCCAGGCCGACGCGATCGCCCGCGAGGAGCTCACCGGGGCCGGTCTCGACCGTGACATCTGGCAGTTCCCCGTGGTCCTCCTCGCCGAGGTCCGCTCGGTCGGCGTACAGGGCGACGGCCGCACCTACGGCCACCCGGTCGTCCTCCGCCCGGTCACCTCCGAGGACGCGATGACCGCCGACTGGGCGAGGCTCCCGTTCGACCTCCTGGAGACGATCTCCACCCGCATCACCAACGAGGTCGCCGAGGTCAACCGGGTCACCCTCGACATCACGTCGAAGCCGCCCGGCACCATCGAGTGGGAGTGAGCCACCGCCTCTGACCTGGGTATTCGTCGGGCGAGCCGGCGGCGGCGGCCGGCTTGCCGCGAAACCTTGACTCGACCAGTCCGGTCAATTCGCCTCCGGCAGGCCACTGCGACTGCCACCATTTGCGCAACCGCTTTCGCGCATTGGAGAGACACGATGGCCTCATGGGATGTTCGCCGGACTCGGCCGCCCAGAGGCCCTCGGTACGTCGGGCTGGTCCTGGCCCTCATCGCGCTGGTGCTGCCGTTCTCCGCGGCGCGGGCGGATGCCTCGATCCCGCCGGGTGCCTGCGGCTCCGTCCTGGTGACCGGGGCTTCGTGGCTGCTCGGCGCAGGTGTGGACGTCATCAGCAACGGGTCAGACGAGGGCACCGGGACCTCGTGCACGACCAACGGGACCTATGGCCCGCGCTACCAGAGCACGGAGCTGGTCAACCGTCTCTACCGGACGAAGCTGTGGACCACCAAGGCCTGGGCCGGGACCGGCGGACGCAGCACGCCCACCACTCTCGACTCCATGTACGACAAGGCGCCGGTCGGCCTCACCGAGGAGGCCAACGGCTCGATCTCCTACGTCAGCCCGGGCGACGTCGTCAGCGTCAACGTGTACGGCGACGGCATCTTCGTGCCCGGCGGCGACGTACTGATCGTCAACACGGCGGGCTCGATCGTCGGCGGGCACGTGCAGCTCGTGAGCCAGAACAGCGGCACCCCGACGGCCGCGACCCCCGAACGGACGGCCTTGCTCTCCAACGGCACGCTCACGATGGGTCCGTCGGGCTCCCGCACCTACCAGGTGATCGGCGTCGTCCACACTCCCGGCGGGCAGGGCGCCCCGCCACCGACGGACCCCTACTTCCCCGTGACCGCGGTGACGAACACCTCCGGTGTGGTCAAGGCCAAGGCCGGCGGTCTCGGCTCCGGCTGGATGACCGAGATCCGCGGCGCCCGCCAGGTCGCGGTGACCTCGGACTCGGCGCACGGCCCGACCGTGGCGGTGCTGAAGAACGACGGCACGGTGCTGGCGAAGACCGGTGACCTCGGCGCCCCGTGGGTGACGGAGATGACGGATGTCCGGCAGGTGGCCGTAGCCTCCGACCCGACCCACGGCCCGCTGCTCGCGGTGCTGACCAAAGACGGCACCGTGCTGGCGAAGACCGGCGATCTCGATGCGCCGTGGGTGACGGAGATGGGCAGCGTGCGTCAGCTGGCCGTCGCCACGGACGCGACCCACGGCCCGCTGCTGGGGGTCGTGACCACCAGCGGCGAGGTGCGCGCCTCGACCGGAGTCCTGGGTTCCGCCTGGACGACCGAGATCGAGAGTGCCAGTCAGGTCGCCGTGGCCACGGACGCGACCAACGGCCCGTTGATCGCCGTACTGCTGAACGACGGCACCGTGCAGGCGAAGGGGGGCGCGCTCGATGCCAACTGGATCGACGAGCTGCACCACGTCCGTCAGGTCGCGGTGGCCTCGGACCCGACGCACGGCCCGCTGATCGCCATCTTGGCCAAGGACTACACGGTGCAGGCGAAGACCGGCGCGCTCAACGGCCAGTGGTCGGTCGAGGCCCGTGACGGGCGCCAGGTGTCCGTCGGCGGTGACTCGAAGAAGGGGTCGACCATCGACATCCTCCGAAGCGACCGGAGTGTCCTCGCCAAGCTCGGCGGGCTCGGCGGCAAGTGGCAGGACCTCGCCAACGGTGGGGGCTCCCTGTCGGTGCAGCTGCCTGATCCGGGCGTCCTGATCGGGAAGACCCGACCCGCCGTGAAAGGCAAGCTGGTCGTCGGATCGGTCGTCCGCGCCGCACACGGGAAGTGGAGCCCGGGATCGCTCACCTACCACTACCGCTGGACGGCCGGGGGCGTCGTGCTCCACAGCACGTCGAGCAAGCTCCACATCAAGAAGGCTCAGCTGCACAAGCGGATCTCGGTCCGCGTGACGGCATCGCGCCCCGGCTACACGACGGCAGCCTCGACCTCGCACCCGAGTGCGAAGGTCGCGAAGAAGAAGAGCTGAGTCAGGCTCCGCCGAGACTCGGCACACGCTCCGGACCGCGCCCCTCAGCATTCTCACGGCCGGGACCCGTACCCTTGCCCTCGTGCCGCTGCTGGAAGCTGTCAAGGGAGCCGTGCGCCGCAGGCTGGTGGCGCGGGCCGGCGGCATCGACCTCACCCAGCTCGACCGCGTACCCGACCGCCTGACCTGGCCGCTGGACCGCATCGTCGCCGACCCGGTCCCGCGCGTCGGAGAGATGCGCGACAAGGACCCCGTCGCCAAGCTGATCACGTTCCTCGGGATGGACATCTGGCTGGTCACCGGCGACGCCGAGGCCCGTGAGGTGCTCGGCGACCTGACGTCGTACTCGACCGACATCCGGCCCTACTACGGATCCTCCGGGGCCGCGGACGGCGACATCGGTGGCCTCGGGTTCACCGACCCGCCCGAGCACACCCGGCTGCGCAAGCTGCTCACGCCGGAGTTCACGATGCGCCGGCTCGCCCGGCTCAAGCCCGCCATCGACCGGATCATCGAGCAACAGCTCGACGCGACCGAGCTGGCCGCGGCCGCGAACGACGGAGTGGCCGACCTCGTCCAGACCTTCGCCTTCCCGATCCCGTTCCTGGTGATCTGCGAGCTCCTCGGGCTGCGCGACGAGGACCGCGAGACCTTCCGCAGGCTCGGCTCGGCGCGCTTCGACGTGACCCACGGCGGCCAGGCCGTGATGGGCGCCGTCGGTGCCTCACGGGAGTTCCTCTTCGCCGAGTGTGCACGCCAGCGGACCGACCCGGGACCCGGCCTGATCGGCCAGATCATCCGTGAGCACGGCGACGAGATCAGCGACTTCGACCTCGGCGGCCTCGCCGACGGCGCCTTCACCGGTGGCCTCGAGACGTCGGCCTCGATGCTCGCGCTCGGCACCGTCGTCCTGCTGGGCCGTCCCGACCTGTACGACGGGCTGGTCACCGACCCCGCGTCCGTCACGCCGGTCGTCGAGGAGCTGCTCCGGCACCTCTCGGTGGTCCAGGTCGCGTTCCCGCGCTTCACCAAGGACGAGGTGACCGTGGCCGGCCGACGGATCAGGAAGGGGTCGTGCGTCCTCGTGCACCTGCCGGCCACCGACCGCGACCCGCGAGCCTACCCGGCCGCCGAGACGCTCGACCCCGCGCGGGCCAGCGGGTCGCACCTGGCGTTCGGCTACGGCTTCCACCGCTGCGTCGGCGCCGAGCTCGCCCGCATGGAGCTGCGCGCGGCGTACCCCGCCCTGGCGCGGCGCTTCCCCGACCTCGCGCTGGCCGCGCGGGCCGACGAGCTGCCCTACCACGCCAAGTCGATCGTCTACGGCGTCGAGTCGGTGCCGGTCCGCCTTCACCGCTGATCAACGCCGAGTCGTCACATGCCGACTCGGCGTGATTTCGACGTCCCTTTGCGCCGACTCGGCGAAGGACCGCCGTCCCCGTGGATCGGCGGCCCTTCCCTCGTCAGACGTCGAGGACCTCGACCTCGTGGGCCGCCTCGACCGGCGTCGGCTCACTGCCGATGTCGATCTTGCTGGGCCACCAGATCTTGTGGCCGATGTCGAGATTGATCGCGGTCACCAGCACGGACCGCACGATCATCGTGTCGAGCAGCACGCCGAGGGCCACGGCCATCCCGATCTCGGCGAACCCCACCAACGGCAGCGTCGCCAGCACCGAGAACGTCGCCGCCAGCACCAGGCCGGCCGAGGTGATCACACCTCCAGTGGCGCCGAGGGCGATCAGCGAGGCCCGGCGGGTGCCGTGCTCGGGCGTCTCCTCGCGGACCCGGGTCATCAGGAAGATGTTGTAGTCGATGCCCAGGGCCACCAGGAACACGAAGACGAACAACGGGAGCGAGGCATCGGCTCCCGCGAAGCCGAACACGTGGCGGAAGACCAGCGCGCTGATGCCGAGGGAGGCGCCGAACGACAGCACGACCGTGGCGATCAGCAGCAGGGGCGACAGGATCGCGCGCAGCAGCACCATCAGCACGAGCATCACCACGCACAGGACCAACGGGATGATCAGTCGGTTGTCCTGTCCTGACGCGTGCTCGATGTCGGTGTTGATCGCCGACCCTCCACCGACCAGCGCATCGGCGCCGTTCACGCCGTGGACCGCCTGCCGGACCGCGTGGACCGTGGCGAAGGCGGCCTTGGACGTCGGGTCGGACTGGACATTCGCCTGGATCAGGGCCACGCCGTTCTTGACGATCGGCGGACCGGGCTGCCCGAGCCCGTCGATGCCCTGCATCGCCGCGCCGACCGCCGGCGCCTGGGCCGCGTTGGCCACCACCATCACCGGGCTGGCAGTGTCGGCGAGCTGGTGGTCGGTGAGCACCTGCTGGCCGGTCACGGAGTCGAAGTCCTTGGTGTAGGCGTCCTTGGTGGCCAGGCCGTGGGCGTTGAGCTGCAGGATGCCGATGCTGCAGATCGCGAGCACCACCGCCGTGCCCAGCCACACCACGCGTGGCCGCGGGGCGATCCGGGTGCCGACCCGGGCCCAGAAGCCGGTGGACGAGGGCTCGTGGGTGTCGAAGGTCGGTCGGATCGGCCAGAAGATCCAGCGGCCGGTGAGCACCAGCAGGGCCGGCAGCAGGGTGATCATCACCAGCAGACCGACGCCGATGCCGATGGCCGCGACGGGGCCGAGGCCCGCCGTGGAGTTCATCTCGGCGAAGACCAGGCACAGCATGCCCAGGATCACGGTCAGCGCGCTGGCGATGATGGCGGGCGCGGCACGATGGAGGGCGAAGGCCATCGCCTCGTGCCGGTTCTCGTGACGGCGGAGCTCTTCTCGATAGCGAGCCACGAGCAGCAGGGCGTAGTCGGTACCGGCGCCGAACACCAGCACCGTCAGGATGCCCTGACTCTGACCGTTGACCGTCAGGCCCGCGTGCGCGGCCAGCAGGTAGATCACGCCCTGGGCCGTGGTGAGCGCGACACCGGCCGAGATGACGGGCAGCAGCCACAGGATCGGGCTGCGGTAGGTGAGCAGAAGGATGACGACGACCACGATGATCGTGCTGTAGAGCAGCTTGCCGTCGATGCCGGCGAAGGCGGCCGCGGAGTCTGCTGCCTGCCCACCCGGACCGGCGACGTAGACGTTGGCGCCCGGCAGCTGGGCGATGCTCTGGATCTGTTTCTTGACGTCGGGGAGCTTGTTCCAGCCGTTCTTCCCGAAGTTGAACGTGACCTGGCCCTGGGCCACCTGTTGATCGGGCGAGACCTCGATGAGCTGGCTGGGCTTGACGACCGTGCCGTCGGGCGCCTTGGCCGGCACGCTGCCCTCGATCTGCTGGATCTGGTCGAGCTGCCGTCCGATCGTGGCGACGTCGGCCTTGGTCAGCCCGGACGTCTTCTCGTAGACGAGCACGGTCGGGATGTCGTTCTGGTTCTGGAAGGGCGCCAGCTTCTCGAGCGCCTTCGTCGACTCGGCACTCGCTGGGAGCCAGGACGACGCCTGGTTGTCCTGCACGTTGGTGAGCTTGCCCGCGAGCGGGCCGGCGACCATCACGATGAGGACCCAGAACCCGAGAACGAGCCACTTGGTCACGCGGCCGGTGAGCTTGCCGGCGATCTGTCGATGCATGCGAACAGTCCAGCAGAAGACACCGACAGACGTCATCGGGGTTTTCCCCGAGTTCGCGCAGGTTTGCCGAATCGTGATCCTTCTGAGGTGCCTCAGGTCACGGGGGCGCCGGCCCGTGACCGACGGCTCACGACAACAGCCCCTGCGAGCCCGGCAGTCAGGGAGACGAGCGGCACCAGCAGCAGGAGCATCATCCCCGAGCCGAGGCTGTCGTTCACGGCGTACGTCGCCAGGTCGCTCGCCCCGCTGGACCGGAAGTCGACACGCATCCCCGCGTCGTACGGCCGGCCGGCGAAGGCCACCGTCTGGCCGACCCAGAGGAGGAACAGCAGGAAGCCGGCCAGCAGTGAGGCGAGCCCCACGAACTGCACGCCGGTCGTCCGGGAGCCGGAGCGGCTGGTCGCCCATGCGGCCGCCCCGAGAGCAACACCCGGGCCGAGGACGAGGAGTGCCACGGACAGGCCGCCGGGGGCCGCGACCGAGGCAGAGAGCCCGACGGCGAACCACGAGCCGGCGATCGCCGCGGCTGTCCCGGCGGCCGCGGCCAGGAGGCGCGAGCCGACCAGCCGGGTCGCGATGGCGGCGGCGACGACCACATAGGTCGCGACCACGCAGACGAAGCACCCGACCGCCACGCAGGTGCCCACACCCGTGACGACACCGGGATACCGGATCAGCGCGGCTGCCACGAGCCCCAGGCTGAGCACGCCGGACGCCAGGGCCACCAGGGCGAGAGCGGGCAGGCTCAGCACGAGCGCACGCAGGCACCCCAGGGCGAACCTGCGGCGAGCCCGTCGGCCGGGGAGCTCCTCGAGCTCGCCGAGCATCGCCCGGCCCCAGTCACCCCTGCCCACGGCGGAGGCCAGCAGTGCGACCGCCCGGGTGGTGATCATGCCGTGCCGAGCTGGGTACGACGGACGGGTGAGGTCGCGACCCGGGTGGCGGCAGCGGCCTCGGCCAGCCCGGCGGCCGTGAGGCGGTAGACGTGCCGTGGAGGACGTCCCACGTCGGTCGGCTCCCACCGGGAGTCCAGCAGACCGCGATCGGCAAGCCGGATCAGGATCGGGTAGAGCGAGCCCGACTTGAGGCCGAGGTCCACCACGAGGTCGTACCCATGGCGCCAGACCAGGGGGTCCGTGACGAGTGCCCGCATCACCTCGACGGTCTGCGGAGAGTGCGCGCGGCGGCGGGTCATGGACCTAACTCTACTTAGGTAGAGTTAATATGTCCAGCATCGTTTGCGACGGGACCTGATTTCAGCCGTAGAGGCGGTCGATCACGTCTGCGTACTTGGCGTGTACGACGCGCCGCTTCAGCTTGAGCGTGGGTGTCAGCTCCTCCGACTCGGCGGTCCACTCGACCGGGAGCAGCTCGAAGGACTTGACCTGTTCGGGGCGCGAGAGCCGTGCGTTGGCCTGGTCGACGGCCGCCTGCGCCATCGCCAGGATCTGCGGCTTCGCGGCGAGGTCGGCGAGGTCGGTGAACTGGATCCCGGCCATCTGCGCGACCACCGGCGCGACCTCGCCGTCCAGAGTCAGTACGGCGACGACGTACGGCCGGTTGTCGCCGAAGGCGAGCGCATGGCCGATGATCGGCGACTCCTTGAGGTAGGCCTCGATGTTGGAGGGCGCGATGTTCTTGCCGGCCGAGGTGATGATCAGCTCCTTCTTGCGGTCGACGATGGACAGGAAGCCGTCGTCGTCGATCGCCCCGATGTCGCCGGTGTGCAGCCAGCCCTCGTCGTCGACGAGGTCGGCGGTGGCTTCCGGGCGCTCGTGGTAGCCGGCGGTCATGATCGGACCGCGGGCGAGGAGCTCGCCGTCCTCGGCGATGCGGAGCTCGATGCCGGGGTAGGCGCGGCCGACGGTGCCGAGCTTGAAGGCGCCCGGGCCGCACGCCGTGGCGCCGCCGCAGGTCTCGGTCATGCCCCAGATGTCGTAGATCGCGATCCCGAGACCGGCGAAGAAGCGCGCCACGTCGAGCGGCATCGGCGCGGAGGCGGACGCGGCCCAGACCACCTGGTCGAGACCGAGCATCGCCTTGATCGGGCCGAGCACGGCCGCGTCCGCTGCGTCGTACCGCGCCTGGAGCTCGGGTGACGTCGTGTGGCCGACCTGGAGCGACTCGACGTACTCGACGCCGACCTGCATGGCGGCTGCGACCGCTGCCCTCTTGCCGGCGTCGGGCTCCCGCGCGAGCAGCCCGGAAAGGCCGGACTGGATCTTCTCCCAGACCCGCGGAACGCCGAAGAACTCCTCGGGGTGCACCTCGCTCAGCGCACCGAGCAGCAGCGACGGGTCGGCGACGAGGTACATGTGGCTGTCGCCGTAGTGCTGCGGGTTGTAGAGGCTGAGGATCCGCTCGGCGATGTGGGCGTAGGGGAGGTAGGAGACGCTCCGGATGCTGCGCTCCAGCCCGATGATGCGCAGCCCCGCCTCGCAGTCGAAGAGCACGTTGCGATGGCTGAGTACGACGCCCTTCGGGTCGCCGGTGGTGCCGGAGGTGTAGAGGATGGTCACGGGGTCGTGGGGGGTCAGCGCGGCGGTGCGGGCGTCGACCGCCTCCTTCGGTGCGTCGTGACCGCGCGCGACGAACGCGCCCCAGTCGACGAAGCGCGGGTCGTCCGTCATCGCGTCCGCGATGCCGACGACGGCGAGCACATCGGCCCCGGAGGTCAGCGCCGTACGCCAGCGGTCGAGGTGGTCGGCGGTCTCCACGAACACGGCGGCCGGTCGGGACTGGCCGGCGATGAAGGCGATCTGCTCGGGGGAGAGGGTGTTGTAGATCGACATCGGTACGGCGCCGGCCAGCACCGCTCCCATGTCGGCGACGAGGTGCTCGATGCGGTTGGTGGCCATGATCGCGACCGTGCGCCCGGGCTCGACACCGAGGTCGACGAGCGCCGCCGCGACGTCGCGCGCTGCGTCGTACATCTGCTGCCAGGTGAACGTCCGCCACTCCGCGGTGACGGTGGTCGAGCCGGTCGAGACCTTGTCGCTGTACGCCGGCCGGTCGCCGTACCGCTCGACGGTGGCGGCGAGGGCGTCGGCGAGAGTGCGGCCGGCGATGATCTGCTCGATGCCGGCCCGGTCGGCGGCGGTCGTGTCGGTGACGGGGGTCATGCCGGTCATCGTGGCACCGCCGGCCAACGGCGGGAAGGTCCATCAGCTCGTAGCCGAACAGGCACGATGGGGGCGTAGGTCGACGCCGGGCGGGCCGGGAGTCCTGCGAGGCGGATCGTGCCTGTTCGAGTACGACGCGGCCGGGCTAGAGACCCAGCGACCGGCCGATGATCTCCTTCTGGATCTCGGTGGTCCCGCCGTAGATCGTCTGGACCCTGGAGTTCACGAAGGCGCGGGCGATGGGGTACTCCGCCATGTAGCCGTAGCCGCCGTGGAGCTGCACGGCCTGGTCCACGATCTTGTTCTGCAGCTCGGTGAGCCACCACTTCGCCATCGACGCGGTCGCGGTGTCGAGCTCGCCGCGGAGGTGGCGCGCGACGCAGTCGTCGAGGAACACCCGGGCGATGTGGGCCTCCGTCGCCATCTCGGCGAGCACGAAGCGGTTGTGCTGGAACTTCCCGATCGGCCGGCCGAACGCCGTACGGTCCGTCACGTAGCGCAGCGTCTCGTCGAGGATCACCTCGCACGCCGTCGCGGCGCTGGCGGCGATCGACAGGCGCTCCTGGGCGAGGTTGGTCATCAGGTGCACGAAGCCCTCGCCCTCCCGGCCGAGGAGGTTCTGCTTCGGGACGTGCACCTGGTCGAAGAACAGCTCGGCGGTGTCCTGGGCGTGCTGGCCGATCTTCTCGAGGTTGCGACCCCGCTCGAAGCCCGCCATCCCGCGCTCGACCACAAGCAGGCTGATGCCCTGGTGCCCGGCCTCCGGGTCGGTGCGCGCGACCACGATCACGAGGTCGGCGAGGATGCCGTTGGAGATGAAGGTCTTCTGGCCGTTGAGCACGTAGTGGTCGCCGCCGTCGACCGCCGTGGTCCGGATGCCCTGGAGGTCGGAGCCCGCGCCGGGTTCGGTCATCGCGATCGCGGCGATGGTGGTGCCGGCGCACAGGCCGGGGTACCACCGCTGCTGCTGCTCGTCGTTCGCGCTCGAGACGAGGTAGGGCACGATCATGTCGTTGAAGAGCGGGAAGGCGCAGCCGTAGACCCCGCGGCGGGTCATCTCCTCGTTGACCACGAGGTTGTAGCGGAAGTCGGGCGTGCCGCCTCCGCCGTACTGCTCGGGGAGCTGGAAGGCGAGGAGTCCCTGCGCGCCGGCCTTGGCCCAGACCTCCCGGTCGACGATGCCGTCCTTCTCCCACTGTGCGTGGAACGGCACGGCCTCCTTGTCGAGGAACGTCCCGACGGCCTCGCGGAAGGCGTCGTGCTCGGGCTCGAAGATGGCGCGGGTCATGCTGCTCCTGAGGGTCGGCGGGGTACTCCCTGACGTTTCGGCTGTCTTCCGGGCCTCGTGACGACCGTTTCGTCAGGGACTATCCCCGGACGAGTCCGGTTGAGGTCGTCGAGCATCGACAGCGGGCCGATGTCGGCGAGCGTGTAGCCGCCGGGGTAGGTGCTCGGCCGGTGGTGGTACGCCGTACGGCGGGGCGGCGCGAGCCGGAGCAGGCGGGCGCGGGCCCGCAGGCCGCGGCGTACGCCGGCGACGAACCAGGCCGGCTGCTCGGGCATGCCGAGGGCCACCCGGAGCGGCTCGTCCATCAGCGCGATCGTGACCCGGCGGGCCAGCGGCCGGAGCGGCAGCGGCGCGACCTGCCGGGCGATCCGCAGGGTCGCCTCGGTCACGCGCCGGTTGGCCTCGGTGAACTCGAAGCGCCGGGCCTCGTAGGCGCGTAGCAGGGCGAGATAGCCGTCGTACGTCGTGGGCAGCCCGGTGATCCCCATCAGCTCCCCGAACCGCGTGGTGAGGTTGGCCAGCCCCTGGAGCTCGACGGGATCGAGGTCGCGCCAGCCGTAGGCGCGGATCCACTCGACCGGGCCGACGATGGTGGTGGCGAGCACGAACTGGAACTCGTCGTTGGGGATCCGGTAGCGGCCGTGGATGCGGTTGAGCCGGCGCAGGGTCGCACGGCCACGCTCGGAGTCGAGGCCCTCGATCGAGGCCTCCTCCGCGACGAGCAGGGTGTCGTCGTACCTCTTTACGCCGTCGTGCCCGAACTCGCCGGTGCGGTCGAGGAGCGCCGCGATCGTGGGGATGCCGTAGTCGCGGAGGAACGCGATGCCGGTGCCCTGGGTGTAGTCCCACGGGAACTCGTGGCGTGAGACCAGCCAGGCGATCTCGTCGCGATCGCGTGCGGGGTCGAGGGTCCGGACGTGCTCGAGGATCTCGTAGCGGCGCGGATGCGCGAGGCGAAGGCGCATGCGTCAACCGTGACAGTGACGCTGTCAGGATGCAAGAGGGTGACGGCGGCCGTCGCGGGTGGCAGCGACATCTGGTCATCCACAGGTGGGCGAGGGTTCTTGCGGGAAGGTGGGCATCTTTGTATGGTCATACCAACATTGGGTTCACTTACCTTCGATCGCGCAGGACGCGTGCAGGGAGTTCCGCATGAAGACGTTGATCTCGGGCGCGGCCGTCGCCCTGGCCCTGGTGGCTGGGACCTCGACCGCGGCACAGGCGCAGCACTCGAGCGTCGAGTTCGCCCGGAAGGCGGCACTCGGAGGGTGCGCGCACAACCACCGGACGCACGTGCTCACGTGCGTGATCGGGACGTACAAGTACCACCGGCAGGTGAGGCGGCGCGGCCACTGGCGCACGATCCCGATCTGGGGCGTCGTGGTCTCGGGTCAGCGGTGCCGGAAGTCCGGCTGCTGGGGTCGTACGGCCGAGGGCAGACTATGGACCGGCCACCAGCCCGGCCGTCCGGTGCCCGGGGGGCGGCCCGTGCCCCGGGGTGGGCTGCCGACGAACCCGTGCCTGGCGTCCCAGGTGTGCGTGAACCCGTTCTTCTGGCTGAAGCCGGTCGCCGACGGTGAGCAGCACCTGATCGACAAGGCGGTCAAGCCGTGCGACAACGGAACGATCGACGGTTTCACGAAGGCGATGGGCGGGAATCTGCTGGCCCGGTTCATGCTGGAGTCAGGTCTGATAGCCGACGGGACGTTCGCGGCGAAGTTCGCGGCGCCCGAGGCGGTCGGTTTCATCACGGTCGGCGACTGCGCCAGCCATGTGTGGCACAGAGGGGTGAACGATGTGGACTCGTGGATCTCGCATATTCGGTAGGCAGCTGCCGGACTGGCTGGCCACCGCGCTGATCATCGGCTTCATGGTCCTGATCGGCGTCGTGATCAGCCTGGTCCGCTGATGGCCCAGCCGCGCCGCGACACAGCAGCTTGACCCTCGACCGCGGTGAGCCGGCTCGTGCCGGGGAGCCTCGACGAGCTCGGTCGACCGACACCGAGCAGCTGGCCACCTGGTGGTGGCCCCAGCTGGCGGGCACGACGTACGACGTCGACGCGCGGCCGGGCGGTCGGTTCCGGATCCACGGCCCGGGGATCGGGGCGACGGTGACCGGTGTCTACAGCGAGGTCGATCCGCCTCGGCGGCTGGCGTTCACGTGGGTGTGGGAGGACGAGGGCGAGCCGGAAGCAGTCGTCGAGGACACCGTCGTGGTGACCTTCGAGCCGGTGGACGGCGGGACGGTCGTCACCGTGGCCCACGCCTCGACCGCCCACGTGCCCGACGGTGGCGCCGAGCAGGGCTGGAACGACGTGCTGGACCGCCTGGTGCGCGTCTGCGACAAGGCGTCGGGTCAGTCGACCAGCTCGCGGAGCTGACGGATCGTGGCCGCCGGGTCGTCGCTGACCGGCATCACCTGGAGGTTGGTCACCCCCGCCTCGGCGAAGGCGGCGATCCGCTCCTTGACGTACGACGCGGGGCCGACCAGGTTGCCGAGCTCGAGGAGGTCGTCGGGCACCAGGGCCTCGGCGTCGCGCTTGTTGCCGCCGAGGTAGAGGTCCTGGATCTCCCTCGCCTGCTTCTCGTAGCCGTACTGGCACATCAGGTCGTTGTAGAAGTTCTTGCCGCGGGCGCCCATGCCGCCGACGTACAGCGCGACCATCGGGCGGGCGAGTTCGAGCAGGGCCTTGGTCTCGGGGCCTTCGCCGATCGCGACCATGCCGCCGGCGCAGATCTCGAGGGGGCCCAGCCCTTCCTGCCGCTTGGCGGTGCCGCGGGCCAGCGACCCGCCCCAGACGTCGCCGGACTTCTCGGGGACGAAGAGGAACGGCAGCCAGCCGTCGGCGTACTCCGCGGCACCCTCGACCGACTTCGGGCCGAGCGCGGCGATGTAGAGCGGGATGCTGGGCCGCTCCGGCCTGGTCAGCAGCTTCAGCGGCTTGCCGAGACCGGTGCCCTGTCCCTCGGGCAGCGGCAGCGTGAAGATCCCGTCGTGCACCAGCGTCTCGCGGCGGAGACCGCGGCGGATCAGGTCGATGATCTCCTTGGTCCGGCCCAGGGGCTTGTCGTACGGCACTCCGTGGAAGCCCTCGATCACCTGCGGACCGCTCGCGCCCAACCCGATGATGGCGCGGCCGCCGCTGACGTTGTCGAGGCCCGCCGCGGTCTGCAGGAGCGCACCCGGCGTGCGTGAGTAGATGTTGAGGATCGCGCTCCCGATCTCGACCTTCTCGGTCTTGGCCGCGAGATAGCCCATCAGCGTGGGGGAGTCGAAGCCGTAGGCCTCGGGCACCCAGACCGTGTCGAGGCCCGCCTGCTCGAGCGCCACGACCTGGTCGGCCGCCTCGCGCGGGTTGCCGGCGTACATGAGCTGGGTCGAGATCTTCACGTCTCCGACTGTGACAGAACCACTGTCACGGTCGCAAGATCAGCGGCGTGGCACGTCGTCCTCGGCAGTCCCGGCAGTGGTCTCGGTGGAATCCGTGCCGGCGACGGTCCGGGTCCACACACCGGCCGAACGCTCGGGCGGGTGCTCGGCCGGGCGGTTGGCGAGCAGCAGGACGCCGAGCAGCGGTGACTGAGGACCGAAATCAGTTCGGGAAATCGGTCCTCACTCACCGCCCGGCGACGGGGTCAGCCCTCGTCGGAGCCGAGGCCTCCCGGCTCGGCGGCCAGCATCGGGCGGTTCAGGTAGAACTGGTTGACCGGCGCGTCGGCCACCTGGTCGCCCATCTCGCGGGCGGCCTTCTGGATCTTGGTCTCAGTGTCGGCGATCTGCTGCTTGAGCTTCCCGATCGCGTCGCGCATGTGGTCGATCACGACCGGCGCGGACTCGCCGCTGAACTCCAGGTCGGTGGCGCTGGCGGCGATGGTGGCAGCCGAGCCAGCCGCGGCGACCGCGGTCAGTGCGAGGCCCGCAGGCAGTACGACGACGGTCGCCACCACGGCGGCCACCACGGTGAGTCCGAAGACGAAGCCGTTCTTGCCGGTGTCGTCCATCTTGTCCAGGGCGCTCAGGGTGCGGTCGGCGATCTGCTCGATGTTCTTGGCGACCTCACCCCACATCGCGTCCTCGGCCTCGAGACAGCCCTTGAGCACGGCCGCAGCGATGAACTGGCTCTCCGCGACAGTGCGGAAGTGGGCCTGGTAGTTGCGCACGAAGTTGCTCGCGGCGTCGCCGTGCCAGTTGTCGACATCGGTGGCCACGGTGGCGAGGTTGTCGAGGTTGGGGTTGGGTACGACGGGCGCGTGGGTGACCGGGTCGGAGTCGAGCTGACCGCTCGACAGCTTCTGCAGCGTCGGCAGCATCCCGGTGGACATGGTCCGGAAGTCGCCGCCCTGGGGGCACCAGGTGAACGGCTCGAAGAGGCCGGGCACGTCGGCGTACCGCGCGACGACCTTGTCGATCATCGGCTGGGCCGGGTTGGACGGAGGGGGTGGTGGCTGGCCCGAAATGCCGAAGGCTGGCGACATCCCCGTGTAGCCCTGCATCACGTACCCACCGTGGCCGTCGGGGTAGATCCCCTCCTGGGAGAGGTCCCACTCGATCGCCTTCTTCACGATGCGGTGGGCCTTGTCGATCAGGTCGCTCATCGCCGGCCGCCTAGCCGGCCACGTAGTGGAGGTTCTTGAGCCGGCGTACGCCGGCCACCCGGTCGCGCACGCACGCGTTCGCGGCCTCGGTGACCAGCTGCGCCACCCGGTCGCCACCCACGCCGTCGACCAGACCGGGCCGGATCCGCACCGCGCACAAGGCCATCGCGACCCCGGAGATGTGCACGGAGCCGTCGGCCGACGCCCCGGTCGACTCCAGGCGGGCCACGTCGGCGTCGTACGCGCGGTCCTGGTCGGTGACCGGCAGTACGGGCTGCGGCAGGTGCTCCTCGACGATCCGGTCGTACGCCGCCATCCGCGCCGCGAACAGTAGCCGGGCGAGACGCTGCACCTGCAGCGCGAGCTCCTCCTCGCCGACCCGCTCGGGGTAGCCCGGGGCGAACGTGACGCGTACGTCGTACCAGCCGGTGACCTCGCCGGTGACCTGGCCGTTGGGGGTCGACGCGCTGACGTGCATCGCGTCGACCGCCTGTCCGAGCGAGCTCACGCTCGTCACAGCCGTCCGCCCAGCTTCAGGTAGGCGTCACGTGCCGCCTGGTCGGTGCGTGCGAGGTCCTGGGCGGTCGCGACGATGTTGTGGCCGAGCGCGTAGAGCGTGGTCGCGACGTCACCGATCCGCCCCGAGAGGGCCGAGGCCAGGCGCTCGAGCTCGACATAGGGCCCCGAGACTCCCACGCCGAGCTGTCCGTCGCGGATGAAGGCGTACTCCGCAAGTCCGTCGGGACCCGCCGCGGCCGCGTCGAAGTCGGCGGCCGTCGCGGGCAGCAGCGTCGCGCCGTCGTCGTACAGCCGGGCCAGATCGGCGCCCAGGTCGGCTCCGTGCAGGCTCATGGGGGCTCCCGGGTCAGGCGAGGCGGTTGCTAGATATCTCCCCCACGTGGTTGATTCTCAAACCACCATTCAGCGCCCGAGTCCGTCCAGCAGCTCCGCGCCGGGCAGCGCCCCCAGCAGCCGCCCCGGGATCAGGATCTTCGACCGCCGTACGCCGGAGCCGATCACCGCCGTGTCGATCTCGAGGCAGGCCGCGTCGACGAGCACCCGGTAGCCGTCGGGCAGACCCAGAGGGGTGATCCCGCCGTACTCCATGCCGGTCTCCTCGACCGCGCGTTCCATCGACAGGAACGAAGCCTTGCGCACATCGAGGGTGCGCTTGACGAGGTTGTTGACGTCGGCCCGGGTGTCCGCGCGTACGACGCACGCGGCGGTGCGCTCCACGCCGTCGCGGCGGCCCATCACGACCACGCAGTTGGCGCCGGCCTCGAGCGAGATGTCGTACGCCTCGCTCATCGCCGCGGTGTCGGCGACGGCCGGATCGATCTCGACGACCGAGATCTCGTCGGTGTGCGGCCAGTCGGTCAACGCGACGTGGACCGACGGTGCGAGCAGCTCGGGACGGGCGAGCGCGGGCAGGGACTCCAGCGAGCCGAGGCGCGGCAGTGGCATGGCGCCACTGTCGCACGCGTCACCAGGGCCCGACCCTAGTTGTCCCGGGAGCCGCGCAGCCGAGGTGCGGTGGCCACCAGGCCGGCCAGGCCCGCGGCCACCCAGGGCACGGGCAGCATCCAGCGCAGGTCGTGGGTCGGTGCGGTCCCGGACTCGATCAGGGCCCAGATGATCGCGAGCCCGAGGAACGCGACGCCCATGACGAGGTGGCCGACGTTGACCGGGTGGAGCCCCGCTCGCAGGGTGCCCGCTCCCTCCGGCGAGGTGGTGGTGTCGTGGTCGCTCATCGTGGCTCCTCCGTGTGCAGGTCGATCGCGCCGATGTCGAGGTTGGCGTCGATGGTCAGGGTGGGCGCGTGGCGCGAGGCGTCGAGGTGTGTGTTGAGCGTGTGCCCGAAGCCGCCGACGTCCTGGCCGAAGGCGCTGATGCCTCCGGGTCCGTCGATGTCGAGGTGGGCGATGACGTTCACGCCCTGGGGGACCCGGATGTCGAGGTGGCCGACGTTGCCGTCGACGTGCACCACCTTGCCGTCGAGGCCGGCGGGGTCGGACACCTGCGCCAGGTCGACGACCAGCTCACCGGCGTCGATGCGGTAGCTGCCGCGCACGTCGGCGGACGTCGTGGGCTGCTCGACCGTGCGGTGCACGTCCCAGCGGTCGGCGATCGTCACGCCCGTGGTCACGCCCCAGGCGAGCAGTCCGACCAGGATCAGCCCGCCGGCCCGGCCGAAGAAGGCACCGACCAGCAGGAAGACCCCGGTCAGGGCCAGCACCAGCGCGGGGTACGCCGAGGGCGCGACCGAGGCCCCGGCGAGGTCCACGACACCGAGCGCGCCGAGCGCCACGGCCATCACGGCCAGCGCGAACCAGAAGAGGATCGGGCCGCGCTTGCGTGGGTTCACCGGTCGCGGCTGCACCGGCTGGACGTACGTCGGAGCCGGCTGGGTGTACGACGCAACAGGCCCGGCGGTCTCGCCGAGGGGAGGCACGGTCTCGCCCAGGGGAGGTACGGCGCCGGGGGTCGGGTCGGCAGCCGGCACGTCGCCCCGGTGGCCGTGGCGCGGCCACTGGGTGGCCAGCAACGCGATGAGTCCGACCACGATCAGCAGACCCCAGGGATAGCCGCCGCCCCACCAGCCGTGGCTGACCAGGATCACCAGCGCGAGGGCGCCGACCAGGACGAGCGCCACGGTGCGGCTGCGGCGGTCGAGGGCCACGCGGGCCCAGTCGCTGCCGTCCTCGGGGATCAGGAGCCAGCAGGCGATGTAGAGCAGCAGACCGACGCCGCCGAAGAACGTGAGGACGACGAACCCGACGCGCAGGATCAGCGGGTCGATGTCGAGGTGGCGGGCGAGGCCGCCGGCGACACCGGCCAGGCGGCGGTCGGCGGTGACGCGGCGGATGCGGCCGAGGTCGCGGATGTCGTCCCAGCCGACGCGCGGCCCGGAGTCGGGCCCCGGCCCTGGGGGTTGCTGGGTGTCAGGCGGTGTCGTGCTCATGGCTCCACCCTGCGCCGCCGGCACGTCGTACACCATCGGGGAGACCCCTGGTCCACCCCGCGCCGGCCGGGGTCCGGGTCAGGGGCGGACCGGGGTCGTTCCTCGTGGTCCGGGCCCCGGTGCTCTGCGACGATGGAGGGACCATGAGCGCCACCCTGCCCGTCCGCGACGTACGCCGCGCCACGCGCGACACCCGCCAGCCGGTCATCGGCGGGGTCGCGGCGGGGCTCGCGCGTCACCTCGCCGTGCCCGTCGTGTGGGTACGCGCGGCGTTCCTCGTGGCGGCGGTGCTGGGTGGCAGCGGGATCCTCTTCTACGCCGGACTCTGGCTCGTGCTGCCCGGGGAGTCGCCCTTCGACATCGAGGCGCCCGGCCTCGAGACCGCCGCCCGCCAGGGCCGGCGCCCGGGTCGCATCCGGCGGCTCGCCGACTCCGGTCCCGCCATCGCGCTGGTGGCGCTCGGGGTCGGGCTGGTGCTGACGGCCGAGGCCATCTTCGGCAACGGCCTGGTGATCTGGGCGCTGGTGCTCGCGGTGGTCGGCTTCGGGCTGCTCTGGCGCCAGGCGGACGAGGCGCAGCGGTCGCGCTGGCTCGACCAGTCCGAGCGCCTCAACCCGGTCCGCGCCGTCTTCGGCGCCGGCGGCTGGGCGGCGTACGTCCGCGTCGGCGCGGGGTTCACGCTGATCGTCGGGGCGATGGCGCTGTTCGCCGTCCGGCACGGACACCTCCGCCAGGTCTCCGACGTACTGATCTCGGCCGCGCTCGGCGGCATCGGCCTGGCCATCACCCTCGGACCCTGGGTCTGGCGGCTCACCGGCGACCTGGCCGCGGAGCGTGCCGAGCGCGTGCGCACCCAGGAGCGCGCCGACCTCGCCGCCCACCTCCACGACTCCGTGCTGCAGACCCTGGCCCTGATCCAGAAGAACTCCACCGACGCGCCGACCGTGGCCCGGCTGGCCCGCTCCCAGGAGCGCGACCTGCGGGCCTGGCTGTTCGACGCGACGCCCCCCGGCGAGGGCACGCTGGCCGGCGCGCTGCGCGGGATCGTCCGCGAGATCGAGGACACGTACGGCGTCGACGTCGAGCTGGTGAACGTGGGCGACGCGACCCTCGACGAGAGCCTGTCCCCGATCGTCGCCGCCACCGGAGAGGCGGCGACCAACGCCGCCAAGCACGCCGGCACGACCGTCGTCGACATCTACGCCGAGGTCGGGGAGACGCAGGTCGAGGTCTTCGTCCGCGACCGTGGCTCCGGCTTCGACCTGGAGACCGTCCCGGCCGACCGCCAGGGCGTGCGCAACAGCATCCTCGACCGGATGACCCGCCACGGCGGCTCTGCCGAGATCAAGTCGACTCCCGGCACCGGCACCGAGGTACGGCTCCGGCTACCCCGTCAGGAAGGCACCCCATGACCACCCCCGTTCGGGTCCTGATCGTCGACGACCACGCCATGTTCCGCGCCGGCGTCCGCTCCGAGCTCGGTACGACGGTCGACGTGGTCGCCGAGGCGGCCGACGTCGACGAGGCGATCAAGGCCGTGACCGAGACCCGGCCCGATGTCGTACTCCTCGACGTACACCTGCCCGGCGGCGGTGGGGCCGAGGTGATGCGCAGGCTCTCGCTCTCCATGGCCGCCTCGGAGGCGCCGAAGTTCCTGGCACTCAGCGTCTCCGACGCCGCCGAGGACGTGATCGGCACGATCCGGGCCGGGGCGCGCGGCTACGTCACCAAGACGATCACCGGTCCCGAGCTCGTCGACGCGATCCGCCGGGTCTCGGAGGGCGACGCGGTGTTCTCGCCCCGGCTGGCGGGCTTCGTGCTCGACGCCTTCGCCGGGACCATCGAGATCTCGGCGGTCGACGAGGACCTCGACCGGCTGACCGAGCGCGAGCGCGAGGTGATGCGGCTGATCGCCCGCGGCTACGCCTACAAGGAGGTCGCCAAGGAGCTGTTCATCTCCATCAAGACCGTCGAGACCCACATGTCGAGCGTGCTCCGCAAGCTCCAGCTCTCGTCGCGCCACGAGCTCACCCGCTGGGCATCCGACCGCCGGTTGCTGTGACCGCTTGGTCAGCCGGCCTCGACCGCGGCGGCCACTTGGTCCGCCAGGAGCACCGCGACGCGCAGCTGCTCGTGCGACGGGTAGGCGACCTTCGAGGTGGCGGTGACCAGGAAGTGTCCGACGACCCGGGATCCTCGTCGCACGGGGATGGCGACGTACTCGTTGGACGGCAGCCCGACGCGGCCCACGTCGACCGCGTGATCGGCCCGGGTGACCACCCCGTCGTGGTCGAGTACGGCGATTCGTGCGTCGGAGACCGCGCCCGCGACGAAGCGGCACGCGTCGGCGCCCAGCACGTCGACGATCTGGCGGGCGACGATGCCTTCCAGTGCGGAGGCAGTTGTGTCTCCCTCGGACACGAGCCGCGCGGCGCCGAGCACGCCGTCGAGATATCCGGATCGTCGTGCCGCGCCGGCCTGCTGCCGGTGACCCCACAGGGCGATCTCCGTGACGGCCAGGCCGATCACCAGGAGCAGGATCGTGGCCTCGACGTCATCCGAGCCCGTGATGGTGAACCGGTGGTAGGGCGCGGTGAGGAAGAAGTCGAACGACACGCCTCCGAAGGCAGCGGCCAGCAGGCCCGCGACCCGGTCGCCGGTGGCCGCACCCGCGACCACCCAGAGCACCAGCACGAGGACCGCAGTCGCGGCGGTGATGCTGTCGCGGACCGTCGAGAGGATCGCGCAGGTCGCCAGCGGCAGCAGCACGGCGGTGATCCGGGCAGGCGTACGCCAGGGCCACCCGGACGGCCCTTCGTCTGCCGTGTCGACCATGCGCCGGCACTCCCGTCACGAAGTGGAAACCTCTGGGACAGTGATACACCGGTCGGAGACGAAGCGCACCTCGGCCCGCTCGTCCGCGCCTCCCAGCTCCACGTCGTACCCCGCCTAGGCTGCGGTCATGAAGGTCGCGCAGGGCGTCCTGCTCGTGCTCCACCTGTTCGGCGTGCTCGCCCTGCTCGTCGGGCTGCTGGTGCAGGTGCGTCATACTGAGAAGCGGGTGACCGGGCCGATGCGCGACGGCATCGGTACGACGTTCCTCGCGGGCCTGCTGCTGGTCGGGGTGCTCGAGGCCCGCGACCGCGACTTCGACCACACGCAGGTCACGACGATGTTCGGCCTCGGCCTGGTGATCCTGGTCCTGGTGATGGCCAACCTGCGCAGGCCGAGCATCCCGGCCTGGCTCTACTGGCTGATCTTCGTGCTCACGGCGGCCGACATCGGTGTCGCCTTCTCCGGGTGAGCGGATCCGGGTGAGCGGATCCTGGGGCGAGCGGTCCGGGGGTGCCCGCACGTAGGGTTGGCCCGAGATGAGCGACACCCTCCCCGTGATCGGGCAGACCCTCGGCCGGGCGACCGGCACCGAGGCACCGCGCGACCGCCCGCACCAGCCGTCCGCCGACGACCTCCTGGAGGGGCTCAACGAGCCGCAACGTGCCGCCGTCGTCCACGAGGGCGCGCCGCTGCTGGTCGTCGCCGGCGCCGGGTCGGGCAAGACCCGGGTGCTCACCCGCCGCATCGCCTGGCTGGTCTCCCAGCGGGGCGCCCACCCCGGCTCGATCCTCGCGATCACCTTCACCAACAAGGCCGCCGCGGAGATGAAGGAGCGGGTCGAGGCGCTGGTCGGGCCGCGGGCCCGCCTGATGTGGGTCTCGACGTTCCACTCCGCCTGCGTACGCATCCTGCGCAAGGAGATCGACAAGGTCGGCTACAAGTCGAGCTTCACGATCTACGACGCCGCCGACTCCAAGCGGCTGATGACGATGGTGCTCAAGGACCTCGACCTCGACCCGCGCCGCTACCAGCCCGGCGCGGTCCTCCACTGGGTCTCCACCCACAAGAACGAGCTGCGTGGCCCCGACGAGGTGGCGGCCGACGCCCACAACAAGTTCGAGGAGGCGTACGCCGCGGCGTACTCCCGCTACCAGCAGCGCCTCCGCGATGCCAACGCCCTCGACTTCGACGACATCCTCACGGTCACCGTCGACGTGCTGGCCACCTTCCCCGAGGTGCGTGAGACCTATCGCCGACGCTTCCGCCACGTGCTGGTCGACGAGTACCAAGACACCAACCACGCTCAGTACGCCCTCATCCACCAGCTCTGTGCCGACTCGCTCGAGGACCCCATCTCGTCGGCCGAGCCCGACGCCGCCGACCGCGTGCCGCCGGCCGAGCTCATGGTCGTCGGCGACGCCGACCAGTCGATCTACGCCTTCCGCGGGGCCAACATCCGCAACATCCTCGACTTCGAGCAGGACTTCCCCAACGCGACGTCGATCCTGCTCGAGCAGAACTACCGCTCGACGCAGACCATCCTCAACGCCGCGAACGCCGTGATCGGGCACAACCAGGGCCGCAAGCCCAAGCGCCTGTGGTCCGACGCCGGCGCCGGCGCCCAGGTCGTCGGCTACGTCGCGGACGACGAGCGCGACGAGGCACGCTTCGTCTCCGGCGAGATCGACACCCTCACCGACGCCGGCTCACGTCCCGGCGACGTCGCGGTGTTCTACCGCACCAACGCACAGTCACGGGTGTTCGAGGAGGTGTTCATCCGGCACGGTATGCCGTACCGCGTGGTCGGAGGAGTGCGGTTCTACGAGCGGCGCGAGGTGCGCGACGCCCTGGCCTACCTGCGGATGCTCGTCAACGCCGACGACGAGGTCTCCCTGCGTCGCGTCCTCAACACCCCCAAGCGCGGCATCGGCGACCGCGCCGTCGAGGTGGTGACGTCGTTCGCCCAGCGCGAGCGGATCACGTTCTGGGAGGGCCTGCGCCGGGCCGCCGAGGCGCCGGGTCTGGTTGCCCGGTCGCTGACGGCGATCCAGGGCTTCGTCGCCCTGGTCGAGGAGCTCCAGTCGATGGTCGAGGGAGGCGAGCGTGCCGACGTCATCCTCGAGTCGGTGCTCGCCCGGTCGGGTTACCTCGAGGAGCTCGAGGCCTCCGACGACCCCCAGGACGGCACCCGCCTGGAGAACCTCGCCGAGCTCGTGGCGGTCGCGCGCGAGTTCTCCGACGACCCGGTCGCCGGCCCGTCGGCCGACCCGGCCGACGTCGACGCGGGCACCGTCACGCCGGGGCTGTCCGACTTCCTCGAACGCGTGGCGCTCGTGGCCGACACCGACCAGATCCCCGACGCGCCCCACGACGACGACGGTGGCATGGTCACGCTGATGACGCTCCACACGGCCAAGGGCCTGGAGTTCCCGACCGTCTTCCTGACCGGCCTCGAGGACGGCGTCTTCCCCCACTCCCGCAGCCTCGACGACGGCGGCGAGCTCGAGGAGGAGCGTCGGCTCGCGTACGTCGGTGTCACCCGGGCCCGCGAGCGCCTCTACCTCTCCCGGGCCCTGGTGCGGTCCGCCTGGGGGGCGCCGGCGCACAACCCCGCGAGCCGCTTCCTCGGTGAGGTGCCCGACGACCTGGTCGACTGGCGTCGTACCGAGGCCGACCAGGTGCACTGGCAGCGCCCCGACCTCTCGCGGACCACCGGCTTCGGCTCGCCCACGGCGGCCGGGCGCCGCAACTTCAACGCCGCCGCCGCGCGGGCCGACGCCGCCGCGAAGTCCAAACCGGCCCGCGCCGTCCCGTCGTTGTCACCGGGCGACCGGGTCGTGCACGACTCGTTCGGCCTGGGCACGGTGGTGGCCGTGGAGGGGGTCGCGGAGAAGTCCGTCGCCTCCATCGACTTCGGCTCCGAGGGCGTCAAGCGGCTCCTGCTGCGCTACGCGCCGGTGGAGAAGCTGTAGCCCACGACCGAGCGGAGCGGGGGCCGTCGGCTACGGCCTCTGTTGCTGGTCGAGCGTGTCGAGGCCCGGTGAAATTCGCACCAGCAGCGGGCCGCGAGGAACAACGAGCGGGACTAGCTCGGGGGTCCCGGGTAGAGACCGTGGGCCACGAGCGCGGCGTAGGGGTCGACGGGGTCACCGCCGCCGGGGTGGACCTCGAGGTGGAGGTGGGGTCCGGTGACGTTCCCGGTGGAGCCGATGTAGCCGATGACCTGTCCCGGCCGCACGGTGGCGCCGGTGGTGGTGCCGAAGGAGTTCTGGTGGCAGTACCACAGCTCGGTGCCGTCGGCGAGGGTCTCGATCGTGCGGTTGCCGTAGGCGCCGGAGTAGCCGACGTCAGTGATCGTTCCGCCGGCGACGGCCATGATCGGGGTGCCCGTCGGCGCCGCGAAGTCGAGGCCGGTGTGGAAGTGCGACCAGAGCGGGCTGTAGTCACCGAAGCGGGCCGTCAGGTGGTAGACCCCCACGGTGACCGGCAGCACCCACTGGTGGAGCTGGATGTCATGGGCTCGCTTCTGGGCCTTCGCCGCGAACTGCGACAGCACGAGGTTGCGCTGCTTCAGCTGGGCGTTGGCCTGCGCCTGGAGGCTGGTCCCGGTGCCCTGCGCGCCGGCCGCGCGGTCGGAGCTGCGGCTCACCACCGCGCCACGATCGCTCAGCAGGCTCGCCGAGCTGACCGCGCTGCTGCCGGACAGGGCGCTGGCGGGAGTCAGGTGGTGGCCATCTGCGGCGCCGGCGAGGTCGGGGTGGACCGCCTGCAGGGCACCGCCGGCCGAGATGCCGAGGATCGCGATGCCCATCAGCACCGGGGCGCTCGGCATGTGGGGGATCAGGGAGCGGCGTCTCGCGATGCGCCTGCCGGCCCGACCGTTCGTCGCCTTCACCGCGACGCGGTGACCGGTCTGCCGGGTGACGCGCGTGGACCCGAGGCGGTCCGGCTCCGGGCTGAGTGTGACCGGCGCCGGAGCCACCAGCGACACCGGAGCCGCAGCGGGCGCCGCCACCCGCGCCACGACGGGCGTCGGGATCGGCACGGGAGCCGCCGCCACGACCGGCGCGGGGACCGGCACCTGGACGAACGGGACCACCACCGGCGCCGGGACGGGAAGGGAGACGGCCTCGGGCGCCGCGGTCGGGACGGGAACCGGAACCGGAGCGACGGCCTCCGGGACGGGCGGTACGGCGTCCGGCACCGGCGGCGGGCTGGCGATCCGGCGGCCGACGTAGGGCTCGGCGGGGGTCCGCTCCGCCGCGTGCCGGGCGACCCGCTTCCCGGGCGACGGGGTGACACTCGTGCCGTTACCGGCGCGTTGGTCACCCATGAAACGTGCTCCCGACGGGGTTCGGAGGAAGAGGCGCGAGCCTCGACAGTAACGGAAAGGTCACGGTGGATGAAATCCCCTCCGGACACGCGGTGGACGGCAGCCGTACGGCGGGTGGTCACCGCGGCCGGGAGCGCGCTCGGCGCCCGCCGGCACGGCGTACGACGTCGGTTACTCTGCGCGCATGGCGTCCGACTCCCCGGCCTCGCGGATCCGCATCGTGGTGGCGAAGCCCGGTCTCGACGGTCACGACCGGGGAGCCAAGATCGTGGCGCGGGCCCTGCGCGACGCGGGACACGAGGTGATCTACACCGGTCTGCACCAGACGCCGGAGCAGATCGTCGAGACGGCCATCCAGGAGGATGCCGACCTGATCGGCCTGTCGGTGCTCTCCGGAGCGCACATGACGCTCTTCCGCCGGTTGCTCGACCTGCTGACGGAGCGCGACGCCGCGGACATCCGGGTGTTCGGCGGCGGCATCATCCCCGACGAGGACATCCCGGTGCTCGAGGAGCTCGGTGTCGCCAAGGTCTTCACCCCCGGCGCGACCACGAGCGAGATCACCGGCTGGGTCGAGGCCGCCTTCGCCTGAGCCATCCGGTCTACCCGTCGCGCGGTGCCACGTCGAGGATGACGCGCACCCGCTGACCCGACCGGTGCACGTCCCGGAAGCTCAGCCGGCGTGAGGTGATGCGGCGGGGGAGCAGCGGGCGGCCGGCGCCGAGGGTCACCGGCGTCATCCCGAGCTGGATCTCGTCGAGGTGACCAGCATCGTCGAACTGGCCGACCAGGTCGCCGCCGCCGACCACCCAGATGTCGCGGCCGCCCGCGGCCGCCACCAGCTCGTCGTACACCGGCGCGACGTCGCCGGAGACGAAGTGGAGGTCGACGCCCGGGATGCCGGGGAGGTCCTCGTGGGTGAAGACCCAGCAGGGCCGGTCGTCGTAGAACTCCTGCCACTGCTCGGGATGCTCGGTGAAGTGGTGCTCGAGCGTCCAGCGGTACGTCGTCGCGCCCATCACCATCGGCCCGATCCGGCCGATGAACGCGTCCCAGCTGCCGTCGTCCTCGCCGTGCGGCACCTCGTAGAGCCAGTCGAGCGCGTCGTGCTCATCGGCGATGAAGCCGTCGAGCGTGCACGCCGTGAAGTAGACGATCTTGGTCATCCCAGGACGGTACGACGTCCCGTGCCCCAGGTCACCCCGACCCGGCTTGGCCGCCCGAGCAGGCTCCGGGCTAGGGTGCCGAGGGACTTGACTCGCCCTCGAAACCGGGGCGTCACACGCACGTAAGGCTCCGGTGCGGGCCGGGCGGAGGTTGGTGGATCGTGGATCTGATGGAGTTCCAGGCGAAGGAGCTCTTCGCCAAGCACGGCGTACCGGTCAGGGTCGGCACCGTGATCACCTCGCCCGACGAGGCGTCAGCCGCGGCCGAGGCCGAGGGGGGCCGGGTCGTCGTGAAGGCGCAGGTGAAGGCCGGTGGCCGCGGCAAGGCCGGCGGCGTGAAGCTCGCCCAGGATCCGCAGGACGCCGTCGAGAAGGCGCGCGAGATCCTCGGCATGGACATCAAGGGCCACACGGTCCATCGCGTGCTCATCGCGCCCGCGGCCGACATCGCGGAGGAGTACTACTTCTCCTTCCTCGTCGACCGCGCCCATCGCAACTACCTCTGCATCGCCTCCACCGAGGGCGGTGTCGAGATCGAGGTCACCGCGCACGAGAACCCCGACGCGATCGCCCGGGTCTCGATCGACCCGCGGGTCGGGGTGGACGACACCAAGGCCGCCGAGATCGTCGCGGCGACCGGGTTCGACGCGTCGATCGGCGAGCAGGCCGTCGACATGATCAAGAGCCTGTGGGCGGTGTTCGTCGAGGAGGACGCGACCCTGGTCGAGGTCAACCCGCTGGTGAGGCTCGGCGACGGCTCGCTCGAGGCGCTCGACGGCAAGGTCTCACTCGACGACAACGCCGACTTCCGGCACGACGACCACGCACGGTTCGAGATCACCGAGGACGACGACCCGCTCGAGCTCGCGGCCAAGGAGAAGGGCCTCAACTACGTCAAGCTCGACGGCCAGGTCGGGATCATCGGCAACGGCGCCGGCCTGGTGATGTCGACCCTCGACGTCGTCGCGTACGCGGGTGAGAAGCACGGCGGCGTGAAGCCGGCGAACTTCCTCGACATCGGCGGCGGCGCCTCGGCCGAGGTGATGGCCAACGGCCTCGACATCATCCTCGGCGACGAGCAGGTGAAGTCGGTCTTCGTCAACGTCTTCGGCGGCATCACCGCCTGTGACGAGGTCGCCAAGGGCATCGTGGGTGCGCTCCAGCGGATCGGCCATGAGGCCGACAAGCCGCTCGTCGTGCGCCTCGACGGCAACAACGTGGAGGAGGGCCGGCGGATCCTCGAGCAGGCGAACCATCCGCTGGTCACCCTGGTGGACACCATGGACGGCGCGGCCGACCGGGCCGCCGAGCTCGCGAACAGCTGAAGGACGAGGACACACAGATGGCGATCTTTCTGACCGAGACCTCCAAGGTCATCGTCCAGGGCATGACCGGCTCCGAGGGCATGAAGCACACCCAGCGGATGCTCGACTCCGGCACCGACGTCGTGGGCGGCGTCAACCCGCGCAAGGCAGGGGAGTCCGCGACGTTCGCCGACGGCACGGTCCCGGTCTTCGGCACCGTCGCCGACGCCATGGCCGCAACCGGCGCCGACGTCTCGGTGGTCTTCGTACCGCCGGCGTTCACCAAGAGCGCCGTGCTCGAGGCGATCGACGCAGGCATGCCGCTCGTCGTCGTGATCACCGAGGGCGTGCCGGTGCACGACACCGCGGAGTTCCGCGCGTACGCCGAGTCGCTGAGCCAGTCTCAGGGCGCAACGACCCGGATCATCGGCCCGAACTGCCCGGGCCTGATCAGTCCCGGCAAGTCCAACGCCGGCATCATCCCCGCCGACATCACCAAGGCGGGCCGCATCGGGCTGGTCTCGAAGTCCGGCACCCTGACCTACCAGATGATGTACGAGTTGCGTGACTTCGGCTTCTCGTCGTGCATCGGCATCGGCGGCGACCCGATCATCGGCACCACCCACATCGACGCCCTCGCGGCCTTCGAGGCCGACGACGAGACCGACGCGATCGTGATGATCGGCGAGATCGGCGGCGACGCCGAGGAGCGCGCCGCGGCGTACATCAAGGACCACGTCACCAAGCCGGTCGTCGGCTACGTCGCCGGCTTCACCGCGCCCGAGGGCAAGACCATGGGCCACGCCGGCGCCATCGTCTCCGGATCTTCCGGCACGGCTGCCGCGAAGCAGGAGGCCCTCGAGGCCGTCGGCGTCAAGGTCGGCAAGACGCCGTCGGCGACCGCCGACCTGATGCGGCAGATCCTGGCGGGCTGAGTGTCGGGCTGACTGTCAGGCCACCTCGCGAGCAAGCTCGCATCGGTCTCGCTCGGACGCTCCCGGCCGGGCTGACGCCCGTCCCGGAGCCTCCTCACTCGTCACTCCGTCATCGCCCTCAGGCGCTCGCCGGCCCGCCTGACCAGGGCCACGAACTGCGGCGTCGTCATGGTGTGCGACCCGTCGGGGACGAAGCCGACCTGCGCCACGGCGCCGCCGGCGCGCGTGATCCCCATGAAGAACGTGACGGTCTGCTTGTCGGTCACCTGCGTCCGCACCCGCCAGGCCGTCATCGTCGGCCCGGTCGCGAGCCGCTGCACCTTGGTGCCGAGCTGACGGTCGGAGCACGACGCCAGCTTCGCGCGTACGCCGTTCACGAACGCCTGCGCCCTGGCCTCGGGGAGCTGCCCGACCGTCTCGGTCAGACCGAACGCCGCCGCGAGGTGATGGCCGGGAATCAGGAAGGTACGGGTCGCGTCGTGGGTCCACCCGTGGCCGTGGAAGCTGCTCTGGTCACAGCCGGTCGCCGCGACGTTCTGCAGGGCCTGACTCGGGGTGGTGCCGGCCCAGGGCCGGTCGACGCCTCGCACCGGTGGCAGGTCGAACTCGCTGAGCATCACCGGCAGCCTGCCGGCCGGCGGGGCCGGCACGAACGTCGCCTTGGGCCGTGCCGAGCAGGTGCCGCCGCCCTTCGTGGCACAGAGGTCGTCGACCGCCGAGACCAGCAGGCGCAGGTTCGCGGCCAGGTCCGGCCGGGCCGCGTCGCCGGAGCGGGTCACCGTCACCGTGGTGATCAGGCCCGTACGCGCGACCCCCAGCACCATGGTCGCGGCCGGGTGGGGCCAGGCCCGGAGCGTGTACTGCTGGGCCTGCTCGCCGAGGCCCTGCACACGCCGTACGGACAGCAGCTGCATCTGCGGCACGAGGCACCCGGCGAACCAGCTCGTGGCGGTGTCGAAGCCGTGCTGCGCGGCGGCGGCGTTCGCGGAGTACTCGACGGTCTGCACCGCCGCCATGGCCGGCTTCCCGTGCCGGTGGCGCGCTGAGAAGTTGCGCACGAGGGAGGTCACGGCGTTCGCGTCGGCGTACGCCCGCCGCTGGCAGGGCAGCGTCGCGGTCTGGGCCGGGTCGGTGCCCGTGACCCGCCACTGGCGCCCGGGTACGGCGCGCGAGACCTGCGCGCGGGTGAGCAGCGAGGCGGGAGTCACCGGGCCCGAGGTCAGCGACGGCCCGGGCTGGCTGACACCCGCGGCGGGGACCTCCGTGAGCCGGTCGCCGGCGTTGGCCAACGTCGGGTGGACGCCGTGCGCGTCCGCGACCAGGAAGCCGCTCCCGACCAGGGTCGCGGTCACCAGCGCGGCGCCGGCCATCGCATGGGTACGACGCCGCGCGGCGCCGGCGCGGCGGATGATCGGGGCGCGCGGCCACCGCTGGTCGGTGCAGTGCGCGGTCAGCGCCTCGAGCAGGGGACGTACGGCGGTGGTCGGCACGTCCCGCTGTAGCGAGAACTGCGTCGTCGCCGTCTGCAGCCGCCGCTCGGCCTCCTCCAGGGGCAGACCGACCTCGCGGGCCATCTCGCGCCGCGACGCTCCGGTCAGCTGCGTGAGCAGCAGCACCCGGCGGGCGACCACGGGCAGCTTGGCCAGTGCGTCCAGGGTCGCCCGGAGCTCCGGGTCGAGCCGGTGGTCGCGATGCCAGATGCGCGCGGTGTGCCGGCGCTGCGCGTGCGTCCAGACGTGCGGCCGCACCCACGCCTCGGGATCGTCGAGCCTGCGCACCTTGGGCCAGCGGTGCCAGGTGGCGATGAAGGTGTCGCGGACCGCACCCCGTGAGGCCGGCAGGTCGCCGGTGAGCGCGAACGCCTGCACGAGGAGCCGGTCGCGGGCCTCGGCGTAGAACGCGTCGAACTGCTCGGGATCGGACATGGCCCGACAACGGTACGCCGCGCCCGGGCGAGTCCGCGAAGCGAGGGCAGGGATCCGACCGGCCCCGGCGTGGCAGCCCGGATCGGCCCCGGCCGGCGGGCGATGATGGGCGAGCCATGACCTCCCTGCTGCCGGCCCCGCGTCGCACCCGGCCGGGCGACCCGCGGGCGGACGCGGCCCACCGACGGCCGCTGGTCCTGCTCGCCGCCCTGGCCGGGGTCGTCGGGGCCGGCGCCACGCTGCTGGTCTGCCTCGCCGGAGGCGTCGTCGGCTGGTTCCTGACCGACGCCGGCGCCCACGGTGCCCCGCGTGACGGGCTGCGGGTCGGCGCACTCGGGTGGCTGACGGCCCACGGTTCCGGCATCCGCGTCGACGGCGTCCACCTCACCGCCGTACCCCTCGGGCTCAGCCTGATGGCCGCCGTGGTCGTGTGGCGGCTGGGGCTGCGCCTCGGCGACTCGGTCTCCGGCCACGGGCCCGACGCCGACGCGATCGCCGACGGCGTCCGCGACTGGACCGTCGCGTCGGCGACGGGCGTCTTCACCGTCGGGTACGCCGTCGTCGTCGTCGTCACCCACCACCTCGCGGCCACTCCCGCCACTGCGCCGTCCCTGTCCCGCGCGCTGGTGTGGACGGCGCTGCTCTGTGGCGGCCTCGGCGGCAGCGCCGTCGCCGTCGGATCCGGCCGAGC
This sequence comes from uncultured Actinomycetota bacterium, assembly GCA_963792975.1. Lineage (GTDB taxonomy): Bacteria > Actinomycetota > Actinomycetes > Propionibacteriales > Nocardioidaceae > Nocardioides. The sequence goes on along the minus strand of CAWBYG010000004.1, from coordinate 2,560,306 downwards.
GGCCATCTGGACGTCGTTCCTGCCACCCTCGCTGCGTGCCTGCACGGCGGCCGCCTGGCGCGCCCTCCTCTGGTACGTCGCGGTCTCGTCGCTGGTGCTCGTCGTCGCGCTCGTCGTCGACTGGGACGGCGCGGCCAACGTGATGTCGCAGCTGCACACCAGCCCCGGCGCCGCGACGCTCCTGATCGGGCTGTGCGTCCTGCTCCTGCCCAACGCGACGGCGTACAGCGGGTCCTACCTGCTCGGGCCCGGCTTCGCCGTCGGCACCCACACCATGGTCACGCCGACCGCCGTGGTGCTCGGTCCGCTGCCGCTCTTCCCGCTGCTCGCGGCCCTCCCCGACCCCGGACCGACGCCCGGCTGGACGGTCGCCCTGCTCGCGCTGCCGCCACTGGTCGCGGCGGCCGCGGTCTACCGCACGTTGCGCCGCTACCCGACGACCCGGTGGGACGACGCGGCCCTGCGCGGCGTCGGTGCGGGGTTCGTCTGCGCGATCGCGTTCGCGGTCGTCGCCCTGCTCTCACGCGGGGCGGTCGGCCCCGGCCGGATGGCCCAGGTCGGGCCCTTCGCCTTCCAGGTCCTGCTCCACGGCATCGCCACGTTCGGCCTCGGCGGCCTGGTCGGATCGATGGCCGCCACCTGGCGAGCCCGTCGCGCCGGACCAATCAGCTCGGTGAGGTGACCATCACCGGCCGGTAGCCGACCCGCATGGTGGTCGTGCCGCGACCCACGGTCCTGACCTTGCCGGTCGACGTCTGCCGGAAGTCGGCGTTCGGCGGCACCGGCACACGGGCGCCGTGCTGGGGGTTCCAGTAGATCCTCCGGACCCCGCCGGCGTAGTGGACGACGCAGGTGTAGGTGCCCTTCTTGTCCTGGGCGCAGGGCTGCTTCCCGTTGCTGCCGGTCAGGCGTCCCTTCATCCACTCAGCGGCCGTGGCGACGGCCTGGCCCGCCGCCGTGATCTGGTCGGGGGAGCCCGGGGTCGAGAGCAACGTGTTGCCGAGCGTGCCACCGCCCTCCGACTCGGGCAGCCGGCCCCAGTCGTAGCGGTACCAGAACACCCGCGACAGCCCGCGTGCGGCGCCGAGGAGGTAGGTCCGGATCACGTTGGCGACCTGACGGCGCTCCGAGATCGGGTCGGCCGACAGGTGGCCCGGCGTCCCGGTCTGTACGCCGTAGTTGATCTCGGTGGCCCACAGCGCCTTGCTGACGGGCACGCCGGCGGACGTCAGGCGGTGCCGGACGTTGCCGAGGAGTGCCATCGCGTCCTCGGGACCTCCCGTGCGGCCGCCGTACGTCGGCATCGGGTAGAGGCTCACGGCGTTGACGTCGTAGTAGTGCGAGACGGGCTTCCCGCCGACGCGCTGTGCCTGGTAGTGGGAGAACCACCTGCGCTCCGAGCTGAGCCGCATCGCGAAGGACGGAGCCACGACGGTCGCGCCCGGGTCGACCTGGTCGCGCACCGTGTGGACGACGCGGGTGAGCTCGGCCAGCTGGTACGGCGTACCGGTCCAGAACGTGTGGACGTTGCCCTCGTTCCATACCTGGTACGCCGCGATGCCGCGCTGCCCGTCGAAGTCGCGGTAGCGGGTCATCGCGGCGCGCACGTAGTCGCGGTAGTGGGCCAGCAGCCGCGGCGGGAGCGACTCGGCGTCGCTGTAGAACGACGGGGTCATGGCCAGGACGAGGGTCACCTGGACGCCGTGCGCCTGGGCCCCGGCGACCAGGCTGTCGAGGCGGGTCCAGTCGTAGACACCCGGCGACGTCTCGATGTCCTTCCAGGTCACGAACGCGTCCCAGAGCCGGAGCGACCCGAAGGGGAGGCGGCCGTAGGCCTGCTGCGACGCGTCGTGCATCCCGAAGAACGCGGGCGGTACGCGGACCGACGTGGACGCGCTCGTTCCGCGTGCGGGTGCGGAGGGGATCCGGTGCGCGGTGGCGGCGGGCGCGGGGGCGGCCAGCGAGGCGAGGACGCCGGCGACGACCAGAGTGGTCAGAACGCGGGCCCGGGCGTCCCTCCACGAGCGGAGGACGCGGTATCGCGTGGTCCTGTCACACGATGCCGAGCGAGTACCGAGAGGGGCGGACACGGACGTGCCTTTCTTCGTATCCCCCTACTTTTCTCACTCTCCCAAGAAGCCGATCTCGGCCTGGATCCTCTCCCCAGACGACCATGACCGAGACGTTGCGCTTCGTTGCCTTACACAACCACGCTCGGGGGTTCCCTGCGCCCGCTTCCGCCCAACTTTTCCCGGCAACGGGTCAGGTTGGGCTGGATGAGCCACGTGACATGCCCCAGATGGACTAGCCGACGGGAGCGGACCCTAGTCATCGGGTGTGCGACGCACCGGCACGGGCGTCGGGCCACGCCCTAGACTGCGCGCCGTGTCCGCCCCGCTGCGCGTCGTCGTCCTCGTGTCCGGGGCCGGCACCAACCTCCAGGCCCTGCTCGATGCCGGCGCCGACACGTCGTACGGCGCAGCCGTGGTCGCGGTCGGCTCCGACCGTGAGCGGATCGAGGGGCTGACCCGGGCCGAGCGTGCCGGGGTGCCGACGTTCGTGCACCGGGTCGCGGACTTCCCGACCCGTGCGGGGTGGGACGCCGCGCTGACCGCGTCGGTCGCGGCGTACGAGCCCGGCCTGGTCGTGCTCGCCGGCTTCATGAAGCTGGTGGGCGAGACCTTCCTGTCGTCGTACGCCGGGAAGGTCCTGAACACGCACCCTGCCCTGTCGCCGTCGTTCCCGGGGGTGCACGGGCCGGCCGAGGCCCTGGCGTACGGCGTGAAGGTGACCGGCTGCACGCTCTTCGTGGTCGACGCCGGGGTGGACACGGGGCCGATCGTGGCCCAGAGCGCGGTACCGGTGCTGGGGGACGACACGGCCGAGTCGCTGCACGAGCGGATCAAGGCGACGGAGCGGAGCATGCTGGTCGAGGCGGTGGGCCGGATCGCCCGCGAGGGCTTCACCGTCGAGGGCCGAGCGGTGCGTTTCGGCCGTTGACCCGAGCCGTTATCGTGGGCCCACACGACTGGCGCAGGTGGGCAACCACCAGGGAGTGCCCCGCTCCGGGGACTGCGAGGGAATCGACCGCCTGGGTGCCCTCACCGACCTCGAGGAGTGCGCATGCCCGACCAGATCCCCCTCCGACGTGCCTTGGTGTCCGTCTACGACAAGTCCGGTCTCGACGAGCTCGCCCGCGGCCTCGTTGACGCGGGCGTCGAGCTGGTCTCGACCGGTGGCTCGGCCGCTCGCATCGAGTCGCTCGGCCTGCCGGTCACCCGGGTCGAGGACCTCACCGGCTTCCCCGAGTGCCTCGACGGCCGGGTGAAGACGCTGCACCCCAAGGTGCATGCCGGCATCCTCGCCGACCGTCGCCTCGCCACCCACGTACAGCAGCTGGCCGACCTCGGGGTGGAGCCGTTCGACCTGGTCGTCTCCAACCTCTACCCCTTCGCCCAGACCGTGGCCTCCGGCGCGACCCCCGACGAGTGCGTCGAGCAGATCGACATCGGCGGCCCGTCGATGGTCCGGGCCGCCGCCAAGAACCATCCCTCGGTCGCGATCGTGACCAGCCCCGACCGCTACGCGGAGGTGCTGAGCGCCGTCACCGCCGGCGGCTTCACGCTCGAGCAGCGCCGGCGCCTCGCGGCCGAGGCCTTCGCGCACACCGCGGCGTACGACGTACAGGTGGCGTCCTGGATGGGCACCGCGCCGGATCGAGGGGGGCTCACCGACACCGGCGACGGCACCGGCTTCCCGGCGTTCACGGGTGCGACGTGGGAGCGCAGGGCCGTGCTGCGCTACGGCGAGAACCCCCACCAGCCGGCGGCGCTCTACGTCCACTGGCGCGGAGGGCTCGCCGCCGCCGAACAGCTCCACGGCAAGGAGATGTCCTACAACAACTACGTCGACACCGACGCGGCCCGGCGCGCGGCGTACGACTTCGCCGAGCCGGCGGTGGCCGTCATCAAGCACGCCAACCCCTGCGGCATCGCGGTCGGGACCGATGTCGCCGAGGCGCATCGCCGGGCGCACGCCTGCGACCCGGTCTCGGCGTTCGGCGGCGTGATCGCGGTCAACCGACCGGTCTCGAGGGCCATGGCCGAGCAGGTCGCCGAGGTCTTCACCGAGGTGATCGTGGCGCCCGACTACGACGACGGTGCCGTGGAGGTCCTCCAGGGCAAGAAGAACATCCGGATCCTGCGGTGCCCGGCCGACGTGGCCCCCGATCCCGTGGAGTTCCGGGGCATCTCCGGCGGCGTGCTGATGCAACGCGTCGACCATGTCGACGCGCCGGGGGATGATCCGGCGACGTGGACCCTCGCGACCGGGGATGCGGCCCCGAACGACGTGGTGGCCGACCTGGCCTTCGCGTGGACGGCGTGCCGCGCAGTCAAGTCCAACGCGATCCTGCTCGCGCACGACGGTGCGTCCGTCGGCATCGGGATGGGTCAGGTCAACCGGGTCGACTCGTGCCGGCTCGCGGTGTCGAGGGCCGGTGAGCGGGCGGCCGGCTCGGTGGCCGCCTCCGACGCGTTCTTCCCGTTCGAGGACGGGCCCCAGATCCTGATCGACGCTGGCATCCGGGCGATCGTGCAGCCGGGAGGGTCGGTCCGCGACGAGCTCACCGTCAAGGCCTGCCAGGATGCGGGCGTGACGATGTACTTCACCGGCACGCGACACTTCTTCCACTGAGAGCGACGAGAATGACCGCGAAGATCCTGGACGGCACCGCGACCCTCCGCACCATCAAGGCCGAGCTCGCCGAGCGGGTGGCCGCGCTGGGAGAGCGCGGCATCACGACGGGGCTCGGGACGATCCTGGTGGGCGACGACCCGGGCTCGCACTGGTACGTCGGTGCCAAGCACAAGGACTGTGCCTCCATCGGCATCACCTCGATCCGCCGCGACCTGCCGGCCACCGCGACCCAGGCCGAGGTCGAGGCGGTGATCGACGAGCTGAACGCCGACCCGTCGTGCACCGGCTTCCTCGTGCAGCAGCCCACGGGGCTCGACGAGTTCGCGCTGCTGTCAAGGGTCGACCCCGACAAGGACGTGGACGGGCTGCACCCGATGAACCTCGGCAAGCTCGTCCTCGGCAAGCACGGCCCGCTGCCGTGCACACCGGTCGGGGTGATCGAGCTGCTGCGTCGGCACGGCGTCGAGATCGCGGGTGCCGAGGTCGTCGTGGTGGGTCGCGGGCTCACGGTCGGGCGGCCCCTCGGCCTGCTGCTCACGCGTCGTACCGAGAACGCGACCGTGACGCTCTGCCACACCGGCACCCGCGACCTGGCCGCCCACGTGCGCAGCGCCGACATCGTGGTCGCAGCCGCGGGCGTGCCGGGGATCATCTCGGCGGACATCGTCAAGCCGGGGGCGGCCGTGCTCGACGTCGGCGTCTCGCGCGTCGACGGCAAGATCGCGGGCGACGTCGCCGACGACGTCGCCGAGGTCGCGGGGTGGGTGTCGCCCAACCCCGGGGGTGTCGGCCCGATGACGCGCGCGATGTTGCTGTCCAACGTCGTCAGCATCGCCGAGGAGGCGGCACACTGAGGACCGTGGAGCACCGCGACCCCGAGCCGGAGACCTCCGACCCGGGTGACGGCCCCGGCGTCGAGGCGGAGCCGGCCGGCCGGCGGCACCCCTCGACGATGGGTGGCGTGTTCTACCTGCTGGTCGTCGTCGCCTCGACCGTCGGCCTGGGCATCGTCGCCCGCGGCAACTGGCGGCTGGGCGTGAAGTGGGTCGCCGCCTCGCTCGTGGTCTCCGCGCTGGTCAGGCTGGTGCTGCCCGTCCGCGACGCCGGCATGCTCGCCGTACGGCGCCGCTCGGTCGACGTGGCGCTCCTGGCCGTGGTGGGCGTCGCCCTGTGGTTCCTCTCCTCGACGATCCCCAACCAGCCGCCCCTCTGACCGCCGGGTCGGCGCACGACGACTGGTCGGTCAGATGAGACCGAGGCTCGTGACCGCGTCGCGCTCGTCGGCCAGCTCCGCCACGGAGGCGTCGATGCGGCCTCGTGAGAAGTCGTCGATCTCGAGGCCCTGGACGATCGACCAGTCGCCGGCCGACGTCGTCACCGGGAACGACGAGATCAGGCCCTCGGCCACGCCGTAGGAGCCGTCGGAGACGACCGCCATGGAGACCCAGTCGCCCTCGGCCGAGCCGGTCAGCCAGTCGCGGGCCGCGTCGATGGTGGCCGACGCCGCCGAGGCGGCGGAGGAGGAGCCCCGTGCCTCGATGATCGCGGCGCCGCGCTTGGCGACGGTGGGGATGAAGGTGTGCTCCAGCCAGTCCTGGTCGCCGACCACCTCGGCCGCGTTGCGGCCGCCGACCTCGGCGTGGAACAGGTCGGGGTACTGCGTGGCGGAGTGGTTGCCCCAGATCGTCATCCTCGCGATGTCGGAGACCGCCGCGCCCGTCTTGGCGGCGAGCTGGGAGATCGCGCGGTTGTGGTCGAGCCGGGTCAGAGCCGAGAAGCGGGCCTTCGGGATGTCGGGGGCGTTGCTCATCGCGATCAGTGCGTTGGTGTTGGCAGGGTTGCCGGTCACCCCGATGCGTACGTCGTCCGCCGCGACCGCGTTCAGCGCCTTGCCCTGAGCGGTGAAGATCGCGCCGTTCGCCTCGAGCAGGTCGCTGCGCTCCATGCCGGGGCCGCGCGGTCGTGCCCCTACCAGGAGCGCGAGGCTGACGCCGTCGAAGATCTGCTCCGGGTCGGACCCGATCTCGACGCCGGCCAGCGTCGGGAAGGCGCAGTCGTCGAGCTCCATGACCACACCCTCGAGAGCTTTCAGGGCCGGCTCGATCTCGAGCAGCCGCAGCTCGACGGGCCGGTCGGTGCCCAGCAGCGAGCCGCTCGCGAGGCGGAACAGGAGGCTGTAGCCGATCTGGCCGGCGGCACCGGTGACGGCGACCTTGAGCGGGGCTGAAGTCATGGAGGGCTCCTCGACACGGACGTTCTCGACGTTCCCGACGCTAGCAGCGCACAGCCCTTGCCCTGCGGTCGGGCTGGCATGCTGCAGGCATGACCAGCCGGGCAAGATCGGCCGCTCGACGGCTGGTCGGCCTGGGCCTCACGGGCGTGATGCTCGCGGCCTGCGCGGGCTCCCCGGCCGCGCTCGGCCCGACCGGGGTCGACGGCCTCACGGTCCCCACCCCGAGCCCGGTGCGCTCGGACTTCGTGGCGCGGGTCGACAACCCGTGGTTCCCGCTGAGCCCCGGCACCCGGTGGGTCTACCGCCGCTACACGACCGTCGACACCCAGACGCTCGTCGCCACGGTGCTCGCCGCTCCGCACGAGGTCGGCGGCGTTGCGACGACGGCCGTGCGCTGGCAGTGGCGCCGCACCGATCGCCGTACGACGACGGTGGCGGTGCGCTGGTACGCCCAGGACCTGGCCGGCAACGTGTGGTGGTTCGGGCAACACGTAGCGCGCGCGAGTCCCCGGCTGGACGAGCTGGCGACGCGGTCGTGGCGGGCCGGACGCGCAGGCGCCCGGGCCGGCCTCCTGGTCGCCGCCCATCCGCGGGTCGGCGACGGCTACGCCAACGGCTACCGGCCCGGTGTCGTCGAGCGACGCTCGACCGTGGTCTCACTCGACTCGACGGTGGCGGTGCCGCGACGGACCTATCGGGGCACCCTCATGACGCGTGACCTCAGCGGGATCGCGGTGCACCGTCTCGTGCAGTCGTTCTTCGCCAGCGGGGTGGGTCTCGTGGCACAGCAGACCCTCGAGTCGGTGCCCTCCGACCTGTCGCTGGTCCGGATGACGCGCCCGTGACTACTGCTGTGGCCTGATCTGGGTCCGCCCGTCGTCGTCGGGACCGGCCGGCGGTGCGGACGGCGGGGGCTGCGGGGGAGCCGCTGGGGTCTGTCCGGCGACGTACTGCTGCGGCGGTGTGCCCTCCTGCTGCCACTGCTGCTGGAGCTGGTCGGGTGCGCCGTACCCGGGTACGGCGCCCGCGGCCGGCGTACCGAACCGCAGGCCCGAGCCGGCGACCGGCTCCTCGGCGTGGCCGAAGAGCAGTGGGTAGACGATCCCGGAGATGCCGCCGCCGAGGAGCGGCGCGACGATGAACAGCCAGAGCTGCTTGAGCGCATCGCTACCACCGAAGATCGCGGGACCGATGGAGCGGGCGGGGTTCACCGACGTGCCGGTGGCCGGGATGGCGACCAGGTGGATGGCCACCAGGGTGAAGCCGATGGCGAGCGGGGCGAGCGCGGGGTGCTCGTTGCGCGAGTCGGTGACCGCGAGGATGACGAAGACGAAGATCGCGGTCAGGATCAGCTCGAGCACCAGGGCCGACCACCAGGAGATGCCGGACGCCCCGGGCACGTGCCCGAACGAGTTGGTTCCCATCCGGCCCTTGGCCGTGTAGCCCGGGAAGCCCTCCGCGACGACGAGGAGCGCGAGAGCGCCCACGATGGCACCGACGACCTGCGTGACCATGTACGCGAGGGCCTCGTTCCACGAGACCCGTCCGCCGATGGCGGCCCCGATGGAGACGGCCGGGTTGAAGTGCCCGCCGGAGATGCGGCCGACCGCGTAGACCATGACCATGACCGCGATACCGAAGGCCAGGGCGATCCCGGTGTAGTCCAGGACCTGATGACCGGAGGCACCCAGGATCACCACCGAGCCCACACCGAAGAACACCAGGACGAACGTGCCGAGGAACTCGGCGGTCAGCTTCTGGCCCGGGCCGGGCGCCGTCACAGTGGAGCTGTCGGACATCGTGTGCCTCCCTCACGTCGACAACGACCCGGAGCCCGGGCCCGGAGCCGACGATAGTCCCGCGCGGCCCCGGTTTGCCTGACCTGACGGCGCCCAACTAGCGTCGCAAAGGTGACCGACGCCGCGCAGGAGCCCGCCATCATCTACACGCTGACCGACGAGGCGCCGCTGCTCGCGACGTACTCCTTCCTGCCGATCATCCAGGCGTACGCCGGTCAGGCGGGCGTGGCGGTCGAGCCGCGGGACATCTCATTGGCCGGCCGGATCACCGCACAGTTCCCCGAGCGGCTCACCGACGACCAGCGGCTCGACGACGCGCTGGCCGAGCTCGGAGCGCTGGCCCGGAGGCCCGAGGCCAACATCATCAAGCTGCCCAACATCTCGGCGTCGATGCCGCAGCTGAAGGCAGCGATCGCCGAGCTGCAGGGGCAGGGCTACGACCTGCCGGGATACCCCGACAACCCCTCGACCGACGAGGAACGCGACGTCCGGGCCCGCTACGACCGGGTCAAGGGCAGCGCGGTCAACCCGGTGCTCCGCGAGGGCAACTCCGACCGCCGGGCCGCCGACTCGGTCAAGCGCTACGCCCGTACGCACCCCCACTCGATGGGAGCGTGGACGTCCGACTCGCGCACCAACGTGGCGACGATGGGCCGCCACGACTTCAAGTCCAACGAGAAGTCGGTGGTGATCGAGGCCGACGACAACCTCAGGGTCGAGCACGAGGCGGCCGACGGCACGGTGACCGTGCTCAAGGAGGCGACGCCGGTCCTCGCCGGGGAGATCGTCGACGCCACGGTCATGCAGGTCGCCGAGCTGCACGCGTTCCTGGCCGACGCGATCGCTCGCGCGAGGGCCGAGGGCGTGCTGTTCTCCGTCCACCTCAAGGCGACGATGATGAAGGTCTCCGACCCGGTCATCTTCGGACACGTGGTGACGGCCTTCTTCCCCGAGGTCTTCGCGACGTACGGCGACGAGCTCGCCGCCGCGGGGCTCAGCCCCAACAACGGTCTGGGGGGCATCCTCGGCGGCCTCGACGCGCTCGCGAACGGGCCCGCGATCAGGGCCGCGTTCGAGGCCGCGATCGCCGCCGGCCCGCCGCTGGCGATGGTCGACTCCGACCGTGGCATCACCAACCTGCACGTGCCGTCCGACATCATCGTCGACGCGTCGATGCCGGCCATGATCCGTACCAGCGGTCACATGTGGGGGCCCGATGGCCAGGAGGCCGACACGCTCGCGGTGATCCCCGACTCGTCGTACGCCGGGGTCTACCAGACCGTCCTGGACGACTGCCGCAAGCACGGCGCCTTCGACCCGACCACCATGGGCTCGGTCCCCAACGTCGGCCTGATGGCCCAGGCGGCGGAGGAGTACGGCTCGCACGACAAGACCTTCGAGATCGCCGCCGCCGGCACGGTCCGGGTCGTCAACACGGCCGGCGATGTGCTGATCGAGCACGACGTCGCGGCCGGCGACATCTGGCGGGCCTGCCAGACCAAGGACGTGCCGGTCCGCGACTGGGTCCGGCTGGCCGTCGAGCGGGCCCGAGCGACCGGCGCACCGGCCGTCTTCTGGCTCGACGAGAGCCGCGCCCACGACGCCAACCTGATCGCCAAGGTCCGGGCCTACCTGCCCGACCACATCGGGCCGGCGCAGGAGGGCGGCCCGGAGATCCAGATCCTGGCCCCCGAGCTCGCCACGGCGTACTCCCTGGAGCGCATCCGCAAGGGGGCCGACACCATCTCCGTCACCGGCAACGTGCTCCGTGACTACCTCACCGACCTGTTCCCGATCCTCGAGCTCGGCACCAGCGCCAAGATGCTCTCCATCGTGCCGCTGATCAACGGCGGAGGGCTGTTCGAGACCGGCGCGGGCGGCTCCGCTCCCAAGCACGTGCAACAGCTGCTGAAGGAGGACTACCTGCGGTGGGACAGCCTCGGCGAGTTCCTCGCGCTCGCCGAGTCCTTCGGCAAGTACGCCGCGGTCAACGACAACCCCCGCGCCAGGATCCTGGGCGAGACCCTCGACCGCGCCACCGGCACCTTCCTCGAGCAGAACCGCTCGCCCGCCCGCAAGGTCGGCTCGATCGACAACCGCGGCTCGCACTTCTACCTGGCGATGTACTGGGCACAGGAGCTGGCCGCGCAGGACGACGACGCGGAGCTGGCCGGGAGGTTCGCCGACCTGGCCGACCGGCTGGCCGACCAGGAGCAGACGATCACCGAAGAGCTGATCGAGGTCCAGGGCCACCCGGTGGACCTCGGTGGCTACTACCGTCCCGACTCGGCCCTGGCGTCCGCGGTGATGCGACCGTCGCAGACCTTCAACGACGCGATCTCCTCGCTCGGCTGAGCCGGCCCGCCGGTCGCGGAATTCGCCACGAGGGCGATCGCCCCCACACTGGTGGGAGCATGACGACGACCACCTCGGACTCCACCGCGCGCACCACCCACGTCGGGCTCGCGGTCCTCGCGCTCGCGACCGGCGGCTTCGCGATCGGTACCACGGAGTTCATGGCGATGGGTCTGCTGCCGCAGGTCGCCGACGGGGTCGACGTGTCCATCCCGACGGCCGGGCACCTCATCTCGGCGTACGCGCTCGGGGTCGTGGTCGGGGCGCCGGTCCTCGCGTTCTTCGGTGCACGCCTCCCGCGCCGGGGTCTGCTCGTGGCCCTGATGGCGGCGTACGCCGGCGCGAACGTCCTCAGTGCGGTGGCCGGCAGCTACGGCCTGCTCCTGCTCTCACGCTTCCTCGACGGTGTGCCCCACGGCGCCTACTTCGGGGTCGCCTCGCTGGTCGCGGCCGGCCTGGCGCCCCGGGGTCGCGAGGGCCGGGCCGTGGCGATGGTGATGATCGGCCTCTCGGTCGCCAACGTCCTCGGGGTCCCGGCCGCCACCTTCCTCGGACAGCATGTCGGCTGGCGCTCGGCCTTCTGGGCGGCGGCCGGTCTGGCCGTGCTCACCGCCGTCCTGGTGATCGCCTTCGTACCGGCCTGCCCGGGCGACGCCGGGGCGACGGGTCGCCGTGAGCTCCGGCTCTTCGCGGAGCCTCAGGCCTGGCTGACCCTGCTGGCCGGAGCGATCGGCTTCGGGGGCATGTTCGCGCTCTACTCCTACATCGCCAAGGTGGTCACCGAGGCCGGCGGCCTGCCCGACGGAGCCGTCCCGGTCTTCCTGCTGGCCTTCGGCCTCGGCATGGTCGCCGGCACCTGGGTGGCCGGCGCCCTGGCCGACTGGTCGGTGTACCGGTCGCTGCTGGGCTCGTCACTGGCGATGGCGCTCCTGCTGCTCGCGTACGCCGCGCTGGCCCCGGCGGGCTGGTGGGCCCTGGCCCCGGCGTTCCTCGTCGCAGTGGCGTCCTCGGTCCTGGTGGTGAACCTCCAGCTGCGACTGATGGCGGTGGCCGGCGAGGCGCAGACCCTCGGCGCCGCGATGAACCACTCGTCGCTCAACGTCGGCAACGCCCTGGGGGCCTGGGTCGGCGGCCTGGTCATCGCCGCCGGGTGGGGCTACCGCGCGCCATCGCTGGTCGGCGCGGGGCTCGCGCTGCTGGGGCTGGGCGTGCTCCTGGTCTCGGCGCACGTCCACCGGCGTACGGCGGTCAGCGTCGGCTGAGGCCGCGCCGGGCCGGGCTGGGCCGGGCTGGGCCGGGTCAGGAGCCTCGCTGCTCGCACACCCCGCCGCGCTGGTGCCGGAGCGTCAGTACGTCGAAGTCGGAGGTCAGGACGAACGTGCCCGGCCGGCGGGCGTGCAGCAGCGTCCACTGACCGTTCTGCGACAGGCAGCCGTGCGCACGGACGCCGTACGAGATCGGCACCGTGCCGTCGAGGACAGCCAGGTGGTCGGACCATCGGATCTGGATGGGGACCAACCCGCGCCGCGAGACCTGGATCCGCAGCTGGTTGCCCGACATGGAGATCACCTGGGCGTTACGGACCAGTGGAGCAGCGTCCTGGACGTGGTAGAGCTTCCAGTCGGCGTTGGTCCACACCTCGTGGAGGTAAGGCAGGCCGGTCGCGATCAGCTTCGCCTCGTCCACCGAGGCGAAGTCCAGCCTGGTGGCCGGCACCGCGACGTAGGCCACGGCGAGCTGGTCGAGCCACAGCCGGTAGGAGCTCGGGTTGAGCGCACCTTCCTGGTAGAAGATGGGGTTGTCGACCATGTCCGCCTGGCGCTCCCACCCGCGCGCCACCGGCATCGAGGTGGCGACGTAGCGCGCCGCGCCCTTGGTCTGCGGCTCGACGACCTCGACCCGCTGCCCGACGGCGTCACCGGACCCGAGCCGCTGGTGCAGCTGACCCAGCAGCGGCTGGTAGTACGACTCAGACGCGGAGGGCGAGTCGGCCTCCGCGAGCTGCCAGGAGACGTCGACGGTCGGGAAGACGAGGGCCAACCCGGTCAGGACGACGACGAGCTTGTGCGGGCGGTGGCCGTAGCCGACGATCAACGGCGCCGCGAGCAGCCACACCATCCGGGTCAGGTTGAGGCCCACGCTGTTGGGGATGACCAGGCACACGGTCAGCCCGATGGCGACGATGACCGCGCCCGCCCGGATCGTGGGCTGACGTACGGCCACGACGACCAGGGCCAGGCCCATGATCGCGAACAGGATCTGTACGGGCGGCGAGGCCATCACGCCGGGGTTGCTGAAGAGCAGCGCGAGCGTGCCGAGCGACAGGCCGGTCGCCACCCCGACGAAGAGCGCCTCACGCCGGCGGGTGCGGTCGCTCACCAGCACCGCGGCCGCGACGATCCCGGTGAAGAGCCCCGCCAGTGGGCTGCCGAGGACACTCACGACGGTGGCGAGGGCGGCCAGCCACGGGTGCCGCGTGACCAGGGCGAGCACGGCCAGCATCGCGGCGGCCAGTCCGACCAGGAACGTGATCCGACCCCCGAACAGGTTGATCAGCACGGTGGCCGCGAACACGATGCTGGCGGCGCGTGGCCGGGCCGACCCACGCAGCAGCAGGTGGGCCACCCACATACAGATCGCGGACGCCACGGCGCCGGTGGTGGCCACGCCGATCGTGGCCATCAGGCCGGGGGCCAGCACGGAGTACGTCGGCAGCTCGACGCCGCCGTACCAGCCGGGCCACCACGTGGCGGGCCCGAGCTGGTGGAACACCGCGGCGCGGGTCGCCTGGGCCGCGAAGTCGGGCACCGGAGGGACCAGGATCAGGTAGAGGGCCAGGCCGACGAGAGGCACGAACCAGGTCAGCATGCGCCGAGTGCGCAGTGACCAGATCGTGCTCGGCAGACTCACCCATCCCCCTCGTGTCGGATGCTTTGTGACATTGTGCCAACACCACGGTCGATGGCCGTCATTCCAGGATGCCCGGCCTCAACGCGCCGTTCGCCACTCCTCGACGAGCACGTCGTACCAGACGAGGTCGGCGCGGCCCCCGTGCACCTCGGTGCCGGCCCGTTCGGTGCCCCACGCGGTGAGCCCGTTCGCCTCGATCACGTGCCGTGACGCCGCATTGCCGGCCGCCGCTCCGGCTGCGATACGTCGTACACCGAGGTCCTCGAAGCCGTAGCGGATCACCTCGGCCATCGCCCGCGTCATCACGCCGCCGCCACGGGCGTCGGGATGCGCCCAGTAGCCGATCTCGAGCTCCTCGTCGGGCACGATGTCGAAGGCGTTGATCGCGGCCAGGGCTACGTCGTCCTCGGGTCGCACGATCGCCCAGTCCACGCTCTGACCGACGGCGCGGTTCTCGGTCTGGTGCTCGAGCCAGGCGCGTGCCTGCGCCTCGTCGTACGGGTCGGGCAGGCGCCCCAGCCACTGCCGGGTGCGCTTGTCGGTGCACGCCTCGACGATCCGGGGTACGTCGGACTCCCGCCACGGGCGGAGCCGGAGGCCCTCGGCCTCGAGCACCGGCAGGTCGAGCCAGCGCCCTCGTGGCTCGCGGTCGTCGGTGGCCAGCAGGGTGCCCGACCACGCGTCAACGAGCCCGCCGCGCTGGCGGACGTAGCCGCGCAGCGTGCCGTCGAACGAGAAGCCCAGGCGCCACACGAGCCGGCGCGAGGCCCAGTTGCCCACGTGGGCGTGCCAGACGACCGTCCGGACACCCCGGTCGGAGAACCCCCAGTCGACGAGCAGCCGGCAGGCGCGCACTATCGCGCCCGTGCCCCGCACCCACGGGTGGGAGCCGAAGGCGATCTCGGCGCGGCCGTCCCCGTGGTTCCGCAGCTCGACCGTGCCGGCGTACCGGCCGTGCGTCTCGACGGCGAACCCCCAGGTCGTGTCGTCCGCCCAGCCGGCCGGCATCGTCCGCGTGACGAAGGCCCGGCCGTCGTCGAGGGAGTAGGGGACCGGCACCGTGGTCCACCGGATGCTGGTGGGGTCCTGACTCTGCTCGGTCACACCGACGACGTCGTCCTCGCGGTGCGCGCGGAGCGTCACGGTGCCGTCGGTGAGAGTTGGCGCGACAAGCATGACCCCAGCCTGCCAAGGGGAATCCTCTGCGTCATCCCGATTCGGTTCGATGGGCTGCGGTCGTCGGTCCTCGGTCGTCGGTCGTCGGTCGTCGGTCGAGCCTGTCGAGACCACCCCTCGAGGCCCCAGGCACCGTTGACGTGGTTTCGTCGCGCCTGACGCGACCTCGCAGGCTCGGTCGCGGGCTTGCTCAACCCGCCTTCGCCCACGTCGCACGTTCGTCCCTCACGTGCGACTGCTCAGGGTGGTTTCGTCGCGCCTGACGCGACCTCGCAGGCTCGGTCGCGGGCTTGCTCAACCCGCCTTCGCCCACGTCGCACGTTCGTCCCTCACGTGCGACTGCTCAGGCGCCTGACACAATGCGACCCATGCCCAGCACGACCACGTCCCCGGAGCTGACGGTCCCCGACGTGGCCTCCGGGGCCCGGCCCCGCGTCCTCTCCGGCATCCAGCCCACCGCCGACTCCTTCCACTTCGGCAACTACCTCGGTGCGCTGCGCCAGTGGGTGGACCTGCAGCGTGAGCACCAGCCCTTCTTCTTCATCGCCGACCTGCACGCGATCACGCTCGAGCAGGACCCGAGGCTGCTGCGCGAGCGCACGCTGCGCGCCGCCGCGCAGCTCGTCGCGATGGGCATCGATCCCGCGCGCTCGGCGATCTTCGTCCAGAGTCAGATCCCGGCGCACGCCCAGCTCGGCTGGGTGCTGCAGTGCCTGACCGGCTTCGGCGAGGCACGCCGGATGACGCAGTTCAAGGACAAGTCGGCCAAGGGCGGGGAGGGTGCCGCCAGCGTCGGGCTGTTCACCTACCCGGTGCTGCAGGCCGCGGACATCCTGCTCTATCGGCCGCACTTCGTCCCCGTGGGCGAGGACCAGCGCCAGCACCTCGAGCTGACCCGCGACCTCGCCCAGCGCTTCAACCACCGCTACAAGAAGACGTTCCGGCTCCCGGAGCCCTACATCCTCAAGGCGACCGCCAAGATCACCGACCTGCAGGAGCCCACGGCCAAGATGTCGAAGTCGTCGTCCTCGCCGGCCGGCATCGTCGAGCTGCTCGACGACCCGCGTGTGAGTGCCAAGAAGATCCGGTCGGCGGTGACCGACTCGGGCTCCGAGATCCGCTTCGATCCCGACGCGAAGCCCGGCATCTCCAACCTGCTGACCATCTACTCCGCGCTCACGGCGCGGGCGGTGAACGACCTCGAGGAGGAGTACGCCGGTCGCGGCTACGGCGACCTGAAGAAGGACCTCGCCGAGGTCGTGGTCGACTTCGTGACGCCGTTCCGCGACAAGACGCTCGAGCTCCTGGACGACCAGGACCACCTCGTCGGCATCCTCGAGCAGGGTCGACGGCAGGCCGCGGAGATCGCGGAGGCCACTCTGCGCGACGTCTTCCAGCGCGTGGGCTTCGCCGCCGCCCGCACCCCCGGCTCGGCCGGCCGGTAGGACATGCCGACCATCGGCGTCTCGATCGCCGTCCCGGAGCCGTGGGGGAGCCGGTTGCAGGACTTCCGGGTCGGCAACGGCGACTCGCAGGGCGCGTCGATCCCGACGCACATCACTCTGGTGCCACCGCTCGAGGTCGACCCCGGGCGGCTCGTCGCCGCGGTGGACCATCTCGCGGAGATCGCCGGCCGCTCACCGTCGTACCGCATCCACCTCCGCGGCTCGGGCACCTTCCGGCCGGTCTCGCCCGTCGTCTTCGTGAACCTCGTACAGGGCATCTCCCAGACCGAGCAGCTCGCGCACGACTGCCGTCAGGGCCCGCTGGCGCTCGATCTCGACTTCCCCTACCACCCGCACGTGACCGTGGCACACCTGCTCGACGAGGAGCTGCTCGACCGGGCCTTCGACGAGCTCGGCGACTTCGACTGCGCCTTCACCGTGGCCGACTTCCATCTCTACGTCCACGACCCCGACCGCGGGTGGCGGCCCACCCGTGGGTTCGCCCTGAGCGGTGCGCAGGCCTGATGGCCTCGCCGCTGGCCCGGGTGAAGGCCGTCCTGGCGCGGGTACGCCGTCGCTCGCCGTTCGTCGACCACGTCATCCGCATGCAGCAGCACTACGGCACGGTCAACGGCGGCGCCCAGGCCGGCGCGGTCACCTACTTCGCCTTCCTGTCGTTCTTCCCGATCATGGCGCTCGCGTTCTTCGTCGTCGGCTACGTGGCCCGGGTCTACCCCTCGGCGAGGGACAACCTGGTCCGGGCGATCCAGCAGGTGCTCCCGGGCATCGTCGGCAACGACCAGGGCGAGATCACCATCCACTCGATCGAGCACGCGGCCGCGACGGTTGGGCTGATCGGCCTGGCCGGCGTCGTGTACTCCGGGCTCGGCTGGCTGTCGGGCATGCGGTCGGGCCTCGAGGTGGTCTTCTCGATGCCCAAGAGCGAGCAGCCGAACTTCTTCTTCGGGAAGCTCCGCGACCTGGTCACGCTGGTGGTCATCGGCCTCACCCTGCTGGTCAGCGTCGGGGTGACCGGCCTGGTGGTGGGCTACTCCGACAAGGTCCTCGACCTGGTCGGTCTCGGGCACCAGCTGTCGTGGGCGGTACACCTGCTCGGGGTCCTGGTCGGCGTGGCCGCGAACGTGCTCCTCTTCTTCGCCCTGTTCCGGCTGCTCGCCCGGCCTCCCCTGCCACGGCGGTCGCTCTGGCAGGGCGCGCTGCTCGGCGCGATCGGGTTCGAGGTGCTGAAGCTCGCGTCGAGCTACCTCCTCCGGGCCACGCAGCACCAGCAGGCCTTCCAGGCGTTCGGCATCGCGCTGATCCTCGTGGTGTGGATCAACTACTTCTCCCGCGTGGTGATGTACGCCGCCGCCTGGGCCTACACCTCGCGGCCGGCGAGGGCGGCCCGCGAGGCCGAGAGCCGACCGGCCTCACCCGACACCGTCGCCCTCCGGGAGAGGGTCGCGGTATCCCGTGCCGCAGCGCCCGCCGTACCCGGGGACCCACGCGCTGCCCCCGCCGAGACGAGCCCGTCGGCCCGCCACCGGACCGACCCGCGTCTCGCGTTCGGCGCCGGTGTCGCGGCGGCGCTCGGTCTCGTCTCGCTGCTCCGGCGTCGGCGTCGCTGACGCGGTCGCGTCCGAAATCTCACACCACCCGGGTACGACGCGAGCCCGGGCCGCGCGATAAGTTGCTGTGCGCTCGTGTGCCTGTGGTCGCGGAGGCGCGCCCGGTCTTGGAAGGACGACGATGTCAACTGGAGTGCACGGCCCCACCCGGGCCAGCATCGAGGCGAAGACCCTCCGTACCGACCGGTGGTGGCTCTACCCGCTGACCACGTTCGTCGTCTTCACCGCCTTCGTGATCTACGCGACCATCCGGGCGTTCCAGGGCAGCCACTACTACCAGGCGCCCTACCTCTCGCCGCTCTACTCGCCGTGCATCGGCCACTGCGCCAAGGGCAGCTCCGACTTCGGGCAGCCGTTCGGCTGGTGGCCGCTCTCCGCCGCGCTGATCGTGCTGATCTTCCCGCTCGGCTTCAGGATGAGCTGCTACTACTACCGCAAGGCCTACTACCGCGCCTTCTGGATGAGCCCGCCGGCCTGCGCCGTCGCCGAGCCCCATCAGGCCTACTCGGGCGAGACCAGGCTGCCGCTGATCCTCAACAACGTGCACCGCTACTTCTGGTACGCCGCCGTCGTGGTCGCGCTGATCCTGAGCTACGACACCGTCCTGAGCTTCCGCGACGAGCACGACCACTGGTTCCACATGGGCCTGGGGTCGCTGGTGTTCCTCGTCAACATCGTGCTGATCTGGCTCTACACCCTGTCCTGCCACTCTTGCCGCCACATCGTCGGCGGCCGGCTGCGCCACTTCAGCAAGCACCCGGTGCGCTACCGGGCCTGGACCTGGGTCTCGAAGCTCAACACCAGCCACGCGCGCTACGCCTGGCTGTCACTGTTCTCGGTCGCGCTCGCCGACCTGTACGTGCTCCTGATCTCCTCGGGAGCGTTCAACGACCCGAGGTTCTTCTGACATGACCGAGACGCCTGCCCACGACGTACCCATGGAGGACCGCCACCCGATGACGGGCAACCGCATGTCGAGCGACGAGGACACCGGCCGCGGCGTGGAGAAGCATGTGTACGACGTCGTCGTGATCGGTGCGGGTGGCTCCGGCCTGCGGGCGGCGATCGCGGCCCACGAGGCCGGCTCCAAGGTCGCCATCGTCTGCAAGTCCCTGCTGGGCAAGGCCCACACCGTGATGGCCGAGGGCGGTGCCGCGGCCGCCCTGGGCAACCTCTACCCGGAGGACAACTGGCAGGTCCACTTCCGTGACACCATGCGTGGCGGGAAGATGCTCAACAACTGGCGGATGGCGCAGCTCCACGCGCAGGAGGCACCCGAGCGGGTCCTCGAGCTGGAGGACTGGGGAGCCCTCTTCGACCGCACCAACGACGGCCTGATCTCGCAGCGCGACTTCGGCGGCCACCGATACGCGCGGCTCGCCCACGTCGGCGACCGCACCGGGCTCGAGATGATCCGCACCCTCCAGCAGCGTGCCGTCCAGCTGGGCATCGACGTCTTCATGGAGTGCACGATCACCGACCTCCTGGTCGCGACGGGCTCGACCGCCGAGAAGAAGGTCGCGGGTGCGTTCGGCTACTGGCGCGAAACCGGCCGCTTCATCACCTTCGAGGCACCCGCGGTGATCCTGGCGACCGGCGGCATCGGCAAGAGCTTCAAGGTCACCTCGAACTCCTGGGAGTACACCGGTGACGGCCATGCGATGGCCCTGCGCGCCGGCGCGAAGCTGATCAACATGGAGTTCGTGCAGTTCCACCCGACCGGCATGGTGTGGCCGCCGTCGGTGAAGGGGCTGCTGGTCACGGAGTCGGTGCGCGGCGACGGCGGCATCCTGAAGAACTCCGAGGGCGAGCGGTTCATGTTCGACTACATCCCGGAGTTCTTCAAGGCGGAGACGGCCGACAACATCGAGGAGGCCGACCGCTGGTACGAGGACAAGAAGAACAACCGTCGCCCACCCGAGCTGCTGCCCCGTGACGAGGTCGCCCGGGCCATCAACTCCGAGATCAAGGCCGGCCGGGGCTCCGAGCACGGCGGCGTCTACCTCGACATCGCCTCACGCCGTACGCCGGAGTTCATCCGCAAGCGGCTGCCGTCGATGTACCACCAGTTCAAGGAGCTGGCCGACGTCGACATCACCCAGGAGGCCATGGAGATCGGGCCGACCTGCCACTACGTGATGGGTGGCGTCGAGGTCGAGCCCGACACCGAGATGAGCGGCCTCGCAGGTCTGTACGCCGTCGGCGAGTGCTCGGGCGGTATGCACGGTTCCAACCGCCTCGGTGGCAACTCCCTCTCCGACCTGCTGGTGTTCGGCAAGCGCTCGGGCGACGCTGCGGCGGCGTATGCGGCAGCTCTCGCCGGCTCCCGTCCGGCGGTCTCCGACGACGACGTGCGGGCGGCCGAGAGGCTCGCCCTGGCGCCGTTCGACGGGTCAGGCTCAGGGACCGACCCTTCGACAGGCTCAGGGACCGAGAATCCTTACACGATCCAGCAGGAGCTCCAGCAGACGATGAACGACCTGGTCGGCATCATCCGCACTCGTGCGGAGCTGACGGAGTCGCTGGCCGAGATCGAGAAGCTCAAGGTGCGCGCGAAGAACCTCATCGTCGAGGGGCACCGGCAGTACAACCCCGGCTGGCACCTCGCCATCGACCTGCGCAACATGCTCGTGGTCTCCGAGTGCATCGCCAAGGCCGCGCTCGAGCGGGAGGAGTCGCGCGGCGGTCACACGCGCGACGACCACCCCGGCTTCGACGCCGAGTGGGGCACGAAGAACATCGTCCTGTCGATCAACGCCACCGGCGACGGCGTCGACCTGGCCACGCAGCCGCTGCCGGTGATGCCGGACGAGCTGGCCGCCTTCTTCGAGGAAGGGCACTGATCTCCCATGGGATACACGCTGAAGATGCGGCTGTGGCGCGGCGACCAGTCCGGCGGTGAGCTGAAGGACTACGACGTCGAGGTCGAGAGCGGCGAGGTCGTGCTCGACGCGATCCACCGCGTCCAGGCCACCCAGGCCGGCGACCTCGCCGTGCGCTGGAACTGCAAGGCCGGCAAGTGCGGGTCGTGCAGTGCCGAGGTCAACGGCCGCCCGAAGCTGATGTGCATGTGCCGGCTCTCGGACTACGACGAGTCCGAGACGATCACGGTCACCCCGATGCGCACCTTCCCGGTGATCCGCGACCTGGTCACCGACGTCTCCTACAACTACGAGAAGGCCAAGGAGCTCCCGTACGCCGAGCTGCCGCCGCGCGACGCCGACGGCATGCGCCGGATGATGCAGGAGGACGTCGAGCGCGGCCAGGAGTTCCGCAAGTGCATCGAGTGCTTCCTGTGCCAGAACACCTGCCACGTCGTCCGCGACCACGAGGACAACAAGAAGAACTTCGCCGGGCCCCGCTTCTTCCTGCGGTACGCCGAGCTCGACATGCACCCGCTCGACACCGTCGACCGTCGTCAGGTCACCCGCGAGCAGGCCGGCCTGGGCTACTGCAACATCACCAAGTGCTGCACCGAGGTCTGCCCCGAGGGCATCCACATCACCGACAACGCGATCATCCCGATGAAGGAGCGCGTGGTCGACAAGAGCTACGACCCGCTGGTGTGGCTCGGCAACAAGATCGGCATCCGCGGCAAGGATCGTGACACCCGGACCGAGGTCTAGGACTTTGTCCTCCTGACGCCGGCGTCCCGGGGTGCCACGCTCGAAGCATGGAGCCGGGTACGAAGCTCTCCGCACGACACGTGGTCGTCCGCTTGACGATCGGGTCCTTCTCGCTGGCCGCGCTGATGGGCGTGGCGGCGCTGCTGCAGCCCGGTCACTTCGGGGACACCGAGGGGCGGGTCCTCCTGACCACCCTGATCGTGGGCGTGGTCAGCGTCCTGACCCTGTGCTACCTGGCTCCTGCAGGTTCCCGCTCGCGGCTGGTCGGAGCGGCCGGTGGGGTGGTTGCGTTCGTCGCTGGGGTCTGCGCCCTGATCTTCACGTGGCCGCTGTGGCAGCAGGACCCCGGTCGCGGCCTGCTGCGGACCTTCGGGGTCGCCGTGGTGGCGGCGCTGACGCTTGCGCAGTTCTCGCTGCTGCTGGCCGTCGTACGTCGTCACCCCGCCGTCGCCCGACTGCTCGCCGCGACCCTGGTCGCCGGCACGGTGCTCGCCGGTCTCGTGATCGCCACGATCCTGGGCTGGGACGCCTCCGACACCGGTGGCCGCACGATCGGAGTGGTCGCCATCCTCGACGTGCTCGGCACCGTGGTGACCATGGCCCTCGGTGTCTTCGGTCGTGACGAGCCTCGACGCGACGACACACTGCTCCAGGTCACGCTCTCGCCGGAGACGGCGGCACTGCTCCAGGCCCGGTCCCAGGCGACGGGGCGCCCGGTCGCCGACCTGGTCGACGAGGCGGTCGCGAGCTACCGCGAGCCGTCCCCCTCGACTCCGGCGGACTGAGCCTCCTCCCCGGGGGGTCACCGAGCTCGCCTCGGCCATCCGGTCGCGCTTCGCCTGGGCGAGCCGCTCCATGTCGTGGCCGGTCGGCTTCCCGTCGGGATGGTGCTTGTGGCAGGCCCTCCACCGGGTGCCCTCGACCTGCTGCTTGGCGATCCGCCAGCACCCGTGCACGTGGCAGTTGTGCTTGCGGTGGGGTCCGATGGCGGCCCGCACGACCTTCGTCGCCAGGCGGGCGAAGCCTCTGGCCGCCGGGTCGGAAAGTTCACACGTGCTGGCTCGCGGAGGAGCTGCGCTCCTAACCTGAGGCCATGACCGACGTGGCGGGCGGGCTCGACGAGCCGGAGGAGCTCCGGCCCGAGCCGGGTGCGCTCGCGCTCGCGTCGGCCGACGACGGCTGGTCCAGGTCCGACTGGGAGCGGGCCGCGGCGACCGTGCTGCGCAAGGCGCGACGACTCGGTGATGACGACCCGGACGACGCGGTGTGGTCGGCGCTGGCCCACACGACGTACGACGGCATCGCGATCCCGCCGCTGGGCACGCCCGACCTCCTCACGGGGTCGGCGACCAGCGGCCGCCCGACGCGCGCGGGGGCCTGGGACATCCGAGCCTTCAGCGCGGACGGTGACCCGGCGCTGCGCAACCGCGAGGTCGTGGCCGACCTCGAGGGCGGGGCGACGTCGCTCTGGCTGGGCGCCACGAGCGAGACGGACTTCCGCGCGCTGCTGGGCGGTGTCGAGCTGTCCCTCGCCGCCGTGGTCCTGCGCGGGTCGGGCGACCAGGTCGCCGCGGCGCGCGGCTTCCTCGACGCGGCCGGTGGCAGCCTCCATCGCGGCTCCGGCCTGGGCATCGAAGCCGCGAGCGCGACCGTGGAGTCCGCACGGCTGGCGATCGATGCGGGCGTGCTCGGCTTCGTCGTCGACGCCACCGAGGTGCACGCACGGGGGGCGAGCGAGGCGCAGGAGCTCGGCTGGGCGATGGCGGAGGGCGCGCACTACCTGCGTGCGATGGCCGACGCCGGGTTCTCGGTGGCCGAGTCGGTGGAGCTGCTGGAGTTCCGGCTCGCCGCGACGGACGAGCAGTTCACCACGATCGCCAAGCTGCGAGCCGCCAGGCGATTGTGGGCTCGCATGCTCGAGCTCTGTGACACCGAGCCGGTCGCGATGCGGCAGCACGTCGTGACCAGCCAGCCGATGATGACGACCTTCGACCCCTGGGTGAACATGCTCCGCACCACGGTCGCGGCCTTCGCAGCGGGCGTCGGTGGAGCGGACGCCGTGACCGTACTGCCGTTCGACAGCGTGCTCGGCCGGCCCGACGCCCTCGGCCGACGGATCGCCCGCAACGTCTCGTCGCTGCTGGTCGCGGAGTCGCACGTCGCGGCCGTGGCCGACCCGGCCGGAGGGGCGTACGCCGTCGAGAAGCTCACCGACGACCTCGCCGTCGCCGGCTGGGCCGAGCTGGGCCGGCTCGAGGGCGAAGGTCGCGACGCCTTCACTGCGCGCATGCGAGAGGTGGCCGCGCACCGGCGCGCGCGGATCTCTGCCCGGCAGGCGCCGATCACCGGGGTCAGCGAGTTCCCCCGGCTGGGCGAGCAGCTGCCCGAGCGTGCGTCGTACGACGAGTTCGCCGGCGTCGTCCGCTATGCCGAGGACTTCGAGAAGCTGCGCCGGGACCCACCGACGGGCCATGTCTTCCTGGCCACCCTGGGTCCGGTCGCGGCGCACACCTCGCGGGCCGGTTTCGCAACCAACCTCCTGGCCGCGGGCGGCATCGCGGTCGACATCGCGGGTGCAACGGCCGGGGCTGCCGACCTCACCGCCCCCTATGCCGGGCAGGCCGTGGTCTGTCTGGCCGGCACCGACACGTCGTACGCCGAGTGGGGGAGCGAGGCCGCCGAGGCCCTCCGAGCCGCCGGGGCGGTCCGCGTGGTCGTGGTCTCGACAGGCTCGACCGACGAGCACGGCTCGACCGACGAGCACGGCTCGACCGACGAGCACGGCTCGACCGACGAGCACGGCTCGACCGACGAGCAAGCCTGGGCCGACGACTCCTTCCGTCCCGGCGACGACGCGATCGAGTTCCTGACCCGGACCCGGGAGGCCCTGGCATGAGCATCCCGAAGAGCTTCGCCGGGTCCCCGCTGGTCGAGGAAGTCGCGCAGCGCCTGTCTCGAAACCAACGCGGTGGTCTCGAGACGGTCGCAGAGCGACCTCCTCGACCACCGGAGGCGTGGCAGAGCCCCGAGGGCATCGAGATCAAGCCGCTCTACACGGAGGCCGATCTCGAGGGACTCGACGCGCTGGACACCTGGCCCGGCCTCACGCCGTACCTCCGCGGGCCCTACCCGACGATGTACACCACTCAGCCGTGGACGATCCGGCAGTACGCCGGCTTCTCCACCGCCGAGGAGTCCAACGCGTTCTACCGGCGCAACCTCGCGGCCGGTCAGAAGGGGCTGAGCGTCGCCTTCGACCTGGCCACCCACCGCGGCTACGACTCCGACCACCCGCGCGTGCGCGGCGACGTCGGCATGGCCGGCGTCGCCATCGACTCGATCTACGACGCGCGCACGCTCTTCGACGGCATCCCGCTCGACCAGATGAGCGTCAGCATGACGATGAACGGCGCGGTGCTGCCGATCATGGCGCTC
This sequence comes from uncultured Actinomycetota bacterium, assembly GCA_963792975.1. GTDB lineage: Bacteria > Actinomycetota > Actinomycetes > Propionibacteriales > Nocardioidaceae > Nocardioides. The sequence continues at coordinate 2,535,001 of CAWBYG010000004.1, read as the reverse complement.
TACATCGCGGCGGCCGAGGAGCAGGGTGTCAAGGCCGAGCAGCTGTCCGGGACCATCCAGAACGACATCCTCAAGGAGTTCATGGTCCGCAACACCTACATCTACCCGCCGGCGCCGAGCATGCGGATCGTCGGCGACATCTTCAGCTACACCGCCGAGCACATGCCGCGCTTCAACTCGATCTCCATCTCCGGCTACCACATGCAGGAGGCCGGGGCGACCGCAGACCTGGAGCTGGCCTACACGCTCGCCGACGGCGTGGAGTACCTCCGCACCGGGATCGCCGCCGGGCTCGACATCGACCACTTCGCACCACGGCTGAGCTTCTTCTGGGCCATCGGCATGAACTTCTTCATGGAGGTGGCGAAGCTGCGGGCGGCCCGGGCCCTGTGGGCGCGGCTCGTGCGTGACTTCGAGCCACAGAACCCCAAGAGCCTGAGCCTGCGCACGCACTGCCAGACCAGCGGCTGGAGCCTCACCGCCCAGGACGTCTTCAACAACGTGGGCCGTACCTGTATCGAGGCGATGGCCGCGACCCAGGGGCACACCCAGAGCCTGCACACCAACGCCCTCGACGAGGCGATCGCCCTGCCGAGCGACTTCAGCGCCCGGATCGCGCGCAACACCCAGCTCCTGCTCCAGCAGGAGAGCGGGACGACGTGGACCATCGACCCCTGGGCGGGCAGCTTCTACGTCGAGCGCCTGACGCACGACCTCGCGGAGCGGGCGTGGGCCCACATCCAGGAGGTGGAGCGGGCCGGCGGGATGGCGCGGGCGATCGAGGAGGGCATCCCGAAGCTGCGCATCGAGGAGGCGGCCGCGCGGACGCAGGCGCGGATCGACTCCGGTGCGCAGGCCGTGATCGGCGTGAACACCTTCCGGCTCACCTACGAGGACCCGCTCGAGGTGCTCAAGGTCGACAACGACGACGTCTACCGCCAGCAGGTCGCCAAGCTCGAGCGGCTCCGCGCCGAGCGGGACGACGACGACGTACAAGGGGCGCTGGACGCGCTGACCCGGGCCGCCGACATCCCCGGGGGGCAGGGCGACAACCTGCTGGCCCTGGCCGTCGACGCGGCGCGGGCCAAGGCCACGGTCGGGGAGATCAGCGGAGCCCTCGAGAAGGTCTGGGGCAGGCATCGGGCGACGATCCGTACGATCTCGGGTGTGTTCAGGGACGAGGCCGGGAGCGCGGGCGACCAGCTCGTGCAGCAGGTGCTCGACGCGACCGCGGCCTTCGAGGAGGCAGAGGGCCGCAGGCCGCGGATCCTGATCGCCAAGATGGGGCAGGACGGCCACGACCGTGGCCAGAAGGTCATCGTCAGCGCGTTCGCCGACATGGGGTTCGACGTCGACGTGGGCCCACTGTTCTCCACGCCCGAGGAGGTCGCCCAGCAGGCGGTCGACGCCGATGTGCACATCGTCGGGGTCAGCAGCCTCGCGGCCGGCCACCTGACCCTGCTGCCCGCGCTGAAGCAGGCTCTGGCCGAGCTCGGCCGCGACGACATCATGGTCGTGATCGGCGGTGTCATCCCGCCGGGCGACGTCGCGACCTTGGAGGAGATGGGGGCGGCCGCCGTCTTCCTACCGGGCACCGTGATCGCGCTCTCCGCCCTCGACCTGCTCGCCCGCCTGCGCGAGCAGCTCGACGACTGATGGCGTCACCCGCGTCACTCGCCGAGGAGGTCCGCGCCGGGCAGCGGGCGGCCGTGAGCCGCGCGATCACCCTCGTCGAGTCGAGCCTGCCGGAGCATCGGGCGCAGGCGCGGGAGCTCCTGGCGGCCCTGGGCACGACCGCGGCGCCGACGGTCCGGGTGGGCATCTCCGGCCTCCCGGGCGTCGGCAAGTCGACGTTCATCGAGACGCTCGGAGGCCGGCTCACCGCGGCCGGCCACCGCGTCGGTGTGCTCGCCGTCGACCCCAGCAGTCAGCGCACCGGCGGCTCGGTGCTGGGTGACAAGACGCGGATGCCCGAGCTCGCCACCGATCCCCAGGCGTACATCAGGGCCAGCCCCAGTGCGGGGACGCTGGGCGGGGTCGCCCGTGCGACGAGCCAGGCGTTGCTCGTGCTCGAGGCTGCGTCGTACGACGTGGTGCTGATCGAGACCGTCGGCGTCGGGCAGTCCGAGACGACCGTGGCCGGCATGGTCGACACGTTCCTCTACCTCACCCTGGCCCGCACCGGAGACCAGCTCCAGGGCATCAAGCGAGGCATCCTCGAGATCGCCGACGTGATCGCGGTCAACAAGGCGGACGGCGATCGGCGTACCGAGGCCGAGGGAGCCGCCCGCGAGCTGGCCGGCGCACTCCGGATGGTGCACGGCAAGGGATCCTGGGCACCGTCGGTCGTCACCTGCTCGGCCCTCACCGGCGATGGCGTCGACGGTGTCTGGGCGCAGGTGCTGGCGCATCGCGAGGAGCTCGGCACCGAGGGCCTGGCGGAGAAGCGGGCACACCAGCAGCTCGACTTCGCGTGGGCGCTGGTGCGAGACGAGCTCGAGCAGCGTCTGCGCAGGTCCGAGCCCGTCCGCCGGGTGCGGGCGCAGGTGCGCGAGCAGGTGCTGACCGGTGAGCTGCCCGCGGTCAGCGCGGCCGACCGCATCCTCGCGGCGTACGACGGCACCCACGATGCCGAGCCCGACCTGACGGTCGACTAGCCTCGTCTGGACATGTCCACGGAAGATGCGCTCGCTCTGGTCGATACGGTGGTCGACAAGTACGCCGACGACCTCGTCGACCTGCGACGCGACCTGCACGCCCACCCCGAGCTCTCGTGGCACGAGAGCCGCACCAGTGATCTGGTGAGCCACCACCTCGACCAGGTGGGTTGGAGCATCACCCGCACCGGCGACTCGGGCCTCGTCGCCGACCTCGGCGACTCCGGGCCGCGGGTGGCGCTGCGGGCCGACCTCGACGCGCTCCCGCTCAACGACACGACGACCGACCCCTGGCAGAGCAAGGTGCCGGGCGTCGCGCACGCCTGCGGGCACGACGTCCACACCACCGCGCTGCTCGGTGCCGGCCTGGCCCTCTCCGAGGTGCACGCCGCCGGGCTGCTGGCGGGGCGCGTGCGACTGCTGTTCCAGCCGGCCGAGGAGGTGATGCCGGGTGGTGCCACCCGGCTGATCGACCTCGGCGCGCTCGACGAGGTGGTGCGCATCTTCGCCCTGCACTGCGACCCGTCCCTCGACCTCGGCCGGGTCGGGCTGCGAGAGGGCCCGATCACCGGCGCCGCCGACAGCCTCGAGGTCCGGTTGTCCGGCAACGGAGGGCACACCAGCCGCCCCCACCTGACCGAGGACCTCACCTTCGCCCTGGCCAAGATCATCACCGAGCTCCCGGCCGTCCTCTCGCGCCGCCTCGACCCCCGGGCCGGCGTCAGCGTGGTCTGGGGCCGGGTCGAGGCCGGACGCGCGACCAACGTGATCCCCGACTCCGGTGAGCTCGCCGGCACCGTGCGCATGCTCGACTCGGTCGCCTGGAGCGACATGGAGCACCGCATCCGCGCCTACGTCGGCGAGATCGTCGCGCCGTACGGCGTGCGCGCCGAGGTCGACTACGTCCGCGGCGTCCCACCGGTGGTGAACGACGTCGCCTCCGTGGCGCTCCTCGGCCGGGCCGTCGACGCGGTGCTCGGTCCCGAGGGCCGCGCGCCGACGTCGCAGAGCCTCGGCGGCGAGGACTTCGCCTGGTACCTCACCCGGGTTCCCGGTGCCATGGGCCGGCTCGGCACCCGGGAGCCCGGCGGACCGACGTACGACATCCACCAGGGCAACCTGCGCATCGACGAACGAGCCACCGGCATCGCCGCGAAGCTCCTCGCATCCGTTGCCCTGGGCGCGCAGGGTCACCGCGAGGTAACAACTGACTCGACTCGCCCCTTGGGGTGACAACGCCACGTGGTTGTGGCCTATGGTGACCCCCGAGTCCGCGACGAACCAGGGGTGGCGGTCAAGACAAGGAGGGCATCTTGCGTCGAATCAGCAGGATTGCTGCCGTGGCCGTGGTGGCGTCGCTGGCGCTGACCGGTTGTGGCAAGAAGAGCAACAGCAGCGGGAACACGGGGGCCAACGCAGACATCTGCGCGACCGCGTCGGGCAGCGGACCCAAGGTCGGTCTCGCGTACGACGTGGGTGGCCGCGGCGACCAGTCCTTCAACGACTCGGCGTACGCCGGTGTGTCGAAGGCCGTCACCGACTTCAAGGGCACCTGCATCGAGGGTGAGGCTCAAGACGGAGAGCCCGAGTCGGCCCGCGAGGACCGCCTGTCGCAGATGGCCGACCAGGGCGCCACGGCGATCATCGGCGTCGGTTTCGCCTACAGCGACGCCGTCAACGCGGTCGCGCCGAACTACCCGAACGTCAGCTTCGCGGTGGTCGACGGATTCGACCCCGACAAGAAGGTCAACAAGAACGTCGCGTACTTCTCGTTCGCCGCGAACGAGTCGTCGTTCCTGGTGGGCGTCGCCGCGGCACAGGCCACCAAGAGCAAGGAGGTCGGCTTCGTCGGTGGCGTCCACATCGACCTGATCAAGACCTTCGAGGCCGGCTACACGGCCGGTGTCCACGCGGTCGACCCGAGCATCAAGGTCGACGTCGCCTACATCCAGGAGAGCAACCTCTCCGGCTTCAACGACCCGGCGGGCGGCAAGACCGCGGCTGCCGGTGAGTTCGACCAGGGCGCCGACGTGGTCTACCACGCGGCGGGCGCCTCCGGCAGCGGCGTCTTCGACGCGGCGGTCGAGGCCGGCGACGGCAAGTGGGCGATCGGGGTGGACTCCGACCAGTACCTCACCGCCACCGCCGACCAGAAGGCGCACATCCTGACGTCCGCCCTCAAGCGGGTCGACATCGCGTGCGACGACTGGCTGAAGACCGTCAACGACGGCTCTCCCGCCACGAGCTACGTGACCTACGACCTGAAGAACGGTGGCGTCGGTTACGCCACGTCGAACCCCGCGATCAAGCCGTACGAGGCGAAGATCAACGAGTTCGCCGACAAGATCAAGAGCGGAGCGACCAAGGTCCCGACCGCTCCGTGACCTGATCGAGGGGCTCGGGCGTCGCCGTCGAGGACGACGTCCGAGACCCGCTCGACGTACCACATCATCGGCTCCGGCCCGGGGGTAACCTGCTCCCGGGCCGGAGCCGCATCCGCCCCAAGTCTCGGCCCGACCACCGGAGGTTCTCCTTGACCGCCGTCGCCCCCGCCGCGGAGCGGGACGTCACCGCCCCCGAAGTGAAGCTGGTCGGGATCGGCAAGACGTTCCCCGGAGTCATCGCCAACCACGACGTCGAGATGACGATCCGTCCCGCGACCGTCCACGCCCTCTGCGGTGAGAACGGCGCGGGCAAGTCGACGCTGATGAAGATCCTGTACGGCGTACAGAAGCCGGACGACGGCCAGATCTGGGTCGGCGGCGAGGAGCGGGTCTTCAAGTCGCCGAGCGATGCCATCGCCGTGGGCATCGGCATGGTCTTCCAGCACTTCATGCTGGCCGACAACTTCACCGCTCTCGAGAACGTCGTGCTGGGGGCGGAGAAGCTCCACGGGATCGGCGACGACGCCCGGAGGGAGTTCACCGCCATCTCCGACCGCTACGGGTTCGGTCTGCGGCCCGATGTCCTCGTGGAGCGCCTGGGGGTGGCCGACCGGCAGCGCCTCGAGATCCTCAAGGTCCTCTACCGCGGCGCGAAGGTGATCATCCTCGACGAGCCGACCTCCGTGCTCGTGCCGCAGGAGGTGGACGCCCTCTTCGAGAACCTCCGCGACCTGCGCTCGCACGGCCAGTCGGTGCTCTTCATCTCCCACAAGCTGGACGAGGTGCTGGCCATCGCCGACGACATCACCGTGATGCGCCGCGGCACGACGGTGGGCGAGGCCGAGCCCGGCAAGGTCACCAAGCGTCAGCTCGCCGAGATGATGGTCGGCTCCGAGCTGCCCTCGCCCGAGGTCACCGAGCCGACAGTCACCGACGTCGTCCAGCTGTCGCTCGAGCACGTGACGCTCACCGACGAGTTCGGCCGCAACCTGCTCACCGACATCACCTTCGACATCCACCAGGGCGAGGTCCTCGGCATCGCCGGCGTCGAGGGCAACGGCCAGGCCGAGCTCGTCGAGACCGTGATGGGCATGCGTGACGCCAGCGCCGGGAGCATCCGCCTCGGCGACGTCGACGTCACCGCATGGGGCACCCGCGAGCTCCGCGAGGCCGGCATCGCCTACATCCCCGAGGACCGGCAGCGACACGGGCTGCTGCTCGACGCGCCGCTCTGGGAGAACCGCATCCTCGGGCACCAGACCCGCGCTCCCAGCGCCCATGGTCCGTGGATCGACCGCAGTGGAGCCCGCGAGGACACCGAGCGCATCGTCCGCGAGTACGACGTACGCACGCCGGGGATCGACACGCTCGCCCGGGCTCTCTCGGGCGGCAACCAGCAGAAGCTGATCGTCGGCCGAGAGATGAGCGGCAACCCCGTCGTCCTGATCGCCGCCCACCCGACGCGTGGCGTCGACATCGGTGCCCAGGCCGCGATCTGGGAGCACATCAAGCGCGCGCGTCACGACGGCCTGGCCGTGCTCCTGATCTCAGCCGACCTCGACGAGCTGATCGGCCTCTCCGACCGGATCGAGGTCATCCTGCGCGGCCGGCTTGTCGGCAGCTTCGACCCGGGCCAGGTCACTCCGCAGGATCTCGGCTCCGCGATGACAGGTGGAGGTGAGGACGGATGAACATCCTGCGTCGGATCGGCTTCGCCCTGCTCGCGCCGGTGATCGCGGTCGCGATCGCGATGGCGGCCACCACTCTCGTCATCATCGCCACGGGCAGCAACTCGGGTGTCGGCGACTTCTGGAGGATCATCCTCACCAGGCCCGACGACCGGATCCTGGTCGACATCGTCAACCAGACCTCGATGATCTACCTGTCGGCCACGGCGGCCGCGGTGGGGTTCCGGATGGGGTTGTTCAACATCGGCGTCGAGGGCCAGTACACGACGGCGTCCTACGCCGCCGCGTCGTTCGCCGGGGCCGCCTTCCTGCCGGGTTTCCTCAACGTCCTCGCCAGCCTTTTGATCGCCGTCGTCGTCGGTGCGCTCTGGGCCGGCATCGCCGGCATCCTGCGCGTGACGCGCGGCGTCAGCGAGGTCATCTCGACGATCATGCTCAACGCCCTCGCGGGCATCCTGGTCGGCTACCTGATCGACCACTACGGCATCCACGGCGGCAACTCCGTCCGTACCAAGGTCATCCCGGGCGGGTCGCAGGTGGGTGGCTGGGCGCCCTTCACCTCCGCCGACGGCCAGATCTGGACGCTCGGGCTGCTGGCGGTGCTGGTCGGTGTGGGCTTCTGGGTCCTGCTGAACCGGACGACGTTCGGCTTCGACCTGCGGGCCACCGGTACGTCGCGAACGGCCGCGGTCGCCAGCGGCATCAAGGTCAACCGGATGATCCTCGCGTCGATGCTGATCTCCGGAGGCGTCGCGGGCCTGATCTGGATGCCCGCCTTCTTCGGTAACGCCCACACCTACGGCACGACGTTCCAGGCCGGCCTGGGCTTCACCGGCATCGCGGTGGCGCTGCTCGGTCGCAACCAGCCGCTCGGGATGGTGTTCGGCGCCCTGCTGTTCGCGTTCCTGACGGCCCAGTCGAACTCGCTCCAGCTGCTCACCGACATCTCGCCGAGCGTCGTCCAGATCACCCAAGGGGTCGCCGTGCTCGCTGTCGTGGTCGCCTACGAGCTGGTCCGGCGCTACCGCGTGCGGCTGGAGCAGAGTGCCGTGGCCGTCGCGCCCCGCGTCCAGACCGAGGAGGTGGCCGTATGAGCACGGTGATCCACGACGTCGCGAGCCGGCCGGCCCCGGCCCGTGGCAGCGCCTACGAGCGCTTCCGCGCCCGCTACTGGCTGGTCCTCCTCGGCGCCATCGTCGTGGTCTCGGCCGTGCGACTCGTCACCAACGTCGACGACATCACGTCGGCCAACACCCTGCGGGCCGCCATCTTGTCGGCCTGTCCGATCCTGCTCGCCGGCATGGGCGGTCTGTGGTCGGAGCGGGCCGGCGTCGTCAACATCGGGCTCGAGGGCCAGATCCTGCTCGGCACCTGGGGCGCGGCGTACTTCACCTACTGGTACGGCCCCTGGGTCGGTCTGCTCGGTGCCGCCGCGTTCGGTGCGATCGGCGGGCTCCTGCACGGGCTCGCGACGATCACCTTCGGCGTCGACCACATCGTGTCGGGCGTCGCGATCAACATCATCGGGCTCGGGGCGACCCAGTTCCTGGCCGAGGCCTACTTCACCGACCTCCAGAACGGCGGTCCCCGCCAGCTCACCGGTCTCGATCCGCTGCCCTACCTGACCGTCCCGCACCTGTCCGACTGGTTGGTCACGCTGAACGGCCACCACTGGTTCCTGATCTCCGACGTGGCCGGCTTCCTCGCGGCCCTGACCGCCCGGGTGTCGGTGCTGACGGTGATCATCGCCGCGATCGTCGTCCTCACCGCGTGGCTGCTGTGGCGCACGCCGTTCGGCCTGCGGCTGCGGTCGTGCGGCGAGAGCCCGGCTGCGGCGGAGTCCCTGGGCATCAACGTCTACCGTTACAAGTACATCGCGGTCACGGTCTCCGGTGCCCTCGCCGGCCTCGGCGGCGCCTTCTTGGCGCTGGTCGCCTCCAGCGGCTTCGTCACCAACCAGAGCGGCGGCCGCGGCTACATCGGCCTGGCCGCGATGATCTTCGGCAACTGGCAGCCCGGGGGCACCGTGGGCGCGTCGCTGATGTTCGGCTACACCGATGCCCTGCGCCTGCGCACGCCGTCGGCGGTCCACGCGCTGTTGCTGCTCGTGGCGCTCCTCCTGCTGGCGTACGCCGCCCTCCGGTTCTGGAGGAAGCACCGCACCTCGGGCATCGTGATGGGCGTGCTCGGGCTGGCGTTCCTGCTCTGGTACCTCCTCACCGACACCGTGCCACGCGAGTTCACAGGCATGACGCCATACGTCGTCACCCTCCTGGTGCTCTCGCTGGCGAGCCAGCGGATGCGCATGCCCGCGGCCGACGGGCAGGTCTACCGGAAGGGGAGTGCCGGGTGACCGACGTCGACTGGGACGCGCTCCGAGCCGCCGCGGTCGAGGCGATGGGGCATGCCTACGCGCCGTACTCCCGGTTCTACGTCGGTGCGGCCGGACTGGTCGACGACGGGCGTGTGGTCAGCGGCTGCAACGTCGAGAACGCGGCGTACGGCGTTGCGCTGTGTGCCGAGTGCGGTGCGGTCTCGCAGCTCCACGTGACCGGCGGTGGTCGCTTCACGCACTTCGTCTGCGTCGACAGCGCCGGCGAGGTGCTGATGCCGTGCGGTCGGTGTCGTCAGCTGCTGTGGGAGAACGGCGGCCCCACGATGGAGCTGCTCACGGTGTCCGGCGTACGGACGATGGACGAGGTGCTGCCCGATGCGTTCGGTCCCGACAACCTCCGTTGACCTCGGCGACCCGGCGTTCGTCGCCGACCCCTACCCGTTCTTCGCCGAGGAGCGCCGGCATCCGGTCGCCTGGCACGAGCCGTCGGGGAGGTACCTGACCTTCGACCATGCGTCGGCCGCGGCGGTCCAGCGCGACCGCCGCCTCGGCCGCCTCTGGAGCGACCGCGAGCCCGCGTCGTACCTCGAGCCGTTCAACCTGCTACACCGCAACCAGATGATGGAGCACGAGCCTCCCGAGCACACCCGGCTCCGCCGTCCGGTCGCGGCGTCGTTCAACCGCGGCCACGTCGAACGTCTCCGACCGCGAGTGCGCGAGCTCGCCGCGGAGCTGCTCGCGGCCGTCGACCCAGCGGGCTTCGACGCGATCAGCGACTACGCCGAACCGCTACCGGTGCTGGTCATCTCGGAGCTGCTCGGGGTGCCGCGGGCGCATGCACCGCAGCTGCGTGAGTGGTCGCAGGCGATCGTGCGGATGTACGAGCCGTCGCCCGGCAGTGACGTCGTCGAGGCCGCGGTCGCGGCGGCGGTCGACTTCTCGGAGCTGGTGCGCGAGCTGGCGCAGAGTCGTCGGCGGGCGCCGACCGACGACCTGGTCAGCGACCTGGTGCAGACCCCCCTGTCGGAGGACGAGGTGGTCGCCGCGGTCGTCCTGCTGCTGAACGCCGGGCACGAGGCGTCGGTCAACGTCTTCGGCAACGGCCTGGTGGCCATGCTCGAGCGCGGGCTCCGGCCCGAGGACCCGGTGCTCGCCGTGGAGGAGATGCTGCGCTTCGACTCCGCGCTGCAGCTGTTCGAGCGGACGGCCACGGCCCAGGTGGAGGTCGGCGGCGTCGTCGTCGAGCCGGGTCAGAAGATCGCCGCCCTGCTCGGCGCCGCCAACCGCGACCCGGCGGTCTTCGCCGACGCGGACCTCTTCGACGTACGCCGTGACCCCAACCCGCACCTCGCGTTCGGCGTCGGCGTGCACTTCTGCCTGGGGGCGCCGCTGGCGCGGATGGAGCTCGCCGAGTCGCTGGCTGCGCTGTTCGCGAGCTGTCCCGACCTACGTCTGGCCGGTCGCCCGGAGAGTCGCGGGACCTTCGTACTGCGCGGATACCGCACCGTGCTCGTCGCCGGGGAGCCCCGATAGGGTCCGGCCATGCCTGAACACGACGCGGTCGAGGTGATCGGCGCCAAGCGCGACCGTGGCGAGCTCAGCGACAGCCAGATCGACTGGGTGCTCGACGCGTACACGCGAGGCGCCGTGGCCGACGAGCAGATGTCGGCACTGGCCATGGCGATCCTGCTCAACGGGATGACCCGCCGCGAGATCGGCCGCTGGACCGCTGCGATGATCGCGTCGGGGGAGCGGATGGACTTCTCCTCGCTCTCGCGGCCGACCGCTGACAAGCACTCGACCGGCGGCGTCGGCGACAAGATCACGCTGCCCCTGGCACCGCTCGTCGCGGCCTGCGGGGTCGCCGTACCGCAGCTGAGCGGGCGCGGGCTCGGCCACACCGGCGGGACCCTCGACAAGCTCGAGTCGATCCCCGGCTGGCGGGCGACGCTGTCGAACGACGAGATGCTGGCCCAGCTCGAGTCGGTCGGGGCCGTGGTCTGTGCCGCCGGGGACGGCCTGGCGCCTGCGGACAAGAAGCTCTATGCGTTGCGGGACGTCACGGGCACGGTGCCCGCGATCCCGCTGATCGCGTCCTCGATCATGTCGAAGAAGATCGCCGAGGGCACCGGCTCGCTGGTGCTCGACGTGAAGGTCGGCACCGGCGCGTTCATGCACACCGTCGACGACGCGCGCGAGCTGGCCACGACGATGGTCGCCCTCGGACAGGACGCCGGGGTCCACACCGTCGCCCTGCTGACCGACATGTCGACGCCGCTCGGGCTGACGGCGGGCAACGCACTCGAGGTCGCGGAGTCGGTCGACGTGCTGGCCGGCGGCGGACCGGCCGACATCGTCGAGCTGACCCTCGCGCTGGCCCGGGAGATGCTCGCGGGCGCCGGGCGTGCGGATGTCGACCCGTCGGAGAAGCTGGCCGACGGCTCGGCCATGGACTCCTGGCGCGCCATGATCGCGGCCCAGGGCGGTGACCCCGACGCCCCGTTGCCGACCGCCCGCGAGTCCCACGTCGTCGCGGCGCCGGCGTCGGGCACCCTGACCCGGCTCGACGCGATGGCCGTCGGGCTGGCCGCCTGGCGGCTCGGTGCGGGGCGGGCCCGCAAGGAGGACGCGGTCCAGGCCGGCGCCGGCGTGGTCTGGCACGCCCGCCCCGGTGACGACGTACGCGAGGGAGAGCCGCTGCTCACCCTGCTGTCCGACGACGAGGAGCGGTTCGACCGCGCCCTCGAAGCCCTCGACGGCGGCTACGACATCGGCGACCGTGCGTCGTACACCCCTCAGGACCTGGTGATCGACCGCGTCGGCTGAGGGTGGTTCGGGGCCCGGGGTCTCGACGGGCTCGACCGCCGGGGCCGGGGTCGACCGCCGGGGCCGGGGTCGACTGCCGGGGCCGGGGTCTCGACGGGCTCGACCGCCGGCTGCCGGGGTTTCGACGGGCTCGACCGCCGGCTGCCGGGGTCTCGACGGGCTCGACCGCCGGGGGATGCTCGACCGCCGGGGAGCGGATCAGGGTCGTTGGTCCCTCGACCGAACCATCCACCCGAGCGGAGCATCGGAACAGACGACGCACCAGGTTCTACAGAGGTCATCACCCTGCTTCGGGTCATGGCAACCAGGAGGTTCCGATGTCCGCACGTTACGCACGCGCGTTCGGGTCAGCGCTGTCCGTGCTGATCGTCTTGAGCGCGACGCTCGCGATGGCTCCGTCCGCCTGGGCCGCGCCCCCGTCCAACGACAACCGCGGGGACGCCATCCGGGTGCATCCACCGCAGTCGGTGAACGGAACGCTGGTCGACGCCACCCTGGAGCCCACCAACGACTTCAGCGAGTGCGGCCAGACCGACGGGTCCGTCTGGTACCACTTCACCGCGCCTGATCGCGGTTCGATCGTGATCCAGCTGGACGCGGCGGGCGAGATGGATGCCACCGTCGACCTGTTCAAGCAGGTGCGGTCCAAGCTGACGTGGGTCGACTGTGGTGCCACCGATCCCCAGGGCAACGCCACCGTCGACCACGACGGGCTGGAGGCCGGAGCCGACTACGCCATCCGGGTCGCCAACGAGACCGGCTCCGTGGCCGACAGCTTCAAGCTGCGCGTCCTGGTGCCCACCGCACCTCCCGAGCCACCCGGCCGGCACCTGCCCCGCAAGGGCGTGCGGAACCACGTGGACCGGATCCTGAACCCCGGAGACGCGTACTGGACGAAGATGAAGGCCGGTCGCACGATGCGGCTGAGCCTGCGGACCAAGCACTGCACCTCCTTGGAGGTCTTCGGGCCGGGCACCAAGAGCTTCACCGAGGAGGCTCCCGAGCGGCGGCTCTCCTGCGGTGGGTTCGGACTCTTCACACCCACGGAGACGGGTCGCCACTTCCTCGTGGTGCGGGCGGCGCACGATCGCGAGGTACAGCACTACCGACTGCGGGTCGCACCGGCGGGCCGCGACGACACCGTCCCCGGCCTTCCCATCCACAACCACGCCAAGGTCAGGGGCAGCGTCAACGGCGGCCTCGACTCCCGCGACCTCTACCGGTTCGACGTCACCCACCGCAGCGCACTGACGCTCTCCCTGTCGGGTGCGCCGACGATGACGCTCGTGCGGGACGACGGAGCCTTCATGGGTGGCGGGAACGTCATCGATCGCCATGTCCGGGCGGGGCGCTACTTCGTCGCCGTCTCGGGGTCCGGCGGGTACACGCTGAGGCTGGCGCTGAGGACGATCACGCGCGCCACGCTCCTGGTGAACGGCCGGCACGTGGCCACGATCGGGCCCCGGGCCACCGCCCGGCTGTGGCTCAGGGTGCGGCCCTTGGTGGCCGGACCGAGCCTGATCACGGTCCAGCGCTTCGACCCGATCGAGGGCTGGCAGTTCCTGCGCAACTTCCGGCCGCGCGTCGCCAGGGGATCGGCGAGGGTCAGGTTCCACCCGCCGAGCGTCGGGCGCTACCGGGCGTTCGCGACGTACCAGGGATCCCGCGACGCCGCCGCCGCCAGTACCGGACTCGCCCGGCTGCTGGTGCAGCGCCCGCTGGGCCAGCGCTCGTTGGGCCAGCGCTCGTTGGGCCAGCACTCGTTGGTCAAGTAGCAGACGGACTCCTGCTCCTGTGGCGCCCGAGCGTCAGGGGAGCAGGAGGACGACGGTCTCGGCGACGCAGGCGGGCTTGGCCTGGCCCTCGATCTCGATGACGTGGTGGAGGGTGAGCTGCTTGCCTGCGGGCAGGTCGGTGACCTCACCCATCGTGACGCGGTCCCGGATGCGCGAGCCGACCCGCACCGGATGCGGGAAGCGCACCTTGTTGACGCCGTAGTTGAGCTTCGCGCCCGGTGTCTCCAGGGAGAACACCTGACTACCGAGGATCGGGATCAGCGAGAGCGTGAGGTAGCCGTGGGCGATCGTGCCGCCGAAGGGCCCCGAGGCGGCGCGGTCCACGTCGACGTGGATCCACTGGTGGTCACCGGTGGCCGCGGCGAACCCGTCGACGCGATCCTGGTCGATCTCGAACCAGTCGCTCGTGCCGAGCTCCGCACCGGTCAGGGTGGCCAGCTCGGCCAGGTCGTCGAGAACGCGCATCTTGATCTCCGGGGTGTCGAGGGTCGGTCACCGCGGTCTCGACGGGCTCGACCGACGGCTCGGGTGGTCTGACAGGCTAGGGGTATGCCCGAACCTACCCGCGACGAGATCCTGCGGGCCCCGAAGGTCCTGCTGCACGACCACCTCGACGGTGGGTTGCGGCCTCAGACCGTGCTGGAGCTGGCCGACCAGGCGGGACACCCGCTTCCGGCCGCCGACGCCGAGTCGCTCGGGCGCTGGTTCGCCGAGTCCGCCGACTCCGGTTCGCTGGTGCGCTACCTCGAGACGTTCGACCACACGGTGGCGGTGATGCAGACCGAGGAGGCCATCGAGCGCGTGGCGCGAGAGTGTGTGGCTGATCTCGCCGCGGACGGCGTGGTGTACGCCGAGGTCCGCTACGCCCCCGAGCAGCACGTCGGAGCCGGACTCGCGCTCGACCAGGTGGTCGGTGCGGTCCGCTCGGGGTTCGACGCGGGGACGGCCGATGCGGACGGCCGGATCGTCGTCCGCCAGCTGCTCACGGCGATGCGTCACCAGGCACGCTCGCGTGAGATAGCCGAGCTCGCGGTGGCCTGGCGCGACGAGGGCGTCGTCGGCTTCGACATCGCCGGGGCCGAGGCCGGCTTCCCCCCGACCCGGCACCTCGACGCGTTCGAGTACCTCCAGCGGCAGAACTTCCACTTCACGATCCACGCCGGCGAGGCGTTCGGGCTGCCGTCGATCTGGGAGGCGATCCAGTGGTGCGGGGCCGACCGGCTCGGGCACGGCGTCCGGATCGTCGACGACATCACCGTCGACGGCGCCGGGATCGCCCACCTCGGCCGGCTGGCGGCGTACGTCCGCGACAAGCGCATCCCCCTCGAGCTCGCGCCGGCCTCCAACGTGCAGACCGGCGCCGCGGCGTCGATCGCGGAGCACCCCATCGGGCTACTCACGGCGCTCGGGTTCCGGGTGACCGTCAACACCGACAACCGGCTCATGAGCCAGACCTCGATGACCAGCGAGATGCTCGCCCTGGTCGAGGCCTTCGACTACGGCCTCGACGACCTGCGCTGGTTCACCATCAACGCCATGAAGTCGTCGTTCCTGCCGTTCGACGAGCGGCTGGCCCTGATCGACAAGGTGATCAAGCCCGGCTATGCCGCCCTCGCCTCTGGCTGAGTGGCCCTCGGCCCGGGGCGATCTCCCCAGGCCGTTCTACACAGGCTGCCTCGATCGCTCGACGGACGGACCTGCGACGGGCCTAGCGTGATCACATGTGGGTGTGCGCGCGCGAGGCCGCGCGCATCCTGACTCCGGTCGTCTCGGGAGACGCCCTGGCGAAGATCCTGCTGCGCCCGGGTCTGGCCGGCCACCCCTTCGAGACCGGGCGGGGCCCTCCCTACGACGATCAGCGTGTGGTGGCGCTGGCCCGACGGCCGGGTTGCTCGGCTACGTCGTGCTCGCGGCGGATCTCGTGCAGCTGGGGCCGGACGGCCCGGTCCTGGAGCCCCCGGGCGGGTGGGCCCGGGTCGTCACGGGGCGCCGGTGGCACACTGCTCGCGGTGGTGGGCCTGCCTAGGTGTGGACGCCGCCGCTCGACTGACCGAGTGCCCGGATCCGTTCCGCCGCCTCACGGGTCGACACGACCTCGCAGCCGAGAGCGGCGGCGTCGGCGATCACCCGTCGCTGATCGCGCATCAGGGCCCAGCCGCGGCGTAGCAGGACGAGTGGCGGCTTGCGGTGCTCGCGCAGGTCGCGGGTGAGTCTTCGCCAGAAGGTCACCAGCGGGTGCTGCCGCAGGCACAGCGCCGCAGCCAGGACGCGGTGCTCCGCGCATGCTGCGACGACCTCCTGGGCGAAGATGCCCTCGGCGACGAATACCGTGGCACCTCCCAGGTCGACCTCGTGAGAACCGCTGGGTCCGTTCCGCGCGATGTCGTAGACCGGCGCCACGGTACGCCCGGCGCGCGCCAGCTCGCAGATTGCTCGGACGGCATCGTCGGCGTGCCACGAGCCGGGGTCGTCCCAGTCCACGAGGCCGGTGTTCGCGCCGTGGTCGATCCGGGGCAGCGCTGGGTCGTCGCCGTCACGGTAGAAATCGTCGAGCCGGAGCACGGGCAGCCCGGTCGACGCGGCCAGATGGGACTTCCCGGCACCGGACGGACCGGCCAGCACGACGACGCGGGCCTCGGCCGGAGGGGGGTGCACCCGCGTCATTGTGCCGGACCGAACGGGTGGTACGACGACCGGCCGTCCTTGCCTGTTCGCCTGCGAACCCTCCTCCGGATGTCGATACTGGTCCAGGGATCGCGCGTCGGCGCGGCGGGGCACCCAGGGTGCCCATGGGACGTCCAGGGGGACACATCACATGCGCATGTCATGGAGCGTGGGGCCACGCGTCAGGGCCACTCTGGCGGTCGGCCTGTCGGCCGCCGTACTGCTCCCGGCCGCGGCATCGGCGGTGCTGGCGCCGGAGACCGCGGCCGCCACAGCGGCCGACCGCGCGGGGCACAGCAAGGCGAAGGTGATCAAGGTCAAGGTCGACCCGCGGGTGTTCGGGGTCCACGACATGACCCGCGGCTCGCTCTCGCGCGCCGGCACCGGCTCGATCCGACTCTGGGACTCCTTCACCACCTGGCCCGACCTGCAGTCCGCCGGTCCCGTCACCGACTTCACCAGGCTCGACCAGATCGTCCGGCAGGCGCATGCCAACGGCACCGAGGTCACCCTCGTGCTGGCGTTGACGCCGGCCTGGGCCGCCGCCTCGCCGGACCACACCGCGCCGACCGACGCACCGGGCCTTGCAAAGTTCAGGTCCTTCGTCACCGACGTGATGACGCACTACAAGAACTTCTTCGGTACCGGCAAGCGCGGGATCGCCAACTACCAGGTCTGGAACGAGGCCAACATCAGCACGTTCTGGACCGGTACGCCGGCCCAGATGGCGCAGCTGCTCAAGACGACCTGGCAGGTCCGCAACCAGGTCGATCCCGGCGCCCGCGTGATCGCTCCGTCGATGGTCGCCCGGCTCGGCTACGAGCAGACGTGGATCAAGAAGTTCTACGCCCTGAAGGTCGGCGGCAAGCCGGTCTGGAAGTACGCCGATGCCCTGTCCTTCAGCCTGTACCCGGTCGACACGTATCCCTCGGGCACCAAGACGCGGCCGGGAGTCCCGGAGGACACGATCGCGCTGCTGCACACGGTGCAGGGGCTGCTCGCCAAGGACAAGGTGTCGCCCCACGTCCCGCTCTGGGACAGCGAGGTGAACTACGGCCTCCACGCGGGCCCCCTCGGCGGCACGGCCGCGACCCCGATCGCGAACGGTCTGCAGGTGGCCTACGTGATGCGTACCTACCTGCTCAACGTCGCCGCCGGCCTGCAGCGGGTCTACTGGTACGCCTACGACATGGGTCCGCTCTCGTCCGGAGGCACGCTGGGGAACACCCTCCTCACCGACCCGGCCCACCGCGCGGACGGCATCCTCACCAAGGCCGGCCTGGCGTTCACGCGGGTCCAGTCCTGGATGGACGGAACCCTGGTCGGTACGTCGTCCAAGCGCCCGTGCGCCGCGGACAGGCACGGCACCTACACCTGCGTCGTCCAGTACGGCAAGGGCATGGGCCGGATCTACTGGAACCCGACCAGGTCCGTGAAGGTCACGCTCGTGAAGTCCGCGAAGAAGCGGGTGGACGAGTACGGCCACGGGAGCCCGGTCAAGGGCGGCACGAAGATCAGGGTGGGCTACGCACCCGTACTGGTGCGCTCGGCGCGGTAGGTGTCGGCCGGGCCGACCGACCCGTATCCTGAGCGCGGACCACGACCGGGGGGACGTGACATGAGCCCAATGGGGGTACGCCGAGCCGTCTGCGCGCTTCTCGCCTGCCTGCTGGCCGGCCTGGCCGCACCGGCCGCGGCACACGACGTACGCGTCCGGCACACGCTGTTCGGGGTGCACGACGGCTCCGGGCAGTCGCTCGCGCAGGTCCACGAGGGGAGCGTCCGGCTGTGGGACGTCGGGGTGCGCTGGCTACAGATCGAGAAGACCCCCGGCCACTACGACTGGAGCCGCCTGGACGCCCTGGTCACCGCGGCGCAGGCCGCGCACGCCCAGGTGACGTACGTCGCGGCGATGACGCCGTCGTTCTACGCCGCAGTGCCGAGCCAGCCGCCGGACCGGCTCGCCCACTACCGCCAGTTCCTCACCGCGCTGATGGAGCGGTACCGGAGCTTCAACGGGGAGCGCGGCATCGCCGCCTACCAGGTCTGGAACGAGGCCAACATCTCCAACTTCTGGACCGGCTCGCCGCACCAGATGGCGCGCCTGGCCCGGACGATGGACGAGGTGCGCGACGCGGTCGACCCCGACGCCCAGGTGATCGCCGCGCCGCTGACCACGCGGCTGCCCTACCAGGTCACGTGGCTACGGCGGTTCGAGGCGCAGCGACTCCACGGCGTCCCGGTGTGGAACTACTTCGACGTGCTGGCGCTCAACCTCTACCCGCTGCCGTCGTACGACGGCCGGCCCGGTGCTCCGGAGGACGCGATCGCGCAGCTGCAGACGACCCGCGACCTCCTGGGCAAGGCAGGGGTGCCCGGCTCCATGCCGATCTGGAACACCGAGGTCAACTACGGGCTGCAGACCGGACTGCTCGGCGGCCACCCGGCCGACCGGATCCCGGCGTCGCGGCAGGCGGCCTACGTGATGCGTACCTACCTGCTGAACGCGGCCAACGGTATCGACCGGGTGTTCTGGTACCGCTTCGACATGAACACGCTGCCGCTCTTCGGCGGTCGCGGCACGTTGGGCAACACCCTGCTGTCCGACCCGGCGGACCACAGCCGGCTCACCCAGGCCGGACAGGCGTACCTGCTGATCCAGGCGTGGATGCACGGCAGGCTGATGGGTTCGAAGAGGCGGGGCCCGTGTCAGCCCGACAGCCACGGCACCTACGAGTGCGTGGTGAAGGACTCGACGATCACGCGTCACATCTACTGGAACCCCCTCCATCACGCCCATGTCCGGCTCGCGAAGCACGCCCGCCACCGGCAGGACGAGCGCGGTCTCGTGTCGAAGGTCAAGGGCGGCTCGTCGCTCCGCGTCGGCTCCGAGCCGGTGATGGTCAGCCGCTGACGCTGACTCTCGACAACCGTGGGTCTCACAACCCGGGTCTCAGAGGCCCGGGTCTCAGACGCCGATCGGGTGCCAGACGGTCTTGGTCTCGAGGAAGCCGGTCATGCGGTCGGTCCCGGGGTCGGCCGACCAGTCGGGCTCGGCGGCCGGCGCACGGCGTACGCGCTTGAGGTTCTCGGCCGCCGCGACCTCGAGGGCCGTGGCCTGTTCGGCGTCGCCGGCCAGGCCGGTCAGGTCGATCGCGTTCACGTCCATGTGGGAGGCGAGCGTCGGTGCGGTGTTCGCGAGCGGGCCCGTGAGCACGTTGACCACCCCGGCCGGGACGTCGGAGGTCGCCAGCACCTCGGCCAAGGTCACGGCCGGGAGCGGCCGGTCGGGCGACGCGGCGACCACGAGCGGTGTTGCCGGTGACGATCACCGGCGCGACCACACTGACGAGCCCGAGCAGGCTCGAACCCGCGGGTGCGAGCACGGCGACGACCCCGGTGGGCTCAGGGGTCGAGAGGTTGAAGAACGGGCCGGCCACGGGGTTGGCGTTGCCGACGACCTGGGTGACCTTGTCGGCCCACCCGGCGTACCAGACGAGGCGGTCGATCGCGGCGTCGACGACCTTCGCGGCCGCGGCGGCGGTGCCGCCCTCGATCTGGCGTACGGCGTCGACGAACTGCGGCCGGCGGTCCTCCATCACCTCGGCGGCGCGGTAGAGCACCTGCCCGCGGTTGTACGCCGTCCGGCCGGACCACCCGGGGAACGCCTTGCGCGCCGCGGAGACCGCGTCCCGGGCGTCCTTGCGCGAGGCGAGGGCGGCGTTCGCGACGAAGCGGCCGCGGGCGTCGTTCACGACGTAGGAGTGGCCGGACTCCGAGCGCGGGAACTCCCCGCCGATGAACAGCTTGTAGGTCTTGCGGACGTCGGCGCGGGTCATCGCAGGCTCTGCCCCTTCAGATAGGCCTCCAGGCCGTGGCGACCGCCCTCGCGGCCGTAGCCCGACTCCTTGTAGCCGCCGAACGGGCTCGTCGGGTCGAACTTGTTGAACGTGTTGGCCCAGACGACGCCGGCCCGGAGCGCGTTGGCCAGCTTCAGGATGCGCGAGCCCTTGTCGGTCCAGACGCCAGCTGACAGCCCGTACGGCGTGTTGTTGGCCTTCTCGATCGCCTCGGCCGGGGTACGGAACGTCAGCACCGACAGCACCGGCCCGAAGATCTCCTCGCGGGCGATCCGGTGGGCCTGGGTCACGCCGGTGAACAGCGTCGGCGGGAACCAGAACCCGTGCTCGGGCAGCTCGCAGGGCGGTGACCAGCGGCCCGCGCCCTCCTGCTCGCCGATCTCGGAGAGCTCGCGGATCTTCGCCAGCTGCTCGGCGGAGTTGATCGCGCCGATGTCGGTGTTCTTGTCGAGCGGGTCGCCGACCCGGAGCGTGGCCATCCGGCGCTTGAGTCGGGCCAGCACCTCATCGGAGACGCTCTCCTGCACGAGGAGACGGGAGCCGGCGCAGCACACGTGACCCTGGTTGAAGAAGATGCCGTTGACGATGCCCTCGACGGCCTGGTCGAGCGGGGCGTCGTCGAAGACGATGTTGGCGGCCTTGCCGCCGAGCTCGAGGGTGACCCGCTTGTCCGTGCCGGCCACCGCCTTCGCGATCGCCCGGCCGACCTCGGTCGATCCGGTGAAGGCGACCTTGTCGACGTCGGGGTGGGACACCAGCGCCCGTCCGGTGTCGCCGGCGCCGGTGACGATGTTGACCACGCCGGCGGGCAGGTCGGCCTGCTGGCAGATCTCGGCGAACAGCAGCGCGGTCAGCGGCGTGGTCTCGGCGGGCTTGAGCACGACCGTGTTGCCGCAGGCCAGCGCGGGGGCGATCTTCCACGCCAGCATCAGCAGCGGGAAGTTCCACGGGATGACCTGGGCGGCGACGCCCAGCGAGTCGGTGCCGTAGCCGGCGTACTCCAGCTTGTCGGCCCAGCCGGCGTAGTAGAAGAAGTGGGCGGCCGCGATCGGGACGTCGACGTCGCGGGTCTCCTTGATCGGCTTGCCGTTGTCGATCGACTCGAGGACGGCGAGCTCGCGACCGCGCTCCTGGATGATCCGCGCGATCCGGAAGAGGTACTTCGCCCGCTCGCGGCCCGGCATCCGGCCCCACACCCGGGTATGGGCGCGGCGGGCGGTCCGTACGGCCAGGTCGATGTCGGCCTCGTCGGCCTCGGCGACCTCGGCGAGCACCTCCTCGGTCGAGGGGCTGATCGTCTTGAAGCTCCGGCCGTGCCCGTCGACGAAGTCGCCGCCGACGAACAGGCCGTACGACGGCTTGATGTCGACGACGGCCCGCGACTCGGGTGCCGGGGCGTACTCGAACACGCTGCGTTGATCGGTCGGGCTGGGTCCGTCGGTCGGGCTGGGTCCGTCGGTCGGGCTGGGTCCGTCGGTCGTGCTGGGTCCGTCGGTCGGGCTGGGTCCGTCGGTCGGGCTGGGTCCGTCGGTCGAGCTTGTCGAGACCACGGTGTGTCCCCCTCAGTCCAGGGTGAAGTAGTCGGGGCCGGAGTAGCGGCCGGTCTGCATCTTCGTGCGCTGCATCAGCAGGTCGTTGAGCAGCGTGGAGGCGCCGAACCGGAACCAGTCCGGGTCGAGCCAGTCGGGGCCGGCCACCTCGTTGACCATCACGAGGTACTTGATGGCGTCCTTGGTGGTGCGGATGCCGCCGGCCGGCTTGACGCCGACCATCTGGCCCGTCTGCTCGCGGAAGTCGCGCACGGCCTCGAGCATCACCAGCGTGACCGGCAGCGTGGCGGCGGGCTGCACCTTGCCGGTGGAGGTCTTGATGAAGTGGGCGCCGGCCATCATCGCCAGCCAGCTGACGCGTCGCACGTTGTCGTAGGTCTGGAGCTCGCCGGTCTCGAAGATGACCTTGAGGTGGGCGCTGCTCCCGTCGGGCCGAGCGCAGGCCTCGCGGGTGGCGACGATCTCGTCGTGGACCAGCTGGTAGCGGCCGGAGAGGAACGCCCCGCGGTCGATCACCATGTCGACCTCGTCGGCGCCGGCGGCGACCGCCTCGCGTACGTCGGCGAGCTTGACCTCGAGCGAGGCCCGGCCGCTGGGGAAAGCGGTGGCGACCGAGGCGACGTGCACGCCACTGGCGCCGAGCGTCTCCTTGGCGGTGGCCACGAGGTCGGGATAGACGCAGACCGCGGCAGTGGCCGGGCAGGTCGGGTCGGCGGGGTCGGGGTGCATGGCCTTGGCGGCCAGGGCGCGCACCTTGCCGGGCGTGTCCTGGCCCTCGAGCGTGGTCAGGTCGACCATCCGGATCGCCAGGTCGATGGCGTAGGCCTTCGCCGTGGTCTTGATCGAGCGGGTGCCGAGGCCGGCGGCCCGGGCCTCGGCACCGACCTGGTCGACGCCGGGCAGCCCGTGCAGGAACCGTCGCAACGAGGCATCGGACGCCGTGACATCGGCCCAATCGTTATGCACGTGCCCTGCGACCGTGACTGTGCTGCTCATCTCGCCAGCATAGAGTTGACGGTCCCGGGCACGGAATCGCAGCGGGCCGATCCGGCCCCGCCCCGGGTACGACGCGAGGAGGCCGATCGATGTCCGAGGAGGTCCATACCTTCCGCGCGACCAACGGACGCGTGATGGGGGTGCTCGGGCTGCTCCTGTGTGCCCTCGTGGCCGTGCTGTTCGCGGTGTCCGGCTCCGCCCACGTCGCCGTCCCCGGGATGCTGGCGAGCGCGTTCGCGGCCGTCCTGGTGTGGAGCGCCCTGCTCCGCCCCCGCGTCGCCGCATCGGCCGACGAGCTGCGCGTCCGGACCCTCTTCGAGAGCGTGTCGATCCCACTCGCCGCCATCGACACGGTCGTCGTACGCCGTTACCTGCTGGTGCGTGCGGGCGGGAAGAAGTACATCTGCCCGGCGATCAGCCGACCCCTGCGCAAGACCGTCCGCTCGGAGCTGAAGTGGAAGGGCAGCCCGCAGCTGCTGGCCCCGGGGCTGCTGGTCAGCGACACGTTGGGCTCCGTCGAGACGCAGGACCCCACGACCGCTCACGAGATCGCCTATCCCGACTTCGTGGAGACGCAGATCAGCTCGATGGCCGACACCGCCCGGGCACGGCGGGGCATCGCCGCGCGGTCCGAGGAGGAGTACGCGCTCGGCTCGCAGGTCGCCCGGCGCATGGCCTGGCCCGAGCTCGGCGGGCTCGTCGTGCTGGGCGCGGCGTTCGTCATCGCGCTGCTCGTCATCTGACGCCAGCGGGCTCGCCGGGCAGGCGCCTCAGACGCCGGCCGCAGTCTTGATGTCGTCGCGGAGCGCGTCGAGGCGCGCGGCCGCCGAGATGCGGGCGGCGTCGACACCCGCCTCCGCGTCGACCGGTACGACGACCTCGAGGTAGCACTTCAGCTTCGGCTCGGTGCCGCTGGGCCGGACGATCACCCGCGCCCCGCTGCCGAGTCGGTAGCGCAGCCCGTCGGTCGGCGGGAGCGCTGCGGAACCGAGAGCGAGGTCGTCGGCGGACTCCACGGGCAGACCTCCCAGCGAGCGGGGAGGCGTCGTCCGGAGCCGCTCCATCGCGGACGCGATCTCCGACAGGTCGGTGACCCGGACGGCGAGCTGGTCGGTGGCGTGCAGTCCGTGCACCAGCGCCAGGTCGTCGAGTACGTCGACCAGGGAACGCTCCTGGGCCAACTCCTTGGCCGCCAGCTCGCAGAGCAGGAGCAGGGCGGACACGCCGTCCTTGTCCTTCACGTGGTCGGGGTCGACGCAGTAGCCGAGTGCCTCCTCGTAGCCGAACACGAGCCCGTCGACCTTGCTGATCCACTTGAACCCGGTGAGGGTCTCGACGAACGGCTGGCCGGCGGCCGCCGCCATCTTGCCGAGCAGGCTCGACGACACGATCGAGCATGCGTAGGTGCCCTTCCGGCCGTTGGTCAGAAGGTGGTGGGCAAGCAGGGCGCCGACCTCGTCGCCGCGCAGCATCCGCCAGCCGTGGGCGTCGGGCACCGCCGCGGCACAGCGGTCGGCGTCCGGGTCGTTGGCGACGACGAGGTCGACATGACGCTCGGCTGCGAGAGCCATCGCCAGGTCCATCGCCCCGGGCTCCTCCGGGTTGGGGAACGCCACGGTGGGGAAGTCGGGGTCGGGCTGCTCCTGCTGCTCCACGACGTACGGCGCATCGAAGCCGGCCGTCTCGAGCACCTGTACGACGGAGGTGGCGCCGACCCCGTGCAGGGGCGTGTAGGCGAGCCGCAGGTCGCGCGGACCGTCGCCCGCCAGGCCGGCGACCGTGTCGAGGTAGCTGTCGACGATGTCCTCCCCGAGCACCTTCCAGCCGTCTGCGCGCGGGAGGTCGGCGAGCGCACCGACGGCGGCGATCCGGGCGGCGATCTCGGCGTCCGCCGGGGGCACGATCTGGCTGCCGTCGCCGAGATAGACCTTGTAGCCGTTGTCGCGCGGCGGGTTGTGGCTCGCGGTCACCATCACCCCGGCCACGCAGCCGAGCTCGCGGATCGCGAACGCGAGCAAGGGGGTCGGCAGCGGCCGGGGCAGCACCAGCGCCTGGAAGCCGGCGCCGCTCATCACCTCGGCGGTGTCGCGCGCGAAGACGTCGGACAGGTGGCGGGCGTCGTACCCGATGACGACGGCGGCCTCGCGCGGCGCCCCCTGGTCGCGGAGGTACGCCGCCAGGCCGGCCGCCGCTCGGGTGACGACGACGCGGTTCATCCGGTTGGAGCCCGCGCCGAGCTCGCCGCGCAGCCCCGCCGTCCCGAACTCCAGCGTGCCGTCGAACCGGTCCGCGAGCTCGTCGCTGTCGCCCGCCTCGATCAGGCCCTCGAGCTCGGCGCGCGTCGTCGGGTCGGGGTCCTGGGCCGCCCAGGCCCGGGCGCGCGCGCTGAGCAGGTCGGCGATCGGGTCGTTCACCCTCGCAGGCTAGCGGTGCATGATCGGAGCGTGACCCCGCTGCCGCCGCCCGCCGACCGCGACGTGCCGGTGGCCCGCCGCATCGGCGAGCTCGACGACCTGGTCGGGCGCGAGCGGTTCGTGGAGATCTGCGTCGACCTGCTCGCAGGCGCTCCGCGCACGGCGTACGTCCCCGAGCTGCGCTACCTCACCGGCCACACCTGGGAGCCGGGCTCACCGACCCTCGACCCGGAGGTCTGGAAGGACTACTGGGTCCGCACCTGGGGCGCCCGCGGGCTGCTGTACCGCTGGGACGACCGGGCCACCGACGCGATCGTGGCGGGCCTCGCCGACGAGCACTACCGGCCGGCGGAGATGTGCCTGAAGGTGTCCGCGAGGTACGACGTCGCCGGGTCGGGGCCGGGTGCCGCGGCGCTGGCCACGCACTCCTTGCCGCGCCTGCGGGCCAACGCGGTGCGCACGCTGGGGGTCGTCGGCGACACCGAGCACGCGGACGTGGTGCTCGCCGTCCTGGACGACCCCGAGCCCTGGGTGCGCGAGCAGGCGGCGCGCGCCTACCGGCGGATGGCCGCGCGGCTCGACCTGCCGGACGTGGGGTGACGCGTCCCGTCAGAGACGGGGGACGACCCGCGTCAGCAGGTCACCCATCCGGGTCGCGGCGGCGCGACCGGCGTCGATGACCTCCTGGTGGTCGAGCGGCTGACCGGAGATGCCGGCTGCCATGTTGGTGACCAGGGAGATGCCGAGCACCTCCATGCCGGCCTCCCGTGCGGCGATCGCCTCGAGCGTCGTACTCATCCCGACCAGGTCGCCGCCGATGCGGCGCACCATCTCGATCTCGGCCGGAGTCTCGTAGTGGGGTCCCGGGAACTGCACGTAGACGCCCTCGTCGAGGCCGGGCTCCACCTCACGGCACAGGTCGCGCAGGCGCGCCGAGTAGAGGTCGGTGAGGTCGACGAAGTGGGCGCCTTCGACGGGGGAGCGGGCGGTGAGGTTGATGTGGTCGCGGATCAGCACGGGTGTGCCCGGTGACCAGCGCTCGTTCAGCCCGCCGCAGCCGTTGGTCAGCACGATCGTCCGGCAGCCGGCCGCCGCCGCCGTGCGGACGGGGTGGACGACCGCGGCGACGCCCTTGCCCTCGTAGTAGTGGGTCCGGCTCAGGAAGACCAGCAGCTGAAGGTCGCCGGCGCGGATGCTGCGGATCCGGCCCGAGTGACCCACCACCGCGGCCTCGGAGAAGCCGGGGAGGTCCGTCGTGGCGATCTCGGCCCTGGTCTCGCCCCCGGCTTGACCGCCCCCTCCGCTCAGCGCGTCGGCGGCCGGCAGCCAGCCCGACCCGAGCACGAGCGCCACGTCGTGATGGTCGACGCCGGTCAGCTCGGCGAGTCGGGCGGCGGCCTCCTGGGCGAGCTCCTGAGCGGTCACGAGCGTGAGCCTAGAAGACGGGTCTCGACAGGCTCGACCCACGTCGACAGGCTCGACCCACGTCGACAGGCTCGACCCACGTCGACAGGCTCGACCCACGTCGACAGGCTCGACCCACGTCGGCTCGGCTCGACCCACGTCGACAGGCTCGACCCACGTGGGCAGACGTCAGAGACCGGTGGAGCGGCAGGGGCGGAGCCGGAGCCGCGCGACGTAGTCGGCGGGGGCGTCCGCGGCCTCGGCCGCCTCGGCGATCACCCCGAGGTACGACGCGCTGGGCAGGCCGCCCTCGAAGGCGTCGAGCACGTAGGTCCAGCTGAGCAGCTCGCCGGTCATCGTGGACACCCGGACCTTGGCCTTGCGGTAGAGGCCGGTCTCGGTCGACTCCCAGCCGTCGAGCGCGGCCTCGTCCTCGCGCGACACGTCGTACACGGCGACGAACACCTGCTCGATCGGGTCCTCGACGATGGTCGAGAGGGCGCCGTCCCAGCCGAGGTCCTCGCCGCCGAACGTGAGCCGCCAGCCCGTCAGCCAACCCGTGGTCTGGAGCGGTGAGTGCGGGCACCGCAGGCCCATCCGCCGCGGGTCGAGGTTCGACGCGTAGGCGGCGTAGAGGGGCACGGCGACAGGTTAGTGGGTTCCCCTAGGCTGGGATTCGTGAGCGATCAACCCAGCAGCAGCCAACACTTCGACGTCATCGTCCTCGGGGCGGGGCCGGGCGGCTACGTCGCCGCGATCCGCGCCGCGCAGCTCGGGAGGACGGCCGCGGTGATCGAGAAGAAGTACTGGGGCGGGGTGTGCCTCAACGTCGGCTGCATCCCCTCGAAGGCGCTGCTCCGCAACGCCGAGCTCGCCCACGTGCTGACCCGCGAGCAGGACGTCTTCGGCATCCAGGGCGAGGCCACGATGGCCTACGCACCGACGCACGAGCGCTCCCGCAAGGTGAGCGCGGGCATCGTCAAGGGCGTCCACTTCCTGATGAAGAAGAACAAGATCACCGAGATCGACGGGTGGGGGACGCTGCGTCCCCGCGAGGGCGGCGGGCCGGGGTCGGTCGACGTCGAGCTGAACGACGGCGGCACCGCGACGTACACCTACGACGACCTGATCATCGCCACCGGCGCCACCACGCGGCTGGTCCCGGGTACGACGCTGAGCGAGCGGGTCGTGACCTACGAGGAGCAGATCCTCGACCCCGAGCTGCCGGGGTCGGTGATCATCGCCGGGTCGGGTGCGATCGGTGTCGAGTTCGCCTACGTGATGGCCAACTTCGGGGTCGACGTCACCATCGTGGAGTTCCTCGACCGGATGGTGCCGACCGAGGACGCCGACGTGTCCAAGGAGCTGCTCAAGCACTACAAGAAGCTCGGCGTGAAGGTGCTGCTCGGAACCAAGGTCGAGTCGATCGAGGACGCCGGAGCCGAGTCCGGCCAGAAGGTCAAGGTGACGGTCAGCAAGGTCTCGACAGGCTCGACCGACGCAGCCGGCTCGACCGACGCAGCCGGCTCGACCGACGCAGCCGGCTCGACCGACGCAGCCGGCTCGACCGACGCAGCCGGCTCGACCGACGAAGGAACCGAGGTGCTCGAGGCCGACAAGGTGCTCCAGGCGATCGGCTTCGCGCCGCGGCTCGAGGGCTACGGCCTGGAGCACCTCGGTGTCGCGACCGACCGTGGCGCGATCGTCGTCGACGACTTCTGCCGGACCAACGTCGAGCACGTCTACGCGATCGGCGACGTCACCAGCAAGCTGATGCTGGCCCACGTCGCCGAGGCGATGGGGATCGTCGCGGCCGAGACGCTGGCCGGCGCCGAGACCATGCCGGTCGCCTACGACTTCGTCCCGCGCGCGACGTACTGCCAGCCGCAGATCGCGTCGTTCGGCTACAGCGAGGCCCAGGCGAAGGAGAAGGGGTACGACGTCAAGACGGCCACCTTCCCGTTCTCGGCCAACGGCAAGGCCCAGGGCCTCGGTGAGGCCGTCGGCTTCGTCAAGGTGGTCGCCGACGCCGAGCACAACGAGATCCTCGGCGCCCACCTGATCGGTCCCGACGTCACCGAGCTGCTGCCGGTGCTCACGCTCGCCCAGAAGTGGGACCTCACCGCCGACGAGGTGGCCCGCAACGTCTTCGCCCACCCGACGCTCACCGAGGCCGTCAAGGAGGCCGTGCACGGCATCGCCGGGCACATGATCAACCTCTGACTCAGCCCAGGAGGCGGAAGCCTCCCTGCAAGAATGACCGCATGGACTCCGCCCCCGACCGCGTGGTGATCATCGGCGGTGGTCCGGGCGGCTACGAGTCGGGGCTGGTCGCCGCTCAGCTGGGCGCCGACGTCACCATCGTCGACACCGACGGGGTCGGGGGTTCGGCGGTCCTCACGGACTGCGTGCCCAGCAAGACCCTGATCGCCACCGCGGAGCTGATGACCGAGGTCTCCGGAGCGACCGAGCTCGGCGTCAACCTCACCGACCCCTCCGGCGGTCCACCGGAGTCGGGGCCCGGCGTCCACGTCGACCTGGCCACCGTGAACGCCCGCGTGAAGCAGCTCGCTCGCGACCAGTCCGACGACATCACGCAGCGGCTCGAGAAGGAGGGAGTGCGGGTCATCCGGGGCCGCGGTCGGCTCGACGGACCCGACACCGTGGTCGTGTCCGAGACCGACGGCGGAGAGACCACCCTCGACGCGGACGCCGTACTCCTCGCCACCGGTGCCGCTCCACGGATCCTGCGCACGGCGCTGCCGGACGGCGAGCGGATCCTGACGTGGGAGCAGGTCTACGACCTGTCCGAGCTGCCGAACCATCTGATCGTCGTCGGCTCCGGCGTGACCGGCGCGGAGTTCGCCAGCGCCTATCTCGCCCTCGGTGCCGAGGTGACGCTGGTGTCGAGCCGCGACCGGGTGCTGCCGGGTGAGGACGCGGATGCGGCCGGTGTCCTCGAAGAGGTGCTGACGCGGCGTGGGATGCACGTGCTGTCGCGCTCGCGGATGGCGTCCGTGGAGCGCGACGGCGAGACGGTCGTCGTGACCCTGACCGACGGGCGCACCGTCGAGGGCTCGCACTGCATCCTCGCGGTCGGCTCGGTGCCCAACACCGACGGGCTCGGGCTCGACACCGCGGGGGTCGCCACCGACGCGGCCGGCTTCGTGACCGTCGACCGGGTGTCGCGTACCAGCGCACGCGGGGTGTACGCCGCCGGCGACTGCACCGGGGTCCTCATGCTCGCCAGCGTGGCGGCCATGCAGGGCCGGATCGCGATGTGGCACTTCCTCGGGGACGCCGTGTCCCCACTCGACCTCAGGACCGTCTCGTCCAACGTCTTCACCGCCCCCGAGATCGCCACGGTGGGCTGGTCGCAGCACGCCGTCGACCAGGGCGAGATCGACGTCCGGGCCGTGCTCCTGCCGCTCGCCGGGAACGCGCGGGCCAAGATGCAGGGCGTCCACGACGGCTTCGTGAAGCTCTTCTGCCGCCCCGGCACCGGCATCGTCGTCGGCGGTGTCGTCGTGGCACCGCGGGCCAGCGAGCTCATCCACCCGGTCGCGATCGCGGTCGCCGAGTCGCTCACCGCCGACCAGCTCGCGCAGGCCTTCACGGTCTACCCGTCGATGAGCGGCTCCGTCGCCGAAGCGGCCCGCAGGTTGCATCGCGTCTGACATCGTGTTCACCTGGACCCTCGTCCGCCCGGCCCCACGCGTCTCGGGAGCCCCAGCAGCCGCCAGGGAGACAGTCACATGACCCCCCGTCGTACCCCGTCCAGGATCGCCCTCGCCGGCGTGCTGACCCTCGTGACGCTGGGGCTGTCCGACCAGGCGCCGGCGACCGCGGTGGGCGTCGCCGAGCGGCTGCACGTGCCCAACCGCGCCACACTCACGGTCGACGGCCGGGGCAACGGCCACGGCCGCGGGATGAGCCAGTACGGCGCGGAAGGCGCTGCGCGCCAGGGCAGGACCGCGGCAGCGATCCTGCACTTCTACTACCCCCACACCCGGACCGGCACGTTCCGCGGCACGGTCCGGGTGCTGATCAGTGCCGACACCGACCAGAACACGACCGTCGTCAACCGGGCCGGCCTGAAGGTCCACGACCTGTCCAGCGGCAAGACGTACACCCTGCCGACGACCGGCAAGATCGGCCGGGCCACCCGGTGGCGGCTGTCCTCCCGGCACGGCCGGCCCGCCCGGGTCTCCTACCTCACCGGCTCCTGGCACGTCTGGCGCACGCTGTCCGGCGACGGCGACTTCCGCGCGCCCCGGCCGATCAGCCTGGTCCTGCCGAGCGGCCCGACGCCGTACCGCGGCGTGCTGCAGTCGCGCACCTCGACCCGCAACGGCTCGGCCCCCCACCGGATCACGGTCGACAAGGTCTCGGTGGAGGACTACGTCCGCGCCGTGGTCCCGAGCGAGGTCTTCCCGTCGTGGCACCAGGCGGCGCTGCGGGCGCAGGCGGTCGCCGCGCGGTCCTACGCGGCGTACCACGTGGGTCATCCGCGCAGCACCCTCTACGAGCTGTACGACACCAGCACGGATCAGGCGTACGGCGGCGCCGCGGCCGAGGTCGCCTCCACCGACCGGGCGACGGCCCGCACGGCAGGCCGGATCCGCACCTACCAGGGGAAGCCGGCGCTCACGGAGTTCTCCTCGAGCAACGGCGGCTACACAGTGGAGAGCTCGCTGCCCTACCAGGTCGCCGAGAAGGACCCGTACGACGGGTGGTCGGGCAACCCCTACCACCGGTGGTCGACCACGGTCACCTCCGGCAGGATCGAGAGCACCTGGCCGGCGCTGGGAAACCTCACCGCCATCACCATCGACGCCCGCGACGGCAAGGGCCAGTGGGGCGGGCGCGTCGATGAGCTGACGCTGCACGGCAGCGACGGAAACGTTCCCCTCACCGGTGACGCGTTCCGGACGGCCCTCGGCCTGCGCTCCACCTGGTTCGACCTCTCACACCTGACGCCCGCCGTCGGTCGAGCCTGGGTCGAGACCCCGAGCCGCCACTTCGGCGCCCGTCGACCTGAATGACCGTTCAGGCTAGGGTGGGGCCACCATGCTGATCCGGACGACGCCCTTCTATCCGCGGCTGAGCGAGCTCAACCAGACCGGCCTCTACGGCCACTGGGCCGGCTACCTCTCGACGTTGCGCTACGACCTCTCCGCCAAGCACGAGTACTTCGCCGTACGGAACTCGGCGGGGTTCTTCGACACCTCGCCGTTGTACAAGTACCGCATCACCGGGCCCGACTCCGAGCGGTTCCTGGCCGGCGTGATGACCCGTGACGTACGCCGCTGCCGCCCGGGTCAGGCCATGTACACCGTCTGGTGCGACGAGGCCGGCTACGTCCTCGAGGACGGCGTGCTCTTCCGGCATGCCGCCGACGACTGGCTGCTCACGGCGGCCGATCCCAACCTCGGCTACCTCGACTCGCTGGTCGGACGCCTCCGGGTCTCGATCGAGGACGTCAGCCCCGCCTACGGCGTGCTCGCTGTGCAGGGGCCGCGCTCGCGGCAGATCCTGGCCACGCTCGCGCCCGAGGTGAGCGACCTGCCGTACTTCGGCCTCACCCCCGCGAAGATCGGCGGCGCCCCGGTGACGATCTCGCGCACCGGCTACACCGGTGACCTCGGCTTCGAGGTGTACGTCGAGGCCGACGACGCTCTCGGGGTGCTGGACAAGCTCATCCGGGCCGGTGACGGGCAGGGGTTCCGCCCCTTCGGCGAGGACGCGCTGCTGATGCTGCGGATCGAGGCCGGCCTGGCGCTGATCAACGTCGAGTTCTCGTCCGCCCGCTACGCCTTCACCGACGCCGAACGGTTCACCCCCAAGGAGCTCGGCTTCGGCTGGATGCTGGGGAAGGACGGCGCGGCGCTCGGCGAGGACCGGCCGTTCATCGGCCGTCGCGCCATGGAGCGCGAGCTCCGCGACGGCACGTCGCGGTGGGCCACGGTCGGGCTGTGGGTCGACTGGCAGGAGTTCGAGAGGCTCCACGTCGAGCGCGGCCTGGTCGTGCCCAAGGACGAGAACCCCGTGCCGTGGGAGTCGATGCTGTACGGCGGTGCCGACCGCGACCAGCGCGTCGGCTACGCCACCAGCCTGATGTACTCCCCGATGCTCCAGCGCCACATCGGGATGGCCCGTGTGCTGCCCGAGTACGCCGCGAAGGGCTCGACGGTGCACCTGGAGATCACCGTCGACCACGAGTACCTCACGGTGCCGGCGACCACCGACCGGATGCCGCTGTTCAACCCCGCCCGCAAGACCGGCTCGACGGTCGAGCGGTACCCGATCTCGCACCGGATGTCTGCGTCGGTCGAGCCTGTCGAGACCACGAGAGGTCACTGAGATGCCGAGCAACACCTACGACGCGATCGTCGTCGGCGGGGGCCACAACGGCCTGACCAACGCGGCGTACCTCGCCAGGTCGGGGCTCGACGTGCTCGTGCTCGAACGTCGTGGCTTCGTCGGCGGCGCCGCGATCACCGAGGAGCTGCACCCGGGGTTCTCGTTCACCACGTTCTCCTACGCGCTGAGCCTGCTGCGGCCGGAGATCATCCAGGAGCTCGAGCTGGTCAAGCACGGCTTCCTGCCACTGCTGATGCCGACGCACTTCGCGCCGATGGAGGACGGCGACTACCTCCTGCTGACCGAGGACGAGCAGTTCAACGACCAGGAGATCGGCCGGCACAGCAAGCGTGACGTCGACGGCTACCACCGCTGGGCACACGACCTCGAGAAGGTCATCCAGCTGGCCATGCCGCTGTTCAACAACGCTCCGCCCGACATCTTCAGCGACGACCCGGCCGACCAGGCCGACGTCGCGTGGATGATGAAGCAGCTGCGGGGCGCCGACAGGAAGACCCTCCACGACCTGGTGCGGTTCCTGACCGGGAGCTGCGCCGACCTGCTCGACGACTACTTCGAGTCGGAGATCGTCAAGACGTCGATCGCGTCGTCCGGCATCATCGGGAACAAGGTCGGCCCGATGTCGCAGGGCTCCGGCCTGGTGCTCCTCTACCACCTGATGGGCGAGCAGGACGGCCAGCACGGTTCGTGGGGCTTCCACAAGGGCGGCAACGGCGGTTTCACGCAGGTGTTGCAGCGGGCCGCCGAGTCCTTCGGGGCGACGGTGCGCCTGGAGGCGCCGGTCGACCACGTGATCACCAAGGACGGCCAGGCGACCGGCGTCGTACTGGCCGACGGCACGGAGTTCTCCGCACCGATCGTGGTCAGCGCCCTCGACCCGCGGCGCACGTTCACCGAGCTGGTCGACCCGCGCGAGCTCCCGAGCGACCTGGTCGAGGCGATCGACCGCTACCGGTTCCAGGGCACGTCGGCGAAGGTGAACTTCGCCCTCGACGACCTCCCGGTCTACCCCGCGCTCAAGGGCCGGATCGACCACTTCGGCGGCTTCGTGAACATCGGGCCGACGATGGAGTACCTCGAGCGTGCCTACGACGACGCCAAGTACGGCTGGTACTCACGCATGCCCTATATCGACGGTGCCCTCCAGTCGGTCGTCGACCCCGACATGGCGCCTCCGGGCAAGCACGTGATGAGCTGCTTCATCCAGTACGCGCCGTACGAGCTCAAGGGCAGCGACTGGGACACCGAGCGGGAGCCGTTCGGCGACACCGTCCAGGCCGTGCTGGAGTCGCACTTCCCGGGCTTCGGCGACCTCGTCCTGCACCGCGAGGTGGTGACCCCGCTCGACATCGAGCGGGTGGCCGGGCTGACCGAGGGCAACATCTTCCACGGCGAGTTCCTGGCGCCGCAGATGTACTTCATGCGCCCGGCGCCCGGCTACGCCCGCTACCAGACCCCGATCGCCGGCTACTACCAGTGCGGCTCCGGCACCCACCCGGGCGGCTGCGTCACCGGCGGACCCGGCCGGCTCGCCGCCCAGCGGATCCTGGCCGACCGGGAGCGCTGACCGGGCGCGACCTTCCCTGTGTCGAGGCCGGACCACGCCGTACGCCGAGCCGCCGACATCGCTGGGCCCTCACTGGGTGGTGACCGCGTAGCCGTGCTGGTCGATGGCGGCACAGAACGCACTTGAAACGCACGACAGGCCGGAGAGCCAGTCGTGGCTGTCGATCGTCACCGGCGACGACCAGGCGGAGCCGTCGTAGATCCTGCTGGTGGTGCCGGCTACTGCGCCGCAGAAAGACGCCGCCGTGCACGACAGACCGCCCAGACTGGCGTTCCAGGTCGAGGGCGACCAGGTGGTCGCGTTCGTCGTGAACAGGATGTGCCCTCCGCCGTACGCCGCACAGAAGGACTTCGAGGCGCACGAGACCCTGGAGAGGTAGTTGGTGGCTGCCGCGACGGGGGCCGGGTCGGACCAGGTGACCCCGTTGAAGATCATCGCCCGGGCGTGCACCTCCTGGTTGGAGTCATCGACCGCGACGCAGAACGACGAGGAGGGACACGACACGCTGGTGGGATGGTTGAACGGGAAGTTCGACTCGACGTACACCGGGGCCGTCCAGTCGGTGCCGTTGAACACCATGGCGTAGCCGTCGTAGTCCAGGGCGGCGCAGAACGACGACGACGCACACGACACAGCCGTCAGCCAGGGAAAGGTGCTGCTGTCGTCGACGTTGACCGGATCCGCCCAGCCGGTCCCGTTGTAGGTGACGGCGTTGCCCAGGGTGTCGACGACCACGCAGAACGACACCGACGGGCAGGAGACTCCGGTCAGCTCGGCCGGGCCGTAGGTGTCGGTCGCGTCGTCGATCACGACCGGAGTCGACCAGGCGGTCCCGTTGTAGGTGATCGCCCGGTCGTTCTTGGTGATGGCCACGCAGAAGTCCGACGACGCGCAGGACACGTCGACCAGCACCGCGAGGTCGTCGGGGTCGGGCTGGATCAGGGTGGGCGTGCCCCAGACCAGTGCGGTGAAGGCGAAGCGGCCGGGAGTGCCGGGCCGGCTGCTGCCGAAGCGGGTGACCACGCGGACGGCCACCGCACCGGCATCGTGAGCCGGGCTCAGCACGGTCAACGAGGTGGGAGAGTGCACCTTCAGACCGGTGCCGGGAACTCCGCCGAAGGTCACCGACCGAGCTCCGGAGAGGTGGGTGCCGGTGATCGTCACCCGCGTGCCCCCGTCGGTGGACCCGCTGGACGGCAAGAGATCTGTGACCGTGGGCGGGACCCCGTAGGTGAAGCGGTCCGCGGTGCGTGCCCGCGACGTACCCGAGGCGCTCCTGACCCGCACATGAACACCGCCAGCCGCATGCGCCGGGGAGGTCACCAACAGCTTCCTCCGTGACACCACCCGGATCGACGTAGCGGCCGTCGTGCCGAAGTGCACCCACTTCACGTGCCGGAACCGCGAGCCGAGGATCGTCACCCGGGTACCGCCCGTGATCGATCCGGAGCGAGGCGACACCGATGAGATCGTGGGCGCCGAGAGGCCCTGTGCTGGACTCGGGGCTCCGAGCGCCACTGCGCTGAGGGCGAGGACGAGGCTTGCGAGCAGTGCCACCGGCCGTCTTCGCATGTAACCCTCCAGGAGCACGTGGTGTGATGAGTCGACGCTACGACGCCGGTCGACCGGACGTGAGAGCAAGACGTCCTGACCGAGGGGACGTTGGGCACCTCTGGCGCCAGGGACCGGCAATCCGGGGCTATAGTTCGAACGAGGCCGTCAGAGCCCAGACCCCGCCATGACATCCGGTCGATGAGGTGCGTTCGACGCTGGGGGACGGCGATGGACCAGGATCCACTGTGGTCGCACGAGACCCTGCTCCCGGCAGAGCCCGGCAGCGCAGCCAAAGCCCGAGCCTTCGTCCTGGAGCATCTTGTGGAGCACCGGCTGCTCTACCTGGTCGACGACGTGCGGTTGGTGACGAGCGAACTCGCCGCTCACGCCGCCTTGCAGGAATGGACGGCGTTCACCGTGACTCTCGAAGGACGCGCACCGTCCGTGCTCGTGACTGTGCGAGACGCTTCCGGGACTCGCACGGGGGCGGCGGACGTCGTTCCTCTCGCGCCGGCGGCAAGCGGTCACGGCGCTTTCATCGTGAACATGTTCAGCGAGAGCTCGGGCATGCCCGGGTGGGATGGCAACACCACCTCGATGTGGGCGTCCTTCAAGATCCGTCCCCGGCCCGACCACTGAGCGGACGACCAGTACTGCGTCGACTCGGACGGACGCTGCATCCATCGGGGGACAGAGCAGGACGGAGGTCATGCCGGGGCTGTTCGAGGAAGCCCGGCTTCGCCGTACCCTCGGGGGCGACGGCTGCGTCACCGGCGGACCCGGGAAGCTCGCCGCCCAGCGGGATCCTCGCCGACGGGGCCGACCAGCGCCGCACCTCTGAACCTGTCCGACACGCAGGAGGCGTGCAGATGACTCCGACCTATGACGGCCCTCTGGCCGGTATCCCCACCGACGAGGCCACGGTCCGCGCGCTCGACCGCGCCCATGTCTTCCACTCCTGGTCGGCGCAGGCCTTGATCGACCCGTTACCGATCCGGAGCGCGTCCGGCTCGCGGTTCACCGGCTACGACGGGCGGAGCTACCTCGACTTCTCCAGCCAGCTCGTCAACGTGAACATCGGCTATCAGCACCCCCAGCTGGTGCAGGCGATCGTCGACTACGCCCAGCACATGACGACGATCCAGCCGTCGTTCGCCAACGACGCGCGCTCGGAGGCCGCGCGCCTGATCGCCGGGGTCGCCCCGGGTGACCTGAGCCGGGTGTTCTTCACCAACGGCGGCGCGGAGGCGACCGAGAACGCCCTACGGATGGCCCGCCTGCACACCGGCCGACACAAGGTGCTCGCGGCATACCGCTCCTACCACGGTGCCACCGCCGCCTCGATCGCGATGACCGGCGACCCGCGGCGCTGGCCCAACGAGCCGCTGGTCTCGGGCGTCGTCCACTACTGGGGCCCCTACCTGTACCGCTCGGCGTTCCACGCGAGCACGGAGGAGGAGGAGGGCGAGCGCGCGATCGCCCACCTGCGCGACCTGGTGACGTTCGAGGGACCCGCGACGGTGGCCGCGATCATCCTCGAGACGGTGGTCGGCACCAACGGCGTCCTGGTGCCGCCGGCCGGCTACCTCGCCGGCGTCCGCGCGCTGTGCGACGAGTTCGGGATCGTGATGATCGCCGACGAGGTGATGTCGGGCTTCGCGCGAGCGGGGGAGTGGTTCGCGATCCGGCACTGGGACGTCGTCCCCGACCTGATCACCTTCGCCAAGGGGGTGAACTCCGGGTACGTCCCGCTCGGTGGTGTGCTCATCAACGACGCGATCAACGACACCTTCCAGCAGCGGGTCTACCCCGGCGGCCTCACCTACTCCGGCCACCCGCTCGCCTGCGCCAGCGCGGTCGCCTCCATCGAGATCTTCAAGAAGGAGGGGATCGTCGAGCATGCCCGGGCGATGGGTGACGAGGTGATCGGTCCAGAGCTGGCGAGGCTCGCGGATCGCCACCCGTCGGTCGGGGAGATCCGCGGCCTCGGCGTGTTCTGGGCCCTCGAGCTGGTCCGGGACCGGGAGACCCGCGAGCCGCTGGTGCCGTTCAACGCCGGCGGCGCCGACGCCAAGCCCATGGTCGAGCTCGCGAACGCCTGCAAGGAGCGCGGCCTCTGGCCGTTCACCCACTTCAACCGGCTGCACGTCGTACCGCCCTGTACGACGACCGCGGACGAACTGCGGGAAGGCCTGGCTGTTCTCGACGAGGCTCTCGAGGTGGCAGACCAGCACTACACCGGCCGCTGACTCGCACTCGTCGCCTCATCACGACGGCCCGATGTGCACCGTCGTACCGATTGAACAGCGGTTCAAACAGTGGCAGGGTGCCCTCATGTCGCTCGACTTCTCCGCCATCAACCCCGCTGCCGCTCGGGCCGGGACCGCGTCCCCCTCGTCGTCCGGCGACCTGCCCGGCCGCGCGCAGTACGTCGTCGTCGGTGGCGGCGTGATCGGTACGTCGATCGCCTACCACCTGGCGCTCCTCGGTGCGACCGACGTCGTGCTCCTGGAGCGCAAGCAGCTCACCTCGGGCACCACCTGGCACGCGGCAGGAGAGGTGGTCTCGGGCGGCACGACCGAGGATGCCCTGTGGATGGCGCGCTACTCCGCTGAGCTGTACGCCCGGCTTGAGGAGGAGACCGGGCTGTCCACGGGGTTCCGCCGGTGCGGCTACCTCCAGCTGGCCACCACGCCCCGCTCCGACGAGGGCTTCCGCCGCGAGACGGCGTACATGCGCTCGGTGGGGATGACCAAGGAGGTGCTGTCGCCGCGTGAGGTCGCCGACCTGGTGCCGCTGATGCACACCGACGACGTCATCCACGGCTTCTGGACGCCCGACGAGGGGCGGGCCAACCCGGTCGACGTGACGATGTCGCTGGCCAAGGGTGCGCGACAGCGCGGCGTACGGATCTTCGAGGACACCGAGGTCACCGGCTTCGTCCTGGATCACGGCCGGGGGGCCGGCCGAGTGACCGGCGTCCGCACGGAGCGCGGCGACCTCGAGTGCGAGAAGGTCGTGCTGGCCGCAGGGCTGTGGGGGCGCGAGCTGGCGGCCAGGGCCGGCGTCACCGTGCCGCTCCAGGCGGCCGAGCACTACTACCTCCTCACCGAGCCGATCGAGGGCGTGACGCCGGAGTCGGTGCCGGTGATCGAGCACGGCGAGGCCTACGGCTACTACCGCGAGGAGGGCGGCGGCCTGCTCGTCGGCATGTTCGAGCCGGTCGCCAAGGCCTGGGCCCTGGACGGTACGCCGCGGGACAGCGCGTTCGCCGTGCTCCCACCCGACTGGGACCGGCTGACGCCGTTCCTCGAGGTCGCGATGCGGCGCTTCCCGGCCCTCGAGGACGCCGGGATCCGCACGCTCTTCTGCGGGCCGGAGAGCTTCACCGACGACCTCTCGCCGATGCTCGGTGAGGCGCCCGAGGTCGACAACCTCTATCTCGCCTGCGGTCTCAACTCGGTCGGCATCCTGTCCGGGGGCGGGCTGGGCCACGTCATGGCGCAGTGGCTGATCGAGGAGCACCCGCCGCTCGACGTGACCGCGGTCGCGGTCGACCGGGCCCATGAGTTCCAGGCGACCCGGCTCTTCCGCCGGGAGCGCACCGTGGAGCGGCTGGGGTTCCTGCTCAACGACGTGGCCTGGCCGAACGCCCAGCCACGGATGGGCCGCGACGTACGCCGGTCGCCGTACCATCCCCAGCACGCCGCCGACGGCGCCCACTTCGTGGCGACCAGCGGGTGGGAGTTCCCCGACTACTTCGCCGGGCCGGGCGTCACCCCGACCGTCGAGTGGGGCTTCGCGCGTGGCGAGGGCTTCGAGCGCACCCGCGAGGAGCACCTCCACGCCCGCGAGGCGTTCGCGATCTTCGACCTCTCGCTGATGTCGCACCACCTCGTGCAGGGGCCCGATGCGAGCGCCGTGCTCAACCGGGTCTGCGCCAACGACGTCGACACCCCGGTCGGCCGGGTCGTCTACACCCAGTGGCTCGACGGCCACGGCGGGATCATCGCCGACGTCACCGTCACCCGGCTCGCCGACGACGCGTACGTCGTGATCAGCGGCGACACCATCCACCGCCGGGTGCCGGCCTGGATCCGCCGGCACACCCGCGACGGAGAGTTCGTCGTCGTCACTGATGTTACGAGCGGGCATGCCCTGCTGTCGGTCCAGGGCCCGCGGTCGCGCGAGCTGCTGCAGCGGCTCAGCCCCGACGACTGGTCGGACGACGCCTTCCCCTACCTCACCGCGCAGAAGGTCGAGCTCGGCTACACCCCGCTGTGGGCGTTGCGGGTGACGTACGTCGGTGAGCTGGGCTGGGACCTGCTGGTGCCGACGGAGTTCGGCGCCACGCTCTACGACCAGCTGCGCGAGGCCGGCGCCGACCTGGGCTTCCGCCCGACGGGCGTCGGGGCGCTGGAGACGATGCGGCTGGAGAAGGCGTTCCGCGACATGGGTCACGACATCGACTCGACCGACACTCCGCTGCAGGCCGGGCTCGGCTTCGCGGTCGCCTGGGACAAGCCCGGCGGCTTCGTCGGGCGTGAGGCACTGCTCGAGCAGCGGGAGTCGGGTCCGCCGAACAGGCGGCTCGTCAACGTGCTGCTCGACTCGCCCGAGCACGACCTCTTCGGCGACGAGCCGGTGTACTGGGACGGCGACCCGGTCGGCCACGTCCGCAGTGGCGGGTTCGGCCACTCCCTCGGCGCCGCGTGCGGCATCGCCGCGATCGCCCGCAAGGAGGGCTTCACCGCAGCCGACCTGGCCGGAGGGACGTTCGAGATCGACGTGGCCGGCACGCGTGTGCCGGCCCGGGCCTCGCTCAAGCCGTTCTTCGACGCGGAGCGGTCGCGCGTTCTCCGCTGAACCCGTGGGGCGTGGCCTAGACGGGCTCGTGGACCGCGGAGATCGTCCCGGAGCACATGTCGTGCGACCCGTGCGGGGTCAGGTCGATCCAGCCGGACCAGTAGGACAGTCCGATCGGGCGGCGGCAGTAGCGGCACGTCGCCCGCATCAGGGCCTTGGTAGCCATCTCGTCTCTCTTCTTCGCTGAGCCTGTGACCGGGCGGTGCGTCGAGTCCCCGTCCGGGACCAGGTGCGTCGCCGTACCTGTGCCAGGTCCACGCTTGCTCGGGCGAGCACCTGAGGACCAGGGACCAACGTCCGGTGGAGTACGTCCAGAAGTCGTGAGCTGGCGGTACGTCGAGCGAGGCGACGGTCGCCTGCTCGTCCCGGCCGTGGTTGGCTGGCCGGCGTGGAGACTCGAGCTGGCGAGGTGACCTTCCACCACGTCGAGCACGGCGCTGGCCGACCCGTGCTGGTGCTGCACGGCGCCGGCGTCGACCACCGCGAGCCGGAGGCCTGCTTCGAGCCGGCCTTCGGCGGGGTTGCCGGGTTCCGGCGGATCTATCCCGATCTCCCCGGGATGGGGCGGACGGCGGCTCCCGACGCGATGCGCAGCGCCGAGGACGTCCTCGACGCGCTGCTCGACTTCGCCGAGACGGTGACCGACGGGACGCCGTACCTGCTGCTCGGCCACTCGGCCGGCGCCTACTACGCGCAGGCGATGGCGGCGAGGGTACGGGATCAGGTCGCCGGTCTGGCGCTGGTCTGTCCGCTGCTGCCCGGCGCGCGCGACGTCCCGGAGCACCGCGTCGTGGTGGGGTCGGGTGAGCTCGGCGACGACGTCTTCCGGAGCTACTTCGTGGTCCAGTCCCCGGAGCTGCTGGAGCGCTACCAGCGGTACGTCGCTCCCGCAGCCGCGCTGGCCGACACGGCCGCCCTCGAGCGCATCGGCGAGCGATGGGAGCTCGCGCCGGAGCACGGCCCGCCGTACGACGGTCCGACGCTGGTCGTGGCGGGGCGGCTGGACTCGACCGTCGGGTACGCCGCGGCCGCCGACCTCCTCGACCACTACCCGCACGCCTCGCTGGCGGTGGTCGACGACGCCGGCCACGCGCTCCCACACGAGCAGCCGGAGGTCCTGCGCGCGCTGGTCGCCGACTGGCTCGCGCGGGTCGAGCGTTCGGATCGGTGACACCTGGCGGTCTGGACGCGGCATCGACCACCGCGCGCCGGCCACGCCTCCGCGGTCGATCCGTGACGACTGGCTAGCGTTTCGTGCGTGCAGCCAGATCAGGTGCCCATCCCGTCCGCGATCGCCGCGCGCCCGCGCGATGAGCGGGGTTTCCCGGTGCTGGCCATCACGCCGTGGCGTGACGGGGCTCCGGACTTCGCGGTGACGAGTCCGGCTCGGATCCTGGTGTGTGCGGTCGAGCGTCGGTGCTCGATCTGCGGGCTCGCGCTGGGGAAGGGGCCGGTATGGCGAGTCGTCTCGGCCGATGAGGCGGTCGCGATGGTGACTCACCCTGCCGACTTCGAGAACGTCGCGAGCACGGTCGAGCCGCCGGGCCACCGGCTGTGCATGCTCTATGCCGCGGTGGTGTGCCCGTGGCTGGCCCGGCCCAACGCACGGCGACGACTCGAGGTGGCGGTCCCCGGTGCTCGCATCGCGCGAGGCGACGCCCGGGGCGCGATCGGCGAGATCGGTGGTGCGGTGGTGTCGCTGGAGACGTTCGAGTTCAGCGTGGGCGAGCGCGTGGAGTTCCGGTATCGCGGCTTGGTCGACTTCCTGCCGCATCTGCTCGGCGAGGAGCACCTCGCGAGGCTTCGCGACGGTACGG
The DNA here is from genome assembly GCA_963792975.1 of uncultured Actinomycetota bacterium. Lineage (GTDB taxonomy): Bacteria > Actinomycetota > Actinomycetes > Propionibacteriales > Nocardioidaceae > Nocardioides. The sequence continues at coordinate 2,492,239 of CAWBYG010000004.1, read as the reverse complement.
CGCACGAGGCGCCCTCACAGGAGACGTGTCCGCCGTGGCTGCTCCGGGACGAGGCGGCTGCGCAGGCACGCGCGCAGCGCTATCTGTGAGCGCTCACCCCAGGATGTCGCCGGGCGCCCGTCGTACGACGAACCGGTCGCCGTACACCGCGTGCCCCACGGTTGCGACAAGCGTCGCCGAACCCCCGAACACGTAGACGGCTCGCATCGCCGCCTGACTCGCGGACAGCCAGGTCCTGGTGGCGTCCTCGAGACCCGGCCCGTCGGGGACCACCAGGGTCGGTCCCACCATGGTGGCGATCAGGGTGTCTCGCCAGTCCGCCACCGTGGTGACGCCGAGGCGGTGGGGTGCGTCGTACAGGCCCTGCACCGCTGCGAGCGAGTTGGCGAAGGGGTCCGGGCCGCCGAGTTCGACGATGTGCATCGGACGCTTGCCGGGCCAGGAGGACCGCACCGCGGCCTGCGCCTGCTCGCCGACGGCGTACACCGTCGAGGGCGGGCCACCGCTGCGCTGCGCCTTGTCGAGCCTGGCGGCGGTCGCGGCGGGCATCGTGGAGCCGTCTGTCAGCAGCACCGGGGTGGTGGTGCTGCCTACAGAGGACGCCAGCGCCGGCAGGTCGCTCGCCGACACGACGACGTACGACGGGTACCAGCCGCGTACTGCCTGGGCGGCGTCGGCCGCCGCGGCCTCGGGGGCGAAGCGCCGGACGCGGAAACCGAGGTCCCCGACCTCCGCCGCGACGCTGGCGGGCACGGCGCTCGTGGTCCCCACGATGTCGACGGTGGCGTGCGTCTTCATCCCGTGCGGGCGCTGGAGAAGCCGCGCGATCTCGTCCCGCACCAGCGGATCGAGCCGTCCGTCGCGCACGAACAGGATCGGGCCGGCGCCGGACATCGCGATCGCGGGGGCCGCTGCCGAGGGGTCGTCGGCGCTGACCAGGGTGACGTGGTTCGCCATGGACAGGCCGAAGCTGGCGGTCTCGTCCATGGCGATGTGGAGGCCGTCGACGAAGTGTGCGCGTGAGACGGCCACAGCGGTCGTCACCGGGTCGCTGCCCGCGTACACGCCGACCGTCGGCCGAGCCAGGGTCGCCATGCTCCCGACGCCGGGATGGCGGAGCACGACGCGGACCGGGTTGCGTCCGGGGTGGATCGGGCTGCTCGCGACCGTCTCCACGTCGTCGTGCGTGGAGAAGACGAGCCGCCGGCCATCCGGGGACCAAGCCAGATGACCGGTGGGGTGGGCGCCCCAGGTGACCTGGGTCGGATGCGGCCTCCGACCGGGAACGGGCAACGACTGGACATCGATCTCGCCGTTCGAGCCGATGAAGGCGAACCGGTCGCCGGTAGGCGAGACGGCGGGTGCCCGACCCGGAAGCAGTGGGTAGGAGCCGAAGCCCCGCTGGTTGCGGTCGGCGATGTAGACCTTCATCAGGCCTTTTGCCGTGCGGTGCTGGAAGAGCAGGACGCTGACGGCGGTTTCGCTGTGCGAGGTCTGGGACCAGGTGGCGCTCGGAGCGGTGTCGTGGCCGCCGTCCGCCTTCGTCTCCAGAACGGTCGGGTCCGGCTTGCCGGCGGCGAGGTCGTCATGACCGTCCACGGCCACCTCCTTCAGGCGCCATACGCCGTCACTCCCGCGTTCGGTGAAGACGATCTCGGCACCGCCGTCCTCGAACGTCGGCTGGGCACGGCGTACGTCGGGGTCGGTGGCCGTCAGAGTGCGTACGCCGGTGCCGTCCAGCTGCGCGGTGGCGATGTTGCCCCGCCCGTCGACGTACGCCAGGACGAGGCCGTTGGGGGAGACCACCGCGTCGGTGACCGGCCCCGGGAAGCGCACCGGGCGACCGGAGACGTGAACGGTGCTCGACCCGTCGCTCGTGACGAGGGCGAACGGTGGTGCGGGAGCGTCGACCTGAACCACCGGCGAAGGAGTGGGCGACGCCGGAGCATCACTCGTGGGGCTCGGCCTCGGCGTCACCGAACGCGCTGGCTGACTCGGCGCGGGAGTCTGCGTCGACACCACCCGCGCAGCAGGCGACCTGCCCTGCGCACCTCCACAACCCGTCACCGCCAAGGACGCCGTCGTCAACGCCGTCAGCCACAAGAGGCGCTTGCTGGTGCTTGCCATCGGATCGCTCCCGTCGTCCCGGAGGCTCCGGGTCGACGATGAGATGCACGAAGGACTCCTCCGGGTTGCCTCTTCGCGGTAGCTGGTCCCCCCACGTGCCGGGGATACTGTGCGCAAGAGTCGGTCTCGGGACGCAGGCGACCGTCAACGCCGTCACTAGGTGGACGACGCATGTTGCAGAGTGCCGAGCAGGTCGGGTTCGTCGGGGTCAGCGACCTCGACGCGGCGTATCGCTTCTACGGCGACGTGCTCGGCCTCGAGCTCGTGGACGCGCGTCCGTTCGCCCTGGTCAACGACACTGCCGAGACTCAGCTTCGGATCACCCTCGTCGAGCAGGTCACGGCGGCGCCGTACACCGTGCTCGGCTGGTCGGTCTCCGACCTCGAGGGCGAGATCGACCGACTCACGGCCGCCGGCGTGCGGTTCAACCGGTACGACGGCATGGTCCAGGACGACCGCGGGATCTGGACGTCGCCCAGTGGCGCCCGGATCGCGTGGTTCCTCGACCCCGACGGCAACAACCTCTCGCTCCAGGGCTGACCCGCCGGGCACCCGACGCCGATCAGCATCGGTGGCGACGGCGGCCCTAGGTGCCGAGCAGCTTCCAGTGCCCCTCGGAGACGACTTCGACGCCGTCGTCGGTCACCTTGATGGCCGTCTGGTCGTCGATGGCGTACGCCGTACCCCCGATGTCGGCGGCCCATCGCTCCGCCTCGGCAAGGGTGTTGTCCGGCATCAGCTCGTCGTCGAGGTGCGGGAAGATCGAGAAGTCGACCATCCCCAGAGTGCGGTCGCCTCCGGTGGGCGGCCTCCAGTTGACGAAGTCGTCGCCGATCCGTGGGGTCATCACCATGCTTCCGGCGCTCACCCCCACCCAGACCAGGTCGGACAGTGATGGCAGGAGGTCGGCCAGCCCGGACTCCCGCATCCAGTGGCACAGGTACGTCGCATCGCCGCCGTCGACCAGCAGGACGTCAGCCTCCCGGACCCAGGGGACCCAGCGCTCCCGGCCGATGCTCGGCAGTGCGGTGAGCTCGAGGAGGCCCACCGACCTCCAGCCCAGGTCGCACATCGGGGACGGCGACCGACCGGCGACGAAGCGCCAGGCCGAGGCCGGCGTACACCCGGGGTGGCCGTACTCCGCGGTGGGGATGCAGAGCGCGGTGGACTCGGCGATCGGCTGGCCGAGCAGGTCGACCAGCGCATCGCGGATGCGCAGGTTCGTGACCCCGCCGGAGGTGAGAAGGTAGTCGGTCATGTCTGCTCCTGTTCCGGGGTGGCTCCTGCGCCCACCCTCCACCATCGCCACGAACGGCATCAGCCCGGTCCGACACCGCGAGCGCGGGATCGTTGTCGGTGCCTGATGTCAAGATGGCTACGTGGCGTCGGACTCCCGGATGGTGGCTTTGGGCTTCGGCACGTTCGCGCGCGCCGACCGCATCTTCGCGCTCGAGCGCATCACCGGCGAGGAACGCGGTGACGGCCGCCGTACCAGGGTGTGGATCGATGGCGTCGCCGACCCGTTGATCGCCTCGCGGACCGAGGTGACCATCCTTCGCGACATGGGCCAGGAGTCCGCCATCACGGGGCCCGAGCTCGACGAGGCTCTCGACCTGGCCGCGCGTCTCGCCTCCGCCGCCGACGCGGGTCGGGTGGACCTGAACGACCTCGGTCGTCGGGCGCGACGCCTTCTGGCCTCGACCACTCCGTCGGCCTAGGACCCCCGTCATTCCGTGCCGGTCGCCCACGGCGGTACGACGAAGGCTTCGCGGTGGTGGCGTGGGCGCGTCGTCCTGGGTTGGATGGCTGTCGTATCAGCGCGACGCCGTTCGTGGTGGGGTAGACGGTGGTCATCCGGACCACCCGGGATGAGGAGCATCGGATGACCAAGGTTGTCGCCATCATGTCCATGTCGCTCGACGGGTTCGTCGCCGATCGCAACGACGGTGTGGCCGAAGTGTTCGACTGGTACACCGCCTCGGGGGACGTCGAGGTCAGCACGGGAGGGTCGGCTCCCATGACCTTCAAGGTGTCCGGTCCGAGCGCCGAGCATCTCCGTGGTCTCACGTCTGAGCTCGGTGCCATGCTCACCGGTCGACGCACGTTCGAGGCTGCCGAAGGCTGGGGCGGAAACCATGCCTGGGGCCCGGCCTTCGTCGTGACCCACCAGGTCCCTGCCGGATGGCCGCGACCCGACTCGACGGTCCACTTCGTCACCGACGGCATCGAGAGCGCGGTGAACCAAGCCAAGGCCGCGGCCGACGGGAAGTCCGTGGGGGTTCACGGAGCTGACACGATCCAGCAGTGCCTGAATGCCGGCCTCCTCGACGAGATCAACGTCGACATCGCTGCGGTGCTGCTCGGCTCGGGTGTTCGACTCCTGGACCGTCTCTCCGACACGCCGGCCACCCTGGGCAACCCGACCGTGGTCGCGGGCGTCGGCGTGACCCACCTGCGCTACCCGGTACGCAAGGGGTAGACGTCCCCACCTTCACGCTTCGCGCAGGGTCTCCGCGATCGGACGGTGCGCCTCCAGCCGAGCCGGGACAGCGGTCAGCGCCACGGCGAGGACCACGGTGACCAGCCCCAGTCCGACGATCTGGGTCGTCGAAGGAGTCGCGTTGTGCGAGGACGACAGTGCGTGGAACAGGACTCGTCCGACGACCCCACCCAGGAACAGGCCCGCTACGGCCGGAACGAGCTGAGCGAGTCCGAGACCGGCAGCGGCCTCGGCCGGCGAGGCGCCGAGCGTGCGAGCCACGGCCAGGACGCGGCGCGCGTCGACGGCGCTCGCACGGGTGACGAAGACGAGGTTGACCGCGGCCATCACCGCCAGGAGCAGCGTCAAGGCCGTCGTCACCGTGTGCAGCTGAGCGATCTGCGGGTCTGCGGGGCCACCGGCGTTCCCGCGCTCCGCGTGCAGGCTGGTCTGCGCATAGAGGACGACGGTGCTGCCGCAGACGGCCACCGCGACCGAGAGGGTCGTGAGCGCGGCACGACGGGGCCTCCGTGCCGCCAGCCGCAGACCGAGCAGCGCCGGCGCCGGCAGCTTCGCGGACAACGCCACGAGCGGGCCACCGCGCCGGGGCGTGCGTCCGCCCTCGGCGAGCGCTCGCACCGTGCTGGTCCGTGCGGCTCGCCACGCGGGGACCACCGCAGCGACGACCACGATGAGGAGCACCGAACCGATCACGGCGACGGCGTCCGTGACGGTGACCGAGGTGGCACCGACCCGGCCGAGCAGGCCCGCAGACAGCGTGACGAACCTCGGCGTGAGCAGACGACCCAGCACGAGTCCGAGCACGGCGGCCACCAGACCGATGCCCAGGTACGACGTCAGCAGCAGGCCGGTGACGAACCCCGGTGTTGCGCCGGCCGCCTTGAGCATCCCCACGCGCCGTACCTCGTCTGCCATCCGGCCGCCGACGAGCACCACGAGCGTGGCCAGCGCGAGGATCACGAGAAGGGTGCCACCGAAGATCACCGCCGCGCGTTCGTTGGCGAGCTGCTCAGCCTGGCGGCCGGCGATGTTCTGCCAGGGATTGAGCTCGGGGCGGCCCGCCGGCGGGCCACCGCTGCCGTAGCGGTCGGCGAAGGCCGGCGCCGACTCCGGGTTGGTGAGCTTCAGGTACTGGAACCACACCAGCGGCTCCCGGGCGCTGGCGAGTGTGGTCACGCGGTGCCGGGTCGCCCACACCAGGCCGGGCTCGGCGGAGAGCCAGTCCGACCGGTCGAGGATGCACCCGATCGTGCAGAGCTGGGGGTACGGCGGGAGCGCGGCGGAGACCGCGATGCCGACCACGGGCACCGGATGCCCCCCGAGATCCACCCGGTCACCCACCGAGACGCCCATGCCCTGGGCGAACGCACGCTCGATCACCACACCGTCGCGATCGACCCAGTGACCGCTCACGAGCCGCGGACGGTCGACGGGCGACGCGGTCGCGTCGCGGCCCTGCATCTCGGCGACCCCGGAGACGCCGTGGGCGTCGATCGAGGTCCACGTCATGGGGAAGGCCCGACTTCGCGCGGACACCTCCGGGCGCCGCGCCACCGACCGGAGACGGGCCCGGTCTGCGGGAGTGATCTTCCGGTTCGGAGCGGGGAAGAGGACGGCGACCACATCAGGCCCGGACGTGGCTTGCCGCGTGAGGTCGTACGGCGCCGCGGTCTGCCCGTGCAGGACGAGCCCGATCGTCAACGTGGTCGCCGCCACGGCGAGCGCGATGAACAGGAGCACCGTCTCGGTGGCCCGGCGGCGCAGGTCGCGCTCGGCCAGGCGGAAGGCGAGTCGGAGCCGACTCATTCGCGGCCCCCCACGGAGAGGATGTCGATCGCGGACGTCGTACCGGTCGGAAGCGCGATGTCGTCCACGAGCGCACCGTCGCGCATGGCGACCATCCGGTCGGCCGTGGCCGCCGTCCGCTGGTCGTGCGTGACCACGACGAGCGTCTGACCCTCGCTCCGGAGACCTTCGAACAGCCGGAGCACCTCGGTCGTGGCCGCGCTGTCGAGGTTGCCGGTGGGTTCGTCGGCGAGCAGGACCGTGGGCCGGTTCACCAGTGCCCTCGCGATCGCGACGCGCTGCTTCTGCCCACCGGACAGCGCGGCCGGTCGGTGTCGTTCGCGGTCGGAAAGGCCCACCGCGCCCAGGAGGTCGACCGCCCTCCGGCGGGCCTGGCCCGAGGGCGTACCGGCGAGCAGGGCCGGCAGCTCGACGTTCTCCACCGCCGTCAGCTCGTCCATCAGGTGGAAGTCCTGGAAGACGAAGCCGACGTGGTGGCGGCGAAGCCGGGCTCGCGTGCGTTCGGACGTGCCGTCGATCCGGCGGTCTCCGATCCAGACCTCGCCCGAGGTCGGCAGGTCGAGGCCGCCCATGAGCTGCAGGAGCGTGGACTTGCCGCATCCGCTCGGGCCGGCGACCACGACCGACTCACCGGGGGCCACCTCGAGGTCGACGTCGTCCACCGCCCGGATCAGCGCCTCGCCCTTGCCGTAGTGCTTCGCGAGCCCGAGTGCTCGTACGGCGGCGGTCATGCGCCCGCTCCCCACACGCGCTCGCAGGCGTCGAGCCAGGTGAGATCGGCCTCGATCCGCAACACGACTCCCTCGAGCAGCAGCGAGGCGTCCGACCCGTCCGGCTCGGCCATCGCGGCCCGCTGGGCGTCGCGGAGCCGGCGTACGAGCGCACGCCGCTGGGACCGGATCACCTCGATCGGGTCCGCGAGCCGACCGGCCGCGGCGACCACCAGCTTGAGGTGGAAGTTGGTCAGATCGGGGCGTGGCCAGGTGACGTCGGTGAGCCAGTCCCCGACCCGCTCCCGGCCCTCCCTGGTGAGCTCGTAGGTACGGCGCTCGGGCCGCTCGGCTGCTGCTTCCCGCGTCGAGGTCACCAGCCCCGCCTGCTCGAGCCGACCCAGCGTCACGTACATCTGACCGGCGTTGAACCCGGCTGCCAGCGGACCGAGGGCCCGCTCGATCCGCGCCCGTAGCTCGTAGCCGTGCGACGGCTCCTTCGCCAGGAGCGCCAGCACCACCTCTTGCTGCATGCGTCTCTCACCTCTAACGGTTAGGTAGTGAGGAGAGGATAACGGTTAGCCATCGAGGAGGAAAGCGGTCGGGTCGCCTTCGACCTGCTCGTCGCCGTCCGCGGTCCGTTCGTCGAAGCCGCCTGAGGTGTTCCCCGTCAGCTCAGGAACTGCTCGAGCAGCCCTGGCTGGGCGGTGCGGGCGAGGCCGACGGCGGCCTCGTCGGCGAGGTCGAGGACCCGGACGCGCTGGGGGCCGCCGGCGGTGGTGGCCACGAGATCGGTGAGACCGACCCGGCGCTGGAACCACGTGGCACGAAGGTTCCAGCCGATCACCGAGGCGGCCGCGAGCGCCTCGCGGCGGCGGTTGAGGCTGCCCGAGCGCGCCACCACGAAGCCATCGACCAGGCAGTGACCCAGAGCGCGGGTACGGTCGACGGCGAGGAGGACGCCGCAGAGCAGGGCCAGTACGACGAAGGGTGCGAGCCAGGACGCGATCTCGTACGACGCGCCCGCAAGGAGGACGGCGGCCGCCGTGGCCGGGACCATGGCCCGCGTCCACCGTCGTCGACGGGCACGCGGACCGTGGTCGACGAGGGCCTGGTGCACCGGGCCGCCGGTGCCCAGCACCTCGGCGGCGACCCGGTCGACCTCGGTGCGCGGGGCGGGCGGCACCAGCACCGAGCTGCCCTGCTGCTTGCGGTTGAGCCCGGTGACGATCGCCGACAGGCGGGCGCCGTGCGCGAGCCGCAGCCCGAGCGGCTCGCCGATGCTGACCCCCGACACCCGGGCGTCGTCGAGGCTCGTCTCGCGGGTGGTGAACAGGCCGCGGCGCAGGTGCCAGGAGCCGTCGCTCCTCGTATGGCTGAGCTGGAAGCCGAAGTTGGTCACGAGGTAGCCGATGACGGCGAGCATGCACAGCAGGACGACGAACGACGCCAGCCCGAGCAGCACGAGCAGGGTCACGCCGAGCCGGGCGAGCCGGTGGGTGTCGACCGAGGGCGCCCACTCCAAGGTGCGAAGGGCCTGCGTCACGATGCCGAGCGCGGCACCGGCGATGACGACGCCGGCCGACGTGAGGGGTGCGAACCGTACCCACGCCGGATCGAGCGTGAGTACGACGCGCCTGTTGCTCTCCGGAGCGACCTCGGGGTCGGCCGAGAGCGACCGATGCAGCAGCGCGCTGCGCAGGTGGCCGGCTGCAGTGATCGACAACCCGTCCAGCGACATCCGCTCGTCTCCCTTCGTCGAGCTGTGGCCGGTGCCGATCTGCAGCGTGACCAGGCCCAGCACCCGATGGATGGGGGAGGCGGTGACGTCGACGGTGCGGACCCGGTCGAGCGCTGCCGACGTCACCTTCTTGTTCAGCAGGCCGTGCCGCAGCTCGATCCGCTCAGGGGTCAGCCGGTAGCTCGTGGTCACGTAGCGCAGCAGTCCGAGCACGATCGGCAGGCCCAGCGCGATCAGGCCCCACCGCCCGCCGTCGGAGGAGGACGAGCGGCCGAAGATGAGCAACGCGATCAGCGGCACGATGTAGCGGCCGATGTCCCTGACCGGGTGCACCAGGAGCATCCGGCGGTCGAGCCGCCGCCAGCCGGCCACCCCGTCGAAGACGTCAGCGCTCACGTCGCGTCACCCGGGACGGAGTCGGCCCTCCGGGTCAGGCCGTCGACGATCGCGATCGCCCGATCGCGGTCCAGCCCCTCGATCGTGAGCGCCCCGGCCGACGAGGCCGTGGTGACGCGGACGGTCGCCAGCCCGAACAGCCGCGAGATCGCACCCTCCTGGTGGTCGACCGTCTGCACCCGCGACATCGGCGCGATCCGTCGTTCCCGGGCCCACCAGCCGGTCTGCGTGTAGACGGCGGTGTCGGTGACCTCCCACCGATGCACCAGGTAGCGCCACTGCGGCACCACCGCGGCGTACGCCAGCTGTACGCCGGCCACCACCCAGAGCACCCACGCCGGCAGCTCGAACCAGTTCCACGGCCCGACCAGCAGCAGCAGCACCGTCATCACGATCGCCGTTCGGAGCAGGTCGCCGGCGGTCCACATCCACCTGGCCCGCGGGCTCACCCGCTCGCTCGGCGCACGCAGGCGTACGACGTCGGGAGTCGGGTCGGTCGCGCCCATCAGTCCTTGAGCTCGCAGATGACGGCGCCGTTGGTGACCGTTGCGCCGACCTCGGCCTGCAGCCCGGTCACGGTGCCGGCCTTGTGCGCCTTCAGCGGCTGCTCCATCTTCATCGCCTCGAGTACGACGATCACCTCGCCCTCGGCAACGGCCTGGCCCTCCTCGACCGACACCTTCACGATGGTGCCCTGCATGGGACTGGTCACCGAGTCGCCAGACGCCGCGGCGCCGGCCTTCTTGCCCGCCGACCGCTTCGGCTTCCTCGCTCCGGCGGTCGAGCCTGTCGAGACCCCGCCCCCACCCACGGCAGCCAGCCCGCCGGGGAGGCTGACCTCGAGGCGGCGTCCGCCGACCTCGACCACGACCGTCTGCCGCTCGTCGGGATCGTCCGCCTCGGCCGAGGCGCCGGCGTACGGCGTGATCCGGTTGTCGAAGCCGGTCTCGATCCAGGAGGTGTAGATGTCGAAGTGCCCGTCGGTGTCGGACCCTTCGCCGATGTACGCCGGGTCGTCGACGACGGCGCGGTGGAACGGGATCACCGTGGGCATCCCGTCGACCACGAACTCCGCCAGCGCCCGCCGCGAACGCTCCAGCGCCTGGGTCCGGTCGCTGCCGGTGACGATCAGCTTGGCGATCAGCGAGTCGAAGGCACCGGGGATGGTCTCGCCGGACACATAGCCACCGTCGACGCGGACCCCCGGCCCGCTCGGCGGCTCCCACCGCGAGAGCGTGCCGGGAGCGGGCATGAAGTTGTTGCCGCCGTCCTCGGCGTTGATGCGGAACTCGATCGAGTGGCCCGCGACCGACGGGTCGTCGTACCCGAGCTCCTCGCCCGCGGCGATCCGGAACATCTCGCGCACCAGGTCGAGGCCCGTGACCTCCTCGGAGACGGGGTGCTCGACCTGCAGCCGGGTGTTGACCTCGAGGAAGCTGATCGTGCCGTCCTGGCCGACGAGGAACTCACACGTGCCGGCTCCGACGTACGCCGCCTCGCGCAGGATCGCCTTCGACGACGTGTAGAGCCGGTCGACCTGGTCGGAGGTGAGGAACGGCGCGGGTGCCTCCTCGACGAGCTTCTGGTGCCGGCGCTGGAGCGAGCAGTCGCGGGTCGAGACGACCACGACGTTGCCGTGCTGGTCGGCCAGGCACTGGGTCTCGACGTGGCGCGGCTGGTCGAGGTACTTCTCCACGAAGCACTCGCCCCGCCCGAAGGCGCTGACGGCCTCGCGCACCGCGGACTCGAACAGGTCGGCGACCTCGTCCATCTCGCGGGCCACCTTGAGCCCGCGGCCGCCGCCGCCGAAGGCGGCCTTGATCGCGATCGGCAGGCCGTGCTCCTTGGCGAAGGCGACGACCTCGTCGGCGTTCTCGACGGGATCCTTCGTGCCGGCGACCAGGGGGGCACCGACCTTCTCGGCGATGTGGCGGGCCTTGACCTTGTCGCCGAGGCTCTCGATCGCGGCGGGCGGCGGGCCGATCCAGACCAGCCCGGCGTCGAGCACCGCCTGCGCGAAGGCGCGGTTCTCGGCGAGGAAGCCGTAGCCGGGGTGCACCGAGTCGGCGCCCGTCCTCTGCGCAACCCCCACGATCTTCTCGATGTCGAGGTAGGAGTCGGCCGGGGTGGCACCACCGAGGCTGTGGGCCTCGTCGGCCAGCCGGACGAAGAGCGCGTCGCGGTCGGGGTCGGCGTACACGGCGACGCTGCCGATGCCGGCGTCCTTGCAGGCGCGGATGACGCGCACGGCGATCTCGCCCCGGTTGGCGATCAGGACCTTCTGCAGCGGCTTGACCTCGGGCAACGGTTGCTCCTGCTTCTTCGTCGGTACTCCGCCGTGCACACTATCGCCCGGCCTCGGTCACCCGTCGATCGTCGGGTGGTGCCCGCCCACCGGGGCGGGCGATCACAGGCCGAGCTGGTGGGCGAGCTGCCGCAGCTGGTAGTCGAACCAGGCGTCGTAGTCGAAGATCCCGTTGGCGAGCCGCCCGAACAGCTCGAACGACACCAGCCCGAAGAGTCCCGCCCAGGCGTTCATCCCGCGGGCCAGCAGCGGGGGAGTGAGGCCCTCGAAACCCGGCGTGGCGATGATCCCCGTGAGGTCGGCCCGCAGGGCGGCCGGGAGTCTCTCGTGGGCCGCCGGCGCGACGACGCCGCGATCGATGGCGTCGCGAAGGATCGCGGTCAGCACCACGACCGGCCGGCTGGCCGGTCCGATCGTGTCCTGCGGGGCGGCGTACCCCGGGACCGGCGTGCCGTAGAGCAGGCCGTACTCGGCGGGGTGAGCGCGACTCCAGTCGCGGACCGCATGACCGGTGGCCAGCCATCTCCCCCGCAGGTCGCCGCGGCGTACGGCGGACTCGGCCCGCTCGACGATCTCTCCGAGGTCGTTGTAGGCGTCGATGATCAACGCCGTGAGCAGGGCGTCCCGGCTCTCGAAGTAGCGGTAGACCCCGGACGACACCATGCCCAGCTCGCGGGCGACCGAACGCAAGGACAGGTCGGCGCCGTCACTGGCGAGATGTCGGGACGCCGCCGCCTTGATGTCGGCGACCGCTCGGGCCCGGGCGCGGGCTCGAGGACCGGCGGGAGCAGGATCGGTCATGGCACCAGTGTGACACAGAAATGTGAGCAGTGCTCTTGACTCTGTCTTGAGAGTGAGCAATGCTCTGAAACGAGAGCGGTGCTCACATCAATGGAGGAGAACATCACATGAGCGTGCACGTCGTCGTCGGAGCCGGACCCGTGGGGTCGGCCATCGCGCGGAAGCTGATCGAGCGCGGCGAGACGGTCCGCGTGGTCACCCGGAGCGGTTCGGGCCCCGAGGGATCGGAGCGCCTCGCGTTGGACGCGGCCGACGCCACCGGGCTGGCCGACGTCGCCGCGGGGGCAGCCGCGATCTACAACTGCGTCAACCCGCCGTACACCAGCTGGGAGCGGGACTGGCCGCCGGTCGCGCAGTCGCTGCTGCACGCCGCCGAGACGAGCGGTGCGGTCCTGGCGACCGTGGCCAACCTCTACGGCTACGGGCGGGTCACCGGCCCGATCACCGAGCAGACCCCGCTCGCGGCCACCGGTCACAAGGGGAAGGTGCGCAACGCGATGTGGTCCGACGCCCTCGCCGCGCACGAGGCCGGCCGGGTCCGCGCCTTCGAGGTGCGGGGCAGCGACTACCTCGGCGGCAACTCGTTGCTGTCGATGATGATCGCCCCCGCACTGCGCAAGGGACGCCGTGCCTGGGTGCCGGCCGCCCTCGACGAGCCGCACACCTGGACCTGTACCGAGGACGTCGCGGAGCTCCTCGTGACCGGCGTCGGCGACGAACGGGCGTGGGGCAGGGCCTGGCACGTGCCGAGCGACGAGCCGCGCACGATGCGCGAGCTCGCCTCGATCGCGGGCGAGCAGCTGGGGGTCCGCCCCAAGCTCACGTCGATCCCCGGCTGGGCCGTGTGGTCGGTGGGCGTCGTCCATCCACTGGCTCGCGAGCTGCGCGAGACCCAGCACCAGTTCCGGGGGCCGTGGGTGCTCGACTCGTCGGCCGCCCAGGAGGCGTTCGGCCTCACGCCGACCCCGACGGTGGAGGCGGTGCGGCTCGACCTGGCCGCCGGCTGACCCTGCGCCGTACCACGCTGCGCCGTACGACGCTGCGCCGCACGACCCGCGGCCGTACGACCCGGGGCCGGACGCGTGGCGTCCGGCCCCGGGTCGTGCCTCAGCGGCTCAGGCGGTCGGACCGGCGTACGAGATGCAAGGCCCTGGCCATCAGGTCGGACCTGCTCCCACGGTGTACGGCGTTCCCGTTCGCCGCCTGGGCCAGCAGCGCCTTCATCTGCGTCGCCAGCGCGTCGCGCTGGTCGGCGAGGTGGGTCAGCGCGGCCTGCGTCGCGTCGTACGCCTCGTCGTGGCCCGGCGAGCCACTGGCGAGGGCGGCCGACTCGGCCTCGAGCGTGGCCGTCGCGAGCACACCGACGGCGGAGTTGATCTGCCGGTACGCGGCACCCAGTGTCCGTGCCTGACGCAGCGAGCGCGTCGGATGGGACAGGACCTGGGAGATCACCTGGCCGTCGGAGGCGTAGTCGTCGTGCAGCCCGAGGAGCCACAGCATGGTCGGCCGGAGGTCGACCTCCTCCACCCACGTGCCGCGTTTGGATGCCTGCGGCACGGTGTTGTCGGAGTTGGGGTCGTGCGACTCGTTGCTCTGCTTCGGTGTCGGACCGTTGATCCCGTCGGCCGCCACCCCCGGCCCCGCGAACGACGACCACGTGACGTCGATGTTCGGCGAGTAGTACCCGTGGTTCCAGGAGAAGCTCGGGTTGACCGAGACGTTGGGACCGCTGGTCGAGAAGAAGTAGTCCGGCACCGGGAACATCGTGTACGACGGCATCCGTAGCGGGTCCGCCGTCTGCATGTGCAGGATGCGCTCCTCCACGCCGCCGGCCTGGTACTTCACGATCTTCTGTCCGATCTCGCCGCTGTACGGGTTGTCACCGGTCATCGACGCCGTGTCGCGCTCCAGCTGACGCAGCGTCGCGTCGTGCGCGCCCGGCTGGCCGTGGACGTAGATCGACGCACCCTGCGGCTCCATGTCGTACGCCGTCGTGGCGCTCGGCGTGGTCGACAGCAGGCCCTTGATGTTGGCCTGGAGCTCCCCGAGCGTGTTCGCGGGGTAGCTGCAGAACACCGTGACGCCGTTGCAGTTGGCCGGGGTCGGAGTGAGCGCCCGTCCGGCGTTCGCGCCGGCGAACTGGTCGTTCTCCTCGGCGCTGACCACGAACAGCGTGTTGGACTTGTTGATGCCGTCCTCGGCGAGCCGCTGGAAGAACTTCGCGAAGGCCTGGTTGTAGGCGTCGCCGTTCTCCTTGTAGCACTCGTCACCGGGACCGATCGGCTTGCCGGTGCCGGTTGCGGTCGTAGTCGTGCAGGGGCCCTGGTCGAAGGCCTTCCGCTCGTGAATGTCCGAGATGTAGCCGTAGGTGATCGGGACGCCGCTCTCCTGCATGTCCGCCAGGTAGGCCAGGGACTGGCTCGCCGTGGGGTTGAACCCCGGGAAGCCGGGCTGGTGACTGAACGGCTCGGCGATCGTGTTGCCGTCCAGGTCGACGAGGTTCCCCTGCGCGTCGGTCACCTGGTGTCCGTTGTGGGTCAGGTTCGGCGTTCCCGCGCCCAGCTGCGGCGCGACGTACTTGGCTCCGAAGAGCGCCTGGAAGCCGTGGTACCCGCCCGGCTCGCTCGGCAGCGAGTCGCTCACCGCGGAGGGGGTCGGGGTCGTCTGGCCGTACTTCACCGCCTGTGCGTCCGCGCAGACCGCGGAGCCGGAGGCGCAGTGCACCGCCTCGCCGATGTAGTCGGCGACCTCGGCGTCCTTGAAGCCGTCGGGGTCGTCGTTGTACTGCGCGACCTCGGGCGAGTTCGCACCGAAGATCGTGGGCAGGTCGACCTTGGCGTTCTCGAGCACCATGTTCGCCGTGGAGAAGTCACCGACGTTGCAGCCCGCGCGGGTGAAGGGGACCCAGGGCGCAGGTGTCTGCCGGTCGGGCGCGCCGCTGGCGGGGACGGTGTCGGAGTAGACCATCGACGGCGTGGTGTCGTGACCGGCGGTCGGCGCCGCGAGGGTGTCGGCCACCGGACTGGTCCAGTAGGCGAACGACGCCGCCGGGTCGGTGGTGCCGTCGGGGTTGTACGTCTTGTAGCTGTTGGACAGAGGCTGGCCGTGCCGGTCGCCGTACAGGCCGGTGTAGATGCTCAGGCTGTCGTCGGCCGTGTGGGCGATCATCGGCGTGTGGGTGTTGGACAGGATCGTGCCGTTGTTCTTCATGAAGTTCATGAGGGCCGGCAGGCGCTCCAGGTCCGACGGGACATGAGGGTTGTCCCGGCCGAAGTGCACGTTGTCGAACACCAGGTTGACGACGTGCGAGATGCCGTGGCCGAGCTGGCACGTGGACGCCGTCGAGGGCGTGGCCCCGAGAGCCGAGGTGGTGGCCCCGCCGAGGGCCGGCAGGACGAGCGCACCGGTGACGAGACCGCTGCATGCGACGCCCGCGAAGAGGCGACGCCTCGTGGCATGTGTGGGTGTGGACATCCGGTGAGGCTCCTTGCTGCTCAGGTGGGGATTTCCCGCCAAAGCACATTGCCACGACCCGGCCCTCGAGTCACCCCCCTGGAGCTGAACTCCGTGCGGCCGGCTCGCGACGGCGTGGTTGCATGGGTCCATGGACCCGTTGGACGCGCTCCGGGCCGCGCTGCCGGGTGACGTCGTCGTCACCGACCCGGCCGGCGTCGAGAAGTACCGACACGACTGGTCGCGCGACCCGTCCGCAGGTACCCCGATCGCCGTCGTCCGCGTGGAGGACGCGGCGCAGGTCCAGACGGCGGTGCGCTGGGCGGCGGAGCACCGGGTCCCCGTCGTACCCCGGGGCGCCGGCAGCGGGCTCTCCGGAGGCTCGAGCGCCGTGGACGACGGCATCGTGCTCAGCCTGGAGCGGATGACCGCGATCGAGATCGACATGGCGTGCCAGGTCGCGGTGGTCGAGCCCGGCGCCTTCAACAAGGACGTGAAGGCAGCGGCTGCCAAGGAGGGGCTGTGGTACCCGCCGGACCCGTCGTCGTACGAGATCTGCTCGATCGGCGGCAACGTCGCCACCAACGCCGGGGGACTGTGCTGCGTGAAGTACGGCGTGACCACCGACTACGTGCTCGGGCTCGACGTCGTGCTCGCGGACGGCACGCTGATCACGCTCGGCGGCAAGCGGATCAAGGACGTCGCGGGGCTCTCGCTGGTCAAGCTGTTCGTCGGCAGCGAGGGGACGCTCGGGATCGTGACCCGCGCGATCCTGCGGCTGGTGCCGGCCCAGGCGGCCCGGTCGACGCTGGTGGCGACCTTCCCGACCGTGCACGCCGCCGCCGAGGCGGTCGTCACGATGCGGTCGACGATGCGTCCGTGCCTGTGCGAGCTGATGGACCGGGCCTCGATCAACGCGGTCGAGGACTACCGCCCGATGGGGCTCGACCGGACCGCCGGGGCGCTCCTGATCGCGCAGTCGGACGCGCCGGGGGAGGTGCGGTCGGTCGAGGTTGCGACGATGCAGGCAGCGTGCACCGCCGCCGGAGCCGTCGAGTGCTTCGTGACCGACGACGCGGACGAGGGTGAGCTGTTCATCGAGGCCCGGCGGACCGCTTTCCCAGCCCTCGAGTCGCGCGGGTCGCTGCTGCTCGAGGACGTCGGGGTCCCGATCCCGCTGCTGCCCGACCTGCTCGATGCGATCGGCCGCATCGCCGCGTCGTACGACGTGGAGATCCCGGTGGTCGCCCATGCCGGCGACGGCAACACCCACCCGAACATCGTCTACGACCCGACCGACCCGGCCGCCGAGCAGCGCGCGCGCGTGGCGTTCGGCGAGGTGATGGCCGCCGCGATCGCCCTGGGCGGGACGATCACCGGCGAGCACGGTGTCGGCCGGGCCAAGGCGGTCGCCCTCCCCGACCAGCTCGGCCCCGACGTGATGGCGCTGACCCGCAGGATCAAGGACGCCCTCGACCCCGACGGGATCCTCAACCCCGGCGCGATCCTCTGAGCGGACCGACTCGCTAGCCTCGACCGCGTGATCCACGAACGCCACCTCTTCGGTCCGGGACCGACCAACCCCTATCCGGAGGCGACCGCCGCGCTGGCGCGTCCGTTGCTGGGACATCTCGACCCCGCGTTCCTCGCCCTCATGGACGAGGCGTGCGAGATGCTCCGCACCGTCTGGGGTACGACGAACGCCCGGACCCTGCCGATCTCCGCCACCGGCTCCGCGGGGATGGAGGCGGCGTTCGTGAACACCGTCCACGACGGCGACGTCGTCGTGGTGGCCGTGAACGGGCTCTTCGGCCAGCGGATGTGCGACGTCGCGGCCCGCTGCGGCGCCCTGGTCGTCGCGGTCGAGCACGAGTGGGGACAGCCCGTCGACGTCGACCGCGTGCTCTCGGCCCATCCGAGCCCGGCGATCATCGCCGCCGTCCATGCCGAGACCAGCACGGGTGTCAGGTCCGACATCGCGGCGCTCGGTGCCGGCAAGGGCGACGCCCTGCTGCTCACGGACGCCGTCACCAGCATCGGCGGCATCGAGCTCGCCGCCGACGAATGGGGCATCGACATCGGCTACGCCGGCAGCCAGAAGTGCCTCGGCGTGGCCCCCGGCCTGGCGCCGTTCACGATCAACGAGCGCGCCTTCGCGCGCCGCGTCGAGAGGCCGAGCAGCTGGTACCTCGACCTCAACCTCCTCGGCGGGTACGTCGGCGAGGCCTCGGCCAAGGGCGGCGGACGCACCTACCACCACACGGCCCCGGTCGCGATGGTGGTCAGCCTGCACGCCGGTCTCGCGCGGATCCTCGACGAGGGTCTCCCGGCCGTCTGGGCCCGCCACGAGGCCGCCGGCCGGCAGCTGCAGGACGGCCTTCAGGCGCGCGGGCTCGAGCTGTTCGCGCCCGACGGTTGGCGGCTTCCCGAGCTGACCACCGTGCAGGTCCCCGACGGCGTCGACTCGGCCGCCGTACGCCGTTACCTCCTGGAGGTGCACGACCTCGAGATCGGTGCCGGCGCCGGGGCGTACGCCGACTCGGTCTGGCGGATCGGCCTGATGGGCCCCAATGCCCGGCCCGACGCCGTGCTCCTCGTGCTCGCCGCGCTGGACGACGCCCTCGCTCAGGCCGGCTGACGCTGCGGCAGCGCGCTGCGCACGATCTCGGCGAGCTCGTCGCGCGTCGGACCCGGCGCGTACGACGGACGCCAGCCGTCGGCGTACACCTCGCGCGCGATGGGCTCGGCCACCCGGAGCGACGCGGGCAGCGCCGCCATGGTCAGGTAGCCGCCTGCCGACGCCATGATGTCGGGCCGCACCTCGGCGGCGGCCAGGATCAGGTCGGACGGAAGCGGGGCGTCCACGTCGACGTCCGCGCCGCCCCACCTCGCCGCCCGCGCGCCGTCGAGGTGGATGTGGTCCTCGACCCACGGGCGCATCATGTCGTTGCTCCATTCGTCGAAGGCGAGTCCGGTGCCGGCCAGGTCGTCGCCGTCGTGGTCGAGGAGGCTCAACAGCGCCTCGCCCTGCCACAGCGTCGTCGTGACACCGCGCCCGAAGCTCGGCGTGGTGGTGGCGACGCTGTCGCCCACGAAGAAGAGCCCCGGCAGGACCAGCCGACCGTCGTCGTCGGTCTGCGACTGGTAGGTGTTGAGCAGAGGCCCACCCGGCAGTACGTCGGTGACGGGCGTCGCTTGCTCGGGTGAGGTCCAGACGTCCAGGCCGGGGATGGCCGCGACGGCCGCGTCGAACGCTGCGTCGTGTCGCAACCCCCGCAGCGTGGGATCCTTCAGCCCGCGGATGATCACCACGGAGAACAGCCCACGCTCGTGTGGGAAGACCAGGCACAGGTACCCGTCGAAGTCCGCCTGCCAGGCGATCGGGTTGGTCAGCGGGCGGGGTCGAGGCGTTCGTCCGTCATCTGGAGTCGGTCGGCGGTCTCCGGCCCGGCCTGACCGTGCGCGGCGCTCCTCGCCTGAGCCCGGCCGGCGGTCCCAGGGCGTGAGTCCTAGGGTGACCGGCATGGGGGAGACCAGGTGGGAGCGGGCGCGGGCCGAGGAGCGGGCGGCCGGCCAGGGCGGGTACGGCGCCCACTTCGCACGGCTGATGGCCGAGGGCGTGGACATCGAGGGTGAGGCCCGTCTCGCCGATGCGCTGGCGCCGCGGGGTGCGCGGATCCTCGATGCCGGCTCCGGCATGGGCCGCGTCGGCGCCGCGCTCGCCGGTCGCGGACACCACGTCGTCGGGGTCGACTTCGACGCCGAGATCATCGAGCAGTCGCGTGCCACGTTCCCCGCGCTACCCGTGGTCAGCTCGCGTCTCGACGAGCTCACGCCCGCCACGCTGGCGGCCGGCGGCTTCCCCACGTCGTACGACCTGGTCGTCTGCGTCGGCAACGTGATGGTCCTGCTCGCGCCCGACACGGAACGGACCGTGCTCGCCAACCTGGCGGCCCTTGTCGTCCCAGCCGGACGGCTGCTGGTCGGATTTGCCGTCAGGGGCGCCCCCGCGGCCGCCTCGCGCACGTACCCCGCCGACGAGTTCGTCGGCGACTGCGCCGCGGCGGGTCTCGAGGTCGAGTCGCGGTTCGCGTCGTACGACCTGCGCCCCTTCGCAGACGACGGCGACTACGTCGTCCATGTGCTCCGCCCCGCGAGCGGGTGATCTGCGAAGGCCCGAACACCTCCAAACGATGACCTCACGTCCGCCGATGGAAGGTCCACTCGCCGTCGGGTCGTCGGCGCAGGTCGAAGCGGGTGTCGTGGGCGCGGCGGTGGTGGTGCCCGCACAGCGGGAGGCCGTTGTCGAGGTTGGTGGGTCCGCCATGGCCCCAGGAGAGTCGGTGGTGGTGGATCTCGCACCAGGCGAAGGGCCGTGAGCAGCCGGCGGCGGCGCAGGTGTCGTGGTTCATGGACAGGGCGCGGCGCTGGGCGCGGGAGTGGAGGCGCCGTGTCCGGCCGAGGTCGAGGGGCATCGATTCGCCGCCGAGGACGGCGGGGACGAGGCCGGCGTTGCAGGCCAGGCGTCGGGCTTCGCCGGCGGTGATTGCGACCCCGGTGTCGAGACCGGCGGCGCCGAGACCGGTCCGCAAGGCATCGAGGTCGATCTTTACGAGCATTTCGCAGCCGTTGCCGCCGTGGCCGGGCCAGCCGTGCGAGGGGGCGTGCTCAATCAGCTCACACAGGGCGGCACCTCGGGTCTCGTGGATGTTGGCGCCCCCGTCGTGTCCCGGCGCGGCCATGTCGGTCACCGGGACCCCGGACCGGTCGCGGGTCAGCCGGCGTGGTGCGGTGAGCCGGTCCAGGGCGTGGGTGAGGAGGTGGCCGTGCAGCTCCGGGATGCGGAACCGGCCGCTGAACGAGCCGTCACCGTTGTCGTGCAGCGCGAAGAAGGTCTCGGCCTCCGCGGTACGGGTCTCGCGGCCGAGCAGGATCGCCTCGTGCCGGTCGGCCAGGTCGTGGTCGATCGCGGCGAACATCCGGCGCGCCGCCTGCCGCAACCGCTTGGCATCCATCGGCCGGCTCGCACGAGTGCCGGCCCCGGTCGCGCGGGCCACCAGCCATCCCTCGGCCGCGGCCACCTGACCGGCTGTGGCCTCGACCGGCGCCTGCTCCGCGGCATTGACGATCACCCGGACCTGCTCGACCCGCAGCTCCCCGGCCGCGAACGCCGCGCGGGTGACCGCGTACCTCTCCTCGAGCAAGCGGGCGATCCGCAACCCGCCCGCCGCCTGCTCCCGCGTGGACCCGGTCAACCGGGCCAACCACGCATCCGTGCCCGCCTCCGCCGTCTGCTCCGCCACCCGGCGCCGATCGGCCTCGGCCGAGACCGCCAACCGCAACGCCGCCGCCCGAGCCTCCACCCGCGCCAGCTCCGCGACCGCTTCACCCAACGCGTCATCGGTCAATGACCCAACGGCAACACAGCAGGCCCTGGCCAGGCACTCCGTGGCGTCGGCGACCAAGTGGCCCAGGCCCTGCTCGACACGCGCCGAAACCGGCGGCGGGTCGAGCAGCGCGACACTCATACCCGTATGGTATCGAACACGTGTTCGACTCGCAATCCTCATCCGCGCCCCTGTGCACTGCCACCCTGTGTACAACCCGCGACCCCCTGCGCCCGGGCTGGCGTACTCAGAACCACGCGCATTGGTCCTGGCGGGGGGTACGCCGGCGTCATGCGTGCCCCCGACACCGCGTGGGAGGGGTGACGGTCGCTCAAGGAACCACGACCGGCCACCGATCATGGCGCCGGACAGGGCTTCTTCATCGAACCCCTTCACCCGCGAGCCGGGGTCGGGTGGCGTCCGGAGGGTGGTGACGGCGGGGCGGGGGCGTGGGAGCGTGCGTAGGCGCGGCGACCGCCGGCTCCTGGCAACCCACCGCGACGCTGTGCGGGCGACGCGCGACCGCCAGCGACGTAGCCCCGCCCGGTGTCGCCGTCCTCCACCCCCACCCGGCCACAGGACGCGAAACCCGCCGCCGGAGGCGGGTCGTCCGACACCGGTCCAGGTTGTGGATGAGCAGTCGGCCGTGGAGGCAGGGGAGTCGAAACCGCCCGGAGTAGGAGCCGCCGCCGTGCTACGGCGGAAGTTAGCGAACGTTAACCAGCGCGGCTAGCATGTGCCGCATGAGCTTTGAGCTGTCACGCGAGCACGAGGAGTTTCGGCGGACGGTCCGCGAGTTCGCGGAGGCCGAGATCGCCCCTCACGCCGCGCAGTGGGACCGCGACCACCACTTCCCGACCGACGTGGTGCAGCAGATGGGCAAGCTCGGGCTGATGGGGCTCACCGCTCCCGAGGAGTACGGCGGAGCCGGCGAGCACGGCGACTTCAGCAGCCTCTGCGTCGCGATCGAGGAGATCGGGCGCGTCGACCAGTCGATGGGGATCACCCTCGAGGCCGCGGTCGGCCTCGGCATCAACCCCATCCAGACCTTCGGCACCCAGGAGCAGAAGGACGCCTGGCTGCCCGACCTCGTCGCCGGCACCACCCTGGCCGGCTTCGGCCTGACCGAGCCCGGCTCCGGCTCGGACGCCGGCGCCACGCGCACCCGCGCCGAGCTGGTCGGCGGCGAGTGGGTGGTCAACGGCGCCAAGCAGTTCATCACCAACTCCGGCTCCGACATCACCTCCTGCGTGACCGTGACCGCGAGGACCGGGTCCTCGGGCGGGCAGGAGCGCCCCGAGATCTCGACGATCATCGTCCCCAGCGACACGGTGGGCTTCACCGCCGAGCCGCCGTACGACAAGCTCGGCTGGCACGCATCCGACACCCACGCGCTGACGTTCGAGGACGCGCACGTCCCCGAGGCCAACCTGCTCGGCGAGCGGGGCCGGGGCCTGTCGCAGTTCCTCGCCACCCTCGACGACGGCCGGGTCGCGATCGCGTCGCTCGCGGTCGGCTGCATCCAGGCCTGCGTAGATGCCAGCGTGTCGTACGCCGGCGACCGGCAGACGTTCGGCGTACCGATCGGGCGCAAGCAGGGCCTCGCCTTCCAGATCTCCGACATGGAGGTCATGCTGCGAGCGAGTCGCCTGCTGACCTACCAGGCCGCCGCGATGAAGGACGCCCTCATGCGCGGCGGCGGCCCGACGGCCGGCGAGTACAAGCAGGCCGCTGCCGTGGCCAAGCTCCATGCCACCGAGTCGGCCGTGACCGCCACCCGCATCGCGACCCAGGTGTTCGGCGGCTACGGCTTCATGGAGGAGTACCCCGTCACGCGCATGTACCGCGACGCCAAGGTGCTCGAGATCGGCGAGGGCACATCGGAGGTCCAGCGGATGCTGATCGCCCGCGGTCTCGGCCTGCCGGTCGAGTAGCGTCGGAGGGTGCGCCTCCTCCGCGACCTCCCACCCGAGGTACGGGCGCTGACCGGGGTCGCGTTCATGGTGGCCCTCGGCTTCGGTCTGGTCGCGCCCGCGCTACCCCTGTTCGCGCGCGAGTTCGGGGTCGGCAAGGCCGCCGCCGGCGCCGTGGTGAGCGCCTTCGCGCTGATGCGGCTGGTGATGGCGCCGTTCGTCGGCCGGCTCGTCAACGCCGTCGGCGAGCGCGTCCTGCTCGCCACGGGCATCGGCGTCGTCGCGGTGAGCAGTGCACTGGCCGGGCTCTCCCAGTCGTACTGGCAGCTGCTCGTCCTGCGCGGCGCCGGGGGTGTCGGCTCGATCATGTTCAGCGTGAGTGCGGCCAGCCTCCTGGTCAGGGTCACGCCGAGCCATCTGCGCGGCCGGGCCCAGGGGGTGTGGGCGGGGTCGTTCCTGATCGGCCTGGTCGCCGGCCCCGCGGTCGGCACGGTGGCGACGTTCTCGTTGCGGCTGCCCTTCTTCCTGTACGCCGGCACGCTGGTCGTCGCCGGACTGGTCGGGCTCGGTGCGCTGCGGCACAGCGAGCTGGCCGCCCGTCAGTCGGTCAGGTCCGAGCCACTGGCCCTGGCGGTCGCGATGCGCAACCGGGCCTACCTCGCCGCCCTCGCCGCAGCCTTCGCCGGCGACTTCGTGCTGGTCGGCGCGCGGTCCGCGATGGTGCCGCTCTACGTGCGCGACGCGCTCCACCTGTCGGCCGGCTGGGCCTACGCGGCGTTCCTCATCGTCAGCGTTGTCAGCGGCGCCCTGCTGCTGCCGACCGGCAAGATCGCGGACACGGTCGGTCGCCGGCCGGTGATCGCCGTCGGTCTGCTCGTCGGCTCCCTGGCGTTCGTGCTCCTCCCGACGTTGCCGGCGATCGCCGGGCTGGTGACCGCGACGGCACTGATCGGCGTGGCCGCGGCCGCCGACTCGGTCGCACCCGGAGCAGTGATGGGCGACGTCGTGGCCGGCAAGGGGGGCACCGTGGTCGCGGTGTTCCAGATGGCCGGCGACCTCGGCGCCGTACTCGGTCCCGTCGTGACCGGCTGGGTGGCCGACGCCGCCGGCTACTCGCCCGCGTTCGCCCTCTGCGCCGCGGTGTGCGCGCTACCGGTGTTCGCCGTGCTGGCCGCACCCGAGACGCTCCAGCACCACCAGCCGGTCACGACCGTCGCGGTCGAGGACGCGGTCCGCGACGCGGCCACGGACACGACCTGACCCGACGTGCGGCCCGTGAAGCCTCGGTGAGACGGGAATTCACCGGTGGGTTCCCTAGACTGCCCACGTGCCGCGCCTGCCTCACGTCTTCGTCGAGATCGGGCGGTTCATGGTCACCGGCGGGCTGTCGACGATCGCGTCGATCCTGGTCTTCAACTTCCTCGTGCACGGGCTCTACCTGACCGACCACCCGTGGCTGGCCCCGCAGCCGATCCTGGCCTTCGTGCTCGCCAACGTGGTCGGCATGCTGGTCAGCTACCGGCTGAGCCGGCACTGGGCCTTCCGGCACCGCCCGCCGGTCCACCCCGACGGTGGGCGTACGGCGTTCTTCGCGATCAACGTGATCACCATGCCGCTGGCGATCGCGTGCCTCTGGCTGAGTCGGCACGTGCTCCACCTGACCGACCCGCTGTCCGACAACCTCGCCGGGAACGTCGTCGGCCAGCTGATCGGACAGGCCGCTCGGTTCTACCTGTTCCGCAAGTACGTCTTCCGGCAGCCGGTCACGGTCGGCGAGATGATCCACCATCCGCGACCACTCCTCGGCTCGGCCGATCGGGTCCCCGACTCCTGAGCCGACACGTCACGACCAGAGATCGGTCCAGGCGTGCCCGAGCTCGCCGAGCAGGTCGCGCAGCAGCGGCAGGCTCAGCCCGACGACGTTGTGGTGGTCGCCCTCGATGCCGGTCACGAACGCGCCACCGAGCCCGTCGATGGTGAACGCCCCGGCGACCTGCAAGGGCTCGCCGGTGGCGACGTACGCCGCGATCTCGGCGTCGGTCACGTCTGCGAAGTGGACGACGGTCGAGGCCGTGGCCGAGGCCGCGCGTCCGGTCGCGGTGTCGTGGAGCGAGTGGCCGGTGTGCAGCACCCCGGAGCGCCCGCGCATCGACCGCCAGCGTCGTACGGCGGCCTCGGCGTCGTCGGGCTTCCCCAGCGCCTCGCCGTCCAGCTCCAGGACCGAGTCGCAGCCGAGCACGAGGACGGCGCTCGAGACCTGCCCGGCGACTGCGGCGCACTTCAGCTCGGCCAGGCGCAGGGCCAGCGCGGCCGGAGGGGCGTCGTCGACCTGCGACTCGTCGACCCCGGAGACGACGACCGAGGGCTCCACGCCGGCCGCGCGCAGCGTCGCGAGACGGGCCGGTGAGGCCGAGGCCAGCACGAGACGGGTCACGCCCGGGAGTCTCCCAGACCGAGGCGGCGGCTACCCTACGCCGGTGCCCGCAGCCGCCGTCCCGACACCGCGCGGGGGCTCGCCGTCGATCCTGCAGCCCGACTACTGGTGGTACCGCGCCCGCTCGGAGCTGCTGCGCACCGTCCTCGAGCCGTACGTCGGCTCACCCCAGCGACTGCTCGACGTCGGGAGCGCCGACGGCCCGAGCGTCGGCTGGCTGAGCGCACCGCACAAGGTCTCGCTCGACCTCGACCCACGCGGGCTCCGTCCGCCGAGCGGCATCTGCGGCTCGCTGCTGGCGCTGCCGTTCGCGGACGCGAGCTTCGAGGTGGTGAGCGCCTTCGACGTGATCGAGCACTGCGAGCCCGAGCAGGACGCGCTCCACGAGCTCCACCGGGTCCTCGCGCCCGGCGGTCGCCTGCTCGCGTCCGTGCCGGCGTACCAGTGGGCGTGGAGCGACCACGACGTCGCCAACGGCCATCACCGCCGCTACACCCGGGGCCGGGCCGTCGCGGCACTCGAGGCGGCCGGCTTCGAGGTACGACGCGCGACGTACGGCTTCACGGGCGTCTTTCCGATGTTCGCCGGGGAGCGTGCCGTGCGCCGGCTGCGCCATCGCCTGTCACGGCGCCGTACCACCGGGCCGGCCGACGTGGTCGACGTCCCGGAGGTCGGGCCCACCGCCGAGCGCGTCCTCCTCGGGCTGTGCCGGTGGGACGAGCGCGTGCTCTCGCACCGTGACCTCCCGTTCGGCTCGTCGGTGTTCCTGGCGGCGGTCAGGCCGTGACCCGTCCCTCGGTCCGGGCCGAGGCGGCCTGGATGACCGCCGCTGCGCTCACCGTCGTCGTCGCGCTCGTGGCCCTGCTCCCGGGTGACCATCGCTACTTCTGGTACGGCGACACCCCGGCCGCCTACTACGGCTGGTGGTACCACCTCGGCGAGATGGTGCGGCACTGGCAGTGGGCGACCATCGACCCGCACGCCTGGCGGGCGGGCAACCTCGCGGCCGAGGGCCAGTGGGGACTCTGGTCGCCGCTGTCGATCGGCATCGGCCTGGTGGCGACCGTCGTGCCGAACCTCCTGCTCGTGGCGAGCGCCGTCAAGGTGGGGCTGGCGACGACCGCCGCGCTGGGGACCTTCCGCCTCGTCCGCTCGTACGACGCCCCGCCGGCCGCCGCCTATGTCGCGGCCGTGGCGGTCCCGATGGGCGGCATGACGCAGTACCTCGACCTTCCGTCGTGGGCGGCCGGCGAGACGATCTGGGCGCTCTTCCCGTGGGTGTGGTGGGCCCTCCGTCGCTGCCTGGTCCGCGGTGCCAACCCACTCCCGGCGCTGGTGCTGGGCTACCTGCTGATCACCGTCGGCTACGTCTACGGAACGATCATGCTGATCATCCTGCTGGTGGGCTGCCTCTTCGAGTGCCGCCTCCGGGGCGACCGCGCGGCGCTCCTCCGGGCTCTCGGCATCGGCGTACTGCTCGGACTGGTCGCGGTGACCGTCTACCTGCCCGGGGTCATCACCGCCCCCGTGACGGCGCGGGACGAAGGGTTCGGGGGGTTCGGCGGGCAGTTCGCGACCGACCCGCTGTCGCTGTTCGCGTCGGTGCTGCCGACGGCGGCCGTTCCCGGCACCTCCGCGCA
Organism: uncultured Actinomycetota bacterium; assembly: GCA_963792975.1. Taxonomy (GTDB): domain Bacteria; phylum Actinomycetota; class Actinomycetes; order Propionibacteriales; family Nocardioidaceae; genus Nocardioides. The sequence goes on along the minus strand of CAWBYG010000004.1, from coordinate 2,465,026 downwards.
CCTGCTGCCCTACGCCTACCTCGGCTGGTTCCTCCCGGCCGTGCTGTGGCTCGACTGGGGCCGGGCCCGCCGTGAGTGGCGACCCATCGGTGGGCTGCTCCTCGTCACCCTCGTGACGCTGCTCGTCGTCGACGGACCCTCCGAGCTCGGGCCGCTCCGCTGGCCGCTGCGGCTCCAGCCGTTCCTCGTCGAGGCGCTCCTGGTCCTGCTCGTCGTCACGTGGCACCGCTTCGGGATCCGCCGGCCCACACCGCGCCGGCTCGGGCTCTCACTGGGCTGGGTCGGGCTCGCGGGCGTGCTCGCCGTGGTGCGGGCGCCGTCCAGGTGGGGCGGGCACCTGTGCTCGGTCGCTCTCGTGGCTGCCGGGATCGCCGTGCTCTGGTGGCTGGTACGGAGCGGGCGGTCGAGGTGGATCGCTCCTGCGGTCGGCGTACTCACGCTGGCGGCGTTCGGTCTGCAGCACGTGGTCTACCCGACCCCGCCGTCGCCGCAGCGGCACGCCCCGTCCGAGGTCTCCGTCTACCGCGCGGCGCTGTCCGGCGCCGTCGGTGACGTGCTGCAGGTCGGCGCCACGGACATGCTGGTACGGCGCGATCCGCGGGCGGCGCACTACCTCCCGCTCGGCTCCGCCTGGTACCTCAACTCCCACCCCATCCAGAACACCTATACCGCCGTCAGCCATCGGGCCTACAAGGAGGAGTACTGCGTCTACTACGAGGGCGACACGTGTCTCGACCTGCTCCGCACCCTGTTCTCGACCGAGCGCACGACCGGGATGACGCGCGTCGACCTGCTCGGGGTGAGCTCGCTCCTGCTGGTGCGCCCGGACTTCCCCGCCCGTCGGCTGGAGCACCCGCCAGCAGGCTGGCAGGTCACCTCGCAGACGCCGTACTCGGTGCTGTGGACCCGGCGTCACCCGATCACCGGAGCCGGGGGCGTGGCCTGGGCCTCGCCGGGCGTCTCGGTCTCGGCGGTCGACGTCGGCACGACCGGTACGTCGTTCCGGGTCGACCACGTGCCGTCCACCGGCGGCACGGTGGTGCTGAGCCTGCTCGACTGGCCGGGCTACCACACCGACGTCGGCTCTCTGGCCGATCCCGTCGACCGCTACCTCGTCACCGTCCGGCTGCCGGCCTCGGCGCAGGGGGAGGTGGCACACGTCGACTTCGCACCACCGTGGTGGCACGTCGAGCTGGGAGCGTGGCTGCTGGCGCTGCTCGTGGGTGGCGCGTGGTCGGTCGTGAACGCACGCTCGAAGCGGGCCTGACCGCTCAGTGGGCCGAGACCAGGGTGGCGACGTCGTCGCCGTTCTTGTCGGCGAAGGTCAGCTCGTGCCCCTGGCCGTGCGCCTCCACGTCCACGCGAACGGCGTGCCCGAGCGCCCGGCGCAGGGAACGGCCGGGGCAGCCGGACCGAATCGGCGTGGCGGTCTTCTGCAGGTGGAAGGCGTGGTCGACGTGGATCGAGTAGGTGCCGAGCGTCGTGTGGCAGCGCATCGTGGTGAGCCGGCCAGCGGAGAACTCCACGCGGTCGGCCCGGACGGGCTTGCCGTGGCTGAGGGGGGTCCAGCGCTGGTCCGCGACCTTCGCCGGCAGCGTCGTGTCGATGGTGTGGTGGATGACCGACGCGGCCTTGTCCTTCGCCCATTTGACGCCGAGCCCGCCCACGACGGCCACGACCGCGAGCACCACGATCACCTTGATCACCCGAGACACCTCCGATGGGACTCGAGCAGAGGCTAGGGGATGCGGCCCTCCGTCGTCCGGCGAACCGCGTGGTCGGCGGTCGGCGGGTCAGCGGGTCAGCGGGTCAGCGCGGCAGGCCGGAGGCGCGCCAGCCGCCCACGCGGTGGCGGTGGACGACGCGTTGCAGCCGGCGCGGCGAGTTCCACTCCGGCGTACGACGGGCCGGTGCCGCCGGCCCGGCGGCCAGGGTGGCGAACACCGCCACGACGGCGGCGAGCTCCTCGTCGGTCGGCTCGCCGCGCACCACCCGCAACAGCGGCTCCGCACCTCCGGTCGAGCTCTCGTCACTCATAGCGGGATGTTCCCGTGCTTCTTGGGCGGCAGCGTCTCGCGCTTGGTCTGGAGCAGTCGCAGCGCCTTGACGACCTCCACCCGGGTCTCGTGGGGTGCGATGACGCCGTCGACGTAGCCACGCTCGGCGGCGACGTAGGGGTTGGCGAGCGTGTCGTCGTAGGCGGTGATCAGCTCGGCCCGCTTCGCCTCGGGGTCGTCGGCGCCCTTGAGCTCGCTGCGGTAGAGGATGTTGACGGCGCCCTGGGCCCCCATCACCGCGATCTGCGCGGTCGGCCAGGCCAGGTTGATGTCGGCCCCGAGGTGCTTGGACCCCATCACGTCGTACGCACCGCCGTAGGCCTTGCGGGTGATGATCGTGACCAGCGGGACGGTCGCCTCGGCGTAGGCGTAGATGAGCTTGGCGCCGCGGCGGATGATGCCGTTCCACTCCTGGTCGGTGCCGGGCAGGAAGCCGGGCACGTCGACGAACGTGAGCACCGGGATGTTGAAGGCGTCGCAGGTGCGTACGAACCGCGCGGCCTTCTCCGACGCGTCGATGTCGAGCGTGCCGGCGAACTGCATCGGCTGGTTGGCGACGACGCCGACCGAGCGGCCCTCGACCCGTCCGAAGCCCACCAGGATGTTGGGCGCGAACAGCGCCTGCACCTCGAGGAACTCCTCGTCGTCGAGGACGGTGGTGATCACCTCGTGCATGTCGTAGGGCTGGTTGGCACCGTCGGGGATGAGCGCGTCGAGGGCCCGGTCGAGGTCGCTCACGTCGAGGTCCCCGCTCGCTTGTCCGGAGCCTGTCGAAGGGGCGTACGACGGGGCAGGGTCGAGGTTGTTGGGCGGGAGGTAGGACAGCAGAGCCTTGACGTAGTCGATGGCGTCGTCCTCGTCGGACCCCATGTAGTGGGCGTTGCCCGACTTGGTGTTGTGGGTACGGGCGCCGCCGAGCTCCTCCATCGTGACGTCCTCACCGGTGACGGTCTTGATCACGTCGGGCCCGGTGATGAACATGTTGGAGGTGCCGTCGACCATGACCGTGAAGTCGGTGACCGCTGGGGAGTAGACGTGCCCGCCGGCACACGAGCCCATGATCAGGCTGATCTGCGGGATCACGCCCGACGCGTGCACGTTGCGCCGGAAGATCTCGCCGTACAGCCCGAGCGAGACGACGCCCTCCTGGATCCGGGCCCCGGCACCCTCGTTGATGCCGATGATCGGGCAGCCGGTCTTCATGGCGAGGTCCATCACCTTGGTGATCTTCTCGCCGTACACCTCGCCCAGCGAGCCGCCGAAGATCGTGAAGTCCTGGCTGAACACGCACGCCGTGCGGCCGTCGATCGTCCCGTAGCCGGTGACCACGCCGTCGCCGTAGGGGCGTCGTCGCTCCAGCCCGAACGCCGTCGAGCGATGCCGCGCCAGCTCGTCCAGCTCGACGAACGTGCCCTCGTCGAAGAGCAGCGCGATGCGCTCGCGGGCCGTCTGCCGGCCCTTCGCGTGCTGCTTCTCGACAGCCTTCTCGGAGCCGGCGTGCACCGCCTCGTCGAGGCGCCGGTCGAGGTCGGCCAGCTTGCCCGCGGTCGTGTGGATGTCGATGTCGCTGGGGACGTCGGTGCCCTCGCCGGGTCTCTTCGTCGGCTCTGCGCTCACGGTGTGGCCTCCTCGCGTCTGCTGCGCCAATCTAGTGCCCGTGAACGACGTGCCTCCACGGCCACCCCTCGACCCAGCGCGGCTCACCCATCCCGACCCGGCGCGGGTCGAGGTGCTCGATCGGGCCGCGTCCACGAACGCCCTCGTCGCCGACCGGGCGCGTACGGGTGAGCCCGAGTGGCTCGTCGTGGTCGCCGAGCACCAGACGGCCGGGCGCGGACGCCTCGACCGGACGTGGGAGACGCCCGACCGGGCGGCCCTGACCTTCTCGGTCCTGCTCCGGCCGCGCGTGCCGCCCGAGCGCTGGCCGTGGCTGCCGCTGCTGACCGGGTACGCCGTCGGCTGGGCGCTGCGTGGTGCCGGTGCCGACGCGTGCCTGAAGTGGCCCAACGACGTCATGGTCGGTGACGGCAAGGTCGCCGGCATCCTGCTCGAGCGGGTCGAGACGCCGGCCGGCGCGGCCGCGGTGCTGGGTATCGGCGTCAACGTCTCGACGACGCGGGCCGAGCTGCCGGTCGACACCGCGACCTCGCTGTCGCTGGTGGGGGTGGAGGCCGATCGCACCGATCTGCTGGGCGAGATCCTGCGCGTGCTCGCCGAGCAGTACGACGAGTGGCAGGGCACCACCGGCGCGTCACTGGCCGCGTCGTACCAGCGTGTGTGCACCACCATCGGCCGTGAGGTGAGCGTGGAGCTGCCCTCGGGCGACGCCGTGACCGGCCTCGCCACCGGTCTCGACGACTCCGGACGGCTGCTGGTCGAGTCGGACGGCGAGACGGTGCCTGTCGGAGCCGGTGACGTCGTCCACGTGCGTCCGGTGCCATCCGACCCCTCGGAGTGAGAGGATCACGCCGTGCCCATCTCTTCGAAGCTGCTGACCGACGGTGAGTCGGTCGTGGTCGACACGCGAACTCACCCCAAGGCGCTGATCCTCCCGGTGCTGATCCTGCTCGTGACGCTGGCCGTCGCGATCTTCCTGGACAAGAAGATCGACAACCACGTCGTCAGCCTGATCGTGTGGATCCTGGCCGCGGTCGTGGTCGCGTGGTACTCCCTCCGGCCGTTCCTCGACTGGCTCACCTCGACGTACACGATCACCACCAAGCGGCTGATCACGCGCGAGGGCGTCCTGGCCCGGCGTGGTCACGACATCCCGCTGATGCGCATCAGCGACGTCGCCTACGACATGGGCATCATCGACCGGATGCTCGGCTGCGGCACGCTCGTGATCAGCGATGCCAGCACCCACGGCTCGGTCCGGCTGCACGACATCCCCCACGTGGAGGACGTCCAGCGCAAGCTGACCGAGATGCTGGGTAACTCCGGCTCGGGCGGCGACGTCAGGACCGATGACGGCACCTGAGGAGCAGGTGTCGCCGGACGACCGCGGTACGCCTGACGACTCCGGCGCCGACCACTCGGCCGGACATCGCCTCGAGTCGGCGATCCTGGGTGAGGAGGCGGTCTACAACGCCCTCGAGGTCGCCGACGAGACGGGCGCGACCATCGACCAGGCGCGCCGGCTGTGGCGCGCCCTCGGCTTCCCCGACCGCGGCGTCGAGCGTGCGTTCACCCGGTCCGACGCCGACGCCGTGTCGCGGCTGCTGCGGCTCGTGGACGGCGGGGTCGTCGACTTCGACATGGCCGTCGACCTGACCCGTGCGGTCGGGCAGACGATGGCCCGGCTGGCCGACTGGGAGGTCGCCACCCTGGTCAACCGCGTCCAGGAGCTCGAGGCGGGCGACGAGGCGACGGGCTCGCGGGTCACGGCCGCCCTGCAGATGGTCGAGGCGCTGAACGTGCCCTTCGAGGAGCTGCTCGTCTACGTCTGGCGGCGCCACCTGGCCGCCGCGGCCAGCCGCGTGGAGGCGCTGGGCGCCAACGAGGAGGACCTCCACACCACCCAGCTGACCGTCGGGTTCGCCGACATCGTCAGCTTCACCGCACTCACCAACCAGCTCGAGAACGACCGGATCGGCGACCTCGTGGAGATCTTCGAGTCGCGTTGCGCGGACGTCGTGGCCGGTCAGAGCGGCCGGGTCATCAAGAGCATCGGCGACGCGGTGCTCTTCGTGAACGAGGACCCGATCCGCGCGTTCGACACCGCCGAGGGGATCATCGCCGTGATCGGCCGCGACCCGCGGATGCCCGACGTACGCGTGGGGCTGTCCACCGGATCGGTGGTGATGCGCCTCGGAGACGTCTTCGGGCCTCCGGTGAACCTCGCTGCGCGGCTCACGGCAGTCGCTCGGCGCAACCGCGTGATCGTCGACCAGGACACCGCCGACCGGCTCCCGGAGGACCAGTTCGAGGCGCGTCCGCTACCGGCGAGGCCCGTCCGCGGCTTCGGTCTGGTCGAGCCGGTCGCGGTGCGCAGGCATTGATCTCGTGACGTGTCCCCCGCCTCGTCGCTGCGCTCCGATCCGGGTCGACGCTCCTCGATCTCCGCGCTCTCCGGAGCCCGCTGCGCGCCCTCCGCTCTCGGAGATTTTACCTTCGCGGAGGGGCGAGTTGCGCCATTCCCCGGCGCCGAATCGTGTTAGTACCTATTTTCTAGACGTGCTCAGTGTCCAAGACGTGCGCGTCGATCCGCTCACCCGTCGGGTGTGGAGAGACGACCGCGAGATCACCTTCTCGCGCAAGGAGTTCGACCTGCTCCATCACCTGATGACGCAGGCCGGGTCCGTCGTGTCCCGCGACGAGCTGATGCTGACCGTGTGGAACACCACCTTCTGGACCTCGTCCAAGACGATCGACGTGCACCTCGGCTGGGTCCGCCGCAAGCTCGGTGACGACCCCAGCCAGCCGACCCTGATCACCACGATCCGGGGTCACGGACTGCGTTTCGAGCTCGAGGCGCCCAGCACCCCGGCCGCGGTGCGGCCGCCCGAGGCGGCCGCGGTCTGAGTCCGCGGCTCCAGCCCCTACGCTGTCGCGGGTGAGTGACGACCCGCTGAGCGCGCCGGTCGTGGCCGTCGTCGGCGGCGGACAGCTCGCCCGGATGATGGCCGAGCCCGCCGCTGCCCTGGGTGTCCCGCTACGGCTTCTCGCCGAGGGTCCGCGGGTCTCCGCGGCCCAGGTGATCCCCGACCACGTGGTCGGTGACTACACCGACCTCCCGACGCTCCGCCGGCTGGTCGACGGGTGCCGGGTCGTGACGTTCGACCACGAGCACGTCCCCACCGACCACCTGCACGCCCTCGAGGCCTCCGGGATCGCCGTACGACCAGGGCCGGAGGCGCTCGTCCACGCGCAGGACAAGGCCGTGATGCGAGCGGCGCTCGACCGGATCGACGCCCCGCTCCCGCGGCACGCGATCGTGGTCGACGTCGACGAGGTCGTGGCGTTCGGCCTCCCGTGCGTGCTCAAGACCAGCCGCGGTGGCTACGACGGCAAGGGCGTGTGGTTCGTGGGCACGGCGGAGGAGTGCGTGCCGGCGTTCGAGACCGCCGCGCGGTCCGGCGTACGGATCCTCGCGGAGGAGCACGTGCCCTTCCGCCGGGAGCTGGCGGCGCTCGTGGTGCGCAGCACGAGCGGTCAGGCCGCGGCGTACCCCGTGGTCGAGTCGACGCAGCGCGACGGCATCTGCCGCGAGGTCGTCGCGCCGGCGCCCGGCCTCGACCCGGCGCTCGCCACGCGGGCGCAGGAGCTGGCTCTCCGGATCGCCCGCGAGCTCGACGTGACCGGCATCCTGGCGGTCGAGCTGTTCGAGACCACCGACGGACGCATCCTCGTCAACGAGCTCGCGATGCGGCCCCACAACACCGGCCACTGGACCCAGGACGGTGCGGTGACGTCGCAGTTCGAGAACCACCTGCGTGCCGTGCTCGACCTCCCGCTCGGCTCACCGCTGGCCCGCGCGCCGTGGAGCGTGATGGTCAACATCCTGGGCGGCCCCGCCGACTCGGGTGGTCTCCTGTACGACGGGTACCCGCACGCCCTGGCGAGGGACCCGCGGCTGCGGGTGCACCTCTACGGCAAGGAGCCACGGCCGGGCCGCAAGGTCGGCCATGTGAACGTGTACGGCGACGACCTGCAAGATTGTCTCGAGCGCGCTCGCCATGCGGCGGCGTGGTTCGCCGGAGAGCTGGGAGACGAGAGTGAGTGAAGCCAGAGCGCGCGTCGGCATCGTGATGGGCTCCGACTCCGACTGGCCGGTGATGGAGGCCGCCGCGGAGGCGTTGAAGGAGTTCGAGGTGGCCTACCAGGCGGACGTCGTGTCCGCCCACCGGATGCCCGACGAGATGCTTGCCTACGGCCGCGACGCCGCCGACCGCGGACTCTCGGTGATCATCGCGGGCGCCGGCGGAGCGGCCCACCTTCCCGGCATGCTCGCCGCGGTCACGCCGCTGCCGGTGATCGGCGTGCCGGTGCCCCTCGAGCATCTCGACGGCATGGACTCCCTGCTCTCGATCGTGCAGATGCCCTCGGGCGTGCCGGTCGCCACGGTCGGGGTCGGCAACGCCCGCAACGCCGGCCTGCTCGCCGTACGCATCCTGGCCGCGGCCGACGCCGATCTGCGGCAGCGGGTGCTCGACTTCCAGGCCGATCTGCGCACGACCGCGCAGGAGAAGGGCAAGAAGGTCCGCGCCTCCTCCGGGTCGCGCCGGCTCGGCTTCTGAGTCAGGCGACCCGTCTGCGCCACTCGATGGCGGGACAGGTGTCCATGACCATCGGGACGCCGGCCGCCGTCGTACGACGGAACGCGTCGGCGTCGACGACCCCCAGCTGGAACCACACGGCCCTCGCCCCGATCGCCACGGCCTGGTCGGCGAACCCCCCGGCGGCCCCCGAGCGGCGGAACACGTCGACCACGTCGATCGGGAACGGCACGTCCGCCAGCGTCGGGTAGCCGCGCTCGCCGAGGACCTCGTCCTCGTCGTCGGCGAACCGGGGGTGGATCGGCACGATCCGCTTGCCGCGGCGCTGCAGCAGCTCCGCGATGGAGTACGCCGTGCGCTCCGGGTTGCCGGACAGGCCCACCACCGCCCACGTGTCGCAGTCGTCGAGCATCAGGTCGACCCACTCGGTCAGCTGCCAGTCACCCACGACCCCAGGCTACGAGGCCCGTCGAGCGGTCGCCTCCGGCCTCCGGATCCGCCGCGGAGGTGCGGGTTACCCGCCCGTAGAATCCGCCCCATGAGCAACGACTTCCCCCTCTTCGGGCTCTCCGAGGAGCATCAGGCGATCCGCGAGGCGGTCCGTGACGTGTGCGCGGCCAAGGTCGCGCCGTACGCCGCGGAGGTCGACGAGGACGGCAGGTACCCCGAGGAGGCCGCCCAGGCCCTCCAGGCCGCCGACTTCCACGCCCCGCACGTCCCCGAGGAGTACGGCGGTGCCGGCGCCGACGCGCTCGCCACGGTGCTGGTGATCGAGGAGATCGCCCGCGTCTGCATGAGCAGCAGCCTGATCCCGGCCGTCAACAAGCTCGGCTCGCTGCCGGTGATGATCAGCGGCTCCGAGGAGCTCAAGAAGCACTACCTCACCAAGCTCGCGGCGGGCGAGGGCGGGTTCTCCTACTGCCTCTCCGAACCCGACGCGGGCTCCGACGCGGTGGCCATGAGGACCCGGGCGGTCCGCGACGGCGACGGTTGGGTCCTGGACGGGGTCAAGCGCTGGATCACCAACGCCGGCGTCAGCGAGTTCTACACCGTGATGGCGGTGACCGACCCCGACAAGGGGGCGCGCGGCATCTCGGCGTTCATCGTGGAGAAGTCGGACGAGGGCGTCACGTTCGGCGCCAAGGAGAGGAAGCTCGGCATCAAGGGCAGCCCGACCCGCGAGGTCTATCTCGACCACGTCCGCATCCCCGCCCACCGCATCATCGGCGACGAGGGCACCGGCTTCGAGACCGCGATGAAGACCCTCGACCACACCCGCATCACCATCGCGGCGCAGGCCGTCGGGGTCGCCCAGGGGGCGCTCGACTTCGCACTCGGCCATGCCAAGGAACGCCGGCAGTTCGGGAGGTCGATCTCGGAGTTCCAGGGCCTGCAGTTCCTGCTCGCCGACATGGGCATGAAGATCGAGGCCGCTCGCCAGCTGACGTACGCCGCCGCGGGGCGCTCCGAGCGCGGCGACCGTGACCTCACCTTCTTCGGCGCGGCCGCGAAGTGCTTCGCCTCCGACGTCGCGATGGAGGTCACCACCGACGCCGTCCAGGTGCTCGGCGGCTACGGCTACACCCGCGACTATCCCGTCGAGCGGATGATGCGCGACGCCAAGATCACCCAGATCTACGAGGGCACCAACCAGGTGCAGCGGATCGTGATCGCCCGCCAGCTGCTCGCCGGCATCCAGTCCGAGCTCTAGCCACTGCGGTCACCACGCGGTCGCGCCCGGGCGGGCCCAGCGTGTGGGCCCACCCGGACGCAGGAGCTGTCAACGGTTCAGCGTCACCTCGTAGGTCACGTTGTCTCCGTGCTGCTGGGTGTAGAACCAGCGCCACTTCGAGTTGTCCAGGTCCGGGATCTTCGCTCCGAGAATGCCTCTGGCGGACGGGTCACCGTCGGAGACGTGCACACCGGTCAGCTCGTTGTCGCCCTCGTTGCCCGTGTTGGCCGTGGCCGAGTCGAGGGTGGCCGAGGGGTCGCGGCCCTCCGCGATCCAGCGGAGCGGGCGGACGCCCGGCCGGGAGTAGTCGCGCGTGGCGTCGAGGACCCAGCCGCTGTCGAGGGCGTCGGCCTGGCTGTGCAGGGTGTCGCCGGCGTCCTGGACGAAGGTGACGAGGTTCTTCGACAGGAAGGCCACGTTGTCGAACCCCGCGGTGGACTCGTCGGCCTGGTAGAAGAGCGACAGCGTTCCGGTGCCGGCCGAGGGGCTCGACTGGCGCAGTCTGAAGACCGAGCCCCAGCCGCCCGCGGTGTCGTTCTCCGGGCTGGTCGCGTCGGTGTCACCGGTCTCGTCGAAGAAGAACTCCCCGAAGTGCGACCCGGGCCGGAACTGCCCGTTCTCCGGCCGCTTGAACGGCGTACCGCTGGCCGCCAGGGCCAGGGTGTTGGCGTCGAACGGCGCGTTGCCGTCGGTTGCGGTGTCGTGGACGGTGACCCACTTCGTGCGGAACGTCGCTCCGTAGGTGTGCAGCGCGAGCTGGTCGGGGCTGTTGAGCGCGGTCTGGCTCGCCTGGGTGATGGGGTGGCCGCTCGCGTTGCGGACCTGGAGCACCTGGAGCCGGCCGTTCTCGAGGTCGCCCGGCGTCGCGGGCACGTACCGGTAGAGGTAGCTGTGGGGGATCTTGGCCGCGGTGGTCGTCCCGGAGACGCTCTTCTTGGCACCACCGATGTCCTCGACGATCCAGATGTTCCCGGCCGCGTCGTTCTGGATGCCCTCGTAGCCGCCTCGTCCGAGCGCGCCCGAGACGTCGGTGACGGTGGCGGGGTAGTCGGGTGTCGCGGCGTACGTCGGAGCGCTCGGGTCCTCGGTCGTGAGCAGCAGGCGCCGCGCCCAGGGGTCCCAGGTACTGCCGTCGATGTCTCCGGTGGGCACCGTGGCCAGCAGCGTCACCCGGTGCGCGGCGTCCGCGTCGAGGTTGATCCGAGTGAGGTACCCCGGGGTGCCGCTCTCGTGACCCTGGAACAGGAAGTGAGTGCCGTAGTTGTAGTGCGGGTCGGCACCGTGCACACCGTTCTTGAAGACCAGGTAGGTGTTCTTGTCAGGCTCGGTCTTGTGCGCCTCGACCGAAGGAGCACCGGGGAGCGGCACCATGAGTGGGTCTCCCGCGGCGTTCACCTGGTCGCTGTCGTAGCCGTAGTGCGTGACCTGCCCGGTCGGGTTCTCGAGCCTGAGCGCGCCCTGCGCCACCGCTACCTGGGACAGCTGCGGGGAGAGCACGGACGGGGGCGCGTAGCCGGGCGACTTGGAGTTGGCGGCAGACACTCCGGTCAGCCGTGGGGAGCTGGGTGGCTGCGCAGACGCGACCGCGACCGCTCCGGTCGCCATCAGGGCCACGGGGAGGGCCCAGAGGACTCGCTTCATCGGTTTCCTTCCACAGGAGGGGGGCATTCCCTGTGGATGTTTGGGGGTGGGCATGACCAACGGGTGGCTCACTCGAGAACGGTCGCGTAACCGTGCGTGCACATCGGATCCGCCAGGTGGTCCGGACGGGTAGAAGGCGCCCGTGACTGGCGCCCGTGGCCGGTCGCCGTGGTGCGGTCTGCGCGCTGATCGAGCGGGGGCGCTGTCGGGCGCGCCGTACGGCGGGGGTCAGGCGGCCTGGTGGACCGGACCGTGCCCGGCACCGCTCACGACGACCCACCGCGCCTCGAGGTGCTCGCTGCCGTCCTCGTCGGTGACGATGATCCAGTGCTGGACCAGGCTGGAACGCTCCTGCTCGTGCACGGTCATCTCCTTCGTCGCGGACCCTGGGTGTTCACGTGTTGTTCACCTGTGGTTCACCTTAGCGGATGATCCCCCACTTCGTGCACGATTCGGGCGAGCGAACGCCACTTGTGCCCCACCTACGGGTTCCATGGAGCACGGCGACCCGTCGTCGCGCTCCACCTGACCGTGCTTTCCACGACCGGGGCTAGGGTGCCGAGCGTGTCGAGCTACGACGTCGCCCGGGTCCGGTCCCACTTCCCGCAGCTGAAGGACGGCCCCGGCACCGGTGCCGCCCACTTCGACGGCCCGGGCGGCTCCCAGACCCCCGACGTGGTGGCGCAGGCGATCTACGACGTCCTCCTCGCTCCGCTCGCCAACCTCGGCGAGGTGACGCCCGCCGAGCGCAACGCCGAGGCCGCCGTACAGGGCGCACGGTCGGCGCTCGCGGACCTGCTCGGCGCCGACCCGGCCGGGGTCGTCTTCGGCCGATCGATGACCCAGCTGACGATGGACCTGGCCCGGACACTCGCCAAGGAGTGGGGTCCGGGCGACGAGGTCGTGGTGACCCGCCTCGACCACGACTCCAACGTCCGCTCCTGGGTGCTCGCGGCCGAGGCCGCCGGCGCGACCGTGCGCTGGGCCGACTTCCACCCCGAGTCCGGCGAGCTCGATCCGTCGCAGGTCGAGCAGGCGCTCGGGCAGCGGACGAAGGTCGTCGCGGTCACGGCCGCGTCCAACCTGATCGGCACGATGCCCGACGTCCCTGCGATCGCGGGCCTCGCCCACGAGGCCGGAGCCCTCCTCTACGTCGACGGCGTCCACGCGACCGCGCACACGCTTGTCGACATGCGGGCCCTCGGTGCCGACCTCTACGCCTGCTCGCCCTACAAGTTCCTCGGCCCCCACTGCGGCGTCCTGGCGGCCCGGCCCGAGGTGCTCGCGCCGCTGCGCCCCGACAAGCTGGTCCCTGCGTCCGACACGGTGCCGGAGCGGTTCGAGCTCGGCACGCTGCCCTACGAGCTGATGGCCGGGACGACCGCGGCGGTGGACTTCCTGGCGGACCTCGCCCCCGGCGACCTGCCCTCCGGTGCCGGTCGACGCGATCGCCTGGCGGCCTCGATGGCCGCCGTCGCGACCCATGAAGACCGGTTGCGCGACCGGATCGAGTCGGCTCTTCGGGAGCTGCCGGGAGTCACGCTCCACTCCCGCGCCCTCCGTCGTACGCCGACGCTGCTGGCGACGTTCACGGGGCACGACGTCCGCCAGGTCCGCGACTTCCTGGCCGCCCGCAACGTCAACGCGCCAGCCGGCTCCTTCTATGCCTACGAGGCCGCGCGGCAGCTCGGCCTCGGTCCGGCCGGGGGGCTGCGGATCGGGCTCGCGCCCTACAACGACGACGCGGACGTCGACCGGCTGCTCGAGGCGCTGACCGACTTCTTCGGCCGCTGAGCTGCGCTTGCGACAGGTGGAGCTCCCCTCCGCCCGTCGGGCGACGCGGAAAGGGCCGGGCGGCGGCGCCACCCCCCGTGGGCGCCGTGCCCGGCCCTGCTTGTTTCCCGACTCCCCCCGAAAGGGGCCCCGCGGGCCGGGCCCGCTGTCCCCCCGAAGCAGCGCCCCCGGCCTCTGCTGCTCAGGAGCCGCAGGCAAGGGGCCTGATACCCGGCACCGGCGATTTTCGGTGTGGGCTAGACCACGAACGGCGGTGTCACGAACGGCGTGACGTCGGCGTCGGCGCCCGGCCGCGGCAGCAGCCACAGCCGGAGCTCGCCTCGCGGCGGCTCGACGAACTCGAAGCGTCCGTCGTCGCCGGCATCGGCACGTTGGCGGGCGTAGGCGACTTCGTCGCTGTGCGGGCCGAGGAAGATCCGCATCGGCACGCCAGGCACGATCCAGCCGTCGAGGCGGCGCCGCCCGTCGACCGTGCTGACCCGCACGAGCACGCGGTACGACGTACCGGCGAACTCCAGCGCCACCGTGGGCTCGTCGTGTTCAGTGGCGGCCGCGGCGCGCGTGCCGGCGGCGTGGTCGACCCGCTCGACGAGCGTCAGCAGCTCGTACTCGGTCTCGAGGTCCTCGACGGCGAGCCGTGCGAGCACCCCGTCGGCGAGGTCGTCGGGTGCGGGGTCGAGGTCGGCGTAGAGCCGTGCGACCGCTTCCAGGATCTGGTCATCACCGAGTTTCATGACACGCCTCCGAGCTCGACGCGAAGCTTGTCCAGACAGCGTCGGCGCGTCGGGCCGATGCTGCCGACCGGCATCTGCAGGCCTTCAGCGACGGAGGAGTAGTCGGGGCGCGGCTCCCACGCCACGATGCGGAGCAGCTTCTGGCACCGCTCGGGCAGCCGGCCGAGCGCCTGCCACAGCAACGCCTTCTCGTCGTTGGTGACGACCTCGGCCTCGGGCGACCTCTGGGCCGGCATCCGCGCGTCGATGACTTCGTCCTCGACGGGGCGGATGCGCGTCGATGCCTTGCTCACCCGCCACGCCTCGCGGCGCGCGGTGGTGCACAGCCATCGGGTGATCGCCTGCGGGTCGCGCACGGAGTCGGCCGAGCCGACCAGCGTGAGCCAGGTGTTCTGGACGACGTCCTCGGCGGCCTCGCGGTCGAGCCCCGTGGCCCGGACGACGTGCCACAGCACCGGGCTCATGATCCGGACCAGCTCGTTGAGCGCGGACTCCTCGCCCGCACGCCAGCGACGGAACGCGTCGGTCGCCGCGTCGTACAGAGCCGAGGAGGCCTGACCTCCCGATGCCCCGTGCATGGTCATCACACCCCCACAGGAGGCACGCACGGCCCGCACTGATACGTCGTGCGCGCGCTGTCCACGCTGGAAACTACCGTGCTCGGGGCGCGCTCGTCACCGGGGAACGCCCATGTCGAGCCGCGGTTCAGGTCAGGGAGAACCACACGAGGCAGGCCGCTCCGGCCACGAGGCAGTAGACCCCGAACGGGCGGAGGGTGTTCGTGTGCACGTAGCGGGTGAGCCAGCGGACCGAGATGTAGGCGCCGAAGCCCGCCAGGACGGAGCCGAAGAGGATCTGCGGGCGGACCCCGTCGCCGAGTGGGCCGAAGAGGTCGGGCAGCTTGAGCACGCCCGCCGCCATGATCACCGGCGTGGCCAGCAGGAAGGAGAAGCGGAGGGCGTCGTCGCGGCGCAGGCCCGAGAGCATGCCCGAGGCCGCGGTCGCGCCGGATCGCGAGATGCCGGGGCCCAGGGCGAGGACCTGGGCGCTCCCGATCGCCAGCGAGCGGGCCATGGACATCTGCGAGAGCCGGGCGTCCGCCGCGACGCCGTCGGCGACGGGATCGTCGAGGGTCGTGGCCGGCACCGTCTCCGGCGTCGCGGGAGACCGCGCGGCGTACCACTCGATCCCGAGCAGGATCAGGCCGTTGACGAGGAGGAAGCACGCGGCGGGAACGGGCCTGCCGAGCTGGGTGCGCACCCAGTGCTCGAAGATCAGCCCCGTCAGGCCGACCGGGATGGTGCCGACGATCAGTCGCCAGATCAGCCGCTCGTCGGGGGTGGACAGGCGACGCCGGACGACGCTGGTGAGAAGTCCGGTGAGGAGCCGGAGCCAGTCCCGCCAGTAGAACGCCACCAGTGCGAGAGCGGTGGCGACGTGGGTGCCGACGATGAAGGCGAGGTACGGCGACTCGGGCGCGGCGACGTTGAGGTCGCGGGCCCAGCTCCCACCCACGACCGCCGGGAGCAGCACGCTGTGTCCGAGGCTGGAGATCGGGAAGAGCTCCGAGACTCCTTGCAGCAGTCCGACGACGGCGGCCTCGAGCCAGCTCAGGTGATGCACGCACGCGCCTTCCGGAGGAGGGAACCCAACCTCCCCATGATCGCGAGCGAACCTGTCAGGCGCCTGACCGAGGAGTCGGCGGTGCGTCCGGTGCGGGAGGGCGGATTAGCATCTCGTCGTGACCACCCTCGAGCTTGCGATGCCGGACGGCACCGCAGAGGCCTACCTGACCGGGTCCGGACCCGGCGTTCTCCTCTTCATCGACGCGATCGGGCTCCGCCCGCAGATCGAGCAGATGTGTGACCGGATCGCCGGCTGGGGCTACACCGTGCTCGCCCCCAACGTCCTGTACCGCTCCGGCACCGCCGCCGAGACCTCGCCGACCGGCGACCTGCGTGCGCCCGGCGCCCGTGAGGAGTTCTTCCAGCACACCGGCCCGCGCATCGCCGAGCTCACCACCGAGCGCCTGGAGGGCGACTTCCCGGCGTACCTCGCGGCGCTGCGCGAGCACACGCACGCGTCCGAGGTCGGCGTCGTCGGCTACTGCATGGGCGCCCGGCTCGCCGTACGCGCGGCGAGCCTCGACCCCGACGTCGTGGCCGTCGCCGGCTTCCACGGCGGGGGTCTGGTCACCGATGCGCCCGACAGTCCCCACGTCGGGCTGCCGGCGGCCCGGGCCGAGTTCGTCTTCGGGCACGCCGACAACGACCGCGGGATGCCTCCCGAAGCGGTCGAGAGGCTGGCACAGGCGCTCGCCGATGCCGGGCTGACCGCGAAGAACGAGATCTACCCCGACTCGCCGCACGGCTACTCGATGGAGGACACCTCGATGTACCACCGACCCGGCGCCGAGCGCTCGTTCGACGAGCTGCACGCGCTGCTCGACCGGACCCTCACGGGCTGACCGTTTCGATCCGGACGAAGTGGGCACGGGTTGAGTCCTGCCCAGCAGCAGGGAGTGGCCCTCCGGGTTGAGCGAACAGCCGGGAGGGTTCCGCTCGCCCCGCCGCTCCGGAGCGCGACTCCCGACGGTCAGCCCGCGAAGAGGCTGACCGCCGCCTCGTTGAACGCGGGCAGGTCGTCCGGCTTGCGGCTGGTCACCAGGTTGCGGTCCACGACGACCTCCTCGTCGACCCACTCGGCACCCGCGTTGCGCAGGTCCGTGTGCAGGCTCGGCCACGAGGTCAGCCGGCGGCCACGTACGACGTCGGCCTCGACGAGGGTCCACGGCGCATGGCAGATGGCTGCGACCGGGCGGTCCGACTCCATGAACTCCCGGACGAACGCCACCGCGTCCTCGTCCATCCGCAGGGCGTCGGGGTTGGCCACGCCGCCCGGCAGGACCAGCCCGTCGTACGACGACGGGTCGGCGTCGCCGACCACCGCGTCCACTGTGAACGTGTCGCCCTTGTCCAGGTGGTGGAAGGCCTGCACCTCTCCGGCCTCCAGGCTGAGCAGCTTCGGCGTCCCGCCGGCCTCCTCGACGGCCGACCACGGGTCGGTCAGCTCCACCTGCTCCGTCCCCTCGGGGGCCACCAGGAAGGCGATCGTTCGTCCGGTCAGGTCAGGCATCGGTGCTCCTTTCGCTCGTGGTCGGCCCCGTACCCCTTGCGGCGTACGCACATGCGGGACCCGGGCGTACGACGCAGGTCGGCATGCAGTGGTCGTCGGCGGGGTACGACCGCAGCGACGACGAGGGAGGTGGACCATGCCGCAACGCAGCTGGAGCAAGAAGCGCGAACGGCAGTACGAGCACATCAAGGAGGGTCTCGAGGAGCACGGGCGCGGCGAGGACACCGCCGAGGAGATCGCCGCGCGGACCGTCAACAAGGAGCGCGCCCGCTCGGGCGAGTCGCGCACCGCCAGCCGGACGTCGACCGAGGACCTCTCGTCGTCACGCCGCGGTGGACTCCGGTCGCACTCGGGATCGGGCGGTCGAACCAAGGCACAGCTCTACGAGGAGGCCAGGAAGAAGAAGGTCCACGGCCGATCGTCGATGAACAAGGCGGAGCTGGCGCGAGCCGTCGGCCGCTGACCTGGGGGAGGACACGTGGCGAACACCATCGAGACCGGACAGGTCACGACCGACATCCCGGCGCGTCTGGACCGGCTGCCCTGGGCCCGATGGCACTGGATGATCGTGTTCGGCCTCGGGACCGTCTGGATCCTGGACGGGCTCGAGGTGACGATCGTCGGCTCGATGAGCGACGCGCTCACCCCGAGCAGCACCGGCCTGGGCATGTCGAGCTGGGACATCGGCTTCGCCGGTGCGATCTACGTCGCCGGCGCCTGTGTCGGTGCGCTGGTCTTCGGCCAGCTCACCGACCGCTTCGGCCGGAAGAGGCTGTTCATGATCACGCTGGGCGTGTATCTCGTCGGCACCGTGCTCACGGCCCTCTCGATGAACCCGACGTGGTACTTCGCCTGCCGCTTCATCACCGGCACCGGCATCGGCGGTGAGTACGCCGCCATCAACTCCGCGATCGACGAGCTGATCCCGGCGCGGTACCGCGGGCGCGTCGACATCGCCATCAACGGCTCGTTCTGGGTCGGCGCCGCGGGCGGCTCACTGCTGACGATCCCGCTGCTGGACCCGACCGTCCTCGACCCGTCGTACGGATGGCGACTCGCCTTCGCCCTCGGCGCGATCCTCGCGCTGGGTGTGCTGCTCGTGCGCCGCAACGTCCCCGAGAGCCCGCGCTGGCTGTTCATCCACGGACGCGAGGACGACGGCGAGGAGATCGTGCGCGACATCGAGGGCACGGTGGCGCAGGAGACCGGCCGCGACCTGCCTGCGGTCCAGGACACGATCACCGTCCGCCAGCGCAGGACCATCGGGATGGGGCTGATCGCCAAGACCGTGTTCACGCTGTACCCCCGGCGAACCATCCTCTGCCTGTCGCTCTTCGTGGGTCAGGCGTTCTTGTACAACGCGTTCTTCTTCACCTACGGCGACACCCTGAGCACCTTCTTCGGGGTCTCCCAGGCCGGCTACTACCTCGCCGTCTTCGCGGTCAGCAACTTCCTCGGCGCGCTCGTCCTCAGTCCGCTCTTCGACCGGGTAGGCCGCGTCCGGATGATCACCGGCACCTACGTGCTCTCCGGCGTGCTGCTCGGGATCACCGGGTTCATGCTCGGCAGCCTCGACGCCAGGACGCTGACGCTGATGGGTGCGATCGTGTTCTTCTTCGCCTCGGCCGGCGCCAGCGCGGCGTACCTCACCGCGAGCGAGGTGTTCCCCATGGAGACGCGGGCCCTCTGCATCGCATTCTTCTACGCGATCGGTACGGCGCTGGGCGGCATCACCGGACCGCTCTACTTCGGCAAGCTCCTCAACGACGCGTCCGCCAGCAAGGACATCACCGGGATCGCTGTCGGGTACTTCGTCGGCGCCGTCCTGATGATCGGCGGCGGCCTCGTCGAGGCGTTCCTCGGCGTCAGGGCCGAGGGCCGGTCGCTGGAGCGCATCGCGAAGCCGTTGACCGCCGAGGACGCCGAGCAGGGCGGCCGGCCGGCGACCGCCCCCGCCTGAGACCCGTACCGGCAGGACGACCCTCCCAGCGCGGTCGAGGGCCCGCGCGCTACGCCCTTAGGGGTGTTGGCGACCCGTTGGGAGCGGTGATAGGAAATGTCGTACGAAGTGGTTGAGACCAACTGCCACGAGCACTGTTCCCCGGACCCCGGAAGGTGCGTGCCGTGTCCGCAGTTGGCCTGGAATCATCACCGAAGACCACTCACTCCCTCGACTATGAGTTCGAGGGACTGCCGCGGCGTGAGGCGACCCAGCGGCTGCTGGCCCTCGCCGCAGAGGCCGACGACGATGAAGAACGCCGTGC
The DNA here is from genome assembly GCA_963792975.1 of uncultured Actinomycetota bacterium. Lineage (GTDB taxonomy): Bacteria > Actinomycetota > Actinomycetes > Propionibacteriales > Nocardioidaceae > Nocardioides. The sequence continues at coordinate 2,445,451 of CAWBYG010000004.1, read as the reverse complement.
CTGCTATGACCTCGCCGTCGAGCTGAACATGCAGATCGCCGTGGAGGTCGCGCGTCGGTACCGATCGCGTGGGGTGGGCCACGACGACCTGGAGCAGGTCGCCTACCTCGGGTTGGTCAAGGCCGTACACGGCTTCGACCCCGAACGCGCCACCGACTTCCTCAGCTACGCCGTGCCGACCATCCGCGGAGAGGTGCGCAGGTACTTCCGCGACCACGGCTGGGTCGTGCGGCCGCCGCGCACCGTCCAGCAGGCCCAGGCCCGGATCACTGCCGTGGAGTCAGACCTCTGCCAGGACCTGGGTCGTGCTCCGCGACCGAGCGAGATCGCCGACCGCCTGGATCTCGATCTCGATCTCGTCGTCGAGGCACTGGCGGCCAACGGCTGCTTCGCCCCCACCTCGCTGGACTCCACGACGGCGGACTCCGAGGCCGGGATGGGTGAGCGCCTCGGAGAGCACGACCCCGGCTTCGACAGTGTCGAGGCACGGGTGGCCCTGAAGCCTCTCCTCCGCCACCTCGACCGGCGCGAGCGGATCATGCTCGAGCTGCGCTTCTTCAAGGGCGCGACCCAGTCGGAGATCGGCGAGGTGCTGGGCATCACGCAGATGCAGGTCTCCCGGCTGCTGTCGGCTCTGCTCGCGCGTCTGCGCGACGACCTGGGCGGCATCGCGGTCTGACCTCCGCCCGTCGCTAGCCTCTGACGGGTGACACCCCAGGAGATCGCCCTTCGTAGTGCCGAGACGATGTGGGCGGACGACCGCACCAGCCAGGCCCTCGGCATGACGGTCGACGCCGTCGGGCCGGGCACCGCGACGCTCTCGATGACGCTGCGCGACGACATGGTGAACGGACACGCGATCGGGCACGGCGGCGTCACCTTCACCCTCGCCGACAGCGCCTTCGCCTTCGCCTGCAACTCCTACAACCGGTCGACGGTGGCCGCGAGCGCGGAGATCCGCTTCCGGCGGCCGACGGGGCTGGGCGACCGGCTGGTCGCGACCGCCACCGAGAGGGAGCGGGCCGGCCGCGACGGTGTGTACGACGTGCTGGTGACGGTGGGCGACGAGGTCGTGGCCGTGTTCGTCGGTCGGTGCAAGGAGATCGGCGGCACCCTGTTCTGAGGCACGGCCGTCAGGGTGCGTCGTACAGCTGGGTGGTGCGCCGGCTGAGTGCGGCCACGTGCTCGCGGAGCTCCGGCGGGGCCACCACCTCGACATAGGGGCCCAGCGCCAGGACCTCGACGGCCATGCTGTCCGGCGAGCGCATCCGGCACGTCGCGGTGAGCCAGCCGTCCTGCTCGGGCGGCTCCGGGCGAGGGCGCAGCGGCTGCAGGTGGCCGAGGATCGCCGCCATCCGCCGTCCTTCCTCGGTGATCCGGACCGTCATCCGGGTCGCGCCCGCCCGTCGCGAGCCGCCGAGGCGTCCCTCCGCAGGCAGGGTGGGTGGGTAGCCGTCCAGCAGCCGGAAGCCGCCGCCCACCCCACGCGTGGCGTAGATCGGTACGCCGGAGCCCGACAGCACCTCGATGTCGCGCAGGATCGTCCGCTCGCTGACCTCGAGCCGCCGGGAGAGCTCCGCCGCGGTGGTGAGCCCGTCCCGGCTCAGGATCGAGACCAGGCTGATGAGGCGTCCTGCGCGCATGCAGGCAGCATGACGCGGTGGCGACATCATGACAACTGATGTCAGGAATTGCCTCTAGCGTGGTCCGGGACGGGCAGGTGGCCCGCGGCGAAGGGAGACCGCGATGACGACGGACGTGGAAGGTGCCGGCACCCCGGAGGACCCGTGGATCCTCACGACGCCGCCGGGCACCTCGGAGTTCGAGGCCTACCGCGACCCACGGTCCGACCCGCCGGCCCTCGTCGTACAGGTGGGTGCCACGCAGCTGCGGTACCACCTACGGTGCGTCGACGACCTCCACGCGATGCTCGTCGAGCGGGGTGACTGGGTGCTGCTCGGCAACGCCGACGAGCAGAAGGAGGCCAAGCCCGACACGGTCGAGTCCTGGGGGCGGGGCGAGGGCAACCCCGTCGGTGGGTGGTACGGCCTGAAGAAGGGTCTCCGTGGCCGCTTCGGCAACTACGTGCCGCCGGTGCTCGAGGCGCTGGGCCTGGCCGAGGTCGAGCATGCCCCACGCAACAACCGGATGCGCGCGCTGTAGCTCGCCCGGGGCCACCCCCTAGCCTCGTCCCCATGACCGGTGAGGTCCCGTCCCTGACTCGCGCGGAGCTCGAGGCTCTCCAGCTGGCGCGCCTCCGAGAGACGCTGGCCACGGTGTACGCACGGGTGCCGCACTACACGCGGGCGTTCGACGAGGCGGGCGTGCATCCCGACGACGTCCGCTCACTGGCCGACCTCACACGTTTCCCCTTCACCACCAAGGCGGATCTCCGCGACCACTACCCGTTCGGGATGTTCGCGGTCCCGCGCGAGCAGGTGAACCGCGTCCACGCGAGCAGCGGTACGACGGGCAGGCCGACCGTGGTCGGCTACACAGCCCGCGACCTCGACACGTGGGCGGAGCTGATGGCCCGGTCGATCCGGGCCGCCGGCGGGCGGCCGGGCGACGTCGTCCACGTCGCCTACGGCTACGGGCTCTTCACCGGCGGGCTCGGCGCCCACTACGGCGCGGAGCGGCTCGGCTGCACGGTGGTCCCGGTGAGCGGCGGCATGACCGAGCGCCAGGCGCGGCTGATCGTCGACTTCCGCCCGCGCGTCATCATGGTCACGCCGTCGTACTTCCTGTCGATCCTCGACGAGCTCGAGGCCCAGGGCGTCGACCCGAAGGACACCAGCCTCGAGGTCGGGATCTTCGGTGCCGAGCCCTGGACCGACGAGATGCGCCGAGCGGTCCAGGCCCGCACGAACCTCCGCGCCGTCGACATCTACGGGCTGAGCGAGGTGATGGGGCCGGGGGTCAGCCAGGAGTCGGGGGAGACCCAGGACGGTCTGCACATCTGGGAGGACCACTTCCTGCCCGAGATCGTCGACCCCCTGAGCCTCGAGCCGGTGGCCGACGGCGAGGAGGGTGAGCTGGTGTTCACCAGCCTGACGAAGCAGGCGATGCCGGTGGTCCGCTACCGCACGCGCGACCTGACCCGGCTGCTGTCCGGTACGGCGTACCCGGCCTTCCGCCGGATGCAGAAGGTCACCGGGCGGACCGACGACATGATGATCGTCCGCGGCGTCAACCTGTTCCCGAGCCAGGTCGAGGAGCAGATCCTCGCCGTCGAGGGGCTGGCACCCCACTACCTCTGCGTCCTGACGCGTCCGGGCAACCTCGACGAGCTGACCGTGCGGGTGGAGTCCGCGGGAGAGCCGGACGCCGTCGCCGACTCTGCGCTGGAGGCGACCCTGGCCCAGCGGATCAAGCACCGCATCGGGGTGACCGCTCGCGTCGAGGTGGTGCCTCCCCACGCCCTCGAGCGCTCTCAGGGCAAGGCGCGGCGGATCAGTGACCAGCGCGCTCGTTGACCCGCCGCGCCTTCGGCGCTCAGCGACCAGCGAGGCCGCCGGGTCAGTGCCCGGACGGTAGTCCCGAGGGGGTGCAGAGGCTCTTCCCGATCGCCGACGTGTCGTCGTTGATGATGTCGTGGAACATCTGCTTCGAACGCGTGGGATCCCAGGTCACGGCGAGGTTGCTGATCGGGACCGGGCAGGTGAGCTTCGTGTGGGTCATCGCCCAGCCGAAGTGGCCCATGCCGACCACGCTCATGTCCCGGTCGACGGTGAGGTTGTCGGTGGCGGAGGTCCAGAGGTTCCAGTAGCGGAACGGGTTGATGACCGTCCACGGTGACAGGGCCTTGTGGCCGACCGCCTTCATCACCTCGCGCTGCTGGCCGCCGCGCGCGATGTCGCCCAGCGCCGGATCGGCGTGCCGCGATCGGGCATAGGCCAGCGCGACCGTGCCGTCGGCGTGCTGACAGCCCTTCTTCACATGGAGGTTGGCGAGCTTGTCGTTCATGTCGTGGCTCGGGCAGATGGTGATCCCGCCGACCGAGTCGACGATGTTGACGAAGCCGCCGAGCCCGATCTCGACGTAGTGGTCGATGTGGATCCCGGTGTCCTGCTCGATGGTCTGGACCAGCAGCTTGGGACCGCCGTACGCGAAGGCTGCGTTGATCTTCTGCGTGCTGTGCCCAGGGATCGGCACGTTGGAGTCGCGGGGGATCGACATCGTGAGAGTGGGTCCGCTACCGGTGTGGATCAGCACGATCGTGTCGGTGCGCTGACCCGACTCGTTGCCGGTGTGGAGCTTCTTGCGCTGCGCCGCGCTCAGGCCAGCACGCGAGTCGCTGCCGACGAGCAGGTAGTTGGTGCCGGACTGGTCGGCTGGGCGGTGGCCGGACGGGAAGGCGTTGACCTTGTCGACCTTCGACCACGCGAAGAACGGCACCGCGACGAGGTAGACCAGCCAGAGCAGCACGAGCAGCCAGAGGTAGCGGAGCTTGAACCGGGGGCGCCCGGCGCGCACGAAGCGGCGGCGGAGGCCGGACATGAAGCCGCCGAAGCCGCTGCCGCCGCCGAAGCCGCTGCCGCCGCTGGACGAGGGCGGCGGCACGGGACGCGGTGGGGTCGGCGGCGCGACCGGGGCCGTGGGCGGCGCGGCCGCGTCCTGCGACCGGGGCACGGTCGGCATCACGCGGGTCTCGTCGGGGCGGGGCTGCCGCGGCACGGGGCGGGTGGCGTCGGGATCGTCGCCGGAGGGCTCGCCGGCGCCCGCGCCGCCCGGCCTGCCGCCGTACAGCCAGTCGTCGGACATGACGGGCAGGCTACCGGCCGAGTCCCAAACGCCCGTTTCGGCGCGTCGTGACGGTCTGGGACCCGTGTGGCTGGTGATACTGGCGGGGCTACTTCCCCAGCACCGAAGGACACCTCACATGGGGCTGCCCGATTCTTCCCCCGGGTTGCTCGACCCCCGGGCCACTGCCGACGACCGCGCTGCTCGCGTGCGCTATCGGCGCGCGCTGATGCTCATGGTGATGACCCTGGTCGTCCCGGGCTCCGCGCAGCTGGTCGCGGGCGACCGCCGGGTCGGCCGCGCGGCGACGCGGATCTGGGCGGCGCTCCTGCTCGTCGCGCTCGGGAGCATCGTGTTGGCCTGGCGCCACCACGAGTACGCCTTCTGGCTGGTCACGGACACCACCGCGCTGGGCGTCGTACGGCTGGTCCTGATGGCACTCGCGATCTGCTGGGCAGGGCTGCTCGTCGACGCGTGGCGCATCGGGCAGCCGCTGTCACTCTCGCTCACCCACCGCCGGGCCGCGGTCGGGCTGAACGGCGTGCTCTGCTTCGCGGTCGCCGGTGCCCTGCTCTTCGGCGCGCACCTGGTCGGCGTACAGCGGAGCTTCATCCTCACGATGTTCTCCGGAGACACGGTGCACGGCGCGAACGCCGGCCGCTACAACGTGCTGCTCGTCGGCGGTGACTCCGGTGCGGGGCGCTGGGGGTTGCGTACGGATTCCATGACCGTGGCCAGCATCGACGCCAGCACCGGCAAGACCGTCCTGATCGGCCTGCCGCGCAACATGACCAACTTCCCGTTCGCCAAGGGCTCGGTCATGCACAAGGCCTGGCCACACGGCTTCGACTGCGGCTACCCGAACTGCGAGCTCAACGGCATCAACACCTGGGTCGGCGACCACCTCGCGCTCTTCAAGGGCAAGAAGAACCCCGGGATGGACGGCACGATCTCCGCGATCGAGGGCATCACCGGCCTGAAGATCAACTACTGGGCGTTCGTGAACCTGGCCGGCTTCCGCGGCCTGGTCGACGCCGTCGGGGGTGTCACCCTCGACGTGCGTCAGCCGATCCCCGTCGGCGGGCTCGGTGCGGACGTCACCGGCTACATCCAGCCCGGCGTACGCAGGCTCAACGGCTACGACACGCTCTGGTACGCGCGGTCACGGGACAGCTCGGACGACTACTCCCGGATGGCGCGACAGAAGTGCGTCATGAACGCGATGCTCCACCAGATCAGCCCCCAGACCGTGCTGACCAACTTCGAGAAGATCGCCAAGGCATCGTCGCAGATGGTCTCGACCGACATCCCGGCCAGCGAGGTCGACAGGTTCATGGGGCTGGCCCTCAAGGCCAAGAGCCAGCCCGTCGCGACGCTCTCCCTCGTGCCACCGCTCATCAACACCGCCGAGCCCGACATCGCGCTGATCAAGCGGAAGGTCGCGGAGGCGATCGCGGCCTCCGAGAAGCCGGCTGCTCACACCGCGCTTCGTCACCACCACACGCCCGCAACCGTCACCGGAGGCTCGATCGGCTCCATGTCCACCGGGTACGCCGCGAACCAGGCGACGAACCTCGGCGCCGCCTGCTGAATCGCGCCGTCAGAGCTGCTGGGCCAGGCCGACCACGTGACCCTGGGGGTCGGCGATCAGCGCGAACGACACCCCGGGGACGGTGACCGGCTCCTGTACGACGCGCCCGCCGAGGCGGGTCGTCCGCGCGATGCTCTCGGCGATGTCCTCGACGCCGACGAAGAACGTGACCAGGTCGCTGTCCCCCTGGAGCGGGCTGATCGCGGTGTACAGCGCGCCGGGCACGCCGGTCTCGACGAACGTGTAGCCCGGGAAGGCGCCCTCGGTCGGGTAGGTCCAGCCGAACAGCTCCCCGAAGAAGGCGCGGGTGGCATCCGGGTCGCTCGAACGGATCTCGGCGTGGACGATGGGGTGGCTCATGATGACCTCCGGTTGTCGATGGCCACCGGTCCGTGACCTCGTACCGGGATGACGGGCGGGCACGGCCCGAATCGACAGGTCGGTCACCCGGCTCGCCAGCCCTCCGAGCCGCCTACAGTCGGTCGGCGACCTCGGCGCACGAAGCCTCCCAGGGTGTCACTCGCTCAGGATGACGAGCGCGACCGGCCGAGCCGCCGCGAGCACACTAGGGTTTCGGCGTGACCTCGTCCGACCGTCGTATCGCCGCGGTCGTGGTGACCTTCAACCGCCTCCCGCTGCTCGAGCGGCTCATCCCTCGGCTCGCCGAGACGAAAGGTCTCGACGAGATCCTGGTCGTCGACAACGCCTCCTCCGACGGTACGCCGGGCTGGTTGCGGGCGCAGGTCGCGACCAGCGCCGTACCCGTGCACACGCGCACGCTGACGGAGAACACCGGAGGCGCCGGCGGGTTCCACGAGGGTCTGCGCTGGGCCGTCGAGCGCCAGGCCGACCTGGTCTGGCTGATGGACGACGACGGCCTCCCGGAGCCCGACTGCCTCGACCGGCTGCTCGAGCTCGACGGCACCCTCGACCTCTGGGGGCCGGTGGTGGTCGACGAGGCCGACCCCGAGCGACTGGTCTTCCCGATCCGTCTCCCGGGCGGTACCCGGGTCGTGCACGCGATGGACGACGTCCGAGCGGCCGCGGAGGACGGTCTCATCCGAGGGATCGTGATCCCGTTCAACGGCGTGCTGGTGACGCGTGAGCTGGTCGGGAGCATCGGCCTGCCGCGGGCGGAGTTCTTCATCTGGGGTGACGACCACGAGTACCGTCTGCGCGCCGAGCGCGGCGGCGCGCGCATCGCCACGGTCGTCGACGCCCGGGTGCTCCACCCCTCGGTCGGGGAGCTCGGCACGCCCATGGCGTTCGGGCGTACGACGTACAACCACACGCCGAGCGACCTCAAGCACTACTGCATGGCTCGCAACAACCTCCTCAACCTCCGTGAGTACGGCGGCTGGACGCACGCCGCCGCGTTCGTCGCGAAGACCGTGTGGTTCTACACGTTCACCCGGCGCGACCCAGCACGCCTCCGGCTCAGCGTCGACGCCTGGCGGGCGGCCCGCCGCGGAGACTTCACCGGACACCGGCGGTTCCTGTGAGCGACGTGGTCTCGACAGGCTCGACCGACGAGGGGCGTGGCTCGACCGACGAGGGGCGTGGCTCGACCGACGAGGGGCGTGGCTCGACCGACGAGGGGCGTGGCGAGACCGTCGCGGTGGTCGTGGTGACCTACAACCGCGCCGATCTGCTCGGCCGGATGCTCGACGGCCTGGCGGCCCAGACCCACGGGCCCGACGCGGTGATCGTGATCGACAACGCCAGCGACGACCACACCCGCCAGGTGCTCGAGTCGCACCAGGGGCTCCATCTCCAGCGCATCCACCTCGAGTCCAACACCGGGGGAGCGGGCGGCTTCGAGACCGGCGTACGCGCTGCCTACGAGCAGGGGTTCGACCGCATCTGGCTGATGGACGACGACGTCGTACCGGCGCCCGACTGCCTGGCGGTGCTGATGACCGAGGACGAGCCGTGCCTGATGTCGGTGCGCGAGGACGTCCACGGGCGCCTGGTCGAGAAGGCCGCCACCGACTTCGACCTGACCCACCCCTGGTCGATGCATCCCAAGCGACGCATGGTCGAGACCGACTACGCCGACCGGCACGCGATGCCCGAGCGGGTCGAGCTGCACAACATCGCCTTCGAGGGGCCGCTCTTCCGGCGCGAGGTGATCGACGCGATCGGCTTCCCCGACGAGTCGTTCTTCATCTTCTACGACGACGTCGACTTCGCCCTGCGCGCGCGTCGCGCGGGCTTCCGCATCTGGGCGGTGCGCGACGCGGTGCTCGTACGCCAGCTCGACTTCAGCCAGCAGCACGACCTGGCCGGCTGGAAGGGCTACTACATGTACCGCAACCTCTTCGCCGTGCACTTCCGGTACGGCGAGAACGCGCTGGTCCGAGCCAAGCCGTGGATCATCGCGGCCGGTGTGGTGGCGCTGAGCCCGATCCGCGGCGGGCGCGCCGAGGCGGCCAACGTGATCCGCGCCATCCGCAGCGCCCGGGGCATGCGCTCGATTCCAGGTTCGCCCCCTGCTGCTCGCTAGACTGACGGGCCACGACCGATCAGGAGTTCGACCTTGTCCAAGCCCGACCTCGTCGTCGTCGGCTCGGGATTCTTCGGCCTCACCATCGCCGAACGCTGCGCCTCCGAGCTCGGCCTCGACGTCCTCGTCCTCGAGCGGCGTCCCCACCTCGGTGGCAACGCCTACAGCGAGGTCGACCCCGAGACCGGCATCGAGGTGCACAAGTACGGCGCGCACCTCTTCCACACGTCCAACCAGCGGGTGTGGGACTACGTCAACCGCTTCACGACGTTCACCGGCTACCAGCACCGCGTCTTCGCCCGCTACCAGGGCGAGATCTACTCGTTCCCGATGAACCTCGCCCTGATCAACCAGTTCTTCGGCCGCATCCACACCCCCGACGAGGCACGTGCCCTGATCGCGGAGCAGGCCGCCGAGATCGACACCGACCAGGCACAGAACCTCGAGGAGAAGGCGATCAGCCTGATCGGGAGGCCTCTCTACGAGGCCTTCGTGAAGGGCTACACCGCCAAGCAGTGGCAGACCGACCCCAAGGAGCTGAGCCCCGACATCATCACCCGGCTCCCGGTCCGCTACACCTTCGACAACCGCTACTTCAACGACACCTACGAGGGTCTGCCCACCGACGGCTACACCGCCTGGCTGACCCGGATGGCCGACCACCCGCACATCGAGGTGCGGGTCGACACCGACTTCTTCGACGTCGCCGACCGGTTCAAGGGCGTCGTACCCATCGTCTACACCGGCCCGGTCGACGAGTACTTCGGCCACAGCGAGGGCCGCCTCTCCTGGCGCACGGTCGACCTCGAGCGCGAGGTCGTCGCCGTCGATGACTTCCAGGGCACGTCGGTGGTCAACTACAACGACGAGGAGGTGCCCTATACCCGGATCCTCGAGTTCAAGCACTTCCACCCGGAGCGCACCTACCTGCCGGGCAAGACGGTGATCGTCCACGAGTACAGCCGCTTCGCCGAGGACGACGACGAGCCCTACTACCCGGTCAACACCGCAGAGGACCGCGCCAAGCTGCTGAAGTACCGCAACCTCGCGAAGCAGGAGCCGATGGTGCTGTTCGGCGGGCGGCTGGGCACCTACAAGTACCTCGACATGCACATGGCCATCGGCTCGGCCCTCAGCATGTTCGACAACCTGCTGCGGCCGCACTTCGCGGAGGGCGCCGAGCTGAGCTCCGGAGGGGTCGATGGGTAGACGCGTCCTGCAGCGGCTGGTGCTGCCGAACGACAAGGACGTCGACGTCCTCCCGCTGTACGTCGACCCCGACGCGGCGGTGCTCGACGCCGACAAGTACGTCGTCGGCGGCAACCAGGGTGCCAAGGACATCAACGCCGCGAACATCCGACAGTCGATCTCCTCCGGCCACACCATCCATCCCGACCAGATCACCGGCCGGCACACGGTACGCCTCGAGCCGGGGGAGGACCTGTCCTTCGGCACGTACTTCAACGCGTTCCCGGCCGGCTACTGGCGTCGTTGGACCATCGTCGACGAGGTCCGCCTCACCGTTGCGCTGACCGGAGCCGGCGCGGCCGTCACGGTCTACCGCTCGATGGCCAACGGCCGCTCGCAGCGGGTCGACTCGGTGAGCACCGGCGCCGACGCCAAGGGCGAGTTCACCTTCGACCTGTCCCTCAAGCCGTTCATCGACGGTGGGTGGTACTGGTACGACGTCGTGGCCGGTGAGGAGCCGGTCGGTGTCGAGGCGGTCTGGGACGCCGAGGTGCCCGACGACCGCCTCGAGCCGGGCCGCCTCACCGTCGCGATCACGACGATGAACCGGCCCGACTTCTGCGGCAAGCTGCTGGCCCAGCTGGGCAGCGACCCCGGGCTCCGCGAGCTCCTCGACGAGGTGCTCGTGATGGAGCAGGGCACCCAGAAGGTGGTCGACTCGCCCGAGTTCTCCGGCGCGCAGGAGGCGCTCGGCGCAAAGCTCCGCGTGCTCGAGCAGGGCAACCTCGGCGGCTCGGGCGGCTACGCCCGCGGCCAGTACGAAGCGGTTCGCAAGGGCACCGCGACGTACGCGATGATGATGGACGACGACGTGATCTGTGAGCCGGCGAGCATCATCCGCGCGGTCACCTTCGCCGACCTGGCCAAGCGCCCGACCATCGTCGGCGGCCACATGTTCAGCATCTACGACCGTACGGTGCTGCACTCCTTCGGCGAGATCTTGCAGCGCTACAAGTTCTGGTGGCGCTCGCCCTCGACCGTGCTGAACGACTGGGACTTCGCCGCCCGCAACCTGCGCTCGGCGCGCTGGCTGCATCGCCGTATCGACGTCGACTTCAACGGCTGGTTCATGTGTGTGATCCCGCTGCAGACGCTGCGCGAGGTCGGGCTGTCGCTGCCTCTCTTCATCAAGTGGGACGACAGCGAGTTCGGGCTGCGCGCCTCCGCCGCCGGCTACCCGACGGTCACCTTCCCCGGCGCCGCCGTGTGGCACATCCCGTGGACCGACAAGAACGACGCGCTGGACTGGCAGGCGTACTTCCACCACCGCAACCGGCTGATCGCGGCGCTGCTGCACTCGCCGTACCCCCAGGGGGGTTCGTTGGTACGCGAGTCCTTCGCGCACACGATCAAGCACCTCGTCGCGATGCAGTACTCCACCGCCGAGCTCCGGCACCTGGCGATCGAAGACGTGTTCGCCGGGCCCGAGGTGCTGCACAGGGAGCTGCCGACGAAGCTCGCCGAGATCAACGCCTTCCGCAAACAGTGGTCCGACGCGGTGCTGGAGGTGGACCGTGAGGCGTTCCCCGAGGTACGCCGTACCAAGCCGCCGCGCCGTGGCAAGGACGAGCACGAGGTGCCGCGCAAGCTGTCGCTGCTGATCACCGCGGCGCTGGCGCCGGTGCGCCAGCTGACGAGGGTCCGGCCCATGGCACTGGAGTTCCCGGAGACGGAGATCGCGGGCATGGACACCAAGTGGTACCGCCTGACCGGGCACGACTCGGCCGTGGTCTCGATGCCGGACGGCACCGCTGCCGCGCTCTACCGCCGCGACCCCGAGCACTACCGCGACCTGCTGCGCCGTACCGTCGAGATCCACCTGCGGCTCCGGCGCGAGTGGGACGATCTCTCGGTCCGTTATCGCGAGGCGCTCGGCACGATCACGTCTCCGGCGGCGTGGGAGGAGACGTTCCGTCCCTGGACCGAGACGGGCGATGAGACCGGCGATGAGTGAGACCGTCGACGAGGTCGAGGCCGCACCGCCGCGTCGGCGGGACGTGCAGGCACCCCTCCGGCCGCCGTGGGCCGAGCAGGGCCTGCTGGAGGTCTTCCGGCACCGCTACATCCTGACCCTGCTGGTACGCCGAGAGATCTCGGCGCGCTACCAGGGCTCGGCACTGGGCCTGCTGTGGTCCTACGTCAACCCCCTGTCGCAGTTCTTCATCTACTACTTCGTGATGGGGGTCCTCTTCGGGCGGGCGCAGCACACCCAGGCGTTCGCCGTCCACGTCTTCGCCGGCCTGATCATCGTCCACTTCTTCCTCGAGACGATCAACGCGGGCACCCGCTCGATCGTGCGCAACAAGTCGCTCGTGCAGAAGATGGCGGTGCCGCGCGAGATGTTCCCGGTGGCGTCGATGCTGGTGTCGTTGTTCCACGTCGTCCCGCAGGTGGTCATCCTGGTGATCGCGACGTTCTTGTCGGGGTGGCGTCCCGACGTGTGGGACGCCGCCTTCGCCGTGCTCTCGCTGCTCACCATCATGAGCCTCGGCACGGCCCTGGCCCTGGTCTTCAGCGCCGCGAACGTGTTCCTCCGCGACGTCTCGAACGCCGTCAACGTGCTGGGCAACTTCGTGCGGTTCGGCGTACCGATGATGTACCCCTACTCACTGGTCGCCCAGCGGTTCCACGGCCACACCTCCCTCTATCTGCTCAACCCGATCACCGAGGCCGTGCTCGACTTCCAGCGTGCGTTCTGGGTCGGCGCGACGAGTCACCCGGCGCAGACCGTTGCGCAGGACATGCCTCCCCACCTGATGATGCTCAGCCTCCGGGCGCTCCTGATCAGCCTCGTCATCCTCGTGTTCGCGCAGTCGATGTTCTCGCGGCTCGAGCGCCGCATCCCGGAGCGACTGCTGTGAGCGAAGCGAGAGCGCACGGTGGCCCGGCCCGGCAGCACCACTCGATCGTGGTCCGGCACGTCTCCAAGACCTTCACGCTGCGCTATCACCGCACCCTGAAGGAGATGAGCGTCGCGGTGCTGCGACAGCAGGACCTCTCCGACTCGTTCCTGGCCGTGAACGACGTGACCTTCACCGTCGAGCAGGGCGAGTCGATCGGGCTGATGGGCCTCAACGGCTCGGGCAAGAGCACGCTGCTGAAGATGATCAACGGCGTCATGCGACCCGATGCGGGCAAGGTGCTCACCCGGGGTCGCGTCGCCGGGCTGATCGCCACCGGCGCCGGCTTCCACCCGCAGCTGACCGGGCGCGACAACGTCTACCTGAACGCCGCCATCCTCGGCATGTCGGAGGCCGAGACGCGGCGCAAGTTCGACGACATCGTCGAGTTCGCCGACATCGGGCGGTTCCTCGACTCGCCCGTCGGCCACTACTCCTCGGGCATGTTCGCGCGACTGGGCTTCGCGGTGGCCATCCACGTCGACGCCGACATCTTCCTGGCCGACGAGGTGCTGGCGGTCGGCGACCGCCCGTTCAAGCGGAAGTGCCTGGCCAAGATGCAGGAGATCCGCGACAGCGGCACCACGTTGTTCTACGTCAGCCACGCCACCAGCAGCGTCCGCAAGATGTGCGACCGGGTCCTGGTCCTCGAGAAGGGCCGGTTGGGGTTCGACGGGCCGGTCGACGAGGGCATCCGCTACCTGCACTACGACGACGACGACGGGGACGACCTCGAGCTGCTCGGCGACGAGGAGTCGATGGACGAGGAGATGGGCGCCGACATCTGAGCGCTCGTCGCCATCGTCGGTCGAGCAGGCGTCGTCGGTCGAGCCCGTCGAGACCCGTTCGTGGGTCGAGCTGGTCGAGACCCGTTCGTCGGTCGAGCCTGTCGAGACCCGTTCGTCGGTCGAGCCTGTCGAGACCATCGTCGGTCGAGCCCGTCGAGACCCGTTCGTCGGTCGAGCCTGTCGAGACCATCGTCGGTCGAGCTGGTCGGGACCACGTCGTACGGGCTGCGACCTCTCATCCGGATTTCGAGACGCGTCGCTCGTTCCCTCACTCCGTTCGGGTCCGAGCCGCGGCTCCTCAATCTCTCGCTCGAGCAGTTTTCGGAGCCAGCTCCGAAAACTGACGCTCGACGGCGTGTCGAGTGGAAATTACAAGTTTGTAGTTACTCAGAAACGGTTGAGGGTGCCCTGTGACGGGTGTGAAACTTGCTACTCGTGTGACTCTTCCCCCGCACAGGAGTACGCATGTCCCCGCCTCGCGCTCGCTTCGTCACGGCCTGCCAGCAGCTGCTGGCCCTGGCCGTGGTACTGGCCGTGCTCACGCCGGCCGCGAGCATCGTGACGCTCGACGTGGTCGGCTCGGGTGCTGCCGGGAGCGGTGCCACGCTGGCACGCCCGACGGCGCGGATGGCGGCGTACACCGCCGAGGCCGTGCGGCAGTCGCGGGTGCCGACGGCGCCGGTGAAGCCCGACGTACGTGAGGTGCAGCTGACGGCGCCGACGACGTCCGCCGGCCGCGCGGTGCCGGTCGCCTCGGCGGCCAGAATGGTGGTGTCTCGCGGCGGGCGCAGCCGCCTCACCACCACCCCCCAGGCCGTGACCGGGTTCGGCGAGGTGGGCATCACCTGGGCTCCGGGGATCGCGGTCCCGCAGACTGCCCTCCACGTGGCGGCACGCACCCGCACGCACGGGGTGTGGACGCCGTGGAGCACGGTCCCGTACGACCCCGAGCACGGCCCCGACCCGGGCTCGGCCGAGGCGCGCCGTGCCCGGCCGGGCACCGATCCGGTGCTCGTCGGTCGGGTCGGCCACGTCCAGGTGCGGGCTGTCAGCGACCGGCCCCTGCCCGCCGACATGAAGCTCGCCGTGATCAGCCCCGGCCGCGCGGCCGGGACCTCGAGCGAGCGGGCCGCCATCGACACCAGCACGTTGGACGGCAACAACGGTTCGTCCTCGGTCCACCGCACCGTCGACCGGGCGCCGGCCAAGGCCACCGACGGTGCGCCGCTCGCAGCGGCGGTCTTCACCCCGCAGCCGGTGATCTACTCGCGGGCCCAGTGGGGTGCCGACGAGAAGCTGCGGTCGAAGTCGTCGCTGCACTACGGCGACGTGCACGCCGGCTTCGTCCACCACACGGTGAACGCCAACGACTACACGCGCGCCGAGGTGCCCGGGATCATCCGCAGCATCTACGCCTACCACGTGAAGTCCCGTGGCTGGAGCGACATCGGCTACAACTTCCTCATCGACCGGTTCGGTCGCATCTGGGAGGGGAGGTACGGCGGCGTCGACCGCCCCGTGGTCGGAGCGCACACCCTGGGCTTCAACGACGACTCGTTCGCCGCCTCCGCGATCGGCAACTACCAGATCGTGAAGCCGACTCCGGCCATGATCCAGGCCTATGCGACCCTCTTCGCCTGGAAGCTCTCGCTGCACGGCGTCGACGCCTCGTCCACGCGCCAGTTCGTCACCTCGCGCTGGTTCCAGGCGATCAACGGCCACCGGGACGCGGCCGCCACGCTGTGCCCGGGGCAGTACCTCTACGACAAGCTGCCCAAGATCCGCCGGCTGGCGGCACAGGACCAGCGCGGCTGGACCGGCCGGCAGCTCGAGTCCAACCTCGCCTCCACCCCGCAGCCCGACCTCGTCGTACGACGTGCGAGCGACGGCGAGGGCTTCATCATCCCCACCGGCGGACTGATCCACTTCCCGAAGCACACGACCACGGCCACCGGGGTGGCTGGGGCGACGGCCCTCGTGGTGAGCCCCGACCTGACCGGTGACCGTCGACACGACCTGCTGGTGCGCCAGGCCGACGGCAGCGTCGCCGTACGGCCGGGCCTCGCCTCGGGGGCCTTCGGCCCGGCGACCAGGGTCATCGGCGCGTTCCGCGGCAAGGACCAGGTGGTCGCGCCCGGCGACGTGAACGGCGACGGGCGCAACGACCTCGCCGCCCGCAACCCGTCCAGCGGCCGCCTCGTGTTCTTCCTGCAGCGGGCGAACGGCACCTTCCACCGCGTCCGGCTCGGCGCCTGGTGGAACTCCTTCGACCTGATCTCGGCCGTCGGTGACCTGAACGGCGACGGGAACCCCGACCTGGTGGCCCGCGACACCTCGGGCGCCCTGTGGTTCTACGCCGGCACCGGCGGGCCGAGCTTCGGCCACGCCGTCAAGGTGCCCGGCAGCTTCGCCCGGTACGACGTGGTGTCCGGCGGTGGCGACTTCACCGCCGACGGACTCCGCGACCTCTTCGTACGCGACCGGTCGACCGGTGACTCGTACGTGCTTCCGGGACGCGGCAACGGCACCTTCGCCCACGCGCTCGGCCCCTACTCGCGCTTCGCATCGGCCGCGCACCTGGTCACCGGCAACGTCTTCGGGACGAGCGCCCCGGACCTGCTCGCGATCTCGGGCGACAACGTCAAGACCTGGGTCAACCCCGGCGGCTTCGACCTCGGCAAGCCTCTCGACACCGGCGCCGATCTCTCGGGTGCGGACAAGATCCTCGCCGCCGGCGACTGGGACCGCGACGGCCACGGTGACGTGATCACCCGCCAGTCAGCCACCGGCAACCTCGTGCTCTGGCTGGGCGACGGCCAGGGGCGCCTCCACCGGGCGAAGGTCCTGGCCAAGGGGTTCGGCACCGTCGGCAAGCTCGCCGCGGTCGGCGACATGACCGGTGACGGCTTCCCCGACCTGATGGGCCAGCCACGCCACGGCGTCATGACGATCTATCCCGGCAAGGGGCTCAAGGGGTTCAAGAGGTCCTACCCGGCCTACGGCTCGATCGCCAAGGGCCGCCAGATCGGCATCGGCCTCTGGAACGCCGACGGCGCTCCGGACAGCCTGATCCGGCACGGCGGCACGCTCACGCTCTACCGCGGCAACGGCCCGGGTGGACTCTCGTCGCCGGCCCGGCTCCCGGTCGACCTCTCGGCGTACGACTGGGTGATCGGCGTGAGCGACCTGCGGATGACCGGGCATGCCGACCTGCTGGTGCGCCAGCGCGGGACCGGGCGGCTGTTCGCGCTCCCGGGCACCGTGACCGGCTTCCACCAGCCGGTATATCTCGGCGAGGGGCTGGCGGGCTATGACCTGGCGGGATGAGGAGGGTCGAACCGGTCGGTGACGCGTTCGTCGGCCGCGATCCGCGCACACCTGTCCGCCAACGCGTGAGCGACCAGGACCAGAGAACCGCTGCCGGACAGCGGCTCTGTGAGGGAGGCGAGACCGGAAGGGGAAGCCGGGTTCGCCGCCGAGAGGAGGCGGCCGCCGCCGGTGAGTTGAGTCCCGGCGGCGGCCGCTCTCCACAGCTCCTCCTGGGTCACTCCGGCCACCGCAGGGTCCGTGCCCTCGGGCGCCGGCCACGCGTCGTACGTGTCGGGCTGCGACCAGACCTCGACGCCGAGATCGTGTACGCCGTCCGGCAGGGCGTCCGGGAACCGCCCGGCGAGCGGTAGCAAGGCGGTCGCCAGCACGGGGATGCGTCCCGCCTCCGGTGCCCAGCGGGCGAGACCGCCCGGTCCGGTGACGATCCCGCCGGCCTCGCCCTCCCAGACCACCTCCAGACCGCACGCCCACGCGGCGCCGAGCACCACGGTGCCGATCCAGTGGGCCGGGAGGTCCACGAGCAGCCGGTCTCCGTGCTCGAGGTCGAGCTCCTCGAGCAGCAGCGAGGAGACCTTGGCGACCCAGTTGGCGTACGTCGCCACCGAGAGCTCGGTGCGTTCGCCGGTGGCGTCGTCGTAGAACGTGACGAGCGGGCGGCCGGCACCGGCGTCGAGCAGGCGCGACAGCACCTGCGGGAACGTCGTCATGGTGTCGGCCTCCGGTGGGGTCCCGCCCACTCTAGGGTGGCCCCCATGCGTGCCATCGAGCACTTCTGGGCCGTGGTCCCGGCGGGCGGCTCCGGGACCCGGCTGTGGCCGCTGTCGCGGTCGGCATCCCCCAAGTTCCTGCACGACCTCACCGGCAGCGGGCGCTCCCTGCTGCAGGAGACGGTCGACCGCGTGGCGTCGACGGCCGCGGACCGCGTGCTCGTCGTGACCGGAGCGGCGCACCGCGAGCAGGTGGTCGCCCAGCTGCCCGGCCTGGCGGCCGACCGGATCGTCGCGGAGCCCTCCCCGCGCGACTCCATGGCGGCCATCGGGCTCGCCGCGGCGATGCTCGAGCGCGAGGACCCCGACGCGGTGCTGGGCTCCTTCGCGGCCGACCACCTGATCGCCGACCGGGCCGGCTTCGACCGCGCCGTCCGGGTGGCGGCCGAGGTCGCTCTGGACGACTGGCTCGTGACGGTCGCCATCGCACCCACGCGCCCGTCGTCGGCGTTCGGCTATCTCCGGCAGGGCGGGGCACTCGCCGGGCACGACGGTGCCTTCGTCGTCGAGGAGTTCGTGGAGAAGCCGAGCGTCGAGGTGGCCAGGAGCTATCTCGCCTCGGGCGACTTCCGCTGGAACGCCGGCATGTTCGTGGTCAGGCCGCGCGTGCTCCTCGACCTGCTCGCTTCGCGACACCCCGACTTCGCCGCCGCGCTGCGCCGCCTCGCCGCCGATCCCACCCGGCTCGCGGAGATCTGGCCGACCCTGCCGAGGATCGCGGTCGACCACGCCGTGGCCGAGCCGGCGGCTGCCGACGGCCGGGTCGCGACCGTGCCCGCGGAGTTCGACTGGGACGACCTCGGCGACTTCCACTCCCTCGCGTCGGCGCTCGAGGCGACGTACGACGGCGGTGCGGTGCAGGTGCTGGGCGATGCCGGCCTGGTGCTGAGTGAGGACGCGGCCGGCCTCGTCGTACCCGGTACCGGACGCCTGGTCGCCCTCGTCGGGATCGACGACGTGGTCGTGGTCGACACCCCCGACGCGCTGCTGGTCACGACCCGCGCGCGGGCGCAGGAGGTCAAGGCGCTGGTCGACCGGTTGCGCGAGAGCGGCCGGGCCGACCTGGTCTGACCGGGCCTACGCCCCGGTCGGCTCGGGGGAGTCGCTGAACGGGTACTGCGCCATGTACGCCGACAGCGCCGCGCCCGAGACGCCGGAGCAGTACTGCCACACCCCGACCTGACTGCTCTGGCCGCTCGCGGCCTTGTGGGCGCCGCCGACCGACCAGTGCGTGAAGGCGATGTGCTGGCCGCTCGGGAAGGCCTTGCCGTCGGATGCCAGCCAGGGCACGGCCTTGAACTTGTCACGCAGGTCGGTGCTGCCGGCGAACTTCGACGCGATCGCCCGGATCTCGTCCATCTCGTGCGAGTCCTTGGCCGCCTTGTCGTCGTACCAGAGGATCGTGTAGCCGTGCTCCTCGTTGTGGACGAGCGTGCCGAGGGCGGGGCGGTCCTGGGACGTGTAGAACTTCCGCGTCATGGGGTCGGGAGTGATGTAGTGCTGCCCGAAGGCGGGCGGCGAGTCGGTGTAGGCCACCGGCGAGCCGTCGGCGATGTGCTGCTGGTTGCCGTTCGCCGGCTTCGTCGTCACCTTCTGGCACACCGACGCCGGAGCCCCGATCTCCGCGACGTCCTTGCCGCGGTAGGCGCGGCTGTCCCACCAGCTCTTGACCGGCTGGTAGGCCGCCAGTCCCACGATCAGGACGGCCACCACGCCGCAGATCGCCACGATCGTCAACCCGCGTCGGCGTTCGGCGGCCTTCTGCTGCGCGCGCAGCTGCTCGGCGACCTTCTGCCGGTCGCTTCGTCGGGTCTTGGAGGACTTACCCATGGCTGCTCTCTCTGCTTCCCGGGACACCGGACGGGGCGGGGTGGGCAGAGTCTACGTAGTGACGGGCCTCAGTCGAGTCACGGTGTCATCTCGATCTGCGACCTCCCAGCCGTGGGCGTACGACGCCACCTCGGCCACCCACTGAGCCCGCTTGTCGGTGACGGTCACGGTGACCTCTCCGGAGCGGAACCCGACGGTGCCTCCGGTCAGGCGCTCGACGATCGCGCCCAGCGTTTCGCCGTCCACGGGCTCCCCGAAGGTGACCCGGTCGCCCGGCCGGCCGGACAGGGCTGCGAGCACCGCCTCGCGGGAACCGAGGCCGAAGAGGTCCGCACCGGCCGGGCGGAGGAGAGCCGCGGCTCCCGGGCCGTCGTCGCCCGGCGTGAGCACGAGGTCGCCGCGGCCGCGGACGACCGTGAAGGGGCGTCGGCCGAGCTTGCCCGCGGCCAGCTCGGCGGCGCCGGCGATCTCGTCGGCCACCGCCGGCGCCGTCACCATCAGCGCGTTGCCGTAGCCGTCGGTGCGCCCCGCGTGGTCGTCGACGACCTGGAGGCCGGCGGCTCCGACGGCCAGGTCGGTCTGGCCCTCGCGCCAGGCCCGGCCGGCGGTGTCGGTGACGAGGACTCCCACGTTGACGCCTGCTCGTTCGAGCACCGCGGAGCGGAGCTGCCCGGCCGAGGCGTCGGGGTCGACCGGCAGCAGGACCACGTGTCCGGGCTCGACGTTGGAGGCGTCGACGCCGGCCGCGGCCATGGTCAGGCCGAGCCGGTTGACCACGATCTCGAGCGGTCCGCGCCGGGCGACCAGCCGTCGCGTCTCCTGGGCCACGGCCTCGGCCCGGCTTCCGGCGACGACCCGCCCCTCGGCCTTGCTCACGATCTTGCTGGTCACGCACACGACGTCACCGTCACTCAGCTCGACCAACGGCAGCAGGAGGCCGGCCAGGTCGTCGCCGCGTCGTACCTCCTCGACGCCGTCCGGCGCCCAGATCGTGATCACGTGACCAGCGCGAGCGCCGCGACCGCCATCTCGGCGGTGGCCTCGGGCGAGGTCATCAGCAGGGGAACGGCGGCACAGGCCAGCCCCGACTCCTGGACCCGAGCCACGTCCGGCTCGTCGACGGTGTCGACCAGCCACCCGTCCAGCACGCCGTCGGTGGAGCGGGCGCCGTAGTGGAGCCCCACACCGGCCGCGGACACCTCGACCCCGATGGCGGTGAGCAGCTGGCGCGCCATCCCCCGCACGTGCGTGCCGCCGATGATCGGTGACAGGCCGACCACCGGAGCGCGGGTCGCGACCAGCGCTTCGCGCACCCGCGGTACGCCGAGGATGGTGCCGACGCTCACCACGGGGTTGCTGGGCGGGACGAGCACGAGGTCGGCGTCGGTGATCGCGTCGATCACGCCCGGCCCCGGCGTCGAGTCGTCGAGGCCCACCACGATGACGGCCTCGGCGGGTACCTCGGCCCGGAGCCTGACCCAGTACTCCTGGAAGTGCACGACCCGCCGGCCGCTCGCGGCCTCGGGGTCGGCGATCGCGATGTGAGTCTCGACCCGGTCGTCACTCATCGGCAGCAGCCGTACACCGGGCTGCCAGCGCTGGCACAGCGCCTCGGTGACCTCCGACAGCGGGTAGCCGGCGTCGAGCATCTGGGTCCGCACCAGGTGGGTCGCGAGGTCGCGGTCCCCGAGGCCGAACCACGTCGGCTCCACGCCGTACGCCGCCAGCTCCTCCTTGGCGCTCCAGGTCTCGTCGCGGCGTCCCCAGCCGCGCTCGGGGTCGATGCCGTCGCCGAGCGTGTACATCACCGTGTCCAAGTCGGGGCACACCTTGAGACCGTGCAGCCACAGGTCGTCGGCGGTGTTGGCGACCACGGTCACCTCGGCCTCCCGGTCGACGCCCGGCAGCAGCCCACGTCGTACGCCGTGGAGGAGGCCCCGCAGGA
Source organism: uncultured Actinomycetota bacterium (assembly GCA_963792975.1). Taxonomy (GTDB): domain Bacteria; phylum Actinomycetota; class Actinomycetes; order Propionibacteriales; family Nocardioidaceae; genus Nocardioides. Next base: position 2,423,803 of record CAWBYG010000004.1, on the reverse strand, counting down.
AGGTCGCGCCGCCCACGCCTCCCGACAGCACGGTGAGGTGTCTCATGCGGGTAGCCTGCCGCACCCGTCGCCGGGCCCGGCCCGGACCCCCGCGCAGCGGACACCGCCCGCGCCGAGGGCCGCAGGATATTACACGCCTGTCATTCGCTTCGCAGCGAAACGGCCAATACCAGATGATGCCTTGACTTCCGGTGTACGACAGGCGTGTAATTCCCACAGTGTTCTTCGGACGGTATGGGTGTCTGAGCTCCTAACAGCCAGGGTCGAAAGGGCGATGACCGTGAGGGAACTGTTTCTTCTCGATGCGGACGCCGAGGAAGCGGGATGGCAGGAGCGTGCACTCTGCGCTCAGACCGATCCCGAGGCGTTCTTCCCCGAAAAGGGGGGCTCCACCAGAGAGGCCAAGAAGGTCTGTCTGACCTGTGACGTACGCGGGGACTGCCTCGAGTACGCCTTGATGAACGACGAGCGCTTCGGCATCTGGGGCGGCTTGTCCGAGCGAGAGCGGCGCAAGCTCAAGAAGCAAGCAGTCTGACTCGAGCGTCGTGGGGCCGATCGGGGTGGCCCCACGGTGACTCGGCTCACCGCCGTGACGAATGCGGAGCCTTCCTGCCCCGCCGCTAGGGTGGGCGACCGTGAATCCGACCGTCGTGGCTCTGCTCGTCAGCCACGACGGAACCCGGTGGCTGCCCGCCGTCATCGACGGGATCCGTGGCCAGACCGTCGCGGTCGACGGGGTCCTCTGCGTCGACACCGGGAGCCGTGACGACAGCGTCGACCTGCTGCTCGACGCGTTCGACGAGGTCGCCACGGTCTCCGCCCGTACGGCGTACCCCGAGGCGGTACGGGTCGGCCTCGAGCAGGTGCCCGCCGACGCGGCCGAGTGGATCTGGCTGCTCCACGACGACAGCAACCCAGCGCCCGACGCGCTCGCGCAGCTGCTCGCTGCGGCCGCGGTCGACCAGCAGGCCGACGTGCTCGGGCCCAAGCTCCGCGAGTGGCCCTCGCTCAAGCGGCTTCTCGAGGTCGGCGTCACCATCTCCGGAACGGGTCGGCGGGAGACCGGGCTCGAGGCCGGGGAGTACGACCAGGGGCAGCACGACGAGGTGCGGGCGGTGCTTGCGGTCAACACCGCCGGGATGCTCGTCCGCCGCCGGGTGTTCGACGGGCTCGGGGGTCTCGACGACAACCTGCCGATGTTCGGCAACGACCTCGACTTCGGCTGGCGCGCGGCCGCCGCGGGCGTCCGCACGGTCGTCGTACCCAAGGCGGTGGTCTTCCACGCCGAGGCCGCGCACCGCGGCGTGCGTCGTACGCCACTGACCGGCCGGCACACGCATTTCCAGGAGCGCCGGGCAGCGCTGTTCACGCTGCTGGCCAACGCGCCCGCCCGTGCCCTGCCGTGGCAGGTCGTCCGGCTGTTCTTCGGCACGCTGCTGCGGATGACCGGCTTCCTGGTGGTGCGTTCCGCCGGCGAGGCTCTCGACGAGCTGGCGGCTCTCTTCTCGGTGTACTTCAGTCCCGCTGAGATCCGCCGCGCCCGCCGGACGCGTACGACGTCCGGAGAGCACGACCTCAAGCCCCTGCTGGCCCCGTGGTGGCTGCCCTACCGGCACGGTCTCGACTTCGTCGGCGACATCGCGGCCGCGGCCACCAACCAGGCCCAGGACATCGCCGACCGACGCCGGGTCGCGAAGGAGGCGGCCGCTCCGGCGCCCATCCGGCGGCCGGTCGTCGTCGACGACGACGAGGCCGCGCTGGAGGACACCGGGCTCGTCGCCCGCTTCTTCACCAACCCGCTGGCGCTCGCCCTGAGCCTGGTCGTGGTGCTCTCGGTGATCGGTGCCCGTGAGGCGTTCGGTCATGTCACCGGCGGAGGTCTGGCGCCGGCGCCGGCGTCCGCACGCGACCTCTGGCGGCTGTGGACCGAGTCCTGGCACGCCCTCGGCACCGGGACGGGCATCCCGGCGCCGGCGTACGTCGCCCCGCTCGCAGTGGTCGGCTCCGTGCTCGGGGGCAGCGCCGCCGCTGCCGTCTCGGCCCTGCTGCTCCTGGCCGTTCCACTCGCGCTCTGGGGCGCGTGGCGACTGCTCCGCGTGGTCGGCCGCCTCGTCGACCCCGGCGGCTCGCCGCGCTGGCTGGTCGCGCTGGGTGCCGTGACGTATGCCCTCGTGCCGGTGACGTCGGGGGCCTGGGGGGCGGGGCGACTCGGCGTCGTGGTGGCCGCCGTGCTGGTCCCCTGGGTCGTGCACGCCGCTCTGGGCTTCGCCGATCCCGAGACCGACCGGCGCTGGCGGGCGGCCTGGCGCACGGCCCTGCTGCTGGCCGTGGCCGCGGCCTTCGAGCCGGTGCTCTGGGTCTTCGCGCTGGTGCTGACCGTCGTCGTGCTGGTCATGGCGTACGCCGTCACCCGCAGCCTGCCGCGCGGGCGAGACGTCTGGGGACCGCCGGCGGTGGCGCTGGGCGTCGTACCCGTGCTGCTCGGGCCGTGGTGGGTGCCGGCCCTGTGGCACGGTGCCGGCTCGCTGGTCCTCATGGAGACCGGCCGGCAGCCCTTCCCGGCACTCGGGTTCGGCAACCTCCTGCTCGGTCGCTTCGGTGCGGGCCTCGGCGGCCCCTGGTGGCTCGGGGCCCTGCTCGTGGTGCTGGCGGTGCTGGCGCTCCTCCCGCGCTCGACCCGGATCCCGGTGCTCGTCGCCTGGCTGGTCGCCGCCGTCGCGGCCGCCACCGCAACCGGCCTGTCGCTCGTCTCGCTCCCGCTCCCGGGCGGCTCGGTGCAGCCAGGCATCGCGGTGCTGCTCGTCGTGCTCCACGGCTGCTTCGTGCTCGCGGCGCTCCTCGGTGCGCAGGGACTCGTCACGGTCCTGCGCCGCTCGCGTGCCGAGCAGCACCAGGTGCTGCTCGTCGGGCTCGCGGTCGTCGCCTCGATCATCCCGGTGATCGGTCTCGGCTGGTTCGTGTGGCAGGGCCCGGGGGACCTCAACAGCAGCGAGGACACCGGCATCCCGGCGTACATGACCGACAGCTCCACGGCCGCCGCGGCCAACGGCATCCTCGTGATCCGCGGCGACGTGTCCCTAGGGCTCCGGTTCACGGTGCGCCGCGGGGCGGGCGACACGATCGGGGACAACGAGATCCAGTACGCCGCGAAGCTCGACCCGTCCTTCTCCACCGACGTCCGCGCCCTGGTTTCGCGGCCGACCGGAACCGTGGTCTCCGACCTCGCCAAGGCCGGCATCCGCTACATCGTGCTGCCCTCCCCGGCCGACGGTGACGTGGCCGCGGGACTCGACGCCACCGACGGCCTGGTGCAGGCCAGTGCCGAGAGCCGCTCGACCCGCGCCTGGCAGGTCGGGGTCCCGGTCGACCCGCGCGCCGTCGCCGGACCGGCCTCGGTGCCTCGTGAGGTGCTGCTCGTCGTCCAGGGGCTCGCGGCACTCGTGGTGCTCGTGCTCTGCCTGCCCACCTGGCGGGTACGACGGAAGGCCGAGTCATGAGCCCCGGCAAGCGCGTCCGGATGCCGGACGTCGTACGCCGGCGGCGCACGCCGCGCCTCGACGTGACCACCGTCCTGGCCGTCGTCATCCCCGTGGTCACGGTCGGTGTGCTGGCGCTGGTGCAGCCGGCGCCGGTGCACGAGACCGAGCAGTCGCCGGCGCTGACGAAGCTGACCAGCTCGCTCGTCGTCTGCCCCTCTGCCCGGCCCGGGTCGCCGGACGCCACCATCTCGACGGCGAGCGGCCGGTCCGGGCCGCTCACCGTGCTGGCGTCGGGCACCTCGAGCTCGGTCGACGTCCGCACCGGAGCGGCAGCGAACGTCACCGGTGCCGACTCGCTGGTGGTCAAAGGCACCGACCAGCTGGCGCCCGGCCTCCTCGCGCTGCGCTCCGGCACGGCACCCGTGAGCGCGCTGGACTGTCCGGCCCCGACCTCCGACCAGTGGTTCACCGGAGTCGGGGCGCGCGCCGACCACGACTCGGTCATCGAGCTGGTCAACCCCGACGCCGGCCCGGCCGTCGCCGACGTCACCCTGCTGGGCGACCAGCTGTTCAGCACCCGGCGCCTGCGCGGCATCACCATCCCCGGCCACAAGACCATCACCCTCGACCTCGGCACGATCGCTCCGCGCCGACCGCTCCTGACCGCACACGTGGTCCTGTCGCGGGGCCGTCTCGCGGTCGCCGTCCTCGACTCTGCGACCGACCTGGCCACCCACCAGACCCAGAGTGAGTGGCTGCCGCGTCAGCTCCTACCCGCCGCGGACAACGAGCTGCTCGGCCTCCCGCTCGGGCGGGGCACCCGGACCCTCCAGCTGGCGAACCCCGGGACGAGCGTGGTCCGGGCCGACGTCAAGATCGTCACCGGAGACACGAGCTTCTCGCCGAAGGGGATCAAGCCCGTGTCGATCCAGCCCGGCACCACCGTCGAGGTCCCGTTGACCCAGGTGCTGTCCCGGGCCCTGGGCGACGGAGCCGTCGGCGTCTCGGTCGAGGCCGACGCACCGATCACGGCATCGCTACTGACCGGTCTGGCGACCGACCGCGCGCTGACCGTGCCGGACGAGACGATCAAGCAGGAGTCGGCCACCCTGCTGCCCGCCGTGGGCGCCCCTGGTCCGAAGCACCCGCAGGTTGCGGCGAAGCTCTATCTGTCGGCCGATGCGGCCGGCTCCGCCCGCGTGACGGCGTACGACGCGTCGGGCGCGAAGGTGCTTCATCGGACCGTGGCCGAGCAGCAGGGTCGCACGGTGACGGTCGAGCTCCCGGCCGGTACGACGTTCGTCAGGGTCGTGCCCCAGGGCACGCCCGTCCGTGGCGCGATCGTCGTCTCGGGGGACGGTGCGACGGTCATCCCGCTCCACGAGCTGCTGACCCAGGGCCTCGTGCCCCAGATCTCCGCGGGACGGCCCTAGGCGTGGCTCCTCGACGGCATGTAGAGGCTGAGGCTTCTACATACCGTCTAGTCGTCAGTACATCTAGTCGTCGCCGGAGTAGCGCGGGTCGACCTGCTCGGCGTCGATGCCGAGCAGCTCCGCGACCTGCTCCACGACGACGGTCAGCACCATCGCCTCGAGCTCGGCCCTGGTCTCGCAGCGGTGCTCGATCGGGCGGCGGAAGAGCACCAGCCGGGTGGGGTCCAGGCCGTGACCGCGCACCAACGAGGCCAGGGGCACCGTCTCGCCCGCCCAGTCGTCGGGCAGCTGCGGCGTGTCCTCGACGGCGTACTCGACGAGCCCGAGGCGGTCCTGCCAGCGGGTGTCGATGTCGCGGACGGTCTCGAGCACCAGCTCGTCGAAGCGCTCCCCGCGGGTCGGCAGCTCGGGACGACCCGGCATTGACGGGGTGATCCCCGGGCCCCGCATCCCGCGCCCCCGCCGGTCCCGCGCGCGGCGTCGACCCACGGCACCTGCGCTCTCGGTGGGGATCGGAGCGCTCACACCAGGAGCGTAATGGACCAGCGAGTCTCATCGGGCCCGGTCGCCGTCGGGGGTAGCGTTCGCGCCGTGAGTCCTGTCCGGCGATGCTCTCGCACCGCGTGCGGTCGCCCGGCGGTCATGACACTCACGTATGTGTACGCCGACCAGACGGCCGTGGTCGGCCCGCTCGCCACGTACGCCGAGCCCCACTCCTACGACCTCTGCGAGCCCCACGCGGACCGGCTCTCGGCACCCCGCGGGTGGGAGGTGCTCCGCCTCGCGCCCGACCCGAGTCAGTTGGCGCCTTCGACCGACGACCTGCTCGCCCTGGCCGACGCCGTACGCGAGGCCGGCCGCCCCATGGTCACGGCGACCCGGTCACCAGGCGGCGAACCGGTGACCTCCGGCGCCGGACGTGAGACCACCCGGCGCGGGCACCTGCGGCGACTCGTCTCCGAGTGACGGCCGGGTCCGCCGAGGCCGGTGGTTAGGCTCCATCCGTGAGCACCACCGACCCCGCGAACACCCGCGCCGTCTTCCTGGCGTACGACGTGCGCGGCGTCGTACCCGACCAGCTCGACGAGGTGCTGGCCCGGCGTACCGGTGCCGCGTTCGTGGAGGTCGTCGGTGCCGAGACAGTGGTGGTCGGCCAAGACATGCGCCCGAGCTCGCCGGCCCTGGCCGCCGCGTTCGCCGAGGGCGCCGCGGACGCCGGGGCCGACGTGGTCATGATCGGTCTGGCCTCCACCGACCAGCTCTACTTCGCGTCCGGTCACCTCGGTCATCCGGGTGCGATGTTCACCGCGAGCCACAACCCGGCGCGGTACAACGGCATCAAGATGTGCCGCGCGGGCGCCCAGCCGATCGGTGCCGACACCGGGCTGCACGAGATCCGCGACGCGGTCTCGGGCCCGGAGCCACAGCCGGCCGCGCGTCCCGGCAGCATCTCCCAGCAGGACGTGCTCGATGCGTACGCCGCTCACCTGCTGTCGCTCGCACCGGTCGCGGGTCGCCGGCTCAAGGTCGTCGTCGACGCGGGCAACGGCATGGCCGGGCTCACCGCGCCGGCCGTCTTCGACCGCATCGGCGACGACGTGGAGCTGGTCCCGATGTACTTCGAGCTCGACGGCACCTTCCCGAACCACGAGGCCAACCCGATCGACCCGCACAACCTCGTCGACCTGCAGAAGCGCGTCGTCGCGGAGAACGCCGACCTGGGCCTCGCCTTCGACGGCGACGCCGACCGCTGCTTCGTCGTCGACGAGCTCGGCCGCGCGGTGTCGCCGTCGACCCTGACGGCGCTGCTGGCGGCCCGCGAGCTGGCCAAGCGGCCGGGCGCCTCCGTGATCCACAACCTGATCACCAGTCGCTTCGTGCCGGAGCTCGTCCTCCGGCTCGGCGGCACCCCCGTCCGTACCCGGGTCGGCCACTCCTACATCAAGGCGACGATGGCCGAGACCGGTGCGGTGTTCGGGGGCGAGCACAGCGGACACTTCTACTTCCGCGACTTCTGGCGGGCCGACTCCGGGATGCTGGCCGCCCTGCACACGCTCGCCGCCCTGGCGTCGTACGACGGGTCGCTCTCCGAGCTGCTCGACGACTATCAGCGCTACCGACTCAGCGGCGAGATCAACTCCGAGGTGGCCGACCCCGCCGCCACCCTCGCGACGGTCGAGACGGCGTACGCCGACACGCCGGGGGCGTCCGTCGACCACCTCGACGGCCTCACGGTCTCGACCGCCGAGTGGTGGTTCAACCTCCGGCCCTCGAACACCGAGCCCCTGCTGCGCCTCAACGTCGAAGGCGCCGACGACGCCACCATGTCTCGCGTACGCGACGATGTCCTCACCCTGATCAGGAGCGACAGATGAACCTCGACCCGACCTTGCTGGAGATCATCGTCTGCCCGGACTGCCACGGGCAGCTCGAGGCGGTCGGCGAGGAGCTCGTGTGCCAGCAGTGCGGGCTCGCCTACCCGGTCCGCGACGACATCCCGGTACTGCTGGTCGACGAGGCACGCCGGCCGGGCTGAGACCATGCCGACCTGGTTCGACGAGTCCCGGCTGGACGACGAGGCCGCACTGGCCTCGGCCGACGTACGCCTGCGCGAGCTCGCCCAGTACGGCGCCCGCGTCCGGCGCGAGGCGATCGAGGCCGCCCCGGGCATCGCCGCCGCGGTCGCGAGCGCGGGCGACGCCGCCCGGCCCCGGGCGATCGTGGCGGCCGGGCCCGACTCGCGGCTGCTCCGAGCGGTGCTCGAGCCGTGGTGCCCGGTGCCGTTCGTGGCCTGGCCCGGCCCGGCCCTGCCCGCCTGGGCCGGTGCCCTCGACCTCGTCGTGGTGCTCGCACCCGACGGCGCCGACCGTGGCACCGCCGGCGCAGTGGCCGAGGCCGTACGCCGGGGGTGCCAGGTCGTGGTCGCGTGCCCCGACGGGTCCCTGGTCGCCCAACATGCCGAAGGGCGCTGGTCGACCATCCTGCCGACCATCACCCGCGACCAGCTGGCCACGGCCGTGATCGTGCTGGAGTACCTCGACCAGGTCGGGCTCGGTCCGCGCGCCGACCACTCCGACGTCGCCTCGGCGCTCGACGACGTGGCGATCGCCTGCTCGCCGCACCGCGACCTCGCGGTCAACCCCGCCAAGATGCTCGCGATCGCGCTCGCCGACACCAACCCGGTGGTGTGGGGCGGCTCGTCGATGGCCGCCCGTGCCGCGCGACGGGTCGCCGAGACCATCCGCCGCGCCTCCGGCCAGTCCGCGATCGCCGGCGACGCCGAGCACCTCCTCCCCCTGATCGAGGCGGCCCGCCCCCGCGACGTCTTCGACGACCCGTTCGCGGAGGGCGGCGCTGAGGTGCGCCCGATGCTTCTCGTGTTCGACGACCTGACGGACGAACCGATGGTGCGCGAGGACCGCGGGCGCCTGCAGGCGGCCGCGTCGTCGCACGGCGTACGCGTCGAGACCGTGACCGCCGAGGGTGACACCGAGATCGCGCGCTACGCGTCGCTGGTGCTCAACGGGCGGTACGCCGCGGAGTACCTCCGTCTCGGCCTGGTCACGGATTGACACCCGCCCGTTAGCCTTTCCCACATGTCCGCCGCAGGTACGACCCCGTGAGCGAGCGACGGCTCCGGGAGGTCGTGGACGACGCGGTGGCCGCCGCCCTCGGCCGCGAGCACCGTCCCGACCCGGTGCTCCCCGCCACCGGTGGCCCGGCGGGCAACGCGCGGCTGACCGCATGGGCCGGGATGGTGCTGCTGGTGCTGCTCGCCGCGGAGGGTGTGACGCTGCTCGACATCCACGGTCTGATCACCTGGCATCTCGTGCTGGGGCTCCTGCTCGTCCCGCCGGCGTTGCTGAAGACCGCGACGACCGGGTGGCGGATGGTGCGGTACTACACCGGCAACGCGCCGTACCGCGCCGCCGGCCCTCCTCCGCTCGTGCTGCGGGTGGTCGGCCCCCTCGTCGTACTGACCACGCTGCTCCTGCTCGGCACGGGGGTGGCTCTCGTGCTGGCCGGGCAGACCGGGAGCCGGCGGACGCTGGTGGCGCTCGCCGGGCAGCGGGCCGACCTGGTCTCCATGCACCAGGCGGTCTTCGCCGCCTGGTTCGCAGTGATGACGGTGCACGTGCTCGGGCGCACGCTGCCGGCCTGGCAGGTGATCACAGCGCGTCGCCGACGCGTCCCCGGTCCCGCGTGGCGCGGGTTGGCGTTCCTCCTGACCGGCGCTCTCGCCGCCGGGTGCGTCGGCTGGGTGCTGCTCAACCCCGGGGGCTGGCGCGACCATCGCGAGTTCGGACGGGACGACGGCCTCGGAGCGTACTCGCCCGCCTCCGTGCCGATCATGTCGATGGCGGCGCGCGACGCCCGGGTCTAGCCTGCCGACGTGACCTTCTTCTCCGGCTCCACCTGACCCACGGCCCGCACCGGCGGGCCCCCTGGCTTCGTGCCGCGGGTGCTCGCCTACCACGCCTCGCGCGACCTGGTCCCGCTGTACAGCGTCTACGCCCTGCTGTTCGCCGACCACGGCGTGAGCGCCACGCAGATCTCGCTGCTCTTCGTCATCTGGTCGGCCACATCGTTCGTGTTCGAGGTGCCGTCCGGCGCCTGGGCCGACTCGTTCGACCGGCGCCGGGTCCTGGTGGTGTCCGCGGCGATCTACGCGGCCGGCTTCGCCGGCTGGATGCTCTGGCAGACGTTCACCGGGTTCGCGCTGGGCTTCGTGCTCTGGGGACTCTCGAGCGCCCTGATGTCGGGCACCTTCGAGTCACTCGTGTACGACGAGCTGGTCGAGCGCGGATCCGCCGAGCGCTATCCGACACTCATCGGCTGGGCCCAGTCGACCGCCCTGACGGCCAACCTCGTGGCCACGGCGGCCGCCGCCTGGCTCTTCCACGTCGGCGGCTATGTCCTGGTCGGCTGGAGCTCCGTGGCGATCTGCGGACTGCAGGCGCTGCTGGCCGCCACCCTGCCGGTCTCGCTGCGGGCCCGGCGGCCCGCCCACGACTCGCCCCTGGCCGAGACCGAGCGGGCCGCGACCCGCTACGTCGCGATGCTGCGGGCCGGCCTGTCGGAGTCACGGCACCATCCCGACGTACGACGCGTGCTGCTGATCGCGGCCGCCATGGTCGGGCTGACGACGTACGACGAGTACTTCCCCCTGGTCGCCCGGGCCCACGGTCTGTCGACCTCGGCGGTGCCGCTGCTGATCGCGGTCGTCGTCGCCGGCCAGGCCGTGGGTACGGCCGCCGCAGGGCGCAGCGCACGACTCGGCTCGCGAGGAGTGGCCGCGATCCTGGCCACTGGAGCAGTGCTCGTCTCGCTGGGCGCGCTGGTCTCGCCGTACGCCGGGTTCGTGGCGATCGCCATCGGCTACGGCCTCGCCAACAACGCGATGCTGGTCGGCGAGACACGGTTGCAGGACGTGATCACCGGCCCGGCGCGGGCGACCGTGACCAGCGTGCTCGGCCTGTTGGAGGAGGTGGTCGCGCTGGCCACCTACGTCGGCTTCGCCCTCGGGTCGCAGCTGCTCGGGTTCCCGACGTTGGTGTCCCTGCTGGGTCTGCCGACGCTGCTGGTGGCGGCCGCGGTCGCGCACTGGCTGCCTTCGCCCAGAAGCCGTCGCGAGGATTCTTCGGTCCGCGGATCCGCGTCCTAACCTGAGTCGAAGCGGCTGCAGCACCGGCGGCCGAGGAGCGGGAGGCAGCACACCATGGACTTCAAGGTCGCAGACCTGGCCCTGGCCGACTTCGGCCGCACCGAGATCACGCTCGCCGAGCACGAGATGCCCGGTCTGATGGCGATGCGCGAGCGCTACTCCGCCAGCAAGCCGCTCGCGGGCGCGCGGATCGCCGGGTCGCTGCACATGACGATCCAGACGGCCGTCCTCATCGAGACGCTCGTCGCCCTCGGCGCCGAGGTGCGCTGGGCCTCCTGCAACATCTTCTCCACCCAGGACCACGCGGCTGCCGCGGTCGTGGTCGGCCCCGAGGGCACCGTCGACGCCCCCGCCGGTGTCCCGGTCTTCGCCTGGAAGGGCGAGACGCTGGAGGAGTACTGGTGGTGCACCCAACAGATCCTGGTCTGGCCCACCGAGAACGGACAGGGCGGCAAGGCCAACATGATCCTCGACGACGGCGGCGACGCGACGATGCTCGTCCACCTCGGTGTCGAGGCCGAGAAGCAGGGTGTGGCGCCCGACCCGGCGACCGCCGCGAGCCACGAGCAGAAGGTCGTCTTCGACGTCCTGGTCGAGTCGCTGAAGGAGAGCGGCGACCGCTGGACCCAGATCGCCGCCGAGCTCCGCGGGGTCACGGAGGAGACCACGACGGGCGTGCACCGCCTCTACGACATGATGAAGGAGGGCTCGCTGCTCTTCCCCGCCATCAACGTCAACGACTCGGTCACCAAGTCCAAGTTCGACAACAAGTACGGCTGCCGGCACAGCCTCATCGACGGCATCAACCGGGCGACCGACGTACTCATCGGCGGCAAGGTCGCCGTCGTCTGCGGGTACGGCGACGTCGGCAAGGGCTGCGCCGAGAGCCTCCGTGGCCAGGGTGCCCGGGTGGTCGTGACCGAGATCGACCCGATCTGCGCGCTGCAGGCCGCGATGGACGGCTACCAGGTCTCCACGCTCGAGGACGTCCTCGGCGTGGCCGACATCGTGATCACCGCGACCGGCAACAAGGACGTCGTCACCGTCGACCAGATGTCGCGGATGAAGCACCAGGCCATCCTCGGCAACATCGGCCACTTCGACAACGAGATCGACATGGCCGGGCTCGAGTCCTTCGACGGCGTCGTCCGCAAGAACGTCAAGCCGCAGGTCGACGTCTGGACGTTCCCCGGCGGCACCTCCATCATCGTGCTCTCCGAGGGCCGGCTGATGAACCTCGGCAACGCCACCGGTCACCCGAGCTTCGTGATGTCCAACTCCTTCACCAACCAGGTGCTGGCCCAGATCGAGCTGTTCACCAAGCCCGAGGCCTACCCGGTCGGCGTCTACGTGCTGCCGAAGCACCTCGACGAGGAGGTCGCGCGACTGCACCTCGGAGCGCTCGGCGTGCAGCTCACGACCCTCACCGACGACCAGGCCTCGTACCTCGGGGTGGCGGTCGACGGGCCGTACAAGGCGGACCAGTACCGCTACTGACGGCTCGCCCCATCTCGTCGTACATCCGGATTTCGGCGTCTCGACTGGCAAGATTGGCGGCGTGACCCAAGGCGAGGACTTCCGGGCGCGCGTTCTGCTCGTCGACGACGACGCGTCCTTGTCCGAGATGCTGTCGATCGTGCTGCGACAGGAGGGCTTCGACGCCCACCTCGTCGAGCGCGGCGACGAGGCGATGGAGGCCTTCCACGCCTACCGTCCGGACGTCGTCCTGCTCGACCTCATGCTGCCCGGCAAGGGCGGCATCGACGTGTGCAAGGAGATCCGCGCCGAGTCGGGGGTGCCGATCGTGATGCTCACCGCGAAGGGCGACACCGTCGACGTGGTGGTCGGGCTCGAGTCGGGTGCCGACGACTACGTCGTCAAGCCGTTCAAGCCGAAGGAGCTGGTCGCCCGCATCCGGGCCCGCGTACGCCGTAACGACTCGCCCGGCGCCGACCACCTCTCGGTCGGCCCTCTCAGCATCGACGTCGCGGGCCACTCCGTCACCCGCGAGGGCGCCCCCATCAACCTGACCCCGCTGGAGTTCGACCTCCTGGTCTGCCTCGCCCGCAAGCCGTGGCAGGTGTTCACCCGCGAGGTGCTGCTGGAGCAGGTGTGGGGCTACCGCCACGCCGCCGACACGCGGCTGGTCAACGTCCACGTGCAGCGCCTGCGGTCCAAGGTCGAGACCGACCCGGAGAACCCCGAGATCGTGCTGACCGTGCGCGGTGTGGGCTACAAGGCCGGCAGCTCCGGTCAGCACTGAGATGGCCATCGCCGGCCGTAGCGTGCCCGAGACCCTCCGCCGGGGCCTGACCTTCTGGCGCCGCTCGATCCAGGCGCGCGTGGTCGTGAGCACGATGCTGCTGTCGGCCATCGTGGTCACCGCGGTGGGCTGGTTCCTGCTGCGTCAGGTCGAGCACGGCCTCCTCGACCGTCGCGAGGAGCAGGTGCTGCGAGAGGCGAGCAACGAGAACCAGGCAGCGCGCCAGCGTCTCGGCGCCGTGGTCGGCACGGACACCAACGCCACCGACCAGGCGAACGAGCTGTTCGCCCCGATCTTCAAGAGCGGGCTCGCGCGAGGGTTCAGCGTGGTGATGGCGGGCCCCGCGAAGACCGGCACACCGCTGGCCAACCGGGGCCCGGAGTCGACACCCAACCTCGACGTCGGCAGCATCCCTGCGACGCTGGTCAAGCACTTCGACGAGTCGGGTCAGATGGCGTGGACCTACACCACGATCCAGTTCCGAAACAGAAGTGGGAGGGTCACCGGCTCCTCGCCAGGCATCGTCGTCGGCTCGCGGGTACAGATCCCGGCGGACGGGTCGACGCGCACCCTCTACTACCTGTTCCCCCTCGACGACGTGCAGCAGAACCTGTCGCTGGTGACCCGCGCGCTGCTGACCGCCGGGGTCCTGCTCCTGCTGCTGATCGCGGCGCTCACCTGGCTGCTCACCCGGCAGATCGTGACCCCCATCCGGCTGGCCCGTCGGGTGGCCGAGCGGCTCGCGGCCGGCGAGCTGCAGGAGCGGCTCCGCGTCGCCGGCGAGGACGACCTGGCCCGGCTGGCGACGTCGTTCAACCAGATGGCCACCAGCCTCCAGCGCCAGATCCGCCAGCTCGAGGAGCTGAGCCGCGTGCAGCGCCGGTTCGTCTCCGACGTGTCCCACGAGCTGCGCACCCCGCTGACCACGGTCCGCCTCGCCGGCTCGGTGCTGTACGACGCGCGCGAGGGGTTCGACCCCAGCACGCGTCGGGCTGCGGAGCTCCTGCAGCGCGAGCTCGACCGCTTCGAGACGTTGCTGGTCGACCTGCTCGAGATCAGCCGCTTCGACGCCGGCGCCGCCGCGCTCGACCTCGACGACGTCAACCTCACCGCCGTCGCCCGCCGGGTCGTCGAGAGCACGCGCGCCCTGGCCAAGCAGCGCCAGACGCGGGTCGTCGTACGCGCCCCGAAGACGCCGTGCGTCGCCGAGGCCGACGTACGACGGGTCGAGCGGATCGTTCGCAACCTCGTCACCAACGCGATCGACCACGCCGAGAGCAGCGAGATCGTGGTGACCGTGGCCGCCGACGACCAGGCGGCCGCCATCGCGGTACGCGACCACGGTGTCGGACTGGCCGTGGGGGAGTCGGCGATGGTCTTCAACCGCTTCTGGCGCGCCGACCCGGCGCGGGCGCGGACCAGCGGTGGCACCGGGCTCGGACTCGCGATCTCGCTCGAGGACACCCACCTCCACGGAGGCTGGCTGCAGGCCTGGGGCAAGCCGCACGAGGGTGCCCAGTTCCGGCTCACCCTGCCGCGGCGTGCCGGACACCCGCTGCGCCACAGCCCGCTCCCGCTCGTCCCCGAGGACGCCGCCGAGGTGGTCGCATGACCGGCCTCGGACCCGCGTCCCGGCCCACCGCCTGGGTCGCCGCAGCCGCCGCCGTCGCCTGCCTGACCGCGTGCGTGCAGATCCCCGACCACGGCGCCGTCGTCGAGGTCAAGGAGGGCCCGGCCGCGCCACCGCAAGAGGTGCCGGACTTCAACCCACGCCCACCTCAGCCGGGAGCCTCGCCGAGCGAGATCGTCGGAGGCTTCCTCGAGGCGATGGAGGCGACCCCGGTCCAGACCAACAAGGCCCTGCTGTTCCTGACCAAGGAGGGACAGGCGGTGTGGAAGCCGCAGCAGGCCGTCGTGTCGTACGTCGGGCACGCGCCGCCGAGGGGGCACCGTACTGTCAGCGTCCGGCTGCACGGTGCCGACCGGGTGGGTGTCGGCGGTCAGTGGCTCGGTCGGCTGAGCCAGGACGCGGAGAAGGTCAGCTTCCCGATGCGCAAGGAGGACGGCCAGTGGCGCATCGCCCGCGCCCCCAACGCCCTGATCGTGACGCGCACCTACTACGAGCAGGCCTACCAGGACGCGTCGCTGTACTTCTTCGACCCCAGCGGCCGGATCCTGGTGCCGGAGGTCGTGCACGTGCCCCAAGGACAGCAGCTGGCGACCTCGATGGTCCGGGCCCTCCTGCGCGGCCCGCGCCGCGCACTGGCGGGAGTCGAGCGCAGCTTCATCCCACCGGGCCTGACCGTCGGGCTGTCGGTCGTCGTCTCGGCCAAGGGCCTGGCGACCATCACGTTCCGGGGCCAGGATCCGGGGCCCCTCGGCCGGAAGGCGACCCGCCTGATGTTGGCGCAGCTGGCCTGGACCCTGCGGCAGGACCCCACGATCAAGACCTTCGAGGTCAGCATCGACGGGCTCCAGGTCAGTGACGCGACCGGCTCGTCGACGTTCAAGGTCGTCGGCGGCGGGTTCAACCGGTTCGACCCGGCCGACGCCAAGGCGAGCCAGCAGATCTATGCGCTGCGCGGCGGGCGGCTGGTTTCCGGACAGCTCAACAAGCCGACCCCCAACACCGGGCCCTTCGGTGTCACTCGGCAAGGGATCGGCGCGTTCGCGGTCAGCCTCGACGACACGCAGGTGGCCGCGACCACCCCGACCTCGCTGCTCGTCGGGCCGGTGCTCGGCAACCGGTCGCCCGCGCCCGTGCTGATCGGGCCCGGTCTGCTGCGCCCCTCGTGGGACTTCGTCCGACGGCTGTGGGACGTGCAGAACCGGCCGGGCGGTGCCGTCGTGCTCTACGTCGTGCACGGCCGCCGGCACCAGCTGCGGGTGCCGGGGGTGACCGACCACGACGTACGCCGGTTCCTCATCTCGCGGGACGGGTCACGCCTGGTCGCCGTGGTGCACGGAGCGCGGTCCGACCACCTACTCGTCAGTCGCCTGCGCTACGACACCGCGGGTCGGCCGGCCGGCGCCACCCGCGGACGCCGACTCCCCTGGTCGGTCAGGGGCGGCGCCCGGATCCGCGACATCGGCTGGACCTCCCCGACCAGGGTGGCCGTGCTCGAACAGCTGACCCGAGCCCAGGCCGACGTCCGGATCCTCAACGTCGACGGCTCGACCTCACCGAGTGAGGCGTCGCCCCGCCCGGTGTCCGGCCCGGTGTCCGGTCTCGCCACGTCGCCCGTCGGCAGCCAGCACCCCTACGCCGTCCAGCAGCGCGGCCTCTTCGACCTCGCCCAGTCCGACACCAACGTCTCCCAGCTCCTGACCCAGCGCCTGAGGCACCTCACCTACGCGGGCTGATCCACAGGCAGGTCACCGGCCGTTGCGGGCGCGTGCCACCCCGTGGTCGGCTCGGCCGATGCTCGACGCGTTCCGCGACCTGATCGTCGGCAGCCACTGCGTCGGCTGCGAGCGCCCGGGCCGGCTGCTGTGCGACGCCTGCCGGTCCGGTCTCGACGTGGTCCCGGCGCCGGCCTGGCCGAGCCCGGTCCCGCCGGGCCTGGTCGCGCCGTGGGCCGCCACGTCGTACGACGGCACCGTGCGCGCGATGGTCCTCGGTCACAAGGAGCACCGGTTGATGAGCCTCGCGCGTCCGCTGGGCGACCTTTTGGCGGTCGCTGCCTGGGCGGCACTCTCCGACCTCCGGCCGGCGCCGGCGCGGGTGCTCCTCGTCCCCGTGCCGTCGCGACCGGGCTCGACCCGGCAGCGTGGACACGAGCCGACCCTGGCGATCGTGCGTACGGCCGCCGCGCGGCTGTCCGTCAGAGGGCTGGACGCCCGGGCCGCGCCACTGCTCCGTACCCGTTCCGGCGTCGCCGACCAGGCGGGCCTCGACGCCGGCGCCCGCGCCGCCAACCTGGCCGGAGCCCTCTGGGCCCACCCTCCCGCGATGCGCCGGCTCGCGCGTTCCGGGCGACCGGTGCACGTGCTGGTGTGCGACGACGTCCTGACCACGGGAGCGACGGCTGCCGAGGCCGAGCGGGCCTTACGCGACGTCGGCCTCGCACCCCTCGCCGCGGTCGCCGTCGCGGCGACGAGGCGCCGCCTGCCGGCGGCGCGGCCCGGCGTGACGCACGAGTCAGCCTCAGTCAGCCGAGACGGTCGCACGATGACCTGACACGGGCTAGCGTCAGGTCATGGAGTCCGCCCGGGTCCGTGGTTGCGTCGTACCGGCGCCCCGGTTGCCCGGGGCTCCGAGACGACAAGCCGATGCCAGTCGCAGGCGAAGCGGTCCACGTAAGGCGCACCGCCCCGGGGCTCCGGCTCCGAGCGGTCCGCCGATCACGGTGCGGCTTAGTCGTAAGACCTGCCTCGCAGCCTCCGTCCCATACGGAGACCTGCGGGAGAAGGGGAGTAGTGGCAGGCAAGCTGCGAGACCCTCAGCAGGCGGGTGTGGGGACGAAGACCAGGTCGGCCGGGCGGACTCCTGCCAACCGCAACCGCACAACAGGAGGATTCCATGGACGTGGTGGTCACCGGACGGCACTGTGAGCTGTCGGAGCGCTTTCGAGACCATGTCGCCGACAAGCTCGGCCGGCTCGAGAAGCACGACCACCGGATCATGCGGGTACAGGTCGAGGTCGAGAACGAACGCAACCCACGGCAGGCCGACCGCGCCGTACGCATCGAGCTGACCGCCTACTCCAAGGGCCCGGTGATCCGGGCCGAGGCCGCCGCCGTCGACAAGATGGGTGCCCTCGACCTGGCGGTCGACAAGATGGCCGCGCAGATGCGCCGCGCCAACGACCGCAAGACGCGGGCGCACCGCAACCGGACCGCGCCCAGCGAGCTGCCGGTCGCGGCCGAGACGGACGAGACCGAGGAGCACGTCACCGAGCGCAACGCCGGGCCGATCGCGGTCACGGGCGAGGGACCCCTGGTCGTCCGCGAGAAGAGCCATGCGGCGCACCCCATGTCGCTCGACCAGGCGCTCTACGAGATGGAGCTGGTCGGCCACGACTTCTATCTTTACGTCGACCAGGACAGCCACCGCCCGTCGGTGGTGTACCGCCGCCGGGGCTACGACTACGGAGTCATCTCCCTGGAGGTCGAGAGCACGGGCTGACCAGGCCTCCATGGCCCGTTCGGGTCAGGCCGGCGGGCCTGGCCATCGCCCAATCGGCCCATACCGGCCCGGGTTCGTGACATGCTATGGGCGTGTCTCTTCCACCGAGCGATGAGCCGGAGCCGGTCCGCGTCATCATCGTCGACGACCAGGAGCTGTTCCGTCGCGGTCTGAAGATGCTGATGACGGCCGAGCCCGGCCTCGACGTCGTCGGCGAGGCCGGCGACGGCGCCACCGGCATCGAGCTGGCCAGCCAGGTGGTTCCCGACGTGGTGCTCCTCGACGTACGCATGCCCAAGGTCTCGGGCATCGAGGCGTGCGTCGCGATCAAGGAGGCCGTGCCGGCCGCCAAGATCCTGATGCTGACGATGTCCGACGAGGAGTCCGACCTCTACGAGGCCGTCAAGAGCGGCGCCAGCGGCTACCTCCTCAAGGACTCCTCGATCGAGGAGGTCGCGCAGGCGATCCGCGTGGTGGCCGACGGCCAGTCCCTGATCAGCCCGTCGATGGCGGTCAAGCTCATCGACGAGTTCAAGCAGATGTCCCAGCCCGACCGTGGCCCGGTCACGACCTTCCGGCTGACCGAGCGTGAGCTCGAGGTGCTGCGCCTGGTCGCGCAGGGCCTCAACAACAAGGACATCGCGAAGCGGCTGTTCATCAGTGAGAACACCGTGAAGAACCACGTCCGCAACCTGCTCGAGAAGCTGCAGCTGCACTCGCGCATGGAGGCCGTGCTGTACGCCGTACGCGAGAAGCTCGTCGAGCTGCCGTAGCGCCCAGCCCCTCCGGTGTCCCCGGTGGCCACTAGGTTCACCGCTGTGCGTTCTCTCTCCCGGGCCCAGGCGCGCCGGGTCGCTCTGGCCGCCCAGGGCTTCCTCGACCCGCTCCACGAGACCCCGACCATGCGTACGCTCTCGCGCACCGTCGGGCGCACGGGCGTGCTCCAGGTCGACTCCGTCAACGTCCTCCAGCGGGCCCACTTCATGCCGCTCTACTCCCGTATGGGTCCCTACGACGTCGACCTCGTCCGGCGTGCGTCCGAGTCCGGGCCGCGCCGGCTCGTCGAGTACTGGGCGCACGTCCAGGCGCTGATGCCGGTGGAGCTGTGGCCGGTGATGCGGCACCGCATGGCGCACTACCGCAACGAGCGGCACAAGTGGTGGGGCACGGTCGTCTCGGCCGAGCTCACCGCCGGTCTGCTCGCCGAGATCACCGACCGGGGTGCCTCCACCGCACGCGACCTCGACGACGGCCTGCCACGGTCGAAGGAGAACTGGGGGTGGAACTGGTCCGCCACGCGGCGGGCGCTCGACTACATGTTCGTGGTCGGTGACGTCGCGATCGCCGGCCGCAACAGCCAGTTCGAGATCCGCTACGACCTGCCCGAGCGGGTGATCCCGCGGGCCCACCTCGACGCCCCCACCCCCAGCGCCGCGGAGGCCCACCGCGAGCTGGTCCGGCGCGCGGCCCGGTCACACGGGGTCGCCACCGGGCGCGACCTCGCCGACTACTACCGCATGCGGCTGCAGCCGAAGCCCGGCCTGGCGTCGGCGCAGACCGCGATCGACGAGCTCGTCGAGGAGGGGGAGCTGGTCCCGGTCACCGTCCAGGGGGTCCGGCGACCGGCGTACCTCCATCGCGACGCGCGCATCCCGCGTCGCATCGGGGCGCGCGCCCTGCTCAGCCCCTTCGACCCCGTCGTCTGGGAGCGCGAGCGCACCGAGGCACTGTTCGACTTCTTCTACCGGATCGAGATCTACACCCCGGTCGAGAAGCGCATCCACGGCTACTACGTCCTGCCGTTCCTCCTCGGCGACCGGATCGTGGGCCGCGTCGACCTCAAGGCCGACCGCAGGTCCGGCCTGCTGCTGGTGCAGGGTGCCTACGCCGAGCCCGGCGCGCCTGCCGAGACGGCCGAGGAGCTGGCCGCCGAGCTGGAGCGCCTGGCCGGCTGGCTCGGCCTGCACACGGTCGTGGTCGCACCACGCGGAGACCTGGCTCCCGCGCTCACCTCAGCGGTGGCCTCGGCCGCGGTCGGGTGAGCCGGCGAGGAATCGGCGCGGTTCTGCGCCCTGGGTAGAGTTGGGGCGTTCATCCGCCTTCGAGTCCGGGGAGCCTCACCCGTGCCTGCCATCATCGACAAGCTGCTTCGCATCGGCGAGGGCAAGGTCCTGCGCCAGCTGGAGGCCGTGTCCCGGGCCGTCAACGCCATCGAGGACGACTTCGTGGCGATGACCGACGACGAGCTGCGCGCCCAGACCCTGGAGTTCAAGGAGCGGCTCGCCGCCGGAGAGACCCTGGACGACCTGATGCCGGAGGCCTTCGCCACGGTGCGCGAGGCGGCCAAGCGGGTGATCGGGCAGCGTCACTACGACGTACAGATCATGGGCGGCGCGGCGCTCCACCTCGGCGACATCGCGGAGATGAAGACCGGCGAGGGCAAGACCCTGGTCGCCACCCTGCCGGCGTACCTCAACGCCCTCGAGGGCAAGGGCGTCCACGTCGTCACGGTCAACGACTACCTCGCGAAGTACCACGCGGAGTGGATGGGCCGGATCCACCACTTCCTCGGTCTGACCACCGGCGTGATCCTGCCCTCGATGAAGCCCGACGAGCGGCGCGAAGCCTATGCCTGCGACGTCACCTACGGCACCAACAACGAGCTCGGCTTCGACTACCTCCGCGACAACATGGCCGGCTCGATCGAGGAGTGCGTGCAGCGCACGCATCACTACGCCATCGTCGACGAGGTCGACTCGATCCTCATCGACGAGGCCCGCACCCCGCTGATCATCAGCGGCCCGACCCAGGACGAGGTGCGCTGGTACGACGAGTTCGCCAAGGTGGCGGCCCGCCTCACCCGCGACGTCGACTACGAGGTCGACGAGAAGAAGCACACGATCTCGGTGCTCGAGCCCGGCATCACCAAGGTCGAGGACCACCTCGGCATCGAGAACCTCTACGAGTCCGCCAACACCCCGCTGATCTCCTTCCTCAACAACTCCATCAAGGCCAAGGAGCTGTTCCGCAACGACAAGGAGTACGTCGTCATGGACGGCGAGGTGCTCATCGTCGACGAGCACACCGGCCGCATGCTGGCCGGGCGCCGCTACAACGACGGCCTGCACCAGGCGATCGAGGCGAAGGAGGGTGTGGAGGTCAAGGAGGAGTACCAGACGCTCGCGACCGTCACCCTGCAGAACTACTTCCGCCTCTACCAGAAGCTCTCCGGCATGACCGGCACGGCGATGACCGAGGCCAGCGAGTTCGACAAGATCTACAAGCTGGGCGTCGTACCCATCCCGACCAACGAGCCGCTGATCCGCCTCGACCAGCCCGACCTGGTCTACCGCACCGAGGAGGCGAAGTACGACGCGGTGGTCGACGACATCGCCGATCGGTTCGCCAAGGGCCAGCCCGTCCTGGTGGGCACCGTCTCGGTCGAGAAGTCCGAGCACCTGTCCAAGAAGCTGCGCCAGCGCAACGTCCCGCACTCGGTGCTCAACGCCAAGGTGCACGCCGACGAGGCGAAGATCGTGGCGATGGCCGGCCACAAGGGCGCCGTCACGGTCGCGACCAACATGGCCGGTCGAGGCACCGACATCATGCTCGGCGGCTCGGTGGAGTTCCTCGCCGACGCCGAGCTGCGCAAGCGTGGCCTCGAGCCCACCGGCGAGACGGCAGAAGAGTACGAAGCGGCCTGGCCCGGCACCCTCGAGAAGATCAAGGCCCAGGTCGCCGCAGAGCACGACGTGGTCCGGGCGGCGGGCGGCCTGTACGTCGTCGGCACCGAGCGGCACGAGTCGCGACGCATCGACAACCAGCTGCGCGGCCGTTCCGGCCGTCAGGGCGACCCGGGCGAGTCGCGGTTCTACCTCTCGCTCCAGGACGAGCTGATGCGGCTGTTCAAGTCCGACTGGGTCGACCGGATCCTCCAGGTCCTGAAGATCCCCGACGACGTCCCGATCGAGAACAAGCGCGTCACCGGCGCCATCGCCAACGCCCAGGGCCAGATCGAGGCACAGAACTTCGACTCCCGCAAGAACGTCCTGAAGTACGACGACGTCATGGACCGCCAGCGCCACGTCATCTACGCCGAGCGCCGCAAGGTCCTCGAGGGCGCCGACCTGGAGGAGCAGATGGCGACGTTCCTCGACGACGTCGTCGAGGGCTTCGTGGCGGGTGCGACCGAGGGCTTCGCCGAGGAGTGGGACCTCGATGCGCTGGCCGCACAACTCAAGCAGCTGTGGCCGCTGTCCATCGACCTGCACGCGATGGCCGACCAGGTCGGCGGGGTCGAGGGTCTCGAGCGCGACGAGCTCATCGACGCGCTCAAGCAGGACGCCCACGAGGCCTTCGAACGTCGTGAGGAGGAGGTCGGCTCCGAGGTCATGCGCGAGCTCGAGCGCCGGGTGGTCCTCTCGGTCCTCGACCGCAAGTGGCGTGAGCACCTCTACGAGATGGACTACCTCCGTGAGGGCATCGGCCTACGCGGCTACGCCCAGCGCGACCCGCTGGTGGAGTACCAACGCGAGGGCTTCGACATGTTCTCCGCCGTCATGGACGGCATCAAGGAGGAGTCGGTCGGATTCCTGTTCAACCTCGATGTGCAGCTCGTCGACGACGAGGATGAGATCGACGACGAAGCCCCCGGCGAGGAGCCGCTGCAGCGCGCCCTCCGGTCCGTGGAGCAGCCCGACGACCAGGCCGGACACGACCACCGGCCCCAGATCACGGCCAAGGGGCTCGACCAGGGACGCGTACCCACGAACCTGTCGTACTCCGCACCCTCCGAGGACGCGTCAGCGCTCACGGTGCCGGCCGCGTTCGGCGGCGACGACCAACCGCGCCCGGCCGGCCGGACCGTCACCAACGCGGGCGACGAGTTCGCCGACGTCGGCCGCAACGCGCTGTGTCCTTGCGGTTCGGGCAAGAAGTACAAGCGCTGCCACGGAGCCCCGGGCGGACCGACCGGCCTGACCGCCCGCATCAACGGCTGATCAAGACCCCACCACCCGGCCAGGCGCCAGCCTCCACTGGGGGCGGAGGCCGTGGGAGCGTGCGCGGCCGCCAGCGACGTAGGACTCCGGCTCGGAGCCCGGCCCCGACGTCGGCTGGCTCCTCCCAGGCACATCAAGCAAATTCCAACGCGGACACCTGCCAGCGGTCGCGGATCAGCTCGAAGCGGGCGGCGACCGCGCGCGACCGGTCGCCGTACCGCACATGGAGGCTGACCTCGGCGCAGCGTTCGGAGACGAAGCTCGTGTGGCTCCCGACCAGCTGCGGACGCACGGACTGGACCGCGCCGCTGCCAGGCCGGGCGCCGACGGCACGTGCCACGAGGTGCGCCCGCCGGGAGATGTCCTGGTAGACCTCGGGGGTCGTCCAGCGCAGCACCTGTGAGACCGGTCGGTCGCCGCCGACGATCTCCACGATCGCCGCACCGATCCGGGCCGCGTGCTGCTCGAAGCGCCGGCGCCGGACGAGGTCGACGCGCACCACGTCGGGAGGAGCGGAATGCCCGGGTCTGGCCGGAAGCTCCGGCTCCGGTACGTCGAGGCGGGGACCGAGGTCGAGGGCCAACGTGCCCTGCACGCTGGCGACCGGGGTGGTCGGCAGCTCGACGACCGTGGCCTCCGGGCGCGTGGCAGCGGACACGGGGCGCGGCGTCATGAGGTTTCCTTTCCGGGGAGGAGGAGCCGCTGCCCCGGGACGATCAGATCGGGATCGGGACCGATGAGGGAGCGGTTGGCGGCATAGATCGCGTGCCAGCGCACGGCGATGCGGGCGTCCGGGCTGTGGGCTGGGAGCCCATGGGCGGCGATCGCCCAGAGGGTGTCGCCGGGCGCGACGAGGACGGTCTCCGGCGAAGGCGCCGGCCGGCGGCCGGGTCGCGGGGCCACGGCGCGGTCGGGAACCGGCAGACCCGCCAGGCCGCGAGGGGGACGGGGCCGATCGGCGCGGTCGCTGTGGGCGCGGTGGGTCTGTGGGGAGAGGGCGTACGACGGCTGGGCCAGCCCGCCGACGAGCGCGACCCCGCAAGCGCCCAGCACGATGCGTCGTACGCAGGCCGGCACGCCGCGGCGGGCCCGCTCACCACCGGCCACGCCGCGTGCCGCCTCGACGACCACCACGGTGGTGACCAGCCACAACCAGGTCGCGCACCCGACGAGGACGTCGGCGGCGAGGTCGGTGAGGGCGACGTCGAGCGGGGTCCGGGCCAGGCGGCCGTCGGCCAGCGCGCTCACGATCGCGCCGGTGCGCGCGCCCGTTGCGAGCACGATCAGGCTCAGGCCCAAGGAGGCCACCGACCACACGAGGAGACAACGTGGGCGACGGCCAGGACTCCCGAGAGACATCACGTACTCTTCCGTTTGCGTGCGTTTGCCTCAGTCAATGACGGTGGATGGGCCTTTGGCAAGTGGTGGATCCGGGTTGTGGAGAACCGGGTGGCGGCACGCAACGCATGGCAGGGTGACGCCGTGGACTGGGACGAGCAGCTGTTCGCCTTCCTCGACGATCTCGAGGGGCAGGCCGAGGCGCTCTACGACGCGGACCGCGAGGGTGAGCTGGCCGATCGCAGCCGCGCCGAGTACGCCGTCATCACGCTGGCCAGCCGCCTGCAGGCCTCACTCGGCTCCGAGGTGGTGCTCGACGTGCTGGGCGTGGGCCAGGTCGCCGGTGTGCTGCAGCGGGTGGGAGCCGACTGGTGCCTGACCCATGGGGCCGCGCAGGACTGGGTGGTGCGTCTCGCCGCGGTGGTCGGAGTCGACGGGGCGTCGAGCCGGTCCGTCCCGGAGGTGGCCTGGTCGCCGGTCGCCCGGCTGGGTCTGGGCTCGGCCCTGCGGCGTCTCGCGGACACCGGCGAACGCTGCGTGGTGCACGGCATCGACCGGAGCACCCGCGACGTCGTGATCAGTCGGGTCGGACGCGACTTCATCGAGGCGACCCAGGGCGAGGGTCGCACCGTACTGCTGGCGCTGCCGACGATCGCCGCGGTACAGAGCCGGGAGTGAGAGGTCGGCCGGCTCGATGGTCGGGGTGGACGGTCACGAGTGCCCGCTGACGCGTGCCCTCGTGCTCGAGACCAGACGGACTCGGCTTCGCCGAGTCCGCTAGGTCGCATCCACGTCGTACGGCGGGAGCTCGCCGTCGGCGAGCGGGCGCACCGGGGTACGGCCGTGGGGTACGTCGTCGACGTCGTTCATCGCCTCGACGATGTGCTTGCGCACGATCGTCCGCGGGTCGAGGTCGCGCAGCTCCAGGTCGGCGTACTCGGGACCCAGCTCCTCACGGAGCTCGTCGCGGGCCTGGTTGGCGAACTCGCGCACCTGCCGGGCCATCCGGCCCGCCTGACGCGCGAGGTCGGGCAGCTTGTCGGGGCCGAAGACGAGCACGGCGACGAATGCGATCACCGCCAGCTCCGGCAACCCGACTCCGAACATGGGTCAGAATCTACTGCTGGGGGTGAGCCCGAGCTGGCGCCCCGCCAGACCGCGGCCGCGCGCGTCCAGGCTCTCCGCGACCGCCACCAGTACCTGGGCGGCCTCGGTGGTCGGGTCGGACTCGACCACGGGCTTGCCCGTGTCGCCGCCTTCGAGCAACGACGGCTCGATCGGGACCCGGCCGAGCACGGGTACGTCGTACCCGAACCGGCTGGTCAGGGTCGCGGCGACCCGGTCGCCGCCGCCGCTGCCGAAGAGCTCGAGCTGGTGCTCCGGGCCGCAGTGCGGGCACACGAGATAGCTCATGTTCTCGATGACGCCGACGACCCTCTGGTGGAGCATCGAGGCCATCGTGCCGGCCCGCTCCGCGACTTCGGCGGCGGCCTCCTGCGGCGTGGTCACGACGACGATCTCGGCGTTGGGCAGGTGCTGGCCGAGTGAGATCGCCATGTCTCCGGTGCCGGGCGGCAGGTCGAGCAGCAGCACGTCGAGGTCACCCCAGTAGACGTCCGCGAGCATCTGCACGAGTGCCCGGTCGAGCATCGGGCCGCGCCAGGCGACGACCTGGTCACGACGCGGCTTGAGCATGCCGATGGAGATCACCGAGACGCCGGACGGCGTGGGCACCGGCATGATCATGTCCTCGACCTGTGTCGGCCGGGAGTCGGCGATGCCGAGCATGGCGGGGATCGAGTGGCCGTAGATGTCGGCGTCGACGATGCCGACCGTCCGCCCTGCCTTGGCCAGCGCCAGGGCGAGGTTGACCGTGACCGATGACTTGCCGACTCCGCCCTTCCCGCTGGCGATCGCCCACACCTTGGTCAGCGAGCCCGGCTGGGCGAAGGGGATCTCCTTGGCGGGCTTGCCCCCACGGAGCTTGGTCTGGAGCTCGGCGCGTTGGGCGTCGGTCATCGCGCCCAGCGTGAGCTCGACGCCGGTGACGCCGTCGACGGCGCCGAGCGCGCGGCGTACGTCGCGGTCGATGGTGTCTTTCATCGGGCAGCCGGTGACGGTCAGCAGCACGGTCAGGGAGACGACGCCGGCTGCGTCGACGTCGACGGACTCGACCATGCCGAGCTCGGTGATCGGCTGCTTGATCTCGGGATCCTGCACGGTCGCCAGCGCGGCGGTCAGCTGCTCGTACGAAGGGGTGCTCATAACGAGTCCAGCGTAGACACCCGGTGTTTGGTCCGCGCCGCCGCGGGTAGGACCCGGTCATCCGACCGCCGACGGCGGCCCGCGACCCTCGGGAGAGCCATGCACCGTCCGACCCTGCTCCACCTGCTCGGCCCACTCCACCTGTACGTCGGGCAGCTGACGTGGCACGGTGCCACACCGTCGGTGACCCGGCTCTACCGCTGAGGACGAGGCGCGTCAGGCGCTGGTCGCCGCCTCGTCGTCGTCGAGGTCGGACAGGTCGTCGCGCAACGTGCGGAGCTCGGAGCGCAGGAAGTCGCGGGTGGCCACCTCGCCGACCGCCATCCGCAGCGAGGCGACCTCGCGGGCGAGGAACTCCATGTCGGCGTGGGCGCGGGCGTTGGCCTGGCGGTCCTGCTCGGCGATCACCTTGTCGCGCGACTCCTGGCGGTTCTGCGCCAGCAGGATCAGCGGCGCGGCGTACGACGCCTGGAGGCTGAGGACCAGCGTCAGGAAGATGAACGGGTAGTTGTCGAAGCGCAGATGATGCGGCACCAGCGTGTTCCAGCCGACCCAGAAGACGACGACCACCGTCATCCACATCAGGAACCGGGCGGTGCCCATGAAGCGCGCGAACTGCTCGGCGAAGACCCCGAACGCGTCGCGGTCGTACGTCGGCGTGCGGATCAGCTTGCGCCGCTGCTCCTTGGGGGTGTCGAGACGGCCGCTACGACGCTCAGCCATGACCCACCTCCGGCGTGCCCCCGCCGACCGGCTGGTCGCGCCAGTTCTCGGGGAGCATGTGATCGAGGAGGTCGTCGACCGTCACCGCGCCGAGCAGGCGACCCTCCTCGTCGACGACCGGCGCGGCCACGAGGTTGTACGTCGCCAGGTGGGCCGCCACCTCGTCGATCGACGCCTCGGGGTGGAGCGGGTCCATGGTCTGGTCGAGGGCCGCGGCGACGAGCGTCGAGGGAGGCTCGCGCAGCAGCCGCTGGAAGTGGGCCACCCCGAGCAGGCGGCCGGTCGGCGTCTCGAGCGGCTGGCGGCAGACGTAGACCATCGCCGCCAGCGAGACCGGGAGCTCGGCATGGCGGATCTGGGCGAGGGCGTCCGCGATGGTCGCGTCGGGGCCGAGGATCACCGGCTCGGGCGTCATCATGGCGCCGGCGGTCTCCTCGGCGTAGGACATCAGGCGACGCACGTCCTCGGCCTCGTGGGGCTCCATCAGGCTCAGCAGCGTGGCGGCGGTCTCGGGCGGCAGGTCGGCGATCAGGTCGGCGGCGTCGTCGGGTGACATCTCCTCGAGGACGTCGGCCGCCCGCTCGCTGTCGAGGTGACCGAGGATCTCGACCTGGTCCTCGTCGGGCAGCTCCTCCAGCACGTCGGCGAGCCGTTCGTCGTCGAGCGCCGCCACCACGGCGGCGCGTCGCTCGACCGGCAGGTCGTGGATCACGCTCGCCGCGTCGGCCGGGCGCATCTCGTTGAGCGCCGCGATCAGGTGGGTAGCACCCTGAGCGGGCTCCCGGTCGGTCAGGCCGACCACGTCGCGCCACTCCACGACGTGTGTCTGACCCCGGCGACGCAGCGCCTTGCCCGGCTCCTGGACCGCCACCCGGCTGATCACCCAGTCGCGGGTGCGCGCCTGCTCCATGGCCACGTCGTACACCGTGCCGCGGACGCCGGTCGACTCGATCGTCACGGTCCGGTCGAGCATCTGCCCGATCACGAGGGTCTCGGTCGGACGTTGCTCGAAGCGGCGCATGTTGAGCAGACCGGTCGTGTAGACCTGGCCGCTGTCGATGTGGGTGACCCGGGTCATCGCGACGAAGATCCGTCGGCGCCCGAAAACCTCCGCCACCAGGCCGAGCACGCGGGGCTGGCTGGTCTGGGAACGGATCGCGACGACGAGGTCGCGGACCTTCCCCACCTGGTCGCCCTGCGGGTCGAAGATGGGCAGACCGACCAGCCGGGCGGCGTACACACGGCCGGGCTTGGCCGGTCCGGGCTGGGCGGTGCTCACAGCCGCCCACGCTACCGGTGGCTCAGGAGGCTTTCCGGTAACTACCCGCCCCGCGCCAGACCCGTTTAGACTCCTGTTCCGGTACGGCATCTGCTGCGACCGTCCCCACGACCTCGGCGGAGGGAGCCCCCGGCATGGCCAAGCACCTCGGGAGCCGACCCCGCTCCCGGCTGTTCGGCGTGCCGCGGAGGCTGGCGTGGGGTCTCGGTACCTTCGTCACCGTCAGCCTCGTGACGGTGCTGGCGGTGGTGACCGGCCTCGCCTCGCGCCCGCCGGCCCTCGCCCTCCTGACGACCTCGAACGGCATCGACCCGACACCGTCGACGCCTCTCCGTACCGGTGTGCACGCCGTCTCGCACCAGACCCCGACCTCCCGGCACAGCGACCTGTCGCGCCAGGCCGAGCGTCCGAAGCTGTCGCCCTACCGCCTCCGGCACGGAGCCTCGCTGGCGCTGAAGCCGGCCGTCGCCCTGGCCCGCAAGGTCGCGGATCTGTCGCCGGCGTCGTCGACCTTCACCATCGCCCAGTCCAACGTCCTCGGCAGCCAGCACACCGCGGGCCGTGGTGGCTACGGTCCCGGTGCGGCGCGCGCCGCCATCACGTCGTCCCTCCTGACCTCGCGCGGCGTGGACGTCGGCGGGATGCAGGAGGTGCAGAGCGACCAGCTCGGCGTGTTCCTCAACCGGATGCCCGGCTACAGCTTCTGGCCGGCCGCCGCCCTCGGCCACAACGGCGAGCGGCTCCAGATCTACTGGCGGAGCTCCCGGTTCACGATGATGGACCAGGGCTCGTTCACCTACGTCTTCTCCAGCCAGCACATCCCCCTGCCCTACGTCCTGCTGCGCGACCGGGTCTCGGGCGCGGAGTTCTACGTGATCACCGCGCACAACTCCCCGGGGGGCCTGGAGGCGCAGCGCGACATCGCCACCGGCATCGAGATCTCGTTGATCAGGCAGCTGATGGCCACGGGCAGGCCGGTCTTCATCACCGGTGACATGAACGAGCACACAGAGTTCTTCTGCAAGGTCGCCATGGCCACCGGGATGGTGGCGGCCAACGGCGGCAGCGGTGCCGGCGGCTGCCGGCTCCCACCGGGCCCGCTCCGGGTCGACTGGATCATGGGCGGACACGGCGCGAGCTTCAGCGGCTACCGCCAGGACGGCGCCGGACTGGCCCGCGCCAGCGACCACTACTACCTCTACTCCACGGCCACGGCGACCTCGCGGTGGTACGCGCCGTGAACCGATATCCTCGACGCATGACGATCGGGGTCCGGGCCGCCGGAGCGGTGGCAGCAACCGTGCTGACGCTTGCGCTCGGCGCATGCGGCTCGGGCTCGAGCACCGTCGCCGAGGACCCCGGGACGAGTCCGACGGCGCCCTCGAGCAACTCCACCGGGCCCGACCAGGCGCACTCCGGCCCGGCGTGCTCGCACGTGTGGCGCGACGGCGTACCGCTGCCGCACGGCTACCACGGATGCTCCTCCGCCCAGGGCTGGGTCAAGGCCCGGGTCTACGAGTGCTCGGATGGTCATCGACTCGTCACCTATGCGCATGCGTTCTACGCGCGATCCGGGCGTACCATCACCAAGTCCTCCACCGCGCTGGCCCATGACCATGCGTTCCGGCACCTGATGGCCGTCTGCGGAGCCTGAACCACCCGACGACGCGCTCCCGGCCGGTTGCGCGCGGACCATGTGGCTGGTGTGGCTGGTGGGTTACACTCCCTGCGACTGAACCGGGGCCCCCTGCGTCGCCTCACCCGGCCCCTGCGAGATTCTGGACGGATCCCACATGACCACATCCCTGCGGAGAGCGCTGAGCCGTGTGCTGGTGCTGCCGTTGCTGACCCTCGCCGTCGCCGTGGGGACGACTGGGGTCGCCCGGGCCACGCCCGACCACTTCAACCCGCACCGCGGGGCGACGTTCAACAACCCGTACGGCGGGCGGGTCGCCGCGCACCGCATCGTCACCAAGCTGGTGCGCACGATCAACAGCGTGAAGAAGGGTCACAAGATCCGGATCGCGTCGTGGAACTACCGCAGCCCCGCGATCGCCAGTGCCCTGATCCGGGCGCACCACCGCGGGGTCAGCGTCAGGATCATCATGGACTACGGCAACGCCAACCCCGACGTGCCCAACGCGGTCGCCCGCCATACCCAGGACGAGCTGGCGCAGGGCAACAAGCACCGCAAGCACGACATGACCAGCTGGCTGCGCAAGTGCCGCGGGTCGTGCCGGGGCAAGCACGGCATCGCGCACACGAAGTTCTACGCGTTCGACAAGGTGAACGACACCAAGGACGTCGTGATGTACGGGTCGGTCAACGCGACCGAGCTGGCGGCCACGATCCAGTGGAACGACATCTACACGTTGACGAAGAGCAAGTCCCGCTACAACGAGTTCGTCCACGTCTTCAACCAGATGCGACGTGACCACGCGGTCAAGCAGGGCTACCTCAACTACCCGCGCAAGGACCTCGACATCGGCTTCTACCCCTACACGGGCGAGCACACCAACGGCGACCCCCTGCTCAAGGCGCTCAACCGGGTCCGGTGCGCGGGTGCGACCCCCGGCACCGGTATCAACGGGCACACCAAGATCCGCATCGCACAGACCGCGACGTACGGCCCGCGCGGTCTCGCGATCGCCCATCGCCTCGTCCAGATGCACGAGCGGGGCTGCAACATCAGGGTCGTCTACGCGATGTTCGGCACGCAGGCATTGAAAGTGCTTCGCCATACCAGCCCGACCCCCGTGCCGCTCACGCACCTGGCGTACGACGCCAACTGCGACGGCGTCTACGACAAGTACGTCCACATGAAGTCCATGGTGATCAGCGGCGTCTACGGCAAGAACCACGGCGCCCGGATCGTCTTCAACGGCTCGGCCAACTGGACCCCCGTCTCCCTCGGCAGCGACGAGGTCGTCGGGGTCGTGCACCGAGCCGGCGCGGCGCGTGTCTACTCGAACTGGATCGACTACCTGTTCACCCACGTTCCGCGGGCCTGGATCCCCAGCCACTGCACCGATCCCGGTGGGCCTCCCGAGCGCACGCCCGACGGCAAGCGCATCGACCCCTATGCACTGATCCGCCAGGACCTCTGAGTCGATGACCCGGTGGCGACGGCTGCACGACCGACGGGTAGCCGTCGGGGTTGCGGCGATCCTCGCGGTCGGGGCGCTGGCCGTCGTTGTCAGGATCGCGCACGAGCCGCGGGCTCCCGGGGTCGCACGGCGCGCAGGCGCGAGCACCAAGGGCTGCGCTGATGCGCTGGTGGTCGGCATCGACGGCAACGGCGAGCAGCCGCGGGCCGGGCACGGGTTCGGCCCCACGGTGGACGCCGTCGTACGACGGGTGGTGGGGCGCGCCGAGCGGCACCACCACTCGGTCGCCGTCCGCAGCGTCCCGCTGACGACCCATCGCCCCGCGACGATCCTGAAGACCCGCCACCATGCCGACGACCCGGCCCTGCACTTGGTCGTACGGTCTCGACTGCGCACCTGGCGCCAACCGGTCACTGCCGGTGTGCGCGGCACCCTGTCGCTCCTCACCGAGGCGACGGCCCGGTGCCCCGACCGGCCGGTGCTGCTGGTCGGCTATGCCCAGGGCGCGTCGGTGGTGCATCGTGTGCTCGGCCGCATCGACGCGCGGGCCGGCCTGGCAGGTGTGATCGGCGGCATCGTGATCTCCGACCCCGACAAGGTCGCGCACTCGGTGGCCGGCCCGGCCGTCGGCGACCCGGCCGCGTGGCGGCACCGGCAGGGCATCTTCCCGCTCCTGCTCCACGCCCATCACGACGTACCACGGGCGAGCGGGTCGTACGCCGTCTGGTCGGTCTGCAGCCGGTCCGACCTGATCTGCGACCCCTCGCGGGTCGGCCTCCGCACCGCGCTCGACGCCGCCCGGGGCTACGTCCACGACCACACCCTGCTGAGCAGCGTCGCGCGGTCGGCCTGGCGCCAGCTGGCCCTGTGGCCGGTGCCGTTCCCGCGCCGCCAAGTGGTCAGAGCCACCGTTGGGCAGCACCTCAGTGTCCAGCTCACCCTCGCGCCCCGCGCCCCTGGCGGCACCGTCTGGAGCGACGTCAGCGGGGTGCCCTCCGGCCTCACCCTCTCGCCCTCCGGACTGTTGTCGGGCACCCCCACGAGGTCCGGTTCCTTCGACGTCTCCTACCGCACCAGCGGGACCACCCCCGTGACCACGGGGCACACCGGGTCGGTGGTCCTCGACATCGCTGCCGAGTCCGTCACCCTGTCCGCGGGCGGGCAGGACTCCTGCCTGACGCGCTCGGACGGCCAGGCGAAGTGCTGGGGCCGCAACGACTTCGGCCAGATCGGAGACGGCACCACCACGCGGCGCGACAGCCCGGCCAAGGTGATCGGCACCGGTTGGTCGAGCATCAGCACCAGCGGCAGCACGACCTGCGGCATCAAGGACGACGGCACCCTGTGGTGCTGGGGACTCGACAACTACGGACAGCTCGGCTCGGGTCGCGGCCACGTCGCCCACCAGCCACGTCAGGTCGGTCGCGGGCACCACTGGATGCAGGTCTCTTCCGCCTGGACCCACACCTGTGCCGTGAAGTCCGACGGGTCCTTGTGGTGCTGGGGCCAGAACCTCCGTGGCCAGCTCGGGATCGGGTCCGTCAACCGTGACCGCGGCCGGCCGCAGCGGGTCGGGACGGACTCCGATTGGAGCTCGGTCACGACCGGTGGCTGGCACACCTGTGCCCTGACCACGGCCGGGGCCGCGTGGTGCTGGGGACACAACGCCTTCGGCGAGCTCGGCGACGGCACGATCACGGGCCGGAACCGGCCGACGCAGGTGACGGGTTCCACGACGTGGCTCCAGCTCAGCGCGGCCTGGGCCCAGACCTGCGGGGTCACCCGCAGCGGCGGGATGAAGTGCTGGGGATTCAACCGCCAGGGCCAGCTGGGCGACGGCACCGTCACCAACCGTGCCCGCCCGGCCGCCGTCATCGGCGACCAGACCTGGACCGAGGTGACCACCGGAGACGGCTCGACGTGCGGCGTCGACAGTTCGGCGGCCCTGTGGTGCTGGGGAGACGACCGCTACGGACAGCTGGGTGACGCGGGCTCGGGACAGCCCACGACCACGCCCGCGCGGGTGGCGGCGCTGACCTCACCCGTCCAGCTCACCTCCGCCGGCTGGCTCCACACGTGCGCGACGCCGGTCGGCGGAGTGTTCAGCTGCTGGGGCAACGACGAGGTCGGCCAGCTCGGCAACGGTACGACGGGCACGATCGAGACGCCGTCGGTCCGTCACCAGGTCGCGATCGATCCCCGGAGCCTGCCGAAGAGGCACTTCCTCGACCACGCGAGCCCGGGCCGGATCGCCGCCCGCGCCCTCGGTGCGCGCCCGGCCGCCCGGGCCGCGACGACCTCGAAGCCCACGCTCTCGCCGTTCGCCATCCTGAGCATGAACGAGCTGGGCAGCCAGCACACGGCGCCGACCGGCGACAGCCCGGAGTTCGCCCCGGGCCGGATCCGGGCCGAGTGGGCCAGCATCCTCTACCGCGAGAAGGACGCGTCCCTGGTCGGGACCCAGGAGACCCAGCCCGACCAGATCGTGGCCCTCGACTCCGCGACCCGGCACGAGTACCGCTTCTATCCCGGCACCACGCTGGGCTATCTCGGTGCTCCCCAGTCGGTCATGTGGAGGCGCTCAGAGTGGCGGCTCACCTGGAAGAGCTCGATCTCCATCCCGTTCGAGAAGGGCTGGCGCCCGCAGCCGATCGTGGAGCTGAAGCAGAAGGCGACCGGCGCGAAGGTCTACTGGGCCAACGTCCACTTCTCGCCCGGCCGACAGCAGAACGACCGCAACAAGGCGATGAAGATCCTGCTGGCCGCGCTCCACAAGCTCCGGAACGACGGCATCCCGATCCTGCTGACCGGCGACTTCAACGAGGCCAACGTGGCGTTCTGCGACATCACCGGCCACACCAAGCTCGAGTCAGCCTTCGGTGGCAGCAACACCGGTGGGCACTGCCTGCCGCCACCGCACAGTCGCATCGACTGGATCTTCGGGTCGAAGGGGACCTTCACCGGCCCGGTGGTCGACGTGTCACCGCAGGTACGCCGTACGACCGACCACGCCGTGATGTCCGCGACCTTCGGGACCGGGTAGTCTCCGGGGCTCGAGACACCCGCGGGACGTCACCGGGGCAGGACGTCACCGGCCCCCGGTCAGGCGAGGAGAGAACGTGAGGCTCATCCGGGCACGCTCGACGCGTCGTCCGATGCGGGTCGACGACGCGGGCCTGCACTTCGGTGGCGGCTTCTCGGGGGCGCTCGACGTGTTCATGGACGGGGAGCGGGTGTGGTCCTACTCCACCGACCACTCGGTCCGCACCGTCGAGTGGCCGAAGCGGCTGAGCCGCCTGCTCGACGGTGTCGCCGACGTGCGGGTGGTGGCAGGCAGCGACGAGCTCTTCGCCCAGCCGGTGTCGTTCGGCAGCGGTCAGGGCCGGCCCAGCTTCGTCGACCCCCACGGGATCCCGATCTTCATCGACAAGTGGGGGCTCATCCAACGCCCGTTCTCGGGGCGGCGCGAGGCGGGCGTCGTCGACGCCATGGTCGACATGGCCCGGCGGGTGCTCGCGATCATGCGCGACGACTGCGGCGTCGACGGCTGGATCTCCTTCGGCACGCTCCTCGGAGCCGCCCGGGACGGCGGCGTGATCGGCCACGACTCCGACATCGACCTGTGCTTCCTCAGCGAGCAGGACTCCCCGGCCGCGATGATCGCCGAGCTCTGGAACATCGGCCGCGCGCTGCGACGGGCCGGGCTCCGGGTGCAGCACAAGTCGGCGAGCTTCCTCACGGTGCGCTTCAAGGTGCCCGACGGCGGCCAGGGCGGTCTCGACATCTACACCTGCTTCTACGTCGACGACCTGCTGCACGAGACCGCGACCGTGCGTGAGCGAGTGCCGCGGACGGCGATCCTCCCGCTCACCCAGCTCCCCTTCGAGGGCCACCTGCTGCCCGCGCCGGCCGATCCCGACCTCATGCTGCGCGTCTCCTACGGCCCGGGCTGGCGCGTCCCCGACCCGTCGTTCCGCCACCAGCCGGGTCCCGACATCACGCAGCGCTTCGACGGCTGGTTCGGCTCGCTGATGAAGTGGCGGCGCGACTGGACGACGTACAACACCCGTCTCGCCGAGCAGGGCGGCAAGCCCTCGCGCTTCGCCCGCTGGGTCGTGCCGCAGCTCGAGGGGGTGGACCAGGTGGTCGAGGTCGGTTGCGGCGCCGGCCTCGACCTTCCGGCGTACGCCGGGTCCGGCCGGCGGGTGCTCGGCCTCGACTACGCACGGCCACGAGGGTCCGCCCTGGCCGCCGACGACGAGGACGACGAGCCGCGGATCCACACCCGGGCGCTCCACCTCGAGGACACCCGCGACGTGCTCAGCCTGGCCGCTCTGCTGGCACGCCGCGAGGCCGTGCGTGCGATCGCCGGCCGGCACCTGCTCGAGGCGCTCACGCCGGAGGCGACGGACGCGTTCTTCCGGTTCTGCTCGATGGTCCAGCGCGCTGGTGGGCGCACCTATCTCGAAGGCGTGACCCGCTCACCGCGGGTGAGCCATGCCTGGCAGACCCGTCACGAGGCGGGTCGCGTCCGGCCCCTCGACCCGAGCAGCGTGGTGCCGCTGGTGCAGGCAGCCGGGGGGCGTATCGTCTCCCGCGCCGGGTTCGACGAGGCCGCGCGAGCCGTCCGGACAGGTCCTCCAGCCACGTGGCGCATGACCATCGAGTGGGCCGCGACATCGGGGAGGGGGCGAGCATGACCAAGCGCGTGTATCTCCACGTCGGGGCACCCAAGTCCGGCACCACCTACCTCCAGGGCGTGCTCGACACCAACCGGCGCCTGCTCGCTGACGCGGGAGTGCTCCTCGTCGGAGACCGTCATCTCGACCGGATCCGGGCGGCCATGGTGGTACGCGAGGACAAGCGGCTCGCCGACCTGCCCGAGTCGGCCCGCAGCTCCTGGAACACCCTCGTCCGCCAGATCGGCGAGTGGCCCGGTGAGTCCGCGGTGCTCAGCTACGAGCTGTTCGCCCCGGCCTCCGCCGAGCAGGCCCTCCGCGCCCTGGCCGACCTCTCGTCGTACGACGTGCACGTGGTCGTGACCGCCCGCGACCTCGGCCGCTCCGTCGTCTCGGCCTGGCAGGAACGGCTGAAGTTCGGGCTCACCACCCCGTTGGAGAGGTGGACGCCGAAGCCCGAGTCGGTCGAGGGCAGCGAGTGGGGCTGGCGCACCCTCGACCCGGCCGGCGTCGCCGAACGCTGGGGGGCGAGCCTGCCCGCCGAGCGCGTGCACGTGGTGACCGCGCCACGTCCCGACGCCGGTCCCGGCGAGCTGTGGCGCCGGTTCGCCGAGGCATGCGACCTCGAGCAGCTCGACCCCGACCTCGAGGTGCCGCGGGCCAACGAGTCGCTCGGCGTCGTACAGGCGGAGCTGCTGCGACGCGTGAACCGCCTGCTCGCCCCCGAGATCAGCGGCAGCCGTCAGCGCTCGGTCTGGATCCGCGACCTGCTGGCCCAGGACGTGCTCGGCCCGCTCGGGCGTGAGCCGATCGGGGTCACCGAGACCCAGGTCGGCGAAGCCGACGCCGTATGGGAGCAGGCCGTGGCCCGCATCCGGACCGGCGGGTACGTCGTCCACGGCGACCTCGACGACCTGCGCCCGGCCGGCACGGACGCGCGGCTGCCGGGTCAGGTGACCGACGCCGAGCTGGTCGACACCGCCACCGCGTGTATCGCCGCGCTGGTGGTGACGATGCGCGACGACGAGGCCGGCACGCCGG
Organism: uncultured Actinomycetota bacterium; assembly: GCA_963792975.1. GTDB lineage: Bacteria > Actinomycetota > Actinomycetes > Propionibacteriales > Nocardioidaceae > Nocardioides. The sequence continues at coordinate 2,386,403 of CAWBYG010000004.1, read as the reverse complement.
TCGCAGCCGACCCGAGCCATGCGGCCGGAGCGACCGCACCCCACAGCCGGGCCCTCAGCCTGGCCGCCCGCGCCACCTCGCCGTACACCAACCGACGCGTGCGTCAGCTGACCCGCCGCGTCGAGGAGCTCGAGCGCGAGGTCCAGCGCTCGCGCCGGCTCCACCTTCGCGTCGCGGCCCTGCAGGACGTCGTGACCGAGCTCCTGCTCGAGCCGGAGCACCGACGTGATGCGGTCACCGAGAAGGCCCTGCGCAGCTATCGCAAGGAGTCGCTGTGAGGCCGATGCGCGACGTGTTCCGCGACGGCGTTCGCACGGCCGCGCCGACGTACCTCCTCGGCATCCGCGTCCGGAGCCTGGAGAGCGCGACCGAGGAGAACGCCCGGCTCGAGGTGCTGCTCGCCGAGCAGGTGACCCGGCTCGAGGCGAGCCTGGTGCCGCTGCTCGAGGGCACGCCCGCGCACGACCGCCGGGAGTCTCGTGATGGCCGCTCTTGACCTCCCGCGGCCGCACCGGCACATCGAGCTGTCCGTGGTGATCCCCTGCTACAACGAGGAGGACTCACTCCCGCAGCTGGTCGAGGTGCTGGCCACCGAGCTGCCCCGGGTGGCCGGGTCCTTCGAGGTGATCCTCGTCGACGACGGCAGCCGCGACCGCACCCTGCCGATGCTGCGCGAGATCTCGGTCGCCCGGCCGGAGTTCCGCTACCTCGCGCTGAGCCGGAACTTCGGCAAGGAGTCGGCGATGCTCGCCGGTCTGAGCCACGCCCGCGGCGACAAGGTCGCGATCATGGACGCCGACCTCCAGCATCCGCCGACGCTCCTGGCGCAGATGCTCCCGATGCTCGACGGCGAGGTGCAGCAGGTCGTCGCACGTCGTACCCGCGAGAGCGACCCGCCGCTGCGTACCTTGCTGTCCAAGACCTACTACCGGCTCATCAACCGGCTGGTCGACGTCCAGCTCGAGGACGGCGTGGGCGACTTCCGGGTACTCGACCGGACGGCCGTCAAGGCGCTGCTGACCCTGGGGGAGACCAACCGCTTCTCCAAGGGACTCTTCGCGTGGATCGGCTTCGACACCGCGGTCGTCGACTACCAGAACGTCTCGCGCGCCGCGGGCACCACCAAGTGGCGCCTCTCGGACCTCTTCAACTACGGCATCGACGGCGTCGTGTCGTTCAACTACCGGCCGTTGCGCCTGTCCATCTGGTTCGGCGTGCTGGTCACCGGAGTCGCGACCCTCTACGCGCTCTGGGTGCTCGGTACGGCGATCGTGAACGGCAACTCCGTGCCCGGCTACGTCACCACGATCTGCGCCGTGACCGGCTTCGGCGGAGTCCAGATGATCCTGCTCGGCGTGATCGGCGAGTACCTCGGCCGCATCTACGCCGAGGTGAAACGGCGGCCGCTCTTCCTGCTCAAGGAGAGCAGTGTCGGGTTCCCCACCTCCGTCACGACCGCACTGGGCCCCGACCACGAGGACCGCCTCTCCGCCCACGAGCTCCTGGAGGACGAGTGAAGGCACCAACGCAGGTCGCGCCGAAGGTGGCGTGGCCGGTCGTGGTGGTCGTCGCCACCGCGGTCTTCGGCACCATCCCGCACCTGGTGACGAAGTGGTTCTACCAGCGCGGTGACACGGCCGTGCAGTTCGCCCCGACCTGGTACCACCTCGGCCACCTGACCCGGGTCGGCGTGTACCCGGCCTGGCTCGACCCCAACACCTGGGCCGGCGGCAACTATGCCGCGGAGGCACTCTTCGGCATCTACGACCCGCTGAACCTCCCGGTCTGGCTCTACATGTCCGCGAGCTCCGACCTCATGGTCTCGACGTTCGTGGTCAAGCTCTGCTTCCTCGTGCTGCTGGCCCTGGGCACCTACTTCCTGGCTCGCGAGTACGACGCAGCGCCATGGGCCGCCGCTGCCGTGGCCGTCGCGTTGCCGTTCTCGGGCTTCACGCTCTTCTGGGACGCCGGCTCGTGGGCCTCCGGCCTGATCGCGTTCTCCTACACGCCCTGGGTCTGGCTCGGGCTGCGTCGCGTACGCCGTGGCGCCAGCAACCCGTTCTGGGGCTTCGTGGTGGGCGCCCTGGCCGTCACCCAGGGCAACCCGTACGGCGTCCTCGCCCTGGTCGTGATCGGCGTGGCGCTGGTGCTCGAGGGACTGCTCGACGGCGACCGCACCGGCGTACTCAAGCTGGCTGGTGCCGGGGCCTGCGCCGCCCTGGTGCTGCCGCTGGTCTATCTGCCACTGCTCGGCACGAGCAGCCTCACTGTGCGCTCGCTCGGCGCCCTCATCGCCAACACCGGCAAGATGCAGCCGGCGCCGGGCGACCTGCTCCAGCTCAGCATGCCCACGAGCGTGCCGCCGATCGAGGCGATCCTCGGACAGATGGCGGTCCCGGCCACCTTCCTGGCCTGGTTCGTGCTCCCGCTGCTGCCGTGGCTGCGTTGGAGCGAGCTGCGGGCCCGGGCCCTGGTCGGCCCCCTCGGTGTCGGCGTCGTCTACCTCGCGCTGGTGCTCGCCCCCTCGAAGCTGTGGCAGTTCCGCTGGCCGCTCCGCGTCAGCGAGTACCTCTACCTGGCCGTCGTCGTGCTGTTCGCGCGTGCCCTGACCGCCGGCCTGGCGACCACCCACGTACGACGGCGGATGATCGCGTCGGCCGTGGTGATCGGGGTCCCCTCCTATCTGGCGTGGGCACAGAACCCCGCCGTCCTGCACCGCCTGGTCTGGGGCACGCTGCTCGTCGCCGGTCTCACAGCGCTGGCGTTGCTGGCCTGGCGCATGGGTCCGGCCCGCACTCTCGCCCTCGGGTGCGTGCTGATCGTGGGCACCGGCCTCGGCGTCGTACTCCAGCTCAAGACGTTCGGCGAGAACAAGAGCTCGCGCGTCTGGCACGTGCCCAGCAACGTGTCGGCCCTGCAGCGCGACTTCTCCGACCGCACCGGCGTGGTGATGCAGTTCGTCAACTTCACCCAGCTGCAGCACACCTCGGTGCGCCAGCTGGAGAAGCAGTGGCGGTACTACCTCCCCGGCAGCCTGTACGACGTCGCCGGTGTCGACTCGGTCAACCACTACACCGGCATGGGACTCGTCCGCTTCGAGCGCAGCCTCTGCATGTCGTACGACGGGTTCACCCGGCCGTGCGGCTTCGCCAGCCTCTGGCGGCCACCCGAGGCCGGCGTCCCGCCCCTCGCCGACCTGATGAAGGTCGACACGGTCGTCGTGGATCCGGGCCTGGCCGGCCGGGTGAAGGTGCCGTCCGGCTGGCACGAGGTGTCCTCGCCCCCGGAGGTGCTCGTTTACCAGCGCACCCAGCCCGAGCCCTGGCCCGACTCCCACCTCAGCCTCGTGCCGCAGGGCGCCACCGTGACCGCGGCGGTGAGTGACGACGTCCGCCACGAGCATGTCGACCTGTCCTCGACCGGCTCGGGTGGCACGGCGGTCTTCGGCATGCTCGGCTGGCCCGGCTGGACCGCGACCTTCGACGGTCACTCGTTGCCCGTGGGCCGCGACTCTGCCGGTCTGCTGACCGTGCGGCTCCCGGCCCAGGCGTCCGGAACGCTCGAGCTCTCCTTCGAGCCCCCGGGCCTGAAGGTGGGCGTCGCCGCAGCCCTCCTCGGGTTCGTCGCCGCGGTGGTGCTGGGCTGGTTCGGCCGGCGCCGCCGGTTCGCCGACGACGCCGACGCCGACGACGACGCCGACGACGCCGCCGACGGCGACGCCGCCGAGGGCGAAGAGGGCGACCAGCCGGCTCAGGGCGAGACGAGGGCCCCGGCGGGCGCCCACGTACGCGACGAGACGGTCGACCCGGCCTAGGCCGGCCGCACCCGCTTCACCTGTCGCAGCGTGGCGACGAGCGCCGCGATCGCGGCGTCACGCTGGGCGATGGGGTCGACGGCCAGGGGGTCGACCCCCGGCACGTCGAGCGGCGTGAGGTCGTCGAGATCTCCGACCACATGCGCGCCGCTGCGCTCGAGCTGGCCACGGATGGTGTCGGCCTCGTGCCGCAGCCAGTCGGGCACCGTGAAGCCGATCGGGTCCTCCGCTCCGCGATGGGCGGGCATGAGGTGCTTGGCGACTGCCTTGACGCGTCTCTTGTAGCCCGTCAGGGGCAGGTCCTTCGTCAGCAGGTTGAGCTCGCGTACGACGAGCGTCGACGCGGCCCCCAGCGACTCGTTGGCGCGGGGCGCCTCATGCCAGGACATCGGCTGGATGCCGCAGACCTCGGCGAAGCGGTCCCACAGCACGTCGCCGGGGGCCTTCGGCGGCGGCAGCGTGACGACGTACGTCCGCTCGGCCCCGAGCCGGTCGGCCCAGCGCCCGACGATCCGTCCGGCGTGCTGCTGCCGCCAGAACCGCCGCCCGGCCTCGCCGCCGGACCGGATCGACTCGATGTACTCCGGCCAGGTCCAGGTCTGGCGGTTCTTGACGACCTCCTGCCACATGGCCGGCACGCTGCGCCCGAGATCGCGGACGCCGACGACGATCCGGAGGTCGCGAGTCGCGAGGCTCTCGGCCAGATGGGAGATCTTGCGCGGGCCGAGCATGGCGAGGTACTCCATCGAGATGACCGCGGTGCCGGGATAGTCGTCGACCTCGTCGCGCAGCGACACCCACGAGCCCGGCTGGCGGTTCTTGGACCCCATGAAGTCGGAGACGGCGTTGACGTGGCGCCGCCAGGTCGGTCCGGGGAACAGGACGTCCTGCTCGGCGAGGAGCTCGCGGTTGGCGTTGAGCCGGCCCTGCAGGAACGTCGTCCCCGACTTCATCAGGCCGATGTGGATCACCACACGCTGCGCCATGCCCGTCCTCGTCTCATCGATGGTGGGCCACAGTCTGCCGGATCGAATAGGTCACAGTCGTTTCGTGCCCTCCGGGCCGGACGACATACTGGACGCCGCCACCTCGCCACTACGGAAGGACCCGACGACGCCATGGGTCGCCTCTGCCAGACCGACGGTCTCACCGACGACCAGACGGAGATCCTCAAGGCGGTGCGCAGCTTCGTCGAGAAGGAGATCCTCCCCGTCGCGACCGAGCTCGAGCACGCCGACGAGTACCCGACCGAGATCGTGGAGGGCCTCAAGGAGCTCGGGCTCTTCGGCCTGATGATCCCCGAGGAGTACGACGGTCTCGGCGAGTCGCTGCTCACCTACGCGCTGGCGGTCGAGGAGATCGCCCGCGGCTGGATGAGCGTCAGCGGCATCATCAACACACACTTCATCGTCGCCTACCTGCTGCTCCAGCACGGCACCGAGGAGCAGAAGCGGAAGTACCTGCCCCGGATGGCGACCGGTGAGGTGCGGGGCGCGTTCTCGATGAGCGAGCCGGGCTGCGGCTCCGACGTCAGCGCGATCACGACCAAGGCCAGCTTGGTCGACGGTGACGCCGGGGACTATGAGATCACCGGTCAGAAGATGTGGCTGACCAACGGCGGTTCGGCCAACCTCGTCGCCGTACTGGTGAAGACCGACCAGGGCGCCGACTCCGTCTATCGCAACATGACGACGTTCCTCCTGGAGAAGGAAGTCGGCTTCGGCGAGACGGCCCAGGGCGTCACCATCCCGGGCAAGATCGACAAGATGGGCTACAAGGGTGTCGACACCACCGAGATGGTCTTCGAGGGCCACCGCATCTCTGCCGACCAGATCCTGGGAGGCGAGCCGGGCCAGGGCTTCTACCAGATGATGGACGGCGTCGAGGTCGGCCGCGTCAACGTCGCGGCCCGCGGCTGCGGGGTCGCCAACCGTGCCTTCGAGCTCGCGGTCGCCTACGCCCAGCAGCGCGAGACCTTCGGCAAGAAGATCGCCGAGCACCAGGCCGTGCTGTTCCGGCTCGCGGAGATGGGCACCAAGATCGAGGCCGCCCACCAGATGATGGTGAAGGCGGCCCGCACCAAGGACAAGGGCGAGCGCAACGACCTCGAGGCCGGCATGGCGAAGTACCTCGCGTCGGAGTACTGCTCGCAGGTGGTCGAGGACTCCTTCCGGATCCACGGCGGCTACGGCTTCTCCAAGGAGTACGAGATCGAGCGGCTCTACCGCGAGGCTCCGATGCTGCTGATCGGCGAGGGCACCGCCGACATCCAGCGGATGATCATCGGCCGCCGACTGCTCGAGGACTACGCCCTCAAGGGTGGTTCCTGAGCTTGTCGAAGGGTGGTTCCTGAGCTTGTCGAAGGGTGGTTCCTGAGCTTGTCGAAGGGTGGTTCCTGAGCTTGTCGAAGGGCTGACGCATGGAGATCCGCAGCGCGTTCCGTACCCAGGCGGAGGCGTGCGGCGAGCTCGGCTCGCCGATGTACGCCGAGCTGCTCGCGGCCCTGGCCGATGACGCCGGGGCCGGTGGTCCGACGGCGCGGGTCCTGGAGGGTCACGAGGACGACCCCGGCCCGTCCGGGCTGGCGCTCCGTCTCGTGGGCAGCATCCACCGCCTGGTCCTCGCCGGCGCCGCGGCCGAGCTGGTGGCGTACTACCCCAGCGCCGGTGGCGCGTGGTCGACGCCCGGCGCGAGCGCCGTACTCGCGTTCCTCGACGAGCACGGTGACGAGGTGCGGCCGCTGCTCGACAACGCGCCCCAGACCAACGAGGTCGGGCGCTCGGCGGCGTTGCTCGGCGGGCTGCTCCGGTTCGCCGACCGGTGGCCGCTGCCGGTCCGGCTCTTCGAGATCGGGTCGAGCGGCGGCCTGAACCTCCAGGCCGACCGCATCCGTTTCCTGGACGACACCGGCGGCTCCTGGGGCCCGCCCGACGTCACGCTCGTGCTGGAGCGGGCGTGGGCCGGCCGTCGGCTCCCCCTCGACAACGTCGTGGAGGTGGTCGAGCGCGGCGGCTCCGACGTGCGTCCCGTTGACGTCACCACCGAGGACGGACGGCTCACCCTGGCGTCGTACGTCTGGCCGGACATGACCGCCCGGCACGCGCGGCTCGCGGGGGCGATCGAGCTGGCGCGGCAGCGGCCGGTCCGGGTCGAGGAGTGCGACGCCGCGTCGTACGTCGAGGGCGTGACGCTGGCATCCGGAACCCTCACCGTCCTGTGGCACAGCGTGATGTGGCAGTACCTGCCCTCCGAGCAGCAGGCGCGCGTGCTCGAGCGCCTGGCCGACCTGGGTGCCACGGCCACCGACGACGCGCCCCTGGTGCACCTGTTCGCCGAGCCCACTCGTCGTACGCCGGCGGAGGACCACCGCTTCTGGGTGGTCAGTGAGTCCTGGCCGGGTGCGGGCGAGCGGGAGTTCCACGGCCGGATGTTCCCGCTCGGGATCCCGGTCACCTGGCAGTGACCGATTCCGGGGCGCCTCTTGCGCGGACCCCTACGCTGGCCCTGCGTCCGCACCCGCGGCGCGAGGAACGGGCACGGAAAGACACGGAGGAACCCACATGCTGGTGGTGACAGCGAACGACATCCCCGGGTGGGAGATCCGGCAGGTGTGCGGAGAGGTGTTCGGTCTGACCGTCCGCTCCCGCAACGCGTTCTCGCAGATGGGCGCGGGCTTCAAGTCGCTGGTCGGCGGCGAGCTCAAGGGGATGACGTCCAACCTGGTGAACAGCCGCAACGAAGTGATGGGCCGGATGATCGACGAGGCCCGCAACCGCGGCGCCAACGCCGTCGTCGCGATGCGCTTCGACACCTCCGAGATGGGCGACACCTGGACCGAGATCTGCGCCTACGGCACCGCCGTGGTCGCCGTACCGGTGACCGACGCCGCGCGTGAGACCGCGCAGCGACTGGGGTACGGCCAGGCCCCGGCACCCCAGCAGCCGCAGCAGCCCGCCATGGCGGACCCGTACGGCGGCGGGCAGCCGACCCAGTAGGGCCGAACCGCCTCGACCCGCGACCGGGCGGATGGCATGGTGGAGGCATGACTCAGGACGACCACGCCAACGACGACCTCAAGGCCAAGATGCGCGAGGCCCTGGACCGCAAGAACGCCAAGGCGAAGGGTGTCTCCGACGATGCGCCGTTGAAGGAGAAGGCCCACGGCTCCGAGGTGCACGGCGCCACCGGCCCGAAGATGCACCGCCGGAAGGCCGGCGGCGGGGGCGCGTAGCCGCGCACCCGCCGGTGCCCGCGACGCGCGACCTCTTCGCCGGGATCGGCGTGACGGACTTCAAGCGTGCCGGCCACGCGGTGCACCTGCGCTTCGTGAGCGATCTCGACGCCCGGCTCGAGGAGCTGGCCGATCGCGGCATCGAGTGGTTCGGAAGGTCGCCGCCCTGATAGACGAAGACGACGAAGTGCGCCCCGGTGCGCTCCTGGACCATGTGGCGCTCATCGAACCCCGTGATCTGCATGGCGGTCAGCGTAGGGAATCGGGGAGACCACCCAGTGGAATCCAGTGTCGGCGTCAGCGGCGCGAGCGTGCGCCGGACAGCCGGCAGCGTGTTTCAGTTCGGTCGCGCCGATCCACTGGGCGGGGTTGCTGGCCCATCATTCAGCCATGGCATCAAGGTGTCTGGGACTGCGGTCATGGCTTGTGCCGGTGCTCGCGATCTTCGTGGCGCAGTTGGCCCTGTCGGGATGTGGTGATCACTCGGGCCCAGCGGCCGACAAGTGCTCGCGGCACGCAAAGCCCGCATCCGCGGGGCGGCGAGTGAACTGGGACGGAGTCCAGTTGGATGTCCCGGTCGGGTGGTATCCGGTGTCGGTGTGCTTCGCGACCGCTGCGCCACCACCTGTGGGCTATCTGACGACCCAGACTCCACGTGCGCAGTGCAGCCGAATCTCGGACACGGCCGGTCGGTGCGGCCCACCCATCGATCAGTTGGGCGACAGCGACGTGTTGGTCGTCGGCACTCAGACGCTGCTCGAAAAGATCCGACCAAACACGGTTGTGGCGGGACGTCCAGCACGGGTCACAACCTCATCCGACGAGGCGTTTCCGGGCGCAGCCCAGGTCGTCCACGCGGACATCTTGCTTCCACACCATCAGGTCCTGCGGATAACGGCCTACCTTGGTCGGTCGGCATCAGCGGAGCGCGTTCTTGCCACGATCAAAGGTGCCCGGCTCCGCCCATCGGCATGACCGCACAACTGCTCAGCCACTCCTGGATCCGGGCGACCGTCGCCGGCCCCAGCCGCTCCGCCTCCCCGACGCTCGTCGTGCGGACGAGGTCGTCGAGGAGGTCGGCCCCGGTGAGGTGGAGGTACAGACGGGTCTTGGCGAGGCTCGGACGGCGCACCGTCCCGGAGGCATCGTCGGGGCCGAGGTCGAGGGTGCCCTGGGCGTCGGCGATCAGTCCGAGCGCCTTGGCCTTGCGGATGCCGAGGTCTTCGGGGTCGCCGAGGGCGGCCAGGTGGGCGGCGTGGTCGCAGACGAGGTCGTAGAACCTGATCAGGCCGAGGGTGTCGCCGGTGGCCGCGAGGTGGCTGGTGCCGGCCCAGGAGCCGTCGGCGGGGTGGGTGAGGCTGACGTCCCACGCCTCGCGACCGCGGCGCTCAGCGTCGGCCCGCGCCTCCGGGTCGTACCTCGCCGCGGCCTGCGCGACCGCCTGCTCGAGCACCCTGAGGCCGCCCGCGGCCAGGCGACCCTCGAGGCGCTCGTCGACGTGGGTCGCGGCCTCGTGAGACAGGTGGTGGGTGGCCTGAGCGACCCGCCGCGCCCTCCACGCCGGGATCTCGAGAGACCGGACGGCGGACGACGCGCGCGGAAGGCGGTGGGCCAGATCGAGCGCGTCGGCGAGCAGCTGCATCGCGGACGACGTCGAGATCCCGAGCGCCGCGCCGAACGGCTCCGGTGCGAACGCGGCCAGCGCAGGGCACCCGTCACCGCCGAGCTGCTCGTCGCAGTCGGCGAGACGGCGCAGCCCGGTGTCGCCCCAGACCGCCGCCCCCGTGTCACTGGTGGCCGGGTGCAGCACACACCACTGCAGAGCGAGCTCGAGCTTGTCGCGGGCGGCGCTGCGCTCCGCGTGCTCGGCGTCGGTCACGCGCGCCAGCAGCTCGGCCGCCCCGAGGTCGTCCACCCCGGTCGCCGTGGCTGTTGCGATCACCGTCATGACTTGATCCAAGCACCCACCACCGACAGTCAGAGATCGCCAGAACCCTTTGTCCACAAGGGTTCTGAGGGATCTAGAGTCACGGGGTGTCGCTCGTCCTGATCCCGGGAGCCGCCCGGGCCAACAGCATCGGTGCGGGCATCTCGACGCGCCTGACCTCCGACGGCTGGCAGGTCGTCACGAGTGACCTCGTGGACGCGGACGTCCTGTGCGACCTGGCGTCCCCTGCCGGACCCGAGGAGCTGGGGGCGACGGTCAACCGGGAGAACGGGCCGATCAGCGCTCGTCCTGAGCCATGCCCATGATGTTGAGCCCGGCATCCTCGACACCACAGCGGAAGCCTTCGACACCCACATGGCTGTCAACGCAAGGGCGAGCCTGCTGCTGATCGCCGCGTTCGCGCGACAGATCCCGGCCGAGGGAGGTGCCGTCGTCGCTCTCACGAGCGATCACGTCACTGGGAACCTGCCGTACGGCGCCTCGAAGGGAGCGCTAGACCGCATCGTGATCTCGGCTGCCCGCGAGCTGGGGCGACGGGGCATCTCGGCCAACGTGCTCGATCCTGGGCCGATCGACACGGGCTGGATGGACCCATCCCTCCGAGACTCCCTCGCCGCGGATCACCCGCTGGGACGGCTGGGTACGCCGACGGACATCGCCGGCGTCGTGTCGTTCCTCGTGTCGCCTGAGGGCAGGTGGGTCTCGGGACAGCTGCTTGCGGCCGACGGGGCCTTCTCCGCGCAGTTCTGAGTGCGAGCCCGTGAGGTATCCCACGACCTCCGACATCGAAGGCGGTGGAGGTCTGCGGCAGGATGGCCGCCATGCAGTTCGGACGCAGCTACGAGGAGTTCGAGGTCGGCGCGACGTACAAGCACTGGCCGGGCAAGACGGTCACGGAGTACGACGACCACCTGTTCTGCCTGCTCACGATGAACCACCACCCCCTGCACCTCGACGCGCACTACGCCGAGGAGACCACGCAGTTCGGCCGGAACGTCGTGGTGGGCAACTACGTCTACTCGATCCTGCTCGGGATGAGCGTGCCCGACGTCTCGGGCAAGGCGATCGCCAACCTCGAGATCGAGTCGCTGCGGCACGTCGCGCCGACCTTCCACGGCGACACCCTCTACGGCGAGACCACGGTGCTCGACAAGTGGGAGTCGACGTCCAAGGACGATCGTGGCGTCGTCCACGTGGAGACCGTCGGGTACAACCAGGACGGCACGGTCGTGTGCATCTTCCGCCGCAAGGTGATGGTGCCGAAGAACAGCTACCTCGAGGCACGCGGTGGCGAGCAGCCCGGCCGCCCGGTGCCTCAGCCGGACAAGAACTGGCTGGGCCCTCAGGCCGACTGAGCCGGAGCGGTGGCCGGCGGGGTTTCGAGACGGCTCGCCCAGCCCGCTCGTTCGTCGCGATCGGGGCCGAGCCTCCTCAACCTCCTCGCCTGATGGTCCTCCCCGCGCGAGCTTGGGGAGGACCGGACTCGGAGAACGCGCGGGCGAGCGGCAGGATGCCGAGCACGAGCACCATCGGTACGGCGAACCCGAGCCGCAGGTTGCCCGCGCCGACCAGGCCGGTCATCACCGCGCCGAGCAGCGCGCCGGCGTAGTTGAACTGGTTGAAGCGCGCGATCACCGCGTCGACGCGAGCATGGCGCAGCACGGGGTCGGTCTCGTCGGAGCCGGCGATCCGGGCGGCGGCGGAGAAGCTCAGCGGCGCGACCACGGCGACGCCGGCGCCCATGATCGTGAAGCCGAGGACCGCTACCGGCCAGGAGGGCGCGAACACGGTGACGACCAGACCGGCGCAGGCCACGACCGTGCCGATGCGCAGCACCGGCACCGCGCCGTACCTCGCGACGAGCGCATCTCCGGACAGGCGCACGGTGCCGCTGGCCAGCAGGTAGGGGAACACCGCCAGCGCCACCAGACGGGACGGCGTCGGGAAGACCTGGTCGAGGTACTGCGGGCCCCAGGTGAACGCCGCGGTGTCGACCATGTAGAAGAGCACCATGGCCAGGCCCACCAGCACGATCGGTCGCCAGGGCACCTCGATGCGCGTCGTCGGCCGGACGGACTGCTCAGCACGCCGGAGGTACGGCGCGCCCGTCACCGCGAGCGGTAGCAGGGCGACCACCCCGGTCGCGGCGATCGGCAGGTGGCCCATCGCCAGCGCCAGCGCGGAGCCGAGGAACCCGCCGAGCGTCCAGGAGCCGTGGAACGACGGGAGGATCGGCCGTTCGTAGAGGTGCTCGAGGGCGACGGCCTGCATGTTGGTGGTGGCGTCGACGGCGCCGAGGGCCACGCCGTACAACGCCATCGAGGCCATGAAGACCCCGCGGTCCGGTGCCACGGCGAAGACCGGGACGGCGACCGCGATCGAGAGCAGGCCGGCGCGGAGGATGGTCGCGCTGTCCACGCGCTTGCAGGCGGTCTCGGCCAGCACGGTCCCGACCCCGGCCAGCAGCACCATCATCAGCAGGAGCAGCGACAAGGTCGTGTCGCTGTACCCCCAGTGGTCCTGCACGGCCGGGAGTCGCGTGGTGAGGGTGATGAACACGAAGCCCTGGGTGAAGAAGGCCGCGGCCGCCGCCAGCCTGGCCCGGGGCTGGGCAGGAGCCAGCGTCCGGGTCGTCGCCATGAGGCGCATCGTGGCACGCTTCGCTGCATGGCGTGCGAGGAGCTCTGGTTGATCCGGCATGGTGAGACCGAGTGGAGCCGAGACGGCCGGCACACCTCCACCACCGATCTACCGCTCACCGACGCCGGGCGCCAGGTGGCTGCCGGGCTGCGCGACCGGCTCGACGACGACGTGTTCTCGCTGGTGCTCACCTCGCCCCGGCTGCGAGCCCGTCAGACGGCCCGCCTGGCCGGTCACCCCGAGGCGGAGGTGGACGACGACCTGGCCGAGTGGGACTACGGCGACCTCGAGGGCAGGACGACCGCGGAGATCCGGGCTGTCCACGCCGACTGGACGATCTGGAGCGGCCCGGTGCCGGGCGGCGAGACCGCCGAGCAGGTCGCGGCACGCCTCGACCGCGTGGTCGCGCGCTGCCGAGCCGCCGACGGGCGCGTCCTGGTCTTCGGCCACGGCCACGCGCTGCGCGCCCTGGCGGCGCGCTGGCTCGCGCTCCCCGTCGCCGACGGTCGGCACCTGCGCCTGGACACGGCCACGGTGTCGGTGCTCGGCTACGAGCGCGACACGCCCGTCGTACAGCGATGGAACTCTTGACCACCGGCGACCGCTCCGACCACGGTGGACCCATGTCGCTCCAGGCGGAATGCCCGCGGTGTTCGGCTGCCATCGTCCGTACGCCGGACGGCTGCGTGTGCCCGGAGCACGGGCCGACCGCGGTGCTGCACCGGCCCGCCGAGGCGTCGTACCAGGGATTCACGGAGGCTCTGGCACTGGCCGGTGACTTCCCGACGTACCTGCCCTGGCCGATGAGCCCCGGGTGGCAGGTCAGCGACTTCGCGGTCGTGGGGGAGGGGACGGCGCGGGCGACGATGACCTGCAGCTCCGGCACCAGCGCCCTGGACGGTCCCGTCGACGTCCTCGTGGTGAGCGAGGAGTCCGGCGTCGGCCTGGGTGCCCGCTGCGCGGGCACGCTCCACATCGACCCGGGCCCCGAGATGGGTGTGGGACCACCGTCCGTGCGGGTACGCATCGGCAGCCAGTCGGTACCCCTGTGGCCGGTGTCGACGTCGACCTTCGACGTCGAGCTCGACCGGTCGGTGTTCGCCGGCGAGGCCCAGGGTCGCTGGCTGTGGGTCGTGCTGCGGCCCGCGTCGGCCATGCTGCTGCTGCGCGACGAGTGGATCCTCCGCGACGTCTCGGGCATCGGGCCGCCCCTGGTCGAGATGGCGTTCGGTGGTCCGCGGCCGACGTGGTGAGCACCTGAGCCGACACCTTCCGCCACCCCCGGGTGAGGGGAATCACAGCAGCCGGTGACCTCCGGCGGCTTACGGCGGGACGACCGACTCTGCCTGGGTACGACGCCTCGCTCCTAGCGTCGGAAATGCCGGACCCTCCCGGTCCGGCACTGCACTAAGGAGCTGGAGATGAGTCACGTTCTCACCCGGCCCGTCGAGCAGACGGGCCCCGGGGACCACCTCCCACGTCGTGGTGTCGGCCTGGGCCTCGCCGCCCTCACCGCCCTCGTCGTCGGATCCATGATCGGTAGCGGGATCTTCGCGCTGCCGTCCCAGATGGCGGCCAGCGCCGCCCCCGGCCCGCTTCTCATCGGGTGGGGGATCACGGGTCTCGGGATGTTGATGCTGGCCTTCGTCTTCCAGACGCTGGTCGTGCGCAAGCCGGACGTCGACGGTGGCGTCTACGGCTACGCCCGTGCCGGGTTCGGCAACTACATCGGCTTCACCTCGGCGTGGGGATACTGGGTCAGTGCCTGGGTCGGCAACGTCGGCTACCTCGTGCTGATGGCGTCGACGCTCGGCTACTGGTGGCCGTCGTTCGCGGGCGGCAACACGTTCCGCGCGATCCTCGTGGCCTCGGTGGTGCTCTGGGTCATCCAGGCGCTGACGCTGCGCGGCGTACACAGTGCGACGCTCGTCAACACCGTGGTGACCATCGCCAAGGTCGTCCCGATCCTCACCTTCATCGCGATCGCGGCCGTGGCCTTCAAGGCCGGGATCTTCACCAACGACATCTGGGGCCACTCGACGAAGATCGACGGCGCCTCGCTCGGCAGCACCATGAGCCAGGTCAAGAACATGATGCTGGTGACGGTCTGGGTGTTCATCGGTGTCGAGGGTGCGGCGGTCTACTCGCAACGCGCCGCCAAGCGCAGTGAGGTCGGACGGGCCACGATCATGGGCTTCGTCGGGGTCCTCGTCCTCCTGCTGGCGGTCAACCTGCTCGCCTACGGGCTGATGGCGCAGGCCAAGATCGCAGGTCTGGCCGACCCGTCGATGTCCGGCCTGATGAAGGACCAGGTCGGCAGCTGGGGTGCCGCATTCATCTCGATCGGGCTGCTGGTCTCGCTGCTGGGCGCCCTGATCTCGTGGGTGCTGCTCTCCGTCGAGATCCTCCGCCTTCCGGCTCACGACGGCGTGCTGCCGAAGGTCCTGGCCCAGGAGAACGCGCACGGCGCACCGCACATCGCGCTGTGGCTGACCAGCTTCTGCGTGCAGGCGATGCTGATCTGGACGCTGTTCAACTCCAGCACCTACACCAACCTGATCTACCTGGCCACGTCGCTGATCCTGCTGCCCTACCTGTGGTCGGCGGCCTACCAGGTACTGCTCGCCCTGCGCGGCGAGACCTACGAGCACGGCCACGGCCGGACGCGTGACCTGCTGGTCGGCACCCTCGCTCTGGGGTACGCCGTGTGGCTGGTCTACGCGGGTGGCTGGGAGTACATCCTGGTCGCCGGACTGTTCTACCTCGCGGGCACCGCGTTCTACGTGTGGGCGCGCAAGGAGAGCCGCCAGCTGGTCTTCACCGCCATCGAGAAGGTCCTGGTCGGCGTGGTCGTGGCGTTGTCCGTCGCGGCCGTGATCGGCTTCATCCAGGGCTTCGTGTCGGTCTGAGGGTGAACTGATGACCGAGATCCAGCGGTCCCGGGTCGGTGTCTGGTCGGAGGTGGGTCGGCTGCGTCGCGTGCTCGTGTGCGCGCCCGGGCTGGCTCACCTCCGGCTCACGCCGGACACGTGCGACGACCTGCTGTTCGACGACGTGATCTGGGTGGACCGCGCCAAGCGGGACCACTTCGAGTTCGTCACCCAGATGCGTGACCACGGGGTCGAGGTCCTCGAGACCCACGAGCTGCTCGCCGACGTCCTCGGGATGCCGGAGGGTCGCTCGTGGGTGCTGGACCGCAAGGTCACCGATGACCTCGTCGGCCCCGGGCTCACCCACGAGATCCGGGCCTGGCTCGGCGACCTCCCGTCCGCCCGGCTGGCGGAGCTCCTGATCGGCGGCGTCACCTGGCGCGACGTACCGGACGACCTCGGTGGTGCGTTCGTGACCGCGCTGCGGGACGCACCGGACCAGCCCGGCTTCGTGCTGCCGCCGCTGCCCAACACCCTGTTCGCCCGCGACAACACGTCGTGGATCTTCGGGGGCGTCACGCTGAACCCGATGTTCTGGCCCGCGCGGCGCCAGGAGACGCTGCTCACCACCGCGATCTACCGGTTCCACCCGGCCTTCGCCGACGCGTCGTACGACGTGTGGCTCGGCGACCCGGACGGCCGGGCGCAGGACCACGGGTTCGCCACCCTCGAGGGCGGCGACGTGATGCCGGTCGGCAAGGGCGTCGTGGCCATCGGGATGGGCGAGCGGACGTCGCAACAGGCCATCACGCAGGTCGCGCAGCGACTGTTCAAGGCCGGCGCGGCCGAGCAGGTGATCGTGGCGAGCCTGCCGAAGGCCCGCTCGGCGATGCATCTGGACACGGTGTTCACCTTCTGCGACGCCGACGTCGTGACCACCTTCGCACCGGTCTCCGACGCGATCGTGCCGTTCACGCTGCGGCCCGACGACGGTGCGCCGTCCGGCATCGACATCCGCCGTGAGAAGCACGGCTTCGTGCCGACGCTGGCGGCCGCGCTCGCTGTCGACCTGCACGTGGTCAACACCGGTGGTGGACCCTTCGGCGCCGAGCGCGAGCAGTGGGACGACGGCAACAACGTGGTCGCCCTCGAGCCTGGCGTGGTCGTCGGCTACGACCGCAACACCTTCACCAACACCCTGCTGCGCAAGGCCGGCATCGAGGTCATCACCATCCCCGCCGGCGAGCTGGGCCGGGGCCGTGGCGGTGGCCGCTGCATGACCTGCCCGATCCTGCGTGACCCCGTCTACTGACCTGGAGAGCACCATGCCGTTCAACAACCACCACCGCGACCTGCTCAGCCTCGTGCACCACTCCGAGCGGGACCTGCACTACCTGCTCGATCTCTCGCGTGACCTGAAACGCGCCAAGTACGCCGGCGTGGAGCAGCAGCGTCTGCGCGGCAAGAACATCGCGCTGATCTTCGAGAAGACCTCCACCCGCACGCGCTGTGCGTTCGAGGTCGCGGCGTACGACGAGGGCGCGCACGTCACCTACATCGACCCGGCGTCGTCCCAGATCGGCCACAAGGAGTCCATGAAGGACACCGCCCGCGTGCTCGGCCGGATGTACGACGCGATCGAGTACCGCGGGTCCACCCAGGAGAACGTCGACACGCTGGCGGCGTACGCCGGGGTGCCGGTGTTCAACGGGCTGACCGACGAGTTCCACCCGACCCAGATGCTCGCCGACGTGCTGACGATGTCCGAGCACTCCGACAAGCCGCTGCACCAGATCGCCTACGCGTTCGTCGGCGACGGTCGCAACAACGTCGCCAACTCGCTGCTGCTGGTGGGCGCGAAGCTCGGGATGGACGTGCGGATCGGGGCGCCCCGCGAGCTGTGGCCGAGCGAGGAGCACGTGGCGCTCTGCCGAGGCTTCGCCGCCGAGTCGGGCGCGCGGTTCACGGTCACCGACGACCCGCTCGAGGCGGTCGCCGGGGTCGACTTCGTGCACACCGACGTCTGGGTCTCGATGGGCGAGCCGATCGAGTCCTGGGGTGAGCGGATCGAGCTGCTGCTGCCGTTCCAGGTCAACCCGGAGCTGATGGAGGCGACCGGCAACCCGCGGGTGCGCTTCATGCACTGCCTGCCCGCCTTCCACAACGCCGAGACGACGGTCGGCGCCCGGATCGCCGAGCAGTACCCCATGCTCAAGAACGGCATCGAGGTCACCGAGGACGTCTTCGAGTCCCCGGCCAACATCGCCTTCGAGCAGGCGGAGAACCGCGTGCACACCATCAAGGCGATCCTCGTCGCGGCGCTGGGCTGAGGAGCGGGTGACGACGATGCGGATCGTGATCGCCCTGGGCGGCAACGCCCTCCTGCAGCGCGGCCAGCCGATGACCGCGGAGAACCAGCGCACCAACATCCGGGTGGCGGCCGAGCGGATCGCCCGGGTGGTGCCGGGCAACGAGGTGGTGATCGCGCACGGGAACGGGCCCCAGGTCGGTCTGCTGTCGCTGCAGTCCGCGGCGTACCGCGAGGTGGCGCCGTACCCCTTGGACGTGCTCGGCGCCCAGACCGAGGCGATGATCGGCTACGTGATCGAGCAGGAGCTCGGTAACCTCCTGCCCTTCGAGACCCCGATCGCGACCATGCTCACGATGATCGAGGTGGACCCGCAGGACCCCGCCTTCGGCCACCCCACGAAGCCGATCGGGCCCGTCTACGACCGCCGGGCCGCGGAGCAGCGGGCCCGCGACGACGGCTGGGCGATCGCTCCCGACGGCGACGGCTTCCGGCGCGTCGTGGCGAGCCCCGAGCCGCGGCGCATCTTCGAGCTGCGCCCGATCCGGCAGCTGCTCGAGCAGGGCACGGTGGTGATCTGTGCCGGTGGCGGCGGGATCCCCACGATGTACGACGCGGACGGCCACCTGCACGGCGTCGAGGCGGTGATCGACAAGGACCTCGCCTCCAGCCTGCTGGCACGCGAGCTCGGGGCCGACCTGCTGGTGATCGCGACCGACGTGGACGGCGTGTACGCCGACTGGGGCACGCCGGGACAGCGGCGTCTGGACCGGGTGACGCCCGACGAGCTGGAGCCGCTCACGCTGCCGGCCGGGTCGATGGGACCGAAGGTGCGTGCGGCGTGCCGCTTCGTCCGCGAGACCGGGCACGACGCCGTGATCGGGTCGCTGGCCGACATCGCGGAGCTGGTGGCGGGCACGGGCGGGACCCGGGTCCGGCCGGAGCCGGTGGCGGTGGCGACGTAGGTCGGGCCGCCCCGCGCCACTAGCCTGCCGTGCATGGACCGGCTCCTCGACGCGACCTTCTTCACGAGTGCTCTCGTGACGCTGTTCGTGATCATGGACCCGGTCGGGACGGTGCCGATCTTCCTGTCGCTCACCGGCGGCTTCAAGGCGCCGCAGGTGCGCCGAGCGGCGCGGCAGTCGGTCGCGGTGTCGTTCCTGGTGATCAGCACGTTCGCCTTCTTCGGCCAGAGCATCCTCGACTACCTGCACGTCTCCCTGCCCGCCCTGCAGTGCGCGGGCGGGCTGCTGCTGCTCCTCGTCGCGCTGGAGCTGCTGACCGGCAAGGGGGACGAGCCGATGGCCTCGGGCGACGCCAACGTCGCGCTGGTGCCGCTCGGCACCCCGCTGCTGGCCGGGCCCGGGGCGATCGTCGCGACGATGGTGTTCTCCAAGCGGGTGCACGACTTCGCCGACTTCAGTGCGCTCGCCCTGGCCGTGATCGCCGTACACGTGTGCCTGTGGCTGACCATGACCTTCTCGATCCCGATCCTGCGGCTGCTCCGCGAGTCCGGGATCCTGCTGGTCACCCGCATCGCCGGGCTGCTGCTGAGCGCCATCGCGGTCCAGCTCGTCGCGGACGCCGTACACGCCTTCATCAAGGCCTACAGCTGACGCCACGGCGTACGACGGTCAGCGGCGGCCGATCGACTGGAAGCGCTGCAGCACCGCGACCGGGACGTGCCGGCTCGCGCCGGCGATGAGCTTGTAGCGCTTGCTCGGGATCGAGAGCGCCTTGCCGGAGTCGAAGTCGGCCAGGGCGTCGTCGACCACCCGGTCGACGTCGAGCCACAGCGGGCGTGGCACGGAGTCGCGGCCGACGTCCATCCGCTGGTGGAACTCGGTCTTGGTGAAGCCGGGGCACAGCGTCATGATCCGGACGCCCTGCTGGGCGTACTCCCGGGAGGCCCAGGCGCCGAACGTCGTCACCCACGCCTTCGCCGCGCTGTAGCTGCCCCGCGGCTGGAAGGCGGCCACGCTCGCGACGTTGATGATGCCGCCGGAGCCTCGCCGGGTCATCGGCCCCAGGGCGGCGTGGGTCAGCCGCATCACCGCGGTGACCAGGACGTCGAGGGCCGCCTGCTCGACGTCGACGCTGTTGGTCAGGAACCGGTGCTTGAGGCCGAAGCCGGCGTTGTTGACGAGCAGGTCGACCGGACGTGCGCCGTCGGCGTCCGACTCCACCGCGAGCCGGTGCTCCACCAGCGCCATCCCCTCACGCTCGGAGAGGTCGGCCACCAGCACCTCGCTCTCCACGGCGGACGTCGTGGCCAGCTCGTCGGCGAGCGAGCGCAGCCGGCCCTCGTCGCGGGCGACCAGCACCAGGTCGTAGCCGCGCTCGGCGAGCCGGAGTGCGAACGCGCGTCCGATGCCCGCGGTCGGGCCGGTGACGACGGCGATCGGGCGAGGTGAGTCGAGAGACATGGAACCAGCCAACCGGTGCCTACCGGATCTGGGCAAGTCGGTCCGGCATGATGGGCGGCGATGACCACGACACTCGCCGTCGCCAACCAGAAGGGCGGCGTGGCCAAGACCACGACGGTCGCCTCCATCGGTGCCGCCCTGGCCGAGCTGGGCCAGCGCGTCCTGCTGGTCGACCTCGATCCCCAGGCCTGTCTGACGTTCTCACTCGGCATCGACCCCGAGGACCTCGAGCTGTCGATCCACCATGTGCTGACCAAGGGCCTCGACCCGATCGAGGTCGTGATCGCCACCGACGACGGTGTCGACCTGATGCCGGCCACCATCGAGCTGGCCCGGGCCGAGGCCGACCTGCTGACCCGGACCGGCCGCGAGCACCTGCTGGCCGGCGCGCTCGACCAGCTGTCCGAGTCCACGTCGTACGACTGGGTGCTGCTCGACTGCCCGCCCTCGCTGGGGGTGCTGACGGTGGCTGCGCTGACGGCCGCCGAGGGCGTGCTGATCCCGCTGCAGTGCGAGACGCTGTCGCACCGCGGCGTCGGGCAGCTGCTCGACACCGTGCACGACGTACGCCGCTTCACCAACCACGGGCTCGAGGTGTGGGGCGTCCTGCCCACGCTGTACGACGGGCGCACCAACCACGCGCGGGCCGTGCTCGAGACCATCTCGGACACCTACGACCTCGAGGTCATCGAGCCGCCGATCCCCAAGACCATCAAGTTCGCCGAGGCCCCGGCTGCGGGTCGCTCGATCCTGGCGACCAGCCGGAGCAGCAAGGGCGCTCGTGCCTACCGCGAGGTGGCCGAGCGGTTGATGAAGCGGTCGAAGCGGCGTACCAGGACGACGAAGGGTGGTCGGCCATGACGTCGCACCGCGGGCCGGCCCGGCCGCGCTACGGCCGGATCGCGGCCCTCGGGGCCGCTCTCGTCGTGACGCTGCTCACCGGGCTCGCCGGGATGGGCGTCCTGTCGACCAGCCCGACCGCGGCCGCCGACCTGGCCCGCACGACGTCGTACGAGCCGAAGACCGAGACCTCCCAGGGCACCAAGCCACCGAGCAAGCACACCGGCACCGGGCCGACCGTGCCGACGCAGGGCGGCGGTCGCCTCGACTCCTCGGCGCCGCCGGCGGCGCCGGACGCGAGCGGCTCGGGACGCCGCGTCGTCTTCAGCCAGCACCTCCAGCGCGTGTGGCTGCTCGGCGGGCGCGACCAGGTGCGGCGCACCTACCTCGTCTCGGCCAGCGTCACCGACAACCTCCAGCCGGGCACCTACTCGGTCTACTCCCGGTCGCGCCACGCGATCGGCATCGACGACACCGGGACCATGGAGTACTTCGCGCGCTTCACCCAGGGCCCGACCGGCGCGGCGATCGGCTTCCACACCATCCCGACCAAGAACGGCCACCCGCTGCAGACGGTCATGCAGCTGGGGTCGGCGCAGTCGCACGGCTGCATCCGGGAGTGGCGCCCGGACGCGATCGCGCTGTGGCAGTTCGCACCGAACGGTACGAAGGTCGTCGTCGTCGCTTGAGGGCGGCGTCAGCCCTGGGCGGACGTCCCCGGCGTACGGCGCCGGCGTCGGCGGTTGCGCGTGCCCGCGGACCGCTCGGAGCCACCCGTCTCGGACGAGGCGGGAGCCGTAGCGGCGGCCTGGTCGGTGCCACGCGTGGTGCCGACCTGCTCGCCACTGCGGGTGCGGGTGCGGGACCGTGAGCGGCCGCGGTCCGGCCGGTCTCCGGAGCGCGGCGCCCGCTCGCCGTCGTCCTTGCGCGGCTTCGGCGGCACCGGCGCGGCAGGGACGATGCGACCCTTGGTGCCGGCCGGGATGCCGAGGTCGTGGTACAGGTGCTCGGAGGTCGAGTAGGTCTCCTGTGGCTCGTCGAAGGGGAGGTCCAGCGCCTTGTTGATCATCTTCCAGCGGTGGAGGTCGGCCCAGTCCACGAACGTCACCGCGATCCCGCTGGCGCCGGCCCGCCCGGTGCGGCCGATGCGGTGGATGTAGGTCTTCTCGTCCTCGGGGCAGGTGTAGTTGATGACGTGGGAGACACCCTGGACGTCGATCCCGCGCGCGGCGACGTCGGTGGCGACGAGGACGCGGATCTTGTTCTCGCGGAACTTCGTCAGCGCCTTCTCCCGCGCCACCTGCGCCATGTCGCCGTGCAGGGGCGAGGCGTTGAAGCCGCGCTCGGCGAGGTCTTCGGCGATGCGCTGCGCCTGACGCTTGGTGCGGGTGAAGACGATGATCTTCTCGGCGTCGTCGGCCTGGAGGATGCGGCCGATGATCTCGGGCTTGTCGAGGTCGTGCGCCTGGAAGATGAACTGGGCGGTCGCCGGCACGAGCTGCGTGTCGTACGACGACTCGGCGCGGATGTTCATCGGGTGCCGCATGTGGGTACGGGCCAGGGAGACGATCGCACCCGGCATGGTCGCCGAGAAGAGCATCGTCTGCCGCGTCTCGGGGGTCATGCCGAGCAGCTTCTCGACGTCGGGCAGGAAGCCCAGGTCGAGCATCTCGTCGGCCTCGTCGAGGACCAGCGCGTGGACGTGGGAGATGTCGAGCGACCTGCGGTTGCACAGGTCGATCAGCCGGCCCGGCGTACCGACCACGATGTCGACGCCCGTGCTCAGCGCGTCGAGCTGCGGCTCGTAGGGCACCCCGCCGTACACGGTGAGGACCCGGAGGCCGAGGTCCTGGCTCGCCAGTGCGAGGTCGCCGCTCACCTGGAGCGCGAGCTCACGGGTCGGCGCGACGATGAGGGCCTGCGGCTTGCCCTGCGGCATGTCGGCATAGGCGGGGTCGGTCGGGACGACGCTGCGCTGCATGACCGGGATGCCGAAGGCGAGGGTCTTGCCGGTGCCCGTGCGGGCCTGGCCGATCAGGTCGGTGCCGAGGAGGGCGACCGAGAGGGTCATCTCCTGGATGGCGAAGGGGGTGGTGATGCCGCCGCGCTCGAGCGCGTCGCAGATCTCGGGAAGCACCCCGAGCTCTCGGAAGGTCGTCACGATGTGGTGTCGCTTTCAGTTCGAGCCAAGTCGTCAGGTGCGGCTGACCCAGGCTCAAACCGTTGCGTCTGCCGCGCACATGCTCACGGCGCTCGTGGACCGAGCGCGCGTCCTCACCGCTCCTGCGGGGACACCCCCAGTCTATCGGTAGCGTGTGTGCATGACGGAATCCGGGCCGGAGCCGGGCGCCGAGGACCAGCTGGTCCTCGAGGACGCCGACTACCGGCTCGCGGTGGTCGACCTGCTCGGTGCGATCGCGTACGGCGAGCTGTCGGCGTTCGAGCGCCTCGTCGACGACGCCAAGCTCGCCCCGTCACTGCGCGACAAGGTCGAGATGGGGACGATGGCGAGCCTGGAGTTCGGCCACGTCGGCCGCCTGCACGACCGCATCCGCGAGCTCGGCGCCGACCCCTTCGAGGCGATGGCGCCCTTCGAGTCCGCGATCGACCTCTTCCACGCCCACACCGCACCCGCGGACTGGTACGAGGGCCTGATCAAGGCGTACGTCGGTGACGGCATGGCCTCCGACTTCTACCGTGAGATCGCGGCGTACCTCGACGCCGAGACCCGCGACGTCATCATCGCCTCGCTCGAGGACACCGGGCAGGCGGACTTCGCCGTCCGGCACATCCGCCGGGCGATCGACGACGACCCCAAGCTGGCCGGGCGGCTGGCGCTGTGGGGACGCCGGTTGATGGGCGAGGCACTGACCCAGGCGCAGCGCGTCGCCGCCGAGCGCGACGCCCTCACCGCCCTACTGGCGGGCGGCATCGACCGTCCGGGGCTCGACCTCGCGGCGATCGGGCGGATGTTCACCCGGATCACCGAGCGCCACGCCGACCGGATGGCCGAGCTCGGCCTGTCCTCCTGAGGCGTCTCAGGCGCGCTTGCCCCGACCGGTCACCGAGGCCGCACCCGTCACCAGCACCGCTGCGACGGCCACCTGCCAGAGGTGGCGCCACCAGTCGAAGCCCTTGGTGTTGTAGTCCCAGATCCCCTTGTAGATGAAGTTGCCGATCAGGATGCCGAAGATGCCGCACACGACGGTCAACCAGAACGGGATCTTGTCGCGGTCACCCGGGGCCACGAGCTTCCCGAGCAGTCCGATGATCACGCCGCCGATGATCGTCCACAGAATCAGACCCATCTCAGATCCGTCCTCTCCCCATCACTTCGTGCCGTACGGCGCCGAGACCGGTCGCCGACTCGTTCCATCATGACGCGCGGCGGGTTGGATCGACCACCGCGGCCGGTCGGGCGGTCAGCCGCGGAAGCCGACCTGGCCGCTGACGCTGGTGCCGATCTCGAGGTAGGCGATCCCGGCCGCCGGGACGAGCACCCGCCGGCCACGGCTGTCGGTCAGGGTCAGCAGGCCCTCGGTGGACACGGCCTCGAGGAGGCGTGCCTCGATGTCCTCCGCGGTGTCCGGGGTGTCGATGACCAGCTCGCGGGGTGCCTGACGCACACCGATCTTGACTTCCATGGGGTTCCTTTCGGCTGGTGGCGGGGCCACCGGGTGGGTCTGTGGGCGGTCAGTGCTCGTCGGTGAGCGGATAGCCGCGGATGCCGCGCCAGGCGAGTCCGCTCACGAGCTCGACCGCCTGGGCCTGGTCGATGCCGGCCGCCTCCGAGATCCAGAACCTCGCGCTCACCTGCGCCATTCCCACCAGAGACACCGCCAGGAGCCGCGAGGCCTCGCCAGGGAGGCCGGTGTCGTCGTGGATGACGTCGGCGATCATCGCCGCGCACTCGGTGGTCACCCGCTCGACGTGCTCACGGACGGCCGGCTCGCTGGTCAGGTCGGACTCGAAGACCAGGCGGAACGCGCCGCCGTCGGCCGCGACGTAGGCGTAGAAGGCAGCCATCGCGGCGGCCACCCGGGTCTTGTTGTCGTGGGTGGCGGCCAGGGCCTGCCGGCAGTTGTCGATGACGTCGTCGCAGGCGGCGTCGAGCAGCGCGAGGTAGAGGTCGAGCTTGCCCGGGAAGTGCTGGTAGAGCACCGGCTTGGAGACGCCGGCGCGCTCGGCGATGTCGTCCATCGCCGCCGCGTGGTAGCCCTGCGCCACGAACACCTCGAGCGCGGAGTCGAGGAGCTGGACGCGACGCTCCCGGCGCGGGAGCCGGCCGCCCCGGGGCTTCTGCTCAGTTCTGCCCACGCTCGCACCCTACTGGCCCGGCGTACCCGTCCGGATGACGGACGCGCGCGCCCGCGTCGTACCTGGTGGGGAACATGGAAGGTCCGTGGCCTGTTGACGCAGGTGCACCATCTGGCCCCCGAGCAGACCTCCAGGAGTACGACGTGTCCTTCCCGCCGCTGGTCGAACCAGCCGCCGAGCTCACCCAGGACGAGGTACGCCGCTACAGCCGGCACCTCATCATCCCGGACGTCGGGATGGCGGGTCAGAAGCGGCTGAAGAACGCCAAGGTCCTGGTGATCGGTGCCGGTGGGCTCGGCAGCCCGGCGCTGCTCTACCTGGCGGCCGCCGGCGTCGGCACGCTCGGCATCGCGGAGTTCGACGAGGTCGACGAGTCCAACCTGCAGCGCCAGATCATCCACGGGCAGTCCGACATCGGGAAGTCGAAGGCCGTGTCGGCCAGGGAGTCGATCGCCGAGACCAACCCGCTCGTCCACGTGGTGGTGCACGACGAGCGCCTCGACAACGACAACGTGATGCGCATCTTCGAGGGCTACGACCTGATCGTCGACGGCACGGACAACTTCGCCACGCGCTACCTGGTGAACGACGCGGCGTACTTCCTGAAGATCCCCTACGTCTGGGGCTCGATCTACCGCTTCGACGGCCAGGCCAGCGTGTTCGCGCCGACCCTCGGCGACGACCTGCCGTGCTACCGCTGCCTCTACCCCGAGCCCCCGCCGCCCGGAATGGTGCCGAGCTGTGCCGAGGGAGGGGTGCTCGGTGTGCTGTGCGCGAGCATCGGCGCGATCCAGGTGACGGAGGCGATCAAGCTGCTGACCGGCATCGGGGACCCCTTGGCGGGCCGGCTGATGATCTACGACGCGCTCGAGATGGAGTACCGCAAGCTCAAGGTCCGCAAGGACCCGAACTGCGCGCTCTGCGGCGAGCACCCGACGGTGACCGGGCTGATCGACTACGACTCGTTCTGTGGAGCGGTCTCCGAGGAGGCGTCGGAGGCCGCCGTCGGCTCGACGATCTCGGTGGTCCAGCTCGAGCACATGCTCAAGGAGCGCGAGAACGGCCAGCGCGACTTCGCGCTCGTCGACGTGCGGGAGCCCAACGAGTACGAGATCAACCAGATCCCCGGCTCCGTGCTGATGCCCAAGGGTGACTTCCTCAACGGCAGCGCGTTGTCCGAGCTCCCCGCTGACAAGCAGGTGGTCCTCTACTGCAAGACCGGGGTGCGTTCCGCCGAGGCGCTGGCGATCGTCAAGGGTGCGGGGTACGCCGACGCCGTGCACGTGGGTGGCGGTGTGGTGGCCTGGGTCGGCCAGATCGACCCCAGCCAGCCGTCGTACTGACCGTGGCGGTTACCGAGCCGTAACCTCGGCCGGCGCGGTCCGTTGGACCTGCCGAAGACCCAGAGCGCCGGGACGGCCGGCGCCGGACCTCGGGAGGACCCCACCTCATGAACCGCCCTGTTCCCGCACTCGCGCGCCGGCTCTCGGCCGGCGCAGCCGTCGTCGTCGCCGCCGCGCTCGCGGCCGCCGTCGTGGGCTCGCAGCCCGCGACCGCCGCCGGGCTCCACCGTACGTCGCTCAGCTCCGCCGCCGACTGGGCTCCGGCCGCCACGGCGCAGATCCACCCCGGCACGATGATGTACACCGCCGGCGCCCAGTGCACCGGCAACTTCGTGTTCACCGACTCCGCCGGCAACACCTACCTCGGGTACGCCGCCCACTGCGCGGGCACCGGCTCCTCGACCGACACCAACGGCTGCAGCACCGGCTCCGTGCCGCTGGGGACCGCGGTCGACCTCACCAACGACGGCAACGCCGCCTCCGAGGGCACGGTCGTCGGTCACGGCACCCTGGCCTACAGCTCGTGGATCACCGAGCACCAGCTCGGCACGAGTGACGCCAACACCTGCGCCTACAACGACCTCGCGCTGGTCAGGATCGACGCCGGCGACGTCTCGAAGGTCAACCCGAGCGTGCCCTTCTGGGGCGGCCCGACCGGCATCGACACCGACGGCACCGCCGCAGGCGACCGGGTCTGGACCTACGGCAACTCCAGCCTCCGGGGCGGTCTGTCCCCGCTCTCACCGCACACCGGCATCAGCCTGGGTGACGCCGCTGCGGACGGTGGCTGGAGCCACCCGCTCTACACGCTGTCGCCCGGCATCCCCGGAGACTCGGGCTCGGGCTTCATGACGTCCGGCGGCAAGGCGGTCGGCGTGCTCTCGACGCTCGGCCTGGCCCCGCTGCCGTTGTCCAACAACATCGGTGACCTGGCCAAGGAGCTGGCGTTCGCTCAGGCTCACTCCGGCATCGCCGGCCTGAGGATGGTCGACGGCACCGAGCCGTTCAACCCCATCCTCTGAGAGGCAGCCTCGAGCAACCCCCGGCGACGACCCCCGCGTGAGCGCGGGGGTCGTCGGCGGGTCGGGCCGGCCCCGCCCGCGTCGTACGACGGAACCGTGACCTCCGCGTGATCGAATCCGCGAGACCCGGCCGGTTACGGTGCAACCCATGACGTCCAAGCGGGCGAGCGTGCTGGCGGTCGGGTTCAGCCTGGCCGGGGTCGTGCTGATGCTGCTGCTGGTCGTGCTGGCCGCGCGATCGGGCCCGTCGGGAATCGTCCACGGCACGCCTCACGACCCGGTGTTCCACGTCGCCCACCCGACCACGTCGTCCTCGAGCTCCCCGCCGGCGAGCCAGAGCCCCAACGCCCTGGTGCTGCCGCAGGGCCATTCGTCGGTCCCGTTCTCGTCCCTGATCGGGGCGATCATCCGGTACGCACTGTTCGCCTGGCTGCTGGTGCTGGTCTATCGCTGCCTGCGCTGGGTGGTCGAGGAGGTGTCGTCGCGCCGGCGACACGAGCCCCCGGTGCTGGACGTCGACTTCGACGTCCTGCAGGACCCCGCGCCGCTGGTCGAGGAGATGCGCCGCGACGCGGACGACCAGTTCGAGCTGCTCCTGGGTGGTGAGCCGCGCAACGCGATCGTCGCCTGCTGGGACAGGTTCGAGGAGCAGGCCGAGCATGTCGGCGTCGCGCGCCGGCCCTGGGAGACCTCCTCGGAGTTCACGATCCGGCTGCTGGACGCCGCGTCCGCCGATCCGTCGGCGGTCTCCCGCCTGGCGATGCTCTACCGCGAGGCGAGGTTCTCCGAGCACGAGATCACCGAGCAGGTGCGGATGAGCGCGGTCGAGGCGCTGCGGACCATCCACGCCTCCATCGGAGCCGGCGTGGGGGCGTCGTCGTGAGGCCGCGCCGCTGGATCGGGCGCGCCGTACTGGCCGGGTTCCTCGTCCTGGCCGTGGTGGGTGGCGCGCTGTACGAGCACACCACCCCCGACCTGCTCCGACTCGTCCTGCTGGTGGGCGCCGTGGTGGCGGTCCTCAGCCTCGTCCTCGACTTCTCCACGGTGCCCGAGCCCGACTGGGAGGTCGTGAGTGCGCGCCCGGTCCTGCCGGACGGTCAGGACGCCGGGATGAGCCGGGACGTCCGGATGCTCGAGAACCACCTCACCTCGCGCACCGTCGAGCCGACCCTGCGCCGACGCCTCACGATGCTCACCGACGCCCGACTCGCCGAGCTCGGGCTCGAGCGCGGTGACCCCGGGGTCGACGAGCGTCTTGGTCCTACGCTGTCCGATGTCATCGACTCGCCGGCCCGCCAGCTGAGTCGGGACACGCTCGAGGAGTGCCTGCGAAGGATCGAGGAGCTGTCGCCATGACCGAGTCGTCGCCCGACAGCCTCCTGACCGTGCCCGAGGCCTCGGAGATCGCGATCCGGGTGCTCACCGAGGTGGACCGGGCGATCGTGGGCAAGCGACTGCCGCTGACCCTGGTGCTCGCCGCGATCCTGGCCAAGGGCCACGTCCTGCTCGAGGACTTCCCCGGTCTCGGCAAGACCCTGGCCGCGCGCTCACTCGCACGCGTCCTCGGGCTGGAGTTCTCCCGCGTCCAGTTCACCCCCGACCTGCTCCCTGCCGACATCACCGGGTCCTTCCTCTACAACCAGCGCGAGGGGTCCTTCGAGTTCCGTCGCGGACCGCTCTTCACGGGGCTGCTGCTGGCCGACGAGATCAACCGCACGCCACCCAAGACGCAGTCGGCGCTCCTCGAGGCGATGCAGGAGCACCAGGTGACCGTCGAGGGTGAGACGTTCCCGCTACCGGAGCCCTTCCACGTGTTGGCGACCGCCAACCCGATCGAGTACGAAGGCACCTACCCGTTGCCGGAGGCCCAGCTCGACCGGTTCCTGATGCGGGTCAGCTTCGGCTATCCCACCTCCGACGAGGAGTACGACGTGGTGCAGCGCCGGCTCGCGCGCCGGCGTGAGGAGATCGAGCTCGACCAGATCACCGACGCGGCCGGACTGCGGGCGATGCAGGCGGCGACCGAGACCGTGTCGGTCGACGAGACCGTGGGGCGCTACTGCGTCCGCCTGGCCACCGCGACGCGCGATCACAACGAGGTCCTCACCGGGTCGTCGCCCCGCGGGTCGCTCGGGCTGGTGCTCGCGGCCCGCGGCTTCGCCGTCGTGCGCGGGCGCGACTACGTCATCCCCGAGGACGTCAAGGCCGTGGCGCGCGCCGTCCTGTCACACCGCATCACCGTCAAGCCCGAGCTCTGGATGACCCAGGCCAGCGGGCCGCGGGTGGTCGACTCGGTGCTGGGATCGGTGCCGACCCCGAGCACCTTGGAGAGCCCCCTGCGATGACCCGCTGGCGCACCACCGCCTCGCTGGCCCGTGGGCTGACCGTCGGAGCCACGGGTATCGGGGTGGCGCTCCTGCTCGGCCGGCCGGCCCTGGTCGTGCTGGTCGCGCCGCTGATCGTGATGTGCGCCGCCGCGCTGCTCGCCAAGCCGCGCACCGAGCCGCACGTCACCGCCCAGACGTCGTACGCCGTGCTCCACGAGGGGCAGGGGACGACCGCACCGCTGCAGATCGTCCCCGAGGACGACGTCGAGTTCGTGACCCGCGTCTGCGCCTCGGCGCCGTACGTCGCGCTGCGCCCGGCGGCGGGCTGCCTCGGCTACCGCGTCGACCGGCCGGTGCCCCTGCTGGTGTCTCCGCGTCGCTGGGGCCAGCGGCGCATCGGCGAGGAGAAGGTCGGCCTGTTCAGTGCCTGGGCGGGCTACCGCTGGGGGCCCGTCGGCCTGGTGGGTCGCGAGGTCTCGGTGCTGCCGGTGGCCGCGACGTACCGCGCCGCCGCGGCCGCACCGTCGCCGATCGGCCTGATCGGCGCCCACCGGTCGCGTCGCGACGGCGAGGGCACCGAGTTCTCGTCCATCCGGGAGTTCCACGCCGGTGACCGGATGCGCCGGATCAACTGGCGGGTCTCGCTGCGCACCGGCGCCCTGCACGTGGTCTCCACCCGCTCCGAGGAGGACACCGCCGTGCTGCTGGTGGTCGACGCGCTGGCGGACTACGGCCTCTCGGGTGGCGTCGACGGCGCGTCCTCGAGCCTCGACGTCGCCATGCGCTCCGCAGCAGCGATCGCCGAGCAGTACGTCCGGCAGGGCGACCGGGTCTCCCTCCGCGTGGTGAGCCCGCACGGCGAGTACGTCGGGTACGGCGCGGGCAGCGGCCACCTGCGGAGGATCCAGGGCCAGCTGTCCCGGGTCCGCCCCGGCGTCCCCCACGACGTGAGTGTCGACCGGATCGACTTCCGGACGACGGCCGGCACCATGGTGGTGGTGCTCAGCCCGATGTTCTCGCCCGGCATGGCGACGTCCGCCGTCCGGCTGCTGCGCAGGGGCCTGCCCGTGATCGTCGTCGACACGCTGCCCGGCGACGCCGCGCCCACCGTGTCCACCGAGACCGACCCCGTGGTCGGCGCCCTCGCCTGGCGGATGCGGCTGATCGAGCGTCGGCAGGTCCTCGCCCAGCTGGCCGCGGCGGGCTGCCCGGTCGTGCCGTGGAACGGGCCGCGGACCCTCGACGAGGTCGTCCGCCGGCTCGCCCGGCGCAGCCAGCTCCCGCGCGCCGGGGTGGGGGCGCGATGATCCGCGACCTCACTCCCGGCGGCTGGGCGCTGCGCGCGATCGTGTTGCTCGGGCCGCCGGTGGCGCTCCTGGCCGCGAGCCCGCAGGGCTTCGTACCACCGCTGTGGCTGGTGGTGGTCGTCGTCGTCGCGTCGGCCCTGTTCGCGGCCTTCCCCGAGCAGTACGCCGGGAGCGTGGCGATGCTGCTGGTGCTCGCCTGGTGGACCACCGCGGTCCGGCAGGCCATGCCGGGCGGCGTCGTGGTGTCGGCGGCCGCGCTCCTCGCGGCGCACGTCGCTGCGACCGTCGCGTCGTACGGCCCGCGGCAGCTCGCGCCCGGGCGTCAGGTCGTGCTGCGCTGGGCGCGCCGGACCCTCCTGCTGTGGCTCGTCGCCCCTCTCCTCTGGCTCGTGGTCGATGCCAACCGCGGTCATACCACTCCCGCGTCGTACTGGGTGGCCGGCCTCGCCGTCGCGCTCGTGGTGGCGGTGGCCGTGACGTCCCTCTACCCGACCCGCCTCGACGAGGTCAGGTGAGGGCGCGGTGAGGCTCGACCACGACGAGTACGTCGAAATGGTGCTGACCTGCGTGGAGGCGGTCCCGCGCGGCCGGGTCACGACGTACGGCGCGATCGCGGAGGTGGTCGGGGCGGTCGCGGGCGGGGGCGGGCCGCGGCTGGTCGGCTCGGTGATGGCGGCGTACGGCGGTCCGGTGCCGTGGTGGCGGGTGGTGCGCGCCGACGGCTCCCTGCCGCCCAGCCACGAGGACGGTGCCCGGCAGAGCTATCTCGAGGAGGGCACGCCGCTGCGTCCCTCGGGCAACGTCGACCTCAGGCAGGCGTTCTGGCGGCCGCCCGCGCTCGGGCGAGCGCTGCCAGGCGACCGAGCGCGGCCGGGAAGATCTCGGCCGGCGGAGTGACCAGGCCGGCGCCGACCTGACCGACGCCCGCCGCACGGCCCGCCATGCCGGTGTTGATCTGCGGGAGGATCCCGGTGCGGCAGACCGCGCTCACATCGATGCCGGTGGGCACGCCGGCGAACTCCAGGACCGGGATGCTCCATCGGGGGTTGTCGCCGAGGGTGATCTCGCGCATCCGCCGGGTGGTGGCGAGGGCGTCCGGCACCGACCCGCCGACCAGCCGGACGATCGCCGGGGCGGTCGCCATCGCGAAGCCACCGAGCCCGGCCGTCTCGGTGATCGCCGAGTCGCCGATGTCGGGGTTGGCGTCGTCGGGACCGTAGTCGCCGAGGTAGAGGCCGTCGGCGACCTGGGCGGGGCCGGTGAACCACTCGTCGCCGGTGCCGGAGACCTGGATGCCGAAGTCGGTGCCGTTGCGCGACATCGCGACCACCATCGTCGAGCCCGGGTGGTCGCGGGCCGCGTCGAGCGCGAGCTTGCAGGCGGGCATGGCGAGGTTGAGGAAGAAGTGGTCGTTGCCACCGACGAACCGCAGCGTCTCGGCCACGTCGGCGGCGTCACCACCGCTGGTGACGAGCGCCGGCCCGAGATCGCGCAGCAGCATGAGCGTGCCGGCCCGGTTGCGGTTGTGCGCCTCGTCGCCCATCTGCAGCATCTGGCCGAGGATCGCGGTCACGTCGACCGGCTCGCTCGCCCGGACCGCTCGCTGCAGCAGCGGGCCGAGAACGTCGGACATCCAGCGCAGGCGGGTCAGCACGTCGGGGGAGTAGGCGCCGTACCGCAGGACCTTGCCGAGCCCCTCGTTGAGGGTGCAGTGGGTGCGGGCGCCGGTCGCGGGGTCCTCGAGGACGAACATCCACATGCTCGGCGTGACCACGCCCGCCATCGGCCCGACGGCGCGCCGGTGGTGGCACGGCTCGAGGCTGACCGTCGTACCGCTCTCGAAGAGGGGCCGCGCGTCCTCGGGGTCGTCGACGAGCCCCTCCAGCGCGGCCGCCCCCATCAACGCCCCACGGAGCGGGCCGGCGGCGCGGTCCCAGGTGATCGGCGGTCCGGCGTGCAGGAACTCGCCGCGCTGCAGGCCGAGCGCCTCGTGCGCGGGTACGACGTCGACCAGCCGCGCCTGGACCGCGAGCATCCGCTCCAGCGCCGTCGCGTCGGCGCCGGGGCGGATGGGATCGAGCGCGACGGCGGCGAGGTCGTCCTCGGTGCCGGGCAGGGGCGGACGCCAGTCGACCCGGGTCACGTCGGCCGCCTGGTCGGCCACGGCCTGCGCGAGGAGGTCGACGCCCACGCCGACCACGTGGCCGGTCATGCTCCGGCCGCCAGCAGGGCGAGGGCGCGACGCGTGGCCCGAGCGTTGGACAGGTGGACCTCGGCGCCGGCCGCGACCAAGGCGTCCACCTGCCGGTCGAGCCCCTGCGGGTCGTGGGCGGTGCCGACGACCGTAATGACCACGGGCGGCCGGAGGCCACTGAGTGCCGGCGCCAAGGAGGCAGCGGGATCGTCCTCGGCGCCGTGGCCGAGCACCACGTCGAGCAGGATCACGCCTGTGCGGTCGTCGGCGGCGACGCGGGACAGGTGCTCGAGGCGGAGGGTCGGGTCGATCATCGGATGGGCCCGACCGGCCGTGTACTGGTCGTCGCCGAAGTCGACCAGCTCGGCGTCCACCCCGGCGGCGGTCACGAGCACCTCGGCCTCCGCCTCGAGCGTGCCGCCGACGAACAGCCCGTGCAGACGCGTCCCGGTGCTGGGCCGGGCGGTGCCGCGGACCGGCCACTCCGGGACGTCGTGGCCGAGGCGACGCAGGAGGAGCTCGGTGGCCTCGGTGAGGTCGGGCCGGCCGGGCCCCAGCAGCGCCGTCAGCACCGGCGTGCCCAGCCCGTCGGCGTACGACGTGAGGGCGGCGGCCACCTCGTCGGCCGGCGGCTTGGAGATCAGCAGCGCGAGCTCGACGGCGGGGTCGGCGTCCAGCCGGGCGAGTGCGGTGCGCGTCGCCAGGCCGCGGACCTCGGCGGACAGGTCGCGCCCGCCGACGCCGTACGCCGCGGCGACCCCCACGCCGGCGTGGTCGAGGAGTGCCAGCACCTGCTGACAGCCGGTGCCGGAGGCGGCGACGATCCCGACCGGCCCGGGCGTGACGACGTTGGCGAACCCGAGGCCGACCCCGCCGACGATCGCGGTGCCGCAGTCGGGCCCCATCACCAGGAGGTCGCGGGCGGCGGCGTACTGCTTGAGGGCGAGCTCCTGCTCGAGCGGCACGTGGTCGCTGAACACCATCACGTCGCTGCCGGCCTCGAGCGCGTCCATCGCCTCGACCGCGGCGCTGACGCCCGGCACCGAGACCAGTACCAGCGCGCCCGGCTGACGCGCCAGGGCCGAGCGGGTCGTGCGCGGCGCGGCCTCCTCGGTAGGTCCGGCGACGGCACGTCGGCTGTCGCCGAGCGCGCGATCCACCTCCGCCCGTACGTCGTCGAGACGGTCGTCGTCGTCGAGGCGTACGGCGACGAGCAGGTGGTTGACCGTGGCCTCTGCGGGGACGGCGAACCCCATGCCCTCGAGCACCTCGACGTTGAGCGGCGTCGCCATCGCGACCTGGGCCGTGACGACCCCGGGGAGCTGCTGCACCTGGCGGCTCACCTGAAGCAAGGTCACCGAGTCGGCGTAGGCGCCGGCGCGCAGCTCGACGTGGTCGGTCGTCATGCCGCCCGGACACCCTGCGCGGGCGCGCCCTCCGCGAGCTCGGCCAGCCCGAGCTCGATGCCGTGTGCCAACCCGAGGCCGGAGCTGTGGCCGAGGGCCAGCAGGTCGTCCCGGGCTGCGGGGGCGAGCGGCGTACCGAGGGCGCGCAGGTAGTCGGCCACCGGGTCGGCGACCTCGCCGGCCAGGGCGCAGTCGAGCAGGGTCGCCGAGAGGGTGGTGGTGCGCGGCAGGTGACGGCGTACGGCGTCGTCGACGGCCGCGGTCGGCACCCCGGCCGCTCGGTGCACCGCGAGCCAGCCGCACAGGACGTCGTCGCCGAGCGGGGTGAGTCCGTCGCCGTACCCGACCAGCGCGCCTACGGTGTCGGGGTCGATGTGCTCCGGAAGGGGGACGAGCCCGGCGCCGCCGGGCCGGGGGGACCCATCTGCGGCGACCGGGCTCGCCTTCGGAACCCGGGCCGTGTCGAAGCGTGGCGCGCGAACGTCCACGAGTCGACCGGTCATCAGGGCGCGTCCGCCCCAACGAAGGATCCCGCCTTCAAGATAGGGCGTCGCTGCGCTCCGTGACGACACCGAGGCGAGTTTCGTGCGCAGCGAGTTGGGCAGACCCGGTGCCCCGGCGGGCGCGATGCTGACGCATCGTCCGGCCACCTCGACATGCACGACGTCGGCGCACTCATGGAGCACCGCGACCGGCCCGGCCGGCGCCGTCCGCAGCCAGGCCGCGACCCGCGGCGGAGCCGCCACCGCGAGGGTCGGCTCCGGTCGTCCGGGAATGGTCACGGGGCCACGCTAGCGGCTGCGGTCACCGCCGGACCGCGGGGCGCCCGGGCTCCTGTTACGGCGTTCCTCCACCGATTTCCGGCTCGGCGGGTGTCTGATGTGGCTCACCACTGGGGGTGCTCGGTCCCCGCGCATCGAGGAGGTCCAGATGTCGACGATGTTCAGCTGGCGCGAGGTGAACCCGGCTCCCGGTGAGCCGGTCGCCCCCGACGAACGGCTCCCGTGGGGCAGGACGGTCGGGCTGGGAGCCCAACACGTGGTCGCGATGTTCGGCGCCACGTTCGTGTTTCCCCTGGTCATGGGTCTCGACCCCAACCTGGCCATCATGTTCTCGGGCATCTGCACGATCCTGTTCCTGCTGGTCACGTCCAACCGCGTCCCGAGCTACCTCGGGACCAGCGCGTCGTTCGTTGCCAGCGTGGCGGCGATCCGCACCCACTCCAACGGCGACTCCGCCCATGTCACCGGCGCCATCCTGGTGGCCGGTCTGGTCCTCGGGGCGGTCGGCATCCTCGTCCACTACGCCGGTTCGGGGGTCATCCACAAGGTCCTGCCGCCCGCCGTCACCGGTGCCGTCGTGATGCTGATCGGCTTCAACCTCGCGCCGGTGGTCGCCGGCATCTACTGGCCGCAGGACCAGTGGATCGCCCTGCTGACCGCTGCCTTCATGGTCTGCGCGGCCGTGATGATGCCGGGCTTCTGGTCCCGGATCGCGGTCTTCCTGGCGCTCATCTTCGGCTACGCGATCTCGTGGCTGGCCGACCTGATGTTCGGCACCATCCACTCGATCACGGGCAGCAGCCAAGGTGCGGAGATCGACCACAAGCGCGTGGTGTGGTCGGGCTTCGCGGGCAGCGTGAAGGACTCCAAGTGGATCGGCTTCCCGAGCGGGAAGCTCACGGACGGCGTCTCGGTCGTGCACGGCCCGAGCTTCTCGCTGACGTTCATCCTGCTGGTGCTGCCGGGCGTGATCGCGCTGATCGCCGAGAACACCGGGCACGTCAAGGCCGTGGCCGAGATGACCAAGACGGACCTCGACCCCTACATGGGCCGGGCGATCGCCGCCGACGGCTTCGCCACCGCGCTCTCCAGTGCGTTCGGCGGCTCGCCCACCACGACGTACGCCGAGAACATCGGGGTCATGGGTGCTACCAAGGTCTACTCGACCGCGGCCTACTACGTGGCCGCGATCGTCGCGATCCTGCTCGGTCTCTGCCCGAAGTTCGGAGCCCTGGTGAGCGCCACCCCGGGCGGTGTGCTCGGGGGCATCACAGTGATCCTGTACGGCATGATCGGTCTGGTGGGAGCGAAGATCTGGGTCGAGAACGGCGTCGACTTCGGCAACCCGGTGAACATGGTCGGTCTCTCGGCCGGCCTGATCGCGGGGATCGGCGGCGTGACGCTCAAGATCAGCGACAACTTCGAGCTCAGCGGGATCGCCCTCGGCACGATCCTGGTGATCGTGTTCTTCCACATGGTCAACGGCCGGGGCGGGACCGGGACCGGCTACACGACCCGCGCACTGTCCTACCCGGACACCGACGAGCCGACGCCAGGACACCGGGGCGAACCCGACCAGGAGTGACTTGAAGCCGGCACCGTTCGCCTACGTCCGACCGCAGGGCCTCCAGCACGCGCTGGAGGCCCTCGCGGCCGATCCGGGTGCGAAGGTCCTGGCGGGCGGGCAGAGCCTGGTGCCCCTGCTCAACATGCGGCTCGCCGCACCGACCACCCTGGTCGACATCAACGGCCTGCCCGACCTGGGCCGGGTGGAGGCCTCCGACGACGGCGTACGGATCGGGGCGCTCGCGCGCCACTCCGACGTGCTCGCCTCCTCCGACGTACGACGCGTGCAGCCGCTGGTCCCGCTCGCGCTGGCGCACGTCGCCCACGCCACGATCCGCAACCGCGGGACGACGGTCGGCTCGCTCGTCCACGCCGACGCGGCCGCCGAGATGCCGATGGTGCTCGTACTGCTCGCGGGCTCGGTGACCGTCGCGTCGACCGACGGCACCCGCACGATCGAGGCCGCTGACCTCTACGCCGGCCCCATGGAGTCGACGCTGAACCACGACGAGATCGCCCTGGAGGCGTGCTTCCCCGCGCTGGCGCCGGGTGAGGGGGTCGGGTTCGAGGAGCTCGCCCGCCGCAACGGCGACTACGCGGTCTGTGGCGTGGCCGCCGTCGTACGGCGCGAGGGTGACCGGGTCGTCGCCGCACGGGCCGGCTACCTGTCGGTCGCGGACGTGCCGACCGTGGTCGACCTGACGTCCGCCCTCGCCGGGGCGGTCGACGACGACTCGCTCGCCGCGGCCGGCGACCGAGCGCTCGCCCGCCTCGACCCGCTCGGCGACGTGCACGCCACCGCGGACTACCGCGCCCACCTGGTCCGGGTCCTGACCGCCCGCGTCCTGCGGACGGCGTACGACGACGCGGGCAGGCGCGCGGGGGGCACCTCATGACCGAGGAGCTGCACGAGATCCGGCTACTGGTCAACGGCGTCGCGCACGACGTTCGGGTGCCCGCCCGGCGCCTGTTGTCCGACGCGCTGCGTCACGACCTCGGCCTCACGGGGACCCACGTCGGCTGCGAGCACGGCGTCTGCGGCGCGTGCACGGTCCTGGTCGACGGACGTCCGGTGCGGTCGTGCCTGATGTTCGCGGTCTCGGCCGTCGACTGCGAGGTCACGACGGTCGAGGGGCTGACCAACGCGGACGGATCGCTGGGGCCGGTGCAGCAGGCGTTCCTCGAGTGTCACGGACTCCAGTGCGGCTTCTGCACCCCGGGCTTCCTGACCACGATCACCGCGGGGCTCCGGGACCACCCCTCGCCGTCCGAGGACGACGCCCGCGAGATGGTCGCCGGCAACCTCTGCCGGTGCACCGGCTACACCAACATCGTGAAGTCGGTGCTGCGCGCTGCTGCCCTTCGAGACGGTCGCGGGGCGACCTCCTCAGGGACCGGTACGACGGAGGGTGCGCCGTGACCACCAAGCTCTTCGGTCAGAAGGTCCAGCGCGTCGAGGACCAGCGCTTCCTGCGTGGCCAGGGGCGGTACGTCGACGACGTCGCGGTCGGCGAGGGCACCCTGCACGCCGCCGTGCTGCGCTCACCCCATGCCCATGCGCGCGTCCTCGACATCGACGTCTCGGCCGTGCTCGACCTCGACGGCGTACACCTCGTCTGGACCCACGACGACCTGGCCGGGCCGATGGCCGAGCCGCTCCCGCTGCTCATCCCGCACCCGGCGCTCTCCCAGGGCCGCACCCAGTACGCGCTCGCGAAGGACGAGGTCAACCACGTGGGCGAGGCGATCGCGTTCGTGGTCGCCGACGACCGCTACGTCGCCGAGGACGCCGTCGCCCGCATCCGCGTCGACTACGACCTGCTGCCGGCCGTCATCGGCGTCGAGGCGGCGCGCGCCGCCGACCGGCTGGTCCACGACGACGTCCCGGGCAACATCGGGGCCCGGCTCGAGCAGGAGAACGGCGACGCGCGTGCGGCCATCGCGGCGTCGCCGCACACGTTGAGCCTCGACCTGACCGTCGAGCGCAGCGCGAGCATGCCGCTCGAGGGCCGCGGGACCGTCGCCCGCTGGGACCCCGATGTCGGCCGGATGACCGTCTGGACCTCCACCCAGACCTCGACCGGCGTCCGCGCCGCGGTCGCCGCCAAGCTCGGCCTCGACCTCGGTCAGGTCGACGTCGTGACGCCCGACGTCG
The DNA here is from genome assembly GCA_963792975.1 of uncultured Actinomycetota bacterium. Taxonomy (GTDB): domain Bacteria; phylum Actinomycetota; class Actinomycetes; order Propionibacteriales; family Nocardioidaceae; genus Nocardioides. Next base: position 2,346,907 of record CAWBYG010000004.1, on the reverse strand, counting down.
GTGGCGGCTTCGGCGTGAAGATCAACCACCCGTGGCCCGAGGAGCTGCTCGTGCCGCTCGCGGCGCGCGCCCTCGGCCGGGTCGTGAAGTTCATCGAGGACCGCCGTGAGCACTTCATCTCCTCGGCGCACGAGCGCGGTCAGGTCCACCACGTCGAGGTGGGGTACGACGACGAGGGCCGGGTGCTGGGGCTCGACGTGCGGTTCTGGCACGACCACGGCGCCTACACGCCGTACGGGCTGATCGTGCCGATCATCACCTCGACCCAGCTGCTCGGCCCCTACAAGCCGGGCGCCTACCGCGTCGTCTTCGAGAGCCTCTACACGAACACCGTGATGGTCACGCCGTACCGCGGCGCGGGCCGTCCGCAGGGCTGCTTCGTCATGGAGCGCACGATGGACGCGATCGCCGACGCACTCGGCCGCGACCGCACCGAGGTGCGCGCGGCGAACTTCATCCAGCCCGACGAGTTCCCCTACGACCACGGGCTGATCTTCCAGGACGGTCGCGAGCTGGAGTACGACTCCGGCGACTACCCGGCGTCGCTCGCCAAGCTCAAGGAGCTGATCGGCTGGGACGAGTTCCCGGCGTTCCGCGAGGAGCTGGCGCGCGAGGGGCGGCGGGTCGGCATCGGCCTCGCCTGCTACGTCGAGGGCACGGGCGTCGGCCCCTACGAGGGTGCTCACGTGCACATCGAGACGTCGGGCAGGGTCAAGGTCGCGACCGGCCTGACCACGCAGGGGCAGGGACACGCGACCGTCTTCGCCCAGCTGGTCGCCGACGTGCTGGGCTGCCGGTTCGAGGACGTCGAGGTGGTCACCGGCGACACCCGCCGGATGCCCTACGCCGTCGGCACGTTCGCCTCGCGCGCCGCGGTGATGAGCGGGTCGGCGGTCCACCTCGCGGCCACCCGCGCCCGCGAGAAGGCGCTGCGGATCGCCGCTGACGCACTGGAGGCGTCGGTCGACGACCTCGAGGTCGCCGACGGCGTCGTCTCCGTACGCGGCACCCCTCCGGGCACGGCCTCGATCGACCTCGGCACGGTCGCCGTACTCTCCAACCCGCTGCGCTACGCCTTCGACGAGGCGTCGAAGGCGGCGACCCAGTTCTCGGTCGGCGACCCCGGCAAGCCACCGGTGGCCGACGACGACGAGCCCGGGCTCGAGGGCCGCGACTTCTACTCGCCCGAGCGGTCCACGTTCGCCTCCGGCATGCATGCGGTCATCGTCGAGACCGACCCCGACACCGCGGAGATCACGATCCTGAAGTACGCCGTCGTCCACGACTGCGGCCGGCTGATCAACCCGATGATCGTGGAGGGCCAGATCCAGGGCGGGGTCGCCCAGGGCGTCGGCGGCGCCCTCTACGAGCGGATGGCGTACGACGAGTCGGGTCAGCTCCTCAACGCGTCGTTCATGGACTTCCTGATGCCCTACGTGACCGAGATCCCCGCTCGGATCGACATCGACCACCTCGAGACGCCGTCACCGCTCAACCCGCTCGGCATCAAGGGCGCCGGCGAGGCGGGCGTGATCCCGTCGGCCGCGGTCTTCGCGTCGGCGATCTCCGACGCGGAGGGGTTCGCTCTCACCGCGATGCCCATCTCGCCGTCGGACCTGTTCGCCCTTCGACAGGCCCGGGAACCGCTGCGTCGGGCCGCGTCGCCGGACGCGCCCGTCGAGACCAAGGAGCACCCATGAGGATCACCGGCTCGCACACCGTCGCCTACCCGTCCGAGCAGGTCTGGGACGCGCTCCTCGACCCCGCCGTCCTGGTCCGCACCATCCCCGGCTGCGAGCGGCTCGAGACGACGGGCGACCACACCTATGCGATGACGGTGACGGCCGGGGTCGCCTCCATCCGCGGCACGTACGACGGCACCTGCGCGCTGTCCGACCTGGTGCCCCACGAGTCCCTGGTGATGCGCCTCCAGGGCGCCGGCGCCCCCGGCACGATCGACGCCACCGTGCACGTCGACTTCGCGCCGGTCGGTGAGGGCGGCACGCAGATCTCCTACGACGCCGACGCCGTCGTCGGCGGCATGGTCGGCGGCGTCGGCCAGCGGATGCTCGGCTCGGTGTCGAAGCGGATGGCCACGGAGTTCTTCGACAGCGTCGGCCAGGCGATCGGCGGTGCTGCGCCGGCGCCGGCAGGCCCGGTCGCGGGGGCGGTCACCGGCGTGCCGGCGGTCGGACAGGTCTTCACCGCCCCACCACGGCCGGCGCCCTCGCAGCAGGACTTCCTCAAGGGGATCGCCGTCGGCGCCGGGCTGGTGCTGCTCGGGGTCGTCGCGGGATCCCTCTTCGGCCGGCGCCGGCGGTGACCGTGGGAGGTGCCCGATGACCCCGATCAGCGTCGAGTCCACTGCCCGCGCGATGGCGGACGCCGTACGACGGCGGGAGATCTCGGCGCTGGAGCTGCTCGACCTCCACCTCGCCCGCATCGCCGAGCGCAACCCCGAGCTGAACGCCGTCGTCTCGCTCGACGAGGACCGCGCCCGGGCCGGCGCGGCCGAGGCCGACGCGGCCACCGCACGAGGCGACGCCCTGGGCGCTCTGCACGGGCTGCCCTGGGCGTTCAAGGACACCCACGACGTCGCCGGCTGGCGTACGACGTACGGCTCGCCGCTCTTCGCCGACCACGTGCCCGACACCGACGAGCTCGTGGTCGAGCGGATCCGACAGGCGGGTGCGGTGCCGATCGGCAAGACCAACGTGCCGGAGTTCGGCGCGGGCTCCCACACGTTCAACACGGTCTTCGGGACCACGCTCAACCCGATCGACCCGACCCGGTCGGCGGGTGGCTCGTCCGGCGGAGCGGCGTGTGCGCTGCGCGTCGGCATGGTCCCGCTCGCGGACGGGTCCGACATGGGCGGCTCCCTGCGCAACCCCGCCTCGTTCTGCGGCGTGGTCGGGCTGCGGCCGTCCCTGGGCCGGGTGCCGAGCTGGCCGACCACCAACCTGTGGGAGACCACGGGCACCAGCGGACCGCTGGCCCGCAACGTCGGCGACCTCGCCCTCCTGCTGTCGGTCATCGCCGGCCCCGACGCGCGGGTGCCGACGGCGCTCGCGGACCCGGGATCCGACTTCGGCCCGCCGCTGGCCGGCGAGCTGCGCGGGCTGCGGGTCGCGGTGAGCACCGACCTCGGCGGACTCTTCGACGTCGACGCCGAGGTCGCTCGCGTGGTCGAGGAGGCGGGCGGCCTGCTGGCGGGTGCCGGCGCCGTCGTCGGCGCGGCCTGGCCCGACCTGCGCGCGGCCGAGGACACGTTCCGGACCCTGCGCGCTTGGCTGTTCCAGCACTCGTTCGCCGACCTGCTGGCCGCACGCCCCGACGGCTTCAAGCAGTCGCTCGCCGACAACATCCGCGCGGGGGAGCGGCTCACGGGCGCGGACGTGGCCCGTGCCTACGCGCAACGCACGGCGCTCTCGGAGCGGATGCGGCGGTTCTTCACGTCGTACGACGTGCTCGTGCTGCCGACCTCCCAGGTCCCGCCGTTCCCGGCCGACCAGGAGTACCCCGCGGAGGTCGACGGCCGGCCGATGGCGACGTACCTGGACTGGATGCGCTCGGCCTACGTGATCACGGTGACCGGCTGCCCGGCGATCTCGGTGCCGGCCGGCGCGACCGCGACCGGCCTCCCGGTCGGGGTCCAGATCGTGGCGCCGTACGGCGCGGACCGGCGCCTGCTCGAGGTCGCCGCGGCCTTCGAGGCCGCCAAGGCCGGCTGATCCGTTCCACAGCCGAGACCCCGCTGCCTGTGGAGACAGACCCCCAAGTTGTGGAGGAAGGGCCAACCGCTGTGGAGGACACGCCGGAACTCCCGGTATGTCGGAAAAAAGTGCCGGATAACCCTTGTGGGACTGGCCTTCCAGGACATAGAACTCTCCTCACGCACTCCCCCCGGGGAGAGCGGGATCGGTCGGAGAAGAAGATCCGTACGGTGGCTGCCCAGCTTGCTGGGAGGGGCGCCGCGGTGGCCAGGTGACGAGGGCCAGCGGGGTCGGAGGAGAAGACTGGATCGGCCGGGAGCGTCACCAGTACCGGTCAATGGCGAGGAACGCGGGTTTCGGCCCGGGTCGCTCACCAGTGGAAGGGCCCTTGTAGCTCATACCTATGAGGGCCCTTCTTCCATTTCCCGCCGCTCTTCCTTCGTTGTTGTGATCGCCCTTCGAGGCCGAACCCGCGCCGGGGACAGCGCGGATCTCCACAGGACCGGGGGCCTGTCTGTGGAGGAAACGGCACTGTCTGTGGACGACCCGCCGTGATTCTGTGGACGACTCGCCGGAACCCGAAGTATGTCAAGAAAAGTGCCGGAAAGCCCTTGTGGGACTGGCCTTCCAGGACATAGAACTCTCCCTACGCAATCCCCTCGGGGAGAGCGGGATCACTCGGAGACGAAGATCCGAACGGTGGCCGCCCAGCTTGCTGGGAGGGCGCCGCGGAGGCCAGGTGACGGGGCCGCCGGGGTCGGAGGAGACGAGGGGTCGGTTGGGAGCGTCACCAGTACCAACCGCCGGTGAGCCGCCGGACCACGGACTTGCGCCGGGGCCCAGCGGGTCACCAAACGAAGGGCCCTTGTAGCTCATACCTACGAGGGCCCTTCGACTATTTGGCTCGCGCTTCTCGACCAGCACCGCGATGCTGGACGTCGCACAGACGACGAGTAGGAGAACGATGAGCGACGACGCAGCGACCCTCCTGGCGGCGTACGACGCGCAGCTGCGCGGGGTCGCGGAGGTCGCCGGTTCGCTGAGCTGGGACCGCGAGGGCCCGCTGTGGCGAGCCGTGTCGATGACCGACGGATTCGTCAGCTACGAGAGCCTCGAGGGCGTCGACGACGTCGACGCGCTGATCGGCGACACGGTCGCCTTCTTCGAAGGCATCCCGGAGGTCGAGAGGTTCGAGTGGAAGACGCGCGGCCACGACTGGCCGCCCGACCTCGGTGCCCGGCTCGAGGCGCAGGGCCTGGAACCCGAGGAGATCGAGACCGTGATGGTGGGCGAGGCGCGGGCCCTGGCCGTCGACGTCGACCTGCCCGACGGCGTCACGGTACGTCGCGTCGACCAGGTGCCCGAGCGCGACCAGGTCGTGACCGAGGCGGCCACCATGCAACGCGCCGTCTTCGGCGCCGGTCCGTCGGCCGAGGAGGTGCTCGACCGTCTCGACCGGATGGCCGGGCGCGAGCAGTTCTGGGTCGTCGAGGCCGACGGCCGCGTGGTCAGCGCCGGACGGCTCCAGCGCGTCGAGGACACCGAGTTCGCCGGCCTGTGGGGAGGAGCGACCCTGCCGGAGTGGCGCGGTCGCGGCCTCTACCGAGCGCTCACCGCGGCCCGGGCGCGAGCCGCCCTCGCCGAGGGCGTCCGCTACCTGCACAGCGACTGCACCGTGATGTCGCGGCCGATCCTGGAGCGATCCGGCCTGGTCGCGGTCACCACCACCACGCCGTACATCTGGCAGCGCTGAGACCCCACGGCTCCGCCGGTGCCCGGTAGGGGCAAGATGGGCGAGTGCTCTACGGCCTCCTCCACTCGGTCGTCCCCCCGCTGGCGAAGGCAGTGTGGAGGCCCACCGTCACCGGTCTCGACCAGGTGCCGCCGATGGGGCCGGTGATCCTCGCCAGCAACCACCTCAGCTTCATCGACAGCGTCGTCATCCCGATCATCGTCCCGCGACCGGTGGCCTTCCTCGCGAAGTCCGACTACTTCGAGCAGCCCGGCCTCAAGGGTCGCCTGGCGAAGGCGTGGTACGAGGCGCTCGGTGCCCTGCCCGTCGACCGTGACGACTCGAAGGCCGCCCTCGCCAGCCTCGACACCGCGCTCGGCGTGCTCGCCGGTGGGGGAGCGTTCGGCATCTACCCCGAGGGCACGCGCTCGCGGGACGGTCGCCTGTACCGCGGGCGCACCGGGGTGGCGCAGCTCGCGCTGACGTCCGGTGCCCCGATCGTGCCGGTCGGCCTGCAGGGCACCGACCAGGTGCAACCGGTGGGCCGTCGGCGGCCGCGGATCGTCAAGGTCACCGTCGCGTTCGGTGCGCCGATCGACGTACGCGGACGGTACGACGGAGTACCACCGGGTCGCGCGCGGCGTGAGATCACCGACCAGGTGATGGCCGAGATCCAGCGCCTGTGCGGCCAGGAGCCGGCCGGCGTCTACAACGAGCGGCCGCCCGACGCCTGATCCTCGGCCGGGCTCGGCGCCGCCCGCGGCGTCGCGGTGCTGCTTGAATCGACCCATGGAGCAGCGGCGCCGGGTCAGGGTCGGGATCGACACCGGCGGCACCTTCACCGACGTCGTCGCCCTCGACGAGGACACCGGCGAGCTGGTCACCACCAAGACGCCCTCGACACCGGCCAACCCGGCCGACGGCTTCCTGGCCGGCATCGACAAGGTCCTCGAGCTGATGGGCGGGCCGGACGGCCCGGTCGACGGCGGTGCGATCACCGCGGTCAGTCACGGCACCACGGTCGCCACGAACCAGCTCCTCGAGGGCAAGGTCGACCGGCTCGGCTTCGTCACCACCGAGGGGTACGACGCGATGCTCGAGATCGCGCGGCAGTCGGTGCCCGACGGCTACGGGAACTCCTACTTCTGGGTCAAGCCGCCCCGGATCGTGCCGCGCGACCTGGTCCGCTCGGTCGGCGGGCGGCTCGACTTCACCGGCACGGAGGTGCGGCCGTTCGACGAGGCCGGCGCCCGTGTCGTCGCGCGGTGGTTCCGCGACCGCGGCATCGACACGCTCGGGGTGTGCTTCCTGCACGCCTACGCCAACCCCGCCCACGAGGACCGGATGCGGGCGATCCTCGCCGAGGAGCACCCCGACGCCGTGGTCAGCATCAGCAGCGAGGTGCTGCGGGAGTACCGCGAGTACGAACGGGCGATGACCACCCTGGTGGACGCGGCGGTGAAGCCGCGACTGTCGGCGTACGTCTCCAACATCAGCCGCCGGCTCGGCGACTACGTGGTCTCGACGGGCTCGACCGACGAGGGGCGGGTGCCGTTCTACGTGATGAAGTCCAACGGCGGCGTGCTGAGCGCCGACGAAGTGGTGCACCAACCCATCACGACCGTGCTCAGCGGTCCGGCCGCAGGCGCCCTCGGCGCCGCGCTGATCGCGCAGGTCGCGGGGTTCGACCGGGTGCTGACCTGTGACGGGGGCGGGACGTCCACCGATGTGTCCGTCGTGGTCGACGGCGAGCCGACGCTCACCACGGAGGGCACGGTCGGGGCGTTCCCCAGCAAGATCCCGATGATCGACGTGGTCACGGTCGGCGCGGGCGGTGGCTCGATCGCCTGGCTCTCACCGGAGGGGGCGCTCAAGGTCGGGCCGCAGTCGGCGGGGGCCGACCCGGGTCCCCTCTGCTACGGCCGGGGCGGCACCGACGTCACCATCACCGACGCGCACGTCGTACTCGGGCGGATCCCGCCCCACCTGCTCGGCGGCGAGATCCCGCTCGACGCGGACGCGGCCCGCCGGGGGATCGAGCGGCTGGCCGCCGACCTCGCCCTCACCCCCGAGGCCGCGGCGGCGGGGGTCCTGGAGATCTCCGCGTGGAACCAGGCCAACGCGCTGCGGCAGGTGACGGTAAAGCGCGGCCTGGACGTCCGCGACTTCACGCTGACGACCTTCGGCGGCTCCGGCTCGCTGCTCCTGTGCCGCCTGATGGACATCCTCGGCATCCCGACGGTCCTGGTCCCGCCCGACCCGGGCAACGTGTCGGCGTTCGGCCTGCTGACCGTCGACGTCAAGAACGACTACGTCCAGACGCGGGTCGCCCTCGACGAGGTGGTCGACCCGGCCGCGCTCGCTGCCTCGTACGACGTGTTGACGGCGCAGGCGCGCGACGCGCTGCTCCGCGAGGGTTTCGCGGAGGTCGACCACGGGTTCGTGCGCACGGCCGACCTGCGCTACTTCGGCCAGGCCTTCGAGGTGCGGGTCGCGGTCCCGGAGGGGCGGCTCGACCGCGCCGTGCTCGACGGCGTGACCGCGGCCTTCCACGACGGGCACCGCGGTCTCTACGGCTACGACTTCGCCGGCGACGCCTCGCAGCAGGTCGAGTGGGTCAACCTCCGGGTCAGCGGCATCGGCCCGATCACCCGCCCCGAGCGAGGACGCCTCGCCCCGGCTGCGCCGGGGGGAGCGACCGGAGCGAGCGGCGAAGCGAGCTTGCTCGCGAGCCCCATCCGCCCCGTCTGCTTCGACGCCGGGGAGGGGTACGTCGACACCCCGCTGTTCTGGCGTCCCGACCTCACACCGGGTACGACGGTCGAGGGGCCGGTGATCATCGAGGAGTACGGCTCCACGGTTCCGCTGCACCCGGGCTTCATCGCGACGGTCGACGACTTCGGAAACCTGCTCGTGCGGAGGACACCATGAGCCGCCGCGTGCCGACCCAGTTCCCCTACGGTCCGCTGACACCCGACTCTGGCGCCAGCGCCGACCCGGTGCTCGTCGAGATCGTGCAGGGGTCACTGGCCAGCGTCGAGGCGGAGGTCGAGACCGCCATCGCGCGCACCAGTCGCAGCCCGATGATCCGCGACGCCCACGACTTCCGTGCAGGCATCCACGACCGCCTGCTGCGCAAGCTGACCGGCCGGTCCTACTCGGCGCTGGTCCACCCCGTGGCCCGCGACTTCCCGATCGACGAGATGCGCGAGGGCGACGTCTTCTTCCACAACGACGTCTACCGCTCCGAGGGCGGGATCGGGCACCTGCCCGACCTGTGCGTCACGGTGCCGGTCCTCCACGACGGCCGCGTCGTCGCCTTCGTCCAGGCGTTCGGGCACCACGACGACATCGGCGGCGCCGTCCCCGGCTCGATGCCGAGCGCGGCCACCACGGTGTTCGAGGAGGGCCTGATGGTCCCGCCGATCCGGCTGTGGGACGCCGGTGTCCCCAACCGCGCCGCGCTCGCGATCATGACCCGCAACTCCCGGATGCCCGAGTCGCTGGCCGCCGACCTCGACGCCGAGTGCTCGGCCTGCCTGATGGGCGCACGCCGGCTCGGTGAGCTCTTCGAGCGGTACGGCGTCGCGGAGGTCGAGGCCTGCTTCGACGCGATCCTCGACCGCACCACCACGACGTACCGGCGCGAGATCCTGGCCAAGATCCCGGTCGGCAGCTGGGTCTGGGAGGACTACGCCGAGCACGACGGCGTCGACGAGCCGCGCCTGCACACGCAGCGGATCACCCTCACCCACACCGCTACCGACGATCCGGACGGCGAGCGGCTCGTGCTCGACTTCGACGGCACCGGGCCGCAGGCGAAGGGGCCGATCAACCACTGCGGCGACTACAGCGACGGCGTCTTCCTCAAGAAGTGGCTGGCGCCGATCCTGCGCAACCTCGCCGACACCCCGGAGCGGATGGCCGAGCTCGACGTGAACGAGGGCGTCGTACCCCTCATCGAGATGCGGTTCCCAGAGCCGGGCACCCTGCTGACGCCGGTCTTCCCGGCGCCGACGAACGCCCGCACCTTCGTGATCCTCCGGCTGCTCGGCGTGCTCGCCGGCGTGCTCGCGAAGGCCGTCGACGGCCGGATGCCCGCCGACCAGGAGACCATCCGCTACACCGGCGTGTACGGCGACGACGCGGCCGGGCGCCCCTACCTGATGCGGGAGGTGCTGGGCGGCGGGTCGGGTGGTCGGTACTACGCCGACGGCGAGGACACCATCCACGTCGTGCCCGACTCGCGGAACCTGCCCACGGAGTTCACCGAGGCACGCTTCCCGTTCCGGGTCGAGGTGCTCTCCCTGGCCGTCGACAGCGGCGGCGCCGGCAGGTTCCGCGGCGGGCTCGGCTACGAGAAGCACCTCCGGATGCTGCGTGACGCGCACTTCATGTCGATCGCCGACCGCTCGATCCTCTCCTGCTGGGGCGTCAAGGGTGGGCGGGCCGGAAGTCCCTTCCAGGTGACGATCGACCCGGGCGGTCCGCACGAGCGCGAGGTGGACGCCCTCGCCGACGCCGAGCCGGTACGGGCCGGCGAGGTGATCCGCATCCGTACGACGGGCGGCGGCGGCTGGGGAGACCCGCTGGAGCGAGATCCCGGCCTCGTCGTCCGAGACGTCGTCTGGCGCAAGGTGTCGCCGGCGGCCGCGTCGCGCGACTACGCGGTGGTGCTGACCGGGTCCGTGGACGGCGACGACCTGGGGTACGACGCCGAGGCCACGACGGCCGAGCGCGAGGCGCGTGGCCGCGACCGGCTCGACCCGCGCGAGACGCCGTTCTTCGACCGCGGACCCGGCTATGCCCGGCTGTCCGGAGACGGCTCAGCGCACGCCGCGGTCGACGTGCGCTGAGCCGCGCTGCCCACGAGCCCGTCCGGGCCCCCGAGGCCCCGACGTCCCCGCGGTGAACAGCGAGATGCCGGGACCCCCCGGGACCCGGCATCTCTCCGAACGGCGTCCCGCTCGGAGGGCAGCGTAGGCAATGCGCGGTCACTTATCGCCAGCGCGGTTGTGTGATGCGCGAATCCGGGTTCTGATGTCCGTGGGGAGTCCAACTCCGGCGGTGTCCACCGCCGGGTCTCGGGAGGAGGACGACGACCATGGGGGAGACCACCTTCCCCGAGGCGTTCGCGTCAGCGCTGACGCAACGGGGGGTGAGCCTGTCGTGGCTGCACCAACGGCTCGTCGAGCGCGGACACCCCGTGAGTCCGGCCGCCCTCAGCTACTGGCGGTCGGGTCGCAGCCAGCCCGAGCGCCGTACCTCACGCGAGGCACTGGGCGAGATCGAGCGCCTCCTGCGGGTGACGCCCGGCGCGCTGACCTCGAAGCTCGGGCCGTCGCGCCGCCCCGGTCCGCGTCCGGGTGAGAAGAGCGTGCTCGAGCTCTTCGCCGACACGCCGGGAGTCCAGGACGCCCTCGAGGCGCTGGGGTTCGAGGGCCTGTACGACGAGCTCGCCGAGCAGCTGCGGCACATCACGGTCGACGTCGACTCCTCCGGGAACGCCACCACGGTTCTGATCCGGGCGATCATGCAGGCGCGCCGCGACGGCGCACGTCGTACGCCGCTGATCGTGACGCTGGACGACAACCGACGGGCGCCGCGGTTCGTGCCGGTGGCCGGCTGCTCGCTCGGAGGTCAGCGCACCGACCTGGCGTCCGGTGTCTTCGCCGCCGAGCTGCTGCTCGACCGGCCGCTCGCGCACCGCGAGACGTGCATGTTCGAGCTGCGGGTCGAGCTCGCGGAGCCGTCGCGGGAGACGTGGTTCGACCACTACGCCGCCCGCCGCATCAGCGAGCTGCTCGTCTGGGTGCGCTTCGACCCGTCGCGGCGGCCGGCCCGGGTCGAGCGCTATACGCGTGTCGACGGCTCCGAGGAGAGCGAGGTGGTCCGGCTGGGCGACGGCACCGGCGCGCATGCCCTCGCCCGTGGTTTCGGGCCCGGCATCCTCGGCATCCGCTGGGAGTGGTGAGTGCCGGCGTCGTCGGCGCGTGGGGTGCTCGTCGTACGGCCTGGCCACTAGGTTCAGCGCTGTGCGGGTGATGCTGGCACTGGGCGGGAACGCCATGACGAACGCCGACGGCCGGGCGCGGCCCGAGGACCAGATCGCCGCGGCCGAGGTCGCGATGGCGGCGGTGGCCGAGCTGCTCGCCGACGAGCACGACGTGGTGATCACGCACGGCAACGGGCCGCAGGTCGGCAACCTGCTGGTCAAGAACGAGCTGGCCGCGGCCGTCGTACCCCCGGTCCCGCTGGACTGGTGCGGCGCGCAGACCCAGGCGACGCTCGGGTTCGTGCTGATGGACGCCCTGGACGCCGCCCTCGCCGAGCGTGGGATCGAGAAGCGGTCGGCCACCGTGGTGACCCGCACGCTCGTCGACCCGAACGACCCGGGGTTCGTCCAGCCGACCAAGCCGATCGGGCGCTTCCTGCCGGCGGACGAGGCCCGGCTGCTCGTCGAGCACGGCGAGACGTGGGAGGACCGCGGCGAGAAGGGCTGGCGCCGGGTCGTGGCCTCGCCCGAGCCGCTCGACATCATCGACGCTCCCGCGGTCCTGGCCCTGATCGAGTCGGGCTTCGTGGTGGTCGCCAACGGAGGGGGAGGGATCCCGGTGCTCAGGCGCGCGGACGGCTCGCTGTCGGGCGTCGAGGCCGTCATCGACAAGGACCTCGGGGCTGCGCTGCTCGGCGTACTCGTCGGGGCCGACCTGCTGGTCGTCGCGACCGACGTACCCCGGGCGGTGCTGCGCTTCGGCACGCCCGAGGCCGAGCCGCTGGGCCGCGTCGGTCTCCGCCGGATGCAGGAGTACGCCGAGGAGGGCCACTTCGCCAGCGGCTCGATGGGGCCGAAGGTCGACGCCGTCTGCCGCTTCGTGCAGGGCACCGACCAGCCGGCCGTCATCACCAGCCTGGACCGGATCGTGGACGCCGTCGCCGAGGTGGGCTCGACCGGGACCGTCGTCGTACCCGACTGAGGACCTTCCGACACGGCGGAGCCGGGGCGGAACGACCGAGGGAGCGCCGCAGTCCGCTTGCGGGCCAGGCGGCCACCGCTCGTGCGAGGATCGGCCCATGCCGTCCGCCATCGAGGTTCGCAAGGTCCCCCTCCACTCCGTGTCCGACGCATCGGAGCTGACGAAGCTGATCGACGACGGCGTGATCCACGCCGAACGCGTGGTCGCGGTGATCGGCAAGACCGAGGGCAACGGCGGGGTCAACGACTACACGCGGATCATCGCCGACCGGGCGTTCCGTGAGGCGTTGCTGGCCCGCGGCGCCGATGCCGACGCCGTCAAGGAGATCCCGATCGTCTGGTCGGGCGGCACCGACGGCGTGATCAGCCCCCACGCGACGATCTTCGCGACCGTCCCCGACGACGAGGTCGAGCCGAACGACGAGCCGCGCCTGACGGTCGGGTTCGCCATGAGCGAGCAGCTGCTGCCCGAGGACATCGGGCGCCGGGCGATGATCGAGAAGGTCGCGGCGGCGGTCGAGGTCGCCATGGAGCGGGCCGGGATCACCGACGCCGCCGACGTGCACTACGTGCAGACGAAGACGCCGCTGCTGACGATCGACACGATCCGCGACGCCAAGAGCCGTGGCCACGACGTCTTCACCGAGGACACGCTGACGTCGATGGACGTCTCCAACGGCGGTACGGCGCTCGGCATCGCGGTCGCCCTCGGCGAGATCGACATGCCGTCCGACGACGACGTACTCCGTGACCGTTCGCTCTTCTCCTCCGTCGCCTCGTGCTCGTCGGGCGTCGAGCTCGACCGGGCCCAGGTGGTCGTCGTCGGCAACGCCGCCGGCATCGGTGGTCGCTACCGGATCGGCCATGCGGTGATGCAGGACGCGCTCGACGCGGACGGCATCTGGGACGCGATCCGCTCCGCCGGCCTCGAGCTGCCCGAGCGGCCGCACTCCACCGACCTCGACGGCCGGCTCGTCAACGTCTTCCTCAAGTGCGAGGCGTCGCAGGACGGCCACGTCCGCGGCCGCCGCAACGCGATGCTCGACGACTCCGACGTCCACTGGCACCGGCAGATCAAGGCCGCGGTCGGCGGTGTCACCGCCGCCGTGACGGGCGACCCCGCCGTCTTCGTCTCCGTCTCGGCGGCCCACCAGGGCCCGGACGGCGGCGGCCCGGTCGCCGCGATCGTCGACCTCGGCTGACCCCGCCCTGCGCCGAGTCGGCGCAAACGGACGTCGAGAACACGCCGAGTCGTCACGTGACAACTCGGCGACCAGACAGTGCCCGGGTGTGGCTCCACGCGACCCGACCAGGCAGGGGCTCAGGTGGCCGAGTCGTCCAACCAGCCGCGGATCGCCTCGTTGTGCTCGCCCAGCGACGGCGGCGCCAGGTGGGTCTCGCGGCCGCCGGAGTAGGCGTTGTCGTCGAAGCGCAGGGGTGATCCGGTCAGCTGCAGCGAGCCGTACGACGGGTGGTCGACGTCGAGGACCAGTCCCTGCGACCGCACCTGCTCCCACGCGTACACGTCGTCCATCGAGCGCACCTTGCCGGCAGGGATGCCCGCGGCCAGGAGCAGGTCGAGCCAGTGCTCGGCCGGCTCGGAGGCGAAGACCGTCTCGATCGCGGAGACCAGGTCGTCACGGTGGGCGACCCGCTCACGGTTGGTCCGGAAGCGCTCCTCGTCCGGGTCGAGCCCGACGGCGGCGGCGAACCGCCGCCACAGCCCCTCCGACCCGACGGCCACCTGAACCGGAGACGTCGCGCTCTCGAACATCCCGTACGGCGCGATCGCGGGGTGGTGGGCGCCGGCGATGCCGGGCACCTCGCCTCCGAGGAGCCAGCGCGTGCCCTGGAAGGCGTGCACACCGACGACGCCGGCGAGGAGGGAGGTGCGGACGACCCGCCCGACGCCGGTCGTATGGCGTTCGTGCAGCGCGGCCACCACGCCGTACGCGAGGTTCATGCCGGCCAGCAGGTCGGCGATGGGTACGCCGACCTTGGTCGGCTGCTCCGTCCCGGTGACCGACATCAGTCCACCCTCACCCTGCGCGATCTGGTCATAGCCGGCCCGGTGGGCTTCCGGGCCGTCGTGGCCGAAGCCGGTGATCTTGCCGATCACCAGTCGCGGGTTGAGCTCGTGCAGTCGCTCGACCGGAAAGCCGAGGCGGTCGAGGACTCCACCCCGGAAGTTCTCCAGCAGCACGTCGGACCGTCGTACCAGCTCGGCGAGGACCTCGGTGTCCGCCCGGTCCTTGAGGTCGAGGACGATCGACTCCTTGTTGCGGTTGGCCGACATGAAGTACGTCGAGTCATGGGGCCCCTCGTCGGTCGAGCCGGTCGAGACCTTGCCGGCCCACGGCGGTCCCCACGCCCGGGTGTCGTCGCCGCTGGCGCTCTCGACCTTGATCACCCGGGCGCCGAGGTCGCCGAGCATCATCGCGGCCTGCGGACCGGCCAGGGCGCGGGTGAGGTCGAGCACCAGCACGTCGGCGAGCGGGCCGGACACGGTCGGATCGGGCATGTCGCCAACCTAGTTGTGCGGTCGTGTGCCTGAGAACGCGCCAGGGCGAGGTCTCAGACACACGACCATCCGACCTGTCGGCTGCTGATGGTTGGGTGGACCCATGACTCGGCCGGAGCACGCGACGTACCACCTCGTCGCTCCCCTGGTGGCCGAGGCGACGCGGGTGGCGCTCGACGCCGACCAGCAGCGGGTCGTCGACCACGCGGGCGGCCCGCTGCTCGTGCTCGCCGGGCCCGGCACCGGCAAGACCACGACGCTGGTGGAGGCGATCGCCGAGCGGATCGAGGGGCGCGGCGTCGACCCGTCGCAGATCCTGGCGCTGACGTTCTCCCGCAAGGCCGCCGAGAGCCTCCGCGACCGGGTGACCGCCCGGGTCGGCCGCACCACGTCCACCACGATGTGCTCGACGTTCCACTCGTTCGCCTACGGCCTCGTGCGCGCCTACAGCCCGGCCGACCTCTACACGGCGCCGCTGCGGCTGCTCTCCGCTCCCGAGCAGGACGTCGTGCTCCACGACCTGCTCACCGAGGCGCCCGAGTCGATCCGCTGGCCCGAGGCGCTGCGCGCCGCCGTCGGCACCCGCGGCTTCGCCGCCGAGGTTCAGTCGGTGCTCGCGCGGGCACGTGAGCGCGGGCTCGACCCGGCCGACCTGCGGGCGCTCGGCCGGCGCGAGGGGGTGCCGGAGTTCGAGGCGGCCGGGCTGTTCCTCGAGCAGTACCTCCAGGTGCTCGGCTTCTCCAACTCCTTCGACTACGCCGACCTGATCGCCCGCGCCGGCCGGCTCGCCGACGACCATCGCGACGACCTGCGCCGCCGCTTCGCCCACGTCTTCGTCGACGAGTACCAAGACACCGACCCGGCCCAGGTCGACCTCCTGCGCTCGCTGGCGGGCGACGGTCGGGACCTGACCGTGGTCGGCGACCCCGACCAGTCCGTCTACGGATTCCGCGGCGCCGATCTCCGCGGCATCCTCGACTTCCCGGCGTCCTTCCCCGCGCGCGGCGGTGACCCGGCCCCGGTGATCGCACTCGGTACGACGCGCAGGTTCGGGCCGCGCCTGCTCCGGGCCTCGCGCTCGATCGCCGCCTCGATCGGGATCACCGGGTCGATCCCGCTCGAGGAGTTCCGCGTGTTCCGCGACCCGACCGCCGATGCGCCCGGGCTGGGCGACGGCCGGGTCGACGTGCTCACCTTCGACACCGCGCGCGCCGAGACCGAGCACGTCGCCGACCTGCTGCGCCGCGCCCACCTCGAGGACGGCGTCGGGTGGTCCGAGATGGCCGTGCTGGTCCGCTCGGGGCGCGCCTCGATCCCGGTCCTCCGCCGCTCCCTGGGCGGCGCGGGCGTGCCGGTCGAGGTGTCCAGCGACGAGACGCCGATCGTGCGCGAGCCCGCCGTGCTGCCGCTGCTGGCCGCGCTCCGCGTCGTCGTCGACCTCGACATCGACGATCCCGACGACCCCGACCTCGTCGCCGCCGACCGGGCGGAGGGCCTGCTCACCTCGCCCCTGGGTGGGCTCGACGCCCACGACCTGCGCGGGTTGGCGCGGGCGCTGCGCAGGCGAGACGACGCCGTACCCTCCCGCGAGCTCGTACGCCGTGCGGTCACCGTGCCCGGCTTCCTCGGCGGCGTGCGCGGCGAGGCCGCCGACCGGGCCCGCCGCGTGGTCGCGCTCGTGCGCGAGGCCCGAGCGCGGCTCGACGCCGGTGACAGCCCCGAGCAGGTGCTGTGGACCCTGTGGGACGGCACCGACTGGGGCTCGCGGCTCCGCCACCAGACCGAGCTCGGTGGCCAGTCCGCCCGCCTGGCCCATCGCGACCTCGACGCGATCTGCGCACTGTTCGACGCGGCCGCCCGGTCCGAGGAGCAAGCGGGTCACGTCGGGCTCCGCGAGTTCCTCGACACCCTGACCGCCCAGGAGATCCCCGCCGACACCCTCGCCGAGCGCGGCGTCCGAGGAGAGGCCGTGCGGCTGCTGACGGCTCACCGCGCCAAGGGCCTGGAGTGGGACGTCGTCGTGGTCGCCCACGTGCAGGAGGGCGCCTGGCCCGACCTCCGCCGCCGCAACACCCTGCTCGGTGCCGACCGGATCGCCCGCGACGGCCTGGTCGCGCCGCTGACCCCGGCGGCCCTGCTCGCCGAGGAGCGGAGGCTGTTCTACGTCGCGGCCACCCGTGCCCGCCGGCGGCTCGTGGTGACCGCGGTGGCCTCGCCCGACGACGACGGCGAGCAGCCCTCGCGCTTCCTGCACGAGCTCGGCGCCGGTGCGCCCGACCACCATCAGGGGCGGCCGCACCGACCGCTCTCGTTGGCCGGCCTGGTCGCCGAGCTGCGTCGTACCACCGCCGACCCCGCCGAGCCACCCGACCTCCGTCGGGCGGCCGCCCATCGCCTCGCCGCCCTCGCCACGACCGAGGTCAACGGCCGCCCGCTGGCCACCGCCGCCGACCCGGCCACCTGGTGGGGGCTGCGTGCCCCGAGCCGTTCCACGACGCCCGTCCGACCCTCGGGCGAGCCGGTGCGGCTGTCCGCGAGTGCTCTCCAGGGGCTGCTCACGTGCCCCGCGCAGTGGTTCCTGCAGCAGGAGGCCGGCGGCGCGGTCGTCAGCTCGACGGCCCAGGGCTTCGGCATCATCGTCCATGCCCTGGCCGACCGGGTGGCCAAGGGCGAGCTCGGCCCCGACGACGACCTGATGGCCCTGGTCGACGAGGTGTGGGACCGGATGTCCTTCCGTACGCCGTGGTCCGGCGAGCGCGAGCGCCAGGCCGTGCGTGACGCGCTCGCCCGCTTCGTGGCGTGGCAGTCGCGCCCCGGCGCCCGCACCCCGGTCACGTCCGAGAGCAGGATCACCGCCACCGTCGACCTCCCCGACGGCCAGCAGGCGCGGTTGGTCGGGTACGTCGACCGGCTCGAGCTCGACGAGGCCGGCGACGTGGTCGTGGTCGACCTCAAGACCGGCAAGTACGCCCCGACCGACACCTCCATGCCCGACAACCCCCAGCTCGGCCTCTACCAGCTCGTCGTCGACCACGGCGCCGCCGACGAGGCCGTGGGGCGGCCGGTGCGGTCCGGGGGAGCGGAGCTCGTCCAGCTCAGGCTCGGCACCGACCTCCCCAAGGTGCAGCCGCAGGCGCCCCAGGTCCCCGACCCCGACGGTGTCACGACGATCCAGCACCAGCTGATGGCGGCGGTCGCGACCGTGCGCGGCGAGGAGTTCGTGGCCCGACCCGGCGCCCACTGCGACCGGTGCGACTTCCACGCCGTCTGTCCGACCAGGTCCTCGGGATCGGTGCTGTCGTGAGCGCGACCGTCGAGACCCCCGAGCAGCTCCGAGAGGTGCTGCGGGCCGACTTCACGTTCAGCCCCCAGCAGTTCGACGCGATCACCGCGCCGCTCGAGCCGGCGGTGGTGATCGCCGGCGCGGGTTCGGGCAAGACCTCGGTGATGGCGGCGCGGGTGGTCTGGCTGGTCGCGACCGGCCAGGTCTCGCCGGCCGAGGTCCTCGGGCTCACCTTCACCACCAAGGCCACCGCCGAGCTGGCCACCCGGATCCGCGAGTCGCTCCGGGCCGCCGGGCTGCTCCCGGCCCGGGGACAGCGCCGCGACCCTTCGACAGGCCCGGTGGAGGAGGTCGAGGAGCCGACCGTCGCGACGTACCACTCGTACGCCGCCGGCCTCCTCATCGAGCACGGCCTCCGGATCGGCCACGAGCCCGACACCCGGCTGATCGCCGACGCATCGCGCTACCAGCTGGCCGGGCGCACGATCGCCCGCCACACCGCGCCGGTCCAGCACCTCAGCGACGCACCTCAGCTGGTCGTGCAGTGGCTGCTCGCGCTCGACGGCGAGCTGTCCGAGCACCTGGTCACGCCGGCCCAGGTCCGCGCTCTCGACGCCGCCGAGCGGGTGCTGTTCGTCGAGGGCATGGAGGGCGAGGGCCGCAAGACCTACCGCGAGCGCAACGAGAAGGCGATCCTCGCGATCGACCGGCGTGCCGAGCTCCTCGAGCTGGTCGCCGAGTACCGCGCCCTCAAGCGGCACCACGCGCTGCTGGACTTCTCCGACCAGATCTCGCTGACGGCGCGGCTGGCGCGCGACTGCCCCGAGGTCGGGGAGGCCGAGCGGGCGAGGTTCAAGGTGGTGCTGCTCGACGAGTACCAGGACACCTCGGTCGCCCAGGCGCTGCTACTCTCCCGGCTCTTCAGCGGGCCCGACGTCGGCCACGGGCTCGGGCACCCGGTGACCGCGGTCGGCGACCCCAACCAGGCCATCTACGGCTGGCGTGGTGCGTCGGTCTCCAACATCCTGGAGTTCTCCGAGGCGTTCCCGTCCGCGGCCGGCCGCGCCGCGTCGTACCCCCTCGCGGTCAACCGCCGCTCCGACGTCACGATCCTCGACACCGCCAACCATCTGGCGAGCGAGCTCTACGTGCTCCGGCCCGAGCTCCGGCCGCTCGAGCCGAGGCCCGACGCGGCGGCGGGCGAGGTCAGCGCCGGCCTCTTCGAGACGTACGACGCCGAGCTCGCCGCCCTGGGGGACGCGGTGGCGGCCGCGCACGCCGCGATGGCCGAGCCGTCGTGGCGCGAGATCGGGGTGCTCACCCGCGACAACAGCCATGCCGCCGACGTCTTCGACGCCCTCACCCGCCGCGAGATCCCGGTCGAGATCGTCGGCCTCAAGGGTCTGCTCCGGCTGCCCGAGGTGGCCGAGGTGGTCGCCACGCTCACCCTCGTGCAGGACGTCACCGCCAACGCCTCGCTGCTGACGCTGCTGGCCGGGCCTCGCTGGGCGATCGGCACCCGCGACCTGGCGCTGCTCGGACGTCGCGCCACCGACCTGTCCGGCGGCCGCGGCCGGGTCTCCTTCGACGACGTACGCGCCGAGCTCGACGCCGCGGTCTCCGGGTCCGACCCCGCCGAGGTCGCCTCGCTCGGCGACGCGCTCGAGTCGCCCGGCGAGCTCGACTACTCGCCCGAGGCGCGCGCCCGCTTCGCCCTGCTCGCAGCCGAGCTGCGCCGGCTGCGCGCCGCCGTCGGCGAGCCGATCCTCGACCTGGTCCGGCGGATCATCGACACCTGCGGCATCGACGTCGAGCTGGCCTCGTCGGCCAGCCCGGCGGCCTCGGCCCGACGCGACAACCTCGACCTGTTCGTGCAGGCGGTCTCGGAGTTCCAGGCGGTCGACGGGCAGGTCACGCTGGCGGCCCTGCTCGCCTGGCTCGAGGCCGAGGACTCCTACGGCCAGGGCCTCGACGTCGCGACCCCTTCCGAGGCCGACTCCGTCAAGCTCCTCACGGTCCACCGCGCCAAGGGCCTGGAGTGGGACGTCGTGTTCATCCCGGGCGTGACCGAGCGGAAGTTCCCCACCGACCGCACCCGCTCCACCTGGCTGACCGTGCCGTTCGTGATGCCGGGGAGCCTCCGCGGCGACGCGCGCGACCGTCCGGCGCTGGCCGGGCACACCCCCGACGCGATCAAGGCGTTCACCGACGCGACCAAGGAGCACGAGCGCATCGAGGAGCTGCGGCTGGCGTACGTCGCCTGGACCCGCGCGCGACACCGGCTCCGGGTCACCGGCTGGTGCTTCTCGCCCAAGATCAAGACGGGCCGCGGCCCGTCGGTCTACCTCGAGGCCACGGTCCGTGCGCTGGCCGACCGGGGCGTCCTGCCCGAGCCGTGGCGCGAGCGGCCCGACAAGGACGAGCCCAACCCCTACGCCGCCCTCGACCCCGACCTGCCGTGGCCGATGTCCCACCAGACGCCCGAGGTCGCGCGGCGTCACGAGGCAGCGGCCCTGGTCGCCGAGGCAGCCGCGGCGGTGGCGGCCGGCACACCCTGGGTCGACGAGACCGACGACATGCTCGTACTCGGTCGCCTCCAGGAGTGGGACGACGAGCTGACCCGGCTGCTCGAGGAGGCACAGCGCGACCGGTCGCCCGCGATCGCCGTACCCCTGCCGTCGAGCCTGTCCGCCACCGCCCTGGCCCGCCTGCGAGACGCCCCCGACGCCTTCGCGGCCGACCTGGCCCGGCCCATGCCTCGGCAGCCGTCGCCGGCGGCACGCTTCGGCACCCGCTTCCATGCGTGGGTCGAGAGCCGGTTCGGTCAGCAGGACCTCTTCGACCCCGACGACCTGCCGGGCCGCGGTGACGCCGGTATCGACGACGACGCCGACCTCCAGGAGATGATCCGGCGCTTCGAGGCCGGTCCGTTCGCGGACCGCGTCCCGCATGCGGTCGAGGCGCCGTTCGCGTTGGTGCTGCGTGGCCAGGTCGTGCGCGGCCGCATCGACGCGGTGTACGCCGTGCCCGGGACCGCCGGCGACACCTGGCTGGTCGTGGACTGGAAGACCGGCCGCACCCCCGACTCCGACCCGTGGCAGCTCGCGCTCTACCGGCTGGCCTGGGCCGAGCTCATGGGTGTGCCGCTCGACCGCGTGCGGGCGCAGTTCTACTTCGTCCGGTCGGGTGCGCTGGTGGAGCCGGCCGACCTGCCCGGCCGGGCCGACCTCGAGGCGGTCTTCTCGCCGGCGCCACCGAGCGGCGAGTGAGGTGGCTCAGCTCCGGCCGACCGCGGCCGCCAGGGCGATCTCGACCATCTCGCCGAACGTCTGCTCGCGCTCGTCGGTGGTGGTCCTCTCGCCGGTGACGATGTGGTCCGAGACGGTGCAGACGGCCAGCGCGCGCCGGCCGAACTTCGCGGCCAGGGTGTAGAGCGCGCTCGCCTCCATCTCGACCGCGAGCACGCCGTAGCCGACCATCCGCGAGACCAGCTCGGGACGCGCGGCGTAGAAGGAGTCGCTGGAGAACAGCAGTCCGACATGGATCCCGTGCTGATGGGTGGTCGAGCGCTCGTCGGTGGTCGAGCTCTCGTCGGTGGTCGAGCTTGCGTCGGTGGTCGAGCTTGTCGAGACCCGCTGCTCGGCCGCCTCGACGGCGCCCCGCAGCAGGTCGAAGTCGGCGACCGGTGCGTAGTCGAGGCCCTCGAAGGCGATCCGGTTCATCGAGGAGTCCGTACACGCGCCCGACCCGATCACGATGTCGCGCAGCGCCAGGCGCTCGGTGAGGGCGCCGCACGAGCCGACCCGCACGACCGACTGCACGTCGTACTCGCGGAAGAGCTCGTTGAGATAGATCGCCGCGGAAGGCTGGCCCATGCCACTGGCCTGGATCGACACCCGACGGCCGTGCCAGGTGCCGGTGAAGCCGAGCATCCCGCGTACCTGCGTGTAGCACTGCGCGTCGTCGAGGAAGGTCTCCGCGATCCACTTCGCCCGCAGCGGGTCCCCGGGCAGGAGGACGACGGGAGCGATCTCGCCGGCCGCGGCACCGATGTGGGTGCTCACGCGTGCCCGCCCTCTCCGTCGCGGCCGCGCGCGACCATGGTCAGGGAGTAGAGGGGCCGGTCTTGGGTCTCGACGTACACCCGGCCGAGGTAGCTGCCGATCACGCCCATCATCAGCAGCTGGAGGCCACCGAGCAGGAACATGCCGACGGCGATGAACGCCCACCCGGGCACGGCCTTGTCGGGCTCGAAGACCCGGACGTAGATCACGAACGCGGCGCCGAGCACGCTGAGGAACGAGATGAGGAGGCCCAGCCGGGAGATCAGCCGGAGCGGGAAGGTCGAGAAGCCGAGGATCCCGTCGGCCGCGAGCTTGAGCATCGTCCGCAGCGGGTACGACGACGAGCCGGCGCGACGCGGGTCGCGGTCGAACGGCACGGCCTCCTGCCGGAAGCCGACGTGCGCGACGATGCCGCGCAGGAAGCGGTCGTGCTCGCGGTAGCGGATCACCTCGGCCACGACGCGCTGGTCCATCAGGCGGAAGTCGCCGACGTTGCGCGGGATGTCGATGGAGGCCAGCCGCGTGAGCATCAGGTAGAAGAGGTAGGCGGTGCCGCGCTTGAACGCCGGGTCGCGACGCGTCCGGCGCTGCGCGTAGGCGACGTCGGCGCCCGACTCCCAGGTCTCGATCAGCTGGAGGCTGACCTCCGGCGGGTCCTGCAGGTCGGTGTCCATCACGACCACCGCGTCCCGGCCGGCCGCCGCATCCAGCCCGGCCGTGACCGCTATCTGGTGACCGAAGTTGCGCGAGAGGGTGAGGATCGTGACCCGGTCGTCGGCTGCGCGCAGCTCCAGGAGCCGGTCGAGCGACTCGTCGCGGCTGCCGTCGTCGACGTACACGAACTCGAAGTCGAGGTCCGGTCGCTTGACCGTCGCCTCGACCAGGGCGTCGTGGAACGCACGGATGCCGGCGGCCTCGTTGTGCACGGGCAGCACATAGGCGACCAGTCGGCGGGCGGGGGTCATCGTCGTCTCCAGTGGGTGGCTCTCGAGTGCCAGACGATACTGCCCGGCCTCTGTGCCGAGGGTGTGGCGCGACTGTGCGGCGCCGATGCGTCGTCCGTACGCCGCCCCGACGCGGCTAGCCTGCCTGGTGTGAGCTATCCGCACGTCGAGCTGGCCGCACATCCGCACGAACGCGCCGGCGACCGCAGGTCGGACGAGGCGTGGCTGGCTCAGGCCTGGGCCGACCCTGACACCCGCGTCCTGGTCATCGTCGGCACCCGGGTCAGGCCCGACGGCGACACCGTCGTGTGGGTCCCGACCGACCAGGCTCCCGAGGGGCTCCGCGTCCTGCTCGGCGAACGCGAGGGCCGTACCTGGTTCGCGGTCGTGGTCGACCCCGCCACCTCGGAGCCGCCCGGCGACGACTGGGTCGGGCTGCGGCGCCTCCTGCCCTACCTCGCCGGCGAGGGCATCGCCGAGGCACCGTTGGTGTTCCACGCGTTCGGACTGGCCGAATGGCTCCACGCGACGCGCCACTGCACGCGCTGCGGTGGCCGGCTCGAGCCGCGGCTCGCCGGGCACGAGCTGGAGTGCGTCGAGTGTCATCGCCGCCAGTTCCCGCGTACCGATCCCGCCGTGATCATGGCCATCACCCAGGGCGAGCCCGGCACGGACGACGAGTCACTGCTGCTCGGACGTCAGGACAGCTGGCCCCCGGGGCGCTACTCCACGCTGGCGGGTTTCCTGGAGCCGGGCGAGACGCTGGAGGACGCCGTACGGCGCGAGGTCGCCGAGGAGACCGGCGTACGCGTGGGGGAGGTGACGTACTTCGGCAACCAGCCGTGGCCGCTCCCGGCCAGCCTGATGCTCGGGTTCCTGGGGCGCGCCGAGTCACCCGAGATCGAGGTGGACGGGCTCGAGATCCAGGATGCGCGGTGGTTCACCCGCGCGCAGATGCGGGCCGAGGCCGAGGCCGGCACGCTGGTGCTGCCCGGTGGCGTCTCGATCTCCCGGTCACTCGTGGAGCACTGGTACGGCGGCACGCTGCCCGGCTCGTGGTAGAGCGAGGACCGAGCGACCCGGCGCAGCAGGCTCGGTCGACCGGAGCGACCGGCGCCGCGCGCTCGCGCGCAAGCTCTACGACGCCAGCGCCGCCAGCTTCTCCTTGACCTGCGCCACGGACGGGTTGGTCTGGGCGGTGCCGTCGGCGAACACCAGCGTCGGCACCGTCTGGTTGCCGTGGTTGACGCGCTCGACGACCTCCGCGGCCGCTGGTTGCTGCTCGATGTCGACCACGTCGTAGCTGATGCCCTCGCGGTCCAGCTGTCCTGCCAGACGGTGGCAGTAGCCGCACCAGGGGGTGGTGTACATCGTGACCGAGCTCATCGAGGACTGTCCCTTCCGACGTCTACTGTGAGTGCTCTCCCGTAACGACCTCTGACCAGGAGTTGTTCCCCGATCGTGCCCGACGCCCCCGAGCTGCTCGCAGCCCTCGACCCCGAGCAGCGCCAGGTCGCCGAGGCGCTGCGCGGCCCGGTCCGGGTGCTCGCCGGCGCGGGCACCGGCAAGACCCGTGCGATCACCCACCGGATCGCCCATGGCGTGGCGCAGGGCATCTACGCGCCGACCGAGGTCCTGGCCGTCACCTTCACCACGCGCGCCGCCGGCGAGATGCGCGGCCGGCTGCGCCTGCTCGGCGCGCCTGGGGTCCAGGCCCGCACCTTCCACAGCGCCGCTCTGCGCCAGCTGCGGTGGTTCTGGCCGACGACGTACGGCGGCGACCTGCCCACCCTCACCGAGTCCAAGCTGGCGCTGATGGCAGGGTCGGCACGCCGCCTGCGGGTCCAGGCCAACCAGGCGCTGCTGCGCGACCTGGCGTCCGAGGTCGAGTGGGCGAAGGTCAGCAACGTCGGTCCCGACGACTACCCACGCGTCGCCGCTGACCGGGGCCGCGAGGTCGCCGGTCTCGACCTCGAGACGGTCGGCCGCCTCTTCAGCGGCTACGAGGAGGTCAAGCGCGCGCAGGCCCGCATGGACATGGAGGACGTCCTGCTGCTCACCGCCGGGATGCTGGCCGAGGAGGAGCGGGTCGCCGCGCAGGTCCGCTCCCAGTACAAATGGTTCGTCGTCGACGAGTTCCAAGACGTCTCGCCGCTCCAGTCCGCCCTGCTCGACCTGTGGCTCGGCGGTCGTGACGAGCTCTGCGTCGTCGGCGATCCCGCCCAGACGATCTACTCCTTCGCCGGCGCCAACGCCGACTACCTCCGCGACTTCGCCCGCAAGTTCCCGGGTACGACGTCGGTCGAGCTGGCCCGCAACTACCGCTCGACCCCCGAGGTGGTCGAGGCCGCCAACGCGGTGCTGTCGGGATCGGGGACGCTCTCGGTGCGACTGCGCGCCCAGCGGCCGTCCGGCCCGGCGGTGCGCTTCGCCCCCGCCCTCGACGAGGTGGCCGAGGCCGAGCTGGTGGCCGACGCCGTCGTCGCCCTGGTCGGCGAGGGCGTCCCCACGTCTGAGATCGCCGTCCTCTTCCGCATCAACGCCCAGTCCGAGGCCTTCGAGGAGGCGCTGGCGAGCAGAGGCATCGCCTACGTCGTCCGCGGCGCCACGCGGTTCTTCGAGCGGGCCGAGGTGCGGCAGGCGGTGACCCTGCTCCGTGGCGCCGCCCACCAAGACGACGGCGAGACCCCGCTGCTCGACCTCGTGCGCGCGGCTCTGAGCGGCATGGGCTGGACGCCCGAGGCGCCGACCGCGCGCGGCCAGACCCGCGATCGGTGGGAGTCGCTGCAGTCGCTGGTCACCATCGCCGAGGAGTCCGCCGGACTCACCGCCGCCGAGTTCGTGGCCGACCTGGAGCGGCGCGCCTCCGAGCAGCACGCCCCGGCCGCCGGTGGCGTCACCCTCGCCACGCTGCACGCGGCCAAGGGGCTCGAGTGGGACGCCGTCTTCCTGGCCGGGATGCACGACGGCGCGATGCCACTCACGCATGCGACGTCGCCCGCCGAGATCGAGGAGGAGCGGCGCCTGCTCTACGTCGGCATGACCCGGGCCCGTGAGCGACTCACCGTGTCGTGGGCGGCCGCCCGGGCACCCGGTGGCCGGGCCAGCCGCTCGGCGTCCCGCTTCCTGACCGGTCTGCTCCCCGACGAGGCGCGTGCCGTCGCCACGCGACCTCGCCCCCGGCGAGCAGTGCACTGCCGTGAGTGCGGCAAGCCGCTCTCGACCGCTGCGGAGAAGAAGCGCAGCCGGTGCGCCGACTGCCCGGCGTCGTACGACGAGGAGCTCTTCGAGCGACTGCGCGCCTGGCGCAAGGAACGCGCCGACGAGGAGAGCGTGCCGGCGTTCGTGGTCTTCACCGACGCCACGCTGCAGCTGATCGCCGAGCAGCGACCGACCTCGCCCGCGGCCCTGCTCCGCATCAGCGGGGTCGGTCCGGCCAAGCTCGAGCGCTACGGCGACGGGTTGTTGGCGGTCGTGGGGTAACGGTCCGGAAACTTCTCCCGAAATACCCACTAAATCGTTTGCTGCTTACGACCCGCCGCCGGTAGCGTTCCTCGCACGACGTCAATCTGCGCACCAGGACCCCTGGCAAGGTCCGCGCCCGAAGCCCCGAAGGAGGTGGCCCGCATGAGCAACACCCTCACGATCACGGCTCAGAGCCCGATCTCCGGCATGCCCGCGTATGGCCAGACCTCCGTCGCGCTTGCCGCAATTTCGGCTTTCGCCGGCGCTCAGGTGTCGACGTGTGCCCGTGTCCGCCACATCGGCGTCATGGGCCTCACGACCAAGGGCGACTTCCCGGGGACCAGTGCCTGGAGACCACCGACCTGTTGATTTCACGACAGCCACCGGCAGCCTCCAGGCCGCGGAACCCGACACCGGGATCCGCGGCCTTTCTGATTTCCGAACGACTTCCCACACAAGCGATCAGGTCACACAAGGAGGTGAAAGACATGACCATCACTGTTCTCGACCGCCGGGACGGGACCGCCGAGGCGCTGCCTGCGTCGCTCGGTGAGCTCCACGACGCGGCTGTCCAGGAGCCCGAGGAGCTGCTGCCGTGCCGAGTCAACGACTCGGAGCTGTGGTTCGCCGAGTCTCCTGCCGACGTCGAGTTCGCCAAGGCGCTGTGCCGGGACTGCCCGGTGCGGGACCTCTGCCTCAACGGTGCGCTGGAGCGGCGTGAGCCGTGGGGCGTGTGGGGCGGAGAGCTGTTCCTGCAAGGAGTGGTGATCCCCCGCAAGCGGCCCCGAGGCCGTCCGCGAAAGAACGAGCAGGCCGCGTAGTCCACGGCCGGCACCGTCCGACAACGAAAGCACTTTCTTGAACACTCACCAGAACGGAAACAAGCTGATGATGAACATCCTCATGCAAGAAGATCTTGCGCGCGCACAGATGGACGCGCGCCTGGGAGAGGCGCAGCAGATCCGCCGCGGTCGCCAGCAGGCGGCGGCCCGTCGGCTGAGTCGCAAGGCCGAGCGGGCCGCGCGACAGGCGCGTCTGGCCCTGGCCCGCGCCATCTGAGAGACACCGCCTTCGACCTGATCGCTGTGTTTCTGGAGCCCGGTACGACGCCCGTCGTACCGGGCTCCTGCACGTTCCGGGGCGCGTAGTCTGGCGAACGTGAGGACGTGCGACTTCTGCGGACGTCGGGCCGACGACGCCGAGACGCTGACCTGGGTCACGTCAGTGGAGAACGGCCGCCGGCGCACCTACTGCGACGACTGCGCGCGTGTCCACCTGCGCGCGATCGAGGGCAAGCTCGACAGCGAGTGGTGGTGAACCACCGGTACACCTAGGGCGTGGCCCTAGCCCCAGGCGCAGCCGCAGTGGGGATGGCGCAGCCAGTCACGTCGGGTGACCTCGAGCTCGACCGAGACGGTGACGCTGGCCGAGCGGAGCGCCGGGGGCCGGCCGTCGAGCCGGCGTACGACGTCGCGCACCGCCCAGGCCGCCGCCAGCTGGACGAGGAGCGGGTCCCAGCCGCTGTACGGCGCCGCCGGGAGCTCCTCCAGCTGGTGCAGCACCGTGGCACGTCGTGCGTCACCATCGCCCAGATGCGCGTCGACGCATCGCAGGCACGCCGTCCGGCCGGGCTCCACGAACGGGCCGATCCGCACCGTCCGCGGCAGGACCGCCAGCCAGAGGTGGGCGGCGTCGTCGCGGACCAGCTGGTCGGAGAGCCCACGCCGTGGCTCCCCGACCGTGGCGACCAGCCGGGTCTCGGCGGCCCGATCCAGCCGGAGCCCGGCGCTGGCGCAGACCCGCGTCAGGGCGTCGGTGAGCAGCGGGTCGGCCACCAGCGCGAGCGGGGGACGCCGAGCGGCCTCCTCCTGCGCCGCACGCCCGACGCTCCCGGCGTCGACGATCCAGCCGCCCTCGACCAGCTGGTCGAGCACCTGCCGGACCTCTGTGCGCGGGGTGCGTTGATGGCCGGTGAGTGCGTCGTGGAGCCCGGGCAGGTCGCGCAGCACGAGCCGGTCGGGCGGGTCGAGCCCCACCTGCAGGTGCGCGTCGTCACGACGTACGACGTGCAGCCCCGGCCGCAGCACCGGTCGCGCCAGCGCGCCCCAGCCCGTCGACCCCATCCCGGCACGGTGGCACAGGTCGGGCGGCCGGCGGGCTGGTCATCCACAGGTGGCCCGGACATGACGCGACCCCCGGACGTGGGTCCGGGGGTCGGTACGTCTGGGCGCTGCGGCTCAGGCCTTGCCGAGAATGCGGTTCAGGTTGGTACCGCAGACAGGGCACACACCCTTCGCCATGCGGGTGCCCTTGTCGTTGACGCGGACCTCGCCCTCGGCCTCACGCTTCTCCTTGCACTTCACGCAGTAGAACTCGCCGCTCCAGGTCTCCGCCATGACGGCCTCCTTGCTTGTTCGTTCTCGGTCGTCGCGACGGGGATGGGAGGGGAAGCCCGCCGGGACCAGGTGACGTGGCCACTCGGTCGCCTCGACCCTACGGCACGCGGGGCGCCGGAGGTACTCGGCACACCGTGAGCGTGAAACCGCGTTTTTTCACGCTCAGCGGCCTCGCCGACGGTCGGGCCGCCCGACGAGGGGTTCGAGACCTGGGCTGGGCACTGCGTTGGGGGCGCAGGCCCAGCCCGGCACGCTCGCGACAGACGACCTGCAGGAGGGGGATCCCCGCGGCCCGCGAGCGGCGTGTCCCGAGCTCCACCGGTCGTTGCTCACCGCCACCGGGCGGGGGATCCCGGTGTGGCAAGACGGGGACCCAGGTACCTGACGACGTCTGCCTTCCCCTTGCTGGCGTCGTTCGGCGGCCTGGGGCCCCGTCTGCGGTCACGCTAGGAGGATGCGGGTGGGGGGTCAACGGGCGACGGCGGATTGACCCCCTCACCTGTGGACAGCCCTGTGGACAACTCCGCGGCACCCTGTGGACAAGCGGTGGAGCGTGGGGTCCCGGCCTGTGTACGCACTGTGGAGCCGAGGCGGGGCGGCCTCTCCGAACCGGCGCTGACCAGCCACAATGTCGTGCACCGGGTGTGGAGGGAAAATACTTGGTGAGGGAGGAGCCCCGGATGACACCACCGCACGAGACGCCGTACGACGCGGGGCCGGTGGCCGCGTTGCGTCGCGTCGCGTTCCTCATGGAGCGCGGCCGCGAGGAGACCCGGCGGGTGCAGGCGTTCCGCAACGCAGCGGCCACGATCCTGCCCCTGCCGGCGGACGAGGTGGCCGCACGCGTCGACGCGGGCACGCTCACCGAGCTCGCGGGCATCGGCCCGAGCACGGCCGCGGTGGTCGAGTCCGCCGTACGGCGCGAGCTCCCGGAGCGGCTCGCCCGGCTCGAGCGCGAGTACGCCGGGCCGCTCACCGAGGGCGGGCGCGACCTCCGCGCGGCGCTGCGGGGCGACCTGCACTCGCACTCCGACTGGTCCGACGGCGGCTCACCGATCGAGGAGATGGCCTTCACGGCCATGGAGCTGGGCCACGACTACCTCGTGCTGACCGACCACTCGCCCCGGCTGACCGTCGCCAACGGCCTCAGCCCGGCCCGGCTGACCAAGCAGCTCGGCGTGGTCGACGCCGTCAACGAGCACCTGGCCGGGGGCGGCTTCACCCTCCTCAAGGGCATCGAGGTCGACATCCTCGACGACGGCGGTCTCGACCAGAGCGAGGAGCTGCTGGCCCGGCTCGACGTCCGGGTGGCGAGCGTGCACTCCAAGCTGGCGATGGAGCCCGACCAGATGACCCGCCGCATGATCGGTGCCGTCCGCAACCCCCGGACCAACGTGCTGGGTCATTGCACGGGCCGACTGGTGACCGGCAACCGCGGCACCCGGCCGGGCAGCCGCTTCGACGCGCGGGCCGTGTTCGAGGCCTGCGTCGAGCACGACGTCGCGGTCGAGATCAACTCCCGTCCCGAGCGGCGTGACCCGCCGACGGCGCTGCTCGAGCTCGCCCGCGACCTCGGCTGCCGCTTCTCGATCGACTCCGACAGCCACGCGCCGGGCCAGCTCGACTTCCTCGACTACGGCTGCGAGCGCGCCGAGGCTGCCGGCATCGATCCCGACCGGATCGTCAACACCTGGCCGCGTGAGCGACTGCTCGCCTGGGCCGAGAAGGTGTCGTGACCCCACCATCGGCACGGCGCGGACGGGTTGTCGGCGACCGCAGCTAGCGTGAGCGGCATGTCGACGACGCAGCCCCTGGTGGAGGTCCGCCGCTCGCGTCGTCGTCGGCGCACCGTCTCGGCCTACCGCGAGGGTGACCGCATCGTCGTCCTGATGCCGGCCAGCCTGAGCCGGGCCCAGGAGGCCGAGTGGGTCGAGACGATGGTGGCCCGCGTGGAGCGGGCAGAGGCGCGCCGGCGTCCCAGTGACGACGACCTGATGCGCCGCGCCGACACCCTCGGTCGGGCGTGGCTCGACGGCCGGCCGGCGCCACTGTCGGTCCGCTGGGTCGACAACCAGCGGTCCCGCTGGGGCTCCTGCACCCCGGCCGACCGCACGATCCGGCTGTCGCGCCGGATGCAGGGCATGCCCGGCTGGGTGGTCGACTACGTGCTCGTCCACGAGCTCGCCCACCTGCTCGAGCCGGCTCACAACGCGACCTTCTGGTCGTGGGTCGACCGCTATCCCCACGCCGAGCGGGCCAAGGCCTGGCTCGACGGCTACTCCGCGGGGGCTCGGCTCGAGGGCGCCGCCGACTGAAGCCGCTCGCGGGCCAGGGCGATCAGCTCGTGCATCTCCTGCTCGAGGGTCGGCAGCGCGTCGACCGGCCACCAGCGCACGTCGAGCGACTCGTCGCTCGCCCGAGGCCCGCTGCCGTCCGGCGCGACCGCGGCGTACCTGACGTCGAGGTGGTGCACGGTGCCGCGCGGGTCGCAGAAGTCGACGGCGTGGCGGTCGAGGTGTACCGGCACGGGGTCGAAGCGCAGCTCGGCGAGCCCCGACTCCTCCCGCGCCTCACGGAGCGCGGTGGCCGCGAGCGAGGCGTCGCCCGGCTCGTGGTGGCCACCGAACGCGAACCAGCGCCGCGCCTTGCGGTGCAGGTTGAGGAGTACGCCGTCGAGTCCGGCCGAGAGCACGATCGTGCCGGCGGTCAGGTGGTCGGGGAAGCAGGAGCGCTGCAGGCCGTCCGGGTGCTCGGCGAGGTGCTCCACGAACGCATCGCGCAGTGCCGCCTGCCCGGGGGAGGGCGCTGACCAGGCGTGCAGCGTGGTCAACGCCGAGGCGTGTGCGGTCACGCCTCCTCGGGCGGTCCGTCGGCGGCGCCGCCCATCCCGCCGTCGAGCAGGTCGCGCAGCTCGGCGTCGAAGTCGGACTCGCTGAGCTGCGACGGTGTGTCGGAGCCCTCGCGGAATCCCAGCGGGTCGTCGAGGTCGGCCTCGGTGGGCAGCAGGTGCGGGCTCATCCAGACGCCGTCGCGGGCCTCGGCGCCCTGCCGGGTACGCAACGAGCCCCAGAGCGTGGAGGCGTCGCGTAGGCGCCGGGGCCGGAGCTCGAGGCCGACCAGCGACGCGAAGGTCTCCTCCGCGGGACCTCCCGCGGCACGGCGGCGGCGTACGGCCTCCTGGAGCTTGGCCGCGGCCGGCATCCGCTCGGCAGTGGCTTGGCTGACGACCTCGTCGACCCAGCCCTCGACCAGTGCCAGCGCGATCTCGAGCCGCTGGAGCGCCGACTCCTGCTGGGGCGAGCGCGGGATGTCGAAGAGCCCGCCCTCCATCAGCTCCTGCATCGCCTCGGCGTTGGTGGGGTCGACGCCGTGCAGGCGCTCCTCGATCGTCTCCTGGATGCTGCTGGTGTTGATCTCGATGCCCTTGGCGTAGTCGGTGACCGCGCCGATCAGGTGGTCGCGCAGCCACGGCACGCCGGCGAAGAGCCGCTGGTGGGCCGCCTCGCGCAGCGCGAGGTAGAGCAGGACGTCGCTCTCGGGTACGTCGAGCCCCTCGGCGAAGCGCATCACGTTGGCCGGGACGAGCGCGGCCTTGCCGGGCGCTCCGAGCGGCAGCCCGATGTCGGACGCGGTGAGCACCTCACCGGCGAGCGCACCGACTCCGGAGCCGACCTGTGAGGCGAGCATCGCGCCGATGGCCTTGCCGAGCATCGCCAGGATCGGGCCACCCATCGAGGCCGCCTCGGCCGGGAGTGCGTTGCCGAGAGCACCGACGGACGAGGCGGCGATCGGCTCGACCAGCACCTTCCACACGTCCGTGGTGCCGACGACCCATTCGGCACGGCTCCAGGCGGCGGTGGAGGTCACGCCGGAGGGGAAGTGGGTGGTCTCGTCGAGCCAGTGGTCGGCGAGGCGTACGGCGTCGGCGACATCGTCGCGCTGCTTCTGCGACGGCGTCGGGTCGGCCTGCTGCGCGACCGTCTTGCGGGCCGTGTCGACGGCGACGTCCCAGTTGAGGGGCCCGTCGTACGGCTGCATCATCGACTGGAGCTGACTGAAGAGCTGGCCGAGGTCGGGCGTGCCGCCGAAGAACTGCTCGAACGGCGTCCCGCGGAAGGGATTGGCCCCCTCCGGGTCCTCCGGTGGCGGTTCGTTGGTCATGCCTCCACGGTACGCCGTGCGCGGTCACCGATCCCGGGCGTTCGCTGACCGCGGACGAGCCACGGCCGCACCCCGCAGCATGGCCTAGGGTCGCTGCGTGCCCGAAGACCTGCCCGCAGATGCGCCCGGCCCCCCGCCGTCCGCGGTGCGGCTGGTCGACCTCCGCGAGACGCCGCTCGAGGTCGCCGAGGTGCTCGCCGCGCTCGACGACGAGGCGTCCGGCGGGCTGACGCTCTTCGTGGGCCGCGTCCGCGACCACGACCACGGCCTCGGCGTACGCGGGCTGGACTACACCGCCCACCCCACCGCCCTCGACGCCCTCCGCCGCGTCTGCGCCTTCGTCGCGGAGCAGTACGACGTGCGCGGCGTCGCGGCCCTCCATCGCGTGGGCCGGCTCGAGGTCGGTGACATCGCGGTCGTGATCGCGACGACCTCTACCCACCGCGGCGAGGCCTTCGCGGCCTCGCAGGCGCTCATCGACACCCTCAAGGCCGAGGTGCCGATCTGGAAGCACCAGCAGTTCGCGGACGGCTCCGAGGAGTGGGTCGGCACTCCCTGAGGCGGCCCGGCGCCGCGAGGGCGCGCCTCGCCGACGGCGGCCCTCAGGGTGCCTACGCTGGCCCGGTGCAGATCCTGTGGTGGCTGGCCCCGCCGGTCGTGGCGACCGTGCTGGCGATGCTCTGGGTCTCGTGGCTGGGCCGTGCGGGCCGCGGTCAGGTCGACCGCGAGGTCGCCGTACGACGGCTCGGCGACGCGATCGCCAAGCCCACCCGGGCCCCGCGGAAGACGCCGCCCGGGCGGAGGAGCCCCCACGAGCGCGGCACCGGGGTCGCAGTACGCCCGTCCACCCGGTCCGCCGGTGACACCCGTCGCGCGTCCTGACTTCGGCGGGGTGAGAGGCTTGCCCGCATGACGCAGCGCACCTGGGCCGCTCTGCTGGCCGTGCCGCTGTTCGTCGCCCTCGGGCTGTACACCGCGGTCACGCCGCTGCCCTACGTCACCTATGCCCCGGGGCTCACCATCAACGTCCTGGGTGACAACGGCAAGCAGCCGATCGTCGACGTCCAGGGGCACCGCACCTACCGCGACGCCGGGCAGCTCCGGATGACGACGGTGTCGGTGACCGAGCGCAACTCCAACCTCGACCTCTTCACGCTGATGCGCACGTGGTTCTCGAAGGACGACGGGGTCTATCCGTTCTCGGCGGTCTACGGCTCGACGGGCAACCAGCAGCAGGACACCCAGGAGGGCCAGGTCGAGATGGTGACCTCGCAGGACTCCGCGGTGGCGGCGGCGCTGAAGCAGCTGGGCTACCACCTCCACCCTGCGATCGAGATCGTCAGCGTCACCCCCAAGCTGCCGGCCGACGGCAAGCTCAAGGTGCGCGATATCCTCCGGCGCATCGGGGCCACGCCGGTCACGCAGCACACCGACGTCGGCAAGCTCATCGCCGCCGTACCGGACGGCGGGTCGGTGCCGGTGGTGGTCGAGCGCAACGGCAAGCGGGTCAAGGTCCGGCTGACGCCCACGACCGTGGACGGGCATCGTCTGGTCGGGGTCCAGCTGCAGGTCGGCTACACGTTCCCGTTCAAGGTTTCGGTGAACATCTCCGACACCATCGGCGGACCGAGTGCCGGGCTGATGTTCGCGTTGTCGATCTACGACCTCCTGACCCCGGGCTCGCTGACCGGCGGTCAGGTCGTCGCCGGTACCGGCACGATCGCCGCGGACGGCACCGTCGGCGAGATCGGCGGGATCCAGCAGAAGATCGCGGGCGCCAGGCAGGACGGTGCCCAGCTCTTCCTGGTGCCGCCGTCCAACTGCAGCGACGCCCTCGGCGGAGACCACGCCTCGATGCGCCTGGTGAAGGCGGCGACCCTCGAGCAGGCGATCTCCGAGGTGAAGGCGTGGTCGGCCGACCACAACGCCACGCTCCCGTCGTGCGAGCCGTCATGACCGACGAGGGCCTGGCCGCGGCCGTGGTGGAGATCGAGCGACATGCGGCGGAAGCCGGCTGGGACCAGCCGGCGCGGCTGTTCGCACTGGTCGAGACGGCAGAGCTGATGGTGCGCGAGCCCCACCTCGCGGACAGTCTCGGCGACGCGGCGCTCACCCCGGTGGAGCAGGAGGGCCTGACCGCCGGCCGGCCGCTGGAGGACCAGCTCGCGACGATCACCTGGCCCGAGACCGTGCACGGGTGTGCGGCGATGGTGGAGCGGTTCGTGCTCCCGCCCGACGTCGAGGCCCAGCTGCCGGACGAGCCGGACGAGGCCACCGCCTTCGCATCGGAGCATCCGGAGCGGCAGGAGGTCAGGATCGTCGCCGCCGCGACCCGCACCGGCGCGTCGTACTGTGCCCTGCGGCTGCGGGCCCACGACGAGGACGCCTCGGTGATCATGGGCGAGGCGCTCGTGCCCGAGCTGGTGGAGCTGGTGCGGGCGACGCTCGAGGAGGGAGACCGCCGTGAGTGACCCCCTCGAGCAGGAGTACGACGACTTCCCGCCCCGCCGCTCGCGCCGGGCGCGGATCCTGTTGCTCGTCGTCCTCGGCGTGATCGTGGCCTTCTTCCTCGTCACGATGTTCGCGTCGCTCTACACCGACCGGCTGTGGTACTCCTCGGTCGGCTACTCCGGCGTCTACGACACCATGCTCTGGACGCGGGTCGGCCTCTTCCTGGGCTTCGGGCTGCTGATGGGCGGCGCGGTCGCGGCCAACATGGTCATCGCCTACCGGGCCCGGCCCTTCCACCGGCCCGACTCGCCCGAGCAGACCGGGCTCGACCGCTACCGCGACGCGGTCGCTCCCATCCGTCTGCTCCTGGTGGTCTCGACCTCGTCGGTGATCGGGCTGTTCGGCGGGGTCGCGGCCAACGGCAAGTGGCGCATCTTCCTGCTGTGGGCCAACCGTGAGCCGTTCCACACCTCCGACGTCTACTTCCACAAGGACGTCGGCTTCTACGTCTTCACCCTGCCGTGGCTGCACTTCCTGGTCGGCTTCGCGATCGCGGTACTCGTGCTCGCCGCCCTCAGCGCGGTCGTCGTCCACTACCTGTACGGCGGCATCCGGCTGCAGGCCACCACCGACCGGATGTCGGGGACGGCGACGGTCCAGCTGTCGATCCTGATCGGGCTGGCGCTGCTGGCCAAGGCGGTCGGCTACTGGCTCGACCGGTACGACCTCGTCACCGGCTCCGGCAAGCTGGTCACCGGGATGGGCTACACCGACCAGCACGCCCTGCTGCCGGCGCGCAACATCCTGGTCGGGGTGGCGCTGATCTGTGCCGTGCTCTGCTTCGTGACGGTGTGGCGACGCAACTGGCTGTTGCCGGGCGTCGGGATCTCCCTGCTGATCGGTACCTCGATCCTGCTGGGTCTGATCTGGCCGGCCTTCGTCCAGAACTTCCAGGTCGACCCGTCGCAGCCCAACAAGGAGGCGCCGTACATCACGGCGAACATCGCCGCCACGCGCGAGGCGTACGACCTCGGTGCGCTCCAGACCGAGACGGACCCCGCCAATGCGACCGCGGCCTCGGTGCAGGACCTCATCGACCAGACCGAGTCGGTCCCGGTGGTCGACCCAGAGCTGATCTCGCGGACCTTCGAGCAGTCCCAGCAGGTGGCGTCGTACTACTCGGTACCGCCGGTCCTCGACGTCGACCACTACCCGATCGACGGCTTCGACCGCTCCCTCGTGCTCGGCGTCCGCGAACTCGACCAGACGGGCATCCCGACGAGCCAGCAGAGCTGGTCCAACCTCCACACCGTCT
The DNA here is from genome assembly GCA_963792975.1 of uncultured Actinomycetota bacterium. Lineage (GTDB taxonomy): Bacteria > Actinomycetota > Actinomycetes > Propionibacteriales > Nocardioidaceae > Nocardioides. Next base: position 2,309,886 of record CAWBYG010000004.1, on the reverse strand, counting down.
ACACCCACGGCAACGGCATCATCGCGGCCTTCGGCAACCAGCGTCCGGCGAACGACTCGGAGGAGAGCGGCCAGGTGCAGTGGGCCCAGGGACAGGACCCTCACCAGAACGCTCTGGTGAAGTCGACCGGGCCGTTCGAGAACAAGATCTACTTCGGTCAGGACAGCCCGAACTACTCCATCGTCGGCCGGACCTCGAACTCACAGGCCGCCGAGCTCGACCTGACCGCCAACGGCACGAAGACCACCACGACGTACGCCGGCGGGGGAGGCGTCGCGGTCGGCTCCTTCTTCCGCAAGCTGATGTACGCCGTCAAGTTCGGCGACACCAACTTCGTGCTCTCGTCACGGATCGGCCCGGACAGCCGCGTCCTCTACTATCGTGACCCGCTCGCCCGGGTCGAGAAGGTCGCCCCCTGGCTCTCGCTCGACAGCGACGTGTATCCCGCGGTCGTGGACGGGCACATCGAGTGGATCGTCGACGGCTACACCACCACCGACCACTACCCGCAGGCGCAGCGCGACTCCTTCGCGACGATGACCACCGACTCGGTGAGCCAGCCGTCGGGGGTCCACACGCTGCCGACGGACCAGATCAACTACATGCGCAACGCGGTCAAGGCGACCGTGGACGCCTACACGGGCAAGGTCACGCTCTACGCCTGGGACGACTCCGACCCGATCCTCCGGGCCTGGCGCAGCGCCTTCCCGGGCACGGTCGAGGACAAGGACCAGATCCCGCCGGACCTGATGTCGCACCTGCGCTATCCCGAGGAGATGTTCAAGGTCCAGCGCTACCAGTACCAGAAGTACCACGTCACCGACGCCAACGACTTCTACCAGGCCAACAACCAGTGGCAGGTGTCGCTCGACCCGCGGCCCAACATCATCGACAAGTTCCAGGCACCGGTGCGGATGTTCACCACGGACCCCGAGACGGGACAGCCGGTCTGGTCGCTGACCTCCAACTTCGTGCCACGCGGCAAGGCCAACCTCGTCGGCTTCGTGTCCGCGGACTCCGACGCCACCTCGCCCGACTACGGCAAGATCCTGGTCGAGCAACCCCACAACCAGAACGTCCCGGGGCCTGGCCAGGCCTTCAGCAACCTGATCTCGGACCCCCGGATCACTCGGAAGACGCAGCGGTTCAAGCTCGGTGACGCCACGCCGCAGTACGGCAACGTGATCGCCGTACCGCTGGGCTCGCAGGTGATGTACGTCGTACCCGTGTACGCGACGCGGGCCGTGAGCGACACGGCGTCGTCCCTCACCCTGCGCTACGTGATGGTCCAGTACGGCTCGCAGGTCGGCATCGGCGACACCCTCGTGCACGCGATCACCGACATGGCCGGCGGCTCACCGCCACCGGTCCACCACCCGGGCGGTGGACAGCACCACCCCGGCAAGGGTTCCCAGGCCAAGGCCCGCGCCCTGCTGCAGAAGGCCGAGCGCGACTTCGCCGCCGCCGACCGGGCGCTCCAGCACGGACACGGTGCCCTGTGGGTGAAGCTCAACCACCAGGCCCGCGCCGAGGTCGCGCACGCACTGAACCTCCTCGGCCGGTCCTGACCACCGATTTGAGCGAGTCGCGCGTGACCCGTAGACTCCTTCACGCGACGCGGGGTGGAGCAGTTCGGTAGCTCGCTGGGCTCATAACCCAGAGGTCGCAGGTTCAAATCCTGCCCCCGCTACCAATTTCAGGCTCGGAATCTACGGATTCCGAGCCTGAAAGCATTTACGAACTTGATCAAGTGTCCACTTAGGGCCGGGATACCTGGACTCTGCATATTTGGACCCTGGCCTGAGCGACACGACCACTGCCCGCGGGCTGACGCGTCCGGGCATCGCTGGTCGCGTTCAGCCATGTCCACATCTCCCATGCAGCAGGCGCGTATCCAGTTCACCGGCTCGACCGCAGGTCCGCCAGCACGGTCGTTCGACGACCACCTGCCGGATCTGACCGCTGAGCTGACCGCTGCCGCGCTGTCCAAGCTGATCCCCGAGTGGCAACTCGCCATGCGTGCGGAGGGCAAGGCCCCAGGCACGATCGGCGTCTACACCGACGGCTCCCGCCGCTACCTGGGCTGGTGTCAGACCACTGACCGCGCGCCCATCCTCAGGACTTCGCTGCAGACCTGGATGGCGCACCTCCTCGAAACAGGCAGCGCACCCGGGACGGTGCGGACCCGACACCTGGCGGTGAAACGCCTCGCAGCCTGGCTCATCGCCACGAGCAGGCTCCCCGGAGACCCGTTCGTCGGAGTCAAAGGACCCGTGCAGCGCCAAGCCGTGGTCACGCCGCTGACCGACGACGAGCTCCGCGCCCTGATCGGGACCTGCACGAATCCCACCTTCCGGATCGACGAGCCGTTCCATCACCGACGAGACGAAGCCATCATCCGGCTGATGATGGAGACCGGCATCCGCGCCGGCGAGCTCATCGCACTACGAACCGACGACCTCGACCTGACCCGCGGCAGGATCACCGTTTGCTTCGGCAAAGGCGGCCGAAGCATGACCATCCCCGTCGGCCCCGCCACGATCCGGGCGATCCGCGACTACCTCGACCTGCGACAGCAGCACCCAGCCGCCGACGATCCAACCCTGTGGCTGGGTACCCGGGGCACCCGGTTCGGGTACGACGGCCTCGGCAAGGCCCTCCGCCGCCGCGCCACCCTCGCGGGCATCCACGGCTTCCACCCCCACAAGCTCCGCCACACCGCAGCCCACCGCTGGCTCGCCGCCGGCGGATCCGAGTCCGGACTCATGGCCATGGCCGGCTGGACCCGCACCGACATGCTCATCCGCTACACCCGCGCCACCGCCGCTGAACGAGCCGCAGCAGAAGCGTTCAGGCTCGACCTGGGAAACCTCTGACCTGCGGACCTGCAGCGTTCACCCACCGAGCTGCCGCAGGCGCTCCTGGTCGAGCACGATGATCCGGCCGCGGCCCAGGGTGATCAGCCCCTGGTCGGCGAGCTCGCCGAGGATCTTGGTCGTCGTCTCCCGCGACGTTGCGGCCAGGGCGGCGAGCTGTTCGTGGGTGAGCTTGACCTGGACTCCGCGACCGATGGGCCTTCCGGAGGAGGCGGCGGCGAGGGTGACGAGGGCGCCGGCGATCCGCTCGGGAACGGACTTGAACACCGCATCGGAGAACTTCTGCTCCAGCTCGCCGATGCGACGGCCTAGGGTTTCGGAGATCCGGGCCGAGATCCTGGGGTCGCCTAAGAGCAGACGACGGACGTCGCCGGTGGTCATCACGCAGACGACGACGTCGTCGAGGGCCTCGGCGAAGCTGTCGTGCATCTGTTGGCCGACGATCACCATCTCACCGAAGATCGTGCCGGGCTCGATGATCGCGGTGGTCAGTGCGCGCCCGTCGGGGGAGACGCGGAAGATCCGGATCCGGCCCTTCTTGAGGATGAAGAGGGTCTCCAGCGGCTGGTGGGGTGTGTAGACGAGCGCCCCTGACGCATAGGTCTTCATCGGCGCTGCTTGCGCCATGGCGTCCATCTCGGCGTCGTTCAGGTCGCAGAAGATGTCGACCTCGGACATGCACCACAGCTTGTCCGGGGCAGATCGGGCGCGCTCGATGTCCACGTCTTCCTCTCTGCGTCCCGGGGACCAGGGGCGGGCGCCCCCGGCCAGGTCCTCGGGGTCGGTGATGGTCAGGCAGCTGGGTGGTTCGGTTCCCATCGTCTCAGCCTTCTCGATATGCGGGCTCGTGTCGTCGGGTCGGGTGGCTGGGGACTGGCCACCCGACCCGCTCTCAGAGGTGGGATCAGTGCTGGGCGACCGTGGCCCGGGCGGGCAGGGCGGTCGAGGACCGGGCGAGTCCGACGGCGGTGAGGGCGCCGAGGGCCACGCCGTACATCAGGTGCTCGATGATGAAGGTGCCCCAGCCGGCCATCTCGGCCATGTTCTTGATCGGGTCGCCGCTGTTGAAGATCGCGGCTGCCAGCGGCAGGCCGATGTAGGCGCTCATCACGAAGACGAGGAACCCGTAGACCATCCCGACGCCGGCGAGCGCGGCCAGCCCCAGCCGCAGCCGGGAGGCGATCACGCCGAACACGGCGCCGTACATGGCGCCGGTCATCATGTGGATCATCGCGCCGAGGATGGCGGGACCGAACAGGAACGTGAAGGCGTCGCCGTTCATCTGGTCGGCCTTCATCGACTTCATCATGTTCGAGTCGTTCGTGACCAGGGAGGCGATGTGGTACAGCGGGGTGAAGAAGCCCGTGTCCTTGGCGTAGGCGGCCATCATGGCGTACATCGCCATCACCAGCGAGGCGATCACCCCGGCGACGGCTCCGATGAGGACAGCCCGACCAAGACTGCTGTGCCCGACAGTGCTGGGCGTGGTCGTGCGGGTCATGAGGATCTCCTTGTTCGTACTGGGCGAGGTCGGATCCGTTGACCGATCTCGTGGCTGACACGCTGAATGCTTCCGCGGTGCCGTCTCGCGGTCGGTGAGCGCGCTTACACAACCGCGGTATGTCAGACAACGCGCCGCTGTGCTCGCCACAGCCCGCGGACGGCGAGGAGCACCTGAAGCGTGGCAGCGGGTCGGACCCAGCGCGGGCGAGGAGCGTCGACTATTCGGCCCCTCGCGACGCTGACTGCGGTCACTACTCCGACGGGCAAGAGCCAGGTCGCTGCAGCCGTGACCCTGAGGGCGCGGGGCTCCTCGCGGTCGGTGCTGAACCAGATCCAGAAGGAGGCGTCGGCGAAGACGTCGGCGTAGGCGCCGAACGGCGTGGTCGTGCCGGTGCGCCTGGCGAGCCTCCCGTCGACGAAGTCGGTGGCCATGGCGAGGCTTGCCAGCCACGGGTGCCGAGCGCTGACGACCGCGGGGAGGTTGCCGCGGGCCAGGGTCAGGAGGTCGGCGGGGCCGAGGTGAGAGCGATCCTCGAGCATCCCGAGGTGCGTGCTCGCCAGCAGCCAGCTGGTCGAGACCCAGCGCCGACCCGACGGCGGGGCCACGGCCAGCAGCAGGCCGTGAAGCGCGCTCACCTCGGCCAGGGCGCGTGGATGCAGGCGGGCCTGGTCGGCCGAGCGTTCGGCCGCGGCGAGGAGGAAGTGCCCCCAGGCGGCCGGGCGCCAGCCTCCGGCGGCGAGGTCGTGAAGCAGGTCGTCGGTGGCCGCGCGGCTCGAACCGGCAATGTCGTCGCGGCGGCCACGCCTCAGCATGCGCCGCAGCTCATCGGCGCGGCGTCGGCTTGCCTGCGGATCGTCGTTCGCTCTCGGTCCGGATGGTCTCCAGGGAGACTTGCACCGTGGCGACCCAGCTGCGTGCGACGACATCGCCCCACGGCTGGCCTAGCGCACCGAGGTCGGTGCCGAGCTCGCCGGTGTAGGTCAGCCTGGTCCCACTGGGCGTCTCCTCGAGCTCGAGAGTCTCTGCGACATACGGCACCGGGCCGCGGACCAGCCGGAAGCCGATGCGTTCGGGCGGGGTGAAGGTGACCGTCTCGACGGTCACTGCGACCAGCCCGCCGCCGACGGGGGTGCGGTGGGCCGCGAGCACCATCCCGTCGCCGCGCTCGAGGATCTGCACCTTCTCCGCCATGGCGCGTGGCCGACGGACGGCGTACGGCGCGGTGGCGGCCGCGTAGACGACGTCGCGAGGTGCGGCGATGTCGACGACCAGTGGACCCAGTGCGCGGGTTCGCCGCCCTACCCCGAGGTCGAGGCTGAGACGACCGGTCACCAGGCCGACGTAGCCGGCGGCGCCGGCCCCGACGACGAGGCCTGTTCCGGTGAGGAGACGACTCACTCGCATGGCTTCTCCGCGACGAGCAGCACGTAGTCGAGCGCGCCGTCACGTACGGCGTCCCGGGCGGCGCCGAGCACCGGGCCGGCCCTCGCGAAGTCCACGCCGACTGCCTCCAGGCGAGGTCTGGCGGTCATCCGGAGCAGCTCGAGCCGCGCCTCGATCTGGTCGATCATCCGGCTCAGCGCGTCGGTGTGAGATTCCGTGGTCAGCACCCGCAGCCTGGCGGCGGTGGCCAGGTCGGCGTACTCGGTCATCGGGCGGGCGTCGGCGACGCAGGCGATCCAGGCGGTCAGCCCGGTCAGCTCCTCGGGGAGCCGCTCGCGGTCGGCGGCAACGTCGGTGAGGCCGAGCCTGCCTCCGGGGACCAAGAGCCGGGCCATCTCCGCGATCGCGGTCGGCTTGTCGGGGAAGGTGCACAACGCGCACTCGCAGAGCACCACGTCCGCGCACTTCTCGGGGAGCGGGACGTTCTCGGCGTCGCCCAGGCGGAAGTCGGCACGGTCGGTCAGGCCCGCGGATGCCGCGGCCCCGGTGGCGAGCGCGACGTTGGCCGCCGATAGGTCGATGCCGTCGACGCGGGCGCCGTACTCACCTGCCGCGAGCAGGGCGCTGGTGCCTCTCCCCGAGGCCACGTCGACCAGGCGCTGCCCGGCGGTCAGCCCAACGCGGTCGAACAGCTGCCGAGTCAGCGAGAGCCCGCCCGGGTGGTAGCTGTCTCCGAGCAGCAGGGAGACCAGGTCGGAGGAGTAGCCGGCGGCACAGCACGCCTTGAGAGTCTGGGCGTCCAGGTCCGCACTCATCGGGGAGCCTGCTTGCTGCCGTAGGGGGTCGTCGTCAGCTGGGGTTGCAGCGGGAGCGCGTTGGGCACCACGTCGGCGACCGGTACCCCCGATTGCTCGGCGCGGACCTGCTCGCGGTAGCCGACGGAGTTGTAGGCGCAGAACGGGATCAGCCGGCCGTCGGGGGTGATCTCCTCCACGCAGCACTTCATCAGCTGGCGCACGTTGAGGGTGTAGGGGTCGAGGAAGTCCTGGACCACGATCATGAACGCATTGTCGGTGATCCCGGCCAGCGCTTCGGGGAGGTTGACGCCACACGCGTCGGCGCAGTCGAGCGCCTCGGCGACCTGGGTGGAGAGCTTGATGAGGCGGCTGTCGTTGGTCTCGGTGCCGACGAACGCCGAGGCGCTCCACAGCTTCTCCAGCGCCTCGCGGATCTCGTAGTCGGGGATCACCCGGTTGGCGACGTAGTCGAGGTAGTCCTCGACCTGCAGCAGCCGCGGGATCGGCACCAGCCCGAAGTCCGGGTCGTCGGGGTGGCCCTGGGTGAGCAGGTAGGTGATGGACCGGCAGGTCGGGGCACAGCACGGCACCGGGAAGAAGTCCTTGGTCGTGAACCACTGGGGGAGCTGGTCGGCGAGGGCGTGCAGCACGTCGGAGTTGGTCAAACGGGTCAGCGGGTCGAATGCGACGTGGCGTCCCGAATGGGTGACCGGCTGGAACGCGATCGAGCGCACCGCGGCATGGGCCAGCCCGTATCGGACGATGGGTCCGATCTCATGCTCGTTGAGATCCTTCTCGATGGCCGCCACCAGGGTGACGGTCAGGCCGGCCTCGGCACAGTTGTCCAGCGCCTTCTGCTTGGTCTCGCGCAGGTCGCGGCCACGCACGGCCAGATGCGTCTCGGCCTCCAGGCCGTCGAACTGCAGGTAGATGTTCACCCGCCGGCCCGGCCGGTTGCGGCGGCCCAGCTCGGCCACGAACCGCTTGTCGGTGGCCAGCCGGATGCCGTTGGTGTTCAGGTTGACGGCGTTGATCGGTCGCTGCTGGGCCAGGTCGATCATCGCGAGGATGTCGGGGTGGATGGTGGGCTCGCCACCCGAGAGCATCACCACCTCCGGCTCGCCCTCGGCCGCGACGAACGCGTCCAGCATGGTGGCGCACTGGTCGAGGGTGATCGAGTAGCCGTCGGGGCCGCTGGCGCGCGGGCTTCCGGAGTCGGCGAAGCAGATCGGGCAGTCCAGGTTGCAACCGGTGTTCACCTCGATGATCCCCAAGCAGGCGTGTTGCTTGTGCTCCGGGCACAGGCCGCAGTCCGACGGGCAGCCGTCCTTGACCTCGGTCTGGGTCTGCAGCGCCCGGGTGCCGGGCTTGTTGAACCGCTGGATGTCGACGTACATCTCGGCGTCGCCGTAGACCCGCGCCTCGAACTCGCCGTGCTCGGGGCACCGTTTGCGCAGGAAGACCTGGTTCTGCCTGGCGTTGACCTCGGCGTCGACGGTGCGTTTGCAGACTGGGCAGATGGACCGGGTGAGCTCGAGGAACACCTCGTCGCGTTCGCGTGGCTGCTGGCCGGTCTCGGAGATCGTCATGGCGCCCACGCTAGGTCGGCACCGGTCCGGCGTTCGGTGTGCGCGCTTACATAACTGCGCCGCGATCCCGCAGAGACTGTCACCATGAGCAGCTCCACCAGTCCCTCGCCGGCGGGCGAACGCGACGGCCTCGACCCCTCATCGGAGTCGGATTCGCAGCTGCCGTCGGTGCGCATGGGCATGCTGGCCGGTCTGACCGGCATCCTGTGCTGCGTAGGACCCACCGTGCTCGGTGTGGTCGGTGTGGTCGGTGCGGGTACGGCGTACGCGTGGGCCAACACCCTCTACGACGGGTATGCCTGGCTCTTCCGGCTCGCCGGCCTGCTTGTCCTGGGCGGTCTCCTCGCCTGGTCGCTCAAGCGGCGCAACCAATGCACCCTTGCCGGCGCACGCCGGGTGTGGCCGAAGCTGACGCTGAGCCTGGCGGTCGCCGTCCTCACCTACGCCGCCCTCTACGCCCTGACCACCTGGCTCGGCACGTTCGCCTGAGCCGCCCGGGTCAAGGAAGCCCATGACAGCCAGCTCACAAGGATCCGCCGACTACCAGGCATAGTGGCTGCGGGCCGAAAGCGCGTCTCGATGCCGGTCCTCATCGACCCCGAGCACCAGTTCCTCGCGGAACTGGTGCTCGCTGCAACCACGTCGCTGCGCTGAACCTCAACACGCGCTCGACGTCACCTCACTCCCTGTGATGCCGCACGAAACCGATGCTGATCAGGGTGCCCGCGGCGATCATGATCAACGACTCCTGGGCCGCCGTAGATCCGATCAATGCGGGACCATCGAGCGCCCCCGTGAGAGCCAGGACGCCAAGGACGACCCCCGCGAGAAGTGCGCTTCCGACCACGGCGCGGAGCGCGTTCCTGGCCGAAGTGGCGCGGTCGGGTTGACGTGCCGCGGCCAGCGGCCAGGCCAGGGCGGTCAGGAGCGGGGCCAGGTGATAGGTGGTGGTCGGGTGCGTCAGCGCAAGGACCAGCCACCCGACGGCTGCAGCGAGGCTCCAGCCGGCGCCCGCGAGCCGCCCCAGCGTCACCGGCGCGCCCTTCGGCGCCGATCCGTCTCCGTCCAGGACGCCCGCTACGGCGAGCACCTCCCTGGCTGAGGGGTTGACCATGGCGTGGTTGCCGACAACCACGGTCGGCACCGTCTCGTTGCCCCGGGCCACGGACCGGACCAGCGCGGCAGCCGCCGGGTCCTCCCAGATGTTCACCTCGGTGCGTTCGACCCCGGCGCGATCGAGTTCGCGGCGCAGGACATGGCAGGAGCCGCACCCCGGCCGCCAGTAGACGGTCACACCGGGTCTCGTGGTCGCCGTCGTCATCGTCGCGGCTCGTCAGGTGAGGGACGAAAGACATCGTCATGCACAGCGCGAACCTGGACACCGTTGCAGAAGGCGACGCGACCCTTGATCCGGCGGGCCAGGAACGACGGACGGGGGTAGTACCAGGCTGCGTTCCGACTGGCCACGCCATCGACCTCGACGTCGTAGTAGGAGGCCAGCCCCTTCCACGGACACAGCGTTCGGGTGCGGCTGGGCCGCACGTACTCCGGCCGCAGGGCGTCGGGCGGGAAGTAGTGGTTGCCCTCGACGACCACGGTGTCAGCGCTGTCGGCGATGACGGTGTCGTTGAAGATGGCCTGCACTCTCATGACTTCTCCTCGAGTCGTTGGGGAGCTTGCGGTACGCGCTCGTCCTCCTGGGATGAGAGAGCGCGGCGGCGTGGACGTCGCAGGGTGATGAGCGCCAGTGCACCCAGGACGACGGCGAAGCCCACGGCTCCGACTCCTTGAACGCGGGCGGCCAGGGATGCGATGACGTAGCTGGCTCCGAAGCCGGTCATCGAGGCCCAGCTCGCGGTGGGCGTCTCAACTCGGGCGCTGCGGCGATGGCAGCGATGATCCAGCGCATACCCACGATCGTCCGTCAGGTGTGGTCGGCGTTCTGTGAGCGCGCTTACGCAAGGCCGTGGAGCGCGGCGCCCACAGCGTTGGCCGGCCAGTCACCTCGTGGACGGCCGCGAGTCCGTGGCTACGGTGATGTAGTGACGAACCAGGGCGCCGACCATCTTCCTTCCAGCAAAGACCAATCTGTGAGTCCCGACGGCCCCCGACGTCCGACTCTCTTGGTCTTCGACGTCAACGAGACGCTCTCGGACATGTCGCCCATGGGTCAGCGATTCGAAGACGTTGGCGCCCCCGCACACCTGGCCAAGACGTGGTTCGCGGGGCTCCTGCGCGATGGCTTCGCTCTGACCGCCGTGAACGCTAGTGAGCCGTTCGCTCGGCTCGCGGCCGAGGCTCTCCGAACCAGCCTCCACGGGCTCTCGCTGAAGCGCGAACCCGAGGAGGCGGTGGAGCACATCATGGCGGGGTTCGCCGGTCTCGGCGTGCATGCCGACGTCCCGGACGGGATCCGCGCCTTGAGCGGCCTGGGAATCCGGCTCGTCACACTGAGCAACGGTGCTGCGTCGGTCGCCGCAGGACTGTTCGACAGGGCCGGCATCCGAGACAACTTCGAGGCGCTCCTCTCCGTCGAGCAAGCCGGCACGTGGAAACCCGTCGCAGGCGCGTACGCCTACGCGCTCGAGCAATGCGGAGTTGATCCCATGGACGCCATGTTGGTCGCCGTCCACCCGTGGGACATCGACGGCGCCGCTCGCGCCGGCCTTGCGACGGCCTGGATCGACCGGGCCGGTGGTCCGTACCCGGGCTACTTCAAGACCCCGGACCTCGCGCCACAGTCCCTGGTCGAGCTGGCTAACCAGTTGCGCTGAATGCCTCATCTTGCCGCTGGGTGAGGAATGAGATGTCGGCCCGGGTGCGGGCCAGGGCCGCTGCGCGGCCGTAGGCGTCCGCGGCCTCGCCACGACGCCCGAGCCGGTTGAGCATCGCTGCGCGAGACGCATGGAGCAAGTGGTATTCGTCCAGGTCCCGCCGGAGCTCCTCGAGCAGGGCCAGACTCGCTTCCGGGCCGTCGGTCTCCGCGACCGCGATCGCCCGGTTCATCATCACCACCGGGGTGGGCATCACTGCGATCAGCCGGTCGTAGAACCGGACGATGGTGTCCCAGTCGGTCTCCTCGTAGCGGAGGGCGGCGCAGTGCATGGCCTGGATCGCGGCTTGAAGCTGGAAGGGGCCTAGCCGGCGATGTCGCATGCACGCCAGCACCAGCTCCTGGCCCTCGGCGATCATGGCGCTGTCCCAGAGGGACCGGTCCTGATCCTGCAGGAGCACGACCCGGGCTGCATCGCTGCGGGCCGGCATCCGGGCGTCGCTGAGCAGCATGAGCGCCAGCAGACCCGCAGTCTCCGGCTCGTCGGGCAGCAGTGCGACCAGCACGCGGGTGAGCCAGATCGCCTCGGCTCGCAGGTCACAACGGTTGGTGTCGTCGGCGCCGGCGTTGTAGATCAGGTAGAGCACCGTTAGCACGGCACGCACGCGACCCGGGAGGTTGCCCGGATCGGGCACCCGGTAGGCGATGTTCGCGGCCTTGATCTTGTACTTCGCGCGAACCAGGCGCTTGGCCATCGCTTCCTCGCTGACCAGGAACGCCGAGGCGAGCTCGGAGGGGGTGAGACCAGCGACGAGCCGCAGGGTGAGCGCCACCTGGTGTTCGAGGCGCAGTGCCGGGTGGCAGCAGGTGAAGATGAGCCGGAGCTGATCGTCGGGGAGCTGGATCGACGCCCCGTCGTCGCTGGCGTCGCCCTCGAGGCGGAGCCGATCGGTCGCGACCTGCTCCGTGAGCTGACGGCCACGCCGGCCACGTCGGACGACGTCGACGGCCCGGTTCCGTGCGGTCGTCACGATCCACCCGGCCGGGTTGTCCGGGACGCCTTCGTGGGTCCACCTGGCCACGGCGGTCACGAAGGCGTCCTGGACCGCGTCCTCGGCGAGTGTGAGGTCACCGAAGATCCGGGTCAGGGTCGCTACAGCCTGACCGTGCGCCTCCCGAAACGCGCGCTCGACGTCGTCCATGTGACCCGGGCTCCCTCAGTGGCCGGGGGCAGCCTCGAGCCGCCCGGTCGCCCGGAACGGCCGAACCTCGATGTCGTGGTTGATCGCCTCGACGACCTTGGCGGCCCACGTCAACGCCTCGTCGAGGTCCTCGGCGTTGACGATGTAGAACCCACCGATCTGCTCCTTGGCCTCCACGAACGGCCCGTCGGTGGTCACCTTGTCCAGCCCGGTCCCACCGCGCACCACGGTGGTCGCGTCGGGACCGTGCAGCGCGCCGCCGAACGCGAACGCCCCGGCGCGGTCCATCTCCTCCTCCAGGGCGATCACCCGACCCATGAAGGCGCGCATCTCCTCGGGCGTGGGAGGTGTGTCCTCGCCATGTCCCTCGACCTCGTACACCGACAACAGGTACTGGTTCATCCGTAGCTCCTCTTTTCCGCGGGCGATTCCCGCTCCGACCTACTGACGAACGGCACCGGCACGATAGGGACACCCCGTGGCGAAGAAGCTCTCGGGACTGTCCCCACCTGGCTCTATTCTCCGAGTATGAACCGCATCGACCGCCTGTACGCGCTGGTCGAGGAGTTGCGTGCGGCCGGACCTCGGGGCCGTACGGCGCGGAGACTGGCCGAACACTTCGAGGTGAGCGTCCGGACCATCGAGCGCAACCTGAGCGCGCTGGGGCAGGCCGGGGTGCCGTTGGCGGCGAAGACCGGTCGCGCGGGGACGACGCGCGGGACCTGTACGACGAGCTCACCGACGACCTGCTCTACGACCCTGCCATCGGCCGAGCCACGATGATGGGCTACCCCTGCGTGCGACTGGCCGGGAAGTTCCTGGCCTCCTTCGACGACAAGGCCCAGCGCCTCGTCGTGAAGCTGCCGCGCGAGCGGGTCACCGAGCTCATCGACAACGGCGACGGCGACCCGTTCGCCCCGGCCGGGAAGGTCTTCCGCGAGTGGGTCTCGATCCCGACCGTGAACCGCGACCTGTGGGCGACCCTCCTCGCTGAGGCGGTTGAGTTCGCACGTCGAGGACTCACGACCTAGCGCCTCACCCGTCTCCCTCATGGGGCCTCGCGTTCGCGATCAGAGGGTCATGTCCGCGTTCGGGTCGGGGCCGGGGTCGCCTCCTGTCACCGCGGTCGCGAGCCTGGGGAGGTAGCTCTCCCAACCCTGGCGGTGGTGGGCCACGGATTCGGGGTCGGGGAGCCCGCGGTGGGTGAGCCGGATGAGGGTGCCCTCGTCGGTGGCCTGGAGGGTGACTTCGACGGTGGTCGAGCCAGGCGGGACGACGGGGTGGTCCTGCCATCCCCATGTGAAGACCAGGCGATGTGGCGGGTCGAGCTCGACGAACTCGCCGCGCGCTTCGATGCCCTCGCGCATGTGCACCCGGTAGAGGCCGCCCGGGGTGGGGGAGAGGGTGACCTCGGTGCCCATCCAGAGCGCGTAGCGGGCGGGGTCGGTGAGGTAGGGCCACACCTTCTCCGGGGGCGCTGCGATGTGGGTGGTCACCTCTAGCGGGGGTGTATTCACTGGTCCTCCTGGTCGCGCAGCTCCGCTTCGACGACGCTCTTCAGGTCGTCCAGCCGGCTCTGCCACATGGATTCGATGACGACACGCAGGTGACCCATCGCCTGCGGGTTCGCACGGTACAGACGCGATCGTCCCTCGCGCCGTTCGGTCACGAACCCGGCCGCCTTGAGTACGCCGAGGTGCTGGGAGATCGCCGGCCACGACACGTCGAAGCGGGCCGCGATGTCGCCTGCGGACAGCTCGTCGTGCCAGATCAGTTCGAGGATCTGGCGGCGCCGTTCCACGGCGATGACCTTGAGCGGGTCCATTGCTGCCTTCGTTGGTGTGTTGCGTTGTTGTCGTAGATCAGCCTATATTTAAGCGGGTACTTAAACAATGATCTGCAACGGCGGGTCGTACAGGAAGAGGAGAGACACCCATGGACACCACGATCCTGGCGCTGGACGTCGAGGCCGGGGCTGACAAGCTCGTCGAGATCCTGAGCACGACCGAGGGCATGCGCTCGGTCTGGACGTCGGACTGCGACGTCGTCGACGGCAAGGCGCGGTTCGGGTTCGCTATGGCACCGGTCGACCTGGACTGCACCGTGGAGGTCGTCGACGGCAAGAGCGTCCGCTACACCATCGAGTCCGGCTTCCCGTTCTGGAACGGCTCGGTCTTCGAGTGGGAGCTCGGCCCCGCGCTCCGCGCCGAGAGCGGCACCAACTTGCTCTTCCGCCACCGTGGCTTCGAGGACGGCTACCCCGAGAGCGACTTGGCCTTCACCAGCCAGACCTGGGCTCTGGTCCAGCAGACCATCAAGTCCCACGCCGAGGGCGGAACTCCGGGCCCGGCCCTCGGCTGAAGGTCACCGACGAAGGAGCAGGATCGTGAAGGTCGACGTGACCACCGAGATCGTCATCGCGCGGCCGGTCAGCGAGGTGTCGGCCTACGCTGCCGACCCCGACAACGCCCCCAGGTGGTACGCCAACATCAGGTCAGTGGAGTGGAAGACCGAGCCGCCGGTCCAGCAAGGGAGCCTGGTCGCGTTCGTCGCCCACTTCCTCGGCAGACGGCTCGCCTACACCTACGAAATCGCCGAACACCGTCCCGGCCAGCGGCTGGTGATGCGCACCCAGGAAGGCCCGTTCCCGATGGAGACGACCTACACCTGGGCCGAGGACTCACCCACCACCACCCGGATGACGCTCCGCAACGCCGGCGAACCCGCCGGGTTCGCCACCGTTGCCGCGCCGGTCATGTCGATGGCGATGCGGCGCGCGAACCGCAAGGACCTGGCCAACCTCAAGGCAATCCTCGAGCGGGCCGACTCGTAGCCCCCAACGTCGGTATGGGGCCGGGTCTTCGGCTGCCACGACCAGGGTGTCAGGAGACCCCAATGCCGATGCCAGCCAGGGTTTCGAGCCGTGTCCATTGGGTCGGGACATCCGGACTCGGCCGCCGACGCGGAACGAGCCGCACCAGAGGCACAGACTCGATCTGGGAACCTCCGACCGTCGCGAAGTGACTTCAGCCGCCGAGCTTCCGCAGACGGTCCGGTGGCTTGTCGTGGCCGGACATTGGAGTGTCGAGGGCCTCGACGGCGCTACTGGCGCCGCTGGTACAGCACCACGGTGAGGGGCGCGAGGACGAGGACGAGCACGGCCGAGGTGGCGAGCACGACGAGCACGTCGTGGCCCGCAGCGGTGCCGTCCATCAGTGCCCGCGCTGCCGTGACTAGGTGGCTGATCGGGTTGGCGTCCGCGACATGGCGCAGCCAGTTGGGCATGGTGGCGGGTGCGACGAACACGTTGCTCAGGAAGGTCAGCGGGAATAGCAGCACGAAGCCGAGGTTCATCACCGCGGTCGGGGTGCGCAGCACCAGGCCGAGCGCGATCCAGGCCCACGACAGCGCCGAGGCGAACACGATCACGAGCGCTACAGCAGCGAGTACGCCGAGCACGCCACCTCTGGCGCGGTAGCCCATCAGGAGGCCGAGGCCGATGACGAGTCCGGCCGCGAGCAGGTAACGGCCGAGGTCGCCGATCAGGGAGCCGACGATCGGGGCAGGGCGCCAGATCGGCATCGACCGGAACCGGTCGAACGCACCGGTGGTCAGGTCGCGGTTGAGGGTCACGCCGCTGTAGACGGTCACGAACACGACCGCCAGGGCGAGTGTCCCGGGCAGCAGGTATTGCAGGTAGTCGTGGGTGGAACCGGAGACGGCGCCGCCGAAGAGATAGGTGAAGAGCAGCGTGAACAGGATCGGGATGCCGATCACGTCGCCCAGCTGCTCGGGGACGTGCCTGATCTTGAGCACCGACCGCCAGGCGAACGTGAGCGAGGCGGAGACGGGCCCCGCGGGCCGTGCCGGCGGTCGGACGGAGAGCTCGGTCATGCGGTGGCCTCCAGAGAATCGGCAGAGGGAGCATCGGTGGGAGTGCCGGTCAGCGCGAGGAACACCTCGTCGAGGCTCGGCTGCCCGTAGGAGAAGTCGCTCACCGCGATCCCGGCCTCTGTCAGCCGCGACACCGCCCGCAGCGCGATCGCGGTCGACGCCTCGGGGGCGTCGGCCGACACCTGGCCACGCAGGCTCGCCGGGTCGCCGTCGGGATGCGCGGGCGCGCCGAGCGTGTCGGCGAGGACCGACTGCGCCCGGTCGCGCTGGCGGGGGTCGGACAGCCGCACCCGGACACCGCCGGCGCCGACCGAGGACTTCAGCTCGCTGCGGGTCCCCGACGCGATCACGCGCCCGTGGTTGATGACCGCGATGCGGTCGGCGAGCTGGTCGGCCTCGTCGAGGTATTGGGTGGTGAGCAGCACCGTGGTGCCCTCGGCGACGATGCGGCGTACGACGTCCCACACGTGGCCGCGGCTGCGGGGATCCAGCCCGGTGGTCGGCTCGTCGAGGAAGAGCAGGTCCGGTCGTACGACGATGCTGGCGGCGATGTCGAGCCGGCGCCGCATGCCGCCCGACAGCTGCCCGGCGAGCCGGCTGGCCGCATCGGCGAGGTCGAAGGCGTCGAGGAGGTCGTCGGCACGCTGCCGCGCTGAGCCGGGGGAGTAGCCGTGCAGTCGGGCGAGCATCACCAGGTTCTCCCGCGAGGTCAGGTCCTCGTCGACCGAGGCGAACTGGCCGGTGAGGCTGATCCGGCGGCGTACCTCGGCAGCCTCGCTGGTGACGTCGTGACCGAACACGGTGGCGGTGCCGGCGTCCGGCCGCAGCAGGGTGGCGAGCATCCGGATGAAGGTGGTCTTGCCGGCGCCGTTCGGCCCGAGCACGCCGTAGATGCTTCCGGTCGGGATGTCCAGGTCGACGCCGTCGACGGCGCGCAGGTCGCCGAAGATCTTCACCAGGCCGCGCGCCTGCACGGCAAGATCAGGGTTCGAGACGGTCATGCGTGCCACACTAGACACGAGTTGGCCATATGGACAAGTCAAATGGACAAGACAGGCGATCGGCGATGACTGACACCCCGCGGAGCGGCCGTTCCTCAGCAGCGACCCGCGAGAAGTTGACCCGTGCGGCCGCGGAGCTGATCGCGGAGCTGGGCTGGGGAAGGGTGACCACGCGGGCCGTGGCCGAGCGCGCCGGGGTGCCGCACGGTGCGGTCAGTTATCACTTCCGCGGCAAGCAGGAGCTCCTCATCGAGTCGTGCCTGGCCGCGTTCGCTCAGGCGGTGCCGTTCGAGGAGTACACCGCGCAGGCGACCCTGGACGACGTGGTCGACCTGATCGGCAGCGAAATCGATCACGGACTCCACCGAGACGTGGTCCTCGGTCGGCTCATGTTCGAGGCGATCCGCGAGGCGGAGCGCGACGAGGGGCTGCGCGAGCGGATGGGTGCCATGGTCACCGAGTACCGCAAGGTGCTCGTGGCTGTGGTGCGGGCCGAGCAGGAGCGCGGCGCTATATCGGCGACGATCTCGGCCGAGGGGGTCGCGACCCTGGTGACGGCGATCGGCGACGGACTGTTTCTCCATGCGCTGCTCGACCCCGACCTCGACGTCTCCGAGGCGCTGGGAACGCTTCGCGTCCTGCTCGCCACCAGGTGACGCGGACCTGCGTCCGAAGCTCGGCGACGGCCGGTCGTGTTCTGTGCGGACCGGCTTGCTCTCATCGTGCCGGCCGTACCGCGGCCCGGTCACGAGCATCTCGACATCGCCATCGGATGGGATGAAGATCGAGTCGTGAGTACCACCGCTGAGACCGCCGAAGCCACCGACGAAGAGTCGATGTGCTGGTGTTCCGTACGCTGAGGAGGAGCTCGTTCACCTAGGGTCTCATCCCGAGGTCGGGCTGTGCGCCAACTGTGCCCTGTGGGTGCATCGGCGCGCCGCCGAGGCTGAGGCGGCCCGCCGCAGTGGGCCGGCGGCCTGGTACCGCATGGGTTTCCGGCGGGCCACGGACTGGGTCATGGAGCATGACCTACAGCACCGGCCCGGGATCGGCCGGCTCCTACGCCGGCTCAATCGACTCCTGCCCTGAACCTGCTCGAGCCAATGCGCAACTCCTTGATTGACGGCTACGGATCTCCCGACCGGATTTGGGTCGTGTCCATCAACTGTCCACATTGGGTCAGTCTCACTCCGCATCAGACGGGTATCCTGAGATCGGAAGCGAGGGCGAATCCCTCACCACACCGAGCGAATCGGTAGTTTCCGGCCCGACTCCGTAGTCGTTGCGATGCCCCCGACGGCATCCAGAGGTCGCGGGTTCAAATCCCGCCCCCGCTAGCCAGGTAAACCAGCAGGTCAGAGGCGGTTTCTGGAGAGATCCGGAGGCCGCCTCTGGACGTTGGTAGGGGCCCTGAGGCAGTCATGGGGTAGCGGAGTCTGCCTCGAAGTGGCGTATGCGACGGCGGCTTCCGGCCCGCCGTGGCGAAGGCATCGGGCTTGGGGAGACGAGTGGGGAGGGGCCTCGGGACAGCCACCCAGGCCGAAACTTCGCGTATCGGGCGGGAGACGTCAGGCATCGCCCTCGGGTTTGGCCGCGGGGTCGGCCAGGTCGTTGGCGCTTGGACCAGCGCCCCACTGTTCGCTGGTCGTGGATGTGAAGGGACGCACGCTCATCGGCTATGACAGGGACGTTCGAGCCGCGCCGACAGCCGGCGGAATGGGACCCCCTGCCGACTCGTCGAGGAGCGTAAGGGTTCATCCGGGAACGACTCGCGCTGAGGGGGGCCATCGCGGCGCGAAGGTTAGATGCCCTCGACGCGGGCTACGAGGAAACCCCGAACGCTGCGTGGTCTGCGATCGACAGCTGGTACGCCCAGTACGTCTCCATGTCGTCCAACCATTCGACCGGCAGACCGTCATGCTCGATCCGGATCGTCGTCCACGCCTCGCCATCACGCTTGGACTCCACCAACGCCACCGTCCTGATCGAATCGGCGGCCAGCACAGGGTTGTCGTCCCAGGTAGCGTTCCCGTTCTCACCTCTCGGCTGCATCCAGTTCCATCGGCGCACCGCCCGCGCCGGCTTCTCCACCTCCACGAACGACGAGCGCACAGCACCATTCCGGCCCGTCAGCTGATCGGAATGGTCAACCGAGTATGCCCACATCTCCTTGTCCAGTTCGTAGTTGACCCACGCACCACCGAATATCCACGACGTGGTATCCGGCGTCCACACGTGGCTCCAGGTATCGAGGTACGCACAAGACCGGAACAGCTTGCGGCGCGTCCCGCGGATCGTCCGCTCCACGACCACCGACCCGAGCTCGCCTGACAACACCCGCGCACCGGGGTCGCCATCCACGTCCCGGCCGATCCGAGCTGCGGCGGCCAGCCCCGCCTCGCCCTCGGGAATCACCAGGGCTGGCTCTGTGGGCGCGGCCTCCGCCTCGGGGTAGCGAAGCGAGGGCGCCGCGAAGAAGTCCGACTCGAGCACTGCCGTGACCTGGTCCTCGGTGAGCTCGACGCCGGTGATGAGCTCGGCCATCGCGAGGCCGGTGGAGAACGGATCCGCGCGCTCCTCCTGGTCGTCGTCGTCCCAGTCACTCCAGGCAGCGTCGAACAAAGCACGGAGCTCCGCCGGCACTCTGCCGCGGTCGTTGAGGTAGATGAACTCGTCATCGTCGAAGACCAGTTCGCCGGACCGGGCACACCCGAACCGGTAATGCGCCTGGATGTTCCCGCGGACCACCGCCGCGGCACCAGCCTTCGACAAGGCAGCCAGGTCGGCCAGCGACGGGTCGCCGTAGCCCGACACCTCGACCGCGAGCACGCCACCTGGAATCTCGACCGCGGCCCAGGCCGTCGACCCCTCGTCTGTGTCCCAGGCGTCTTCCAGCGGACTCGACAGGTCTGCCCCGAGGCCCACCAGGACGGCATCCCGTGTGACCCCGGACGCCACCAGAACCGTGAGGGACTCAGTGTCCGGGAACGCGGAAAGCACCTGCTCGTAGAACTCGACAGTCGCAGCCACGCCCGGAGCATACGGGCGCCAGCACCCACCGCAGGCGGCGAGAACAAGATGACACGTCCCACACCCGTCGATGCTCAGACTCCGGAAGCACGCTCGGCGGCTGATGATCGCGAGTTGCCCGCACTCGTTTGCCGGCGGTATGGGATGGCCGCTTCGCGGCGAAGGGACGCACCTCATCGCGGCATGGAGAACGTTCGTCGTCCGCTCGGTCGGCGGTCAGCGGATTCCCGTGTCGCAGGAGATGTCGACCTTCGAGTAGGTGTCAGCGGTGACTCGCGCGTCCATCGGTTCGCACGACATGCCGGCGTCAGCTGTGAGGACGTAGTTCCCCGGCGCCACGCTCACGCGATACGTGCCATCGGCATGGGTGGTCGTGCGCGCGATCACTCTCCCGCCAGCACCTGCATCGCCGGGGCGGTGCGTGGCGACGGTGACCCTCGTGCCCGGAGCCGGCTTGTCTGCGCACTGGTGATCCTTGATTTCGACGGGGCATTGCGGCCCAAGGTGGACCTGGCCAGCGATCCCTGAGTGTTGACGGGTCGCCCCAGACCCGTCCTGTTCGCCGCAACCGGCGAGGAGCCACCCGGCTACCACGATGGCGAGCACTCCACAAACGCGCACGTGGATGAGACGCCAAGGTCCGTACCGCAGTTCCACCCATCCAGGTCCGTGACGCGGCGACCGACATGGCTCGACGCAAGGTCAACAGGGGCGTCCTGACGCGGCTACGCATAGACACACCTCGATACGGTGATGCACCCCGGCTGAGTCGCGTGCGGTTTCGGCCATGACGCTCACTTGTCCGACTTGCGGCGATTCGCTGGTCGTCGTACCGAACGATGACCCCGCCTACGGCCCCGCAACCCTGTACTACTGCGAGAACGCGAGCGCAGCCCACCTCCCGTTTGGCTGGACGCCCCGTGAGGACACGACTGGCTGACGTCGCTGCAGGTGGACGGCGGCACTCCTGACGAACACCGGCGATATGACGCACGCTGTGATCGTGCCGGATTCCGGAATGACGCGCCGCCCGGACCCACGAACCGCGCCCCGGACAGCCGCGAGAGAGATGGGTTTCAGACAGGAAGTTGTCGGGTGAGCGTGACCTCGTTGAGGTCATACCCAAGCCGCTCGTAGAAGGCGCGGGCTCCCCGGTTGGCTGCCCCAGTAGTGAGTCGGATGTGTACCAGTCCACGGTTGGCTGCCCAGGCTTCCGCCATCGCGATCAGTGAGCGGGCCACGCCGTTTCGCTCGTAGTGCTGGTCCACCATCAGCTCCCCGACGTAGGCATCCTTCTCGCCACACCAGTGCTCTTCCTCCGACACCGAAATGAACCCGATGACGGATCCCGCCCGCGTGGCTACCCAGCCACCGTGACCGTCGTCTCCCGCTGAGTTCACCGACTCGTCGATCCAACCGGCAATAGCGGTCTCCACCTGGTTGGCAGGTCTTGACCGGTCGACTCCAACCAGGAGCCGCGGCGCCAGACGCATCACATCGTCAAAGTCGCTGGCCTCAACCAGCCGGATGACAACGTCCATGGCGTTGACCATGCCATCGCGATCCGTCTTTGAAAATGGAGCGATTGCTACGACGGCTCATCGCGGCTACGAGCGGGCGTTGGACCGGATGCAGTTAGCCGAGGGGAAGGCCCATCGTGCGATGCCAGCCCCCCTCTTCGGCAGGCTCGAGGTGCACGGCTTCTTCTGCGAGTGGGACGACGAGCGCTCCGGTGGCCTCGAGCCGCTGCGCTACGTGCCCGAGGGCAAGCTCGTGGTGCTCGGCCTGGTCACGACCAAGAGACCGGAGGTGGAGTCCAAGGACGACCTCAAGCGACGCATCGAGGAAGCCGCGAAGCACGTTCCCCTGGAGCAGTTGTGCCTCTCGGCCAATGCGGCTTCTCCTCGACCTTCGAGTGCAACGACCTCACCGTCGATCAGGAGAAGGCCAAGCTCGCCCTGATCGTGGAGACTGCCGCAGACGTGTGGGGGTAGCGACTCGGCCCTCCCCGCGGCGATGACGTTGTCGGGAGTCGCCCCTCGCGAGTCTCCGGACCAACGGGCCTCAGCACGCGCGAGACCGGCGCCGGTCACGGAGCGGCTCACGGATCGCGACAGCGGGCAGGACCCGGCTCTGCTGGCGTCCCAGGGGTCCGCCGTCGAGAGTTACGACACTGCCCGGCCGCAACGGGTCGAAGGAGTCCCGACCCGATCGGCCCCAGCGCTCGGCGATGCAGCCATCTCCGCAGGTCCCGGATCCGATCACGTCTCCAGCTTGGAGTCGGGTACCGCGTGAGGCGTAGGAGATGAGCTCGGCGAAGCTCCAGGCCATGCTGTCCGGCGAGTCGCGACCGAGGACCGCGCCATCCACCGAAGCCTCGAGGACGATGCCGCTCGGCTCGCCCGTCGCCAGCCCGGGCACCTCGTCGGTGGTGAGCAGCCAGGGGCCGAGCCCGATCGCGGAGTCCTTGCCCTTGCAGGGGCCCAGCGGGCCCTGCATTTCGACGGCTTGAAGGTCGCGGGCGGTCCAGTCGTTCATGAGGGTGTAGCCGACGATGCAGCGCGCAGCCTCGGCCACGGTGAGGTCGCCGAGGCTGGGAAGTCCAGGCGCCGGACCCACCACGGCAGCCACCTCGAGCTCGAAGTCGAACATGTCGCACCCGGGCGGGACTGCCACGTCGTCATAGGGACCGGCCAGGCTGGCGGGGTTGGAGAAGTAGTAGAGCGGCTGCCGGTGCCACACCTCCGGTACGTACGGCGTTGCGCCGACCAGGCGCCCCATTGCCTCGACGTGTTGTTCGAAGGCCATGAAGTCGCGGATCGAGGGCGGCGTCTGGATGGGTGCGGTCACG
Source organism: uncultured Actinomycetota bacterium (assembly GCA_963792975.1). GTDB lineage: Bacteria > Actinomycetota > Actinomycetes > Propionibacteriales > Nocardioidaceae > Nocardioides. The sequence continues at coordinate 2,286,986 of CAWBYG010000004.1, read as the reverse complement.
ATGACGTCTGTGAGCGGGACGGTCTCCTCCGGTGAGTCGAACAGGCGCTTCCCGAGTTCGCCGAGTGAACCCGAGGCGATCAACCCGAGGATCGAGAGGTCCGCCCCAGCGCCGTGGACGACATCCCCGACAACGACCCCGAGGTGCGGTGGGACGTCGTGGTCTGGAGACGCAGAGCGGTAGCGCAGCCACTTCATCGCGGCCTCGCCGTCACGTCGGAGGGCTCGCCGGCCGTGTGAACCGTGTCCCAGTGGTCGCGCAGCGCGGCCATGCACCCGAACATGACGGGGCCTGCCGCGGGTGGTTCTTCGTGTGCCGAGAGCTCCCGGTAGACCGTGACCACGTTGGCGGCGAGCCGCTCCGCCTCGGGCCAGGCGCCGAACCGGCCGAGGTCGATGTCGCGTGCGGCCTGGCCGGCGTCCATCCCAAGCTGGTGTCGACGCGCGGCCTCCTCGCGGACGAACTCCAGATAGTCCGACATCTCGCCCGTCCGGCTCACCGGGCAGATGGGGCCATGACCTGGTACGAGATGGACCGCACCCAGCTCGCGGATGCGGGCGCAGGCTCGGAGCCAGTTCTCGACGGGTCCCTCCCACACGATCGGGGTTCCGCCACTGAAGACGATGTCCCCGGTGAAGACGACGCGGTCACGTTCGCAGTAGACGATGGTGTCACCCGAGGTGTGGGCAGGGCCGACGTCGATGAGCAGCAGGTCGACCCCGTTCAGTCTCAGGTGGCGCTCGGCCCGGTAGGTCTCGGTGGGGTAGCGCGGCTCGAGCGACGCCAGATCGAAGCCACCGAAGATCTGCCGTCCGAAGGCGCCCGCGCGGCCCGGCATCTGCAGCAGACCTGCCACGGCAGCCGGTTCGACGGCCCGCATGTCATCGAGGGACGCAGTGGCAGCGATGATCCGTACGTCGTCCGCCAGCGCGGCGTTGCCGAACCAGTGGTCGCCGTTGCCGTGAGTGTTCACTGCCGTGCTGATCGGCGCGCGGCTCGTCAACGGCTCGAGGTGCTCCATCATCGTTCGCGTCCGTGGCAGGTCGAAGAGCGTGTCGATCAGGCACGCCTCGCCGTCGGCCAGGACGACGCCGGCGTTGCTCAAGCCCCAGCCGCCGTCCGCCTGGAGCCAGGCATAGCTGCCCCCGGCGACGTGATGGAGGCCTGTCCGGTATCGGTTCACGGAGCCCTCCGATCGCGAATCGACAGGTTTCCTGAGTATTAGACCAGGCGCTCTTGAGGTTGGCAAGCGTGGGCGAGAGGAGAGCCGGTCAGGCGAAGGTGAGCGTGAGGTGGGCCGGGGTGCGGCCCGCAGTCGAGACCGCCCGGGCCACGCAGGCACACACCAGGTCGCCGGCCTGTTTCTGCGCGTCGCTGAGGAAGACGTCGCGGTGGTCGAGCTTCCCCTCGAGGCCGGTGACTGCCAACGTGCAGAGGCCGCACTCGCCCTTGCGGCAGTCCCACATCAACTCGGCACCGGCCTCGCTGAGGGCGTCGAGCATGGTCTGGTCGGCCGTCACGGTCGTGGTGATCCCGAGGTCGGGCACGGACACCGCGAAGGGCTCGGCGTCGTACCATCCGCTGTTGCCGAAGGTCTCGAAGCGCAGGTCGACCGATGACAGGCCGGCCTGTACCCAGGCACGCCGGACCGCGTCCATCAGCCGCACCGGACCGCACATCAGGAGCTCGGGACGCCCCGGCGTCGCTGCCGTCTCGCGAACGAGGCCCGGCACGTCGAGAGCGGTGCCCTCGTCGTCGATGTGCAGTCGGAGCCGGTCGCCGTGCTCGGTGGCGAGCACCTCCAGGTAGGCCATCGTCGATCGACTACGGCCCACGTAGACGACCCGATAGTCCGCGCCGAGCCGAGCGAGGGTCCGGGCTGCGGCGACGAGTGCGGTCACGCCGATGCCGCCGGCCAGAAGGGTGTAGCTGTCGGCCCCGAGGACCAGGGGGAAGTCCTGCAGGGGCCCCGTCGCCTCGATCTCGTCGCCGACCTCGAGCCGATGAAGGTACGCCGAGCCGCCCCGGCTGTGTTCGGCGCGCTGCACGGTGAGGGTGACCAGTCGGCCCGACGGATCGGACTCGACGACCGAGTACGACCGCACGTCGGTGGCTCCGTCGGAGAGCCGTACCCGAACATCGAGGTGGGAGCCGGGTGCGGCCGGCTTCCCCGGAGACTCCGGCCGCTCCAGGGTGATCCGGCGCGCCCGATCGGTGATCGGCCGGGTCTCCACGATCCGGCAGGTGCGCCAGTCGCGTGCGGCGACGTTCGTCATCGGGCGACATCACCGGTGAGGGCACGAGCGTCGGTGGGCACGGTCGGGGCGGCGTTCTCGAGGCGCCCCTCCGCCTGCAGCATCCGGTCGAGGATCCGGCGCACCCACATCCCGCCGGCGTCGATGTTGAGGCTGTAGAAGGCGTAGTCGGGGTTGGCGTCGATCGCCTCCTGCTGCGCCCTCAGCATCAGCTCGTCCTCGCCGAAGACGCCCCTGACCCCGTCGCGCAGCTCGATGGTGATCTGCTGGCTGTCCAGTCGGTAGTTGCGCATGAACGCCCAGAAGTAGTGGGAGGTGCGTTCGGTCTCGCGGGGTGATCGTGTTCATCACGTAGCCGTTCACGCCCCGGCCACGGTCGCCCTCCGGGGCGCCGGTCCCGGTGGGTGCCACCCCGACGTCGATGCAGATCGTGCTCGGGGCGTAGTAGTGGATGATCTGCCACCGGTCCACCCGGCCGGTGAAGTCGGGGAAGCGATCCCGGATGTTCTTCGCCCAGAACGGCGCTGCCTCCACGTCGATCATCCAGCGGGTCACCGTGACGTGCCCGTCGCTCTCCAGCCGAGTGCTGAACTCGGACTGGCTGAGCTCGTCCTGCCCCAGACTCGACCCGTGGACGAACTCCTCGTGGGTCAGGTCCATCAGGTTGTCGAGGATGAGCTGGTAGTTGCAGGCTGCCTCGATGGTCAGCCCGTCGCCGGCCCACTGGCGGTCGTCCATCTGGTGCATGTCCGGGATGGTCGTCGGGTCCGCTTTCGTCGGGTCGCCGGGCCACACCCACAGATAGCGATAGCGCTCGATGATCGGGTACGACGGCACAGAGGCGCTCGGATTGATCGTCTCCTGAGCGGGAAGAAGGGTGCAGCGGCCCGCGGGGTTGTAGCGCAGCCCGTGGTAAGGGCACTGGATCTCGTCGGCGCCGACGAGCTTGCCGAGCGACAGCGGAGCCAGGCGGTGCCAACAGGCATCGGCGAGGGCGACCGGTCGTCCGCTCTCGGTGCGGTAGATCGCCATCGGCCGACCGGCGATGGTTCGGGCGAGGATGGCCCGGTGGGTGACCTCGTGGTCCCACGCGACGGCGTACCAGGTGTCGAGGGGGTACGGGAAGATCTTGGCGTTGACTCGGTCGCGCTCGTTCTCGTCGGTCATGGACCCAGCGTGCGCAGCGATCGTGATGATGGCCACAGGGTTCGCACTCAGTGCAAGGGCGATTCGCCGCTCTCGGTGTACGCGCGCGAGATGCCGCGCGCCGCAGTACGTACGACGGGCGCCAAGGCAGCGGGACGTGCGCCGTCTAGGGCGACCACCAACGACACCGCGGCGACGACTCCGCCGCGCACGTCGGTGATCGGTGCCGCCACCGAGAGCGCGTCCTCGGTGACGGCGCCACGGCTGACGGCGTACCCGTTGCGCCGTACCTCGGCGAGCACCCGGCGCAGCCGATCCGGGTCGGTCACGGTGGCCCGGGTGTAGCGGGTGAGGCCTGCCGCGACCACCACGTCGAAAACCTCGATGGGCGCGTAGGCGAGCAGGACCAGCCCGACTCCGGTGGCATGCAGGGCGAACCGGCCGCCCACGCGGGTCAGCACCGGGACCGCGGATCGGCCGGCGATCCGCTCGACGAAGACCGCCTCGGTGCCCTCCCGGACGGCGAGCTGTACGTTCTCCCGGGTCACCACGTAGAGGTCCTCCAGGAACGGGAGGGCTGCCTCGCGCAGCGGGGTGCTGCGCGGGGCCAGCGACCCGACCTCCCACAGGCGCAGGCCGATGCGGTAGCGGCCGGAGGAGGTGCGTTCCAGCGCACCCCAGCCGACCAGCTCGCCGGCCCGGCGCTGGGCCGTCGACAGGGTCAGGCCCGCCCGGGTCGCGAGCTCGGTGAGGTTGAGCTCGCGGTGGGTCGCGTCGAAGGCTCCCAGCAGGGCGAGGACCTTCGACGCGACCGACGTCGATGTTGCGAGGCTCAGTGCGGCTCCGCCATCTCGGCGTTGTCCATGAACGTGTGCGAGTGCTTGCGGCCACCGAGCAGCGACGCTGCGATCAGGGCGGCCGTGAGAGCTGAGATGCCGCAGACCAGGTACCCGATCGCGTACGCGTGCGACAGCGCATGGAAGGCCACATCCTTCAGCGGGTTGAACGGGATCAGCTTGCCGTCGGGGCCAGGCACCTGGCCCGGGACGCCGTTCTGCCCGAGAGGCCCGGACTTCACCGCGCCAACAGCCCCCTCGACCGCGCCGCGTTGCGCTGCCGGGACATGGGCGGGGGAGGCGTAGAACGCGTCGAGCGCCTTGTGCAGGGTCGAGGAGGCGGCAACCTTGGCATTGATGGCGTTGGCCGCGTTGGTCAGCGCGACGGCACCCACGATGGCCGGGCCGAGCGTCAAGCCGAAGTCTCGCAGCATGCTGGTCGCACCGCTGGCCATCCCGGCCTTGGGCGTCGGCACGCTGTTGACCGCGACCACGGTGATGGCCGTGACGGCCGTTTTGAAGCCGGCACCGACCACGAGCAGTGGCACTGAGACCGCGGCGATCGAGAGGTTGGTGGCCGGGATCGCGGCGAGCACGAGGTCGCCGATGCCGATCATCGCCATGCCTCCGGCGAGCACCCAGCCGGGGTTGTAGCGCTGGAGCATCTTGGTGCTGACCGGGAACAGAACGACGCCCATGATGTTGAGGCAGACGAAGCCGATGGAGGTCTTCAGCGGTGAGTACTCCTGGATCGCGGACAACCGGATGCTGGTGTCGTAGGCGGTGCCGAGGTAGGCGAACATGCCGAGCACGGTGACGATCGCGGAGACGGTGAACATTCGGTTGCTGAACAGGTCGAGCTGTATCAGCGGCTTGTCGACGCGCAGCTCGACGAGCACGAACACGACCATGAAGACGGCCGCGATGACGAAGGCGCCGACCACGCGGCCGCTGCCCCAACCGTCGTCTGCCCCCTGGATCACGCCGAAGAGCAGCGCGAAGAGGGCGACTGCGATGGCGATCTGCCCTGGCCAGTCCAGAGAGCGACCCTGGGGTGCGGAGGAGTTCTGCGCGAAGGCCATCGTGATCGTCGCGCTGAGAGCGGCGAGGACGGCCATGGCGAGGAAGGCGTAGCGCCAGCTGGCGAACTCGCCCCCGGAATGGTTGATCCGGGCGAGAAGGCCGCCGACGACCGGTGAGACGAAACCGCCAGCAGTGAGCGCCGCGGCCCACAGTGAGATCGCGTGCGCGCGGTCGCGTACGGTGTGGGTCCCCGCCGCGAGCATCGCCACCGACGTCGGGAAGATCGCTGCCGCTCCGATGCCGGAGATGACCTGTCCGGTGAGCAGGGTCCCGGTGCCACCGGCGGGGGTGAAGTAGCCGAGTAGCCCGCCCACCACCATCAGGGCGGCACCGATCGCCAGCAGCCGCTTGCGACCGAAGAGGTCGCCGACGACCCCAAACGACAGCTCCAGCAGGGTGACCGGCACCAGGAACGCGTCGGACACCCACGTCAGCTGGGTGGACGTAGTCCCGAGGTCCTGGTTGATGAAGCCGTTGATCACGGCGGGGATGCTGAGGCCGATCTGGGCTACGAAGCAGGCGGTGACCGCGGAGGCGAGAGTTCCGGTGGTCAGCCTGGGCAGCTCCGACGGCGCCTGGGAGGTGGCGGTGGTCTCACTCATGACTGTGAAGCAAAGCACATCGGAAACCTGATGTACAGGTTTCCTGATGAATTTCGTTTCTTGCCGTCTCGACGGCGCGCCGCGCCTCAGTGCGCGGCGACCGCTCCGTCCGCGCGGTCGAGCAGCGCCTGACGACAGAGCTCCAGCGAACGACGCAGCCGGGCGGCATCGGCGTCGGAGACGAGTGTCAGCATGCCGGTCTGGAGCGCGGCGACCTGAGGTCGGAGCCGGTCCAGCAGACTCGTGCCGGTGACCGTCAGCGCGATCACCAGGCGCCGCCGATCCGCAGGATCCCGGTGGCGGTCGATCAGGCCGCGATCGAGCAGTGCCGTCACCATGTCGGCCATGCTCTGCGCCGTCACGAAGGAGTGCCTGGCCAGGTGCGCGGCGGTCAGGTCGGGATGTCGCTCGAGGACCGTCATGGCGGTGTACTGCAGCGCGGTGAGGCCCGCCGGGCGGGTGAGCTCCTCGAGCTCGGCGCGGACGGCGAGCTCGACCTGCTTCATCAGGTAGAGCAGTGTGGGCGGCGCCGGCTGCGTCCCGCTCTCGGGCGTCGTCGTCGGGGTCATGGGAACTCTCCTGCGGGCCGGGACGGGACCATCGTAGTCAGGTGAGCCCCAGGACCCGCGCAGCGTTGTCCTTGAGGATCCCGGGTAGGTGCGACGGTGCGATGCCGAGCGCGGCGAAGTCCTCGAGCCAGCGCTCGGGGGCGATCAACGGATAGTCGCTGCCGAAGAGGACCTTGTCATGCAGGATGCCGCCGGCCGCCCGGACCAGCTCGGACGGGAAGTACTTCGGGCGCCAGCCGGACAGGTCGATGAAGACGTTGGCCTTGTGGGTGGCCATCGAGATGGCCTCCGCCTGCCACGGCACCGACGGATGCGCGAGGATCACGGTGAGGGCGGGGAAGTCGGCGGCGACATCGTCGAGCAGCAGCGGGTTGGAGTAGCGCAGCTTGATGCCGCGACCGCCGGGCAGTCCTGCGCCGATGCCGTTCTGACCGGTGTGGAACAGGGCCGGCACGCCCAACTCCTCAAGGGTCGCCCACAACGGCGAGAACCGGGTGTCATGGGGTGAGAACGCCTGGAGGCTCGGATGGAACTTGAAGCCGCGCACGCCGTGGTCCTCGACCAGCGCCCGGGCTCGTCGTACGGCCACGTCCCCCTGAAGCGGGTCGACCGAGCCGAACGGGATCAACACGTCGGCGTGCTGTGCCGCAGCCTCCGCGATCTCCTCGCTCGACAGCGCCGGGTGCCCGGTCGCCGTGCTCGCGTCCACGGTGAACACCACCGCCGCCATCCCGGCGCTGCGGTACCTCGTCGCCAGGTCCGTCACCGTGGGCGCCCGGCCCTCGGCTCCCTTGAAGTAGGCGGCCGAGGCGTCGAGGAGCTCCTGGTCCAGGGAGAGGTGGCCGTGCTCGTCGGCCTCGACGTGCACATGGACATCGAGCGCGGTGATTGCGTCGAGGTCCACCAGGGGCTCGTACCGGGTCATGGGCTGACCTCACGGAGTCGCGACTTGAGGAGCTTGCCGGACGCGGTGTGCGGCAGCTCGGGGACGAAGACGACCGACGTGGGCAGCTTGTAGCGGGCCAGTCGTGGCTCGAGATGGGTCCGCACGGCATCGCCGTCGAGCTGCTGGCCGGGGCGCACCACGACGAACGCCCGACCGACCTCGCCCCACTTCTCATCGGGTACCCCGATGACAGCACACTCGGCCACTGCCGGATGTTCGTGAAGCGCACGCTCCACCTCGACGGGGTAGACGTTCTCGCCTCCGGAGATGTACATGTCCTTGAGCCGGTCGACGATCCGGATGTACCCGTCGTCGTCGCGGACCGCAACGTCACCGGTGTGCAGCCAGTCGCCTTCGAAGGCCAGGCCGGTGGCGGTTTCGTCGTGCCAGTAGCCGGGGGTGACGTTCGGACCCGACACCAGCACCTCGCCCGGTTCGCCGTCGCGCGTCTCCCGGTCGCCCGCCACGATGCGTACGTCGGTGAAGAAGCACGACGTACCGGCCGAGCCGAGCTTGCGGACGCCGTCCGAGGCTCGGAGCATCGTGGTGCCCGGTGCGGCCTCGGTGAGCCCGTAGCCCTGGACGATCATCAGGCCGCGGTCCAGCCAGGTGTGGAGCAGCGACTCGGGGATCGGCGCACCGCCGCTCAGGGCGAGCCGCAGGCTGCCGAGGTCCGCGGTGCCGAAGCGCGGAGCCGCCGCGAGTGCGAGGTACATCGAGGTGACCCCGAAGAGCAGGGTGACCCGCTCGCCCTCGATCAGGTCGATGGCGCGCACCGGGTCGAACCGGGCTTCGATCAGGGCGGTACCGCCCTTGAGCACTGTCGGGAAGAGCACCTGGTTCAGCGCCGCGGTATGGAACAGCGGCGCGGTGACCAGCGCGACCTCCTCACTGGTGAGATCGATGTCGACCAGAAGGTTGTAGACGTTCCAGGTCACGTTGCCATGGGTGAGCGTCACACCCTTGGGTCGGCCGCTGGTGCCGGAGGTGTACTGGATCATGAACGGGTCGTCGAGACCTATCGGCTCGTCGACGTCAGGGTCGCGATGGTGGTCTCCGTCACCGGTGGGCGCTCTCAGCGCGTCGAGCCCGGCTCCGGCCGCCCGGGTGAAGACGACCGTGTCGATGCCTAGCCCGGCGATGACCGGCGCGCCGATCGGACCGGCGAGGACGTCTTCGACGATCAGCAGCCGCGGATCGCAGTGCCCCAGGATGTACCCGAGCTCCGGGGTGGCCAGCCGGGTGTTGACCGGAACGAAGACGGCGCCGAGCCTGGCGGTGGCGAACATCGCCGTGACGAGCTCGACGGAGTTCAGGCCGAGGAAGGCGACCCGATCGCCGCGGACGACGCCGCGCGCCCTCAGTCCGAGGGCGAGCTCGGTGCCGGCACGGTGCAGCTCGGCGTACGACGTGGCGATCCCGTCCTGGATCAGCGCCGGCTTGCCCGGCGTCATCCGTGCCCGTCGGCGCGTCCACGAGCCGAGGCCGTGGTCCCTCATCGCTCACCCCCACCGACGCTGGGCTCGTTGAGTCCGAGCTCCTCCTTGAGGGCCAGCAGGGCGCGCAGCCCACGGTCACGCCGAGCCAGCATGTCACCCTCGGTGCCGGCGAACTCGGTCTCCACTCCGGCGACCAGCTCGGCGCACAGCTCAGGGGTGAGCTCGGGACTGGCGAGGTCGGCCCACCAGTCGACCATCGGCGGACCGAGGTGGTCGAGCACGTGGGCGAGCCCGCCGGGCCCGCCGGAGAGGTGCTGGGTGGCGATCGGACCCAGCAGCGCCCAGCGCAGTCCTGGGCCCGAGGCCACGGCCCGGTCGAGGTCGGCGACCGAGATCGCCCCCCGACCGACCAGGTCGTAGGCCTCACGCCACAGCGCGGCCTGGAGCCGGTTGACCACGTGTCCGGGCAGCTCGGCACGCACCCGGACCGGCTCGCGGCCCAGCCGCAACATGGCCGCCGTCGCCGCGTCGATCGCCTCCTCCGAGGTCTGCCTGCCGCCGACCACCTCGACCAGAGGAATCAGGTGCGGTGGGTTGAACGGGTGTGTCACGACGACCCGCTCCGGGTGCGCGCAGGCGTCCTGGAACGCGCTGGGCCCGAAGCCCGACGAGCTGCTCGCCAGCACCACGTCGGGAGCGGTCACCCGATCCAGGGCGGCGAACACCGCACGCTTGACCTCGATCCGTTCCGGACCGGCCTCGATCACGAAGTCCGCCTCGACTGCGGCCTCCGCAGGGTCGGCGTGGAGGTGGAGCCGATGCACGGCATCGGCGGAAGCGTCCAGCTCGACCAGACAGTCCGCCACGAACGCCTGCAGCCGCTCCGTGGCACCCGGGTCGGGATCGGCAGCGTGCACGGTGAGCCCGTGTGCGAGCGCGAGCACGACCCAGCTGCCACCGATCGACCCGGCCCCGACCACGGCGACCGAACTCAGCTCGACCCTCATTGGTGCGTCACCTCGGCGCGCTGCGATGCCAAGGAGACGAAGACGTCGAGCACGCTGGGATCGGCGAGCGAGTCGGGGCTGACCACCTGCGCGAGCGGTGTCCCTTGCAGGATGCGCTTGACGGGAAGCTCCAGCTTCTTGCCGGTGAGGTTGCGCGGCACGGCTGTGACGCCGACGATCCGGTCCGGGACGTGTCTCGGCGACAGGGCGGAACGCAAGGCCGTGCGGATCTCGCCGACGAGCGCATCGTCGACCGCGGCCGGCGGCCGAGGCGTGACGAAGAGGATCAGCTCGCCGTTCCCGCCCGCTGGGTCCTCCAGATGCACGACCAGGCTGTCGGCCACCCCAGGAAGCTCCTCGACGACCCGGTAGAACTCGGCCGTGCCGAGGCGGACGCCGCCGCGGTTCAGGGTCGCGTCACTGCGACCCGTCACCACGCAACTTCCGTCCGGCTCGAAGACGATCCAGTCGCCGTGGCGCCAGACGCCCGGGTAGCGGTCGAAGTAGGTATCGCGCAGCCGGGAGCCGTCCTCGTCGCCCCAAAGAAACACGGGCATCGACGGCATCGGCGCGGTCACCACGAGCTCGCCCGGCTCGCCGATGACCTCGTGGCCGTCGTCGTCGTAGGCGTGGACGTCCACGCCGAGCGCGCGACCCGAGATCATCCCGGCGCGCACCGGTAGCAACGGGTTGTTCTGCACGAGGCCACTGCAGACGTCGGTCCCGCCGCTGCCGACGTTCAGCTGTACCCGCGGTCCGAGCTGCTGGTAGATCCAGGCATAGCCTTCGACGGGCAGCGGGCTCCCCGCCGACCCGACGACGCGGATGCGCAGGTCGAGCCCGGACAGGTCGACCCCGGCGGACCGACAGGCCATCACGAAGCCCGGGCTGGCGCCCATCAGAGTCGCCCCAGTCTCCTCCGCCAGACGCCACTGCCAGCTCAGGTCGGGGTGGCCCGGGTCGCCATCGATCATCACGACGGCGGCGCCGACCAGCAAGGCGGACACCAGAGCGTTCCACATCATCCAGGCCGTGGTGGAGTACCACAGCAGCACGTCGCCGAGGCCGAGGTCCCAGGACAGCCCGTGGTTCTTCAGATGCTCCAGGACGATGCCGCCGTGGCCGTGCACGATCGCCTTGGGCTTGCCGGTCGTGCCCGAGGAGAACAACACGACGAGAGGGTGGTCGAAGGGGACCGGGCTCGTCGCGGTGATCGGCACGGTGACGCCGTCGAGAGCCGCCGGCCAGGAGATCGCGTCGGGGACACGCCAGTCGCCGTACTCGACGTCGACTACGTGGCGCACGGTCGGCAATGCGGCGCGGATCTCCCCGATCTGGCCACGGCGGTCCACTGTCTTGGCGCCGTAGCCGTAGCCCCCCGCCACCAGCAGAACGACGGGCTCCACCTGGCCGAACCGATCGATGACGCTGCGCGGCCCGAACTCGAGCGCGCAGCTGGTCCAGACGGCCCCCAGCCCGGCGGCGGCAAGGAAGGCGACCAGCGCCTCCGGCGTGTTGGGCAGGTAGCCGGCCACACGGTCGCCGCGGCGTACCCCGAGGTCGGACAGCACCCGGCGGGCCCGCGCGACCTGGGCGCGCAGGTCCCCCCACGTGACATCGATGTCGGCACGCGTCTGGGAGCGGGCCATCACCGCGATGTCACCATCCGGCGCGCCAGCGCCGCGCAGGGCATGCTCGGCGTAGTTCAGCAGCGCCCCCGGGAACCACGCGGCGCCGGGCATGACCCGCTCGGTCAGCACCGCGGTGCGGGCGCCGTGGTCGGTGACGTCGAAGAACTCCCAGACCGCGGACCAGAAGCCTTCGAGGTCGGCGACCGACCAGCGCCACAGTGACTCGTGGTCGCGGACGTCGAGTTCCCGGTGATCACGCAGCCAGCCCATGAACCGGCCGACCCGGGTGGCCTCGAGCACGTCGGCCGGTGGCCGCCACAGCACGCTCCCGGCGGTGGTGGGGGACGAGCCCGCCGTCACCAGTGCGTCACCTTCTCGGCACGCCCGTCGAGGAAGTCCTGCATGCGTTGCTTGGCGTCGTCGGTGCCCTGGGCGATGGCGGCCATCATCGCCTCCATGAAGTAGCCCTCGCGCGGATTCGCCTCGGCGATCCGGGGCAGGGCCTGGATGATGGCGAAGTTGGTCTGCGAGGCGTTCGCCGCGACCCGCCCGGCCAGCTCGAGGGCGGCGTCGAGGCCGGTGCCGTCGTCGACGATGTATTGGGACAGTCCGATCGCTGCTCCTTCCTCCGCGGTGTAGCGGCGGCCGGTCAGCATGAGGTCCGCCATCCGCGCCACCCCGATGAGCCGGGGCACCCGGACCGAGGCACCGCCGCCGACGAAGATCCCTCGCATGCCCTCGGGGAGCGCGTAGAACGTCGACCGTTCGGCCACCCTGAGGTGCGCGGCAGCGGCGAGCTCGAGGCCGCCACCGACGACCGCGCCCTTGAGGGCGCAGACCACCGGGACCGGACCGAACTCGATGAGCTCGAACGCGCGGTGCCACATCCGGGAGTGGCGTACGCCGGCGACGGTGTCGCGCTCGGACATCTCGGACAGGTCCAGACCCGCGCTGAAGTGGTCGCCTTCGGCCGCGATCACGACGGAGCCGACGTCGTCGGGCAACCGGGTGAAGAAGTGCTCTATCCCCAGCACTATCTCGTCGTTGAGGGCGTTGCGCTTGGCCGGGCGGCTGAGGGTGAGCACCGCCACCTTGTCCACCCGGCTTGCTCGCAGTGTGGCGGGAAGGTCCGCATCGAGCGGCATCGGACTTACCACGGTCACCTCACTAAAAAGAACAGGTTTCCTGAGTATTGCACAGATTCACCCCGCCGAGCTCTCGAAGGGCCGGCGAGCCCGACAGCTCGTCGGGGCTGACGAGCGTCCGGGGGGCGGTCATCCCCTGATCGTCGATCGCGAGGACGGCGTACTCGGTGTAGACGCGGCTCACGCAGGCTCTCGGTTGTGTCATCGTCACCCGACGGGGATCCGGCCGGGACCGCGCGTCGTCTCGCCACCCCGCCGGCGATGGACAAATACGCCGCGTGCCCGCAACCGGACCGACCGACTTGCTCAGGCCGAGCTCAACCGACCGGCACAGCCGGCAACCTCTGTTGCGGGCCGAGAAGCCGGGTTCCCAACGCGAGACGAGGGTGCTGTCACCGCTCCGACTGCGCCTTCAACTGTCCCTCGAGCACGTCGAGGATGCGGTAGCACGCCATGACCTGGGAGATCGAGGAGTTGGGTTCGCGGCCCTCCCGGATCGCGGCGACGAACTCTCGGTCTTGGAGCTCGATGCCGTCCTGGGAGACGTCCACGCGGCTGACGTCGATCGGTTCCTCGTTGCCGTTGAAGAGGTCGTCGTAGCGGGCGAGATAGGTGCCCGTGTCGCCGATGTAACGGAAGAAGGAGCCGAACGGCCCGTCGTTGTTGAAGGACAGCGAGAGGGTGCAGATGGCTCCACTCTCGGCTCGGAGCTGGATCGACATGTCCATGGCGATACCGAGCTCGGGATGGATCGGTCCCTGCATGGCGTTCGCCTGCACGATGGGAGAACCGGCCTGGTAGGCGAACAGGTCGACGGTGTGGGCTGCGTGGTGCCAGAGCAGGTGGTCGGTCCAGGACCGTTGCTGCCCGAGCGCGTTGAGGTTCTTGCGGCGGAAGAAGTACGTCTGGACGTCCATCTGCTGCAGGTGGAGCTCCCCGGCTCGCACTCGCTGCTGGATCCACTGGTGGCTCGGGTTGAAGCGCCGCGTGTGGCCCACCATGCCGACCAGTCCAGTCCCTTCCTGCACGCTCAGACACGCCTCCGCGTCGGCCAGTGCATCGGCCAGGGGGATCTCGACCTGGACATGCTTGCCGGCCCTGAGACAGGCCAGGGTCTGCGAGGCGTGCAGGGGCGTGGGGGTAGCGAGGATGACGGCGTCGATGCGGTCGTCACCCAGAACCTCGTCCATGCTGGCCACTGCGCGACCGATGTCGTTCTCCTCAGCGAACGCCCGTGCGGTCTCCAGAGTGCTGCTGACCACCGCGGCTGCCTCGACGCCGGCGATCCGATGGAGGGCGGCAGCGTGTTTCGCCCCGAAGGCTCCGCCGCCGGCGAGGGCGATGCGCAGGGGCTTCCCGTCGGTCATGTCACTCCTTCGACGAGGGCGTCTCGGCCCGTGGGAGGTTCTCCAGGATCAGGTGTCCGACCGCGGTGTTGGACGCGGGCACGTGGTAGAAGCGGTGCTTCACCTCGACGTCCCCTGAGCCATCGATGTCACTCATGGCTCCACGCGCAATCAGCCACATCACCAGCTCGATGCCTTCGGAGCCGGCCTCTTCGACGTACTCCAGGTGGGGGACCGCGGCGAGACCGGCGGGGTCGGCCACGAGCTTGTCGAGGAAGGCGTTGTCCCACTCCCGGTTGATCAGGCCAGCTCGGGGGCCCTGGAGCTGGTGGCTCATGCCTCCGGTACCCCACACCTGGACTTTCAAGGGCCGGTCGTAGGACTCGATCGCCTTGCGCAGCGCTCGGCCGAGCTTGAAGCAACGTGCGCCAGACGGGACGGGGTACTGGACCACGTTGACGTGGAACGGGATGACCTTGCACGGCCACTCGTCGACCTCTCCGAACATCAGGGACAGCGGGACCGTGAGGCCGTGGTCGACCGTCATCTCGTTGACCAGAGTCAGGTCGAAGTCATCTTGGATCAGAGAGTGCGCGATGTGGGCCGCGAGGTCGGGGTCGCCCTCGATCCCCGGCACTGGCCGGGGCCCGTACCCCTCGTCCGCCGCCGGGTAGGCCGCTCCCGTGCCGAGCACGAAGGTGGGAATGATCGACAGGTCGAACGCGGTGGCGTGGTCGTTGTAGACCAGGAAGATCACGTCCGGGGTGTTGTCGTGCTCCCACTCCTTGGAGAACTCATAACCGTCGAAGAGTCCCTTCCAGTACGGCTCTTCGGTCTTGTGGAGGTCCATGGCCGCACCGATGGCCGGAACGTGCGAGGTGAAGACCGCACCGGTGATCGTGGCGTGCTCTGCCTGGGGAGCGGTGTCGGCGTACGCGGCGTCCATGACGGCATGGTCGATGCGGTTTCCCTCGATGGACCGACCGCCGTGCAGCATCATGTCTCGGTATTCCTGCTCGGACATGCCGGTCATCGAGCCGGCCATCTGCTGGAAGGAGAGTCCGAGCGTGGCGCCCCACTTGGCAAGGAAGTAGATGTTGCCGCCCTCGCGCATGGCGGCGTTCAGGTCGCGGTCCAGCAGCGCCTGCTTCTGCTCCTCCCGCAGCGGCCACTGGTCGAGGTAGGCACGTTCGTCCGCGAGGTAGCGCTCGCGGTTCTCCGCCTTCATGAAAGACATGCAGAACTGGTTCAGGTGGTATCCCTTGGCGGATTGCTCGGCGTCGAAGATGGTCGTCCCAGGGACCAGCTTGTAGCTCTTGTCCAGTGACATGGTGGGCTCCAATCGGTGACTCAGCCGGTGTCCGGCCAGTAGAGGTGCATGGGATTGTCGACCAGCAGCCGGTGCTGTAGATCGATGGTCGGTGCGATGGCGGGGATGTAGTCGACCAGCAGCCCGTCGTCGGGCATGTGGTCCTTGAGGTTGGGATGGGGCCAGTCGGTGCCCCACAGGCTCCGGTCGGGGAACTCCGCGACGACGCGCCGGGCGAAGGGGACGACATCGCGGTACGCCGCCTGCTGCCCGCCCAAGGCCGGCGGGCCGGTCACCGAGAGGCGTTCGGGGCAGGTGACCTTGCACCAGATGTCGGACCGCGAGCCCATGAACTCCAAGAATGCGTCGAACTGAGGTCCGGAGGGCTCGAGACCGACGTCGGGGCGGCCCATGTGGTCCACGACCAGCGGAACCGGGATGGAGAGGAAGAAGGCGCGCAGGTCAGCAAGGTCGGCGGCTTCAAAGTAGACGACCACATGCCAGCCGTACGGCGCGATCCGCTCGACGACGTCCCGTAGCTCCTCCTGTGGGGTGACGTCGACGAGCCGCTTGACGAAGTTGAACCGCACACCACGCACGCCCGCCGCGTGCAGGTCGTCCAGCTCAGCGGTCGAGACTCCCGCCCGGACCGTGGCGACACCTCGGGCTCGGCCTTCGGCGGTCCAGAGCGCGTCTACCAAGGCGCTGTTGTCGGCGCCGTGGCAGGTGGCCTGCACGATGACGTTTCGAGCGAAGCCGAGGTGGTCACGCAGCGCGAAGAGCTGCTCCTTGGATGCGTCGCAGGGGGTGTACTTGCGTTCGGGCGCGAACGGGAACTCCGAGCCCGGGCCGAAGACGTGACAGTGGGCGTCGACGGATCCTTCGGGCACCTGGAGGCTCGGCCGGCTGGGATCGGCGTACCAGTCCAGCCAGCCGGGAGTCTTCTCGAAGGTCGTGGTCATGGCTCAGTCTTCGTACCGCAGGCCCAGGGCCGCGAGGGGCTCGCGCATGCTGTACAGGTCCAGACCGAGCTCGCCCGCACGGAACTGTTCCCGCTTTGCCCGTTCGTTGTGTTCGCGAGTATGAGCCGCCTCGGCGACGTCGGCAGCACGCTCGCGCGGGACGACGACGACACCGTCGATGTCGCCCACGACCACGTCTCCGGGTCGGACCAGCGCGTTGGCGCAGACCACCGGAACATTGACCGAACCGAGCGTCGCCTTGACGGTTCCCTTGGCGTGGATGGCGCGCGAGAACACGGGGAAGTCCATCTTCTCGAGGTCGGCGACGTCCCGGACGCCCCCGTCGATGACGAGGCCGAGGCATCCTCGGGCCCGGAACGACGTGGCGAGCAGCTCGCCGAAGAACCCGTCCTCGCTCTCGGTCGTGCAGGCAGCGACCACCACGTCGCCTTCTCCGATCTGCTCGGCCGCGACGTGGAGCATCCAGTTGTCGCCGGGCTGGAGCAGCACGGTGACGGCGGTGCCACACAGGCGGGCCCGCGGGTAGACCGGCCGTAGGTAGGGCCGCATCAGTCCCACGCGACCCATGGCCTCGTGGATCGTCGCGACGCCGAACTGCGACAACCCGGCCACTGCGTCGGGTTCTGCGCGGATGACCGACGTGTGAACGACTCCGATGTCGTTGTGCTCCATCAGACAGCTCCTCCAGTCAGTGGTCGGCCGCAGCAAGGCGCGCGGCAAGTCGGGGATAGGCGCGAAGAGCGTTCAGGGAGTAGACCGCAGCGCGCTCCTCATCGGAAAGGTGGGGCGTGGCCTCGACGTACCGCAACGTGTCGTCGAAGTAGTGCCCGGAGTTCGGGTCGATGTCGCGGACGGCGCCGATCATCTCGCTGGCGAAGAGGATGGACCGGCTCGGAATCACCTGGGTGAGCAGGTCGATGCCTGGCTGGTGGTAGACGCAGGTGTCGAAGAAGACGTTGTCCAGGAGAGCTTCTGGGTCCGGCCTCCCCAAAGCCATCGCGAGGCCACGGAACCGGCCCCAGTGGTACGGGACCGCGCCTCCACCGTGCGGGATCACGAACCTCAGGGTCGGGAAGTCGGCGAACAGGTCACCCTGGATCAGCTGCATGAACGCCGTGGTGTCGGCGTTCAAGTAGTGCGCACCGGTCGTGTGGAACGCGGGGTTGCAGGACGTGCTGACGTGGATCATCGCGGGGATGTCGTAGCCCACCATCGCCTCGTAGATCGGGTACCAGCCGCGATCGGTCAGCGGCGGTGCGGTCCACTTCCCGCCGGACGGGTCCGGGTTGAGGTTCACCGTGACCGCGCCCAGCTCCTCGACGACCCGGCAGAGCTCAGGCACGCAGGTGGCCGGATCTACCCCCGGCGACTGCGGCAGCATCGCCCCCATCGCGAACCGGTCCGGGAACAGCGTGCTCACCCGGTGCACCAGGTCGTTGCAGATCCGGGCCCAGATCGAGGAGACCTCGAAGTCGCCGATGTGGTGGGCCATGAAGCTGGCGCGTGGGGAGAAGATCGTCAGGTCGCTGCCGCGCTCGTCCATCAGCAGCAGCTGGTTGCCGGCGATCGCCTCTCGGAGGTCGTCATCGGCGATCACCAGGTCTTCGGGGTCGGGGGCGCTCCTTGGGTCGCCGACGGCGGCGACCTGGCGGTCGCGCCACTCGCCGAGCTGTGCCGGGGCAGTGGTGAAGTGCCCGTGGCAGTCGATGATCACCGCAGCTCAGTCCTTCTCACGGGTCGGCCAGCCTGTGTACTGCTCGGCAAGGTAGGTGCGGCCGGCGCGGGTGCTGACCACGTTGTCGAGCTCCCCGAACTGGCGCCGCAGGTCGAACGACGTACCCCTCTGCGAGCTGTGCAGCAGCTGGGTCATCCAGTAGGAGAAGTTCTGAGCCCTCCACACCCGCCGCAGGGCAAGCGGCTGGTACTCGTCGAGGACGGCGTCGTCGGTGGCTGCCAGAGCCATGAGCAGTACGTCGGCCAGAACGCTGACGTCGTGCAGGGCGAGGTTGAGGCCCCGTGCGCCGGTCGGAGGAACCGTATGGGCGGCGTCGCCGGCAAGCAGGAGCGAGCCCCAGCGCATCGGCTCCTGGACGAACGAGCGGAACCTCAGCACCGTCTTGTCGAGCACAGGGCCCTCCTGCAGCCGAAAGCCATCGGCGCCTGCCACTCGCGCTTGGAGCGTCTCCCAGATCTGGTCATCCGACCATGCACCGACGTCCGCCATGGGGTCGCACTGGAAGTACATCCGCTGCACCCTGTCGGTTCGCTGGCTGATGAGTGCGAACCCGTCCACGGAGGCGGCGTAGATGAGTTCCGGTGCGCTCTTCCGCGCCTCGGCCATGATCCCGAACCAGGCGAACGGGTACTCCTTGACGTGTTGGCGGCGATGCCCCTCGGGCACCAGGTCACGGCACTGGCTGCGGGAGCCGTCGGCGCCGACGATGTAGCGGGCTCTGACCTCGTGCCGGGCGCCGTCCGCCGCGGTCCACCGTAGGCGGGGTTTCTCGGTCTCGATGTCGAGCACCTCGGTCTGGGCGATCCCGAACTGCACGCTCCCGCCGTCGCGGTCACGGGCGTCGGCGAGGTCGATGAAGACGTCTGTCTGTGGGTAGAGCCACACCGAAGCACCGACCAGGTCCTGGAAGTCGATTCGGTGCGCACGGCCGTCGAACCGGAGCTCGATCCCCGCGTGCTCGTCGCCGTCGCGCAAGATCCGGTCGGACACCCCGGTCTCGACCAGGTCGCGAGCGGCGTCGGCCTCGAGGATCCCCGCCCGCTGGGTGGTCTCGATCTCGTGGCGGGTGCGGGTGTCGATCGCGACCGATTCCACGCCGGCCCGCCCGAGGAGGTGGGCCAGCATCAGGCCGGCCGGGCCTGCGCCGACGATTGCGACCGGTACCTCGGTCACGGTGTCGACGGTTGCGTCGGCAGCACCGGCGGTGGGTGACATCTCGCCCTCCCTGGGGTATTCCGGCCACCGTCGCATCGTTGCTCCGCCGGCGTCTGCCCCGATTCCGTCAGGCGGAAGACGTCGTGGCACCGTTCGATGGCCTCACACAGGCGTACCGGCCCGCCGACCCAGCTCGGCGGAAATGTCTCGCGCGGCCATGAGCAGTGGGTTCCGGAGGCTGCGGACCCGGGTCGCAGTGCGGGCCGCGACCACGATGCCGAGCGCGGCGTACGCCGGGCCGGTCGTGCCGATCCGCACCGGTGACGCGACGGCGACTGTCGTGTCAGAGAGCTGCCGATCGCTGACGAAGACCTGCTCGCGGCGGATGCGGTCCAGCTGGCTACGCAGCGTGGTCGGGTCGGTCACGGTGTGCGAGGTCCACGCGACCAGGGGCGAGTCCAGCACCGCCTCCTGGATGTCGGGTGGCGCATGCGCGAGCAGCACCCTGCCCATCCCGGTCGCCGCCAGGGGGAACCGGGCCCCGACCATCGTGAGCAGCTCGACCGAGCGGTGGCCAGCGATGCGCTCGACGAAGACCAGCTCGGTGCCTTCGCGCACGGCGAGCTGGATGTTCTCGTGGGTCGCCTCGTAGAGGTCCTGCATGAACGGGAGCGCGACATCGCGCAGGATCTGCCCGCGCGGGCACACCGAGCCGACCTCCCACAGCCGGAGCCCTACGTACCAGGTGCCATCCTCACCGCGCTCGAGCGCTCCCCACTCCGCCAGCTCTGTCACGATGCGGTGGGTGGTGCTCATCGCGATCCCCGTGCGTTGCGCGATCTGTGTCAGCGTCTGGCTCTGGCGGTCCCGGTCGAACGTCGCCAGGACGGCGAGCACCTTGCCGGCGGCGCTGGCCCTCGACGCGTCCGTGGCAGCGGTCATGGCGGCAGTGTCCCAGGGTCCCGCACGAGGGGATCGTAGGATCTCGTGCCATCGGCCGGGGGTGAGCCCGTACGACGAGCGCGGAGGCTGAATGATCGAGGACCTGATCGGGCTGTCGTCGATGGCGACCAGTCGGCTGCTCGCCGACCTCGCCCGGACCCTCGCAGACGAGCAGGAGTTCGCCGTGCGGTTCTCGTCGGCTGGTGGCGTGGAGGTCGCACGCAGGGTCCGCGACGGCGAGGAGGCGGACCTCGTCGTCCTCGCCGACACCGCGATGGCCGGGCTCGACCATGACGGCTTTCTGGTCTCCGGGACCTTGCGCCCGTTGTTCGTCTCCGACGTGGTGGCGGCCGTCCCCGACCATCAAGAGCCACCGGCTCTCGCCACCGAGGGCGACCTGGCGATGGCATTGGTTGCCGCACGGAGGATCGCCTACTCGACCGGGCCCAGCGGGGACGCCTTGGTCCGTCTGGTCGAGGACTGGGGGTTGGCCGACCGAGTGGCTGCCCACCTGGTCCAGGCGCCGCCCGGCACCCCTGTCGGGGCACTCCTGGCCGACGGAGAGGCGGACCTCGGCTTCCAGCAGCGCAGTGAGCTGACCGGGATCGCCGGCGTCCGCGTGGTCGGTCCGCTGCCCGGAGCGGCGGCCATCCGCTCGACGTTCAGCGGTGGCGTCCTGTCGTCCTCGGCACATCCAGCCGCCGCCGCCGGTGCGTTGAGACGGCTCGGTTCCCCTGACGGAGAGGCCGCTGTCAGGGCACGGGGGATGCAGCTGGCCCGGGGCGCCGCCGGACCCGATCGCTGACGCACGCCGGATGGGGGCTGGGGCTTGCCATGCTCAGTTGCGGCATCGGGAAGTACCACAGGCACCAAGACTGAACAATCACGGTCTACCGCAACGAGGCGCGTCATGAGTCAGCCTGTCCCGCATGGCACCGAGGCTCTTGCTCGTCCGGTGGCAACGCCGGCTGGGTGACCCACAGCCAATGCTTCCCCGTGCCGTCGCCGGAATCGGTCAGGACCGCCCTTCGCTCCGTGGGCAGGGCGGAGTCTCCTTTGTACGTGCGCCCGTCGTTGTCTCCCGGGTTCCTGCGATGGCTCTACGAGTTCCGCCGGTTCCGCACCACGGCCGCGTTCACCCGAGGGGCCGAGGCGCTCGCTCGGCTCGGTGACCAGGCCATCGCCCACTACGAGAAGTGGAATCGGGACGGCATCGACATGACTCTGACGCGTCCGGGGCTGGTCCACGCGTTCCTCGACGAGGGCGAGGCCGAGCGGACTCTGGCCATGCAGAGCTCGCTGGCGCAGGGGCGCTTCTCGGTCCCCGACCGACCGCTCACCGGGTCGGCGGTCCAGGATCTCGAACCGTCGCTCCAGGGTTCGGAGGTCCGCTGTGCCTACCTCGTCGAGGACGAAGGCATGGTGGACCCATTGGCTCTGGTGACTTCGCTGGGCGACCGGCTGCGGAGCCTCGAGGTCGACATCGAGGAGCGCCGTACCGTCTCCGGCTTCGTCCACAGTCGGGGCCACGTCAGCTCGGTGCTCGTCGACGGTGAACCCCTCGACTGCAGTCGAGTCGTCATCGCCAGCGGAACGTGGTCGACGGAGGCGCTGCGCTGGCTCGGCATCTCACTACTCCTCCAGGCCGGCAAGGGCTACAGCTTCTCGGTGGCGCTGGCGACGCCCCCGCAACGACCCCTCTACCTGGGCGACAGACACGTGGCCGTGACGCCGCTGGGGCACGCGACGCGCATCGCCGGCACGATGGAGTTCTCGGGCAACAACCTGCGCCTCGACTGGCGCCGCGTCGAGGCGATCGCACGCACCAGCCGGCGCTACCTGGGTCGCTGGTTCCAGACCAACGACGAACAGATGGGGCGCATCAGCCACCCCTGGGTCGGAGGTCGGCCAATGGTCCCCGACGGCCTGCCCCTGATCGACCGGATACCCGGGTTCGACAACGCCTACGTCGCCACCGCCCATGGCATGTTGGGAGTGTCGCTGGCACCCACGACCGCAGCCGCCCTCGTCGAGTACATCACCACCGGCCGCAAGCCACCTGAGATGGAGCCTTTCGGATTCCACCCGTCCCGACGACTCACGAGGTGAACCGGTTGCGTCAAGAAGGTCCTGTCGCTTGCCAGGGCGATGGGACCCCGTCTTGTCACGTCCCCCCTTGTCGCCCGTGACAACCGCGCCGCGGCAATCCGAATGGACCCGGGCCCGAGAGAAACGTCGCCCTGCATCATGTCGGGACGGGAGAGGTGTCCATTCACCCGCCCACTCGCGGTTGCGGAGGTGTGGGACCACGCGCCGGGGTCGTCGGGCCCGACAACGGCCCTCAACAGGTCAGGCGGTGGATCCGGGCCAAGTCTGACGCGAAGCCGCGACGCAGGTCCTCATGGAAGGAACGTGCGCGAGTAGTGGCAGCCGTCACGCACGACGTAGACGCAGTGACCGGCGATCTCGGGGCCTGCCTGCAGCCGCTCCGGGATCCACGCCTCGGCGCCGATCCGGAAGATGCCCGGGCTCACCTCGAACAGCTCCTCCTCGACCAGCGGCGCCTCGACACCATCGGGCGCGGACAGCAGCAGGCGCCCCTGGCGCACGTAGAGCCGGAGCGTGGGGTACCACGGCGAGAACGATCGGTAGCGACCCACCAGTGGTGCCCACCGGGCAGCGGCGTCGCCCGCCGAGCATGCCTGACGGGTGGAGAGGCCGGACTCAGGCGTTCTCCGGTCGTAGGCGCACGGTCCGTGGCTCCAACCGCCCTCCGGCTCGGGGCGCAGAGGGAAGTCGCGGAGGCGGGGGTGGTCGGTGGCGTACCGTCCACGCCGGTCGCGGAACAGCCACCCGCGACCCCCGCCCTGCTCGACCACGAGGAAGCCCTCATCGGTGGTCACCACGAGGTCTGGTACGTCGTCCGAGTCGGGGGCGAAGACTCCGGTGAGTGAGGCGTTCTCCGACGAGGCCGGCACTCGCGTCTCGGCCGGCGGCCACCAGTGCCCGGTCCGTGGTTGCGTATCCGTCAGCGCCGCGTGACCGGCTCTGGCCAGGAGCTCACACTCGACGGCGTCGCCGTTGGCGTTGGTCAAGACGACCACTCCGAGCCCCGCATCGAGGTCGGTCAGGAAGAACGTCGAGTAGCCGACCATGCCACCCCCGTGGCTGACGACGCGGTGCCCCGCGACCTCCTCCACGTTGATCCCGAGGCCGTAGCGGCTCGTGGTCGCCGGCTCGACGCCCGGCGCATCGAGCACCGGCTCGCCCTCGGGGGCCAGACCGGCCGTCATCCGGTCCAGCACCGCCTCACTGACGACCCGCTGCCCGTCGACGGCGCCGCGGCCGAGTAGGAGAAGGGCGAGCCGGCTCAGGTCGGCAGCAGTGGAGGCGATGTTGCCGTCGGCGGTGTTCTGCTCGAACCAGGGCGCGGCCTGGATCGGATCGCCGGGCACCCACGGGCCCCGCGATCGAGCCGGCTGGTGGCCCGTCGCGTAGCGGTCGCGATCCGGGTCGAGCACGGCACCGCGACTGTCGTTCATCCCCAGCGGCCCGAACAGCTGCCCGGCGAGCAGGTCGGCCACCGACTGGCCGGTGATCGCGCGCAGGACCAACCCCAGGAGCACGTAGCCCAAGTTGGAGTAGTGGAAGTGGCCCGGTTCGGCGGTCACGAGCTGCCGAAGGATCCAGGCCTGCTCGAGCTCGTCGGGCACGGGGTCGGCGCCGACAGCCAGCCCAGAGGTGTGGTTCAGAAGGCGCTCGACGGTGAGCTGGGCGCCACGTCCCTCGGCGACCTCCACCCACGGCAGCACGTCCGGGACCGCCGTGTCCGGTGCGAGCCGTCCGGCGTCGATCTGCAGGTTGACCAGTAGTGAGGTGAAGACCTTGCTGATCGACCCGATCTGGAACAGCTGGCCAGGGCGCATGGGGGTGCCGCTGCGCAGGTCCGCGGTCCCGAAGGCCGAGACCACCGGCGGACCGCTGGCCGCGGTGAGTGCGATGACCCCGCCGGGCAGCGGCGCGGTCCTGCCCAGCTCCTCTCCCCACGCGGCCAGGTCGCGACCCAGCTGCGCGGCGGCCGTGCCGTCGAGGGTCATCCCTGTGCGTCCAGCTGGTCGCGGCCGAGCAGGTCCGCGAACGTCTCCCGGCGTACGGCGAGACGCGCTTCACCGTCCTCGCAGAACACCACCGGGGGGCGCAGGGCGCCGTTGTAGTTGTTGCTCATGGTGAACGCATAGGCGCCGGTGACCGGGATCACCAGCAGGTCTCCGACTGCCGGCTCGACCAGCTCGTGGTCGCGGACGAACGTGTCCCCGGACTCGCAGTGGCGGCCGACGACGTCGCAGATCTCCGACGGGCCGGTCCGGTCGATGATCGCGGGGTGGTAGGGCTGGCCGTACAGCGCTACCTCGAGGTTGTCGCCCATGCCACCGTCCACGGCCACGTGGGTACGTACGCCGCGCTTGACGGTCACCACGCGGTAGGCGGTGACCACGTGGGGACCGACCAGCGACCGGCCCGGCTCGATCAGCAGCTCCACGTCGGTGCCGAGATGGCGGTGAACGGCTGCGACGAGCCGCTCGGCGTACTCCTCGATCCCGGGTGCGACGTCCGAAGGCACGTAGCGGATGCCCAGCCCACCGCCGAGGTCGTAGACGTCGAACCGCTCGAGCCGGGAGAGCGCAGCCACGGCTGCCTCGAACTGCTCCACGGCGAGGATCTGCGAGCCGATGTGGGCGTGCAGTCCGCGCAGGTCGAGGAGCGGCTCGCGCCGGATCCGCTGGATCACCTCTGCTATCTGGTGACTGGGGATGCCGAACTTGGACGCGTCGTGCCCGGTCGCCATCTTCTGGTTGGTGTCGGCCTCGACGTCCGGGCTGACCCGGAGCAGGACGGGCACCGGCTCGGATGCGAGCCGGGTGATCCGGGCCACGTCGTCGAGGTTGTCGACGACGATGTAGCCGACACCCACCTCCACCGCGCGGGCGATCTCGGCGTCGGTCTTGGCGTTGCCATGCAGCACCATGCTCGCGGGCTCGATCCCGGCGCGCTCGGCGGCGAGCAGCTCCCCGAGACCCGCCACGTCCACGCCGCAGCCGGTGCGGGCGATCAGGTCCATCATCGACGGCGTGGGGAAGCTCTTCGAGGCGAACAGCACACGGCTGCGCGGATGCCGCGAGGTCAGCGCCGCCTGGAAGGCGTGGGCGCGCTCGCGGATGCCGGCCGCGTCGACGAGGTACGCCGGCGTCCCGAACTCCTCGGCCAGGTCGGCGACCCGGCAGCCACCCAACGTGAGTCGCCCCGCGCCGTCGAGGTCGGCATGCGGCGGGTAGAGCGAGAGGTCGAGCGACGGCACTCCCAGCGACATGGCTGACGGTCCCTTCCTGGAACGACGAGGTGGTGGAGCCCGGGCGTCAGCTCCGGCCCCGTATAGAGAGTATGAGGAGTGCGTCGAGCTCGGCAACGGTCACGTCCGGCCGAGCCGCACCCGAGCGTCCTCGTGGCGGCGCTCGAGCTCCGCCCACAGGGCCGCGCGGTCCCGACGCGGCTCGATCACCAGGCCGTCCGGGGGGCCCGGTACGACGTCGGCCTCGGTCGCGGCTCGTGCGATCATCGCCGCCCCGATGGCCGAGGGTGCGGCGTGGTTGTGCAGCACCACGGTCCGAGCGCCGGCGTCGGCGAGGTCCTGGGCCAGCGCTGTTGAGGCACCACCACCACCCAGGTGCAGGGGCCCGTGGTGCCCGGTGACCTCGGCCAGCACCTCCAGACAGCGTCGGCTCTCGACGACGATGCCGGTGACCAGGCCCCGGCCCAGGTCTGCTGCCGTGTGCCCCAGGTCGAGGCCGACCACGGCACCGCGGGCCGCGTCGTCCCACAGCGCCCCCTGCTCCCCGGGTGCCAGGTAGGGCAGGACCACGGGCGCCCGGAGCGGGTCGGCACCTGCTGCCTCGCGTACGACCTGCTCGGGCTCGCGGCCCAGAAGCCCCCCGAGCCAGTGCAGCGCGGCGCCGGTGGCCAGCAGGTCCATCTCCAGGCCCCACGAGTCCGACCGGACCATCGGGGTCACCAGGAACCGTCGGGCCTCGTCACGGGTCGGCGCAGTCGCCGTCCCCAGGATCACCGTGCTGGTGCCGGCGAGGTAGGCCGCAGCACCGGGCACCTGCTCGATCCCGAAGATGGCCGCTCCGCACACCGAGTCGGCAGCACCGAGCACGACCGGGAGGCCGGCCGGCAGGTCGAGCTCCTCGGCACGAGGCGAGGCCAGCGGCTGCGCGGTCAGGCTCGGTCGTACGTCGGGAAGTGCCGGCAGACCAGACCCGAGGAGCTCGGCGGCCCTGGCCAGGGCCTCGTGCTCCCAGGTCTGCGCCTCGAGCGAGAAGCAGCCCACGCCGGTCGCAGTCGACGGGTCGGTGGCGCGGCAGCCGGTGAGCCACCAGTAGAGATAGTCCTTGGCGCCGAGCAGCCACGCCGCGCGTGCCACCGACTGAGGGGCGTCGTCCGCGAGACGCAGCAGCATCGGCACGAGGTATCGGCCGTCGACCCTCTGACCGGTCGTGGCGTACCGGTCCCCGGCGACCGCGAGCCACCGGTCGGCCTGCTCGGCAGACCTGGCGTCCTGCCAGGTGATCGCGGGGCACACCGGCTCCCCGTCGGCGTCGGTGAGCACCAGCGTGGGGATCATGGCGGTCAGCCCGATCGCCTGCCAGGAGGCGCTCGGCACCAGGGCCGCCAGGTCCGCCAGTGCTCGCCGGGCGGCGGTGAGCCAGTCGCGTGGGTCCTGCTCCGCAGCGCCCGGGCCGGGCCGCCGGGTCGGATAGCCGTACGACGTACCGGCCAGCACCTGGCCGGCGTCGCCCACGGCGACGGCCTTCAGCCCGGAGGTGCCCAGGTCCACGCCGACGTGGACCCGGGTGGCCGATGACACTAGGTGATCCGACGGCTCGACCGACCGGCCGCCCCACCCGACCGCTGCTTGCCGGCTCGCCGCTCCGGCTCCGCGGGTGCGCTCTGCGGTGGAGAGGTGCTCCAGTCGCGGTTCAGCTCGCCCTGGTGCAGCTGACGAGTGGTCTGCCCGGCGATGACGAACGCGAACTCGGTGGCCGGGTAGACATGCTCGAAGACGTCGAACCGGATGCCGTTGGAGGCGCGGGTGACGCCGCGGATCCGCACCACCAGCGAGCTGGGCGACAGCCGCAGCCGGGACCGGATCTCGGTGGTGGGATGGGTCAGGTCGAGGTACTGCTCCTCGTAGTCGTCGTCGAGTCCGTAGCGGATCGCCAAGGTCTCGTACAGCGAGCCCGAGTGGTATTCGCGATCCAGGGCGGGCGCCAGCTTGGCCGGGATCCGCGCCTTCTCGATGATCATCGTCCGTCCGTCGATCTGCCGCTCCCGGTGGACCTCCCAGACGTCCTCGTCGACCTCGATCTGTAGGGCGGCGGCGAGGTCGGACGACGGCCGGCAACGCGTCACCGAGAACACGGTGGTGGTCACCTCGGCCGGCTTGTCGCTGGCGGTGAGGGCCGACCCCAGGGCACCCGCGTGGGTGGGGTCGCTGATGATCTTCGGGCTGGACAGGAACGTCCCCAGCCCCTGGTGCCGGCGTACCTTGCCCTCGCGCTGCAGCTCCTCCAGAGCGCGGCGCACGGTGATCAGGCTGGTCCCGGTCAGCTCGGCCAGCTCGTCCTGGCTCGGCAGCCGGTCACCGGGTCCGAGCCCACGCTCGACGATCAGCTGCTCGACCCGGTCGATCACCTCGGCGTACAGCAGCCGCGTTCCGCGGCCGCGGCCGTGCGTGGCACGGAAGGGACGACCGCCCTCGCCGAGGGGGATCGTGGTCACCAGTGGCCTCCTCGGCGTCCCCGGACCTTCCTGGGCAGGCGCGCGGATCGACTCACGACCGCGCTGGGCAAGGCTAACCCACCGCCGGGGCGGCGGCGACGACCTCGAACGCCTCCGCGGCCGCCCTCAGGGTCTGGTCGATGTCGTCGTCGCTGTGCACGAGCGAGACGAACAGGTTCTCGAACTGCAGGGGGTGGAACAACACGCCACGGAGGAGCATCTCCTGCCACCAGCAGGTGAAGAGCGCCTGGTCGGCGAACTCCAGCGCGTCGCGCCAGTTGTGGATCGGCTGCCCTGAGAACCACAGCTGGAACACCGTGCCGATGCCGTCCGCCCGGACCTTCAGGCCGCTCTCGGCCGCCAGGTCGCACAGACCGCGGGACAACCGGTCTCCAAGTGCTCGCTGGCGCTCGTACAGCCCGGGCTCGGCCAGGACGTCCATCGTGGCCGACACCGCCGCGCACTGCACCACGTTGGCGTTGTAGGTGCCCGAGTGGGAGTAGCGACCCTCGGCGACCATCCGCATCGCCTCACGACTGCCGCCGAGGGCGGCCACCGGGAAGCCCCCGCCCAGGCCCTTCGCCATCGTCGTGAGGTCGGGAGTCACCCCGAACCACTCCTGGGCGCCACCACGGCTGAAGCGGAAGCCGGTGATCACCTCGTCGAAGATCAGCATCGCGCCGTGCTTCTCGGTCTCCAGGCGCAGCAGCTCGAGGTAGCCGGGTCGGGGCAGGATGCATCCGGTGTTGAACATCGCCGGCTCGGTGATCACCGCGGCCACTTCGGAGCCCCGCTGCTCCATCACCTCGCGGAACGAGTCGGCGTCGTTCCAGGTGAGGACGATCAGGGTGTCGGCCAGCTCGACCGGTACGCCGGGACCGGACGGGACAGGCCGCGGGTGGGTGGCCGGACCGGCCTCGGCCGGGTCGACGTGGTTGCTCCAGTACACCGTGTCCTGCCAGCCGTGGTACTGCCCCTCGAACCGGATCACCAGCCGCCGACCGGTGGTGGCACGGGACAACCGGATCGCGGATCCGACGGCCTCGCTGCCGGAGTTCGTGAACCGCACCTGCTCGACACCCGGGACCGCCTCGACCACCTTCTCGGCCGCCTCCACCTCGAGTCGGTAGGGCAGACCGAAGCACGTTCCGTAGCGCTGTACGGCGTCCGTGACCGCGTCGGTGATGACCGGGTGTCGGTGCCCCAGGATCATCGGACCGAGCCCGAGCAGGTAGTCGATGTACTCGTGGCCGTCGACGTCGCGGACCCGCGAGCCCAGTCCCTCCGCGAGGAACGGCGGGTACGGCGACCAGCCGAAGCCGGGGGTGCGCGCGCTGCTGCCGGCACCGGCGGGGATCGTGCGCCGCGCGCGTTCGAACAGCTCCCTGGAGGTCGCGGTGGCGGCGGCGTACCGCTCGTCGAAGCCTGGCCCGGCCACGTCCTCAGCCCGCTCGTTCGACGCAGGTTGACCTACTCATCATAATGGGTATATTTCCTAGGTCCAGCGGGTCTGTCAACCACGCCACCGGGGAGCCCATGTCCGAGTCGCCGATCCCTGTGAGCGGCACCAGCCATCTCGAGAGCGAGATCCGCGCCCAGCCGGGCGTCCTGCGCGCACGGACCGCAGCCGCACGGTCTGCCACGCTGGCCGCCGCGCGGCTGCTCACCGGCCCTGGGGTCGGCCAGGTCCTGCTGCTCGGGCGAGGGTCCTCGGGCAACGCCGCGACCTACGGGCAGTACCTGCTGGGCGATGCCTGGGGGATCCCGGCGTACCGCGTCGACCCCGCGCTGTGGGCCGGTCCGCAGCCGCTTGCGCCCCGGGGCGCAGGGGTGGTGGCGATCTCCCAGTCCGGCCGGGCCGACGACCTGCAGGTCGCGGTGAGGTCTGCGCGCCGACAGGGGTGTCCCACCGTGGCCGTCACCAACGCCCCGGACTCCCCGCTGGCACGGGAGGCCGAGGTGGTCCTGCCGTTGTGCGTGGGCCCGGAGCTGAGCATCCCGGCGACGAAGACCTTCACCGCGAGCCTGCACGCCCTGGTCGAGCTCGCGGTCGCGGGCGGCGCGGAGTCCCTCGTCCCCGGGCTCGCCCGACTGCCCGACCTGCTCGCGGCAGGAGTGGAGCAGTCGTTCGCCGTCGTCCCGGAGATGGTCGAGCGACTCCTCGCGCAAACCGGCGAGCGCGGGCTGCTCACGGTCGTCGGGCACCGCACCGGGCAGGCGACGGCCGCCGAGACCGCGCTGAAGATCCGGGAGGTCGCCGGCTGGCCGGCGGAGTCGCTGTCGGTGCCTGACCTGCTGCACGGCCCGGTCGCCGCCGTATCGCCGGCCTCGGTGGTCTGGTTGCTGGAGACGGGCGACTGTGGCGCCGGCTACTGGTCCACGGTCCGCGACCGGTTGCGGCGTACCGAGGCGCGGATCGTGGCCGTCGCACCCGGTCGAGGGGACCGGTGGACGTTGCCGCTCCCCGAGGGACTTCCGGACTGGCTGGTGGACCTGGTCGCCGTGGTGACCGGTCAGGTCGCCGCGTTGCGCCTGGGCGAGGCTGCCGGGCGTGACGTCGACCGGCCCGGAGGCCTCACGAAGGTGACGGCCGCGCCCTGACCGGATCGGAGCGGACGGCCGGGTCCGGGCTCGGCACCGCCTCCAGGAGGGTCCTGGTGTAGGCCTCGGCGGGGTGGTTCACGATCTGCCAAGCGGGGCCCTGCTCGATGATCCGGCCCTCGCGCATGACGACGATCCGATCGGCGAACGCCGCGGCCGTCGACAGGTCGTGGGTGATCATCAGGATCCCCAGAGATCCGTCGGCGCGCAGGCCGTTGAGGAGGTCGAGCACCCCGAGTCGCAGCGACACGTCGAGCATCGAGACCGGCTCGTCGGCCAGCAGGAGCTCGGGCTGGAGCACGAGGCAGGCCGCGATCGAGACCCGCTGTCGCTGGCCGCCGGAGAGCTCGTGCGGGAAGCGCGAGCGGTACCGGGCCGGGGGCGTGAGACCCACGCGCTCCAGCGCCTCGTTGACGAGGGTGCGGCGCTCTCTGGAGGTGCCGACGTGATGGATGAGCAGTGGCTCCTCCAGGGTCTGGTGCACCCGGAAACGGCCGTCGAGGGACTCATACGGATCCTGGTAGACCATCTGTACCCGGCGACGCAGGTCGCGCAGGTCGCGGCCGCGCAGCGTCGAGGTGTCGACGCCGTCGACGCTGATCTGTCCGGCGGTCGGCGGCACCATCCGCAGGATCGACTGCACCGTGGTGGTCTTGCCACAGCCGGACTGGCCCACCAGGGCCACCAGCTCGCCGCGGTGCACCTCCAGGGAGATGTCGTCCACGGCCGGGGTCGTGGGTGGCTGCCCGATCCGGCTCCAGATCCGCCGGCGCTGCTGGTAGGAGACCTCGAGGTGGCTGATGCCCAACAGCGGCGGGGTCACGCGGGGAGCGCCGACGGCCTCGCGAGCGTCGGCCAGGGTGGGCGTCGCCGCGAACAGCTGCCGGGTGTAGGGGTGCTGCGGAGCGCGGTAGAGGCCCTCGACGGTGCCTTCCTCGACGATGCGGCCGTCGAGCATCACCGCGGCCCGGTCGCAGGTCTGGGCTACCACGCCCAGGTCGTGGGTGACCAGGATCAGGGCCAGGTCGAGCTGGTCGCACAGCGACGTCAGCAGCGAGAGGATCTGGTCCTGGATGACGACGTCCAGCGCTGTGGTCGGCTCGTCGGCGAGCAGGGCCCGGGGCTGACAGGCCAGCGCCATCGCGATCACGGCCCGTTGCCGCATCCCG
Source organism: uncultured Actinomycetota bacterium (assembly GCA_963792975.1). GTDB lineage: Bacteria > Actinomycetota > Actinomycetes > Propionibacteriales > Nocardioidaceae > Nocardioides. Next base: position 2,255,248 of record CAWBYG010000004.1, on the reverse strand, counting down.
CCGGAGAGCTCGTGGGGGTACGACGCGCTCCGGGTCGGGTCGATGCCGACCAGGTGCAGCAGCTCCGCGACGCGGACGTCGGCCTGGTGCCGCGACATCGAGCGGTGCAGCCGGAGCACCTCGACGATCTGCGCCCCGATCGTGCGGACCGGGTTGAAGGCGTTCATCGCGCCCTGGAACACCATCGCCACGTCGGTCCAGCGGTGCGGCAGGAAGGCCCGCTCACCGCCTGGGAGGAGATCCTGGCCACCGACCCGCACCTGGCCCGCCACCGACGCAGACGACGGCAGCAGCCCCATCGCGGCCAGGATGGTAGTGGTCTTCCCGCAGCCCGACTCGCCGACCAGTCCCACTCGCTCGCCGGGACGGATGCTCAGGTCGATGCCCTTGAGCACATGGGTCTCCGAGCGGCTCCCGCCCGGGCCGCCGGACCGGAACCACACGTGCAGACCCTCGATCTCGAGGACCGGGGCCCGAGCCGGGACCTCGGTAGCGCCGTACGGGCTGCTCGCGGGGTCGCCCGCCGGATCGCTCACAGTGCCTCCGGTCCCCGGCCCACCAGCGGCCGGAGCTTCCAGGCGCGCACCAGGAGGTAGGAGACCTGCAGCCGTGGGTTCAAGGCGTCCTCGATCGAGCGGCCCACCAGGTAGCAGCCGACGATGAAGAGCGCGACGGCCATGCCTGCCGGGGCGATCGCCCACCACGCGCCGGCGGCGGTCGCGGCGCGGTCGAAGGCGTGCTCCATGATCGTGCCCCAGGTGATGGCCGTGGGGTCCGAGAGGCCGAGGAACGCCAGTGCGGTCTCGTTGAAGATGGCGACCGTCATGGCGATCACCGCGTTGGCGACCAGCAACGGGCCGACCTGCGGAAGGATGTGTCGAAAGATGATCCGGGTCCGGCTCGCGCCCAACGCCGTCACCCGCTTGACGTAGGTGCGCTCTCGGATGCTCATCACCTGGGCCCGGATCACGCGAGCGGTCCCGGTCCACATGAGGATCCCGATCACGATGATCACGTGGGTCAGGCTCGGGCCCCAGACGGCCGCGACGACGATCATCAGCGCGATCTGGGGGACCACCAGGAAGTAGTCGGTGATCCGCATCAGGACCACGTCGACCCAGCCGCCGAAGTAGCCCGACAGGATCCCGAACGTGGATCCGACGATCATCGCGATCAGCGTGGCGAACAGGCCCACGATCATCGAGATCGCACCTCCGCGGAGGACCAGGCTGAGCACGTCGATCCCACCGTCGTCACAGCCGAACCAGTGGCTGCTCGAGGGTGCGGCGAAGACCGCGCACGACTGCTCGGAGACGCTGTAGGGCGTGATCACGGGGGACAGCACCGCGCTGAGCACGAACAGCCCGACGATGACCAGCCCGACGATCGCCGACGGCTGACCGATGATCGACAGCAGGAAGCGCCAGGGGCCAGCCTCGTTGGAGAGATCTGGCTCCGGGCCGGGGGGCTCGGTGGCTGCGCTGCTCATGGACACCTCAGGTGGTGATGCGGGGGTCGAGTCTGGCGTACAGGAGATCCGAGACCAGGTTCAGCACGATGACGGTCACCGTGATGACCAGGAAGCCGCCTTGCAGCATCGGGTAGTCGCGGGCCAGAACGGCTTGGTAGAGCGCCTCCCCGATGCCGGGCCAGGAGAAGATGACCTCGACCAGGATGGCGCCCGAGACCACCGACCCGAGCGAGAGCGCGACGAGGGTGATGGTGGGGAGCAGGGCGTTGCGCAGGGCGTAGGAGCGGATGATCCGGCCTCGCGGGACACCCTTCGCGCGTGCGGTGAGGATGTAGTCCTCGCCCAGGGTCTCGAGCATGGCCGATCGGACGATCAGCGTGTTCTCGGCGTACAGCGTGAGCACGAGCGTGAGGACCGGCAGGATCATGTGCCGGCCGATGTCCAACAGGTGCGCCGTCCCGTGTTCGTCGAACGCAAAGGCGTTGCTCATCCCAGCGGTGGGGAGCCGGCCGGAGAACAGGATCAGCAGCATCAGGCCCAGGAACTGGGTCGGGAAGGCGTAGAAGAGCACAGCCAGGTTGGTGCTCGCATGGTCGACGACGGTGCCGCGTCGAACCGCGGACAGTACGCCGAAGAAGATGCCTATCACCAACGCGATGATGGTGCCGGTGGCCACCATCGGCAGGGTGTTGAACAGGGCCGTGCGAAGGTTGTCGCTGACCGGCGCCTGGTTGACGTAGCTGACCCCGAGGTTCCCGTGCGCGAGCTGCTTGAGGTACAGCCAGTACTGCTCGCCCAGGGGGCGGTTGAGGCCGAACTCGACCTCGAGGCTGTGCTTGAGCTCGGGTGATGCGTGCGGGATCCGGCTGATCCGCGTGACCGCGTTGCCGGGGAGCACGCGGAAGAGCAGGAAGTTCAGGGTCAGGACGACGTAGATCGTGATCACGGCGAAGCCCACACGCTTGAACGCGTAGCCCCTGCCCCGCATGCCGGCACCTCCTCCCGGACGTCGTCCGCACCCATCGTGGCAGCATCGGTGTCGACCGCCTTGACACGAAACTGTATACTAAGCAGACTGACTGTACGAGGCTCACATCACCCGAGCGAGAGGTCGTCCGGCCGGGCCGACTGCCACAGCACGCGACTCCGGGGGCGGTCGCCGCGCGGCGCCGGGCGGCGTGGGAGGATCGTCATGCGCAGACTGCTAGCACTCATAGCCGTGGTGGCCTCGCTGGCCCTGCTGGTGGCGGGCTGCTCGTCGGGTGGGGGGTCCGGTCCGTCGTCCTCGGGGGGCATCCTCCGGATCGGGGTCAGCACGCCGATCGACTCACTGAACCCGTTCGTCTCGGAGTCCGACTACAGCTCGGTCGTCTACCAGTACGTCTACCCGCACCTGGTGGAGTACGACGCCGACCTGAAGCTGGCCCCGTCCTTCGCCACGAGGTGGAGCACGACCCACGGTGGACGCCAGTGGACGTTCCGGACGAGACCGGGCCAGAAGTGGTCGGACGGTACGCCGCTGACCGCCAAGGATGCGGCGTTCACGCTGAACATGATGGTCAAGTACCAGAACGGACCGACCGGCGACCTCGGTCAGCTCGTCGAGGGCCTGAAGAACGCCACGACCCCGGACGACAACACCCTCGTGCTGCACTACTCGCACCCGGTCGCCAACGTGCTCGCGCAGATGCAGGGCGTGCACATCCTCCCGCCGAAGGTCTGGGCGCCGCTGGCGACCGGCAACGGCGCGAAGATCAGGACCTTCCAGAACGACTCCGTCCCCATGGTCTCCGGCGGGCCGTTCATGATGGAGAGGTACACGGTCAAGCAGACCGCGCTGTTCACCCGCAACCCCAGCTGGTACGGGCAGAAACCGCACATCTCCGGGTTCGGCATCCAGATGTTCGGTACGTCGGACGCGCTGGTGGCCGCACTCAAGGCCGGTGACATCGACATGACCGGTGAGTTCACCCCGCCCACCGTGGTCAAGGCGCTCAAGTCCGCCGGGCTGACGGTCGAGACCGCGCCGAGCCTGACCTTCAACAACTTCATCATCAACACCAACCCCAAGAAGACCAGCCACCGTGAACTCCTCGACCCGATGGTCCGAAAGGCGATGGAGTACGCCATCGACCGCTCCCAGATCATCAGCACCGCCTACCTGGGGTACGCGACGCCCGGGGACTCGATCGTCGCGCCGGCGTCGGGGTGGGCCGATCCCTCGTTGAAGGGGCTGCCCTTCTCGCTGGCGAAGGCCAACCAGATCCTCGACGGTCTCGGCTTCACCAAGGGCTCCAACGGCGTCCGGACGGCAGACGGGCACCCGATGCAGTACACCCTGGTGTTCCCGACGGAGATCTCCGGAGCGGGGGATCGGACGTTCGCGATCATTGCCAACGACTTCAAGAAGATCGGGATCGTGCTCAAGGAGGACCGGGTCGACCCCGACGCGGCCCAGACCCAGATCGAGGCACCCAAGAACACCTACACCGACTACGACCTGGCGATGTGGGACTGGGTGCTGCCACCCGACCCGCAGAACGTGCTGGGCGTCCTGACCTGTGCCCAGTGGGGCAACAACAGTGACAGCGGCTACTGCAACCCGGCCTATGACGGGCTCTTCGCCGAGCAGGGCTCCGTGGTCGACCACGCCCAGCGCATGCAGCTGGTGACGAAGATGGCCCGCATGGTCTTCAACGCGCGTCCGTACATCGTCATCGACTACCCCGACATCATTGAGGCACACAGCAAGAAGTGGACCGGGTTCGTGATGTCGCCACTGGTCGGCTCGGTGAACAACCTGTCCACGCAGACGCTGGTCGACGTCCACCAGGTGGGGTGACCGCCCGGTGACACGCGTCCGGCTCGGCGTCCGACCCGGACGGCCGTCGGACCGTGTCCTGCTCGCCGTTCCGGTCACCGATGCGTTCGCGGCGCCGGCCACCGCTCCGGGCACCGACGCAGGGATCGGTGCGGAGGTGACCGAGCTCCTCAGAAAGGCGCCGGACTTCCGGGGCGAGCCCGGTGAGGTCTTGCGAGTGGTCACGTCGGTCGATGGCGCGCCGCGTCACGTCCTGGCCGTCGGCGTCGGGGCGGTGCCTCCCACCGCGGACGCCCTGCGGACGGCGGCCATGGCCGTCGGTCGTGCTGCGACGGACTACCGCACGGTCGAGACCACGCTCGCCCAGCTGGGAGCCGACCCGGCGGCAGCGGTCCGGGCCGTGGCCGACGGGTTCCTGGCCGGCACCTACCGCTACCAGCCCCTGTCGGACCGAGGTGGCGCCTCGGACCCACCCGACCTGTCGTTGCTGCTGCCGGCCGCGACCTCGCGTCGTACCGACGTCCGGCGGGCCCTCGAGCTGGCCCGTGTCTCGGGCGAGGCGATCGCCTGGGTACGCCGGCTGGTCGACGCCCCGGCCGGCGACCTGACCCCGCCGGTACTGGCCCAGGCGATCCGGGAGCGCGCCCAGCACAGTGGCGTGCGCGCACGCGTGTGGACTTCCCAGACGCTGCGGGCGCGGGGATTCGGCGGCACGCTGGGCGTCGGCTCCGCGAGCGCCAATCCGCCAGTGGTGGTGGAGCTCACCATGGGTCCCGGGCGCCCCCGGGTGGGGCTCGCCGGCAAAGGGATCACTTTCGACTCCGGCGGCCTCAACCTCAAGCGAGACGGCACAGAGATCCGGTGGATGAAGTCCGACATGGCAGCGGCGGCCTCGGTCGCGGCCGCCGTCTGCGCGGCCGGGTCACTCGGCGTCGACGTCGGGGTGCGGGCGGTACTGCCGCTGGCGGAGAACATGGTGGGCAAGGGGTCGATCCGGCCGGGCGACGTCGTCGAGCACCCCGACGGACGCCGTACCGAGGTGCTCGACACCGACTCCGAGGGCCGGCTCGTCCTGGCCGACGCCATCGCCTACCTGACCCGGGCCGGGGTCGAGGAGGTGGTCGACGTGGGCACGCTCACCGACGGCGGCGGCCTCGGCCACCTGATGTGGGGTTGCTGGGGGAACGACCGCGCGCTGGTCGATGCGCTGGTCGCCGCCGGGCAGAGCAGCGGCGATCCGGGATGGGCGCTCCCTCTGCGTCCGGAGTACCGCCGACTGATCGGCTCCGACGTGGCCGACATCGTCAACGTCGCCTGGGATGTTCCCGACACGGCCGTGCTGGCGGCGACGTATCTGTCGACGTTCGCCGATGGCGTCCGGTGGGCGCACATCGACAACGGCTCGACCGCCTACCTCGAGTCCGCGCTCGAGCCCTGGCCCCGCGGTGGCACAGGTTCACCGACGCGGGCGCTGCTCGAGTTCCTGCTGAGCCGGGCCTCGGGAGGGGGGTCTGCGTGAAGCTCACGCTGCTGACCGAGAGGACGATCCGCGGGATCATCGAGCCGTTGGACGCGATCGGGGCGGTGCGGGACGCCTTCGTGAGCCTCGCCGAGGGGCGCGTCACCATGCCCGCGCCGAGCGAGATGGACCTGGCCGAGGTCCATGGGGACATGCACGTGAAGGGCGCCTACCTGCACGGGGCGCCGTACTTCTCCTACAAGGCGGCCTCGGGGTTCTACGACAATCCGCGGCTCGGGCTGCCGACCAACGCCGGACTGGTGCTGGTCTTCGACTCCCGGACCGGCTTCCCCGTCGCGATCCTGCTGGACAACGGCTACTTGACCGACCTGCGCACCGGCGCCGCGGGCGCCGTGGCCGCGGAGCTGCTGGCCCCACGGCAGGTGGACAAGGTCGCCGTTCTCGGTGCCGGCGTGCAGGCGCGGCGCCAGTTGGAGATGCTCACCGCCGTGCGCTCTCCGGAGCTGGTCGAGGTCTGGGCGAGGCGGCCGGAGCAGGCCGCGGCGTACGCCGCCTCGATGTCCGAGCAGCTGGGCCTCCGGGTGCGCATCGCCGGCGATCGCCGCCAGGCCGTGGAGGGAGCGACCATCGTGGTCACCACCACGCCCTCGCGGGAGGCCCTGGTCGAGGCCGCCTGGCTCAGCCCCGGGCAGCACCTGACTGCCGTGGGCGCGGACCTGCCGGACAAGCAGGAGATCGCCGTGGACGTGTTCGCCCGGGTGGACAAGATCGTCGTGGACAGTCGCGCCCAGGCGTTGCGGTCCGGCGACACGCACTTCGCGGTGGAGGCCGGCGTGATAGACGTCGGTGCGATCCATGCGGAGCTCGGGGAGATCGCCGCCGGGCTGCGGCCGGGGCGCGAGACGGACGACGAGATCACCCTGGCCGACCTCACCGGCCTCGGGGCGCAGGATGCCGCGATGGCCAACCTGGTCACCGAGCGCGCCCTGGCCTCCGGGCTGGGCGACACGATCGAGATCTGACGAGCGCGTGGTTCGTCGAGAGCAGGTGACATCCGACATGGACTCCCGACCCGAGACCGGGCCCACCCTTGCCGACATCGAGGCGGCGCGGGAACGGATCGCACCCCTGGTCGACCCCAGCCCCGCCATCAGGTCGCCGGTGCTTTCGGCGCGACTCGGACGTCCGGTGTGGCTGAAGCTGGAGAACCTCCAGCCGCCGGGGTCCTTCAAGGTGCGGGGAGCGGCCAACAAGATCCTGCGCCTGGGCGCCCAGGCGCAGGAGCGGGGCGTGATCACCTGCTCGGGGGGCAACCACGGTGCTGCCGTGGCCTATGTCAGCGCCCTCCTCGGAGTCCGCGCGACGGTGTGCGTGCCGGAGACCGTCGACGCGGTCAAGCTCGCCGCCATCCGGCGCGCCGGAGCCGAGGCGGTGGTCCAGGGCGCCACGTTCGACGACTCGGTCGAGGTATCCCTGAGGCTCGCCGAGGAGCGGGGTCTGGCCTACGTGCACCCGTTCGACGACCCGGACGTGATCGCCGGGCAGGGCACGATCTTCCTGGAGGCTGCCGAGCAGGTCCCCGACATGGCGATGATCGTGGCCGCACTGTCGGGTGGGGGACTGTGCGGTGGCATCGGTATCGCAGCGAAGGGGACCCGTCCGGACGTCGAGGTGGTCGCAGCCTCAGCGCGGAACGCCGCAACCATGGTCGCCAGTGTCCGAGCGGGGTACCCGGTCGACGTGCCGTACGCCGACACGCTGGCCGAGGTGCTCGCCGGAGGCATCGGCTCGGCCAACCGCTGGTCCTTCCCGGCCGTGCGCGACCACGTCGACCGACACGTCCTCGTGGACGAAGACGTCCTCGCCGCCGCGATGGTGCTGCTGCTCCGATCGCATCGGGTGGTGGCCGAAGGCGGCGGGTCGGCGCCGGTGGCCGCCGCCCTCGCCGGACTCCTGGTCGATCGCACCACGGACCGGAGGTCGAAGGGTGACGGCGCAGCCGAACCGGGCGCGGCCGCCGGTTCCGTGTTGCTCGTGGTCAGTGGCGGGAATCTCGACGCCGGCCGCGTGGTGGCCCTAGCCCAAGCCCGGGCCGAACACCCAGACCCTGAGTAACAGTTCAGGCTCCTCCCTTCCTGCGCGACACTCCGGTGTCGCCGAGCGATTGGCCGGTCTGTCCGCGCCGGGCTGTCCACCATGGCTATCGCGTCGCGGGCGCGATGTTCTGGTTTCGCCGGAACACATTGGCGGGGTCGTATCGGGCCTTGATGCGGGAGAGTCGGTCGGCGTTGCTGCCGTAGCAGGCTCGGGCCGCCTCGGCGCCCTCGTCCATCAGGAAGTTCGCATAGCACCCGGGCATCGCGTGCGGAGCGAGTGCGTCGCGGAAGCCGGTCGACCAGCGGCGCAGATCGTCCTCACGGCCGGTGGCCGGAGCTTGTGCGGCGAACATCTGGGCGAACGCGGCGTTGCGCCATGGCCACGCGGTGTCGCCGCGGTCGGCGCGTGCCGCGGCGCCGTCGAGCGGATAGAGGTGGCTTTGGCACAGCGGCGTCGGCTGAGCGCCTCCGAAACGCTCGTACTGCGCGGCGGCCTCGTCCGGCAGGTTCTCGAAGAGCAAGCCGGCAAGATGCCCGGACGCGGCATGCGCCGCTCCGGCATCGAACGCCGACTGCAGCGCCGGGTAGGGCAGCCGGTCGACCTGGTCGACCAAGGGGTGCTCGGCGCGGAATACCTCCAGCGCCTGCTCCGAGCGCTCTTCCGCAGCCGTGTTGCACCACACGAGTGCGCATGCCGGCCGCCCCCGGAGCTCGTCCGCGAAGGGCCCATCCTGTGGCACGGTGAGCAGAGCGAGGAATGCGTAGATGTCGTCGGGCTGTTGCGGCATCCAGTCCCGGTAGAGGCAGACCAGGCGCTCGGCCCGCTCGAGGGGGAACAGCATCGGTCCGCCGGTCACCACGGAGACCGGGTGCAGCCGCATCCGTAGCTCGGTGACGACGCCGAGGTTGCCGCCGCCACCGGTGAGTCCCCACAGGAGGTCCTCGTCCCCACCTTCACCGGTGCGGACCACGGTTCCGTCGGCGAGCACGACCTCCGCGCCGACCAGGTTGTCCACGGCCAGTCCGTGCTTGCGGGTCAGGTAGCTGATCCCGCCGCTCAGCGTGAAGCCGGCCACGCCGACCGAGGAGACGGTCGCGGTGGTGGTGGCCAGCCCGGCGGGGTGTGTCGCGCGGTCGACCTGCCCGGCCAAGGCACCCCCCCCGATCGCGGCGATCCGGCGCTCGGGGTCTACTCGGACGTGGTCGAGAGCTCGAAGGTCGATGACCAGACCTCCCTCGACCGAGCTGTGTCCCGCGGCGCTGTGGCCGCCGGCGCGGACGGCCATCGGCAGTCCCTCCGCCACCGCGAAGCGCACGGCCGCAGCGACATCGTCGGCGTCGGCGACGCACGCGACGGCCGCCGGCCGAGACGTCCGACAGCAGTTGGCGATGGCGCGTACCACGTCGTAGCGCGGATCTGCTTGCCCGATCACCTCGCCGCGAAGTCTTGCGCCGAGCGCAGCGGTGATGTCGAGGGAAGATTCCATGGTGGCCTGCCTAGGGTCGGAGAGACGGGCACCTCCAACCCTGCCCGTGGGTTTGCGGCACCGCCTCGGCAGGAACCCTCATTTCGTGGAGCGCATCTCGAGCCCGTGGCGGACGACGTAGGCCGCGGCCTCCGCCCGGTTGCGTAAGCCGAGCTTCAGCAACACGTTGCGCACGTGGCGCTCGACGGTCTTCCGGGACAGGAACAGCCGGTCGGCCAGCTCCTGGTTGGACAGCCCCTCGCCAAGCAGGGCGAGGACTTCCCGCTCACGTTGGGTGAGTTTCCCGGGGCCCAGCGGCCCGCCGCGGGCTGCGGCCACGCCGAGCTGGCGGAGCCGGGAGGCGGCCGCGTCGGCGTCGAGGGTTGCGCCCAGGGCCTCGAAAGCCGCCAGAGCCGCGCGGGCCTCAGCCACCGCGTCGTCGCCGGTCAGCAGCGCGGCAAGGAGCAGTCGGGTGCGGCCGGCCTCCAATGGGAGGTGCAGCCTGGTGAACAGGCTGAGAGCGCGCTCCAGATCCGGGAGGTGACGCCTTGCTTTGCCGGAGGAGCGCAGCGCGCGTGCACGCAGCTGCTCACACTCGGTGCTCGACGCCAGCTCCGTCAGACGCCGAAGCGCCCTCTCGGCTTCCGTGGCCTCGGCCACCTCGGCCAGCAGCTCGCAGAGTGCGCCCTCTTCCAGGCAGGAAGCCAGTCCGGGGCGATAGGAGCCAGGTTGCTCAGCCGCGTCCGCGCCCAGAGCGTGCGCGCGCCGCCGCGCGATCCTTCGCGCCCCGGCGAGGTCGCCGCGTGCGGTCGCGAGCGCGGCCAGGACCACGCTGCTGGTCTCGAACTCCTCGAATCCCTCCAGCAACCGCTCGGCCTCCTCGAGCCTGCCCTGGGCCAGCCGCAGTTCGGCGAGCCACGCGGCCGCCTCGGCGCAGAGGGCGGGCTCGGCAGAAACTCCAATGGTCAGCGCTGCCCGAAGCTCCCGCTCCGCACCCGCCCAGTCCCCGGAGGCGAACAGGATGGCGCCGAGGTAGGTACGGCAGGTGGTGTACAGGTGCGGGTTGCCGTAGCGCCGCTGGAAGGCGTCGGCGGCGCTGATCCACTGCAGGGCATGATCGAGCTGGGCGGTCTGCGCACAGGCGCTGATCACGGTGCAGCTGGTGTAGACGACGGTATGGGGCCGCGTCGACTCACCGGCGAGCGAAGCGGCCATCGCCTCATCGAGCAGACGGTTCCCCTCGTCGCCCCGACCCTGCCGAACCAGCGATGCACCCAGCTGGCTGAGCGCGCAGAGCTCCAGATCGCTGTCGCCGAACCGGGTGGCGATCGTACGCGCGTCGATCGCAAGCCGTTCGGCGGTGACCGGATCGCGACTGTCGTGGGCACGCAACAACCGCACCCACCCGTCGATCGGTTCGAGATCGAACTCGGCGACCAGCCGGGCTGCCCGGGCGAGCCAGCCTCGGGCGCCGGCCGCGTTGCCCAGGCTCACCCGGTAGATCAGGTACAGCCCGACGGCGATCATCGCACCGTTCGCCGGATCACCGCGCCGCTGGAAGGCGGCGTACGCCTGCTCCTGGCAGTGGAGCGCCTCATCGGTCTCGCCCAGCCACCACAGAGCGTCACCCAGGCCCGCCAGCGCCTCTGCCGCGGGCTCGATCGCGGCCAGCGCCTCGAACGCCCTACGCGCCGCCGCCCAGTCCCCGTCAGCGACGGCTGTGTGCGCAGCCTCAACGAGCCGTTCCGGCGTGACCGGCATGGCTTTCACATTACGGCGCCCAATGTGTCGGAGGACAACGAGCCACGTCTCTTACCATTTCGAGACGCATGTTGCCCCGTCGGAGAGTTGCGGCACCGCCGAATGAATCCATCGCAGTGTCGTCGCGAGGTCCTGGCCCGGCGGTCCGCCCGAGCCCCCAGGGCACTGAGCACGTCCACGAAGGGCTGGGCTCGTAGAGCCACGCCTGTTGCGCCAGCAGCTCCTCGACCCGTGGGCATGTGTGCAGTGGAAAGACCCCATAGCGCAGGACGTCGTCGAACGATGGTTGTGGCCGAGTCTCGAGCTGCCACGTGGGGGTAATCTGAGCCGGGTGGGTGTCGACCGAAGGCCACCACTGGTGGCGCAGGAGGTTCGGTTCTGCCGCACCGACACCGGCGTACGTCTGGCTTGGGCACGCCACGGCGCTGGCCCGCCCTTGGTGATCGTGTCGTGTTGGCTCAGCCACCTGCAGCATGACTGGCAGAGCCCGGTCTGGCGTCACTTCTTGGAAGACCTAGGCCAGATGGCCACGGTCTACCGGTACGACGAGCGCGGGTTCGGGCTCTCGGACTGGAATGTCTCCGACCTCTCCTACGAGGCCCGACTGCGCGATCTGGAGACCCTGATCGACCACATTGGTCTGGAGCGGTTCGCGGTGCTCGGGATGTCAGGCGGCGCGCCGATCGCCATTGCCTACGCGGCCAACCACCCTGAGCGGGTCGACCGGCTCGTGTTGTACGGCGCCATCGCGGCGGGTTGCTTCGGCGACACCGCGGACGACGAGGCCGAGGAGGCGTTCCTGGCCATGACTCGGGCTGGCTGGGCCCGACCGGACAGCCTCTTCCGACGGGTGTTCACCTCGGTGTTCATACCCGATGCTTCCGAGGCTCAGATGGCCTGGCTCGACGACCTGCAGCGGGTGGCAACCTCGACCGACAACGCCGTGGCCAGTCGCATCGAGCGGCGCAAGGTCGATGTCCAGCACCGGCTGCCGGAGATCGCGGCGCCGACACTGGTCCTGCACGCACGCGGGGACCGTGCAGCATCTTTCGAGTGGGGACCGCTGCTCTCCTCACGAGTACCCGACGCCCGGCTGGTGGCGATGGAGTCGAACAACCACATCCTGCTGGCGGATGAGCCAGCCTGGCAGGTGTTCGTCGCCGAGATGCGCGGGTTCCTCACGCCGGCGAAGATCCCGGAGGAAGACCTCGGCCTGTCCGACCGGGAGCACGAGATCCTGTTGCTGGCCGCCGAGGGCCTCGACAACACCGCGATCGCCGATCGGCTCGGCTTGAGCGTGCGCACCGTTGAACGTCACCTCCAGAACGTCTACCTCAAGCTGGGGCTGTCCGGACGCACCGCCCGTGCGGCCTCCGTCGGCCGCCTACTCACCCAAGGCAGCCCGTCGGCATGAGTACGCGTCGGCCGCCATTCGCGCGGGTTCGAGGGCACGGAATGCGCGCGAGCACGGATGAGGCGGCGACTGTCGGATCCGTAGCTTGTTCGGGATGAAGACCATCCAGGACACCTATACGAAGTTTTCCACCGAGCCGGACACGGCCAAGACGAGCCCGGCGGTCACCGCGACGTTGAGCAACGGCTTCGCGCGGGCCACAAGCGGTCCGTTCAACTGGGACATCGACCTGCCAGGCCCCCTCGGTGGCGGTAACCATTCGCCGAGTCCCACCGCCTACCTCCTCGGTGCGCTCGCCGGTTGTGCCGTGACGTTCATCAACGACACCCTGGCGCCTGAGTTCGGCGTCGAGATCGACGGACTCAGCGCCACCGCGACCTGCCGTGCCGATCTGGCCGGGCTCGTCGGTGTCCCAGGCACCGACCCCCGACTCACCGGCCTCAGCTTGAGCGTCGAGATGTCCTCGCCAAGCCCGCAGGAGCACCGGGCGGAGATGTGGAAGGCCTGGTGCGAGAGATGCCCCATCTACCTCGTACTCACCGAGCCCGTGGCCGTCGACCTCGCCTTCGCCGGGTGACGTTGCATCAGACATCCAAGAATCGGACAGACCACATTCCGACCTGGGAGCGAGCAACCCTGCATGTTGTGCCGGGCAGGTGCAGACCGTGCTGACGGACCACGTACGCCGCCGCCTGGCGCGATTGCGGAGCCGAGCGTGGCCAGCACGTTGCACACGCGGTACTCCATGGTCTGGCGGCTCGGCTGGAGCCGCTCGGCGTGCTCATGGCTGGAGAGATCTGCGGCGAGGAGCGCGAGCACTTCCCCTCGCGTCGGGCCACCCAACCCAAACGCGTGCACAGGTCGTGCTCGTCGGCCCGCCCGGCCAGTCGGCCTCGCCATCAGCGGAACGCCGCCGTGCTGCCCACGCTGATGCCGACTGGAAGGCCGATCGCCGCAAACGCTGCTGTCACCTGGTCGGGGCCAGGGTAGTCTCCCCGGGGTGGATCCGCTCAGTGCTGGGTCGCTCGGGGTCGGACGATTACGTGCTGCTGAGGTGATCGGGACCTTGTGTCTTGCTACCGATCTGGGGATGGGGTTCCCCTTCGAGCATGGCTTACAGACCACGGTGATCGCGATGCGGCTCGCACGTCGACTCGGCGTCGACCAGGAGACGGCCGTGCATACCTTCTACGGCAGTCTGCTGTCCCATGCGGGTTGCACGACCGATGCGCACCTGGCGGCCGAGGTGTTCGGGGGTTCAATGACCGAGCACCTCAACCCCGTGATGTACGGGTCGAGTCGTGAGGTGATGGCTGGGTTGCTCCGAGCCCTTCCCGACCCGCGTGCCACCTCGCCGGCCCGCGCGGTACAGATCGCCCGGCGTCTACCCCGGATGGCGCGGCTGTCTCGTCCGGCGATCGCGGCCAACTGTGAGGTGGCAGGAATGCTCGCCGAGCAGACGGGCGCCCCGGCGGGAGTGATCCCGACCCTGGTGTACCTGGCTGAGCGCTGGGACGGCAAGAGCGCGCTGCGACGGGCGGCTGCGGACGATATCCCGCTCTCGATACGGATCGTGCACGTCGCGGTCGACGCGGCCCTGCAGCGCCATCTGGTGGGTGAGGAGGTCGCTTTGCGACTCATCCGCGAGCATGCGGGCAAGGGTTTGGACCCGGAAATAGTTGGGTGTCTGATCGCGGAGGCGCCTGACATGCTGGGCTTTGCCGGCGGTTCCTCGGTGTGGAACGAAGCCCTTGCCGCCGAACCGCGGCCGTGGCTGACCTTGATCGACAAGGGGATCGATCGCGCGCTTGGCGCCATGGGTCGCTTCGCCGACCTGATCTGTCCCTATCATTCAGGACACTCGGCTGGGGTGGCGGAGCTGGCCGCGGGCGCGGCGCAAGCGCTCGGGATGCGGGCCGATGACGTCCGGACGGTCAGACGCGCCGGTTGGGTCCACGACGTCGGCAGGGTGGCGGTGCGGGCGAGCACGTGGGGGAAGGCGGGGCCGCTGAGCGCCGACGATTGGGAGCAGGTCCGGTTGCACCCCTATCGCACCGAGCGGGTCCTTTCGCGGGCCGCGTGCTGGGCCGACCTCAAGCCAGTCGCATGTGCCCATCATGAGCGTTTGGACCGGTCCGGCTACCACCGCGGCATGTCCGCCGCCGAGTTGACCATGCCGGCCCGGTTGCTGGGCGCGGCGGACATGTTCCACACCAAGCGTGAGAGTCGTCCGCACCGGCCGGCCTTGTCGGCGGAGCAGGCGACACAGGCCCTCGTAGCCGAGGCGAAGGCGGGTCGTCTCGATCCGGCCGCCGTCGCCGCGGTGGTCGAGGCGGCCGGTCAGCCGGTGCCCGACCTGGCCCACCCGCACGGCCTGACCGACCGCGAGCGGCAGGTGCTGGCCTTGCTGGCCCGCGGCCGATCGACCAAGCAGGTCGCCAAGGCGCTCGGCATCTCGGTGAAGACAGCGGACCGCCATGTGCAGAACATCTACGCCAAGATCGGGGTCTCCTCCCGCTCGGCCGCCACGATGTTTGCGATGGAGCATGGCCTGGTGGCATGGGGAGATTTCCCGATGGAAGGGGCACCGGGCCGACCGTAGGTTCGAGGAGCCGCACCTGACCGCCGAGATCTCCTCGGCGGCGTCTCGAAGGGGATCGACCATGCCCACCGCCTCCGTCAACGGCATCGACCTCGCCTACACCGAACGCGGGAACGGCCAGCCCGTGGTCTTCGTCCACGGCGGCAGCGGGGACTACCGCGTGTGGGACCAGCAGATGGACAGCTTCGCTGCCAGCTACCGGGCCATCGCCCTGAGCTGCCGGGGCTACTGGCCAAACGCCAAGCCGCGTCCAGGAGAATCTGTCACCCTCCAGACGTACGTCGACGACCTGACGCACGTCCTCCGGGGCCTCGACGCTGGACCGGTACACCTGGTTGGCCACTCGTCACCCGGCGGATTCGGCAGTCTGCTCCTCGCCACACAACAGCCGGAGCTGGTGCGTAGCGTCGTGCTCCTCGAACCGCCGGCGTTCCCGCTGCTCGGCGTCAACATCCCGCCCCGGCCGATCGACCTCGTCAAGCTGCTCATGCGACATCCCCGCGCCGGCATCGCCTTCATCAAGTTCGGCGCGAAGGGCGTGCGTCCGGCCCTCGAGGCGTTCGAACGTGGCGACGACGCTGAAGCCCTGCGAGTGTTCATGTCAGCCAACACCAGCCGCGCGGCCGTGAACGAGATTCCCGCGCCGGTGTTCGACCGACTGCTCGAGAACGTGGGTCCGCTCAAGGCCCAGCTCAAGGCCGGCTTCCCGACGTTCAGTGCAGAAGACGCGAGCTCCATCCGAGTTCCGGCCCTGCTCGTGTCGGGCGGAGACTCACCAGCACATCTGAAGGCGGTCACCGAACGGCTGGCCACACTGATCCCCCGATCAGAACGGCTGATCATCTCCGGAGCCAGCCACATCATGTTCAACAGCCACCCCGCAGAGTTCAACACCGGGGTCCTGAAGTTCATCCACCGGCACTGAATCGCCTTCAGTTCGCGGTAGCGGCCCACTCACCGTATGGTGCCGTCGTCGGTGACCCGCACCTGTATCCACGCCATGGGAACCTCCCGAGAGGCGAGCCTGCCGCTCCAACGGTGTAGGTGGGCCTACCCCTCGGTGATCCGGGCAGTGAGGGTCGACATGACGGAGACATTGGTGGATATGAGTCGGTCCGCCTGAACTGAACCGGGAGGGTCCCGCCACGGCAACCCGGTCCGCAGTCGTTGGATGATCCCCTCGAGTACCTGGTCCGTCGTCCTGCTCGGCCCACGCGTCCAGGCCCAGTGAGGCGTGGTCGAGGCTGGCCGGGCAGTGCTGCACCTGCGGCATGGGACACCTTCGGACCTCACGCGCCGGGTGGTCGCGGTCGCCTCGCCACCGGGTCGGGTCGAGGTGCGGCGGCCTCAGAGCTCACCCAACGCGGTCTCGGCCGCGTTGTGGCCACACATGCCGTGCACGCCGCCACCCGGTGGAGTCGAGGACGAGCAGAGGTAGACGCCTTTGACGCCGATCTTGTAGGGGTTCGGCGTCGTCCTCGGACGGAGCGCGATCTGCTTCGCCGTGTTGGCCCCGGCGCCGATGTCACCGCCGACGTAGTTGGCGTTGTACGCCGCCATCTCGGGCGCGCTGCGGGTGGCGGTGGCCAGGATCCGCTCGCGGAAGCCAGGTGCGAACCGCTCGATCTGCCGTACGACGTGCGCGGTGGCGTCTCCGGTGAAGCCGTGGGGCACGTGCGCGTAGGACCAGAGCGGGTTGATCGATCCGGCTGAGCGGGACGGGTCGGCGAGGTACTGCTGCCCGACCAGGACGAAGGGCCGGTCGGGCATCTCGCCGCGCACGGTGGCTGCCTCGCAGGTCGCGATCTCCGATGACGAACCGCCGAGGTGCAGGGTGCCGGCACGGCGGGCATCGTCGTTCGTCCAGGGCACGTCTCCGTCGATCGCGAAGTCGACCTTGAAGACGGCGGGGCCGAACCGGTAGCGGTCGAAGGCGCGCCGCACCCGCCCCGGGAGCCGGTCGCCGACGATCCGCACCACCGCATCCGGCGCGGTGTCCAGCATGACGATGTCCGGTGTGCGGCCGTCCAGGTCGCGCAGCTGGTCGAGGCTGGTCACGTTCACCCCGGTCTCGACGGTTCCGCCGAGCTCGGTGAGCAGCCCGACCATCGCCTTCGAGATCGACTCCGTGCCGCCCTTGGCCACCGGCCAGCCGGCGCGGTGACCGGCCGTGATCAGCATCAGCCCGACCGAGCCGCTCAGCGGGGTGTCCAGCCGGCCGAACGCATGCGCGGCCGTACCCGTGTACAGCGCCTTGGCGGGCTCGTCCTTCCAGCGGCGGGCCGTCCAGGTGGCGGGAAGCAGTGCAGGCAGCCCGAACCCGGTCAGCGCGAGTGGGTGCTTCGGCAGGTGCATGATCGGTTGGAAGATGTCCTCGAGCAGGAGGTCGAAGCGCCCCCTCAGTGGTTCGAACAGTCGTCGCCAGGATCGGGCGTCGTCGCCCAGCGAGGCCAGGGTCACCCCCAGGTCGCGGGAGAGCACCCCGGCGCGACCGTCGTCGAGCGGGTGCACCAGGTCGAGCCCCGGCCACAGCCACTCCAGCCCGAACCGGTCCAGCCCGAGCGTGGACAGGTACGGCGAGAGGACCCCGGTCGGGTGGAAGGCAGCGCAGTCGTCATGGAGCAGCCCGGGCAGGGTCAGCTCGGAGGTGCGCGTCCCGCCACCGGGCCGGTCGTAGGCCTCCAGCACGGTGACCTCGATCCCCTGCTGGGCCAGGCGGATCGCCGCTGCCAGCCCGTTGGGCCCGCTACCGACCACGACTGCTGTGGTCATGGCCTCACCTTTCCCGGGATGTCGAGCCGGCCGGGTAGCCGGGCAACGTGCAGGTGACATTCAACGGGATCGGTCCGCCGGGCCACCACGGATGCCGGCTGACCGCGTCCGACACCTGCCAGCTGCCGCGCTCGACCGCCCCCAGCACCGCGTCGATGACCGCGTCAGGTGGCGGAGCTGATCACTGTCGACTCGCGGGCTCTCACTCGGCGCACGCGTCGATCAGCCAGTCCTGGACCAGCTGGATCGGTCTGGTTGATCGGCGTACCCGGGCCAGGGTGATCGCGCCCTCGATGGAGGAGATGCAGAGCAGGGCGAGGTCGGCGGCCTCGGGCTCGGTGTGGCCGGCGTCGACGAGGACGGCCTGCAGCGCTGTCGCCCAATCGTCGAAGACCTTCGCAACGGCGGTGCCGAGCTCGGGGTCGGCGTAGGCCTCCTGGGCAACGACGCCGACCGGGCACCCTGCGCGGAAGTCGGTGTCGGACAGCTGAGAGGCGTAGTACTGGCAGATCGCCTCGACGACCTCCGCGGGGGTGGCCCCCTTGGCCCGGGCCCGGGCCAGGAGCGTGGTGACGTAGTCGCCCGCCCAGGCGAGCGCCTCGGCAAGCAGCTGGGTCTTCCCGCCGGGGAAGTGGAACTGGACCGAGCCTCGTGGACCGTGGCTGTGCTCGAGCACGCGTGCGACGGAGGTGCCTGCGACGCCGTGCTCGCGCAGCAGCAGGGCGGCGCTGTTGACCATCCGCGCTCGGGTGCCTGTGCTCACACCCACTTGCGTCACCTCCGTGGACGGTGTGAATATGCTATGCGCCATAGTATAGCGAGGAGCGACGATGCGGGAGCTGAACTTCGTCCGCGCCGGCCGACTGGAGTGGCGCGAGCGCTCGGAGCCGACGCTGGTCGACCCGACGGACGCGCTGGTACGGCCGTTCGTGGCGAGTCGGTGCGACGGAGACGTACTGCCGATCCACCGCCCCGTCTCGCGGGCGATGCAGGCCGGGTTGAGGCCGGATCCACCCGGTCGTGGCCGGCATCGTCGGTTCGGTGCCGTTCCAGGGGCCGTTCGGGATCGGCCACGAGTGCGTCGCGCAGATCACCGCGGTCGGCGAGGACGTCGCGGGCCTCAAGGTGGGTGACGTCGTGGTGGTGCCCTGGGCGGTCTCGTGCGGCAGCTGCCGTGAGGGCAGCCTGGGCCTGACCGCGAAATGCTCCAGTTCCCCGCCGAGCGCGTCACCAGTCTGCTGGCCGACTGGGACGACGCACCCGCGGCGTACGGCGAACGCACCACCAAGCTCGTGCTCCACCGACCGCCGCTCGACCTCGCCGGCCACTGACCCTCGCCCACCGCAGTCACCGACCCAAGGAGTCCGCTGATGCCGCAGATCCAGCTCACCGTCCCCGAAGGGCACGCTCACCGCCGACGGCCGCACCACCATCCAGCGCACGCTGGCCAACGTGCTGCTCAAGTGGGAGGGCGCTCCGGACAACGACTTCTTCCGCGCCCAGGCCTGGTCCTACCTCCACGAACTGCCCCCGGGGGCACAGGTCACCGCCGGCGACGACGAGCCGAGGTTCCGGGTGGAGGTCACGGTGCCGGCCGGCGCGCTGTCGGATCGACGCAGGTCAGGCCTGGTGGAGGAGGCCACTCAGGCGGTGCTGGCCGCCGCCGATCTCGGTGCCAGCGAGGCGCTGCGGGTGTGGGTGCTGATCCACGAGCAGCCCGACGGCACCTGGGGAGCCGGTGGCCAGATCTTCCGCTACGCCGACCTCGTCGCCCTCGCCAATCCCTCCGGCCCCGGCGCCTGAGCGCCGATGCACACCCCGCATCACGCACATCTCATGGCCGCCGACATCGGCACCACGACCGACTTCTAGGCCGGTGCCTCCGACGCGGAGGTGAACTGTCCGGACTGGGACCGTCATGGGCTCGGAGAGCCGGAACCGTCGCCTCAGCATGGATCCGTGAGTGCCAGGTCGTGGGCGGCCGTGCTCAGCGCATCGAGCAGAGCCAGGGTCGCGGGCGGGTCGGGTGGTTCGCCGAAGGTTGCGGCGTGGATCTGACGACTGGGGGTGCGGAGCTTGGTGGCGGTCACGGCTGGGTGACGGTGAGCTCGCAGGGCCAGCCCGGGGATGGTGGTCACGCCCATGCCAGCGGCGACCAGCTCCTGCATCACCACCATGTCGTCGGTGGTGTAGGCGAGCCTGGGTGTGAAACCGGCGCCTTCGCACATCTCCACCAGGTGTGCGCGGCATCGGACGCAGCCGGCGATCCAGGTGTCGCTCCGGTGGGCCTTCAGGGTCGTGCCGCCCCCGGTGGTCAGAAGGAAGAGGGGGTCGTCGAAGAGGTGGGCCAGGCGGACGCCGTGGTCCTCGGTAGCGGTGTCGGTGTACCGGAAGATCACCGCGATGTCGACCTCGCCCGAGCGAAGCATCTGGAGTGCCTCCTCGGGGTGGATGTCGACCAGCTCGATGTCGAGACCGGGATGCGTCAGGCCCACGATCGCGACGGCCTGGGGAACCAGGGAGCTCATGACCGATCCGAAGCCGGCCAACCGCACTCGACCCGCGCTCAGACCGACCAACGCGGAGACCTCGGCGGTGGCCGAGTCGACCCTCCCGATGATCTCTGCGGCGCGGTCGGCCAGCAGCGAGCCGGCCGGGGTCAACCGGACCCCTCGTCCCACTCGTTGGAGCATGCGAGCGCCGAGGTCCTTCTCCAGCCGGGACAGGTGGTGGCTCACGGATGGCTGCGCGTAGTGCAGCTCCTGGGCGGCCGCGGTGACAGATCCGTGCCTGCGCACCGCATCGAGAACCTGCAGCTGGACCAGCGTGACCACTCATACATTCTACGCATGGATCCTGCCATCTCTTGGCATTGGACCTATTGCTTGCCGGCCGTCACTCTGGACGGGAAGACCAACCGTCGCCGGGCACGAGACCGCGGCGTACCCGGGAAGGAGATCGGTGATGATCGCGTTCACCCTCGCAGCCCTGCTGCTCATCATGGTGCCGGGACCGGACCAGGCGCTGATCACCCGCAACGCACTGGTCGGAGGAAGGCGTGCCGGGCTGCTGACGATGCTGGGCGGCGTGCTCGGCGTGACGATGCACGCCTGCGCCGCAGCGGTCGGACTGTCGGCACTGTTGCTCACCTCGGCGACGGCCTTCACCGCCGTGAAGCTCGTCGGCGCGGCCTACCTGCTGTGGCTCGGCATCCAGATGCTGCGATCGGCGACCCGCAGGGGCAGCGACGAGGCGCACGTCGAGCCTTCGACACCGACCCCACCTGGGTCGGCGCACCTGCGCCAGGGGTTCCTGTCGAACGCGCTCAATCCCAAGGTCGCCCTGTTCTTCCTCACCTTCCTGCCGCAGTTCCTGTCCACCGACGGCGCATCCCCACGCATCCAGGCGCTCATGTTCTCCGCGATCTTCGCAACGCTGTACCTGGCGTGGTTCGGCCTCTATGTCGCCGCGGTCGAGAGGCTCGGCCGCTGGTTGCGCCTGCCGCAGGTGAAGAGGCGCGTCGAACAGGTCACCGGGACGCTCCTGGTCGCCGTAGCGGTTCGGCTCTCGACTTCCAGCCAGTAGACGACAACAACGTTCAAGGAGCATCACATGAAGGTTCAGACGGCCGATACCGAGGCGATGGCGACAGCCCTACGTGCGGCGTACGACGATCTGCTCAACGCCGCCTCGACGGTGGCCGGCGCACCTCCCGATCCGAAGGCGGCCACGACGGAATGGAACGCCGAGCAGATCCTGGCGCACCTCGTCCTGGTCAACGCCGCCACGATCTCGGCCGCCTGTTCGGCCGCCTCCGGCGCCATCGCGACCTATGACAACCGCCTCGCCCAGGACACCTGGACGATCGAGCGCGTCATCTCACGGGCCGGCGGAAGCGAGGGGCTCCGCGACCGGATCCGACGGCAGGCCGACGCCCTCCTGGTGATCGTGCCGGGCTTGAGCGAGGCCGAGCTGAACACGCCCTTTCCGACGCTGCTGTTGTCCAACGACAGCCTGCTGGTCGACGACCGGGTGCCACTGCAGAGCCTGATCGACGGACTCGCACACACCGAACTCCCCGGTCATGCCGCCCAGCTCCGAGCCCTGCCGCAAAGGTCGTCCGAGTTCGCCTGAGGTGGGGCCTCCGTCGTGGCGGAGGTGCGGTCATTCGGGCTGGTGCTCTGCCTCGTTCAGCGTCGTGGCCGCGCCTCGCAGGCTCTTGAGCTCGGCCTCGTAGTAGCCGATCTCGGACGTGTCGAAGGCGTACCCGGCGCCGTCGGGCATCACCCCTGCCTGGATCGTCTCGGCGACCAGGATTTCGACCTGGGCCTCGCCTGCAATGGCGAGTAGATCGGGACTGTTCGGAAGGTTGGTCATGTACTCATGACCGACGACGGCCGGGGTTTGTGACACCGCGAACCCCGGAGACACCCGTGGGCTCGTCCCGTGCCGTCGGATCACGCCCGGAAGTGGCGGGACCGACCATGTCAGGCGGACTCCTTGGCCCATGCCTCGTAGGTGATCGATCCGAGCTCGGCGCCGGCGCCGGGCACCAGGCTGTCGTCGGCGAGCTCGGTGCCGAAGTACGTCGCGTGCTCGTCGACGACGACATCGTGGGGGTCGCCGGACTGGGCGAGCGCAGCCGGGATGAACTGGTCCATGCGCACCCTCTCAGGACCGCCGATCTCCTTGACGCCGTTCAGCGGTACGTCGATGGCTGTGCGGCTCACCGCCGACGCGACGTCGTCGGAGGCGATGGGTTGGTAGTGGACCGGCGCGAGGTGGAGCTTTCCGTCGATCATGGACGCGTCCGCGATCGCTCTGGTGAACTCGAAGAACTGCGTCGCGTGCACGACGGAGTAGGGGACGCCGGACCGCGCGATGAGGTCCTCCTGAGCCGCCTTGGCGCGCAGGTACCCGCTGTCGGGCAGGGTGCCCGTGCCGACGACGGAGAGCGCGACGTGGTGCTTGACACCGGCGTCCTTCTCGGCCTCCAGGATGTTCGTCGTAGCGGTCACGAAGAAGTCCATCACGTCGTCGTCCGCGAAGGACGGCGAGTTGGACACGTCGACCACGACGTCCGCACCGGCGAGGGCATCGCCCAGTCCTTCTCCGGTCAGGATGTTGACGCCGGTCTGGAGCGCGGCAGGTACGGCGCGGTGACCGTGAGCGTTGAGCTTCTCGACGACCTTCGAGCCGATGAGCCCGGTTCCGCCGACGACGACGACCTTCATGGTGACACCTCTCTGGGATTCCGATTCTGGCGGAGGCTGATCCCGCCTCCGCTCTACCGACCGGAGAGCCCTCGTGGCTGTGACACACCGACCGAAGGCTTGCCACCCGTCTACTCGGGGACGTGGGTGAGCTTGTCGGGTGCCATCACCCACATGAGCTGGTCGATGCCGGAGTCCGAAGTGCTGGCGCTGAGAAGGACGGCCGGGGTGTCGTCGCGTCGGACCAGCACCGAGGCCTGGCCATTGGTCTCGACCCAGGCAAGAGTCGTGCCGGCCCACCAGTCGGACCACCCCACGATGAAGCGAGCGACGTTGTCCCGACCCGCGACGGGTCGGCGCGCTGCGCGTGGGGCGATGCCGGCGCCGTCCGTCGTACTGACGACGTCCGCCGACAGCACCTGCTCGAGCCGTTCGAGATCGCCGCTCTGCGCGGCGGCGACGAAGGCCTCGAGCAGCGTCCGATGCCGGGCCGGGTCGACCGGCTCCTTGCGGTCGGACCGTACCGCCTTCTTCGCGCGGCTCACCAACTGACGGGCGTTGGCGGCGGAGGTCCTGAGGATGTCGGCAACCTCGTCGTAGGAGTAGTCGAACGCCTCCCGCAGTACGTAGGCCGCGCGTTGGTCCGGCCGAACCTTCTCGAGAAGCATCAGCACCGCAGAATCGAGTGCTTCCGCCTTCTCGGCGCCGAGGCTCGGGTCCGCGGTGGTGTCGACGGGCTCGGGGAGCCAGGGGCCGACGTACTGCTCGCGGCGTACGCGTGCGGACTCGGCGGTGTTGATCGCGAGCCGGGTGGTGACAGTGGTCAGGAACGCTGCCGGATTGCGTACGACGCTGCGATCGCTCCCCTGCCACCGCAACCACGCTTCCTGCACGATGTCCTCGGCCTCGGCGACGCTGCCGAGCATCCGATACGCGATGCCGAAGAGGCGGGGCCGAGACTCGTTGAACGCGCCGACGGCCGCCTCCATGCCCGCTTCGGACTCGACCCCGCCCTTGCCTGACGTCACCATGGTCTCGTCCTCACCCGCGATCAGATCCGCTGGACAACCCCGAATAACCGGCGGCTGAGACAGCCGAACCGTTCCTCGGCATCGTCTCACCGCTCCACCCCGCCCGCCAGGGCCCGGCGCGTCCGTCACCCCGTCCCGCAGACCTCGGCCGGCAGCCCTACCTGATCTGCGTCAGGCCGCAGTACGTCGACAAGTCACGGAGGTCGACAAGTCACGGAGGTGGTGGGCTTCGACGTCTGGGGGCTTGACGACCCGGCGAGCTTGGCGGGTGCCCGAGCTCACGACTCGGGCGGTGTCGAGCCACCTGACTCCAGCATCGCCATGACCGCCTCGATCAGGGCCAGTCGTTCCGCGGGGTCCTCGAGCGGAATCTCTTCGCGGGCGGACATCACACCTATGATGGATGCTGTCGTGGCGTACGCGCGGATCCGGACGGCGGGGTCGGTGGTCACCTCCGAGCCGACGAGCACCGTTCTCATCCGCGTGCCGAGCTCGGCGAGCTGCGGACCCAGCCCGGCGAGGGTCGTGGCGGTGGTGAATCGGCTCAGCAGAGAGACCACGCCGCGGTGCGCGGCGAGTACGTCGACCAAGGCGGTCAACGTGGCCCGTCGCTCGGCGGCCGTCGGAGGCTCGCCGACCTCGATCGGGTCCAGCAGTGCGGTCACTTCGTCGAGGTAGGGGTCGACGACGCTGCGGAGCAGGTCCTCCTTGGTTCGGAAGTGATACAGCGCGGCCTGGCGGGTCAGGCCGACTTGTCGGGCGATGTCCTCCAGCGAGGTGGCGCCGTACCCCCCGGCGACGAAGAGCTCCACCGCCGCTTCGCGGATGGCCTCCCGCGCATCCGCTGCGGTCCTGCGTGTGCGCCGCATGGCCCTCCTTCGGTAAAAGTTTGCCGAGTTCCGATCTTTCACCCAAAAGTCCCACGAAAAGGGTCAGGTCTGCGGTTGAATCATCTTACTGACTTGCGGGTCAGTCAGTAAGAACCGGAAGGTGCAGGACCGTAGCCGGGAACAGCGACCGCAGCAGGGCCGGGGGGCCAGCCGCGATCTGGGGGGATCTGGCCGGGGGACGGGGGAGCACTTTCTTCGAAGGCACCGTTCGGGGTGGCCGCAGGCCGGGGGGCCGGCGGCCACCGGAACGGTCGGTCGGTCGGCTCATCTCAAAACACCCGCCAGCATGCCGACGAGGGCCTACGCTCTGTAGCCAGGGGGCAATGGCATTGAGGGACGTCAATCGGAGCCCGCGCCGCTGGGTGGACGACTCGGGCCGCGTGCGTGTGATCGAGGGCTGGCATCCGTCCGAGCCGTCCCGCGTCGGCTACAACGTGAAGGTCGACGGCGACTGGCTCGGCACCTACGGCACGCTCGATGGCGCCGCAACGGCGGCGACGGCTCACGCCAACCTGAACGATGGCGAGGTGGTGCTCCGCCAGTACCGGGATCCGGGGAGCCTGAGTCGCAGGTCAGCGGAGACCGGCCTCCGGGTGGTTCGACCCGCCCCCGACGACGACTGACCGCCGGAGGTCCCGATGGCTTCTTCTGCTGCCGGCGACAGGTCGACGTCCACTCGGGTGAAGGGTCGTCGGGCGCCCGGCACGCACTGCAGCGTTCCGGCCAGGTCGCCTACGCGATCGGGAAGTCGAAGTAGGTGTCGGGATAGGGTTCGTCCCTCAGTGTGTAGTGCCACCACTCGAACGCGTAGGAGCTGAAACCGCAGTCCTCCATGATGGAACGGAGATGCCGTCGGTTGGTCGCTTCGGCGTCCGTGATTCCGGGTGCTCCATGGTGAGAGATCGGATCCATCAGATCATGGTCGCCGCCCATGGGAGCAAGCTCACCGGTGGCCACCCGATAGAGCGTCAGGTCTACGGTGCTGCCCCGACTGTGGCCCGACCTCGCGGCGACAAATCCCTGTTCGAACATCTCGGGTCGGTCGAGGTTCGGATGGTGTCGCCGTCTCGTCCGGCCATCCTCCGGCTGCCTGGACCAACGCAGAAAGCAGTCGACGGCCCGTTGCGGGCGATAGCCGTCCCAGAGGAGTAGGCCGAAGCCGAGGGATGCGGCTGCCTCTCGCGCTCGGTGCAGGGCAGCGCACAGAGCGCGCGTGCCGACGATGCGGTTGGCGAGGTATCCGTCCACCGGCCTGCCGGTGAAGTTGTCCCACGTCGCGTACTTGGCGTCCCATCGGACGCCGGGGACGAGCTCGTCCACGAACGCGAAGTCGTCGTTCACCGCTTCTTCCCATGCAACGTGTGCATCACCAGTCGGTCGATGACGTCGGCGAGCGGCAGTCCTGCGGCGGCCATCATCCTCGGGTAGCGGCTGTACGAGGTCATGCCGGGCAGCGTGTTCACCTCGTTCAGCACCACGGTTCCGTCCGCCTTGAGGAAGAGGTCCACCCGAGCCAGCCCTGTGCACCCCAAGGCGCGGTAGACGGTCTTGGCCGTCTCCTGGACGAGCAGGCGTGACTCCGCCGAGATGTCCGCGGGGACGATGAAGTCGGAGTTCTCGGAACCTCGCTCGGGCTCCTCCTCCTGGTGGATCCTGAAGAAGCCGTGGGACAGCGCGATCCGGTCGACCTCGCCGGCCACCAGTCCGAAGCGTTCACTCAGAATCGCGCAGCCGACCTCGCTGCCGGCGACGGCCTCTTCGACCAACACCTTGGAGTCGTACTGTCGCGCCGTCTGCAGCGCACTCGGCAGGTCTTCTTCTCGGGACACCTGGCTGACGCCGAAGGACGAACCTGAGCGAGCCGGCTTGACGAAGACGGGATAGGCGAACCGGTCGGGGGCGACCTTCTCGTTCTCCTTGATGGTCCAGTAGGTGGGCGTGGCGACTCCCACGCTTCGCGCGACGAGATAGGCCAGGGACTTGTCCATGCAGAGCGCGGAGCTCTGTACGTCGCAGCCGACGTACGGGATGCCGGAGAGCTCCAACAGGCCCTGGATCGCGCCGTCCTCGCCGAGCTTGCCGTGGAGAACGGGGAAGACCAGGTCGAGGCCGACCGTTTCGTACCGTCCGTGCTCCAGGACGAGCAACCCGCGTGCGCTGCTGTCCGGTGACAGCACGGCCGGCCGGGAGCTGCCGTTCTCCCAGTTCGGGTCGGGGCCGTCGCACACCCTCCAGGCTCCGCTGCTCGTGATCCCGATGTAGAACGGTTCGTACTTCTCCGCGTCGAGGCTCTCGGCGACTTCTTGGGCGGACTTGACGGAGATGGGGTGTTCTTCCGAACGACCTCCGAACACGATTCCGATCTTCAACCTATCCACGCCGGGACCTTCCTTCGAACCTCAGACAGTTGATGAGGGAGTTCTCGACCATGTCGCTCACGGCGCGGTCGGTGTAGTAGGCCGTGTGTGGACTGATGAGCACGTTCGGCATCGCCTGGAGCCGTAGCAGGAGTGGGCTGTCGACCGGTCTGTTCCTGAGGTCGGCGTAGAAGATTCCTTCCTCGCCTTCGAGGACGTCCAGTGCCGCACCGCCCAACCTGCCGTTCTCCAGTGCCGACGCGACGGCCTCGGTCTCGAGGAGCGCACCGCGTCCGGTGTTGACGATGACTGCGCCGTGCTTCATCCGCTCGATCCGCGAACGGTCCAGGAGATGGTGGGTCCCGACGGTGAGTGGGGTGTGGAGCGTCACGATGTCGCTCTGCCGCAGCAAGTCGTCGAGAGGAACGTTCGCGTTGACCCTCTGAGGATGGGTGTCGTAGCTGAGCACCCGGCAGCCGAATCCTCCCAACCGGTCCATCACGGCGGCACCGATGCGTCCCGTGCCGATGACTCCCACGGTGAGGTCGCGCAGCTCTCTGCCGCGTACGTCGTTCAGGCGGTAGTCATGGGTGTCTGCTCGGCAGATGACGGACTTCGCGTGGCGCATCGCCATCAGCATCAGCATCAACGTGTAGTCGGCGACGCTGTCGGGCGAGTAGCTGACACCCTCGACGGAGATGTCGACGCTCTCGGCGAACCTGACGTCGATGTGGTTGCTCGCGATGCTCCTCGTGGAGAGGTACCTCACGCCGGCTCGGCTGAGCGCACGGAGAGTTGCGGTCGTGATGGGTGTCTTGTGTCCGACGCTGATGCACCGGTCTCCGATTGCCAGCTCCACGTTGGCCTCGGACACCGCCGCCTCCGTGATGGTCGGCAGGACGCCCAGGCGAGGCGCCAGCTCGTGGAACAGTGCGGCCTCGTCCCGCGCGCACCCGTAGACGGTGACACCGGTCATGGCTGCATCCGCGGATCGTGAGTGGGGTCCGCGTACCTCGGCGGGCAACCATGGTCGACGGCTTCGGGGCGCAGCTCGTAGTGCCACGGTTCGTTGCGATAGATCTGGCACAACCCGAACGCGGCGCCGTGCCGGGACAGCCACGTCCGTGCGTCGTGTCCGACGTCGACCGCGTCCCCCGACACGTGAGGCGACGTAGCCGGAGTGGCCACCCAACGGGCAGCCTCCTCCTCCGAGCCGTACTTCGAGACCGCCTCGTCGAGCAGCGCCAGCTGGTACGCCGGGGAACGCCAACCGCTGTTGACGAAGAACTCGACCCCGTCGTGCGCAGCCCGGGTTGCGGCTCGGCCGAGGGCCAGCCGTAGCTGGGGGTCGAGCTTCGCCACGGCCGGAACGTGGTCATCGAAGACCGTCGTGCCGTCCGGGACGACGCCGCCGGCGACGCCGAGCGCACCAAGGCGACCAAGGCGGACCAGGTGAAGACCCTCCGGCGAGCGGTGCGCGCGTGGCTCGACGGGGAGCGGTGGTCTCGCCGACGGAGAAGACGCTGCCCACGATTGGTAGCCGAGAACACCGACGAGTGCAGCGCTGACCACGACCAGCGCAAGGAGACTGCTCGATCGTGCTGAACGGGCTGTCTCGCGTTTCGACTCGCCGTTGAACATGCTTCCAGTCAACGCAGCGCTGCGTTGTCGGCACGTATGTTGTTTTGGATACGCCGACCATATGTCCGGACTCGTAGCATCGAGAGAGCATGCGTGCGTTGATCGTCGAGGACGAGCCCTATCTGGCAGAGGCCATCCGCGATGGCCTGCGCCTGGAGGCCATCGCCGCCGACATCGCCGGCGATGGCGACACCGCACTCGAGCTGCTGAGCATCAACGCCTACGACATCGCCGTCCTGGACCGCGACATCCCCGGCCCCTCCGGCGACGAGATCGCCCAACGCATCGTCGCCTCTGGGACCGGCATGCCGATCCTCATGCTCACCGCCGCCGACCGGCTCGACGACAAGGCGTCCGGGTTCGAGCTCGGCGCCGACGACTACCTCACCAAGCCCTTCGAGCTCCGAGAGCTGGTGCTCCGGCTCCGAGCGCTCGACCGCAGGCGCGCCCATCACCGGCCACCCGTGCGAGAGATCGCGGGCCTGCGGCTGGATCCGTTCCGCAGGGAGGTCTACCGAGACGGACGGTACGTCGCACTCACCCGGAAGCAGTTCGCGGTGCTCGATGTCCTGGTCGCCGCCGAAGGCGGTGTCATCAGCGCCGAGGAGCTCCTGGAACGGGCGTGGGACGTGAACGCCGACCCGTTCACCAACGCCGTACGCATCACGGTCTCGGCCTTGCGCAAACGACTCGGCGAACCCTGGCTGATCGCCACCGTGCCCGGTGTCGGCTACCGCATCGACGCACCCGAGGTCGGACGTGGGGGAGCAGACCATGGATAGGGCTCCGGGGTTGAGCGTCCGCCTCAAGCTCACCCTCAGCTACGCCGGCTTCCTCGTGCTCGCAGGCGCCTTGCTGCTCGCCCTGTGGCTGTTCCTCATGCACTACTTCCCCCACGCCGTGGTCATCCGGGACACGAGGTCCGGCATCGGCGGGGCGTTCCTTCCAGGACGTTCGGGCACCCAGCGGGCCTTCGGTCAGACGGCAGTCGCTGTGCTGGCCTTCCTGCTCGTGTTCGGTCTCGTGGGAGGCTGGATCCTCGCCGGCCGGATGCTCGCTCCGTTGACCCGCATCACGGACGCCACGCGCATGGCCGCGGACGGCTCCCTCTCCCACCGGATCCGGCTACCGGGCCGGAGCGACGAGTTCCGCGAGCTCGCCGACACCTTCGACACGATGCTTGCCCGGCTCGAAGCACACGTCGCCGAACAGCAGAGATTCGCGGCCAACGCCTCCCACGAGCTGCGTACCCCCCTGGCGATCACGCAGACGCTCCTCGACGTAGCTCGCCAGGATCCCGACCGCGACAACGGCGAGCTCGTCGACCGCTTGCACCTCGTCAACGCGCGGGCGATCGACCTCACCGAGGCGTTGCTCCTCCTCAGCCGCGCGGACCGACGCTCCTTCACCCGAGAACAGGCCGACCTGTCCCTCATCGCGGAGGAAGCCACCGAGACGCTCCTCGCTCTCGCCGAACGACGCGGCCTCACCATCGAGACGTCGGGCGAGATCACCCCGACCCTCGGGTCGCACCCGCTCCTCCTCCAGATGACCACGAACCTGGTGCACAACGCGATCGTCCACAACCTTTCGGAACAGGGCCGGGTGTGGGTCACCACCAGCCTCCACCCCGACACTGTGGTGCTCACGGTCGAGAACACCGGCGAGAGGCTCACCCCCTCCACGGTCTCCAGGCTGGCCGAGCCGTTCCAGCGCGGCACCGAACGCACCAGCACCGACCACGGAGGCGTTGGCCTCGGCCTGGCCATCGTCACGAGCATCACCCAGGCACATGACGGAACCCTCACCCTGACGCCCCGCCCCGCGGGCGGGCTCCGCGCGATGGTGCAACTGCCACGCGACCTCGCCGTACCGGGTCCCAGTGCTACCCACTCTGTCGCTCACCCGCGATGACCAGGCGCTACGGGTTCGGCTGCTGCCCCTACTCGTGACGCACGACGTCGACCGAGATCTCCACCGCCGGGACCGACCCCCTGTTCTCGAGCCAGTGAACGGTGTTCCGGTCCTCGGGCCAGCCCACGCCCGGCCCGTAGTCCGTCGCGATCCCAACTCGATGGTCGGTGATCGTCCCGTGCAGCACGTAGACCGTCCCGGGTCTGCCCTGGTGGTCGTGAACCGGGCCGAAGACGCCGCCCGGCTCGATGGTCACCATCCGCATCCGAAGCTGATGGCCCGCCATGCCCTCGATCTCGGCGCCGAGGTCGACGGTGGCCAGGAGCTCCACCGCGACACCCCTGGTCTCCGGTGCCACCGGTTCATCGCTCATCGTGATGTCCTCTTCGTGAGCCCCGACCCGCCCTCGGGCCGAAACCTGACGGGCGTGGATGGATTATCCATCCCCGTGGAGCGTCGTCATCCCATCGGTGGTGCGCCCGAGCGAAACGCGTGCTCAGCGCCTGTGGAGACAGGACCAACGACGCGATGCCGCGCCGCTCCTCAGCCGCCGGCGAGGAGCGTGCGGGCGACCCGGAGCGTGTCGGCGGGGTCGACGAGCTTGACGATCTCGGGCGGGTCCTCGAGCAGCTCGATGGCCTTGGGCTGCAGTGCCTCGGGGATCTCCAGCAGGAGTGGGATCTCGAGGATGCGACAGATGCGGAACAGGTCCTCGAAGACCACGTCGCCCTCCTCTCGGGCCTCGCCCTCCGGAGCGATGATCTTGTGGATGTAGGCGATCAGCAGGTCGACGCGGTTCTTGTCGTTGATGAGCCGGACGTGGTGGCCGTGGTTGTCGCGGCCGTTCGAGACCGGGATCGTGTCGTAGCCGTCGCAGACCAGTGTCGTCAGCAGCGTCGAGTCGGTGCCGTCGAAGTAGCCGACCCGCTTGCGAGCCATGTCAACCTCCTCTAGACGACGCCCTGAGCCAGCATGGCCGAGGCGATCTTCTCAAAGCCGGCGATGTTGGCGCCGACGACGTAGTTGCCGGGTTGGTCGTACTCAGCGGCCGCTTGGACACAGCTGTGGTGGATGTCGACCATGATGCCGAGCAGGCGGTCGTCGACCTGGGCGCGGGTCCAGGTGGTGAAGGTGGCGTTCTGCATCATCTCCAGTCCGCTGACGGCGACACCGCCGGCGTTGGCGGCCTTGCCCGGACCGTAGAGGATCCCGGCGTCCACGAACTGGCGTACGGCGCCGGGCTCCGAGGGCATGTTGGCCCCCTCGGCGACGACGTACACGCCGTTGGCCAGCAGCGCCTTGGCCTCCTCCTGCGTGAGCTCGTTCTGACAGGCACACGGCAGCGCGACCTGGGCACCCTCCACTGCCCAGGGGCGCTCCCCGGCGTGGAAGGCACAGTCGAACTTCTCGGCGTACTCCGAGATCCGGCCGCGTCGTACCTCCTTGAGGTCGATGATCCAGGCCAGCTTCTCCTCGTCGATCCCCTCGGGGTCATGGACGAACCCCGACGAGTCCGACATGGTCAGGACCTTGCCGCCCAGCCGGATGACGTTCTCGGCGGCGTACTGCGCCACGTTGCCGGATCCGGAGATCAGGCAGGCCTTGCGGTAGATGCTGTCGTCCCGGGTCTTCAGCATCTGGTCGGCGAAGTACACCAGGCCGTAGCCGGTCGCCTCGGGCCGGATGAGGCTGCCACCCCAGGAGGGGCCCTTGCCGGTGACGACCCCGGTGAACTCGTTGGCCAGCCGCTTGTACTGGCCGAACAGGAAGCCGACCTCGCGGGCGCCCACACCGATGTCTCCGGCAGGTACGTCGGTGTGGCTGCCGATGTGGCGGAACAGCTCGCTCATGAACGACTGGCAGAACCGCATGACCTCGCCGTCGCTGCGTCCCTTGGGGTCGAAGTCGGACCCGCCTTTGCCGGCCCCGAGGGGAAGGGTGGTGAGCGCGTTCTTGAGCGTCTGCTCGAAGGCCAGGAACTTGAGGACGCTCAGGTCGACGTTCGCCCGGAAGCGCAGGCCTCCCTTGTACGGTCCGATCGCGCTGTTCATCTCGACCCGGTAGCCCCGGTTGATCTGGACCTGGCCGCGGTCGTCGACCCACGCGACTCGGAACGAGATCACCCGCTCCGGCTCCACCAACCGCTCGAGGATCTTGGCCTCGGCGTACGCGGGCCTGCGTTCCAGCACGGGCTCGACCGACGACACCACCTCGGCCACCGCCTGATGGAACTCCGCCTCACCAGGAGTGCGGGCCGTGACCCACTCCATGAGCTCGACAGCCGACTGACGCATCGTCGTACCTTCCGTCGCAACTGAACTGTCGGTGGGCCACCCGATCCGGTACGGCGAACGTCGGTCCCGCTCGGGCAGCGCCCTCCGGGACGCACGCTAGCCCTGCTGGACGTCGTCGGTTATGGCCGAAGTGCCCTACCGCTGGCCGCGAAGAGGGCGGTCAGCCGGTCCGCTCGGCCAGGGACACGATGATCCCCTCCGGACCGCGCACGTAGGTCATCCGCCAGCTGGGCCCGTACTCGCCGATGCCTCCGACGAGCGCGGTCCGCGACGGTGATGCCGACATGGTCGACGTACGGGTGACAGGGATCCATCCTCCACCGCTCGTCCTGTCGTCCCGGTTCGGGGGATGCGTCGGGCCCGGTGCCATACTTGCCGCGTGGCCGAGACCCCGGCACGACCGGCTCCCCGTGAGGAGAGGGCCTCGACGCCAGACGATCTCGGCACCGCCCTGGCGGAGATGGCCCTGTCGATGCATGAAGAAGACACCGTCTCCGACACCGTGGAACGGGTGCTCGACTTTGCTCGGACCGCGGTCGACTGCAGTCATGCCGGTGTGGTGTTCGTTCATGCCAAGCAACGCATCGAGACCGTCGCCAGCACCGACGCCGTTGTGGCAGCTCTCCATGCCAGGCAGATGGAGCTCCACGAGGGCCCCGACATCTCGATGGTCAGGGAGCGGATCAGCGTCAGGGTGAACGACACACACCTTGATGACCGTTGGCCGGCTTGGGCCTCGGCAGCAGCCCAGGCTGGGTTCCGCAGCATGATGGGTGTACGTCTGTACAACAGCCAGCGCACGATCGGCAGCCTCAACCTGTACGACTCCCGGCCCCAGCATTTCTCGGAGACCGACATGCAGGTCGCGCACGTCCTGGCTCGCCACGCTGCCATCGCCATGTCGCGGGTCCAGGAGTCCGAACATCTCTGGCGGGCGATCGACGCCCGGAAGCTGATCGGTCAGGCCCAGGGGATCCTCATGCAACGTTACGACCTCGACGGCGACCGCGCCTTCGAGGTGCTGCGCCGCTACTCGCAGACCAACAACGTCAAGCTGCGCGATGTCGCGCAGATGGTGGTGGACCACCGTCAGCTCCCGGACCCGCCCTCGCGCTCGTGACCGTGTGGACGGCCCGCTGGCCACGACTGCTCGAGCCAGCGGGCCTGCCCATGGGCTTTCCGCGGGAGGCGCCACGGGCTACTCGTGTCGTACCCCCGGCCTCGGGATCGACACCTGCGCGAGGAAGAGCCTGCTGACAGCAGACCCGCCGGGAGGTAAGTTGACGCGCCCGACAGCCATTCCGGGAGTGTCCATGCACCAGCCGCTGCGCGTGCTCGTCAGCGCGGGCGCCTCCGGAATCGGCGCCGCGATCGCCGAGCGGTTCCGGGCCGACGGCGCCAAGGTGAGCATCTGCGACCGCGACGAGGCCGCGGTCCGCATCGCGTCCGAGACAGACCCGGCCCTGCACGCCGTGGTCGGCGATGTCGCCGACGCCGGTGACACGGAGCGCTGGGTCGACGAGGTGGTCGACCTGTGGGGAGGCGTCGACGTTCTCGTCAACAACGCAGGCGTCGCCGGTCCCACGGCTCTGGTCGAGGAGATCGACCCCGGAGCCTGGCGCGACTGCCTCGCGGTCAACCTCGACAGCCACTTCCTGATGGCCCGCCTCGTCATCCCGTACCTGAAGAAGCAGCGATCGGGGGCGATCGTGGCCATCTCGTCGACGGCCGGGCTGTACGGCTACGGCATGCGCACGCCGTACGCCGCCAGCAAGTGGGCGGTCATCGGATTCACGAAGTCGCTGGCCGTCGAGCTCGGTCCGTTCGGTGTCCGCGCCAACGTCGTGGCGCCCGGTTCCGTCGAGGGTCCCCGCATGGGCCGGGTCATCGAGGCCGAGGCCGCCCAGCGCGGGGTCTCGGCTGACGTCGTACGGCGGGAGTACGTCGAGGGCCAGTCGATCCCGCGCTTCGTCAAGCCCTCGGAGATCGCCGACGTGTGCGCGTTCCTGGCCTCGCCGCACGCCTCGATGGTCAACGGCCAGGTGATCGCTGTGGACGGCCACACGGAGACCTTCCACAGCGACCACCGCTGACCCCGGCCGTCGGTGGGGCTGACGCGAACGGCGTCGTTCGATAGGGTTGAACGAACAGTCAGTCAGGAGTCCCTCGATGGATCCCAGCAGGGTGGCCACCGACATCGCGTCGCCGACCAACACCCCGGAGTCGAGAGCCGATCGGAAGCCGCCGACCGCCACGCGCAGCCTGCCTGGGGTCGCCTACACCGATCCCGTCCTCTACGAGCAGGAGCTCATCGAGGTCTTCGAGCGAGCCTGGATCCTGGTCGGCCACGTCTCCGAGCTGTCCGAGCCTGGCCAGTACGTCACCGCGAACGTCGGCCGCGAACCGGTCCTCGTCGTACGCGGCCACGACGGCGAGCTGCGCGCCATGTCGAACGTCTGCCGGCATCGGGCTTCGACGATCCTCGAGGGCACCGGTCAGACCCGCTCGGTCATGCGCTGCCCCTATCACGCGTGGACCTATGAGCTCGACGGTCGGCTGGCCGCGGCGCCGTCCGGCCAGGGGTTCGCCTGTCTCGACCGTGACCAGGTGGCCCTGCCGCAGTTCCGGGTGGGTGTGGCGGGCGGCCTGGTGTTCTGCTGCCTCGACCCCGGCCAGATGTCGCTCGAGGAGATGCTCGGGCCGGTGGGGCCGTATCTCGAGTGGCTCAACATCGGCGGCCTCTCGGTGCATCGCCACGACGTCGCGGCGCGATGGACCGAGGACTTCGACGAGAACTGGAAGATCCTCACCGACAACTACCTCGAGGACTACCACGTGCCGGTCGCGCACCCGACGCTCGTCCGCCTCGTCAACGTCGGCAAGACGATCGGCGACAACAACGACTGGTGCGAGTGGTCCCGCGTGCCCTACCGCACCCGCCCTTCTCGCGATCCGCGCGAGCGCGAGTACCAGGGCCTGATCCGCCGGATGCCGGGCATGCCGGAGGAGTTCGAGGGGTGGATGGGGCACGTCTGCATCTGGCCGACGACGTTCATGGAGATCTACCCCCATCACATCGACACCTGGCAGCTCGAGCCGACGGGTCTCTTCACGACACGAGCCACCACCATGACGATGGTGCACCCCGACGAGGACGACCGGGCGAAGCGGGCGCGCGAGCTGATGCGCGAGCTGAACGTCGACATCATGGGCGAGGACGTCGACATCACCACGCGCGTGCAGCGCGGCGTCCAGGCGCCGTCGTACCACTCGGGGATCCTCAACGACGAGCAGGAGTTCTCGGTGATCCGCTTCCAGCAGCGGCTGCGCGAGCTGCTGCCGCGGATCGCCGAGCTCGAGGCGACGGCCACGGGGGAGCGCAGCGTTGCCACATCCTGACGCCTGGCTGTTCCTGCCCCCGGAGGTGGAGGCACTGGTGCCGTCCCTCCTGGCTCGCCTCGCCGCGATCGGGGGCGGCTCGCCGGGCGACGTCGAGCGCGACCTGCGCGACCGCATCGAGACCCTGATCCTCGAGGGCGAGGCCGAGCAGTGGCGGACGTTCCTGCGCGAGGCGGCAGAGACGGTGGCCGAGTACGCCGGCGACGACGCCGAGGCCCGTACGGCGGTCGCCTCGATCCTCGACGACCAGTTCCTGCTCGCTCGCGCCGTGGTCGACCTCGACGACACCGACCTCGACGCTCGCGAGCAGCTGGCGCGCGCCGGCGCGACACCCCCGCGCGGCAGCCGTCCTCGCGGACGTTGATCCGGTCCGCCCGACGCTGTCTCAGGACTTTCCGGACACCTGAGCCTTCGATTCATCGACTGGGCCGGTGACGCGGCGTCGTAACGTTGGCCGAGCAGAACGACGTGGGTTCGGCCCACGCCCGAGCGGCGTGGCGGCCGGCGACGTGCAGGTCGACCGGGCAGACCGTGTCGTCCGGTGCTGGCCTGCACCACAGGATCCGAGCTGCCGGGCTCGCCGTTCCATCGATGGAAGGAGCCAGATGTCATCGGCGCAGGAGACGGCCAACAAGGCGACGTTCAAGCGCTTCCAGGACGCCACCAACACTCGCGATCCGGAGCTCATCTCACGGACGATCGACGAGATCGTCGAGCCGGACGTCTTGATCCGCACGCCGCTACCTGTGAAGGCCACCGGCGCGGCAGCGCTCAAAGAGGTGTTCGCGAGGTTGCATCAGGTCTTCCCCGACCTCCTCGTCTCGGTCGAGGACATGATCGCGGAAGGCGACAAGGTCGCCGGACGGAACTCCGTGGCCGGGACCCACCGAGGCGAGTACATGGGCATCCCACCCACCGGCAAGTCCGTCGTCTACAACGAGATCTTCATCTTCCGCTTCGAGGCCGGCCGCATCGCGGAGACATGGGGAGTCGTCGACGTGCTGTCGCAGCTGAAGCAGCTCGGAGTGACACTTCCATGACCGCGATGCAGGTCTGAGACATCAACGAGGTCCGGTCTGACTGCTCTCGTGGGAGGTTTCGCATGATCCTGGTGATCGGCGCGACCGGGACGGTGGGCAGGCGAGTGGTCGAAGGGCTCGTCGGCGCCGTAGTAGCGTCCGAACATGCCGTTGCAGGGGGACCGGGCCGACCGTGACCACGTCACCGCAGCCGACGTCACGCGCGCCGTACGGCTCGCGGTCGAGGCGCTCGGGCGCGCCCCGGCGGAGGCGTGGGGTCGTCGAGCCGGCGCTCTGGAGTGGGACTGCTGGGAGACCGTCGAGCACATCGCCGACGACCTGTTCGCGTACGCCATGCAGCTGACCCCGGCCACTCCCGAAGGTGGCTACGTGCCCATCGCGATGACGAGCGGCCGTCCCGCTGGCGCGAAGAGCGCCATCCACGTGGACCGTGAGAGCGGGGGGACGGGCCTGCTCCAGGCAATGGAGGCGTGCGGCGCCCTGCTCGTGGCCATGGTCACGACCACGTCACCGAGTACCCGTGCCTGGCACCCGTACGGCACCTCGGACCCGGAAGGCTTCGCCGCGATGGGCGTGGTGGAGACCCTGGTGCACGGGCATGACGCCGCCCTCGGACTCGGTGTGCCGTGGGAACCGCCCGCCGACCTGTGCCAACGGGTGCTGACCCGGCTCTTCCCCATCGACCTGCCGGATGCCGGCCCGTGGACGGCGCTGCTGTGGGCCACCGGGCGCGCCGACCTCCCGGGCCGACCTCGGCTGGACGACTGGCGCTGGTACGCCGAGCCACGGGCGTCGGCCGAGCACTGAGCTCAGCGGATCACGATGCCGAGAGGACTCGGCACCTCGTGACCGACCGGCCGTTGCGCGTCGGCTCGGCCGCACCCACATGTCCGACCGATCGAGAAGGTCGCGCGAGGCAGTGTCCGATCGACGGCCCGAGCCGTCCGCGCTGAGCCGGGGCGGAGACTCCGCTTGACCTTGACGCAGGGTCAGGGGCGCAAGGTCGTCTCATGACCACCACACCAGCCATCCGGATCGCCGGGCTCACCAAGTCGTACGGCGACCACTCGGTGCTCCGCGGCGTCGACCTCGGCGTGGCGCGGGGTAGCATCCTCGCCCTGCTCGGCTCCAACGGAGCCGGCAAGACCACCGTCGTACGGATCCTCTCCACGCTGCTGAAGGCCGACAGCGGGACCGTCACAGTCAACGGCTTCGACGTCGCCGCGCAGGCGGCCGGCGTACGGGAGTCCATCAGCCTCACCGGACAGTTCGCCGCGGTGGACGAGATCCTCACCGGACGGGAGAACCTGGTGCTCGTCGCCAAGCTCCGACACCTCGAGCACCCGGGCCGGATCGCGGACGACCTGCTGGACCGCTTCTCGCTGACCGACGCCGGCTCCCGGCGGGTGGCGACGTACTCCGGCGGCATGCGGCGGCGTCTCGACATCGCGATGAGCCTGATCGGGACCCCGCCGGTGATCTTCCTCGACGAGCCGAGCACCGGGCTCGACCCGCAGGCGCGCATCGAGGTCCGCGACTGCGTCAGGGAGCTCGCCCACGGCGGCACCACGGTGCTGCTCACCACGCAGTACCTGGAGGAGGCCGAGCAGCTCGCCGACCGGATCGCGATCCTCCACGAGGGGCGGATCATCGCCGACGGCACGCTCGCCGAGCTCAAGGCCCTGATGCCGCCAACCACGGTCGAGTACGTCGAGAAGCAGCCGACGCTCGAGGAGATCTTCCTCAGGATCGTCGGTCACGACACCGGCACCGAGAGCGTCCTGGACGACACGTCGGCCGCCCGGGCCGGCACGGACAAGTGAGGAACAGGTCATGAACCAGCGCTTCTTCGGCGAGACCGCGACCTTGCTGGGTCGCTCCCTGCGCCACATCCTGCGTAGCCCGGACACCATCATCACCACCGCGATCACCCCGATCGCCATGCTGCTGCTGTTCGTGTACGTCTTCGGCGGCGCGATCGACACCGGCGGCGTCACGTACGTCGACTACCTGCTGCCGGGCATCCTGCTCATCACGGTGGCCTCGGGCATCGCCTACACGGCCTACCGACTGTTCACCGATGTCTCGAGCGGCATCTTCGAGCGGTTCCAGTCCATGCCGATCGCCCGCGCGGCGGTGCTCTGGGGGCATGTGCTGACCTCGGTGGTCGCGAACCTGGTCTCGCTCGTGCTCGTCATACTCGTCGCCGTGGCGATGGGCTTCCGCTCGGGCGCCGGCGTCGTCGCCTGGCTCGAGGTCGCGGGCATCCTCGTGCTCTTCACCCTGACGCTGACCTGGCTGGCCGTGATCCCCGGCCTCACCGCGAAGTCGGCCGACGGGGTGAGCGGGTTCTCCTACCCGCTGATCTTCCTGCCCTTCGTCAGCTCGGCCTTCGTGCCCACCGCCGGCATGCCCGGTCCGGTGCGCTGGTTCGCCGAGCATCAGCCGGTCACCTCGATCGTGGACACGATCCGCAACCTGTACGCCGAGCAGCCGGTCGGCCACGACATCTGGACCGCCCTCGCCTGGTGCGTCGGCCTCCTGGTGCTCGCCTACCTGCTGGCGATGCGCACCTACCACCGCAAGATCGCCTGAGCCCCGGCCCACACCTCCACCATCGACCGCAAGGAGCAGACAGATGAACAATCTCATGACGAGGCTGATCGGCGACAAGTTGGAGTGGAGGCGGATGGAGTCGCGGGCCAACGGACTGCCCCGCGACTACCGGGTCGTGTACGGCGAGATGACGTCGTACCTGTGGCGGTTCACGGCCGGTGACGGCATGGACATCGTCGCCATCCTGAAGGACGTGCTCGAGGAGTTCGAGGCCGGCGCGGCCGACGGCAAGGGGGCGCTGGAGGTCACCGGTGAGGACGTCGCGGCGTACTGCGATGCCCGTCTGGGAGACTCCAACCCCTACGAGCGCTACCTGAAGAAGTGGCGGGACTCCCTCAACCAGGACGTGAGGAAGCAGCTCTGAGATGCTGACCATCAGCCAGCTCGCGGCGTACGCCGGGGTGACGGTGCGCGCCGTACGCCACTACCACGCCAAGGGCTTGCTGCCCGAGGCCGAGCGAGACCGCTCGGGCTACCGGCGGTACGACGCAGCGGCCGTCGTCGAGCTGATCCGCATCCGGACGCTGGCCGACGCCGGCGTACCACTGTCGCGCGTGCGGGAGCTGCTGGCGGCCGACGAGGACGAGTTCGCGGCGGCGGTGGAGGACATCGACCGCCGTCTGCGGGCCGAGATCCGCGAGCGGCAGCGTCATCGCGAGCGGGTCGCCCAGCTGGCGGCCGGAGACCGCCTGGCGCTGCCGCCGGAGGCGGTGGACTACCTGGACCGGCTCCGCGAGCTCGACATCCCGGAGCGGGCGATCCAGCTGGAGCGCGACGCCTGGATCGTGGTGGCGGCGCAGCTCCCCGAACAGATGCCGGCGCTGATGGCGCTCAAGAGCCAGCAGATCGAGGACCCGGCCGCCAGGGCGATGTACCTCGACCTCGTCGAGGTGGCCGAGTGGGGGCCGGACGATCCGCGCCTGCCGGCGTTCGCCGACCGGCTGGTGTCGCTGATCGAGCAGACGACCGACGCCTGGGAGGACTACGAGTCCACCAGCGCCTTCACCATGGACGACGACCTCGTCGAGCTGCTCGACTCGGTGTTCCTCAACGAGGTGCCGGCCGCACCGAGACTGATGGAGCTGCTCGAGGACCGCGGCTGGACGGGGTGGACCAGGCTCGAGCGCAGTGGGCGGTAGTTTCCTCGAATGACCCCGACCGGAGACGCAGCAGCTGCCGGGGGGCCGGGCTACCGCCGATCGGCGGGTTCACCGCGGGGTGAGGCCAGGCGCCAGGACCTCCTGGAACGGGTCACCGACGACCTGGCGGTGAACGGGCTGGTGGGCTTCTCGCTCAGGCGGGCGGCGCGGGCGGCCGGTACGACGCACAAGGTGCTGCTGTACCACTTCGACGGGTCCGACGACCTTCTCGTCCAGGCGATCGTCGCCCTGCGGAGCAGGCGCATCGACAGGTCGCTGGCCGCCGCCACGGAGGGTTCGGCCCGACGGCCGCTCTCGGAATGGGTGCGCATCGTGTGGCCGATCCTCCTGGCGGAGGAGGCTCGGGTGCTGGACCAAGCCATCGGCCTGGCGATGTACGACCCCGACCGGTACGCCGACCTCGGCCGCGGGGCCTCCCAGCAGTACCTGCCCACGCTGCTGGCCGTCTGTCCCGAGCACTGGTCCGATCGACGCAAGCTCGAGGTGGCCGAGCTGATGCTCGCGGCGCTGCGCGGCTTCCTCGTGGACGCACGTACCAGCGGTGACGCGGCCGGTGTCGCCGCCGGTCTCGCGGCCCTCGTCCGAGCCCTCGAGCGGGAAGAGGCGGCCGACCAGTAATCGACCTGGACACGTTGCGAACCGCATGGTTCACTTTGGGATCGAGCCAAGGTACTGATCACAAGGAGTCGTCGTGCGAGGGAACGTGAAGCGGGAGAAGGTCGGGTTCGTCAGTGGGGACGCGGAGTGCGCCGCCTGGCACTATCCGGGAGCCAACGGCGCGTGCGTGGTCATGGCCGGTGGGCTCGCGGTGACCAAGGAGCCGGCGACCGATCTGTTCGCGAAGCGGTTCCACGACGCGGGTTTCTCGGTGCTCGCCTTCGACTATCGACACTTGGGTGAGAGCGGCGGTCACCCGCGCCTGGTCCTCTCGATCAAGGACCAGCTCGCCGACTGGGAGGCCGCGATCGCGTTCGCGGCCGCCCTGCCCGGGGTCGACCCGACCAAGGTCGCGCTCTGGGCGTTCTCCGCCTCGGGCGGCTACGTCCTCGACGTCGCGGCGCGCAACCCGCAGCTCGCGGCCGCGATCGCCCAGACGCCACATGCCGACGGACCGGCCGGCCTGCGCAACGCGGCGAGCCATCAGAAGCCACTCGCGATGCTGCGTTTCACCGGCCGCGGGGTCCTGGATGCACTCGGTGGTCTCTTCGGCCTCCAGCCCCGGCTGGTGCCGCTCGTCGGGCCGCCGGGCAC
Organism: uncultured Actinomycetota bacterium; assembly: GCA_963792975.1. Classification (GTDB taxonomy): domain Bacteria; phylum Actinomycetota; class Actinomycetes; order Propionibacteriales; family Nocardioidaceae; genus Nocardioides. Next base: position 2,212,559 of record CAWBYG010000004.1, on the reverse strand, counting down.
CGTCGCGATGCTGTCGACGCCGGACGCCGTCAACGACGGTGTCCGGGCGCTGAGCCCGGACGACCGCTACCCGGACTGGCAGCAGGCGGTCGCCGCCCGATCGGCGTTGCGGCTCGGGTTCTACGCGCCGGGTCGGAGGGCGTCCCGGATCCGGTCCCCGCTGCTGGTCCTCGTCTGCGACCAGGACCAGACGGCCGTACCCGAGCCGGCCGTCCGAGCCGCGCACCGCGCGCCCCGCGGGGAGCTGGTCCGGATGCCGGGGGGACACTACGAGCCGTTCCTCGGCGGACACGAGGAGGCGGTCGAGGCCGAGCTGTCCTTCCTGAGCCGGCATCTGCTCGGCGCGCGTGACGACGGCCTCGTGGCGGTCCCCGCCGCCATGCGCGGCGTCGAGGCCGATCACGGATGAGCGAGCTCGAGCTGTCCGGCGGCACCATCGAGTACGACGACACGGGCGGCGAGGGACCGATCGTCGTACTGCTGCACGGGTTCATGATGGACGCCTCGCTGTGGGACGGCGTCGTCGCGTCGCTCTCTGTCGACCACCGATGTGTGGTCCCGACGCTGCCGCTCGGTGCGCACCGTCACGGCATGGGGCCCGACGCCGACCTGTCCCTGCCGGGGGTGGCCCGGCTGGTGGCGGAGCTCATCGACCGCCTCGACCTGTACGACGTCACCCTGGTCGGCAACGACACCGGCGGGGCACTCGTGCAGCTCCTCGTCGGGGACGACTGCGCCCGCATCGGACAGGTCGTGCTCGTCTCGTGCGATGCGTTCGACAACTTCCCGCCCGGGTTGACGGGCCGCACGCTCGTGCGCAGCGGCAAGCTCTCGCCCGCCATGTTCGGGCTGTTCATGGAGCAGATGCGCCTCCGGATGTTCCGGAGGCTTCCGATGGCGTTCGGGTGGCTGACCAAGCGCGGCGACGCCGCCACCAGACGCTGGGTCACTCCGGTCCTCACCCAACCGGAGATACGCCGCGACGCCGTACGGATGCTGCGGGCCGCCGGAGCCGACACCGACGTCATGCTCGCCGCCGCCGAACGCCTGCCTGGCTTCACCCGCCCCGCCCTCGTGGTCTGGGCACGCGAGGATCGGGTGATGCCGCTCGAGCACGGGCAGCGTCTTGCGGAGCTGCTCCCGCACGGCCGACTCGTCGAGGTCGACGACAGCTACACGCTCGTCCCGCTGGACCAGCCCGCGGCGCTCGCCGGGCTCGTCGGCGAGTTCGTGCACGCCTCGGTCGGCCGCTAGCCGCACCCCTCGACGACGCGCCTCGTCACGTTTGTCCTGCCGGATCCGACTAAGTGTTCGAGCGCGCGGAACCACCGTGCCACCACAGTGAGGAACCAGGACATGCGCATCGTCGTCTTCGGAGCGAACGGCGGAACCGGTCGGCTGCTGACTGAGCAGGCGCTGGACGCCGGCCACGACGTGGTGGCGGTGACCCGCAAGCCGGACCGGTTCCCCCTCGCCCACCAGCGCCTCGGCGTGGTCGAGGCCGATGTCCACGACGGGGCCGCGGTCGTGCGGGCCGTCGACGGTGCGGACGCAGTGCTGTCCACCCTGGGAGTGCCGTTCACCCGGAAGCCGATCAGCATCTACAGCGCGGGCGTCGCCAACATCGGTGCGGCCATGGAGCAGCACGGGGTCACCCGCGTCGTGGTCGTCAGCTCGGCCGGGACCGAGCCGCAGCGCCACGAGGGCGCCGGGTTCCTGATGAACCGGGTGATGCAGCCGCTGGTGACCGCGACCATCGGGAAGACGACGTACGCCGACATGCGGGCGATGGAAGCCCACCTCCGGGCCAGCGAGCTCGAGTGGACCGTGATGCGTCCGAGCGGTCTGTTCGACGCCCCCGCCGTGAGCCGGTACGAGCTCAACGAGGACCACGCCGACGGCGTCTTCACGAGCCGGGCCGACCTCGCCGCCAGCATGCTCGCCCAGGTCGGGAGCACCCGGTGGATCCGCAAGAACGTCGCGGTCACCACCGCGGAGGGCGCACCGACCCTGCTGCAGATGATCCGCCGCGAGGCGTTCGCCGGCCACTGAGACCCACCACCCGCTGACCCGAAACCAGAAGGAGCACCGCATGTCCACCTATACGGAGACCCACGCCGACGCCTGGAAGCGCCGGGCATCGCTGATCGGCAGCGTCGACTTCACGATGATGTACGTCGCACACGACGCCTTCAACCGCGACCTCTGGCGACTCATCGCAGCGAGTGAGGAGGGCGACGGGCTCTCCCCGGCAGCGATCGCCACCTGGCGGTCGTTCAGCAAGCAGCTCCACACGCACCACAACGCCGAGGACGCCGCCCTGTGGCCGCGCCTGTACAGCGCGGTGGCCGATCCGGACGAGATCCAGATCCTCAAGGACATGGAGGCCGAGCACGGTTCGCTCGACCCACGGCTCGAGCAGATCGACGCCGCGATCGAGGCGGGGGACGCGGTCGCGCTCGGCGCGGAGCTCAAGGCCCTCGCCCAGGGCCTGTCCCAGCACATGATCCACGAGGAGCAGGCAGCCCTTCCGCTCCTCGAGCGCCGTACCGGCGCGGCCGGCTGGGAGTCCTTCACCCACGAGATCCGCGCCCAGCAGGGCGGGCTCAAGGGTGCTGCGGAGTACCTTCCCTGGGTGCTCGACGGTGCCTCCCCGGAGACCAAGGCCAAGGTCCTCGACCTGCTTCCACCACCTGCGCGGGTCCTGTACCGCCGGTTCTGGGAGAAGAAGTACCGCAACTCGGGAAGACTGGCCTAGGCAGCGATGAGTGAGACGACCGTGGACGAGCAACAGTGGTTCGCCGACCAGTTCGAGGCACACCGGCCGCATCTGCGTGCCGTGGCCTACCGGATGCTCGGGTCCGTCACCGATGCCGACGACGCCCTCCAGGAGGCCTGGATCAGAACCACCCGCTCCGACGGCAGCGCGATCAACAACATCAACGGCTGGCTGACGACCCTGGTGGGCCGAGTCTGCATCGACATGCTCAGGGCGCGGCAGTCGCGCCGTGAGCACCTGACCGGCACCTGGCTTCCCGAGCCCGTGGTCAGCACCGATGCGACGGTCGATCCGGAGCAGGCCAGCCTGCTCGCGGACTCGGTCGGCCTCGCGCTGCTGGTCGTCCTCGAAGGCCTCGAGCCCGCCGAGCGACTCGCGTTCGTGCTCCACGACATGTTCGGAGTGCCCTTCGACGAGATCGCCCCGATCGTGGAACGGACGCCGGGCGCCACGCGGCAGCTGGCCAGCCGGGCCCGGCGGCGGCTGCGCGGGACGGCGACCGTCCCCGATGCCGACCTGTCCACCCAGCGTCGGGTGGTGGACGCCTTCCTCACCGCCTCGCGGGCCGGAGACTTCGAGGCGCTCGTCAAGGTGCTGGACCCGGAGGTCGTCTTCCGGGTGGACACCGGCCCGCGCACCTGGCTCGCACCCGCTCTCCTCACCGGAGCGCTCGACGTGGCCGAGCACGCCTCGACCCACGGGCCGCGGTTCGCGACCCTGTGCGAACCCGCCCTGGTCAACGGTGCCGCCGGCATCATCGCGGTGGCCCGTAGCGGGGTCGTCGCGGTCGTCGGTGTCACGGTCATCAACGAACGCATCGCGGAGATCGACCTCATCCTCGACGCCGACAAGCTCGCCGGCCTGACGATCAACCGGTGACGTCGGGCCCCGAGCGCGAGGCGTGCGCGGCCAGGCGGCCGGCGGCGTCGACGAGGATGGGGTCGAGCGACTCGTCGTGAGCCGCGGCCAGGGCCTCGAGGTTGCGGCGCATGCGCGGGTCCCAGAACTTCTCGATGTGTCCCGCGACGACCTCGGCCGCCTCGGCGGCAGGCAGGTGCGCGAACTGGCGGGCGATGTCGTTGCCCATCCGCGCCTCGGCGGGAACGTTCACGCGGGGTCCCCGCTCATGCGTGCGTCTCCGCTGGCTCCCGGGCCTGGGCGACGGCCGCATCGCCGCGCGCGTTCGCGACTCCGACCTGTACGGCGGTGACCTTGTACTCCGGGCAGTTGGTGGCCCAGTCGGAGTTCTCGGTCGTGACGACGTTGGCGCCGGTCACCGGGTGGTGGAAGGTCGTGTAGACGACGCCGGCCGGCATCCGCTCGGACACCAGGGCGCGCAACGTCGTGGATCCCACTCTGCTGGACAGGTCGACCAGGTCACCGCTGGAGATGCCGCGCAGCTCGGCGTCCGCGGGGTGGATCTCGAGCACGTCCTCCGGGTGCCACACGTTGTTCTCGGTACGTCGAGTCTGTGCGCCGACGTTGTACTGGGTGAGGATCCGCCCGGTCGTGAGCAGCAGCGGGAACTTCCGGCTGGAGCGCTCGGTCGTCGGGACGAACCAGGTCGGGACCAGGTGGCCCTTGCCACGCACGAACTCCCCGACGTGCATCGTCGGCGTGCCGTGGGGCGCGGCGTCGTTGACGGGCCACTGCATCGAGCCCTCGGTGTCGAGGAGCGCGAAGCTGACACCTGCGAAGGTGGGCGTGGTGGCGGCGATCTCGTCCATGATCCGCGCGGGCGAGTCGTAGGACATCGGGAACCCCATCGCGGTGGCGATCTCGCAGACCACCTGCCACTCGTCCTTGCCGACCCGTGACGGGAACACGGGACGCACCCGACCGAGCCGGCGCTCGGCGTTGGTGAAGGTGCCGTCCTTCTCCAGGAACGACGTGCCGGGCAGGAACACGTGTGCGAAGCGCGCGGTCTCGTTGAGGAACAGGTCCTGGACGACGACGAGCTCCATGGCCCGGAGGGCGGCCTCCACGTGCTGGGTGTTGGGGTCGGACTGGGCGATGTCCTCGCCCTGCACGTAGAGCCCGAGGAAGGTGCCCGCGAGCGCGGAGTCGAACATGTTGGGGATCCGCAGCCCGGGCTCGGGGTCGAGCTTCTTGCCCCAGAGCTCCTCGTAGATCCCCCGCACCTCGTCGCGGCCGACGTGCCGGTATCCGGGGAACTCGTGCGGGAAGGAACCCATGTCGCACGAGCCCTGCACGTTGTTCTGCCCGCGCAGTGGGTTGACGCCCACACCGGGGCGGCCGATGTTGCCGGTCAGCATCGCCAGGTTGGCCAGGCCCATCACCATCGTCGAGCCCTGCGAGTGCTCGGTGACGCCGAGGCCGTAGTAGATGGCGCCGTTGGGCGCTTCCGCGTAGAGCCGCGCCGCCGCCCGCAGCGTCTCCGGGTCGATGCCCGTCGCCTGCGCGGTGGCCTCGGGCGAGTTGCCCGGGTCGCGGGCGAAGACGAGGTAGTCGTCGACGTCCTCGCAGCGCTGCCGCAGGAAGTCCTCGTCGTGGAGGTCCTCGGTGACGATCACGTGGGCCATGGCGTTGATGAAGGCGACGTTGGAGCCCGGCAGCAGGGGCAGGTGGTGGGCCGCCTCCACGTGCGGACTGCGCACCAGGTCGATGCGCCTCGGGTCGGCCACGATCAGCTGGGCACCGGCCCGCAGCCGTCGCTTCATCCGTGAGGCGAAGACAGGGTGAGCGTCCGTGGGGTTGGCGCCGATCAGCAGGATGACGTCGGCCTGGTCGACCGAGGCGAAGTCCTGGGTACCGGCCGAGGTGCCGAAGGTCTGGCTGAGGCCGTAGCCCGTGGGGGAGTGGCAGACGCGAGCGCAGGTGTCGACGTTGTTGTTGTCGAACGCCGCGCGCACCATCTTCTGGACGACGTACACCTCTTCGTTGGTGCACCGGCTCGACGAGATGCCGCCGATCGCGCCGACGCCGTGCTCGGCCTGGATGGTCTGGAAGCCCTCGGCCACCCGGGAGATCGCCTCGTCCCAGGAGACCGTGCGCCACTCGTCGTCGATCGAGTCGCGCACCATCGGCGACAGCTGGCGGTCGCGGTGGCTGGTGTAGCCGTAGGCGAAGCGGCCCTTCACGCAGCTGTGGCCCTCGTTGGCGCCGCCGTTCTTCGAAGGAGTCATCCGCACGACCTGCTCGTCGTCGCCCTCGCCGCGCACCTCGGCCCGGAACGAGCAGCCGACGCCGCAGTAGGCGCAGGTGGTCTCGACCGAGCGGGTCGGCATGCCGAGCTGGACGATCGAGTGCTCCTGCAGTGCCGAGGTCGGGCAGGCCTGCACGCACGCGCCGCACGAGACGCACTCGGAGCTGAGGAAGTCGGCGCCGCCGGCACTGATGCGCGAGTCGAAGCCGCGGCCCTCGACGGTGAGCGCGAAGGTGCCCTGGGTGTCTTCGCACGCGCGCACGCAGCGGGAGCAGACGATGCAGGAGGCGGCGTCGAAGGCGAAGTAGGGGTTGGAGTCGTCGACCGGGTGCGGGTGGGCGACCTCGTCGCGGGTCTTCGGCCGGCCGTAGCGCACCTCGGCGGACCCGACCGTGGTGGCCAGCGCCTGGATCTCGCAGTTGCCGCGGGCGCAGCCGTCGCAGTCCTCGGGATGGTCGGAGAGATAGAGCTCCATGACGTTGCGGCGGAGCTCGCGGACGGTCTCGGTCTGGGTACTGACGACCATGCCGTCCGCGCACGGCGTCGTACAGGAGGCGGGCACGCCCTTGCCCCCCTCGACCTCGACCAGGCACATGCGGCACGAGCCGAACGCCTTGAGCGAGTCGGTCGCGCACAGCTTGGGGATGGTCACGCCGGCCTCGGTGGCGGCGCGCAGCACCGACGTACCGGCGGGTACGTCGACCTGACGGCCGTCGATCGTGACCGTCACGGACTGCGCCACCGACCGGGCGTCGCGGACCGCAGGGGTGCCGTAGTCGACCTCGGGATCCCAGATGCTCTGGCTCATACGGATGCTCCGCTCGGCTCGATTTCGTGGGGCTCGAAGTCCTCAGGGAAGTGCTTGATCGCGCTCTGCACGGGCATCGGCGTCAGCCCGCCCATCGCACACAGCGACCCCTTGGTCATGGTGTCGCAGAGGTCGTCGATCAGCACCAGGTTGGCCGCGACATCCTGCCCCGCGATGATCCGGTCGATGGCCTCGACACCCCGGGTCGACCCGACGCGGCATGGCGTGCACTTGCCGCACGACTCGATCGAGCAGAACTCCATCGCGAAGCGCGCCATCCGGGCCATGTCGACGGTCTCGTCGAAGACCACGATGCCGCCGTGCCCGAGCATCGCGCCCGACTCGGTCAGAGCCTCGTAGTCCATGGGTACGTCGAAGCCGGACGCCGGCACGTAGGCGCCGAGCGGGCCCCCGACCTGCGCCGCCCGCACCGGACGGCCGGACAGGGTGCCGCCGCCGTACTCCTCGACGAGCTCGCGCAGGCTCACCCCGAAGGGCAGCTCGACGATGCCGCCCTGCTTGACGTTGCCGGCGAGCTGGAAGACCTGGGTGCCGCGGGAGCGGCCCGTGCCCAGCTCGGCGTACCTCTGCCATCCGGCACCGCCCTCGACGGTTTCCTTCAAGATCATCGGCACCGCGCACAGCGTGAGCACGTTGTTGACCGCGGTCGGCCTGCCCCAGAGACCCTCGACGGCGGGGATCGGCGGCCTGGCGCGCACCTCGCCGCGCCGGCCCTCGAGGCTCTCCAGCATCGAGGACTCCTCGCCGCAGATGTACGCACCCGCCCCGACCCGGACGTGCAGGTCGAAGGCGAATCCGTGGCCGAGGACGTCCTGACCGAGGAAGCCGTGCGTGTACGCCGCGTCGATCGCGCGCCGCAGGGCGGCGACGGCGTGGGGGTACTCGGACCGCACGTAGACGTAGCCCTCGCTCGCCCCGACGGCATGGGCGGTGATGATCATGCCCTCGACCAGGGTGAACGGATCGCCCTCCACGACCATCCGGTCGGCGAACGTCCCGGAGTCGCCCTCGTCGAAGTTGCAGGCCACGAACTTCAGGTCGGACGCCGTCTCCAGGACGGTCTTCCACTTGATGCCGGCCGGGAAGCCCGCGCCGCCACGGCCGCGCAGCCCGGAGTCCGTCACCTCCTGGACGACCTCGGCAGGAGAGAGCGACAGCGCCCTGCGGAGCCCGGCCCACCCGCCGTGCGCCTCGTAGTCGGCGATCGAGCCTGGGTCGACCACGCCGACCCGGGCGAAGCTCACCCTTCGCTGTGAAGTGAGCCAGGGGTGCTCGTCGACCACACCGATTCCGGTCGCGTCGCCCCCTAGCACGGCAGTGACGTCGTCGGGGGTGAGATTCGGGTACCCGACCCGGCCCGCGTCGGTGTCCACCTCGACCAGCGGCTCGAGCCAGAGCATGCCGCGGGAGCCGTTGCGGACGACCTGTGCTCCGGCCGCCTCGAAGGCGGCGGCCACCTCGTCGGCGCCGACCGAGATCGCGGCAGCGTCGCCGGGAACGAACACTCTGCGGACCGTCAACGCCACCCCTCCGTCAGCGCGTCGAGTCGCGCGGCCGACAGCCGGCCGTGGAGGCGGCCGTCGAGGGTGCCGGACGGCCCGAGCGCGCAGTTGCCGAGGCAGAAGACCTCCGTGACCTCGACGTCGGCGCCGAGGGTGCCCGACCGCGTCCGCGTGTCGTCGTACAGGGACTCGGCCCCGACCGACTGGCAGGCCTCGCCCCGACACAGCGCGACCACGTGCTCGGCCGGGGGACGGCTGCGGAAGTCGTGGTAGAAGCTCACGACACCGTGCACCTCTGCCATCGAGAGGTTCAGTACGTCGGCGATCGTCTCGACGTCCTCATGCTCGACGTGCCCGAGCTCGTCCATCACCTCGTGGAGGACCGGCATCAGAGGACCGCGGTCGGCGAGGTGCTGTGAGGCGATGGCGCGGACCAGCGCAGCCCTTTCGGTGGTGCGCGCGGTCGTCATGAGGCAGCTCCCGGTGTGGTGGACGTCACCATCGTAATGCGCTCGGTCGACCGACGCCGTGCGGGGCGGGCTGGCGGATCAGACCAGCTCGCCGCGCTTCCGGCTGAGGTAGGCGACCTCTGCGGAGTTCTGGGTGGCCCCGATCGCCGCGTCGTACGCCTCCTTCGCCTCGGCGCTTCGGCCGAGCCTGCGGAGCAGGTCGGCGCGAGCGACGTGCCAGGCGTGGTAGCCCGTGAGCGGTAGCCGGTCGACCTGGGCGAGGGCGACCCTCGGGCCGTCGAGCTCCGCGACCGCCACCGCGCGGTTGAGCGCGACGATCGGAGAGGGGTCGATCTGGGTCAGCTGGTCGTAGAGCGCGACCACCTGTGACCAGTCCGTGTCCGACGCGCTGGGGGCGTCCGTGTGTACGGCGTTGATCGCGGCCAGGATCTGGTAGCGGCCGGGCCGGTTGGTCGCCAGGCACGCGCGGACCAGGTCGTGGCCCTCGGCGATCAGCGCGCCGTCCCAGCCGGCGCGGTCCTGCTCGTCGAGCGGGACCAGCTGCCCGTTCCGTACGCGGGCCTCTCGCCGGGCCTCGGTGAGCACCAGCAGCCCGAGCAGACCGACCACCTCCGGCTCCTCGGGGAGCAGCTGGCGGAGGATCCGGGTCAGCCGGATGGCCTCGCCCGTGAGCTCGGCGCGGACGGGGTCGCCGTCGCCGGAGGCGAGGTATCCCTCGTTGAAGACGAGGAACAGCACCATCAGTACGCCGCCGAGCCGCTCGGGCAGGTCGGCCGCCTCGGGCACCCGGTAGGGCACCTTGGCCGCCGCGATCTTCTTCTTCGCCCGGGTGATCCGCTGCCCCATGGTGGTCTCCGGCACGAAGAAGGCGTGGGCGATCTCGGGCACGGTGAGCCCACCGAGGAGGCGGAGCGTCAGTGCGATCCGTGCCTCCGGCGCGAGCGCGGGGTGGCAGCAGGTGAACAGCAGCCGCAAGCGGTCGTCCTCGACCGGTCCGGTGGGTTCGTGGGGCGAGTCGTCGTAGTTCATGGAGGCCGCCTGGTGCTTGGTGTCGCGCAGCTTCTCGCGGCGGATCCGGTCGATGGCGCGGTTGCCCGCGGTGACCGTGAGCCAGCCGCCTGGGTTGGGAGGTACGCCGGACTCCGGCCACTTCTCCAGCGCGGCCACGAGCGCCTCGCCCGCCGCTTCCTCGGCGAGGTCGATGTCGCCGAAGCGGCGGACGAGCGAGGCGATCAGGCGGCCGTACTCCTCGCGGAAGACCCGCTCGACAGCCGCCGTTCCGTCGTACATCGATCGATTGCCGGCGGGCCGGCTCAGGCGAGACCGTCGAACGGACGGACCTCGACCTTGCCCCGGCAGGCCTTGGACCCGGCGGCCGCGAGCCTGAGCGCCACGTCCAGGTCGGGCGCGTCGATCACCCAGAAGCCCCCGATGACCTCCTTGGTCTCGAGGTAGGGGCCGTCGGTCATCACCGGCGTCTCTCCTCGGCCGTCGACGACGGTCGCCGTCTCGGCCGCCTGGAGCCCGCCGGCGAAGACCCAGTAGCCGTCGGCACGGAGCGTGTCGTTGAAGGCGCTGGTCTCCGCGAACGACGTCTCCATCTCCTCCCGGGAGCCGTAGCCGCCGAACTCTCCCCTCTCGGCGGGGCCGTGCACGCTCATCAGGTAGTGCGTCATCGCAGTTCTCCTCGGTCCTGGGCGGTCCGGATGACCGCCTTCCATCTCCACCACGAACGGCGTCGCGCCGATACGACAACCTGCCACACGAACCCCGCGATCCGTTTTCCTCCCGCCCGACCTGTCGGATCCGGAACCGCTCGTTCGATGTGTGGGTAGGAACGGGTCGCACCGGGCGGCCCGCCTGAGGAAACGGAGCCCGACATGTCCATCACCACCACACAGGTCGCCACCCACGGCACCACCATCGCGCCGGCCTCGGCTGCCGCGCGGCAGCCGGTCTGGAAGCACGGCGTTGCCGCGGCCGCGGTCGCCGCGGTCGCCACCACCGTCCTTGCCTCGATCGCATCGGCGGCGGGAGTCTCGTTCGGCGACGGCACGGGCGCGAGCATCCCGATCGCCGCGTTCGCCCAGCTGACGCTGGTCTTCTCGCTGGTCGGCGTCGGCACGGCCGCCGTCATGGCACGCAAGGTGCGCCGGCCCCGGCCCACGTTCGTGCGTACGGCGCTCGTGCTCACCGCGCTGTCCTTCGTCCCGGACCTCACGTTCGGCTTCGATGCCGGCTCGGCGGCCACCCTGATCACGCTGCACAGCGTCGCCGCGGCGATCGTGGTGCCGACCATCGCGAGGCGGCTCGCGCGCACGCGCTGATGTCACAGCTCTCCGGGCTGCCTCGTCTCGATGAGAGGGGCAGGACCGGTGAGGAGTGAGACAGCGTGCGTGTCTTCTTGGCAGGTGGGACCGGGGTCATCGGGCGGCGTCCGGTGCCGCAGCTGGTGGCCCGTGGACACGAGGTGACCGCGACGACGACGAGCCCGGCCAAGCTGGGACTGCTGGCGCGATTGGGAGCCGAGGGCATCGTGATGGACGGGCTGGACGCATCGGCGGTCGGCGAAGCGGTGGCCACGGCCCGTCCGGAGACGGTCGTGAACCAGATGACGGCCCTGTCCGAGGCACACGCCGGCAAGCCCAACCTGAGGAGGGCCGACCGCTTCTTCGGTCCCACCCACCGACGTCGCAGCGAGGGCAACGATCCTTGGCGACCGGGACGGCGGGTGGCGGGCACCTTGTCGCTCGACGTGCTCGAGGGGCGGATCCAGACGATCCGTTCGGTCGTCAACCCCGACAAGCTCGGGCACGTGGGTCCCGTGGCCGACGCCTGGGCGCTGGTCCGTGAGATGAAGCAGGTGCGCAGGCCCAGGACCTGAACGCTGCGCACCAGCGACCGTGGCAGGAGTGCTGCGGCGAACGAAGACCCTCGAGGTCCAGGAGGATCTCCGCGGAAGCAGGCACGCCCCGCGGTGTGTATGGGCCCCTTCACCCACGAGGCGTTCTGTCCAGGCACGAGGCCCGGAGCAACCATGGCAACACATCAGCCCCGGCTGCCGGACCATCCTTGTGGGCGAGTTGTGTACCGGCGCCGTACCCAGTGGCGTTCGAGCAGCCGGACTCCCAGAGAGACCGATGGCGGCTGTGGCACCTCGACGGTCCACCACGTGGCCGGGTCTTCAGCCGCCGCCCTTGGGGTGAGGCACGCGCGTGGGTGACCGGGGTAGACCTGCTGGATGACCACGACACCTGATGAGCCCGCTCCGGCCCCGGACGTCACGCCGACGGGAGAGCCCGAAGATCCGGACGTCGACCCGTTGTCCCCCGGCTCGGAGCCTCCTGGACCCCAGGAGCCGGCGCCCGCCGCGGACCGGCTCAGCCCGTCACGGCCTTGACGACCTTCTTCACTGCGCCCGGCTGTGACGGTCGTCGTGGAGCCTTCTCTCGCGCGCGAAGCATCTCGGCGCCGAGCTCCTGGAGCTGGGTGCGGCTGAGGCCTTCGCGGACCTTGGGGAACCACTCCTTCTCCTCCTCGTCCATGTGGTGCTCGACGTTCTCGATCAGCACCGTGGTCTTGGCCGTGAAGCGCTCGTCGTCCGGGTTCATGATCGAGAGCTCGAGCACGAGTACGTCGGCGACGTGGTGCTCCTCGTAGGACTCGAGGACGTCGTCCTCGACCTCGGGGAGGAGCTCACGGACCCGTGGGTACATGACCTCGTTCTCGATGTAGGTGTGAATGGTGAGCAGCTCGATGATCCGGTCGACGAGGCGGCCCTTCGTGGCGAAGGCCCTGTCACCGGTCTTCTCGAAGGCTCGGAAGCGCTTGCGGATCTCGCGGTGCTCGTCCTTGAGCAGGACGATGGCGTCGGTGGACATGAGGCTCCTCGGGTCGTGTGTGGCCGCGCCGTACCCCGTCGCCGTACGTCCTATGCACTCAGGACGAGACGCCGGTCTCGGCGGCCCCGGACTCCGAGTCCGACCGCGTGAAGAAGGAGACTCGCCCGTCGTCCTCGAGCACGGCCAGCTCGACGTCCGCGATGCTCCGGATCCCCTGTTGACGGGCGGTGGCCAGGAGATCCGCGGTCGAGAATCGCTGGGCCCGGGTCGTCTTGCGGAGGATCTCGCCGTCGCGCACGAGAACGAGAGGAACCCCGTTGATCAGCCCGCGCGCGCGGGGGAAGCGCCACTGCGTCCAGTTCAGGAGCACGGTCAGCAGGGCGAAGACCGAGACGGCGAGGATGCCGCCGGTGATCGAGTAGTCCTGCTGGGTGACGGCCTGCTGGACGAGGTCGCCCATGGTGACGTAGAGCAGCAGCTCGAAGGTGCTCAGCTCTCCGAGCGTGGAGCGGCCGACCGCGCGGGTGACGCCCCAGAGGAAGAAGAACAGCACGGCGGCGCGGATCACGATCTCCACGGGTCACGGCTCCTGGCGGTGTCGGTCGGTCATGGGGCGAGGTGGGTGCTGAAGTGCACCGAGGTCACCGGAGTGAAGGTCGCGCTGTCGACCACCGACAGGGTGGCCGCGCTGCCGGCCTGGCTGGCGGGCTGGACGTAGGTGTCGAAGTCGACGACGAGCGTGTTTCCCGGCGGTGAGGTGAAGGTCAGGTAGAGCGTGGAGCCGTCCCGGGTCTCTTCGGCCGGCTCCGGGTGGAACCCCTGTGTCTCGTAGCTGTTGAAGTAGTCGCCGGTGATTGCGAGAGTCACCTGTCGGCCGAGGCCTCCCGGGTGGGTGACCGTGGCCTGCCACTGGACGTCGAGACCAGCTCTGGCCATGCGGGGATAGTGCAGGGACAGGGTCCAGCCGTTGGCGCTCGCGGAGGTGGTGCTCGTGTGTACGCCGAGCAGGCTGCCGAGGGCGGCGAGGACCAGGACGGCGAGCACGGTCAGGGCCGACCGTCGGCCCCAGGCGGCTGCCGGGTGACTGCCGGTGGCGAGCGGAGCGCCCACGTCGCGTTGCCACGTCGAGGGTCCGCCCGGTCCAGACACGTCTCGACGCTAGATCAGGTGGTCATCACCGCATGGTCGGCGCGCCGCGGGAAACTGCTTCGCAGGGTCCACGGCCGGCGCTCAGTGATGATGGACCTGCTCGGTCAGCCGCTCTTCTTCGCGGCCGCCTTGCCGCCCTTGCGCCCGGCCTTCTTCTTCTGCGCGGTGGTGCCACCCTGCGAGCTGTCACCGCCCGAGCCGCTCTTCTTGCCGCCGCGGCTGGAGGCCCCAGGGCTGTTCGCGATCTTCGCTGCGCGCTCCTTGGACATCCCCTTGTCCTTGAGCGCCTCGTACTGCTTCTCGTTCTTCACGTTCGCGGACTTGCTCGGCATCCTGTGTTCTCCTTGTCCGGTGAGGACCGTCTCGTACCCGCACGGGCCGTCCGGATTCGCCTCGCCTCAGAGTGCCGGAGCCGGCCCCGGGGCCGAGCCCTCCGCCGCCTCGTCGAACCGCTCGATCGCACGTACGGCAGCACGGGCCTCGTGGTCCGGCATCCGGTCGAGCACTCGAGCGATCTCGTGTCGCCGGGCCAGGTGGACTGCTTTGATCTGGTGCCGGCCCGCCGTGGTGAGCGTTACGTCGACGGCACGGCGGTCGTGAGCCGAGCGGGCATCGCTGATCAGTCCCAGGTGGGCCAGCCGCGTGCAGTGTCGGGCTCGCGTTGGACTGGTCGACGCCGAGCGCCTCGGCGTGCGCGCCGACCGAGAGGGTCCCGTGCGCATCGAGCAGCACCAGCACGCGGTGTTGTACGACGGTCACCCCTGGGACACCCGCAGACACAGAGCGTACGGCGATCGCCACCAGGGCACGGCTCACGGAGCGCAGCGCCTCGGCGAGCCGTTCTCGCTCCGGGGTCTCCATGCGACAACAGGTGACGCGGCGGTCGAGGCCGTGGCCGTCTGTCGCGAGCACGACCTGCCGATCGTGAACCGCGGCGGAGGCACGAGCCTGGCCGGACAGTGCACCAACGAGGCGGTCGTCCTCGACTTCTCCAACTACTGCCATCGCGTGCTCTCGATCGACGCCGACCGACGTCGATGCGTCGTCGAGCCGCTGGCCGTCGCCGGGACCGGCTTGGTCGTCGGAGTCGCGACCGTCGTGAGGTGAGGCCGTCCGTCGCCTCCTGGTGAGGCAGAAGAAGCACCCGTGACCCGAGCCAACGGCCGGATCCCTCGACCCGCCGCCCCGACGGCCGCAACGACGCGCAGCACCGCGTTCGCGCGTTCTCGGTGTCGGGGCACGTCGTTCGGGCTACCTTGACCGAACCGGTGTGGCACGGACTCGACGTCCGGCCGCCTCAGAGGAAGCAGAGATCTGGTGGAGCAGCTGCTGACGTGGATGCAGCCCCGTGACTACGGCGTGGCCAAACGCATCGTCTCGTCCTTCACCGTGCTCGCGGTCGCGGTCAGCGTCGCCTTCCTGCCGCTCCAGAACCAGGTGAAGCCGACCGACGCCCGACTGCTCGCCCTGGCCGCGGCCGCGGTCGCGATCGGCGTCGTGATGAGTGTCGCCGGGACGGTGGTCGACGGGGCGGCACCGCCTGCCTGGGCGGTGTGCCCCTTCCTCGCGATCGTCGCGATCTCCGTCATCGACCTTGCGACGGACGACGCGTCGTTCACGGCGCAGATCTTCTTCCTGTTCCCGACGCTCTACGCCGGCTCGCAGCTCCCGCGACGCGGTGCCGGCCTGGTCACTGCGGCGGCCGTTCTCGGTGACGCGGTGGTGGTCCTCGGGGGACTCCCGCCCAGGATCGCGATCACCGACACGGGCTACCTCGCGGCGGCGCTCATCGCGACCACGGTGATGCTGGTGCGCGGAGCCGAGGCGCGAGAGATCACGATGGCCAAGCTCGCCCATCGCGCCACGACGGACTCACTGACCGGGCTGGTCACGCGCCGCGTCTTCGACGAGGCCACCGCCCGGGCCGTGACCACCTCCAGGTCGTCGGAGGGGACCTCACTCGTGCTCATCGACCTCGACCGGTTCAAGTCGGTCAACGACCAGTACGGCCACCAGAGCGGTGACGAGGTGCTCGTGCAGGTCTCTGCGCTGTTGCTGGAGCTCGCCCGCCTGGGAGACGTCGTGTCGCGCATCGGTGGAGACGAGGTCGCGCTGCTGATGCCCGACTGCCCGCTCGAGGTGGCGGAACGCAGGGCCAAGGAGATCGTCGACCGCGTCCGTGAGCACGGCATCACCCTCTCGGCCGGTCATGTCATCCATGTCTCGGTCAGCGCCGGGCTGGCCCATGCGCCGACCCACGCCTCGGACTATCCCCAGCTCTACGCCGCCGCCGACCGGGCTCTGTACGCCGCGAAACATGCCGGCCGGAACCGCGTGGCGGCGCAGCCCCAAGTCGCCTGACGGAGCCCAGGCGACGGGCCGTTGAACAGTGGTCGCACCTCGGACGAACTGGCTTCACAGGAGCCGATCGGTCGGCCTACCTTCGACGTGCGAGAACAACTGGACACCGCAGGCGAACATCTGGACCGCCCCTGCGCGTCGCGCTCCCGAGGGCGTGGCTCCCTGGCCGCCGGAGGGGCGGTCGTTCTCGGTTCTCGGGGCTTCCGTTCCTCGAGCTGATCCAGCAGGTGGACCTCGAGATGCGCCGGCAGCCGGCTCACATGGTCTACGAGCTGATCGACGTGCGCCTGGCCGGGCGCCTGCCCGGGATCGGCGTCGACCAGGAGGCGATCCGCGACGTCGACGCCAAGATCGCGATCGGGCTCCACCGGTCTGACCTGGTGGGGTTCGCCCGCAGTTCCTCAAGAGCAAGGTCGGCGCCCGAGTGACGTCGGCGGATGCCTCGGACGCGCGGAGGATACTGCTGGCAAAGCAGCGCGGATCGGTGACGGCCTGGGCGCATTCGAGAGCAAGAGGGAGATGGAGTCCGTGAAGTTGGTGGACCTGTTGGTACAGCAGAGATCCGACGTGCTCGAGGAGGCGTTCCGATCGTTGCAGCGCTCTGACGCGGTCCACTACGAGCGGTCGGGTGAGTCGTTCACCCGCGAGCGCTTGGGGGAGCTGTTCGACCTGGTCGTCGTCGCCGCCCGCGACCGGCAGCTGGAGCCGGTGCGCAGGTACTGCGAGGAGATCGCCGAGCAACGGTTCGACGCCGGCTTCGGGATCGGTGAGGTGCAGACCGCGTTCAACGTCCTCGAGGAGGCCATCTGGGCGCGCGTCGTGAACGGCGTACCGCCGGACGAGCTCGCGGAGGCGATCGGGCTGATGAGCACCATTCTCGGGTTCGGCAAGGACGCGATCGCGCGACGCTACGTCTCACTCGCCTCGAAGCGTCACGTGCCCACGCTGGACCTGTCGGCGCTGTTCGCCGGTACAGAGAGCTGATCCGGTCCCTTTCTCCCGACGGCTGGGACCGCTAGGCTGCGCTCAGTTCGTATCACGAAACGGGATGCACTATGCGCAACGACATCACCCGCTCCGCCCTGGTCTCCGTGGTGCAGCAGGCCCGCTTCGAAGTCCTGCCGACGCCCTCCACGGAGGACAAGGTGCTGGCCTCGCTGCCCACCGACCGCGTCGTCACCATCACGGCGTCGCCGGGCAAGGGGCTCGAGGCGACGTTCGCCCTCGCCGAGAGCCTGGGCGACCACGGGTACGTCGTGGTTCCCCACCTCGCGGCCCGGATGATCAGTGGCCGCAGCGAGCTAGCAGAGATCTGCGACCGGCTGGTCAGCCACGGTGTCACCGCGGTGTTCGTGCCAGGCGGCGATGCCGAGCCGGCCGGCTCCTACCACGACGCCCTGTCGCTGCTGGAGGACCTCGACGCCCTGGGTCGGCCGTTCAAACAGGTGGGCATCACCGGTTACCCGGAGTCGCACCCGACGATCCACGACGACCTCACCGTGCAGTCGATGTGGGACAAGCGCCGCTATGCGACCCACATCGTCAGCAACCTGACCTTCGACCCGTCGGCGATCAGCAGCTGGCTCGGCCGCCTGCGCAGCCGAGGGGTCACCCTCCCGGTGCTGCTCGGCATCCCCGGCCCGGTCGAGCGCACCAAGCTGCTCGCGATGGCGACCAAGATCGGGGTGGGGGAGTCGACCCGCTTCCTGGCCAAGCACAAGGGGACGTTCGCCCGGCTGGCCGCTCCGGGTGGCTTCACCGGTGAGCGGTTCCTCGAGAGGTGCGCAACGGCGCTCGCCGCTCCCGACGCCAACGTCACCGGTCTGCACGTCTTCACCTTCAACCAGATCGCCGAGACGGAGGCCTGGCGCAGCGCCCTGCTGGAGCGCCTCGAGCGGTGACCGTCAGCCGACCAGGTCGGCGAGGGCGCGCTCCAGGCCACCCGTTCCGGTCTCGACGACCGTGAGCGGGAGCCCGATCCGCGCGGCCGCGGCCTCGGCCTGCTCCCGCAGCTCGGGTTCGGGTGTCTGGGCGAGCCAGACGACGCGCGTGTAGTGACCGAAGTAGGCGTCGCGGAGCTCCGGGTGGCGGTCCAGCCCGAGCTCGGTGAGCACCGTGCGGGCGAACGAGCGCACCAGGAAGTCGGTGAGGACGTAGGTGCCGGGTTGCTCGTCGAAGAACCGCTCGAGCCGCGAGGGTCCGGCGTACACGTCGTAGCAGTGCAGCCCCGGCAGTCGGGAGAGCCCGAGCTCGCTGCAGACGGCGTCGAGTGCGCCGTACGTGCCGCAGTCGGCGTAGCCGACGACCACCGCGGCGTACGAGCCGGACAGCTCCTCGGCCAGGGCGCGCACCTGGCCGGCGATCAGCTGGGGCTGGTTGTGCAGCAGCGGCGGGAGCGGGTGTACGTCGACCGGCCAGCCCCGGCGCTCGACGATCGCCGCCGCGGGCTGGGCGATCGCGCCGCACGCGATCAGCGCCGTACGACGGGTGCGGTCAGGACGTGCGGAACCCGAGCTGGTCGACGAACGTGTCGTTGAAGTCGGTGCGGTCGGAGAGCTCGACATACCTCACCTCCTCCAGCAGCGCTTGGGCTCCCACGCGTTCACGAACGGAGAGCAGGGCCATCTTCGCGCCCTCGCCGGCCACGTTGCCCGCCGAGACGATGCGCAGCACCGGCAGCAGGGGGACGAGCCCGATCCGGATCGCGGAGGCGGGGGAGAGGTAGCTGCCGAAGGAGCCGGCGAGCAGCACCTGCTGTACGTCGCGGTGCTCGAGGCCGAGCTCCTCCAGCAGCAGCGTCCAACCGGTGGAGATCGCGGCCTTGGCGAACTGCAGCTCGCGGACGTCGCGCTGGGAGAGGTAGACGCAGTCGGCCGGATCGGCGTCGGGGTCCGGCCGGTGGAGCACGAAGACCCGCTCCTGTCCGATCGCGGTCAGCCGGTCGGCCAGGGTGGGCACGAGGGAGGCGGCCTGCTCCTGCGGGACGAACCGGCCCGTGGAGTCGAGCAGCCCGACCTTCACCAGCTCGGCCACGGCGTCCACGAGACCCGAGCCGCACAGGCCGCGGGCGGCGACATCGCCGATCACACCGAGGGTGACCGGGTCGGGTGCCGTGGGATCCAGGGTGATCACCTCGATGGCGCCCTCGGCGGCCCGCATCCCGCACCGGATGGCGCCTCCCTCGAAGGCCGGGCCCGCCGGCGCGGCGGTGGAGAGGATGGTGTCTCCGTCGCTGAGCACGATCTCGCAGTTGGTGCCGACATCGATGAACAGGCGGGTGCGCTTGTCGCGGTCCATGCCCGTCGCCAGCATCCCGGCCACGATGTCGCCGCCGACGTACGCACCGAGGGCGGGGAACAGGAAGGCGCGGGCGCGCGGGTGGAGGGCGAGGCCGAGGTCGGCGGCCAGCATCGTCGGTGGCTGGGCGGTCGTCATCACGAACGGCGCGACGCCGAGGGGTTCGGGGTCGATGCCCAGCAGCAGTGCGGTCATGGTGGCGTTGCCGGCGACGGCCACCTCGTAGACGTGGGCGGGGTCGACCCCGGCTTCGGCACAGACCTCGGAGGCGAGCTCGGCCAGCGAGGCTCCGGCCGCCTCCTGGAGCCGGCCGAGCGTGTCGGGGTCCATCATGGTGGCGCTGATCCGGGTGATCACGTCGCCGCCGTAGGGCTGCTGCTTGTTGAGCCGCGACGAGACCGCGAGCGGCGTTCCGGTGCCGACGTCGAGGAGCGTCGCGACGACGGTCGTGGTGCCGAGGTCGAAGGCGATCGCGTAGCGGAGCTCGGTGGTGTCGCCCGGCTCGACGTCGATGAGGGCCTCGTCGACGACGACCGCGGTGACCTTGAAGTCGGCCGCGCGGAGCACGGTGGCGAGGCGACGCAGCACGTGGAGGTCGGTAGTCAGCTCGAGGTCGGTGATGGCGTCGGTGAGCCGCACCAGGTCGGTGCGTTGGTCCGAGAGCGTCGCCTCGTCGAGCTCGACGTAGCGCTTCTGGAGCGCCGGCCTCAGGATCACCTGGCGGCCGACGCCGACCGTCGCGGCCTTGGGCCGGGTGGTGAGCGGGGGCACCTCGACCGCGAGGTCGCGGGTCGCCTGGACCAGGCAGGCCAGGCGCCAGCCCTCCGCGAGCTGGTCGGGGGTGAAGGTGCGGATGTCGTGCCGGGTCACCGGGACGGCGCTGCCTTCCACCCGGACCCGGCACTTGTGACAGGTGCCGTGGCCGCCACAGGTGGAGTCGATCGCGATGCCGTTCCACGACGCCGAGTCGAAGACGGTGACCCCCGGTGGTACGCGGACCGACCGCTCGGCGGGTGGCGCCTTCGCATCGGAGTGCACCGTGAAGCGGAGCTCGACCCGTCCCGTCCCGTCGTGGGTCGCCGGCTCGGTGCCGGGAGGGGCCATCAGGCCCTCTCGGCCGATGTTCTCGAGGGTGAAGTCCGGCCCGTCGCCCGTCGGCTCGTCGGTGGTCGGGCTCTCCGTCACGTCGTCGCGGCCTCGGCGGCCTGCCGGGCGCGGTGCGCCGCGATCCACGCGCCTCCCCATTCGTCGTGGCCGAGCAGGAGATCGGCGGCCTTGACCGCCTCGACGATCTGGGGTGTGCGGGTGTCCATGATCGCGCTGGTGAGCCCGGCGCTCATCGCCATCGGCAGGAACGCCGCACCGATCTGGTGTCGACCGGGCATGCCGAACGACGTGTTGGAGGCACCGCACGTCATGTTGGCGCCGAACTCGTCGCGGATCGCCCGCACCACCTGGAAGAAGGTGTTGGCGACCTGCTGGTCGGCCCCGATCGGCATGGCCAGCGGGTCGATCACGATGTCCGCGGCGGCGATGCCGTACTCCTTCGTGGCGACCTCGAAGATCTTGCGCGTCAGCACCATCCGCTTCTCCGGCTCCATCGGGATCTCGTCGGAGTCGTTGGGCAGCGCGATCACGGCAGCGTCGTACTTCTTGACCAGCGGGAGGATCTGCTCCATCCGCTCGTCCTCGGCGGTGATGGAGTTGACCAGCGCGCGGCCCTGGTACGTCGACAGGCCGGCCTCGAGCGCCTCGACGACCGAGGAGTCGATGCAGATGGGCTTGTCGGTGAGCGACTGGACCATCGTGATCGCCTTCGCGAGCAGCTCGGCCTCGTCGGTCAGGGGCACGCCCATGTTCACGTCGAGCACGTCGGCACCGCCCTCGACCTGTGCCTTGACGTCGCGTTCGATGGCGGACAGGTCGCCCGCCCGCAGCTGCTCCTGGAAGATCCGGCGGCCCGTCGGGTTGATCCGTTCGCCGATCAGGCAGAAGCGTCGGCCCTGGCCGAGGACGACCTCGGCGCCGGCGCCACGCAGGACGGTCTCGAGCGGTGTGGCCGGCATCAGGCCGGCACCTTGGCGCGCTTCTCGTGCAGGAGTGCCTTGGCCCGCTTGACCGTCGCCGACGCGTCGGCCGCGTAGCCGTCGGCCCCGACGGCGTCGGCGTACTCCTGGGTGACGGGTGCTCCGCCCACCATCACGATCACCGAGTCGCGCAGGCCGGCCTTCTGCAAGGCGTTCATGTTGGCCTTGAACATCGGCATGGTGGTCGTGAGGAACGCCGAGAAGCCGACGATGTCGGGCGCGTGCTCCTCGATCGCGGCGACGAACTTCTCGGGGGCCACCTGCACGCCCAGGTCGATCACCTCGAAGCCGGCCCCCTCGAGCATGATGTTGACGAGGTTCTTGCCGATGTCGTGCACGTCTCCCTTGACCGTGCCCATCAGGAACTTGCCGATCGTCTGCACGCCGGTCTCGGCCAGGAGCGGACGCAGCACCTCCATCGCGCCGGCCATGGCGCGCCCGGCGATCAGCATCTCGGGCACGAAGAAGTCACCGCGCTCGAAGCGCGCGCCGACCTCCTCCAGCGAGGGGATGAGCGCGTCGAACAGCAGCGTCTGCGGCTCCATCTGCAGCTCGAGGCCCTCATGGGTCAGCTCGAGGACGCGCGGGCCGTTGCCGACGAGCGTCTCGTCGTACAGACCCTGCAGGATCTCTTCCGGTGTGCTCATGCCATGACCTCCGCAGGGCGAGTGGGGTTCGTCGGTGTGTTCATGCCACGCCTTCCGTTCGGTTGCGTCCGCGCAGGAGATACGAGAGGTCCCGGGCGTGCTGCAGCAGCGCGCGGCCGAGCTCGTCGTGCCGGCCGTGCAGTCTCTGGGTGGGGCCGGAGATCCCGAGCGCCGCGACGAGCTCACGACCGCTCTGCACCGGTACGGCGATGCCGCTCAGCCCCACCTCGAGCTCGTCGACGGTGGTAGCCCAGCCGCGACGCAGACACCGGCGCACGTCGCGTCGGAGCTGGTCGGGCTCGGCCAGCGTGGCCTCGGTACGGCGTTCGAGCGGGGTCGTGATGGCGAGGTTGCCCCAGGCGTAGAAGACCTTGCCGAGGGCCGAGCAGTGGGGCGGTACGTCCACCACGGTCCAGTCGCGGCTGCCGAGCATGAACCGCGCGTCCACCTGTGCGACCTGGACCACGCGGGCACCACGGCGGATGCTCAGGTGCACGGTCTCGTGGGTCTCCTCGCCGATGGTGGCCATCGTCGGACGGGCCAGACGCACCAGCTCCTGCCAGCGGTCGTGCCGGATCGCGTAGAGCCAGAACAGCCGCCCGGCGACGTAGGACCCGGTCTCGTCACGCTCGAGCAGACCCGACCGCTCGAGCGCGGTCAGCATCCGCGAGGTGGTCGACTTCGGCAGCCCGCACTCGTCCTGCAGCTCGCCGAAGCTGAGCGGCTCGTCGGCATGGACGACGGTCGCGACCAGGAGGGCAGCGCGGTCGACCGCCTGGGTCCCGTTGGACGCGGGTGCCCGGGACGCGGCCGGCGCTTTCGTCATGGGGTCCTGCCCATCGGTGTTCCATGATGTGGAACGGGAGTCCCACATGATGAGGCTAGGATGCGAACCCGGAGCGCGTCAAGGCTCCGTCCGATGCCGCGTCACGACCGCCGCCCGCAGGAGGCTCGATGTTCCACAACCGCATGCCGCGCTACGAGGTGCTCTCCGAGGAGGCCATGGCCACGCTCGACCGGGGCTGGCGCAGGCTGATGACCGAGATCGGCGTCGAGTTCATGGACGACCGGGCCCTCGAGCTCTTCCGAGCGGCCGGCCAGCGCGTCGAGGACCGGACGGTCTTCCTCGACCCGGACTTCGTGCTCGAGCAGGTCGCCAAGGCGCCGCGCGAGTTCGACGTACAGGCCCGTAACCCCGAGCACAGCATCCACATCGGCGGCGACTCGATGGCGTTCGGCTCCGTCTACGGCCCGCCCTTCGTCCGTGAGGGAGCCGTCCGCCGCGACGCCACGCTCGACGACTTCCGCAACTTCACCCGCCTCGCGCAGTCGTTCGACGCGCTCGACTCCGCCGGTGGCGTGATCTGCGAGCCCAACGACGCTCCGCTCGACAGCCGTCACCTGGACATGACGTACGCGTTGCAGACGCTGACCGACAAGATCTACATGGGCAACGTGGTGTCGGGGGTGAACGCCCGCGACACCCTGGCCATGACCGAGATCCTGTTCGGGTCCCGGGAGTCGATCGAGCAGACACCGGCCACGATCTCGCTGATCAACTGCAACTCACCACTGCGGTGGGACGACCGGATGCTCGAGGCGCAGTTCGAGTACTCCGGCGCCGGGCAGCCGGTCGTGCTCACGCCGTTCATCCTGATGGGCGCGATGTCTCCGGTGACGATCCCGGCGGCCCTCGTGCAGCAGATCGTCGAGGCGCTCTCGGGCATCGCCCTGTCGCAGCTGATCCGTCCCGGGACCCCGGTGATCTTCGGGTCCTTCCTGTCCAACATCGACATGCAGTCGGGCTCGCCGACCTTCGGCACCCCTGAGTCGGGCATCGGCCTGCTGTGCACCGGCCAGATCGCGCGGCACTTCGGGCTGCCGTTCCGCACCGGCGGCGGCCTGACCTCGTCGCAGACCTCCGACGCGCAGGCCGGCTACGAGGCGCTGATGACGATGATGCCGACGTTCCTCGCCGGCGCCAACTGGGTGATGCACTCGGCGGGCTGGCTCGAGGGCGGCCTGGTGGCCGGGTACGAGAAGTTCATCGTCGACGTGGAGATCCTGCAGATGCTTCAGGTCGAGTTCACGCCCCTGGAGATCGACGAGGACTCGATGGCGTTCGGCGCCCACGAGGAGGTCGGGCACGGTGGGCACTTCCTGGGTGCGATGCACACCATGGAACGGTTCCGCACCTGCTTCTACCGGCCGCTGCTGTCGTCCTCGGAGAACTTCGAACGCTGGACCCGCAACGGCGGACAGGACGCGACCGAACGCGCCGGACACATCTACCGCACCAAGCTCCAGGAGTTCGAGCCGCCGGCCCTCGACGACGCCGTACGCCAGGAGCTGGAGGAGTACGTCGTACGCCGCCGGGCCGAGCTCGGCGACTGACGCCCACTCGGCGCAGACAGGCACGCACTACACGCCGAGTCGGCGCAAACAGGCACGCACTACACGCCGAGTCGGCGCAGACGGACACGCACTACACGCCGAGTTGTCACAAGCCGACTCGGCGTCGATCAGCGGAAGACGACGGTCCGGTGGCCGTTCAGCATCACCCGTGACTGGGTGTGCCAGCGCACGGCCCGGGCCAGGACCTGGGCCTCGACGTCGCGACCGGCGGTGACCAGCTCGTCCTGGCTGTAGGTGTGGTCGACCCGGGTCACGTCCTGCTCGATGATCGGCCCCTCGTCGAGGTCGGCCGTCACGTAGTGGGCGGTGGCACCGACCAGCTTCACCCCCCGGTCGAAGGCCTGGTGGTAGGGGCGGGCGCCCTTGAAGCTGGGCAGGAACGAGTGGTGGATGTTGATCGCTCGCCCGGACAGCGCGCGGCAGGCGTCGTCCGAGAGCACCTGCATGTAGCGCGCCAGCACCACCAGGTGGATGCCCAGCTCGTCGACCAGCCCGAGCAGCTGTCGCTCGGCGTCCTGCTTGGTCTCCGGCGTGACCGGGATGTGGTGGAAGTCGAGCCCGTACGACCGCACCAGCGGCTCGGCGTCCCTGTGGTTGGACACCACCGCCGGGATCTCGATCTGCAGCGACCGGGTGCTGGTCCGGAAGAGCAGGTCGTTGAGGCAGTGCAGCTGCTTGGAGACCATGATGAGCGTGCGGTACGGCGCTGCCCGGTCCCAGAGATCGAAGTCCATGGCGAAGCGCTCGGCGATCGCGGCGAAGTCGGCGCGCAGCGCGCCCGCCTCGGCCGGCCGGTCGACGGTGAAGTCGATGCGCATGAAGAACAGTCCCGCCGGAGCGTCGCCGAACTGCTGGCTCTCGACGATGTTGCCGCCGTGCTCGCCGAGCCAGCCGGAGACCGCGTGCACGATGCCGGGCCGGTCCGGACACACCAGCAGCAGGACGAAGTCTCCCCACGGGGTGCCGGCCGGGGAGTCGGACGACGGGACCGCCGGCCTGGCTTCGGGCGGGGTGGCAGAAGGCGGCATGGGTACTCCTGAACGAAGGTGAGTTGCGTCTTGAGGTATCACATTCTGTGATACGCAACCAACTCCCGCTAGGGTTGCGACATGAGCAACAACACGGCCGTCCAGACCGAGCGCGGCACGAGCGTCCAGTCGGTCGACCGCGCGCTCGCCATTCTGGAGTGCCTGGCCCGCCTCGGCGAGGCCGGCGTCACCGAGCTCGCCGCCGAGCTCGGCGTCCACAAGAGCACCGCGTTCCGGCTCGCCGCGACCCTCGAGTCCCACCGGCTGGTCGAGCAGACCGCCGACCGTGGCAAGTACCGCCTCGGGGTCGGCGTGCTACGCCTGGCCGGTGCCACCACGGCCCGGCTCGACGTCGTACAGGAGGCTCGCCCGGTCTGTCGTGCGCTCGCGACCGCGACGGGCGAGACCGTCAACATCGCGGTGCTCTCGGAGCACTCGGCGCTCTACCTCGACCAGGTGGCGGGGTCGTCTGCCCTGCAGCCCCACAACTGGGTCGGCCAGCACATCCCGCTCCATGCGACCAGCAACGGCAAGATGCTGATCAGCGACCTGGACGAAGACACGCTCCGCGCGACCGTGCCCGAGCTTCCGAAGTACACCTCGCGGACGATCACCTCCCGCAGCCGCCTGCGCGAGGACCTCGACCAGGTGCGAGCCCAGGGGTACGCCGTGGCGGTCGACGAGCTCGAGGTCGGGCTGGCCGCGGCGGCCGCGCCGATCCGCAACGCGCACGGCGACATCGTCGCCTCCATGAGCGTCTCCGGTCCGACGTTCCGGATGCCCGAGGCGACCCTGGCCGACGTGATCGACCAGCTGACCGAGGCGGCGCTGGAGGTCTCCCACCGGCTCGGCTGGGGCCATCGTTAGGCACCTTTCTCGCCCCTGGTCCTTGACGTGCGGGTGACGCCGCAGCATCCTCAGGGCATCCGATCAGTTGCGGAGTAGGCAGCAGGTTGCGTTCAGCGCAACAAATCGCCCAGGAAGCGAGCCAGAGGATGGCGGATCTGTACGTCGACGGCGCATGGGTGACCGCGCGCGGAGGCGGTCGCCGGGAGATCCGATGCCCGGCGGACGGCTCGCTGGTCGGATCCGTCGACGAGGGCTCGAGTGCCGACACGGAAGCCGCGATCGAGGCGGCGTACCGCGCCTTCCGCGAGGGTCCGTGGCCGGACACGTCCGCGCGTGAGCGTGGTGACCTGCTCCTCCGGCTCGCCGACCTGCTCGAGCGCGACGCGGGCGACCTCGCCCGGGAGGAGTCGCTGGACACCGGCAAGCGCCTGGTCGAGAGCGAGTACGACATCGCCGACGTGGTCTCCGTCGTACGCCACTACGGGCGCGTGGCGGCCGAGGAGTCGGGACGGATCGTGGACACCGGGAACGCCGGCGTGGTCAGTCGCATCGTCCACGAGCCGGTCGGCGTCTGCGCCCTGATCACCCCGTGGAACTACCCCCTGCTGCAGGTGTCTTGGAAGGTCGCGCCCTGCCTGGCGGCCGGAAACACGTTCGTGCTCAAGCCGAGCGAGCTGACCCCGCACACCGCCATCCACCTGATGCGCCTTCTGGAGGAGGCCGGCCTGCCGCCCGGCGTCGGCAACCTCGTGCTCGGGGCCGGCGCCGATGCAGGGGCTCCTCTGGCGCTGGACCCCCGCGTCGACCTGGTGTCGTTCACCGGTGGCCTTGCGACCGGTCGCGCGCTGATGGCCGCCGCCGCCGGCTCGGTGAAGAAGGTCGCCCTCGAGCTCGGAGGGAAGAACCCCAACATCGTGTTCGCCGACGCCGACCGCGAGGCCGCGCTCGACCTGGCGCTGACGGCGGTCTTCCTCCACTCCGGCCAGGTCTGCTCGGCCGGGGCCAGGCTGGTGGTCGAGGAGTCGATCCACGACGCGTTCGTCGACCAGCTGGTCGCGCGCGCGGGAACCATCCGGTTGGGCGGCCCCTTCGACGAGATGGCCGAGACCGGCCCGCTGACCAGCGCGGCCCATCGCGACAAGGTCGAGGCGTACGTCGCGGCCGGCATCGCCGAGGGCGCCGTACTCCGCTGCGGGGGCGCTCGACCCGACGACCCGGCCCTCGCCGGCGGCTTCTACTACCTTCCCACGATCCTCGACGGCTGCACCAGCACGATGTCGGTGACCCAGGACGAGTCGTTCGGGCCGGTGCTCACGGTCGAGACGTTCGCGACAGAGGACGACGCCGTGACCATCGCCAACGACAGCATCTACGGACTGGCCGGTGCGGTCTGGACCCAGGACGCCGGCAAGGCGCAGCGCGTGGCCGCCAGGCTCCGGATGGGCACGGTCTGGATCAACGACTACCACCCCTACGTCGCGCAGGCGGAGTGGGGCGGCTACAAGCAGTCGGGCATCGGGCGCGAGCTCGGCCGGGCCGGGCTGGAGGAGTACCGCGAGACCAAGCACATCTGGCACAACATCCGCCCCGGGGCGCAGGGGTGGTTTCGAGATGCCTCGTCCCTCGGCTCCTCAACCCAAGGGTTTCGAGATGCCTCGTCCCTCGGCTCCTCAACCCAAGGGTTTCGAGATGCCTCGTCCCTCGGCTCCTCAACCCAAGGGTTCGGCGACGCCCGCCCGGCCGGGGCGAACGAGCAGCGATGAGACGAGACCGGTACGACGTCGTCATCGTGGGGGGAGGCTCCGCCGGCTCCGCGCTGGCCAACCGCCTCTCGGCGGACGCCGCGACGTCCGTGCTGGTCATCGAGGCGGGTCGCACGGACTACCGGATCGACCCCTTCATCCACATGCCCGCGGCGCTGCCGATCCCGATCGGCAACCGGCTCTACGACTGGCGCTACGAGACCGACCCCGAGCCCGCCATGAACGGCCGGAAGATCTACCACGCCCGAGGCAAGGTCCTCGGCGGGTCCAGCAGCATCAACGGGATGATCTTCCAGCGCGGCAACGCCCTCGACTACGAGCGCTGGGCCGCCGATCCGGGCATGGAGGCCTGGGACTACCTGCACTGTCTGCCCTACTTCAAGCGCATGGAGACCTGTCTGGCCGGTGCCGACGAATGGCGCGGCGGCGACGGGCCGCTCGTGCTGGAGCGCGGTCCCGCGGACAACCCCCTGTTCGCCGCCTTCTTCGAGGCCACCGAGCAGGCCGGCTATCCACCGACCGACGACGTGAACGGGTACCGGCAGGAGGGCTTCGCGAGGTTCGACCGCAACGTCCACCGCGGCCGTCGCCTCTCCGCGGCCCGCGCGTACCTCCACCCGGTCCGCGACCGCGCCAACCTCGAGGTCACGACGAGCACCCTCGTCACCCGGGTGCGCTTCGCCGGCACTCGCGCGGTCGGCGTGGACTGCGAGCTGCCGGGGCGGAGGAAGCGCAGCATCGGCGCGGGTGAGGTCATCCTGTGCGGCGGCGCGTTCAACACCCCCCAGCTGCTGCAGCTGTCCGGCGTCGGCGACGAGGCCCTGCTGCGCCAGCACGGCATCGACGTGGTGCACCACTCGCCGGGTGTGGGCGAGAACCTCCAGGACCACCTCGAGGTCTACATCCAGTACGCCTCGAAGCTCCCGGTCTCGATCGCGCCGGGCCTGCGCTGGCGCTCCCGGCCGAAGATCGCCTACGACTGGCTGGTCCACCGCAAGGGTCTCGGCGCGACCAACCACTTCGAGGGCGGTGGCTTCTGCCGCAGCAACGACGAGGTCGACTATCCCAACCTGATGTTCCACTTCCTGCCGGTCGCCATCCGGTACGACGGGTCGTCGCCGACGAAGGGACACGGCTACCAGGTCCACGTCGGCCCGATGTACGCCGATACCCGCGGCCAGGTCCGGATCCGTTCGACCGACCCGCGCGAGCACCCCTCGATCCTCTTCAACTACCTGTCCACGGCCACCGACCGCCGCGAGTGGGTGGAGGCGATCCGGGTCGCCCGCGACATCCTCAACCGGCCGGCGTTCGCGGCGTACAACGACGGCGAGCTGTCACCCGGACCGGTGGTGGACAGCGACGACGAGATCCTCGAGTGGGTCCGCCGCGACGCCGAGACCGCCCTGCACCCGTCCTGCACCGCGCGGATGGGCATCGACGACCACTCGGTCGTCGACCCGGCGACCATGCGGGTGCACGGCACGGAGGGTCTGCGGGTGGTCGACGCGTCGGTGTTCCCCTACGTCACCAACGGCAACATCTACGCCCCCGTGATGATGGTCGCCGAGAAGGCCGCCGACCTGATCCTCGGCAACACCCCCCTCGCCGCGGCTGACGTCCCGTTCTACCGTCTTCGGGACGAGACCCCACTGTTTCCCCCAGGAGACACGCGCAACCCCGTCGCCCCTGCCGACCCGGCCGGGGCCGCCGACACCCAGGAGGTCGCTCGATGACCGCGCCCACGATCGAACCCCGCCAGGCCGCCACTGCCACCGAAGGTGACTCGGCGCTCCGCGTCGACGGACTGTGGAAGATCTTCGGCGGCCAAGCCGACAAGATCATCGGGACCCCCGACGCCGACCTGTCCCGCAAGGACCTGCAGGAGAAGACGGGCTGCGTGATGGCCGTCAAGGACGTCTCGTTCGACGTGGCTCCCGGCGAGGTCTTCGTGGTCATGGGCCTGTCCGGGTCCGGTAAGTCGACCCTGGTCCGCCTGATCACGCGGCTCATCGAGCCCACGTCCGGGACCGTGACGCTATACGGCGACGACATCACCGCGATGTCCGACAAGAATCTGCTGGAAACCAGGCGTCGCAAGGTGTCGATGGTCTTCCAGCACTTCGGACTGCTGCCGCACCGCCGGGTGATCGACAACATCGCGTTCGGGCTCGAGGTGCGCGGCGAGGCGAAGGCCGGTCGGCGCAATCGTGCCCAGGAGATGGTCGACCTCGTCGGCCTCTCGGGCTACGAGAACAACTTCCCCGACCAGCTCTCCGGAGGCATGCAGCAACGGGTCGGCCTCGCGCGGGCGCTCGCGGCCGACCCCGACCTGCTGATGTTCGACGAGCCCTTCTCCGCCCTCGACCCGCTGATCCGCCGAGACATGCAGAACGAGGTCATCCGGCTGCACCACGAGGTCGGCAAGACGATGGTGTTCATCACCCACGACCTGGCCGAGGCGCTCAAGCTCGGCGACCGGATCCTGATCATGCGCGACGGCGAGATCGTGCAGATCGGCACTCCCGACGAGGTGGTCGGTGCTCCTGCCGATGACTACGTGCGTGACTTCGTCTCCGACGTACCCAAGTCGCACGTGCTCACCCTGAAGTGGGTGATGCGGCCCGCGAAGGGGGACGAGGCCGCCGACAGCCCCGCCCTGCCGTGCGACCAGATCGTCCGCGAGGCGGCACGGGCCGTGCTCGACAACCAAGGTCCCTGCCGGGTCGTCGACGGGGACCGGGTGGTCGGGGTGGTCGACGACGAGGACATCCTCCGGGTCGTGGTCGCGGAGGAGTCCACATGAGCACGGCCACGGCCGAGCCGCTCGCCGGGCCGGAGCCCAAGGAGGAGCAGCCGTACGTCGACCCCGTCGGCAAGCGATACACAGGACCGAAGCTCCTGGCCGTCCTCGCCGTGTGGGTCGTCGGCTGGCTGATCTTCCGCGGTAAGGCCACCCTGGCCATCCCGTTCAATCAGCTCAACTGGTTCTCCACCTGGGCCAACCGCCTGCGCGACGATGTCCAGGCCGCGCTGCCGCACAACTGGTTCTTCCACGGGGTGATCGGCCACATCTCGTCGTTCGTCAACTGGCTGGTCAACCAGCTGGGCAACTACGTCTCCCACCCGGCGGCACCGCGCCCGGTGCCCGAGATCGGCTGGCTCGGCGTGATCGCGGTCATGGCATGGCTGGCCTTCGCCCTGGCGGGCTGGCGCTCGTCGATCCTGGTCACCGCCACGTTCTTGTTGTTCGGGGTCTTCGGCTACTGGCAGGACAGCGTCGACACCCTGATCGTGACCACGATCGCCGTGGCCGCCAGTCTGGTCGTGGGCATCCCCGTGGGCATCGCGATGGCCCGCCGCAAGGCCGTCTCCGCACTGGTGACGCCGGTCCTCGACGTGATGCAGACGATGCCGT
Organism: uncultured Actinomycetota bacterium; assembly: GCA_963792975.1. GTDB lineage: Bacteria > Actinomycetota > Actinomycetes > Propionibacteriales > Nocardioidaceae > Nocardioides. The sequence goes on along the minus strand of CAWBYG010000004.1, from coordinate 2,180,957 downwards.
CGTTCAGCTACCTGCTGCCCTTCTTCATGATCTTCGGTCCCGGCGCCACCTGCGGCATCGCGCTCACCATGGTCTACTGCCTGCCACCCTTGGTGCGGATCACCGAGCTGGGCATCGCGTCTGTCTCCGAGACGACCCAGGAGGCGGCCCGGTCGCTCGGAGTGACGCGTGGGCAGCTCCTGCGCCAGGTGCAGCTGCCGATGGCCCGCCGTACCATCGTGCTCGGCATCAACCAGTGCACCTTGGCGGCTCTGTCGATGGTGGTGATCGCGGCGATCGTCAACGGGCCGGGGCTCGGCACCGACGTCTACTCGGCGCTGCAGATCGAGAACGTCGGCCAGGCCGCCGTGCCCGGTCTGCTGATCGTGGCGATCGCGATCATGCTCGACCGCACCACCACGGCCGCCAGCGAGCGGAGCGAGCGACAGAACCGTGGCGAGAGCTCGGACGGACGCACCCGACTACTGGTCCTGCTCGGTGGCCTCGTGGGGGTGGCGGTGGCGATCTACCTCTCTCGCACCTACCTCGACCTGGCGTCGTTCCCGTCGTCCTGGAACCTCGGCGGCCATCTGGTCGACTGGATCAACAGCGTCACCAACAACGTCGTCGGTGCGATCGACACGTACACCGCGGCGTTCAAGAACTTCATCAGCTACGGCTTCCTGAACCCCTTGCAGAACCTGCTGGCGAACTCGCCCTGGTGGCTGATGGCCCCGGTCCTGCTCGGGTTCGCCTTTGTCCTCGGTGGCCCCCGGCCGATGGTGATCACGGCGATCTGCGAGGGCGTGATCCTGGCGATGGGTCTCTGGAACGACACCATGATCACGTTCACCTCGACCCTGGTCGCCACGGTCCTGGTGATGATGATCGCGGTGATCGTGGGCGTCTGGATGGGGCGCAGCCGACGTGCGGATGCGATCGTGCGGCCGGTCCTGGACGCCCTTCAGACCATCCCGTCGTTCGTCTACCTGGTGCCTGCCCTGGCGCTGTTCTCACCCAGCCGGTTCACTGCCATCTTCGCGGCGGTGGCCTACGCGGCGCCGATCTCGGTCAAGCTCGTGGCCGACGGGATCCGAGGCGTCTCACCGGCCACGGTGGAGGCGGCCCGGTCCAATGGCATCACCTCCTGGCAGATGATCCGCAAGGTGCAGCTCCCGATGGCCCGGCCGGCGCTCGTTCTGGCGACCAACCAGGGGCTGCTCTACGTGCTGTCGATGGTGGTCATCGGCGGTCTGGTGGGCGGCGGCAGCCTGGGTTACCTCGTCGTGGCCGGCTTCAGCCAGCCTCCCGTCTTCGGGAAGGGCTTCGCCGCGGGGATCGCGGTCACCGCTCTCGGCATCATGCTCGACCGGATCGCCCGGGCGTCCGCAGATCGTTACGGAAACTGAACCGACGAACCCGCCCGCAGAGCGGGCACAAGGAGAGGAACCACGCATGACACGACGAACATCCGGCTCGAATCTGGTCCGGCTGCTGGGAGGAGGCGCCGCTCTCGCTCTGGCGCTCAGCGCTTGCGGCGGCGGCAACATCAGCAACAACACGACGTCGGGCGGCAAGACCTGCGGCAAGGTCAACATCGCCCTGAACGCGTGGGTGGGTTACACCGCCGATGCGTACGTCGTGGGCGACCTGGCCCAGAACAAGCTCGGCTGCACCGTGAAGTACGCGAACCTGGCCGAGACTCCGAGCTGGGCCGGCATGGCCAACGGCACCATCGACACGGTCCTGGAGAACTGGGGCCACGACGACCTGGTGAAGAAGTACATCACCGACCAGAAGACTGTCGAGGACGCAGGGCTGACCGGGAACCAGGGGATCATCGGCTGGTACGTCCCGCCGTGGATGGCCAAGAAGTACCCCGACATCACCGACTGGAAGAACCTCAACAAGTACGCCTCGATGTTCAAGACGTCGGAGTCCGGCGGCAAGGGACAGCTGCTCGACGGCGACCCGTCCTATGTGACCAACGACCAGGCGCTGGTGAAGAACCTGAACCTGAACTACCAGGTCGTGGTCGGTGGGTCGGAGGCTGCGCTGATCCAGAGCTTCAAGTCGGCGGAGGCCAACAAGACGCCGCTGCTGGCCTACTTCTACGAGCCGCAGTGGTTCTTCTCGGAGTTGAAGCTCGTGCAGGTGCATCTGCCGAAATACTCCAGCAACCCGAAGGTCTGCCCCACGGCGACCGATGCGATCAAGTGCGACTACCCGCCGTACCACCTGAACAAGCTGATCTCGACGAAGTTCGCGAACTCGGGTTCGCCGGCGGTCACCCTGATCAAGAACTTCCACTGGACCAACGCCGACCAGAACCTCGTCGCGGAGTACATCGCCAAGGACGGCATGAAGCCGGCCGACGCCGCGCAGAAGTGGATCGACGCGAACCCGGACAAGGTTGCCGCCCTGCTTCAGGGCACCGGCGCCAGCAGCTGACCGAACGCATCTGCTCGACACCCGGCCGGGTTGACACCCCGGCCGGGTCAGGGCGATTCTTGACCTGTTCCGTATCATGCATTTCGTTGCGTAAAACGCAACAGCAGAGTTCGACCGGCGTGACCGCCGGCAGAGATCGAGGAAGCTCATGGCCACCGTCCCCCCCAGCGCTCGCGTCGTCGTCATCGGAGCCGGCATCGTCGGCAACAGCCTGGTGCAACACCTGGCCCGGCTCGGCTGGCGCGACATCGTGCAGCTGGACAAGGGCCCGCTGCCCAACCCCGGCGGCTCGACCGGGCACGCGTCCAACTTCATCTTCACCGTCGACCACTCCCGCGAGATCGCCGACCTGACCCTGGACTCGGTGCGTCAGTACCAGGAGATGGGTGTCTTCACCCAGTGCGGCGGTTTCGAGATCGCGCGCACCGAGGAGCGCATGGAGGAGCTCCGCCGCCGGATGTCGAGCGCGCGCGCTTGGGGCATCGAGTCCGAGCTGGTGAGCCCCGAGTTCGTCAAGGAGAAGGTGCCGTTCATCGAGACCGACCAGTTCATCGGCGCCTTCTGGACGCCGGGGGTCGGTGTGGTCGACTCGCTTCGGGCGGGCACGATCATGCGCGAGGAGGCGCTGGCGCTGGGCGCCCTCACCGTCGTACCCAACGTGGAGGTGGTCGGGCTCGACGTGGAGGACACGCCCACCGGTCGCCGGATCAGCCGGGTCCGTACCAGCGACGGCGACATCGAGGCCGGGACGGTGGTCATCGCCGGCGGTGTGTGGAGCCCCAAGATCGGCGACATGGCCGGCATCCACATCCCGCTCACCCCGGCCGTGCACCAGATGATCAGCGTCGGCCCCTGCCCCCAGCTCGCCGAGCGGGAGGGCGAGATCTCGTTCCCGATCGTGCGCGACATGGACACGTTCTGCTACGAGCGTCAGCACGGTGCCGACATGGAGGTCGGCTCGTACGCCCACCGCGCGATCCTGCACGAGCCCGAGGAGATCCCCTCGATCGAGCAGTCGAAGCTCTCACCGACCGAGATGCCCTTCACCTCCGACGACTTCGACCCCCAGCTCGAGCAGGCCTACGAGCTGATGCCCGAGCTCCTCGGTGCCGAGGGAGCCGAGATGCGCTACGCCATCAACGGCCTGCTGTCGCTGACCTGCGACGGCAACCCGATCCTCGGCGAGAGCGAGGTGCGCGGTCTGTGGACCGCCGCCGCGGTATGGATCAAGGAGGGCCCGGGCGTCGGTCGCGCCGTGGCCGAGGAGATGACGCAGGGCTGGTCGGAGATCGACATCCACCACAGCGACATCTCTCGCTTCCACGCCCACCAGGGCCGTCGGGAGCACACGCGCCTGCGCACCACCGAGTCGTTCATCAAGACGTACGGGATCATCCACCCGGCCGAGCAGTACGAGTCGGACCGCGAGCAGCGGCTCTCACCGATGTACGAGTCGGAGAAGAAGCTGGGCGCGAAGTTCTTCGAGGCGGCCGGCTGGGAGCGCCCGTTCTGGTACGAGTCCAACGCCGACCTGCTCGAGGTGTACGGCGACGCGGTGATGCCGCGCGAGCACGAGTGGGACGCGCGCTGGTGGAGCCCGATCATCAACGCCGAGCACCTGCGGATGCGCGAGGCGGCGGGCGTCGTCGACCTGAGCGCCTTCTGCATCTTCGACATCGAGGGACCCGAGGCTCTGGCCGCGGTCCAGCGGACCTGCGTCGGCCAGTGCGACGTGGCGGTCGGCAAGGTCGTCTACACGCCGGTGCTCGACGCGCGCGGCGGCTTCCTCTCCGACCTCACCGTGATGAGGCTCGGCGACGACCACTTCCGCGTCGTCACCGGCGGTGCCCACGGGATGGCCGACCGCCAGACGTTCGCAGACCAGCTGGCGGAGGTGTCGCCCGACGGCTCGACCCGGCTGGTGGACCGGACCGACGAGGTCTCGACCATCGGGGTCTGGGGGCCGCGTGCCCGCGACATCCTGCAGGGGCTGACCGACGACGACGTCAGCGACGCGGGCTTCGGCTTCCTGACCTGCCGCGACATCGCCGTACGGGTGAGCGGCGGCTCGACGGTGCCGGTGCTCGCGTCCCGGATCTCCTACGTCGGCGAGCTCGGCTGGGAGCTCTACGTCTCGATGTCCGACGCGGAGGCGCTCTGGGAGGCGCTGCTCGACGCGGGGCGCCCGCACGGCGCCGTACCGGTCGGCATCGGGGTCTACGGCACCACCGGCCGGCTGGAGAAGAGCTACCGGGCGTACGGCGCCGAGCTCGACGCCGAGCGGACGATCGTGGAGGCCAGCATGCAGCGGCCCAAGGTGAAGGCGGCCGACTTCGTCGGGCGCGACGCCTACCTGGCGCAGCGCGAGCAGCCGCCCCTCACGGTCCTGTGCACGCTCACCGTCGACGACCACACGTCGTCCTCGGGGGTCAAGCGCTTCATGCTCGGAGGCGAGCCGATCCTCACCCGCGACGGCGAGTCGCTGATCGACGGACACGGGCACCACCCCTACGTCACCAGCGCGGGGTCGGCACCCTCGATCGGCAAGCACGTGCTGATGGCCTACCTCCCCGTCGAGCACGCCCATGTCGGCAACGAGCTGGCGGTGTCGTACATGGAGGAGCGCTACCCGGTGACGGTCGTCTCGGCCGACAGCACGCCGGTGCTCGACCCGGACAACGAGCGGCTGCGCTGATGGGCGTCTCGGTCCTGGTCTGCATCAAGCGCGTGGTGGACTCCTCGGGCGAGGTCGTCCTCACCGAGGACGCCCAGGCGGTCGACGGCCGGTTCGCCGGCTTCACCACCAGCGCCCACGAGGAGTGCGCGATCGAGCTCGCCGTACAGGCGGCGACGGCCACCGAGGGCAGCGCGACGGCGCTGACGCTCGGCGAGGCGGACGCCGTCGAGCAGCTGCGCACCGCCCTGGCCCTCGGCTGCTCGTCGGCGACCCACGTGGTCACCGACCCGTCGCGGCTCGGTCCGGCCGACGTGGCCCGCGAGATCGCCGCGGTGGTCCGCGACCACGAAGCGGCGGGGGAGGGCCACGACCTGATCCTGCTCGGCAACGACGCCGCCGACAGCGGCGACTTCCAGGTCGGCATCCGGCTCGCCTACGAGCTCGGGCGGCCGGTCGTGAACGGCGTCGCGACCCTGAGCATCGACGGCGACCACGTGGTCGCGAGCGGCGAGGGCCCCGACGGTCGTGAGACCTACCGGGTGGCGCTGCCTGCGGTGGTGACCGTGCTCGAGGGCGGGGTCGAGCCCCGCTACCCCGGGGTCCCGGGCCGGCTGCGGGCCAAGAAGATCCCGATCGAGGAGCGAGAGCCGGCCACCGAGCCGGCTGGACCGAAGCGGGTGCGGCTCCTCCTTCCGCCCGCGCAACCGAGCGACGTACAGATCCTCGGCACCGGTGCCGAGGCTGCGCCGGCGGTGGTGGACCTGCTGGAGACCCTGGGGGTGTTGGCCCGATGATCCTGGTCCTGGTCGAGACCGACGCCTCCGGCGCGACCGAGGTGTCGCTCGAGGCGGTCACGTTCGCACGCACGCTGTCCGCCGCCGGCGGCGGAGTCCCGATCGACGCTGTCGTCGTCGGACAGCTCGCCGCCGATCTTCCGGGCGTCGTCGAGACGCTGGGTCGCTACGGCGTACGACGCGTCCACCACGTCGCGGGAGACGGCTTCAGCGCCTACTCCGGCGCCGCCTGGGCCTTTGCGGTCCAAGGTGTGCGCGACACCGCCGGCTCCGTGGTCGTGATGGCGGCCGGTACGCCGCGGGGGCTGGAGGTGCTGGCCCACGTGTCGGCGCGCCAGGGCGTGGCCATGGCGGCCAACGTGACCTCGTTCGGCGGCCTGTCGCCGTTCGTGGTCACCAGGCAGGTCGTGGGCGGCGCCGCGCTGGAGGAGATGCGGCTCGACGAGCGGCCCGCCGTCTTCACCGTCGCGGGGCATGCGGTCGAGCCCGCGCCGGCCGACCAGCCGGTGCCGGCCGAGCTCGTCGAGAGCACTCCCGAGGTGCCGGCCGCCGACCTCCGCGCCCGGGTGGTCTCCTCCGACCCGGCCCCACCCGACGAGGCCGGCGGCCTGCGCTCGGCCAAGGTGGTCGTCGGCGCCGGTCGCGGCGCCGGGTCGAGCGAAGGCTTCGCAGACCTCGTCGAGCTGACCGAGCTCCTCGGCGGTGCGCTCGGCGTCTCCCGGGTGGTCACCTCCCTGGGCTGGCGGCCCCACCACGAGCAGGTCGGCCAGACCGGCGTACGGATCTCGCCCGATCTCTACATCCCGTGCGGCATCAGCGGGGCCATCCAGCACTGGGCGGGGTGCTCGAGCGCCAAGACGATCCTGGCGATCAACACCGACGCCGAGGCGCCGATGGTGACCAAGGCGTCGTACGCCGTGATCGGCGACCTCCACGAGATCGTGCCCGCCATCAACGCGGAGATCCTCAGGCGCCGCGGCTCCTGAGGAGTAGCCGGGTCCTGACGGATCGTCCGTCAGGTCCTGCCCTCTCCCTTCGTCAGACAGGTGACGTGGCCGTGGCGACCAGCCCGGCCGGCTCGGACACCGAGACCATCCTGTCTGGAAGGGGCATCACCATGAGCTCAGCACTGGAGCACCTCCGCCGTGAGTTCGGCGGCGACATCATCGAACCCGGCGACACGGGGTACGCCACGGCCAGCGGGTCGATCTTCGCGGCCGGGAGCCCGGCGCTCGTCGTACGGCCCGGGAACGTGCCGGACGTGCAGGCGGCCGTCCGGTTCGCAGCGGGCGCGGGGCTCGCGCTGTCCGTGCGCGGCGGCGGGCACGGCTTCCAGGGCTTCGGCACCAACGACGACGGCGTCGTGGTCGACCTCCGGGACCTCGCCGACGTGGCGGTCATCGACCCGCAGCGTCACGTGGTACGGATCGGTGGTGGGGCGACCTGGGGTCGGGTCGCGGACGCCCTGGCCCCGCACGACCTGGCGATCTCCTCGGGCGACACCCGGAGCGTCGGCGTCGGTGGCCTGACGTTGACCGGTGGGATCGGCTGGAAGGTCCGCAAGTACGGCCTGGCACTGGACCAGCTGGTCGGCGTCGAGGTGGTCACCGCCGGCGGGGACGTGGTGCACGCGAGCGCGGAGCAGCACCCCGACCTGTTCTGGGCGATCCGCGGCGGTGGCGGCAACTTCGGGGTCGTGACCGCCTTCGAGTTCGCGGCCCACCCGACGACCGACGTCTTCCACGGCAAGATCTCCTTCCCGGCGGCCGAGGCGACCGGCGTGCTCCAGGGGTGGGCGGACCACCTGCGATCCGCGCCCGACGAGCTCACCTCCGTGGTGAACCTCGCGAACCCGTTCCTGGGCGGGCCGGAGGCACCGGTCGAGATCCACGTCGTGGTCGACACCGACGACCTCGAGCAAGCCGCAGCGGCGCTCGACCCGATCCGCCGGCTCGGCACGGTGATCGACGATGCCGTCGTACTGACGCCGTACAGGGACACGCTCATGGAGGGCATGATCCCGCCACCTGGCCTCCGGTTCGTGAGCCGGAGCGGGTTCGTCGACCGGCCGTCCGTGGCGGCGGCGCTCGGGATCCTCGCCGACGTCGCGACGACGGTGGGTGCGCCGGTGATCGGCGTACGCAGCGTCGGCGGTGCGGTGTCGCGGGTCCCAGACGGCGCTACGGCGTACGCGCACCGCCAGGCGGAGCTGATGTTCGTGACCATCGCCGCGGGTCCCGAGCCGGTCGTCCAAGCCGCCGGACCTGCGCTCGAGGCGATCTGGGGGAGGCTCGCACCGCACGTCGACGGCGCCTACGCGAACTTCCTCACCGCCGCCACCGACGAGGAGGTCGACGCGATCTACCCGGCCGAGACCTACCGGCGACTGGTGGACGTCAAGGACCGCTACGACCCGGGCAACCTGTTCGCCGGCAACCACAACGTGCGACCCGGGCGCGGGGACGAGTCCAGGCTGACCGCCTGAGCCCTCCCTGATCCGGGCGGCGCCGGCGCGTCGCCCGGGTCAGGGGTCCCGGGTCAGACCGGCAGGTCGGCCAGGCGAGCCAGGTCGTCGTCGCCGAGCCGGAGCGCTGCGGCTGCGACGTTCTGCTCGAGGTGCCGGACGTCGCCGGTGCCCGGGATGGCGAGGACGTGCGGACCGAGGGCGAGCGTCCAGGCGATGCGGACCTGGGCCGGGCTGACGCCGTGCGCGTCCGCGATGGCCACTACCGCGTCGTACTGCTCGTGTGCGGGATCCTCGCGCGCCTTCCCGGCGATCGTGAAGAACGGCACGAACGCGATGCCGTGCTCACCGCAGGCGGCCAGCACCTCGTCGGAGTCGGAGCGCTCGTAGCCGGGCGCGTGACGGTTCTGGACACACACCACGTCGGTCACGCCGAGGGCGGCCTCCAGGGTGCCGGCGTCGACGTTGGACAGTCCCACGTGACGCAGCAGGCCCTCGTCCCGCAGCTCGGCCAGCGCCTCGACGGCCGCCGGTACGTCGTCGCGACCGTTGCTGCGGTAGTTGACGACGGCGAGGCGGTCGAGGCCGAGCTCGGTGAGGTCGTGCTCGACGCGGGCCCTCAGCTGGTCGGGACGGGCCCAGTCGCCGAACTCGCCCGTGGCCCGGTCGCGCGTGGGGCCGACCTTGGTCGAGACCACGAGGTCGTCGGGGTACGGCGCGAGCGCGTCGCGGATGATCCGGTTGGCCACGGCGCTCTCGGAGAAGTAGAAGCCGGCCGTGTCGACGTGGTTGACACCCAGCTCGACGGCGCGACGCAGCACCTCGACGCCCTGCTGGGGCGGGCGCGGCTCGCCGCGGCCCATCCCGCCGGTGCCGGAGAGCCGCATCGCCCCGAAGCCGAGTCGGTGGACGGCGAGGTCGCCGAGCCGGAAGGTCCCCGCGGCGGAGGCTGGACGAGTGAGGGTGTCCCGAGAGTCTGTCATCGTGGCAACGTAACGCGGTCGTCAACGTGTTTCTCGCCCCGCGTGGAGAGCGTCAGATCAGGGGTGACCGACGACAACCGGTCGAGCCCGGCCGCCGTCATGGAGCCCGGTACGACGACGTCGTACCGGGCTCCGGCATGGCGGGCGATCAGGTCGGACGCGTGCCTCACAGAGAGCGCGCCAGGGCCAGATGGGCCTGTCGCGCGGCCTCCTCGGCCTTGCGACTCAGCCGACGAGCCGCCACGTGCCGGCGGCCACGGCGAATGAGCTGCGCCTCTCCGAGGCGCTCGGTCAGCTGGGTGCGAGCCAGATCTTCGTTCATCAGGTTGTTCATCATCAGCAGGGCTTCCGTTCTGGTGGATCGAAGGACGTCTTCAGTCGTACCGCGGTCGCGGATCATGCGGCCTGATCTGTCTTGCGCGGTCGGCCCCGGGGTCGCTTGCGGGGGATCACCACTCCTTGCAGGAACAGCTCTCCGCCCCAGACTCCCCAGGGCTCACGCCGTTCGAGGGCTCCGTCGAGGCAGAGCGCGCGAACGGGGCACTCGCGGCACAACGCCTTGGCGTGCTCGACGTCGGCAGGAGACTCGGCGAACCACAGCTCCGAGTCGTGGACTCGGCACGGCAGGAGCTCCTCGGGCTCCTCGGTGGCCGTCGCGGGCGGCTCCTCGGCGTTCTCGTCCCGGTGGTCGAGGACAGTGATGGTCAAGGTGCGTCACCTCCCTTCAGATGTCATGACGTGCGTGGACCGCACGAAGTGACAGCCTGCGTCGAGGGCGGGTGCCGGGACATCGGCCACCTGGCGGAGGTCCGGTGAACTGGCGTGCGCTACGCCGTGGTCGCCGGCCCGAACCACTCGGTCAGCGCGTCGTGGAGCCCGGTGGGCGTGTGATCGCCCACCCAGGCGACGTGTCCGTCGGGCCGGATCAGTACGGCGGTGGGGGCAGCGACCGCGCCGAGCACCGGGAGCTCCCACGGACCGTCGTACGCCGCCTCTGCCAGGTGCACCCGGTCCGTCCAGGGGCCGAGGTCGTACGCGCCCGGCTCGCCGAGGTCGAGCAGGACAGGGCGTGCCTCGTGGAGCAGGTCGTACACCCGGGCCGGGCCGCTGGGCGACACGAGGTCGAGATCAGGCATCCGGCGACCGAGCAGGGGGTGCCCTTCGCCGAGGTCGTAGTGGATGTCGAGTCCCGACATCATCGCGGCGTACCGCCGCCGAGGCTCGTCCATGCTCAGCAGGTCGGACACCGTCTCGCGCAGAGCGGTGACGCGCTCGTCGCTGCGCTGGAGCACGGTCTGCGCCATCGTGGTGCGCAGCACGCGCGAGGCGACCGGGTGGCGCTCCGCGTGGTAGGTGTCCAGGAGGCTGTCCGCCGACGTCCGGTTGACCACCTGGGCGAGCTTCCAGCCCAGGTTCACCGCGTCCTGCACACCGGTGTTGAGGCCCTGTCCACCCACGGGGGAGTGCACGTGCGCGGCGTCGCCCGCCAGGAGCACCCGCCTGTCCCGGTACGACGCAGCCTGCCGGGTCGTGTCGGTGAACCTGGAGATCGAGGTGGGGCTGTGGAGCCCGAAGTCGGTCCCGTAGACGGCGACGAGCGCCTCACGGAGGTCGCCCACGGTGGGGTCCGGTGCCGGCCCGACGTGCTCCTCGGTGACCATGATCCGGACCGGCCCCTCGTCCGCGTACACGACCTCGCCGTCGCGGATCTCGTAGTCCACGCGTCCCAGCGCATGGGTACCGCGGGCGTCCCGGCGGATGCCCAGCTCCGGCTGCTCGGTCAGCTCGGCCTCGGCGATCAGGGAGCTGGTCGTCGGCTCCCAGCCCGGGAACTCGATCCCGGCCGCCTTCCGGACCAGGCTGCGGCCGCCGTCGCACCCGACGAGGTACTCCGCCCGGATCGACCGGCCGTCGGAGACCGCGACGTCGACGCCGGCGTCGTCCTGCGCGAGCCCCGTCACCTCGAGTCCGCGCCGGATCGTCACACCGAGCTCGCCCACCCAGCCCGCCAGGATGCGCTCGATGTGGTTCTGCCACAGCCCCAGCCCGTAGTTGTGCCGGGTGGGGAAGTCGCTGATGTCCAACGGGATCATCGAGAAGCCCGCGACCTGGGCCACCTGGCCCTCGGCCAGGAAGCGATCGGCGATCCCGCGCTGATCGAGCACCTCGATCGTGCGCGAGTGCAGGCCGCCGGCGCGCGAGCCGGGGAGCTCCTGGCTGGCGCGCCGTTCGACGACAACCACGTCGACCCCCGCCAGTGCCAGCTCGCCGGCCAACATCAACCCCGTCGGACCGCAGCCCGCGATCACCACCGCATGCTCGTCTCTCACGCCACCTCCACGATCGTCCGGCCCGGTCGGCCGCATCGGTGTCCATGGTCTGGTGCGAGCGCCGCTCAGACATCCGCCAGGTGGCCGATGTACGCGTTCCCGTGGATCCGAGAGAGTCGAACCATGGAGATCCGCATCGTGCTGGACGAGACCGAGCCGCCGTCCGGTCATCTCGAGCGGGTCCACGACGACGGACGCGCACCGGCGGCCCCCGCGCCCTTCAGCGGTTGGCTGGGGTTGCTGCGGGCGCTGTCGGGCGTCCTCGGCCATCCCTACCCGCCCGCCGGAGGGTGACAGCACGCTCGGCGCCCGGGGCGAGGAGGCCGATGACGGGTCCTCCTCGCGGACTAGCATGACGGTCGTGGGGCCACCGACGCCGTTCTCGGGGCTGGTCGGGCGCGAGGCCGAGACCCAGGTCCTGGAACGCACTCTGGACCGGGTCATGTCCGGCCGGTCGGCCAGCGTGCTCGTCGAGGGCGAGGCCGGTATCGGCAAGAGCCGGCTGCTCGGGACGACGCTCGACGAGGCCCGGCGCCGGGGTCTCCATGTCGTCTCGGGCCAGGCCGAGGAGCTGGAGCGGTACCGACCGTTCGGGCTCGTCGGCGACGTGCTCGACAGTCGTCGTACCTCGACCCATCCGCGCCGGGCGGCTATCGCCTCCCTGCTCAGCGAGGCGGGCGACACCGGCCGCACGATCACCGTGACCAGCGACCCGGGTCTCCAGTTCCGGGTGGTGGACGCGTTCATCGATCTCGTCGAGGAGCTCGCGCTCCAGGGTCCGCTGGTGATGGGCGTCGACGACCTGCAGTGGGCGGACCCGTCCAGCCTGCTCACCCTCGGTGTGGTCGGGCGGCGGCTCACCCATCTCCCGGTGGCGATCGTCGGCTGCCTCCGTCCCACGCCCCGCCCGGACGACCTGCTGCGCCTCCTCGGCGTGCTGCGGTCGGTGGGAGCCGAGCAGGTCTCACTGCAGCCGCTGACCGGCGACGCCGTAGGCCGCCTGGTGGCCCAGCTGGTCGATGCGGAGCCGGGACCCCGGCTGTTGCAGGAGGCGGACGGTGCGGGGGGCAACCCGCTCTTCATCAGCGAGCTGCTCGGGGCGCTGCGTCAGGATGGCTCGTTGACGACCACGGCCGAGGGCCTGGCCGAGGTCGCCGGAACGACGCTCCCACCCACGCTGCGGCTGACGATCCTGCACCGCCTGGCCTTCTTGCGGGCCGAGACTCTGGACGCGCTGCAGGCCGCGTCGATCCTCGGCTCGCGCTTCGAGCTGCGTGACCTCGCCGTCGTGACCGAGCAGTCGGCCCGCGTCCTCTCGGCAGCGCTGGCGGACGCGGTCGAGGCGCACGTCCTGGAGGATGACGGGACGCACCTGCGCTTCCGTCACGACCTGCTCCGGGAGAGCATCTACCAGGACGTGCCGGTCACCGTCCGGACGGGCCTGCACCGTGAGGCGGGCCAGCGTCTCGCTCGCGCCGGGGCACCCAGCATGCAGGTCGCCGAGCACCTCTCTCGTGGGGCGGTGAGAGGAGACCGTGAGGCCATCGAATGGTTGAGCCGAGCGGCTCGCGAGGCGTCGCAGTCGTCCCCGGACACGGCCGCCGACCTCGTACGACGCGCGCTCGACCTCATGGACGACACTGACCCGGCCCGGAACACGGTGCTGGCCGAGCACGCCACGCACCTGCGCTGGGCCGGCCGGGTGGCGGACGCCGAGGCGGCGTACCGCATGGTCCTGCAGTACGACGACGACGCCTCCGTCCGCTCGGAGCTCGGCCACACCCTGCTGGCGCTCGGCCGACCGCGTGAGGGCCTGCAGGAGCTGGAGCTCGCGACCGCCACCCCCGGACTCACCGATGCCCAGCGCGCGAGCACCCTCGGCTGGTCGGCGATGGCTCAGGTGGCACTCGGCGACCTCGACGGAGCCCTCGCCGTCGCGCACGAGTCGCTGGCGCTGGCAACCGAGACCGAGGACCACGTGGCCGTGAGCCTGGCGATGTCGACCATGGCCACGGTCGCCGAGATGCGCGGCCGGCTCACCGAGGCCGGTCGGATCATCGGTGAGGCGATCGCCCTCGCCGACCGCAGCCCGGGCAGGTGGGGCCATCGCCTTCCGCTCCACGCCACGCAGAGCCTGATCCTGATGGAGCAGGACCACCTGGACCGGGCGGCCGCGAGCCTGGAGGTCGGTACCCGACTCAGTGAAGAGCTGGGGATGCACTGGCACATGCAGACCTTCCAGATGATCCGTGCGCTGCGACACTTCCACGCCGGCGAGTGGGACGACGCCCTGGTAGCGCTCGACACCCGGAGCAACCCCTCCGACGAGATCGGGCAGACCTACCGCCGTGCCCTGGACGACGCCGAGCGGCCGCCCAAGCCGTTCGAGGACGCCGTGATCTCGCTGGTGGCTCTGCACCGCAACGAGGCCGGGAGCGCGCGGCGCGTCCTCGCCGCCACCCCGGATCCGCTCGTCGAGCCCGAGTCCGTCTACTTCTCCCGGTGGATGATCCGGTCACGGGTCCTCGCCCTGGAGACCGAGGGCAGGGCCTCCGAGGCGCTGACGCTGCTCGCGCACTACTGGGACCGTTGCACGGAGCTGGGGTACACGACGGAGTACCGCAGGATCGGGTCCGACCTGGTCCGGCTCGCGAAGCTGCACGGTGACCGTGAGCGCGCACAGGAGGTCGCGGTCGCGACGGAGGCCCTGGCGGGGAGCAACGACGTCCCGTCGCTGCGAGGTGTCGCACTGCAGTGCCGAGGCCTCGCCGACTCCGACCCGCGGGTGCTCGAGGATGCCGCTGAGGTGCTCGATGCCAGTCCCCGTCCCCTGGAGCGCGCCGTGGCCGCGGAGGACGCCGGCACGGTGTGGATGCGTACCGGTGCCTCCGAACGCGCGCGCGTGCTCCTGGGACGCGCTGCCGAGGGCTACGAGTCGATCGGCGCCGCCCGCGATCTGGCTCGCGTCGACGCGCTGATGCGAAGTGCCGGCCTGCGTCGCGGGCGTCGTACGTCGCGTCGCCGCCCGCAGTCGGGCTGGCGGAGTCTCACTCCCACCGAGCTCACCATCGCGGACCTCGTCGTCGAGGGCCTGTCGAACCCGCAGATCGGTGACCGGCTGTTCATCTCCCGGCGCACGGTCCAGACCCACCTGGCTCACATCTTCGCGAAGCTCGACATCTCCTCGCGCTCGGAGCTCGCCGCCCGGACCGTCGAGCAACGACGCACTGGCGCCCAGATCGGGCGACCGTCATGACCGGCTCGATGGACCCCATCGTCACGGACCTGGCTCCGACCGGAGCACTGCGCGCGTCGATCAACCTCGGGAACCCCGTGCTGGCTCAGGGCTCGCCCGAGGCTCCTCGCGGCGTCACGGTCGACCTCGCCCGCGAGATCGCGGCGCGGCTGGGAGTGCCCGTGACACTGGTCTGCTTCGACGCGGCCCGGAAGTCCTACGAGGCGCTGACCACGGGTGCCGTCGACGTCGGCTTCCTGGCGGTCGAGCCGGCCCGGGAGGCCGAGGTCGCGTTCACCGCGCCGTACGTCGAGATCGAGGGGGTGTACGCCGTACCCCTGAGCTCGAGCCTGTACACGCCGGCAGACGTGGACCGCGCCGGCGTACGGATCGGGGTGAAGCGAGGCTCGGCGTACGACCTCTTCCTGTCGCGCACGCTCCTTCACGCCGACGTCGTCCGGGGCGACGAGGGGACCGCGGTGTTCCTGTCCGATGGTCTCGAGGTGGCGGCCGGCATCCGGCAGCCACTCACCGAGTTCGTGGCCGCACATCCCGGGCTACGGCTGATCGACGAACGGTTCATGCAGATCCGGCAGGCGGTCGGCGTGGCCAGGACCCGGCGACCGGAGACGGTGCGGTTCCTCCGCCGGCTGGTCGAGGAGCTCGAGCGAGACGGGTTCGTGGCGGAGGCCCTCCGGCGCTCGGGGCAGTAGCCGGTAGCGCCTCCGACCGGCCGATCACCGGCCGGGATCCGGCGGCGTCTCGCGCATCAGCGCCCAGGCATCGGCGACGGGACCGATGTGGTGCAGCTTGTCGGGGTTGATGACCGAGCGGATGACCTGGATCCGGCCGTCGAGCACGTCGACCGTCAGCACGTTGATCACGCGGCCGGAGGCGTCCCGGAACACCGCGCCCGGCTGGCCGTTGACCTCACGAGGCTCCACCTGGAGCCCCGAGCCCGCGAACCTCCGGCCCAGGCCCGCGAACATCCGCGCCGCGTTGTCCAGGCCCACGATGACCCGCATCCACTGCGGCGCCTTTCCGCCGCCGTCGCCGTACACCTCGACATCGGCGGCCAGGAGCTCGCGCAGCTCGTCGACGTCACCGACGGTCAGCGCGTCGAAGAAGCGTGCGGCGAGCTCCTCGCGCTCGCGGCGGTCGACGTCGAACCGCGGCCGGCCGTCCTTCACCAGCCGCCGGGCGCGCGAGGCGAGCTGCCGGCACGCGGTCTCCGACCTGCCGACCACGTCGGAGATCTCGCTGAAAGGGAACGCGAACACGTCGTGCAGCACGAAGACGGCTCGCTGCTCGGGGCTCAGCCGCTCGAGGAGCAGCAGGGCCGCCATCGACAGCGAGTCGGCGAGCTCGGTGGCGTGCTCCGGGTCGCGGTACGTCGCCCCGTCGTCGGTCAGCAGCGGCTCGGGCAACCAGTGGCCGACGTACGACTCCCGGCGGACCCGCGCCGAACGCAGGACGTCGATCGAGACCCGGGTCACCACCGCCGACAGGAACGACTTGAGCGAGACCGGGACGGTGTCGCTCAAGTCGTACCGCAGCCAGGTCTCCTGGACCGCGTCCTCGGCCTCGCTCACGCTGCCGAGGATGCGGTACGCGATCGAGAACAGCAGCGGGCGGAGCTCCTCGAACTCCTCGGTGCTCACCGGCTACTCCGTCGCCAGGCCGTCTCGGAAGCCCTGCCGCCAGGAGGGCCAGCGCAGCTCCCATCCCAACACCCGCTTCGCCCGTGCGTTGGACGAGCCGCGCGTCCGGGTCAGCATCGAGACGGCGACGTCACCGGCGACGAGCCGGGCGACCCAGATCGGCAGCCGCAGCGGCGGCTTCGCGCCCACGCACTCGGCGAGATAGGGCAACCACTCCGAGGCAGGCGCCGGCTCGTCGTCCACGATGTTGAAGACTCCGCGAGCCCCCTGCTCCAGCGCCAGGACGGTCGCGGCGGCCGCGTCGTCCAGGTGCACCCACGAGGTGTGACCGGTGCCCGCTCCCACGAGCGGGAACTGCCGCTTGCGCACCATCGGGACCATCGCGTCGGAGGCGTCGCCGTAGAACGCGCCGTACCGCAGCACCGTGCCGCCCGTCTTCTGCACCGTCTCCTCGAGGTAGCGGATCGCGGCCAGCGTCTCGCGTTGCGCCTGCGGCGGCTCCGGGTCGAGCGGGTCCTCCTCGTCCTTGACCCATCCACCCGAGCGGATGTTGGGCCAGCCGGTGTAGCTCTGGGCCACGAGGCGCGGAACTCCGGTGGCCTGCGCGGCGGCGACCAGGTGGTCGAGGCCCTCGGTGCGCAGCCGGTTGGTGAGTGCGAACGACCGGTCGAAGTGCTTCGGGTCGAGCTTGCCCGCCAGCGAGGACATCTGGTGGACGATGGCATCCGGCTCCGCTTTCGCCACCGCCTCACCGACCGCCGCGCTGTCCAGCCCGTCGACCACGACGGCACGGGCACCCGACCTCTCGAGCCCTGCTGCATTCGCCGGGTCTGTCGTGGTGGCCGTCACCCGGTGGCCGCGCTCGACCAGCTGCGGGATCAGCCTCCGACCGACCACGCCCGTACCTCCTGCGACGTACACATGCATGGTTGTCACCTCTCGTCTCGACTATCTCTCACCCCCGAGTCGAGACAGCGCCCGGAAACGTGACGGTCGACAGATGTGCTATCACCAGTCGTGAGAAAGAACTTCGGAGGTGGCGTGACGAGGGAGCTGGACGTTGGTGGGACGCCGACGCCGACGCTGGTCTCGGTCAACGTCGGGATGCCCCAGGACGTGTCGTGGCGCGGCCGCACCGTGCACACGGCCGTCTGGAAGCGCCCGGTCACCGGGCCACAGCTGGTCCGGCGCCTCAACATCGAGGGTGACGGCCAGGGCGACCTCGCCGGGCACGGCGGCGAGCAGCGGGCCGTCCTCGTCTACCAGGTCGAGTCGTACCGGCACTGGCAGGAGTTCTTCGGGTGCGACGACCTCGAGCTCGGCGCCTTCGGCGAGAACTTCACGGTCGACGGCCTGGCCGACGACGAGGTCTGCATCGGTGACCGCTACCGGATCGGTGAGGCGGAGTTCGAGGTGACCCAGCCGCGGGTGACCTGCTTCCGGGTGGGCATGCGGATGGGAGAGCCCCAGCTGCCGTCGTTGCTCGTCGCCCACCAGCGACCCGGGTTCTACCTGCGCGTGCTGACCGGGGGTCGCGTCGAGGCCGGCGACGACGTCGTGCGTACGGCGCGCGGGCCGGGCGAGCTGAGCGTGGCCGACGTCGACGGGCTGCTGTACCTGCCCGGGCACGACCCGGGGCGGCTGCGGGCGGCGCTCGACATCCCCGCGCTGAGCCCCGGGTGGCGCGAGTCGTTCCGGAGCATGCTGGAGCACGACGCGCAGGCCCGCCCGGCCGGCATCGCGGTCGCGCCGCCTCCCGCCTGGCCCGGCTTCCGCACGCTGACCGTGACCGAGGTCGTCGTCGAGACCGCGTCCGTGACGTCGTTCCGGTTCGCAGCGGACGACACCCTGCCGGCGTACCAGCCGGGCCAGTTCCTGACCGTCCGCGTGCCCGGAGCGGGAGACCCGGCGCCGGTGCGGACGTACTCGCTGTCGGGTGACCCCGGCCGCGACTACCGCATCAGCGTGAAGGGCGAGACGCACGGGCAGGTCAGCTCCTACCTGCACGGGCACCTGCGGCAGGGCGACCGGATCGAGGTCGCGGCACCGCGTGGTGACTTCGTGCTGGACGACGGCCCCGACCCGGTACTGCTCATCTCGGCCGGCATCGGTGTGACGCCGATGCTGTCGATGCTGCACCGGCTCGCGGACCCGCCTGGCGCTCGCCAGGTCTGGTGGATCCACACGACCCACGACGCGGACAGCCATGCGTTCTCGGACGAGGTCGCCGACCTGATCGGCCGGCTGCCGTCGGTGCACTCCCTCGTCTACTACACGTCGCCGGGGCAGCCGCCCGCGCCGGACTCGGGGATCCGGACCGGGCGTCTGACCTCGGACGTCATCGCCCTTCTGGGACTACCGGACCTCGCGATTGCCTACGTCTGCGGCCCCGAGTCCTTCATGGACGACGTCACGGAGGCTCTTGCCGACGCCGGCGTCGACCGGGGCAGCATCCACACCGAGCGGTTCGGGTCGCGCTCGGCGGTCAACCCCGGCATCGTCGCGGCCGACGTGCCCCCGCCGCACCAGCCGGCGGGCGCCCCCGGCGGTGGTCCGACGGTGACCTTCGCCAGGTCCGGACTCACGACCGCGTGGTCGGATGACTACGGCTCCGTGCTCGAGCTGGCCGAGGCCTGCGACGTACCCACGCAGTGGTCCTGCCGCACGGGCGTCTGCCACACCTGCGTCACGGCAGTCCTGTCGGGCGAGGCGTCGTACGACCTCCCGCCGCTCGAGACTCCGGGCGTCGACGAGCTGCTGATCTGCTCGGCGCGACCCACGGCCGACCTGGTGCTCGACCTCTGACCGATCGCGCCCGCCCACAGCCGACGCCGTTCAGCGGCCTTTCTGCCCACCGTCGGCGCGGAAGATGTCGGGCTCGAGGTAGATGGACGTCGCCGCGGGCTCGGCTGCTCGGATGCGCCTCTCGGCGGTATCGATCGCCGCCGCGATCTCCTCGGCCGTGCTGCCCGGGTGGACGGCGATCTTCGCTGCCACCAGGAGCTCCTCGGGGCCGAGGTGGAGCGTCTTGAGGTGGATGAGCCGGAGCACGCCGGGCGTCTCGTCGAGCGCGGCGACGATCCGCGCCTGGGCCTCGGATGATGCGGACTCGCCGAGCAACAGGCTCTTCGTCTCGATCGCGAGGATGACCGCCACCGTCACCAGCAGGACGCCGATCAGAGCGGTGCCTGCGGCGTCGAAGTAGTAGCTGTCCGTGAGCAGGGACAGCGAGACGGCGAGGAGGGCGAAGACCAGGCCCAGGAGCGCGGCGAGATCCTCGAGGAGGATCACGGGTAGCTCGGGCTTCTTGGCGCGCCGGATGAACTGGGCGTACGACGCGTCGCCACGCACGTGGTCGGTCTCGACCACCGCCGTACGGAACGACAGGCCCTCGAGGACGATCGCGATGCCCAGGACCACGAGCGGGACCCACCACCAGGTCCCGGGGGCCTCGTCATGGCCGGAGTGGATCTCGTGGAACTTGTGGTAGCCCTCGTACAGCGCGAAGAGACCGCCCACGGAGAACAGCACGATCGACACGACGAAGGCGTAGACGTAGCGCTCCCGGCCGTAGCCGAACGGATGCTCCTCGGTCGCCTCGCGCTGCGCCTTCCGACCGCCGACCAGCAGCAGTGCCTGGTTGCCGGCGTCGGCGACCGAGTGGATCGCCTCGGCGAGCATCGAGCTGATCCCGGTCAGGAAGAACGCCAGGAACTTCGTCAGCGCGATGCCGGTGTTCGCCAGCAACGCGGCCACCACTGCCCTGGTGCTTCCGTCCGCCGACATGGCCGAAGGCTACCGAGCCGCGACGCATGCCTTCCCCCTACCCGCTCGAAGGTGAATAGTTGGTAGTTGTCGTCTCAACCACCTGCGCGCCGGGCAGTCATCGGCTGGGCAGTCATCGAGAGAGGTGTGGTGCATGAGTGAGTGGAACGCAATGACCTATGACGGCAAGGCGACGATCCTGCGGGTGGTCCGAGAAGAGGCCGAGCGGATGTTCGCCCTGGCCGGGCGTCCCGAGGTCTGGGAGTCGCCGACCGCCTGTGCCGACTGGTCGACGCGAGACGTCGTGGGCCACCTCATCGACACGACCGAGGGCTACTTCCGCGCCTTCGACGCGGCCCGCGGGACCGGCGAGGTGCCGGCGCCGCACGGCCTCGCCGTGATGGCGCAGCTGGCCAACGAGGGCGCGACCTCGTTCCGCGGGGTGCCGCAGGCGGAGCTGATGGAGCGCCTGCGCGTCGACTTCGCGAAGATGCAGGACCTCCTGGAGGCACTCGGTCCAGAGGACTGGACCGGTCTGATGGTGACCCACGCGTACATGGGGCCGGTACCCGCGTTCTTCTACGCCGCCGGTCAGCTGATGGACTACGGCGTGCACTCGTGGGACATCCGCGAGACCAGCGGGCGCGGCCACGCGCTCTCGGGCGAGGCGGCCGACCTGTTGGTGCCGTTCATGTTCGCGATCTGGCAGGGGACGGTCCGTGCCGAGGCCGTGACCGAGCCGTTCACGATCGGCGTACGGGTCAGTGGCCGGAACGCCGGCGACTATCGTGTCTCGGTCAGCAGCGACGGTCTCACCTACGAGACCGGCGAGATCGAGAGCCTGCCGGCGTACCTCGAGTTCGATGCGGCCAGTCTCGTGCTGAGGGCCTTCGGCCGGACCAACGGCGGCACCGTACGCGGCGACGTCGACCTCGCCGACCGGTTCCTCAACCTGTTCTTCAGTATCTAGCCTGCTTCCGCGTCGTACTCCTCGGCCGGGTGGCCGACCGGGAGCCGGTGCTTGGCCACGCGCGACGTGGGCGTGCGGGGGAGGGCCTCCAGGGCCTGCCAGAACCTCGGGACCTTGAACGCCGACAGCCGTTCTGCGGTCCACACCCGCAGCTGCTCGAAGTCGAGGTTGCGGCCGGGCGCCGCGACGACGAAGGCCTTGACCTCGTCCTCGGTGAGCTCCGAGGGCACCGCGACGACGGCCACCTCGAGCACGTCGGGATGCGCGGCGAGCGTCTCCTCGACCTCGGCCGGCGAGAGGTTCAGGCCGCGGCGCCTGATCACCTCCTTCACCCGCGAGACGAACGTGTAGGTGCCGTCGGCATCCGCGGTGACGAGGTCGCCCGTGTGCAGCCAGCCGCCGACCACGGCGGTCTCGGTCTGCTCGGGCATCTGCCAGTACCCCGGCGTCACGGTCGGGTTGCGCAGCAGCAGCTCGCCGACCTCTCCCGGCGGCACGTCGCCGCCGTCGTCGTCGACCACGCGCGCCTCGTTCACCGTGCCGAGCGTCGGGTGCTGGCGTGGCGAGCCGAGGGTGCCGAAGGGTCGCTCCCCGTGCCGCCAGATCAGGCCGTACGGCGACTCCGACATCGCGTAGCCGCACACGATCCGCAGGCCGAACCGCTCCTCGAACGCCTCCTGCCACTCGCGAGCCGGTGAGGGGCCGGTGTAGCAGAGCCGCAGCTCGGTCTCGGCGTCGTCGGGTCGGACGGGCTGGCGCATCAGGATCTCGAGCATCGCTCCGATCGCGTTGAACTCGGTCGCGCCGTGGCGGCGCGCCGAGTCGAGGAACCCGCTTGCCGAGAAGCGCGGCAGCAGGACCAGGCCCGCTCCGGCCGCGAGCGAGCCGAGCACGGAGTACGCCGGCGCGTTGATGTGGAACAGCGGCAGCGACGTCATCAGCCGGTCGTCGGCCGTCAGCTCCATCCAGAACGGGAAGCCGACGCCGGCCATGGCATAGGCGCGATGCGTCTGCATGACGAGCTTGGACCTCCCGGTGGTGCCGGAGGTGGGGATCAGGACGGCGAGATCGTCGGGCCCGACGGCGCCCTCCAGGTCGGCGTCCGGGCCGGCGCCGGCCTGCTCAGCGAGCAACGCGTCGAGGTCGAGCACCTCGACACCGAGCTCACCACGCGCCTCGACGACGAGGGGCCGCAGCGCCGCGTCCGTGACGACGGCCCGGGGGAGCACCTGGTGCACGAGACCGGTGAGCTCGTCGAGGGTACCGGCGGGGTCCGTGGGCACGGTCACGGCGCCGAGCGACGCGAGCGCCAGCCAGCACACGACGTACGGCGCTGTGGTGCGCGCGGTGACCAGGACCAGGTCACCGCGGCCCACGCCGGCGTCGCGGAGCCGCGCTGCGAGCCGGGCCACCTGGCCGCCGGCAGCTCCGAAGGTGAGCGTGCCCTGGTCGGAGCGGAGCCAGGTCGCATCGGCGTCCCGGTCGACGGCGGTGGCCAGCAGGCCCGGGATGGTCTCGGGCACCGGGATCGCCATCGTCCGAGTCTGTCCGACGCGTAGGTCCGGAGCAATCGCCGAGGTGGATACTCGCGGGATGACCTTGCCCACCGGCGTCGACGGTGTCCTCACACGGATGCGGGAGATCGAGGCCCAGCTCCCCGCGGCCGACGGCGCCGCGGTCTTCAACGGGATCTACCTCACCGTCACCGAGCGCATCGGCGCGATCCTGGCGCCCTCGGGTCGGGCGGCGACCCCCTTCCGCGACCCGGTCGCGATGGCCGATCTCGACACCCGGTTCGCAGGCCTCTGGTTGACGGCGTACGACGCAGCGGCCGCCGACCGCGCCGTGCCCACGGCATGGAGTCCGCTGTTCGAGCTCCGCGCCGCGCGCCTCGTGCCCGTGCAGTACGCCCTGGCCGGCATGAACACGCACATCGAGCACGACCTCCCGATCGCCGTGGTCGCCACCTGCCGGTCCCGGGGCGTGGAGCCGGACGCCCTCCACCGGGACTTCGAGGCCATCAACGGCGTCCTCGCGCAGGTCGAGTCCGAAGTACGCCGGTCGTTCCTCGACCAGGCCGGCCGGGCGGTGGACGACGAGATGCGGCAGCTCAGCCACCTGATCAGCTGCTGGAGCATCGACAAGGCCCGCGACGTCGCCTGGGTCACCGCGGAGACGCTGTGGACCCTCCGCGACCTGGGCCCGCTCCGTGACCGGTTCCTCGAGGGGCTGGCGGACACGGTCGGGATGACGACGAGGACCCTGCTGACCCCGATGGCGTGAGTCGGCCGGACCGGTCACACCTGGGCGATGTCGGGGGCACCGGGGGAGTCGAGGTAGCTCATCAGGTTCGCGGGGCGGTAGCCCTCGGGGTCCTTCTCGTGCCGGTCGAATGCGGAGGAGGAGAGTCGCTCGTGGCCGCCCGGGCTCGTGCCGATCGGCCGGGACACCGACCGGAACAGCCGGTAGAAGCTCTTGCGTGACACGTGGAGGCGGAGCATGGCGTCGGGGGACACCTCCACCTCGGCGCTCTCTCCGGCGCTGACCTCCGTCCGCTGCCCGGTCACGACGGGCGGCGGCGTGACGTCGAGACCGAACCCGCGGGCCTTCTCGATCATCCACAGCAGGGCGAGGTCCGACAGCCCGCTCTCGGCGGCCCGGTACCCGCCGCCCACGTCGGAGTGCACCCCGGAGAACCACACCTGCTCGAGCACCTGGTCGCCGGCTCCGGGCTGCTGCGTCCACAGCGTCGGCAGGAACGCCTTGCGCTGCTCGTCGATCGCCAGGGCGTGGAAGGCGCCGTCGACGTGCGTCGACAGGTCGGTGTCGTGGAAGGCCAGGTGGCGGTTGAAGAACGCCACCAGGGGCTGGAGCGCACGGGTGCTCGGCACCGGGATGCCGAGCGCGCCGACCGTGTCCCACACGCCGACGAACCGGACCCGGGGTTCGTAGGAGTACGCATGGCGAAACAGCGTCGATGCCGTGCCGCGGGGGCTCTCGGCCCTGGCGCGATAGAGCCCGAAGGCCTCGTCGATCCGGTCCAGGTTCTGGCGCCGCAGCACGCCGCAGTTGCGGACCAGGCCCGCCACGCTGCGGGCGGTGAACGCGCCACGGCTGAACCCGAAGAACCAGAGCTCGTCCCCTTCCTCGTAGTTGTCGATCAGGAAGTGGTAGGCGTCGAGGACGTTGTCGGACAGCCCGGAGCCGAACGCGCCGCCGCGGATGTGGTCCCACCGACTCGTGCCGACCCCTGGGTGGTAGTAGACGCACTGCCGGGTGCCCGCCGGGTCGACCGGGGTGATGGACAGGGCGAGCTTGGTGACGTTGGTCGGCCGCGGGACGGTGCCTTTCACCGGGTCGGGGGTGTTCCAGGTGCCGTCACAGCAGACGACGAGACGCGTGACCATCGGTGCTCCTCCTCCACGGCCGGGGCTGCCCGATCAGCACGTTCCCGCCCCCAGCATGCACCCGACAGGGGTCAGGTGGCTGCCACCGGGAGGTCCGGGTCCGCGGCGGCGGTCCGGAGCTCGGCGAAGCCGAGCTCGATGCCGTCGACGAGCGACTCGAGATCGGTTGCCGTGGCCGCGTCCCCGGTGACCCCGAAGAACAGCCGGCCGTCGTACGACGTGACGGCGACGCCGATCCGTAGCCGGTCGGCGATCGGCACATAGGGGTACGTCGTCAGCATCCGGCGGCCGCAGCAGTACAGCGTTCCGCGTGGTCCGGGGACGTTGGTGACCACGGTCGTCATGAGCCGCTGCGGCACTCGGAACGCGAGGTGGAGCGTCGTGGCGAGCACCGAGGGGGGCAGCACGTCGGCGAGCTCGGTGACGGCCTCGCCGGTGTCCGCCTCGCCGGAGCTCTTGAGGCGCCGCATCCGGTCGCTGACCTCGTGGAGTCGTGCGACCGGGTCCGCCACCTCCACGGGCAGGTCGGCGAGGATCGCCGACACCCGGTTGTCCGTGCGGCCCTGCTCGTCGGCCCGGCGTACGGACACCGGGACCAGCGTGCGCACCGTGTGCCTGCCCGGTGTCTCACCCCGTGCCAGCAGCAGGTCGCGGAAGCCTTGGGAGACCGCAGCCAGGACGACGTCGTTGACGGTTCCGCCGAGGTGCTCGCGGATCCCCAGTACGTCGGTGAGGGCGATGTCGGTCCAGAGGTGGCGCCGGTCGGTGCCGATCGACCCCCGCAGCGACGACGTCGCGACCGGACGTACGGCGCCGGCGAAGCCCACCATCCCGTGCAGGAGCCGCCAGGCAACGCCCGGGAGCTCGCGCGGGTGGGCGGCGGCCCGGCCCAGCGAGCGGAGCTCGTGCAGACGCACGGCGGCGCGGTCGAGGATCGCGTCGGAGGTCAGCCGCGCGGACGAGGGCTCGGGGCCGGCCGTCCACGTGTCGTCGGGCACGGCGTCACCGTCGGGGTGGCTGTCGAGCACTGTCGAGAGCAGGTCGGTGCCGGCGATGCCGTCGGCGAGGCTGTGGTGCACCTTGGTGACGAGCACCCAGCGGCCGTCGGAGAGGCCGTCGACGAGCCAGGTCTCCCACATCGGGCGCCCGCGATCGAGGCGTTGCGACATGATCCGGTCGACCACGGTGTGGAGCTCGGCCCGGCCACCGGGCGCCGGCAGGGTACGGCGGCGTACGTGTGCGTCGATCCGGAAGCCCGCGTCGTCGACCCAGACCGGCCGGCCGAGCTCGAGCGGTACGACGTGGATCCGCTGGCGGTAGCGCGGCACGAGCGGCAGCTTGCGAGCCGCGGCCGCCTGCAGCTGCGCCAGCGTGGGCGCCGGGCCCTCGAACAGGGCCACGCTGCCGATGTGCAACGACGCGTGCGCGTCCTCGATGTGGAGGAAGGCGGAGTCGAGTGGGCTCATCCGGTCCACGGTGCTGGTCATGGCGACCTCCTCGCGTGAGCATCTGCCTCGATCAGACCACCGGACCGCACCATGCTCGCAGGGCCGAGAGACCCTGAAACCTGTCACATGTCTCACCCCATGATGAGGACCTTCGGCAGTCCCGTGGGGCCGTCAGTCCGGCCTACGGTCGAGCATGACCACGCTGCTGATGACAGGGTTCCCCGGCTTCCTGGGCTCGGCGCTCCTGCCGAGGCTGCTCGCACGCCGCGACGGCGTCTCAGCGGTCTGTCTGGTGCAGCCCCAGCACCTGGCGACGGCGCGGCAGCGGGTCGCCGACCTCGAGGACCGCCATGCTCACGTCGCGGGCCGGATCGAGCTGGTCACGGGAGACATCACCGCACCCGGTCTCGACCTGGACGATGCGGCGCAGGCCCTCGTCGAGGACGTCACCGAGGTGTGGCACCTCGCCGCCGTCTACGACCTGGCCGTCCCGCCGGCGGTGGCCCGTCGGGTCAACGTCGACGGCACCCGGCACGTCCTCGACTTCTGCCGGTCCCGGCGGCGTCGGCTCCGGCTGCACCACGTCAGCACCTGCTACGTCAGCGGACGGTACGACGGCGAGTTCCCCGAGGACGGTCTCGACCTGGGTCAGCCGTTCCGCAACCACTACGAGTCGACGAAGTTCGACGCCGAGCAGCGGGTCCGCACCGCGATGGCCGAAGGTCTCCGGGCGACCATCTACCGGCCCGGCATCGTGGTCGGCGACTCGGCGACCGGCGAGACGTTGAAGTACGACGGTCCCTATTTCGTGGCGGGCTTCCTGCACCGGCAGCCGGGCCCCACCGTGGTCGTCCCCAAGGTCGGCGACCCGGACGCCGTACGGGTGTGCCTGGTTCCTCGTGACTTCGTCGTCGACGCCATGGACGCGCTGTCGGTGCTGGACCGGTCGATCGGCCGGACCTACGCGCTCACCGACCCCCACCCGCCGACCGTGCGACAGGTCGTCGACCGGTTCGCCCATCACCTCGGCAAGCGCGTGGTGTGGGTGCCGTTGCCACTCGGGCCGACGCACGCCCTGATCGACCGGATGCCCGGCATGGAGCGTCTGCTCGGGCTGCCGGCCGAGGCCGTGGACTACTTCGCCTCGCCCACGACGTACTCCACGTCTCGGACGGTGGCAGACCTGGCCGGCACCGGCGTGCACTGCCCGCCCTTCGACGAGTACGCCGACCGGCTGCTCGACTTCATGGGGAGCCACCCCGAGATCGACTCGAAGGCGATGGTCTGAGATGCCCCGCACCCCTCCGCTGCTCGTCGTCAACGTCAGCCTGACCGGCCCCGAGCGGGACTACGACACGAGAGTCACCTTCCTGGGTCGCAGGTTCCGGCTGGTGCGGGTCGGCACGTCCGGCGACGTCGCGGCGGCGGAGGACCTCGTGCGCTCCTGGGCCGCGCGCGCCGACGCGATCGCGGTCACCGGCCTCCGCGAGGCCCGCGCCGTCGGGCTGTACGACGGGGAGCTCGACGCCATCGACACGGTCAAGGAGGCGACGACCGAGGTGCCGGTCTGCGACGGCCATGAGCTGCGCGACGTCCTCCAGGAGTGGGCGATCCGGCACCTGCAGACGGAGCTGCCGGGCTACCTCACCAACGCCCGTACCGTCGTGCTCGGTGGGCTGAACCATCAGCGCACCACGCGTCTCCTCCGGGAGTACACCGACAACATCGAGTTCGCCGACCCGCTCCTGCGCCTCGACCTCCCCGCGAGGGTCTCCGGCAACCCGCTGCTCGGGCTGGCCGCCAGCACGGCCCTGTGGCCGGTTCACCTCCTCCCAGGGCTGGTGAAGTCGCAGATCAAGGTGCCGGGCACCTACCTCAGCCACGTCCTGGCCCGTCATGCCGCACGGGACGCGGACGTGGTTGTCGCGACGTACGACGAGCTGATCGGCTTCGGCCTGGAGGACCTCGCCGGCAAGACCCTGATCTCGTCCGCGATCTCCGACGAGCGGCTCGCCGAGCTGGGCGAGCGCGGCGTGGACATGGTGCTCGACAGCGTCCCGCAGCCCTTCTCCGTCACCGTCACCGCGGCCGTGCTCGAGGCGATGATGCAGGCGTTCGTGGGTGGCAGCCGGCTCACCCATGACGACCTGCTCGACATCATCGTGGAGACGGGCATGGAGCCACGTGTGCTCTACCCCAACGGGTTCCGGCGCAAGAGCCGCTTCGCGTTCGTGATCCACCCGCTGTCGACGCAGTTCTTCCGCCAGGTCGAGCCGCTCGGCACCATCACCAGGCTCGCGCCGGGACCGGTCAACGACGTCATCGAGAAGGCGCTCGCGTACGCGCCGCCGTTCACCTACAGCCACGTCACGGGCATCACGTCACCGACGGGGGCCGAGGCCGAGGGGTGGCTGATCTCCGTCGGCGGCACCCCGAAGGAGCTGATGGCGCACAGCCCGGAGTTCACCTACGGACGGCTCCTGCAGGCGGCGGACATCGCCCGCAAGCTGGGTGCGCAGGTGATGGGCCTCGGTGCCTTCACCAAGGTGGTGGGTGACGCCGGTGTCACCGTCGCGAAGAAGGCCTCCCTGCCGGTCACGACCGGCAACAGCTACAGCGCCTCGGGTGCCCTGTGGGCGGCGCACGAGGCCGTACGCCGGCTCGGCATCGCCGAGGTCGACGCGCGTGGACGGATCCACGGGCGGGTCATGGTCATCGGCGCCACCGGTGCCATCGGCTCGGTGTGCGCGCGGCTGCTGGCGCTGGCCAGCGACGAGGTCTGGCTGGTGTCGCCCGAGACCGCCAAGCTCCTGACGCTCAAGCACGAGATCGAGCGCGACCACCCGCGGGCGACCGTCCACCTGGCGACCACCGCCGAGGAGCACCTGGCCGACATGGACGTCATCGTCACCGCGACGTCCGGCGCGGGCAAGCGGGTGCTCGACATCATGGCGGTCAAGCCGGGGTGCGTGATCACCGACGTCGCCCGGCCGCTCGACCTGTCGGCGGAGGACGTCGCGAAGCGTCCCGACGTGCTCGTGGTGGAGTCCGGGGAGATCGAGCTGCCCGGCGACGTACGGATGAAGAACATCGGGCTGCCGCCCGGCGTCGTCTACGCCTGCCTCGCCGAGACCGTCGTACTGGCCCTCGAGGGGCGCTACGAGACCTTCACCGTCGGCCGGAACATCGAGTGGGAGAAGGTCAAGGAGATCTACCGGCTCGGGCTCAAGCACGGCATGAGGCTCGCGGCGATCTCCGGTGTCAACGGGGTCTTCACCGACGAGCAGATCGCGGAGATCCGGGAGCGCGCGCTCGAGGCGCGGGCCGTGCGGTCGGCCGCCGGTACGTGACGTTCGCCCCTGCCGGGGCGGCCAGGACCGAACGAGGATGGACCAGGGACTCGGGATCGAGCGAGGAGACGTCATGAAGAAGCGGCAGCGTCTGGGCGGACAGGACGCGTTGTGGCTCGAGATGGACAAGCCCGGGAACCTGATGGTGGTCGACAGCCTCTTCTGGACCGCCACACCCGTCGACTGGGATCGTTACCACAGCGCCGTCAAGGAACGCCTGTGGGACCGCTTCCCGGTCTTCCGTAGCGTCGTGGTGAACGGCGACGACGGCGGGTGGTACTGGGAGGAGCAGCCCGACGCCGAGTACGACGCCCGCAACCAGCACGTGGTGCTCCCGGCGCCCGGTGGCGACGCCGAGCTCCAGGACCTGATCTCCGCCCAGCGCACGGTGCCACTCGACCGCAGCGAGCCGCTGTGGTGCTCGGTGCTGGTCGACAACTACCACGGCGGCAGCGCCGTGCTCCTGCGTGCGCACCACTCCATCGCGGACGGCATCCGCATGGTCCAGCTCTCGCTCAGCATCTTCGACGCCACGCCCGACGGAGCCGCCGTGCCGGCGAGCACCGTGCGCAGTCACCAGCCCGTGGCGAAGAAGACGCTGGCGAGCGCACCGGACCGGACGGTGGACCGCCCCTCGTTGACCTCACAGGTGCGGTCGCGGGCCGCGAGCCTGGGGAGCACCTCGCTGCAGATCGCCCGGACGACGGTGACCAACCCGGTCGGCGCGGCCCACAGCGTGCTCACCCTGTCGGAGTCGTTCGTCGGGAAGCGTCGGTCGCTGAGCCTGCCCGGCTTCCTGTCCGCCGTACCGGGCGATGTCGACACCGCCCGCAAGCTCGCTCTCGGCACGCGCAACGACGCCACCATCTGGACCGGCACGGTCGGCGACCGCAAGGCGGTCGGCTGGGCTCCGCCGCTGTTCCTCGACGAGGTCAAGGAGGTGGCTCAGGCCAGCGGTAGCACCGTGAACGACGTGCTGGTCACGTGCGTGGCCGAGTCGCTGCGCGCCTACCTCCAGAAGCACGACGCCGTGTGTCACAGCGTCAACTGGGACGTACCGGTCAATCTCAAGCCGTTCGACCCCTCGCTGCCCGTGGTGCTGGGCAACAGCTTCGCGCTCGTGCAGCTGGAGCTCCCGACCCACATCGACGATCCGCTGCACACGCTCGAGGTCGTGCGCCACCGCATGAGCCGGATCAAGGACGGCCACGAGGCTGTCGTGGACTTCGGCATCCAGGCGGCGATCTCCCGGTTGAGCAGCCGGCTGTACCGCGCCACGATCGACCTGCTCGCGAACCGGGCCGTCGGGGTGCTGACCAACGTGCCCGGACCCCGCGTCCCGCTGTACGTCGCGGGGCAGAAGATCGAGGGGATGCTGGGCTGGGCGCCGACCACCGCCGACCAGGTCATGAGCTTCACGATCTACAGCTACGACAACAAGGTGTTCGTCGGGATCGCGGCCGACGCCGGGCTGGTGCCCGACCACGAGCAGATCGTCGACGGCTTCGCCGACGCCTTCCGCCGCCTCTCGCTCCTGGTCCGCTGACACCGGCTCGCCGCGGGCCGGGGTCCAGCGGCCCGCCTGGTGAGGACCTTGTGCCCTCTCGACGTACCGGGCCATCCCGTCTAGTAGGGGGAGGGCGTCGCGACGACGGCGGAGCCACCCCTCGTGGGTGACCGACGCCCCGGACATCTGCCATGGTGGTAGCGCGTCCCTTGCTGAGAGGCGACGCCATGGAGGAGCTCCTCGTGACCACCACGGCCGGTATCACCGAGTCAGGCAGCGGGTCGGGCACATTGATCCCCGGAGGTGCACGTAGCGGGTCGCCGATGCTGATGCTGGCGCTCGCCACCATCGGCTTCGCGGTCAACTTCTGGGCGTGGGCCCTGATCAGCCCGCTGGGCCCGATGTTCCGCGACTCCGGGGCGCTCGGGGTCCTGAGCGAGTCGGACGTCGCCTTGATGGTGGCGGTCCCCGTGCTGGTCGGATCCCTGGGCCGGATCATCGTCGGGGCGCTCACCGACCACTACGGTGGCAGGATCATGTTCCCGCTGATCTCGGCCGTGACGATCGTGCCGGTGCTGTTCATCGGGTTCCTCGCCCTCGACTCCTACGCACTCCTCCTCGTGGGCGGCTTCTTCCTCGGCATCGCCGGCACCGTGTTCGCGGTCGGGGTGCCGTTCGTCAACGCGTGGTTCCCGCCGGAGCGGCGTGGCCTGGCGATCGGGATCTTCGGCGCCGGCATGGGCGGTACGGCGATAAGCGCCCTCACCAGCGTCAAGCTGTTCACCCATCACGGGGAGAAGTCGCCGTTCCTGCTCACAGCGATCGCGCTGGCGGTCTATGCCGCCATCGCGACGGTCCTCCTGCGCGATGCCCCGGGACGAGCCGCGCCGACGCACGGCCTGGTGAAGCGGCTGAACGCCAACGCTCGGCTGTCGATCACCTGGCAGGCCTGCATCCTGTACGCCGTCGCCTTCGGTGGGTACGTCGCGTTCTCCGTCTACCTGCCGGCGTACCTCAAGACCGCCCATGGCCTGACCCCCACCGATGCCGCCAACCGGATGGCCGGCTTCGTCGTTGTCGCCGTGATCATGCGGCCGGTCGGCGGCTGGCTCTCCGACCGGTTCGGCCCGGTCCCGGTCCTCGCCACGACGTACGCCGTCGTCGTCGTCGGTGCGGCGATCTCTGCGGGCACGCCTCCTCTGCACGGCGTCGGCACGGTGGCGTTCCTGGCCATGGCAGCGGCCCTCGGAGCCGGCAGCGGCGCGACGTTCGCACTGATCGCGAAGGTCACCGACCCCGGCCGGGTCGGTGGCGTGACCGGGCTGGTCGGGGCTGCGGGCGGCCTCGGCGGGTTCGTGCCACCGTTGGTGATGGGCTACGTCTACGGCCGCACCGACTCGTACGCGATCGGTCTCTGGATGCTGTCGGTGACCGCGGCCCTCACACTCCTGCTGACGCTGACCGTCGTCCGCCGTACCGCTCGAGGACAGGAAGCCACTTGACGAAGGACATCGGTCTGGACGGCGCTCTCGCCGACGCACTCGTGCGAAGCCGCCGGTTCTTCACTCGGGGGACGGTGTCCGAAGACCTGCGCACACTGTCACAGGTCGGTGGACGCGGCGCCGACGACTTCTACCGCGACCGATGGAGCCACGACAAGGTCGTGCGCTCGACCCACGGGGTGAACTGCACCGGTTCGTGCTCGTGGAAGGTCTACGTCAAGGACGGCATCATCACTTGGGAGACGCAGCAGACCGACTATCCCACGGTCGGTCCCGACTCACCCGGAGTACGAGCCGCGCGGCTGCCCGCGCGGCGCCGCCTTCTCCTGGTACACCTACTCGCCTACGCGGGTGCGCTACCCCTACGTCCGGGGCGTCCTGCTGCAGATGTTCCGTGAGGCGAAGGCCCAGCACGACGGAGACCCGGTTCGTGCGTGGGAGCACATCGTCGAGAACCCGCTGCGCGCCAAGGCCTACAAGTCGGCTCGCGGCAAGGGCGGCCTGGTGCGGGCCACCTGGGACGAGGCCACCGAGATCGTCGCCGCCGCCCACATCCACACGATCAAGAAGTACGGCCCCGACCGGGTCGCGGGCTTCTCGCCCATCCCGGCCATGTCGATGGTGTCGCACGCCTCCGGCGCCAGGTTCGTGAACCTCATCGGCGGCTCGATGCTCAGCTTCTACGACTGGTACGCCGACCTGCCGGTGGCCTCGCCGCAGGTGTTCGGCGACCAGACCGACGTCCCCGAGTCGGGCGACTGGTGGAACGCCGGCTACCTCATCATGTGGGGCTCCAACCTCCCCGTCACGCGCACCCCTGACGCGCACTGGATGACCGAGGCCCGCTACCGCGGTCAGAAGGTGATCGCCGTCGCCCCCGACTACGCCGACAACGTGAAGTTCGCCGACGAGTGGCTCCCGGCGAAGCCGGGCACCGACGCCGCGCTGGCGATGGCGATGGGTCACGTCGTGCTCAAGGAGTTCTTCGTCGACCGCGAGACGCCGTACTTCTCCGACTACGTGAAGACCTACACCGACCTGCCATACCTGGTCCGGCTCGAGAGGGTCTCGACGGGCTCGACCGACGGAGACGGCTCGACCGGCGAGGCGACCTACACCGCCGGCAAGTTCCTCACCGCGGCCGACCTCGCCGAGCACGCGGGCGACGAGAACCCCGCGTTCAAGACCGTCCTCATCGATGCCCGGACCGATGAGGCCGTGGTGCCGAACGGCTCGCTCGGTCATCGGTACGGCGACGCCGGCGTCGGCCGGTGGAACCTCGACCTCGGCGCCGTCGACCCGCTGCTGTCACTGCTCGACACGTCGACCGAGCCGGTCGTCGTACGCATGCCGCGCTTCGACACCCCCGACGGTGCGGCCGACGACCTCCCGCGCGGAGTGCCGACGCGACGCGTGGGCGGTCACCTCGTGACGACCGTTTTCGACCTCCTCCTCGCGCAGTACGGCGTGGGGCGCACCGTCGACGGGCAGAGCCTGCCGGGTGAGTGGGCGCGCGGGTACGACGACGCCGACTCGCCGTACACCCCCGCCTGGCAGGAGGCGATCACCGGGGTGCCCGGCCTCGACGGCGGCCAGGATCGGCCGTGAGTTCGCCGCCAACGCCGAGGAGTCGCGCGGCCGCTCGATGATCGTGATGGGCGCCGGCACCAACCACTGGTTCCACTCCGACACGATCTACCGCGCGTTTCTCACCCTGACCAACCTGACCGGCTGCCAGGGCGTCAACGGCGGTGGCTGGGCGCACTACGTCGGGCAGGAGAAGGTCCGGCCGATCACCGGCTACACCCAGATCGCCAACGCGCTCGACTGGAGCCGGCCGCCGCGCAACATGATCCAGACGGCGTACTGGTATCTCCACAGCGACCAGTACCGATATGACCAGTTCGGCGCCGACACGCTGTCGGCCACCACCGGCAAGGGCCGGCTCGCCGGCAGGTCGACAGCCGACGTGATCGCGCAGAGCGCCCGGATGGGCTGGATGCCGTCGTACCCCACGTTCGACCGCAACCCGCTTGACCTGAGCGAGGACGCCGCGGCCGCCGGCATGCCGGTGGGGGAGTACGTCGTCGAGCAGCTG
Source organism: uncultured Actinomycetota bacterium (assembly GCA_963792975.1). Lineage (GTDB taxonomy): Bacteria > Actinomycetota > Actinomycetes > Propionibacteriales > Nocardioidaceae > Nocardioides. Next base: position 2,146,336 of record CAWBYG010000004.1, on the reverse strand, counting down.
AAGGTCCGGGGAGCTCGACTTCGCGGGCGAGGACCCGGACGCCGCGCACAACCACCCACGCGTACTGTCGGTCTGGCGGGCCAACCTGCTCGGCTCCTCGGGCAAGGGCAACGAGTACTTCCTCAAGCACCTGCTGGGCACCGAGTCCTCCGTCCGCGCGACCGAGACCCCGGAGGGTCGGCGCCCGGTCGACGTGAAATGGCGGGACGCGGTCCCCGAGGGGAAGCTGGACCTGCTGATGACCATCGACTTCCGGCAGACGAGTACGACGATCTTCTCCGACGTCGTCCTCCCGGCGGCGACCTGGTACGAGAAGCACGACCTGAACACCACCGACATGCACCCGTTCGTGCACTCGTTCAACCCGGCGATCGCACCACCGTGGCAGACCCGCACCGACTGGGACGCCTGGCAGACCATCGCCGCGAGGTTCAGCGAGCTCGCCGCCACCCACCTCGGCGTACGCAAGGACGTCGTGGCCGTCCCGCTCACGCACGACACCCCGGACGCCATGGCCAACCCGCACGGCGTCGTCCGCGACTGGAAGAAGGGCGAGTGCGAGCCGATCCCCGGCGTCACCATGCCCAAGTTGGTCGAGGTCGAGCGCGACTACGGCGCGGTGGCGGACAAGATGAACGCCCTAGGCCCGCTGGTGGACACCCTCGGGGCGACCACCAAGGGCGTCACCTTCGACCTCGGCAAGCCGGTCGACTACCTACGCCGGAAGAACGGCGCGGTGCGCGGCGGTGCGGCCGACGGTCGCCCACTCGCTGAAGCGCGACGTCCACGTCTGCGAGGCGATCCTGGCCCTGTCCGGTACGACGAACGGGCACCTGGCCACGCAGGGCTTCAAGACCCTCGAGCAGCGCACCGGCGTGAAGCTGGCCGACCTGGCCGAGGAGCACGAGGGCAAGCAGATCACCTTCGCCGACACCCAGGGCCCACCCGTCCCGGTGATCACCTCGCCCGAGTGGTCCGGTTCCGAGACCGGCGGCCGGCGCTACTCGCCGTTCACCATCAACGTCGAGCGCAAGAAGCCCTGGCACACACTCACCGGGCGGATGCACTTCTACCTCGACCACGACTGGATGACCGAGCTCGGCGAGGGCCTGCCCGTCTACCGGCCACCGCTCGACATGGCGGCGCTGTTCTCCGAGCCGGCCCTCGGCAACGTCTCGGACGGGTCGTCCGGTCAGGGTGTCGAGGGGCTGACGGTCCGATACCTGACCCCGCACAACAAGTGGTCGATCCACTCGGAGTACCAGGACAACCTCTTCATGCTGTCGCTGTCACGGGGCGGCCAGAACATCTGGATGAGCGACCGCGACGCCGCGAAGGTCGGGATCGCGGACAACGACTGGATCGAGGCGGTGAACCGCAACGGCGTGGTGGTGGCCCGGGCGATCGTCTCGCACCGGATGCCCGAGGGGACGGTGTACATGTACCACGCCCAGGACCGGCTGATCGACGTACCGCTCGCGGAGACGTCGGGCAAGCGTGGCGGCATCCACAATTCCCTGACCAGGCTGCTGGTCAAGCCGTCGCACCTGATCGGCGGGTACGCCCAGCTGACGTTCGCGTTCAACTACCTCGGCCCGACCGGGAACCAGCGCGACGAGGTCACCGTCATCCGCAAGCGGTCGCAGGACGTGGAGTACTGACATGCGCGTGATGGCCCAGATGGCGATGGTGATGAACCTCGACAAGTGCATCGGCTGCCACACCTGCTCGGTCACCTGCAAGCAGGCGTGGACCAACCGCTCCGGTACGGAGTACATCTGGTTCAACAACGTCGAGACCCGACCCGGCCTGGGCTATCCCCGCACCTACGAGGACCAGGAGAAGTGGCAGGGCGGTTGGGCGCTCAACCCCCGCGGCCGGCTGGAGCTCAAGGGCGGTAGCCGGTTCAAGAAGCTGCTCACGATCTTCTCCAACCCCAAGCTGCCCTCGATCGGCGAGTACTACGAGCCGTGGACCTACGACTACGCGACGCTGACCGACGCGCCGGCCCAGGAGCACAGCCCGGTGGCGCGCCCGAAGTCGCTGATCTCGGGTGCGAACATGAAGATCGAGTGGTCGGCCAACTGGGACGACGACCTGGGCGGCTCGACTGCGAACGCGCACCGGGACCCGGTGCTCGCCAAGATCGCCGACAAAGTGAGGTTCGAGTTCGAGCAGACCTTCATGTTCTACCTGCCTCGCATCTGCGAGCACTGCCTGAACCCCTCGTGCGCGGCGTCGTGCCCGAGCGGCGCGATCTACAAGCGCGAGGAGGACGGCATCGTCCTGGTCGACCAGGACAGGTGCCGCGGCTGGCGGATGTGTGTCTCCGGCTGCCCCTACAAGAAGGTCTACTTCAACCACCGCACCGGCAAGGCCGAGAAGTGCACGTTCTGTTTCCCGCGCATCGAGGTCGGGCTGCCCACCGTCTGCTCCGAGACCTGCGTCGGTCGGCTCCGCTACATCGGCCTGATGCTGTACGACGCCGACAAGGTGCTGGCCGCGGCCTCGACCACCGACGAGCACGGGCTCTACGAGGCCCAGCGCGACGTGTTCCTCGACCCGTTCGACCCTGAGGTGATCCGCGCGGCCGAGCGGGCCGGCATCGCCCGCGACTGGGTCGATGCCGCCCAGCGCTCCCCGATCTACGCGCTGATCAACACCTACCGGGTGGCGCTGCCCCTCCACCCCGAGTACCGCACCATGCCCATGGTCTGGTACATCCCACCGCTGTCTCCCGTGGTCGACGTCGTGCGCGACACGGGGGAGGACGCGGAGGACCAGCGCAACCTGTTCGCGGCCATCGACGCGCTGCGGATCCCGGTCGAGTACCTCGCGGAGCTGTTCACCGCCGGTGACGTCGCGCCCGTGGACGCCGTACTCAAGAAGCTGGCGGCGATGCGCTCGTACATGCGCGACCTCAACCTGGGCCGCGAGCCCGACGGGTCGATCCCGGCCGCCGTGGGCATGAGCGAGGAGGAGATGTACGACATGTACCGGCTCCTCGCGATCGCGAAGTACGACGAGCGGTACGTCATCCCGCCCGCCCACGCCGAGCAGGCCCATGCGTTGGAGGAGCTGGCGACCGAGTGCTCCGGTCTCGGAGCACGGCGGTGGGCAGCAGGGCATGTTCGGGGAGGGGTCGGGCGCGCCGACACCGATCGCGGTGGAGAACTTCCAGATGCTCCAGGACCGGCAGACCTCCGACTCGCTGGCCGGACCCGAGAACAAGGGCGCCCGGGTCAACCTGCTCAACTGGGACGGCAAGGGGTCCCCACCGGGACTCTTCCCGCCGAAGGGGCCGGAGTCGTGAGCGGCCGGCGCGCCAAGCCGGCGTTGCCCCCAGAGCAGCTGACCATCGCGTGGCAGTCCGCGTCCCTGCTGCTCGACTATCCCGACGAGAGGCTCCTCGAGCAGGCCGAGCTGATCCGGTCGGCCTCCCGGCGGCTGCCGGAGGGCGCCGGCGACCCCATCCGGGCCTTTCTCGACCACCTCGGGTCCACGCCGCTCGCGCAGCTGCAGGCCGACTACGTCGAGACCTTCGACACCCGGCGCCGCTGCAACCTCTTCCTGACGTACTTCGCACACGGTGACACCCGCAAGCGGGGGATGGCGCTGCTCCGCTTCAAGCAGACCTACCTAGGAGCGGGTTTCGAGCTGGACGACGCGGAGCTGCCCGACCACCTGTGCGTCGTCCTCGAGTTCGCCGCCACCGTCGACCACGAGCTCGGCAGGGGCCTGATGCTCGACCACCGGGCCGGGCTGGAGCTGCTACGCCTCTCGTTGCGCGACGCGGGCTCCCCCTGGGTGAGCCTGGTCGACGCAGTCACGGCGACCCTTCCGCCCCTGCGCGGCGACGAGCGGGACGCAGTACGACGTCTCGCGGCCGAGGGACCACCCGAGGAGGAGGTGGGCCTCGCGCCTTTCGCCCACCCGCAGCTCAGCCCGGGCGCGGTCGCCGGGAGCGCTCCTGACCCGACCCTGTTGCCGATGCCGTCGTTCCCAGGAGCGCGCGGATGAGCGAGTTCCTGTTCGTGGTGGTCCCCTACGTCTGCCTCACGACGTTCGTGGTCGGCCATGTGTGGCGCTACCGCTACGACAAGTTCGGCTGGACCACGCGGTCCTCGCAGCTCTACGAGAACCGCCTGCTCCGGATCGGCAGCCCGCTGTTCCACTTCGGGATCATCGGAGTCTTCTTCGGTCACGTGGTGGGACTCGGGATCCCGGAGTCATGGACCGATGCCGTCGGGATCTCCGAGGGTCTCTACCACTTCATGGCCGTCTCGGTCGGAGCCCTGGCCGGGTGCGCGACCGTGGTGGGGATGGTCATCCTGATCTACCGGCGGCGCACCGTGGGTCCGGTGTTCTCGGCCACGACCCGCATGGACAAGGTGATGTACGCCGTCCTGGCCACGGTGATCCTCCTGGGTCTCTACAACACGCTGGCCGCCAACATCTTCGGTCACTACAACTATCGCGAGGGCGTCTCGATCTGGTTCCGGGGCATCTTCCGCTTCCAGCTGCACCCCGACGTGATGGCCCAGGCGCCCTGGAGCTTCCAGGTGCACGGACTGGTCGCGATGGGCCTGTTCGCGCTGTGGCCGTTCACGCGACTCGTGCACGTGTTCAGCGCACCGCTGGGCTACCTCACGCGTCCCTACATCGTCTACCGCCGCCGAGACGATGCTCAGCTCGGCAGCCATCGTCCGCGACGCGGCTGGGACCGTGTGGACGACCGTCATGTGTGATCACTGCGGCTGCCGCGGTGTCGAGGCTGTGCGACAGCTCATGGACGAGCACACCGCTCTCGTCGACCAGGCGGACCACGTCCGTCGAGGCCTGAGCTCCGGCGACCCCGTGGCCGCGAAGGAGCTGCTGGCCGACCTCGTCAGACACCTCGACCGTCACGTCCAGCGAGAGGAGGACGGCATCTTCCGGGCGCTCCGGACCGCGGGCGAGCTCCTCGAGGAGATCGGCGCGCTGGAGGGCGAGCACCGCGCCCTCGAGGCGACGATCACCGGGCTGGACGTCGACTCGCCGGACTTCGACGCGCGGGTCACCAGCCTGCTCGACGACCTGAGCGGGCACATCGATCGCGAGGACTACGGCATCTTTCCGGTCTCCGTCGTCACGTTGGGCGCGGCCGGGTGGGCGATCGTCGACCGGGCCCACGCGAGCTCGCCCAGCTTCCTGCTCGACCGGGTACCGGCGAAGAAGGAGACGTCATGCAGAAAGAGTCATTGAGGGCGCTGGCGCGGCACCATCTCGCGACCGCCTCGACCGCGGCCAGCGGTCGCAGCGCCCACACCCTCTACGGAGGGCACGAGCGGGTCCTGCGCCAGACGCTGATCGCGCTGCGGGCAGGGACGAACCTGGACGAGCACGAGAACCCCGGCGAGACCACGATCCAGGTGCTCCGCGGCCGCGTGACCCTCGTAGCCGGCGAGAACAGCTGGAACGGGTCACCCGGTGACCTGCTGTTCGTCCCGGACTCCCGGCACTCGCTCGAGGCGGTCGAGGACTCGGTGGTGCTGCTGACGGTGGGCAAGCGGAGCTGACGCGGGGGTTCGTGGCATCGCGCGTGGTTGATCGCGTACGATGGGCACTGCTCGATGACGTCATCGTCTTGGACGTCTTCCGCCGCGCCACACCTGCCACCAGCGGGGGGTTGCGTCGGACGGATCTCTCGAAGGTCCCGGGTGAGGCCGCGATGCCGTCCAGGCACTCGGCCACACACACGTGCGGCGTACGCGTCGCTCGGGCCACAGGGCCTGGGTGGGGGAGCCACTTCCCGCACCGGGCACGGTGGCCACGTCACGCACAGGAGTAGTTCTTGGCTCGACAAGCGCCTCGTCGTTCGGGCACGCGCCACCGCGGCCCGCGCAACCAGCGGCCCGCTGCCCGTCGCCGCGACAACGAGGGGATCCTCCCCGTGCTCGCGCGCGCCGTACGCGAGGTCGAGACCGCGGTCCAGCGCGGGTCGGTGATGGGATCCGTGCGCACCAAGTTCCAGGTGATCGCGCTCCTGGTCCGTGAGGAGCGGGCACGGGTCAACAGTGACGCGAGCCTGAGCGAGGCCGTGCGTTCCGGACAGCTCAAGCGGCTCGACGGGATCGCGACCATCCTGGCGCAGACCGCGGCTCGCGACACGTCGTTGCTCTCGCTGCTGGCGGAGGACGCGAACATCTCCGACTCGGCCAGCTCGCTGCGTCGCGAGATGCTGGAGAGCGCCGGCCTCGAGGCCCCTCCCGAGGAGGTCGAGTCCCCCGAGGCACCGACCGAGGCTCCTGGTGCGGAGCGCCGGGTGGTGCCGCAGTCCGTGATCTCGCGGCAGCTGGCCAACCCCTTCCTGACGCCCGACTTCTCGGCCGCCTCCCAGCGCACGGTGCGTCCGCGCCGGCTCGCCGGCTGGGAGCTGCTCGGCCCGCTCTTCCGCTCCTTCGAGTACGCCGGCAGCGGCGCCGTGTCCTGCATGCCGCTGCCCGAGCCGGGCTCGCTCGAGGCGGCCCACGGCCTCACCCTGATGCCCCACCAGGCGCAGGTGGTGGCGGCGGCCAAGGCGGGCCATCGCTCCTTCCTGCTCGCCGACGAGCCCGGCCTCGGCAAGACCGCGCAGGCGCTGCTCGCGGCCCAGGCCACCGACGCCTACCCGCTGCTGGTCGTCGTACCCAACGTGGTCAAGACCAACTGGGCGCGCGAGGCCGACCTGTGGACCCCGCAGCGGCCGGTCACCGTGATCCACGGCAACGGCCACTCGGTCGACGGCTTCGCCGACATCGTGGTCGTCAACTACGAGGTGCTCGACCGGCACGTCGGGTGGCTCGCCGACTTCGGGTTCCGCGGCATGGTCGTCGACGAGGCGCACTTCATCAAGAACAAGACCTCGCAGCGCTCCCAGCACGTGCTCGAGCTCTCCGACCGCATCCGCGCCCGTGCCGGGCGGCCTCTGCTGATGGCCCTGACCGGCACCCCGCTGATCAACGACATCGAGGACTTCCGGGCGATCTGGCAGTTCCTCGGCTGGATCGACGAGACCAAGCCGCTGGGCCAGCTGATGGAGTCGCTCGAGGAGACCGGCCTGACGCCGGCCGACTTCGGCTTCTACCCCGCGGCGCGTCAGTGCGTGATCGAGGCGGGCATCGTCCGCCGGCGCAAGGCCGACGTCGCGAAGGACATCCCGGCCCGCCGGATCGCCGATCTACCGGTCGAGCTGGACGACGAGGCCGGCCGGTCGATCCGCAAGGCCGAGGCCGACCTCGCCGCGCGACTCGTGGCGCGCTACGAGAGCGCCCTGGTCACCCGCAGGGCGGGTGCGGTCGTCGACGGCATCGACCACGAGCTCGTACGCCGGGTCGCGACGTGGGAGCGCGAGGACACCACGACGGCCTCCGGCGAGAACGTCTTCGAGATGATGCGACGCATCGGTCAGGCCAAGGCCGCGATGGCGGCCGACTACGCCGCGCAGCTCGCCCGCAACGTCGGCAAGGTCGTCTTCTTCGCCAAGCACATCGACGTGATGGACGTGGCCGAGGGGACGTTCGCCAAGCGCGGGATCCGGTACTCCTCGATCCGCGGCGACCAGACGACCCCGCAGCGCACCAAGCAGATCGACTCGTTCGTCAACGACCCCGACGTGGCGATCGTGGTGTGCTCGCTGTCCGCGGCAGGCGTCGGCATCAACCTCCAGGTGGCGTCCAACCTGGTGCTGGCCGAGCTGTCGTGGACCGACGCCGAGCAGACCCAGGCCATCGACCGCGTGCACCGCATCGGCCAGTCGGAGCCGGTCACGGCGTGGCGGATCATCGCCACGCAGACGCTCGACACCAAGATCGCAGAGCTGATCGACCAGAAGGCCGGCCTCGCCGCCCGCGCGCTCGACGGGTCGGACGAGGACGTCTCGTCGTCCGCCGACATCCAGCTCGAGGCGCTGGTCGCACTGCTCACGGACGCCCTGTCCGCCTAGGGCAGGTCGGGCTAGGGCAGGTCGCCTCACCGTCTGCGACGGCTGGGTCGCCGTCAGATGAAGAGCAGCTGGGCTCCGGCGGTCTTCTCGATGAAGTCGGAGGCGCTGATGATGCCCTCGACCTCGTCGTACAGGTCGGCCTCGGTGAGGTGGTTCATGTCGGCCGACATCCGGCACGCCCACAGGTGACCGCCCGAGTCGACGATCTGCTGCAGGAACTCCGGCACCTCGGGCACATCGAGGTCGGCGATCGCCTTCTTCAGCTGATGCGTGGCCATCGCGGTCATCCCGGGCAGGCCGCCGAGCCCCTGCGGCATGTGCGTGGCGGTGTTGCCGAGCATCGTGAACTTCAGGTCGCCCATGGTCTTCTTGTTGATCATGTCGAAGCCCCAGAAGGTGAAGAACAGGTGCGTCTCGACACCCTCGCCCAGCGCGGCGTTCCCCAGGATCAGGGCCGGGTAGGCCATGTCGAGGTTGCCCTTCGAACAGATGATGGCGAGCTTGCGGTCGGTGCCGGTCTCGCCGAACGACGGCAGGATCGGGGCGGTCTCGGTGATGGTCATGGTCGTCTCTCCTTCACACGCAGCCGTGCGGCTTGGGCAGGCCCGCGACGTACGCGAGCTTCTTGGCGGGCTTCTGCGGGAACAGCTGGAACAGCGTCTTGGTGGGGATGCCGCCCACGACGCTGATGCGCCGCAGGGTGGCGGTCTCGCCCTCATGCGCGAAGTCGTCGCGCAGGAAGCGGATCGCCTTCCAGTGCTCGTCGGTCAGGTCGATGCCGATCTGGGCGGCGAGGGACTTGGCGAGGGGCTCGGTCCACTCGGCGGGGTCCGTCATGAACCCTTCGTCGTTGACGTGGATCTCGTGTCCGTCGATGGTCGTGGTGGGCATGGTCTCAGACCTCCTGGTGGGGTTGGTGCTTCCCGGCCATGGACATGTGCGCGGGAAGCGGTACGGGACGCCCGGGCAGCAGCACGTTCCAGTAGATGTGCCGGAAGGCGAGCTTGCCCAGGTGGTTGGCGCGCGTCTCCTTGAGCAGGCTCAGCGGGCCGACGTAGGGAAGCGGGTACTTGCCGGGCAACGGCTGCGTGTCGTAGTTGAAGTCGATCAGCAGTGCCTTGTCGTCCCCGGACTCGATGAAGCAGTTCGCGTGGCCGTCGAACGACCCGGTCATCGGCCGGCCCTCGACGTGCTCCAGGAAGTTGTCCACGAAGACGTCGACGGCGAAGTGGGCCACCGAGCCCGCCTTCGAGGTGGGGATGTCGCTGGCGTCGCCGAGTGCGAAGATCGTGTCGTACGCCGTCGAGAGCAACGTGTGCTTGTCGACAGGGACGTAGTTGAGCTCGTTGCCCAGGCCCGAGCGGGCCACGAAGTCGGCACCCATGTTGAGCGGCACCGTGATGAGCAGGTCGTAGGGCACCTCGCGCTCGTCGAAGGACACCAGCACGTGGCGATCCGCATCGATCCGCTCGACCATGAAGTCCGGCTCCACGTGGATCTTGCGCTCGTCGAGCATCGCACCGAGCTGCTGGGAGGCGACCGGCTTGGTGAACGCCCCGTCGAGGGGGGTGACGAACACCAGCTCTACCCGGTCGCGCAGCCCCCGCTCGCGGAGCCATGCCTCGGCCAGGAACGTGATCTCCAAAGGTGCCACCGGGCACTTGATCGGCATCTCGGTGATGTGCACGACCAGCCTGCCGTGGTCGAACCTCGCCAGGGCCCCGGCCAGGGCCTCGGCTCCCTCGAGGGTGTAGAAGTCGAAGATGCTCCGGCGCCACTCCGGCCCGAGCATGCCCGGCGTCTGGTCGGGCCGGGGCGTCGTACCGGTGGCGATCACCAGGTAGTCGTAGGCGAGCTCACGGCCGTCGACGAGAGCGACCTTCTTCGCGTCGGCGTCGACCCGGGCGATCTCGGCCAGCACAAGCTCGATGCCATCGTGGAGGAAGCGGTGCCGCGAGCGGACGAGCTGGTCGCGGGTGCTGCCCCCGAAGGGGACGAAGATGTAGCCGGGCTGGTAGTGGTGCTCGTCGTCCTGGTCGACCACGGTGATCTTCCACTCGTGAGCGTTCAGACGGTGGCGTAGCCGGTTCGCGGTCATGGTGCCGGCGGTGCCGGCGCCGAGCACGAGGAGCGTTCGCATGCTGTCCTCCTGGCGGTAGTTCACCTTTCACGCTAAGTGGGAGGAGGTGGTCGCTGCAGGGCCGAACGTCCTACCCCGGGGAGTATTGGTGCCCGGCTCAGATCCGGGCCAGCAGCGCTGCGGTCGCCAACGCCGGGACCACCCACGACAACGTCCTGAGGGCCCCCTCCAGGGGCGCCAGCAGAGCGGCGCGGTCGAGCTCCTCCACGGTGCCGTCGACCCGCCGAAGCGTGCCGCTGACCTGGGAGGTACGACGGCGCAGGGCCCGGGCCGGCGTACTGAGGTGACGTTGGGCGTACGACGTGCCGACGGCCGCGAGCGTCGCGACCGCGGCCGCGGCCACGGCTGCCCAGCCGGGGCTCGGTGACTGCGCCACGAACCCCACGGCGGCCGGGAACCCGCCCCATCCCCAGGCGAACACCGCATCGGTGTGGAGGCGGCCGTCGAACAGCTCGAGGTTGTAGCCCACGAGGAGCGCGGTCCCGACCGGCATGGCGGCGAGCAACCACCAGTTGACCGGTCCGTGGAAGAAGACGCCGGCCACGCCGAGCGCGCAGGCGCCCGCGATCGCGACCACCGCGACCAGACGCAGCACGCCGTCGGTGATCCGGGTGCCGAGCGGCCGCCCCTGCAGCTCGTCGAGGGCGTGCGCAGCGAGCCCGACGGCGAGGAAGAACGCCAGGACGGCGGCACCGAGCGCCGTCCAGTCGATCGCCGAGGCCATGGCGGCCCCGAGCACGACGTAGCTCAGGTGCCACAGGGTGTACGGCGGGTGCAGCAGCGTCCACCAGTCTGCGAGGCGACCGCCGCGGCGCGCGTAGAAGGCCGGGCTGACGGTCCCGGGTTCAGCCATCTGCCTTGCGTCCCCACATCACCAGGCCGCCGCCCAGGCTCATGGGTCGTGCGTGTACGTCGACCAGGCCGGCGGCCTCCCACATCGCGATGTGAGAGTCGAGCGGATAGCGCCGGTAGTGCTCCTCGATGGACGGGCCCAGGAACCGCCCAACGGTCGCCCAGGCGCGTCCACCGCCGGCGAACCCGCCGATCGGCAGGACGAGGCGGGTGTAGAGCCGCCACAGCGGCAGCCATACGGGCGGGGGCGGGACGAAGAACTCCAGCGACGCGATCGTGCCGCCGGGGCGGACCACCCGGGCCAGCTCCCGCACCGTGGCCGCCGGGTCGGCGACGTACCGGAGCAGGTAGGTGAAGGTCATCGCGTCGAACGTCGCGTCGGGGAAGGGGAGCTGCTCGGCCCGCCCGCAGAGCAGGCGGATCCGGTCGGTCCGCCCGGCCCGTTGCACCCGGTCGCGGCCGCCGCGCAGCATCTGCTCGGTCAGGTCGATGCCGACGACGTCCGCCCCGCTCCGGCCGGCCAGCATCAGCGCCACGCCGGCCGTGCCGGTGGCGACGTCGAGGACGCGCCGCGGCGTCGGGGTGGCCGAGACGACGGCGTCGACCATGGCGGTGCGCCAGCGGTGGTTCTGGCCGAACGACAGCACGGCCTCGAGGACGTCGTACCGCCGCGGCAGGCCGTCGAACAGCTGTCGGGCGAAGGTGTTCGGCTGGGCGCGCGAGAGATCAACGGCGCGCGCTGGTCGGACTGCCATGGGGCTCCCTTCGCGCTCAGGCTACCGAGTGGCCCGACGCGGCCCGGTCGCCCACCTCGCGCGGCCGGAGCCCGCGGAGCACTCCCCGCGATCCGTCGGCATCTCCTGGAGCTGGCGCCCTGGGGCGAGGCGGGACCGTTGACATCCCCGACGACGAGTGGCAACGTAACCGGTTACGCAACGTAAGCGGTTGCTCAATCTCGGGAGTCGAAACGCCACGTGAACGACAGGGCCACCATCTACGAGGTCGCTCGTCAGAGCGGGTTCTCGACGGCGACGGTGTCCCGAGTCATGCACGACGGGACCGGCTTCAGTGCCGAGACGCGGCGGTCCGTCCTCGACGCCGCGGCCGACCTCGGCTGGACCCCCAACCACTCGGCTCGCAGCCTCGCCCGGCGCCGAGCCGGCATCGTCGGCCTCCTCTTCCCCGACTTCGGGCCGGAGGGCAGCGCTGAGAGCGAGTCGGCGCTCTACGTCGACCAGGTGATCCGGGGGGCCGAGCGTGCGGCCACGCTCGCAGGGGACGCGATCCTGATAGCGGCCTCGCGCGTCAAGGGCGGCCACGAGCTCGCCCGGTCGATCGTCGGCAAGGTCGACGGACTGGTGGTGCTCGCCGGCAGCCTCGGCACCAAGGAGCTGGCGGACATCTCGGCACGCGTGCCGGTCGTGCTGATGGCCACCCACACGGCGCCGCACCGACTCGACTACGTCGGGTCCGACAACCGTGGCGGAGCCCACGCCGTCGTCACCCACCTGCTGACGACACACCGCTTCCGCGACGTCGCGTTCGTCGCCGGCCCCGCCCGCTCGCCGGACTCCAAGGAGCGCTTCGTCGGGTACTGCCACGCACTCACCGCCGCCGGTCTCAGCGCACCGGGCGCACCCGAGGTCCACGGCGACTTCACCGAGGCCGGGGGAGCGCTCGCGGTCGAGCAGCTCCTCGAGGCCCGCCGTACCCCGCCGCGCTCGATCGTCTTCGGCAACGACGAGATGGCGATCGGCGGCATCGGCGTGCTCCGCCGGCACCGGCTGCGCATCCCGGGTGACGTCGCGATCACCGGCTTCGACGACATCGCCACCGCACGCCACATCCGTCCCGCGCTGACCACCGTCCGCCAGCCGATGCGCGACATCGGCGAGACCGCCGTACGCACGCTGCTCGACCGGCTCGCCGAGCGTGCTGCGCCTCGGCACACCGCGGTGCTCCCGACCGAGCTCGTCCTGCGAGCCAGCTGCGGGTGTACGAGCCGAGGAGGCCCCCGATGACAGACGCCCGCACCGACTGGGAGAGGCGGATCTACCGTCGCCTGACCGAGACCGGGCAGGCGGACCCTGCCTCGGAGCTGCCGGCCCCCACCCGTCTTGTGGCCGAGGCGGCGAACGGCTTCGTCCGGCTCGCCTGGCACGCCGTACCCGGGGCAGCCGGCTACGTGCTGGAGCGCGGTCGCGCGGACCAACCCGACGCGGAGCCGCAGATCGTCGACCACGGCGGGAGCGACGTCCCCGCGGTCGTCGACACCGCCTTCGCCGACACCGGGGTCGAGGACGGCGTGACCTACCGGCACCGGGTCGGTGCCGTGCTCGGCAACGAGCACCCCGTCTGGCACTGGAGCGACGTGGTCGAGTCGGCCACGACCGGCACGCCGGGTGGCCGGGTCGCGGTGACGGTCGACGCGGCCGGTGACGCGGGCCGCCTGGACCGCGTCTGGTGGCTGGTCGGCTCCGAGCGTCTGACCCAGCTGCGCTTCGGTGACCTCGGGAACGGTCACCCGATCGGTGCAGAGTTCACCGAGGCGCTCCGCATCGCGCACGACGACCTGGGCGTCACCGCCGTACGTGCCCATGCGATCCTCCACGACGACAACCACGTCGTCACCCGCTCCGGCGACGGGTCCCTCGCCTTCGACTTCACCGTCGTCGACGACCTCTACGACCAGATCCTCGCCCTCGGGATCCGCCCGGTCGTCGAGCTGGGCTTCATGCCCGCCGCGATCGCACGCGATCCCGAGCAGACCGTCTTCGACTACCGCGGCATCATCTCCCCGCCGCGCGACTGGGCCGATTGGCACGCCACCGTCGGGGCGCTCGGCTCCCACCTCGTCGAGCGCTACGGCGTCGACGTGGTGTCGCAGTGGGGCTTCGAGGTCTGGAACGAGCCCAACCTCGAGGTCTTCTGGACCGGCACCCAGGGCGACTACCTGCGCCTGTACGACGAGGCGGCCCGGGCGCTCAAGGCCGTCGACACGCGGCTGACCGTGGGCGGGCCGTCGACCGCCGCGTCGGAGTGGATCGAGGCGCTCGCGGCGTACGCCGAGAAGCAGGCCCTGCCGCTCGAGTTCGCCACCACCCATACCTACGGCAACCTGCCGCTCGACTTCCGCGGCGTCCTGGCGGACCACGGCTTCGAGGACACCGACATCCTCTGGACCGAGTGGGGCGTCGGCTCCACGCACTTCGGCCCGATCCACGACGGCGTCTCGGGAGCGCCGTTCGTGCTGAGCGGGATGCAGAGCGCCCAGGGCCGGCTCACCGCCCTCGCCTACTGGGTCGTCAGCGACCACTTCGAGGAGCTCGGCCGGCCGCCGCGCCTGTTCCACGACGGCTTCGGGCTGCTCACGCTCGGCAACCTGCGCAAGCCCCGCTACTGGGCGCTCCACCTCGCGGCCCACCAGGGTGACCACGTCCTGCCGAGCGAGGTCGCCGGTGACGGCGCCGACGTGCTCGTACGCGCCTGGGCCACCCGGCACGACGACGGCACCCTCGACGTGCTGGTCTGGAACGGCACCGTCAACGCCGACCTCCTGCACGGCGACCCGCGGCTGGTCCGTGACGTCACCGTCACCGTCACCGGCCTGCCCGCTACGTCGTACGCCGTCGAGCTGGCTCGCATCGACGAGCGGCACTCCAACATCACGTCCGTCGCGAGCGGCGCCGACTGGCCGGACGAGGCCGAGTGGCGGACGTTGCGCGCGGCGGACCACCTGTCCATCGAACGGATCGACGACCTTTCCCCCGATTCCGGGAAGGGCACGGTCACCGTGACCCTGCCCCAGCCCGGGGTCGTGCGGATCCGACTGCTCGACGGTGACGCGCCGTCGGCGACTGATGAGGAGAGAACCCCATGAAGTACTCCACGAGGACGAGGACCACCGCGTTGGCGTCGGCCCTCTTCGTCGCGTCCGCGCTGGCCCTCGGTGCCTGCGCGGGCAGCGACAACAACACCGGGGCCGCCGGTGGCGGGACGCTGACCATCCAGGGCGATGCCGGCAACCCACAGCTGGTGGAGAACTTCAACCCGCTGGTCCTCCCGACCGAGCTGCACGGTGCCCAGCTCATGTACGAGCCGCTGGAGATCCGTAGCCCGATCGACGGCTCCTACACGCCGTTCCTGGCGACGAAGCACACCTTCACCAGCCCCACCACCGTGGTCTTCACGATCCGCCATGGCGTGACGTGGAGCGACGGCCAGCCGTTCACGGCGAAGGACGTCGTGTTCACCTACGACCTGCTCAAGAAGTACCCCGAGCTCGACGCGTCGGGCATCTGGTCGCAGATCTCCGGCGCGAAGGCCTCCGGCGACAAGGTGACGGTCGCCTTCAAGCAGCCCAACGTGCCCTTCGTCGGCGTCCTCGCCGCGCAGGTGATCGTGCCGCAGCACGTCTGGGCCAAGGTCTCGGACCCATCCAAGTTCGCCAACACCGAGCCGGTGGGCACCGGGCCGTTCACGCTCGACAAGTTCGCGCCCACGCAGTACTCGCTGAAGAAGAACCCCGACTACTGGCAGGCCGCCAAGATCGCGCCCGACGAGGTCGTGATGCCCGCGCAGTCGACCAACCAGACCACCAACCAGCTCGACGTGACCAGCGGCAAGTTCGACTGGGCCTACAACTACCTGCCCGACGTCCAGAAGACCTATGTCAGCAAGGACTCGCACAACACCTACTGGTTCCCGCCGGGCGGCACCATCGGGCTGTTCCTCAACCTGACCAAGAAGCCGTACCAGAACGTCGACTTCCGCCGTGGCATCAGCCTGGCGCTCGACCGGAACACGATCGCGGCCAAGGCGGTCAACGGCTACGAGAAGGGCGCCAGCCAGTCCGGCCTGGTCCTGCCCAACCTGCAGAAGTGGCTCGACCCGAACATCCCGACCGCCGGCAACGTCGCCCAGGACACCAGCGGTGCGATCAAGGAGTTCCAGAAGGCCGGCTACCGGCAGCAGGGCGGCAAGCTCCTCGACTCCGCGGGCAACCAGGTGTCGATGTCCATCATGATGCCGGCCAACTACAGCGACTGGGTGGCCGCCGGCAAGGAGGTCGTCAACGAGCTCAGTGCGATCGGGATCAAGGCGAGCCTCGACACCCCGCAGGCCACGCCGTACACGAGCGCGACGCAGAGCGGCAACTACGACGCGGCGTTCGGCGGGTACGGCGGCACCGGTGACCCGTACACGGACTTCAACAACGCGCTGAACAGTGCCTTCGCGGCTCCCGTCGGCACGGCCACCGCGAACAACTTCGAGCGGTACCAGAACCCCAGGGCCGACTCGCTGCTGAACGCCCTGGCCGGAGCCACCAGCAAGACCAAGCAGCAGAAGGCGACGCATGCGCTCGAGAGGATCATGTACAGCCAGGTGCCGATCGTCCTGATGTACTACGGCGGCAGCTGGGGCCTGTTCTCGACGAAGAACTTCACCGGATGGCCGTCGAAGAGCGACCCGTACACGCTGCCGACCAGCTACAACAACGCGATTCTCGAGGTCGTCACACACCTGCAGCGGGCGTCGTGACCCCATGAGCTACGTCGTCCGGAAGGTCGTGCTGTTCGCGGTCACGCTGTGGGCCGCGGTCACGCTCAACTTCCTGCTGCCACGGCTGATGCCGGGATCACCGGTCGACGCCGCCATCGCGAAGCTGTCGCAGGGGGGCCAGCAGGTCTCGAACGCCCAGGTCCACGCGCTCGAGATCCAGCTCGGCTCCCCGCACGGCAGCATGTTCTCGCAGTACGTCGACTACCTCGGGAACACCGCCCGCATGCGGTTCGGGTCGTCGTACAGCTTCCCGAACCAGACGGTGGCCCACACGATCCTGACCGCGTTGCCGTGGACGCTGCTGCTCGTCGGCATCACCACGATCGTCGCGTTCGTGATCGGCACCCTGCTCGGGGTGTACGCCGGCTGGCGGCGCGGCACGAAGTCCGACGCGACCGTCACGGTGGGGGCGACGCTGTTCGCGGCGTTCCCGCCGTTCTGGCTCGGGATGCTGCTGCTCTTCACGATGGCGTTCAAGCTCAACGCGTTCCCCCTCAAGGGCGGCTACAGCCCGGGCCTGACGCCCACCTTCAGCGCGAGCTTCATCGTGAACGCCGTCTCGCACAGCTTCCTGCCCGCGCTGACGCTGGCCGTCACGTCGCTGTCGGGCTGGGTCTTCGGGATGCGCAACAACATGATCAACACGCTGGGGGAGGACTACGTGACATTCGCCGAGGCCAACGGGCTGCGGCCGCGCACCATCGCCCTCGGGTACGCCGCCCGCAACGCGCTGCTGCCCAACGTGACGGCCTTCGGCCTGTCGCTCGGCGCGGTCGTGGGCGGGTCGATCCTGGTCGAGGGCGTCTTCAGCTATCCCGGTCTCGGCAACCTGCTCTACATCGCGGTCAGCAACCACGACTTCCCCTTGATGCAGGCGCTCTTCCTGGTGATCAGCGTGAGCATGCTGGTCGCGATCTTCGTGGTGGACCTGCTCTACGTCCGGCTCGACCCGAGGGTGAGGCGCGGATGAGATTCACCCCACGACGCTCTCCGTCTCCCCCGCTCCGCTCCTCCGCCGCACATCGCCGCGGGGGCCCCGAATGAGCATCCTGACCACGACGGCCCCACCGCCGCTCGATCCGGGCACGCGGGTCGTCGCCAAGCCGGCGGGGGAGTCGCACCTGCCCGGGCCGCTGCTCTTCCTCAGCCGGGCCTTCCGCACCCTGTGGAGCAACGGCAAGGCCCGGATCGGGATCGTGCTGCTGGGGCTCTTCCTGCTGATGGCGGTCCTGGCGCCGCTGATCGCACCCCACTCGCCGACCGCGACGACGTTCACGCCGTACCAGAACCCCTCGTCGTCCAACTGGTTCGGGACCACCGGGAACGGCCAGGACGTCTTCTCCCAGGTCCTGTACGGCGCCCGGGTCTCGCTACTGGTCGGCCTCGCGGCGGGCGCTGCCGCGACGGTCGTGGCCGCGACGATCGGCCTGGTCGCGGGCTATCGGCCCGGGATCATCGACGAGGTGCTCAGCTTCCTGACCAACCTGGCGCTGGTCATTCCCGGCCTGCCGCTGATGATCATCCTCGCCGCCTACGTCCCGAACCGCTCCGTGTGGACCATCGTCCTCGTCGTCGCCTTCACCAGCTGGGCCACCGGCGCCCGCGTCGTCCGGAGCCAGGCCATCTCGATCCGCGAGCGCGAGTTCGTCACCTCGGCGGTGTTCTCCGGCGAGGGCCTGTTCCGGATCGTGTTCCGCGAGATCCTCCCCAACATGACGTCGCTGGTGGCCGGCAGCTTCTTCGCCGCGGCCACCGCGGCGGTGATGGCCGAGGCGAGCCTGGAGTTCCTCGGGCTCGGCAACCCGAACACCGTGAGCTGGGGCACGATCCTCTACTACGCCCAGCAGCAGAACTCCCTGCTCACCGGGCAGTGGGTGCTGGTGTTCGCGCCCGGCCTGATGATCGCGCTGCTGGCGGTGTCGTTCACGCTGATCAACTTCGGTGTCGACGCGCTGTCCAACCCGAGACTGCGGGAGAAGTGATGGCCGCGATCCTCGAGGCGACCGGCGTCGACGTCGCCTACCACCCGCCCGGCGGCGCGCCCGTGCACGCCGTACGCGACGTCGACCTGACCCTGCGGGCCGGAGAGTTCCTCGGCATCGTGGGGGAGTCGGGCTGCGGCAAGTCCACCCTCGGCTTCGCCCTCACCCGCCTGCTCCAGCCGCCCGCGCGCCTGGCCGGCGGCCGGATCGTCTTCGACGGCGTCGACCTCGCCTCGCTGACCGGTGAGGCGCTGCGGGCGCAGCGTCGCAACGGCATCGCGCTCGTGCTGCAGAGCGGCATGAACGCGCTCAACCCCGTGCGTAGCGTCGAGGCCCACCTCCGCGACATCATCCGGGCCCACGCGCGAGCAGGCGAGGACACCTCCAGGCAGGCCGTACGCCGGCGCGGGGCCGAGCTGCTCGAGAAGGTACGCCTGCCTGCGGACGTGCTCGGAAGGTTCCCCCACGAGCTCTCGGGCGGGATGCGCCAGCGCGTCTCGATCGCCCTCGCCCTCTCGCTCGACCCGAAGCTGATCGTCTTCGACGAGCCGACCACGGCGCTCGACGTGATCGTGCAGAAGGCGGTGATGGCGACGATCGCCGACCTGCAGCGCGAGAGCGGCTTCACCGCGATCCTGATCAGCCACGACCTGGGCGTCGTCCTCGAGGCCACCGATCGGGTCGTGGTGATGTACGCCGGCCGGATCGTCGAGGACCAGCCCAGCAGACGGCTGCTGGCCGGACCGCACCATCCCTACACGGAGGCCCTGCTCGGCTGCTACGCCGACCCGCGGGCCGACGAGGTCGTGCTCGGCGGCATCCCGGGGTCGCCGCCGGACCTGTCCCTGGCGAAGTCGGGATGCTCCTTCGCACCGCGGTGCCCGCTGGCCGAGGAGGTCTGCCTCCAGGTCGACCCGGCGCTGACCCCGCTCGGGGGCGGCGAGGCGGCCTGCCACGTGCGAGCCGGACGTACCGAGCAGGAGGCGAGCCTTGTCTGACCACCGCAGTGCGCAGGTGCCCGAGCTCCGGGTCGAGGGCGTGACCAAGGTCTACCGCGGTCGCGGCCACCCCGCGCTCACGGCTGTCGACGACGTGTCGTTCACGCTGGAGCCGGGGGCGGCCGTCGGGCTGGTCGGAGCGAGCGGCAGCGGCAAGAGCACGATCGCCAAGATGGTCACCGCCTCCGAGCGCCCCACCAGCGGCAGTGTCACCTTCGGCACGACCCGCGTCGACCAGCTCCGCGGACGAGCGCTGCGCCGGTTCCATGGCGACGTCCAGATGGTCTTCCAGGACCCGTACGGCGCGCTCAACCCGCTGCACACCGTCGCCTACACCGTCTCCCGGCCGTGCCAGAACTACCTCGGCATGGATGCCCGGCAGGCCCGTGACCGCGTCCACGAGCTGCTCGACACGGTGGGGCTCACGCCCACCGAGCAGTACGCCGCGAAGCTGCCGCACCAGCTCTCGGGGGGCCAGCGCCAGCGCGTCGTCATCGCGCGGGCGCTGGCCTGCGACCCGCAGCTGATCGTGGCCGACGAGCCGGTGTCGATGCTCGACGTGTCGTTGCGGGCCGGCGTCCTCCGGTTGCTGGAGAAGCTCCGGAACGACCGCGGGCTGAGCCTGCTCTACATCACCCACGACCTGCTCAGTGCGCGGGTCGTGACCGACCGGATCCTCGTGCTCAACCACGGCAAGGTCGTCGAGCACGGGGAGACCAAGCAGGTCCTGCAGCATCCGCAGGACGACTACACGGTGGCGCTGCTCGATGCGGTCGCCGCCCCCTCGGCCGCGGGCTGAGGCCTCTCGGAAAGGTTGTCAGTGATGAACCGGAAACGCCTGTGGAGCGCCTCGACGGCGGTGCTTGCCGCGACCGCCCTCGCCGTGCCCGCCCAGGCCCACACCCCCTCTGCCCAGGCGGCGACCACGAGCACCTGGGCCGGGCCGTCTCGCGCCGCCGGCGTCGCGCCGTACCACGGGCTCACGCCCGACCAGCGACACCACCTCATGGCCATCGCCAAGGACACCTGGAAGTTCTTCGGCGACGACGTCGACCCGCAGACCCACCTCCCGCTCGACAACCTCACCTACGCCGGCGGCTCCACGACGCCGACCGGCCGCGGGGAGTACACGTCGTCGGCCAACATCGGCGTCTACCTCTGGTCGCTGGTGTCGGCGGCCGACCTCGGCCTGATCAGCCGCGACCGGGCGACCGCCGAGGCCGACGCGACGCTGCGTTCGGTCGCGTCGCTCGGCGCCTTCCAGGGCTTCCTCTACCAGTGGTACGACACCACGAACGGCCACGTCCTGCTCAACCCGGGCGCCGGCGACTGTCCGTCGACGGGAAGTACGTTCGACAACTGCTCGTTCGTCTCCAACGTCGACAACGGGTGGTACGCCTCCGGGCTCGTCGTCGTCCGGCAGGCCCTGCCTGGTGCCCGCCACCTGGCGAGCTCGCTGCTCGCGAAGATGGACTTCTCGATCTTCTACGACGGCCGCGCGGAGACGCACTGCAACGTCAACCGCGACATCCAGGGGAACCAGCCGACCGGGCAGATGTTCGGCGGCTTCTACAAGGGCAACCCGCCCGACGTCGGCGACAACTGGACGCACTACTACCACAACGGCGCGCTCTACTCCGACCCGCGCATCTCGGCGTACCTCGGGATGGGGCTGCACCAGATGCCGGGGAACGTGTGGTGGCGGAGCTGGCGTGAGCTGCCACCCCCCGCGCCGTACGCCGACTGCGCGGACGACCCCGACTTCTCGTGGCAGGGCCAGTGGCCGATGGACGGCTCGTGGCAGACCGTCACCGACCCGCAGTCCGGCCGGCAGTTCCCGGTCTGGGAGGGCTCCTACACCTACCCGGGCACCCACCTGAAGTTCATCCCGACCTTCGCCGGCGGCATGTTCGAGGGCCTGATGGCCAACGAGGTCGTGCCCGAGTCGTCGTGGGGCACACACGGCTTCGGGCTGGCCGACGCCCGCACGGTCGACGTACAGAAGAAGTACGCCACCGAGGCGCTCGGGCTGCCGGTCTGGGGGATGTCGCCGTCCAGCACGGCCGACGACTCCGGTGGGTACGGCGGGTTCGGCGTCGAGGGGCTGACGTTCCCATACTTCGGGCAGGGGGCGACGGCCGAGCAGCCCAACGAGCAGCTGTCGCAGTGCCATGCCTGCGCCACCGAGGACACGGTGACCCCGCACGCGTCGTTCCTGGCCCTCGACGTGGCGCCGAAGGCGGCGTACGACAACCTCATGAGGCTGAGGTCGCGGTACCCGGGCGTCTACGGGTCGCGCGGCTTCTTCGACGCCGTGAACCCGACCACCGGCGCGGTCGGCCACCGGATCCTGGTCCTCGACCAGTCGATGATCATGGCGTCGCTGGACAACGCCCTCAGGGACCGCGCGCTGCAGCGGCACTTCGCGGCCGACCCGGTGTCGTCCGTCGCCCACACCTACCTGGCGATGGAGCACATGGACCTCTGAGACCCCGTCGTGCCCGGGCCGACCAGTCCCCGGCCCGGCACGGCGGTCAGGGGTCGGCTCGGTGGACCACCGGTAGCCGGACCCGGACGACGGTGTCGCCCGGGGTGGAGTCGATCGCGATCTCGCCGCTGTGCCGGTCGACGACGATCCGGCGTGAGATGTCGAGTCCGAGACCCGTGCCCTTCCCGACGGGCTTGGTGGTGAAGAAGGGCTCGAACGCGTGCCGCCGGGTCTCCTCGGTCATTCCCGGGCCCGAGTCACCGATCTCGACGACCACCCAGCCCGCCCGATCGAAGCGAGTGGTCACCCGCAGCGTGCCCTGGCCGTCCATCGCGTCGACCGCGTTGTCGATCAGGTTGGTCCAGACCTGGTTGAGCTCGCCGGCCATCACCTCGATGCGGGGGACTGCGGCGTCGTAGTCGCGGACCACCGTCACCCCGTCCCGCAGCTTGTGCGCGAGCATGGTCAGCGTGCTGTCGAGCCCCTCGACCACGTCGGTCAGCTGCACGGAGGCTCGGTCGAGCTGCGAGTAGGACCGCACCGCAGCGACCAGCGCCGAGACCCGGCCGGTCGCCTCCTTGACCTCGCCGAGCAGGTCGGTGAGGGAGAGGGAGCTCGCGACCCACTCGAACCCGGCGCCGGCCGGTCCGTCGCCCAGGACGGTCAGGACCTGCTCGCACCAGGCGGGCGTCAGCCCGCGCGAGGCCAGGGGCGGCGCCAGCAGCCACCCGCTCTCGACGTCGTGGTCGGCGAACCAGTCGCTGAGCTCCTCCTCGAGGTCGGCGGCCTCGATCGGGTCGAGGTCGGAGGAGGAAAGGGTCGCGTCCTGGCGCAGCCGGTCGAGTGCGACGAACTGATCGGCGGTGATCGGGCGCCGCGCAAGGCTGCCGAGCGAGGCGGTGAGCGACTCACTGGTGGTCTGCAGCGCGTCGACGGCTCGCGTCGCGGCCGACGCCGGGTTGTTGATCTCGTGCGCGAGCCCGGCGGCCAGGGTGCCGAGCGCCGCCAGGGCCTCACGCTCGCGGGCCGTGCTCTCGATCCGGCGCACGGTGTTGGCGAGACCCTCGATGAAGTGCACCCCGAACGCGAACCACTGGTGGGACAGCGCTCGCAGGTCCGGGGCGGAGATCCGCAGGACCCGGCCGGCCTCGCCGCCACGGCCGGTCGCGTGGTAGATGCCGTGGTCGTCCCACGCGGCGAACCCGCCCGCCCACTGCCCGGGGGCCGACATCACCCCGAGCTGGTTCTCCTCGTTGCCCATCATCCGGTGCAGGGTGATCGAGCCCTCGAGCAGCACCCACCACCGGTCGGCGGGGCCACCCTCGTGGAAGAGCTCCTCGCCCGCCGCGAAGGCCTGCTCGACCCCCACCCCGGCCAGCGCGCCGAGCTGGCCGTCGGACAGCCCGTCGAACAGCGGGATTCCGCGCAGCTCCCGGGCGTCCATCAGACGGTCTCGAGGTAGCGGTGGATGAGGTACACCGACATCGCGCCCTCACCCACCGCGGAGGCGACGCGCTTCATGGAGTCGAGGCGTACGTCGCCGGCAGCGAACACCCCCGGCACGCTGGTCTCCAGGGCGTACGGCGTCCGGCCGGCCGACCAGCGGGAGGCGCGGTCCGCGCGAGCCAGGTCGGGCCCGGTGACGATGAACCCCTTGTCGTCGCGTACGACGTCGTCACCGAGCCAGTCGGTGCGCGGCAGGGCGCCGATGAAGACGAAGAGGCGGTGGGTGTCCACGTCGTACTGGCGGCCGGTCGCGCGGTCGGCCAGGGTGAGGCCCTCGAGATGCCCGTCCCCGCGTACCGCGACCACCTCGGTGCACACCCGCACCTCGACATTGGGTGCCGCTCGGATGCGGCGGACGAGGTACTCCGACATCGTCTGCTCCAGGACCGACGCCCGGACCACCATCACCACCAGGCGCGCGTAGCGCGCGAGGTTCAGCACGGCCTGCCCGGCCGAGTTGGCCGCCCCGACGACGTAGACGTCCTCGTCGGCGCACTGTGGCGCCTCACTGGCGGTCGCGCCGTAGGAGACGCCGCGGGTGCCGAGGGCGTCGATCCCCTCGGCCTCGAGCCGGCGGTAGGAGACCCCGGTCGCGATGACGACGGCCCGGGCCTCGATCTGGCCGCCACCCTCCAGCAGCACGGCGCGGACCGGCCCGCGGGACTCCAGCCCCTTGACCTCGCGGGTGAGCACCGTCTCGGCGCCGAAGCGCGCCGCCTGAGCGACCGCTCGGTGCGTCAGGTCGGCTCCCGAGAGACCCTTGGGGAAGCCGAGGTAGTTCTCGATCGACGCGCTCTGGCCGGCCTGGCCGCCCGGGGCGTCACGCTCGACGACGACCGTGCGCAGGCCCTCGGACGCCGCATAGACGGCCGCCGCCAGCCCCGCCGGGCCGCCGCCCACGATGCAGAGGTCGTAGAGCGGTTGCTGGGCGCTCGTCCGGAGCCCGAGGGCCTCGGCGAGGGCGACCGTGCCGGGCGCTCGGAGCTGCTGACCGTCGGGCATGAGCACGAGCGGGAGCTCCTCGGGAGCCGCGGCGGCCAGGTCGACGAGCTGCCGCGCCTCGGGCTCGCGCTCCACGTCGAGCCAGCGGTAGGGCACGTGGTTGCGGGTCAGGAACATCTTGACGTCGTAGCTCTCGTCGGACCACAGGTGCCCGACCACCCGGATCTCGGAGTCCTGGTCGGGATGGAGCTCGACCCAGTCGCCGAGCAGGTCGTCCGCGACGGGGTAGAGGCGCTCCTCGGGCGGGTCCCAGGGCTTGAAGAGGTAGTAGTCGAGGCCGATCTGGTTGATGGCGGTGATCGCGACGTCGGTGTCGGCGTACGCCGTCAGCAGCAGCAGCTTGGTGTCGGGGGACTGCTCCCGGACGTGACCGAGGAGCTCGATGCCGGTCATGCCGGGCATCCGCTGGTCGGAGACGACGAGGGCGAGCGGCCGGTCCTTGAGCGTCAGCTCCTTGAGCAGACTCAGTGCCTCGCCACCGGAGGTGGCCCGCAGGATCCGGTAGTCCGCGCCGTAGCGGGCCCGGAGGTCACGCACGATCGCACGCGAGACCGCCGCGTCGTCGTCGACCGCCAGGATGGTCGCCTTGGTCATGACCCCCCTCCCTCGTGCACCCAAGGGCAGCGTAGTGGCCGGGTCAGTCCTCCAGCTTGCGCGCCAGCGTCACCGCGAAGTCGTCGCGACCGTCGGTCCAGGTACGGGCGACCTCGAAGCCGACCGCGCCGAGCTCCTCGCGGATGGAGTCGACTGTGAACTTGGTGGAGATCTCCATCCGGATCTCCTCGCCGCTGGCGAGCTGGAGGTCGAGGTCGGCGCCGGGGATCCGGATGCGCTGGGGCATCTCGGAGCGGAGCCGGAGGTCCATACGACGCAGGTGGGGATCCCAGAACGGCACGTAGGTGAAGGCCTCCACGTCGAAGTCGGCGCCGAGGTCGCGGTTGAGGACCTGCAGACCGTTGCGGACGAACCGCTCGGTGATGCCGGCCGGGTCGTCGTACGCCGCGATCAGGCGGTCGGCCTCCTTGACCAGGTCGGTGCCGAGCAGCAGCCAGTCGCCCGGCTCGCACGAGTCGGCCAGCGCCCCGAGGAAGGCGCGGCGCTCCTCGACGTAGAGGTTGCCGATGGTGCCGCCCAGGAAGGCGACCAGCTTGCGGTCGTCACGCGGCAGGTGGCCCAGGTGCAGGGTGAAGTCACCGACGATCGCCTCGACCCGGATGCCGTCGTACGTCGCGGCGATCTGCTCGGCGGCGTCGCGCAGCGTGCCCTCGGACACGTCGACCGGCACGAAGCGCGACAGGTGCCCGGCCGCGGCGAAGGCCCGGAGCAGGGTGTGCGTCTTGTCGCTCGTGCCGCTGCCGAGCTCGACCAGGGTCGTCGCGTCACTCAGGGCGGCGATCTCGGCAGCCCGCTCGGTCAGGATCGACCGCTCGGCCTCGGTCGGGTAGTACTCCGGCAACCGGGTGATCTCGTCGAAGAGCCGCGAGCCCTCGTCGTCGTAGAGCCACTTGGGAGGCAGCGTCAGCGGCTGCGAGCCCAAGCCACGGCGCACGTCCTGGACGAGGGCGTTGCTGGCCGACCCGGGCTCGAGCAGGACCGAGACCCTGGTGCGGGTCACGAGGCGGCCCCACCCTCGGCCAGGCGTACGCCGGAGAGCGCCCAGCGGGCTCGGTGCGGGAAGAAGTTGCGATAGGACGCCCGCGCGTGGCCGGCCGGGGTGAACGCGCAACCCCCGCGAAGCACCATCTGGTTGGACATGAACTTCCCGTTGTACTCGCCGATGGCACCCGACGGCGGATGGAACCCCGGGTAGGCGTGGTAGGCCGAGGAGGTCCACTCCCAGCAGTCGCCGAACAGCTGGCGCAGCCCGCCGGTGGCCGGGCCGGCGGACCTCGGGTGGAACGTCGTGGAGTCGGCGAGGTTGCCCGCGTCGTCGGGTGAGCCCAGCCCGGACTGCGTGGCGGCGTGCTCCCACTCCGCCTCGCTGGGCAGCCGCTTGCCGGCCCACGACGCGTAGGCCTCGGCCTCGTAGAAGCTGACGTGGCTGACCGGCAGCCCGGGGTTGACCGGCCAGGTGCCGTTGAGGGTGTGCTCGAACCACTCGCCGTCGAGCTCGACCCAGTAGCACGGCGCCCGCCACTCCTCGGCGTTGACCGCGGCCCAGCCGTCGGAGAGCCAGAGCTCGTGGCGCCGGTAGCCGCCGTCGCGCATGAACTCCAGCCACTCGCCGTTGGTCACCAGGCGGTCGGCCAGCCGGTAGGGGCCGAGCCACTGCTGGTGGCGAGGCAGCTCGTTGTCGAAGCTGAAGCCCTCGCCCTCGTGCCCGATCTCGACGAGCCCCCCGTCGAAGTCGACCCAGCCGAGCCGGTCGGGCGCGGCGGCGGCGCTGGGGGAGCCGGCGTACGCCGGGCGGAGCGGGTTGAGGGACAGCACGTGCTTGATGTCCATCAGCAGCAGCTCCTGGTGCTGCTGCTCGTGGTGGAAGCCGAGCTCGATGGTGTCGGCGACCTTGGAGAGCGCCCCCTCGTCGAGGCGGTCGATCAGGTCGCGCATCCGATCGTCGACATGGTGGCGGTAGACGCCGACGTCATGGGCGCCCGGACGGCTGATCGCGCCCCGCTCGGCCCGGGCGTAGCGGGGGCCGATGCTCTCGTAGTAGCTGTTGAACAGGAACCAGTAGGTGTCCTGGAACGGCTCGAACTCGGGCTCGTTGTCGGCGAGCACGAACGTCTCGAAGAACCATGTGACGTGGGCGCGGTGCCACTTCGTGGGGGAGACGTCGGCCATGGACTGGACGGTCTGGTCCTCCGGCGACAGGGGCGCGGCCAACGCCTCCGTGTCCGCCCTGACCTGGTCGAACCGACCGAGGAGGTCGAGAGGGTTGCGGGTCGTGGTCGTCATCTGGGTCACCTCGTTGAGACGGATGTCTGGGAGGTCGTGCGCACAGCGCTGTTCACCATAGCCAGGCCCACCGACAGTGGTGTCACGGAAGAGTGACGGAACGGTGACCGATGGATGACCCGGTCGTACCCAGGCGGTCAGTGCTGGACGGCCACCAGCTTCACCGCGAACGTCGGGTGCGGCGCGTCCGGCGAGCCCTGGCAGGAGTAGGAGCCGTGGCCGCACCCGTGGAACTTCGTCGACGTGTTCGCGAGCGTGACGCTGACGAAGCTCACCTGCGCGTGGCTGAAGGGCACCCGCACCCTGCCGAACCCCTTGCGGTTCAGGTGCACCAGCGCGTGTCCGGTGTGGTGGTGGCGGCGGTGCACCAGGACGTACGCCGCCGGCATCTTCCCCCGCCGCGGGCCGTTGACCTGCACCCGGAGCTGCCAGGCCTTGCCCGCGAGGTCTGAACCGGGTACGGCACGGACGTTGTCCGAGGCCAGGTGATGCACCTGGAAGCGCTGCCAGCCACTGCTCGGCGCCGCCTTCGACAGCGTCCACGTCCCGACGTAGCCGGACGACGGGAAGTGCTGGCCCTCCTGGTACGCGTGGGACGGCGCGGTGTTGCCGGCGGCGTACCGGGCGAAGACGCTGGTCAGGCCACCGTGCCGGCGGACGGCCGCGCGGATCGCCTGCGCCGAGAAGTCGTGACCGCCGCCGTGGAAGACCGCGGCGTGGTTCCAGATGGACTTCACGATGCCGCGGCCGAAGTGCTCGCTGAGGTACTCGAAGAAGGGCCAGTTGCCGTACTGTGCGAAGCCGCCCGGCTGGAAGGTGTCCAGCGGCTGGCCGGGATGGGCCAGCTGGCCGTAGGGGAGGTACTGCCGGTTGTCGTTGCCGGCGTCGTCGTACTGGTCCTCCATCCAGGTGGCGGTGGACTCCAGCAGCCAGCTGTCCTCGCGAGCGTCGTAGCCGAACTGGATCGCGTGGAAGAACTCGTGCGCCGCGGTGACCTTCGCGGTCGCCATCGGGTTGGCGTGGTACTGGCGGCGCGCGAAGTCGTTGTCGAGCAGGAGATAGGAGGAGAAGAGCCGCCGGCTGTACGACGTGGGCCGCTCGGCCGTGGTCAGGCCGTACAGGCCCTGGTGGTGGAGCTCCTTGAGGTAGACGTCGAACTTGCCGTTGCCGCCGCGGTGCCCGTCGGAGAGCGGCTTGCGGTAACCGAGCTTGCCCACTTCGTAGGACCAGACGTGGTCCATCATCTTCAGCATCCGGGTCACCCAGTGCTTGTTGGGCGGAGCGTCCTTCGTCGTGGGCACCCAGTGGATGCAGATGTGCCCGCGGCACTTCTTCTTGGCCGGCACCTTGTACGTCTGGCCGTTGAAGTCGGGATGGTCGGTCGGCCGGGCCAGGATCGCGGCCGCCTGACGACGGTCGTCACCGGTCAGGTGGCTCAGCGACAACCGCAGCTGCAGCAGCGCCATCGTCGCGCTGGTGTGCGACGCCCGCCCGGCCAGGACGTGGGCCGCGGTGCGTAGCGCCTGCCGTGCCTCGGCAGCGGCCGCGGTCGACCGGGTCGTCGAGCCCCCGGCTGCGGTCGACGACGAGGCGGCCACGGACGTGACGGTCAGAGCGGTGCTGAGGGCCACCACGGCGGCGGCGACGGAGCGGCGCATGGGTCGATCTCCCTGGTTGACGGTGAGGGTCGGGCGACGACGGCGGTCGCCAGGCGTCACGGGAGAGCCTGCCCCGAGACCCACACACCCTAGACCGGTCAGCCGGAGGCGATCTTCTCGATCAGGGCCGTGGTCGAGATGGCCGGCGTACGCGAGAGGTAGACGACCTCGCAGACGTCGCCGAACTCGTCGAACTTGCCGGCCCAGTCGTCGCCCATCACCAGCACGTCGGCGTGGAAGCGCTCGATGTACTCGCGCTTGAGCTCGAGGCTCTCCTCGACGAACACCTCGTCGACCATCCGCAGCGCACCGACGATCGCCATCCGCTCGCCCTGGCTGAACACCGGCTCACGGCCCTTCTTGCGCAGATTGAGCTCGTCGGCCGAGACCCCGACGACCAGCCGGTCGCCGAGCGCTGCGGCCCGCTCGATCACGCGGAGGTGCCCGACGTGGAAGACGTCGAAGGTGCCGAACGTGATCACCGTGCGGGGTCGGTCCGGTGTCGAGGCAGCCATGGGCCGCATTCTGGCATCCGCGTCGTACGACGTCCGGTGGGCGCCCGGCGATACGCCGGGCCTTGCCGGAATGGGCGAGAATCGCAGGGTGACCACCACGACCGCGGGGCCGATCTCGATGATCACCCCCGATCCGGAGGCAGACGCCCAGCGACGGCGCGGGCTGCGCCGGATGCGCACCCTGGCGGTCTCGCTGCTGGCCTTCGCGGCCGTGGTCTACCTGGTGACCCTCGGCCAGGACGGCTTCCTCGGGTTCGTGAACGCCGGCGCCGAGGCGTCGATGGTGGGTGCCATCGCCGACTGGTTCGCCGTGACCGCGATCTTCAAGCACCCGCTGGGCCTGCCGATCCCGCACACCGCGCTGATCCCCCGTCGCAAGGACGAGCTCGGGCGGAGCCTCGAGGAGTTCGTGGGCGAGAACTTCCTGCAGGAGACGATCATCCGTGACCGGGTCGCCTCGGCGGGGGTCTCGAGGCGGTGCGGACAGTGGCTGGCCGACCCGGCCAACGTACGGCGGGTGGTCGACGAGGTCTGCGAGGTGGCCTCGATCGGCCTGGGGCGGGTGCGCGACGAGCACATCGCGTCGTTCGTGACCGACGCGCTCGTCCCGCGCTTCCGTGACGAGCCGATCTCGCCGCTCGCCGGCGGGCTGCTCGCCGAGGTGGTGCGCGACGACATCCACCACGGCCTGGTCGACCTCACGCTCGACGAGATGCACCGCTGGCTGGTGGAGCATCCCGACACGTTCGCCGAGGTCCTCGAGCAGCGGGCGCCGTGGTGGGCGCCGTCGCGGCTCAACGACGCGGTGACCCGGCGGCTGCACACCGAGCTCGTGCTGTGGCTCGACGACGTCCGCCGCGACCCGAGGCACCAGGCCCGGCAGGCGCTCGACTCGATGCTGAACCAGCTGGCCCACGACCTGCAGCACGACCCTGACACCCAGCAGCGGACCGAGCGGCTCAAGGACCGGCTCCTCGAGCACCCCCAGGTGGTGGAGTCCGGCATCGCCCTGTGGAACGCCTTCCGCCGGGCGCTCCAGGCCTCGTTGGTCGACCCGGAGGGCGCCGTCCGCGAGCGCCTCGGCATCGAGCTGTCGGCGTTCGGGGTACGGCTGCGCGAGGACGACGAGCTCGGCGCCCGCCTCGACGGCACGGCCGCGGACCTCGCGGTCTTCGCGGTGGCCCGGTACGGCGCCGAGGTGACCGCGATCATCACCCACACGATCGCGCGCTGGGACGGCAAGGAGGCCGCCCGGCGGATCGAGCTGCACGTGGGTCGCGACCTGCAGTTCGTCCGGATCAATGGCACGATCGTCGGCGGCCTGGTCGGCGTGGTGATCCACACCGTCGCGGTGCTGGTGAACTGAGCTGATGGAGGATGGTCCCATGCTGGCCGAACCGATGAAGGGGGAGGAACGATGAGCGAGCCGGTCGTCGTACCGCTGCAGGACGAGTCGATCCGGCTCGGCCAGTTCCTCAAGCTCTCCGACCTGGTCGACACCGGCGCCGACGCGAAGGGACTGCTCGCGCGCGGACTCGTGCGGGTCAACGGAGACGTCGAGACCCGGCGCGGGCGGCAGCTCGCACCCGGTGACGTCGTGGAGTGCGCCGGGCGCCGCGTGCAGGTCGGCTAGACCCCGCGGCTCAGCGCACCTCGATCAGGTCGCAGACGAAGATCAGCGTCTCGCCCGGCCTGATCACACCGCCGGCCCCGCGGTCGCCGTATCCCAGGTGCGGCGGGATCACCAGCTGCCGGCGGCCCCCCACCCGCATGCCCTGCACGCCGGTGTCCCAGCCAGAGATGACCTGGCCCACGCCGAGCCGGAACTCCAACGGCGCCCCCCGGTTGTACGACGCGTCGAACTCCTCGCCGGTCGAGTGCGCGACCCCGACGTAGTGCACCCGCACGGTCGAGCCGGCCACGGCCTCCTCGCCGTCGCCCTCGATCAGGTCGTCGATCACCAGCTCGGTGGGCGGGGCGAAGTCGGGGAAGTCGATCTCGGGCTTGTCCCGCTCTGGCTCGTTGGGGGTCATGCCTCGTGAGCCTACGGCCAACAGAGGTCCCTCGTGCCGTGCGAGGTGGGGACGATCGGTCCGACCGGGAGCTACGTCTGGTGCAGGTAGCTGTCGAGCTGATCGCGCTCGAACTGGAGCTGGTCGAGGGACGACTTGACGACGTCGCCGATGGAGATGATGCCGGTCAGCTTGCCTTCGGAGACCACGGGGACGTGCCGGATCCGGCGCTCGGTCATCAGGATGCGGAGCTCGTCCACTGGCGTGTGGGGGTCGCAGGTCTGGACGTCGCTGGTCATGATCGCGCTGACCGCCCCGTCGAGCACGGCGTCGCCGGAGCTCCCGGCCAGACTGCGTACGACGTCACGCTCACTGACGATCCCGTCGACGGACTCGCCGTCGTTGCTGACCACGAGGGCCCCGATGTTGTGCTCGGCGAGCAGCCGGAGCAGGTCGCGTACGGACGCCTGGGGGGACACCGTGACCACATGGTCGATGGACTTGCGGCTGAGCAGGTCGCTGATGCGCATCGTGACTCCTCATGCGTCGGGATCGCTACCCCGAGGCTAGTCCTCCTCTGGGAGCCTTCGCGAGGACAGCTCGTGGACCGAACCGGGGGGCCGGCGCGGCGAGTCCGGATCGTCGTCGTCGTCGGGGAGCGACCCGAGGAACGAGATCGCGGCGTCGTGGAGATGGGTGTTTGAGGCGAGGGCGTTGCCGCCGAACGGACCGTCGGTGCCGTCGAGCGAGGTGAACCGCCCGCCGGCCTCGCGCACGATCACGTCGAGCGCGGCCATGTCGTAGAGCTCGAGCTCCGGCTCGGTGGCGAGGTCGACCGCGCCCTCGGCGAGGAGCATGTAGGACCAGAAGTCGCCGTACGCCCGGGTACGCCAGCATCGGCGCATCAGGGACAGGAAGTCCTCCAGCCGCCCACGCTCGTCCCAGCCGTCCAACGACGAGTAGCCCAGTGAGGCGTCCTCGAGCCGGCGTACGTCGGAGACCTGGCAGCGGGTCGCCTTGAGCAGCGACCGTCCCGTCCAGGCACCGTTGCCTGCCGAGGCCCACCAGCGGCGCTGCAACGCAGGGGCCGAGACCACCGAGAGCACGACCTCCTCGTCGACCACGAGCGCGATCAGGGTGGCCCACACGGGGACGCCGCGGACGAAGTTCTTGGTGCCGTCGATCGGGTCGACGACCCAGCGGCGCTGGCTGTGGCCGGTGCTGCCCTGCTCCTCACCGAGCACCGCGTCGCGCGAGCGGGCGCGCGACAAGGTGCGCCGGATCGACTCCTCGACGGCATGGTCGGCGTCGGTCACCGGGGTGAGGTCGGGCTTGCTCATCACGTGCAGGTCGAGCGCCTTGAAGCGCGTGGTGGTGATGGAGTCCGCGTCGTCGGCCAGCAGATGCGCCAGGCGGAGGTCGTCGGTGTAGTCGGTCGCGGCGGGCGGCATGGGGCACAGGCTATTCCGAACCGGATGGCTCGGGGCGACGTACCTTTCCTCCGTGACCTTCAACGGCCTGCCGCTGCACCCGCTCATCGTCCATGTCGTCGTCGTCTTCGCCCCGCTCGCCGGGCTGGGCGGGATCCTGTACGCCGTGCTGCCGCGCTGGCGGTGGTGGCTGCGCTGGCCGCTCGTGGTCTCGGCGATGATCGCGGCCGCAGCCGGCGTGCTCGCGGTGCAGTCCGGCTACTCGCTCGAGCATGCGCGCCATCTCGAGCAGCTCGCCTCCGTCCGCACCCACCGGCACCGCGGCAGCATCCTGCGCTGGATCATGCTCGGGTTCCTCGTCCCCACGGGCCTCGCGGCCTGGCTCCTCGGCGGCGCGTCACCGGTCGTCTCCGGCTGGGGCGGCCGCGAGGGCAGGACCGGGCTGGTGGCCGTCGGCCTGCAGGTGCTGCTCGTCGTCTGCTCGCTCGTCCTGCTGGTCTGGGTCTTCCTGACCGGCGACTCCGGCGCCCGCGCCATCTGGGGCCTGTAGGCCCGTCCGGGGGGTCGCTAGTACGCCGGGTCCGACCGCGCCACCAACAGCCGCCGGAACGACTCGACCCGGTCCGGGTCGGCCTCGCCCCGCGCCACCGCCTCGTCCAGACCGCACTCCGGCTCGTCGGCGCCGTGGGTGCAGCCGCGGGGACAGTCCTCGGTCATCTCGTCGAGGTCGGGGAAGGCCTCGATCAGGTCCTCGGGCCGCACATGGGCGAGCCCGAACGACCGGATCCCCGGGGTGTCGATGATCCAGCCGGCGCCGTCGGGCATCGCCAGCATCAACGCCGAGGTCGACGTGTGGCGACCACGCCCGGTCACGGCGTTCACCACGCCCACGTCGCGGCGCGCTGCCGGGATGAGCGCGTTCACCAGCGTCGACTTGCCGACGCCGCTGTGACCCACGAGCACGCTGGTGCGACCCGCCAGGCGGTCGCGCAGCTCGGTGAGGTCGCCGCCTCGACGGGTCACGACCCACGGGACACCCAGGGAGCGGTACGTCGAGAGGAGCGTCTCGGGGTCGGCGAGGTCGGCCTTGGTCAGGCAGAGCAGCGGCTTCATCTTCGCGTCGTACGCCGCCACCAGGGCGCGGTCGATCAGGCGCGGGCGGGGCTCGGGATCGGCCAGCGAGGTGACCACGACGAGCTGGTCGGCGTTGGCGACCAGCACGCGTTCGACCGGGTCGTCGTCGTCGGCGGTACGCCGCAGCACCGTCGTACGCTCCTGGACCTCGACGATGCGCGCCAGCGCGCCGTCCTCGCCGCTGACGTCGCCGACCACGCGCACGCGGTCGCCGACCACGACTCCCTTGCGTCCCAGCGGTCGGGCCTTGATCGCCCACACCGTGACGCCGTCCACGAGCAGCGTCAAGCGGCCACGGTCGACCGTGGTGACGACCCCCTCGACGGCGTCGTCGTACCGCGGGCGCTCCTTGGTGCGCGGACGGGTGTGCCGGCGCGGGCGCTCGTAGTGCTCGTGGTCGTGCTCGTCGTACCGGCCGGACGTCACGCCGTGCCCACCAGGTCGGCCCACAGCCGCGGGAAGTCCGGGAAGGTCTTGCCGGTGGCTGCGACGTCGTCGATCAGGACGCCCTCGACCACCGAGCCGAGCACCGCGCCGGCGTGGGCCATCCGGTGGTCGGCGTAGGTGTGGAACAGCCCGCCGTGCAGCGTCGACGGCCGCAGCTCGAGGCCGTCGGCTCGCTCGGTGACGTCGGCGCCCAGGCGCCTCAGCTCGGTCGCCAGCGCCGACAGCCGATCGGTCTCGTGGCCGCGGATGTGCGCGATCCCGCGGAGGTACGACGGTCCCTCGGCCAGGGCGCAGAGCGCGGCGATGACCGGGGTCAGCTCCCCGACGTCGTGGAGGTCGGCGTCCAGCCCCTCGAGGCGGCCGGTCCCGCGCACGGAGAGGCCCCGGTCGCCGAGCTCGACCGGGCAACCCATCCGGGTCAGGAGGTCGCGGAGCGCGTCGCCGGCCTGCGTGGTCGAGCGTGGCCAGTCGCGCACGGTGACCGACCCGCGGGTGGTCACGGCGAGGGCGAGGAACGGTGCGGCGTTGGACAGGTCGGGCTCGATCACGTGGTCGACCGCGCGGACCGGCCCGGGCGCGACGCGCCAGCGGCTCGGCTCGGCGTCGTCCACGTCGACCCCGTGGGTGCGCAGCATGGCCACGGTCATGTCGATGTGGGGCTGCGACGGCACCGGCTTGCCGTCGTGGACCACGTCGACCCCTCGGTCGAAGCGAGCCCCCGCCAGCAGCAGTGCGGACACGAACTGGCTCGACCCCGACGCGTCCAGCACGACCTTGCCACCCGGTACCCGACCGGCGCCGTGGACCGTGAACGGGAGCGCGTCGCCCTCGACGCGGACGCCGAGCGTGCGCAGCGCGTGCAGGATCTCGCCCATCGGCCGGGTACGCATGTGAGGATCGCCGTCGAAGGCGACCGGTCCGTCGGCGAGCCCGGCCACCGGCGGGACGAAGCGGGTCACCGTGCCGGCCAGGCCGCAGTCGACCGACACGTCCCCGCGCGTCGGCCCGGGCTCCACCCGCCAGTCGGCGCCGGTGGTGTCGATGCGGGCACCGAGTGCGGACAGCGCCCCGGCCATCAGCTCGGTGTCGCGCGACCGTAGGGCACGTCGTACGACGGACGGGCCGTCGGCGAGCGCGGCCAGCACGAGGGCGCGGTTGGTGAGCGACTTGCTCCCCGGGAGGGAGACCTCCGCGCGCACGGGGCCGCGGGCGTGCGGCACCGGCCACGGTTCGCTGGTCACCGGCGCAGCGTACCGAGCGCCGAGTCGGGCTCAGCCCGGAGACGGGGCGGCGTCAGGCCAGGTGGGCCTTGGCGACCCGCGCCTCGGACCGCGCCTGCCGGGCCAGCTGCTTGGCTTCACGGCGTACGTCGCGCGCCGCGCGCTTGGCGCGCCAGGCGACACCGGGCTTCCCCTCGGTGTCGACGCCCGCGATCAGCAGGCCGCCGACGAGGGAGATGCCCTTGAAGAAGTTGAGCCGCTGGGTCTTCTTCGTCGCGGGGTCGGTCTCGCGCCAGAACGCGTGGCCGGCCACCGTCGTGGGCAGCAGGGAGGCGGCGAGCACGGTCGACGACAGGCGCGGCACGCGGCCGGTCGCCAGGGCAGCGGCCGCGACGAGCTGCACGCCGGCGTTGATCCGGACCAGGGCCACCGGGTCGGTAGGGATCGGCGCGCTCGGAACCGCACGCTGCACGAGGGGGATGACCTTCTCGGTCACCCGCGCTGCCTTGGGTGCCAGGGTCGAGGCGTTCTTCAGGGCGCCGGCCGCGCCGACGAAGAACGCCGAGGCGAGCATCGGGCGGGCGATCAGGCGGATGGCGGTCATGGGTACTTCTTACCCGATGTCGCCGCTGGCTAACGCTCCGCGTTGAACTCGGGCACGGTCACCGTTACGGAGTCGTTCTTCGGATCGGGGTCCGGGCTGTCGGGCGACGCGACCGTGAAGGTCACCTGGGCACTCTTCGAGCCGTCGGGCAGCCAGACGAAGAACTCGACCATGCCGTCGGTCGGAGGCGACTTCACGTGGCAGATGCCGTCGACCTGGAACCAGCAGTTGAGCTCGGGCAGCACCTGCACGTTCTTCTTGTCAGCGCTCCCGATCACGGTGGCCGTGGATCCGATCGCGAGGTTGTGGACGGTGACGTCCACCTCGTGCCAGTGACGGTCCCAGGGGATCGGCGGCGTGTCCGACACCACGGCGGAGATCGACAGGTCGGGGATCTCGCCGTCGACCCGGACGTTCTGGGTGACGGTCTTGGCGTCGGTGTAGTCGTCGTTGCCGGCCTGGTCCGCGGCCACGGTGCACGTGCCCTGCGCGACGAACGTCACCTGCGCACCGAGGACGGTGCACACGGCCTGGGTCGTGGAGCTGAACACCACGGGGTTCCCCGAGTCGCCCCCTGTGGCGCTGACGTCGTACGTCGTGCCCACGTGCGCCGGGGACGGCGGCGTCGAGGTGAACTGGATCGCCTGGGTGGCCTTGTCGACGGTGACGGTCTGGGTGGCGGTGCCGGAGAGGTAGTCGGGGCTCTCGGCCTGGGTGACGGTGACCACGCAGGTGCCGGCGTGCTGGTAGCGGACCTCGGTGCCTGCGGGGTTGATCAGGCAGGCGTTGTTGGTGGTGCCGTTGGCGACGGCGTAGGTGAGTTGGCCGGTGGAGTTGCTGGTGGCGTCGAGGGTGTCGCTGCCTCCGACCGTGCCGGTGCCGGGCAGGGTGAAGGCGATGGTCGGGGTGGCCTTGTCGACGGTGACGGTCTGGGTGGCGGTGCCGGAGAGGTAGTCGGGGCTCTCGGCCTGGGTGACGGTGACCACGCAGGTGCCGGCGTGCTGGTAGCGGACCTCGGTGCCTGCGGGGTTGATCAGGCAGGCGTTGTTGGTGGTGCCGTTGGCGACGGCGTAGGTGAGTTGGCCGGTGGAGTTGCTGGTGGCGTCGAGGGTGTCGCTGCCTCCGACCGTGCCGGTGCCGGGCAGGGTGAAGGCGATGGTCGGGGTGGCCTTGTCGACGGTGACGGTCTGGGTGGCGGTGCCGGAGAGGTAGTCGGGGCTCTCGGCCTGGGTGACGGTGACCACGCAGGTGCCGGCGTGCTGGTAGCGGACCTCGGTGCCTGCGGGGTTGATCAGGCAGGCGTTGTTGGTGGTGCCGTTGGCGACGGCGTAGGTGAGTTGGCCGGTGGAGTTGCTGGTGGCGTCGAGGGTGTCGCTGCCTCCGACCGTGCCGGTGCCGGGCAGGGTGAAGGCGATGGTCGGGGCGCCCTGGTCGACGATGACCGTCAGGGTGGCGGTCGGCGCGGTCTGATAGTCATCGTTGCCCGCCTGGTCGGCTGCGATCACACACGTGCCCACGTGGTCCCACAGGACCGTCTGACCGTCCTTCGCGAGCGAGCAGGCGTTGTTCGTCGTCGACGGGTCGACCGAGAAGATGACCGGGTTGCCGGAGTCGCCACCCGAGGCGTTCACCGTGTACGTCGCGTCGCCCACCTCGGCGCCGGTCGGGATGGTCGAGGTGAAGGTGATCGACTGTGCGGCCTTGGGTACGTCGATCTGCTGGGGCTCGACGGTGGCGCCGGGCTCGTAGTCGGAGTCGCCGGCCTGGCTGGCGTCGATGACGCAGCTCGCGGCATGGCCGAAGGTGACGGTGGCGGTGGAGTCGGTCGGGTCGGCGTCGGACAGGGTGCAGGCGACGCCGGCGCTGTTGCTGGTCGAACGGTCGACGGAGAAGGTCACGGGGTTGCCCGAGCCCCCACCCGTCGCTTGCACCGTGTAGGTGTCGCCGAACGCCGGGTCGGACGGCCGGGTCGAGGTGAACGCGACGTCCTGCCGTGCCTTGGGTACGTCGACCTGCTGGGGCTTGGCCGTGGTGGCCGGGTTGTAGTCGTCGGTGCCGGCCTGGCTGGCGTCGAGGAGGCAGGCGCCGGCGTGGTTGAACGTGACGGTGGCCGTGATGTCGGTCGGGTCCGGGTCGGACACGGAGCAGGCCTGTCGGTCGGTGGCGTAGCCGTCGGTCGACGGGTCGACGGCGAAGCCGATCGCGCCGCCGGAGGTGCTGGTCGCGCTTACCGCGTAGGTGTCACGGAACGCCGGGTCGGTCGGCGGGGTCGAGGTGAATGTGACGTCCTGCTGACCAGGATCGACAGTGACGGTCCGGGTGGCACTGCCGGGGAAGTAGTCGGTGGAGGCGGCTTGGGAGGCCGTGACTACGCAGGCACCGACGTGCTGGTAGCGAACCGCGCTGCCGTCGAGGGTGCAGGCTGTGATCGCCGGGTCGATGTCGAAGGTGATCCGGCCGTCGGAGTCGCTGGTCGCGGCCAGGCCGTCGCTGGTGCCGACCGTGCCGGTGGCGGGCAAGGTGAAGCCGATCTTCGGCTTCTCCTTGGGGACGACCACCTTTTGCTGCGCCTGGGACGTCGAGGCGCCCCGCCTGCTCCCGGCCAGGTCGGCGTCGATGACACAGGTCCCGGCGTGGTCGAAGGTCACCGTCGATCCGTCGATCGAGCAGGCCCGACGCGTGGTCGCGTCGTCGATCGAGAACGTGACGTCGCCGCCCGAGTCACTCGTGGCCTTCACCTTGTAGGTGTCTCCGAAGGCCGGGTCGACCGGGGGCTTGGAGTCGAAGGTGATCGTGCCCGGCGGCGGCTCGGAGGTCGGCGGGCTGGTCGGCTCGGAGGTGGGCGGAGTCGTGGGTGGTGACGTGGTGTCCGAGGACGCGGGGGCGGTCGGCCCGGTGGTCGTCGTACTGGTGACCGGGACCGTCGGGAGCGAGCTCGGACCGAGGGACGGCGACTCGTTGTGCTTCGTGTGGTGCTGGCCCTTGCCGTGGTGCTTGCCGTGACCCTTCCCGTGATGTGCCGGGTGCGTGGCTCGCTGGCTCGGTGGGTGCTGCAACGCGCCGTCGCCGGCGGCGTTCACGTCGTGGGCGAGCACCGCCTGGG
Source organism: uncultured Actinomycetota bacterium (assembly GCA_963792975.1). Taxonomy (GTDB): domain Bacteria; phylum Actinomycetota; class Actinomycetes; order Propionibacteriales; family Nocardioidaceae; genus Nocardioides. The sequence goes on along the minus strand of CAWBYG010000004.1, from coordinate 2,106,822 downwards.
CGCCGACGTAGATCGCGACCGACGCCGCGGCCGTCAGCAGGACGCCACCGACCGCCGTCACGGCGGTATGACCGCCGAGGAACGACTTCGTCGCCGTCCAGGCGGCGGAGGCGCCGGCGCCGGCGCCGGCATGGACGCCGAAGGAGGAGTAGTAGGCCACGCCCGCGGTGCCCAGCAGGAGCGGTGCGATCAGGGCGGCCAGGCCGGAGTTCACGTCGTTCAGCTCGAGGTAGACCGCGGCACAGGCCCGGCAGCTCTCGAGGTGCTCGTCGACCCGGGCCGTGTCGCGGCGCGACAGCCCGCCGCGGATGTAGGCACCGAGGTGGTCGCGGGCCCAGGCGCAGTCGACGTCGTCCGGGTCGGCGGCGTGCTGGCTCAGGAACGCCTGGCGCAGGCCCTCACGGGCGCGGTAGGCGAGCGCCGACACGCTGTTGGCGCTCATCCCGAGCAGCGGCCCGATGTCGGCGGGCTTCTGCTGCTCCACCTCGGTGTGCCACAGCACCATCTGCCAGCGCTCGGGCAGCGATGCGAAGGCGCGCGCCGCAGCCGCGTTGTCGAAGCCCTCCACGGCGGTGTCGTGGAAGGGCAGCCCGGGGTCGAACGGCTCGAGGTCGTCGACCGGCCGGAGCTTGGACCCGGACCGCAGGCGGTCCACGTGCAGGCGTCGTACGGCGGTCAGCAGGTAGGCGCGGAAGGCGAGGTCGGGCCCGCCCCCGCGCTGGAGCACGGCGAGCACCTTGGCGAACGCGTCGGAGACCAGGTCGTCGGAGTCTCCGGGGCCGGCCAGCTGGCGGGCCAGGCGACGAGCGGCGTCCACATGGCGCGCGAAAAGTTCACCGTACGCGTCGAGGTCGCCGCCCCGGACCGCCGAGATCAGCTCGGCATCACCCGGGCCGTCGACGCGCGACAGCGAGATGCTCACACTCACTCCAACGCTCGGCAACGACTCTTGTGACGCCAGTATGGGTGGAACCGACACAATTTGCCGCCGAACTCGCATCATATCTGTACGGGAGTGTCGTCTCTTAGGTCGGAGAGCGCTGCTCGGAGGCAGGAGGGAGGCGACATGGGGTTCTGGGCATTTCGGGACAAAGTCGCGCCCGGGCCTCCCTCCGCACCCGGGTCCGCACTCCCCGATCACGTGCGTGAGGCACTGCCGACGCCCTTCGAGGCGGTCGGCGAGGCCCTCGCCAGCCGGCGGCCGGCGGCCGACGCCTGCGAGGTCGTGGGCAGGCTGCTCGGCAGTCAGGGAGTCTCCCTCGAGGAGACCTTGGCCGACCTCCGGTCCACCTACTCTCTGGTGCTCGCTCGCGAGCCCGCGTTCACCGACGCCTGCGCCGTGGCGCTGGGCTGGAGCGAAGCGACGCTCGCCTACATGCACCAGCTGTCCTGCGCCGACCCGCTCACCGGGCTGGCCAGCATGGCCCACCTGCGCGGACGGCTCATGGAGCTCTACCGCGGCGACACCCGGGGTGCGAGGATGCGCGACCGCTACGCCCTCGTCGTGGTGGAGGCTTCGGCCCCACGCCTGACCGGGCTCGCCGACGAGGTCTTCGGCGTCGACCTGCGGATGTCGCGGATCGGCGAGTCCGCACGCTCGGTCTTCGGCGGCGGCGAGACCATCTGCCGGATCGGGCCACGACGCATCGTCGTCCTGGCCTCGCGGGACGACTCCCTCGCGCGTCGTACGGCGCTGCTCCGCAGCCTCCTCGGGGTGGGCGAGCGCGGCCAGGGTGGAGTCCGCATCTGGACGGAGAGCCTGCCGATGGCGGCCGACTCGGTGGCGAGCCTGCTCGACGAGCTCTCGCGCGACCAGATCTCCTGACCCGTCGGTCCCTCGCCCTACGCTGGCCCCATGTGTGGGCGCTACGCATCGAGCCGTAAGCCGGAGGATCTCGTCGAGGAGTTCGAGATCCGTACGAGCAAGGTCGACGAGGCGCTCGCTCCCGACTACAACGTCGCGCCCACCAAGCCGGTGTACGCCGTGATGGAGCGCTCGCCGTCCGCGCGCGACGACCCGGAGCCGCAGCCGCCCGAGCGGCAGCTGCGCGTGCTCACCTGGGGTCTGGTGCCGTCGTGGGCGAAGGACCCCGCGATCGGCAACCGGATGATCAACGCGCGGATGGAGACGGTGGCCGAGAAGCCGGCGTACAAGCGGGCCTTCGCGTCGCGTCGCTGCCTGCTCCCGGCCGACGGCTACTTCGAGTGGTACCCCACCCAGCAGACCGGGAGGTCGGGCAAGCCGCTCAAGCAGCCGTTCTTCATCCACCCGCGCGACGGCGGGGTGCTGGCGATGGCCGGCCTCTACGAGATCTGGCGCGACCCCTCGCGGCCGGACGACGATCCCGATCGGTTCCGCTGGACCTGCACCGTGCTCACCACCCAGGCGGAGGACGCCGTCGGGCACATCCACGACCGGATGCCGATGATGGTCGAGCGCGACCGCTGGGGGTCCTGGCTCGACCCGGGTGCCCCGCGCGACGGCCTGCTCTCGTTGCTCGTGCCGGCCGCTCCGGGGCGGCTCGAGGCCTATCCGGTGTCCACCGACGTCAACAACGTCCGCAACAACGGTGCCGCGCTGGTCGAGCCGATCCCGGCCGAGGACCCCCTCGCGTGACCTCGACCCGCCCCGTGCCCACGCCGTACGGCGAGGGGCGGCTGGTCCTGCACACCGCGCGCCGGCCCATGGCGACCCTGCTCCTGAGCCACGGGGCCGGCAACGGCATCGAGGCCCGCGACCTGGCCGCCCTGGCGGCCGCGCTGCCGCGTCAGGGGGTCACGGTGGCGCTCTTCGAGCAGCCGTGGCGGGTCGCCGGCCGCGCGATCGCGACCGCGCCGCCCACGCTCGACGTGGGGCTGACGGCCGCGGTGGAGCAGCTTCGGCCGCGAGCGCCGTTCGTCGTCGGTGGTCGTTCCGCGGGCGCTCGCTCGGCCGCCCGTTGTGCCCTCCGGCTCGGCGCGGCGGGGTGTCTGGCCCTCGCGTTCCCGCTCCATCCGCCGGGCCGGCCCGACAAGACGCGCGTCGACGAGCTGACCGGGTCAGGGGTGCCCACCCTGGTGGTCCAGGGCGAGCGCGACACGATGGGCACGCCGGGGGAGTTTCCCGACGGGGTCGACCTCGTCGTCGTACCCTCCGCCGACCACGGCCTGAAGGTGCCGGCCCGCGCGCCACTGACCCAGCCCGAGGCCCTCGACCTGGTCGTGGAGTCGACGCTCGAGTGGCTGGTCCGCGACGTCGTGGGGAATCCCTGACCGGGTGGCCGTGTTGAGTCCGACGTGCTTGCGCTGATGGACCGTACGACGCCCCCGGTAGGCTGGGAGACGATGACAGACCAGCCTGATCTCTCCGGCCCCGCCTCCGACCCGGCGCCCGGCTCCGATGTCGATGTCGCTCTCGAGGGTGACGCCGAACGCGCCGCCCGCTTCGAGCGCGACGCCCTTCCGTTCCTCGACCAGCTCTACGGCGCGGCCATGCGGATGACCCGCAACCCGTCGGACGCAGAAGACCTCGTGCAGGAGACCTTCGCCAAGGCCTTCGCGTCGTTCCACCAGTTCCGGCCCGGTACCAACCTCAAGGCGTGGCTCTACCGCATCCTCACCAACACGTTCATCAACAACTACCGCAAGAAGCAGCGGCAGCCGCAGCAGTCGATGTCCGAGGACGTCGAGGACTGGCAGCTGGCGCGCGCCGAGTCGCACACCTCGACCGGGCTCAAGTCGGCCGAGAGCGAGGCGCTCGAGCACCTCCCCGACTCCCAGGTGAAGGACGCCCTGCAGCGCCTGCCCGAGGAGTTCCGCCTGGCCGTCTACCTGGCCGATGTGGAGGGCTTTGCGTATAAGGAGATCGCAGAGATCATGGGGACGCCGATCGGGACGGTCATGTCCCGGCTCCACCGTGGCCGGCGCCAGCTGCGCGACATGCTCTCGGACTACGTCCGCACCGACGACCTGCTCCCGGTCGGGCACGAGACCACGGGAGGACAGGAGTCATGAGCCACGACGAGTCGTGCGCCGACTTCCTCGAGCGCATCGTCTGCCTGCTCGACAACGAGCTGGACGAGGTCGAGGTGTCCGTCGTCCGGGCGCACCTCGACGAGTGCGGGCCGTGCCTGCACAGCTACGACCTCCAGCGCACCGTCAAGGCGCTCGTGGCACGCTCCTGCATCGAGCATGCCCCCGAGGCGCTCCGCCAGCGGGTGCGCGTGCAGATCCAGCAGATCCAGGTGCGTTACACCGAAAGCTGAGCAAGGACGAGCCACCGAGGACGAAGTCCTTGCGGCTCACCGCAGCGAACCCTGCAGCGATCTTGCTCGCAAAGCGCCCACAGCAGCTAACGAGCCCCCGACCGGTCAACGGTACGGGGGCTCCGTGCGGTCAGCGCTGGGCCGACGCCTATGCGTTCGGGCGCTTGCCGTGGTTGGCGGCCTTCTTCTTGCGGCCGCGGCGCTTGCGTCCGGTCTTGCCCATGGTGTCCTCCTGGTGGTCGGCGCCCGTGAGGGCGGCGACCATCCTCTCAGGGCGACTCGTTCCCGCGAAATCGCGTGTGCGGCCGGTTCATCATGTGAGGGTGGCGAACCGCCGCTTCTCACGGTGAATTCAGCAGGTGAAGGGCAGGCCCACCACCTTCACATGGTGGAACAGTGCCCGCCGTGACCTCGCCGCGACTCAGAGCCGTCCCAGGAACCGCTCGGCGTCGACCACGACGCGGGTGATCTCGGCGGTGCCGACGACCCGGCCGCCCCCGGCCTCGCGCGCCACGATGCTGAAGCGGTGCAGCCGGCCGTCGTGGAAGACCGACGACGCCGTCACCTCCACGGGCGTGCCTATCCGGCTGCCGCGCGTGTGCTCGAGTTCTACCCGGGTGCCGACCGACGTCTCGCCCTCGCCGAGCACCGGGGCGATCGCGGCGCAGGTCGTGGCCTCGCACCACGCGAGCAGGCGCGGCGTGCCGAGGACGGGCAGGCTGCCGGAGCCCAGCGCCGCCGCCGTGTCGTCCTCGGTGACGGTGAACGTGAGGGTGGCGCCGGCGCCTGGCAAGGTCACTCCCCGAGCTCGAGGCGGAAGGCGACCAGGTCGACGCCGGGGACGGGCGACCAGTCGAGCCCGGGATCGCGCGCGAACCCGAGCCGCTCGTAGAGCCGGTGGGCCGCGGTCATCGTGGTCATGCTGCACAGAACGATGCTGTGGGCTCCGTCCGTCCGGAAGCCGTCGACCACCTGGGCGACCAGCGCCCGGCCCACACCCTGGCCCTGTGCGGCGGGGTCGACGGCCAGCATCCGGAACTCACCCTCGCCGGGCCGCGCCAGCTCCCGCCACGGCGATCCTTCGGGGCACGAGGTCACCGACCCCAGGACGGTGGCGTCGTCGTCGAACGCTACCCAGAGCTCGGCCTCGCGGTCGCGACGTGCCGTATCGCGGAGGTGCTCGACGTAGCCGGAGTCGGTCGCGGGGTCGAGGTAGGCCGCGTAGGCCGCTACGGTGGCCCGGCCGACCGCCTCGTGGTCCTCGGGCCGGGCGCGCCGGATCTCCATGCGAACCGTCTCAGACGCCGAACGTCGCGCGCGGGTAGGCGGCGTTCACGTCGGTGATCACGTTGACGAGGTACGGCGCGCCCGAGGCGAACGCGCGGTCGAGTGCGGGGCCGATCTCCTTCGGGTCGGTGACGCGCTCGCCGGCCCCGCCCAACGCCTTGACCACCTCGTCGTAGCGCGTCTGCTGCCCGAGGTCGGCGGCTACGTCGTACCCGTAGATCATCTGCATCGGGCCCTTCTCCAGGCCCCACGCGGAGTTGTTGCCCATCACCATCACGACCGGCAGGTCGTGGCGGACGAGGGTGTCGACGTCCATCAGCGAGAAGCCGGCCGCGCCGTCGCCGAGCAGCAGCGCGACCTGCGCCGACGGCCGAGCCAGGCGGGCCGCGATGGCCGAACCGAGGCCGGCGCCGAGGCAGCCGTAGGGGCCGGGGTCGAGCCAGGCACCGGGACGCTTCGGCTCGACGTACTTCCCGGCGAAGCTCACGAAGTCGCCCCCGTCGCCGATCACGACCGCGTCGTCGGCGAGGCGGGGGAGCAGCTCGCCGTAGATGCGTGCGGGGTGGATCGGGTCGGCGTCCGCCGTGAGCAGCTCCGCGTCCCGCGCCGCCGCCTGCTGGACGGTGGCCTGGAGGTCCTCGACCCAGGCCTTCCAGGGCGACCGGTCGTGGCGTTCGAGCGCGGCAGCCAGCCCGGTGAGGACCGACGGCAGGTGGCCCGAGACCGAGTCGGCGAGGTCCGCATGGCGCGCCACCTGCCCGGGGGAGTCGGCGACATGCACGACCCGGGCAGGCTCGGCGCCGTCCTTGCCGCCGAACACGCCGTACCCGAGCCGGAAGTCCAGGGGCGCGCCGACGACGACGACCAGGTCGGCGGCGCCGAGCGCCTTGCTCCGGGCCTTGGTGACCAGCAGCGAGTGCCCGCCGGGGACCACGCCGCGGCCCATGCCGTTCGTGATCGCCGGGACTCCCGTGGCCTCGACGAGCGCGAGCGCCTCGTGCTCGGCACCGTCGGCCCACACGTCGGTGCCGAGGATCAGCACGGGTCGCTGGGCCTCCGCGAGCATCCGGGCGATCCGCTCGATCGCGTCGCTGTCCGGGTCCGCGCCGCGGGCGCGGCTGCCGTCGGGGACCGTCGAGGTGGCCTGGTTGAAGAACTCGTCCATCGGTACGTCGACGAACACCGGGCCGCGGTGGGCCGAGCCGGCCGTCCGGAACGCGTCGTCGAACCCGGAGGTCACCTCGGCGGCCGTGGGGATGGTGCGTGCGCTCTTGGTGATCGACGCGACGATCGGTGGCTGGTCGATCTCCTGGAGGCTGCCGCTGCCCCACCGGCTCTGCGGCGCCCGGCCGCCGACCACCACCATCGGCGACCCGGCGAACTGGGCCTGCGCGATGGCGCTGACGGCGTTGGTCACGCCGGGGCCGGCGGTCACCACCGCGAGCCCGGGCACCCGGGTCAGCTTGCCGGTGGCCTCGGCCGCGAAGGCCGCGGTCTGCTCGTGCCGCACGTCGAGGATCCGCATCGGCGGCTCGGCCTTGACCGCGCCGTCGTACATGGGGAAGACATGGGCGCCGGACAACGTGAACAGCGTCTCGACGCCGTGGGCCCTGGCCACGGCGACGGCCAGCTCTCCGGCGTGGCCGGTGGTCTCGGGGGTGTCGGCGGCGGACTCGGCAGGGGTCATGGGGGGCAGGTTACCGACCGGTCAGCTGCGGGCGAGATACACCGCGTTGGTGGTGCGCAGGGCGTCGACGATCGTGAGCAGCAGATCGGCGCGTACGTCGATCGGCTCCGGCGCGAGCTGTACCTGGAGGTGCAGCGCGCGGAGGAACGACTCGGGGTTCCCGGTGGTGAGATAGGGGTCACGGTCGGCCGGCGCCCGGGCCGTGGCGGCAGCGGTGACCCTCGCCAGCCAGGGCTCGATGATGCGCAGCGGGACGAGTCGCCGCCGCAGCACCGTCATCGTGGCGCGGGCCAGGCGATCGGGCTCGCCGCTGCACAGCGGTGCCGGCGTCTCGGAGAGCACCCGGTCGGCGATCACGTCGAGCAGCACCGTCAGCTCGTTGAGGCCGAGGTGCGGCGACTCGGCCAGCACCCCGATCGCGTCGGCGCCGTGAGCCACCGCATGGGCCCAGCCACGGCCCGGGACGAAGCCGCGGACGTCGCGCTCGCGCACCAACCAGCCGCTGATCCGGTCGCCCCACTCGAGGATCTTCGCGGGCGGCAGGAGGCTCTCGGAGTTGTCGCGGGAGACGCACTCGGCGAGCACCAGGGCCGAGAAGCTGCGTCGGAACACGGTGTCCGTGCCGGTCTCGCCGAGACCCCGGGTCAGCCCCGCGGCCATGCCGTCGCCCAACCCGGCGAGCAGGTCGTCGTACACCCCGGCGGTGACCCAGGTGGCCAGGATCGGGTAGGCGATCTCGTCGCGCTCGGCCGGGTCGGTGGAGCCCAGCATCGTGGTCAGCTCGGCGGTGAGGTCGGGCAGCGGCCGGTCGGTCGGGACCGCCATCTCGGCGGACCGGACCTGGTGCCAGTACGCCGTCGACATGCCGCACATCCTGCCAGCCGCCCCACCACCGGTCCCCGGGTGCCCATGAGCCCCAGCCCTACGCTGTTGCGGTGCCGTCCCTGCTGGAGCTGGTCCACACCCACACCGATCTCGACGAGGCCGACGTGGCCGTGCTGCAGCGGCTCACGGCCGACTGGCAGATCATTGCGGACCTCGCTTTCGCCGACCTGGTGCTGTGGCTGCCGGACCGTGGCGGCGAGGGGTTCTGGGCCGCGGCGCAGATGCGGCCGACGACCGGGCCGACGGCGTACGTCGACGACGTGGTGGGCACCTTCGTACCGATGGACAAGCGGCCGATGCTCGACCGTGCCTACGCCGACGCGCGGCTCGTGCGCGAGGGCGACCCGGAGTGGCGCGACGACGTACCCGTGCGGGTCGAGACCATCCCGGTCCCACGCGCCGGGCGGGTGATCGCGGTGATCGCGCGCAACACCAACCTGCTGGGCATCCGCACCCCGAGCCGTCTGGAGCTGTCCTACCTCCAGAGCGCCACGGAGCTGACCGCGATGATCGCCTCGGGCGAGTTCCCGCCGAAGGGTCAGCGCAGCGACCACGCCGACTCCCCGCGCGTCGGTGACGGCTTCGTGCGGGTGGACGCGCGCGGCCGCGTGACCTATGCGAGCCCCAACGCGCTGTCGTGCTATCGCCGGCTCGGCTGGTCGAGCGACCTCGACGGCCAGGTGCTGGCCGAGCTGACCCGCGAGCTGGTACCGCCGCGCCGCCGGCCCGACGAGGAGACGCTCAGTGCCGTGCTCGGCGGCCGGGTACATCGGGACACCGAGATCGGGGGCGACCAGGTCTCGCTGATCGTGCGGTCGATCCCGGTCCGCGCGGGGGGCCGGCACATCGGCGCCCTCGTGCTCGTGCGCGACGTCACCGACCTACGCCGCCGGGACCGCGAGCTGGTCACCAAGGACGCGACCATCCGCGAGATCCACCACCGGGTGAAGAACAACCTGCAGACCGTCGCCGCGCTCTTGCGGCTCCAGGCCAGGCGCATCGCGTCGCCGGAGGCGAAGCTGGCGCTGGAGGAGGCCGTACGCCGGGTCGGGACGATCGCGATCGTGCACGAGACCCTGAGCCAGGAGGTGCTCGACGAGATCGGGTTCGACGAGATCGCCGATCGGCTCGGGGCGATGGTCACCGACGTCGGCGCCCGCGGCGACCGGCTCGTCGTACGACGGGAGGGGTCGTTCGGGGTGCTGCCGAACGAGACGGCCACCGCGCTGGCCATGGTGCTGACCGAGCTGCTCCAGAACGCCGTGGAGCACGGCTACCCGGGCGAGGCGAGCGAGGGGTCGATCGTGGTCGAGCCGGAGCGCCTCGCCGGACGGCTCCGGGTGACGGTCGACGACGACGGGGTCGGTCTGCCCGACGACTTCGACCTCGACACGTCGGTGAATCTCGGGCTGTCGATCGTGCGGACTCTGGTGGAGTCGGAGCTCGGCGGTCTGCTGGAGCTCCGACCGGGGCCCGAGCGCGGCGCGCGGGCCGTCGTCGACGTACCCCTCGAGTGAGTCAGGCCGTGCGGACGCGAGCGCGGGAGTTGCGACGCTTGAGCGCGCGTCGCTCGTCCTCGCTCAGGCCGCCCCATACGCCATGGTCCTGGCCCGCCTCCAGCGCCCACGCGAGACACTGCTCGCGCACGTCACAGCGACGGCACACCTGCTTGGCCTCTTCGATCTGGAGGATGGCCGGTCCGGTGTTGCCGATGGGGAAGAACAGCTCCGGGTCCTCGTCGAGGCAGGCAGAGCGGTCGCGCCAATCCATGGCTTTGCAGAACTCACTTTCGAAGGGGGTCACTACGTTCAGGGCGCGCTGATGTGAATGGATTCACGAGCGCGTCTCCCACAGTGGCAAGGAAACCGGTGCGAAACAACCCCTGAGCCCGGTCAGTTTTGTCACAGGTGCGGAGGAGCCTCGTACCCTGGGCTGGTGCGTGACGACGTCCAGGGGCCCACCGCGCCACCGCCGCTGGTGGTGGCGGCGAGCCTGGTGGCGGTCGAGGGACTGCTCCTCCTCGCGTACGGCGTGCTGGAGGCCGCCCACGTGCACGCCGACCGGGCCGCCATGGGTGTCACCACCTCGCTGTTCTTCGCCCTCCTGGGACTGCTGCTGGTGTGGTGTGCGTGGCTGGTGGTGCGCGGCCGGGCCTGGGCGCGCGGACCCGTGATGGTCGCCCAGGTGATGTTCCTCTGTCTCGCCTGGAGCTTCCTCGGCGGCGCGACCACCTGGGTCTCGGTGGGCATGGCCCTGGTGGCGGGTCTGGTGCTCCTCGGCGTACTGCACCCCGCGAGCATGGAGGCGCTGGCCGACCCGGGCTCGCGCGATGCTTCCTAGGCGTTGTCCTGCAGCGACGCCCGGAGCTGCTCGAGGGTCCGACCGAGCAGCCGTGAGACGTGCATCTGGCTCACCCCGATCTCGGCGGCGATCTCCGACTGCGTCTTGTTCTTGAAGAACCGCAGCAGGAGGATCCGCTTCTCCCGCTGAGGCAGCGCCTCCAGCAGCGGCTTGAGCGACTCCCGGATCTCGACGTGCTCGAGCCCCTCGTCGTCGAGGCCCATCATCTCGAGCATCGACACGCTGCCGTCACCGCCATTGTTGTCGTCGGTGGCGTCGAGACTCAATGTGGAATAGGCGTTGCTCGACTCGATCCCCTCGACGACCTCCTCCACCGTGCAGCCGATCGCCTCGGCCAGCTCCCGCGGGGTGGGGGACCGGCCCAGGGTCTGGGTGAGCTCGCTGGTGGAGGCCCCGATCTGCATGCGCAGCTCCTGCAGCCGGCGTGGCACGCGGATCGCCCAACCCTTGTCCCGGAAGTAGCGCTTGATCTCGCCGATGATCGTGGGGGTCGCGTACGTCGAGAACTCGACGCCGCGGCCGAGGTCGAAGCGGTCGATGGACTTGATCAGCCCGATCGTCCCGACCTGGACGAGGTCCTCGAAGGGCTCGCCGCGGTTGCGGAAACGGCGTGCACAGTGCTCCACGAGCGGGAGGTGGAGCGTCACCAGCCCCTCGCGCGCCGCGAGGCGTGTCGCCTCGGTCGTGGTCTGGTCCCGGAACACACCGAACAGCTGGGTGTTGCGGCGTCGGGCTCCCTCGAGCCTCGCGTCCGACCCGCGGGATCCCGAGTCCCCTGACGTGTCGTCCGTCATCTCAGTCGTCGGCCCCCGGTCGGCCGCCGGTCACGGGAACGCTGGACTCCGTCGAGAAGGTGACCGCGAACCTGGCCGGGTCACTCGCGGCCGACGCCGACGTGGTCAGGGTGCTCAGCACCTGCCAGGCGAAGCTGTCGTAGTCGGGGGCACGTGGATGCTCGGCCGGTACGCCGACCGTGACCGTGAGCGTGCCCGGGGTCAGCCGGAACTCCGCCTCGAGGTCGCCACCGGCTGTCGCCTGCGGCAGCACCAGCGCACAGGCCTCGCCCACCGCGATCCGCAGGTCCTCGATGTCGTCCACGGTGAAGTCGAGACGCGCCGCGAGCCCGGCGGTCATCGTCCGCAGCACCGAGACGTACGCGCTGTCCGCGGGTATGCGAAGGAGGACGGCGGCCTTCGTGGCGGCGTGGAGGTCCATCGAGTGCCTTCCGTTCGTGGGCGGACGCGTCAAGCCAGCCTAGGCGTCGGATCCCCTGGACGCCGGGATATCCGACGGGGGCCCACGCGGTGGCGCGGGCCTTCGTCCGCAGGCGCCGACCGGGGCCACAGCGCCTGCGATGTCCGGTTCGATCCAAGGCCGTTCGAGCCCAGGCGCCTCGCCCGTTCCTGGACCTGCTCGTCGGCCCTACCGCAGGCGCGGCGACCAGGACCGTCTCGCAGTGGTCTCGGTCGGGACCAGGTCTCCGCCTACGGCGGCCCCGAGCTCCCACGCCGCTCCCAGGCTGCGGCGTAGCGTCCAACGACCGGCGAGAGCCGCCGAGACGGGGAGCTTCGCAACCAGGACGCCACCGCCCGACCGTGTTGCCCTCGTCACCGGCAGCTCCCGGGGTCTGGGCAGCGTCATCGCTGCCCGGCTGGGTCGGGACGGCTTCGCGGTAGCCGTGAACAGCATGCACGGCGACGGGCACGCAGAGGTCGTCGCTCGGGCGATCCGAGATGCGGGCGGGACTGCGGACGTCTTCCCGGGCGATGTCACCGATGAGCCGCAGGTCACCGATCTCTTCGCCGCGATCAGTGAGCGGTTCGGTTTCGTGGACACGTTGGTCCTGAATGCAACCGGGACCCAACCGGACGCGGCGGTCGAGGACGCCGACTGGAACGTCCAACTGGCGCAGCTCGACTACTTCGTCAAGAGCCCTGTCCTGCTGGGGCGGGCTGCGCTCGGCGGCATGTGCGCAAAGGGGTATGGCCGAATCATCCACATCGACTCAGAGGTCGCCGACCGACCCCCGGTCGGCCGTTCCACCTACGCCGTGGCCAAGAACGCACAGATCGGCCTCGCCCGCAGCCGGGCACATGAGCTGGCGCCACTCGGGATCACCGTCAACACCGTCGCGCCAGGGTTCATTCCGGTCGAGCGGCACGCCGACGCGGCGCAGGAGGTCCGCGATGCCTAGTTCACACGGTGCCGGTCGGGCGGATCGGGACACCGCAGGACGTGGCGTACGCCGTGAGCGCGCTGGCCTCGATCGAGGCCGGATTCATCACGGGCCAGCGGATACTCGTCGACGGGGGCCGCTCCCTCGTCGTCTGATTCGACGTCGTCCTCGGGCGCAGGCGAGTCCATCGTGGACAGCAACGACCCGGAGCCGCCGGACCGAGAGGCCATGCGCCGCCAGATGGATCGAAGGAGGTCGGTGCCCCGTCGAGTGCGCCGCGCCGCTATCCCGCCATGCCAGTACTCCCATGGGGGCGCCCATCGAGCTCAGGTCAAGGGCGCCCTTGGGGCGGCAAAGTGTCGACGTGAGCCTGCGTCGAACCGCCCAGTGAGCAGCGGCCTCGGTAGTTACCTCGTCGTTGGACGGGCGAGGGTGCACCCCTGGTCGGCCCCAACGGGACCCTCGTCCGCTCCCGGGGTGGCGGGTGGTCGGCGTGGTTCAGGCGAGCGGCTGGAGCGCCTGCACCAAGGGGGTGGTCGGACGGCCGAGGAGACGGGGCAGGGTGCCGTCGGTGTCGGCCAGCTCGCCGTCGCGGATGTTGGCGTCGAGTGCGGCGACGAAGCCGGCGGTGCCGGTGTCCAGGCCGAAGCTCTCCAGGAGAGCGATGTGCTCCTCGCTGCTGACCCGGCGGAGCTCGACGTCCCGACCCAGTACCTCGGCGAACGCCGCGGCGAGGGTCTCGAAGCTCCAGGCGTCGCCACCGAGCTCGTAGACCTGGTCGGCGTGCCCTTCGGTGGTCAGGACGACGGCGGCGGCCTCGGCGTACTCCGCCCGCTGGGCACTGGCGACGCGACCGTCACCGGCGCTGCTGATCAGGGTCCCGGTCTCCTTGGCCGTGGCGAGGTCTTGGGCGTAGTTCTCGATGTACCAGTTGTTGCGGAGGATGGTGAAGGGCAATCCGGAGGCGCGGACCAGCTCTTCGGTCGCGGTGTGCTCCGGCGCGAGCACCAGCGTGGTGTTGTCGGCCTTGGGAGCGCTCGTGTAGGTCAGGTGGCCGACGCCGGCTGCGACGGCCGCGTCGATCACGCTGCCGTGCTGGGCCACGCGGCTGCCGAACTCGTTACCGGACACCAGGAGGACGGCGTCGGCGCCCTTGACCGCGGCCGCGACGGTGGCCGTGTCGTTGTAGTCGAGAGGGACGACGTCGACGCCGCGGTCGGCGTACTCGGAGAGCCGCTCGGGGCTGCGAGCTCCGGCGCGGAGTTCAGCGGGGGCGACTCCGCGGGCAAGGAGGGCGTCAAGCGCGAGGCGGCCGTAGGCGCCGGCGGCGCCTGTCACGAGGATGGTCATGAGGGTTCCTTTCGAAGGTTTCATCGGTCAGAACTCCAGTAATTGCCCAATCCTTCCCATTCGCAGGTACCCACTATTGGGTTAGGTACCCACCTCTTGGTAAGTTTTTCGGGTGATCGCAAGTCTCGATTCCCTACGGTTGGCACAACCTGGCGTGCTCGAGGCGAACTGCCCGGCCCGCGTCGTCCTCGACCACGTCACCAGCAAGTGGGGGGTGCTGGTGCTCGCCGCCCTGGCCGACGGCACCCTGCGCTGGGGGGAGCTGCGGAGGGCAGTGGACGGCATCAGCGAGAAGATGCTGGCCTCAACGCTGCGCACCTTCGAGTCCGACGGGGTCGTGCAGCGGGAGGCGTACCCCGAGATCCCGCCACGGGTGGAGTACAGCCTCACCTCGCGCGGGCTGGAGCTGGTCGAGGCGATGTCGCCGCTGCTGACCTGGGTCGTGGCGAACGCCGACGCCGTGCTGGGGGTCTGAGGGCCTCTGTGCACAGGTTGCGGTTCGGCAGACGGAACTTGTCGATGGACGTCGCCGGGCCCTTCCCGGTTTCGCTCGGAGTTCACAGGACGGTCTGGCAGCGAGCGAACAAGGTGAGACGCTCCGCCGCCAACGGGCGCGGGTCAGGGCCGTGGGGACGGCTGTTCAGACGGAGGCGAGAAGCGCTTTCACCCGCTCCATGAGCAGCGCGGCCGCCTCCGGGTCGAAGGCGTCGAGGGAGGAGTCGGCGAAAAGGTGTTTGTCGCCGGGATACAGGAAGAGCTCCGCGCCGGCGACGGTTTCGGCCAGCTCGCGTGCGGCCGGCAGGTCCTCGTCGAAGAACTCGTCCCCCTCCTTGCCGTGGATCTGCACCGGCACCCCCTCCGGCCACGTCTCACCGAACTCGGTGACCGGGAGGCAGGAGTAGATGAGCAGTGCCCCGCGCGCCCCAGGTCGGGTCTGCGCGAGCTGCTGGGCGACCGTCACGCCGAAGGAGAATCCGCCGTAGACCAGCTCGGGGCAGAGCACATCGGCCTCGGCTACGGCGTGCTCCCGGATCGAGTCGAGCCCCGCCTCACGCGCGAAGCCGAAACCCTCCCCGATACTGTCGAACGTACGCCCGCCGAACAGGTCAGGGGTGTGCACCACATGCCCGGCCTCTCGGAGTCCGTCGGCGAAGGCCTGCACTCCCTCGGTCAGCCCCTGGATGTGGTGGTACAGCAGCACCTCGGCCATGTCATCGCCCTCCCGTGGTCAATGATCGAACTCTTTGGAACATTCGACAATGCTAGTCTGGTGAGTCATGGCAGGCAACCCGCCGGACTACGAGCTGATCGACCGGATGGCGCTGACCAGCCCGGCCCAGGTCAAGGCCATCGGCCACCCGCTCCGCACCACGATCCTGCAGCTCCTCCACGAACGGGCCGCGACCGTCACCGAGCTGGCGACCGCGGTTGGCCGGCCCAAGAGCACGGTCGCCCACCATGTAGGCGTGCTCGCCCACAACGGGCTGCTCCACGTGGTGCGCACGCGGAAGGTGCGTGCGATCGAGGAGCGCTTCTACGGGCGCACCGCTCGCATGTTCTACGTGGCAACCGAGCCGTCACCATCCGGCGGAGGGCCATCGGGGGACTTCAACGACTTCGAGGTGGCCGCCCGCGAGTCGGCGTCGGCGTTCGAGCAGGGAAAGCTCTGGGGCTTCCTCAGACATGCCCGCATCTCGGACGACCAGGCCTCCCAATTCTGGGACCGGATGGCGGCCCTCGTCGACGAGTTCGACCGGCTGCCGAGGTCTGGGAAGACCATGCACGGGTTCGCGATTGGCATCTACCCCACCGAGCACCCCCTCCTGCCGACAGCGGAGTGACTCTCGCTCGTGGCGTCGAACGGGGTTCCAATCCAGTCGGCGAAGCGCGACTCCAACTGAAGTCCCGCCAACTGGGCCATCAGGTCGCACTCGGACGGCCAGATGTAGCGGAAGCGGCCAGCGCCATAGCGGATGGTCCCGTCTTCATCGCGGTAATAGTGATGCGACGCGCATTCCTGCGTGACGAGGTCGTAGGTGTCGAAGATCAGGTGACCATCGCCAACACCCGGGGCGAGTGCGGCGTACCCGAAGCCGTTCGTCGTCGGCCGGGTCCGCGGCTGCCGGTGGGGCGAGGACTACCTGGTCGGCAGGCCCGCCGCCGTTGCGATGAGCTCGAGCTGGGTCATGAACAGCGCGTCGCGTGCTTCGGCTCCGATCCAGTCCAGGTGGCCGTAGGCCTCCAGGCTGGTGAACCCGTGCAGCCCTGCCCAGGCATGCAGCATCGCCTGGAAAGACTCGGCCGGCAGCCCGGCCTCTATGTCCTCCGGATGCTTCTCGGCCGCTGCCGCGGCCAATGCAGGGTCGACTTCGCGGATCAGCGGGTGAACGAGTTTGCCCTCAGACTTCGCTTCCAGGAAGAGACTGGCCAGCTGCGACATAGCCCGCTTGGCCGCCTCCGTCGTCGGGCCCTCCTCGTCGGCGACGTAGCCAGCGACGGGCATGCCCAGGATCAGCGCGAAGCGCTCGGGTGCCGTGCTGGCCCACTCACGGTAGGCCTGGCCGACCGCGACCCAGCGATCCCAGAGCGCACCGCGCTCGCAACCCTCGAGCGAAGCCCGCACGTGGTCGCCGAGCTCGTCGTAGGAGTCGGTGATCAGTGCGGTGAGCAGCTCGTCGCGGCCGTCGAAGTAGCGGTAGAGCGCCGGAGGCGTCAGTCCCATGTGCTTGGCGATGTCGGTGAACCGGATGTCGGTCGTGCGCTGCACACGCATCAGGTCGAGTGCGGTCTGCTTGATCTCGTCGGTCGTCGCGGCCCGAGCCCGTTCGCGCCGGGAGACCGGTGCGGTCATGTCGTCAGTTGCGGTATCGGTCGGCGTCATCGCCAGGGTCCTCCTGGTTGGCGTTGCGTGAAACAGTTTCACAGAAGTTATGAGACTTGACAAGTGAAGCGGGATCGTGTTTGTTAATCCGCGTAACGTCAATGAGTCAACGTCACGATCCGATCGCGAAGGACCTGAGATGAACCGCACCACCGTCGAGCAGCCGCGAGGAAGCGCCCAGCCCAGCCGAGCCGTCGAAGCGGAGCGCAGCGGGCCGGTCGGCCGGCTGGCCGGCGTTGCCTACCGCAACCGCGGGAAGTTCGTGCTCGGCTGGCTGGCCGCTCTGGTCCTCGCCTTCTGCCTCTCCGCGATGCTGGGTGGCTCGTTCAAGGCGGACTACTCCGCGCCCGGGTCGGACTCCAAGGCGGCCCAGCAACTGCTGAAGACCCGGTTCCCCGCGCAGTCCGGCGACACGGTCGACGTCGTGGTCCGGTCCGACACTTCGGTGACCGCGCCCGCCGTCATGGCCGCGGTCAACACACTGCTCGCTCACGTGTCCGACTCGGCACACGTGGCCGGCGTCGCTGACCCGTACGCGACTCCCGGCGACATCTCGGCGGACGGTCGCACGTTGGTCGCGCAGGCCCGGCTCGACGTGGTCAACCCGGCCGACATGCCCGAGGCCGACGCCAAGAGTCTGCTCGACCTCGCGGACCGTTCCTCGACCGACGGCCTGACGGTCTCGGTCGGCGGCCAGTCGATCCAGCAAGCCGAGCAGGGCGCCATCGGCTCCGAGGGCATCGGGCTCGCCGCTGCCGCGCTCATCCTGCTGCTGATGTTCGGGTCGGTCGTCGCAGCCGGCCTGCCGATCCTGGTGGCGATCGCCGGCCTGGCGGTCTCGTCCGCCCTCACCGGCGTGGTCATCTCGTTCGTGGACGCGCCGGACTGGTCCACGTCCCTGGCGACGATGATGGGGATCGGCATCGGCATCGACTACGCGCTGCTGATGGTCACTCGCTACCGCGACTGGCGGGCCGCGGGACTCGACCACGAGAGGGCGGCGATCGCCACCCTCGACACCGCCGGGCGCTCGGTCATCGTGGCGGGCACGACGGTCGTGATCAGCATGCTCGGCCTGTTCGCCATGGGCCTGTCGTTCATGCGCGGAGCGGCGGTCGTCACCATCGTCGCTGTCCTGGTGGTGATGGCTGCCGCCGTCACGCTGTTCCCGGCCATCTTGGGCTACTTGGGCCGGCACATCGACCGCCTGCGCCTGCCGCTCCTGCGACGTACCGCGCCGACCGTCGCGGTCGGAGGTCACGTCGAGCCGAGCCGGCACTGGCTGGGCTGGAGCGAGCTCGTCGCTCGGCGGCGGATCGCCGCCACCGTGCTCGGTGTCGCCATCCTGCTCGCCCTGGCCTCGCCCTTCCTGGGCGTCCGCTTCGGCTTCCCCGACGCGGGGAACGACCGAGAGGGTACGTCGACCCGCCAGGCCTACGACGCGCTGGCCGACGGTTTCGGCCCCGGCGCCAACGGCCCGCTGCTGCTGGCCGCCGAGCTCCCGTCCGGCGCCGGCGCCTCCTCGCTCGAGGGGCTGCGCACCGCCCTGAGGTCCACCCCGGGTGTGGCCGCCGTGACACCGGTGACCGTGAACCCGGCAGGCGACACGGCAGTGCTCACGGTGCTGCCGACCACCGGCCCCCAGTCGCCGAAGACCGAGGACCTCGTGCATCTGTTGCGAGACGATGTGATTCCGACAGCGACGCAGGGGACCGGCTTGGCTGTGCACCTCGGTGGCGTCACCGCGACGTCGATCGACAGCACCAGCAACATCGCCAAGCGGATCCCTTTGCTGATCGGTGGCGTGGTCCTGCTCTCGATGATCCTGCTGCTGGTGTCGTTCCGCAGCGTTGTCGTGGCCCTCAAGGCCGCGGCCATGAACCTGCTGTCGGTCGCTGCGGCGTACGGCGTGGTGGCCCTTGTCCTACAAGGGGGTTGGGCCGGTCACCTGGTCGGTATCGACACGCGCAGCCCGCTCCCGGCGTTCGTACCGGTGCTGATGTTCGCGGTGCTGTTCGGGCTGTCGATGGACTACGAGGTCTTCCTCGTCAGCCGGATGCGGGAGACCTGGCTGCGCACCGGCGACAATGGCCGGGCCATCGTGGAGGGGCTCGCCGGCACCGGCCGGGTGATCACGGCGGCGGCAGCGATCATGGTCGCGGTGTTCGCAGCGTTCGTGCCCAGTCCTGACCTGGTGCTGAAGGTCATCGGCATCGGCATGGCCTCCGCCATCTTCATCGACGCGACCGTCGTACGGATGCTGCTGGTGCCGGCCGTCATGCACCTGCTGGGCCGTCGCAACTGGTGGATGCCTCGATCGTTCGAGCGGGCCGTCCCGCAGCTGCATGTCGAGGGGCACCCTGAGATCCACCTGCCCCGTCCGGCCGAGCCCGGTCTGGTCAGCTGAGCCAGATCGGCCGGACCGGCCGGGGCGCCTTACGAGCATGACCATCTGGCCTCGAGGCTGTCGCCGCGCAGTGAGGATAGAGAGCGACCCGGCATGACAGTCGCTACGCGATCGAGTTCGCGAGCATCCCGAACCGGACGACCAACTTCTTCTCCCCAAAGAACGCCTAGCTAGGTGGCCAGGTAGGTGAGCCACGAGAAGAACAGGGCAACCCCCAGAACCGATCCGGCGAGGATGACAACGAGCCAGAAGGTGATTCTGCCTGCTCGTCGCTGAGACTCGTCCACAGGGACAGTGTCATGCCTCGCTCGCGCGAGTGCTTGAGCACGCACGCTCACTACCTGCGCTGACAGGAGCGTCTCTTCGTCGCCTGTCGTGCGGGGTGCCGCGTGGACGGTCCTGAGGTGGTTACGCCTTGACGGGCGTTTCGATGCGTGGTGGCGCCGCGTCGAGTAGCGCGTCCAGCAGAGTCTGGTCGCCGGTGATCGTCACGTCGTCGAGGCACCGGTCGACGAAGAGAGCGTAGATCCCCTCCGGGTCGCCTTCGACCACCACGTCCGCGTCGTCTATCGGGCCGTCCAGGACCTCCCCGTCGATGAGGGAGGCGATCTCCTGACCCCCCGCCCGGAACTCGAAGCGTCCCGCCGGGGCGCGGGGGGCCATCACGATGTCCATGGCGTTCGACAACCAGCCCTCGAACAGTTCGTCAGTCATCGTGGGCGGCCCTAGGGAGCGGGCCCCCCAGAGTGCGAGCTCACGCATGGCCGGACGCAGCTCTCGGCCGTAGTCGGTCAGCTCGTACACCCTCGATGCCGCGGGCGGCGGCAGGGTACGCCGGGCGACAACGCCGTTGGCCTCGAGGTCCCGAAGCCGAGCGGCGAGGATGTTGGTCCCGATCCCATGGAGGTGCTCGACGAGGTCGGTGTAGCGCTTGGGACCGTGCATCAGCTCGCGGATCACGAGCAACGCCCAACGGTCTCCCACGAGATCCAGCGCGTGTGCCATCGGACAGTACTGCTCGTAGCGCCTCACCATGCCGAAAGCATACCACTTGATGCCGATTTGGAATGGTCTACTTGTGAAAGTGAAGTTTCTCGCGCTAAGGTCGCTGGCATGACTTCAGAAATGCAAGCAATCGTGGTGCCCGCGATCGCCGACCGCCGAAGGTGGCTGGCGCTGGCACTGCTGTGCCTCGTGCAGTTCATGGTGGTGCTCGACATCGCGATCGTGAACGTCGCGCTCCCGTCCATCCAGGTCGATCTCGGGTTCTCCCAGGAAGACCTGCAGTGGGTGATCAGCGCCTATGCCCTCGTCTTCGGCGGGTTTCTGCTGCTGGGTGGGCGCGCCGCCGACATGCTGGGACGCCGCCGCCTCTTCCTCGGCGGCCTCGTCGTCTTCACCGTGGCCTCTCTGATGGCTGGTCTGGCGTGGTCGGAGCCGTCGCTGATCAGCGCCCGCGCCGTCCAGGGCTTCGGTGCCGCCATCATCACGCCGGCCGCCCTCTCGATCCTGTCCACGACGTTCGCCGAAGGTCGCGAGCGCAACTTCGCCCTGGGTGCCTGGGGCGCGGTCGGAGGCTTCGGAGCCGTGGCCGGGGTACTCCTCGGCGGGATCCTCACCGATGCCCTCAGCTGGGAGTGGATCTTCTTCGTCAACGTCCCTGTCGGCGTCCTGGGGTTCGCGCTGGCGCCCCTGCTGCTCCACGAGAGCCGTGACGCTCACGTGAAGAGGTTCGACCTGCCCGGCGCCGTCCTGGTCACGAGCGGGCTGTCGTCACTGGTCTACGCGATCACCCAGGCCGGTCAGAAGGGCTGGCTCGCGGCGGAGACGCTCGGCGTGGTGGCAGCCTCTCTCGTGCTGCTCACGGCCTTTGTCGTCTGGGAGCTTCGCCACCCGGAGCCGCTGATGCGGTTCGGCATCCTCCAGACCCGCACCGTGAGCGGAGCGAACGTCGCCGGGTTCATCATGGGGACCGCATTGTTCTCGATGTTCCTGATCCTGACCCTCTACATGCAGCAGGTGCTGGGCTACTCCGCGATGAAGACCGGTGCTGCCTACCTCGCAGTGGCCGGTACGGCGATCGTGTGGTCGGGTGTCGCCGGCCAGCTGGTGACCCGCGTCGGGGTGAAGCCGGTGCTGGTGACCGGGATGACCGCACTCACTGCAGGCCTGCTCTTCTTCACCCAGGTGTCGGTCGGAGGCAGCTACGTCAGCGACCTGCTGCCGGGCTTCCTGATCCTCGGGGTCGGGATCGGGTTCTCCTTCGTGCCGATCTCGATCGCGGCGTTGGCGGGAGTCAAGCCAGCAGAGGCCGGGCTCGCGTCGGGCCTGATCAACACCTCGCAACAGATCGGTGGCGCGCTGGGCATCGCCGCCCTCTCCACGATCGCCACCTCCCGCACCGGGGATTCCGTGGCCAGCGGGGCTGCGCTGCCGGTGGCCCTGGTCGACGGCTTCCAGTCCGCGTTCCTGGTCGGCGCGATCGTCGCCGCCATCGGAATCCTCGCCTCCCTCACCCTGATCCGGCGCGACGAACTCGAGGTGGAGGTTGTGCCCGATCGGGTGGAGCCGGCGCTCGAGGCTGCCTAACGCCAGCGGCGGCTCATCGTGGGTGGGGCGGGCCCTGGTGGCCCCGCCCCACTTGCGAGCACAGGCGGGACACGACGCATCGAACGCCCGGCCGGCGAGACCCCGAACGCCCCCAAGATCGATCCAATGGGCCGGAAAGACCTCGCGACCACCAGCCCGGCGCGGCGCAACCGCGTCATATCGCCTGTCGGCGCGGCTCGAACGGCCCCGAGTGAACGCCACGTCGAGGAGATGCACATCCGCCTGGGCGGACGGTGGACCATGGGTGTGGAGAGGCAGGCGGAGGCTTGGATCTCAGATCAGTACTCGTGGATGACCCCGAAGAACCGTCGTCGCGCTCGTGGCCAAGGGCAGTACTACGCCTGGCACGAGCACGGCTGAACTGCACGCTCGCGCCGCGGACACGGCAGTCATGGCCGGGCCTGCGGCATGAGCGGCCCGCGATGCTGCAGTGCCACTCAGCGGCAGGACAGGTCGATTCTCACCAAGGCTGGTACCTCACCCTGTACCGGCTTCCGACTTCCCGATGAAGAGAATCCGCCAGGTCTTGTCCTTCCCGACGAAGGACTTCACCTGCTTCCCGCCACTTCGCCGACTCGAGGTGTGGCTCCCGGTCTCGCACCTCCATGGCCGTGCCCATCGAGTCAGCTCGTCGATCAAAGTGTCGCTCAGGCGGAGGACGCGGCGTAGCCACTCGGGCTCGTCGGGGAGGAGAGCGTGCGCGTCCCAGAGCGGCACGACGACGCCGTAGTCCCACATGAGCCGGATCTCGTCGCCGGCGATCTCGTCAGGTCCCCAGTCGCCGCCAGCAGCCATGAAGACAGCATGTCAGTGGCGCGTCTTCGTCCACCGCTCATCGGAACTTGAGTCCACCGGACGGGGGAGCGGTCGCGCGATGCCGTACCGGGGCCTACCGGGAGGGTCGGCAGGGCTCGCTCAGAGGTGTTGGCCCGGCAGAGGTAGGACCTCGGTGTCGACGAGTTCGTTGTCGAGGAGATAGTCGACTTCGACGCGTGTGAGGGTGTCGGGTAGGGCCTTGGCGAAGGGCTGGATGGCACCTCCGATCACACCAGAGGCGCCCAGTCTTCCGAGTGGGCCAGCGGAGGTTCGTAGGCGGACCAACCGCTCGCCGGGCATCGTCGTGTGCTCATCGTCGTCCATCTCCACCTCTGCTGGTGGCACGTCACTCCGGACCCAGCGAAGGCGCCACATGCCGTTGGCGTGACCGATCGGTAGCCGCTCGACCAATGAGCCGTCACCGAGCCGAACCGAGAAGTATCCGGCTCGGTCCGTGGGGTCGAGCGTGAGCAGTTCGCTCCCGACTTCGTGGTCGCCCTCGACGTAGCTGACTCGGGCTCGGCTCGCGCCATGATCGACCAGCTCCCAGGTGTGTTCATGTTCGCGCCCGTTGCCGTCGCCACTGCCTGCCACGCACTCCAGCAGATGGTCCGGGTCGTGCACCCAGGCCGAATGACCCACGTACCTCGCGTCAATGGCAGGCTCGAGCTCCTCTCGACCCCGGCCGGCGTAGACGAAGGAGGCCCACCATCGCCCCGCCGCGAAACCCAGCGGCAGGCGTTCGACGACGACGCCGTTGGGCAACGTGTATCGGTGGTGGCTCTGGAAGCTGGTCACTGTCCCGAGCGTAGACCGAGCCTGTGCCTCGTCAGCGGCTTGTGCGTCTCGCCCTGGGGTCGGCGCGTGACGTGGGCAAGGAATACCGGTTCTCGGATCCGCTTCGGGACGTGCGCTCCGAGGCGCAGGAGGCTGAGCAGCTACGGACCGAGCTCCTGCGCGAGTTGAGACGCGGCCCGCCAGGCCGGCATCGACGTGACGAGCTACGGCCTACGACACTTCGCGGCGTCAGCTCTGATCTCCGGTGGCGCGTCGGTGAATCAGGTGCAGACGTCTCTCGGTCACTCCTCGGCGGTGAGCACGCTGCGCACGTACGCGCACCTGTTCCCGGGCGACGAGGACCGCACCCGGACCGTGCTCGACGCCGCGCTCAGCCCGCTCGCGGACTTTCTGCGGACTGAACCGGCGTCCGACGGGTAGACGCGCAGGTCAGCGGCCCGCGGCGCATCTCAGGCCTTCTTGGTCTCCCAGAAGATCTCGGCGATCTCGTCGATCTTGGCCAGCAGCTCGTCGGCCTTGCCGGCGTCCAGCTCGCCCTTGGTGCCCGAGGCGCCGGCCAGCTTGGTGGCCTCGTTCACCAGCGTGTGGAGCTGGGGGTACTTCTCGAAGTGCGGCGGCTTGAAGTAGTCGGTCCACAGCACCCACAGGTGGTGCTTGACCAGCTCCGAGCGCTCCTCCTTGATCAGGATGGCGCGGGTGCGGAAGTCCGGGTCGTCGTTGTCGGCCACCTTGGCGATGATCGCCTTGATCGACTCCGCCTCGATCCGCGCCTGGGCGGGGTCGTAGACGCCGCACGGCAGGTCGCAGTGCGCCGAGACGTCGACGGTGGGAGCGAACAGCTTCGCGAACATCGGGGTCCTCTCGTCTGGTGTGGGTGCTCGACTGGGACACTACTCCGCGTGCCGAGACCACCCCGGGGCGAGGGTTCGTACCCCGAACAGCGCCGTGCATTCGGCCTGGCGAAGGTCGCCGGCGGGTCGATGCGGCCCACGCTGGCGCCCGGCGACCGGCTGCTCGTCCGGTACGGCGCACCGGTCCGGGCGGGCCGTCTCGTGCTCGCCCGGTTCGCCGACGGCACCTTGGTCGTGAAGCGCGCGTCCGGCCGGCGACCGACCCGGGCCGGCGAGGCGGGCTGGTGGCTCCTCAGCGACAACCCCGACGAGGGGGTCGACTCCCGTCATCGCGGGCCGGTGCCCGCGCGCGACGTGGTGGCCATGGTTGTGGCCCGCACCTGGCCGCGGCCCGCGCTCGGTCGGAGACTGTGAGAGCCCCGTCGCCCTGCGGTGTCCACGGACGGCCGAGCGGGCCAGGCGTCGTACCGGCTGTGCCAGAGTGGCGTCGTGGCAGCCTCCGATGCCGGCCCCGAGGGGCACCCGTTCGCCGGTGACCCCGTCTTCGACCTCCATGTGGGCGGCAAGATGGAGGTGCGCTCGACCGTCGCGCTGACCGACCGGGCCGGGCTGTCCCTGGCCTACACGCCCGGCGTTGCGCGCGTGTGCGAGGCCATCGCGGCAGACCCCTCGCTGACGCGCCACTACACCTGGGTCCCGCACACGGTGGCGGTCGTCACCGACGGCACGGCCGTCCTGGGGCTCGGTGACATCGGCCCGGCGGCGGCGATGCCGGTGATGGAGGGCAAGGCGGTGCTCTTCAAGCAGTTCGGCGGTGTGGACGCGGTGCCGATCTGCCTGGCCACCACCGATGTCGAGGAGATCATCGCGACCGTGGCGCGGCTGACACCCAGCTTCGGCGGGATCAACCTGGAGGACATCTCGGCCCCTCGGTGCTTCGAGATCGAGGAGCGGCTCAAGGCGATGCTCGACATCCCGGTCTTCCACGACGACCAGCACGGCACCGCCGTGGTCGCGCTCGCGGCCCTGACCAACGCCCTCGAGCTCACCGGCCGTGCGCCGGGTACGGCGCGCGTCGTGATCTCCGGCGCGGGTGCTGCCGGCGTCGCCGTGGCTCGGATCCTGCTCGAGGCGGGCGTCACGGACATCGCGGTGGTGGACCGCCGGGGTGTGCTGAACTCCCGCCGCTCCGACCTGACGCCGGTCAAGAAGGCACTCGCGGCGGACACGGCGGACCGTCACGACCGGCACGGCTCGCTCGCCGACGTGATGGTCGGCGCGGACGTATTCATCGGGGTCTCCGGTGGCACCGTGCCCGAGGACATCGTGGCCACCATGGGGCCCGACGCGGTCATCTTCGGGCTCGCCAACCCGACCCCCGAGGTGCTGCCCGAGGTGGCCCACCGGCACGCCCGAGTCGTCGCGACCGGCCGGTCGGACTATCCCAACCAGATCAACAACGTGCTCGCGTTCCCCGGCATCTTCGCGGGCGCGTTCGAGGTGCACGCGACCGCGATCACGGAGGGGATGAAGCTCGCGGCGTCGCATGCCCTGGCCGGGTTGGTCGGCGACGACCTCGCCGAGGACCTCATCATCCCCTCGCCGTTCGACCCCCGCGTCGCCCCGGCGGTGACCGCAGCCGTCGCGGCGGCCGCGCGGGCGGACGGCGTCGCCCGCCTCTGACGCCGAGTCGGCGAAAACAGGCATGGGACTTCCGCCGAGTCGGCGCAAAGAGGCATCGGATTCGCGCCGAGTCGTCACGTGACGACTCGGCGCGGGTCGGCGCGGGTCGGCGGGTCAGGGTGGACTCGGCGGGCTCGCTAGGGTCGGGCGCATGTTCGCCGTGTACGCCGACTCGTTCTCGACCGACGACCCGCTGGGCGGCCTGGTGGTCGGCGAACGTCCCGACCCCGAGGTCCCCGCCGGCTGGACGACCGTCGAGGTGAGGGCGTCGTCGCTCAACCACCACGACCTCTGGTCGTTGCGCGGCGTCGGTCTCCGCGAGGAGGCACTGCCGATGATCCTCGGCTGTGACGCGGCCGGCGTCGACGAAGACGGCAACGAGGTGCTGGTCCACGCGGTGGTCAGCGACCCCGAGTGGCGTGGTGACGAGACCGAGGACCCTCGGCGCTCGCTGCTGTCCGAGCGCTTCCAGGGGACCTTCGCCGACCGGGTCGCGGTGCCGCGCGCGAACGTCGTACCGAAGCCTGCGTCGCTGTCCTTCGAGGAGGCGGCCTGCCTCCCCACGGCCTGGCTGACGGCGTACCGGATGCTCTTCGTGCAGGGCGGCCTGAGGCCCGGGCAGACCGTGCTCGTCCAGGGCGCCGGCGGCGGCGTCGCCACGGCGCTGATCACCCTGGCCCGGGCCGGGGGGCTCCAGGTGCTGGCGACCAGCCGTGACGAGGCCAAGCGGGCCAGGGCTCTGGAGATCGGCGCCCACCAGGTCTTCGAGTCCGGCGCTCGGCTGCCTGTGCGGGTCGATGCCGTGATGGAGACCGTCGGGCGGGCCACCTGGTCGCACTCGATCAAGTCCCTGCGGCCCGGCGGCACCGTCGTGATCAGTGGTACGACGAGCGGGCCGCAGCCCGACAACGCCGAGCTGACCCGGGTCTTCTTCCTGCAGCTGCGCGTGATCGGATCGACGATGGGCACCCGCAACGAGCTGGCACAGCTGGTCAGCTTCCTCGACGCCACCGGCACGAAGCCGCTGATCGACCGCACCCTGTCGATGGCCGACGCCCGCGAGGGCTTCGCGGCGATGCAGCGGGGCGAGCTGTTCGGCAAGGTGGTGTTCACCCGCTGATGGCCACGCACCTCCTGACCGGCGCCGGCTCCGGCATCGGCGCGGTGCTGGCCGACCGGCTGCTCGAGCGCGGAGACGAGCTCGTGCTCGTGGCCCGCTCGACGGAGCGCGCCCACGACCTGCGCAGCGAGATCCCGGGCGCGACCGTGCTCGTCGCCGACCTCGCGGACGCGGACGAGATCGCGGCGCTCGCCCACCAGCTCCCCGACCGCCTCGACTCCGTGGTCCACGCGGCGGGGGTGGTCGATCTCGGCCCGGTGGCCGAGCTGTCGGCCGCCGCCTGGCAGGAGCAGCTGGCGGTCAACGTGGTCGCCCCGGCGGTGCTGACCCGGGTAGCGCTGCCGGCGCTGCGCGCCGCGCACGGCACCGTCGTGTTCGTGAACTCCGGCGCCGGACTCTCCGCATCGCCCCACTGGGCGGCGTACGCCGCGTCGAAGCACGCGCTGCGCGCACTCGCCGACTCCCTCCGTGGCGAGGAGCAGGAGTACGGCGTCCGCGTCACCACCGTCTATCCCGGCCGCACGGCCACCCCGATGCAGCAGAAGGTGCACGAGCATGAGGGACGCCCGTACGACGCCGGCGACTGGATCGACCCCGCCAGCGTCGCCGGCGCGATCCTGGGCGTGCTCGACCTGGCACCGGACGCAACCGTGAGCGACCTGACGATCCGGCCGCGCTGACAGCTGTTACCGACGCGTAACCTCGTCGCCCCGAGCGCCGTTGGACCTCCGCCAGCCGTTCCAGGAGGTCTGCATGCGCGTCCGCACGGGTTCCCTGACCCTGTCCCTCACCGCCGGTGCGACGGCGCTGGCCCTGCTGGTGCCGACCACGACCGGAGCCCGGGCAGCGGGCGGCCGACCCGCCTACCGCCGGCACGACTACGCCGACGGTCAGGCTCGCTACGTGCTGCCACCGGGTGAGAACGGACTCGTCAACGCCCAGCAGGCACTCGCCTTCGAGGCGACCGGCCAGCGACCGCCGGACAGCCAGGACCAGCTCGGCCACTACCGCACGCTGCTCTACGGCTACCCGTCCCTCACCGACGGCACGCTCGGCAAGTACTTCGACGACGAGTCGTTCGGGGTCCGGCCCGCCGACGTCATCCGCACCGAGCAGCCCGAGGACGGCGCGACGATCTACCGCGACCGGCACGACGTACCGCACGTGTACGGCGACACCGACGCGAGCGCCGCGTTCGGCGCCGGCTACGCCCAGGCCGAGGACCGGCTCTTCCTCATGGACGTGCTGCGACACTACGGCGAGGGCACGCTGGCGAGCTTCCTGGGCGCCTCGTGCGACTTCGAGCAGATGGACCACGACCAGCTCCTGCTCGCGCCGTACACGCAGGCGCAGGCGCAGCACCAGGTCGACCGGCTCCCGGCCCGCTACGGCGCGCAGGGGGCGCTGGCCAAGCAGATGATCGAGGCCTACGTCGCCGGTGTGAACGCCTACGTCATCGCGACGCAGACCGACCCCTCGCTGCTCCCGGTCGACTACCTCGCCGCCGGCCCCGACCAGGCGGTGCCGCAGCCGTGGACCGACGTCGACGTGGTCGCGATCGCGGGGCTGATCGGCGGGATCTTCGGCCGGGGCGGTGGGTCCGAGACCGACGACGCGCACCTGCTCACCTATCTCCGTGGTCGGTACGGCGCGCAGGCCGGCCTGAGGGCCTACCGCGACCTCGACCACCAGAACGACCCGCTCGCGCCGACCACGATCACCGACCGGCACTTCCGGTACGACGTACGCACCGCCCGGTGGCACCGCTCGCTGAACGCGGTCCCGGGGCCCCAGCCGCTCACCGGCGGTCCGGTCGCGACGTCGACCGGCTGCGGGCAGGGCGCCGGGCTGCCCGGGGTGGCGCAGGCGCAGCCGACGGCCAGCCAGCTAGAGGGGGCACACATCGTCGCGGCGCTGAGGGCGATGCCGCGCCACATGAGCAACGCCCTGCTCGTCAACGGCTCCCGGACCCGGTCGGGCCATCCGATCGCGGTGTTCGGCCCCCAGGTGTCCTACTTCGCGCCGCAGATCCTGAGCATGCTCGACCTCCACGCGCCCGACTACGACGCGATGGGGGCCTCGTTCCCCGGCACCGGCCTGGTGGAGCTCGGTCGCGGGCGCGACTACGCGTGGTCGGCGACCTCGGCCGGCAGCGACCTCATCGACCAGCGGGTCGAGCGGATCTGCGACCCCGGTGGCGGTACGCCGGCCGCGCACGGCACGTCGTACACCTTCCGCGGGAGGTGCGTGCCGATGAAGCACGAGACGTTCAGCGAGAGCGTGATCCCCAAGGCCGGCAGCGGCGGGGGAGTGCCGGCCACCCTCGACCACGACATCTACCGGACGCGGCACGGCGTGGTGCAGGGCTGGACGAAGGTGCACGGCCACCCGGTGGCGATCGTGGACCAGCGCTCGACGTACAACCACGACATCGACTCGGTCGTCGGGTTCCTGGGTTTCGGCGACCCGAAGCGGACCCACGACGTGCACAGCTGGATGCGGTCGGCGAACGAGATCGGCTACACGTTCAACTGGCTGTACGTCGACGACCGCGACACCGGCTACTTCGTCAGTGGCCGCGACCCGCGACGCAACCCGCACGAGGACCCGACCCTGCCGACCTGGGGCACCGGCAAGGCGGAGTGGCGCGGCTTCCTGTCGTTCCGGCAGCATCCCCACGAGGTCGACCCGCGCCAGGGGTTCTTCGTGAGCTGGAACAACAAGCCCGCGCCCGGGTTCGCCACGGACGGTGAGTACGCCGACGGGCAGACCTACCGGTCGGTGATGCTGGTGCGCCAGCTGCGTCGTCAGCTCCGGCGGACCCACGGCCACGTAACCCGCGCCCGCGTCGTACAGGCGATGGAGACGGCCGCGAGCCAGGACCTCGACGGCCTGACCGTCACGCCGCTCCTGCTGCGCTACCTGAAGGGCCATCACCAGACGGTGCACACCCGGGCGATGCTGCGGCAGCTGCGCACCTGGGTCGCGGACGGCGCCCATCGCCGTAAGGCGAAGGCCGCCGACGCGCAGTACCAGCACGCCTCCGCGATCGCGATCGACGACGAGCTGGTGCCGCGGCTGGTCCGCGCGTTGTATGACCGGATCCTGGCAAAGGGCGGAGAGACCGGGGTGTCGTCGACCGGCGGCGCGACCACCGCCGGCTACACCAAGGTGCCGATGCAGTGGGTGAACACCCCCAACAGCGGGGGCGCGCACCTCGGCTCGGCGTACGACGGCGGTTTCGAGGGATACCTGATGTCGAGCCTCCAGCAACTGCTCGGACGGCATCCGGCGGACGGGTTCGGCCGCGCGCTCACCCGGCACGAGTGCCGCGGAGGACCGGCGACCTGCCACGCCGCGGTCGCCCACGCCCTCGCTGCGTCGTACGCCGCGCTGGTGGCGGCGAACGGGACGCACCACGTCGCGTCGTGGACGGCCTCGACGGCCTCGAACGCGGCCGGCCAGACGATGCCGGAGTTCGACTCCATCGCCTTCCGGGCGCTCGGGCTGGTCGGCCAGCCGAACATCGACTGGCAGAACCGCCCGACCTTCCAGCAGGTCGTGGAGTTCCCCCGTCACCGCAGGCGCTGACCGCCGAGTTGGCAAATGACGACTGAGTGCACGCTCACTCGGCACCTGACGACTCGGCGTGAAATCGGTGTCTGTTTGCGCCGAGTCGGCGTTCAGGACGATGCGAGAACGAAGATGCGCAGACGTCGCCCGGTGATGCGCTGCTGGTACTTGAGGTACCCGCCGTACACCTGGGCGGAGCCGGCCAGCACCGCCGCCTGTTCCTCGTCGCTGGCCGGCCGGGCCACGACGTGGACGGTGCGGCCGGCGTGGGTGACCGTGGCCTGCGGGTCGGCCTCGAGGTTGAGCACCCAGGCCGGCGTGCTCGGCTGGCCGAAGTTGGTGCCGAGCAGCGCGAGCGTGCCGTCGTAGGGGACGGCGATCAGGTGCGACGTACGACGCAGGCCGGACTTCCGCCCGGTGGTGGTCACGTCGAGGACGGGGATGCCGGCCAGCAGCCGCGGCGCGCTGGTCCGGCCGCGGGAGAGACGGCCGACCGCGTCGTCGAGACGGCGGAGGACGTGGGAGAACAGCCAGGCACCGGACCGCGTCGAGGCGTAGCGCTGCATCAGGCGCTGGACCGGGTTGGGCCTGGGGATGCGATAGCCCAGGTCGTCGGCGAGTCCCATCGGTCAGTCGTCCGGGTCGTCGAGGCGGGCCAGCCAGGTCGCGAACCGCTCGACCGCGGTCTCGAACTCGGGGTGGGTGTCGGTGAACTCCTGCAGGCGCTCGCCCAGCCAGCCCAGGGTGACCTCCTCGTCACCACGACGCTGCTCGAGCTCCTCGATCCCGCGATCGGTGAAGTACATGGCGGCGTACCCGGGCCGGCTCAGTAGTGCTGCTCGACCCGGTCGCCGACCGAGTCGACGCCGGCGAACGCCGCGGCCATGAGTGCCTTCTGCTCCTCGGCGTGGCGCTTGGCCGTGCCGACCGAGGGGGAGGAGAGCGCGGGGCGCGTGATCGCCTGGACCCGGGAGTCGGTCACTTCGGACCACACGTTGAGCTGGTAGTGCGGCCACGGGCCCATGTTCAGTGGCTCATCCTGCACCCACCGCACGGCCTCGAGGCGGGGATAGCGCTCGATCTCCGCACGGATCGCGTCGGTCGGCTGCGGGTAGAGCTGCTCGATGCGCGCGATCGCGAACCGCCCGGCGTCCTCGTGCTTGGCGCGCTCGACCATGAGGTCCCAGGTGACGCGGCCCGAGCACAGCAACAGGGTGTCGACCTGCTCGGGGTCGGCGTCGGCGTCGGCAAGGAACGGCCGGAACGTGCCGTCGGTGAAGTCCGACGGCTGCGATGCGGCCTCCTTGCGCTTGAGCATCGACTTCGGGGTGAAGACCACCATCGGGTGGTGGGCCTCGCCGAGGGAGTGCTGGCGCAGCAGGTGGAAGTACGACGCGGGCGTGGACGGCTGGGCCACGATGAACGCCTCGTCGGCGCACATGGTCAGCCACCGCTCGATCCGCGCCGACGAGTGGTCGGGACCCTGGCCCTCGTACCCGTGGGGGAGCAGGAGCACGACCCCGGACTGCTGGCGCCACTTGGTCTCGCCCGAGGTGATGAACTCGTCGATGACGGTCTGGGCGCCGTTGGCGAAGTCGCCGAACTGCGCCTCCCACACCACCAGCGCGTCGGGTCGGGCGACGGAGTAGCCGTACTCGAACCCGAGGGCGGCGTACTCGGAGAGCAGCGAGTCGTAGACGTGGAACTTCGCCTGGTCCTCGGTGAGCGCGCTCAGCGGCGTCCACTCGTGGGCGTTGACGCGGTCGATGATCGTCGCGAACCGCGACACGAAGGTGCCGCGCCGGGAGTCCTGACCGGCCAACCGGACCGGACGGCCGTCCATCAGGAGCGAGCCGAGTGCGAGGACCTCACCCGTGCCCCAGTCGATCGGGCCGTCGGAGATCGCGTTGGCGCGACGCTGCAGCTGCGGCATCACCTTGGGATGCACGGTGAAACCGTCGGGCGGCGTGACGTAGACGTCCGCGATCCGCTTCATCACCTCGGGCGACACGGCGGTCTGGGCGGTGCCCACCGACTTCTCGGGGTAGTCGGGCACGGTGGTCCACTCCGACGGCTGCGAGTCGGCCTCGCGCACCTCGGTGAACACCCGCTCGAGCTGCTGCTGGTAGTCGGCGAGGACCTGCTCGGCCTCCTCGATGGTGAGGTCGCCTCGACCGATGAGGGACTCGGTGTAGAGCTTGCGCACCGAGCGCTTCTGCTCGATCAGGTCGTACATCAGCGGCTGGGTGTACGACGGGTCGTCGCCCTCGTTGTGCCCGCGCCGGCGGTAGCAGACCAGGTCGATCACGACGTCCTTGTTGAACGCCTGGCGGTACTCGAAGGCGAGCCGAGCGACCCGGATGCACGCCTCGGGGTCGTCGCCGTTCACGTGGAAGATCGGCGCCTGGACCATCCGGGCCACGTCGGTGCAGTAGAGCGAGGAGCGCGACGAGCCGGGCGAGGTCGTGAAGCCGACCTGGTTGTTGACGACGACGTGGATCGTGCCGCCGGTGCGGTAGCCGCGTAGCTGGGACAGGTTCAGCGTCTCGGCGACCACGCCCTGGCCCGCGAACGCCGCGTCGCCGTGCACCAACAGCGGCAGCACGGGGTACGCGGCGCCCTTGTCGAGGACGTCCTGCTTGGCCCGCGCGATGCCCTCGAGCACCGGGTCGACCGCCTCGAGGTGCGACGGGTTGGCCGCGACCGAGACCTTGATCCGGTCGCCGGAGCCGGCGATGAACTCGCCCTCCGCGCCGAGGTGGTACTTCACGTCTCCCGAGCCCTGGACGGTGCGCGGGTCGATGTTGCCCTCGAACTCGCGGAAGATCTGGGAGTACTTCTTGCCGACGATGTTGGCCAGCACGTTGAGGCGCCCGCGGTGGGCCATGCCCATCGTGACCTCGTCCAGCCCGATCTCGGCGGCGGCCTCGCAGATCTCGTCGATCACGGGGATCGTGGTCTCGCCGCCCTCGAGGCTGAACCGCTTCTGGCCGACGAACTTCGTCTGCAGGAAGGTCTCGAACGCCTCCGCCTGGTTGAGCTTCAGCAGGATGCGCAGCTGCTCCTCGCGGGGCGGCTTGGTGTGCGGACGCTCCACCCGCTCCTGGATCCAGCGGCGTTGGTCGGGATCCATGATGTGCATGTACTCGATGCCGGTGGTGCGGCAGTAGGAGTCACGCAGGATGCCGAGGATGTGGCGCAGCTTCATGAACGGCCGACCCTCGCCGCCGAACGACCCGGTGGCGAACTCCCGGTCGAGGTCCCACAGGGTGAGGCCGTGCGACTCCACCTCGAGGTCGGGGTGGCTGCGCTGGCGGTACTCCAGCGGGTCGGTGTCGGCCATCAGGTGGCCGCGCACGCGGTAGGCGTGGATCAGCTCGAGGATCCGGGCCTGCTTGCTGATCTCGTCGTCGTGCGACGTCGCGATGTCGCTGCTCCAGCGGATCGGCTCGTAGGGGATCCGGAGCGCCCGGAAGATCTCGTCGTAGAAGCCGTTCTCGCCGAGCAGGAGGGCATGGATCCGCTTCAGGAACTCGCCGGACTGGGCGCCCTGGATGATCCGGTGGTCGTACGTCGACGTCAGCGTCATCACCTTGCTGATGGCGTTGCGGGCGATCGCCTCCTCGGACGCGCCCTGCCACTCCGGGGGGTACTCCATCGCGCCTACGCCGATGATCGCGCCCTGGCCGCGCATCAGCCGCGGCACCGAGTGGTTGGTGCCGATCGTGCCGGGGTTGGTCAGCGAGATCGTCGTACCGGCGAAGTCCTCGACCGTGAGCCTCGCGTCGCGCGCCTTGCGGACGACGTCCTCGTAGCCGGTCCAGAAGCCCGCGAAGTCCATCGTCTCCGCGCCCTTGATGTTGGGCACGAGGAGCTGGCGGGTGCCGTCCTTCTTCTGCATGTCGATCGCGAGGCCGAGGTTGATGTGGGCCGGCGTGATCTGGTTGGGCTTGCCGTCGACCACGTCGAAGCCGACGTTCATCTCGGGCATGGTCTTGAGCGCCTTGACCAGGGCGTAGCCGATCAGGTGCGTGAACGACACCTTGCCGCCACGGGCCCGGGCCAGGTGGTTGTTGATCACCGTGCGGTTGTCCCATAGCAGCTTCACCGGGACCGACCGGACCGAGGTCGCGGTCGGCACCGTGAGCGACTCGTCCATGTTCGCCACGGTGCGGGCGGGGGCACCACGGAGCACGGTGTACGTCGGCTGGTCCTTGGCGTCCGCGGGGGCGGGCGCGGGGCTCTCCTTGGGCACCGGCCGGTCGGTGCCCTTGGCCGGCTCGGCGGCCTTGCTGTCGGGTCGCGGCGTCGCCCGGGGCTGCGGCGGCGCACTGGTCGTCGCCGGCGGAGCCGGTGCCGCGGCCTTGCTGGCGGTGGCGGCCGGAGTGGCCTGGGCGGCCGGGGCGCTCGGCGTCGAGGCGGCTCCGTTGGTGGAGGCGGGCGCACCGTTGGGGGAACCCGACCCGTTCGCCTTGAAGTACGACGCCCAGCTCGGGTCGACGCTCCCCGGATCACGCTGGAACTGCTCGAACATCTCCTCGACCAGCCACTCGTTGGCTCCGAAGTCGGAGGATGGTTGGTCGGACGGGCTGGTCTGCTGCGGCACGGGTGGCTTCGCCTCTTCCGGATACGTGCGCGTGGGATGGGGTGCGTTGTCAAGGCTAGTCCCCCACGCGAGCAAATGCCGAAGTACGGTGGCTCGTTGGTGCAAGGTGTAACCGATCGGCCGGGCCGGTCGTTGTCGTCACCTCCACAGACCTCCCACAGCACCCCCGCACAGGACCGGAAAGGACCGAGGCTTGCCTCCTCTGCACGCGCTCCCGACCAGCCCTCACCAGGCCCGCGGCCACGCCCGAGTACGTCGTACCGGAGTCGCTGCCCTGCTCGTCGCGGTGGCGCTCGTGGCCGGTGGTTGCGGCGGCAGCGACTCGTCGTCGCCGGCCGCCGGTACTTCGCCGTCCGCGTCGTTCGGAGGCAACTCCCCGATGGCCACGACCCTCGAGCTCGGCCGGGTCGTGGGCGACCTCAAGAAGAAGTACCACCACCGCTTCAAGTCCCACGAGAAGAGCCTGCGCAAGCAGGTCGGTCGGGCCGTCGACTCGTGGTTCGACGGCGGCTTCGTGGGGGTGAGCTACCCGCGCAGTGACTTCGCGACGGCGTTCAAGGCCTTCACCCCCGGGGCGAAGCAGGACGCCCGGGCACAGCAGAAGCTGATGACGAACTGGAAGTGGCGTCAGAGCATCGACGGTGTGGTCATCACGAAGCGACACGTGTCGCTCGACGTGCTCGCACCCCACGGGCGCACGGCCGGCGTGACGGCGCACGTCATCTTGAAGTTCACGACCAGCGGGCAGGCCGAGAAGAAGGTGACCGTGACGGGACGGCTGTTCCTGACCAAGGACGCGAAGGGCACGTGGCGGATCTTCGGGTACGACGTGTCGAAGGGAGCGAAGTGATGAGGCGCCGGATCATGCGGGCGACCCGCCTGGCGACGCTCGGCCTGATCCTTGCGATGGTGGCGCTGGCGATCCCCGACTCGGCCGTGAAGCCGACCGAGTGGGCGCTGGTGAAGGTCGACCAGGGCAACGCCGCCGCGATCGGTCCGCACGTCATCTCGATCCTCGCGGTCGGCTCGGACGCCCGCCCCGGGGAGGACTTCACCCACACCCGTGGCGACGCGCTGCAGCTCGTCACCATCAACACCCAGACCCACGCGGCGAGCATCATCGGCGTACCCCGGGACTCGTGGGTCGACATCCCCGGCCACGGCATGGACAAGATCAACGCCTCGCTCTACTACGGCGGACCGCAGCTCATGGGGCAGAGCGTCGGCAACCTGATCGGCGTCCAGCCGAAGTACGTCTTCGTCACGAGGTTCCAGTACTTCGAGCAGCTGGTCCACTCCATCGGCGGCGTCTACATCCGCAACCCGTTCGCCTTCAGTGACACCTACCTCAAGCCGAAGGGGTTCCCGGCCGGGCGTATCCACCTCAGTGGGTACGACGCCATGGCGTACTCCCGGATCCGTCACTCACTGCCCACCGGGGACTTCGAGCGCTCGGCGCACCAGGAGCTGGTGCTCAAGGCGATCCAGTCCAAGGTGCATGCCAACGCCGGCAGCCCCGCGTTCATCGAGCGTGGTGTGCTCGACGCGATGGGCCACATGTACACCAACCTGTCGCCGAGCGAGCTGTTCCAGCTGGCCCAGGTGATGGCCCAGGTGGACCCCTCCAAGGTGAGGGCGTGCGTCGTACAGGGCGGCATCGGCACGTCGTCGTACGGCGCGAGCATCGTGCTGCCGTTCGTCTCCGAGGCCCGTGACATGGGCAACCAGATCCGCCACGACGCGACGCTGTCCCACTGCGGCTGACCGGGCCGTAGGTCACGTCGGGCGGGACTGCCGACTCCTGCGCCGGTTGACAGGGGGAGTCACGCTTGCCTCATGAGCAACCCCTCGCTGCGCCTCACCCGTGAGCTGGTCCAGACGGCCTGTCTGGCGCCCAGCGTGAACAACACCCAGCCGTGGTCCTGGCGCCTCCCGGCCGACGATGTCGTGGAGCTGTACGCCGACCGCGACCGTCAGCTGGTCGCCGCCGACCCCGCGGGCCGCGACCTCGTCCTCAGCTGCGGGGCCGCGCTGCACCACCTTCTCGTGGCGGCGAGGGCGTTCGGAGTGAACGCCGACGCGACGGAGTTCCCGCGCCCGGACGAGCCCGACCTGCTGGCCGTGGTCCGACTGTCGCCCGGCGAGGTCACCGATGAGGGTCCGGAGCTTCTGGCAGCGCTCGAGAACCGGCGTACCGACCGGCGTGGCTCGAGCGACTGGCCGGTCCCCGCCGAGCGCCTGGAGCGGATGGCCCACGACGTCTCCGGTACCGGCGTACGCGTCGTCGTCCTGTCGGACCGGGCCGAGGCGCTCCGTGCCGAGGAGCTGATCGCCGCTGCCCACGGTCGCCAGCGCGTGGATCCGGCGGTCGCCGAGGAGCAGGACGCCTGGGTCGAGCGGGGCGGTGAGGACGGCGTGCCGAGCCGGGTCGCGGTGCCTCCGGGAGCGGGTGGCCCGAACCGGCCCCCGAGTCGGTACGCGCGGCGCGAGCACCCGCGCGACCCGCGCGGGGAGCACGGTGACGTGCTGGTCGCGATCGGGACGGTCGACGACGACGCGGCCGCGTGGCTCGGTGCGGGCTCGGCCCTCAGTGCGCTGTGGCTCGAGGCGACCCGGGCCGGCATGGCCCTGAACCCGACGACCGAGGTCGTCGAGCTCGACGCGACTCGCCGGCTCCTGCGGCGGGAGGTCCTCCACGACGCCCTGTACCCCCAGGTCGTGGCGCGGATCGGCTGGCCGGCCGCGGCCCATGCACCGGCGCCGTCGACCCCTCGTCGTCCGCTCGAGGACGTGATCCGCGACTGACCGTTGTCCGTGGCCGCGGCTAGCGTTCAGCCATGGCGTACGACGAGGAGCTGGCCGAGCGGATCCGCGGGATGCTCGGTGACCAGCCGGTGGTCGAGCAGAAGATGTTCGGCGGGTTGGCGTTCCTGGTGGGCGGTCACATGAGCGTGTCCGCCAGCCGAGAGGGCGGGGTGCTGGTGCGTTTCGACCCCGCCGACACCGGGGCGCTGCTCGAGGAGGACGGCGCCGAGGAGTTCCACATGGGCGGCCGCGGCCCGATGGAGGGCTGGCTCCGGGTCGCCCCGGCGGCGCTGAGCGACGACGACGTGCTGCAGGCGTGGGTGGACCGCGGTGTCGGATACGCCCGGTCGTTGCCGCCGAAGCGCTGACCGTCAGCGGGTGGCGCTGGTGGTGATCCGGCCGATCGAGTCGCCGCCGACGTTCGTGAACCACACCGCGTGGTCGGGGCCTGCCGCGATTCCGGTCGGATTGTCGATCGTGGGATCGGCGAAGATGGTGATCACGCCCTTGGTGGTGATCCGGCCGATCGTGTCGTTCTCGTTGGTGAACCACAAGCACCACCGGGCCCTGACGTGATGAAGATCGGGGCCGAGGGATGGACGGGCTCCTTGTAGAAGGTGAACTTTCCCGTGCGGCTGATCCGCCCGATCGCATCGGCGTAGTAGTCCGTGAACCACATCGCGCCGTCGGGACCAGCGGCGATGCCCTGCGGGTCGTTGACCCCGCCGTTGTGGAAGATGGTGATCTTGCCCTTCGTGCTGATCCGCCCGATCGAGTCGCGGTCGCTGGTGAACCACAGAGCTCCGTGGGGTTGTGCGGCGATGTCCTCCGGGCCGTGGATCCCGCGGTGGTGGTAGATGGTGATCTTGCCCTTGGTGGTGATCCGCCTGATGGTGTTGTCGCCGTTCGGCAACCACACCGCCCGGTCGGGCCCGAGGGTGATCGCACCCGGGCCGCTGGTGCCGTGGATCTTGTAGTGGGTGATCGAGCCGGACCCCGCGGCCGTCGCGGTGGCAGCCACACCCAGCACGGTCACGGCCGCCACGCAGACGAGTGCGGCGGACCGACGACGGTGGATCCTGGCAGAGCGCATGGTGCCCCCAACTGATCGGTGCGAGGACGTCTGGGTCATGATGCGGCGCGTCGGCGCACCCGGCCATCCGGAAAGTGGGGAATGGCGGGCGCGTCGCTCCGGTCGGAATACGCCGGGCGCGCCGGGCCGTTCGGTGGGTGTGACCGAGCCGTCCCGGGACCTCCTGCACCCGCTGCTGTCGACCCGCTGGAGCCCGACGGTCTTCGACGGTTCCGCCGAGATCAGCGCCGGGGAGACCGAGTCCCTGCTGGAGGCTGCTCGCTGGGCACCGTCGGCGGGGAACTCCCAGCCGTGGGCGTTCATCGTCGGGGTCCGGGGCGACACCGACCACGCCCGGCTGGTCTCGCACCTGGCGCCGAGCTCAGGCCGGTGGGCTCCGTCGGCCGGTCTGCTGGTCGCCAACCTGGCCCATCGCTACGTCGAGGGGACCGACTGGGAGTACTCCGAGTTCTCGATGTACGACCTCGGACAGGCCGTGGCGCACATGACCGTGCAGGCCCGGTCGCTCGGTCTGTTCGTGCGCCAGTTCCGCGCGTTCGACCGAGCGGGCGTGGTCGCCGACTTCGGCGTACCGGAGCACTGGGAGGTGTGCACGATGTCCGCGATCGGCCGCCTTCCGGAGCACGAACAGGCGGCGGAGCGGGACCGGCAGCGGCCGGCCGGTGACCGAAGATCGGCCGACCACCTCCGGTGGCCCGAGGCAGCCCTGCCTACGCTGCACTAGTGCTGCCGTTCTGGCCCTCCGACGCGGTCCTGATCACGGTCCAGGCTGCCCTGGTCCTCGGGCCGCGGCCGCCGGCGCCGGCGGCCCTCCATCGGCTGCGGACCGGCGCCTGGGCCTGGGTGCTTCCG
The DNA here is from genome assembly GCA_963792975.1 of uncultured Actinomycetota bacterium. GTDB lineage: Bacteria > Actinomycetota > Actinomycetes > Propionibacteriales > Nocardioidaceae > Nocardioides. The sequence continues at coordinate 2,066,737 of CAWBYG010000004.1, read as the reverse complement.
ATCTCCCTCGGCGGGACGATCGCCCTGGTCGGACAGTTCCCGGGGCTCGCGCCCAGCTTCACCTACCTCTCCCTGGTGGCCCTGCCGGTGCTCGCCGTACCCGCCCTCGCGACCTGGGTCGGGCTGCGCCTCGGGGCGCTGGTCGCGGTCGCACTGTTCACGGCGAGCTGGGCGGCACAGGGCACCCTGACGGGTCAGGGTGCCGCGGTCGCACTCACGGCCATCAGCTGCGCGACGCTCGCGTCGTACCTCTGTGCGGTGACGCCTCCGTCGCTGCTCAAGGTGGCGATCGTGCTGCTGGCGACGCTCGACGCCTACCTCGTCTTCGGACACCTGCTCGAGGCGCCCAACAACGCCATCAACGCGGCGTCCCCGGGCTCCGGGCTGCCACAGCTGCAGTACGCCGCGTTCGGCTCGGTGTCGGTCGGGTACGAGGACCTGCTCATCGCCGCGACCCTCGGCGGCGTGCTGCTGACCCGGGGCCTGCGTCGCCGGGGCGCCCTGACGGTGCTGGTGCTCTCCGGCGCCTTCGACCTCCTGTTCCTCGTGGTCGACACGCTCCCGGCCACCGTCCCGGTGGCGCTGGCCCTGGTGGCGCTGGAGCTGCACGCACGGCTGGTCCGGCCGCGCCCCGGCGTAGGCGAGCGCTCTGCCCCTCGCCGCCGAAGTCGGGCATGATCGCGTCATGCCCACTGTCTCCCGAGCCCTCGTCGCCGCCGTCTCCGGTCTCGTCCTCACCGGGTTGTCGCTGCAGGTCACGCCCGCAGCAGGCAGCGCGGCCATGGCGATCGGCCATCCGGCGAAGGCGACTGCGCACTATCGCGCGACCATCCGGACCACCGCGCACGGCATCCCCCACATCACCGCCGACAGCTGGGGGAGTCTCGGCTTCGGGTCCGGCTATGCCGCCGCCGAGTCCTCCATCTGCACGCTCGCCGACACCTTCCTCACCGGACGCGGTGAGCGGTCGCGCTTCTTCGGCGCGAACCGTCGCTACGACGACCAGACGGCCATCGATGCGACCAACCTCCAGGTGGACGCGTTCGTGACCGACCTGCGCGACCGGCACGTCGTCGAGGGACTGCTGGCGGACCCCGTGGCGGGGCCCGGCAAGCAGGCCCGGAAGCTGGTCAGGGGGTACGCCGCAGGCATCAACAAGTGGCAGAAGACGAACAAGGTGACCGACCCGGAGTGCCGCGGGGCGGCGTACCTGAAGCAGAAGGTCACGCCGCTCGACATCTGGTACGGCGTCTACATCGCCAACCTGAACGCCTCGGACGCCCAGTTCGTCTCCGCGATCGTGACCGCGGCGCCGCCGGCCCCGGGGACGAGGCCGGCGGCCGGGCCGACGGACCCGCACGCCGTGGACCGGGCGGCGCTGCTCAGGGGGCTCGGTCGCGATCGGGGCCCGGCCTTCGGGTCCAACGCGACCGCGGTGGGGGGCAAGGACACCACGACCGGGAAGGGGATGCTGTTGGGCAACCCGCACTTCCCCTGGGTCGGCCGCTACCGGTTCACCCAGCAGCAGCTCACCATCCCCGGGAAGTACGACGTGGCGGGGGCGTCGTTGATCGGTTCGCCGGTGGTCAACATCGGCTGGAACAAGAACGTCGCTTGGAGCCACACGGTCTCAACGGCCTACCGCTTCACGCCGTACGAGTACCCCTATCTGGGCGGCCTCTCCTACTCGACCGACCACGGCACCCAGCAGCTGATGCACGACGTGGTGAGCATCGCCGTACGCCACAAGGACGGCTCGATCACCCACGTCCCCGAGGACCTCTACCGCACGCCCCAGGGCTTCGTCGTGAATGCGCCGAGCGTCCTGATGCCGTGGTCGGCGACGAGCTTCTGGGCCATCCGCGACGCCAACGCCGAGCAGCTGCGCACGCTCGACACGTTCCTGAACATGGGCAAGGCGCACAACGTGCGCGACCTGCTGAAGCGCCAGGACGCCGGCGGCGGGATGCCCTGGGTCAACACCACCGCGGCCGACCGGGACGGTCACGTGCTGTACGCCGACCACTCGGTCGTACCCAACGTGTCCAACGCGGTGGTCGAGAACTGCCTGACCCCGGTCGGGAGGCTGTTGAACAGCCTGGCGGGGCTGCCCGGTCTCGACGGCTCCCGCGCCGACTCGTCCTGCAGGTGGCGCACCGACGCCGGCGCCGAGCGGCCCGGCATCTTCGGCCCGCACCACCTGCCCTCCGTCGTACGTCGTGACTGGGTCACCAACGCGAACGACTCCTACTGGCTGCCCAACCCGAAGTCACCGCTCGAGGGCTACGCCTCGATCATCGGCTGCGAGCGCTGCCAGCGCACGATGCGTACCCGGATGGTCGACGCCTACGTCATGGATCGGCTCGCCGGACGCGACGGCCTGGCCAAGGGCCATCTGGAGTCTCCCCGCACGCTGCGCGCCAGCGAGTACCAGAACCGCGTCCGGGCGGGCGAGGTCATGCGTGCCGGTGGTGCGCTCGACAAGGCGTGCGCCAGGACCGGCAAGAAGCACGCCTGCAAGATCCTCGCGGCCTGGGACGGGCACAGCAACAAGGGCTCGGTCGGCTACCAGCTCTTCGATGCCTTCGCGGCCAGCCTGCCCACGACGGAGGTCTGGAAGGTGCCGTTCAACTATCACCACCCGCTCACCACGCCCCGTGGCCTGAAGTTCCGCTCCCACACCGTGGTCAAGGCGATGTCGGACGTCATCGCCGCGTTGCACCAGGCGAAGGTCCCCTTGAATGCCCGGTGGGGCTCCCTGCAGGTCGCCGGAGACCGCGGGGCACCGCCGATCCCGCTGGGCGGCGGCTCAGGCGACTCGGCCGGCAACGCCAACGCGCTCGCGTCGCACGACCCGAGGTCGAACAAGCGCTACTACCGGCCGGTGAACTACGGCTCGTCGCACATCCAGGCGGTCGCCTTCCTGCCCGGAGGCAGGGTCAGCGTGCACACGATCCTCACCTACGGACAGTCCGAGGACCCCACGTCGCCGTACTCGAGCGACCAGACCCGGATGTTCTCCGACAAGCAGTGGGTGCACTTCGCCTGGACGCCCGCCCAGATCCACCGCCGGCTCGTCTCCACGAAGGTCGTGCGCGGGGGCTGATCGGCAGACGCGCTGGGTCGAAGTTCCGACGTACCGGATACGTCAGGACTTCGAGCTTGATGCGGAAACACGGCGCCCCCGGAAGGATTCGAACCTTCGCTCCCGCCTCCGGAGGGCGGTGCTCTATCCCCTGAGCTACGGGGGCTCAGGTGGGGAAGACCCTACCGGCGTGGCGTACGGCGACGAAAACGGGCGCGGCCCGGTGCCGCAGGCGTGATCCGGCTGCTGGAAGTGGTGCGAGAGCCCGGCGCGCGCGCCGATACCCTTGCCGCGTGACCCCCGAGCAGCTCTCCGACCTGATCGTCGCCTCCCTGGCGGACCTCTCCGCCGACGGCGCGATCACGCTGCCCGCCGGTGTGCCCGAGACGGTCACCGTGGAGCGTCCGCGTCAGAAGGGTCACGGCGACTACGCCACCAACGTCGCGCTCCAGCTCGCCAAGCAGGCCGGTCAGGCGCCTCGTGACTTCGCCGGACTCGTGGCCGGGTCGCTACGCGCCTCCGACGGCATTGCGGCGGTCGAGGTCGCCGGCCCCGGCTTCCTCAACATCACCGTCGACGCCGGCGCCCAGGGCCAGGTCGCGTCCGAGATCGTCGCCGCCGGCGCGTCGTACGGCGGCTCCGAGGCGGGCGCGAAGCTGAGGGTGAACATCGAGTTCGTCTCGGCCAACCCGACCGGGCCGGTGACGCTCGCCAGCGCGCGGTGGGCGGCGGTCGGCGACGCGATGGCCCGGCTGCTCGAGGCCATCGGCTTCGTCGTCTCCCGGGAGTACTACTTCAACGACCACGGTGCCCAGATCGACCGGTTCAGCCGGTCGCTGCTGGCCGCCGGGCGGCAGGAGCCGACCCCCGAGGACGGCTACCCGGGTGAGTACATCGGCGAGATCGCCGCGCAGGTCGTGTCCCAGCATCCCGAGGCGCCGGGGCTCCCGGACGACGAGGCGCTGGAGCTGTTCCGGGCCCAGGGCGTCGGCCTCATGTTCGAGGAGATCAAGCAGACCCTGCGCGACTTCCGGGTGCCGTTCGACGTGTGGTTCCACGAGAACGACCTCTACGAGTCCGGTGCCATCGACCGGGCCCTGACGCGGCTGCGCGAGCTGGGCAACATCTACGAGAAGGACGGCGCGGTCTGGCTCGCCACCGAGAAGTACGGCGACGACAAGGACCGCGTGATCGTCAGGTCCGACGGGCACGGCGCCTACATCGCCGGCGACGCGGCGTACTACCTCGACAAGCGCGAGCGCGGGTTCGACCGCTGCCTGATCCTGCTCGGCGCCGACCACCACGGCTACGTCGGCCGGTTGATGGCGCTGTGCGCGGCCTTCGGCGACGAGCCCGGCGTCAACCTCGAGGTGATCATCGGGCAGATGGTCAACCTCCTCAGCCACGGCTCCGTCGTACGGATGGGCAAGCGCTCCGGCAACATCATCACGCTGCTCGACCTGGTCGAGGCCGTCGGCACCGACGCCGCCCGCTACGCGCTGGTGCGCAACTCCCTCGAGACCAATCTCGACATCGACCTCGACCTCTGGACCAGGGCGACCAGCGACAACCCCGTCTTCTACGTGCAGTACGCCCATGCCCGGGTCGCCTCGATCCTTCGCAACGCCGCCGACCTCGGCCTGGAGCCGAAGGCCCATCCGGAGCTGCTCGCCCACGAGAAGGAGGGCGAGCTCCTGCGCGCGCTGGCGGAGTTCCCGCGGGTCGTCAACGCAGCGGCCACCCTCCGCGAGCCGCATCGGGTCGCCCGCTACCTCGAGGACACCGCCGCGTCGTACCACCGCTTCTACGACAGCTGCCGGGTCCTGCCGATGGGCGACGAGGAGCCCGGCGACCTCCATCGCGCCCGTCTCACGCTGGTCGACGCGACGCGGATCGTGCTGGCCAACGGGCTGGCGCTGCTCGGGGTCTCCGCCCCCGAGCGCATGTGACGGCCGGCGAGCATGCCCACCCACGAAGCCGGCTGGGCGCACGCCGACGGAGCGCTGCGCGGCCCGAGCTGGCTGCGCGAGCCCGCTGATCCCGACGCGCTGGTGCCCGGCCTCTGGTCCGCGACGGCACACAAGGTCGACGGCAGCCTGGTGGTCGGCGGGGTGGCACTGCCGGACCTGGTCGCCGACGTCAACACCCCCGCGTACGTGCTCGACGAGGACGACTTCCGGGCTCGTGCTCGCGCCTTCCGTGACGGCTTCGCCGGCTACGACGTGTTCTACGCCGGCAAGGCCTTCCTCTGTACGACGGTCGCCCGCTGGGTCGCTGAGGAGGGGCTCTCCCTCGACGTCTGCTCCGACGGCGAGCTGACCGTGGCACTGCGTGCGGGCTTCGACCCGTCCCGGCTGGGCTACCACGGCAACACCAAGACCGAGCCCGAGCTGCGGCGCGCGGTCGCGGAGGGTGTCGGCCGGGTGATCGTCGACTCGTTCGACGAGCTCGACCGGCTCGAGCGGGTGACCGCGAGCCTGGGGCGGTCCCAGCCGGTGATGGTGCGGGTCACGGCCGGCGTCGAGGCCCACACGCACGAGTACATCGCCACCGCCCACGAGGACCAGAAGTTCGGCTTCTCCATCACCTCGGGCGACGCCCTCGACGCCGTACGACGAGTGGTCGCCGCCACGGGGCTCGAGCTGCTCGGCCTGCACTCCCACATCGGCAGCCAGATCTTCGACACCTCGGGCTTCGAGGTGGCCGCCCGCAGGGTGCTCGCCCTGCACGCGCAGGTCGGCGCGGAGCTCGGGCTGACCATGCGCGAGCTCGACCTCGGCGGCGGCTTCGGCATCGCCTACACGACCCAGGACGACCCGTCCGACCCGGCGCAGCTCGCCATCGAGATGAGCAAGATCGTCGAGCACGAGTGTCAGGCCCTCGAGATCCCCGTGCCTCGCCTGTCGATCGAGCCCGGTCGGGCGATCGTCGGCCCGGCGATGTGCACCGTCTACACCGTCGGCACCGTCAAGCGGGTCGAGCTGGACGGGGGAGCCGTACGCACCTACGTCAGCGTCGACGGGGGCATGAGTGACAACATCCGGACCGCCCTCTACGACGCCGACTACTCCTGCACCCTGGCGTCGCGGGTCTCCGGCGCGCCGCCGGTGCTGTCGCGCGTCGTCGGCAAGCACTGCGAGGCGGGTGACGTGGTCGTCAAGGACGAGTTCCTCCCCGGCGACATCCTCCCCGGCGACCTGCTCGCCGTACCCGCCACCGGCGCCTACTGTCGATCGATGGCCTCCAACTACAACCACGCGCTGCGTCCGCCCGTGGTCGCCTGCCGGAACGGCGTGGCCACGACCGTCGTACGACGCGAGACTGTGGACGACCTGCTGGCCACGGATCTGGGAGCCCACGAGTGAAGCCGCTGAACGTCGCCGTGCTCGGCTGCGGCTCGGTCGGGTCGCAGGTCGTGCGGCTGCTCACCGAGCAGGCGGGCGACCTGGCGGCCCGCGTCGGCGCTCCGGTGCAGCTGGTAGGGGTCGCCGTACGCCGGATCGACGCGCCGCGCGAGGTCGTCGTACCCGAGGGGCTGCTCACCACCGACGCCGCCGGGCTCGCGGCGCGCGACGACGTCGACGTCGTCGTCGAGGTGATCGGCGGGATCGAGCCGGCACGGTCGCTGATCCTGACCGCGCTCGAGAACGGCGCCAGCGTCGTCACCGCCAACAAGGCTCTCCTGGCCGAGGACGGCCCGACCCTCTTCGAGGCGGCCGAGAAGGCGGGGCGCGACCTCTACTACGAGGCAGCCGTGGCCGGGGCGATCCCGATCCTGCGACCGCTGCGCGAGTCGCTCGCCGGCGACCGGGTGACCCGGGTGCTCGGCATCGTCAACGGCACCACCAACTTCATCCTCGACAAGATGGACACCACCGGCGCCGGCTTCGAGGAGGCGCTGGAGGAGGCGCAGGAGCTCGGGTACGCCGAGGCCGACCCGACCGCCGACGTCGAGGGCTTCGACGCGGCGGCCAAGGCCGCGATCCTCGCCAGCCTCGCCTTCCACACCCGGGTGACGGCGGCCGACGTCCACCGCGAGGGCATCACCGACGTCACCGCCGCGGACATCGCCTCCGCCGCCGACATGGGCAGCGTCGTGAAGCTGCTCGCGATCGCCGAGGTCTCGACCGGCTCGACCGGCGATGGCACGGGAGTCTCGGTGCGGGTGCATCCGGCGATGATCCCGAGGTCTCATCCGCTGGCCAGCGTGCGCGAGGCCTTCAACGCCGTCTTCGTCGAGTCCGAGGCGGCGGGTCAGCTGATGTTCTACGGTCCGGGCGCGGGCGGCGCGCCGACCGCCAGCGCCGTCCTCGGAGACCTGGTGACGGTCGCCCGCAACCGCCTCGGTGGCACCCGCGGGGCCGGCGAGTCGTCGTACGCCGACCGCGTGGTGCTGCCGATGGGCGAGACCCGGACGCGCTACCACATCGCCATCGACGTCGACGACCGCGCCGGTGTGCTCGCCGAGATCGCGACCGCCTTCGCGGAGGAGGACGTCTCGATCCAGACCCTCCGGCAGGAGGGGCGCGGCGCCGACGCCCAGCTGGTCGTCGTGTCCCACGACGCGACCGACGCCCAGCTCGCGCGGACCGTCGAGCGCCTCCGGGGTCTCGCGTGCGTGCGCGAGGTGACCTCCGTGATGCGCGTGGAGGGGATGAGCGAATGAACCTCGACAAGCACGACGCGGCCACCGACGGCGACCTCGACCATCTGCCGCAGGTGGGCGCGCGCCAGTGGCGTGGCGTGATCGCGGAGTACCGTCCCCTGCTCGACCTGATCCCCGACGACCTCGAGCCGGTCACCCTGTGCGAGGGCGGGACGCCGCTCGTGCATTCGGCCTGGCTGTCCGAGCGCACCGACGGCGACGTATGGCTCAAGGTCGAGGGCGACAACCCGACCGGTTCGTTCAAGGACCGCGGCATGACCACCGCCATCTCGGTCGCGCTGTACGACGGCGCGCAGGCGGTCGTCTGCGCGTCCACGGGCAACACCTCGGCGTCGATGTCGGCGTACGCCGCGCGCGCCGGCCTGACCCCGATCGTGCTGATGCCCGAGGGCAAGATCGCGTCCGGCAAGATGGCGCAGGCGATCGTGCACGGTGCGCTGATCGTGATGGTCCGCGGCAACTTCGACCACTGTCTCGAGCTGGCCAAGCAGCTCTCGTGGAACTACCCCGTCTGCCTCGTGAACTCCGTCAACCCGGTCCGGATCCAGGGCCAGAAGACCGCGGCCTTCGAGGTCGTCGACTTCCTCGGCGACGCGCCCGACGTCCACCTCCTGCCGGTCGGCAACGCCGGCAACATCACGGCGTACTGGCTGGGCTACGAGCAGTACGCCGCCCTCGGGCGTACGACGCGGAAGCCGCGGATGCTCGGCTTCCAGGCGGAGGGCGCCGCGCCACTGGTCACGGGTGACCCGTTCCCCGACCCCGAGACGAAGGCGACGGCGATCCGGGTCGGCAACCCCGCGTCGTGGAAGCAGGCCGAGGCCGCCGCCTACGAGTCGGGTGGCCGGTTCCGCGCGGTCAGCGACGCGCAGATCCTCGCCGCCCAGTCCGAGCTCGCCCGGCGCGAGGGCGTCTTCGTCGAGCCGGGCTCCGCGGCCGGCGTCGCCGGGCTGCTCGCCGATCTCGACGCAGGGGAGTCGTACGCCGGTCTGACCGTCGCGATCACCGTGACCGGGCACGGGCTCAAGGACACCACGACCGCACTGGAGTCGGCCGGCGAGCTGGTCGACGCGGTCATCGACGCCGACGTCGACCAGGCGGCGGCCGCCGCAGGCCTGCGGTGACCTTCGTCGCCGGCCCGGTCCGGGTCGACGTACCCGCGACCTCGGCCAACCTCGGCCCGGGCTTCGACGCGCTCGGCCTCGCCCTCGAGCTGCGCGACGAGCTGACCGCGTCCGTCACGGGGTCGGGACTGTCCGTCGAGGTGTCCGGCGAGGGCGCGGGGTCACTGGCCGTGGACGACTCGCACCTCGTCGTCCGAGCCATGCGTACGACGTTCGAGGCGCTCGGCGTGGCGGTGCCCGGCCTGCACCTGGTCTGTCGCAACGCGGTGCCGCAGGCACGGGGTCTCGGCTCGTCGGCGGCGGCGATCGTCGGTGGGGTCCATCTCGCGCGCGCCCTCGTCGCCGGGGGGTCGGAGCAGCTGTCCGAGCTCGAGGCGTTCCGGCTGGCCGCGCGGCTCGAGGGGCACCCCGACAACGTCGCGGCCGCCTGCCTCGGCGGGCTGACCGTCTCGGGCCGCACGGACGACGGGTTCTTCGCGACCCGGGCCGAGGTCTCGGCCGCTCTCCGTGCGGTGGTGTTCGTGCCTCCGACGTCGCTGTCGACGGCCGTGGCCCGCGGCCTCCTGCCCGACGCCGTACCGCATGCCGACGCGGCGGCCAACGCCGGCCGGGCCGCGCTGCTGATGGCCGCGCTGGCCGGGCAGCCGTCCTTCCTGCTCACGGCGACCGACGACCTCCTCCACCAGCCCTACCGCCGTCCAGCGATGCCGGAGTCGTTCACGCTCGTCGACTCACTCCGCGCGGCCGGCCACGCCGCGGTCGTCTCGGGTGCCGGGCCGACGGTGCTCGTGCTGACCGCGGCCGAGACCGCCGACCTGCTGCCGCTGGCTCCGGCGGGCTGGTCCGCGCGCCCTCTCGAGATCGCTGCGGAGGGCGTCCGGCCGGCCTGATCCGGCTCAGCGGACGAACACGCAGAACGGGTGACCCGACGGGTCCGCCAGCACGTACAGCGGCTCGTCCTCGTCGTACGTCCGGTCGAGGAGGAGCTGCGCGCCGAGCGACTCGGCCCGCTCCCGGTTCTTCTCCAGCTCCTCCCGGTTCGAGACCGTGAGGTCGAGGTGCAGCTGCATGGGTACGTCGTGGGAGGGCCACGTCGTACGTTCCAGGCGCTCGACCTCCTGGAAGGCGAGCTTCCGGGCACCGTCGGCGTCCACCAGCACGAGCCAGTCGGCGTCGTCCGGCTCGTCGCCGGCCGGGGGCTCGTCGCCGGGCCGGTACCTCAGCCCCAGGAGCTCGCGGTAGAACTCCGCCAGCCCCCGGGCGTCCGTGGTGTCGAGGGCGGTGTGCAGCAGGTGGGGGTACTCCGTCATGTCGCCTCCGCAGGTGGCTCGTCATCTCCCCGGAGACTGCCACGGTGCGAACACGAACACCGCCTCGCCCCCGTTCCGCTGCCGGAAGGCGCCGGTGGCGCGCTCCAGGCGGCCGCCGAGGCCGAGTCGGAGGACCTCCCAGTCGCCCGAGGCGCCGTCGTCGTACGCGAGCAGCACGTGGCGGTCGTCCTCCCAGGCGATCGCGCCCGACGGCAGGCCGTGGAAGCTGTCCGGCGAGCCGACCGACGTGTCGGTGACGCGGCGACCGGTCCGCGCGTCCAGCACGTACGCCGACTCGAACTCGCCGCCGGTCTCCGTGTGCCAGGCCGCGACGTACCGGCCATCGGGGCTGAACGCGGCCAGCCTGAACCCGTCGCACCGGCGCCACAGCTCGGCTCGACCGCGGAGCACCCCCGCGCAGCCGTTGCGGAGCCGGCCGGCGACAAGCTCACCCGTCGCCGCCGCGGCGGAGGAGAGCGGCAGGCGCCGCGGTGCTCCCCGGACACCGGTGACCCAGGCTCCCCGTGGGGTTCCGTGGGCGGTGGTCAGGTCGTAGACGACCGCGTCGCGCGACGTGATCCCGACCGGCACCGCGACCTGCTCGAACGGAATCGTCCACCTGCGCCCCGTCTTGCCGTCGGCGGCGAGCAGGGCGAGGTGACCCGGCGGCTCTGTCCGGTCCGGGACGGTGAAGGAGGCCGAGTCCGTGCCGCTGACCGCGAACCCTGCCGCGCCCAAGCGGGTCCACACCGGATGCATCGATCCGTCGAACCTGGTCACCTCGGCGAAGCCTTGCGTGGACATGGCCGTCGAGCTGCCGTCGGCGCCCGTGTGGCTGGCGACCAGCCAGCCGCCCCGCAACGGCAGGAGCGCCGAGACGGAGTCGAGCGGGGCGGGCAACGCCTGCGGTGCCTCTCGTGGGACGACCAGCGTGTGACCGCCGTACACGTAGGGGATCCGTGGCGGCGGCCCGGACCGCAGCATGGCGTACGCCTTCGACGCGTGGAGCGACTGTGGCTTGCGTGGCGGTGAGGGTGAAGGGGACGTCGACCGAGTGCTCTCCGGCGCCGGAGACTCTCCGTTCGCTCTCGGGGCGGACGAGCTGGTCCCGTCCCCGGAGCACCCGACGACCACGCCGCTCCCGAGCAACGTCACCATCATGGCGCCGACGACCGATGCTCGACGCACGGCCCACCTCCGTCGGGACGACCCGCTCTTGGGACGTAGGACGAGCCCGTCCGGTTGTGCAGCCATCCGTGCCAGGTCCGCCTCGGGCGAGGTCCGTTGTCCACAGGGCTGTTGGGCATCTGGCCGATCGAACGTATGTTCGATAGCCTCGAGCCATGTCCACGCCGCAGCTCGACACGCGGGGAGCGGACCTTGCCGAGCTCGGTGCTGCCGACCTGCTGACCGCGGCGGAGGAGGCGCTGACCCGCCGTCGCGCCGCCGAGGTCGACGACATGCTCCCCACGCCGTACGACGCCGACGGCCCGCCCGGCCAGACCGGACTGCACAACTCCGGCCCGCTCGGGCGACGACATCACCGGTGGAAGACCCATGCCGGCCACCACTGCCGACAGAGTGGTACGACGCGCTGGGTGTGGCGGACTCCCCATGGTCGCTACTACGTCGTCGACCACGCGGGCACCCGCCGCCTCGACAGCGTCGAGGGTCGGCTGCTGATGTCGGCTGCAGCCGGTGTGGAGCTCCACTTCGTAGACCTGCCCTCCCTCCCCTGATCGACCGGCAATGCCTCGGCGCGGCGAGGCTGGTGGTACCTTGGAAGCGCGTCCGGGATCGCGACGCAGCTCCTTTCGGAACTGCCCCGCCCGATGCACCCCTCCCTCTCCACCGTGCAGACCGGTATATGCGGGTGCTCACGCGATCGACCGAGGAAGAAGAGACCAAGTGGCCCCCGGCAGTCAGCCGGGCGGCACTGATACGTGGGAAGGACCTCACGTGACGGAAACCATCGACTCCGCCTCGACGGACACCGCGGACAGCGGTTCGTCCGAGACCCCGAAGAAGCGGTCGGGCGGACTCAACTCCATGCTGCTGGCAGATCTGAAGGCCATGGCCGGCGGCCTCGGCGTACGTGGCACCGGCTCGATGAAGAAGGCCCAGCTGGTCGACGCCATCAAGGCGGCCCAGTCCGGCGGCCAGGCGGGTCGCGAGTCGACCGACGGGTCGAGCAGGGCCCGACCCGAGCAGCAGGAGCAGCGTGAGCCGCGCGAGCAGCACGACCAGGCCTCGAACGACCAGGCCTCGAACGACCAAGCCCCGAACGACCGAGCACGCGCCGACACTCGCCCGGCCGACGACGGCCGCCAGGGCGGCCAAGGTCGCCAGCACACCGACGGCCGGCAGGCCAAGGACGGCCGCCAGGGCGGCGACGGGCGCCAGGGCAGCGACGGACGTCAGGGTCACGAGGCCCAGTCCCGCGGGACCCAGAGCCAGAACCAGGGCCAGAAGCAGGACCAGAACAAGCAGGACCAGAACAAGCAGGACCAGAACAAGCAGGACCAGAACAAGCAGGACCAGAACAAGCAGGACCAGAACACGTACGACGAGGGCGGGAGCCGGCGCAGCCGCCGCCGGCGTGGTCGCGACCGCGATCGCACCACCTCCGGTGGCCGCCCGTCGGGCGGCACGGGGAGCACCGGCAGCCAGCGGAACGAGCCGGACACCACGATCCTCGAGGACGACGTCCTCACGCCGGCCGCGGGCATTCTCGACGTACTCGACAACTATGCCTTCGTCCGCACCAGCGGCTACCTGCCCGGCACCGAGGACGTCTACGTCTCGCTGTCGATGGTGCGCAAGTACGGCCTGCGCCGCGGCGACGCGATCGTCGGCCAGGTGCGCCAGCCCCGAGAGGGCGAGCGCAAGGAGAAGTTCAACCCGATGGTGCGCATCGACTCGGTGAACGGCGCCGACCCCGAGACCGCCAAGCACCGCATCGACTTCGCCAAGCTCACGCCGCTCTACCCCAGCGAGCGGCTGCGGCTCGAGACCGAGCCGGGCAACCTGATCGGCCGGGTGATCGACATCGCGGCCCCGATCGGCAAGGGCCAGCGCGGCCTGATCGTCTCGCCGTCCAAGGCCGGCAAGACCATGATCATGCAGTCCATCGCCAGCTCGATCATGACCAACAACCCCGAGTGCCACCTGATGGTGGTCCTCGTCGACGAGCGCCCCGAGGAGGTGACCGACTTCGAGCGGTCCACCAAGGGCGAGGTCATCTCGTCGACGTTCGACCGCCCGGCGAGCGACCACACTCTCGTCGCCGAACTCGCGATCGAGCGAGCCAAGCGGCTGGTCGAGCTCGGCCACGACGTCGTCGTACTGCTCGACGGCATCACCCGCCTCGGCCGCGCGTACAACCTCGCGGCCCCGGCGTCCGGCCGGATCCTGTCGGGCGGCGTGGACTCCGCGGCGCTCTACCCCCCGAAGCGCTTCTTCGGTGCGGCCCGCAACATCGAGAACGGCGGCTCGCTCACCATCCTCGCGACGGCCCTCATCGAGAGCGGCTCGAAGATGGACGAGGTGATCTTCGAGGAGTTCAAGGGCACCGGCAACATGGAGATCCGGCTCCGCCGCGACTTCGCGGACAAGCGCCTCTTCCCTGCGATCGACGCCGTCCAGAGCGGCACTCGCCGCGAGGAGCTCCTAATGAGCAAGGAGGAGCTCGCGATCGTCTGGAAGTTGCGCCGCGTGCTCTCGGGGCTCGACGGCCAGCAGGCTCTCGAGCTGCTGCTGGGGCGGCTGAAGAAGACCCAGAGCAACATCGAGTTCCTCATGCAGGTGCAGAAGACGACGCCGGGGGCGATGGGCGACGAGGCCTGAGGGTCGGCACGCTCAGCGGGGAATCAGCGGATTGGTTCTCGCGTTGCAGCAGGTGGCACAATTCTCCCTTGGCTCCGGTTCACGCCGCCCGCACTCAGCGGAGGCGACCCGGCGGCTGCGAAAGGAAACCATGAAGAAGGACATCCACCCGGACTACCGGCTGACCGAGGTGACCTGCGCCTGCGGCGCGACGTTCACCACGCGCAGCACGGCGGCGAACGGCGTCATCCACTCCGACGTCTGCTCGAGCTGCCATCCGTTCTACACCGGCAAGCAGAAGATCCTCGACACCGGCGGCCGCGTCGCCCGGTTCGAGGCGCGCTACGCCAAGATGGCCAAGAAGGACGAGCCGGCGGAGACCGCGGACTCCGCCTCCAGCTAGCTCCTGACGACGCCGGCCCCCTCCATGGGGCCGGCGTCGTTGCTTGTCCACAACAGGTGGTCGGGGCACTCTCGACCGGACGGAACGGGAGCACGATGTTCGAGGCGGTGGCGGGCCTGCTCGCGGAGCATGCCGAGCTCGAGACGCGCCTCGCCCTGCCCGAGACCCACGCGGACGCGCGCCTGGCCAAGCGGCTCAACCAGCGGTACGCCGAGCTGAGCGCGATCATCGGCGCCTGGCGCGAGTGGACCCGGTACGGCGACGACCTGTCCGCCGCCAAGGAGCTTGCCGCGGAGGACCCCGGCTTCGCGTCCGAGGTCGACCTGCTCGAGACCCACCGCGAGGTGGCCGAGGAGCGCCTGCGCCGCCTGCTCGTGCCGCGCGACCCGACCGACGACAAGGACGCGATCCTCGAGATCAAGTCGGGCGAGGGTGGCGAGGAGTCCGCGCTGTTCGCCGGCGACCTGCTGCGCATGTACACGCGGTACGCCGAGACCCGCGGCTGGACCACCGAGATCCTCGACGCCAACGAGTCGGAGCTCGGCGGCTACAAGTCCGTCACCGTGGCCGTGAAGGCCCGTGGTGCGGTCGAGCCGGGGCACGCGCCGTACGGGCTGCTCAAGTTCGAGGGCGGCGTGCACCGGGTCCAGCGGGTACCCGTGACCGAGTCGCAGGGCCGCGTGCACACCAGCGCCGCCGGCGTGCTCGTGCTGCCCGAGGCGGAGGCGATCGACGTCCAGATCGACGACCACGACCTGCGCATCGACGTCTTCCGCAGCAGCGGGCCGGGCGGTCAGAGCGTCAACACCACCGACTCGGCGGTCCGGATCACCCATGTCCCGACCGGGATCGTGGTCAGCTGCCAGAACGAGAAGAGCCAGCTCCAGAACAAGGAGCAGGCGCTCCGGATCCTCCGGGCGCGGCTGCTGGCGGCCGCCCAGGACGCGGCGGACGCCGAGGCCAGCGAGGCGCGGCGTACGCAGGTGCGCACCGTCGACCGATCCGAGCGCATCCGTACCTACAACTACCCCGAGAACCGCGTCTCCGACCACCGCACCGGTTACAAGGCCTACCACCTCGACCAGATCCTCGACGGCGCGCTGCAGCCCGTCATCGACTCGTGTCTCGACGCCGACCTCACGGCCCGGCTCGAGGCCGTCGAGGCCTGAGGTGGTCGTACGACGCTCGCTCGTGGACGCGGCGGCCGACCGGCTGCGCGAGGCCGGGGTCGAGTCTCCGGACCATGACGCGCAGGTGCTGCTGGCCCACGTGCTCGGCGTCGAGCGGTCGAGGGTGCCGCTCGTCGACGAGGTCCCGGGCCCGGTCGCCGAGCGGTACGACGAGCTGGTGGCGCGCCGCGCCGCACGCGAGCCGCTGCAGCACCTGACCGGCGTCGCCCACTTCCGGCACGTCGACCTGCAGGTCGGCCCCGGGGTGTTCGTGCCGCGGCCCGAGACGGAGGTGCTGGCCGGCTGGGCGATCGAGCAGGCGACGTCCGTGCTCTCCGACGCGGCTGTCGTGGTCGACCTCGGCACCGGCTCGGGCGCGATCGCCAAGGCGGTCGCCGACGAGGTCCCGTCCGCGCGCGTGTACGCGGTCGAGCTCGACGTGCAGGCGCACGCCTGGGCGGCCCGCAACCTGACCGGCACCGGCGTCGACCTGCGCCAGGGCGACCTGGCCGAGGCGTTCGACGAGCTGGCCGGTGCCGTCGACGTCGTGGTCAGCAACCCGCCGTACATCCCGCACGACGCGTGGGAGTCCGTGGCGGTCGAGGTGCGCGACCACGACCCGCAGCTGGCGCTCTACGCGAGCGGTGACGGGCTCGACCTGATCCGGGTGGTCGAGCAGCGTGCGGCCCTCCTGCTGCGACCCGGGGGAGTGGTCGGGGTGGAGCATGCCGACGTGCAGGGCGTCTCCGCGCCGGAGGTGTTCAGCCGGGCCGGACGCTGGGAGCAGGTGCGCGACCACGCGGATCTGGCCGGCCGTGCGCGCTTCCTGACCGCCCGACTGGCACACGCGAGCGAAGCGAGAGACCGCTTCGGCCGTACCGTGTGGGCGGACCGTTAGATTGCGGTCGAACCGCGAGTGAGCCAGACACCAGAGCGCCTGTCAGGGAGCCCGATGAGCACGACGTACCCCACCGCCACCGAGGAGGAGCTCGAGACGGCGATCGAGGCGGCGGCGCTCACGGTGCAGCGTGGCGGGCTCGTCGTGCTCCCCACCGACACGGTCTACGGCCTCGGAGCCGACGCCTTCGACCATGCCGCCGTCCAGGCTCTCCTCGACGCGAAGGGCCGCGGCCGCGAGATGCCCCCGCCGGTCCTGATCGGATCGGCGACGACGCTCGACGCGCTGGCCAGTGGCGTCCATACCTACGTCGCGGCCCTCACGGAGGCGTTCTGGCCTGGGCCGCTCACCCTCGTGCTCGACCAACAGCCCTCCCTGACGTGGGACCTCGGCGAGACCCGCGGCACCGTCGCCGTCCGGATGCCCGACCACCCGGTCGCCCTGGCGCTCCTCGAGCGCACCGGTCCGATGGCGGTGAGCTCGGCCAACATCAGCGGGCTCCCCGCCGCCACCGAGGCGGCCGAGGCAGACGGGATGCTCGGCGACAGCGTCGAGGTGGTCCTCGACGCAGGGCCGTCGCCGAAGGGTGAGGCGTCGACCATCCTCGACGTCCGGATGTCCCAGCCGCGCCTGCTCCGCCAGGGCGCCCTCTCGGTCACCGACCTGAACGACGTCCTGCAGCCGCTCGGCTGCACGGTCATCGAAGACGCCGAGGACTAGGCGGGACGTGCCTCGTGCGTGAGTACCTCCTCGTCTTCCTGGTCGCCGCCGCAGCGACCTATCTGCTGACGGTCATCGCCCGTGAGATCGCGTTGCGGACCGGCGCCGTGGCGCGGGTGCGCGACCGCGACGTGCACGCGGAGCCGGTCCCCTACCTCGGCGGGCTGGCCATGCTGGGCGGCCTCGTGGCGGCGTACGTCGTGGCGCACCGGCTGCCGTTCCTGTCGCGCAGCCAGCCGTTCGTCTTCCACGACGCCCGGATCGTGCTGATCGCCGGGGCGATGATCTGCGCGATCGGGACCCTCGACGACCTCTTCGAGCTGGACGCGCTGACCAAGCTCGGCGGTCAGGTGCTCGCGGCGGGCTTCCTGATCCTGAACGGGATCCAGTACATCCTGCTGCCGACGCCCGGTGGCGGCCAGCTCGCCCTGCAGTCGGCCCAGGGCGCCCTGCTCACCGCCTTCATCGTCGTCGCGACGGTCAACGCCGTGAACATGGTCGACGGTCTCGACGGCCTGGCCACCGGCGTGGTCGGCATCGGCGCCGTGGCGTTCTTCGCGTTCTGCTACCAGCTGACCAACCTCAACAACGCCTCGCTCGCGTCGACCGGAGCCCTCCTCAGCGCCATGCTCGCCGGCGCGTGCGCCGGCTTCCTGCCGCACAACGTCAACCCGGCTCGCGTCTTCATGGGCGACAGCGGCTCGATGCTCATCGGCCTCGTGCTGTCCGGCAGCGCCATCACGCTGACCGGCCAGTACTCCGGTTCGGATCTCGCCCACGGCGCGATGGGGTCGCCGGCCAGCCTGGCGCCGACCTTCCTGCCTTTGGCCCTGCCGGTGCTGCTGCTCGTCGTCCCGATCGCCGACCTCGTGCTCGCGGTGATCCGGCGAACCCGGGCCGGCCGCTCGCCGATGGCCGCGGACAAGCAGCATCTCCACCACCGACTGCTCGAGATCGGGCACTCCCAGCGCCGAGCCGTGCTGATCATGTGGATGTGGGCCGCTCTGGTGGCCGGGAGCACGGTGGTGATCAGCCTGTACACGGGGCCGCTCATGTGGTCGGCGATCGCGTTCGCCACCGTCCTCACCGTGGCCCTCACGTTCGTCCTCCCGGTCGTCCATCGGCCCCACCTCGTGCACCACGACGACCCGGTCTGACCGGCGCTTTCGTCGTACGACGAGATCCCGTCTGGTCTTCGGGGGCACGCTTGTGCTAATTTTCACAAGCACCCAGCCACCGACCAGAACGGCCGCCGCGACCATGACGACCGAGTGCCTCGTGACCCGATCCGAGGGCGAGGCGTGCGCCCTCCCGGCGCCGGTCGAGGTGCCCTCGCGCTGTGATAGTTTTCCAGCCTCGCCGGTGCCCCGTGGAGCGCGCGCCGACGTTGTGTTGCCAACCGACGAAACCACCTGTGAGAGCGACCTGAGTGCATGGCCGATGGCAAGCCGGACCCGACCTTCGGAGGCCGCGACCTCGCCGGCCTCGGCGGGATGCTCGCGGGTGCCGTGGTCGCCGGGCTCGTCCTCGGCCTCCTGGCGGACCACGCGACCGGCAGCTCTCCGACCTGGACGCTCGTGGGCATCGGCCTCGGCGTCCTCGGCGGGATCGCGGGCTTCTGGCTCCGCGTCCGGAGCGTTCTCAAGTGAGCGTGCGTGATGAGCGGCGTGTCCGTGGCTGAGCACGAGGTGGCGCTGACCACTTCAGCCGCCTCGTTCCGGCGCGTCGTACGCGACCAGCGCAAGACGATCCTGGTGGCGGTCGTGCTGTCCGCGGCGGCCTACTGGGTGCTCGGTCAGCTGGGCGAGTGGGTCCTGGCCGGCTGCATCGCCGGCGGGGTCGGACTCGGTCTCCTCAACCACCTGGCCACCGAGTTCTGGCTCTTGCGCATCCTCACCTCGGGCGAGCAGCCCACCCGCAACCGGCTCGCCATGTCCACCCTGATCCGCCTGCTGGTGCTGTCGGTCGTGGCGGTCGGGATCGCCGTGTGGTTCTGGCCGGACGGGATCGGCCTGCTCTTCGGGCTCGCCATCTTCCGCCTGATCGCCCTCGTGATGACGACCATGCCCCTGTTGAAGGAGCTGAAGAACCAATGATCGCCCCGGTGATCCAGACCGACATCAAGATCGGCGAGCACGTCGAGCGGCACTTCCTCGGCATGACGTTCAACCTCGACACGATCTGGACGACGGCCGTGGCGGGCGCGATCGTGCTGGCCCTGGGCTTCTGGGCGCGCCGCCAGCTCACCCGTGACCCGTCCGACAACGTCCCCACCAAGCTGCAGATCATGTGGGAGGGCGTGATCGACCAGGTGCAGTCGCAGGTCGAGGACAACCTCGGCAGGGCCAACCGCTCCGTGGTGATGCTCGCCGTCGCCGAGTTCTTCTTCATCCTGGTCGCCAACTGGCTCGAGATGATCCCGAGCGAGCCCAACAAGGACTTCCACCTGCTGCCGTCGCCGACGTCCGACACCAACCTCACCTACGCGATGGCAGTGATGGTGATGATCGGCGTCTGGACCTACGGCATCCGCCAGAAGGGCGCGAAGGGCTACTTCAGCCACTTCCTCCAGCCCTACCCGTTCCTGTTGCCGCTCAACATCATCGAAGAGGTCACCAAGCCGATCTCCCTGGCGCTGCGGCTCTTCGGCAACATCTTCGCCGGCGGCATCCTGCTCGCCCTGATCGCCTCGCTCACGGCCTGGACGATCGGCGTCGTTCCCATCGGCGGCGTGCTCTCGGTCCTGTTCGCCATCATGTGGAAGCTCTTCGACATGGCGATCGGCGCGATCCAGGCCTTCATCTTCGCGCTGCTCACCGTGCTCTACTTCGGCATGGCGGGCGCCGGCCACGACGAGCACTCCGACGAGCACGCCGGCGACACCACGGCCGACACGGAGGCGAAGGAAGCCGAACCCGAACTCGCGGTCTGAGCAACCACGCTCGTCCGCACCAGAGGTACACCCATTGCGCCGGCACCCGGCGCGGAACCAAGGAGAAACAGTGGCAGTAACTGACTCGGCCATCAAGACTGCTGGCGCGTTCGTCGGTGGTGGCCTGGCCCTCGCCGGTGGCGCGATCGGCGCCGGCATCGGTGACGGCCTCGCCGGTTCGTCGTACATCCAGGGCGTGGCGCGCCAGCCCGAGGCTCAGGGGCGCCTCCAGACGATCTTCTTCCTGACGGTCGCGCTCGTCGAGGGCATGTACTTCATCAACCTGGCCTTCATGGCGCTGTTCGTCTTCGTCCTCGGCAAGTGAGTCGAGGGCCTCGAGACACCCAGCAGGAAGACAGGACTGACTGATGGACACACTTGTCAGCACCCCCGTGGTGCCGTTGGCGAGCAACTTCCTCGTTCCCAACGGGACCTTCCTGGTCGAGCTCCTCGCCTTCGCGATCCTGGTCTACATCTTCGGGAAGTTCCTCATCCCGCCGATCAGCCGGTCGATGACGGCGCGTCAGGAGGCGATCCGCAACCAGTTCGCCGAGCTCGACGAGGCCAAGTCGGACGCCCGCAAGGCCGAGGCGGACTACAAGGAGCAGCTGAACGACGCCAAGCACGAGGCCGCACGCATCCGCGAGGAGGCGCGTGAGCAGGGTGCACAGATCGTGCAGGACGCGCGGGAGAAGGCCCAGGTGGAGGCCGACCGCGTCATCGAGCACGCCCACACCCAGATCGAGGCCGACCGCAAGTCCGCCTTCGCCTCGCTCCGCCGTGACGTCGGCAGCCTGGCCACCACGCTCGCCGGCAAGATCGTCGGAGAGTCCATGGACGACGACGAGCGTCAGGGACGCGTGGTCGAGCGGTTCCTCGCCGACCTCGAGGAGACCGGCTGATGGATCTGCGGGGAGCCTCTGCCGAGGCGCTGGCCGCGCTCACCACGCAGCTCGACGACGCGATCGGCACCGCCAAGAGCGCCGCCGCGCTCGGGGACGAGCTGTTCACCGTGAGCCGGCTGGTCCGCACCGAGCCCGCTCTGCGGCGCTTCGCCACCGACGCCTCGCTGCCGGCCGACGCCAAGCAGGGCATGGTGCAGCAGGTCTTCAAGGGTCGAGTCGGCGACGCGACGCTCGAGCTGCTCACCGATGCGGTGGGCCGGCGCTGGACGCGGTCGCGCGACCTGCCCGACGTACTCGAGCGACTCAGCGAGATCGCGGCGGTGCGGTCGGCGGCGAGCAAGTCCGGTGACGTGACCGACCAGCTGTTCGAGCTCGGTCGGCTCGTCGACGGCAACCCGCCGCTGCGCGACGCCCTCAGCGACCCGGGGCGGTCGGTCGACGACAAGGCCGCGTTGCTCGACTCCCTGCTGGCCGGCAAGGTGCTGCCCGCCACGCTCACCCTGGCCAAGCAGGCCCTCGCCGGCACCTACCGCACGATGACGGCTGCGCTCACGACGTACCGGACGGTCGCCGCCGAGTCGCAGGGCGAGGTCGTGGCCACGGTCCGCGTGGCCCGTCCACTGGCGGCGGCCGACGAGCGCAAGCTCACCGAGGTCCTGAACGGCCAGTACGACACGACCGTGCACCTCAACGTCGTGATCGACCCGGACGTCCTCGGCGGCATCCGCGTCGAGATCGGCGACCAGGTCATCGACGGCACCATCTCCACCCGGCTCGACGAGGCGCGGCGACGCCTCGTCGGCTGATCTCGACAAGCTCGATCACCAGAAGACTTACGAAGAAGCGATCAGAGAGTAGGAACGCAATGACGGAGCTCACGATCCGTCCGGAGGAGATCCGCGACGCGCTGTCGAAGTACGTCGAGGACTTCAAGCCCGAGGCGGCCAGCAAGGAGGAGGTCGGCACCGTCGCGCAGTGCGCTGACGGCATCGCCCGGGTGGCCGGCCTCCCGTCCGCCATGGCCAACGAGCTGCTGGAGTTCGAGGACGGCACCCTGGGCATCGCCCTGAACCTCGACACCCGCGAGATCGGTGTCGTCGTACTCGGTGACTTCGACAAGATCGAGGAGGGCCAGACGGTGCGCCGTACCGGCGAGATCCTGTCGGTCCCCGTCGGCGACGGCTTCATGGGCCGGGTCATCGACCCGCTCGGCACCCCGATCGACGGCCTGGGTGAGATCGAGTCCGACGAGCGTCGTGCCCTCGAGATCCAGGCCCCCGGCGTGATGTTGCGCCAGTCCGTCAGCGAGCCGCTCGCCACCGGCATCAAGGCGATCGACGCGATGACTCCGATCGGCCGCGGCCAGCGCCAGCTGATCATCGGCGACCGATCGACGGGCAAGACCACGATCGCGATCGACACCATCATCAACCAGAAGCAGTACTGGGAGACGGGCGACCCGAAGCAGCAGGTGCGCTGCATCTACGTCGCGATCGGCCAGAAGGGCTCGACCATCGCCGCCGTGCGCGGCGCCCTGGAGGAGGCCGGCGCGCTGGCGTACACCACGATCGTGGCGTCCCCGGCGTCCGACAGCGCCGGCTTCAAGTACCTCGCGCCGTACACCGGCTCGGCCATCGGCCAGCACTGGATGTACGACGGCAAGCACGTGCTGATCGTCTTCGACGACCTCACCAAGCAGGCCGAGGCCTACCGCGCCGTGTCGCTGCTGCTGCGCCGGCCGCCGGGCCGCGAGGCCTACCCGGGCGATGTGTTCTACCTGCACAGCCGCCTGCTCGAGCGTTGCGCCAAGCTGTCCGACGACATGGGTGCCGGCTCGATGACCGGTCTGCCGATCATCGAGACCAAGGCCAACGACGTGTCGGCGTACATCCCGACCAACGTCATCTCGATCACCGACGGCCAGATCTTCCTGCAGTCCGACCTGTTCGCGGCGAACCAGCGCCCGGCGATCGACGTCGGTGTGTCGGTTTCCCGCGTCGGTGGTGCGGCGATGACCAAGGCCATGAAGTCGGTCACCGGCTCGCTGAAGGTCGACCTCGCGCAGTTCCGTGCCATGGAGGCGTTCGCCATGTTCGCCTCCGACCTCGACGCGGCCTCGCGGCAGCAGCTCGACCGTGGGCAGCGCCTGATGGCGCTGCTCAAGCAGCCGCAGTACTCGCCGTACCCGCTGGCCGAGATGACCGTCTCCCTCTGGCTCGGTACGACGGGCAAGCTCGACCCCGTCCCGACCGACGACGTGCTGCGGTTCGAGCAGGAGTTCCTCGACTTCCTGCACCGCTCGCACGACGGGATCCTGACCGCGATCACCGAGTCGAGGAAGTTCGAGGACGACACCGAGAAGGACGTCAGCTCGGCGTACGACTCGTTCCTCGACCAGTTCGAGACCTCGGAGGGCAAGTCGATCAAGCCGGGCACGGAGGCCAAGGTCGATCCGGTCAAGGACGACGAGCTCGAGCAGGAGAAGATCGTCAAGCAGAAGAAGCAGGGCTGACTCAGTGGCCACCACCGAGAGTCGGACGTCGTCCCCGCGGCCCAGGCACGCGCCTCGCTGCGCTGTCCTCGGTCGCCGGGCGTCCAGCCCGCCTTCCTCGTCCGCCTTGCGACGCACGCACCTGAACCACGGCTACTTCCGCGCGACCCTCGGAGGTGGCCACTAATGGCTCTGTCGCTGCGTGAGTACCGCGCCCGGATCAAGTCTGTCGAGTCGACCAAGAAGATCACGCGCGCCATGGAGCTCATCGCTGCGTCCCGGATCGTCAAGGCGCAGCAGCGGGCCCAGCAGGCTGCGCCGTACGCGCGCGAGCTGACCCGGGCGGTGCAGGCCCTGGTCACCTACTCCAACGTCGCGCACCCGCTGACGACCGAGCCGGAGAGCGCCGACCGTGCGGCGATCCTGATCGTGACCAGCGACCGTGGCCTGGCCGGCGCCTACTCCTCCAGCGTGCTCAAGGAGGCCGAGCGGCTCGCCGAACGGCTGCGCGATGAGGGCAAGGAGGTCGTCACCTACCTCACGGGGCGCAAGGGGGAGGCCTACTACCGCTTCCGCAACCGCCCCGTGGTGGAGAGCTGGACCGGATTCTCGGACCAGCCCCGCTACGAGAACGCCAAGGCGATCGGCGAGACGCTGATCGAGGACTTCATCTCCGACAAGGACGCCGACCGGCACATCGACGAGGTGCACCTGGTCTACACGCAGTTCAGGTCGATGCTCGTGCAGGAGCCGCACGACGTACGGATGCTGCCGATGGAGATCGTCGAGGGCGAGGAGCGGCCGACCAAGGACGAGGTGCTGCCGCTCTACGAGTTCGAGCCCTCCGCCCAGGAGGTGCTGGACGCGCTCCTGCCCAAGTACGTCCAGAGCCGCATCTTCTTCGCGCTGCTGCAGGCCTCGGCCTCGGAGCTCGCCGCCCGGCAACGGGCCATGAAGTCGGCCACCGACAACGCCGAAGAGCTGATCAAGAAGTACACCCGCATCGCCAACCAGGCCCGGCAGGCGGGCATCACCCAGGAGATCAGCGAGATCGTCGGCGGCGTGAACGCGCTCGCCGATGCCAACGCTGCCAGCGAATGACCCACCGCGACGACCCGCAACGAACCAGAGTGAGTTGAGAGACATGACTGCCACGGCTGAACAGACCACCGAGAAGACCGAGACCACGGGTGGCCGGATCGCCCGGGTCATCGGCCCGGTCGTCGACATCGAGTTCCCCGTGGACTCGATGCCCGAGATGTACAACCTGCTCGAGACCGAGCTGACGCTCGCCGGCGAGACGCGCAAGCTCTCGCTCGAGGTGGCCCAGCACATCGGTGACGGCATGGTCCGCGCGATCTCGCTCCAGCCGACCGACGGCCTGGTCCGGGGCGCCCAGGTGTCCGACACCGGTGGGCCGATCACCGTCCCGGTCGGCGACGCGACGCTGGGCCACGTGTTCAACACGCTCGGCGAGTGCCTCAACCTCGAGGAGGGTGAGGAGATCGACGTCAAGGAGCGGTGGGGCATCCACCGCAAGGCGCCGGCCTTCGACCAGCTCGAGTCCAAGACCCAGATGTTCGAGACCGGGATCAAGGTCATCGACCTGCTGACTCCTTACGTCCAGGGCGGCAAGATCGGCCTGTTCGGCGGCGCCGGCGTCGGCAAGACCGTGCTGATCCAGGAGATGATCGCGCGGGTCGCCCGCGACCATGGTGGTGTGTCGGTGTTCGCCGGGGTCGGCGAGCGCACCCGCGAGGGAAACGACCTGATCGTGGAGATGAAGGAGGCCGGTGTCATCGGGCAGACGGCACTCGTGTTCGGCCAGATGGACGAGCCGCCGGGCACCCGCCTGCGGGTCGCGCTGTCGGCGCTGACGATGGCGGAGTACTTCCGCGACGAGCAGAACCAGGACGTGCTGCTCTTCATCGACAACATCTTCCGGTTCACCCAGGCCGGTTCCGAGGTGTCCACCCTGTTGGGCCGGATGCCGTCCGCGGTGGGCTACCAGCCCAACCTCGCCGACGAGATGGGCACCCTGCAGGAGCGGATCACCTCCACCCGAGGTCACTCGATCACCTCCCTGCAGGCGATCTACGTCCCGGCCGACGACTACACCGACCCGGCGCCGGCGACCACGTTCGCCCACCTCGACGCCACCACCGAGCTGTCGCGCGAGATCGCCTCCCTCGGTATCTACCCGGCGGTGGACCCGCTCACGTCGACCTCGCGGATCCTCGACGCCCAGTACATCGGCAAGGACCACTACGACTGCGCGATCCGGATCAAGCAGATCCTGCAGCGCAACAAGGAGCTCCAGGACATCATCGCGATCCTCGGTGTGGACGAGCTCTCCGAGGAGGACAAGATCATCGTCTCCCGGGCGCGCCGCATCCAACGCTTCCTCTCGCAGAACACCTACGTCGCCAAGCAGTTCACCGGTCTGGAGGGCTCCACGGTGCCGGTCGCCGAGACCGTCGAGGCGTTCAACAAGATCGCCGACGGCGAGTACGACCACGTGGCGGAGCAGGCCTTCTTCATGTGCGGCGGGCTGGACGACGTCGAGCGCAAGTGGGACGAAATCCAGAAGAGCCTCTGATGAACGAGTGGAGCGAGTTCATCAATAGACACAGCGCGACTTGGCAGCCATCGGCGCCCGAGCGCAGCGAGGTGCGCTGATGGCGAAGACGATGCAGGTGTCCCTCGTCGCGGCCGACCGCGAGGTGTGGTCGGGCGAGGCGACGGTCGTCAACGCGCGCACCCTCGCCGGCGAGATCGGCATCATGGCGGACCACACGCCGGTGATGTCGGTGCTTGCCGGCGGCCAGGTCGACGTCCGCACCGTGGACGACGGGCACTGGGTGGCGGCGGTCGACGGCGGGTTCATCTCGGTGGCCGACAACCACGTACGACTACTGTGCGAGTACGCCGAGCTGTCCCACGAGAGTGACTTCGAGGAGGCCAAGCGGTTGTTGGAGGAGCGCAAGGCCGCTCTCGAGGGCGACGCCTGACGCGTCGTACCTCCCGGACCTGGGGGAGTGCATGCCGATCTGGGAGAGGCTGCTGGAGTCGGCAGCCGGCGTCCTCCTGCTCGTCCTGCTGCTCGGCGTCGCCCTCATCGTCCGCCGCCGGTGGCTCTCGCGCCACGGCGGCACCTTCGAGCTCAGCTACCGCGCCCGGGGCAACACCCCCGGGCGCGGTTGGCTGCTCGGGCTCGGTCGCTACGCCGGTGAGACCCTCGAGTGGTTCCGGATCTTCTCGCTGTCCCCGCGTCCGAAGCACGTGTGGCAGCGCAACGGCCTCAACTACGTCGACCGGCGCGTTCCCGAGGGCGTCGAGCAGCTCTCGCTCTACCCGGGCCACGTCGTGATCCGCTGCGAGACCCCGACTGGCGACATCGAGCTGGCGCTGGGCGCCTCCTCTCTGATGGGCTTCCAGTCCTGGCTCGAGGCCGGTCCGCCGGGCGCGCAGCACCTGTGACCTCGTCCTCCGCCACCACGGCGCGCAACGCGGTCGCCGCCGTGTTCGCCCTCAACGGGCTCTGCTTCGCGACCCTGGCCTCGCGGGTGCCCGACCTGCGTGCCTCGCTCGACCTGTCCAACGGTGCCCTGGGCACGCTGCTGCTCTCGGTCGCCGTCGGCGCGATGGCCGGGATGCCGGCCAGCGGACACCTCGTGGAGCGGTACGGCGCCGCCGCGGTGGTCCGCCTGGGCGCCGGCATCGACCTGGGCGGTCTTGTCGTGGCCGGGCTGCTGGCGACGGCCGGCTCCGCAGTCGGCGCGGCCGTCGGGCTGTTCGCCTACGGGTTCGGCGCGGGCACCTGGGACGTGGCGATGAACGTCGACGGCGCGGCGGTGGAGCGCGAGCTCGGACGCAGCATCATGCCCCGCTTCCACGCGGCCTGGAGCTTCGGCACGTTCACCGGCGCCGGGATCGGAGCGCTGGCCGCGGGGTTCGGCGTACCGCTGGCCGTGCACTATGCCTCCGTACCGGCGGTCGCGGTCGCCACGGCGTACGTCGCCTGCCGCTTCCTGCTGCCGGTCATCCCCGTGGAGGACCGCGTCGATACCCCCGAGGCCACCCGCTCCGCCTGGCTCGAGCCGCGGACGCTCGCGATCGGGTTCATGGTGCTCGCGTTCACGCTGGCCGAGGGTGCGGCCAACGACTGGCTGGCGCTCGCCCTCGTCGACGGGTACGACGCGCGCCACTGGGTCGGCGTACTCGGCTTCGCGCTGTTCGTGGCCGCGATGACCACCGGGCGGCTGGTGGGCCCGGTCGCCCTCGACCGCTTCGGGAGGGCGCCGGCGATGCTCGGGTCGTCCCTGGCTGCCGTGGTGGGGGTGCTGGTCGTGGTCGGGTCGGGGGTGGCGGCTCTGGCCGTGGTGGGCATCGTGCTCTGGGGCTTCGGCTCCGCACTGGGTTTCCCGGTCGGCATGAGCGCGGCCGCGGACGACCCTCTCCGGTCCGCACGTCGGGTCAGCGTCGTCTCGACGATCGGCTATGGCGCCTTCCTGGCCGGTCCCCCCCTGCTCGGCTTCGTCGGTAACCAGGTCGGCACGCTTCGCTCGTTGCTGGTGATCGCGGTCGCGATGGTGCCGGCTGCGGCGCTGGTCGCGTCGGTCCGCCGTCCGGTGCGGGCATGAGGTCCGGCCCGGTTCGCGGGAGAGTGTGCCCATGAGCGCCGAGCACCCGTCCCTGCGCGAGGCCGCGCCCGCGTCGTACTGGCTCGACCGTCCCGACCGCCCCGAGCCGAGGCCGGCGCTCGACGCGGAGGCGTCGACCGATCTGTGCATCGTCGGCGGCGGCTTCTCCGGGCTGTGGACCGCGATCCTGGCCAAGGAGCGCGACCCGTCCCGCGAGGTCGTGCTGCTGGAGGGCCACCGCATCGGCTGGGCCGCGTCCGGGCGCAACGGCGGCTTCTGTGCCGCGTCGCTGACGCACGGTCATGCCAACGGCGCGGACCGCTGGCCCGACGAGATCGACACCCTCGATCGGCTGGGCAGCGCCAACCTGGCGGCGATCGAGGAGACGGTACGACGACACGCCATCGACTGCGACTTCCGGCTCCCCGGGGCGATCACGGTCGCGACCGAGCCCCACCAGGTGGACTGGCTGCGCGAGCTCGAGGCGTCGTCTCCCGGCAGCACGTTCCTCGACCGCGACGCGATGCGCGCGGAGGTCGACTCGCCGACGTACCTCGCCGGGGTCCACGAACCCCATGGGATGGCGCTGGTCGACCCGGCCAGGCTCGCGTGGGGACTGGCCGCGGCCGCGGAGTCCCTCGGCGTGCGGATCCATGAGGCGACACCGGTCTCGGGGCTGGCGCGCGGGGGCGCGGGCCTCGACGTCGCGACGGACTCCGGTCACGTCGTGCACGCGCGGCACGTGGCGCTCGGCACCAACGCGTTCTCTTCGCTCGTACGACGGCTGCGTCTTTACACCGTGCCCGTCTACGACTACGCGCTGATGACCGAGCCGCTGAGCGGCGCCCAGCTCGACGCGATCGGGTGGCGCGGGCGGCAGGGCCTCGACGACATGACCAACCAGTTCCACTACTACCGGATGACCGACGACGACCGGATCCTGTGGGGCGGCTACGACGCGATCTACCACTTCGGGCGGCACGTCCGGCCGTCGTACGACCAGCGGCCGGCGACGTTCGAGCTGCTGGCCCGGCAGCTCTTCGAGACCTTCCCGCAGCTCGAGGGCCTGCGCTTCTCCCACCGGTGGGGCGGAGCGATCGACACCTGTACCCGCTTCTGCGCCTTCTACGGCCAGGCGTACGGCGGGCGCGCGGCGTACGCGCTCGGCTACACCGGGCTCGGGGTCGGCGCGACCCGGTTCGGAGCCGACGTCATGCTCGACCTGCTCGAGGGAGCCGACACCGAGCGCACCCGGCTGGAGATGGTCCGGCGCAAGCCGCTGCCCTTCCCGCCCGAGCCGCTCGCGTGGACCGGCATCGAGCTCACCCGGCGCTCGCTCGCGGCGGCCGACCGACACCAGGGCCGCCGCAACGTCTGGCTGCGCACCCTGGACCGGCTCGGCCTCGGCTTCGACTCCTGACGGGTCGGGTCAGCACTGGTCGGGGGAGTCGACGCGCTGGCTGGCCGCCACGGCGAGCTGGTCGACGAAGTCGTTCATCGCGTGGCCGGAGTGGCCCTTGACCCAGTGGAAGGCGATGTCGTCGCGGTCGGCGACGGCGGCGACCAGAGGCTCCCACAGGTCGCGGTTGGCGACCGGCTTCTTCGCCGACGTCCGCCAGCCACGCTGGAGCCAGCCCTCCCACCACCGGTCGCGGAAGCAGTTGACGACGTACGTCGAGTCGCTCACCACCAGCAGAGGTGCCGGCAGCGCCGTCACCGCCTCGAGGGCGGCGCGGATCTCCATCCGCTGGTTGGTGCTGGCCGCCTCACGGCCGGAGTCGTACGTCGTACGGTCGACCGCCCAGGCCCAGCCACCCGGGCCCGGGTTGCCGGAGCAGGCACCGTCGGTGAACACCGACAGGGCCCCCGGCGGCGCGACCATCGGCGCCGGACGGGCTCGGACGGCCACGGGTCAGCGCCGCTCGACGAACGCGGCGATCGACGCCGCCTCGCGCAGCCGTGACGGCTCGTGCAGGTAGGGCATGTGGCCCGTCTCGAAGTACTCGTGCTCGATCCGGTCGAACGCCTCGTCGGGCAGCCGCAGGTGGGCGACCATGTCCTCCGCCGCGTGGTAGGGCGTGGCCAGGTCGTAGTAGCCGTACTCGATCCGGACCCGGAGGTGCGGGTTGGCCCGCATCACCCGCTCCAGCTTGTCGGCCACGAAGATCGGCTTGCCCTCGAACTCCTTGAACGACCACTCCTTGATCGTGCTCGCGAACACCTCGTAGGACAGGTCGAGGGTGCTGCCGAGCTCGCTCCGCAGGTAGTGGTGCAGGGCCGCCGTGAACGGCGCCTCCATCGCGTCCATCGACGGATCGGCGTCCATGTTCTCGGCGATCAGCGAGTGCAACGGGCCGCTGTAACGGCCGTCGATGCGGCCGACCGTCAGGCCGCGGTCGCGCAGCAGCTCGGTGCAGAAGCGCCAGTGCTCGACCCTCAGGTCGGTGCGGTCGACGTACTCCTCGGAGAGGCCGGTCAGCCGCGCGAGCGTCCGCACCACGCCCGCGCGCTCCTTGGTCGACAGCCGCCGCCCGGCCGCGAGCGCCGTCCGGTATGGCCCGGCGGCGAACGCCTCGGCCTCCTGCCGCAGCTTGGTCAGCCGGCCCTTGACCTTGCCGTGGTAATGGGCGATGGCGGTGTACGACGGCAGGAAGTTCAGGCACGACTCATCGACACGGTGGTGCTCGAAGTCCTGGCTGCCGAAGTCGAGGACGCTGGAGATCAGCACGATCCCGTTGAGGCCCATCGAGTGCCGCGACGAGAGGCGTTCGGCCACGGCGACGGCACGCACGGTGCCGTAGGACTCGCCCACGAGGTACTTCGGCGACATCCAGCGGTCCTCGCGCGTGCACCACAGCCGGATCAGCTCGGTGACCTGCTCGACGTCCTTGGCGAAGCCGTGGTAGTCCTTCGGCTTCCCGCCCTCGACCGCGCGCGTGTGGCCGGTCGACATCGGGTCGATGAACACCAGGTCGGAGACCGCGAGCAGGGTCTCGGCGTTGTCCACCAGGCGGTACGGCGGCGGGTGCGGTGAGGTCACGTCGCCGAGGTCGACGCGGCGGGGTCCGAGCAGGCCCATGTGCAGCCAGATGGACGACGAGCCCGGGCCGCCGTTGAAGACGAAGGTGATGGGGCGCGTGGTGAGATCGGCGTCGTCGAGGGTGTACGCCGTCACCGACATCTCGGCGCGGGCCTTCCAGCCCTTGAAGACGTCGTCCTCGACCTCCTCCTCGCGCAGCACGACCCGACCGGTGCGAGCGGTGTAGGCCAGCTCGCGGCGGCGCGTGCGCAGCGTGTGGTGGGTGCTGACCAGAGCGTCGACGGGGTCGGGCCTCTCCGGCTTGTCGGCGGTCTTGGGGTCGGCCTTGGCGTCTGGCTTGGTCTCCGTCGGGGCGGGCTTCTGCTCGCTCATCGGTCCCCGCCACGCTGTCTGGTCGGCTCGCCCTCTCCGCTCGTGCCTCGCTGCGAGCGCTCACCTCCAGGCACCCACAGCACGTCCCCCTGCTCGCGGTTGACGTAGCGGGCCAGGATGAACACCAGGTCGGAGAGCCGGTTGAGATAGAGGATCGCCAGCTTGTTCATGGTCTCCGCGTGCACGTCGTACGCGGCCCATGCGGACCGCTCCGCACGCCGTACGACGGTGCGCGCGACGTGGAGCTGAGCCGCGGCGGGGGTGCCTCCCGACAGGATGAACGAGCGCAGGTGGGGCAGCTCGGCGTTGAACTCGTCGCACCAGGCCTCGAGGCGGTCGACGTAGTCCTGCGCGATCCGCAGCGGAGGGAACTGGGGGTCGGTGACGACGGGGGTGCAGAAGTCGGCGCCCACGTCGAAGAGGTCGTTCTGGACATGTATCAGGACGGCCCGGACCGACTCCTCGAGGTCGTTGGCAAGTACCACTCCCAGCTGGGCGTTCGCCTCGTCGACATCCGCGTAGGCGTGGAGCCGCGGGTCGTTCTTCGACGTCTCACTCATGTCACCCAGCCGAGTGGTTCCCCCGTCACCCGTCCGGGTGTAGATCCTCGTGAGGTTGACCATGACGATGAGCGTAGTGCGGGCGCCGCGGAAAATGTCCGGGCGGGGCGCAACCGTCCGGGGGTGCTCGCGCGTCATAGTCAGTAGCAGGACGTTGCTCACGCGATGAGCCGGACCAGAAGCCTCGCGAGGGGCACGGGGAACAGGGGGCGGACGACGATGGAGATCGTCTCTGACGGGCCCACGCTGCTGCTCAGCGGCGACTTCGACGTGCGGAGCACCATGGAGGTGCGGACCGCCATCCACGAGGCCTTGCAGGCCGCCACCGAGGACGTCGTCCTCGACCTCAGCGGCGTACACACCATCGACTCGACCGCTGCGCGGGTGCTCGCCTACGCCACGCTCGAGGCCGGCCGGTCGGGCCACCACCTCCGCGTACGCGGCTGCGGACCCGCCGTACGCCGGATGCTCCACCTCACCCGCCTGGCCCGCTTCATCGAGGTCGACCGCGCGGCCGCGACCGCCTGAGGCTTTCTTCACACGCCGCTCACCCCGAGCATCGCCGGGCCTACCCTCGGCATATGACGGAGAAGGACCGCCCCTGGGTGATGCGGACGTACGCCGGCCACTCCACGGCCGCGGCCTCCAACGCGCTGTACCGCACCAACCTCGCCAAGGGCCAGACCGGTCTCTCCGTCGCCTTCGACCTGCCGACGCAGACCGGCTACGACCCCGAGGACCCGCTGAGCCGCGGTGAGGTCGGGAAGGTCGGCGTCCCGATCCCGCACCTGGGCGAGATGCGTCGCCTCTTCGAGGGCATCCCGCTCACGGAGATGAACACGTCGATGACGATCAACGCCACGGCGATGTGGCTGCTGGCGCTCTACCAGGTGGTGGCCGAGGAGCAGAACGGCGTCTCCGAGGGATCCGACGAGGAGCGGCTGGATGTCGCTCACCAGCTCGCCGGCACGACCCAGAACGACATCGTCAAGGAGTACCTCTCGCGGGGGACCTACGTGTTCCCGCCCGAGCACTCGCTGCGGCTGATCACCGACGTGATCGCCTACACCGTGCACGAGATCCCGCAGTGGAACCCGATCAACATCTGCAGCTACCACCTGCAGGAGGCCGGTGCGACGCCCGTGCAGGAGCTCGCCTACGCGTTGTGCACGGCCATCGCCGTCCTCGACGCCGTGCAGGCCTCCGGGCAGGTCTCCGAAGGCGACTTCGGCCAGGTCGTCGGCCGGATGTCGTTCTTCGTCAACGCCGGCGTCCGGTTCGTCGAGGAGCTGTGCAAGATGCGGGCGTTCGTCCAGCTGTGGGACGAGCTGACCCGCGAGCGGTACGGCGTGACCGACCCCAAGATGCGCCGCTTCCGCTACGGCGTACAGGTCAACAGTCTCGGTC
This sequence comes from uncultured Actinomycetota bacterium, assembly GCA_963792975.1. Lineage (GTDB taxonomy): Bacteria > Actinomycetota > Actinomycetes > Propionibacteriales > Nocardioidaceae > Nocardioides. The sequence goes on along the minus strand of CAWBYG010000004.1, from coordinate 2,033,187 downwards.
TCACCGAGGCGCAGCCGGAGAACAACGTCCAGCGCATCGTGCTCGAGATGCTGGGCGTCACCCTCTCCAAGGACGCCCGGGCACGCGCCGTACAGCTGCCCGCGTGGAACGAGGCCCTCGGGCTGCCCCGGCCGTGGGACCAGCAGTGGTCGCTGCGTCTCCAGCAGGTGCTGGCCTACGAGTCGGACCTGCTGGAGTACGACGACATCTTCGACGGCTCGCACGTGATCGCCGCGAAGGTGGCCGAGCTCGTCGACGGCGCGCGTGCCGAGATGGACCGCGTGCAGGCGATGGGCGGCGCGATCGCCGCGGTCGAGAGCGGTTACATGAAGCAGGAGCTGGTCTCGGCCCATGCCGCGCGGCGCGCACGCATCGAGTCCGGTGAGGAGGTCGTCGTCGGCGTGAACCGGTTCGAGACGACCGAGCCGTCGCCGCTGACGTCCGACCTCGACACAGCCATCCAGACCGCCGACCCGGAGGCCGAGAAGGCCGCCCTCGACAGTGTCACGGCCTGGAAGGCCGAGCGTGACGAGACCGTGCTCGCCGAGGCGCTGACGCGGCTGGCCGCGGACGCCAAGGCCGATGCCAACCTGATGCCCGCGACGCTGGCGGCGGCGCGAGCCGGTGCCACCACCGGTGAGTGGGCGGCCACCCTGCGCGGGGTCTTCGGCGAGTACCGCGCCCCGACCGGGGTGAGCGGGGCCGTCGCGGGCGCCGACGGGGGCGAGGAGCTGGCCAACGTCCGCCGGCGCGTCCAGGAGACCGGCGAGGAGCTGGGTGGGCGTCTGCGGCTCCTGGTCGGCAAGCCGGGACTCGACGGGCACTCCAACGGCGCCGAGCAGGTCGCCGTACGGGCTCGTGACGCCGGGTTCGAGGTCGTCTACCAAGGCATCCGGCTGACCCCGGAGGAGATCGTCGCGGCGGCCGTGGCCGAGGACGTGCACTGCGTCGGCCTCTCGATCCTCAGCGGCTCGCACATGGAGCTGGTCCCGGCCGTGCTGGTCGGGCTCGAGCAGGCCGGACTCGGCGACGTACCGGTGGTCGTGGGCGGGATCATCCCGGACGGCGACGCCCGCCGTCTGATCGACGCCGGCGTCGCGGCCGTCTACACCCCCAAGGACTTCGGCCTCACCGAGATCATGGACGGCATCGTCGACGTCATCCGCGAGGCCAACGACCTGGACTGACCCGGCACGGTGCCCGGCGGCCCTTGCCAGGAACCCGCAGGTCGTAGCACGGTGACCTGCAGGGAGGCCTCATGACCAGGAAACCACCGGAGGGTGCGGACGACCTCGGTGGGCTGGTCCCGCCGGACGACCACGACCCCGCCGACTACACGAAGGCCGGACGACTCAGGTCCAACGCCTACGAGGCCGAGATGGAGCGGCTCCAGGAGCAGCTCGTGCTGCTGCAGTACTGGATCGCGTCGCAGGGGCTCAAGGTCGCGGTGGTCTTCGAGGGGCGCGGGTCGGCGGGCAAGGGCGGGGTGATCAAGCGGATCACCGAACGCACCAGCCCCCGCACCGTGCGCGTCGTCGCGCTGCCGAAGCCGACCGAGCGCCAGCGCACCCAGTGGTACTTCCAGCGGTACGTCGAGCACCTCCCGGCCGCGGGCGAGATGGTGCTGTTCGACCGCAGCTGGTACAACCGCTCGAACGTCGAGTGGGTGATGGGCTACTGCACCGAGGACGAGCACCAGGAGTTCCTGCGCAGCTGCCCGGAGTTCGAGCGGATGCTCGTACGGTCCGGGACCACGGTGCTGAAGTACTGGTTCTCCGTCTCCTTCGAGGAGCAGCGCCGCCGCTTCGAGGCACGCAACGCCGAGCCCCTCAGACGCTGGAAGCTCTCCGACATGGACCTCGCCGAGCACGAGCTGTACGTGCGCTACTCGATGGCCAAGGACACGACGTTCCAGTACACCGACATCAAGCAGGCACCGTGGTACGTCGTACCGTCCGACGACAAGCGGGCGTCGCGGCTCAACTGCATCAACCACCTGCTCAGCCAGTTCGAGTACCAGGACGTCGCCCCCGACGTGGTGGAGCTCCCGACCATGCGCGACATCCCCTACGTACGGCCGCCGATGCACGAGCAGACGTTCGTACCGCGGCTCTACTGAGCCGGCGAGAGATCGCCGACCTGCTCGGCGTACCAGAGGACGCCCGTGAGGTGGTCCGCGATCTCGCGCAGCGTCCAGTGACCGGGGCGCGGCCGGTCCCACTCCTGCGGGCCGGCCGCGGCGAGCCGCAGCGAGAAGGTCCGGCCCAGCCGGGTGAGTCGCTGCGTGGCCTCGTCGCGGTCGGCCTCGGTGAAGCGCGCCCAGTCCGCCTCCAGGGTCAGGAGGCTGGCGTGCCAGCCGTCCGGCTGGGAGTCGACCCCCGCCAGCAACGCCTCCACCTCGGCGAGGTGGTCGATGAGGTGGTCGGCGATCCGGCGTACCGCCTTGTGCGGCGTGTAGACCCGCTCGCCGTCCTCGCTGACGAGGGGCGAGCCGTCCCAGGACAACCAGGTCGCGATCAGGTGGAGGGAACGTCGTACGGCGGCCTCCACGGCCTCGCCCGGGTTGTCGGTCATCGCGTCACCGTAGGGCCGCGTCGCTTCGGTCAGGGCCGAAGCGAGATCGCCGTAGGCTCGCAGGATGTACGACGTGGACCTCGCCGCCGTGGGCGCGCTCCTCGGCGACCGGAGCCGGGTCGCCATGCTCGACGCGCTGATGACCGGCCGCGCGCTCACCGCCGGTGAGCTGGCACGCGCGGCGGGCATCAGCCCGGCCACCGCGAGCGAGCACCTGGCCAAGCTGCGCCGCGGCGGACTCGTCGAGGTGGTGTCCCAAGGGCGGCACCGCTACCACCGGCTGGCCGGGCCCGATGTCGGAGCGGCACTCGAGGCCTTGTCCCTGGTGGCGCCGCCGCGGCCGTTGCGCAGCCTGCGGCAGTCGACCCGGGCGCGATCCCTCGCCACGGCTCGCACCTGCTACGACCACCTCGCGGGCAGCAGCGCGGTCGCCCTGTACGACGCGCTGGTCGAGCGCGACTGGCTGCGACCGTCGCCGAGTGGCTACCTCCTCACCGAGCGCGGCGAGACCGCGCTGGGGGACTGGGGCGTGGACACGACCGCGGCCCGTGCCGAGCGGCGTACCTTCGCCCGGTCGTGCCTGGACTGGACGGAGCGACGATCGCACCTCGCCGGCGCACTGGCGGCTGGCATCGCGGCGGCGCTGGTGGACGGTCCCGACCCGTGGTTCGTACGGCGCGCCGACGACCACCGCGGCCTGCGCGTCACCGACGAGGGTGAGCGCCGGCTCGCCGACCTCGGCTGGCGCGCGGTCCAGCGCACCGCCTGACCCCGGTCTACGAGTCGGCCGGTCGCTGCGCAGGGCGGCGTCGCGCCTGCTGGTTGAGCAACCAGGCGACGGCGAGGGCGGCGGCGGTCGCGATGCCGCAGGCGGCGGCCAGGGTCCAGACCAGGAACTCCGCCGAGTGGGGGAGGGTCGGCCGGGTGCCGTGCGCCTGCGCGTCGGCGATGAGACCCGCGCTCGCCAGAGCCACCGAGGTCGCACCGAGGACCACGGTGAGCCCGTAGAACGCGTTCACCACCGGCGGGGGCGGCGGCCTCAACACGACCGGCGCCGGCTCGAACGGAGGGAGCCGAGCGGGTCGCCACCGGACGACGGCCCGGGTGTTGAGCGGGCCGTAGATGTGCGGGAAGGACTCGCCGTCCACGTCGTCCTCGCGCCAGGGCACGCCCAGGAGGTCGGTCTCGATCTCGAGGATGAGGAGCGGCTCGGTGACGTCGCCGTAGACACGGTCGAGGACGCCTCGCACCTGCTCGTGCCGCGACGCGTGGAGGAAGCCCGCCTCAGCCAAGGGCACGCCGTACGTCGAGGTCGTGTAGCTGCCGCCGGACGCCTCGGCCTGCTTCCAGTCGGCCAGTGTTGCGATGTGGAAGATGCGCACGGGCGCATCCTGCCGCACCGACGGGCGGGCCCGTTAGGTTGGCGGCGTGAGCGATGTCCACTGCCCGGCCCGGATCATCGTCGCTCGGCACGGCGAGGCGGAGTACGAGACCGACACGATGACGGCGTCCGGCGGCAGCCTGACGTCGTTGGGCCGCGCGCAGGCGCGCGAGCTCGGCGCACGGCTCGAGGGGGAGCGGGTCGCCGGCGTCGTGTGCAGCGAGCTGGCGCGGGCGGTCCAGACCGCCGAGATCGCGGCGGGTGTCCTCGGCCTGCCGGTGAAGGTGCGCGAGGGCCTGCAGGAGTTCTCGGCCGGCGACTTCCTCGGACGCGCGTGGGACCCCGGCGTCTTCGACCCGATCATCGCCTCCTGGCTCGCGGGAGACCTGGCACCGGGCACGCCCGGGGGCGAGACGGGGGAGCAGATCGTGACGCGGGTGCTGGCGGTGCTGGACGACGTCGCCGACCGGTTCCGTGGCGAGACGGTCCTGGCGGTGGCCCACGGCGGCGTGCTGCTCGCCCTCTGGGGCCGGATCGCGCCGGGGTCCGAGCTCGGCCCGCGGCACGTCGACGACGTACCGAACTGCGTGTCGTACGTCTTCGAGCGCGATGCCGATGGTTGGCGGGTCGGCTAGCCGGTGGACGACGATCCGGACACCCGGGTCCGAGCGGGCGCGTTCCGGGTTCTGGACGCGAGCTGGCGGGAGCAGGACGGCTTCTGCCCACCGAACCCCGACGTCTACCCGCATCAGTGGCTGTGGGACTCGTGCTTCCACGCGATCGCCTGGTCGGCACTGGGCGACCCGCGGGGCGGACGCGAGCTGGCGAGCTGCTTCGACGCTCAGCTCGCCGGCGGGTTCGTCCCGCACATGCGCTATCTCGGTGCCAGTGCGAACCGCGGCCCGTTGCCCGATCGGTCGTCGTTCACCCAGCCACCGGTCCATGCGCATGCAGCCCGCGTACTGGTCGCCGGCGGCGCCGTCCTCGGCGGTGAGCTCATCGGCCGGATCGCGTCCGCCCTCGCGTGGCTCTGGCAGCATCGTCGAACGGCCGACGGGCTGCTGTACGTCGTCCACCCCTGGGAGACCGGTACGGACGACTCTCCGCGCTTCGACGACTGGGTGTCGTTGCCGGCGTACGACCACGCCGAGTACAGCGCGTTCGACCGACGGCTGGTCGGCGAGACGTACTTCGACCACCAGGGTGCGGCGGTCTGGTCTCGGTCGTTCGCCAGCGCGCCGGCGTCGTTCAACGCGCTGTGTGCGCATGCCGCGATGGAGTGTGCCGTCCTGACCGGCGACGACCGGTGGCGTGACCGCGGCGAGGAGCTGGCCGACGTCGCCGACGACCTGCTCTGGGACGAGGCCGAAGGGCTCTGGGTCGACCGGCCGCTGATCGGCGGGGGTGCCAGGTGTCGAGTCCCCACCCTCGACGGCGCACTCGGTGCCCTGGTCACGAGCGACCCGGTGAAGGCCGAACGGGTGATCGGTCAGCTGACCGATCCCGAGCGGTTCGGCGCGCCGTACGGGCTGTCCTATCTCCCGCGCCGGCACCCGTCCTACCAGCCGGGCTCGTACTGGCGGGGCGCCGCCTGGCCGCAGCTGAACTACCTGCTGGCCGTTGCCGCAGGTCGCTGGCGGGACGACGAGACGTACTCCAGGATCCGCGCCCTGTCGTTCGCGGGCGTGCTCGCCTCCGGTTTCGCCGAGTACTGGAACCCGGAGGACGGCGCCGGTCTCGGCGCCGTGCCGCAGGGGTGGGCGGCGGTCGCGGCCGCTCTGTGAGTACGACGGACGACCGGTCGGCTAGCTCATGAGTCCGCGGTGGACGACGTCGAGGACGACCTCGAGCAGGGAGTCGCGCAGCTCCGGTGGCATGGCGCGCAGGGGACCGTCGACGGACAGGGCGGCGAAGCCGTGCACCATCGCCCAGCAGGCGACATCGGCGCCGAGCCGGCGCTCGGAGGTCACCGCACCGCAGGCGACGAGCTCGTCGAGCACCGAGTTGAGGACGGCGTAGGGACCGGTCAGGTTCGCCGGATCGGCGTGGACGGCGGGCCCCTCCGGGGCGCTGAAGGCCACCGCGAAGAGCCCCGGCTCGCGCAGTGCGAAGGCGACGTACGCGCGACCGGTCTCGCGCAGCCGCTCCACCGCGCGGTCTGTCGGGTCGGTGAGGGTGACCGCGTCGATCCGGGTGATCATGACCCGCTCGAGGTCGGCCATGGCCCACCCGGAGACCTCGGCCAGGAGTGCGGCGCGGTCCTGGAAGTGGCGGTAGGCCGCGTTGTGCGAGACGCCTGCCCGCCGCGCGACCTCGCGCAGCACCACGCCGCCGGGGCCGGTGGTGCGCGCCAGCTCGACGGCGGTGTCGACCAGGACGGGCCGCAGGTTGCCGTGGTGGTACGGCTGCGCGCGGGTGCTCATACCGAGATCCTAGTTGATGTTGACACTGGTTACATAGCCGGGCTACGGTGATGTTGTCAGCGTCCACATCGGTTGGAGCTGCCCGATCTTCAGGAGGCGTCATGAGGCACCACAAGGGAGCGATCCTGGCCACGGTCTGTGCGGCCGTGCTCGCGATCAACCTCGACACCACGATCGTCAACGTGGCGTTGCCGTCGATCTCACGCGAGCTCTCGGCGGGCACCCGCCAGCTGCAGTGGGTCGTTGACGGCTACAACCTGGCGTTCGCCGGGCTCGTGCTGGCTGCCGGGAGCCTGTCCGACCGTTTCGGGCGGCGTCCGGCACTCATCGTCGGGCTCGTGGGCTTCGCCCTCGCCAGCGCCGCCGGTGCTCTCGTGCACTCGGCCGGCGGGCTGGTCGTCGCGCGGTTCGCGATGGGCACCTTCGCCGCCCTGATCTTCCCGACCACGCTCTCGATCATCAGCAACACGTTCCGCGAGCGCCGCGAGCGTGCCGCCGCGCTGGGCATCTGGGGCGCCGTCGTGGGTCTCGGGGTGGCGACCGGCCCGCTCACCGGCGGCGTCCTGCTCGAGCACTTCTACTGGGGCAGCGTGTTCTGGGCGCTGGTTCCGCTGGCCCTGGTGACCGCCGTGGCCGCCGCGGTGTTCGTGCCCGAGTCGCGCGACCGGTCGGTGCCGGGTCTCGACGGCCCTGGCCTCGTGGTCTCCGTGGCGATGCTGGCGACCCTCACGTACACGATCATCGAGGCGCCCCAGCACGGCTGGTCGTCGTACGCCACCGTCGGCGGCTTCGTCGGTACGGCGCTGCTGCTGACCGGCTTCGTGCTCTGGGAGCGTCGCACCCCGCACCCGATGCTCGACCTCACGCTGTTCCGCGACCGCCGGTTCAGTGCGGCCAGTGGTGCCGTGACGATCACGTTCTTCGCGCTGTTCGGCTTCATCTTCCTGGTGACGCAGTACTTCCAGTTCGTCCGCGGCTTCGGCACGCTCTCGACCGGCGCCCGCATTCTGCCGGTGGCGCTGAGCATCGCGGTCGCATCGGTGGCGGGTGCCGCGCTGGCGCCCCGGATCGGGACGAAGATCGTGGTGACGAGCGGGCTCGTGCTCTTCGGAGCGGCCTTCCTGTGGATCTCCACGTCCACCGTGGACACGTCGTACCCTCGCGTGATCGTGCCGCAGATGGTGCTCATGGGTCTCGGCATGGGCCTGATCTCGACGCCCGCGACCGAATCGATCCTGCTGGTCCTGCCGCCCGCGCGGGCCGGTGTCGGCAGTGCCGTGAACGACGCGACGCGCGAGCTCGGCGGGACGCTCGGCGTCGCCGTGGTGGGCTCGGTGTTCTCGTCGGTGTTCGGCGCGCACCTCGCCTCCGGCGCGTACGCCGCGCTCCCGGGCGGTCTGCTCGGTCGGGCGCAGGACTCCGTCGGCGTGGCCCAGGCCGCAGCCGCGCGCGACCCGCGCCTGGTCGCGGCCTTCCACGACTCGTTCATGTCGGCGATGTCGACCGCGTGCATCGTGGTCGGGTTGCTCTGCCTGGCCGGTGCGCTGGCCGCCGCCGCGTTGCTCCCCGGTCGCCTCCCCGCGCCGGCAGAGGTCGAGGGCGAGGCGGCACCCGTCGCGGCCTGACGCCTGACCCTCTGGAGCGGCGACCCTGGCGATGCGGCGTACTCTCGAAGGACGAGGTATCTGTGCGATCAGGAGGTCGGCATGGAGGTCGTGGGTGTGGTGGTGGTCATCGTCCTGGCGATGGCGGTGGTGGCGTGGCTGGCGAGTGCGCGGGTGGTGCGCCAGATCGAGCGAGGCGTGGTGTACCGGCTGGGCCGGGCTCAGAGCGCGGTCCGCAAGCCGGGCCTGACGATGCTGATCCCGGTCGTCGACCGGATGACGAAGGTCAACGTCCAGGTGATCACGATGCCGGTGCCCGCGCAGGACGGCATCACCCGCGACAACGTGACCGTGAAGGTCGACGCGGTGGTGTACTTCCGGGTCATCGACCCCTGGCGGGCCGCGGTGGTCGTCGAGGACTACCGGTTCGCGATCCTGCAGGTCGCCCAGACCTCGCTGCGGTCGATCATCGGCAAGAGCGACATGGACGACCTGCTCTCCAACCGGGAGAAGCTCAACGAGGGTCTCGAGATCATGATGGACAGCCCGTCGGCCGGCTGGGGTGTGGAGATCGACCGGGTGGAGATCAAGGACGTCGCGCTCCCGGAGTCGATGAAGCGCTCGATGTCACGTCAGGCCGAGGCCGAGCGGGAGCGCCGGTCGCGGATCATCACCGCCGACGGTGAGCTGCAGGCGTCCGCGAAGCTCTCGCAGGCCGCGCAGGCGATGAGTGCGACGCCGGCGGCGCTCCAGCTGCGGCTGCTGCAGACCATGGTCGAGGTCGCCGCAGAGAAGAACTCCACGCTGGTCCTGCCGTTCCCGGTGGAGATGCTGCGGTTCTTCGAGGCGGCCGCGCGCGGCGAGGCGATCCTGCCGGCGGCTACGCGCCAGGCGGAGGCGGTGTCCGAGCAGGTGTCCGAGCCGGTGCTGCGGCCTGAACGACGACCGGCGGCGGCCTCGGGGTAGGTCCTAGAACAGCCGGTCCTCCGCCGAGTCGAGACCTCGCAGGGCGTCGTAGTCGACGACCGCGCAGGCGATGCCACGATCCGCGGCGAGGACGCGCGCCTGGGGCTTGATCTCCTGGGCGGCGAAGATTCCGCGCACGGGTGCGAGCAGGGGGTCGCGGTTGAGCAGGTCGAGGTAGCGGGTGAGCTGCTCGACCCCGTCGATCTCGCCGCGACGCTTGATCTCGACGGCGACGCTGGCGCCGACCGCGTCGCGGCACATCAGGTCGACCGGACCGATCGCGGTGGGGAACTCGCGGCGTACCAGCGTCAACCCGTCGCCCAGCGTCGCCGGGTGCTCGGCGAGGAGCTCCTGGAGGTGCTTCTCGACGCCGTCCTTCTGGAGTCCGGGGTCGACGCCCAGCTCGTGGGCGGTGTCGCTGATCACCTCCTCGATCAGGATCCGGAGCGTGTCGTCCGGCCCCTTGGAGGTGCTCCGTGAGGTGACCGTCCACAGCGCGACGCCCTCGTCGGTGGTGCCCTCCCGAAGGGTGCACGGCGGCGACATCCAGTTGAGGGGCTTGTAGGAGCCCCCGTCGGAGTGCACGAGCACCGAGCCGTCGGCCTTGATCATCAGGACCCGGGTGGCCATCGGGAGATGGGCGGCGAGTCGTCCGGCGTAGTCCACCTGACAGCGGGCGACCACGATCCTCACGAGGCGCGAATCTACAGGGGCACGGGTCCGGCGCCGTGCGGCAGACTCCTCGCATGCCGGACCGGGTGCTCGTCGTGGGCGCTGGTGTGATCGGCCTGAGCTGCGCGCTGCGGTTGCTCGAGGCCGGCCACCGCGTCGACGTGCTGGCGCGCGACCTGCCGCTGGAGACGACGTCGAGCGTGGCGGCCGCGATCTGGTACCCCTACCTCGCGCTGCCGCAGGACCGGGTCACCGCCTGGGGGCGCACGACGTACGACGAGTTCGTGCGGCTGGCGGGCGCCGAGGAGTCCGGCGTGGTGATGCGCCGCGGCACCGAGCTGCTCCGCGAGAAGACGCCAGATCCCTCTTGGGTCGGAGCGGTGGCGGCACTGGACCGCGTCGCGCCTCGGGCGCCGTACGACGACGCATGGTCGTTCGTGACTCCGGTGATCGAGATGCCGGTGTACCTCGCCTGGCTGGCCGGCCGCGTGCGGGACGCCGGCGGCACGATCACCCGGATGGCGATGGCGCGGCTGCCGGAGGGCCCGCTCGTGGTCAACTGCTCCGGGCTCGGCTCCCGGGCGCTGGCCCACGACACGACGACGACACCGGTACGCGGCCAGGTCGTCGTGGTCGAGCAGGTCGGGCTCGAGGAGTGGTGGCTGGCCGAGGAGGGCCCGACGTACGTCGTACCGCGGAGCGGGGACATCGTCCTCGGCGGCACCGACGACGCGGGGGAGTGGGACCGCCGGCCCTCGTCGGAGGTCGCGGACGACATCCTCCGACGTGCCATCGGCCTGGTCCCGGAGCTGTCCGGCGCGCGCGTGGTGCGGCACCGGGTCGGTCTTCGCCCGGCCCGTCCCGCCGTACGGCTGGAGCGTGCGGGTGACCTGATCCACTGCTACGGCCACGGCGGCGCCGGTGTGACCTTGTCGTGGGGCTGTGCGGACGAGGTCGCGTCCCTGGCCGGGTGACGGCGTGGGAGGATTCGAGCCATGAGCAGCACCGCGCCCGAGAGCGCCACCCCAGCCTCCGCCCGGGAGTTCACCACCATCGGAGTGGTCGGCCTCGGCACGATGGGCGCCGGCATCGCGGAGGTCTTCGCCCGCACCGGATTCTCGGTCGTCGGCGTCGAGGTGAACGACGAGGCGGTCGAGCGCGGCCGCCAGCACCTCGAGCACTCCACCGGCCGGGCCGTCGCGCGCGGCAAGCTGACCGAGAACGACCAGAGGGAGCTGCTCGGCCGGGTGTCGTTCACGACCAGCCTGAAGGACCTCGGAGATGCCGACTTCGTGGTCGAGGCCGTCGTCGAGTCGCTCGAGACCAAGAAGTCGATCTTCCGCGACCTCGAGGGCGTGGTGAGGCCCGAGACGATCCTGGCCACCAACACCTCGAGCCTCAGTGTCACCGAGATCTCGACCGCGAACCTGCATCCGGGCCGGGTCATCGGCGTGCACTTCTTCAACCCGGCCCCGGTGCAGAACCTCGTCGAGATCGTCAGGACCGTGGTCACGGAGCCCGACGTCCTCGACGACGTCAAGGCCCTGGTGGGCCGGCTCGGGAAGAACCCCGTGGTGTGTGGCGACCGCGCCGGCTTCATCGCCAACACCCTGCTCTTCGGCTATCTCAACCATGCGGCGTCGATGTTCGAGGCGCACTTCGCCTCGCGCGAGGACATCGACGCCGCCATGCGCTTCGGCTGCGGCTACCCGATGGGCCCACTGGCGCTGCTCGACCTGATCGGCCTCGACACGGCGTACGAGATCCTCGACACGATGTACAAGCAGGGCCGCGACCGGCTCCACGCCCCGACCCCGATCCTCAAGCAGCTGGTCACCGCTGGCTTCCTGGGTCGCAAGACCGGCCGGGGCTTCTACACCTACGAGGGCCCCGACAGCTCGACCGTGGTGGCCGACGCCCACACGCCGAGCGCCGACGACAAGCCGCGGCTGGTCCGACCGGTCTCACGCATCGGCATCGTCGGCACCGGCATCATGGCCACCGGCATCGTCGAGGTCTTCGCCAAGGCCGGGTACGACGTGACGTACGTCGGTCGCTCGGCCGCCAAGGTCGAGGCGGTCCGGGCCACGATCGAGCGTTCGCTCGACAAGGCGATCCAGCGCGGGAAGCTCGAGGAGGCGGTCAAGCCAGAGGTGCTCGGTCGCCTGACCGGCACCACCAGCCTCGACGACCTCAGGGACGCCGACCTGGTGGTCGAGGCCGTTGCCGAGGACCTCTCGGTGAAGACCACGCTCTTCGAGAACCTCGACGAGATCTGCAAGCCCGGTGTCATCCTCGCGACGACCACGAGCAGCCTGCCGATCATCTCGTGCGCGACAGCGACCAGCCGGCCACAGGACGTCATCGGCATGCACTTCTTCAACCCCGCACCGATCATGAGGTTGGTCGAGGTGGTCTCCACGGTGACGACCTCCGACGACGTCCGTGACACTGTCCTGGCGCTGTGCGAGCGGGTCGACAAGGTGGCGGTGTCCTGCGGGGACCGGGCCGGGTTCATCGTCAACGCCCTGCTGTTCCCCTATCTCAACGACGCCGTCAAGATGCTCGAGGCGCACTACGCGACCGCCGACGACATCGACACCGCGATGAAGCAGGGCTGTGCCCTGCCGATGGGTCCGTTCGAGCTGCTCGACGTGGTCGGCAACGACGTGTCGTTGGCGATCCAGCGCGAGCTCTACCTCGAGTTCCGCGAGCCCGGCTTCGCGCCGGCGCCCCTGCTGGAGCACCTCGTCACGGCGGGCTACCTCGGCCGCAAGACGAAGCGCGGGTTCCGCGACTACTCCTGAGCGAGGACCGTCCGCTCCGGCGCAGCCGGAACGGGACGGCCGCAGCGAACGGCGCCGCGCGCTTGCGCGCAAGCCCTCTCTAGGATCGCCCCATGTCGACCAGCCGGCTCGAGGCGTTCACCGACGGCGTGCTCGCGATCGTCATCACGGTGATGGTGCTCGAGCTGAGGACTCCCGAGCACCCGGACCTGCACTCCCTGATCGATGACTCCGGGCTGGGTCTGCTCACCTACGTCCTGAGCTTCATCTACGTCGGCATCTACTGGAGCAACCATCACCACATGTTCCAGATCTGCAACTACGTCGACGGATCCGTCCTCTGGGCCAACCTGCACCTGCTGTTCTGGCTCTCGCTGTACCCGTTCACGACCAGCTGGATGGCCGAGAGCGACCTGAAGCAGACACCGACCGTCGTGTACGGCGTGAACCTCCTGGCCGCGGGCGTGGCGTACTACCTGCTGCAGGTTCGGATGACGCAGATGCCCGAGGGCGGCGAGCGGTTGCGGGAGGTCGTCGGTGACGACCTGAAGGGCAAGCTGTCGCCGGTGATCTACGCGGCGGGGATCGCGCTGGCCTTCGTCCAGCCGTGGCTGGGCACGATCCCGTTCGTGGTGGTGGCCCTGATGTGGCTGGTGCCGGATCGTCGGGTCGAGCGCTACCTGCAGGCCCACCGGGACCTGGCGGACTGAACCTGCTCAGTCCCGTGGCCCGCCACCTCTCGGATGACGGGCCACGGGACCTGCGCACTTTCGACGACCTCACGGCAGGCCGACGGTGTGACCTCCACCCGGGGTGTACTCGAAGGGGAAGGGCTTGGCGGGGTGCGTGTTCGTTGTGCCGCCCTGCTCCGATGGCGCGGTCGAGTGCTGCGACACCGACAGCGCCACGGAACCGAACGTGATGGCTGCCACGACGGCGGCTGCGGCGGTGAGGGTGGCGGGACGGTGGGTGATGGTGGACGTGCTCATGGTGGTCTCTCCTGTTCGGGGGCCGGCAGCTCCGGCCTTGATGAGCACCCACGCTCGGCCTAAGACGAGACTTCGACATCGGGAAGATTCCCGATCCTGACGCCGGCGCGCCTCAGCCGACCAGCTGTCGGGCGAGGGCCGCGGCCGCGCCGCGGTTCTCGACGCCGAGCTTGGCGAGGAGGTTCGACACGTGCACGCTGACCGTCTTCTCGCTGATGAAGAGCGCGCCGGCGATCGCCTTGTTGGTCGCGCCGGTCGCGAGGAGGTCCAGGACCTCTCGCTCGCGGGGTGTCAGCCGGCTCAACGGTCCCTCGCTGGTCGCCGACTGTGGAAGCGGGACGCGGGTGCGCGTGGAGAGCCGGACCGCGCGCTGTTCGAGCGCGTGCGCGCCCATCTCGTGCGCGGCGGTCCAGCAGTCGACCAGAAGCTCCCGACCCTCGTCCCGACTGTTGTGTGCCAGCAGCTCCTGCGCCAGCTCCAAGCGCGGCTCGAGGGCGAAGAAGGCGCCGTACGGCTCCGCCAAGGCGGCCGCCTCGCGGAACTGCCGGATCGCCGGGTCCCCGGCCGCTCGCGCCGCGTACGCCTCCGCGAGGGCGAGCTGAACCGCGTGGTAACCGCCACGCCAGGAATCGGTGAGTCCGGTGCGCGCGCGATCCAGCAGCCGTACCGCCAGGACTTTCAGCCGGTGGGCCGGTCCCCGGGGTGTTGAGCGGATCGTGCCGAGAGCCTGGAACCCGATCCGCGCTGCGGCGGCCGCGATGAGGGGTGAGTCGCTGTTGTCCAGCCGCATCAGGTACGCCTCGGCCAGCTCGCGGCATCGCGCCCCGTTGCCGCGCAGGTCGGCGATCCTGAGCTCCCGGAGCACGTCGTACTCGTCCGGGTTGACGTCGGCGGGCAGGTCGTCAACGCGACTATGGGAGATCGCGCTCGCTGCCGCCTCGGTGTCTCCGCGCGCCAAGAACAGCTCCGCCTGGTGCCGCAGGGCGTCGGGTGGTGCGTCCAGCGCCCGGAGCTCCTCCAGGAGCTGTTCCGCCGCGTCCAGTCGACCCTCCCACGTGAGCGCGATCACCAGCTGACCTCCACACGACGCCGCTTCAAATGGCAGACCCGCCGCCAGAGCGGTCTGGTAGCCCGCGGCGGCGACCGACCTCCCGCGATCGATGTGGCCCGCCTCCATCCATTGCGCCGCCAGCCACTCGGTGAAATCGAGCTCGCGCCCGACCATCCCCGCGCTCCGGGCCACCTCCACGAGGTGTTCCCCGGTCTCACACGACTCGCCCAGGCGGCCGAGGTATCCCAGGGCACAGGCCTTGCCGTTCAGGGCCTGCAACAGTGCCTCGGTGTCGGTCTCGGCGGCGGACTCAGCAGCGCGGAGCGCACGCTCCGCGACGTCGAGGGACTCGGCATTCATGTCGTTCCGGCCGAAGAGGTGAGCCTGGGCGGCGAGAGCCCACACCAGCTCCTTGGTGGGTGCGTCGCCGGCGAGTTCGACGGCGCGCCGGATCGCCTCCTCCGCACCGATCGAGTCCTGGACGAAGAAGGCGCAGAAGCCCAGCGCAGAGTAGGCGCGGCTCGCCAGCAAGGGATCGGTGTCGGGCTCCAGCATGTCCACCGCACGACGCGTGTACGTATGCCAGCCGTCGGTGTCGCCCTGGTAGCAGGCCGCCTCGCCCATCCGGACGACGACCTCGATGCGCGGTCGGCCGGCTCGGATCTCGGCGTCGGGAACCTGATCCCACAGGGACAGGACCCGCTCGAGATGCGTGAGCTCCTCGGTCGCGCCGACCCTCCTGGCGACGAGCCCTGCGTGAACGGAGGCTATCAGGGTGCGCGGCAGGTCGTGCGCAGCGGACCAGTGGAAAGCCAGGCGGCTCAGGACCGACAGTCCTGGCTCGGGATCCGCGTCGACACGTGCTTGCAGGATGGCGGCGAGATCCGCGTGCAGTCGGGTTCGCTCGTCCGGGAGCAGGTCGTCGTACACGGCCTCACGCAGCAGGCCGTGCCGGAACGCCAGAGAGTCGCCCGTGCTCCGCAGGAGGTTCGCGTCGAGTAGTTCGCGGAGGAGGTCTTCCAGCTGCGGTTGGTCGAACGGCGCCAGCTCTGCGAGGGTGCTGGTGTCCACACGGGTCCCGTCGACCGAGGCGAGCCGGAGCAGTCCGCGGGGACCCTCGGAGAGGGCATCAGCCCGCGCGAGCAGCAGGTCGGACAGGTGACCTGAGATCGCCCGTGGGCCGGCGACCGCGAGCTCCTCGGCGTACAGCGGGTTGCCCTCCGACCGGGCCAGCACCGAGCGAAGCCTCGATGGATCGAGAGAGGCACCCGACACGGTCGCCACGATGCCGGCGATGCTGTCCCGGCCCAACGGATCCAGGTCGACGCGTCTTGCACCGGGGACGCTACAGAGCTCGGCCAGCGTCCTCCGGAAGGGGTGCCGACGGTGGAGGTCGTCGCTGCGTACCGTGAGAACCACGAGGAGCCGTCCGCGGGCGGTGCGGGCCAGCGATGTCGCGAAGTCCTGGGTCGAGCGGTCCGCCCAGTGCATGTCCTCCAGCACGAGCATCACCGGACCCGCGTCGGCGGCCTCGAGCACGGTCTGCCGCAGGTCATCCAGGACGCGGATCGGCTCGGGGCTATGAGCCCCCTCCGGATCGAGGAGGTTGTGCATGCGTCGTGCGGACGGCCGGTCCTCGAGGTGCTCGAGCCCGGTGACCAGCGCCCTCACAGCCTCGACGACGGGCTCGAACGAGATGCCGGCCTCGATGTCGAGACAGTGACCGGTGACCGCGGTGACTCCGAGCTCGGTCGCGCGTCGCTCGAGGTCCGCCACGAGAGTGGTCTTCCCGATCCCGGCGTCCCCGCCCACGAGGACAATCTGAGGAGTTCCCCGCATCGCCGCCGCGAGAGCGTCGTACAGCTCGGCGGTTTCGCGCTCGCGGCCGAGGAGGCTGGGGGCCGTTCTGGGCATCAGTTCCACCGCCTGGGCGTGGGTGTGGCGGACTCCCGAGAGCAGCCATGGTAGGCGGCGACCCGACGGTTCGCGACGTGGTTCGGACCCCCCCACGATGCCGGCCAGGGATGGGTTCCGCATCGGGAGAACTACCGACTCTCGGCCGCCCGCTCGGGCCGGGGCGCTCGCCTTGCCCGCGAGCGGGCTGCGGCGGTCCTTGCGTCCTCAGTCCAAACAGAACTCGTTGCCTTCGGGATCGGCCATCACGAGGTAGCCGTGGCTCATCGGCGGCTCGGGCTCGAAGCGCTGCAGCCGGCTCGCGCCGAGGGCGATGAGCCGCTCGCACTCGGCTTCCAGCGCCGACATCCGCTCGTCGCCCTCGAGCCCGGGCGCGGCCCGGATGTCGAGGTGGAGGCGGTTCTTGGCCGTCTTGCCCTCGGGCACCTTCTGGAACCACAGGCGTGGACCCTCGCCGTCCGGGTCGACGGCGGCGGACGCGTTGTTGCGCTGGTCCTCCGGGACGCCGAAGTGGTCGAGCGCCTCCTCCCACGTGGCGAAGCCCGGGGGAGGGGAGTCGTACCGGTATCCGAGCGCCTCGTTCCAGAACCCGGCCAGGCCGTGGGGGTCCGCACAGTCGAAGGTGACCTGGATCGTGCGGCTCATGCGGTGACCTCCGAGTCGCCCGGCTTCCAGGCCTTGAGGAACGGGAGGTCGGGCAGTCCGTCGCGGGCCGCGACGAGGGAGTACATCGTGGCGCCGTCGAGGGACTCGCGGATGATGTCGCCGTGACCAGCGTGCCGGGCCAGCTCCTCCATCAGGTGCCACCAGACCCAGCGGACCGACCAGGCCTCGACGTCCTTCGGGAACCACGGTGCGTCGGGCACGGGGACGGGCGTGTCGAGGTCGAGCCGGCGTACGGCGTCGACCACCGCCGCGCACACGTCGTCGAAGGCCGCCCACAGCTCCTCGAGCGAGCCGTCGGCGTCGAACCGGAACCCGTCGAAGTAGGCGTCGGCACCGCCGCGCGGCTCGGGCAGGTCGGGAGCGGCCTCGGCGCTGTCGAGCCAGCTCTGCTGGACCAGGGTCGCGTGCCGCACCAGCCCGCCGAGGCTGAGCGGCGAGGCACTCGGCGCGGCGGCCGCCTGAGCGGCAGAGAGGCCCAACAGCAGGGCGCGGAAGGCGTCCTGCTGCTGGGCGAGGAACGCGACCAGGGCGTCGGTCTCGGTGGCGACGGGCGGGACGTGCAGGGCCATCGGGGTGTCCTCTCGGCGGTGTGGCATCAGTGTCCACGACGTACCGGACAGTTGCTGTCCGCTATCGCTGGCAGACTTCCCGCATGGCCGACACCACCGAACGCGTGCTGAGCCTGCTCGGGCTGCTCCAGCAGCGAACGGTCTGGACCGGACCCGAGCTCGCCGAGCGCCTCGGGGTCACCACCCGCAGCATCCGGCGCGACATCGAGCGCCTGCGCCACCTC
This sequence comes from uncultured Actinomycetota bacterium, assembly GCA_963792975.1. GTDB lineage: Bacteria > Actinomycetota > Actinomycetes > Propionibacteriales > Nocardioidaceae > Nocardioides. The sequence goes on along the minus strand of CAWBYG010000004.1, from coordinate 2,015,368 downwards.
GGCTACCCGGTCCAGGCGACGCAGGGCGTGGGCGGCGGCTACCAGCTCGGCCGGGGCAAGGGGCTGCCGCCGCTGCTGCTCGACGACGCGGAGGCGGTCGCCGTGGCGGTGTCGCTCCGGATGGCGGCCGGTGGCACGGTGTCGGGAGCCAGTGAGGCGGCGCTGCGCACGCTCGCCAAGCTCGACCAGGTGATGCCGCCCCGGCTCCGGAGCGAGGTGCGCGCGATCCACGACGCGACGCGGACGCTCGACCAGGGTCAGGTCACCGTCGACGGCGAGGCTCTGCTGCGGCTGGCGTGCGCCTGCCGCGACACGGTGCGCGTGCGCTTCGACTACGAGTCGCGCGACGGCACCCCGAGCGCACGCACGGTCGAGCCGGTGGGACTCGTCGCCACCGGTCGCCGCTGGTACCTCATGGCGTACGACGTCGACCGTGCCGACTGGCGCACCTTCCGCCTCGACCGGCTCGCCAACGTCGAGGCGACGACCTGGCGGTTCCGCGAGCGCGAGCACGACGACCCGGCCGAGTTCGTCCAGCGAGGCGTGGCCAGCGCGGGATACCGCTTCCCGGCCCGGGTGCTCGTGCACGCGCCGTACCCGGAGGTCGCCGAGCGCACCAGCGTCCGCTCCGTCGTACTCACGGCGGTCGACGACGAGCACACGCTGCTCGAGGCGGGCGCCGAGACTCTCTACGGCCTCGCCTTCCATCTCTCGTGGCTGGGTCGGGAGTTCGAGGTGCAGGACCCGCCGGAGCTCCGCGAGGCGCTCGCCGAGCTGGGCGGTCGTGCCCTGCGCGCCGCGGGACGGACGTAGGCTCGGGCCATGGAATGGGTGGTCGTCGCCGTGGTCGTGCTGGCCGTGGGGCTGGTCGTCCTCATCATGAGACGCAACCGCGGCTTCGTGCAGCAGCAGAAGGCGCCCGAGCTCGGCCCGGTCGAGAAGGCGGCCGAGGATGAGTGACACCGGCAGCGGATTCGGCGACGGGTACGACTTCTGATGCGCCCTGGCGCCGTGGCATGCGCCCTCGTCGTCGCGCTGTTCGTCGCCCTGCCGGCGGCTCCGAGCCAGGGCCGGACGATCACGCTGCCCCCCACCGGTACCGACTGGGACTATCAGCTCGGTGGTGCGCGGCCGGTCCGCACCCACGTCGGCATCGTCGAGCGCGACCGACGCGCGAAGCCGGTCGCCGAGAAGTACAACATCTGCTACGTCAACGGCTTTCAGACCCAGGTCGACGAGAACAGGTTCTGGCACCGGGACGGGCACTGGTCGCTGGTGCTCAAGGACGGCGGCAGGCCGGTCAAGGACTCCGTGTGGGGCGAGTGGCTGCTCGACATCCGCACCCCGGCGAAGCGGGCGAAGCTGGACGAGATCATGAACCGGTGGACGGCGAGGTGCGCGAGTGACGGCTTCCTCGCCGTCGAGTACGACAACCAGGACTCCTACAGTCGCAGTCACCACCTGCTCACCCCGGCCGACGCCGACGCCTACTCCCGGCTGCTGGTCAAGAAGGCGCACCGCTCCGGGCTCGCCGCCGCCCAGAAGAACCGCGCGGGCTGGGACGGCACCAAGGTGGGCTTCGACTTCGCCGTGGCCGAGCAGTGCGGGCAGTACCACGAGTGCCGCAGCTACTTCGACCACTACGGCAGCCACGTGCTCGCCGTCGAGTACCACGACAAGGCCTTCGCCTGGACCTGCCGGCGCTGGTCCGACCGGATCGCCGTCGTACGGCGCGACGTCGACCTCACCAAGCACGGCGTACGACGGTGGTGCTGACCCGGGCCTCTGGGAGACTGTCGGGGTGATGGAGGCGGGGCTGCCGTACGCGAGGGCGATCGGCGAGCACGGCTCCGGGGTGGTCTTCCTGCACGGTCTGTTCGGCCAGGGGCGGAACTGGACGCAGATCGGCAAGTCCCTCGCCGTTCGGCATCGGGTGATCCTCGTCGACCTGCCGCACCACGGTCACTCGAGCTGGGAGGACCGCTTCGACTACCTCCGGGTCGCCGACCAGGTCGCGGGGCTCATGGATGCGGACGACCCCGTCGCGCTGGTCGGCCACTCGCTCGGCGGCAAGGTCGCGATGGTGCTGGCACTGCGGCACCCCGAGCTCGTCGAGCGGCTCTGCGTGGTCGACGTGTCCCCGGTGAGGTACGACCATCTGTCCGAGTTCGAGCGGTACGTCGCCGCGATGCGCGGCCTGGATCTGGGCTCGCTGACGCAGCGGAGCGACGCGGACGCGGCACTCGCCGAGGCCGTGCCGGACGCAACCGTCCGCGCCTTCCTGCTCCAGAACCTCCACCGAGAGGGCGACCGGTGGAGATGGCGGGCGAACCTCGACGTCCTGGGCGCGGCCCTCCCGACGATCGGCGACTGGCCGGAGTCCCGCCTCGCCGGCCTCCCGCCGTACGCAGGCGCGGTGCTGTGGGTCGCGGGAGCGCGTTCGGACTACATCGGGCCGGCGTACGCGAGCGCCATGGACCGCTGGTTCCCCCGCAACCGCAAGGTCACGATCAAGGACGCCGGCCACTGGGTCCACTCCGAGCAGCCCGAGGTGTTCCTCGAGGTGCTGCGGCGGTTCGTCGAGGGCCGCGGGTAGGGACGCCCCTGTCAGCGCTGGCGGGCGCGGTACGCCGCGACCGCCGCGCGGTTGCCGCACGTCGTACTGCAGAAGCGGCGTGAGCGGTTGCGGGAGAGGTCGAGCACCAGGCCCTGGCAGTCGGGGTCGGCGCAGACGTCGAGGCGCGACATCTCGTCGGCCCGGATCACGTCGATCATCGCCATCGCGGTCTCGACCGCGATCCGGGTCGCCACCGGGGCGTCGGGTGCGACCGCGTGGATGTGCCAGTCGTAGTCGGAGTGCCGCACCAGCTGGGGGAGCGCGTGCTCCTCGGCGAGCAGGTCGTTGACGAGACCGGCCGCGGTGTCGCGGTCGCCGGTGAGCAGGCTCCGTAGGCGCGGCCGGAGGTCGCGGACGGCGGCCACCTCGGCGGGGTTGCCGCGTCGGCTGCCTGTGTAGTCGTGCTCGTCGAGGAAGGCTGCGAGATCCGCTGGGGTGAGGAGGGTCTCGGGGTCCTCGGCGGAGTTCACGAGGGCGACTGCGGCGACCAGAGCGGTCTCGGTGTCATGAGCGAAAGCCACGTTGACAGATTACACGATCCTCTCCTAGTGTCATGTCTCATGACGACAATGACTCATGACACTCGGGTCGTGGGTCAGCGCCGCGCTCGAGCAGGCCTGGCCTTCGCGGTGCTGGCGGCTGCGTCGTTCGGGCTCTCCGGGGCGCTGGCGTCGGGATTGCTCGGCGCCGGATGGTCACCGGCCGCCCTGGTGCTGTGCCGGATCGGGGTCGGCGCCGTGGCGCTGTCGGTGCCCGCCGTGGTCTCGCTGCGTGGGCGGTGGCACCTGCTGCGGGCCAACGCCGGCTTCCTGCTCGCGTTCGGCCTGGTGGCCGTCGCCGGCTGTCAGTTCTCCTACTTCAACGCGATCTCCAGGCTCCCGGTGGCCGTGGCGATCCTGGTCGAGTACGCCGCTCCGGTCGCCGTGGTCGGCTGGCTCTGGGCGCGACACGGTCAGACACCCGGGCGGCTGACCGTGACCGGAGCGGCGGTGGCGATCGCCGGGCTCCTGCTGGTGCTCGACGTGTTCTCCGTCGGGTCGGTGGACCGGATCGGCGTGCTGTGGGCGCTCGGCGGGATGGTCGGCTGCGCATTCTTCTTCGTGGTCTCCGCGGGAGACGACAACGGCCTCCCACCGATCGTGCTCGCGGCCGGCGGGCTCGTGGTCGGCTCCGTCGCGCTCGGGCTGGCCGGCGCCGTGGGCCTGGTGGACCTGTCTGCCGGCTCCGGCGACGCGACGTACAACGGTGTCGACGTGGCCTGGTGGCTGCCCGTGCTGGCGCTCGGCGTGATCACCGCGGCGGTGTCGTATGTCACCGGCATCCTGGCGAGCCGCGCGCTGGGTGCCCGGCTGGCGTCCTTCGTGGCGTTGCTCGAGGTGCTCTTCAGCGTGGTCTTCGCCTGGCTCCTGCTCGGTCAGCTGCCGAGCGCGATCCAGCTGCTCGGTGGCGTGCTGCTGCTGGGCGGGGTGGTGGTCGTGCGGGCCGGCGAGCCCCAGGTCGCCGAGGTCGAGGTGATCGGCTGAACGCCGAGTTGTCATGTGACGACTCGGCGAGATCTCGACGCCGCGCAGCGCGCTCGCGGGCAAGCGGGCTCTAGCGACCGCGCCAGTGAGGCGGGCGCTTCTCGGCGAAGGCGCGGGGTCCTTCGGCGGCGTCCTCCGACTGTTGCATCCGGGCGTACGCCGTGAGCTCGCCGGCCCGCAGTACATCGAAGCCGGTGCGCACGTCGAGTCCGGCCGTCGCGGCCAGGATCTCCTGGACCGCGGCCACCGCCAGCGGCGCGCCGGCCCGGATCTCGGCGGCGAGCTCCAGGGCTGTGGCCATCAGGTCGGCCCCGCTGACGACCCGGTTGGCCAGGCCCCATCGACCGGCCTCGGTCGCCGTCATCCGGCGTCCGGTCAGCATCAGCTCGCGCGCCACCGCGTCGGGCAGCCGGCGGGGGAGCCGGAGCAGCCCGCCCGAGTCGGCCACCACGCCGACGCGTACCTCCGGGAGCGCCAGCTCGGCATGGTCGGCCAGCACCATCAGGTCGGCCGCCAGGGCCAGCTCGAGGCCGCCGCCGAGCGCCAGGCCGTTGACCGCCGCGATCACCGGCTTGGTGCGGCCGAAGTACTCGGTCAGTCCACCGAACCCCCCGGGTCCGTGGTCGGCGTCGACGGCTTCCCCGGCCGCGGCCGCCTTCAGGTCCCAGCCAGCCGAGAAGAAGCGGTCGCCCGCACCGGTCAGCACCGCCACGCGCAGGTCCGGGTCCTGCTCCAGGAGTGCGAACGCGTCGTACAGCGCGTGGCTGGTCGGTACGTCGATCGCGTTCGCGGTCGGGCGGTCGAGCGTGACGACGAGGACACCGTCCGCGACCTGTGTACGTACCGGCTCCACGACGACCTCCTCAGACTTCCTGCTCGTTGGCAGGGCCAGCCAAGCGGATCAGCGCGTCGACCGCCATCGCGCCGTCGGGGAGCACCAGCAGCGGGTTGACCTCGACCTCCACCAACCGGTCGGCGTGGTCCAGGGCGAAGGCCGCGACCGCCTCGATCGCACCGACCGTCGCCTCCAGGTCGGCGGGCCGCCCGCGGAAGCCCTCCAGCACCGGGCCCACCCGGAGCCCGGTGAGAGCCGCGCGGATCTGCGCGTGCGTCGCCGGGAGCAGCAGCGTCGCGGTGTCGTCGACCAGCTCCACCAGCACACCCCCCGCGCCGAGCGTCAGGCCGAGTCCCAGTCTCGGGTCGCGCTGCACCCCGACGAGGAGCTCGAGCAGCGCGCCCGGAACCATCCGCTCGACCAGGAAGCGTTCGGCGACGCCCGCCATGCCGGCGGCTGCCCGGCGTACGGCGTCCTCGGAGTCGAGCCCGACGACGACGCCGCCTAGATCGGACTTGTGGGCGAGGTCGCCGGCCAGCGCCTTCAGCACGACCGGGTACCCCAGCGCCGTGGCCAGAGCGGGAAGCTCGTCGCGGTCTGCGGTGACCCCCGAGGCCGGCACGCTGACGCCGTACGACGCGAGGGCGGCCTTGGCCTCGACCTCGGTCCACGAGACGATCCCGCCGCCGAGCGGAGCACCCGCCGCCGGCAGCGGCAGGACCTCACCGACCGCCGCCTGCGCGGCTCCGACCTGCGCTGAGGCGGCGATGGCGGCCAGGCAGCTGCGGATCCCCTGCATCGGGGCGATGCCCGCATCGAGCAGCCGCCGGCCCATGTCCTCGGGCATGGACTCCGGCAGCGACGACACGACGCACGTCCGCGCACCGGTCTTCTGCTGCGCGGCCTCCCAGGCCGTCACGGTCGTCTCGAACTCGCCGACGTCGCAACGGTCCCCGCGCGGGAAGTCGAGCATCAGCAGGTGCTGGTCGTGATCGGCGTCCAGCAGCGCCGTGAAGCACGCGGTCAACCGGTCGCCGTCGCCCCAGATGTAGGTGTGGTAGTCGAGCGGGTTGCGGACCGTCACGCCGTCGCCGAGTACGTCGTACAGCCGGGTCGCCGTCGCCTCGGGAAGGGCCGGCATCGTCAGCCCGGTCTGGTGCGCGAGGTCGGCGAGCAGCGCCGCCTCGCCACCGGAGCAGCTCGCCGAGGCGATCGCGGTGCCGGGTTGTGCGCCGTGCACGTGCAGGAGCTTCAGGGTCTCGAGGAACGTCTCGACGTCGTGGACGCGCGCGACCCCGAGCCTCCGGAACAGCGCGTCGACCAGGACGTCCGCGTCGGCCAGGGAGCTGGTATGGCTCAGCGTCACCTGGGCGCCGAGCTCGGAGGACCCGGACTTGAGCGCTACGACCGGGACGCGTCGCCGGAGGGCCTCGATGGCGACCCGGGAGAAGGCAGCGACCTCGGGGACCTCCTCCAGGCACAGCCCGATGGCCGTGATCCGCGGGTCGTCCAGCATCGCCCCCATCAGCTCGACCACGCCGGTCACCGCGCTGTTGCCGATCGTCACCAAGGTGGCGACCGGGAGCGAGCGCTTCTGCATGGTGAGGTTCTCGGCGATGTTGCCGCTCTGCGCGATGAGGGCGACGCCACGGTCGACGCGGACCCCGCCCTGCTGCTCGGGCCACAGCGCGACCCCGTCGAGGTAGTTGACGAAGCCCAGGCAGTTCGGACCCACGAGAGCCATCGGGCCGGCCGCCGAGACCAGCTCGCGCTGCAGCCGGGCACCCTCCTCGCCGGCCTCGGCGTACCCCGAGGCGTGGCAGACGACACCGCCGACGCCGAGCCGGGCGAGCTCGCCGACGACCTCGATCGAGCGCTCGCGGTTGACCGCCACGAAGACCGCGTCCGGTACGCCGGGCAGCTGCGACAGGTCGGCGAAGCACGGGACCCCGCCGACCTGCTCGCGGGTCGGGTGCACCGGCCAGATGTCCCCGGCGTACCCGATCGCCCGGCACTGCTCGACGGCGACCTCGGCCGGGCGGCCGCCGATCACGACCAGGCTGCGCGGGTCCAGGAGTCGGTGCAGCTGGCTGCGTGCGCTGTCGGGCACGGCCGCCTCAGGCACCCAGCGGCCGCAGCAGCGAGCGGCTGATGATGTGCCGCTGGATCTCGCTGGTGCCGTCCCAGATGCGCTCCACCCGCGCGTCCCGCCAGAACCGCTCGATCGGCAGCTCCTCCATCAGCCCCATCCCGCCGTGGATCTGGAGGGCCGCGTCGGTGATCCGGCCGAGGGTCTCCGAGGCGAAGACCTTGGCCATCGCCGCATCCTGGTCGGTCATGGTGCCCTGGTCGAGCTTCCACGCGGCGCGAAGCGTCAGCAGCTCGGCGGCCTCGAGCTCGGTGGCCATGTCGGCTAGCTGGAAGCCGACGCCCTGGAACTTCCCGATCGGCTGACCGAACTGCTGACGGTCGGCCGCCCACCGCGTCGTCATCTCCAGCACCCGCCGCGAGCGGCCGACGCTGGTCGCGGCGACGGTCAAGCGGCTGGCGCCGAGCCATTCGCCCATCAGGTCGAAGCCGCGGCCCTCCTCGCCCAGCCGGTTGGACGCCGGCACCCGGCAGCCGTCGAAGACCAGCTCGCTGTGGTGGTAGCCGCGGTGCGACACGCTCTTCGGGCCCGGGACGACGGTGAGCCCAGGTGTGTCGAGGTCGACCAGGAAGCCGGTGATCAGGTTGGCCTTCCGGCCGCGGAGCTCCTCGGTCCCGGTCGTGGCGAAGAGGATCACGAAGTCGGACTTGTCGGCGTGGCTGATGAAGTGCTTGGTGCCGTCGACGACGTAGTCGTCGCCGTCGCGCACCGCGCGCGTGGTCATGGAGCGTACGTCGGAGCCGGCGCCCGGCTCGGTCATCGCCAGGCAGTCGTAGCGCTCTCCACGGACGGCGGGGAGCAGGTATCTCTCGCGCTGGTCGCCCGCGCAGGCCTGCAGGATGTTGCTGGGCCGGGCGACGAGCCACTGGAGTGCATAGCTGGTCCTGCCCAGCTCGCGCTCGGCCAGCGTCATGCTGACGGCGTCGAGCCCGCCGCCGCCGAGCTCCTCTGGCATGTTGGCGGCATGGAGGCCGGCCTCGATCGCCCGCTTCCGGATCTGGGCCGCCAGCCCCTGGGTGACCTCGTTGGTCCGCTCCACCTCCTCCTCGTGGGGGTAGAGCTCCCGCGTGACGAACGCGCGCACCGTGTCCACGACGGCGCGCTGCTCGTCGTCCAGCCCGAAGTCCATGACCGCTCCTTTGTCCTTACTAGGCCTCGCGCCTGATGCCGATGGGTCTGCCGACGACCTCGGGCCGGGGCAGGTCTGCGTGGGCCGCTGCGATCAGGTCCAGCCGCGCCAGCAGGTGCGCCGGCAGGTCCGACGAGCGGCCGGCCTCCATGTCGACGTGGACCAGCAGCTGCTCGGCGTCCGCCAGCAGTACGCCGGTCTCGCCGTGCCGCATCTGGTGGTAGATGTGCAGCCGTCGCCGGTCGTGGTCGAGCAGCTGGAGGGTCAGCTCCAGCGGGTCGCCCAGCGAGACCTCGTGCCGGTGGTGCAGGTGGGTCTCGGAGGTGTAGAGCGAGTGCCCGGCGGCGCGGTACGCCTCGTCGATCCCGAGGTAGCGGAAGAACGCGTCGGCACTGTCGCCGAAGGCGAGCAGGTAGCACGACTCGCTCATGTGGTCGTTGTAGTCCATCCACTCCGGGGGTGCGTTCGTGCGATGCAGGCGCAGCGGTGCCCCGATCTCGGCCGCGTCGTCCCAGACCGCGATGCGCCCCTCGTACGGCGTGGTGACCCGGCCGGTCACGGGCTCGCTCATGCCCGAGCCCCCACGCCGAGGCCGAGGTGCGCCGGCCGGGGCAGGCCGGCGTGGCCCGCGAGCATCGCATCGACGCGTGCCTGGCGGTCATCGGGCAGGGGAGCGGTCCGTCCGGCGGCGGTGTCCACGTGCAGATAGAGGCACTCACCGGTCGCGGCGAGCTCCCCGTCGGCGTACAGCTCGCTGTGCAGGCGCAGCCGCTTCCGGTCCGCCTCGACCAGCGTCGTGGCCGCGGTCAGGACCTGCCCTGCGGACACCTCGGCCAGGTAGCGGAGGTGGGCCTCGACGGTGAACATCGACGCCTGGTGGCTCGCCCGGTAGTCGGCGCTGAGCCCGAGGCTCTCGAGCACCAGCTCGTGCGCGGCGGTGAGGACGATCGCGTAGCTCGCGTCGTTCAGGTGGCCGTTGTAGTCCAGCCACTCCGGGCGTACCCGCTCCCGGTACGCCGTGAACGGCGCGCCGTGCGGCTCAGGCATCGACGTCGCGGTGTCGCTCGAGCAGCAGCAGGAGGTCGACCAGGAACGCATCGCGCTTCTGCTCCAGCTCGGAGACGCTGCGCCCGTTCGCCTGCGCGACCGCGCCGGAGACCACCCGGTCGCGGAGCTCCGTGGTCAAGGGCGGCGCCTCCAGCCGGGTCCATGGCTCGAGCAGGGCAGGTCCGAAGTGGTCGAGCATGTGCCCCATCCCGCCCGGCCCGCCGGCGAGGTGGAAGGTCAGCATCGGTCCCATGATCGCCCAGCGCAGGCCCGGCCCGTGGGCGATCGAGTCGTCGATCTGCTGCACCGTCGCCTGACCGGAGTCCACCATGTGCAGGGCCTCGCGCCACAGCGCCTCCTGCAACCGGTTGCCGACGAAACCCGGCACTTCCTGCTCCATCGTCAGGGAGACCTTGCCGGCCGACGTGTAGAACGCCTCGGCCCAGGTCACTGCTGCCGGGTCGGTCTCGCGGCCGCCCACCACCTCGACCAACGGGATCAGGTACGGCGGGTTGAACGGATGCCCGACCACGAAGCGTCCGGGGTTGGCGCACTCGACCGCCATGTCGGTCATCAGCAGGCCCGACGTGCTCGAGGCGACGACCACCTCGGGGTGCGTCGCCTTGTCGATCAGGGCGAGCAGGCGCACCTTGGCGTCGAGCACCTCCGGGGACGACTCCTGGACGAAGTCCGTGTCGGCGAGCGCCTCCTCGAGGGAGCCCGCCCAGCGCAGGCGCCCCCGGTCGGCCCCGGGGCTGAGCCCGAGGCGTTCCAGGGACGGCCAGGCGGTGTCGAGCATCGTCGACAAGCGGGTCTCGGCGTCGGGGCCGGGGTCCCACGCGACGACGTCGTACCCACGGCGGAGGAAGTGCGCGGCCCAGCCGCCACCGATGACTCCGGTGCCGATGACCGTGACCGTCGTGACCGCATCCGGCTGGGGGCGGCCGACGGTGCTCACCAGCCGACCTGGTCGAGACCCTTGAGGCCGAGGATCGCGCGCGCCTCGTCCGGCGTCGCGATCTCGATCGAGAGCTCGGAGAGGATCCGCCGGATCTTCGCGACCTGCTGGGCGTTGGACTCCGCCAGCTCGCCACGCCCGATGAACAGGCCGTCCTCGAGGCCGACGCGTACGTGCGAGCCCATCACCGCCGAGGCGGTGATCATCTCGAACTGGTGGCGGCCGGCGCCGAGCACCGACCACTCGTAGGCGTCGCCCAGCAGCCGGTCGGCCGTCGACCTCAGGTGGGCGAGGTGCTCGACCGTCGCGCCGATGCCGCCCATCACGCCCATGATCGTCTGCAGGAAGATCGGCGGCTCGACCAGCCCGGCCTCGAGGTAGTAGGCCAGCGTGTACAGGTGCCCGACGTCGTACGCCTCGTACTCGAAGCGCGACCCGGTCTGCCGGCGTACGTCGGTGAGCATGTGCTCGATGTCCGCGAACGTGCTGACGAACGGCTCGACGCGGGTGCTCTCGAGGTAGGGCTCCTCCCAGTCGAACTTCCAGGTGCCGGCGTACTTCGGGATCATCGGGAAGCTGCCGTAGTTGAAGGTGCCGAGGTTGAGCGTGCACAGCTCGGGCCGGGTCTCGTAGATGACCCGCAGCCGGTCCTCCACCGACATCCCGGTGCCGCCGCCGCTGGTGATCGAGACGACGGCGTCGGTGGAGTCCTTGATGCCCTTGAGGTAGTCGAGGAAGACCGCCGGCTCGGCCGTGGGGCTGCCGTCCCTCGGGTCCCGCGCGTGCAGATGGATGATCGCGGCACCGGCCTCGACCGCGGCCACCGACTGACCGACCACGTCCTCCACGGTGTAGGGGAGGTTCGGCGACATCGTCGGGGTGTGGGCCGACCCGGTCACCGCACAGGTGATGATGACCTTGCGTGCTGGCATTGCTTCTCCTCGGGACCGCGATCTGGGTGCTCGTCGCACGATGCGAACGCACGTCGCATCATTTGAAACGGTTCTCCTGGACGGGGCCCGTTGTCAAGACCCAACGCGGGTCAACCTGAACGACGAGTCAGGGTCATTCGATCAGGGCGGCCCGGACCTCTTGGGCGGCCTGGACCGCCAGCGGCCCGAGCTCTGCGAACCGAGACACCGGCACCCGGCTCACCGGGCCCCAGATGCTGAACACCCCGAGCGGACGGCTGTCGAGGTTGAGGATCGGCGCGGACACGCCGTACAGCGCCGGCTCGAGCTCGCCCGCACACTCGGCGTACCCGCGCTCCCGGACGCCGGCGAGGTAGGCCATCAGCACCTCGGGGTCGGTCACGGTGGTGTCGGTGAAGCGCGGCAGGGGCAGGTCGAGCAGGCCGCGCGCCTCGTCGGGAGGAAGCCAGGCCAGGAACGCCTTTCCGGTCGACGTGGCGTGGAGGGGCACCTCGCGGGCCACCCAGTTGATGGCCATCACCGACGGCGGGGCCACCTCGCCGACGTAGGTGACACCGTGCTGGCCGGCGACCGCGAGGTCGGCGGTCTCACCGGTCTGCCCCGAGACGCGCTCGAGGATGTGCCGGGTACGACGCACCAGTCCGTCGTAGCCGGCCGAGGCGGACATCCGGATCATCGCCAGGCCGATCCGGTAGCGGTTGGTGGTCGGGTCGCGCTCGACCAGGCCCCGGGCCTCGAGGGTCCCCAGCAGCCGCCAGGCGGTGGCCCGGTTGATCTCGCACCGGGTCGCGAGCGTCGTCACCGTCTCGCCGCGCGGCGCGGTGGCGGCCACGACCTCCAGCAGACGGAGGGCGCGGTCCACGGACTGCACACGCGTCGGCGGTTCGATGCCCGAGCCGTCCACCCTCGTGTCCGAAGTGATGGCCACGGGCTCATCGTGGCACGGGGCGCCGGCGTTGCGCAGTCGGCCGGTGGATGAAGGTTTCAGGCCCTCGCGGAGGCCGCCGCCTCGGCGATCGCCGGCAGCGCCAGGTAGGACAGGTCGCGGCACTGGCGGTCCCACCAGGCATCGGCGTACGGCCAGGCCGACGTCTTGACCACGACCGTACGACGCGGCCGGTCGACGTACACGAACTGACCGCGCATGCCGTCGGCCATCACTCGTGTGCCCTCCGCGTCCAGCGGCCACCAGTGGTACCCGAAGCCGGCATGGGTCGTGATCGTGCTGGGCAGCCGGCCGGGAGCCAGGAAGCTGCGCTCCGGGCGGCTGCTCGCCTCCACCCAGGACGGCTCGACCAGCGGGGTGCCCTGCCAGGTCCCGTCCACCTGCAGCCAGCCGAGCCGGGCCCAGTCGCGGGCCGACACGGCGAGCGCCGCCGCGGCCATCGCGACGCCGCCGCGCTCGGGCGGACCGTCGAGGCCGACGACGGCAGGATGCTCGGCGCCGACGACCGACCACACCTCGCGGAGCGCCTCGGGGAACGACTGCCCGGTCGCTCGCTCGCGAACCCAGTCGAGCACCATCGAGTCGGGGCTGCAGTAGACGAACCGCGTGCCCGGTGCGTCGCCGGACGGGATGCTCAGCAGCCGGTCGCGGGTCCCTCCGACGCCGTCGCGCCAGCGCGCGATCAGCCGCGACGCCTCGCTGTCGGGATCGTGGTAGTCCTCCACCCACCCGACTCCGGTGGTCATCGTCAGCAGCTGACGCACCGTGACGTGCCGGTACCCCCCGGCGTCCAGCTCGGGGACGTGGCCGACGACCGCCGAGTCGATGTCGACGAGCCCCCTGGTGACGGCGATGCCGGTGAGGAGCGCGAGCGCGGACTTCGTCGCCGAGTTGCCGAGCAGGCGGTCCTGCGCAGCGACCCCGTCGGCGTACCACTCGTGGAGGAGTACGCCGTCGACGACGACGAGGCACGAGGTGGCCGACGTCAGGTCGAGGAACTCGCGCAGACCCATCTCCCGACCGGCGCCGGCGATGCGCGTCTCCCACGACAGCTCGGCTCGGGGCCAGGGCGTCGGAGTCGGTGCCGGGACCTCGACGAAGGGGAACCCTCGTTGCGGTTCGCGGAACGACTCGAGGTCTTCCAAGGGGTCATTGTTGCTCATGGCGCACCTTCTCATCCCCGGGCGGTGTTTTCTGGTGGTGATCCTTGACACGCATGTGAACGGTGCATTCATCATGTGAACACCCGGTACGCGGCGGCACCGACGGCGGTGGATTTCACGGGAGCGACCGGCGGGCGAGAGGCGCGCAGATGACGGGAACGGGCGACAAGCGTTGGCAGGTGACCGAGAGGGAGGACAGCCTCTGGGTCCCGTCCCGGCGAGGACTGATGATGGGCGCCGGAGGCGTCGTCATGGCGGGCGGGCTGGTCGCCTGCGGCAGCGGTAGCGCGCCGGCTCCCTCGGGTGGCGACACCACGAGTGCCGCGGGGACGCCGACGAAGGGTGGCAACTTCCGTCTGGGAGTCACCGGTGGTGGCTCGAAAGACATCATGGACGGGCAGAACATCACCACCAAGCCCGACCAGGCGCGCCTGGTGAGCGCGTTCGAGACGCTGCTGGAGTTCGACGACAACTACCAGCTTCAGACCACCGGGCTGGCCGAGAGCGTCAGCGCCGACAACCCGACGCAGTACACGATCAAGCTGCGCGACGGCATCACGTTCCAGAACGGCAAGCCGCTCACCGCCGACGACGTCATCTACTCGCTGCAGCGCATCGGCTCCCAGGCCAACGGCCTCACCGGCTTCGCCGCGACCGCGACGATGGACATCAAGCACCTGAAGAAGATCGACAAGCTGACCGTCCAGCTGCCGCTGCTGAGCCCCGACTCGACCATCCCGCAGACGCTGGCCAGCTACACCTTCGGCATCGTCCCGACGGGATACGCGGCGTTCAAGGGTGACGTCTCGACCCAGATCGGTACCGGCGCCTACCGGCTGAAGAGCTTCACGCCCGGCCAGCAGAGCGTCAGCGAGCGCTACGACGGCTACTGGCGTGACTCGTACTTCGACACCGTCACGATCACCGACTTCAGCGACGCCACGGCGCAGATCAACGCCCTCAAGGGCGGTCAGATCGATGCGATGACCGATCTACCCGCCAACCAGGTGAACGCGGTCAAGTCGTCGGGTGTCGAAGCGCTGATCTCCCAGACCGGGGGCTGGATCCCGATCTGCATGGCGATCGACATGCCGCCGTTCAACGACCCGAAGGTCCGCCAGGCGATGCGCCTGATCGTCGACCGCCAGCAGATCCTCGACCAGCTCGGGTCGGGCTACGGCCAGGTCGCGAACGACATCTACGCGCCGTTCGACGAGGGCTACAGCAAGGACCTCCCCCAACGTGCGCAGGACATCGAGCAGGCCAAGTCCCTGCTGAAGTCGGCCGGCAAGGAAGGCCTCAAGGTCGACCTGCACACCACCAACGGCGCGTCCGGCATGGTGGAGCTCGCTAGTGTCTTCGCGTCGCAGGCCAAGGCCGCCGGGGTGACCATCAACGTCAGGAACGACCCCAACTACTACGGCGACGCCTACCTCAAGCTGGCGTTCTCGGTCGACTTCTGGGGCACCCGCGGCTACCTCAACCAGGTGCAGCAGGGCTCGCTGCCCAACTCGCCGTACAACGAGACGCACTGGCCCCCGAAGTCCGGGACCGGTTCCGACTTCGGCGACCTCTACAAGAAGGCCCTGGCGGAGACCGACTCCGCCAAGCGCATCGAGATCGAGCAGCAGATGCAGAAGTACGAGTACGACATCGGCGGCTACATCATCCCCTACTTCAACAGCCTCATCGACGGACATTCCTCGAAGGTCATGGGACTCTCGCCCAGCAAGGGCACGCTGAACCTGGCGGGCTTCGGGCACGGGTTCCGCACGATCTGGTTCGCCTGAGGACGGCGCCGGCCGATGAAGTTCCTGCGCGGTGGAGGGATCGCCGGCTTCATCATCCGGAGACTGCTCCTCGGCCTCCTGGTGCTGCTCCTCGTCTCGGTCATCGTGTTCGTCTCGACCCAGCTGCTCGGTGACCCGGCCCGCGCGATCCTGGGTCGCGACGCGACGCCGGACCGACTCGCGGCGTTGCACAGGCAGCTCCACCTCGACAGCTCGAAGGTCGGTCAGTACTTCCAGTGGCTCGGTGGCCTGTTGCGCGGTGACCTCGGGACGTCCCTGGCGTCCTCCCAGCCGGTCACCTCGGTGCTCGGCTCGCGCATCGCGAACTCGGCGGTGCTCGTGGTGCTGGCGGCCGTCATCTCGGTGCCCCTCTCGATCGCCATCGGGTCCTACGCCGCCCTGCGACGCGAGAAGGTCTTCGACACGGTCAGCTCGAACCTGATGCTGCTGCTGGCGGCGCTGCCCGAGTTCGTGGTCGCGGTGCTGCTGGTGATCCTGCTGTCGACCAACGTGTTCCACCTGCTCCCGTCGATCAGCCCGGTACCGCCCGGCACCCATGCCTGGAACTATCCCGACGAGCTGGTGATGCCGGTCGGCACGCTGGTGATCGCGGTCGCGCCGTACGTCTCCCGGATCATGCGGGCCTCGATGATCGAGGTGCTCGAGAGCGACTACGTCGAGATGGCGCGGCTCAAGGGTCTGCCCGAGCGCACCGTGCTGATCAGGCACGCGCTTCCGAACGCCATCGGGCCGGTCTTCCAGGTCATCGCGATCAACCTGGCCTACCTCGCGGGCGGCGTGGTCGTCATCGAGTCGGTGTTCAACTACCCCGGGATCGGGCTGGCCCTGGTGGACGCGGTGAACAACCACGACATCCCCGTCGTCCAGGCGCTGGCCATGTTGATCGCGGGGGTCTACGTCGTCCTGAACCTCCTCGCCGACGTCGCCACCATCTTGGTGACTCCCCGACTGCGGACACGACTGTGAGGGCCGCAAGATGAGCCAGACCGAAGCTGCTCCCGCCCTGGCCGAGGGCGTGGACGTCCCCACCCCGGCGGTGCGCTCGACCGCGCTGCTGGCTCGATCGCTGCGGCTGTGGCGCACGCGCATCGGAGCGATCCTCACCCTGATCCTGGTGCTGATCGCACTCGTCGGACCGCTCGTGGCGCCGCACGGGGCCACCGAGTTCATCGACAAGCCGTTCACCTCCGGTGGGGCCAGCGGCACGGTGTTCGGCACCGACTACCTCGGGTACGACGTGCTCAGCCGGTTCCTCTACGGTGGCCGCAGCATCCTGGTCTTCGCGGTCGTATCCACGGCCATCGGCGTGATCCTCGGCGTCATCATCGGCCTCGTGGCGGCGTACGCCCGCAACGCGCTCGACGACGTACTGATGCGCCTGATGGACGTGATCATGGCGTTCCCCCAGATCATGCTCGCCCTGGTGGCGGTCAGCCTGGTCGGCGCAAAGAACTGGGTGATCATCTTCGCGATCGCGCTGACCACCGCACCCCGCGTCGCCCGCGTGGCGCGCGGTGCGGCGCAACCTGTGGTGGAACGTGACTTCATCGGCGCCACGGAAGCGATGGGGCTGTCGCGCATGCGGATCCTGTTCGGCGAGATCCTCCCCAACATCCTCGGCCCGATGATGGTGGAGGCGACCCTGCGCCTGACCTACTCGATCGCGGTGATCTCCGCTCTGGCCTTCCTGGGCCTGACTCGCCGACCCCGGACGCCGCCAACTGGGGCACGATGATCAACAAGAACCAGGGCGCGCTCGCCTACGAGCCTTGGGGTGCTCTGCTGCCGATCCTGGCCATCGCCCTGCTCACCATGGGCACCGGACTGATCGGTGACGGCATCGCGCGCACCGCAGCCGGCATCGACCGCGAGCGGGGTGACGAGTGACCACCGACCAGCTCCCGGACCAGCAGGGCGCGACCACCGGGAGGCCGCGCCGCGGTCACGGTCCGCAACCTGCGGATCGAGACCACCCGCGGCGTCGCCGTCGTACCCGATGCGTCGTTCGAGATCGCCCCCGGCGAGGTGCTCGGCGTCGTCGGTGAGTCCGGCTCCGGCAAGACCACCGTCGGGCTCGCCCTGCTCGGGCATGCCCGGCGCGGCCTGAGGATCGCCGGCGGCACGGTCATGCTCGGCGACCAGGACATCTTGAAGATGGGCGACTCGGAGCTGCGCCGACTGCGCGGGTCTCGGGTCTCCTACGTTCCGCAGGACCCCGCGTCCTCGCTGAACCCCGCGCTGCGGATCGGCACTCAGCTGAGCGAGGTGCTCGAGGCGCACGGGCAGAGCGACGGCAAGGCCAACGACGCGCGAATCGCCGAGATGATGCGCGAGGTAGCGCTGTCGGACGACCCGGCGTACCTCCGCCGCTACCCGCACCAGCTGTCCGGCGGCCAGCAGCAGCGCGTGGGCCTGGCGATGGCCTTCGCCAATCGCCCCAGCCTGATCATCCTCGACGAGCCGACGACCGGACTCGACGTCACCACCCAGTCCACGGTGCTCGCCACGGTCCGAGAGCTCGCAACCACGCACGACGTCGCCGCGCTCTACGTCACCCACGACCTCGCGGTGGTGGCCGCGGTCGCCACGCGGGTCGCCGTCATGTACGCCGGCCGCATCGTCGAGCTCGGGCCCGCCGACGAGCTCTTCGACTCCGCCGCGCACCCCTACACCCGGCGCCTCGTCGGGGCGATCCCGCGGCTGGCGGGTGGTCGCAGCCTGGTCGGGATCCCCGGCCACGCGCCGTCCCCCGGCAAGCGCCCGCAGGGCTGCGCCTTCGCGCCGCGGTGCGCCCTGCGCATCGACGAGTGCGAGGTGGCAATTCCGGAGCCGGTCGAGGTACAGCCCGGCCACTCGGCTCGTTGCCTCAAGGCGCACGAGGTCGTGAAGTACCAGCAGGCGGAGTACGGCGACCCCATCGCCCTCCCGGAGTCCGAGACCGAGAAACCCGTCCTGACCATCGAGAACGTCGTGGGCTACTACGGCCCGGTCGAGGTGTTGCACTCGATCAACCTGACGCTCGAGCAGGGCGAGATCCTGGCCGTCGTCGGTGAGTCGGGGTCCGGCAAGACCACGACCGCGCGGGCGATCGCCGGCCTGCACCACGACTGGACCGGGTCGATCAAGCTCGGCGACGTCGAGCTGGCCAAGTCGGCCCGGTCGCGCCGGACCGACGTACGCCGCCAGATCCAGTACATCTTCCAGAACCCCTACGGCTCCCTGAACCCTCGCAAGACCATCGGCGAGTCCGTCGGGCAGCCGCTCAGCGTGTTCGACATCGCGTCCGGCAAGCAGGCCGAGACGATGGTCGGCGAGATGCTCGAGCAGGTGTCGCTGTCGGCGAGCTACGCGCGGCGCTACCCCGACCAGTGCTCGGGCGGCGAGCGCCAGCGCGTCGCCATCGCCCGCGCCCTGATCTCCAAGCCCTCGATCCTGATCTGCGACGAGATCACCTCGGCCCTCGACGTCAGCGTGCAGGCGGCGATCGTCGAGCTGCTCGGCGAGCTGCAGCGCGAGCTGGGTCTGTCGATGGTCTTCGTGACCCACAACCTGCCGCTGGTGCGCTCGATCGCCCAGAAGGTCGCGGTCCTCGCCGACGGCAGCATCGTGGAGTACGGCGAGACCGCCGGCATCCTGGCCGACCCGCAGCAGGAGTACACCAAGCACCTGATCTCGGACACCCCGTCGCTCGAGACGGCGACCGCAGAGGTGGCCGCCGCCGAGGGTGCGGACCACGGCGTCGACCGAGGGCCTACCGCGTGACCGCTGGCGACCGTCCCGACATTCTCATCGTGATCGCGGACCAGCTGACCACTGCCGCCATGCCGTTCCACGGCAACGACGTGACTCAGGCGCCCGCCATGGCGGGCCTGGCCGAGAACGGCGTCGTGTTCGACAACGCCTACACCGCGAGCCCGCTGTGCACGCCGGCCCGAGCCTCGCTGATGACCGGGCTGCTGCCCTCGAACACCCACACCTACGACAATGCCTCCGGGTTCTCCTCCGAGCTGCCGACCTTCGCCCACCACCTCCGCGCCGTCGGATACCGGACGGTCCTCTCGGGGAAGATGCACTTCTGCGGGCCGGACCAGCTCCACGGCTTCGAGGAGCGGCTCACCACCGACATCTACCCCGCCGACTACGACTGGACCCCCGACTGGGAGTCCGAGGAGCGGCCGCACTGGTACCACGACATGTCGTCCGTCGTCGACGCCGGTGTCACCGTCCGTACCAACCAGCTCGACTTCGACGACGAGGTCGCGTACGCCGCCGAGCGCGGGCTGTTCGAGCACATCCGGTCCGACGACGAGCGGCCGTTCTGCTTCGTGGTCTCCTTCACCCACCCGCACGACCCCTACGCGATCCCGCAGGAGTACTGGGACCGCTACCGGGGCGAGGACATCCCGATGCCGCAGCACGGGTACGACCCGTCGATCACCCATCCGCACGACGAGCGGTTGCGTGCGGCCTGCGCGATGGACGACGTCGAGCTCACCGACGACATGGTCCGCGACGCGCGCCACGCCTACCTCGGCGCGATCTCGTACGTCGACGACCGCCTGGCCCGGCTGCTGGAGATCCTGCGGGTGACCGGTCGCCTCGAGAACACCGTGGTGATCCTGACCAGCGACCACGGCGACATGCAGGGCGAGCGGGGGCTCTGGTACAAGATGAGCTTCTACGAGGGCTCGGCCCGGGTGCCCTTGGTGGTCTGCGCGCCGGGCCGGTTCGCGCCGTCCCGGGTCGCCTCACCGGTCTCCACGATGGACCTGCTGCCGACGCTGGTGGGCATTGCCGGCGGTGACGACGCGGGCGTGGCCGAGGACCTGGACGCCGACAGCCTGATGCCGTTGCTGACCGGCGAGAACGACGACCGCGAGGTGGTGGTGGGGCAGTACCTCGCCGAGGGGGCCGTCGCGCCGATCGTCATGTACCGCCGGGGTCCGTGGAAGCTGATCCACTCGCCGGTCGACCCCGACCAGCTCTTCGACCTGTCGACCGACCCGCTGGAGCGCGACAACCGCGCCGACGACCCGGCCGCGGCCGAGGTGCTGGCCGAGCTCCGGGCGGCGGTCGCGGCTCGCTGGGACCTCCAGCAGGTCGACCGAGAAGTACGCGAGAGCCAGCGCCGCCGGAAGATCGTGGGGGAGGCACTGACGCACGGGCACGCGCCGGTCTGGGACTACTCCCCGCCGTACGACGCGGCGCACCGCTACATCCGCAACCACACCGATCTCGGCGACCTCGAGGCCATGGCCCGCTACCCGTCGGTGCGCGTCGAGCCTTAGCGCGCAACGGGAGTGCGGTGCCCAGAGGGTCGGCCCGAGGCGGCAGATCAACACGGGTGGTCTTCGTACCGGTAGGTCAGGCGCGACGCGGCGCCACGTTCCCGAGCCTGCCCGGCCCGCCTGTGCCTGCCATTTGGCTAGCGTCACCAGCATGCGGGAACTGATCGTCAGCAACTTCCAGACCCTGGACGGCTACTACGAGTCGGCCGACAAGACCTTCGGCAGGTTCTTCGACTACTTCCACGAGGACTACGGAGCGAACGAGGCGTTCGACGAGTACAACACCGAGCTGCTGCGCGGCGCTGACACGCTGATCCTCAGCGGACGCACGTCGTTCATGGCGAACAAGGCCTTCTGGGCGTCGTATCCGGACACCCCGGGAGGCACCGCGATCCGACACGAGTTCGCAGCGCTGATCCGAGACACGGAGAAGTACGTCGTCTCCGACACCATCGCTCCCGAGGACCTGGCTCCCTGGCAGGAGACCACCCACATCGTGCGCGGCGGCGACCTCTACGCGGAGATCGCCGCGCTCAAGGCCCAGCCTGGGAAAGACATCTTGTTGCAGCTGAGTCGACAGCTCTGGAACGACCTGCTCGTCCACGATCTGGTGGACGAGCTGCACCTGACGATCTTCCCGGTCATCGCGGGCGGGGGGATTCCGCTGTTCACGGGTCGGCCGCCCGTCTCGCTCAAGCTGATGTCCAGCCGAACCTGGGAAGGCTCGGGCAACATCCTCGCGGTGTATCGGCCGTTCCTGCGCGAACCCGTGCCGGAGCAGCCCTCACCCGCCGGCTAGAGCCACTTCTTCCATCTGAAGAACGCCAGCTGAGCGAACGTCGTGGCGATGATCAGGGCCCATCCGTAGGCGTAGCCGTAGTGCCAGTGGAGCTCGGGGATGTCGACGAAGTTCTGGCCGTAGAGGCCGACGATGAAGGTCGGGAGCAGGAGCACCGAGGCGATGACGGTGAGCACCTTCATGACGTCGTTCTGGTCGTTGGCCACCTTCGCCTGGTGATAGTCCCGAGCGCCCGCCACCAGGTCGCGGCAGAGGTCGATCCCGTCGGTGGCTCGGAGCAGCTTGTCGTAGACGGCGGCGAAGTTCAGCTCGACATCACGGGTGAAGACCTCCTCGCCGTCGAAGTCGATGCGATCGTCGACGACCTGTCGGACGGCGTCGCGAAACGGCGACACCGTCCGCCGGATGTTCAACATGTCGTGACGGAGGTCGGAGATGCGCCGACGGATCCGGTCGGGGCCCCACAGGTCGATCCCTTCCTCGAGCTCCTCTATCTCGTCGGTGAGTGCGTCGACGAGGTCCAGGAACCGCTCCGCCACGTCGTCGAGCAGGTGGTAGACGACCATGCCGATGGCGTCGACGTCACGGCAGGACGACTCAGCGGGCGAGGGGTCGTACGGCGGCCGCCCGTCCGGTGGTGACTTGCGGATCGTGAGCAAGGTGTCGCGAGTCATCACGAGGTTCAGCTCCTGGTAGAACACCAGGTCCTCGTCGGGAAGGTCGACCGCGACCAGGAGGACACCGAAGATGTAGTCACCATGCCCCTCCAGCTTTGCTCGCGGCTCGTCATCATGGGTGCTGGGAGCCAGGAGCTGCTCCAACGCCCGCGCATGGATGCTGCTCGGGACGTGCTTGCTGAGTTCCTCAGCAGTGGGGTCGAGCAGGTCGACCCACCGATCCGTCACGCTCATCTGTCCATGGCACCACAAGCCGCGGTGTCGTCGCGGTCGACGCGACGAGAGGGCCCGCAAGTCACGTCCTGAAGACGGAGCCTCCCCGCCACACCCGAGTGGAGGCTTGACTCGACCTCGGGCCGCCGCGTCGGATGGGTGCGCGCTTGAGAAACTTCGGTGGTCGATGTCGAAGAGCCCGGCAGCCGTTCGACGTACGTGCGAGAAGCAGCCCCACCACCATTAGGAGTGATGAAGATGCCGCGTTTCATGGGATTCGTGAGGATGGAAGAGGGCGTCGGCACGCCGCCGCAGGCGCTGTTCGACGCGATGGACGCCCACATCGGGGAACGCGCCGCCAAGGGTGTGTTCCTCGACGGCGGCGGTCTCTACGGCACCGAGGACGCCGTGAACTTCGTGGTCCGGCAGGGGCAGGTCAGCCGGGTCGACGGACCGTACGCCGAGGCCAAGGAGGTCGTCGGCGGCTGGGCCATCATGCAGTACGACACCCTCGAGGAGGCCGTGGCCGATCAGCAGGAGTTCGCCGAGCTGCACGCGAAGCACTGGCCCGAGGTCACGGTGATCTCGACCCTGCGCCAGATCTCCACGGGCCCGGAGGCGCCCGGCGACTGAAAGGTCGTGTCCCACTCAGCGATCTCCGCTGGGCTCATGCGCGCTTGGTCGCCGTGCACAGAAACATGCCGAACTCGCGGTCGCCCTTGAGGATGGTCGTGGCGTCACCGAAGCTCACGTCGTCGAAACCGGCGCGGGTCAACTGCTCGGCCAGGCGTTGCCTGTCGAACCCGTGATGTCCGTCGAAGTCGACCTTGTCGGCGTGGAAGGCGCCCTCGGGATCCTCGTCCAGGTCCGCGATGGCCAGCCGACCACCCTCGACCAGGAGCCCCGCCAGGGACCGCAGCAGCCCGTCAAGGTCCTGCACGTGGTGAAACGCCATGGAGCTCCACACCACGTCGTACGCCCCATCGAGCCGGTCGGTCGTCAGGTCCAGCTGAACAGCGCGCAGTCGGTCACTGAGCCCGGCCGCCTCGATCCGCTCCCGCGCGACCTGCACCATTCCGGCGGAGGGGTCGGTCACCACCACGGAGCCGACCCGGTCGGCGAGCAAGATACTCAGCCGACCGGTGCCACCGCCGACGTCGACAGCGCTCATCCGAGGGCTGAGGTTCACGGCCTCTCTGATGGCCTGGGCCACGGCCACCTGCCTCTTCTCGTGGCCGGGGTCGTCGTCCCACGTCGCTGCCTCGTCGTCGAATCGCTTGTGTTCGTGCACGCCCTCGACCCTAGTCCCGGCACTGTCGGCCCGGACCGTTTGCCGGCGGGTCGAAGCCGGTCGGTGCCTGGGTGGGCACGACCCCCCGTACGGCCTTCGGGAGCTCGTCTCGACCGGTCCGGTCAGCGGTCCGTGTCGAGTCCAGCTCCTGTGCCATCGCTGACGGAGATGACGCTCCGACTCCCTTCGTGATCAGCCCAGACCGGCAGGAAACCAACTCGAACAGTCCGCCGGGGACAACATGGAGGCGTTCCCGGCCTCGGAGTTCCCGTACCTCTACGTGTCGGTGCGGACGGTCGCGCGGTCACGTGGGTTGCAGGCCGTTCCTCTCCAACGTGCGGATGGCGCGGGCCAAGGCTCGGGATCGCCGTTCGAGAAGTCGCATGCTCGCCGCCCGGGGGTCGGAGTAGGGCAGCAGGCGCTCCCGCTCCTGGAGCACGTCGGTCTCGGCACGGATCAGGATCGGGTACACGTGGGGGTCTGAGTCGAGTCCTTCCCGTTGTCGGGCAAGCTCGGCCGCTACGAGTCGGATAGCGGTCAGCTCGACGGGGTCGAGCCGGCTGGGCGCGCTCGGGCGCCTGGGTCGGAGCCAGGCCCGGTCGATCCAGGTCGGGGCGATGGCCATCGATGCCTGGGTGAGTGCGCGTTGGAGGGTGCGGCCGTATCCGCTGTAGAGCCCGATCCAGACCGCCAGGTCGCGGAGCGCGTCGCGGCGCGCGGCCGCGCTCATCGCCACGTCGTACGGCGCGACCGGGTTCGTCGTCGCGACGGCGAGCAGCGGCATCAACGCCGTCGACTTCGACAGCGTACGCAGGCGCGCGGGATCAGGCGGCTCGCCTCTGTCGGTGAGCCCGAGGCGCTGAGCGAGGTCTGTGCGAACGACCTGGAGTGCCCCTCGGAAGCGCGCCCTCTGCTTCTGGGGAAGATGCTCGGCGACGAAATGGGCGTAGGTCAGGAGGAGATAGGCGTGCAGCTCGACGTCGTCGACCTGCGGCTCGGGCAGCGACTGCGTACCGGCGATCTCGCGGCTCAGGCTGCCGAACAGCGCCCGCCCCAAGGCCGAGGCGACCGTCGCGGACCCGAGGTAGCCCTCCATCGGGTGTCGTACCCCCGAGAGCGTGACGTCGAGCACCCAAGGGAAGCGGTGTGAGATGCCGCGCATCCCGGTGACTGGGTCCGCCCCACCCCACACGTTGAGCCACCACTCGACGTGTGGCAGCGGCTCGCGCAGCACCTCGAGCCGGTCGCTGCCCCTGTGCAGCCCGAGGTGACCGGCTGGCGAGCCGAGGGTGATCATCCCGACGACGTCGATGCCGGGAGGCAGGCGCGTGACCAGGTCGGCAGCGATGATGCTGCCCAGACTGTGGGCGACCAGCACGATCGGGCCCGACTCCGGAAGAGCGGCCAGCACCCGGTGCAGCGTGTTGGCGCGGGTGGCTTCGTCATCGAGATACCGCCGCGCCTGGGGAACGACCTTCATCACCGCAGGCACCGTCTCGGCGGCCAGCGGCGTCATCCTGCCTGCGGTGTGCGCCCCGAGCGCACGCTCGAGCTCGGCCGTGGCCCGCTCCACCCGCCACCGCACCTCATCACGTTCCTCGCCCGACGGCTGCCGCACGGTCTGCGGCGGTAGCGGATGGTGCTCATCGCTGGGATAACGCAGGGTGTTGGGGTACTTCGGCGCACAACAGTCCACGTCGTCCAGGCCGGGGAAGCCCGCATCGAGCAGCGCCGCACTCAACACCTCGCGCCACGCGTCGTCATGGTCGGCGCCGATGCCGTGGAGGTAGACCAGCGTGGGTGTCATGAGATGCCCATGATGCCCCGTAGACGGTCCTGCCAGACCGCCGAGGAGCTTCGACACTCCTCTCGCGACGTCCCGTTCAGCCGGCTCTCACCCTGAGCACGGAGTTTCCGCCACCAGCATGAGCACCGCCATCCGCCCACACGAGCTGGAGGGCCGGCCGTGCGCGCTCAAGGCCCGATGCGGTGGTAGGCAGCTGATCGCTGATGAGCGTGCACACTCGGGGAGCGCCACTGGAAGCCCGCATACCGTTGGTGCCCAGCCCCCTCAACGCCCGGCCCTGTCACTGGGCTTCACGCACCCCGAGGATGACGGCACCGTTCGTGTCGGGCCGGGCCCCAGAGGACGCCGCCGGCCAAGGGCGGCGATCCCCGAAAACCCCTCCTCATCGCGGCAGGAGCGGGTGTTTTCAAGCGCACGCTACGGCATGAGGGGTCGCACGGACCGCGGTAGGTCAGGGGCCCACTCGTCGTCGGCGGGCCACGTCCCGTTGCGGCGAGCGACGGTTTGCTGCACCAGGGCTCGACCCTCTCGGACGCCATCGGGGTTGAGTTCTGACTGTCCGGTGGCACGCCTGCACGAGAGCATTCCCAGCACATGGAGCCGTCGGGCACCTCGAGTTGGCCTTCTGCGTCGTATCTGGGAGCAGCACTGACTGCGCCCGTCCATGGGTCTGGCACGCGATGCCGCCATAGCGCAGGGCCTGGGGTCGTAGTCGACCCGGACAGACAGTCCCATGGCGTCGAGCTCGTGCCGCGAGGGAAGAGCATTGTCGAAGATGTTCCCCGGGTAGTAGATCGGCTCCTTCCTGGTGGACAGCCCACCTTCAAGCCGTCCGGTCCGTACCAGGTTCTCTACGGTTTCCCGATCGAGCCCGGTGCTCAGGCAGAGGTCGGCGACGAGCACGCCACCGCGGCCGGTCAGCAGCGGTTTGCGCCCTGGCCCCAGCTCCATCCGTCCAGCCTGACACGTGTGATCGCTCATCGGCTGGAGTGCATCGGTACCGGCATGTGCGGTCGCTTCGCAGCGGCGCAGCGTCATACGCGCGGAGGCATCCAGGGCATCTAGGGCTCTCTTCGTATGACCTTCCGCGATTCCGGGATCGCGGCTATGAGCGGTCACCGACCCCGTTGCCACAACCGAGAGTCGGCGTTACGTTCGGCCCATGGCTTGGGGACACCCAGCCTCTGCGCCCGAGGAGGGCACCATGAGCGTTCTTGTCGTCATGAAGGTCTCGGGGGACACAGCGACTTTCCGGAAGGCGATGGCCGAGCGCGTCGATGAGCTCGAGGCCAGTGCCGGCCGCGCCAAGGAGGCGGGCGCCATCCACCACAGGTTCGGCATCGGTGACGGATTCGTGCAGGTCATCGACGAGTGGGAGAACGGAGAGCAGTTCCAGACGTTCTTCGGAGATCCGAAGATGCAGGAGTTCGTCGCGAGCCTGGGCGCGGACACCTCCAACCCACCCGAGATCACGATCACCGAGGCAATCGCGTCCCCGGACGAGTTCTGACCTAGACCGCCCGCCCTCCTGAGGTCGTCCACGAAATCGGGGGACCGCGTTGGAGCTGGCACACCCGGCCTTGCGCTCAGAGCGACTTCGTGGGGACCGAACGGATGAGGCCAGCACGACGGGCTGCCCATCGGCATAGCTACGTCTCTCAAGCGACCGAGACCCGGCGGAGCGTCGCACCTCGTCGCGGCATTGGTGCGCTTCAGGGCGTCAGTGCAACGAGCATCTTGCCAGCCTTGCGAAGACTCCGCGCCAGGGCGCTGCCGAACGTGGAGCCGCTAGACCGGGCGTCGCCGTAGGTGATCGCGCCGAACGCGACGATGCTCCCGATGAAGACGGTGGCTGCGCCAATCTCGATGACCAGCGGAACGGAGGCGAGGTCTCCGATCGCCACCACGGTGCCGCTTGCCATCGCAGCGACTGCGGCGATGGCGAGCCTGCGTTCGAGGCGTGGCAAACGGCCGTCGGCAGTCATGCCGAGATGCTCGCATGAGGTCCCACCCAGCGTCCGCCCTTCGGCATGACTGACGCGCCGGACCGCAGGCGTGAGCGGACGCTATATGCCGCAGTGCCGGACAGCGGCATGGTCGGACGATACGCACCGACAGGCGTGAGCGGACGTTCAACGGCGCGTCTCCCGCCGGTTCTGGCAACGGGCCACACTGGGGCGCATGGCCGATGACGACGAGGCGCACTGGGTCTATATGCGCCGGCAGAGCGAGACGCGTCAGTACCGGGAACGTCTGATGGCGATTGCCCAAGACTCCCCGAGCTATGCCGGGTCGGAGTCACGACCCGAGGTGCAAGAACTCATCCTCTTCGGCGTCGGTCGGCCGACCGAGGCGATGGCCGCGATCATCCGTGAGGCGCCCTTGAACATTCACGTGACCTGGCAAGAAGCGCCTTATTCACTCGAGGAGCTGGCATCAGAGGCTCGGCGTCTCATGGCCGCGCACCGAGGGCGGCTGAACATGGGCAGTGCCTGTCACGACGGCACAGGCATCAAGCTCACGACCACGGACGCGGAACTACTCGCGGCATCGAAGCCCGGCGAGATTCTTGGCGCTCGCTACCCGGTCAGCGTCGAGTTCGGCGGACCCGCCACATACGGCTGACGCGCCAGCGCGGATCGCGGCATGGTCGGACGCTGCGCACCGACAGCGCCAGTGAGCGTGCGTGTGCGTCGCAGACGCGGCGGTGTGGCTCACACCTGGGCTGTGGTCTGCGGTTGCCACACGTGGACGACGTTGAGCGACGCTCGCTCAGGCTCGTCGGGGATGTCGTGACCGAAGACGGCGTGGAGCATGGGATGTACGACGGGGTGCAGTCGCTCCTCGGCGAACCGGTTGAAGTCTGCTTCGGACTCCCACACGTCGATGTAGCGCAGACCGCCTTCCGGCTTCACGACAGCGATGTGAACGATCATTCCCGGCGGCTGCTCGGGACCGAGGTCGGTGATGATGCGGTCGTATGTCGCCGCGTCGATCGGTACGTCTTGGGTAAACGCGTAGGTCATGCTCGCTCCTCATTGACCCGAAGGGTCTTCGGATCAACTATGATGACCGGTCATGACGCTGTCAAGAGACGGATCAGGTAGCCGCCGGTACGAGAGTGAGATCCGGCGTCGCCGCTCGGCGGAGACCCGTCGGCGCATCCTCGAGTGCGCCCGCGACCTCGTGGTCGAGAGGGGCTACGCGGGCACCACTGTCGCGGAGGTGGCTCGACGCGCCGACGTCCACGTTGACACGGTCTATGCCCTCGTGGGGCGCAAGCCAGTGGTCCTCCACGAGCTCGTGGAGAACGCGATCTCTGGAACTGACCACGCCGTCGACCCCCTGGAGCGCAACTACGTGCAAGAGATGCGCGCCGAACCAGACGCTAGGCGGAAGCTCGACCTCTATGCCGGCGCCATGAGCCGGATCCATGAGCGCCTCGCTCCGCTGTTCCTGGCGCTTCGTGACGCCTCCCGAGCCGACCCCGAGGCCGGGCGGATCTGGTCGGCGATCAGCGACCGTCGTGCCACCAACATGCGCCGGCTCGCCGACGATCTCGTGAGCACCGGCCAGATCAGGTCCGACCTGACGCTCGACCAGGTCGCGGACCTGGTGTGGGTGACGAACAGCCCCGACGTCTACCAGCTCCTCGTTCAAGACCGCGGCTGGACCCCTGAGCACTACCAAGCATGGCTGGCGGACTCATGGCATCGACTCCTGCTCACCCATCCCTGACACCCGCGCATACCGCCTCGAAAGGCGCACGCTCATCGGCTGAGCGAGTTCGGTGGCTTTCGTCGGTGGAGCCCGTGGAGGAGCGGGAGGGCGAATCCACGCGCACTTCCGCGGGACAGGTCAAGGCGGTTGCCATGCGGCCGACCGATCAGCCGCCGCCACGCCCGCGGCCAGCCAGCATTGCGGCCAACGGCGGGATCACCGCGGCGACGACGCTCATTCCGACGGCGACCGGGATGGACCAAAAGCGCACGACATTCCACGCGAGAACGATGAGGGCGACGCATGTTCCCATGAGCCAGAAGTACGTCGCCTTGGCTCCCGGGCGCTTCACCGTCGCGCCGCACGGCCGCTGCGACGCCGGCGCCTCACGAGGTTTTCGCTGAACTTGCCCATCCTCACCCCTCGCGTCTGCGGCTTGTTCTCAGCCTAAGCGACCCGATTTGCGTTGGCCGCGGACCCTGCGCTCCGTGGCCTCGCCTCGTCATAGGCATGACGCGCGACCAGCGGATGAGAGGTCGGTGGCCCGCCGACGGCGGCGCGGAGGCTGCCGCTTACATGGCCTCCTTGATGCCGCGACGAATCAACCATGAGTTGACGGGGTAGGCGGTGAGGAACCCCAAACACATGCCTATCTGCATCATGAACCAGTAGACCGGCGAGTCCGGGTGGAGGTGAGGGGCTGGGAAGAAGACGAACGCGGTCAGGGCCATCCAGCCGAACAGACCGACCTCGAAAGCAGTCAGGGACAGGATGTCGGCCTTGGCGGCGACGACGATGCCCTTACGCAGACCGAGACCGCGCATCGGTGCGATGGCGAAGTACTGGAACGCCAGACCCAGCGCGATGGCCAAGATGTAGTCACCGACATACTCGGCGAACAGCGTCTCGCCGGCAATGGCAGCGGCCAGGAAGAAGACGGCGAACTCCGCGATGATGTCGCCGAGGGTGCACCCAGCCCCGCAGTGACTGACTCCCGCGGAGACGGTCGCCCACCAGGGCTTATCGGGGGGCTCGTCCCGGTCGTGCTCGACCAACCACCGGTTGGCCTTGGGCTTGCCGAACCGGGTGTAGCCGACAACGGCGAGAGGACCTGTGTACAGGGCGGTGATCGGCCATACGATCTCCATCACCTTCATCTGCTGGCGATAGCCACGTCCGTAGATGTCCAGGAGAATCCAGCCCGCACAACCGAACCCCACCGCGAGGGCGACCCCCGCGAGCGCGGTCAGCCAAGTCGGTGGCATCGATTCTTTCCGGCAGGTGTCAATCGTGCAGTCTCGGTACCCAGAACCTCACGCCCCTATGCGCCAAGAGCGAGCAGCCAACCGCTTCCGCTCATCGTCTGAGCGACCCGGACAGCGGCATAGGAGTGTGTTTCGATCCGTTCGTTCACCACGGAGTGACGGTGGTTCCACCCCATGTCTCTGGGCTCACGTCGGCGACAGACTGTGTGAAGGTCCAGCGGTGACCGGCGAGGTCGATCGCGGCGTACTGTCGCTCGCCGAACGCATGAGTCTCTGGGCTGCTGACGACTTGCGCACCGGCAGCGCTCACCCTCTGGTAGTGGGCGTCCACATCGTGCACCCGGACCATCACTGAGTGCGTGTCGCCGTCCGAGGCGGGCGCGCTTCGACCGTGGCTCCCATCAGCCACTATGAGCGCCCCGTCACCGAACCCCAGTTGCGCACGATGGTCGCCGATCCGGACGTGCTCGACGAACCCGAACGTGTGCGTCAGCCACTCAACAGCGACTGCGACGTTCGGATACGAGAGAACGGGCGTCACCGACGCGGGCGGTGCGGAAGGATTGCTCATCTTGCCTCCAGCCCCTGGCTTGCTCCGAAGGGGGTCAGACCGGCCTCATGGAAATCTAGCGCTCATCGGCATATGCGCGATCGCCCGACTCGCTGATGTGAGTACGGTTCGTGGCAACCTCAACCGCGTGAGGAGGCCCCCATGACCGGTTTGCGTTGGCTGTCCATCGGAGCCTTCATGTTTCTCGGCCTGGCCCTCGTCATCGGATTCTGGCCGCATCACGATGCCTATTACGCATGTGGAAGCGCCTTCAATCCCGAGCGGAAGGTCGTTGGTCTCGACCCCTTGGTGGTCTACGACAACTGGCATCCGTGCCGCTCAGCCCACACGGTGGCGCAACTCGCAACCGCAGTCACGATGGCAGTGGGAGCGGCTCTCGGGGTGGCCGCGTGGGCGCGCCGGAAGGCAAGGACCGCCGACCAGGCATCCGGTCAAAGCCATGAAGTCGACGGCGCATCCCGTTGACCTCAGACCGTCGAGGAGCCTGTCGTCCACTCACATCGCCACGAGCGGCCTGACAGCGGCATGGTCGGACGCTACGCACCGACAGCAGGGGAAGCGGTCCCGGGAAGGAGTCATTCGATGCCGCAGTACGTGCTGATTCTTGATGCTCACGCGATGGACCACTTCCCCGACGAGGACATGCCGGACATTGACAAGGCCGCGCACGCCGTCAGCCGGGAGGCCATTGACGCTGGTGTGTGGGTATGCGGCAGCGGACTGGAAGACCAGAAGGCAAGTATCGTGGCGGCCGACGGGACCGTCACCGAGGGCCAACAAGTGACCGTCGGCGGACTCACGGTGATCGAGGTGCCCTCACGCGAGGAGGCGCACAAGTGGGCTGCCAAGTGGGCTACCGCATGCCGCTGCGACCAGGAAGTGTGGGAGCTCGGGTACGACCCCCAGATCGACGCGATGCTCCGCGAGGCTGCTGACCGCAGAATACGGCCCGACGGAGCCTGACCCGCGACCGCTCGTCGGGTGAGTGCACCTGTCAGCGGGATGTGGGCTGGCGGGGAGCCGCACCCGCCGAACCGGCCGTCGGCGCGATGCCCGCGGTGGTGCCCACGTTCGCAGAGCCCGGAACGTCCGTGACGGACTGGTCCACGTGCGACGTGGCTCGCGACGGCAGCGACGAGGCGTCGATCAAGTAGCCGTAGACGAACACCTTGATGTCGCCACCGAAGATGGTTGCGGCAACACTCGGCATGGGCAGCCCTGACGGGAAGGTGTGCTCGATCGTGTCGAATGCCGGTACGCCGTCGATCTGGTCGTAGATGTGCTGCAGCCGGCATTGAACAGCCCGCCGAAGTTCTCGACCCAGTTGGTTCAATGTCGAAGTTGTAGACCACCGCCGTCACCACGATCGCCTTGTCGGCTGGCGGTGTGTCCATGGACGTGCACCCCGAGTGCGCCACGGACGCAGTGTCTTCTGTAGCGGTCCGTCAGCGCGTGCGACGCCTGGCCGCGCGCGGATGCCGCCGACTTCAGATCTGGGGCCCGGGGCCGGGGGCTCGTCGCGGCGGTCGGGGAACAAGGGTGGCGAGGCGACGCGGAGCCTGAAGGCAGTAGGAGTCGGTGAGCAACTCGCCCAGCTCCTCCCAGTCGGTGCAGTCGTTGAGCAGGAGCCCGACCACGTTGCGGCCCCATCCCGCCCGAAAGTAGGGATCTTCCAGATTCTCGAACGCCATGACTTCGTCCTGCTCGGCGCGGAACGTCACCCGCAGCAACTGGTCGTCGCCGCCGTAGACGTGGGCCACGGTCGCCTGCCCCACCCGCCACCGGATCCCTACCCACGCTGCTTCTTCGCGACACTTGGGCAACGGTCTGAGGACCTTACCGATGCGCTGCACCATCCACACAGGTACCTCCGGCCGCTCCGCCACATGTGGAGCCTGCCACGCGCCGTCGACGACGCGAGAGCACACGACTCCACACGATCTCAGGCATAGGCATCGCCGGACCGTGGACGGGCCGGGCGGTACGACGCGGGCAGCTGGGTCAGTCCCTTCGACGCCGCGGCGTAACGATTCGGCCCCGGATGTCGCATTGAGGGTCTCTGGATCGACGTACAGGTGACAAGGAAGCGACCCCTCACTCAGGAGCCACGACGAGCCGATGACCACAACCCTGATCCGTTCCACAGGCGCCACCGACCGCCAGGTCGGTGGAAGACAGCGAGGCCACCGGCTCGACCAGCTCTCTCCGCGGGAGCTGGAGGTGCTCGCGCTGATGGCCGAGGGTCGGTCGAACCGCGCCATTGGCGAGCAGCTCACGGTTGAGCTGAAGACGGTCGAGACTCATGTCAGCCGCGTCTTCGCCAAGCTGGGGCTCACCGAGGACCGCCACGAGAACCGTCGAGTGCTCGCGGTTCTCACGTTCTTCGGCCGCGCGAGCACAGTTGGGATGGTGGACCGCGCCGCCCGGACCCGCCAACGGTGTGCTCAAGTCTCGGAAGTGAGCGACAGGGCGGTGGGCTAGAGGTCGTCACCCACGACCCCGCTCGGGTGTGTCGCGAGATGGAGCGGCGTCGAACCGATCTAGTTCGTGAGCCGAGGATCGGCGTCGTTGTCGATCAGGGTGAAGGCCGCGGCCAAGCAACGGTTCCGAACGGCTCGATGAAGCGGAGCCACGCCGCTCTTGTCCGACGAATGGGGCTCCGCGCAGGAGGGTGTGCGTCAATCTTGCTTGACGCACCAGGCGGCGTCAAAGTAGGTTGACGATGTGGGACTGGACGTGGAGGAGGGCCGGCGCATGGTCGATGCAGCCGCTGGCGAGGACCCGGACGTCGGTTTGGTCGCGGTGGTGGGGCTGCGACAACTGGTGGAGGTCCTGGAGGAGCTGCAGGTCGAGCGTGCCCGCGCCCTGGGCTGGTCTTGGCGAGACATTGCAGCTCGGCTCGGGGTGAGCAAGCAGGCGGTGCACTACAAGCACGGAGTCCGGGTCCGCGGACGGCGAATCCGGTGATGTGGTCGCGGGTCTTGCGGCCGTTCCGGGGACTGGTCGGTGAGGACGGCGCCGAGCAGGTGTGGCCGCGACTGACGCCCGCAGGTTGGGAGGTGGTTCGTCTTGCCCGGGAGGAGGCACGGAGGCTGGGGCATCCGTGTATCGCTGACGAGCATTTGTTGCTGGGCATCCTGCGACACGGGGACGGTGAGGCGGCGGACGTACTTCGGGCGGCCGGCTTGGACCTGGATCTGGCCAGGTCCGGTCTGGCCCGGGTAGGCCCCAGCATGTGGCCAGCAACCGATCCGGTCGCCGCCTTGCGGTCGATGGGGATCGAGGTCGATCTCGTACGTGACCGACTCGAGGCGACCTTCGGTGCCGACGCGGTGGGAGCGGCCGAGCGCCGAGTGCGGCGGCGGTCTCGCTGGCGTGGTGGCCACCCGAGGCCCACCCCCTTGTGCACCCATCTGCTGGGCAAGCGTGCTCTGGAGCTCGCAGCCCGGTACGCGCACGAGCGTGGAGACCCCGGGATAGAGCCACGCCATCTCCTCGCCGGCTTGTTGCAAGATGCTCGCGACCCGCTCGGCACGCAGCTCAGCCGGCGTGGCCGGAGGCAGCTGCAGCCACTGGGGTTCACCCCTGGTCGCGCGAACCCCGTCCGGCTCCAGCTCGAGGCGCACGGGGTAGAGCTCGAGCGCCTCCAAGACGACCTCGACCTGGCCTGATCCCGACTCAACGTTCCCAGGTCCCATGCGATCGACGTGCCGTGATTGCGGCGATACGACGAACCAGTTGGCGGCGCCGCAGGCTAGGGCAGGTAACGGCGGGCGCCGGCGTACTCCCCGCGCAGCGGCTCCTGCGAGAACGCGACGATCTGGACGCGCTCCCCGGTGCGTGGTGCGTGGATCATGTAGCCGCCACCGATGTACACGCTCACGTGGTGCACGAGCCCGTCGCTGGCGTAGAACAGCAGGTCGCCCACGGCCCGGGCCCCCGTGTGGCGGCCGTGCTGCGACTGGGGCAGTGCGTCACGGGGGATCCGGATGCCGTGCACCCGGTAGTCGAGCCACGCGAGCCCCGAGCAGTCTAGGCCGAACCCGGAGAGGCCGCCCCACAGGTAGGGCAGGCCGAGGAAGGACTTCGCCGTGCGCTCGAGGCCGGCGCGCGTGGCCGCGAGGGCCGCATCGCCCGGGGCATGAACGACCACGTTGTCGTCGGACAGTCGGCGGGCGCCACCTCGCGGGGTCAGGACCCGCACGTAGTGACCTACCTGTCCCAGCACGTGCAGTCTGGTGCCGAAGCTGATCTCGATGGTTCGCGCGTTGTCGCCGTCGTCCGATCGCAACCACGCGGTGCGCGAGGTCACGGTGGCGACCTGTGCGGCGGGGGTCGGTGCCCGGGCGGTGAGTTGTCGCAGGGGGACCCAGCCCGGGTATCCGCGGCGGTCTGTCGGAGTGGGTTGCGAGGGCACCACGACCTTGGCCCAGTGTGGCCGCAACCCGACGATGACGACCCGGTCACCCAGCAGAGCCTCGGTTTGGCTGCGTACGTCGAGCGCACGACGCTGGTCGAGAGTCATTCCTCGCAGCCACTCCCGGAACCGAACCGGGCTCGTGAGGGCCGGCGCATCCAGCGGCCACGGCGCCGAGGGCGAGTCCCACAGCCGGGCCACTGACACCGCCACCCAGGCACTGCCGCCGACCGTCAGCTCCGCCCCGGTCGCCGTGGGACGGGTGTCCGAGGACGACCCGTCGGCCGTTGCTACCTGTGCTCTCTCGTCGCTGGGGGCATGCCTTCCGGACTCGGCAGGTAGGCACGCCGCCAACAGGCCGAGCAGCACAGCGGCCGCACCGGCCCCGATGCCGCGCCTCATGAGGTCAGGGTCGCGCGCCTCGGTACGGGCGGCCAGAGCCGAACGTCCCAGTGTGAGCTCCAGCTGGACGCCATCCGGCGGGCCCGCTGACCTGGTGATCCGCCGGTGAACCGCCGGCTCAGCGCAGCGCAGCGAGCCGCCAGTCACGAGCGAACGTCCCTCGAACGGCAGGGCGGTACGCGATCGCGACCTTCAGACGCATAGCGAGCGGACGCGCGACGAGCAGATGCCCGATCGGTCCAGTGTGTGGTGAGAAGGCTGCTCGATGGTGGGTGCTTCCTCTGCCCGAAGGGACTCCATGAGATCGTCCAGGAACGCCCTGGCGACGAGGACGGTTGCTCACAGGCGCTCCGTCAGGCGGTGGTAGGCCGCATTCCAGCGAAGCTCCTTCTCGAAGTTCCTGGTGGTCGTGTCGCGGTCGATGACGAGGAGTTCGGTGGCGACCATGTCCGCGAAGTCCTCGATGACCTCTCGGGTCAGTGCCTGCGTGAGAACGGTGTGATGGGGCGCCCCCGCCACGATCCACGCCTCTGCCGAGCCGGCAACCGAAGGCTCCGGCTTCCAGACAGCGCAGGCGACGGGCAGCGCAGGAAGGGGCTCATCGGGGTCGACGATCTCCACGATGTTGGCGGTGAGTCGGAACCGATCTCCGGTGTCCGACATTCCGATGACGACACCCGCCCCGGGGTCTGCCGTGAAGCGCAGCCGGACTGGGTCATCACGGTTGCCGATGGCGAGGGGGTGGATCTCCAATGACGGCCTGCCGGTCGTCAGGCTCGGGCACACCTCGAGCATGTGGGCACCGAGGATCTTCTCTTGCCCCGGCACGAGGTGATACGTGTAGTCCTCCATGAAGGACGTGCCCCCGGGCAAGCCGACGGCCATCGCTTTGCAGGCGCGAACCAGGACCGACGTCTTCCAGTCGCCCTCGGCCCCGAACCCGTACCCGTCTGCCATCAGGCGTTGGACAGCCAGGCCGGGCAGCTGCTTCAGGCCCCCCAAGTCCTCGAAGTTCGTGGTGAAGGCCTGGAAGCCACCTCCGCCGAGGAAGTCGCGGAGTCCCTGCTCGATGCGCGCACCGTAGACGAGGGCGTCGTGGCGGTCGCCGCCCGGGCGGAGCGCGGGCGCGACGTCGTACTCGTCCAGGTACTGGTTGACGAGGTGCTGGACCACGGTGGCATCCGCGGCCTCCACTTGGGCAACGACGTCGTTCACCCCGTACGTGTTCACGGAGACGCCGAACTGGATCTGCGCCTGGACCTTGTCTCCCTCGGTGACAGCGACGTCGCGCATGTTGTCGCCGAAGCGCGCGAGGCGCAGGTTGCGGAGCTCAGCGACGCCGAGCGCGGCCCGCGTCCACGCGGCCATCCGTTGCCGGACCTGCGGGTCGTCGACGTGGCCGGATATCGTCTTGCGTCTGACGTTCACTCGCGACTGGATGTGGCCGAACTCTCGATCGCCATGTGCCGCCTGGTTGAGGTTCATGAAGTCCATGTCGATGGTGCTCCAGGGAAGCGCCATCTCCGCTTGGGTGTGTAGGTGCAGCAGGGGCTTCTGGAGGGCCTGGAGGCCGGCGATCCACATCTTGGCCGGGGAGAACGTGTGCATCCAGGCGATGACGCCGACGCAGTTGCGGTCGGAGTTCGCGGCGAGCATGACGTCGCGGATCGCGGACGCATCGAGGAGGACCGGCTTCCACGTGACACGGGCGGGGAGGTCGCCGGATTGCTCCAGCTTCTCTGCCACCCGCGTCGATTGAGTGGCGACTTGTTCGAGTGTTTCCGGTCCATAGAGCGCTTGGCTGCCCGTGAGGAACCAGACCTCGGGTGCGTGGGTGGTCACGTCGGTTCTCCTTCGTCCTCGGCGTCCGGGGAGCGGTAGGGCGTGTCAGTGCTGGCCGTAGACGTTCTGGTAGCGCTCGAACAGGGAGTTCACAGCCTCGTCCGGAATGGTGACCAGACTGCCGAGCTGCTTGGCGATGTGGATCGTTCGTGCCACGTCTTCGCACATGACGGCTGCCTTGACGGCGTCCCGGGGGTCGCGGCCGATGGTGAACACGCCGTGGTTCTGCATGAGAACGGCTCGGGAGCGGTGGTCTTGGAGGGTCTCGACGATGCCGCGTCCGATGGAGTCGTCTCCGATCACTGCGAAGGGGCCGACGGGGATCTCGCCCCCGAACTCGTCCGCCACCATGGTGAGGACGCACGGGATCGGTTCCGCGCGCGCGGCCCACGCGGTCGCGTACGTCGAGTGCGTGTGCACCACTCCTCCGACAAGCGGCATGTTCCGGTACACGTACGCCTGCGCCGCCGTGTCCGAGGACGGCGCGTGATCACCGTCGACAACGGTGCCGTGGAGATCGCACACAACCATGTTGTCGGGAGTGAGCTCGCCGTAGTCGACGCCTGAGGGCTTGATCACCATGAGCTCGTGTCCAGGGACGCGGGCGGAGACGTTTCCGGAGCTCCAGACGACCAGGTGATAGCGGGTGAGCTCGGAATGGAGCTGGGCGACAGTCTCGCGGAGGCCTCGGATGGTGGCCTGGACGTCAGCGGTAGCACTCATGAGCTCTGGTACGCCGTGGTGTCGGTGATGGGATCTGAGCTGGCCCGTTCGAGTGCCCGACGGAGACGCTGTCTGAGGCGGCGCATCATCTCCGGGCTGCGGCCGAAGTAGTCGTGCAAGGCGAGGTAGTCGTTGAACATCGCGTCGTACTCATCTGCTCTGCGCGGGTCGGGTACGAAGGCGGCGACATGGCGTGTACCCATCACGGCACTCGCCGCCGACACGTTCGGGTAGGCGCCGGCTGCGACAGCGGCGTGGATTGCGGAGCCGAGCGCGGGGCCCTGACCGGAGCCGATGACGCTGAGGGGAAGCCGGAGGACGTCCGCGTAGATCTGCATCAGCAGAGGGTTCTTCACGAGCCCGCCGGCAACGATGAACTCATGGACCGGAATGCCCGAGTCCCTGAAGGTCTCCACGATGACTCTGGTGCCGAACGCCGTTGCTTCGAGGAGAGCGCGATATTGGTGTTCCGGGCTGGTCGCGAGCGTGACGCCCACGACGAGTCCGGACAGCTCATGGTCGACGAGCACGGAACGGTTGCCACTGTGCCAGTCCAGAGCCAGGAGCCCGTGTTCTCCGACTTCCTGCTTGGCAGCGAGATCCGTGAGGTACTCGTGGACGGAGACCCCGGCCGCGGACGCCGCGTTCACGTAGCTGGCTGGCACGGAGGTGTTCACGAACCAGCCGAAGATGTCACCGACGCCGCTCTGCCCGGCTTCGTATCCGTAGAGGCCGTCGATGATGCCGCCGTCGACGACACCGCACATGCCGGGTACCTCGCGGAGCTCGTACGAGCTCACCACGTGACAGGTGGAGGTGCCCATGATGGCGACCATCTGGCCCGGCTCCACTGCCTGAGCCGCGGCTGCCGTGACGTGTGCGTCGACGTTGCCGGCGGCCACGGCGATACCCGCGGTCAGGCCCGTCCACCTGGCGGCCTGATCGGTGAGACCGCCGACCCGTGACCCCAGGGGCGAGAGGTCGTGGCGCAGCTTGTCGTCCACGAAGCTTCCGAAGCCGGGGGCGAGCCCTTCGAGGAAGTCGCTGCTCGGGTACTCCCCGTCCTGGAAGATCCCCTTGTAGCCGGCGGTGCAGGCGTTGCGGCTGTAGGTACCCGTGAGCTGCCAGACGATCCAGTCCGCGGCTTCGACCCACCGGTCCATGGCATCGTAGAGCGCTCGGTCCTCCACGAAGATCTGGAGGGCTTTCGCGAACTCCCATTCGGAGGAGATGAATCCGCCGTACCTGGGGAGCCACGGTTCGCCACTGTGGGCGGCGGACTGGTTGATCCGGTCGGCCTGGCTCTGGGCGGCGTGGTGCTTCCAGAGCTTGACGTAGGCGTGCGGTCGATCCTCGTACTCAGGGACCTCGCACAGGGGCGTGCCGTCGTCCAGGACGGGGATCATCGTGCACGCGGTGAAGTCCGTCGCGATACCGATGACATGTGCTGGGTCGACATCGGCGGCGGCGACCGCCGTGGGGACCGCGTCGCGCAGCACGTCGCGATAGTCCTCGGGAACCTGAAGGGCCCAGTCCGGGGGCAGTCGGTGACCGTTCGGCAGGGAGTGGTCGAGGACTGCGTGCTTGTAGTCGGTGACGGTACTGGCCAGTTCCTGACCGTCTGCTACGCGTACGACCACCGCGCGGCCGGAGAGGGTCCCGAAGTCGACACCGACGACGTACCGATGGTGGGCGTCGCTGGCTGCCATGTCTCGCTCCTAGGTCGAAGGTGAGCGGTCACAAATCGAACCTCTGGCTCTTGCTTTCTGGGCCCGACAAGGCAAGCATACGCATGCAGCCACTCGAATGCCCCAGCCCGGCGAACTCCAGATTCCCTGGCCCAGGGGGTTGTCCGGTGACGCACAAGGTTGCGTCGGGTGTCTCGCGGAAGAAGGAGGAGGACCGATGAGAAGATGGAACGGGTCCGCTGTGAGGCGAACCGGTGCAGTGCTCGCCGTTGCGACTCTGGCATTGGCCGGTTGCGGCGGCAGCAACAGTTCGGGGTCAACGGCGAACGTGCCGAGCGGGGCGCAGTACTGCAAGGGCATGAAGATCGTGTTCTTCCCCGGCGGAACCGCCGGCGGCGGCTTCGAGACCGTGGTCTACAACGGCGCCAAGGCTGCTGCGGCTGCGCTCGGCCCGAGTGTCACCTACCAGTGGTCGGACTGGGATCCGAACAAGATGGTCACCCAGTTCCAGCAGGCGATGGCGACCAAGCCCGACGGCATCGCCATCATGGGTCACCCAGGAGACTCGGCGTTCGACCCGCTCATCGACCAGGCACGCAGCCAGGGCATCCTCGTGACGGTCATGAACACCGAGCTCCCCAAGGCCGAGCAGAAGTACGCCGCCCAGGGCACCGGCTATGCCGGAGCCACGCTCTACGACGCCGGCGCCGCCCTCGCCAACGAGGCGATTTCGCGCGACAGTCTTCAGCCCGGTAGTCGGGTGTTCGTCTGGGGGCTCAAGTCGCAGCCGGGCCGTGGTGAGCGCACCAAGGGCATCACCGAAACGCTGGCCAAGGCCGGCATGAAGGTCGATTACCTGGAGATCAACGACGCCACCAATGCCGACCCGTCCGCCGGCGTTCCGATCTTCACCGGGTACGTCTCCAAGCACCCGGACGTGAAGGCGATCTTCATCGACCACGGCAACCTCACCTCGACGATCCCGACCTACATGAAGGCCGCCAACCTCGCACCGGGGTCGATCTACGCTGCCGGCTTCGACATGTCGCCGGCGACCGTGCAGGGCATCCAGAAGGGGTACATCAGCCTCGTGATCGATCAACAGGAGTGGTTGCAGGGCTATATGGGTATCCAGCAGCTGTGCCTGAGTCACGCCTACGGATTCAGTGGGCTGCACATCGACACGGGCGGTGGTTTCGTCGACAAGTCCAACATCGACCAGATTGCACCACTCGTGACGAAGCAGATCCGCTGACGATCGAGCAAACGACGGAAGGATCGACGGTCGGCGAGCACGCTCGCCGACCGTCGCCTCTCACCAAGTGATGCGATGGAGGAGCCGGTGACCGCACCCGTCCTGGAGTTGAGGCATGTCGCAAAATCGTTCGGGGGCGTCAACGCCGTCCACGACGTCAGCCTGCAGCTGAATGCGGGCGAGGTCCTCGGTCTGGTCGGTGACAACGGCGCCGGCAAGTCCACGCTCATCAAGATCATCACCGGCTACCACCGGCCAGACGAGGGTGAGATCTACTTCGGCGGCCGGAAGACCGACGATCTCACTGTCCGCAGGGCACGCGCGCTCGGTGTCGAGACGGTGTACCAGGAGCGCGCGCTGGCAGACCAGCAATCGCTGTGGCGCAACATCTTCATGAGCCGTCCACTGACCCGACCGGGCGGGTTCCTCAAGGTCGCGGAGATGCGACGGGTCACGGCCGAGCTCATGCGCGAGGAGATGGGCTTCACCTCGGCGATCCTCACGCCTGACACCCCGGTGGCCGGGTTGTCCGGCGGTGAAAGGCAGGGACTGGCCATCGTGCGGGCCCTGCACTTCGAGGCAGACATCATCATCCTCGACGAGCCGACCATGGGCCTCTCGCTGAGCGAGACCGAGAAGTGCCTGGACTTCGTGCGCGGTATTCGCGCTGCCGGCAAGTCCGCCATCTTCATCGACCACAACATCTTCCACATCCATACCATCGCGGATCGGATCGTGATGCTCGATCGTGGTGGCATCGCCGCCGAGTTCCCCACGAGCCAGTACACACTCGAGGACCTCACCCAGATCATGCGCGAGGTCGCGGCCACCGGGCGGTTCGACCCAGGCCACGGACACGGTGACACCGGAGGTGCGGCATGACGACAGGGGCGGAGCGGGCAAGGCGATTCCTCGGTCCACGGCGATGGACCGTGAAGGCCTTCAGCATCACCTATGCCTCACAGATCGGCATCACGACGGCGTTCATCCTCGTGTGGCTGATCTTCACGATCCTGGCACCCGGGACGTTCCTGCACAGCCTGATCTACGTGTCTTACGCCCAGACCGTGCCCTACTTCGGGCTCGTCGCGCTCCCCTTGACCATGCTGATCGTGGCCGGTGAGATCGACCTGTCGTTCCCCTCGGTCTTTGCGCTCGGCATGGTCGGCTACATCGCCGTCGAGCACACCACCCACAACGTGTTGTTGGGCGTGCTCGCCACGCTCGCGGTCGGCGCCGCCGCCGGGTTCGTGAACGGGTTCTTCGTCTGCTACGTCGGCATCCCGGCGCTGGTCGTGACGATCGGAACACAGTTCCTGTATCGCGGCCTCACACTGGTCCTCGTCAACGGCAAGAGCTACACGCTGCTCGAAACCGACGGGAGCCTCCCGGGGCGGCTCCTCACCGGCCGGTTGCACGGTCTGCCGATGCAGTTCGTGTGGTTCGTCGCGCTGGCGGTCATCTCATGGGTCCTGCTCTTCCGGCACCGACTCGGCCAGAACACGCATGTCATCGGCGACAACAAGCAGGCGGCCGGGCTGATGGGCATCCCCATCATCCGCACTCGGATGGTCCTGTTCGTGCTCACCGGCGCGGCCGCCGCGCTGGCCGGCATGATGAACAGCTTCGCGGTGATCAACTTCTACCCGAACCAGGGCGGGAGCACACTGCTTCCCGCGCTCGCGGCTGTCTTCGTGGGCGGTACGTCGGTGTTCGGTGGCCGCGGCACCATCTGGGGCACGGCGCTCGGAGCGTTCCTGATCGGCGGCATCGACGCCGGGGCAGTGGCAGTGGGGCTCAAGGACTTCTGGACCCAGGTCATCTACGGCGGCATCGTCCTGGGTGCGGTCACGACCCACGC
Organism: uncultured Actinomycetota bacterium; assembly: GCA_963792975.1. GTDB lineage: Bacteria > Actinomycetota > Actinomycetes > Propionibacteriales > Nocardioidaceae > Nocardioides. The sequence goes on along the minus strand of CAWBYG010000004.1, from coordinate 1,972,439 downwards.
GCTATTGCAGCGCAGGTTCGCACGATGACGTCGCCCACGACCCACGAGCATGGTCCGAAGCCGGCATGAGCTGACCCCGATCTGGATCCTGCAGCCCTCATCCGCCTGAGTCGCGGGTGACGCGGCCGGTCGACTCCCGCACGACCAGAGAGGGCTCGAGCACGGGGATCTGCTGCTCGTTACCCGGCTCGGCGTTGTCCAGAGCCAGGCGCAACGCCTGATCCACCATCTCGCCCATCGGCATCCGGACCGTGGTCAACGCCGGGACGGCGTACGCCGCCATCGCGATGTCGTCGAAGCCGGTGATCGACAGCTGCTCGGGCACTCGCAACCCGTGAGAGTGTGCGGCATGGAGGAGCCCCATCGCGAGGACGTCGGTCGCTCCCACGACGGCGGTGGGAGGCTCACGCAGCTCGAGCAAGCGCGCGAGTGCATCGATCCCGCCGCTCGGCTCGTTCGAAACGTGCTCGAGGTAGCCGGCGCGCATCGGCTCGGCGAGGTCGGCGAAGTACTGCACGAACGCCGCTCCTCGCTCCTCGATGTCTCCGAGACGGCGTGGGCCGACAAAGGCGATCCGTCGGTGCCCGAGCCCGGTGAGATGGTCCAGAACGGCCCGGATGCCCGCCTTGTTGTCGACCGTCACGCAAGGCACATCCGTCGTCGCGCCGTGCCACAAGGCGACGACCGGGACGTGCTCCCCGCGCAGATCCTGGAGCAGGCGAGGCTGGTCCCGCATGTCGCCCAGCAGCAGGATCGCGTCGCAGTGCCGCGCCTCGAGGACACCCCACAACGTGATGGCCTCCTCCGCTCGCGCGTGGGCATGACCGAGCACAACGTTGTAGCCGCGCACGCCAGCGGCCGTCGTCACCGCTTCGATCGCACCGGCGAAGAACGGGTCGGTGATCTCTCGCACGATGACGCCGAGCAACATCGTGCTGGCGCCGCGCAGGCCACGGGCAAGAGGATTAGGCCGGTAGCCGAGGGCCCTGGCAGTGGCGAAGACGCGCTCACGCGTCTCCTCAGCGATGGGGACGGTGGTCGGCGTCCGATTCAACACGCGGGAGACGGTGCTCTGCGAGACGTTCGTCGCGCGGGCGACATCGCGCATCGTGACGGGTCGCCCACGCGCACGGCTGCCCGCCTGTTGGGCACCGGCGGGCTCGCTGGTGGGGGGCGTCTCGCTGACGGCCACGGAGCACACCCCTCCTCGCACCAGCGCACCATCGACTGCATACGTTCGCCGTCAACTCTAGCGGGCCATGCTGCCGGGATGAATAGCTCCTACCAGCTCCTTCCGACCCCTGGTCGCCCAGCGGCGATGGGATGGTGCTCACCCAGGTCCAGAACCGACCCTGACGGCCAAGGACCGTTCGAGCTGTTCACGATGCGACCCAACGGCCGCCCCTGGGTCAGGCGGCGACGGGGACTTCGATGAGGTCGAGGCCGGTGACGGGGTGAGCGGCGGGTCGCGCTTCCTTGTGGGCCAGGGCGAGGGCCGGGAGCATTGTCGCGGCGACGACGAGGAAGGCGGCGCCGAAGCCGGTCCTGGTCACCAGGGTTCCGACGGCCAGGGCACCGAGGCCCATGCCGAGGTCGTAGGCGCCGTTCCAGATCGCGCTGACGGTTCCGTACTCGTGCTCGGTGACGCGTGCGTACAGCAGGGTGAGGGTGGCGTTCTGGAGCAGCCCGAACCCGGTCCCGAAGACCGCGGCGCCGACGGCGACCAGCCACCCGGTGCTCGTTGCGGCCATCGCGGCCATGCCGATCACCGACAGCGAGGCGCCGGGCACGAGAAGCCGGGTCTGACCGTGCCGGTCACCGAGTCGTCCGGCGACCCAGCGGGCCAGGGTCGAGGTGGTGGGCTGCAGCAGCAGGGCCGTCGGGGCTACCCAGGCGGCGTGGGCACCGACGGCGAGGGGCACGAAGGTGACCACGACTCCTGCGGCCGACGCCGATGCGGCGAAGATCGCGGCGGGGCGGACCAGCGCGGTGCGCCGCAGCCCATGCAGGACGCCGTGCGACCCGTCGGACGCGGCGTCCCGGGCGGGCAGTCCGGGCACGGTCGCGATCGCGACGACCGGTACGAGCGCGGTGATGGCGAACACGGAACCGTAGCCCCAGTGGGTGGCCGCCCAGGTGCCGAGCGGCAGCGCCAGCAGGGCCGGGACGCCGCCCACCAGGCCGACCAGCGCCAGCCCTTCGCCGCGGCGTTCGGCCGGGATCAGGGCGGCTGTCAGTGCGCCACCGGCGACGACGGAGACTGCGAAGCCCACCCCGCGCACGGCGTTGACCGCGACCACGACGGCCACCGAGGCTCCGGCCGGGGTCAGGAGGACGAGGGCCGGCGTGCCGAGCAGGACGAGCCCGGCGGCCAGTGCCCAGCGGTACCCGACGAGGGTGACGATGCGCGGTGTGACCAGCTCGGTCACAACCGTGGCGAAGAGCAGGGCCGCGTTCGCCAACCCGGCGGAAGTCCCCGTTCCCACGGACTGGGCGAACATCGGGACCGCGGCCAACGGCAGGTAGAAACCAAGGGCACCGGCGACGACGGTGACCAGTCGAAGGAGCAGGGGGCGGGACACCAGAGGGCTCATGGATGGGACGCTAGGCCGGGGGTGGGTCCCTGCTAAGGTCCGCTTTCGTGGCTGTCGAGTGGTCCACTTCTGCTCCGGACCTGTTGGTGTCCCTCGATCGGGAGGGGCCGGCCTCACTTCGCGCGCAGCTCGAGGAACGGCTGCGCGACGCCGTCCGCACCGGTCGCCTGGGCGCCGCCGAGCGACTGCCGAGCACGCGCGCCCTCGCAGGGCATCTGGGGCTCTCCCGCGGCATCGTCCAGGAGTGCTTCGAACAGCTGGTCGCCGAGGGCTACCTGGTCTCCCGCAGCGGATCGGGCACCCGGGTCGCAGACCTCGCCGCACACCAGCCATCGCGCCGGGGCTCGCACCAGCCATCGCAGCTGCCCGCCGCGCGGGCTCCGACCCCGTCGCTGGTGGCCGACTTCCAGTCCGGAGTACCCGACCTCGGGCTCGCCCCACGAGAGGACTGGGCCTGGGCCGTGCGCGAGGCGTGCCGGACGGCGCCGAACAGCGCGTTCGACTACGGGGACCCGCGTGGCGACGTGCACCTGCGCGAGGTGCTCGCGGCGTACCTTCGCCGGGTGAGGGCAGCCGACGCGCGCGCGTCCCAGACCCTCGTCTGCGCCGGATTCCAACAGGGCCTGGCACTCGTGCTCCGCACCTTGGCTCTCCAGGGCCGCACCTTGGTCGCGGTCGAGGACCCGGGCTCGATCGGCACCGTCACCGCGCTCGCTCGCGCGGCCGGCGGCCACTGCGTGCCCGTGCGCGTCGATGGCGCCGGCCTCGATGTCGCTGCCCTCGAGGCCAGCGGCGCGCAGGTCGTGGTCGTGACTCCTGCCCACCAATGGCCCACCGGGGTGGTGCTCACCGCTGATCGGCGCCACGACCTGATCGCCTGGGCACACGAGCACCATGGGGTGATCATCGAGGACGACTACGACGCCGAGTTCCGATACGACCGGGAGCCGATCGGGTCCCTGCAGGGACTCGCCCCGGAACGGGTGGTCTCCCTGGGCACGGTGAGCAAGGCGCTCGCACCCACCCTCCGGCTCGGCTGGGCGGTGCTGCCGACCTGGCTGACCGAGCCGGTGGGCTCCGCCAAGCAGACCGCCGACCGTGGTGCCCCCGGACTCGACCAGCTCGCCCTGGCCAGGCTGCTCGAGTCCGGACGCTACGACCGGCACCTGCGCCGTATGCGCGCCGTCTACTCCCGGCGCCGCGACACGCTGGTCGCGGCCCTGGCCCAGCACGCGCCGCAGGTGCCGCTGACCGGGCTGGCCGCCGGGTTCCATGCGGTCGCCCACCTGCCGGAGGGCGCCGACGAAGACGCCGTCCTGGCCCGGGCACGCCGGGTCGGCGTCGGGCTCTACGGGATCAGTCCCTACCGAGCGGCGCCGGAGGCTGGACCGCCGCAGCTCGTCATCGGTTTCGGGAACACCGCCGAGCGCGACATTGAGCAAGGCATCAGGATCGTGGCTCCCATCCTCCAGTGACACGGAGAGCGCAGTGCTCGCCGAGTACAACTAGGGCGTGTCTCCTAAGTCGAGAGCCAGATAGCGATGGCGCGTAAGACGACGCCTCCTCGGTAGACGGCGGCGAGCTTGTCGTAGCGGGTGGCCAGGCCGCGCCATTGCTTGTGGTCGTTGAAGGATCGCTCGATGACGTTGCGGCCCTTGTAGGCGGTCGGGTCGAAGGCCGGGGGCCGGCCGCCTGCTCGGCCTCGTCGCTGGCGGTGGGCGATCTGGTCAGAGGGTTGCGGGATGACCGTCCGGACTCCGCGTGCGCGCAACATGGCGCGGGTGCCGCGCGAGGAGTACGCCTTGTCAGCGAGCAGGGCCTCAGGACGGGTGCGTGGTCGTCCCGGCCCGATCCGGTGCACGGCCAGGTGCGCGAGCAGTGGAATCAGCATCGGTGAGTCTCCTGACTGCCCGGGCGTCAGCGCGATGACCAGGGGACGGCCGCGCCCGTCGACGAGCTGGTGGATCTTGGTCGAGAGCCCACCGCGGGAGCGGCCGATCGCGTGGTCGGGCGGCTCCTCACGCAGGTTCATGTAACTCGACTCAGCCCCCTGTGCGACTGGTGGGGCGACGGCCGGCGGGCACCTCGACCCGGCTCAACGTGGTCGCGTGCTGATGGGCACGGTTGATCGTGGAGTCGACCGAGACCATCCAGTCGATCTCGCCGGCCGCGTCGGCCTGGGCCAGTAGGCGGGCGTGGATCTTGTCCCAGGTGCCGTCCACCGAGAAGCGGTGGTGCCGCTTCCACACGGTCTGCCACGGCCCGAAGGAGGCCGGGAGATCGCGCCAGGCGATCCCGGTCCGGAACCGGTAGATCACGCCCTCGACCACCTGACGGTGGTCGCGAAACGGTCGGGACTTCACACCGTCGGAGGACGGCATCAACGGCGCGATCCGCTCCCACTGCCCATCGGTCAGGACTCGTTCACGAGACATGGCCCCAGAAAATCAGCACTTCACGACTGAACTAAGGAGACACGCCCTAGGCGCGGGCCGCGACCCGGAAGCCGGTGTTCCCGGTGCTGCTGTCGGGGGTGTTGGCGCTGCGGGCGTCGACCCGGTAGCGCCAGCAGTAGCTGTCGTGGCACAAGTAGCTGCCGCCGCGCACGACCCGGGAGGTGCCCGCCAGAGGCCCGGTCGGGTCGGTGTCGGGGGAGTGCCGGTAGTAGTCGGGAGCGAACCGGTCGGCGCACCACTCCCAGACGTTGCCGGTCGTCTCGTGGAGCCCGAAGGCGTTGGGCGGGAAGGTGCCCACGGGGCAGGTGCCGACCCAACCGTCGGCTCCGGTGTCGTGACCCGGGAACTCGCCCTGGAAGACGTTCATCCGGTGCTGGCCGCCGGGCTCCCGCTCGTCTCCCCACGGGAAGTGATACCCCTCCTCGCCCCCTCGCGCGGCGCGCTCCCACTCCGCCTCCGTAGGCAGACGCGTGCCGCTCCACGCGCAGAACGCGACGGCGTCGTACCAGCTCACGTGGACGACCGGGTGGTCCTCGCGGCCGGCAACCGAGCTCTGCGGACCTTCGGGCCGGCGCCAGTCGGCGCCCGGTACCTCGCGCCACCACGGCGCCGTCGCGACCGCCCTGGTCGGGGGGAAGCCCGGCGGCAGGAGACCGCTGAACACGAACGACGAGCCGAGGTCCTCGGCGGTGGTCCGATGCCCGGTCGCGTCGACGAACGCCGCGAACTCGTCGTTCGTGATCGTGTGTACCCCGATCCGGTACGAGCCCAGCTCGACCGGGTGCGGCGGGCCCTCGCCGTCGGCGATATAGCCGCGTGGATCGTCGGACCCCATCAGGAAACGCCCCGCCGGGATCGCCGCGAGCACGGGCGAGGGGCCGAGCGCTGCGATCGCGCCGGCAGTCCGGTCACCGCGATCGCCGGCTCGCGCCACGCCATCATCCTCGCCGGGTGGCCGCGCGGGCACACAGCAGGAGCTCACGGCACGCGCGCTATCGCGCGTCCTGGCGTGGGAGGAAGACCTCCTTGACCAGGAGCAGGATCGAGGCGGCGGTCGGGATGGCGAACAGTGCGCCGACGACGCCGAGCAGGGAACCGCCGATCAGTGCCGCGATCACGGTCAGGGCACCGGGAATCTCCACCGAGCGCGACATCACGCGCGGGTAGATCACGTAGTTCTCGAGCTGCTGGTAGGCGATGTAGAAGACCACGCAGATCAACCCGGTGGTGGAGTCGGTCGCGAAGGCGATCGCACAGACGACGACCGCGCCGATGGTGGCCCCGATCATCGGGATCACGTCGAGCAGGGCGACCACCAGCGCCAGCGCGACGGCGTAGCTGCCGAGGCCGACGGCGAACAGGAACACCATCGTGCTCAGCCCGGCGCACAGCGCCACCACGAAGGCTCCCGACACGTAACCGCCGATGTTGCGGAGGACCCGGTCGCCGAGCAGCGAGACGCGCTCGCGGCGGGAGGCGGGGGCGAGCTGGTACGCCGCCTGCTTCATGGAGGGGAGCGACGCCAGGAAGTAGAGCGTCAGCACGACCACCACGAACGTGTTGGCCAACAGGCCGAGGATCGCCAAGCCGAGGCCGAGCGCACCGCCGAAGAGCTTCTGGGCGAGGGTCCCGCTCTTGAGGTAGTCGGTGATCTTGGTACTGAGGTCGTACTTGTCGTCGAACCGGCGGATGGTGGCGTTGCGCTGGAGCCGGTCGAACCAGTGCGGCAGGTTGTCGCCGATCGCGGTGACCTGGTGGCTGACCACCGGGACGACCGCGACCAGGAAGAGCGCGAAGACGACCAGCACACCGACGATGACGCAGAGCACCGCCCAGGGGCGCTTGAGGCCGCGCCGCATGAGCAGCTCGACCGCCGGGTTGAGCCCCACCGCGAGGAACAGCGCCACGACGACCAGCACCAGCACGGAGCCGATCCGGAGGATCATCAGGCCCAGCCACAGGGCCACCAGGGCACCCGCGCCGCCGAGCAGCCCCCACATGAACGGCGAGCGGGTGTTCAGCGGGCTGCCGGGCGTCCCGAGGTCGTCGGGCGAGCGGCCGGGATCGTGCAGGAACTGGATGCCGTCGTCCACCTCGCCCGAGATCTGTACGGCGACCTCGTCGACAGCCTCGTCGGACGGCTCCGGGTCGAGGCCGTTGTCGGTCACGCCTCCTCGTCGCCGCCGAAGCCGGCCATCAGCTCGCGCAGCGACCCGAGCTGCGCGGAGATCGCCTCGCGACGCTTCGTCATCCGGTCCACCTCGGCCCGCAGGGCGGCCAGGTTGCGCTCCTGCTCCGCGTTGCCGGACGCGGTCACGGCCTCGGCCTGGGTCCGCGCGGAGGCGACGACCTGCTCGGCCTCACGACGGGCGCGCGACAGCAGCGCCTCGGCCTCCGTCTGGGCCTGCTGGCGGTGGGTGGTGGCCTGGTTGGTGGCCTCGCGGGCCCTCGCCTCGGCCGACTCGGCGCGCTGCTCGGACTCCTCGACGAGCCGCCGGGTCTCGGCGGTCGCGGTGGCGTGGTGCTCGGTCGCCTCGCGGGCCAGACGCTCCTTCTCGACCGAGAGGGTACGGCGCGCCTCCTGCACCTCACGGTCGGCGGCAGCACGCGCCTGCTCGGCCTCCCGAGTCGCGGTGACGCGCAGCTCCTGCGTCTCCTGCTCGGCGGCGAGGCGGAGCTGGTCGCTCTCGCGCTTGGCGGCGGCCCGGAGGTCTGCGGCCTCGCCCATGGCGAGCGCTCGCTCCTGCTCTGCGTCGCCGGTGATGCGCGCTCGCATCTCGTCCAGCTCCTTGAGCTGTACGAGCCGCATGTCGTCGGCCTCCTTGGTCGCGTCCGCCCGGATCGCCTTCGCGTCGCGGGTGGCCTGCTCGCGGATGTCGTCGGCGTCACGATGGCCCGCGGCACGGATCTCCGCGGCCTCCTCCTCGGCGAGGCGCAGCATCGCGCTCGCCCGGCCGCCCAGTCCGGCGTACGACGGGTTGTCGGCCTCGGCGAGCTCGGTGCGAGCCGCCTCGAGCTGGCGCTCGAGCTCGGTGACCCTCTGCTGGGACTGGGTCAGGGCCTGTGCTGCCCCCGCCTGGGCCTCCAGGAGCTGGCGGAGGTGTGCGTCGACACCGGCCTTGTCGTAGCCGCCGCGGCGCACGCTTGCGAAGGCCGGGACGCTGACGGACGGTGCCGACGGTGCCGGCGTCACCGTGGTCGGAGCCGTGGTCTGGGCTGGGGTCTGGGCTGGGGTCTGGGCTGGGCGAGCCGGTGGGGTGACGGCCGGCGCGACGGGCTTCATCTGCGCCGTCGGCTGGGGATCCTCCTCCGGCTCGTTCGCGGGCTGCTCGTCGGCCTCCGCCTCGGGCGCTGCTTCTGGCGCCGCTTCAGGTGCCGCCTCGGCCACGGGCGGCACCGGCTTGCGGCCCGACGACTTCTTCGCCGCCGGGGCAGCCGCGTCGTCCCGGCCCTGAGCCTTCATCACCTTCGTCGCCTCCTCGTCGACGGCGTTCGCGTCGTCCGGCTCGTCGAAGATGGAAAGGCCCTGGTCGCTCATGGTGTGGACATCCTCCGGGATCTCGGTGTGGGGGCCAGTCTGTCGGATCACCGGAAACGACTTCTACCCCGCCTCGCCGTGCGTCGACACCCCGGACGCGCGACACGCCTTCGGGTTCTGCTCAGATGCCTCGGAAGGCGTTGATCGCGTCGAGATGGCGGGCCCGCATCTCCGGGTCGCGCACCCCGAGCCCCTCCTCGGGGGCCAGGCACAGCACCCCGACCTTGCCCTGGTGGAGGTTGTGGTGGACGTCGAGCGCGGCCTGGCCGACCTGGTCCAGAGGGTAGGTGTTCGACAGCGTGGGATGGATCATCCCCTTCGCGATCAGGCGGTTGGCCTCCCACGACTCGCGGTAGTTGGCGAAGTGCGAACCGATGATGCGCTTGAGGTTCATCCACAGGTAGCGGTTGTCGTACTCGTGCAGGAAGCCCGTGGTCGAGGCGCACGTGACGATGGTGCCGCCCTTGCGCGCGGCGTACACACTGGCGCCGAAGGTCTCGCGTCCGGGGTGCTCGAAGACGATGTCGACGTCCTCGCCGCCCGTCAGCTCACGGATGTCGGAGCCCAATCGGCGCCACTCCTTGGGGTCCTGGGTCTGCTCGTCCTTCCAGAACCGGTAGCCGGCCTCGGCGCGGTTGATGATGAGCTCAGCGCCCATGCGCCGGCAGATGTCGGCCTTCTCGTCGCTGGAGACCACGCACACCGGGACGGCGCCGCCGTTCAGCGCGTACTGCGTCGCGAAGCCGCCGAGCCCGCCGCTGGCGCCCCAGATCAGGACGTTGTCGCCCTGCTTCATGCCGGCGCCGTTGCGGCTCACCAGCTGGCGGTACGCCGTGCTGTTCACCAGCCCCGGCGACGCGGCCTCCTCCCAGGTCAGGTGAGCGGGCTTGGGCATCAGCTGGTTGGACTTCACCAGGGCGATCTCGGCGAGACCGCCGAAGTTGGTCTCGAAGCCCCAGATCCGCTGCTCGGGATCCATCATCGTGTCGTTGTGGCCGTCGGGGCTCTCGAGCTCGACCGACAGGCAGTGCGCGACGACCTCGTCGCCGGGCTTCCAGCTGTGTACACCGAGCCCGGTCCGCAGCACCACGCCGGACAGGTCGGAGCCGACGATGTGATACGGCAGGTCGTGCCGCTTCGCGAGTGGGCTGACCTTGCCGTAGCGCTCGAGGAACCCGAAGGTCGGCATCGGCTCGAAGATCGAGGTCCACACGGTGTTGTAGTTGATGGCGCTCGCCATCACCGCCACCAGCGCCTCGCCGGGACCGAGCTCGGGCAGCGGTACGTCGTCGACGTGCAGCGACTTGCGGGGGTCCTTCTCCTTGCTGGTCAGGCCCTCGAAGAGGTCGACCTCGTCGCGATGGACCGTCGCCGCGCGGTAGGTCGCCGGGACCTCGAGCGCGGCATAGTCGTCGGTGGTCGCGGTGCCGGACAGGATGGCGTCGAGGATCTGCTGCACGTCAGCTCCTGGTACGTGGGCGGGGTGGCGTGGGCGCCCCTGAATGTACCCGTCGGTAACGGGGGGCGGATCGGCCTGTGCGTAAGGTCATCCGGCGCTCGCCGGCTCCACGAGCTCCACGAGCACGCCTCCGGCGTCCTTCGGGTGGACGAAGTTGACCAGCGAGCCGCTCGTGCCACGGCGCGGGTCGTCGTACAGCAGGCGGACGCCGCGCTCACGCAGGACCGCGGACGCCGCCTCGAGGTCGGTGACGCGGAGGGCGAGCTGCTGCAGCCCCGGACCGTGCCGCTCCAGGAACTTCGCGATCGTCGAGGTCTCGTCGAGTGGCGCGAGCAGCTGCAGGCAGCCGCCGGACTCGCCGACGGCGACCATCGCCTCGCGGACGCCCTGGTCCTCGTTCGTCTCCTCGTGCACGGTCTCCATGCCGAACGTGTCGCGGTAGAAGGCCTTCGCGTCGTCGATGTCGGCCACGGCGATGCCGACGTGGTCGATGGCGATGAAGAGGTGGTCGGGCAGGTCCAGACTCATGGGCCCATCGTCGTACGGCGGCGACGGTGGCGGCCACCGTCCCACTGTGAGGTTTTCCTCAGCACGGAGGAGCGTCCCGCTCTCGCGGCTGCCGCCGGGCGCTCGGTATCGTCGAGGCAACACTCTTCTGCTGGTGGGAGGCACCATGTCCGGAACCGTCATCGTCGCCGGTGCGCGTACGCCGATCGGGCGACTGCTCGGAGGTCTGAAGTCGCTGTCCGCGGCCGACCTGGGCGGCGTGGCCATCAAGGGTGCCCTGGAGAAGGCGGGTGTCTCGGGCGACGAGGTGGACTACCTGGTCATGGGCCAGGTCATCCAGGCCGGTGCCGGCCAGAACCCCGCGCGCAGCGCCGGCCTCGCCGCCGGGCTGCCCCCATCGGTGCCGTCGATCACGATCAACAAGGTCTGCCTCTCCGGCCTCAACGCGATCGCGCAGGCCGACCTGCTGATCAACGCCGGCGAGGCCGAGATCGTCGTCGCCGGCGGCATGGAGTCGATGACCAACTCCCCGCACCTGCTGCCCAAGTCGCGTGAGGGCTTCAAGTACGGCGACACGGCGCTGGTCGACTCGATGGCCTACGACGCGCTCTACGACCAGGCCACCCAGCAGGCGATGGGTACCCTGACCGAGGACTACAACGGCTCCCACACGCGGCTGACGCGTGCGGAGCAGGACGCCTTCGCGGCGGCCTCCCACCAGAAGGCGGCCGAGGCCTGGAAGAACGGCGTCTTCGACGACGAGGTCGTGCCCGTCTCGATCCCGCAGCGCAAGGGCGACCCGGTCGTGGTGTCCCACGACGAGGGGATCCGGGGCGACACGACCACCGAGTCGCTGTCAGCGCTGCGCCCGGCCTTCGGCAAGGACGGCACCATCACCGCCGGCTCCGCCTCCCAGATCTCCGACGGCGCGTGCGCCGTCGTGGTGATGAGCAAGGCCAAGGCCGCGGAGCTGGGCCTGGAGTGGCTCGCCGAGATCGGCGCCCACGGCATGGTGGCCGGCCCCGACTCGACGCTCCAGCTGCAGCCGGCCAACGCGACCCGGCTGGCGTGCGACAAGGAGGGCATCGCACCGACCGACCTCGACCTCGTGGAGTTCAACGAGGCGTTCGCCGCGGTCGGCATCGACTCCACCCGCGCGCTCGGCCTCGACGAGTCGAAGGTCAACGTCAACGGTGGTGCGATCGCGCTGGGCCACCCCGTCGGCATGTCGGGCGCCCGCATCGTCCTGCACCTGGCGCTCGAGCTCAAGCGCCGTGGTGGCGGCGTGGGCGCGGCGGCTCTCTGCGGTGGCGGTGGCCAGGGCGACGCACTGATTGTCCACGTAGGCGCGTGACGGGTCGCCGCTCGACGGGCGACGTCGGCGACCTCGTCCGGCGTGCCCGCGAGGGCGACCCGCGCGCGGTCGCGCGGCTGATCTCGTTGGTGGAGGACGAGTCGCCGCTGCTGCGTGAGGTGATGGCCGCGCTCGCGCCCCACGCCGGCCACGCCCAGATCGTCGGCATCACCGGGTCGCCCGGCGTGGGCAAGTCCACGTCGACGTCGGGGCTCGTGGGCGAGCTGCGAGCGGCCGGCAAGCGCGTCGGCGTACTCGCGGTCGACCCGTCCTCGCCGTTCTCGGGCGGGGCGCTGCTGGGTGACCGGGTACGGATGCAGGACCACGCGCTCGACCGTGACGTCTACATCCGCTCGATGGCCTCGCGGGGCCATCTCGGCGGCCTGGCGTGGACCACCCCGCAGGCCCTCCGGGTGCTCGACGCCGCCGGGTGCGACGTGATCCTCGTCGAGACGGTCGGGGTCGGGCAGAGCGAGGTGGAGATCGCCGGTCTCGCCGACACGACGCTCGTCCTGATGGCGCCGGGCATGGGCGACGGCATCCAGGCGGCCAAGGCCGGGATCCTCGAGATCGGCGACGTCTACGTGATCAACAAGGCCGACCGCGACGGCGCCGACCAGGTACGCCGTGAGCTGCGGTCGATGCTCGCCCTCGCCGACGGGCCCGACGACGCGTGGCGGCCGCCGATCGTGAAGACGATCGCCTCCAAGGGCGAGGGGCTGGGCGAGGTCGTCGCCGAGATCGGCCGGCACTTCGCCTGGCTCGAGTCGTCCGGAGAGCTGGCCGGACGGCGTACCCGCCGGGCCCGGGACGAGATCGAGGCCATCGCCGTGACCGCCCTGCGCCGGCGTTGGGGCGACGTACACGGACGCTCCGAGCTCGACGACCTGGCCGTCGCCGTCGCTGCCGGGGAGACCGATCCCCACGCCGCGGCGGAGACCCTGCTCGCCGAGCTCTGAGGGCGGTCGCCGTCGGCGGCCGCGGCTAGGCTCCGCCCATGCCGCGTCTGCCCTTCGACCCGATCGACGAGGCCGCCCGGCAGTGGGGGAGGCGATGGGACGGCGTGCCTGCGATGCATGCCGTGACCTCCCTGATGCGGGTTCAGCAGCTGGTGCTCGGCCGCCTGGACGCGATCCTGCGGCCGCACGGCCTCACCTTCGCCCGCTACGAGGCCCTGGTGCTGCTCTGCTTCTCGTCGCGCGGGTCGCTGCCGCTGGGCAAGATGGGAGAGCGGCTGCAGGTGCATCCGACGTCCATCACCTCGATCGTGCAGCGGCTCGAGGCCGACGCGCTCATCACCCGTCGTCCACACCCCGACGACGGACGGGCCGTCCTGGCCGAGATCACCGATGCAGGCCGCGCCGTGGTCGAGCGGGCCACGGCCGACCTGGTCGGTGCGGACTTCGCGCTCGGTGCCCTCGGCGACGACCAGCTGGCGGAGCTGTCATCGCTCCTGGCTCCCGTACGCCGTGCGGCCGGCGACTTCGGGTAGCACCGATGACCACCGCCGACGCCGTACGCCGGGTGGGGCTGGCGCTGCCCCGCGCCTACGAGGTCGAGGTGCGCGGCCGGTCGAAGCTGAGGGTGAAGCAGATCGTCTTCGTGGCGTTCTCGCGCGAAGAGACGACGATGGGGTTCGGCTTCCCAAGGACGGAGCGCGACGGGCTCGTCGCGTCCGACCCCGAGACGTTCTTCCTGCCAGGTCAGACGGACCTGCGATACCAATGGGTCTGCGCCCACGTCGACCGGCTCGGCGACGACGAGATGCGTGAGCTGGTGACCGACGCCTGGCGGATGTGCACTCCCCAGATGCTCCACGAGCTGCCGGAGCAGCCCGCTCCGACGGCCCGGGCGTGGGACCTGATCGAGCGGCGCGAGTGGCACGACGTACGACCATTGCTCCACCCCCGCTTCCACTTCGACGACGGCGACGTCTCGATCCTTGGCAAGGCGCGCGTGCTCGACCACCTGGCCGAGCACCCGACGCCGAGGCCGCCGACCGAGGTCGAGGTGCGCGACGGTCAGCTGTACCGCTGGCGGCGTTGACCCCGCGGGTCGCCTCAGGTACGGCGTGGCCTACGCCGAGACCGTGCCCTCCGGGTCGAGGAGAGACCTGAGGATCTCTTCCATCTGGTCGAGGCTGTCTTGCTGGCCGTTGAACTCGGTCATGTGGTCGCGGCCGGCCTTGTCACGGAACGCGAGCCTCCAGGTGAACGTCGTCACTGCGTCGGCTTCGTGCAGCTCCATGGTCTCGATCGCCTCCGCGTCCGGCCAGAGCTCGAACAGCCACGTCTCCACGGTCCGGGTCGGCGGTTCGACCTCCAGGTAGGTCCCGCGGATCGTGAACACCTCTCCGTTACCGGTCCGGAAGGAGGAGCGGTAGCTCCCTCCGACGCGCAGGTCGATCGAGCACTCCAGCATCTCGTCGGGCGGTGTGGCGCCCCACTTGCGCACGTGCTCGGGCTTCGTCAGGACGTCGAAGACGAGAGCGATCGGGGCGTCGAACTCTCGTATGAGGACGATCTCGAGCTCGTTCGGGAACTCGATCACTGCCGTCCCGTGCCGACTAGGTGTCATTGTCGTCTCCTTGTCGTTGTAGCTCTTGGAGGTAGTCGTCCATCCGATCGAGTCGGACGTTCATCGCCCGCTCGTACTTGGCGACCCAGTCGTGCACGGGCCGGAGCTGCTCCGGCGACAGGCGGTACAGCCGACGCCGGCCGTCCGCCCGGCAGCTGACGAGTCCCACCTCACTGAGCACCCGTAGGTGCTTGGAGACCCGGGGCTGAGACATCGACAGATCGTCCACGATCGCCCCGACGGCCTTCTCGCCACCGATCAGCACGTCCAGGATCTCGCGGCGGTGGACGTCGGCCACTGCGTTGTAGACGTCCGAGGTTGTCGCTGCGCGGGCCACCACTCAAACATATTCCGATATCGACATATGTCAAGTCTCAGCCGCTGCACCGTCGCTGGCGGTCGCGCGTCGCCCGCACCGAGTCGCCGGACGTCACCAGACCCCGTGACCGTACGGCGACTGCACCTTCCGTCGGCGCACCTGACTCGCGAGACCTCGTTCGACCGGCGTTCACCTTCGTACGCCACGATCGGTTGATGGCGACGAAGAAGAAGGACAGAGGCTCGGTCGAGAAGGAGCTCAAGGCTGCGGTCAAGAGGCTGCGCTCGCAGCTGGCCGCGGCCGAGAAGTCGGCGGAGAAGTGGAGGTCCCGGGCCAAGGCGCACCAGGCCGACGTCAAGGGCGCTCTGGGCGAGCTGACCGCCGTACGACATCGCCTGGACCAGGCGACCGCCTCCGCGGCGAAATGGAAGGACCGCGTCCGGGCGTCGCGGCCACCCGCCGCCGCACCCGTAGCGCCGACCGGGCCTGCGACCGGACCCGACGAGACGTGGACGGTGACCGCGCTCCGCGCGGAGGCCCGGAGCCGCGGGCTGCCCGGCTACTCGCGGAAGAGCAAGGCCGAGCTGCTCGCGGACCTGCTGGGCTAGGCGGATTTAGTAGGACGTCCTAGTATCTGCGGTATGGACGGCATGGTCTCGACAGGCTCGACCAACGGCGAGGGCTCGACCAACAGCGAGGGCTCGACCAACGGCGCAGGCTCGACCAACGGCGAGGGCTCGACCAACGGCGCAGGCTCGACCAACGGCATGGTCTCGACAGGCTCGACCAACGGCGAGGGCTCGACCAACGGCGCAGGCTCGACCAACGGCATGGTCTCGACAGGCTCGACCAACGGCGAGGGCTCGACCAACGGCGCAGGCTCGACCAACGGCGCAGGCTCGACCAACGGCGAGGGCTCGACCGCCGACGCTCGATCGCGCTGGCAGGACCGCTATCAGGCGTCGCGTGTGCGCGACGCCGACTTCACGACCCTGTCGGGGATGACCGTCGAGCCGGCGTACGGGAGCGAGAACTCCGAGTGGCCGGGTGGGTTCCCGTTCACCCGTGGGCTCTATCCGACCGGCTACCGAGGGCGCACCTGGACCATCCGGCAGTTCGCCGGCTTCGGCAACGCCGAGCAGACCAACGAGCGCTACCAGATGATCCTCGGGCGGGGCGGCGGCGGGCTGAGCGTGGCCTTCGACATGCCGACCCTGATGGGTCGCGACTCGGACGACTCGATGAGCCTCGGCGAGGTGGGCCACTGCGGTGTGGCCATCGACTCCGCGGCCGACATGGAGCGGCTCTTCGACGGGATCGACCTCGGTGCGGTGACCACGTCGATGACGATCAGCGGGCCGGCGGTGCCGGTGTTCTGCATGATGATCGTCGCCGCCGAGCGGGCCGGCGTCGACACCGCCCGGCTCAACGGCACCTTGCAGACCGACATCTTCAAGGAGTACATCGCCCAGAAGGAGTGGCTGTTCGGACCCGAGCCGCACCTGCGCCTCATCGGCGACCTGATGGAGTACTGCGCAGAGCGGATCCCGGCGTACAAGCCGCTCTCGGTCTCGGGCTACCACATCCGTGAGGCCGGCTCGACCGCCGCGCAGGAGCTCGCGTTCACGCTGGCCGACGGGTTCGGCTACGTCGAGCTGGGGCTCAGCCGGGGGCTCGACGTCGACGTCTTCGCACCCGGCCTGTCGTTCTTCTTCGACGCACACGTCGACTTCTTCGAGGAGATCGCGAAGTTCCGCGCCGCCCGACGCATCTGGGCGCGCTGGCTGCGCGACGTGTACGGCGCGCAGACCGAGAAGGCGCAGTGGCTGCGGTTCCATACCCAGACCGCAGGGGTGTCGCTCACCGCGCAGCAGCCCTACAACAACGTCGTACGTACGGGGATCGAGGCACTCTCCGCCGTGCTCGGCGGCACCAACTCCCTGCACACCAACGCCCTCGACGAGACCCTGGCTCTGCCGAGCGAGCAGGCCGCCGAGATCGCGCTGCGTACGCAGCAGGTGATCATGGAGGAGACCGGCGTCGTCAACGTCGCCGACCCGCTCGGCGGCAGCTACTACGTCGAGGCGCTCACCGACCAGATCGAGGCCGAGGCCAACGCGATCTTCGACCGCATCCTGGCGATGGGCGGCTCCGACCTGACCCACGCCGACACCGAGGGGCTTGCCGAGGCCACCCGGCGCGGCGAGAGCCCGGTGACCAAGGGCCTGCTGCGCGGCATCGAGGACGGCTGGTTCATGTCCGAGATCGCGGAGGCGGCCTTCCAGTACCAGGTGGCTCTGGAGAAGGGCGACAAGAAGATCGTGGGGGTCAACGTGCACACCGACTCGATCACCCACGACCTCGAGATCCTGCGCGTCTCCCAGGAGGTCGAGGTCGAGCAGGTCCGCGCGCTGGCCCAGCGCCGTACGACGCGTGACGAGGCCGCCGCCCGCGCCGCGGTCGAGCGGATGGTCGAGGTCGGCCGCACCGACGGCAACATGATCGAGTCGATGCTGGACGCCTGCCGGGCCGAGGCGACGCTCGGAGAGATCTGCGACGCGCTGCGCGCCGAGTGGGGCGAGTATCGCGAGCCAGCCCGCTTCTGATCCAATCCTCGTGTGAACCTCGACGCCGCGCTGCGCTCGCTCCCGCCGAACCCGCGGATCGTGGTGGGTGGCAACAACGCCGTGCCGTGGCACACGCTCGGCCTGATCGACGAGTCGCTCGACACCTACCGGCTCTGGGCCCTCAACGCCCCCAGCGGAGTGCCCGACCGCGAGGGCGTCACGCTCGAGACGGCGTTCGTGGGGCCGGGCATGCGGAAGAGCCCGCGACTGAGCTATGTGCCGTCGCGGCTCTCGCTGGTGCCCGTCCTGTTCGAGACCCGGCTCCGGCCGGACGCGGTGGTCCTCCACACCACACCGCCTCGAGACGGGAAGGTGTCGCTCGGCGTGGAGGTCAACGTCCTGCCCTCGGCGGTCGTGGCGGCCCGCCGGAACGGCGGCATCGTCATCGCCCAGACCAACCGCGACATGCCGTGGACCTACGGCGACGCCGTACTGGAGGTCGACCAGGTCGACGTGCTGATCGAGGCGGACGGCCCGATGCCGTACCCACCCGAGACCCTGGTCGACGAGGACTCGGCGACGATCGGCCGCCTGGTGGCGGAACGGGTCGGCGACGGAGCCACCGTCCAGGCCGGGATCGGCGCGGTGCCGGACGCCACCCTGCACGGGCTGGTCGGTCGTCGCGGGCTGCGCGTGTGGACCGAGATGTTCTCCGACAGCGTGCTCGCACTCGAACGCGCAGGCGCCCTCGACCGTGACGTCCCGATCACCGCGTCGTTCCTGTTCGGCTCTCCGGAGCTGCTGGCCTGGGTCGACGGGAACGAGCGGATCGAGATGAGGCGGACGGAGATCACCAACAGCCCGGCCCTGATCTCCGCCAACCCCTCGATGACCAGCGTCAACACCGCGCTCCAGGTCGACCTCTTCGCCCAGGCGAACGCCAGCCGGATCAAGGCCCGCATCTACTCCGGCTTCGGCGGGCAGACCGACTTCATCGTCGGGGCGATGCACAGCATCGGGGGACAGGCGTTCATCGCCCTGCGCTCCTGGCATCCCCGGGCGGACTGCTCGACGATCGTGCCGCTCGTCGACGAGCCGGTGACGTCGTTCCAGATGAGCGCGGTGGTGACCGAGCAGGGGGTGGCGGAGATCTACGGCAACGACCAGCTCGAGCAGGCGCGGCAGCTGATCGACCACGCAGCGCACCCGAGCGTCCGCGAGGAGCTGCGTGAGGAGGCGGTCGAGCTGGGGCTCCTCCGCCCGCCGTGGGACCTTCCCTAGGATTGACCGCATGACGCAGCAGCCGTTCAGCCGACCCGGCGCGATCGACCTGTCGGGCCTCCGCCAGCCGCCCGCCGGGGGTGCGCCGCCGGACGCGGGCGCAGGGCCGTCGGGTGGTGCCGGGCCGGCGGCCGCGCGGTCGTCGTACGCCCTCGACGTGACCGAGCAGAGCTTCCAGAGCGTCCTCGACGCCTCGGTGACCGCGCCGGTGGTTCTGGTGTTCTACTCGCCGACGCGCTCGCCCGAGAGCGCCACGATGGCGCAGGACGTCGCCACCGCGGTCGACGGGTACGACGGCCGGTTCCTGGCGGGCCTGATCGACATCGACGCGTCACCCACGATCGCCCAGGCCATGCAGATCCCGCAGGTCCCGCTGCTCCTGGTGATCCTCGACGGCCGGCCCGCCGCCCAGCCGATCCCCGGCGCGCTGTCGGCCGACGAGATCCGCACGCTCCTCGACCAGCTCGCGCAGGGGCTCACTGCGCAGGGCATCACCGGTCGTCACCAGCCCCTGTCGGCGGCTCCGCCCCCGGCCGAGGGTGAGGAGCCACCGGTGAACCCGCGCTACGCCGCGGCGGAGGAGGCGCTGGAGAACGACGACATCGACGGCGCCGTCGCGGAGTACCAACGGCTCGTCGAGGCCAACCCGGCCGACACCGAGGCGGCCGCGGGGCTCGCCATGGCCAAGGTGCTGCAGCGCACGCAGGGTGCCGACCTCGAGGCAGCGCGCACGGAGGCCGCGGCCGACCCGGACGACGTCGATGCGCAGACCCTGGTCGCCGACCTCGACCTCCTGGGGGGCAACGTCGACGACGCCTTCAACCGCCTCGTCGACCTGGTTCGTCGTACGACGGGCGACGAGCGCGATCGCGCCCGCGAGCACCTGATCGGGCTGTTCGCAGCCGTCGGCAACGACGACCCGCGCGTCCTGCGCGGGCGCCAGAACCTCGCATCGGCGCTGTTCTGATGGCCACGATCGTCTACCTGCACGCGCATCCCGACGACGAGGCGTCGCAGACGGCGGGCACCATGGCCCGCGCGGCGGCCGAGGGTCACCGCGTGGTCGTCGTCTTCGCCACCAACGGCGAGCACGGCGAGGTGGCGCCCGACGCCGTCGAGGGCGAGACCGTGGCCGACTACCGTCGGCGCGAGGCCGAGGCCTCGGCCGCCGCCATCGGGCTCGCCCGGATCTTCTGGCTCGGCTACTCCGACTCGGGCATGTCCGGCTGGGAGCAGAACGACCACGAGGGGTCGCTGCACCGCGCCGACCTCGACGAGGCGGCGCAGCGCGTGGCGGACGTCCTCGACGAGGAGCAGGCGGACGTCCTGATCGGCTACGACTGGCACGGCGGCTACGGTCACCCCGACCACGTGAAGGTGCACCACCTCGCACACCGGGCGGCCGAGCTCGCGGCGGCGCGGCCACGCCTGCTCGAGTCGACGATGAACCGTACCGAGATCGTGTCGATGATGCGCGCGGCCCGCGAGGCCGGGGTGGAGGTCATCGGCGACTTCGACCCCGAGGCCCCGATGGACGACGGCAACCCGCTCGGCAGTGCGGAGGACGAGATCACCTGGCGGGTGGACACGTCGGCCTACCTCGCCCAGAAGCGGGCCTCGCTCGAGGCACACCGCTCGCAGGCCACCGACATCGAGGGCTTCCTGACGATGCCGCCGGAGGTCTTCGCGATGCTGTTCGCGCACGAGCACCTGATCGAGCCGGGCGACGGCGGTCCGATGCGCGAGGGCTGGCCGTTCTGACCGTCCCGAGGCACGAGGGCGCGGCGTGGGCAGGTTGCCCTTCGAGACGCCTCGTTCCTCGGCTCCTGAGGAGCCGCAAGCGAGCGACTGAGGAACGAAGTCGCATCAGCGCGTCGAAACCCGGTGACGGTGCCCGAGGCTCAGTCGGTGACCCGCTGCGGCCGGACGAACGGGAACGCCAGCGTCTCGCGGATGCCGACTCCGGTCAGCATCATCACGATCCGGTCGACCCCCAACCCGAGCCCACCCGTCGGGGGCATCGCGAACTCCAGCGCGCTCAGGAACTCCTCGTCGACCTCCATCGACTCCGTGTCGACGGCCCGACGCCGGGCCTGCTCGACGAGCCGCTCGCGCTGCTCGAGCGGGTCGACGAGCTCGGTGTAGGCGGTGCCGAGCTCGGTGCCCCAGGCGACCAGGTCCCAGCGCTCGGCGAGGCGCGGGTCGTCGCGGTGGGTGCGGGTCAGGGGCGAGGTCTCCAGCGGGAAGTCGACGTAGAAGGTCGGTGCGGTCGTCGCGGGCTCGACCAGCGCGTCGTACAACCCGAGCACGAGGATGCCCGCCGACGCGCCGTCCGGGGTGGGTACGCCGTGCGCCCGACAGGCCGCGGTCACGTCGCTGAGCGGGGACTCCGACGTGATCGTGACCCCGGCCGCCTCGCTCACGGCATCGTGGACCGTGACGACCGGCCACTCGGCGGACAGGTCGCACCGCTGCTCGCCGTGTACGGCGACGGGTGAGCCGTGCACGGCCGTGGCCACCTCGCGGATCAGGTCGCAGGTGAGGTGGCGCATGTCGGTGTAGTCGGCCCACGCCTGGTAGGCCTCGACGGAGGTGAACTCGGGGTTGTGGGTGGCGTCGACACCCTCGTTCCGGAAGCTGCGGCCGAGCTCGAAGACGCGGCCGAGGCCTCCGACGGCGAGCCGCTTGAGGTAGAGCTCGGGGGCGATCCGCAGGAACAGGTCGGCGTCGTAGGCGTTGCTGCGGGTCACGAACGGCCGGGCCGACGCGCCGCCCTGGATCGGGTGGAGCATCGGCGTCTCGACCTCGACGAAGCCGCGGCTGCTGAGGGCGGCGCGCATGGCACCGACCGCCGAGCTGCGGTCGTCGAGGAGCCGTCGGCTGGCGGGGTTGACGATCAGGTCGAGGGAGCGGTTGCGGGCGCGGGCCTCGGGGTCCGAGAACCCCGCATGCAGGTCGGGCAGGGGGCTGAGGCACTTGGCCGCCATCTGCCACTCGGTGGTGAGCACGGACAGCTCGCCGCGGCGCGAGGTCACCACCTCGCCCGTGACCGACACCAGGTCACCGAGGTCGACGGTACGTCGCCACAGCTCGCGCTGCGCCGGGTCGGTCGCCTTCCCGTCGAGCATCGTCTGGAGCCGGCAGCCGTCCTCCTCGAGCACGGCGAACGCCACCCCTCCGAGGTCGCGCAGCGCCCGGACCCGGCCGGTCACCGAGACCGTCGTACCCGTCCGGGCGTCCGGCGGGAGGTCGGCGTGGTCCCGTCGGACGTCGCCGAGGCAGCGGTCGCGCGGCACGCACGGCGGGTACGCCGGCATGCCGGCCGCCACCAGCCGGGCGAGCTTGTCGCGGCGTACCCGCTGCTGCTCGCTGCACGCCGGTCGCGCGCGCTCGTCGGCCTCCTGCTCGAGCGCAATCACCTGGGCCGCGAAGACCGTGGGCTCCGGACGCGGTTGGCTGAGGTCGCCACGGCGGCCGACGGTGTCGATACCGAGCTCGGGCAGGAAGCCCTCGGCCCGGCCGCAGGCGATCGCGGCCCGAGCCACCGAGAGCCCGGGCGCGTAGCAGAGGAAACGGGGCCGCCATTCCGGGAGGTACTTGGCGTTCGAGCGGTAGAGCGTCTCGAGCTGGTAGAAGCGCGAGACGAAGCCGAGCACCGCGTCGTTGATCCGGGTGATGGGTCCGGCCCCCACCTGGTCCGCGCCGCTGAACACGCTGCGGAAGACCGCGAAGTTCAGGGAGATGCGCGTGACGCCGAGATCCTGGGCGGCCTCGACGGCGCCGGTGACCATGGTCTCGATCAGCCCGTTGGGGGCGGTGCGCGAGCGTCGCATCAGGTCGAGCGACAGCCCGTGGGCGCCCCACGGCACGAAGTTGAGCAACCCGTCGATGACGCCGTCCTGGTCGTGCACCGTGACGACCACGCACCGACCGTCGGCGGGGTCGGCGAGGCGGTTGAGAGCCATCGAGAAGCCGCGCTCGGTGTCGCTGCCGCGCCACTGCTCGGCCAGGCGGACGAGCTCGGTCAGCTCGTCGGGCTCGAACGTCGCGGCGCGTCGTACCCGCACGTTGTAACCGGCCCGGGTGACGCGGTTGACCGCCTGCCGCACCGGCGCCATGTCTCGACCGTCGAGGTGGTAGCGCGACACCTCGATCACGGCCTCGTCGCCGAGGCTCCACGCCCGTAGCCCCGCGTCGACGTAGGCCCGGGCGCCTTCCTGGCCGGGTGACAGCGCCGCGGCGTACCACGCGTGCTCGCGGCACTCCCGCAGCCAGACCCGGATCGCCCCGGGCCAGGCGTCGACCGGTCCGATCGGGTCGGCGCTCGCGACGCAGACCGATCCCTCGACGCGGTAGGTGACGGCGGCCCGGCGGTCGGGGGAGAAGACCACCGACTTGTCGCGCCGGGTCGCGAAGTAGCCGAGCGAGTCGGCGGCGCCGTGCGCGAGCAGGAGACGGCGGATCTCGAGCTCCTCGTCGGCGGAGAGGTACTGCCGTACCCGGGCGGACCGCGAGAACACCAGGATCGCGAGGACCAGCGCCGCGCCGCTGATCAGGCCGCCGAGCGCGAAGACCCAGTGCGGTCCGTCATCGGTGACCAGGAGATGGCGAGTGGCTGCCCGCGCCGTGCCGAGAGCCGACATCAGGCCGAACTCGAGCTTCTCGCGGCTGCCGACGAGGCCACGGGGGAAGGAGAACGCCAGCGCCGTGCACACGACGTACGACGTGAGCAGCCCGCCGACCAGCACGGCGACCGCGTTGGCGGGCGAGCCCTGTGACAGCCGGGCGTTGAAGACCCGGTAGGCGCTGATCAGCACGAGCAGCGTGAGCACCGACCCGATCGCCGCCGGGAAGATCAGCCAGCCGTAGCCCGTGGGCAGCTCGGTGTCGGTCTGCGCGCCGGTCAGGTGCTGTCCGGCTGCGATGAGGTTGTCCAGCACCGAGATCGCCACCACGACACTGGTCACCGCGTGCATCACCCGCAGCCGACGCCGGAGCCCGCCGGACAGCACGAACCACAGCGCGGCGATGAACAGGCTGCCCTGGACCGGGATGCCGAACAGGTTGAACGCGGTGTCGACGTAGTGCGTCCAGTGGTCGTGGACGACGACCCTGACGAGACACCACACCGCCGTCAGCCAGGCGACGCGGCCGGCGAAGGTCGCGGCCGACGACCGCCAGCCGGTCGTCTCCACGACCCCGGCGCGTGCCCCCGAGGAGGGCGGGCTCACCGGTCCAGTGCTGATCGCCCGGCCTCCAGGCGAGCTACCGGGACGCGGAACGGCGAGCAGGAGACGTAGTCGAGACCGACCTCGTCGAAGAAGTGGATGGAGTCGGGGTCACCACCGTGCTCACCGCAGACGCCCAGGTGGAGGTCGGGGTTGGCCTGCCGGCCCAGCCGCGCGGCGTGCCGGACGAGCCGGCCCACGCCGTCGACGTCGAGCGTCTCGAACGGGCTCGCCTGGAAGATGCCGGCGTCGAGGTAGCGGCTGAAGAACGACGACTCGACGTCGTCACGCGAGAAGCCCCACGTCATCTGGGTCAGGTCGTTGGTGCCGAACGAGAAGAACTCCGCGGACTTCGCGATCTCGTTGGCGGTCACGGCCGCCCGGGGCAGCTCGATCATCGTGCCGACCTTGTGGGCGACCGCGACCCCGCGCTCCTGTTCGATCGACGCGGCGACGTCGGCGATCTTGGCCCGGATCAGGTCGAGCTCGGTCACCGCGGCGACCAGCGGGATCATGATCTCCGGATGCGGGTCGCCGCCGGCCTCGATGCGGTCGGCCGCGGCCTCGAGGATGGCGCGGACCTGCATCGTGAAGAGTCCCGGGATGACGATGCCCAGGCGTACGCCGCGCAGGCCGAGCATCGGGTTCTGCTCGTGGAGCCGCTTGACGGCCTCGAGCAGACGCTCGTCGTGCTCGTCGAAGAGCGCATGATCGTCCTCGAGCGCGACCTTCACCGACAGCTCGGTGTAGTCGGGCAGGAACTCGTGCAGCGGCGGGTCGATCAGCCTGATCGTGACCGGGAGGCCGTCCATCGCCTCGAGGATGCCCCGGAAGTCGTCGCGCTGCAGGGGGAGCAGCTCGGCCAGGGCGGCCTCCTGGCCGGCCTCGTCCTCGGCCACGATGAGGTTCTCGACCAGCTGCCGGCGCTCGCCGAGGAACATGTGCTCCGTCCGGCACAGCCCGATCCCCTCGGCGCCGAAACGGCGGGCGCGGGCGGCGTCCTCGGGGGTGTCGGCGTTCGCACGAACCCGGAGGCGGCGTACGTCGTCGGCGTGCCGCATCACCCGGTCGACGGCGCCGACGAGGTCCTCGTCGACCTCCTCGCCCTCGAAGTAGCGCATCACCCACGAGTCGGTCACCGGGACGGAGCCGAGGAAGACCTCGCCGGTCGTGCCGTCGATGGAGATGACGTCGCCTTCCTTGATCGCGTCGCCGCCGCGGACCCTGGCGCGGCGCTTCTTGACGCTGACGTCGAGCGCCTCCGCACCGCACACGCAGGTGCGGCCCATGCCGCGTGCGACGACGGCGGCGTGCGAGGTCTTGCCACCGCGGCTGGTCAGGATGCCCTTGGCGGCGACCATGCCACGCAGGTCGTCGGGGTTGGTCTCCTTGCGGACCAGGATCACGTCCTCGCCGCGCTCGGCCCACTCGACCGCGGTGTCGGAGTCGAAGACGGCCTTGCCGACGGCGGCACCGGGTGACGCGTTCATGCCCTTCGCGACCAGGGTGCGCTCGGCGTTCTCGTCGAAGCGCGGGAACATCAGCTGGGCGAGCTGGGCGCCGGTCACCCGGCGGATCGCGTCGTCGGTGTCGATCAGGCCCTCGTCGGTCATGTGGCGTCCGATCCGGAAGGCCGCCTCGGGGGTGCGCTTGCCGACCCGGGTCTGCAGCATCCAGAGCTTGCCGCGCTCGACGGTGAACTCGATGTCGCACATGTCGCGGTAGTGCTTCTCGAGGGTGGCCATGATGTCGAGCAGCTCGTCGTGCGACCTCCGGTCGACCTCCGCCATGTCGGCCAGCGACACGGTGTTGCGGATGCCGGCGACGACGTCTTCTCCCTGTGCGTTCTGCAGGTAGTCGCCGTAGACGCCCTGGTTGCCCGACGCCGGGTCGCGGGTGAACGCGACCCCGGAGCCGGAGTCCTCACCGAGGTTGCCGAACACCATGGCCTGGACGTTGACCGCCGTACCGAGGGCGCCGGTGATGCGCTCCTCCCGGCGGTAGAGGACCGCCCGATCGGTGTTCCAGGACTCGAACACGGCACGGATCGCCAGGTCGAGCTGCGCGCGCGGGTCCTGGGGGAAGTCGCGGCCCGCGTGCTCGGCGATGGACTTCTTGAAGGTCTCGACCAGAGCCTCGAGGTCGCCGACCTCGAGGTCGGTGTCGGACTCCGTGCCGCGGTCCTTCTTGAGCCGGTCGAGGCTGCGCGCGAACACCTCGGAGTCGATCCCGAGCACAGTGGCGCCGAACATCTGCAGGAGCCGGCGGTAGGAGTCCATCGCGAAGCGCTCGTCACGGCTCTGCTCGGCCAGTCCTCGCACCGACTCGTCGTTGAGACCGACGTTGAGGACGGTCTCCATCATCCCCGGCATCGAGAACTTCGCGCCCGACCGGACGCTCACCAGCAGCGGGTCGGAGGGGTCGCCGAGCCGACGACCCATCGCCTCCTCCAGCGAGCGCAGGTGGACGTCGATCTCGTCGGCCAGGCCGTCGGGCAGGTCGCCGACCTCGAGGTAGGCACGGCACGCCTCGGTGGAGACCGTGAAGCCCGGTGGGACCGGCAACCCCAGGTTGGTCATCTCGGCGAGATTGGCCCCTTTGCCGCCGAGCAGGTCCTTCTGGTCCTTGTCGCCCTGCGTGAAGTCGTAGACGTAGGTCATGGCCTGATCCTTGCGCGTCATCGGCTCGTTTGCGAGGACCGAACGTCCCGTCGGGGGTGACCGATCGGCCGCTCAGGTGGTCGCGGGCGGGTCGCCGCCGCTCTCGACGTACGACGTGCGGGCGCCGGCCTCGAGGCCGGCCAGGGCCGAGGCGATGCGGCGGGCGGTGAAGTCGGCACACCGCTCGCGGACCTCGTCGGGCGTCGCGAACGCGACCTCGCGGATCTCCCTGGCCTGCAGGACGGCGGTGTCGAGGATGCCCGCGTCGTGCTCGCCGCCGTCGAAGACGAGACACACAGCGTCGTCCCAGCCGCCCCAGGGCGGCAGCCAGTCGGTGAGCAGCAGACCGCCGGCGTCGATGTCGAGGGCCAGCTCCTCGTGGATCTCGCGCCCGGCGGCGAGACGCGGGGACTCGCCGACCTCGACCACCCCGCCGGGGAGGTCCCAGTCGCGCTTGTAGGTGAGCCGGCAGATGAGCACGCGGCCCGCCCGGTCGCGCACGAGCAGCTGGCTGATCGCCCGCTTGCGCGGGAGGAAGGAGTTGAGCAGCGCTCGGAACGCCGCAGGCTCGGTCAGCGGTGGGTCGCTGGCCAGCCGGGCCAGGACGACGTACGACGTGGTCTCGGCGCGGTCGCCGGTGCCCGGCTCGATCCGGCGCACGCCCTCGCGACGGAGACCCGAGCGGGTGGCGACGCGCAACGACGGCTCGTTCCCCGGCTCGACCTTGGCCTCGACCCGCGAGTAGCCGAGCCCGCCCTGCCCGGTCTCGGTGAGCGCGTAGTCGGCGAGCAGCCGGACGGCGCGGGTGGCGATCCCGCGGCCGCGGCGTCCGCGGAACAGCGCCCAGGACAGCTCGCCCACGCCCTCGTCGCGGCGTCGTACGTCGACGGTACCCGCGAGGACTCCGCCCTCCTCGACCGCGAATCCGACCACCGACCGGCCGTCGGCGTACGCCGCCCGCCAGTCGAGGATCGCCTGCCGCTGGCGCTCCGGGGTGACCGCGTCGACCGACCAGCCGAACCAGTGCGCGATCACGTCGTCGTGGCCGGCGACCGCTTCCTCGATGTCCGCGTCACGCCACGGCCGCAGCGTGATCTCACCGTCGGTGAGCGTCGGCTGCTCAGGCTGGTCGATCACGCTCCGACCCTAACCAGACCCTCCGCGGCCGAGGCTACGGAGGGTCTGGTCGGTGTCACCTCAGGCAACGAGGGCCGATGCGTCGTTCCCCGGCGCTCGACGTGGGTGGAGCCGGGTCGCGAGCAGCGCGACACCGCCGGTCGAGCCGATCAGGAGCACGAGGCTCCAGGCCAGCGCGTGGGCGTACCCGCCCGACAGCGCTCCGAAGAACACCATCCCGACGACCGCGACGCCGAGCGCGTTGCCCACCTGCTGCACGGTGGAGAGCATGCCCGAGACCGCCCCCGCCGAGCTGGGCTCCACCCCGGTCATGGCCGCGTCGATCAGGGCGGTCAGCGTGACTCCCATCCCGAGGCCCGACACCACGAGCCCGGGCGCCAGGGCCAGGAGCGGCCCGCCGACGCCCTGCCGGAGGACGGCCGTCAGGAGCACCAGGTGGCCGAGCGCGAACGCCGCGGCGCCGAAGGGGACCGTCGCCCGGCCCAGCCGGGCCGCGAGGCGGCGCTGGTTGGCGGTGCCGGCCATGTACGGCACGGCCACGAGCGTGAAGACGGCGCCCGAGGCGAGGGGCCCGAGGCCGCGGCCGTTCTGCAGGTAGAGCGCCAGCACCACGAAGTACGACGCCATCCCCACGAAGAGCAGCCCCTGGCAGGCGAGTGCCACCCGGACCGTGGCCGACCTGAAGGCCTCCGGCGTGAGCAGCGGCCGCAGGTCACGCCGTACCAGCCAACGGCTGCGGGCGAGGGTGAGCACACCGGTCACGACGGCGAGACCCAGGCAGAGCCAGGTCCACAGCGGCCAACCGACCCTCCGTCCTTCCAGCAGGGGGAGGAGCAGGGCGGTCAGGGTGGTCGTGGCGAACAACAGCTCGACGGTGTCGGGGCGGGTCGCCGCCGGGTCGCGGCGGTCGGGCAGCAGACGCGGCGCGAGCACCAGGGTGGCGAGCCCGACCGGCACGTTGACCCAGAAGATCGTACGCCAGCCCGACCCGGCCAGGTCCAGGTGGATCAGCACGCCGCCGATCAGCTGCCCGGTCGCCGCGGCGAGGCCCATCACCATGGAGTACACGCCGATAGCCCGCGGCATGCGTGGGCCCGCGTACACGTCGCCGATCAGGGCGAGCACCATCGGCGAGACCATGGCCCCGGCCACGCCCTGGACGAGCCGCGCTGAGACCAGCAGCTCGGTCGTCGGAGCGGCACCGCAGGCGGCCGACGACAGCACGAAGAGGGCGACGCCGAGGGAGAACATCCGGCGCCGTCCCCACCGGTCGCCGAGGCGGGTGGCTGCGATGAGGAGCGAGCTGAAGGTGAGGCCGTACCCGGCGACGACCCACTCGAGGCCGCTGCTGGAGGTATGGAGCTCGCGCTGCATCGAGGGCAGCGCGACGTTGACGATGAAGAAGTCCAGGACTACCAGGAAGGTGCCGCACATCAGCACGACCAGCGGGCCCCAGCCCGGGTCGGTCCGCGTGGGCTCCGGGCGGGTCCGGACGGCGCTGGAGGTGTTGTCTCGCGTGTTCATGGGAACGACGCTCAGGTCTCCGGTCGGGGGAGGGTCAACACCGGATCTCGACCGACCACGAAATTGACTCTCCCCCCGCCGGAGAGTGTTGGCTGGTCCCATGGCGAGAGGGCAGCTGCTCAGCATCGGCGAGTTCTCACGGATGACCTTCCTGTCCGTGAAGACCCTCCGGCACTACCACGAGACGGGGCTGCTCGAGCCCGTCCGGATCGATCCCTCGTCGGGCTACCGCTTCTACGACGTCTCCCAGGTGTCGACCGCTCAGGTGATCCGCCGTTTCCGCGACCTCGACCTCCCGGTCGAGCGGCTCCGTGAGTTCCTCGCGGCACCCGACGAGCTGAGCCGCAACGAGGTGATCGTCGAGCACCTCGGCAAGATGAGCGCACAGTTGCACGAGACGCAGGCGACCGTCGACTCCCTGCGGCGGATGCTGGTCGAGGAGGAGGCTGCGTTCCCCGTCGCCTATCGCGAGGAGCCGGTGCTCACGACGCTCGCCGTCGGCGACCGGGTCGCCGGCGCCGACGTCGTCGCCTGGTGGATGGACGCCTTCCGGCGGCTCCATCGCGCCGTCCGCGTCAGCGGCGCTGCCCGAGCGGGAACCGACGGCGCGTTGTTCCCGACCGAGTTCTTCGCCGAGGAGGTGGGGGACCTGGTCGCGTTCGTCCCGGTCACCGAGGTTCCGTCCGTGCCGCCCTCGGGCATCACGGTGTACGACGTGCCGGCGAGCCGGCTCGCGGTCACCACCTTCGACGGCCCACCGCTCGACCTGGACCGTGCCTACGGCGCGGTCGGCCGGTGGGTGTTCGACCAGGCGACGGCGTCACCGGGCCCGGTCCGCGAGCGTTACCTCCCCACCGGGGACGAGGACGATCTCCTCGCTCACACGACCGAGGTCTGCTGGCCCGTCGTCGCCTGAGCCGCCACGAGGCGCGCCCGTCAGACCCAGCCGACCCGGCTTGCTGCGGCCACCGCCTCGAGCTGCGACCGCACGGAGAGCTTGTAGAGGACGGCGTGCACCTGCGAGCGCACCGTCGCCTGCGACACCACCCAGGCCTCGGCGATCCGCGGCACGGTCAGCCCGGCGGACAGCGCCCGCAGCACCTGCTGCTCGCGTGGGGTGAGCGACTCGAACGGCGCCAGCTCCTGCTGGCGCGACGCGCGGTGGGAGCGGAGCCGGGTGAGGAGGCGAAGTCGCTCGGACGGCGCCAGCACGGTGTCGCCGCGTGCAGCGGAGAGGACAACGCCGAGCAGGTGGTCGAAGGGAGCGGCCTTGTCGACGGCGCCACAGGCGCCCTGCTCCAGGGCGGCGGCGATCCAGATCTCGTCCGTGGTGCCGGTCACCACCAGGACCCGTGACCCGGCGGCGACGCACGGCGCGACCAGATCGGTGCCGTCGCCCAGCGCGCCGCCGAGGTCGAGATCCAGCAGCACCAGGCTCGGCGGGTCCGCGCGCACAAAGGTGACCACCTCGTCGCGTCCGTTCACCGGAGCGAGGTCGGGTTCGAGGCCCTCTCGCCGCAGGGCCAGGCACAGGGCATCCGCGAGGAGCCGCTGGTCGTCGACGACGAGTACCCGCACCGGTTCATCTGCGGTGGTGGGTGTCACGATAAGGCCGCCTCCAGCTGGAACGGGGCGGCTTCGTTGTCGTGCACGGCGAGAGGCCAGGAGATGACGAACGTCGTCCCGTGGGCGGACGGCAGCAGGTCGAGCTCACCGCCGTGCCGGCGGCTGAGTGCCTGGGCGATGGACAACCCGAGTCCCGAGCCGGCGCTGTCCGGTCGTCGAACGCCGCGGCCGAACGCCGACCTGGCAGCCGTGGACGGGATCCCCGGACCGTCGTCGGCGACGACGATCCGGGCCTGTGTCCCGTCGGGCCGTACGTCCACCCTGACGGCCGCGCCGGGGGCGTGCTCTTGGGCGTTGACGAGGAGGTTCTGCAGCACCGTCGCCAGGTCGCCCGAGACGCCGCGCACCCAGGCCGGGTACAGCGTGACGTCGACGCGGAGGCCGGCGGCTCGTCGCACGTCGGTCACGGTCCGAACGACGTCGGACGCATCGAAGATGTCCTGGTCCCCATCGCCGCCCTCGAGCAACTGCTCGAGGTGCGACAGCTCGGCCATCGTCGCCTGGCGCAGGCGGTCGGCCGTGGTCGGATCGAGCTCATCGGCCTGCCGGTCGAGGGTGCAGATCGCGGCACGGATCCCGGCGAGAGTGCCCCGTGCGTCGTGGGTGAGGTCGGCGCGCCAGGCGTCTCGGTCGGAGACCGCGGTCCGAGCGTCCGTGAGCTCCCGGGTGAGGGTGTCGGCGGCGGCGCGCTCGGCCTGGGCTGCGCGAACCAGGTCGATCAGCGCTGAGTCCGCGACCACGAAACCCACCGCGGCCGTGAGGCTCGCGGCGAGCAGCGTCATCAGCGGACGCTCGGGGACCCGGCAGACCTCGGCGAGCCCCATCACGGCGAGCAGTGGGGACATGGGCCAGGCCCAGCCGGTGTCACGCCCCTTCACGAGGGCCCCGACGGCGAGGGTGAGCCAGACGACCGCGAGGACGCTGGCGAGGCCACGCGTCAGCAGCGCGTGGAGCGAGGGATCGAGCGGGAGCCGGTCGCGCTCGGTGAGAAGCAGCACCGTCACCGCCGCGGTGGTCGCCGCGACCAGGCCGGCTCTGCGGCGCAGGTCCCCCCGCTGCGCCCCGTCCTCGGCGAGGGCCACCGCCATCACGCAGAGGATCGCGCCGACCGACAGGGCTCGGATGCAGGTGACCACGGCCAAGCCCTCGCCCGAGGTGGAAAGACTGCGCGCCAGCATGACGGACGGCACCGACACACCGCCGATGAGCAGCAGGGCGATCCCGCGTGGCCCCGAGTCGGACTCCCCGGTGACGTGCCAGTGCGCCAGCCGGAGCACTCCTGCCGCGAGGAAGGCAGGCGCTGCCAGTGCCCGGACCACGGCGATCACGTCGGGCAACGGCGGCGGGGCGGTCATCCCGGTGATGCCGAACAGGCTCACGAGCACGCCTGTCAGCGCCAACGCGGCCAACCCGACGGCGTGCGGGCGCGCGAACTTTCCCCCCAAGGCCATGCCCCCGACCATCCCCAGATGTCCCCCCGGATCATCAGGTCATGAGGATCGCTGATGATCGGAGATCGGTCAAGCCGTTGGAGAGACGGCCATCTAGTCATTCAGGACCAGGGGTGGGAGCAGCACCCAAAGACGACGTGGCGACTTACGGCGTGCGCTCACCGGCGCGACCGGAATAGGCCGCGACCTTCTCGTCGTGCTCGTCGGAGCACTCCCGAGCTGCCGCGTCCTCATCGTCGTCGGTGTCGTCTTCCCGCCTGTCGAGGTGGGGTTGGTCAGGCGTGACGTCGGGGCGCAGGACGGTGACGGCCGCCACGATCAGCAACAGGACGCCGAGCCCGACCACGAGCAGACCGTGATGTCCGCCCGAGAGCCAGACGGCGGGATAGCCGACCAGCGGCACCACCCGTGCGACTCGGTAGGTAGTGGTGCCTCGGAGGGCGGTGACCTCGGGGTCTTCGATCGTGTTGGCGTCGCCACGCGTCGTGATGACGGTCGTGCCGTTGCGCACGTGGAGCTTCACGATCCGGTGCACGGTCTGCTGCTGTGGCTCGTTTGGAGGATGGAAGACGATCACGTCGCGGACATGGAGGTCACTGATCGGAACTCTCTGGGTGACGACGATGTCCCCGGGTTGCAGCCCGGGGCGCATGCTGCCCGACAACACGGGCGTGGCATGCCAGCGTCCCGTGCCCGTCTGGTAGCCGCACCAGGCGAGGGCGCAGACGGCGATCGCGAGCAGCAGGCCGCTGAACGCGCCACGGAGCCGCCGACCCGCCCGCGTGGCCGTCGGTCGGCTGCGTTCTGTCGGCGTGTCGTGCATGTCAGTCGTCGGATCCGGTGAAGACGATGTCGACGGACGTGCGGGAGTCCTGCGCTGCCGGCGGGAGCCCCTGGTCGGCGTCGCTCGGCCGGAGCACGAGCGAGTAGAGGATCGAGGCGCCCGATGGGAGCGGGCGGGAGAGCCGCTGGCTGTCGGCGGAGCAGAGGGCACCGTCGTACACCTGGCTCGAGTGTGTCACGTCGGTCATCGTGACGCGCAGCGCACGCGCCAGGGGCGCGTCATCGCCTCCGTCGCAACCCGTGGCCGCGAGGTTGAGCTGGGTCGACGCGAGGTCCAGGGTGCCGGTGTTCTTCAGGCGCAGGTCCGTGCTGATCGGCGCGAAGTGTGTGCCGAGGTTGCTCCCGTCGACGTCGAGCCGGAGGTCGTGACCCGTCCGGCCGTTGAGCGACAGTGCGACGTCGCCCGTCGTGACCGATGTGCTTCCTCCTACCTGGGCCGTGAACGTGGCACCTGCTCCGGCACCGATCATGCCCAGCCCGGCGACGGCGATGCCGGCACCCATCAACAGCTTGGGCGCAAGGGTCATGACCGGACTCCTCGTGTCGTCGGATGGACAGATGGACGGATGGACGAGCTGCGGGGACCGCCCGGACGGTCCCCGCAGCTCGTCCGGGCCGATCAGCCGGTGAACGAGAAGGTCATGGTCGGCGTGATCGTGCCACCCTGCGCGGCGTTGGTCAGGCTGGCGGGCGTGTGGTACGGCCCCCCGTCGTAGCCGTCCCAGGCTGCTCGCGTGTGACTGCCGTCGCTGGAGGTCGCGTTGCAGTACGAGGAGTCCTGGCCGGCGTAGTAGTCGACCGAGAAGGTCAGCGTGTCGCCCGGTTGGAGGACGACCGGGTTCTGCTTGACGGTCGGGTTCAGGGCGACCGCTGTGGCGAGGGGCCCGTTGCCCTCGGTCCAGGGGCCACCGCTGTAGTCGGTGCTCTGGATGCAGACGTACGTCTGCGCGAAGAGAGCGTTGTTCCTGGCGTTGTTGCCGTGCGACTCGGTCATCTGGATCGCATCGGAGGTCACCGGGATGTTGCCGTAGTTCTTGATGGTGACAACCTGGTGATCCGACTCGAACGTCGATCCGGTCGGCCCGACCGGCGAGAGGGTGACGGACTTGCCGTTCGCCGACACGGTGCCTCCGCCGCCGTCCGAGATCCGGACGTCCATGGTGCCGGCGGTGATGGTCCGGTTCGCGTGCGCGGCGTCGGTGAAGGTGGCGCCGGCGCCGGTTCCGATCAGCGCCAGCGCTGCGACGCCGGCGGCGCCTGCGGTCAGGAGCTTGCGGGAGTTGCCCATGTGGATGTGGCCCTTTCACGAGGATGAGCTGATGCGACTTCGGGCCGCGACCGCCGAGGGTGTGACGGTGCCTCGCCGGGGCCACCGGTGGCATCGGCAAAGTTGTTGAAACGGACTCATCCCGGACCGCGCCCTCACGCGGTCCGGCCGGGACGACGCGGTGTGCTGACCCCACACGTCAGCTGGTCGGGAGGTCCTTGCCCGGTGGGCGCGGAGTCAGTCCTGCCGAAGCCAGATCGTTGCCAGCGGCGGCAGCACGAGGGTGGCGTGGGCCGGCTGTCCGCTCGTATCGCCCTCGTGGGCGGTGACCACCCCGAGGTTGCCGACGCCGGATCCGGTGTACGTCGCGGCATCGGTGTTCAGGATCTCCCGCCACTCGCCGGCGGCGGGCAGACCGAGCCGGAAGTCGCTGTGGGGCACCGAGGCGAAGTTCGAGACGCAGACCAGCGTGGCACCGCCGCCGCGCCGGATGAACGAGAACACGTTGCGTCCGGCGTCGTTGGCGTCGATCCACTCGAACGACGAGGGGTCGTTCTCTCTCGACCAGATCGCGGGGGAGGAGCGGTAGGCGGCGTTGAGGTCCTTGACCAGGCGGTGCACCCCGAGGTGCTCGGGGTGGTCGAGGAGCCACCAGTCCAGCTCGCGCGACTCGGCCCACTCCGACTCCTGGCCGAGCTCGCAACCCATGAACAGCAGCTGCTTGCCGGGGTGCGCCCACATGAAGGCGAAGTAGGCACGCAGGGTCGCCAGCTGCTGCCAGCGGTCGCCGGGCATCTTGCGCAGCAGCGAGCCCTTGCCGTGCACCACCTCGTCGTGGCTGAGCGGGAGCACGAAGTTCTCGGTGAACGCGTAGGTGAGGCCGAAGGTCAGGTCGTTGTGGTGCCACGACCGATGCACCGGCTCACGCGCGAGGTAGTCGAGGCTGTCGTGCATCCAGCCCATGTTCCACTTGAAACCGAAGCCGAGACCGCTGCCGGAGGTCGGCTGGGTGACGCCCGGCCAGGACGTCGACTCCTCCGCGATCGTCGTACTGCCCGGCACCCGCTTGTACACGGTCGCGTTCATCTCCTGCAGGAACTGCATGGCCTCGAGGTTCTCGTTCCCGCCGTGGATGTTCGGCGACCACTCGCCGGCCGTGCGGGCGTAGTCGAGGTAGAGCATCGACGCGACCCCGTCGACCCGCAGCCCGTCGGCGTGGAACTCCTCGAGCCAGTAGAGCGCGTTGGCGTAGAGGAAGTTGCGGACCTCGCGCCGGCCGAAGTTGAAGATGTGCGAGCCCCACTCCTTGTGCCACCCGCGCTGGGGGTTGGGGTCCTCGTAGAGGGGGGTCCCGTCGAAGCGCACCAGCGCCCACTCGTCCGTCGCGAAGTGGCCCGGCACCCAGTCGAGCAGGACGCCGACGCCCGCCCGGTGGAAGGCGTCGACCAGCCGTCGGAATCCGTCGGGGTCGCCGAAGCGCGAGTCCGGAGCGAAGTACGACGTCACGTGGTAGCCCCACGAGCCCCCGAACGGGTGCTGCATGACCGGCATCAGCTCGACATGGCTGAAGCCGAGGTCCGCGACGTACGGCACCAGCTCCTCGATCAGCTGGTCCCAGCCGAGGACGTTGCCGTGGCGTTTGCGCCACGACGCGAGGTGCACCTCGTAGACGGACATCGGCTGGTGCACCGGCTGCCCGCTGCGCCGCGACTCCATCCAGTCGCCGTCGCGCCACTCGTGCGAGGACTCGAAGACCCGGCTCGACGTCGCCGGCGCCACCTCGGCGTAGCACGCCATCGGGTCGGCCTTCTCGCGCCACTGACCGTCGGCCCCGAGGATGACGTACTTGTAGCAGGCGCCCGCGCCCACGCCGGGCAGGAACAGCTCCCACACGCCGGACTCGCCGAGCTGCCGCATCGGCTGCTCGCGGCCGTCCCAGCTGTTGAAGTCACCCTCCAGCCGTACGCCGCGCGCACCCGGCGCCCACACCGCGAACGACGTACCGGAGACGTCGCCGGTCGACGATCGGTAGTGGTGGACGCGGGCACCGAGCACGGTCCAGAGCAGCTCGTGGCGCCCTTCGTTGACGAGGTGGAGGTCCACCTCGCCCAGCGTCGGCAGGAAGCGGTAGGGGTCGTCGACGGTGATCGCGCCCTCGCCGTAGTCGACCTCGACCCGGTAGTCCGGCACGTCCCCGCCGCCACCGGCGGTCGAGCCTGTCGAGACCACGCCCACCCAGACCCCGTCCAGCTCGTGCTCCAACGGGATCCGCGTACCGTCCGAGGTCACCACTGTCACCGACCGGGCCAAGGGCTTGAACACCCGGATCCCCACCTCGTCGCCGTCGAGGTGGGGGCCGAGGATCGCGTGGGGCTGACCGTGCTCGCCCCGGGTGAGCTGCTCGATCTCGGAAGCGGGCACCTGCCTCATCGCTCCACCTCGATCTCGCTCTGGATCCGGTGCAACGCGGCCAAGGGGATCTCCAGCCAGGTCGGCCGGTTGCGAGCCTCGTAGACGCACTCGTACACGGCCTTGTCCGCGACGTACGCCCTGAGCAGGGACTGCTCGTCAGCGGTCAGCTCGCGACCGGCGTACGCCTCGACGAAGGCCGCCCGGTTGCGGGCGGACCACTCGGCCGCCCGGAAGGCGCGCTGCTCGGAGCCGGTGTCGTCGGCGGTGGCGGCCGTCATCGCCGCGACCCGCGGTGCGTAGTCGAAGGAGCGCAGCATGCCGGCGACGTCGCGCCAGGGGGAGTCGGGCAGGACCCGCTCGGCGAGCTCCTTGGCCGGCTCGCCCTCGAAGTCGACGATCTTCCAGCCCTTCACGGTCCGGAGCGTCTGGCCGAGGTGCAGGTCGCCGTGGATGCGTTGCGCTCGGCCCGACGAGTGTGCGCCGAGGGCGTCGAACGCCGCGCGCAGGGCAGGTGCGTACTCCTCGAGCTCGGGTACGACGTCCAGCGCCGCCTCGAGCCGGTCGGACATGGTGCGGGCCAGGGCGGCGAAGTCGGACGCCGTGCGCTCGACGACCGGGAAGTGCTCGGCGAGCAGGGTGTGGATCCGGCTCACCGCCTCGCCCAGCCGCTGGGCCTCGCCGGCGAAGTCGCCGCCCACCTCCTCGGCGAAGAGGTCGGCCTCGGCGAAGAGGTTGCGCACGCTGGTGAGGGCGAGCTCCCAGCCGTCGCTGGCGGTGCGCAGGAACTGTTGCAGCATCGCCAGCTGCAACCGCTCGCCGGTCGAGCTGGTCGAGCGCTCGTCCTCGACGTCGATCCAGCCCAGCAGGGCCGCGACGTTGTCCGACCCCGCCCGCGTGAGCAGCTCGTGCACCTCGATGTCGGGATTGGTGCCCGGCGTGATCCGCCGGAAGATCTTCAGCAGCGCCTCCTCGCCGAACGCGACCGACGAGTTGCTCTGCTCACCGGTGAACGCCGTCGACTGCGCCGACGGGTCCAGCGGGGCGCCCGGCAGCCGGTGGAAGGTCAGCGGTCCGTCGGGCGGATAGGCGAAGGCGCGGAGGTACGACGCCATCGCCTCGCGGTCGTGGACGGCGTCGTAGGCGTGCGTCCAGCCGACGTCGGGGTCTTCCCACCAGCCGACGAACGCGTGGTCCAGGCGGTGCTCGGGATCGGCGTAGAGGGCCATCGGCACCTGGTAGAGCTCCACGTCGGCCGTTCGTCCTGACCCTTCCGCCGCGTCGTCGTAGGTGACCTCGACGAGGTCGACCACGACGCGGGGGCCCTCGTCGGCGATGACCCCGAGACGGCGTACGGCGGTCACGCGGGAGGCCCGGCCCTTGCCTCCGAACCAGCGCGCCCCTTCGATGAAGTGGGCGATCTGCCTCAGGGCGTCGGGCGAGGTCGACGTGGCCGTCGATCCGGTGCTGGTCTTGTCACTCATGGGGCTGTGGCCTCCTCGGGCGGGGCAGTCAGCCGGAACCAGTAGAACCCGTACCCACCGAGGGTCAGGAGATACGGCAGCTCCCCGATCGCCGGGAACGGGACACGGCCGAGGAGCTCTACCGGGACGAAGCCCTCCCACCGCCGCAGGTCGAGCTCCACCGGTTGGGCGAAGCGGGACAGGTTGTTGACGCACACGATGACGTCGGAGCTGCCGTCCTCCCCGAGCTCGCGGGCGTAGGACAGCACCGACGGGTTGGTGCCTCCGAGGTCGAGGAACGCGCCGAGCCCGAACGCCGAGTGGCTGCGGCGGGCGTGGATCATCCGCCGCGTCCACTGCAGCAGCGAGGAGGAGTCCTCGAGCTGGGCCTCGACGTTGACGCTCTGGTAGCCGTAGACCGGGTCCTGGATCGCGGGCAGGTGGAGCTTGCCCGGGGTCGCGGACGAGAAGCCGGCGTTGCGGTCGGGCGTCCACTGCATCGGCGTACGGACGCCGTCGCGGTCACCGAG
The DNA here is from genome assembly GCA_963792975.1 of uncultured Actinomycetota bacterium. Classification (GTDB taxonomy): domain Bacteria; phylum Actinomycetota; class Actinomycetes; order Propionibacteriales; family Nocardioidaceae; genus Nocardioides. Next base: position 1,933,649 of record CAWBYG010000004.1, on the reverse strand, counting down.
CCAGATGTTGTCGCCCATCCCGATCTCGTCGCCGTAGTAGAGGACGGGGCTGCCGGGCAGGGAGAGCAGTAGGGCGCTGAACAGCTCCATGCGGTTGACGTCGTTGTCGAGCAGAGGGGCGAGCCGACGGCGGATGCCGATGTTGGCCTTCATGCGGGGGTCCTTGGCGTACTCGTCCCACATGTAGTCGCGGTCCTCGTCGGTGACCATCTCGAGGGTCAGCTCGTCGTGGTTGCGCAGGAAGATGCCCCACTGGCAGCCGTCGGGGATCGGCGGGGTCTGCTCCATGATCTCCGAGATCGGGAAGCGCGACTCGCGGCGGACCGCCATGAAGATGCGGGGCATCACCGGGAAGTGGAAGCACATGTGGCACTCGGTGCCTACCCAGTCGCCGGACTCCGTCTCGACGCCGCCGAAGTAGTCGACGACGTCGGCCGGCCACTGGTTGGCCTCGGCGAGGAGGACCCGCCCGGGGTAGTGCTCGTCGACGAAGCTGCGGACGCGGCGCAGCATCTCGTGGGTCTCGGCGAGGTTCTCGCCGTTGGTGCCGGGACGCTCGAAGAGGTAGGGCACGGCATCGAGCCGGAACCCGTCGAGGCCAATGTCGAGCCAGAACGACATGGCCTCGAGCATCGCCTCCTGGACCTTCGGGTTGTCGTAGTTGAGGTCGGGCTGGTGGGAGAAGAACCGGTGCCAGAAGTACTGCTGCCGGACGGGGTCCCAGGTCCAGTTCGAGGGCTCGGTGTCGACGAAGATGACGCGGGCGTCCTCGTACAGGTCGTCGGTGTCGGACCAGACGTAGAAGTCGCCGTACGGTCCCTCCGGGTCGCTCCGGGACGCCTGGAACCACGGGTGGGCGTCACTGGTGTGGTTCATGACGAAGTCGATGATCACCCGCATGCCCCGCTGGTGGGCGGCCTCGACGAAGTCGCGGAAGTCGTCGACCGTGCCGCACTCGGGGAGGATCGACGTGAAGTCTGCGATGTCGTAGCCGCCGTCGCGCAGCGGCGACGTGAAGAACGGTGGCACCCACAGGCAGTCGATGCCGAGCCACTGGAGGTAGTCCAGCTTCTCGATGAGGCCGCGGAAGTCGCCGGTGCCGTCTCCGTTGGAGTCGCGGAAGGAGCGCACCAGTACCTCGTAGAAGACCGCGGTCTTGAACCAGTCCGGCGTCTGCTGCTCGGCCGTCGAGCCGACGATGGTGCTCTCGTTGACCTCGTCGTCAGCACTGGTCGAGCCCGTGTCGCCGTGGGTCGAGCCCGTGTCGCCGTGGGTCGAGCCCGTGTCGCCGTGGGTCGAGCCCGTGTCGCCGTGGGTCGAGCCCGTGTCGCCGTGGGTCGAGCTTGTCGAGACCTCGCTCACGCTGTCCTCCGCACGGTCAACAGGTGGGCCGGCTCGGTACCGGGGTCGAGCCGGACGTAGTTGTGCTGGCCCCAGTGCCAGTCCTGACCGGTGATCTCGTCGTGGACGGCGAGGCTGTCGTGCCACCCCAGACCGAGGGCCGGCAGGTCGAGATGCACCACCGTCTCGCGCGCGCCGTGCGGGTCGAGGTTGACCACGACGATCACGAGGTCGTCCGCGTCGGTCCCGTCGGTCTGCTTGCTGAACACCAGGATGTTCTCGTCGTCGCTGGAGTGGATCACGACGTTGCGCAGCTGCTGCAGGGCCGGGTGGGCACGGCGTACGGCGTTGAGCTTCGTGAGGTACGGCGCGAGCGTGCGGCCCTCGGTCTCGGCCCCGGCCCAGTCGCGCACCCGGATCTGGTACTTCTCCGAGTCGAGGTACTCCTCGCTGCCGGGCCGCACGGCGACGTGCTCGTAGAGCTCGTAGCCGGCGTAGACCCCCCAGCTCGGGGAGCCGGTGGCGGCGAGCACGGCGCGGACCTTGAACGCCGCCGGGCCGCCGTACTGCAGGTAGGCGTGCAGGATGTCGGGGGTGTTCACGAAGAAGTTGGGCCTCATCAGGTGGTCGGTCTCGCGGCTCACCTCGCGGAGGTAGTCCTCGATCTCCCACTTCGCGGTGCGCCAGGTGAAGTAGGTGTAGCTCTGGTGGAACCCGACCGCGCCGAGGGTCCGCATCATCGCCGGCCGGGTGAACGCCTCGGCGAGGAACAGCACGTCGGGGTCGGTCCGGCGGATCTCGCGTAGCAGCCACTCCCAGAACGCCACCGGCTTGGTGTGGGGGTTGTCGACGCGGAAGATCCGGACGCCGTGGCTCATCCAGTGCCGGACGACGCGGAGCACCTCTCGGCAGATGCCGTTCGGGTCGTTGTCGAAGTTCATCGGGTAGATGTCCTGATACTTCTTCGGCGGGTTCTCGGCGTAGGCGATGCTGCCGTCGGCCTGCGTGGTGAACCACTCGGGGTGGCTGGTGACCCACGGGTGGTCGGGGGCGCACTGCAGCGCCAGGTCGATCGCCACCTCGAGGCCCACGGCCCGGGCCTTCGCCACGAACGCGTCGAAGTCGGCGAGGGTGCCGAGAGCCGGGTGGATCGCGTCGTGCCCGCCGTCCTTGCTGCCGATCGCCCACGGCGAGCCGGGGTCGTCGGGGCCGGGATCCATCGTGTTGTTCGGGCCCTTGCGGTTGACCTCGCCGATGGGGTGGATCGGCGGCAGGTAGACCACGTCGAAGCCCATCGCCGCCACTGCGTCGAGGCGCTGCGCCGCGGTGCGGAACGTGCCGCTGACCACCTGGCCGGTCTTCTCGTCGTACGACGCGCCCTCCGACCGCGGGAAGAGCTCGTACCAGCTGCTGAACAGCGCGCGCGGCCGGTCGGCGTACAGCGGGTAGGGGCCGGCGATCGTGACCAGCTCGCGAAGGGGATGGGCAGCGAGGACGATCCCGAGCTCGGGTGCCTGCAGCGCGGCGAGTCGCGCCTGGACCGGGCGCGTGGCGTCACGGGCGGCCGAGGCGGCGCCGCGCACCACCGCCAGCTCCTGTTGGTCGAGCTCGTCGAGACCCCCGGCGACCCGGTCGAGCAGCAACGCGCCCGTGGTGAACATCAGCTCGACGTCGACGCCGGCCGGGATCTTCAGCCCCGCGTCGTGCTCCCAGGTGGCGAGGAGGTCGGACCAGGCATGGATCTCGAAGGTCCACGCCCCTTCGGCGTCGGGGGTGACCCACGCTGCGTACCGGTCGGGCTCGTCACCCTCGGGCCGCATCCGGACCGGGTCGCGACGCGAACCGTCGGGTGCCACGAGCACCGCCTCGGCGCCGAGCTGGTCGTGGCCCTCGCGGAAGACGGTCGCGGTGACCGGCAACGGCTCGCCCACCGTGGCCTTGGCGGGCAGGCGCCCGAGGTCGACCAGGGGCATGACGTCCACGACGGGGATGCGACCGACCATGCTCGTCACCCTTCCGAATCGCTACCGCACACGCAACATGAGTGTCCACTGGGCGCCGTTCCCAGCCGCTGCGGGTGAAAAACGCCCGACTCCGGCAAATTGGAACGATCCACTCAAACTCGGCTACCGTCCCTCTGTGCGTGCGATCCGACGTTTCACGGTCCGTCCGGTGCTCCCGCCGGCCCTCTCCAGCCTCGGCGATCTGGCCGGCAACCTGCGGTGGTCGTGGCACCCGCCGACCCAGGACGTCTTCGCGGAGGTGGACGACGAGACCTGGGAGGCCACCAAGCACGACCCGGTGCGGCTGCTCGGCGCGGTGAGCCCGTCGCGGCTCGAGGCGCTTGCGTCCGACCAGGGCTTCCTCGACCGGCTCGGCGCGGCCAAGGCCGACCTCGACGCCTATCTCGGTGGCGAGCGGTGGTACACCCGCAGGGCCGGAGCCGAGGCGCCGACCCGGATCGCCTACTTCTCCCCGGAGTTCGGGATCGCCGCCGCTCTCCCGCAGTACTCCGGGGGTCTCGGCATCCTCGCCGGTGACCACCTCAAGGCCGCGAGCGATCTCGGCGTACCGCTGGTGGGCGTCGGACTGCTCTACCACGCCGGGTACTTCAAGCAGTCGCTCTCGCACGAGGGCTGGCAGCTCGAGCAGTATCCCGTCCTCGACCCGGACGAGCTGCCGATCAGGCTGTTGCGCGAGCCGAGCGGCGAGCGGGCGACGATCTCGATCGCGCAGCCCGACGGGCCGGAGCTGCTCGCGAAGATCTGGGTCGCCCAGGTCGGCCGGGTGCCCCTGCTGCTGCTCGACTCCGACGTCGAGGGCAACCCCGACCACTACCGCGAGGTGACCGACCGGCTGTACGGCGGCACCTCCGAGCACCGGCTGCGTCAGGAGATCCTGCTCGGCATCGGCGGGGTCCGCGCGCTGCGAGCGCACGCACGCCTCACCGGGACCAGCGAGCCCGAGGTCTTCCACACCAACGAGGGCCACGCCGGGTTCCTCGGCCTCGAGCGGATCCGCGAGCTGACGTCGGAGGAGTCCGGGCCGAAGCTCGACTTCGACACTGCGCTCGAGGTCTCCCGCGCGTCGACCGTCTTCACCACGCACACCCCGGTGCCGGCCGGCATCGACCGCTTCTCCCGTGAGCTCATGGAGCAGTACTTCGGCTCCGCCGGTCCGCTCAACGGCATCCCGATCGAGCGGATCCTCGCTCTCGGCTCCGAGGACTACGCCGGGGGAGACCCGACCGTGTTCAACATGGCGGTGATGGGCTTCCGGCTCTCCCAGCGTGCGAACGGCGTGTCCCAGCTGCACGGGCACGTCAGCCGCGAGATGTTCCACGGCCTGTGGCCGGCGTTCGACGAGGCCGAGGTGCCGATCACCTCGATCACCAACGGCGTGCACGCGCCCACCTGGGTCGGGCGCGAGGTCTTCGACCTCGCCGAGCGGCACGGCGCCGACGGTGACTCCGACGACGCCGACTCGTTCTGGGCGGCCGTCGACCAGATCCCGTCCGCCGAGCTCTGGTCGGCCAAGCGGATGCTCCGCGAGCGGCTGGTCCACGACGCACGCCGCCGGTTGCGCAAGTCGAGCAAGGAGCGGGGCAACGCCGCGGCCGAGCTGACGTGGGTGGACGACGCGCTCGACGCCGATGTGCTGACCATCGGCTTCGCGCGGCGCGTGCCGTCGTACAAGCGGCTGACGTTGATGCTGCGCGAGCCCGAGCGGCTCAAGCGCCTGCTGCTCCACCCGGAGCGGCCGGTGCAGCTGGTGATCGCCGGCAAGGCGCACCCCGCCGACGACGGCGGCAAGAAGCTGATCCAGGAGCTGGTCCGCTTCGCCGACGATCCCGAGGTGCGGCACCGCATCGTCTTCCTGCCCAACTACGACATCGCGATGGCCCAGCCGCTCTACCCCGGCTGCGACGTGTGGCTGAACAACCCGTTGCGCCCCTACGAGGCGTGCGGCACCTCCGGCATGAAGGCGGCGCTCAACGGCGGCCTCAACCTCTCGATCCTCGACGGCTGGTGGGACGAGTGGTACGACGGCTCCAACGGCTGGGCGATCCCCTCCGCCGACGGTATCGACGACCCCGACCGGCGCGACGACCTCGAGGCGAGCGCGCTCTACGACCTGATCGAGAAGGACATCGCCCCGCGCTTCTACGACGTCGACCACGACGGCGTCCCGGGGCGCTGGATCGAGATGGTCCGGCACACCCTGAAGTCCCTCGGCCCCAAGGTGCTGGCGACCCGGATGGTGCGCGACTACGTCCGCCAGCTCTACACCCCGGCCGCGGTGACCGGGCGCACGCTCAACTCCGACTACAAGGGGGCCACCGAGCTCGCCAGGTGGAAGAAGGAGGTGCGCGCCGGCTGGGACGACGTACGCGTCGAGCACGTCGAGAGCCACGGCGTCGGTGACAACCCCGAGGTCGGGACGACGCTGACCGTCCGCGCCTTCGTCGCGCTGGGCTCGCTCACCCCCGACGACGTGGCCGTCGAGGTGGTGCACGGTGTCATCGACGGCGACGACGACATCGTCGACACCCGCGTCACCGAGCTCGTGCTGGCCGACAGCTACGACGGTGGCCGGTTCCGCTTCGACGGCGAGGTGGAGCTCCAGCGCGGTGGCGCCTTCGGCTACACCGTCCGGATCGTGCCGAGGCACAGCGTGCTGGCCTCGGTCTCCGAGATGGGCCTGGTCGCCCTGCCGTAACGCCGAGTCGGCGCAAAGAGGCGTCCGGAACGCGCCGAGTCGGCGCAAACAGGCGTCGAGAACGCGCCGAGTCGTCATGCGACGAGTGAGCGCGCACTCAGTCGTCACATGCCGACTCGGCGAAATCAGCGGGCTGCGTCGAGGGCGGTGATGAGGGATTCGGGATCGGCCAGGGCCGGCGGGAGCTGCCTGCCGTTCCGGCTCACGCTGACGCCCGCGGGGCAGCCCGTGTCGGCGTTCGCCACCAGGTCGCCGTGGGGGGAGTGGAGGACGAGGCGGTACTCCACGACCTTCCTCATGACGGGACAGCTAAGGATCACCGGCGGCTGGCCCTGGAGACCGTTGTAGACCGTGACGACCTCGGCGACCTGTGTCGGGTCGGTGATCGTCCAGCTGTGCTGAGTCGTGCGGACGTGGCGGAAGTAGCGCGTCGTCGTACGTCGTACGTCGATCGAGGTCACGTCCGTCGCGTACGACGACGCGGCTCGCGGCGGTGACCACACGGAGTCGACCGTGGCGCGGATCCCGACCCCGGCCGCGGTGGTCGTGGTCTCGAGGTGGACGGTCACGCCGAACGGAGTGACGATCTGGTCGGGTGCCCCACGCCGGTGGAAGTCGACGAACTCGATCGTGGGGCTGTTGCTACCCGACATGCTGCCGACGCCTCCGTCGGAGACGAACCCGCGGGTCGGGTGCGCGGCGTACCAGTGGGCGACCGCCTGGGGCGTGGTCCCGGAGACGGTCCACCACCGCGATCGGGTCACGGTGTAGTGCGCGGGGCTGCTCGTCTGGTCCGGTCCCGTCAGCTCCGGTACGCCGGACGCGTCGGTCTCGTGGGCACCGGCGAAGACCGCCACCCGGGCGATCACGCGCTTGGCCGCCGCCCTGGCGTCCTTCCGGGTGACGCCGGCGAGCTGGAGGGGCTGGACGGGCGGGAAGGGCGCCGCCGACGGCGTCGCGCTGGTCGTCCGGCTCGGCCCGCCGATCGGTGGGCTTTCGCCGCGCTGCGTCACGAGGTACGTCGTACCGCCGGCGACGAGCGCGACGGAGGCCGCGGCCGCGAGCAGTACGGGACCCCGCCGGACCCGGGGCGCCCGCGGCTCGGCGGCCAGGGCGCGTGCCCGGTCGGGCTCGGCCAGATGCTCGTGCGCGATGAACGTCTCGGACAGCAGGGCCCCGAGCTCGTCGTCGGTCAGCTGGGTCATGGGAGCGCCTCCTCGGTGTCGGAAAGTCTGGAGCGCAGGGTCGCGAGACCACGCGAGGCGTTGGAGCGCACGGTCGGCTCGCTGCACCCGAGCACCGCTGCGATGTCACGGTCCGGAAGGTCCTCGTAGAACCGCAGGACCAGCACTGCGCGCTGGCGCGGTGGGAGCTTCGCCAGCAACCGCCAGGCCGCGTCGCGCCGGTCGAGTCCGGCCACATCATCGTCGCTCGCGGCGTCGTGGCCCTCCAGCGGCGACGTGCGCACCCGGCGCCCGAGCCGGCGCAGCCCCGACAGGTGTTCATGGACGAGCGCCTTGCGGAGGTACGCCGCGGGGGCACCCATCGCGGGGATCCGGTGGGCATGCGCCTGGGTGCGTACGAGGGTCGCCTGGAGCAGGTCCTCGGCCTCGGCCCGGCTGCCGGTGAGCATGACGGCGAGACGCAGCAGCGCGGGCGCGCCGGCCGCCACCAGCTCGGCGTACTCCTGTGTCTCGGACACCGTCACCCTTCTCAGAACGCCGCGCACGTGCGGGACGTTGCACGCCGAGGCTCAGGCCTGCCTGAGGACCACGACCGTGCGCCCGCCGAGCGTCAGCACCGCACCGGGGTCGACGATGGCACCCACCGGGTGGTCGGGGCAGGTCGACACGACGACCTCGCCCGCACGCTCCCAGCCTGCCCCCGGCATCGCGACGTCCACCGGCTCGGCCTCGGCGTTCAGCCAGATCAGGAACGAGCTGTCCCACTGCTGCTCGCCCCGCGGGCCGGGAGAACGCAGGGGGTCGCCGGTGACGAACATGCCGACGACGGTCAGGGCGTTGTCGGCCCAGTCGTCACCGGTCATCTCGCCCCCGCTCGGGTGCAGCCAGACCAGGTCCTTGGGACCCCCGTCGATCGTCGGCCGTCCCTCGAACCAGTGCCGCTGTCGCAGCGCGGGATGCTCACGACGCAGCCGCAGCGCCGCCTTGGTCACGTCGTACACGTCGAGCCACGCGTCGTCCGCACGCCAGTCGACCCACGACGTCTCGTTGTCCTGCACGTAGGGGTTGTTGTTGCCGCCCTGCGTGCGTCCGCGCTCGTCGCCGGCGGTGATCATCGGGACCCCGTTCGACAGGCACAGCGTGATCATCAGGTTGGCCGCGACCCGTCGACGCATGGCCACGATCTCGGCGTCGTCGGTCTCACCCTCGACCCCGAAGCTCTGCGAGCGGTTGTCGTCGCTGCCGTCGCGGCTGCCCTCGCCGTTCGCGGCGTTGTGCTTCTGCTCGTAGGAGACGGTGTCGCGCAGGGTGAAGCCGTCGTGCGCGGTCACGTAGTTCACCGAGGCGTACGGCGAGCGCCCGTCGTCGGCGTACAGGTCCGACGAGCCGGCGAGCCGGGTCGCCACCGTCCGGATGCCCGCCGACCGGCCCCGCCAGAAGTCGCGCATGGTGTCGCGGAACTGGTCGTTCCACTCGACCCACGGGGGAGGGCACTCCCCGACGCGATAGCCGTCGGCCGAGACGTCCCACGGCTCGGCGATCAGCTTGACGTGCCGCAGCGTGGGGTCCTGCCCGATGGCGGTGAGCAGGTGGCTGCCCATGTCGACCTCGAAGCCGACGCGGGTCAGTGCCGACATCAGGTCGAAGCGGAAGCCGTCGACGCGCATGTGGGTCGTCCAGTAGCGGAGCGAGTCGAGGATCAGCCGCAGCGCGAAGGGGTTCGACGCGTCGACGGTGTTGCCGCAGCCGGTGACGTCCCAGTAGGTGTCGTCGTACGCCGCGCCCAGCGGGGTGTGGTCCACCCGGTGGTAGAAGCCGCGGTCGTCGAGGCCGCGGAACGACAGGGTCGGCCCGTCGGCCGCGCCCTCCGCGGTGTGGTTGTAGACGACGTCGAGGATGACCTCGAGGCCGGCGGCGTGGAACGCCCGCACCATCTCCTTGAACTCGCGCACCTGCCCGCCGCGGTCACCCATCGACGAGTAGCCGTGGTGCGGAGCGAAGAAGCCGATGGTGTTGTAGCCCCAGTAGTTGGCCATGCCGCGCGCCATCACCTTCGGCTCGGTCACGAACTGCTGCACGGGCAGCAGCTCGACGGCCGTCACCCCGAGGTCGCGCAGGTAGTCGATGACCGCCGGCGCCGCCAGCCCGGCGTACGTGCCACGCAGGTGCTCGGGGACCCGGTCGTGGAGTGCGGTCATGCCCTTGACGTGCAGCTCGTAGATCACGGTGTCGCGCCAGCGGGTGTAGGGGCGGCGGTCGTCATTCCAGTCGAAGGCGTCGTGGTGGACCACGCTCTTCGGGACGTACGGCGCGGAGTCGCGGCCGTCGCGCACCGCCGGCGCCGCCACGTCGAAGCCGAAGATCGCCGGGTCATGGACGAGCTCGCCGCTGACCGCCCGGCCGTAGGGGTCGAGGAGCAGCTTGTCGGCGTTGAACCGCAGGCCCAGCTCGGGCTGCCACGGCCCGTCGGCCCGGTACCCGTAGCGCGTGCCCGGGACCACGCCCGGGATCGCGCCGTGCCAGATGCCCAGCGACACCTCGGTGAGCTCGTGCCGCGTCTCCGCGTCGTCGTCGTCGAACAGGCACACCCAGACGCGGGTCGCCTCCGGCGACCGCACCGCGAAGTTCGTCGACTCCTCGCCCCAGTCGGCGCCGAGCGGCCAGGTACGGCCGGGCCAGACCGCGGCGGTCTCGCCGCGGCGGCTCCAGGTTCCGGGGGTCACCCGCGACATTGTGGCCGACGCTAGGCAGAATGCCTCTCGGCGGTCGAGCCCGACCCGGCGGTCGAGCCCCACCCGGCGGTCGAGCCCCACCCGGCGGTCGAGCCCCACCCGGCGGTCGAGCCCGTCGAGACCACAGCACCCGGCGGTCGAGCCCGTCGAGACCACAGCACCCGGCGGTCGAGCCCGTCGAGACCATCGACCCACAGGGAAGGAACCCCATGTCAGAGTTCGTGCGGCTGGAGGTCAGCGACGGCGTCGGCACGATCCGGCTCGACCGGCCGAAGATGAACGCCCTCAACACCCAGGTGCAGGAGGAGATCCGCGGCGCAGCCATCGAGGCCGGGGAGCGCGACGACGTCAAGGCCGTCGTCGTCTACGGCGGCGAGCGCGTCTTCGCCGCCGGTGCCGACATCAAGGAGATGGCCGACATGTCGTACGTCGACATGGTGCAGCGCAGCGGCCCGCTCCAGGCGTCGCTCACCAGCGTGGCCCGCATCCCGAAGCCGGTGGTCGCGGCGATCACGGGCTACGCCCTCGGCGGAGGCTGCGAGCTCGCCCTGTGCGCGGACGTGCGGTTCGCGGCGGAGGACGCCGTACTCGGCCAGCCCGAGATCCAGCTCGGCATCATCCCGGGCGCCGGCGGCACGCAGCGGCTCACCCGTCTCGTCGGACCCAGCCGTGCGAAGGAGCTGATCTTCACCGGCCGGTTCGTCAGGGCCGAGGAGGCGCTGGCGATCGGCCTGGTCGACCGCGTCGTACCCGCCGATCGTGTGTACGACGAAGCCGTGGCGTGGGCGGGTCAGTTCACCCACGCGGCGACGCAGGCGCTCCGCGCCGCGAAGGAGGCGATCGACCTCGGTCTCGAGACCGACCTCGACACCGGGCTGGCGATCGAGCGGCAGCAGTTCGCGGCCCTCTTCGCCACCGACGACCGGCGGATCGGGATGAGCTCGTTCGTCGAGAACGGGCCGGGGAAGGCGGAGTTCACCGGCCGCTGAGGTCGCCTCAACCTTCTGCGGGGCGCCCACTCCGTATGGGATCCTTGCCTGCAGGGATCGTCGGCCTGGACGGGCCGTACAACCGCGAAGGGTGGCGATCATGGCAGACCAGACCGACGACAGGACGGACGTCGAGACGACCGACCGCAAGAAGCCGAGGACGGCTAAGTTGGGTGCCACCATCACCACGGTCCGGGCCCGGGCCGCGCAGGTCATCTGGCTGGTCTGCGTGGTCGCCGCGCTGTTCCTGGCCGCCGGTGCGCTGTGCGTGTCGCTCAAGGCGAACGGCGACAACTCGCTGGTGAAGTTCCTCGAGCAGACGGCCGACAAGCTCGACCTCGGGGTGTTCTCCCGCGGCAAGAACGGCGTCGCCCACTTCAAGGGGCACAGCCAGGCAGCGTTGACCAAGAACGCGTTGGTGAACTGGGGTCTGGCCGCGGTCGTGTGGCTGGTCGGCGGGCGCATCGTGGAGCGCGTCGTACGTCCCTGAGCCCTCCTGCCGTGACGCGCGTGGGTTTCTGAGAAACCCTGGAGATCTCGCGCGCAAGGGTCTGTCCGCCCTGGTAAATGCGGAAGTGGTGTGATGGGGTGCGATAGACGCGGCGCCAGCGAGGCGCTCCGGTCGCGATCGAACCCCTGGGAGGGCTTCCGCACATGTCACTTCGTAGTCATAAGAACCTCAAGCTCGTAGGCGCTACCGGCGCCGCCGCCGCACTGGCGCTCAGTGTGGCCGCCGCGCCCGCAATCGCGGCGCCGCAGGACCTCACATACACGTGCGACGTGCTTGGCGCCACGAGCGCGACGCTCAACCCCGGCTCCATCCCGGCGAAGATGGTCGCCGGCGAGACCAGCAAGCGCAAGATGACCATGGTCGTACACCTCGACGCCCTTCAGACCGCCACCGCCAAGGGCTTCGGTGACAGCGTCGACGGGACCGCGGTCGCGGACGGGAAGAAGAAGACATTCCCGTTCAACATGAAGATCCCGACCCAGACGATCCCGTCCAGCGGCACGATGGACGTCAACGCCGCCGGCAAGGGGACGATCCGACCTTTGAAGGCCGGCAAGTGGCTCGTCAAGGCCGGCGACATGGTCGCCACCCTGACGCTGCACGGCGCAACCGACACCACCGTCCCGCTGAACTGTGTCGCGCCGACCGACAACACGACTCACTTCGGCAAGATCACGGTCAGCAAGGACAAGACAACAACGGCCGCTTCCGCGTCGTACTCCTCGAAGAAGCACGCCGCGACCGGCACGGCGAAGGTCAAGTCGCACTTCGGCCTCAAGCCCACGGGCAAGGTGAAGTTCACCCTGAAGAAGGGGACGAAGGTCATCAAGACGCTCAAGGGCTCCGTGAACAAGAAGGGCGTCGCCAAGGTCTCCTTCAAGAACATCACCGCGAAGGGCAAGTACTCGATCACCGACAAGTACGCCGGGGACAGCAACCTCAAGGGCTCGAGCGACAAGGCGACCTTCAAGGTGTGACCTCGCTCGTAGCTGCAGGACCTGCGGCCCCGGTGACTCGTTCACCGGGGCCGCACCCATCTCCGGGGCCGGCGCGACAACGACGATGACCGTGACAGTGTCACTGTGAGAGATGCCACCGCAGACCGATTTCCACCCTCGTCGCGGGGCCTTGTAGCCTCGCCAGCACACCCGAGGACACAGGAGGGCCGTCGCGGCCATGAACATCGCTGTCTGTGTGAAGCACGTACCCGACGCCACCGGCGACCGGCATTTCGAGGACGACAAGACGGTCGACCGGGTCGGTGTCGACGGCCTGCTCTCCGAGCTCGACGAGTACGCCGTCGAGCAGGCGCTCCAGATCAAGGAGAAGGCCGAGAACCCCGAGGACGTCGTCGTGACCGCACTCTGCGTGGGTCCGGAGCAGGCGGTGGACGCCGTACGCAAGGCCCTGCAGATGGGTGCGGACCAAGGGGTCCACGTCATCGACGACGCGATCGCGGGCTCCGACGCGATCGCCACCTCGCTGGTCCTCGCGAAGGCGATCGAGAAGGGCGACTACGACCTGGTGATGTGCGGCATGGCGTCGACCGACGGCTCGATGAGCGTCGTCCCGGCGATGCTGGCCGAGCGCCTCGGCCTGCCCCAGCTCACGCTGGCGTCCAAGGTCGAGACGCAGGGCGACCAGGTGCGCATCCAGCGCGACGGCGACACCGCGACCGAGGTCGTGGGCGGGACCATGCCGCTCGTGCTGTCGGTGACCGACCAGTCCGGCGAGGCCCGCTACCCGTCGTTCAAGGGGATCATGGCCGCCAAGAAGAAGCCGCTCGAGACCTTCTCGCTCTCCGACCTCGGCGTCGACGCCGGCGACGTGGGGCTGTCCGTCGCCTGGAGCGAGGTCGAGGAGACCACCGCCCGGCCGCCGCGCGAGGCCGGCGAGATCGTGAAGGACGAGGACGGCTCGGGCGCCAAGGCGCTGGCCGACTTCCTCGCCGCCAAGAAGTTCATCTGAGGAGCATCGACATGACCGAGATCCTGGTAGTCGTCGACCACGCCGAGGGCGCGGTCAAGAAGCCGACGTACGAGATGCTCACCCTGGCCGCCCGCCTCGGCGAGCCGTCCGCGGTCTTCATCGGCCCGGCGGACCGCAACGCCGAGGTGGCGGAAGCCGTCAAGAAGTACGGCGCCGCCAAGGTCTATGCGATCGACGACGCGCCGCTCAAGGGCTTCCTGGTCGCGCCCAAGGCCGAGGCGCTCCAGCAGCTGGCCGAGAGGACGTCGCCGGGCGCGGTGCTGGTCGCGTCGTCCGCCGAGGGCAAGGAGATCGCGGCGCGGCTGGCGATCAAGCTCGGCTCGGGGCTGATCACCGACGCCGTCGACGTCGAGGCAGGCGACGGCGCAGCCCCGGTCACGACTCAGTCCGTCTTCGCCGGCAGCTACACGGTGAAGGCCAAGATCACCCACGGCACCCCGATCATCACGGTCAAGCCGAACTCCGCCGCCCCGGTCGAGGCCGACGGCGCCGGTGCGGTCGAGGAGGTCGCCGTCACGGTCTCCGACGGGGCCAGGGGCGCGACGATCGTGGCCTCCCAGCCTCGCCAGGCGACCGGCCGTCCCGAGCTGACCGAGGCCGCGATCGTGGTCTCGGGCGGCCGCGGCACCGGCGGCAAGTTCGAGCCGATCGAAGACCTCGCCGATGCGCTCGGTGCCGCCGTCGGCGCCTCGCGGGCGGCCGTCGACTCCGGCTGGAAGCCGCACAGCTACCAGATCGGCCAGACCGGCAAGACCGTCTCGCCCCAGCTCTACATCGCCGCCGGCATCTCCGGCGCCATCCAGCACCGGGCGGGCATGCAGACCTCGAAGACCATCGTCGCCGTCAACAAGGACGTGGAGGCCCCGATCTTCGAGCTCGTCGACTTCGGGGTCGTCGGTGACCTGCACACCGTCCTCCCCGCGGTGACCGAAGAGGTCAACCAGCGCAAGGGTTGAGTGCGAGCGCCGCTCTGGATGTCCGGACGGAGTCCGGACATCCAATCGGCGCGAGACTTCGCGGACTTGTCCGCGAAGTGGCCTGACACCAGGCCCTACGATTTCCCCATGAGCACCCAGCCGGACGTCGAGCAGCTGGCGCGTCGCGCCCGGGAGGCGAGCCGCGACCTGGCGCTCGCCACCCGCGCCACCAAGGACGCCGCACTGCAGGCGATGGCGGACGCGCTGGAGGAGCGGGTTGCCGACGTGCTCGCCGCCAACGCGGACGACGTACGACGTGCGGAGGTCGCCGGCACGGGGGCCCACCTGGTCGACCGACTGCGCCTGACCTCCGAGCGCGTGACCGCGATGGCGGACGGGCTGCGTGACCTCGCCCGACTGCCGGATCCCGTCGGGGAGGTCGTCCGCGGCAGCACGCTGTCCAACGGCCTCGAGCTGCGCCAGGTGCGGGTCCCGTTCGGGGTGGTCGGGATGATCTACGAGGGTCGGCCCAACGTCACGGTCGACGCGGCCGGGATCTGCCTGAAGTCGGGCAACGCCGTACTGCTCAGAGGCAGCGGCAGCGCCCGTGACAGCAACGCCGCCCTCGTGGCCGTCCTGCGTGACGCGGTCGTGGCGAGCGGGCTGCCGGCCGACGTCGTCCAGCTCGTGCCCGCCGCAGTCGCGCGAGACGGTCAAGGCGCTGATGCGGGCCCGCGGGCTCATCGACGTACTCGTCCCCCGCGGCGGTGCGGGCCTGATCCGGTCGGTCGTCGAGGAGTCGACGGTGCCGGTGATCGAGACCGGTGTCGGCAACTGCCACGTGTACGTCGACGCCGCGGCCGACCTCGACATGGCGCTCGCGATCGTGCTCAACGCCAAGACCGACCGCACCAGCGTGTGCAACGCCGCCGAGTCGCTGCTCGTGCACGCAGACATCGCGGACGTCTTCCTGCCGCACGTCGTGCCGGCCCTCCGAGGGGCCGGCGTCACCATCCACGGCGACGCCGCCTTCGACCGATACGACGGGGTGGTGCCGGTCACCGACGACGACTACGCGCGGGAGTACCTGAGCCTCGACATCTCGGCCGCCGTCGTACCCGATCTCGACGCCGCGCTCGACCACATCCGCCGCTACTCGACCGGCCACAGCGAGGCGATCGTCACCGGCGACCAGGCAGCCGCGCGCCGGTTCGTGGCCGAGGTCGACGCCGCGGTGGTGCTGGTGAACGCGTCGACGCGGTTCACCGACGGCGGCGAGTTCGGCTTCGGTGCCGAGATCGGTATCAGTACCCAGAAGCTCCACGCCCGCGGCCCGATGGGGCTGCCGGAGATGACCTCGACCAAGTACGTCGTGACCGGTGACGGCCACGTGCGTTGACGGGGTGTCGGCTAGGGTTCAACCATGGTCAGCCCGCTCATCATCAACCACTGGATCGTCGGTGGCTCCGCCCTCGGCATCCTGCTTCTGCTGCTGCTGGCCCTGCTGGTCTTCGGCGCCGGGCGCGAGCACAGCTGAGCGCGGGCCCTGAGGTGAGCGCTCGCGCCCGACGCGTCGGGGTGATGGGCGGCACGTTCGACCCGATCCACCATGGCCACCTCGTCGCGGCCTCCGAGGTGCAGGCTTGGTTCGAGCTCGACGAGGTGGTGTTCGTCCCCACCGGCGAGCCCTGGCAGAAGTCCCAGCGCAAGGTCACCGCCGCCGAGGACCGTTACCTGATGACCGTGATCGCGACCGCGTCCAACCCGCGCTTCTGGGTCTCGCGGGTCGACATCGACCGCGGCGGGCCGACGTACACCAGCGACACGCTGCGTGACCTGCACCACCAGCGACCGGACGCCGACCTCTACTTCATCACCGGTGCCGACGCCCTGGCCGACATCTTCACCTGGCGGGACGCCGACGAGCTCTTCTCGATGGCGAAGTTCGTCGGGTGCACCCGGCCCGGCTTCGTGATGGACGCCGACACCCTCGCGAAGATCCCGCACGACCGGGTCACGATGGTCGAGGTGCCGGCGCTGGCGATCAGCTCCACGGACTGCCGGCGTCGTACGATGCGCGGCGAGCCCGTGTGGTACCTCGTGCCCGACGGTGTCGTCCAGTACATCGCCAAGCACCACCTGTACCCACGAGACGCGGCCACCGCGCCGCGGACAGTCCCCAGCAACGAAAGTGCCGTATGACCGCCACCGACCACGCCGTCAGCCTCGTCCACATCGCCGCCCGCGCGGCCTCCGACAAGCTGGCGCAGCACATCATGGCGTTCGACGTCAGCGACCAGCTCGCGATCACCGATGCGTTCCTGCTCGCCTCGGCGACGAACGACCGGCAGGTGAAGGCGATCGTCGACGAGATCGAGGACAAGCTCCGTGAGGCCGGCGAGAAGCCGATCCGGCGCGAGGGCGAGCGCGACGGCCGGTGGGTGCTGATCGACTACGGCGACGTCGTCGTCCACGTGCAGCACGAGGAGGAGCGGCAGTTCTACGCCCTCGAGCGGCTCTGGCGCGACTGCCCGCTCATCGAGCTGCCGGCCGAGGTCACGGCCGGGTCCGCGGGTGCCTGACCCCTTCGAGACGCGCGCTGCGCGCGCTCCTCAGGGACCGCCCCGCAGCCTGGTCCTGGTCCGGCATGGTGAGACCGACTGGAACGCCGAGGAGCGCGCCCAGGGCCACGCCGACGTCCCTCTCAACGCCGTCGGGCGGATCCAGGCGGCGACGGTCGCGCCGGTGCTGGCCGGCTTCGGCCCCACCCGGCTGTGGTCCAGCGACCTGGCCCGCGCCATGCAGACGGCGACGTACGTCGCCGCCGCGACCGGGCTGACCGTCGAGCCCGACGCACGACTGCGGGAGTACGACGTGGGCAAGCGGTCGGGGCTGACTCGCGCGGAGTTCGCCGCCACGTTCCCCGAGGAGTACGCCGCGTGGCTGGCCGAGGACCAGACCCACCTGGTGGTCGGCGAGGAGACGACGCAGCAGGTGCGCGACCGCGTCGTACCCGCGCTCCTTGATTGTCTGGCCTCGCTCGAGGCGGGGGAGACCGGCATCGCGGTGCTCCACGGCGCGTGCCTCAAGGTCGCCGTGATGGGGCTGCTGGACTGGCCGTGGGAGCTGTCGCGGTCGCTGCAGGGACCGGAGAACTGCGGCTACTCCGTGCTGTCCGAGCACGCCGTCCGCGGCGGCCTGCGGCTCACGTCGTACAACGAGAAGGCCGTCGGTGCCCGCCACGGACCCGATTTCGCAACCGACGGGCCGGTTGGCTAGGATTCCGCAGGTTGCCCGGCTGACGCCGGGAGTGAGCATGGGGCTGTGGCGCAGCTGGTAGCGCATCTGCATGGCATGCAGAGGGTCAGGGGTTCGAGTCCCCTCAGCTCCACCGAACACGCAGGTCAGCGCCATGTTCTGAACCCTCACAGAGGGGAAAGAGCATGGCCTGGTCACATAAAGGCAACACTTACGCGTCCCAGATCGACCTGTTGCGGCCTTGTCTCGGACGGTCTGGGTCGCGCTCGGCGTGCCTCGCGCACCTTGCTCCCATGGAGCCAACCAACACCGCAGCGAGCAACGCGACCGTCGTCCACGGAGCCTTCGAGCAGGCCTGGTCGCTCAAGGAACTCGCCGGGCGGCTGCAGGTCAGCTGCCAGACCATCTACGACCTGCGCAGCCAGGGCCGCGGGCCGAGGGGTTTCCGCATCGGCCGGGAGCTCAGGTTCCGCGCCAGCGAGGTCGAGGCCTGGTTCGCGCGGCTGGAAGCCGAAGACGCTGAACGACACCGCTCCGGTGACCGACGATGACTACGGGAAGGCCCCGGACCGCGATCGGCACCTACGGCTCGATCAACGTACGCCGCAAGGGCGTCGGCCGCCGGTACATCGCCGAGACTCGCTTCCGAGACCTCGACGGTAGGCTGCGGCAGGTCAAGGCCACCGGCGCCTCGCGCAGCGCCGCCACGTCGCTGCTCAGGGAACGGCTTCTGCACCGGCCCGGCTACGGCAGTGGCGGGCTTTTGAACCTGTCCAGCCACTTCACGGACCTGGCTGAGCTGTGGCTGGCGGACCTAGAGCTGCGCGAGATCTCCGATGGCACCAAGGAGAACTATCGTGACGACCTACGCGTGCACGTGAGGCCGTACTTCGAGAACTACACGCTGGGCGAGATCACCACAGGGCGGGTCGAAACCTTCCTCAAGGCACAGGCGGCTGTCTCATACTCGCGCGCCAAGCACTCGCGCACCTTGCTGAACCAGCTGTTCGGTTACGCGCTACGCCACGACGCCCTTGCCCGCAACCCCGTCGAGGGAACCTCGCCGCTACGGAAGCCCAAGGGCGCTCCCCAGGCGCTCACCCTCGAGCAGATCGCGGCGATCCGCACGGCGGCCGCTGCCTGGCGCACCGGTCCCGACCGCATGGGGCCGAAGCCGGACGACAACGTGCGTGACCTGATCGAGGTCCTCGCCGGCACGTCCATGCGCCCCGGCGAAGCTCTTGCCCTGCGGCCATGCGACATCGAGGACGGCAAGCGGGGCATGGTCGCCCACGTGCGTGGCACCGCGGTCTACCGACAAGGGCGGGGGAGCTTCCGCCAGGATCACCCCAAGACCGGCGCCTCGGTGCGCGCGGTCCCGGTGCCGGAGTTCGCTGCCGACGTCCTTCGGCACCGTTTGGCCGCGATGCCACCGCAGCAGTCGGAGCACACGATCTTCGCCAACAAGACCGGGGGAGTGCTCAGCCAGCACAACGTGCGCCGGACCTTCCGGGAGTTCCTCATGATCGCTGGCCTCGAGAACTCCGGGATTACGCCGCGCTGGTACCGGCGTACCGGGGCGACAGTGCTCGCCCGCGGTCTCGGCGTCGACGCGGCGGCCACCCACCTCGGCCACACCTCCAAGGCGATCACCGAGGCGCACTACATCGAGCCCGACCGCACGATCGACTTCGGCCCAGCCGCGATTCTGGAACTCACCCTGCGCCCGAACGCGCCAGACGGTGCGCTGCTCACACGTCCTGAGACCGACGAGGAAGACCGCCGCCTGGACCGCATCGACCCACAAGAGGACGGCGACGCCAACCAAGTGGCATGAGGAGCGCCGTCAGGCCAGAACTCCGCGGAACGCGTGCGGCGTCACCCACTCGAGACCGGTGTCCTTCCGGATCTGCCGCCAACGCCGCTCGACGTTGTTGACCTGATGCCACGTCCCGTTCCGCGTTGTGAACACGGCGTCGACATCGGCGTCATGCTGAGTGCCCCGACGACCGCGGAGCACGGTGACCGCGGACTCCGGCAGCGCGACGGTCCGCGGGTCTGCCAGCGGCTTGCGGTAGGTCCCCCTGCCGGGCTCGGTCTTGATCGTCGCGTTGATCGCGAGGCTTCGGACATCGAGGTCGACGTCACTCCACCGGAGGGCGAGCACTTCGCCGATGCGAGCGCCGGTGGCGAGCATCAGGTCGATGATGTCGGCCATCTCGCCGGACGACTTCGGGCCGGGCCGATCCTTGGCAATCCAGGTGCCAACCGCAGCCCGAACCATCTCCACGTCGGTAGACGTCAGTTCCCGCCGCTCGGTCTTGGGCCGCGGCACGCTCATCGACCCGCGCACGGGATTCGCCGACAAGGCGCCAACCGCGACTGCCACGTCCAGCATCGCTCCGGCCACGACCTTGGCCTTGCGTTGCAGGTTCCCGCTCCGGGTGCCGAGATCGGCAAGGACGGCATCGATTCGGCTGGTGCTCAGCTCGTGGAGCGGGACGTACCCGAGTGCTGGCACGACCTGCTTGCGGATCACCCGCTCGTATTCGTTGATCGTGGTTGTCTCCAGGCGGCCCTCGCCCCGCAGTTGTTTCAGCCAGACGTCGACCAATTCGGCGACCGTCGTGTCCGCCGTGATGCTTGTGCTCATGAGGACTCCTTCGATGCCGCGGGCAGGGTTGCCCACGCGAGGAAGGTGCGCGGTTACTACCTAGCGACGTCACGGTCATGCCCTGACCGGCGCTGACCTGGGCCAATGGCATGACGGCCTGGCGCTCGAACGCGAGGTCCAGCTAGCGACGCGACCTACCGAATCGCCTGAGATACCGCCGGCGACTTGACCCGATAACCAGAGGTCGCAGGTTCAAATCCTGCCCCCGCTACGAAAGACAGGCCCTGACCTGCGGAAACGCAGAACTCGGGGCCTGTTTGATTTGTACCGGTGTCCACAAAGTGGCCACATACGCCCGGTTTGCGGAGCGTATCTAGCGCGAATCGGACACGGCTCATGCGCGGGGCGATCTGGGGGAGTGCCGGGAATTGAACCGTTGGGTGCCGAATGCCTCGGGTTCAAATCCAGCGTGGCCAGGCAAAGAAGCAGTTTCCGTTGGGTTCGATTCGGCCCCGCCGAGTGGCGGCTCAGTGCGAACGGTCCAGGGGATGGACACCATCTCGGCCACAGAGGCGGCTCGGGATGGGCGATCCCCATCAGCCGCTCGAGGACTTCGAAGACCGCAGGCCCGTCAGCGGCTAGTGTCGCCCTTGCGCTCAGGGTGGAAGGCGATCAGTCCTCTTTGGTGAGGGCGCTATGCCCAGCATCGTCTGCCCCCGGGCACCGGTCAGCCGACCGCGCCGAGGTCCAGCGCATGCGCCGTCCCGCACGCCCGGGCTCGCGCGGTGGCTAACGATCACTGGGCGAGATGCCGGCCCCCCAGGTGCCACGCCAGGTCTGATGGAGTGGAGCCCAGCCCTGATTGCGGGCGAGCCTGTTGGTGGCGCCGGATGCCCACGCGGCCCGCGCCTGGCTCGGCTCGGGGGCGGGCAGGCCGAGGAACCGGCAGAAATCGGGAACCCACTCGATGCCCATGGCCGGTTCGTCATCGACAACGTTGTAGGTCCCGGGAGCCCACCCGAGTGCTTGGACGGCTGCTGCCGCGGCGTCGTCGACATGGAGGAAGCTAGTGACCGACCGGTCCGCGGCGAGCCGTCCCTCGGCGGCGGCGTCGGCCCTTGGCCCGCCGGGCTGGAACCAGGTGTCCGGACCGTAGAGCATGCCGTACCGGAGGACGACCCCCATTGGCATGCCCGAGACGGCGTCCTCCAATGCCGCGACCGCGTCGACGATCGTCACTCGCGGTTCGGCTGCGTTCAGGTCCAGCGGTGTCAATTCGTCTGCAGGTTCGTGCGTAGGGCCGGGCACTGCGGCGTCTGCAGGGGCGTAGGCCCAGGCGATGCTCTGGGCGACCATGCGTCGTACGCCGGCGGCGCGGCTGGCCGCGACCAGGTTGGCCGTCCCCTCTCGCCGGAGCCGGGCGTTCGCGGCCGAGTCCGCGTTCTCGAGGTCGGTCAGCTGGTGGATGACGACGTCGGGCGCCGCATTCGCGAGGGCGTCGGCCAGGGCGTCGGCGTCGTAGGCGTCGGCGACGGCCGGCTGTGCGCCGAGGGCAGCCAGCTGCGGCGCCTTGTCCGCGGTCCGCGTCAGACCCGTGACCCGGTGACCCTGTCCGTGGAGCATGGCGACGACACGGCGTCCGATCACCCCGGTGGCGCCGGCCACGACGACATCCAGCGCGCCGCTCACCGCGGACGCTCAGGGCCAGGAGGGCGAGGAGCGCGGCGATACCTTCGAGCCGCCAGCTCCTCGTCGTCGACGAGGGTGAGCATCGGCTCGCCAGGGACGCCGAGCATGACGACGACGAACCGGGTCCACCCGCCGCTGAGGTGGTTCGCCGCCTGGTAGTGAATGACGTCACCTCCCGGCTCCCAGAACGACTCGCCGGCGTGGAGGATCCGCTCAGGATCACCTTCGAGCTCGAAGACCATCTCGCCCTCGAGCATGTAGCCGAACACGGGACCGGAGTGGCGATGCGGAGGCGTGCCGGGACTCCCGGGCGCGAGGTTCAGCTTGGCCGTCATGACCTCGGCAGGCACGGGGAGCGCGGAGACCTCGACCGAGTCGAGCATTTCCAGCGGAATGTCGGCCGTCCCTGCGACGTCGACCTCAGGGGCGTCGGGCATTGAGCTTCCTTCCTTCCTTCGCTCCCGGTGCTGTCGACCGAGTCGAGCCACGTGTCAGGTCAAGCCGCAGCTTCTGGCTGCACACTGTCTTTCCCGACGATCCCAGCCACTAGTGATGCGGCGCCCACCAGGGCTGCGCCAGTCCACAGCACCGCGGATACAGACGCTGCGCTCATCATGAGTCCCCCGGTAAAGGCGCCCACGGCAATGGCCAGGTTGTACGCCGTCGTGTTGAGAGCAGTCGCGGCCTCCGCTTCGCTCCCGGCCGCCCGGACGATCCACGTTTGCACCGCGACAGGCACGCCGCCGAAGGCCAGGCCCCACACGATCAGGAGCAGGGCCGCCAGCGGAGTGCTGTGGGCGATCCACGGGAAGGTCGCCAGTACGGCGGCGAACAGCAGACTCAGGTAGACGATGCTGCCGCGCAGGCTGCGCGATACCGCGGACCCGACAGCCAACGTCCCGAAGACTGCGGCGACCCCGAAGCCGAACAGCAGGGTGCTGATCCAGCGCTGGTCAACGCCTGCGATGTCCTCGAGGGCAGGGCTCACGAAGGTGTAGGCCACATAGTGGCCGCCCACGAGCAGCAGGGTCGCGGTCGCTGCACCTCGAACGCCAGGCTTGGCCCATTGCGCCCTGATGGTCCGAAGGTCGATCGGCTTGGCAGGCGGCAGCTTGGGAAGGAAGACGGCGATAGCTACGGCGACTACAACGGCCAGAGCGCCGGCGGTGAGAAACGCCGCGCGCCAGGTGGTGGTCGATCCGATCAAAGCCCCGGCTGGAATTCCCATCACACTCGCTGCGGTGGCGCCGGTGAAGGTGATGGACAGAGCGCGGGGGATGTCTTCGTCCGGGACTAGGCGCACTGCGACGACAGCGGCCAGGGACCAGAACCCTCCGATGCACACTCCGACGGCCAGCCTTGACGCGAGAAGCACCAGGAAGCTCGGCGCGGACGCGGTCAGCACATTAGCGAGCACGAGCAGCGAGAGCAGAGCGAGCAAGACCGTGCGCCTGTCCAGGCTGCGACTGAGCAGTGGCAGGAGCGGGGCCGTCAGGGCAGCCATCAGTCCGGGAATCGTCACCGAGAGGCCGGCCACCCCCTGGGAGACGTGCAGGTCCGCGCTCATGGGCGTCAACACCCCGACGGGCAGGCCCTCGACCGTGGCCATCGTGAACGTTCCGACGGAAAGCGTCCAGACTCCCAGCCAGACTCGCCGGCTCGGGCGCGCTCTGAGGGGTTCGGGTCGCGTCTTAGCGGGGTCGAGCGTGCTCATCAGCAGTTCCACTTCCAATTCTCTTGCTTACGTGATCCATCGAACTGGGGCGCTCTCTTGCGAGAACTGCCAGCGCCGAGCGACGACGGCGTACCTGGTGCCATTTGCTGCTCTCGCGATGACCCGACCACGGGCGGGGCCGAAAGCGTCCGTCAGGCGGCGAGGGCGCGCCGCAGCACAGAGCCGAGCTCGGCGATCTGTCGCTGGGACACGTCGGCGGAGAGGATGGCTTGTGACCCGTGGAAGGTTCCGGACCACTGGTGCAGCTCGACCGGGACGTGGGCCTGGAGCAGGCGCTGGGCGTAGTCGATGGCTTCGTCGCGGTTGGGGTCGAACTCTGCGCTGGCGATGTACGCCGGAGGCAGGTTGGCCAGATCGTCGGCCCGCGCCGGCGCGGCGTACGGCGTGGCAGTGGCGGAGCCGAGGTAGTGCTGCCACGATGCGGCAACCTTCTCGCGGGTCATGAACGGGGTGTCGGTGAAGTTCCGTGCCGACCAGGTCTGCTGCCGATCATCGAGCTCGGGCTGGCTGAGGAGCTGGAAGCAGGCAGTCGGACCGTGCTCGTCGCGGGCGCGCAACGCCACCGCTGTCGCCAACCCGGCGCCGGCAGCGTGGCCACCGACGGCGATCCTTTCCGGGTCGATCCCGAGCTCGAGCGGCGTTCTCGACCGTCCAGGTGAACGCGGCGTAGACGTCATCGAAGGCGGCAGGGAACCGCTCCTCGGGTGCTCGGCGGTAGTCCACCGAGACCACCGTTGCCGCCGAGGTCTCTGCGATCCGGACGGCCCAGGGATGCTCTGTCTCCAGGTCTCCCATCACGAAGCCGCCTCCGTGCAGCCAGACGATGGCCCCGTGTGCCTGCCGCGGCCGGTAGATCCGCACGGGGACTGACGGGTGGCCGGGCACCACGCGGTCCTCGATCTCCATCCCGGTCGTGTCCGGCGCCGGTGCGACAGCCGCCAGTGCCGCGAGCTGCTCGCGGGCGGTCACCGGGTCGCTCAGGCTGGCCGGCGGGAACGATCCCAGGAACGGCTCCAGCTCGCTGTCCAGTCGCATCTGCTTCATCTTCGATCATCACCTCTCGCCCTACTCGGGCGCCTCGTCGGTCTTCGTCCTGCGGCAGTCCGCAGCTGTGGTGTTGTCTCGTCCTGGGTTCACGAACGGCGTGGCTGCGGCCGCCGCCAGAGCAGGGCCACGGCGACGAGCCCCGGCAGGCACGGCAAGAGGCCCACCGAGCCGAGCAGCGGAGACAGGCCGGTCGCCCCGGACGTGTCCTTGATCAGCAGATCGGTGAGGGCGATGCCCAGCCCCACCGCGAAGAGGGCCGTGGCCAGTGGGGCCGTGCCACGCTTGCCGGTCATGACGGCGCGGATGACGAGGGCCCAGCCGGCGACCCCCAGGACCCCGATCACGGTCAGGATCACCTCGTAGGTGGTGACCGCGGTGTCGACCCGCGCCTGGGTGAAGCTCGGATACCCGGCCCGGATGTGGTCCGCCAGGCTGTGAGACGTGGCCTGGTCGACGTATGGCGCGATCGAGGCGACCACGGTCGTGGTCAGGCCCGCGTACAGCGCCGCAAGGACGGACCGACGTCGGTCTTGGCCCCCTCGCCGGTCGTTGCGGGTGATGGTGCTGGGGTCGTGCACTCGGCTTGTCATGGCTCTTCCCGGTTGGGTTGTCGTCGGATCTCGGGAGCCATCGCAAGGGCGATGGCGACCAGACCCGTTCGTGTGTTGATGTCTAAGTCAACTTTCACCCGAAGCACAACCGCCTCGCTACGAGGAATCCGAAGAGTCGGCTGCGTTGCCTACGACAAACCGAAAGGCACGTCGTCGCGCGCTTGTCGGGTCACCACACCGGTGTCTCGAGCTCGGCCAGATCGTCGTCCGCCCAGCAGGCACGTTCGAGAAAACGCTGGGCGCTGCGTGCCGCAGGATGGGCGACCACTGCAGCAAGGACGGCGAGCGCGGCGATCAACGCCCAACCGAGTGCCCCCCACTGGAGCGCCAGGAACGTGTACAGGCCGGGGAAGATCACCGGACCTACCTGGTAGCCGAGGCTCCATACCCCTTGGTAGTCGCCGAGGCGCCGGTGATCGGAGAGCTCGGACTGGAAGCCCCAGTCTGAGGCCGACTCCCACAGCTCGGCGCCTGTGATCGTGACGTGGCCCAGCCAGATCAGCACGATCGACACCCAGCCCACCGTCTGGTCGGTCACGGAGACCACCAGGCACGACAGCACGAACGCCCACCCCGACCGCCGTACGGCGCGCAGGGCGCCGTCAACGGTCTCCGAACCTCGGGAGGCCCGGACCTGGAGCATCACCGCCATCACGGTGTTCGTGCCGAACAGCCAGGCCAGAAGGGCGTGTGGCGCATCAGTGCGCTCGACCAGCCACAACGGCACCACGACGTTGAGCAGGACCTGGTTCGAGGCCAGCGCGGCATTGGTGACCGACAGCACCACGAATCCCCGGTTGCGCCAGGCCGGAGGTGCCACCGTGAGCTGCTGGCCGGGCGGCGGCTCAAGGCGTGTGGGCTGCGCCACCGCCGGCAGCCGCGCGACCATCACCGCGTTGAGAATCAGCAGCACGCCGGTGGCCAGGGGAACGCTGGTGATCGCTCCCCGGGTACCGATCGCCAGGGCGATGCCGCCGGCCAAGGCGCCCAGGGAGAACCCGACGTTGCGTGCCGCACGCAGATAGGCCAGTGCCCGCAACCGCACCTCACGCGGAAAGATGGCAATCCGGTAGACGTTCTTGCCAGTGGACCCGGCCAGGGTTACGACAGAGAGCAGGGACAGCAGCACCACGAAGCCGAGCATGTCTCCGGCCTCGGGCCACGCGAGGTAGAGCAGGGCCTCGACGAACGAGGCAACCGCCCAGAGGATCTTTGCACCCACCCGATCGGCCAGACGTCCGAGCGGAACCGAGAGCGCTAGCGTCACCACGCCGGCGACCGACATCCCCAGTCCGACCTGCGCCCCGGTCAGCCCGACGACCTGGGTGAAGAAGACCGCGGTCCCGGTCATGAAGGAGCCGGTGGCGAACGCCGACAGCACGCATTGCAGAGCCAGCCCCCTCTCCAGCGGGGTCGGCGGCAGGATCCGGCGAAGCCACCCAGGGACGTTCACGTCAGCGGATGGTGTCGGGCGCCCGGCCGGTTCAGGCGCACCGGCGGGATGTTGTGGTTGAGCGCGAACCGATTGTCGGGATCGTAGAGGTGCTTGATCCGAGCCAAGCGTGCGTACGTCTCAGGGGGATACGCCGCCGCGAGATCTGAGGCGGTGGCCGCACCTTGGAAGTTGACGTAGGTGCCGATCCCACGAGCCGCGACCAATCGCCAGCACACGAGAGCGTGCTCGACCTGCGCCTCGGTGGCCGAATCCGAGATCATCAGCAACGCCACGATCATCGCCGAAGCGTCGCGGTGTGCGAAGGCCGTCGCGTCGGAGGGCACGCGACCGAAGGCGCCCCCGAGACTACGCACCGCGATGGCCGTCGGAACACCGGAGTCGTGGACCTGAAGGACCCGAGCGATCGTGGCGTCGTCCAGGGTCGAGACCAGTGCGTTGCGCATCGCCAGGCGGAGACCCGGTGGGGCCGCGGCGTGCTCGAGGATGTCGGCGTAGTCGCGCTCGGAGATGTCCACCGCGGTCGCCGTTCCCAGCTCGAGCAACGGGCGAACGGCTGCATCGGCCTGGGATGCCGTGGACCCGGGCGAGCCTGCGTAACACAGCAGTACGACGACCGACGGGGTCGCACCCGCCATCCGCGGTGTGAGCGCGAGGGTGCTCGACAGCTCCTCCGGCGCCGACTGCATCGCGTCGCGCCAGCGGGCCATCAGAGCGGCCGGGTCGTCGAACTCGTAAGCCACCGTCCCGAACTGCACCCTGCCGACAGGCTGGGCACGGAAGTCGAAGTCGACGACGACGCCGAAGTTGCCTCCGCCGCCGCGCAGAGCCCAGAACAGGTCAGGGTGTTCAGAAGCTGAGGTCGTGAGAAGACGACCGTCGGCGGTGACCACCCGCGCCCCGACCAGGTTGTCGATCGTCAGTCCGTGCTGACGAACCATCCAGCCGATCCCCCCGCCCAGGGTGAGGCCACCGACCCCGACGTCACTCGTGTCGCCGGCGGTGATGGCCCAGCGGTACGGAGCCAGGGCTTCAGCCACGCGACCCCAGGTGGCCCCGCCGCCGACACGTACCAGGCGGCGTTCCCTATCGAGGATCTCGATGTGGTCCAGTCGCCTCAGATCGATCACCATGCCCGCGGTGTTCGTGCTGTGGCCGAGGGGGCTGTGGCCGCCCGAGCGCACCGAGACCGCCAAGCGGTGAGCCGCGGCGTACCGGATGGCCGCCGCGACCTCGTCCGGCTCGCGAGGCCTGACCACAATCGCCGGTTGGCCCGATGCGAAGAACGTTCGTGCGGCGGCGTCGTAGCCGTCTTCGCCAGGTCGCAATGCGTCGGCGAGCACCTTGTTCTGTGGTGAGGTCATCGGTCTCTCCTGAATGGTCGAGGCGTGGGCCGGCTCCACTGGCGTGGATTCCTCTCGTCTGCCCTGCGCGGTGGTCACCGGGGTCACTGGTCCGTCTGGGTTCTTGCGATCCCGGACGGTGTTCTGCTTGTCAATCGATCCTGGAGTCACGTTCATCTCGCGCGCTCCCCGGAATCCGAAAGGTGACGACTGGCCGTTGCGAATCGGCGAAACGTGCGGCGTAGCATCGTTTCTTGGGCAGGCGGAAGGAGTGGCGGTGGTTCACACCAAGCCGGCGAACGTGACGGGGGTCGATCAGACGCTGGAAACGGTGGCTGCCAGGCTGGTCAGCGAGACCGACGACCTGGTCGAGACCATGCTCGGCCGGATGCGCGACGAAGCGCCGGGCTTCGATGTCTACTCTCGGCCCGAGCTCGCAGAAGGCCTGCGTGCGTCGTGCTACGGAAATGTCCGAGCCTTCCTACAGTCGCTCGGCGGCGATCGCGAACCCCCACGCAACGCTCCTGCCGAGGCACTCCACGAGGCGCGGGCCACCGCACGCGCCGAGGTGGGTTTCGAGCCGCTGCTGCACACCTACCGGATCGGTCATGCCGTCGTCCTCGAGCGGCTCTTCACGCTCCTCGAGGAGCTCGACCTCGCATCGGCTCAGAGACACAGCGCCACGCTGATCGGGTCGAAGTACCTGTTCGCCTATGTCGACCGCGTCGTGGCCGAGGTCGCCGAGGAGTACGCCGCCGAACGCCAGCGCGTTCTCCGGAGCAGCATCCAGCGACGGGTCCAGCTCGTGCGCGACGTCCTCGCGGGGGCCAGCATCGACAGCGGGGAGCTCGGCTACCGCCTCGAGCAGGAGCACCTCGCCGTGGTGGCCGTCGGCTCGACGGCCGACGCCTCTCTGCGCGACCTGGCGCGCCGGCTCGAACGCTCGTTGCTCACGGTGGCGATGACCGACGACACAGTGTGGGCGTGGCTCGGCTCTCCCCGTCGCTCCGATCCTCAGCAGTGGCAGGACCTCGTGTGGGCGCGGGGCGACGACAAGACCCGTTACGCCGCAGGCGAGCGCTCCTGGGGAATCGCCGGTTTCCGCGAGAGTCATGAGCAGGCACTCGCCGCGAACCGGGTCTCCGCACACCTGGCACAGTCCGTGACCCGGTACGACGACGTGGCTTTGGAGGCGGCGATGCTTTCCGATGTCCGCACCGCCCGCCGATTCGTCGAGCGCGAGCTGGGTCCCTTGACCGCGCGAGATCCCAAGACCACGGTGCTGCGCGAGACGCTCGGGACTTATCTCGACTCCGGCCTCAACGCCGCCGCAGCGGCACCCGAGCTCCATGTCAGCGACCGCACCGTGGCCTACCGGATCCGCGGAATCGAGGAGCTGCTCGGCCGCAGCGTCCTGGGCCGCAGCGCGGAACTCGCCGCGGCTGTCCGTCTGCACCGCGTTCTCAGCACCTGAGAACGCACCGAACAGCGCGAGGTTCAGCCTGCGTGGCATGGTTCGACGCCCCGTTCCCAGGCTCTCCTGACGTGTCGGTCCTCGGCACGGATCTCAGTCGAGGGTTGTCTCAGCCATGGCCAGTGGGGTCGGTTCGAGACGCGCCGGGTCGTTGGCGGTGGGCAGCGGCTTCTCGGTGATGAGCATGAGGAGCACGACAGCCACGCCGAGGAGCGGCGCCAGATAGAGGAACACCGGAGTGAGGGCGTGACTGTAGGCGGTGACGATCAGGTCGTGCGCGGGGGCCGGAAGACGGCGTACGGCGTCGGGCGTCAGCGCGTTCGCGTTCCCCGTTCCGCGGCTCGTGTCTGGGCCAGCCGAGCTGGTGAGGAGGTCGGTCAGGCGGGAAGCGAAGAGCGTGCCGACGACCGCTGAGCCGAGGGAGGCGCCGATCTGACGGAAGTAGGTGGTCGCGGCGGTGGCGGTTCCGACCTGTCGGGAGGGGAAGGCGTTCTGCACGATGAGGACCAGGATCTGGCTGCTGAGACCGAGACCGACGCCCATCAGCGCCAGGTAGCCGCAGGTGGCGGCGACGGGGGTGCCGGGCGTCATGGTGGACATGAGAGCCAGGGCGGTGCCGACGCAGACGGTGCCGACCAGCGGGAACCGCTTGTAGTGGCCGGTTCTGCTGACGGCCTGTCCTGAGAGGGTGGAGGCGGCGAGCATGCCGGCCCACATCGGGGTCATCAGCAGCCCGGCCCGGGTCGCGCCGGCACCGGTGACCATCTGGAGGTACGTCGGCATGTAGGCGAAGGCGCCGAACATCGCGACGGCGATGATCAGGCCCGCGGTCGTGGCCAGGACGAAGTTCCGCTCGCCGAACATAGGAAGGGGCATGACCGGCTCGGCAGCTCGCCGTTCCACGACCACGAACCCGACCGCGCAGACGACGGTGAGACCGATCAGGGACAAGATGACTGCCGAGTCCCAGGAGTAGGTCGTGCCGCCCCATACCGACGTGAGGACCAATGCTGCGGACGCGAGCGCAAGGAGCAGCATCCCGGACGCGTCGATCCGTGCACGCGTGTGATCACGCATCGGGAGGTGTAGGAAGAACGCGGCCAGGGTGAGCGCAAGGGCTCCCACCGGAAGGTTCACCCAGAACGCCCAACGCCAGCCGGGGCCCTCGGTGAAGAACCCACCCAGAAGGGGGCCAGCGACCGAGGAGAGCGCGAACACGCCACCCAGCACTCCCATGTACTTGCCACGCTGCCGGGCCGGGATGATGTCGGCGATGATGGCCTGGGCCAGGATGATCAGACCACCGCCCCCCAGCCCCTGGACAGTCCGACCGATGATGAGGACGGTCATGGTGTCGGCGAGGCCTCCGAATACCGAGCCCGCCATGAACAGGCCGATCGCAACAATGAAGATGTTCTTGCGACCGATCAGGTCTCCGACCTTGCCGTAGACCGGCATCATGATGGTCGAGGCCAGCATGTAGGCCGTGGTGACCCACAGCATGTGGTTCACGCTATGGAGGTCTCCCACGATCGTGGGCAGGGCGGTGCTGAAGATCGTCTGGTCCAGAGATGCCAGCAGCATGGCGACCATCAGACCGAGGAACACCAACAGAACGCTGCGCTGCTGCCCCCCTTCGGGAGCGGGGCGGGGTGTGGTGTTGGGTGTCGTGTTCACGCGAGCCTTCCCAATGTGCTGTGGACGAGCGCGATCGCGCGTCGTTCGATGTCGTCGGTCTCTCCGGCGCTTGTTCCGCGGACGTGCTCGATGTCAGTTGTTCGAGCCCAGTCCTCGACTGCCGAGCGTGTTGCGCTCACGCAGATGGCGAGCACGATGTTCGCCCGGGGCACAGCGTCGACGTCGTTCTGGAACCGGGGCTGCCGGGACAGGATCTGGCCGACGTGGTCGACCAAACGGGTACGGCGGGCGCTGAGCTGCGCGAACTGGCTGCTCAGGATCTCGGGGTGCCGGCGCATGATCTCGACTCGGCTGCGGTGCAGGTGCGGGTTGCCCCGGCCGGCGACACCCATGGTGGCCGTCACCAGGCTCACCACCGCCGCTATCGGGTCGAGGTCCCCGCCGGAGGCGAGCTGTTCATCGAGGGCGTCCTCGTCGGTCTCGCGTGACTGGAGGCCGAGGATCGCTGCGTCCTTGCTTTCGAAGTAGTTGAAGAACGTGCGAGGCGAGACGTCGGCGCGTTCGCTGATCGCGTCGATGGTCGCTGAGTCCAGGCCGTCTCGCAGGACGAGCTCGATCGCGGCGGCTTCGATTCGGGCCCGCGTTTGCGCGCGCTTGCGATCGCGTAGTCCTGGTGTTGTCTCGTCCGACTTCATGTGGGTACAGTAACGCAATCTTGCAGTGACGCAAAAATGCAAGGATGCATCGCTCGCGGCAGCTGTTTGGGGTGGCAGGGTGAGTGGTGACCCCACTTGCACAGAGGCGGCGCACTTCCATTCGCATGGTGAGGAGGTCAATGTGGCCGTGTCTCTTCCGCCTCAGCTGGCGCCGTTCCTGGAGCTGATGCGCTGCCCCATCTGCGGTGCCGGCGGCATGCGAGCAGACGACGGTGCGGTGCGATGCCCGGCGAGACACACATTCGACATCGCCCGACATGGCTACGTCAGCCTGTTGACGGGCACCCGTGCCACCAGCGGCGACGACGCAGCGATGGCTCGAGCACGGATGCGGTTCCTGTCTACCGGCACCTACGCGCCCATACGCGACGTGGTGATCCGTCTGGCGGCCGACGCCGTGTCTGACCACGCCACGGTTGTGGACAGCGGTTGCGGCGACGGCTACTACCTGGCCGGTGTGCTCGATCAGTTGCCCGGCGCTCGTGGCCTGGGCCTGGACACGTCGGTCCGCGCGCTGCGTTCAGCGGCTCGAGCCCATGAACGGGCCGCAGCGGCGACGTGGGACGTCTTCCGTCCGTTCCCCCTCGTCAATGGAGCGGCCGATGTTGTCATGGACGTGTTCGCCCCTCGCAATCCGGCCGAGTTCAACCGGATGCTGCGTCCGACCGGCCGGTTGATCGTCGTCCGTCCCCGCTCGCAGCATCTGGCCGAGCTGCGCGAGTCTCTGCCCGTGATGATCGCAGTCGACCCTGCCAAGGAACAACGTCTACACCGAGCGCTGAATCCCTTCTTCGAGGCAGTGAAGACCGAAGAGGTCGAGCGGGTCATGCCCGTGACCCAGCAGCAGGCTCTCGACCTGATCGGGATGACGCCCACTGCTCGGCATCTGGACCCGGAGGACTGGGACGATGGGGCCCTCCTACCGGACCACGTCACCGTCTCCGTGCTGGCCTCTGCCTACCAGCCCCGATGACCGGAGCGTCAAAACGCGGTACGGGCTGATTCTCAACGCTCGTGAGACGGGCTCTATGTCATTGAGAGAAGTGAGTTCCTTTGGACAGCTCGAGCACCTTCCCGTCAGGTCGCCCGGCCTGGCTCGATCGCCTAGGACACGTCCGAAACGTCGTCCGGCAGGAAGTGATCACTCGTCACCTCGCCCGGCATCTTCCACCTCCTCCGGGCAGTGTGCTCGACGTCGGCGCCGGACAGGGTACGCAGTCAATGCGTCTGGCGCAGGCTGGTCATGATGTCTTCGCCGTGGAGCCCGATCCCGAGATGCGCACCACCTTCGCCTCTCAGCTGGAGCAGGAACCCCGCCATGTCCAGGCCCGTGTCGACCTCGTCGCCGGCGGGGTCGAGGACCTGTCACGGGTGGCCGGGGGCAGGCGGTTCGACGTCGTGCTTCTGCTCGGAGTGCTGATGTACCTCCCCGCAACTGAGCCGGTCATCGCCGAGATTGCACGTCACACGAGACCCGGTGGGGTCGCGGTGCTGGCGGTTCGTACGACGACCTCCGCCGTATGGCGCCCAGCGGCGCGGCAAGACTGGGTGGCGGCACGAGCGGCATTCGAGGAAGCCGACCGAGCCAAGAGAGAGCGTCGGGACGTCGCTTACGTCAATGAGCTGGGCACGCCGACACGGGCGGTGGACCTCGAAGAACTGGTCGCCTCCGCTCGCACGCACGGACTCGAGCTGGAGCGATGGTACGGCGTTCGCATCGCAGTGGACCCCGACGAACTCGATCCGCCGCCCCCCGACGACCCGCGGACGCTGTCAGACCTCATTGACGTCGAGGAACGGCTCGGGGCAACCGATCCCTTCCGGCACCTTGGCCAGCTCGCGTTGGTCGTCTTCCGGAAGAGGGCGCAGGCGGTTGACGAGTTAGGCAGCCATCCATGCACCGGCACGTCCGCAACTGCCTCATCCTGAAGGTCATTGGTCACGGTGACGGACCGCCCGACGTTGCGAGACGACCGCGTGTCGACCTTGTGATGTCTGTCCGGACTGCCGCGAGTCGCTCACAGATCGGTGAAGTGGGCTATCCGTAATACTGGTGGTGTGGAGCGCCGTGTCGTCCTGACCACCGAGCGCGCGATGCTCACGACCTGGTTGCCCGAAGACGCCGAGGACCTTCACACGCTCCATTCCGATCCCGTCACGATGCGGTGGATCCGACCAGGCCGCCCAGAGTCACGCGACGAAAGCCGTGATCGGCTCGCGACCTACCTGAAGGAGCAGGAAAGGGGCGCCGCGAAGTGGCGGGCCGTCGCCCACGACGGGAGGTTTCTAGGCCGCGCCGGATTCGGAGCGCCGCCCGGTTACCGCGAGGTCGGCTACACGTTGCTGCCCTCCGTCTCAGGCAAGGGGCTGGCCACGGAGCTCGCCCGGGCACTCGTCGCCTGGCACATCGCTCATCCGGAGCCGAAGGGCCTGCCACAGCTCGCCGCCTATGTAGCTCTGGTCAACTCGGCGAGTCGACACGTCCTGGAAAAGTCCGGGTTCGAGTTCGTCGCGGAGCGGGAGCACAACGGCATGCCCAGCGCCTTCTATGTGTGGGACAGCCGACGACAGGCGCAGCGGCCCACGATCGCGCAGTAGGGGCTGCCGCTCCATGTCTGGACGTGCTTTCGCAGTATGCGCAGCGGGTTCGACAGCCGCCTGAGGGCTTGAAGACCAACCTCAACCGGGCGTCTGCGGCGGTCAAGTTTGCTGACTGAGCGCCTGGCCGATGATGCGGGCAGCCTCGGGGAAGGCGCCTGGTTGAGGACCGGAGTAGTTGAGTCGGAGATGGGGCGCGGTCGGTTCGGCGGGGAACCATTCATCTCCGGACGCGACCAGGACGCCGGCGTCTTCGCAGTCACGGACGAGTCGGCCAAGGTCGGTGGCATCCGGAAAGCGCACCCACAGGTTGAGCCCACCACGCGGAGGAGCGGCCACGTGGGCATCCGGTACTTGCTCGCGGAGGGTTTGGATCAGCATGTCTCTTCGGGCGCGCAGTTGGTGACGCAGGGCGCGAAGGTGGGTGTGCCAAGCCGGTTGGGTGACGACATCGTGCGCCACGGCTTGCAGGATGCCGCTGACGTACATCGCCTGGGCTTGAACCTCGCCGAGGATGCGGTTGCGCGCTGGCCCGCGAGCGATGACCGTCGCCACGCGCACGGCAGGCGAGACGCTCTTGGTGAGCGAGCGGACGTAGACGACGTGTCCGCTGTCATCGCGAGCCGCTAGGGGCAGCGAGTCGGTGTCGATGCCGAGGTCGTGTGCCCAGTCGTCCTCGACCAGGAACGCACCATGACCGCGTACCAGCTCGAGCACCTGGTCTGCGACGTCGGGCGCCCAACTTGCGCCGGTGGGGTTTGCGAAGCTCGGTTGCGCGTAGAACGCTCGCGCCCCGGTGTGCTCGAACGCTCGGGCCAGTTCCTCGCAGTCAGGACCGTTCGGCCCGCTGGGAATCGGAACGAGTTGGACGCCCGCCTGTGCCGCCGCGAGCATCGCGCCCCAGTACGTCGGTGACTCCACCAGCAATGGGTTCCCCTGGCCCGCTAAGGCCCGGAAGACAGCCGTGAGGCCGCTTTGGCTGCCTGGAACAATGATCGCGTCACTGGCGGCGGGTGTAGCGATCTCGGCCCGTGTGACTGTTCCGAGCTCTGCGGCGAACCACGCTTGTAGCTCGGGCAGGCCGGACGCCCTCGGTCGGCCGATCACTGCATCAGTACGGGCTGCACGTGTGAAGGCGGCCCGCACCAGCCGCTCGGGTAGCAACTCGCGGTCGGGGTAGCCGGAATGCAGCGCTATCACATCGTTGGGCGCAACTCGTAGCGCGGAGGAGACGCGTCGTTCACCCCCTGGCGGGGTGCCCAAAGCCGCGGTCTGCCATCCGTAGTCCTGGGGGCGGGCCGTGCGCACATCGCGCACGAAAGCACCCACGCCGGCGCGGGTATCGACGAGCCCCAATTCAGTGAGTCTTCGGAGCGCCTTCTGGACGGTGACTGGGCTCGCTTTGTACTGCGCGACCAGTGATCGTGTAGTCGGCAGCTGTGCACCGGGAGGGGCGTGTGCGATCCAGTTCTCGAGTTCGTCGACGATGCGCACGCTGCTATCGTTTGACATGAACAATCATAGTAGCGCTACTCTTTTCGGAACGCCAGTGCTACCTCGGCCGCGGGTTGGTCTGCGTTGGGGACTTGTCGGCGTCACAGCGTTTTCCTTCACTGTGCCGTTCACCCGGGTGGCGGTCGAGGGCGGAGCACTTTCGCCGCTTCTCGTCGGGTCGGGGCGAGCCGTCATCGCCGCCTTGCTCGCCGCAGGCGCCCTCATCGCCACCAGGACACCGCTGCCGCGCGGCATGCAGTGGGCCCGTCTGGGAGTCGTGGCCGGCGGTGCCGTGGTGGGGTTTCCGCTACTGACGTCATTTGCTCTTCGAGCCGCACCTGCAAGCCACGCCGCTGTGGTCATCGCTCTGCTCCCGGCTGCGACTGCAGTCATGGCGGTGGTGCGCGGGCACGAGCGCCCGCCTGGCGCCTTCTGGATCGCCGCCGCTTGCGGGGCTGTGGCGGCCATCGGCTTTGCAGCACTCCAGGGAGGTGGCCTCGGCGGGCTCCACTCCTCCGACCTGTTGCTGTTCACAGCGGTTGTTGTGTGCGCGATCGGTTACGCCGAAGGCGGACTGCTGTCCCGAAGCCTCGGTTCGTGGCAGACCATCTCGTGGGCTCTTGTTCTGGCGTTCCCGCTCATGGCTTTCTTGGCCGGCGTATCCATGACCCAGCAACACCTGGCCGCAACGAGTGCCCAGTGGGCGGCGTTCGCCTACCTTGCGGTGATCAGCATGTTCCTGGGCTTCTTTGCCTGGTATCGAGGCCTGGCCATCGGCCCGATGGCTCAGGTCAGTCAGGTGCAGCTTGCCCAGCCCGTCCTGAGCATCTGCTGGGCCGCCCTCATCCTTGGCGAGCACATCACGGGACCCACCATCCTCGGCGGCTTCGCCGTCATCGCGTGTGCCCTCTTCGCCGTCCGCGCCCGGGCGAGAGTATGACGACGGTCTCCGGAGGCCGCCCATGCCTCAGCCTGGGTGCGCTGGGGGCCGTCGCTAGACGTACCGGTCAAACTTTCTTTGGGAGCTGACATGCGTGTGGACGAACAACCTCGAGACCGGGGAATGCTGAGTGCCGCTGGAGGCCACCGGATCTACTGGGAGGAGTGGGGAGACCCAACCGGCGTTCCAACGGTGTACCTGCACGGCGGGCCGGGCGGCACGCTCCGAACCAGTCGCTATCGGGACCAGTTCGACTTGGCTCGAACCCGCTTGGTCGCATTTGAGCAGCGCGGCTGTGGCCGCTCGACGCCCCACGCCTCGGAGCTCCCAACGTCACTCACGCACAACACGACCGCCGATCTGATTGGTGACATGGAACGGCTCCGGCGACATCTCGGGATCGCGTCTTGGATCGTGAATGGCGTCTCGTGGGGGACGACGCTTGGGCTTGCCTATGCGCAAGCACACACCGATCAAGTACTTGGCCTGGCCCTCGTTGCGGTGACAACGACGAGCCGTCGAGAGGTTGACTGGATTACCGAGGGGGTTGGCGCTGTCTATCCGGAGGCATGGGAGCGACTCGCTCGCCACGCGGAGGAGTCAGGTATCGGCTACCGACGAGGAGAGCGAACACTCGTGGGCGCCTACGCCGAGCTCATGAATTCGCCGGAATGGCAAGTGCGCGACGCGGCGTCGTTGGAGTGGGCGTTGTGGGAGGACACGCACGTCTCGATCGGTTCCGGCGGCTTTCGACGTGATCCGCGATGGGATGACGCGCGCTTCCGGCACGCATTCGTTCGCCTCACGACCCATTACTGGTCGCATGACGGGTTCTGTCATCCGCCGGTACTGGACCAGATGGATCGACTTGCTCATGTGCCGGGCGTACTCATCCATGGACGACGTGACATCTCCTCCCCGTCGATCACTGCCTGGGACCTACACCGCCGCTGGCCAGGTTCACAGTTGTTCATCGACGAGGGGGACGGACACGGAGGCGACACCATGGGCGCCCGATGGCGCAACGCCAACGCTGATCTTCGGAGCCAAGCCGAGTGGTGATCAATGCAGGGGTTACTCAGTCGTGGCGGATGGTCCGACGGCATCGCGCAATGAAAGGGCCAACGGGCCGCGAGTTGGATGGAAGCCGACGACTTCGTAGGTGGCCAACCCCTGCTGGAGGAACGGGTCCGTAGCGATGATCTGGGCAACGCGGGCGTCACTGATGGTGCGGGCGAGGATGACCCCTCCGGTGCGTGGGTCGCGTGGTCCCGACACGAGGAACTCCCCGCTGGCGAAGTGCTGGTTGAGGAACCGCTGGTGGGCTGGCATCTCTGCGTCAACGGCGGCCAGATCGGCGGTGTACTTCACCAGGAGGACGTAGGAACGGGAGGAGTGCTGGACAGCTGCCGTGTCTACGACCTGCGGGGAATCTGCGAGCGTCATGGAGCCGCCTCCGGGCGTTGTAGAACCTCCCGAGGCCAGAGATCTCGCCTCCCGAGGCACGTCGGTTTCGATGTCGAGTCCTAGACCGGGACGAGGTCTACATGGGGCATGTCGGGAAGGACCACAGTGATGGGTTGGCCAGGCCCTACCCTTCCGCCGCGTTCGACGACGGCCATCACGCCCGCCTTTCGGATGACCGACGTAGTCGCGCACTCCGGGGAGCCCGTCGACGGAGCCGGATCGTCGGTCGGCGTCCCGTCGGCTCGAGACAGCACGACTTTGAGGAGCCCGGGCTGGAAGGAGTTGATCTGAGCGCAGGGATTGCGTAGGCCCGTCAATCGCACGACTGGACCGCCGAGGTCGAGGAGCGTTCCAGTCGGGAGGCCGAGCAAGTCGATGTCCGTGGTAAGGATGTTCTCTCCAAGATCGCCCGGCCCCAGTTCGTAACCCATGGTCCGGGCTTCAAGGAAGACTTCGCTGTGGATCAGGTGAACCTGGCGCAAGTTGGGTTGGTTCGGGTCGCGACGTACGCGCGATCGGTGTTGCACCAAAGTTCCTGCGTGTGCGTCTCCGCGTACACCCAAGGCGGTCACCAGCGTGATCGACTCGGCCGGCACCTTGCTGAACCGGTGGATCTCGTCACTACTCACGGCAACCACGCGGGGCATGGGCTTGGACATGTGGCCATCCTCTCGTATCACCGGCGCAACGCGTGAGACGTAGGAGTCTGATGCCTTGTCCGACGGCAGACCAGGAGAGGCTGTCTGAGCGGCGGGTGTGGTCATTGGGTTCTCCCGTTCAGTGCGTTTTCAGTGACGAAGCGTGCGCGGCCCGGGGGGAGCGCGGTATGTGACCGGTGGTGCCAGGCGCCAGCCATCAAGTCGATCGAGGTGGATGCGGTCCAGGGGTGGCGACGAGCGAGCCGGACAGGCGGGACTGGGGGTTCACTGGGACAGGTGGGCTGTCGCGCGAAGGACATCAACCGCCGCCCGGGGGTCCTGAGCGCCAAAGACGGCGGTGCCGGCTACGAAGGTGTCCGCCCCGGCGACGGCTGCAGCCGCAAGGGTCCCGGGAGATATTCCGCCGTCGACTTGTATCCTGACGTCGAGGTGGTGGGACACAACGTGGGCCCGAGCTAGTTGGACTTTGGAGAGCAGTTCTGCAATGAACGCCTGTCCACCGGCGCCGGCCTTGATGGTCATGATCAGGACCATGTCCACGTACTCGAAGACGTCGAAGTAGGACTGGATCGGCGTGTCACGGTCAAGCGCGACTGCCACCTGGGAACCAGCATCCCGAACGACTCCGGCGAGACGCCTCACGTCTCTTGTTGCTTCGACATGGAACGTCACGTTGCTGGCGCCCGCTTCTGCAAACGCGGGCGCCCACTTCCAGGGATTGTCCACCATGAGGTGACAGTCCAAGGGGAGTGCGGTCACGGCGAGCAAGCTCTTGACAACTGGAACGCCGAACGTGATGTCGGGGACGAAGTGACCGTCCATGACGTCGACGTGCAACCAGTCAGCATTCGAGACCTTGGCCGCCTCGTCGGCGAGATGCGCGAAGTCAGCGGCCAGAATGCTGGGTGCGATTGCTGGCTTTGTTCTCATTTCCTATCCTCGTCCCGGGCCTGGCCCGTCGATTGAGACCGAACGAGCCGAAAGCCCCGTCGTGCGGTACTCGACCGGCTCGTATCAGTCTGACGGCGCCTCACCCCAGCATGCGCAGCCTGGCAGCTCGGTTTCTTTGACTTAGAGCCGAGGTTTGCCGGGACGTGGATGGTCTGTCGGATGTCACTGTGCCGGGGCTCGATCCCCGCTACCTCTTGTCGGGGTCAAGAGTCGCGCTTTGGTGGTGTGGCCCACTCCACGGAAGCCGCAGACTGTGGGTCGTCCCTTGCGCTTTCCCGAAGCGGCGTTCGTAGCCTGGGGCTCGCACAGCGCCGTCAACGAAGGAGCGGGCGCCTGATCACCAAGGCATCTCTCGGCGTGGGTTCCAACCCGCGCCCCGGCTTTTGCATGGCCCTGGGCCCTGACTCCCTTCGGCCGACGTCGCGCCCGATAATGTGTCCGTGACAGAACTGACGATCCGTCTGGCAACGGACGACGACCTTGATGGCCTGCCGACGATGCAGGTCGCCGCGGGCGCTCAATTCCGCGAGCTCGGTATGCATGTTGTCGCCGACGGCGCGGCCCCGTCCGGGGATTCCTTCCGAGAAGCGTGCGCACAAGGCGAGCTCCTCGTGGCTGCCGACGACTGGCAGGTCGTGGGGTTCGTTCGAATGAAGGTGCTGGACGGTTCCCTGCACGTCGAGCAGGTGACAGTCGCTCCGGAATGGCAGGGCCGCGGCATCGGTCGAGCGCTGATGTTCGCAGCCGAGCGGACGGCAACCAGCCGAGGCTTCAAACGTATGACGCTGACGACATTTCGAGATGTCCCGTTCAACGGTCCGTTCTACCAGCGACTCGGGTGGGTCCCGCTCGCTGCCGAGTCACTGACCCCGGGCCTCGCGGCTGAACGGGATGAAGAGATCCGGGCCGGCCTCGACCGGTGGCCGCGGACCGCGATGGGCAAAGAGGTCGGCTGAGGTGCGCCAAACATGAGCGGCGGCAGGTCCGCATGTCAAGAACGCCGGCCACCTCGGGGCGGTGCCGGTGTTCGTCGGGGGACCTCTTATATGACCGCGCTAGCCCCGCAAGGTGACTCCGGGCAGGCTGAGGTGAAGATCGCGGGGGCGATCTGCCTGTACGGTTTCTAGGGCCCTTCACCTAGATCGACCGCGGTCCGACGGCCCGTCTGCACCGATGGACTCTCGCCGACGCATGTACGGTGACATTCTTCATCGCGCGCCGCGCGCTCGACTCGTTCGTGCCCGTGGAAGAGGCACGTAGGTTCGTCCGACGACTCCGGACGCACTCGCAGCAGCCTGCCGTGTATGCCAAGTTGCCAGCCGGCGAGCACACCTTCGACTTAAATTGCTTCGCTACGGTTCGAGGCTCTGGTCGACGGAATCGAGACGTTCACCGGATAGGTACGCGAAGGAGTGAGGGCGTCAGACGAGGTGGGAGGCTGAGGCACGTGCGGGAAGAGGACGAACCGGACCACGCGCAGGTGATCAAGCTCGGGACCGAGCGCTTCAGGGTGGACCGGGCAAGGGTGGACGACGTACCCGCCTTGGTCGCACTCCTGGCCGACGACCCGATCGGTCGTGCCCGGGAAACCGTCGATCTGGACGCGTACGTCGCGGCGTTCCGCGCCATCGACGATGACCCGAACCAGTTCCTGGCAGCGGTGCGAGATCGGGATGGGGTCGTCGTCGGGACGATGCAGTTGACTCTTATCCCCGGATTGTCCCGCGGGGCGATCACCCGGATCCAGATCGAGGCGGTTCGGGTTGCGGAGACGGCCCGGGGCGATGGCCTCGGGGCCGCGATGTTCGAGTGGGCGCATGAGCATGGTCGCCGACACGGCGCGGCACTCGCCCAGCTGACGACCGACAAGACCCGTTCCGACGCGCACCGCTTCTACGCACGGCTGGGATATCAGGCGACCCATGAGGGGCTCAAGCTGCCGCTCTGACGGCGCAGCGAACGCGCGACCATTCCTCAACGAGCACCCGAGAACCTGTCCCTGATGACAAGAAGAGACCCAAGGGGCGTTCTCGAGGGCGTTCCCCATCCGGCGGCGGCACCGAGCGTCGGGTCCCAGGCCGTCCGACCCGGCGCGCGCATGGTCGGCCGCACCGTTGACGTGTTGAGCCTCCACGACGCGGTCGAGGTGTACGGACCGGGTGGGCCTGCCTGCCTTGGTCCGAGGTTGGAGTCGACGGCGAGGCACACCCGGCTGAGCACGGCGTCACCG
This sequence comes from uncultured Actinomycetota bacterium, assembly GCA_963792975.1. Taxonomy (GTDB): domain Bacteria; phylum Actinomycetota; class Actinomycetes; order Propionibacteriales; family Nocardioidaceae; genus Nocardioides. Next base: position 1,891,350 of record CAWBYG010000004.1, on the reverse strand, counting down.
TGCGCCAATTCAGACCGCGGTCCGCAGTATTTCCCGACATCGACGACGAGTTGCCGTGGTCGCGGTAGAGGTGCCGGGTGAACCGCCCTTCCTCAGTGGGTGCTTTGCGCGTCCAGGCTGCGAGCGCCACTTCGAGAAAGCGCAAAAGCGCCAGCCGAAGCCTGCGGCTTCTGTGTAGCAGGCCAATCGACCAACGACACATGCTGACGTGGTCCGACACACGACCCTTAGGAGAAGTCATGACCCACCTCGACCTCCTCGCCGACATGGCCCACGAGCGCCGCGACGAGTTCCTCCGACAGGCCGACGCACGACGACTCGCAGCCGCGGTGCGGGCGACCCGAGGACAACAAGAACCCAACTCTGATCCGCCCCGTTGGGTTCGGCGCTTCGCCAGCTCACTCCATGGGCACCACGCAGCACAAGCGAGAGCGGGTGCATGAGAACCATGACCACCGACCACACTGAGCTGCCCTCATCTACCGTGCCGGCCGCCGTCCCACGTCGCTCGCAGCAACAGGCCGGGACGCACCCGAGCCGACCAATGCCGTCGCGAACGAATACTTCCCTGAGTTCGCGAGCACTGTGGACGGTGTGGACTGCTAGCTCTGGGAACTCGTGATGCCCACCCCCGCCGACCGCCGCGTCCCTGAACCCGACGGCAAGCAAGGTAACGATTACACCCCTGACCACAGCGCGCACCGTGCGGCGGCCGAGGCCCAGGATCCTGCGGCGGTCGATCTGCGCCTGGCCCGCTTCATGTTCGACCTGCAGGCCGACGACTACGACGCTGACGATGCGATGAGGGAGCTGGCTTGGGCCGACGACGGCATCCGTGGATTCTGGCTCGGCCAGGCAGGCTCTGTGGTTTCGTTCCTCGGTCTCGAGGCGTGCGCATGAGCCTGTCGCGCCCTGTCGGTCACGCAATGGGACCGGCCTATGACGACAGCACCCCGCCACCCCAGCACCAGAGGAGATGAGCGACCATGCGAGTACTTGTTGTCGGCGCGGGTGGCCCGGTGGGGCGTCAATTGGTGCCCATGCTGGCCGTTTCCGGGCACGACGTCGTCGCTATGAGCCCCACGCCACGCACGTTCTGTGCCGAGGCGCCTGGATCAGTTCTGCCCGTTATGGCTAACCAGTTAGATCCTTTCAGGATCGCGAGATTGATGCATGATGTCTGTCCGGATGTTGTGGTCAACCTGATTGCCCCACCTTCACCAGTTGTCGACCCGAAGAAGCTCCCGCGTGAGCCTTCCCCCATGAACCGGCTCCGCGTGGAAGGCACCGCGAATCTCATGGAGGCAGCCGACGAGCTGAACGATGTGTACGTGATCAGTGAAAGCCTGGCCTACGCATACGAGCCGCCCAATGACTCCACCGCGAGGGACCAGGTTCTCGCCGATGAGGAGACCTCTTTCTGGGGCCATCCTCCCAGCCAGTTCGCATGCACGCTCGACGCTCTGCGCAGTCTGGAGGATCGCACTGCGAAATCCGGTGGTGCGGTTCTACGACTCGGGCACCAATACGGGCCCGGAACCATCTATGCAGCAGACGGCTCTTTCACCCAGCGAGTGCGCATCGGCAAGGTGCCAGTTGTGGGCGGCGGCCGCTCAGTGTTCTCCTTCATTCACGTTCACGACGCGGCGACGGCGTTCATCGCGGCAATGAACCGTCGATCTACCGGATCATTCAATATCGTCGATGATGAGCCGGCGCCTGTGTCGACGTGGCTTCCTTTCTTGGCCGATGTGCTTGGGACTTGGGCGCCAAGAGACCGTTTGTCGGTGGTCGAGTGGCTTGCTTCCGGGAGTTGGGGTGTCGCCTATAGCACCCGCCTGCGCGGCGCAGACAACAATCGAGCGCGGCTCCAGCTCGGTTGGAGTCCCCGTTACCCCAGCTGGCGCGAGGGTTTCAAAGAAGTTCAATCGAGTGACCACGTTTCCAGGGTGACGTCGCCCTATCTACGTTGACCCCCTGCCCACCCAGACCTCAGCCTCTACACGGAGGCGCCGTCGGGTCCCCATGAGGTCCACGACGCTGATGGCCCTGACATTGCTTCGCTACGGTTCGAGGCTCTGGTCGACTGAATCGAGGCGTTCACCGTTCACGACGGGCGCTCAAACTCTTGACGGTGGTCGCGGGCCCAATGTGCGTAGGTGCGGGCCTCTTGGCGGGTGAGTTGTTCGACGTGATCGGTGATGAGGTCGGATTCGCGCCGGTTGATCGAGGATGCGATCAGAGCGTCGACGAGATGGCCCGGGCGACCGTCGGCGAGCATTTGATCGCGTGCATCTTCCGCGCTGATGGGTTCGAACCTCAGGTGTCGGCCGAGTGCAGTGCCGAGGATGTGGACCTGTTGGCTACGGCTGAGGAGTTCTGGTCCGGTCAGCAAGTAGGCGTTGCACTCGGATTCTTCGTGTGGTCTGAGGATGACGGCGCTGGCAGCTGCGGCCACATCCCGTTCGTCCACGATCGCTGTGACCGGAAGTTCGGGACCTTTCACCACGTTCCCGGTGCGGATCTGAGACGCCCAGCCTCGGGTATTGGAAGCCAGGGTGTCGCTGCGAAGCACAGTGAGGCGTAGGCGCGAAGCGCGGAGCGAAGCTTCCATGTCCGCGTGCACTTGGGTGATCGGATCGCTCTGACGGTTGTCGGCGTCGTTGACTGCCGTTGACGACAGGTAGATCACACGCGGCGAGGCTGCGACGAGTTCGGTCATCAGTGGTTCGGCCGCGCTGGAGTCCAGCAGCGGCCAGATCAGGAACACGGTGTCGATGCCATGGAGCGCTGCGCGGATCGAAGGGACGTCGGTGAGGTCGCCGACTACTGAGCCGATGCCGGGTCGAGCCTGGACTTGGCGTCGGTCGAAACGGCGGACGTTCGCCTTCGCGGCGAGGCGTTCAACGAGTTCGCGGCCGACGTTGCCGCTCGCACCGGTAATCAGAACCGACGGCGTGCTGGAGCTGTGGGAGGGAGAATTCTCATGCATGTCTGAGAAGGTAAACGTTAAGGTTGACCTGAAGGCAAGGGTGGTGGGCATGAGGATTGGTGAAGCCGCCGAGCGGCTCGGCGTCGAAACGCACGTCCTTCGCCACTGGGAGCAGGTCGGCGCCCTCACTATCCAAAGAGATGCGAGTGGCTACCGGGACTATGACGACCAGGCTCTGGAACAGGCGCGGACCGTGCTGAAGCTCCGCCGTGTCGGCCTGTCTCTTGCCGAGGCCACCGCTGCTATGTCTCCGAAGAAGGCGCACGCCCAGAAGGTTGTGGCAGCGAAGATTGAAGTGCTGGAACAGGAGGTTGCCCGTAGGCGGCAGGCGATCACGTTTCTTCAGCACACCGTCGACTGCCGTCACCGGTTTCTCGACGATTGCTCCGACTGCGCGAGCTTCGTCCGCGAGACCTGAACTAGCGAGCGTCCATGAATCGGCCACCGCTACTTAGCAGGGCGCCCGAGGCACCCCCTCGCTATCACTACACGCTGCGCAGAGCGGCAGCGCGGCGACACCTAGCCGATGTCGTTCACCAAGCGTGACTAGACGTCGTAGTTCTGAGGCGGGGTGTCGCTGACCTGCGCAAACGCCGGTTCGGTGTGCTTCTGGGCCGTGTTGGGGCCGCGGGCTACACACTCTTCCCCGCGGATCGCGAGGTTCGACCAATAGGCCCCTTTTCCCATTCGCTGCGCCTTGGGTTCTGGGACCTGGCGGTCGACGCGGATAGAAGCGCGGGCGCGCGAGCATGCGCACACGCTGGCGGTGCCGACCGAGCCCGCTCGCTCACCCTTCCGCCGGACGGAGCAGCTCCTCGGTGGAGACCACGGTCGCGAACTCGTCGTGCAGGTTCGTCGCCGTCGTCCGGGCGAGCTGCTCGGCCGAGAGCCAGTCCCCGTCGGGCGCCTGGCGGTCGAACGTGTGCGTGGCATCGGTGACGAAGAGGACGTCGTAGCCAAGGTTGCCCCCGACGCGCGCTGTCGTCTCACAGCAGTGGTTGGTCGTGATGCCGCAGACGGCGATGCGGTCGATCGACCTCGCACGCAGCCACCGGTCGAGGTTGGGCTCCCCGTGGAAGGACGAGTTCACGCTCTTCGTGACGAGCAGGTCGGGCGTGTAGGGGGCTAGATACCCCTTCAGAACGCGGCCGGGGGACTTCGGGTGGAGGGGCGACTCGGGGTTCTCCGACGCGTGCTGCACGAACACCAGTGGTCGGTCGCGCGCCACCCACTGCGCCACCAGCGAGGAGATGTTGTCGTCGCACGCGGGATTGTCGCGCCGGCCCCACCACGGGTCGTCGAAGCCTTGCTGCACGTCGACGACGACGAGTGCGCAGCGGTCAAGGTCCCTCTCCATGTCGGCAAGGTACGCCGTCATCCCCGCGACACACTCAGCGGCTGGCCCTCATCGGACGGCTCGGTCACGGTGACGGGGAGGCGGGGGAGGGAGAGTCGACCCCCGGCATGAGCACGTGGCTGACCAAACGGCGTGTTCGACCGGGGGCGGGTTCGTTGGCGAGCCGCGGCAGGATGACCGCCCGAAGTCTCCGGCTACATCTCGTAGCGCTCGGCCTCAACTATTCGCGGTTCAAATATCCCAACAGTGACAGCAACCGAACACCCGCAAGTTCTCGCCCGACGGCCGGACACGTGGTCCACATCGACGTGAAACAAGTCAGTCGTATCCCTGAAGCCGCAGGCTGGCGCACTCAATGACCGCCCCTTCGAGTAGGCGCAAGCGGCCACCAGAATCCTGCGGCTTTCGTGTAGCGGGCCAGGCGACCGAAGCGTGATCCTGACGTGTGGGACGTCGATGGACGGTGCTCTGGTCGAGTCCCGAGTGCTGCAGAAGCCGCGTGCGCCCTGCGCTCGATGTCACTGTGGCATGAGAAAGCAGGGACGTCGAGTCCGCTGACCCGGGGCAGACCAGGTTTCACCGAACGGGGGACAGCCCCAGTCGCTCGAAGGAGTAGGAGGAGGAATCAAGGTGCCAGGTATCCACGCTGATCCGAACATTTTGCACCCGATACCCGAGCAGCGGCGCGTGGTCCTCCTCAAGCCGCTAATCACGTCTCCGCTGATTGATGTCGGAGAGTTCACGTACTACGACGACCCCGAGGATCCGACAGCCTTCGAGACACGCAACGTTCTCTATCACTACGGACCAGAAAGGCTGGTCATCGGGAGGTACTGCGCGCTCGGCGAGGGGGTGCGATTCATCATGAACGGCGCCAACCACCGCATGGATGGTCCGTCGACCTTTCCCTTCCCAATCATGGGCGGATCGTGGGCCGAGAACCTCGATCTCATTACGGGCCTGCCCCGGCGCGGTGACACCGTCGTGGGCAACGACGTCTGGTTCGGATACTCGACCATCGTCATGCCCGGCGTCCGTATCGGCCACGGCGCGATCATCGCCACTGGATCCGTCGTCGTCGACGACGTCCCCGACTACGGCCTCGTTGGCGGCAATCCGGCCAGGCTCATTCGCCGTAGACACAGCGAGGAGGACATCACCAGACTCTTGGCCCTGGCCTGGTGGGATTGGCCAACCCAACACATCACGGAGCACATCCGCACGATCATGTCCGGAAACATCGACGCTCTCGAAGCCGCGGCACCAGATCGGCTTTGACACCCTCAATCAAGCCGGGTGTGCAGGCAAGCCCGACCACCGCTTCGGGGATTCATCCGGTGTCCGTTTAGTGTCCCGTGTGAGACCACACCGTAGTCGTCGGATTCATCTGAAGGAGCGACCGGGCATAGCCGCTGAGCGCGCACCCGCAAGCTATTGCCGCGACTAGGGCGCGTCTCTGAAGTCATGCCAGCCAGAGCATGATCGCGGCAAGGACGACTCCGCCTCGATAGACCACTGCGTGCTTGTCGTAGCGGGTCGCGAGACCGCGCCAGTTCTTCATGTGATTGAACGCTCGCTCGACGACGTTGCGGTTCTTGTAGTCGCCGGCGTCGAAGGCGACCGGCCGTCCGCCGCGTGAGCCCTTGTTCTTGCGGTGTCGGATCTGATCGGAAGGTTCGGGGATCACCGCGACGATTCCCCGTGAGCGAAGGTGAGCACGGTGTCGGCGTGCGGTGTAGGCCTTGTCGGCGCGCAGCGCCGCAGGGGTAGTTCGTGGTCGGCCAGGTCCGAGCCTTGGAACGCGCAGCTCTGCCAGGAGCCTCGGCAAGGCTGGGAAATCGTTGGCCTGCCCCGGAGTCAGTGCGATGACCAGCGGCAGGCCGTTGCCGTCAACCAGGGCGTGAGTCTTGGTGGTCAGCCCGCCGCGGGAGCGTCCGATCGCATGATCATCAGGCTCGACTGCGTGCGTTGGATCCTTGTGATTCGACCGCGCCCCCTGTGTGGGAACTTGGCCCACCGACCGACCTCGCAGCGGTTGCGCCGTGCTGGTGAACCCGCGCCGAGGTCGAGTCGACCGAGAGTCGCCAGTCGATCTCGCCACGAGCATCGGCCTGGACCTGCAACGCGGACAGGACCTTGTCCCAAGTCCCGTCGGTCGAGAACCGGTGGTGACGCTTCCAGACCGTCTGCCACGGACCGAAGACCGAGGGAAGATCACGCCACGCAACACCAGTCCGGTAGCGGTAGATCGCGCCCTCGACCAGGATCCGGTGATCACGCATCGGCCTGCCCATCGGCCCCTTCACCGGCGGCAGAACAGCCTCGATCCGGGCCCACATCTCGTCATCAAGCACCGCCATCCGCGTCATCTGCCCAGCATCAAGCCCGAACACCGCCCGACATTGGAGACACGCCCTAGCTCGACTCTGCCGACGATGCGACGTCCCGGCTCAGGGTTGGGCCAGCCGCGCGGCGTGCGCGTCTAGTACGCGGATAAGGCGGCCAGTTGTGTCGTCACCGGGACCGTGAGCGTCAGCTTCGACGATGTCGAACACCGCGCCGGGAATCAGTCTTGCCACTTCGGCCGCGGAACGCAGTGGTGATGCGATGTCGAGGCGACCGCGGACGAGATAGGTGGAGATGCCCGCGAGGCGATGGAGTTGCCCGGTGATGGCGTCGTCAGCGAGGAACGCGAAGTTGCCCATGTAGTGAGTTACCAGGCGGGCGAAGCCCAGCCGGTCACGCGGATCCGCCCAACGCGGGCTCGGCTCAACTGGCCCGGCAAGGGTCGCGATGCGGTCCTCCCATGCACACCATGCGGAAGCCGCGCGATCGCACTCCTCCGGATCGTCGGACATCAACATGCGGTGGAAAGCGGCCACGACGTTCCCGGTTCGATCCCGTTCGGGCAGCACGTTGAGCAATGCGTCGAACTCGTCCGGATACACGTCGCCCATGGTGTGCGTGAGCCAGTGGACGTCACGCGCACGCGTAGTGACAACAGCCCAGAGAACGAGAGCGCTCACCCGTTCCGGGTAGCCCACGGCGTATGCGAGGCCGAGGGTTGAGCCCCATGACCCGCCGAACACGAGCCAGCGCTCGATGCCCAACGACTCGCGAAGGCGTTCGATGTCGGCGACCAGGTGCGCCGTCGTGTTGTTGGCCAACGCGTCGCGGTCGTCGCATGCATTGGGGAGACTGCGCCCGCATCCACGCTGGTCCATCAGGACCACCCGGTAGCGGGAAGGGTCGAAAAACTGCTGCCACCACGACGCGGCCCCCGAGCCAGGTCCGCCGTGAAGAACGATCGCGGGAACGCCATCCCGATTGCCGCAGGTTTCCCAGTAGACGCGGTGGCCGTCGCCCGTATCCATCAGGCCGGAGTCATGGGGCGCGCCAGTTGGATAAGCCACAGCGTGAACATACCGATCCGGTCCTCTTGGCTGATACGGCGAAGGTGAACCGCCCGGATCGTCCGCGCTCGGATCTGCCGATTAGCGGGCTAGGGCACCACCTGATGGTTGGTCATGTTGATCAGGTGACCATGCGAAGGGTCAACGATGGACCACAGCAAACAGATGTCCGTGGAGTCCGAGGACGCCTCCCCTGACGTTGAGTCGGTCGCGGAAGGGGAAGCCCCAAGCCTCACGGGCAGGTGTCCGCGCTCCCGTGGACTCGATGCCGGTGCGTGAGGTACGCAAGGACCGTGACGTTGTTCATCGACGTCACGGGCGTCGAGCACCTAGACCCCTGCGTCTTTGCCATACGACGCGGCGAAGGCAGCGAGGATGAGCTCAGGTGCGTGACCAACGTGACCGGCGAGGACGTACCGCTGCCGGACGTGCGCGGCGACGACGTGCTCACCGGCCAACGTGTCCACTCCCCGGTACTCGGTCCCTGGGCCACGGTCTGCGTGCGACCCGGCTGATGCGGGTCGTTGTCGCACTCGACTCGTTCAAGGGCTCGCTGGGCAGCCGTGCAGCTGGAGGCGCGGTCGCCGCCGGCGTGCTCTCTGGCGAGGCCCACGCCTCGGTGCAGGTGGTGCCGGTCGCCGGCGGCGGCGAAGGGACGCTCGAAGCCCTCGGCGCCGACGCCGCGTGGCTCGAGGTCGAAACCGTGGATGAGCTCGGCAGCGCACTGCGAGCCCTGGGTTTCTCTCACCGAGCGTGGACGATGCGCCTTTGCCGGGCACCTGGCCGAGCTGCAACGGCTGGCCTCGCTGAGCCCGACTCCGGAGACCTCGTGACTTCGAGGTGCGTCTAACCGCCGCGTTCGTCGCTCGCACCTCTTCTCCCGACAGCATTGATTCAACTGGGAGTGGGCGTTGCAGCGGCTCGTGGCGATTCGATCCGGTGTCCATTTAGTGTCCGGATTGGGACAGCCCGGGGGAGTGCCAGTGGGTTACAGTTGGCAGTGTCAGAGCGGCTGATCCCGCATCGTTGAGCGTGAATCGGCTTGGTTCTGGCCTGATCGGTGCCCATCGGCAGACGCCCGAATGCTCCCAGAGGTCGCAGGTTCAAATCCTGCCCCCGCTACAAATTTCAGGCTCGGATTCCCTTGGGATCCGAGCCTGAAAGCACTTGAGACTTGACCCGGTCATCGAGAAGCTCTCGATCTTCTGCCGACTCTTCGACAAGCGCCTGCACGACGGCACAGACAGGGACGACATCGACCTGTCCTCCCTCGCGCTCGTTGCTGTGCGTCAGGTCGACAGAGGTCAGACCGACATCGACCTGGGTGCACGCGTCGGGCTCAAGGGCATGACCGAAGCCGGCTCCGACTCCAAGAAGGACCCGAAGCTCGTCGCGTTGCAGGAGGTGATCGACCGGCTCAACGACCTCTTCGGGGCGGAGGAGTTCACCCAGTCACAGCCTGAGTCGTTCGTCCGGGCGCTCATCGACCGGATGCTGGAGGACGAGGGGCTCGTTCAGCAGGCGAAGGTCAACTCCGTCAAGCAGTTCGCTGAGAGTCCCGATTTCGACGAGGCCGTCGTCGACGCTGTCTCTGACAACCAAGGTGCCCACAACAAGATCGCCGACTACTTCTTCTCTGGAGCTCCTGGCCGCCCGACGCTGATCCTCGCTCTGGCCAAGGCCTTCCACGAGCTCGCCTCTGAGGTTGACGTGGCCTGAGTCTGTTCTTCAGCGGCTCACTTGCTTCGCGACCCCCGTGGCGTTGTAGCGGAAGCGCGCCATCTCAGCGCTTACCGACATACCCGCCCCCGGCGCGCTTCTGGCCCGGGCCGTGGACGTGGCTGGGGGAGTACGACGCCCGCCGGTACAACCCGGCCATGACCACCACCCTCGCTCTCGCGCCCCCGGTGACCCTGCCCGCCTCTCGCCGTTCGGACGATCTCCTCGTTGGGCTGACCGTGGACGACGCGGTCCGGATCGCCGCCGCGCTCGATGCTGCCCATGCCGAGTCCACCCGCATCGTCTATGCCCACACCTGGCGGGTCTGGGAACGCTGGTGCACCGGCCGCGGTATCCCAGCGCTACCGGCCGAGCCCGCAGCCCTGGCCGCGTACCTGGTCGAACGCGCCGCCACCGGCACCGCTGTGGCCAGCCTCAACATGGCCTGCACCGCCATCCGGCATATGCACCGCCAACACCGGTTGCCCAACCCAGCCGAGGACGAGCTCGTCCGGCAGGTCCGTCTCGGACTGCGCCGCACCTACGGCACCGCACCGCGGCGGCTGGCCCGCCCGCTCACCCTCGCCGACATCACTCAGATCCTCAGCGCCATCGACCGCAGCACTCCGATCGGTGCCCGCGACGCCGCGATCATCCTGCTCGGTTACGCCTCAGCGATGCGAGGCTCCGAGCTCGTCGCGCTGTCCTTGGGAGACGTCGAGCTCAAGCCCGCCGGGCTGCTGCTGACCGTGCGCCAGTCGAAGACCGACCAGGAGGGGCGCGGGCAGGTCGTGGCCGTCGCGCATGGGAGCCACGCTGACACCGACCCCGTCGCCGCACTCGCTGCATGGTGCAAGATCCGCGGCGACCAGCCCGGTGCCCTGTTCACCCGGATCTGGGCCAGCACGATCAGCGACCAGGCGCTCGGCAACCACGTCGTCGCACGGATGCTCCGCGAACGCGCCGTTGCCGCCGGCCTCGACGGCACCCGGATCACCGCCCACTCCCTACGCGCCGGACACGCCACCGCCGCCGCCATGGCCGGCGTCCCGCTCACCCGGATCGCCGCCCAGACCCGTCACAAGGACCTCGGCGTCCTGGTCAACCGCTACATCCGACCCCTCGAAGCCCTCGCCACCACTTCCAGCCGCGACCTCGGCCTATGACCGCACGTTCCGACCGCGAGTGATGCCCCGGTGGTATGGCACTGGGGACCAGCTTTTGGTGCACAATTTCTCGCTCAAATCGCGAAATCTGGCGCGATAGCGAGAGCTCACGCTGGTTCCAAGGTACGAATATTCGCGTTTGTGCTAGCGTGATTGACGAAAACTCGTGTACCTAGGGTTCACCGCACGAAATTTCGTGCACCGAACGTCTCGCGCGAGCAATCGGACCGTTGGGAGGAAACATGGGTGCCTACCCGCCGCTGGTGTACTCCAGCGAGACCGACAAGGACGAACTCGCACGCGCCCGCGAACGCGGCGAACTGCGACGCCTTGCGACCGGCATCTACACCAGCGAGACCAACAAGACGGTCGAGGACGTGGCCAAGCGCCGTCTGTGGGAAATCGTCGCGCACGTCATGCCCGATGCCGTCATCGTCGACCGGTCGGTTCGAGACGGAGGAACCGGGGCCGCCGGCACTCTCTACGTGGCGGCGAAGCGACGCCGAGAGCTTGCCCTGCCGGGCATCACGGTCGTTCCCCGGGCCGGCGCCGGGCCTCAACCCGGCGACATGAAGCTTCCCGACGGCCTCTACATGTCCGGCTTCGCCCGCGCGCTCCTGGAGAACCTCGCGCCGACCCGGAAGACAGCGAAGGGGACCTCGCGCACCCTGACCCGCGAAGAGATCGAGATCTGGATCAACGAGCTCGCCGCCCGCGGCGAAGGCTTCCTCAACCGGCTACGCGACGAGGCCCGCACCCTCGTACCGGTGCTCGAGGCCGACAAGGCCATGTCGACCCTGGACGCGCTCATCAGCGCAGCGCTCCTGACCAACGACCGCATCGAGTTGGCCTCGACACAGCTGCGGGCGCGCGTTGACGGCGCCCCGATCGACACCCAGCGCGTCGAAGCGTTCACGAAGCTCGCCGAGTTCCTCGCCGACCAAGCCCCAGAAACGCTTCCCGCCATCCCGGAGGACGACGACCGCCGGGCGATGCTTCCGTTCTACGAGGCCTACTTCTCCAACTACATCGAGGGCACCGAGTTCACCCTGGAGGAGGCTGCCGAGATCGTGTTCGACCACGTCGTTCCCGAACAGCGACCCGCGGACGCACACGACATCCTCGGAACCTACGAACTCACCGCCTCACGCACGGAGATGCGACGGGTACCGAAGAACCCTGACGAGTTCATTGACCTCATCAAGGCTCGTCACGCCGTGATCATGAGCGGCCGCCCCGAGAAGGGGCCTGGCCAGTTCAAGGAGCGCGTAAACCAAGCCGGCTCGACCGTGTTCGTCCACCCGACGATGGTCGAGGGGACCCTGAGCCGAGGATTCGAAATCGGGACTGGTCTTATCAGTCCGTTCTCGCGGGCGGTGTACATGATGTTCGTGACCAGCGAAGTACATCCATTCGCCGACGGCAACGGCCGAACCGGACGCATCATGATGAACGCCGAACTTGAGACAGCCGGCGAGGTCCGCATCATCATCCCGACGGTGTACCGGCTCAACTATCTGTCGGCGTTGAAGGCAGCCACTCAGAGCGGCCACTTCGCCGCACTGGTTGCCACCCTCGCGTTCGCGCGACGTTGGGCCGCGCGGGTGGACTTCACCACTCGCGCGACCGCGGAATCAGACCTCGACCGCACCTACGCGTTGCGTGACTCCCGAGAAGCCGAGGACGCGGGTATCCGGCTCGTGCTCCCGTAGCTGCAGCGGCACTCGGCAGCAACTGTCGCCCCTCATCCCTAGGCTTACGCCGTGGACTACGAGGCGATCGACGTGTTGCGTGAGCGGCACGCCGCGTGGCGACTCCTGCGAGCCGGAAACGCGACCCTGATCCTGTCGTTTCTGGGCGACTACTTTGTCGACGGCAATCGGGGCGCATGCTCCTCCAGCGAGCTCGCCGCCGCGCTCGACGACCACCTGTACGCCCTCAACGCCGCGGCGTCCGAGGAAACTGGACAAGTACGGTTCCCGAAGCAGCCGCGCGAGTACCTGGAGGATTGGGCCGCGACTGATTCGGGTTACCTCCGACGCTTCTATCCTCGCGGTGATGACGAGGTTCACTACGAGGTCACCCCTGCCTTCGAGAAGGCCTACGCGTGGGTGCAATCGCTCAAGCCGCGTCCGTTCGTTGCGACCGAGTCCAGATTGCACACTGCAGTCGAGCTGCTCCGGCAAATCGTGAGTGGAACCGACAGCGACCCTGACCGCCGTCTGGTGGAACTGCGTCGGCGCCGCGCTGAGATTGACGCGGAGATCGACTCGGTGGAGGCGGGCCAATTCACGCTTCTTGAACCCGCCGGAGTGCGCGACCGTTACCAGCAGTTCACGGCGACTGCTCGTGAGCTGCTGTCCGACTTCCGGGAGGTCGAGGAGAACTTCCGACGGCTCGACCGGGCGGCACGCGAAAAGATCGCCACCTGGGATGGAGCCAAGGGAGCGCTCCTCGTTGACCTCGTGGGCAGCCGCTCGGAGATCGCCCATTCTGATCAGGGTCATAGTTTTCAAGCGTTCTACGACTTCCTCCTGTCTGAGTCCCGTCAGCGGGAGTTGACGGAGTTGCTGAACCGAGTCGCCGTCCTAGACGAGGTCGAGACCGACCGACGCATGCGAGGCATCCATCACGACTGGTCCGAAGCCGCTGAACGTGCCCAGCGGACCGTCCGACAGATCTCCGAGCAACTCCGCCGATTCCTCGATGACCAGGTCTGGATGGAGAACCGCCGCGTTCTCGACCTGGTGCGCGACGTCGAGAGCGCAGCCCTTGAAGTCCGGGAAACTCAACCTGTGCTCGGCCTCGGCGTCGATGAGCCAGGCATCGCGATCACCCTTCCGTTCGAGCGGCCCCTCTATCAGCGTCCGATCGCCGCGGACGTCGAAAGCCTGATTCCGCCAACGACCGACGAGGTAGATCCCGACCTCCTGTTCGCTCAGACCTTCATCGACCAGGCACGCCTCATCGACAATATTCGTGCGGTGCTTCCCGAGCACTCCGCCGCCTTGCTGTCCGACATTGTTGCGATGTATCCCCTCGAGCAGGGTGCAGCCGAGATCATTGGCTACCTCGCCCTCGACGACGGAGATGTCGCCGTCGAGATGGACGACTCCGATGAAACCGTGCTGGACTACGAAGACCCAGAGGACTCAACAGGCACTAAGCGGGCCAGGCTTCCCAAGGTGACGGTGAAGCGGCGATGACCGACGAGCACGCCGTCGCCAGCGCGGTCATCCGTCTGATGCGAGGCGTCATCTACCGCGAATCAGACGAGGACACGTGGCTCACCCTGGAACGGGCAGGGGCAGGTGTGCGGGATCACTTCGCGACAATCGGCGTCGACGTGGTCATCGACCAGGATGAGGGGTACGCGTTCCTTCGCTCGAGGCCAGCGGTTGACGGCGAAGACGCCCTCCCGCGACTGGTGCGGCGGCGAACCTTGACCTACTCGGTCAGCCTACTGCTCGTGCTCCTGCGGAAACGCCTCGTGGAGTTCGAGACAACGGGTGCCGAAGGCAGACTCGTGCTGACGACCGAGCAGATCGTGGAGATGCTCCGACTCTTCCAAGCCGAGTCGACGAACGACGCCAAGATCGTTGACAACGTCGAGTCCACCATCAAGAAGGCGGCTGAGCTGGGATTCGTTCGGCAGCTTCGCGGGCAGGCCGATCATTGGGAGGTCCGCCGGATCCTGAAGGCCTTTGTCGACGCGGAGACGCTTGCCGACTTTGCGGGGAAGCTTCGCGAATATGCGGGTGGGGCTACTGCCGATGAATGAGGGACTCCCTTCACGCATCGAACTCTCAGGCGATGGCCGCGCGGGCCATCGCCTGCAGCACCTGGAGGTCTTCAACTGGGGCACCTTCGACTCGCAGGTGTGGCGCCTGACCCCAGGGGCCGAGACCGCCCTGCTCACCGGCGATATCGGCTCTGGAAAGTCGACACTCGTCGACGCCCTGACGACCTTGCTCATGCCGGCGCACCGGATCGCCTACAACAAGGCCGCGGGCGCCGACGCCAAGGAGCGAACCCTTCGCTCCTACGTCGAAGGGCACTACAAGTCCGAGCGCATCGAGTCGACCGGACGATCCCGCGCAATCGGCCTACGCGCCGGCGGGCGAACCTATTCGGTCATCCTCGGCGTCTTCACGAACGGGGGCTATGACGAGACCGTCACCCTGGCCCAGGTCTTCCAGCAGCGCGAGACCACCGGCCAGCCCTACAGGTTCTTCATCACCGCTCCCAAAGCACTGACGATCGCCACCGACTTCGCAGACTTCGGCTCCGACCTCCGCGATCTCCGCAAGCGACTGCGGGGAACCGGGGCCGAGATCTTCGACGAGTTCCCCAAATACGCCACCTCCCTGCGACGCCTCCTCGGCATCCGCTCGGAGCAGGCCCTGGAACTGTTCCATCAGACGGTTTCGATGAAGTCTGTGGGCAACCTCAACGACTTCGTCCGCGACCACATGCTCGAGCCCAGCGACTCGACCGACCGCGTCCGCGAGATCGTCAGCCACTTCGAGGACCTCAGCAAAGCCCACGACGCCGTGAAGCGGGCGCGGGAGCAACTCGAAGCCCTCGACCCGGTGACCACGACCTCAGCAAAATACGACGCAGCGCTCGCGGAGCGCGACGCGACGGAAGCCGAGCGCGCAGGTGTCCGGGTGTTCATAGCCGAACTCCGTTCCAGCCTCCTCGCCGATGAAATCAACCGACTCGAGGCTGAGGGCGAGCGCCTTTGGGGCGAGCAGGATGCTGCAAAGGAGCAGCAGCGCGGCCTGGCCGACGAGCGCGACGCGCTCATTGAGGAGCGAGCCAAGGCCGGTGGCGACCGCATCGGAGAGCTCGAGCGACTTGCCCGCGAAGCGCGGCGACAAGCCGACGAACGACGCCAAGCGAGGGCTCTCCTCGATGCTGCAATCGCCGACAGCGGGCTGGAACCAATCATCGGTCCGCAGGACTTCGCCGCATTGACATCGGTCGTCGCCCAGGAGCGCCCGAAGCTCAGCGAGACGAAGCGCAACCTGGACAACGCAGCCGCGCAAGCCATCGCTCGCGAGAAGGACTTCGAACGGCGACGTGACCTCATCGCCGAGGAGCTCACCAGCCTGGAACAACGCACCAGCAACCTGCCCGCAGAACAGGTTGAAGTTCGTGCCCAGCTGTGCCACGACTTGGATCTGACCCCGGACGACCTCCCGTACGCCGGCGAACTCCTCGACGTCTACGAACAGCACGCCGAGTGGCGAGGCGCCGCCGAACGTGTGTTGCGGGGCTTTGCCCTCTCACTGCTTGTGCCTCAAACTGACTACGAAGCAGTCGCGGGTTGGGTGAACGCGCGGCAGCTCAGTGTTCGAGGTCGCGGTGGCCAAACGGTTGGTGCCCGGTTGACCTATGAACGCGTACCCGATCGACGACTGCCGCTCCAGGCGGCAACCGGCGGGACGCTGCTGCTGGCCGACTGTATCGAGATCAAGTCCGGAGCCTTCCGTGACTACCTCTTCGGGGAACTCGCGAAGCGTGCCGATCACCGATGTGCACCGACCCTGGAGGCATTCCGCAACGAGCGCAAGGCCGTCACTCGGGAAGGCCAGATCCGCTCAGGGGAGCGACACGACAAGGACGACCGGCACCGCCTCGACGACCCCCGCCGATGGGTCCTTGGTTGGGCGAATGAACGAAAGGTCGCGGCTCTCCGGTCCGAGCTGGACGAACTCGAAACCGAACGGGCGAAGGCGGCGTCCGAGGTCTCTCAGATCACCGACAAGCGCGACAAGATCCAGATCCGCATGGAAGCGCTGGCCCGGCTGGACGGATATCGAACCTGGCAGCAGGTCGATGCCGCTGAGGCGGAATCCCGTGCAGAAGCGCATGATCAGGAACGCGCGCGACTCGAGTCGGGCTCGTCCCGCCTTGCGGAGATCACAGGTGCGCTCGAGATCAATGCAGAGTTGGCCTCATCGGTCTCCACGCGAATCGAAGAGGTGACCGGCGAGCTGGCAACGACCGCAAAGGCGGCGGAACACGCCAAGCAAGGAAAGGGGCGTGACGACGACTTCGTCGCCTCCCACTCGGATGCGGCTCTTGCCTCTGCGCGAGAGTCGTACGCGGCCCTGACTAAACGACTAGCCTCCGTGCGTCCAACCCGGGCAGAGGAATGTGCGTCCGCGGAATCGGCCCTGTCCGACGAGCTATACCGGCGCATCGAGCGCCTCAACCGGGAACTCGGAGGTTACGGCCAAAGCCTGGCCCAGTACATGGGAGACGTGCTTCGCCGCTGGCCCGAACTGGGCGCCGACATGGACGCAAACGTCGAGTCACGTGGCGACTTCATTGCCTTCCGCGACCGCGTGGCCAACGACGACCTTCCGCGCTTCGAGAGCGAGTTCAAGGACCAGCTCAACAAGAATGCGATCCAGGAGCTCGCTGCCTTCAACAACTGGCTCAACCGACAGGCATCGGCCATCGACGAGCGAGTCGACCGCATCAACGAAGCGCTGGGAGCCGTGCCGTTCAATCCGGGCAGGTACATCCGCCTCGAGAAGGAGCCCACCACGAACCAGGAGGTCACCCAGTTCCGCGCAGACCTGCGCAATCTCACCAACGACAGTCTTGTCGTTGACGGCGACCAGTACTCCGAGCAGCGCTTCCTCGACGTGAAGAGGATCATCGAGCGGTTGCGTGGCCGCGAGGGCTACGCGGACTCCGACAAAGCGTGGACACGACGAGTCACCGACGTTCGCAACTGGTTCGTCTTCTCCGCCTCTGAGAGAGACATGGAGACTCACGACGAGTGGGAGCACTACAGCGACTCTGACGGCAAGTCTGGCGGCCAGAAGGAGAAGCTCGCCTACACCATCCTCGCTGCATCGCTTGCCTACCAGTTCGGCCTCGAGTGGGGCGCAGCGAAGTCCAAGGACTTCCGATTCGCGGTGATCGATGAGGCCTTCGGTAGGGGATCAGACGCCTCCACCCGCTATGCGCTGGAACTGTTCGCCAAGCTCGGACTTCAGCTGCTGATCGTCACTCCTCTTCAGAAGGTTCATGTGATCGAGCCCTATGTGAAGGCGATCGGCTTCGTCGATAACCCGACTGGCACGTTCTCGAGGCTCCAGACGATGACAATCGAGGAGTACAGATCTCGTAGAGACGGCACGCCCTCATGACCTTCGGTTGGACGACGCCAGCTGACATTGTGACCAAGGTCCGACGTCGCTGGGATGACGGCACCCTGCTGCGCATCCACGCGACGAACACGCCCTTCGACATCATCGACATTCCGTTGCGTGGCCCGAGACCGTCCGACATCGGCGACGATCTCGGAGCAGTTCAGGACTGGGTGACGCTCCTCGATGCGGGCCGTCGTGACGACCGCCGATACACGCTGAGATGGCAGGCCGTCGGTGGACGGCGTATCGGACGAAACGAGCTTCCAGCCCGCGCGGTTGTCTCCACTTTCGACCAGGCATGGGCGTTGCTCGGCGTCCGCGAGGCCGTGCAACATTTCGACGCGATCCTGGCCCTGGTCTCCGGCTATTCAGCCGTGCGGACCTGGGTGGTTGGTCACCCGCATCGGGCTCTGGAACTTCAGGACGACCTTCCAAGGCTGCTCGCAGCGTTCACGTGGCTCGACGCCCATCGGGACTCTGGTCTCTACCTGCGAGAGATCAGCGCACCGGGAGTCGATACGAAGTTCGCCGAGAACAATCGGGTCGTGTTGGCCGCGATGCTCGGTGTGCCCTCGACAGCATCCGGGTTCTTGTCAGCGCTGGGCCTCACGTCCAAACCGGAGTTCGTCCGGGTGAGACCCGCGCCGACGATTGGTCTCCAAGTGCTCGCTACAGAGCTGGCGATGCGGGCAAAAGAGTTGGCTGCCCTGTCCATACACCCGCGCACGGCGATCGTCGTCGAGAACGAGATTACGTATCTGAGCGTCGACGTACCAGACGACGGAATCGTTCTCTGGGGGAAGGGCTTCGAGGTCGACCGCGTGGGGCGCCTGCCGTGGCTCGCCGATGTCGACGTCTTGTACTGGGGCGACATCGACACCCACGGCTTCGCCATCCTGGACCGGCTGAGGGCGTGGCTACCGCAAACCTGTTCAGTCATGATGGATCGCGAAACCCTGATGGCTCACCGTGACCGTTGGGTCGTTGAGGAGCGCCCGGCGACGTCGTTGCTGACCCGCCTGACACAAGCAGAGCAAGAACTCTTTGCCGACCTGGTCACCGATGCAGTGGGTACGCGAGTTCGGCTTGAGCAGGAGCGGATCGACTGGCGATGGGCGGAACAGCGGCTCGGCGCGGCGGCCGAAGGTCAGACCCGATCGGTCATCGAAAGGTCATCGGAAACGACGGGCAAACGTCCCGAGACGTTCCGATAGAGTTGGAGGGGTCCGATGGAGAATCTCCTCACGAACCCGAGGTTTTCCAAGGGAACCCGAGAGTTGAAGTAGTCCGGGACCGGCCCCTGATCACGTCCAGAGGTCGCAGGTTCAAATCCTGCCCCCGCTACGAATGTGATGTCTCACGACATCCCGGACACCCGGACCTGCGAATGCAGGTTCGGGTGCTTGTCATTTGGATGTGTTCTTGGGCTGGTAGTCCTTGCTGGGATCGACGATGAGTTCGCGGATGAGTTGGCCGGTGGCGGCGTCGACGACGCGGACGTGGAGGTCGTGGACCAGCAGGATCACGCGGGTGCCGGCGTAGGTTCGCCCGACGCCGATGTGGCGTAGTTGACCGGCGATGCGCAGGGTGACGTTCCCGGCGGTGGACACGATGTCGTGCCGGGTGCGGTCATGGGAGTCGGTGCTGCGGTCACCGCTCGGGCTGGCCTTCGGCCGTGCGTTGTAGGTGGTCGCGGGTGTGGCGCGGTGGGGGAGCGATCGGTGCGGTCGGCGGTGGTTGTACTCCTCGACGAACGCGTCGAGGATGGCCTGCAGCTCTGCCAGCGTCGTGGGCTGGTTTGGCTGGGCGCGTAGCCATTTCTTCATGGTCTGCTGGAATCTCTCGACTTTCCCGCAGGTGGTGGGTCGTGATGGTCGGGAGTTCTTCTGGACGATGTCGAGTCGTCGGAGCTCTGCTTCGAAGGCGTTCTTGCCGCCGGCTCGGCCGTGGCCGGCGAGTCGGACTGTGTAGACCATGCCGTTGTCGGTGAGCGTGGATGCGGGGTATCCGTGCAGGTCAGCGGCTTGTCGGAAGGTGTTCAGGACGGTTCGTGCGGTGACCGGTCGGTGTGCTGAGACGTGCAGGGCGTAGCGGGAGTGGTCGTCGAGCCAGGTGATGATCTCGGTGTCTGCGCCGGGGGGAGCCGTCGGGTCTGGTGAGTCGGTAGTGGGTGAAGTCGGACTGCCAGGTCTCGTTGGGCATGGCGGCTTCGAAGCGCAGGTAGGAGGACTTCGGTCGCTTTCGAGGGTCCGGTGTGACGGTGCCGGCGCGGCTCAGGATCCGGTGGATGGTGGCTCGCGACACCGTCACGTCGTGCCGATGGGTCAGGTGCCAGCCGATGGTGTCGGGGCCGGCGTCCAGGCCGCGGTCGGTCAGGTCCTTGCGTAGCTGCAGGACCAGGTCCACGACCTCGGCTGGGGTGGCGTTGGGCGAGGTCTTGGGTCGCCTTGATCGTGGTTCGAACGCGGCTTCGCCCTCGAGCCGGTACCTGGCCAGCAGCTCATAGACCCACGACTTCGATACCCCGTAGTCGGCGACCACCTCGGCGACCGTGCGGCCCTCGAGGGTGATGGTGGTGATGACCAGACGGGCCCTCGAGGCTCCTGGCCTCGGCGCTGACTTCGACATGACCGGAGGCTGACGCGGTGTCGCCTATGTCTTGAGACATCAGTCCGGGATGTCGTGAGACATCTGTCCGGGATGTCCTGAACCAGCACACTGCCCCCGCTACGAATGTGATGTCTCAAGACATCGGCGACACCCGGACCTGCGAATGCAGGTCCGGGTGTTGTTCATTTCGGGGTTCGTGGGGCGGGGCCTTTGGGTGCTCCGGTGGGTTGGTAGTCGCGGTTCGGGTCGAGGATGAGTTCGCGCAGCAGTTCTCCGGTGGCGGCGTGGACGACGCGGATCTGGCGGTCCTGGATGAGCAGGATGACGCAGAGACGCCGTAGGACCTGGCGACCTCGGCCTAGGTGCGGCCCTCGATGATGACTGCGGTGATCACCAGCCTGCCTGTCGACATTGCCGAGCATCGAACCGGCGGCGGGCAGCCAGGGCCCCTTGGTGGATCGCCGCTCAGCTGGCGCAAAATGAACCTAGTTCGCTTCAAAATTCTCGTCCCATGTGGTTGCCATCACATCCGGGACGTGTCTATTCTTCAAACTGAAGTGAACTCAACTCACCTGGTAAGAGGACGAAGGGCAGGTCACCCGTGAACGCTCCGCAGGTGGACCTCCGCACCGAATCCAGTGCCGACGGCGAGGCCGATCCGACCGCCCAGCCGGTGCTGCGGATCGCGCACCTTTCGAAGACCTTTCCCGGCACCAGGGCCCTCGACGACGTCTCCCTCGACGTCGCGCCGGGCGAGGTGCACGCGCTCATGGGGCAGAACGGCTCGGGCAAGTCGACGCTGATCAAGCTGCTCGCGGCGTACCACTCCGCAGACCCGGGCGCGTACGCCGAGATGGACGGCGTCCCCTTCGACGTGGGCCGATCGGTGCCGGGCGGCCTGCGCTTCGTGCACCAGGACCTCGGCCTGATCCTCGAGCTCAGCGCCCAGGACAACCTGGCCCTGCACGGTGGCTTCGCTCGCGGGTTCGGTGGCCGGGTGCGCTGGCGCCAGCAGGAGGCCGAGACCCGTCGCGTGCTCGCTGCCTTCGACGTCGACCTCGACATCCACCGCCCGCTCGCGGCCGCGACCCCCGTGCAGCGCACCGTAGTGGCGATCGCGGCGGCGCTGCAGGGCTGGGAAGGTGGCGGCGTACTCGTGCTCGACGAGCCCACCGCCGTGCTGCCCCACGACGAGGTAACGCGGCTCTTCGAGGTCGTCGCCGCCGTCCGCCGGCGCGGCACCAGCGTGCTCTACGTGTCGCACCGGATGGACGAGATCTTCTCGCTCGCCGACCGCGTCACCGTGCTGCGTGGCGGGCGGCTCGTCGGCACCTACGACGTCGACACTCTCGACTCGCGCGGGCTCGCGGGCAAGATGGTCGGCGACGACGTCGACCCCGACTTCCGCGCCAGCGTCGTGAACCGCGTCGACCAGGCGGTGACGATCGAGGCTCGCGGAATCCACGGCAAGTGGCTGCGCGGCGTCGACCTCGAGGCTCGCGCCGGCGAGATCCTCGGGATCGCGGGGCTGGCCGGGGCCGGCGCCCTCGAGCTGCCGTACGTTCTGGCCGGCAAGTCGGATGGCCGTGCGAGCGGCCAGATCCGCCTCCCGGCCGTCTCCTCCGACTGGTACGACGTGTCGAAGGCCGCCGACCTCGACATCCCGCTCGTCCCGGCCGACCGGCAGACCGAGGCGGTGATCGCGCAGTTCTCCGTCGGCGAGAACATCTCGCTCTCGGCGCTGCGAACCCTCGGCCGTCGCGGCCGGCTCGCAGCCAGGGACGAGGCGACCCTCGTCGAGACCTGGAGCCGGCGACTCGGGGTGCTGGCCGCGGGGATGTCGGCCCCGATCTCCACCCTCAGCGGCGGCAACCAGCAGAAGGTGGTCCTGGCGCGCTGCCTGGCCGTCGGCCCGCGCGTCCTCGTGATGTGCGAGCCGACCGCCGGAGTCGACATCGGCACCCGCGTGTCGATCTACCAGATCATCGCCGACCTCGCCGCCACCGGCCTGACGGTGATCGTCGCCTCTTCCGACGAGGGTGACCTGCTCGCCCTCTGCACGCGCGTCCTCGTGCTCCGCGACGGAGTGGTTGCCGAGGAGCTTGCAGCAGACGGGCTGACGAAGAACGTGCTGATCAGAGCCATCGAAGGAGCGGAGCAATGAGCGTGGAGATCGACGAGAGGGTCGGGACGACGACCGAGCACCGCGACATCCGGCGCGCCACCACGAGCCCCACCGCCAGGTGGATGTCGCGCCTCGCCTTCGACAAGGTCGGTGCCGTCTACGTCTGGCTCGCGATCATCGTGGTGTTCTCGTTCTGGGCGCCGGAGACCTTCCCCAACCTGACGACGGCGAAGCAGATCCTCAACGCCAACGCCATCACCGGCCTGGCCGCGCTGTCGGTGACCATCCCGCTGGCGGCGCGGGTCTTCGACCTGTCGTTCGCCCTCAACATGACGCTCTGTGGGGTCGCGGTCGCCCACTTCGTGGTCGACGGCGTGCCGCTCCTTCCGGCGATCGGCCTCGGGGTCCTGATCGGCCTCGTCGTCGGCATGATCAACGCGACCGTCGTGGTGCTCATGAAGATCGACTCGTTCATCGCCACCCTCGCCACCGGCTCCCTGATCCAGGCACTGATCACGCTGGTCACCAACGACACCCCGATCAGCGACGTCAAGCTGGCGGGCGGCTTCTCGAAGATCGGGCAGACGACGTCGCACGGCGTCACCCTGCCGGTGCTCTACGTCGCCGTCGTCGCCGCCGGGATCTGGTACCTGCTCGAGCACACCGCCACCGGTCGACGTCTGTACGCCGTGGGATTCAACCCCGACGCCGCGCGGCTCGCGGGGGTCAAGGTGGCGCGGCTGCAGTTCCTCGCCCTGGTGACGTCGGGAGTGCTGGCGGGCGCGTCGGGCATCGTGCTCGCCTCGATCCTCGGCGGCGGGTCGCCCACCGCTGGCACGCCGTACCTGCTCCCGGGGTTCGCGGCCGTCTTCCTCGGCGCCACCCAGCTCAAGAACGGCCGGTTCAACGCCGGTGGCACCTTGATCGCGGTGCTGCTCCTCGGCACGGGAACGACCGGGCTCGGCCTGGCGAACGCCCCGCAGTGGTCCGGTGCCCTGTTCGTCGGGATCGTGCTGATCGCGGCGCTGACCGTCACCGGGCTGCAGCGACGCACCACGCTCGCCGCGCGTCCGGCGCCGCCCGACGACCCGCCCGGTCAGGACAGCCGCACCGCGACCACCAGCCAGGCCGGCTCGGCCTGACCGCTCGCGTGCACCTGCAGCGACGGACCCCTCAGCGTCTCGGGACCCAGCAGTACACACAGAAAGTAGGAATCATGACCGCACATCGCCCTCGCACCGGTAAGGAGGCGAGGTTGCTCGGCGCGGCCGTCTCGGTCGTCGCCCTTCTTCTCGCCGTCTCCGCCTGCGGCTCCAAGAGCGACGCGTCCACGACGGCGCCCGTCGACAAGGCGGGTCTCCAGGCCGCCGAGGCGACGGTCGCCAAGGCTGCCGTGCGGCCGACGTCGATCACCGTCACCACGCCGATCGACCAGCCGATCCCCACCGGGAAGAAGATCACCTTCGTCAGCTGTGGCGTCGAGGCCTGTGCGGTCCAGGGCCCGATCCTGTCGCAAGCTGCGGCCACCCTTGGCTGGACGGTCGACCAGGTCGCGACCGACGGGTCACCTGAGAAGGTCCAGGGCGCCATCGAGGCGGCCATCCGCAACGGTTCCGACGCCGTGATCCTCAACGCGGCCGACAAGGACGCCTACGCGAAGCAGATCGCCGACGCCCAGGCCGCCGGCGTGCAGTTCGTGACCTGCTGCTCGCTCGCCACCGAGGGCGGCGGCATCCTCTACAACACCGCGACCGACAAGCAGAACGGTCCCATCGGTGACGACCTCGCCGCCGAGGTGGTCAGCAACAGCGGCGGCAAGGCCAACGTGCTGTACGTCAACATCTCGGCGTTCCAGATCCTCGCGCAGGTGGGCAAGACGTTCGAGGACGGGATGAAGAAGTACTGCCCGTCGTGCTCCGTCGACAGCATCGACATCCCGCTGACGTCGCTCGGCAAGGACGCGCCGGACCGGATCATCTCCTACCTGCGCAGCCACCCGAAGGTGAACTACCTCGCGCTGTCGGTGAGCGACGCGCTGGGCGCCGGCCTTCCCGCGGCCCTGAAGGCGGCCGGTCTCTCCGACAAGGTGACGATCGTCGGCCAGGGTGGCGGCTCGCAGAACTTCGCCGACATGAAGGCTGGTGCCATCGACGCCCTGGTCCCGTTCGACGCGTACTCGGTCGACTACCTGATGATCGACGCGCTGGCGCGGCACTGGGCGGGCGTCCCGCTCGTCGACGCCGGCCAGCCGTACTGGCTGGTCAAGAAGGACACGCTGCCCGCGGACACCTCGAAGGCGTTCCCGCTGGTGGCCGACTACGGGGCGCAGTTCAAGGCGCTGTGGGGCAAGTCCTGACCAACGGCTGAGCACGGGTCCGGCACCGGTCCCACCGGTGCCGGACCCGTCACCCGACCGACACAGGCTTGACGACGATCCAGGAGCCCTCGTGTTCGTACTCGTGCACGGCGCCGGCATGGGCGCCGACTGCTGGGACAGGTTGCTGCCCCACCTGGCACGGCCCGCCATCGCCGTCGACCTGCCCGGCCGCGGCAGCCGCGCCGACGTATCACTCACGTCGATGAACCTCGATGACTGCGCGCAGGCGATCCTCGGGGACGTCGCCGACGTCTCAGGCGGCATGGTGCTGGTGGCGCACTCGTTCGCCGGTGTCTCGGTTCCCCGGGTGATGGCTGCGCTGGCTCCGCGCCTCCGGCACGTGGTCTTCCTCTCGGCGGTCGTCCCTCCCGACGGCACCTCCGTCCTGGACCAGATCGATCCGGCGGTCCGGGAGGCCGTGCGCGCGTCGACCGCGGGCGGCGTCTACTCCCAGGACCGGGAGGGGGCCAGGCTGATGCTCTGCAACGACATGGATGCCGAGCAGACGCAGTGGACCCTCGACCGGGTCGTCGACGACTCGGCCGCCCTGCTCACCGAGCGCGTCGACCTCAGCGGTCTGTCGGCAGACGTGCCGCGCACCTACGTGCGGCTGACGAACGACGCCTGCTACTCGCCCGGCCTCCAGGAGCGGTCAGCCGCCCTCGTGGGCGGCGACGTGGCGTTCCTGGACACCGGTCACATGGCGATGGTGACGGCGCCCGAACGACTCGCCAAGCTGCTCGACGACCTATGAGCGGTGCGCGACCGGAACTGCGCCTCGCCGGCAAGGTCGCGCTCGTGACCGGAGCGACCGGCGGCCTCGGAGCGGCGATCAGCGAGCTGTTCCACGCGGAGGGCGCAACGGTCTACCTCACCGACATCGAACGCAGGCGCGGCGAGTCGCTGGCCGCGAGTCTCGGCGATCGGGCCCGGTTCCTGGTGCTGGACGTCACCGACGAGAGCAGCTGGTCTGCCGCGGTGGAGAGGCTGCGCGCGGACGGCCTCGAGCTGACCACCCTGGTCAACTGCGCCGGGGCGGCCCTCCGGAGTCCGCTGGTCGACACCTCGGTCGAGGACTTCCGTCAGCTGGTCGAGCTCAACCTCACCGGCACCTTCCTCGGCCTGCGCACCGCCGGCCGGCACCTGGCGGACGGTGGCTCGGTCGTGAACATCTCCTCGCTCAACGGCGTACTCCCCACCGCCGGGCTCGGGGCCTACGTGGCCTCCAAGGCCGGGGTCTCGGCGCTCACCCGGGTCGCGGCCCTCGAGCTCGCCGAGCGGGACGTCACGGTCAACGCGGTGTGCCCGGGCAGCATCGACACGGCCATCACCGATGGCCAGGACTTCGCGGACCTGGACTGGGACGCCTACGTCCGCACGATCCCGCTGAACCGTCGTGGCTACCCCCACGAGGTGGCCCAGGCCGTGCTCTACCTCGCGTCGGACGACAGTCGGTACGTCACCGGCACCAACCTGGTCATCGACGGCGGCATCGCGGCGGGACGCCGGGCGATCTGAGCCGATCTAGTCCGAGCCGGCCTGGTCGAAGAGGGTGATCGCGCGCTCGGGGCACGAGCCGGCGGCGTCGCGCGCGGCGTCCACCTGGTCGTCCGGGACGTCGATGATCTGCCCGCGGACGGTCACGAAGCCCTCGTCCTCGTCGTCCTCGAGCAGGTCGGGCGCGACCGTGTAGCAACGGCCGTGCCCGCGGCAGAGCTCGGCGCTCACCGAGAGCTTCATGCCGGCACCTCCCAGCTCAGCGGCAGGTTGAACAGGGTCAACATGGCGCCGCCGCCACGCTCCATGAGCGGGGTCTCGGTGACCACCTCGAAGTCGGGGATCACCTTCAGCCACTCCTCGACGGCGACCTGCATCACCATCCGCGCCAGATGGGCGCCGAGGCAGCGGTGTGGGCCGCCCGCGAAGCCGAGGTGGTTGTTGGCCTTCCGGTCGACGACGAACTCGTCGGGGCGGTCGTAGACCCGCGGGTCGCGGTTGGCGCCCGAGACGAGCCCGTAGACCATGTCGCCCTTGTTGAGCGGGCAGCCGTGGAACTCGGTGTCCTGGGCGACGATGCGGCCGTCGCCGAAGATGATCGTGTAGAGCCGCAGCGACTCCTCCACCGCCGACGGGATCAGCTCCGGCTCGTCGATCAAGCGGTGCCGGTCGTCGGGGTTCTCGGCGAGGTGGCGGAACAGGTAGCCCAGCTGGCCGCGGGTCGTGTCCAGGCCCGCCAGGACCAGCACGACGAGGATGTCCAGGATCAGGTCGTCCTCGAGTGGCTCGCCGTCCACGGTGGAATGCACCAGATGGGAGACGAAGTCGTTCTCGACCAACCGGGTCTCCCCGCGACGAGCCTCCAGGACGTCGACCCAGTACTGCCGGATGGCACCGAGGGCCGCGCCCATCGTCTCCTGCTCGTCGAGGTCGCCGCCGAAGCCGGCGAAGAAGTCCTCCACCCAGGGAACAAAGAGGTCGGCGTCCGAGTTGGGCACCCCGAGGATGGTCAGGAAGATCTCGGTGGGGAGTCGCATCGCGAAGTCGGCGACGAAGTCGCACTCGCCCCGCGACGCGAGCCCATCGACCAGACGCTGAGCGATCTCGTGCGCCTGCGGCGCGATCCTCTTGACGGCGTTGGGGGCGAACCAGCGGCTGATCAGCTGCCGGTACTTGCTGTGCTCCGGCGGGTCGATCTGGGTGGGGACGAATCGGTAGACCGGATCCGGGTCCCACGGGATGATGACCTCGCTCGAGAAGATCTCCGGGTGCTGGTACATCTCCCGCACCTCGTCGTACCGCGTGAACACCCAGTACCCCTGGGCTTGGGTGTTGAAGAACGTGGGGCTGACCTCGCGGAGCTCGTTGGCCTTCTGCCAGTGGCTGCCGACCTCCCTGGGAGGTGAGGCGTCCAGGTGGATGACCGGGCATCCGGCCGGCACCCGTGCGGAGATGTCCAGCGGGTTGCCCGCCACCGGATCGGTCATGGTCATCGCGGCCTCGATTCCTCGCCCTGCGCCGAAACTGAGTTCGACTCACGATAACTAAACTGAACTCACTTTGACAAGAAGTGCCGCCGGAGTTACCTTCGGCCGGTGACGGTGCTGCCTGCCACGTGGCCTGCGAACACGGCGATTGTCGGTCTGGGTGTGACCGGCATGGGCAAGATCTACGGGCGCACGACGGCGGACTTCGCCGCCGAGGCCATCGGCCTCGCCCTCGACGACGCCGGGCTGACCAAGTCCGACATCGACGGCCTCTTGCTCAACGGCAACGGGAACCTCGACATGGACCCGCGACTGCAGTTCTCGCTCGGCTTCGAGGACCTGTCGATGATGAACTCGATGCGGGCCGCCGGCTCCACCGTCGGCTCGATGGTCCAGTACGCGAGCCTCGCTCTCGAGGCCGGCCTGGTCAACTACGTGGTCCTCGTCTACGGCGACACGCCGTTGAAGCCCGCCGTCGGCGCGGGTGCTGCGTACGCCGCGCGCGGGGTCTGGGACGGGATGAACGTCCTCAAGGCGAGGTACGGCGAGTTCGGCGGCAACATCCCGTACGCGCTGGCCGCACGTCGGCACATGGAGCTGTTCGGGACGACGAGCGAAGAGCTCGGCGCGATCGCCGTGGCGCAGCGCGAGTGGGCGCTGATGAGTCCGTTGGCCCAGATGGACAAGCCGATGACCCTGGCGGACCACCAGGCCTCGCGGATGGTGGCGGACCCGTTCCACCTCTTCGACTGCTGCCTGGTCTCCAACGGGGCGGTGGCCGTCATCATGACGACGGCCGACCGGGCTCGGGATCTTCGGCAGCCACCGGTCTATCTCAAGGCGGCCACCCAGGCGGCGCCCGGGGACAACCAGACGGCCGGACGCGACCCCGGCATCGTCACCGGTGCGAAGCAGGCCGGCGAGCAGGCCTTTGCGCTGGCCGGGATCACCCGCGACGACGTGGACGTCCTCGAGCTCTACGACTGCTACACCTACACCGTCCTGGTGACCCTGGAGGACTACGGCTTCTGCGCGAAGGGCGAGGGCGGCGCGTTCGTCGCCGACGGGAAGCTCGGTCCCAGCGGTTCGCTGCCGACCAACACCGGCGGCGGTCAGCTGTCGGGCTACTACATGTGGGGGTTCACGCCGCTGTCCGAGGCCGTCATGCAAGCGCGCGGTCAGGCCGGCGCCCGGCAGGTGGCCAAGAACGACATCGTCCTGGCCAGTGGGAACGGCGGCGTCCTCAACTTCCACTCGACCACGATCTGGAGCAAGCATGCCGACTGACGCCCCGGAGCTCGGCTACGACGAGGCCAGCGCGCCGTTCTTCGAAGGCGCCGCCCGGTCCGAGCTCGTCCTGCAGTTCTGCGACTCGTGCAAGAAGTACATGTGGCCGGTGAAGACCCGCTGCGTCCACTGCTTCGCCCCGACCGTCGGATGGCGGGCGGCGAGCGGTCGCGCGACCTTGTACAGCCTGTCCGTGGTCCACCAGGCGTACCCGGGGTTCGAGAGCCCGTACGTCGTGGCGACCGTCGAGACCGCCGAAGGCGTCCGGTTCAACACGGCCCTGGTCGGCGAGGGCCCCGAGGACCCCGCGAACACCCCCATCGGGGCGGATCTCCTGGCCGTCTTCGATCCCGCGGAGAAGCCGTTCACCGTCCCGAGATTCCGGAGGACCTCATGAGCTACGCGTTCATCACCTACGAGAAGCGCGATCGGGTCGCGGTCGTCACCCTGAACCGCCCGGACTCCATGAACGCTCTGCACCTGGAAGCGCATCTCGAGCTGAAGGACGCCTGGGAGGACTACCGGGACGATCCCGACGTCTGGGTGGCCATCCTCACCGGCGCGGGCGACCGCGCCTTCTGCGCCGGGAACGACCTGAAGGTCACCGCGGACCGCACGGCGAAGGGCGGCGACGTCCAGGGCGAGGCGCGACCCCCCTTCGGGCGCATCACCCGGGACTTCGACTGCCCCAAGCCGATCATCGCGGCGGTGAACGGCGTGGCCGCTGGCGGCGGTCTCGAGCTGGTCCTCGCCTGCGACATCGCGGTCGCCTCGGAACATGCGCGGATGGGGCTTCCGGAGCCGAAGGTCGGCCTGTACGCCGGCGCCGGCGGCGCCCATCGGCTCGCCCGGCAGATCCCCTTCAAGCTGGCCATGGGCATGCTGTTGACCGGAGACCTGATCGACGCGCCCGAGGCCCATCGCATCGGACTGGTCAACCAGGTGGTCCCGCACCCGGAGCTGATGACCACCGCGCACGCGTGGGCGGACCGGATCGTCCTGTGCTCGCCGCTGTCGGTGCAGCTCACCAAGGAGGCCGTCTTCGACGCCCAGTTCGTGAGCATCGACGACGCCTTCCGCAGGGACAACGACCGTCGCGACCGGCTGCTGGCCTCGCACGACTTCGTCGAGGGGCCCCGCGCGTTCACCGAGAAGCGACAGCCCGAATGGACCGGTCGGTGAAGGACGCCGACTCGGCACTGAGCCCCTTGCTGGCGCCGCGCAACGTGGTCATCGTCGGAGCGTCCGAACGCTCGGCGTGGTCGGCCGGTTCCTTCTCGAACTTCGCCCGCCTGGGGTTCGCGGGCGACGTGTACCTGGTGAACCGCAGGGGCGGCATCGTCCACGGACAGCCAGCCTTCACCTCGTGCACCGAGATCGGGGCGCCGGTCGACCTCGCCCTCCTGCTCGTCGGTGCTGAAGCCGTCCCCGACGCACTGCGCGACGTCGCGGCCGCCGGGATCCGCTTCGCGGTGGTGCTGGCCGCGGGCTTCGACGAGATCGGGGCCGCGGGCCGAGCCCTGCAGCAGGAGATCACCGACCTCGCGGTGCAGCTCGGGGTGACCTGTGTCGGACCGAACTGCCTCGGCTTCATCAACCTCCTCGACAGGGTCCCCGCGTGGTCCGGCCGGATGCCCGAGCTCACCCCGGGCGCGATGGCGATCGTGTCGCAGAGCGGTGCGACGGCGCACACGATCTCGGCCTTCGCGGCGCAACAGAACATCGGCGTCAGCCATGTCGTCTCGACCGGCAACGAGTCGATGGTCGACACCACCGCGATGGCGGCGCTCCTGGTCGAGGACGAGCGGGTGCGCTCGGTCGCGATGTTCATCGAGTCGATCCGCGACGCGGACCGGTTCCGCTCGCTGGCCCGCCGGGCGGCCGAGCTGGGCAAGCCGATCGTCGCGCTCAAGATCGGCTCGAGCGCGCTCGCCGCCGAGATCGCCCGAAGCCACACCGGAGCGCTGGTCGGCGACGATCGGCTGGTCGATGCCGCGCTCCGCCAGCTCGGCGTCATCCGGGTCCGGTCCCTGGAGCAGCTGGTCACGACCGCCGGGCTGCTGTCCCGGACGCGCCCGCTCGGTCCGGGGGGACTAGGGGTGGTCTCGATGTCCGGAGGCGCCTGCGACCTGGTCGCCGACCGAGCTGACTCCTCCGGAGTCCGCCTCCCGGTGCTCGCGGAGGCGACGACCGCGAGACTCGGCACCTTCCTCCCCGAGTTCTGCGCGCTGCGCAACCCGCTCGACGTGACCGGCGCGGCGTCGTCGAGGCCCGAGCTCTTCCGCGACGCGATCTCCGCCCTCGCCGAGGATCCGGAGGTGGCTCTGGTCGCGGCGATCCACGTGCATCCGACCGAGGAACGCGGCGAGGTGATGAAGGCGCGGCTGCGGATCGACGCACCGGCGCTGAGGAACTCCGCCACGCCGGTCGTGCTGCTCGACCAGACAATCGCGACGATCGAGCCCGGCACCGTGAGCAGCCTGGACGAGCTCGGCATCCCGCTGGCCATGACCGGCCTCGACCACGTCGTCGAAGCGGCTGGACACGCGATCTGGTGGTCGGACTGGCACCGTCTCGACCATCGGCGTACGCCGACGCCCCCCGACACCGAGCGCTTCCGGGACATCGCACGCGAATGGAGTGAAGCCGAGTCGTTGGCGCTCCTCGACGAGCACGGCGTCCCGGTCGTTCCTCACTCCCAGGTCTTCAGCGAAGACGCCGCCGTCGAGGCCGTCGCCCGGCTGGGTCTGCCGGCGGTCGTCAAGCTGGTTTCGCCGGACATCGTCCACAAGAGCGATGTCGGCGGGGTCGTGCTGGGCGTGGAGTCGTCGGACGCGGTGCGGCTTGCCTACCGACAGGTCCTGACGGCGCTCGAGGCGGTCCCGGGCGCGCGCTCGCAGGGAGCACTCGTCGCTCCGATGCGCTCGGGCGGTGTCGAGCTGATCGTCGGCGTCGCGCGTGACCAGCAGTGGGGGCTCACCCTGGCCGTCGGACTCGGCGGCGTCCTCGTCCATGTCCTCGACGACACCGCCCTGCGGACCTTGCCGGTCGACGACGCCGACGTACGGCAGATGCTCTCCGAGCTGCGCGGCCGTGCCGTGCTCGACGGCGTCCGCGGCTCCAAACCGGCCGACCGGGACGCACTGGCCTCGACGATCCTCGGCATCGCACGCCTGGCCGAGCGGCTCGGAGCCGACCTCGAGTCGCTGGAGGTCAATCCGCTCCGCGTCGAGGGACTGGCGATCGAGGCTCTCGACGCGTCGGTCATCTGGGCCTCGCCTGCGACGGAGCCGGGCGCATGAGCGTGCAGAGCACCGAGCTCCAGGTCGTCGCGTACCCGCGCGACCAGGTGGGCCCGGAGAACTTCGAGCTGGTCAAGGTCGAGCTCCACGCACCCGGCCCGGGGCAGGTGCTGGTGCGCAACACCTGGACCTCCGTCGATCCCGGGCTGCGGCTGCGGCTGCGCAAGAGAGCGCCCGACGGCTACTTCGCCTCGTTCGCCCTCCACGCCCCGATGGACGGCATCCTCACCGTCGGCGAGGTCGTCGACTCGCAGGCACCCGGGTTCGCGGTCGGTGACACGGTCTGGCACGCCCAGGGCTGGCGGGAGTACGCCGTTGTCGATGCCGGAGCCGCGCAGATGAACGGACTCGGCACGCTGAGGGTGCTGGACACGGCCGACACCCCGGCCCAGTGGTACCTGGGTCCACTGGGCGGTATGGGCCTGACGGCGTACTCGGGGCTGTCCGTGGTGAACGCACTCGGTGGCGGCGAGGACCTGTGGGTCTCGGCTGCCGCGGGTGCGGTCGGCGCTCTCGTGGCTCAGATGGCCGTCCAGCTCGGCCACCGGGTGGTGGCCAGCGCGGGCTCGGCGGAGAAGGTGTCGTGGCTGCTGGACGAGGTCGGCGTGGCCGCCGCGTTCAACTACCGCGATGAACCTCCGGGCACCGGGCTGAAGCGGCTGGCGCCCGAGGGGATCGACGTCTACTTCGACAACGTCGGCGGCGACCACCTCGAGGCGGCGCTCGACGCGATGCGTCAGTACGGCCGGATCGCGCTGTGCGGGTCGGTGTCGGACTACGGGACCGACCCGGTCGGGCCGCGCAACATCTTCCTGGCCACCGCCAAGAACCTCACCCTGCGCGGATTCCGTGGCAGTGCGAACTTCGCGCTGCTGGACGAGATGCAGGAGCGGGTGGGCGGCTGGCTGCGCGACGGCGGCGTCGTCCACCGCGACACCGTGTACGACGGGCTGGCCAGCGCC
Source organism: uncultured Actinomycetota bacterium (assembly GCA_963792975.1). GTDB lineage: Bacteria > Actinomycetota > Actinomycetes > Propionibacteriales > Nocardioidaceae > Nocardioides. The sequence goes on along the minus strand of CAWBYG010000004.1, from coordinate 1,857,881 downwards.
CCGACCGCGATGAACGACATGCTCGCCGGCCGCACCGTCGGCAAGACACTGGTGCGGCTCTAGAGCCTCAGTGAGGAGCGACATGCAGGTCAGGGACCGGATCCACGTCGGCGGCACCTGGTCGCGCCCCCACGGCTCGGAGACGACCGACCTCGTCGACCCGTTCACCGAAGAGGTGTACGCCACCGTGGCCATGGGCGACGAGGCCGACGTCGACGCGGCCGTGCACGCGGCAGGCGAGGCGCTGCGCGGCCCCTGGGGCGAGACGAACCCACGAGAGCGGGCGGAGGTCCTGGCCCGGATCGCCAAGGGTCTCGCCGACCGGGCGATGGAGATCGCCTCGGTGATCACCCGTGAGAACGGCACCCCGCTGGCCGGCGGCCGCCAGGGACTCGTCGCCGTCGGACCGTTCGAGTACTACGCGGAGTACGGACGCACGCACGCGTTCGAGGAGCTCCGGGAGAGCGATCTGGGGCGCCTCGTCGTACGACGTGGACCGGTCGGCGTGGTGGGCGCGATCCTCCCGTGGAACGTCCCGCTCGGGCTGACGGCGATGAAGCTCGCGCCGGCGCTGCTGGCCGGCTGCACGTTCGTCCTGAAGCCGTCGCCGGAGACGCCGCTCGACGCGTTCATCCTCGCCGAGGTGCTCGAGGACGCGGGAGTCCCCGATGGGGTCTTCAGTGTGATCCCGGGCGGAGCCCGGGTCGGCGAGCACCTCGTGCGCCACTCCGGGGTCGACAAGATCGCCTTCACCGGCAGCACCGAGGTGGGCCGGCGGATCGCCTCGATCTGCGGCGAGCAGATGACGCGGGTGACGCTCGAGCTCGGCGGCAAGTCGGCGGCCATCGTGCTCGACGACGCGGACCTCGAGAAGACGGTCGGGGCCCTCGTGCCCCATGGGTCGATGATGTACAACGGGCAGGCCTGCATCCTGCAGTCCCGCATCCTCGTGTCCCAGACGCGGTACGACGAGGTGGTGGAGGCGCTCGCCGACGCCGTCGGCTCGCTGCGGGTCGGCGATCCCCACGAGGAGAGCACCCAGGTCGGGCCGCTCGTCTCCGCCCGGCAGCGCGACCGGGTGCAGGGCTACATCGACACCGGTCATGCCGAGGGGGCGCGTGCCGTGGTCGGTGGCGGTCGCAGCAGGCACCAGAGGGGCTGGTTCGTCGAGCCGACGGTGTTCGCCGACGTCGAGAGCTCGATGACCGTCGCGCGCGAGGAGATCTTCGGCCCGGTGCTGTCGGTGATCAGGTACCGCGACGAGCGGGACGCCGTGGACATCGCGAACGACACCGTCTACGGACTCTCCGGGACGGTGTTCAGCGAGGACATCGACCGCGGCGTCGCCGTCGCGAGGCAGGTCCGCACGGGCATGATCGGCGTGAACGCGATGCCGGCAGGTGTGGGGCTTCCGTTCGGTGGGATGAAGGCCTCCGGGATCGGCCGCGAGGGCGGCCCCGAGGGTCTGGCGGCGTACACCGAGTACCAGGCGCTCGGCGTCCCGGTCGGCTACGACTACGTGCTGGACTGAGACGGCGTCAGGACGATGGAGCTCCGGGCAGCGGTCTCGCGTGCGGCCAGCGCTCCGTTCGTGATCGAGGACGTCGACCTGCGCGACCCCCGGCCCGACGAGATCCTGGTCCGCCTCGTCGCGACGGGGATCTGCCACACCGATCTCACCGTCAAGGCGATGGCCGGGGGAGCGGGCGCCGTCGTGCTGGGTCACGAGGGTGCCGGCGTGGTCGAAGGAGTCGGCCCTGCCGTCCGCGGCGTCCGACCCGGTGACCACGTCGTGCTCACCTTCGCGTCCTGCGGCCGCTGCGATCCTTGTCACACGGGCGCACCGGCGTACTGCGATCGGTTCGCCCCGCTCAACTCCGGCGGCGTTCTGGGTTCCGGGGACGACACGCTCTCGGGTGCTGGCGGACGGATCGGCGGCTCCTTCTTCGGGCAGTCGAGCTTTGCCACCCATGCGCTGACGCGGTCCGCCAACACGGTGGTCGTTCCCCGGACGCTCGACCTCGCGATGGCGGCGCCCCTCGGTTGTGGTGTCCAGACGGGTGCGGGGGCGGTTCTCAACGTGCTGCACCCCGACGAGGCCTCGACGTTGCTGATCCTCGGGCTCGGAGGGGTGGGCCTCGCCGCCCTGATGGTCGCGCGGGCCATCGGCGTCGAGAACGTCGTCGCCGTGGATCCGGTGGCCTCGCGCCGCGAGGTCGCTCGCACGCTCGGCGCCAGCCTGGTGCTGGCTCCGTCCGACGACCTGGTGGCCGTCGTGCACGAGCACACCGGCGGCGGCGCGAGCCACGCCCTCGACACGACCGCGAACACCCAGGTGATCACGCAGGCCTTCGACGCGCTCGCGAAGCGGGGTCAGCTGGTCCTCGTCGGCCTCGGGATGGGCGAGATCCCGATCGACGGGCGCCAGCTGATGTCGGGCGGACGGACCGTCCGCGGCTGCATCGAGGGCGACGCGGTGCCGCACGACCTCATCGGTGAGCTGGCGGCGATGCACCAGGCGGGCGCGCTGCCGCTCGAGGCGATCGTCCGGCACTACCCGTTCGAGCTGATCAACACCGCGGTCGACGACATGCGGGCCGGCTCTGCGATCAAGCCGGTGCTCCTGTTCGGGTGAGCGCGCCGATGGGGGCTTGTGGCGCCCGTCACCGTGCAGTAAATTGAATCGAACTTGGTTCACTTACGCGGAGGCTCAGCAATGATTGATCACGAGACTTTCTTCATCGGCGGCGCCTGGCGCAAGGCCCAGTCCGACGACCGGTTCGACATCATCTCGCCGAGGTCGGAGCAGGTGATCGGCCACGTCCCGGCCGCGTCCCGCGCCGACATCGACGCGGCCGTCGCTGCCGCACGCAAGGCGTTCGACGAGGGCGAGTGGCCGCGGCTGACTCCCGCCGAGAGGGCCGACTACCTGACCCGGATGGCCGACGCGATCGCCAAGCGGCAGGAGGAGCTCGCGGAGCTGATCACCGAGGAGCAGGGCTGCACGCTCTTCCTCTCGCAGGTCTACCAGGTCGTCTCCCCGATCATGAGCCTGAACTACAACGCGGAGATCGGTCGCAGCCTCGACACCGCGCAGGTGCGGATCAGCGACCTCGGTCCGCTGGCCGCCGGGTCCGAGGGCGGCAGCATCATCCCGATGGCCGGTGCCAGCCTGGTGGTGCAGGAGCCGATCGGCGTGGTCGCCGCGTTCCCGGCGTACAACTTCGCCTTCCCGGCAGTGCCGCAGAAGGTCGGGCCGGCGCTGATCGCCGGCTGCACCGCGGTCGTCAAGGTGACCGAGCCCAACCCGCTGGCCACCTTCATCTACGGCGAGATCTGCGAGGCGGTCGGCCTGCCGCCGGGCGTGCTGAACATCGTCGCCGCCCGCGGCCCCGAGTCGGAGTACCTCGTGCGCCACCCCGGTGTCGACATGGTCAGCTTCACCGGCTCGGTCCAGACCGGCTCGCGGATCGGGGCGGCGTGCGGCGAGCTGATCCGGCCCTGCGTGCTCGAGCTCGGCGGAAAGTCGGCGGCGATCGTGCTCGAGGACTCGCGGATCGAGGACGTGATCCCCGTGCTGGTCGGGGCGAGCGCGGGGGGCAACGCCGGCCAGAGCTGTGTCGCCCTGACCCGGTTGGTGGTTCCGGCCTCGCAGTACGACCAGTACGCCGAGGCGCTCGTCGAGGCATTCCGGTCGCTGAAGGTCGGCGACCCGATGGAGGCCGACACGGTGGTCGGCCCGCTGGTGACGGAGCGGCAACGGGCGCGCGTCGAGGAGTACGTCGAGCTCGCCCGCAAGGAGGGCGCGACGATCGCGACCGGGGGACGTCGCCCGGCGGGCCTGGACCGCGGCTGGTACTTCGAGCCGACGCTGATCACCGACGCCGACAACTCCATGCGTTCCTCCCGCGAGGAGATCTTCGGGCCGGTCGCCTCCCTGATCGCCCACCACGGTGAGGACGAGGCGATCCGGATCGCCAACGACAACGAGCTCGGCCTCTCGGGTGCGGTGTTCACCGCCGACGACGCCCACGGCTTCGAGGTTGCCCACCAGGTCCGCGCCGGCACGTTCTCGGTGAACACGTTCGCCGCCGACCTCGGCTCGCCGTTCGGCGGCTACAAGAAGTCGGGCATCGGGCGCGAGCACGGGCCGACGGCGTACCAGGAGTTCCTGCACTACAAGACCATCTCGATCGACCCCAGTCGGCAGCTCCCCGAGTCGGTGACCGCCGGAGTACGCCGGGGGACCGGCCCGGGCATCGCCTGAGGAAGCGGAGGGTCGGCAGGGGTCAGCCGAAGCCGCCGTCGGCCCGGATGACCGAGCCGTTGAGCGCGGCCCCGGCGGGAGAGCAGCAAAGGGCGATCGTCGCCGCGATCTCGTCGGGGGCGATCAGCCGCCGGATCCCCTGCTGCTCGGCCAGCTCCCTCGGCGTCGTGTCGTAGAGGTCCGCGGTGGCCGCGAGCATCGGGGTGTCGGTGGAGCCGGGTGCCACGGCGATCGCGGCCAGGCCGGTGCCGACCAGGTCCGCGGCCAGCCCCCGGACGATGCCGATGACGGCGTGCTTGCTGGCGACGTAGCCAGCGAGCTTGAACAGCCCGCGTTCGCCGGCCGCCGAGGCCACGGCGACGAAGCGGGACTCGCCGGGACTCGGCCCGGCCAGCATGACCGGGACGGTGACGGCCGCGGTGTTCCAGACGCCGAGCACGTTGACGTCCAGCAGCGTCTGCAGGTGCTCGTCGGGTGTCTCCCACTGGGACAGCCCGCCGACCTCGACGCCGGCCGCCGCGACGACGGCGTCCAGGCGACCGAACCGGACCAGGGTGGCGTTGACCGCCGACTCGAGCGCCTCCCGGTCGCGGACGTCTGACTCGACGGTCAGCACCTGGTCCGGGAACGCCTGGGCGACGGCGTCGAGGTTGGCGCGGTTGGCCATCGCGTACCCCACGCCGGGCGGCACGTTGCCGCCGCTGCACACGTCGAGCGCAGTCACGGCGTAGCCCTGCCGGCAGAGCTCGAGGACGGTCGCGGCGCCGATCCCGCGGGCCGCGCCGGTGACGAGGGCGACTCTCATGGCAGGCAGCATCCACCATCCTCGGACGGACAGCCCCTTGACGTGTCGGTCGCCACGGCCCAAACTGAAGTGAATCCAGTTCATCACGTCCCAGGAGCCCCGGATGGAAGGCAGCTACCCGCACGTCTTCGCGCCGTTCCGGCTTGGCGGGTTCGACCTGCGGAACCGGCTGGTCGCGCTGCCGGCCGGGACCAGCCTCGTCGAGGGCGGCATCCCCACCCACGGCGACGTGGAGCACTTCGAGCGGCTGGCGCGGGGCGGCGTCGGGATGGTCGTCGCCGGCGCCATGGTCGTCCACCCCACCTCCGCGCTGCGGTCCGGGAAGCTGGTCGAGGGCTACCTGGACGCCGTCGTGCCCGCCATGAAGCAGAAGGCGGACGTCGTGCGCCGGCACGGCGCGCGCCTCGTCGGCCAGCTGGTCCACCTCGGTCGCGAGTTCATCGGCGGCGAGTCCGACCAGCCGCCGATGGCGCCGTCGCCGGTCAAGACGGCCCGCGACGCCTACCCGCCGCACGAGCTCACCGTCGGCGAGATCGACAACATCGTCGAGGGCTGGCAGGTCTCCACCGAGCACCTGGTCCGGGCCGGGCTCGACGGGGTGGAGATCCACGCCGCCCACGGCTACCTGGTCGGCCAGTTCATGTCCCCGCTGACCAACCGGCGCGCCGACAGCTTCGGCGGGTCCTTCGAGAACCGGATGCGCTTCCTGCACCTGGTGATCGACGCGATGCGCTCGGTCAGCCCGGCCGGTTTCGTCCTCGGCGTCCGCCTCAGCGGCGAGGAGGAGATCCCCGGCGGGATGGGCATCGAGGACTGCGTGCGGATCGCCGAGGACCTCGCGTCGCTGGGCGTCGTCGACTACCTCAGCATCACCCACGGCACCCGCGGCAGCTACGTCAAGGACTCCACCGGCCCGGACGCCGTGGCCGTCCCGTCGGCGTCGCGGGTCCGCGCCGCGACGGGTCTGCCCGTCCTGGTCGGGCAGCGGATCCGTGACGTGGGCACCGCCGAGCACGTCATCAGGGCCGGCCACGCGGACCTGGTCGGCATGGCGCGGGCCCTGATCGCGGACCCGGACCTGCCGGTCAAGTCGCAGAGCGGCCGGCTGGACGAGGTCCGCGGCTGCCTGGGCATCAACCAGGACTGCCGCGCCTTCGACCCGCACCTGCACTGCGCGGTCAACGCCGAGGTCGGGCGCGTCCGGCCCGCCACGGTGGGGGTCCAGGTGTCCCGGCCCAGGGAGATCTACGTGATCGGCGGCGGCCCGGCCGGGCTGGAGGCGGCGCGGGTCAGCGCCGAGCGAGGTCACCGGGTCACCCTCTTCGAGCGCGACACCGCTCTCGGTGGGACGGTGAAGGTCGCGGCGGCGTCACCCCATCGCGCGACGTTGATCGACATCGTCGACTACCTGGACCGGGAGACCCGCCGGCTCAAGGTCGACATCAACCTCGGCGCCGAGATCGCCCCCGACGACCTCGAGCAGATCCGCGAGCTCGCCGACCACGTCGTCCTGGCGACCGGGTCGCGCGTGGCCCCGCTCCCGCCCGGTCCGCAGTCTCGCGGCGCCGTCTCGGTCGAGGACGTGCTCACCGGAGCCCTGCCGACGACCGAGCCCGGCGTGGCCGTGGTGTACGACGAGGGCGACGGGTTCTGGCCGGCGTACAGCGCGGCCGAGGCGTTGGCGCAGCAGGGCTGGCAGGTCACCTTCGCGACGGCGCTGACGGCGCTCGCGGCCCGGGTGCCACACGAGAGCGTCGGCCCTCTGCTGGGCCGCCTGGGTGGTGCGGGCGTGACCATGCACGTCGCCACCCGGCTCGTCGTCCCCGAGCGTCCCGGCGAGGCCATCGCCCTGCGACCGGTCTTCGGGGGGGCCGATCTCGAGCTCGAGCCCGCGCTCCTCGTCTGGCACCAGCCGCGGGTCGGCGACGACAGGCTGAGCCGCAGCACGCCCCCCGGCGAGACCGTGACCGCGATCGGCGACTGCGTGACGCCCCGGCGGATCGGCCACGCCATCGCCGGGGGCTATCGGCTCGGGGCGACCGTCTGATGCGCACCACCCGGCACCAAGAGCCGGCACCAAGAGAAAGAGGCAGACCAATGACCACTGTCGAGGAGCGGATGCTCATCGAGGACACGCTCTACCGCTACGCGTCCTGCATCGACTCCGCCAACCCGGATGGCCTGTTCGACGTCCTTCACCCGGACCTCTGGGCGCAGTACGGCAACGGCGAGCCGGCCGAGGGTGCCGACACGGTCATCGGGTGGATCCGGGACGCGACGAAGGGCTGCGTCTGGCAGCACCACCTGCTGAGCGTCTACCACGTCGACGTCCAGGGGGAGAAGGCAACGGCGCTCGTCTACCACACGTCGTACCAGAAGTTCGAGGGCGACGACGACGTCTGCGTCCTGGTCGGTCGCTACCACGACGAGCTGACCCGCCACGAGGGCCGCTGGATGATCTCGCGGCTGGTCTTCGAGATCATGTGGGGCGAGCGACGGGCCGACACCGCCGGCTACCTCGAGACCGTCGGAGGCCGGGGACCGCAGGTCCCGTCGTGGCCGTGACCGACCTGATGTCGGCGTACCGGCTGCTCGACTGGGGCGGGCCAGCCGAGCTGGTCGACGTCCCGGTCCCGACGCCGCGGGGCGGTGAGGTGCTGCTCGAGGTCAGCGCCGTCGGCCTGTGTCACTCGGATCTCTTCGTGATGACCTGCGCACCGGGCACCCTGCCCTACGACCTTCCGCTGACGCTCGGCCACGAGGTCGCCGGCCGGGTCGTCGCGGTGGGCGAGGCGGCAGACCCCTCGCTCGTGGGTCGCGACGGCGTGGTCCACGGGGTCTGGGCCTGCGGCGAGTGCCACAACTGCCGCCGCGGCCGGGACAACCACTGCGTGGCCCTGGCCGGCCGGGTCGGGTGCGGGCTCGGCCGTGACGGCGGGCTGGCGGAGTACGTCCTGCTGCCCGACGAGCGGCACTTCGTGGCCGCCGACGGCGTCCCGCCGACGGTGCTGGCGCCGCTCGCCGATGCGGGCCTCACGGCGTACCACGCGATCCGCTCGGTGCGGGACGCGCTGGTGGGGGAGTGCACGGCCCTGGTGATCGGGGTCGGGGGGCTGGGCCATCTGGCCGTTCAGATCCTGCGCGCGACCACGGCCGCGCACGTCGTCGCCGTCGACCCGCGCCCGGAGGCCAGGGCCCTCGCCCACGACCTCGGGGCGCACCGCACCGGGGCCTCGGTCGAGGAGGCGATGGTGGGCTCCAGCGCCGATGTGGTGCTGGACTTCGTCGGCTCGGACCAGACCATGACCGACGGAGGTGCCGCCCTCGCGCCGGGCGGCCGCCTGGTCGTGGTCGGCGGGGCGCGCGGCAGCATGGTCGTGGGCAAGGGGTTGGCCCTGCCGCTCGGCTGGCAGGTGAGTGCGCCGTTCTGGGGCGCGCGCGAGGACCTGGTCGCCGTCATCGAGCTCGCCGAGAAGGGGTTGCTCAGGCCGGTCGTCGAAGTGCTGCCGTTCGGCGACGTGGCGACAGCGTACCGGCGCCTGCACGAGGGCGCGGTGACCGGCCGGCTCGTGGTCGTACAACAGCCGTGAGGACGACATGACGAAGGTCGAGGAGCGGATCAGGGACAAGGTGGTGCTCCTCAGCGGCGCCACCGGCGGGCTGGGGCGGGCCATGGCCGAGCGGCTCGCCGAGGAGGGCGCCCACCTGGTGCTGACCGACCTCGACGAGGGGGCCTGTCGCGACCTGGCCGATGGGCTCGCGGCGACGCCGGGGCGGCACCTCACGGCGCGGCTGGACGTCGCCGACGAGGGGCAGTGGCTCGAGGTCGCGGAGCTCATCCAGCGCGAGCACGGCCGGCTCGACGGGCTCGTCAACAACGCCGGCATCGGCAGCCTCGCCACCGTCGAGGAGGAGACGGTCGAGCGCTGGCAGGCGGTCATGTCCGTCGACTCGACCGGCGTGTGGCTCGGCATGAAGCACCTCGGGCCGCTCATCGCGGCGTCGGGAGGCGGCGCGATCGTCAACCTGTGCTCGATCCTGGGCACCGTCGGCGGGCTCGGCAACAGCGCGGCGTACGCCGCCGCCAAGGGCGCGGTCCGGACCCTCACCAAGAACGCCGCGCTGCACTGGGCGACCTCGGGGGTGCGGGTCAACTCGCTGCACCCGGGGTTCATCGGGACCGCGCAGCTGCTCGAGCGCTTCGAGGGCACCCCACGGCACGCGGCGATGCTCGAGAACACCCCGGTCGGCCGGCTGGGGACCGGCGAGGAGATCGCCGCCGTCGTCGCGTTCCTGGTCAGCGACGACTCGACGTTCGTGACCGGGTCGGAAATCTACGCCGACGGCGGCTACACCGCGCGCTGATCCGCCCGAACGCCGGCATCGATCAGTGACCCAATCGGCTCCGGGTCCGGAAGGTACCTGGCGTCGTGCCGACCTGTCGGACGAAGTAGGAGGAGAAGTTCGACCCATCGTCGAACCCGAGCAGTGAAGCGATCTCGGACACCGGGGCGTTTGAATGACTGAGCAGTCTCTTCGCCTCCAGGACGACGCGTTCGTCGATGAGCTCTTTGGCGGAGAGGCCGGTGTTCTGCCGGGCGAGGCGGTTGAGGGTGCGAGTGGAGTAGCCCAACCGTTCGGCGTACTCGCTGACCTTGTGCCGGCTGGCGAAGTGGTCCTCGATGTGATCGCGGAACCAGGTGTAGGCCTCGTGGGTTGGCCTTTGTGCCGGCGGGCCGGCCAGAGGTTCGGCGAGCGCGAGATGGACGAGGAGAGCGGTGAGGCCGTGGGCGAGTGCTGCCTGGCGCAGACCGCTCCGCTCAGTCTCCCCTGGGCCGGCGCCACTCGCGATCAGGAGGTCGAGGGCCTGCGCGACCGGAGTGCCGTCCAGGTCGGCGGCGGGCCAGTGGCTTCGCTGGCGGATCAGCTGCGACCCGATGAGCTCTCGCGCGCGTTCGTCGACGGCGTGGGGGCTGAACATCGCGACCGTGCCTTCGAGGTCCGCGATCTCGCCCCATTGGTGAATCTGCCCCGCCCGCACCCAAAGCACGTCGCCGCTGCGAAGCGGATAGTCGGTGAAGTCGACGGCGTGACGTGCGGAACCGCTCTCGACGTGCACCACCAAGTCGAAGTCGAGGCGCTGGGAAGTGAGGAACTCCTGCGGCCCGCCACGGTCACGGATTCCGCGGACAGTGTTGATCTCGATGTCACCCACGCTCGGCCCGGGCGGCAGGAACCGCACGCGGCGGATGCCTGTCTGTCCCGTTTCTACCATCGCCGTTCCCGTCCTCACCGTGAGTTTCGCGCGGTTGGATCCTACCGTTACCGCTATGACGAACCTTGCCTACACAGTGATCGACGCGGCGGACACGTCGCTGAACAAGACCAGCGTGCTGGTGACCGGCGAGACCGATGCCCTGTTGGTCGACGCAGCCTTCACGCGTGCCGACGGTCACCGAATCGTGGCTGCCGTGCTCGACTCGGGCAAGCGACTCACGACCGTGATCGTGACTGCCGGGGACCCGGACTTCTACTTCGGGGCTGAGGTCATCGCGGACGCGTTCCCGGAGGCGAACTTCCTTGCACCGACCGATGTCATCGAGCACATCGCACACAGTTACGAGGGAAAGCTCCAGGCGTGGGCGCACCTCGGGCCCAACCTGCCTACCCGTCTGGTCGACCTGACCCCGCTGACCGCGAGCACCCTGACCGTGGATGGCACGACGATCGAGGTACGCCGCGGCAGCGACCAGCTCGGCGACCGCGCCTGGTACCTCTTCGAGCCGACGTCGCGTGCCCTGATCGGCGGGGTACTGCTGTTCGAGGGACTCCATGTGTGGACCGCGGACAGCGGCACGACGGAACTGCGGACCGAGTGGATCCGGGTGCTCGACGCGCTTGAGGCTCTCGACCCGACCTACGTTGTCGCCGGTCACCGGGCCGCCGGTGCGCCGACGGATCTGACCGCCATCACCCATACCCGCGACTACCTCGAGCTGTTCGAGAAGGCCGTCGCCTCCTCGGCGGATGCAGCCGAGGCGGAGGCCTCGTTGCTGGCGGCCTATCCCGAGGCCGGCCTGAAGATCGCTGCCGGCCTGGGCACCAAGGTCGCTAAGGGCGCGATGACATGGGGTTGAACCAGGACCCGGCAGAGGTCGTCCGCAGGCAGTACCTGGCCTCGGCAGCAGGTGACCTCGAGGCACTTCGCGCGACGCTCGCCCCAGATGTCGAGTGGACAGAGATGGCTGGGTTTCCGCTCGCGGGCACCTACCGCACCCCCGAAGGGGTGACGGCGAACGTCATGGAGAAGCTCGGTGCCGAGTGGGAGGGATGGGTCGCCCACGACGACACCTACGTCGTCGACGGCGAGAACGTCGTGGTCTTGGCCCGCTACACAGCCACGCACCGGACGACGGGCAAGGCCCTGGCTGCCCAGGTGGCCCACCACTTCATCGTCCGCGCCGGACTCATCGTGCGGTTCGAGCAGTTCGTAGATACCGCCCTGGTCCGCGACGCTGCTGTCTAGCGCTCGGATAGACGCAGCCGGTCGGTCATTGGGCATGCGTGCCCGAACTCGGGCGGTCGGGCGTGGGGGGTGTTGAGCGCCTGGCAACTCTCGCGAGGGAGCTAGTCGGGGAACTCGATCTGCGGCGTGCGCCCGATCAGCAGGCGACGACACCGGTCGGTCGCTGGATCGATGAGGGCCGAGGCGTTGAACGACGCCTCGAACTGGCCGTCACGCGTCGTCCGGCCCAGGACCAGCTCGACGTCGCCCACTCGTGCGCCGTGGGTGATCTGGTGGACCAGCACGCTCTTTTCGCGTTGCTCGAGGTAGGCGACGAGGCCGGCCCGGTCGCCGACGAACTCCGCGGACTGCCCCTCGCCCTTCGAGAACTGGACCGACATCACGAAGTCGTCGGTGATCCGGTCGAGGACTCGCTCAGGGGTGTCGGAGTCCATGATCGCGAACCAGGCCTGGAGGAACGGCGTCGACGTCATCCGTTCACCAGGACGTGCTCGGTGTCGAAGGTGACCTCGTAGCTGAGGATCAGCCCACTCGGCCCGACGCGGGCCCCGGAGAGGAACCGGCCCGTCGTCGTCCCTCCGTCGGTCACCCGGCCGTAGAGGAACTCGACGTCGCCGTCGCGGGACTGCCGCAGGACGACGTGCGCCCGGTCCGCGACGCCGCGGCTGCCCAGGTAGCCGCCCATGTCCGCACGGCCGTGTCCACGGCGGGTCCCGGCGGGCAGGACCATCACGAAGCGCACGTCCGGGTCGAGCAGCTGCAGCGCATCGTCGATCCGCCCCTCGTCGAGGGCTCGGTAGTACCGGGAGAGGGTCGTCTCGGTCATGAAACTGAACTTAGTTCAATCCCGCCCTTGTTGTCGAGCGGGACGATGGTCTAACTTGAACTCAAGTCAGTTCAATTTGGAGGAGCTCCGTGATCGCCCAGCCGTGGCCCGTCGCTGACGGGTCGGTCCTGGCTCCCGTGCCTGAGCACGAGGAGCTGCGGGCGGTGCTGCGGGACCTGCTGAAGGCCCACGCCTCCCATGACGAGGTGCGCCGGGCCGCGGAGCTGCCGCGGGGCTGGTCGCCGACGCTGTGGTCGCTCCTCAACGACGAGATGGACGTCGGCGCGCTCGGCGTCCCCGAGGCGCGGGGTGGCCAGGGGTTCGGCGTGGCCGTCCAGGCCGTGGTCCTGGAGGAGACCGGACGAGCGCTGCTGCCCGAGCCCGTGCTGATCTCCTCGGTGCTCGGTGTGCGGGCGGTGCTCGCGGCGCTCGAGGGCGTGGTGCCCGACGACCTCCTCAGCGGTGCGGTCGAGGGCCGGCTGGTCGTCACCCTGGCGCTGGACCAGGACGCCGGCACCGGGCTGCAGCTGGTCGACGAGGACGGGTCCGCCACGGTCTCGGGCCGCATCGGCCGGGTGCCGTTGGGCGGGACGGCCGACCTGCTGGTGGTGGGCGTCGGACCTCGTGGCCGCGAGTCGATTCATCTGGTGGACCTCCGCGACCCGAGCGTGGTCTCGCGCACCGAGCTCGAGGTCCTGGACCTCACCCGCCGCCAGGCGCGGCTCGAGCTGGACGCCGCCCCGGCGTACCTGGTGGCCGACCGGAGCGAGGCCGATGCCCTGCTGACCGAGCTGGCGATCCTCCGCCGGGTGGCCCTGGCCGCCGAGCACGTCGGCATGATCGAGGCGATGCTCGACCTGACGAAGGTCCATCTCGGCCAGCGCCACCAGTTCGGCCGCCCGCTGGCCTCCTTTCAGGCGATCAAGCACCGCCTCGCCGACGTGCTCGTCGACCTGGAGCGGGCACGGTCGGCGGCCCGCTACGCGGCCGCGGTCTTCGACGAGGACCCGTTCGGGGCCGAGCTGCCCGCCGCGGTCGCGGCGGCCGTCTGCACGGACGCGGTCATCCGGGTCGCCCACGAGACCATCCAGCTGCACGGTGGCATCGGCTTCACCTGGGAGCACCCGGCCCACTACTTCCTCCGCAGGGCGTTGGGGGACGAAGCAACCTTCGGCCCGGCGCGGGCGGACCGCGCGCTGGTCGCCGAGCTGCTGGGCCTGTGATGAGCGAGGTGGCGGAGCGACCCGAGGTCGCGGAGGTACGTCCGGGTGAGGAGCTCGACTGGCCCGCGCTCGAGCGCCACCTGCGGCAGTGGCTGCCCCACCTCGGGGGCGACTTCTCGGTGCGGCAGTTCCCGAACGGCTCGGCCAACCTCACCTACCTGGTCCGGTTCGGCGGCGACGCCCTGGTCGTCCGGCGCCCGCCGTTCGGTGTGATCGCGGCCGGCGCACACGACATGCTCCGGGAGTACACCGTGCTGTCGCGGCTGCACGCGGCGTACCGACGCGCCCCGCTGGCGGTGCACTACTGCGACGACCCGGTGGTCATCGGCGCCCACTTCCTGGTCTCGGAGTACCGGCCCGGTGTCGTGGTCTGGGACCGGGTGCCCGAGGAGCTCGCGGTCGGGCCGGAGCCCGGGCGGCGCATCGGGTTCGCCGTCGTCGACGCGCTCGCCGACCTGCACCTGGTCGACCCCGCGGGCTGCGGTCTCGGCCAGCTCGGCCGACCCGACGGCTACCTGGACCGGCAGCTGCGCGGCTGGTGGCGGCGCTGGCAGGCGGTCGCGACCGAGGGGCTGCGCACCGTCGACCGGATCGCCGAGCTGCTCGCCCGGCACCTGCCCGAGTCCGGCCGGCCCGCGCTGGTCCACAACGACTTCAAGGTCGACAACTGCCAGTTCGCTCCGGGCGACCCCGACCGGGTGGTCTCCGTCTTCGACTGGGACATGGCCACGTTCGGTGACCCGCTGACCGACCTGGGGACGCTGCTGAACTACTGGCCGGACGGCGCGACACCCGCCGGGGGCGTCCCGGGTGCGGAGAACATCGGGCTGCCGAGCCGCGACGAGGTCGTCCAGCGGTACGCCGCGCGGACCGGGCAGCGGCTCGGCCGCTCGGACGTCGCGTGGTACGAGGCGTTCGGCTGCTGGAAGACCTCGATCATCATGCAGCAGCTCTACGCCCGGCACCTCCGGGGCGAGAGCGCCGACGAGCGGATGACCGAGCGCGGCCGGCAGGCGGTCCGCCTGGCCGACCGGGCGCTGGCCCTCGCCGAGAGGCTGCCCAGGTGACGATCGAGCTGACCCCCGACGCCGACGTCGCCACGCTCGCGGCCCGCACCGCGGCGTTCGTCCGCGAGGTCGTCGCTCCGGAGGAGGAGCGGCTCGGCGGGGTGGTGGGCGCAGGCGGTGAGAAGCTGCGGCTCCATCTCCAGGCGGCCGCCCGCGACGCCGGCGTCTTCGCCCCGCACGTCGCCCGCGAGTACGGCGGGCTCGGGCTCGACATGCGCGATCGGGCCGTCGTCTTCGAGGAAGCGGGGTGGTCGCTCTTCGGCCCGCTGGCCCTCAACATCGCCGCGCCCGACGAGGGCAACATGCACCTGCTCGAGGCCGTGGCGACCGCCGAGCAGAAGGAGCGCTACCTGCGTCCGCTCGCGATGGGCACGGCGCGGTCGTGCTTCGCGATGACCGAGCCCGCCCCGGGCGCGGGCTCCGACCCGGCCGCGCTGTCGACGACGGCCAGGCCGACGCCGGGCGGGTGGCTGGTCACCGGGCGCAAGTGGTTCATCACCGGCGCGGACGGCGCGGCGTTCACCATCTGCATGGCGCGGACGTCGGGCCGCCCGGGCGATCGGGGCGGCGCCACGATGTTCCTCATCGACGCGGACGCGCCCGGGATGCGCATCACCCGGCACATCGGCACCCTCGACGAGGGCTTCTTCGGCGGTCACTGCGAGCTGGACCTCCAGGACGTCTTCGTCTCCGAGGAGTCGGTGCTCGGCGCCGTCGACCAGGGGTTCGACTACGCCCAGGTCCGGCTCGCACCGGCCCGCCTGACCCACTGCATGCGCTGGCTCGGCATCGCCCGGCACGCCCAGGAGATCGCGGTGACCCGGGCCGCGGAGCGTGAGCTCTTCGGCTCAAGACTCGGCGACCTCGGCATGGTCCAGGCGATGGTCGCGGACTCCGAGATCGACATCGCGGCGTCGCGGCTGCTCATCTGGCAGGCCTGTGCCGAGCTCGACCAGGGGCGCAGCGCCGCGCAGTCGAGCTCGATCGCGAAGACCTTCGTCGCGGAGGCGGTGGGCCGGGTCGTCGACCGGTCGGTGCAGATCTGCGGCGCCCTCGGAATCTCCGGCGACACGCTGCTCTCGCGCTACCTCCGCGAGGTCCGGCCGTTCCGCATCTACGACGGGTCGTCCGAGACGCACCGGTGGGCGATCGCGAAGCGGGTCCTGCGTCGGGCCACGCCGAAGCCGATGCACCCGCAGCCTTGACTTTGCCGGCCGACCGCCGCAGACTGAAGTGGATTCAGTTCAATTTACGAGAGAGAAGGGACCCAGCCATGACTGTCACCGACCACGTCGTGCTCGAGAAGGACGGCGAGATCGCCCGCGTCTGGCTGAACCGGCCGCACAAGAAGAACGCCGTCACCGTCGAGCTGCTGCACCGGCTCGACGAGATCATCCGCGAGGTGGACAGCGACCCCGACGTGAGGGTGCTGATCCTGCGCGGACGCGAGGGCACCTTCTGCTCCGGGTTCGACCTCGACGAGCTGCTCGCGGACTACGTCGGGACCACGACCGCCATGGAGGTGGCCGTCCTGTCGGCCAAGGTGTGCGACCGGCTCTACTCCATGAACACCCCGTCGGTGGCCGTGCTCGAGGGGTTCGTCACCGCCGGCGGGTTCGAGCTGATGATCTCCTGCGACTTCGCGGTGTCGGCTGACGACGCCCAGATCGGCGACTTCCACATCCGCCGCGCCCTCTTCGGTGGCGCCGGCCCGATCTACCGGCTGCCCCGGATGATCGGCATCCGCAAGACCAAGGAGCTGATGCTCACGGGCAAGCTCCTGTCCGGCAAGGAGGCAGTCGCCTTCGACCTGATCAACGCCTCGGCGCCCGCGGAGGAGCTCGACCAGCTGGTCAAGGACTTCATCGCCCCGATCATCGACAAGAGCCCGTTCGCGATGCGGCTGACCAAGATGACCATCGACCGCGGCCTGGACGCCGACATCCAGTCGCTGATGGTGATGGAGCACCTGGCCGTCGGCAACGCGCTCCAGTCCGAGGATGCCCGCGAGGGCGTCAACGCGTTCCTCGAGAAGCGTGAACCCAAATGGGTCGGTCGCTGAGCGGCAGCCGCTGCCTGCACTGCGGAACGGTCGCCTTCCCTGCGGCCCGCGGCTGCCAGCGCTGCGGCCAGCAGTCGACCGAGCCGCTGGAGCTGAGCCGACGGGGGACGGTGTGGGGCTTCACGGTGCAGCGGTTCGCGCCCAAGTCGCCGCCGTACGTCGTGCCGGACGGCGGATTCGTCCCGTTCGCAGTCGGCTACGTCGAGCTCCCGGAAGGGGTCAGGGTGGAGGCCGTCCTGGACTGCACCGACTTCGACGAGCTGGAGGGTGACGCGGAGGTCACGCTGGTCGCCGCCGAGCCGGTCCCGAGGTTCGGCACGGAGGCGGCCCGATGAGCACCGGGCCGGGCACCGGGGTCTCGATCGTCGGCGCGGGGCTGTCCCGGTTCGGCCGGCAGCCCGAGCGGACCGGGCGTGAGCTCGGCCTCGAGGCCATCCGGGCCGCCCTCCGCGACGCCGGGCTCGAGTGGAGCGACGTCCAGATCGCGTTCGGCGGCAGTGACGGGTCGGGGCTGGCCGACACTCTGGTCTCGGACCTCGGCCTCACCGGCGTCCCGTTCACCAACGTGAAGAACGGCTGCGCCACCGGCGGCAGCGCGCTGATGTCGGCGGTGCACGCGATCCGCTCCGGCGCGGCCGAGGTCGCCCTGGCCGTCGGGTTCGACAAGCACCCGCGTGGCGCGTTCGACCCGCGACCCGAGGACTGGGGGCTGCCGACGGCGTACGGCGAGGCCGGCCTGATGGTGACCACCCAGTTCTTCGGCATCAAGATCGCCCGCTACCTGCGCGAGCACCACATCAGCGAGCGGATCCTGGCCCTGGTGGCGGAGAAGGCCTACCGCAACGGCGCCCTGAACCCGAACGCCTGGCGCCGCGAGCCGATCTCGGCGGACGAGATCGCGGCCGCGGACCTGGTGAACGACCCGCTGACCCGGCTGATGTTCTGCTCGCCCGGTGAGGGTGGTGCCGCGATCATCCTCACCAGCGACACCGTGGCCGCTCGCACCGGTCGCGCGGTGCGGCTGCTGGGCGCGGCCACCCGCACCCGGCGGTTCGGCTCCTTCGAGGTCTTCAGCCCCTCGATCCAGGGGACCGGCCGTCCCTCGAGCGTCAGCACCGACGCCGCGGCCGCCGCCTTCGCCGCCGCCGGCGTGGCTCCCGACGAGGTCGACGTCGCCCAGCTGCAGGACACCGAGAGCGGCGCCGAGGTCATGCACCTCGCCGAGTGCGGCTTCTGCAAGGACGGCGAGCAGGAGGCCATGGTCGCCGGTGGCGAGACCGAGATCGACGGCCGGCTGCCGGTGAACACCGACGGCGGCTGCATCGCGAACGGCGAGCCGATCGGCGCCTCCGGACTGCGCCAGGTGCACGAGATCGTCACCCAGCTCCGCGGCGAGGCCGGCGCTCGGCAGGTCGCCGGCCCGCGGATCGGCTTCACCCACGTCTACGGCGCCCCGGGCATCAGCGCGTGCACGGTGCTGGCGGTCTGAGCCGACGATGACATCGCAGCCCCCGCCCGACCTCGACGAGTTCGCCGCCGACGCGCGGCGGTGGCTGTCGTCGGTCGCCGAGCCCCGGTCCGCGGCGCAGTGGGGGGTCGGCCCGGACTCGGTCGCCGTCTTCGAGAACTGGACCGTGGACGAGGAGCGCGCGGAGACCGACCGGATCCGTACCTACGAGCAGGGGAAGTACGACGCCGGCTGGGGTACGCTCACCTGGCCCGCTGAGTACGGCGGCCGCGACCTGCCGGCCTCGTACGCGCTGACCTTCCGGCAGGAGGAGGACGCCTTCGACGTCCCGCGCCGGACCGAGATGTTCTCGGTGACCCAGCAGCTCGTCGCGCCGGCCGTCGCGCAGTGGGGGACGCCCGGGCAGCGCGAGCGCTACGTGCGGGCGATGCTGCGCACCGACCTGATCGCCTGCCAGCTCTTCTCCGAGACCGAGGCCGGCTCCGACCTGGCCGCCGTCCGCACCCGGGCCGTCGAGCGCGACGGCCACTGGGTCCTCGACGGCCACAAGGTCTGGACGTCGGGTGCGCCGGTCGCCGACGTCGGCATCGCGGTCACGCGCACCGACCCGGCCGTGGCGAAGCACGCCGGGCTCACCGTCTTCCTGGTGCCCATGGACACCCCGGGTGTGACCGTGCGACCGATCCGCCAGATGACCGGCGGCAGCTCCTTCAACGAGGTGTACCTCGACGGGGTCGAGCTCTCCGACGACCAGCGGCTCGGCCCGGTCGGGCAGGGCTGGAAGGTCGCGCTGACGGTGCTCGCGGCCGAGCGGCTCGACTCGGGGAACCTCGGCCTGGCCAACGCCGACCGCGCCGTCGAGCTGGCCCGCCACCTCGACCGCCCCCTGACCGAGCTCGAGCGGGACCGGGTCGCCGACCTGGTCACCCGCAGCTACGTCCAGCGGCTGACCGGGATGCGGGTGGCTGCGGCGGTCGTCGCGGGGCAGGACCCCGGACCCGAGGCCTCGGTGGGCAAGCTGCTGGCCACCGACACCATGGCCCGCACGTCCGAGGTCGCCCGGATGCTGCTCGGACCGCAGCTCGCGGCCGACTCCGGCGGCTGGGACACCTGGGCATGGACCGAGCACCTGCTGGGCGCCCCCGGCTACCGGATCGCTGGTGGCACCGACGAGATCCAGCACAACATCATCGCCGAGCGCGTCCTCGGCCTGCCTCGGGAGCCGCGGGCATGAGCACGGAGGAGTACGAGCACGGGCTGTGCGCGCGCGTCGCGGCGACGCTGCGCGGCCAGTGGCCCGACGTCGAGGTGGGACTCTTCGCGCGGCTGCCGGGCGGCCACTCGGGCCTGACCTATCGCGTCGAGACCAGCGAGGGTGCGCTGGTCGTGAAGTCGGTGCCGCCGGGGCAGCAGCCCGTCGGCCGGCACGACATGCTGCGCCAGGCCCGGATGATCGGGGCGCTCGCGCCGACCGGCGTCCCGGTGCCGGCGATCGTGGCCACCGACGACACCGGTCCGGCCTGGTTCGCCATGCAGCTGGTCGACGGCGACTCGCTGGAGCCGGTGCTCGACGACCCCGCGGTGGCGCCGGCGCTCGCCGCGGCCCGGATGCTGCGGGCCGCCGAGACGCTGCCGGCTCTGCACGACGTACCCCTCGACAAGGTGCCGGTCGACGCGGCCCCGCTGTCCCCGGTCGACGAGCTCGGCCGCTGGGCCCGCACCATGGCGGCGGTCCCTCCGGACCTGGTGCCGGACGCCGAGCGGCTGCAGGGACGGCTCGCGGCCTCGGTGCCGGCGGCGGTCGAGCCAACGCTCGTCCATGGCGACTACCGCCTCGGCAACCTGATCTGCACGGGCACCGAGCCGGTCGCGCTCATCGACTGGGAGATCTGGAGCGTGGGCGACCCACGGGTCGAGCTGGGCTGGTTCATGGTCTTCGCGGACGGCGCCAACTTCCCCGGCGTGGGCCGGGAGGTGCCCGGGCTGCCCGCCGCCGACGAGCTCGTGGCGGCGTACGCCGCGGACGGCCGGCCGGTCGACGACCTCGCGTGGTTCGACGCCCTGGGCCGCTACAAGATGGCCGCGATCATGGGCTACAACCTGCGCCGCCACCTCGAGGGCCGCCACCACGACCCCGACCAGGAGCGGCTGCCGGACACCATCCGCCGGCTCATCGAGACGGGGCTGGATCGCCATGGACTTTGAGCCTTCCGCCCGGACCCTCGACCTGATGGGTCGCCTCCAGGACTTCATGGACGAGCACGTCTACCCGGCCGAGGCGGTCTACGACGCGCAGGTCGCCGCGGCGGCCAACCGGCACGAGCAGCCTCAGGTGATGCGCGACCTCCAGACCAGGGCGCGCGAGCTGGGCCTGTGGAACCTCTTCATGACCCACGGGTCCTGGGGCGCCGGGCTCACCAACCTCGAGTACGCGCCGCTGATGGGGCTCGCCGGCCGGTCGATCATCGGGCCCGAGGCGCTCAACTGCTCGGCCCCCGACACCGGGAACATGGAGATCCTGGCGATGTACGGCACGCCCGAGCAGCAGGACCAGTGGCTGCGGCCGCTGCTGGAGTGCCGGATCCGGTCGGCGTTCGCGATGACGGAGCCGGCGGTGGCCAGCTCCGACGCGCGCAACATCACCGCGACGATCCGGCGCGAGGGCGACCACTACGTCCTCAACGGCCGCAAGTGGTACACCTCCGGCGTCCTGGACCCGGACTGCCGGCTGATCATCTTCATGGGCAAGTCCGACCCGGACGGTCCGACGTACCGGCAGCAGAGCATGATCCTGGTCCCCGCCGACGCCCCCGGCGTCGAGGTGCTGCGCGACCTCACCATGTTCGGCTACGAGGACCGGCTCGGCCACGGCGAGGTGCAGTTCACCGACGTGCGGGTACCGGCCACCAACATGCTGGGCACCGAGGGCGACGGCTTCACGATCGCCCAGGGACGGCTGGGCCCCGGCCGGATGCACTACGCGATGCGGGCCATCGGCTTCGCCGAGCGAGCCATGACGATGATGTGCCGGCGGGCGGTCGACCGGGAGGCGTTCGGCGGCCCCCTCGCCGACCAGGGCGTCGTCCGCGAGTGGATCGCCCGCAGCCGGGTCGAGATCGACCAGGCGCGGCTGCTGACCCTGAACGCGTCGTGGCTGATGGATACCAAGGGCAACGCCGCCGCCCGCTCCGAGGTCGCGGCGATCAAGGTGGTCGCGATGGAGGTCGCCCACGACGTCGTGAACCGCGCCGTCCAGACGTTCGGCGCCGCCGGGGTCAGCGAGGACACCGTGCTGGCCCGGCTGTTCGCGATCACGCGGGCACTGCAGATCGCCGACGGGCCGAACGAGGTGCACCTGCGCACGATCGGCAAACTCGAGCTCGCGGGCTACCGGTCATGACCGGTCTCGGCGGCAAGGTCGCTCTGGTCACCGGCGCCACCCGCGGCCTCGGCCACGCGATCGCGCTCGGCCTCGCCGAGGCCGGAGCCACCGTGGTGGTCTCGGGCCGCCGGGCCGACTCCTGCGCGGCCGCGGCCGAGGCGATCACCAAGGCCACCGGCGTGGCGGCGGTGCCGCTCGCCCTGCACGTCGGCCACTGGGACAGCATCGAGCCGGCCATCGACCGGGTGTACGCCGACCTGGGGCGGCTCGACGTCCTCGTCAACAACGCGGGCATCGCCCCCCTCTCGCCCACGCTGGAGTCGGTCTCGGAGGGCCTCTTCGACAAGACCATCGAGGTCAACCTCAAGGGCCCATTCCGGCTGATGGCGGTCGCCGGGGCGCGCATGGCGGCCGCGGGTGGCGGGTCGATCGTCAACATCTCCAGCATCGGGGCGGTGCGGCCGAGCCCGCCGGAGGCGATGTACGCCGCGTCGAAGGCCGGCCTCAACGCGCTCACCATGGCCTTCGCCCAGGAGTACGCCCCGCTCGTCCGGGTCAACTGCGTGATGCCCGGCGCGTTCGCGACCGACATGGCCGACGGGTGGGACGAGGAGTTCGTCGGCAAGGTCGTCGATCGGCTACCGGCCGGCCGCCTCGGCCGCCCGGAGGAGGTGGTCGGCATGGTGCTGCACCTCGCCGGCGACTCCTCGGGCTACACCACGGGAGCGGTGATCCCCGTCGACGGCGGCCGCACGGCGGTCTACTGATGCCGTCTCAGCTGTTCGACCTCACCGGGAAGGTCGCCGTCGTGACGGGGGCGTCGTCGGGGCTAGGCGAGGGGTTCGCCCGCGCGCTGGCCGGCGCGGGGGCCACTGTGGTCGCCGCCGCGCGTCGGCTCGACCGGCTCGAGGTGCTCGCCAAGGAAGAGGACCGCGTCGTACCGGTCCGCTGTGACGTCACCTCACGCGCCGACCGGGCGCATCTGGTCGAGGTGGCCGCCGCGATCACCGGCCGGATCGACGTACTCGTCAACAACGCCGGCATGCCCGGGGTGCCGAACGCCGAGGACGAGACCGTCGACGGGTTCGCGGCGCTGCTCGACCTCAACCTCGCCGCCGGCTTCCACCTCGCCACCGCAGTCGCGGCCACGGTGGCCGACCGCGGCACCCTGTCGATCATCAACGTCTCCTCGGTGATCGGCCTGGTCTCCACCGCTCCCATCGGCGGCGCGAGCTACGCCGCGTCCAAGGCCGGGGTCATCGGCCTGACCCGTGAGCTCGCCGGTCAGTGGGGCCGGCGCGGGATCCGGGTCAACGCGATCGTCCCGGGCTGGTTCGACACCGAGATGACCGACGGGCTGTTCACCAACGAGACGTCGGCCGGCTGGGTGCGGCGCAACACGATGCTCGGTCGCGGCGGTGAGGCCGGCGAGGTCGACGGCGCCCTGCTCTTCCTCGCGTCCGGCGCATCCAGCTACATGACCGGGCAGGCGCTGGTCGTCGACGGCGGCTGGACCGCGCGGTAGACACTGAGAGCAGAAGGAGAAGGACAGATGCAGCTGCTGGCCCGGGAGTTCGCCGAGCGTGCCGAGCGCACGCCCGGCGACGTGGCCGTCATCGACGCGCTGGGCGAGCACACCCTCGGTGAGGTCATGGCCGCGGCACACGACCTGGCGCGGGCTCTCGAGGAGGCAGTGGGCGGCTCCCCGACGGTGCTGGTCCAGGCCGACAACACCTGGCGGACCCTCGCCACGGCGCTGGCCGTGGGGCTGCGTGGCGGCATGGTGGCCGTGCTCAGCAGCCACGCCGTCGCAGCCGAGTTCGAGCTCGCGATGGAGGACATCGCGCCTGACGCGGTGGTGGCCTCCGACGACGTGCTCGCGCACTGGGAGGTCTCGAGCGACGGGTTCCCGGACAAGCGGGGCGCCCTCGACGGCTGGGACCTCGTCACCTCCGGACGCCCCGCGAGCGACGTCGGCCGGTGGGCCGGCGGCGTCGCCGTCGCGATGACCTCGGGCTCGACCGGGCGCGCCAAGTGCGTCGTCCAGTCCGAGGACTCGCTGCGCTACTCCGGTCGCTGCACCATCGAGGCGATCGGGCTGGAACCCGGTGACGCCGTCGGTGCCTTCGTGCCGCTGTCGTCCGTGGCGGCGTTCGGCTTCGGCATGTACCTGCCGGCGATGCTGGGCGGTCCGATGGTCTGCATCGAGAGCTGGCGGCCCGACGACGCCCTGGCGGCGATGGCCGCCCACGACGTCCGCTGGACGATGCTGGTGCCGACGATGGCCCTGCAGCTCTCGGTCCGTCCGACGGCGGATGGCCGGCTCGCCTGCCTCAGGGCTATGACGGTGGGCGGTGGCCCGATGGACGCCGGCGCGCTGGGCCGGGCGGAGCGGGTCCTCGGCACCCGGCTGATCCGGGTCTTCGGCATGTCCGAGTGCCTGGGCCACACGACGACCAGCCCCCATGAGGACGCCGAGACCAGGCTGGCCTGCGACGGCCGGCCGTTCCCGGGCACCGTGGTGCGCGCCGTGGACGACGGCGGCAGGTCACTCCCGGTGGGTGAGGTCGGCGCGGCCCAGGTGCGGGGTCCCAGCCTGTTCGTCGGCTACGCCCGCGGCGGCCTGGCGCAGCCCCCCGAGCTCACCCCCGACGGCTTCCTGCCGACCGGCGACCTGGTCCGCCTCAACCCCGAGGGGACGATCACGGTCCTCGGCCGGCAGAAGCAGATCATCATCCGCGGCGGCCGCAACATCGACGTCAACGAGGTCGAGGCAGCCGTCGCCAGGATCCCCTCCGTGGCCCAGGTATGCGTCGTGCCGGTGCCCGACGAGATGCTTGGGGAGCGGGTGGCCGCGCTCGTGGTGTCCACGGGGGCGACGCTGGGCCTGGCCGAGGTGACCGAGCACCTGGCCGCCGAGGGGTTCCCCAAGGCCAAGTGGCCGGAGTTCGTCTTCGACGTGCCCGACCTACCGCAGAACCGGGTGGGGAAGCTCTCCCGGCCGGACGCCGCACGACTCGCGGCGGAGCTCCGTGGCATGACCTGAGTTCATCTCATCTTGGTAGCATCGACCGACGATCGGAGAAGGCAGTGCCCAGAGCTCGCAGAGCAGACTTGGACGGGGTGGCCACGATGGCGAAGAAGTTGTCGCAGGCAGTGCCGGAGACCGAGGGTCCGCGGTCGAAGCGGGCGCTGATCCTCACTGCGGCGATCGAGAAGTTCGGCAAGGACGGCTACGAGCACACCAAGTGGGCGACGATCGCCGACCAGGTCGGCATCGGGCAGACCGCGCTCTACCACTACTTCGAGTCCAAGGCGCACTGCCTGCTCACGATCATGAGCCTCGAGCTGCGTCGCGCGCTGGAGACGTTCCGCGAGGTGACCGCCGACGTTGACCGCGCCGACAAGGCGCTGGAGGCTGCGATCGCGGCGGCGTACGACGTGACGGCGCGCGAGGTGCTCCAGATGCGGATCCTGCAGAGCCACATGGACCTGCTGGCGACGCCGCGCCCCTCCGAGAAGGAGGAGGTCGAGCGCGAGAAGGCTCGCGCGCTCGTGCGCGACATCGAGAAGGAGTGGACCGGGCTCCTGTCGCGGGGGATGGCGGCCGGCGACTTCGCGAAGCGGGACGCGCACGCGATGGCGACGCTGGTGCTCGCGATGGTGGTCAGCGTCTGGCGCTGGTACCGGCCCGACGGCCCGATGACCCTCGACGAGGTCCGCGAGCTCTACACGGGGGCTTGCCTGAGAGTCGTCGGCTCCTGACTGTTAAGTGAATCGAATTCATGTCAAAATGGGGTGTACAGCCTCACCGTCCTGGCGGCCCGTCCCGGGGCGGGCTCGCGTTCAGCGTGCAGTGGGCCAACGAGCAGGGATCATCCCCGGAGGAGTTCGCGTTGAGCACTCTCGACCCGGTCAGAGCGGTGACAACCGCGTCGCTGTCTGGGCGGTGACCCATCGTGGCGCGGTGGCGCATGGCAGGATGCCCTCGTTGAGCAGCCGGGTCGCGTCCAGCGAGGTCACCTTGACCGGCCTCGCGCCGCTGATCTCGATCGAGGAGCTCTCGGAGTACCTCAACGCCACTACCCGGACCCTGCAGGACTGGCGCTTGGCTGGTCGCGGTCCGCGTGCGGTCCAGGTCGGTCAGCAACTGCGCTACTTCGTCACCGACGTCAACGAGTGGCTGAAGCAGCAGCGTGAGGCCCACACGACAACGGCTGGGAGGGTGGTACCCGTCACGTACGGGACGAATGTCGTGCTGATTGACGCGGCGGCGAGGATGACCAGCGCAGTCTGGATCGATCCCTCCTAGACTGAGGGTCACGAGGGAGGCATGTCGGAGCGCGTCGGTGTCCAGGTGCTCAGCGACCCGGTGGCCGTCTCGGGGCAGACGGCAGAGGTGGGAATCCGGTATGGCGACGACGAAGTCCACGGGGCCAGGTCGGGGCGCTCTGCCTGCCGAGCTGACCAGCTTCGTGGGACGACGACGCGAGCTGAGCGAGACCCGGAAGTTGTTGGCCGCCAGCCGGATGTTGACACTGACGGGGGTCGGGGGGGTCGGCAAGACCCGACTGGCGCTGCGGATGGCTGCCGAGGTCCGGCGCACGTTTCCCGACGGGGTGTGGTTCGTCGAGCTCGCCGCCCTCAACGATCCCCAGCTGCTGCCGCATACCGTGGCCAACACCCTTGAGCTGCGCCAGGTCTCGGCCGACCCTGCGGGAGACCTCGCGGCGTACCTGGAGGACAAGAGGCTCTTGGTCGTGCTCGACAACTGCGAGCACCTCACCGACTCCTGTGCGCTGCTAGCCAGCAAGCTGCTGGCCGCTGCTCCGGACCTGCGCATCCTCGCAACGAGTCGGCACGTGCTCGGCGTCGAGGGCGAGCAGATCCTTTCGGTGCCCCCGCTGTCCACCCCTGACCCCGATCAGGTCCTGGCCGGCGATGCCACCCACTACGAGTCCGTGAGGCTCTTCCTGGACCGCGCCGCGGCGGTGGCGCCGGGCTTCACGATCTCTGAGGGGAACCGTTCCACGGTGGTTGAGCTGTGTCGACGGCTCGACGGTGTCCCTTTGGCGATCGAGCTCGCTGCGGTGTGGTTGCGCACCCTCTCGCCCGCGCAGATCCTCGACCGGCTCGAGGACCGGTTCCGCCTGCTCATAAGTGGCAGACCTACAGCGCCGTCTCGTCACCAGGCGCTCGATGCCACCGTCGACTGGAGCCACGACCTGTGCTCGCCCGCCGAGCAGGGGATGTGGGCGCGACTCTCGGTGTTCGCAGGAGGGTTCGACCTCGAGGCCGCTGAGGCGGTGTGCTCCGATGAGGAGATCGCCCGCGAGGACGTCCTCAGCCTGGTCGCGGGCCTGGTCAACAAGTCGATCATCGTCCGGCAGCAGGCGACCGAGCACGCCACCGCCTGGTACCAGATGTTGGAGACCATCCGGCAGTACGGCGCCGAGCGGTTCACCGACCAGGACCAGATGCGAGCGTTGCGGGTCCGGCACCGAGATCACTACCAGTCCCTGGCGAAGCGGTTCGCAGCCGACGGCTTCGGCCCCCAACAGGCGGACTGGTTCATCCGGCTCCGGCGCGAGTCCGGCAACCTCCGGGCGGCGCTGGAGTTCTGCCTGTCGGATCGACGCGAAGCTGCGGCGGCGTTCGACATCGCCGCACCGCTCTGGAACTTCTGGTTCGCGGGGTTCCTTCGCGAGGGCTACCGCTACCTGACCCGGGCGCTCGACCGGGCCACCGAACAGACCAGTCGCCGGGCGCACGCCCTTTGGGCTGCCAGCTACCTGGCGATGTTCGCGACGGACTTCGATCGCAACGCCACCATGCTGGGCGAGTGCGAGGAAATCGCCGCGGGTCTCGACGACGACCTGCTGCAGGCGCGCATCAAGGAGTGCCGCGGACAGGCAACGCTCTACCAGGGCGACCTGCCGGCCGCCATCGACCTGCTGCAGCAGGCCCGCTCGGAGTTCCGCGCGCTCGGGGACGCCCTCGGCGAGTTCGACACCTTGATCCTGCTCACCGCCTGCACCTTCTTCCTCGACGACCCGAGGGCCGACGAGTTCAGCCGGCAGGCCCTGGCACTGGCGGAGCACCACGGCGCTCAGTCGTCCGTGGGCTACGCCCTCTGGAGCGTCGGCATCGCGCAGTGGCGTGGCGGCGACTTCGGTCAGGCGACGTTGTCGCTGCGGAAGTCGGTCAGGTTGTTCCAGCCGATGCATGACCTGACCGGTATCAGCTTCGGCGTCCAGGCGCTCTCCTGGTGTGCTGCCTTCGCCGACCCCGGCGAGCGGGCGGCGCGGCTGCTGGGCGCCGCGCAGGCAGTCTGGCGGACGAGCGGCGCGAAGGTCGACGAGACGACCGCGTACAGCGTGTTCGACAAGCGGTCCGAGGACGCCCTGCGCACCGCGCTGGGCTCGGGCGTGCTCGAGTCCGAGGCTTTCGAGACGGCGTTCGCGGAGGGTGCGTCGTACTCCTTCGACCAGGCCGTGTCGCTCGCCCTGGGTGAGGACAGCGGAGGCGACGGATCCGAGGGGACCCCGCCCACCCGGCCCAGGGCCGGGACCCCTGGCGGATTGACCCGGCGCGAGCGCGAGATTGCCGGGCTCCTGGCTCAGGGGTTGACCAACAAGGAGATCGCCTCGCGACTCGTTATCTCGCAGCGCACGGCCGAGACCCACGTCGACCACATCCTGAGCAAGCTGGGCATGACCTCCCGCGGCCAGGTCGCCACCTGGGTCGTCGAGCAGCAGGCTCCCTGAAGGCGACGATCGCGACGACGTACGTCGTCGGCGGATCTACGTACCGATCTCCGTATCTGTCCCGATGCCAGGGGGCCGCGACGTGTGTGAGCGTTCATACACGTCGCTCCCCGCCCGCCCGAGGTCTCCTGATGTCTACCCTGACTGCCGAATCCATTGCCCACCCGGGGCCGGTACTGCGGGGGTACATCCGTGCCGATGTACTGACTAACGGCACCGAGCTCGACTGTGTGAAGGCCCAGCTCGAGGCCTTCGCCGACCGCGAGGAGTTCAGACTTGGGACCGTCTACGTGGCAAACGGCGACGCGCCGACAGCTTTCCACGCGCTGATGACCGAGGTGACCGCCGATGAGACTGCGTGGGGCGTCGTCGTCCCGGATCTGCGTCACGTGACCGTAGTTGAGCAGCTGGTCCTGACCAGGCACGAGGACGGCGCCCGGGCGGCCATCCTCGCGGCCAGCTTCTTCCCCCGTGCCGACGGGCCTGGCGTGGGCTCCCCGACTCGCGCCAGGCCCGTCGTTCCACCCTTCCCGAACGCCGGATCCAGGACGTAGCAACCATGGACCTCCACCGAGTGACGAGCGACGCGAACCGGATCCTTCAGCAGAACGAGAAGTACCTGCGCGACGTCTTCGGCTCTTCACTTCGAGACGGGGCCTGCGTCCTCGACAGCGACCACGAGGTGGGCTACGTGAGGCTCGAGTTCGGCACCCGTCGTGGCCCGGACTCGGTGTACTGGGATGGCTGGTTCAGTGTGACCCGCACGCGGGGCGGCCACCCTCTCAGCGGCAAGGTTACGAACGGACAGCTGGTCCACTTGATTGGCAGTCTGGCATGACGTGGAACACGGCGATCGTGGCTGCGGATGGCCTCCCCGCCCTCCTTGCGGCGATCCGGACGGCAAGCGGAACCGTGACCAGTTGCAGGCCGCGTGCTGACGGCGTCCACGTGACGTGGACGACCCCGCGTTGTTGACAGGACGTTTCGCGACACCAGCGGCGCACTGCGCGTCAAGTCTTGCGGGGCGTCGCAAGGAGCGTTACTGTGCCAAATATTACCAAACCGAATTCAGTTTTGTCGGCTCGGGTCGTGTGATCACGGCGGCAGGCGAGGAAGCGAGGACGCGATGACCATGGCCCAACCGGCGGCGGATGACCAGGCGGAGCTCTCCGAACGCGCGCTCGGCGGCTGCCCTGTGATCCATCTTGATGCCTCACCTGCACTGGAGGCGGGCAGGCATTGGCAGAAGGCCAACGAGCTGCGAGAGGCAAGCCCCGCGTTCTTCAATACTCACGCGCAGGGATATTGGGTCTTCACGCGGTACGAGCAGGTGCGTGAGATGTATCAGCACCCCGAGATCTTCTCCAGCGAGTCCATCACTCCGTGGGAGCCGGATCCGGCTTACCGCTTTGTGCCCACACAGATCGACCCGCCCGACCACGCCAAGTATCGCCAGTTGATCAGCCGTTGGTTCGCCCCCCACGAGGTCAACCGGATCACCCCCGAGGCACACGAGATCAGTCGGCGACTCGTCGCTGAGCTGGCGCCGACGGGTGGATGCGACTTCGTCGCCGACTTCGCGATGCGGCTGCCCACCGAGATCTTCCTGACCATCATCGGCGTGACCCATTCCGACGCGGACCTGTTCGTCCCCTGGGTGGAGGCCTTCTTCGCGGGGTTCGGCGGCGACCTCGACCAACAGCAGGCGATGGTGGCCGCTCTCGGCGGCATCCGGCAGTACTGGCTGGACGTCCTGGATGTGCGCCGCCATGAGGCGGAACCACGCGAGAACGACCTCGCCTCCCTCCTGCTGCATTCCACGGTTGACGGCGAGCCCCTCGGTGATCCACTGATCCTGGACATCCTCACCGTGCTCGTCCTGGCCGGCCTGGACACTACCCGCGGCCAGTTGGGCTACCTGTTCCGCCACCTCGCCGAGCACCCCGATGACCGGCACCGACTGGCCGACGAGCCGGAGCTGATCCCGTCCGCGGTCGAGGAGTCGCTGCGGCTGTACACGATCGTCTTCGGCGACGGGCGCAAGGTGGCCCAGGACACTGACTTTCACGGCTGCCCACTGCGCAAGGGCGACATGGTGTACGGCCTGGTCTCCGGCGCCAACCGAGACCCGCGGGTATACGACAGCCCGGACGAGTTCATCATGGATCGCAAGGCCAACAACCACCTCGGCTTCGCCGGCGGGCCGCACCGCTGCCTCGGCGCGCACCTGGCCCGTCGGGTCATGCAGGTGGCCGTCGAGGAGTGGCTGAAGGTCATCCCGGACTTCGACGTCGCGACCGCCGAACCCCTGATGGAACGTGGCGGTGGCGCGATGATGGCGTTGCTCCGCCTCCCGCTGATCTGGGAAGTGCCGAAATGAAGCTGTCTGTCGGGGGAGACCGCTGCACCGGCCACGGACGCTGCTACACGCTCGCCGCGAACCTGCTTGAGTACGACGACGAAGGCTATGTGACCGCCCGCGGCCGGGTGATCGACGTGCCCGCAGACCAGGTCGACGCGGCGCGCAACGCAGCGGGCTCGTGCCCGGAGCAGGCGATCGCCCTGCTCGAGGACTGAGCGAGCTCGGAGAATGGAAGTGCCGCGCCAGTACCGCGCTCACCTGCCTTTGGTGACGACGCGGTGAGCGTTGACGCTGCGCGACTCAATGGGAAAGTCGTGACGACGGGGCCGCAGCCCAGGCAGGTCAAGCGGCTCGACCGCGTGGTCATCCGGTTCGCGGGCGACTCGGGCGACGGGATGCAGCTGACCGGTGATCGGTTCACCCAGGAGTCCGCCTCGTTCGGCAACGACCTGTCGACGCTGCCGAACTTCCCGGCCGAGATCCGCGCCCCGCAGGGCACGCTGCCCGGCGTCTCGTCGTTCCAGGTCCACTTCGCCGACCACGACATCCTCACTCCGGGTGACGCGCCCGACGTGCTCGTGGCGATGAACCCGGCGGCGCTCCGTGCCAACCTCGGCGACCTGCCGAAGGGCGCGGCGATCGTCGTCGACACCCATGACTTCTCGGCCCGCAACCTCACCAAGGCCGGCTACACCGCCAACCCGCTCGAGGACGGCAGCCTGGACGAGTACGACGTCCACCCGGTCGACCTGACGGGGATGACCGTCGAGGCGGTCAAGGAGTTCGGGCTGTCCCGCAAGGACGCCGCCCGCGCCAAGAACATGTTCGCGCTGGGGCTGCTCTCCTGGCTCTACGGCCGGCCCACGGAGTCGACGGTCGCGTTCCTCGAGAAGCGCTTCGCCGAGGTGCCCGACATCCGCGACGCCAACGTGACGGCGTACCGCGCGGGTTGGAACTTCGGCGAGACCACCGAGACGTTCGTGGTGTCCTACGAGGTGAAGCCCGCGCCGATGCCGATGGGGACCTACCGCAACATGACGGGCAACCTCGCGCTGTCCTACGGGCTCATCGCGGGCAGCGTGCAGTCCGGGCTGCCGGTCTTCCTCGGCTCCTACCCGATCACCCCGGCGTCCGACATCCTGCACGAGCTGAGCAAGCACAAGGCCTTCGGCGTCACGACGTTCCAGGCCGAGGACGAGATCGCCGGCATCGGTGCGGCCATCGGCGCGTCGTTCTCCGGGAGCCTCGGCGTGACCACCACGTCCGGGCCTGGCATCGCGCTGAAGTCGGAGTCGATCGGCCTGGCCGTGATGACCGAGCTGCCGCTGCTGGTCATCGACGTCCAGCGCGGGGGACCGTCGACCGGCCTGCCGACCAAGACCGAGCAGGCCGACCTGCTGCAGGCGATGTTCGGGCGCAACGGCGAGTCCCCGGTCCCGATCGTCGCGCCGCGGTCACCCGGCGACTGCTTCGACGCCGCCCTCGAAGCCATCCGGATCGCGGTCACCTATCGCACGCCGGTGATGCTGCTGTCCGACGGGATGCTGGCCAACGGCTCCGAGCCGTGGCGCATCCCCGAGCTGTCGGAGCTGGCCACGATCGACCCCGGCTTCGCCACCTCGCCGAACCATGTGGTCTCGACGAGCTCGAACGACGAGAAGCGCGAGTTCTGGCCGTACGTTCGCGACGAGGAGACGCTGGCGCGACCGTGGGCGATCCCCGGTACGGCGGGCCTCGAGCACCGCAT
Source organism: uncultured Actinomycetota bacterium (assembly GCA_963792975.1). Lineage (GTDB taxonomy): Bacteria > Actinomycetota > Actinomycetes > Propionibacteriales > Nocardioidaceae > Nocardioides. The sequence continues at coordinate 1,825,379 of CAWBYG010000004.1, read as the reverse complement.
CGGCGGGCTCGAGAAGGGCGACGGTCACGGCAACATCTCCTACGACCCGGCCAACCACGACTTCATGGTCCGCACGCGTGCGGCCAAGGTGGAGCGGATCGCCGGGTCACTCCCGCCACTCGAGGTCGACGACCCCGAGGGCAAGGCGAAGGTGCTGGTCCTCGGCTGGGGATCGACGTACGGCCCGATCGGCGCCGGCGTGCGACGCGTGCGCAACGCCGGCTACCGCGTCGCGCAGGTGCACCTGCGCCACCTCAACCCGTTCCCGCGCGACCTCGGCGACATCCTGGCGCGCTACGACAAGATCCTGATCCCCGAGATGAACCTCGGCCAGCTCGGGATGCTGATCCGGGCCCGTTACCTCGTCGACGCGGTCGGCTACAACCAGGTCAACGGCATGCCGCTGAAGGCGGCCGACCTCGCCCACGCCATCGCCGATCTGGTCGCCGAGGCCGAGGGCATCGAGGCGCCACTGGGCGTGTGGGGCGAGACCGTCGTCAAGGAGCACGCGAGATGACCACCACCGACCTTCCGCAGCCGATGATGCGCAGCGGCATCGAGCTGGTGCCGACGACCGAGGAGCCCCGGACCGGCAAGGACTTCACCAGCGACCAGGAGGTCCGCTGGTGCCCGGGCTGCGGCGACTACGCCGTACTCAAGGCCGTGCAGAGCTTCCTGCCCGATCTCGGCCTGCGCCGGGAGAACATCGTGTTCGTCTCCGGCATCGGCTGCTCGTCGCGGTTCCCCTACTACCTCGAGACCTACGGCATGCACTCGATCCACGGGCGTGCGCCGTCGATCGCCACGGGCATCGCGACCTCGCGCGCCGACCTGTCGGTGTGGGTCGTCACGGGTGACGGCGACGCGCTCTCGATCGGTGGCAACCACCTGATCCACGCGCTGCGCCGTAACGTGAACATGACGATCCTGCTGTTCAACAACCGCATCTACGGCCTGACCAAGGGTCAGTACTCCCCCACCTCGGAGGAGGGCAAGGTCACCAAGTCGACGCCCATGGGCTCGCTCGACCACCCCTTCAACCCGGTGTCCCTGGCGCTGGGTGCCGAGGCGACGTTCGTCGCCCGCACCATCGACTCCGACCGCAAGCACCTCACCTCCGTGCTGTCGGCGGCCGCCGCGCACCGCGGGACGTCGTTCGTGGAGATCTACCAGAACTGCCCGATCTTCAACGACGGCGCCTTCGACGCCATGAAGTCGCCGGAGACGCGCGACGAGGCGATCATCCCGCTCCGGCACGGTGAGCCGATCCGCTTCGGCGACGAGGGTGCGCGCGGGCTGATCCGCGACGCGGCGACCGGCGGCGTCAAGATCGTCGACGTCGGCGACGGGCACGACCAGGTCAGCCCCGACGACCTGCTGGTGCACGACGCTCACAGCGCCGACCCCACGACCGCGTTCGCCATCTCGCGGCTCACCGATGCGGGTCAGCTGCACCGGGCCCCGATCGGGATCTTCCGCGAGGTCACCCGCCCGACGTACGACGACCTCGCGCGCGACCAGATCGCCCACGCCTCGGCCGGTGTCTCCGGCACCCCGACCGAGCGGCTCGCCGCCCTGATCGGCGGCGGCGACACCTGGACCGTCGCCTAGCCAAGTCAGAACCCGCAGGTCAGCAATGCGGCGCCGTCTTCGAGGCGCACCATGGTGCGCGAAGATTCGGCGCCGCTTGTGGTTGCCGGCCGGTGGCCCTCGGCTGAGACTGGGTGGGTTCGTCGTGGTCGACCCCGAATGCTCTGTGGTGCCGGTGAGCCTGTAGGTCAGCATGGTGGTGGAGGGCTTCCACGGGAACCGTGGATTGGTGCCGTTGAGCCCGTGCGTCAGACTTCTCGTTTCTCCCTGCCCTCCCCGCGACGGACGTCTTGTCCGCGTGGGAAGGAGAGCAGCTGTCATGGAAGTCGTGCACGCCCGCTGTGCGGGGCTGGATATCTCGAAGAAGGACGCCAAGGTCTGTGTCCGGGTCGCTGGGGCGGGTCGGCGCAAGACCGTGGAGACGGTCACGACCTGGGGGTCGATGACCAACCGGGTCCTGGCTCTACGCGACCACCTGGTCACCGAACGGGTCACGTGTGCGGTGATGGAGGCCACCGGTGACTACTGGAAGCCGTTCTACTACCTGCTCGAGGACGCCGGGTTCGAGGTGCTGCTGGTCAACGCCCGGCACGTGAAGAACCTGCCTGGCCGCAAGAGCGATGTCTCTGATGCGACCTGGCTGGCCCAGCTCGGCGCGCACGGGCTGGTGCGTGGTTCGTTCGTGCCACCCGGGCCGATCCGGCAGTTGCGGGACCTGACCCGGGCCCGGACCGCGATCACCCGCGAACGGGGCCGTGAGGCCCAGCGGCTAGAGAAGCTGCTCGAGGACGCCGGGATCAAGCTGTCCGCGGTCGCCTCCGACATCCTCGGTGTCTCGGGACGACAGATGCTCGAGGCGTTGATCGCGGGCAACCACGACCCGGTGGTGCTGGCCGACCTGGCCAAGCGGCGGCTGCGCTCGAAGATCCCGGAACTGACTGAGGCGTTGACCGGACGGTTCAGCGAGCATCACGCCTTTCTGGCTCGGGTGCATCTGGACCTGATCGACCGCCACACCGCCGCGATCGAGACCCTGACCGGCCGGATCGAGGTGATGATCGAGCCCTTTCAGGGGTTCCGCGACCTGATCTGCACCATCCCGGGGATCAGCACCCTGACCGCTGATGTGGTGATCGCCGAGACCGGCGCCGACATGACCCGGTTCCCGACCGCCAAGCACCTCGCGTCCTGGGCCGGGACCACACCGGGCAGCAACGAGTCGGCCGGCAAGGTCAAGTCGAGCAAGACCCGGCCCGGCAACGCCTACCTGCAAGGTGCGCTCGGCGCCGCCGCGATGTCATGCGCCCAGAACCCACGCACCTACTACGGCGCCCGCTATCGCCGCATCGCCTCACGCCGCGGACCCCAGAAGGCCAACGTCGCGATCCAGCACTCCATGCTCACCGCGATCTGGCACATGGGCACCACCGGCACCCTCTACGAGGACCCAGGAGCCGACTACTTCACCACCCTGCACCCCGAGCGCGCCAAGAACCGCGCGATCCACCAGCTCGAAGCCATGGGCTACCGCGTCACCCTCGACCACGCCAGCTGAAACAAGCCGGCCTCTGACGCGAAGGGTGAATCTTCGCGTCAGAGCCGCTTTTAGGTAGCCCGAGGCGGCAGGTGCCGACGTTGCGCGCGGTTCGTGAAGGGATCCGACATGGCCTGGACACGAATTCAATGCAGTTCTGCCTTCGGCTCTACTCGTTCGCGCTGCGTGAGGAGGCAGCGTTGGCACCGACACAGCAGGCCACCTCGGTCGAGGTGCGGGCCGCCCCGCAGGAGCAGGCCGGCTCGCGGCCCCGCCAGACGGCATCAGGATGGATTCTCGGCAGGCTGGCTCCCGGGCGGATCAGCGCCATCTACCTACGGGTAGTGTTCGTCGTTCTGTTCGGGATGCTGCGTCCGGACGTTCGTCACCGACGTGGCCTTCCACCCTGATCTTCCGGTCCGGCGTGGTGACGTGCGTCCTTGCGCTCGCCTTCCTGGGCCCGGTCAGGGCCAGCGTCTGCGACCTTTTCATCGGCTCGGTCATGGCCTGTCGCTCGGACTGGTCGTCTACCTGTCACTGCACGCCCGCTTGCCGGCGCCGGTGGCCGCGCTGATCGCCGTGGTCGCGGCCGCGCACGCCGGTGTGGTGTCCGGTTTCATCGTCGTGAAGCTGCACGTCGACTCGTTCATCGCGACGCTCGGGGTCGGCCAGGCGCTCACCGGCATCGTGCTGCTCCTCTCGGACAACACTCAGCTGATCGGCCAGTTCCTGACTACTGGTCCAACCTCGGGACAGGTGATTTCCTGGGTGTTACGCAAGTGGTGTACATGCTGCTGCTCCTCAGGCTGGTGATGTGGTACGTCCTCGAGCTCACCGCGATCGGACGGAATCTCTTCGCCACTGGTGGGAACCGTGAGGCCGCGCGCCTGGCTGGTGTCCCGACGCAGCGGGGCCTCTGGAGCGTCTTCGTGGCGACCGGCGATCGCCGGTCTCGCGGGGTGATCTTCTCCATGCAGAGCTCGCTGTTCCTCGACGCTCTCGATGGTGGTCAGCGTATGGCGCTGGCACCGCCCGGGCGGCCCGATGACCTCGACCAGGTGGGCGAGCTGATCACCAGCGCGTGCCTTCGCGTCGTCGGCCCCTGAGCGGTTCACATCCTCTGGACACATGTCGCACGCAGCCCGTATACTGAACCAAATTCAAGTCAGGAATGTCATGTACAACCTCATCGTGCTGGCCGCCCGGCCCCGTGACTGGACACATCAGCAGTTCATCGACTGGTGGCGAGGCGAGCATGCTGAGGTCACCCGTCCGCTGCCTGGCCTACGACGCTGGGTGCACACCGACCTTGCGCAGGGATCGGACGAGGCGGCGTGGGACGGAATGTCGGTGCTGAGCTTCGACTCGAGGGAACGGCTGGAGGCCGCGCTCGTGAGCGACGAGTGGAGGGAAGCTGTGGCGCACGTCGGCGGCATGCGTGGAAGGCGGATGATTCTCAGCGGCAGCGAGATGACGATGGTGGCGGAGCGCCTGGACGCCTGATGGCTGACGGCAAGGAGGACTGGGCTTCTCCTGGCGCGCGCGAGGTCTCGGACGGGGTGTTCCGGATCCCGCTGAGCATGCCGGGTGACGGCTTGCGGGCGGTCAATGTGTATGCGATAGACACAGGTGACGGGCTCGCCCTGGTCGATGCGGGCTGGCGGACCTCGACCAGCATCCACGAACTGGACTCGGCTCTCGCCGCCGTGGGTCATGACATCTCCTCGATCCGTGAGGTCTACGTGACCCACGTCCATCGTGATCACTACACGCTCGCGGTGGAGCTCCGCCGACGGTTCGGGACGCTGATCGGGCTAGGGAGGGATGAGGCCCCCGGTCTGCGCGAGCTTCTCCGGCGCGCGAGCGGCGTCCCGGCCAGCTCGCTGCGGCAGTTGCGCAGGTCCGGCGACCCTCGCCTGGCAGCGGCAATCGAGACTTCTTCGGCTTCCGAGGATTTCGACCATGCCGCCTGGGAGACGCCGGACGCCTGGCTCGAGGCGGGCGAGTACGCCGTGGGAGCCCGGCGGATCGAGGCAGTGCCGACGCCGGGCCATACCAGGGGCCATCTCGTCTTCCACGACCTCGCCGGTGAGCTGTTGTTCGCCGGCGACCACCTCCTCCCGACCATCTCGCCTTCCATTGGGTTCGAGCTGGGGGAGTGGAACCTGCCGTTGGCCAGCTACCTCGCGTCGTTGGACCTGATCCTCAAGCGACCCGACGGGCGGTTGCTTCCTGCGCACGGCGCCCCGGGGCTGAGTGCACACGCCCGCGCCACCGAGCTGCTCGAGCACCACGAGCAGCGCCTGGCCGAGACGGTCCGCGCAGTAGAGCGGTGCGGCTCGGCGACGGCATCGCGGGTGGCGCAGATGTTGACCTGGACGCGTCGGCGGCGCGCGTACGCCGATCTCGACGAGTTCAACAGGATGCTGGCGACCTGCGAAACGATGGCCCACCTCGACGTCCTCGTTGTCCGCGGCCGGGCGACCGTCGTCGAGGACCCGTCCGGGGCACTCTTCGCTCTCCGGTGATCAACGGTTGCGGTCCCGAAGCCGGACGTGGTAATTTGAATTGAAGTCACTTCAATCAATAGCGGAGGTTGCCATGCTCAGCACCCCGTGCCGGGCGTTGCGGCGGCCGTCAGCGCACCTCGCGGTCTCAGGGTGTGACCGGTTACGAGCTCGGCGCGACCGCGGTGCGTGACCTGGAGCTCGGCGTCGTGACCAGGTGCATCGGCGGTGTGCAGGCGCTCGCCGCGCTCTTCCGGAGGTTTTGAGATGACAACGGTGACCTATGGCGTCGTCGCGGGTGTGGCGCGGATCGTGCTGAGCCGACCGGGCGTCTCGAACGCCCTCGATCTGACGACCGCGCGTGCGCTGGCGTCAGCGGTCGATTCGGCCTCCCGGGACGACAACGTCCGTGCGGTCCTCGTCACCGGGTCAGGTGCCCGGTTCTGCGCCGGGGGTGATCTGGCGTCAATGGTCGCCTCGGATGACGTCGCGGCCTACCTCATCGACCTCGCTGGGACACTCGACGGTGCGCTCCGTGCCCTGACCGCAATGGAAAAGCCGGTCGTCTGCGCGGTCCAAGGCGCTGTCGCGGGTGCCGGACTGGCGCTGATGCTCAGTTGTGATGTCGTCGTGGCCGCATCGACGACCAGGTTCGTGATGGCCTACCCGGATGTCGGGCTGACCCCGGACTGCGGGGTCTCCTGGTTGCTGCCACGCGCGGTCGGTGAGCAACGCGCCCTCGAGCTGGCGCTCACCGGGCGCGTCCTCACCGGCCCCGAGGCACACAGCTGGGGCCTGGTTGCCGAGATCGTCGAGGAGGGCGCCGACGCCCGGGCCCTCAGCCTGGCCGAGCGAATGGCGGCAGGACCGTCGTACGCACTCGGCCAGGCGCGCCGACTGCTCCGCGCCTCGTGGGACTCCGATCGCGCCGCTGCTGGGGCCGAGGAGACCCGCACCATAGCGGCCGCGGTCCTCACTCCCGACGCCGAGAAGGCCATGGCCGCGTTCGCTCAGCGCAACGCGTTGGCCCAGCCATGACGTCAAGCAGGCGAAAGCGGAGGACGGAGGTGCGGCACCAGCACGGTGGGAGGTTCGTGTCCGGACCTACGACGGCGCTGCTCGGGCCACCGTCGTGACCGGGACGCGAACGCCTGGTGTTGCAAATAGTAGGTCTCCCTACTATCTGGCCACGTCGGAGAAGACGCGCCTCCGGATCGTGATCGGCAAGCCCGGTCTGGACGGGCATGATCGCGGCGTCAAGATCGTTGCCCGCGCCCTACGCGATGCGGGGCATGAGGTCGTCTACACCGGGCTCCATCAGACACCCGAGCAGATCGTCGAGACCGCCATCCAAGAAGACGCTGACCTGATCGGGCTCTCCGTGCTGTCGGGTGCGCACATGACGCTATTCAAAGCGGTCCTCGATCTACTTGTCCTTCGCCAGTCGCAGGACATCCCTGTCTTCGGTGGAGGGATCGTCCCGGACAGTGATCTCCCGCTTCTCGAGCGGATGGGTGTTCGCAAGGTGTTCACACCTGGGGCCCCGACCAGCGACATCACTGCCTGGGTGCGAGACGCCTTCGCGCAGAGCAGCGGGGCCCAGATCGAGGTAGGCACCCCATGAACAGCGTCCGGCCGCAGCTCGTGGTCTCCAAGAAGGACCCGAGGGGGAGGGTTTCGGCGACATACAGCCGCCCGCACCTCGTGTCTGCCCGGCACGAGAAGCGAATTCGGAACCGGGACGGGGATGCATATGTACCGCTGGACCTGTGGCACGCACATCGGCCCGGCCACATGGAGACCCTGTGCGGGCGACCAGCGGTTGAGTGGCGCATCTTCTGGTCACTCAGCTTCGAAGACGCGGGGGGCAGCGCCTGTCCTGCCTACACATCGGTCGTCGAGGTGTTCTCTCCCCGGCACTGAGGATGCCCTCCAGTAGGACCAGCTGAACTCGGAGTGCTCGAGTCGGTGGCGAAGACACGCCGGATCGCTCGCGACAACGGGTCGCCACGGCCCAGCCTGGGGCGCCCGACCGACTCGCATAGGGCGTCGAAAGCGCGGCGAGGACGCAGGTTCGAGTCTTACCCCTGGGCGGCCACTGAAGCGTCCGCCGGCGAGCTCGGTCGATGGACGAGCATGGTCGCTGGTCGGCTGCTTCCGCTGGGCGGGCGGCAGAAAGGCGGCACTTTGGGCTCAGAGGTCATCGGAGTTTCCCCGAGATCCTCCGGTACAGTGGCCGTCATCGATGTCCGTGGTTCTGAGCATCAGCCCAGGTCAGGCGGTGGATGGGCGAGACGAAGCGAGTATTCTCCAGTCGCGGACTCCTGACACACCCGTTCAGAGGGTCAGGGGTTCGAGTCCCCTCAGCTCCACCGAACACACAGGTCAGCGCCCTGTAGTCGGGGTGTTTCGGTCCCCAGTCACAGGCGTGCTCGGGCAGTGAGCGCGGCGGCGCCGGACAATCCTGCAGGGCCACTGCCGATCTCGACGACCCGATGGTGCGCTCCGTTCATCGATCGAAGAAGTAGGGAACGGTGTAGCCGGCATGCCAGAACGGCTGGTATCCGTAGTGGCCGTAGATCTGCGCATAGTCCGGCGAGTCCGCCGGTTCTGGGTCGTATTCAGCTCCCGCCCGCACGTCATCGTGTGTGTGGTGCAGGTGCACTTGTTCGCGCACGCGTGCGATGGCCTCGACGGGGACCAGCCTCTTGTCCACGCCGAGCCCCAGGATTCCGCCCGAGGTCACGACCAGGAGCCGCGCCCGGCGCTCTTCTTCGTCGATGACTATCTCGTCGACATCGCCGACACGATGACCGTTCGGGTCCAGCACGGCCATCCCTCTGACGTCGTCTTCCTCGTTCGCGAGGACGAGATCGCTGTCGCCGAGGGCGACCATTCCGATCTGATCGGTTGTCATGACTTCTCCCTTCGCTGGATCGGCTCCCCAGCATGTGGGCCGGTCATAACGGGCTCCCGACGGTGAGCTTTGCAGTTCCGTGACAATGGGCCCCAGGCCGGGGCCGGGGCGCGTGTTGGTCCACGATGGGTACATGACAGGGATGACCGCGCGACTGTTGGTTCTGGAGGACGACGAAGGGCTCCGCACCTCACTCCGCCTTGTGCTCGAGAGCGGCGGTTACGAGGTCATCGAGGCCGCCGATGCCGAGCGGGCCTTGGAGGCAGTGGCAGATCCCGGCGTCGATCTGATGCTGGTCGACCTGATGCTTCGCGGCATGGATGGGTTCACTTTCATCCAGCGCGCTCGTCCGCAGACGGACGCTCCTATCGTGGTCGTGAGCGCCCGGGACGGCGTCCAGGACATCGTCCATGCTTTGGAGGTCGGCGCGGACGACTACGTGACGAAACCGTTCGACGTCGAGGAGGTTCAGGCGAGACTTCGCGCGCTGCTGAGGCGACCGACGATGGACACCGATCTCACCGGCCGGGGCGATGGGAGTTCCGAGCAGTTTGTGGATGTCTTCGTGCTCGACAGCCAAGGCGGTCCGCTCGTGTTCGATCGGGGAGCAGCTCAGCTGACCAGGGGCGACCAAGAGATCCACCTGACGATCACCGAGTTCCGGCTGTTGTCCGTGCTGGCTGAGAACACCGGGCGCGTGCTCAGCCGAGACTCGCTGCTCGAGCGCGTGTGGGAGCGAGGGTTCTTCGGAGATGAACGGATCGTCGACGTCCACATCCGGCGGTTGCGCAAGAAGATCGAGACCGACCCGAGTTCTCCGTCGACCTTGGTGACCGTGCGCGGGCTGGGCTACCGGCTCGACGCCAGATAGCGTGCCGATGACCATCCCGGTGCTCGGCTGGCGCCCTCGTGGTCTGCGGTCGGGCGTGACTCTGGCCTTTGCGCTGGGTGCCCTTGCCTTGTCGTCGACCTTGGCGCTGGGCACATACTTCTCCGTCCGTCACGTCCTGGTGGAACAGCGCGAGCGCACGGCGATGCGACAGGCGTACGCGGATGCTGCGTTGTTCCGCGACGGCCTCTTGACGTCGGGGACCCAGGTCAGCGACGTGCTCGGGTCCATCTCCCCGCCGGCCGGCGCCGCCATCTATGTGCACCGAGCGGGCCTGTGGTACTCCTCGTCACTCGACCATCCCGGCGACGAGCTGACTACCTCAGTGCGCCCGGCGGTCGAGAGCGGATCGGTTGCCACTGCCTGGACGAACCAGACGAACCCTCACGCCATCGTCGTGGGCATTCCGTTGCCCGCCGTGGACGCGGATTACTACGAGGTCTCCGTTGCCGAGGAGCTGGCGAGCACGCTTCGAACACTCGCTATCGCTCTCACGATCTGCGCCGCCTTCACAACTCTCGCCGGGGCCCTATTGGGTCGCGCGGCGAGCAGGCGCGTGCTGGCACCTCTGGGCGACGTCACCAGCGCCGCGGTCAAGGTGTCAGCGGGCGACATGGAGGCTCGATTGGGTGAGACGCAAGACCCTGACCTGGTCGCCCTGGTCGGAGCGTTCAACCACATGATCGATGCTCTTCACGAGCGGATCCAGCAAGACGCGCGCTTCGCGGCCGACGTCAGCCACGAGCTCCGAACGCCCGTCACGACACTGACGACCAGCCTCAGCCTGCTGCAGCGCGCAGAGGACCTCACACCCCAGGCAACAAGCGCCGTCCAACTGATGACCGACGAGCTGGCGAGGTTCCGTCGCGCGCTCGAGGATCTGCTCACGCTGGGTCGACTGGACGCCCGGGCCGACGGGGTGGACCTCTCCCTGACGCGGGCTCCTGAGCTCGCCAGACAGGCATTGATCGCGAGTGCGCGCTCGGTCGACCTCCTCGCGCGGCCGGCCGAGTCGGGGCCTATCCCTCTGGTCAACGTGGACCGGCGCCAGCTGGTGCGTGCCTTGATCAACCTGTTCGACAACGCCGACCTTCACGCCGGTGGCCTGACCAGCGTGTGGATCGCAGAGATGCCCGGCTATGTCGACATTCACGTCGAGGACCAGGGACCCGGGGTGCCTTACGACGACATCGACCGCATTTTCGAGCGCTTCGCCCGCGCGGGGGGCGCGAAGGCAGGCACGGGCAGCGGGCTCGGGTTGAGCATCGTTGCCCAGACTGCGCACAACCACGGCGGGATGGTGTGGTGCGCGAACCAGTCAGGCAGGGGTGCTGATTTCGTCCTCCGCCTACCGACGGTCGACGATGAGACGGTGGGCGCATGATTCCAACACGGGCCACCACCGGACCGGGAAGGCATCTTCGGGGCTGTCCCGCGGCGCTCCTTGCCCTCCTGCTCCTGCTGACCGGTTGTGGGGTTCCTGGTGACGGCCACGCTCGCATCGTGGCTGACGACGACGTGCCGTACCACCTTCTCGATGCTGACCACTCCGCGGGTGCCCACGGAGACACTGGTTCGGTCCCTCGTCTGGTTCCCGTCGTGTTCTGGCTCGTCGGTGAGAAGCGTCTGGTGCCGGCTGCGACGCGAGGGTCATGCGCGGATCCACCGGCGGAGCTGGCGGATCGGCTGCTCGCGGTGCTCGCTGCCGGACCAGACCAGGATGCCCGGGCGGCCAGACGGTCCTCTGCGCTCCCACCGGCCCCCAGCCTTCGGCTGATCGGGATCGTCGACGGGACCGCGCAGGTCGAGATGGATCCGAGCGCATCGATCAGTGCCGACCGGCTCCCGTTGGCTGTGGGACAGGTCGTGTTGTCACTGGCCTCGTCCCCTGGCATCGACAGGGTCACATTCCTCAACGCTGGCGAGCCGGTACCGGTGCCTCTTCCCGGGGGGGCGTTGAGCACGCGAGCGGTATCGGCCAAGGACTACGCAGGGCTACTCGTCGGCCAGTACCGGGAGAACACCGGGCCGCAAACGACGCTGGCGGCACGTGTCGGGTGTCAGAGCTGGTAGGAGTGACGCCGGTTGTGCCGGTGACATCCAGCCGCCGACCGTTGTACGAGCACCTGTCCTAGGCACTCGAGTCGACCACCATCCACTGGGTCCCGGGTGAGCCATGACCGAACCCCCAGCTCTCTGCCACGGCGTCGAAGAGGGCGACGGTGGACTCCAGCCTTTCGGTGCTCACGGTCCCGCGCGACACCCGGGCGCACCCGTGCCAGCGGACGTCGACGCGGACCCGGTCGAGATCGAGCCACCGCATGATCACGCTGACACCCCGCGGGTGGTACAGCAGCCCGTACCCCACGGCAGCCGAGGTGAGGAAGCAGAGCCGGTCAGCAGCTCGGGTGGGGAGCGCACGATCGCGCGCCCAGCGGCGAACATGTGCCTCACACGCCTCGCGGACCCCGGGACCGCAGATCAGGTCGAGCCTGGAGACTCCTGGGGCTCGATCCGCGGCACCGTCCTCCAACTGCTGGCTCGACACTCGTCGGCTCGTCATCGGACCGGACGGCGGGCAGAGAGTGCCGCAGCGGTTCGCAAGCCCCGCTCTACGTCGAGCTTCTCGACGGGGAGAGCGCCCTGTAGACCCGTCCTTCGGAGCATCTGGATGCTGCGGCGCGACGGCCTCCGGAGCACGACGATCACCCCACGCGAGTGGCATCGACGTCTGATCCACAGCAGCGTGGCCACCGTGGCCGACGACGGTCGGTTCATCGCGGACAGGTCGACGATGACCGTGCCCGGGCCGCGATCAAGCAGCCGTGGCAGGCCAGACCTCAGCTCTCGAAGCGCGTCCTGCACGTTGCTTCCATCCAGCTCGACGACCACCTCGGGGCTCATCGTGCCCGGCTCGAAGTGGTCGGCGACCTGCGTTTCAGCACGCACAAGTACCAACCGCTTGCTGCGACCTGTCATGAGGAAGACGCTGACATCGTCAGGTGACAGAAGATCCGTCCACCATGTTGCAGACTGATGACACCTGCCGGGTCGCTCCATCCGTGGGGTCAAGATGACCGTTTGATGATGAACGTGCGACCGGCGGCGGATGGCTTGCGACCAGGTTGGTCGAGTTGGTTGCCCTCGGTCTCGGCGAGTGTCTTGATGGAACTTGCAGGCGCCATCAGGGGCGTCCGATCCACCTTCAGGAGGAGACGTGCTCACCATGACCTCTCAGGCGTTGGCCGTAGCCCGCAAGGTCACCGCCCACCCCAGTCTCGGTCAGAACTCCGGCCTTCGCATCGCTGGCAAGGGTGCCACCGTGTTGCCGCTTCAGGTCGGGGTCGTCACCGAGCCGCGCCCAGGCGACGAGGTCGTCGAGCGTGATGGAGCCAGGATCTTCCTCGGCCCAGCCGCGGGCCGTCGACTCCGCGGCCGCCGACTCGACGTCCTGGAGGAGCAGAGCGGGCGCATCCACTTCATCGTGGAGGAGCGGCCATGACGAGCCCGAACTCTCACCGCGCGAAGCGGAGGGCACTCATCGTGGCCTCCCATCGTCGCGCCGCTCTCCGGACGGAGCGACGACTACTGGCTGGTTGGTACCTTCGCCGACTCGTGTGACGGGCGGCGCCGCGAGTCAGGCAGGTTGCGCGGCCATCCCGAGAATCGCGCTGCCGACGGGACGTGACGACGGGTGGAGCCAGTGGATGTCACCTGTGCGACAGGTTCACGGCGATCTCGCAACGGACCCGCGAAGTGGCCCTGTCGGGGTTGCAGATACCAGGACCGTTGGGTACAACCGATGGCCTGCCGGCCACACCGGGCCCTGAGGTCGCGGGAGCGCGCACGCCGAGCCCACGGACCCTGGGGGTGGTCGGCAGGCCATGGGAGGCCCCGTCGATCGGGGGGCGGCGGGGCCTCTTCGGCTCGGTTCGCGCCGGCGTCGCTGCGCAGCGCCGACCACACGGCCTGAGCCATTCCACCCAGCGGACGCCGGGCCGAAGCACTGGTTCGCCTCGGCCAACTCAGACGTGAGGGAGAACATGATCAGGTTGACCAGACGCATGCAGATTCGGCCTCTGCGCAACATGTCCCACAGGTTCGACGCAACGTACGGCGAGTGGCGCATCAGGGGTCGGCAGCTGTGCGCAGGAGGTGGCGTGCGCCACCCGATCGCGGGTGCTTCAGCCCAGGTGTGGGTCGCAAGTGGAGCCGCCCCGGACCGGCTGACGCGGTCGCGAAGCGTCGGGGCTCCTGACGAGCAAGAAGGTCGGGTTGTGGTGTCGATCGACTTGGCCGACGGGCAACGGGTGACCTTGGCCGCGCCGCCCGGTGAAGAGACACGAGCTCGGGTCTTCGTCCAGCTGATCAACCAGGCGGGCAAGTACTTCGGGGCCATCGAGGCAGCCGACCCCACTACGCGACACCGAAGCACCTTCCAGATAGCCAGCGCGCGAGCGCGGATGCCCCTCCTGTGCGTCGGCGTTGCCGTGATGGTCGCCGGCGTGTTGACCGTGACGGCGATCTACTGGATGGGCCTGTGCGTCCTTGCCGGGGGTCTGGCCTGCTACTTCCGATTCGGTGTCCATGGTGGCGATGCAATGAAGATCCATCCACCGGTGCGGGGGAGGTGGATCGCGATGAATTCGCCGGCCGATCGGGTCCCCAGTCACCACGTGACGGCGTACGGCCAAGGGCAGGCTGTCGACCTCGTGTACGACTCGGCATCGCGACCTGGGCTGGGCTGGTGGCCTCTGGCGCGTCGGCCACAGGCGTTTCCGGGCTTCGGACAACCAGTCCTGTCACCGGTGGACGGCGTGGTGATTCGCATGGTCTCGGGGCATCGCGATCACTGGAGTCGCACCTCCTGGCCGGCCTTGCTCTACCTGGTCGTCGAGGGCGTACGTGAGTTCCTCGGGCCGAGTCACATTCTCGGAAACCATGTGGTCATTGATTGTGGGGGCCGTCGGTATGCAGTACTTGCTCACCTGCGACGCCGCTCGGTGCTCGTACGAGAGGGGCAGCACGTGAACATCGGACAGCTCATTGCAGAGTGCGGGAACTCCGGCAACTCGACTGAGCCTCACGTGCATGTACAAGTGATGGATCACCCCCGCCCACTCTTCGCCGCCGGCATTCCGATCGTGTTCGGCACGAGAGGGGACTCTGGATGGATGCCTCGTGCCAACCAGGAGCTCGACAGCAAGTCAGCGTGACCGTCAGCCAAGACTCGATCGGCCACTCCGATCCCGATGGGTCCCTCCACGCTGGCGGTTGAATGACTCCGCCAAGGCGTGGTGCGACCATTTGTCGAGGTGGGCGGCGAACGGAACAGCAGGGTCGACCTGCTCGCTCACTGTCACGGACGCGTCTGGCCGGACGGCCACCGGGTACGTGGGCGTCCCGATCGGTGTCCGGATCGCGCAACACGTCGCCGACTCCGAAGTCACCTACCGGATCGCTGTGCCCGCGCGCCGTGCGTTCAGGGTGTCGACCACCCGGAGGGGGTCGCCGACCTGCGCGAAGTCCACGGCGACGAAGGTGGCGCGGAGTCCGCGGATCGCTTGACATCGTGTGATCCGGTCGAGGAGGAACCTCTGGCTGTTGACGTTGAGGGCGCCGGCCCGGGTCGGGAGTCCGCGGCTGATCCAGTTGTTGACCAGGAACAGCGGTGCGGACGCGGGGCCGCGGCCCGGGGCACAACTGAGGTCAGCCCTGGTGCGGGCGGCGTACGGCGTCTCGGCTGTGTAGTCGTACACGTTGCTGATGGCGCCCTCGGTGAACGTGGCGTTCTGGGTGAACACGACGAGCCTGTGGCGGCTGTCGATCATCTGACCCAGGGTGGGCCAGGGGGCGCCGGGGGCGGGAGCAGTGGCGAGCAAGGAGTCGAGACCGGCCGCAGCGACCACCTCGCGCACGTCCGCGGCAGACACGTCGTCCTGGAGAATGAGGGTGACCACCTCGTCCGGGTGGTCCTTCATCCAGTCGCCGACGGTCCGCAGCTGAGCGATGGCAGGGTCGGCACCGAGCTGACAGACCTCGTGGCACAACCAGACGCCGGGACGGGGCTGCAACGTCGTCACGAGGGGAGAGAGCGCCTTCGCGGTCTGAGGATCGAGGCTCGCAAAGTACGGCGCGGCTTGCTCCGGGGTGGTCCAGTAGTGCAGATCCAACATCATGCCCCGTACGCCGTTGTCCAACTGGGCGGTGAGGTCAGGATCCTGGTTCGCTCCCAGGAAGCCGCGGTCGCTGCTGGCCATGGCGTTGTGGCTGGTCAAGTAGGTCACGTCGTTGTACGGGCGGTCGCAGAGTCGCGGTGACCCGTTGCAGACCCTCGAAGCCTGATTCGAGGTCAGGGTGACGATGACCACCAGGCTCGCGGCCACTGCGAAGCCGGCCAGACCAACCACCAGACGGTGCCGGCGGACAAGCGGGAGCCGAACCCGCGGGACCAGCCACAAGGTGACGGCCATGGCCGCCAACGCTGCGACGAGCGCCAGGTAAGTGTGCGCCACGCCGGTACGCAACTCACGATCGATGTCGAGTGCCAGTCGACGGGCCGAAGGGTCGAGCCCGTGGCTCTCTGCCACTCCGCGGAGCGGGTCCACCAGCGTCTCGCGGAGGACGAGCCCGGTGATCAGCGCCACGACGGCCGCCCCCGCGAGCGTGGCGCCGATGTCGTGGGTTCGGCGGCCCCGCGGGTCCAGCAGCGGGACCAGGCAGGCGGTGGAGAGGACCAGGCCGATGAGGGTCAGCCAGCCCAAGCCGAGGGGAAGCATCGTGCGCGGCTGGCCGGCCGCCGCGGAAGCCGGCAGAGATCGAAGCGCCCGCCGCGCTCCGGCCTCTGCGCTCACCCCGATCCGCTGGACCGCCGCCTCGTCGAGATAGGCCGGAACCACCAGTGCGAAGGCACCACTGAGGTCACCTGCAGCCAGCAGTGCCGTGATCCGCGGGCGGATCGTGGCGGCGGTCGCATCGGGCAACCCCGCGGTCAGCATGTCGGCGGCGCGGTCCACGTCCCGGGCCCGCAGCCGGACGATCGGCAGCCGCAGGTCGACCTCGCCCGCTGCCAGTTGCCTGAAGAGCCGGCTGACGCGGGTATCGAAGGCTGCCAACGACCCGGCATGGAGGCGTGGTGCGGTCGCGACCGCGTCGGGCGCGAGCTCCTGGACCAGTCGGACCAGGTTGTCCACCACCGGCTGCACGACCCGGTCCAGGTCCACACGCGCGGCCTTGCCAAGCGCGACGTCGACATACCCGGAGATGGCCAGCTTCACGACCTGTTCCAGGACCGGCGGCGGAATCAACACTCGCGCGTTGGCAGTCAGGTACGCGGACTCCACCGGCAGGCCGGTCAGGCCACGCTCGATCGCCCGCTGCACCGCCGGTGAGGGAAGGACCTCGGCGTAGACGCGGTCATAGCCGTCAGTGGCATCTATGGCCTTGGCATCGAAGCCGGCGTCGAGCAAGGTGAGCCTCGCCGTCGTCGTCACCACGACCAGAGTCAGTCCTGCAGCGGCCACCAGCCGGAAGGCCCACCGCCACAGGTCCGCGGCACTTGCCCCGGCCACCCTCCTGCGCGCGGACTGGTCGCGCCGCTGCGACAGGTCGACGATGACGGGTCACCTCCTCGGTCCCTACGACGGACAGGGCTGATCTCCTACCGGGACGCCGACCTCAGACGCGCGCTCGGCCGATAGGTGTGCCGTGGTTCATCGAAACGAGGCGGCTTCGTTGAAGGCCGAGCATCCACTCACCATGTCACGCATCGCGCCATCGGACATGCGGGAGAGCACCGCTATTATCTCGCCGCGCCGCGCGCCACGCACAGCATCCACCTGGCGGCGCCCTGCCTGCGTGAGCAGCACCTCGACCGTGCGGGCGTCGTGTACGGCGCGGTGACGGTCGACGAGCCCGAGCTCTCCGAGGCGGAGGCAGTGCCGACTGGCGTTCGACTGGTTGACACCCAGCAGCGCGGCCACCTGGTTGACCGTGAGCGGGCCGTGCTCCTCCAGGAGCATCAGCACCCGGTGCTGGGCGACCGTCACCTCCGAGCTCCCCGCCTGGAGGCTGCGAACCGCGATCCCCACCAGCAATCGGCTGGTCACGAGCACGGCGTCGGCCGCCATCTGGTCCTCGGTCGTCTTCACGATGACGAACAATACATGCGCTCATGCATATGTAGCGCAGGCGAGGGTACGACGAGTCCGTCTGTTGTGTTCGAGGGGAGGTGGGTCGCGTGACGCAGATCCAGGCGACAGGCTCCGAGCCACTGTGGCCGGAGGACACCCTGGCCGAGGCGGCCTCAGCGCTGCGTGCCCGCGTGGACGGCGAGGTGAGGTTCGACGCCGGGTCCCGCGCGGCGTACTCGACCGATGCCTCGAACTACCGGCAGGTGCCGATCGGCGTCGTGGTGCCCCGCACCGTGGAGGCGGCGATGGAGGCGGTCGCGGTGTGCCGTGAGCACGACCTGCCGATCGTGAACCGGGGTGGCGGCACAAGCCTGGCGGGTCAGTGCACGAACGCTGCCGTGGTCCTGGACTTCTCCAAGAACTGCAACCGTGTCGTCTCGGTCGATGCCGACCGACGCCGGTGCGTGGTCGAGCCGGGGATCGTGCTCGACGTCCTGAACCGGCAGCTGGCTCCGACCGGCCTGCGGTTCGGACCGGAGCCGGCAACCCACCAGAACTGCACGCTCGGCGGGATGATCGGCAACAACTCCTGTGGGGCGACCGCCCAGCGCACGGGCAAGGTGGTCGACAACGTCGTCTCCCTCGACGTCCTGATGTACGACGGCACCCGGTTCACCGTGGGGCGTACCACCGATGAGGAGTACGGCGAGATCGAGCGCCGCGGGGACCGCAGGGCCCAGGTGTACCGGGCGTTGCGCCGGCTGCGGGACGAGCACGCCGACCTGATCCGCGCACGATATCCAGACATCCCGCGCCGGGTCTCGGGTCTGAACCTCGACTCCCTGCTGCCCGAGTTCGGCTTCGACCTGGCGGGGTTCCTGGTCGGCAGCGAGTCGACCCTGGTCACCGTGCTCGGTGCCGAGCTCGAGCTGGTGCCCTTCGTCAAGCACCGCACCTTGGTGGTGCTGGGATTCGAGAACATCGCCGCGGCCGCGGACGCCGTACCCGCGGTGGTCGCCCATGAGCCCATCGCCCTGGAGGGGATCGACCACTTCCTGATCCGCGACGAGCAGATCAAGGGGATGAATCCGCGGGGCCTGGAGGAGCTGCCGAAGGGCACCGGCTACCTGATGGTCCAGTTCGGCGGCGAGACGCCGGAGGAGGCAGAGCGCCGGGCCCACCAGATGCTCGACGCGCTCGACGACTCCGTGCACGCACCGGACGTCTCCTTCTTCGACGACCCCGAGCGGGAGGACGAGCTGTGGCGGGTACGCGAGTCGGGTCTCGGCGCCACCGCCCACGTGCCCGACCATCCCGACACCTGGGAAGGCTGGGAGGACTCGGCGGTCCCGGTCGACCGGCTGGGCGACTACCTGCGGGACCTGCGCAAGCTCTACGAGGAGTTCGGATATGCCTCGGACGTGGGGCCGAGCCTCTACGGCCACTTCGGGCAGGGCTGTGTCCACACGCGTATTCCGTTCGACCTGTATACGGCCGAGGGCGTGGAGACCTACCGGCGCTTCCTGGAGCGCGCTGCCGATCTGGTGAGCTCCTACGGAGGCTCCCTGTCTGGCGAGCACGGTGACGGACAGACCCGTGGCGAGCTGCTGCCGCGGATGTTCGGCACCGACGTGGTCGCGCTGTTCGAGCACGTCAAGGCACTGTTCGACCCCCTGGACCGGATGAACCCGGGCAAGGTCGTGCACCCGGCTCCGCTGGACCAGGACCTGCGGCTGGGGGGCTCGTGGGCGCCGCAGCGCACGGACGGCCTCTACTTCGCCTTCCCCGAGGACGGGCACTCGTTCCACCAGGCTGCGAACCGTTGCGTGGGGGTGGGCAAGTGCCGCAAGCACGAGAACGACGGCGGCACGGTCATGTGCCCGTCGTACCAGGTGACCCACGAGGAGCAGCACTCCACACGGGGCCGGGCCCGCATGCTCTTCGAGATGCTGGACGGTCACGGCGACTCACCGATCCAGGACGGCTGGCGCTCGAGCGAGGTGAAGGACGCGCTCGACCTCTGCCTGGCGTGCAAGGGCTGCAAGACCGACTGCCCGGCCAACGTCGACATGGCGACCTACAAGGCCGAGTTCCTGGCCCAGCACTACCGTCGCCGGCTCCGCCCTCGCGCCGACTACGCCACAGGCTGGCTGCCTGCGGCCGCCTACCTGGTGTCCCGGACGCAGAGCGCGAAGCCACTCAACGCGCTGACGCGACGCCCGGCCGTGGCACGCATGGCCACCAGAGCCGCGGGGCTGGAGGACCGCCCGATTCCACAGTTCGCGCCCGAGACCCTCCAACAGTGGGGGGCCGGGCGCGACACCGGGGCCGTCGACGCCCGACGCCGGTCCGGGCGCGGCACCGTGCTGCTGTGGCCGGACACCTTCACCAACGCGTTCGCCCCTCAGATCGGCAGGGCCGCGGTGGAGGTCCTCGAGTCGGCCGGTTGGCAGGTCGAGATCCCGACGGAGCCCCTGTGCTGCGGCTTGACCTGGATCTCGACCGGCCAGCTGAACATCGCGCGTCGGGTCCTGCGGCGGACGATCCGGCGGCTGGCACCACACGTCCGCGCTGGTGGCCTGGTCCTGGGTCTCGAGCCCAGCTGCACCGCGGTGTTCCGTTCCGACATGCACGAGTTCTTCCCCGACGACCGGGACGCCCGTCGGCTGCGGGACCACACGGTCACCCTGGCCGAACTGCTGACCCGCCACACCGACGGCTGGGCGCCACCGGAACCACCGGAGCGCGTCACAGCGCTCGCCCAGGTGCACTGCCATCAGCACGCGATCATGAAGTGGGACGCCGACCGCGAGCTGCTGAACCGGTCCGGCGTCGACGTCGAGCGTCTCGACTCCGGCTGCTGCGGGTTGGCCGGGAACTTCGGCTTCACAGCCGGTCACGGCGAGGTCAGCGAGGCGCTGGCCGAGCAGACTCTCCTGCCAAGCATCCGCGAGGCAGCCGAGGACACGGTGGTGCTCGCCGACGGCTTCTCCTGCCGAACCCAGATCCACGACCTCGACAGTGGCCGCCGAGAAGGCATGCACATCGCCGAGCTGATGGCGGAGCTGACACGACGCCACGAAGAAGCCTCATCACGAGATCCCCGAGGAGGGACCAAATGAGTACAACTGTTGCGGACCGACTGCTCGAGCGGCTGCGGGACTGGGGTGTCGAGCAGGTCTTCGGCTACCCGGGCGACGGCATCAACGGCCTCCTCGGCGCCTTCTCCCGCGCCGAGGACCAACCGCGCTTCATCCAGGCACGGCATGAGGAGATGTCGGCGTTCGAGGCCGTCGGCTACGCCAAGTACGGCGACAAGCCGGGCATCTGCATGGCCACCTCCGGTCCGGGAGCCATCCACCTCCTCAACGGTCTCTACGACGCCAAGCTCGACCACGTGCCGGTCGTCGCCATCGTCGGCCAGACCAACCGCACCGCCATGGGGGGCAGCTACCAACAAGAGGTCGACCTGCTCAGCCTGTTCAAGGACGTGGCGAGCGACTACGTGCAGATGGTCACGGTGCCCGAGCAGATCCCCAACGTCCTCGACCGCGCGATCCGGGTCGCGATGAGCCGACGTGCGCCCACGGCGATCATCATTCCCAACGACGTGCAGGAACTGGACTACCAGGCACCGACCCACGAGTTCAAGATGGTGCCTTCCAGCCTCGGCATCAGCTGGCCCCGGGTGGACGCCGACGACGAGGCGTTGCGAGCGGCGGCCGACCTGCTCAACGCCGGCAGCAAGGTCGCGATGCTGGTCGGACAGGGTGCCCGCGGGGCCGCCGACGAGATCACCCAGGTGGCCGACCTGCTCGGCGCCGGCGTAGCCAAGGCGCTGCTGGGCAAGGACGTCCTCTCCGACGACCTGCCGTTCGTGACCGGGTCGATCGGTCTGCTGGGGACCCGGCCGAGCTACGAGATGATGCAGGACTGCGACACCCTGCTCACGGTCGGCTCCAACTTCCCCTACACCCAGTTCCTGCCCGACCTGGACCAGGCTCGCGCGGTCCAGATCGACCTTGACGGGGCCATGATCGGGATGCGCTATCCCTACGAGGTCAACCTCGTTGGCGACGCACGGGCCACGTTCCGGGCGTTGATCCCGATGCTGAACCGCAAGGAGGAGCGGGGCTGGCGCGAGGATCTCGAGGACAAGGTCACCCGGTGGTGGGACGTGATGGACGCCGAGGCCCACGTCGCGGCCAAACCGGTCAACCCGATGCGGATCTTCAGCGAGTTCTCCGCCCAGGCGCCGCAGAACTGCATGATCGCCGCCGACAGCGGCTCGGCGGCGAACTGGTACGCCCGGCAAGTACGGATGCGCGGCACCATGCGCGGCACCCTGTCGGGGACACTGGCCACCATGGGACCGGCCGTCCCGTACGCGATCGGGGCGAAGTTCGCCCACCCCGACCGCCCCGCGATCGCCTTCGAGGGCGACGGAGCGATGCAGATGAACGGCCTCGCCGAGTTGCTGACGATCGCGCGCTACCACCGCGAGTGGTCGGACCCCCGGCTCGTGGTCGCCGTACTGCACAACAACGACCTCAACCAGGTCACCTGGGAGCTCCGCGCCATGGGGGGCACCCCGAAGTTCGTCGAGTCTCAGGCCCTGCCCGACGCCTCCTACGCCGACTTCGCGGCTTCGATCGGTCTCGGGGCGATGACGATCACCGATCCCGAGCACCTCGAGGATGCCTGGCGCACCGCGCTGTCGGCCGACCGGCCCTACCTGCTCGACATCCACTGCGACCCCGACGTGCCCCCGATCCCGCCGCACGCCTCGCTGGAGCAGATGACCGACATGGCGGAGGCGCTGATCAAGGGCGACACGTCGCGGTGGGGTGTGATCAGGGAAGGGCTCAAGACCAAGGCCCAGGAACTGCTGCCACATGGCCATGGCGAGCGCTGACGCCCTCAGGGGAGACCTACCCGTCGACGAGGTCACGGCGACGGCGTACACGATCCCCACCCAGCACCCGGAGGGCGACGGCACACTCACCTGGGACTCCACGACCTGGGTGCTGGTCCGGGTCGGCACCGGAGACCCCGGGCTCCCGACGGGACTCGGCTGGACCTACGCGCCCTCAGCGGCGGCACACGTCGTCCGCGACCTTCTCGCCCCGCAGGTGATGGGAGGCAGCGCACTGGACGTGGCCGGGCGGTGGGAGGCAATGGTCCGAGCCGTGCGCAACGCAGGTCGGGGCGGACTGATCTCGATGGCGGTCTCGGCCCTGGACACCGCGCTCTGGGACCTGAAGGCGCGGCTGCTGGAGCTCCCACTGCACCGACTGCTCGGGGGAGTGCGCCGTACCGCGCCGGTCTACGGCAGCGGAGGGTTCACCACCGACCCCGAGCCCCGGCTCTGCGAGCAGCTCAGCGCATGGGTCGAGCAAGGCATCCCGCGGGTGAAGATCAAGATCGGTGAGTCGTGGGGTACCAACGAGCCCCGTGACCTCGGGCGGGTGACCCTGGCTCGTCAGACCGTTGGCGACCGGGTGAGCCTGTACGTCGACGCCAACGGCGGCTACGACGCCGGTCAAGCCGTGCGCGTCGCCGGGACGCTGGACGATCTCGGAGTCACCTGGTTCGAGGAGCCCGTCAGCTCCGATGATCACGTGGGGCTACGGCGTGTGCGCGAGAGCGTGGCACCCGACGTCACGGCCGGGGAGTACGGCGACAGCCTCGCCTACTTCGCGCACCTGCTCGCGGCCGACACGGTCGACTGTGTGCAGATCGACGTGACCCGCTGCGGTGGATACACCGAGTGGCTTCGGATCGCGGCGCTCGCGGCGTCCCACGGGTTGGAGGTCTCGGCCCACTGTGCCCCCGCGCTCCACGCACCCGTGGCCATGGCCACCCCGAACCTTCGGCATCTCGAGTGGTTCGAGGACCACGTCCGGATCGAGGGGCGCTTCCTCGAGGGCTTCCCCTCGCCGAGCGACGGAACGATCGAGCCCTCGCCCGGGGTGGGTCATGGTCTGCACGTCCGTGAGGGAGACCTCGCGCCCTATCGGGTCGCGTGACCCGCGGGTCCCGGAAGGAGTCTGCATGCCTGGCCACGATCTCCCGCGCTCGCCGAGCCGGATCAACCCACCTGCACGCTGCGGCGACCGGGAAGGCTGTCGATGAGTCACGACGGCATCGCCGTCCATCCTCAGTCGCTGCGGCAGTACGCGCTCCTGGCGGACGGCGAGCGCGGAGCGGTGATCGGCCCGCGTGGCGACGTGGCCTTCATGTGCGCACCCCGGTGGCACGACGACGCAGTGTTCTCCGACCTGATCGGAGGACACGGGGCCTACGTCGTTCAGCCCGCCGATCCGCGATTCGTCTGGGGCGGCAGCTATGAGGACGGAACCCTGATCTGGCGCAGTCGCTGGGTGGTCGGACCCGATGTGATCGAGTCGCGTGAGGCCCTCACCTTTCCGGGGCATCCGGACCGGCTGGCGCTGCTCCGGCGGATCGAGGCCACACGTGGCAAGGCCGGGGTACGCGTCCTGCTCGACTGCAGAGCCGGCTTCGGGACCGAGCGGATGAGGCTCGGACGTGATGACCGGGGCCTGTGGGCGGGCGGGACCGGGGGCCTGCACCTGAGATGGAGCGGTATCCCTGACGACGTCACGGTCGAGGTGGACCGGCACGGAGCAGCACGCCTGGACCTGGAGATCCCGGAGGGCGCGCACGTCGACCTGGTCCTCGAGATCTCGTCGAGTCGGCTGGACGACGACCTTCCCGATGCCGACCGGCTCTGGCACCTGACCGAGGACGCGTGGTCCTCGGCTGTCCCCAGCGGCCGTGACTCGCTGGCACCGCGCGATGTGGCGCACTCGTGGGCGGTCCTGCGCGGCCTGACCAGCAGCAGCGGCGCCATGGTCGCGGCGGCCACGACCTCACTGCCCGAACGCGCTGAACAGGGTCGGAACTACGACTACCGCTATGCCTGGATCCGCGACCAGTGCTTCACCGGGCAGGCCGTGGCCGCTGCCGGCGGTGGCGACCTGCTGGAGAGTGCCGTCGGGTTCGTCCGGGATCGGTTGCTGGAAGACGGACCTCGGCTCGCGCCGGCGTACACCGGTGCAGGTGACCCGGTGCCGGGGCAGCGCACCCTCGACCTGCCGGGCTATCCGGGAGCTCCCGAGGTGCGAGTGGGCAACCACGTCCGCGACCAGTTCCAGCTCGACGCGTTCGGGGAGACGCTCCTGCTGTTCGCTGCCGCCGACCGGCTCGACCTGCTCGACGGAACCGGCTGGCGTGCCGCGGAGGCCGCCGTGGACGGGATCGTACGTCGCTGGGAGGAGCCCGACGCAGGGATCTGGGAGCTCGATCCCCGGCGTTGGGCGCACTCGCGGCTGACCTGCGCCGCCGGCCTGCGTGGTGTGGCCGCGCGGCGGCCCGACCGAGCAGCCGACTGGACCTCGCTCGCCGACCGGCTCCTGGCCAGCGTCTCGAGCGACTGCCTCCACCCCAGCGGCCGGTGGCAGCGCTCGCCGGACGACGCCGAGGTCGACGCAGCACTTCTGCTCCCCGCGATCCGGGGCGCTGTCCCGGCCGACGACCCGCGCAGCGTGGCGACCTGGCAGACGGTCGTCACCGAGCTCGGTGAGGACGGGTACGTCTACCGGTTCCGACAGCAACCCGGCCCCCTGCACGAGGCCGAGGGCGCCTTCCTGCTCTGCGGCTTCCACCTGGCGCTGGCCACACACCAGCAAGGCGACCATGACCGCGCTGTCCGCTGGTTCGAACGCAACCGGAGCGCCCTCGGGCCGCCCGGACTCTTCACCGAGGAGTTCGACGTCGTCCAGCGACAGCTGCGCGGGAACCTGCCCCAGGCGTTCGTCCATGGCCTCCTCATCGAGACCGCCCACACCCTGACCACCGACAACACCCGGGAGAACACATGAGCAAGACATCCGACAACCAGCGCGTCGTCGTCGTGACCGGCGCCTCCGGCGGCATCGGCCGTGCCTGTGCGAAGCAGTTCGCCGAACGCGGCGACGCGGTGGCCCTCCTGGCCCGCGGAGCCCGGGGCCTCGACGGCGCCCGATCCGAGATCGAAGCCCTCGGCGGCACCGCGGGCGTCTACGACGTCGACGTCGCTGATCCCCAGGCGCTGGACAAGGTCGCTGCACGGATCGAGGAAGAGCTCGGCGAGATCGACGTCTGGGTCAACGTCGCGTTCACCTCGGTCTTCGCGAAGTTCATCGACATCGAGCCCGAGGAGTTCGAACGGGTCACCCAGGTCAGCTACCTCGGCTACGTCAACGGCACCAGGTCTGCCCTGCACCGGATGCTGCCCCGCAACCGGGGCACGATCGTGCAGGTCGGCTCGACCCTGGCCTACCGCGGCATCCCCCTGCAGTCGGCCTACTGCGGCTCCAAGCACGCGATCCAAGGCTTCAACGAGTCGCTCCGGTGCGAGCTTCTCCACGACGACAGCGCGGTACGGACCACCATGGTGCAGATGCCCGCCGTCAACACCCCACAGTTCTCCTGGGTGCTCTCGCGCCTGCCGCACCAGGCGCAACCGGTTCCTCCCATCTACCAACCGGAGGTCGCCGCCCGCGCCGTCGTCCATGCCGCCGACCATCCCGGGCGCCGTGAGTACTGGGTCGGCGCGAGCACCATGGCCACCCTGCTGGCGAATGCCGTGGCACCCGGGGTGCTTGACCGCTACCTGGCCAAGACCGGTTTCTCCTCCCAGCAGACCGATGACCCGAAGCCCCCGGACCAGCCGGCCAACCTCTGGGAGCCGGCCGACGGCGACCAGGGCCGCGACTTCGGAGCGCACGGGATCTTCGACGACAGCGCCCACGGACGCTCCGCCCAGCTGTGGGGCTCCCAGCACCACGGTGTGCTCGCGGCCACCGGCCTGGTCCTGGCCGCGGGCGCTGCCGCGCTCGCGCGAAGCAGGCGACTCCGTTGAGGGCGGCTACCGCCGCCCGGTTGGTGCTCGGCGGCGTGTGCCTGACCCGGCCGAGCACGATCGTCGGTGCGATCGGCGGCCCGGACGATGACGACGAGGTGGTCCGGACGGTCGCCCGGGTACTCGGAGGACGGCTGGTGCTCCAAGGGCTGGCAGACCTCGCGCTCGGTCCCCGGAACCGCTTCCTCGACATCGCGATCGAGCTCACCCACGCCGCCAGCATGCTGCCGGTTGCGGTGATCTGGCCGGAGCATCGCCGCTCGGCTCTCGTCAGCGCCGGTGCCGCCAGCAGCATCGGACTGCTTGACATCGTCTCGCGCACTCGCCATCCAGAAGGCGGGTGAGCGGTGGGATCTCGGTGCTGAGCTGTCAAGGAACCCCACGAGAGGCCCACGAGCAAGGAGCCGAGTATGTCTAGCTTCGTCTCAGAGGTACGCAGTTCCGGCAACGCCCTGGTGATCAGGGTCTCGGTGATCGCTGCGATCGGCGGGCTGCTGTTCGGCTACGACACGGGGGTGATCTCGGGGGCGCTGCTCTACATCAAGAAGGACCTGCACGCGAACACCTTCCAGCAACAGGCCATCGTCGCGGTCCTGCTGTTGGGCGCCATGTTCGGAGCGGCACTCTCGGGATACCTGGCGAGCCACATCAGCCGGAAGTGGACCAAGGTCCTGTCCGGATCCGTGTACTTCATAGCCGCCTTGGGATGTGCGTTCTCGGTCAACCCCGACATGCTCATCGGGTTCCGGTTCCTGCTCGGTCTGTCGGTCGGGACGGCCTCGTTCGTCTCCCCGCTGTACATCTCCGAGGTCTCACCGCCGCGGGTACGCGGGGGTCTGGTCTCCTTCAACCAGATGGCCATCGTGTCGGGGATCCTCCTGGCCTACGTCGTCAACTATCTGTTCAAGGACTTCACCGACCAGTGGCGATGGATGCTCGGTGTCGCTGCCTTGCCTGGTGCCGCCCTCGCGGTCGGGATGCTCACGGTTCCGCAGACACCGAGGTGGCTGATGCTCAACGGCCAGCGCGACAAGGCGCGCGATGTGCTGGAGCGGCTCCGGGCCGGAGACGAGGACGCCGACGTCGACGCCGAGATGGACGACATGGAAGAGGCGAACGAGAAGGAGCGCGACACCAGGAGCCGCGACCTGCTCCAACCCCGTTTCCGGCCGATCCTGGTCATCGGCATCGTCTTGGCGGCGGCCCAACAGTTCGTGGGCGTCAACACCGTCATCTACTACGCTCCCACGATCTTGTCGGACACCGGCATGGCCAACAGCGCCGCGCTCGCCGCCACGATCCTCGTCGGTGTCACCAATGTGGTGTTCACCGTGATCGCCGTGCTGCTGCTGGACCGGGTGGGACGTCGCAAGCTGCTGCTGACGGGAACCGGCGGGCTACTCGTCGCCCTCCTGGTCCTCGGCGCCTACTTCAGCAGCAGCACCCTGCAGGATCGGTACGGATGGCTGGCACTCGGAGGCCTGGTGCTGTTCATCGCCTCCTTCGCGATCGGGCTGGGGCCGGTGTTCTGGTTGATGATCTCCGAGATCTTCCCCGTCGGGGTCCGCAGCTCGGCGATGTCGATCTGCACGATCGTGAACTGGGGCACCAACTTCCTGGTCGCGCAGACCTTCCTCACGCTGACGACGGCGATCACGCGGCAGGGCGTCTTCTTCCTCTACGCAGCGCTTGCCGTCGCCTCGGTCGTCTTCTTCAGCCTGCGGATCCCCGAGACCCGCGGCAAGAGCCTCGAAGAGGTCCAGGCCGAACTGGTTCCGGACGAGGGTGACCGCAGCCACAGCTCCACCTGACCCGTTCCCATCGCACCCGTTCGGGCGAGTGGTCGCCGAGGCGAGACGCGTCTGGTCCGACCTCGACGCCGCGGGACCGATGCGGCAGCGCATGGAATGGCTGCGACCGGGAACGGATCAGGTCTGCCGGCAGGCCGACGTGGGCCTCTGGTGGGCCGAGCGGGCCGGGCAGGGAGGGAGCAGCACATGCGCATGACCAAGCCGGGCACGGGCATCAAGGTC
This sequence comes from uncultured Actinomycetota bacterium, assembly GCA_963792975.1. GTDB lineage: Bacteria > Actinomycetota > Actinomycetes > Propionibacteriales > Nocardioidaceae > Nocardioides. The sequence continues at coordinate 1,796,851 of CAWBYG010000004.1, read as the reverse complement.
GTGATGGTCTACGTGGCCGGGATCCTGGTGGTCCTGGCCATCATGTGGCTTGCGGTCGCCACCATCGGTGGCTGACGGGCACAGTCGGTGGCGGTCAGGATCCCATCGCCCGGGCTCGGGCCGTTGGTCGCGCGGAAGATGTATGCGCGAGCGCATGCGGCAACCGTGGATGGGGTACGCATCCGGGGTGTGCGCAGTCGTGAACCCGAGCGCCGTTGTCGTCGACCCGGCGATGGGCGCGGCAGCCCACGTCCGACCCGTCGCGCACGCCACGACCGAAGGTGTCATGGGCCGCGGCAGGCCTTGAAGGGAGTGCAATGTCCACCGAACTGACCGACAGGAAGCGAGCTTCGCGGCATCGCCTGGTGCATCCACGGTACGTCTGGGGAGGACTCGCTCTGTCGATTCTCGGCTGCCTCATCCTCGGCGTCGGGATCCTCCTGCTCACCTGGACCGTGTCCATCGTCGGCGCCGCGCTCACGATCCTCGGGGCGGTGGTCGGCGTCGTCGCAGGCGGCCTGAAGGATGCCCGACCGGAGTTCACCGTGGACCAGGAGATCCGGGAGGTGGCTCGCGGCGACGTGCATCGCGGGATCGCCCCGGGGACGATGATCGATGACCCCCGGGTGCGCGCCGACGCGATCCGAACCAGCCACATGGTTCGTGAGCTGCTCGCTCCCCGGTCTGCTCGGGCGCGGACCCTGGCTCGGCCCGCCGGCGCCGTGCTGATGGTGGTCATGGTGGGTGTGTACGCCCTGGCGGCTGTCCTGGTCACCTCGACGCCCACCGGGCAGACGGTCGCGCTGCGCGACATGGGTTTGGCGATGGTCATCGGAGTCGCAGGGTTCAGGCTCCTGACGACGCCCGGTCCGCACCCCTTCACTGCCGGTGTCGGCGTGGTCGCCGGAGGCCTGCTGGCCCTCCAGGGCATCGTGGGAGCTCACGGCAACGCTGCCCTTGGACCGATCGAGGCGACGTGCGGGGTCCTGGCCCTGATCGCGGCGGGAACGCCATGGCTCTCACCGGACCGACCGGCCGGTGAACAACCCGGGCACCCCGAGGAGCAGCGTCCATGAGAGTTCCCCGTCCCCTCACCGTGGGTGCCGTGGTCGCCTTGTGCGTGGCACGAGGCAGGAACCGTCAGAAGAGCAGGGCCAGGGCCGCAGATCGGGGCCAACTCCGCTATCACGTGCCCGTGGGCCAGGACGCCGCAGCGGTGCTGGCCTCGGTGCGAAACCACGGCTTCTCGGCCGCGGTGGAGATCGCGGGAGGAGACGAAGACATCGCCATCACCTGCAACCGCCGTGAGGCACGCGAGCAGATCCGCTCCATCCTGTCGAACGCCCCCGTCGACATGAATGGCCATCCGTTCGACGGGCCACCGGTCACCTTCGTCGACGAGTAAACGGCGATCCGCTCGCCGAAGGTCACCGCCGGGTCTTCGTGTCGCCGACCCTGAACTTCAAGCACCGGCTCTGCCCGCTCCTTTCCCGGCTCGGGAGTTCCGGGAGCGTCGCCTTCCGAGCACGGGACGTCCGCCAATCAGTCCGTCACGGTACCGGGCGATACGCGACCAGAAAGTCCCCACGACGGATCTCCAGATGCCCGTCGACCGCCCGAGTTGGGGCGAGATCGGGCGAAAGGTTGAGTCGAGGATGTTGATCGACCGATCGCGTCAGCCCAGGTAACAGGCCAGAGGACCGAGAACCGCCGAGCGATCGGCAGGTTTGCGTTCCAGCGGCCGACTCAGAGGGTCAGGGGTTCGAGTCCCCTCAGCTCCACCCGATCACCCGACTCGCAGGGCGTCCCGGGCGGTGCGGATGGCGGCGCTGAGGGTCGCCAGGTCGAAGGCGTCGTGGTGGCGCTGGCCGTTGATGAAGAACGTCGGGGTGCCCGACACCCCGGAGAGATCCGCGGACTCGACGTCACGGGCGACCCGAGACTCGTGACGACGACGCTGTAGGTCGTCGTGGAGCCGGTCGACGTCGAGGCCGAGCTGTTCGGCGTACCGCAGGAGGTCGGCGAGCCGCAGGTGGTCCTGGTGGGTGAGAAGCAGGTCGTGCATCTCCCAGAAGGCGCCCTGTGCGCCGGCCGCCTCGGCTGCCTCGGCCGCGAGCTGGGCCTGGGGGTGTACGTCGGGAAGGGGCAGGTGCCGCCAGACGTAGCGGACGTCGGTGTCGGTCAGCAGGCTGCGAACCACCGGCTCGGCGCGTCCGCAATGGGGGCACTCGAAGTCGCCGAACTCGATCACCGTGATGGGTGCGTCGTGTGTGCCGCGGACATGGTCGCGTACGACGTCCACCTCTGGGATCAGGTCCTGGATCAAGGTCATGTCACCGAGCAGGGCACGGGCCCGGGTGTCGGTCGGCAGCAGTGCGGTCAGTCGGTAGATCGACCAGGTGACCAGGGCTGCAAGCGCGGCGGCGGTCAGCGCTCCCAGCTTGGCCTCGGCGAGGCGATCACCCTCGAAGGCGCGACTGGCGATGAGCAGCGCGACCGTGAAGCCGACGCCCGAGATGGTGCCTCCGCCGAGCACCGCCGCCCAGCCGACCGGAGGCCTCACCCGCCCGCGGCTGAGCCGGGTGACCAGCCTGCTGGCGGCCACGACGGCGACCGGCTTGCCGACGACGTAGCCCACGATCACGCCGATCGTCACCGGGGCGGTGTACGCATCGGCGAGGAAGGTCGGGTCGAGCGCGATGCCCGCGTTGGCCAGGGCGAAGAGCGGCACGATCACATAGCTGGTCCACGGGTGGTAGAAGGACTGCAACCGGGCGTTGGGCGAGAGCGTCGCGCTGAGACCGGTGCGGGCGGAGCGCGCGAGCTCCGGCGTGGGCTCCTCGCGGAAGCGACGGACCAGCCCGGTCGCCTGCTCGAGCTCCCCACGCTGCGGGGTGTACGCCGGAGCGGCAAGCCCGATCACCAGCCCGGCCACGATCGGGTCCACGCCGCCGCCCCGGAGGGCACCCCACATCGCGATCCCGAGGAGCACGAACACCCATCGGTGTTGGAGCCGTGCCGTGACGGCGTACAGCAGGACTCCGAAGAGAAGGGTCGCGACGAGCAGGGGCATGAGCTCGATGTGACCGCTGTAGACCACCGCGATCACCACCAGCGCGGCGAGGTCGTCGACGACGAACACCGTCACCAGGAACACCCGGGCCCGGTCCGGCACGTTCTGGCCGAGCAGGGCGAGCACACCCAACGCCAGCGCCGTGTCCGTCGACATGGCGATGCCCCACCCGTTCGTCGTACCGTGGCCCGCGTTGATGGCCAGATAGAGAAGCACCGGCACCACCATCCCGGTCAGCCCGGCCACGAACGGGAGCACGAACCGGCGTCTCTCGCGCAGGTCTCCGAGGTCGAACTCCCGTCGCGACTCCAGGCCGATCACCAGGAAGAACAGGGTCATCAGCCCGCTGTTCACCCATCCGCGCAGGTCATCGTCGAGCACGTGGTCACCCAGCCGGAGAGAGAGGCCAGTCGACCACAGCGACTCGTACGACGAGTGGTCGACGTTGGCCCAGACCAGGGCGGTCACCACCGCGGCGACCAGCACGCCGGCGCTGCCCGACTCGGTGAGCAGGAAAGCACGCAGCGGTGCGGTGCGGCCCCCCAGTGGACGCAGCGTCACGTCCCGCCACGACGGGGATGAGGATGGCTCGGACGTCTCCGACACGGTGCGAGCGTACTGACGCGGTATGCGCGGTCGTACGTTGCGCGGAGGCCTGTTCGGCTCACATGCTCCAGAGGGCCTGGGTCGGGGACATGCGGGCGGCACGGATGGCCGGGAGGAGTCCGGCGACGGCGCCGATCAGGAGGGCAGAGCCCAGCCCGCCGCCCCAGGCCACGGACGGGATGACCGTGGCCCACTGCTGGGAGCGGGCGTAGACCGCCGTGGCGGCAGCGCCCAGCCCGACCCCGACGCCGCCGCCGATCAGGGCGAGGAGCATGGCCTCGGTCAGGAACTGCATGCGGATCTGACCCTTGGTCGCGCCGAGCGCGCGGCGTAGCCCGATCTCGGAGCGCCGTTCGAGCACCGAGATCAGCATGACGTTCCCGACGCCGATGGCTCCGACGAGTAGTGAGACCGCACCGAGGCCGAGGAAGAGGCTGTTCAGCGCGCCCTCGGCCTCGGCCTGAGCGACCAGGGCATCAGACGGCCGGCCGACGGCGACCTCGCCGGGACTCTCGGGGTCGGCGGTGTCGGCCAGCAGAGCGTGGACGGCGTTGACCTGGTCGGTGTGCGCGCGGAGGTACACCTGGGAGGGGTGGCCGTCGAACCCCAGGTACGCCTGGGCGGCGGGGAACCCGATGAGCACGGCGGAGTCGATCGCGGGAGCGAGCAGAGCCGGCTCGAGGATGCCGACGACGGCGAACCACTGCCCGCCGCTGTGCCCCACGATCCAGATCCTCTCTCCGGGGTAGATCCGGTCGATGCCCATCCGCGAGGCAGCCGCGGCACCGAGTACGGCGACCGGCTCGCTGGCGGTGGCCGGGTTGAGGAAGCGGCCAGCTGCCACCGAGGTACCGACGGTGTCGGGCAGTCCCATGCTGGTGGCCTGCACCGACAGGGCGTTGCTGTTGATCGAGGGGATCAGTGGGCTGCGGTAGGCGTTGACGTCGTTCACGGTGCCGGTGTCATCCACGGCCGTGACCGGCCCGATCCGCCCGATCATCCCGGGCGCGGCGATCGGGAGCTCGGCCGTGTCGCCACTGAGGGTCTGGCCGTTGGCGACCGTGAGCAGGTTCGTGCCCAGCATGCTGATCTCGTTGAGCAGCCCGGCCTGGGAGGAGGACGAGAGACCGAGTACGGCGACGATGGCCGCGACGCCGATCGCGATGCCCAAGGCTGACAGAGCGGCGCGCAGCGGACGCGTTCGCATGCCGACCGTGGCCAGCCGGGCCAGGTCGTCCACCCGCATCCTGGGCGTGGCGGGCGGGGCGGTCATCGGCGTCCCGGCAGGTACCTCGGGTCGACCGTGTCCATGACGATGTGCCCGTCGACCATCTCGATCCGGCGGGGCATCCGTGCGGCGATGTGCTCGTCGTGGGTGATCACCACGATCGTGGTGCCGGCAGCGTGCAGGTCGTCGAACAGGTCCAGCAGGGTCTGCCCGGTGGCCTGGTCGAGGTTGCCGGTGGGCTCGTCGGCCAGGACGATCACCGGCGACCCGGCCAGGGCGCGGGCGATCGCGACCCGTTGCCGCTGCCCGCCCGAGAGCTCCGTGGGGCGGGCTTGCAGGCGGTCGGACAGCCCGACGGCGGCCAGGGCCTCTGCCGCGTGGGCCTTGCGCCGCAGAAGCGGCACGCCGGCGTACAACAGCCCGTCGGCGACGTTGTCGAGCACGGTGGCATGCTCGGCGAGGAAGAACTGCTGGAAGACGAACCCCACCCGGCTGGCCCGGAGCGCTGCCAGCTGCCGGTCCGACAGGTCCGCCAGGTCCAGACCCGTGACCTTCACGGTGCCGGCGCTCGGCCGGTCCAGACTGCCCATCACGTGCAGCAGCGTGGTCTTGCCCGACCCCGACGGGCCGACCACCGCCACCAGCTCCCCCTCGGTCACGGTCAGGCTGACGTCCCCTAGCGCGGTCACCGGCGGCACACCCGGGTAGGTCTTGCTCACCCGGTCGACCTCGAGGACCACGGCAGGTCCATCGGCGGCGTCCGGGCCGGGGCTCGGGAGCCTGGTCGGCTCTCCCGCGGCCCACCGGCTACTCATGGCCGGGCACCACCACTCGCTGTCCGGCCGCCAACCCCGAACCGGACACCTGCACCTTGAGGGCGGCATCGTCGAACAGCCCGGGTCTGACCGACACCAGATGGTGAGCGCCGTCGGCCTCGACCACCTCCACCGCATACCCGCCGCCGGCGCGCGCCAGCAGAGCGGCGACCGGCACCGCCAGCACGTGGTGCATCGTCTGGTCCGTGATCGACACCTCCACCAGGGCCTGGTCCAGGCTGCCGGCGGCTCCCGGATGGGTGAGCCTGATGTGCATCGGCACCGTCGGCCCGCTGCCGGAGCCGCCCGAGTCACCGGAGCTGCTCGGCGGGGCGGTGGTGGCCACCTTGCCCACGGACATGACCGTGCCAGGCGTCGTGTTGCCGTCCGGCAGCGTGATCGTGACCCGATCACCCGTCCTCACCTTCGTCCGCAGGCTCGGATCCAGCGCGACGCTCACCGTCCGCTCCGTCGTACTCGCCTGGAGGACCGGCCCGGTCGCGGGTGCGCCGAGCCCGGCCTGCCGGAGGGTCACCCGTGCAGAAGTGGACAGGAACACCACGTCACCGAGGTCCAGCCCGCCGGTCCGGTCCACCCCGAGGTGGTGCTGAAGTCTCTCCACACCGACCTTGGTGGCCCAGCCGAACTCGTCCCACGCCGTGTCCACGTCAGCGCGCTGCACATAGCCCAGCGCCACCAAGTCGTGGTTCAGCTGCGCAACGTCTGCCCCGGAGACGTCGGCGGCCGTCGCGCCCTCGGCGAGGTCGCGGTAGGCCGGGACGGACCCGTACAGCAACACCACCGGCCGCTGGTCCACCCGGTACAGGACCTGGCCGTTGCCGATGACCGCTCCGACCCTGGGCAGCCAGGTCAGCGTGCCGTGTGTCTGGGCCAAGACGGTGTAGGAGCCGGCGTAGCCCAACGTTCCGTTGAACTGCGTCTGGGTCGACAGTGACCGGCGCGTGACCGACGCCAGCGACGTGGCCGACCCGTGGCCGGTCGACTCGCCGCCGCCCCCGCCGCTGTCGAACACGCGGCTGACCACCGCCGCCACGGCGCCCGCCGCGATCAGCACGAGCGCGAGAGCCACGGTGGCAGCGCGTCCGACGGGGGTACGTCGTGACGTGGTCGTTGCGGAGGGTCGGCCGCCTGGCTCAGCCATAGTGGTGGCAGCCCGCTTCGCCGATGCCGTTGCACAGCATGGTTCCTGCCTGGCCCGGTGCGGAGTGCAGCAGGTGCGAGCACTCGCCGGAGGTGGTGTCGATCCGCGGCGTGTCCGGAGCGATCTGGCCGCGGAGATCGAAGACCGGATGCCCGTCGCTGTCCGCGCTGGCGTCGGGCCAGTTCCGCACCCCGCGGGAGCGCATGCACCGTGCGAAGTCCTGCATGCCGCTCAGCACCTGCTGTGCCTGGGTCACGCTGGGCTGCAGGAGGTGCTGGCAGTCGCCCTGGGCGGCCATGAGCCGGGAGGAGGTGACACCGAGCTGCTGAGGGGTCACCTTGGCGATCTGGCCGCTGCTGTCGGGGTCGGGGAAGCCCGGGACGCCGTGGGCGCGCATGCAGGCGGAGTAGCCGACTGCAGACGCGGGGGTCGGTGAGGATGCCCCGCTCGATGACCCGGATGGACTCCCACATGCCGCCGACAACGCCAGGGCGGCCGCGGCGATGAGGACGGCCGCGGTTCGCGCGGGGCGCGACCGGCGTACGGCGCGGGTGCCGCGTCGACCGGCATCGCGATCAGCTGGGTGCCCGTTCATGGCTGCTCCGTTCGAGGTTGGGTCCACGACGCCGCGACTCTCGAGTCTGGGACCCGTGCCATGACGTGAGCCGAACAACGACTGTTAGACGGATGTCATCCCGGCAGGTGCCCGGGACTCTCACGGCGACACATCGTCCGGCCCGTCCCCGCCTGTCAGGCGCTGGCACACCTGGTCCGCGCCGTGGACCTGCGCAGACTGCGGGTCGAAGACGGGTGGCCGCCGCATCCCGCATGGGCCACGACGCCCGTTGCGATGGTGCCCGCGCAGGGCAGGCGGTGTCGTTGCCGTGGACCGGGTACGGCAACGTGTGTCATGGAACACCTCAGGTGGTGGGTAGCCTCGGGATCGAGCCGCCGATCAGCTGCCGGCACTCACGATCAACGCTGCTGAGCTGCGGCGAGTCGGTCGACTGCGGGTCGATGCCGGCTGCGGTGAGGTCGAAGACCGGACGGCCACCCTTGGCGCTGATGGTGGGGTCGGGCCAGCTGGGCACTCCGTGGGCTCGCATGCACTGTGCGTACCTCCGTCCGATGGTCAGCAGCTGCTGCACCAGGGCCGGCGGGCAGTCGCCGTACAACAGGCACTGGTGCGTCTGCTGCTCGAGCGACCCACCCGTCGGCAAGAGGTGGCTGCAGGCGTGCTCGGCAACCTGGTACAGGGAGTCGCTGACACCCAGCTGCTGAGCGTCGACCTGGAGGGGCCGTCCGTTCGGGTCGGGATCCGGGAAGTTCGGTACGTCGTGCGAGCGCATGCACGCGGAGAAGGCGGCAGCAGACGGGGACCTGCTCGACCTGCCTGCACTCGACGAGTCTGCCGAAGGGGGCGACGACGAGCCCTGGCCGCAGGCCGCCAGCAGCCCCAGGCCGACCGCGGCGACGAAAACTGTGGCCGGCAGTCCGGATCTGCTCGGCGGATGCGGGTCGGCAACCTGCTTCATCGGAGTTCCTCACCCCATCAGAACCGGTACGGAGCCGCCCGCCGCGCGCTGGCAGACCTGCGCCTTGGACGTGAACTCCGGGGAATGGGTGTACTCATGAGTCAGTCCGGCCGCGCTGACGGGGAAGAACGGCGCGCCGCCGGGTCCGATCCTGGGGTCTGGGAAGCTCGGCACCCCATGGGCCCGCATGCACCGGGCGAACGTGCGTTGCTTGGTCAGCGCCTCCTGCACCAGCTGCTGCGGGCAGCTGCCCGAGGACACGCACTGCTGGAACTGCTGGAAGAACGACCCGCCCGTCGGGAGCAGGCGCCGGCAGGCTTGCTGGGCCGCTGCGTAGTCGGAGCTGCTGACCCCGAACTGTTGCGCTGATCCCTTGGGGAGCTGCCCGCTGCTGTCGGGTTCGGGATAGCTCGGCACTCCGTGCCCGCGCATGCAGGCGGCGAAGGCGACGGCGGACGGGGAGGCCGATGACGCTCCCGAGCGCGGTGTGCCGCTGGAACCGGTCGAGGAGTGGCCGCCTCCGCATCCCGCCAGCAACAGGGCCAAGCCGACCAGCAGAGCGACCACCGTCGGTACCGGTCGAGCAGGCGGTGTCGACGCCGTGGCGGTCTTCACGGGAGGGGGAGCCCTTGGAACCCGGTCAGGCTGATGCACTGGGAGACCTCGGCCAGGACCTGCGACGAGTGGTGGTCGATGCCGGCCTGGTCGTAGGGGAAGTGCGGCGCGGGCGCGTGGCCGGCCAGGGACGTGATGACGGGGTCCGGCCAGGTCGGCTCCCCGTGGGTGCGCAGGCACCCGGCCAGCGTCCGCAGACCGCTCATCCAGTGCTGCACCACCGTCTGGGAGCAGTTGCCGGTCTGCGCGCACTGCAGCTCCTGTTGCTGCTCCGCGGTGTCGCCGGTGTTCGGGATCAGCTGCTGGCACGCCTGCGTGGCCGACCGGTACGTCGACGGGCTGACGCCGAGCTGCCGCGCCGACTCCTTGCCGACCACCGCGTCAGGATGGTCGGGATCGGGGTCGGGGAAGTTCGGGATGCCGTGTTGGCGCATGCAGGCCGAGTACGCGACGTACGACCCATGGCTCGACGACCCACCTGCACCTGGTGAGCCTCCGGAGCTGCCGCACGCCACCACCAGTAGAGCGAGTGCGGCCATCATGATGACGGTCGCTGTTCGCTCCCTGGGCTGCCTGCGATCCATGGGTGCTCCGTTCAAGGTGGTGCGCGGCGCCGCGCCGTTCGAGTCTGGGACGCAGCCGATGACACGAGCCGAACAGCGGTTGTTAGGTCGATGTCATCCGGGCGGGCGCACAATGTGCGGGTGCGAGTGTTGGTCGTGGAGGATCACGTCGCGCTGGCCAACCGGATCGGCGAGGGGCTGCGCGACGCAGGGTTCGCGGTCGATGTGGTCTACGACGGCGCCGCGGCCCTGGAGAGCACCCGGATCACCGAGTACGACGTACTCGTACTCGATCGCGACCTGCCGCGGGTGCACGGCGACCGGGTCTGTCGCCAGCTGGTGCGCGACGGCTCGCCCACGCGCATCCTGATGCTCACCGCCGCCGCTGACGTCGACGACCGGGTGGACGGGCTGGAGCTGGGGGCGGACGACTACCTGGGCAAGCCGTTCGCCTTCCACGAGCTGATCGCGCGCATCCGCGCGCTGGGGCGGCGGGGGCCCGGCTCTCCGGCGCTCGTACGCCGTGGCGACCTGGTGGTCGATCGGGCGCGGCACCGCGTCAGCCGCGCGGGTCTCCCGCTGACCCTTACCCGCAAGGAGTTCGGCGTCCTGGAGTTCCTGATCGGCGCGGATGGTGCCGCGGTCAGCGCCGAGGAGCTGCTCGAGCACGTGTGGGACGCGCACGCCGATGCGTTCAGCAACACCGTCGCGGTGACGGTCGGGCGGCTGCGGCGCAAGCTCGGAGCCCCGCCACTGATCGAGACCGTCGTCGGCGTGGGCTACCGACTGTGAGAACCCACCTCAGTGCCCGGTCTCGCCTGACTCTCGTCTACACGACGTTGTTCGCGGTCGGCGGTGCCGCGCTCGTCGCGATCACCTACCTGCTGGTCGCGCAGAGCCTGCACAGCCCGAAGCCCGCCACTCTCCCGTCGGAGGTGCAGCCCAAGCTCGACAAGTGCCTCGCCGGTGCGACGCAGCCCCGTGGTGGTGGGATCGAGGCCCTGAACCAGTGCGCCGATCTCTACACGCGCGGGGTCCGGGCAGGGGCTGCTTCCCAGCGCAGCTCGACGCTCGCCCATCTGCTGACCTTCTCGCTGCTCGGCCTGGCCGGCGTCACCCTGCTCGCCGTCCTGGCCGGCTGGGTCGTCGCCGGTCGCATCCTGCGGCCGGTGCACCGGCTCACCGCGGCCGCCCGCGCGGCCAGTGAGCAGAACCTGTCCCAGCGGATCGCGCTACAGGGCCCGCGCGATGAGCTGCGTGAGCTCGCCGACACGTTCGACACCATGCTCGAGCGGCTCGACCGCGCCTTCACCACCCAGCGCCAGTTCATCTCGAACGCGAGCCATGAGCTGCGGACGCCGCTGACGGTCATGCGTACCGCGATGGACGTCGTCCTCGCCAAGCCCGACCCCAGCCGCGACGAGCTGGCCTCGATGGCCACGGACGTGCGGCAGGCCGCCGACCACGCCGAGCGGCTCATCGATGCGCTGCTCGTGCTCGCTCGCAACGACCGGGCGCGCGTCCTCACCGACCCCTTGGACCTGGCGGTCGTCGTCGAGGACGCACTCGAGGGACGTACGGCGGACGCCGTCACCACGATCACCACGCTCGACGAGGCGCCGGTGACCGGCGACGCAGTGCTGCTCGAACGGCTCGTCGACAACCTTCTCGACAACGCCGAGCGCTACAACGTCACAGACGGGACCGTCGCGATCTCGACGACCTCCCACGACTCCACGTGCGTGCTGCGCGTGGTCAACACCGGAGCGGTGGTCCCTGCCGACATGGTCGAGCAGCTGTTCCTGCCCTTCGCCCGGCTCGACGACCGCGTCGGCCACGAGGGCTTCGGGCTCGGACTCACGCTGATCTCCTCGATCGCCATCGTGCACGGCGGCACTGTGGACGCAACAGCGGTACCCACCGGGGGGTTGGACGTCAGCGTCCACCTCCCGCGACGCGACCACGCTGTCACCCGAGACGAGGAGCACCCATGTACGACCTGATCGTCCGAGGCGGAGGCGTTCTCGACGGGCGCGGTGGCGAGCCGTGCGCGACCGACGTCGCGATCTCCGGCGACCGCGTGGTGCGCGTCGGTGACCTCGCTCCGGACGAGCCGGCCGCGGAGCTCGTGGACGCCACGGGGCTCATCGTGTGCCCGGGCTTCGTCAACCCGCTGTCGCACTCCTACTACTCGGTGCTCGAGGACGGTACGTCGCTCGGCGAGCTCGTGCAGGGCGTCACGACCCAGATCTTCGGCGAGGGCGAGTCGATGGGTCCGGTGCCGCCGATCGCCCGAGACGTCGCAGTGCGGGACGCCGCGGAGCACGGCATCGACCTGACCTGGACGCGGCTCTCGGAGTACCTCCACACCGTCGAGAGCTCCGGCTGCACCCAGAACGTCGCCTCGCTGATCGGGGCGGAGACGATGCGCCTCCACGGGGTCGGCTACCAGGACCGCCCGGCCACCGAGGCCGAGCTCGACACCATGCGCGGGATCGTCGCGGAGGAGATGGTCGACGGTGCGCTCGGCATCGGGTCGTCGTTGATCTATCCGCCCGGCAGCTTCGCATCGACCGAGGAGCTGGTCGCGCTGTGCGAGGTGGCCGGACGGTACGGCGGCACGTACGCGTCGCACGTCCGGAACGAGGGCGCCGGCCTGCTCCCTGCGATCGACGAGCTGCTGGACATCGTCCGCCGCTCGGGGGTGCACGGCGAGATGTGGCACCTCAAGGCGGCCGGGAGACCACAGTGGCCCCTGATGACGGAGGCACTGGCCAAGCTGCAGAGTGCTCGCGACGGTGGCGTTCCGATCGGCGCCGACGTCTACCCCTACACCCGCAGCGGCACGGGGCTGGCGTCGACGGTGCCGGATCGCTGGCACGAGGGCGGCGCCGACGCGCTGTACGACCGGCTCGCCAACCCCGCCGTACGCAAGGAGATCCGCGCCGATCTGGTGGCGCTCGGCAGGTACGGCGACACCCCGAGCGCGGACGACGTGCTCCTGCTCCGGCTCCGGCACCACGACAACGCCCGGTGGCAGGGGCACACCCTCGCCGAGATCGCGGCCGACCGGGGCGAGGACCCGGTCGACGTCGCGCTCGACGTGCTCGCCTCCGAACGGACCACCGTGTTCACGGCGTTCAGCTCGATGAGCGAGGACAACCTGCGGATGCAGCTGTCCGTGCCGTGGGTGGGCATCTGCTCGGACGCCGCGTCCATCGCGCCCGTCGGCGGCAGCCTCGACTCGCCGACGCATCCGCGGGCCTACGGCTCGTTCGCGCGGGTCCTCGGCCACTACACGCGCGAGCTCCGTGTGCTGAGCCTGCCCGAGGCGGTACGTCGGATGACGTCCCTGCCCGCGGACACGTTCGGCCTGACCGATCGCGGGGTGCTCGAGCCCGGGTACGCCGCGGACCTGGTCGTCCTCGACCCCGACCAGGTCGCCGACCGGGCGACCTTCGCTGAGCCCCACCAGCTCTCGCTCGGGGTCCGGGACGTGGTGGTGAACGGCGTCGTCGCCCTGCGCGAGGGCGAGCCGACCGGAGCCCGGCCCGGACGTGCCCTGCGGCGGGGCCGTGGGGCAGCCTGACTCGTCTCAGCCGGCGCGGAGCTCGGCGCCCACCGTGTGCAGGTGCCCGACGGCCGCGACGTACGACGCGATCGCGCCGACCTCGAGGTAGGGAATGCCGCGCTCGCGGCAGAACCGCTGTACGACGGGCTGGGCGCGCCGCAGGTTGGCCCGCGGCATGCTCGGGAAGAGGTGGTGCTCGATCTGGTAGTTCAGTCCGCCGAGAGCGGTGTCGATGAACGGGCCGCCGCGGATGTTGCGCGAGGTGAGCACCTGTCGCAACAGCGGGTCGGCCGCCTGCTCGGCGTCGAGGATCGGCATGCCCTTGTGGTTGGGGGCGAACGAGCAGCCCAGGTAGAGGCCCTGCACGCCCTTGTGGACCGCCACGAACAGCAGCGCCTGTGGCCAGGTCAGCGTCGTGGCCAGCAGCAGGATGTAGAGGGCGAAGTGGGTGATCATCAGGGCCGCCTCGGGCACGCGGTGGCGCAGCCCGGCGTCGAACAGCTCGTGCGCACTGGCGACGTGGAGGTTGAACGCCTCACCGAGCAGCATCGGGAAGAAGAGCAGCGCCTGGTGCCGGATCATCCAGCCCCCCAGACCGCGGCGACCGGTCGCCTGGCCGGCGTCGAAGGTCAGCACCCGGGAGATCACGTCGGGGTCGCTCTCGAGGTCGTTCGGGTGGGCGTGGTGGGCGTTGTGCTTCTTGACCCACCAGCCGAAGCTCATGCCACCCATGAGGTTGCCGTCGACGAGCCCGAGGATCCGCATCCGGGTGGCGTTCCGGGTCACCTGGAGATGACCGACGTCGTGGCCCAGGAACCCCAGCTGGGTCGCGACCACCCCGAACAACGGCGCGAGGAGCAGGAGCCACCAGGAATGGGCGAAGAGCACCATCGCCGCGACGACGGCGGCGAGGCCGGCGAACACCAGCGCGAAGTGGCCGGCGTACGACCAGGGCCGGCTGCGGAGCAGGCCGAGCGAGCGGATCTCGGCGGTCAGCTCGCCGTACCCTCCCCGCGGGGTGCGCACCGGGGCGTTGGTGGGGGTGGTCTCGAGCATCTGCGGCCTCTCGTGGACGGGCCGGGCCGGAGTCCGGGGCCCAGGAGGGTGAGCTGTCGATCGCAGTCGTCTCGAGGGTAGCGCGCGGACCATCGCTACGTTGGCGGAGTGGAGGTCTCCGAGGCGATCGCGTCGCTCGCGCCCGGGTACGACGCGGCACCTGACCGACTGAGCGGACTCACCGAACGCTGATCGGGGGACATACGTTGGTTCGGGAAAGACGCGGTGATCAGCACGTCCGATGGACCAATGTGTGTCCGGGTGGTCACGCCGCCCTGGAGGGCGGCCGGGTGGCCGCTGCTCCCAGCCACGGCGTCGGTCCGCCGACGCAGGCTCTGAGGACAGAGCGCGCGTAGCCCCGCTCGACCATCACGTGCTCCCACGCGAACCGGACGAGGGTGAGTCCCATCAGCCCGAGGTCGTTGTACTTGCGGCGGTCCTTCATCAGCTGCCGCCGGTTGCCGTGCCAGGTGAAGGACTCAGCCTCGAGGGCCAGGCCACGTCCCTCGTCCAGGAGATCCGGCCGTACCCATCGCTCGCCGGAAGAGCGAGACCTGCGGCACCACGGTGAGGCCTGCCTCCAGCGAGAGACCACGTAGGGCGGACTCGAAGGGGTTGTCCGCCCGCGGATCCGCTGCTCGTGCGACCTTCATCCGGCGGGCGCGCCCGCGGTCGGGTGAGGCGAGTGCGGCTGCCACGAGCTCATCGGCCCCGACCAGCCCCGAGCGCAGAGCCGAGTCGGCCACCGCGAGTGCGTCGACGAAAGGCAGGTCTGCCGATACGTCGAGCACCGTGCGCAGGGGGTGGTGACTCCCGGAGATGAGATGTCGCCCGGCGGCAGATCCCGGCGGCGGACGACGGCACCGGTCACGTGGCGAGGGTGTCGGCTGCGCGGCACGAGCACGTCCACAGGGCCGAGCCGTACGCCCACCTCCCATCCCCAGAAGCGGGCAGCGCTGACGTGGCACAGCACTCCGGACAGCCCGTGGGCGACACCGAGGGAGGCGGTGACGGCCGGCAGCGCGTAGCGCCCGCGGCCGACCCTGACGACGGTGCCCGCCGCGATCGCCGTGCGGACGGATCGAA
This sequence comes from uncultured Actinomycetota bacterium, assembly GCA_963792975.1. GTDB lineage: Bacteria > Actinomycetota > Actinomycetes > Propionibacteriales > Nocardioidaceae > Nocardioides. Next base: position 1,781,541 of record CAWBYG010000004.1, on the reverse strand, counting down.
GACCAGATGCCCGGAGCAGGACCGGGCCGGCGACGCCTCCCGAGCGACGCAGGAACTCGACGGGATCCACGCCTCGATGATCGTCCTCGAGGCGTCGCCTCGTGGCTGGCTCTCCACAGGGCTCGGCTGAGAGCCGGTCAGGTGATCGTCATGCCGCCGTCGACGGGGAGGGTCTGGCCGGTGATGTAGCCCGCGGCGTCGGAGGCGAGGAACACCACGGTCGCGGCGAGCTCGGCGCCTTCGCCCTTGCGGCCGGCGGGGATGCGCATGCCCATCAGGTCGAGGTAGCCCTCCGGGTACTGCTCGGTCATCTCCGACTCGAAGAAGCCGGGTGCGACGGCGTTGACGCGGATCCCCTTGCGGCCGGTCCACTGCTGCGCGAGGTCGCGCGTGAGCCCGATCAGGCCGGCCTTGGACGCGGAGTACGCCGCCTGCGGCAGGCCGCCGGTCGTCAGCCCGAGCACCGAGGAGACGTTGATGATCGACGAGCCGGGCCGCATGACGCGACCGCAGGCCTGGGCCATCCAGTAGCAGCCGTTGAGGTTGACGTCGATGACGGAGCGGAACTGGTCGGGCGTCTCGTGGGTCGCGGGAACGGCGGTCCCGATCCCGGCGTTGTTGACCAGGATGTCGACCCGGCCGAACTCGTCCATCGCCGCCCGGACGAGCGCCGTACAGGCGTCGGGGTCGGAGACGTCGGTGGCGACGCTGAGCGCACGGCGGCCGGCGGCGCGCACGAGCTCGGCGGTGGACTCCAGACGGTCGGCCCGGCGGGCGCCGAGGGCGACATCGGCTCCCGCCTCCGCGAGGCCCTGCGCGAAGGCGACGCCGAGCCCGGACGACGCCCCGGTCACGATCGCCACGCGCCCGTCGAGTCGGAAGAGGTCGAGGGAGGTCATGGGCGCATGGTAGGGGGCTCCCAGGATCCGCCGACGCCTCAGCCCGCGACGAGCTCGGCCAAGAGCTCGTCCTGCCAGGCGAACGCGGCCGCCGCGCGGGCGGCCAGGTCGGGACCGGGGAGCAGCGCCTCGACGCGAGCGGCGTACCCCTCGGGGAGATCGGTGTCGAGGTAGCGCAGCCCGAAGTCGTGGCGCGCCGGGCAGTGCACGATCCGCAGCAGCCGGACGAGCGGGTTGACCGCGAACTGCACGTGGAAGGCCACCGCCTCGGCCGCCTGCCTGCGGGCGATGGCGCGGTTGACCAGCCAGGCCCCCGTCTGGCGGCGGGCCGCGATCTGGGCGACCGCCTCCCCTCGCTCGCGCGCCATCTCCTCCTCGTCGTCTGACCGCAGCTCGACGAGGCCGTCGGGGTCGTGCAGCACCAACGGCTCGCCGTGCCGTCGTACGTCGACGAAGCGGTGGTGGTCGGCGAGGTCGGAGACGTGGAGGTCGATGATGCGGGTGGGCACGCTGAGGTCGCCGGCGTCGGGGGTGAGGTTGAGGAACGCCTGACGTCCGTCCGGCCAGGTCGCCTCGGGCAGCTCCCAGACCTGGTGCACGGTGAAGTCCTGCCGGGCGGCGTCCAGCAGCCGCCCGTACGTCGCGACCGCCTCGCCCGGGGTGGCCAGCACCTCGACGTCGAGGTCGGAGTGGTCGTCGTACCCGCCCGTGACGGCGGAGCCGCCCACGAAGACGACGCGGATGCCGGCGTCCGTCTCGCCCCGGGCGCGGAGCCAGATCAGCCAGTCGTCGTACCTGCGCAGATCGGTCACGTCCGTGAACCTAGGCGCATCCCGGAGGCGAGGACCAGCACGTTTCGGTTACCATGGGCCCATGTGGAGCACCCTGCTTCTTCGACAGCCGCGCTGACGTTCACGCACGTCGCGCGGCCACCCCTCCCCGCGAGGGGTTTTTTCATGTCCGAAGCAGGGGTCTCGACAGGCTCGACCAACGAGTCGGAGCCCGACCAGCACGTCGGGGCTCGACCAGCGAACGAGAGCGAAGCGATGAGTGAGGAACAGACCGACACCACGGTGGACGGCGAGGCCGCGACGTACGACGCGGTGGCGGTGCAGGAGAAGTGGCAGCCCGTGTGGGAGGCGCTGCAACCGTTCCGTGCGGACGACGCCGTCGTGGCGCAGGGACGCCGCGAGAAGCGCTACGCGCTGACGATGTTCCCCTACCCGTCGGGCGACCTGCACATGGGCCACGCCGAGGTGTTCGCACTGCACGACGTGATCGCGCGCTACTGGTGGCAACGCGGTTACGAGGTGCTGAACCCGATGGGGTTCGACTCCTTCGGCCTGAACGCCGAGAACGCCGCGATCCGCGACAACGCCCACCCGGCGACGTTCACCTACGAGAACATCGCGCTGTCGACCGAGTCGTGCAAGAGGTTCGGGGTCAGCTTCGACTGGTCGCGGACGTTCAACACCTCCGACCCGGAGTACTACCGCTGGACCCAGTGGCTGTTCCTGAAGTTCCGCGAGCGCGGGCTGGCCTACCGCAAGAACAGCCCCGTGAACTGGTGCCCCTTCGACCAGACGGTGCTGGCCAACGAGCAGGTCATCGACGGTCGCTGCGAGCGCTGCGGCAACGAGGTCACCAAGCGCGAGCTGACCCAGTGGTACTTCCGGATCACCGAGTACGCCCAGGAGCTGCTGGACTGCCTGGACGACCTGGCGCCGACGTGGCCCGAGCGGGTGATCACCGCACAGCGCAACTGGATCGGCCGGTCCGAGGGTGCGCACGTGACTTTCCCGGTGGTCTCGACAAGCTCGACCGCCGGAGACGGCTCGACCGCCGGAGACGGCTCGACCGGTGAACATCCGCCGATCGAGGTCTACACGACGCGCCCCGACACTCTGTTCGGTGCGACGTTCATGGTGGTGGCCGCCGACGCCGCGCTGGCCGCCGAGCTGGTCAGCGACGACGAGCGACCGGCGTACGACGCGTACCTGGAGGAGGTGCGCAAGGCCAGCGACATCGAGCGTCTGGCCACCGACCGCCCGAAGTCCGGGGTCTTCCTGGGCGTCCACGCGACCAACCCGGTGACGGGCACGCAGATCCCCGTGTACGCCGCCGACTACGTGCTGGCCGACTACGGCACCGGCGCGATCATGGCCGTGCCCGGGCAGGACCAGCGCGACTGGGACTTCGCGAAGGTCTTCGACCTGCCGGTCATCCGCACCGTGCAGCCGCCGGACGACTTCGAGGGCGAGGCGTTCACCGGCGACGGCCCGGCCGTCAACTCCGCCAACGACTCAGTCTCGCTGGACGGCATGGGCGTCGACGAGGCGAAGCGGACCATCATCGACTGGCTGGAGGCCCAGGGCCTGGGCCGCGGTGCCGTGAACTTCCGGCTGCGCGACTGGCTGCTGTCGCGGCAGCGCTACTGGGGCGCCCCGATCCCGATCATCCACTGTCCGGACGACGGCGAGGTGCCGGTCCCCGAGGACCAGCTGCCCGTCGTACTGCCGGAGCTGCGGGGCGCGGACCTGACTCCCAAGGGCGTGTCTCCGCTGGCGGCCGCCCACGACTGGGTCAACGTCACCTGTCCGACGTGCGGCGGGCCGGCGAAGCGCGACAGCGACACGATGGACACCTTCGTGGACTCGTCGTGGTACTTCCTGCGCTACTGCTCGCCGCACGACGACACCCAGGCCTTCGACCCGGTGCTGGCCAACCTGTGGGGCCCGTGCGACATCTACATCGGCGGGGTCGAGCACGCGGTGCTGCACCTGCTGTACGCGCGCTTCTTCACCAAGGTGCTGCGCGACATGGGCCTGCTGGAGTTCGGCGAGCCGTTCTCCGCGCAGCTGAACCAGGGCATGGTCATCAACCAGGGCGCCAAGATGTCGAAGTCCAAGGGCAACGGCGTCAGATTGGGGGAGCAATTATCGGCGTACGGCGTGGACGCGGTACGGCTGACCCTGGTCTTCGCGGGGCCTCCGGAGGACGACATCGACTGGGCCGACATGTCGCCGAGCGGCTCTGTCCGGTTCCTGCAGCGCGCCTGGCGGCTGAGCGGCGACGTGACGTCGGCGCCGGGCGTCGCCGCCGGCGACGGTGACGTCACGCTGCGTACGGTCACCCACCGGACCCTGCGCGAGGCCGAGCACCTGATCGAGAGCCATCGGTTCAACGTGATGGTCGCGCGCACGATGGAGCTGGTGAACGCCACCCGCAAGGCGATCGACTCGGGCTGCGGGCCGGACGACCCGGCGGTGCGCGAGGCCGCGGAGGCGGTGGCGATCCTGCTGTCGCTGGTGGCGCCGTACACGGCGGAGGAGATGTGGGAGCGGCTGGGTCACCAGCCCTCCGTGGCGCGGACCGGGTGGCCCGAGGTCGACGAACGCCTGCTGGTCGAGGACTCCGTGACGGCCGTCGTCCAGGTGCAGGGGAAGGTGCGCGCGCGTCTGGACGTCCCGCCGACCATCAGCGACGCCGACCTGGAGTCGGCGGCCATGGCGGACCCGTCCGTCGTACGCGCGATCGACGGTGCCGTCGTACGACGGGTGATCGTGCGGGCTCCGAAGCTGGTCAACATCGTCGTCGAAGGGTGAGGCCGCGAGCGGAGCGAGTGGTCGAGCTGCGAGGCGAGGCAGGGGAGTGGTCGTCGAAGGGTGAGGCCGCGAGCGGAGCGAGTGGTCGAGCTGCGAGGCGAGGCAGGGAAGTGGTCGTCGAAGCGTGCGGCGCGCGCGTCATCCCTTGACGGCCACCCACCTGCCGGGCCCGGACACGGTGACCTTCACGCCGACGTCCGAGCCGGTGGCGGCCCTGCCCAGCAGATGGTCGTACAGCTCGCGGACCATGGCCGTCACGTCGCCGGTGACGGAGACGCAGTTGCTGGTGACGACGTGGAGGCCGACGGTGTCGGTGTAGGCGCCCTGCCCGGCATGCTGACCTCCGAGCGGGTCGTTGTCGGTCCATGACCCGGACGCGGTCAGGCGTACGCGCGGCTTGCCGGCGGAGCCCGAGACCGGACCCCCGAGTGTGCCGGTGCCGTGCACGCGGAGGGGGACCCCGAAGTCCGCGGCGCCCGTCCCCTCGCTGGTTCCGGTCAGCCGGATCGAGCCCGAGACCTCGGTGCCGTCCGACTGCAGGATCACCCGTCCCCTGGCGAGTGACCGGGCGGAGGCGGCGAGCAGCCTGTGGCCCTGCACGTTGAACATCTCCCGGGTGTCGATCTGCGCGTCGATGTCGCCGCGGTAGGTGCCGGCCGGGATCGTCCCGCCGGAGGGGCAGGCGGGTGTCGACGGTGTTGGTCTCGCGCCCCAGTAGAGGACCGGGATGACGCTGTGCCCGGCGATGTCGATCAGGCCGGCGAGCTTGCTCTCGACGAGGTCGAGAAGGGGTGAGAGGAACTTGCGTGCCAGCGGCGCGAGGATGCCGAGGTTGGCGTCCAGGGCGGCGTCGAGCATCTCGCGGAGCTGCTGGACCTCGCTGCGCTGCACGGAGACGGCGGCCTGCAGCGGAGCGACGTTCTGCTGTCCGGTGCGGTCCTGCACCCGGCCGGTCCGGTAGCGCAGCGCGTCGGAGATGTCCGGCCCCATCACGTCGTTGTACGGCGGCCCGGCAGGGCCGATGACCTGCGCGATGTGGGCGGGGTCCCCGATCACCCAGTGGACCGCCGCCCCCGCGCGGGTCACCGTCGGCGGGTGCACGTGCGCGAAGTTCCCGCAGTCGACCATCTGCTTCGGCAGCCCGGCGGTCTCGTCGTTGCCGGGCACGGTCGCGGTGAAGGTGCCCAGCTGGTCCGGTTCCGTGCCGACAGCAACACGGTTCGCGGCCGGCTGCGGGGTCACCAGAACCGTGTGGGGCGTGACCCAGGCGAGGATCTGGGCGACGGCGTACACGCTCCCGATGACCACCTGGAGTCGGCTGATCACCACCGCGGTGAACGTGTCGACGACCTGCTGCACGGTGGCGTGCAGGATGTCGACGAGGCCGTCCACGATCGATGCGCCGATCCTGCCGAGCCAGCCGAGCAGGGTGCCGACGAAGCCCCCGACGTGACCGTCGATGTAGTCCTGCACCTGCTGCGGGTTGATCTCGAGAGCGTCGAAGATCTTGTCGAGCGTCGAGCTGATGAACCCGGTCAGCGAGGTGCACGGAGTGTCGAGGGACAGGGCCCCGCCGCCACCGGCGCCGCCACCACCCGCGGACGACGAGGGCTCGCCCCTAGCCACCTCGACGCTCTGTGTCATGTCGCCGGCGAACAGGTCGAGGACCTCGAGGGGTAGGACGACGTCTGCGGGCCGCGTCCAGTCAACGGTCCCGACGAGGGTTCCTGCGGTCCGCGCTGCGGTGTCGGGTGCCGAGACGATCCAGGCACCGATGATCTGGGTGATCGTCGGGGCGCCGTCACCGAGGGGGAGCGAGCCGTCGAGCGAGGCACCCGTCATGCCGCCCCCGGCGGACGCCTGCCGGGCGAGCACCTGGACCTGCGACAGAGTCATCGTCGACACCCGCGGGGACGCGACGGGGACGATCGGGCCGGCGTGGGAGTCGAGGTCGCCGACGGTGGCGATCCCGACGCCCGCCAGCACGCGTACGGCGTCGCGGGTCGTGGTGGTGCCGTGGCCGACGAGCGTCGTCGCGGTGTCCGAGCCGGGAGAGGCGCCGGTGGTCGCGAGCGTCGTACCGGCGGAAGACGTGCCGGGAGCCGCGGCCGGATCGGTGTGGCCCTTGCCCGTCAGCTGGCACCCGCCCAACACCAGGGCGAGGATGAGGAGCGCCGGCACGGCACGGAGACGGACGGACATGGTGCTCCCTTCGGATGTCACCCAGCGTCGACGCGACCGGTAATGCGGTGGTAACGGCCGCCGGACCACCCGCACCAGCGGGTAACCTTCGCGGCATGTCAGGGCGGACCGTGGTCGTCACCGACTCGACGGCGTCGTTGCCGCCGGAGGTGGCCCAGGAGCGGGGCATCGTCGTGGTGCCGCTCCAGGTGGTCATCGGGGCGACGGTGTACGACGAGGGCGCCGAGGGTGCGACCCCGGCGATGGTGGCGGCGGCGCTGAAGGAGTTCCGGCCGGTCAGCACGTCACGTCCCGCCCCGGCCGCGATGCTCGAGGTCTACGAGAAGGCCGCGGCCGCGGGCGCCGAGGCGGTCGTGTCGATCCATCTGTCGGCGCAGATGAGCGGCACCCACGAGTCGGCTCTGCTGGCCGCGAGAGATGCGACGATCCCGATCACGGTGGTGGACTCGCGACAGGTCGGGGTGGCCACGGGGTACGCCGCCCTCACGGCCGCCGACGTGCTGGACGACGGCGGTTCGGCCGCGGAGGCGGGTGAGGCCGCCCGACGACGGGCCGAGTCCGCGACCGCCCTGTTCTACGTCGACACGCTGGAGTACCTCCGTCGTGGCGGCCGGATCGGATCGGCTGCAGCGCTGGTCGGGGGAGCCCTGTCGGTCAAGCCGCTGCTCCGGATCGACGACGGACGGGTCGCCAACCTCGAGCGCGTCCGTACGTCGACCCGTGCGCTGAGCCGGCTGGAGGACCTGATCGTCGACGCGGCGGGCGACCGGTCCGTCGACCTGTGCGTCTCACACCTGGCCAATCCCGACCGGGCGGGCGACCTGGCCAGGCGACTCGGCGAACGCCTGGCGGTGAACCTGGAGGGCCGCGAGGTCTGGTGCGGCGAGCTCGGTGCGGTGCTGGGGGCGCACGTCGGCCCCGGCATGGTGGCGGCCTGCGTGGCGCCACGTCCGGGCGGCTGAGCCCGGCCCGCTCACCGTCCCCAGAACCGTCCGCGGACCCGCTCTCCCACAGGATGGGACGCCGGCCCCCGAGTCCGTCGACGTCCCCACCTAGCGTCGTCCGCATGCGCAACCGATCCCCGGCGACCCACCACGATGCGGCGGTCGCGCGACGTCTCGAGCTCCTGACCAGCGAGCTGGCGTCGGTGCGGGAGGCCGACCCCTGGGCTCCCCAGGCGCACACCCGGATCCGTGCGGTGCCCGACGCCGAGCCTGATCCCTGGTCGCCGCTACCGGTGGACGAGCCCCGGGAGACGCCGACGCTTCCACACGTCCCCGGCCTGCCCGGGCGGCACGCGTCGCGTCGGCGCCGTGTGGTCTCCGAGTCGTTGTCGCGTTCGGTGTCCGACACGGTGCGCGATCGCATCCCGCTCGGCGCCGGGCACGTGGCCGTGGTCGCGGTGGTGGCCGTGGTCGGGCTGGTCGTCACGTGCTGGTGGCTGGTGCGCAGCGGGGGGCACGAGGTGGCGGCACCGTTGTCGGTGTCCACGCCTCGCGCCGCACTGGCCACCCCCGACGGGTCGGCGACAGGGCCAGGAGCCACACCACGGCCGACGACCCGACCAGCGAAGATCGTGGTCGACGTGGTGGGCAAGGTGCGGCGCCCTGGCATCGCCGTGCTCAGGTCCGGCGACCGTGTCGTCGACGCGATCCGGGCGGCGGGGGGAGTCCGACGGGGGGCCGGCGTCGGGTCGCTCAACCTCGCACAGCCGTTGACCGACGGGGAGCAGATCGTGGTCGGTGCCCCCGTCGGCCCGGGTCCTCCAGCCGGCGCCCCGGTCTCCGGCACCCCGGTCTCCGGTCTGGTCAACCTCAACACCGCGGACGAGAGCGCGCTCGAGTCCCTGCCCGAGGTCGGGCCGGTGACCGCGCAGGCCATCTTGACCTGGCGCAGCGAGCACGGCGGCTTCAGCTCGGTCAACCAGCTGCTCGACGTCGACGGCATCGGCGACGCCACCCTGGCCAAGCTCACGCCCTACGTCACCATCTGAGCGCCGGTGCCGCGCGACCTTCCCGACCTCCGGATGGTCGTGCTCGCGGGAGCCGGCTGGCTCGGTGCGCTCGCCGGCGCCAGCCACCGCGTGGCGCTGTCGGTCGGCACCGGCATCTGCACCGTAGGAGTGACCACCGTGCTCGGGCGGTGGCGCGGAAACTCCGGCGTGGCGGCAGGTTGCGCCGCGCTCGTCGTGTTCGCCGCCGTGGCCACGGCCGCCGGGGTCCGGACCGAGCGGGTGGCCCACAACCCGCTCACGCGCCTGGCCGAGCAGCGCGCCGAGGCCACGTTGGAGGGCACGGTCACCGACGATCCGCGATCGATCCAGGGACGGTTCGGCGACGAGGTGCTCGTGCGCCTCACGGTCACCCGGGCGACCACGAGCGACACGGCGTACGCCCTTCGTGAGCCGGTGCTGGTCTTCGGGTCCATGCCCTGGCTGTCGGTGCCGCTGGGCAGCACGGTCCGCGTCACCGGACATCTGACCCCGAGCACGCAGGGCGATGTCGCGGCCGTCGTCTCCACGTCGGCGCGTCCCGACCTCGGAGCGGGGCCCGACCCCTGGTGGCGGGCGTCCGGCCGGTTGCGGTCGGCCCTGCGCTCCTCCGTGTCCGAGCTGCCTCCCGACCGACGGGCCCTGGTGCCGGCGCTGGTGGACGGCGACGATGCGGGCCTCGATCCCGCCCTGGCCGATGACTTCCGCACCACCGGGCTCACCCACCTGCTCGCCGTCTCGGGCACCAACCTGACGCTGGTGGTCGGTTTCGCGCTGGTGGTCGCGCGCTGGCTGCGGGTGCGGGGCCGGTGGCTCTACGTCGTGGGCCTCGTGGGCATCGCGGGGTTCGTCCTGCTCGCTCGGGCCGAGCCGAGCGTGCTGCGGGCGGCGGCGATGGGTTCCGTGGCGTTGCTCGGCATGGGAGCCAACGGCGCGGACCGCGGCACGCGTGCACTCGGTGTCGCCACGCTGGCCCTGCTGCTGGTCGACCCCGGCCTGGCGTCCGCGGTCGGCTTCGCCCTCTCGGTCCTCGCCACCGCCGGCATCCTGCTGCTCGCGCCACGCTGGCGCGACGAGCTCACCCGGTGGCTGCCCCGATGGCTCGCCGAGGCCGTCGCCGTCCCGGCGGCCGCCCAGCTCGCCTGTACGCCGCTGATCGCGGCGATCTCGGGTCAGGTCAGCCTGGTGGCCGTCCTCGCCAACCTGCTCGCGGCCCCCGCCGTCGGGCCCGCCACGGTCCTCGGCCTGCTGGGCGGGGTGCTCACACTGGCTGTGCCACCGCTGGGCCGGGTCGTGGGCTGGGCGGCCGGATGGTGTGTCGCCTGGATCGTCGAGGTGGCACGTCAGGGCGCGGCCCTGCCGACGCCGGCGGTGCCCTGGGGGAGCGGCCCGATCGCCCTCACCGTCCTGGCCGCGCTGAGCCTGGGCGTGGCCGTGGGCGCCCCGCGGCTCCTGAGCCGGCGTACGACGGGCGTGGCGTGCTGCGCGGCCCTGGTCGTCGTCGTGCTGGTCCGCGTGCCGACCCCCGGCTGGCCACCCGCCGGGTGGCTGATGGTGGCCTGCGACGTGGGCCAGGGCGACGGCCTGGTGCTGAACACCGGTCAGCCGCACACCGCGGTGGTCGTCGACGCCGGCCCCGATCCGAGGCTGATCGACCGTTGCCTGAGCGAGCTGGGGATCACGCGCATCCCGCTGGTCGTGCTGACCCACTTCCACGCCGACCACGTCGACGGGCTGCCCGGTGTGCTCGGCGGTCGCCAGGTCGGAGAGATCGAGGTGACCCGGCTCGCCGATCCACCCGAAGGCGTCTCGCTGGTGCGGAGCGCCGCCGCCCGGGCGGGCCGGACGCCCCAGCTCGCGCCGTACGCCGTGACCCGTCGCATCGGTGACGTGACCCTCGAGCCGGTCTGGCCCCTCCCGTCCTCGCCCACGGTCGGCCCCGGCGACGGCAGTACCGCCAACAACGCCAGTGTGGTGATGCTGGCGCGCATCCGCGGGGTCACGATCTTCCTCGGCGGCGACATCGAGCCGGAGGGGCAGGCGACCCTCGCCACGATGCTGCCCGGCCTCCACGTCGACGTACTGAAGGTGCCGCACCACGGCAGCCGCTACCAGGACCTGCCCTTCCTCCAGTCGCTGCAGGCCCGGCTCGCGGTGATCTCCGTCGGGGCGGACAACGACTACGGTCACCCGGCCGCCGAGACGATCGCCGGGCTTGCGGCCACGGGGGAGCGGGTGCTGCGCACCGACCTCGACGGCAGCATCGCCGTGGTGCGGCGCGACGGACACCTCGGGGCGGTCACGTCCAAGTGAGCGCGATCGGCGTCGGCGTCGGTGGCGTGTGGCAGGCTGCCGCCATGCGAGGTCCGACGGCCAAAGACGTGCTGGGCCGGGTGACCCTGGTGACCGGCAAGGAGGAGTTCCTCTCCGAGCGCACGGTGGTCGGCGTCCGCGAGGCGACCCGTCGTCACGACCCCGAGACGGAGGTCTCCGAGACCCAGGCGTCCGGGCTCACGCTGGCCCAGCTCGGTGAGCTCGCGGCGCCTTCTCTGTTCTCGGCGACCCGGTGCGTCGTGGTCCGCGGCTTCGAGAGCCTCCCGGAGGAGTCGGTCGACGGAGTGCTCGCGTACGCCGCGGCTCCGGCCGACGACGTCGCTCTGGTCCTGGTGCACAGCGGCGGGCAGAAGGGCTCCGGCGTCCTCGCCAAGCTGCGCAAGCTGCCGGGCGTCACCGAGGTGAAGTCCGAGGAGCTCCGCGCGTCCGAGTACCCCGGGTTCGTCACCGCCGAGGCCCGGGCGCACGGCGCCACGATCGAGCCCGAGGCGGCCGCGTCGCTGGTGCAGGCGGTCGGCCAGGACCTCCGGTCGCTCGCCGCCGCAGCCGACCAGCTCGCCAACGACTTCCCGGGGGAGACGCTCACCGAGGAGAAGGTGAAGCGATACTTCGGGGGGCGGGCCGAGGCCAAGTCGTTCGCGGTCGCCGATGCGGCCTTCTGGGGTCGGCGGCGCCCCGCGCTCGAGGAGCTGCGCTGGGCGATCGAGGGCGGTACGCCGCCGGTGCTGGTCACCTCCGCGTTCGCCGGCTCGGCCAGGGGCATCGCCCGCTACCTCACCGCGCCCCGCGGCATGCGCGAGGTCGACCTGGCCCGCGAGGTGGGGGTCCCGCCGTGGAAGGTGCGGACCATCCGCGACCAGTCACGCGGGTGGACCGACGCCGCGATCGCCCGCGCGATCCGCACGATCGCCCAGGCCGATGCCGACATCAAAGGTCACGCCAGCGACGCGTCGTACACGCTGGAGCGGATGGTGCTGACCGTGACGGGGCTGCGCGACCGGTCGTGATCGAGCCTGCGGACTGAGCCTGCGAAGTCCGCAACAGCGCGAGAGATTGAGGAGGGCTCGGCTCGGACCCGATCGGAGAGAGGGACTGAGTGACCCGCCTCGAAAACGGCAAAGGCGTCGACCCGACCGGATCGACGCCTTGCGAGACAACCCGTCTCAGAGAGAGGCAGCCTTCTTCATCATGGCCGACTTGCGGTTGGCCGCTTGGTTCTTGTGGATGACGCCCTTCGAGGCGGCCTTGTCGAGCTTGCGCGCGGCGACGCGACCGGCCTCGACCGCGGTCTCCTTGTCGCCGGCCTCGGCGGCCTCACGGAACTTGCGGACGAGGGTCTTCAGCTCGGACTTGACAGCCTTGTTGCGCTGGTGACGCTTCTCGTTCTGCTTGATCCGCTTGATCTGGGACTTGATGTTCGCCACTGATGAGCCTTCGGTCAGGGTGGTGCGCGGGATGAGGAAGAGTTTGTGGGTGTGCGCCGAACGGCCGCACACACGAGGGAAAAGGCTACCAGCGGGCCGATCGGCGCCCCAAATCAGCGTCGAGGCATCGTACGGGCGGGGTCACGACCAGCCTCGGCGCTCGCAGAGCCAGTCCCAGACCACCTCGCCCTGCCAGCGCTGCACTTCGCGGATGTACGGCGACGTCGGTGGCACCGGGTCGTCGGCCGACTTCAGGAAGTAGCCGCAGACCACGGCCAGGAGGCGATCGACGTGGTCGGCCGGTACGTCGCGCAGCAGCGGCCGCTCGGCGATCACCGACTCGACGTCGACCCCGTCGCCGCGTGGGCCGATCAGCATCAGCAGCGAGTCGAGCCAGTCGGCGCCGACGCAGGGCCAGTTCCAGTCGCAGAAGAGGGCCCGGCCGTCGGTGGTCAGCAGCACGTTGTCGTCGCGCACGTCGGTGTGGACCAGGGTGCGGCCCCCGACCACGTCGGCGAACCCGGCGGCCAGCGCCGCGGCCTCCGCGCCGTGCGCCGGCCCGCGGACCTCGTTGACGTGGCCCCAGAACGCCGGCCACGTGGCGAGGTCGGCGGCGAACGGATCGAGCTCCAGCCCGGGTGGCACCGGGGTCAGGAGCGCGGCCATCGACGCGAGCGAGTCGAGGCAGGCATCGAGGTCCGACGCGCGCCAGGGTCGCTTCGGTGCCCGCGCCTCGACGTACTCCAGGCCGAGGACCATCCAGTCGCCGTCGGTCGACCAGAGCAGGCGGGGTGCCGGAATGCCGTCCGGCAGGGCGCGCAGCTTCCGGGCCTCCTCGCGGTAGGACTCCGCGAACATCCGCTGGGCCGCCTGCGAGGCGGCCTTCACGAAGTGCCGCGACCCGTCCGCGCAGGTGAGCACGGACGCGAAGCCCGGAGTGAAGCCGGCTCCTTGCGACACCGCCGAGACCACCGGCGACCCGCAATGCTGCTGGACGTCCGCACGTACGGCCGGCGGCAGGTGGGACCACTCGAGCCGGCGAGCGGTGCGGCCGTGCGGGATCGTCGTCGGGATCGCGGGAGTCACTCCGTCATCCTCACCCAGCCGGGTGCGGGCTGCGAGCCGGAGTGGTCGAGTCGACCCGGCACAGCTGTCGTCGGGTCAGGCGCCGACGGTGTGACAGACGGCCTCGACGTTGTTCCCGTCGGGGTCGCGGACGAAGGCGCCGTAGTAGTGCTCGTGATACTCCGGCCACAGGCGCGGCGCGTGGAGCGTCTCCGCGCCGGCCGCGGTCGCCGCTGCGTGGAACGCGTCGACCAGCTCGGCGGACTCGGCGCTGAACGCGATGTGCACCTCGCGGTTGGGCCCGATGCCCTCGAACGTCGAGACCCAGAACTCGGGTGTCGTGGTGCCGTAGCCCACGGCCACCACGAAGTCCATCACCCGCCGGTGCCCGAGCACGCCGAGCACGCTGTCGTAGAAGCTGGTGGACGCGTTCATGTCCACGGCGTTGATGCCGAAGTGATCGATCATGCCGGGAGTGTGCCACTGCGAGCGTCCGGCTGCGATCACCCGGCGTACGTCAGCGGTCCGACGTGTCCGCGTCGGGTTCGTCGTCCTGGCCCGACAGTGCCCGCAGCATCGCGACGTTCGGGCTCTGACCGGAGTCGCGCGCACGCCGTCGAGCGACCGAGACGCGGTACGCCGAGATGCCCAGGCCGGCCGCGAGCACCAAGAAGCCGATCACGACGAAGATCGCGGTGAGCCGGCGCCCGCCGTCACCGGTCACGTCCCAGACGGCGACGAGTGCGCTCATGCGCGCATCCTAGGGCCGGCTCAGCACCCGCACGTGTAGTAGACGATGTCCCAGTGCGAGCCCTCGTTGGTGTAGACGTTGCCCGAGGCCGCCTGGTACATCGGGTAGCCGTCGCCCCGCAGTCCGATGTAGGTGTAGGTGCCGCGGATCCAGTTGTCGTTGCACGTCGAGCGGGAGATGTCGACCTTGTAGCCGTTCCAGTGGCTGTAGGTGCCGCTGGCGTGACCGGTCTCGGTGCCACCCGTGATGTTGACGGCGCAGCCGCTGGCGCCCTGGTAGGTGATGATCCCGGTCACGGTCGACTGGTTGATCTGGTCGTACGACGTACACGTCGCCACGTTGCGGTTGGTACAGCCGCCGCTCGAGGTCCGCGTGATGCCGTGGGCGGACAGCTGGGACGTCGCCTGGGCGTCGGTCAGCTTGGTCACCGCCTGTGCCGGCGACGGCAGCGCGACGAGACCCGCGGTGATCAGCGGTACGGCGCTCGCCGCGACGGCCCGCACGAGGGTGGTGCTGGACATGTGACTGCTCCTGACTCCAGCCCGAGCTGGGTAGGTCCCGAGAGATGCGGCCAGTGGCCGAGTCCTTCCTAGCAGGCCCCACCCGCGGGCGGAACCCGTGGGAACAGCTCAGACGGAGTCGATGATGACCTGGCGGCGAGCGTCGTACTCCGACTGCGTCACCGCGCCCTGGTCGAGCAGACCCTTCAGCTCCGCGAGCCGCGCCGACACGTCTCTCGCTGGTGCGGGGGACGGCGCGGGGGGCGGCGAGGTGGCGGGCTGTTGGCGCAGGCTCGATGCCAGGTAGGTCGCGTCGAGCCCGTTCTCGGTGAGCAGCGTCATCTGCGTGGCCAGCCCCGGGTCCATGCCCGATCGCCGGGCCAGCTGCCGCGCGGTCGACACCTTCCAGACGGTGATCGCGATGCCGACCAGGAACCCGATCACGATGAGGACCATGAACCCGCCCGGCACCCCGCTCCCGCCTCCACTGCCGCTCGCGTCGGGCCACGACGCGACCCACGCCCCGTTCACCTTCGTGCAGGTCGGCGGCACACCGCCGTGGTTGCCCGCCTGGTCCAGGCAGTGCTGCAGGCCGCCGCCGGCGTACGACGGAGCGGCCGGCAGCAGGAGCGCCGAGGTGGCCAGGGCGACGACCGACCCGCACCGAAGGTGACGCGACATGGCGCGATCATAGGTGCCGACGCGCCCAGCGGCGCCCGAACCGCGACGGGGGGACGCGTCAGGAGGGTACGCCGGTCGTGCGCTGCAGCAGGGCACGGATCTCGACGACCGGCTCGGCCGCGACGAGCTGGCCGACGATCGCCAGCAGGTCGTCGAGGTCGTCGGACTCGACGAGGTAGAACCCACCGACCTGCTCGGGCGCCTCGGCGTACGGGCCGTCGGTGACGAGCGTGCCGCGATCCTTGCGGCGTACCACCGTGGCGTGCGCGAGGGGCGTCAGCTCGCCGCCGGCCTTGACCCGGTGCCCTCGCTCGGTCAGGGCTGCCACGAAGTCGCGGTGGGCGGAGCCGACGGTCCGGTTGTCCTCCTCGGTGCGGGCGTCCCACACCGCTTCGTCGCCGGGGATCGTGATCAGGTACTCGGTCATCAGGGGCCTCTCGGTTGTCTCTGGACGGTCTGTCATCGCGATGACGGACCACGATCAGCGCGATCGACATTGATTTCGACGACCCAGAGACGAGGCGCGAGGAGACCGGGCGCGAGGAGACCGGGCGCGAGGAGACCGGCTCGGGTCCGAGGGGGGAAGAGGGCTAGGTGTTGCGGATCCTGATCGACGCCGACCGCGTGTTCCCGGCGAGATCGGTGGCCTTGACGGTGATCGTGTGCCGGCCCAGCGGCTCGTGGAACCGCACCTTGTAGGTTGCGGACGTCGAGCCGTGCCGGGTGATCCGCGCTCGGTGTCCGTTCACCTTCACCGAGACCGGCAGTCCGTTGGCACCCGCCCTGAGCGTGCCCTTCACCGTGGTGGTCTTTCCCTTCACGGTCGCGCCGTTCGCGGGCGAAGTGATGCGTGGGGCCGACATCATGTCCGTGATCGCCGAGGACGCGAGCTTCTTGACCTGGGCGGTGCGCCACCGCTCGCTGAGCGCGAAGCCCAGGGACGCCGTACCGCTCTTCGGTACCTTCACGGAGGTCTGCATCCCGTATTGGTCATGGGTCGCGGTGCTGTAGGTGATCTTCGACGGCGCGTGCGACCACGTCTCGGCCAGCGTGTCGGCTGTCGGGTCGTCGGTGCGGGCGCGCAGGTCCGACCGAACGACCATGGTGCCGGCCTTCGACCCGAGCCCGGTGACCTGCTGACCCAGACTGGCGGCGTGGAACGCCGACGAGTGATGCGGATAGGTGTAGCCGACGTTGCCGGTGGCGCCGCCGTCTGTCTGGTTCACAGCCTCACCCACGTACTGGAGGGCCAGGCTGTGGGCCTGGTGATCGGTCGAGGTGAACGAGTCGCGGATCTTGGTCTGGTGACCGTTCCGGAACACCAGGCTGACCCGGGTGAAGCGCACCCCCGTCGAGACCAGGCTCGGGCACGACGACGACGTCGGGGGGTAGGCGTTGCTCTGGCTGCAACGCATCAGGGTTGCCCTCTCGGTGACCGTGGTGTCACCGTTCTTGGCCACGTGTCGGCTCACCGACAGTGGTGGTTGCGCGAGGGCCAGCCCCCGGGTGTTGATGAGGTAGCTCTCCACGCCGCTGGGCAGGTAGGCGTTGCGCCCGTCGACGCGGACCGTGCTCCGGGTCGACGAACCGGTCGGATCGATGTTCGCGGGCGGTAGCGAGAAGGCGCAGGCGAGGACGACCGGGCCGGCCAGCATCTGGGGGGCGTCGACGGTGATCACCACCTCGGTTCCACAGGAACCCGCGTCGGTCAGCACCGCGAGACCGTCCCCCTCCTCCACGTAGCCGGTGTAGCCGTACGGGACCGGGCCGTTCTTGGCAACCTGCAAGCCGTTCGTGTACAGGATCGGGCCGGTGTACGACCCCAGGTAGTCGTTGTCGACGTTGACGCCGGACGGGATCGCCCGGAGACGGCAGTTGCTCGGAGGGCTGGAGCTCGGGAACGTCGCGGTGGTGCTGAACTCGCCGGCCGTCACCGGGACACCGGTGGCCATGAGCGTGGTGTCGGGGGACTCCCCGAAGAGGAACACCACGCAGAAGATGTCGACCGAGGACACGTCGAGGGACGCCGTCCCGGCCACCGGGAACGAGTTGGCGGACCCGAACTCGAACGTGTACCGGAGGTCCTTGGCCGGCGTCGTGATCTGGGTGAACGTGCCGGTGCCGGGCGCGGCAGCCGATGGGGCGCCCACCGAGACCATCGCGCTCGCGGCGAGCATCGCCACGCCGGCCACGACTCGAACCCAACCACCGCGCATGAGCCCTCCCCTGTGTCGTGGCCGTCGACGTCCGGCGGCCGCCGCAACCAACTGGGCGAACCGTAGCCCCGATCCACGTCTCTGACGGCGGGTCTGCCTCGGCCGTCGGAACACCTCGTCGCGTTTCGTGTCCCCGACCCCGGTCTGGGAGAATGGAGACGTCCCCTGACGTCGCCAGAGAGTCCACCGTGCCCACGACCCCGATCGCTCCGACTCCGGGCCGCACCGACCCCGCGATCATCCGCAACTTCTGCATCATCGCCCATATCGACCACGGCAAGTCGACGCTCGCCGACCGGATGTTGCAGCTGACGGGGGTCGTCGACGAGCGCAGCGCCCGGGCGCAGTACCTCGACCGCATGGACATCGAGCGCGAGCGCGGCATCACCATCAAGAGCCAGGCCGTGCGGATGCCGTGGACCGTGCCCGCGGACAACGAGCAGGGTGCCGAGCCGGGCACCTATGTGCTCAACATGATCGACACGCCCGGCCACGTCGACTTCACCTACGAGGTGTCGCGGTCGCTCGAGGCGTGCGAGGCCGCCGTACTCCTCGTCGACGCCGCCCAGGGCATCGAGGCGCAGACGCTGGCCAACCTCTACCTCGCCCTGGCCGCCGACCTCACCATCATCCCGGTGCTCAACAAGCTCGACCTGCCGTCCGCGCAGCCGGAGAAGTACGCCGCGGAGCTCGCCGGCATCATCGGCTGCGACCCGAGTGACGTGCTCCAGACCTCCGCGAAGACCGGACTGGGCGTCGAGGCCCTGCTCAACGAGATCGTCAAGCAGACCCCGGCGCCGGTGGGCGATCCCGAAGCGCCGCCCCGGGCGCTGATCTTCGACTCGGTCTACGACACCTACCGCGGCGTCGTGACCTACGTCCGCGTCATCGACGGCAAGCTGAGCCACCGCGACCGCATCCGGATGATGTCGACGAACGCTGTGCACGAGATGCTCGAGGTCGGCGTGATCAGCCCCGAGCCGGTCAAGGCGGGCGACCTCGGCGTCGGCGAGGTGGGCTACCTGATCACCGGCGTGAAGGACGTGCGTCAGTCGCGGGTCGGCGACACGGTCACCAGCCAGCACCACGGCGCGAGCAAGGCGCTGGGCGGCTACAAGCACCCCAACCCGATGGTCTACTCAGGTCTCTACCCGATCGACGGCGACGACTACCCCGACCTCCGCGACGCCCTCGAGCGGCTCCAGCTCAACGACGCCGCGCTGGCCTACGAGCCCGAGACCTCCGGTGCCCTGGGCTTCGGTTTCCGGTGCGGCTTCCTCGGCCTGCTGCACATGGAGATCGTGCGCGAGCGGCTGGAGCGGGAGTTCGACCTCGACCTGATCTCGACGGCGCCCAACGTCGTCTACGAGGTGACCATGGAGGACGGCACCGTCCACGAGGTGACCAACCCCAGCGAGTACCCCGACGGCAAGATCGCGGAGGTCCGCGAGCCCGTCGTCCGGGCCACGATCCTGTCGCCGTCCGACTACATCGGCACGATCATGGAGCTCTGTCA
Source organism: uncultured Actinomycetota bacterium (assembly GCA_963792975.1). Taxonomy (GTDB): domain Bacteria; phylum Actinomycetota; class Actinomycetes; order Propionibacteriales; family Nocardioidaceae; genus Nocardioides. Next base: position 1,762,358 of record CAWBYG010000004.1, on the reverse strand, counting down.
GACCAAGCGCGGCAGCCTCCAGGGCATGGACTACCTCTCCGCCGACCGGGTCGAGATGCGCTACACGCTGCCGATGGGCGAGATCGTCTTCGACTTCTTCGACCAGCTGAAGTCGCGCACCAAGGGCTACGCCTCACTCGACTACGAGCGCTCCGGCGACCAGGCGGCCGACCTGGTCAAGGTCGACATCCTCCTGCACGGCGACCCGGTCGACGCGTTCTCCGCGATCGTGCACCGGGAGGCGGCGTACGCGTATGGCGTGATGCTGGTCGGGAAGCTCCGCGAGCTGATCCCGCGGCAGCAGTTCGAGGTGCCGATCCAGGCGGCCATCGGCGCCCGCGTGATCGCCCGCGAGACCATCCGCGCGATGCGCAAGGACGTGCTCGCCAAGTGCTACGGCGGCGACATCACCCGCAAGCGCAAGCTGCTGGAGAAGCAGAAGGAGGGCAAGAAGCGGATGAAGATGGTCGGCCGGGTCGAGGTGCCGCAGGAGGCATTCATCGCCGCGCTCTCCAACGCGCCGGCCGGGGAGAAGTCCGGGAAGAGGTAGGCCGTGCGCAAACCTCTCGGTGACTCCACGCCGCGCGCGGTGGCCGTGGTCGTGCGCGGTCCCAAGGTCCTGCTGATCCGGCGCCGCCTCGACGGTCGCGAGTACGCCGTGCTTCCGGGCGGTGGCATCGAGCCCGGCGAGACCGCTGCCGAAGCGGCCGTCCGCGAGCTCGCCGAGGAGTGCTCGCTGTCCGGCCGGGTGGTGCGCCATCTGTTCGACGGCGACCACGGCGGACGCTCCGCGTCGTACTTCCTGGTCGACGCCACCGACGGGGAGCCGGTGCTGGGCGGCCCCGAGGCGCACGGCCAGTCGGAGGACGACCACTACCAGCCGCTGTGGGCGACCGAGGGCGAGCTGCCGATGCTCGGGCTGCTGCCCGAGGGGATCGGCGACCGGGTCGTCGCCGAGGCCTGGCCGCTGCGGCTCACCGAGGTCGCCGACGACGCGTGGCTGCTGGTCGAGCGGCTCTGGCAGCTGTACCAGCACGACCTCTCGGAGTTCCGGCACAGCTCGCCCGACGCCGACGGGTTGTTCCAGGCACGACGCCTCCCGGCGTATCGCCGGGGTGCCGACTCCGTGGCCTATCTGGCGCGTCGCGGCGACGTGCCGTCCGGCTTCGCACTCGTGCACGACCTCACCGGCGAGCGACGGTTGATGGGGGAGTTCTTCGTGACCCGGTCGACGCGTGGGCGGGGTCTGGCCGCGACGTTCGCGCGCGAGGTCATCATGCGGCACCCCGGCCGATGGGCGATCCCCTTCCAGAACGAGAACCCCCGGGCGGCCGCCTTCTGGCGCCGTCTCGCCGCCGCGCTCCTGACCGACGTCTCCGAGCTCACCATCGCGGTCCCGGGCAAGGCCCACCTCCCGGACGACGTGTGGTTGAGCGGGACGGTGAGCACGCCCGGCAACTCCTGAGCCGCAACCGAACGCCGGCCGTCGACGTCCCATCCCCGATCTGCTGACCGGAAGGGTGATCCTCATGCGTCTCGCCACACGTCCGTCCTCCGCACGGGCCGCCGTCTGCGCCCTGGCCGCCGTTGCCCTGGCGGCCGGCGTCCTCGCCCTCGCCTCGATGGCCTCGGCCCGCGCCAGCCATCCCGGGGCCGAGGGCCGCGGCACGCGGACGCACCATGTCGTCGTACGGCCGGTGGATGCGAGCGGGAACCCCGCCGCGGGCTGGACCGTGAACCGCGAGCGTCGGTCCTCCGTCTCGTGCGACGGAGCGGCACCGGCGGCCGTGGACGACGACATCCTCATCTGCTTCCCGTCGGCCGAATACCTGCCCGCCTGCTGGAAGTCCCACCACCACACGGCGCTGTGCCTGCGCGACGCGCGGACCCATTCGCTGGTCCGCGTGAACTACGCCGGTGGCTTCGGCACGGCGACCGCACCGGAGCAGCCGAGCCCGCAGGACCTCGACCTCGCCCACGGTCAGAAGTGCGGTATCCGGGTCGGCGGTGCGTGGGGCCAGCTGCCCTCTCACCCGCACTGGGTCGGCTTCTACTCGTGCACCAAGGGCAGCGTCTACGGCTCGCCCTCGGGCGACGGAGTCAACCGCAGCCACCCGAGGTGGACGGTCCACGTCTGGAAGAGCGGCACCAAGGACACCGTCATCACCCGCGGCGTCGACACGGCGTACTTCGTCGGCACCGCGCACTGACGACGCCGTCGGTGCTCAGGGCCGGTCCACCGTCACCGCGGTGACGGTGACGCCCAGCGCCGACGACAGCGCGGCCACCGGCTCGTCGAGCTGGTCCATGCGGGGTCGCCGTGACCCCGCGAAGCACTGGAGGGTCAGCGTCCGAGAGGCGCCGGACCCCTCGAGCCGCCAGTGGCCGCCGACCCGCCCGTCGACCAGTACGGGCGCCAGCATCAGGCCGTTGGTGCGGTGCCAGAGCACGTCGTTGTCGGCCGGGGACACGAAGCGGTCGCGAGCCTTGGGGTCGTAGCCGCACAGCACCGCGTCGAACTCCGGCAGCAGGCGTACGCCGGACGCCTCACCCGCCGCGGGGGCGCCGGGCAGATCTGCATAGGAGCGGCCGTCGGGCCCCTCGCGCCAGACCGGGTCGAGCCGCTCGAGGAGTGCGTCGACCTGCCGCAGGCCGAGCCCCGACCACCAGGCCACGTCGTACCGGCTCGAGGGGCCGTACGACGCGAGGTGCAGGCGGACGACCTCGCGGAGCGGGTCGTCGGGAGCCGACCGGTCGGGGAGGAGCGACGCGGCCGCCCGGTAGCCGGGAGCCCCCTGCCCCGACCACGCCCCGCGGAGCGGGCGCCGGAGCAGCCCGCCGTGCCCGAAGCTGAGGTACCGGCCGAGCCCGCGGTCGAGAGCCTCGGCCCCCTGGGCGTTCCGACCGGCGACCCAGCCCTGGAGGTGGGTGAGCAGCTCGTCGGCGGAGCGCCACTCGTGGCGCGCGAACTCCTCGACGCTGCTCCAGAGGTCGTCCACCTCGGTGGGATCGAGCCGGAGCTGACGGGTCCACACGTTGCGCTGGCCGACCCGCGTCGTGGCGTCGAGCAGCGGGTGCTGATCGGCCGTCGAGGTGTGCACCGTGCCCCGGATCGTGCTCCCGCGCACGATGCCGTGCGTCTCGTAGGCCTCCGTGACGGCCTCGTGGCTGACCCCAGGCAGGCGCGCGCCCAGCCCGACGTACGGCGAGCGGGCGGTCTGTGACTGGATCGGGCCGATCCGTCCCACCGCCTCGATGACGGCCGCGGCGTCGCGTCCGGCGACCGGGGGGAACTGCCGACCCAGGCTCAGCCCGCGCAGCTCGTCCCAGTCGTACGCCGCCATCGCGCCAGCCTAGGACCGGCCCGGGGTGGCCACACCGACGCCCCGTGCCACGATGGCGCGCATGTCCATCCGGTTGCCCGAGGGTCTGGAGGAGCAGCGCGGGCTGGGCCCGGACTGGTCCGCCTGGCTCGACCGGCTGCCGAGGGTCTTCGCCGAGGTGCTCGACGAGTGGGGGCTGACCCGCGAGGACGACCGGCTGTGGCACGGGTTCTGCTCGCTGGTGGCGCCGGTGCGGACAGCCGACGGTGGGTCGGCGGTGCTGAAGGTCAGCTTCGACGGCGACCGGGAGTCCGAGCACGAGGCGCTGGCGCTGCAGCACTGGCACGGCGACGGCGTCGTACGACTGTTGCGAGCCGACCCGCACCGCCGCGCGCTGCTGCTGGAGCGCCTGCATACGCGTGACCTGACCGTGGTCGACGAGCTCGAGGCGTGCCGGATCGTGGCCGAGCTCTATCCGCGGCTGCACCGGCCGGCCCTTCCTCAGCTCCGGACCGTGACGTCGTACGTCGAGGAGTGGCTGGACGCGCTCTCCGGCCTGTCCAACGAGGCGCCGATCCCGCGCCGGCTGGTCGAGCAGGCGCTCTCCCTCGGCCGCGACCTCGTCGCCGACCCGCAGAGTGTCGGCCGCATCGTGCACGGCGACCTGCACTACGAGAACGTGCTGGCGGCCGACCGTGAGCCCTGGCTCGCGATCGACCCCAAGCCGATGTCGGGCGACCCGCACTACGAGCCGGCCCCGATGCTGTGGAACCGCTTCGACGAGTACGCCGGCGATGCGCGTGCCGGCGTACGACGCCGCTTCCACACACTGGTCGACGTGGCCGGGCTCGACGAGGAGCGGGCGCGCGACTGGGTCGTCGTACGCATGATCATCAACGCCCACTGGGCGATCGAGGACGCCCAGCGTGCCGACCGGGCCCTCGATGACGAGGAGACCGAGTGGATCACCGGGTGCATCACGATCACCAAGGCGGTCCAGGACTGAACGGGGCCCCCGCGACTGGATAATGTGTCGACCCCAGAGACCGAGGAGCGAGCGGTTGGCCTTCGACCCCATGGTGATCGACAAGCGCCCTCGGTCCCTCGCGCACATGTTCCTCGCGTGGGTCGAGACGCAGCCCGACGCCGATGCCTACTACTACCCGATCGAGGGCGGGTGGCAGCAGTCCAGCTGGGCCCACACCCATGCCTTGGTGGAGGGCCTCGCCGCCGGTCTCGTCGCGCTCGGGATCCAGCCGGAGGACCGGGTCGCGATCATCGCGTCGACCCGCTTCGAGTCGGTGCTGGCGTTCCTCGCCACGCAGTTCGCCGGTGGCGCCGTCACGGCCGTCGACCCGACCAGCACCGATGACGAGGTGGCCTACGTGCTGCGCGACTCCGGGGCGCGGGTGGTCATCGCCGAGGACTACGACACCGCGCACCTCCTGTGGCGCATCCGGGCCGAGATCCGCGACGTCACCAAGGTCGTCCAGATGGACGGCGACTACCCCGATGCGCGGGTGCTGACGCTCGAGGGCCTGCTGGCGCTCGGGCACGAGCAGCTCGCCGAGCACCCGCGGGTGATCGCCCAGCGCCTCTACGCCGTACGCCGGCAGGGGCTGGCCGCCATCGTCTACACCCGAGACCGGGAGGGTGCTCCGCGCGGAGTCCGGCTACGCCACTCGGCCCTGACCTACCAGGGTGCCGCCGTGGCGTCCCTCGGCGTGCTGAGCGAGAGCGACCTGCTCTACCTCTGCGTCCCGCTCGCCTACACCTATGGCCAGGCGCTGCTGGCGGTCCAGCTCGCCGGCGGCTTCCCGGCCGCCCTGGAGGGTCGGCCCGACCACGTGGTCGACCACCTGGCGGCGGTGCGGCCGACCTGGGTCGGACTGACGCCGCGGCTGCTCGAGGAGATCCGGGGCCGGGTGGACGAGGCCAACCGCGCCGGGATGCTGCGACGACGTGCGGCGGAGCGTGCGTTCGACGTGGCACGGGAGGTGCGCGAGCTCGAGGCCGAGGACGAGAAGGTGCCGGGCCGGCTCGCCCGGCGGCACCGCAGGCTCGACCGGCGGGTCCTGTCCGGCGTACGCGAGCTCTTCGGCGACCGGTTCCGGTTCCTGGTGACGCCCGGCGTCGGCCTCGACTCGAGTACGGCGGAGCTCCTCGATCTCGCGGGCGTCAGCGTGCTGGAGATCTACGGCCGGCCCGAGGCCGCAGGAGCCGTCTCGGTGGCGCTGCCGGCCGACCGTGGCAGCGGGACCAGCGGCCGGCCGCTGCCTGGCACCGAGGTACGACTCGCGGATGGCGGGGAGGTCCTGGTGTCCGGGCCCGGGCTCATGGACGGCTACCACCGGCGTCGTCACGACACCGCGGCGGCACTCGACAAGGGATGGCTGCACACCGGCGACACGGGGGTGCTCGACGTCCGGGGCAGGCTGCGCGTCCTGGGGCGCCTGGTCCCGACCACGGAGGAGTGACCCCGGCCCGTGGTCGTGGCTACCCGTGCGTAACAAGGTGAACTAGATTGTGGTCCGGCCTCGGGCCGCGCCGGTCCAGCTCATCCTCGTCTGCAGGAGACACATGTCCGCCACCCTCGACCACAGCTTCGTCGACGACATGGTCGCCAACGTCGCGCTCCAGTTCCTCGACCGGGTCGCCCGGAGCCCCCGGAGCGAGGCCTTCCGCTACGTCGAAGGGGACGAGGCCTGGGTCTCGGTCACCTGGGCCCAGGCGGGTGAGCAGGTCTCCCGGCTCGCGGCCGGGCTGCTCGCCCTGGGCCTCGAGCCGGAGCAGCGGGTCGGGATCGTCTCCGGCACCCGCTACGAGTGGATCCTGGCCGACCTGGCGGTGATGTGCGCGGGCGGCGCGACCACGACGGTCTACCCGTCCACCAACGCCGAGGACACGGCGTACATCCTCAGCGACAGCGAGTGCCGCGTCGTGTTCGCCGAGGACGACGAGCAGATCGCCAAGCTCAGGGACAACAAGGCGGAGCTGCCCCACCTGGCCAAGATCGTGACCTTCGACCCGTCGACGAGCTCAGGACAGGCGGCCGGGGACGGCGACTGGGTGATCGGGATGGACGACCTGGGGGCGCTCGGTGACACCTATCTCGCGGAACACCCCGGTGTGATCGAGGCGACCGCCCAAGCGATCGGCCCCGACCAGCTCGCCACCTTGATCTACACCTCGGGGACGACCGGCCGACCCAAGGGCGTCCGGCTGCGCCACCGCTCGTGGGTCTACGAGGGGTCGGCCATCGCGGCGCAGGGGATCCTCGACGAGAGCGACCTCGAGTTCCGCTGGCTGCCCATGGCGCACTCCTTCGGCAAGGTGCTGCTGTCGACGCAGCTGGCGATCGGCTACTCCGCGGCGGTCGACGGCCGGGTCGACAAGATCGTCGACAACCTCGGCGTGGTGAAGCCGACGTTCATGGGCGCCGCGCCGCGGATCTTCGAGAAGGCGCATGCGCGCATCGTCACCATGCAGGCCGCCGAGGGCGGCGCCAAGGAGGCGATCTTCAAGCAGGCGTTCAAGGTCGGCCTCGCCGTCGACCGGGCCAAGCGCGAGGGCCGCAGTCCGGGAGTGCTCCTCAACACCCAGCACGCGGTGTTCGACAAGCTGGTGTTCAGCAAGGTCCGCGAGCGCTTCGGCGGCCGGGTCCGCTTCTTCATCTCGGGTGCGGCGGCGCTCAACCAGGAGATCGCGGAGTGGTTCCACGCGGCCGGCATCCTGATCCTGGAGGGCTACGGGCTCACCGAGTCGTCGGCCGGCTCGTTCGTGAACCTTCCGGACAGCTACCGCATCGGCACCGTCGGTCACGTGTTCCCGGGCAGCGAGGTGCGCCTCGGTGACGGCGACGAGATCCAGATCAAAGGCCCCGGAGTCATGGACGGCTACCACAACCTGCCCGAGGAGACCGATCAGAGCCTGACCGAGGACGGCTGGCTCCGGACTGGCGACAAGGGCGCGGTCGACGCCGACGGGTTCCTGCGGATCACCGGCCGGATCAAGGAGCTCTTCAAGACCTCCGGCGGCAAGTACATCGCGCCCCCGGCGATCGAGTCGAAGTTCAAGGCGATCTGCCCCTACGCCAGCCAGTTCGTGGTGTTCGGCAACGAGCGCAACTTCGTGGTCGCCCTGATCACCCTCGACCCCGACAGCCTCGCCGACTGGGCCAAGGAGAACTCCGTCAGCGGCGACTACGCCGAGATCGTGAGGTCCGACGCCTGCGAGAAGATGGTGCAGGGGTACGTCGAGGAGCTCAACCGCCGCCTCAACCGCTGGGAGACCATCAAGAAGTGGAAGCTGCTCGACCACGACCTCTCGGTCGAGTCCGGCGAGCTCACCCCGTCGATGAAGGTCAAGCGCAACGTCGTCGAGCACAACTACGCCGACGTGATCGACGGCTTCTACACCTGACCGGCTCTCCGCTTGTCGGGTCGTCCGCCCCACACCTTGTTCTTGTACGGCGTCAGGCGGACGACCGCCCCACGCCGACGGCCCGGAGTGAGGCCGCGACCCGGGGCGACTCGTCTCGCAGCTCCCGCCCGGTGCAGCGGAGCACGGTCGCACCAGTGGCCACCAGATCACGTTCCCTGACGATGTCGTCCTCCCAGTGCTCGACCTCCATGTGGAACCCACCGTCCACCTCGAGTACGACGACCCGGCCGTCGCCGAGCCGCCACTCGGCGTCGGTGTATCGGAGGACGCCCGACGCGTCACGCCGCCTCCTCTGACGATTCGGGAGAGGCAGCCCCTCGCGACGGCACATCCGCACGAGGTCGAGTTCGTGGACGGACTCGGACCCGTCGCCGATGTCGGTCAGGTTGCGCCGGAACATCTTGGCGCGGCGCAACGGTTGCATGCGTTCCACTTCGTCGAGCAACCGCTCGGCCGTTGTCAGCCGCTGCTGCACGACGGCGGCCAGGAGCCCGAGTGCGGTGCGAGTGCCCCGCGTGTAGCCGGCGTACAGCAGCGCGGCGGGCTCGGCGCGCCAGGTCGGCAGCCGGCCCGTCGCGTAGAGCCCCACCGGGCGGCGGGTCTCGACGAACCTGACTCCCGTCAGCGGCTGCAGGTTGTGGGACTTGGCCAACAGCACCGTGATCTCGTCGCGGTGCCAGTTCCTGAGCCCACGCCGCTCCAGCGCCGTCAGCCCACCGATGGCGCTTCCGTGGCCGGCGTGCAGCACGCCGGCCCACATCAGCTGCTCGCGGGTGAGAGTGCCCGTGGTCGTGCAGACCACGACGTCTGAGAGCAGCTGCCATCGCTCCGCACGGACCTGGTGGGCGACGTACTGGTCGTCGTACCCGAGCTGCAGAAGCTGGCGTCGCGCCAGGATCGCTTCCTGGCCTGCGGCGAGCTCGCGCCAGTTCACGGGAAGAGGAAAGGGCACACTCGAGGGTGCCTGATCTGCCACCCATGCGTGGCTCGCTCTCCACAGGGGTCGTCCGCCCCACACCGTCCTCTTGTACGGCGTCAGGCGGACGACCCGATTGGGGTGGGCGGGTCGTCCGCCCCACACCCTGCTCTTGTACGGCGTCGGGCGGACGACCCGATCCCGCAGGGGTGGTTGGATGGCCGGGTGCCGTCCTCGCTACCCCCGGGCGACCCGGCTCCCGAGGACGGGTCACTGCCGGGGTCCGCGCTCGCCGAGCTCGGCACCCGGCCGTTCGGGTGCTACGTCCACGTGCCGTTCTGCACGGTGCGGTGCGGCTACTGCGACTTCAACACCTACACGGCCGCCGAGCTGGGCGACCAGCCCGGCGCTTCGCGCACGACGTACGCCGCGGCCGCGATCGCGGAGATCCGGCTGGCGCGGCGGGTGCTCGGCGACCGCGACCTGCCCGTCTCCACGGTCTTCTTCGGCGGCGGTACGCCGACCCTGCTCGACCCGGGCGACCTCGCGTCGGTGCTCGCGGCGGTGGGCGCCGAGTTCGGCCTGGCACCCGGCGCCGAGGTGACCACGGAGGCCAACCCGGACAGCGTCGCGGCCTGGGACCTGATCGAGCTGCGCGAGGCCGGCTTCACCCGGATGAGCTTCGGTATGCAGTCGGCCGTGGACTCCGTGCTGGCCACCCTGGACCGTACGCACGACCCGCTCCGGGTGCCGGCCGTGGTCGCGTGGGCGCGCGAGGCCGGCTTCGACCAGGTGAGCCTCGACCTCATCTACGGCACGCCGGGGGAGTCGCAGGGGGACTGGGAGACGTCGCTCGAGGCCGCGTTGGCCTGTGCGCCCGACCACGTCTCGGCGTACTCCCTCATCGTCGAGCCGGGCACGGCCCTGGCCCGGCGCATCGCGCGCGGCGAGCTGCCGATGCCCGACGAGGACGATCTCGCCGACAAGTACCTCCTCGCCGACGAGCGCCTGGGCGGCGCCGGCTTCACGTGGTACGAGGTGTCCAACTGGGCCCGGACGCCCGAGCAGCGCTGCCGGCACAACGAGCTCTACTGGACCGGCGGCCACTGGTGGGGCGTCGGCCCCGGAGCGCACAGCCATGTGGGGGGCGTTCGCTGGTGGAACGTCAAGCACCCCGCGGCGTACGCCGGCCGGCTGGCCGCCGACGCCAGCCCCGCCGCCGCACGTGAGACCCTCGACGCCGAGACGCGCCGCGTCGAGCGGGTCCTGCTCGAGATCCGGCTCCGCGACGGCCTGCCGGTGCTCGCGCTCGACGCCCACGGTCGGGCCGCGGTGTCCGGCCTGGTCGCCCGCGGGCTGGTCGAGCTGACGGCCGAGCGTCTGGTGCTGACCGTCGAGGGCCGGCTCCTGGCCGACGCGGTCGTGCGTGACCTGCTCCCCTGAGTCCGGTACGCCGTTGCTCCCGTGCCGACCGCATCACCACGGTTACGCTGGCTCGGCCACCTCCCGCCTCCAGGACCGGAGCGATGCCCCCACCAGCCACAGCACCACCGATCACGTTCGCCATCCCCTACTACGCCGGCCTTCGCTACCTGGCCGAGGCGATCGAGAGCGTGCTGGCGCAGACCCTGGACGACTGGGCGCTCGTGGTGGTCGAGGACGCCGGACCCGAGCCCGCGGGCGACCTCGTCGCGTCGTACCGCGACGAGCGCATCAGCTACGTGCTCAACGACCACACCCTCGGCCTGGCCGGCAACTGGAACAGGTGCGTGCGCGAGGTGCGCTCGCCCCTCGTCACCCTGCTCCACGGGGACGACCGCCTCCGGCCGGCGTACGCCGAGCGCGTGACGGCGGCGGCCCGGGCCCATCCCCTGGCGGCCGCCGTGTTCACCGGGGCCACCGTCATCGGATCAGACGGGGCGCCCACGTGGACCGCCGTCGACGTCTACAAGGGCTGGCTGACCCGGCGACGCGGTGACCACGTCATCCGAGACGATCGCGGGCTGAGCCGCCTGGTCGCCGGCAACTACATCGTCTGCCCCACGCTCTGCCTGCGACGCGAGATCGTGGGCGCCGAACCGTTCGAGCCGCGGTGGCGCTTCGTGACGGACTGGGCCTTCACCTGCGAGCAGCTGCTCGGTGGTCACGAGCTGGTCGGCCTCCGGGAGCCGCTCCTGGAGTACCGCCGACACGCGCAGCAGGTGACGTCGGTGCTGGGCCGAGACGCGTCGCGGTTCGAGGAGGAGCTGGCCTTCCTCGACGAGATCGAGCAGCGCACGGCCGCCCGTGGCTGGGGCTCGAGCGCCCGGGCCGCGCGACGGCGCGTGACGGTCCGCGGGCACCTGGCGCTGGCCGCCGTACGCGAGGTGGTGCACGGCCGGCTGCGGCAGGGCCGTGCGACCGGCCGGATGCTCGCCCGGGACCTGCGTGGGTGAGCAGAACTGCTCGGTGGCTCGCCGGTGCGGTTCCCGAGACAGGCCCTGCGCACCACGGCATCATGGCGACCCATGAGCCACGCTGAACAGCTTGCGTTCTTCTCGGCTGTGGCCAGGGCCAACCCGATCCTCCTGGAGGGCGCGCGGATCCTCGAGATCGGCTCGTACGACGTCAACGGCTCGATGCGCGGCCGGTTCGCCGGGGCCGCCGACTACGTCGGCGTCGACCTCGTGTCCGGACCAGGGGTCGACCGCGTGGTCTACGGGCACGAGGTCGCGGAGCCCGACGGGTCGTACGACGCCGTGCTGTCCGGTGAGTGCTTCGAGCACGACCCGCACTTCCAGGAGACCTTCGCCAACATGGTGCGCCTGACGAGGCCCGGCGGTCTCGTCGCGTTCACCTGCGCCTCGCGCGGGCGCCCGGAGCACGGCACCCGGCGCACCCTGGTGACCGACTCGCCTGGCAGCCAGGCCGAAGGGCACGACTACTACCGCAACGTCAACCCGGCCGACTTCGACGACGTACCCCTCGACGAGTGGTTCGCAGCTCAGCGGTTCTGGTACCAGCCCACGACGTTCGACCTCTACTTCACCGGCATCCGCGCCGGGGACGGCGAGCCGCTCGCCCGGCTCCCCGCAGACCCCGACGTGCTCGCCATCCGGCGCCTCATGCCCCTGCCCCACCGCGCGGTCCGGTGGCCGCTGCGGGTGGCCCTGGCCACGGTGGGCGACGGCGACCGCTACCAGTCGGTCGTACTGCCCTACTGGACCCGGATGGTCAGGTGGTTCGGATGACCCAGCCCGTCATCAAGATCGTCCTGTTGGCGGCGATCGCCGTCGTCGGCCTGTTCGCGCTCCGTGGCAGCACCCGGGCGATGCACCGGGTGCTCTGGCGCGGCTACGTCGTGGTGATCCTGGTCGCCGCGGCCCTCGGCGTGCTGTTCCCCGGGTCGACCACGTGGATCGCCCGCAAGCTCGGCGTCGGCCGCGGCGCCGATCTCCTGCTCTACGTGCTCGTCGTGACGTTCATGCTCGTCTCGGTCATCCTCTTCCGGAGGCTCGCCGCCCTGGAGCGCAAGTACGTCGTACTCGCGCGCGCGCTCGCGATCCAGGAGGCCCGGTCGGACGGCGCCGATGGTGGGCACGAGGGCTCCACCTCGTCCGAGCCAGGGAACGCCCCTTCGTGAGCCCGGTCGTGCGCAGGGCGTTGCTCGTGCTCGTCGGCGTCCTGCTCGGCCAGGCCGCGTGGATCTTCGCGCTCCCGCCGTTCCGAGGGGCCGACGAGTTCGACCACGCGTTCCGCGCGGCCGGCGTCGCGGAGGGGCAGTGGCATCTCCACGAGGCCGCCCGTGACGGCCGCGGCCTGCTCGTGTGGGTGCCCGCCCGGCTCCAGGCCGCCGCTGCCGCCCAGTGCTCGTCGCTCGCCTACACCGGCCGGGACAACTGCCACCCCGTCGCCGAGAAGGACGGCCAGGTGCAGATCGCCACTGCGGCGGGCGGCTACGACCCGACGTACTACTGGGTCGTCGGTACGGCGGCCAGGCCGTTCCATGGGGCCACCGCGCTCTATGCGATGCGGATCGCGACGGCCTTGCTGACCGCCGTCCTGCTGGCGGTGGGTGTCGGCGTGATGTCCTTGGTGGGGTCGGGGCGCTGGGCGACGCTCGGTGTCGTGGCGGCGCTGTCGCCCGAGGTCGTCTACAGCACCGTCGTGGCATCCCCCAACGGCCCGGAGATGTGTCTCGGGTTCCTGCTGTGGGCGTGTCTGCTGGCGCTGGTCCGCGGTCCGCTGGCGCCGCGGACCGAGCGGGCGGTCCTGGGGCTCGGGGTGGGCGCGGCCGTCCCGCTCGCCTTCATGCGGTTCCTCGGACCGCTGTGGATCGTGTGCATCGTGCTGAGCGTGCTGGCTCTGCACGGGTGGGGCCCGGTGCGCGCGCTGATCGTCCGCCGGTGGCGCGAGCTGGCCGTGGGCTCCGCGCTGGTCGCGGTCGCGACGTGCTGGTGGGCGGTCTGGATGGTGCTCAGCCACCACTACCGGACGCCGCCCGGGGCGCCACCGCAGGGCGGCGGCCAGAACCCGGACCTGAAGCTGATCCTCGACGTACCGTTGTGGATGCTCCAGATGATCGGGGCGTTCCCCTACAAGGACCAGCCGGCCCCGCAGTGGATCTACCCGCTGGCGCTCTTCGTCATCGGCCTGCTGACGGCGCTGGCGTGCCGGAATGTCGCCGGTCGGCTGGAGGCCCGTCGCATCCGCTGGATCCTGGTGGCCGTCCCCGTCCTGCCGCTGGTCGTGGCCGCCGCGTTCATGCCGAGCGTCGGTGCGGTTTGGCAGGGGCGCTACGAGCTGCCGTTCGTGATCGGCGTACTCCCCATGTGCGGCGTGATCCTGGACGACCGCCGGTTCGCCCCGCGCGGACAGCTCCTGCTCGTCCTGGGCTGCCTGGGCTGCCTCGCCGTGTGCCAGGTGGCCAGCGTCGTGCACGTGATGCGCATGGAGCTCGTACGGAGCGTGTCCACGCTGCACTCGGACTGGACCCATCCGTCCGACGTCGTGGTCGGGGTTCTGAGCCTGGCGAGCTGCCTCGTGCTCGCCGTGCTCACGCTGCGCGCACCGGCGGAATGAGGCGTCGCTACGACGAGGTCCAGCCGGGGGGAGCGGTCAGCATCTCCATCGAGGTGGAGCGATGGACGACCGTCCACGCCTGGCGGTCGTGCTCGAGCGCGTAGGCCAGCGGGCTCTTGGTCTTGAGGACCGCCACCGTGCAGCCGGTGCCGCGCAGCTCGGTGTCCCAGTTCCGGGCCACCTCGATGATGTCGGTGTTGCGCTGCAGCTCGGCGATGGTGAACGTGTCGCCGTACCCGTGCGCGAGCAGGTCGAGCTGGGGGAACCGCCACATCAGGTAGCCGCCGTAGTCCCAGTCGCTGACGACCTTGGTGCCCGCCGGGAGTGACGACAGCGCCGGGTCGACCCACGACGGTTGTGCGAACGGCTGGTCGGAGGTGTGGGGTACGGCGATCGCGAGCACCGCGAGCGCGGCGACGCTCCCGCCGGCGACGCTCCACAGCTCGGCCCGCCGGACCGGCAGCGAGCTCCCGGGCACGCGGCCCTGGATCGCCCGCGCCATCAGCGGCATCAGCACGACGGCGGCCACCGGGACGGTCCGGTAGGACCACAGGGCGCAGCCGCCGGCGGTCAGGAGGAAGAGCGTGTCGGTCCAGCTGCGGCGCGGTGACCGGATGAACAGGACCGCGGTGATGGCCAGCAGCAGCCCGAGGGCCATGCAGGCCGGCACCGCGGTGTAGTCGGGCGACTTCCACTCGGAGAAGAACTTCGACCGGCTACCGACACCGAGCACGGCGCCGTACAGCGCGGGGCCGACCGGCGTCAGCGCGCCCACCACCGCGGAGCCGAGCGGCACCAGGGCGACCCGCATGAGCTCCCTGCGACCGAGCCGGCGGTCGAGCGCGAGACCGATCACGCCGACCACCCCGAGACCGATCCCGATCGGCCACATGCCGTGCAGCATCGCCCACAGCCAGGTCAGCGGGATCAGCCACCAGCGCGGACGTCCGTCGTCGCGCGTCCCGAGCCATGCTCCGACGAAGACGGCGGCGAGGATGTAGCTCAGCACCTGGGGCCGCATCGAGAGCCCGATGGAGCACGCGGCCAGGGTGGGGATGAGCACGAGTACGACGATCAGCGGGTCGGCCCAGCGGCGGGCCACGACGTAGAGCGTTGCCACGAGACCCAGCTGCTGCAGCCCCGACAGCCAGGCGACGCCGGCCAGTCCGAACCAGTCGCTGAACTTCGCCATCACGATCTCGGGCAGCCACTGCGTAGGCAGCCAGTGGGCGGTCGCGAACGTGCTGACGGAGCCCGGGTGGCGCAGCGACCAGTGATGCAGGAACTCCTCGCCGAACCGCAGGTGGAAGTAGGTGTCGGTGTTGTCAAGAGGTACGGCGCACAGCCGGACGAACACCACGAGCAGGGCGGCGAACATCAGCGCCGGGAGCACCCGCTGGAGGAGCCTCGTGACGTCGAGAGGCTCCCGCGCAGCCCGCTCACCGGGTGCCGGTCCGGCCGCCGGCCCGACCGCGGACGCAGCCGCGGGGGAGCGTGGAGCGGTTGGTTCGGGCACGGGGGATCCTTCGGAGTGACTGACCCCGGCAGCCTAGGTCGCCGACGGGTCGATGACGGGGATTTTGGGGTGTGGCGCCGGCCCGTGGCCGAGCCGGCACCACGTCTGGGTCCGGGTTAGACGGAGAACGACCAGGTGAAGGCGACCATGTGGTTGCCCGCTCCGTCGTGGACGGCCTTGCTCAGCTTGACCGTGTACGTCTTGCCCTTCTTCAGGTGGGCCTTCGGCGTCAACGTCGCGAGCCGCTTGCCATGGGTGAGCTTGAGCTTGACCGGCACCTTGGAGTGGCGCCCCGACTGGTGCAAGGTCAGCGACTTGGTCGTGACCCCGATGACCGGCTCGCTGAACGTCACCTTGACCTTGGACTTCGGGGTGCCGTTCGGGTTCGGGCTGTAGTTGGCGACCGTGGGAGCCGAGCTGTCCACCTTGAAGGCGCGCCAGGTGCTGGTGGCGATCGCGCCGCTGCTCGCGTCGTACGCCGTGACCCGCCACTGGTAGGACCCGTCGCCGAAGGTCGACGGCGCGTACGCCGTCGCGGCCGTGGTGGGACTCGACCAGACGATGGGTCCGGACGACCCGCGCACGTCCACGCGGTACGCCGCGGCCAGCGACACCGCGTTCCACGAGAAGTAGAGGCCGTTGGCCGGCTGGTAGGTGTTGGCCGCGGGTCCGTGCACCGTCACCGACGACGCGGTGACGAGGAAGCGGCCGTCGGCCGACCACGGGCGGGGCTGTCCGTCCGCGTCGAACCAGCGCACCCGCCAGCGGTAGGCGGTGCTCGACGGTGGGAGGAAGGCCTGACCGACGAACGTCGGCTCGTTGGTGCTCGCGTTGATCACCCGGTTGGCCAGCGAGTGGGTCGAGTCGTCGTTCGCGTAGACCTCGATCTGGTACTGCGACGCGCCGTTGTGGGCAGCCCAGCGGAAGGGCGTGTCCCCAGAGACGGTCACCCCGGCGACCGGCGACGCGACGCCTCCGGACGCGGTACTGATCGCGGGCTGGTCGTTGCTGAAGCTGCGGACGTTGCTCCAGGCGAGGGAGTTGCCGGCCGGGTCGATGGCCTGGACCCGCCAGTAGAGGAGCCCCTGCGGAAGCGTCTTGTCACTCGGCGTGAAGAAGGGCTGGTCGACGAGACGGTCCTCGACGCTGCTGGAGAAGGTGGCCGACTGCGAGATCTGGACGTGGTACTTGAGCGCGGTCTGGTACGACGCGTCGGCCCCGCCCGCGTAGGTCACGGCCTGGTTGGTGTCGTAGTAGTCGTGCCAGGCGAACGTCGGCTCGTTGGTCACCGAGACTCCGTCGCTCGGCGAGGAGAGGGTGATCGCGGGCGACAGCTTGCGGAACGCGTTCGTCGCGGCCGCGTGTGTCGAGATCGGGTCGGGGCTGCAGACCAGGGTGAGCTGCTTGCAGGGCCGGACGTACCAGTAGTAGGAGTTGTTCGAGGTGTTGTCCGGCAGGTCCTCGGGCGGGGTCCACACCGTGTTGGTCGTCACGGCGGCGGTGACCACGCGGTTGGTGAGCTCCGGGTCCTTGGCGACGTACACGAGGTAGCCGGCGGCACCGGGCTCCGGGTCCCAGCTGAACACCGGCGTGGACGGCAGGCCCGAGCAGACCTGGGGCAGCGCGTTCGTGCAGCCGGCGGTCGGCGACTGGGCGGCGATGCCGTCCAGCGACACCTTCTCGGTGGAGGCGATCGGGAGGTCCTTGATGGAGAACTGGCCGAAGTCGGCCTGCGGCGTCTCGGCGAGCAGGTGGTTGGAGCCGTCATAGGCGTCGACGTACCAGAAGTAGTCGCCGGGAGAGAGGTAGTGGGAACCGGTGTCGGTGGCCGCGGGGTAGGGATAGGTCGCGGTGTTGATGTGCGAGGCGTTGGTGTCGTAGAAGTTCGAGCCAGCGACGCCGATCCGGACGCGGTAGTAGGCGGCGCCGGACATCGCGCCCCACGTGAGGTCCGGGAAGTCGACGGTCGCCGGGTCGGTCGCCAGCCCGGTGAGTGGCACGAGCGCAGGGTCATCGGTCGGGACGGTCCCCGACACGTTGAACGTGTCGCCGGGGTAGAGCGGTGACGTCACGTTCTGCGCCGACGTGGACTGGACGGTCCACGTGTAGGGGCTGCCGGACGCCGGCAGCGTCGCTTCAGGGGTCCAGGTCGTCGAGGCGGTCGTGGTCTGGGCGGCGTTGACGCCGTCCTTGTTCTGGATCGACACGAAGTAGCTCTGGGCGTTGGCGACCCGCTGCCAGCTCAGGGTCGGAACGTCGACCGTGGCGCCGTCGGCGGGCAGCAGCTGGGTGATCTGGCCGCTGCTGTAGACGAAGTGGTGGATGGCGGAGTAGATGCCCTGGACGCCGCGCTGGTCGTCGAGGCCGCGCACCCGCCAGTAGGTCGTGGCGCCCTGCCCCATCGGGGTGCAGGCACCGTTCACCGGGAACGTGGTGCTGGTGACGAAGCAGGTCGCGAAGGTGTTGGGCGAGAAGTTGGGGTCGCTGCCGACGTCGAGCTGGTACCGCGAGGCACGTCGTACGGCGGTCCACTGGTAGTACATGGGGTCACCCACGGTCGGGGCGAAGGCGTTCTGGGGGTACTCCAGCGTCGGCTGGTCGGGCCAGTTCCGCTGGAAGGTGAGCGGCGCGTCGGTCGTCCACGGCATCCGGTTGCCGGCGGCGTCGATGGCGCGGACCCGCCAGTAGTACTGGTCGTTGTCATAGGTCACGTCCGGCTGGAAGCGCGTGCCGGCCACGGTCTCGTCGTCGACGAGGTTGTTGAAGTCAGGGTCGTGTCCGATCTGGAGCTCGTAGGTGGTGGCACCAGCGACCGGCTTCCAGTCGAGCGAGACGTCCTGCATGGGCGTGACGGAGTTCATGTCGTCGCCGGGCTGGGGGTCCGCGAGCTGGCCGACCTGGTAGGTCGCGCCGTCGCTCCAGCCGGTGAAGAGACCGTTGCCGCGGTTGGCGCGCACCCGCCAGAACCAGGTGCCCGGAGCCTGCGGGTTGTTGACGAAGTACGACGTACCGGCCGTCGTGTAGGTCGTCGGGGAGACCCAGCTCCCGGAGTTGTCGACCTGGATCTCGTAGCCGACGGCGCCGGTGACGGCCGACCATGTGAAGAGCGGCGGTGAGTCGGGCTGACTGAGCAGCACGCCACCGATCGGCGACTCCGGGGTCGGTGCGGCGGTCGGCGAGATGGTTGCCGAGCCGTTCGCCCAGGGGCTCGTCGAGCTGGCGGAGACGGCGCGCACCTCCCAGTACAGCGGGCCGTCGGGGAGGTTGACAGTCGGGACGAACTTGTTGTTGGCGGTGCTGGTCGAGACCATCGGGCTGTTGAAGCTCGCGTTGTCGTCGACCACGAGGTCGTACTGGGTCGCCGTCGCGACGCGGTTCCAGGTGAAGGTCGGCGTGCTGGACGCCGTGGCGCCGGATGGGGAGAGGCCCGTGGGTGCCTTCAGCGAGGCCGCATGGGCCGAGCCGGGCGCCAGCGAGACGAGCGTTGCCGCGACCACACCCGAGAGGGTCATGACCAGCGGACGCGAAAGACGACGACGAAGCACGTGGGAGTCCTGTCAGACGGGTCTGTTGACCCCATCACGCTAAGGCGACAGCCCTGTCTCGCATGGCAAAACGGCAAAACTCGTGCGATCTGGCAGCGGTCAGTCCAGGCCGACGGCGAACGCGGACTCGAGGTCGTGGCGCGAGTAGGCGCGGAAGGCGATGTGGGTCTCGGTCGAGCTCACGCCCTCCACCTTGTTGAGCCGGTCGGCCACCACGGTCGCCACGTCGTCGTGGTCGCGCACCCGGACCAGGGCGATCAGGTCGATCTGGCCCGTCACGGAGTAGACCTCGCTCACGCCATCGAGGTCGGCGATCGCCTCGGCCACCTCGGGGATCCGGGCGACGTCGGCCTTCACGAAGACGATGGCGGTGATCATGTCCCGACTCTAGTAGGAGGCCTCAGCGCACCGGCCGGGCCACCGTGGACAGCGCCCGGCGGTCGTCGAAGGGCACGAGGTCGAGGCGCGACTGGTGGACCGCGTCGTGGATGGCGAGGTGCCGGGTGGCGCCACCGACCGGGCAGGTCCACTCGCCGTCGACCTCGATCAGCCGCACCCCCGGCGCCTCGAGCCAGCGCAGGATGCGCTCGGTCTCCTCGGCCGTCGCCGACGGGGCGGGGCCGGGACCCCCTCGCACCGTCTCGCTGCTGGCCACGAGGTCGCTGACGAAACGGTGGGCGTCGGCACCGGGTGGGATCAGGCCCGCCGCCGCGAGCCGGCCATGTCGTACGACGTGGACGGCCCAGCGGGCGCGTCGTCCTGAGCCCGTCGCAGGGTCGTCCTCGCGGCGGGCGGCCACGAGGTGGGGGATGCGGGTCACGGAGGTCAGCCGCTGGGTGCGCGACACGGCTCGGACGAACGCCGCGAGACGGTCGCGGTGGACGCCGGCCTCCTCATAGCGCTGCCCGTCGGCCAGCGCGGCCATCCGCCGGGCGATCAGCTCCACGACGTCGTCGGGCCGCCGGAGGAGGTTGTCGCGCAGCTGCCGCACCACCGCGGCGTACGTCGTCTCGTCGACGCTGCCGTCGCACGGCGACAGACACCGGCCCATCTCGGCGAGCACGCACGGCGACGCCGACGGAGTGCGGGCCAGTCGCTGCGAGCACTGGCGGACCGGGAAGGTCTCGTGCAGTGCGGACAGGCACTTCTCGGCGGTGCGCTTGCTGGAGAACGGCCCGACGTAGTCGGCACCGTCGTCGAGCACCTGACGCACCAGCGACAGCCGCGGCCAGGGCTCGCGGGTCAGCTTGAGGTAGTGGGCCCTCTCGGGGAAGCGGGACCGGCGGTTGTATCTCGGCTTGTGCTCGGCGATGAGCCGGAGCTCGCGCACCTCGGCCTCGAGCGGCGTGGCGCACTCGATGCCGAGCACAGACTCGGCCAGCCCGACCATCTCACCCATGCGCGAGCGCGTCTCGGAGGCGGTGAAGTAGGAGCGCACGCGGGTGCGGAGGTCGCGGGAGGTGCCGACGTAGAGGACGCGCGCCTGCTCGTCGCGGAAGAGGTAGACGCCCGGGGCGTGGGGCAGACCCTCGGCGAGGTAGCGCTTGCGCCGTTGGGCGGTGGAGACCTTGGCACTGAACGTCGAGAGTTCCTCGACGGTGTGGACGCCCAGCCCGCCGAGCCGCTCCATCAGTCCGTGGAGCACGTCGACGGTGGCGCGTGCGTCGGACAGCGCACGGTGGTTGGGCGTCGTGGAGGCGTGGAACGCACGGGCGAGCGACGACAGCTTGCAGTTGGGGGCGTCGTCACGGGTGATCACGCGCCGCGCGATCTTGGCGGTGTCGAGCACCTCGAACGACGGCCAGGCCAGCCCCTGCCGGGCCGTGAACCACTGGAGGAAGCCGACGTCGAACGGCGCGTTGTGCGCGACCAGCACGGAGCCCGCGGCGAACTCCAGGAACGACGGCAGCACGGACTCGATCGGCGGAGCCTCGCTGACCATGGAGTTGGTGATGCCGGTGAGTACGGCGATGAACGGTGGGATCAGGGTGTGGGGGTTGACCAGTGTCTGGAACTCGCCGAGCACCTCGCCGCCGCGCACCTTGACCGCGCCGATCTCGGTGATCATCGAGCCCCCCGACGCCGACCCGCCGGTGGTCTCGAGGTCGACCACGCAGAACGTGAGGTCGCGCAGCGGCCGGCCGAGCTCGTCGAAGGTGCGCTGGGCCTCCCACCTCTCGCCACGCCGCTCGCCGGCACGGGAGCCGGCGACCGGGACGGGCGCGGTGGTGGTCACGTCTCGACGCTAGGTCCGCCCGCCGACAAGACGAGAAAACCACTGCTCGACACGCCGGGGAACTGTCAGGCCACCTCGCGAGCAAGCTCGCTTCGGTCTCGCTCCGGTCGCAACGTCCTCGCTCGATGTCGGTGGTCCCTGCGATCGTGCGGAGCATGACGACGAGAATCGACTGCGACACCTGCCTGGTGCGGGGGCTGGCATGCCACGACTGCGTGGTGACCGTGCTGCTCGGGCCGCCCCCCGAGCTGACCCTGGCGGACGACGAGTGCCGGGCGCTCGACGCCCTGGCAGCGGGGGGTCTGGTGCCTCCGCTGCGGCTGGTGACCCCGATGAGCGGGCCCGAGGTCGAGTCCGCGTGAGCTGTGGCCGAAGTGACGCATGTGACCTGTGTGACCTTCTGCGACCCGGCCGACGTCCCAGGTCACGAAATAGTCACGACATCGTTGGTTGAAAGTTTGGTGGTCACCGCGGGCTGTGGCTAGGGTGACCGCTCAGATGCCCGTGCCGATGGACCAGTCCGGTGTCCATGCGGGTGTCGCGCCGAGTCGAACTCGTGACCGCTCGGGGTCGCGACAAAGAGCCGGGGAACCAACCCATCTGGGGTGAATCGCCGTCAAGGCGGAGGCCACGCTACGTGGCCGACGAGGAGACGGTGTAGGGCAAGTCGTGCCCGAACCCGTCAGCTCACCTGGTAGGCGTACGACACGCAAGGGAGACCGTCCGCTCGTGCTGAACGGCCGGAAGAGCCTCGTCACATTCATTGCTGGTGCCGCCGTCGCCGCCACGGTAGGCATGATCCCCACCGACTCGGCACAGGCCAAGCCCACGATCCAGGACGTGCAGCACCGGGTCGACCGGCTGTACCACGCCGCGGAGCGGGCGTCGGAGCGCTACAACCAGATCCGCGTCCAGCTCAAGCAGATGCACGGCGACGTGCACGCCCTGCGGGCCGACCAGGCGCGGCAGCAGCATCGCACCGAGAAGGCCCGCCGCCAGGTGGCCGACTCGATCGTGCGCCAGTACGAAGGCGACTCGCTGTCCGCGGTCGGCCAGGCCGTCGTGACCAGCGACCCGACGGCCTTCGTATCGCAGCTGAACACCCTCTCGGCGTTCAACTCGATGCAGTCCAGCCAGTACTCCACGTACCTCACCCAGGCCAAGGCGCTGAGCATCCGTCAGGGAGCGACGCACAGCCAGCTGGCCAAGGTGGCGGCGCTCGAGAAGCAGGCGGCCGCCGACAAGGCGACGATCGCCCACAAGCTCGCCCGGGCCAAGAGCGTGCTCGGCAAGATGCAGGCCGCCGCACGCGCCCGCCTGCTCGAGGCGTCCCGTGGCACTGCCCGGGTCAACATGTCCGACATCCCGGCCTCGGGCCGGGCCGCGGTCGCCGTCCACTTCGCGATGGCCCAGGTCGGCAAGCCCTACGTGTACGGCGCCGCCGGCCCCAACGCCTACGACTGCTCCGGGCTGACCATGGCGTCCTGGGGTGCTGCCGGCGTGGGCCTGTCCCACTCCTCCAGCGCACAGTTCGGTCAGGGCACCCACATCTCCCCGAGCCAGCTCCAGCCCGGCGACCTGGTCTTCTACTACCACCCGATCAGCCACGTCGGCATGTACATCGGCAACGGCATGATCGTGAACGCGGAGAACCCGTCCGCCGGCATCCGGGTGGCCCCGCTGTACTCCATGCCCTTCGTCGGCGCCGTCCGCCCTGGCTGACCCGACGCCCGACCCAGCCCGTCGACTGGCCGGCCGCCCCCGTTGGTGGGTGGTCGGCCTCTCGCTGTTCCTGGTCCTGGGCGTCGGCATCGCGATCTGGCTGACGCTGCGCACCCCGACCTACCACGCCCCACTCGACGGATCGCCGCCTTCGCAGGCGTCGCCGGCGCGGGCCTCGGCCCTGCTCCGGGGCCTCCAGACCGCCGTACGACGTGACGAGCCGGCCGTGGGTGGCAGCCTCGGGTCGACGCCTGCCGCGCGTCGAGCGCTCTCTGGCGTCGTCCGCAACGGCCGCGCGCTGCACGTCTCGGGTCTCTCCCTGCGCTACGTCGACCCGGCCGGGGGAGTCGCGCCGGACGGCTCGTGGGCGGCGTACGTACACGTGACGTGGCGCTTCTCCGGCTTCGACCGGCGGCCGGAGAGCCTGGAGGTGCGGGTCCGCTTCGCGCCGCGCGCCGGTCACCTGGCCATCGCCGCGATCGGCGGGGGCGACCGCCGCTCGCCGCTGTGGCTGTCCGGTCCGGTCCAGGTCCGCCGGTCGACGCACAGCCTGGTGCTCGTCGACGGGACGGCGGCCGAGGCCGATCGCATCGCCGCCCTGGCCCGGACCGCCGTACCCCAGGTCCAGCGGGTGCTGCCGTCGTGGCCGGGCGGCCTGGTGGTCGAGGTGCCGTCCTCACAGGCCCGGCTGCAGCGGATCCTGCACGCCCACGCCGGCCAGTACGCCGGGATCGCAGCGGTGACCACCACGGTCGACGGGTCGCGGTCCCGCGCCGCGCCGACCCACGTGTTCGTCAACCCGCAGGTATTCCTGCCGCTGAAGCCGCACGGCGCCCAGGTCGTGGTCACCCACGAGGCCACCCATGTGGCGACGTCGGCGGCCACGAGCCCGGCTCCGATCTGGCTCGTGGAGGGCTTCGCCGACTACGTCGCGCTCAGCTCCCAGCGGCTGCCGCTGACCACCACTGCGGCCCGCATCTCAGCACTGGTACGCCGTCACGGCGCGCCGTCGCACCTGCCCGGCCAGACCGAGTTCACCCCCGGCGCCCACCACCTCGAGGCCCGCTACGAGAGTGCGTGGCTGGCCTGCCGACTCCTCGCAGACACCGGCGGGGCACCGGCGCTGGTGGCGTTCTACCGGTCCGTGGACGCCGGTCGGCCGGTGAGCGCCGAGCTCCGCCGCGACTTCGGCTTCGGACTGCCCGAGCTGACCCGGCGGTGGAGGACCCTCCTGTCACACTTGCCGGCGTGAGCGAACGTCGCTGGGCCTGGGCGACGTTCCTGGCCGCCACCCTCGCGTTCGTGGCGGTCGCCGCGTGGCGCATCCCGTGGCACCCCGTCCCCGGCGGCACCCCATCGCCGGCGCGCCCGGGATCGGTCTTCACCGCGGCCCAGCTCTCCCGCGCCAACGCCTACACGGATCCGGCGCGGCTCCTGGGCTGGAGCTCGCTGGCCGTCTCGTTGGGCGTCGCCATCGTCCTCGGCTTCACCTCCCTCGGAGCCCGCCTGATGGGCCGTCTGCGGGGCTGGTGGTGGGTCAAGGTGCTGCAGGGCGTGCTCGCCCTGGCAGTCATCGGCCGCCTGGTGACGCTGCCCTTCGCGATCGTGGGACATCACCGGGCCCTGTCCTACGGCCTCACCGACGAGGCCTGGGGAGCCTGGACGCTCGACCTGGTCAAGGGGCTGCTCCTGTCGGTGGTGACGTCGGGCCTGCTCGTCCTCGTCCTCGTCGGCTGTGCCCGTCGCTGGACCCGCAGTTGGCCGGCCGTCGCCGGCGGGCTCCTCGGGGCGCTGGTGATGGGCGGGTCGTTCGTGTACCCGGTGCTCGTCGAGCCGGCGTTCAACCACTTCACGCCGCTGCCCGACGGGCCGCTCCGTACCCAGATCCTCCAGCTGGCGTCGGCCGAGCACGTGCACCTCGACGACGTGCTGGTCGCCGACGCGTCACGGCGTACGACGACCCTCAACGCGTACGTCTCGGGCTACGGCAGCACGCGACGTGTCGTTCTCTACGACAACGTCGTCCACGACCTCCCGCGCGCCCAGATCCTCTCGATCGTGGCGCACGAGCTCGGTCATGCGCGCCATGACGACGTACTCACCGGCTCCGTGCTGGCGGCCCTGGGGACGACGCTCGGGATCGGGCTGCTCGCGCTCGCCCTCGAGCTGGTACGACGCCGGTCGGGCGCTCTGCGCGACCCGTCGGTCGTGCCCCTGGTCCTGGCGCTCGTGGCGATCGGGGCGCTGCTCTCGAGCCCGGTGAACAACGGGCTCTCGCGGCTGATCGAGACCCGCGCGGACGTCGACGCGCTGCAGACGACGCATGACCCGACTGCGTTCGTGGCGATGCAGCGGCAGCTGGCGCTGCACTCGCTGAGCGACCAGCCGCCCGCCTGGTCGCAGTTCTGGTTCGGTTCGCACCCCACCACCCTGGAGCGCATCGCGATCGCCGAGCAGCTCGGACGCCGGCTGGGCGTCAGCATCTCCGGTTGAGAAATGACGATGGCCGCGGACCCCCCATGGATCCGCGGCCATCCCCCGTCGTTGGACTGAGGTGGATCAACAGCTACCCGAGCTGGCCCGTGAACCGAGGCTGCTGCAGGTGTCGTGGAAGATGTTGTTGAGCACGCCGCCGAAGGCGAAGACCACGATCGCGATGAGAGCCGCGATCCCGGTGATGAGCAGGCCGTACTCGACGGCCGACGCACCGCGCTCGTCCATCGCGGCCAGGCGGGCGTTGAGCATGATGCGCAGGTAGTCGAGCATGTCGGGTGACTCCTTGGTCGGGCCGGGGGCGGTGCTGCTGTCCCCTATTCTCGACGTACCGACCGAGCCTGCGGATCGAGCGATCGCCCAGGGGTTCCTGATCCGTTTGGACTAGCCCGAGGAGTCGGCCATCAGAGTTCGCCCTCGAACCGGTGAAGGAAATGCCGAAAGGCCGCGAACCCGATTGGGGTCGCGGCCTTTCGAACAGTGACTCGCCATGAATTGACGAAGTGGCCGCAGACCGGGCGAGGTCCGCGACCACTTCGACGTGTGGCGCTGCTTTCAGCAGGAGCCGGCGGCAGAGTCGCTCTTCGCGACGCTGGAGCAGGTGTGCTTGAAGATGTTCTGGATCACGCCGCCGAAGGCGAACACGACGACGACGATCAGGGCAGCGATGCCAGCGATCAGCAGGCCGTACTCGACGGCCGACGCGCCGCGCTCGTCCATCTTGGCCAGGCGGGCGTTGAGCATGATGCGGAGGTAGTCCAGCATTTTCGTTCTCCTACAGTGTGATGGCTTAGGCGTTTGAGAGCCGAGAAGGCCGGAGGCCTCCGTCAACAATGATGTCCGTTCCGTGCTACCGGCGAATCGGGCATTCGATTCGACACACATAGTCCGTTGGGACCATTCCGGAGCGCGTTCTAGGAGGAAATCCTCGAAAAGCCGCACGGTGGGCGATCAGATGTGCTTCTAGGACTCGGTGCGACGCACGCTCGACAGCAGGCCGATCCGCATGGCGGTGACGAGGGCCTGGGCGCGGTTGCTGGCGCCGAGCTTCTGGTAGATCCGGGCGATGTGCGACTTCACGGTCGACTCGCTCATGTAGAGCTGCTGGCCGATCGCGGCCGCGTTGGCGCCGTCGGCGAGCAGCAGCAGGACGTCGTGCTCACGGGCCGACAACCGCGTCGACTCCGCACTCATCCGCCGCATCATCGCGCCGGCCAGGCCGGTACAGAGGAACGACCGCGGTGAGACCGCGGCATGGCGGGCCGCGCGGACGACCTCGGCGGACGGGGCGTCCTTGCCCACGAAGGCCGACGCGCCGGCCTCCATGGCGGCGAAGATCTGGTCGTCACCCGAGTGCATGGTGACGACGACGAGGCCTATCTTCTCGTCGCGATGACGGACCTGGCGGATGATGTCGAGACCGGTGCCGTCCTGCAGCTGGAGGTCGGTCACGATCACGTCGGGGTGCTCCGCGTCGTACATCGCGACGGCCTCCTCGACGGTGCCGACGGCCCCGACCACGTCGGTGGCGTCCTCGCGGGCGAAGGCGCCGACCAGCCCCTCACGGATGAGCTCGTGGTCGTCGACGATCAGCACGCGGAGCGCGTCGTCGCCGGTGCTCATGCGATCTCCCGAGGCATGGCGTGGATCATGCCGTCAGACTGTCCGGTCCGGTGTCCGGCTCGGGTTGCGACACGCCGTTGGCCCCCAGACGTACGGAGACGGCGGTGCCGTGCGGCGCGTTGTCCGTCAGCTCGAGGGTGGCGTTGATGAGAGCGGCGCGCTCGCGCATGATCTCCAGGCCGTGCGAGTCGTCGCGGCCGGTGCCCAGTCCGCGACCGTCGTCGCTGATCACCAGCTCGGCGGCCGGCGGCGCGACCCGGCAGAGGACGTCGATCGCGTGGGCACCCGAGTGGCGGACCGCGTTGGTCATGGCCTCCTGGGTGATGCGGAGGAGCTCGCTCTCGATCTCGGGACGTAGCCGCGTCGTGTGCTCGTCCAGCGTGACGTGGATCGGGATCCCGCTGCTGGCGCTGAGGTGGCGGGCGAGCGAGCCGATGGCGGTGCCGAGGGAGTCGTTCTCGCCGATGCTGGTGCGCAGGGTCTGCACGGAGCGGCGTACCTCCCCGACGACCATGGTCAGCCGCTCGCGCAGCAGGGTCAGCTGGCGCGCCCGCGCCGACCCCTCGGGCTCCGTCCCGACGAGGGTGTCGACGAAGTAGCCGAGCGAGGCGATCTCCTGGGCGACGCCGTCGTGCATCTCGCGAGCCAGGCGCCGTCGCTCCTCGACGGTGGCGGAGTCGCGGAACGCCAGGAAGAGCACGGCCGTGTCGAGCCGGACCGTGGCCGGGCTGAGCTTGCGGTCGAGGGCGGACAGCCGGCGGGGGAGATCCATCGCCTGCGGGTCGAGCCCGGGTGCGAGCACCCCCGACACGACCGCTGCGACGCCGCCTCCGCTGTTGAGCGGGAACGCGAACGAGTGACCGACCACGCGGACGTTGCCGGTGAGCAGGCAGTACTGTGCCAGCTCCTCGCTGATGGTCAGCTCCGGGCTGGTGATGCCGGTGTCGCCTACCAGGGGAGTGAGGACCTCGCCGCGCGGGATGTGCACGGTCAGGGCGGCCACCGGCAGCTCGTCGCGTACGGCGCTCTCGATCTGGCCACCCAGGGCGACCGTGTCGAGTCCGGAGCTCAGGCGCCCGGACAGGGTGATCAGCTCGCGGATCAGCGCCTGCGCATCGCGGTAGGCGCGCTGCGGGTCGCTCGCGTCGAGGAAGTTGGCGCGGACGAACGAGGCGATCAGGCCGAGGCCGAGCCCGGTCACCGCCCAGGTGAACGCGCTGCTGCCCTGGTCCTGGCTGAGCGAGCTCGCGGTGAGGCCGACGACGACGTACGCCGAGAGCTCGGCCGACAGCGACAGGGCGACGCCGCGCGTGCCTCGCCGCAGCCCCGACGTGAACGGAGGTACGGCGAGCGCCCCCAGCACGGCCACGGTGGAGTGGGAGGACAGGCCCGCCACCGAGCCGACCAGGGCCGAGTCGAGGACGAGCAGGAGGGTCCGGGGGATGTCGAGCATCTCGCCGGCCGTGACCGCCGCCCAGATGGCCCCGATGGTCAGGAAGGCCAGCAGCATCAGCTGGTCGTGCGAGAGGAGCAGAGGCATCGCCAACGTCAGCAACGCGAAGGTGCGCGCTCCCACGGCCAGCCAGGTGTACTGCCGGCGGGGACTACCCCAGATCATCGGTCCCAGTCACTTGGCGAAGGAATCCATGATGTGGATGACGGCAGGTCCCATCACCGCGATGAACAGGCACGGCAGGATGCAGAAGATGAGTGGGATCGTGATCTTCACGGGCACCTTCTGCGCCTTCTCCTCTGCCCGCTGACGCCGCTTGGTGCGCATCTCGGACGACTGGATGCGCAGCACGTTGGCGATCGGGATGCCGAAGCTGTCGGCCTGCACCATAGCGGTCACGAAGCTGCGCAGGTCGTCGACATTCGAGCGGTCGGCGAGGCTGCGTAGAGCCTGGGCCCGGCCCTGGCCGATCTGCATCTCGCGGAGCACGCGGGAGAACTCCTCGGCGAGGGGCCCCTGGGTGTTGCGCGCGACCTGCTGGATGGCGGCGTCGAACGCGAGGCCGGACTCAACGCTGATCGTGAGCAGGTCGATGGCGTCGGGCAGTGAGCGCTGGATGAGGTTGGACCGCTCGTAGACGCGCTGGTACAGGTAGAGGTTGGGGCCGAACCAGCCGACCAGCGTGGCCCCTCCCACGAGCAGGTAGTGCAGCGGGAAGCCGACGCCCATGACCGCGGTCAGGGCGAGCGAGATCAGGAACAGTGCGATCGCACCGATCACCTTGCCGGCCTGGACGCGCTCGATCGTCCAGCCCTCGGGGTTGCCGGCGACGTCGAGACGCAGCCGGATCCGCTCGGCGGCGTCCTTGCCCGACAGCCGCCGTGCGAGCGTCAGGGCCTTGGACTGGAACGGCGCCATGATGCGGTCGGTGAACGACTCGTCGTACTCGCGGGTCAGCGCGGTCGGGGCGTTGGTCAGGGCCTGGACGAGGGCGACCGAACGGTCGACACCGCTCACCGCGTGTCCGGACTCGGTGGTGCCGGCAGCGGCGGAGACGAGGACGACGGCGAGGATCACCAGCGCGCCTCCGAGAATCAACAGGATCGTCACGTCACACCTCGACCTTGACCAGACGGCTCATCCAGAACACACCCACGGACAGGATGACGCCGCCCGTGACCAGCATGGCAATCCCGATCGGCCTTTGGAACAGCACCATCACGTAGGTCCGGTTGGCGAGCATCAGGTAGAGCAGGAACATCGGAGGCAGTCCGCCGAGCACCATCGCGGAGAGCTTGCCCTCGGCGGCCAGGGCGGCCACCTGCCGACGCATGTACTCGCGTTCGCGCATGGTCCCGGCCACCGTGTTGAGCAGCTCGGCGAGGTTGCCGCCGACCTGCCGCTGGATGTTGATCGCCATGACCACCCAGTCGAAGTCCTTGCTCTCGAAGCGGTCGGCCACGCCCTGCAGGGCGGTCTCCAGCGAGAGGCCGAGGCGCGTCTCGACGAGCACCTTCTTGAACTCGGAGGTGATCGGCTCGGTGCCCTCGCGGACGATCGTGTCGACCGACTGGGCGAGCGAGAGTCCGGCGGCCAGCGATCCGGACATGAGCTGCAGCGTGTCGGGCAGCGCGGCCTCGAACTTCTTCTTGCGCCGACGGCGTCGGAAGCCGAGGTACATCCACGGTCCGAGGGCGCCGGCACCCATGAAGATCAGGCCCACGATCAGGTTCCCGCCACCGAGGAGGAGGCCGAGGATCGCGACGCCGATGAAGATGGCCGCGTGGAAGAGCAGCCACTCCGACGGCCGCCACTGGCTGCCGGCGCCTTCGAGCCGCCGGGCGATCTTCACCTCGAGCGACTGGTTGCGCTTCAGCACCTTGGCGGCGGCGTCCTTGGCCGAGGCCAGGGCGGTCTCCTCCGGACGCGCCGCCTGCGGTGCGGTGTACGGCGTACCGGCGCCGCCGGTGTTGGCGGCCCGGGCGGCGTACTGCGAGACGCGCTGCTCGGTGGTGAGCCCGCGCTGGCGAGGGATCGCCAGGACCAGGATGACCACCAGGGCGACGCCGAGCGATCCCACGCCGGCGTACATCTGCCAGGAGGTGGTCGCGAGCGGCATGACCGCCGTCATGCCGTGGGTCATCGCAGACCGTCCATCGCGAAGAGCATCGGGTCGACGTGCACGTTGCTGTGCTCCATCTTCTCCAGGAACTTCGGGCGCAGGCCGGTCGAGCGCAGGAGCCCCTGGGCCTTGCCGTCCGCGTCGAACCCGGCCGAGTGGTCGTAGACGAAGATGTCCTGGAGGGTGATGATGTCGCCCTCCATCCGCTCGACCTCGGTCAGGCTGGTGATGCGGCGCGAGCCGTCCTTGAAGCGGGTCTGGTGGACGATGAGGTCGACCGCCGAGGCGACCTGCTCGCGGATCGCGCGCACCGGGAGGTCCATGCCGGCCATCAGCACCATCGTCTCCATGCGGGCCAGCGTGTCGCGCGGACCGTTGGAGTGGAGCGTACAGATCGAACCGTCGTGACCGGTGTTCATCGCCTGCAGCATGTCGAGCGCGGAGGCGTCGCGGACCTCGCCGACGATGATGCGGTCGGGGCGCATACGCAGGCTGTTCTTCACCAGGTCGCGGATGCTGACCGCGCCGCGGCCCTCGATGTTGGGCGGCCGCGACTCGAGGCGTACGACGTGGTCCTGCTTGAGCTGGAGCTCGGCGGCGTCCTCGATGGTGACGATGCGCTCGTCCTCCGGGATGAACGACGACAGCACGTTGAGCGAGGTCGTCTTCCCGGCACCGGTGCTCCCGGACACGATGATGTTGAGCCGGCCACGGACGCAGGCCTCGAGGAACTCCACCGAGCGCTCGCTCAGGGTGCCGAACGAGATGAGGTCGTCCGAGGTCAGCGGGTCGGCTGCGAACTTGCGGATCGTCAGCGAGGAGCCGTCGACGGCCAGCGGCGGGATGATCGCGTTGACACGGCTGCCGTCAGGGAGCCGCGCGTCGACCATCGGGCTGGACTCGTCGACGCGACGGCCGATGCGGGAGACGATCTTGTCGATGGTGCGTCGGACGTGTGCCTCGTCGCTGAAGTGGGCGTTGGCCTTGACCAGCTTGCCGTCGCGTTCGAGGTAGACCGAGTCGGGACCGTTGACCATGACCTCGGAGACGTCGATGTCGCGCAGGAACGGCTCGATCGGCCCGTAGCCGAGGATGTCGTCGCTGATCTCCTGCGTGAGGCGGTTGCGGTCGGCGTTGCTGATCGGCCGCTCCTGCGAGCTCATCAGCTGGGCCAGGACCGCTCGGACCCGGTGGTCGAGCTCGGCCTGGTCGAGGTTCGCGTCGTACAGCTGGGGGCCGAGCTGCTTGAGCAGCTCGGTGTGGACGTCGTGCTTGAGCTCCTCCAGCCGCTCGAACTCGGCATTGCCGCGCCGGTTGACGCGTGACGTCGAGGCCGCAGCCGCGCGCGAGCGCAGCCCGCCCTCGGCGTCGGCGGGGTCGCTGCCGCCCGGAGCGCGCGGCGGAGGCGCGGACTGGGTGGCGGGCTCCGCGCCCTCCTTGCCGGCGGGTGCCGGGGGAGGTGGCGGGCCTGCGCCGGGCTCGGTCTGCTTGCGGGCGGCGGCAAGTCGTTCGGCGAGACTGCTCACGATGTCACCTCTTGATCCGGAAGAGCTTGGCGAAGCGGTCGTTGTCGGCGTCCGCGTGGCGACCGGGGTCGCCGCCCGCGCCACTCTCCGGCTCGCCGGACAGCAGGGCCGACAGGTTGCGGAAGGCGGCGCTCGACGGGTGCTGCGGACTGGCCGCGATGATCGGGGTCCCCGCGTTGGTCGCCGCAGCGATGTCGATGGACGTCGAGATCTGCGAGGCGACGTTCATCCCGAGGATCGTCTCGACCTTGTCCGCGCCGATGCCGACGGCGTCGTCCGCACGGTTCAGGAGGAGGTAGCGGTGACCGCGCCCGATGTTGAGCATCTCGAGCGTGTCGAGCGCGACCTTGACGTTCTTCAGGGTCGGTACGTCGAGGGTGGCCACGATGATGCACTCGTCCGTCTCGTCCAGCGCGGTCAGCGTCTGCTCGTCGAAGGCCGGCGCCGTGTCCACCACGACGTAGTCGAACATGGTGCGCAGGGTGCGCAGGACCTTCGAGATCAGCAGCGGCGAGATGCGCTCGCGTACGTCGGGATGGCTCGGCGCGGCGAGGACCTTCAGGGAGTCCTGGTAGCGCGTGAGCAGCGAGTTCAGCATCGGCGTGTCCAGGTCCTCCTCGGACCCGATCGCATGCTCGATGGTGTGCGACGGGAAGAGCTGCAACGTGATCGCCACGTCACCGAAGGCCAGGTCGAAGTCGACCAGGCAGACCTGACGCGCACCCTTGTCGGTCAAGGCGAGCGCCAGGTTGACCGCGACCGTGGTCTTGCCGACCCCACCCTTGGGGGAGAAGACGGAGATCACGTGCCCGTTGTGCTTGGAGGCCTCCGGGCCGCGCAGGGCCTGGGAGAACTGGTGCGCCCGCGAGACCGCACCGGCGACCAGGTGGAGGTCGTCCATCGCGACGACCTCGCGCGCACCGGCCTGCATGGCCCGGGCGAGGAGCGCGGTGTCGAGGGCCGGCCGGACGAACACGACGCTGGTGGCCGGACGGGAGGTCCGCAGGCCCTCGCACACCGTGACCCCGTCACCGAACGAGATGTTCGGCCCCAGCACCACGACGTACTCCTCGGGGTGCTGGGCGAGCCACGGCAGGAGACGCTCCGTGGTGTCCACCGACTGGCAGCCGGGTGGCAGAGCACCCAGCAACCGGCGCGCGGTGGTGCTGTCGGGATCGACGATGACTGGCATGTCAGCTCACTTGAAGAGGTTCGTGAAGGTGGTTCCAGGACTCGTGTGCACACCGCTCGCGGTCGTCAGGAGCCCGAAGGTCAGGTCGGCCTTCTTGGACGCCAAGATCACCTTCTGGGCCTCGTTCTGCGTGACGGCCAACGTCAGGAGGGTGCGTGGCAGGGTCTCGGTGGTCTGGGTCCCGGTCTGGTCGGTGGTCGTCGTCGAGACCGGCACCGGGGAGCCGACGTTCAGGACGGTGACTTTCGCGAGCAGCAGGGCCGTCTCGCTGGACCCCGGCAGGGTCCCGTCCGTGGTCGCAGCGGCCACCAGCTTGTGCTCCGGGCCACCGGCGCCGGTCACGAAGATGGCGACCTGGGAACCGTTCTGGATGTTGCCGGCCACCCGGTCGGGGTCGGTGAGGTTCACCGAGATCGCGATCATGCCCTTCGGGATGGGCAGCGACGAGGTGGGTGCGGCGACCGTGTTGCCGAACTGCCCGGCCACGACGAGCTGGCCGGCGAGGATCGGGACCGAGGCGATCTTGCCCTTCAGCTCCGCGGTCGAGGTCTGGTAGCCGGCGTTGGCGTCGACGACGGCCTGCGGGATCTGCTGCAGGGTGATCTTGCCCTCCGCCAACGCGGAGTCGTACGTCTCACCGGCCGCAATGTCCTGCGTCGCCTGGAGCGCGCTCACGCTGTCGTACTTGGAACCGGCGCGGCTGTCCGCACCCTTCACGTACAGGAACACGAGTGCCGTGCCGGCGAGGGCGACGAGCACGGCGAGCATCATCAGCAGCCTGCGGCGATCCATTTCGGGTTTTCCCTTCGTTCGGACACCTGCCGTCCGGGGCGATGCGGGCTGGCAGTACGTGTGGTTGCGGCCCGGTTTCCGAAGGTCTGGAAGGTCCTCCGGAGAGCCCGAAACACGCGAGTCAGATGTTATGGGCGGGGAGGACGTTGCGTTGGCGAATTGCAAAATCCGCACGCGGAGGACGGCACGTCAGGCGAAGAGAGCCGCGATCTCGTCCTTGCACTCGCGTACGACGACGTTGCGCTTGAGCTTCAGGCTGGGCGTCAGCTGACCGCCCTCCTCCGTCCAGTCGTGCGGGAGGATCGTGAACTTGCGGATGGACTCGGCACGCGAGACGGCGGCGTTGGCGTCGTCGACGGCGCGCTGGACCTCGGCGCGTACGTCGGGATCGTCGGCGAGCGAGGCCGGGTCGTCGCCCTTGCCCTGGGCGGCCGTCCAGTCGTGGAGCGCCTCGGGGTCGAGAGTCACCAGGGCAGCGATGAACGGCTGCCCGTCCCCGACCACGAGGCACTGGCTCACCAAGGGGTGGGCACGCACGCGGTCCTCGAGCACTGACGGGGCGACGTTCTTGCCGCCCGCGGTCACCAGGATCTCCTTCTTGCGCCCGGTGATCCGGACGAACCCCTCCTCATCGATCTCGCCGATGTCTCCGGTATGGAACCAGCCGTCGCGCTCGAGGACCTCGGCGGTGGCCGACTCGTTCTCCCAGTAGCCGGCGAAGACCTGACCCCCGCGGAACAACAGCTCACCGTCCTCGGCGACCCGGACCTCGGTGCCGGGGAGGGGCTGTCCGACGGAGCCGACCTTGAGGGCGTCGGGACGGTTGGCGGTCAGTGCCGCGGTGGTCTCGGTGAGGCCGTAGCCCTCGAGCACCGTCAGCCCGATGCCGCGGTAGAAGTGGCCGAGGCGGTCGCCGAGAGGGGCGCCACCGGAGACGGCGTACGCGCACCTCCCGCCCAGGGCCGCACGCAGCCGGCCGTAGACCAGCCGGGAGAACACGGCGTGACGGGCGCGTACGGCGATCGGGACCCTGCCGCGGTCGAGGGCTCGCGAGTAGGCGATCGCGGTCTCGGCGGCTCGGTCGAAGATGCCGCCGCGCCCCTCGGCGGTCGCCCGCTGGGACGCGGTGTTGAAGACCTTCTCGAAGACCCGAGGCACGGCGAGGACGAACGTCGGCTGGAACTCCGCGAGGTCGGGGAGCAGGCGCTTGATGTCGGCGCTGTGGCCCAGCCGGACCCGTGCCCGGACCGCGCCGATCTGGATGATCCGTGCGAAGACGTGGGCGAGCGGCAGGAACAGCAGGGTCGAGGCGTCCTCGGGGTCGAAGAGCTCATGCAGCTCGGGGACCGCGACGCCGAGCTCGAACATGAAGTTGCCGTGCGTGAGCAGGCATCCCTTGGGCCGGCCCGTGGTGCCCGACGTGTAGATGACCGTGGCGAGGTCGAGCGGCGTCGCCGTCGTACGACGTGACTCGAGCTCGTGGTCGGAGATGTCCTCGCCGAGTCGCCGGAGCACCTCGACGGCGTTGTCGTCCAGCGACCACACGTGGTTGAGCTCCGAGAGGGAGGAGCGTCGTTCGGCGATCCGGGCGGTGTGGACGGTGCCCTCGGCCACGACCGCACGAGCCCCCGAGTCGCTGAGGATCCACTCGATCTGCTCGGCGGACGACGTCTCGTACACCGGGACCGTGACGGCCCCGGCGAACCAGATGGCGTAGTCGACCAGGGTCCACTCGTAACGGGTCTTGGAGATCAGGGCCACCCGATCGCCGACCACGATGCCGACGGCGACCAGTCCTTTGGCGACGGCGCGCACCTCGTCGAGGAACTCGGCGGCGGTGACGTCCTCCCACTCGGTGCCGCGACGGCGGGAGAACGCGACGCTGCTCGGCGAGTCGGCGGCGTTCGCCACCACGTCGTCGGTGAGATTCCCCGTCGTGGGGATCTCGACGTTCAACGGGGAGGAGTACTCGCGCACGTTGCCTCCAGCGGGGGACGGTCCAGGTTTCCCGGGGAGGTTACCGCCGAGTGGTCACGGTGTGATCCGCTAGGCTCGCCGAGCCCGGGACGCGACCCGCTGACCGCGGAGGCAGGGCCCCGACCGAGGAGGTTCAGATGGCCGAGCAGACCACATCGTCGATCGTCATCGACGCCTTGCCCACCCAGGTGATGGAGGTCATCGCCGACTTTCCGTCGTACCCGCACTGGGCCAAGGGCGTGACCACGGCGGAGGTCGTCTCCGAGCTCCCCGACGGCCGGGCCGAGAAGGTCTTCTTCAAGCTCGACGTGTCGCCGATCAAGGACGAGTACACCCTGGCCTACATCTGGTCCGGCGACGACCACGTCACCTGGACCCTCCACCAGGGCAAGATGCTGCGCGCACTGGACGGCGCCTACGTGCTCACCGAGCTCGAGAACGGCACCACCGACGTGACCTACCGACTGGCGCTCGACGTGTCCATCCCGCTGATCGGGATGCTCAAGCGCAAGGGCGAGAAGATCCTCATCGATGCCGCGCTGAAGGGCCTCAAGAAGCGCGTCGAGTCGCTCGGCTGAGCCGGGCCGATCGCTGCGTCGCCCGTGCGGATCCTCCTGTTCACCGGCAAGGGCGGTGTCGGCAAGTCCACGATCGCGGCCGCGACGGCGACGATCGCGGCCGCCGCGGGTCGGCGCACGCTGGTGCTCTCGACCGACGCGGCGCACTCGTTGGCCGACGCCTTCGGCGTCACCCTCGGCAGTGAGCCGGAGGAGGTGGCGCCCCAGCTGTTCGTGCACCAGGTCGACGCGCAGCTGCGGTTCGAGCAGTCGTGGGCCGAGATCCAGGGCTACCTGCTGAGCGTGCTCGAGATGGCCGGGGTGGACCCGGTCGCAGCGGAGGAGCTCACGGTGATCCCGGGAGCCGAGGAGATCCTGGCGCTGCTCGAGCTGCGCCTGCACGCCCTCTCCGACGACTGGGACGTGATCATCGTCGACTGCGCACCGACGGCCGAGACGCTGCGGCTGCTGGCGCTGCCGGAGGCGCTCGGCTGGTACATGACCCGCGTCTTCCCGGTCGAGCGGCGGGTCGTCAAGGTGCTCAAGCCGGTGCTGGCGCGGGCGGCCGGCGTGCCCATGCCGGAGGACGACGTCTTCGCAGCCGTCGAACGTCTCCACGCCGAGATCGACCAGGTGCGTGCGCTCCTCACCGGCCGCGGGGCCAGCGTCCGGCTCGTGCTCACGCCGGAGCAGGTGGTGCTCGCCGAGGCTCGTCGGAGCTACACCACGCTGTCGCTCTTCGGCTACCGCGTGGACGGGGTGGTGGCCAACCGCGTGTTCCCCCAGGACGCCGCCGACCCGTGGCGGTCGGGCTGGGTCG
Organism: uncultured Actinomycetota bacterium; assembly: GCA_963792975.1. Classification (GTDB taxonomy): domain Bacteria; phylum Actinomycetota; class Actinomycetes; order Propionibacteriales; family Nocardioidaceae; genus Nocardioides. The sequence goes on along the minus strand of CAWBYG010000004.1, from coordinate 1,725,041 downwards.
AGGCGCAGGCCGGCGTTCTCGGGCAGGTCGACGACTCGTTCGCCGGAGTGCAGGTCTGGCGCTCGGAGTACCGTCCGGCCGAGCCGGTCGGGCTCGAGGCACTCGCGGACCTCGGCAGCATGTTGTACGGCGACGGCGACCCGCTCGGCGTACCCCCTTCGCGCGAGCCGCTCCGGATCACCCGGACCAGCCACGGCGCCGTCCTGCACCTCTGGCTGCCGAACGTCTCCCGGGCCGACGTCGATCTCGCCAGGGACGGCGACGATCTGGTCGTGACCGTGGCGTCGTATCGTCGTCTCCTCACCCTGCCCACCGGGCTGGCCCGGCACCAGGTGGTCGGCGCGCGAGTGGACGGGGGCGAGCTGCAGGTGAGGTTCGCTGCGGATCATCAGGAGGCACCGTGAACGAGCGGCCGGACGGCCACGAGCCCATCGGCACCGTCGCCGAGGAGGCCGCCAAGCTGTTCGGCGCCATCTCCGGCTGGGCGAAGGAGCACGGCGACGGATTCTCGACCGTCGCCGACGACCTGCACGAGCACCTCGCGACCGGCGGCCCGGAGTGCACCTGGTGCCCGGTGTGCCGCACGGTGGCCGCGATCCGCGAGACCAGCCCCGAGGTGCGCGCCCACCTCACCAGCGCCGCGTCGTCGCTGATGCTCGCGGTGTCCGGGATGATGGCGACCCACGTGCCCGACCGCGATCCGGGTGTCGAGCGGATCCGTCTGGACGACGAGTGGCCGGAGGGCGACGGATGACGCTGGCGATCGGCATCGACGTCGGCGGCACCAAGATCGCCGGGGGTGTCGTCGACGACGCAGGGCGGATCCTCGAGGAGCTGAGGGTGGAGTCCCCCGCCACCGACGCCCACGCGATCGAGGCCGCGATCGAGCAGCTGGTGACCGAGCTCCACACCCGCCACCGGATCGAGGCGGTGGGCATCGGGGCCGCCGGCTACATCGACAAGGGCCGGTCGGTCGTGCTCTTCGCCCCCAACCTCGCCTGGCGCGACCTCGACCTGAAGGCCGATCTCGAGGCCCGGCTCGACCTGCCGGTCGTGGTCGAGAACGACGCCAACGCCGCGGCCTGGGGCGAGTTCCAGTACGGCGCCGGTCACGACGTCGACGACCTGCTCCTCGTCACGGTCGGGACGGGCGTCGGCGGAGGCGTCGTGCTCGACGGCTCGCTGTACCGCGGAGCCTTCGGCGTGGGCGCCGAGATCGGGCACATGCGAGTGGTGCCCGACGGCATCCTCTGCGGCTGCGGCAACCGTGGCTGCTTCGAGCAGTACGCCAGCGGCTCGGCCCTCGTGCGCGAGTCGCGCGCGGCTGCCCGTGCCGGGTCGCTGCTCGCCGCCGACCTCCTGGCGCGGGCCGGTGGCGATCCCGACGCGATCACCGGACCACTGGTCACCGAGGCCGCCCGCGACGGAGACACGTTCGCCCTCGAGCAGCTGGCCGCGCTCGGTCGGTGGCTCGGCGAGGGGATCGCGTCGCTCACCGCGGTGCTGGACCCGGCCGTCGTCGTCATCGGCGGCGGGGTGAGCGCGGCCGACGACCTGTTGCTCGACCCGGTCCGGGCGGCCTTCGTCGCGCAGCTCACCGGGCGCGGGCACCGACCGATGCTCGAGATCCGGAGGGCCCGCCTCGGCAACCGCGCCGGCCTGATCGGTGCGGCCGACCTGGCCCGGCACTGAGACACACCCGAACCTCATTCGGCCTCGCCCGTAGGGCATTGCTGGCACGATCCCGGCATGGCCTCGTGGAGCGACCGGCTGGTGCGAGGGGCGCCGTACGTCCTGTTGGGCGTCAGCGTCGCCTGGGTCGCGGAGCGTGCGTCGGGTCCGCTGAAGGACCCGGACTCGTGGTGGCACCTCCGGCTCGGTGAGGACTTCCTGCACCAGGGGTCGCTGTCTCCGCCGGGACACTGGTCGACGTTCGCGACCTCGCCGTGGGTCCCGACCCAGCCGCTTCCCGAGGTCGCCTCGGCCCTGGTGAACCGCTGGCTCGGCCTGCCCGGCCTGGTCTGGATGTACGTCGCCATGGTGGTGCTGGTCGTCCTCATGGTGTTCCTGCTCGACCGGCGCTACGCCTCGCCGCTGCCGGCGGCCGTCGCCGCGATGCTGTTCCTCGCCGCCGGCGAGGGCGCCATGACGCCCCGCCCGCAGCTCCTCAGCTATGCCTTCCTCGTGGTCGTCATGGGCGTCTGGCTGCGGGCCGAGCAGGACCTCACGCCACGCTGGTGGCTCGTCCCGCTGAGCTGGCTCTGGTCGCTGTGCCACGGGTTCTGGTTCGTGGGTGTCGGGTACGGCGCGCTGTGCGTGGTCGCGGTCGTGGTCGGCCGCCGGGCCTCGCGCAGCCAGGTCGTGCGACTCGCGCTGGTGCCGTTGGCGTCGGCGGTCGTGGTCCTGCTCAACCCGGTGGGCTGGCGCGTGTTCGCCGCGCCGTTCGTGGTGTCCGAGCGCGGGCAGTACATCACCGAGTGGCAGCATCCCCACCTGCTCGGCGGCCCTCCGATGAGCGTGCTCCTGTCGTGCGTGGCCGTGGTGGCGCTGTGGGTCTGGAAGCGCGAGGGTGCCTCGTGGTTCAGGGTCCTGGTCGTGCTCAGCGCCGTCTTCTGGACGTGGTACGCCGTCCGCACCGTCATCATCGGCGCGATCGTGGTCTCGCCCCTGCTGGCGGCGGCTCTCCAGTCGCTCATCCCCGCGTCGGACGAGATGCCGGAGCCGGGCTCGACGAGGCGCGAGCGGCTCGGGTTGGCAGGCGCCGCGGCCGCGCTGCTGGCGGTCGTGGCGCTCGTCGTACCGCACACGGCAGCGGACCCCGGGCGGGTGCCGCTCGCCCTGGACGGCCGGCTCGACCGGTTGCCCGCGGGCACCACGGTCTTCAACGACTTCACGCTCGGGGGGTGGCTGGCCTGGCGCCATCCGGACCTCGACCGGTACGTCGACGGGCTCGCGGACGCCTACCCCGTGAGCCACCTGCGGGACACGTCGACGCTGATGTCGCTGGAGCCCGGATGGCAGGGTGTGCTGGACCGGTCCGGCGCGACGGTTGCCCTGCAGGAGCAGGGCTCAGCGGTCGCGAAGGCACTGGAGAAGAACGGGTGGGCCGTCGCCGGCTCCGACAACGGCTGGGTCCTGCTGCGGCGCGGCGCCCGGCTCGGGGAGGGCTAGACCCGCGCGCCGTCGTCGTCGGGGTCGCGCGGGTCCATGGTGGCGACGAGGTAGCCGAAGGACACGATGAACGCCAGCACGAGCGCGCCGGTGAGCACGTCCGGCAGCGGGTAGCCGATCAGGTTGACCACCACCAGCGCGAGCGGCGAGCCGACCAGCCCGACCCAGGCGAGCCGGCGCTCGGGAGAGATCACCGCCGGCGGCGGCAGCGGTGGCGGGACGAACTCCTCGTCGTACAGCTCGAGGTAGAAGGGCTCGGGCGCCTCGACGGGAGGCTCGACCGGCGGGGTCGGCCGCTCGCCGTAGTTGTCGACGATCTGCCTCCAGGCCTCGTCGTCCGGCTGCGTCACGTTCAGCAGCGTATGTCGTGTCGGCACGGGTCGGCCAGGTGCGGTCAGGCGGTGACCTCGGCGACGAAGGCCGCGCTCTCCTCGAAGATCACCTGGGCGTCGTTGTCGAGGGTCGCGACGTGGTAGCTGTTCTCGAGCGGGTGCCACCGGACGTCGGCCGACCCCAGCCGCTCGCGGATGATGCCCTCGGACACCTCGTCGACGACGTGGTCCTCGGTCGAGCGCAGGTAGAGCACCGGCTTGGTGATGCGTCCCAGTCCGGCCACGACGCCGGGCCACGAGGACATCATCGAGTGGGCGGCCTTGAGGGGCGTCCTGGGATAGCCGTGCTCGTCCTGGCCCGGCTTCTTGATGTCGTTGGCGATCGCCGGGAACGACGGGACGACGTGCTTGAGCAGCGGCAGGAGCTTGACGTCCTTGCGCTTGGTCGCGACCGCGGGGTTGACCACGACGACACCGGCGATCTCGGCGTCGTGCTCGGACGCCAGCTGGAGCACCAGGGCAGCGCCCATCGAGAGCCCGCCCACGACGACGGCGTCGTTCTCGGCGTGGAGCTTGGCGTAGGCGCGCGACACCTCGCCGTACCAGTCGGCCCACGTGGTGGTGTTCATCTGCTGCCAGGTCGTGCCGTGGCCGGGCAGCCGCGGCACCTCCACGGCGTACCCCTTCTCGGCGAGGTGGCGACCCCACGGCTTGATGGAGTACGGCGAGCCGGTGAAGCCGTGGCTGAGCAGGACCCCGACGCGCTTCCCGCCGGTCAGCTCGGGGCGGGCCGGCTCGGACAGGGGATCCGCGGCGCCGTCAGCGGAGGGGGTCTCGGGCATGGCCGCATCCTGCCGTACGGCGCTGGACGTGGCCAGGCGCCGGTGGCCCGGCGTGGGACTAGGGTGGGCCCAGGTCGCGGGGAGTCGCGAGTCGGGCCTGGACGAGACGGAGGAGCCCCGGTGTTCTACTGGTTCCTGAAGTGGATCGCACTCGGGCCCTGGCTGAAGCTGGTGTTCCGGCCACACGTCGAAGGCGCGGAGAACGTCCCCGCCACCGGGCCGGCGATCCTCGCCAGCAACCATCTGTCGTACGCCGACTGGATGTTCATGCCGCTCACGCTCCCGCGCCGGGTGACGTTCGTGGCCAAGGCGGAGTACTTCACGACCCCCGGTCTCAAGGGCTGGTTCCAGAAGAAGTTCTTCTCCGGCGCGGGCCAGGTGCCGATCGACCGCTCGGGGGCCACGGCCGCCGAGGGCGCCCTGACGTCGGCACGACGGATCCTCGAGCAGGGCGACCTCTTCGGGATCTACCCCGAGGGCACGCGCTCCCACGACGGCCGCCTCTATCGAGGCAGGACCGGGGTCGCGCGGCTGGCGCTCGAGACCAAGGCACCGGTCATCCCGGTGGCCGTGCTGGGCACCGACAAGGTGGCACCCCCGGGCAAGAAGTTCGGCTCCTTCACCCGCCCCGGCGTCCGCTTCGGCAAGCCGCTGGACTTCTCCCGCTACGAGGGCATGGAGAACGACCGCTACATCCTGCGGGCCATCACCGACGAGATCATGTACGAGATCATGCAGCTGTCCGGCCAGGAGTACGTCGACCTCTACGCCACCAAGGCCAAGGAGCTCTCGCAGAAGTCGGCGGCCGAGGCCAAGCGGGCCGAGCGCGACGCCGCGGCGGCGGTCGCGGCCGAGCAGAAGCAGGCGTCCTGACCCCCGGTCTCAAGCTGCCGGTCCGACCGACCGAGCCCGCTGCCATCGCGGTCGAGGACCGCATGTACCGCTGGCTGGCGGTGCTGCGCATCCTGCTCGTCGCCAACACGGTCGGGCTCAACATCTACCGCGACGGCTTCTCGCACCCGGTCGGTGGTGCCCTTCTGGTCGGGGCGTGCGTGGTCTGGACCGGCGTCATCAGCTGGGTGCTCCACTCCTACTCCCGTCGTACGACGGGCTGGTTGCTCGCCGACCTCGGCGTCGCTCTCTCCGCCCTCGCCCTGACCGCTGCGGTCAAGGACCCCGGCTACCACTCGACCGTCCCCGGCTTCTGGGTGATCGCGGCGATGTTCGCGTGGTCGATCCACTGGCGCCTCCAGGGCGGCGCCGCTGCCGCGGTGCTGCTCTCGGTCGACGACTTCCTGACCCGGCACTACCTGTCGGAGACCGTCTACGGCAACCTGTTCCTACTCCTCGTCGGCGGTCCGCTGGTGGGGCTGATGGTCGACTCGCTGCTCCGCTCGGCGGCACGGACGGCTGCCGCCGAACGCGAGGCCGCGACCGCCGCCGAGCGCACGAGGCTGGCCCGCGTCGTGCACGACGGCGTGCTGCAGGTGCTCGCGCTCGTGCAGCGGCGCGGACCCGACCTCGGCCACGACGGTGCCGAGCTCGGTCGGCTCGCCGGAGAGCAGGAGACGGCGCTGCGCAGCCTGATCCGCCAGCAGGACGCGGTCGAGGCGACTCCCGGCACGGTCGACCTCGTCGCTGTCCTGTCCGCGCTCGAACGCAGGCCCGGGGTGTCCGTCGCCACGCCCTCGGACGGCGTACTCCTGGACCGGGCGGTCGCCGACCAGCTCGTCGCCGTGGTGTCGGCCTGCCTCGACAACGTCGAGGTCCACGTCGGCTCGGCGGCGCTCGCGTGGGTCCTGCTCGAGGCGTCCGCCGGCGCGGTACAGGTCACCGTCCGCGACGAGGGCACGGGCATCGCCTCCGGGCGCCTGGAGGAGGCCGAGCAGGAGGGACGCCTCGGCGTCGTGTCGTCGATCCGGGGCCGGATGTCCGACCTCGGTGGGGTCGCGGTGCTCTCGACCGGTCCCCACGGCACGGAGTGGGAGCTCACCGTCCCGCGCTGACCGCCGAGTCGGCACAAAGGGACGTCGAGATCCCGCCGAGTCGGCACAAGCCGACTCGAGATCCCGCCGAGTCGTCACAAGCCGACTCGGCGTGGGTGGGCTTCCGTAGGGTCGGGGGCGTGACGATCCACCCTGGGCACCCGTTCGCCGACCCGGAGCCCGATCCGGTACGACGCTTCCGCGGGCGGATCGGCGGCACGGTCAGCCTGTGGACGTCGGGCGCGGACCCGACCGTAGCCGGGCTCACGGTGACGTCGTTCGTGCTGGCGGCGGGGGAGGAGGCGCGCATCCTCGCGCTGCTCGACCCGGACGCCGACCTCACCGAGCGGCTGCTCGAGACTGGCTGCGGCGTCGTCCAGCTGCTCGGGTGGGACGACCGCGACCTGGCCGAGATGTTCGCCGGCACCGCACCGGCACCGGGCGGGACGTTCCGGCAGGCCGCGTTCGAGCAGACCGCGTGGGGTCCCCGGCTGGCGTCGGCGGCGACCTGGGCCGGGGTGCGCGTGGAATCCGAGCAGGCCGTGGGCTGGTCGACGCTGGTCACCACCGTGGTCGAGCACGTCGAGGTCGGCGACGACCCACCGCTGCACCATCGCCGCGGGCGCTACGAGCGTTAGGGTCGGCGCCATGTCCGACGGGGACCGGCCGGCTGTTCGCGTGATGGTCGTCGACGACCATCCGATGTGGCGCGACGCCGTCGAGCGCGACCTGACGGCCGCGGGGTACGACGTCGTGGCGGTGGCAGCCGACGGGCACCAGGCCATCGCCCGCTTCCCCGCGGCGCGCCCACAGGTCGTCGTGCTCGACCTCCAGATCCCGGGGCCGAGCGGTGTCGAGGTGACCGCGGACGTCTTGCAGCGCGACCCGTCCGCGCGGGTCCTGATCCTGTCCGCGTCGGGGGAGCACCGCGACGTGCTCGAGGCGGTGAAGGCCGGGGCCACGGGCTACCTCGTGAAGTCGGCGTCCCGCCAGGAGCTGGTCGACGCCGTACGCCGGGTCGCCGCCGGTGACACCGTGTTCACACCCGGCCTCGCCGGACTGGTGCTCGGCGAGTTCCGCCGGATGGCCGAGGGACCGGAGCCCGAGCCCGACAACGAGCTGACGACGCGCGAGAACGAGATCCTCAAGATGGTGGCGAAGGGCATGAGCTACAAGCAGATCGCGGAGCGGCTCGTGCTGTCCCACCGCACCGTGCAGAACCACGTGCAGAACACCCTGCGCAAGCTGCAGATGCACAACCGTGTCGAGCTCACCCGCTATGCCCTCGAGCGTGGTCTCGGCGAGGACGGTGCATGACCTTCCGCCTCGCGACGCCCGCGGACGCCGACGGCCTGACCGCGCTCGAAGAGATCGCCAACCTGCACGCGCTGCGTCACGTCTTCCCGCCCGAGCAGTTCCCGTTCCCGCGCGACGGGGTGCTCGCCCGCTGGCGGGCGGTGCTGGCGGCTCCCGACGTCACCGTCGAGCTCATGGACGCCGCCGAGAGGCCGGTCTGCTTCGTGGCGTACGACGCGACCACCCTGCGTCACCTCGCGGTGCACCCCGAGCGCTGGGGCACCGGGCTGGCGCGGCTGGCCGTCGACCGGGCCGTCGCCGCGGTACGCGCGGGCGGGCAGCGGCCGCGGCTGTGGTGCCTGGCCGCCAACCAGCAGGCGATGGGGTGCTATCTGCATCTGGGCTGGGTCGAGTCCGGGCGGGAGCAGCACGCCGAGTGGCCGCCGTACCCGGTCGAGCGCGAGCTGGTGCTGGAAGGATGACCCTGTGACCGAGGAGCTGCTGGCCGTCGCGGACGGCCTCTACGCACTTCCCGTGGAGCAGTTCACGGCCGCCCGCGACGCCTGGGTGAAGGACCACAAGACCGAGAAGGACCTCGCCGGCCGGGTCAAGGCGCTGCGCAAGCCGTCGGTCGCGGCCTGGGTCGTCAACCTGCTCGTACGCCGTGAGGTCGAGCAGGTCGAGCAGGTGCTGGCCGTCGGGGCGGCGCTGCGCGAGGCGCAGGAGGGGATGGACGGCAGCGAGCTGCGCGCCCTGACCAGGCAGCGGCGGCAGCTCACCTCGGCGGTCACCGGCCAGGCCCGGGCGCTCGCAGCGGAGGAGGGGTTCCGGGTCACCCAGTCGGTGGCGGACGAGGTCGAGGCCACCCTGACCGCCGCGCTGGTCGATCCCGAGGCGGCGCGCGCGGTACGCAGCGGGCTGCTCGTCAGGTCGCTGAAGACCACCGGGGTCGACGCCGTGGACGTGTCGGCCGCGGTCGCACTGCCGGAGGCGCTCGGGTTCGCGGCCTCGCCCACCGCGGCCGTGCCACCTGCGCCGCCGGACCTGCACGTCGTACCGGGGGACGACTCGAAGCGGCGCCGCGACGAGGCCGACGACGCGCTCGCCACGGCCGAGGAGTCGGCGCGCGAGGCCGAGCAGGAGCTGGCCGCCGCGCGGGCCGCGGTCGAGGACCTGCAGGCGCGCAGCCTCCAGCTCCAGTCGGAGATCGACGAGCTGAAGCGCCGCCTCTCCGAGCTCGAGTCCAGTGCGGAGGAGACCGACGACGAGCTGTCCGAGGCCGAGGACAACCAGACGGAGGCCGAGCAGGCCCACACGGACGCCGTACGCCGGCGGGACGCAGCGCAGGCGGCGCGCGACGCCCTCGGCTAGAGCGTCCAGCCTCAGACGGCCCAGCCCTTCGCGCGTTCGACGGCGTCCTGCCAGCGGGCGTACGACGCGTCCGCGTCCACCCGGTCGGCGCCCGGCTCGAAGCGCCGGTCGAGCTGCCAGGTCTCGCGGAGGTCGTCGGCGGAGTCCCACACCCCGACCCCGAGCCCGGCCAGGAACGCGGCGCCGAGGGCGGTCGTCTCGACGATCCGCGGACGCTCCACGGGCACCCCGAGCTGGTCGGCCTGGAGCCGGCAGAGCAGGTCGTTGGCGCTGGCGCCGCCGTCGACCCGCAGCGCACCTCGGTCGCTCTCGGGCATGGTGGCCAGTACGTCGCGCACCTCGAACGCGATCGCCTCCAGGGTCGCGCGGACGACGTGGGCGCGGGTCGTGCCCCGGGTGAGGCCGATGATGAGGCCGCGCGCGTGCGGGTCCCAGTGGGGGGCACCGAGGCCGGTCAGCGCCGGGACGAAGACGACGCCCTCGGACGACTCGACGGTCGCCGCGATCGCCTCGGTCTCCGATGCGGAGCCGACGATCTGCAGGCCGTCGCGCAGCCACTGGACCGCGGCACCGGTCACGAAGATGGCCCCTTCGAGGGCGTAGGTCAGCTCGCCCGCGGGCGAGCGCCAGGCGGCGGTCGACAGGAGCCCGGCGTCGGAGCGTTCGAGCGACGTACCGGTGTTGGTGAGGATGAACGACCCGGTGCCGTAGGTGCACTTGGCGTCGCCGGCGTCGAAGCAGGTCTGCCCGAACAACGCGGACTGCTGGTCGCCGGCCAGGCCGGCGATGGGCAGCTCGAGGCCGCAGAACGACGCCGGGTCGGTGGTCGCGATCTCGCCCCAGTTGGGCACCAGGTCGGGCAGCGCGTCGCGGGGTACGCCGAACAGCGCGCAGAGCTCGTCGGACCACTCGCCGGTGGTCAGGTCCAGCAGCAGGGTACGGCTCGCGTTGGACACGTCGGTCACGTGCCAGGTGCCCCGGGTCATCCGCGCGACGAGGTAGGAGTCGACCGTGCCGACGGCGTACCGGCCGTCCTCGACCAGCGCCCAGGTGTGCGGCTCGTTCTCGCGCAGCCAGGTCAGCTTGGTGCCCGAGAAGTAGGGGTCGAGCCGCAGCCCGGTCAGCTCGGTGACCCGCTCCTCGTGGCCCGCGTCGCGCAGCCGCTCGCAGATCTCGGCCGTCCGGCGGTCCTGCCACACGATCGCCCGTCGCGGCGACCCGAGCGTCTCGCGGTCCCAGAGCAGGACCGTCTCGCGCTGGTTGGTGATGCCGATCGCCCGCAGCTGCGAGGCGTCGTACGACGCGAGCACGTCGCGGGTGGCCTCGAGCGTCGCCTGCCAGATCTCCTCCGGAGCGTGCTCCACCCAGCCCGGTCGCGGGAAGTGCTGGGCGAACTCCTGGTAGCCGCGGGCGGCGATCACGCCCTGCTCGGTGACGACCAGCGCGGTCACCCCGGTGGTGCCCGCGTCGATGGCGAGGACGCTCAACGCTCTGGGCTCGTCGTGCGGAGGACCTCGAGGATCCTCTCGTCGATCCAGGCGCCCTCGGGGTCGACCCGCATCTCGTAGTTCTCGGTGCCTACCCAGGAGCCGAGGTCCGGGAAGCCGCGTGCCTGCACCAGCTTTTCGATCTCGGCCGCCAGCTCGGGGGTGACCTCGACGCGCTCGATCTCCGTGGACGCCGTCAGGTAGAGGTCGTTGAGGTCGAGCAGCCGCGCGAGCTCGGTGACCGGGTCGCCGTGGTCGTCGACGCGGAGGTCCGCGGCGACGTCGTCGCGCCCGCCGTACCCTGCACCCTCGCGGACCACGAGCAGGGAGGCCGACTGCCGCCCGCGCTGGTCGCCTCCGGCGTCGTCCCCGGCCGCGAGGGCCGCCAGCAGGCGCCGCGCCAACGGCTCGTCGTCGTCGGTGGCCTCGAAGGCGTCCTGCATGGCCGCGACCACGAACTCGCCGGCCAGGATGTTGCCCTGGATGGCGTAGCCCTCGCCCGTGACGCCGCCGGCCCAGTCGAGGCAGCCGTGACCGGTGTGGGTCGCGGCTCCGCCCTCGCTGTCGACGATGCCCACCTGCCGGTGGTCGCGGCCGTCGTCCTCCTCGAGCAGGCGGAGGAGCGCCACCGACGCGGTCGCGCCGTCGTCCAGGTGGGAGAGCGCGAGGCCCTTGTAGGCGACGTTGGCGTCGGCCTGCGTGGCGATGGCACCGACGTGGGCGACGGCCGCGGGTACGACGGCACCGACGGCCAGGAACTTCGAGGCGACGGCCACGCCCCACGACTCACCGTCGGTGGAGCGCGCCACGATGGAGAACGTCATGGCCGGAGCCTACGGGCTGTCCCGGGACAAGCGTTTGCCCTCAACCGGGCTTGAAGTTGGAGGATGAGCACGTGCTGCAGAGACTCGGCTTCCCCGACGTGGGGCCCCACCGACGGTTCGTGTCGGCGCTGGCCATCGACGCCGTCGGCAGCGGTGTCTGGATGCCGCTCTCCATCCTCTACTTCCTCCACCAGACCTCACTCAGCCTGGTCCAGGTCGGGCTGGCGATGACGCTCGCCAACCTCGTGGTGATGCCGACGGTCCCTCTGATCGGCTCGCTCGTCGACCGGTTCGGCCCGCGCCTCGTCATGCAGGCGGGCAACGCGGGCGCTGCCGTCGCCTTCGCGCTCTACCCGTTCGCCCACTCGATGGTCGCGGTCACGGTCCTGATCTTCGCCGCGAGCGCCACGCGGTTCGGCTTCTGGGGCGCGCTGGGTCCGATGATCACCCAGATCACCCAGCGAGGTGAGCGCGAGATCTGGTTCGGCTTCCTGCAGGCGATGCGCAACGCCGGGTACGGCGTGGGCGGGATCCTCGCCGCGGTCGCCCTGACGATCGGGTCCGGCGCGGCGTTCCAGTCCGTCGTCCTGGTCAACGCCGCGTCGTACGTCCTCGCCTTCGGGCTGATGCTCGGGGTGGCCGGCGGCGGTCGGCCGGCGGTGAGCGACGAGACCACGCCGGCGGGGCTCACGAGTGGGTGGTGGGCCCCGTTCGCCGACGGCGGCTACCGCTGGCTGATCGTGGTGATCTTCTGCTACGCCCTCGCCGAGACGACGCTCAACGTCGCGATGCCGGTCTACTTCGTGACCACCCTCGGGTTGCCGGGCTGGCTGCCCGGCACCGTCTTCGTGATCAACACCGTGATGATCGGGGTGGGCCAGGGGCTCGTCGTACGGTCGATGACCGGGATTTCCCGGCGGCTGGTGCTGCACCGCGCGATCGTGTTCACGGCCGTGTCCTTCGCGATGCTGTACGCCGCGGGCGTGCTGACCGTGTCCGTCGGCGTGGTCGTCGTACTGGTGGGCGCGTTCGTCTACACGTTGGGCGAGATGACGGCCGGTCCGGTGGTCGCCGCGTTGTCGGCAGAGGCCCCACCGCCCGACCAGCGTGGGCGGTTCATGGCGGCCACCCAGCTGGCCTGGGGTGCCTCGGGAGTGGTCGGGCCCCTCCTCTACACGTCCCTCCTCAACCTCGGATCCCTCCCGATGTGGGGTGGTGCGCTCGCGCTCTGCCTGCTGTGGGCCCTGGCCGTTGAGGTCATGGTGGGACGCATGCCGCTGGCCCGGCAGGCGGTCACCAACGTCGCCGAGCAGGTCGTCGCCGATCGGGTCGTCCTCCCCGACTGAGGTGCCGCCGATCCCCGACCGGAGTACCCCGTTCGGAGATGGCCGATCGGTCAGACTCCCTAGTCATCAGGGGCACTCGCCGCCAAGCCCCGGACCTGGCGACCCTCGGCATGGTTCGCTGCTGGTCGGCGGTAGTCATCGCCGACCCCCCTCTGGCACTGCTCCTCAGACCTCGGTGTGGGCGCCAGCCCAAGCATAAGGACACCAGCATGCCCGAACATCTCGTTCGTCCACGCCGTACCGGCGTGGCCTCTCTTGCCGCCTTGGCCTTGGCCTCCGCGGTGTCGGTCGCCGGCGTCGTTTCCCTGGCCGGTGCCGCCCATGCCGACGTCCCTGACTTCACTCCGGCGGCCCCGGGCACGGTCTTCGTCTCCGACACGTGGCAGGGCCAGGTCATGGCGGTGGATCCCGACGGCGACAAGTCGGTCTACGTCGGCGGCGTTCAGCCCTACGGGCTCGCCGTGGACAAGGTCGGTGACCTCTTCATCGCCCAGGAGAACAACGACGTGGTCCAGATCGCGCCGGACGGGACCCGGACCGACCTGACCTTCAACACCGTGAACGCGGCACTGCAGGTGGCCGTGGACGATGCCGGCAACCTCTATGTTGCCGACAACGGCAACCAGCAGGTCGTGAAGCGGACACCCGACGGTACGGAGACGCAGGTCCCGTTCACCGGGCTCTCGTACCCCGAAGGCGTGGCCGTGGACTCGACGGGCGCTGTCTTCGTCTCGGACGAAGGGAACGGGCGCATCGTCAAGCTCGACGCCGAAGGCACCCAGACCGACTTCGCCACCGGGCTGGCCTGCCCCATCGGTCTGACCTCCGACCAGGACGACAACGTCTACGTGGCGAACGAGTGCGCGGGCAACGTCGTCGAGTACGCCCCGGACGGTACCCCGACCGACGTCGGCTTCCAGAACACGAACAACCCCTTCACCGTCGCCGTCGACGCGACGGGCACGGTGCTCACGGCAGGGGAGGACGGCTTCTTCGGTCCCGGTGGCGGCGGTGCCACGGTGTGGCAGAAGAGCCTCGGAGGCCACGAGTCCCCTCTGACCACGATCTACTCCCCTTACACGTATGGGATCGCGGTCTCCCAGCCTCGCGCGCCGCAGTCGATCTCTTTCACGTCGGACCCCGGTTCGACGCCGACCGTCGGCGACCGGTACGACGCCACCGCGACCGGCGGCGACTCCGGCAAGCCGGTGACGTTCTCGGTCGACCCGGACTCCGATGGTGTCTGCACCGTGGTCAGCCACCTCGACGACTCGGGCACCGTCAGACTCGTCGGACCCGGGACCTGCACCATCGACGCAGCACAGGCCGACACGCGTGGCTACCTGGCCGGTGCTCAGCAGCAGTCCTTCACCGTGAAGGCCGACGGGGCGCTGGCGTTCACGTCGAACGCGTCCGACGCTCGGGTCGGTGACACCTACCAGGCCACGGCCGCGGGTGACTCGACTGGAGCCGTCACCTTCACGTCTGGCTCGCCCGCATCCTGCTCGGTGTCTGACGCCGGACTGGTGAGCTTCCTGCACGCCACCACCTGCACCGTGGTGGCCACCCAGGCCGCCACCGGCGACTACCTGGAGGGCTCTGCCACGCAGACCATCCTCACCCACCGTGCGATCCAGACGGTGGAGTTCACCTCGACGGCACCGCACAAGCCGCATGCACGCACGACGTACCACGCAACCGCGTCCGGCAGCCCGACCGGTCTCCGCCTACGGATCACCGCTGCCGGCGCCTGCTCGGTGGGTCGGCACGGTGTGGTGCGGTTCAACCACCGTGGTACGTGCACGGTGTTCGCCAGGCAGACGGGCAACGCGGACTACAAGCCCGGCACGGCCAAGCAGCTGATCGAGGTCAAGCCGCACACCAAGGGCCGCGGTCTCGGTACGCCGCTCCTCGGCTGAGCACCTCTCGAACCGACCGCCCCGGACCCTGTGGTCCGGGGCGGTCGTACGTGCCGGCCGGCCGGCGGCCGGACGGTTGACGTGGCCGACCCGGCTGGCTCTAGGCTGGCGGTCGCCCTTGTAACGATCCAACAATCGATCAGGAGTCATCATGCGGGTCGGAGTGCTCACCGGCGGCGGCGACTGTCCGGGACTCAACGCCGTGATCCGGGCGGTGGTCCGCAAGGGCGTGGCGGTGCACGGCTTCGACTTCGTGGGCTACCGCGACGGCTGGAAGGGTCCGCTCGAGGGGCTCACCATGGAGCTGGGGGTGCCGCAGGTGCGTGGCATCCTGCCCCGGGGCGGCACCATCCTCGGCTCCAGCCGGACCAACCCGTTCACGATCGACGGCGGCGTGGAGCGGATCAAGGACAACCTCGCCGCCGACGGCGTCGACGCCCTGATCGCGATCGGCGGCGAGGACACCCTCGGTGTCGCGACCAAGCTCGCCGACCTCGGGGTCGCCGTGGTCGGCGTACCCAAGACGATCGACAACGACCTGTCCGGCACCGACTTCACCTTCGGCTTCGACACCGCGGTCAACATCGCGAGCGAGGCGATCGACCGGCTGCACACGACGGCCGAGTCCCACCACCGGGTGCTCGTCGTCGAGGTGATGGGTCGTCACGCCGGCTGGATCGCCCTGCACTCCGGCATGTCCGGTGGTGCCAACGTGGTCCTCATCCCCGAGCAGCCGTTCGACATCGAGCAGGTCTGCGACCTGGTCAAGCGGCGTTTCCAGACGCAGTACGCGCCGATCATCGTGGTCGCCGAGGGCGCCGTACCGCGCGAGGGCGGTGACATGACGCTGGTGTCTGGTGAGCTGGACTCCTTCGGGCACGTCCGCCTCGGCGGCATCGGCGACCGCCTGGCCGGCGAGATCGAGCAGCGCACCGGTGCCGAGGCCCGGGCGGTCGTGCTCGGCCACGTGCAACGCGGTGGTACGCCGAGCGCGTTCGACCGCTGGCTGGCCACCCGCTTCGGGCTGCACGCCATCGACGCGGTGGCCGAGCAGGACTTCGGCACGATGGTCGCCCTGCGTGGCGCCGACATCGTCCGCGTGCCACTCCTGGAGGGCACCGGCGAGCTCAAGCTGGTGAGCCCGGAGGAGTACGCCGAGGCCGAGGTCTTCTTCGGCTGACCGGCGGTAGTCCCTGACGAAACGGTCGTGATCCGGGCGAAATGACAGCCGTTTCGTCAGGGACTACCCACGCGAAGCCGATCAGGGGACCAGGATCAGCTTGCCGGTGGTGTGCCCGGTCGCGATCTGACGGTGCGCCTCCGCGGCGTCGGCCAGCGGGTACGTCGCAGTGACGACCACGCGCAGCCGACCCTCGGCTGCCAGCCGAGTGAGCTCGGGGCGCGCCGCGGCACGGAGCTCGTCGCCGGCGTCGGCACCCGGGCCGCCACCGATCAGTGCGATGCCGGCGGCGGGGCCTCGCCGGAAGTTGGCGATCGTGACGATCCGGTCGTGGTCCTCGACCAGGGCCAGGGACACGTCGAGCGCCTCATCGGTGCCGACCAGGTCGAGGGCCGCGTCGACGCCTTCCGGCGCCAGCGCGCGTACCCGGTCGAGCAGGCCGTCGCCGTAGGCGACGGGCTCGGCACCCAGCTCGCGCAGCAGGTCGTGGCTGCGCACGCCGGCCGTCGCGATCACCCGGGCACCGCGCAGGCGAGCGAGCTGGACGGCGTTCAGCCCGACACCGCCCGAGGCGCCGTGGACGAGCACGGTCTCGCCGTCACCCACCTGGGCGCGCTCGAGCGCGTGCACCGCGGTCGCACCCGCCAACAGCAGGCCGGCCGCCTCGGGCCAGCCGAGACCGGACGGCTTGCGCGTGAGGACGTCGTCTCGGACGACCACGTCGGTGGCGTAGGCGCCGGAGGTCCGGAAGAGGATCACCTCGTCCCCGACGCCCACCGGCCCCGCGTCGTCGGTCGCGCCGGGGCCGACAGCGCTCACGACACCGGCTGCCTCGAAACCGAGGGCGATCGGGAGGGACGACGCGTCGCCCGGCCCGGCGTACATCTTGACGTCCACCGGGTTCACGCCGATCGAGCGGACCTGGACCCGCACCTCGTGCGGGCCCGGGTCGGGGAGGTCGACGTCCTGGAAGGCGAGGGACTCGGGCCCACCGAAGGCGGTGGCCACGACGCGGCGGCTCGGGATGCTCATGCAGCGGGAACCTCGGCCGCATGCTCGGCATTCCCTACCGGTGCGTAGCCCCGGGAGCGCGGCCTCGTTGACCCGTACGACGCCGGGCGCCAGGCCCGCATTCCTGCACCGACCGGGAGTACGACGTGAAGCAGCACCGCACCACCTCGCCGCGTGGCCGCCTGCGAACCGGCGCCGTGGCCCTCTCCGTCCTGGGCCTGTGCGGCCTCGGGCTGGCCACCCAGCCGGGCTCGGCCGCGTCGCGCAGCTGGGCCGTCACCGGCACCCGTGCCTTCGACGCCGTCGAGATCGGCGCGACCCAGCTCGCCGCGACCGTCGACCCGGCGAAGCCGCTGCACCTGGCGATCGCGCTCACGCCGCGACACCAGGCGGCCGAGCGTCGCGCGCTGCGGGCGATGTACACGCCCGGCAGCGCGACGTACCACCGGTTCGTGACCACCGATCAGTGGAACGCGCGCTACTCGCCGTCGAGTGCCCGGGTCTCGTCGGTGCGCGACTACCTGAGGTCGCAGGGGATGCACGGCTTCCACCTCACCGGCAACCATCTGGTGCTCACCGCGGACGCGACGGCCGCCCAGGCCCAGCGGGCCTTCCACACCTCGCTGGCCAGGTTCCGTCTCGGCGGGCAGGGGTTCGTCGCGAACACGGTCGCGGCGCAGGTGCCGCAGGCCCTGGCCGGCTCGGTCGGCGCCGTGATCGGGCTGAACACCTTCCATCTGGCCACGCCTCACCCGATGGCCCACCGGAACGCGGCCGGTGCCCCCGACCCGTTCATCCTGCTGCCGCCGCAGAGGTTCCGGCACACCTACCACGCGAAGGGCACGTCGACCGGACGGCGGACCGCCATCGCGATCTTCACCGAGGGCGACATGACGCAGGTCTTCAAGGACCTGCGCACGGCCGAGCGGAAGAACCACCTTCCGCACGTCGACCACAGCCAGATCAAGGTCGGTCCGCAGAGCAAGGACGTCGCAGGCCTCGACGAGTGGGACATGGACACCCAGGTCTCGACCGCGATGGCGCAGCGCGTCAAGCACCTGTACCTCTACACCGTCGGTTCCCTGACCGACTCCGACATCGTCCCGGCGTTCTCGGCGTTCGTCTCCCAGAACAGGGCCACGGCCATGTCGGCGAGCATCGGCGGCTGCGACCTCGGCCCCTACCTCGACGGGTCGGTCATGGCGACCGACCAGATCACCATCGAGGGCTCGATGCAGGGGCAGACCCTCTTCGCCTCGTCCGGTGACAACGGCTCGGGCTGTGCGTACGGCGCGTCGGTCGGCGTCCCGACCGAGCCCCCCGGCACCAACTGGCCGGCCTCCGGCGAGTTCACCACCGCCGTGGGCGGCACCAGCCTGGTCGTCGATGCCGAGGGCAACCGCGCGGCGGACCCGGTGACCGGCTCGCCCACGGAGTTCGGCTGGATCGGCTCCGGCGGCGGCATCAGCGAGGTCGAGAACCCCGGCTGGTGGACCGCGGACACCGACCCGGGCTACAACGCCGAGCTCGTCTCCGGCGGGCGCGCCGTCCCGGACATCTCGCTGGACGCAGACCCCAACGTGGCCACGGCCGCGAGCGTCTGGGTCAACGGCGCCGAGGAGGGCGTCGGCGGCACCAGCCTCTCGTCACCGCTGATGCTCGGCGGCTGGGCGCGTCTCGAGTCGGGTCACCGCAACCGGCTGGGCCTGGCCTCGATCGGCCTCTACCGGATCTACGACGAGGTGAACCCCGGTGAGGCGGCCGGTGTCCCCGACCCTGCGCCCGCACCGGTGCCCGGCCTCACCGACATCACCGTCGGCGGCAACGGCGACTACGTCGACACCCCCGGATACGACCTGGTGACCGGTCTGGGTGCACCCGACCTGGCCGAGCTGAACACGAAGCTCGGGTGAGGGGGCTCACCCACCGACTGTCATGGGGCGGCTGGTGGGTGAGACCCGGGGACGGGCCGCGCCGGCGTGACCCCGGCAGACGCCGGTCGTTGACCCGGTGCAGCAAGTCACGAGTCACGCACCGTCGAGACTCTCGGGTCTCGGCGGTGTGCCTGCCCCGCGTCCACGTCGGTGCCTCCTGCGTCAGCGAGCGGCGCCGTCCGCGTACGCTTGGCCGGTGACCATCCCCGACCTGGCGTCGCTGCGAGCGCTCGGCCCGGCCCAGCAGCCGTCGTACCCCGACCCCGCAGCCGTAGAGGCCGTCGTGGAGCGGCTGCGCAAGCTCCCGCCGCTGGTGTTCGCCGGTGAGTGCGACGAGCTGAAGGGCAAGCTCGCCGACGTCGCGCACGGCAAGGCCTTCCTGCTGCAGGGCGGCGACTGCGCCGAGACCTTCGAGGGTGCGACGGCCGACAACGTCCGCAACAAGCTGCGGGTCCTGCTCCAGATGGCCGTCGTGCTCACCTACGCCGCGTCGGTGCCGGTCGTGAAGCTCGGCCGGCTCGCCGGCCAGTACGCCAAGCCTCGCTCGTCCGACCTCGAGACGCGCGAGGGCGTCACTCTCCCGGCCTACCGCGGCGACGCCGTCAACGGCTTCGACTTCAAGCCAGAGGCGCGCACCCCCGATCCGCAGCGGCTCATCGACGCGTACCACTCCAGTGCCTCGACCCTGAACCTCGTCCGGGCCTTCGTCACCGGCGGGTACGCCGACCTGCGCCAGGTGCACACCTGGAACACCGACTTCGTCGTCAGCTCCGCCGTCGGCCGCCGCTACGAGAAGCTCGCGAACGAGATCGACCGGGCGATGAGCTTCATGGCGGCGATCGGCGCCGACCCGGACGAGTTCCACCGGGTCGACTTCCACACCTGCCACGAGGCCCTGATCCTCGAGTACGAGCACGCACTCACGCGCATCGACAGTCGCACCGGCACGCCGTACGACGTGTCGGGGCACTTCGTCTGGATCGGCGAGCGCACCAACGCTCTCGACGGTCCGCACGCCGAGCTGCTGAGCCGGGTGCGCAACCCGATCGGCGTCAAGGTCGGCCCGCGGTCGACGCCCGATCACCTGATCGCCTTGGCTGCCAAGCTCGATCCCGACAACGAGCCGGGGCGCCTCACGTTCATCACCCGGATGGGCGCCGGCCGGATCCACGACGCCCTGCCCTCCCTGATCGAGAAGGTCGTCGCAGCCGGTCTCGACGTGGCCTGGGTGTGCGACCCCATGCACGGCAACACCTACGAGGCGTCCACCGGGCACAAGACCCGTCGCTTCGAGGACGTGATCGGCGAGGTGCAGGGCTTCTTCGACGTGCACCGCTCGCTCGGCACCTGGCCGGGCGGCATCCACGTCGAGCTGACCGGCGACGACGTCACGGAGTGCGTCGGTGGCGGCGAGGAGGTTGCCGAGGTCGACCTCGGGTCGCGCTACGAGTCGGTCTGCGACCCGCGCCTCAACCGGGTGCAGTCGCTCGAGCTGGCGTTCCTGGTCGCCGAGATGCTGCGTAGCGCCTAGACCATCGCCGTGGTCCCGACCCTTCGACAGGCTCAGCACGGCGCAGGCTCGACCGACGGGACCGGAACGCCGCCGCGGGTCGCGTGGCGCCGGATGGCCGCACCGGCGGCCGCGGTCGCCGTCGTGCTGACGGCCTTCAGCAACGGCTACGGCTACGACCGCGACGAGCTGTACTTCTCGATGCTGAAGCCGGCCTGGGGGTACGTCGACCAGCCGCCGCTCACGCCGTTGGTGGCGCACGGCCTGGCCTCGCTGTACGACGGCGGGCCCTGGTTGCTGCGCGTCCCCGCCACCGGGTGTGCCGTGGCCTGTCTGGTCCTGACGGCCCTGCTGGCACGCGAGCTGGGAGGCGGCGCGAAGGCCCAGGCCTGGACGGCCTGGGGGATGGCCACCACCTCGGCTGTCCTGCTGTTCGGGCACGTGCTGCTCACGTCGTCGGTCGACCTGGTGGCGTGGCCGCTGGTGTGTCTGTGCGTGGTGCGCGCGGAGCTCCGGGAGCAGCCGCGCTGGTGGCTGCTCGCCGGCACGGCGGCCGGGCTGGCGACGTACAACAAGCTGCTGGTGGGCGTCCTGCTGGCCGGCATCGCCGTCGGGTTCGCCGTGGTCGGCCCGCGCCGGCGCCTCCTGTCGTCCTGGGTCTGGGGTGGCGCGGGCCTGGCGCTGCTGGTCGCACTCCCCAACGTGCTCTACCAGGTGGCGCACGGTTGGCCCCAGCTCGCGATGGGGCGTGCCCTCTCGGACAACAACGCCTCCGACGTCCGCGTCTCGATGTGGCCGCTCCTGCTGGTGCTCTTCGGGCCGCCGCTGGTGGTCCTCTGGGCGGCCGGGCTGCGCGCGCTGTGGCGCGACCGGAGGCTGCGGTTCTTCGTCCCGGCGTTCGTCCTGTTGCTGCTGTTCACCTTCGTCTCCGGCGCCCAGCCGCACTACCCGATGTTCCTGCTGCCGGTGCCGTTCGCCGCGGGCGTGGTCGCGATGGAGCGACACCTCGGCCGAGTGTGGGGCGCCCTGCTCGCGGTGAACGGCGCCGTCTCGCTCGTGCTGGCGCTGCCGCTCATCCCGGTGGGATCCGTCGGCGGCACACCGGTCCCGGGCGTGAACCTCCTGGCCCAGGACTCGATCGGCTGGCCGGCGTACGTCCGGCAGGTCACCGAGGTGTACGACGCGCTGCCCGACCCTGCCCATGCCGCGGTGTTCACCTCGAACTACGGCGAGGCGGGCGCGATCGCGCACTTCCGGCCCGACGTACCCGTCTACAGCGCGCAGAACGCTCTCTACGACCAGGCCCGTCCGCCCGACACCGTCACCACCGTGGTCGTCGTCGGTGGGCAGTACCCACAGGTCCGGCGGATGTTCGGCCGGTGCTCGGTGCAGGCGCGCCTCGACGACGAGGTCGGCGTCGACAACGAGGAGCAGGGGCTGCCGATCGCCGTCTGTAGCGACGCCGGCGCTCCCTGGTCACGGCTCTGGCCCCGGCTGCGGCATCTCGACTGAGCGGGTCAGCTCGCGACCACGCCCGCTTCGCTGCTCGCAGCGGAGAGTCCTCGCTCGGCCACTAGCGTGGGGGCGTGACCATCGACCTCCGCTCCGACACCTTGACCCGTCCGACGGCCGGCATGCGACGCGCCATGGCCGGGGCCGAGGTCGGGGACGACGTGTACGACGAGGACCCCACCGTCCACCTGCTGCAGCGACGGGTGGCCGACCTGTTCGGGCTCGAGGATGCGCTCTTCATGCCGACCGGCTCGATGGCCAACGTGCTGGCCGTCGCCTCGCTCGTGTCGCCCGGGCAGGAGGTGCTCTGCGAGGCCTCCGCCCACATCGCGCGCGCCGAGCTCGGCGCCCATGGGGCGCTCACCGGCCTCACGATGCGCACCTGGCGCCACCGGCGCGGGCAGATCGACCTCGAGGCGATCGCCGAGATGTTCGCGCCCGACATGGGGCCGTTCTTCGTCCGCACCGCCGCGGTCTCGGTCGAGAACACCCACAACTTCGCCGGGGGAGCCGTGCTGCCGATCGACGACCTGCGGGCCCTGCGCCTCTGGGCGAGCTCGGTCGGCGCCGGCGTGCACCTCGACGGGGCGCGGCTGTGGAACGCCCACGTCGCCACCGGCGTCCCGCTCTCCGAGTACGCCGCGTGCGTGGACGTGCTGTCGGTGTGTCTGTCCAAGGGGCTCGGCGCCCCGATCGGCTCGTTGCTGGTCGGCTCGTCCGACGCGGTCGCGCAGGCCCGGGTCCGCCGCAAGCGGATGGGCGGCGGGATGCGGCAGGTGGGGATCCTGGCCGCGGCTGGTCTCTACGCGCTCGACCACCACATCGACCGCCTGCGCGACGACCACGTCCATGCCCAGCTGCTCGCCGAGGCGTGCGGCGTCGACCCGGGGGCGGTCCAGACCAACATCGTGGTCGTGCCGCGGGACGACGCCCCCGCCTTCGTGGCCGGCGCCAAGGAGGGCGGGGTCCTCGTCTCGCCGGTCGGGCCGCGCGCCGTACGGCTGGTCACGCACCTCGACGTCAGCCGAGAGCAGACCGAGCAGGCAGCGAGCGTCCTCGGCCGGCTCTGAGGTCTCAGGCGGTGGTGCCCGGGGGTCCCGGGCGTTGCCCCGGGTTCGTCTGCAGACGGCGGCCCGCCTCACGCAGCCGGCCGAGGTCGAGTACGCCGCATCGCCAGGCCGCGACCACGGAGCAGAGGCTGGTGACCAGTGTCAGCAGCAGCGTGGTCAGCCAGCCGTGGACGCCGATGGAGCCCGAGGCCTGGTCGCCCCGCGCACTCAAGGCCCCATCGATCGAGGTCAGCCGGACCAGCAGGGGAGTGCTGACGAGGACGAGCAGGGTCCAGGCCAGCAGGTTGGACTGGATCGACTCGCGTGACGGTGCCCGGCGTACGACGACCCACGTCGCCGCCGCGAACACCGCGACCATGACCACCGGAGCGGCCCAGAGCCCGGGGTCCTGGCCGGCGAAGTGCCCGAGGTGGTCGTAGCTGCTCGTGCTCGCCTCGCCCGTGGTGCTGCTGCGCTCGCCGAACGAGCCTCCGGCACCGAGGGAGAGCAACCAGAAGCCACCGCTGGCCAGCAGGCCGAAGATGAGTGACGCCGAGGCGAAGAAGTCATGGCTCGTCGGGTCGGCGTTCTGGATGGTGTCCCCGGTCGCGAGCATGAGGGCGAGGCCGACCAGGCCGGCGACGGGGAGGAGCACGAGGAGGGTCGCGAGACCGTGGACGGGTGCGACGAGGAACCGGCCGGCCGCACCGAGCCGGTCGGGCCACAGGCTCCGGCGTACCCAGACCGTGCCCAGGAGCGGCACGAGCAGCATCACGAAGCCGAGCAGGAAGCTGGCGTGGATGCTCGGTCCGTACCGGATCCGGGTGTCGAAGAGGTGGGCCAGCTGCGTGCCCCAGCCACGGCCGAACTCTCGCGAGTCGGCCCGGAAGACCAGTGCGATCACCATCAGCGACACTGCGAACAGGAGAGCGGCGCGCACCGCGTCGAGAAGGATGTCGACGAGGTTGTCGTAGCGGGCCGTCACCCGGCGGAAGGCGATGACCCCGACCAGCAGTGCGAGGACCGTGACGGTGAGGGGGACGGCGCCGATCGAGCCGTGGATCGACTCTCCGGAGGACCGGAACTGGGCCACCAGATCGGCACCGAACGATCCGTTGAGGATGCTCGCGACCAGGGTCAGGGAGTTGTCCAGCCCGAAGTCCGTCGGCTTCGCCATCGCGGTCATGACCACGGCCAGCAGGCCGGCCGTGCCGAGGGTGAGCCCGGCGACGAGTCCCGCTCCCAGCCAGTTGCCCCGCACCAGCCGGACCCAGTCGAAGGCCGGTGCGGCGACGCTCGACGGGCCTGCCGGTGGAGGGGGTGGCACGGGTCGGGCGCTGGGTGTCGCCGGCCTCTGTGTCTGCTCGGCGTGGGCGGCCGAGATGGGCATCGTGAGCGCCGGGTCGGGAGGCGGGACCTGGGCGGCGGGCGTGACCACCACCGCACCGCCGCAGTGTGGGCAGTACGGCGATGCCTGGGCCAGCTGGGTGCCGCAGTGCGGGCATGACGTCATGTGCGAATGGGCCCTTTCCCGAGCCGGAGCGAGGCGTCAGAGTACCCGGGCTTCGAGGGGTGGAGGTCGGGTTTCGTCCCGGTGCGGACCTGCACTCAGGCGGTCCGGCCGATCAGCGAGACCTCGCTGATCGGGGTGTCGTTACGGGCCGCAGGTCCGTGGCCCGGCCGGGACACGCTCGTGATCCGGATCCGGACCGTCGAGGTCGTCACCGGGTCCACCGCCATGGTCTGCATGGCCTGGGTGTCGGAGAAGCTCTGGCTGACCGTCGTCCCGTCGTCGAAGATCCAGTCGACGGCCAGCACCCGCCGGTCGCCGTGGTACCAGTCGAAGCGTCGCCCGCCGGGGAACACCGTCTTGGCGTACCCGTTGATCAGCCCCACCTTCGTGACGACGGTCGGCTGGTCGAGCCGGACCGTCAGGACGATGCCGCTCGCGTCGCCCGGGGTGCGCCAGCAGGTGTCGGTGGCGCCGTCGACCAGGTTCGAGGCGACGTAGGTCACCGGGCGGCCGGCGAAGTCGACGCCCGCGGGGGCGTGCCTCGGCGCGCTGGCCCGGGCGAGACCCGCGACGTCGGCCGTGGGGCCGCTCGGCGAGGCGGTCGACGTGGTCGAGGTCGTCGGGGACGTCGGCGCCGAGGTCGTGGCGGTCGAGGTCGTCGAGGTGTGGTGGGTCGGTGGGAGCAGCGGCGACGACGTCGAGGAGTGTCTGCCGCCCCCGCCGTGCATCAGGAGGAACGCGCCGATCACCAGTACCACGACCAGGCTCGCCGCGGCGGCCACCCACAGGCCGGCTCCCGGCGAGCGTCGCGGTGCCGGTGGGGCCGGCTGCTGCGCGGCGACGGGTGCGGTGTACACCGGTTGGGCATGGCGAGGTGCGGCCGGGACCACCGGGATGCGCTCGTTCGTCGACGTGTCGTCGTACGCCGGGTCGCGGGGCGTCTCGCGCGCGGTGCCCAGCGGAGCGCCGCAGTTGGTGCAGAAGGGGGCGGTGGTCACGGACCCGCCACAGCTCGCACAGCGGGTCACCTGGCCGTCCATGGTGCCTCAATGTAGGCGAGCGGCGGCCGATTGGCTCGGTCCGTCCGGGCGCGCGGCCCTCAGACCACGAGGTGTGCGACCTCGGCCTCGACCCGGCGCCGTGGCGCGAGCTCGGCCAGCACCATCGCGGCCAGCACGAGCAGACCGCCGACGACCATCCGCACGGTGGCGCTCTCGCCACCGAAGAGCACCGCGAAGAGCGCGGCGAACACCGGCTCCATGCTCATGATGATCGCGGCCCGCGTCGGCGGCAGATGCGCCTGTGCCCAGGTCTGCCCGATCATCGCCGCAGCCCCCGCGAAGACCGCCATGTAGACCAGGCTCACCCAGTCGCCCGGGCGGCTCGGCAGCACCAGACCGTCGGGGGCCGTGCACGCCAGGCAGATCACGGCGATCACGATCAGCTGCACGATCGCCATGCCGAGGGCCTGAGGAGAGTCGGACCAGGCCCCGAGGCCGACGATGTGGAGGGCGTAGATCAGGGCGGCCACGAAGATCAGCGCCTCGCCGTACCCGACCGAGAAGCCGCTGAGCGTGAGGACGCCGAGCCCGGCCATGGCCAGCCCCACCGCCGCCCAGGTCAGAGGTCCGATGCGGCTGCGCAGGATCAGCGCGGCGAAGACCGGCGTGGCGACGACGTACATCCCGGTGATGAAGCCCGACACGCTCGCCGGGGTCTTGGCGAGCCCGGCGGTCTGCAGGATCTGCGCCACGCCGTACAGGCAGCCGAGCACCACCGCGTGCCGACGCGACTCGCGGGTCAGCCGGCCGAGTGCGCGGGGAGCGAGCGCGATCATGGTCAGGCTCGCGATGGTGAAGCGGACGGCCAGGAAGTCGAGGGTCGGGACGCGGGCCAGCAGGTCGTGGATCAGGAAGAACGTCGAGCCCCAGCACGCCGTGACCGCGAGCAGTGCCGCCGTCGCCAGCAGGGTCGTACGACGAGACGCGGGCACCACGGCACGCTATCGCGGTGGTCGGAGCCGCCCGCCGTCAGATGATCGTGAGGGTGACGACGCTGCCCCTGGGCGCAAGCTGGCCCTGGCCGGGACTCGAGCTGTAGACGTAGTGGACGCCGATGTAGTACTGCGACTTCACGATCGTGACCTGGAAGCCGAGGCTGTGCAGCAGCCGGGTCGCGTCGCCGACCTTCATCGCGGTGAGGTGGTCGGGCACCTGCACCAGCTCGGGTCCCCTCGAGACGACCAGACGTACGGTGTCGCCGCGGTGCAGTGGTCCGGTCGACGGGTCCTGCGAGATGACCCGACCGGCCGGCACGGTGTCGGAGTACTCCTTGGCGCTGGCGTCGACCTCGAGGTGGTGCGCCTGGAGCACATGCTGCGCGCGGGCGGCGCTCTTGCCCGTCCAGTCCGCGATCGGGATCGGCTGACGCCCGCGACTGACGACCAGGTCGACGACGGTCTGCGGGCTTTCGCGCTTGCCTTGCGGCGGGTTGCTGGTGAGGACGGTGCCGCGCGGGACGGTCTCGGACCAGCGCCTGATCAGGTGCCCGAAGGTCAGGTGGGCTCTGAGCAGGGCGTCCTGCGCCTGGTTGACGTTGAGGCCCTGCGTCTTGGGTACGGCGTACAGCTCGCGGCCCTTCGAGACGGTGAGCTCCACGGTGCCGTGGTCGAGCACCCGCGCACCGGGCAGCGGGTCGGTGGTGATGACGTCGCCCTTCGGGACGCTCTCGGAGAACGCCGCGGAGGCGAGCGCCACCTTGAAGCCCGCCTGCTGGAGCTTGTGGGTGGCGGCCTGCTGGCCGAGGCCGAGCACGCTCGGGGTCGCGGTGTAGCGCGCCCAGCCGAACCAGTACGCGCCGAGACCGGCGGCCAGCGCCAGGACGAGCGCGGCGACCAGCAGGGTCGGGCCGCGCCGGGAGCGCCGTGGCCGGGCGGGGCTCGGTGGCGGTGCGGCGTGGACCGGCGGCGCGGGGGGAGGTGCGACGTACTCCGCGGGTGACATCGGGAGCAGGTCGAGCGCGCTGGTGTCGTCCGACGCGGGGGTCGGCGGCTGCGGAGCGAGGTCGGCGGTCAGCTCCTCGTCGTCCCAGACGCCACCGGCGAGAGCCTGGGAGACGCGGTGCAGCTGGTGGAGCAGCACGCCGGCGTCGGCCGGCCGCTGGGCGCGGTCGCGCGCGGTCGCCCGGGCGACCAGGGCATCGACGTACGCCGGGATGCCGGGGGCCAGCCGCGACGGCGGCGGCACGTCCTCGTGGACGTGCTGGTAGGCCACCGCGATCGGCGACTCGCCCTCGTGCGGCTTGTGACCGGTGAGCAGCTCGTACAGGACGACGCCCGCGGCGTACACGTCGGCGCGCGCGTCGCTGGTGCCGTCGACCACCAGCTCGGGGGCCAGGTAGGACACCGTGCCGATGATGACGCCGCCGGTGGCGGTGTGCTGGGTGTCGGCGCTGACCGCCTTGGCCAGGCCGAAGTCGGCGACCTTGACCCGGCCGTCGTGGGCGATCAGGACGTTCTCCGGCTTGATGTCGCGGTGGATGAGGCCGGAGCGGTGGGCGGCGGCGAGGGCCGAGACGACGGGCTCCATCAGCCCGAGCGCCTTGGCCGGCGACATCGGTGCCTCGTCGCGGATGACGTCACGCAGGGTGTGGCCCGGGATCAGCTCCATGACCAGGTAGAGCGTGCCGCCGTCGACGGACGGGTCCTCGCCCTGGTCGAAGACGTTGACGACGTTCGGGTGGGAGAGCTTGGCCGCTGCGCGGGCCTCCCGCTTGAAGCGCTCGACGAACGCCCCGTCCTCGCCGAGGCCGGAGTGCATGATCTTGACCGCGCACACGCGGTCGAGTCGGGTGTCGACGGCCTCGTAGACGCTTGCCATCCCCCCGCGGGCGATCCGCGGGCCGATCCGATAGCGTCGATCGAGGAACTGACCGACCACAGGGTCGGCCAGCGTGGCGCTGCCCGCGTGGGCGCGCGAGTCGTGCTCCACGTCGACCCTCCATCGCCGGTCGGGGAAGTGAACGGCGTGCACATCCTACGGATGGTCGGGCGTCCGCCCCAGTCACAGCCCCCCGGCGCGTCTTTCCCGCTCCCGCCGACCGGACGACACCGACCGCGTGGTCACGCGTCCGCCGACCCCGTGACAGAGTTGGACGCATGACCTCCTCACTCGCTGACGCCGACCTCAGCCTGCTGGTGGACGACTGGATCGACTGGGCCGAGGCTGCCGATCGCCTCGGCGTGACCGTGGCCAAGGTCCGTACCATGATCCGCGTCCACGAGCTGGCGGCCGCCGTACCCGCGCCCGGCGCGGGGCAGCAGGTGCCGGCGGCGTTCATCGACGACGGCGTCGTGGTCAAGGGCCTCGGTGGCTTGCTCGTCCTCATGCACGACAACCGGTACGACGACCGGGAGTGCATCGCCTGGCTGTTCCTCGACGCCGACCTGCCGGGTCGGCCCATCGACGCACTGAGGGAGAACCGCGGCGCGGAGGTCAAGCGACGTGCGCAGGCCATGGGCTTCTGAGCCGAAGAAGGGGCGACTCTGGCTGGCGCTGCTCGGGGTGGTCGCTCTCGCCGTGCTCACCTGGGCGATCAACCGCGGCGGCTTGTCCGGAGGCG
Source organism: uncultured Actinomycetota bacterium (assembly GCA_963792975.1). Classification (GTDB taxonomy): domain Bacteria; phylum Actinomycetota; class Actinomycetes; order Propionibacteriales; family Nocardioidaceae; genus Nocardioides. The sequence goes on along the minus strand of CAWBYG010000004.1, from coordinate 1,696,139 downwards.
GGCGCGACCGAGACGCGGATCCCGCGGCGAACACGGTCTCGGCCTCCGCACTGCCGGTCGAGGCCCGGGACGTCCTCGCGCTCATCGACCGCGGCGGGCCGTTCCCCTACGACCGCGACGGCATCGTCTTCGAGAACCGTGAGAGGTTGCTCCCGGACGAGCCGATCGGCTACTACCACGAGTACACCGTGCCGACACCGGGCTCCTCCGACCGCGGCGCCCGCCGGATCATCACCGGCACCGCGGGTGAGCTCTACTGGACCGACGACCACTACCGATCGTTCGAGAGGATCAAGAGATGAGCGGACTGGCCGGGCTCCTGGCCCACCACGCCGAGCCGGGGATCTACCGGTGGCACGGTGCCTTCGAGGTGGACGACGTACGCCATACCGTCGAGCACGCCGGCTGGAAGTTCGCCGCGATCGACGGGTGGCACGGCCCGACCAAGGCCCAGTTCCTCGCCGCCATCGGCGAGGCGCTGAGCTTCCCGGAGTACTACGGGCAGAACTTCGACGCGCTCGCCGACTGCCTGGCCGACGTCACCGCCGGAGACAGCGAGGGATGGGTTCTGCTGTGGGACGGCTGGGGTCCGCTGGCCCGCGAGGACGAACGCGCCTTCTCCGTCGCCCTGTCCGTGCTCGGCGGCCGCGTCAACGCCGACAAGGGCGGCCGCTTCGCCGTACTGCTCCGCGGCGAGGGACCCGACATCGCAGGTGTGCCGAGCCTCGACTGAGGACGTGCCGACGCGGCGCAGCCGTGGCGGCACGACCGCAAGGAGCGCCGCCGCCCGCTTGCGGGCCAGGCCCAGAGAACGGGTCTAGCCGACGCGGCGCAGCCGTGGCGGCACGACCGCAAGGAGCGCCGCCGCCCGCTTGCGGGCCAGGCCCAGAGAACGGGTCTAGCCGACGCGGCGCAGCCGCGGCGGCACGACCGCAAGGAGCGCCGCCGCCCGCTTGCGGGCAGGGCCGAGAGAACGGGTCAAGCGATCGCCGTTCCGGCGTCTCAGCTGAGGCGCTCGGTGACGGCCGTCGCGAGCTCGAGGAGTACGTCGCGCGCCCGGTCGTCGACGTCGGCCGAGCGCAGGGTGGTGGTCGCCCGGGCAGCGAGCTCGGTGATCACCTTCTCCACCTGCTGCGTGGCGCCGGAGTCATCGATGATCCGGCGCAGCTCGATCACCTGGGCCTCGTCGAGGTCGGTACCGAGGGCCGCGTCGAGGCGGGCCGCCGCAGCGGCCGGCGCGGCGTCCAGGGCGAGCGCCACCAGCACGGTCCGCTTCCCCTCGATCAGGTCGTCCCCGGCCGGCTTGCCGGTCGTCGACGGGTCGCCGAAGACCCCGAGCAGGTCGTCGCGCAGCTGGAAGGCCTCACCCAGCGGCAGCCCGAACGCCCCGAGCTGTGCCAGCTGTCCGTCGGTGCCGCCGGCCAGGGTCGCCCCGATGTGGAGCGGTCGCTCCACGGAGTACTTAGCGGACTTGTAGCGCAGCACCGTCATCGCGGCGTCGACGTCGGCGACGCCGCGCGCCTGCACCGACACGTCGAGGAACTGCCCGGTGATCACCTCGCTACGGCACCGGTCGAAGACGTCGAGAGCTGCCACGACCCGATCGAGCGGGAGCCCGCAACGGCGGAGCAGCTCGTCGGACCAGCTGAGCAGCAGGTCGCCGAGCAGGATCGCTGCCGATGCGCCGTACCGCTCCGGGTCGCCGCGCAAGCGGTCCGCGCGGTGCTCGTCGGCGAAGCCGCGGTGCGTCGCCGGGCGACCGCGACGGGTGTCGGAGGCGTCCATGAAGTCGTCGTGGACCAGAGCGCTCGCGTGCAGGATCTCCAGCGCGGCACAGGCCCGCAGCAGCGCCTCGTCGTCGGCGATGCCGGCGTCCCGACCGGCGACCGCCTGGTATCCCCAGTAGCAGAAGGCCGCACGGAAGCGCTTGCCCCCCGACACCGACGCCCGCGCCTCGGCCAGCAGCCGGGCGGCGTCGTCGCCGAGCGGCTCCAGCCGGGTCGTCTGCTCGGCGAGGAACGCGCCGAGCGCCTGCTGCACGCGGTCGCGGAACGCCGCGGGGTCCCACGCGGGTTCGGTGCCGGTCACGCGCCGAGCCTAGGGGTGACCGACCGTCGCCGGTCGCGGCGGCCCACCACCACCTGGACGCCGAGGCACGTCGTACGACGAGCGTCCATAGACTCCAGGCATGCCCGACCAGCCGACCATCGGCCAGCTGATCCGCCGCGGCGAGCGCTCGATCTCCTTCGAGTTCATGCCTCCGCGCGACGAGGCGGGCGTCGAGCAGCTCTGGTCGGCGATCCGCGACCTCGAGCCCTACCAGCCGACGTTCGTCTCCGTGACGTACGGCGCGGGCGGCACCACGCGCGACACCACCGTCCAGATCACCGGCCGCATCGCCCGCGAGACCTCGCTCCGGGCGATGGGTCATCTCACCTGCGTCGGGCACACCCGCCAGGAGCTCGTGCAGATCGTGGAGTCCTACCGAGCCGCGGGGGTGCGCAACATCATGGCGCTGCGCGGCGACCCGCGCGAGGGCCCGAGCGCGCCGTGGCAGCCGACGCCCGGAGGGCTGACATACGCCGCCGAGCTGGTCGAGCTCGTCGCCGGGCTCGGCGGTTTCAGCATCGGCGTCGCGGCGTTCCCCGAGGGTCACCCGGCCGCGGAGTCACGCGAGCACGACGCACGCGTGCTGGCGGCCAAGGCCGACGCCGGCGCCGACTTCGCCGTCACCCAGCTGTTCTTCCGGGCGAGCGACTACTTCGGTCTCGTCGACCGGGTGCGGGCCGCGGGCTCCGACATCCCGATCCTCCCGGGCATCATGCCGATCACCAACCTCGGCTCCGTCCGCCGGATGGCCGAGCTGTCGGGGGCCGACGTACCGGCCTCGGTGCTGTCCCGGTTCGAGGGTCTCACCGTCCCCGCCGACGTACGACGTGAAGGCGTGCGCATCGCGACCGAGCTCTGCGAGGAGCTGCTGGCGGGGGGAGCCCCGGGCCTGCACTTCTACACCCTGAACCGGTCGCGGGCCACGCTGGAGATCTTCGAGGCCCTCAAGATCACCGCCTGACGGTCCCCGGCGCTACCGTTCGGGCATGCGCACCGTCACCGTCACCGGCCAGGGCGAGGCCCGGGTCGCTCCCGACTCAGCCGTCGTCCGGCTGGCCGCCGTGCACCGTGCGCTCGGCGTGGCCGAGGCCCTCTCCGGTGCCGACAGCGCGGCGTCGCAGATCGCGTCGACGGCCCGACAGTTCACGACACCCGAGCGGGTCGGCTCGACGTCGCTCCAGATCTGGACCTCCCACGACGAGCACGGCCGCTCTGAGGGCTTCCAGGCCCGGCACTCCCTGACCGTCCGGTGCGCCGACATCGCCGCCGCCGGTGCCTTCCTGACCGCGGTCGCCGAGTCCGTCGGCGACCGGCTCGAGGTCGAGGGGGTCTCGCTCGAGGTGGCCGACCAGACGGCCGCGTCCGTCGCCGCCCGCGAGGCGGCGTACGCCGATGCCGTCGAGCGCGCGACCCACCTCGCATCGCTCGCGGGTGCCGAGCTCGGAGACGTCCAGGACGTCGTCGAGGGCGGCCAGGGGGGCGGCCCGGTGCGGATGGCGAAGTTCGCCCCGCGGGCCGCGGCGTCGTTCCAGCCGGGCGAGACCGCGGTCGCCAGCTCGCTGACCGCGACGTTCCAGCTCCGCTAGGCGGGCCCGACCACCTGCGCCACCAGCGCGGCGGACAGCCCGACGAACGGCAGCCCCGGGCCGGGAGTCGCGTGCGCCCCCGCGGCGTACAGACCGTCGACCGGCGTACGCGGGCCGAGCCTGCGGCGGACCGTGCCCCGCCCCTCCCAGAGGATCCCGAGCGGGGAGCCGCCCCATCGTTCGACGAGGTCGCGCGGCGACAGGTCCACCCGCGTGACCACCCGGTCGCGTACGTCGAGGCCCAGCCGGGCGAGCGACGCGAGCGGATCACCGTCGCTGTTGCCGCGGGCCTGGATCGTCCACGCGTGCGCGCCGTCCGGCGCCCGGCCGGTCGTCCGTACGACGAGCAACGGGTCGCCGTGGACCACCAGCTCGTGGGGCAGGTCGCGGACCTCGCCCTCGAGCCCGAGGTGACACACCGGCGGCGGGATCACCGGCATGGTGCGCGCGACCAGCGGCGCCAGCGTCGGGAGCCGGCGCGCGTCGACCGCACACACGACCACGTCGGCATCGAGCTCGCCGGCGGTCGTGGTGACCGCCACGGCCCGCCGGTCGCGGACGACGACGTCGTCGGCCCGCGCGGGTACGACGGTGACGCGCCGCGTCCCGAGCCGGCGTACGAGCGCGTCGCGGAAGGCGCCCGTGCCCTCGGCGAACGCCCACGCCCCGAACCGCTGCTCGAGGTAGGCCGTCAGGCCGGTCCAGGCGGGGACGTCGCGTTCGTCGTGCCCGTCGACCGCGAAGGGGTGGCCCGCCACCAGCCGGAGCCGAGGGTCGCGCAGGGCGCGCTTGAGCCGCTTCTGCAGGGTCTCGCGCGAGTCCAGCCGCTCGGCCACCTCGCGCGGCAGGTGCTCGGGGGTCCAGGGGACCTCGAAGTAGCCGAGTCGCAGCACCTCCCAGTCGTCGGCGTACGACGCCACGTGGTCGACCCACTGGGTGCCGAGGCCGGCACCGAGCGCCTCCCACGACTCGAGCTGGGCGGCCCGACCCACGGGCAGCACCAGCGAAGAGCCGTCGTCGAACCAGTGCTCGCGCAGGCAGTCGAGCTGGACCAGCTCGAGCTCCTTCTCCAGCGGGCGTCCGGACTTCCGGAACAGGTCGCGCACGACTCCGGGCACCAACGTGTACGACGCGGTGTCCCACGCGAACCCGTCCCTGGTGAAAGGGGCCAGCGCACCACCGAGCTCGTGCTCCTCGACCAGGGTGACCTCGTGCCCGAGCTTGGCCAGGCGCAGGGCGCAGGCGAGGCCGCCGAATCCGCCGCCGATCACCACCACCCGGGCCATGCGCGCACCCTAGGGCCACGCCCGGATCAGGCTCGGTCGGGGACCCGGTGGTCCTTGCCCTTCCACCGTCGCCACCCGCGTCGTACCAGCCGGGCGAGGTGGTAGACGAGCACCAACCCGGCGACGAGCAGGACCGCCGCCACGCCGGCTGCCGCGCGCGGGTGCTGGATCGCGAACCACACCATGGCGAGCACCGCCGCGTCCTCGGACACGCTGGCGGCGATGTTGGTGACCGGCTCGGGAGAGACGTTGATCGCCAGTCGGGTCCCGGCCTTCACCGAGTGCGAGAGGAGCGCCGTACCTCCGCCCACGACCGCGGCCACCGCACCGTTGAGGGAGTCGGCCTGCCCGGCCAGGAGTACGCCGACCACGGCGCCGGCAGTGGGCCGGATCAGCGTCGAGACGACGTCCCAAGTGGTGTCGACGTAGGGGATCTTGTCGGCCACGAACTCCATCGCATAGCAGAACGCGGCCACGCCGAGGACGTCCCACCGCTGGAGCACGTCGGGCACCTGCGAGGTGTCGTGGACCCGGTCGGCGACGCCGAACACGAGGACGACGAGGTAGCAGTTGAGGCCGCTGGCCCATCCGCTGGAGAACACCAGCGCGAGAGCGTTCACCCGCCGATCCTAGGGAGACGCGACCTGGTCGTGACCGATCGCCTTCGCGACCGAGTCGGGATCGCGGCCGATCACCGTGGTGCCGTCGGCGGCCGTCAGGATCGGCCGCTGCAGGGCACGAGGGTGGGCGGCGAGCCCGTCGAGCCACTCGGCACGGTGGTCGGCACCGCGCGGGAAGGTGAGCCCCTCCTCCGCGGCCTCCTTGTGTCGGGCGATGTCCCACGGCTCGAGCCCGAGCGCGGCGAGGACGCCCTCCAGCTCGGCGCGGCTCGGCGGGTCGTCGAGGTAGCGGCGCACGGTGTAGTGGACACCGGCGGCGTCGAGGTCGGCGAGAGCGATCCGGCACTTGCTGCAGGCGGGGTTGATCCAGATCTCCATGCGGGTCAGTCGACCTCGGTCTCCGTGGCCCCGGTCAGCGCGAGCAGCTCGTCGTACGTCGTGGAGAAGACGGCGGCGGGGTGGCCCGCGGCGGCCCAGATCTCGTCGTACTGCCGCAGCGCGACGTCGAGCCACGTGGTCACCGGTGCGGGGTGGCCGATCGGGGAGACGCCGCCGATCACCTGGCTGGTGTGCTCCCGGACGAAGTCAGGGGAGGCTCGTCTCAGGACGGGTACGCCGATGCGCGCGGCCGTGACCTCGGTGTCGACCCGGTGGGCGCCGGAGGTGAGGATCAGGACGGGGGCGCCGCCCGCGTCGAAGAGCAGGCTGTTGGCGATCGCGCCGACCTCGCAGCCGAGGGCGGCGGCCGCGAGCACGGCGGTGTGGACCGTGTCTGGCAGGATGACGATGCGGCCCCCGCCTCCCAGGGCGGTGTGGGCTTCCTTGAACCTGGTGACGGCGGCAGGCTCCGGGGCGGACATGGGGCCGACCCTAGCCGGAAGGGATGACGGTGGATCGGCGACTGCCGGGCTCGGTGGCCCTGGCCATCCGGGCCGCGTGGGGGCTGGTGGCCCTGATCGGGCTGACCGTCGTCCTGATGGCGGTCTTCCACAACGCGGTGATCGGTTCGTGGGCACGACGTCACGACGGCGCGCGCGAGGCCTTCGCCCAGGGTGGCCGCCTCGGCCTGGAGCGGGCGGGCTTCGCGCCGCCGGCCTTCCTGCCGGTCGGTGCCACGATGTTCGTCGTCGCGGCGCTGCTGGTCTGGGTGCTCACGGTGTTCTTCCGCGAGGGGCACCGGTGGGGCCAGCTCGGTCTGACCGGGCTCGTGCTGGCGACGCTGTTCGCCAGCATCGCTCTCGGGTTCCTGCTGCACCCGCCGCCGGTGTTCGTCCTGCTCGCGGTGGTCTCGCTCTTCGTGGAAGGTGTCACCGCCGTGTGCCTGTGGCATCGCGACACCCTCGGCTACCTCGCCGGCCCCTGGCTCGAAGGCGCCGCCTGAGCCGTCGTCCACACCCGTCCGCCCGACCTCTTGCGTTGTCGGCGTGGAGGTGTACCGTTCTGCTTGTTCGAACACCTGTTCGATCACCGGCTCCGGTGAGGACGACCTCGACCCCCGTCCTCACCGGGTCGGGTCCGGGGTCGACCGAGCGCACGGTGGGGAGAGGGCATGAGGCGTTACGACGATCCCGTCGAGACCCGGATGGGTCAGGTGTCGGGGACCGACGGTCCCGAGCAGTTCCTGTGGCGAGGCCGGTTGTGGAAGGTCCGCGCGGTGCTGGCGCACTGGGTGGAGACGGGGCCCTGGTGGCAGTCCGGTGGCGCGCGTGCGGTGATCGGGTCCGACGATCCGGTGGGGGAGCAGAGCGACGCGCCGAGGGGCCGGGCCGGTGCCGATCTCCTGGGGGAGCGCGAGCTGTGGCGCGTCGAGGCCGGCCGCGGCCCGGGGGGCGACGGGGGCGGCGTCTTCGACCTCGCCTTCGACTGGAGCGACGGGCGCTGGGCGCTCGTCGGCTGTGCGGACTAGGAGGTGACCGACATGCGCCGTCCTGAGCCTGTCGAAGGGAGCCCGTTCTCGCTCCCCGCCACCACCCACTCCTACCTCGCCAGGGCGGCCGAGTCGCTGAGCGACGCGATGGTCGCCGTCGACGTGCCGACCCGGTACGCCTGTGCCCACGTGGCCGCGCTGCGGGCCGCCGCCGCGCTGCTGGCGGCACGGGCGCGTCCGGCGCCGACCCGCCGCCGTCCCCAGAAGAACGCGTGGGTGCTGCTGGCCGAGGTCGCGCCCGAGCTCACCGAGTGGGCCAGCTTCTTCGCCGCCGGTGCCGCCAAGCGGGCCGCCGCCGAGGCGGGGTCCACCCGGGCGGTGACCGAGCGCGAGGCCGACGACCTGGTCCGCGATGCAGACCGGTTCCTGGCCGTGGTCGAGCAGGCGCTGGGGCTCACCCCCCACACCTCGGCGGCGCAGCTGTGCGTCACGCCGGGGCCTCCGGTCCGGCAGCACGCCGTCCGCGCCGGCTAGCCGCATGGATCCCTTCGTCCACCTGCACGTGGCGTCGGGCTACTCCATGCAGTACGGCGCGTCCCACCCGCACGTGCTCGTCGAGCGGGCCGCCGAGCAGGAGATGGACACCCTCGCCCTCACCGACCGCGACGGCACCTATGGCGCGGTCAAGCACGCCAAGGCGTGCCTGGCCGCCGGCATCCGCCCGGTGCTCGGCGTCGACCTGGCGGTCGCTCCGCTGGCCGGCGGAGCCGTGGTCCCCTCTCCGCACGCCCGCACGCCCGTGCGAGGCGGTGCGTTCCGCGACGACCGGGCGCTGCCCCGGGTGACCTTCCTGGCCGACGCCGGCCGGGCCGGTGGCCGGGCCGGGTGGGCGGCGATCTGCCGGCTGGTCTCGGCGACCCGGCTGACCGGCGAGCGCGGCCGGCCGGTGGCCGACCTGTCGGTGCTCGCGCCCTGGCTCGACAGCGGAGACGTCACGGTGCTGCTCGGCCCGACCTCCGAGCTCGGTGCAGCGCTGGCCCGCCGGCGTGACGACCTGGCCCGGGCGGCGCTCGCGCCGTGGCTCGAGGTGGTCCCGCGCGACAACCTCCTGCTCGAGCTGGTCTCCCACCGGCTCCCCGGCTCCGGCTCGGTCTGGGGGCCGGGCACCACGCCCCATGCCGCGCGGGCGGCCGGGTTCGCCCGCAGCGTCGGCTTGGGGGCGGTGCTGACCAACGCCGTGCGCTACGCCGACCGCCGCGACGCCCCGGTCGTCGACGTCCTCGACGCCTCCCGTCGGCTGGTCGCCCTCGGCTCTGTCGATCTGCGGCACGTCGGCCCTTCCGATTTCAGGGGCAACGCCGAAGGCTTCCTCAAGTCCGGCAAGCAGATGCACGAGGTGGCCGAGGAGATCGCCCGGCTGGCCGGGCTCGGCGACTCCGAGCGCGAGGCCCGTCGGCTGCTCGCCCACACCCGGCTGGTCGGCGACCGGTGCGCCCTCGACCCACGGGCCGACCTGGGGCTGGGGGAGGTCCACTTCCCGGAGTTCGACCTCACCGGTGCCGAGCCGGGCGACGACGCCGACCGCATCCTCCGCCTCCGCTGCGAGGCCGGCCTCGGGCGCCGCTACGGCAGCGCGCCACGCCAGCGGCTCTGGAAGCGGCTCGACGACGAGCTGGAGATGATCCGCGGCCTGGGCTACGCGTCGTACTTCCTGACCGTCGGCGACGTCACCGACCTGATCCGCGAGCTGGGGGTGCGGTGCGCGGCGCGCGGGTCGGGCGCGGGCAGCCTGGTCAACTACCTCCTCGGCGTCTCCGGGGTCGACCCGATCCGGCACGGCCTGCTCATGGAGCGCTTCCTCTCCCCGCTGCGTGCCTCCCTGCCCGACATCGACATCGATGTCGAGTCGGCCCGGCGCGAGGAGATCTACCGCGCGATCCTCGACCGCTACGGCGGGGAGCGATGCGTGTGCGTGTCGATGATGGACACCTACCGCGTCCGTCACGCGGTCCGCGACGTCGGCGGCGCGCTCGGGATGCCCCCCGGCGAGACCGACGCGATCGCCAAGGCTTTCCCCCACATCCGGGCGCGCGACGCCCGGATGGCGATGCGCGACCTGCCCGAGCTGCGGGCCGCCGGGCTCGACCACGAGCGGCTCGACCTGATGTTCGACCTCGTCGAGCGGCTCGACGGCCTGCCCCGCCACATCGCCGTCCACCCCTGCGGGGTGCTGCTCTCCGACGCCACCCTGCTCGACCGCACGCCGGTGGAGGCCAGCTTCGTCGGCTTCCCGATGAGCCAGTTCGACAAGGACGACGTGGAGGACCTCGGGCTGCTCAAGCTCGACGTGCTCGGCATCCGGATGCAGTCGTCCATGGCCCACGCCGTCGACCTGGTCCGCCAGACCGACGGCGTCGAGATCGACCTCGATGACGAGGCGCAGGTTCCGTTCGACGACCCGGTCACGTTCGAGATGATCAGCGCCGCCCGCACGCTCGGGGTCTTCCAGATCGAGTCGCCCGGCCAGCGTGAGCTGGTCGGCAAGTCCGGCATCGAGACCTTCGACCACATCGTCACCGACATCTCGCTGTTCCGGCCGGGGCCGGTCAAGAGCGACATGATCACGCCCTACCTCGAGGCCAAGCACGGCTGGAAGTCCGTGACCTACCTCCACGACGACCTGCGTCCGATCCTCGAGCAGACCGGTGGTGTGGTCGTCTTCCACGAGCAGGTGATCGAGATGATCGCCCAGTTCGCGGGCGTCACCAACGCCGAGGCCGACGAGAAGCGACGTGCGCTCGGCGACACCGAGGGGATGGCCGAGACCAAGATCTGGTTCTTCCCACGGGCCCTCGGCCGCGGCTACCCCCTGTCGATGGTCGAGGCGATCTGGAAGGTCATCGAGGCGTTCGCGTCGTTCGGGTTCTGCAAGGCCCACGCCGCGGCGTTCGCACTGCCGACCTACCAGTCGGCGTGGCTCAAGGCCCACTGGCCGGCCCACTTCCTGGCGGGCGTGCTCACCCACGACCCCGGCATGTATCCCAAGCGGCTGATCCTCGAGGACGCCCGGCAGTGCGGCATCGCGATCCTCGGGCTCGACGTGAACGCCAGCGACAAGACCTACGCCGTGGAGCGACGTCATACGCGGCACCTCGCTGCGTTGTCGTCGCTCGAAGGGCAAGACCCGGCCCGTCTTCGCTCCTCCGCCTTGCGAGGCACCACGTCTGACGCCGCTCCATCCGGCGAGCTCGAACTCGACGCCTCTGACGCCCCCGATCCGAGCGACCGCGGCTGGCCCGACGGCCGAGCCTGGGGCATCCGGCTCGCCCTGGCCGAGGTCAAGGGCATCAACGCCGGTGAGATCGACCGCATCATCTCCTCTCGGCCCTACCACTCGCTCACCGACTTCTGGCACCGCGCCCAGGTGGCCCGCCCGACCGCAGAGCGGCTGGTGCTGGCCGGCGGGTTCGACTCCCTCTACGGGCTCGGCTCGCCGAGCGGCGGGCTCGGCGGCGTCCGCCGCCGGACCAAGGTCACCCGGCGCGACCTGCTGCTCCAGGTGGCCGAGCTCGACCGGCACGCGCGTGCGGTCGAGCGGGCCGGTCGGGCCCGCGGCCTGGGCTCGCGGTCGCGCGCCACGCCGGTACGGCCGGCCGACACCCGCGCCGACCAGGCCGCCGAGCGCGTCAGCACCGACCCGACCACTCGCAACGCGGCAGCGCCGGTGGAGCGACACGCCCTCGCGTCCCAGGGTGTCTGGGCCCGAGCCGCGGCCCAGTCCCGGGCCGCGGCCGACCCGCGTCCGGTGACCTCGGTCCAGCTGACCCTCGACCTCGGCGACGAGCCGCAGGAGCACATCAGCGGCCTGCCCGAGCTGAGCCCCGAGGAGCGGATGCGGGCCGAGCTGGAGATCCTCGGTCTCGACGCCAGCCGTCACGTCGTCGACGCCTACGCCGCGTTCCTCGACGCCCTCGGCGCGGTCCGCAGCCGTGATCTCCTGACGCAGCGCAGCCGGTCCGAGATCCTGGTGGCGGGCGTCAAGGTCGCTACCCAGACCCCGCCGGTCCGGTCCGGGCGCCGGGTGGTGTTCCTCACCCTCGACGACGGCACCGGCCCGGTGGACGCGACGTTCTTCGAGGATGCCCAGGGTCCCTACGCCGCCACCGTGTTCGGGTCGTGGCTGCTGGTGGTCCGTGGCGAGCTGCGCCGTACCGGCCACCGCGGCGTCTCCCTGCGCGCCACCGGCGCCTGGCCACTGCCCGACCTCCATGCGCTCTGGCAGCGTGACAGCATCCGGGCCGTCCGCGACCACCTCGCCGTCGTCCCGGAGCACGAGGAGATCACCCGGCACCGGGTCCTGGTCCACTCCAGCGGGTTCCAGATGTCTCCTTATGCCGACGTCAAGCCACCCGGCGAGGCGGTCAAATCCCATGGTGGGCTCGGTCGCTCGCTCGTTCCTCGCTCGTCTCCGTCGCCCACGAACGACGTCGCGCGCAAGCTCTGGCACCGCAGCCCGGGAAGCCCGGGATGACCGTGATGAGGCCCCACCGATGACCGGGTCTCGACATGCGGTCACGACCTCGCAGGCTCGGTCGTGCGCTGCGGATCCTGAGGAGCCGAGGGACGAGGCGTCTCGAAGGGCGACCTACCCTCGCCCACGTCAGGCGTTCGTTCCTCACGTCCGACCGCTCATGCACGAAGGGGGTGTCTGATGGACCCGTGGCCTGCTGCGCGCCGCCCCTCACGCACGCTGGCGGCGTTGTCGTCGACTCGACGCTGCTCCGCATCGCCTTCGCTCCTCCGCCGAGCCACCACCCCGCAGAATCGCTCGCTTCGCTCCCGATTCCGCGGGGACCCCGGTAGCCGCCTCGCACGCGCTGGACGTCGCTCGCGACGGCCGAGGTCCATCAGACACCCCCTAGGCTGGCGCCCATGGCAGCCTCCGCCGGCGAGCGACCCTCGGGCCGCAGCAGCACCCGCACCGCCGTGGTGTGGGCCGGGCTCGAGCCGATGCTGCGCGGTGAGCCCCTCGACGTCCTCGACATCGGCGGAGGCACCGGCGGTCTCGCGGTCCGCGTCGGTGAGCTCGGCCATCGGGTCACCGTGGTCGACCCCAGCCCCGACGCCCTGGCCGCCCTCGGCCGCCGGGCCCGCGAGCACGACGTCGAGGTCACCGGACGGCAGGGCGACCTGTCCAGCCTGCTCGACGTGGTCGGCCCCGACAGCGCCGACCTGGTGCTCTGCCACGGCGTCCTCGAGGTCGTCGACGACCCGGCCGACGCCCTCGCCACGCTGGGGCGTGTGGTCCGGCCCGGGGGAGTGCTCAGCCTCCTGGTCGCCCAGCGCTACGCCGCCGTGGTCGCCCGCGCCATGGCCGGCCACTTCCAGCAGGCACTGGCGATGCTCGATCCTTCGACAGGCTCAGGACACCGCCCTTCGGAGGTCCCACAGGGTCGTGTGGGGCGTCGCTACACCCACGGCGAGCTCTCCCTCCTGGTCCAGGAGGCCGGGTTCACCACCGACGCGGTGCACGGCATCCGGGTGTTCACCGACCTGGTGCCCGGCTCGCTGCTCGACCTCGAGCCCGGTGCCACCACGGCACTCGTCGAGCTCGAGCAGGCCGTCGCCGCCCGGCCCGAGTACCTCCCCCTCGCCACCCAGCTCCACCTGCTCGCCCACCGCTCGTCCTGAGCGTCGTCAGACCGGGCCGTCGAGAGGGTGGCCCTCGTGAACGCCGCCTCGACGACCACGACGACGCCGATCCTCCACGTCGACATGGACGCCTTCTACGCCAGCGTCGCCGTCCGCGACCGGCCCGAGCTGCTCGACGTGCCCGTCATCGTCGGTGGCGGGTCCCGCGGGGTGGTCCTCTCGGCGAACTACCTCGCTCGCCAGACCGGCGTCCGGTCCGCGCTGCCGATGACCCGTGCCCGCCGGATGTGCCCCCAGGCCGTGGTGGTCCCGCCCGACTTCGAGACGTTCACAACAGTCTCGGCCTCGGTGATGGAGAACTTCCGCCGGATCACCCCGCTGGTGGAGGTGCTCTCGCTCGACGAGGCGGTCCTCGACATCCGCGGCTCGACCCGGCGGCTCGGGACACCCGAGGAGATCGCCGAGCAGCTGCGCGCCACGATCCACGACGAGCAGGGCATCACCTGCTCGGTCGGGCTGGCGGCCACGATGACCATGGCCAAGCTCGCCAGTCGCTGGGCCAAGCCCGACGGGGTGTTCTCCTGCCCACCCTCGTCGGTCACCACGATGCTCCACCCGCTCGACGTGGGTGACCTGTACGGCGTGGGAGAGAAGACGCGCGAGCTGCTCCACCGGCTGGGCCTGGTCACCGTCGGCAACCTCGCCCACACCCCGGTGAGCACGCTCCAGCGCGCCCTCGGTGATCATCTCGGCCGGCACCTCCACGACCTCGCCTGGGGCATCGACGACCGTCAGGTCGTCGCCCGCACCAGCGGCGGCTACTTCGGCGTCCTCGGCGGTGACCCCGACAAGTCCATGGGCGCCAACGAGACCTTCGGCCACGACACCGACGACCGCGCGGTCATCACCCGCGAGCTCCTCCGCCTCACCGACCGGGTCACCACCCGGATGCGGGTGGCCGGGGTGGCCGGACGCACGGTCACCCTCACCGTCCGGTTCGCCGACTTCACCACGATCACCCGGTCCCGCACCCTGCCCGAGGCCACCGACGTCACCCAGGAGATCTATCGCGAGGCGGTCCGCTCGTACGACGCACTCGGGCTGCAGCGGGCTCGGATCCGGCTGGTCGGGGTCCGGCTCGAGGGCCTGATCGCCCGCGAGCGGGTGCATCGGCAGTTGATCCTCGGGGAGCGTGACCACGGCTGGCCGGACGCCGACCGGGCCGCCGACCGGGTCGTCCGCAGGTTCGGAGCCGGCTCGGTCCGGCCCGCGAGCCTGCTCTCATGACGGACTATGGTCACAATTTAAGTCGCCTGCCTACCGCACGCCCACGGCGCTGCATACACTGGCTGTGATCTCACCGTCGAGGGGAGGACCCCGTGCCGCTCTCGGAAGAAGAGTTACGAGCGCTGGAGCAGATGGAGCGCGCCCTCGTCCAAGAGGACCCCAAGCTCGCCTCCACCTTGCGCGGCACCAGTCTCCGTCGTGCCGCTCAGCGCCGTGCCATCCTGGCCGGGGTGTGTTTCGTCGCCGGCCTTGCGGTGATGATGACCGGAGCCGTGGCCCGGCTGACGGTCGTCGGGATCGTCGGGTTCGTGGTCATGCTCGTCTCCGCGACCATCGCCATGGCCGCCCTCCGTGGCACCTCCGGTGTCCGCCGGACCCCGAGCCGTCCGGGTCCACAGACCGGCTCGATGCTCGACCGGTTCGGCACCCCGTGGCGTCGCCGCCACGACGAAGAGTCCTGAGCCCCGAGCCGGCTCGAGTCGCTTCCGTACGACGGCACCTCGCCCGACCTGACGGGGACCACGAGGCTCAGCCCACGTGGTCGACGACTCCGCCCGCGTTCACCGCCTCCGGCCCGCGGTCGCGCTCGGCGCGCTCGGCAGCCCGGCGCCGGCCACCGAACACGGACGGCGGGAGCAGGTGCGCGCGCCGAACCACCGACGTCGTACTGCCGTGCTCGAGCGCCGCCACGCAGGTCAGCACGTCGTCGCCGAGGGCCCCCGGCCTGTCCTCCGCGAAGCGCGCGTAGCGCACCCGCTCGAGCGTCAGCACGATCCGGTCGAGGGCATCCTCGGCACCGGGTGCCAGCCCACGTCCGCGGGGCGGGCGCACCGGCCGGGAGCCGTCGGGTTCGGGACCGAACCACGCGGCCAGGTGGTAGCCCGTCTCGTGCGGCGACCGGCCAGCCGGCCAGCCCACTCCGAGGTCGACGGCGCTGTCGCGCAGCTCGGCCCAGGCCTCCTCGGCACCGCCGGCGAGGCGCCGGCTGCGCCGCGAGCGACGTACGACGCCCGGCACGAGCGCGAGCCCGACCAGGACGACCAGCCCACCGAGGACGCCGAGCAGCACGAGCCACGGCACGTGCGTGCCCGAAGACGACCCGGTGGTCGAGGTCGTGATGTCCGGCTTGTGGATCGACGGGCTGGTGCTGGGGTCGTCGGTCTGCCTACCGCCGCCTGGGTTGCCGGGCTGGTGATGGCCAGGCTTGATGACCTGCCCGATGGTGTACGTCGGCACCGAGCTCGCCCGCGTGGCCGGAGTCGGCTCGAAGCGCACCCAGCCGGAGCCCTGGAAGTAGACCTCGGGCCACGCGTGCAGGTCGTGGGCGCTGTAGACCCAGTCGCCGTTGGCGTCCTTGGTGGGCTCCAGGAACCCAACGGAGACCCGGGCCGGGACGTTCAGGGTGCGGGCCATCACCGCGAACGCAGAGGCGAACTGTTCGCAGTAGCCGACCCTGCCGCCCTTTCCCGGCGCCAGGAAGCGCACCAGGGCGTCATTGCCGTCACCCGGCGCGGTCTTGAGGCTGTAGCGGAACCGGGACCGGAACCAGTCCTGCAGCCGGACCATCTCCTCGAAGCGCGAGTTCGTCCCCCCGGTGACCCGCTCGGCCAGCTGTTGGACCAATGGCGGCAGGGTGCTCGGGAGAGCGGTGTACGGCTCCTGCACGGTCAGGGGAGCGGTCAGCGAATGGATCATCGAGTAGTTGGAGAGCTCGGGCTTCGTGGCCAGCATGGTCCACGACAGTCCCGCGGTCGTGGTGGCGTCGTCGCCCGCGATGAAGTCCATGGTGCTGGTGTCGTAGTGCCAGTTGCCGCTGGCCACGACGTCGGAGACCGGGAACTCCGTCGGCAGCCACCGCGAGACGAAGTCGGAGGTGCCGGTGACCTGGTAGTTGTAGTTGTGGGACACCACGTTGTCGGCCAGCTTCGGGACCTCCATCGGCACCAGGCCGTCGGCGAGCTGGTTGCTGACGATGCTGCGCTGGCCGCTGGTCCACTCGAGGCCGTTGAACTCGGTGAGCACCGCGATCCGGAGGTACGACGGGTCGGGGTCGTCGGTCTTGATGTCCAGCAGCGGCACGTCCTTGCCGCGGTGCAGGTTGCGCCGCATGTCGGTGATCGGGTTGATCACCTTCACGCCGCTGCCGCCGCTGCCGCCGGGGCCGAACAGGCCGAGGCCGTCGAGGTGGAGGGTCGGGATGAAGACCGGGAGGATGACGGCGAGCACCACGGCCACGCTGCCGACGGTGGCGGCGCTGGTCTTGCTGGCACCGGTGCTCGTGCCGAAGCCGTGTGCGTCGGCGGTCGCGCTGGACGCGCCGAGCGGCCGACCCCACCGCGTGATGTGGGCCGACTCGTGCAGGAACATCATCAGCAGGAACCCGACCGCGGCGAACAGGAAGACGAGCCACGGCACGCCGTTCCCGAGCAGGCTGATCGGTACGCAGTAGATCGCGAGCAGGGGGAGGCCGGCCAGCGAGACGCGCCGAAGCCACAGGGCCAGGAGGTCGATCACCAGCAGACTCAGGGCGCCGAACAGGATCATCATCGGAGCGATGCTCGGCACGCTCGCAGGGACCGGTGGCTGGTAGGTGTCGGCGGAGTTCCACGCGTTCCCGACGGTGTCGGAGAGATGGTGGAGGCTGCCGATCGGGTGGAACGGGTTGGCGGAGCCCAGCATCAGCAGGACGAAGAGGCCGACGACCAGCACGTGGATCAGTACGCCGGCCCGGCGCGGCAGGGGTGCCGCCCGCAGTGCCACACCACTGAACGACACGACCATGGACACCAGGATCAGGGGTGCGAGGTACCCGCCCCACACGGTGCTGAACCCACGCCACGACAGCATCGTGACCCAGGTGGTCCCAGCTGCGACCAGGGCCAGCGGCAGGTCGCGCCGGGCGTCGCTGAGATGGTCGGTCATCGGGCCACCTGCGGGACCGCACGGACCTCGTCACCGGAGACGCCCGATCGCGCCGCGTGGGCGCTGGTCCGGCCGAGGTCCTGCCACACGAGGTCGAGCCGATCACGAGGACGCAAGGTGACGGCACGCCAGCCCTGGCGCACCAGCAGCGGCCTTGCGGAGTTGGGTACGACGCCGAGGCCGGCGCTCGACGGCGCCCACGCCGACACGTCGAGGGCCAGAGCGAGGGTGGATCCCGCGTGGTGGTGCATGCGCCGCAGCATCGGGCCGTCGGCCTCGGTGATCGCCCCGATCACCGCGAGCAGGAGCCCGCCGTGGGTCGACTCGGCCAGCCAGCCGGTCTCGATCCGTTGGTTGGTCACCGGCTGAACGACGGCCAGCGCCTCGAGCATGGCGCGGGCGTTCAGCTCGGGATCGCGCGTGTGCCACGACGTACTCAGGTCGTCGCCGGCCGAGGTGACCAGCCGCACGGTGAAGCCGCGCTGACCGAGGTGCACCGCGATGGACGCGGCGGCGGAGACCGCGGCCTCCAGCGAGGAGGCGATGCCCTGCCCCTGGTGGGCGCCGAGACGGTTGTCGACGAAGAGCGTGGCGCGGGACTGCCAGGGCTGCTCCTCGCGCCGCACCATGAGCTCGCCCACGCGCGCGGAGCTGCGCCAGTGGACGCGGCGCAGGTCGTCACCGCGGCGGTACTCGCGCACGGTCACGTCCTCGGCACTGCCGATAGCGAACGCCCGCGGGCGGTTGTCGCCCGAGCCGGTCCAGGCACCGCCGAGCGGGATCGGCGGCAGCGGGACGGTGCGCGGCGTCACGGTGAGTGTCGCCGTGCTCCGGAACGACCGGCCGAGCTCCACGAGACCGAACGGGTCGGTGACGCGCACGCTCATCGGCCCGATCTCGAAGCGCCCGCGTACGTCGGAACGCACCTGGTAGGTCGCGTGGCGCCGCCAGCCGTGACCGATGCCGTCGAGCACGAACCGCGGCCGGGTGCCGAGGACGTAGGGGACGTGGTCCTCCAACATGAGCACCCCGCTGGGGGTGCGGCCCTCGTTGGTCATCGTGAGCTGCACCGTCGAGGGCTGACCGGCCGTCACCGTCTGGGGTCCGACGCTGCGCACGAGCGCGAGACGGTAGCGACTGTGGCCGAGGGTCGCAGCGGTCAGCAGCGGCAGGGCCGCGACCAGAACTCCGACGCGGGTGAGCGTCGGCTGGCCGAGCAGGATCGCGCAGACGACTGCGGTGATCCCGGCAGCCAGGAAGGCCCGTCCGCGGACGGTCAGACCGGCCAGGGCCTCACGCACGGGTCCCCTCGGGCACCGGGACCGAGTTGATGATGCTCTCCAGGATGGTCGCCGTGGTCCGGCCACCCATCGCGGCCTCGACGCTGGGCAGGAGCCGGTGGGTGAGCACCCACGGCGCCAGGGCGAGCACGTCGTCGGGAAGCACGAAGTCGCGGCCCTGGACGGCCGCCGTCGCCTTCGCCGCACGCACCAGATGGAGGGATGCGCGGGGCGAGGCGCCCAGCGACAGCTCGGGAGTACGACGGGTGGCCGCGGCGAGCGCGACGGTGTAGCGCTGCACGGCCTGCGACACGTGAACCTGGGCGACGATCCCGATCAGCTTGGCGATCTCGACGGCGTCGGTGACCGGCTCGAGGTCGTCCAGCGGGTTGGTCATGGTGTGCGAGTCGAGCATCGCGATCTCGGCGGCCTCGACGGGGTAGCCGACGGACAGCCGCAGCATGAAGCGGTCGCGCTGCGCCTCGGGCAGCGCGTACGTGCCCTCCATCTCGATGGGGTTCTGAGTGGCGATCACCATGAACGGCTGGTCGAGGTGGTATGTCGTGTTGTCGACGGTGACCTGACGCTCCTCCATGCACTCCAGCAACGCCGACTGCGTCTTGGGCGAGGCACGGTTGATCTCGTCGCCGACGACGATGTTGGCGAAGACGCCGCCGGGCCGGAACTCGAACTCGCGGCTCTCCTGGTTGTAGACCGAGACGCCGGTGACGTCGGACGGCAGCAGGTCGGGAGTGAACTGGATCCTCCGGACGGAGCAGTCGATGCTGCGTGCCAGCGACTTGGCGAGCATCGTCTTGCCGACACCCGGCACGTCCTCGATCAACAGGTGACCCTCGGCGAGCAGCACCGTGATCGCCGAGCTGATGACGTCGGGCTTGCCCTCGATGACGCGCTTGATGTTGCCGCGGACCTTCTCCACCACCCTGCCGAGGGTGTCGAGGTCTGCGCCCTGCGAAGCCGGACCAGCCACGAGCCGTCCTTCCCGTCGTTGTCGGCGCCGCAGCGCCACGCCTCGACCAGTCCAGGGGCGCACTCGGTCGGCCGGCCGTGACAGGTCGTGCAGGACAACCTACGCGGAGCGAGGCTGCTTGGTTCTGACTCCCAGGGTCACGGTTTGGTTGCGGTTGGCGCCACCTGAATCGTGCCCCGGCCCGGGTCCTGGACGACCCCCTCGGCCCGTTCCACACCCGCAGCCGGCACCCCCCAGCTCCCCACTTCTCCCCACCGGGAGCCGGATTCGGCGCGCGACTCTCGGACGCCCCGGGCCGGCGGCTCGCTGACCTGCAGGGATGCGGGGACCCCCACCTCCGGCCTGAGGGGTAGCACGGCGCCACCGGCGGCAGCTGTCGGAGGCCCGGGTCGTCGTGCCACGCCTGAAAGACGCCGCTGACTTGGGCGAATGTGGTTGACGGTGGAGCAAAGTGGGGTATTGTGGCGCAAAGTGGAGGATGGGTCGACTCGAGTGGAGGTGCCCGGATGTTCGTGGGCTCCTACACCCCGAGGCTCGACGAGAAGAACCGCCTCATCCTTCCGGCCAAGTTCAGGGAGCAGCTCGCGGAGGGACTCGTGGTGACGAAGGGCCAGGACTTCTGCCTCAACGTCTTCCCGATCGCCGACTTCGCGAACGAGGCCCGACGCGTCCAGGAGGCACCGCTCACCGTCCGCCAGGCGCGTGAGTAC
This sequence comes from uncultured Actinomycetota bacterium, assembly GCA_963792975.1. Classification (GTDB taxonomy): domain Bacteria; phylum Actinomycetota; class Actinomycetes; order Propionibacteriales; family Nocardioidaceae; genus Nocardioides. The sequence goes on along the minus strand of CAWBYG010000004.1, from coordinate 1,675,829 downwards.
GGCCGGTTCCTGGCCATGCGAGCCACGGAGGACACACCCGACAAGCAGGGCCGGATCACGATCCCGCCGCTGCTCAAGGAGTACGCCGGTCTGCATCGCGAGGTGGTCGTGATCGGTGCACTCAGCCGCGTGGAGATCTGGGACCCGGCCCGGATCGCGGCCTGGGAGAACGAGCACAGCCAGACGTTCGCCGAGATGAGCGAGGACATTCTCCCCGCCACCTGACCGGACGCTCCACACCCGTGACGACAACAGCACAGAGGGATTCGCACAGCGAGGTCTCGTGCCCGCTCCCGCGTCATCTGGGGCACCTTCCCCGGCTCCAGACGACGTCCTTCTCGAGCCCCATCTCGAGGGAGCGGGCAGGGGCCTGGCTGGGCGAATCCCTTCCATCCATCCAGAGTCATGCGCCACCGAGCGGGGTCGAACCGATGAGTCTCACACCCACCGCACCACGCGTCGCGGGGATCGCCCGTGCGCTGCAGCCGCGCCGGGTGCGCCACCAGGCTCGCGACGCGGTGGCCCTGATGGCCTTCTCCGCCACCACCTCGACCGCTCTCGCCGCAGGCCTGCTCCTGCTGGCCCACGTGGGGCGCTAGGCCGATGCCCACGCCGTCTCACGTCCCGGTGCTGCTCGACCGGGTCGTTGCCCTCCTGACGCCGGCGCTCGGCCACGAGGGTGCCGTGCTGGTGGATGCGACGCTCGGGCTCGGCGGACACAGCGAGGCCGTGCTCGGACGCTGCGAGCTGGCCCGGGTCATCGGCATCGACCGCGACCCGGAGGCCCTGCGGATGGCCGGTGAGCGTCTCGCGTCGTACGGCGAACGCTTCAGCGGGGTGCACGCGACGTACGACGCGATCCCGGACGTGCTCGCCGGCCTCGGGCTGGAGCACGCCGATGCCGTGCTGTTCGACCTCGGTGTCTCGTCCATGCAGCTGGACGTCGCCGGGCGCGGCTTCGCCTACCGCGAGGACGCCCCCCTCGACATGCGGATGGACCCGACGACCGGGCCGACCGCCGCCGACGTGCTCAACACGTACCCGCGGGCCGAGCTGGTCCGCGTCCTGCGGGAGTACGGCGAGGAGCGGTTCGCGCCGCGCATCGCCGCCGCCGTGGTGCGCGAGCGCGCGACCGAGCCCTTCACCACCTCGGCCCGCCTGGTCGAGCTGCTGTACGACGCGATCCCGGCGCGGGCGCGGAGGACCGGGGGGCATCCCGCGAAGCGGACGTTCCAGGGCCTGCGGATCGAGGTCAACGACGAGCTGGGCGTCCTCCGTCGCGCCATCCCGGCGGCGATCGACGTACTGGCCGTCGGTGGGCGGGTCGTCGTGGAGTCGTACCACTCGCTGGAGGACCGCCTGGTGAAGCAGGCCTTCGCCGCGGCCACGCGCCTCGACGTACCCGACGACCTGCCGTTCGTCCCTCCCGACCACGAGCCGGCCCTGCGCCTGGTGACCCGGGGCGCCGAACGCGCCGACCCCGACGAGATCGCCCACAACCCGCGCGCCGCGTCGGTCCGCCTGCGCGCCGTCGAACGCATCCGCCCCGCCCACAGAGGAGCCGCCTGAGATGAGCACCCCTGCCGTTGCCCTCCGTGCGCGGGTCCCGCGACTGGCCGGCGCCGCCCTCGAGCGGGCCCGCCTCACCGTCGTACCGAAGCGGCGTCGTCGCCGGTCCAGCCCGGTGCCGTTCCTGCTGGTCGTGTCGATGGTCGCGGTCGGTGGCATCGTCGGCCTCCTCCTCTTCAACACGTCCATGCAGCAGGCGTCCTTCGCCGCCACGTCGCTGCAGCGCCAGTCCGACACGTTGCTCGCCCGGCAGCAGAGCCTGCAGACGCAGCTCGACCGCCTGCGCGACCCGCAGATGATCGCGCTCGAGGCCCAGCGGATGGGGATGGTGCTACCCGGCAGCCCCGCGGTGCTCGACCTGAAGTCCGGGCGGATCCTCGGCAGTCCGGCACCGGCGACGCGCCTCGACCGCCTGCGGCTGCTCGCGCCGCCGCCGGTGAAGCCCGCCGAGCTCGACCCGCCGGCCCACGTGGTCGTCGTACCACCCCCCGCGCACTCGCACCGCCACGGCGATTCGTCGGGCAACACGGCCCATGGTTCACACGGCCCGGGCCGGCACGCAGGTAGACAGGGCTCCAACCACACCGGCTCGCACTGACGGACCAGGAAGCAGACCGTGCCCTCCTCCAGCTCCCGTGGTAGACGACCCTCCGGCCGTACGCCGTCCGGACGCGACCGGCGCCCGGGCCAGGCCGCGCGCTCCCGGCGCAGGCGCTCGCTGCGCGGCGCGGCCCAGCTGCGGCTCCGAACGGGGTTCATGTTCATCGCGCTGGTGCTGTCGTTCTTCGGCGCGCGGCTGGTCCAGCTGCAGGGGGTGAGCGCCGACCACTACGCAACGCTGGCGGCCTCCGAGGGCGGCACCGTCACCGTCGAGCTGCCGGCGTTGCGCGGCGACATCCGCGATCGCAACAACCAACCGCTGGCCGACTCGGTCGACGGCCGCATGGTCGTCGCCGACCCGTCGATGACCCGGGCCAAGGCACCCGAACTCGCCAAGTTCCTGGCTCGACGGCTGCAGGTCGACTACTTCAAGACGCTGCACGCGCTGAGCCGGAGACACAGCAGGTTCGCCTACCTCGCCCGGCGGGTCCCGGCGTCGCTCGCCCTGCGCGTGGTCGATCGCGCCCGGGCCCTCGGGTTCGAGGGGCTCGACACCCGCAACGACCCGGTCCGCTCCTATCCCAACCACGACGTCGCGGCCAACCTGGTCGGCTTCCTCGGCACCGACGGCCCGCTGGCCGGGCTCGAGCTGACCTTCGACCACCAGCTCGCGGGCACCAACGGGTCGGAGACCTACGAGGTCGGCGCGGGCAACCGCATCCCACTCGGTCGCAGCACGGTCACCCCGGCCGTCAACGGCAAGGACCTGCACACCACCATCGACGAGGACCTGCAGTGGTACACCCAGCGCGTGCTGCGACAGACCGTGCTCGGGGCCCGCGCCGACTCCGGGTTCGCCGTGGTCATGGACTCCCACAGCGGCGAGCTGCTCTCGCTCGCCGACTACCCGACGTACGACGCGACCGACCCGCAGGCCTCGCCCGCGGCCGACCGCAACTCCCTGGCCATGACCAGCCCCTACGAGCCGGGCTCGGTCGAGAAGGTGCTGACCCTGAGCGGCCTGATCGACGCCGGCAAGGTCACCGACCACACGCGGCTCCTCGTGCCGGGCCAGCTCCAGAGCGGCGACCGGGTCATCCACGACTGGTGGGCGCACGGCCCGATCAAGTTGACGCTGGCCGGCGTGATCGCCCAGTCGTCCAACATCGGTACCGCGAAGTCGTCCCGCCTCTTCAACCGCGGCCAGCTGCGGAGCTACCTCACGAAGTTCGGTCTCGGCCAGCGGACCAACATCGGCGTGAACGGTGAGACGCCCGGCGTACTGCCGTCGAGCGCGGCCTGGAACGGCATGCTCCAGGACCGCATCGCGTTCGGGCAGAGCGTCTCGGTCAACGGCGTGCAGATGGCGGCGGCGGTGAACACCATCGCCAACGGCGGCGTGCGGGTGTCGCCGAGCCTGATCCAGGGCAGTGCCGTCACCAACACCGGACAGGCGGTCGGCACCGACCACACCACCCGGCGGCGGGTCGTGAGCGCCAACGCCGCCCACCAGATGACGATGATGATGGAGCGAGTCGTCGACCCGAACGTCGGCGTCGCGCCGGCGGCCCAGGTGCCCGGCTACGTGGTCGCCGGCAAGACCGGCACCGCCCAGCGGGTCGGGCCGACCTGCCAGTGCTACAACGGCCAGTTCACGGTGTCGTTCGCCGGTTTCGCGCCGGCCGACGAGCCACGCTTCACCATCTACGTCGTCGTACAGAACCCCCGCAACGGCGGAGGCGGCGGATCGGTCGCCGGCCCGGCCTTCTCCAAGATCATGTCGTTCGCGCTGCGTCGGTACGGCGTACCGCCCTCGGGTGCCAAGCCCTCGCACATCCCGACCACGTGGTGACCCTTCGAGACGCCTCGTCCCTCGGCTCCTCACGGCAGGCCCGCGTCCCTCTCGCGGACCGATAGCCTCGAGACGTGGCGAGCGACACCGACGGCGACCGGCCGGTGACACCTCCTCCCTCCCCGACCCGCTCGCTCGCCGACGTGCTCCGGCTCCTGCAGGCGGAGCACCTCACGGTCGAGGGTCGCGGTGACCTCTCCACCCCGTTCCGAGGCCTCACGCTCGACTCCCGACGCGTCTCGCCGGGAGACCTGTACGCCGCGCTGCCGGGCTCGCAGGGGCACGGCGCGGCCTTCTGGCCGCAGGCGCGTGCCGCCGGCTCGGTGGGCGTCGTGACCGACGTCGAGGGTGCCGATCTGGTCGGTGCCGAGGTGGCGGCACTCGTCGTACCCGAGGTCCGGCCGGTGCTCGGGCGGCTCTCCGCCCTGGTGTACGACGACCCCGCGACCCGGCTGCGGATGGTCGGCGTGACCGGCACCCAGGGCAAGACCACGACCACGCGACTGCTCGAGAGCGGCCTCACCGGGGCCGGCGTACCGGCGGCCGTGATCGGCACGGTCGGCACCCGGATGCTGGGGGAGGACGTCGCCAGCGCGCTCACCACGCCCGAGGCACCCGACCTGCAGCGGCTGCTCCGGCAGATGGTCGACCGCGGGGTCGAGGCCTGTGCGATGGAGGTGTCCAGCCACGCGCTCGTGATGGGCCGGGTCGGTGGCTTCGCGTTCGACGTGGCGGTGTTCCTCAACCTCGGCAGGGACCATCTCGACTTCCACCGCGACATGTACGAGTACTTCGACGCCAAGGCCCTGTTGTTCACGCCCGGACACGCCCGCCGTGGTCTGGTCAACGTCGACGACGCCTGGGGACGACTCCTGCTCGAGCGGGCCGAGATCCCCGTCGAGACGTTGTCGGCGCTGGGCTTCGAGGCCACCTGGCAGGTGGCCGAGGTGGTGCTGTCGCCGACCGGCGCGACGTTCCGCGTCACCGGCCCCGGCGTCGACGTGAGCGCCGGCTGCCCGATCCCCGGTCACTTCAACGTCACCAACACACTCGCCGCCGTGGCGGCCGCGGCCACGGCCGGGTACGACGCGTCCGCGGTGGCCGACGCGATCGCGCGCGGCCCCGGGGTGCCCGGCCGGCTGGAGCGGATCGACGAGGGACAGGACTTCGAGGTCGTCGTCGACTACGCCCACAAGCCGGACGCGATCGAGGCGGCCCTGGACACCCTGCGTCCGCTGACCCGCGGCCGGCTCATCGTCGTACTCGGCGCCGGGGGAGACCGCGACCCCGGCAAGCGACCGCTGATGGGCGAGCTCGCGGCGGCCGGTGCCGACGTGCTCGTCGTCACCGACGACAACCCTCGCAGCGAGCAGCCCGCGGCCATCCGGGCGGCGCTGCTCGCCGGTGCGCAGGGCGGCAGGGCTCGGGTCCTGGAGATCGGAGACCGTCGCGCCGCGATCGCAGAGGCGGTCGCTCTCGCAGCGGCCGGCGACGTCGTCCTGATCGCCGGCAAGGGTCACGAGACCGGCCAGGAGGTCGCCGGTGCGGTGCACCCGTTCGACGACCGGACGGTGGCTCGCGAGGAGCTGCGCCGATGATGCCGATGACGCTCGCCGAGATCGCGCGCATCGTCGACGGCACCGTCGCCGACGCCTCCGACGAGGACGACCGCGTCACCGGCGGTGCGTTCGTCGACACGCGCACGCCGGTGGCGGGCGGCCTGTTCGTGGCCGTGCCGGGCGTGCACGTCGACGGACACGACTTCGCCGCCGACGCCGTACGGGCCGGCGCCGCGGGGGTCCTCGGTGCCCACCCGACCGGCGTACCCACCGTCGTCGTGCCCGATCCGGTGCGCGCGCTCGGCCGGCTCGCGCGCCACATCGTCGGGGCGCTGCGTCCGACCGTGCTCGCACTCACCGGGTCGCAGGGCAAGACCGGGACGAAGGACTTCCTGGCCCAGCTGCTCGCGCCCGCCGGCCCGACCGTCTTCACCGAGGGCAACCAGAACAACGAGATCGGCGTCCCATTGACTGTGCTGCGCACGGACGCCCAGACGCGCTTCCTGGCGTTGGAGATGGGCGCGCGCGGAACGGGTCACATCGCCGAGCTCTGTCGCATCGCGCCGCCCGAGATCGCCGCGGTGCTCAACGTCGGCACCGCGCACCTGGGCGAGTTCGGCTCGCGAGAGGCGATCGCGAGCACCAAGGGCGAGATCGTCGAGGCGCTGCCCTCCACGGGTACCGCGGTGCTCAACGTCGACGACGACCTGGTCGCGGCCATGGCGCACCGCACGTCCGCACGGTTGCTGACCTTCGGTACGACGGGCGACGTGCGGTGGCGCGGCCTCGAGCTCGACGAGCTCGGCCGGCCGTCGTTCGAGCTGGGGTACGACGGGCAGTGGGTGCCCGTGCGGCTCCTCGAGGCCGGTGCCCACCAGGTGGCCAATGCGGCCGCCGCGGCTGCGATGGCTGCCGCAGCAGGCGTTCCTTGGCCCGACGTCGTGACCGGGCTGGGCTCGGCTCGGTCGCTGTCCCTCTGGCGGATGGCGATCTCCGAGCGAGCCGACGGACTGGTGGTCGTCAACGACAGCTACAACGCCAACCCCGCGTCGATGGAGGCGGCCCTCGACACGCTGGCCGCCATCGGCGAGCGAGGTCATCGTCGTACCGTCGCGGTGCTCGGCGAGATGCTCGAGCTCGGACCCACGTCGGGCCTGGAGCACGAGGAGGTCGGGGCGCACGCGGCACGGCTCGGCGTCGATGTCGTGCTGGCCGTGGGCGAGGGGGCGTGGGCGGTCGCGGAGGGTGCACGTCGTACGCCGGGCTGGGCAGGAGAAGCGGTGACCACGGCGGGCCGCGAGCAGGCAGCGGACTGGCTGCGTCACAATGTCCGGGCCCGGGACATCGTCCTGGTCAAGGCGTCGCGGGGCGCCGCACTCGAACACCTGGCCGACGTGCTGGCCGACGACCCGGAAGGCGGGACTCCGAGCCCATGAAGGCGATTCTGCTGGGCGGTGGGCTCGCCCTGTTGTTCTCGCTGCTCGGCACCCGGGCGGCGATCCCGCTGTTCACCCAGCTCGGCTACGGCCAGGAGATCCGCGACGACGGCCCGACCAGCCACCACACCAAGCGCGGTACGCCGACCATGGGCGGCGTCGTGATCATCGCGTCCACCGTGCTCGCCTACTTCCTCGCCGAGCTGGTGACCCAGACCGAGCCGACGGCGTCGGCGTTGCTGCTGCTGTTCCTGTTCGTCGGCATGGGCGTCGTCGGCTTCCTCGACGACTTCATCAAGATCTCCAAGCAGCGCTCGCTCGGCCTGCGGAGCAAGGCGAAGATGGTCGGCCAGACCGTGATCGCCCTCGTCTTCGGCTTCTTCGCCCTCTCCCACATGCTCGAGGACAGCCGCCACATCAGCCCCGCCTCGCACCACCTGTCGTTCATCCGCGACTCCGAGCTCGTCCTGCCCACGTTCGTGGCGATGCTGCTCTTCTGGGTGATGGTCACCGGCACCAGCAACGCGGTGAACCTCACCGACGGCCTCGACGGGCTCGCCACCGGAGCCTGCGCGATGGTGTTCGGCGCCTACATGTTCGTCAACATCTGGCAGAACAACCAGAACTGCGCGATCCACCACGTCCGCGCGTGCTACCAGGTGCGCGACCCTCTCGACCTGGCCCTGGTCGCCGCCGCTCTCACCGGGGCCTGCTTCGGGTTCCTCTGGTGGAACGCCCCCCCGGCCCAGATCTTCATGGGCGACACGGGGTCGCTGTCGCTCGGCGGGGCCATGGCCGGCCTCGCCATCCTGACCCGCACCGAGCTGCTGCTGCTGATCATCGGTGGCCTCTTCGTCGTGGTCACGCTGTCGGTCATCCTCCAGGTCGGGTTCTTCAAGGCCTCGCGGCGGTTCGGCGTCGTACGCCGTGCCTTCCGGGTCGAGCCGGGTCACCGGGTGTTCCGGATGGCACCTCTGCAGCACCATTTCGAGCTCCAGGGCTGGGACCAGGTCACGGTCGTGATCCGGTTCTGGATCATCACCGGCCTCTGCGTCGCCGGAGGCTTGGGCGTCTTCTACGCCGCCTGGGTCGCGGTGACATGACCCGGCGGGTCGAGGGCCTCGGGTGCCGCGACGACTGGGCGGGCGTGCACGCCGTGGTGGCGGGCTTCGGCGTGAGCGGCTTCGCCGCCGCTGACAACCTGACCCACCTCGGCGCGTCGGTCGTCGCGGTCGACGAGTCGGCGTCCGGCAAGGAGGAGAAGGCCGAGCTGCTCGGCGTCCTGGGTGCCGACATCCGGCTGGGCGCCGGCACGACCGCGTCGCTGCCGGAGGACGCCGACCTGCTCGTGGTCTCGCCGGGCTGGCGGCCGTCCGCGGCCCTGCTCGTCCAGGCGCGCGAGCGAGGAGTCCCGGTCTGGGGCGAGGTCGAGCTGGCCTGGCGGCTGCGCGACCCCGAGCACGCCGCGCCGTGGCTGGCGGTCACCGGCACCAACGGCAAGACGACCACCGTGCAGATGCTCGACGCGATCCTGCAGGCGGCCGGGCTGCGGAGCGTCGCCGCCGGCAACGTCGGGCTCCCGATCGTGGAGGCGGTGATGGACCCCACGCCGTACGACGTGTTCGCGGTCGAGCTCTCCAGCTTCCAGCTCCACTACACCGACTCGGTGCGCGCTGAGAGTGCCGCCGTGCTCAACGTCGCCGAGGACCACCTCGACTGGTACGACGGTCCGGCCGGCATGGCGGACTACGCCGCCGACAAGGGCCGCATCTACCAAGGGGTGCAGCGGGCCTGCGTCTACAACGTGGCCGACCCCGAGACCGAGCGGCTGGTGCGTGAGGCGGATGTGGCCGCGGGCGCCCGGGCGATCGGCTTCACCCTCGGCATGCCGTCCGTCGGCATGGTCGGCCTCGTCGACGACATCCTGGTGGACCGCGCGTTCATCGCCGAGCGGCAGTCGAGCGCCGCCGAGCTGTGCACCGTCGACGACCTCGCGAGCCCGGCTCCCCACTTCGTGGCCAACGCCCTGGCTGCCGCCGCCCTGGCCCGCGCCCACGGTGTCGCGCAGGCCGCGGTGCGCGAGGGCCTCCGCAGCTTCCGGCCCGACGGTCACCGCATCGCTACGGTCGCCCGCGCACGCGGCGTGACGTGGGTCGACGACTCCAAGGCGACCAACCCGCACGCGGCGCTCTCGTCGCTGCTCGGTTTCGACCCGGTGGTCTGGATCGCCGGCGGACTGGCCAAGGGCGCGCGCTTCGACGACCTGGTCTCGGCAGCCCGCACCCGGCTACGAGGCGTCGTACTGCTGGGTCGCGACCGCGAGGTCATCGCCGGGGCACTTGCGCGACACGCGCCCGATGTTCCGGTCATCGCCCTCGGCGCCGACGAGACTGACACCGGACATGCCGCCATGGAGCGTGCGGTCGTGGCCGCTGCGGACCTCGCCCTCCCGGGTGACACGGTCCTCCTGGCCCCGGGCTGCGCCTCCATGGACATGTTCACCGACTACGCCGACCGGGGCGACGCCTTCGTCGCGGCGGTGCACCGGCTGACCGACGGCTGACGACCGAGAGACGCAGCGCAGACAGGGGACCCGAGGACCGATGGCCATCGTGAGCCCGCTGCGGGCCCGGTCCGCCCGGGTCGACAGGCCGCCACGCTCACGGTCCGGTGTCGCCTCGTGGTACTCCACCCTGCGCGACGCCCTCGAGCGCCCCCTCACGTCGTACTACCTGCTGCTCGGCGCCTCCGGGCTGCTGCTCACCATCGGGCTGATCATGGTGTTCAGCGCCTCGAGCGTGTACTCGTTCCAGAACTACGACCAGAACTCCTACGCCGTCGTCATCAAGCAGCTCACCTGGGTGGCGATCGGCCTGCCGTGTGCCTGGGTCGCCGGACACCTGCCTCAGCGCTGGGTACGACGGCTCGCCTGGCCGGGGTACGTCGCGTCCCTCGGCCTGCTGCTGCTCACCGCGTTCTTCGGCGTCTCCCACAACGGCAACACCAACTGGCTCGCGCTCGGCCCGGTGGTGATCCAGCCGTCCGAGATCGCCAAGCTGGCGCTGGTCCTGTGGGCGGCGCACGTCTACGCCAACAAGAACCGCAGGCTCGGCAACCTCCACCAGATCATGATGCCGGTGGTGCCGGGGCTCCTCCTGGCCACCGGGCTCGTCGTGTTCGGCCACGACCTCGGTACCGCGCTGGTGCTCTTCGCGATCCTGCTCGGGATGCTGTGGATCGTCGGCGCGCCGGCCCGGTTCTTCGCCCTGTCCTTCCTGGTGGTCGCGGTGTTCGCGGGGGCGCTCGCGACGACCGACCAGGAGCGCCTCACCCGCATCACGCACTTCACCGACCCGATGCGCGACTACAACAGCGCCGGCTGGCAGCCCGCCCACGGTCTCTTCGCGCTGTCCAACGGCGGGCTGTTCGGCCAGGGGATCGGTGCCAGCCAGCAGAAGTGGGGCAACCTCCCCGAGGCCCACACCGACTTCATCTTCGCGGTGCTCGGTGAGGAGCTCGGGCTCGTCGGCACCCTGCTGGTGATCGGGCTGTTCCTCACCATCGCGTACGCCGCGATCCGCGTGGCACGCCGGACGAAGGACCCGTTCGTCCGCTACATGACCTTCGGGATCGTGGTGTGGATCCTCGGACAGATGATGATCAACGTGGGCATGGTGCTGGCACTGCTGCCGGTCATCGGCATCCCGCTGCCGCTGATCTCGTACGGCGGGTCGGCACTCGTGCCGTCGCTCGTCGCCCTCGGCATGCTCGTCGGCTTCGCGCGCCGCGAGCCCGGGGCCGCCCGGGCCCTCGCCCAGCGCAAGCGATCCCGCAACAGCGGTGTCACGGCGGGCAGAGTCACCCGCCGAGAGCTCTAGCCCATGCGCGTCCTGCTCGCGGGAGGTGGGTCGGCCGGGCACACCTCCCCGCTCCTGGCCACCGCCGACGCGCTGGTGCGCCTCTCGCCGGGCATCGAGATCACCTGCCTGGGCACGCGGGAGCGGATCGAGGCGCAGATCATCCCGGCCGCGGGGTACCCGCTGGAGTTCGTGCCCAGCGTGCCGCTGCCCCGCCGGCCGGGCGCCGACCTGCTGCGGGTCCCGGGTCGGCTCCGCGCCGCCCGCAGCGCGGCGCTCGAGGTCGTCGACCGGCTCCGGCCCGATGTCGTCGCGGGCTTCGGCGGCTTCGTGTCGGTGCCGGCCTACCTCGCCGCGCGTACCCGGAAGATCCCGCTCGTCGTGCACGAGGGCAACACCCTGCCGGGCGTCGCGAACAAGCTCGGCGCGCGGTTCACCACCCACGTCGCGACCAGCTTCCCCGACACGGCGCTGCCGCACGCGACGTACGTCGGGCTGCCGATCCGCCGCATGATCGCGACCCTGGACCGGGCAGCGCTGCGCGACGAGGCGCGCGCCACCTTCGGCCTCCGCGCCGACCTGCCGGTGCTGCTGGTCACGGGTGGCTCGCAGGGGGCGGCCTCGATCAACGACGCGGTGGTCGCCGCGGCGCCCGCCTTCGCCGGGGCCGGCGTCCAGGTCGTGCACGTCACCGGGCCGAAGCACGAGGTCACGCCCCCCGACACCGGCGTCCCCTACGTCGCGGTCGCGTACGTCGACCGCATGGACCTCGCGTACGCCGCGGCGGACGCGGTGCTGTGCCGCTCGGGGTCCAACACCGTGACGGAGGTGGCGGGCGTCGGGCTGCCCGGAGTGTTCGTGCCCCTCCCGATCGGCAACGGCGAGCAGGCGCTCAACGCCCGGGCCGTGATCGAGGCCGGTGGTGGCCTGCTCGTCGACGATGCGGAGCTGTCGGCCGGCTGGATCGCCGCGCACGTCGTACCCCTGCTCATTGACCGTGAGCGGCTCGCGGCGATGGGCGCCGCGGCGGCCCACCTGATCCCGCTCGACGCGGACGAGAAGCTGGCCCGGATGATCCTCGACGCCGCCGGGGCTGCCCCGTGAGGATCCCGGTCCCCGAGCAGATCCCGTCCGCCGCCGGGCTCGGCCGGGTGCACTTCGTCGGCATCGGCGGCGCCGCCCTGTCCGGGATCGCCCGGATCATGGCCCGGCAGGGTGTCCGTGTCACGGGGAGCGACGACCACGACACCCCGTTCCTGCCCTCCCTGCGCGAGATCGGGGTCCCCTGCCACCTGTCGTACGACGCCAGCCACATCGGCGACGCCGACACCGTCGTGGTCACCACCGCCGCCCGTGACGACAACCCCGAGGTGCTCGAGGCACAGGCCCGCGGTCTTCGGGTGCTGCCGCGGTCCGCCGGCCTGAAGTCGGTGATGTCCGGACGCCGCGTGGTCGCTGTCGCCGGCACCCACGGCAAGACCACGACCACCTCGCTGCTCACGATGGCGCTGCGCGCCAGCGGTACCGACCCGACGTACGCCATCGGCGGTGTGCTCGGTGCGACCGGCCGCAACGCCGACGCGGGTTCCGGAGACCTGTTCGTGGCCGAGGCCGACGAGAGCGACGGGGCGTTCCTGGTCTACCGGCCCTTCGCCGCGCTGGTGACCAACGTCGACGCCGACCATCTCGACGTATGGGGGTCCGAGGAGGCCTACCGCGCAGCCTTCGCGGAGTTCGTCGGCACCGTCGACCCGGCGGGCTTCCTGGTGCTCTGCACCGACGACCCCGGCGCCGCGGCGCTGGTCGCGGTGGCGCGCGAGCGCGGCCTCGCGGTCGTGACCGTCGGCGAGACCGAGGGAAGCGACCTCCGCGCCACCGGCCTGACCTTCGACGGCGGCAGCTCGACCTTCGAGGTGTCCGAAGGGGGCACGCCCCTCGGGCGGGTGGCCCTGCAGGTGCCCGGCCGCCACTACGTCCTCGACGCGCTGGCCGCACTCGCGGCAGGACTGCGGCTCGGGCAGCCGTTCGCCCAGCTCCGTGCCGGGCTCGAGGCCTTCACCGGAACCGGTCGGCGCATGGAACGCAAGGGCGAGGCCGGGGGAGTGCGGGTCTACGACTCCTATGCCCACCACCCGGTCGAGATCGCCGGCGACCTCCAGGCCGCGCGAGCCCTTGCCGGCCGTGGTCGGCTCGTCGTCGCCTACCAGCCCCACCTCGTCTCCCGTACCCGCATCTTCGGGGCCGCGATGGGCCAGGCGCTCGGCGCCGCCGACGAGGTCGTCGTGCTCGACGTGTACGTCGCCCGCGAGGACCCCGACCCCGCCGTGACCGGTCGCCTGGTGGCGGACGCCGTACCTCTGCCGGAGGGGCGTGTGCACTTCGTCCCCGACCTCGCGGACGCGCCGTCCGAACTTCTGCGGCTCGCCCGGCCCGGTGACCTGGTTCTGACTCTCGGCGCCGGTAGCGTCACCGACGTCGGGCCGCTGCTCCTGGCCCTGCTGGAGGACTCATGATCACGCTGCCGCGCAACCCGCTCCGCGGGAGCGGGCGCCCGGACCCGGCGACGAGGTCGCGCCGGCGGTTCGCGCGTCGGCAGTGGCTGCGCCGGTGGCTGGTCTGGCGCTACGTCATCGGGTCGGTGCTCCTGGTCGCCCTGGCCGCGGGCGCGATCTGGCTGGTCTTCCTCAGCTCGGTGCTGACCGTCAAGCACGTCGACGTACAGGGCGAGTCGCTGCTGTCCCGTGAGCAGATCCTGACCGCCGCGAAGGTGCCCGACGGCGCTCACCTCGCCGACCTCGACCTGTCCGCGATCCAGTCGCGGGTCGGCGCGCTCGCCCCGGTACGACGCGTCGACGTCTCACGCTCCTGGCCCGACGGCGTACTCATCAAGGTCACCGAGCGGACCGCCGTCGCCGCTGTCGAGGTCGGCGGCACCTACCACGCGATGGACGCCGACGGCGTGCTGTTCCGCGACTACCCGAGGGTGCCGGCGGGGATGCCGCTGGTGGTCCCGACGACCGGCACCGGAAGCGCCGCACTGGCCGAGGCCGCGCAGGTGATCGCCTCGCTGCCGCAGGGTCTCGCGGCCCGCGTCGACCACGTCCAGGTGTCCGGCGTCGACCAGATCTCGCTGGCCATGCGCGGTGGGGCCCGGGTGATCTGGGGGAGTTCCTCCCAGTCCGCGCTGAAGGCGCAGGTGCTGGTCCGCCTGCTGCCGCACCCCGCGCAGACGTACGACGTGAGCGTCCCGGGTCAGCCGGTCACCAGCGGACGGTGACCCGGGACCCGCGAGGTTCTCGTCGATCGGCGCCGACGCGCCGGGCGTGTCTGCGCCGATCCGGTGGCTCGGGTGTCTAACGTCGTCGGCAACAAGAGGTTGACATAACTATAACCCTCCACTTCAGGGTTACGGTTCCGGCCTCGCGGATCTTCCCCAGACAACCGAACGGCGTCCCCAAACCGACGCCATCCGAGCTGTGTCCGGCCCCCGCGGCCGGCCGATCACCGAGAGGCGCGAAACGTGGCAGCAGCGCAGAACTATCTGGCCATCATCAAGGTGGTCGGCATCGGTGGCGGCGGCGTCAACGCCGTCAACCGGATGATCGAGGTCGGGCTCAAGGGCGTCGAGTTCATCGCGATCAACACCGACGCCCAGGCACTCCTCATGAGCGACGCCGACGTCAAGCTCGACATCGGGCGCGAGCTCACCCGCGGTCTCGGCGCCGGGGCCAACCCCGAGGTGGGCTCGCAGGCGGCCGAAGACCACTCCGACGAGATCGAAGAGGTGATGAAGGGCGCCGACATGGTGTTCGTGACGGCCGGCGAGGGCGGCGGCACCGGCACCGGTGGCGCACCCATCGTGGCGCGGATCGCCCGCTCGCTGGGCGCCCTGACCATCGGTGTCGTCACCCGCCCGTTCGCCTTCGAGGGGCGCCGCCGGGCCAACTCCGCCGAGGAGGGGATCGCCAAGCTCCGCGAGGAGGTGGACACCCTCATCGTGATCCCGAACGACCGGCTGCTCTCGATCAGCGACCGCACCGTGAGCGTCCTCGACGCCTTCAAGCAGGCCGACCAGGTGCTGCTGCAGGGGGTCTCGGGCATCACCGACCTGATCACGACGCCAGGCCTGATCAACCTCGACTTCGCCGACGTGAAGTCCGTGATGGCCAACGCCGGCTCGGCCCTGATGGGCATCGGCTCGGCGCGGGGCGACGACCGCTCGGTGGTCGCGGCCGAGCAGGCGGTGTCCAGCCCCCTGCTCGAGGCGAGCATCGACGGCGCGCACGGCGTACTCCTCTCGATCGCCGGGGGGTCCGACCTGGGCCTGTTCGAGATCAACGAGGCGGCCGCTCTGGTGTCGCAGTCGGCCCATCCGGAGGCCAACATCATCTTCGGCGCGACCATCGACGACGCGCTCGGCGACGAGGTGCGGGTCACGGTCATCGCGGCCGGCTTCGACGGTGGCATGCCCAAGCGCCGCGAGTCCGAGTCGGGCTTCCGTCGTACGCCGCACCAGCAGCAGTCGCAGGAGCAGACCCGGGCGGCCGCCCAGGCCCTGGCCGCCAAGCAGGCCGAGCCCGCCAAGGAGCCGGAGCACGCGACGGTCGGCGCCGCCGCCCGCCCGCCGGCCACCGCGCCGAAGCCGCAGCTCTCGTTCGACGACGACGACCTCGACATCCCCGACTTCCTCAAGTAGCCGCGGAGACTTGTACGCCGCACGTCTGACCCATGGCCCCGTCGAGCTGGCCTTCACCGACCGGCACGGCGGGGTCAGTGGCGCGCCGTACGACTCGCTCAACCTCGCCTGGGGTGGCGGAGACGACCTCGACGCCCTCGCCGAGAACCGCCGCCGGCTCGCCGACGACTTCGGGCCCGGCGACGTCGTGGCCTATCTCCACCAGGTCCACGGCCGCGAGGTGTTCGTGGTCGACGAGCCGGTGGCGACGAGCTGGTCGGCGCCCTCCGCCGACGCACTGGCGACCACGCTGGCGGGGGTGACGCTGATGGTGCGAGCCGCCGACTGCGTCCCGGTGCTGCTCGCCGACGACGAGGGCGCGGTGGTCGGAGCCGTGCACTCCGGCCGGACGGGCTTGGCCGTGGGTGTCGTGCCGGCCACCGTGACCGCGATGCGACAGCTCGGGGCCGGCCGGCTCACCGCCTGGGTCGGCCCCCACGTGTGCGGACGCTGCTACGAGGTGCCCGAGGCGATGCGCGACGAGGTCTCCGCGGTCGAGCCGGCGAGCCGGGCCACGACCTCATGGGGTACGCCGTCCCTCGACCTCGGTGCCGGGGTGCGCGCCCAGCTCGAGCGCGAAGGGGTGGAGGTCGTCGATCTCTCGCGCTGCACGCGCGAGTCACCCGATCTCTTCTCCTACCGCCGAGACGGCCGCGAGTCCGGCCGCCAGGCCGGCGTCATCCGGAGGACCGGTGGTCCCCGATGACCCGCCGGGACGAGATCGCGGCCGGGCTGGACGCCACCCGCCGGCGGATCGCCGACGCGGCCGTGGCTGCGGGCCGACGCACCGACGAGATCACCCTCGTGGCGGTCACCAAGTTCTTCCCGGCGAGCGACGTACGGATCCTCGCCGAGCTCGGGGTGACCGACGTCGGTGAGAACCGCCACCCGGAGGCGGCCGACAAGCGGGCCGAGTGCGGCGACCTCGGCCTGCGGTGGCACTTCATCGGCGGGCTCCAGAGCAACAAGGCCGCCGCGGTGGCGTCGTACGCCGATGTCGTCGAGTCGGTCGACCGCGCCAAGCTCGTCTCGTCCCTCGACCGCGGGGCCCACCAGAGCGGGCACGAGGTCGACGTGCTGCTCCAGGTCGGTCTCGACCCACCCGGCGCGTCCGGCCGGTCCGGCGCCGACGCGGCCGACCTCCCCGGCCTGGCCGCGGCGGTCGCCGCCGCCGGGATGCTCCGACTGCGTGGCTTGATGGCCATCGCGTCGCCGGACGACGACCCGCGGGAGGCCTTCGCTCGGCTGGCTGCCGTGGCCGCGTCCTTCACCCGCGAGCACCCCGAGGCGACGTGGCTCTCGGCGGGCATGAGCAACGACCTCGAGGCCGCGATCGGGGCGGGGGCGACACACGTGCGTGTCGGCTCGGCAATCCTCGGTGCGCGTCCCCAGATCCAGTAGCGTCACAACCACCACGAGGCCTGAGCAGGGGCATCGGAACCGGAGGATGGACCCATGAGCGCGATGCGCAAGATCGGCGAGTACCTCGGCCTGCTCGAGGACACGGGTGTCTACGACGACGAGTACGACGAACACGGGTACGCCGACCAGGAGCCGCAGCGCCGTACCCAGGTGCCGGCCAAGGCCCCCAAGGGCCAGCCCGCCCCGGTCGCCGACCTGTCGCAGCGGCGTCGTACGCCGGCCGCGAGCCCGGTCGCGGGGATCGCCGAGCTCTCGATGATCACGACCCTGCACCCCCGCACCTACAACGAGGCGCGCACGGTGGGTGAGAACTTCCGCGAAGGCATCCCGGTGATCATGAACCTCTCGGAGATGGACGACGCCGACGCCAAGCGGCTGGTCGACTTCGCGGCGGGCCTGGTGTTCGCGACCCGCGGCACGATCGAACGGGTGACCAACAAGGTGTTCCTGCTGTCGCCGCCCAACGTGACGGTCGCGGCCGAGGACAAGGCACGGCTGGTCGAGGGTGGCTTCTTCAACCAGAGCTGACGAGCCCGCGACCTGCGACGACGGCGCACGGGCGCCCGCGTGTCACCGCGATCCGCGAGTGACCGACGGGTCAGGTGAGGCGCTATTGTTCGGGCTGAAGACTTTTCGGAACCGTGAAACGAGGAAATGGGTGAGGTCATGCCGCTGACGCCTGAGGACGTGAGCAACAAGCGCTTTACTCCCGTCCGGCTCCGCGAGGGCTATGACATGGGGGAGGTCGACCAGTTCCTCGACGAGGTCGAGGCCGAGCTGGCTCGTCTCACCCGTGAGAACGACGACCTGCGCACCAAGCTCTCCGCCGCCCAGAGCGGCGTCGCCCCGAGCGCCGCCGCGGAGACTCCGGTCGCGCCGGAGCCGGTCGTGGCCGAGCCCGTGCTGCCCGAGCCCGTGGCGGCGACACCGGAGCCGGAGCCCGAGCCCGAACCCACCTTCGCGACCCCGGCGGTCAGCGGCGTCGCGCCTCCCGGCGTCGAGACCATCCGCGTGGAGACGGTCGGCGAGGCGTCCAACGCCGCCGCCCGCCTGCTCGAGCTCGCCAGCCGCAACGCCGACCAGCTCGTCGAGGACGCCAAGGGTGAGGCCGACAAGATCATCGGCGAGGCCCGCACCAAGGCCGAGCGCCTCGAGTCGGAGTCCAAGGTCAACTCGGACAAGATGGAGGCCGACGCCCGTGGTCGCGCCCAGTCCCTCGACAGCGAGACGGCCGAGCGCCGTAACCAGCTGTTCGGCGACCTCGAGAGCGAGCGCGACCGTCTCTCGGCCGACGTCGACAACCTGCGGGCGTTCGAGCGCGAGTACCGCTCGCGGCTCAAGACCTACTTCAGCCAGCAGCTCGAGGCCCTCGAGACCTCGACGTCGGCCGACCCGACGACCGGGGCACCCGACCCGAGCATGACGCCGCCCAAGCGGCTGCGCTCCGTGCTCGGCGACGACGAGGCCTGACTCTCGCAGACGCTGTCGGCCGGCCGGCCCCACTCGGGCTCCGGCCGTTCGTCGCCTCCCCCTCGGGTGGTCCTCGACAGGTCGCTGCGTCCCGACAGGCGTGCCTGCTTTGAGTCAGGTGCCCTGCGGATATACCCTCCCCCCGCGACGGTGACACCACTTCGCCGACCGCACACGCCCCATTCCGCGTTCTCGCGGTCCCCCGGAAGGTTCCTGATGGCTCGCAGCACCACCCGGTCCCTGGCCGGCAAGGCCGCATCGGCCGCCCGGAGGGCGGTGGGTCGGAAGTCCGCCGCGACACCCTCCGGCGACGCGAAGAACGGCAAGGCCGCCGCCGTCCAGAAGACGGCGGCCAAGACGCCCGCCCCGGTGAAGAAGACCGCGCCCGTGAAGAAGACCGCGCCGGCCAAGAAGTCCGCCGCGAAGCAGGCTCCGGCGAAGAAGGCCGTGGGCGCGAAGGCGGCGCCGGCGAAGAAGGCCGTGCCGGCGAAGAAGGCCGCGCCGGCGAAGAAGGCCGCTGCCCAGACGAAAGCGGCGCCGACGAAGAAGGCCGTGGGCGCGAAGGCGGCGCCGGCGAAGAAGGCGCCGGCGAAGCTGGCGTCCCCGGCCAAGAAGGCCGCGGCGACGAGGGCCACCGCCACGAAGGCTCCCGCGAAGCAGGCGCCGGCCAAGAAGACCGTCGCGAAGAAGGCGCCCCCCGCGAAGAAGGCGCCCCCCGCGAAGAAGGCGCCGGCGACAGCTGCCGCTCCGGCGAAGAAGACCCCGGCGAAGAAGACCCCTGCGAAGAAGGGGACGAGGAAGGTCTCGGCCCCGCCCGCGAGCCTGCCGGTGCTGCCCGGTGAGAAGCCGTGGACGAAGGCCGAGGTCGATGAGGTCCTCGGCGACCTGCGCGACGACCATGCCCGGGTCGTGCGCACCCTGACCGCCCAGGAGGCGGAGCTCGCCGGACTGATGCGCGACGCCGGGGACGGTGCCGGGCACGACCAGGCAGACATGGGCGCCACCAGCTTCGAGCGCGACCAGGAGCTCACCGTCGTCAACAACGAACGCGAGAAGCTGGCACAGATCGACCGTGCTCTGGCGCGGCTCGCGGACGGCACCTACGGCACCTGCGAGTCCTGCGGCAACCCCATCGGCAAGGGTCGGGCCATGGCGTTCCCGCGTGCCACACTGTGCCTGACATGCAAGCAACGCGAGGAACGCCGCTGAGCTCCACCGACCCGGCCGCGGACGATCATCCCGTAGCGCCCATCAACCACCGGGTGGTCTTCGTCCTCGTGGCGCTCGCGGCGTACGCCGTCGACCTCGGCACCAAGCTGCTCGCCGTCCACCGGTTGACCGCCCACGAGCCCGTCGACGTGGTCGGCAGCTGGCTGCGGCTCGACCTGGTACGCAACCCGGGCGCCGCCTTCAGCACCGGTACGTCGTACACGTTGCTGCTCTCCGTGATCGCCCTGGTGGCCGCGGCAGTGGTGATCCGCTTCGGCCGACGGCTCGGTGACCGTACCTGGGCGGTGGCGCTGGGGCTGCTGCTCGCCGGGGTCTGCGGCAACCTCACCGACCGAGTCTTCCGCGAGCCGGGCGTGCTCCGTGGTCGTGTCGTCGACTTCCTCGAGCTGCCCCACTGGCCGGTCTTCAACGTCGCGGACATGCTGATCGACGCGGCGGTGATCCTGATCATCCTGCAGACCTGGCGAGGCATCGGGATCACCGGCGCCCGCAGCGAACGCGCCTCGTGAGCGACGCGAGAGCGCGCGTCGACCGACACCGGCGAGCAGACGGCGCGGCTGCGCGCGAACTGCGAGCTCACGTGGAGGCGCGGTGAACGGCTCCTCCGAGCAACGGGTGGTCACGATCCCCGACGGACTGGCCGGCGAACGACTCGACTCGGCGCTGGCGCGGATGTTCGGCTTCTCGCGCACCCACGCGGTGTCGCTGATCGGCGACGGTCATGTGCAGCTGGACGGCGCGGTCGCGGTGAAGAGCGACCGTGTGCACGCCGGCTCCATGCTCGACGTCACGATCCCGGCCGTGGTCGATCCCGCGGCGGTGGAGCCGGAGCTGGTCGACGGCATCCGGATCATCCACGACGACGACTCGATCATCGTGCTCGACAAGCCGGTCGGGATCGCCGTACACCCCTCGCCCGGCTGGACCGGCCCCACCGTGGTGGGGCACCTGGCGGCGGCCGGCTACCGCATCGCCACGAGCGGGGCGTCCGAGCGACAGGGGATCGTCCAGCGCCTCGACGTCGGTACGTCAGGGGTGATGGTGATCTGCAAGGGGGAGCGGGCCTACTCGGTGCTCAAGAACGCCTTCCGCCATCGCACCGTCGACAAGGTCTACCACGCCCTCGTGCAGGGCCACCCCGACCCGCTCACCGGCACCATCGACGCCCCCATCGGGCGACACCCGCGCGCCGACTACAAGTTCGCGGTGATGGCCGACGGCCGCCACAGCGTCACCCACTACGAGACTCTGGAGGCGCATCGCTTCGCCTCGCTCCTCGAGATCCATCTCGAGACCGGGCGCACCCACCAGATCCGCGTACACATGGCAGCGCTGAAGCATCCCTGCGTGGGCGACCTGACGTACGGCGCCGACCCCACCCTGGCCAAGCGGGTCGGGCTGGAGCGGCAGTGGCTGCACGCCACCCGGCTGGGGTTCGAGCACCCCGACACGAGGGAGTACGTCGAGTACGAGTCGCCCTACCCCGACGACCTGGCCCGCTCCCTCGAGGTGATCCGTGACGCCCACTGACGAGGTCACCGTGCGTCCGGCCACGGTCGCCGACGCGGACGCGGTGGCCGACCTCTACACGGCGGCGCGGGTGCACGCCGTACCCCAGATGCCGCCGGCGCTGCACACCAACGCCGAGGACCGCGCGTATGTCGCGCGGCGGGTGATCGAGCCCGACGTGACGATCTGGGTCGCCGAGGGTGGCGGCGAGGTGCTCGGCTTCGCCAGCTGTACGCCGACCTGGCTCGACGGGCTCTACATCCGTCCCGACCTCAAGGGCCAGGGCATCGGCTCGCTGCTGCTCGACGTGGTCGAGGCGACCCATGCCGACGGCTACGAGCTCTGGGTCTTCGAGAGCAACACCGGCGCGCGTCGGCTCTACGAGCGACGCGGGCTGGTCGAGGTGGAGAGGACCGACGGGTCGGGCAACGAGGAGAAGTCACCGGACGTCCGGATGGCCTGGCGGCCCTGAGGCGCGGCGACGTACGGAGGTGTCGGGTGTATGAGCGCACGCTGATCCTGCTGCGGCACTCGAAGTCGGACTGGTCGACCGGTGCGGACGACGTACGCCGGCCGTTGGCGAAGCGTGGTCGCCGTCAGGCTCCCGAGGCCGGGCGATGGCTGGCCGCGAACGTCGGCCGGATCGACCTCGCCGTGGTCTCCCCGGCCGAGCGCACCCGGAGCACCTGGGAGCTGGTGTCGGCCGAGCTGCCGGCGCCTCCGCCCACACGGTTCGACGAACGCGTGTACGCCGCCTCCGGACGCACGCTCCTGGCCGTGGTTCGGGAGCTGGCGGCCGATCTCGGCAGCGTGGTGCTGGTCGGGCACAACCCCGGTCTCGAGGACCTGGTGTCGACGCTCTCCGCCCGGTGGGTACACCTGCCGACGTCGGCCATCGCCGTGCTGTCGGTGTCAGGTGACTGGTCGACCGTCGGCGAGTCCACGGCCGAGCTCAGGGCATCGGGTCGCCCTCCGGTCGGCGGACACGGGTGATGCCCCGCGGCCGATGCGTCCTGCGGGGTGTGGGGCAAGGTGTTCAGTCGTCCGGCAGAGGAGCAGACGGCGTCCCTTGACCTCAGCCGACCGCCCGCCTGACCAGGGCGACGAGCGTCTTCTCGTCCGCCGGCGTCATGGAGGTGATGGCGAACTCGGTCGGCCACAAGGTGCCGTCGTCCAGCGCCGCCTCATCGCTGAAGCCGAGGGTCGCGTACCGGACCTTGAACTTGACCGCGGGCTTGAAGAAGCAGACCACCTTCCCTTCCCGGGCGTACGCCGGCATCCCGTACCAGGTCTTCACGGCCAGCTCCGGTGCCGTCTCGGTCACGATGGCGTGCACACGCTCGGCGATGACCCGGTCGCGTTCCGGCATCTCCGCGATCTTGTCGAGGCAGGCCTGCGCCTCCTCGGCCGCCTTCGCCGCGCCCCTGCCACCGGCGCGCTTGAGCTCCTCGGCATGCGCCTTCATGGCGGCCCGCTCTTCGTCGGTCCAGCCGTTCGCGTCGCCGCCCTGGCCCTTGGCTCTCGTGCCCGTCTTCTCCGCCACGATCCTGCTCCTTCGCTCTCGCTCGTCCGATGGCACGAGCCTAGGAAGCCTCCGGGGGGAGCGCTTCTCGATTCCTGACCGGATCCGTCGGCCGGGCGCCCCGGGTGTCGGTGTGCCCTGCCACGATCGCTGCAGGTGGTCGACTAGGCTGACGTTCTTCCCCCAGCTGGTCACCCGGCACACCGAGACTCTCGTCGGTGGTCGCCTCCTCGACCTCCTGAGTACCGACCGCTCCACCCGCTGAGGAGGCCCGCTCCGCCCATGTCGTCCGGCTCCGACTTCGTCCATCTCCACGTGCACACCGAGTACTCCATGCTCGACGGCGCCGCCCGCCTGGACGACCTCTTCCGGCGTACCGGTGAGCTCGGGATGACGAGCATCGCGATGACCGACCACGGCAACGTGTTCGGCGCCTACGACTTCTACGCCAAGGCGACGGCGGCGGGCATCAAGCCGATCATCGGCATGGAGGCCTACTTCACCCCCGACACCAGCCGGTTCGAGAAGAAGCGCGTCCGGTGGAACGACGGAGGCGACGACGACGTCAGCGGCTCGGGCGCCTACACCCACATGACGTTGCTCTCCGAGTCGACCGCCGGCATGCACAACCTCTTCCGGCTCTCCAGCCGGGCCAGCATGGAGGGCTACTACTACCAGCCGCGTGCCGACCGCGAGCTCCTCGCCGAGTACGCCGACGGCCTGATCGGCACCACCGGCTGCCCCTCGGGCGAGGTGCAGACCTGGCTCCGGATCGGCGACTATGCCAAGGCCCGCCAGTCCGCGGCCGACTTCCAGGACATCCTCGGCAA
Source organism: uncultured Actinomycetota bacterium (assembly GCA_963792975.1). Classification (GTDB taxonomy): domain Bacteria; phylum Actinomycetota; class Actinomycetes; order Propionibacteriales; family Nocardioidaceae; genus Nocardioides. The sequence goes on along the minus strand of CAWBYG010000004.1, from coordinate 1,652,238 downwards.
GGACAACTACTTCATCGAGCTGATGGACCACGACCTGGCCATCGAGAAGCGCGTGCGGGACGGGCTCCTCCAGCTCAGCAAGGACCTCGCGATCCCCGTGATCGCGACCAACGACTCCCACTACGTCCTGCGTGAGGACGCGCCCGACCACGAGCACCTCCTGTGCGTCTCCTCGGGCTCCGTGATGAGCGACCCGAAGCGGTTCCGACTCGACGGCGACGGCTACTACATCAAGTCGGCGGCCGAGATGCGCGACCTGTGGGAGCACAAGCACGGCCTGAAGGAGGCCTGCGACAACACCCTCCTGATCGCCGAGCGCTGCGAGGTCACCTTCACGGAGGGCAACGGCACCTACATGCCGCGCTTCCCGGTGCCCGCGGAGGAGACCGAGGAGTCCTGGTTCCGCCGCGAGGTCGAGAAGGGCCTCGTCCACCGCTACCCCGGCGGCGTACCGGCCGCGTCGCGCGAGCGGGCCGAGTTCGAGATGGACGTCATCGTCCAGATGGGCTTCCCCGGCTACTTCCTGGTCGTCGCCGACTTCATCAACTGGGCCAAGGACAACGGCATCCGGGTCGGCCCCGGTCGTGGCTCGGGCGCCGGCTCGATGTGCGCCTACGTCATGCGCATCACCGACCTCGACCCGCTCGAGCACGGTCTGCTCTTCGAGCGCTTCCTCAACCCCGAGCGCCTCTCGATGCCCGACTTCGACATCGACTTCGACGAGCGCCGGCGCAGCGAGGTGATCCGCTACGTCACTGACAAGTACGGCGAAGACCGCGTCTCGATGATCGTCACCTACGGCACGATCAAGGCCAAGCAGGCGGTGAAGGATGCCAGCCGCATCCTCGGCTACCCCTTCGCGATGGGCGACCGGATCACCAAGGCCATGCCCGCCGCGGTGATGGGCAAGGACATCCCCCTCAAGGAGATCTTCGACCCCGAGCACCGGCGCTACGGCGAGGGCGGGGAGTTCCGCACGCTCTACGACAGCGACAACGACGTCAAGACGGTCGTCGACACCGCGATCGGGCTCGAAGGTCTCAAGCGGCAGTGGGGGGTGCACGCGGCCGGCGTGATCATGTCGAGCGACCCGCTCATCGACATCATCCCGCTGATCCGGCGTCCTCAGGACGGCGCGATCATCACCCAGTTCGACTACCCGATGTGCGAGCACCTCGGGCTGATCAAGATGGACTTCCTGGGGCTGCGCAACCTCACCGTCCTCGACGACGCGGTCAAGAACATCCAGCTCAACCGCGGCGAGACGGTCGTCCTGGAGGACCTCCCGCTCACCGACCCGGCGACGTACGCCCTGATGGCACGCGGCGACACGCTCGGGGTCTTCCAGCTCGACGGCGGGCCGATGCGGGCCCTGCTGCGCTCGATGCGGCCCGACCAGTTCGCCGACATCTGTGCGGTGGGCGCGCTCTACCGGCCCGGCCCGATGGGCATGGACTCCCACAACAAGTACGCCCGGCGCAAGACGGGGCGCGAGCCGATCGAGCCGATCCACCCCGAGCTGGCCGAGCCGCTGGCCGAGATCCTCGACGAGACCTACGGCCTCACCGTCTACCAGGAGCACGTGCTCGCGATCGTGCGCAAGGTCGCCGGCTACTCCCTGGGCCAGGCCGACCTCCTGCGCAAGGCGATGGGCAAGAAGAAGCGCGAGATCCTGGACGCCGAGTTCTTGCCGTTCGAGGCCGGGATGGCCGCCAACGGCTACTCCAAGAGCGCGATCAAGGCGCTCTGGGACATCCTGGTGCCGTTCTCCGACTACGCGTTCAACAAGGCGCACGCCGCTGCGTACGGCCTGGTGTCGTACTGGACGGCCTACCTCAAGGCCAACTACCCGGCCGAGTACATGGCCGCGCTCCTGACGTCCGTCAAGGACGACAAGGACAAGATGGCGATCTACCTCAACGAGTGCCGGCGGATGAAGATGCGGGTGCTGCCGCCCGACGTCAACGAGTCCGAGGCGACCTTCACCCCGGTGGGCGGCGACATCCGCTTCGGCCTGACCGCGATCCGCAACGTCGGCGCCAACGTCGTCGACAAGGTCGTCGAGGCCCGGGAGCAGGAGGGCCGGTTCACCGACTTCAACGACTTCATGGCGAAGGTGCCGGCTCTCGTCTGCAACAAGCGGGTGATCGAGTCGCTGGTCAAGGGTGGCGCCTTCGACGAGATGGGCCACGGCCGCCGTGCGCTCGTCGCGGTCCACGAGCAGGCCGTCGACCAGTACGTCGAGACCAAGCGCAACGAGGCGATCGGCCAGGACTCCCTCTTCGGGGGACTCGACGACGAGGAGTCCGGGTTCGGGATGGCGATCGTCGTCCCCGAGGTCTCCGAGTGGGACAAGATGACGCTGCTCGGCCACGAGCGCGAGATGCTCGGCCTCTACGTCTCCGACCACCCGCTGCTGGGCCTCGAGCATCTCCTGGCCGGGGCCAGCGACTGCAGCATCGGCCAGCTGCTGCTCGACGAGGAACGTCCCGACGGCAGCCCGATCACGATCACCGGGCTGATCACGACGATCCAGCGCAAGATCACTCGCAAGGGCGACACCTGGGCGGTCGTCACGGTCGAGGACCTCGGTGGCGGGATCGACGTACTGATGTTCCCCGGCACCTACCAGCTCGCGGGCAGCCTCCTCTCCGAGGACGCCATCGTGACGGTGCGCGGCAAGCTCTCGCGGAGCAAGGACCAGCCGGAGATCCGTGCCGAGGAGGTCACGCTCCCCGACCTCAGCGACGACCGCACCGGCCCCGTCGTGGTGAGCCTGCCGATCACGCGGTGCACACCACCGGTGGTCGACCAGCTGAAGGAGGTGCTGCGTACCCATCCCGGCGTCACCGAGGTCCACCTGCGCCTGCTCGGGCGCGAGCGGACGACGGTGATGCGGGTCGACGACGGGTTGCGGGTGGCGGCGGGGGCACCGCTCTTCGCCGACCTCAAGCAGCTATTGGGTCCGGGGTGCCTGAGCGGATGAGCCCGGCCGCGCCCCGCGCCTCCCTGGTCCGCCCGCTCATGCTGGTGGTCCTGGTGCTGGTCGCCTATGCGCTCGTCGGGGTGGTTTCCGGGATCGTCTGGGAGCGGGTCTGGACCCCACCGGCCGAGATCGTGCAGCAGCACAATCCCTACTACCTCGACTACGGATCGCTGAGGCGGGTCTTCACCGGTACCGGCCTCTACGTCCTCGTCGGGGGCGCCGCGAGCGCGGTGGTCGCTCTGGGCGTGAGCCTGCTCACCCGGCGACGCGAGCTGTTCACCCTCCTTGCGGTCGTGCTCGGGTCGACGATCGCGGCGCTGCTGATGTGGAAGGTCGGGGTGCGCGTCGGGCCGGCGGACCCGAAGGCGGCCGCGGCCACGGCCGCCGACGGCACCCGGCTCTCGGGCAACCTCGCGGTGAGCGGACGCAGCCCCTTCCTGATCTGGCCGATGACCTCGCTCTTCGTACTCGCCCTGGTGTTCTTCGCCTGGCCGGGGGCAAACTCGGTCGACCCCGAGCCCCCGCCGGCCGACCCGCAACCCGCTGAAGCGGAGGTTTCGGAAGCCCCACACGGGTAGGCTCCCGCCGCAGGCGCCGGACGGGCGCTGTCACCACGGGGAGCTCCACGATGTCCGACCACCAGCCGCCCAGCGGCACGCCCGAATACCTCGAGTCCGGCCACGCCGCACCCCTGCCGCCCGAGTCGCCGTCGGCCCCACCGTCGCGCCGGAGCCGTCGTACGACCTGGTGGGTCGGCGGCGGAGTCGTGGGCGTGCTCGCCCTCGGCGCCGGTGCCTGGGCGGCGATGAGCTTCTTCCAGCAGGGTCCCCAGCCTGCCGAGGCACTGCCTGCATCCACGATCGCCTACGTCGGCATCGACCTCGACCCGAGCGGCGGGCAGAAGATCGACGCCTTCCGGACCCTGAACAAGTTCCCGGCGTTCAAGGACAAGGTCGGCATCCACAGCACCGACGACGTCCGCCGCAAGCTCGGCGAGGCGATCATCAACAGCACCGGCTGCGACCTCACCTACGACGCCGACATCGACCCCTGGCTCGGCGACCGGGCCGCGCTCGCCGCGGTCGACCTCGGGGACGCGACGCCCGACGCGGTCGTCGTCGTCCAGGTCAAGGACGATGCGAAGGCCGAGAGCGGCCTGCACGAGCTGACCACCTGCGGCGCCACGCCGGCCACCGACCTCGGGTACGACGTGCGCGACGGGTGGGCGGTCCTCGCCCAGTCGCAGCAGGTCGCCGACACCGTCGTGGCCAAGGCCAAGACCGGCTCGCTGGCCGACGACGCGACCTACCAGAAGTGGACCAAGGCCGTCGGCGACTCCGGCGTCGTCAACATGTACGCCGCCCCGGCCGCGGGTGACTTCCTCGCCCAGCAGCTGAGCGGTCTCGAGGGCTCACTGGGTGACTTCGGCCTTGGCCAGACCAGCGTGTCCTCCGAAGCCCGGTCGGCCCAGTCGACGGCGTACACCAGCGGCGTCCCGGTCACCCAGGACGGCAACGGCGACCTGAACCAGGCGCTGAAGAGCTTCCATGGCGCGGCCGCGACGATCCGGTTCACCGGCGACGGGCTCGAGCTCGCCACCGCCAGCGACCCCGGGCTCTCGCAGGCGAACGTCGCGAGCGACCAGGGTGGCGCCGTCGTCTCGCGACTGCCCGACGACACCGCCGCGGCCCTGGGCATCGGCCTGAAGTCGGGTTGGTTCACCCAGGTCCTGGACAAGGTGGCGGCGGCACAGGGCCAGACCCCGCAGCAGCTGATGAGCGACCTGTCGGAGAGGTCGGGGCTGGACCTGCCGGCCGACGTCGAGACCCTGTTGGGCAGCTCGGCCGCACTCTCGATCAGCAAGGACTTCGACTTCGAGGCGGCCACCAACTCCGCCGATGGTGTGGGCCTGCCCGTGGCGTTCACGGTCAAGGGTGACCCGGCCGCCATCGGGAGGGTCCTGGACAAGATCCGGGCCCAGGCCGGCACCGACTCGGGATCCGCGGTGCTGTCGTTCGACAGCTCGGGTGACCTGGTCGCGGTCGGCCCGACGCCGGCGTACCGGCAGAGCGTGCTCGCCGGGGGCCACCTCGGTGACACCGATGCCTTCCGCAGTGTCATCCCCGATGCCGACCATGCCAGCCTGGTCCTCTTCGTCAACGTCGACGACCTCGAGAAGGCTCTGTCGCAGGCCGACGGGGGTGACCAGCAGGTCACGTCCAACGTCGCGCCCCTGCAGGCGTTCGGGTTCTCGGCCTGGCTGGACGGCGACGTCGCCCGGACGTCGCTGAAGATCAGCACCAGCTGAAGCGGGCAGGCGAGCCCGAGGGACGAGGGCTCGGCGTCGTCCGCCCAGGTTGAGCAAGCGCACGACCGAGCCCGCGAGGTCGTGACCGCGCGCCGAAACCCCGTGACGGTGCCTGGGGCGTCACCGGGTCTCGACAGGCTCGACCGACGGGCGGGCTCGCCTGGCGTCTAGTTCGGTGACCAGCGGGTGCGCGCGATCTCGGTGGCCGGCAACGACGGCAGCACCCGCATGGTCCGCAGCTCGCCGCGGAGCACGTCCGTGACCATCAGCAGCCGGTCGGTGGTGTCCTCGGCCTCGAGCAGGGCCTGTCGCTGCGAGATGCTCAGCGGCGCCAGCGCGGCCAGGGCCCACGAGAGGTACGTCGGGTCACCCGGCAGCTCGCCGTCCGGTGGGTCCCGATCGATCTCGAGGAGCGCCTGACGGTAGGCCTCGAACGTGTCGCGCGCGGTCTCGTGCACGTGGTCGGGCACGAGCGCGTGCTGCTCGGTGAGCGCCGTGATGTGGCCGACCGGATAGGCGCCCGACGTGTCGAGGCGGTCGAGCTCGATGCGGTCGAGCCCGACCGCCACCAGCTCGAAGGTGCCGTCGTCGTACGCCTCGACCTCGGTCATCTTCACCCGGCAGCCGATCCGGAAGAGCCATTGCGCCCCGTGCTCGCCCACCTCGTAGCCCTCGCGGATGCCGACGGAGCCGAACACCCGGTCGACGGGGTCGTCGACCCGGAGCAGGTGATGGACCAGCGCCCGGTAGCGGTCCTCGAAGACCCGCAGGGGGACGCTCATGCCCGGGAAGAGGACCGTGTTCAAGGGGAACATCGGGAGCGTGTCGCCCATGGCCTCACGGTAGTCGTCCCTGCGTGGCCCGTGCTCTCCATTCGGTCCGTGTCGGTCCGGCCGGCGCGCCGAAACTAGAATCAGCGGCATGTTGCGGCGCATCGACCTGCGTGGGACCACGCCCGAGGACTACCGGGCCGTCGTACCGCGCGCCGAGTACGACGTGGACGCGGCGGTCGAGGTGGTCCGGCCGATCTGCGAGGCGGTGCGTGCGCGTGGGGTCGAGGCGATCGCCGACCTCTCGCTACGGTTCGACGGCGTCGTACCCGAGCACCTGCTGGTGCCCGGCGACGCGCTGAGCGACGCGCTGGCAGCGCTCGACCCCGAGGTGCGCTCGGCGTTGGAGGAGTCGATCCGCCGGCTGCGTGAGACCTGCACCGCCGAGCTCGAGCACGACGTGGTGACGTCGTTCGGTGCCGGAGCCACGGTGACCCACCGGATGGTGCCGGTCCGCCGGGTGGGCCTCTACGCACCCGGGGGGATCGCGCCGCTGGTCTCCAGCGTGCTGATGAACGTCGTACCTGCCCAGGTCGCCGGCGTGTCGTCGATCGCGCTCGCCAGCTCGCCCCGGAAGGACCACGGAGGTCTGCCCGAGCCCACGATCCTGGCGGCGTGCGCGCTGCTCGGGGTCGACGAGGTGTACGCCGTCGGCGGAGCCCAGGCGATCGCGATGTTCGCGTACGGCGCCGGGCCCTGTGCCCGGGTCGACCTGGTCACCGGACCCGGCAGCATCTACACGGTCGCCGCCAAGCGGTTGCTCAAGGGCACGGTCGGGATCGACAGCGAGGCCGGTCCGACCGAGATCGCGATCCTGGCCGACGACACGGCCGACGCGGCCTTCGTGGCCGCCGACCTGATCAGCCAGGCGGAGCACGACGTACTCGCCGCCAGCGTGCTCGTGACCGACTCGCTGCGCCTGGCCGACGACGTGGAGCGCGAGCTGGACAAGCAGGTGTTCGCCACCCGGCACACCGACCGCATCCGCACCGCCCTGGGCGGCGAGCAGTCGGGCGTCGTGCTCGTCGACGACCTGGAGCAGGGCCTGGACGTGGTCAACGCCTACGCCGCCGAGCACCTCGAGATCCAGACCGCCGACGCGGTGGAGCGGTCCGGCCGCGTCCACAACGCCGGCGCGATCTTCGTCGGGCCCTACGCTCCGGTCTCGCTCGGCGACTACTGCGCCGGGTCCAACCACGTGCTGCCGACGGCGGGCTGCGCGTGCCACTCGTCCGGCCTGTCGGTCCGGACCTTCCTCAAGTCGGTGCACGTCGTCGACTACTCGCGCGAAGCCCTCGCCGAGGTCGCCGGCCACGTGGTCACGCTCGCCGACGCGGAGGACCTGCCGGGTCACGGCGCCGCCGTACGCGCCAGGTTCGAGAAGTGACGCCGGTCCCGATCCGGGAGGAGCTGCGAGGCCTGGAGCCGTACGGCGCCCCGCAGCTCGACGTCCCGGTCCGCCTCAACGTCAACGAGAACCCCTACCCGCCGTCGTCCGCGGTGGTGGCCGACATCGAGCGCGCCGTCGTCGTCGCCGCCCGCGACCTCAACCGCTACCCGGACCGGGAGTTCGCCGAGCTCCGCGAGGCGCTCGCGGGCTACCTGGGCCACGGGGTGACGCCGGCCCAGGTGTGGGCCGCGAACGGCTCCAACGAGGTGATGCTCCACCTGCTCCAGGCCTTCGGTGGACCGGGTCGCGTGGCGCTGAGCTTCGCGCCGACCTACTCGATGTACCCCGAGTACGCCCGCGACACCCACACGGCGTGGGAGGTCGGGTATCGCGACGAGGACTTCACCCTCGACGCCGACCGCGCGGTGGCCCTGGTCCGCGCGCGGCGACCGCACGTCGTACTCCTGCCGTCGCCGAACAACCCCACCGGTACCTCACTGCCCCTCGAGGTCGTCGGCGCGCTCTGCGACGAGCTCGACGACGGCCTGCTCGTCGTGGACGAGGCGTACGCCGAGTTCCGGCGCGCCGGAACCCCGAGCGCGCTCGAGCTGCTGCCGCGGCACCCCAACCTCGTGGTCACGCGGACCATGAGCAAGGCCTTCGCGCTGGCCGGCGCCCGGGTGGGCTATCTCGCGGCGGCGCCCGAGCTCTGCGACGCGCTGCGCGTCGTACGGCTGCCCTACCATCTCTCCGCGGTGACCCAGGCGGTCGCCCTCGCGGCGCTCCGGCACGCCGGTGAGCTGCTCGGCGCGGTCGACGACCTGCGCGCGGAGCGCGATGCCACGGTCGAGTGGCTGCGGGCCCAGGGGTTCACGGTCGCGGACACCGACGCCAACTTCGCCCTGTTCGGGACCTTCCCCGACCGGCACACCGTCTGGCAGGGCTTGCTCGAACGCGGCGTACTGATCCGCGAGACCGGTCCCGACGGCTGGCTGCGCGTCTCCATCGGGACCGCCACGGAGATGGCAGCATTCAGGGACGCCCTCACCTCGGTGACGGAGACGACGGAGGCCACACGATGAACCGCACCGCCATGCTCGACCGCGAGACCAAGGAGTCCAAGGTCCACGTCGAGGTCGACCTCGACGGGTCCGGCCGCTCCGACGTCTCGACCGGCGTCGGCTTCTTCGACCACATGCTCGCGTCGTTCGCGCGGCACGCGCTGGTCGACCTCGCCGTGACCACCGACGGCGACACCCACATCGACGCCCACCACACGGTCGAGGACACCGCGATCGTGCTCGGCCAGGCACTCCGCGAGGCGCTCGGCGACAAGCTGGGCATCCGTCGCTTCGGCGACGCGCTGGTGCCGCTGGACGAGGCGCTCGTGCAGTGCGCGGTCGACGTCTCGGGTCGGCCCTACTGCGTCCACACCGGCGAGCCCGACGGCCAGGCGTACGTCGTGATCGGCGGCGACGCCGGCCCCGCCTACCCCGGGTCGCTGACCCGGCACGTCTTCGAGACCCTCGCCTTCCACGCGCAGATCGCCGTCCATGTCCGCGTCCTCTCGGGCCGCGACCCCCACCATCTCGTCGAGGCACAGTTCAAGGCCTTCGCCCGGGCCCTTCGGGACGCCATCGCGCTCGACCCGCGGGAGACGGGTGTGCCGTCGACCAAGGGGACCCTGTGATCACCCCACGACGTTCTTCGCCTCCCCCGCTTCGCTCCTCCGGCGAACAACCTCGCGGGGACCCCGATCCCTGTGGCTAGAGCTCGACCGAAGGTAGCCGTCCTCGACTACGGGTCGGGCAACCTGCGCTCAGCCGTGCGGGCCCTCGAGCGGGCGGGAGCCGAGGTGACGCTCAGCGCGGACCCGGCCGCGGCAGAGGCCGCCGACGGACTCGTGGTCCCGGGCGTGGGTGCCTTCGCGGCGTGCATGGCCGGGCTGCGCGGGGTCGACGGACCCCGGGTCATCGACCGCCGGCTCGCCGGAGGGCGTCCGGTGCTCGGCATCTGCGTCGGTATGCAGGTGCTCTTCGAGCGTGGCGTCGAGCACGGCGTGGAGACGGTCGGCTGCGACGAGTGGCCCGGAGTCGTCGAGCGGCTGCGGTCGCCCGTCGTACCCCACATGGGCTGGAACACCGTCGAGGTGCCCGAAGGCTCGCGGCTCTTCGCGGGTGTGGAGGGCGAGCGGTTCTACTTCGTCCACTCGTACGCCGCGCGGTCCTGGCCCCTGGTCACCGACGGCCACACCGCGGCCCCGCTCGTCACCTGGACCGAGCACGGGGGAGACCGGTTCGTGTCCGCGGTGGAGAACGGCCCGCTGGTCGCGACGCAGTTCCACCCCGAGAAGTCGGGCGACGCCGGCGCCGTCCTCCTGCGCAACTGGGTGGCCGGCCTGTGAGCAAGGAGCGGGCGCGACGCCGCGCGGAGCGCGAGCACGAGGCGGCGCTGAGGGCCGCGGCCCGGCAGCGCGCGGCCGAGCGGCGGGCCAGGGCACAGGCCCGCCGGCGGGCGCTGACCGGTTGGATCCCGAAGGCGCGGCTCCAGCCCGGTCTCCTGGCGGCCCGACGGCGAGCGGAGATGGCGGCGACGGTCGGACTGCTGCTGATGCTCAACCTGCTGGTCTGGCTGGTGCGCCCGGACTGGGCGGCCCGGCTCGGCGCGCTGGTGGTCAGCGCGGTGGTCTTCCCCGTCGTACGCCTGATGATGCAGCGACGATGACACCCCTCGTCGTCGTGACCGGCGTCCCCGGGGCCGGCAAGAGCACCCTCGCCGCGGCCCTCGCCGAGCGCCTCGGGACGTTCCCCGTGTCGCTCGACGCGATCAAGGAGGAGCTCGCCGCCGACGCACCTGACACGCCTCGCGACTGGCTGCGCCGGGACGCCGAGCGGGAGGTCGTACGTCGGCTCGAGGCGGTCGAGGGCGAGGCCGTCCTCGACATCTGGGTCGCGCCACGGCGCGACGTGGAGCGTGTGGCCGATCTGCTGCGGCCGTGGTGGGACCGGCTGGTCGAGGTGCGTTGTCACCTGCCGGCCGAGCTGGCGGTCGCCCGCTACCGCGAGCGTGAGCGCGCCGGGCCGCATCTGCCGGCCGACGAGGTCACCCTCGACCGGATCCGCGACGCCGCCGAGCACCCGCAGCCGCTCGGGGCGCCACGGACGGTCGTGGTCGACACGTCGCGGCCGGTCGCGCTGGGCGACGTTGTGTCCGCCGTACGACGCGAGACGGGCGCCCGGCGCCCGGTACGCCGCGGATCTGGAGACGGGTCGCTCGCGCCGTGACTTCGTCACCGCCCGAGCCGAACCCTCCTCGATCTCTGGCCCGCTTCCCGGACGTCGCAGGCCCGGTCCGGGTGGCTCGATAGGGTCGTCGCCGTGCCCACCCACCTCGAGCTGCTGCCGGCCGTCGACGTCGCGGGCGGCCAGGCGGTGCAGCTCGTGCAGGGGGTGGCGGGCTCCGAGAAGCGGTTCGGCGACCCGGTCGAGGCTGCCCTGCGCTGGCAGGAGGCCGGTGCCGAGTGGATCCACCTCGTCGACCTCGACGCGGCCTTCGGGCGTGGGCACAACCGCGAGCTGCTGGCCTCCATCGTGGGACGGCTGGACGTCCGGGTCGAGCTGAGTGGCGGGATCCGTGACGACGAGTCGCTCGCCGCGGCGATGGCGACCGGCTGTCGCCGGGTCAACATCGGGACCGCCGCGCTCGAGCAGCCGGAGTGGTGCGCCTCCGCCATCGCCGAGTGGGGCGACCGGGTCGCGGTCGGGCTCGACGTACGCGGGCGGACGCTGGCGGCGCGCGGCTGGACGCGCGAGGGCGGCGACCTGTACGACGTCCTGGCGCGGCTCGACGGCGAGGGCTGCGCGCGCTACGTCGTCACCGACGTGAACAAGGACGGCATGCTGCAGGGCCCCAACCTGCAGCTGTTGCGTGAGGTCTGCGACGCGACCGACCGCCCGGTCGTCGCGAGCGGCGGCATCACCGAGCTGGACGACCTGGCCGCGCTGGTGGACCTGGTGCCGGTCGGCGTCGAGGGCGCGATCATCGGCACCGCGCTCTACGAGGGCCGCTTCACCCTCGCCGACGCCCTCATGGTCACCCGGGGCGATGCATGACGCTCGCCGTACGCGTCATCCCGTGCCTCGACGTCGACGCCGGACGCGTGGTGAAGGGAGTCCACTTCCGCGACCTCCGCGACGCGGGCGACCCGGTCGAGCTTGCCCGGAAGTACGACGCCGAGGGCGCCGACGAGCTCACCTTCCTCGACATCTCGGCGTCCTACGAGGGCCGCGCCACGACCATGGACATCGTCTCGCGGACGGCCGAGCAGGTCTTCATCCCGCTGACCGTCGGCGGGGGAGTCTCGAGCGTGGACGACGTCGACCGCCTCCTGCGCGCCGGCGCCGACAAGGTCGGCGTCAACACCGCCGCCATCCGTCGCCCCGGGCTCGTCTCCGAGATCGCCGACCGCTTCGGCAACCAGGTCCTGGTGCTCTCTGTGGACGCCCGCCGCGCGCCCGGCACCGACTCGGGCTTCGAGGTCACCACCCATGGCGGACGACGGGCGGCGGGGCTCGACGCGGTCGAGTGGGCGGCCCGCGCGGCCGACCTCGGCGCCGGCGAGATCCTGCTCAACGCCATGGACGCCGACGGCACCCGGGCGGGGTTCGACGTCGAGCTGATCCGCCGGGTGCGGGCCGCCGTGTCCATCCCGGTGGTGGCGTCCGGCGGCGCCGGGGCGGCCTCCGACTTCGCCGAGGCCGTCCGGGCCGGGGCCGACGCGGTGCTCGCCGCCACCGTGTTCCACTTCGGGACCGTGTCGGTCGGCGAGGTGAAGGCATCGCTGAGCGACGCCGGCTATCCGGTGCGGTGAGCCCAGCGTCGTACCTCAGACTCCGGGAGCCGACGGGCTCTGCCGCTGGTGCAGGTCGACCTGCTCCTCGGACGGCATCAGGATCCACAGGATCGGGTAGATCAGGAGCTGGCTGCCGGGGATGACCATCAGGACCAGCACGAACAGGAGTCGAGCGGGCCAGGGAGCGATGCCGAAGCGGCGGCCGAGGCCGGCGATGACGCCGCCGAGCAGCCGACCCTCCGTCGGCCGGACCAGGCCGTTGTGAGCGAGGCTCTGGCTGATGTCGTTCATGGTGGAACACGTCCTTCGTCGTCGTGTCGGGGCTTCTCCCCGCTGCCTCCACTGTGCCCCTTCGGACGCGCCCCACACATCGGGTAGAGCCCTGCCCGGACCCTGAGCCCGCGGCTCGAGGCCCCGAGGGGCGTCCTTGCGATGCCGCATCCGCATCGGATACCGGTGGCATGGGCAGCGCCACTGCGAGTGACCCCGGACCACTGGCGAACGTGATGGTCACGCCGGGGGCCCGCGATCTGCCGGGGCTCCGTGAGTTCTACCGCCGGGTCGGCTGGGAGCAGGTCATCGACGACGACGACGTCGCCGCCCTCGACGTGCACGGGGTCGTGCTCGCGCTGTTCCCCGTGGCCCGGCTGGCGCGCGACGGCCGTGGCGAACCGGAGCCCGGAAACGGTGGGATCCGGTTCACCGTCGGCATCATGGTCGACTCCGAGGGCAACTACTTCGAGGTCGCGTGGGCCGGGTTCGACAACCCGATCACGTCACGACGCATCCGCAGCTCAGGTCGCCGGCCCTGGGCGGTCACCGGGAGCGGGGCCGACCGCTGCTGAGCCAGAGCAGGGCGCCGAGAACACTGCCGAAGGTGAGCAGGACGAGCCAGACCGTACGGTCGAAGGTCTGGATCTCGGCCTCGTCGGTCTTCGAGAAGTCGTAGGCCGCGTAGCACCACACCACGAGCGCCCCCAGGCCGACGGCGATGGCGAGGGTCGTCGCGTCGTACGAGTAGTCCACGTCTCTGAGTCTCGCGCGCGCGTCAAGGGGCCACGGCCCGGAAAGCCGGAACGGCGCCCGCATGGAGAGCGCGAGCGCCGTTCGTGTGGCCATGGGCGTTGGGGGGTGTGGCCACAACATGAAGAAGGTAGACGGAGACAACCGCTTCGCGTTGCAGAACGCCGGAAACTTGACCAACGGACCGGGCACGGCCGGGCACCCGGCCCGATGGGAGACTGTCGACATGGACCTCGACCCGGCCGTCGCGATGCGCCTGCGCCGGAACGACGCCGGGCTGCTCCCGGCCGTCGTGCAGCAGCACGACACCGGCGAGGTGCTGATGCTCGGCTGGATGGACGACGAGGCGCTGGCCCGGACCCTCGCGACCGGACGCGCGACGTACTGGAGCCGGAGCCGCGGTGAGTACTGGGTCAAGGGTGAGACCTCCGGCCACCGGCAGTGGGTCAAGGCGGTCCGGCTCGACTGCGACGGCGACACCGTCCTCCTCCAGGTCGACCAGGAGGGGGCCGCCTGTCACACGGGCGATCGCACCTGCTTCGACGCCGACCTCGTCTGGCAGGCGGACGGGCTCGATGCCTGACGGCCGCCGCTGGTTCGCTCCGGCCGTCCTGGCCGGGCTGGCCGGCTCGGGCGCCGCGGCACTGGCCGGTGGCAAACCCTGGGCCGCGCCCGACGGCAGCGCCGGCTCCGCCCTGGTCGACCACACCGGCGGACACGTCCCGCTCGCGGGAGCGCTGGGGCTCGTCGCGCTCGCCAGCTGGGGAGTCCTGCTGGTCACCCGCGCTCGGGTACGACGCGGGGTCGCCGCCCTGGGTGCCGTGGTCGCCGTGGCGCTCGTCCTGACCGCCGTGCTCGGTCGCTCGACCGCGCTCCGGTCGGCCCGCACGGCCACGATCGACCTCGGGGTCAACGCCACGTCCGCCCACACGACCGGGTGGTGGTGGACCGGGCTCGTCGCCTCGGTGATGGCGCTCGCCGCGGCGGCCCTCGCCGTGCGTCACTGCGGCTCCTGGCCCGAGATGGGCAGCCGGTACGACGCGCCCGTGGCACGCCCGCGGGCCGAGGACATGGACGACGTCGACCTGTGGCGCGCCATCGACCAGGGGCGCGATCCCACCGACCCCGGTGACCATTAGGATGCGGGTCAGCCGAACCGCGAGGAGCCTGCATGTCTGACAACCACGGCAACACCCCCGCCGCATGGGCGGCGGTCGCGGTGGCCATGCTCGGGTTCGTGGTCGGGGGGATCGGCTTGATGTTCAACCCCGTGAGCATGCCCGTCTTCTGGGTAGGCGTCGCGCTGGGCGTGGTGTCGCTGGTGGTGTTCGTCGTGATGGCCCGGATGGGGCTCAACGACCAGGGTCACTGAGGTCGCGGTGAGCCTCGCCACCGAGCCTGTCGCCGTCCCGCCGTCGCGGCCGGAGCGGATGCGGGATCCGGTGCTGACCGCCGCCGGGCTCGGCCTCACCGCGCTGGCCCTGCGCCTGCGCGATCCGCACGTGACCCACTCGTGGGGGGTCTGCCCGCTCTACGCACTGACCGGTGTCTACTGCCCGGGCTGCGGCGGACTGCGGGGCGTCAACGACCTCACCCGTGGCCACGTCGCGGCCGCCGCGTCGAGCAACCTGCTCCTCGTGCTGGCGATCCCGTTCGCGGTCTACCTCCTCGCCCGCTGGACCCGGGTCACCTGGCAGGGAGACGACGCGTCCCTCGTACCGGCGCTGCCGCGCGGGATCACCTGGAGCCTGGGGATCCTGGTCGCGGTCTTCTGGGTCGCGCGCAACCTGCCGGGGAGCTGGCTCGCTCCCTGAGGCCGGGTTCGCCCCACGGGCGGTTGATCGCCTCGTTGGGACCGCATGAGAGGCTTGGCGGCGGTTCCACCCGCCCACCCCGGAGGCCTGGAGGTCGCGACATGTCCGTGCTCGACGACATCGTCGCGGGCGTGCAGGTCGACCTCTCCAGACGCCGGTCGCAGGTCCCCGAGGCAGAGCTGCGCGCCCGGCTGCTCGACGTACCCCCGGCGCTCGACCCGATGCCGTCGTTCCGGAGCGCGGGCTCGTCGGTGATCGCCGAGGTGAAGCGGCGGAGCCCCAGTCGAGGCGACCTCGCCGACATCCCCGACCCCGCGGCCCTCGCGGCGGCCTACATGCGCGGGGGAGCGGCGGCGGTCAGCGTGCTGACCGAGGGGCGCCGGTTCGGCGGCAGCCTGGCCGACCTGGTCGCCGTACGCCGTGAGGTCGCCGTCCCCGTGCTGCGCAAGGACTTCGTGGTCGAGGTGTACCAGCTGCTCGAGACCCGCGCGGCCGGTGCCGACCTGGTGCTGCTGATCGTCGCGGCGCTGCCCGGGGACGCCCTCCAGCAGCTCCACGACCACGCCCGCGAGCTCGGGCTGACCGCACTGGTGGAGGTGCACGACGAGACCGAGGCCGAGCGCGCGGTCGCGGTCGGCGCGACCCTGGTCGGGGTCAACGCCCGCAACCTGAAGACCCTCGAGGTCGATCCCGCGACCTTCGCCAAGCTCGCACCGCTGCTGCCCGACGACGTGGTCACGGTGGCCGAGAGCGGCATCACCGGCCCGGACGACGTACGCCGTCATGTCGCCGAGGGCGCCGACGCCGTCCTGGTCGGCGAGGCCCTGGTCCGCGACGGCGACCCCGAAGGCGCCGTACGCGCGATGACGGGGCTGACCCGATGAGCGGGCTCGACGAGCTCGACCGGGACGGCCGCTGGGACGCCGACGAGCACGGCTGGTTCGGCGGAGAGACCGAGGGCTGGGGCGGCCGTTTCATGCCCGAGGCGCTGGTCAGGGCGCTCGACGAGCTGACGGCGGCGTGGCACGACGCGATGGCGGACCCGGCGTTCACCGGGGAGCTCGCCACGATCGGCCGCGAGTACGCCGGCCTGCCGAGCTCGCTCTACGAGGCGTCGCGGCTCTCCGAGCGCGCCGGCTGCCGGATCCTGCTCAAGCGGGAGGACCTCGACCACACCGGTGCCCACAAGATCCGCAACGTGCTCGGCCAGGCCCTGCTCACCCGGCGCATGGGCAAGACCCGCGTGATCGCCGAGACCGGCGCCGGCCAGCACGGCGTCGCGAGCGCGACCGCTGCGGCGTACTTCGGCCTCGACTGCACCGTCTACATGGGCTCGGTCGACGTCAAGCGCCAGGCCCTCAACGTCGCGCGCATGCAGCTGCTCGGCACCAAGGTGGTCCCGGTCGACGCCGGCAGCGCGACCCTCAAGGACGCGATCAACGAGGCGCTGCGCGACTGGGTCGCCAGCGTCGACCACACGGCGTACCTCTTCGGTACGGCGGCCGGCCCGCACCCGTTCCCGAGCATGGTCCGCGACTTCACGCGCGGCATCGGTGACGAGGCGCGCGCGCAGTGCCTCGAGCGGTACGGCGTGCTGCCGCGCGGCATCGCGGCCTGTGTCGGTGGCGGGTCCAACGCGATCGGGCTGTTCACCGCGTTCCTCGACGACGACGTCGAGATCTACGGGTTCGAGCCCGGTGGCGAAGGGTTCGAGACCGGGCGGCACGCGGCCACGATCACGGCCGGCGACCGTGGCGTCCTCCACGGCGCGAAGACCTACGTGCTGCAGGACGAGGACGGTCAGACCATCGAGTCCCACTCGATCTCGGCCGGGCTCGACTACCCCGGCGTCGGTCCGCAGCACGCCCACCTCGCGGCGTCGGGCAGGGCGTCGTACTCACCGGTGACCGACGCCGAGGCGATGGATGCGATGGCGCTGCTGAGCCGGACCGAGGGCATCATCCCGGCGATCGAGTCCGCCCACGCGATCGCCGGGGCGCTGCAGGTGGCGCAGCACTACGGGCCCGACGACATCCTCCTGGTCAGCCTCTCCGGGCGGGGCGACAAGGACATGGGCACCGCGATCGAGTGGTTCCACCTCGGCGAGGGCACCGACGACGCCGCACCCCAGGGACCCGTCGGATGACGGTGGGCACGGCCTTCGAGAAGGCGCGCGCCGACGACCGCGCCGCGTTGATCGGCTACCTGCCGGCCGGCTTCCCCGATGTGGACGGCGCCGTCGTCGCGCTCCGGGCCATGGTCGACGCCGGCTGCGACGCGATCGAGGTCGGGCTGCCCTACAGCGACCCGGTCATGGACGGGCCGACGATCCAGGCCGCCGCACAGCGCGCGCTCGACGGCGGCGTCCGTACCCGCGACGTGCTGCGCACCGTCGAGGCCGTCGCGGCCACCGGGACGCCCGTCGTGATCATGACCTACTGGAACCCCGTGGCGCGGTACGGCGTCGAGCGGTTCGCCGCCGACCTGGCCTCCGCCGGTGGGTCCGGACTCATCACGCCCGACCTCACCCCCGACAGCGGCTCGGACTGGATCGCCGCCGCCGACTCCCACGGGCTCGACAAGGTCTTCCTGGTCGCGCCGTCCTCCACCGACGAGCGCATCGCGATGACCACCGCCGCCTGCCGCGGCTTCGTCTACGCCACGGCCGTGATGGGCGTGACCGGGGCGCGGGTCTCGACCAGCGACCTGGCCGGTCCCCTGGTCGAGCGCACCCGCCGGGTGACCGACCTCCCGATCGGCGTCGGGCTCGGCGTCAGCAACGGCGCGCAGGCGGCCGAGGTGGCGTCGTACGCCGACGGGGTGATCGTCGGCTCGGCGTTCGTGCGCTGCCTGCTCGACCACCCCGACCCCACCGACGCTCTGACCGCGCTCACGGCGCTCACCGAGGACCTCGCCCGCGGGGTGCGCGGTGGCTAGGGCGTGCCCTCGAAGACTCCTGTTGCTGCTCGTGGCACTCGTCGCCCTCGCGGGCTGCGCCAGGAGCTCGGCCAGCCAGTTCACGGGTGCGGTGCTCCACGAGCCCTACCACGTGCCGGCGACCAGCCTGACCGACACGAGCGGCCGGCCGTTCTCGCTCGCCGGCAGCACCGACAAGCGCCTCACCCTCGTCTTCTTCGGCTACACGCACTGTCCCGACGAGTGCCCGACCACGATGGCGACCCTGGCCTCGGCGATGCTCCAGCTCGACGCGGCCGACCGCGCCGACGTGCAGGTCGTCTTCGTCACGACCGACCCGGCCCGTGACACCGGACCGGTGCTGCGCCACTGGCTCGGCCGCTTCGACCCCTCGTTCGTCGGCGTCACCGGCCCGCTGACCAAGCTCAAGAAGGTCGCCCAGCAGATGGGCGTACCCATCGCCAAGGGTCGCCGCCTCGCCAGCGGCGGGTACGACGTCACCCACGGCACCCAGGTCCTCGCGGTCGACGGCAAGAACGTCGTCCCCGTGGTGTGGACCCTCGGCACGACCGCACCCGAGTTCGCCCACGACATCCACCAGCTGCTCTCCTGAGGACCCACGTGTCGACCTTGTTCATCCCCAGTCCCGCAGAGGGCGTCTGGTACCTCGGGCCGCTGCCGCTGCGCGGCTACGCCCTGTGCATCGTGGCCGGCATCCTGGCCGCGATCTGGATCGGCGAGCGGCGCTGGTTCACCCGCGGCGGCGCCCGAGGCGAGGTGTCGGACCTCGCCCTGTGGGCGGTGCCGTTCGGCGTCGTCGGCGGGCGGCTCTACCACGTGATCACCGACCACGACCTCTACTTCGGGCACGGCAACTCGCCGATCAACGCCTTGTACATCTGGCGCGGGGGGCTCGGCATCTGGGGTGCGATCGCCCTCGGCGGGGTCGGCGTGTGGATCGGCGCCAAGCGCAAGGGGATCCGGGTCCCGGCGGTGCTCGACGCCATGGCGCCCGGCGTACTCGTCGCCCAGGCGATGGGCCGGTGGGGCAACTGGTTCAACCAGGAGCTCTTCGGCAAGCCGTCGACCTGGCCGTGGGCGCTCAAGATCGACCCCGCGCACCGGCCGCCCGGCTACGAGCAGTACGCCACCTTCCAGCCGACGTTCCTCTACGAGTCGATCTGGGACCTCGCAGCCTTCGCGTTCGTGCTCTGGGCCGACCGGCGCTGGAAGCTCGGCCATGGCCGGGTGCTGGCGCTCTACGTGATGGCCTACACCGCCGGGCGGGCCTGGATCGAGATGCTGCGCATCGACGACGTCGAGTACCAGCACGTCCTCGGGCTCCGGCTCAACGTCTGGACCTCGATCGTCCTCTTCGCACTCGCCACCCTGTACTTCGTGGTCGTCGGCCGCCGCCGACCCGGCCGCGAGCCCGAGATGTACACCGAGGCGCGCCTCGCCGCCGAGCCCGCCGGCGCGGTCGATGCCGGCCCCGACTCGGACGGCCCCGACCCGGACGGCCCCGACCCGGAGGGCCGTGACCTGGCGGGACACACCTCCGACGAGGACCCGGGCTGAGCGCACCAGCCGCTCGACACGGGCCATCCGGCGACGGCACCACCTGTCCGCGCCTCAAGAAGCCTCCCGGCGCGCGGCGTACGCCTTGCTAGCCTGAGCGCGCTTGGGCCAACGCCGTCCCCTGCACGCCTTCGCCCGATCGCCCGCACTCGGGCGCCGACGACGGGAGCACCGGTAGATGCGCGCGTTGCACGCTGGCCCGCCCGCCCAAGGGCTCTACGACCCGCGTTTCGAGCACGACGCCTGCGGGGTCGCCTTCGTGGCCACGCTGTGCGGTGTGCCCAGCCACGACATCGTCGTGAAGGCGCTCACTGCGCTTCGCAACCTCGACCACCGCGGCGCGGCGGGAGCCGAGGTCAACTCCGGTGACGGAGCCGGGATCCTCCTCCAGGTGCCCGACGCCTTCCTTCGTGAGGTCGTCGACTTCGACCTTCCGGCCCTCGGCTCGTACGCCGTCGGGGTCGCGTTCCTCGAGGGGGACGCCGACCAGGTCGCCAAGACCCGCCAGCAGGTCGAGGAGCTGGCCGACGAGGAGGGTCTGACCGTCCTCGGCTGGCGCGACGTACCGGTCGATCCCGACACCCTGGGTGCGACCGCGCTGGGCGTGATGCCGTTGTTCAGCCAGCTGTTCGTCCAGGCGGCGGGCGCGCGACGTACCGGCATGGCGCTGGAGCGGATGGCGTTCTGCCTCCGCAAGCGCGCCGAGCGCGAGACCGATGTCTACTTCGGCTCCCTCAGCGCGCGCACCCTGCTCTACAAGGGGATGCTCACCACCGACCAGCTCGACCGGTTCTACCCCGACCTCACCGACGAGCGGATCGCCTCGGCCGTGGCCGTCGTGCACTCGCGCTTCTCCACGAACACGTTCCCGAGCTGGCCCCTGGCCCACCCGTTCCGCTACATCGCGCACAACGGCGAGATCAACACAGTGATGGGCAACCGCAACTGGATGCGGGCACGTGAGGCCCTGCTCGACTCCGACCTGATCCCGGGCGACCTCGACCGACTCTTCCCGATCTGTACGCCGGGCGCCTCCGACTCCGCGAGCTTCGACGAGGTGCTGGAGCTCCTGCACATGGGCGGTCGGAGCCTGCCGCATGCGGTCCTGATGATGATCCCGGAGGCCTGGGAGAACCACCAGGAGATGGACGCCGAGCGCAAGGCGTTCTACGAGTTCCACGCCTCGCTGACCGAGCCTTGGGACGGCCCGGCGTGCGTGGTCTTCACCGACGGCTCCCAGATCGGCGCCGTGCTCGACCGCAACGGCCTGCGCCCGAGCCGCTACTGGGTCACCGACGACGGCCTGGTCGTGCTCGCCTCCGAGGTCGGGGTCCTCGACCTCGACCCGGCGACCATCGTCCGCAAGGGCCGCCTGCAGCCGGGCCGGATGTTCCTCGTCGACACCGACGAGCACCGCATCATCGAGGACGAGGAGATCAAGGGCGAGCTCGCCGCCGAGCACCCGTACGGCGAGTGGCTGCACGCCGGCCTGATCCATCTCGACGACATCCCCGAGCGCGAGCACATCGTCCACACGCACTCCTCGGTCACCCGTCGCCAGCAGGTGTTCGGCTACACCCAGGAGGAGCTGCGGATCCTGCTCACGCCGATGGCGAACGCCGGGGCCGAGCCGCTCGGCTCGATGGGCACCGACACCCCCATCGCCGCGCTCAGCGACCAGCCCCGGCTGCTCTTCGACTACTTCTCGCAGATGTTCGCGCAGGTCACCAACCCGCCGCTCGACGCGATCCGAGAGGAGCTCGTCACCTCGCTGGCCGGCACGATCGGCCCCGAGGCCAACCTGCTCGAGCCGACACCGGCGGCCTGCCGCCAGATCGTGCTCCCGTTCCCGGTGATCAACAACGACGACCTGGCCAAGATCCGGCACATCAACCGCGACGGCGACATGCCCGGCTTCATCACCCACGTCAGCCGTGGCCTGTACGACGTCGAAGGTGGCGGCGCCGCGATGGCACAGCGGCTCGAGGAGATCTGTGCCGAGGTCTCCGCAGCCATCGCGGACGGTGCGCGGGTGATCGTGCTCTCCGACCGGCACTGCACGGCCGAGCTCGCACCGATCCCGTCGTTGCTGCTCACCGGCGCCGTGCACCACCACCTGGTGCGCGAGAAGACCCGGACCCAGGTCGGGCTCGTGATCGAGGCCGGAGACGTCCGCGAGGTGCACCACGTCGCCCTCCTGATCGGCTACGGCGCCGCGGCGGTCAACCCCTACCTCGCGATGGAGTCGGTGGAGGACCTCGCCCGCGACGGCTTCTACGTCGAGGTCGAGCCCGCGCTCGCGGTGAAGAACCTCATCAAGGGCCTCGGCAAGGGTGTGCTCAAGGTGATGTCCAAGATGGGCATCTCGACGGTCGCCTCCTACACCGGCGCCCAGACCTTCGAGGCCGTCGGGCTCTCGCAGGCCGTGGTCGACCGATACTTCACCGGTACGACGTCCAAGCTCGGCGGTGTCGAGCTCGACACCATCGCCGAGGAGGTCAGCCGGCGGCACGCCACGGCGTACCCCCGCGGTGGCATCAGCCCGGCCCACCGCGAGCTGGCCGTCGGCGGCGAGTACCAATGGCGGCGCGACGGAGAGCCCCACCTGTTCGACCCCGAGACCGTCTTCCGCCTGCAGCACTCCACCCGCACCCAGCGCTACGACATCTTCAAGCAGTACACCGCGCGGGTGGACGAGCAGTCCGCGCGCCTGATGACGCTGCGCGGCCTGTTCCGGTTCAAGGACGCCGAGGCCTCCGGCCGGGCGCCGGTCCCGATCGACGAGGTCGAGCCGGTCTCCGAGATCGTGAAGCGCTTCTCCACCGGCGCGATGTCCTACGGCTCGATCAGCAAGGAGGCCCACGAGACGCTCGCGATCGCGATGAACAGCATCGGCGCGAAGTCCAACACCGGCGAGGGCGGCGAGGACGCCGACCGGCTCCGCGACCCCGGACGCCGCAGCTCGGTCAAGCAGGTCGCCTCGGGTCGGTTCGGCGTCACCAGCGACTACCTCACCAACGCCGACGACCTGCAGATCAAGATGGCGCAGGGTGCCAAGCCGGGTGAGGGCGGACAGCTGCCCGGCCACAAGGTCTACCCGTGGGTGGCCAAGACCCGCTTCTCGACACCCGGTGTGGGCCTGATCAGCCCGCCCCCGCACCACGACATCTACTCCATCGAGGACCTCGCGCAGCTGATCCACGACCTCAAGAACGCCAACCCGCAGGCCCGCGTGCACGTGAAGCTCGTCGCCGAGGTCGGGGTCGGCACGGTCGCGGCCGGCGTCTCCAAGGCGCACGCCGACGTCGTCCTCATCTCCGGGCACGACGGCGGTACCGGCGCGTCGCCGCTGACGTCGCTCAAGCACGCCGGTGGTCCGTGGGAGCTCGGCCTCGCCGAGACGCAGCAGACGCTGCTGGTCAACGGCCTCCGCGACCGGATCGTCGTACAGACCGACGGGCAGCTCAAGACCGGGCGCGACGTCGTCGTCGCCGCACTGCTGGGCGCCGAGGAGTACGGCTTCGCCACCGCCCCCCTGGTCGTCAGCGGCTGCGTGATGATGCGCGTCTGCCACCTCGACACCTGCCCGGTGGGGGTGGCCACGCAGAACCCCGTGCTGCGCGAGCGGTTCGACGGCCGGCCGGAGTTCGTCGTGACGTTCTTCCAGTACATCGCGGAGGAGGTGCGCGAGCTCCTGGCCGAGCTGGGCTTCCGCAGCCTCGAGGAGGCGATCGGGCAGGTCCGCACCCTCGACGTCGCGCCGGCCGTCGACCACTGGAAGGCGGCCGGTCTCGACCTCACCCCGATCCTCCACGTCGCGGAGGTGGGGGAGCAGTTCGCCGGGCAGGACCTCCATCGCACCAAGGCTCAGGACCACGGGCTCGAGCGGGCCCTCGACAACGAGCTCATCGGGCTCGCGGCACCGGCACTGCAGCGCGGCGAGCCGGTGCGCGCCCAGCTCGCCGTACGCAACGTCAACCGCACGGTCGGCACCATGCTCGGCCACGAGGTGACCAAGACGTACGGCGCCGACGGGCTGCCCGACGACACGATCGACCTCACGCTGCTGGGGTCGGCCGGCCAGTCGTTCGGCGCGTTCCTGCCCCGCGGGATCACGCTCCGGCTCGAGGGCGACGCCAACGACTACGTCGGCAAGGGCCTCTCCGGCGGGCGGCTGGTGATCCGGCCGGATCGGGCGGCGACCTTCACCGCGCACGAGCAGATCATCGCCGGCAACGTCATCTGCTACGGCGCCACGTCCGGCGAGATCTTCGTCCGCGGCGGTGTGGGCGAGCGCTTCTGCGTCCGCAACTCCGGCGTGACCGCGGTCGTCGAGAGCGTCGGCGACCACGGCTGCGAGTACATGACCGGCGGTCGCGTGGTGGTGCTCGGCCGGACCGGGCGCAACTTCGCAGCAGGCATGAGCGGCGGTACGGCGTACGTCCTCGACCTCGAGCACCACCGCGTCAACCGCGAGCTGGTCGACCTCGGGCCGGTGCCCGACGACGTCGGCGACGAGCTGCGCGAGCTGGTCCGCCGACACCACGAGGAGACCGGCTCGACGCTCGCGGAGGAGCTGCTCGCCGACTGGGGCGACACCCTGGCCAGGTTCACCGAGGTCATGCCGCGCGACTTCCGCCGGGTGCTCGAGGCGCGGGCCGAGGCCGAGCTCGCAGGCCTCGACGACGACGCCATCGACTCACGGATCATGGAGGTCCTCCATGGCTGATCCACGCGGGTTCCTGAAGTACGGCCGCGAGGTCGCCGAGCGGCGCCCGGTCGAGGAGCGCATCCACGACTGGCACGAGGTCTACCCGGGGGGGCCCGGTCACGCGCTGCTGCCGATCATCTCGACCCAGGCGTCGCGCTGCATGGACTGCGGCATCCCCTTCTGCCACCAGGGCTGCCCGCTGGGCAACCTGATCCCCGAGTGGAACGACCTGGTCTGGCGTGGCGACTGGGACGGCGCCATGGACCGGCTGCACGCCACCAACAACTTCCCGGAGTTCACCGGGCGGCTGTGTCCGGCGCCGTGCGAGACGGCCTGCGTGCTCGGCATCAACCAGGACCCCGTCACGATCAAGAACGTCGAGGTCGCGATCATCGACCGGGCCTGGTCGTCCGGCTACGTTCGCCCGCAGCCGCCGGAGTGGCTCTCGGGGCGCACCGTGGCCGTGATCGGCTCCGGCCCGGCCGGGCTCGCGGCCGCGCAGCAGCTGACGCGCGCCGGCCACACGGTCGCGGTCTACGAGCGCGCCGACAGGATCGGGGGCCTGCTCCGCTACGGCATCCCCGAGTTCAAGATGGAGAAGGCGGTCCTCGACCGTCGCCTCGACCAGATGCGCAGGGAAGGGACCGTCTTCCGGGCGGGCGTCGACGTGGGTGCCGAGCTCACCGGAGACCGGCTGCGCGAGCGGTACGACGCCGTCGTGCTCGCGGTCGGCTCGACCGTGGGTCGCGACCTCCCGGTGCCGGGGCGCGAGCTCGACGGCATCCACCAGGCCATGGAGTACCTCCCGCAGTCCAACCGGGTCTCCCTCGGTGAGGAGCA
Organism: uncultured Actinomycetota bacterium; assembly: GCA_963792975.1. Classification (GTDB taxonomy): domain Bacteria; phylum Actinomycetota; class Actinomycetes; order Propionibacteriales; family Nocardioidaceae; genus Nocardioides. The sequence goes on along the minus strand of CAWBYG010000004.1, from coordinate 1,626,990 downwards.
GTCCGACCAGATCACGGCGAGCGGCCGCCACGTCGTGATCATCGGTGGCGGCGACACCGGCGCCGACTGCCTCGGTACGGCGATCCGCCAGCAGGCCGCCTCGGTCACGCAGCTCGAGATCCTCGCCCAGCCTCCCGAGGCGCGGCCGGGCAGCCAGCCCTGGCCCACCTACCCGATGATCTTCCGGGTGTCCTCCGCGCACGAGGAGGCCGGCGAGCGGGTGTACGCCGTCTCGACGCAGGAGTTCCTCGGCGACCCTTCGACGGGCTCGGGCCGGCGCGCGAAGGTGCGCGCCCTCCGTCTCATCGAGGTCGACGAGAAGTTCCAGCCCATCGCCGGCTCCGAGCGCGAGATCCCGGCCGGGCTCGTCCTGCTCGCCATGGGTTTCACCGGGCCGGAGCGGTCCGGGCTGCTCGAGCAGCTCGGGGTCGAGCTCGACGAGCGCGGCAACGTGGCCCGGGATGCGTCGTACGCCTCGAGCGTCGAGGGCGTCTTCGTCGCCGGCGACGCGGGGCGCGGGCAGTCGCTCATCGTGTGGGCCATCGCCGAGGGGCGGGCCGCTGCGGCCGCGGTCGACCGCTACCTCACCGGCGAGACCAGCCTGCCGCGCCCGATCCTGCCCACGGAGCGGCCACTCGTGGTCTGACCGGCGGGCCGTTCAGGCGACGGTCAGGTGTTCCCGCTAACGTGCGGGTGGCCCTGACGATCAGCTGAGGAGTGTCCGCGCGCGTGTTCTGGAACCGGTTCGCTCCCCGTGCGTTCGTCGTCCTGACGGCCTCACTCGTGCTCGCCGGTTGTGGGGGCGGGAGCTCCTCGTCGCCGTCCGGCGCCCACCAGCCGTCGACGACCCCCGGCGTGTCGTCCCCGCCGAAGAAGCCGTACGTCGCCCCGCAGTTCCGGCACCGCATCCCCGGCATGCCGCCGGTCATCGACAACGACGTCTACTCCCAGACCCGGGCCGGGATGCTCGCGCCCCAGGTGCGGCAGGATCCGCGGCTGCTCTACGTGCCCGACTCGCAGGGCTCGACCGTCACCGTGATCAGCCAGAAGACGCACCAGGTCGTGCGCACGATCCCCACCGGCTACCTCAGCCAGCACGTCGTCCCGTCGTACGACCTGCGGACCCTGATCACCAACTCGAGCTACGCGAACGAGCTGATCGATATCGACCCGCGCACGGCGCTGAAGACGCGGACGATCCCGATGCCCCGGCCCTACAACCTCTACTTCACGCCCGACGGCAAGACCGCGATCGTGATGGTCGAGCAGTACGACACGATCCGCTTCGCCGACCCCCACACGTGGCAGACGATCACGGACCTGAAGTACCCCGGGTGCCTGGGTCCCAACCACGCCGACTTCTCGGGCAACGGCCGGTTCTTCGTAGTGACCTGCGAGTTCTCCGGTGAGCTGCTGAAGGTCTCGACGCTCGGGCACAAGGTGCTCGGCGTGATCCACTTCGACCCGCACCCGGTCGCGCCGCACGCCGACCCGATGACGACGGGTCGCAGTGTGCCGCAGGACGTGCGGATCTCGCCCGACGGCACGACCTTCTACGTCGCGGACATGGGCACCAACGAGCTCCGGGTGATCGACGCGCGCACCTTCAAGCAGGTCCGCACGATCGGGATGCCGCGGATGCCGCACGGCCTCTATCCGAGCCGCGACGGGAAGGACCTCTACATCTCCGACCGTGGCGCGGGCGAGGTGAGCGTGCTCGACTTCGCCACCAACCGGATCGTCGACACCTGGACGATCCCGGGCGGCGGCAGCCCCGACATGGGTGGCGTCTCGGCGGACGGGAAGACCCTCTGGCTCTCCGGCCGCACCGACTCGGTCGTCTACGGCTTCGACACGACCACCGGCAAGCTGATCGCCAAGATCCCGGTGCCGGGCAGCCCGCACGGCATCGCGGTCTGGCCACAGCCGGGGCGCTACTCGCTGGGGCACACCGGGAACATGAGGTGAGGCTCGGACGCCGCCTGCCCCTGCTCCTGCTCCTCGTGATCCCGCTCCTCGCCTCCTGCGGAGGTGGCTCGTCGGGTGAGCCCGCGTGCTGCCCGTCGTCCGGCACGGACACCACGAACTCCTCGCACACCGGCGGCCCGACCGGGCCGTTCGTCCCGCACAGCGCGACGCCGCGGCTCGCTCGGTGGCGCCTGCCGGTCGCCAGCGGGCGTCAGGCAGTGGTCCCGACGGGCCACGGGGTGGCCATCCTCGCCGGCGGTCTGGTCGCGGGCGACCAGTCGACCGACGAGACCCTGCGCATCGACCTGCCCACCGGCCGCATCAAGCGGCTGCAGTCCCTCGAGGTGCCCGTTCACGATGTCGCGGGCGGCCGGGTCGGGGGAGCACCTGCCGTGGTCGGCGGGGGCAACGCCACGGAGCAGGACGTCGTCCAGGTGCTCAGCGACAGGGCCTGGCACGTGGTCGGCCATCTGCCCACCACACGCTCCGACCTGAGCGTCATCGAGTGGCAGCGCCGGTCCTACGTGATCGGGGGGTACGACGGCGCCCAGGTGCCGACCGGGATCCTCGAGCTGCGGCCGGACGGGTCGACGCGGGGGGCGGGGAGCCTGGCGGCGGGCGTGCGGTACGCCGCCACGGCCCGCATCGGGCACACGGCGTACGTCTTCGGGGGCGAGGTGCTCGGCCGCGAGCTCGACGCCGTCCAGGCGGTCGACCTGCGGACCGGCCGTACCCGCGTAGTGGCCCGGCTGCCGGTGCCCCTCGGGCACGCCATGGCTGCCACCGTGGGCTCGCGGATCCTGCTCATGGGCGGCCGGGTCACCCCCGACCGCCAGACGGATGCGATGTGGTGGTTCGACCCGGCGTCCGGCAGGTTCAGGCGGACCGGGACGCTCCCGCAACCGCTCAGCGATGCCGCGGTCGCGACGTACGGGCACCGGGTGTGGCTGCTCGGGGGAGAGGACCCCACCGTTACCGACCAGGTCGTCACGGTGGCCGTCAGGTGAACGCTGCCCCGCATCGGCGCGGGCGGTGTTGGAACGTTCCAACTTTCGGCTAGGGTCGAGCCCGTGCGTAGAGCCAAGATCGTGTGCACGTTGGGTCCGGCCGTGGGCAACGCCGAGATGATCCGTAGGCTGGTCGAGGCGGGCATGGACGTCGCCCGGCTGAACATGAGCCACGGCACCCACGAGGACCACCGTCACAACTACGACCTCGTCCGGCAGGCCTCCGACGCCAGCGGCCACGGGGTCGGCATCATCGCCGATCTCCAGGGCCCCAAGATCCGGCTGGAGACGTTCACGAACGGGAAGGTCAAGCTCGCGACCGGTTCGGAGTTCGTGATCACGACGCGCGACGTCGAGGGTGACGAGTCGATCTGCGGTACGACGTACCAGGGCCTGCCCGGCGACGTCTCCGAGGGCGACCCGATCCTGGTCGACGACGGCAAGCTGCGGCTGCGGGTCGTCAAGGTCGAGGGCGACGACGTGACGACGCGGGTCGAGGTCGGCGGCAAGGTCAGCGACCACAAGGGCCTCAACCTCCCGGGCGTCGCCGTGAGCGTGCCGGCACTGTCGGACAAGGACAAGGAGGACCTGCGCTGGGCGCTACGGACCTCGGTCGACTTCATCGCCCTGTCGTTCGTGCGCTCGGCGGCCGACGTGGACGGCGTGCGCGAGATCATGCGCGAGGAGGGCGTGCTGCTGCCCGTCATCGCCAAGGTCGAGAAGCCACAGGCCATCGACAACCTCGACGAGGTCGTCGAGGCGTTCGACGCGTTCATGGTCGCGCGCGGAGATCTGGGAGTCGAGTGCCCTCTCGAGGACGTGCCGTTCCTGCAGAAGCGGGTGATCGACAAGGCGCGCCGCAACGCGAAGCCGGTGATCGTGGCGACGCAGATGCTGGAGTCGATGATCACCAACCCCCGGCCGACGCGGGCGGAGGCCTCCGACGTCGCCAACGCCGTCCTCGACGGCGCGGACGCGGTCATGCTCTCGGGCGAGACCAGCGTGGGGGAGTACCCGATCGAGACGGTCGAGACGATGGCCCGGATCATCACCTCGACCGAGGACCACGAGCTGGCCAAGATGGCCGCGATCGACTGGCAGCCGCTGACGCGTGGCGGCGTCATCGCGAAGGCGGCGGCCGAGGTCGCCGACCGGGTCGATGCACGCTACCTGGTGGCGTTCACACAGTCGGGTGACTCGGCGCGCAGGCTGTCCCGCTACCGTGGCCGGATCCCCCTCCTGGCCTTCACGCCAGTGGCCAAGGTGCGCTCGCAGCTGTCGCTGACCTGGGGTGTCGAGACCTTCCTGACCGTGGACGTCGAGCACACCGACGAGATGGTGCGCCAGGTCGACGAGGCCCTGCTCGAGATCGGCCGGGTCTCCGAGGGCGACCAGGTCGTGATCATCGCCGGCTCGCCCCCTGGTATCCCGGGCTCGACGAACGCGATGCGGATCCACCGGATGGGCGACGCGATCAACGAGGTCGCTCCGGCGTACCAACGCCCGTGAGCCGCGGAATGCGGTCGCACGGCGGGTGCTCGGGACCCCCGTGCCGGCGAACGGCGGGCGTGCCCCGGGTGGGATTCGAACCCACACTGGACGGTGTTTGAGACCGCATCCTCTACCGGTTGGGATACCGGGGCGACGGGCGCCCAACCTACCGGATCGAGGGTCCACGGAAGGGCCCGGCTAGCCTGACCCGATGACCACTCCGCAGCCTCGTCGCGTCGTGATCGCGGAGGACGAAGCGCTGATCCGGATGGACCTCGTCGAGATGCTCTCCGAGGAGGGGTACGACGTCGTCGGGCAGGCGACGGACGGCGCCCTGGCGATCGAGTTGGCCGAGGAACATCGTCCCGACCTGGTGATCCTCGACGTGAAGATGCCAGTGCTCGACGGCATCGCAGCGGCCGAGCGGATCGCTCGGGACCGGATCGCGCCGGTGGTCATCCTCACCGCATTCTCCCAGCGCGAGCTCGTCGAGCGAGCCCGCGACGCCGGCGCCATGGCTTACCTGGTCAAGCCGTTCACCCGCAGCGACCTGGTCCCGGTCATCGAGATCGCGGTCAGCCGCTTCGCCGAGCTGGGAGCGCTGGCGACCGAGGTCGCCGACCTCGGCGAACAGCTGGCCGCGCGCAAGGCGGTCGATCGGGCCAAAGCCGTCCTGCAGAAGGAGCTCGGGCTCAGCGAGCCGGACGCGTTCCGCTGGATCCAGAAGACCGCCATGGACCTGCGTCGCTCGATGCGCGAGGTCGCGGAGGGCGTCGTCGAGCACGGCGTTTCCGGCTCCTGACCCGCGCCACAGCATGTTCTCGGGCGGGTCCGCCCAGCTTCACAATCCCGAAACTGTGCAACTTTCAGGTGTCGAGGGGCGAGACGGCACCCCCTTAGGTGCTAACTTGCCGCAGTCTCGACATTGCCGCGTTCCCGCGGCAGAAGCCCCAACGGAGGACTCACACATGGGCACGAAACACAACCTGCGGATCTTCGCGGCCGTTGCGGCTGCCGGTCTCGCACTCACGGCGTGCGGCTCGAAGGCGTCGTCGAGCCCCACAGCCGGTGGCGGCGGCTGCGGTCACTACAACCTCGCGTTCCTGGGAGCCACCACGGGTGACGCCGGCGCGCTGGGCCAGAACATGGTCGGCGGCATCAAGCTCGCCCTCGACGAGTACAACAAGGCCCACAGCGACTGCACGGTCGGTCTCAAGGTGTCCGACTCGCAGGGCGACCCGGCGAAGGCCCCCGCTCTCGCGACCAAGATCGTCCAGGATGCCTCGATCGTCGGATTGGTCGGTCCCGGTTTCTCCGGTGAGTCACTGGCGACAGGGAAGACCTTCTTCGAGGCGGGGATGCCGTCGATCTCGCCCTCGGCCACCAACGCGACCATCACCCAGTCGGGATGGACCACGTGGCACCGCGTGATCGGCAACGACAGCATCCAGGGCGCCGCCGACGTGAAGTACATGAAGGACACCGCCAACGCCAAGAAGATCTACCTCATCCACGACGACCAGGACTACAGCGTGGGCCTGGCCGGATTCGTCAAGGCGGCGCTCGGCTCGGCCATGACCGGCGAGGACGCCGTGCAGCAGAAGCAGACGGACTTCGGCCCGACGGTCACCAAAGTGATGTCCGCGTCGCCCGACGCGGTGTTCTACTCGGGCTACTACCCGGAGGGCGGCCTGCTGTGCAAGCAGCTGCGTCAGGCCGGCTACAAGGGGCTGTTCATGTCCGGCGACGGCTCGGAGGACCCGGCGTTCGTCACCACGGCCGGCGCCCAGGCTGCTGAGGGCGCCATCCTGTCCGCTCCGGCGGCACCCGCTCCGGCCGACTTCAACCAGAAGTACAAGGCCCTCAACGGCAAGGACTCCGGCCTGTACTCGACCCAGTCGTACGACGCGGCGAACATCTTCCTGGCCGGTATCGACGCGGGCAAGACGAGCCACGCGGACATGAACACGTTCATCGGAACCTACGACCAGACCGGTGTCAGCGGTCCGATCAAGTTCAACGACAAGGGCGACATCTCGGCGCAGACGATCTATGCGTACAAGGTCTCGGGCGGCAAGCTCGACACGGCCAACCCGACGCTGATCAAGTAGCCGTCGCCACGTAGGGATCACCCCAGCCAACGTTGCGGCCGGTAGTCACGACTCCCGGCCGCAACGGTTGGCCCTTCCACCGGACCGAGGGGACAGCCGTGCACTTCGGATTCCTGCTCAACAACTTCGCCGAGCTGACCATCACCGGTCTCGCTCTCGGCGCGATCTACGCTCTGGTGGCCCTCGGGTACACGATGGTGTACGGCGTCCTCCAGCTCATCAACTTCGCCCATTCCGAGGTCTTCATGTACGGGACCTTCGCCACGGCCTGGGTCGCGGTGTTCGTCCACGGGACGACATCGGTCTCCCAGAGTCTCGGCAGCACTCTCGGTCTGCTGGGGTTGTGCGTCCTGGTGTCGATGGCGACGTCCGCGCTCGTCGCCCTCCTGGTCGAACGCTTGGCCTACCGGCCACTGATCAGACGAGGGTCGCCCAAGCTGGTCATCCTGATCTCCGCCATCGGCGCGTCGTTCTCGCTGGCCGAGATCATGGGGCTCCGGGACCGGATCGCGGGCTGGTTCGGGCTGGACGGCAAGCTGCACAACTACGTCGCCCAGGCACGCAACGTGTACTCCTCACCGGTGACCGTCGACCCGCACAAGGTCTTCGAGTTCGGCGGGTACGCCGTCAAGGACGTCGACTTGCTGGTGATCGGCTCGGCCCTGGTGATGATGTTCGCCCTCGACGTCTTCGTCCGCCGCACCCGGTTGGGTCGCGGTATCAGGTCGGTGGCCCAGGACCCCGAAGCGGCGGCCCTGATGGGTGTGAATTCGACCCGCGTCATCCGCACGACGTTCTTGATCGGTGGCCTCATGGCCGGCGCCGCCGCGACGCTCTACATGCTGCGGATCGGGACCACGCGCCAGGACGCCGGCTTCTTGATCGGCGTCAAGGCGTTCACCGCTGCCGTCATGGGCGGCATCGGCAACCTCCGTGGGGCCCTGGTCGGCGGGCTGCTGCTCGGCGTGATGGAGAACTGGGGGTCGGCGGTCTTCGGCACCCAGTGGAGGGACGTCGTCACGTTCGTGCTGCTGGTGCTCATCCTCCTGGTCCGGCCGACCGGCATCCTCGGCGAGTCCCTCGGGAAGTCACGCGCATGAGCAGCACAGTGCCCGCATCGACCCGCTCGTCGCGCAGGCTGGGCCGCCCGCTCCAGATCCAGCTGCCGCCGGTCCTGCGGTCGCGCTGGGCCCGTCTCGTGATGATCCTGGTCGGCGTGCTGCTGGCCTACGCCCTGCCGCTGATCCAGCCTCCGCTCATCACGACCCCTGAATCCGACTTCGGTGGCGTGATGGTCTCCGCGGGCTCGTACGCGCTGGTGGCCCTCGGCCTCAACATCGTGATCGGTTACGCCGGCCTGCTGGACCTCGGGTACGTCGGCTTCTACGCCGTGGGCGCCTACACCACCGGCGTCCTCACCTCGCAGCACGCGCACTGGCCGTTCCTCCTGGTGCTGCCGTGCGCGCTGGTCGTGACCACCGTGAGCGGGCTCCTCCTGGGTGCCCCGGCCATCCGGGTGCGCGGCGACTATCTCGCCATCGTGACCCTCGGCTTCGGCGAGATCATCACCCAGGTCGCCAAGAACGTTCACTGGCTGGGCTCGTCGGCGGGCATCAAGAACATCCCCCCGCCGCCGAGCATCGGAGCAAACCCGATCGGGACCGACCAGGACGGCATCTTCCAGATCCCCCACCTCACCTGGAACGGTCTGGTCCCGTCGATCGACAACCTCCACAAGACGCCGTTCCTGACGTTCGGCGTGCTCGACGCCATCCCCTACTACTGGCTCGTCCTCACCGCCATCGTCATCGTGGTGATCGCCGACAGCCTGATCAAGGACAGCCGTGTCGGCCGGGCCTGGGAAGCCACCCGCGAGGACGAGGACGCCGCCGAGCTCATGGGGGTGCCGACCTTCCGCTACAAGCTCCTGGCCTTCGCCACCGGTGCTGCGATCGGTGGTGTGGCGGGCTCCATGATGGCGGCCGGTCAGGGCGGCTTCATCAGCCCGGACGTGTTCCCTCTGCAGTTGTCCATGCTCTTCGTCGCCGCAGTGCTGATCGGCGGCGCGGGCAACAGGTGGGGAGCGATGGCCGGCGGAGTGCTCGTGGCCTACCTCCCGGAGCGGTTCCGCACCCTGAGCGACTGGCGTCTCCTGATCTTCGGTCTGAGCCTGATGGTCATCGTGACGTTCCGGCCACAGGGGATCCTGCCTCCACGTCGCACGCGACGAGCACTGCGGGCCCAGGCCGAGATCGAGGAGCTGGAAGGAGAGACCGTCGATGTCTGACCCCGACTCACGCAAGGCCCTGCTCGAGGTCGATGACGTCACCATCAGGTTCGGTGGAGTCACGGCGCTGGATTCGGTCTCCTTCGACATCAAGGAGGGCGAGATCCTCGGCCTGATCGGGCCGAACGGCGCTGGGAAGACCACCTGCTTCAACGTGATGACCGGTGTCTACCAGGCCACCAGTGGCCAGATCCGCTTCGACGGGCAGTCGCTGGCAAATCGCAAGCGGTACCGGATCACCAAGCTCGGCATCGCCCGCACGTTCCAGAACATCCGGCTGTTCAGGTCCATGACCGCTTTGGAGAACGTCCTGGTCGGGGCCGACGCGAACAGCAAGGTCGGAATGTTCAACGCGGTGTTCCGCACGCCGCTGCACCGGCGCACCGAGGCAGAGGCGGTCGAGCAGGCTTACCAGCTCCTGGACTTCGTGGGTGTCGGCGGCCGGGCCGACGAGCTGGCCGAGAACCTCTCCTACGGCGACCAGCGTCGTCTCGAGATCGCGCGGGCGCTGGCGACCAAGCCGAAGCTGCTGTGCCTCGACGAGCCGGCTGCTGGCTTCAACCCGGCTGAGAAGCAGCGGCTGATGGAGCTGATCCGGAAGGTCCGCGACGACGGCTACACCGTGCTGCTCATCGAGCACGACATGCGACTTGTCATGGGCGTGACCGACCGCGTGGTCGTGCTCGAGTTCGGGCGGAAGATCGCGGAAGGTTCTCCTGCCGAGATCCGCGAAGACCCGGCCGTGATCGCGGCCTACCTGGGAGTGGACGAAGAAGATGCTTCTTGAGGTCGAGGGCCTGTGCGTCAACTACGGCCACATCGAGGCGATCCGTGACATCTCGTTCAGCTGCGCCGAGGGCGAGATCACCACGCTGATCGGCGCCAACGGCGCCGGCAAGACGACGACGCTGAAGACCATCTCGGGGCTGCGGAAGGTCCGCGACGGGAAGATCGTCTTCGACGGCAAGGACATCACCCACGCCGCGCCGTATGAGCGCGTCAAGTTGGGGATCAGCCAGTCGCCCGAGGGCCGGGGTTGCTTCCCGGGCATGACGGTGCGCGAGAACCTCGACATGGGTGCCTATGTCCGCACGGACCGCAAGACTGCGGCGTACCGGGAGGACCTCGAGCGGGTCTACCAGCTCTTCCCGCGGCTGGAAGAACGCGTGAACCAGGCGGCCGGCACCATGTCGGGCGGCGAGCAGCAGATGCTCGCCATCGGCCGGGCGCTGATGGCGCGGCCCCGGCTCGTGCTGCTCGACGAGCCGTCGATGGGACTCGCGCCCCGGCTCATCCAGCAGATCTTCACGATCATCGCCGAGATCAACGACCAAGGGACGACCGTACTCCTCGTCGAGCAGAACGCCGCGCAGGCGCTGCGTCGGGCCCACGTGGCACATGTGCTCGAGACCGGCGAGATCGTCCGGTCCGGCACCGGTCAGGAGCTCTCCGGCGACGACTCGGTGAAGGCGGCGTACCTCGGCGGCGATCTCTGACCCACGCGGCGGCTGTGGTCACGCCGACCATCATCTCTTGACGTGATTCAGCGAGGACCGCTAAGCCGCGCATACGAAGTTTCATTCGGGACGCTGCATATGCGTATGAGGAAGTTGTTGGTCGCCTTCGGCGCCACGATCGCCGCGCTCGTCGGTCCAGGGGCCTTGTTTGTCGGACAGGAGCAAGCAGCACACGCCGACAGGCGCATGGGTCAGTGGCGCTGTTGTCAAACTGCCCTCGACAGCGTCTACACAGTGAGGCACAAGAAGTCCTGGCGAGGCTGTCCGCTGGGAACGATCCTGGCCTTCGACATCAACATGTGGCCGCCTGAATCCTTCGACGGTTGGGACGGCGGGTGCGCAAAGTCCAAAGCCACCCAAGGATCGACGTTCAACCACATCAAGTCCTACTGCCGCCTCCGCGAGTTCGGTGGGAGCCAGTAGACCGGCCGGGATGGATCCGCGACCGAAGGGTCGAGCCACGGTCAACGGTGGGGCGTCACGTGCCCCCACCTCACCGAAAGGCGGCCACCGCCTGCACGAGGAGCGGCGCTACGATCAACCCCGGCAGCAGGTCGGCCACCGCGATCTCGCGGATGCGCAGCAGCCGGAGCGCGACGCCGACGAGCATCAGGCCGCCGCTGGCGGTGACCGCGGCCAGACCGGCGTCGGAGAGCACGTCGCCGAGCACTGCTCCCAGAGCGGTGATGCTGCCCTGCACGACCAGCACGGTGAGGGCGCTCGCGGTGACCCCCCAGCCGAACGACGCCGCGAAGGCGATCGCCGCGAAGCCGTCGAGCGTGGCCTTGAGGTAGAGCTGGTCGGCGCCGTGTCCGAGGCCGTCGGACAGCGAGCCCAGGATGGTGAGCGGGCCGGTGCAGAACACCAGCGACGCGGTCACGAAGCCCTCGATGAAGCGCGCTCGCTCGGCCGACTCGGCCCCGCGCGACAGACGCTGCTGCAGTCGCCCGCCCAGCGACTCGACCCGCTGCTCGAGTCTCAGCAACGAGCCGACGATGCCGCCGATCACCAGCGACCCCAGCACGATCAGCAGTGGCGCGTGCGGTCCCACCTTCGCGGCGAGGTCGGGATCGTTCACGGCGACGGCGGCGAGGCCGGCGATCAGCAGCGTCACAAGGCCGAGCGCGTCGGTGACGAGATCGCGGGTGCGGGCCGGGAGACGGTTGCCTGCGAGGACGCCGACGGAGGAGCCGGCCAGCACCGTCGCGACGTTGACGGCGGTGCCGGTACCGATGATCACGGGACTCCTGGGACAAGTCGGGGGGACTGAGCGTAGTCTGCCTGTGCGGCATCAACGGGGGGACCGGATGGTGTCGCTCTTCGTTGACCTGGAGGTCCTCGGATGACTCGCTCGTTGGTGACCCTGCGCGACGCCACACTGGCCGACGTCGAACGCTTGACCGAGCTGTGGCAGCCCTTTCTGAGACGTTGCGCCGGCGGAGAGTCCCTGAACGACGTCGCCACCGCCATCGAGGCCCTCGTCGACCGCCCCGGCGAGCGTCTCGTCGTCGCGGAGTACGACGGCCGGTTCGCCGGCGCCGTCTACCTCAAGGCCACGACGTACTCCCCGGTCAACCCCGAGCCCGTGCTGCAGGTGCACAGCCCGGCCGTCGTTCCCGAGTACCGCCGGCACGGGATCGGCAAGTGTCTCGTCGAGTGCGCGGTCACCTGGGCCGAGGAGCTCGGGATCGGCCATGTCGCGACCGCCGCGTCGTCCGGCTCGCGCGAGGCCAACCGCTTCATGGCGCGCCTCGCGCTCGGGCCGCAGGCGGTGCTTCGAGTGGCGCCGACGCCCGTCGTACGCGCCAAGCTCGCGATGCGACACCCCGCCGCTCGGCAGGTGACGCAGGTGATCGCCGCGCGGCGCAGCCTCCGCAACGCGCGGTCGGCCTCGAGAACGTAGGGCTCTCAGCCGGGCACGCGATCGCGCGGCAGCAGCGCGCAGGTGATCCGGCACGTGCAGACCCGGCGGTCCTGGTCGTCGGTGATCACGACCTGGTACGACGCCATCGTCCGCCCGAGGTGCAGCGGGGTGGCGACCCCGGTCACGGTGCCCGCGGTGGCGGCGCGATGGTGGGTGGCGTTGATGTCGATGCCGACGGACAGCCGGTCGGGCATCGCGTGCAGGGCGGAACCCAGGGACCCGAGCGTCTCGGCGAGCACCACCGACGCACCGCCGTGCAGCAGGCCGTAGGGCTGGGTGTTGCCCTCGACCGGCATGGTCGCGACGACGCGCTCCGGGCCGACCTCGATCAGGACGATGCCCATCTTGTCGTTGAGGGCGCCCATGCCCTCCGGCATGCCGGCCACGAAGGCCTCGATCTGCTCGTCGGTCATGCCGTCATTGTGGCCGACCCCCGCGTTCGGCCGGCGACGGCATCGGCGGTCTCGGCTGTCGGTGGCAGTGGATAGAGTCGTCGGGTGCCAGACGCTGAGACCCCGACCAGGCCCCGGCTGCTCCTGCTCGACGGCCACTCCATCGCCTACCGCGCCTTCTTCGCCCTCCCGGTGGAGAACTTCTCGACCACCACCGGTCAGCACACCAACGCCGTCTTCGGCTTCACCTCCATGCTCATCAACGTCCTGCGCGACGAGCAGCCGACCCACGTGGGCGTCGCGTTCGACAAGTCGCGCCAGACCTTCCGCCTCGCCGAGTACTCCGAGTACAAGGCGAAGCGCAACAAGACGCCCGAGGAGTTCTCGAGCCAGCTCCCGCTGATCAACGAGGTGCTCGACGCCCTCCGCATCCGGCACCTGGCCAAGGAGGGCTACGAGGCCGACGACATCATCGCCACCCTGGTGACCGAGGCGCTCGCCGAGGGCATGGACGTGCTGATCCTCACCGGTGACCGCGACTCCCTCCAGCTCGTCACCGAGCACTCGACCGTGCTCTACCCGATGCGCGGCGTCTCCGAGCTCGCCCGGATGACGCCCGAGGCCGTCGCGTCCAAGTACGGCGTATCCCCCGACCGCTACCCCGAGCTGGCCGCGATCGTCGGTGAGACCTCCGACAACCTGCCCGGTGTCCCCGGCGTCGGTCCGGGATACGCCGCCCGCTGGATCAACGAGTACGACGGCCTCGACAACGTCATCACGCATGCCGACAAGATCACCGGCAAGAAGGGCGAGGCCCTCCGCGAGCATCTCGGCGACGTGATCCGCAACCGCCGGCTCAACGCCCTGGTCCGCGACCTCGACCTCGAGCTCGCCCCGGGTGACCTCGAGGCCCAGTCGTGGGACCGCGACCTCGTGCACACCCTGTTCGACTCCCTGGAGTTCCGGGTCCTCCGGGACCGGCTGCTCGAGTCCTGGGACGTGCAGGACGCCACCCTCATCGACGAGTCGGGGTTCCAGCTCGAGGGCACGCGCCTGGGCGCCGGCGAGGTCGCCGGTTGGGTCGACAACCATGCCGGGCCCGACACCCGCACGGGCCTCACCGTGCACGGCAGCTGGGGAGCCGGCACCGGCGAGGTCCGGGGTGTCGCCCTCGCCGCGGCCGACGGCCAGGCGGCCTGGATCGATGCCGCCGAGGTCACGCCCGACGACGACGCGTCCGTGATGGCCTGGCTCGGCGACCCGGCGCGGTCCAAGGTGCTCCACGACGCCAAGGGCCCGATGCTGGCGCTCGCCGCCCGCGGCTGGCCGCTGCACGGCCTCGTCAGCGACACCGCACTCGCGGCCTACCTCGTCCGGCCCGACCAGCGCTCCTACGACCTCGCCGACCTCACGCTGCGCTACCTCAAGCGCGAGCTCAAGCAGGGCTCCACAGACGACGACCAGCTCAGCCTCGAGGGCCTCGACAGCGGCGGTGGCGACGCGGCCGACACCGCGATGCTCCACGCCCGGGCCGTGCTCGACCTCGCCGACACCCTCGACGGCGAGATCGAGCAGACCGGCGGCACCTCGTTGCTGGCCGACGTCGAGCTGCCTCTGGTCGACCTGCTCGCCGCCATGGAGCAGACCGGCATCGCCGTCGACACCGACCACCTCGAGTCGCTGGAGTCCCACTTCGCCGGCGAGGTGCGAGACGCCGCAGGCGAGGCCTTCCGGGTGATCGGCAAGGAGATCAACCTCGGGTCGCCCAAGCAGCTCCAGGTGGTCCTCTTCGACGAGCTCGCGATGCCCAAGACCAAGCGCACCAAGACCGGCTACACGACCGACGCCGACGCGTTGCAGGTGCTCTACGAGAAGACCGAGCATCCGTTCCTGATGGCGTTGCTGCGTCACCGCGACGTGAGCCGGCTGCGGCAGACCATCGAGGGTCTGCTCAAGACGGTGCAGTCGGACGGCCGCATCCACACGACGTTCAACCAGACGATCGCGGCCACCGGCCGACTGTCGAGCACCGACCCCAACCTCCAGAACATCCCGATCCGTACCGAGGAGGGTCGCCGCATCCGCGAGGGATTCATCGTGGGCCAGGGCTACGACTGCCTGATGACCGCCGACTACAGCCAGATCGAGATGCGCATCATGGCTCACCTGTCGGAGGACGCCCTTCTCATCGAGGCGTTCAGGTCCGGTCAGGACTTCCACTCCATCACCGCATCCCGCGTCTTCGGCGTGCCGGCCGACGAGGTCACGGGTGGTCAGCGGGCCAAGATCAAGGCGATGAACTACGGCCTGGCCTACGGGCTGTCCGCGTTCGGGCTGGGTGCCCAGCTGCGGATCGACCCGGGCGAGGCACGTGGCCTGATGGATGAGTACTTCGAGACGTTCGGCGGCGTCCGCGACTATCTCGGCGGGGTGGTCGACGAGGCCCGGCGCACCGGCTTCACCGAGACGCTCTGGGGCCGGCGTCGCTACCTCCCCGACCTGACCAGCGACAACCGCCAGCGCCGCGAGATGGCCGAGCGGATGGCGCTCAACGCGCCGATCCAGGGCTCCGCGGCCGACCTGATCAAGATCGCGATGCTCCACGTCGACGCCGCGATCCGCGAGGCCGGGCTGGCCTCACGGATGCTGCTCCAGGTGCACGACGAGCTCGTCTTCGAGGTCGCGCCCGGCGAGCGCGAGCCGCTCGAGGACGTCGTACGCCGCGAGATGGGCGGGGCCGCGGATCTCGCCGTCCCCCTCGACGTCTCCGTCGGCACCGGCCGAAGCTGGCACGAAGCGGCCCACTGACGGTAGAGCCCATCGCCGACGTGCTTCACACCACGGTGCGGGTCGTGGGGCCGACGGTCCATGATGGACCCTCCAGCGGGCGAAGCCCGCTTGGCACCGCTGTGGGTCGGGCGTCAGGACGCAGGGGCGGGACGCGGCAGGTCGTCGACGGTCGGGTCGAGCGCGCCAGGACGCAGGACGTCGGTCACCAGCAAGGCGACCAGCAGGAGCGTGTCGCAGATGAGCACCACGCTGAGCAGACGGGTGACGGACGATGCCTGGAGGCCCAGTGCGACGACGGCGACGAAGGCGAGCCAGACCAGCAGTACCGGCCTTCGGCCGCTCCGGGCGAGCACGGCGTAAACCAGGAGCTGGAGCATCGACAGCACCGTGCCGAGGACCGCGAACAGCCACACTTCCTCTGAGATGTCGGAGTACGCCGAGCCGCCCACGAACAGTAGGGCGAGTCCGGGAAGGAGGAACGCCCCGACGACGCCCACCACGCCCAACCCGGCGACCAGGGCCAGGCTCTTGAGCAGGGCGGGACGGCGGTTCGCAGACGTGGACATGTCCGGGAAGGCGACCACGACCACGAACTGCGGCAGGAACATCAATGCCTTGGCCAGGATCAACCCGGCCGCGTACAGACCGGCCCTGTGGTTGTCCAGCGCGTGCCGGGCCACGACGACGTCGGCATTGGAGAGGGCGAAGAAGGCGAGGAGAGCCTGCGAGTTGTGCGCGGTCTCGCGCAGGATGTCGCGGGTTGGGTGACGGCGCTCGGTGCCCGCCGCGACCGGCGCTGCGGGTTCCCGGCCGGGCTGCCGGAGCGACAGCCAGCCCACGAAGGCCGGCACCAGGGCAGAGGTCGCGATCCCGAGCATCGCGACGGTCTGCGTGGGGCGCCACACGATGAACGCCACGCCGATGAGCAGACGCGGGATGCCGAGTCCGAGGTAGATCGCGGACAGCGGCGGCCAGCGCCGTTCGCCCTGCAGGACGCCGGACTGGGCGCCCATCAACGTCAACGGGACAGAAGTGACCGCGAGCAGAGCCGCGGGAAGCACACCGGACAACCGGAGCACGTGCTCGAGCAACGGTGCGCCGATCAGCATGAGGACACCGAGGACACCCGCGGAGAGCAAGCCGACCCGGAGCACCTCGTGTTCGATCTCGGCCCGGTACTGGGGCTCGGCGGACACCCGGCGCGCACCGGTTGCCTGCAGCCCGAGGGACAGGACGTTGACCACGAGGAGGGTGGCCATCATGGCCGCGAGCGCGCCGTACTCGTGAGGGCCGAGAAGGCGCGCCGCGAGCACGGTGAACCCGTAGGTGCAGACGTTGGCGATGCTGATGGACACCGCCATCGAGCTGCCTCTGCGCGTGAACTCACGCAGGCTCTCTCTCACGGTCACGGCTGGCAGCGTAGTGAAGCGTGCCCGCAGCCCCGAAAACGCCGATCTTGAGTGCGGCGCGGCTCACAGCCGAAGAGCACGCCCTAGACTCCGGCGGGTGATCGCGGCCGTCGTGCGGTCCCTGCGACCGCGGCAGTGGACCAAGAACCTGCTGGTCGCGGCCGCGCCACTGGCTGCCGGGACACTCTTCGATGATCCCGTGTGGTGGCAGACCCTGGTTGCGTTCGTTGCGTTCTGTGCGCTCTCGGGTGCCGTGTACGTCATGAACGACGTGGCGGACCTGGAGTCCGACCGAGTCCACCCTCGTAAGCGGCTGCGACCGATCGCCGCCGGCGATCTGCCCGTGCCCACCGCGCTGGTCGTCGCCGTTGTGCTCGGAGCCGCGGCGATCGCAGCAGGGACGTCAGTGACCTGGCAGTTGGGGGTGTTGCTGGTCAGCTACGCGGCGCTTCAGGTCGGGTACTCGCTGTGGCTGAAGCACGAGCCGGTCCTCGACCTGGCGGTGGTGTCGATCGGCTTCCTGATGCGCGCCGTCTCGGGAGGTCTCGCGGCCGGTCTGCCCCTGTCTGGCTTCTTCTTGATGGTGGCCGGTTTCGGGTCGCTGTTCATGGTGGCGGGGAAGCGCTACTCCGAGCTCCACAGCCTGGGAGTCGTAGCAGGCACCCGGCCCTCCCTGGTGCGGTACACCGACAGCTACCTGCGCTTCGTCTGGAGCATCGCCGCGACCTCCACTGCTCTGGCGTACTGCCTGTGGGCGTTCCAGCAGAGCACCAGCGGCATACCCTGGCAGTCGATCTCGATCGTGCCGTTCGTGCTCGGACTGCTCCGGTACGCCGTGGACATCGACCTCGGGCGGGCTGCCGAGCCTGAGGACATCATCCTCGGCGATCGGGGCCTGCAGGCGATCGGTCTGGTCTGGTTCGTGCTCGTGAGTCTGGGGGTGCTCAGTGCCTGATCCGGGCTCCCGCAACGAGCTGCGCGGCTGGGGCCGCACCTCCCCGGTGATGTCTGCCACGGTGCGAGCCACTGCCGACGAGGTGCCGGCACTGCTTCGGGCCGCAGGCCATCGGGGGCTGACCGCGCGTGGCTTGGGGCGGAGCTACGGGGACGCGGCGCAGAACGCCGGGGGAGTCGTGCTGCTCCCGCTCGCCGGCGAGACCCGGGTCGAGGGGGACCACGTGGTGACCGCGGCCGGCACGTCGCTGCACGACCTGATGCGGCGCCTGCTGCCGGTCGGACGGTACCTGCCCGTCACGCCGGGCACCCGATACGTGACGGTCGGCGGTGCGATCGCCTGCGACGTCCATGGGAAGAGCCACCACCGGGTCGGTACCTTCGGTGCGCACGTGCTGCATGCCGACCTGGTGACCCCTGACGGGGAAGTCCACAGGATCGGGCCGGACGCCGAGCCAGAACTGTTCTGGGCGACCGTGGGTGGGATGGGGCTCACAGGCGTGATCACCTCAGCGGCACTCCGCACGATTCCGGTCGGGAGCGGATGGATGAGGGTCGACACCGAACGCCACGGCGACCTCGGCTCGCTGATGACGGCGATGCGGGAATCGGACGACGACTGGACCTACTCCGTGGCCTGGGTCGACACCGTCTCCCGCGGCCGCGCCCACGGCCGGTCGGTGCTGACCCGGGGAGAGCACGCCCGAGCCGATGAGCTCGGCCGACGCCGTGCGCGGACGCCGTACCCGCTGCCGAGCGATCCGCGGATCGGCGCGCCGCCGTGGGCACCGAGGGGGCTCGTCTCACGGCTGACCGTCCGGGCCTTCAACGAGCTGTGGTTCCGCAAGACACCACGCCGCCGCCTCGGTGAGCTGGAGTCCCTGGCAACGTTCTTCCACCCCCTCGACGGGATCGCCGACTGGAACCTGCTCTACGGTCCGACCGGCCTCGTCCAGTACCAGCTGGTCGTGCCCGATGGGGCGGACGACGTCGTGCAGGACGCTGTTCGCCGCCTGTCGGAGAGCGGACATGCCTCTTTCCTCGCCGTGCTCAAGCGGTTCGGTGCCGCCAACCCGGGCCTGCTTTCGTTCCCGATGTCCGGCTGGACCCTGGCGCTCGACCTGCCGGTGCGACCCGGACTCGCGGCCGTCCTCGACGACCTCGACGCGCGCGTCGTCGAGGCCGGAGGCCGGGTGTACCTGGCCAAGGACGGTCGGCTGTCGGCCACCCGGTTCGCGGCGATGTACCCGCGCGCGGAGGAGTTCGCACGCATGCGCGACAGGGTCGACCCGACCCGTATTCTCACCTCCGACCTGGCCCGACGCCTCGGCCTGTGACGGATCGGAGACTCCGGATGATCGACGCCCTCGGCCGGCCTCAGTCGTTGTTGTTGTTCGGTGGCACCAGCGAGATCGCGCTCGCCGTGGCGCGCGAGTGGGCCGACGCCCGACCGGTGGTCACCGTGGCCGCCCGGCCCGGAGAGCGTCGCGACGCCGCCGTGTCGGCCCTCCACTCCGTAGGTCTCCAGGTGCACGCCGTCGACTTCGACGCGGAGGACATCGCGTCGCACCCGGCTGTGATCCAGGCGGTGACGGCGGAGCGCGACCTCGACGTGGCGGTGGTCGCGTTCGGCGTCCTCGGGGATCAGGAGGAAGCCTGGACCGACCACGCTGCCGCCATCCACCTCGCCCAGGTCAACTACACGGCGGCGGTGAGCGTGGGAGTCAGCCTGGCAGCGGTCGTGCGCCGCCAGGGACACGGCGCGATCGTGGCGATGTCGTCGGTCGCCGGGGAGCGCGTCCGCCGCTCCAACTTCGTCTACGGCTCGTCCAAAGCTGGGATGGACGCCTTCTACCTCGGTCTCGGCGAGGCGCTGCGTGAGTACGGCGGCCAGGTGCTGGTCGTCCGCCCAGGCTTCGTGCGCACCCGGATGACCGCAGGCCGAGACCCCGCCCCTTTGTCGGTGAGCGCAGAGCAGGTCGCGGCAGCCGTGGTGGGAGGAGTGGCGAACCGGTCCGACCTGGTCTGGGTACCGCCCATGCTGCGCGTGGTCATGTCCGGCATCCGCCACCTGCCCCGACCGGTCTTCCGCCGACTGCGCCTGTGAACATCCGCTGATGTCCGGCCAGCGCCTCGTGCCCACCGTCTGGGCCGTCGTCCTCGCGATGTTCCTTCTGGGTCCGGCACTCGGTCCTGGGTACATCCTGAGCTACGACATGGTCTGGGTGCCCCACCTGGCCCTTCGCAGTGACTTCCTCGGTCTCGGCACCGCCCTCCCGCGCGCGGTCCCCTCGGACGCCGTCGTCGCCGTGCTGGACAACGTCGTCCCCGCCCAGGTACTGCAGAAGCTCGCACTCCTGCTGCCCCTCGTCGCGGCCGGGACCGGCGTCGCCCGGCTCGTCGGCGGCTCCACCACGGCGCGGCTGACCGCGGTCACTCTCGCCGTCTGGAACCCGTTCACTGCCGAGCGGCTGGGCATCGGTCACTGGACGGTCCTCGTGGGGTACGGCGTACTGCCGTGGTTGGTACTCGCCGGCAGAGAAGCCCGGTCTAGCGGCCGCATGCCAGCCCGGATGTGGGCGCTCACGGCCATCGGCAGCCTGAGTGCCTCGGCCGGCATCGTCTCTGCACTCGGGCTGCTGGTCAGCGGGTGGTCGTCGCCCCGGCGGCTCGCTCGCGCCGACCTCACCCTGCTCGCGTGTGCGGTGGCCGGCAACGCCCCCTGGCTGGTGGCCGGTCTGCTCCATGCCGGCAGCGCAGAAGGGGCCGGCGCCTCGGTCTTCGCACTGCATCCGGAAGGACACCTGCCAGCCCCGCTGGCCGCGCTCGGTCTCGGCGGCATCTGGAACGCGCAGGTCGTGCCCGGCTCCCGTACCACCTTCCTAGCCTGGGTCTCGTTGTTGCTGCTCCTCGTGCTGGCGGCAACGGGCGCCCGGGCTTGGGGTCGGCAGCCGGACGCCAGGCGCCTGCTGGTGCTGTGGGCACTGGGGTTCGGGATCGCGCTGATGACGTGGCTGCTTCCCGGCGCCACCGAGTGGTTTGCGGGTCACGTGCCGGGCGGTGGCCTCGTGCGCGACGGCACCCGCACCCTCGGCCTCTGCCTGCCGGTGTACGCCGGCCTCCCGGCCGTCGGCGTGCAGGTCCTCGCCGACCGGGTTGGGCACGGAGAGGCCGAGGTACGGCGACTGGTCGCCGCCGCAGGGGCGCTGCTTCCGGTGATCCTGCTGTACGACGTCGCGTGGGGGCTTTCGGATGACCTGCGGCCGGCGCAGTTCCCCGCCTCCTGGGCAACGGCCAGATCGGTCGGCGAACTGTCGGGCGGTGATCTCCTGGTGCTTCCGCTGACCGCGTACCGCGCTCCGCAGTGGAACCACAGACGCCCGCAGCTGGACCCGCTGGGACGGTACTTCGCACCAGACTACGTCGCCGGCGACGCACTGCTGGTGGACGGACGCGAGGTTCCGGGCGAGGACCCTCGCGTACCCGGCGCGCGACGGGCTCTTGCGCTCCCCGCTACTCCGGCGGCCCGTACGAGAGCCCTCCTCGACCTCGGCATCCAGGCGGTGGCGGTAGAGCGACAGGCGGGCGGGCCGGCGACGCCCCGGCTCCAGGCGACCGTGGTCGCCGACCGTCCCGACCTGCTGGTCTTGAGGCTCGCGGGTGACGCACACCCGCGTGACGTGCCGGCCTGGCACCGCATCGCCGTCGGCGGTGGCTGGACGGCCTACGGTGTCGTTCTGGTCGGCGGCCTGCTTGCGTGGGTGCTCCGATCAGCACGGCGATTGCGGAGAGGCGGCCGATGACCGCTACTATGCTCGCGGACGGGGACCTTGAGGGAGGGCGTTGCACATGACCGGAGTGATCGGCCTGATCGCCAGCATCCTCGTCGGCGGGATCGTCGCAGCCGCAACGATCGTTGGTGTTGTCAGCAGCGGCGTGAACTCCGCCTCGAACCACCCCGGCGACGTCCACGCCGGCATCCCCTACGGTTCGACCCAGTAGCACCCGCCACCTCGCGTCAGAGCCCTGCTGTGACGCCCTCTGCCTCGATCGCCCTCTCCAGCACGCGGGCGAAGGCCGCCTGTGCCTGTGGCCAGGTGAAACCCTCGCTGTGCTCGCGCGCACCGTGGCTCAGCTCTGCCAAGCGCTGCGGATCACTCAACAGCTGCCGGGTCGCCTCGACCAGCTGTGTCTTGTCGTGCACGAGCACGCCGGAGACCTCGTCGATGATCGACTCGGTGGTCCCCCCCGCCTCGGCGTACGCGATGGTCGGCGTGCCGTGCTGGCCGGCCTCGCCCACGACGAGTCCCCAACCCTCCTTGATCGACGGCAGGAGCATCAGCCACGCGCGTTCGTAGATCAGCTCCTTGCGTTCTTCGGTGACGTGACCCTCGAAGACCACCTGGCGTTCCGCCCGCTTGGCGGCGACGTACTCGTGCAGGTGACCGCGCCACCAGCCGTCCCCGACGACGTACAGCTTGACGCCGGGGACGTCGTCGGCGAGAGCGGCCACGGTGTCGATCGCGTGCTCGATCCGCTTGTGGGGCACGAGCCGGCTCACCACGCAGAGCATGGGGAACGACGCCCGGGTAGCGTCGGATCTGTGGACCGGATCGATCCCGTTGTGGACCACGGCGACGGCGTCCTCGGCGACTCCCTGACGGACCAGGTCGGCCCGCGTGGCGCTTGACACTGCGATGTACTGCCGCCCGCGATAGAGCCAGGGGGACACTCGATGCTCGATGAACCATCCGATCCGCCCGACCAGCCCGGGATAGACGATCGGCCACTGCTCGTGGTGGACGTGGTGCACGAGCACGACCACCGGCGCCCGGGTGACCAGGGGGGAGAAGAAGGGCAGACCGTTCTGTACGTCGACCACCACGTCCGGCCGGCCCAGGCGACGGGTCAGGAGCTGCCACATGCCCTGCAGGTAGACCGTGAGCTTCGACCCACGTCGGACATATCGGATGCCGTCCTCGACCTCGTCGTCGGGCGTGCCTGGATAGCTGGCTGAGAACACCGTCACCCGACACCCACGCTGGACGAGGCCCTTGGCCATCCGGTCCAGGTACAGCTCGGCCCCGCCGGCCTCGGGGTTACCCGAGTCCCGCCAGCTGAGGAAGACGACGTGCCGACCGGTGAGACCGCGTGCGTCGTCGAGCATTCGGGCAGGCTATCCGGCGCCGGAGGAACCACGACCACAGGGAGTCCAGCCTGGCAGGTAGGGTGCGCGGCATGTTGGCCGGCCCGGGTATCTCATGAGGCCGTGGGCTGCCGACCTCCGCCGCTCGCTCACGCTCTTCGGACACTTCCGCCACGAACAGGACGACCCGAGTCGCTTCTACGCCGCCCTGGCCGAGGACTCGATCGGCCAGCTCGGTCGCTACATCGACCTGGCGGGCGCGTCGGTCCTCGACGTAGGTGGCGGTCCGGGCTACTTCCGGCGCGCCTTCCAGGCTGCGGGCGCGACGTACTGGGCCCTCGACGCCGACGTCGGGGAGCTGTCCGCCGCAGGCGAGGTCGGAACAGGCACCGTGATCGGCGACGGAATGCGTCTGCCGTTCAAGGACGAGGCGGTGGATGTCTGCTACTCCTCGAACGTCCTGGAGCACGTCCCCCGGCCGTGGCAGATGGCGGACGAGATGCTGCGGGTGACCCGTCGCGGTGGCATCTCGTTCATCTCCTACACGGTGTGGTGGGGACCATGGGGCGGCCACGAGACGTCGCCGTGGCACTACCTCGGCGGTCGGCGGGCGCGTGACCGATATCGACGACGCACCGGGCACGATCCCAAGAACAGGTACGGCGAGTCCCTGTTCCCCATCCTGGTGCGCGACGGCCTTCGCTGGAGCCGCGACCAGCGTGCGGGGGAGGTGCTCGACGTGGTACCGCGCTACCACCCTCGCTGGTCGCACGGGCTGCTGCGGATCCCCGTGCTCCGCGAGATCGCCACCTGGAACCTGCTCATCGTGGTGAGGAAGCGGTGACACCGCCGCAGACGCCACGCTCGGTCAGTGCGACCAGCCCCCTACGGCTGGGGATCTATGGCCTGCTGCTCTGCTTCTTGACGTTCATCCAGGTGCCGGGACGGATCGTGGCCGACACGAAGTTCGACCTGGCCGTCGCACCGGGCAGGTTCCTGGCCCGTGCCCTGGAGATGTGGGACGGCTCGTCGGCGTTCGGGCAGATCCAGAACCAGGCGTACGGCTACCTCTTCCCGATGGGCCCCTTCTTCCTGCTCGGCCACGCAGTGCACCTCGATGCCTGGGTGGTGCAGCGGCTGTGGTGGTCGGCGCTGCTGTGCCTGGCGTTCTACGGTGCGCTCCGGGTGACCCGGACCCTGGAACTCGGTCGTCCGTGGACACAGGTCTTCGCGGCCTTCGCCTACGCCTTGAGCGTCCATGCCACGACCGTCATCGGCGCCTCGAGTGTGGAGCTCTGGCCGTCCGCACTGGCGCCCTGGGTGCTGTGGTGCGTGATCCGTGGCACCACGGGCGGCTCCGAGCGTCGGTGGGCGGCCGCGGCCGGGCTGTTCGTGGCCGCGTGTGGCGGCGTGAACGCGGCGGCCGTTCTGGCGGTCCTACCCCTGAGCGCGTGCTGGCTCGTGACGCGGAGGGGAAGCCGGACCTGGGTGTTCTTCTGGTGGTGGGTCCTGTCCACCGTGTTGACCACGCTCTGGTGGTTGGTGCCGCTGACTCTGCTGGGCCAGTACAGCTTCCCGTTCCTCGACTACATCGAGTCCGCGGCCGTGACCACGGCATCCACCGGTCTCTCCGACATCCTCGGGGGTACGTCGGACTGGGTCCCCTACGTCGACCCCCAGACCTTCCGAGCCGGGCACCTGCTCGCCACCACGCCGTACCTCGTCTTCGATGGGCTGGTGCTCGCAGCGCTCGGCCTCGCCGGCATCGCCCGGACCGACAACCCGCATCGGAGGTTCCTCTTCCTCGGCGTCGTCGTCGGAGTGATGGCGGTCTCGTTCGGGTACGCCGGTCCGGGCGCGGGCTGGTTCCACGGGACGCGCCAGGCCTGGCTCGACGGGTCCCTCGCGCCGATGCGGAACCTGCACAAGTTCGACAACGTGCTGCGGTTGCCACTGGCGCTGGGCATGGCGCACGGTTTGACCGCGTTCGGGTCGGTGCGTGAGCGCTCTCGATCACTCGTCCTCGGGGCTCTTCCGGTCGCGGCAGCCGTCCTGGCTCTGGTGGCGACCACGCTGCCGTGGTGGCAGGGGACGATCGCCCCGTCCGGCGCGATGACCGGCGTTCCGTCGTACTGGACCCAGACGGCCGACTACCTGAACCGCACGGGCAACGGGACCACCACCCTCGTGCTCCCGGCTGCCGCGTTCGGCCAGTACCTGTGGGGCTCGCCTCGTGACGACGCCCTCCAGCCGCTGCTCGATGCCCCGTGGGCGGTGCGGAACTCGATACCGCTCGCACAGCCAGGGAGCGTCGTCCTGCTGGATCGGATCACCGAGCTCGTGGAGTCGTCCAGGGCCGGTCCTCGGCTCGCCGAGCTCCTGTCCGCCAACGGGATCGGGCGGGTCGTCGTACGTAACGACCTCGACCGGATGGCGACCGGCGCTCCGGACCCGGTGGTGCTGCACCAGGTCCTCGACCACTCACCAGGTCTCGCCCGCGTCGCGACGTTCGGCCCCGATGTCGGGTACCCCCCGACGGGGACGCTCCCGTCGGGTGAGCGGGTGTCGACCAACGGCGGCCGCTCGAACGTGTACCCGGCCGTCGAGGTGTACGCCGTGACGCTCGGCGCCACCCGGGCGGAGGTGCTCCCGGCCGCAAGTGTCCACCTGACCACCGGTGGCCCCGGGTCGCCGCCGGCGTCCGGCCCCGACCTTCCGGCCCTTCTCGGTGACGTCTCAGCCGCAGCGTCCGACGTGCAGGTCGCACTCAGCGACGGGCTGCCCAGGCGCGAGGAGGACTTCGCTGCCGTACGAGAGATGTCGTCGGCCACCATGACGACGGGTCAGCCGTACCTGCTCGACCGGCCGGCGCACGAGAGGGTCATGGTGCCCGATCAGCAGCGGTGGCACTCCACGGTCGTGTGGCAGGGCATCGCCGGACTCACGGCGAGCTCCTCGCAAGCGTGGGTGGACGGCCTGCCCCCCTTGGCGAGGGGTGAGGCGCCGGGGGCCGCACTCGACGATTCGAGGCAGACGGCGTGGCGCTCCGCCTCGGGCACGTCCGCCGTCGGCCAGTGGTGGCAGGTGGATCTGCTGACCGGGACCCGCGTGGACCACGTGCGCGTGGTGCTCGCGCCGGGCTCGACCGTCACGAGGCTGCGGCTGTCCGGCGGAGACCGCCACATGGACGTCCCGGTGCCGGCCGGGTCTCGTCCTCTGGACGTGGACACCGGCTTCGGTGTCGTCCGGTCTTTGCGGATCACGGCACTCACGTCGCGGACGGGCTCGACAGGGATGTTCGCGATCGCCGACGTCGCCGTGCCCGGCGTTCACCCGGAGCGGACCGTTGCCCTTCCGGCCGTCCCACCCGACCACGGCGTGGCGTCGGTGTCGTTGACCAGGGACACGGGCGTGAGCGGGTGCTTCCAGGTCCCGCAGTCCGTGGTGTGCCAGGACTACCTCGCCTCCCTGGGGGACGACGGCCTCGACCTCGACCGTACGTTCCGGCTCCCAGCGGCCGAGCGGTTCCGGGTGACCCTGACCGGCTCGTGGCTGCTCTCCTCGACCGTCAGCACCAGGCTCGCGTCACGACTGCCCTTCGGGCTGCGCGCGCCGACCTCATCCACACAGGACGTCAGGGGCGGCGTGCTTGCGATGGTGGACGGGGATCCCTCGACCGCCTGGATCGCCGGATCGAGCTCGAGGCCCTCGGCGTTCCACATCTCCTGGCCTCGGGCGAGGACGGTGCGAGGCGTGGCGCTCCGGCTGTCGGCGACTGCGCCCGCCGTGCCGGCCCGCTCCGTCGTTGTGTCCGGTGGCGGCAACTCGCGGCACGTGGCCCTCGATCGGCACGGTGAGGGCCGCTTCCGTCCTCTGCGGACCCGTCGGCTCACGATCCGCGTGGACTCCCAGGGTCCCGGGTACTCCCTCGATGGTGGCAGCCGCACTCCGTTGCCGCTCGGGGTCGGCGAACTGGCGGTCTACGGCCCGGGGGGCGACAACCTTGTCGACGCTGCGGGAACTCCCCTCCGCGGTACCTGCGGCTCCGGTCCAACGCTGGGCGTCGGCGACCTCAAGGTGCCTACCCGGTTCCGGGCCGTGCTCGGCGTGTCCACGGACGATGTCACACTGTCGCCGTGCCTCCGCCAGGTGACCCTACCCGCGGGGACCGTGCACGTCGTGGCCCGGGCCAGCGCGCTGATCTCCATCGACCACGTCGGCCTGCTGACCTCGCCGGCGGGCGGGCCGCCCACCCCGGTCGCGACCGGCTCGTGGGGTGACCGCAGCCGGACGATCGAGGTCCCCCGCGCGCCGGAACGCCGCCTCCTGGTCGTGTCCCAGAACTACAACGCCGGCTGGCGCGCCACCCTCGACGGCCATACCCTGGCGCCCCAAGAGGTCGACGGGTGGCGTCAGGGTTGGTGGCTGCCGGCGGACTCCGGGGGGACGGTGGATCTCGAGTTCACGCCCCAGCCGCGGTACGTCGCCGGCCTCGCGCTGGGAGCACTCAGTGCGGTCGTGGTTCTTCTCCTGCTGCTGCTTCGGCCCCAGCGCCGCCTGCGCGCGCCCACCGTCGCCACTGGCCGCCTGCCCATTGCTGTCGCCGTGCTGCTGATGGCCGGCGTCGGGGGACTTCTCGCCGGGTGGTGGGGAGCCGCGGCTGGCCTCATCATCACGGCGCTCAGGTACCTACCGCGCGTGGGGCCCCACGCCTGGGCGGCCGGCGCGCTCGGCGTCCTGGCCTGTGGGGCGATCACGGCGCTGGCAAGGGTCAACGAGGGGCTGACCAACAGCGGGGTCGTTCAGGTCCTGCTCGTGGCCTCGCTCGCGGCTGCGGTGCCGGTCTCCTCGCGTGGATCGTCACCTCCGCGTCGACCGAGGGTCCCGAACCGAAGGGTCTTCAGGCGCAGGAAGGGCCTCTCGACGACGTAGTACGAGAGCGTCGCCAGCCCGATCGTCACCCCAGCCGTGATCACCCACACTGCGGCGAAGTGCCCCTGGAAGGTGCCGAACTCCGATCGCCGGAGCACCGCGTTGAGCACGAGCAGATGGATGCAGAAGATCCCGTAGGAGATCTCGCCGAGGAAGAACGGCACCGGGTGGTTGCACCAGCGACGGATCGGGTGCTCCTGCAAGTGGCCGAACACCAGCGGGAGAACCAGCAGACCGCTCGCGACGGCGTAGAGGACGCACTTCAGGCCCGCCTCCCAGGAGGTCTGAGCGAGCAGCGTCCGAGGGCCGGTCAACGGCGTGCATGCGATGCCGTACACGAGGGCCGCGGCCACCCAGCAGCCGAGTGGATCGCTCGCCATTCGCTCGCAGAAGCGAGGGGCTGCGGAGTCCTGGCTCAGCTGCTCGGTGACACTTGCGGTGGCCAGTGCGAGGCCCACTGCGAACCACGGGAGGTAGCCGGGCAAGCACTGCGCGAAGTGCCCGTGTACGCCGGGGATCGTGACCACGGAGGCCTGCCAGGCGACGCCTCCGACGCTGACCAGACCAAGGATCACGTAGACGCGTGAGGCGCGAAACTCCCCGGTGCGACGGGGGCGTCCGATCAGCAGCATGCACAGGAACGGGAGTACGACGTAGAACGCCGCCTCGGTGGCGAGGCTCCACATCTGGGTGAGTCCCTGGGGCAGCAGGTCCGGTTGGTACAACTGGGTCAGGGTGAAGTTCTGGAACCACATCTGCGGTGTCACGTAGTCGTTCCCGGGCTGGAACAGGATCGTGGCCACGATCACCGCCCAGTAGAGCGGCAGGATGCGCAGCGTGCGCTTCCAGAAGTACGACCGCAGGGCGGCCGGGGGCCCCCCTCGGGCTGCACGCAGGAGGAACGGGCGCCCGAGCAAGAAGCCGGAGAGCACGAAGAAGATGGCGACGCCGAAGTCCATGCGAGTGATGACCGCCCCGAACCAGCCGTGCAGGATGCGACCGGTGTCGAACCCGGTATGGGTGGTGAGCACCATGAGCGCGCCAAGGGCACGCAGCGCGTTCAGGCCGGGGTAGCCGCGGTGCTCCCGGGCTGGGCCGGGTGGCGTTGTCATGAGCCGCTCGCCTTGGTCTCCACCGGTACGGCGAAACCCACCACCAGGTCGCCGATGCAGACAGTGCCTCGTCCACCGGTACGGGACACGCTCACCTGGTCGAAGTCGCCGTTCATCTGCAGGTAGACGTTGCGGATTCCCGAGCCGAGCTGGAGAGTGCGCGTCTCGTCCCCGGTCCCGACCGTGAGCGTCGCCGCACGGTGGGCGGCGTACGACATGCGGGCCCAGGCTCCCGACCCGTGCACGGGTTGAGAGAGCTGGAGCGTCGTCGAGCCGGACGCCGGCAGCCTGGCCAGGCACCCGCCGGTCGCCGGTCCGGACGCTGCGATCAGCGGCGTGACGTCCGCAGGCGCCACCCTGCCGTCGTCGCCGATGACGTACAGGTGGTCGAGGCTCACGTCCGGGAAGGTCATCCGGTCCGCGAACATGCCGAGCACGTAGCGAGTCGTGTTCCGCGGGTAGTCGAAGCCCCACATCAGGTACTGGGGAACCGAGACGTTCGCCAAGGGGGTCGGGTCCTTCGTCGTGCCGAGAGTCCGGCTCGCGTTCGCGAAGAAGGTCCGGGACTGTGTCGAGCCGCGCCAGTGGTCGGCGTACTGGACGGTGGAGTAGATCCCCAGCACACACACGAGTGCGGTGGCCGCACCCACCAGCTCGCGGTCGTCGAGGAAGCGATGTGCCCGGCGTCGCTCGACCTGCTCGGGCGCACCGAGGATGGGCATGCAGGCGGCGGCCAGCGCCAGCGGGGTGACGAGTCCGAGCTCGGTGACGTAGCGCAGCTCGAGCCCCGACACCGGCCCGACTGCGCCTGCCCTCGCCGACTGGAGCACCGCGAGGTCGAGCAGGATGAACGCCGCGGGGAGGGTCCAGGCCCGCCAGGAGCGGCTGAACGTCGTGGCGATGGCGCCGATGACAAGGGCGATGACCAGACCCGAGACCGTTACAACCAGCGGGCCGGGGTCGACCAGCTGGAAGGGTCCGGTCAGCAACTCCCACCGCAACGGGCCACCGAGCGTGCCGGGCAGCCAGGACTGTCCGACCATGTTGCCGGCCAGGGAGAGCAGGTCCGTCGTACCGGCGCCGGAGCTGGCGGAGTCGCGAGCCGCGGCCAGGTACCAGACAACGTAGGCCACCACCAGGCCGAGATGGACGCTGACCGCGGGCCAGTAGCGTTGCCAGACCTGCGCCAGTCGCTGGCCAAGCGAGGAGCCCTGCGCGAAGTAGGCGAGCGAGAGCCACGCGACGCCGAGGTAGACGAACAGCACCTTCTCGTAGAAGAGAAGGCAGCCGGCGACCACGAGCGCGGTGACGATGACCCACCGGAAGTGCTTGGTCCGCAGGTAGCGCAGGTGCGCCAGGAGACCCCAACCCACAGCGATCTGAAGGAACAGCTGGTTCACCCCGGCGGCCCACCATACGAAGGCAGGGAAGGTGATGGCCGTGAACAGGTAGAGGGACAGCGGAACCAGTACGCCGAGCCGCCGGCCGAACAGCGACGTCAGGAGTGCGAAGATCCCGAGGCTGGCCGCCGCCTGGAGGGCCACCAGCGTGACGGCGTACGGATGGAACCCGAGCGGGTCGATGCGCGTGAAGAGCCAGGTCAGGGTGAACGCCCCGGGCATCAGGTGCCCGCCGTACCCTTGTGCGACCAGTGACCAGCTCCAGGGCCGGCTGAGCATCCGGGAGATGAAGACGACGTCGTCGAACTGGAACCAGGAGCTCCACACGGCCCAGAACCGGAGCGCCAGCTGGGCGGCGATCAACGCGAGCCCGGTGCCGAGTACCAGGCCCGAACGACGCTCGCTGGTAGCCCGGCGACGGGAGATGACGCCGGTCGACACGTGGCGGAGTATGTCACAGCGAGTCCGGGCTCCGGAGTCCGAAAAGGGTCAGGGGAGGAGGTGATTCGGGCATCGCCCGGGTCGACGCATGGCGGGAGACGCGGAACGTGACTCACGAGTAACCCACTGCTAGTCTCACGCCGAGTTGCGTGACCGACCTGGAGGGACCTCACGTCATGAAGCGGGTATGGCCTGCCTGGGTGTTCCTGTTCTTGGGCGCGTTCTTCCTCTCGACGGCCGGAGTGGCGAAGTTCTGGGCGCCGCATGCCGCCGAGCGCATCCCGCTCAACTCCTACCAGCGCACCTACCTCACGGGCTCCGCGGACCTGCTCGACCCGACGACGGGGAAGACGGACAAGGTCCCGGTCAAGATCACCAACATCACCCAGGTCGACGACAAGCTGTCCGACAGCAAGGTGGTCGTGTTCGTGACGTCGACGTGCGTGAACAAGGACATCGACAACCCTCCCGACTGCCTGCCCAAGTCCGACTCGCGCGTGATCAGCGACACCAAGCTGAACTTCCCCGCCGACCGGCACACCGCCGAGGCGATCGACGCCCCGAAGTACGTCGCGAACACTCCGCCGGTCGCCGGCCTGGTCAACAAGTGGCCGTTCTATCCCAAGCAGCAGAGCTACGACGTGTGGGACGACACCAGCAAGCAGGCCACGCAGGCAGACTTCGTCGGCACCGCGACAGTCAACGGCTTGAAGTGCAACCAGTACCACCAGGTCATCACCGGCGCGACGATCGACCTGGGCCACAAGATCAAGGCCGACTACAGCCTCGATGAGACGTACACGATCGACGCGGTCACCGGGAAGATCATCAACCAGCAGCTCCACGACGTCCGCAAGCTCAAGGACGGCGGTGAGACCGCGCTCGACCTGACGGCGCAATACACGCAGGACACGATCAACGCCAACGTCGACGAAGCCAGATCGGGCGGCAAGCAGCTCAAGCTCATCACGAAGACCCTCCCGGTCGTCGGCCTCGTGGCCGGGGTGCTCTGCGTGATCGCCGGGATCCTGCTCCTGCTCCGCCGTCGTCAGGGCAAGGGCAACGAGGCGCGGCCATCGGCGGCCAACGCCAGCGCCGCCTCCTGACCGCCGCGCTCAGCCGAGGTCCGCGGCGAAGATCGCCGTCCCGGGGATGAGCCGTCCCCTGGTGCGCGACCAGCCTCCCCAGACCCGTTCGTGCTGGTCGGGCCACTCCGGTTCGAGCAGCGCCACGATCCGGAAGCCGTTGCCGGCGAGCACGGCCACCCAGTCGCCCAGGGTGCGATGGTGCTCGACGTAGGCGACCTGTCCGGAGTCGTCGTCGATCTCGACGTACGCCGTCCGGTCCCAGTAGGAGGAGGTCGCGGTCAGACCCGCCTCTGACGGGTCGTCGGGGAAGCTCCAGCGCGTCGGGTGCGTGATCGAGAACGCGAATCGGCCGCCCGGTCGGAGGACCCGTGCCACCTCGGCTACGCACCGGTCGATGTCGGCGATGAACTGCAGTGCACCGAACGAGCAGAAGACGACGTCGAACGAGGCGTCGGTGTACGGGATCGCGGTCGCGGTCGCGAGCACGGACGGGACGGCGATCCCCGACTCCTGGTCGATGCGGCGCGAGTGCTGAAGCTGACGCATCGAAAGGTCGAGGCCGTACGAGCGACCGCCGTTCACCTGCACCCAGCGGGAGCACTGACCGGCCCCGGAGCCGAGCTCCAACACCGCGCGACCTGCGACGTCGCCGAGCACCTCGGCCTCGTCCTCGGTCAGTCCCTCCGGTCCCCACACGAAGCCGGTGTTCCCGAGGAAGTCGCCGTGCGTCGCCTGGTACTCGTCGGCGTATCGGTCCCAGTCCGATCCGTTGGCTCGCCGCGAGTCGTCCTCGCTGATCGGTCGGCGCTCCACTCGGACGCGCTGGGGGAGGTGGTCGGTCACAGGGTGAGGCTACGACGTCCTTGGACCGTCACCGGACGGTGACCCGTACCGCCGCCGCGTCCGTGACGCCGGTCCAGTGGACGGACCGGCACCGCACTCGGAAGGTCCGCGCGATCCCGCCATGAACGCCGTCCGTGACGTGGAGTCGTAGATGTAGCACGTGTCGGGCGCCCGGAGCGGTCGAGGGGGTGCGCCATGTTCCCGTCAGCACGCTACGGGTGACGTCACTTCCGTCGAAACGGTACGTCGCAACCACGGCCTTCGTGCCCTTCGTGCCGCTCACCAGGCACCGATCCGGACGCTTGCCGCTGTTCGTCAGACGGAAGGGGACGGTGACGCCGGTGCCGGCCGCGATCTTCCGGGCGGCCGTCTGGGACGCGGCCGTCCCGTAGACGCCGGCCCCCAGCCAGTGGCCATTCGTCCGGCGCACCGAGACGTCCGGGCGGAAGGAGGGCTGACTCCTCACTGCGTAGTCCCGCACGACCGTGGTGCTGTTGCCCGCGCCGTCCTCGGCCGTGACCGTGAACGAGTGCGGGCCTGGCGTCGTGGTGTCCAGCGTCGTGCCGGGCAGTACGGAGCCGCAGGTCTGCAGCGAGGACCCACCGGTGTCGGTGCATGAGAAGTCGGCGGTCACCCGCTCGCCGTACGCGTACGACGCTCCGTCGCCCGGGCTGGTGACGGTGACGTCGGGGTCGATCGTGTCCGGGGCGTCGAACTTCAGCGACCGGTAGCTGAAGTACGGCTTGCCGTTGCTGCTCGGTGTCGCCTCCAGCTGCCAGATCGGCGTGTTGTCGGGGGCCAGCTCGGTCGCCAGCGCGGTGCCCTGCACGGCTGAGGCCCAGCCGACGAGGATGTCACTCGTCTGTGGCAGGTACTGGGCCGACCCCATGAAGAAGCCGAACCAGCTGGGCGGAGCATAGGAGCGGACCAGCGTCGCGGTTCCGGCCGCTTGGTCCAGGTGCCAGACGGCGAGACGCGACTGGGGCCGGTCGTGCACGGGCCCGCTCGGATCGGACTGGTCGACGCAGAAGGCGCCGAAGCCGGTGACCGACCCGTTGTCGAACACCATGACGTCACCGTTCGGCAGCATGCTCGCGCTGTGCTGGGCACACGGACCGTCGTACGGGTCGTCGACGAAGCTGAAGGAGCTGTCGCGACCACCGAGCTTCCAGATGATCTCGCCCGGGTTGTACCCGTCGTGCGGTTCGCGCGCGATCAGGAGCACGGCCGAGAGGTGCCGGAAGGAGGCGAGATAGTCCTGGCCGTTGTCGACGACCTGGACGGAGTTGATGTGCGCATAGTCCGCGTTTGTGCCGGCCACCGTCTCGTCGGCCAAGGCGCTGCTGTCCCACTGGAGCACCTCGTTGCCCTGGGGGTCGATCTCCTGGAACACCGAGTCGATCTTGCCGGTGTCGGCGTTGGGCACGTAGGCAAGCAGAACCTCGGATCCGTCCGGCTCGAGGATCGAGTCATGGGCGTCGGTGTTGGACAGCCCGACCGTGTGGTGGGTCGCGATGACCTGGAACCTCGAGTTCATCTCGACGATGTCCGAGCCGGTGAGCCCGGGCGTGCTGGTGGGGCGCGCCTCGCTGAAGCTGCCGTTCGGCTGGCGCTTCAGGTCGATGCCGCCGTCGTGGCTGGCACGGACCCAGCTCGGCACACCGTTCTGGTCGAGCACTGTGTCGAACAGCGGCCAGCCGTTCGCAGTCCACTGGCTCAGCGTGAGGCCCACCTGTCCGGGCGTGATGCCGGACTCACTGATGGTCGTGCTCAGGGTGGGGAAGTCGGCCGGGAGAAGGAACACGGAGTCGGCCTCGCGGCCACCGGAGTCGATGTAGATCACCGAGACTTCGGCGCCCGCGTCGAGCCCGGTCAGGGTGGTGTGACTGCCGACGAGAGGAACCCCGTCCACGAGCACCGTACCGCCGGGGTCGGAGGTGGTCGCGTGGACCCTGATCGACGCGCCCTGGTTGGTCGTGTTGTCAGTGACGTCGCTCGGGAACGTCTCCTCGGTCGTGGTCGCGGCGTACCGCCGGACCGAGGCCTTGTACGTCGGATACATGCCGACACCGGTGCCCGTGACCTGCAGGGTGTGGTCGGGCCCGGCATCGGCTGAAGCGGCTTGCGAGGGTGTACCCAGGGCAAGCGCAGACATCACCAGCGTCGTGGCGGTGGCGAGCTTGAACATGAACGGTGTCCTCGAGTCCGGGGGTAGCACCGCGAGTCTAGGGTTCAATTCGCCGCTTGTGCCCGGCATGGCGAGCGGTGGAGGCGTGTGGCAGCGTGGAGACGGTGGACTTCTCCGAGCTGGTTCCGCTCGGCGGCGGATGGTCCGGTGAGACGTTCGTCGCCGAGGCTGGGGGAGAGCGGTCGGTCGTGCGGATCTATACGCCCGGCCGGCGTGACGACGCCGCCCCCGAGATCGACGCGGCCGTGCTGGGCCTGGTGCGCGGGCTGGTGCCGGTGCCCGACGTGCTGGAGGTACGCCGAGGCGTTGCGGCCGCGGGGCGACCCGGCCTGCTGGTGGCGTCGTACCTCCCGGGCGTGCGTGGCGAGGACCTGCTGCCGACTCTGGGCGACGACGGACTCGCCTCGATCGGCCGGCGGCTGGGTGGCCTACTCGCCGACCTGGCCGGGATGCCGACCCTGCGTGCCGGCCCGTTCGTCGACCCCGACCTGACCATCGGCGACTTCGGGGTCGACGGGCTGCCGGGCTTCGCCGACGACCACGCAGCACGGCTGGCGTGGGACGACACGCTCCACCGCGGGCTGGGCCGGGTCGCGGTCCGGGCCCAGGAGCTGCTCGACCAGGTCGGTCGTACCTGCCTCGTCCACTCCGACGCCAACCCCAAGAACCTTCTCGTCGACCCCGAGACGCTCGAGGTGACGGGCGTGCTCGACTGGGAGTTCGCCCACTCCGGGCATCCGTTCACCGACCTCGGCAACCTGCTCCGGATCGACCGTATGCCCGCCTACGCCGACGCCGTCCTGGCCGCCTGGTGCGAGCGACGTGGCACGGATCCGGGCCAGACTCTGGAGCTTGCCCGCGCTGCCGATCTCTGGGCCCTGGTCGACCTCGCGGCACGGCGGGGCCAGAACCCGGTGGCGGACCGAGCCCACGAGCACCTCCTGGCCATCGCTCGGACAGGAGATCTGCACGCACGGCCGTAGCG
The DNA here is from genome assembly GCA_963792975.1 of uncultured Actinomycetota bacterium. Classification (GTDB taxonomy): domain Bacteria; phylum Actinomycetota; class Actinomycetes; order Propionibacteriales; family Nocardioidaceae; genus Nocardioides. The sequence continues at coordinate 1,591,005 of CAWBYG010000004.1, read as the reverse complement.
ACCCCATGGTGGGGCCCCCGTTTCGTCGCCGTGACCAGCGACCTTCGCCCAGCATCTTGACAGAGGGGCATTCGGCTCTACACTCTTGTCCTATGGAAGTAGATAAAGCAGTGAACGGAGGGGTGGGTACCGCCGGTGCCGCCTCGCCGATCGCGTTCCGGCTCGACCCCGCTTCGGGGGTGCCGACGTACCTCCAGCTGGTGCAGCAGGTCGAGCACGCACTCGTGCTCGGCTACCTCAAGCCGGGCGACCAGCTGCCGAAGGTGCGCGAGGTGGTGGCCGACCTCGCGATCAACCCGAACACCGTGCTGAAGGCCTACCGCGACCTCGAGCACAAGGGCCTCGCATCGGGACGGCCCGGCCAGGGGACCTTCGTGGAGGCGGGTCTGAGCCAGGCAACCCTGCCCCAGCTCGCCGGGCTCCGCCGTTCTCTGCACGCCTGGATCACGAAGGCCGAGGCGGCGGGGCTCGACGCCAACGGCGTCGCCGCGGTGTTCGCCAGCACGTTGCGGGATTTCACTGAGCGCCGCGAGGGCGGGCCACCCCACGGCGCGGAGGACCTCTCGGGTCGGACCGCCGGAGGCGCGGCATGAACGTCGTCGAGACCCAGGCACTCAGCCGTCGGTACGGCGGCACGTGGGCACTGCGTGAGTGCACACTCGCGATCCCGGAGGGTCACCTGGTCGCCCTGGTGGGTCCGAACGGCGCCGGCAAGACCACGCTGCTCAACATCGTGGTCGGGCTGACGACGGCCACCAGTGGGAGCGTCAGCGTGCTCGGCGGGATCCCCGTCGGCTCCCTGGCGGCGCTCGACGGCATCGCCTTCGTCGCTCAGGACATGCCGCTGTACCGCCATCTCTCGGTGGCCGACACGCTGCACCTGACGCGCAACCTGAACCACGCGTTCGACGCCGCCTACGCGCGCAAGAGGCTCGGCGACCTGGGGATCTCCGCCAAGCACAGGGCCGGCAAGCTGTCCGGCGGCCAGCAGGCCCAGCTGGCGCTGACCCTGGCGCTGGCCCGGCACCCGCGTCTCCTGGTGCTCGACGAGCCGACCGCCCCGCTCGACCCACTGGCGCGTCACGACTTCATGGCCACGGTGATGGCGGCGATGGCCGAGGACGGGTTGTCGGTGCTGCTCTCCTCGCACGTGCTCGCCGAGCTGGAGCGCGTCGCGGACTACCTCGTGCTGATCACGCGCGGCATCGTCCGGCTCGACGGCCCCGTCGACGACGTCGCGGCCCAGCACCGGCTGGTGACCGGGCCCATCGGACGGCCGGTCGACCCGCTGTGGCGGGTCCTCGAGTCCCGCGAAGCGGGGTCGCAGCAACACCTGCTCGTCCGTCTCCAGGCACCCGCGGATCCGGTTCCCGAGGGCTGGGAGTCGCGGAGGGTCGGCGTGGAGGAGCTCTCGTTGGCCTACCTGCGCGAGTCGTCGACCGCCACCGACCTCGTCTCGATGGAGGCAGTCCGATGACGACGACACTGCTGACAACTGCGCCGACGTACGCGCGACGGGCGGTCCCGTGGCATCGCCTGGCTCTGGGTCGCGTGGCGCCGCTACCGCACGACCCTGGCAGGGGCAGTGGGTCTCCTCGGCCTCGTTGCGGTGTACCTCCTGGTCAAGGGCCACCAGATGCGTACGTCGTACGCCGCCATCCAGGCCTGCACTCCGCAGCGGAGCGCCAGGTGCGCGTTCCTCTTCGAGCAGTTCCACAGCGCCTACGGGAGCGTCGGCTTCATCGGCGGCGTGCTCGTCTGGGCACCGGCGGTGGTCGGAGCCTTCGCCGGAGCTCCGCTCCTGGCCCGCGAGCTGGAGACCGGGACGTTCCGTTTCGCCTGGACCCAGGGCGTGGGCCGGATGCGATGGGTGGTCTCCCACCTGGTGCCGGGGGCGCTCGGTGTGGCCGTCATCAGCGCGGCGTTCGGGGAGCTGGTCACGTGGTTCGACCACCCACTGGTCGCCAGCGGTATCCAGCCCAGGCTCCATGCCAGCGAGTTCCCACTCACCGGGATGGCGGTGGTGGGTTGGGCCCTGATGGCCTATGCCCTGGGCGTCCTGGTCGGCCTGCTGACACGGCGCGTCGTACCGGCGCTCGCGGCGACCCTGGCCGTGTGGACGGGGCTGGCCTTCCTCGCCGCGGAAGTGCTCCGGGCCCACTACCGGGCACCCCTGGCCACGCACCGGTTGCAGCTCTCGGGAAGCGACCTGTCGGTCCACCAGTGGTGGACCCACGAGGGGGTGCGGGTGAGTGGGGCCCAGATCAACCAGGTGCTGCAGGCGATCGGGGTGGTGAGCAACAAGAACGGGAACTTCCAGGTCGGGCCGGGAGGTAGCGGCGTCGATCCGGTCCACTACCTGATCCGGCACGGCTACACGCTGTGGACCAGCTACCAGCCCGACAGTCGCTACTGGACCTTCCAGTGGATCGAGTTCGGCTGGCTCGCGGTCCTGTCACTGCTCCTGCTGGGCATCGCGCTCTGGTGGGTCCGCCGCCGAGCCGCCTGAACGCTTCAGCCGCCGAACGCGACCTCGCGATCCTGGGTGAGGGCCTCAGCCGTCGGACAGCCTGAGCTCGACCATCAGCTCGTCGGCGAGGCCCTCCAGCATCGCCCGGAGCTCCTCCGTGCTGGTTGCGGGTGGTGCCTCGAGCACGGCCCGTGCCTCGAACAGCATGCCCCCGGCCATCGGGGCCTCACGGACGTCGGTGCTGAGCTCCTCGATGCCGATGCCGAGGCCCGCGAGGGAGGCGGAGATCTCTGCCACGATCCCGGCGTGGTCGGCACCGAGCAGCTCGAGGTGCAGGCGGAGCGACGCGTGCTCGACCGGCTCGTCCGTCTGCTCCAGGGCGATCACGAGCCCGATGTCCTTGAGCGCCGTCAGGTCCGCGACGAGTGCGTCGGCCCGTTCGTCCGCGACGTCCACCATCAGGATGCCGGCGAACTTGCCCGCGAGCCGTGCCATCTGGCTGCGCTCCCAGCTGGCGCCCTGCGCGTTGACCGCCGCCGAGAGGGCCGACACGAGCCCGGGTCGGTCGTCGCCGATGCACGTGAGGGTGAAGGTGGCCATGGGCGCAGGCTACGAGATCACGGTACGTCGCGGCGACGGCGTCCGCGGCTCGTTCCTGGGAGGGCGCCGCCCGACCGGGGGCGGATGATGTCCTTGAACGGCGGAACCTCCGCCACCCGACACGGAGGAACACGATGCCGAGCACGCAGTTCACGGTTCACACGAGCCTGTCACCCAGCGACGTGCTGGGGCTGGTGACCGACTTCGGTCCCGATCGGGCCACTCGGTGGCCCAACGTCAACGAGGACCACTTCAAGCTGCACGGTCAAGGGCGGGACTGGGCCGAGGTGACCGAGGGCAACTCCATGGGCTGGGAGCGCGAGCGCTACACGTGGGACGCTGCCGCTGGCACCGTCGCGATCGACACCCTGGACTCGAACCTGTGGGGACCGGGCAGCGGCTGGCGCTACCGGCTCACCCCGGCTGCCGGAGGTACCGACGTACACGTCGAGCTGACGCGGGTGGGGAAGTCGGTCAAGGGCAAGATCGTCGGGGCGTTGATCCCGGTCGCCGGAGCCCGCGCGCTCGGGAGGCAGTTCCGGTCCGTGCTCGCAAAGGCGGAGTCGAGCTGACCTGACGGGCCTGCTCAGCCGGCGCCGAGCCCGTCGAGCGTCGCCATGTCGTCGTCGGTCAGGTCGAAGCCGGCGACGTCGGCGTTGCTGCGGATGCGGTCGGCGTTGCGTGACTTCGGGATCACCACGACGCCGTGCTGGAGGTGCCAGCGGATGATCACCTGGGCCGGCGTACGGCCGAGCCCCTCGGCGATCGCGACGATCGCCGGGTGGTCCAGCGTGCCGCCGCGCAGCGCGCTGTAGCCCTCGAGCGTGATGCCGCGCCCGCGATGCTCCTCGAGCACCGACGCGTCGTACAGCAGCGGACTCCACTCGACCTGGTTCACCGCCGGGGCTGTCCCGGTGGCCTCGGTGACCTCGTCGATCATGCCGACGTCGAAGTTGCTCACGCCGATGTCGCGGGCCAGGCCCTGCTCGCGGGCCTCGACGAAGGACCGCCACAGGCCGACCTGCGAGCGGTCGCCGGGCCAGTGGATCAGCCACAGGTCGACGTGGTCGGTGCCGAGCAGGTCAAGGCTGCGTCGCAGCGTGTCGAGGGCGTCGCCGCCATGGTTCGGCGGGCACTTCGTGGTGACGAACACGTCATCGCGGGCCACGCCGCTCTGCGCCAGGCCCCGGCCCACCTCGCCCTCGTTGCCGTAGACGGTCGCGGTGTCCAGGTGGCGGTAGCCGGCCCGCAGCGCGGCGGCCGTCGTCTCGCTCGCCTTCGCACCCTTGATCTGCCAGGTGCCGAAGCCGAGCAGGGGCATGGAGCCCCGAGACAGGACGGCGACGGCGTCGGGGACCTGCGGACGAGTGGAGTCGGCCATGCCGACACGATAGGGCGGGCGGTCAAGCAGCGGCGGGTACGGCGTACTCGCTGGTTGGACGCACGACGGAGCCCCCGCGTAGACTCGGGCCGCGCCAGAAGTCTGCCCACGTCCCGGACCGAGCGGACACCGGCTCGCTATCTCTCTCTCGCGCCTGAGCGCGGAGATCCTGCGGTAGTGAACAGGGCTTCCGGCGTGCCCGCGACAACTCCATCCATCCAAGGAATCCATTCCCTTATGACGAGCAGTACCGCCTATCTCTCGGAGATCGACGCGCCCCAGGTGGCCGTCAACGACATCGGCTCCGAAGAAGACTTCCTCGCCGCCATCGACGAGACGATCAAGTACTTCAACGACGGTGACATCGTGGAGGGCACCATCGTCAAGGTCGACCGGGACGAGGTCCTGCTCGACATCGGCTACAAGACCGAGGGCGTCATCCCCTCCCGTGAGCTGTCGATCAAGCACGACGTCGACCCCAACGACGTCGTCCACGTCGGCGACAAGGTCGAGGCCCTGGTCCTCCAGAAGGAGGACAAGGAAGGCCGGCTGATCCTGTCCAAGAAGCGCGCCCAGTACGAGCGCGCCTGGGGCACCATCGAGCAGGTCAAGGAGGAGGACGGCGTCGTCGAGGGCACCGTCATCGAGGTCGTCAAGGGCGGTCTCATCCTCGACATCGGCCTGCGCGGCTTCCTGCCTGCGTCGCTGGTGGAGATGCGCCGCGTGCGCGACCTGCAGCCGTACGTCGGCCAGACCCTCGAGGCGAAGATCATCGAGCTCGACAAGAACCGCAACAACGTCGTGCTCTCGCGTCGTGCCTGGCTCGAGCAGACCCAGTCCGAGGTGCGCCACGGCTTCCTGACCCAGCTCCAGAAGGGCCAGATCCGCAAGGGTGTCGTGTCCTCGATCGTGAACTTCGGTGCGTTCGTCGACCTCGGCGGCGTCGACGGTCTGGTGCACGTCTCCGAGCTGTCGTGGAAGCACATCGACCACCCGAGCGAGGTCGTCGCCGTCGGTGACGAGGTCACCGTCGAGGTGCTCGACGTCGACATGGACCGCGAGCGCGTCTCCCTGTCGCTGAAGGCGACGCAGGAAGACCCGTGGCAGCACTTCGCCCGTACCCACCAGATCGGTCAGATCGTGCCCGGCAAGGTCACCAAGCTGGTGCCCTTCGGCTCGTTCGTCCGCGTCGAGGAGGGCATCGAGGGCCTGGTCCACATCTCCGAGCTGGCCGAGCGCCACGTGGAGATCCCCGAGCAGGTCGTCCAGGTCAACGACGACGTCATGGTCAAGATCATCGACATCGACCTCGAGCGTCGCCGCATCTCCCTCTCGCTGAAGCAGGCCAACGAGACCGCCACGGCCGGCGACGCGGAGGAGTTCGACCCGACGCTCTACGGCATGGCTGCGACGTACGACGAGCAGGGCAACTACATCTACCCCGACGGCTTCGATCCGGAGACGGGCGAGTGGCTCGAGGGTTACGACGAGCAGCGCGCGACCTGGGAGGACCAGTATGCCAAGGCGCACGCCCGCTGGGAGGCCCACGTCAAGCAGCAGGAGGAGGCCAAGCAGGCCGAGGTCGAGGCCGGCGAGGCCACGACGTACTCCTCCGACTCGACCGACGAGGTCGAGGTCGGCGAGGAGACCGCCGGCTCGTTGGCCTCCGACGAGGCGCTGCAGGCGCTGCGCGAGAAGCTCACCGGCGGCGGCGACAGCGGTTCCTGACGCAGACCGCGGGACTCACCGCACACTCCCCGGCACCTCGGTGCCGGGGAGTGTCGTATCTCCGGCCGATGACCGCGTCAGCCGGTGGTGTGCGCGACCACCGCGACGGTGTCGTGCCTGGCGCTGGGAGCCTCCGAGGTTTCGCGCGCGGTGAACGCCCGCACGTCGACCGCGGGGAGACCGCGTCGGGAGCTGGGCCCAGGAAGGGCCCGGTAGCTGAACGAGCCGCCGGCGAAGAGGGGCCCACGCCTCCTGCGGTGTCGCCGTCGGCCGCCGCTGCTGGCTGCCGACGAAGGCGACGTCGCCATCGGTCGGAAGGAACTGCCACTCGAGCGTGGCGGTGAGGGCCCGCTGGTCGAGCTCATACCCGGTGACCACCGGCAGCAGAGCAGTGCCGAGGGTGACGAGCACGGTCCGAGAGAAGGGGGTCCCAACCAACAGGCTTGTCAGCCGGTGCGCCTGCGTGGCCAGGACGCCGTCGCGTGGCGCGGAAGTGCGGGAAACGCCGTACGGGCCGGCCCCGAGGGGCCGGCCCGTTCGTCGAGCGTTAGACCGATCAGCGATCGATCATGAGGCGGGCGATCCGAACACCGCGAACTCGGACATGTCGGTGAACGTGCAGCCACCGAACGCCGTCGGGTCGGTCAAGCAGGCGTTGGTGAAGTCCGGCACCTGGTTGCCCTTCATGGTGAACATGACCCACCGCACTCCGGTGTCGCCCGCGACGGGGTCGACCTCGTTGAGGCGGCCACGGTCCGCGGTGACGAAGGTGCCCGAGGCAGCCGTCGTCCACGGACCGTTGGGGCCGACGGTGGACGTCGAGATCTCGAAGTCTCCCGTCGAGGAGCTGCCCGGGTCGCCACACGTCGCGTTGGGGTCGACCCCGAACGACGAGATGTCGATCGCCTTCTTCATGTCGACGACGATGTGCTTGTCGACGAACACGTTCGTCGGGTCGCCGGCGTCGTCGCCGGTGGTGCTGCCCCAACCCGTGCCGAGGCTCAGGTCGATGGCTCCGGACGGAGGACACTGTGGTCCGAAGTCGGGCCCGTTGAAGTCGACCACGGACGCACCACCGCTGGCGGACGCCCAGTCCCTCAGGATCGAGAAGTCCAGCGACGCAGTCTGCGGCACGGTCGCCGGCTCGACGTCCCCGAAGAACCCAGCACCCGACGCGACGACCTTCGGGTAGGTGCCCGCGAACAGCCCGTGGATGTTGAAGCTCCCGGTCCCGTCGGTCACCGCGCTGAACTGGTCGCCCAGCCCGGCGATCGTGACCACCGCACCTTCCACGGGCTCACTCGTGGTGGGGTCGGTGACTGTGCCGCTGAGCGTGAACCGCTCCGACTGCGGCGCCGGCGGCCGGTGGAAGTCCTCCGCCGGCTGGGTGTCACTGCCGTTCGTGGCGGCGGCGAAGTAGCCCATGCCACGCGCGGCGAAGACCTTCCACAGTGCCTTCGTGTGCGTCTGGCCGTACTTGACCGTGTCGGCCTGCAGGATCGCGTTGCGCATGTCGAGCATCGACGGCTCGGCCGGCGCGAGCGACATGCCGCGGGTGATCAGGGTGTCGGCCACGTTGTGACCGAGCGCCGTACGGAGGTCCCAGAGCGTCTGGCCCCAGATCTCACCACTGGCGTGCACCTCGGCCCCGCGCGGGATGATCGTCGAGAAGTCGCCGTAGGTGTAGCCACCCTTCAGGCCGGTGGCACCCGACGTACAACCCGCGGACTTCGAGGTGGGTGCGCAGTCGATGGCCATGGTCCGGATGAGGTGCGCACCCGCAGCGACGTACTTCCCCTCGAGCAGCTGTCCGGACTTGGAGGTGTCCTTCAGGAAGCCGTGCTTGACCAGGTAGTCGAGTGCGTAGTAGTCGCTCCACGCCTCGCCCATCGAACCGGCCTGGATGGAGTTGAGCGCCTCGTTGCCCGTCGCGTCCGTCACCAAGCGGCTGGACAGGCCGTGGGTGTACTCGTGGTAGAGCACGGAGGCGTCGAAGGCACCGCTGGTCGGGACGAACGGGTCGCCCGTGGTCGGGTCGTCGGAAGCCCCCGGGAAGTGCCAGAGGTACATCTGCATCGTCGGCGGGATGCCGTCGGGCGGGGTGTTCATGTTGGCGTTGTCGATGTGGTTGCCGTCAGGCCCGGTCGCGGCGCCGTCGAGAGCGTTGAGGAGCACCGGGTCGCCACCGGCGGCGGAGAAGTTGCCGGCCGCACCGGTGAAGCCGATCGGCGGCTTGGCGAGGTAGTCGTGGAAGTTGCTGGCGAGGTAGAACGCCTGGGCGGCGTCCGCCTTGCGGTTGGTCTTCCAGGACTTTGCGGTCTTCGGGTCCCAGGTGCAGACGAAGGTCTTGCAGAAGCCGGATGCCGACTTGCCGAACTTCACCAGGGGGAAGGTCGCACCCTTCTTGTTGCCGGGCACGGGGGTCTTCTCGGACTTCTCGATCAGGTTGTCGTCGTTGACGTCGGAGAACGCCACGGCGGACGAACCGTTGAGGAAGGTGGCCTTCTTGGTCAGCCAGCCCCGCTTGATCAGGTTGACGACCTTGGCCCGACCGCCCTTGGCTGCGCCCGGGTAGTTGTCGTACACGAACGCGTCGCCGTGCGCGCTCTCGACCGTCGAGTGGCGGTACAGAGCGGCGCCCGTCCTGGCGTCGATGACGTGCTGGTAGGCGGCACCGGGTCCGGTCTGGACGTACGTCGACCACGCCGGCCGTAGGCCGGACGCCGTGAGGAACCAGACCTTCTTGGCGAAGTCGTGGTTGGCCCACACGGTCTCGGGAGCAGTGCCACCGCGGGACGTCGCGACCTTGACGTGGGCGACCTTGCCGCCGACGTTGCGGGCAGCGGCCGCGCGCGCCGACGCGGCGGAGAGCTTCGTCGCGGTCGGCGCCTTGGCGGCCAGCTTGGCCAGCCCGGAGACGGGGCTGCCCTGCACCGAGAGCACCCGACCGTCACGCGTCACCTTGACGCGCAGGCCGTTGCCGAACACGGGGATCCCGCGCACGGACTGCGACCAGGAGAGGTTGTGCACGCCGATGGTGTCGACGTAGTCCTGGCGGAACCTCAGCGTCGTGAGGTCGGAGGACCTCAGCCCGAGCACCGACAGGTGCGAGCGGACGAACCTCATGGCGACGCTCCGGGCCGGCGCGGACGACCGGCCACTGAGGTAGCCGTTGATGCGCCCGAGGTTGCGGGGGGTTCCCGTCAGTGGGTCGTAGCTGACGAGACCCTCGTTTCCGAGCGAACGGAGATAGCGGGTGTCGGCCTTGCTGCGCGAGGTCAGCTCGTGCCGGGTGGCCCGCACGGCCGCCTTGCCGACGAGCTGTCGGGCGTCGAAGGCCTGCGGGGTGCGCTGCGCGGACTCGTTCCCGATGATGCTCGGGGGGTGGATCCCTGATGTATGGCCGCTGGTTGCGGCCTGGCTCGGCAGGCCAAGCATGCTCACCGAGAGGACGGTGCCGCCGATGGCGGCAACCGACAGCAACTTGTTTCTGGACGGACTCACGAGAGGTTCCCTTCGTCTGTGAGATGAGCCGGTTGAAGAGGGATGACCGCCACTCAAGCACCTGTGAGGAGGTTGTGAAAGACCCCTGCGTAGGGTTTGCCGTGTGCGCGTGGGACTGACGGGCGGCGTGGCGTCGGGGAAGAGCACCGTGTCCACGCTGCTCCGCGAGCTCGGCGCCGTGGTCGTCGACGCCGATGCGCTCGCACGGGAGGTCGTCGCCCCCGGGACGCCCGGGCTCGACGCCGTGGTCGACGAGTTCGGGCCCGGGGTGCTCGCCAGCGACGGGGGTCTCGACCGGGCGGGGCTGGGGGCGCTCGTCTTCGCCGACCCTGCCCGTCGTACGGCGCTCGAGGCGATCGTGCACCCACTCGTGCGTGCCCGGGCGGCAGAGATCGAGGCCAGCGCCCCGGCGGAAGCGCTGGTCGTCCACGACATCCCGTTGCTGGTGGAGACCGGTCAGGCGTCGTCGTTCGACGCCGTCCTGGTCGTCGACGTACCTGGCGAGGTCCAGCTCGAGCGAGCCGTACGCGAGCGCGGCTGGTCACCCGACGAGGCGCGCAGCCGGATCGGAGCGCAGGCCGCCCGCGAGGAACGGCTGGCCGCGGCGACGTACGTCATCGACAACACCGGGACGTTCGAAGACCTCCGCCACCGTGTGACGGAGGTCTTCGAGGAGCTGGTCGGGGCTGACTCGGTCAGCTAGTGCGGGGCGCCTGGCGAGCAGGCTCGCGGCGGCGTTGGCTGCGGTGGGTCGGGCGGACTGCGTCGGCCCGATTCGGTCAGCTGGTGCGGGGCGCCTGGCGAGCAGGCTCGCGGCGGCGTTGGCTGCGGTGGGTCGGGCGGACTGCGTCGGCCCGATTCGGTCAGCTGGTGCGGGGCGCCTGGCGAGCAGGCTCGCGGCGGCGTTCGCTGCGGTGGGTCGGGCGGACTGCGTCGGCCCGATTCGGTCAGCTGGTGCGGGGCGCCTGGCGAGCAGGCTCGCGGCGGCGTTCGCTGCGGTGGGTCGGGCGGACTGCGTCGGCCCGATTCGGTCAGCTGGTGCGGGGCGCCTGGCGAGCAGGCTCGCGGCGGCGTTCGCTGCGGTGGGTCGGGCGGACTGCGTCGGCCCGATTCGGTCAGCTGGTGCGGGGCGCCTGGCGAGCAGGCTCGCGGCGGCGTTCGCTGCGGTGGGTCGGGCGGACTGCGTCCGCCCGATTCGGTCAGCTGGTGCGGGGCGCCTGGCGAGCAAGCTCGCGGCGGCGTTCGCTGCGGTGGGTCGGGCGGACTGCGTCGGCCCGACCCTCCTCGCTCAGGCCGGCTCTCAGGCAGCCAGATCGGGATCGCCGAGTCGGCGCAGCTTCTGCAGCGCCTCGCGCTCGAGCTGACGCACACGCTCGGCGGAGATGCCGTGGCGGGCGCCGATGTCGGCCAGCTTGTGCTGGCGTCCGTCGAGGAGCCCGTAGCGGGCACGGATGATGTCTGCGGCGCGCTCGTCGAGCTGCCCGACGAGCTGGTCGAGCCGCTCGCGCGCCTCCACGTCGAGGACCGTGTCGTCGGGGCCGGGCGAGGTCTCCTGCGCCATCAGGTCGCCCAGCGAGGTGTCGCCGTCCTCGTCCACCGGGGTGTCGAGGCTGACGTGGTCGCGACCCCAGGCGAGCAGATCGAGGACCCGGTCGAGGGCCATGTCGAGCTCGACCGCGATCTCCTCGGGCTCCGGGTCGCGGCCCAGCTGCCGCTCGAGGGTACGACGCGCCCCACCGACCTGGTTGAGCTCCTCGACGACGTGCACGGGCAGACGTACGACGCGTGCCTGCTGCGCGATGCCGCGGGTGATCGCCTGGCGGACCCACCATGTGGCGTAGGTCGAGAACTTGTAGCCCTTGGTGTAGTCGAACTTCTCGACCGCACGGATCAGCCCGGTGTTGCCCTCCTGGATCAGGTCCAGCATCGGCATCTGGGCACGGCCGTACTTGCGGGCGATCGAGACGACCAGGCGCAGGTTGGCGTTGATGAACCGGGTCGTGGCGCGGCGGCCCTCCTCGGCGAGCCAGGTCAGCTCCTCCTCGGTGGCCGTCAGCGGCGCGCCGCCCTTCTTCCGGCCGACCCGGCCCTCGGCCAGCAGCGCCTCGGCGAAGAGACCGGCTTCGATGGTCTTCGAGAGCTCGACCTCGGCGGCCGCGTCGAGCAGGGGAGTGCGCGCGATCTCGTCGAGGTACAGCCCGACGCTGTCGCGGCCCTCGATCTCCCGGGTCGCGCTGATCGTCCGTGTCGCCATGTGCGCCTCCTCTGCTGCGTAGGCCGTCTACCCATCGGTAGCTCCCACATCGACTCCAACGCACCGGGAGCCGGGAGGATTCCCATGGCCAGGTGTTCGGACCCTTCACCCATCCCGACGTGCGAGCGGTCCGGGGAGTTGCGTCGGCGGCGAACTCTCAGAAAGTTCTCAGGGCTGAGCGAGGACGGGTCGAACGGACGAAGTCCGGGCGACCCGCCGCAGCGAACGCCGCTGCGAGCTTGCTCGCAAGGCGCCACCGTCTGGCGTCGGGTCGAACGGACGAAGTCCGGGCGACCCGCCGCAGCGAACGCCGCTGCGAGCTTGCTCGCAAGGCGCCACCGTCTGGCGTCGGGTCGGGGGACGTAGTCCGGGCGACCCGCCGCAGCGAACGCCGCTGCGAGCTTGCTCGCAAGGCGCCACCGTCTGGCGTCGGGTCGGGGGACGTAGTCCGGGCGACCCGCCGCAGCGAACGCCGCTGCGAGCTTGCTCGCAAGGCGCCACCGTCTGGCGTCGGGTCGGGGGACGTAGTCCGGGCGACCCGCCGCAGCGAACGCCGCTGCGAGCTTGCTCGCCAGGCAGCCGCCCTTCAGCTGGCCGGATCGGCAGCGAGCCCCATGCGATCGAGGATCCATGCCTGGGTGAACGCCCGGTCGTGCCATGCCTGGTAGCGGCCGGACACTCCGCCGTGGCCGGCGGAGAGCTCGGTCTTGAGCAGGAAGTCCTGTCTGCCGACCGCGGTCGCGCGGAGCCGCGCCACCCACTTGGCGGGCTCGACATAGAGCACCCGGGTGTCGTGGAGCGAGGTCGTGGCGAGGATCGGCGGGTAGTCCTGCGCCGCCACGTTGTCGTACGGCGCGTAGCCGGCGAGGTAGTCGTACACCTCCGGGTCGTTCGGGTCGCCCCACTCGTCGTACTCGGTGACGGTCAGCGGGAGGCTGGCGTCGAGCATCGAGGTGAGCGCGTCTACGAACGGCACGTCGGCGACCAGGCCGCCGAAGAGCTCCGGGTAGTCGTTGGCGACGGCGCCGATCAGCAGCCCGCCCGCCGAGCCGCCCTCCGCGACCAGGAGGTCGTGCGTCGTCCATCCGGACTCGACCAGGTGCCGGGCGCAGGCCGCGAAGTCCGAGAAGGTGTGGCGCTTGTGCAGCAGCTTGCCGTCGTCGTACCAGTGGCGGCCCATCTCGCCGCCCCCACGCACGTGCGCGATCGCCATGCCGGCCCCGCGGTCGAGCAGGGAGAGCCGGGCGATGGAGAAGCTGGGATCGGTCGAGATCTCGTAGGCGCCGTAGCCGTACAGGAGGAAGGGGATCGGGCCGTCGGCGGCAGCACCCTTCCGGCACACCAGCGAGACGGGGATCTGGGCGCCGTCGTCGGCGGTGGCCCAGAGCCGGTGCTCCTCGTACGCCGCGGGGTCGTGGCCGCGGACCGGCTGCTGCTTGAGGAGCGTGAGCTCGCGGGTGCGGACGTCGTAGTCGTAGACCGAGGAGGGCACCGTCATCGACACGTAGCCGACCTGCACGGTCGGCTGGTCGAACTGCTGGCCGCCTCCACCGCGGACGGTGTAGAGCTCCTGGGGGAAGTCGACGAGGTAGTCGTCGCCGATCCCGTCGTCACCGAGCTCGAGGATCCGCAGCTGGGTGAGGCCGCCGCTGCGCTGGTGCACCAGTAGGTGACCGGCGTACGCCGACACGTCCTCGAGCCGCACGTGCTCGTCGTACGCCACCAGGGGCTGCCACTCCTCGGGCGGGGTGGCGGCGACGGGCGTGCTCCCGATCTCGAAGTCGGGGCCGGCGGCGTTGTGCAGCACCAGGAACCGGTCCTCGCCCGCGATGACCGCGTGCTCGAGGCCGTACTCGAGTCCCTCCTGTCGCGGGTGGAACAGGACCCACCCGGCCTCGGGCCGCTCGGCGTCGAGGAAGCGGCTCTCGGAGGTGTTCTTGGAGCCGCTCGCGACGACCAGGAAACGGTCGCTCCGGCTCCGGCCGATGCCGACCCAGAAGCGCTCGTCCGGCTCGTGGAAGACCAGCTCGTCGTCGGCCTGGGTGGTACCCAGGCGGTGGCGCCATACGGTGTCGCGCCGCCACGACTCGTCGACGGTGCAGTAGTAGAGGTCGCGGCCGTCGGCGCTCCACGTGCCGCCGCCCAGGACGCCCTCGATCCGGTCGGGAAGGAGGTCGCCGCTGGTCAGGTCCTTGACCCGGAGGATGTAGCGCTCACTCCCGACCGTGTCGGTCGAGTAGGCCAGGAGCGTGCCGTCGAGGCTCACCGAGACCCCGCCAACCGAGTAGAAGGAGTGGTCGCGGGCCAGCTCGTCGTGGTCGAGGAGCACCTCCTCGCCGGGCAGCGCCGGCTCGTCGGGTCCGGCGTCCTCGGCGGGCATCGGAGGGGTCCAGTCGGACTCGTCGGTGACCACGACGCGGCAGGTCGCGCCGTACTCCCGACCCTCGAAGGAGCGTCCGTAGTACCACCAGCCGCGGTTGCGGCCCGGCACCGACAGGTCGGTCTCCTTGGTGCGGGCCTTGATCTCGTCGTACAGCTTCTCGCGGAGGCCGGCGAGGTGGTCGGTGCGGGCGGCGGTCCAGGCGTTCTCCGCCTCGAGGTAGGCGATGACCTCCGGGTCGTCCTTGGCGCGGAGCCAGTCGTAGGCGTCGGTGCGTGACCGGCCGTGGTGCTCGGTGGTCACCGGTCGGCGTGCGGCGACGGGCGGATGTCCTGACGTCGCGTCGCCCTCGGGGATCGTCATGTGGCGGACAGTAGCCGTCGGCGACAGCAACTAGCATCGCCGTGTGCTCGAACTCCGCGCGGTGCCCACCGACCAGCTGCCCGAGTGGCGCCCCACCCTGGTGGCGAGGCAGGCCTCCCTGCGGTTCGAGAACCAGTACGACGACCCGGCACCGGCGCGCGAGCAGGCGGAGGCGATGGTCAGCCGGTCGCTCGAGGACACGCGGCTCCTCGAGGCCGTCGACGACGACCGCGGGGTCGGCTTCCTCTGGTGGGGGCGTGACGGGGACGCCGGCGGGATCTTCGACGTACGGCTCGACGACCCCGCCCGGGTGGCCGAGCTGCTGCCCCACGTGTTCGAGCTCGCTCGCGGTGAAGGTGTGCCGCAGGTCGCCCTCGCCGGTGTGCCAGCCGACCCGACGCGGTCGGCCATGGTCTCCCTGCCGGGCTTCGTCGCGCGTGCCACCAACATGCGGCTGCTCCTCGACGCGCCGGTCGACGACCCCGAGCCGGTCGGGCTGCACCCGATGAGCTCGGAGGAGTTCGACGAGTTCCACGCCCGTATGGCCGTCGACTACGCCGCCGAGCTGGCCTCCGCCGGGATGACGCAGGAGGCCGCCGACGCCCGGAGCCGCGAACAGCTGGCCCAGCTCATCCCGGCAGGGATCGACTCGCCGGGACAGCAGTTCTTCACGGCCCGGGTCGACGACGCGCGTGTCGGTCATCTCTGGCTCAACACCGACCGGCCGATGGCGTTCGTCTACGACATCGTGGTGCGCGAGGACCACCGCCGCCGCGGCTACGGCGCGGCGATCATGAACGCCGGCGCGCTGTGGTGCCGCGAGCACGGTCACTTCGCCGTCGGGCTCAACGTGTTCGCCCACAACGCGGGGGCCCGCGCGCTCTACGACCGGCTGGGTTACGAGGTCACCGTGGACTACCGCACCATCGCCGTCCCCGATGCCGGCTGAGCCACGACTGACGGTCGACCTCAACGCGGACCTCGGTGAGGAGGTCACCGACGACGCGGGCCTGCTCGCGGTCGTGACGACGGCGAACGTCGCGTGCGGCTTCCACGCGGGGACGCCGGAGACGATGCGCTTCGTCTGCTCGGAGGCGGCCAGGATCGGGGTGGTCGTCGGGGCCCAGGTGTCCTATCGCGACCGGGCGAGCTTCGGCCGGGTCGCCCACGACCTGCCGGCGCACGAGCTGCGCGACCAGGTGGCGGAGCAGATCGCGACCCTCTCGGAGATCGCCGTCGCCGAGGGCACCTCCGTGCGCTACGTGAAGCCGCACGGTGCGCTCTACCACCGCGTCATCTGGGACCCCGAGCAGGCCGGGGCCGTGCTCGACGGGTCGGCCGGGCTGGCCGTGCTCGGCTTCCCCGGATCGCGGTTCCTGGAGCTCGCGGCGGCGGCCGGCCGCGCGTCGTACGACGAGGGGTTCCCCGACCGCGGCTACACCGACGGGAGGCTGGTCGACCGCGGCCAGCCCGGCGCGCTGCTCGGGGACGGCGAGGAGATCGCGGCCCAGGCGGTCGCCTTGGCGCCGGGCGTCGCCTCGCTGTGCGTCCACGGTGACTCGCCCGACGCGGTCGCTCACGCGCACGCCGTACGACGTGCGCTGGAGGCCGCGGGCTACGTGCTCGCGCCGTTCCTCACGCCCTGACTTCTCCACAGCCCGCACCCCTTTCCTGTGGAGGATCGCAGTGTTCTTGTGGAGGAGGTAGCACGTTCTGTGGACGACACGCCGAGTCCCGGAAATAGTCGGGAAATCTCCCTCGAAGCCTCTTGCGCATCGGTGTCGCGAAGGCATAGAACTCTCCTACCAACCCGCCGCTTGCGGAGGGTTGGGGTGGCAAAGCAGGAAGATCCATACTGCGAGCTTGCTCGCGGCGCTCGCCGGTGGCGGCAGGCGGGATCGGGGGGCTTCGCCGCGATCGGGCGCCACCGCGCGATCACCCGAGGGGCTCTTGGTGCTCATACCATCGAGAGCCCCTCACCTATTTCCTCGCCTGGAGACGAGATCGTGCGCACCCTCACCGTGGGTCGTGAGGCTCTCCTGGCGGAGGTGCCCTCGCCGCAGCAGGCGGTCGCCCTCGCCGCGTGGGGTCGAGACCGGCGCCTGGCTCGCGAGGTGGTGCCCGGTGCCGAGACGGTGCTCTTCGACGGGGTGGACGACGCCGTACGCGTCGCCGAGACGCTCGCCGGCTGGCGTCCGGGGGAGAGGGCGCCCGGCCCAGCCCTGGAGATCGCGGTCACCTACGACGGCCCCGACCTACCCTTCATCGCCGAGCAGTGGGGCTGCCCGGTCGACGAGGTCGTCGCCCGGCACCAGCGGACGGAGTTCGTCTCCGCTTTCTGCGGCTTCGCACCGGGTTTCGCCTACCTCTCGGGTCTCGAGTACGACGTACCCCGTCTTGCGACGCCACGCACCCGCGTCCCGGCCGGGTCCGTCGCGCTCGCCGGCCGGTGGTGCGGGGTGTACCCGGGCGACTCACCGGGTGGCTGGCAGGTGATCGGACGGACCGACGCGGTGCTGTGGGATCCCGACCGCGCCGAGCCGGCCCTGCTCGCCCCCGGGGTGCGCGTGAGGTTCCGGGACACGTCCCCGGGCCTCTCGACGTACCTGGCCGTCGCGCGATGAGCCTGCACGTCGGGGAGGTGGGTCCGTCGGTGCTGGTGCAGGACCTCGGGCGGCCCGGCTGGGCGCACCTCGGTGTGCCGCGGTCCGGTGCACTCGACGCGCCGGCAGCCGCCCTCGCACAGCGGCTCGTGGGCAACTCGCCCGACGCCGCATGCCTCGAGGTCCTGCTCGGGGGGCTCGTCGTCACCACAGACCAGGACGTCTGGGTCGCGGTCACCGGCGCGCCGTGCGGCGTCGAGGTCGACCGGCGGCACGCCGCGTTCGGGGCCGCGGTGTGGCTGCCCGCAGGAGCGGAGCTGCGGCTGGGCCGGCCCGCGAGCGGGCTCCGGACGTACGTCGCGTGCACCGGCGGCATCTCGGTGCAGCCCGTGCTGGGATCGCGTTCGACCGACACGCTCGGGCACGTCGGGCCTCCTCCGGTTGCGGCCGGTGACGTCCTGCCGGTCGGCCGCGCGTCGGGTCCGCCGGCGCCCCTGGACACGCCGCGCCCACCGGCCACCGGACCGCTGCGGGTGCTGCTCGGGCCGCGCGCGGACCGGGTGGCCGGCGACGTGCTCGACCTGCTGTGCCGCAGGTCGTACACGGTGTCGCCGCACTCCGACCGCATCGGGCTCCGTCTGGAGGGTGACCCGCTGCCGCTGGCCCGAAGCGAAGAGCTGCCCAGCGAGGGGATGGTGCTCGGGGCGGTCCAGGTGCCTCCCGACGGCCGGCCGGTCGTGTTCCTCGCGGACCATCCGACGACGGGTGGCTATCCGGTGGTCGCTGTCGTCGAGGCGGTCGATCTGTGGCAGTGCGCGCAGCTGAGGCCGGGCGAGGCCGTCGCGTTCACTCGTGCCGCCACGCGCTGAGCGCCGGGTCGTCGACCTGGAACGAACGGACCGGCCCGGGTGGGGTGTCGGCGGTCTCGAAACGCACGGTGACGATGCCGCGACCGGAACCCCAGACCCAGCCGCGCCCGAGGTCGTCGTGGACGACGTCCATCCCGGGCCACCAGGTGCGGCCGTCGGGTGGCTCGGGCAGCGCCCCGACCGGCTCGTCGTCGTCGGCGTCGTCGTCGGGGCCGAACAGGTCGTCCTGGATCCAGTCGGCCAGGCCGGAGACGCCGACGCCGAGCAGCCGGACGCCGCCGGTGGTGTCGAGCTCGCCGAGCAGTCCGCGCGCCAGCCGGGCGATGGTCGGACCCGCATCCGTGGGCGCGAGGAGCGTCGTGGAGCGGGAGAGGGTGGTGAAGTCGTGCAGCCGCACCTTCAGCGTGATCGTCCGGCCCGAGAGACCGTTCTTCCTTAGCCGGTCGGCGACGTTGGCCGCCTGCCGGGTCACCAGGCCCGCCATCAGCCGGGGGTCGGTGAGGTCGGTGTCGTAGGTGCCCTCGACACTGACCGACTTGGTCTCGCGCTCGGGGACGACGGCTCGGTCGTCCTCGGCGCGGGCCAGGAGATGCAGGCCGTGGCCGTGCGCCTTGCCGAGGAGCCGGACCAGCTCGTCCTCGCTGACGTCCTCGAGGTCGGCGACGGTGGTGATGCCGGCTCTGCGGAGCCGCTCGGCCGTGGCCGGGCCGACGCCCGGGATCACCGTGACGTGCATGGGCCGGAGCAGGTCGCGCTCCGACCCGGCTGCCACGATCACCAGGCCGTCGGGCTTGTCGAGGTCGCTGGCCACCTTCGCGATGAACTTCGAGGTGCCGATGCCGACCGACGCGGTGAGTCCGCCGGTCACCTCGCGCACCCGCGCGCGGAGGCCTTCCGCGAAGGCGAGCAGAGTCGGCTCGTCGAACGTCGTCAGCTCCGACGTGGCGAGGTCGACGAACGCCTCGTCGACGGAGAGCGGCTCGACCAGGGGCGAGATGTCGCGCATCAGCTCCATCACCGACTCGCTGGTCGCTCGATAGGCGTGAAACCTGGGGTTGAGGAACGCCGCGTGGGGGCAGCGTGACCGCGCCTCGCGGGTCGACATGGCCGAGCGCACGCCGTACACGCGGGCCTCGTACGACGCGGTCGCGACCACGCCCCGGCCACCGACCCCACCGACGACGACCGGCTTGCCTCGCAGCGACGGCTTGTCACGCTGCTCGACCGAGGCGAAGAAGGCGTCGAGGTCAAGGTGCATCACGGACGCGACCTGACGCATGCAGGCAACCTATCGCCGGGCACCGACAGGGACGGGGGGCCCGTACGACGGCCCGCTCGCCGTCCACACCAGAGGTCCGGACAGGTGTCGTCCCCAGGCGGGACCGGGCAGGGTGCGGGCGGGAGAGGGCGGGGAGCACGGTGAGGTTCATGACCACAACGCTCACTGCGCGCCGTCCCGAAGACCTCGTGGCCGCCGTCCCGGTCGTCCTGGGCTTCCGGCCGCGCGACTCGCTCGTCATGCTCACGTTCGACGCACCGCGCTGCTTCCATGCCCGGATCGACCTTCCTCCCCACGCCGAGCTGCCGTCCTCCGTAGGCGGGATGGTCGACGCGCTGCTCGAGCCCGCCGTCACCCAGCGGGTCGGGCGCGTCGTGTTCGTCTTCTACACCGACGACGCGTCCCTCGCGGCCCGGGCGGCGCAGCCCCTTCACCGCGCCTTCGCGGCGCAGAGGATCGGTGTGGTCGACGTGCTGCGTGCCCACGAGGGCCGGTGGTGGCGGGTGCCGTGCCGCCCGGGCGGCACGGAGTCGGAGCCCTTCGCCTACGACGAGGGGAGCCATCCGTTCGCCGCCCAGGCAGTGTTCGAGGGCCGGGTGACCCTCGACTCCCGCGACGCCCTGCGCGAGACCCTGGCACCCGTAGCCGTGGACCAGCGTCGCCTGGCCGACCTCCAGGGCAGGCTTCCCGACCCCGGGCCGGCCGAGGTCGGCTGGGTCCGCGAACTGCTGGCCCGATGTGCCGCCGGCGGGGCCGAGCCCGACGACGACGAGGCCGCCCGCGTCCTGCGAGCGGTCGTGCGGGTCGACGTGCGCGACGCCGCGCTCTTCGCGGTCTCTCAGAGCACCGTCGAGGCCCACCTCCGCCTCTGGTCGGAGCTCTTGCGACGAGCACCCGAGCCACAGGTCGCGGAGGCGGCCGTGGTCACCGCGTTCTGCGCCTGGCAGGCGGGGCATGGGGCGCTCGCGTGGTGCGCTCTCGACCGGTGCCGCGAGGCAGACCCCGATCATCCCCTCGCGGCCTGCCTCGCCGAGTGTCTGAGCCGGGCCGTCCCGCCCTCGGCCTGGGAGGACGTGGCCTCCGACCCCCACAGCGCGTGAGATCACGCCCTGGCCGGGCACCGCCGCGAACCCTAGGCTGCGCGCATGGGAGAAGACGTCGAAGCACAGGAGTTCTCCCGAGCCGACCGCACCCGCTACCGCGAGAAGGTGCATCGCTGTCTCGATGTGTTCGAGCGGATGCTCACCGAGAACCGGTTCCACACCGACGACCCGATGACCGGGCTGGAGGTCGAGCTCAACCTCGTCGACGACGCCGGTGACCCCGCGCTCAAGAACGCCGAGGCGCTGGCCGCGATCGCCGACCCCGACTTCCAGACCGAGCTCGGCCAGTTCAACATCGAGATCAACGTGCCTCCGGCTCTGCTGCGTACGGGCGGTCTCAAGACGTTCGAGGCCAACCTGCGCCGATCCCTGAACGACGCCGAGGCCCGGTCCGCCGATGTCGGGACGCACCAGGTGATGATCGGGGTGCTGCCGACGCTCGCCCCGGGTCACTTCGCGCCGCAGACGATGAGCGCCAACCCGCGCTATCGGCTGTTGAGCGAGCAGATCCTGCATGCGCGCGGCGAGGACATCCGGATCGACATCACGGGTCCGGAGCGGCTGATCACGACGGCCGACTCGATCCTCCCCGAGGCCGCCTGCACCAGCACGCAGTTCCACGTGCAGACGTCGCCCGAGCAGTTCGCGGCGTACTGGAACGCCTCGCAGGCGATCTCGTCGGTGCAGCTCGCGGTCGGTGCCAACTCGCCGTACTGTCTGGGCAAGGAGCTCTGGCGCGAGACCCGGATCCCTCTGTTCGAGCAGGCCGCGGACACCCGGAGCGAGGAGCTGAAGGCGCAGGGCGTGCGACCGCGGGTGTGGTTCGGCGAGCGCTGGATCAACTCGGTGTTCGACCTGTTCGAGGAGAACGTCCGCTACTTCCCGGCGCTGCTGCCGATCATCGCCGAGGAGGACCCGGTCGCGGTCCTCGAGTCGGGAGGCACGCCTCAGCTCGCCGAGCTGCGCCTGCACAACGGCACGATCTACCGCTGGAACCGGCCGGTGTACGACATCAACGACGGCACGCCCCACCTCCGCGTGGAGAACCGCGTGCTGCCCGCGGGCCCGACCGTGGCCGACCTGATCGCGAACGCCGCGTTCTACTTCGGGCTCGTCCGGCACCTCGCCGAGAGCGACCGGCCGTTGTGGTCACAGATGTCGTTCCAGGCTGCCGAGGAGAACTTCGAGACCGCGGCGGAGGACGGCATCGAGGCGGCCATCTACTGGCCCGGCATCGGAGAGGTGAAGGCGACCGAGCTGGTCCTGCGCCGGCTGCTGCCGATGGCCTACGACGGCCTCGCCTCGTGGGGTGTCGCCACCGAGGACAGCGACCGGTTGCTCGGCATCATCGAGCAGCGCTGCCTGCGAGGGGTCAACGGCGCGAGCTGGTTCGTCGACCGGATGCACCGCCGTACGGGCGAGGACCGGTACGACGCGTTGCGGGCCACTCTGCTGGAGTATCGCGAGCGGATGCACAGCAACGAGCCCGTCCACACCTGGGACTGAGGCCGGTCGGGTCGCACACACACATGGGAGGCGGCGGTCAGCGCCGGCGGATCCGCTTCCACTCCCGCCGTACGCCGGAACGCGGGTCGGTCCAGCCGTGCCGCGTCACGACGACGAAAGCCACGTCGGCCCCGCTTTCGGCGGCGGCGGTCACGGTCGGCCCGAGCCACGCAGCGTCCACGTCCTGCAGGGTGAGGGGCCCCGACCGGGTCACCCAGGCCCAGGCGGGTTCGCGCAGCGCCCGCAGCGCGGCGCCGACCAGGTCGCTTCGCAAGCCGTGGTCCCACGCGGGGTCGTCGGTGATCGCGATCGTGGGGCCTCCCGGAGTGCCGACGTGCAGGACCGGCGGGAAGTGCCGACGGTGCTCGCCGGTGGCCAGCTCGAGCACGGCCCGACGGAGCAGCCGACGCTGGGCCGGGGCGAGAGTGTCGTGCAGCACCGCCATCTCGCCAGCCTGCCTCACCGCCGGCCGACCGCCGTTCCGTCTTCCACAGGAGCCACCCGGCGTCGAGTGGCGCCGCGTGGGATAAGTTGCCCCGGAAGGCCGAGGGCCGGAGCGACGGAGCCGCCGTCGATGCAGGGTCGGTGCAGCGGAGGGAAGAGCCCATGGGAGCAGTGGTCGTGGGATACGTGGCCAAGCCGGAGGGCGAGGCCGCGGTCGATCAGGGCATCGCCGAGGCGCGACTGCGCCAGGCCTCTCTCATCGTCGTGAACTCCCATCGCGGCGGCCGCGAGTACGACGACGAGTCGTCGGTGCAGTCCGCCAAGGATCTCGCGGCCCTCGAGGCGCGGCTGAAGGAGTCCGGCGTGCCCTACGACCTCCGTCAGCTGGTCCGCGGCTTCGAGCCGGCCGAGGACCTCATCGGCATCGCCGAGTCGAGCGGCGCCGAGCTGATCGTGATCGGCCTGCGTCGCAGGACCCCGGTCGGCAAGCTGATCCTGGGCAGCAACGCCCAGCGCATCCTCCTCGACGCGCCCTGCCCGGTGCTGGCCGTCAAGGTCGGCTGACCGCACAGCTTCCGGGGCGGCGCCGGCGATCCGCGCGCGGACCCCCCTCCGCGCGCGGATGCCTGACGTCAGTAAGGCAGGAAGCAGATGCCGCCGTGCTTGCCGGCGCCGGCGCACTTCTGCGCGCCGCCGTTCGTCCAGGTGTCGCTGGCGATCCAGAGTCCTGCACTCGTCAGCAGCAGCTGATGAGACCCGTGACCCAGGGATCGGGTCGGGTTCCACGCCGTGGCCAGCCCGGTCGTGGGGTCCATCGAGGCGAGTCCCGGGCGGCTGAGGGCGCCAGGGCCTGCGGCGTCGCAGCCCCTCGGGTTGTTGGCCCAGCGCTCGTGCCCGCTCACGTAGACGTTGCTGTCGTCGGCCGCGACGGAGTAGTAGGAGTCGCATCCGGTGTAGTTGATCCAGGTGTGGGTGACCGAGGCAGAGGTCGCGGGGAACGAAGCGACGGCGTCGCAGAGCCCGGCACGCGTGTCATGGGTGTTGGAGCCCGGCCCGGACGTCGGCTTGTAGCCGGTGGTCGCGGTGTAGATCGTGCTGTCGTCCGGTGACCAGTTGCCGCCGCGTGCGTAGAACCCGATGACACAGGCCTGCGAGAGCTCGGGCGAGGTCCAGCCGTCGAGCGTCGCCGACGACGCCCCGAGGTCCACCACCGCCATCTGCTGCCGCGGCTGACCGTCGATCGAGGTGAAGACACCCTCGATCAGCAGCTTGTTGCCCGAGTGGCTCAGCTGCGAGTTGTAGACCTTGGTGCCCGTGTTGGGGTAGTTCCCGGTGACGTTCAGGTTGAGGTACGACGTCACGGTCCCGGTGGTCGGGTCGAGGCTGGCCATCCGAGCGCGCGACACGCCGTTCACCTTGTTGAAGGTCCCGCCGATGATGACCTGGCCGTGGGTGTACCGGACCGTGTCGACCTGGCCGGCCGCGCTGTCCTTGAAGCCCGTCTTCACCGCACCGGTGGCGGTGTCGACGGCGACGAGGTGGTTCGCCGACACGCCGTTGACGGTGGTGAACATCCCGCCGAGGTAGGCGGTCGAGCAGTCAGGCGAGAAGGCGATCGACCGGACCGTGCCGTTGGCCTGCGGAGCCCAGTTCGTCATCACGCCGGTGGTCTCGGAGAAGCTGAACGCGTTCGAGCGCGTGTACGTCGTGAAGCCCCGGGCGACCGCCGTCATCGTGCCGACGGCGTACATCGTGCCGTTGCACGGCTCGAGCTCCTCGACGACCTGGTCCGCGGGCGAGGGCAGGAGCCGCGGCGTCCAGCTGGCCGCAGTGGTGCCGGCCGTGGCGGCGCTGGCGGCGCCGGCCGGACCGGCCAGTGCCAGCCCGAGCCCGAGGCCGGCCGCGAACAAGGTACGTGTGAAGGCCATGTGAATCCCCGTGCCATCTCGATAACGTGCCGAAGACCGCTCCGAGCTCACCGATGCTCCGGCGATGCCTCGTGCTGCGCATCCCTGGCACCCGTGCGTACGTCGCTGGTCGCTTGGGCCCGACGGTACGACGACGCCGACCCGCTTGGACTCCCCACTATTGACGAACGTGATCGAGTCCGGCCCTGCTCGTGCGGCAGGATGACCCCATGGGACTGAGCCTCACGGGCGACGCGCACGCGGACGCCGTACTCGACGAGTCACCCTTCGCCCTCCTGGTGGGGATGATGCTCGACCAGCAGTACCCGATGGAGCACGCGTTCCGCGGCCCGGCGAAGGTGCTCGAGCGCTTCGGCACCCTCGACCCGGCGGCGATCGCGGCCGCCGACCCGGAGCAGTTCAAGACCCTCTGCTCGACCACGCCGGCGATCCACCGGTTCCCGGGCTCCATGGCCGCCCGGCTGCAGGAGATCGCGGCCCTGGTCGAGGAGCGGTACGACGGTCACGCCGAGCGGCTCTGGACCGAGGCCCCGTCAGGTGCCGACCTGCTGAAGCGGGTCATGGCGCTGCCCGGGTTCGGCCGGCAGAAGGCCCAGATCTTCGTGGCCCTGCTGGCCAAACAGCGCGGCGTACGGCCTGACGGGTGGGAGCAGGCGGCGGGCGACTACGCGCTCGAGGGTTACCGCTCGGTCGCCGATGTCGTGGATCCCGCGTCGCTGCAGAAGGTGCGTGCATACAAGCAGGAGAAGAAGGCCGCGGCCAAGGCCCGGCCGGCCTCCGGCTGAGCCGTCTCGCCGTACGACGGGAGGGCCTGCCACTTCGTGGTTGCGACCAGGTCCGTGGCAGAATGGCACCTGCGGCTCTTGACCATACCGGGCCTTGCCGCGCCCAAGTGTCCTTGACGAGAGGTGTTCGTGTCCTCGACCGCGCGCAAGAAGACCACGACGAGCCAGGCGAAGACGACGGCCAAGGCGCCAGCCACGAAGGCGGCCACGAAGTCCGCTCCAGCCAAGAAGGCTCCGGCCAAGAAGGCGGCGGCGAAGCCCGCGGGCACGGCCAAGAGGACCGCGACCAAGGCGCCGGCGAAGGCCGCGGCACCGGCCCCCGTCACGCTCGACACGGTCGAGGTCGTCGGTCCTGACGGGTCGAAGATCCTGCCCGACATCCCCGACGAGAAGTTCGAGGCGGACGTGAAGACGGACCCCTCGATCGAGGAGGACGAGAAGCAGGCGACGTTCGTCGTCTCCGACGCCGACGACGCCGGAGAGCCCGAGCAGCAGGTGATGGTGGCGGGCGCGACCGCCGACCCGGTCAAGGACTATCTCAAGCAGATCGGCAAGGTCCCGCTGCTCAACGCCGAGATGGAGGTCGAGCTCGCGAAGCGGATCGAGGCCGGCCTGTTCTCCGAGGAGAAGCTCGCCAAGGGTGGCAAGCTGTCGACCAAGCTCGAGGAGGAGCTCGAGTGGATCGCCGAGGACGGCCGCCGCGCGAAGAACCACCTCCTCGAGGCCAACCTCCGTCTTGTGGTCAGCCTGGCCAAGCGCTACACCGGACGCGGCATGCTCTTCCTCGACCTGATCCAGGAGGGCAACCTCGGTCTGATCCGGGCGGTCGAGAAGTTCGACTACACCAAGGGCTACAAGTTCTCGACGTACGCCACGTGGTGGATCCGGCAGGCCATCACGCGTGCGATGGCCGACCAGGCCCGCACGATCCGCATCCCCGTGCACATGGTCGAGGTCATCAACAAGCTGGCCCGCGTCCAGCGGCAGATGCTCCAGGACCTCGGCCGCGAGCCCACCCCGGAGGAGCTCGCCAAGGAGCTCGACATGACGCCCGAGAAGGTCGTCGAGGTCCAGAAGTACGGCCGCGAGCCGATCTCGCTGCACACGCCGCTGGGCGAGGACGGCGACAGCGAGTTCGGCGACCTGATCGAGGACTCCGAGGCGATCGTCCCGGCCGACGCGGTGAGCTTCACGCTCCTGCAGGAGCAGCTGCATGCCGTGCTCGACACGCTGTCCGAGCGAGAGGCGGGCGTGGTCTCGATGCGGTTCGGACTCACCGACGGTCAGCCCAAGACGCTCGACGAGATCGGCAAGGTGTACGGCGTGACCCGCGAGCGGATCCGGCAGATCGAGTCGAAGACGATGTCCAAGCTGCGTCACCCGAGCCGCTCGCAGGTGCTCCGGGACTACCTGGACTGACAGCGACGTGGACGAGCACTACGAGCGCATGCGAGCCGCTCTGCTCGTCGCCGTCGCCGACCACGAGCACGGTGAGCTCGACGACGCCGGCCTGCAAGCGGCGCTGCAAGGCGTCCTGGGAGCGTTGGACAACGCTCACGCCGGAGTGCGAGAGGCCCTGTTCGAGGCGGACGTGGCCCTGGAGTACGCCCAGTACGGTCGTCCCCTCGACGGAGCCGCTCCGGGGGCCTCGCTCAGACGGATCCGTAGGAACCTGCGCGAGGCTCTGGGCTGACCTCGACAGCCAACGACGCGACCGCTCGATGGAGGTCACGCCCGCCGAATGAGGTGGCAGGCCGCCCGCGTCGTCGTCACGGGGGTTGGACGATGCGAGCGACCTGGAAACCGGCGACGACACTGGAGCTCGCGCCGGCCTCGACGCCTGACTGCAGATTCCGGCGTCCCGAATCGGACGCTAGTCCTCGGAGGCCACGGGTCTCCTCACCGAAATCGGCGAGACGGGGGGCCACAGATGTTGACGCCCGGCGACTGAGCTTGGGACCAGAGGCCGGGCGTCGGCGGCCAAGGCACGGGGACGAACCGCGGCCGCTCGGTGAACGTAACGAATCCGTCTCGCGGGTTCGTCACTCATTGCGATGAAGGACAGCGGGCTCGCGTGGGATCCACGGTCCGGTCCTCGCGGCGCCTCCTAGTGGTCGCCCGCGCCGACGATCCTGGCGCACAGCCGGCATCGCGCCGAAGGCGGGCGTTGGCTGAACCGCAGGCTCTCGAACAGGTGCATCTGGCGGAGCCCGAACCCACAGGCGGTCGTCTTGCCACCCTTGAGGTAGGCGTGGTTGGTGCCCTCGGGTTGCTGACCGACGACCTGGCCATTCCTCAAGGGGAAGGCGGCGACCCTGTAGTCGTTCATCTGCAGATGGTGCCACGACTCTCGGCCCCGCGGTGGCGGTGGGTCGGCGGGGGCTGCCACGGTCAGCTGCCGACGTACGCCGCGAGGTGCTCGCCGGTGAGCGTGGAGCGGGCGGCGACGAGTTCGGTCGGGGTGCCCTCGAAGACGATCCGGCCGCCGTCGTGACCCGCGCCGGGCCCGAGGTCGACGATCCAGTCGGCGTGCGCCATGACCGCCTGGTGGTGCTCGACCACGATCACGGACTTCCCGTCGTCCACCAGCCGGTCGAGCAGGCCGAGCAGCTGCTCGACGTCGGCGAGGTGCAGACCGCTGGTCGGCTCGTCGAGGACGTAGACGCCACCCTTGTCACCCACCCGGGTCGCAAGCTTGAGCCGCTGCCGCTCGCCGCCGGAGAGCGTGGTGAGCGGTTGGCCGACCGTGAGGTAGCCGAGTCCGACCTGGGCGAGCCGCTCCAGGATCTTGTGGGCTGCCGAGACCTTCCCGTCGCCGTCGCCGAAGAAGGCCTCGGCGTCGTCCACAGACATCGCCAGCACCTCGCTGATGTCCTTGCCGGCGAGCTGGTAGTCCAGGACGGACGCGTCGAAGCGCTTCCCGTCGCACACCTCGCAGGTGGCCGCGACGCCCGCCATGATCCCGAGGTCGGTGTAGATCACGCCCGCGCCGTTGCAGTTCTGACAGGCGCCCTCGGAGTTGGCGCTGAACAACGCCGGCTTCACACCGTGCTCCTTGGCGAACGCCTTGCGGATCGGGTCGAGCAGTCCGGTGTACGTCGCCGGGTTGCTGCGCCGCGAGCCCCTGATCGCCGACTGGTCGACCGTCACCACCCCGTCCCGGCCGGCGACCGAGCCCTGCATCAGCGAGCTCTTGCCCGAGCCGGCGACCCCGGTGACCACCACCAGCACGCCGAGCGGGATGTCGACGTCGACGTCCCGCAGGTTGTGCCGGTCGGCGCCCCGGACCTCCAGCGCTCCGGTCGGTGTCCGGGTCTCCGGCTTGAGCTGCGCGCGGTCGTCGAGGTGCCTCCCGGTCGTGGTGTCGCTGGACCACAATCCCTGGACGGTTCCCTCGAAACAGATGGTGCCGCCCGCGGTACCCGCACCCGGGCCGAGGTCGACGGCGTGGTCGGCGATCGAGATCGTCTCCGGCTTGTGCTCGACGACGAGCACCGTGTTGCCCTTGTCGCGCAGCTGCAGCAGGAGGCCGTTCATCCGCTCGATGTCGTGGGGGTGCAGCCCGATCGTCGGCTCGTCGAAGACGTACGTGACGTCGGTCAGCGACGAACCGAGGTGGCGGATCATCCTGGTGCGCTGGGCCTCCCCTCCCGACAGAGTCCCGGCCGGGCGGTCGAGGGCGAGGTAGCCGAGCCCGATCTCCACGAACGACTCGAGGGTGTGCTGCAGGGATCCCAGCAGCGGCGCCACCGACGGTTCGTCCAGTCCGCCGACCCACTCGGAGAGGTCACTGATCTGCATCGCGCTGGCCTCGGCGATGGTGGTGCCGTGGACCTTCGAGGACCGGGCCTGCTCGTTGAGCCGGGTGCCGTCGCAGTCCGGGCAGGTGGTGAAGGTCACCGCACGCTCGACGAACGCGCGCACGTGAGGCTGCAACGAGTCGAGGTCCTTGGACAGCGTCGACCGCTGGAGCCTCGGGATCAGGCCCTCGTACGTCAGGTTGATCCCGTCCACCTTGATCTTGGTCGGCTCCTTGTAGAGCAGGTCGTCGAGCTCGCGCCTGGTGTACTTCGCGATCGGCTTCTCCGGGTCGAAGAAGCCGCTCCCGATGAAGATCCGGCCGTACCAGCCGTCCATGCTGTAGCCCGGGATCGAGAACGGCCCCTCCTTGAGCGACTTGCTGTCGTCGTACAGCTGGGTCAGGTCGATGTCGTTCACCTCCCCGCGACCCTCGCAGCGCGCGCACATGCCGCCGAGGTAGACGAGGTTGCGAACGACCTTCCGCTGACCGCGCCCCTTGTCGACGGTCAGAGCTCCGCTCGCGGTCCGCGTCGGGACGTTGAACGAGAACGCCTGGGGCGAGCCGAGGTGCGGCTTCCCGAGCCGGCTGAAGAGGATGCGCAGCATGGCGTTCGCGTCGGTAGCCGTGCCGACGGTCGACCGGGGGTTGGCGCCCATCCGCTCCTGGTCGACGATGATGGCCGTCGTCAATCCCTCGAGTACGTCGACGTCGGGCCGCGCCAGGGTCGGCATGAACCCCTGGACGAAGGCGCTGTAGGTCTCGTTGATCATCCGCTGCGACTCCGCGGCGATCGTGCCGAACACCAGCGAGCTCTTGCCCGAGCCGGAGACGCCGGTGAACACCGTCAGCCTGCGCTTCGGGATCTCGAGCCGGATGTCCTTGAGGTTGTTCACCCGGGCGCCGTGCACGCGGATCACGTCGTGGCTGTCGGCATCACGCGCCGCTGGCGAGGACTGACGGGGCTTCGTGGCCTTGCTCATCGTGACTCCATC
This sequence comes from uncultured Actinomycetota bacterium, assembly GCA_963792975.1. Taxonomy (GTDB): domain Bacteria; phylum Actinomycetota; class Actinomycetes; order Propionibacteriales; family Nocardioidaceae; genus Nocardioides. The sequence goes on along the minus strand of CAWBYG010000004.1, from coordinate 1,561,014 downwards.
CGGGCGCGGGCTACGGCGAGCGGGTCGCTCAGCGCAGCTCCTGGATACGGACCTGGTTGCCCGCCGGGTCGCGGAACGCGCAGTCGCGCGCGCCGTACGGCTGTTCGGTCGGCTCCTGGATGACCTCGGCGTCGCTGGCCTGGACCCGCTCGAACGTGCCGTCGAGGTCGTCGGTGGCCAGCAGGATCCAGCCGTAGGTCCCCTTGGCCATCATCTCGACGATGGTCGTGCGCTCGTCGTCGGTGATGCCGGGATCGGCGGCCGGGGGCGCCAGGAGGATCGAGATGTCGGGCTGGTCGGCGGGGCCGACGGTGACCCACCGCATCTTGCCCTGACCGAAGTCGGTGCGTACCTGGAAGCCGAGGGTGTCTCGGTAGAAGGCCACGGAGGCGTCCGGGTCTTCGTGCGGGAGGACTGTCGTGTGGATGGTGAGGTTCATGACCGCAACGCTAATCGCGCCTCGGACGCCGATGCTTCTCGATTCCTGATCGGTCTGGTCACCTGTTTCGCGATGCACGGAGGCATCGCGGCGGTCGCGTCGGCGCCCTCGCGCCGATAGACGCTGGGCGGTACGCCGACCAGCTGGGTGAAGCGGGTGCTGAAGGTGCCGAGCGACGAGCAGCCGACCGCGAAGCACACGTCGGTGACGCTGAGGTCGCCACGGCGCAGCAGGGCCATCGCACGTTCGATGCGCCGCGTCATCAGGTAGCCGTACGGCGGCTCGCCGTACGCGAGGCGGAACTCGCGGCTGAGGTGTCCGGCCGACATGTTGACGCCGCGAGCGAGCGCCTCGACGTCCAACGGCTCGGCGTACTCGCGGTCGATCCGGTCGCGGACACGGCGCAGCAGCGCGAGGTCACGCAGCCGATCGGCCGAGGCGGATCTCCTGGTCACGTCCGAGATCGTGCCACGCCGCGACGCGTCGAGTCATCGAAGAGGAGGCGCCGCCGTTCGGCGGCGACCGGATGACTCGACGTGCGCCGCGGGTCAGGACCCGCTCCGAGTGTTCGCGCGACGCGGAGTGACGGCGGCGGAAGGCTCCCGTGCGACCGCCCCATGCGCGGCCGCCTGGGAGCCCTCAGCCCGCCACTTCCTCGTACGCCGCCAACAGCGTGAGCGCGAGTTCCTCGGCAGCCGCGAGGGTGAGGCCCCCGCTGGTCGAGACGTAGACCTGGGATGCGTCGGCGACGACCGCACCCTCGACGTCGGTGGCCGAGGTGTGCCGGATCTCCCAGCCCTCCCCGGTGCGAGCGTCGCTCCAGTGGACCGCGCGGCCCTCCCAGCGCAGCTCCCGGAGATGCGTGCTCTGCGAGACGTTGCACCACGGCGGGCAGACGACGGCGGTGACCGGGGTCGCGCTCATGGCGGTCATGAAGCGTTCCGGAACAGAGCCGGGGCGGACACGATGCGGCGAACGTGGAGTCCGTCGAGGCGTGCGCGCAGGCCGCTCAGGTCCCGTCCATCGGCTGCCAGGGCAGCGGTGAGACGGATGCGGGCCGTCAGGCACTCCTCGCACGGGCAACCAGGTGCGCCGTGCCGGGGGGATGGTGTGCTCATCGGTTTGCCTCCTCTTGTGGGAGAGACGGTCAAACCGAACCGCTGTGACGCGGGTTACGCCTTCGGAATCGGTCGTCTTTCGGCCGAAGTCCAGACGAAATGCTCCGAAATGGGGTGATCAGCGCCTACGGCGCAGGATCAGGACGACGACGACCACGGCCACGACCACCACGATCAGCACGATCCCGGAGTGCTGGAGGTGGCGGAGCCCGAAGAAGATCCCACGGTGGCGGCCACCCGGGAACCGGCGAAGGAGGGGCACCCGGCCAACGTAGCGCGGGGGCCCCCCGACGGGGTCACTATCGTGATCGCATGGCGTCCGGCACTCAGCAGCCCCTCTCCCGGCAGATGAGAGCCGCGGCGCGCTTCACGAGCGCGTTGTACGCCGACCGGGCCCGCCTGGTGGTCGACGGCGCACGCGGCGACGCGTTCGCCCAGCTGCGGGGGAGACGGGGGCGCCTCGACCCCTACCGCGTCTACGAGGGGATCCGGTCCCAGGGCGGCTGGGTCACCACCCGCCTGGGCAACCTCGCGACCGTCGACCATGCGGCGTGCAGCGCCGTGCTCCGCAGCCGGCGGTTCGGCGTACAGCCCGAGGGCCAGCAACCCGGCCCCGACGACGACTTCGACCTGTCCTTCCTCGACCGCAACCCGCCCGACCACACCCGGCTGCGCCGGCTCGCGTCGACGGCGTTCAGCCCGCGTCGGGTGGCCGACTACCGGCAGAGCATCGAGAAGACGGTCGACCGGCTGCTCGACACCGCCGTGACCGAGGGCGAGCTCGACCTCGTGTCGTCGTACGCCGCCCCGGTGCCGATCGCGGTGATCACGGAGCTGCTGGGCATCCCGGACGCCGACTCCGCGGCGTTCACCCGCTACGGCACGGCCATCGGCGGAGCCCTGGGCGGGATCCGCTCGCTCGGTCATGCCCGTGAGCTGACCCGGGCCAGTGCGGAGCTCGACGCGCTGTTCGACGTGCTCTTCGAGCGGCGTCGCGTCGAGCCGCGCGACGACCTGATCAGCGACCTGGTGGCCGTCGAGGGGGACGGGATCCGGTCCGAGGAGCTGCGTCCGATGTGTGGCCTGCTGCTGATCGCCGGCTTCGAGACGACGGTCAACCTGATCGGGAACGCCGTCCACACCCTGCTCGACCAACGCGACCAGTGGGAGCTCCTGGTGGCCGACCCCGGCCGTGCCGGTGCGGTCACCCAGGAGGTGCTGCGCTTCGAGCCTCCGGTGCACCGGACCGCCCGGATCTCCTTCGACGACACCGAGGTGGGCGGACGCGCCGTACGTCGTGAGCAGTTCGTGCACGTACTGCTCGGGGGCGCCAACCGCGACCCGGCCGTCTTCGAACGACCCGACACGTTCGACCCCGAGCGCCGCGACGTCGCGGAGCACCTCGCGTTCTCCAGCGGTGTCCACCACTGCCTGGGCCGCCCACTGGCCGAGCTCGAGGCCACCGTCGCGCTGGCCCGGCTCGCCGAACGCGCGCCCGGGCTCGAGCGCGCAGGACGGATGCGGCTGCGCCCGTCGACCCTCATCCGCGGACCCCGCGTACTGCCGGTGCGCGTCTGACCCTTTCGGGCCGCTAGCCGAGGGCGACGAGCACGACCGCGGCCCCGCACAGCACCAGGCCGCGGGCCTGGACCTGATGGATGCGCTCACGCAGCACGAGGGCCGCCAGGAGCACGGTGAACGCGGGATAGAGAGAGGTCAGCACCGCGGAGACGCTGAGCAGACCGTGGTGGGTGGCCAGCAGGAAGCCCAGCCCGGCGGCGGCTGCGAGCAGCCCGCTGACCAGCCCCCACCACTGCTCCAGGGCGTGGGGCCTCGGGTCGCCGCCGAGCAGGAGGCAGGCCAGCGTCACGGCCAGCACGGAGGTGAACTGGTTGGCGGCGAACGGCCAGTAGCCCGCCGAGGCCGGGATCTGGCCCAGCGCGGCGAAGAGCCCACCGAAGCCGATCCCCGCCAGCACCCCGTCGAGCAGCCCGCTGGGACCGGAGGCGTCGGCGTCGCTCTCCTCCCGCGAGACCAGCCAGACGCCTGGAAGGGCGGCGACGATGCCGAGCCACACCAGCGCCGACGGCCGCTCACCGGTGAGCACCCCGATCAGGACCGGGAGCGTCGTCGCCCCGACCCCGGAGACGGGGGCCACCACACCCATCCGGCCGGCGGCCAGGCCGCGATAGAGGAATGCCGTACCGGCGCCCGAGCCGAAGCCGGCGAGCAGGCCCCAGAGCACGTCGGAGGTGTGCGGATGGCCGGGCACCACGACGGCCAGGACGAGCGCACAGACGAACGCGCCGAGACAGGCCAGGGTGGCGACCGGCCACACCGTCGTACGGCGTGACGCGAAGCCGCCGACGAAGTCGGAGACGCCGTACGAGACCGCGCCGAAGAGCGCGAGCAGCACCGTGATCACGTCGCCACCATGCCGATGACCCACACCGCGGTCGCGAGCAGGGCCGCCACCAGCTCGATCAGGATGCTGACGCCCACAGCCTGGAGCGCGGTGCGGGTCGAGGGCCAGGCGCCGGCGGCGCCGACGCGCACCCGCTCGGCGAGGTAGATCCCCACCGGGAACCCGACGAGGGCGCCCACCAGGGGGATGACGAAGAACCCGACGACGGCACCGACCCCGCCGCAGACGAGCGTGCTGGTCGGGACCGCCGCCTTCAGCCGGCGTCCCGGCACGGCGTACTTCACGACCGCGCCGACGGCGAGGCAGGCCGTGGCGAGGGCGAGGACCACCCACGACCCGGTCGAGCTCTCCGCGGAGGCCCAGACCAGGATCCCGAGCAGCACGAGAAGGGTGCCGGGGATGACCGGGACGACGATGCCGAACAGGCCGACGACCACCAGAACGCCGCAGACGATCACGGTGCCGGTCATGCCGGGCAGCCTTCCACACGGGTCGCGACGGGAGGTGGCTCAGGAAAGCAAGAGACCCCGGACCTTGCGGTCCGGGGTCTCCGAGGGCTCGTGGAGCCCGGCGTCAGCGCTCGTCGTCCGGCGCGATCGCGGGCGTGGCACTCAGCTTCGTGGTCTCGTCGATGACGTTGGCCGCGATCTCGCGCAGCTTGTCGCCGTGCTCGCGGGCGTGGTGGGCGCAGAAGAGCAGCTCGCCACCGGATTGGAGCTCGACCCTGAGGTAGGCCTGGGCTCCGCAACGGTCGCACCGGTCCGCGGCGCTCAGCGACGCGGAGCTGGGGGCTACTGCGGTGTTCACATCGGCCTCATTTCTCGTTCTGTTCCGGTGTCTTCCCCAACGTAACGAGAGGGTGGATACATTCCCGCGACCCCCCAGTCGTGACGTGGCCTCCGACACCCGATCCAATCACGGTGGTCGTTTCCCGAGGGTGGAATCCCATGCCTCGGGAGCTGCTGCTCGTCGTCATGAATCTGTTGTGTTGAGTGTGACGTGTACCGCGCTCGTCCGGTTCAAAACCGCTGAACTCGAACCAGAATCTTGTCCGCTTCGTGATGTCGCCACCGTAGACCCGCACCCGCGTCCCGAGTGGCAGCGTGCCTGCCCCGCCGCTCGGCGTGTCGCGGGTAGGGTCGTGGGACAGACCAGCACGACGCCAGGAGCACCACGATCGCCGACAACACCTACAACGCCGCGCACCTTCTCGTCCTCGAAGGGCTGGAGGCGGTCCGCAAGCGTCCGGGGATGTACGTCGGGTCCACGGACACCCGAGGCCTGATGCAATGCCTGTGGGAGATCATCGACAACGGCGTGGACGAGGCCCTGGCCGGCGCCTGCGACCTGATCGAGATCACCCTGCACCCCGACGGGTCCGCCGAGGTCCACGACCACGGCCGCGGCATCCCGGTCGACAAGGAGCCCAAGACCGGACTGGCCGGGGTCGAGGTCGTCTTCACCAAGCTGCACGCCGGCGGCAAGTTCGGCGGTTCGTCGTACGTCGCGACGGGCGGTCTGCACGGTGTCGGCGCTTCGGTCGTCAACGCGCTGTCGGCGCGGCTCGACGTCGACGTCGACCGGACGCCGTCCCAGCAGGGCATGAGCTTCCGCCGTGGAGTGCCCGGCGTCTTCGCCGGCGACGGCCCGACCGCGAGCTTCTCGGAGAAGTCCGGCCTGACGCGCAAGGGTGGCCGGGTCACGAAGACCAAGACCGGCACCCGCATCCGCTTCTGGCCCGACCCCCAGATCTTCACCAAGAACGCGTCGTTCGAGCTCGAGGTCCTGCTCGGCCGGGCGCGCCAGACGTCGTACATCGTGCCGGGTCTCGAGCTGGTCATCCGCGACCTGCGGGGCGACACCCCCGTCGAGGAGAAGTTCCGGCACGACGGCGGCATCGCGGAGTTCACCGACTACCTCTCGCACGACGAGCCGGTCACCACCATCCAGCGGCTCCAGGGCGTGGACACCTTCACCGAGACGGTGCCGATGCTCGACGACCTGGGGCACATGACACCGCAGGAGGTCGAGCGCGAGCTCACCGTCGACGTCGCGGTGCGGTGGGGCACCGGCTACGACACCGAGCTGCGGTCCTACGTCAACGTGATCGCCACGCCCAAGGGCGGCACCCACGTGAGCGGCTTCGAGTCGGCGATCACCAAGACCTTCAACGACGTGATGCGCGCGACCAAGGCGCTCAAGGTCGGCGACGCCGACGTGATCAAGGACGACGTGCTCGAGGGCATGACCGCGGTGGTCACAGTGCGTCTCGCCGAGCCGCAGTTCGAGGGTCAGACCAAGGAGATCCTCGGCACGCCGGCGGCCCGGGCCGTCGTACGCCGGGTGGTGTCGGCCGAGCTGAAGAAGTTCCTCACCTCGACCAAGCGGGTCGACAAGGAGCAGGCCAAGCGGCTGATGGAAAAGGTCGTCGGGGCGTCCAAGACGCGTCTCGCGGCGCGCCAGCAGCGCGACAACCAGCGCCGGAAGAACGCCCTGGAGTCCTCGGCCCTCCCGGCCAAGCTGGCCGACTGCCGGGCCACGGACAACGACCGGACCGAGCTGTTCATCGTCGAGGGAGACTCCGCACTCGGCACCGCCAAGCTGGCCCGCGACTCGGAGTTCCAGGCCCTGTTGCCGATCCGCGGCAAGATCCTCAACGTCCAGAAGGCGTCGGTCGGCGACATGCTGAAGAACGCCGAGTGCGCGTCGATCATCCAGGTCGTCGGCGCCGGCTCGGGCCGCACGTTCGACCTCGACGCGCGCCGCTACGGCCGGATCATCTTCATGGCCGACGCCGACTCCGACGGCGCGCACATCCGCTGCCTGCTGGCCACCCTGTTCTACAAGTACATGCCCGAGCTGATCACCTCCGGCCGCGTCTTCACCGCCGTCCCGCCGCTGCACCGGATCGAGCTGACCAACCCGAAGAAGGGGCAGGAGAAGTACGTCTACACCTACTCCGACGCCGAGCTCCAGCGGAAGCTCGCCGAGCTGGCCAAGAAGGGTCTGCGCTGGAAGGACCCCGTGCAGCGCTACAAGGGTCTCGGAGAGATGGACGCGAAGCAGCTGGCCGAGACGACCATGGATCCGCGTCACCGCACCCTGCGCCGCATCACCGTCGACTCCGCCGAGTCCGCGACCACGGTCTTCGAGCTCCTGATGGGCTCCGACGTCGCCCCCCGCAAGGAGTTCCTGGTCCAGGGGGCGTACGACGTGGACGTCGACGCGCTGGACGCCTGAGGCCGCGCACGCGGCGCGGCGTGGCCGACGTACTCCCACAGCGCGGGCAGAATCGGTCGCATGCGCGTCGGCTGAAGTGCGGCCACGGACGAAGCGGAGGCTCGGATGGATCTGGTGGAGCGGATCGGCTGGTGGCTCGGACTGAGCGGGCTGGGGACGATCGTCGCGGCAGCGTTGTGCGAGATCACCGGGACCTCGGCGCGCACCAGTAGCGGCGCGTCCGTCAACACGCACACGCCCGCGACGTGGGTGCTCGGGACGGTCGGTCTGGTCCTGGTCGTCAACTCGATCGGGCTGCTCGACCACGCCCTGGAAGAGAAACGCAAGTCGCCGAAAGCGGGCTCCAGGTGACCCGCCGCCGGCGCCGGACCCCAGGTGACCTCGGGCCGGCGCCGACGGCGTTGATCTTCTCGGTCGCTCACGCCCTGCGGCTCAGATCCCGGCAGGGCAGTGCACCCGCGGGTTCCACATCTGGAACCGACCGGCCGGGTTCTTGTACCACACCCATGCGTGCAGCGAGAAGTACGCGGGGAGCCCGAACCGGTTGCCGTCCGGCGTGAAGTTGAACCGGTGGCCGAACAGCGACGGACGCCCGGTCGGGTGGTCCTGCCGCCACAGCGCGCGAGGCACGAGGTACTCCAGCGCCGCGAGCCGGAGGTGGCCGTTGTTCGTGAAGCGGTACACCAGGGCCTCGGGGTGGCGGAGCTGGATCTTCGAGTCCACGAGCGACCCGTTGGCGTAGTGCACACCCATCGCGCCCACGCCCTTCATCGCGATGCACGCGATGCCGTCGGCGTCCTTGAGCAGCCCGTAGCCCGCCTTCTTCGCGGCGGTCGGGTGGGTGAACGTGTGGGTCGCCGCGCGAGCGATCGCCACCTGGTGGGCGGTTCCGGCCGTGGCCGGAGCCGTGAACGGCACGAGCAGGCCGGAGAGGGCGACGAGCACCCCCGCGCACGTCGTACGGACGTTCATCACGAACCCTCCTTGACCTCGTGGATGGCGTCCGCCACCAGGCCGTGGGCCTCGCGGTGGACCGTGTTGGCGGCGTCCGGCGAGGGCGCCTCGACCAGACAGAAGATGGTGCTGTTGGCCTCGTCGACCCAGTAGCGCTGGTAGTTGACGGCGTACTTGTCCTGCACCTGCAGGTCGGCCATGTGGGCCTTGGCCACGTCGTCGGCCGAGACGGGGCCGTCGAGGTGGTGTACGTCCATGTAGAGCGGCATCGGGGTGTCTCCTTCGGTGATCGTCGGTCGACCGGTCGGTCGAACATCCACACCGTAGGAACGGAGCCGGGACCGGCTCATCGGGAGAGTTGCCCAGGTTGGCGGCGGGCACTGCCTAGGTGATGGCGGGCACCAGACCGAGCTTGCGGGCCTGGGCAGCGGCCGCACCACGGGACGCGACGCCCAGCTTGCCGAGCACCGCGGAGACGTGGTGGTCGACGGTCCGGGTCGAGACGACGAGCCGTGCCGCGATCTCGTCGTTCGTGAGTCCCTCGCACAGCAGCACGAGCACCTCGTCCTCGCGGCGGGTCAGCCCCAACGGATGGCCGCGCGTGCTCGCGCGCGACCCGCTCGGTACGCCGCGGAGGCCGAGGTCCTTCATCCGCTGCCGCGTGTGTCGTACGGCGGCGTCGGCACCGAGCGCCTCGAAGCGCGCGATCGCGTCCCTGAGGTGCTCGGCGCAGTCGGAGTCCTGGAGCGCCATGGCCGCGTCGTACCCGCAGCCCAGCCGGTCCCAGTGGGTGGCGGTCGCGGTGAACTCTCCGAGCAGCCAGGTCGCCCACGGCCCGGGCGGCGGCGAGGCGGGGAAGCACTCGCCGCGCAACCGCCGCTCCCAGACAGCGAGCCGGGCGTCGTGGGTGTACTCCATGGCCGAGATCCGCGGCCGGACGGCCACGAGGTCGGCGACGGCGGCCTTGTCGTCGCCGGCCAGCCAGTGCGCCTCGGCCCGGGCCAACCTGGTCGCGGACACCCACTCGGCCTCGTCCAGTCCATCCGCCGCCTCGACGGCCGCGTCGAGCACGTCGAAGGCGCCGGGCAGCCCGCGCCGGGCCCGGACCAGGCCGAGCGTGATCTGAGAGGTGAGGAGGTTCACCGGGCTGGCCTCGGTGCGCAGCACCCGCTCGGCGATCTTCACGGCCTCGTCCCATCGGCCCAGGTCGAGCAGCGCGACCGCGCGGTGTCCTCGTAGGCAGGTGCTGAACGTCGTGATGTCGTGCTCGTCGCAGTAGACGATGCCGTCGCGCCAGAAGCGCTCGCCCTCGGCGAAGCGGTACTGGTCGGCGTAGAACGTGTAGGCGTTCGCATAGGCACGGCCTGCCTGCCCCTCGGCGCCGGCATCGAGCGCGAGCCGGAGGGCCTCCTTCATCGGGCGGGTCCAGTCGCGACGGAGGAGGTACTCGCCGAAGGCGACGTTGTTGATGACGTCGCTGCGCAGCGACGGGTCGCCGACCTGGTCCGCCATCTCCCTGGCACGGGCGAGCATCTGCCGGCCGGCCTCCGGGTCGTCGCGCCAGATCTCGAAGGCACGGGCGCTGAGCGCCCGGGAGAGCTCGGGGTCCGGGCCGAGCCCCTCGAGGAGCTCGATGGCCCGCTGGAGCGCGGCGACCGACTCGGCCCCCCGGCACAGGCGCCAGTAGACCGCGCACAGCGCGCGGTGGTCGTACGCCTCGCGGCGTACGTCGCCGAGGTCGTGCCAGATCGCCGCCGCACCCTCGCGGACCTCGGCCGCCTGCGGCCACCGGTCGACGAGCGCCAGCGCGTCGGCGTACCCGTCATAGAGCTCGGCCAGCTCGACCGGGTCGTCGGGTGGGAAGCGGAGGGCTCGCTCGTACTGCGAGGCGGCCTCCCGGTGGGCTCCCAGTCTCGCGGCCTGGCGCGCCGCGGAGGGGGCGTAGCGCCGGACGAGCCCCGCCTCTCCGGCTCCGTCCGCGTGGTAGGCCATCCGCGCGAGGTCGTCGCAGGCCACCTCCGTCAGCGCCCGGAGCAGCGCCTGGTGGCCGGCCGCGCGTCGGTGGGGTGCCACCTCGGACTCGACCGCTCGCCGGGCCAGCTCGTGCCGGAACCGCAAGGTCGCCCCCTCGGCCTGGAGGAGACCCGCCGCTACCAGCTCGTCGAACGCGCCCAGCCCCGAACCGGTCGCGCGCACGACCAGGTCGGCGTCCACGCGGAAGCCGTCGAGCGAGGCCGTCTCGAGCGCGACCCGAGCCTGCTCACCGAGGGTGGCCGTCCGGGCCAGTACGGCGTCGCGCGCCGAGGCCGGTACCTCGGAACCGCCGCTGCGCAGCACCTCGACGACGAAGAAGGGGTTCCCACCGGTCAGGCGATGCAGCTCGTCGGGGGAGTACGGCGTGCCCTCGGCCAACCGGCGTACGCCCGCGGCCGTGAGCGGGGGCAGGTCGATCCGCCGGGTGTAGCGGAGCCCCGCCAGCTCGCCGAGGGCGACCCGCAGCGGGTCGCTCGGTGCGAGGGCGTCGTCGCGGAAGGTGACGAGCAGCAGCACCGGGAGGGTGCGGACCCGCCGGCCCAGGAAACGAAGCAGGTCGAGCGTCGCGTCGTCGGCCCACTGCACGTCGTCCACCACCAGGACGACCAGATCGGCCGCGGCCTCGAGCCAGTGCAGCGTCGCGTCGAACATGTCGTCGCGCGCGGAGCCGTCGCGCATCGACTGCAGCAGCTCACCGCCGACGGCACGGGCGATGTCGTGCAGCGGAGCCAGCGGACGTGGCGTGAAGAGGCCGTCGCAGGAACCCCAGACCCAGGTCGCGTCGGTGAGCTCGTCCTGAAGCCCCTCGACCAGGGACGACTTGCCGACGCCGGCCTCGCCGGAGACCAGCACCAGCCGGCCGTCGCGGCGGCGCGCCTCGACGGCGTACTGACGCAGCGAGGCGAGCTGGGACTCGCGTTCGAGCAGTGACACGCGCCCAGTGTCCTCCCGCGGCCGGGCGGCCGTCCATGCGGAGATCCGGCCGCGAGTTCAGAGCCGAGCGAGCACCGTCCCGCCGTGGATGCCGACCACCTGTCCGGTGGTGAACCCGGCGTCCGGCGAGGCGAGGTAGGCCACCAGTGCGGCCACCTCGTCGGGGGTGCCGGACCTGCCCATGGGGATCCGGGCCAGCCGGCCCTGCACGATCTCGGGGGTCCGCTTCCCGTCCCAGAAGCCGGTCTCGGGGACGAACCCGGGTGCGACGGCGTTGGCGGTGATCCCCTCGGACGCGAGCCGGGCCGCCAGGTCGGTGACCCAGACGTTCAGCGCACCCTTGGCCGCGCCGTACGAACCCGCTCCGCGCAGCGCCGCGACCGACGACATCGCGATGATCCGGCCGCCGGGTCGCGGGAGCCGGGGGAGGAGGGCCTCGGTCACGAGCACGGCCGAGACGACGTTGAGCCGGTAGTCGGCGATCCAGTCGTCGGCGAGGGCGGCGAGCGATCTGCCGGTGGTGGGGGCGTTGCCCCCGGCGTTGAGGACCAGGACGTCGAGCACCTCGGGCAGGGCCCGGACGAGCCCGGCGACCGCGGCGGGATCGGTGACGTCGGCGACGTGCACGGTGACGGAGGGACCGAGCTCGGCGGCGGCCTCCTCGAGGACGGTACGGCGGCGGCCGACGATCGTCACGCGGAGCCCGTCGGCGACGAGCCGCCGGGTGACCGCGAGTCCGAGGCCGGTGCCACCGCCGGTGACAAGAGCATTTCGGGTCATGACTCGACCCTACGTTCAGACCTGTCGGGTGATCCGGCCCGTGTCCACGTCGTACAGGAAGCCACCCACGTGGACGGCGTCCGGGATCAGCGGGTGGGAGCGCACCTGGTGGACGTCCTCGGCCAGTGCGGTGAGCTGGTCGTCGACCACGTGGAACGCGTACCAGCTGGCGTCCATCCCGGCCGAGGTCGAGACACGCGCATGGAGCTCGGCCTCCGTCGAGCTCGCCATCGCACAGCGGGTGTGGGGGACCACCAGGATCCGGTCGACCCCGAGCAGGTGGACACCGAGCACGAGTGCCTCCATCGCCTGAGGAGTGACGCGGCCACCGGGGTTGCGGAAGATCTTGGCGTCGCCGTGCCCGAGCCCGAGCATCCGCAGCGGGTCGATGCGGGAGTCCATACAGGTCACGATCGCCACTCCGGCATGGGCGACACCGTCGAAGTCGCCCTCGTCGAACGACGCGGCGTACGACGCGTTGGCGGCGATCAGGTCGTCGAAGTGCCCGGGTTGGTCATCCACGGATGGGAGGGTAGCGCCCGGGTCGGGGCCCCGCGGAACAGCGTGAGTGCGAGGGCGGCCGCGACCACGCAGCAGACCGCGGCTCCGGCGAAGACCGTGTGCTCCTGCGCGATACCGGCATGGCGCAGGAGGTTGTCGAAGGCGTCGCACCGGCTGGTGGAGCCGCCGCACACCTGCAGGGGCGGCGGGAGGTCGCGGGTCTCCGCGTAGTAGCGGCGCAGGCCGATGGTGGTGAGGGCCGAGATGCCTACCAGCATCCCGACCATCCGGGCGACCACGACCCCGGCACTCGCGAGGCCGTGGACCGCGCCGTCGGTGGAGGCGAGGACGGCGGCGTTGACCGGTGCCAACGCGAGACCGAAGCCGAAGCCGCCGGCGAGCAGGGAAACGTTCGCGGACCCCTGAGACAGGGTGGCCAGCCCCCAGTGGCTCATCAGCAGGAAGCCGAGCGCGGCCAGGACCATGCCCCCGGCCGCGACGACGCCGGCCGGCAGCGACCGGGTCAGGTAGCCGCCGACCACGGCACCGACGGGCAGCGCGACGAGGAACCGGACCAGGACGAGGGCGGCGAGCAGCTGCGAGTCGGGGTAGACGGTGGTGCGCGCGAAGATCGGGATGTCGATGAGGGCGGCGATCAGCGCCGCGCCGACGAAGAAGCTGACCAGCAGCGCCCCCCAGGCCGGCGTACGACGGAGCGCGCCGCGCGGGACCAGCGGCGACTCCTCGGTGCGCAGGTGCCACACCAGGACGACGGCGGCGACCACGGCGCCGAGGAGGTACCACCACCCCTGCGGGGCGAAGACCTGGATGCGGGGGTCAGCCGTCGAGAAGGCGAGGATGATCCCGGCGAGGGCGACCGCCAGGAAGAGCGCACCCGGGAGGTCGGCCTCGCGCACGGTCGCCCACCAGCCGCGCAGGTCGACCAGGGGCCGCCGAGCCGTCCAGCACCGGACGAGCAGCAGGAGCACGGCCACGATCGTGAGCAGGCCGAGCGGTGTGGCCCACCTGCCGGAGCCCGAGACCGGGATGAACAGCTGGCCCCACGTCACGTCGCTGACCAGCCGGGTCGGCTCGACGAACACCAGCCCTCCGGTCACGACGGTGACGGCGAGGAAGGACAGTCCCGCCCAGTCGAGGCTGCGCAGGCCACGGGCACGCGGGGGGTCCGGCTCCGCGGCCGCGGGCGCGCACCAGCGCACGAGCAGCGCGAGGAGGATCCCGACCACGAGGTTGACCGCGAAGATCACCCGCCAGTCGGACACGGCGAGGATGACCGCGCCGTACAGCGGACCGATGACGCTGCCGAGCTCCTGGACGCCGGACACGATCCCGAGCGGTACGCCGCGGCGCTCGACGGGGTAGAGGTCCGCGACCAGCGCCAGCGTCGCGGGGACCAGCCCGCCACCTCCCACGCCCTGCAGGAAGCGGCCGGCGACCAGGGTCGGGAGGTCGTAGGAGACAGAGGTGACCAACGAGCCGACGGCGAAGAGCGCGAGGGCAGCGACGAGCACGGGGACGCGGCCCTTGAGATCCGCGATCCGCCCGATCAGCGGCAGCATCGCGACGTAGCCCAGCAGGAATCCCGAGACGATCGGCGCTCCGCGCTGGAGCTCGTCGATGGGGATGCCGACGCTGGCCATCATGTCGGGAAGCGCCAGGACGACGACGTAGGTGTCGGCGGCGGCGAAGGCGACTGCGACCGCGGCCAGGCCCAGCAGCAGTCGCGGCCCGGCGGTCGTGCCGGACCCACCCGGGCGGCCCCTCATGGTGCCGTCCGGGGACGTCATGGAGCCGTGATGTCCTTGCTGGTGCCGTAGCCCTCCAGCACGAGCGAGTAGGTCAGCGCCGGGTGGCCGCTGTAGAACGCGCCGGTGAGACTCGCCTGGCGCAGCTCGCCGTCGGAGGTGAGGCCGTACGTCGCCTTGAAGTCGCCGCTGGCTCCCGGGATGAGGTGGGCCGCCGCAGAGGCGGGGACGTCGCCGGTGAACGTCGTCAGCACCTCCTTGTTGGAGACGCCGCCGCGCACCTGACCGCCTTGCTTCGGGTCGGTCGTCGCGGCCAGGATCGCGGGCAGGCCCTGGCTGGCGCTGGTGAGGAGAGCGGGGTCGGGTGCGCCGTAGTCGGACGGGTTGACCTCTGACCACCCGATGGTGAGTGGGATCTGGGCGTAGACCTTGCCGCCCACCGACCGGACCGGCACCGGGAACGTGCCGGCCGAGATGACCACGGTCAGCGTGCCGTCGAACGCGGGTGCGTCGGTGATCGTGCCGGAGGCGCCCTTCACTCCCTGGACGCCGCTCGGCAGGTCGTTGGTGGTCAGCGAGAGCGTCACCCCGGACGTGTCGGCGAGCTTCTGCTGGGCGTTCTTCAGCGCGGTGGCCGGGTCGCCGAGGTCGGCGGGCTTCGAGCCGCACGAGGTCAGCGCGAGCAGCAGCGCGGACGCGACGGGGAGCCAGAACCGGCGACGCACCGACATGGGGGTCACCCTGTCACGTCCACGGGCACTCCGTCACAGCTGCGTCGGCACCGGACCGGCGCACGCGGCGATCGGCTGTGAACCCGGCACGCCCGACCCGTCGCGCCTGCCGGTGGCATCAGGCAGGTCGATGGGGGATCCGCTGGCGGCGGCGGCACGGGCCGGAGCCGCTCCGGCCCAACCGAGGATCAGGGCGTCCTCGCCCTTCAGGAAGCGGTGGCAGCGCACGCCGCCGGTGGCCCGGCCCTTGCCGGGGTAGGCGTCGAAGGGCGTGACCTTGACCGCGCCGGGCTCCGTGCCCGGCAGTGCGGTCGCCGAGCCGCTGGCGGTGACGACGACCGCGGAGTCGGGGACGACCGCGCCGAACCAGACGACCGACTGCCCGGCGCCGAGCTTGATGCCGGCCATGCCGCCCCCGCTGCGCCCCTGCGGGCGCACGCCGGAGGCGCCGAAGTGGAGCAGCTGGGCGTCGGTGCTGATGAAGCACAGCTCCTCGGTGCCGGTGCGGAGCTCGACCGCGCCGACGACCTCGTCGCCGTCCTTGAGGCCGATCACCTCCCACTCGTCCTTCGCAAGGACCTCGGCGTTGACCCTCTTCACGACACCCTGCCGGGTGCCGAGCGCAAGCCCGGGTCCGTCGGCCCGCAGGGCGCACAGCGCCAGCACGCGCTCGCCCGCAGCCAGCGACCGCACCAGGTCGAACGGCAGCCCGCCCTGGAGGTGTGGATGGTTGGCCGAGGTGGGCAGCGTCGGGAGGTCGAGCACGCTCAGGCGTACGACGCGTCCGCGCGAGGTCAGCGCGCCGATCTCGCCGCGGGCCGACGTGCGCACCGCCGAGACGATCACGTCGTGGTTGGCACGCCCGCCGTCGCCCGTGGGCAGCTCGTCGGTCGACGACCGGGCGAGCAGCCCGGACGACGACAGGTAGGCGAAGCACGGGTCGTCGGCGACCTCCAGCGAGCCCGCGGCCGAAGCCACGGCGACGCCGGCGGACTCGAGCAGCACGGTCCGGCGCGGGGTCCCGAACGTCTTGGCCACCTCGGCGAGCTCGTCGGAGACGACCCTCCGCAGCAGGTGGTCGTCGTCGAGGATCGCGTCGAGCGCCTCGATCGTGCGCTCGAGCTCGGCCTTCTCCTTGTCGAGCTCGATCTTGGAGAACTTCGTGAGCCGGCGCAGCGGCATGTCGAGGATGTAGTCGGCCTGGGTCTCGGAGAGGTCGAAGACGTGGATCAGTCGCTCCTTGGCCTCGGCCGCGTTGTCCGACGAGCGGATCAGCTGGATCACCTCGTCGATGTCGAGGATCGCGACGAGCAGCCCCTCGACCAGGTGGAGCCGGTCGGCGGCCCTCTGCCGCCGGTGGGCGGAGCGGCGCCGGACGACCTGGAAGCGGTGGTCGAGGAAGACCTGGAGCAGGTCCTTGAGCCCAAGGGTGCGCGGTTGACCGTCGACGAGGGCGACGTTGTTGACGCCGAAGGAGTCCTCCATCGGGGTGAGCCGGTAGAGCTGCTCGAGCAGCGCCTCGGGCACGAAGCCGTTCTTGACCTCGATCACCAGCCGCAGACCGTGCTGCCGGTCGGTGAGGTCCTTGATGTCGGCGATGCCTTGGAGCTTCTTGGCCAGCACCAGCGACTTGATCCGCTCGGAGACCTTCTCGGTGCCGACGCCGTACGGCAGCTCGGTGACCACGATCCCCTTGCGTCGTCCGACCGACTCGATGCGCGCCGTGGCGCGCATCCGGAACGTGCCGCGCCCGGTCTCGTAGGCGTCGCGGATGCCGTCGAGCCCGACGATCATCCCGCCGGTCGGCAGGTCGGGCCCGGGCACGAACCGCATCAGGTCGTCGAGCGACGCGTCGGGGTGGCTGACCAGGTGGCGCAGGGCCTGCACGACCTCCACGAGGTTGTGCGGAGCCATGTTGGTGGCCATCCCGACCGCGATGCCGCTGGCGCCGTTGACCACCAGGTGGGGGATCGCGGCCGGCAGCACGACCGGCTCCAGCTCGCGGCTGTCGTACGTCGGCTTGAAGTCGACGGTGTCCTCTTCGATGGACGCCGTCATCGCCAGCGCGGCCGGCGCCATCCGGCACTCGCTGTAGCGCATCGCGGCCGGTGGGTCGTCGGGCGAGCCGAAGTTGCCATGACCGTCGACCGTCGGCAGGCGCATCGCCCAGGGCTGCACCATCCGCACCAGGGCGTCGTAGATCGCGCCGTCACCGTGGGGGTGGAAGCGCCCCATGACCTCGCCGACGACGCGGGCGCTCTTGACGTGCCCTCGGTCGGGGCGCACGCCCATGTCGTTCATCGTGTACAGGATGCGGCGCTGCACCGGCTTCAGGCCGTCGCGGGCGTCGGGGAGCGCGCGCGAGTAGATGACGGAGTAGGCGTACTCGAGGTACGACGCCTCCATCTCCTGCTTGATGTCGGTGTCGAGGATGTGCTCCTCGAAGTCGTCGGGGAGGTCCTGCCGAGTGCCGCCGCGTGCCATGGGCGCATTCTCCCCGGTGCCGCCGACGCCGGAGCGCGGGCCACGCCGCTGGGGCACGCGTTCGTTCTCAACCACACGGTTGACCAGGGGTGAAGGCTCGTGATGGGCTCGTGCTCGACGACCCCACGTCGTCGTCCCGGTGAGCGGGTCCTGCACCTGCGCTACCGCCTGCGCGACTGACAGGCGCAACCTCCGCGAAACCTCCGACCGGTAGATTTCGGCCGTGACCGCCGCCGACGCCGAAGCACACGTGGCCCCCCGACACTGGGAGGCCGACGTCCTGCTCCGCGACGGGCGTACGGCGCACATCCGGCCCATCCGGCCCGAGGACGCCGAGCTGCTGGTCGAGTTCTACGGCCGCGTCTCCGACCAGTCGAAGTACTTCCGGTTCTTCTCGCCGATGCCCGAGCTCTCCGACCGCGACGTCGCCCGCTTCACCCAGGTGGACCACGTCACCCGGGTCGCCTTCGTGATGCTGCTGTCCGAGCGGCTGATCGCGCTGGGCAGTTACGAGGGCTACGCCCCGAAAGACGGTCACGAGGGCGAGCCGGTCGAGGTGGCGGAGGTCGCGTTCCTGGTCGAGGACGCCCAGCAGGGCCGGGGGATCGGGCAGCTGCTGCTCGAGCACCTCGCCCAGGCCGGCCGCGAGCGCGGCATCGAGCGGTTCGTCGCCGAGGTGCTGCCCGACAACAACCGGATGATCCAGACGTTCCGCGACGCGGGCTACCGGCTGGTCAGCGGTTTCGAGGACGGCGTCGTCACCCTCGAGTTCCCGATCGAGGCGACCGACACCGCGATCGGCGTCATGTCGAGCCGTGAGCACCGCGCGGAGGCCGTGTCGATCGAGTCGTTCTTCAACCCCCGCTCCGTCGCGGTCATCGGCGCCTCGCGCCGTCAGGACACCGTCGGCCAGGCGCTGGTGCGCAACCTCGTGCTGAGCGACTACACCGGCCGCGTGTACGTCGTGAACCCGACGGCCAAGGCGGTCTCGGGGCTCCCGGCGTACTCATCCGTCGGCGAGATCCCGGGAGATGTCGACGTGGCGATCGTGGCGGTGCCGGCCGAGTCGGTGCAGGACGTCGTCCTCGACTGCGCCGCCAAGGGCGTGCACGGGCTGATCATCATCTCCTCGGGCTTCGCCGAGATCGGTGAGGAGGGCCGGCAGCGCCAGCGTCGTCTGGTCGGGCTGTCCCGCTCCTACGGCCTCCGCGTGATCGGGCCCAACTGCCTCGGCATCATCAACACCGACCCGTTGGTCAACCTCAACGCGTCCCTCTCGTCGCTCAAGCCGGCGCGGGGCCGGGCCGGGTTCTTCTGCCAGTCGGGCGCCCTGGGCTCGGCGATCCTCGAGAAGGTCAACAACCGCGGGCTCGGCCTGTCCACCTTCGTCAGCGCCGGCAACCGCGCGGACGTCTCGGGCAACGACCTCCTGCAGTACTGGGAGGAGGACGACTCGACCGAGGTCGTCCTGCTCTACCTCGAGTCGATCGGCAACCCGCGCAAGTTCAGCCGGATCGCCCGGCGGGTGTCGCTACGCAAGCCGATCATCGCGATGCGCTCTGGGCGCACGACGCAGGGCGTCCCGATGGGCCATGCGGTGCGCAAGATCGGCGCGCCTCCGCAGGCGGTCGACGCGATGTTCCGGCAGGCGGGCGTGATCCAGGTGGACACCCTCGACGAGATGTTCGACGTCGCCCAGCTGCTGGCCCACCAGCCGCTGCCGCGCGGCCGGCGCGTCGCCATCGTGGGCAACTCCGACGCCCTCGGCCTGCTCGCGGCCGACGCCGCCGCCGCCGTGGGGCTGGTGGTGAGCCGTTCGGTCGCGCTCGGGGCGGACGCCACCGGCCCCGACTTCGAGGACGCCCTCGACGCGGCCATCGACGATCCCGAGGTCGACTCGGTCATCGCCGTCTACATCCCGCCGATCGACGTGTCCGGTGTCGAGGTGGCCGACGTGCTGGCCGCGGTCGGGGAGCAGTCGGACAAGCCGCTCGTGTCCTCGTTCCTGGGCGCCGAGGGCGTGCCCGAGCTCCTCCGGGTGCCTGACGTCGCCGGCTCGACGGCCGGCCGCGGGTCCGTACCGTCGTACCCCGCGGTCGAGGCGGCCGTGCGGGCGCTCGCCCGTGTCGTCGAGTACGCCGTGTGGTTGCGCACCCCGAACGGATCGACGGTCGTGCCGGACGACATCGACACGGTGGCGGCGAAGGCGCTGGTGCACCGGGTACTGATCGACCAGCCCGACGGCACGGAGCTCGAGCCGGAGGATCTCGAGGCCCTGCTCGCGGCGTACGGCATCCACCTGTGGGACGCGCGCCCCGTCGCCAGTCTTCCGGCCGCGGTGAAGGCCGGTCGCGACCTCGGCTGGGGCGTCGTCCTCAAGGCCACCACCGAACGCCTGCGCGAGCGGCCCGATCTCGCCCACGTACGGCGCAACATCGACCGCCCGGCCGAGATGAAGGACGCCTGGGACTCTCTCAGTGCGCTGATCGACGACGTCGACACGGCCGGCTTCGTGGTCCAGAAGAACGCGCCCCCGGGCGTGCCGGTGAGCATCCACAGCATGGAGGACCCGCTGTTCGGGCCCGTCGTGTCGTTCGGCATCTCCGGGCCGCTCACCGAGCTGCTCGAGGACCGCTCCTACCGGATCCCGCCCCTGGGGGCTCGCGACCCCTCGGCGATGACCCGCGAGATCAAGGCCGCGCCGATGCTGTTCGGCTACCGCGGTTCCGAGGTGGTCGACATCGAGCCGGTCGAGGAGCTGATCCAGCGGGTCGCCCAGCTCCAGCACGACCTGCCGCAGGTCTCGACCCTCGAGCTGTCGCTGGTGCTCGCCGGCGCCGACCACTGCGACGTACTCACCGCTCGGGCCCGGTTCGACCCGGTCTCGGACCCGCGGTCCGACTGGTTCGTACGCCGGCTGCCCGCCGCGGTCGAGGACACGATCCCCGGCTGACCGCCTCGTCAGCTGCCGGGCCAGCCTGCTCCGGGGACCGCGACCGGGACGCGCACCACCTGCCCGTGCCACTGCGCGTGGCCGGCCAGGCCCGCCATCCCCGGCCATCGGGCCGCCGTGACGAAGAGGGAGGGCTCGGGCCCTCGGCTCAGCATGCAGGCGAAGCCGCCTCGGTCCAGGTGCACGGTCTCGAGCACCGCCCCCGACTCGGCCACGCGCACGCACACCTGGTGCGGCACGTCGGCGTACCAGGCCGCGCCGTCCGCGTCGAGGCAGATGCCGTCGGGCGCCGCGTCGCCGAGGTCGGCCCAGATCCGGCGGCCGGACAGGCTGCCGTTCGGAGCGATCTCCCAGCCGGCGAGGTGGTGTCGGTAGGAGTCGGCCACGACGAGAGTGGCGTTGTCGGCGGTGACCGCCATGCCGTTGGGGAAGGCGATGTCGTCGGCGACCACCTGCGGGGCCGCGCCCGGGCGCACCAGCGCGACGAAGCCGGGCTGCACCGGCCCGTCCGGCGGACCTGCCGAGAACTCGAAGTTGCCGCTGTTGACGTAGGCGTTGCCACGAGCGTCGACCACGATGTCGTTGAAGCCGTACGGCGACAGGGCGGACAGGTCGGCGTACTCGACCAGCTCGCCACCCTCGTGGGTCAGCAGCGCCATGCGCTCGTTGGAGACGAGCACCAGGCGGCCGTCGGGGAGGAAGTCGAAGCACAGGGGAAGGGATGCGTGGCGGACGACGACCTCGGCGTGACCACGATCGTCGAGGGCGATGATCTCGCCCGCGATCCAGTCGGCGAACCACAGGCGCCCGGCGTGCCACCTGGGTGACTCCACGAGCCCCATCCCGTCGCGGAGCACGGTCAGGTCGTGGGCTGCCGGCCGGTCCGACATCGGACACCTCCTGGAGTGTCGCAGGCAACGGACAGGCCCTCAGCCTCCCACCCCTCCGGGAGGCGGGCGATCGTGGACGGCGTGACAGACTCGCCTCATGCAGGGACTGAAGGAGGCGATCGACCGCACCGGGTACTACCCCGAGGTCGTGGCCGACGGCGTGATGAGGGCGGTCGCGAGCGAGGACGTCGTGTCGTTCTTCGTGCACCACGAGCCCACCTTCGACCGCGACGAGGTACGCCGTCACCTCACCGTCGTCGTCCTCACCCCGAGCCGGCTGATCCTGGCCCACACCGACGAGCACGAGGGCGACGACATGCTGCCCGCGCCGTACACCTCGACCTCGACGGAGGCCATCTCGCTGTCGTCGGTGAAGTCGGTCGTGGTCACCCGGATGGTCACCAACCCGACCGCCGGTCCCACCCCGCCGGCCGAGGCGGTGCTCACGATCGGCTGGGGCGGCGTCGCGCGGCTCGACCTCGAGCCGGCCACGTGCGGAGACCCCGAGTGCGACGCCGACCACGGCTACACCGGCACGATGGCCGCCGACGACTTCTCGATCCGGGTCTCGGCGGCCGCCGACGGTCCGGACGCCGTCCCGTCGCTGCTGACCTTCGCGGAGTCGCTCTCGGCGCGGACCCAGCTGTGACGACCCCGCGTGACTGACTTCGTCGAGCCGGCCTACGGGTCACGCTCGCTGGCCGACGTGCTCCCGGCCGTGGCCGCCGCACTCGGCAAGGCAGAGGCCGGCGCGGACAGATCAGCCCTGCGCCTGCCCGAGGCACCGGCGTACGTCGTCTTCCTCGTCGACGGGCTCGGCTCCGAGCTGCTCACCACGCACGCGCACGCCGCGCCGTACCTCTCGTCGCTGATGACGGACGAGACGCGAGGCACGGCCGGGGTGCCGTCCACGACCGCGACCAGCCTGACGTCCCTCGGCACCGGGCTGCCGCCGGGTGCCCACGGCGTCGTCGGGTTCACCTCCCGGGTGCCGGGGTCCGACCGCTTGCTCAACGCGCTCTTCTGGGACAAGGACGTCGACCCCGTGCAATGGCAGCCGCACCCGACCCGCTTCCAGGTGCTCGCCGCCGCCGGGGTGCACGTCACCACCGTGAACAAGCGCGAGTTCCGGGGCTCCGGGCTCACGCTCGCCGCTCATCGGGGCGGCGAGTGGGTCGACGCCGACCGGGTCGGAGAGCGCATCGCCGGCACCGTCCTGGCCGCCGCCACCGAGCCCTCGCTCACCTATCTCTACGACGGTGACCTCGACTGGACCGGACACCGGTACGGCGTGGCCTCGGCCCAGTGGCTCCAGCAGCTCGCGATCATCGACGCCGAGGCGGAGCAGCTGCGCGACGCGCTGCCGGGGCACGCGCGGCTCCTGGTGGTGGCCGACCACGGCATGGTCGACAGCCCCGACCACCACCGGGTCGACCTCGACGAGGATCCCGCCTTCCGGGAGGGCGTCGTACTCATCGGGGGTGAGGCGCGCTTCCGGCACGTGTACTGCGCCGGCGGCGCGGTGGGCGACGTGACCGCACGCTGGCGCGCGCTGCTCGGCGGCCGGGCCCTCGTACTGACCCGCGACGAGGCGATCGCGCGTGGGTGGTTCGGTGCCGTGTCCCCGTCGGTCCTGCCCCGGCTGGGCGACGTCGTCGCGGCCGCCTGCGACGACTGGGGGTTGTTCGCCTCCGTCGACTTTCCTTACGAGACTCGGCTCATCGGCCTCCACGGCTCGCTGACACCGGTGGAGATGACGATCCCGATCCTGCTCGACTGACGCCTCAGACGCGCGCCGCCCACGGCCCGGGAGCGATTCTCAGGTCGGGTTCGACACGTCCGGACGGCACGAGCTGGAAGCCGATCCCGCGCACCGCGAGCAGCTCGGCGGTCACTCCCGCGGACGTGAGCTTGCGACGGAGTCGCTTGACCAGGGAGTGCAGGCTGTCGCGGTCGCCGAGGTAGTGGCTGCCCCAGGCGGCCTCGTGCAGTCGCTCGTAGCTCCACACCTCGCCCGGCGCGCTGGCCAGGCAGGCCAGGACCTCGAGCTCGAGGTGTGAGACGACGACCGGTCGATCCCCCCAACGCACCTCGGCCCGACTCCGGTCGACGACCAGGTCGTCGACCCGGATCACCTCGGTAGGGGTCGCCGGCGCCTGCCCGGTGAGGTGGTGGGCGGCCTCCTCGGCACGTTGCAGGAGCGCGATCGCGACCGCGGCGTCAGGGACCATCACCACGACGCCCTCACCGTCCAGGGCCGCGGCGATCCGGCCGCGCTCCTGAGAGTCGGAGCTCACCAGCACCATGAACGACGGGGGCAGCCGACCACCAGCGTCGTCGTCGTACGGAAGCGCGATGGTCATGGGTCCTCCCGAGACGTGACAGGTGCCCCGACCAGCGGGCCCGGGCACCACGCGATGTCCCGAACCTATCGGTTGCGTCCGCGGCAGGTAAAGGAGACCCCGTCCGGTTGACCCGTCCGGTCGACCAGGTCGGTCGACCAGGCCGGTCGACCAGGCCGGTCGACGCGGGTCTTCGCTGCGAGGCGTGCCCCGGTCCTGACCACAAGTGACCGGGAACCGACCGGGAAGCGTCCTTGAGGGTGACGCGGAGGCGTTCGTAGCGTCGAGACGCGGGCGGAGGAACCGCACCGACACCGCCATCGGCGGTGTCACACCGGCGAACACGGGGAGTCACGCATGCCACAGTCGAGGCAGCGAGCGTTCACATCCATCCTGGCGACACTGGCAGCGGTCGTCGGTCTCAGCCTGGTCTCGACCGGGCCGGCCGTCGCGGGCACCGGTACGGCGTCGACCGGGCACGCGACCGGCTCTGGGAAGCCCGACCCGCGGATCGACCAGCGGCAGAAGACGGCCGAGGCGCACTACACGAACGCGCCGTGCAACCGCGCGCAGAAGGCGCAGCGGGCGCGCTGCTACGCCGTGGTCCGCACCGGAGCGAACCACGAGATCACCCCGGCGGCCGACCCGCCTCCCACCGCTCTGGGCCCGGCCGACATCCAGGACGCCTACGACCTCCCGGCCACGGGGCAGGGCCAGACCGTCGGCATCGTCGACGCGTTCGGTGACTCGCACGCCGAGGCCGACCTCGCCCAGTTCCGGTCCTTCTACGGCCTGCCGCCCTGCTCGGTCGCGAGCGGCTGCCTCACCATCGTGAACCAGGACGGCGCGACCAGCCCACTGCCGACCGACGACCCCGGCTGGGCCCTGGAGACGTCGCTCGACCTCGACGCGGTCTCCTCCGCCTGCCCGAGCTGCAAGATCCTGCTCGTCCAGGGCGACGACAACAGTCTCGACAACCTCGGGACCTCCGCGGACACCGCAGTCTCGCTCGGCGCGAAGTTCGTCTCCAACTCGTACGGCGTGCCCGGCGAGGACCCGAGCGAGACCACGTTCGACCACTACTACGACCACCCGGGCGTGGCCGTCACGGCCAGCACCGGGGACGCCGGCAACGTGACCAACTGGCCCGCCACGAGCCCGAAGGTGGTCGGGGTCGGTGGCACCAGCCTGACCACGGACGGCTCGCCTCGCGGCTGGACCGAGTCGGCGTGGGTCGACGGCGGCAGCGGCTGCTCGCCGTACGAGCCGAAACCCGACTTCCAGCAGGGTCTCTCCACGAACTGTGACCAGCGCGCGATCGCCGACATCTCCGCCGACGCCGACCCGAACACCGGCCTCGCCGTGTTCGACACCCTGGGAGAGAGCGGCTGGCTGCAGGTGGGCGGCACCAGCCTGTCGTCACCGCTCGTCGCCGCGATGTACGCGCTGGCCGGCACTCCGGTGGCGGGCACGTACCCCAACAGCTACCCCTACGCCGACCCCAGCCACCTCAACGACGTGACCACGGGCTCCGACGGCGGCTGCGGCAACGTGCTCTGCGAGGCCGGGCCCGGCTGGGACGGCCCGACCGGGCTCGGTACGCCGAACGGGGTGTCCTCGCTGACGACCGGGCCGCACGGCTCACTCGCCGGCACGGTCACCCAGCAGTCGAACGGCAACCCGATCCAGGGCGCGACGATCTCGACGCCGGACGGCTTCTCGGCCACCACGGACGCGTCCGGCCACTATTCACTCTCGGTGCCGGTCGGCACCTACGACGTGACGGCCTCCGCCTTCGGCTTCGCCTCGAAGACCGTCAGCGGGGTCGTGGTCGGTGACGGGCAGACCGTCACCGAGAGCTTCGCACTGCAGGGCGTGCCCAGCCACACCGTGTCCGGGACCGTCACCGACGGGTCGGGCGCGGGTTGGCCGGTCTACGCCAAGATCACCGTCAACGGCACGCCCGCGTCGACGTACTCCAACCCCTACACCGGCCACTACAGCCTCTCGCTGCCGTCGGGGTCGACGTACACCGTGCACGCGGTGAGCCAGTACCCGGGCTACCTGCCCGTCGACCAGTCGGTCACCGTCGGCAGCACGAACCAGACCGTCGACCTCTCGGCGCTGGTCGACCCGTCGACGTGCTCGGCGAAGGGCTACTCCTACCACTACGACGGCGCCTCGGAGTCGTTCACCGGATGGACCGGGAGCACACCGCAGGACGGCTGGACCCTCACCGACGCGGCGGGCAACGGCCAGACCTGGAGCTTCGACAACCCGGGCAGCCGGCCTCCGCCGCCGGGTTCCGACGGTGACTTCGCGATCGTGGACTCGGACCACTACGGGTTCGGCAACGTCCAGGACACCACCCTGCAGACGCCGGTCATCGACATGACCAGCCAGACCAGCCCGGAGATCGGCTTCGACACCGGCTTCCGCGGTATCGACGGCCAGGTCGCCGACGTCGACGTCAGTACCGACGGCGGTACGACGTGGACCAACGTCTGGGAGCAGACCACGGACGACGTCGACGGTCACGTCGACATCCCCATCCCGGACGCGGCCGGCCAGTCCCAGGTGCAGGTGCGGTTCCACTACATCGGTACCTGGAGCTGGTGGTGGATCCTCGACAACGTGTTCGTGGGCACTCGCACCTGCGACTCCAACGGCGGCGGGTTGGTCGCGGGCATCGTCCGCGACGGCAACACCCACCAACCGGTGAACGGCGCGAAGGTCGCGAGCGTCGCGCACCCGGACGAGTCCGGGGTGAGTGCGGCGACACCGGACGACGCCCATGTGCCCGACGGGTTCTACTGGCTCTACTCGTCGAGGACCGGCCGCACCAGGTTCCAGGTCAGCGACGGCAAGTACACGCCGGGCACCGCGTTCGTGAACGTCGCCGCGGCAGCGACGGCCCACAAGAACTGGTCCCTCGCTGCCGGACATCTCACGGTCAGCCCGGGCAGCCTGAGTGCCACGGTCCGGCTGGGTACGTCGGCCACGCGGTCGCTGACCTTCGGCAACGACGGCACGCAGCCGGTGCACGTCGACCTGACGGAGCAGAACGGCTCCTTCACGCCGATGGTCGACGGTGCCGGTGCGCCGGTCCAGCACGTCAAGGGCACCTTCTCCACCCACGCGTTCGTGGGGTCGGGCCGGGCGCCGAAGGGAGCGCCGCAACGGTCCACCAGGCCGTTCGCCGCTCCGTGGACCGACATCGCCGACTTCCCGACGGCCACGATGGACAACGGTGTGGCGTTCGGCGACGGGAAGGTCTACTCGATCGCCGGGTTCAACGGCTCGGACAACGTGGCGGACGCCGCGGTCTACGACCCGGCCACCCAGGCCTGGTCGGCGATCGCGCCCGCACCGGCGGCTCTCGAGTCCCCGGCCGCGGCGTTCGTGAACGGCACCGTCTACGTCGTCGGCGGCTGGGACGCGGCGGGGAACGCCTCCTCGGGTGTCTACGCCTACGACCCCGGCTCGGACTCGTGGACCGCGAAGGCGGACCTGCCCGAGGACATCAGCGCTGCGACCACCGCGGTGCTCGACGGTGACCTGTACGTCATCGGCGGGTGCACGACCGGCAACTGCGCACCGACCAGCTCGGCGGTCTACCGCTACGACGTCGGCGCCGACAGCTGGACGGCGGTGGCCGACTACCCGCAGCCCGTCGCGTTCACCGCGTGCGCCGGCATCGCCGGGGAGATCGTGTGTGCCGGTGGCGTCAACGCCGACACCAACGCCTCGACGACGGCGGCGTACGCCTACACGCCGGGCTCGGACAGCTGGACCCAGGTCGCCGACCTGCCGGCCGACCTGTGGGCGGCCGTCGCGAGCGGGTCGGGGGGCAAGCTCCAGGTGTCGAGCGGGGTGTCGGACAACAGCACCGTCGTCACCAACGAGGGCTTCGAGTACGACCCGTCCAGCGACAGCTGGAGCGACCTGCCGGCGGCCAACGACGCGGAGTACCGCGGTGGCGGCGCCTGTGGGATGTACAAGATCGGCGGGTCGACCGGTGGCTTCTCACCGACGCCGTTCTCGGAGGTCCTGCCCGGCTTCGACCAGTGCGGTGGGGGCACCGATGTGCCGTGGCTGTCCGAGGACCCGGGTTCCTTCGACGTGGCGCCGGGTCAGACGGTGACGGTCTCGGTCGGGATGGACTCCTCGACCGTCGACCAGCCGGGGACCTATGCCGCGAAGGTGGGCATCGGGACCGACAGCCCGTACCAGGTGACGGCCGTGCCGGTGACCATGCAGGTGACGCCACCGACGTCCTGGGGCAAGATCCGCGGCACCGTGACCGACGCGGCGACGGGCAACCCGATCGTGGGCGCGACCGTACAGATCTGCACGATGTACGACGCACCCACCGGCAACTGCGGACCGGTCGAGTTCACGCTCAAGACGGATGCCGACGGTCGGTACCAGCTCTGGTTGAACCACGGCTACAACCCGCTGCAGGTCATCGCGGCCAAGGACGGCTACCAGCCGAAGTCCAAGGTCGTGAGGATCGTGAAGGGAGGTACGGTCAGCGCGGACTTCACGCTCAAGAAGACCCCGTAGCTCGAACCCGGGGCCGGATGGGAGCGGGGTTCCCCCATCCGGCCCCGCCACCATGCACGGCATGAGCCCCTCGCCCGGTCGGCCCTGGAGGTCGCGGCGGTCCCCGCCGGCAGCCTCGCTCTGCCGGTTCAGGTCCCGGCCCGGCCCCGGCCGGCCGGGCGTCGCCCACCCGGGTGTGGGGCGTCACCCTGGACGACGTCACCCACTCCCCGAAGCTCACGACGTCGCCTGGCACGACGGCCGCAGCGGGTCCAGCTCCCAGCTCCCCTCCACGACCGGCAAACAGCACCGGCACGAAGGGTCACTTCTTGGGCAGGGCGTCCATCACGGAGCCGAGGCTCGTCTGGGTGGCCTCGAGTACGTCGATCTGTGCCCGGGCCCGGACACGTTTGGGGTCGGTGTCGTCGAGCAGCGCAGCGGCTTGCGACAGACACTGCATGGCCCGCGCGATCTCGCTTCTCGCCTGTTGGACCCGGCTCGCTCTCAACGGTCGGGCTGTCCGGGGCTGGGGGAAGGCGAACGTCTGGGGAGGGTCGGGGTGGAACTTGTCGGGGTCGACGGCGTGATCGGCCAGACCGTCGCGCCCCGGCTTGCTGTCGAAGTCGTCCTGCTGGCGACGCGCTGCACTGGAGAGGTTGCCCTGGCTACGGATGCCCAGATGGATGTGCTCGCCCCAGACCTTCGGGATCGGCAGTCGATGCCACGCGAAGGCACCGAGCCCGCGTGCGACCTTCACCTTGTTCTCGAAGTCCCACGGCACGAGGTCGATGACGCCGCCCAAGTCGTGGGTGCCGGACGAGGCCGAGACCCCGCCCGGGTTGTAGCAGCCCTGAACGATGGTCAGGGGATAACCGAGCTCGGCCTCCATCGCCTGCACGAACGCCTTGGTCTTCTGATCCATCAGGGCGCCGTTGTAGACGACCTTCTCGAAGGGGGCTACGTCTGTCACGAGGATCCTCCATCGGGTGCTGCCCGCCGAGTCGGGAGGATGTCTCGACCGCGGAGGCGTCGAGACCGGGAGATGCACCCAGCATGGAGGGTCCACCGGGCCGTTCGCCACCCGAAGTCCCACCCAGGTGCTGCGACCAGCCTGGTGCCCACAGCTCCTGACGTTGCGGGTCGCGGAGCACGGGCCAGCGTCCGTACGCCGACGCGCATCGCCCCCCTGGGCGGGCCTCCGCCACTGCCGCGGCAGGGAGCGCCCGCGCGTCAGGAACCCGTCGCGATCGGGCGGGTCGGGTCGGAGATCCAGTCGCTCCAGCTCCCGGGATAGAGCGCCACGGCCTGCTCGTCTCCGAGGCCGGCGAGGTGCAGCGCGAGGATCGTCTGGGTCGCGGTCACGCCGGAGCCGCAGTACGCCGTGACCCGGTCCGCGTCGCCGATCCCGAGCGCTGTGAAGCGAGCCCTCAGCGCGTCGGGGGACAGGAACCGCCCGACCGCGTCGGTGTTGCCGGGCAACGGGGCGTTGACGGCGCCCGGGATGTGGCCGGCGACCGGGTCGATCGGCTCGTGCTCGCCGCGGAAGCGCTCGGCCGTGCGGACGTCGACCAGGACCCCGTCGCGCGCCGCGGCCGGTACGTCGTGCGCGGCGACGGCCGGCAGGTGGCCCGGCGTTCCGGTCCAGTCGCCGAGCCCTGGCCGGACCCGCTCCGTCGACAGCGCTCGGCCCGCGGCCGTCCACGCGGCTGACCCGCCGTCGAGCACGAGCACGTCGTCGTGGCCGAAGTCGCGCAGCAGCCACCACAGCCGGGCCGCTGCGGTGGCCGGCCCGTCGTCGTACACGACCACGGTCGAGCCGCGTCGTACGCCGGCACGCCGCATGGCGGCGACGAACCGATCGGGGTCCGGGAGCGGATGGCGCCCGCCGGTGCCCGGGGGAGCGGCCAGGTCGTCGTCGACATCGACGTACGCCGCGCCCGGCAGGTGGCCGGTGTCGTAGCGCTCGCGCCCGCTCGTCCCCGTCAGCGCGAGCCGGGTGTCGAGCACGACGGCCACGAGACCGTCCAGGTCGTCGACACCCAGGAGCAGGCCCGGGCGGATCACCGCAAGGGGCCGACGAACTTGCCATGCGTGACGTCGTCGATCTGGTCACGGGCCCGGGCATCCTCGATCGCCGCGCGCATCTGGTCCTTGAGCTGCTCGAGGGTGAACGGCGGGGTGGCGTCCCGATCGCGGTCGGGGTCGAGCTCCTCGACGATCGACACCTCCAGCCCGTCGACATCGAGGCGCTCGATCGGCAGGAACATCGAGCCCGGGCGGAACACGATCTCGCGTTCCTGGGGACGCTCGCTGAGCGCGGTGAGATCGCGACCGCGGTTGCCGATCACGGCGTACAGCCCGTCGGTCGTGAAGTTCTCGGTCGCCACCCGGGGGTCACGGGAGGTGGGCACGAGGATGCCGCTCAGCACCGTCCGCGGACGCAGCCGACCCTCGGGGACGGCGTACCCGCGGTAGCTCAGCCCGAGGAAGGCGGGGAGCTTGTCGAGCGCTGAGAGCAGCGCGTCGAGCCGCTCGGCCGACGATGCACTCATGGTGTCTCCTTGAGGTAGATGTCCCAGTATCCATCCGGGTTCCACACCTTCCGCACCACGTCGAACTCGGTGCCCTTGTCGAACAGCACCTCCGACTCCAGGTTGCCGTAGGTCGACGCCGAGGTGACGTCGCGCCCGGTCGTGGCGTCCAGGTGGAGCATCGCGTTGCCGTCGCCGCGGAACTGCTGGGCCACCGAGGCATCGGTCGAGGAGCTCATGAACGCCGGGTCGGAGAACTTCCCGGTCGACTCGATCGAGTCGAGCACGCTCTGCGGGAGGTTGGTGCCGCGCAGGGTCTCCCCGGAGAAGGTCGGCAGCTTGGCCAGGCCCTCGGAGACGGCCTTGCTGTACGCCTCGAGCTCGGACCGAGTGGCGGTGCCGGAGGCGACCTTGTCCTCCAGCCCGCGCAGGTAGGCGTTCATCGAGTCGTAGCCGTCGCCGGTGTAGAACTTCAGGGCGTCGAGCTCCTTCTCGGTCAGCGCACCGGTGCCCTCGAGTGCCTTGAGATCCGCCGGGATGTCGGCGGCGAGGTCCTCGCCGACCTGCGTCATCGCGCGTATCAGCTTCGCGTTCACGAACTCGCCCAGCCGTACGACGATCTGGCCGATGCTCTCCAGTGCGGTCTCGACCGCCGTCACCACCGTTCGGGCGAACTCGATGAGGTCGTTGAGGATCCGGATCACCTTGGTGGCGGCGTTGGCGACCTCGGCCCCCTCCGCGGCCTGGGCCGCGGCCTCGCCGATGCCGAACGTCAGGGCACCGAGGATGGCGCCGCCGGCCTCGATCCCGATCGTCCACTCGATGAAGCTCTTCAGCTCGTCCTCGACCTGCTGGTGGTGGTCGTCGACGCCCTGGGCGTAGTCGTTGCAGGCGTTGCCGATCGAGGTGAACGCCTGGGCGATGTCGCCGATGTGGCCGCGCATCTCGGTACACGCGGCGAGCACGTCGTCGATCTCCGGCGACGTCTCCGCGAGGACCGCGCTCTCGGCGGCGTCGACGGAGTACTGGTAGCCCGAGAGCTTCTCGCCGGCGGCGAGCCAGGCCTTGCCGGCCGAGCGCAGCTTCCCGGTGTCGGCGTCCGGCCACAGCAGACCCTCGACGTGGCCGGCGATCCAGTGCCACCAGCCGGGCTGGTCGCCGGTGCCGCCCCGGGCACTCGGCGGCGCGGGCGCCGACAGCGACATGGTGCCGTGGTCGGGATTCTCGTCGCCGTCGAACGGCGCGCCGGGGTAGATCATCGCCCCGTTCTCGGCACCCTGGTGGTTGATGAGCGACCCGTTGAGCAGGTTGGCCATGGTGGCGAGGGCGTCGCCGAGCGTGCACCCGGCCCGGACGAGCTGGGCGGCGGCCGGGTCGTACTGGGCCGCCCACGCCTCGCCGCCGGTGTCGGTGCCGGCCATCCCGCCGCAGGCGTAGACGGCATCGGTGAGCACGTTCATCAGGTCGACGACGCCGCGGTCGGCCCCGGCCAGCTCGGAGACGGCATCGACGTAGCCCGTGCCTTGGACGTCGATGGGGTACTTCACGTCAGTGAACCTGCTTCCAGGTCTGGAGGTTGGCCTGTGCGGCTGCGTGGTAGTGGGCGTGGGCGTTGCGGGCCACGGCGTGCATGGTGACCAGGGCCTGGTGCACCTCGCGGGCGCCCTTGGTGAGCTTCGCGTGCGCCTGGGTCTGCGCGACGGCCGCCTCGCCCTCCCAGGTGACGTGCAGCTCGCCGTTGACCTGGTCCAGCGCCGCGAGCTGGCCGTCGAGCTTCTTGCCGAAGGCCTCGAGCCCGTCGATCACGCGCTGCAGCTCGTCGAGGTCGACCCTGTAGCGGACGGGCATCAGACCTCCCCGAGCCGTGAATGGAGGAGCTGCGCGGCCGCCTGACGGGAGGCGTCGGTGTGGTCCAGGTCGGCGCGGACCGTGCCGAGCAGGGCGTTCTGCAGGCCGATCCCCGCGAGGATGTCGTCCATGCCGTGGCACCACTTCTGCCACGCCTGGCCGAACTGGTCGGATGCGGAGCCGTGCCAGCTGGCCGAGAGCAGGTCAGAGACGTCGGCCTGCACCTGCTGGTGCTCCTGGCGGAGACCGTCGGCGATCTCGGCGACGAGTCTCGTCGCCCGTTCGAACGCCTTGTGGTCGATCTGGATGGTCACCCGTCACCTCTGTTCGATGTCCCGCTGGGATTCCTCCCCACCGTCCGTGCTCGCCAAACGTCCCGTTCAAGATCCGAACGGAAGGGGCTCGGGAGACATCGCCACCGCCTGGGCGCGGGCGGAGGTGAGGCGGCGTCGGTGGTGCTGACGGCACAGCACCTCGTAGGCGACCTCGGCCGGAGGACCGTCGGCGGAGTCCACGTCGCCCACCACGATGACCTCGCCCTCGACGACCATCACGCCGTCCTCGGTGCGCGCGTTGTGCGTGGCGCGCTTGCCGCACCAGCAGAGCGCCTCGACCTGGAGCACGTTCATCCGGTCGGCGAGCTCGACCAGCCGGGCACTCCCGGGGAAGAGCCGCGTCCGGAAGTCGCTGAGGATGCCGAAGGCGAACACGTCGATCTGCAGCTCGTCGACCACCTTGGCCAGCTGGTCGATGTGCGCGGTCGTGTAGAACTGCGCCTCGTCGCAGATGAGGTAGTCGATCCGCGCTCCCGCGGTGAGCGAGTCCACGACGTAGCGCCAGAAGTCGAAGAAGTCGTCGACCTCGATCGCGTCGTGCGTCAGCCCGAGCCGGCTCGACAAGATGGCTTCGCCCGCCCGGTCATGGGTGGTGAAGATCCGTCCCACGCGACCGCGGGCGGCGTGGTTGTGGTTGGTCTGGAGCGCGAGGGTGCTCTTGCCCGAGTCCATGGTCCCGGTGAAGAAGTGCAGTTCGGCCATCGCGCGGATTGTGTCACGTGGCGGGCCGTGCCCTGCCCGGATGGTCCCGAAGGGCTCGGCCTCCCCGTGTCGGTCGAGCCCTCCGGTGTCCGGGAGACCTCTGCACACCCCTCAGTTCAGAGATCAGGCTCATGACGCTAGGGGGTGCGGGGAGGCTCCGTCGGGCTTCGGAGGACAACGGACCGAACGGTCGGCCCCATGTAGCCGGATCGGACCAGAGCCGGCATGCGGACGCCTGATGGAACGGACTACCAGTGGACGCCCTTGAACACCTTGGCCAGCATGATCTGCTCCGACTCGCGGGTGCCCGAGGAGCCCTCGCCCTTGGCCGCGGCCGAGTCGGGGAACACGTGGTAGGCCAGGTTGAGCACCCGGAACGCCAGCTTGGGCGCGACCGTGTGGGCGACGGCACCGGCGTTACCGAGCAGGGTGTTGATCTCGTGAGGACGGTCCACCAGCGCCTTGATCACCAGGTCGGCCGCCTGGGCCGGCGAGATCGTGGGGAACTTGTCGTAGATCTTGGTCGGGGCGATCATCGGCGTCCGCACCAGCGGCATGTGGATGCTCGTGAACGTGATGCCGTCGCCCACGAGCTCCGACGCCACGACGTTGCTCCACGCGTCGAGCGCGGCCTTGGAGGCGACGTACGCCGAGAAGCGTGGCGGGTTGGTCTGGACGCCGATCGAGGAGATGTTCACGACGTGGCCCCGGCGACCCTCGCGCATCTTCGGGATCAGACCCATCACCAGGCGGATCGCGCCGAAGTAGTTCAGCTGCATGGTGCGCTCGAAGTCGTGGAAGCGGTCCTGGGAGAGCCGGAGCGAGCGCCGGATCGAGCGGCCCGCGTTGTTGACGACGTAGTCGATGCTGGGGAGGTCGGCCGTGAGCTGGGCGCAGAGCCCGTCGATGGCCTCGAGGTCGGAGAGGTCGCAGGCATAGACGTAGGCCGTGCCTCCGCGGTTCTCGATCGTGGCCCGGGTCGCCTCGAGCTTGTCCTTGCCGCGAGCCACCAGCACCGGGATGCCACCGGCCTGGGCGACCTTGAGCGCGACCACCTGGCCGATGCCCGACGAGGCGCCGGTGATCACGACGTACTTCCCGGTCAGTGCCTCGCGCGCACCGGCGTCGTGGGCGGTGGACTGGTCCAGGTGGTCCTCCCAGAAGCCCCACAGCGTGCGGGCGTACGACTCGAGGTCGGGGACGGCGATGCCCGAGCCGGCGAGTGCCTTCTCGGTACGGCGCGAGTCGAAGACCGGGCGGAACGACGAGTGCGAGAGCACCTCAGGAGGGACGCCGAGCCGGCCGACCGTCTGCTCCAGCAGCAGCTGCACGGGTGCGGTCCGGACCAGGGTGTTGGTCAGGCGTAGCGGACGCAGGGGACCTGGGATGAGGGAGATCAGGCCGCCGGCCGAGCCGCGGTCGACCGGTGTCGCGAACCGCGGTGCTCCAGCCGCGGCGCAGAAGGCGTTGAGCATGTCGACGACCGGCTGGGGCTCGGGGTTGACCAGGTGGAAGGCCTCGCCGTCGTGACCCTCGAGATGGGCGAGGTGGTCGATGCCGGCGGCGACGTAGTCGACCGGCACGAGGTTGGTGTCGCCCAGGTCGATCCCCACGAGCGGCAGCCAGGCGGGCAGCGCGTCGCGCAGCATCTTGAGGAGCGGGAAGAGGTAGTAGGGGCCGTCGACCTTGTCCATCGCGCCGGTCTCGCTGTGGCCGACCACGATGGACGGCCGGTAGACCCGCCAGGGCACCGCCGTCTGCTCGCGCACGAGCTGTTCGGAGAGGAACTTCGTGCGGTGGTACGGCGAGGGCAGGGGCTGGTGCTCGTCGAACATCGACTCGTCGAACGGCCCGTCGTACTCCCCGGCGACCGCGACCGAGCTGACCTGATGGAAGCGGCCCACCTGGAGCGCCTTGGCGAGCTCGAGCGCGTGGCGGGTGCCGCCGACGTTCATGGCCTCGTTCGCCTCGTCGTCCGCGGTCAGGTCGTAGATCGCGGCGAGGTGGAAGAAGTGGTCGATGTCGCTGCGGTGCTCGTCCACCCACGCGTCGGCGACCCCGAGCCGGTCGGCGGTCAGCTCGCCGACCACCGGCACCACGCGCTGGGTGTCCCAGAGCTCGATCATCGACTCCAGCCGCGGCAGCGAGCCCTCGCGGACGAGGACGAAGATCGTCCCTTCGCGGTGGTCGAGCAGCTCCTCGACGAGATGTCGCCCGATGAACCCGGTGGCGCCTGTCACGAAGTACGACATGGCCGCGACCCTACCCGCAGGTAACGCTCCTGCAGAGGGCCGCGAGGTCACCGCTCGCGCATCGTTCGCCCGCTGTTCACCCGGGTGTCGGCCGCGCGCATTGCGTCCTCGGAAGAGTCGAGCCGGACGTTCCCGGAACGAGGAGAGAGCATGAGATCACGTCTCGCCATGGCCACCGCAGCGGGTGTCTTCGCCGTCGCTCTGCCGGCGGTCGCCGCAGCCCATCCCGGCAGTCACGACGGCCGCCACGGCGGCCACCGGTCGTTCACGACCGCGGTGTACGGCGATGCGCCGTACGGGGTCAGCCCCACGGACACGTCACAGACCGACGCCACCCCCGGCTTCATCGACGCGGTCAACGCCGACCCCGACGTCAGCACGGTGATCCACGTCGGCGACATCCACTCGGGCAAGCAGTACTGCACCGAGGGCTACGACCGGACCATCGCGGCTCTCTGGAGCCACTACGCCGATCCTCTGGTCTACACGCCGGGCGACAACGAGTGGACCGACTGCCACAAGGCCGGCGAGGGCGGCGGTACCTACGACCCGGCCACCGGCCAGATCACCTACGTCACCGGCTCCGACGGGCAACCGGTCGACTATGCCGAGGGTGACCCGCTCGCCAACCTCGACCTGCTGCGCTCGATCTTCTTCCCAGCCCCCGGCCGCACTCTCGGGAGCGGCCGGCTCACTACCCTGTCGCAGGCCGACGTGCGCGACCGCAGGCACCCCCAGGACCGGCAGTACGTCGAGAACGTGATGTGGCAGCAGCAGGGCATCTTCTTCGTCACGGTCAACCTGCCGGGCGGCTCGAACGACGACACCGATCCCTGGTACGGCGCACCCCTCACGCAGGCCCAGCAGGACGAGTCGCAGCGGCGTACTGCCGCCGACCTGCGCTGGCTCGACCTGGCGTTCGACCGGGCGCGCCACGACAAAGCACGGGGCGTGGTCGTCGTGGAGCAGGCCGACATCTGGGACCTCGACGGCAAGACCTCCGACCACCTGACGCAGTACGAGCCGATCGTGAAGAGCCTGGCCGACCACACCCGGGCGTTCGGCAGGCCGGTCCTGCTGTTCGAGGGCGACTCGCACGTCTACCGGTCGGACAACCCGCTCCAGCATGGGGCGCCGTGCACCGGCGACGCCGGGGTCTGCTCCTACGACGCCTGGCAGAGCCACCCGTTCTACGACGTGTCGAACTTCCACCGCGTCGTGGTGCACGGCAGCACCTTCCCGCTGGAGTGGCTGAAGCTGACCGTGACCCCGGGTGCCCATGCTCCGACGACGGACACCACCTTCGGACCGTTCAGCTGGCAACGGATGCCGGTGGGCTGAGCACGCCTCGGCCCGACCGGTGTCGGGGCGGTGGCTCAGTCCGGGGTGCTGCCGCCCCCACCGAACATGATCTCGTCCCAGCTCGGCACCGACGCGCGGCCGCGGGTCTTCTTGACCGGCTTGCGCGACGGTGGCTCGTCGGCGTGCACGTCGTCAGCGTCGTCGACGTCCTCCGACCGATCGGTGACGGCGCTCTCGGCATCGGCTGCAGCGGGTGCCGGGTCGGTGTCGCCGCCGTCGAGGTAGGCCTCGACCGGTGTCTCGGCCCCGAGCGCTGCCGTCACGTCGGCCTTGGGAGCCGCAGGCTCAGGGTCGTCGCTGACGAGCTCGATCGCGTCCTCACCGAGCGGCAGCTCCTCGGCGGGTACGGCGGACAGCCGGCGCCGGCGGGCCGACGAGAGGTCGTCCGGGGCCTCTGTGGTGCTGGTCTCGAGCGCGTCCTCGACCTCGCCGAGCAACCAGTGGGCGTCGTCGTCGTCGGCGACGACGTAGTTGCCCGGCCCGTCGAAGGAGAAGTGGGCGGCGCCGACGCGGCCGGCGGTCGTGTAGGAGCCGGTGAGGGTCCAGCGGCCGTCCTCGCGCCGCCAGGCGTCCCAGCTCACGGTGTCGGGGTCGACGTTGCGTCCGCGCAGGTGGCTGCCGACGGCGTCGCCGAGGGTACGGGCCGAGGACCCGGTGGACGTGCCCTCGGTGGGCCTGCGCCGGACCGACGCGCGTTGGGCGCGCCGGGCGACGTGCTCCCGCTCGGCGAGCACCGGCGCGGCGTACGGCATGACCTTGTCGACGGACGTCCCGGCGACCTGGGCGACCGACTCGGGCGTCTCTCCGGCCCGGATCCGCGCCTGGATGTCGCGCGGGCGAAGCGTTGAGTCCATCTGCATCTCCAACTGGGCGAGCCGAGCCTGGTCGCCGCGCAGGGCGGCGCGGAGCCGGTCGTCGACGTCGACGGTGAACTCCACCCCGGCGTCGCTGACGAACAGCAGCTTCCGGCCGTCCTCGCTCACCCCGGTGAGTCTGAGGTGCACCATGGGTCGCTTCGCTCCTGCCCGTTCCTGCTCCGGTGCGCCGAGCCTACGCCAGCGCGGCGCCTCGACCGGGCTCCCACCACGGCGCGCCACGGCCGCTTCGAACGGCGCGACGGAGGTCCGGGGGGATGCCCACGTCGCCGGTCAGTCCCCGAGCACACGCCGGAGATAGTCGTTGGCGAACACCCGGTCGGGATCCAGCCGGTCGCGCAGGGCCAGGAAGTCGGCGAACCGTGGGTACGCCGGCGCCAGGTCGGCGGCCGTCCTGGTGTGCAGCTTTCCCCAGTGGGGGCGGCCGTCGTGGTCGCGCATGACCCGCTCCATCGCCTCCAGGTACGCCGCGTGGGTGCGCCAGTCGGACCGGTGATGGGTGTGGAAGGCGAGGTAGAAGGAGTCGCGACCGTACGCCGTCGACAGCGGGATGTCGTCGGCCGGCGCGACGCGGATCTCGACCGGGAAGCTGATCCGCCACGGCGACCTCTCGATGACGGCGCGCGCCTCCCGCAGTGCGTCGAGGCCCGCCTCGCGCGGCACGGCGTACTCC
This sequence comes from uncultured Actinomycetota bacterium, assembly GCA_963792975.1. Classification (GTDB taxonomy): domain Bacteria; phylum Actinomycetota; class Actinomycetes; order Propionibacteriales; family Nocardioidaceae; genus Nocardioides. The sequence continues at coordinate 1,522,301 of CAWBYG010000004.1, read as the reverse complement.
ATCTCGCGGAACACGACGCGGCGCGGCGAGGTGAAGACCCGGTGCGCCACGTCGCTGTAGGTGCGCGGGGAGAGCACGCGCGCGGAGATCCGGTTCATCCGGGGGATCACGCCGGTGGCGTGGTTGGCGCTCGCGGTCAGGGCGCCGAAGACGGTGTTGGACAGCAGCTCGTCGTCGACCCACCCACGCAGCCGCGGGAGCGGCTCGGCCTCCGAGACGTCGGCGTCCAACCGGGTGTTGCGCTTGGTCAGCAGCCGGTCGGTGTGGGGGAACCAGTACATGTCGCAGTGGTGGCTCCCGGCCACCATCTCGTCGAACGACCTGAGCGCCTCGTCCCACGACATCGGCTGCTCGCGGGCCTCGAGCAGGAACAGCGGCTCGACCGCGAACGTCACGGTGGTGAGGATCCCGAGTGCGCCGAGGCCCACCCGGGCGATCTCGAAGACGTCGGGATTCGTGACGGGGGAGGCGTCGACCACCTCGCCGGTGCCGGTGACCAGCTGGAGCCCGGCCAGCTGGGCGGCCAGACCGGCCGCGACGCCGCCGGTGCCGTGGGTGCCCGTGGACACCGCACCGGCCAGGGTCTGCTCGGCGATGTCACCCATGTTGTGCAACGACAGCCCGAGACGCTCGAGCTCGGCGTTGAGCACCTTCAGCTGCGTGCCGGCGTACGCCGTGACGGTCATGGCGTCCCGGTCGACGCCGAGGATCCCGCTCAGCTGCTGGGGGAGCAGCAGTACGTCGCCCGGTGCCGCGATGCCGGTGAAGCTGTGGCCGGTGCCGACCATCTTGACGGTGGAGCCGTCGTGGCGGCCCTGGACGACGGCCTCGACGACCTCGTCGACCGACCCCGGCCGTCGTACGGTCTGGGGGTCGGCGGACTCCAGCCCTGCCCAGTTCTGCCAGTGCACGCGACGAGGGTAGAGGTCAGGCGCCCGCCTCGGCGCGGAGCACCTGTGCGGCGAGCGCGGCGACGACCCCGGCACCCAGTGCGACGAGGTAGCCGGTCGACGCGCCGTGGGCGTCGATCATCAGGCCGGCCAGTGCGGCGCCGGGGGCGAGCCCGGAGGCGATGCCGGTGTGCATGATCGCGATGCCCTCCGTGAGGCGAGGGCCGGGGACCATCTGCTCGGTGGCCCCCATGGAGGCGATCAGGGTCGGGGCGATGGCGAACCCGGCGAAGAAGAGCGCCACGCCCATCACCGGCATCGAGCCGACGAAGGACATCGGCAGCATCACGAGAGCCAGACACACGGTGCCCACCTGGACCCGGAAGATCGCGGACCGCCTCCAGAGGAACGTGCCGGTCACCAGCCCGGCGATCAGGCTGCCGAGGGCCCACAGCGCCAGGAGGACGCCGGCGTACGACTTGGCGTGCTGCTCGCTGGAGAACGCCACGGTGCTCACCTCGGCCGCCGCGAACATCGAGCCGAGGGCCACGCACACGACGGCGAGCGGGACGACGCGGGCCCAGGGCATGGCCGGACGTGCGCCGGTCGTCTGGTCGCGAGGCTGGGGTGGCGGCTGGGTGCTGCGCTGCGACGCCAGGGCGGAGATGCCGACCAGACCGCTCAGGACGGCGAGAGCCAGGCCAGCCCAGGGGTGCCACGTCGTGGCCAGCACGGTCGCGATCGTCGGCCCGATGATGAAGATCGCCTCGTCGATCACCGACTCCAGCGCGTACGCCGTCTGCACCTCACGCGGGTGGCCGGCCAGGACGTAGGACCAGCGTGCCCGGACGCACGAGCCGATCGGTGGGTACGCCGCACCGGCGACGGCGGCACAGACGTACGCCACCGGGTCCGGCCACCCGGACTCGAGGCCGGTGACGAGCCCGACGACCGCGATCCCGAAGACGACGGCGGCGACCGGCAGCACCCGCGCCTGCCCGAGCCGGTCGAGCAGCCTGCCCTGCACGATCGACATCACGGCGTTGGCCACGGTGTAGGCCGCCGAGAGCGCGCCGGCCAGGCCGTAGGACCGCGAGAGGCCGGTGACCAGCAGCACGATGCCGAGGGTGTCGATGGAGATCGGGAGCCGTGCGATCAGTCCGCTGGCGCTGAACCGCAGGGCCCCGGGACGGCCGAGCACGGCGCGGTAGCGGATGAACATCGTCTGGCGAGCGTAGGGCACGATTGAGTCATGGATCCCGCCGACGTGTCGCCGTACGACGCCCTCCTCCTGGTGTCCTTCGGCGGGCCCGAGCGACCCGAGGACGTCGTGCCGTTCCTGGAGAACGTGACGCGTGGCCGAGGCATCCCACGCGAGCGGCTCGAGGCCGTCGGTGCGCACTACCAGCTCTTCGGTGGCCGGTCGCCGATCAACGACATCAACCGGACGCTGCTCGCCGGGATCCGTGCCGAGCTCGACGCCCACGGGATCGACCTGTCGGTCTACTGGGGCAACCGCAACTGGGATCCCCTCCTAGCCGACACGGTCGCGCAGATGGCGGTGGACGGCGTGACCCGGGCCGCGTGCTTCACCACGAGCGCCTACGCGTCGTACTCCTCTTGCCGGCAGTACCGCGAGAATCTCGCCACGGCCTCCGTCGAGGGCGGTCCGCGCCTGGAGAAGCTGCGGCTCTACCACGACCACCCGGGCTTCCTGGACCCAGTGGTCGACGGCGCCGTCGAGGCCGTGGAGGGTCGCGACGACCCGCGACTGGTCTTCGTCACCCACTCGATCCCGGTCGCGATGAACGACGGCAGCGGTCCCCACGGTGGTGCCTACCTCGCGCAGCACCGCGACGCGGCGGCGTACGTCGCCGACCGCGTCGCGATCGTCACCGGGCGGAGACTCGCCCACGACCTGGTCTTCTGCTCGCGGTCCGGCCCACCGCACGTGCCCTGGCTCGAGCCGGACGTCAACGACCATCTCGAGAAGCTGGCCGGCGACGGCGTGACGTCGGTGGTGCTGGTCCCCATCGGCTTCGTCTCCGACCACATGGAGGTGGTCTACGACCTCGACACCGAGGGGCTGGCGACGGCGCGGCGGCTCGGGCTCGACGCCGTACGGGTCGCCACGTCGGGTACGGACGCGAGGTTCGTCGCGATGGTGCGCGAGCTGCTCGTGGAGCGGGCCGCCGTCGAGCGCGGCGAGAGCGTCGAGCGCATGACCGTCGGCGACGACGCTTCCTGCTGGGACCGGTGCGCGGTCGGCTGCTGCCCCAACCCCCGCGGACCACAACCGGCGCTGAGTGGGATCGAGTGAGCGCGCCGACTCCGGCCGAGCTGCGCGACCTCGGACTCTCGGTGGCACGTGAGGCGGGTGAGCTGGTCATCCGGCTGCGCCGTGCGGGCGTCGAGGTCGCCGGCACCAAGTCGAGCCCGATCGACATCGTGACCGAGGCCGACCGCGCGTCCGAGCGTCTGGTGCACGAGCGGATCCTCGCGGCCCGGCCCGACGACGGCATGGTCGGCGAGGAGGGGAGCGCGGACACCGGCACTTCCGGGGTCGTCTGGATCGTCGACCCCATCGACGGCACCGTGAACTACCTCTACGGCCTGCCCCACTTCGCGGTGAGCATCGCCGCCGAGCTCGACGGGCAGGTGGTGGCGGGCGTCGTGGTCGCACCCGCCCTCGGTCTCGAGTACGTCGCGACGCTCGGGGGTGGCGCGACCTGCAACGAGCGCGTCATCAGCCCGCGGCCCGTCGTACCTCTTGCGGAGCGGCTCGTCGGCACCGGCTTCAGCTACGAGCAGCCGGCCCGCGCCCGCCAGGCCGGTTACATGGCCCACCTGCTGCCGCGCATCCGCGACCTCCGCCGGCTCGGGTCGTGTGCCCTCGACATCTGCGCGGTCGCCTCCGGTTCGCTCGACGCCTATGTCGAGGAGGGCGCCCACATCTGGGACCACGCCGCCGCCGGACTGGTCGTCGCCGAGGCCGGAGGGACCCTCGAGGTCACGCGATCACCCGCAGGGAAGCGGCTCCTGATCTGCGCCTCGGAGGCGGGGTTCCAGGCGTTCCGAGCGGCCGTCGTCGACGCCGGCTTCGTCGGCGGTGAGGGCCCCGACGCGGCCGTTCGAGCAGGGGAATAGCCACCCGTCGGGCACTGTTCAGGTGACACGGCGAGCCAGGACGTGCAGACCGCCCGAGGATGGTGCACAATCTGGCGCGCCGACGAGGCGCGCCAGGGCACTGGCGCAAGATGGGGAGAGAGAACACGCGTATGGCCACTGACTACGACGCACCGCGCAAGAACGAAGAAGACCAGTCCGAAGAGAGCATCGAAGAGCTCAAGGCGCGTCGGCACGACAAGAACTCCGGAAAGGTCGATGAGGACGAGGCGGAGGCCGCCGAGTCCTTCGAGCTGCCCGGGGCCGACCTCTCGCACGAGGAGCTGGCGGTGGAAGTGATGCCACGCCAGGAGGACGAGTTCACCTGCATGAGCTGCTTCCTGGTCCATCACCGCAGCCAGCTGGCCGATGCCAAGAGGCTGATCTGCCGCGACTGCGCCTGACCGATGACCCGGTGACCGGGTCCGAAGCACGAGAGACCAAGCCCGCCCGGCCCGACCGGGCGGGCTTCGTTTCTTCGCCGAGTCGGCGCAAAGGGACAGCAGAATCGCGCCGAGTCGGCGCGAAGGAACAGCAGAATCGCGCCGAGTTGTCAGGTGCCGACTCGGCGTAGGGGAACAGCAGAATCGCGCCGAGTCGTCAGGTGCCGACTCGGCGCGGGGGTCAGTCCTTCTGCAGCTGGGGCGGCAGGTGACCGGCGGATCTCACGTAGTACCTCGCGGCCCGACGCTGGGCCAGCATCCGCGCGAGTGCGACGAACGTGCCGCTGACCACCGCCCAGGCGACCGCCTCGCCGACAGCGACGTCGGGGTCGGCGGGGTTCTCGGGCGGGTGCTTGCCGGTCGCGGCCTTCCAGCCGGCGTCGAGGGCCTTCTTCGCCAGCGTCGCCGCACCGAGCGCGGAGACGAGCGAGAAGACGGTCCACAGCTTGCTGGAGCCGGAGTCAGCCATGCGCGCAGGTTACCCCGGGGCGCCGGTGCCCGAGATCACCCGGATTGCGGCCGCGAGATGCTCCGGGTCGCGAGTGCTCACCAGCCAGTACGGCGTGGGGTCGCGCTCGTCGCGGACGGTCACCCGCACTGCTCGCTTCAGGTAGGGACGCAGCAGCAGGAACGCCCGGGCGTCGGCCTCGCGACCGGCCGCCCGACGGGTCGCGTCCGGGTCGAGGGGCTCTGCTCCGCCGAGGAACTCGCCGGAGATGCGCGCCCGCCCGGCCTGGAGCCATCCGCCATCGACGTCGACCCGGGGTGAGCCGTAGCCGCGGAGCAGGCCGACCATCGCCAGCAGCAGCACACCGGTGGCCGACCACGCGACGACGGCCGGCGTCGAGACCACGAAGGCCAGCCAGAAGGTCGCGACCAGCATCGTGCCCTGCACCCACCAGCGCAGCGGGACGCTGAGCCGCTCGTGGTGGCTGGCGGGCTCGACGGGGTCCGGCACAGGCACAGCCAACCATCCGGCGTCGGGCCGTTCAGGACAGGGTCCCGGCCGGGATAGGGTCCGGCACGTGGTGGATCCCGCTTCGGAGCCCGGTCTGCCGGTCGCCGTCCTCCGGCTCGACCGCGACCTGCCGCTCCCGTCGTACGCCCATCCCGGCGACGCCGGCGCCGACCTGATGACCACCGTGGATCTCACCCTGGGCCCGGGGGAGCGGGCGCTCGTCCCGACCGGGATCTCGATCGCGCTCCCCGAGGGGTACGTCGCGCTGGTCCATCCGCGCTCCGGCCTGGCCGCGAGGCACGGGCTGTCGATCGTGAACACGCCCGGCACCATCGACGCGGGCTACCGCGGCGAGATCAAGGTGCTGCTGGTCAACCACGACCGCACCGAGCCCGTCGAGCTGCGCCGAGGCGACCGGGTGGCCCAGCTGGTGGTGCAACGGTTCGAGCGTGCGGCGTTCACCGAGGTCGCCGCCCTGCCGGAGTCCGTCCGGGGCGCCGGGGGTTACGGTTCAACCGGGGTCGAGGGGCCCTCGGGAGCCGTCGGCTCCGTCGCAGTCGAGAGCCAGGAGACGCACTGATGTTCCGCCGCAAGTCCCGCTCGGACGAGCCCGACGAGCTCGCGACCTCCGACGAGGAGTACGTCCAGCAGACGACCGACGGACCGTGGGACTCCGAGGAGATCGACGACGGCGTCGAGCGGGTCGACGTCGGATCGCTGCTGGTCGCGCCCCGCGAGGGCGCCGAGGTACGCCTCCAGGTGGACGAGCAGACCGGTGAGGTCCAGTCGGTGATGCTCGCCGGGGAGGACGGCGCCCTCGAGCTGCGGGCCTTCGCCGCACCCCGCAACGGTGACCTGTGGTCGGAGGTCCGGCCGCAGATCGCCGCCGACGTGGCCCAGCACGGGGGCACGGCCACGGAGCGTGCCGGGCGCTGGGGCGTCGAGCTGGTCTGCCAGATGCAGGTGCTCATGCCCGACGGCAGCCAGGCGATGCAGCCGTCGCGGATCGTCGGGATCAACGGCGCGCGCTGGCTGCTGCGCGCCACCTTCCTGGGTCGGCCGGCGGTCGAGCCGGACACCGCCCAGGAGTGGGAGGACTCCCTGGCGGCGGTCGTCGTACACCGGGGGACCCACGCGATGCCGGTCGGGGACGCCCTCCCGCTGGTCCTGCCCGGCGACGCCCAACGGCTCCCGTAGCCGGGGAGAAGTAGGCTCGAGTCATGGGCGAGAAGAGCAAGCTGCGCCGCACGATCAGCAAGTGGGCCAACGCGGACGACATGCACGCCCGCGAGCTGCGGCAGACGACCCGCGACGGCCGGTGCAACCTGATCGCCGAGTGCGACGACCGTACGCCGGTGCGGCTGCGGGGCACGCTCAAGACGGTCACGCTCCGCCCGCGCGGCGGCGTACCCGCGCTCGAGGCGGAGCTCTTCGACGGATCCGGCAGGATCGTGCTGGTCTGGCTCGGCCGCCGCGAGATCGCGGCGATCACGCCGGGGCGCCCGGTCGAGGTCGAGGGACGGATCGGCCGGCACGGAGGCGACCGGATCATCTACAACCCGCGCTACACCCTGCTTCCATGACCCCTCACGCCCCGCCGACGGTCGACACCGTCGAGTCGCTCGTACGACGACAGCTGAGCGAGGCGCTCGGTGGTCGCCGGGGCATGGTCGAGGCAGCGGTCCCGACCCTGACGTTCACGGTGTGCTGGCTGGTGACCCGCCACCTCGAGGTCGCTCTGGTCGCGAGCGTGGCGGTCGCGGTCGTCGAGCTCGCCGTACGCCTGGTGCACGGGTCGACGGTGAAGTTCGTGGTCAACGCGCTGGTCGGCATCGCGATCGGCTGGTTCTTCGTCCACCTCTCGGCGAGCCGCGGCGGCAGCGCCGACGACCAGGCGCTCGCCTACTTCCTGCCGGGGCTGCTCTACAACACCGGCTACGCCGTGGTGATCGGGCTGACCTGCGTGTTCCGCTGGCCCCTCGTCGGCTTCATGATCGGCAGCGTCACCGGCGACCCGACCGCCTGGCACGCCGATCGCCAGGTGGTGCGACTGTGCAGCCGGCTGACGTGGCTGCTCGTGCTGCCGTGCGCCGTGCGGACGCTGGTGCAGGGCCCCATCTGGCTGGCCGCACACTCCGGCAGCCTCTCGGCCGACACGGCGGTCGCCTCGCTGGGCGTGCTCAAGATCGCGATGGGGTGGCCCTTGCAGCTCGCGGCGCTGGCGGCCATGTCATGGGTCCTGGGTCGCAACCACACCCCGATCGAGACCGCTACTCCCGGTCGCGGTCAGGGCTGAGCAGCTCCTCGAGCTCGCTCTCCACGTCGGCCCCGGCGACGAACAGCAGCTCGTCTCCGGCCTCGATCGGCTGCTCGCCGTCGGGCGGGTAGACCTGACCGTCGCGCAGGATCGTCACCAGGGCGGAGTTCTCCGGGAAGGGGATGAGGCCGGACGGCTTCCCGACGTACGGCGAGTCCTCGGGCAGGGTGAGCTCCACGAGGTTGGCGTTGCCCTGGCGGAACGTGAACAGCCGGACCAGATCGCCGACCGTGACCGCCTCCTCGACGAGCGCCGACATGATGCGCGGCGTCGAGACGTTGACGTCGACGCCCCACGCCTCGGTGAAGAGCCACTCGTTGTGGGGGTGGTTGACCCGACCGACGGTGCGGGGCACCGCGAACTCGGTCTTGGCCAGCAGCGAGGTCACGAGGTTGGCCTTGTCGTCGCCGGTGGCGGCGATGACGACGTCGCACTGGTCGAGGTTGGCCTCCTCCAGCGAGGACAGCTCGCACGAGTCGGCCAGCAGCCACTCGGCGTCGGGCACCCGCTCGGGCTTGATGGCGCCCGGGTCCTTGTCGATGAGGAGCACCTGGTGACCGTTGGTGATCAGCTCGCTGGCGATCGACCGACCGACCGCGCCGGCCCCGGCGATGGCAACTCTCATCTCAGCCTTCTTCCGGGCCGTCGTTGATGACCTGGTAGGCCTCGGCCGCGGTCTCCTCGCGCATCACGAGGTGGAGGAGGTCGCCCTCCTGGATCACGCTGTCCTTGGTGGTCAGCATCCCTTCGCCGAGACGGTCGATCCAGGCGATCCGCGACCGGGTGGCCGTCTGGAAGTCGACGGTCTGGTGGCCGACCCACCGGGTCGGTGCCGGCACCTGGTCGACCCGGATGGTGCCCGACGGGTCGCGGAAGTCGGGCTCCGCGCCGGCCGGCAGCAGCCGGCGCAGGACCTGGTCGGCGGTCCACTTGACCGTCGCGACGGTGGTGATGCCCAGGCGTTGGTAGACCTCGGCGCGCCCGGGGTCGTAGATGCGGGCGACCACGTGGTCGATGCCGAACGTCTCGCGGGCGACACGCGCGGCGATGATGTTGGAGTTGTCACCGCTGGAGACGGCCGCGAAGGCGTCGGCGCGGCGGATGCCGGCCTTCTCCAGCACCTCCTGGTCGAAGCCGTATCCGGTGACTTTGTCCCCGTTGAACCCGGGTCCCAGCCTCCGGAAGCTGTCGGGCTCGCTGTCGATCACGGAGACCGTGTGGTTGCGCTCCTCGAGGCTTCGCGCGAGGGTCGAACCGACCCGGCCACATCCCATGATCACCACGTGCACGGGGAAACCGTATCCTGTTCGCTCGTGGGTGCCGGCGATGTCTCCAAGCGGATCCTCCTGGGCCGCAAGCTCAGGAGCTCGCAGCTAGGGGAGACCCTTCTGCCCAAGCGGATCGCCCTCCCGGTGTTCGCCAGCGACGCGCTCTCCTCGGTCGCCTACGCGCCCGACGAGGTCTTCATCACCCTGTCCCTGGCGGGTGCCTCCGCATACGTGTGGTCGTGGAAGGTCGGCGTTGCCGTCGCGCTGGTCCTGCTCGCGGTCGTCACGTCGTACCGGCAGACCGTGCACGCCTACCCGAGCGGTGGCGGCGACTACGAGGTCGCCACCGTCAACCTCGGCGCGAACGCAGGCGTCACGGTCGCCAGCGCGTTGCTGGCCGACTACATCCTGACCGTCGCAGTGTCGATCTCGTCGGGAGCGCAGTACGCCGCGTCGGCTATCCCCGCGCTCCGTGGCCACGAGGCTACGTGCGCTTCCGTCCTTGTCGTGGTGCTGATGGCGATGAACCTGCGCGGCATCCGGGAGTCCGGCACCTTCTTCGCGTTCCCGACCTACGCCTTCATGGTGTCGATCATCGGCATGTGCTCCTACGGGCTGCTGCGTTTCATCGCAGGGGACCTGCCCCGTGTCGAGAGTGCGAACCTGCACATCCAGGAGTCCCCAGGCTACGGGTCGTCCATGACCACCGTCGCGCTCATGTTCCTTCTCATCCGGGCCTTCGCATCGGGGTGTGCGGCACTGACCGGTGTGGAGGCGATCTCCAACGGTGTCCCGGCCTTCCGCAAGCCCAAGAGCAAGAACGCGGCGACCACCCTCCTCATGCTCGGCATCATCGCGATCACGATGATGCTCAGCGTCATCGTGCTCGCCAAGGAGATGGGCCTGCGATACGTCGATCCTCACGACCTGGATCGCCTGACCCGCGATGGCCACCCACTCCCGGCCGGGTTCGACCAGCAGGCCGTCATCGCCCAGATCGCCCGTGCGGTCTTCAACGGGTTCCCGGCGGGCTTCTACCTCGTCGTCACGGTCACCGGGATCATCCTGGTCCTGGCGGCGAACACCGCGTTCAACGGGTTCCCGGTCCTGGGTTCGATCCTGGCCCGGGACGGCTATGCACCGCGGGCGCTCGGTTCGCGAGGGGACCGACTCGCGTACAGCAACGGGATCGTGTTCCTCGCCTTGATGGCCATCGTGCTGATCGAGGCGTTCAACGCCGAGACGACCCGGCTGATCCAGCTCTACATCATCGGCGTCTTCGTGTCCTTCAACCTGAGCCAGCTCGGCATGATCCGACACTGGACGCGACACCTGCGCAGCGAGCGCGACCCGGCCGCGCGCCGGCGGATGCAACGGTCCCGGACCATCAACGCGATCGGGCTGACGTTCACCGCGGTGGTTCTTGTGCTCGAGCTGGTCACGAAGTTCCTCGCGGGCGCCTGGATCACGATCCTCGCCATGTGCGTGTTCTTCGTGATCATGAAGGGCATCCGGCGCCACTACGACAACGTGACCCGCGAGCTGGCCGCCGACGACGAGGACGGATTCCTGCCCACCAAGGTCCACGCCGTGGTGTTGGTGTCAAAGCTGCACAAGCCGACCCTGCGGGCACTGGCCTATGCCAAGGCGGCGCGCCCCAACGTCCTCGAGGCGGTCTACGTCGGCTCGGACGACAAGGCCACCAGGGAGCTGGTGCGCGAGTGGGACGAGCGCAACCTCGGGGTGCCGCTCAAGGTCCTGTACTCGCCGTACCGCGAGATCGTCCGACCCATCATCGAGTACGCCGGCCAGATCCGTCAGGCCAACCCACGCGGCGTCGTCGCGGTCTACATCCCGGAGTACGTCGTCGGCCGGTGGTGGGAGCAGCTCCTGCACAACCAGACCGCCCTGCGGCTGAAGGGGCGGCTGCTCTTCACGCCGGGGGTGATGGTGACGTCGGTGCCCTACCAGCTCCAGTCGTCGCAGATCGCCCGCGATCGGGAGGAGCGCGAGCTCACCCGGATCAAGGCCGGCGACCTCCGTCGTGGCCGCGTCGGAGGGGACCCCGGACGCCGTCAAGTGCCTCGATGAGCGAGGGACGCCCGGCGTCACGTCGCAGGACCGGCCCGGGTCGTTCTCGCCGGCCACGTGAGCGAGCCACGCGTGGTGCTTCCCGGGTGGGGGAGCGCTTCGAGGCCGAGGTCGGACCGGTCGCCCATGGCGGGCACTGCGTCGTACGCCACGAGGACCGAGTGGTCTTCGTCCGCCACGCGCTGCCCGGCGAGCACGTCGTGGTCGAGGTGACCGAGGGCAGCGACGGAGACCGCTTCTGGCGTGGCGACGCCGTGTCCGTGCTGTCGCCGTCGCCCGACCGGGTCGCGGCGCCCTGCCCGTACGCCGTCCCGGGCGGCTGCGGCGGCTGCGACTTCCAGCACGTCGCGCCCGCCGCCCAGCGCGGGCTGAAGGCGGCCGTCGTGCGCGAGCAGCTGACCCGCCTGGCCGGCCTCGACCGGCCGGTCGTCGTCGAGGAGGTGCCGCCGACCCTGCGCTGGCGCACCCGGATGCGCTACGTCGCGCTGCCGGACGACCGGCGGGGGCTCCACGCCCACCGTTCGGACGAGGTGGTCGCCGTCGACGACTGCCTCATCGATGCGAGGACGCCCGACCGGAGGGTCGAGACCGTCGAGACCTCCCCCGGCAACCGCGACTTCTCGGTGGATCCCGAGGGCTTCTGGCAGTCGCACGTGGCGGCGCCTCGGGTACTGGTCGAGACCGTGCTCGCCCTGCTCCGGCCGCGGGCGGGCGAGCGGGTGCTCGACCTGTACGCCGGGGTCGGGCTGTTCGCGGCCTTCCTGGCGGACGCGGTCGGGCCGAGCGGCCGCGTCGTCGCGGTCGAGGGCTCGCGCCTCGCCTGCGAGCACGCCCGCGCCAACGTGCCGGACGTCGTACGCGTGGAGCAGGGGCGGGTCGACCGCGTCCTGTCGTCGTCGTACGACGAGCCGTTCGACCTGGTCGTCCTCGACCCGCCGCGCGAGGGCGCGCGGCGCCGCGTGGTCGAACAGATCGCCGAGCGTGCCCCGCGAGCCGTCGCGTACGTCGCCTGCGACCCCGCCGCCCTGGCCCGCGACCTCGCGACGTTCGCCGGGCTTGGCTACGACCTGGGCGAGCTCCGGGCGTTCGACCTCTTCCCGATGACGCACCACGTCGAATGCGTGGCGCTGCTCGAGCGGTCCGGCGGCTGATCGGTTCCGGACGGTGCCTCCCGGCCGAGTGGCAGAACGGCGCAATGCCCCGACGGTGACGCGGATCTGCCCTCCTGGGATGTCATTGCGGCGCCATGGCGTTGGTACGGCGCCCGACGAGGTGCGGGAGTACCTTGGGTCGCATCTTCAGCCGACCGGAGGTCGCGCATGGGCATGGTTCCCCCGGGCAACCCGAACAGTGCGGGCTTCGCTGGCGGCTACTCGCCGGGGCCCCTGCCGGGTCTTCCGACCTCCCCGGGCGACCAGTACCCGCCAGGGACCATCGACGGCCGCGCCAGGAACGCCTTCATCCTCGGTCTTCTCGGCATCCCGTTGAGCGTCTTTGCCGGCATCCCTGCGATCGTCGCAGGCGCTCACGCGCTCCGCCGGATCAAGGCGTCCGACGGGGCTCTCCGAGGCCGCCCTGCCGCCTGGAGCGGGGTCGTCCTCGGCTGCCTCAGCGTGGCTGCCTCGGCCGTGTTCCTCCTCCGCGTCCACCGCTGACGAGAACACCTTCAGGGACCGCCTGGAGCCGGAGGCACGAGAGCGGGCGGGCCTTCCGCCGACGCACCTGACGTCGGTGGTCTGTGCGAGTCTCGGCGCATGCCGTGCGAGATCGAGGATGCGCGCGAGCTGGTTGGCCAGCTCGACGCGGTGACCGTGACCGAGCTGGACCGCTATACGAGGTTCGAGGTCGAGGGTCGCACCTTCGGCTACCTCTGGGAGCCCACCCGCACGGTCGGCCTCAAGCAGACGATCGCCGAGCAGCGGGCGCTGGTCGCCGAGCGACCCGACGTGTTCGAGGTGCAGTTCACGGCGTACGGCTTCGGCTGGGTCGTCGCCCGGCTCGAGGGCATTGAGCGCGACGAGCTCGCCGAGCTGGTCTTCGAGGCGTGGCGGCTGTCCGCCCCCGCCGTCCTCCGCAACGAGAGAGCCGACCGGCTTCCGGTCTAGGGGTGCCGGGCGACGGCCGGTTGGTGACATCCGTCGACGTCAGGTATCTTGATGTCAAGATATATACCCACCTACCCGCCGCCCGTCGTACGGCGGCAAGATGGGTGAGAGACGTCGAGATCGAGGAGATGTGGCGGATGGCCAGTCAGGACAGCTTCGGAGCCAAGGGCACGCTCGAGGTCGGTGACCAGAGCTACGAGATCTACCGGCTGTCCGCCGTCCGGGCCGACGGGCTCGCGGACGACGCCGTCGAGACCCTGCCCTACTCCCTGAAGATCCTGCTGGAGAACCTCCTCCGCACCGAGGACGGCGCCGACATCACCGCGGACGACATCGTGGCGCTCGCGGGCTGGGACGCCGAGGCCGAGCCCGACAAGGAGATCCAGTTCACGCCGGCGCGGGTGATCATGCAGGACTTCACCGGCGTGCCCTGCGTCGTCGACCTGGCCACCATGCGTGAGGCGATGGCCGAGCTCGGCGGTGACGCCACCAGGATCAACCCGCTCGCACCGGCCGAGATGGTCATCGACCACTCGGTGATCGCCGACGTGTTCGGGACGGCGCAGGCGTTCGAGCGCAACGTCGAGATCGAGTACGAGCGCAACCGCGAGCGCTACCAGTTCCTGCGCTGGGGGCAGGACGCCTTCGACGACTTCAAGGTGGTGCCGCCGGGCACCGGCATCGTCCACCAGGTCAACATCGAGCACCTCGCGCGTGTGGTGTTCACCCGCGAGGTCTCGACGGGCTCGACCGACGAGGCGGGCTCGGTGGACGAGACCGTGCTCACGGCGTACCCGGACACCTGTGTCGGCACCGACTCCCACACCACCATGGTCAACGGCATCGGCGTGGTCGGCTGGGGGGTCGGCGGCATCGAGGCGGAGGCCGCGATGCTCGGCCAGCCGGTCAGCATGCTCATCCCGCGCGTGGTCGGGTTCAAGCTGTCGGGTGAGCTCCCCGAGGGCTCCACCGCCACCGACCTGGTGCTGACGATCACCGAGATGCTGCGACAGCACGGCGTGGTCAGCAAGTTCGTGGAGTTCTACGGCGAGGGCGTGACGGCGCTGCCGCTGGCCAACCGGGCGACGATCGGCAACATGAGCCCGGAGTTCGGCTCGACGATCGCGGTCTTCCCGATCGACCAGGAGACGCTCACCTACCTCGAGCTCACCGGCCGTACGCCGGAGCAGCTCGCGCTGGTCGAGGCCTACGCCAAGGAGCAGGGGCTCTGGCACGACCCCGACAGTGACGGCTATCGCGAGCCGCGGTACAGCGAGCGGCTCGAGCTCGACCTCGCCACGGTCGTGCCGTCGCTGGCCGGGCCCAAGCGCCCGCAGGACCGCGTCGAGGTGACGAAGGCGGGGGAGTCGTTCGCGAAGGCGCTCGACGACTACACCGACGACGCGGACACGACAGCGACCATCAGCCTCGACGGGCAGGAGGTCGAGATCGGCCACGGCGCGGTGGCGATCGCCGCGATCACCTCGTGCACGAACACCTCCAACCCGAGCGTGATGATCGGCGCGGCGCTGCTGGCCAAGAACGCGGTCGACAAGGGCCTCGAGCGCAAGCCGTGGGTCAAGACGTCGCTCGCCCCCGGGTCCAAGGTGGTCAGCGACTACTACGAGAAGGCCGGCCTCACGCCGTACCTCGACAAGCTGGGCTTCAACCTCGTCGGCTACGGGTGTACGACGTGCATCGGCAACTCCGGCCCGCTCATCCCCGAGGTCAGCGCCGCGGTCAACGAGAAGGATCTCGCCGTGGTCAGCGTGCTGTCCGGCAACCGCAACTTCGAGGGCCGGATCAACCCCGACGTGAAGATGAACTACCTCGCGTCGCCGCCGCTCGTCGTCGCGTACGCGCTGGCCGGCTCGATGAAGGTCGACCTGTTCGGCGACCCGCTCGGCCAGGACCACGACGGGAACGACGTCTTCCTCAAGGACATCTGGCCGTCGCCCTCCGAGGTCGAGCGGGTGATCGCGGAGGCGATCACGTCCGACATGTTCACCACCGACTACGCCGACGTCTTCGCGGGCGACCAGCGGTGGCAGGAGCTGCCGACCCCCGAGGGCGACACCTTCGCGTGGGACGAGGACTCGACGTACGTCCGCAGGCCTCCCTACTTCGACGGCATGCCGCGGGAGCCGGAGCCGGTCACCGACATCGAGGGTGCCAGGGTGCTGCTCAAGCTCGGTGACTCGGTCACGACCGACCACATCAGCCCGGCGGGTGCGATCAAGAAGGACAGCCCGGCCGGCCGCTATCTCGCCGAGCATGGTGTCGAGCAGCGCGACTTCAACTCCTACGGCTCGCGCCGTGGCAACCACGAGGTGATGATCCGCGGCACGTTCGCCAACATCCGGCTGCGCAACCAGCTCGCGCCGGGCACCGAGGGCGGCTTCACCCGCGACTTCACCAGCGACGGCGAGGTGACGAGCGTCTTCGAGGCGAGCGCCCACTACCAGGAGGCGGGCACCCCGCTCGTCGTACTCGCGGGCAAGGAGTACGGCTCCGGCTCGTCGCGCGACTGGGCCGCCAAGGGCACCGCGCTGCTCGGTGTGAAGGCCGTGATCGCGGAGTCCTACGAGCGGATCCACCGGTCCAACCTGATCGGGATGGGGGTGCTGCCCCTGCAGTTCCCCGGCGGGAAGACGGCCGACGACCTGGGCCTGACCGGCGAGGAGACGATCTCGATCGCGGGGATCACCGAGCTCAACGAGGGCGGTACGCCGCGCACGGTCACGGTGAAGATCGAGAGCGACGGGCGCGAGGACGAGTTCGAGGCGACGGTCCGCATCGACACCCCGGGTGAGGCGCAGTACTACCGCAACGGCGGGATCATGCAGTACGTCCTGCGCAGCCTCCTCCGGAGCTGAACCGGAAATTTCCCGTTCGAAACCCCTCCTTTCCCGCTTCTCGTCGCGTAAGAGTGGACGAGGAGCGAGGAGGGGCCCATGCCCACGCTGTACGAGAGGTTGTCGGACCTCGCCGAGGACGCGCCGGACAGCCCGACCCCCGAGGGGATCTGGCTGGAGGGACGGCGACGCGCGCGCTCGCGCCGCGCCGGAACGGCGGTCGTCGTCGCCGCGGCGCTCGTCCTCCTGTCCGCGGTCGGCGGCCTCGCGCTCCACCGGAGCTCCGGACCGGAGTACGCCGCCACGCCCGGCGCCGCGCCGGCACTCCCGACCCGGATCCACCACCCCAGCCCCTGGCTGAGCGGGACCGGCGACACACCGCCTGGCCAGCTGTCGATGCTGATCCCGGGCAAGCGCGGGGGCTGGCCCCACTACCACTGGGGGATGGTGGGCGTGTCGGCGGCGACCGGCGCCTACCACTACCTCGACATCCCGGGGTGCTTCGCCGTGGACGGTCTCGCACCGGACGGTCGCCACGTGTCGTGCTTCGTCAGCGTCGAGTCCCGCGGGCGCGAGGTGATCCGGGGCCTGGCGATCTACGACACCGTGACCGGCCATGTGGACCGATGGATGTCCGGGTCCGGTCGCCTGGCCCTCAACTCCGTGACCTGGAACGGGAACGACGCGGTCGCCTTCCGGGCCGGTGGCACGTCGTACGTCTGGCGGTTCGGCCAGGACGCGCCCCGCCCGATCTCGACCCACCTCGGGCTCCGGGCGGGGACGGTCGGGACCGCCGGCCTGTACGAGTTCGGTGGGCTCGGCGACAAGCCGAGAAGCAACCCTCGCATCCGAAACGGTTTCCTGTACCTCGACCCGGCGAACCACCGAAGGGTGGAACGGGTGAGGCTCCCGGCGGTCAACCCGGCCTCGAAGAGCACCCCCGCTGCCATCTCCCCGTCGGGTCGACGCATCGCGATCGTGCGGGCCACCGACACGAGCAGCACCCTGCTCGCCGGCGACGTGACCGCGGCCGGCCGGGCTTCTCGGCTGACGCCGGTGCGTGCGGCTCTGCAGTGGCCACGGATCGTCGGCTGGGCCGACGAGCAGCACCTGCTGGTCGTGAACCTGGTGTCGCCGACAGGCGTGAACGCCATGGGGGACCCGAGCGCGCGGTACGCCCTCGACCGGGTCGATGTCGTCACCCGTCAGGTCGTCCAGGTGGCCGCCATGAGCGACGAGCAGACCAGCCTCGGGGCCATCTTCGCCGCGTCGCTGCTCGGTGCACCGACGCGCGACTTCCCGGCGCCCCCGACGCCCATGAACCAGCGCCTGGAGGCGGGCCTGGTGCTCGGTGTCGTCCTTCTCGGCGGGGTAGCGCTGGTGGTCTGGTGGCGTCGTGCTCGACCGTGACCGTGGACAGGCGGGCTTCGAGGAGTTCGTCACCGCGCGTCGTCCAGCGCTGTTGCGCACGGCGTACCTGCTGACCGGCAACGCCCACGACGCCGAGGACCTCGTGCAGACCACCCTGCTCCGCGTCGTACCGAGGTGGAACCGGATCGCGGCGCACCCCGAGCCGTACGTACGACGGGTCCTGGCCCGCGAGAGCGTCACTCGCTGGCGGGCCAGGCGGTGGCGCGAGCGGTCGGTCGCCGAGCTCCCCGAGCCGGCCTCGGCGGAGCGCCCGAACGACCGGGATGCGCTGCTGCGGGCGCTGGCGACGCTATCGCCGCGCCAGCGGGCGGTGCTGGTACTGCGGTACTTCGACGACCTCACCGAGCCGGCGACGGCCGAGGTGCTCGGCATCTCGGTCGGCACGGTCAAGTCCCATGCGCGTGAGGGCCTGGCGCGGCTCCGGGTCGTGGCGCCGGGCTTCCTCGAGGATGAGCCCGTGCTCGCGGTCCCCGGAGGCGGCGAAGGCTAGTACTGGTGGCCGGTGGGGAAGCCGTACTGGACGGAGTACCAGACGGCCGAGGTGAGAACGGTGAGCATGAAGAGCGCGAACAGCACGCCGCCCGCGACCGGGAGGAACCAGCTCGGCGAGGTCTTGCTGTGTACGGCGAACACCTTCACCACCAGCGCGCCGTACACCGCACACCCGGCGAGCGCATGGACGAGCACGCGGAACTGGTAGGTCTGGATGCCGAAGGCGAGCAGGCAGTCGTAGGCAACCGGCAGGCTGATCAGCACCGCGAGCAACCCCGCGGTGCGGTGGGCGGGGCCGACCCAGGCCGGCGCCGCGGAGCCGAGGCGGCCGTACATCCACAGCGCACCCACGAGCTGGCCCAGCAGGAGGACGCCCACGACGAGGGCGAGCCAGGTCTTCATCTGGATCACCGAGTCGAAGCCGAGCTTCACCGGCTGCGCGCTGCCGGGATGCCGACGGTCGTTCACGCCGAGCAGCACCGCGACGGCCGCGCCCACGACGATGGCCACCAGCGGGATCCTGCTGCTGACGCCGGGGGTCACGCTCGCGCTCTCGGCCATGCCCGAATGATGCCCGGCTCGGGGCCCCCTGAACAGCCTCGGATCCGGACCGCACGCGCGCCGGGCGGGAGGGGCCACCCCCTCCCGCCCGGCTCAGCGGTGCCGATGACGTCCGGTCACTTCACCTCGGCCCGCAGTACACGCCAGAGGCCGAAGGCCAGTGGCAGCAGTAGCCAGACGGTGCCGGTCAGCCCGAGCTGCAGCCAGTCCTGACCGGAGAACGCGCCGTCGTACATCCGGCCCTGGTCGTAGTTGAAGTCCACCCAGGGCTGGGCCCTCTCGAACCACGACTGGTTGGTGGCCAGCACCATCGTGAGCGTGGGGAGCACGAACCAGTAGCTGAAGTAGGCGACGATGGCACCCGCCGAGTTGCGGGTCAGCACGCCGAGCATGAAGCCGACCAGCATCCCGATCAGGTCGGCGCCGACGATGTACGCCATCGTGGTCGGCCCGAGGTCCCAGGTCGCGTTTCGACCCGACACGACGCTGGCGACGACGTTCCCGAGCGCGCCGATGCTGAGCGCCAGGGCCATCGAGACCATGCCGATCGTGAGGGTGGAGACGAGCTTGGCTCGGATCACGCGGCCCCGGTGCGGGACCAGCGTGAACGTCGTGAGCCCGGCGCGCTGGCTCCACTCGCCGGTGACCGAGAGGATCGCGACGACGGGGAGCAGGATGGTCATCGGTACGCCGATCGCGGCCGCGAAGTTGTCGTAGGTCAGCGCGTCGCTCGACGCGAACAGCACGACGGCCGTCGTGGCCAGCAGACCGGCGGCGGCGATCCCGATCATCAGCCAGAACCCGCTACGGGTGTCGAACATCTTGCGGAGCTCGACCCCGAGGACCGTGCGGAAGGGGATGGGCGCATGCCCGCTCCCGGACTCGCCGGCCCTCTCGTGGACGGTCTCGTGGGTGTCGATGGTTGCGGTGGTGGTCATGCCGCGACGTCCTCTCGTGCGTTGTCTGCGGTGAGCTCGAGGAACATCTCCTCGAGCCCAGCCCCGTCAGCGGGACGGAGCTCGGTCAGGGGTACGCCGGCAGCCAGGGCCACGCGGCCGACCTGGGCGGTGTCGGCATCCGTGCGTACGCCGCCCAGCGACTGCTCGGCGGTGTGCCCGGCCCCGGTGAGGGCCCGGGCGAGAGCAGCGACGTCGGCGGCGTTGGCGAAGGTGCCTGCGGCCTCGAGCAGCTCGCTCTTGGTGCCCGCGGCCACGATCCGGCCGGTGCCGATCACCACCAGGTCGTCGGCGATGACCTCGATCTCGTGCAGCAGGTGAGACGACAGGAGGACGGTGCCACCGCGGTTGGCGAACCCACGGAGGAGGTCGCGCATCCATCGGATGCCGGCCGGGTCGAGGCCGTTGGCCGGCTCGTCGAGCACGAGGACGTCGGGGTCGCCGATCAGAGCGGTGGCGATCCCGAGCCGCTGGCGCATGCCGAGCGAGTAGTCCCGCACCCGGCGCCCGGACTCCTCCGGGGTCAGGCTGACCAGGTCGAGCATCTCGTCGACGCGATCCTTGGGCACCCGCATGGTGCGCTGGGCGAGGGTCAGGATCTCCCGGCCGGTGCGCCCCGCGTGCTGGGCCGATGCGTCGAGCAGTACGCCGACCTCGCGGCCGGGGTTGGGCAGGTCGGCGTACTTCTTGCCACGGACGGTGGCGGTGCCGGAGGACGCCGGGGTCAGCCCCACCAGGATGCGCATGGTGGTGGACTTGCCGGCGCCGTTGGGGCCGAGGAAGCCGGTCACCCGGCCGGCCTCGGCGCCGAACGTCACGTGGTCGACGGCGGTGAAGCCGCCGTAGGTCTTGGTCAGTGAGTCAACGATGATCATGCCGAGGACTGTGCCGTCGGCGCCCCCCGGCCCACATCGGGGAGGCCGCTGAGCCGACACCTGGTCCCACCCCGAGATCCCCTAGGGGGTCGGCCCGGACGAGTCAGGGGTCCGAGGCGTCGTACGACGCGCCGGTGCTCACCTCACCCGGGCCAGGTGGAGGGTGAGGTCGGCGTTCAGGGCGACTCGCTCCGGGAGCACCTGAAGGATCCGGCCGAGCACCTCGTCCCTGACCGCGGCCGGCAGCTCGAGGTAGGCCGAGATCGTCGAGAGATGACCGACGTAGTCGCGAGCCGTGACCGTCGGGCGTCGTTCGATGGTCGACTGGCGTACGTCGGTGAACAGGTCGGACGCGGACAGCTCGGTCCCCGGCCACTGCATCGGGCTGTCGGCAGGGGTGCCGTCGGGCGACGGGATCTGGTCGTCGTCCAGGAACGGCGACCTGGCGACCCGGACCGTCCGCTCGAGGTCGGGGTCGGCCAGGTGCATCTGTCCGCCGAAGGACGCGAACGTCCCGCCCGGCCCGAGCAGCGCGGCGACGCGCGACCAGCGACGGTCCGGCTCGGTCCAGTGCATCGACGCTGCGGCATAGACCAGGTCGTAGGTCGACGTGAGCGGGAGCTCCTCGAACGGCGCCGGCACCGTGGTCACCATGGCGGGCACGTGGTGGCGGAGCTCCGCCAGCATCGCCGGGTCCGGCTCCGAGGCGGTGACCGCGATGCCACGACCGGCGAACGCGCGGGTGGCCTTGCCGGTGCCTGCCCCGATCTCGAGAGCCGTGCGGACCGGCCGGCTCGCATAGGCCAGCACCTCGTCCACGAGCTCGCCGGGGTAGCCGGGTCGGTACCTCTCGTACGCCGCCGCCACCGACCCGAAGCTCAGCGCACGTTCAGCCATGGGTGCCCGATCGCACTATCGCGGCGTGAGGACGCAGAACTCGTGGCCATCTGGATCGGCCATGACCACCCAGCTGACCTCGCCCTGGCCGATGTCGACCCGGGTCGCCCCGAGCGAGACGAGACGGTCGACCTCGGCCTGCTGGTCACCGCCGGCCGGTGGGGCGAGGTCGAAGTGCAGGCGGTACTTCCCGGTCTTCGGCTCCAGTGGCGGGCCGCCCCACGTGATCTTCGGCCCGCCGTACGGCGAGCGGATCGCGGTCTCCTGGTCCTGGTCCCAGACCAGCGGCCAGCCGAGCGCCTCGCTCCAGAAGTACCCGACCTCCTGGGAGCCGTCGCTCGCCAGCGCCCCGATGAACCCGCAGTCGGCCAGGAAGTTGTTGCCCGGCTCGATCACGCAGAACTCGTTGCCTTCCGGGTCGGCGAGCACCACATGGGGTTCGTCCGGCCCCTGACCGATGTCGATGTGCCGGCCGCCGAGCTCGAGTGCCCTGGCGACGGTCTCCTGCTGGTCCTCGAGGGACGTGCTCGTGAGGTCGAAGTGCATCTGGTTCTGCCCGGACTTCTGCGCCGTGGTGTGGACGAACCGGAGCCGGAACCCCGTGTCGTCGTTCGTCAGCAACGTGACGCCGTCCTGGGGGTCGTCGGCGAGCTCCCAGCCGAGCATGCCCGACCAGAAGCGCGCGAGACCGGGCGGGTCGTCCGCGTCGAAGCAGAGTGCGATCAGCTGAGAGGTCATGTCGCTCAACGCTAGGCGTCGGGCGACGGGCCGGGCAACGCGATTGATGCGATGACGGGCTCGGGGACACGGCCCGTGCCGGCCCGTCCGGAGTCCGCGACGTGGGGCTAGCGTGGGCCCATGCTCGTGGCGATCAGCATCAGTCCCTCCGGCGGCGACGAGACGGGTGGGGTGAGCGACTCCGTGGCCGAGGCCGTCCGGGTGATCCGCGAGTCCGGGCTGCCGTGCGAGACCAACGCGATGTTCACGAACATCGAGGGGGAGTGGGACGACGTGATGGCGGTCGTGAAGCGGGCCGTGTTCGCCGTCGCCGAGACTTCGCCCCGGGTCGGCCTCGTGCTCAAGGCAGACCTGCGGGCCGGCCACGACACGGGTCAGCTCGAGCGCAAGGTGGCCCGGATCGAGGAGCGGCTGGCGGACCAGGAGCGGCCGGATGCGGAGTGAGACGGTCCGCATCCACACCGGCTCGTCGGAGGTCGTCCGCGACATCACCCGCGAGTGCGCCGCCTTCGTCGCGTCGTACGACGACGGGCTGCTGCACGTCTTCGTCCCGCATGCGACCGCCGGGCTCGCGATCCTCGAGACCGGCGCCGGCTCCGACGACGACCTCCTGGCGGCGCTCGCCGACCTGCTGCCGGCCGACGACCGCTGGCGTCACCGGCACGGGTCGGCCGGGCACGGCCGCTCGCACGTGATGCCCGCGCTCGTGCCGCCGTACGCGACGGTGCCGGTGCTGCACGGGGAGCTGGCGCTCGGGACGTGGCAGAGCGTCTGCCTCGTCGACCTCAACGTGGACAACCCCGACCGCGAGGTCCGGCTGTCGTTCCTGGAAGGCTGACCTCATGACCCCGACACCGCGCGAGCAGTCCTGGTCCGACGACGGGCCGGAGCACGGTCGCATCCTGGTGCTCACCGCCAACCCGATCTCGGCCGCGATCGACGCCATCGCCACGGCCGCGGGGCGCGAGGTCGTGGTGCTCGCCGACGACGAGGGCGGCCCCGGCCTGTCCGCGTTGGCGCCGGCCGAGGGTGACGCGGTGGTGCTGTGCGACCACGATGCCCCCGATGCCCAGCGGGTCCTGCGTGACGCGCTGGCCTCGCCCGCGTCGTACGTAGCGATGATGGCGAGCCGCCGCCGGGCGGAGGACCTCCTCGCCGACCTCGCCGCCGACGGCGTCCCCGGCCTCGACAAGCTCCACGTGCCCGCCGGGCACAACCTGGGCGGCAGGGCGCCGGGCGAGATCGCGCTGTCCGTGGTCGCCGAGATCGTTGCCGAGTCCTACGACCGGCCCGGTGGGCCGATGCGCGGCTGAGCGTTGGCCGATCTCTCCTGGCAGGTCCTGCTCGTACTGGGCCTCGTCGCCGTGCTGGGCGCTTTCGTCCAGGCCGTGGTCGGGCTCGGCATGGGCCTCGTGGCCGCCCCGATGGTCGGCCTCCTCGCCCCGCCGCTCGTGCCCGCACTCCCGCTCTGGCTCGCTCTCCTGATCTCGGGGCTGATGCTCGCCGGCGAGCGCGCGCACATCGACTGGCGGGCGCTGGCGTGGGCGCTCCCGGGCCGGGTGCCCGGAACGGTCGTCGGCGCCTGGCTGGTGACCCGGTTCACCGAGGGGCAGATCGGGGTCGCCCTGGCCGTGATGACGCTCGTCGCGGTGGCGATCGCCGTACGCGCCGCACACGTGCCGGTCACCCCGACCACCCTGTCCGGCGCCGGCTTCGCCGCGGGTGTGACGGGTACGGCGACCTCCATCGGCGGGCCTGCGATCGCCCTGCTCTTCCAGCGCGAGGCGCCTCCGGTGATGCGAGCGACCCTCTCGGTCTTCTTCTTCGTCGGCGTGCTGCTGAGCCTGGGCGGGCTCGGCCTCTCCGGCTCCCTGGGACGCGAGTCCTGGGAGGTCTCCCTGGTGCTGGCACCCGGCGTCGTGGTCGGGATGCTCGTGGGCCGAGCCGTCCGCGACCGCATCCATCGCGACGCCTTCCGGGCCGGCGTCCTCGTCGTCTGTACGGCGTCCGCCCTCGCGCTGCTGGTCCGCTCGGTCGCCTGACCCCTCCGAACTGACCGCTCACGGCGTAGGAGTGGGTGAGGATGTCGCACGAGGGAGGATCCATGGCCACGGACCTGCGGGACCGGTTGCGCGATCTTGCGGACCACACACCGTCCGGGTCACCCCCTGCCGACCTCTGGACCCGCGGCGTACGACGTCGTCGCGCGACGCAGGTGGGCACCTCCGTGCTCGTCGCCGCGCTGGCGCTGATCCTCGGGGTCGGTGGGTGGGCCTGGCACAGCTCACGACAGGACCTCGAGCCCGTCGCCCCCTATGGCACCCCGCACCTCCCAGACCGCTTCTTCCTGCCCAGCCCGTGGCTCCACGGATTCGACGGCGCTCCGGGCCCGCTCGTCGCGGTGATGTCGGCCCCCCGCAAGACGATCTTTCACACCACTCAGGGCGTGGTCGGAGTAACGGCCTCGACCGGGGAGTACGGGTTCGTCGATCTTCCCGGCGTGGCGAGCTCATTGCTCGAGTCCAGCTCGGTCGCCATCTCGCCGGACGGTCTGCACGTGGCGTACTGGCTGGCGAACGATCCCTCGAGAAGTCCGAACGGCGCCGGCGTTGGCGGCGTGGGGATCTATGACACCGTGACAGGAAAGGCACGGACCTATCGGGTCGCCAGCCCGCACGGGCTGTATCCGTCCGTGCTGATGTGGTCCGACGACCGGACGCTGGTGTTCGACTACGGACAATGGCAGCACGGAGGACACGGTGGCGGAGGAGCCGACGGCTTCGCGCCGTTCGTATGGGGCCATGGGTTCGCCCAACCGCGACCCGTCGACGACTCCCGGATTGCACCAGGCTTCGACGAACGCGTTACCGCCGGCTTCGGGCGTGCGGTCGTGCCGGGCAGTGGTTCGGCCGGCGTGTGGATCGTGGATCCCCGCCATCTGTCAACCGAACGTTGGGTGCCTGGTGTCCGGACATCGTGGCCCGTCCATCTCAGTCCCTCAGGCACCACGCTCGCCCACCTGCGCGGCGGTGGAACGCCCTATCAGATCGTCACCAGGGCGGCCACACCCGTGGGCGCGACTCACATCTCCGAGCCGAGATCACGGGTCTTCGCTGGTGGGCACCGTACGTATGACCTAGTGGGGTGGCAGGACGACTCACACCTGGTCGTGGTGACACGCGCCCCCGGAGAGAACCTCGAGCTGCAGCTGGAGCGGCTCGACATCACCACTGGACAGCAGACCACGTTGGTGGCCCCCCCCGTCATCCCGGACATCGCCACCGACCTGCTCGTTGCGCCGTCCCGGCACGCGTCACCGCCGCCTTCGCCGTGGAGCCAACGGGTGGAGCTCGGGCTGGTCCTCGGATCACTCCTGGGCTTGGGCCTGCTCCTTCTCGCCGTCCGGAGGGCCCGGCGTGCGTGAGGACTTCGAGGCCTTCGTCGCCGCGCGGTACGCCGCGCTGCTGCGCACGGCGTACCTCCTCACGGGTGATCACCACGACGCCGAGGACCTGCTGCAGCAGACCTTGGTCAAGGCGGTCGGGGCGTGGGGGCGGATCACGGGCGACCCCGAGCCGTACGTCCGGACGATCCTGGTGCGGCAGAACGTCTCACGGTGGCGCCGCCGGCGCTGGCGCGAGGTGCACACCGCCGATCCTCCCGAGACCGAAGTCGTCGACGCCGGTGCGGACGACCGGATCGCCCTCCACCGGGCCCTGGGCGCGCTCGCGCCCCGGCAGCGCGCCGTGATCGTGCTGCGCTACTACCAGGACCTCACGGAGGTCCAGACCGCCGAGACCCTCGGCATCGCCGTCGGCACCGTGAAGTCGCAGACCCGAGACGCGCTGACCCGCCTGCGGGAGGTGTTGCCGGAACTCGCCGACGTGCTCGTTTCGCCCGGGTCGACGCCGCCGGACCGCTAGCCTTCCCGGGTGCCGAGCCCCCCGCCTCCCCGGATGGATCCGAACATCAGGCGCGCCATCTTCGGCCTCGGCGTGGTCGTGGTGATCGCCGCGGTGGTGTTCCAGATCCACCGGCTCCAGCAGCCCTCGCGCGGCGCCGACCCGCACAACGACATCCCTCAGCTCCAAGCCGTGAAGACCTACGACTACGCCGGTGGCGACCACACCACCGACCCGGTCACCTACTCCGAGACTCCGCCAGCGGGTGGGCCGCACAACCCGCAGTGGGAGGACTGCGGCGCCTACACCCAGCCGATCGCCAACGAGAACGCCGTGCACTCGCTCGAGCACGGGACGGTGTGGGTCACCTACCGCCCCGGACTCGGCCCCTCCGACGTACAGGCCCTGGAGACGGCGCTGGCCACGGTGAAGAGCAAGAAGACGATCCTGTCGCCGTACCCCGGCCTGCCGGCCCCGGTCGTGGTGAGCGTCTGGAACGCCCAGCTCCACCTCACGGGCGCGTCGGATCCGCGGCTGCCGATCTTCCTCGGCTTCTACGGCGACGGGCACACCTCACCCGAGGGTGCCTACGCCTCGTGCGCGGGCGGCGTCCACAACTACGCGGCGGCCGGCGGCTCCTGATCACGGACCGTCATGCGGGGGGTTTGCGCTCGGCCTGGAGCTGGCGCTCGGTGTCTGCGAAGCCCACCGAGCGGTAGATCCGGATCGCCAGGTAGTCGGGGTCGGCCACCATCACGAGGGTGCGCGCGCCGAGGTCCTCGAAGCCGTAGCGGCTGACCCGATGCACCAAGGTGCCGGCGAGGCCGCGGCCGCGGGCCTCGGGATGGGTCTTCACCGACTGGAAGCGGGCAAGCCCTTCCGACGCCGTCACGAGCCCCATCGAGGCGAGCAGCCGGTCGCCCTCGAAGGCGCCCCACCACGCGCCGTACCCGGCCTCGACGAGACGCCGCTCGGCGCGTGTCTTGGCCGTCACGAAGGGCAGGTCGTAGCCGAGCGCCTCACCGGCCCGGGTGACCTCGATCTGCTGCGACCAGTCGTCGTCCGAGGCCAGGGGACGGAACGTCGCCCCGGTGTTGGGGCGCGGGGGCGGGTGGACCTCCTGGGCGGTCATCACGGTCGACTCCTCGGCGTCCATCCCGACGGCGGCGAAGGACGAGAGGTCGGCGACGGTGCCCCCGGAGCCGTCGACGCCGAAGGTGCGGTGGCGCGCCAGGGGGAACTCCCGCTCGAAGGTCGCCAGCCAGTCCTCGGCCTCCTCCGCGCTCGAGGGGGCGTCGGAGAGCAGCACGAAGTTGCCCCACCAGAAGGTCGGGTTGTCGGGCGTGCGTACGACGAGGTGGGTGCCAAGGTCGCTGATCTCGCTGCCCGATCGCTCGAGCATGGCGAGGTCGGTCCGGTAGGCGAGCGAGCGGATCTCCATGGCGGCACGGTACTGAGCCGTGCCAGCGTGGTCCCATGGATTTCGAGGTGCGCCCCGAGCAGCCCGCCGACCGCGAGGCCGTACGACGCGTGATCCGCGCCGCCTTCGGCGAGGGAGGGCGCGAGCAGCACGGGGAGGACGTGGCCGACATCTGGGGCGGGCTGGGTGAGCACCGTCGCACGGGGCTGGTCGCGGAGGAGGACGGCGAGGTCGTCGGCCACGTCGGGCTCAGCGGTGCCTGGGTCGACGCCCGCCGGGAGCTCGTCGACGTGTGGGTGCTCAGTCCGCTGTCCGTCGTACCCGGGCGGCAGCGGACCGGGATCGGCACCGCACTCGTGGCGGCGGCCGTCGAGACCGCGCGGGGGAGCGGCGTGCCGGCACTGTTCCTCGAGGGCAGCCCGTCGTACTACGGCCCTCGCGGGTTCGCCCGCGCCGACCGACTGGGCTTCCTGCCGCCCGCCCTCGAGCGCACCCCGCGTGCGGGGTTCCAGGTGGTCGTGTTCGAGGCCCGGGAGCCGTGGATGACCGGGCAGCTGATCTACCCCGACATCTGGTGGAGGTACGGCGCGGCCGGGTTGCGCGACCCCGCGCTGGCGGAGCTCGAGCGGCGGTTCCCCGACGTCGGTTGACTCGAACACCTGTTCGACAGAGGATGAGCCCATGCTCGTCTCCCCGCCCGGCTGGCCGCGCGAGGTGCGCCCTCCCGACGCCCCCGACTGGGAGCACACCGCGTGCAACTGGCTGCTCGACCAGTGCCCGCCCGACTATCGCGCCTACCCGGCTCTGCGTAGGCATCCGGTCGTGCTCGCCCGCTTCGCGGTCCTCCACATCGAGGCCAACCAGGCCGCCTGCCGCCGCGGCCTGAGCGAGGCCCGGTCGGGTCTGCGCGAGGTGGCCGATCTGGACATCGTGGAGGCGGCGATCACCACCTGGCAGGCCGAGGAGGCTCGACTGCTCGGCGTACGCCGCGGGGCCGGGCTGGTCGAGGAGGCGCTGCGCGGTCGCCGCTACGTCGCCCGCCTGTGAGGCGTGCTCGAGCCCAGGGTCGCGAGCCTACGGACACACATTGGTCGCCGTCAGGCCCGGCGATCGGCCCGATTCGAGGACCGATGTGGGTCCAGGAGCCCGTCACTGCGTGATCGCCGGGAGAAGAGCCACCGCTGCTCCTGAGCGTGACGGCGCGCCCGTTGCGTCGTTGGACTGGCGACCGACCCGTCACCGGAAGGCCCGACATGCACCGTCGTACCCTCGCGTCCCTTGCGTCCCTCGCTGCCGGAGCCGCCGCGCTCGCCTCGGTGCTCGCGGCGACGACCCCGTCGCACGCCTCCGCCGGCCCGCTGCGCTACGTCGCGCTCGGCGACTCCTACAGCGCGGGGTCCGGCGTCCTCCCGCCCGACCCGAGCAGCCCGCTGTGCGCGCGCTCGACCAGCAACTACCCCCACCTCATCGCGGCCCGGACCGGTGCGTCGTTCACCGACGTCACCTGCGGGGCCGCGGAGACCAAGGACTTCTTCACCGGCCAGTACCCCGGCGTCGCGCCGCAGCTCGACGCCGTCCACCGGCATACGCAGCTCGTGACGATGACGATCGGCGGCAACGACAACAACACGTTCATCAGCGCCATCGCCGAGTGCGGCGCTGCCGGGCTCTCCACGCTCGGACAGGGGAGCCCGTGCCAGGACCGGTACGGCGGCTCGTTCGTCCACGACATCCGCCACTCGACGTACCCCGCCCTCGTGAAGTCGCTGAAGGCCGTGCGGCACAAGGCGCCGCACGCGACCGTCGCGATCCTCGGCTACCCCTGGATCCTGCCGAAGACCGACGGCTGCTTCGACAAGATGCCGGTGGCGAAGGGCGACGTGCCGTACCTCCGGCACGTGCAGGGTGCGCTCAACAACGCGGTACGACGCGCGGCCGCCAAGACCGGGGCGACGTACGTCGACCTGAGCAAGGTCTCCGAGGGTCACGACGCCTGCCAGCCGATGGGTGTGCGCTGGATCGAGCCGGTGCTGCAGGGCACCAACCCCGTCGTCGTCCACCCCAACGCGCTCGGAGAGCGGCACCTGGCCAAGCGGACGATGAGGGTGCTCCACCTGCACTGAGCTCCGAGGTACAAGTACTGAGCAACAGCCGTCCTCGCCGGCCCGCCCAGGCGCAGCCGAGCACCCGCCGGTCGCGTTTGCTCATACCTTCTCCGTCAGCGGTGCTCGCCGGTGCGGCCGTCGACCAGCACGGACGCCTGCCGACTCGAGCAGCAGCCGCAGCTCCTCCGGCGACGCCTCGGGCGTGACCCAGCCGCCGTCCGTCGTCGCATCCCGCCACGGGTCGAGGACCGGCTCGGCGAGGAACCCCCACTGCAGCCAGCGACGCTCGACGTTGGCGAGGTGGTTGACGAGGCCGGCCGGCGTCCAGCCCGAGGGCATGACCGAGCCGGCGAGCTCGTCCTCGCTCAGTCCGTCGACCTTGTCCGCGAGCGCGTCGCGGTAGAAGTCGAGGTAGTCGAGCATCAGACCAGGGAGGTCCGGGGTCGATGCGGGCTCGGGGAACGCGGTGGTCACCATCGGTCCATCGTCGGAGACGAGGGCGGTGCCGCGCCAGGCGGGCCGTCAGGTGATGAGCTCCACGGCCAGCACCATCACCGCAGGTAGGAAGCCCACCAGCAGCACCACGCGCAGGTCGTGGCGATGGACCCAGCCGAACGACGCCGCTGCGACGGCCACCACCAGACTGAACACCTCCGTGCCACCTCCCACAGCGTTGCTGGCCCACGTCAGCCCCACCGCGAGTGCGAACAGGTGCCCGACCGCAGGTGGCTGCGGGCGGCCCTCCATCGTCATGGCCACTGCTGCGAGCACGAGGGCGACCCCGACGTACCACACCTGATGCCCCACCACCTCGTCCCACAGATGGGCCGGCTGCCCGGGTCGCTGGTTCCCGATGGAGTTGGCGGCCAGGTGGATCCCGTGCCCAGAGCTGTACGCGACGACCCCGGCCCCGAAGACCATCCAGGTGCGGGTCGACGCACGTGCCGCCCACATCGTCCAGGCGGCCGGCGCGAGCACCAGCCACGGGACGGCGAGGTCCAGCCAGTCGGCCCACTGGGTGCCGTGCGGGGCCTTCCCCAGGCCCGAGGGCAGCAGGCCCAGATGGTGCAGGGCCGCGTAGGCCACGGCCGTGACCGCCAGTGACCGGGTGTACGTCGGGTCGGACCGCCCGTCGGCGGTGCTCAGCCGAGAACCCGTCGCGCCAGGTCGACATGGAAGCGGGTGGACAGCAGCAGGTCGTCGACGTGGCTGCGTTCGTTCGCGTTGTGGTAGCCGGCGTCGAGCACCTCGACCGGCGTGGCGCGGAACGGGCTGAAGCCGTACGCCGCGGTGCCGGCGGCGGCCCGCAGGTAGTTGCTGTCGGTGAACCCGGTGCACATCGTCGGCAGCACGGTGGCCGGGTCGCCGTCAGCGGCCAGGAAGGCGGCAACCGCCGCGGGCACGGGACCGTCGAACGGCGAGCCCGACGCCTCGACGATCGCCTCCGGCCAGTCCAGCTCGTAGGCGATGTCGTCACCGAGCAGCGCGCGCACCTTCGCCTCGACGTCCGCCGGCGTCGTGCCCGGCAGGATCCGGCAGTCGACCTCGACGGTCGCTCGGGCCGGCATCACGTTGCGCTTGTTGGACGCCTTCAGCATCGTCGGCGCCAGGGTCGACCCCATCAGCGCCGTGATCGACCCGGCGAGGCTCGGATGCAGCGCCTCGGCCTCGGCGACCGCGCTGCGCAGGTCGGGCTCGTCCCGGCCCAGCAGCACCGCCAGCATCGCGGACACGATCGGCGTGGCGACGGGCGGCTCGGGCATCCCGTTGCCCAGCCGCGGGATCAGCCGGGCCAGCAACGGTACGGCGTTGTTGCCCAGCGTCGGCACGGACGCATGGCCGGCCTCGCCGACCGCGGTGACCTGCACCGGCAGCGTGCCTTTCTCGCCCACCGAGAGCCCGACCAGCTCGCGGCCGTCGGAGAGATGCAGCCGCTCCCCACCGCCCTCGTTGATGCTGTGGGTCGGCCGGATGTCGGTGCGCTCCTCGAGCAGCCACCTCATGCCGACGTCGTCGAAGCCGTCCTCCTCGTCGGCGACCGCCAGGAACCACAGGTCACCGCGCGGCTGGAAGCCCGACCGCGCCAGCTCGGCCATGGCGACGGCACGCGCGGCGACCTCGTTCTTCATGTCGACCGCACCTCGGCCCCACACATAGCCGCCGTCGTCGAGCACGGCCTCGAACGGTGGGTGCGTCCAGTCGCGCGGGTCGCACGGTACGACGTCGGTGTGCCCGACGAACGCCAGCGACTGGGCCCGACCGCCGGGCGAGCCCCCCGCGTCGGTCGAGCCTGTCGAGACCCCGTTCCGCTCGGTGGTCGAGCCTGTCGAGACCCCGTTCCGCTCGGTGGTCGAGCCTGTCGAGACCCCGTTCCGCTCGGTGGTCGAGCCTGTCGAGACCCCCGGGATCCGCGCCACCAGGTTCGCCCGGTGCGGCTCGCGAGCGACCAGCTCGCACTCGACGCCGTGCCCGGAGAGGTAGTCGTGGAGATACTCCGCGCACAGCGTCTCGTTGCCCAGCCCGGGCTCCCGCGCGTTGGTCGTGTCGAAACGGATCAGGTCCCGGGCGACCCGGATGACCTCGTCGTGCAGTGACTCACTCATCCACGGCTCCCAACCGATCGAGTACCCATGCATAGATCTCGGCCTCATAGCCCAGGTGTCCGGTCCGCCCGGACGGGCCGACGTGCGCGCCGGCCCCCGTCTCGACGCGGAACTGAAGGTGCGGTGACCACTTCGGGTCCGAGTGCCGGAGCGCGGCGACCCACTTGGCCGGCTCGCGCACCATCACCCGCGGATCGTGGACGGCGCCGGTCACCAGCAGGTCGGGCCGGGCTCCCGCCGGTGGGACGTTGTCGTACGGCGAGTAGGCCAGCATCCAGTCGAACTCCTCGCGCACCCGAGGGTCGCCCCACTCCTCCCACTCGGTGATCGTCAGCGGCGTCGCCTCGTCGAACATGGTCGACACCACGTCGACGAACGGCACTTCCGACACCACGGCCCGCCAGCGGTCCGGCCGCTGGCTGAACAGCGCGCCCTGGAGCAGTCCGCCGGCGCTCAGACCGCGGGTGGCGATCCGCCGACCGTCGACCAGCCCGGCATGGTCCAGCCCGTCCGCGACCGCGGCCACGTCGTCGAACGTGTGCTGCTTGTGCTGCATGCTGCCGTCGAGCCACCAGCGCCGCCCGCCCTCGCCGCCGCCGCGCGGGTGGGCATGGACCCACACGACCCCGCGGTCGAGCAGGGCCGGCAGCCCGGCGTCCCACTCCGGCTCGTCGACCGACTCGTACGCGCCGTAGGCGTAGACGAGGGCCGGGGCGGTGCCGTCGAGCGGGGTGTCCCGGTGCCGGACCAGGATCGCGGGTACGTCGGTCCCGTCGAGGGACGGGAAGGTACGACGCTCCGTGACGTAGCGGTCCGGGTCGAAGCCGGGGGCGTCGGCCCGCAGCACGTCGGTCGTCGTACCGGTCGTGAGGTCGACGGTCGACCACACCGGCGGGTGCAGGTAGGTCTCGTCGCGCAGCGTGACCGTCGGCGCGTCGTACGACGTGTTGCGGGCGAGGTCGAGGCAGCCGACGTCGTAGCGGCTCCGCAGCACGATCCCGTCGCCGGACAGCTCGTCGTGCGGCACGATCCGCAGGCGGTGCTCGCCACCGGAGCGGAACGAGAGCACGACCGCCTCGGCGAACGCATCGGCCCGGAGGAGCCGCTCATCGGGGTGCTCGAGCCGCGCCTCGCGCCAGGAGGTCGCGTCCTGGTCGGCGGCGCGCGGGACCGGTGCGGTCATCAGCCGGAACTCGACGGCGCCGTCGTTGGTCACCACCAGCAGCTGCTCGCCGTCGGCCGACACGGCGTGATCGGCCCGGTAGCAGACACCGTGCCGCCGGCCGCCGACCGACCGGGGGGGCGACTCCGGTAGGCGGGCGTCGACGACCCAGGCCTCGCTGGTGGACCGGCTCTCGCTGAGCAGCATGATCAGCTCGCCGGAGCGCGAAGGCCGTAGGTTGAGCTCGAACATCGGGTCGGGCTCGTCGAGGACCACCACGTCGTCGGCCGGGTCGCTGCCGAGCCGGTGCCGCCAGATCTGCCACGGCCGGTAGGCCTCGTCGTGGACGGTGTAGAAGAACCACTGCGAGTCGGCGCTCCAGGCGCCGCCGTAGTAGCTGCGGGGGATCCGGTCGGGAAGGTCGTCGCCGGTGCGCAGGTCGCGGAAGCGGAGCTCGAAGACCTCGTCACCGGTGGTGTCGGCGCTGTAGGCCAGCAGATCCTCGTCGGGGCTCACCAAGGTCAGGCCGACGTCGAGGTAGCCGGTGCCCGCGTCGAGCGAGGCGATGTCGAAAAACTGATGTGACGTTTCGGAATCGGTTGTTGACCCGCCCGCTGAATCGTGATTCAGTCGCCAGAGTTCGGCGTAGTCGCTGTTCACGGGGTGGCGGGTCCAGTAGGAGAACCTCCTACGGGACCAGCGGGCGGACTCGTCGGTTGCCGGAAGTCGCGACAGCATTTCCGCGCGCAAGGCGGACATGAGGGAGTCCAGATGGAGACAGGACGCGTCGTAGAAGACCCGCTCGGCCACGAGGAGGTCGAGGACGTCGGGACCGTCGCCCCCCAGCCAGTGATAGGGATCCGGCCGCGTGACGCCGTGTTCGGTGTGCGTGAACGGCTCCCGATGAGCCGTCGGCGGAAGGGCGCGGACGCTGTTCGCAGGGGTCGCCACGGCGGTCACGGTACCGCCGGGACGCTGATGGTCGTGCTCGGCCTGCTGCTCGCGTCGCTCCTCCCGGGTCTCGCCGCCGGCGCGAGCCCGGCCTCGGGCGCGGCCAAGGTGACCTTTCATGTGGCGGTCCTCGGCGAGGGCGTCGACTCCCTGAACCCGTTCCTCGGCTTCCAGGCCCCGTCGTACGAGATGTGGGGCCTGACCTACGACTACCTGGTCGGCTACTCCATGAAGGACATGTCACCCGAGCCCGACCTGGCCTCGAAGTGGACCACGTCGCCGGACGGCAAGACCTGGACCTTCACCGTGCGCTCGGGCGTGAAGTTCTCCGACGGGGTTCCACTGACCGCGAAGGACGTCGCCTTCACCTACAACCGCGTCCTGGCCAAGGACAGCGTCGAGGGCACGAACTGGCTGTCGTACCTCACGGGTGTGAAGTCGGTGACCGCGCCCGACGACACCACGGTCGTGCTGAAGCTCGACAAGCCGGTCGCGACTCTGCCGCTGCTCCCGATCCCGATCGTGCCCGAGCACATCTGGAAGAGCATCAGCGAGAGCCAGATGAAGAGCTACCCGGCGGCACCGACCGGCGGCAAGCCGGTCGTCGGGTCCGGGCCTTTCCGGCTGGTGCAGGGCAGTGCCGACGGGTCGACCTTCAAGTTCGAGGCCAACCCGGACTACTGGGGCGGCGCGCCGCACGTCGACGAGGTGATCTTCCAGTTCTACAAGAACGACGACTCCGCGATCCAGGCCGTCATCAAGGGCGAGGCCGATTTCGTCGAGGGCATCAACGCACTGGAGGTGAAGAGACTGCAGAGCCAGGCCGGGGTCACCGCCCAGAACGGGAACTCGCCCGGCTTCGACGAGATCGCGTTCAACGCGGGCTCGACGTCGGACTCGAAGGGCACCAAGAAGATCGGCAACCCCAACCCGGCCGTGCTCGACCCGAAGTTCCGGCACGCCCTGGGCTACGCGCTGAACCTGCCCCAGCTGATCACGAAGGTCTACCAGGGAGCCGGGCTGCCCGGCACCACGATCGTGCCGCCGAACTACACCACGTACCACTGGGAGCCGCCGGCCGACCAGAAGATGACGTTCGACCTGGGCAAGGCCGGGCAGCTGCTCGACGAGGCCGGATACAAGAAGGCGTCCAACGGCAAGCGCACCCTGCCGGACGGGAAGCCGATCGGCACGCTGCGTCTGGCCGCCCGCTCCGACTCGCCCCCGTCGCTGAACACGATGGACTACTTCAAGACCTGGCTGGGAGACCTCGGCATCGACTCCGAGGTCTCGACGTACAGCTCGAGCCAGCTCACCAACGTGATCTACAAGGGCAACTTCGACGCCTTTCAGTGGGGCTGGTACGTCGAACCCGACCCGGACTCGATGCTCAGCTACATGACCTGCGCCCAGCGGCAACACTCATCGGACTCGTTCTACTGCAACCCTGCCTACGACAAGCTCTACAACGCGCAGCACGTGGAGACGGACCACGCGACGCGAGCGGACCAGATCAAGCAGATGCAGGAGATCCTCTACCGCGACTCGCCCTACCTGGTGACGGCGTACTCGGCGATCGGTGAGGCGGTTCGCAGCGACCGTTTCCACTGCCTGGTCACCCAGCCCAACCCGGGCGGGATCTGGTTGGAGCAGTACGGCGTGTACAACTACATCCACATGAAGCCGGCCTCCGACACGAGTGCCTGCGACGCCGCCCCGGGGCTCACGGGGGCCGTCAAGACATCGTCGCCTGCCGGCAGCTCGTCCAAGACCGGCCCGTTCCTGATCGGTATCGGCGCGCTGGTGGTGGTGGCTCTGGTCGGTGGCGGCGTCGTGATGATGCGCCGACGTACGACGGTCGAGGACCGCGAGTGAGCACCCCGCGGTGAGCCTGGTCGCCGAACCCGGGCTGGTCGCCGAGGGCGAACAACCCGAGGCGAGGTCGCGCGGCCGCAGCTACGGGTCGTACGTCGTGGTCAAGGTCCTCGGGTCGATCGGAAGCCTGCTGTTCATGCTCCTGGTCAACTTCTTCCTGTTCCGTGTGCTGCCCGGCAACGCCGCCCAGACCCTGGGCCGCGGGCGCCTGAACACGCCGGCCCAGGTCGCGGCCTTCAACAAGGCCTACGGACTGGACAAGTCGGTACCTCAGCAGTTCCTGATCTTCCTCAAGAGCACCGCCCACGGCGACCTGGGACTCTCGGTGAAGTACCGGCTGCCGGTCTCGCAGCTGATCATGGACCGGCTCTGGCCGACCCTCCTGCTGGTAGGGCTGTCGACGATCCTGTCCACCCTGATCGGGGTGTACCTCGGGATCCGCGGCGCGTGGAGCCGTGGCAGCGTCTTCGACAAGATCTCGACCAGCAGCTCGCTGACTCTCTACGCGATGCCGGAATGGTGGCTCGGGCTGATGTTGATCGCCGGGCTCGGCGTCGGCTTCGCCTTCGTGCCGGGAATCTTCCCGACCGGGGGGCTGCA
This sequence comes from uncultured Actinomycetota bacterium, assembly GCA_963792975.1. GTDB lineage: Bacteria > Actinomycetota > Actinomycetes > Propionibacteriales > Nocardioidaceae > Nocardioides. The sequence continues at coordinate 1,485,641 of CAWBYG010000004.1, read as the reverse complement.
CTCTCCGGACGTGAACCCGAACTCCTTGCACGGCGTCCTCGACACCAGCTGGCACCTGGTGCTACCTGTCGCCACGCTGGCTCTCGCCTACCTCGCGGAGTACTCCCTGATCATGCGCAGCTCCCTGCTGGACGAGCTGGGTGAGGACTACCTGCAGACCGCCCGGGCCAAGGGCCTGCGCGACGTGGTCGTCCGCAACCGGCACGCCGTGCGCAACGCCCTGCTGCCCACCACGACGGTGATCGCCCTCAACATCGGGTTCGTGGTCTCCGGGGCCATCACCGTCGAGACCGTGTTCTCGATCCCCGGGCTCGGCCTGCTGTCGACCGAAGCCATCGGCGTGCCCGACTTCGCGGTGCTCCAGGGCACCTTCCTCGTGGCCAGCGCAGGCGTCATCGCGGCGAACCTGGTCGCCAACCTGATCTACGGCTGGCTCGACCCACGGGTCCGCACGTGAGTGTCTCCGACGTCCGGTCATCACGCGGGTTCTCGACACGCCAGCTCACGCGCCAGCGCCGCCTCGCGTCGTACCGGCGCACGTGGCGCGCGTTTCGCAGCCATCGCAGCGGCATGTTCGGCCTCGCGATCCTGCTCCTCTTCGTCGTCGTCGCCCTGGCGGCGCCGCTCGTGGCCAGCTCGCGGGGGCTGGACGTGACGCTGGCGAACGGTCCGGTCCTCGGGGCTCCTTCGTCGCACTACTGGCTCGGCACCGACGACAACGGCCGCTCGGTGCTGACACTGCTGATCTGGGGCTCGCGGATCTCGCTCTTCGTCGGGTTGTCCGCCACGGTGATCTCGATGGTGATCGGGACGCTGATGGGGCTCATCTCCGGCTACTTCGGCGGCTGGGTCGGCCGGATCACCTTCCGGATCACCGAGTGGGTGCTGGTCATCCCGTTCCTCCCGCTGGCCATCGCGCTGGCAGCGGTGCTGGGGCGGGGCCTGGTCAACATCATCATCGTCATCGGAGTGACCTCCTGGCCGAGCACCGCACTCCTGATCCGGAGCCAGACGCTCTCGATCAAGGAGCGGGCGTACGTCGAGCGCGCGGAGGCGATCGGTGGCGGGCGCTGGCACCAGATGGGCCGGCACGTGCTGCCCAACGTGATGCCGATGGTGTTCGCCAACACCACCCTCACCGTCGCGGCGGCCATCCTGACCGAGACCACCTTGAGCTTCCTCGGACTCGGCGACCCCACGCGTACGTCGTGGGGCACCATGCTCGACAGCGCCTACCAGGTGGGCGCGATCACGACCGGCAGCTGGTGGTTCGTCGTGCCGCCCGGCGTCTGCGTGGTGCTCGTGGTGCTGGCGTTCACGTTGGTCGGCCAGGCCCTCGAAGAGGTGCTCAACCCGCGGCTGAGGGCCCGGCAATGAGCGAGTCGACGCTGCTCGCGATTCGCGATCTCCACGTCGCCTACGCCACCGGCGACGGTCCGCTGCCCGCCGTGCGCGGTGTCGACCTCACGGTCGAGCGCGGGCAGATCGTCGGCGTCGCCGGGGAGTCCGGCTGCGGGAAGTCCACGTTGGCCAGCACGATCCTCCGGTTGCAGCCCGTGAATGCGACCGTGACCGGGCAGGTGCTCTTCGACGGCCGAGACGTCCTGACGATGCGCTGGGGCGAGCTGCGCGCGGTCCGGTGGGCCGGGGCGTCGATCGTCTTCCAGGGTGCGCTGCACTCGCTGAACCCGGTCCAGCGCATCGGCGCCCAGCTCGCCGAGCCGCTCCACATCCACCGTCCTGGGCTGGACGAGCAGAGGGTCAAGGACCGTATCGCCGAGCTGCTCGGGCAGGTCGGCCTGGACCAGGGGCGGGCACGTTCCTACCCGCACCAGCTGTCCGGGGGCCAGAAGCAGCGGGTGATGATCGCGATGGCCCTCGCCTGCGATCCCGAGCTCGTGGTGGCGGACGAGCCGACCACGGCACTCGACGTGATGGTGCAGGCGCAGGTGCTGAACGTGCTGTCCGAGCAGGTGCGTGAGCGCGGCGTGGGGATGATGATGATCAGCCACGACCTCTCGGTCCTGGCCGACCTCTGCGACCGGATCACGGTGATGTACGCCGGACGGGTGGTCGAGGAAGGGCCGGCCGGGGAGATCTTCACCGACGCACTGCATCCCTACTCCGGCGCTCTGTCCGCGGCGTTCCCCAGGGTGGGTGACCTGGCGGCCAGGTTCGCCCCGGCGGGACTGCCCGGTGACCCGCCCGATCCGCGCCGGCTCACCCCGGGCTGCTCGTTCGCGCCGCGGTGCCCGCGAGCCGCCGACGTCTGCCTCACCGCCGAGCCCGAGCTCACGCCGTACGGCGACCGGGCGGCGGCCTGCGTCCGCATCGGCGACCCGCCGTCGACGTCGGTCGAGCCTGTCGAGACCACGACGGCCCAGGCGGAGCCGTCGTGACCGCGAACACGACCGCGGAGCTGTCGGCCATCGGCCTGCGGGTCGAGTTCACGACGCGGAACGGGCTGGTGGCCCGCGCGCTGGACGGCGCCGACCTGGTCATCCGGGCAGGCGAGGTCGTGGCGCTGGTGGGGGAGTCGGGCTCCGGCAAGACGACGCTGGCCCGGAGCCTGGTCGGGCTGACGCGGCCGGCCGCCGGCGAGATCCGCTGGGAGGGTCAGGCGATGAACCGGTCCGCCCGCGGGCTGCGACGGCTCCGGCGCAACGTCCAGCTGGTGCTGCAGGACCCGGCCGGCGCGCTGAACCCCCGGCACACCGTCTACGAGACCGTCGCAGAGGGGTTGCGGATCCACAAGCTGGTCGCCGGCTCGGGCAGGACCGAGACCGAGCTGGTGGCCGAGGCCCTCGCCTCGGCCGGCCTACGGCCCCCGGAGACACTGTTCCTGCGCTACCCCCACGAGCTGTCCGGGGGGCAGCGCCAGCGTGTGCTGATCGCCGGCGCCCTGGCGGTGCAGCCCCAGCTGCTGATCGCCGACGAACCGGTCTCCAGCCTCGACGCCTCGATCCGCGGGGAGATCCTCGCGCTGCTGCTCAAGCTGCGCCAGGAGCTCGGTCTGGGGGTTCTCGTCGTCACCCATGACCTCGGGCTCGCCTGGAACATCGCGGATCGCATCGCGGTGATGTACCTCGGGCGGATCGTGGAGACCGGCCCCACCGAGGAGGTGCTCACCTCTCCCCAGCACCCCTACACCCAGGCGCTGCTGTCGGTGATCCCGGAGATCGAACGGCTCGAGCCGGTCGTCCTGACCGGCGAGATCCCCGACCCGACCCGCATCCCGTCGGGCTGCCGGTTCCATCCGCGCTGCCCGGCGCTGGCGTCGGGAGAGGCCGACGCGGTCGCCGAGGAGTGTCGACGTACGGCGCTGCCCATCCTCTCCGGGTCTCCCATGGGCCACCGCTGCTCCTGCCACCTGGTCGCTTCGCGGGTCTCGACCGGCTCGACCGACGGGGCCGACGAGCCCGACGAGGTGAACGTATGACCCTGCAGGCGGCGCTGCCGCGAGAGCTGTACGTCGACCCCGCGGCGTGGGCGCACGAGCGGGAGCGAGTCCTGCTGCGCGAGTGGACCTGCGTCGGTCGGGTCGCCGACCTCGGGCTCCACGAGCCGGAGCGGGTCGCGGTCGTGGAGGTGCTCGGGGAGTCCGTCGTGGTCACGTCCGATGCCGCCGGCGCCCTGCACGCGTCGTACAACGTGTGCCGCCACCGCGGCTCCCAGCTCTTCCCGACGGAACCGGGGAGCGCCCCGCAGCTGTGCGGGGCGCGGTCGATCCGCTGCCCCTACCACTCCTGGACCTATGCCCTCGACGGCTCGCTCCTGCGCGCGCCCCATACCGAGGAGGGCGACGTCGAACCGGCGGAGTTCCGGCTGCATGCGCTGGGGGTCGAGGTGTGGGGCGGGTTCGTGTTCGTGCACCCGACACCCTCCGCGTCGGCGGGTCTCGCCGAGAGCGTCGACCGCGCGACGCGCACGCTCGCGAACTACGATCTCGGGTCCCTGGTCACCGGGCTGACCCTGACCTACGACGTCGCGGCCAACTGGAAGGTCATCGCCGAGAACTACAACGAGTGCTACCACTGCGGGCCGGTGCACCCGGAGCTGTCGCGGCTGGTGCCGGCGTTCGCCGGTGGCGGTGCGGGGCTCGACTGGGACGACGGCATCCCGCACCGCGAGGGCGCCTGGACCTTCACCATGTCGGGTACCACGACCCGGTCGCCGCTGCCCGGGCTGAGCGAGGGCGAGAAGGTGCGGCACAAGGGCGAGCTGGTCTACCCCAACCTCATGCTCTCCTGCTCCGCCGACCACGTCGCGGCGTTCGTACTGCGCCCGCTCGCGGTCGACCGGACGGCCATCGAGTGCCGTCTCCTCTTCGCGGCGTCGGAGGTGGCGTCGCCGTCGTTCGACCCGTCGGACGCCGGCGACTTCTGGGACATGGTGAACCGCCAGGACTGGGCGATCTGCGAGTCGGTCCAGCGCGGGATGTCGTCGCGGGCCTACACGCACGGCTGGTTCGCCCCCATGGAGGACGACTCGGCGGACATCCGGCGGTGGCTCCTGCCGCGGCTCGGGGACCGGTGGTCTCGACAGGCTCGACCAGCGGTCGAGCCGGGTCCGTCGGTCGAGCCGGGTCCGTCGGTCGAGCCGGGTCCGTCGGTCGCGCCGGGTCCGCCGGTCGAGCTGGTCGAGACCTCGGATGAGTGAGGTCGCGCCGGGTCCGTCGGTCGAGCCGGGTCCGCCGGTCGAGCCGGGTCCGCCGGTCGAGCTGGTCGAGACCTCGGATGAGTGAGGTCGCGCCGGGTCCGTCGGTCGAGCCGGGTCCGTCGGTCGAGCCGGGTCCGTCGGTCGAGCCGGGTCCGTCGGTCGAGCTGGTCGAGACCCCGGATGAGTGAGGTCGCGCCGGGTCCGTCGGTCGAGCTGGTCGAGACCCCGGATGACTGACGTCGACTACGTCGTCGTCGGGCTCGGCGCGCTGGGGTCCGGCGCGGCCTGGCACCTGGCGTCCCGGGGCCACTCGGTCGTCGGGCTCGAGCAGTTCGAGCTCGGTCACAGCCGCGGTGCCTCCCACGACACCTCACGGATCCTGCGGCACAGCTACCACACCCCCGCCTACGTCCGCCTCACGCAGGAGGCGTACGACGACTGGGCGCGGCTGGAGGCCGACTCGGGGGAGTCGCTGGTCACGGTCGTCGGCGGGCTCGACCTGTTCCCGCCCGACTGCGTGATCTCACCGGACGCCTATGTCGCGTCGATGCATGAGGTGGGGATCGAGTTCGAGACCCTGTCGGCCTCCGAGATCGAGGCGCGCTTCCCGGTCTTCTCCGTGCCAGACGGCACCCTCGGGCTGTTCCAGTCGCGCGGGGCGATCGTGCCGGCGGCACGCGGCACCGCGGCGATGCAGCGGCTCGCGACGGCCGCGGGGGCCAGGCTGCTCGGGTCGACGCCGGTCCGCTCGGTGACCGACCACGGCACACACCTGACGGTCGAGGCCGGGGACAGGTCGTACGCCTGTGGTGGCGTGGTGGTCTGTGCCGACGCCTGGACCAACCAGGTGCTGGCGGGTCTCGGCGTGGAGATCCCACTGACGGTCACACTCGAGCAGGTGACCTACTTCGCGCCGCCCGACCCGGCGGCGTACTCCGCGATGCCGCTGTGGATCTGGATGGACGAGCCGTCGTACTACGGCTTCCCCTGCTACGGCGAGGCCACCGTGAAGGCGGCCCAGGACTGCGGCGGGCCGACGGTCGACCCCGATGCCCGGACCACCGAGCCGGATCCCGGGATGCGCGAGCGGTTGGCGTCGTTCCTCGGGTCGCTGCTGCCCGGCTCGGGCGAGCCGGTGCGCTCTCTGCGGTGCCAGTACACGCTGACGCCTGACCGCGACTTCGTGCTCGCGCCGGTGCCCGGTCACCCGTCCGTCGTGGTGGGGCTCGGGTCGGCGCACGGCTTCAAGTTCGCCCCGACGTTCGGCCGGATCCTCGCCGACCTCGCCACGACGGGCAGCACGAAGTCGGACGTCGGACGCGTTCGGCTTCGGCCGGCCCGGCCTCGCCGACCCGGCCTTCGAGGCCAACTGGATGGTGTGAACCGCGGCTCAGGAGCGCCGGCAGCGGAACCGGAGCCATGACGACCGGGCACCGAGGTTGTCAGCCGTGAGCGCGGCCGGTGAGGCGCACGCCGAGGCGCCGCGCTTCCGTCCCATGTCGTCTCACCAAGATCGCGGTCCGGAGGGGGACGACAATTTCGCCCCGTTCATGACGAAGGAGACGAACACGTCTGCGGGCGACCGAGCGCCCCCTGGGAAACCTCAGCCGACGTGGCGGATGAGGCTCGTTCGCAGAGCCATCAGCTGACGGTCGGCGTACCGGGCCTCGGTCCAGTTCCTGCGCACAGCCGCAGTGATCCGGCCGACCTTCGTGGCGGGACGCTTCGAGGCTGAGTTGACGTACGACATGGCGGTTCCTTCAGAAGAGCAGCGGGTCTTTCCCGCTACCCCGAGCGTGACAGGTCGAGGGCTCGCGCGCGAACTGATGCGATCGCCTCGGCACGTGATTTGAAGCACTCGCTACAGATGGAGGTCAGCGCGGGATCGACTCCGACCAGTGGCGCCGGCTGACCTCGGACCCGTCGAGCGTCGCCCAGGTCTCGATCTCGACGTCATAGGTGGCCGCGCCGACCTCCAGCGACATCGTCGAGCGCACCTCCACGTCGACGTCGGGCCAGCACAGCTCGAAGGTGGTGTCCGCCTCGGCCCGCTGCGCGAAAGAGCGCCGGTCGACGCTCACCTCACCGACGTAGCGCTCGCGCGCGCGGCCGTCGTACGGCGTGTCGTAGGCGGAGTCGGAGAGCGTGCGCGCGGTCGTGACGCGGGCCAACACGTCGTCGGTGACCGACCAGCCCACGCCCTCCGCCGACTCGCTGGAGTGCTCCTCGCCCGGCCGGAACGACGGCGTGGGGAACTCGCCCTCGAGCAGCGGCAGCGTCAGCGAGGCGGTGCGCAGGGTGATCGACACCGGCTCGGGCGGGGCGACGGTGTTCGGCCAGTCGGACCCGGCCACGCTGACCCGCAGGGTCTGCCCGGGTGTCCACCGGTAGGCGCAGGCGTCGAGGACGACCTCGACCTGGTACTCACGACCCGGCACGAGCGGGGACGGCGACCCGTGCACCCCGTCGCGGTAGGCGAGGTCGAGGGTGCCGCGTGTGACCAGGGCCGAGGAGCCGTCCGGGAAGACGTCGCAGAGCTTCACCGACAGGAACGCTGCAGGGGTCGTCGCCCAGACCCGGGCCCGCAGCACCGGATGACCGACGACGGGTGCCGGCGGAGGGTCGATCTCCCAGGTGAGCGAGCGCTCGTCGTCGAGGCGCTGGTCGCCCGAGAGTCCCCAGGGCAGGTGGCCGGCACAGTCGATCCAGGCGGCGGTGCCGACGTCGGGGATCACCTCGAGCGACACCGGCGCCGTGAGGTCGAGCGTCGCCTCGGTGACCGGTGGTACCGACGGGAGGGTCAGCCACGAGCCCTCGTGGAGGTCGAGGTCCACCGAGGGCCGCGTCGACGACCGGACGAAGACGTCGCACCGGTCGTCGTGCGTCCCACGACCCCGCATCCAGTGGTCGAACCACGCGACCAGCTCGGCGTCGAAGTCGATGCGCGGTCCGGGCATCGCGGTGGTCGGGTCGGCGTGCGCCCACGGACCGGCGAGCAGCCGGTGCGGTACGCCGTGCCGGGCGAGCTCCGCGACGGTACGGAAGGAGTTGTTGCGGTAGCCGTCGGCCCAGCCGGCCACGATCAGCACCGGGCACTCGATCCGCTCGTACCCGGCCGTGGTGCCGCCGAGCCGCACGGACCCGTGGTCCCAGTAGGGGCCGTGCCGGTTCTCGCGCAGCCAGGTCAGCACCCACGGCTCGTTGGTCGCCAGCCGCCGCAGCCACTCGTCGTACCAGTCCTCGCCCCACACCGCGGGCACCGGCGGCAGCACGTTCATCGGGGTCATGTAGTGGCAGTAGTCGACGAGGTCCACCAGCCGCAGCGCCCCGCCGCGCCAGTGGACGTCGTCGGTCCAGCGGTCGTCGGTGGCATAGATCGCGCAGATCGCCTTCAGTGCCGGCGGCCGCTCGCAGGCGATCTGGAGGGAGTTGAAGCCGGAGTACGACGTGCCCCACAGGCCCACCTGTCCGTCGCACCAGGTCTGCTCGGCCAGCCATGCGATGGCCTCGCAGAGGTCCGGCTGCTCCGCCTCCTGGTACTCGTCCAGCGCGTCGCCCGGCGACGATCCGGTGCCGCGGACGTCGATGCGGCAGACGGCGTACCGGTGCTGCTCGCAGAGCGTGCGGTAGCTCGAGGCGTACGACGACGTGAGGTCGTCCTTGCGGTAGGGGAGCGCCTCCACGAGACACGGCTGCGGCCCCGCCGACTCGTCGGGCAGGTAGAGGGTCGCCGCCAGGAAACCCCGGTCCCGTAAGGGGATCCGCACCTCCTCGACCCTCATGACTCGTCCGTCGAGCCTGGGCCGTTGGTCGAGCCGGGGCCGTTGGTCGAGCCGGCGTCGGTCGAGCCGGCCGTCGGTCGAGCCTGCCGTCGGTCGAGCCGGCCGTTGGTCGAGCCTGGGCCGTTGGTCGAGCCTGGGCCGTTGGTCGAGCCTGGGCCGTTGGTCGAGCCGGGGCCGTTGGTCGAGCCTGTCGAGACCAGGCGCAGCACCTCGTCGTCGTACGCACTCTCGCTGGTGTTGCCGTCGCGGCCGACCACCGTGGGTGCGGTGAACATGGAGTTCAGCACCGCCTCCTCGGACGCCTCCACCACGGCAGCGAAGAGCGGATCGAGTGCCCGCCCGGTCACCACCGGCGTGCCGTCGGGCTGCCCGTCGCGATCGAGCCGCATCCCGGTACCGAACGCCATGAAGATCTCACCGCTGCCGTGGTGCGCCACCGACCCCGCCCGGGCGAGGCCGAGGCCGACCCGTCGCGCCAGTCGCGCACACGAGGCCCCGTCGACCGCCGCGTCGGTGACCACGATCCCGATGCACGACCCGGCGGGCGTGCGCGGTCCGCCGGTCGAGCCGGTCGAGACCGCGGTCAGCCGGCGGCCGACGGGCACGCCGTTCACGATGCACTCCTCGCGGGCCCCGAAGTTCGTCATCAGCAGGACGGCGACGGTGTGGTCGCCGACGACCCGGGACGACGTACCGATGCCGCCCTTGAACTCGAAGCACGACATGCCGGTCCCGGAGCCGACGGCGCCCTCGGCGGGCGGCGACGACGCGCCGCGCGACGCCAGCGCCGCCTCCCGGGCCGCGACGACGTCCTCGTGCTCGACCTGCATCCGGCGGGCGTCGTTGAGCCAGGAGTCGTCGCACTCGGCGACCACGGGGATCACGAAGTCGGTCGCGGACGATGGGTTGTGCTCGAGCTCGATCCGGCAGGCCGAGTCGTAGACCCGGCCCAGCTGCAGGGTCGAGGTCAGGTAGACCGGCGTCTCGGCCGAACCCCACTCCGCGGCGGTGATGAACCCGGTGCACTCGCCGGCGCCGTTGAGGACGGCGCCGCCGGCAGCCACCGGCCGCGCGAACGCGTCGTCGGCCACCACCAGCACGCTGACCCCCGTCCGCGCGACGCCCCGGCCCTCGGGGGGCGGCGGCTCGTCGCGGTGGACGGTCGTGTGCCCGAGGCCGACCCCTGCGACGTCGAGTACGGAGTTGGTGGGACCCGTGGGCAGGGATCCGACGACGATCCCCAGGTCGCGTGCGCGCGGCATGGACTCATCCAACCAGTCGGGGGGCGTGGTCTCGACATGCTCGACCGACGTGGGGGGGCCGTGGTCTCGACATGCTCGACCGACGTGGGGGGGCCGTGGTCTCGACATGCTCGACCGACGTGGGGGGGCCGTGGTCTCGACATGCTCGACCGACGTGGGGGGCCGTGGTCTCGACATGCTCGACCGACGGTCGGGGACGACTGGCATGCTCTGCGCATGACGATCCCCGTCGTGTGGTCGCCCGACACGCGCCGCCACGAGCCGATGCGCGAGGTGTGGGTCGGCGTACCGACCGAGGGCACCGAGGTGCCCGCGCGGGTCGATCGGATCCTCGACGCCGTCGCCGCCCACGAGCCGGTCGAGGCGACGGCCCACGACGACGAGATCCTGCGGCGCGTCCATGACTCGGCGTTCCTCGACCACCTCCGCCAGGTGTACGACGAGTGGACCGAGGGACCGTACGACGAGCTGGTCGGCCAGGACCGCGTCGTGCCGTACGTCTTCCCGACGCCGGCGATGACCCAGGGCATGCCGCCTACCCGCGCCGCGGCGACCCACGGGCGGGCGGGCGAGTACTGCTACGACACCATGACCCTGGTCGGCCCCGGCACCTGGGAGGCCGCCCGCGCAGCCGTCGACTGCGCCCTGACCGCGGCGGACCTGGTCGTCGGCGGCGCCGCAGCGGCGTACGCGCTCTGTCGGCCGCCGGGGCACCACGCGACCCGCGATGGGTACGGCGGCTCCTGCTACCTCAACAACGCCGCGGTCGCAGCCGAGGCACTCCGCGACGCCGGTCACGCGACCGTCGCCGTCGTCGACCTCGACGCCCACCACGGGAACGGCACGCAGGCGATCTTCTGGGAGCGGCCCGACGTCCGCTACGGCTCCGTCCACGTCGACCCCGGAGCCGGCTGGTTCCCCCACTACTTCGGCCATGTCCACGAGACCGGGTCCGGGGCCGGCGCGGGCGCGACGCTCAACCTGCCGCTCGCCGAGGGCACGGGCGACAACGCCTGGCTCGAGGCGGTACGTCGGCTCGCCGGCTGGGCGGCCGGCGCCGACGCCCTCGTCGTCTCGCTGGGAGTGGACGCCGCGGCGGACGACCCCGAGAGCCCGCTGCTGGTCACGGCCGACGGGTACGCCGCGGCGGGCAGCCTGTTGGGGGCGCTCGCGCTCCCGAGTGTGGTCGTCCAGGAGGGCGGCTACCACCTCACCAGCCTCGGCGGCCTGGTCTCCGCCTACCTCGACGGTCACGAGCGCGGTGCCTGACGGTTCCCAACCGGTCCGCCGGTGGGGGATGCTGACGCGCATGCATCCACGCCTGCTCGTCCCGCTCGTGGTGGGAGCGCTGGCCCTCGGTCTCGGTCCCGGCGCCGCCACCGCCGCTCCCGGCGGCCCGACGCCGTACCGGCACCGGCTCACCGAGACACGCGTCGAGAAGGCGCGACACCCGATCACCGTCGGAGACCTCACCCTGCGGCCCTGTGCCGTGGTCAGCCACGCGTGGTGCGGCCACCTCCGCCGCGACTGGGTGCCGGGCCACCCGGAGGCGGGGAAGCTGCGGGTCGGGTTCGCGTTCGCGCCCGCGCTGGACCGCGGCCGTCCCGCGCTGGGCACGTACGTCCCCCACGAGGGCGGTCCGGGCTACTCGACGACCGGCACCGGCTCGTCGTACGCCGCGATGTACGGGCCGCTGCTGAAGCGGCACAACCTGCTGCTGGTCGACCAGCGCGGCACCGGCCGCTCCACGGCGCTCGACTGCCCCGACCTGCAGAACCTGACGATCGCGTACTCGGTGGCCGCGGGGCGGTGCGGCCGCGGCCTCGGCGACCGCAGTGACGACTACACCAGCGCCCGCTCGGCCGACGATCTCGCGGCGGTGATCCGCAGGCTCGGTCTCGGCGGGGTCGATCTGTACGGCGACTCGTACGGCACGTTCTTCGCCCAGGTCTTCGCCGGGCGTCATCCCGGTCTCCTGCGCAGCATCGTGCTCGACAGTGCCTACCCCACCCACGGCGAGACCGCCTGGTACCCGACCCAGGGCCCGGCGATGCGCTCGTCGTTCGCCAAGGCCTGCCGGCGTTCCCCTGCCTGCCGGGGGCACGGTCCGGGCTTCCTGGCCGCGATGCGCCGCGTCCTGCACGACGTACGCCGCCACCCGTGGCACGGCGTCTCGCACGACGGCGACGGTCGACGCGCACACGTCACCGTGAACGCGATGACCCTCACCACGACCGCGTTCGGGGCGACGTACGGGCCGTACGCCTACCGGGAGCTGACCGCGGCGCTGCGGTCGGCTCTGCGCGGCGACCGGGCGCCGCTGCTCCGCCTGGTGGCCGAGGCCGAGGGCGGTGGCACGTACGCCGGGCCGGTGCGCGCCTACAGCGAGGGCCTCGACGCGGCCGTCGCCTGCCACGACTACCCGCAGCTGTTCGACATGCGCGCGAAGCCGCGGACCCGACTGCGGCAGTACCGCCTCGCCCTCGCCCGGCGTACGGCGGCGTACCCGCACACCTACGGGCCGTTCACGGTGCGCGAGTACGCGAGGTCAGACTGGCAGGAGATCGACTGGTGCACGCGCTGGCCGCGTGCTGCGCACGACAACCCGGCTCACCCGCCGCGGCCACGCGGGGGTCACTATGCACGCGTGCCCACCCTGGTGCTCAGCGGCGAGCTCGACTCGATCACGACGCCGGCCGAAGGTGCCATGGTGGCCCGGCAGTTCCCCCGCTCGAAGCAGATCCACGTCGCGAACAGCTTCCACGTGACGGCCGTCGGCGACACGGACGACTGCGCCGTACGGATCCTGCGCCGCTTCGTCCGCACACCGGCGCACTGGCCGGCTCACCGGTGTGCCCGCCGGGTGCCGCCGGTGCGGACGCTCGGTTCGTTCCCACGGCTCCTGCGCGACGTACCGCTCGGGCGCGGGCGTGGCACGTCCGGCCGGCGTCGGGTCGCGGAGACCGCCGCGGACACGGTCGCCGACCTGGTCGACCGGTGGTGGAACAACTACTCCGGCCACGGCGTCGGGCTGCGCGGCGGCACATGGAGCTACTCCGGCAACCGCAGGACCGTCTTCCACCTGCATGGCGTGCGGTTGGTGCGCGACCTCGCCGTGAGCGGGCAGGCGACGTGGTACCGGTTCCGCAACCGGATGGCGGTCGACCTCCGGGTCAGCGGGCCGCACCACACCGGTCGGCTGCAGGGCCACTGGGACACCCGGGTCGTCGGAGCACGGGCGACCCTGCGCGGCACCGTCGACGGGCGGCCGACCGTCGTCACGGTGGTGGCGCCGTGACGGCTGCCCGATGAGCCGTCGCCGCGTCGCCGCCGTCGCGCTGGTCGACTCCCGCGGCCGGCTGCTGCTCCAGGAGCGCGACGAACACGCACCGGTCGACCCCGAGAAGTGGTCGCTGGTCGGCGGCGGCATCGACGAGGGCGAGGACGACCGTGCCGGCGCGCTGCGCGAGCTCCGTGAGGAGACCGGGTTGACCGGCATCGACCTCGAGTCGCTCGGGACGTTCGAGTTCTACTGCGTCGGCTGCGCCCAGACGCACGAGGTGGCGCTGTTCACCGCGTTCACCGACCTGACCGACGCCGACGTCGCGTGCCACGAGGGCCGACAGATCATCTTCGTGGACCCGGCGACGGTGCACCGGCTCGACTGGACCCGGGCGCTCGCCGTGGCGCTGCCGCGCATCATCGGCAGCACGGCGTACGCCGCGCGTTTCGGCCGGCGCGAGAGCCGCGCCTTCGGCTGCGTGCTGCTCGTCGACCCCCAGGGAGCCGTCCTGCTCCAGGAGCGCGACGAGCACGCACCGATCGACCCGGACCGGTGGGGTCTCTCCGGTGGCCACCTCGAGCCCGGTGAGACGCCCGAGGCCGGCGCCTACCGCGAGGTCGAGGAGGAGACCGGCGTGACCCTCGAGCCGGGCACCCTCCAGCACTTCGACACCTTCGACGTCTTCCACCCCCACTACGGCTCCGTCGACCGGGTGCACGTCTTCGTCGGGCGGGTGGACCTCACCGACGACGACATCGACTGCCGTGAGGGAAGGCAGATCGTGTTCGTGCCACGTGACCGTGCGCGCGTCCTCGACCTGACCATGACGGGGGTCCACGCCGTCCCGGCCTTCCTGGACTCGGCCGACTACTTCAGGATGAGCCCATGAGCACGAGCCTCGAGGTCTTCCCCGTCCCCGGCCGAGGTGCCGAGGACGTCGTCGTCGCGACCGGAGGTGCGGACGAGGGATGTGTCTTCACCGGTACCGAGGACGGCGGTGTCTGGCGGGTGGGCCACCGCGGCAACCGCCTCGATCTCGTCGCCCAGACCGGCGGCCGGCCGCTGGGCATCGAGATCGACCTCGACGGACGCCTGCTGGTCTGTGACGCGATGAAGGGGTTGCTGCGCATCGACCCGGCCACCGGCGGCATCGAGCCGGTCACCGACCGGGTCGCGGGCATCCCCATGGTGTTCTGCAACAACGCCGCCGTCGCGAGCGACGGCACGGTGTGGTTCTCCGACAGCTCGAGGCGCTTCGGCATCGACCGCTGGAAGGACGAGTTCGTCCAGGACACGCGCACCGGCCGCCTGCTCCGGTTGGGCGAGGACGGCGACGTCGAGGTGGTCCTCGACGGGCTCGCCTTCGCCAACGGCGTCGCCCTGGCCGCGGACGAGTCCTTCGTCGCGGTCGCCGAGACCGGTGCCCGGACCGTCGTACGCCGGTGGCTCACCGGCCCACAGGCGGGGGAGCGCGACCTGCTGGTTGACGACCTGCCCGGCTACGCCGACAACATCGCCCGCGGCAGCGACGGCCTGATCTGGGTGAGCCTCGCGTCGCCGCGCGACCCGCTCGTCGAGCGGTTGAAGGCCGGCCCGATGTTCGTTCGCCGTACGGTCACCAGGATTCCCGAGGCGATGCAACCGAAGCCGAAGCGCACGGTGCGCGCCCAGGCGTACGACGACACCGGTCGCCTCGTGCACGACATCGACGTGAGCGCCGAGCGCTACCACATGGTCACCGGGGTCCGCGAGCACGACGGGCGACTGTGGCTCGGCAGCCTGCACGAGCCGGCGATCGCCGTCGTCACCCTGTGACGGCCTAGACTCGGTGACCATGGGACTCCTGGGGACGATCACCTCTCCGCGTGACCTCCGTGCCCTCGACGACACCCAGCTGGCGGCGCTCGCCTCCGAGATCCGCGACGAGCTGGTGCGCACCTGCGCACCGCGCGGCGGTCATCTCGGCCCCAACCTCGGTGTCGTCGAGGTGACCCTCGCCATCCATCGGGTCTTCGACTCGCCGCGTGACCGGGTCGTCTTCGACACCGGGCACCAGGCCTACGTGCACAAGATGCTGACCGGCCGCGCGACCCAGTTCGACACGCTGCGTACCGAGGGCGGCCTGTCCGGCTACCCCAGCCGCGCCGAGTCCGACCACGACGTCGTGGAGAACTCCCACGCGTCGACCTCCCTCTCCTACGCCGACGGCCTCGCCAAGGCCTACGCGCTCCGCGGCGAGGACCGCTACGTCGTCGCGGTGATCGGCGACGGCGCCCTCACCGGCGGCATGGCGTGGGAGGCGCTCAACAACATCGCGGTCGGCGCCGACCGCAAGCTCGTGATGGTCGTGAACGACAACGGCCGCTCCTACCAGCCGACCGTCGGGGGGCTGGCCACCCATCTCGCCACGCTGCGCACCAACCCGCGCTACGAGGAGATGCTCGACCAGGTGCGCACCCGGCTCAACAAGGTGCCCGGTGTGGGGCCCGCCGTCTACGACGCCCTCCACGCGATGAAGAAGGGCATGAAGGACGCCCTGGCCCCGCAGGGCATGTTCGAGGACCTCGGCCTGAAGTACGTCGGCCCCATCGACGGCCACGACCGCCATGCCGTCGAGCAGGCCCTGGCCCAGGCCAAGCGGTTCGGCGGCCCGGTCATCGTCCACGTGATCACCCACAAGGGCTTCGGCTACGACCCCGCGGAGCGCAACGAGGCCGACCAGTTCCACCAGATCGGCGCCTTCGACGTCGAGACCGGTGAGGCGCGTCCGGCTGGTCGCATCTGGACCGACTTCTTCTCCGAGGAGATGGTCGCCCTCGGCTCGGAGCGCCAGGACATCGTCGGCATCACCGCCGCGATGCTCTACCCCGTGGGCCTCGACCGCTTCGCCGCGGCGTACCCCGACCGGATCTTCGACGTCGGCATCGCCGAGCAGCACGCCGTCACCAGCGCGGCCGGGCTGGCGATGGGCGGCATGCACCCGGTCGTCGCGATCTACGCCACGTTCCTCAACCGGGCCTTCGACCAGGTGCTGATGGACGTCGCCCTGCACCGGTGCGGTGTCACCTTCGTGCTCGACCGGTCGGGCGTCACCGGCACCGACGGGGCGAGCCACAACGGCATGTGGGACCTCTCGATCCTCCAGGTCGTGCCCGGCCTGCGCATCGCCGCTCCGCGCGACGGCGCCCGGGTGCGCGAGCTGCTGCGCGAGGCCGTCGCCGTGGCTGACGCGCCGACCGTCGTACGCCTTCCGAAGGGTGCGCCGCCCGCAGACATCGAGGCGGTCGACAAGGTGGGCGGCTGCGACGTCCTCGTACGCCGCGGTGCCAAGGACGTGCTCGTGGTCGGGGTGGGCTCGATGGCCGCCGTCGGCGTCGACGTGGGCGAGCGCCTCGCGGCCCAGGGCATCGGCGTGACCGTGGTCGACCCGCGCTGGGTCAAGCCGGTCGACGACGCCCTCGTGCAGCTCGCACGCGACCACCGGCTGGTCGTCAGCATCGAGGACAACGGCCGCGTCGGCGGCGTGGGCGCGACGCTGGTCCAGCGGCTGACCGACGAGGGCGTCACGACGCCGTTCTCGCTGCACGGCATTCCGCAGGACTTCCTCCACCACGCCGAGCGGCAGGTCATCCTCGACCGCATCGGTCTCAACGCCCAGACCATCGCCCGTGGCATCGTCGAGCGCATCACCGCAGTTCACGACGCGCCCGTGGCAGAGGTCGTCGAGCGCCACCACTGACCGCCGGCCTCCAGGGGGTGCGCCGCGCTCCAGGAATAGGCTGGCAGTCCGAAGCGCTCTCCGCATGTCCACTGCCCGGCTCGCGAGAAAGGTCTCCGGTGCCCGACCCCGACCGACTGGTCCACATCGTCGACGACGTACCCGAGCTCGACGGTCTCACCGACCTGCCGATGGTGCTCGTCCTCGATGGCTTCCTCGACGCGGGCAACGCCGCGGGGATCGCGGCCCGGCACCTCGTCGAGCAGTCCGGTGGCGGTCGCGTCGTCGCCACCTTCGAGGTCGACGAGTTCCACGACTACCGCGCCCGCCGTCCGGCCATGTCCTTCGTCCGCGACCACTACGAGCAGTACGACGCGCCGCGCCTGGTCGTCCGGCTGCTGGCCGACGCCGGAGGCACGCCGTACCTCCTGCTGCACGGGCCCGAGCCGGACAACCGCTGGGAGGCGTTCGCGGTCACGGTTCGGTACGTCGTCGAGCGGCTCGGTGTCAGCCGGGTGATCGGCCTCGGCGCCGTACCCATGGCCGTGCCGCATACCCGACCGATCGCGGTCACCCACCACGCCAACAACCCCGAGCTGCTGACCGCGGACAGCCCCTGGCGCGGCGAGCTGCGCATCCCCTCCAGTGCCCAGGCGCTGCTCGAGCTGCGACTGGGGGAGTGGAACCACGACGCCATGGGCTTCGTCGCACACATCCCGCACTACCTCGCGCAGCTGGACTACCCCCAGGCGTCGCTGTCCCTGCTCGAGCACGTCGAGCGGGCCGGCACGGTGGCCGTCGACCTCACCGAGCTCCGCACTGCGGCGCAGAGCCGTGAGGAGGAGGTGGCGACCTACCTGGCCACGAACACCGAGGTCGCCGAGGTCGTCCAGGCCCTCGAGCAGCAGTACGACGCGTTCTCCCGCGCCGCCGAGGAGGGCAACAGCCTCCTCGCGGACGACGAGCCGATCCCGACGGGCGAGGAGATCGGCCGACAGTTCGAGCAGTTCCTGGCGGGTCTCGACGGACCCGAGGGCGACTAGGGCGTGTCTCCCTCTCCCATGGCCTGCTACGCGCCGCCCAGCACGCACGCTGGCTTCGTTGTCGTCGACTCGACGATGCCCGCATCGCCTCGCTCCTCCGCCTCGCCATCGCACGCGCTGGACGTCGCTCGCGACGGCCGAGGAGAGGGAGACACGCCCTGATGCCTTCGTCCGCCGCGGAGCTCGTCGAGCTTCTCGACATCGAGACCCTCGACACCGACCTCTTCCGGGGGCGCACCCCCGACACGGACCGGCAGCGGGTGTTCGGCGGCCAGGTCGCGGCCCAGGCGCTGATCGCGGCGATCCGCACCGCCGAGCCGGGGCTGGACGTGCACTCCATGCATGCGTACTTCCTGCGGCCGGGCGACACCTCGATCCCGATCATCTACGACGCCGAACGCATCCGCGACGGCCGTTCCTTCGAGACGCGCCGCGTGGTCGCCCGCCAGCACGGGCACCCGATCTTCTACCTGACCGCCAGCTTCCAGCGTCCCGAGGAGGGCCTCGATCACCAGGACGAGATGCCCGACGTACCCGGTCCCGACGGCGGGCTCACCTTCGCCCAGATCGCCTCGCGGCGTACCGGCGATGCGGAGGCCGCTGCGAGCTTCGCGAAGGAGTGGGCGGCACTCGACACCCGCTTCCTCGGCAACACCCGGCACCCCGGACACACCCGCCTCGCGGAAGACACCGACCGCCCGGCCCGTGCGCAGCTGTGGATCCGGGTCAACGGCGAGCTCGGTGGCGACCCTGATCTGCACGTCGCGGCGTTCACCTACGCCAGCGACCTGACGCTGCTCGGGGCGACGCTCGTACCGCACGACGTCGAGATCGGGTCGCCGGATCTGATGCCCGCGTCCCTCGACCACACCATCTGGTTCCACCGGCCGTTCCGCGCCGACCGGTGGTGGCTCTACGACCAGTGGTCGCCCTCGGCGAGCGGAGCGCGGGGGCTCTCGTTGGCCCGGGTGTTCACCGAGGACGGCCGGCTGGTCGCGACGGTGGCCCAGGAGGGCCTGATCCGCCGGCGCACGCGCTGAGGCGAGGGACTCCAGGCCTGCTCAGGCGGGTCGGGTACGTCCCACCAGATGAGGAGCGCCGTTCTTGGGCGAGGTGAGCGCGAAGGCGAGACCGTCGACCGTGGTGTCGACCCCGAACGCGACGGATCCGGGCAGGAGGATCGGCCTCTTGAAGGCCGCGTCCACGGTCACCGCGTCGGGTAGCCGGTTCTCGACGGCGGCCACGCAGCGGGCCAGGCTCCACATGCCGTGCGCGATCTGGCGGGGGAAGCCCAAGGCCTTGGCGGTCAGCGCGTAGAGGTGGATCGGGTTGTGGTCCCCGGACACCGCGGCGTACCGGCGCCCGAGGTCGGCCGGGAGTCGCCAGGTCACGCGCCCGGGCACGGTGGTCGAGCCTGTTCCCTCGGTGGTCGAGCCTGTTCCCTCGGTGGTCGAGCCTGTTCCCTCGGTGGTCGAGCCTGTCGAGACCCCGTCGTCGGTAGCCACGACGGGCTCGAGCGACGAACGACCACGTCGGAGGTACGTCGAGGTGCTCTCCCAGACGACCTCGCCGCCGGAGTCGACCGTGGTCACGAAGTCGACGGTGCGACCCTTCGGATGCGGGCGAACGTCGTGCGCGCGGGTCGTCACCGTGACGGTCTCGCCGACATCGAGCAGTCGGTGCGCGGTGATGGAGTTCGCCAGGTGTACGGCGCCCACGGCCGCGAACGGGAAGGTCGGGTCGGTCAGGATCGCCAGGTGCAGCCGGAAGGCCAGCAGGTGGGGGTACGTGAGCGGCACCGTGTCCTTGACCGGGAAGCCGCACACCCCGGCGTACGACGTGACGGGTGCCCGCTCGATGGTCACCGCGGGTCGGGAGAAGGCCAGCCCCGAGAACCCGCCGCCCTTGCGGATGCCGGGCAGCTGGTTGACCACCGGGATCGACGGCAGTGCCGCCCGCAGCAGAGTGGCGACCCCACCGGGCTCCCCGTGCACGATGCGCACCTCCTCGTCGCCGCCGGTCGAGCCGTTCCCGTCGTTGGTAGAGCCGTTCCCCTCGTTGGTAGAGCCGTTCCCGTCGTTGGTAGAGCCGTTCCCGTCGTTGGTCGAGCCGTTCCCGTCGTTGGTCGAGCCTGTCGAGACCATCACGCCCCCAGCATCATCTGGCCGCAGACCCGGACGACGTTGCCGTTGACGGCCGTCGAGGCGGGGTTGGCGAACCACGCGATGGTCTCGGCCACGTCGATCGGCAGGCCGCCCTGGCTCATGGCGTTGAGGCGGCGGCCGACCTCGCGCGTCGCGAAGGGCACCGCCGCGGTCATCTTCGTCTCGATGAACCCCGGTGCGACCGCGTTGACCGTGATGCCCTTCTTCAGCCCACCGGCCAGCGAGTCGACGAGCCCGATCACGCCGGCCTTCGAGGCGGCGTAGTTCGTCTGGCCGACGTTTCCGGCGATACCGGCGATCGAGGCGACGCCGATGATCCGGCCGTTGTCGTGGATCACGCCCTGGGCCAGCAGCTCGCTGGTGATCCGCTCGGGGGCGACGAGGTTGACGGAGAGGACCGAGCTCCAGCGGTCCTCGTCCATGTTGGCCAGCCGCTTGTCGCGGGTGATGCCGGCGTTGTGGACGACGATGTCGACGCCACCGTGGGCGGTGCTGAGGTGCTGGGCGATCCGCTTCGGCGCGTCCTTCGCGGTGATGTCGAGAGTGAGGTAGTCACCGCCGAGCTCGTTGGTGAGCGAGATCAGGTCGCTCGCTGCCTGGGGTACGTCGACCCCGACCACCGTCGCCCCGTCGCGGGCCAGGACCCGGGCGATCTGCTCCCCGATCCCGCGGGCGGCGCCCGTCACGAGCGCGACCCTGCCGGCCAGCGGGCGCTGCCAGTCGGTCTGCGCGGCGACCTTCTTGGTGGCGGTGCCGATCCGGACCACCTGGCCCGAGACGTACGCCGACTTCGGCGACAGCAGGAACCCCAGCGTCGAGGCGACCGCCCCCTCGGCGCCGGCGGTGACGTAGACCAGCTGGGCGGTGCCGCCGCGGCCGACCTCCTTGCCGAGGCTCCGGGTGAAGCCCTCGAGCGCGCGTTGGGCGATCCGCTCCTCGCCCGCGACCTGCTCCGGCGGCGTACCGAGCACGACGAGGCGTGAGCACCTCTCGAGGCTGCGCATCAACGGCGCGAAGAAGTCGCGCAGCTCCGCGAGCATGGTCGGGTCGGTGAGCCCGGTCGCGTCGAAGACCAGCCCCTGGTAGCGGGTGCCTGCCTCCGTCGTCGCGACCGACGCGACGTCGAGCGTCTCGAGGATGCCCGGTAGCGACCCCACGAGGCGTCCGCTGCCCCCGACGACGACGGTCCCGTCCACCAGGGGCGACCCGGCGACGTACCGGTCGAGCGGAACGGGGTTCGGCAGGCCGAGGTTCTTCACCATCAGCCTGCCCAGGGGGGAGGACACGAAGTCCTGGTACCGGTCCGTCATGGTGTCCTTCCGCTGGTCGAGCTGGTCGAGACCCAGATGTAACACCCTGTGTAACTCAGCGTCCACTTTTCGTGACGTGGCGCTCATTGCTTTGGTCCCCACGCCGGAAGCAGCCAGGATATGGGTATGACCTCGCAGACCCGTCGGGTCGCCGTGCTCGGCGGCAACCGCATCCCGTTCGCCCGCTCCAACAGCGCGTACGCCGACGTCTCCAACCAGGAGATGTTCACCGCGGCGCTCGACGGGCTGGTGTCCCGCTTCGGGATCGAGGGCGAGCGCCTGGGCGAGGTCGTCGGAGGCGCGGTGCTCAAGCATGCGCGCGACTTCAACCTGATCCGTGAGTCGGTGCTGGGCTCGCGGCTGGCTCCGGAGACCCCGGCCACGGACGTGCAGCAGGCGTGCGGCACGGGGCTCCAGGCCGCCGCCATCGTCGCGGACAAGATCGCCCTCGGCACGATGGAGGCCGGCGTCGCGGGCGGCACCGACACCACCTCCGACGCCCCCGTCGCCATCAGCGACAAGCTGCGCAGGAAGCTGATGAAGGTCAACGCCGCGCGTGACACGAGGTCGCGGCTGACCGCACTCGCGCAGATCCGGCCGGGCGACATCGGGCTGTCGATCCCGCAGAACGGCGAGCCGCGCACGAAGCTGTCGATGGGCGAGCACGCCGCGCTGACCGCTCTGGAGTGGCGCATCGGACGCGAGGAGCAGGACGAGCTGGCCGCGCTGTCCCATCAACACCTGGCAGCGGCGTACGACGCGGGGTTCTTCGACGACCAGATCACGCCGTTCCGCGGTCTCGAACGCGACCAGAACCTCCGCCCCGACTCCTCCGTCGAGGCGCTCGCCCAGCTCAAGCCGGTCTTCGGCAAGGGCGAGGGGGCGACCATGACCGCCGGCAACTCCACCCCGCTGACCGACGGAGCGTCCGCCGTACTGCTCTCGTCCGAGGGCTGGGCCGCGGACCACGGGCTAGAGCCGCTGGCCTTCCTCGTCGACCACGAGACCGCCGCTGTCGACTTCGTGCACGGCAACGAGGGCCTGCTGATGGCACCGGCGTACGCCGTTCCACGACTGCTGGCGCGCCAGGGGCTGACCCTGCAGGACTTCGACTTCTACGAGATCCACGAAGCGTTCGCGTCGCAGGTGCTGTCGACGCTGAAGGCGTGGGACGACCCGGTGTTCTGCAAGGAGCGGCTCGGCCTCGACGACGTGCTCGGCCCGATCGACCGCGCCAGGCTCAACGTCAACGGCTCGTCGCTCGCTGCCGGCCACCCGTTCGCGGCCACCGGCGGGCGGATCCTCAACGTCGCCGCCAAGCTGCTGGCCGAGAAGGGCTCCGGCCGCGCGCTCATCTCGATCTGCGCCGCCGGCGGCCAAGGCGTGACCGCGATCGTGGAGCGCTGACCCGTTCGTCGGTCGTCAGGCGTCGGCCGAGCTCGTCGAGACCACGCAGGCGTCGGTCGGCAGACGTCGTCGGTCGAGCCTGTCGAGACCACGCAGGCGTCGGTCGGCAGACGTCGTCGGTCGAGCCTGTCGAGACCGGGCGGACCTCAGCCCCCGGCCATCGCGAGCGCAGAGGTGAGGAGCAGCGCCTTCACCTGTTCGGCACCGATCCGTCCGACGTGCGGGACGCCCGGTGAGACCTCGTCGATGACCAGCCCGACCCGGGCGAGCTGCAGGCCGCCGAGCCCGGTCGCGTAGAGGGTGTTGGCCAGCAGCACCGGGTCCTCGATCGTGAAGTCACCCTTCCGGACCCCGGCCTCGAGGGTCGTGCGCAGCGTCGCGAGGCAGGCGGCGATCGCCCGCCCGAGCCGCAGCATGGCTCCCTCGGAGATCTCGTCGAAGAGCTCGGTGCCGGTTCGGCGCATCAGGCTGTGCGCGCAGTCCACGAACGCCGGGTGGGCGACGCCGAAGTCGACGAACGTCGACACGAGTGCCGCGAGCTGTCGACGCGGCGCCCTGCTCGCCGCGGCGGCATCGACCAGCGCTGCGGCCAGCTCGTCGAGATAACCCACGAGGGCGAGGGCGAAGAGCTCCTCCTTGCCGGTGAAATGGCGATAGACGATCGCCCGGTTGATACCGACCGCCCGGGCGATGTCCTCGATCTGCGCGTCGGCCACCCCGCGCTCGTCGAACAGGCTGCGCGTGGCAGCGAGGATCGCGGACTCCCGCGCGCGCCGTCGTACGGCGGTCGTGCTACGGCGTGTGTCGGGCCTGTCCACGCTGGTCGGCATGCCGGCATAGTACGTCCGTGCAACTCCGAGTTGCACGACTGTCACAGGAAGCGGGTCAGCGTCTCCACGGACTGCGACGGCACGGTGACCGCGATTCCCTGGCCGATCGCCTTGAGCCGCCACTGCTCACCGTCGCGGAACACCTTGGCCATCATCAGCCCGGTGCGGGGCACGCCCTCGGTCAACGTGAAGCGCGCGAGCTCGACGTCGTGCTCGTCGACCAGCCGGCAGTAGGCGTCGTCGACCCACTCGAGGGTGTGGCCCTGGTAGCTGCTGACCAGGAACAGGATCGTGTCCACCTTCGGGTAGACCATGCCGAGGTCGACCGTGATCTGCTCGTCGTCGCCCTCGCCGCGGCCGGTGATGTTGTCGCCGAGGTGTACGACGGACCCGTCGCGGGTCGCGAGGTGGTTGTAGAAGGCGAGGTCGAACAGCTGGCCGCCGGCGAACTGCACCGCCGACGCGTCCAGGTCGATGTCCGCGACCCCGGAGCCGATGAAGCCGGCCCCCGGCTTCTTGTCCCACCCCAGCCCCATCCGGAGCCGGGTCAGCGGCTGCCCGTCCTCCGTGGCCAGCGCCATCTCCTGGCCCCTGGTCAGCTCGATCACGGTCGTTCCTTCCGTCGGGTGGTGCGACGAAACTACCCGGGGCCCGTCGATCAGGTCTCGGGCGCCTCGTGCCGGAAGTGACCGACGAGCCAGGCGTGGTCGGAGGCGTTCTCGTCGGAGTGGGCGGCGATCTGGGTCACCTTGCGCTTCTCGGCGATGCCCTTCGACCAGGCCAGGTAGACGACGCGGTTGTGCTCCCACTGCATCCCGAGGCGGTCGAACATCGCCTGGGGCGAGTGCTCCCATTGGATGGACGGGTCCACGGGCAGGTAGTTGAAGTCGCCCATCACCCACAGGCCGGTGACGTCGGGGTCGGCCAGGACGGCCTCGGCCTCGTCCTCGATCGTCTGCATGGCGGCTGCGGTGACGGCCACCCGGGGGTTGTCGAACATCAGACCGGTGTGGAGGTTCTGGATCACCGCGTCGGTGTGGGTGTGAAGGACGACGTACACAAGGCCCTTGTGGCGAAGCCGTACGACGATCAGGTAGCGGTCGTTCCCGATCCCGTCGTCCCCGACGTTCGGAGAGATCGGGATCACCCGGAACCTGACCACCTCCGTATCGGGCCCCGTGCGGACGGCGACGGGGATCTCCTCGGAGTGCACGCCGATGTCCTTCGAGAGCACCTCGTAGGTCGGCCCCAGGGCAGCCCGGACCTCCGGGACGAACGTCCGCTGGCCGAGGTCCATCTCGGTGAAGCCGACGACGAGAGGCTGCAGCTGCTTGATCGTGGCCAGGTTGTGCGGGATGCCGACACCGACCTTCTGTGGCGCGACCACGATCTTCATCGGGCGCAAGCCTCCGCTCCCCCCATCGTCCGATCGTGCCAGGGTTCCGACCGCCGCGCACCCACGCTCTGGCCTGACGGTTCCGGACCGCCGGTGGGCCGCTGGCCTCGGCACTCTCACCGACGCGATCTCGGGGGTTTCGGCTAGAGGAACGACCGCACCGTCTCGATCGTGTCGGCCTCGTCGGGGCCCTTGTCGTCGCGGTAGCGGACGACCCGGGCGAAGCGGAGGGCCAGGCCACCGGGGTAGCGGGTGGAGCGCTGGACGCCGTCGAAGGCGATCTCGACGACCTGCAGCGGCCGCAGTGGTACGACGTAGTGGGCGCGCACCTCGCTCGGCTCGAGCGCCAGCTCGGTGAACCGCTCGGTCTGCCAGGCGAGCATCTCGTCGGTCATGCCCTTGAAGGTCTTGCCGAGCATCACGAACCCGCCGGCTCCGTCATCGGCCGACGGGTCGCGTGCGCCGAGGTGGATGTTGGACAGCCACCCCTCGCGGCGGCCGCTGCCCCACTCGACGGCGAGCACGACGAGGTCGAGGGTGTGGACCGGCTTCACCTTGACCCAGCCGGAGCCGCGACGGCCGGCGGCGTACCCGATCTCGAGGCTCTTCACGACCACGCCCTCATGACCGCGGGCGAGGGTGTCGCGGGCGAACTCCTCGGCGGCCTCGGCCGAGTCGGTCACCAGTCGCGGCACACGATGCTCCTCGGGCACCAGGGCGTCGAGCGCGGCCAGCCGCTCGGTGCCGGAGGCGTCGAGCAGGTCGCGGCCGTCGACGTGCAGCACGTCGAAGAAGTACGGCGTGACCGCGACGCCCGCGGCCTGGGCCGTGCGGGAGGCGGTCTCCTGGAAGGGCCGGGGTCGCCCGTCGTCGTCGAGCGCGATGGCCTCGCCGTCCAGGACGAGCTCGGTCGCGGGCAGCGACCGGGCGACCGCCACGACCTCGGGCAGCCGCTCGGTGATGTCGTCGAGGCTGCGCGTCGCGATCTGTACGTCGTCACCGCGCCGGTGGACCTGGATCCGGATGCCGTCGAGCTTCACATCGACCGCGACCGGTCGCCCGGGACCGCCGCCCGCCTTGGCCATCGCGGCGGCGACGTCGGCGGCGCTGGAGGCGAGCATCGGCAGCACCGGACGACCCACCTCGAGGCCGACCCCGGCCAGTGCCTCCTCGCCGCCGGTCATGGCGGCGACCACGATCGGCACCGTGCCGCCGGCCAGCATCGCGGCGCGGCGTACGGCGGTGAGCTTCACGCCCGAGGCGGCCGCGACCGCCTCCTGCACGAGGGCGTCGAGCGCGCCCTGGCGGACGCCTCCGGTGATGAGCCCGCGCAGCCAGCGCTGCTCGTCGGCGGTCGCCCGCGCGAAGAGGGCGCGCACGCCGGACGCCCGCGCCTCCTGCGAGCCGGGCCCGGACAGGGCGGCGAGCGCGTCGAGCGTCTCGTGGACCTCGAGGGCGGTCAGGGTCGGCTCGTCGGCCGGCTCCGGAAGGTCGCTGACACCCCGCCAGCCGATGCCGGTGCGGCGCTGCAGGATGGTGCCGCCGACGTACGCCGCCACGACCGGGAGCTCGGCCGCCTCGGCCTGCACCAGCCGCTCGGCGATCGCCGCGACCTTGGCCTTGCGCGACCGGGTGGCGGCGACGACGCCCGAGGTGTCGACGAGGTCGCGCAGCAGCATGGCGCCATTGTGGCCGAGCCCGCCGACACGACGATGCGGAGGACTACTCCCCGATGCGGGAGCGAACCTCGTAGAGCTCGGGGAAGAAGGTCAGGTCGAGCGCCCGGCGCAGGAAGTCGACCCCCGAGGAGCCGCCCGTGCCGGTCTTGTGGCCGATGGTGCGCTGCACGACCTGGAGGTGCCGGAAGCGCCACTCCTGGAAGTTGTCCTCGAGGTCGACCAGCTCCTCGCAGGTCTCGTAGACGCCCCAGTGCTGCTCGGGCGCGGCGTACACCTCGGCGAACATGTCCACGAGCGCCGGCTCGGAGCGGTAGGGCTGCGACCAGTCGCGGTCCAGCGAGACGTCGGGTACGGCGTACCCCTGGCGCGAGAGGTAGGCGAGGAACTCGTCGTACAGCGACGGCTGGAAGAGCAGCGTCGTGAGTGCCGCGTGCGCGTCGGGGTCGTGGGCGAAGACCTTGACCATGTCGGCGCTCTTGTTGCCGAGGAGGAACTCGACCTCGCGGTACTGAGCCGACTGGAAGCCCGACGAGGTCGCCAGGAACGGCCGGATCAGGGCGTACTCCGACGGGGTGAGGGTCGCGAGCACCGACCACTGGTCGGTGAGCACGTGCTGCACGTGCTTGACGCGGGCCAGCCGCTTGAGCGCGGGGGAGAGGTCGTCGGTGGCGAGCAGGGCCCGCGCCGAGCGCAGCTCGTGGACGAGGAGCTTCAGCCAGAGCTCGGAGGTCTGGTGCTGGATGATGAACAGCAGCTCGTCGTGCTGCGGTGGGTGGCTCAAGGGTCGCTGGGCCGACAGCAGCCGGTCGAGCATGAGGTAGTCGCCGTACGACATCTGGCTGCCGAAGTCGCGCTCTATGCCCTGCTCGAGGGGCCGCTCGGTCTCCGGCATGGGCGTCACGGTAGTCCCACGCGTGCGTACGGCGCCGGGCAGTGGGTACGTTCCGCCATGGCCTTGCGACGTGCGCGCACCGCCCTGGTCGGTCTCGTGGCTCTGCTGGTCGGTACGACGCCCGCAGGTACGACGCTCCAGCCGGGCCCGCGGCTCCCGAGACCCCACTCGTCGCTCCGGGTCGTCACGTTCAACGTGTTCCAGAGTCTCTCCCTGGCTCAGCACCGGAAGGACTGGAACAGCCTGAGGCGGCGTGCCGACGGCGTACTGCCATCCCCAGCACCTGGTGCTCGGCGCCGACTGGAACCGGGAGATCGCCTCGGACCCCACCTCCAGGTGGACAACGCCTACGGCAAGGACACCCAGGTCACCTTCATCCGGCAGCACCGCTCGTACCGCGGCGACAAGCTGGTCCGGGTCGCCGCACCGCACCAGTTCCTGGATCCCAGGAACGGCCCGCTGATCGCCGTACGACTCAACATCCTGACCCGCAAGACCCTCGGCGGCCTGGTCACCGACCTCTCGGGACGCTGCCTCACCGCATCCGGCGAGCCGTTGCCCGGCCTCTACGCCGCGGGCGAGGTGAACGGCTTCGGTGGTGGCGGGATGATGGGCTACAACGCGCTCGAGGGCACGTTCCTCGGTGGCTGCCTGTTCTCCGGGCGTACGGCGGGCCGTGCCGCTGCCGCGGCCGTGGGCTGACGCCCTCCCGTCGGTCGAGCTCGTCTCGTCGGTCGAGCTCGTCTCGTCGGTCGAGCTCGTCGAGACCACGACGCTCACGAGCGGTCTCACCCGTCTCGTCGGTCGAGCTCGTCGAGACCACGACGCTCACGGGCGGTCTCACCCGTCTCGTCGGTCGAGCTCGTCGAGACCACGACGCTCACGGGCGGTCTCACCCGTCTCGTCGGTCGAGCTCGTCGAGACCACGACGCTCACGGGCGGTCTCACCCGTCTCGTCGGTCGAGCTCGTCGAGACCACGACGCTCACGGGCGGTCTCACCCGTCTCGTCGGTCGAGCTCGTCGAGACCACGACGCTCACGGGCGGTCTCACACGTCTCGTCGGTCGAGCTCGTCGAGACCACGACGCTCACGGGCGGTCTCACACGTCTCGTCGGTCGAGCTCGTCGAGACCACGACGCTCACGGGCGGTCTCACCCGTCCCGGTTTCACCATGAGAAGTGGGTGAACCGCCGGTTCTCATGCTGAGCTCGCCATGAGAACCGGAGGTTCACCTGCATCACATGATGAAACGGTCTCCTCGCGGGACCAGCAAGGTCGGACCCCCCGGATACCGTGGGGCCCGTGGCGGAGGCGGAGCGGGGGTGGCGACCCGGGTGGCCGTGTCCGGTCCACGCGATCCTGGGTCAGCAGCGCCACGGCGGCGCCGATCCGACGTACCGCCTCGACGGCGACGCGGTCTGGCGCGGCATCCGTACGCCGACCGGGCCGGCGACGCTGCGGGTCGGCGCACAGGCGGCCGACGGCGAGGTCCGCGCCGCCGCCTGGGGGCCGGGCGCCGACTGGGCGCTGGACCACGTTCCGGCGATGCTCGGCGCCGACGACGACCCGGCCGGCTTCGAGCCGCGCCACCCGCTGGTCGTCGAGGCATGGCGACGGCGCCCGCACCACCGGTTCGGCGCGAGCCACCGGGTGCTCGAGGCCCTGGTGCCCGCCGTGATCGAGCAGAAGGTCACCGGGCAGGAGGCCATCGCCGGCTACCGCCGCCTCGTCCACCGGTACGGCGAGCGCGCGCCCGGGCCGGGCCGCGACCTGCGACTGTGGCTCCAGCCCGAAGCCGCGACCTTGCGACGGGTGCCGTCGTGGGAGTGGCTCCGCCTGCACATCGACCCCGCCCGCTCCCGCGCCGTCGTCCGCGCGGCGACCGTCGCCGACAGCCTCGAGCGGCTGACCCGGGACGACGCCGACGCCAGGCTGCGCTCGCTGCCGGGCATCGGCGAGTGGACCTCCGCCGAGGTGCGCTCGCGGGTCTTCGGAGACCCGGACGCGGTCAGCTTCGGTGACTACCACATCGCCCAGGACATCGGCTGGGCCGTGACCGGCACGCCGTACGACGACGACGAGCTGCGCGCGTTCCTGGAGCCGTGGCGTCCCCAGCGCAACCGGGTCGTCGTCCTGATCCACGGCCTGGCGGGGGGCCGACCGCGCCGCGGCCCGCGGATGGCACCGCGCACCCACCTGCCGGTGCGCTAGGCCGTGTCCTGGGTGACCGGCCCACGGGCTACTGTCGGCACTCGACGGGACAGGAGGAGCTCGTGACGGACCTGTCCTCGCTACGGGACGTCGACCCCGAGGGCATCCGCGCGTTCCTGACCACGACCGGCGCCGAGGACCTCGTGGCCGCGATCCGTGCCGCGCCCGACGACGACCTCTTCGCGCTGGTCGGGCGCGACGAGATCCGGCCGGTGGCGGTCGAGGTGATCCTCGCCCGGCTCCACGAGTACGCCGTTCCCGAGCGCCTCGCCCTCCTGCACGGCGTCGTCAGGTTCGACCTCGCGCACCAGGGAAAGCTGCTCGAGCGCCACGGGATCGAGCTGCGGGGCGGTCAGATCGTCCCGCGCCCCGACATCACCGTCGGCGAGCCGGTCGACGTCGTACTGACCACCCACGTGGTCCGCTTCCTCCGGCTGGTCAGCGGCGAGCGCAACGCCGGACTGGAGTACCTCGCCGGCACGCTCGACATCGAGGGCGACGCCGATCTCGCGATCGGTGTCGGCGGCATCTTCCGGGTGCCCGGCACCGCCCAGCTCGCGGTGGACCCGACCCAGCTCGACCCGGTCGACGTGGCGACCGTGCTGCGTACCGTGTCGCCCGGCCACCTGCGCAAGGTGATGGCGTCCGGGTTCCGCCCGGTCGTCCTGGGCGAGATCTTCCGGCGCCTGCCGGAGTTCCTCAACGAGCGCAAGGCCCGCGACGTCCACCTTACGGTGGCGTTCCGGCTGCTCGGCAACCCGACCGGCGAGGTCGAGCGGTACGTCGTACGCGTGCACGACGGCGTCGCCACCGTCGACTCCGGCGAGCCGGGCGAGGCCCGCGACGCGACCGTGACCTGCCAGGCCTACGACTACCTGCGGCTCGCCACCGGCCACCTCAGCCCGGTGATGGGCGTGCTCAAGGGGCAGCTCAAGGTGCGCGGCGACAAGACCAAGGCCCTGCAGCTGAGCTCGATCCTCGACATCCCGGCCCCTCGCTAGAGGACTACAGCAGCGGCCGCAGCGGGTTGAGGACGTACTCGGTGAAGCGCCGGTAGACGTCGCGCGCCTCCCACTCGGCGCGGGTGAGCTCGAGGCAGTTGCCCTCGTCGATCCGGAAGATCTCCTCCAGCGAGCCGGCCAGACGCTGGTCGATGATCTCGACGTTGATCTCGTAGTTGCCGCTCAGGCTGAGCCGGTCGACGTTCGCGGTGCCGACGGTCGCCCAGGTGCCGTCGATGGTCGCGGTCTTGGCGTGCACCATCGCGTCGCGGTAGCGCAGCAGGCGTACGCCGGAGTCGAGCAGCTGCGAGAAGTAGCCGCGCGAGATCCAGTCGGCGACCACGTGGTTGGACTTGCCGGGGATCAGCAGGCGTACGTCGACCCCGCGCCGGGCGGCGTCGGTGAGGGCGGTGACGAAGTCCTGGTCGGGGAGGAAGTACGCCGTCGTCATCCAGATGTTGCGGCTGGCCCGGTTGATCGCCTCGAGGTACATCGACCGGATGGGGAACATCCAGAGCCGCGGCACGTTGCGGTGGAACCTGATGGTGGGCTCCCAGGTCGACGCCGTCTCGAGCAGGAGCGGCCGCTCGCTCGACCTGACCCGGCGGCGCCGGTTGAGGTTCCAGAAGTCGGCGAAGGCGCGCTTGAGGTCCCAGACACCCGGCCCGGTGATCCGGACGTGCGTGTCGCGCCACTCGGTGGCGTAGGCCTCGCCGATGTTGTAGCCACCGACGAACCCGACCGAGTCGTCGACCACCAGGATCTTGCGGTGGTCGCGCCCGTAGCGGCGCAGGTCGAACGGCCGCAACCCCGCGGCGTACACCGGGTAGGGGAGCACCTTCATCGAGTCGGGGAACCGCTTGAACCGTGGGGAGACGACGAGGTTCGCGAAGCTGTCGTAGATGCAGTACACCTCGACCCCGCGGGCGGCGGCGTCCGCGAGCGCGGTCTTGAACCGCTGGCCGACGTCGTCGGCCTTCCAGATGTAGGTCTCGAACAGGATCTGCCGCTGGGCGCCGTCGATCGCGGCGAGCATGTCGTCGTACAGGTCCGTACCGAAGGTGTACGTCGTCACCGCTCCCTCGCCGACCGGGACGGTGGCCGGGGGAGCGGAGGGGAAGGACACGGCACGCCTCTTGCCGCGTCGCCGGTAGGAGTCGACGAGTGTCATGGAGATCGCGAGCGCGAACGGTGCGCCCACGACCCCGACTGCGGTACGGCGCGCCACCCTGAGCCAGCGCTCGGACGCGGAAGGGGCGGGTCGCACCCGGCCACGCTACCCAGCCGGGCGGCAAGAGGGGCGGACGGCGTCTCCGGCCGACCGGTTCCAGGTCCGTGGGTCGCCGGACGGTGAAGACCTTCCGGCCCTGGTGGGTGTCGCCCGGTGGTAGTGGGATGGCTCCATGACTCCACTGCATCCACACCGTTCTCTGCTCCGAGCGGCCGGGCTCGCGGCCCTCCTCCTCGTGCTCACCGCGTGTGCCGGTGCCGACCCGCTCGCCCAGCACGGCGCGGGCCAGGCCGGCTTCTGGACCGGCCTGTGGCACGGCTTCATCCTGCCGGTGAGCATCATCGTGTCGTGGTTCAACCAGAGCGTCGGCATCTACGACGTGCACAACAGCGGCGGGTGGTACGACACCGGCTTCGCCCTGGGCGCGTCCTTCGTGTTCGGCACGGTCCTCGGCGGGAGCCGCGGCGCGTCGTCGGCGAGCCGGCGCCGCAAGAGGTGAGCTGCCGGCTCGGACCGACGCCCGGGTCCCGAGGCCCGGCGAGCTGGCCGGGAGGTCACTGTCGGCGGTGCCGCGTAGGCTCGGCGCATGCGACCCGTGACCGATCTGGAGCGCCGGGTGGCGCCGTTCGAGGTGGTCTCCGACTACGTGCCGTCCGGTGACCAGCCGGCGGCGATCGAGGAGATCGTGCGCCGTATCAAGGGGGGCGTCGACGACATCGTGCTGCTCGGTGCGACCGGCACCGGCAAGACCGCGACGGTCGCCTGGGTGGCCGAGCAGGTGCAGCGCCCGATCCTGGTGATGCAGCCCAACAAGACGCTCGCCGCGCAGTTCGCCAACGAGCTGCGCCAGCTCTTCCCCGACAACGCGATCGAGTACTTCGTCTCCTACTACGACTACTACCAGCCCGAGGCCTACGTCCCCCAGACCGACACCTACATCGAGAAGGACTCCTCGATCAACGAGGAGGTCGAGCGGCTCCGGCACTCCGCGACCAACTCCCTCCTGACCAGGCGCGACGTGATCGTGGTGTCGACGGTGTCGTGCATCTACGGCCTCGGCACCCCGCAGGAGTACGTCGACCGCATGCTCAAGCTGAAGGTCGGCGACGTCCGCGACCGCGACTCGATCCTGCGCCGGCTCGTCGAGATCCAGTACACCCGCAACGACATGGCCTTCACCCGCGGCACCTTCCGGGTGCGCGGAGACACCCTCGAGATCTTCCCGGTGTACGAGGAGCACGCGGTGCGGGTCGAGTTCTTCGGCGACGAGGTCGAGCGGCTGATGACGCTCCACCCGGTCACCGGCGAGGTCATCAGCGAGGACGACGAGCTCTACGTCTTCCCGGCGACCCACTACGTCGCCGGGCCCGAGCGCATGGAGCGGGCGATCGCCGGCATCGAGACCGAGCTCGACGAGCGGCTGGCGACGTTCGAGCGGCAGGGCAAGCTGCTGGAGGCCCAGCGGCTCCGCATGCGCACGACGTACGACGTCGAGATGATGCGGCAGGTCGGGTCCTGTGCCGGCATCGAGAACTACTCGATGCACATCGACGGCCGCAACCACGGCACCCCTCCCAACTGCCTCCTCGACTACTTCCCCGAGGACTTCCTGCTCGTCATCGACGAGTCCCACGTCGCGGTGCCCCAGATCGGTGGCATGTACGAGGGCGACATGTCCCGCAAGCGCAACCTCGTCGACCACGGCTTCCGCCTGCCCAGCGCGATGGACAACCGACCGTTGCGGTGGGAGGAGTTCCTCGAGCGGATCGGCCAGACGATCTACCTCTCGGCCACCCCGGGCAACTACGAGCTCGACAAGGTGCAGGGCGACGTCGTCGAGCAGATCATCCGGCCGACCGGCCTGGTCGACCCCGAGGTCGTGGTGAAGCCGACCAAGGGCCAGATCGACGACCTCATCCACGAGATCAACACCCGTACCGAGAAGAACGAGCGGATCCTGGTCACGACGCTGACCAAGAAGATGTCCGAGGACCTCACCGACTACCTCCTCGACGCCGGCGTCCGCACCCGCTACCTCCACTCCGAGGTCGACACCCTCAAGCGCATCGAGCTGCTCCGCGACCTGCGGCTCGGGGACTACGACGTGCTGGTCGGCATCAACCTCCTCCGTGAGGGGCTCGACCTGCCCGAGGTCTCGCTGGTGTCGATCCTCGACGCCGACAAGGAGGGCTTCCTCCGTTCCGACAAGTCGCTGATCCAGACCATCGGCCGGGCCGCCCGCAACGTCTCGGGTCAGGTCCACATGTACGCCGACAAGATCACGCCGTCGATGGAGTCGGCGATCGACGAGACCAACCGTCGCCGCGCGAAGCAGGTGGCCTACAACGTCGAGCGCGGGGTCGATCCCCAGCCCCTGCGCAAGAAGATCGCCGACATCACCGAGATGCTGGCCCGCGAGGGCGAGGACACCCAGGCGCTGCTCGCGACCTGGGCCGGCACCGAGGCCAAGGGCCGGGCGGGCGGCGTCAAGGTCCGGCAGCCGGTGCCGGCGCTCGGTCAGCTCAACGCGGCCGGGCACGCGGAGGGCGCGGCCGGCCTGCCGAGCGCCGAGCTGGCCTCGCTGATCCAGGAGCTCACCGACCAGATGAAGGCGGCGGCGGCGGAGCTGCAGTTCGAGCTGGCAGCCCGGCTGCGCGACGAGGTGAACGACCTCAAGCGCGAGCTCCGCCAGATGATGGAAGCGACCAAGTGAGCGCCGGCGAGGAACGAGCTCGAGCGTAGCGAGCGCCGGCCACGAGGTAGATCTCGACACCTGCTCGATCACCGGCCACCGGCATGCCGCGACAGGAACGACCGCCGGCGACTAGGGTGCGGCCAGCTCCCCGAAGGGGATCGGGCAGCAGGTGATGGTGGCGCACACGTGCAGGTCGTCGCAGCCGGCGTCGATGGCCGCACTCAGGTTGTCGCGGATCGTGGTGAGGTCGGCGATGCGCTGCTCGACCTCGATCAGCTTGTCCCGAGCCTGGGCCTGCAGTCCCCGGTCGCGCCCGCGCTGGCGACCGACCTCGAGCAGCTCGGCGACCTCGTCGAGGGTGAAGCCGAGGCGCTGCGCGGCCTTGATCACGCGCAGTGCCGAGACCGCCTGTGCGTCGTACAGCCGGTGCCCGCCCGGGCTCCGGTTCGGCGGGCCGAGCAGGCCACGTCTCTCGTAGTAGCGCAACGTCTCCTTGTTGACGCCGGCCGCCTGGGCGACCTCGCCGGCCCTCAGGCTCACGACGACAGCCGGGTGGCGCGGTCGACGAGGGCCTCGAGCACGTCGTGCTGCTCCGGGGGTACGGCGATGACCAGCTCGAGGTCGCCGTCGAGCCCCTGCACAGTGAAGTCGAAGAAGGAGCAGCACCGACTCTCGCGCTCGGTGAGGTCGAGCACCCGCTCGCGGAGCCCGGCCGGCCCGGAGAGCCTCAGCCGGGCCGCATCACCGTTCCGCTCCACATCGACCACCGCCTCGGCGAACAACGTGTCGAACTCCGCGAGCCGTAGTGGCCGCTCGGCGTCCGGCAGGGCGCAGGCAGCGCGCATCATGTCCATGGACCGACCGTAAACCCGTACCTCGGTACGCGATGCAACCCCGGCTCGAGGGATCTCACCTGGCTAGGTTGGGCCTGTGGACGAGCCGACGATGCAGCGCCACTGCGCCGCGAAGACGGGCGCCTGGGCGGACCACCCGTGGGACCACGAGCACCCCGTGTTCAAGGTCGGGCCGGGGGAGCGGGGCAAGATCTTCGCGTTCCTGGGCGGCGCGGGCGTCGGGGTCAAGGCGGCGACGACCCGTGAGGCCGCCGACGAGTGGCTGCACCGCTATCCCGGCAGCGCGCGGGTGATGGCGTACATCGGGCGCTCCGGCTGGAACGACCTCGCCTTCGACGGGCAGATTCCGGACGACGAGCTGCTCGAGGCGGTCGACGAGTCCTACCGGCTGGTGGTCGACAAGCTTCCCAAGAAGCTGCGGCCCGACGGGTGGGACGACTGAGCGGTGACTTGGGACCGGTCGGGGAGACCAGAACCGGTCCTGCCTCACCGCCCGGTGCCGCGATCAGGCGTCGTCGCCGGCCGGGTCCGGCGGATCGGGCTCGGCCTTCTTCTTGCTCGGGGGCCGATTGGGCTCGAGAGCCTTGGCCTCACGGCGCTGGAGCTTCTCGACCCGGCCCTGGACGATCGCCCCGCGGCTGGTGGCGACACGGAGGAAGTTCAGCCCGGTCGGGATGGACACGAAGATCGGCCAGATGAAGCCGTCGTGGCCGAGCAGGTACCAGATCGCCCAGCAGATCAGGTTGGGGATCAGGAACCCGAAGAGGGCGTCGCGCAGCTTCTCGCCGTAGTACAGCCGCGCCTGGCGCTCGAGGTCGGCCGTGGGCACGGTGGCGATGCGGGCCGACAGGGCGTCCGCGGTGAGGTCCCGGATCGGCGGGACGAGGTCGGCGTACGTCTTGGCCGCCGTGACCTGCGCGGACCGCTCGTCGAACTCCTGGCGGTCGATCCGGCCCTCGCCGTACGCCTCGACCAGGACGTCGTGCACCACGGCACGGTCGCGGTCGGCGGCACGCAGCGTGGCGTACGCCGGGTCGCGCGGGTCGTGCTCGAACCGGCGCCAGATGTTGCCGGAGCTGCCCGTGGTCACCGGGTCATCGTAGGTCCGACCCGGATCCGGGGGCCGTGACCACGGCCCAGGCTGCGGCGGCGATCCGCGCGATCCCCGCCTCACGCTCCTCCGGCGTACCCGGTGTCGAGCAGAGTACGGCGAGCCCGACCGGCGGCAGCCCGTCCGCACGGACGAGGGCGACGTCGTGGTTCACCGCGTCGACCCAACCGGTCTTGTTGCCGATCAGGGCCCCGGCCGGAAGACCGGCCGGGATGCCGCCGCGATAGGCCTGCTGCTGGAGGGTCCGCTCGCAGGCCGCGCTCGCCTCCGGCCCGGCCACTCCGCCGGTCGCCAGCGCGACCATCAGCCGTGCCAGGTCGTGGGCGGTGACGAGGTTGTCGATGCCGGCCTCGCGAGCGGCGTAGTCCTCGATCCCGCGCACGATCGTGGTCCGCTCCGAGCAGCCCGCGTCGGCCAGCACGGCTGCCACCTCGTCGGTGCCGACCTGCTCGAGGACCAGGTTGGTCGCGAGGTTCCCCGAGACCGTGATCATCCGCTCCACCAGGCCACGCAGGGGTACGACGTCGCCCAGCGCCGCCCAGGTCTCCGGGTCGGAGTCCTCGCTCGTGTCCATGCGGAACCGCTCGCCGGCCACCTGCGAGTCGAACTCGTCGTGCACCACGACGGACCGGTCGAGGTCGAGCTCGCCGCGCTCGGCCAGGCGGTGCGCGGCAACCAGTACAGGCAGCTTCATGGTGCTCGCCGAGTAGTGACGCTCATCCTCGGCGACCGCGCACCGGGGAGCGGCCTCACCGGCCACCCGGGCGGACACGGACACGACGCCGTCGTGACCGCGTACGGCGTCGACGGCGTCGTGCAGGGCCCGGAGGGCCTCGCCGGAAGTGGAGGGGTCCATCCCCGCATCGTAGGAAGTGCGGCGTGACGCGCGCCTCGGCGGGTCCGGCGGGCCGTACGATGCGCTGCGGGAGATCGGCGAACCTGGGGAGGGACACCGTGCGGCTGACGTCTGGCGTGCTCGGCGGCCCGTCGTGAACCGCTGGCTGACCGCCCTGGTCGTCGTACTGACGCTGCTCGCCCTGCTCGGAGCGGCACTCGTGTGGCGGACGCACGGCGATCGCTCGGACGCGGTCGTCCGCCAGCAGAGGTACGGCGACGTGCTCGCCGCCGCGGACGCCGAGGTCACCGCCTTCGTCAACATGCGCTACGACCGGGCGTCGCGCAGCATCGACGCGGTGGCGGCGGGGGCGACCGGGGACTTCCGGGCCCACTACGTGCGGTCGGCGCGGCACGTCGTCAAGGCGCTCCGGCGACACCGCTCGACGATGACCGGCCAGGTCGTGTGGTCCGGCGTGGTGGCCGTCGCGCCAGATCGCGCGACCGTGATCGCGGCGACCACCGGCACGGTGTCCAACACGAGCACGCACGGCCGGCAGGCACCCCGCCACTTCCGGCTCCGGATCAGCCTGCTGCACCAGGACGGCCGCTGGCTGACCTCCGACATCCAGTTCGTGGGTGACTCGCGGTGACCTCACGGACGACGACTGCCCTGACGATGTGCTCGCTGCTGCTCGCCACGTCGGTCTCCGGCGAGGCGTGGTACCTCTGGGGGGTCTCGACGCCGACGCCCTCGGCTCAGCGACCGGTCGTGGTCGGCGACATCGACGCCCGGAGCGCGGTGGAGACCGCCGCCCAGGACGCCGCGGCGATCTTCACGGTCTCGTGGAAGTCGTACGACGCGCACGTCGACCAGGCGTCGGGCCTGATGACGGACCGGTTCGCGGCGGCGTACCGCACCAGCGCCACCCCGGTGAAGGCGCAGGTCGTCTCGTCGCAGACCCGGACGACGACCCGCGTCGCGGCCTCCGGTGTGGTCCGGGCGACCCACGACCGGGTGCTCGCGCTGCTGTTCCTCGACCAGCGCGTGACCTCGGGCGGTGCCCCGGCGTCGTACAACGCGAGGAGCGCCTTGGTGACCATGGTGCGCACCGATCACGGATGGCTCGTCGACAACGTGCAGACTGGGTGACCGCACCAGCGGACAAGGGAGTGACGTGGCACAGATCGAGACAGACCTCGCCATCATCGGGGCCGGCCCGACCGGGCTCTTCGCGGCGTACTACGCCGGCTTCCGCGGCCTGCGCGTCGCCGTCGTCGACTCGCTGCCCGAGCTCGGCGGGCAGATCACCGCGATGTATCCCGAGAAGCAGATCCTGGACGTCGCCGGCTTCCCGTCGGTGAAGGGCCGCGACCTCGTCGAGGGGTTGGTCGAGCAGGCGAACACCGCCGAGCCCGACTACCTCCTCGATCGCACCGCGGTCAGCCTCGACCACGGCGAGGACGACGTGACCGTGACCCTCGACGACGGCACCCAGGTGACCGCGAAGGCGCTGCTGATCACCGCCGGGATCGGCAAGTTCAGCCCGCGGCCGCTGCCGGCCGGTGACGGCTGGCTCGGGCGCGGCATGGAGTTCTTCGTGCCCAGCTTCGCGCCGTACGCCGGCAAGGACATCGTGATCGTCGGCGGCGGTGACTCCGCGTTCGACTGGGCGGTCCACCTCGAGCCGGTGGCGCGGTCGGTCGCCCTCGTGCACCGCCGCGACGCCTTCCGGGCCCACGAGCGCACGGTCCAGGCCGTGCGCGACTCCCGGGTCGAGATCATCACGAAGGCACAGGTCACGGGGCTCTTCGGCGACCCCACGGTCGCCGAGGTCGAGATCACCGATCGACGGCGAGGAGCCCGCACGCCGTCCCGCCCAGGCCGTGGTGGCCGCGCTCGGCTTCATCGCCGACCTCGGCCCGCTCCAGCAGTGGGGGGTCGAGGTGCTGAAGCGGCACGTGGTGGTGAACTCCGCCATGCACACCAACCTGCCGCGGGTCTTCGCCGCGGGCGACATCACGGAGTACCCCGGCAAGGTCCGGCTGATCGCGGTCGGCTTCGGCGAGGCCGCGACCGCGGTGAACAACGCCGCGGTCGTGATCGACCCGTCGGCCCACGTCTTCCCGGGTCACTCCAGTGAGGCCAGCTGACGGACCGGGCGCGGGGTCGCGCAGAGCGCCCGGTTAGGGTCGGGCTACCGGTCGGTAGCCAGTGCACCGGCCCACGTGGACCTCGAGAGGCGGAGCCCGTGCGCGTCGCACTGCTGTCGTACCGCAGCAAGCCGCACTGCGGTGGGCAGGGCGTCTACGTCCGGCACCTCAGCCGCGAGCTCGTCCGGCTCGGGCACGACGTCGAGGTGTTCTCAGGGCAGCCCTATCCCGAGCTCGACCCCGGCGTACGGCTGACCCGGGTCCCGAGCCTCGACCTCTACCGCGAGCCCGACCCGTTCCGCACCCCGCGTCCCTCGGAGCTGCGCGACCTCGTCGACGTCGCGGAGCTGCTGACGATGTGGACGGCCGGCTTCCCCGAGCCGCGCACCTTCAGTCGTCGGGTGCTGCGCCTGCTCCGCGACCGCGCCGGCGACTTCGACGTCGTCCACGACAACCAGACGCTGGGCTCCCCCCTCCTGGACGTCGAGCGCGAGGTGGGCCTGCCGCTGGTGGCGTCGGTCCACCACCCGATCAGCATCGACCGACGGATCGACCTCGCCGCGGCGCCGAGCCTGCGGAAGCGCCTGTTGCTCCGTCGCTGGTACGGCTTCGTCCGCATGCAGGCCCGGGTCGCGCGCAGCATGCGGATGGTGCTCACGCCGTCGGAGTCCGCACGCCGCGACGTACTGAGCGAGTTCGGGGTCGAACCGGCCCGGGCGCGCGTCGTACTCCTGGGCGTCGACGACGGGTTCGTCCCGCCCACGACGCCCCGTGTGGCCGGACGGATCCTGGCCATGGCCAGCGCCGACGCACCCCTGAAGGGCATCGCCACGCTCCTCGAGGCCTTCGCGAAGCTGCGCACGGAACGGTCCGGGCTCGAGCTGGTACTGGTCACTAAGCCCGCCGAGGGCGGCCGTACCGAGCGGCTGCTCGACCAGCTCGCGATCCGCGACCACGTGACGTTCGTCCACGGCATCAGCGACGCCGAGCTCGTCACCCTGATGGGGTCCGCCGAGCTCGCCTGCGTGCCGAGCCTCTACGAGGGCTTCTCGCTCCCGACCGCCGAGCTGATGGCCACGGGCACCCCACTGGTCGTCTCGCGTACGGGTGCGATCCCCGAGGTGGTGGGACCCGACGGGCTGTGCGCCGACCTGGTCACCCCGGGCGATGTCGACGAGCTGGTGACCGCGCTCGGCGGGCTGCTCGACGACCCCGAACGCCGGGCACGGTACGGCGCCGCGGGTCGCCGCCGTGTCGAGGACCTGTTCAGCTGGCGCGCCGTCGCGGCCGCCACCGCCGCGGCGTACGACGACGCCGTCGCCGACTTCGCCGGGTCCCGACGGAACTCGACCGACGACGGGGAGGGACCGTGCTGACCGTCGACTTCGACCTGCTCGGGCTGCGGCCCGGCGAGCGGGTGCTCGACCTCGGCTGCGGGGCCGGGCGGCACGCGTTCGAGATGTACCGCCGCGGCGCCGACGTGATCGCGTTCGACCAGGACGCCGACGAGCTGTCCGGCGTCCGCGACCTGTTCGCGGCGATGCGCGAGGCGGGGGAGGTGCCGGCCGGCGCCGAGGCCGACGTCAAGGAGGGCGACGCCCTGTCGCTGCCGTTCGCGGACGGAGAGTTCGACCGGATCGTGGCCGCGGAGATCCTCGAGCACGTCCCCGCCGACCTCCAGGCGCTCGACGAGCTCGTGCGCGTGCTTCGTCCGGGCGGGACGATCGCGCTGACGGTGCCGCGCTGGTTCCCCGAGGTCGTCTGCTGGAAGCTCTCAGACGACTACCACGGCAAGCCCGGCGGCCACATCCGGATCTACTCCGACGCCGAGCTGGTCACCAAGGCGGTCAACGCCGGCCTGGTGTACGACGGGCGCCACTACGCCCACGCCCTGCACACGCCGTACTGGTGGATCAGGTGCGCGGTCGGCGTCGACAACGAGGAGCACCCCCTCGCCAAGGCCTACCACCGGATGCTGGTCTGGGACATCATGGAGCGGCCCCGGGCCACGCGCTGGGCGGAGCGGGCGCTCAACCCGCTGATCGGCAAGAGCCTCGTGGTCTACCTGCACAAGCCCGAGCCCGCTGATGCGTCCTGACCTCCTCACGCCCGGGCAGTTGGCCCGGTCCGGAGCGGCGATCGCGGCCGTCCAGGAGCCCGACGGCGCGGTGCCTTGGACGGTCGGCGGCCAGGCAGACGTGTGGAACCACGTCGAGGCTGCGATGGCGCTGCTCGTCGCCGGGAGACACCGCGCGGTCGACCGCGCGTGGGAGTGGGTACGCCGTACCCAGCGGTACGACGGGTCGTGGCCGCTGAAGAGCGTCCGCGGCATCGTCGAGGACGCCAGCGGCGAGACCAACATGGCGGCGTACGTCGCGGTGGGTGTCTGGCACCACTGGCTGGTCCGAAGCGACCCGGCCTTCGTGACCGCGATGTGGCCGACCGTACGGCGCGCCCTGGACTTCGTGTGCACGCTGCAGCTCCCCTTCGGGGGCATCGCCTGGTCACAGGAGTGGTCGGCCGCCGGGCCGGCGAGCGTCAACCGCGAGGCGCTGCTGGCCGGCTCTTCGAGCATCCACCATGCCCTGCGCGCCGGGCTCACGCTCGCCGAGGTGCTCGACGACCCGCAACCGGAGTGGGAGCTCACCACCGGGCGGCTCGGGCACGCCCTCCGCGACCACCGCGACGTGTTCCTCGACAAGTCGAGCTTCTCGATGGACTGGTACTACCCGGTGCTCGGTGGCGCCGTGCGCGGCGAGGCCGGTCGGGAGCTGCTCCGCAGCAGGTGGCGCGACTTCGTGGTGCCCGGGCTCGGGGTCCGCTGCGTCGACACCGACCCGTGGGTCACGGGTGCCGAGACCTGCGAGCTGGTCCTGGCGCTCGACGCGCTGGGAGACCGCGACCGTGCGCGACAGCTGTTCGTCGACGCGCAGCGCCTGCGCCAGAGCGACGGCGGCTACTGGACCGGCTACGTCTATCCGGACGACAAGCACTGGCCCGCGGAGCACACGACCTTCACGACGGCCGCGGTCCTGCTGGCCCACGACGCGCTCAGCGGCGCGACGCCGGGAGCCGACGTCGTCCGCGGGGCCGGTCTGGTGGCCGATCCCGAGCCGCTGGCGCTGGAGTGCGGCTGCGCGTCAGCCGACGCCCTCGCCGGCCGAGCCTGACCCGCGGCGCAGCACCCGGAGCGAGCCCACGGCCTCGACCTCAGCGAAGCTGCCGGAGCCCAGCGCCCGCAGGTAGACGTCGTACGGCGGGCGGCCGCCGTCGGCAGGGTCGGGGAACACGTCGTGGATGGCCAGCAGCCCGCCCGCCATCACCCAGCGCGCCCAGCCGTCGTAGTCGGACTGCGCCGGCCCGGCACCGTGGCCGCCGTCGACGAACAGCAGCGAGAGCGGGGTGCGCCAGTGGGCCGCCACGGTGGCGGACTCGCCGACGACGGCGACGACGACGTCCTCCAGGCCGGCCGACCCGATGGTCCTGCGGAAGGACGGGAGCGTGTCCATGCGCCCGGTCGTGGGATCGACCAGGGTGGGGTCGTGGTGGTCCCAGCCGGCCTGGTTCTCCTCCGACCCGTGGTGGTGGTCGACGCTGAAGACGAGCCCGCCGACCTCGCGGGCGGCCGCCCCGAGGTAGACGGCGGACTTGCCGCAGTAGCTGCCGATCTCGAGCACCGGCCCGTGGGTCAGCCGCTCGCGGGCCAGCCGGTGGAGGGCCAGCCCCTCGTCGTCGGGCATGAACCCGCGCGCGGCACGGGCCAGGTCGAGCAGGTCGCTCACCGACGGGCGTGGTGCCACAGCAGGTAGCGCTCGACCGCGCGGACGACGTGCTCGGAGCGGATCGACGGGAAGACGTCGAACGCGTGCTGGGTGCCGGGGAACTCGGCGTAGGCGACGCTGCTCTTCGACGTCTCGCGTAGGGCGGCGACGAACAGCCGGGCCTGTTCCACGTCGACCAGGGAGTCGCGCGCGCCGTGGAGGACGAAGAAGTCGGGAGCGTCCGGGGTGATGCGGAGGATCGGCGAGGCCCGCTCGAACGACTCCGGG
Organism: uncultured Actinomycetota bacterium; assembly: GCA_963792975.1. Classification (GTDB taxonomy): domain Bacteria; phylum Actinomycetota; class Actinomycetes; order Propionibacteriales; family Nocardioidaceae; genus Nocardioides. The sequence continues at coordinate 1,442,074 of CAWBYG010000004.1, read as the reverse complement.
TCGTCGGCCCAGCTCCGCTGGACGATCCGGGGCGCGAGGTAGCTGTCGCGCATCTGGGTCGCATTGCGCAGACCCGTCGCGCCGGCGAAGTCGTAGACGCCGTAGAACGGGACGGCGGCCCGGACCTGGGTGTCCGCGCCCTCGAAGCCGGGCTGGTACGCCGGGTCGTTGGGCGTCAGCGCGGCCAGCGCGGTCAGGTGGCCGCCGGCCGAGCCGCCGGTGATCACGACGTACGACGGGTCCCCGCCGTACTCCTCGATGTGCTCCTTGACCCAGGCGATGGCCCGCTTCACATCGACGATCTGGGCCGGGAAGGCGTTCCGCGGCGCGAGCCGGTAGTTGATCGCGACGCAGACCCAGCCGCGCTCGGCCATCCGCTGCATGAGGGGGATGCCCTGCTCGTCCTTGGACCCCAGCGTCCATCCGCCCCCGTGCACCTGGATCAGGACCGGCGCGCCGACCGGATCGTGGCCGGTCGGGCGGTAGACGTCGAGGAGCCCGCGCTTGCCGGCGTCGGAGTAGCGGAGGTTCCGGTCGACGCGGACCGCCGGGTTGCGCAGGTCGAACGGGTTGATCAGCTTGCGCCACGGTGTCTTCAGGTCGACCGTGGTCGGGCGCTCCCCTGGCCGGTCGACGTACTCCTCCCCGAGGCTGTCGACCAGGCTCTGCTCCGCGAGGACCCGCACCCGGCCGCTCTCGCGGACGAGGTGGGCCAGCCCGGCGGCGCTGCCCGCGGCGAGGAGCACACCGAGCCGGCTGCGGCGTCTCGGGCCGAGATGGGTCAGGGTGTCGGCTGCCGTGAGTGCGAGCAGGTGCGGTGCCAGCTCGCCCGTGGGCCAGCCCAGGACGAACGACGCGAGCCCGATGCGAGGCGTGGACGACGACGGACGCAGGGCGTTGGCGGTGAGGGCGGCGGTGACCAGCTGGCGGCTGAGGTAGGACACCCGGTCGATGCTAACCAGCAGCTCGTGGTCGCGGACCGGGTCTCAGCCCGCCAGCTTCTCGTGGAAGAACGCGAGCACCCGGTCGACGGCCTCCTGCTGGCGGTGCTCGGTCAGCGTCGCGTGCCCCTTGCCCTCGAACTCGACGCCGATGAAGTTGTCACCGAGGAGCTCGCGCAGGGTGTCGAAACGCGTACCGGTGGCGCGGTCCTTGCGGTAGCGGAGTCCCAGCACCTGGCAGCCGGCCGCGGCCCGGGCGACCACCGCGTCGGTGTCGGCGGGGGAGAGGTTGAGGTCGGCGCCGCGCTTCTTGCCGATGGCGAAGGGCGCCGCCGGCTGCGCGACGACGGGGGCCGCGACGGACTCGTCGACCATCATCGCGAGGGCGAAGCCCCCGGTGAAGCACATCCCCAGCGCCCCGACACCCGGTCCGCCGAGCTCCTCGTGCAGTGAGCGCGCCAGGCTGCGGAGCCAGGTCGCCATGGGGGCGGTGACTCCGGTGGCCAGCTTGGTGAACTCCGAGGCGGTGCACACCTGGATCATCGCGCCGGTCATCGTGCCAGGGTTGACCCGCGCCTCGGGGTGACCGAACAGGTGCGGCAGCAGCACCGTGAAGCCGGCGTCGACGACCTCCTGCCCGAACCCGATCACCTGCTCGGTGACTCCTGGGATCTCGTGGATCACCACGACCCCGGGGCCCGTGCCCTGGCGGTACACCGGACGGGTCATCCCGTCCTCCGACTCGTGCAGCGATCGCGTCCAGGAGTCCAGGAGTGCCATGGCGTCAGTCTGCCGGACCGGCCCGCGGGTCGCGCGCATGCGCCGCGCCGCGCCGCGCCGCAAAGCCGTAGCGCCCTGTCGGTGCCCGCTGGCAGGGTGTCGCCATGTCTTCTCGTGCCTGCAACTTCTGCTACGACGCCGCCGACCCCTATGCACAGACGATGTGGTGGGCCGAGGTGCTCGAGGACTTCACCGTCGACGACTCCTGGGAGATGAAGCCCGGAGACGAGGAGTGCGGGCTCGTCGGTCCCGACGACCGCTACCTGCTGTTCCTCAAGGTGCCCGAGCCCAAGACCGTGAAGAACCGGATGCACATCTGCCTCCGACCCACCGACCGCGACCGCGACGCGGAGATCGAGCGGATCCTCGGCCTCGGTGCGACGGTCGTCAACGACCTGCGCAAGGGTGACCGGGGCTGGGTCGTGCTCGGCGACCCCGAGGGCAACGAGTTCTGCGTGCTGACCCGCTACCAGCCCACGGCCGGGTGAGCGGGCAGATCCCTGACCATCGACCGCGGTGCGCAGGAGGGTGGTCCGATCGTCAGGGCCTCTGGTCGGCCCCCGCAGGTGGGGGGCGGCGAGTGAGCGTGAGGTCGCGCGCCTCGGCGTAGCGGGCCCGTACGGCGGGACCCGCACCGGTGCACGGCTCGTGGCGAGACCACCCGTCGGCCCCGGCGGTCCAGTCCGGGACGCCGGCCGACGGGTTCAGCACCCAGGCGGCCTGACGGGCGGCGCCGAGCGCGACGTACTCCTCGGCGGGTGGTACCTCAACGTGCAGTCCGAGGACCTCCGCCCCGATCTCGCGCACCGCGAGCGAGGCCGCCGCGCCGCCGACCAGGAGCACACGGCGTACCTCCGCACCCTGCGCACGCAGGGCGTCGAGCCCGTCGGCCAGGCCGCACCACAAGCCCTCGACCGCCGCCCGTGCGAGGTTCGCGGGGCTGGTGCCGGCAAGCGTCAGGCCGAGCAGCGACCCGGTGGCGTCGGGGCGGTTCGGGGTGCGCTCTCCCTGGAGGTAAGGCACCAGCACCAGCCCCTCGGACCCCGGCGGGGCCGACCGCGCCAGGTCACTGAGCCCCGCATGGTCGACACCGAGGAGCCGGCCGGCCGCGTCGAGCACCTGGGCGGCGTTCATCGTCGCCACCAGTGGCAGGTAGCGCCCGGTGGCGTCGGCGAAGCCCGCCACCGCGCCGGAGGCGTCCGCGGCCGGGACCACGGAGACCGCCGAGACGACGCCGGAGGTCCCGATGGACACGACGGCGTCACCGGGACCCGCGCCGAGGCCGAGGGCCGCCCCGGCGTTGTCGCCACACCCGGGGCCGAGCACCCAACCGGCCGGACCGTCGTTCCCGACCACCTCGTCGGGGGCGGCCACCCGCGGCGTGAGCGCGGGGCGACCCAGTGCGCGTTCGAGGAGATCGGGCCGATAGGCGCCGGTCGGGACCGACCAGTAACCGGTGCCACTGGCGTCGCTGCGGTCGGTGACCAGGTCGTCGGGGCGGCCCGCCAGGAGCCAGGTGAGCCAGTCGTGGGGCAGACAGACGGCGCTCGTGCGGGCTGCGGCCTCCGGCTCGTGGTGGGCCAGCCAGCGCAGCTTGGTGATCGTGAACGACGCCACGGGAACCAGCCCGACCTCGTCGGCCCAGACCTGCGGCCCCCCGAGCTCCTCGGTCAGCTCGGCCGCGGCGCCGGCCGAGCGGGTGTCGTTCCAGAGCAGCGCCGGGCGCACCACTGCCCGGGCGTCGTCGAGGGCCACCATTCCGTGCTGCTGGCCGCCCACGGAGACCGCGGCCACGTCGTCGAGGCCGCCCGCCTCACCGATCGCGGACTGCAGCGCCTCCCACCAGTGCCGGGGGTCGACCTCCGTGCCGTCGGGATGGGCGGCCCGTCCGCGACGAACGACGGCGCCGGTGGTGGCGTCGACCACGAGGACCTTGCACGACTGGGTCGACGAGTCGACCCCGGCCACCAGCGGCACGGTCAGCCCCGGACGCCGTACAGGTGCTCGAGCGCGAGCTGGTCCAGTGCCTCGAATGCCATGCCGCGCGCGGCGGCCTCCTCGGGGTCGAACGACTCGGCACGTACGTCGGCCAGGGCCTCGCCCGGGCCCATCGTGGCCGTCGCCAGCTGGTCGACCCGGGCGGCTGTCAGTGCCTGCTGTACCTCGGGATCGGCACGGAAGGCGCGCGACTTCTCCCGCAGGATCAGGTAGTTGCGGATGCAGCCCGCAGCCGAGGCCCAGACCCCGGTCTCGTCCTCGGTCCGAGGAGGTTTGAAGTCGAAGTGCCGGGGGCCGTCGTAGCCGCCGGACTCCAGGATGTCGACGGTCCAGAAGGCGCCGCGCACGTTGCCGGCGCCGAACCGCAGGTCCTGGTCGAACCGGGGACCGTGCTGGCCGTTCAGGTCGACGTGGAAGAGCTTGCCGTGCCACAGGGCCTGGGCGAGGCTGTGCGAGAAGTTGAGTCCTGCCATCTCCTCGTGCCCGACCTCGGGGTTGACCCCGACCAGCTCCGGGTGGTCCAGCGCGTTGATGAACGCCAGGGCGTTTCCGACGGTCGGCAGGAGGATGTCGCCGCGTGGCTCGTTGGGCTTGGGCTCGATGGCGAACCGGAGGTCGTAGCCCTGGTCGAGGACGTACTGGCCCAGGATGTTGAAGGCCTCGGCGTAACGGTCGAGGGCGGCCCTGATGTCCTTGCTCGCGCCGGACTCGGCCCCCTCGCGCCCGCCCCAGGCGACGAACACCTTGGCGCCCAGCGAGACGGCGAGGTCGATGTTGTCAGCGGCCTTGCGCAGGGCGAACCGGCGCACGTCGCGGTCGTTGTTGGTGAAGCCGCCGTCGCGGAAGACCGGGTGGGAGAACAGGTTGGTGGTCACCATCGGGACACCGAGCCCGGTCTCGTCCAGCGCTCGCCTCAGGGAGTCGATCGCGGCCTTCTTCTCGGCGGCGTCGGCGTCGAACGCGAAGACGTCGTTGTCGTGGAAGCTGATGCCGTAGGCGCCGAGCTCGGCCAGGCGGTGGACGGCGTACGCCGGGTCCATGGGCGGCCGGATGGCGCTGCCGAACACGTCGACCCCTTGCCAGCCCACCGTCCACAGGCCGAAGGAGAACTTGTCCGTGGGGGTGGGGGTCAGCTCCGTCATGACGCGCCTCTCATTCCACAGGGGCCATAAGCCTCTGTCGTCGCCGAATTGTGACCAATTCGGTGATTGATCCAACAAACTTGCCGTTCCAGGGGGGTTGGCAGGCTCAACTTAGCCGGTTATGTTGTGGGCCACAACATACGGCGTGAGGGTGGTCACGGCAGGTGTGACTGCGCCAAGGGCACGTCCGAGCAAGAAAGAGGGAGAGTCGATGGCAACATCGAAATGGGCAAGCCTGGCGGCCGTAGGCGCGGTCTGCGCGCTCGCGCTGACCGCCTGCGGGGGTGGTAGCAGCAGCACCGCCACCTCGCCGGGCTCGACCCCGGCAGCGACCGGAAAGGTGGGCGTGATCCTTCCCGACGCGACCACCTCGCCGCGCTGGGAGAACAACGACCGCCCGAGCCTCACCGCAGCCTTCAACGCGGCGGGTGTCGGTTCCGACATCCAGAACGCCGGTGGTGACACCGCCAAGTTCGGCACGATCTGCGACTCGATGATCAACGAGGGCGTCAAGGTCCTCATGATCGTCAACCTCGATCCTGACTCGGGTGCGGCGTGCCTGAAGAAGGCGACGCAGGCCGGGATCACGAGCATCGACTACGACCGGCTCACGCCGGGTGGCGGCGCGTCGTACTACGTGTCGTTCGACAACGTGGTCGTCGGCCAGCTGATGGGCGAGGGGCTCCAGAAGTGCCTCACCGCGGAGGGCAAGAGCACGGCGAACATCATCTACATCAACGGTGCCGAGACCGACAACAACGCAGCCCTGTTCAAGGAGGGCTACGTCAAGGCGCTGAAGCCCAAGATCGACTCGGGCTCCTACAAGCTGGTCGGTGACGTCTCCGGTGAGTGGGACGCCAACAAGGCGGCCAACGCGTTCGACGGTCTGTACACCAAGAACAGCGGCAAGATCGACGGGATCATCTCCGCCAACGACACCATGGCCGGCGGCATCATCGCCCGGCTCAAGGCCAACGGCCTGGCGGGCAAGGTCCCGATCACCGGTCAGGACGCCAGCGTGGGTGGTCTGCAGCAGATCCTCGCCGGCAACCAGTGCATGACCGTGTACAAGAACACCGACCTCGAGGCGGGCCTCGCCTCGAAGCTGGCGATCGACATCATCAAGGGCGACAAGGCGGCTGCGGACGCGCTGGCCAGCGGTAGCGTCGAGGACCCGAACACGCACCAGCAGGTGCCCTCGGCCCTCGCGACGCCCGAGGCGATCACCACGGACAACATCAAGAAGGTGTTCGACGACGGGTTCCAGAAGGCGTCCGACGTCTGCACAGGGCCGTTCGCCAAGCCCTGCTCGCAGGCCGGCATCAGCTGAGCCTGGCGAGGGTGCCGGCCCGCCGGGGCCGGCACCCTCGTGTTCCCTTCCCGTCCCCGAGTGCTGCAACCGGGAGGTCACTCACCCATGACTGTCATCGACACCGAGCCCCCCGTGGCCGAGACCGGGACCCCGCTCCTGAGCCTGCGCGGCATCGAGAAGAGCTTCGGAGCTGTGCATGTGCTCCGCGGAGTCGACCTCGACGTCTTCCCCGGCAGGGTCACGGCCCTGGTGGGCGACAACGGCGCCGGCAAGAGCACCCTCATCAAGGGCGTCGCCGGCATCCACGCCTTCGACGCGGGGACGTACTCCTTCGAGGGCGAGCCGGTCACCGTGCACAGCCCCCGTGACGCGAACGCCCTCGGCATCGAGGTCGTGTACCAGGACCTCGCGCTCTGCGACAACCTCGACGTCGTCCACAACATGTTCCTGGGCCGCGAGGTGCTCGCGGGTGGCCTCCTCGACGAGGGCAACATGGAGCAGCGTGCGCGCACCACCCTCGACGGGCTCTCGGTCCGCACCCTCCAGTCGGTGCGCACGCCGGTCGCCGCCCTCTCGGGTGGCCAGCGCCAGACCGTCGCCATCGCCCGCGCCGTCCTCTGGAACTCCAAGGTCGTCATCCTCGACGAGCCGACCGCAGCCCTCGGCGTCGCTCAGACCGAGCAGGTGCTGGCGCTGGTCCGTCGCCTGGCCGATCGTGGCCTCGGCGTCCTCCTGATCAGCCACAACCTCAACGACGTCTTCCAGGTGGCCGACGACATCGCGGTGCTCTACCTGGGCGAGCTGGTCGCCCAGGTGAAGGCCGCCGACGTCACCAACAGCCAGGTCGTCGGGCTGATCACGACGGGCCGCGACACCGGCGGCGAGCCGATCACGAAGGAGACCGACGCATGACCGCCACCTCCGAGGAGCAGCCAGCGGCCCACCAGTCCCTCAAGGGCACCTTCGACGACTACGTCGTCCGGCTCCGAGGCGGCGACGTCGGCGCGCTTCCAGCGATCGCCGGACTGATCGCGTTGGTGCTCGTCTTCACCTTCCTGTCCGGCACCCATTTCACCAACGCCTTCAACTTCTCCAACCTGATCCTCCAGGGATCGGCGATCGCCGTGTTCGCGATGGGTCTGGTCTTCGTGCTGCTCCTCGGCGAGATCGACCTGTCGGCGGGCTACTGCGGAGGGGTGACGGCCGGAGTCCTCGGCATCTTCATGACCAACCATGGCTGGCCCTGGCTGCCGGCACTGGCCGTGGCTCTCCTCTGCGGCACGGCGATCGGGTTGAGCATCGGTCTCCTGGTCGCCAGGCTCGGCGTCCCGTCGTTCGTGGTGACGCTGGCGTACTTCCTGGCCCTCCAGGGAGTACTCCTCCTCGAGACCGGCGCCGGCGGCACGATCGGCTACCGCAACGACGCGATCCTGGCGATCATGAACAAGAACATGCCGCTCTGGCTGGGCTGGGCGCTGGCGATCCTCACGATCGTGGCCTATGCCGGACTCGCGCTGCGCCGTCAGCTGTCCCGGGCCGGTGCCGGCCTCCCCACCCCGCCGATCGTCGTATGGGCGTTCAAGTCGGCCGCGTTCGCGATCATGCTGCTCGCGGCCACCTGGTACCTCTCCAGGGAGCGCAGCCGCAACGTGTTCCTCGCCTCGCTCAAGGGCGTCCCGATCGTCGTGCCCATCGTGGGAGCGCTGCTGGTGTTCCTCACCTTCCTGCTCACGCGTACCGCGTGGGGCCGCCACGTGTACGCCGTCGGCGGCAACGCGGAGGCGGCCCGTCGCGCTGGTATCAGCGTCGCCTGGGTCCGCATCTCCTGCTTCATGATGTGCTCGACACTGGCCACGGTGGGCGGCGTACTGCTCGCCAGCCGCACGAACTCGGTGAACCCGCAGACCGGAGGTGCGGAGACTCTGCTGTACGCCGTCGGCGCGGCCGTCATCGGCGGCACCAGTCTGTTCGGCGGCAAGGGCCGCCCGCTCGACGGACTGCTGGGCGCCTCGGTGATCGCGGTGATCATCAACGGGATGACGTTGCAGGGCCAGCCGCAGGGACGGGTGTACATCATCACCGGTGTCGTCCTCCTGCTGGCCGCCTCGGTCGACGCGATCAGCCGGCGCAGGGCCTCGGCCTCCGGGCGGGCCTGACCCTGCTCTTCGGAAGGCAACGGACGTGCCAGCTAAGACCGGGATCAGTCACGAGGAGCTCAGGCGCGTCAACACCAGCGCCCTGCTCACGTGGGTCCACCACAACGGCCCGACGACGCGGGCTCGCCTGACCCGTGAGCTGGGCCTCAACCGCAGCACCATCGGCGATCTCACCAGCCTGCTCAGTGAGACGGGCCTGGTGGAGGAGCTGCCACCGGACCAGGTCTCGACGGACCGGGTCGGGGCGCGCCGTTCGGGGCGACCGTCGCTCGTGGTGTCACCGCGCCTCGAGGTGGGGGTCCTGGCACTGATGCTCGACGTCGACCGGATCGGGGTCTGCGTCGTCGGGCTCGGCGGCGAGATGCGCCACCGGCGCGAGCGCCTGCACCAGCCCGGCGTCCACGATGTGCAGCACGTCGTCTACTCCGCCGCCCAGATGTGCCGTGAGGTGCTGCGTGCAGCGCCCGAGACGACCGTGCTCGGGATCGGCGTCTCGATCCCGGGACTGGTCCGCTCCGTGGACGGGCTCGTGCACTTCGCCCCCAACCTGGGCTGGACGGACGTCCAGTTCGCCGACGTGTTCCGCGACGAGATGGGTCTGCCGGTGGTCGTCGGGAACGACGCCGACCTCGGCGTCCTCGCGGAGCACCTGTACGGCGCCGCGGTCGGCGCCTCCGAGGTCGCCTACGTCGGCGGCACCGTCGGTATCGGTGGTGGGTTCCTCGTGCGGGGCCAGCCCCTGCGTGGCGTCGAGGGCTACGCCGGAGAGGTGGGGCACCTGATCGTGGACAGCGACGGTGGGCTCTGCCGCTGCGGGTCCCGCGGTTGCTGGGAGACCAAGATCGGCGCCAACCGACTGCTGAGCTCGGCCGGACGGCTCACCGGTGGCGGTCTCGCCGCCGTCGACGAGGTCGTCCGGGCGGCGGCGAACGGCGACCCGCTGGCCGGCGGAGCGCTCGACGACGCGGCGTACTGGCTGGGCTTCGGGCTGCGCGCACTGGTGCGTCTGCTCAACCCCGAGGTCGTGGTGCTCGGCGGCACCCTCGGCCAGGTGCTCGACGCGCGGCGCGAGCGGGTGCTGGAGACCCTGCACGAGCGCGACGTAGTCGACTTCGCCCAGAACGTCTCGGTCCGCGCGGGTGGCCTCGGGTCGGACGGGCCGCTCCTCGGCGCCGCCGAGGCCGCCCTCGCGCCGCTGCTCGCCGACCCTGTGGCGGTGATGTCGGCGTACCGCAACGGTCGCGACTCCGTGCTCCCGACCGGTGCGGCGAGCGGCGACGGCGGCTCGGGGGCGCCCGACGTGATCGCCGAGGCACCCGTCGGCCCGCACGGAGGTTCGTGACGACGGGCCGATAGGTTTGCGATCCAGGACGGACCCGGTGGGAGAAACCGGCGTCGCCGACGTAGCGTGGAACCTGGAAGGTGCAGCCTGGTGCGCAGGACTCCAGCTCCGATCGCGGCCCTGGGTGTCGTGATCGCGCTCGGCCTCTCGGCCTGTGGCTCAGGGAACGACAGCAAACCGACCGTCGACGGGTCGAGCGCCACGGCGGGGATCAGCGCGGGTTGCTCACTCGCGAACCCGCCCGTCAGCACGGTGCCGCCGCCCACGAGCGTCGAGGTCGGTCGGGCCCGAGGCACGGTCGGGGTCGTCCTCGACGGGTCGACCACGGCGACCAGTGACCTGCAGACCGAGGCGGCGGCCCTGATCCGGGCACTCACGCACGCCGGGCTCACCCCCGACGTGCAGATCACGTCCGCTGACCCGGAGGCGTTCGTCTCCGACGCCCGAGGGGTGATCGGCCGCGGCGCCCGGGTCCTGATCCTCGACTCCCTGGACGCCCCCGCGGCCGTGCGCGTCGAGCGGATCGCCGACCGGGCCGGCGTCCCGGTGATCGACTTCGACCACGTCGTCCCCGGCGGCCGGGCCCGCTACCTCGTGTCGTTCGACCACGAGGACATCGGCAAGCTCCAGGCCCTGACCCTGACGGAGTGTCTGGCCAGGCAGGGCGTGAGCGACCCCCGGGTCATCCTCCTGAACGGCGGCACGGACGTCGACGACAACGCGGTGCTGCAGGCCAAGGGTGCGCACGAGGCGCTGGACCCGCTGGCGTCGTCCGGCCGGGCCACGATCGCCCAGGAGGCCAGTGTCAAGGGCTGGCAGGTGTCCAACGCCGCGGCCACCTTCAGCCTGGCCCTCCGGGCCTCCGACGGTCAGGTCGACGCCGTGCTGGCCGGGGACGACGCCATCGCCGGCGCCGTGATCGGGGAGCTGAGGAGTGCCGGGCTCGATGGCAGGGTGGCGGTCGCCGGGCTGGGTGCCACGGCCGAGGGCGTGCAGAACGTGACGACCGGTGAGCAGAGCATGACGGTCTTCGAGGATCCGCGGCTGGAGGCCGACGCCGCCGCGCGGCTCGCGGCGGCCCTGGTCTCCGGCAAGGAGGAGGCGGTGGCCGCGATGCACCTGACGACCTTCGACGACCCGGCCTCGCCCGCGCACCGGCTCCGGGCCGTGCTGCTCCCGGCCGAGGTGATCACCCAGGCGAACGTCGCCGACGTACCCACCACGGGACAGTGACCGCGGCCGCGAGCCGCGGAACAGGTCCGGCCGCCTCGCCGGCTCCGCCTACGGGACCGCCGTGCCGAACACCTCCAGCTCGGTCATGTCGGCGAACTGGCAGCCGGAGAAGTTACCTGTGGGGCAGTCGCTGGAGAAGTCCGGCACCTGGTTGCTCTCGATCGTGAAACGGACGTAGCGGACGTTGGCGGTGCCGGCGGTCGGCGCCACGTCGTTGATCTGCCCGTCGTCCGCCGGGGTGAAGGTGCCCGTCGCGGCCTGGGTCCAGGTGACGTTGTCGGGTGAGGTCTCGATCGTGAACCCGGCGGTGGAGGCGCTCCCCCCGTCACCGCACGTGGACGACGGGTCCACCCCGAAGCCGTCGATGTCGACCACGTTGTGCATGTCGATCACGATGTGCTTGGGGTGGAAGACGCCCGTGGGATCGTCGTTCGTGCCGGGACCCGCGTTGGAGCCCCAGCCGCTGCCCTGGCTGAGGTCGATGGCCCCGCTCGGACCACAGCCGAAGCCCGAGTAGTCGGCTCCGGTGAAGGAGCTGATCCGCGCCCCGCCGCTCGAGGCCGCCCAGTCACGGCGTACCGAGAAGTTCGCCGTGCCTCCCGACGGGCCCACCGTGACGGTGGTGCGGACCGACTGGAAGCCGCCTCCGCTGACGGTGAGATCGGTGTACGTCCCCTCGGGGACGCCGGTGATCTGGTAGTGACCGCTGCCGTTGGTGACGGCGGTGGGGTTCGCCGGGCCGCTGCCCTGGAAGGCGAGGGTCACCGGGACACCCGGCAGCGGGTCGTGGGTCCCGCTGTCGGTCACCGTGCCCGACACGGTGCGCAGCCGCAGCGTCTTGGGCGGTGTCGCGAAGCTCCAGCCGGGGTTGGTGTCGTTGCCACCGAGCGAGCCGGCGAAGAAGCCCATGCCGCGCCGGGCGAACACCTTCCAGATGGCGTTGCGCCCCTTGCCGCCGTAGAGCGACGTGTCGGCGACGAGGATCGCGTTGCGCATGTCGAGGAACGACGGGTTGTACGGCGCGAGCTCCATCGCCCGGGTCACCAGGGCCTCGGTCTTCTTCGAACCGAGCTGGTAGCGCAGGCTCCAGAGCGTCTGGGCCCAGATCTCGCCGTCCGCGTGGACCTCGGGCCCGCCGATGACGTTGCCGTAGTCCTTGTAGGTGTAGCCGCCCTGGTGGCCGGTCGCGGCGCCGTTGCAGAGCTTGACCTTCTGACCCACCTTGCAGTCGATCGGCTCGGTGCGGTCGAAGTTCACGCCGAGACCGTCGTACACGAAGAGCCGGACGTCGGCCTTGTGGCGGTTGTCCTTCTGCAGGCCCTGATCGTTCAGGTAGTCCATCGCGTACCAGTCGCTCCAGGCCTCGCCCATCGCGCCCGCCTGGCCGCCACCCAGCGTGGACGACCCGTCGACGTCGACGTTGAGCCGGCCGGAGAGGCCGTGGGTGTACTCGTGGTAGACCGTGTCGGCCTCGTCGCCGACGTTGGTCGGCGAGAACGGATCGCCGTTGTTGGAGTACTTCGTGTGCGCCACGTGCTGGAGGTACATCTGCATCTGCGGGTGGTGGCCGTCCGGGGGGGTGCTCATGTTGGCGTTGTCGATGTGGGCGCCGTCGGGTAGCCCGTGCTGGGTGTTCGCACCGTCGTCGGTCTGGGTGTTCACGGCGTCACCGTCCTTGCCGGCCTTGCCGTGGTTGACCTGCTGGAAGTTGCCGGCGGCCTCGGTGAAGCCGATCGGCGCCTTCATCAGGTGGTCGTGCCAGTTGTTGACGAAGAAGAAGACCTGCGTAGCGTTCTGGGCTCGGTTGGTCTGCCACGAGAACGGCTTGTTCGGGTTCCACGAGCAGGGCCACGGGTTGCTGCAGAAGGCCTTGGCGAACTTCAGGTGGAACGGCTTGAGCGGGTAGCCCCACGAATGGCCCTTCTGTGGGTGTACCTCTTCGCTCTTCGACGCACTGTTGTTGTCGTTCACGTCGGAGTAGGTGTGGGAGTTGTTGCCCTTGAGGATGTGGGCCGAGCGGCTGAGCCAGTGCTTCTTGGTGAAGTCGACCTTCACGTGCTTGCCACCGTGCTTCGCGCCCGGGAAGAACTTGTAGACGCGACCGCTGCTGTCGCCGCTGTTCTCGTAGGTCACCAGCGGGTGGTTCATCAGGATCTGGCCGGTCCGGGCGTCGAGCACCGTCTCGGCGGGAGCAGCCGACGACATCACGACGGCCTCCCACGCCGGGCGGAGACCGGACGGGGTGAGGAAGAGACCGAGGGTGGCGGAGTCCTGGCTGAGGTCGGCGCCCGGCGCCGTCGTACCCCGTGCCGCGGCGAGGGCCTGGGCCGAGGTCGCCAACCGCTGCGATGCGGCTGCGTGGGCGCCGGCGGTCTGAGACTTGCTGATCGGTGCGCCTCCCACGGTGAGCAGGTGGCCGCGCTTGTTGACGGCCGCCGTGAGGCCGTTGCGGATGACGTTCTTGCCGCCGATCCGCTGTCTGAAGTAGAGGTGGTGCGCGCCGGTGATGTCGCGATAGTCGCGGGCGAGGTGGAAGGTCTTGAGATCTGCCTTGGTGAGACCGAGCGCCGCGTGGTGCTTGTTCACGTAGCCCCGGGCGATCTTGGTCGCCGACTTCTTGCTGGCCCCGGTGAGGAACCCGTCGAGGCGGGTCAGCATGCGAACCGTGCCGGTCGACCCGGAGATGTCGAGCACCGTCTGGCCGGGCGCGGAGGCGCGGAAGGACCGGACGGCCGGTTCCTTCCCGACGCGTCCCTGCGTGCGCAGGGCCTGCAGTCGCGCCCGCTGGCTCGACGTGCCCACGTCGTAGAAGCCGCGCGCCTCGTGCTGCTTCGACGTCCGCGATGACGCTGCGGCCGCACCGTGGGTCCCGACGGCGTACGACGAGGTCCCGGCGACGCCCGCGATGGCGAGCGCAGCGACCGTGGCCATGACCAAACTCGCCCGGCGGTGGCCGGGTGTGAACTGATGACTCATGGATCTCCCCTGTCGAGGCCGCCCCAAGTGACGGCCCGGCCACTCTTCCGTGGGACCCCGACGAGGGCAAGCATCACTTTGTCTCGAACGGGTCACGGTCCGGGCGGTGTCTCCTGGGTCCCGACGATCCGCCGGATCTCGTCGATCGCGTCCCAGTCGTTGACGTGCATCCCTGCGACGACCCTGTCGCCCTTCAACCACCAGGCGCGGAAGACGCGACCGGGCACGTCGCCGGTGAGCACGACCCGGTCGTAGCCCTCGGGGCCCGGGTTGCCGACGTACTCCATGCCGAGGTCGTACTGGTCGGTGAAGAAGTAGGGGAGCGCGGCGGCCTCGGTCGGGGTGCCGCTGAGGGTGGCGGCCAGGGTCTCGCCGTGCTTGATCGCGGTGTCCCAGTGCTCGACGCGCAGCGGGTAGCCGAGGACCGGGTGGTCGACGTTCGCGACGTCGCCGATCGCATAGACGTGGGCGTCGGACGTGCGCAGCCGAGCGTCCGTGCGGACGCCGTTGTCGACCGAGAGCCCCGCCGCCTCGGCGAGCTCGGCGTTGGGGGCGACGCCGACCCCGACGACCAACAGGTCGACGTCGAGGGCGCTGCCGTCGCCGAGGGCGACGGTGGCGCCCTCTCCGCGTGGGGTGACAGCGGTGACCTGGACGCCCGTGCGCAGGTCGACACCGTGCTCGAGGTGGAGGTCGGCGAACACCTGCGCGACCTCGGGTCCGAGCACCCGCAGCAACGGCAGGTCGAGCGCCTCGAGGACGGTCACGTCGGCGTCGTGCTGCCGCGCGGCCGAGGCGACCTCGAGGCCGATCCAACCGCCGCCGATGATGCCGATCCGGGTACCCTTCGTGAGCCGCTCGCGGAGGGCGAGCGAGTCGTCGAGTGTGCGGAGGTAGAGCACCGGGGCCCCGCTCTCGTCGGCCATCGGCAGGTGCCGTGCCCGAGCCCCGCTGGCGACCACGAGCGTGTCGTAGACGAGCCAGTCGTCGCCGGCTCGGACGCGGCGCGCGCCGAGGTCGATGGCGGTCGCGGACGTGCCGGTGCGGAGGTCGACGCCGTGGTCGGCGTACCACGGCCGCTCGTGGACCGCCGCGTCGGCGGGCTCACCCTTGCCGAGCAGCAGGTCCTTCGACAGCGGCGGCCGCTCGTACGGTGCATGGGCCTCGTCGGCGATCAGGACGACGTCTCCGTCGTAGCCGCGCTCGCGCAGCTGGGTGACCAGGGTGCCGGCGGCCAGACCGCCACCGACGACCACCAGCGGCGCGCTCATCGCGCGCCCCGGTCGCGGGCGACGGCGAGGAACTCGGCCCTCGCCGCCGCGTCGTCGCGCAGCTGTCCGCGCAGCACGGTGGTCACGGTGCTCGACCCGGACGCACGCGCACCCCGGAGGTTCATGCAGCTGTGCTCGGCCTCGACGACCACACCCACGCCGAGCGGAGTCAGCCGCTCCTGGAGGTGGTCCGCGACCTGGCTGGTGAGACGCTCCTGGGTCTGGACCCGGCGGGCGAAGAACTCCACGGTGCGGGCCAGCTTGGAGAGACCGAGGATGCGGTCACCGGGGACGTAGCCGACGTGCGCGACCCCGGTGAACGGCAGCATGTGGTGCTCGCACAAGGACCGGACCGGGATGTCGCGCACCAGCACCAGCTCGTCGTACCCGGCACTGTTGTCGAACGTGGTCAGGTCGAAGTCGGGCACCGTCAGCAGCTCGGCGTACGCCTCGACGAGACGGGCCGGTGTGTCCACCATGTCGGGGAGGTGGACCGGGAGCCCGAGGGCGGCGAGCATCGCGGTCGCCGCCTCGCGGGCGGCCCCGGTGTCGAGCTCGGGTGTGGGATGCGTGACGCGGAGTCGGTGGGGGCGCAGGGGCGCCTCCCGCTCGGTCGGCCGGACGAGCTCGGTGGTCACGAAGCCTCCAGGGGCTCGGCAGGAGTTCTAAAAGAGAATATGCTGCACAATAGTGATGGGTCCTGGACCGGTCAAGAGGAGGAGCCGTGGACGAGATCGGCGCAGTGGCTGTGCTGGCCGACCCCACCCGCCGTCGACTGTACGACGCGGTGGCTGCGGCGGGCGGGCCGATCGGGCGCGAGGAGGCCGCGCGTGATGCGAGCGTGCCGGTGCACGCGGCACGTTTCCACCTCGACAAGCTCGTGGAGGCCGGGCTGCTCGACATCAGCTATGCCAGGCTCACCGGCCGTAGTGGCCCTGGCGCCGGCCGGCCGGCCAAGCTCTACCGGAGGTCGAACGCCGCGGTCGCGGTGTCGCTGCCACGTCGGAGCTACGACCTGGTGGGAGGCGTGCTCGCGTCGGCGCTCGAGCGCACGCTGCGCGGGGCCGACGCCACGGAGGCGCTGCACGACGAGGCCCGGGCACGCGGGCGCGCGCTCGGCGCGTCGTACGACGTCCCGGGCGACGACCTCGACCGCGCGTCGGGAGCCCTGGCCGGGGAGGGGTTCGAGCCCCGACGCCACGGTGACGAGGTCTGTCTACGCAACTGTCCCTTCGACGCGCTGGCCGAGGCACACACCGAGCTGGTGTGCGGGGTCAACCTCGATTTCGTCTCGGGCGTGCTCGACGGGCTGGGGTGCCTCTCTGCCCGGGCACGTCTGCAGCCCGACATCGACCACTGCTGTGTGCGGGTATCGACCGCCTGACCCGGGTGGTCCGGACGGCTTGGCTCAGGGCATCACCGTGTAGAGGTCGACCGCCGTCTCCACGGGCGGCTCCGTGAAGCCGCCCTCGACGCCGGCCGCCATCGCCGGCCCCAGGATGCCGTCGCGGAAGCTCTCCCAGCTCTCCTGGGTGTCGTGGACGGCCATGATCGTCCAGCCGCCCTCGGACGGGCCGGCCGCGTGGAAGATCTGTCCCTCGGGCAGCTGACCGGCGCCGGGGTGCACCGCGGCGATCGACGCTGCGTACTGGTCCTGGGTGCCACCGGGAAAGAAGTGGACGACTCCATAGGGCATGGCGTGACTCCTCGTGCCTCGATCTCGTCTCCCGGGGACCCGGGAGCCGTCGCGGACGGCCGCCGCGACGAGCGCGCCGACCGAGGATGCGTAGGCCCGGGGTGGTCACCCGGGTCGGACGCTAGACCCCGGACACTGCTCGGGCAATGGCCCTTGCCAGCCCCGGGTCCTGGTCAGGATCCTGGGCCCATGGGTGAGTCACGCATCCTCCCGGTCACGACCTTTCGGCGGTCGTCACCGTGAGCGGGGGTGCGCGCGCCGTCGGCTGGCCCTTCGTGGCTGCCGGGCTCCTGGTGGCGTCGTGCTCGTCGGGTGCACCCTGCCGTGCGGCGGCATCGGCGTCGGGCTCCTGCCCCGACCTGTCGGTCAACGGGCACCTCTACGTGGAATGGCGTGCCATCAAGCGGCCGGCGATCCTCGCGGAGGTGGGCGATGCCACCTACCCCGCGTGCAACGCGGCCTCGTCCTGCGGCAAGGACGAGTTCGGTGGGTTGGGTGCCACGGACGTCTGGAAGTACCGCCGGGTCCCGCGGGGCAGGGCCGTGATCGGTCTGCGCGAGGGTACGCAGACGTACGTCGTGTTCGTACGCCGGGGGCTCGACCCGGCCACGCTGCGCTGAGGCCCGTCACGACAACGGTCTCGATCGGCCAGCGACTTGTCGCATTCCCGCCGACCCGAGCCCTGGGACGGCATACCCTCCCGCCATGAGCGTTCTCGGAGCCCCGCCTGCTTCGTCGACCGAAGTGCCACCCGGTGGCGAACCATCCTCCGACATCCCGCTGTGGGTGATCGGCGTCGCCGTCGTGGTGGTGCTGGCGCTCGGTGGCGCTCTGGCCTTCGTGGTCCTGTCGCAGCGTGGCTCCTCGCCCGATCATCCGGCCGCACCGACCGGCCGGACGTACCCGGCGCACTGGGACAAGCGGATCGCGCCGTACGCGAAGATCGCGGCCGACGAGCGCGGTCTGAAGTTCCTGCACCCGGTGGCGGTGCGGTTCCTGTCGCCGGCCAAGTTCAAGAAAGGCGTCACCACCGACGCCAAGAAGCTCAGCAAGGGCGATCGTGCCGACCTCCGGAACGCCACCGGACTGATGCGGGCCTTCGGCCTGATCACCGGGAAGGTCGACCTTTTCCGGGCCTCGAACGACGTCAGCGGCAACTCGACCCTCGCCTACTACTCCTTCGCCGACAAGCGGATCACGATCCGCGGGCACCGGCTGACCCCCTCGGTCCGGGCGACGCTGGTCCACGAGCTCACCCACGTCCTCCAGGACCAGCACTTCCACGTCGGCGCGCATCTGAAGAAGCTGGAACAGCAGTCCAAGCACGGCCCGAGCACCACCGCGTGGTCCGTCCTGGACTCCATCGTCGAGGGCGACGCCCAGCGCGTCGAGCACCTCTACGCCGCCTCCCTCCCGGCCAAGCAGCGCCAGGCGCTCGTCGCCGGTCAGAACCACGAGGCGACCCAGGCGAACCAGCAGATGACCCAGGTCCCCCAGGTGCTCATCACGATGATGAGCTCGCCGTACACCCTGGGCGAGGGTCTGGTGCAGGCGGTGGCGGCGGACGGCGGCAACGGCGCGGTCAACAAGCTGTTCCGGCACTCGCCGACGCACGAGTCCTCGTTGCTGGACCCCTTCCGGGTCCTGGCCGGGCAGACCGGGGCCGCGAAGGTCGCGCTGCCGAAGCTGCGGCCGGGGGAGAAGAAGTTCGACTCCGGTGAGCTCGGGGTGCTGACGTGGTACTTCATGCTCGCCGAGCGCCTGCCGCTCACCCAGGCACTCGCCGCCGCGGACGGCTGGAACGGCGACGCGTACGTCGCGTACGTGCACGGCGGCAGCAGCTGCGCTCGCATGGCCTACACCGGACGTACGCCGCTCGACACCACGCGCATGTACACCGCGCTGCAGGGATGGGTCGCCGCCGCGCCGGGCTCGCCCGCCTCGGTGAGCCGCGCCGGCAACGTCGTGCGGTTCCAGTCCTGCGACCCCGGGACCTCCGCCCGGGTCGGGAAGGACGACTCCCAGGAGGCCAACGCACTCCTGACGACACGTGAGGCCCTCGGGATCGGCATCATGCGCGGGGGCGCGACGGCAGCCGCGTCCCGCTGCATCGCCGGTCGGCTGGTGCAGACGTTCTCGGTGGCCGAACTGAACGACCCGAACTTCCAGACGGACTATCCGAACGCCGTCACGCAGCTCCAGCAGATCGGCGCCTCCTGTCGCTGAGGCGCCACCGGAATCACGAGTCGGGACGGGCGCCGCGGTGTGCTCTAGTGTCGGCAGCGTGTGTGGAGGCGACTGAGGGGAGCGGCCCATGCCGACCCCGCTGGTCCGGACCAAGCTCTACATCCCGAAGGTACGACGCGACCTGGTGCCGCGTCCGCGGCTGAGTGACCGCCTGAGCCCGACCTCGCACCCGCGGCTGACGCTGATCTCGGCTCCGCCGGGGTTCGGCAAGACGACCCTGCTCGCGGCGTGGGTCGACGCCGCGGCCGACCGCCCGGTGGCCTGGGTGTCGCTGGAGGAGACCGAACGGCAGGCCGTCTCGTTCTGGACGTACGTCGTGACCGCGCTCGACGGCGCGGCACCCGGCGTCGGGGCCGGCGCGCTGCCGCTCCTCGAGACCGCCAACGCGCCGATCGAGACCGTCCTCGCCACCGTGCTCAACGAGCTCAGCGCCCTGCCGGCGGGGCTCGAGCTGGTCCTGGACGACTATCACCTCGCCGACGGGCCGGAGATCGCGGACGACGTGGCGTACCTGCTCGAGCACCTGCCCAGGCAGGTGCACCTGGTGATCAGCACCCGCGCCGACCCCGCGCTGCCGCTCGCCCGCCTGCGAGCCCGTGGCGAGCTGGTCGAGGTTCGCGCCGCCGACCTCCGCTTCACCCTCGACGAGGTGGCGGCGTACCTCAACGAGGTCATCGGGCTGGAGCTGGAGGCCGCGGACGTCGCTGCGCTGGAGGGTCGGACCGAGGGGTGGATCGCCGCCCTGCAGCTGGCCGCGCTGTCGCTGCAGGGACGCGAGGACGTCGCGGGCTTCATCGCCGGCTTCGCCGGGGATGACCGCTACGTCGTCGACTACCTCGTCGAGGAGGTGCTCCGCCGTCAGCCCGAGGCCGTCCGCAGGTTCCTGCTCGAGACGTCGATCCTCGACCGGCTCAGCGGGTCCCTCTGCGACGCCGTCACCGGGGAGCAGGGCGGCAAGGCCGTCCTCGAGACGCTGGACCGCTCGAACCTGTTCGTCGTACCGCTCGACGACCACCGGCAGTGGTACCGCTACCACCACCTGTTCGCGGACGTCCTCCGCGCCCATCTCCTCGAGGAGCGGCCCGACGAGATCGCGGCGCTGCACCGTCGGGCCGGCCGGTGGTACGCCGCGGCCGGTGAGCCCGTCCCGGCGATCCGGCACGCGCTCGCGGCCGGTGACGTCGAGCACGCGGCCGAGCTCGTCGAGCCGGCCGTCCCCGAGCTCCTGAAGCAGAGGCGAGAGTCCACCGTCCGTCGCTGGCTCGACGACCTCCCGGACGAGGTGGTCCGGTCAAGGCCCGTGCTGGCACTGGGCTTCATCGGGTGCCTGATGTCGAGCGGTGAGTTCGACGGCGTGGAGCGCCGACTGGACGACCTGCAGCAGCTGCTGGACGCTGCCGGCGTCCGGCCACCCGCCGATCCGCCGGAGGGGATGGTCGTGGTCGACCGGGTCGAGTACGACCGCATGCCGGGCACGATCGAGACGTATCGGGCGGCCCTGGCCCTGATCCGAGGCGACCCGGCGGCGACCGTCGTACACGCGGACCGCGCGGTCGCCCTTGCCCCGGAGGACGACGACCGGACCCGGTCCGCGGCGTCCGCCCTGGCGGGGCTCGCCTGGTGGTCTCGTGGAGACCTCGAGGCCGCCCATCGCGGCTACGCGGCCGCGGTCGAGGGGCTACGACGCGCCGGACACATCTCCGACGTGCTCGGGTGCTCGATCACTTTGGCCGACCTGCGCATCACCCAGGGCCGCCTGGGCGACGCCGTGCGCACCTACGAGGACGCGCTCCGGCTCGCCGCCGAGCACGAGGCCGGCTCGGTACTGCGCGGTACGGCGGACATGCTCGTCGGCCTCGGCCAGATCGCCTTCGAGCGGAACGACGTCCAGGCAGCCTCGGCGTACGTGACCCGGGCGGAGGAGCTCGGTGAGCACCTGGGCCTGCCTCAGCATCCCTACCGGTGGCGCGTCGCCCGCGCCCGGCTCTGCGCCGCCGAGGGCGACCTGCCCGGCGCGGTCGCCCTGCTCGAGGAGGCCCAGCGCGTCTACGTCGGCGACTTCTCCCCGAACGTGCGACCGGTCCCGGCCCAGCGTGCGCGGGTGCTGCTGGCCCAGGGACGCCGGGCGGAGGCGCTCGACTGGGCGAAGGAGCACCACCTCTCGGCGGACGACGACCTCTCCTACGTCCGCGAGTACGAGCACGTCACCCTGGCCAGGGTCCTGATGCACCAGCACGCCCAGCGCGCCGGGTCGGCCACGGGTACGACGTCCGCGCTCCTCGAGCGACTGCGGGCCGACGCCGAGGCGGGCGGACGAAGGGGCACTCTCATCGAGATCCTGACCCTGCAAGCCCTCGCCCATCGTGCCGAGCACGGCAGCCGCGACGTCCCCGGTGCGCTCGCTCCGCTCGAGCAGGCACTGCGGCTCGCCGAGCCCGAGGGATACGTGCGGGTCTTCGTCGAGGAGGGCAGCCCGATGGCGGCGCTGCTCGAGGCCGTCGCCCGGAAGCACCCCTCGTGGGCGTACCCGCGCCGCCTCCTCGACGCGTACGACGCCCGTGGCGGCACCGCCGGGCCGATCGCCGACCCACTCGCGGGGTCGGCGAGCGAGGCCCTTGTCGACCCACTCAGCGCGCGCGAGCTCGACGTACTGCGGCTGCTCGCGACCGACCTCGACGGGCCGGCGATCGCGCGCGAGCTCGTGGTGTCCCTCAACACCCTGCGTACGCACACCAAGAGCATCTACGCGAAGCTCGGGGTCAACAGCCGCCGGGCGGCGGTCTCGCGAGCCGGTGAGCTCCGGCTCCTCTCGCGTACGGCTCCCCGCTGACGCCGAAAGATCACCACCTCCCTCACCACACGATGTGATGCCCGCTCACCACATCGGCTCCTACCTTGCGGTCACCCGAAGGACGCACACCAGTGCCGGCCAGAGGGACCAGGCACGACACGAGGAGCGTCATGAGCACCACACCCACCAGCCGCCCGGACGGGACCGGCTGGTACGAGATCCGCCTCCAAGGGCGTCTCGACAGCCGTTGGTCGGCCCGCTTCGACGGGATGACCCTGACCACCGGCGACGGCTGCACCCTGCTCAGGGGTCCGGTCGTCGACCAGGCCGCACTCCACGGCCTGCTGCACCAGCTTCGCGACATCGGTCTGCCCCTGGTCTCGGTCACCAGGGTCGAGGCCGGGCACGTGACGCGCCCACCACGCAACCCCGACACCTCAACCTCAGGAGCATGACATGACCATCACCGCACCGGCCGCCACGACGGCCCGCACCCCTGCCTCGCCCCGCGACCCCATGCGCAACAACGCACGAGCCGCCGGCATCTTCTACCTGCTGACCTTCGTCTCGTCGATCCCGGCTCTGATCCTCCTCGGCCCGATCCTGAACGACGCCCACTACGTCACCGGCGCCGGCCAGGACACGCGGGTGGTGTGGGGCTGTCTCCTCGACACGGTGAACGCCCTGACCGCCATCGGCAGCGCCGTCGCTCTCTACCCGGTCGTGAAGCGGCAGAACGGGTCGATGGCCCTCGGCTTCGTCACCTCCCGCATGGTCGAGGCGGCCGTGATCATGATCGGCGTCGTCAGCCTGCTCGCCGTCGTCACCATGCGCCAGGACTTCACCGGCGGCGATGCCGCGTCGCTCACGGTGACCGCCAACGCCCTGGTCGACGTCCGCAACTGGACCTTCCTCTTCGGCCCCTGTCTGATGCCCGCCATCAACGCCGTCCTGCTCGGGACCCTGCTCTACCGCTCACGGCTGGTGCCCCGCATCATCCCGACCGTCGGCCTGATCGGCGCCCCGCTGCTCCTCGGCGCGTTCCTCGCGGTCGCCTTCGGCGGCATCGAGCAGGTCTCGGCGATCTCCTTCTTCGCGACCCTGCCGGTGGCGGCCTGGGAGTTCGCGGTCGGCGTCTGGATGACCTTCAAGGGCTTCTCACCCTCGTCGCCGGTGCTGCCCCGGGTCGACGTGAAGGACCAGCAGGCCTGAACGACCCCGCACCACCCACGAAGGCGGCTCCGCACCTGCGGGGCCGCCTTCGGCGTCGTACGCTCCGGCCGCTGTTAGTTTCGACCAGGTCGACCACCGTCCAGGAGGACCCGTGCCGTACTCGAACCTCTCGCATCTCGAGTGTTCCCGGACCGGAGACCTCTACGACGCCGACCAGGTGCAGGGCGTCAGCAAGGTCGGTGCGCCGCTGCTGGCGCGCTACGACCTCGAGCGCGTGCGTGCCGGCGTGACGCGCGAGGAGATCGCCGCACGGCCGCCCGACCTGTGGCGCTTCCACGAGGTGCTCCCCGTCCGCGACCCCGCGCACGTGACGACGCTGGGGGAGGGGATGACGCCGCTGCTCCCGATGCCGTCGTACGGCGCGGCGATCGGCGTACCGCGGCTGCTGATGAAGGACGAGGGCCTGATCCCCACCGGGACGTTCAAGGCCCGCGGTGCCGCGGTCGGGGTCTCCCGGGCGCGCGAGCTCGGGGTGCGGGCCGTGGCGATGCCGACGAACGGGAACGCCGGCGCCGCGTGGTCGGTGTACGCCGCCCGAGCCGGCCTCGGCAGCCTGGTCGTGATGCCGGTCGACGCCCCCGAGATCACCCGGCGCGAATGCGTGGTGTCGGGTGCGGAGCTGTACCTCGTCGACGGGCTGATCAACCACGCGGGTGCTCTGGTCAAGTCGGCCGTCGAGGAGCGGAGCGGCTGCCTGGAGGTGTCGACGCTCAAGGAGCCGTACCGCATCGAGGGCAAGAAGACGATGGGCTACGAGATCGCCGAGCAGCTCGGCTGGCAGGTCCCCGACGTGATCCTCTACCCGGCCGGCGGAGGCGTCGGGCTGATCGGGATCCACAAGGCGATGAAGGAGCTGCAGGAGCTCGGCTGGGTCGGCGGGAAACTGCCGCGACTGGTCGCCGTACAGGCTCAGGGCTGTCCGCCGATCGTGGACGCGTTCGACGCCGGGCTCGACGAGAGCACGCTCGTGGAGGGCACGCACACGATCGCCTTCGGTCTCAACGTGCCCAAGGCGCTCGGGGACTTCCTCGTGCTCCGGGCCGTGCGCGAGACCGGAGGTACGGCGATCGCGGTCAGCGACGACTCCATCCTCGCCGAGCTCGGGCACCTGGCCGCTTCCGAGGGTGTCTGGATCTGCCCCGAGGGTGCGGCATGCCTGGCCGCCGCGCGCGAGCTTCGCGAGAGCGGCTGGATCGCGGAGCGCGAGCAGGTCGTGGTGCTCAACACCGGGACCGGGCTGGTCTACCCCGAGACCGTGCCGGTCGACGTACCCGTGCTGCCCCGCGACGGGAAGGTGCCGTCGCCCGCCTGACCGCGGGAGGGTCGCACCCGATCGCTGCGGTACGCTCCCGTCCTCGGTAGCCGTCGGGATGTCGCGTTCGACAGCTCGAGTCGTCGAACGATGAGGAGTGCCGGGTGTTCGCACAGCACTGGGACAAGGCCGAGGCGACGATCGTCGCTCGCGATGCGAAGTTCACCGGCGACGGCTCGGTGGCGACGTACACCTACGTCGCCGACGTGCGCCTGCCGAGCGGCGAGACGTTCCGAGCCACCGTCCACGAGCCGACCATCGCCACCGACTTCTGGGCGCCGAGCATCGGTGACGTGGTCACGGTGCTGGTCAGGCCCAAGGATCGCAAGGTCAAGTTCGACAAGGACGACGACCGGTTGAGCGTGAAGGCCTACGACGCGGCCAAGAAGAAGGCCTTCGAGAACGCCCAGGAGCAACCGGTGGGCACGCCGCCCGCGGCGTGGGCCTCTTCCACCGAGATACCGGACGCGGTGGCCGGCAAGCTGGCCCAGCTCGGCATCGTCCCGGGCGCGCCGATGCAGGTCTTCTCCGGCGACTCCACCGAGGGCCAGGCGGCACTGGCCGCGTTCACCCACGCAGCCGCTGCGGCCGCGCAGACGCCCGAGACCCGGCTCGCACAGCTCCAGGCACTGCACGAGCGCGGCCTGCTCACCGCCGACGAGTACGCCGAGCAGCGGCACCGCATCCTCGACGAGATCTGAGGCCCACGGGCCGGGCTGCCAGGCGCGGTCAGCCGGTGGCGCCGAACTGCTCGACGCGCACGACGTCCGACCGCACGCCGGCCTCGCCGAGGAGCCGCTCCGCGAAGGAGGCGAAGCCGACCGAGCCGCACACGTAGGCGCGCTCGATGCCGGCGGCCAGGGGCACGATCTCGTCGAGGTACGGCGGAGCCGCGACGCGGGAGCCCAGGTTCTCCCTGGTCAGCGCGACGAAGGCACCGCCGTCGGTCAGCTCCCGGGAGTAGGGCAGCTCCTCCAGGGTCCGGCCGACGGCCACGATCCGCAGCCGGGGCGTCAGCCCCAGCCGTACGGCGTACCGCTGCATCGAGACGAGCGGTACGACGCCCGAACCACCCGCGATCGCCATCGCCGTGACGTCTCCGGTCCAGGTGAACCAGCCGCCGATGGGTCCGCGCACCTCGAGGACGTCGTCGACCCGGACCTCGTCGTGCAGGAAGCCGGACACCTCGCCGCCGGGTAGGCACTCGACCATCAGCTCGAGCAGCGGGTCGGCCGGGTCGGACGCGATGGAGTACGACCGCTGGGCGGTGTAGCCGTCCTCGTCCCGCAGCCGCAGGACGCAGTGCTGGCCGGGGAGGTGCTCCATGCGGTCGGTCAGCTCGAGCCGGAGCCGGACCAGGCGGTCGGCGATCCGTTCGACCTCCGCGACCCGGCCCGTGGACCAGCTGGTCGCCTGCGACGACGGATCGCCGCTGGTGACCGCGCTCACGGGTCGCCCTGGTAGCGCTGCTCGAGCCAGGGGTCACCGCGGTCGTGGTAGCCGTTCTGCTCCCAGAACCCGGGCCGGTCGTGGGGCATCAGCTCCAGCCGGGTGACCCACTTCGCGGACTTCCAGAAGTAGAGGTGCGGCACCAGCAGCCGCACCGGCCCCCCGTGCTCCACCGGCAGCGGCCGACCGTCGTACTCCCAGACCACCCAGGCCCTCCCGTCGCTGACGTCGGCGAGCGGCAGGTTGGTCGTGTAGCCGGTGGTCGAGTGCGCCATGACGTACGCCGCGTCCCCGACCGGGCGGGCGGCCGCCAGCAGGGTGTCGACGCTGACGCCGGCGAACGTCGTGTCGAGCTTCGACCAGGTCGTCACGCAGTGGATGTCGCCGAAGTACGTCGATCCCGGCAAGGCGTGCAGCTCGCGCCAGGTCCAGGTCGTGGGGGAGTCCACGAGACCGTCGACGGTCATCGTCCACTTCTCGGGGACGAGGTGCGGCGTCACCTCGGCGGTCAGCGTCGGCCAGTCCCTACCGGTGTCGTACTGACCCGGCGGCAGTCGGCCGGGTCGCCCGGCACGGGATCGGCCGGTGAACCCTCGCGTGGGCCGGAACCCGCTCACCATCGTCTCCTCGGGCGGGCGGGCATGGTGTGAGCCTAGAGGCCCGGTCGACGATCCGTCAGGGCGCCGGGACGGGGTCGTTGCAGGCCGCTCCCTGACAGTCGACGTGGGCGGCGTACCACGCCTGCAGGAGTGCCTGCGGGCTCCCGGGCATCGGATGCGCTGAGTAGGCGTTGTCCAGCTGCCAGGGGTCGGTGCTCCGGTCGTAGAACTCGTGGTCACCGGTCCGGTAGCTGACGAAGGAGTACGGGCCCCACACCGCTCCGGAGTAGAAGCGCCCGATCGGGTCGGTGGGCAGGTCGCCCTGTTGGGGGTACTGGGCCTGCGACCCCTCGATCTCGACCGGACGACTCGCGAACGCCTCCGGGTTGGCCAGCACGTCCTGGAGAGGAAGGCCGTCGGCTCCGTGACTCCGGGTCACGCCGGCGGCGCGCCGGATCGTCGCGGTGACATCCGCGAGGCTCACCGTCTGCTCGGCGCGGACGCCACCGCGGAAGCCCGGCCCCCGCACCACGAGAGGCACGTGGACGGACTCGTCGTACGCCTTGTTCTTGTCGGCCAGGTCGTGCTCGCCCAGCACGAAGCCGTTGTCGGAGGTGAAGATGACGATCGTCTGCTTCTCCTCGTGCAGGTCTCGGAGCGTGGCGACGAGATGACGGACCGTGTCGTTCACGCTCTCCAGGGCTTCGACGCGGTGGGTCTCGAGTGGCAGAGGGTAGGGCTGCGGCCCTACCTTCGCGACATACGCCTGAAGCCACGCGGGCTTGTCGGACACGTCGTTCTCGCCCACCGACGGTGCGATCACGAGACGGCGGGGGTCGAAGTCGCGGTGGCCGGACTGCGCCCGGGGCAGCGAGTTGCCGCCCACGACCAGGGGTTTGGCCTTGTGCGGCGCCAGGGCGCTGTAGAGGACGAAGAACGGCCGGTCGCCCGACGACCAGGCCCGCAGCCGGGAGAGCAGGAGCCGGCGGGTGTAGAGCTCTCGGTACCGGTCGTCGGTCTGCACCCGTCCGTTGATCGCGAAGGCGCTGGAGCGGTAGTCGTAGATGCCGTGCACCGGTACGGCGAAGTACGACCAGCCGGGCTGGTCGGAGCTGTGGCGGGGCGGGAACCCGTTGAGGTACTTGCCGATCCAGGCGGTCCGGTAGCCCTGGTGGTCGAGCCACTGCGGCAGGAGGTGCCGGATGTCGTTGTGTGCGGCGAACACCGAGTAGCCACCATGGGTCGAGGCGTCGTTGCCGAGGGTCAGGTGGTTGTGGGCGAGCTTGCCGGTGAGCAGGGTCGCGCGGGCGGGGCAGCACAGGGAGTCCGCGCTGAGGGCCCGGGTGAAGGTCACGCCCGACCGCTGCAGCCGGCGTACGGCGGGTAGCAGGCGCAGCTCGTCGGCGCGCATGTCGTCGGTCAGGACGACGACGACGTTCGGCTTCTGCCGGCCGGCCGCCGCCGCGGCCGGTGACGCGACGTGCAGGACCGGCGGCAGGGCGGTGAGGAGTGACGCCAGGAGGGCAGCGCCGGCCAGGACGGCAGCGGTCAGTGCGCTTCTCCCCAGTGGCATGCGATCCGTTGTACCAGAGCATCGTCACGCACGGTGTGCAGAAGAGGCCGAGTGCCGGCCGGTGGGCGAACGCCGATTCCGCCGGACACACATTGTTCGTCCCTGGCCTCCGTGGTGGCGTCCCTTCGTCGACCAACGTGTGTCCGCAGGTCGGTCGACCGCTGCTGGGAGCTCACCAGCCGCGGTCGCGCCACTCGTCGAGGTGGGGACGCTCGACGCCGAGCGTCGAGTCGTTGCCGTGGCCGGGGTAGAACCAGGTGTCGTCGGGCAGGGTGCCGAAGAGCTTGGTCGAGACGTCGTCGACCAGCCGGGTGAACCGCTCGGCGTCGCCCTGGGTGTTGCCGACGCCGCCGGGGAAGAGCGAGTCACCGGTGAACAGGTGCGGGTGGCCGGTGGGGTCGTCGTACACCAGGCAGATCGAGCCGGGAGTGTGGCCGGTGACCCGGATGACCTTCAGCGTGCACGTGCCGACCGCGACGGTGTCGCCGTCCTCGACGGCCCGGTCGACGGGCACCCCGGTCTGCTCGGTGATCGCGTCGGCGTCGGGAGCGCCGGCGACGACGGTCGCGCCGGTCGCGTCGACGACCGCGGGCAACCCACGGTGGTGGTCCCAGTGCTGGTGGGTGGTGACCACGGCGGTCAGACCCGCCCCGCCGATCAGCTCGAGCAGCCGCTCGGGCTCGTCCGCGGCGTCGATCAGTACCTGGTCGCCGGTCTCGGTGCAGCGGAGCAGATAGCAGTTGTTGTGCATCTGCGGATCGACCGCGAGCTTGGTGATCTCCAGGGATCCCGCCGTACGACGGTCGGGCTCGCCGCCGGGCGACACCTCGCCGGTGTAGGACATGGTCACCACCCTCCTATCTGGGGAAGCTCGCCGTGCGAGCAGGACAGGGACTCAGGGGCCGGTCGGCCGGTCAGCCACCAGCCGATATCGGCGGCGGTGCCGGTCACGATGGCGACGGGGTACTCCGCCTCATGGTCGCCGAGCACCCAGGCGCGCTCGGAGTCGAGCGGCTTGACC
Source organism: uncultured Actinomycetota bacterium (assembly GCA_963792975.1). Lineage (GTDB taxonomy): Bacteria > Actinomycetota > Actinomycetes > Propionibacteriales > Nocardioidaceae > Nocardioides. The sequence continues at coordinate 1,413,002 of CAWBYG010000004.1, read as the reverse complement.
TCGAAGGCCGCGGCGGCGCGCAGCCGCTTCGCCATCGCGTCGATGAGGTGCTCGGCGAACGCGAGCGGCCAGTCGGACCGCCGGTACGCCGCGTCGAGGTCGACGTGATGGATCTCCACCTCACGCAGGCGCATCCCCGGGAGAGACGTGGCGGCCATGGAGCGTCCGCCCGGCGTGCGCTCGACGCGACCCGCCCAGGCCCGCTCGGGCATGGCGGCCGCCGCGTCGTTGAAGCGCGTGGTCGCAGCCAGGAGCCGGTCGCGGATCACGTCGTGGTGCCGCTCGGCCAGGACGGCGATGTCGGTGGCGCGCTGCTCGTCGGAGTCGTACATGGTCCGCGGCACCTCGTCGTGGTCGGCGACGGCACCGTGCAGGGCTCGCGCCAGCGCCTCCGCGTTGAGCGCCAGGTGTGCTACGACGTACGCCCGGCTCCAGTCCGGGAGGCCGGACGGCGCGGTCCAGTCGTCGCCGTGGAAGCCGTCCACGGTGCGGACCAGCCGACTGTTGGCGCCTGCGAGCAGGTCGAACGCCCCCTGCTGGTCCGTGGTCATGCGGCCATTCAACACCCTCGTCCCGCGGGTCGAGCGAGGGCGGAACGCCCGCCCGACGGACCCTCCCCGCCCCGTAGGATCGGACTGTCGGTGCCGCGTGGCACGCTTGTGCTGACCGCCGGCGTGAACGAACATGTGTTCGAACACACTGACAAAGACGACCAGCCGAGGAAGCCAGTGGCCGACCAGCTCATCATCCGGGGTGCCCGGGAGCACAACCTCAAGGACATCTCGCTCGACCTCCCGCGCGACTCGTTGATCGTCTTCACGGGGCTGTCCGGCTCGGGCAAGTCCAGCCTTGCGTTCGACACCATCTTCGCCGAGGGCCAGCGCCGCTACGTCGAGTCGCTGTCGGCGTACGCCCGCCAGTTCCTCGGCCAGATGGACAAGCCCGACGTCGACTTCATCGAGGGCCTGTCGCCCGCGGTGTCGATCGACCAGAAGTCCACGTCGAAGAACCCCCGCTCCACCGTCGGCACCATCACCGAGGTCTACGACTACCTCCGGCTCCTCTACGCGCGCGCCGGCCGACCGCACTGCCCCGTCTGCGGCGCCCCGATCGAGCGGCAGACGCCCCAGCAGATCGTCGACCGCGTGCTGGCCCTCGAGGAGGGGCGCCGGTTCCAGGTGCTCGCCCCGGTGATCCGCGGCCGCAAGGGGGAGTACGTCGAGCTCTTCCGGCAGCTCCAGACCGACGGGTTCTCACGCGTCCGGGTCAACGGAGAGACCCACACCCTCGATGACCCGCCGAAGCTCGACAAGCAGAAGAAGCACACCATCGAGGTGGTGGTCGACCGGCTCGCTGTGAAGCCGTCGTCCAAGCGCCGCCTGACCGACTCCGTCGAGACCGCGCTGCGGCTGGCCAACGGGCTGGTCGTGCTCGACTTCGTCGATCTGCCCGCGAAGGACCCCGGTCGCGAGCTGAAGTTCTCCGAGAAGATGTCGTGCCCCAACGACCACACGATCGACACCGACGAGCTCGAGCCACGGTCGTTCTCGTTCAACTCCCCGTTCGGCGCCTGCCCCGAGTGCCACGGGCTCGGCACACGGATGGAGGTCGACCCCGACCTGGTCGTGCCCGACACGCAGGCGACGCTCGGCGAGGGTGCGATCCAGCCGTGGAGCCAGGCCCACGTCGCCGACTACTTCCTCCGGCTCATGGGCGCGCTCGGTGAGGAGCTCGGCTTCGACCTCAACACCCCCTGGCAGAAGCTGTCGCCCAAGGCGCGCAAGTCACTGCTCGACGGTCATCCGACCAAGGTCCACGTGGTGACCACCAACCGCTACGGCCGGCAGCGTGCCTACTACGCCGAGTTCGAGGGCGTGCGGAGCTACGTCGAGCGCCGGCACGGCGAGGCCGAGTCCGACACCAGTCGCGAGCGCTTCGAGGGCTTCATGCGCGAGGTGCCCTGCCCGGCGTGCCAGGGCAGCCGCCTCAAGCCGGTCAGCCTGGCCGTGACGATGGGGGGCAGGTCCATCGCCGAGGTGTGCGCTCTGCCGATCAACGAGACGGCCGCCTTCCTGGCCGACATCGAGCTGTCGACGCGCGAGAAGCAGATTGCGGAGCGGGTGCTCAAGGAGATCCAGGAGCGCCTCAACTTCCTGCTCGACGTCGGCCTCGACTACCTCTCCCTCGACCGGCCGAGCGGCTCGCTGTCGGGCGGCGAGGCGCAGCGCATCCGGCTCGCCACCCAGATCGGCGCCGGGCTGGTGGGCGTCCTCTACGTCCTCGACGAGCCCTCGATCGGGCTCCACCAGCGCGACAACCAGCGGCTCATCGAGACCCTGGTCCGCCTCAAAGACCTGGGCAACACCCTGATCGTGGTCGAGCACGACGAGGAGACGATCCGGACCGCCGACTGGGTGGTCGACATCGGCCCCGGCGCCGGCGAGCACGGCGGCCAGGTCGTCCACTCCGGCACCGTGAAGGGGCTGCTCAAGCACCGCGACTCGCTGACCGGGCTCTATCTCTCCGGACGCCGCGAGATCCCGGTGCCGACCATCCGTCGTCCCCGCAGCAAGAGCCGCGAGCTCAAGGTGGTCGGGGCCTCCGAGCACAACCTGCGCGAGATCGACGTGAGCTTCCCGTTGGGGCTGTTCGTGTCGGTGACGGGCGTCTCCGGCTCGGGCAAGTCGACGCTGGTCAACGACATCCTCTACACCAGCCTGGCCAAGCAGATCTACAACTCGCGCACCGTGCCGGGCCGGCACAAGCGCATCACCGGCGTCGACCAGGTCGACAAGGTCATCCACGTCGACCAGTCGCCGATCGGCCGTACGCCGCGCAGCAACCCCGCGACGTACACCGGGGTCTTCGACCACATCCGCAAGCTCTTCGCCTCCACGCCCGAGGCGAAGATGAGGGGATACCTCCAGGGCCGCTTCTCGTTCAACGTCAAGGGCGGCCGGTGTGAGGCGTGCTCGGGCGACGGCACGATCAAGATCGAGATGAACTTCCTGCCCGACGTCTACGTCCCGTGCGAGGTGTGCCACGGCGCCCGCTACAACCGCGAGACGCTCGAGGTCCACTACAAGGGCAAGACCATCGCCGAGGTGCTGGACATGCCGATCGAGGAGGCGGCCGACTTCTTCGCCGCGGTGCCGCCGATCGCGCGACACATGACCACCCTGTGCGAGGTCGGGCTCGGCTACGTCCGGCTCGGTCAGCCGGCGACCACCCTCAGCGGCGGCGAGGCGCAGCGGGTGAAGCTGTCGAGCGAGCTGCAGAAGCGTTCCACCGGTCGCACCGTCTACGTCCTCGACGAGCCCACGACCGGTCTGCACTTCGAAGACATCCGCAAGTTGCTCGGCGTCCTGTCGAGCCTGGTCGACAAGGGCAACACGGTCCTCGTGATCGAGCACAACCTCGACGTCATCAAGACCTCCGACTGGGTCATCGACATGGGGCCCGAGGGCGGATCCCGCGGCGGCATGGTGATCTCCCAGGGGACGCCGGAGCAGGTGGCGGCCGACGAGGGCAGCTACACCGGGCAGTTCCTCGCCCCGCTGCTCGCCGGCGGCCGAACCGCCTGACCGGCCTGGTCGTAGTACCAACGTCCCACAGCCAATACTCAGTCTCGCGGGCTAGCGTCGAGACGAACGTTTCCACGACGAGGAGTCCCCCCTTGCCCCACCCCGACCTGTCCCGACGCCGCGCCTTGACGGGTGTCGCCGTGGGAGGCCTGACCCTGCCCCTCCTGGCGGCCTGCGGCAGCGGCTCGTCCAGCTCGACAGGCGCCCAGTCGTCCTCCGGGTCGAGCAACCTGGTCCCGAAGTCCCAGGTCCCGGTGGGCGGCGGCGTGATCCTGCGCGACCAGAACATCGTGGTGACCCAGCCCAGCCAGGGCACCTTCGAGGGCTTCAACGCGACGTGCACGCACCAGGGCTGCCAGCTCGCGAGCGTGAGCGCCGGAACCATCAACTGCGGCTGCCACGGCAGCCAGTTCTCCATCAAGGACGGCAGCAACGTCGTCGGCCCGAGCGGCACCCCGCCCGGCTCGGTGGCTGCTCTCGGCCGGGTGCCGATCAAGGTGAAGGGCGCCGACATCGTCGAGGGCTGACCGCGACGCTCGAGCGTGGACTGTCCCCGTCTGCCCGTAGGGTTGAAGCGTGACCAACCCGGCGTCGTACCGTCCCAAGGCGGGCGAGATCCCCACGCAGCCGGGCGTCTACCGCTTCCGGGACGCGCGCGGCCGGGTGATCTACGTCGGCAAGGCGAAGAACCTCCGGGCCCGGCTGTCGTCGTACTTCCAGGACGTCGGCAACCTCCATGCCCGCACCGCCGCCATGGTCACCACCGGCGCCAGCGTGGAGTGGACCGTCGTCCACACCGAGGTCGAGGCGCTCCAGCTGGAGTACAGCTGGATCAAGGAGTTCGACCCGCGCTTCAACGTGAAGTACCGCGACGACAAGTCCTACCCGTGGCTGGCGGTCACCGTCGGCGAGGAGTTCCCGCGGGTGATGGTCGGCCGCGGCGCCAAGAAGAAGGGCGTCCGCTACTTCGGGCCCTACAGCCACGCGTGGGCGATCCGCGAGACCGTCGACCAGCTGCTCCGGGTCTTCCCGATGAGATCCTGCTCCAACGGCGTCTTCAAGCGCTCCGGCCAGATCGGGCGCCCGTGCCTGCTCGGCTACATCGACAAGTGCTCCGCCCCCTGCGTCGGCAGCATCAGTGCCGACGACCACCGCGGCATCGTCGACGACTTCTGCGACTTCATGGCCGGCAACACCAACGCCTTCGTGCGGCGCATCCGGGCCGAGATGTACGCCGCGTCCGACGCGGAGGACTTCGAGAAGGCCGCGCGGCTCCGCGACGACCTCGGCGCGCTCGAGAAGGCCCTCGAGAAGCAGGCGGTGGTGCTCGGCGACGGGACCGACGCCGACGTGATCGCCCTCGCCGAGGACCCCCTCGAGGTCGCCGTACAGATCTTCTACGTGCGCGGCGGGCGCGTCCGCGGGCAGCGCGGCTGGGTGGCCGACCGGGTCGAGGAGGGCGGCACGGCCGACCTGGTCGAGGACTTCCTGCTCCAGCTGTACGCCGGCGGCGACGCGGACGACGTGATCCCCCGCGAGATCCTCGTCCCCACCCTGCCGCCCGACACCGCGACGTTCGAGGAGCTCCTGACCGAGCGACGGGGCAGCCGGGTGCGCATCCGGGTGCCGCAGCGGGGCGACAAGCGGACGCTGCAGGAGACCGTGGCCCGCAACGCCGGCCAGGCCCTGATGCTGCACAAGACCAAGCGCGGCACCGACCTCACCGCGCGCAACCAGGCGCTCGAGGAGATCCAGGAGGCGCTGGGTCTCGACGAGGCGCCGCTGCGCATGGAGTGCTACGACATCTCCAACCTCCAGGGCACCGAGGTGGTGGCCAGCATGGTCGTCTTCGAGGACGGCCTGGCCCGCAAGAGCGAGTACCGCCGCTTCGTGATCAGGTCCGTCGAGGGGCAGAACGACGTCGCGTCCATGCACGAGGTGATCACCCGGCGGTTCCGCCGGCTGCTCGACGAGCAGGCGCGGTCGACCGAGGTCTCCACCGAGTCCGGCCCCATGCTGGTCGACCCCGAGACGGGCCGACCCCGCAAGTTCGCCTACGCACCCGGTCTCGTGGTCGTCGACGGCGGCCCGCCCCAGGTGGCCGCGGCCCAGGCGGCCCTGCGCGAGCTCGGCGTCGTCGACATCCCGGTGGCCGGTCTCGCCAAGCGGCTGGAGGAGGTCTGGCTGCCCGACCAGGAGGACCCCGTGATCATGGCCCGGTCCTCCGAGGGTCTCTACCTCCTGCAACGCCTGCGGGACGAGGCCCACCGGTTCGCCATCACCCACCACCGCTCGCGCCGCTCGAAGTCGATGGTCGAGAGCCTGCTGGACGACGTACCGGGCCTCGGCGAGGTCCGGCGCAAGACGCTGGTCAAGTACTTCGGCTCGTTGAAGAAGCTGCGTGAGGCCGAGGTGGACGAGATCGCCAGGGTCCCCGGCATCGGCCCGCGTACGGCGTCGGCCATCAAGGATGCGGTGGCCCGCGCCAGCAGCCAGACTGGCGCCGAGACGGTGAACACCGCGACCGGCGAGATCTCGAGCTAGCGCGACCCAGGAGGGCCGATGACCGACCAACCCACGCGGACGTGGGTCGAGCAGAGCGCCGATCACGCCGGTGAGGTGGTCGTGGTCACCGGCATGACCGGCGCCGGTCGCAGCACCGCCGCCAAGGAGCTCGAGGACCTCGGCTTCTACGTCGTCGACAACCTCCCGCCGTCGCTGCTGCCCGAGGTCGTCCGGCTGGTCGACGAGAGCCGCGGCACCAGCCAGCCGATCGCGGTCGTCGTCGACGTCCGCTCCGGCGCGTTCTTCGACTCGCTGCAGGCCAACGTCGCCCAGCACGCCCTCGGCCGTCGTACGACGCTGCTGTTCCTCGACGCCTCCGACGAGGTGCTGGTCCGGCGGCAGGAGGCCGCCCGCCGACCCCACCCGCTGCAGGCGAGCGGGCGGCTCATCGACGGCCTGCGGCGCGAGCGCGCGGCGCTGGCCGACCTGCGCGCCGACGCCGCGCTGGTGATCGACACCTCCGACCTCAACGTCCACCAGCTGACCGACCGGATCGCCGAGTACTTCGGCACCCCCGACGCCACCCGCCTCAAGGTCACCGTCATCAGCTTCGGCTTCAAGTACGGCATCCCCGTCGACTCCGACTTCGTCGCCGACATGCGCTTCCTGCCCAACCCGTTCTGGGTGCCCACGCTGCGCGGCAAGACCGGACGCTCCGCCGACGTCAGCGACTACGTGCTCGGGCAGCCCGGGGCCCGCACGTTCGTCGACGAGTACGTCCAGCTGCTGTCCGGCGTCACGCAGGGCTACCTGGCGGAGGGCAAGCGCTTCATGTCGATCGCCATCGGCTGCACCGGCGGTAAGCACCGCAGCGTCGCGATGACCGAGGAGGTCGCCCGCCAGATGCGCGAGCTGGGGTATGACGTCTCGGCCGTCCACCGTGATCTCGGACGCGAATGACGTGACCCCGACAACGCACCGGGTGACGGCGTTGGGCGGCGGGCACGGCCTCCACGCGTCCCTCTCCGCGCTCCGCCGGCTCCCCGTCGAGCTCACCGCCGTCGTGACGGTCGCCGACGACGGGGGGTCGTCCGGCCGGCTGCGCGCGGAGTTCGGCGTCCTGCCGCCGGGCGACCTGCGGATGGCGTTGGCCGCGCTGTGCGACGACGGCGAGTGGGGCGAGACCTGGGCCCGCGTGCTGCAGCACCGTTTCGCCGGCACCGGCGAGATGCAGGGCCACGTGGTCGGCAACCTGCTGATCGTCAGCCTGTGGGAGCTCCTCGGTGACCACGTGGAGGCGCTCGACTTGGTGGGGCGGCTGCTCGGTGCGCGCGGACGGGTCCTGCCGATGGCGCTGACCCCGCTCGACATCAGCGCCGAGGTCAGTGGTGTCGACCCCGCCCATCCGGAGGCGCTCACGACGGTCCGCGGCCAGGTCGCTGTGGCGACCTCCGCCGGCACGATCGAGTCGATCTCGCTGATCCCGCCCGACCTGCGGCCGTGTCCGGAGGCGGTCGCCGCGATCCGCGAGGCCGACCTCGTCGTCCTCGGCCCGGGCTCGTGGTTCACCTCCGTGCTCCCGCACCTGATGGTGCCGTCGCTGCGCGAGGCCCTGGAGCAGACCGACGCGCACCTCGTCGTCGTCCTCAACCTCGCGCCCCAGGACGGCGAGACCGAAGGCTTCGCGGCGATCGACCATCTGGCCACGCTGCTCGACCACGTGCCCGACCTGAAGATCGGCACCGTCCTCGTCGATCGCTCGGGCGCGACCGGCGACACCTCCGGGCTCGAGGCACTGGCCGGCCGGTGCGGTGCCGACCTCATGGTGGCCGACCTCGCCCGCGACGACGGCACGCCCCGCCATGACCCGGCCAGGCTCGCAGCGGCGTACGCGCGGATCCTCTCGGGCTCCGCCAGATCCGAGATCTGAGACCTACGACGGTTGTTGACGGGCGTGGCAGGATCGGCGCCATGGCGATGACGGCGCAGGTGAAGGCGGAGATCGCCAACACCCACATCACCAAGACGTGCTGTCGCAAGGCCGAGGTGTCGACCATGCTGCGCTTCGCCGGCGGGCTCCACATCGTCAGCGGCAAGATCGTGGTGGAGGCGGAGCTCGACACCGGAGCAGCGGCCCGCCGCCTCCGTAAGGACATCGCGGAGGTGTTCGGCCACCACAGCGACGTCGCGATGGTGCAGGGCAACGGCATCCGCAAGGGCAGCCGCTACCTCGTCCGCGTCGTCAAGGACGGCGAGGCCCTGGCCCGTCAGACCGGCCTGCTCGACAACCGAGGGCGGCCCGTGCGCGGGCTCCCTCCCGCCGTCGTGTCCGGTGGTGCCTGCGACGCCGTCGCGGCCTGGCGCGGTGCGTTCCTGGCCCACGGCTCGCTCACCGAGCCCGGTCGCTCGTCGTCGCTCGAGGTGACCTGTCCCGGTCCCGAGGCCGCGCTCGCGCTCGTCGGCGTGGCCCGCCGTCTGGGCATCCCGGCCAAGGCACGTGAGGTGCGCGGCGTCGACCGCGTGGTGATCCGCGACGGCGACGCGATCTCCCAGCTGCTGACCAGACTCGGCGCCCACGAGGCGCTGATGGCCTGGGAGGAGCGCCGGATGCGGCGAGAGGTGCGGGCGACGGCCAACCGGCTCGCGAACTTCGACGACGCCAACCTACGACGCTCCGCCCGCGCCGCGGTGGCTGCCGGGGCCCGGGTCCAGCGAGCGCTCGAGATCCTGGGCGACGAGGTGCCCGACCATCTCAAGATGGCCGGCGGCCTACGCCTCGAGCACAAGCAGGCCTCGCTCGAGGAGCTCGGCCAGCTCCACCAGCCGGTGCTCACCAAGGACGCGATCGCCGGCCGCATCCGCCGGCTGCTGGCGATGGCCGACAAGCGCGCCGAGGACCTCGGCATCCCCGACACCGAGGCGTCGCTGACCCCCGAGATGCTCGCCGACGAGGACTGACGGCGCCTGATCCCGAGGGTCGTGGTCTCGACAGGCTCGACCCACGAGGCAAGGGACCTTGGTTACCCGTACGTACCCTGAACGCCCCTCAGTCGCGCGCGAGCCGGGGGATAGGGTCGTGCTACCGGCTGCGGGAGGCAGCCGGCATCCAGCACGACACGCAACGACCTAGGAGCAGCAGTGACCGTTCGCGTAGGCATCAACGGCTTCGGCCGGATCGGCCGCAACTTCCTCCGCGCCGTCCAGGCGTCGGGCGAGGACGTGGAGGTCGTCGGGATCAACGACCTCGCGGGCAACGACATCCTCGCCCACTTCCTGCGCTACGACTCGATCCTGGGTCGCTACCCGGGGCACATCGACTCCGACGAGAGCTCACTGACCGTCGACGGCACCAAGATCCACGCGAGCGCCGAGCGCGACCCGGCCGCACTCGCCTGGGGTGACATCGGTGCGGACATCGTGATCGAGTCGACCGGCCTGTTCACGAAGGCCGCCGACGCCCACAAGCACCTCGACGCCGGAGCCAAGAAGGTCATCATCTCGGCCCCCGCCACCGACGAGGACATCACGATCGTGATGGGCATCAACGACGGTGACTACGACGCCTCGAAGCACCACGTCATCTCCAACGCCAGCTGTACGACGAACTGCCTCGGCCCGATGGCCAAGGTCCTGCTCGACAACTGGGGCATCGACAAGGGCTTCATGACCACGGTGCACGCCTACACGACCGAGCAGCAGCTGCTCGACCAGATCTCGCTCAACCGCAAGGGCCAGATCAACCTGCGTCGTGCTCGCGGCGGCGCCACCAACATCATCCCGACCACCACCGGCGCGGCGAAGGCGATCTCGCTCGTCCTGCCCGAGCTCAAGGGCAGGCTGGACGGCTACGCCCTGCGCGTGCCGGTGCCCACCGGCTCGGTCACCGACCTGACCGTGACCCTGAACGCCGAGGTCACCAAGGACGAGGTGAACGCCGCGTTCCGGGCCGCCGCCGAGTCCGGTCCGCTGGCGCCGTACCTCGAGTACACCGAGGACGAGATCGTCAGCTCCGACATCGTGACGTGGCCGGCGTCGTGCACCATCGACGCCGGCTGCACCCTGGCCAACGGCAACCAGGTCAAGGTGGTCGGCTGGTACGACAACGAGTGGGGCTACTCCAACCGTCTGATCGACCTGTCTGCGCTCGTCGGCAGCTCGCTCTGACCGTGGCGTCACACCTCGAGGCCCTGGGCGAGCTCCGCGGCAAGCGGGTCCTGGTCCGCTCCGACCTCAACGTCCCGCTGGATCGCCACGAAGACGGACACAGCACGATCACCGACGACGGCCGGGTGCGCGCGAGCGTGCCGACGATCCGTGAGCTGTCCGACGCCGGTGCCCGCGTGATCGTGGTCGCCCACCTGGGCCGGCCCAAGGGCGAGCCCGAGGCGCGCTACTCGCTGGCCCCCGTCGCGAAGCGGCTGGGCGAGCTGCTGGGCCGGCCGGTCGCCTTCGCCGAGGACACGATCGGGCCCTCGGCGACCGCCACGGTCGCCGCCCTGGCCGACGGCGACGTGGCCGTGCTCGAGAACGTCCGCTTCAACGCCGGCGAGACGAGCAAGGACGACGACGTGCGCGGCGCGTTCGCCGACGAGCTCGCGGCGATGGCCGACTGCTTCGTGTCCGACGGGTTCGGGGTCGTCCACCGCAAGCAGGCCAGCGTGTACGACGTCGCGCTGCGGCTCCCGCACGCGATGGGCCAACTGGTGGCTACCGAGATCGGCGTGCTCCGCCGGCTCACCGTCGACCCCGCCCGCCCCTACGTCGTCGTGCTCGGCGGCTCGAAGGTCTCCGACAAGCTCGGCGTGATCGACCACCTGCTCGGGAAGGCCGACCGGCTCCTGATCGGCGGCGGGATGGTGTTCACGTTCCTGGCGGCCCAGGGCCTCGAGGTCGGCAAGAGCCTGCTCGAGGACGACCAGCTCGACACCTGCCGCGACTACCTCCGGCGTGCCGACGAGACCGGCGTCGACATCGTGCTGCCGACCGACATCGTGGTCGACACCGAGTTCCCCTCGGTCGACCGGGCGGCGCAACCACGCGTCGTACCGGCGGGCGAGATCCCGGCGGACAGCCTCGGGCTCGACATCGGCCCCGAGTCGGCACGCGCCTTCGCAGCCGCGATCGCCGACGCCCGCACGGTCTTCTGGAACGGCCCGATGGGGGTCTTCGAGACGGCCGCGTTCGCCGAGGGCACCCGGGCGGTCGCGCAGGCTCTGACCGAGGTCGACGGTCTGTCGGTGGTCGGCGGCGGCGACTCGGCCGCGGCGGTGCGGCAGCTCGGCTTCGCCGAGGGCGACTTCGGGCACATCTCGACCGGCGGCGGTGCCAGCCTCGAGTTCCTCGAGGGCAGGGAGCTCCCCGGCATCGCGGTCCTCGAGCGCTGATCCCGTCCGCGGGTCGAGCCTGTCGAGACCAAGGACACTGAAAGGAAACGATGACCACCCGCATCCCGCTGATGGCGGGCAACTGGAAGATGAACCTCACCCATCCCGAGGCGGTGGCGCTCGTCCAGAAGCTCGCCTGGATCCTCACGGACAAGAAGCACGACCACGCGCGCACCGAGGTCGTCGTCGCTCCGCCGTTCACCGACCTCCGGTCCGTGCAGACGCTCGTCGACGGCGACCACCTCTCCATCCGGTACGCCGCGCAGGACGTCTCCGAGCACGACTCCGGGGCATACACGGGCGAGATCTCGGCCCTCATGCTGGCCAAGCTGGGCTGCAGCTACGCGATCGTCGGGCACTCGGAGCGGCGCGAGCTGCACGGTGAGACCGACGAGGTCGTCAACCGCAAGGCCCGTCAGGTGATCGGCGCGGGGATGACCCCGATCGTCTGTGTCGGTGAGGGGCTCGACATCCGTAGGGCCGACGGTCACGTCGACCACTGCGTCGGCCAGATCGACCGGTCGATGGCGGGTTTCAGCCCCGAGGAGATCACCTCCCTGGTCGTGGCCTACGAGCCGGTGTGGGCGATCGGCACCGGTGAGGTGGCCACCCCCGACAACGCCCAGGAGGTCTGCGGGGCGATCCGGGCGCGGCTGCGCGAGACGGCGGGCGACGAGGCCGCCGACGGCTGCCGCATCCTGTACGGCGGCTCGGTCAAGGCCGCCAACATCGCCGGGATCATGGCCGAGCAGGACATCGACGGTGCCCTGGTCGGTGGCGCGAGCCTGCAGGCCGAGGAGTTCGGCGGCATCTGCCGGTTCTACGACATGCCGACTCTGTGACCGGCCGTCAAGCCGGTCTGGACCGGCGTGTGGGCCGGTTCGGCGCACCCCGGATGGTGACGTAGGCTATGGCGCTGTGACCACCGTCTTCACGATCCTGCTCGTCCTCACCAGCTGTGTGCTGGTGCTGCTCGTGCTGTTGCACAAGGGCCGCGGGGGCGGTCTGTCGGACATGTTCGGCGGCGGTGTCTCCAGCTCGCTCGGGGGATCGTCAGTGGCGGAGCGAAACCTGGACCGGTTCACCATCGGTGTCGGCGCCATCTGGTTCGCTTGCGTCATCGCCCTGGGCCTTCTGCTGGCCTACCAGAACTGAGAGAGGTTCGGCGCACGTGGCTGGTGGAGGAAACGCGATCCGGGGAAGCCGGGTCGGAGCTGGTCCGATGGGTGAGGCGGAGCGTGGCGAGGCCGCGCCGAGGCAGGCCGTCACCTACTTCTGCTCTCACGAGCACCGGTCGGTGGTGACGTTCGCCGTCGACGCCGTGGTGCCCGACTCGTGGGACTGCCCCAAGTGTGGGCTGCCCGCGAGCCTCGACTCGGAGAATCCCCCTCCCGCACCCAAGATCGAGCCCTACAAGACGCACCTCGCCTACGTGAAGGAGCGTCGTTCCGACGCGGAGGCGACCCAGATCCTGGACGAGGCGATCCAGCTGCTCCGCAGCCGCCGCAAGTCCGGCGACATCGTCTTCTGATCCCCACCACTCGGGAGGGCCGACACGTGGCTGACCAGCCCAGCCTCTATGAGATGGCCGGTGGCTGGGGAGCTCTCCACCGGCTGGAGGAGACGCTCTACGCAAGCGTCCTGCGTGACCCGCTGCTCCAGCCGCTGTTCGGCGAAGGACAGCCGCAGCACGTCGAGCATCTGACGATGTTCACCGCCGAGTCCTTCGGCGGTCCGGACCGGTTCTCCCGTGAGCTCGGTTTCCGGCACCTCATCGACGTCCACCGTGGGCTCCGGATCACCGAGGAGCAACGCCAACGGTTCGTCGACCTGTACGCCGTGGCGCTCGACGCTGCGGACCTGCCTACCGACCCCGACTTCCGTCGCGCGGTGATGGAGCACATCGAGTTCGGCACCGAGGTCGCCCGGCAGAACTCCCACGCAGAGACCGAGGAGGACCTCCACCCCATTCGCGAGGTCCCCATCTGGACCCTCCACCAGCCGGACTGAGCCTGCATCGACGAGCGACACACCGCCTCGCCTAGGCTCCCACGATGCGGTACGACGTGGTGGTGGTCGGGCTGGGCGCGATGGGAAGCGCCGCGACGTACCAGCTGGCGAAGGCCGGCGTGAGCGTGCTCGGCCTGGACCGCTACCAGCCGCCCCATCCCTTCGGCTCGACGCACGGAGACACCAGGATCACCCGCGTCGCGGTCGGCGAGGGGCTGGTCTATGTCCCGCTCGTACGGCGCTCGCACGAGATCTGGCGAGACCTCGAGCAGCAGACCGGCCTCGAGATCCTCTCCCCGGTCGGTGGTCTCGTGATGGCGCCGCCCGAGCGGGTCTTCGCGATGCACGGCAGCGAGAGCTTCCTGGAGCGCACGGTCGGGGCCGCCGAGGCGTACGGCGTCGAGCACGAGCTGCTCGGCACGACCGAGCTGGCGTCGCGGTTCCCCCAGTTCGCCCTCGCCGGTGCGGAGCAGGCGTACTTCGAGCCCGGCGCGGGGTTCGTGAGGCCGGAGCGCGCGGTCGACGCGCAGCTCCGGCTCGCCCGCGAGCTGGGCGCGACGGTCGCCGCGGGCGAGCGGGTCCTCGGGTACGACGACCACGGGTCCCACGTCACGATCCGTACGACGCAGCAGACCGTCGAGGCGTCGACCCTGGTGATCTGCGCAGGGCCGTGGATCTCCGAGCTGGCTCCCGAGCTGGCGTCGAGAGTGCGGATCCACCGGCAGGCGATGTTCTGGTTCGACCTGCGCGACCCGTCGTCGTACCCGGCACTGCGCGACTCCCCGGTCTACATCTGGTGGCCGGGCCGCGAGCTGAGGGACGCGATCTACGGCTTCCCGATGATCGACGGGCCCTCCGGTGGCGCGAAGGTCGCCCGCGAGCAGTACGTCGAGGCGACCACCGCAGAGGAGGTCGACCGCACCGTCACCGCCGACGAGATCGACGAGATGTACGAGCGTGGTGTCCGGCAGCGCCTGCCGGCCCTGTCGGGACGCTGCCTGAGGGCAGAGGTCTGCCTCTACACCGTCACGGACGGCAGCCGCTTCATCATCGACCGGCTCCCGTCCCGGCCCCACGTGATCGTCGCCTCGCCGTGTTCCGGACACGGGTTCAAGCACTCCGCGGCCATCGGCGAGTGCCTCGCCCAGCTCGCGACCGACGGCGCGAGTGCCATCGACCTGTCGCCGTTCGGGTTCGCCGTCGGCTGAGCTCGCGCAGCGGGCTAGGGGACGCGGCTCGCGGCGCCGCGGTCGAGGAACCAGATGGTCTCGCCCTGGCCACGGACCCCCGCGGCCGGGATCTCGTGGATGTCGGGAGGCGTGGCGGCGAGCGCACGGCCGACGGCCTCGGCCTTGTCGGCGCCGCTGACCACGAACCACACCTCGTCGGCCCGGTTGAGCGCCGGGAAGGTCAGGCTCACCCGCTCCGGCGGCGGCTTCGGGGAGTCCGTGACACCGACCGCGATGAGGTCGTCGACGTCGAGCTGCGGATGGCCGGGGAAGAGGGACGCGATGTGGCCGTCGGGACCCACCCCGAGCATCAGCACGTGGATGTTGCCGGTGCCGGCGGCGCGGACCGTGTCGGCGTACGACGCAGCGGCCGCGTCGACCGAAGCCGTTTCGGCCGTCGAGGGGATCTCGTGCACGCGCGCCGGATCGACACCGAGGAGGTCGAGGAAGGCCTCGCGCGCCTGGAGAGCGTTGCGGTCGGAGGACTCCGGCGCCACGAACCGCTCGTCGCCCCAGAAGAAGTCGATCCTGCTCCAGTCCACATCGGTGTCCGCACCGAGGCGGGCGATCTCACGATGGATGGCGTCGGCGATGGTGCCGCCGGTGAGCCCGACCCGGGGGATCTCACCGACGTCCTGTAGGACGGTCACCGCGCGCAGGAAGGCACCGGCGACCGAGGTGGCGAGATCGGCGGCGGACTCGTGGACCTCGACACGCGGGGCGGGACCGGTGGTCATCGGAGGTGCAGCCTGACCAGCTTGCGGGCGGTCGCGGCGTACACGTCGTCCTCGTCGAGGCGCCGCAGCTCCTCTGCCAGCAGCTCCGGCAGGCCTCGCCTCTTCAGCGCGACCGGACGGTCGGGCCGACCGGGTGAGGTGAACGTCGCGAGCCTGCCGTCGTGCCGCGAGATCATGATCGGCCCGTCGTGGGTCTCGAGCCGCGCCTCGGTGATGCCGGGCCCTCGCGAGCTCTGCCGCTCGATACGCACCTTGAGCCGGTCACACAGCCAGGCCACCAGCAGCTCGGCGCTGGGGCTGATCCGCTCGGCCGTCACCGACCCGCCGGTGATCTTGGGCTGGTGCTGGTCCAGGGCGGCGGCCAGCAGGGCGCGCCACGGGGTGATCCGGGTCCAGGCGAGGTCGGAGTTGCCCGGGGAGTACGACGAGCACTGCAGGTGGATCGCCTTCGCCTTGCCGCGTACGGCGCCCGCGGCGTCGGTGATGCGGCGTTGGGCCAGTCGTCCGAGGGGATCTGTCGCGGGATCCTCGGGTGGATCCGCGGGCCACCACATCGCGACGGGGGAGTCGGGGAGCAGCAGCGGGAGCACGACCGACTCCGAGTGCCTGACCACCTCGCCCTTGAGCCGGATCAGTGCGGTCTCGCCGGTCCAGCCGTCGCCGGTCATCACCTGGGCGTTGACCTGCGGGGCGCCGCGGGCGTCGCCGAGGATGACGCCCAGGACGCGGGCCGGGTGCTCGTGCGAGGCCTGGCGGGCGGCCCGCATCGCGTCGGGCGCGCCGTCCTCGTCGACCACGATCACCAGGGTCATCACCATGCCCATGGCCGGGCTGCCGGCCCGGATCCGCTCGGCCACGAACTCGGCCGCGATCGTTGCGGCGTTGGTGTCGATGAGCTCGATCATCTCGGGGCACCTGCCGGGGTGGTGTTCATGGTCGTCTCCAGACGCGTCCGTCGCGGGCCAGCATCCGGTCCCCGGAGGCGGGGCCCCAGGTGCCGGCTTCGTACTGGTCGGCCTTGCCCTTGCCGGCCCAGTGGTCGAGCACCGGGTCGAGGATCTGCCACGACCGCTCGACCTCCGCATGGCGGGGGAACAGGGGCGGGTCGCCGAGCAGGACGTCCAGGATCAGCCGTTCGTAGGCCTCGGCGCTGGACTCGGTGAAGGACCCGCCGTAGGCGAAGTCCATGTTGACGTCGCGAATCTCCATGGAGGTGCCGGGCACCTTGGAGCCGAAGCGGATCGTCATGCCCTCATCCGGCTGGATCCGGATCACCAGCGCGTTGTGGGTGAGCTCCTCGGTCGCGGTCTTGGCGAACGGCAGGTGGGGCGCGGGTTTGAACACGACCGCGACCTCGGTCACCCGGCGGCCGAGCCGCTTGCCGGTGCGGAGGTAGAACGGCACGCCGGCCCAGCGTCGGTTGTCCACGTGCAGCGTGACCGCGGCGTACGTCTCGGTCCTCGACGTCTTGCGGACGCCCTCCTCCTCGAGGAAGCCGATGACCTTCTCGCCGCCCTGCCAGCCGGCGGCGTACTGTCCGCGGGCGGTGGTCAGGTCGAGGCGGCGCGGCAGTGTGACGGCCGACAGCAGCTTGAGCTTCTCCAGCCGCAGGCTCTCCGCGTCGAACGACGTGGGCTCCTCCATCGCGACCAGCGACATCAGCTGCATGAGGTGGTTCTGGATCACGTCGCGGGCGGCGCCGATGCCGTCGTAGTAGCCGGCTCGGCCGCCGATGCCGAGGTCCTCGGCCATCGTGATCTGGACGTGGTCGACGTAGTTGGAGTTCCAGATCGGCTCGAACATCGCGTTCGCGAAGCGCATCGCCAGGATGTTCTGGACCGTCTCCTTCCCGAGGTAGTGGTCGATCCGGAAGATCGACCCGGATGGGAACACGTCCGCCAGGACGGCGTTCAGCTCTCGGGCCGACTTCAGGTCGTGGCCGAAGGGCTTCTCCACCACGACGCGACGCCAGGAGCCGGGGTCCGGCCGGGCCAGCCCGTGCTCCTTCAGCTGTCCGACGACGTCGCCGAAGAAGCCGGGCGGGATCGCGAGGTAGAAGGCGTGGTTGCCGCCGGTGCCGCGCACCTCGTCGAGCTCCTCGATCGTGCGCCTCAGGGTGTTGAACGCCGTGTCGTCGTCGAAGTTGCCGGGGACGAACCGGAAGCCTTCGGCGAGCTGCTTCCACACCTCCTCGCGGAACTCGGTGCGGGCGTGCTCCTTGACCGAGTCGTGGACGACCTGGGCGAAGTCCTCGTCGGCCCAGTCGCGCCGGGCGAAACCGGTGAGACTGAAGCCGGGCGGCAGGAGGCCGCGGTTGGCGAGGTCGTAGATCGCCGGCATGACCTTCTTGCGGGACAGGTCGCCGGTGACCCCGAACAGGACCATGCCGCACGGCCCCGCGATGCGCGGCAGGCGGCGGTCGCGGGGATCGCGGAGCGGGTTCACCCAGTCGCTCATGGACGACGCTGCTTTCGGTAGTAGGAGATCAGCGCACGGGTCGAGGCGTCCTGGCCGGCGAGGGCGTCGTCGTCCCCGGCGATGGCCGGGCCGACCTGCTGGGCCAGCTGCTTGCCGAGCTCGACGCCCCACTGGTCGAAGCTGTCGATGCCCCAGACCACGCCCTGTGTGAACGTGATGTGCTCGTAGAGGGCCACCAGCTGGCCGAGCACGGCCGGGCTGAGCTCGGGCGCCATGATGGACGTGGTCGGGCGGTTGCCCGGGAAGACCCGGGCGGGGACGACGGCCTCGTCCGTCCCCTCGGCGCGCACCTCGTCGGCCGTCTTGCCGAACGCCAGGGCGCGGGTCTGTGCGAGGAAGTTGGCCAGGAACAGCTCGTGGACGTCGACGTCCTGCCCGTCGTGGCCGTCGCGGAGCGGGTACGCCGGGTTGGCCACCGCGACGAAGTCGGCCGGGACCAGCCGGGTGCCCTGGTGGATCAGCTGGTAGAACGCGTGCTGGCCGTTGGTGCCCGGCTCGCCCCAGAAGATCTCGCCGGTCCCGGCCGTCACCGGGGTGCCGTCCCACCGCACACTCTTGCCGTTGGACTCCATCGTCAGCTGCTGGAGGTACGCCGGGAACCGGTGCAGCAGCTGGGCGTAGGGCAGCACCGCATGGGTCTGCGCGCCGAGGAGGTCGGCGTACCAGACGTTGAGCAGCCCCATCAGCACGGGCACGTTGCGCGCCGGCTCCGTCGTACGGAAGTGCTCGTCCATGGCGTGGAAGCCGGACAGGAACTCGGCGAACCGCTCGGGGCCGATCGCCACGACCAGGGAGGTGCCGATCGCCGAGTCCACTGAGTAGCGGCCGCCCACCCAGTCCCAGAAGCCGAACGCGTTGGCCGGGTCGATGCCGAAGTCCGCCACCTTGTCGAGGGCCGTGGAGACGGCCACGAAGTGGCGCTTCACGGCCTCGTCGGCGTCGGAACCGCGGAGCCCGTCCAGCAGCCAGGCCCGGCACAGCCGAGCGTTGGTCAGCGTCTCGAGCGTGCCGAAGGTCTTGCTCGAGACGACGAACAGGGTCGTCGCCGGGTCGAGGTCGGCCAGGGTGGTGGCCGCGTCGGTCGGGTCGATGTTGGAGATGAAGCGGCACTCCAAGGCGGGGTCGCGGTAGGGCGCGAGGGCCTCGTAGGCCATCACCGGTCCGAGGTCGGAGCCGCCGATCCCGATGTTGACCACGGTACGCACGCGCTCGCCGGTGACACCCGTCCAGGTGCCGCTGCGCACCTGCTCGGCGAAGGCGTAGACCCGTCGCAGCACGTCGTGGACCTCCGCGACGACGTCCTGCCCGTCCACCTCGAGAGCCGCCCCGGCGGGAAGGCGCAGGGCGGTGTGCAGGACCGCGCGGTCCTCGGTGACGTTGATGTGCTGCCCGGCGAACATCGCGTCGCGGCGCCGCTCGAGTCCCACCTCGTCGGCCAGGGCGAGGAGGGCCGGGAGCACGTCGCCGTGGAGGAAGGACTTCGAGAGGTCGACGTGGAGGTCGGCCGCAGTGAAGGTGAGGCGCTCGACGCGAGCCGGATCGGTGTCGAACCACCCGCGCAGGTCGGGCTCGAAGCCCTCGGCGAGCGCGGTGAGTCGCGACCAGGCCGCCGTCGCGACGGCATCCACCGGCGCTTCGGTCACGAGGCTCCCTTGGCCTGCTCGAGCTGCGCCGTCACGGTCTCGCCGAGCTCGCTCCAGGCGGTCACGAACTTGTCGACACCCTCCGTGATGAGGACGTCGATGACGTCGTCGTAGTCGATACCCGCGTCGGCCAGCGCCTTCATGTGCGCGGCGGCATCGTGGTAGAACGGCCGCACCCGGTCGCCCCTGATCTCGCCGTGGTCGGCCACGGCGTCGAGGGTCTTCTCCGGCATCGTGTTCACGGTGTCCTCGACGACCAGGTCGACGACGTACATGGTGTCGTCGTAGGCGGGGTTCTTGACGCCCGTCGACGCCCAGAGGGGGCGCTGCTTGCGCGCGCCGTCGGCCTCGAGGGAGGCCCACCGGTCACCGGCGTAGAAGTCCTCGAAGGCCTTGAAGGCGAGTCGTGCATTGGCGACGCCGGCCTTGCCCTTCAGCGCCGGATCCGTCCCCGGCCCCGAGGTGAGGGCGTCGAGGCGCTTGTCGATCTCGGTGTCGACGCGGGAGACGAAGAACGACGCGACCGAGTGGAGGGTGGACAGGTCGTGGCCGTTGTCACGGGCCTTCTCGAGGCCTGCGAAGTGGGCCTCCATCACGTCGTGGTACTGGTCGAGACCGAAGATCAGGGTCACGTTGACGCTGATCCCGGCCGCGAGCGTCTCGGTGATCGCCGGGCAGCCCTCCTTGGTGCCCGGGATCTTGATGAACAGGTTGGGCTCGCCGACGGTCTTCCAGAGGTCGCCCGCCTCCGCGACGGTGCCGTCCGCGTCGTGGGCGAGCCCGGGGGAGACCTCGATCGAGACGCGGCCGTCGACGTGGTCGGTGGCGTCGAAGACCGGTCGCAGCACCCGGCAGCCGTCGCGTACGTCGTCGGTGGTGAGGATGCGGACCGTCTCGTCGGTGTCGGCGCCCCGGGCCGCGAGCTCACGGATCTGGGGGTCGTAGCGCTCGCCGTCGCTCAGCGCCGCCTGGAAGATCGACGGGTTGCTGGTCACGCCGACCACGTGGGAGTTCTTCACGAGGTCCTCGAGGTTGCCCGTCTCGAGACGCTCACGTGAGAGGTCGTCCAGCCAGATGGACACACCGGCCTCGGACAGTTGCTGCAGTCGATCGTTCACTGCTTCCTCCTTGGGGAGACGTGGAGCGATGGAGGTGCCGGCGTGCTCAGCCGCCGGCCACCCGGATGCTGTCGTGGGCCGCGGCGGCCACGGCCTCGGCGGTGATCCCGAACTCGCGGTAGATGCGCTCGTAGGCGGCGGAGGCGCCGTAGTGGTCGAGCGACACGATGCGCCCGTGGTCGCCGACGACCTCGCGCCAGCCCTGGGCGACACCCGCCTCGACGGACACCCGGGCCTTCACGATCGGCGGGATCACGGTGTCGCGGTAGGACGTGTCCTGGGCGTCGTACCACTCACGACACGGCATCGAGACCACGCGGGCTCGTACGCCGTCGGCCGCGAGGAGCTCACGGGCCCGGACAGCCAGCTGCACCTCGGAGCCCGTGCCGACCAGTACGACGTCGGGCTGGCCGCCGTCGGTGTCGAGCAGCACGTAGCCACCGCGGTGGACGTTGCCGGTGTCGCCCCAAACCAGGCCAGCGCCGTCCTCGCCGCGCGGGAAGACGGGGAGGTTCTGGCGCGACAGGACGAGCCCGGCCGGGCGGTCGGTGTGCTCGAGCACGGTCTGCCAGCACGCGGCCGTCTCGTTGGCGTCGGCGGGGCGTACGACGTCGAGCCCGGGGATGGCGCGGAGCGCGGCGAGGTGCTCGACCGGCTGGTGGGTCGGGCCGTCCTCACCGAGACCGATGGAGTCGTGGGTCCAGACGTAGGTGACCGGCAGCCCCATCAGGGCGGCCAGCCGGACGGCCCCCCGCATGTAGTCGGAGAAGGTGAGGAAGGTGCCGCCGAAGACGCGGGTGCCGCCGTGGACGGCGATGCCGTTCATGATCGCGCCCATACCGTGCTCGCGGATGCCGAAGTGGAGCACGCGCCCCGCCATCGGGTCGGCCTTCCACATCTTGGTCGCGCGGTTGCTCGGGATGAACGACGGTGCGCCCTCGATGGTGGTGTTGTTGGAGCCGGCGAGATCGGCCGAGCCGCCCCACAGCTCGGGCAGCGTCTCGGCGACCGCGTTGATCACCTGGCCGGACGCGACGCGGGTCGCCATGCCCTTCGGGTCGGCCGGGAAGCTCGGGATCTTCGCGGTCCAGCCCTCGGGCAGGGTGCGGGTCTGCAGGCGGTCGAACAGAGCGGTGTCGGCCGACGGCTTGCGCGCCCATGCGGAGTACGCCGTGTCCCACTCGGCCTGCGCGGCCTTACCGCGCTCGACCGCCTGGCGGGTGTGCTCGAGAACACCGGCGGGCACCTCGAAAGTCTGCTCCGGGTCGAAGCCGAGCACCTTCTTCGTGGCCGCGACCTCGTCGGCGCCGAGGGCGGAGCCGTGGGCCTTGCCGGTGTTCTGGGCGTCGGGGGCGGGCCAGGCGATGATCGTGTGCAGCACGATGAAGCTCGGCCTGTCGGTGACGGCCTCGGCCCGGCGGATCGCGTCGTAGAGCGCCGGCACGTCCTCGACGTACGTCGTGCCGCCGTTGGTCCAGTCGACGTGCTGCACGTGCCAGCCGTAGGCCTCGTAGCGGGCGCCGACGTCCTCCCCGAGGGCGATGTCGGTGTCGTCCTCGATCGAGATGCGGTTGTGGTCGTAGATCAGCGTGAGGTTGCCGAGCTCCTGCACGCCGGCGAGGGCCGACGCCTCGGCCGAGACGCCCTCCTCGATGTCGCCGTCCGAGCAGAGGGCGTAGACCTGGTGGTCGAAGGGCGAGTCGCCCCACGTGGCGTTGGGGTCGAGCAGGCCGTGCTCGCGGCGCGTGGCCATGGCCATGCCGACGGCGTTGCCGATGCCCTGGCCGAGGGGGCCGGTGGTCGTCTCGACGCCGGCGGTGTGGCCGTACTCGGGGTGGCCGGGCGTCTTGCTGCCCCACGTGCGCAGCGACTCGAGGTCGTCGAGCTCGAGGCCCCAGCCGCCCAGGAAGAGCTGGATGTAGAGGGTCAGGCTCGAGTGGCCGCAGGACAGGACGAACCGGTCGCGACCGGGCCAGTGGGGGTCGGCGGGGTTGTGCCGCATCACCTTCTGGAAGAGCAGGTACGCCGCCGGGGCGAGGCTCATCGCGGTGCCGGGGTGGCCGTTCCCGACCTTCTGCACGGAGTCCATGGCGAGCACCCGCACGGTGTCCACGGCCTTCTCGTCCAGCTCGGTCCAGTCCAGCTTCGCGGGTGTGGTGCTCACGCAGAGATTCCTTCCAGGACGGGTGAGAGGGGAGTGCTTCCGGCTGGGCTCCGGGCATCTCCTCGGCCGTCTCCGAGCCTACCCACCCCTGCCGATAGACTGCGAGACGCGTCCTGCCCCTCCGTACCCGAGGAAGTCCGTGACATACGTCGGCCACCGAGTCCCGGCTCTTTCCGAGTCGGACTCCCCACGGGCGACCGGTCACACCAGCTATCGCGACGTGGTCGCGGCGTACGTCGGTCTCACCAAGCCGCGCGTCATCGAGCTGCTGCTCCTGACCACCGTGCCCGTGATGTTCTTCGCGGCGCGAGGCGTCCCCGACCTGGGGCTCGTGCTGGCGACCGTCGTGGGCGGCGCGCTCTCGGCCGGTTCGGCTTCGGCCCTCAACTGCGTCTACGACCGCGACATCGACGAGCAGATGCGCCGCACGCGTCGTCGCGCACTGCCGCGGCACATCGTGACGCCGGCGTCGGCGCTGGTGTTCGGCCTGGTGCTCGCCGTGCTGGCGACGGTGATCCTCTTCGAGTGGGTGAACCCCCTCTCGGCCGGGCTGTCGCTCGTCGCCGAGTGCTTCTACCTCTTCGTCTACACGATGCTGCTCAAGCGACGTACGACGCAGAACATCGTCTGGGGCGGCCTGGCCGGCTGCTTCCCCGCCCTGATCGGCTGGACGGCCGTGACCGACCAGCTGGCGTGGGCGCCGGTCGTCCTGTTCGCCGTCGTCTTCTTCTGGACGCCGCCGCACACGTGGGCGCTCGCCCTGCGCTACCGCGAGGACTACGCGGGCGTCGACGTGCCGATGCTGCCGGTCGTCGCCCCGGCCGAGGTGGTGGGTCGGCAGATCGTGGTCTACAGCTGGGTGATGGTGGCGACCTCGCTGCTGCTGTGGCCGGTGGCCGACACCGGCTGGGTCTACCCGCTGATCGCGGCCGGGCTGGGCGCCGTCTTCCTGGTACAGGCCCACCGGATGCGGGGTCGCACGCGCGGCACCGAGGACCTCACCATCATCAAGCCGATGGTGCTCTTCCACGCCTCGAACCTCTACCTGTCGCTGCTCTTCGTGGCGGTGGCGCTCGACCCGCTGCTCACCCGCTGATCATCCGCTCAGTGGCGGGACGCAACCGAACAGGTGCCCCAGGCGTCTCAGGGGGTACGACGGTTGGCCCGTCCACGGGGGTGCAGGCCAACCGTCGTCCATCGTCCGGCACCTCGGCTCGACCCGTCCGGCTCCCGGACCGAGATCAGCAGCCAGGTCGCCGCGGCGGCTACGAGGGCCGCACCGAGCATGTGCAGCATGACGACGGCGACCGGCAGCCCGGCGAAGTACTGCACGAAGCCGACCACCGCCTGAGCACCCTCGAGGCCGAGCAGCAGCGTGGCCGGCCGGGTGTCCGCGCCGGACGCGCGCAGCGCGAACCACAGCCCCGCGGACAGGCCGATCAGCAGGAAGACCAGATCCGCATGGAACTGGCTGATCTGGAGCGGGTCGAGGGCGTTGCGGTGGGCCTTCGCATCGCCGGCGTGTGGACCCGACCCGGTCACGGCGGTACCGGCGTAGAGCACCAGCCAGGTCGCGGCGTACGTCGTCAGCGCGAGCGCAGGCACCATCCCGGCGGCCGGTGCCACGGCAGGGTGGTCGAGCCGGTGCAGGAACAGCACCGCGATCGAGACGATCGCGAGCGACACGATCAGGTGCAGCGAGACGACCCACGGGTTGAGGTCGGTGAGCACGGTGATCCCGCCGAGCACCGCCTGGGCCGGGATCGCCAGAGCCAGCAGGACCGACATCCGGGTCAGGTCACGCCGGCCACTGGCCCGCGCCGCGACGAAGGTGGCGACCGCGATCGCGACGAGCACGAACGTCAGCGTGCGGTTGCCGAACTCGATGAGCTGGTGGACGCCGAGTGCGCCGTGCGGGGTGAAGGAGCTGTCGTCGCAGCGCGGCCACGTGGGGCAGCCGAGCCCGGAGCCGGTGAGGCGGACTGCGCCGCCGGTCACCACGAGTACGACGTTCGCAGCGAGCGTCGCCCAGGCGAACCGGCGCAGCCAGGTACTCACTCCCACGAGAACGTCCTCGCCGTGAGGACGGTGCCGAGGACGGCCCAGAGAAGCAGTACGCCGAGCTCGCCCCAGGCGGTGGTCCCGTCGACCAGCGCCTGGCGCATCGCGTCGCCCAGGGCACCCGACGGCAGCAAGGTGGCGACGTGCCCGAACGCGCCGTACGACGAGCTGGGCAGAACCACCGCGCCGCCGGCCATGAGCAGCAGATAGACGAGGTTGGCCGCCGCCAGGGTGGCCTCGGCGCGGAGGACACCGGCGACGAAGAGCCCGAGGGCGGCGAAGGCGCCGGTCCCGAGGACGACCGCGAGGACCGCGCCGAGGATCCCGCCGGCCGGGTCCCAGCCCAGGACCAGCGCGACCACGGAGATCACCGCGATCTGGAGCACCTCGACCACCAGCAGCGCGCCGACCTTGCCGGCCAGCAGCCCGGAGCGGGGGAGCGGCGACGAGCCGAGCCGCTTGATGACGCCGTACCGCCGCTCGAACCCGGTGGCGATGGCGAGCGACGTGAAGGCCGTCGACATCACCGCGAGCGCGAGAACTCCTGGTGTGAACTCGTCCACGGGACGGTGCGTGAAGTGGATGCCGACGTGGTGGGCGCCGTTGACCCCGCCGACGAGGACGACCACGGGGATCACGACCGCCAGCAGCAGCTGCTCCCCGTTGCGCAGCATGAGGCGCGCCTCCATCGCCGCCTGTGCGGCGACCTGGCGGCCGAACGGCGCGGCCCCGGGGAGCGGAGAGAGCTCGAGCTTTCCTCGTGGGTCGGGCTTTCCTCGTGGGTCGGGCTTTCCTCGTGGGTCGAGCTTTCCTCGTGGGTCGAGCTTGTCGAGACCATCCTTCTCGCTCACGACGCCAGCTCGCGTCCGGTCAGCTCGAGGAAGACGTCCTCCAGGGTGCGCTGACCGAGCGTCAGCGACTCCGGGAGCACATCGTTCTCCTCGCACCAGCGCGACACCACGGCCAGGCTGGAGGCGTCGGCCGGGCCGGTCACCACGATGCTCACCGCGTCGAGCAGGTTCACCTCGACCTGGGCACCGAGCGCCGCGCGCAGCGACTCGGGCGCGTCGGCCGGGAACGGCCGGGTCACCACCAGGCGGATCGTGGCGGAGCTGCCGCCGCGGGTGAGCTCGAGCGACGTACCGCTGGCGATGAGGCGTCCGTGGTCGATGATGTGGATCCGGTCGGCGAGGCGCTCGGCCTCCTCCATGTAGTGCGTCGTGAGCACGACCGTCACCCCGGCCCCACGGAGCTCGCGCAGCAGGTCCCACGTCGTACGACGTGCGGCGGGGTCCATGCCCGCGGTCGGCTCGTCGACGAACACGATCTCCGGTCGCCCGACGATCGCCATCGCCAGCCCCAGCCGCTGCTGCTGGCCGCCGGAGAGCCGGCGGTACGGCGTGCGGCCGCAGTCACCCAGACCCAGCCGCTCGGACAGGACGCCCAGGTCGAGCGGGTGGGCGTGCAGCCGCGCGACATGACGCAGCATCTCGTCGGCCCGGACCCCGCCCCAGGCACCGCCGCCCTGGAGCATCACGCCGATGCGCGGGAGCAGCTGCCGGCGCTGCCGCACCGGATCGAGCCCCAGCACGCGGACCCGCCCGACCTGAGGCGACCGGTAGCCCTCGGCGGTCTCGAGGGTGGTG
This sequence comes from uncultured Actinomycetota bacterium, assembly GCA_963792975.1. Taxonomy (GTDB): domain Bacteria; phylum Actinomycetota; class Actinomycetes; order Propionibacteriales; family Nocardioidaceae; genus Nocardioides. The sequence goes on along the minus strand of CAWBYG010000004.1, from coordinate 1,386,443 downwards.
GTCTTGCCGGCGCCGTTTGGGCCGAGCACGGCGGTGATCGAGGTGCGCTCGACGGTGAGGCTCAGCCCGTCGACGGCGACCTTGTCGCCGTACCGCATGACCAGCCCGTCGATCTCGACGGCCCGGTCTGCGGGAGAGACGGGCGCTGACACGCGCCAAGTGTAGGAAGCGACCCCGTCGCGTAGGACGGCGGGCCGTGCGCGTCGCAACGTTCGCTTCCACGCCCGGCCCGACGACCTGTTCGCCGAGCGAGGGGTCGCACTCACGTCAGCTGAGGGGCCTCTCAAGCACGGAGCGCGACTCCCAGAAGGAGGACCAGGCGAAAGGACGCCTGTGCGCCTCACGTGGAGGGGCCCTGGTCTGCCTTCCGCCGGGCGCGGAGCCACACGATCGCGACGGCCACGACATACGTGCCTATCAGGAGCCAACCGATCAGCTGCTCCTGCGCGTCCGTCAGGAGCGGGCTCAGTGTGAACCACAGGATCGTGGCCAGCGCGAAACCCGACACCCATCCGATGATCACCCGCCTCATCGGCGTGACCATACGCCCCGCCTGACCGGCCCAGCGCCCGAACAGTGCAACGGCACCCAGATGCCGGGTCGGTGGGTGCCACTGGGTGACACCGACGTACCGCTCCAACGCTCTTTGTCGCACCGATCGCCGATGCCGCTGGTCGGTCCCCGGGCTACGCCTCGATCACGTCGGGCTCGTCGCCGTCGTTCGCCAGGTTGTCGAACGCGGCGGGCGGCTCGCGCCAGAGGTCGGTCCGCGGGTGCTGGATCTCGCGCCAGACGCGCTCCGGCGTGCACGGCAGGTCGATGTGCTTGACGCCGAGGTGCTTGAGGGCGTCGACCACGGCGTTCTGCACAGCGGGCGTCGAGCCGATCGTCGCGGACTCCCCGATCCCCTTGGCACCCATCGGGTTCACCGGGGTGGGCGTCTCGGTGTTGGAGGCCTCGAGCATGATGCCGTCGGCGGCGGTCGGGATCGCGTAGTCGGCGAAGGAGCTGGTGATCGGCGTGCCCTGCTCGTCGTACACCATCTCCTCCCACAGGGCCTGGCTGATGCCCTGGATCGCGCCGCCGTGCTGCTGGCCGGCCACGATCAGGGGGTTCAGGATGCGGCCGCAGTCGTCGACGGCCACGTGCCGGATCGGCCGGGCCTGCCCGGTCTCGACGTCGACCTCGACGATCGCGACGTGCGCACCGAAGGGGAAGGTCGCGCCGTGCTGGGTGAACTCGGTGTCGACGCCGAGGCCGCCGTCGTGCTCGAAGGCGTACGACGCCAGCTCCGTCCACGACACCGCGACATCGGGTACGCCGGCGATGGTGAAGGCGCCGTCCTCGAGCGAGATGTCCGCGGCATTGGCCTCGAGCATCCGCGCCGCCACCGCGATCGCCTTCTCGTGCAGCTCCTCGGCGGCCTTCGACACGGCGTTGCCGCCGAGCTGCAGCGAGCGGGAGCCGCCGGTGCCACCGCCGGTGGGGACCATCGCGGTGTCGGACTGGCGGTAGCTGATCTGGTCGAGCGGGATGCCGAGCCGGTCCGCGACGATCATCGAGAACGACGTGGCGTGGCCCTGGCCGTGCGAGGAGGTGCCGGACATGACAACCGCAGAGCCGTCCTCGTGAACCTGTACCGAGCCGAACTCCGAGCCTCCGAAGCCGGTGATCTCGACGTACGTCGCGACCCCGATGCCGAGCAGCCTGCTCTCGCCGGCGTCGATCCGGCGCTGCTGCTCCTTGCGGGCGCCGTCGACGTCGGCGATGCGCAGAGCCTCGTCGAGGGGCACGAGGTAGTCGCCGTTGTCGTAGGTCACGCCGGTCTGAGTCGTGAAGGGGAACTGGTCGGAGGGGATCAGGTTGCGCCGGCGGATCTCCTCGGGCGCGATGCCGAGCTCGAGGGCGGCGACGTCGAGGATCCGGTCGAGGGCGGCGCTGGCCTCGGGCCGACCGGCTCCGCGGAACGCGCCGACCGGGGCGGTGTTGGTCATCACGCCCATCGCGTCGAAGCGAAGGCGCGGGATGACGTAGGGGCCCTGCGCCATCATGTACGTCGGTCCGACCGCGAGCGCTCCGCCGAAGCCGGCGTACGCGCCGCACTCGCCGAGGACCCGCATCCGCAGCCCGGTGATCGTGCCGTCGTGCTTGAGGCCGAGCTCGGCGTACTGCACCTGGCCGCGGCCCTGCATCGAGAGCATCGCCTCGCTACGCGTCTCCGACCACTTCACCGGAGTGCCGAGCCGCTGGGCGGCCAACGCGACAGCGGCGTGGTCGGGACCACTGCCGGCCTTGCCGCCGAAGGCGCCGCCGACGTGCGGCGCGACGACGCGCACCTCGGCCGGGTCGAGCTTCAGGGCCTTGGCGATCAGGTCGCGGGCCAGGTGGGGGTGCTGGGTGGACACCCAGATCTCCATGCCCTCGTCGGTCGGGCGGGCCAGGATCGCGTTGCCCTCGATCGGCGCCGTGGCGATGCGCTGGTTGACCATCCGCACGCGGGTGACGTGGTCGGCGTCGTCGAGCACGTCGGAGGTGTCCTTGGCCGCGCGCTGAGTGGCGATGTTGGAGCCGATCGCCTCGAACTGCAGGGGAGCTCCGTCGGCGAGGGCGTCCTCCACGTCGGTGACCGCCGGCAGGTCGTCGTAGTCGATGTCGACCAGCTCGGCCGCGTCCACCGCCTGAGCGCGGGTCGTGGCGACCACGAGCGCCACCGGATCACCGACGAAGCGCACCTTGTCGACGGCGAGGGCGGCGCGCCCGGCCAGGTCGTTGACCTCGGCGAAGCCCGCCACCGGCTCGCGGCCCAGGTCGTCGGCGGTGAACACCCCCAGCACTCCTTCGGAGGCCGACGCCGCGGAGGTGTCGATCGCGGTGATGCGGGCATGGGCGAAGGGGCTGCGGACGAAGATCGCGTGCGCGACCCCGTCGCTGTCGAGGTTGTCGACGAACGTGCCCTGACCGAGCAGCAGCTCACGGTCCTCGACACGGCGGACTTCGGTTCCAAGGATCGATCCGGGCACGCGACCAGCCTACGGCTAACGGAAGCCGTCTCCGCTAGTGGAGACCGCTCAGCCCCTCGACCGGACGGCGCGGGGGCCACCTGCCTTGGCCACGTTCGCGCCCGTCAGGTTGCTGACCGAGGCCACCGAGGTGGCGCCGAGCTTCTTAGGGTCCGCTTCGGCGCTGTTGCCGATGCCGTTCAGCTGGACGGTCCCGGTGTGCCACATCCCGGGCACGGCGGTGTTGACGACGTCGCCGCTGCCGGACCCCGAGGTGTCGAAGTAGCCGAACCCCCGCCTCACCTGTCGACCCAGGGGTCCCGCGGGCCAGCAGGGGATGCCGGGAGCCGCTCGAATCGGTCGCCGGGATGAGGGCAACGGGTCGCAGGGGATGCCTCCCCGCCGAGAACCCCGCCGGCATTCGGGGTAAGGCGACCCTTACTTGAACCCGGGCCGGCATTAACGGCACACTGGTGTTGTGGAATTCGAGCGGACCGACTCCGGCGACCAGCCGACGCGTGAGCGCGTCGTCCGGTCGATCCTGGTCGACGGCCCCTCGACCGCCGCCGACCTGGCCGAACGCCTCGACCTGACACCGGCCGCCGTACGCCGTCACCTCGAGCACCTGCTCACCGAGGGGGCGCTCGAGACCCGCGACCCACGACCCAATGCGCTGCGTGGTCGGGGCCGCCCGGCCAAGGTGTTCGTGATCACCGAGACCGGTCGCGCCCACTTCGACCAGCAGTACGACGACCTGGCCGTGCAGGCGCTGCGCTACCTGTCCGAGACCGGCGGCGACGACGCCGTGATGGAGTTCGCCCGTCGGCGCGTCGCCTTCATCGAACGCGACTACGAGTCGGTCACCGCGGCCGATCCCGACCTGAGCCCGGCCGAGGCGCTGGCCCGCGTGCTGTCCAGTGAGGGCTACGCCGCGTCGGTCCGCTCCCTGCCGCTCGTCGACGGCCTGGCCGCCGCCGAGCAGCTGTGCCAGCAGCACTGCCCGGTCTCCCACGTCGCCCACGAGTTCCCGCAGCTGTGCGAGGCCGAGACCGAGGCCATCGGCCACGTGCTCGGCCGCCACGTGCAGCGCCTGGCGACCATCGCCCACGGCGACGGCGTCTGTACGACCTGCATCCCGCACCCCCTGGTCTCGACAAGCTCGACCGCCGGGGCAAGCTCGACCGCCGGGGCAAGCTCGACCGCCGGGGCGAGCTCGACCGCCGGGGCGAGCTCGACCGCCGGGGCAAGCTCGACCGCCGGGGCGAGCTCGACCGCCGGGGCGAGCTCGACCGCCGGGGTACGCCCGACCGCCGGGGTGAGCCCGACCGCCGGGGCACGCCCAACCGCCGACCACCGCCCGACCCACGAGGAGAAGCGATGACATCCGTCGAAGAGCGCAACCCCGAGCTGAAGGGCATCGGCCGCTACCAGTTCGGCTGGTCCGACCGCGACGACGCCGGCGCGCAGGCGAAGCGTGGTCTCAGCGAGGAGGTCGTCCGCGACATCTCGGGCAAGAAGTCCGAGCCGCAGTGGATGCTCGACCTGCGCCTCAAGGGCCTCAAGCTCTTCCGCCGCAAGCCCATGCCCACCTGGGGATCCGACCTGTCGGGCATCGACTTCGAGAACATCAAGTACTTCGTGCGGTCCAGCGAGAAGCAGGCCGCGACGTGGGACGACCTGCCCGCCGACATCAAGAACACCTACGACCGGCTCGGCATCCCGGAGGCCGAGAAGCAGCGTCTTGTCTCCGGCGTCGCCGCCCAGTACGAGTCGGAGGTCGTCTACCACTCGATCCGTGAGGACCTCGAGGAGCAGGGCGTCATCTTCGTCGACACCGACACGGCGCTCAAGCAGCACGAGGAGCTCTTCCGCGAGTACTTCAACACCGTCATCCCCGTCGGTGACAACAAGTTCGCGGCCCTCAACACCAGCGTGTGGTCGGGCGGCTCGTTCATCTACGTGCCGAAGGGCGTGCACGTCGACATCCCGCTGCAGGCCTACTTCCGGATCAACACCGAGAACATGGGCCAGTTCGAGCGCACGCTGATCATCGTCGACGAGGACGCCTACGTGCACTACGTCGAGGGCTGCACCGCGCCGATCTACAGCAGCGACTCGCTGCACTCGGCCGTCGTCGAGATCATCGTGAAGAAGGGCGGCCGCTGCCGCTACACGACCATCCAGAACTGGTCGAACAACGTCTACAACCTCGTCACCAAGCGGGCGACCTGCGAGGCCGGCGCGACCATGGAGTGGGTCGACGGCAACATCGGCTCCAAGGTGACGATGAAGTACCCCGCGATCTACCTGATGGGCGAGCACGCCAAGGGCGAGACGCTGTCGATCGCGTTCGCCGGCGAGGGTCAGCACCAGGACGCCGGCGCCAAGATGGTCCACGCGGCTCCGCACACCTCGAGCTCGATCCTGAGCAAGTCGGTGGCGCGCGGCGGCGGGCGTACGTCGTACCGCGGGCTGATCCAGATCAACGAGGGCGCCCACGGCTCGAAGTCCAACGTGCTGTGCGACGCGCTGCTCGTCGACCAGATCAGCCGGAGCGACACCTACCCGTACGTCGACATCCGCGAGGACGACGTGTCGATGGGTCACGAGGCGAGCGTCTCGAAGGTCTCCGACGACCAGCTGTTCTACCTGATGAGCCGCGGCATGGGCCAGGACGAGGCGATGGCGATGATCGTGCGTGGCTTCGTCGAGCCGATCGCCAAGGAGCTGCCGATGGAGTACGCCCTCGAGCTCAACCGGCTCATCGAGCTCCAGATGGAGGGGGCTGTCGGATAGTGCGTTCGGCACACCCGAAAGCCGGTGGAAGACCACTCTGACGGCGGGCTTGGCGTCTCCGCCCTGAACATCGACTACAAGGAACTGTGAGTGACTATCACTGAGAACGCGGTGGCGAGCGCGCTCGAGGTCGAGCGCGTGGACTCCCACCTGCACCCGACCGGCTCCTTCGCGGTCGACGACCACCCGGTGCCGACCGGACGCGAGGAGATCTGGCGCTTCACGCCGCTCAAGCGGCTGCGCGGTCTCCACGCCGACGCGGCCCTCGACGGCACCGGCGTCGGCGCCGAGTACGACGCGCCCGAGGCCGTCGTGATCGAGTCGCTGACGGCCGACAGCCCGCTGCTCGGGACGAGCGGCTTCATCCCGACCGACCGCATCGCGGCGCGCGTGTGGCACGAGAGCGTCCAGCGGTTCGCGGTGTCGGTCCCGGCCGACACCGAGCTCGAGCGGCCGGTCTTCATCACGCTCACGGGCACCGACGTCGAGCACGCCACGGCGAGCCATGCGGTGATCACGACCGGTGCCCACAGTCGTGCGACCGTCGTCCTGCGCTTCGTGGGCTCGGCGACCCTGGCCGACAACGTCGAGGTCGTCGTCGGCGACGGCGCCGAGCTGACGGTGGTCAGCATCGACGACTGGGCCGACGACGCCGTCCACGTCGGGCACCGCCATGCCAAGGTCGGTCGCGACGCGCGCTTCAAGCACGTCGACGTGACGTTCGGCGGCAGCGTCGTACGCCACGACACCACCGCCGAGTACGCCGGTCCCGGCGGCGACGTCGAGATGCTGGGGCTCTACTTCGCCGACGCCGGGCAGCACATCGAGCACCGCCTCTTCGTCGACCACACCGCGCCCCGGACCAAGAGCCACGTGACCTACAAGGGTGCGTTGCAGGGCGAGGGCGCCCACACGGTCTGGATCGGCAACGTGCTGATCCGCAAGGTCGCCGAGGGCATCGAGACCTACGAGGAGAACCGCAACCTCGTGCTGACCGACGGCTGCCAGGCCGACTCCGTGCCCAACCTCGAGATCGAGACCGGCGAGATCGAGGGCGCCGGCCACGCCTCGGCGACCGGCCGGTTCGACGACGAGCAGCTGTTCTACCTCCGCTCGCGCGGCATCGCCGAGGACGAGGCACGCCGGCTCGTCGTACACGGCTTCTTCAACGACCTGATCCGCCGGATCGCCGTACCCGAGCTCGAGGAGCAGCTGGCGGCGACCGTGGAGGCCGAGCTCGCGAAGAACGTGCTCTCACCCCACGACGTTCTCGGCTCCCCCCGCTCCGCTCCTTCCGCCCACAACGCCGCGGGGACCCCGAGGTCTCGGGGTGATGAGTCGTGAGTTTCGAGCGGGCCTGCTCCCTCGACGAGATCCGCGAGGACGAGCCGCTGGGCGTGACGGTCGACGACATGGAGATCGCGGTCGCCCGCGCCGGTGAGGAGGTCTTCGCGATCCAGGACCTCTGCTCCCATGCCGAGGTCGCCCTCAGTGAGGGAGACGTCGAGGACTGCACGATCGAGTGCTGGCTGCACGGCTCCCGTTTCGACCTCCGCACCGGCAAGCCGACCGGGCTGCCGGCCACCGAGCCGGTCGCCACGTTCCCGATCGAGGTACGCGCCGACGGCGTCTACGTCGACGTCACCACCACCCTGAACGGAGTCCGACCTTCATGAGCACTCTCGAGATCAAGGACCTGCACGTCTCGGTCAAGACCGACGACGAGGACAAGGAGATCCTCAGAGGCGTCACGCTGACGATCAAGGACGGCGAGACCCACGCGATCATGGGGCCCAACGGCTCCGGCAAGTCCACGCTGGCCTACTCGATCGCCGGCCACCCCAAGTACGCCGTCACCTCGGGCTCGGTCACGCTCGACGGCCGCGACGTGCTGGCGATGACGGTCGACGAGCGTGCGCGGGCCGGGCTGTTCCTGGCCATGCAGTATCCCGTCGAGGTGCCCGGCGTCTCGGTGTCCAACTTCCTGCGCACCGCCAAGACCGCGCTCGACGGCGAGGCTCCCAAGCTCCGTACGTGGGTCAAGGACGTCAACGCGGCGCTCGAGCGGCTCAACCTCGACCCCACGTTCGGCACCCGATCGGTCAACGAGGGCTTCTCCGGCGGCGAGAAGAAGCGCCACGAGATCGCCCAGCTCGAGCTGCTCAACCCCCAGGTCGCGGTGCTCGACGAGACCGATTCCGGCCTCGACATCGACGCGCTCAAGATCGTGGCCGAGGGCGTGAACCGCTTCCGGTCGCAGGAGGGCAAGGGTGTCCTGCTGATCACTCACTACACGCGCATCCTGCGCTACATCGAGCCCGACTTCGTGCACGTGTTCGTGGCGGGGCGGATCGCCGAGCAGGGCGGCCCCGAGCTCGCCGAGGCGCTCGAGGCCGAGGGTTATGACAAGTACGTGAAGGCCGTCACCGCTGGTTGAGGAGGCGCGCCAGCGCCGTCTCGAAACCCGATGAACACGAAAGGAGAGGTGACCATGGAAGGCCTGCTGCCAGACCTCGAGATCGTCCGCAAGGACTTCCCGATCCTGTCGCGTGCGCTGACGAACGGACAGCATCTGGTCTACCTCGACTCGGCGAACACCTCGCAGAAGCCGCAGGTCGTGATCGACACGATGGTCGACCACCTCGAGCGCCACAACGCCAACATCGCGCGCGCGATGCACCAGCTCGGTGCGGAGGCGACGGCGGCGTACGAGAGCGCTCGCGACAAGGTGGCGTCGTTCATCGGTGCGCCCGACCGCGACGAGGTGATCTTCACCAAGAACGCCACGGAGGCGCTCAACCTCACCGCCCACACGCTCGCGTGGCCCGGCGAGCGCCAGGTCGGGCCCGGTGACGAGATCGTGATCACCGAGATGGAGCACCACTCCAACATCGTGCCCTGGCAGCTGCTCTGCGAGCGCACGGGTGCCACGCTGCGGTGGTTCGGGATCACCGACGACGGCCAGCTCGACCTGTCCGACGTCGACGACCTGGTCACCGAGCGCACCAAGGTCGTCTCGCTGGTGTGGGTCTCCAACATGCTCGGCACGATCAACCCGATCGCCGTGATCGCACGCCGCGCCCACCAGGTCGGTGCCCTCGTGGTCGTCGACGCCTCGCAGGCGGCGCCGCAGCTGCCGATCGACCTCGCCGGCATGGCCGACGCCGAGCGCCCCGACCTGCTGGCCTTCACCGGCCACAAGGTGGTCGGGCCGACCGGGATCGGCGTCCTGTGGGGTCGTCGTACCGTGCTCGACCAGCTCCCGCCGTTCCTCGGTGGTGGCGAGATGATCGAGACCGTCACCATGGAGCGGTCGACCTACGCGCCGGTGCCGCACAAGTTCGAGGCGGGTACGCCGCCGATCGTCGAGGCCGTGGGTCTCGGCGCTGCCGTCGACTACCTCACCGAGCTCGGTCTGGACGCGATCCACGCCCACGAGCAGGCGATCACGGCGTACGCCCTCGAGGGCCTGGCCACGATCCCCGGCCTGAGCGTGCTCGGGCCGCGCGAAGCGACCCAACGCGGGGGAGCGATCTCGTTCGAGATCCCCGGCCTGCACCCCCATGACGTCGCCACCGTGCTCGACACCCGAGGCATCGCGGTCCGCGCCGGTCACCACTGCGCGAAGCCCGCCCACGCGCGCTTCGGCGTGCAGAGCTCGACGCGCGTGTCGTCGTACCTCTACACCACGCCGGCCGAGATCGACGCGCTGATCGAGGGCCTGGAATACACCCGCGACTACTTCAAGTTGAGTTGAGAGAGATGTCTACCGAGCTCGACTCCCTGTACCAGGAGATCATCCTGGACCACTACAAGAACCCCCACCACAAGGGCCTGCGTGAGCCCTTCGAGGCGGAGGTCCACCACGTCAACCCGACCTGTGGCGACGAGGTGACGGTGCGGGTCCACCTCGCCGGTGGCAAGGTCGAGGACGTCTCGTACGACGCCCTGGGCTGCTCGATCTCGCAGGCCTCGGCCTCGGTGATGACCGACCTAGTGATCGGTCGGCCCGTCGACGAGGCGATGGCGATCCACGAGGAGTTCCTGGCCCTGATGCAGGGGAAGGGTCAGGTCGAGCCCGACGAGGACGTCCTCGAGGACGGCATCGCCTTCGCCGGAGTCGCGAAGTTCCCGGCCCGAATCAAGTGCGCCCTCTTGTCGTGGATGGCCTGGAAGGACGCCACGACAACCGCCCAGATGGAGGAGACGAAGTGACCACCGAACCCGTCGAGACCTCGACGAGCTCAGCCGACCGCCACAGCGACCTGCCCGACGTACCGGAGGCCTCCGGCGCTCCGAGCGGATCGGTGACCACGATCGACGACGTCACCGAGGCGATGAAGGACGTCGTCGACCCCGAGCTCGGCATCAACGTCGTCGACCTCGGCCTGGTGTACGGCGTCCACCTCGACGACGACACCAACGCCGTCATCGACATGACCCTCACGTCCGCGGCCTGCCCGCTGACCGACGTGATCCAGGACCAGACCAACCAGGCGCTCGAGGGCCTGGTCAACGACGTCCTCATCAACTGGGTCTGGATGCCGCCGTGGGGCCCGGACAAGATCACCGACGACGGCCGCGAGCAGCTCCGCGCTTTGGGCTTCAACGTCTGAGGCCCGCGGGCGAGGCGTCTCGAAGTCTGTCACACGAGGTCTGCCTGGAACACTGTTCGCCATGGCCACCCGGTTCGACGCGATCAGCGACCGTCATCGAGCGTTCATCGAGCGGCAGGCGATGTTCTTCGTGGCCACCGCGGCGCGCGAGGGCCGGGTGAACCTCTCGCCGAAGGGGCTCGACTCGCTCCGCGTGCTGTCCCCGCATCGCGTGGTCTGGCTCAACGGCACCGGCTCGGGCAACGAGACGGCGGCACACCTGCTCGACGCCAACCGGATGACGATCATGTTCTGCTCGTTCGCCCGCGAGCCGCTGATCCTGCGGCTGTTCGGCTCGGCGCGCACCGTGCAGCCCGGTGACGACGAGTGGGACGCGCTGGTCGGGCTGTTCCCGGCGCTGCCCGGGGCGCGCCAGGTGTACGACGTCGACGTCGACCTGGTGCTGACCTCGTGCGGGTACGGCGTACCGCTGATGGAGCTGACCGGCCAACGAGACCTGATGGCGGGCTGGGCGCAGAAGAAGGGTCCCGAGGGGATCTCGTCGTACCAGGCGGAGAAGAACACCACCAGCCTGGACGGCCTGCCCACCGGTCTACCGGTGCCCGACCCGGCGACCTAGTCGTTCAGCAGCGGCGTGCCCTCGAACACGCCGAGGTCCTCGCGATAGAGCTCCAGGCCGACGCCGTTCGGGTCGCGGAGATAGATGCTGTCGTCGGCGCCGCGATCGGGCCCGAGGTAGTCGACGCCGGCTTCGTCGAGCATGGCCTTCGCGGCGTCGAACTGCTCGCGGTCGATCGACAGCGCGAGGTGCTGGACCGCACCGATCGTCTCCTCGTACGGCGGGTTGCCGAGCCCCGGGAAGTCGAAGAAACCGAGCAGGTTGCGGTTGCCGATGTCGAAGAAGAAGTGGCTCGAGCCGGCGTAGTCGCGGTTCTCGACCAGCTCGACCAGCGGGAAGCCCAGGAAGTCCTGGTAGAAGCGGATCGTCTCCTCGACGTCCTGGCACACGAGCGCGAGGTGATGCACGCCGCGCACGTTGCTGCGCGGCCGATCGGCCAGGGGACGGAGGTACGCCTCGCGCAGCGCGGCACGGTGGGCCCGGATCGCCTCGAGCTCAGCACCTGTGGGTTCGGCCATGAGGGTCTCCTGTCGTTGGTCGTTGGTCGTTGGTCGTTGAAAATGAACCTATCCGAGAATCTCGGGGGCGGTCGACCGACCTCGGCTGCCACACTGCGGCCATGGACGTAGCCGAGCATCTCGCGGGTCTCCGCGAGGCGGTGGACGCCTTCGCGACCCAGGCGACCGCCGCCGGGCTGGACGCACCCGTCCCGACGACCCCCGACTGGGACGTACGACGGCTGGTCGCCCACCAGGGCCTCGTGCACCGCTGGGCCACGGCGACGGTCCTCGGCCGGCGGATCGACCAGGACGCGGTGGAGCACGAGGGACTGAGCTCGGCCGACCCGGTGGGCTGGCTCCGGGAGGGCGCGGCGCGGCTGGTCGAGGTCCTGGACTCGGCCCCCGACGACCTCGACGCGCTGACCTTCCTGGCGGACGCGCCGCCGGCCAGGCAGTTCTGGGCACGCCGGCAGTGCCACGAGACGACGATCCACGCCGTGGACGCGCTCGCCGCGTCACTGGGGCGCCGTCCCCGCGCGGGGGACACCCGGATCGGCCGGGAGCTCGCGCTCGACGGCATCGACGAGCTGCTCACCGGGTTCCTGCCCCGGCCGAGCTGCCGTCTCCGCTCTCCTGACCCCCTCACCCTCGCGATCGAGGCCGACGACGCCGACGCGAGCTGGTTCGTCACCGTGCACGAACGACCGCCGGTGACCCGCCGAGGCGTCAGCGACGTCGACGCCGACATCGAGATCAGGGGCCGGGCGGTCGCGCTCTACCTCACGCTGTGGAATCGCAGCGACGAGCTGAGTGGCGAGGGCCTCGACCTGTGGGCCGAGGGCGCACGTGTGACCTGGGCATGACCGAGGTGCTCGTGCCGGCGGCACGCTTCGGCCGCTGGGTCGACAACTTCGCGTCCCGGCACGGCGAGGCGACCCTCCGGGTCCACGACGCCGGGCTCGGCGGCACGGCCACCGACGGGTCGACGTTCACCGCCCGGCTGCCCCTCGGCACGTCGTACGACGGGGCGGCGGAGGTGGGCGCCTTCGTCGCGGCGGCCGTGCCACCGGGGGAGTGGGGCGTCCTGCTGGTGCGCAAGGGCGGATTCGCCGTCGCTCGACTGCGTCTCGGCACCCTGGCCGAGCACAAGATCGGGCAGCGCCATGTGCAGGGGCGGACGAAGGCCGGCGGACAGAGTCAGCAGCGGTTCGCGCGGCGGCGTGACAACCAGGCGCGCCAGGCCTACGAGGCGGCCGCCGACCATGCCGCGCGGATCCTCGGCGGCCGGGGGCTGCCGGTCGTCACCGGTGGCGATCACGGCGCCGTCGACGAGGTGCTGGCCGACCCTCGGCTCCGTCGGGTGGACGTGACCGGGCCGTGGCTCGCCGTACCCGATCCCCGCCGTGCCGTGCTCGACCAGGCGGTCGAGGACGCGCTCAGCGTCCGGGTCGAGATCGTCAACGCGGCACCTGCCGCAGGCTGACCCGACGACGGGCGACCCGGCTCAGTCGGGGTCCGGGACGGGCAGCGGCCGGGTGGGCACCGGGCTCGCGACCACGATGGTCGAGACCGTCTGGCCGTGCAGCAGGAACTGGTCGAGCACCTCCTCCAGACCTCCGACGGAGGCCGCGTGCAGCTTGATCAGGAAGCAGTCCTCGCCCGTGATCCGGTGACACTCGCTGACCTGGTCGAGGGCGACCGCCAGGTCGGCGATCCGGCCGAGCTGTCCCGGCGCCGGGCGGAGCCGGACGAATGCCGTGACCGGCAGGCCGAGGGCGGCGGGGTCGACAACCATGTGGAAGCCCGTGATCACACCGCTCCGCCGCATCCGCTGCACCCGCTCGGTGACCGCCGGCGCGGAGAGCCCCACCTTGCGCCCGAGCGCGGACATCGAGGCCCGCGGGTCGGCGTGGAGCTCGCGCAGCAGACGACAGTTCACGGCATCGAGCTGCTCGTGGAGCACTTGTGGCGACTGCATCGGGCCGTTCACCTTCAATCTGAAAGCAGATCGGGGCTGTAGCCGTGATCCTACCCTTCTGTCGATGCCGGTGCTCTCGGACGATGGACGGGTGCACAACGACACCACCGGCCGGACGTCGCATGGGCGCGGCGTCGTACCGAAGCCCGGGCTCGACCGGTCAGCCCTCGGGATGGTCGTGCTGGGGTCCGGCTTCCACTACCTCGGACCGTCGTTCGCGGTGCTGCTCTTCGCGCGCGTCGACGTGCTCGGCGTGGCCTGGCTCCGCCTCGCCTCCGCGGCCGTCGTCCTGTCCGTGTGGCGTCGGCCCTGGAGCGTGCTGAGGTCGGTCGCGAGGCACGAGCGCGACATCATGCTGGCGTGGGGCATCGTGCTGGCCGCGATGAACGCGGCGTTCTACCTGGCCCTGGACCGGGCACCGCTGGCCACGGTCGCGAGCATCGAGTTCCTCGGCGTGCTCGCGCTCGCCGCCCACGGCGCGCGCACCGGCCGGAACGTCGCGGCCCTGCTGGTGGCCTGTCTCGGCATCGGCCTGCTCACCGAGGTGCGCATCACGGCGAGCGCGACGGGCCTGCTCTGGGCCGCCGCGAACTGCGTCGGCTTCGTGCTGTACGTCGTGCTCGGCCACCGAGTCGCCACGGCGGCGGCCCGGACGTCCGAGAAAGGGGACCGCGAGGCGCCCGAGGGTCTGGACCGGCTGGCGGTGTCCGTGACGCTGGCCGCGATCGTGGCCACCCCGTTCGGGCTGGGAGAGGCGTGGCCGGCGCTGGGTCATCCGGCGTGGCTGGCCTGGGGGATCGGTGTGGGGATCTGCTCCACCGTCATCCCGTACGCGGCCGACCAGGTCGCGATGGCGCGGCTGCCCCGCGCGACGTACGCCCTCCTGCTGTCGCTGCTGCCGGTGACCGCGGCGCTGTGCGGCCTCCTCGTGCTCCGTCAGGTCCCCGGTCCGCAGGAGGTGGCGGGCATCCTGCTGGTCGTGGCCGGGGTGGCGCTCCACCGACCGCCCGCGGACCAGTCGTCCACCACGCAACCCACTGCCACGCCGGTGACGGTGTCGGTCGAGGCAAGGAGCTGAGCACGATGAGGTACCAACGCCTGGGCGGTTCCGGGCTGACCGTGTCGGGGATCGTCCTCGGGATGATGAGCTTCGGCGACACGACCAGGCGGGCGTGGCACCTCGACCTCGAGGGCGCGCGTCCGCTCGTGCGTACGGCGGCCGGGGCCGGCGTCACGGTGTTCGACACCGCGGACGTGTACGACCGCGGAGCGAGCGAGGTGGTGACCGGCCAGGTGCTGCGCGAGGTATTCCCGCGACGCGAGGACTACGTGCTGGCCACGAAGGTCTACTACCCGATGTCGGACCGGCCCGACGACCGCGGGCTCTCGCGCTCGCACATCCTGTCGTCGATCGATGCGTCGCTGCGCCGTCTCGGGACCGACTACGTCGACCTCTACCTCGTGCACCGCTGGGACTACGACACCCCGATCGAGGAGACGATGGAGGCGCTCGACTCGGTGGTGCGTGCCGGCAAGGTGCGGTACCTCGCCGCCTCCAGCATGTTCGCCTGGCAGTTCGCCAAGGCCCAGTACGTCGCCGCCACCAACGGCTGGCACCGGTTCGTCGCGATGCAGAACCACTACCACCTCGCCTACCGCGAGGAGGAGCGCGAGATGGTCCCGTTCTGCCTCGACCAAGGGGTCGGCGTGCTTCCCTACAGCCCGCTCGCCCGAGGCCTCCTGAGTGGCACCCGGCAGCGCGGACGTGGCGGGGAGACCGTGCGCTCGGGGAACGACCCCGCCGCCGGCGCCCTCTACTCGGAGGCCGACTTCGACATCGTGGACGCCCTGGTCGACGTGGCGCGCGGACTCGGGCGCCCACCCGCGCAGGTGGCCCTGGCGTGGCTGAGCGGCCGGCCCGGCGTGACCGCTCCGGTGGTGGGCGTGACCAAGCCGCAGCACCTCGACGACGCGCTGGCGTCGCTAGACCTCGAGCTCGGCCCCGACGAGGTGGCGCGGCTGGAGGCGCCGTACCTCCCGCATGCCGTGATGGGACCCGAGTGAGTCAGTCGGAGAGGTGCTCGCCGAAGGCGATCGGCTCGCGGGTGAAGAGGTACGTCGCCCAGTTGAGCTTGGTGACCGAGCCGTCCGCGGCACGGGTGACTCGCAGCAGCTCGCCGCGTTCGCGGCCCGAGACGGTGCGGTAGACGTCGTCGGAGATCCGCTCGAACACCGACGGCGGTAGCTCCGCCGCGGCGGGCAGGTCGATCCGGGCCTCGAGCCGGCCCTGCGCCACGGTGAATGCGAAGGGATGGCCCTCGGAGAACCACCGCCCGAGCAGTGGGAGGAACTCCTGAGGCACCTCGGTGCCGGGGGACCACGGCTCGTCCTCCACCGCGTCGTGCTCGAGCACGTGGTCGCCGAGCTCGATCGCGAACGCGTCGGGAGCGGGGGAGACGGTCGCGTTCATCAAGGTGAGGGCGCCGATGCCCGACTCACGATCGGTGAAGACGCCGGTGATGTGGCCGGGCATGCCGCCGGTGTGGCCGACCCAGGTACGGCCGGCGGGCGAGCGCATCAGGAAGAACCCCAGACCCATCGCGCCGTTCCACCGGTCGGGGTCGAGCAGGATCTGTGGCTGGCACATCTCCTCCATCGTGTCCGCCGACAGCAGTTCGTCGGGCTCGGCGACGAAGGCCGACCAGCGTGCGAGGTCGGATGCCGTGCTCGCCAGGGCACCACACGGGGCCATCGCCTTGAGGTCCATCACGGGCTCGACCCGGGGCACGTCGTCGTACGGCGAGACGTAGTAGCCGGTCACCCGCGGGCCGTCGTCGAAGCCCACCGACGTGCGCCGCATCTCGAGCGGCCCGAGCAGCCGCGTGCGCAGCGACTCCTCCCACGGACGGGCGTCGACGGTCTCCACCAGCTGCCCCAGCATGGCGAACACGACGTTGGAGTAGTGCCAGCGCTCGTGGGGTCGCAGGACCCGCTCCACGTCGTCGAAGTCGCGCAGCAGCTGCTCGGTGCCCGGCTGCACCAGGGTGTCCCAGACATCACCGAGGGGCTCGCGCGCCATCCCGGAGATGTGGGCCAGGCAGCTGCGGATGCTGATCGGGTGGGAGACGCCCTTGACGTGGTCGCCGAGCAGGTCGTCGAGCGACAGCCGGCCCTCGTCGCGCAGCTGCATCACCATCACCGCGGTGAAGGTCTTGGTGTTGGAGGCGACCAGGAACTGGTCGTCCGGGCCGGGTACCCGGTCGCCACCGACGTCCGCGAGGCCGATCCCGTCACCCCAGAGCAGCTCACCGCCCCGGCAGACCGCGGCGTACAGGCCGGGCACCCGCCCGGTGCGCTGCTTGGCCAGCGACATGCGGCGCAGGGATCGGGTCGTGGTGTCGAGCAGGGGCTCCATGCTCCGAACCTAGTACGTCACAGGTGCCGCTCGAACTCCTCCCGGTGTGCGGCCCAGCGGACGGCGAGCTGCTCCAGCTCGGCGTCGACGAAGCGGAGGAACTCGGCCGTCAGCATCAGCCGGTGGTACGCCGGGGCGTCGGTGCCGAGGTCGTCCACGGCAGCCTGGAGCGCGCGCAGGATCGGGGCATAGGCCTGGTCGCGCCGCATCATCGCGCCGTGCCAGGCGTCGTCGTCCACGACGTACACGTCGCGGCGCGAGCCGCGTTCGCGCTCCCGTCGCAGCATCTGGAGATGACTGAGGTACTTGACCGCCCCCGAGATCGCCGCCGGGCTCACGCCGAGCACCTCGGTGAGCTCGGCCGAGGTCATCCGGCCGTCGTCGTCGACCAGCAGCGCCGAGAAGACGCGCGAGGGAAGGGACGGGAGGCCCGCGTCGGCCAGGGCCGCACCCAGCTGCTCCACGGAGCGGTCGGTCATGCTCCTATCTTACGAACTTTCACGACATATTGAAAGACGTGTAGGGTGGACGCCATGAGTGGCAGCGAACCGGTCGTCGACGTACGCGGCCTGGTGAAGAGCTTCGGGGCCACGCGGGCACTCGACGGGCTGGACCTGGCGGTCGTCCCGGGGGAGGTGCACGGGTTCCTCGGCCCCAACGGTGCGGGCAAGTCGACGACGTTGCGGATCCTGCTCGGGCTGGTCCGCAAGGACGCCGGAGAGCTGCGGCTGTTCGGCGGCAACCCCTGGACCCAGGCGGCCGAGCTCCATCGTCGTCTCGCCTACGTGCCCGGCGACGTGAGCCTGTGGCCGAACCTGTCCGGCGGCGAGGTGATCGACATGCTCCTGCGGATGCGGGGGGCGCCGGTCGACGACCCGCGTCGCGGCGAGATGCTCGAGCGCTTCGAGCTCGACCCCACCAAGAAGGGCCGTGCCTACTCGAAGGGCAACCGGCAGAAGGTCGCGCTGGTGGCCGCCTTCGCCGCACCGACGGACCTGCTGGTCCTGGACGAGCCGACCTCGGGGCTGGACCCGTTGATGGAGGAGGTGTTCGCCGGCTGCATCGACGAGAGCCGACGGGCGGGCACGACGGTGCTCCTCTCCAGCCACGTCCTCAGGGAGGTCGAGCGCCTGGCCGACCGGGTGACGATCATCCGCGACGGGCGGGTGGTCGAGACCGGCAGCCTCGAGTCGATGCGGCACCTCCACCGGTCGCGGGTGACGGCCGAGCTCGTGGGATCCGTGCCCGACCTGTCGGGGGTGGCCGGGGTCCACGACCTCAGCGTCGACGGCTCCTTGGTCGCCTGCACGGTGGCGCCCGAGGCTCTCCCGACGGTGCTCGCGGCGCTGACCGCGGCCGGCGTACGCACGCTGACCAGCACGCCGCCGACCCTCGAGGAGCTCTTCCTCGATGCCTACCGCCGCCCAGGGGAGGAGGCCGTACGATGACCGGCCTGGCCGGCTTGACCCGCTTCTCGCTTCGGCGGAGCCGGCTGCTCGTGCTGGCGTGGACCGCCGTCCTCGTGCTGGTCACCTACGCGTCGGCGGCGGCCAGCAAGTCCCTGTACGCCTCCGGCGCCGAGGTGGCCTCGGCGGCCGGGGACCTCAACTCGAGCCCGGCGCTGGTGGCGCTGTACGGCCCGATCCTCGACGAGCACAGCCTGGGCGAGCTGTCGATGACCAAGATGACGGTCACCTACGCGACGTTCCTGATGGCCTTCGCGGTCACGCTGGTACGTCGGCACACCCGCGTCGAGGAGGAGTCCGGACGTGCCGAGCTCCTGGGCGGGCTCGCGGTGGATCGGTCGACCCCTCTCTTCAGTGCGGTGCTGCTCGCCTGCCTCGGTACGGCGATGATCTCGCTCCTGGCGGCCCTCGCCGACATCGCCGGTGGCCTTCCGATGGCCGGATCGCTGTGGTTCGGGGCCTCCTGGCTGGGCCTGGGGCTGGTCGGCACCGGCATCGGTGCCGTCGCCGCCCAGCTGTCGGCCAGCGCGCGCACCTCCGGCGCGATCTCGGCCGGGGCGATCGCCGTACTCTTCGTCCTCCGCGCCGTGGGCGACGCGACCTCGGCCTCCTGGCTGAGCTGGCTCTCGCCGCTGGGCTGGTCGACCCAGCTCCGCGCGTGGTCCCACCCGCGCGGGTGGCTGCTGCTGCTCGACCTCGGCCTGGCTGTGGCCCTGGTCGTCGCAGCCGTCGTCCTGCGTCGCCGGCGCGACCTCGGGTCCGGGCTGCTGCCGGAGCGGCCCGGACCCGCCACCGGGTCGCCGCGGTTGGCCGACGCGCTCGCCCTCAACGTGCGCGTCCACACCACCAGCCTGGCCGTCTGGACGGTCGCCTGTGCCGTCATGGGCGTCCTGCTCGCCGCGATCGTCCCCAACATCGGCTCGATGCTCGACTCGGCCGGTGCGCGCGACATGTTCGAACGTCTGGGCGGGGTCGGCGCACTGCAGGAGACGCTCGTCGCCGCGTTCGTCTCCGTCGGTGCCGTCGTGATCTCCTGCTTCGCCGTCGCGGTGATCTCGCACGGTGGCGGCGAGGAGCACGACGGTCGCACCGAGGAGGTGCTCGCCACCGCGACCGCACGGTCCGCGGCGTTCCTCGCCGTCGCCATCGTGGCCTTCGCCGGCGTCGCCTGGCTGCTGCTGGTCACCGGGCTGGCGATGGCGGTCGGCGCCACCGGCTCGCAGGTGAGCTTCGGCGGCACGCTCGCGGCCGCCCTCGTCCAGCTCCCAGCGGTCGGCGTCGTCGCCGGCCTTGCGTTGCTCGCCCTGGCGGAGGGGAGCCGGTACGCCGTACTCGGCTGGGCCGTCGTGGTGGGGTTCTTCCTGGTCGGCCCGGTGGCCGAGCTGCTCCAGCTGCCCGGCTGGGTGGCCGGGCTGTCGCCGTACTCCCACGTCTCGAAGGTGCCCGCCGAGTCCTTCGCCTGGACCCCCGAGCTGGTCCTGACCGCGATCGCGGCCGCGTTGGTCGCCGCGGCCTGGTGGCGCTATCGGGAGCGCGACATCGGCTGACCGCCTGCACGTGAACGCATCGCGAGCGGCCGCCGTCCGAGTGCGTAGGTTGGCACGGTGCCTGATGTCATCGAGATCGCCGGCCTGGTCAAGACCTTCGGCCCCACCCGGGCCCTCGACCGACTCGACCTCACCGTCGGCAGGGGAGAGGTGCACGGGTTCCTCGGCCCCAACGGGGCGGGCAAGTCGACGACCATCCGGGTCCTGCTGGGGCTGCTGCGCAAGGACGCCGGCGAGGTCCGGCTCCTCGACGGGGACCCGTGGTCCGACGCGGCCGAGCTGCACCGCCGCCTGGCGTACGTACCCGGCGAGGTCAACCTCTGGCCGCAGCTGACGGGGGGACAGGTCATCGACCTCCTCGGGCGGCTGCGCGGAGGCCTCGAGGAGGAGCGCCGCCGTGAGCTGATCGAGCGGTTCGAGCTCGATCCCACGAAGAAGGGCCGCGGCTACTCCAAGGGCAACCGGCAGAAGGTCGCACTGGTCGCCGCGCTCGCCTCCGACGTCGAGCTGCTCCTGCTGGACGAGCCGACGTCCGGCCTCGACCCGATCATGGAGACGGTCTTCCAGGAGTACGTCGAGCGGTTCCGTGAGGGCGGCGGCACGGTCCTGCTGTCCAGTCACATCCTGGCCGAGGTCGAGCGCCTGTGCGACCGGGTGAGCATCATCAGGTCGGGTCGCTGCGTAGAGACCGGGACGCTCGCGGAGCTGCGCCACCTGACGCGCACCTCGGTGGTCGCCGAGCTGGCCGGCCCGGTGACCGGGCTGGCCGAGCTGCCGGGGGTGCACGACCTCGACGTCCAGGGGACCCGCGCGATCTTCGAGGTCGACACCGCTCGCCTCGACGCGGCGGTCGGCGCCCTGCACCGGGCCGGCATCCGTTCGCTGACGGCGACGCCGCCCACGCTCGAGGAGCTGTTCCTGCGTCACTACGGTGACGAGCTCCTCGCAGCTGGCGCGGAGACGGACGCCTGATGACCGGCGCGGGCGAGTTCCTCCGTGCGTTCGTGAGGCGGGACCGCTGGCTGTACCTCTGGTGGGCGCTGGGTGCCACCGCGCTCTACTACAGCCAGGCGGTCAGCGTGAAGGGGCTGTACACGTCGCAGGCCCAGCTCGACAAGGCGGCAGCCGACATGGAGACCAACACCGCCTTCATCGCGATGCTCGGCCCGGCCCGGGCGTTGGACTCGATCGGGGGTCAGGTGATGTGGCAGTCGGCGGCGTTCGGCGCCGTGCTGGCCGGCCTCATGAGTATGTTCCTGGTCGGGCGCCACACCCGCGTCGAGGAGGAGAGCGGCCGCGACGAGCTGCTTCGTGCCTCCGCCGTCTCGCGTCACGCATCGCTGACGGCGGCGCTGACCAACGCGCTGATCGCCAACGTCGTGCTGGGCCTGCTGGTGTCCCTGAGCCTGATCTCCTTCCCACTCGACGCGACCGACTCGTGGGGTGTCGGGATCGGGCTCACCTGCACCGGATGGGTGTTCACCGGCACGGCACTCGTGGCCGCGCAGCTGACCTCCTCCACGCGCAGCATGTACGGCGTCGCCGGCACCGTGATCGCCACGTCCTACGCGCTCCGTGCGGTCGGAGACGTCGGCAACCCGGCCCTGTCCTGGCTGTCGCCGATCGGGTGGTACCAGGCGATGGATCCCTTCTCCGGCCTGCGCTGGTGGCCGATCCTGATGCTCCTCGCGGCGGCTGCCGTCGCCACGGGCGCGGCGTACGGACTGTTCGCGCGCCGGGACTTCGGCGGCGGTGTCTGGGCCGCGCGCCCGGGGCCCGACCGAGCGAGCAACGGCCTGAGCAGCCCGATCGGCTTCGCCTGGCGGCTGCAGCGCGGCTCGGTCCTCGGCTGGTCCCTCGGGATGCTGGTCCTCGGGATCGCATACGGGTCGATCGGCGACGACGTCGGGACCCTGATCGGCGACTCGAAGGCGTCCCAGGACGTCTTTGTCCAGGGCGGTGCCGGGCTCGTCGACGGCTTCTACGCGGTGGCGATCGTCACGCTGGCCCTGATCGCCACCGGGTTCACGGTCTCGTCGGCCCTGCAACCACGCTCGGAGGAGGACGAGGGGCGGGTCGAGGCTCTGCTGGCGACCGGGCTCTCCCGCCGGGGCTGGCTGCTCGCCCAGGTCGTGACCACGGTGGCGGGGTCGGTGCTGGTGCTGCTCTGCTCCGGAGCCGGACTCGCCCTCGGGTTCGCCCTGGTCACCGGCGACACCGATCGCTCCGTACCGTTCCTGCTCGACACGCTCGGGTACGTCGCGCCCGCCCTGGTGGTCGCCGGCCTCGCCCGGCTGCTGTACGGCGTGGTGCCGCGCTGGTCGTTCCTGGCCTGGCTGGGACTGGTCGTCGGGGTGGTCGTCGTGTTCTTCGGGCCGTTGCTGCGCTTCCCCGCGTGGGTGCAAGCGGTGTCGCCGTACCACCATCTGGCGCTGGTTCCGGCCGAGCCGTTCCGCTGGGTTCCGTTCGTGGTCCTCCTGGTGCTGGCGGCGCTCCTCAGCGCGGCCGGGCAGCTCGCCTTCGCGCGCCGCGACGTGCAGTGACGGGATGCCCGTCCCGCGGGCCCTGCTCTGTCAGGATGACCAGCATGTGGGAGCCAGACCCCGCGTGGCACCCCGTGTCGGGCGGCACGGGGACCTCCACCGTCGGCGTCTGGCGCACCCAGCGAGCGGGCGACCCGCTGGTGATCAAGCGCCTGGCCGTTCCGGGTGCCGACGACCCGGCCGAGCTCAGCGACCCGCGGCACTTCGCCTACTGGCGCCGTGAGGCCGACGTCGCGGTCAGCCGCGTCGTCGAGGCCTCGCCGGGCCTGCGCTCGACCGTCCTCGACGTGGCGGAGGACGACGACGGCATCACGCTGACCCGCGAGTGGGTCGAGGACGCCGCCCTCAACGGGCTGTACGTCGCCCACGCGCTGGGCCGCTTCGCCGGCGCCGACATCGGCCGCGGACAGTGGCTGGCCGTCGACCAGCTCCGCGACCGCCTGGGCCGCGTGGAGCGTAGGGGCGGCTGGCCCACCCTCGCCCGGACGACGGTCGCCGATGTCGCGGACCGGCTCTGGTCGAGGCGCGAGTCGCTGCTCCGCGAGCTCGACGCCCTGCCCCAGGTGTCCCAGCACGGCGACCCCGTCGTGCAGAACTTCCCCGGCCGCGACGAGGACGACGTGATCGCGATCGACTGGGCGACGCTCGGACGCGGTCCGGTCGGCTCCGACCTCGGGCTGTACCTCCAGGGCGCCCGCGAGGACGCCGAGCCGCTCCTCGACGCCTATCTCATGGGACTGCCCGACGGGCTCGCCACCCGGTCGGAGGCCACGTTGGGCATGCGGGTGAGCGCGGCGTACACCGCCCTCTCGCGCGCCGAGTGGGCGCTGGCCCGCGTCGCGGGGGGCGAGGGCGCGCTCGCCGGGAAGTACCGCCACCCCGCGGTCGCGCCGTACCTGCGCTCCTTGCAGCGTCAGTTCGACCAGATCGAGGCACTGCTCTAGCGCCGAGTCGTCATATGACGACTCGGCGTGTTAGGGACGTCTCTTTGCGCCGACTCGGCGTGGAAGGGCTACTCGACGTTCTGGCCGTTGAAGGTGTTGCAGGCGCCGAGCGTGCCGTTCTGGTAGCCGATCGTGAACCACCGGACGCGAGCGGCCGAGGAGCCATGCGTCCACTGCTCGGGGTTGACCTGCCCGCCCGTCTCCTTCTGGATGGTGTCGTCGCCGACGGACTTGGCCGCCGCGATGCCCTCCTGGATGTCCTGGGTGGTGAGGTCCTCGATCAGCACGTTGCCCTGGGAGTCCTGGGTGGTCGTGGCGTTCTTGGCCCACATGCCGGCGTAGCAGTCGGCCTGGAGCTCGAGGCGTACGGAGTCGCTGTTGAGGCCCTGCTGGGTCTTGACCTTGCTCATGGTGCCGAGGAGGTCCTGCACGTGGTGGCCGTACTCGTGGGCGATCACGTAGGGCTCGACGAAGGCTCCGGACGGGCCGTTCAGCTGGCCCTGGAGGATCTGCTTGAAGAAGGTCGGGTCGAAGTAGATGGTCTTGTCGCCCGGGCAGTAGAACGGGCCCATGTCCGACGAGGCCTGGCCGCAGGCGGTCGAGGTGCCGCCGCTGAAGGTGTTCACGGCCGCCTCGGGCTGGAACGTCGTCTTGGGCGACTGCTGGGCCAGCGCCTTCTGCCAGTAGTCGTTGAGGGAGTTCTCGACGGCGACCACCCCGCACGTCGTCGGGTGGTCGTTGGCGTCCTGGCCCGTCGTACAACCGGCGTACGCCGCGCTGTCGCCGGTGAAGCGGGACGTGGTGTAGCCCGAGGCGGAGCCACCCGTGACCGCGCCGGTCAGGTCGATCCCGCCGCAGGCCTTGAGCAGCAGGATCACGACCACGATCACCAGGAAGCCGACCCCACCGCCGGCCTTGGTGCCACCCGGCAGGGGGATCCGGGCGCCGCCGCCGCCCAGGCCGCCGCCCGCGCCGCCACCCCCACGGCCACCGTCGCGCATCCGGCTGGTGTCCAGCCTGGCCTTCGGGTTGAACCGCATGCGTCGACTCCTCGCGTCGGGCCACGAACCGGCCGCCCTAGACTAGCCAGCCTCATGATCAGTGCCCAACGACTCGAGGTCCGAGCCGGGGCGCGGTTGCTGATGCACGACGTCTCCTTCCGGGTGGCTCCCGGCGACAAGGTGGGTCTGGTCGGTCGCAACGGTGCCGGCAAGACCACTCTCACCCGCATCCTCGCCGGCGAGGGCCTGCCCGCGTCCGGTGAGGTGAGCGCGACCGGGTCGGTGGGCTACCTCCCGCAGGACCCCCGGACGGGCGACCTCGAGGTGCCCGTCCGCGAGCGCATCCTCTCCGCGCGCGGCCTCGACGCCGTCGTACGCCGGCTCCGGGCCGCGGAGACCGAGATGGGTGACGACGACCCCGAGGTCCGGGAGCGGGCGATGCGCCGCTACGAGCGTGCGGACGCCGAGCTCCACGCCGCCGGGGGGTACGCCGCGGAGGCCGAGGCCGCGCAGATCGCCGCGTCCCTCGGCATCGAGGACCGGCTGATGACCCAGCCGCTCCGCACCCTCTCGGGCGGTCAGCGACGCCGCGTGGAGCTGGCACGTATCCTCTTCTCCGGCGCCGAGACCCTCCTGCTCGACGAGCCGACCAACCACCTCGACGCCGACTCGGTCGTGTGGCTGCGCGAGTTCCTGCGGGCGCACCGCGGCGGTCTCGTGGTGATCAGCCACGACACGGCACTCCTGGAGCAGACGGTCACCAAGGTGTTCCACCTCGACGCCAACCGCCAGGAG
Source organism: uncultured Actinomycetota bacterium (assembly GCA_963792975.1). Lineage (GTDB taxonomy): Bacteria > Actinomycetota > Actinomycetes > Propionibacteriales > Nocardioidaceae > Nocardioides. Next base: position 1,361,224 of record CAWBYG010000004.1, on the reverse strand, counting down.
ATCGACGTCTACAACATGGGCTGGGCGGCGTACCTCGCCCAGCGTGAGGCCGACGAGCGACGCCGCAAGCGCGAGCGGGTCAACGCGGAGCGCAAGGCGGACCAGCTCATGGAGCAGGCGAGCAAGATGCGGGCCAAGGCCACCAAGGCGCAGGCGGCGCAGACCATGATGCGGCGCGCCGAGCGGATGATGAGCGGGATCGAGGCCGAGCGTCGCAGCGACAAGGTGGCCCGGATCAAGTTCCCCGAGCCGGCGCCCTGCGGCCGGACGCCGCTCACGGCGGCCGAGCTGTCGAAGTCCTACGGGTCGCTGGAGGTCTTCACCGACGTCGACCTCGCGATCGACAAGGGCTCGCGCGTCGTCATCCTCGGCCTCAACGGCGCGGGCAAGACCACGCTGCTCCGGATCCTGGCGTCCGTCGACCGTCCCGACACCGGCGAGGTCGTGCCGGGGCACGGCCTCAAGCTGGGCTACTACGCCCAGGAGCACGAGACGCTCGACACCTCCCGCACCGTGCTCGAGAACATGCGCTCCGCTGCGCCGGGCCTGACCGACACCGAGACCCGGTCGGTGCTCGGGTCCTTCCTCTTCTCCGGCGACGACGTGCAGAAGCCCGCCCGGGTGCTCTCGGGCGGCGAGAAGACCCGGCTGGCGCTGGCGATCCTCGTCGTCTCGAGCGCCAACGTGCTGCTCCTCGACGAGCCGACCAACAACCTCGACCCGGCCTCCCGCGAGGAGGTGCTGGCCGCCATCCGCGGCTACCAGGGCGCGATCGTCCTGGTCACCCACGACGAGGGCGCGGTCCGCGCCCTCCACCCCGACCGCGTGCTGATCCTTCCCGACGGCGTCGAGGACCTCTGGAACGACTCGTACGCCGACCTCGTCTCGCTGGCCTGAGCGAGGACCGAGCGACCCGGCGGAGCCGGGTCGCTCGACCGCAGCGAACGGCGCAGCGCGCTGGCGCGCCAGCCGCCACCACCGACCCGGCGGAGCCGGGTCGCTCGACCGCAGCGAACGGCGCAGCGCGCTGGCGCGCCAGCCGCCACCACCGACTCCGGCGGAGCCGGGTCGCTCGACCGCAGCGAACGGCGCAGCGCGCTGGCGCGCCAGCCGCCACCACCGACCCGGCGGAGCCGGGTCGCTCGACCGCAGCGAACGGCGCAGCGCGCTGGCGCGCCAGCCGCCACACCGACTCCGGCGGAGCCGGGTCGCTCGACCGCAGCGAACGGCGCAGCGCGCTTGCGCGCCAGCCGCCCACCGAAGGCACCCAGCGATCCTGTCGGCTCCCGCTCCTAGAGTGTCCGCATGACCCCCGAGGACCTTTCCGCCGCCGGCCTGCGCTACGCCGTGGACGGCGCCGTGGCGACCGTCACGCTCGACCGTCCCGACGTCCGCAACGCCCAGACACCTCGCATGTGGCGGGCCCTGGCGGCCCTGGGGGCCGAGATCCCCGACGACGTGCGCGTCGTCGTGCTGCGGGGTGCGGGCGAGAGCTTCTCCGCCGGGCTCGACCGGGCGATGCTCGACCCGGCGGGTGCCGGCGACGGCGTGGAGTCCGTGGCCGGGCTCCTGGTCCTGGGCGACGACGAGATCTCCGCGACCATCGACGACTATCAACGAGGGTTCACCTGGCTGCGCGACCCGAGGTTCGTCTCGATCGCGGTGGTGCAGGGTCATGCCATCGGCGCCGGCTTCCAGCTGGCGCTCTCGTGCGACCTGCGGGTCGTGGCCGACGACGTCAGGTTCTGCATGAAGGAGTCCGCGCTCGGGCTGGTCCCCGACCTCACGGGAACAAAACCGCTCGTGGCGAGCGTTGGCTACGCCAGGGCACTGGAGATCTGCGCGACTGCGCGTGTCGTCGGTGCCGCCGAGGCACTCGAGATCGGGCTCGCCACGGTGGTGTGCCCGGTGCCGGAGCTCGAGGCGGCGCTGGCCGACCTCGCCGGCGCCCTGACCGCGCCCCTGCCGGGAGCGGTCCGAGAGACCAAGGCGCTGCTGCTCGCAGCGTCGGAGCGGACGCTGGACGACCAGCGCCGCCACGAACGTGAAGCCCAGATCCGGAGGTTCCGGGAGCTGGCCCGGCTGATGAGAGCCGGTTAGACCGAAGGAGTCGCCCGTGTCGCTGATGTCCGCGGGTGGATCGTGGCGCCACATGCGCACCGACCGCAGCGTCGTGGAGAACCGCATCGAGCGCCGCACGTTGCGCCGGGTGTTCGGGTTCGCGCGCCCCCACCGAGCGGCGATCACGTGGTTCCTGCTCGTCACCGTGCTCGACGCCGGGCTGGTCGTCGTACCACCGCTGCTGATGCAGCACCTCGTCGACAAGGGCATCCTCGGCCACGACGTGTCGCTCGTGGTGTGGCTGTCCGTCGGGATCGCCGTCGCGGCGATCGCCGACGCCGCGCTGGGGCTGGCGAGCGGTTGGCTCTCCAGCCGCATCGGCGAGGGTCTGATCTACGACCTTCGTACCCGGGTGTTCGCCCACGTGCAGCGGCAGTCGCTCGCCTTCTTCACCCGGACCCAGACCGGCGCACTGGTCAGCCGGCTCAACAACGACGTGATCGGCGCCCAGCGGGCCTTCACGTCGACGCTCTCGGGCACCGTCTCCAACCTGATCTCCGTGGTGGTCGTGGGCATCACCATGCTCACCCTGAGCTGGCAGGTGACGCTGGCCTGTCTGCTGCTCTTCCCCTTGCTGATCCTCGCCTCGCGCTGGGTGAGCGGGCGTCTGGCCGGGCTCACCCGCGACCAGATGAACGGCAACGCCGACATGGGCAACGCCATGACCGAGCGCTTCAACGTCGGCGGCGCGATGCTGCTCAAGCTCTTCGGCCACCGCCAGACCGAGGACGAGCGGTTCGCGGCCAAGGCTGCGACCGTGCGCGACCTCGGCATCCGGATCTCGGTCCTGACCCGGGTCTTCTTCGCGGTCATGACGCTGGTGCCGTCGCTGGCCACCGCCCTGGTCTACGGCCTCGGCGGCTATCTCGCGGTCCAGGGGCACCTCTCGGTCGGCACCCTGATCGCCCTCGGCACGCTGCTCCTGCGGCTGCTCGGCCCGATGCAGGGGCTGTCCAACGTGCGGGTCGACGTGATGACCGCGCTGGTCAGCTTCGACCGGGTCTTCGAGGTGCTCGACCTGCCGTCGCTGATCGCGGAGGAGCCCGATGCCGTCGAGCTGCCCCGCACCGCCTCGTCGCTGGAGTTCGACGACGTGAGCTTCGGCTATCCCCGCGCCGACGAGATCTCGCTGGCCTCGCTCGAGAACGTCGCCCGTACCGAGTCCCGCGACTCCGGCGAGGTGCTGCACGGCATCAGCTTCCGGGCGGAGCCGGGGCAGATGGTCGCGCTGGTCGGACCCTCCGGTGCCGGCAAGACCACGGTCACCCACCTCGTGGCTCGCCTGTACGACGCGACCTCGGGGGTGGTGCAGGTCGGCGGTCACGACGTGCGCGGCGTGACCCTCGAGTCGCTCGAGGACGTCGTCGGCTACGTGACCCAGGACGCCCACATGTTCCACGACACCATCCGCGAGAACCTCCTCTATGCACGTCCCGGGGCGAACGACGACCAGATCCGGGCATCGCTCGAGGCCGCTCAGATCTCGTCGCTGGTGGAGTCGTTGCCCGAGGGGCTCGACACCGTCGTCGGCGACCGCGGCTACCGGCTGTCCGGCGGCGAGCGTCAGCGGCTGGCGATCGCGCGTCTCCTGCTCAAGGCGCCGCCGATCGTCGTACTCGACGAGGCGACCGCCCATCTCGACAGCGAGTCTGAGGTCGCCGTACAGCGGGCGCTCGACGCCGCCCTGGCCGGCCGCACATCACTGGTGATCGCCCATCGGCTGTCGACGGTCCGCGAGGCCGACCTGATCCTGGTGCTGGAGGGGGGCCGCATCGTCCAGCGCGGGACGCACGCCCAGCTGCTCGCCCAGGGTGGCCTCTACGCCGACCTGTACCGCACCCAGTTCGCCGGGCCGGGACGCAAAGAAGCATCGGCGTAGCCGGGTCGTGCGGAGGGCGCCTCGCCACTAGCGTCGGGGCATGGACCTCGGACTCACCGACCGCGTCTTCCTCGTCACCGGCGGCGCCCGCGGGCTCGGCCGGGCCACGGCCGACGTGCTCGTCGACGAGGGAGCCCGGGTCGTGCTGTCGGGTCGCACCGAGGAGACGCTGGCTGCTGCCGTGGCGGCGCTCGGTGACCAGGCGACGTACGTCGTGGGCGACAACGCGGACCCGGACATGCCCGGTCGGCTGATCGCGGCCGCGCGGGAGCACTGGGGCCGCCTCGACGGCGCGCTGATCAGCGTCGGCGGGCCGCCCACCGGCACGGTCACCTCCACCACGGATGACGAGTGGAGGGCGTCGTTCGCGGCGGTCTTCCTCGGCGGAGTCCGTACGGCGCGGGAGGTCGCGGCCGAGCTGGGCGAGGGCGGTTCGATCGCGTTCGTGCTGTCCACCAGCGTGAAGGGTCCGCTGACCGAGATGGCGGTCTCGAACGGTCTGCGGCCGGGCCTGGCCATGGTCGCCAAGCAGCTGGCCGACGAGCTCGGGCCACGCGGGATCCGGGTGAACGGCCTGCTTCCGGGACGCGTGGGCACCGAGCGGGTCGCCGAGCTGGACGCCCTCCAGGCCGATCCGGCGGCCGCCAAGGCGAGGGCCGCGGAGCACATCCCGCTCCGACGCGACGGCGAGCCGTCAGAGTTCGGCCGTGCCGCGGCGTTCCTGCTCAGCCCCGCCGCGTCGTTCGTCACCGGCGCCATGCTGCCCGTCGACGGCGGTGTGATGCGGGCCCTCTGAGGGTGCCGCACCGTCGGCGCCCTTCTTCTTCGCGGGCTGCTGGGCGCGGCGCAGCTCGGCGCGACCCGTCGCCTCCTCCCAGGCCAGGTAGCCGAACCCGAACATCGCGAGCAGGCCGAAGAACCACCACTGGAGGGCGTAGAAGAAGTGGGGCCCGTTGCTCAGGTCTGGTGGGTCCGCAGGGACGAGCGGAGTGCCGGCCTTCGGGGTCTCGGTCAGCAGGTCGACGAAGCCGCCGTACACGGGGATCCCGATCGCCGGCTGGATCTGCGCGCTCGAGATCGCCCGCGTGGACCCGTCCACGACCTGGGCCGAGCCGCCTGCGTCGCGACGGACCCACCCGGTGACCGTGACCCGACCCGCCGGGGGAGCGGGCACCTGGGACGGGTCGGTGAAACCCTGGTTGGAGGTCGCGTACCAGCCGCGGTCGACCAGTAGCGCCGTACCGGACGCGGTGACGAGGGGTACGACGACGTCGATGCCCGAGTCGCCTTCGTGGGTCTGGTAGCGGACCACGATGGTCTGGCTCACGTCGTACGTGCCGACCGCCGAGACGACCTTGTACTGGTCCGCGGACGACGGATCGGTGCCGCTCGAGAGCACCCGGTCGACCGGCGTCGGCGCGGCCGCCTGGTTGCTGCGGATGATGGCGTTGTTCGCCTTCGTGGAGGTGAGCCGGTGCCACTGCCACCGTCCCAGCAGCAGGCAGGCGTACGCGAGCAGCAGCACGATGCCGAGGAACAGGAGCCATCGTCGGCTGACGAGGAACCGCAGACTCCGCACCGGTCGAGGCTATCCGGACCGCGGTGAGCATCTGGGGGCGCCTCGACCTAGACTGATGCGGGTGAGCATGCTGCGACCGCTGGCCGACGCGTACGGCCGGGTAGCGACCGATCTCCGGGTCTCGTTGACCGATCGCTGCAACCTGCGCTGCTCCTACTGCATGCCGGCCGAGGGGCTCGACTGGCTGCCCCACGACGAGACGCTCACCGACGACGAGGTGGTGCGCCTGATCACGATCGGCGTACGCCGCCTCGGGGTCCGTGAGATCCGGTTCACCGGTGGTGAGCCCCTCGTACGTCGCGGCCTCGTCGACATCGTGCGCCGGACGCGTGCCCTCGGCGACGACCTCGAGCTCTCGATCACCACCAACGCCCTGGGTCTCGAGCGCAACGCCCGAGCGCTCGCCGGGGCCGGGCTCGACCGGGTGAACATCAGTCTCGACACCCTCGACCCCGAGCGCTTCCACACGATCACCCGTCGTGACCGGCTCGACGACGTTCTCCGTGGCGCCAAGGCCGCCAACGACGCAGGCCTGACCCCCGTGAAGATCAACGCCGTCCTGCTCCGGGGCATCAACGACGACGACGCCTGCGACCTCCTGACCTGGGCGGTGGATCACGGCTACGAGCTGCGCTTCATCGAGCAGATGCCGCTCGACGCCCAGCACGACTGGCACCGCGACCAGATGGTCACGGCCGACGAGATCTTCGCCAAGCTGGCGCGTGAGTTCACGCTCAGTCCGGCCCGCGAGCCGCGGGGGAGTGCCCCGGCCGAGCTGTTCCTGGTCGACGGCGGTCCGGCCACGGTCGGGGTCATCGCCTCGGTCACGCGCCCGTTCTGCGGCGACTGCGACCGCGTCCGGCTCACCGCCGACGGTCAGGTCCGCAACTGCCTCTTCGCCCGCGAGGAGTCCGATCTGCGGGCGGCTCTCCGGGCCGGCGCGACCGACGACGAGCTCGCCGACCGCTGGGTGACCGCGATGGCCGGGAAGCTGCCGGGTCACGGCATCAACGACCCGTCCTTCCTGCAGCCCGACCGCCCGATGTCCGCCATCGGGGGCTGAGCGCCCAGGCCGTCGTCGACCCACCCGTCGGTCGAGCCTGCCGAGACCACGTCGTCGTCGGTCGAGCCTGTCGAGACCACGTCGTCGTCGGTCGAGCTGGTCGGGGCCACGAGGGGGTACGACGTGCGTGGGTTTCGAGACGCGTCGCTCACGCGCTCTCTTCGTTCGCGTCTGAGCCGACGCTCCTCAACCTCCCGGCCTCTTCTGCTCCGCGCGAGCGCGGAGCAGGGCCGTGAAAATGACGACGAGTGCCAGACAGCCACGGGGGAAGCTTTCCGGCACTCGTCGGTGCTCACCGGCTCGGGGCTCCGGCAGGCACGGGGGCGATTGTTGCACGACGATTCGCGTGGCACAAAGTCCCAAAACTGGCGAATTCAGTCGGATTCCGGGGCTTTCGGGAGCTCTCGCTCGTGCGATGGGCCGTCCAGCAGCTCAAAACCGTCAGTTTTCGTTTCGGAGGCATTGGCCATCACGACCGCGACGTACGGCAGCACGACGGCGGCGGCCACGAAGATCCAGGCCAACCACCCGGGGCCGATGTGAGTGATCGCGATCAGGACGACCACCAGGAAGCAGGCCGTGCGCACGCCCATGGCGATCAGGTAGCGCCGCTGTCGCGAGGAGATGTCCGCTCCGGCGCTCGACGGAGCCGTCGTGATCCGGATCGGGGGATCGCTCCCGCGCGCCTTGCGGGCCATGCCTCCCACCCTACGTCCGGTGCGCGCCTCGCTAGCATCGGATCCGACGCTCGCGCCCCTCGACTCCGGAGGTACTCCGATGACCAACCGCACCTACCGCGTCGCCGAGATCGTCGGGACCTCACCCGAAGGCATCGACGAGGCCATCCGCAACGCCATCCGCCGGGCCAGCTCGACCCTCCGCCATGTCGACTGGTTCGAGATGACCCAGGTCCGCGGCCAGATCAAGGACGGCAGCGTGGAGCACTTCCAGGTGGGCCTCAAGGTCGGGTTCCGGCTCGAGGACGAGTGAGGCGATCCCGGGGCCGAGCCGCACACGCCCAGGTATCAGCAGGCGGTACGCCCGGCTCCTTGTGGCATGCACGCGCGCACCGTCGCGAGGCCGCCGAGCCCGCCCCACCACCCGCCGTACGCCGGTCGGCGGGGCGCGCTCAGCTCCCTGGGGTACGACCTCCGCTTCGCGGCCGGCGTCCTCACCGATGCGGTCCGCCTCCTCAGCGGCGGCTGATTGTGGCTACCCGCGGGTAGTCACTAGCGTCACCTGCGTGGGCGACGACGAGCAGGCAGCACCCCGATCGGTCCTGGTGACCGGGGGCAACCGCGGCATCGGCTGCGCCATCGCCGAGGCGTTTCTCGCGCTGGGCGACCGGGTGGCCGTGACCTCTCGCTCCGGCGGAGGCCCCGCTGGCGCACTCGACCTGCGTTGCGACGTCACCGACCCCGCGGCTGTCGAGGCGGCGTTCGCCGAGGCGGAGGCGGCCCACGGGCCGGTCGAGATCCTGGTCGCGAACGCCGGCATCACGCACGACACCCTGCTGCTGCGGATGTCGGAGGACGACTGGTCCACGGTGATCGACACCAACCTGACCGGCACCTTCCGGCTCGCCAAGCGCGCGGCGAAGGGGATGCTGCGGCAGCGCCGGGGCCGGATCATCCTGATCTCCTCGGTCGTCGGGCTGCTCGGGTCGGCCGGCCAGGTCAACTACGCCGCCTCCAAGGCCGGGCTCGTGGGAATGGCGCGGTCGCTGGCGCGCGAGCTCGGCTCGCGCTCGATCACCACGAACGTCGTGGCGCCCGGCTTCGTCGAGACCGACATGACCGCTGTCCTCACCGATGAGCAGCGCGCGGCGATCAGGTCCCAGGTCCCGCTCCAGCGGTACGCGTCGCCCGACGAGGTCGCCTCGGCAGTGGTCTGGCTGGCCTCACCGGGGGCGGCGTACGTCACCGGTGCCGTCATCCCGGTCGACGGCGGCCTCGGCATGGGCCACTGAGAGAAGGAGAGAGATGGGCATCCTGGACGGCAAGCGGATCCTGGTCGCGGGGGTCACCATGGACTCCTCGATCGGCTTCTCGGTGGCCAGGTTCGCGCAGGAGCAGGGCGCGACCGTGCTGATCTCCAACTTCGGCCGCGCGCTCGGCATCACGCGCCGGATCGCGAAGCGGCTGCCGACCGAGCCGCCGGTGCTCGAGCTCGACGTGACCGACGAGGCCCACCTCGCGGGACTCGCGGACGCGGTGCGCGAGCACGTCGACGGGCTGGACGGAGTCGTCCACTCCATCGCCTTCGGCAACCCCGACACGCTGCTCGGCGGGAAGTTCCTACAGGGCCCGTGGCCCGACGTCGCACAGGCGGTCCAGGTGTCGGCGTACTCCCTCAAGGCGCTGGCGATGGCCGCCAACCCGCTGATGGGCCCGGGCGGGTCGATCGTCGGGATGACGTTCGACGCGACCGTGGCCTGGCCGGCGTACGACTGGATGGGGGTGGCCAAGGCCGGCCTCGAGTCGACCTCGCGCTACCTCGCCCGCGACCTCGGCCAGCAGGGCATCCGGTGCAACCTGGTCAGCGCCGGCCCGCTGAAGAGCCTGGCCGCGAAGGCGATCCCGGGCTTCGACCGGCTCGAGTCGCTCTGGACCGACCGTGCGCCGCTCGGCTGGGATCCCCAGGACCAGGACCCGACCGCACGTGCCGTGTGCGCACTGCTGTCCGACCTGTTCCCGGCCACGACCGGCGAGATCGTGCACGTCGACGGCGGCTTCCACGCGATGGGTGCCTGAGCCGGTCGCTTCGATACCGTTCCCCGGTGACGTCGCTGATCGAGCTGCGGGTCCTCGAAGGGCCCAACCTGTACTTCCCTCGCGCGGCGGTCAAGCTGACCCTCGACATCACCCCCCTCGCCTCGGCCCCGACCATGACGGCCACGCGGCTCGCCCGGCGGATCGGGCTCGCGAACGCTCTGCCCGGTGAGCCCGACACCGGCTTCCGGCAGCGGTTCGCGGTGCGGGCGGTGACGCGGCTGGTGCGGGCGATCGCGCACGAGTCCGGGACGTCGCGGCTCGCCGTCCGCGTACGACCGACCAGCGACCCGCACCAGATCGTGGTGGCCTATCCCTGGCGGCACCGCGAGCGGGCCGAGGAGATGGGTCGTGCCGTGGCGGCCGTGCTGGACGCGGTGCCGGGCGAGGACGTCGAGGAGGCCGTCGGTCACGCGGCGGAGCGGGTGGCCGCCGCGCCCGACGGCTCGCCGCCGCACACGATCGCGCCGCACATCCCCGTCGTCGCGGTCACCGGGACCAACGGCAAGACCACGACCAGCCGGATGATCGCGCACATCGCGCGTACGGCCGGCAAGGTCGTGGGCTGGTCCAACACGGACGGGATCTACCTCGACGGCGCGCTCGTGGAGGGAGGCGACTACTCCGGTCCGAGCGGTGCCGAGCGTGTCCTCGGGCTGCCGGGTGTGGAGTTCGCGGTGACCGAGACCGCCCGGGGCGGGATCCTGCTGAAAGGGATCGGCGTCACCCGCAACGACGTGTCGGTGGTGACCAACGTCAGCGCCGACCATCTCGGGCTCCAGGGCATCGACACGCTCGACCAGCTCGCGGAGGTCAAGGCGGTCGTGCCCCGGATCACCCGGCGCCGGGGCTGGGCGGTGCTCAACGGCGACGACCCCCGGGTGTTCGCGATGCGCGGCGTCATCCGCGCCCGGCCCTGGGTGTTCTCCCGCGACCCCGACTCGCCGGCGATCCGCGAGACGCTCAACGACGGCGGCCGCGCCACCACGGTGATCGACGGCTGGGTCGCGGTGCTGGCTCCCGGGCGCGACCCCGATCCGGTGGTCGAGCTGGTGGACATCCCGATGACGCTGGCCGGGCTGTCCCGCTTCAACGTCGAGAACGCACTGGCGGCCGCGTCGGCTGCGCTCGCGGCCGGCGTCCCTCGCGAGATGGTGGTCGAGGGCCTGCGCAGCTTCCGTCCCGACCCGGAGCACAACCCCGGGCGGATGAACCTCTTCACCGTCCCCGTCGACGGCGGCGATGTGTCGGTCGTCATCGACCTCGCCCACAACGAGGCCGGGCTCGAGGCGCTGATCGAGATCATGGACGGCGTACGACGCGCCGGCGCACGGCTGCTCCTCGGGCTCGGCGCGGTGGGCGACCGCACCGACGAGCTGATCGGGCGGCTCGGCGAGATCGGTGGCATGGGCGCCGACGTGGTGGCGATCGGGCACAAGCAGAAGTACCTCCGCGGGCGCACGCTGGAGGGGCTCGACGTACTGCTGCGCGAGGGCGTCGCCCGGGTCGGGGTCACGGACGTCACGTCGTACGACACCGAGGTCGAGTGCCTGGCCGGCCTGGTGCACGAGGCCCACCCGGGCGACGTGGTCGGCCTGATGTGTCACGCCCAGCGCCAGGAGGTGTACGACTGGATCGCGGCACACGGAGGCACCGCGGACGGCCCGGAGGAGCTGGGGCGGAAGGTGCGAGCGGCCGCCGCCGGTTGACCGTCGGCCCGTCGCCGGGTCAGCGGACCAGCGGCTGCAGCAGGCGGTGCGGCTGACGCAGCGCCACGGAGACCGGGTCGTCGCGCATCGTGGGGTCGGCACCCGGGCCCGGCCTGATCTCGAGGTCGCCCGGGGGCGGGGTGCGGCCGCACGTCGTGCAGCGGCCGTCGTCATCGAGCGGGCCGCAGCCGACATGGTCGTAGAGACGTCGCGGTGCGTCGGGCGTCGTACGACGGTCGCCCCACCGGCCGAGCGCGAAGAGCGCCGGCCAGAGCCCCATCGCCTCCTCGGTCAGCTCGTACTCCGGGTGCCCGGCCCCGGAGCGGGTGAGCAGTCCCTCGGCGACGAGCGCGTCGAGCCGGGCGGAGAGCACCGCCTTGGAGATGTCGAGATGAGTCTGGAAGTCGGAGAAGCGTCGCACGCCCAGGAAGCAGTCGCGCAGGATCAACAGGGTCCACCGCTCGCCCACGACCTCGAGCGAGCGCGCGATCGAGCAGTCCTGACGCGCGTAGTCGTTGCCGAGGGGCATCGCCGCACTCCGTCCTCGGGGTCTGGCTCCCGTGGGGCTGGTCTGTTGGACAGACTACATGCTAGGGTAGCGAAGTTCGATCATCAGACCAAACGGAGCTCTCGTGACCACTGCTCGACGTACCCTCGCGACCGCCTCGCTCGGCACCATGACGACCCTGGTCGCGTTCACCGCACCGCTCGCCAACGTCAACCAGACCGTCGCGGCGCTCGACTCGGGGGTCGCCGGCCGTACCTGGATACTCAGCTCGATGAGCATCGGTCTCGGCGCCTTCCTGCTGACCATGGGCCGGATCGCCGACGACTTCGGGCGGCGCCGGACGTTCGTGGCGGGGGCGCTGCTCCTCGCGTTCGGCGCCCTGGTCGGCTCCGCGGCGCCCGACGCCCTGACGTTCGTGCTGGCGCGCGTGGTGCAGGGCATCGGTGGCGCCGCGGTGGTCGCGGCCAGCCTCGGCATGATCGCGGGCGCATTCCCCGATCCCGCCGAACGTGCTCACGCGACCGGCATGTGGGGAGCCAGCGTGGGCGCCGGCATCGCCGTCGGCCCGCTGCTGTCCGCGGGACTGTCCCGCGTCCACTCCTGGCGCGACGTGTACGTCGTACTCGTGGCGGCCGGCGTCCTGCTGGCCGCGACCGCCCGCGGCTGCGACGAGTCGAGGGCCGACCGCGGTGCCCGGCTCGACGTACCCGGGGTGGTGCTGCTGGCGCTCGGCATGGGAGCTGTGCTGGCCGGTCTCACCGAGGGACGCCAGGGCTGGACGCGACCCGTCGTCGTCGGCCTGCTGGTGGCCGGGGCTCTCCTGCTGACCGGGTTCGGACTGGTCGAGCAGCGGTCGAGCCACCCGATGCTCGACCTCGGGCTCTTCCGTCGCCCGGCCTTCGCGGCGGTCACGCTCGCCGCGGCCTCGGCAGGCGGAGGCGTGATCGCTCTGCTCTCCTACTTCTCGGGCTTCGCCGGGGCGGCCCTCGGCTACTCCTCGCTGACCGCCGCACTGCTCATGCTGACCTGGTCCGGGCCGAGCATCGTCAGCGCGCTCGGTGCCCGGCGGTTGCCGGCGTCGTGGTCGGGTCGCTCGCGGATGTCGGCCGCACTGGTGGTCATCGGCATCGGACAGCTCCTCCTGTGGCACGTCGACCCGGGGAGCGGCTGGGGCCGGTTCGTCCCGGGCCTCCTGGTGGCCGGGGTCGCCAGCGGGGTCCTCAACGCGGCCCTCGGGCGGGAGAGCGTGGCCAGTGTCCCGGTCGGTCAGGGCGGTCTCGGCAGCGGCGCCAACAACACCGCCCGCTACCTCGGCTCCGCTCTCGGCGTCACCGTGGTGTCGATCGTCGCGGCTCCCTCCGGCGTGGTCTCGGCCGCGACGCTGACCGACGGCTGGAACCGCGCCGTCCTCGTCACGGCCCTCGTGTCTCTGGTAGGCGCGGTCGGAGTGGCCGTGCTCGGCGAACGCGCGGTCGCCCCGGTCCCTGCCGAAAACCCTTCGCGTCAGCGGGCGGAGGCCGCCTAGGGTCCTGCGCATGGGCAGGTTCATGGCGATGGTTCGTCGTGGCCGCGGTGGACGCGGCGCGACGCTGGGGATGGCATCCGCTCCGTCCTGAGTGGGCTGCCCGGCTGGTCGCCGAGTCGCCCGTACGCCGGGGCGACGTCGTGGTCGACCTCGGTGCCGGGGCCGGCGCGCTGACGCGACCCCTCGCGGAGGCCGGAGCCAGGGTGCTCGCCGTCGAGCTCCACCCGCGGCGGGCCGCCGCCCTCCGTACGACGTTCACGGGGACGCGGGTCGCCGTCCTCGAGCTGGACATCCGAGACTTCCGCTGGCCCGGTCACCCGTTCCGGGTGGTCGCCAACCCGCCGTACGACGGGGTGAACGGCCTGGTCCGGACCCTGCTCCGGCTCGACCTGCTGCTCTCCGCCGACCTGGTCGTCGCCGAGGGGACCGGGCGCGGGCTGGTCCGCCGTGAGGGCGCCCGCCGGCTCGAGCTCGGGCGGCACCTGCCGCCGTCGGCGTTCACGCACCCGCCTCCGGAGGCCGCGCGGGTGCTGCGCCTCCGACGGCGAGCCGCGAGCCGCGGGTCGTAACGTTGGGCCATGACCACCACCGCCGACACCCGCCACCAGATCCCCCGCCGCCTCGACGTCGACGCGGCCGTGCCCGCGTTCAGCAGGGCCATGAGCCACCTCGACACCACCGCGACGCGCGAGCTCGACCGGGTCGACTTCCCCGCCGGCCTTCGCGAGCTGGTGCGGCTGCGCGCGTCCCAGATCAACGGCTGCGCCTACTGCGTCGACATGCACAGCGCCGATGCGGCCACGGCCGGCGAGTCCGCCCAGCGCGTCAACGCCGTGGCGGTCTGGCGCGAGTCGCCGTTCTTCACCGAGCGTGAGCACGCCGCCCTGGCCTTCACCGAGGCCGTCACGCTCGTCGCCCAGACCCGCGTTCCCGCGGAGCAGTACGACGCCGTGGCGGCGTACTGGTCGGACGACGAGGTCGGGGCGCTGCTCTCCCTGATCGTGGCGATCAACGCCTGGAACGCGATCGCCGTGGCGACCCGGGCGTGGGAGCCGGAGCTCGGCGGCTGACCCCGCGCGCTCAGGACCGCGGCGCGCCCGCCGCCTCGGGCGCCGGCGTGTAGTCGGGGTCGGCGGCCGGAGCGTCGGGGTTCTCGCTCGAACCTGCCTGCGCGAAGCTCGACCAGTTCTCGAGCTCGCTCATCACCGCACCGTGCTTGTCCACGCAGAACACGACGAGGTCGCCGGCGTTGGCGCGGGCCATCGCGTGCCGCACGGCCTTGATCTCGTCGAGGATGATCTCGACCTGCTTGCAGCGTGCTCCGTCCACCATCGCGGTCCGCACTCCCTCGGCGACCAGCTCGGCCGTGTCACCCGCGGCACGACGCCGGAGGTTGTCGTCCTCGCGCACGATCAGTACGTCGAAGTGCTGGGCGGCCACCTCGCCGAGCTCGCGCATGTCCTGGTCGCGCCGGTCACCGGCGGTCGCGATGACCCCGATCCGCGACGGCTTGCCCAGCTCGGAGGTCGACGTGAGCGTCTCGCCGACGCGGTCGACGAAGTCGCCCAGCGCGCGCATGCCGGGCGCGTTGTGGCAGTAGTCGACCAGCACGTTCACGCCGTTCACCTCGACCTCGTTCAGGCGGCCGGGGGAGAGGTAGTAGTTGGTCGAGAACGTGCGCAGACCCTGCCGGATGTCGTGCAGCGGGGCGCCCGCGGCGAAGGCTGCGGCGGCGGCCGCCAGGGAGTTCTGGACGTTCATCCGGGCCCGGCCCTTGAACGTCGCGGGCAGCAGGTGGGTCCACGCCAGCTGCATCTCTCGACGGCCGTGCTTGACCACGATCATCTCGCCACGGTCGGACGGGTTGAGGACGAGCGCCTTGCCACCCCGACGGCAGTGAGCCTCGATCATCTCCCGGATCTCGGAGCCCGGCTCCTCCATGGAGAACCACACGACCTGGCCCGAGCACCGTCTGCGCATCTCGCGCACCAGCGGGTCGTCGGCGTTGAGTACGGCGTGCCCGTCGCGCGGCACGGCCTCGACCACGACGGCCTTCACGTCGGCCAGCTGCTCGACGGTGTCGATGCCGCGCAGGCCGAGGTGGTCGGGCTGCACGTTGAGGACCACGGCGACGTCGTTGCGCTCGTAGCCCAGGCCCTCGCGGAGGATGCCGCCCCGGGCCACCTCGAAGACGGCGAAGTCGACGCGGGGGTTCTGCAGGACCATCCGGGCACTGCGCGGACCGGAGGCGTCGGCCCGGATCAGCAGACGCTCGTCGATGACCACGCCGTCGGTCGAGGTCATGCCGACCTTGTGGCCCATGCCCTTGAAGATGTGGCTGATCATCCGGGAGGTCGTGGTCTTGCCGTTGGTGCCGGTGACGGCGACGACCGGGATCCGGCTCGGCGCGCCCGGCGGGAAGAGCATGTCGACCACGGGCTTGGAGATGAACTGCGGCTCGCCGATGGTCGGGTGGGTGTGCATCCGGAACCCCGGTGCGGCGTTGACCTCGCAGATCGCGCCGCCGGTGTCGCGCACCGGCTCGGTGATGTCGGGGCAGATGAAGTCGATGCCCGCAATGTCGAGCCCGATCATCCGGGCCGCCTCCTCGGCGATCTCGACGTTCTCCGGGTGTGCCTCGAAGGTGCGGTCGATCGAGATGCCACCGGTCGACATGTTGCCGGTCAGCGCGAGCTTGACCATCTCGCCCTCCGTGGGGACCGAGTCGAGCGTGTGGCCCTGGGAGGCGAGCACCTCCTCGGCGGCGGCGTCGACCTTGATCCGGGTCAGCACCTTCTCGTGGCCGACGCCGCGCCGCGGGTCGGCGTTGGTGAGGTCGACCAGCTCGCGCACGGTCGAGCGGCCGTCGCCGGTCACCGCGGCCGGCACCCGCTCCGCGATGGCGGCCATCCGCCCGTCGATGATCAGGCAGCGGTAGTCCTTGCCGGTCACGAACGACTCGACGATGCAGACCCCACGGCGCGACTGTTCCTCCGCGACGGGGAAGGCCTCGCGGACCTCGTCGTCGTTCGTCAGGTTCAGGCACACTCCGCGGCCGTGGTTGCCGTCCAGCGGCTTGACGACGACCGGGAACCCGATCCGGCGAGCCGCGGCGACCGCCTGGTCGGCCGAGCGCACCGACTCCTGCTTGGGCACCGGCAGCCCGGCGGCGCCGAGCAGCTTCGTGGTGAGGTCCTTGTCGGAGGCGATGTCGACGGCGATCGAGCTGGTCTCGGAGGTCATGGTCGCCCGGACCCGCTTGGCGTGGACGCCCTGGCCGAGCTGGACGAGGGAGTACTGGTTGAGGCGGAGCCACGGGATGTCGCGGCTCACGGCCTCGTCGAGGATGGCCTGGGTCGAGGGCCCGAACGCCGTACGCTCGGCGCGGATGATGAAGTCCTCGAGCTCGGTCTGCCAGTCGAACTCCGGGTCGGCGCGCACGAGGTGGTTGACCAACCGCGCGGCGAGGCGGCCGGCCGCGAGCCCGACGTTCTCGTCGATGTAGCCGTAGATGACGTTGTAGCGGCCGGGCTCGCCCTTCACGCCTCGCGTCTTGCCGCGCCGGATGTCGTGACCCACGACCTGCTGGAGCGCCAATGCGCTGTGCTCGGTCACGTGGCCGAGCCAGGTGCCCTCGTGCAGCCGCTCGACGAACCCGCCGCGACGACCACGCGAGCAGGAGTGGTGCACCAGGCCGGGCAGCGCCTCGAGGAGGTGCTCGGTGAAGCCGGGCAGCTTGTCGGTGGGGAAGTGCTCGAGCGACCCCAGGTCGACCACGAGGTGGATCGCCTTGTCGTACGACCAGATGTTCGGCCCGCGGTAGACCCGCGTCTCGTCGATCGTGAGATCCGGGGTGGGGCGTTCGGTCACCGGGGGGCTCCGTCCTGTTCGGCCGCGTGGCTGCGGACCTCTGCAGTCTTGCGGGACGAGCGCTTGCGGGCCAGACGTCGCCGCAGGGTGGCGGGTGAGACGTCGCCAGCGGCGATGTCGCGGGCCATCTGCCGCAGGTCGGCCTGTGCTTCCGCCAGCTCCGCGGCGTCCTCGTCGGAGACCCGGGGTGCGAGCGGCAGCAGCGCGCGCGTCGTCAGGTCGTACGCCGCTCCGGCCGGCAGCACGTGGAGCACGATGCCGCTGGCGAGCAACGGGGCCGATCGCTTGACCTCGTAGGCGTTGGTGACGAGATGGGCCGGATCGAGGATCGTGACGGCACCGCGACCGGTCACGCGCAGGATCTCGTGGTCCTCCTCGACGGTGACCGTGGCGCAGGTGTCCTCGTCGACGCCGATCCCGAGCAGCTGCGGCGACTGCGCCACGATCATCAGGAGCCGGCCGTACCGGTTGCGCTGGTCGAAGTGCTGGTCGATGACCGTGGTGCGGAGCAGGCCGAGGCCGGCCGCCACCTGGGTCATCCGCTGCTTGGGCGTGGCACCGGGCCCGCCGAACGCGACCATGTGGGACGACTGGATGCTCGCGCCCGCGGAGGTGCCGCCGACCACGGCACCACGAGCGTGGGCCCGGACGACGGCGTCGCCGACGGGCGTGCCGCAGATGATCGAGGACAGCTTGAGCTGGTTGCCGCCGGTCATGAACACGCCGGTGGCGAGGTCGAGCTGGGCCACCAGTGCGGGGTCCTCCGCATCGCTCCGACTCTCGGGGCGGCAGGCGCTCACGTCACCGGCGCCCAGCTTGCGGAACAGCGCGTCGTACACCTCGACGACCTCGTCGCCGAGGCTGGAGGCGGTCGGGATCACCACGATCCGCGCCTCGGCGTCTCCGCTGGCGGCCACGAAGTCACGGAGGATGGTGCGGTGACGGAGCTTGTCCTCCGCGCCGCCGATGATCATCAGCCGACCGCTGGGGTCCGACGTGGAGGGGGGCGCGTCGGCGGGTTCCGGCATGACAGGGAAGGCTAGCCGGTGCCAGAGTGCCCATGTGAGCGAAGCGAGAGCGCGCGAGCTGCGAGCTCACCGGAGGGCAGCGTGAGGCAGCGGTCACGGGGGCTGGTGGTGATGCGTCACGCGAAGGCCGAGCCGGGGGGAGAGAGCGACGTGGCGCGCGAGCTCGCCCAGCCCGGGTACGACGACGGGGTCGAGGCCGGGCGGTGGCTCGCCGACAGCGGGTTCCTGCCCGACGGTGCGCTCGTGTCGGCCGCCCGTCGTGCGGCGTCCACCTGGCTGGCCGTGGCCGAGGGCGGATCCTTCGAGGTGGAGACGACGTACTCCGAGAGCCTCTACGCGGCCGGCCCCGAGACGGCCCTCGACCTGGTGCGCGAGACCTCCGAGAGCGTCAGCGCGCTGATGGTCGTCGGCCACAATCCGACGATGGCCTATCTCGCGCAGCTGCTGGACGACGGCACCGGCGACGAGGAGGCCGGGCGGGAGATGGCGATCGGCTTCCCCCCGGCCGCCCTGGCCCGCTTCGAGGTGCTGGGCGCCTGGCGCGACCTCGACCTGGCCTCGGCGCGGCTGGTCGGCTACCACGTCGGGCGCCACTGAGCTCTCAGACGGGCGGTGCCGGGGTCACGACGCCGTGCTCGGCGTCGAGCGCCTCGACCTCCTCGCGGGTGATGCCGAGCAGGTACATGATCGCGTCGAGGTAGGGCACGTTGACGGCCGTGTCCGCCGCGGCTCGGACCAGCGCCTTGGCGTTGTAGGCGATGCCGAGGCCGGCGATCTCCAGCATGTCGAGGTCGTTGGCGCCGTCGCCGATCGCCACGACGGACTCGAGGGGTACGCCGACCTGCTCGGCGAAGTGACGCAGCGCCTGGGCCTTGCCCGCCCGGTCGACGACGTCGCCGATGATCCGGCCGGTGAGCGTCCCGTCGATGACCTCGAGCGTGTTGGCGCGGGAGTAGTGGATGCCGAGATCGGCGGCGAGCCGGTCGGTGATCTGGCTGAAGCCGCCCGAGACGAGGGCGAAGCGGTAGCCGAGCCGGCGCAGGGTGCGGACCAGCGTGCGCGCGCCCGGGGCCAGGACCAGTGCGTCGTACACCTGGTCGAGGGCGGTGGCCGAGATCCCCTCGAGCCGGGCGACCCGCTCGCGGAGCGACTCCTCGAAGTCGAGCTCACCCCGCATCGCGCGTTCGGTCACCTCGGCGACCTCGGCCGCCTGCCCGCTGTGGGCGGCGAGGAGCTCGATGACCTCGCCCTGGATGAGCGTCGAGTCGACGTCCATCACGATCAGGCGCATCGCCCGGCGCAGCAGGCTGGCGGGCTGGACGGCGATGTCGACGCCCTGGGCGGCGGCCTCGATGCTGAGGAGGGCTCGGAGGTGCTCGGGATGGGCGCCCGAGACGTGGAGGTCGATCGCGGTGACGGGGTAGCGGGCCATCCGCTCGATGCGGTCGATGTTGGCGCCGGCGTCGGCGATCCGGCCCGCCACCGCCGCCATCGCTGCGGCCTTGAGCGGGGCGCCGATGACGGTCACGTGGGAGCGGCCCTCGCGCCGGCCCTTGTTGTCGCCGGTGCCACGGTCGACGTCGACGGTCATGCCGAGGGCCGTCGCGGTCGCGCGTACGGCGTCACGGAGCCGTTTCCAGTCGCGCGGAGCGGTGACCAGGATGCCGAGGATCAGCTGACGCCTGAGCACGATCTGCTCGATGTCGAGGACCTCGACCCCCGCTGCGGTGAGCGCGGCGAACACCGCGGACGTGACTCCGGGCCGGTCCTTCCCCGAGACGGTGAGGAGCAGGGTCTCCGGCGACTGGTCGGTCATCAGGACTTGAGGTTATCGGTCTCAACACGCGTCAGGAGCAAGACTCGGCGGTGCGGACCGGATAGCGTTCGGCACGTCACGGAACCGGCCGCTCTCTCCAGGAGGCACCATGTCGTTCGCCGACGCCGTACGCACCTGTCTGAACAAGTACACCGACTTCTCCGGCCGTGCCCGTCGGTCGGAGTACTGGTACTTCTTCCTGTTCAACATCCTGGTGAGCATCGTCGCCAGCATCATCGACGCGATCATCGGCACGAGGTCCGGGAGCTTCGGTCTCGTGGAAGCCATCGCCGGACTGGCCCTGCTTCTCCCCGGCCTGGCCGTCGGCGCCCGGCGCCTGCACGACACCACGAGGTCGGGCTGGTGGCTGCTGATCGGCCTGATCCCGATCATCGGCGCCATCGTGCTGATCATCTTCTTCGTGCAGGACAGCCACGGCGACAACCAGTACGGCCCCTCGCCCAAGCAGGGCGTCGCGACCGTCTGAGGCGGTGGCTGTCGGCGGTCCCCCCTAGCGTGGGGGCATGACCGCACGACACCACGCCTTCGACTACATCGAGCTCGCGGCTCCCGACCTGGCCGCGGCCAAGACGTTCTACGCCGACGCCTTCGGCTGGACGTTCACCGACTACGGGCCTGAGTACACCGGCATCCACCGTCCCGGTGGAGACGGCGAGATGGGCGGGCTCAACCCGGCTCGGCCGGCCGGTGCCGGGCTGCCGCTGGTGATCCTCTTCAGCGACGACCTCGATGCGACCCTCGAGGCCGTGCGCGGGGCCGGCGGCGAGGTCACCGAGGGCCCGTTCGAGTTCCCCGGCGGGCGTAGGTTCCACTTCACCGACCCCGCGGGCAACGAGCTGGCGGTCTGGGCCGAGGCCTGACGATCGTGCGACTCGCGAGCGAGCTCGCGTCGTCGCTCGCTGCGGACGTTCTGCCCCGGCGCCGCCGGGTCAGAAGCGTCCTCGCTCGGGCCAGACCTCGGGGGAGCAGGCCGCCACCAGGCCCCGTCGAGCGGCCGCGCCCAGCGGGTGGAGCGCCGTACGCCGGAGGTCGGCCTGCGCCAGGCTGAGCGCACCGCCGTCGTCCTCGAGCGCCAGCTCCACGATGACGAGTGCCTGTAGGGCGCGTCCGGCGAGGTCGACGCACCGATCGGGGGTGCCGGGCGGCGGCCGCAGCCGCGGGCGGTGACGGAGGTTCATCAGCGCGTCGGCCGCCTCGGGGCGCCACTGCGCCACGTCGAGGTCGGCGAGCCCGGTGGCCGCCTGCTGCAGGGCGACCCGGAGCATGCGATCGGCCTCGCCGACGTCGGTCAGCTGCCGGGGCGCCGCGTCGTACGCCGTCCACTCGACCACCGCACCGACCCTCCGCGGTACGAGGGCGACCGGGCCCGCGACGGCGGCCTCTCCGGCGTCGAGCGCGGCCGCGTTGAGCGCGGCCGGCCCGCCGAGGCCCACCGGGTCACCGGCGGCCGGGAGCGCGAGCCCGACCGCGGAGGCGCCGACGAGGCGGAGCTCGGCGAGCGCCCTCGCGAGCGGTACGGCCGCGTCGGTGCCGACCAGCCCTGCGACGACATGCGTCGCGTCGTCCCCGAGCACCGCGTCGAGCACGAGGTCGGTCACCACCAGGCCGCGCAGCCACGCGGTGCCCCACCAGGCGAGGCGTGCCGAGACCGGGAGCACGGGTGACACGGGCGTGCAGCCTACGCGCCCGATGCGGTCCTCACTCTCGCTAGGGTTGCGGCATGGTCGCGGTGATCGAGTTCGCCGACGTCACCGTGAGGCGCGGATCCGCGACGCTGCTCGATCGGATCTCCTGGCGGGTAGCGGAGGGTGAGCGCTGGGTGGTGCTGGGGCCCAACGGCGCCGGCAAGACGACCCTGCTGCAGGTGGCATCGGCGCAGATCCACCCGACGGACGGGGTGGCGGGCATCCTCGACGAGGTGCTCGGCACGGTCGACGTCTTCGAGCTGCGACCGCGGATCGGCCTGACCAGCGCGGCCCTGGCCGAGCGCATCCCGCGCGACGAAGCCGTGGGCGACGTCGTCGTCTCCGCGTCGTACGCCGTGATCGGGCGGTGGCGTGAGGCGTACGACGACCTCGACCACGACCGGGCCCGCGAGCTCCTCGCATCCGTCGGCGTCGACCACCTCGTCGACCGCACCTTCGGCACCCTCAGCGAGGGCGAGCGCAAGCGCGTCCAGATCGCCCGAGCGCTGATGGCCGACCCCGAGCTCCTGCTGCTCGACGAGCCGGCCGCCGGCCTCGACCTCGGTGGCCGGGAGGACCTCGTCTCGACGCTCTCCGCCCTGGCTCTCGACCCGGCGTCGCCGGCGACCGTCCTGGTCTCCCATCACGTCGAGGAGATCCCACCCGGCTTCACCCACGCCATGCTGCTGCGCGCGGGCCGGGTCGTCACGGCCGGCCCCATCGCCGAGGTCGTGACCGAGGAGCATCTCGCGGCGACCTTCGACATGCCGCTGGTCCTCGGCTACGAAGCCGGGCGCTGGGCCGCCCGTCGCCGGTCGCGTCGACGTACGTCTTCCTGACGTGCGAACGGATAGGCTGAAGAAGTGTCGTGGCTAGGGGAACACCTCTGGGCCGTCTGGATGGTGCTGGCGGTCGGGCTCGGCATGGCCGAGATGTTGAGCCTCGACCTCGTACTGCTGATGCTGGCCGTCGGAGCCGTGGTCGGCGCCCTGGCCGCGCTGGCGTCGTTCCCGGTCGTGCTGCAGGTCCTGCTGGCCGGCGGTGGCGCAGCGGCGATGCTCTCCCTCGTCCGGCCCAACCTGCTGCGACACCTGCACGGCGGCCCGGATCTCGTGACCGGCATGGGCAAGCTGGTCGGTCAGACGGGACTCGTGACCGAGGAGCTCTCCACCCACCAGCCCGGCCGGGTCAAGGTCGGGGGCGAGGTCTGGAGCGCCCAGCCGTACGACGAGTCGCTGACGATCGCTCCGGGAGCGATGGTCGAGGTGTTCGCGATCCGCGGCGCGACCGCCTTCGTGCACCCTGTCGACCAGCTCATGCCGTGACCCGCACCACCGAGAGAAGGAGGCGCCGATGCCGGTCGTCTATGCACTGCTTGCCCTGATCGTTCTGTTCGTGATCGTGCTGCTGGCCCGCACTGTGCGGATCATCCCGCAGGCCAGGGCCGGGATCCTCGAGCGCTTCGGCAAGTACAAGGAGACCCTGCCGGCCGGTCTCAATGTCGTCGTACCGTTCATCGACAAGGTGCGCTACGTCATCGACCTGCGCGAGCAGGTCGTCAGCTTCCCGCCGCAGCCGGTGATCACCGAGGACAACCTGGTGGTCTCGATCGACACCGTCATCTACTTCCAGGTGACCGACCCGATCGCCGCGACGTACGAGATCGCCAACTACATCCAGGCCATCGAGCAGCTCACCATGACGACCCTGCGCAACATCGTCGGCGGGATGGACCTCGAGGAGACGCTGACCAGCCGCGACCAGATCAACTCCGGCCTGCGTGGCGTGCTCGACGAGGCCACCGGCAAGTGGGGCATCCGGGTCAACCGCGTCGAGCTCAAGGGCATCGACCCGCCGCCGTCGATCAAGGACTCGATGGAGAAGCAGATGCGGGCGGACCGCGAGAAGCGCGCGGTCATCCTGACCGCCGAGGGCCAACGCCAGGCCGCGATCCTCTCCGCCGAGGGCAACAAGCAGTCCGCGATCCTCAACGCCGAGGGCGACCGTGAGTCGTTGATCCTTCGAGCCCAGGCCGACCGCGAGGCCGCGATCCTGCGGGCCCAGGGTGAGGGCCAGGCGATCCAGACCGTCTTCCAGGCCATCCACGACGGCCAGCCCGACCAGTCGCTGCTCGCGTACCAGTACCTTCAGATGATGCCCAAGATCGCCCAGGGCGACGCCAACAAGGTGTGGGTCATCCCGTCGGAGATCACCAAGGCCCTGGAGGGGCTCGGCTCCTCGATCCACGAGATCGCCGGCATCCCGCAGAAGGTCGACGGACCCCTCAAGCGCGTCGACATGGGCTCGACCGACCCGGCGGTCCTGGGCGGCTCCGGAGCGCTCGACCGGGAGCTGTCCCAGGCGAACAAGGCCGTCGCGGATGCCATCGCCGAGGCCGAGCGGTCCGCCAACCCCGGGCGCAACGCCGAGGGAAACGCACCGGCGGCAGCGGATCCACCCGCGGACGCCGGCGACGACCCGACGGGAGCCGCTCCCACGCAGTGACCCTCCTCCAGATGGCGGCCGTGCTCCTCGCCGGGCTGGCCGCCGGGACCATCAACACCGTGGTGGGGTCGGGGACGCTGATCACGTTCCCGACCCTGCTGGCGTTCGGAGTGGCTCCGGTGACGGCCAACGTCTCCAACACGATCGGGCTGACGCCGGGCGTCGCCTCCGGCGTCCTCGGCTACCGGCGCGAGCTCGACGGCCAGCGGGGGAGGATCCTCCGGCTGGGGGCGGCGTCGCTCCTCGGCGGGGTGGTCGGCGCGGTCCTGCTGCTCTCACTGCCGTCGGGTGCCTTCTCCGCGATCGTGCCTGCGCTGATCGTCGTCGGCCTGCTGCTGGTGGTGTTCCAGCCCCGGATCTCGGCCTGGGTCGACGCCCGTCACGAGGGCGTCCGGGGGCATCACGGCCCGTGGTGGGTGTGGCCCGCGGTGGTCGTCTCAGGGGTGTACGGCGGGTACTTCGGCGCCGCCCAGGGCGTGATCATCATGGGCATCCTCGGGATCGGCATCGACGACTCCCTGCAACGGCTGAACGGGCTCAAGAACGTGCTGGCCGGACTCGTGAACGGCGTCGCCGGGGTGCTGTTCATCGTGGTGGCCCACGTCGACTGGACCGTCGTCGCGCTGATCGCCGTCGGGTCGGTGATCGGAGGCCAGGTCGGGGCGACGTTCGGCCGGCGCCTCTCGCCCCTCGCCCTGCGGGTCTTCATCGTGGTGGTCGGGCTGGTCGCCCTGGCGGTCTTCCTGCTCCGCTGACGTGGCTCGGCGGTAGTCCCTGACGAAACGGTCGCCCGGCAGGCCGTTCGAGAGCCGTTTCGTCAGGGAGTATCCAGAGTCGAGACCTTGGTCAGCGGCTGACGGCGAGGTCCGCGTCGACGTACGCCGAGAGCCAGCGCCGCAGCTCGTCGAACGCGCGCGCCCGCGGCTCCTCGCGCGACAGGAACACGTCGTGCCGCGCGCCGAGGATGCCGACGTAGGTGACGTGCCGCCCGAGGGACGGGGTCCACCGGCGGATCTGCTCCACGTCGAGCACGATGTCGTGGGAGTGCACGTCCTCGCCCATCTCGGACGGGTTCGCCGAGGCGTGGCTGGACAGCACCAGCGCGGGGAACGCGAGGTCGAGCCCGGCATGCAGCTCGGCATGCCCGCGCCGGATCGCGGCCAGCCAGCCGGCGTACGCCGGCCACGACTCGATCGGCTTCCAAGCGAGGTCGAAGTCCCATTCGCCGTCGTGGTCGCGGTGCAGGCTCCGCGCGTAGAAGCCGGTGACGGTGCGGGGGATGACCCGCCTCGGTGCGCGGCGTGCCAGCTGGGTCACTGCTGGAGTGATCACGTGGCGCAGGACGGCCGAGCCCTGGAGGTCGAACCACGGCGCGTTGAGGACGACACCCCGAGCATCGGCTCGGCGGTCGTCCGCCCAGAGCGAGACCGTGAGCCCTCCGGTGGAGTGACCGCTCAGCACCAGGTGCGAGTGCGTCGCGGTGACCCGCTCCCACGCCGCGTCGAGCTCGGGGAAGTAGTCGTGCAGATCGGTGGTGTAGTTCGGGGTCTGGTGGGCGAGCAGGGAGCGGCCGTACTTGCGTAGGTCCAGGGCGTAGAAGTCGTACCCGCGCTCGTTCCACCACTCGGCGTACGGGGTCTGGAAGAAGTAGTCGGCGAAGCCGTGGACGTGGAGCACCGCCCGGCTGGTACGCCGTCCCGCCGGCCGACGTACGAGCGTGGCGACGACCGACCCCTCGTCATCGTCGGGCAGCTCGATCGTCTCGGCGGTGTACGGCGAGCCGAGGACGTCGCGACGGGCCGTGGCTCTCATGCCCGCCATTGTGTCAGGGGCTGCGTGTCGGGGAGCGTGTCAGCGGCGGGCCTCGGTGGCCGCGGCAACGAGCCCGGCGAAGAGGCTCGCGTCCTCGCCGACCTCGGGGTGCCACTGCACGCCGAGGCAGAAGCGAGGGCCCGGTCGCTCCATCGCCTCGAGCGAGCCGTCGTCGGCCCAGGCGGTCGCCGTGTAGCCCGGGTGCGAGCCGACCGTCTGGTGGTGATGGCACCCGACCTCGAACCGGTCGCCGACCAGGGCTCTGAGCCGCGAGCCCTCAGCCGTGGCCACGGGGGTGGCGCCGAAGACGTCCTCCCCGGGGTTGTGGTTCTCGTGCCCGACCAGCTCCGGCGTGTGCTGGTGGAGCGTGCCGCCCGCCGCCACCGCCATCAGCTGCATGCCCCGGCACACCCCCAGGGTCGGCAGGCTGGCCGCGTCGGCGGCCTGCAGGAGGGCGGTCTCCCAGGCGTCCCGGTCCTGGCGCCAGGTGACCGTGCGTGGGTGCGGATCCTCGCCGTAACGGCCCGGGTCGACGTCGGCGCCCCCGCTGATGATCAGCCCGTCGATCCGGGAGACCACCGCCTCGGCCACGGCAGCGTCGCCCGAGACGGGCGGCAGCAGGACGGGTACGCCGCCCGCGGCCAGCACCGCGTCGGCGTACGGCGCGTGGAGCAGGTCCGCGACGGACTCCCACACGCCCCAGCGGGCGGTCTCGCGGTACGTCGTGACCCCGATGACGGGGAGGTCAGAGCGGCGTGACGTAGGCACCGGAGATCCCCCCGTCGACCAGGAAGGTACTGGCGGTGATGAACGACGACTCGTCGGAGGCGAGGAACAGGACGGCGTCGGCCATCTCCTCGGGCTCGCCGAACCGGCCCATCGGCACGTGCACCAGCCGGCGGGCGGCCCGCTCGGCGTCCTTGGCGAAGAGCTCCTGGAGCAAGGGAGTGTTGACCGGCCCGGGGCACAGCGCGTTGACCCGGACGCCCTCGCGGGCGAACTGCACCCCGAGCTCGCGGCTCATCGACAGCACACCGCCCTTCGAGGCGGAGTAGGAGATCTGAGACGTCGCCGCGCCCAGCACCGCGACGAACGACGCGGTGTTGATGATCGATCCGCGTTGCTGCTCGATCATGTACGGCAGCGCCGCCTTGCAGCACAGGTAGACGCTGGTCAGGTTGACCTCCTGGACCCGGCGCCACGCTTCCAGCTCCGTGTCGAGGATCGAGTCGTCGTCGGGCGGTGAGATGCCGGCGTTGTTGAACGCGATGTCGACGGCGCCGTACCGCTGCTTGGCGAGCGCGAACAAGGCGTCGACCTCGTCCTTGCTGGTGACGTCGACGTGGACGTACGACGCGACGTCGTCGCCACCGAGCTGGTCGACCAGGGTGTGGCCGCGCTCGTCGTCGATGTCGCCGATGACGACCTTCGCGCCCTCCTCGACGAAGCGCCGGACCGTGGCCAGGCCGATGCCCGAGCAACCTCCCGTGACCACGGCGACCTTGCCGTCGATGCGTCCTGCCATGTGTGGTTCTCCTCCGTGGGTTCTCGTAGGTCGAGCCGATGCCTCGTAGGTCGAGCCTGTGTCTCGTGGGTCGAGCCTGTGTCTCGTGGGTCGAGCCTGTCGAGACCTAGTGACTGATGAACACGTTCTTCTCCTCGGTGAACGCGAACGGTGCGTCCGGGCCGAGCTCGCGGCCGAGGCCGGACTGCTTGTAGCCGCCGAACGGCGTCCAGTAGCGGACGCTGGAGTGCGAGTTCACGCTCAGGTTGCCGGCCTCGACGCCGCGCGCCACCCGCAGCCCGCGGCCGAGGTCGGAGGTGAAGATCGACCCCGAGAGCCCGTACTCGCTGTCGTTGGCCAGCGCGACGGCGTGGTCCTCGTCCTCGAAGGGCATCACCGCCACCACCGGGCCGAACACCTCCTCGCGCCAGATCTCCTCGGTCGGGTCGCGGGACTCCACGACGGTCGGCGGCAGCCACCAGCCGGGGCCGTCGGGCGCCGAGCCGGTGAAGGCGACGGTGGCGCCGTGGAGATAGCGCTGCACGGACTCCCGCTGGCCCGAGGAGACCATCGGGCCCATCTCACTGTCCTCCTCGGCGGGGTCCTTGACCCGGAGGTCGCGCACGGCCGTCTCGAGGCGGCCGACGAACTCGTCGTACGCCGAGCGCTCGACGAGGATCCGAGACCGGGCACAGCAGTCCTGCCCGGCGTTGTCGAACACGGCGTACGGCGCGCTGGCCGCGGCGGCGGGCACATCGGCGTCCGCGAAGACGATGTTCGCGCTCTTGCCGCCGAGCTCGAGCGTCACCTTCTTCACCTGCTCGGCGCAGCCCGCCATGATCTGCTTGCCGACCTCGGTGGACCCCGTGAAGCAGATCTTGCGCACCAGCGGATGGGTGACGAAGCGCTCTCCGACGACCGAGCCCTTGCCGGTGATCACGGTCAGCACTCCGGGCGGCAGTCCGGCCTCGACCGCGAGCTCGCCGATCCGGACGGCGGTGAGCGGGGTGATCTCGGCGGGCTTGAGGACGACCGCGTTGCCGGCGGCGATCGCCGGCGCGAAGCCCCAGCCGGCGATCGGCATCGGGAAGTTCCACGGCACGATCACGCCCACGACGCCGAGCGGCTCGTGGAAGGTGAGGTCCACACCCCCGGGGACCGGGATCTGCCTGCCGAAGAGGCGCTCCGGTGCGGCCGAGTAGTAGTTCAGGCAGTCGCGCACGTTGCCCGCCTCCCAGCGGGCGTTGCCGATCGTGTGTCCCGCGTTGGTGACCTCGAGCCGGGCGAGCTCCTCCAGGTGGCCGTCGACGGCGGCCGCGAACGCACGGAGCAGTCGGGCGCGCTCCGCGGGTGCGACCGTGCGCCAGACGAGGAAGGCCTCGTGGGCACGCTGGATGGCGTCGTCGGCGTCGGCGACGTCCGCCGAGGGCACCTCGGTGAACGGCTCGGCGGTCACCGGGTTGATCAGTGTCGTCGTCACATCGATCCCGAGACCTTCGGGGTCCCCGCGGCGTGGTTCGGCGGGGGAGCACAGCGGAGGAGGAGAAGAACGTCGTGGGGTGTCATTACATCCTTTCGAATCCGCGGGCCAGCTCCCAGTCGGTCACCACCGCATCGAAGGCGGCGAGCTCGACGTCGGCCATGTTCGTGTAGTGGTCGACGACATCGTCGCCGAACGCCGCCCGGGCCAGCGAGGAGCCGTGGAAGGCGTCCCGGGCCTCGTGCAGGGTGTGCGGCACGTGCTCCTTGTCGGAGAGGTAGGCGTTGCCCACCAGCTCGGCCTCCAGCTCCAGCTCGTTCTCGATGCCGTGCAGCCCGCCGGCCAGCATCGCGGCCAGGGCGAGATAGGGGTTGACGTCGCCACCCGGCAGCCGGTTCTCCATCCGGGCGCTCGGGCCGTGCCCGACCAGCCGGACCGCGCAGGTGCGGTTGTCGAGGCCCCAGGCGATGGCCGTGGGCGCGAAGGAGCCGGCCGCGAACCGCTTGTAGGAGTTCACGTTGGGCGCGTAGAGGAGGGTGAGGTCGTGCATCGTCGCGAGCACGCCGGCGATGAACCGGTCGTAGAGCACCGTGCGGCCGGCGTCGTCCCAGAAGACGACGCTCTGCTCACCCTTGGCGTCGGCCCCGCGCAGCGACAGGTGGATGTGGCAGGAGTTGCCCTCGCGCTGGTCGAACTTCGCCATGAAGGTGATCGCCTGCCCGCGCTGGGCGGCGATCTCCTTCGCGACGGTCTTGTAGACGCTGTGGTTGTCGGCGGTGACGAGGGCATCGGCGTACAGGAAGCCGACCTCGTGCTGCCCGAAGTTGCACTCGCCCTTGGCGCCCTCGACGTCCAGCCCCGCGGCGTACATCGTGTTGCGGAGGTCGCGGAGCAGCGGCTCGGCGCGCGTGGTGCCGAGGATCGAGTAGTCGACGTTGTACTGGTTGACCGGCGTCAGGTCGCGCCAGCGGAGGTCGTGCGCCCGCTCGTACGACGTGTCGAAGGCGATGAACTCCAGCTCGGTGCCGGCCAACGCGACCATCTCGTGGGCGGCGACACGGTCGAGCTGTGCCTTCAGGATCGTGCGCGGCGACTGGGTGACGGGCCGGTGGTCCAGCCACACCAGGTCGCACTGCACGAGGGCGGTGCCGGGCAGGTGGGGGAGCAGCCGGATGGTGTCGTAGTCGGGCACGAACTCCATGTCGCCGTACCCCTTCTCCCACGAGGAGATGGTGTAGCCGTCGACGGTGTTCATGTCGATGTCGACCGCGAGCAGGTAGTTGCAGCCCTCGGTGCCGGACTCCATCGCCACGTCGAGGAAGTAGCGGGCGTGCAGGCGCTTGCCCTGCAGCCGTCCCTGCATGTCGGTGAAGGCGAGCACGACGGTGTCGATGTCGCCCGCGCCGATCCGGGCACGGAGCTGCTCGAGCGTCAGGTAGCGGTGGTTGGGGGGCATGTGTCTCCTCAGTCGAGCAGCCCGCGCAGGAGCGCGGCCGTGTCGTCGCAGTGTTCCTCCATGACCCGGCGGGCCCGGTCGGCGTCTCCTCCGAGTACGGCGCGCGTCAGCGTCGCGTGCTGCGCGTCGGAGTGGCTGATGTTGGTCTGCAGGACGGGGATGGCACTGAGCATCTCGTGCAGGCTGGCCTGGACCGAGGTGACCGCCTCGACCACCCTCCGGGAGCCGGACAGCGACGCGATGGTGAGGTGGAACCGCGAGTCCGCCTGACGATGGCGGGCCCGGCTGGTGGCCCTGGCAACCGCCAGATGGGCCGCCTCGAGTGCCGCTCGGTCCCGGTCGTCCAGGTACTCCGAGGCGGCCAGCGCGGCCGCTCCGGGCTCCACGATGCGGCGGTAGTCGAGCGCGTCCAGCCAGTCGGCCCGCTGGGCGGCCGTGGTGTGGCCGGCTGTGCGGACCGATGGGCTCTGCGGCTTCATGGTGACGACCGTGCCGCCGCCGCGGCCACGCCTGGTCTCGACCAGTCCGGCGGCCCGGAGTGCGGCCATCGCCTCGCGCACCGTGGCCCGCGAGACCTCGAGGCGCTCGGAGAGCTCCCGCTCGGGTGGCAGCCTCGTGCCGAGCGGGTAGACGCCCAGCCGGATGGCGGTGGCGACCTGCCCGACGCAGACCTCGAAGGCGTGGTGACCGCGCACCGGACGCAGCACCGTCTCCGTCAGCTGCAGGAGTGGCTGGGCAGTCACGGAGTAAGTCTGGCAGCCGCGACCCAGGTGTCAATGGTCTGGTTTCAGACCATTGACACCGAAGGCCGAACAGCTCAGTCGGGCACTTGGTCTTCGTCTCCGGTCTTCTCGATGTCGACGACATGGGTGTGGCCGTAGCCCTCGCTCTGGGGACGCCCGTGCTCACCCATGGTCATGGCGAACTCCTCCTCGGGAGACAGCACCAAACGGTGTCGACCGAATATCGCGAAGTAGAGGACGCCGAGGACGAAGTAGATCGCAACGCCGTAGACACCGGGTCGGTAGGCCGCGTTGAGGAAGATCGACACCAAGGCGACCAGTGCGATAACACCGGCGACCACGGCCCCCGGAACCCCGAACGGGCTGCGGTAGGGCCTCTCGATGTTGGGGAAGTTGCGCCGGAGCAGCACGAATGAGGCGCACTGCATGGCATACGAGATGACGGCTGCGAAGACCGCCATGTTCAGCACGGCAGCGACGACGTTGCTCGACCCGCCAGAGTTCGTCACCTGCCACTGCAACCAGACCACGAAGTATCCGACGACCGCGCCGGCGACCAGGGCGACGTGGGGGGTCTGCCGCGTTCCGTGGGTGATCGACAGGAACCGTGGGAAGTAGCCTGCTCTGGACAGCGAGTAGGTGTTGCGGCCGTAGGCGTAGATGATCGTGAAGAAGCTCGCGATCAGTCCGATCAGTCCGATCAGGCCCAGCAGGGCAGCGCCGACGTTGTCACCGAAGATGGCCTTGAACCCGTCGAAGAGCGGCGTGAGCGAGGCTCCGATCCCGTACGAGCCACCGTCTAGTCCGGAGTTGATGAACAGCGTGAGGATGCTCGCGACGAGCAGTGTGTGCATGCCCCAGCGCGCCGCTTTCGGCATGTCGCGTGCGGGGTCGACAGACTCCTCCGACGCGAGCGGCAGCTCCTCGATCGCCAGGTAGAACCAGATGGCGAACGGCAGTGACTGGAAGATGCCCTTGATGCCGTGCGGCAGGAACGAACCGTGGCCGTTGGCCACCTGGTTCCCGTCGTTTCCGATGTTGAACCACGCGCCGGCGTGGATCTTTCCGCTCACGAGAGCCGCGAGGTAGAAGAAGACGAGGACGGCGAGCGCGAGGATCGTCACGAAGATGGTGACCCGCATCGTGGCCTCGATGCCGACCACGTTGATCGCCACGAAGATGATGTAGAAGATCAGCCACCAGAACGGCTGGCTGTTCCACCACGGCGACCCCGACACGTTGAAGAGGTCGATGACGATGCTCTGCATCAGGGCGCCCATCGCGGCCACAACGACCGCAGGGGTGATGACGTACTCCATGTTCTCCGCGAGGCCGGTACTGAAGCCGCCCCATGGACCCATCGCGGACCGCGCGAACGAGTACGCCCCGCCCGTGTGGGGGAGCGCCGGCGCCATCTCGGCGATCGAGTAGATGAGCCCGTAGTACATGACCGCGACGACCGCCGTCGCGATCAGGAGGCCGCCGAGCCCGCCCGTCGTGAGGCCGGCGTTCCAGCCGTAGAAGTCCCCGGAGATGACCGCCCCGACGCCGAGCGCCCAGATCGACCAGAACGCCGCATGTCGACGCAACTTCCTCTTCGCGAAGTACTCCGTCTCCGCTTCCACATACTTGACTGCGCCCCGGACGCCAGTTCTCTTGGCCACGCCCAACCTCCCTAGCCGTCCCAGCTGACCATGATCAGCCTCGAGGCGCGTCTTTCCCGAAATCAGGCGACGCTCCGGGGCATTTGTCGGACAAGCAGAGCACCGGCGTTCGGTCATGTCAAGGGTGGCACAGGGTCCGTGGAAATCCTTCGCGGCAACTTGTCAGACAAGTGGGCTATGCTCGCCAGACAGCATGTTCGACGAAAGGTTCTGCCTGCATGAGCACGCACGGCCGGTCACCTCGCCGCGGACTCCGACTCCGCTCCAGCTCCGTCCGTGACGAGCTGGTACGCCGGATCGAGGACGGCAGTCTTCCGACCGGCGCCCGCCTCCCGTCGGAGCCGGACCTGGCCGCTGAGCTCAGTGTCTCCCGCGCCACCCTGCGCGAGGCTCTGCAGGCCCTCGCCACCGACGGCATGGTCGAGCGCCGCCGGGGCTCGGGCACCTATGTCACGGACCGCCCCCGCATGATCAACAGTCTCGATCTCAACTTCGGGGTCACCGAGGCCATCGTCGCGGCGGGGATGCGTCCGGGAACCCGTGATGCCAGGTTCCAGGTCGAGCCGGCCACAGCCGAGAACGCGACCCACCTCGGGGTCTCACCCGGCACCAACCTCGTCGTGATCGATCGCGTTCGGACGGCAGACGACGCGCCGGTCGTCCTCTCGCGCGACCTGCTCGTCAAGGATCTCTTCGGCGACCTGGAAGAGGTCGTGGGAAGGATGCTCGCGGGATCGATCTACGACGTACTACGGGAGGACCTGCACATCGCCGTGGACCACGGGGTCGCGACGCTGCGCCCGATCCGGGCCGACTCGTACCTCGCCTCGAGGCTGTCGATCGAGCCCGGTGATCTCCTCGTCTACCTGTGGCAGGTCGACTATGCGAGCAACGGGCGCCCCGTGCTCCTGTCACACGAATACCACCTGGCGGAGGCCTTCGACTTCTCCGTCATCCGCCGCGGCCCCGAAAGGATGTTCACATGACAACTGACGTCGGACAGACGATGCGACTCAAGCGGGTGATCGACGCCAGCGGAGTGTCGGTGATCTGCGCTCTCGACCACGGCATGACGTCGCCGGTGTTCCTCGAGCCGCTGGCCGACATCGCGACCCGAACCACAGAGGCGGTGTCGGGTGGCGCGAACGTGATCATGATGTCGAAGGGGATGATTCGCATCGCCCAGCCGGCGTTCGCCCCCGACACCTCACTCGCGCTCCTGCTCTCGGCCTCCGCCGCACCCGACGGTGACCGTCCCGAGGTTGTTCAGATCGCCGACGTCGAGGAGGCGCTCCGGCTGGGTGCGGATGCCGTCGTCCTCTTCACCGCCCTCGGAGGCGAGACCGAGCCCGGCATGGTCAGGACGCTGGCCGCTGTCGGCCGCGAGTGCGCGCTCCTCGGCATGCCGTTCATCGCCGAGGCCGAGTTCCCCACGACGTATGCGTCGGTGGAGTCGCTCTCTGCGACCTACGGCTTCGAGTACCTGCGCCGGAACGTGCGGCTCTGCGCTGAGCTCGGAGCCAGCATCGTCAAGACGAACTGGCCCGGGGAACAGGGCTCCTTCGCGAAGCTCGTCGAGGCGGCCAACGGCATCCCCGTCGTCCTGGCGGGTGGCTCACGGCTGGAGGATCGCGAGCTGCTCCGACGGATGGAGGAGGCCGTCGCGGTGGGCGCGATCGGTTGCTCGGTCGGCCGGAACATCTTCATGCACCAGTCACCCGAGGCGATCACCCGGGCCCTCTCACACGTCATCCGCGACCGCTGGGCCGCAGCGAAGGCCTTCGACGAGCTCACGCACGAGCTCCACGAGCTCCAGGGGGGAGACGACCGATGAAGGCCGCCTTCATGACCGGTGTCGGCGAGGTGGAGGTCCGCGACACCGCCGAGCCCGAGCTGGACCCGGCTGGCGCTGTGCTCCGGATCGAGGCGTGCGGCATCTGTGGCACCGACGCCCGGACCTTCTTCAACGGCGATCCTCGGGCGCCGTCCCCGTGGGTGCTCGGACACGAGGCGGTCGGCGTCCTCGAGGAGGTCGGTCCGGACGCCGACCTGCCGCAGGGCGTGAAGCCGGGCGACCGGGTGTTCCTCGGGTCGATCCTGACCTGCGGGCGCTGTCGCTACTGCAGTGAGGGCTTCCAGAACCTGTGCGAGCACCATCTCCTGTACGGGTACGACCCGTTCCCGGGGGCGTTCTCGCAGCTCGCCGCGGTGCCGCCGATCGCCACCAAGAACCTCATCGCGCTGCCCGACGACCTGTCCGCGGACCTGGCCACGGTCGCCGACCCGTTCGCCTGTGCCCTGAACGGGATCGAGGTCCTGGACGTGGGACTCGGCGACACCGTCGTGATCCTCGGGGCAGGTCCTATCGGCTGCTGGCAGGCCATGATGGCGCGCGACCGAGGTGCTCGTCAGGTCCTGCTGTCCGACATCAGCAGGGAGCGCCTCGACCTGGCCCTCGGCATCGTCGGCTCGTTCGTCGACGACGCCTGGGTCAGCACCGACGAAACCGCGGTCAGCGAGGTGCTGGATCGGACCGGCGGTGTCGGGGCCGAACGGATCTCGGTGGCAGCACCGTCCAAGCAGGCACAGCAGAGCGCGCTGGAGATGGCCGCCAAGAGGGCCCGCGTCGTGTACTTCGCCGGACTCCCCAAGCACGACCCGGTCAGCCCCCTGGACATGAACCAGCTGCACTACAAGGAACTGGCGATCCTCGGCGCCTACGGTGCCACCGAGCGTCAGTATCGGATCACCATGGACTACCTCGACCGCAGGAGGAACGACCTCGCCGCGGTCGTGACCCATCGATTCCCCTTGGCTGACATCGCCCAGGGCTTCGAGACCATCCGGTCAGGGACCGGCCTCAAGGTCGTCATCCAACCGTGAGCGGTCCCTACGTCATAGGTTGCGACGTCGGGAGCCAAGGCACGAACGCCGCGCTCTTCGCCCTCGACGGGACCCTGGTGGCGTCGGCGTACCAGGACCACCGGCTCTCTTTCCCGCGTCCCGCGTGGGCAGAGCAGGATCCCGCCGAGTGGGTGGAAGCCATCCGGGGATGTGTACGGCGGCTCGTCGACCACCTCCCGACGGGAGGCTCCGCCATCAAGGCGATCTCGTTCGGGTCACAGCTCGACGGCGTCGTGGTGTGCGACGACCGTGGACGGCCGCTCCGACCGGCTCTGATCTGGATGGACAGGCGCGCCGAGGACCAGGCGGCGGAGCTCGCGAAGCGGATCTCGTCGACCGACTTCTACGGCGCCGTCGGGGTCAACCTGGACTCCTCCCATGCGTTGTTCAAGGCACTCTGGGTGCGGGACAACGAGCGGGACGTGTTCGCCCGGGCAGCCCTGCTCCTGCCGCCGGGCGCGTACGTCCTGCGCGAGGTGACCGGTGACATCGCCTGCGACTTCAGCAACGCCTCGTCGCTGGGCCTGCTGGACTTCCGGACCCGTCACTGGTCCGAGCCCGTGCTCGAGGCTGCGGAGATCGATCGGGCGATGCTGCCCCGGCTCGTTCCCGGTACGGAGGTCGTCGGCACCGTCTCCCCTGCCTTCGCCGAGGCCAGCGGCCTCTCGCCTGCGTGTCTCGTGGTGGCAGGGTGTGGGGACGAGATGGCGGCGACGCTCGGCGCGGGGGTCTTCGCGCCGGGCGAGGTGTGCGATGTCGTAGGGACAGCAGAGCCCGTCTGTGCCGTGACGCTGGAACCCCGGGCCGACCCGACCCAGTTGGTGGAGTGCCACCCGCACGGCGACGG
Organism: uncultured Actinomycetota bacterium; assembly: GCA_963792975.1. Classification (GTDB taxonomy): domain Bacteria; phylum Actinomycetota; class Actinomycetes; order Propionibacteriales; family Nocardioidaceae; genus Nocardioides. Next base: position 1,324,734 of record CAWBYG010000004.1, on the reverse strand, counting down.
GGACACCTGGCTGATGGAGAACCCGGGCTTCGTCTCCGGGGGGAACCTGCGCTGGTGGAGAGATCATTTCGCCGCGACCGAGCGAGAGGCGGAGGCTCGCGGTGGTGAGGATGCGTACACCCGGCTCGTTGCCGACGCGGCCGACGTACCCGCAGGCGCCGACGGCCTCCTCTTCCTCCCGTGCATGCAGGGTGCCATGTCGCCCGAGTGGAACGGAGCGGCGCGCGCCGCCTTCTTCGGCCTCACTCTCGCTCACACCCGGGCACACCTGACGAGAGCTCTGCTCGAGGGAAGCGCCTTCGCCCTCCGGGACATCCTCCAGGCGATGACGGCCGCAGGCGTCGCTGCCCAGCGGGTGACCATCGTCGGCGGTGGGGCCAAGAGCGACCTGTGGCGACAGATCAAGGCGGACGTGATCGGGCTCCCGGTGCGGACTCCGACCAACGTCGAGACGACCGCCACCGGTGCGGCGATCCTCGCTGCTGTTGGCTCCGGCGAACACTCGTCCGTCGCCGATGCCGTCGATGCCTTCGTCAGTTACGAACCGCGTGAGAACCTCCCCGACCCCAGACGGCACGAGCAGTACCTCGAGGCCCACGCCAGATACCGCGACCTGTACTACGCGCTCAAGCCGCTGTCCTCCTGAGCGGTACGGCGCTCGTTCAGAAGAGTCCGACCACGTTGCCGTCGGCGTCGAGGTCGATGCGCGTGGCGTTGGGGTGTGCGGGCAGTCCGGGCATGGTCCGGATGTCGCCGCAGATCGCGTAGACGTAGCCCGCACCGACCGCGGCCCGCACCTCGCGCACCGGTAGCCGCCAGCCCGTGGGCGCCCCGAGCAGCTTCGCGTCGGAGCTGAGCGACAGGTGCGTCTTGGCGATGACGACCGGCAGCTGGCCGAAGCCGAGCCGTTCGAAGTCCGCGAGGGCCCGGGCCGCCGTCGGGGCCAGGTCGATGCCGTCCGCGCCGTAGATCTGGGTCGCGATCGTCTCGATCTTCTCGACCAGCGGTGCCGACAGGTCGTAGAGGAAATGGAAGTCCGACCCGTTCTCCAGCTCCTCCAGGACGACGTCGGCCAGCTCCGCGGCCCCGGCCCCGCCCTCAGCGGCGTGCCGGGCGACCGCACACCTCACGCCGAGGCGGGCGCACAGCTTCTCGATGACCTCGTGCTCGGAACGGTGGTCGTCCGGGAAAGCGTTGATCGCGACCACTGGCGTGACCCCGAAGCGACGAACGATCTGGATGTGAGCCTCGAGGTTCGGCAGTCCCGCGGCGACGTCCTCGGTGTTCTCCTCGAGCATCTCCGGTGCCAGACCCTTTCCGGGCTGGATGTTGAAGCGTCCGGAGTGGGCCTTCATCGCGCGGACCGTGGTCACCACCACCGCCAGGTCGGGAGTCATGCCGCCGACCCGGCACTTCACGTTGAAGAAGCGCTCGGCGCCCATGTCGGCGCCGAACCCGGCCTCGGTGAGCACGATGTCGGCGTGGGTCAGCGCGATCCGGTCGGCGATGACGGACGAGGTGCCGGTGGCGATGTTGCCGAACGGCCCGCAGTGGATGAGGGCGGGGCCGCCCTCGAGCGTCTGCAGGAGGTTGGGCTTCAGCGCGTCCTTCAAGATGACCGCCATCGCGCCGGCGACCTTGAGGTCCTCGGCCGTGACCGGGTCCCCGGACGTCGTGGTGCCGACGACGATGCGGCCGAGGCGCTGCCGCAGGTCTTGCAGCGAGGTGCTGAGCGTCAGGATCACCATGACCTCGCTGGCCGCGGTGATGTCGAAGCCCGTCTCGCGGGTCACGCCGTCCATCCGTGCCCCGAGGCCGATGACGACGTTGCGCAGCGACCGGTCGCTGACGTCCATCACCCGTCGCCACGTCACCCTCCGGGGGTCCAGACCCAGGGGACCCTCGTGGTGCAGCTCGTTGTCGACCGCAGCCGACAGCAGGTTGTGGGCCGCGGTGACCGCGTGGAAGTCACCGGTGAGGTGCAGGTTGAGCCGCTCCATCGGCACCACCTGGCTGTAGCCGCCACCGGCCGCCCCGCCCTTGATGCCGAAGGTCGGCCCCATGGAGGGCTGGCGCAGGGCGACCACGGCCCTCGCGCCCTTGGCCACCAGACCCTGGGTGAGGCCGACGCTGGTCGTGGTCTTGCCCTCCCCGAGCGGGGTCGGCGTCACCGCGGTGACCACGACGTACTTCGCGCGAGGAGCGTCCGGAGCCCGAGGGGTGTCCAGTGCTGCCAGCTCGATCTTCGCCACGCCGGTGCCGTAGTGCTCGAGATGGTCCTCGTCGATGCCCAGGTCCGCGGCGACCTCGGAGATCGGGCGCAGAGTGGCGGCGTTGGCGATCTCCAGGCTGTTGAGAGTCATGGGCCCCTGCCTACTGCATCGAGAGCCTCCGTGTCACTCGCCGTCTCTGGTGAGAGTCGGGACAGGTCAGCGGAGGTCGAACCGGTCGAGGTCCATCACCTTGGACCACGCGTCGACGAAGTCGTGGACGAACGTCTCACCCGCGTCGTCGCTGGCGTAGACCTCTGCCAGTGCCCGCAGCTCGGAGTTCGAGCCGAAGACCAGGTCGACCCGGCTCCCGGTCCACCGGACCTCTCCGGTGGCCGCGTCACGTCCCTCGAACGTCTCGGAGTCCTCCGACGTGGGGTGCCACGTCGTACCGAGGTCGAGGAGGTTGACGAAGAAGTCGTTGGTCAGCGTGCCCGGGCTCGTCGTGAGTACGCCGAGCGAGGAGCCCTGGTGGTTGGCACCGAGCGCCCGCAGACCACCGACCAGCACCGTCATCTCGGGCGCGCTGAGGGTCAGCAGGTTCGCCCTGTCGACGAGGAGGTACTCGGCCGGGAGCCGCTGACCCTTGCCGAGGTAGTTGCGGAACCCGTCCGCGCCGGGCTCGAGTGCCGCGAAGGACTCGACATCGGTCAGCTCCTGGGTCGCGTCGGTGCGTCCCGGGGTGAACGGCACCTCCACGCGGTGGCCGGCCCGCTCGGCTGCCTGCTCCACCGCGGCGTTCCCGGCGAGCACGATCAGGTCCGCGAGCGAGATCTGCGTGTCTCCGGCACCGCCGTTGAAGGAGTCGGCGATCCCCTCGAGGGTGCGCAGGACGCTCGCGAGCCCGTCGGGGTCGTTGACCTCCCAGCCGCTCTGCGGCTCGAGCCGGATGCGGGCGCCGTTCGCGCCTCCGCGCTTGTCGCTGCCGCGGAACGTCGACGCCGACGCCCACGCGGTGCGGACCAGGTCGGAGACCGACAGCCCGGAGTCGAGGACCTGTCGCTTCAGGGTGGCGACGTCGTCGGCTCCGACGAGCCCGTGGCTCACCGCCGGGACGGGGTCCTGCCAGATGAGCACCTCGGCCGGGACCTCGGGACCCAGGTAGCGCTGGATCGGGCCCATGTCACGATGGGTCAGCTTGAACCACGCCCGTGCGAACGCATCGGCCAGCTCGTCGGGGTGCTCGAGGAAGCGGCGCGAGATCGGCTCGTAGACCGGGTCCATCCGCAACGAGAGGTCGGTGGTCAGCATCGTGGGGGGCCGCATCGCCGACGACGCGTCCGGTCCGGGAATGGTCCCGGCTCCCGCACCGTCCTTGGCCTGCCACTGGTGCCCACCGGCCGGGCTCGTGCTGAGCTCCCACTCGTAGCCGAAGAGGTTCTCGAAGAAGCCGTTGCTCCACCGGGTCGGCGTGGCCGTCCAGGTGACCTCCAGGCCGCTGGTGATCGCGTCCTTGCCCTTGCCCGAGCCGAAGGCGTTCTTCCACCCGAGGCCCTGCAGCTCGAGGGGAGCGCCCTCCGGCTCGGGGCCGACGTTCGCCTGCGGGTCGGCCGCGCCGTGGGTCTTGCCGAAGCTGTGGCCGCCGGCGATGAGCGCCACCGTCTCCTCGTCGTTCATCGCCATCCGCAGGAACGTCTCGCGGATGTCTCTCGCGGCGGCGAGCGGGTCGGGGGTCCCGTTCGGGCCCTCGGGGTTCACGTAGATGAGGCCCATCTGGACGGCCGCGAGTGGGTTCTCGAGCTCCCGGTCGCCGGTGTAGCGCTCGTCGCCCAGCCACGTCTCCTCCGGGCCCCAGTAGACGTCCTCGTCCGGCTCCCAGACATCTTGACGACCGCCGCCGAACCCGAAGGTCTGGAACCCCATGGACTCGAGAGCGACGTTGCCGGCCAGCACGATCAGGTCGGCCCACGAGAGGCTGCGGCCGTACTTCCTCTTGATCGGCCAGAGCAGCCGGCGGGCCTTGTCGAGGTTGCCGTTGTCGGGCCAGCTGTTGAGAGGTGCGAAGCGCTGCTGGCCCTCGCCGGCACCACCGCGACCGTCGCTGATGCGGTAGGTGCCGGCACTGTGCCAGGCCATCCGGATCATGAACGGGCCGTAGTGGCCGAAGTCCGCCGGCCACCAGTCCTGCGAGGTCGTCAGGACCTCCTCGATGTCACTCTTGACCGCGGTGAGGTCGAGGCTCGAGAACTCCGCGGCATAGTCGAACCCCTCACCCAGCGGGTTGGCCACGGCGGGGTTCTTGGCCAGGATCTTGAGGTTCAGCCGGTGCGGCCACCAGCCGCGGTTGCCCCCGCCCTCGGTCGGATGGGGAGCGCGCTCGTGCACGACGGGACAACCGTCGGCGCGCTCGCGCTCGGGGTTCTCCGGGCTCTCGACGTTCATCTCGCCGACGGCGGCATCGGGCTTCTCGGACATGGGGATCCTTTCCGGGGTCAGGGTCGAGTCAGGTCTCGGATGAGCTGGGGGCGGTGGCACAGTCGGGGCAGCTGCCCCACCAGGTCACCTCGGCCTCGTCCACGGTGAACCCGTGCAGCGAGGTGGTCTCGGGCAGGTCGAGGCACGGGGCCTCTCCGGTCGCGCACTCCACGTCGCTCACCCGGCCACAGGTGCGGCACACGACGTGGTGGTGGTTGTCGCCGGTCTCGAGCTCGTAGCGCGCGACGTCTCCCCGCGGCTGGATCCGCCGGACGAGTCCGTGGGCGCTGAGGGTGTTGAGGACGTCGTACACCGCCTGGCTCGAGACCTCACCGTCGCGACGGACGGCGCTGATGACCTGCTCGGCCCTCAGGTGCGGGTCCGCGCCGAGAGACTCCAGTACGGCGACCCGCGGCCTGGTCACCCGCAGGCCGCGGGTGCGGAGCAGGTCCGCGGCAGCCGACGGTGGGGGAGGAGTGAGAGGCATCGCCCCTACCCTGGCGCGCTTTCTGGAATCAGTCAAGAAAAGGGGTCCCCACCGGCTCGACCGACGGCTCTCGTCGCCCGCGATCGTCGTCGGCGAGCGACTGTCGTCGACCACCGACGGGCCGTCAGCCGCCGGCGTAGATCTGCCGGATCACGTCCTCGATGTCGGGCTCGTGGATCGACAGGTCGGCCACGTCGTACGACGCAGCGACGGCCGCCACGATCGGTGCCGCGCTGGCGTCGGCGGGGAAGCTGAGCCACTGCCGTGGCCCTTCGACCTTGCGGGTGAGCGCGCCGGCGACCTCGATAGGCGGTGCCTCGTCGACCAGGTCGACCACCAGCGTGCGGCTCGATCCGCCGCGTCGGTGCAGGTCGGTCAGCGGGCCGTCGAAGACCCCGGTGCCGTGGTCGATCACGATCACCCGCCGGCACAGCGCCTCGATGTCCTGCAGGTCGTGCGTCGTGAGCAGCAGGGTGGTCCCGCGCTCGGTGTTGAGGGTGCGCAGGAAGTCGCGCAGACGGCCCTTGCTCACCACGTCGAGGCCGATCGTGGGCTCGTCGAGGTAGAGGATCTCCGGGTCGTGCAACAGCGCCGCGGTGATGTCCCCCCGCATCCGCTGGCCGAGGCTCAGCTGCCGGACCGGGGTGTCGAGCAGGTCACCGAGGTCGAGCAGCTCGACGTACTCCGCGAGGTTGCGCCGATGCCGCGCCGGGTCGATCCGGTACAGCTTCTGGAGCAGGGCGAAGGAGTCACGGAGGGGAAGGTCCCACCAGAGGGTCGTGCGCTGACCGAACACCACCCCGATCCGGCGGGCCAGCTCGGTGCGCTGCCGACTCGGCTCCAGCCCGGCCACGCTGAGGCGGCCGGCGGTCGGCACCAGGATGCCGGTGAGCATCTTGATCGTCGTCGACTTCCCGGCGCCGTTGGGCCCGATGTAGCCGACCATCTCGCCGCTGTCGATCGCGAACGTGAGGTCGCGCACGGCACCGACGACGGACGTCGTCCGCCGCAACCCGCCGGCCCGCCGCCGGACCACGAAGGTGCGTTCCAGCCGCTCCACCTCGATCAGCGCCATCTCAACTTCCCGTCGACGTGTAGTGGCGGACTCCTGCCCGCCATGCGGTCACGGTCACCCCGATCATCGCCACGGCGGCGACCGGCGAGGCCAGCTCGAACCACGACGGCAGGATGGAGCTGTCCGAGCGGCCGAGGATGTAGAGGGAGGGATACCAGTTGGCGAAGGCCAGCGGCAGCAGGAAGGTCAGGCTCAGCACGATCTGTCGCGGGAACACGGTGAGTGGATAGCTCAGCAGGGTGGCCCCGCCATAGGTGAAGGCGTTGGCGAACTCGCTGGCGTCCGCCGTCCAGAACTGGATACAGCTGAAGGAGACGAACACTCCGAAGAAGATCACCCCGCCGCAGACGGCCATGCCGACGAGCACGAGCACCTTCGCCGGCGTCCAGTCCACCGTCCAGGACGCCCAGCCGAGCACGGCGAGGGCTTGCGCGATCCGCCGAGACCCGGCGGAGCGCGAACTGGTCCGCGCACACCTGCACGAGCAGCGGCACCGGCTTGGTCATCATCGCGTCGAGCCGGCCGAGCCGCACCTGCTGCCCGATCCGCTCGACGTTGCCCACCACGAGGTCCGCGAGCCCGATGCCCAGCTGGCTGGTCCCGTAGAGGAAGCCCATCTCGCGCAGGCTGAACCCGCCGTACTCCGTCAGGTGGCTGAACATCACCCAGACCCCGACGAAGTCGATGCCGGTCGCGAACGCCCCGCCGACTGCCATCGTCCAGAACGACACGCGGTACTCGAGCGAGGCGCGCACCCAGAGGCGGGAGATGGCGACGTACGACGCCAGGTCGCGGCGCGCCCGGGTGGGGATCGAGGCGTCAGCCACCCTGCACCACCACCTTGCGGGTCGCCCGCTCGAGCACGACGGCCCCCGCCGCGAGCAGCACCACCGACCAGAGCGCCTGGAAGCCGAGGGCCGCGAGCAGCTCGGTCCCGGTGTGCCGGCCGAGGTAGACGTCGTTCGGCACCTGGATGAACGCCGCCCAGGGCAGGGCGTTGACCAGAGTGCCGAACCACCCCGGGAACAGGTTGAGCGGCAGCGTCAGACCCGAGAGGAACATCGCGCAGACGCCGCTCACGAGCTTGATCCCGCTCGAGTCCAGGACCCAGAACGAGGTGGTCGCCACGAGAAACCTGATCGCGAAGCTCACCGTCACCGCCAGCACGACGCTGACCACGAACGCCAGGGCGGCCACCGGGGACGCGGGGGCGGAGATGCCGAAGAAGACGAAGCCGATCAGCGAGGGGGCGAGCCCCCGGCTGAGGAAGTGGAAGACGGCGCGGCCGAGATCGGCGGCGTAGTACCACCACAGCAGGGGCGCCGGTCGGTAGAGGTCGATGCTCACGTCGCCCGTACGGATCCGCTCGGTGAGGTCGTCAGTGGTGCCGCCGTTCCACATCGCGACGGTCATCAGGAGCGACTGGCCGAGCCAGACGTAGGTGACGGCGTCCTGCACGTCGTAGCCACCCGCGTGGGGTGCCTGGTCCCACAGCTCGATGTAGGCGAAGGAGTAGATCAGGCCGAAGACGGAGTTGGTGAAGATGCCCGACAGAGTGGCGGCGCGGTAGGTGCTGAAGCGCCGGAAGGAGCGCTGGGCGACGGCGGCGTACAGCGGCAGCAAGGCTCCACCTCTCCGGGATCGCACCATGAGGGCGCACGCCGATCTGCCCCGCTCCTTGCAAGGGGCGGGGGTACGACGACATGCGGCTATGGGGTTGTGGGTCGTTCAGTCTCACCTACGCGAGGCGAACAGGCAACCGCGGACGCCGCCCAGGCGACGCCCGCGGCACGGGTCAGTGCTGGTAGGTGCCCTTGACGATGGCGCGCCCGGCCGTCGCGAACGCCAGGTGGAAGCTCAGCACGGCGTTGGAGGCGCTGTCGTCGATGCCCACGGAGTCTTCGGTGACCGCGTGGACGACGAAGTAGTAGCGGTGCACCTGGTCGCCGGCGGGCGGGGCCGCACCCAGGAAGCCGTGGTAACCGCCGTCGTTGCGGAGCATGAACGCGCTGCCCGGGAGGTCGGCACCCTCGGCGCCGGCTCCGCGGTCGAGCGAGGTGACGTCGGCCGGCAGGTCGACCAGCGCCCAGTGCCAGAAGCCGCTCGGCGTCGGGGCATCGGGGTCGAAGCAGGTGACCGTGTAGCTCTTCGTGCCCTCCGGCGCCCCGCTCCACGAGAGCTGGGGCGAGGTGTTGCCGGCGTCGGCCACCTGGTCGTCCTTGAGCGGCTGACCGTCGGTGACGTCGTCACTGGTGACCGTGAACGACGGGACCGGGGGGAGCAGGCCGTAGGGATCGGGCTTCACGGGACGGTCGAGGCTCATCGGCACTCCTGGGTTCGGCGTCGATCTTCGGTGGTCGAGACCCCCAACGTACCCGTGGCGAGCCGGTCCGATGCGTGGTCGTCGGTACGACGAGCGGCCGGGCGCGCGGAGGATGGACCGGTGACCGACCACCCGCCTTACCCCTCGGGGCTGCGCCTCTCGGGTCGACGCGTACTGGTCGTCGGTGGCGGCCACGTGGCCCAGCGTCGCGTCCCAGGCCTGCTCGCCGCCGGCGCCGAGGTCGTGATCGTGTCGCCCGAGGTCACCCCGTCGATCGAGGGCCAGGTGCTGGCCGGCGAGGTGACCTGGATGGCGCGCGGCTTCGCCGACGAGGACCTCGAGGACACGTGGTACGTCCTCGCCGCCACCAACGAGACGGCCGTCAACGAGCAGGTGTCCAAGGCGTGTGAGGCGGCCCGCATCTTCTGCGTACGGTCCGACGACGGCACCAGCGCCACGGCATGGACACCTGCCGTCGGCCGGTACGACGGGCTGACCGTCGCGGTGCTCGGGCGGCGTGAGCCGCGGCGCACGGCGGCGGTGCGCGACGCCATCGTCACCGGCCTGCACGAGGGCGCGATCGCGGCCAGTGAGCGACGACCGTCCGTGCCCGGGGTGACCCTGGTCGGCGGCGGCCCCGGCCATCCCGACCTGATCTCGGTGGCGGGCCGCCGGGCCTTGATGGAGGCCGACGTCGTCGTGGCCGATCGGCTCGCCCCGCGCGAGCTGCTCGGCGACCTGCCGGCGACCACCGAGGTGGTCGACGTCGCGAAGCTGCCGCGCGGACGATCGGCGCGGCAGGAGGAGATCAACAAGCTGATCGTGGAGCGCGCGCTCGCCGGCCAGCGCGTCGTACGGTTCAAGGGCGGGGACAGCTTCGTGTTCGGCCGGGGGTTCGAGGAGATCGAGGTCTGCCGGGACGCCGGGGTCGCGGTCCAGGTGATCCCGGGCCTGTCGAGCCCGCTGGCGGTGCCCGCCGTGGCCGGGATCCCGGTCACCCATCGCGGGGTGGCCCACGAGTTCACGGTGGTCTCCGGGCACCTCCCGCCGGGCCACGCGGAGTCGCTGGTCGACTGGGACGCGGTGGGACGCCTGCGCGGCACGCTCCTGTTGATGATGGCGGTCGAGAACGCGCCGGTGATCGCCGAGGCGCTGCTGGCGGCGGGTCGGCCGGCGACGACCCCGGTCGCCGTGGTGTGCGACGGGTCGATGCCGGGGGAGCGGACGGTGCTGTCGCGGCTCGGCGACCTCACCGCCGACCTCGACCGGCACGCCGTACGCCCGCCCGCGGTGATCGTGGTCGGCGACGTCGTCGCGATCGCCCATCCGCAACACTTCGAGGCATGGCAGAGCTGATCGAGGTCTCCGACCCCGACGACCCGCGCCTCGCCGACTACCGCGACCTGCGCGACGTCCAGCTCCGGACCCACCTCGAGGCCGAGCACGGGCTCTTCCTCGCCGAGGGGGAGAAGGTCGTACGACGAGCGGTCGAGGCGGGCTTCGCGCCGCGGTCGTTCCTGATGGCACCGCGCTGGCTGGCCGGCCTCTCCGACGTGCTCGAGCCGGCCGCCGCTCCCTGCTACGTGGTGAGTGAGCGGCTCGCCGAGCAGGTGACCGGCTTCCACGTCCACCGCGGTGCGCTCGCGTCGCTGGAGCGCCGTCCGCAGCCGAGCCTCGACGAAGTGCTCGACGGAGCCCGGCAGGTCCTGGTGCTCGAGGACATCGTCGACCACACCAACGTCGGCGCGATCTTCCGCTGCGGAGCGGCCTTCGGCTTCGACGCCGTACTCCTCGCTCCACGCTGCGCCGACCCGCTCTACCGCCGGTCGGTGAAGGTCGGCATGGGTGCGGTCTTCAGCATGCCGTGGACCCGCCTCCCTGAGTGGTACGACGCCCTGTCCGACCTGGGCGCGCGCGGCTTCACCACCGTCGCGCTCACGCTGGCGCCGGACGCCGTACCGCTCGAGGACGCCGTCGCCGGGCTCGACCGGGTGGCTCTGGTGCTCGGCTCGGAGGGTCACGGACTCTCCAGCCGCTGGGAGGGCACCGCCGACCGACGCGCCGTGATCCCGATGCGCGACGGCATCGACTCCCTCAACGTCGCCGCCGCGACGGCCGTCGCCTGCTACGTCACCGCCCGCCGCTGACCTCACGCTCGGGCGATGCCGGCCAGTCGGCCGGGTAGTGCTCCGCGGCCTTCTCGTGCGCCTTCTGCAGCTTCTTGCGCCAGCGCGTCGAGAGCCGGTCGCCGAACACCGTGCCCCGGGTGTGGTCCGCCTCGTGCTGCAGGCAGCGCGCCAGCATGCCGTCGCCGCTGAACGTCACCGCCCCGCCGTCGAGGCCGAACCCGTCGACGGACGCGGTGTCCGGACGCGCGAGCGGCACGTACGCGCCGGGCAACGAGAGGCAGCCCTCGTCCTCCTCGTCGAGCCGCCGGTCGCGACCCTCGGGCAGGGAGACGACGGGGTTGCAGACGACGCCGGCGGTGTACTCGCCCGACTCGTCGTGGCAGTGGAAGCAGAACACCGCGAGGTCGACCCCGACCTGACAGGCGGCCAGACCGACCCCCTCGGCGGCGTACATCGTGGCGACCATGTCGGCGACCAGGGCCCGCAGCTCGTCGTCGTACGACGTGACGCGCGTGTTCGGGTGATGCATGACATCGGTACCCCAGCGGACGATCGGGCGGACCGTGCCGCCCTCCGGGAGAGGTCCGTACGGCGCGTGGTCGGGCGCGGCGGGGTCGAGCGGCATGCGACAGATCGTAGGGACCACGAGGGCCGACCGGACGCGACCCCGTGCTGGTTGTGACCGGGAGCACCCGTGGCCCGGTGGCTCGAAAATGTAACTCCGAGTTACATTATGGCCATGCCCCTGACCAAGAACCTCCGTCCCGGCGGCCGCAACGGTGTGGCGAGCGGCGAGTCCCGCGACCCGATCGGCTTCGCGGTCGCCGCGATGAACCGGCTCGCGCAGAGCGAGCTGCTCGACAGGGTCGGCCTCCGCAAGCAGGCCGAGCACACCGTCTACACGGTCACCCGCGGGGGCTTTCGGACCGCGACGACCGCGAGCCGCGCCTTCGCCCGCGCCGGCCGCCGGGGCACGAGCGGAGAGCGCGCGCCCCACACCCCGAGCAAGGGGCTCTTCGACCTCACGCCGACCGACGACGAGCAGCTGCTGGTCGACGCGGTCACGGAGCTCGCCGCCGAGGTGCTGCGGCCCGCCGCCGCCGACGCCGACGACGCGTGCGCGGCCCCCGAGGCCGTGCTCGCGGCCGGCACCGAGATCGGGCTGCCGATCCTCGGCGTCCCCGAGTCGCTCGGCGGTATCTCCGAGGAGCGCTCGGTGATGGCCGGCACCCTGGTCGCCGAGGCGCTCGCGAAGGGCGATCTCGGGCTGGCCGTGGCCCTGCTCGCGCCCGGTGCGGTCGCCACGGCTCTGGCGAACTGGGGCACCGACGAGCAGCAGCAGACCTACCTCCCGGCGTTCACCGGCGACGACGTCCCCGTCGCCGCCCTCGCGCTGACCGAGCCGCGCCCGTTGTTCGACGTGCTCGCGCCGCGGACCACCGCGAGGCGCGCCGACGACGGGTTCGTGCTGGACGGTGTGAAGTCGATGGTCCCCAGGGGCGGTGCGGCCGAGCTCTTCGTGGTCGGGGCCGAGCTCGACGGCGCGAACGTGCTCTTCATGGTCGAGTCCGGCGCCGACGGTCTGTCCGTCGAGGCCGATCCGGCGATGGGCGTGCGCGCCGCGTCCCTCGCGACGCTGACCTTGGCCGGCGTACACGTGCCCGAGAGTGCCGTGCTCGGTGCCGTCGACGGCACGACGTACGCCGAGTGCGTGCGGCTGTCGCGGGTCGCCTGGTGCGCGCTCGCGGTGGGTGTCGGTCAGGCGGTGCTCGACTACGTGACGCCGTACGTCAAGGAGCGCGAGGCGTTCGGGGAGCCGATCGCGCACCGCCAGTCGGTCGCCTTCATGGTGGCCGACATCGCGATCGAGCTGCAGGCGATGCGCCTGCTCACCTGGAAGGCCGCGTCCCGTGCCGCGGCCGGCCGCGACTTCGCCCGCGACGTCGCGCTGGCCCGGAAGCTCTGCGGAGACAAGGGCATGCGGATCGGCCTGGACGGCGTACAGCTGCTGGGCGGCCACGGGTTCGTCAAGGAGCACCCGGTGGAACGGTGGTACCGCGACCTCCGGGCCATCTCGATCATCGAAGGCGGGGTGCTCGTCTGATGCCGATCTCTCTGGACGACCCGAAGAAGCTGCGGCCCCTGCGCGACCAGGCCCACCAGGTCGCGATGAACATGCTGCGGCCGATCAGCCGGAAGTACGACCGCGCCGAGCACACCTACCCCAAGGAGCTCGACCTGCTGGCCGCCATGATCGACGGCCTCTCGGAGTCCGGGGCGAGCTCCGGTGCCGGTGCTTCCGGCGTACGACGGTCCGAGGACCCGGACGGCGGCGACGCGGGCGGCTCACCCGGGGGCGTCAAGAACGGCACGAACCTCGCGTCGGTCATGTCGATCGCCGAGATGTGCTGGGGCGACGTCGGTCTCCTCCTCTCGCTGCCTCGCCAGGGCCTGGGCAACTCCGCGATCGCGTCGGTGGCCGATGCCGAGCAGCAGGAGCGCTTCGGCGGCCTCTGGGCGTCGATGGCGATCACCGAGCCCGACACCGGCTCCGACTCGGCGCGCATCCGGACGACGGCCCGTCTGGACGGCGACGAGTACGTGCTGAACGGCGAGAAGATCTACGTCACCTCCGGCGAGCGCTCCGACGCCGTCGTGGTCTGGGCGACCCTCGACGCGTCGCTCGGCCGCGCCGCGATCAAGTCGTTCGTGGTCCCGAAGGGCACGCCCGGCATGACGGTCGAACGTCTCGAGCACAAGCTCGGGATCCGCGCGTCCGACACCGCTGCCCTCCGGTTCGAGGACTGCCGCGTGCCCGTCGCGAACCTGCTCGGCTCGCCCGACGTGGACGCCACCCAGGGCTTCGCGGGCGCGATGGCGACGTTCGACAACACCCGGCCCCTGGTCGCCGCGATGGCCGTGGGCTGTGCCCAGGCCGCGCTCGACCTGACCCGCGACCTGCTCGAGCAGGCCGGGGTGACGGTCGACTACGAGCGCCCCGCGGTCGCACAGAGTGCCGCGGCGGCGAAGTTCCTGCAGATGGAGGCCGACTGGGAGGGTGCGCGGCTGCTCATGCTGCAGGCGGCCTGGCTGGCCGACAACGGGAAGGCCAACGCGATGGAGGCCTCGATGGCGAAGGCCAAGGCCGGGCGGATGGCCTCCGACGTGACGCTGTCGTGCGTCGAGCTGTGCGGCTCCGTGGGGTACAGCGAGGGCGAGCTCCTCGAGAAGTGGGCGCGTGACTCCAAGATCCTCGACATCTTCGAGGGCACGCAGCAGATCCAGCAGCTGATCGTCGCGCGTCGCGTGCTCGGACTGTCCAGCGCCGAGCTGAAGTAGCGTCTTCCGGGTGCCGGACGTCGCGAGCCTGGTCCACCGCTTCTACGACGTGCTGTGGAACTCCCGGGACGACGACGCCATCGGCGCCACCCTGCATCGCGACCTCGAGTTCCGGGGGTCGCTCGGGAACGAGACGGTCGGTCCCGAGGAGTGGCGCGCCTACCGGGACGGCGTACGACGGCCGGCTCCCGACTTCCACAACCAGGTCGTCGACCTCGTCACCGACGGCGACCGGGCGGCTGCGCGCCTGGTCTGGTCGGGGATCCACGAAGGCACCCTGCTCGGGGTCGACGGCACCGGCCGCCGCTTCTCCTACCCCGGCGCGGCCCTCTTCATGGCGCGTGACGGCTTGCTGGCCGAGATCTGGGTAGTGGGCGACCTCGGCGTGCTGCGCCGGCAGCTGACCTAGGAGCTGAGTCCGGCCAGGGCGAGCACGTCGCTCGCACCCTCGAGGCCGCGGACGCCGACGAAGACGGTGGTCACCCCGAGCGCCTGGAGCTCGGCGTACCGCTCCCGGTGCTGCTCGACGGTGCCGGCATGCGTACGCCGGGCGAAGGCCGCCGCGGGCGTGCGTCCGCGCAGCCGTTCGACCTTGGTCCACGCGTCCTCGCGATCGCGCCCGACCACCGGCAGGTCGAGCACCGTGACGGCGACGTCGTCGCGGCTCCGACCGGCGTCGGCCAGATGCCGGTCGAGGACACCGAGCTTGTGGCGCAGCACGTCGGGATCCGACGGCAGGTTGCACGCGTCGCCCAGGCGGGCGGCGATCGCCAGCGTCCGGCGCTCGCCGGTGCCGCCCACGATCACCGGGATGTCGTGCGCCGGCCGGGGGTACGACGTCGTCTCGGAGAGGGTGACCCGCTCCCCGTCGTACCGCTTGGTGCCCGGTGCCCAGAGCGCGCGACACGTCTCGATCGTCGTCTCGAGCAGGTCGAGCCGCTCGCCGGCGGCAGGGAAGGGGAGCCCGTACGCCGCGTGCTCGCGCTCCCACCAGCCGGCGCCGACACCGAGGAAGGCGCGGCCGCCGGACAGCGCGTCCAGGGTGGCGGCGGACTTGGCGGTGATGCCGGCGGGGCGGAAGGTGACGGGCGTGCACAGGGTGCCGAGCGCGAGGCCGGTGTCGAGCCCGGCGACGAGCCCGAGCGTGACCCAGGGCTCGGGGATCGGCTGCCACGCGGTGTCGACCTGGGGGATCTGGATCAGGTGGTCCATCAGCGCGATTCCCGCGAACCCGGCCTCGTCGGCGGCCAGCGCCACCTCCCGGACCCACGCCCCCGGGTCCTCGCCGCCCCATGGGAACCGTGCGACCTGGAGGACCACCCGCGGCCCCTGGGTGGCGCCTGATGTCGCCGTTTGGTCCCAAACCGCATATTTGGATCGATCAAGACTGCGGTTTGGGACCAAACGGTGGGGGTCGCCCGCACCCGACACGACCTCGATGTGGTCCCAGCCCTCGGCGGCGAGGTGGTCGCGTAGGGCGGTCACTCGTCGTACGTGCTCGGCCAGGACGCCGGCCGGCACCGGTCGGTCGCGGAGGGCGTTGCGTCGTCGGCACTCCTCGCCCGGCGTCTCCAGCACCACGGCGACGGCGGGGAGCCCCGCGGCATGCGCCTGGGCCAGCCAGGCACGTCGGCGGTCGGCGTCGAGTCCCAAGGTGTCCACGACGGTGGTCAGTCCACGGGCGAGCCGGGCCGCGACGATCCGCTCCAGCAGCTCGAACGCCTCGACCGACGCGTCCAGGTCGGCCGGGCCGGAGCCGACGACCGCTCGGAGCTCGTCGGACGACACCACCTCGGCCCGGCGGTAGTGCGCGGCCGCCCACGTGGACTTGCCCGAACCGGCCGCGCCGACCAGTACGACGAGAGCGGGGTCGGGCAGGGGCACCGTCGGATTGTGGCAGGCATCGAGACCGACCAGAGCGCCCCACGGACACACGTTGGTCGCACGGGTGGCCGGTAGCGGGCCTCCGGCCGGGACCAACGTGTGTCGGGAGGTCAGCCGCCCGGCTCGACGCGCGCCGCGCCGCTGGGTGTGGCGACGAGGTAGGCCGGTGCCGGCAGTCCGGCGTCGGCGAACGCCGTCGACACGGCGCGGCGTACCGCTGGCGCCGCAGCCACCGGGACCAGCGCCACGGCCGAGCCGCCGAACCCACCACCGGTCATCCGGGCACCCAGGGCACCCGCACGGCGCCCGGTCTCCACGGCGAGGTCCAGCTCCCGGCAGGAGATCTCGAAGTCGTCGCGCATCGAGACGTGGGAGGCGTCGAGCACCGCGCCGAGCCGCGCCCAGTCGCGCGCCTCGATCGCCGACACCGCGTCCCGCACGCGCTGGTTCTCGGTGACGACGTGGCGGGCGCGCCGGCGCGGGACGGGCTCGAGCGCGTCGATCGACTCCAGGTCCGCGCCACGGAGCGAGTCGAGGCCCAGCGCCTCGGCCGCGGCCGCGCACTCGGTGCGCCGGTCGCCGTACGAGCCGTCCGTGAGCGTGTGCCGGACCCGGGTGTCGATGACGAGCAGCGCCAGCCCGGCGTCGTCCAGCGGCAGCGCCACCGGGGTCACGCTCGCGTCGGCGAAGTCGAGCAGCAAGGCGTGACCCGGGCGCGCCAGCATCGCCACGGTCTGGTCCATGCCACCGGTCGGTGCCCCGACGTAGTCGTTCTCGGCCCGGACGCAGGCACCCGCCAGCCGGCGTCGCTCGGGCTCGTCGAGATCGAGACCCAGCAGCGCGCCGACGGCCACGGCCACGGCGCACTCCAGGGCCGCGGAGCTGGACAGCCCGGCCCCCAGTGGCACCTCCGAGTCGATGGTGGCGTCGAAGCCGGGAACGTCGTACCCGTCGTCGCGCAGCGTCGAGACCACGCCCGCGACGTACGACGCCCACCCGGTCGGGCGGTCCGCGACGCTGCCCGCCCATGGCTCGGCCTGGGCGCTGGTCAGGCTCAGGACCAGGTCGTCGCGTCGGGACAGCGACACGGTCGTGCGCTGGGGGAGTGCGAGTGGAAGGCAGAGACCGCCGTTGTAGTCGGTGTGCTCGCCGATCAGGTTGACCCGTCCGGGCGCCGAGGCTACGTGGGCTGTCATGCGCCGGTCAGCCGCGGGAGCTGTTGGCGGTCCGGCCCCGGACGACGCCGACGAACGCCTGGGTGGTGTCGTCGTCGCGGTCGCGCCGCCAGACCAGGGCGATGGTCGTCGGCGAGAGGTCGGTGACCAGGCGGACGACGACGTCCTTGCGATAGTGCAGCCGTGCCACCGCCATCGGCACGATCACGACCCCGGTGCCCGAGGCCACCGTCTCGATCGCCTCGCACTCGGACATCTCGGGCCAGGCCAGCTGCTCGGCCGACGGTCGCCAGCCGGAGGCGTGCGGACGGACGAGCTGCTCGTCGGCGAGGTCGTCGAGGGTCACCTCCGTGGCGGCCGAGATCAGGTGGTCGCGGCCGGCCACGGCGACCGGCAGCTCGTCGTACAGCCGGACGCAGTGGAGGTCGTCGGTGTCGACCGGGAGACGGACCAGGCACAGGTCGACGTCTCCGCGTCGTACGACGGACTCCTGCTCCTGCTCGGTGACCGGTACGAGGGCGAGGGGTCCCGAACGACGGTCGCGCCACGCGCGCGCCCACTTGTCGGGGGTCGTCCCGGTCACGAAACCGACGCGGAGCTGGTCAGACATGGTGCCAACCGTAGGCCGCTCCCGCCTTCGCCGGCCACGCGGACCGCCTCCTCATGCGTCGGCGCACACGTCGCCGAGCACGACCTCGAGGTCGGTCCCGGTGACGGCGCCGACCCGACGCTTGACGATGCCGCGCTGGAAGTCCATCAGGATGCCGCGCGGCAGGCACCGGCGATCCTCCCTGGGGTGGCCTGGGGTGGGTCGGGCCGACCCCTACGAGGGAGCCCCGTCAGGCCGTGGGCAGCGTGATCGTCACGCGGCGGTTCTGCTGGCGCCCGGTCGAGGTGGCGTTGCTGGCGATCGGGTCGGACTCACCATGACCGACCGCCACGACCTGGACCGGCGCGTTGCCGAGGCGGCTGCGCAGGTATCCGGCGACCGCGTCGGCGCGGTGCTGCGAGAGCACCTTGCCGTACGCCGCGGAGCCCAGGTTGTCGGTGTAGCCGTCGACGTAGATCTTCCCCTTGAGCCCGGCCTGCCGGACGTGCTGGGCGAGCTGCGCGATGGCGGCCTTCGCCGGTGCCGACAGCGTGGAGCTGTTGAAACCGAAGGCGAGGTCCGACTTCAATGTGACGTTCGGCTTGGTCGGACGACCCGACCTGGCTGGCGTCGACGGCGGCGTCGTACCGGTGGACGGGTCGTGCCGGGGCGCCGGCTGGTCCGAGCTGGACGCCGGCGGGTTCGCCTTCACGTCGGAGCCGGCCGGCGAGCCTTGCACGGCCCACCACCCGGCAGCGGCGAGCAGCCCCACGAACGCGAGAGTCAGCAGGACCAGCCGGCGACGCCGCGGGCGCACCGGCTCCTCGGTCACGACCGCAGGCTCGGGCTCCGCCGGCAGCGGCGGTACGACGGTCAGCACCGGCCGGTCCAGGGTCTGGCTCGTGAACGTCGTACCGGACTGTGACATGAACGCGGACTGCACCTCGCTGAGCGAGATCTCGAGCGGGTCGACCAGCTGGCCGAGCGCACGCTTGAGCAGCGCTGCCGGAAAGCCCAGACCGATCTCGTGCACCTGCAGGTCGTCATGGCGCACGGTCACCCGCACGGGCATGTTCAGTGCCGGTGCCTCGCCGGTGTCACCGGTGTCGCGCCACAGGACGAGCTGCCGCTGCCCCACCGGCAGCCGCGGCGCGTCCAGCGCTGCGATGATCTCGGAGACGGTCATGGTGTTCGGCCCGAGGTCGTCGGCGTCGTCGGTCTGCGCCGACCCCTCACTCGTCTCGTCGTCGTCGGTGTCCGCGGACGCCTCGTCGTCGACCCCGGTCGCAGGGTCCGCGACGTCGCGCACCCGGCCGTCCTCGAAGACCTGGCCGAAGCCCACGCTGCGAGCGGTGGGCTCGTAGGTCAGCCCGGCGAACCGCTCCCGGGCCAGCACCCACGCGCACTCGATCGCATCGAGGCCCCTGCACGACCACCCCATGGTGTCGGCCGTGACGGTCGTGGCGTCGGAGCACTCGGCCAGAGCCGCGGTGAGATCACCCTTGTGCAACGCCTCGAGAAACCGCGTGGCCGGACTGTCGGTCCCGGCGTTCACGGTTCGGTGATGCCCGGTCTCGTCCAGAGATCGGGCATGCAGTTGTGTATCGATCACTTCGCACCCCCCGGCGAAAAGTTCCCCTTGCGCACAGGGTGCGGGTCCGGTCGTCAGAACACAACGCCCGTCCTGGGGACCTGTGGCTGATGGGGCGCAAGTGACTGGAGTGGCGAAGGGACCGAGCAAAACTTTCGGGGTCTGCCCCATTGTGGGGAGGGAGATCAGGTGGCCGGCCGCGGCTTCAGCGCGGCCCCCACCCCGAGGCACCGATGGCCTGCGGAGGGCTCAGCCGATGCGACCGCCCACCCGTCAAGGAGATCAGGTCGATGGCACTCGCGCCGGGACTGCCGACCGCGTAGGCGATGGTCCGGCCGTCCCAGGACCACGCCGGGTCCGTGACCACGGCGCCCGGACCGGTGCTCGTGCCTGTCAGGTCGCAGAGGCGGACACCCGTGGCGTCCGTCGACGAGAGCCGCGGCGAGGGACACGGCGGCTGCGTGGTCTGGTCTGTCGAGGCCACGAAGAGGTCTCCGTCCCTGACGAAGGCGATCAGGTCACCGGCCGGCGACGCGACGGCGTCGGTGTCCGCGTGGTCCGTGACGCGCACGGGGCTGCCGTCCACCGCACCGACGTAGACGCCGGGCTCTTCCCCACCCTTGTAGGAGGCTGCGATGTCGCCGGACTGCGTGAAGCTGAGGCTGGTGATGATCGAGGAGGAGCTCGTGGCCCACTGCGTCAGGCGGGTGCCGTCCACCCGACCCTGCGCGTCGGCGTCACCGACGTAGATCTCGGGGTGGGCACCCGGGTCGTCGTGATGGTCGCCGTCGAGGTCGGGGTTGCAGGCGAGCGCCATGCGGCTGCCGTCCGGGCTCCAGGCCGCGCGACCATGACAGAGGAGAGCCGACGGGAGCTTCGTGAAGAGCGGCACGGGCGGGCCCTCGTGGGCGATCTCCATGAGCCTTCCGTTGTCCTTCGGGAACCCGCTCCCGGGCCCGGCCCAGCGATACACGAGCACCCCACCGTCGGGTCTCGTGGATGGCAGCGACTGAGAACCCGCAGGTATGCCGCGCACCTTGCCGAGGTTGTCTCCGAACGAGTCTGGTGCCGTCGATATCTGATACAGCACGGGATCGGGGCTGCCCTGCTTCACGATGGGCAGCAGGATGACGTCGCGGCCGACGACCGGCGCGCCGGTGCCGGTGGTCGTCGACGTACCGGGACTCTCGGGGCCGCTCGTGCCGTCTCCGCCGCCTCGGCTGAGGGCGTACGTCGTGCCCCCGGCGATCACCACCGCCGCGGCGAACGCCAGACCGACCAGCGCGGGTCGGTTGTCTCGCAGCCGCCGTCCCGGTGTCTCCCCGGCCGAGGACGAAGACGGCACACCCGCCGTCGCCGCTTCGCTCGGCGGCGTCCAGACGGGAGGTCCGGTGTGCTTCTCCTCGACCTTGGCCTCAGGTGGCACCGGCAGGACCTCGGTGACCGGCTCGGGAACCTCGACCTCCGGTGCAGCGGACACGTCGGGATCCTCGGGCGGGGCCGACATCTCGCCGTCCCCGGGCGTCGGGTCCTCGACCGGAGCTTCCGGCGTGACGCTGCGTGTCGGCCAGTGGGCCACCGAGGCAGCCGCGGCAGGGACCACACCGCCGGTGCCGGACCGGTGGTAACGGACTGCCCCGAGGGCGACGTCGTGCTTCGGGTGCGTGTCCATGGCCGTGCGTACGCCGTACTCGCTCTGCAGCAGGTGGCTCGACCAGCGGAATGCGTGAGCTGCCACCGACCAGGACGACGGTGGCGAGGTCTGCGGCCGTGAGGCCTGCTGAGCGCAGCGCCCGCTGCATCGCGTCGAGGGTGTCGCGCAGCGGTGACGTGATCAGGCCGTCGAGCTCGGCGCGCGTCAGCCGCAGAGAGGTGGTCAACCCGGGCAGCGCCACCGCGACCGTCGCCTCGACGTCGCTCGACAGGGCCTCCTTGGCGTCTACGCACTCCCGACGCAGCCTCGCCAGGCCGTCGGTCACCTGTGGATCGCCCGGGTCGAGACCCGCCAGCTGGTCGCCGAGCTGGCCGACCACGTGCTGGAAGACGGCCTCGTCGAAGTCGATGCCACCGAGGTGTTCCACACCGTCCGGCGACCCGAGGATGGAGAACCCCTCCTCGTCCTTCTCGAGGACACAGACGTCGAACGTCCCACCGCCGAGGTCGTAGACGGCGACCTTGTCACCCGCGGAGAGCCGAGCACGCGAGGCGTACTGGGTGGCAGCGGCCTCGGGCTCGGTACAGGTCACGGCGGACGGGAGGTCGGCGAGAGAGACGATCTGCTGCAGCAGCTCGCGCTTGTAGCCGCCCCAGTTCGCCGGGTAGGTCACGACGACCTCGTCCGGCGCCGCACCCTGTCGCTGCGTGGCGATCGATGTGGTCCACGCCAGCAGCTTCGCCGACAGCGCCTGGGGCGAGAACGGCTGTCCGGCCAGGAGGATCGGAACCGTGTCGCCGATCCGGCGCTTGAACTCGCGCGCGGAGCGCGTCGGCTCGGCAGCTGCGCGACGCTCGGCGGCCTCACCGAACAGGAAGGTGCCGTCGGCCGAGAGGAAGACGACGGAAGGCACGGTCAGGGCCCGGTTGCCGAGCCCCAACATGGTCGCCCCGGTGCCGTCATCGACCGCCGCCGCGGTGAAGGTCGTCCCGAGGTCGACGCCGAGTCGATACCCCATCGAAAGAAGATAGCGGTCTCGTCGGAGCTGGGCCTACACTCGACGCGGGGCCATGGCCGGGGATTGCCGCCCCGCCTTCCGGAGCCGTGGGCTCGGGTGGTGAGCATGAGATGAAGCTGGACATCCGCGAGATCTACGACGCGGCGCGCAGTGCTGGGTTCACCCCCGACCAGGCCACGACCTGGACCGCCATCGCCCTCGCCGAGTCCGGGGGCGAGACCGGCGCCCACAACCCGAACGGCGAGGACTCCCGCGGCCTCTGGCAGATCAACATCGCCCCCGGTGTGCGCCGCAACATCTGGGGAGACCTGAGCAACCCCGAGGTCAACGCGCGAGCGGCGTACGCCATCTCGAACGACGGCACCGACATGCGTCCGTGGACCACGACGCACGCGTCGAACGCCGGCACGTCGGCGGACTACCGCACCTACCTCGGCGAGGTCTCGGCGGTGACCGGGTTCGCCGGCGACGACCGTGGCGTGGAGGGATACGGGTCCCCGCTGCCCGATCCGCTGCCGCCGTCGTCGCCGACCACGGCGACCTCCACGTCGTACGACGTGATCGACCTCGGCGCGCAGCCGGGCAGCGACCTCGACACCGACCACGACGGGCTCACCGACGCCTTCGAGGCGAGGATCGGCAGCAACCCCGAGGTCGCCGACAGCGACGCGGACGGCCTGTCGGATGCGTACGAGGCCGGGGTGAGCCATACCGACCCGATGCTCGCCGACTCCGACGCCGACACGCTGTCGGACTCGGCGGAGGTGGCGCTCGGGACCTCGCCGACCTCCCTCGACACCGACCACGACGGCGTCACCGACGGACTCGAGCTGCGCGCGGGGACCGATCCGCTCCAGGCCGGCGCCGGACACGAGATGGCATCCGGATGGACCCCGACCCCTGGAGAGCTGGGGATGTCCGTGGGAGCCGTGGGCTCGGGTGCCGCGACCCTCGCCCCGCCGAGCTTCCAGGGCAAGGATCCATGGGCGAAGGTCAACGTCGACGGCGAGACGGTCGACAACTTCACGGCGGCCGCCCTCCAGACCGCGGCGCAGGAAGCCGGCACCCACTGGCACATCTTGCAGGGCTCGTTCTCCACCGACGTGGCCGCCTCGGGATCCACCCACGCGGGCGGGGGCGTCGTGGACGTCTCCCCGACGGACGGGGACTGGGAGGGCGCCGTCACGGCCCTGCGGAAGATCGGTTTCGCAGCGTGGATCAGGAACGTCCCGGGCCACGCTTCCACGGGGTCCGGTGCGCACATCCACGCCGTCCTGATGGGAGACAAGCTGATGTCGGACCAGGCGGCCGTCCAGGTCCAGGACTACCTGCACGACGACAACGGCCTCGAGGGCTCCGCCCCCGATGACGGCCCTCGCCAGTTCGTCGACAACCGCTTCTCGTGGGACGGGGGGCCCGTGGCGCAGCCCGCCACGTTCGCGGGGTACGACCAGATCGACGCGGGCACCACGCCTGGCCAGGTGAGCGACACGGACGGTGACGGACTCACCGACGCCTTCGAGCGCGCACACGGGTTGGATCCGCTGTCCGCCGACACCGACCACGACGGCCAAAGCGACGGCATGGAGCTGCTGCAGGGCACCTCTCCGCTCGTCGCCGGTACGACGGGCAGCACCGGCGCGGCGGGGTTCGCCGCAGCGGCGGGCGTCACGAACGCGGTCTCGCTGCAGGGCCTGGACCCGGCCGGTGACGAGGACGCGGACCACCTCAGCAACGCGTTCGAGATCGAGCACGGGCTCGACCCGCGCTCGGCCGACACCGACCACGACGGGCTGACCGACGCCACCGAGCTGGCGTTGGGCACCGATCCCACGGCCGTCGACAGCGACCTGGACGGCTTCACCGACCACGCAGAGCTCGAGTTCGGAACGGACCCGCTGGTCGCCGAGCCGGACCCGTCCGGCGCCCTCGACCCGGGGACGGACCCCGCCGCCATGGACCACACCTGGCCGGATCTCGCCGCGCCGGACGGTGGGACCGACGTGAGCTGACACGGGGGAAGGGGAGGGATGCCCGGGTTCGCGCAGGCGAACAGTCGTCGGCCGGAGCCCAGCGGGCTGCACCGGCCGCGGCTGCTGGCGCCCCTCGTCGACGACGACGCTCCCGGCGTCGTCGTCGTCATCGCCCCGCCCGGCTCGGGCAAGACGACCCTCCTGTCACGTGCGGCCGCCCTGAGTCCCCGGCCCGCCGCGTGGTACGTCGCCGGGCCGGAGGACCGCACCGCCACGGCCTTCGTGGGCCACCTGGCGGACGTCGCATCCGCCGCCGTCGGGGCCGACCTCGGGAGGCCCACGACGGCCTCTGCGCTGGCCCGGTCGCTCGAGGACACGCTGAGCCGCCCCATCCTGCTGGTGCTGGACGACGTACACGAGCTGGAGGGATATCCCGCCGAGCACGAGCTCGACGACCTCCTGCGCCTGCGCCCCCGGCATGTGCGCATCGCCCTGGGCACGCGCCGCCCGCTGACCTCGAACACCCCGCGGCTGATGGTGTCCGGCGAGCTGGTCGAGCTCGACCAGGAGGCCCTGCGCTTCCGTTCGTGGGAGGTCGAGGAGCTCTTCCGCCTGGTGTACGGCGAGCCCCTCTCGCCGGAGGGAGCCGCCGCTCTCACCCGGCGTACGGGGGGCTGGGCGGCCGGGCTGATGCTCTTCCACCTCTCGACCAACGGGAAGTCGGCGGTCGAGCGCGAACGCGCGGTCGCCGACCTGGGCGGACGGTCCAGGCTCCTGCGCAGCTATCTGACGAGGACCGTGCTGGACGAGCTCGAGCCGGAGCGCCGGGAGTTCCTGCTCGCCACATGCACGCTCGGCAACCTCACCGGGCCGCTCTGTGACGACCTGCTCGGGCGTGCGGGCTCTGCTGCGGTGCTCGACGACCTCGCGTCGCGCCAGTTCTTCACGACCCTCGCCGAGGACGGCCGGTCGTACCGCTACCACCAGGTGCTGCAGACCCTGCTCGAGGGCCTGCTCGTCGAGGAGCGCGGGCCGCGTGCGGCCGCCGAGCTCTATGCCAGGAGTGCCGAGCTGCTCGAGGCGGAGGACCTGCCCCGCGAGGCACTCCGCGCGTACGCCATGGCCGATGACTTCGCCTCGGTCGCGCGGGTGCTCCAGCAGTCGACGGCCGGTCTCGCCATGGACCAGCGGGTGACCGTCGACGCGGCACGTGACGACCCGTGGCTGGCCCTCGTCCGCGCGCGGCGCCTCCAGCGTGACGGGTCGATCGTGGCCGCGGTGGCCGCCTTCCGCGAGGCGGAGTCGCTGCTCGACGACTCCGAGTTCCGGCGCCGGTGCCGTGAGGAGAGAGCCGCCGCGCGGGTGTGGCTGGCCGACGCGACCCTGACGGAGCGACCCGAGCCCGACCTCGCCAGCCCCCGCGCCGTCGCCCAGGCGGTCCGGGCGGCCACGCTCCATCTGCCGAGTCCCGATCGGATGCCGGCCCACCCGCTGGCCGAGGGCGTCGTACTGCTGCTCGCGGGCGAGGCCGAGCAGGCCTCGCGGAAGCTCGCCCACCTGGTCGCGGACTCCGTCCCCGAACAGCTCTTCGCCGACCTCGCACGGGTCGTGGCAGAGGTGGTTGGTGGAGCCGCGGACGACTGCGTCGCCACCCTGGAGCAGGTGATCCTCACGGCCGAGGTGGAGGAGCAGCCGTGGCTGGCGCGTGCGGCCCGCGGGCTCCAGGCGGCCGTGCTGTTGGTGACGAGCCGCCAGCCCTGGGGGGTCGAGTCGTGCGAGTCCCTGGTGGACGAGTGCGAACGTTCCGGCGACGCGTGGGGTGCGATGCTGCTCGCGGGTGCGCTCGGCGTCGCTCACGCCGTACGCCGTGAACCCGGCGCCGAGCTCTGGCTGGACCGGGCAGCGCAGGAGGCGAAGCGGTTGAACGCTCCGGTACTCGCCGCCTGGGCCGGGTCCGCGGCTGCCTTCGCGGCCGCCGGTCGCGGCGGGTCGGATGCGGCCGCGCGCACCGACACCTCGCGTTCTCTGGCGCGTACGGCGGGGCTGACGGCCGCCGAGACGCTCCTCGGGGCCAGACTCGCCACTCCCTCGCCGCAGCACGAGCGAGCGCACGGGGTCAGGATCCGGTGCCTGGGCACCTTCGCGATCGAGCGCGACGGAGAGGCGATCGCGCTGCCTCCGCTCCGGCCGCTGCCACGGGCCCTGCTGCTGCTCCTGGCGCTCGACCACGGTCGCGACGTCCATCGCGAGGTGATCGTCGACCAGCTCTGGCCGGCAGCGACGTTGGACGCCGCGACCCACCGGCTGCACGCGGCCGCCTCGAGCGTACGACGCTGCCTGGCCGGCGCGGGGTTGGGGGACAACGTCCTGCGGCGGCGTGGATCCGCGTACAGCCTGTGCCTCGAGGGCGCGGCGCTCGATCTCGCCGAGTTCGACTCCGCGGTCCGGACGGCGGCCCGATCTCTGGCCCTGGGGGACGAACGCGAGGCGCTCGAGGCCTACGTCGCAGCCTTGGAGGTGTACCAGGACGAGCTGCTCGTCGAGGTCGGTCCGGCGGAGTGGGTGGTGGCCGAGCGCGAGCGACTGCGCGTCGTCGCGGCGAACACGGCGTACTCCGCCGCGCATCTGAGCCTCCTGCACCGCCCGCCGGCCGAAGCGCTGCCGCTCGCCCGGCGCGCGACCATCCTCGATCCGTTGCGCGACTCCGCGTGGGCCCTGCTGGCCGAGACCCAGGAGCTGATGGGCGACCTCGGGTCGGCCGCCGCCACCCGGAGGGAGCGCGCGCTCGTCACGGCCGGGCTGACCGCTACGTGACCTGGCAGCGGCACCGCCTCAGCCGCGCACGACCTCGACGCGGTGCACCACGTGGGCGGGCTTGAGGCCCTCGACCACGAGATCCAGTCGCTCCTCGTCGACGACTTCGTCCGAGGCCGCGAAGACCTGCAGCACGAACGCCTGCTGAGGCGCTCCGGGAAGCGGTGTGTCCGCCTCCATCGACCAGGTCGCGGCTCCGGTCTCCTGTACCTCCGCACGCAGGCCGAAGACCGCCTCGACGGCCATCTCGATGCCGCGCCGCGTCCCCTGGCTGCCGTGCAGGGCCACGGCCTGGCGGAGGAGGAGGCGCTGGCGGTCGCGCGACTGGCCCGGGTCGACCGTCATCCCGGTCCACGCCGCCAGCCACGGCAGCAGGTCCTCGGGTGTGGTGGCGACGTCGAGGTAGGAGGGCCAGTTGTCGAGCGTGGAGACCACCGGTGCGAGCACCTCGTCCAGAGCCGAGCAGAAGCGCTCCACGAACGCCTGGTCCTGGTACAGGCCCGGCAGCAGTCGGGCGATCGGATGCGGGCTCGCCAGCGACGACACCTGGCCGCGCATCAGCTCACCCGGACCTGGTGCTCGTAGGAGAAGACCAACCCGGCAGGCGGGAGGTCCAGGCGCTGGACCGGGCGCTCGCGCTGGCCGGTGTCGGCGTCGGCGGGGAACAGGGTCACGGACACCTCCTGGGCCATGTCGACGCCCGGGATCCGAGCCAGCGCCGCATGCACCTCATGGGCCTGCACGGAGCGGCCGAACGGCCAGCCGGTGCCGTCCGGTCCGCCGGTGAGGGGGTCGAGCAGGCCGTAGAGCGCGCGCAGTACGTCGTCGTGGACGGCGTCGGCGTCGAACCGCTCACGCGCATGCACGTCCGCGACGACCGTGAGCCCCGAGTAGCTCGGTGGAGCCACCAGGACCCGGGTCCCCACCAGTCGGCAGGCGTCGAGAGCCTCGGTGATGCGCTGGAGCATGCGCTCCTCGGGCACGAGGTCGGCCCGGGGGATGCGGCCGACGTGGTCGCCGGCGACGTTGGGCACGACGAGCACCAGGACCCCGTCTCCACCGTCGCCCTCGCGACTCGCGGCGCAGTGGACGCGAGCCGCCTCCGGGGCGACGTCACGGGCCAGCTGCACGAAGTCGTCCGCGGTCACCGCACGCCCACGGGCGCGCAGGAGCATCGGACCGCGCACCTTCGCGTCGTCGAGGCTCTCGGCGTCGGAACCACCGGCTGCCGCGGCGCGGTTCTCGACGCGAGCGACGTACGGGACGCTGGTCTTGAGGACCCGGACCTGGCCGGCGGTGACGTTCCCGGTCCGGCCGCCGCCACTGCGGTACGACGTCAGCATCAGCGTGGAGCCGCGGGGCGGCACGGCGCCGTACGTACGCAACGACCCGTCGGCCAGTCGCACGGCCGGCCCGAGCTCCACCTCGCCGGCGACATGGTCGATGCGATAGTGCCGGTCCTCGGGACCCGACTCCGCGAACTGACGTACCTCGGTCCACGTCTGCTCCCCCTCGGGGGTGTCGACGAGGAGCGTGCCGGGGTCGGAGGAGGCGAGGACCGGCCGCCGGAGCACCGGGAACCGCTGGCCCGAGGTCCCGTCGGATCGGCCGAGCGTCTCGTCGTGCATGACCTCGGCGTTGGCCATCGGCGCCGTACCCCCGATCGTGAACGCGGTCACCGCGTTCACCCGCGGCGGCGCGGTGTACGTCGGCTGGTCCGGCAGGGGCTCCACCAGACGGCAGCGCAGCCAGCCGGCCCGCTCGCGGGCGATGATGGAGGCCTGGTGGTCCTCCGGAACGTGCAGCACGACGTCGCCGTCCTTGTTGAGCCCTCCGGTGTCGTCGTGGTCGACCTCGCAGGGCACCCAGCCCGCGCCCGTCCAGGCCTCCCACACGCGCGGCGGTCGCCGCGGGTCGACGCCGACGCCGGCCACGGTGCAGTCCAGCCGCAGGGTGACGGCGCAGGAAGGCACGGCGTTGCTCAGCCCGATCAGCAGCGCGTCGCCCGGGGTCGGTGACGCCGAGAAGACCGGGAACCCCTGGGTACCGGAGAGGGCGGCGGTCAGGTCGACCGGCTCGGCGCCGACGAGCGCCGTCCCGGCGCGGAGGAAGGAGCACGGCACGATGCTCAGGTCCTGCTGGGTCGAGAAGACGATCGGCTCGTGGATGTCGGTGCGAGGCGTCGAGACCTGCGTCTCGTCGCGGACCAGGACCGGCTGGGGCTGCGGGGCCGAGAGCCAGAAGGTCACCCGCCCGGTCGCCGCTGCCGGCGGGCGGAGCTCCACGCCGATCATCTCCAGGAACTTGACGTAGTTGCGGTCCGGGACGCGGTTGAGCCGGTAGATGAGCTGGTCGACCATCTGGGCGAAGGCCTCGATCAGGGTGACTCCGGGGTCGGACACGTTGTGGTCGGTCCACTCCGGGCACCGGTTCTGGACCAGTCTCTTCGCCTCGTCCACCAGGCCCTGGAAGGTGCGGTCGTCGAGGTTGGGGGCGGGCAGCATGTCAGACCTCCTGCGCCACGGGTGGGTTGACCGGGCCGGTGAGCTCAAGGTCGGGGATCATGTAGAAGGGGAAGACGAGGTTGCGGGGGTCGTTGGTGCCGAGGATCTCGTAGGACACGTCGACGTGCATCACTCCCGCCTCGATCCGGTCATAGGCCACACCGACCTCGAGCACTGCGATGCGAGGCTCCCAGCGCTCGAGGGCTTCGCGTACGTCGTACGCGACCTGGCCGGCGGTGGCGCCGTTCGCCGGACCGAACACGTGGTCGTGGATGCGGCACCCGAACTCCGGCCGCATCGGCCGCTCGCCGCGGGCCGTGCCGAGGATGAGTCTGATGGCCTGGTCGATCTCGCGCTCGCGGGTCACCAGGGCGATGCCGCCGGTCGCGTCGGTCGTGGGCGGGAACGCCCAGCCGGCGCCGATGAAGTCCGGGTTCACGTCATCCTCCGATCATCACCGTCGGTGCGCCGACCACGATCGGGGCGCCACAGGCCGACAGGTCGCCCATCCGTGCCGCGGGCATGCCGCCGATCAGGACGGTCGGGCAGCCCGGCGGCACGATCGCGCTCGGTGGATGGGGGACCACCCCGGGGAACGAGCAGATGTGAGGGGTCCCGACCGTGGCCGCGGGCATGCCGGCGATCAGCACGGTCGGAACGCCTGGCGGGCCGATCACGCCGGGGTGACCCGTCGGATCGCCGACGCGGGCTGCTGCGGGCATGGTGGCTCCTTCCGGACCCTGCTAGTTGATCTTGACCAGGGTTGCCGAGAGCGAGGCCAGCGCCTGGCCCTTGAGGTCGAGCTGCGAACCGCTCACCTTGACCGCGCCGCCTCCGCCGTCGACGGTCACCCCCTGGGTCGCCGTGATGGAGATCTGGCCGCCCTTGAGCTCGAGCTTGGCGCTGGCGGCGTCGACGGTGATGCCGTTCGTGCCCTCGATCACGACGGAGCCGTCGGAATGGACGGTCACCTTGGTGCCCGTGGCGTCCAGCAGCAGGCTGACCTTGCCGTCGCCGCTCGCCAAGGACACTCCCTCGGTCTTCCCGTCCTGGTCCAGCAGGTCGACCCGGTGACCGCGCCGGGAGACGAAGGACCGGCGGTTCACGGTCCCCTTGCCGCCGTCGACGGCCGGGATGCCTTTGGAGCTCGGCTGGTCGACCCCGTTGTAGAGGCCGCCGAGGACGTAGGGGCGCCGGAAGTCGGCCTGCTCGAACACGACGAGCACCTCGTCGTCGACCTCGGGCAGGACCAGTGCGCCGCGGTCCTTGCCGGCCCCGCTCTGCACGGTGCGGCACCAGCCGCTGACGTAGTCGCCGTCCAGCCACGGGAAGCGGAGCTTCACCCGGCCGGCCTTCTCCGGGTCGTTCACGTCGTCGACGAGGGCGACGACGGCGCCGGTAGGGGCGGTCGTCGCCGGGCCGCCACCGCTCGCGAGCCCGAGCATCGTCCGGTCGCGGACCCCCGTGACCGAGAACGACGTGGTGTAGCCGGTGCCGGGGTCGAGCCGGTGACACGACGTCGTCACGGTGTACTTGCCGTCGAAGGGCGAGCCGAGGCCGTCGACGGTGACGGCGGCGCCCGCCCGGACCTCCGGATTGCCCCGGGCGACGCCCTCGAACTCCGCGAACACGCCCGCCACCGCTTCGGCCAGCGCCGTTGCCGCCACGTCGACCTCCGCCTGCGTCCGGTGCGGGACGTCCGTGGAGACGTAGCGGGCCGGCGTACCGAAGGCCTTGGCCAGCGTCGCCGGGTCCGCGTCGGGCAGGACCACCGAGGAGGTCGTCGCCTGCTTCGTCGCGGTGAGTGCCTGCTTGGTGGCGGTGTCCCAGCCGCGCACCTCGACCTCCTTGACCTGCTCCGCCGAGGTGACCACGGCACGGAAACGCAGCAGGTCGGCGCCGAGCTTGAGCACGAGCGGGTCCTTGTTCTGTGCTCCACCGGGCGGTGGAGCACCCGACGCGGAGGTGGGCGGCGCGAACCCGAACTTCCCTTCGCGCACCGTGACGTCGAAGCCCACGTCGGCAGCCAGCCTCTGCATCAGGTCCCAGTCGCTGGCGCCGGCCTGGGGGACGTGCTCGTAGACCGTGGTGGTGCTGGTGACCTGCCCGCTCTGCAGCCCGGCGCGCTGGGCGACCTTGAGGGCGATGTCCGAGGCCGTCATCTGGTTGTAGGCCTCCGTACGCCGCCCACGGAACAGTCGGTGCGCCGCGTCGTACCCACGCAGTACGACGAAGGTGCCACCGGTGTCGAACTCGGTCTGGAGGGCCGTGACCTCGCCGGTCATCAGCGGCACCGGGGACTTGCTGTCGCTGGTCGACACCGAGATCTTCGCCGTCGAGCCGACCTTCACGCCGGTCTTGGAGATCACGAGATGGGAGGGGTCCCGGAAGCGCAGCTCGAAGAGGTCGGGGTAGCGCTGGCTGTCGTCCACGAGGGCCGCCGTCAGGAGCGGTGCGATGTCGTCGGGGAGGGGCCTGCCGTCGATCTCGACGAGGAAGGTGCTGGTGTAGGACACGGTCACAGCTCCTCGGGCGACGGGAGCAGGAGGTGGGTGCCCGGAGCGCAGCGCATCGGGTCGTCGACACCGTTGAACCTGGCCACGGCCCGCCACGCCGTGGGGTCGCCGTACTCGGCGTAGGCGATCGAGGCCAGCGAGTCGCCCTCGACCAGGGTGTGGGCGCGGCGGACGGTGTCGCTCCCGGAGGTGGGGTTCTGTCGCCAGGGCTCGTTGGGCATCTCCTCCAAGGCGACGCTGCACAGGGCTCGGATGGGCAGGCCCGTGGAGGTGAAGAGGGTGTACTTCGCGCTGACCGACGTCACGAACGCCGGGAAGCTGGCGATCGCCCCCCAGTGGAGTACGACGAGAGGCGGGCTCGGCTTCTTCTGCCCGGCGCTCGCCTCGGTCGGCACGGTGCAGGTGAACAGCTTCTCGACCGCCTCGACGACGCTTCCGTCCTGGGTGCCCGACGCGTCGAAGAACATCTCCAGCGTCAGCTTGCACGGCTCGGAGCCGCTGAACTCCGGCGGGCCGGCCTTCTTGGCACCCTTGGCCGGCTTCCGCTCCCACTTGGCGGCCTTCTGGATCGTGACCTCCTTCGGGTTGAACTGGAACGGGATGTCACCGCGGGGGGCGCCGCCCAGGGACGACGGGTCGTACAGCTTGAGGGTCGCCCGCTCCATCTGGGGGCGGGTGGTGTCGCCCGACGGGGCCGGCGCCGACGTACCCCCGCCGCCGGCGGAGCTCATCAGAGCGATGGGCTGCGTCATGAGATCGGCTTCGCGGACGTGAACCCGTGGTGGGCCAGCTCGAGGGTCTCGGTGGCCACCTTGGGCGAGTCGAGATTGAGGCTCGGGCCGCTCCACCGGACCGGGATGACGCCGAGCAGGCCCCAGGAGGCGACGACGGTGCGCTCCGCCGTCAGCGCGGAGATGTTCGCCGTCTTGGGAGTGAAGCCGGTGGACATGGTGGACAGCCACGTCATCACCTCGGTGGTGTCGCTGCACACCGCCCGCGTCAGCTTGATGTTCGAGAACTTCAGCCGCGTCGGGAGCTGCCACACGAAGCCGTTGTTGCCCCCTTCCTCGCGCTGCTCCATGACCACCTCGATGCCCAGCCCTTCACAGCTGTTGAACGTGCCGAGCTGCATGTCGTCGATGGTGACGGCGAAGCAGACGCTGACGGCCGGCTCGGGGTACGACGGGGTGGTGGTCATCGCGCGAGGCTCCGTCCGGAGCGCTCACGGTCCAGCCACAGCTCGGCCCGCAGGAGGGCGGACATCGGGCCGTAGAGCCGACGCGCCAGCTCGTCGAGGTCGGGTCCGCCCGGCTTGCCGGTGGTCGCCGCCGCCGGTGCCGAGGCGCCCGCCGGTGCGGCGACCGCGGCCGGTGCCGCGCTCTCGCCCTCCGGAGCGCGTTGCACCACGGGCCCCGAGTCGTCCCACGTCACGGTGTCCGTGGCCGGCAGGAGCGCGGGGGCCGGAACGGCAGGCGTCGGCAGGGCCCCTGCTGTGTGGTGGCCGGCGGCGGGACCGGCGAACAACCGTTGGAGGGGCATGGACCGGACGCTCGTGGCGGATGCTGCCGTGGGCCGCGGTGCCGGCTGGGGCGAGAGACCTGCCTCGGCCGCGCTGAGCTGGACCGGTGGCTCGACCCGGGTGTACGACGGGCCGGCGAGCCGCGCCAGGACGGCGGGCGGCGCCGATTCGGTCGGGACGCGAGAGCCCTGGGCGACACGTGGGACGGGCCCGGGAACCGTGCGTTGGACGGTCTGGACCGCGGAGCCCAGCGGCGGCGCGGTCGTCGCCGCGGTCTGCACGGTGAGGCCCGGGGCGGGCACGGGGTGCACGGACGGAGCTGCGGGCGGGGCGCCGGACGGCCACAGCAGCGTGGGCGTCGGGAGGTTCCCGGGCTGGGTCGCCCACTCGGGATGCGTGACGGTCGAGGAGCCCGGGGCGCTCGGGACGGCGCTGCGCTGCGCCACCCGAGGTGGGACCGACACGCCCCGCACGGATCGGACGCCGAGGGCCGCGATCGTCGGCCCCGGCTCCTGCAGGGCGGCCCGGACGGGACGCATCGGTGACGTGGCCGGCTCGGCACGGGATCTCTGCACCCGCACCTCGGGAGGACCGGTCACGGGCGCTACCGGCGGTGTCGGGTCGGCCGGTGGCGCGACGTCCGGTACGTCGTTCGCGAGCGGCCGGTCGCCGAGAAGGTCGGCCGTCCGACTCACGACCGGCTGCTCGCTCGCCGGGGGTGCGGCATCGGCCGACTCGGCGAGGATCGGGGCCGGGGTCTCCGTCGCCACGGCGGGTCCGGGAGAAGGCGGTGCGGTGGTGGTCTCCAGCTCTCGCTGCATCGCGGCCGGACGGACCGGCATGGGGCTGCCCAGGGCAGGGACGGGGCGCGGTACGACGTCCGGCAGGCGCCCGCGCGTGCGCTGGACGTCGTACGTCGCGCGCGCGACGACGGGCAGAGCCAGGGACGGGGTGGCCGGGACGGAAGGCGACGCGACCGGCGACGTCGCGTCGCTGGATGGGAGACCTGCTGGTGTGGACGGCGTGACCGGCGGCTCTGTCGATGGAGCCGACTGGCTCGGCATGATCTGGCCGGTCGAGAGCACCGGCAGGGTCTCGGGGCCGAGGGGCGCCACGTTCGACGGCCGGCCGACCTCCGGGTCCGGGGGAGCGTCCGGGACGGACGACGCTCCCTCAGATCCCCCCTGTTCGAGAGTGGCATGGTCGACGGGCTCGGACGTGGCGGTCGACCGCTGCAGGTCGTGCGCGGCGGCAGCGGCACGGGGAAGGTCCGCCGGCTGGGGGCCGGGGTCGGCCGGCGGCACCGACTCGACTGCCGGGGCAGCCGTACGTTGGACCGTGCGGGCGGGCCGGAGGGCAGGGTCGGGAGCAGGAGCAGGAGCAGGCCGGGCCAGGCCCGCGACCTCACCACTCGGCGCGGCGGCGTCGACGTAGTGCCCGAGCGGCTCGAGGAACCGCGGGTCCTGGTGCGTGCCGAGCTCCGAGCTGAAGGTGTCGAGGTGGCAGACGGACTCCGGCTCGTGGGTCGTCCGTTGCAGCGGGGGGAGTGAGCGCCAGGCGCCGGTCGGGAGGGCGGGGGTGGACGCGGGTGCCGGCGGAACGGCCGAGGCGGGCTCCGCCTCGTCCCGGCGCGCACGCGATCCTGGGTGCCATGGCCAGCGCACGACGCATCACCCGGACTGGCCGCGCGTGTTGAGCCGGGAGATGTGCCCGACGTAGTCGCGACGCTCGGGATGCTCGAGGTCCAGGATCTCCGCGCGTGACCAGCCGAAGTGGTAGGCGACGTACGCGACCTCCTCGAGCAGGGTGTCGGTCGGGTACGTCACGATTCCCCCAGGCGCCCACCAGCGAGGTCGACGGCGAAGCCGTGGCCACACTCGGGACAGGTGACGCCGGCACGGGTGTGGCCCTCCTGGTTCACCCGCCGGTAGAGGTCCTGGAGGAACGCCAGGTCCGCGGCGAAGAGGTTCTCCATGGTGCCGGCGTGGATGTCGGTCACCGAGCCGAGCCGGGTGACGACGCGGCCGAGCAGGACGACGGTCAGGTACGCCGGGTTCTCGCGCACCCGGTCGTCGCGCAGGGGCACGAGCTCGTCGCGGGCGGTGGCCAGCCGCATCACCCCGTCGCGGTGCACCGCCCCGGAGGAGTCGACGTACCCCCGTGGGAGGACGAACGGGAACTCGGTCACGAGCCGCTCCTCGGCCGGGCTGGGGCCGGACGGGCGGTCGATGTCAGTCGTGTCGCGGGACTCGTCGACGAGCGCATCCGCCAGAGCCGACCGGCGCATCACTCCACCTCGAGGCGCTCACAGGTGACGACGAGCTTCTCGGTCAGCACGGAGGTGTCGCCCGCCTTCAGCGCACCGATCTCGAGGCTCTTGGGCCAGGCGTTCGTGAGCTTGTAGCGCTTCACCGCCGTGCCCTCGTAGTCGTAGACGATGATCGCGCCGCCCTTGCGGACGTCGGCCATCTTCCCGAACTGGGAGTCCTTGATCCACGAGTCGAAGCTGTTGTCGTCCGACAGCCCGCGGGTCAGCGTGACCTCGGGTGCCTTCCAGCAGCCGGGCAGCTTCTTGATGACGTACTTGCCGTCCGGCCCGTTCTCCTTGAGCTCGATGACGTCCTGCTCCATCTTGAGCCCGCTGATCTCGGTGATGCTCTTGATCTGCACCCCGTCGAACTCCAGTCCGAATGAGTGCCCTACGCCCGAGTCCATCTCCGGAAGTGGCATGCCCTTCTCCTCTCGATCGCCGTGTCCGTGGTGGGGTCAGTCCGCCGCTACTCGCTCACCAGGCTCGTTCCGCCCGAGAACTGAGCCAGCCGGAAGACCACGAACTCCGCCGGCTTCACCGGGGCGACGCCGACCTCGCAGACCAGCTGGCCGGCGTCGATGCCTTCGCTCGGGTTGGTCTCGGAGTCGCACTTCACGTAGAACGCCTCGTCCGGCGTGCTCCCGAAGAGGGCACCCTTGCGCCACTCGTTGGCCAGGAAGGCCGAGATGGTACGACGTACCCGCGCCCACAGCGCCTCGTCGTTCGGCTCGAACACCACCCAGTTGGTGCCCAGGAGGATCGACTCCTCGAGGTAGTTGAAGAGGCGGCGCACGTTCAGGTAGCGCCACGCCGGGTCGGACGACAGGGTCCGCGCGCCCCAGAGCCGGGTGCCGCGCGCCGGGAACGACCGGATGACGTTGATGCCGACCGGGTTGAGCAGGTCGTGCTCGTTCTTCGTCACCTGCATCTCGAGGCTGATGGCGCCGCGGATCACCTCGTTCGCCGGCGCCTTGTGCACGCCGCGGGTGTCGTCGTTGCGTCCCCAGATCCCGGCGATGTGCCCGCTCGGGGGCATGAAGCCGATCTCGCCGGTGCCCGGGTTCGCGGTCCTGATCCACGGGTAGTTGAGCACCGCGAACGCCGAGTCGTACCCGGCCTTGTCGACCCGCCACTCCTTGACCTGCTGGGGGTTGAGTCCTGGCGGCGGGTCGAGGATGGCAATCCGGTCGCCCATGAGCTCGCAGTGCGCGATCATCGCCAGCTGAACGGCCTGCACGCTCTCCAGGTCGAGGGCTCCGAGCTGGTAGGCGCTCATCAGGTCGGGTACGGCGAGCATCGTGACCTCGTCGATCGTCTCGAGGCCCCCGAAGCCGGTGCGGTCGGAGACATCGCCGACGTAGTCGTCGGAGCTGAGGCTCGGCGCCGGCAGGGTCGGCGGCGAGGACTCGGTCAGCGCGAGCTCCCCGGTCTGCGGCCGGGCCACGGCCTCGCCGCTGATCTCGTCGACCCGGATCACCGACGACGAGGCGTTGACGACCGTGGCGACGTTGGTCTTGCCGCGGCCCGCGGTGACCCGGTCGAACTCCTCGACCGGCTGTCCCTGCCGCTTCACGACCACCCGGAACATGTCATCGGACGGCGACTCACCGCCGGCGTCGGTGATCTCGACGGTGATCTCGCCCGGAGGCCCCGCCTCGATCGCGGTGAACTTCAACCGCCCGACCTGTGCATAGGGCCCGGCCGGCAGCTCCTTGGCGGACTGCCCCTGGTCTCCGCCGTTCTGGCCGATCCGGACGACGTAGCAGTTGCCGCCGCCGTTCATGAAGTAGCCGTAGACCGAGCGGGCGAGGTACGACCCAGGTACGAACCCGCCGAAGACGTCGGTGAACGACGTCCACGTGCTGACCAGGGTGGGTTGGTTGAACGGCCCCGACTCGGCCAGGCCGACGAACGCGGCCACCGCCGTACCCACGCCCTCGAGCGGACGTGCGCCCGACTCCATCTCTTCCACGTACACACCGGGTGACAGGTACGTCGGCATGCCTGGCCTCCTCGCTCACGGTCTGAGGAGCGTCACCTTCCTCTCGGACCGGTCCGCCCTGAACGGCCGAGGGGCCTGAGACGTGGGCAGTGTGGGCTGCCTGATGGGGTAACCAGCGGGGTCCGGTCGAGTGCGCTCAGCAGTCGAGGTCGATGTCGCGCTCGAACGGGTCGATCGAGGCGGACGACGCATCGGCGTCGGTGGCGCGCTGGGCGGCCTCGTCGTCGTGCATCTGCTGGAGCGTGGTGTTCACGTCGTCGGTGAGCGTCTCGTTGCCACAGGCCGTGACCCGGAACGGGCGGTTGGTGGCGCCGTTGTAGGTGCGGAGCCGGCGCGCGTGGTCCTGCTCGTGGGGGCCGAGGACGTCGCGCAGGAACGTGCGCACCCGCCGCTGCTGGCAGTCGGTGAGGCCGCCGGGCATGTCCGGCATCACGATGGTCACGTCGACGTGGTAGGTCACCCGTAGGGTGCCGGTGGCGGTCAGGCACGGGCTCTCGTCGGGGCAGTCGCAGCCCTTCGTGCGAGCCACCTTGCGGTTGAGCACGCTGCTGCTGCCTCCGTCGTACGTGCCGCTGGTCTGGCCGTGCAACCTGATCGAAGGGGTGTTGCCGCCTCCGTCGTGCACGGTCATCAGCAGGGCGACGGCCCGGTTGCCGGACAGGCGTTGCAGGTCGAGCAGGCTCGCCGCCCGCGATCCGGCGTCGCGGACGATCAGCGCCTCGGCCGGAGAGGTACGGCGTGCGCTCGGCGCGGCGGCGCGCGACGAACCGCGCCTGGTGGCGAGGGCGGCGGTCCGTCGGGCGTGCATGAGCCCAGTTGACTCCCTCGAGGTCGCCCGCGCAACGAGGTGTTGCCCGTTGGGGCACCACGCGGTGCCCGGGGTCGTGCCTGAGGGCCGGAGGTGCGTCGCCGCCTCATCCGCGAACCTCGTGGCATGGGTGGCGCACGCCAGTCGGCCGATGCTGCGCGAAATGCAGTCGGCGACGCCCTGGCCAGGGGTCGGCGCAGGACGGGCGGCGGTCCACCACGGCCGATGGCCGGCGCGCGGGCCTTGATGGCGATGCAGCGCAGCGCCGGCAACTCCGCCGTCAACGCGCTGATGGCGGCGCGACTCAGGTTCCCCGGTGAGCAGGCGCGGTCCGACATCGACGCGGGACTGTCGGAGCTGCGCAAGGACGAGCCGGCCGTCGACCCCCTCGAGAAGGGGCTCCGGGCCGCCAAGGACCTGGGCATCCCGGTCGATCTCGAGGGCATCCGCCCGCCGGCCTCCGCCCTCGCCGTGACGACGACCGGGTTCGGTCCGGGTCAGGTCGCGCCGAAGAAGCCGGTGCCGCCGAAGAAGCCGGTGCCCGCCAAGAGTCCCCTGGGGAAGGCCGGGGCCAAGGGGGCCAAGCCGGTCGGCGGGGGTCCCGGTGCAGGCGGGCCCGCGCCGGCGATCAGCGCCGCGGCGCCTCCGGTCGCTGCGCCCGCCCCGCTGTCGGGTGAGCAGCTCCTCCAGCCCCCGGTCCGCCCGCCGGGCGACCAGCCGTCCGGCGACCCGGCCTTCACCCACGTGACGACGAACGTGAAGGCCTTCGCCAAGGCCAAGCGGGCGCACCCGCCGGCCGCGTCCAAGGCGAAGGAGGCGCAGGGCGCGGCACTCGCCCCGACCGACGACCTCTCCGGCCAGGCCAAGGCGGCCAAGGCCGACACGATGGACGCCCAGCAGGCGGGGACCTTCGACAAGAAGGCGTTCATCGCGTCGGTGAAGACCGCCATCGAGGCGAAGTCGCCGAAGACCCTGAAGGAGGCCGACGACTACAAGGAGTCCGGCAAGGCCGGTGAGGTCAAGGGCGACGTCAGGGGCCTGGTGACCCAGGGCAAGGAAGGTCAGGCCAAGGACATCGAGCAGGCCACCGCAGCGGCTCCGGACACGTCCAAGGCGATCCCCAAGCCGGTCACGCCGATGGGTCCTGAGCCGCCCGGTTCGGTCGTGCCCATCCCGGCTGCGGGCGCCGTACCGAAGCCCGCTCCCGCGGAGCAGCTCAACCTCGAGGCCGGAAAGCACGAGGCCAACCAGGAGCTGGCAGACGGTGAGGTCAGCGAGGAGCAGCTCGCGGACTCGAACGAGCCGCAGTTCGAGAAGGCGCTCGCCGACAAGAAGGAGGCGGC
This sequence comes from uncultured Actinomycetota bacterium, assembly GCA_963792975.1. Lineage (GTDB taxonomy): Bacteria > Actinomycetota > Actinomycetes > Propionibacteriales > Nocardioidaceae > Nocardioides. Next base: position 1,284,995 of record CAWBYG010000004.1, on the reverse strand, counting down.
GGCGCACGCCGACACCGCCCCGGCGGAGTATCGGCAGCAGGAACAGCAGGTGATCGAGCAGGGCAAGGCCGACGCGACCGCCGAGACCAAGGGCGGCGTGGCCGGCATGCAGGGCGCCAAGGGTGCGGCGCTGGCCCAGCTGGTCGCTGACAAGGGGAAGACGAAGTCCAAGGACGAGCAGAAGAGAGCCGTGGTCACCGCCAAGATCCAGGCGATCTTCAACGCGACCGAGGCCGACGTGAAGCAGATCCTCGACGGCATCGACCCCAAGGTCGAGAAGGCCTTCGAGGACGGCGAGCAGATCGCGCGCACCACCTTCGAGAACTACGTCTCGGCCAAGATGTCGGCGTACAAGGAGGACCGGTACGGAGGCTGGACCGGCAAGTTCCGCTGGCTGAGGGACAAGATCCGCGGGATGCCGGACAAGGTCAACGAGTTCTACGTGGCCGGACGAGAGCTCTACCTGAAGAAGATGGACGTCACCATCTCCCAGGTCGCCGACATCGTCGGTGGTGACCTGACCGCTGCCAAGAAGCGGATCGCGGTCGGGCGTGGCGAGATCGCGTCGTACGTCAAGAGCCTGCCGAACGACCTGAAGAAGGTCGGCTCCGAGGCCTCGGAGGAGATCGGAGAGCGGTTCGAGCAGCTCGAGGGCGACGTGGCGTCGAAGCAGGAGTCGGTGGTCGACACGCTGGCCACGAAGTACGTCGCAGCGCGCAAGGGGCTGGACGAGCGGATCGAGGAGCTCCAGGCCGAGAACCGTGGCCTGGTCGACAAGGTGGTCGGCGCGATCAAGGCGATCGTCAACGCGATCCGCGACCTCGTGAACATGCTGAAGAACGTCCTCGCCCGGGTGGCCGGCGTGGTCGGGCAGATCGTCAAGCACCCCGTCCGGTTCCTCGGCAACCTGATCGACGGCATCAAGAGCGGCATCAACAAGTTCAAGGACAACTTCCTCGACCACCTGCGCAAGGGCCTGCTGGACTGGCTCTTCGGTGCTCTCGCCGAGGGGGGCGTCGAGCTGCCGGAGACCTTCGACCTCAAGGGCGTCATCCACCTGCTCGCCTCGATCTTCGGATTGACCTGGCGCAACATCCGCGACCGGATCGTCAAGCAGATCGGCGAGAAGGCCATGGCCGCGGTCGAGAGCGGCGTCGACATCTTCCAGAAGCTGGCCGCCGGCGGGGTCGGCGCGCTCTGGGAGATGCTGCTCGAGAAGCTCGGCGACATCAAGGAGATGATCCTCGACCAGGTGAAGGACTTCGTCCTCACCAAGATCATCACCGCCGGCATCACCTGGCTGATCGGCCTGCTCAACCCGGCGGCGGCGTTCATCAAGGCCTGCAAGCTGATCTACGACGTCGTGATGTTCTTCGTGACCAACGCCGAGCGGATCGCGAAGTTCGTGAACACGATCCTCGACTCCATGGCCGACATCGTGCGCGGCAACATCAGCGGCGTCGCCGCGAAGATCGAGGACGTCCTGAGCCAGATGGTGCCCATCATCATCGGCTTCCTGGCCAGCATCATCGGCCTCGGCGGCATCGGCCAGAAGGTCCGCGAGATCGTCGGCAAGCTCCAGAAGCCGGTCAACAAGGCCCTGGACTTCGTGATCAAGACCGGCCTCAAGCTGGCCGGTCCCGTCATCCGCGGCATCACCGGGATCGCGGGAAGGGTGAAGAAGAAGATCGCCGCCGGCAAGGCCTGGGTCAAGGGCAAGGTCGCTGCGGTCAAGGCGAAGGTTCGCGGTGCCGTCGATTGGGTCGCCTCCAAGATCACCGCGACGATCCGCAGGCCCTTCTCCATGGCCCGCGGCGAGTCGCACACGGTGACTGTGAACATCAGCGGACCCGAGGCGGACGTCGAGATCTCGAGCAAGCTGGCTGGGCGCATCCGGGCCGTGCTTCCGGATCTCATCCGCGAGGCCAACAAGGCGGGCAAGGGGCACTACGTGCCCCGGCTAGAGGCCGCCCTCAAGGCGGGTGCGGCCATTCCGGCGTTGTGGCGGGCCAAGGAGGCCGCCGTCGAGAAGCGGATCGCTGACCGGGTCAAGCGCAAGTTGGCCGACGGCAGCTGGGACGCACGGGACGCCACGGCATATGAGCGCGCCACGATTCAGAAGGCGCGCGCAAAGCTGTACGGCCCGGTCGAAGGGGAGCTCGGCACTATCGTCAACAGCCTGAAGGGCCTGCCGAGTCTGGACGAGTTCAGCAGTGCGGCGGCAAAGAAGGAGCAACGCTACTTCCCACCCGGATTCGACGTGCGGAGCGGCCTGTACGTGCGCGGAAGCACGTGGAAGAAGGTGTGCGACACGGTCAAGGCACGCGACATCAAGCAGCGCAAGGACGACATCAGCAACGCTGCCACCAAGGCCGCGCGGCAAGCCCTCTTCGAGCAGTGGATGAAGGACGGCTTCATCCCGAGAGCCGGCCACACGGGTTACCGCAAAGCCGAGACGCTGGCCGCCATGCCTGTGGGAGCAGCGAAGCTGTGGATCGAGAGGCTGCGGTACGACATCGACCACGTCAAGCCGCTCGCCAAGCACTGGAACAATGAGGGGTACAACATGGGGGACCAGGGTCGCGCCAACGCTGCGTTCGAGATCGACCGTCTCCAAACGCTCTTCTATCAGGCGAATCGAGAAAAGAGCGGCGAAGGGCATCACTACACGAAGCCACCGGGGGACGAGTTCACGAGCCAGTGGGCTGAGGGCGGCGTGAAGAACGCCAAGAGCATCGACGGACGCGTGTTCGTCGATGCGAGGGGTATTCAGATCAAGTAAGCGGACGAACGGAGGTTTGCGGTGAGCGTCGATGTCGTTTCCGAGCTGACCGGGCTGTGGACGGAGCTGCGCAAGGGCGTGGACTCACTCAATGCACACTCGTCCGAGAAGGAGCTGGAGACGTTCCTGGATCGGGTGGGCGTCCTGGGTGGTGTCGAGGCCCAAACGGTCTACCCCGGCCTCGAGGACCTCGACGACGACGGCGACATCGCGACGAAGAAGGCCTCCCGTCGCTGGGACAAGATCCAGAGCAGCATGGAGAAGTTGAGCTTTCCGCCCAGTGCGAGCGCCTGGCAGGCCTTTGCGGACGCCTTGGGCGATCATCTCGACGAGAGCCCGAAGGACATCGGCGAGCGACTCGAGGCGCTGTCCGCTGAGGACCGTGCCGAGCTCGGTGAACGCACCAAAATCATGCGGGAAGGCCTCTCGTGAGTAGGTGATCGGCACCCTTGCCCGATCATGCAGAGCACGCTGCCCCGACTCGAGCACCGAGGAACTCCGGATCGGATCGGGGAGGCTCCAATCTGGGGCCATGGCTGCCCCCGCCAAGGGACGGAAGTCGTCCGCTGCGCCCACGAAGGGCAAGGGCAAGGCTGCGTCCAAGGGTGGGGGGCACACCCATGTCCAGGCCGCGCCGACAGCGACGTCCGCCGAGGCCGGCGTACTCGACCTGCAGAAGTGGGCGGGCAACAGGAGTGTGGCGTCGATGCTCACCGTGAGCCGGCAGCCGGCGCCCGTGGACGTGAAGGCGCCGCCGGCGACGGACCCCAAGTTTGACAAGACGAGGTTCATCCACGCGGGCGAGTCCTTCGACCTGGACTACACGCCCAACGGGCCGGTGCCCGTCAAGGGCGACGTCACCGTCACGCTGCGGGTCCACATCGACTTCAAGGACTTCACCCGAGCGGACCTGCGGAAGGAGCCGTTCCGGTCGCATCGGTTCACGCGGGCACAGCGCGCGGACTTCAAGTGGACGGCAGCCGAGAAGACGAAGTTCGGGACCGACTTCCAGAGCAGCGTCGCGACCGCGTGGAGCAAGAAGCACGAGCTGATGACCAAGGACCCGGGCTTCGCCGAGCACCGCGGGGTGGTGGACGTGAAGGTCGAGCTGGCCGATGCCGACAAGGCCCACAACACGATGAGTGCCCTGAAGGTCCCCAAGGGCAAGGCTGGCGAGACGCCACCGCCGCGGTTCCGTTCCTTCGTCGACGGCGACACCTCGACCCTGGAGAGCCGCGACGCCTCCGAGACCGAGACGTCGACGGTGCGCGACAAGCCGTTGATCGAACAGGTGGGTGGCTTCGCCAACGACAGCGCCGAGCTCACGCCGGACATCACGAGCGAGATCGCGGCTGTCGCGACTCGGATCAAGGCCAAGGGGTTCCAGCTCGGAGAGAAGGTCGCGCTCGACGGTACGACGCACGACCTGCAGCTGTTCTCGATCGGCCGGGCCACCTCCAAGGGCAGCGCGACCCACAACACGAAGCTCGGCAAGGAACGGGCCCAGGCCGTGCTCGACGAGCTGAACAGCCAGGTCGGCTGGGGCCCCCAGGGCCAGGCGCTGAGCGCGGGCGAGAAGAACACCACCGACGAGGAGAAGTTCCGGCGGGTCGACATCGTCATCTCGGACCAGGGCGAGGGTGGGAAGCACGACGTCACGCAGAACACCGCGGCCCACGAGGCGGGTCACATGTTCGGTCTCGACGACGAGTACGTCGAGGAGGACGCCACCGACGCCGACAGCAAGAAGTTCCTCGGGGACGAGCCGGAGCACTTCGGCGACGTCGAGGCCCAGCTCGGCACCGACGCCGCCAAGGAGCTCGTGGACCAGGACTCGGGGAGCATCATGTCCGTGGGTTCCGACGTGAAGCGCGGGCACTACGTGCCGTTCGTGACGTCGATCGAGTCGGTGACCACCAAGGATTGGACCGTGGCGTGAGCGAACTCGAGACAGCGGGGCTCTACCTCCGCACCCGCTACGAGGACCCGCGTCGCGGCGAGGTCCGTCAGCGCGAGTACGCCGACGACGGCGACGTCTGGGTCGTCGTCAACGGCGACCGGTCCCTGTGGTGCCGCTTCGACCCCGACGCGGTGACGGCGGCACGACGAGCGGTCGCGGCTGCGGACCTGGCCTCCGCCGACGACATCGCGGCGACCGGGCACGATCTGGCCACGATGACGTACGAGTGGCGGGTCGAGGGGAGCAGCGGGCGGTTCGTGGACGCGGCGTACCCGGCCGTCGTACCGGACGAGATTGACGCTCTGGAGGAGGCGTTGCTACGGCTCGAGGAGGCGGCGAACGAGCCACCCGGAGAGAGCAGGCTCTAGCCGGCCGGCTCCTCCTCCTGCTCCTCCTCGGGCGCACCCGCGCGCTGGACGAAGGAGCCCTGCGCGGTCTCCTCCTCCTCTTCGGGTGCCTCCGCGCGCTGCACGGGCGTAGCCTCGTCGACCTCGCGCTGCACCGCCGCCGACGCAGCGGTCGTGGGTGCGGCCGGCTCGGCAGGCGCGGGAGCCGACATGACGCGTTCGGCGTTGGCCGCCGCTTCGCGCTCGAACCGGTCGGACGGGTCGCTGACCCTGATGCCACCACCGGTCGGCGTGCCGTCGACCGGCCCGCTGCGCTGTTGTACGACGTGCGTGAGCTCGTGCGCCAGCATCGTGCGACCGGAGTCCGAGGAGGGGTCGTACCTGTCCCGCTGGAAGACGACGTTCGAGCCGACCGTGTACGCGTGCGCGTTCACGGACTGGGCCGAGCTGTGCGCGGCCCCGTCGTCGTGGACCCGGACGTCGCCGAAGTCGTGCCCCAGGCGCCCCTCCATGTCCGTCCGGACGTCCGGCTCCAACGGACGGCCGCCCGAGCTGACCACGTCGTGCACGGGGGACGCATCGTCATCGACCATCGAGGAGACGGCGCCGTTGCCCGCTGCGCGCTGCAGTCCCATCAGGCCGGCCTCGCCCAGGACGTCGGGGCGCCCCTCGGCCGCCGCCCGTCCCTGTTGCTCGCTGACCGGCTCGTCCAACCGGGACGCCTTCGGGCGCAGGCCGGCTTCCTCGGCGTCGAACTGGTGCTCGCGCATGGTGCACTCCTTCGAACCCAGACGTGTCTCAGCAGTATCGGTCCGTCGTACGCCGCCGCGGCAGGGACCTCGGCACGAGCCGCAGTGCATCACCGCCTGCCTGAAAGGGCAGCGGTCACCCGGTCAGCTGCGCCAGATACCGGCCGAACTCCTTCTCGAGGACCAGGCGGCCGAGCTTGCGGTACTCCTGGGCCACCGCCGCGATGACGTACGCCATCGTGACCGGCTCCCGGGCCTCTGCAGCCAGGTACGCCGCGGTCGTCGCGGCCGAGCGGATGTTCCCGCCGGCCAGCTCGAACGAGTCGGCGCAGAACGTGACGTCGACGTCGTTCGCCAGCGGCAGGGGGGGACCCAGGCACTGGCGCCAGAGGGTCTCGCGCAGGTCCGCGGTGGGAGCCGGGAAGTCGACGATCGCGTCCAGCCTGCGGGTGAACGCCTCGTCGATGTTCGCGCGGAGGTTGGTGGCCAGCACGGCGAGCCCGTCGAACGTCTCGAGGCGCTGGAGCAGGTAGGCGCTCTCGATGTTCGCGTAGCGGTCGTGGGCGTCGCGCACCTCGCTCCGCTTGCCGAAGATCGCGTCCGCCTCGTCGAAGAACAGCACGGCGTTGACTCCGCCAGCCTCGGCGAAGATCCGCTCGAGGTTCTTCTCGGTCTCGCCGACGTACTTGTCGACGACCGTGGCCAGGTTGACGGTGTACAGGTCCAGTCCGAGATCGGCGGCGATCACCTCGGCGGACATGGTCTTGCCGGTGCCGGAGTCGCCCGCGAACAGGGCCGAGACGCCGCGACCCCGGCCACCGCCCCTGCGCATCCGCCAGTCGACGAGCACCTGGTCGCGATGTCGGGCGCGGGCCGTGAGCTCCTCCAGCGAGCGCCGTACGGCGGGAGCCAGCACGAGGTCCTCCCAGGACACCTCCGGCTCGATCCTGCGGGCGAGCCGCTCCAGCCCGGCGGCGTTCTGGGCGCGGATCCCGCTCCGGAGGTCCGCGGACGTGATCCTGCCCGCTCCGAGCAGGGCGGCGGTCCGGGCTGCGTGGACGGCACGCTGCACCTGGGCCGGGCCGAGCGACAGGTGGGCGCCGAGGGAGTCCGGGTCGACCTCGGCCCCGGCCCTTTCGAGGTGAGCACGCAGGAGCGTGATGCGCTCCCGCGCCCCGAGGATCGGGGCCTCCACCGCGAGCGGCGGCGTCGTGGACCAGAGCGGATCCCAGGTGGCCGCTCCCACGAACACCATGGGACACGGCCACTTCGAGAGGCGCTGGATCGACTCGAGGTGACCCTCGGCCAGCGCCTCGACCGGTCCCGCCACGAGGCCGGCGCCGCGGATCAAGGCCTCGCGCGCACACCTGAGGACGACGTCGTCCGGTTCCGGGCCCCGAGCCACCAGCGTCAGGTCCACGACTACGGCCGACCACCCGCTGCTCTCGAGAGCGGAGACAGCGGTGGCGGCGCCCGTGCCCGCCTCTCGCTCGCGGATGTGGACGACGTCGGCACCCGCACGCAGTGCCTGGGCGAGCCGATCGGCCAGCTGGCTGGGGTAGCCCTCGATGTCCAGCAGCAGGTGCCGGACGGAGGGGTCGGGCGCCGCGTCGCCGAGCAGGTGCGAGACCACCCGGTCCGGGACGCGGAGGCTCCTGGTGAGGTACGGACGATCCGGCTCCTCGACGAGCACGAGCCCGAGGTCGACCAGCGGCCCGGACGGCGACAGGGCACGACGGGCAGTCGCTGAGGTGGCCGTGGCGCCGGCGAGCTCCAGCGCGAGCCCGATGCTGGCCCGGCGTCGCGTCACGTCGTCGTTCAGGTAGCCGTAGAGCTTCTCGAAGCGGCTGTCCAGGTCGGGCAGCAGGGCGATCACCAGGAGCTGCACGTCGAACGCGGACAGCCCGGCGTGACGGGTCAGGGTCATCAGCGGGCCCGGGTCGTCGACCAGCGCGCGGTCGGGACCGAAGTCGGGCGGGTACGCCGTACCGTCCAGCAGGCGTTCGACCGTCTCGTCGTTCACGTAGAGGCCACGGAACGGGTCGTCCGGAGCGGGATCGTCGCGACGCCGGTGGTCGACCGCCAGCCGGACCCGCGCCTCGACGTCCTGGAGCCGCGCCAGCAGCTGGGTGTCGGCGCCGGACGTCACCGCGACCGCTTCCGCGCCTTGCGGGCGGGCGGAGGCTCGACGTCGGTCGCCGCACGACGGCCGGCCCGCGCCGTCTCGCGGGGCGGCCAGTCGTCGACGCCCTCCATCGACACGGTGGGCGGCTCCAGGATGTGGGGCGCGGCCGGGTACACCCGCCCGGTCCAGGTCGGAGCACTCACCACGATGTCCAACGACGGCTTCAGCTCGCCGCCGAGGGCGGTCCAGACGTCGGCGAACGAGCGGTCCTCCGGCGGAGGCAGGGCGATCGTCAGCGGCACGGAGAGCCCGATCTCGCTGAGCGGTCCGGTGAGCAGGTCCTCCGGCAGGCACTCGTGGCGCAGGAAACAGGCGAGCAGCGAGGAGAGCAGGCGGTGCTCGTCCTCCGGTCGCTGCGTCCACGCCGTGACCAGGTACGACAACTTGAAGAACCTCGGCGGCAGGTGACGGGCAGTGACCCGGCCGGCGTCGTACTCGTTGAGGAGCCCACGTTCGCGCCGCCGGAGGTCCTCGCGGATGTCGTACAGGTAGACGTCGATCGTGGGAGCGTTCCGGCGGCCAGCCCAGTCCTTCGTCGGTGCGTCGAACACCACCTCGACGTCGTTGGTGCCGGTCGCCTCCCGCTCGATGAGCGCGAGCAGCGCCGCGTCCACCTCGTGGATCATCCCCGGAGTCTGACGGCGGCGACGGCACCGGCACAGCGCGTGCCGGACCGTCCCGGGAGCAGCACCAGGTGCCCGAACGGGCAGCCGGTGATGCACACGCGGCGACAGTCCGGACCGTCCCGCGCCCGGCGGAGGCTCACTAGGCTGTGCCCGACCCACGGACGCTCCGCTGTGTACGACGGGCTGTGCAGCAACGGGAGGGAGGGGTACGACGTGGCCGACCCGATCCTCAGGCTGGAGCCGACGCGCCTCGGTGTCGAACCGGGCGGCCAGGCCACCCTGGTCGTGACGGTCACCAACTCCGGGACGATCGTGGAGGGCTACTCCATCGACGTGGTCTCGACCATCCCGATGCCGTGGGTCCAGGTGAACCCGCCGACCCTGCAGGTCTACCCGCAGCAGGACGCCACCGCGGTCATCGTCTTCTCCCCGCCGGCCGGACCGGGTGCCCCCGGCGGGACGCTGCCGTTCGGGGTGCGCGTCTGGTCGGAGGTCGAGGGCGGCGGCAGTGCGGTGGCCGAGGGTGACCTCGACGTCGGGTCCGTCTCGGGGCTGCAGGCCAAGCTGACGCCGATGGCGTCGTCCGGCCGCTGGAGCGGCCGGCACACCCTCAAGGTCAGCAACTGGGGCAACGCGCCGGCGCGCCTCCGGATCTCGCCCGAGGACCCGGACCAGTCCCTGGGCTTCCTGGTGTCTCCCGATGTGCTCGACATCCCGCTCGGAGGCGAGGCGGTCACCCGGCTCAGGGTCCGCACCCGGCACCCCACGCTGCGCGGTACGACGCAGCGCCTTCCCTTCCAGGTGGCCTGCGAGCCCGATCCTCCGCCACAGCTGGTCGGCCCGCGGCCGACCGGCTCGACACCTGGCCGGCCCGTCGTGGACGGCGCCTTCAACCAGAAGCCGATCCTGACCAGGACCGTGGTCGCGGTCGCCGGCCTGGTGCTGCTCGCCGGTGCCGGCGCTGCGGCGTACCTCCTGACGCGGCCCGGGAGCACGCCCGCGGCCCAGACCCAGCAGCTTGACGCGCCGTCCGGGCTGCAGGCGGCAGTGACGCCCGGCATCGTCACCTTCACCTGGAACGCCGCCGCTGACGTCGACTCCTACAAGCTCGTGCAGGTGGCACCGGTCAACAACGAGGCCCCGATCTTCGACTCGCCGGTGCCGGGCAACCCGGCGCTCCTCGAGTCGAAGATCCAGGTCCAGACGGCCGACGACTACTGCTACCAGCTGATCGCCGTGAAGAAGGGTGCTGCGGACTCCGCGCCGTCCGACCAGGCCTGTGTGACCACCACGCTGCCGGTGGACGCCTCGTCCGGACCCACCGAGTCACCGTCGATCGTCCCGCTCTCGCCCCCGGCCTCTTCGCCGAGCAGCCCCAGCACTGGCTCCAGCTCCGCCTCGGCACCGCCGCTGGCCTTCATCTCGGTGTTGCAGTTCTTCCCCTTCGGGGCGTCGTCGGACCCGGCTGGAGATGCGGAGGCCGCGCGCGCGGCGCTCGCCGACCAGGGGGTCGAGGCGAAGGTGCTGTCGTCGGCGGACTGGGTGCTCACCCCGCCGCTGGCCAAGCAGAGCTACCTGCTGTACGTCGACGGCGCGACCGCGGAGGCCGCCGACACCGCGTGTCAGCAGGTTTTCGCCGCGGTCCCGACGTCGGTGCCGAACGGATGCCTGCAGCCGCGTCAGGCGGGACCGAAGACCCCGACAGCGACTCCGTGACCCCGGTGGTCTCTCTAGGGCCGGTGCAGGACCTGGATCCCGCCGATGGCGACCAGGGCGGTCGAGGGCTGGGCCGTGGGCGGAAAGACGGAGCCGACGGAGACCAGCAGCGAGGTGACGTCGCTTCCCGTGTCGAAGGACAGTCGCTGGCCGTCCGCCGTGTCGTGGAGCGAGAGCTCCACGCATCGAGCAGCACCGTGGTCGAGGTAGGTGACATCGAGGCGACGGGGCCGGAACTGGTTCAGGCGCCCCTTCTCCGCCGCCACACCTGCCCACACCTCGAGTCCGCGCACCCGCGTTGGCTGGTCCCAGCCGAGCACGATCCGACCGGTGCGGTTCGGGGTGCTGCCGCATCCGGTCAGCGTCGTGGTGCCGGCCGGCCAGTCCGTGGCCCAGGCATCCCTGCGCTCACCCGGGAGCTTGGAGACGTCGTACGTCGGCGCCAACGACCCCGGCGGCCGCGCCGTCGCAGTGACGTCCGCGATCGGAACCGGGTCGACCGTCAGGTCGAGCCAACGCTCGTGCACGTAGCCGACCGGGTTGTTCCCCGTGACGACGAGGACCAGCGCCGCCGCGGCGACGACGCCCACGGTCACGAGCACCCGACGCCAGCGGTAGAACGGCGGGAGGCTGCGGCGATACTCCCGCTTGGCCCGGCGCTCGTCGGGGTTGCTCCACCGCGCCCACCAACCCCGTCGCTCCGAGGTCTGAGGGATCGGCGTGCGGGACGTGGGGACCGGTGCGGCCACCAGTGGGTAGCCGCACCGGCCGCAGAACCGCCGGTCGGGCGGGTTCGGCTGCCCGCAGTGCGGACACGGTGCGCCGGGCGAGCTGGGAACCGGGTCCGGTGGCGCAGTCGGCGGCGCAACGGGTGCCGCGGCGCCGCTGCCGGGAGCTGTCCCGGTGCCGGCTGGGGGAGTGCCGGCCGATGACGACGCCGGTCCGCGACCCGGCTCGTTCCAGCCGAGGTAGACCCCGCAGAACAGGCAGAACGCGGTCCCTGCGGGGTTGCGTTCCCCACACGCGCTGCACTGGTCCTCGGCGTCCACCCGATCCTCGATTCGACCGGCCCCGGTCCGGGGCACCTCTCGCTAGCCTGACACCGTTGGGGCGCACGGTGCGAGCCCCGCGCTGATGAGACGACGGCTCGATGACGGGGCTCGATGACGGGGCGACGATGATCAGGTGCAGCAGCTGCCACCACCCCAACGAGGACGGGGCGGTCTTCTGCGCCAACTGCCATCACTTCCTCGAGTGGTCCGCCTCGGGAGCGGTAGGCGGCGCCGACGACGCCCGCGAACAACCCGAGGAGACCGCGGAGCCGTCGCCGGTCGCTGAGTCGCCTCCGCCAGCTGCGGAGAGCTCGACAGTCCCGACCGTGACCGGAGTGGTGTCCGGCCCGACCTCGGTCACGGACCTGGTGGCTGCGATCGACGCCGGCGGAGAGCTGGCCGGTCGCCGACAACGCCCCGACCTCGTGAGCAGGCTGTCCGAGGTGCGGTCCCTGGTGGAGCAGCGTTCCTGCACGATCGCGGTGGTGGGGGAGTTCAAGCGCGGCAAGAGCACGTTGATCAACGCCCTGCTGCAGACGGCTGCCTGTCCCGTCGACGCGGACATCGTGACGGGAGTCCCGACGCTGGTCGGGTACGGCGAACAGCTGACGGTGATCGTCCACGAGCAGCAACCCGGCGAGCTCGAGGAGACGACCCGGGTCGCTCGGATCGAAGACCTGGCGGGTCTCGTGTCGGAGCGGGCGGACGACGGCCCCAGCGTCCTGCGATCCGTCGAGGTGCGGGTGCCCCACCGGATGCTGCGCTCCGGACTCTGCCTCCTCGACACTCCTGGCGTGGGCGGGCTCGAGTCGGTCCACGGTCAGCTGAGCCTGGCCAGCCTGAGCCGGGCCGAAGGCGTCCTCTTCGTCACCGACGCGTCCCAGGAGCTGACCGCCCCCGAGCTCGAGTTCCTGACGACCGCCGTCGAGCGGTGTCCCGACGCCGCGTTGGTGGTCACCAAGACGGACCTCCACCAGCACTGGCGACGCATCCTCGACGCCGATCGTGGCCACCTCGCAGACGCCGGTCTCGACCTGCCGGTGCTGGCCGTGTCGTCGTTCCTGCGGCTGCGCGCCGCACGCGAGCCGAGCCTGAACGACGAGAGCGGGTTCGCACCGCTGGTCGACTTCCTGGGCAGTGCTCTCGAGCGGACGGTCGGCCGGAGCGCGGCCACCGCGGCCCACGAGGTCGACTTCGTGGCCGCGCAGCTGGCGCGCGAGACCGACGCCGAGCGGGTGGTGCTGGCCCGGCCGGAGGAGCACGCCGCCGTCGTCGGGCGCCTCGGACAGGCGCACGAGCGCGCCCGTTCGCTGACCGCTCCGTCGGCGGCGTGGCAGCAGGTCCTCGCCGACGGCATCCAGGACCTCGTCGCCGACGTCGAGCACGACCTCGCCGGCCGGCTACGCACCGTCCTGCGCGACGTGCGCGACATCATCGACGAGTCCGACCCGAAGGAGAGCTGGGTCGACACCCAGTCCTGGCTGCGCCGTCAGGTCGCCGAGGCCGGCGTGAGCAACAGCGACCTGCTCGTACGACGTGCCGTCGAGCTCAGCGACGCCGTCGCCGAGCGCTTCAACCTGGAGTCGGGTGCGGGTGTCGAGCTCGAGCTCGACTCCGTGACCCGGGCACTGGCCGCCCTCGAGCTGCCCTCGGCGTCGACGTTCTCGATGCCCGGCGGCCGCCTGGGGTCCGTATTGTCCAGCGGCCGGCTCGCGGCGTACGTCCCGTTGATGGCGCTCAGTGTCGCCCTCCACACGACCCTGCTGATCATGCCGCCCGCGGCCATCGCGGGTGCGTTCGTCGCGCGCAAGCTGTTCCAGATGGAGGGCAAGCGGCAACGGGCCTACCGACAGGGCCAGGCCAAGGCGGCGGCCAGCAAGTTCGTCGACGAGGTGGCCTTCGAGATGAACAAGGACACCCGCGACGGGCTGCGGCGTACCCAACGTCGGCTGCGCGACGAGTTCCAGGCCCGCGCCGGCAGCATCCAGACGTCAACCGGTGCCGCACTCGAGGCCGCCCGCCGCGCCTCCACTCTCACCCCGACCGCCCAGGCGGCCCGCGCGGTCGAGCTCGACGAGGAGACCGGGCAGCTCGGACAGATCCGGGACCGCATGCGCACCCTTGCCACCTCGGGGGCGGCGTGATGGCCGACGACCTCACCCTCCGCATCAAGGCCCTGGCCGAGGACGCAGGCGCCTCGGCGACCAGCGAGGAGGCCGGGGACTCGCTCAGGGAGATCGTCGAACGGCTCGAGGGGCCGATCCGGCTGGCCATCTCCGGAAAGGTCAAGGCCGGCAAGTCGACGCTGCTCAACGCGCTGATCGGCGAGAGCCTGGCCCCGACGGATGCGGGCGAGTGCACCCGGATCGTGACCTGGTACCGGTACTCGGATCGTCCCTATGCCCTGGTCCACCCCGTCGACGGCGAGCCGGTGGAGACGACGTACGTCCGGTCCGAGAGTGCGTTCGAGGTCGGGCTGGGTGGGCGCGACGCGGACGCGATCGACCACCTCGAGATCGGATGGCCCACCAGCAGGCTGCGCCACGTCGTCCTCATCGACACCCCCGGCATCGCGTCGATCTCGACCGACGTGTCCGCCCGGACCCACCGAGTCCTGTCGGCGGAGCAGGGGCAGGTACCGGTCGCCGACGCGGTTCTCTACCTGCTCCGCCACACGCACAGCTCCGACCTCCGGTTCCTCGAGTCCTTCCACGACGACGAGGTGGCCGAGGGCACGCCGGTGAACACCGTCGGGGTCCTGTCCCGCGCCGACGAGATCGGGTCGGCCCGGCTCGACGCCATGGAGGTGGCCGCCCGGGTCGCCCGGCGCTACCAGGACGAACCGCGCCTGCACCGCCTGTGCCCGATCGTCGTGCCCGTCGACGGGCTGCTCGGGCATGCCGCTACGACGCTCCGCGAGGTCGAGTACGCCGCACTGGTGGCGATCGCGGGGGCCCCACCGGCTGCGATGGCCGAGCTCCTGCTGACCGCCGACCGGTTCGCGCTGGGGGAGAGTGACGTCGTAGCGGTCGAGCGGCGGGGGCCGATGCTCGACCGGCTCGGCCTCTTCGGCGTACGGCTCTGTGTAGAGCTGATCCGGGCCGGCACCGTCGCCACCTCGAGCGAGCTGTGCGCCCGGCTCGACGACGTCAGCGGCCTCGATCGGCTACGCGCGGTGGTCGAGCGCCAGTTCGACGCGCGGGCACGGGTGCTCAAGGCGAGGTCCGCCGTGGCCGCCCTGCGCGAGCTGTTCGAGCGAGGAGACTGTGCCGACGGGCCGGCTCTGCTGCACCGCCTGGAGCAGATCACGGCGGGAGCACACGAGTTCGAGGAGGTGCGGGTGCTGTTGGAGCTGCGGAGCGGGGAGCTGTCGCTCACGCCCGATCGGGAGGCGGAGCTCGACCTGCTGATGGGCGGATCGGGGCACGCGCCGGCTGCGCGGCTGGGTCTCCCGGCCGACGCCGCGCCGGATCAGGTCCGCGCGGCCGCCCTGGCGGCGCTCACCGTCTGGCAGGGCGTCGAGCGGCACCCCCTGTCGAGCCGTCCGACCCAGATCGCCGCGCGCGCGGCGACCCGCACCCTCGAAGGGCTGCTGGTCGGCTGAGTCAGATCAGCCCCTCACGCATCGCGTACGCGACGGCATGGGTTCGATTCTTCAGCTGGAGCCGGGTCGTGAGGTCGTGCAGGACGTTCTTCACGGTCCGTTCGCTGTAGCACATCTGCGAGGCGATCTCGGAGGTGTCGTTTCCCTCGGCGACCAGCCGGAGCACCTCCGTCTCGCGGGGGCTGAGGCCGCTGAACGCGAGTCCGCGCGGCGCCAGCACCTGACGCTGGAGACGGCCCACCTGCTCGAGCAGCCGGCCGAGGAGGTCGGGAGGCACCTCGCCCTCTCCCACGGCCACGCGCGTGATCGCGCGGACCAGGGCGTCGGCCGTCGCGTCGGTACGGCGGAGCAGCCCGCCGACCCCGACCTCGGCTGCCGCCACGAGCGTCGACTCGTCGATGTTCGATGCGACGAGCACGATCCGGGGCTGGTCACCGCGGCACAGCGCCCTGATCACGCGGGCGGTGTCGTCGTCGAGCTGGTCGGCCACCACGACCGCCACGGCGGCACGGTCGACCTCCAGCTCCTCCACGACGCGGACCTCCGGCCTCATGCGGAGCTGGGCGACGACCCCGGCAAGGGAGATCGGGTCCGAGCAGTGGACGTACGTCGTGATCGCGGCTGGCATGGCTCCCCCTCGAGTGAGTGTGGCGACCACCCTGGCGGCCATGGCTCAACGCCCGCTCCACGCCGCCTCATCGCGCCGTTGTTCCGACGGCCGGAGGTCGACTCAGCGGCGGGCCAGGAGCCCCCCGGTGTAGCCCACGACGCACCCGAGGGCGACCACGAACGCACCCGCCGCGGGCCCGGAGCCGTAGTCCACCCTGGAGTAGGACAGGGCCCCGACCGTGACCACCACGGCCATCAGCCCGAACAGGGCCGAGACCCGGGTCAGCTTTCCCGAGGTCCCGGTGAGGCCGAAGACCATGAGTGCGGCGAGGATGAGCAGGATCAGCCCGATGGACGCGACCTTCTCCGTCCCTCCTCCGGCGAGATGATCCGGAAGACCCCAGTTCTGGTTGCGCGCACCGAGATCGGCGTTGAGGTTCTCTGCGCTCATGCCGAACCCCGTCCTGCCGGTTCTCTTGACGATGGTGCCGGCCGCGCCCAGGAACATCAGCAGAGCGCCCAGGACGGTGAGGACGACGCGCGCGAGGCCACGCCGTGGCGACGCCAGCTGGATGACGCTGCCCTCGGCACGGGTGTCGGCGCGACCGTCGGACGCCGCAATGGTGAAGGGCCGGGTCATCTCCTGGCCCGGCTGCGTACGCGGAGCCGACACCGTGACCGTCACCCGGGCCTCTTGCCCGGGCTCCACCTGAAGCGATGCGGGGGAGAGCTCGAACCGCAGGGTCTTCTCTGGGTCGGAGCCGCTCAGTGCCACAGCTGCCGGCGCCGTACCCCTGCGGTTGTCGACCACGGCGGTCAGACGACCGCGACGTCGACCGCCCAGCCGCAGGACGCTGGGATCGAGCCGCAGCGCCAGCATGTCGATGGCCGCGTGCGGGGCCGACTGGGTGAACGTCACGGTGGTCTCGGCGCTGCGGTGCCCTTCACGGGCGACGATCGTGATGGTGCGGCTCACCTCGCCGCCCGGCTCGGGAGGTGGTGCCTCGAACCGCACCTCGGCCGACTCCTCACCTCCCGGCGGCACCTGCAGCTGCGGCGAGCTCCACGTGGCTCGGACGACCTGCTCGGGGTCGCTGGTGGAGAGACGCACCTGCGCCCATCGGTTGCTGCCGGCGTTGCTGACGACCACCTTGCACACGCCGGGGGAGCCATCACGGGCGCGCAGCAGCCGCGGTTCGGCACTCAGCAGGATCGGCGAGGTCACCGTGGGAACCGTGAGGTCGACTTGCACGTCGCGGTACGTCGACCGGCCGGTGGTGTTGCTGACCCGCAGCACCAGGGGGAGCTGCTGTGCGGGCACCAGGTTGCGCGAGACGATGCGGAGCTCCGCCATCAGGGTGCCCGACGTCGCGGGCAGGAGCTCGGCGCGGCCCGGCGTGACCTCCAACCACGGCGGGGCGTCGACCGCGACGACCAGATAGCTGTCCACCAGGGGCGACGTGTTGGCGACGTTCATGGTGATCGTTGCCGGCGCGCCGTCCACCGCGACCGCAGCCTCGGTGACCTCGACCCCGATGTCGAAAGGGTCGCGCTCCTGGGAGGCGCTCGGGACGGACGACGGCGTCTCGTCGATGGGTGCCGTGTCGGACGGCGGGTCGCGGATGACTGTCTTGTCGCCGCCGACCGGGTGAGCGAGTGGCACGGGGTTCTGCCAACCGAGATAGGAGCGGCACGACGTGCAGAACTGCGCGTCCGGCGCGTTCTGCTCCCCGCACGTGCTGCAGACGGTGGCCATCGTCGTTCTCGGCGTTCCTCGGTTCGCGAGGCGACTCGCGGCGAGCCGCCATGGTGTCGAACACTGTGGCACGACTGCCCGGTCCGCGTCTCGGTCGATGCCTGACCGGACGGACACCCGGCCAGGCACGGGCATCGGCCTACGGGCGGTCGGAGGAAGCGGGCGAACGTGTCGCGATGATCGCCGCGCACGAGCTGGTGACCCGGGAGAGAGTGTCCGAGGGGGGACTTGAACCCCCACGCCCTAATACGGGCACTAGCACCTCAAGCTAGCGCGTCTGCCAATTCCGCCACCCGGACGAGTGCGGAGGGAACTCTAGCAACCGGCGGGGTCTTTGCTCACATCGGGAGCGGGCGTGACAGGTGTCAGGATGGGGGCATGTCCCGCGACAGCGACCACTCGTCGTACGACCCCTCCTACGACCCGGCGGGGGAGGTCGTGGACGTGTGTCGCGACCTGATCCGGATCGACACCACCAACTACGGCGACGAGTCCGGGCCGGGGGAGCGCAAGGCCGCCGAGCACGTCGCCATGCTGCTCGACGAGGTCGGGATCGAGAGCGAGCTGTTCGAGCTCGAGAGCGGCCGGACGTCGCTGGTGGCGCAGTGGGGCGGACGACCCGGTGGGGCGGATGCGCTGCTCCTGCACGGGCACCTCGACGTCGTACCCGCAGCGGCGGAGGACTGGCAGGTCGACCCGTTCTCCGGCGAGATCCGCGACGGTTACCTGTGGGGCCGCGGAGCGGTCGACATGAAGGACTTCGACGCGATGCTGCTCTCCGTCGTCCGTGCGCGCACCCGGGCGGGCGCGGTGCCCGACCGGCCGATCGTGCTCTGCTTCACCGCCGACGAGGAGGCCGGCGGTCACCACGGCGCCGAGGTGCTCGTCGAGGAGCACCGGGACCACCTGGCGCACTGCACCGAGGCGGTCGGCGAGGTCGGCGGGTTCAGTACGACGGTCCAGGGGCAGCGGCTCTATCTGATCGAGGCGGCGGAGAAGGGCATGGCCTGGATGAAGCTGACCGCACGCGGTCGCGCCGGGCACGGCTCGATGATCAACGACGACAACGCCGTCAGCCGGCTGGCCGCGGCGGTCGCCCGGATCGGCGGCCACGAGTGGCCGGTGCGACTCACACCCACGATGAAGACGCTGCTCGCCACCGTCGCCGAGATCGCCGGCACTGAGGCGACGCCGGACAACGCCGAGGCGCTGGTCGAGGAGTTCGGCTCGGCGGCGCGGATGATGGGCGCGGTGATCCGGAACACCGCCAACCCGACCATGCTCGACGCGGGCTACAAGGTGAACGTGATCCCGACGGAGGCCACTGCGCACGTCGACGGCCGCTTCCTGCCGGGTTTCGAGGACGAGTTCTTCGACACGATCGCCGAGCTGTGCGGCGAGGGTGTGGAGCGCTCGTTCGTCTCGCACCAGCAGCCCTGGGAGACGCCGTACGACGGAGACCTCGTCGACGCGATGACCCGCTGTCTCCTGGCCGAGGACCCGGACGCCCGGGTCGCGCCGTACCTCATGAGCGGCGGCACCGATGCCAAGCACTTCAACAAGCTCGGGCTGCGCAGCTACGGCTACACCCCGCTACGGCTGCCGGCGGACCTCGACTTCACCGCGCTGTTCCACGGTGTCGACGAACGGGTCCCCGTGGACGCGCTGGAGTTCGGTTCGCGCGTCCTCGACCGCTTCTTGGACCAGGTCTAGAACGTCGGCCGCATCCGGATGATCCTGCGCCGCAGGACGACCCGGCGGGTGCCGTCGGGGGAGACGCGCACGCGGTCGAGCTCCCAGCCGCCGTGCTCGGCGCGCTCGACCAGCATCTTGGTGACGACGTGACGGGAGAAGTCCCGGGCGATGGTGAGCTTCTCGAACTCCCACTCCACCCCTCTGGTGGGCGGCGGGCGGAGAGCGGCGGGCAACGGTCAGTCCTCCGAGACGTCGTCCAGAGCCGCGACGATCTCGAGCGGGAGGGTCAGCTCCTCCACGCCGAGGGCGCCCAGCAGCTGCTTGGCCGTGCGCGCGCCGACGATGGGTGCGGTGACTCCCGGCCGGTCGCGCACCCACGCGAGCGCGACCTCGGCCATCGACCAGCCGAGCCCTTCGGCCGCCTTGGCGACTCCCTCGACGATCGACTGGCCGCGCTCGTCGAGGTAGGGCTCGATGAACCCGGCGTGCGCCGGCGACGCGCCCCGGGAGTCGGACGGGACGCCGTTGCGGTACTTGCCGGTCAGCACGCCACGGCCCAGCGGCGACCACGGCAGGATGCCGAGTCCGAGGGCCGCGGCCGCCGGTACGACGTCCTGCTCGATGCGCCGGTCGAGCAGGGAGTACTCCACCTGGGTCGACGCCAGCGTGGCCCGGCCCGGCACGGCGCGCTGCCAGGTGGCCGCCTGCGCGGTCTGCCAGCCGGTGTAGTTGGAGATCCCGACGTACGACGCCCGACCGGTCGAGACGGCGTGGTCGAGCGCCGTCAGGGTCTCCTCGAGAGGCACGCCGTCGACCCAGGTGTGGACCTGCCAGAGGTCGACGTTGTCGACACCGAGACGACGCAGGGAGCCGTCGAGGTCCGACAGCAGCCGGCCGCGTGACGCGTAGGTCTCGCGTCGTCCGGTACGGCGGGAGATGCCGCCCTTGGTCGCGATCACGATCTCGTCGCGGGCGACCACGTCGCCGATCAGCGAGCCGATCAGCTCCTCGGACGCTCCGTCGCCGTACCCGGCCGCGGTGTCGACCAGCGTGCCGCCGGCCTCGGCGAACGAGATCAGCTGGTCGCGGGCCTCGTGCTCGTCGGTCTCCCGACCCCACGTCATGGTGCCCAGGCCGAGCCGCGAGACCGTGAGGCCCGTGGCACCGACCGCCCGCAGTTGCATGCGCACAAAGGTAACCGGTCGGCGGCCACCGGGGAGCCTGCGGCTCGCGAACGGGCACGGGCCCTAGCCTGGGTCCGTCCCGCAGGCCCGACGCCGGAAGGCAACGATGAACTACCTGGACGCCGTCATCCTCGGCATCGTGGAGGGGCTCACCGAGTTCCTGCCCGTCTCCAGCACCGGACACCTCACGATCGTCGAGAAGATCCTCGGTCTCCAGGTCGACGATCCGGCGGTCACCGGCTTCACCGCGGTGATCCAGATGGGCGCGATCGCGGCCGTCGTCCTCTTCTTCGTCCGCGACATCGGACGGATCATCAAGGCCTGGTGCCTCGGCCTGGTCAAGCCGGAGTGGCGCGGTCACCTCGACTTCCGGATGGGCTGGTACGTCATCCTCGGCACGATCCCGGTCGGGATCGTGGGGCTGGCCTTCAAGGACGTGATCAAGAACGACCTGCGCAGTCTCTGGGTGGTCGCCGTCGCCCTGATCGTCTGGAGCGGGGCGATGTACGCCGCGGAGCGATCGGCGCGTCAGGACCGCGGTGAGAGGCAGCTCAACCTGACCGACGCGATCGTCGTCGGCGTCGTCCAGTGCGTCGCGCTCGTGCCGGGCGTCTCGCGCTCCGGCGCCACCATCTCGGCCGGCCTGTTCCGAGGCCTCGACCGGGTCACCGCGACCCGCCTCAGCTTCTTCCTCTCCATCCCGGCCCTGCTCGCCGCCGGGCTGTTCGAGCTGAAGGACGCCCTGGGCGGCTCGATCAGCGTCGGCGAGACCATCGTCGGCACCATCGTCGCCTTCGTGGTGGCCTACGCCACCGTGGCCTGGCTGCTGCGGTTCGTCGCGCACCATGCCATCACGTGGTTCGTCCCCTACCGCGTCGCCCTCGGCGTCGTACTCCTCGCCCTCCTGGCCGGCAACGTCATCTCTGCCACCTGACCCTTCCGGCGGCTCGGGAAAGTTGCGGTTTGGGACCAAACGGCGACATTTCGGGGCCGAAACCTGCGGTTTGGGACCAAACGGTGGGGGTGGCGACCCTCACCCCGGGCATCGAGCGGACGGGGGAGTACGACGGGTCAGAGCCAGCCGGAACGCTTGAACCACACCCACAGCCCGCCGCTGATGAGGAACATCAGGGCCAGCGCGAAGGGGTAGCCGAGCAGCCAGTTCAGCTCGGGCATGTGCACGAAGTTCATGCCGTAGACCCCGGCGATCAGGGTGGGTGCCGCGACGAGGGCGACGCCGGCCGAGATCTTGCGCATGTCCTCGTTCTGCAGCACCGAGATCTGGGCCAGGTGGGCGTCGAACGCCGTGGACAGCAGCGCGTCGAGCCCGTCGACCGTCTCGGACACCTGGGTGAGGTGGTCGAGGACGTCGCGGAAGAACGGCGCCGCCTCCTCGTCGATCCCCGGTACGGCGCCGGTCGCGAAGCGGCGCATCGGCTCACGCAGCGGGAGTACGGCGCGGCGCGCCTCGGCGATCTCGCGCTTGAGGGTGTAGATGCGGGCCGAGTCGCTGGTGCGCTGGGGCGAGAACACCGAGGTCTCGACCTCGTCGACGTCCTCCTCGAGGCAGCTCATCACCGTGAGGTAGCCGTCGACGACCCGGTCGCAGACGGCGTACACGACGGCGGAGGGGCCGTGTGTGAGCACCTTGGCCCGCGCCTCGAGGTCGCGTCGGGCGCTGTGGAGCTCGGAGCCCGAACCGTGGCGCACGGTGATGATGAAGTCGTCGCCCACGAACATGTTGATCTCGCCGGTCTCGACCGCGTCGGTCGCGTCGACGTACCAGAGCGACTTGAGGGTGAGGAAGAGCGTCTCGCCGTATCGCTCCAGCTTCGGCCGCTGGTGGGCGTTGAACGCGTCCTCGACGGCCAGCGGGTGCAGGCCGAACTCCTCCTCGACCGTGGCGAGCTCGTGCTCGGTCGGCTCGTGCAGCCCGACCCACACGAAGTCGCCGGGCTCGCAGGCGAGCTTGCGGACCCGACCGAGCTCGCTGGGCGGTAGGTCGTCGACGATCCGCTGCCCCTGGCGATAGACGGCGCTGTCCACGATCACGCCTACCACGCTAGTCCTTCTGGGACCCCTCGCCGGGGTGCCGCGCAGGGTGGCCGGCAGGGCTCACCCTAGGCTCGGAGCATGGCCACGGTGATCCTGCTCCGCCACGGGCGCACGGCTGCGAACGCGTCGGGCACCCTGGCCGGCCGGACGCCCGGCGTCCACCTCGACGACCTCGGGCAGACCCAGGCCGAGCGCGCGGCCGAACGGCTGGCGGCCGTCCCGCTCGCGGAGCTCGTGAGCAGCCCGCTCGAGCGGTGCCGCGAGACGGCGCGGGCCGTGTCGAAGCGCCAGAGCGGTCGTCCGCGTATCCACAGCGACCGGGCGCTGACCGAGTGCGACTACGGCGAGTGGCAGGGCCGGCCTTTGCGTGACCTGGCCAAGCTCGCCCTGTGGAAGGTCGTGCAGTCCAACCCGTCGGCCGCGACGTTCCCTGGGGGTGAGTCCCTGGCGCAGATGCAGGCGCGGGCGGTGGACGCCGTACGCCGGCGCGATGCGGCGGTCACGGCCGCGTACGGCGCCGACGCGGTCTGGGTGGCGGTGAGCCATGGTGACGTCATCAAGTCCCTCCTCGCCGACGCCCTCGGGATGCACCTCGACCTCTTCCAGCGCATCCAGGTCGACCCGGCGTCCATCTCCGTGATCCGCTACACCGAGGCCCGTCCCTACGTCCTCGCGTCCAACTCCCACGAGGGCGACCTCTCGTGGCTCGCACCGAAGCCGGGCCGCAAGCGCTCGCGTCGTACGACGAGCCGCGGCGCCGAGGTGGGCGGCGGAGCCGGACCCTCCACCCCATCTGCCTAAGGTGGAGACATGCCCGTGATCCACGAGTTCGACCCGCCCGAGCGCTTCGTCGCGGGCACGGTCGGTGAGCCCGGAGGGCGCACCTTCTTCCTCCAGGCGCGCTCGGGGCCGAGGCTGGTCAGCGTCGCCCTGGAGAAGCAGCAGGTGGCGGTCCTGGCCGAGCGTGTGGACGAGCTGCTCGACGAGGTCATGGCCACCCCGGGCAACGACGTACTGATCCCGGCCGTGGCCCCGGTCGGCCTCGAGGACTCCGCGCCTCTGGAGCAGCCGATCGACGAGCAGTTCCGGGCCGGGACGATGACCCTGTCGTGGGACCCCGGCATCTCACGCATCGTGATCGAGGTCTTCCCGCTCGTCGACTCCACCGAGGGCGACGAGGAGGAGGAGGAGGTCGAGCCCGAGCCCGAGGAGGTCTTCCTGGTCAGGCTCGAGGCCGGTCCCGCCCGGGCCTTCGTGCAACGCGCCGGCCTGGTGATCGAGGCGGGCCGGCCCGACTGCCCGTTCTGTGGCAACCCGATCGATCCGGAGGGCCACCTGTGCGTTCGCGCGAACGGGTTCCGGCGCCGCGCGCCCACCTGATGGATGCGCTCCTCCTCGCCGGCGAGCTGACCCTGCACGGCCGGGTGATGCCGGCGTCCAACGCCACCTTCGTGGGAGAGATCGACGCGCGGCGGGTGGTCTACAAACCGGTAGCCGGGGAGCGTCCGCTGTGGGACTTCCCCGACGGCACCCTCGCGGAGCGCGAGGAGGCGGCGTACCTCGTCTCCGAGGCGCTCGGCTGGGACCTCGTGCCGCTCACGTTCCGGCGCGATGGTCCCTACGGACTCGGCATGGTGCAGTTGTGGCAGGAGCCCGACCCGGTGCAGGAGGCCGTCACGCTGGTCGCCGAGGACGTCGTACCCGAGGGGTTCCTGCACGTCTTCGACGGCCTCGACGACCGCGACCACGTCGTCTCGCTGGTGCACGAGGACACCCCCGAGCTCCGGCGGATGGCGGTGTTCGACGCCGTGGTCAACAACGCCGACCGGAAGGGCGGCCACGTCCTCGCGATGTCGAGCGGTCATCGGTACGGCGTCGACCACGGGCTGACGTTCCACGTCGAGCACAAGCTGCGCACCGTGCTGTGGGGCTGGGCCGCTGAGCCGCTCGGGGACGACGATCGCGTCTGCCTCGAGCGGCTGGCCGACCAGCTGCACGACGAGCTGGGGGAGCGCCTGGTCGACCTGCTGACGCCGGCCGAGGTCGAGGCCACCCGTCGCCGGGTCAAGCGGCTGCTCCGCATCGGCACCCTGCCGGAGCCCGGCCAGGGCTGGCGCGCGATCCCCTGGCCACCGTTCTGACACCTCGCAGCAGCCGCGCCGGCTGCCGTAGTCTCAGCCCATGCGTGCGTGGCCTTCGCCGGACCTGCCTGCCCTGCCCGCGACGGGCCCGGCGGTGCGTGTGTACGACACCCCATCGGGCGGGCTCGTGGAGACCCGGCCCTCGGGTCCGGCGCGGCTGTACGTCTGCGGCATCACTCCGTACGACGCCACCCACATGGGCCACGCGGCGACCTACGTCGCCTTCGACCTGCTGAACCGTGCCTGGCGCAACGCCGGCCATGACGTGAGCTACGTCCTCAACGTGACGGACGTCGACGACCCGCTGCTCGAGCGCGCGGCCAAGGTCGGCGTCGACTGGCGTGACCTCGCCGAGCGCGAGATCGAGCTGTTCCGCCACGACATGGCGGCGCTCCGGGTGCTCGCGCCCGAGGAGTTCCCGGGCGCCGTGGAGTCGATCCCGACGATCGTCGAGCTGATCGGCCGCCTGCACGACGCCGGCACGCTCTACACCGTGGACGACGACCTCTACTTCTCGGTCACGGCCGACCCGGCCTTCGGCGAGGAGTCCCGCTGGGACCGAGACCAGATGCTCGCGGTGTACGCCGAGCGCGGCGGCGACCCCGACCGGTCCGGCAAGAAGGATCCCCTCGACTGCCTGGTGTGGCGCGCCGAGCGCCCGGGGGAGCCGGCGTGGGACAGCCCGTTCGGTCCGGGTCGCCCGGGTTGGCACGTCGAGTGCGCCGCGATGGCTCTGGACCTCCTCGGCGAGACCTTCGACGTGCAGGGCGGCGGCTCGGACCTGGTCTTCCCCCACCACGAGATGTGCGCGTCCGAGGCGCAGGTGCTCACCGGCACGCCGTTCGCCCAGGCCTACGTGCACGCCGGCATGGTGGGGTACGACGGCGCCAAGATGTCGAAGTCGCGCGGCAACCTCGTCTTCGTCTCGGCGCTCCGGCGCAGCGATGTCGACTCGATGGCGATCCGGCTCACCCTGCTGCGTCACCACTACCGCAGCGACTGGGAGTGGACCGACGCCGAGCTCTGGGAGTCCGTGGATCTGCTCGACCGCTGGCGCCGCGCCATCGCCCTCGGCGCGGGCGCTCCCGCGGCTCCCGTGGTCGACGCCGTGCTCGCTGCTCTCGCCACCGATCTCGACGCGCCGGCTGCCGTGGCGGCGGTCGACGCCTGGGTGGACGCGACGCTCGGCATCGGCGCGCTCGCCGAGGCGAGCGATCCGGACGCGGCCACGAGCATCTCGCGGGTGGTCGACGCCGCGCTCGGCCTGGTGCTCTGACCCCGAGCGCGTGGGTCAGTGGGCCTCGCACCCGTGGAGGACCTCCCCGGTCGTGCAGGTGTCCCGGCCGGGCCCTCCCCAGAGCACGTCGTGGCCCCTGCCACCGTCGAGGGCGTCGTTGCCGCCCAGCCCGTGGATGACGTCGTCGCCCCCCGCGCCGAGGATCGCGTCGGCCGCGGGGGAGCCGCGGAGGTCGTCGGCCCGGGCGGAGCCCCGGAACTGCTCGACCGCGTGCCAGTCCAGAGCGCTCCTCTTCCAGGTGGCGGTGCGGATGCGGAGGTTCGCGGTCACCGGGAAGTCCAGGCCGGCCAGGCTGATGGAGTCGTGGCCCGGGCCCCCGTCGAAGCCGGCGTCGACCGCGTCGACGACGGGCTGGCGGGTGTCCCGGAGATTGCTGAGCACCTCGAGGTCGTCCTTGCCCGGCCCGCCGGCGTACGTGCCCCGCACCGCAACGCGGAGCCGCCGCTGGAAGCCGATCGAGATGCTGTCGCGCCCGCGCCCGGCCTTCACGGTGGCATCGTCGAGGACGTCGACACGGTCCGCGCCCGGGCCGAGGTCGACGACGTTGCCCCGTGCCGCCTCCACCTCGTCGTTGCCGGCGCCCATGTGGACCTCGGTCTGCCGAGAGGAGGCGTTGAATAGCTCGGAGGCGTCGCTCCCGACGAAACGGGTGGGCCCGCGGCCTCCGTCGTACGCCGTGAAGCCGGAGAAGGCCACGCGCATGCCGTCCGTCGTCGTCGCGACACCGGCCCTCGCGTCGATGTCCAGCTCGTCACCCCCTGCCTGGGTCACCCCGAAGCTCAGCTCGTTCGCGCCGGTGCCACCGTCGACCGTGTCCGTCACCCCGGCGGGATCGGCGGTCAGGCCGGCGTCGTCGACGCCGACGAAGTCCGAACCGGCTCCGGCGCTCACCCGGTCGTTGCCCGCCCCGCCGCTCACCTCGTCGTCTCCGGATCCACCGATGATCGTGTCGTTCCCGTCGTCGCCCCGGATCACATCGCCCCCCTTGCCGCCGCGGATCCTGTCGGCACCGGGTCCGCCGCACAGGTAGTCGATGCGTCCTGCGCCGATGAGCGTCACGTCCCGGAAGCCGTTCGCGATGAGGACGTCGTGCCCCGGACCCCCGGTCAGGGTCTGGCCGTCGTGGTCGGCCCGCTGGACGTGCACGTGCGGCAGGCCGACGTACGCCGCGCACTCGCCGTCGCCGGCGGTCGACCCGGCCTGCGCACCTCCCGGCAGGCTGACCACGGTGCCGACCGCGGCGAGCGCGGTCGCCACCGTGAGTCCGACGGCGTGGCGTGGCAGGTGAGGGATCCGGTGCTGCATGAGACCTCCCGAGTCGGTCCAGTCGTGACGATGGGGCCAGGGGTCAGCCGTCTTCGGTGCGCCGCTTCAGGTAGCGCTCGAACTCCCGCGCGATCGCCTCTCCGGTCGCCTCCGGCAGGTCGGTGGTGTCGCGGGTCTCCTCCAACGCGCGGACGTAGTCGCCGACGTCCTCGTCCTCCTCGGCGAGCTCGTCGACCCCGCGCTCCCAGGCGCGCGCGAGCTCGGGGAGCTCGCCGAGCGGGATGCTCACCTCGAGGAGGTCCTCGAGCTGGCCGATGAGGGCGAGCGTCGCCTTCGGGCACGGCGGCTGCGCGACGTAGTGGGGGACGGCGGCCCAGTACGACACGGCCGGTACGTCGAGCCGGACGCAGGCGTCCTGGAACACGCCGACGATGCCCGTCGGGCCCTCGTACGTCGACTGCTCCAGCTTGAGGCGGTCCACCAGGTCGGGCTCGGTGGCGGTGCCCGACACGGGGATCGGCCGGGTGTGGGGCGTGTCCGCCAGCAGGGCTCCGAGGGTGATCACGAGCTCGCCGCCGAGGTCGTCGCAGGCCGCGAGGATCTCGGCACAGAACTGGCGCCACCGCATGTTGGGCTCGATGCCCCGGACCAGGATGACGTCGCGGTCGAGATCGGGTGGTGAGGCGATCGCGATCTGGGTACTCGGCCAGGTGATCCGCCGATGACCCAGCTCGTCGACGCCCACGACCGGCCGGTTGACCTGGAAGTCGTAGAACTCCTCGGGGTCGATGGCACCGATGACCCGCGCGTCCCACACCCTGATCAGATGGTCGATGACCGAGGACGCCGCGTCGGCTGCGTCGTTCCAGCCCTCGAAGGCCGCGATGACGACGGGCTCCGCCAGGTCGTCGATCTCCTCGATCTCGATCACTCGACAACAGTAGTCACCCGGGCCACGACACCGCTCGGGGCGGCGCGCCGGGATTTCGCCGGCCCCTCGCACCGGTGTCACGATGCGGGAACCAGGTCCACCAGTCGGACCCCCTTCCTAGGCTGGTGACCCACGAGAGGAGTGTCGTGTCCGTGTCGCACCGCCCCGACGCCACCGCGGAGCTGACCGACCTGCTCCGCGAGCGGATCCTGGTACTCGACGGCGCGATGGGCACGATGATCCAGGGGCATCGACTCGCCGAGGGCGACTACCGCGGCGAGCGCTTCGCGTCGTACGACGGTGACCTCGGCGGCGACAACGACCTGCTCTCACTGAGCAACCCCGACGTGATCCGCGGCATCCATCGGGCCTACCTCGAGGCCGGGGCGGACATCATCTGCACCAACACGTTCAACGGCACTCGCATCTCCCAGGCCGACTACGGGCTGCAGGACCTCGCCTACGAGCTGAACGTCGCCGCGGCCGCGCTCGCCCGTGCGGCGACCGACTCGGTGTCCACTCCCGACCGGCCGCGCTACGTCGCCGGGTCGCTCGGTCCGACGTCCAAGACCGCCTCGATCTCGCCGGACGTCAACGACCCGGGCGCCCGCAACGTGACCTTCGACGAGCTCGTGGAGGCCTACCACGAAGAGGCGCGTGGCCTCGTCGACGGCGGTGCCGACATCCTGCTCGTCGAGACGATCTTCGACACGCTGAACGCCAAGGCGGCGATCGTCGCGCTCGAGACGCTGTTCGACGAGCACGGCCGCCGGTGGCCCGTGATCATCTCCGGGACGATCACCGACGCCAGCGGCCGCACCCTCTCGGGACAGGTGACCGAGGCGTTCTGGAACTCCGTCCGGCACGTCCGGCCGCTCGCGGTCGGGCTCAACTGCGCGCTCGGTGCCGCCGAGCTCCGCCCCTACGTCGCCGAGCTCTCGCGGTGCGCCGACACGTTCGTCTCGGCACACCCCAACGCCGGCCTGCCCAACGCCTTCGGTGAGTACGACGAGACACCGGGCGACATGGCGGGGGTGCTGGGGGAGTTCGCGACCAGCGGGCTGGTCAACATCGTCGGCGGCTGCTGTGGCACGACGGCCGAGCACATCGCCGCGATCGCCGACGCGGCCAAGGGCGTCGCGCCGCGCAGCGTCCCCGAGATCCGCCCCGCGCTGCGGCTCTCGGGGCTGGAGCCGGTGACGATCACCGAGGAGAGCCTGTTCGTCAACGTCGGCGAGCGCACCAACATCACGGGGTCGGCCCGCTTCCGCAAGCTGATCAAGGACGGCGACTACGACACCGCGCTCTCGGTCGCGGCCCAGCAGGTCGAGGCCGGCGCACAGGTCATCGACGTCAACATGGACGAGGGGATGATCGACGGCGTCGCCGCGATGGACCGCTTCCTCAAGCTGGTGGCCTGCGAGCCCGACATCTCACGGGTGCCGGTGATGGTCGACTCCTCCAAGTGGGAGGTGATCGAGGCCGGGCTCAAGTGCGTCCAGGGCAAGGCGATCGTCAACTCCATCTCCATGAAGGAGGGGGAGGAGAAGTTCGTCGAGCATGCCCGCCTCTGTCGTCGGTACGGCGCGGCCGTGGTGGTGATGGCCTTCGATGAGAACGGCCAGGCGGACAGTCTCGAGCGTCGTACCCATGTCTGCGAGCGGGCCTACCGGATCCTCACCGAGCAGGTGGGGTTCCCGGCCGAGGACATCATCTTCGACCCCAACGTCTTCGCCGTCGCGACCGGCATCGAGGAGCACGCGACGTACGGCCGCGACTACATCGAGGCCACCCGCTGGATCAAGCAGAACCTCCCCGGTGCGCTGGTCTCCGGAGGCATCTCCAATGTCAGCTTCTCCTTCCGCGGCAACAACCCGGTCCGCGAGGCGATCCATGCCGTGTTCCTCTTCCATGCCATCGCGGCCGGTCTCGACATGGGCATCGTCAACGCCGGCGCCCTCGTGGTCTACGACCAGGTCGACCCCGAGCTGCGCGAACGCATCGAGGACGTCGTCCTCAACCGGCGTCCCGACGCGGCCGAGCGGCTCCTCGAGATCGCCGAGCGCTTCAACATCGCGGCCGGCGTCGGCGAGGTCGCGACCGAGGAGTGGCGCGAGCTGCCGCTGCGCGAGCGCATCACCCACGCCCTGGTCAAGGGCATCGACGCGCACGTCGAGGCCGACACCGAGGAGCTGCGCCGGCAGATCGCGGACGACGGCGGTCGCCCGATCGAGGTGATCGAGGGCCCGCTGATGGACGGCATGAACGTCGTCGGCGACCTCTTCGGCTCCGGCAAGATGTTCCTGCCCCAGGTCGTGAAGAGCGCCCGGGTGATGAAGAAGGCGGTCGCCTACCTGATCCCCTTCATCGAGCAGGAGAAGCTCGACCGGCCCGAGCTGGCCACCCAGAAGGACACCAACGGCACGATCGTGACGGCGACCGTCAAGGGCGACGTGCACGACATCGGCAAGAACATCGTCGGCGTCGTGCTCCAGTGCAACAACTACGAGGTGGTCGACCTCGGTGTGATGGTGCCGGCCCAGAAGATCCTGGACACCGCCCGCGAGGTGGGCGCCGACATGATCGGGCTGTCCGGCCTGATCACGCCGAGCCTCGACGAGATGGTCAACGTCGCCTCCGAGATGCAGCGGCAGGGCTTCACGCTGCCTCTCCTGATCGGTGGCGCGACCACGTCGCGCGCCCACACCGCGGTCAAGGTCGACCTCAAGTACGACGGCCCCGTGGTCTGGGTGAAGGACGCCTCACGCTCGGTGCCGGTGACCGCCGCGCTGCTCGACGACCGGCAGCGCGACGCCCTCCTGGCCACCGTCAGGGAGGACTACGACGCGCTGCGCACCCGGCACGCGGCCAAGAACGACCGCCCGCTCGCCACGCTCGAGCAGGCCCGCGCCGCGCGCACCCCGATCGACTGGACGGGCTACCGACCCCCGCGGCCTCGCCTGCTGCTCCAGCAGGACCACGCGGTCTCGCCCGCGATCGGCCTGCCCGGTGCCGGCCAGCACGTGCGCGCCTTCCACAGCGTCGACCTCGCGGAGGTACGCCGCTACATCGACTGGCAGCCGTTCTTCAACGCCTGGGAGATGAAGGGGTCGTTCCCCGACATCCTCGACGACGCGGAGTCCGGCGAGACCGCCCGCAAGCTGTACGACGACGCGCAGGCGATGCTCGACAGGATCGTCGACGAGGGCTGGCTGACCGCCAAGGGCGTGGTCGGTCTCTTCCCGGCGAACGCCGTCGGCGACGACATCGAGGTCTACCTCGACGAGGACCGCCGCGAGCCGCACGCCGTACTCCATCACCTGCGGCAGCAGGGCACCCACCGGCCCGGCGTACCCAACCGCTGCCTGGCCGACTACGTCGCACCCAAGGACACCGGCCTGAAGGACTACATCGGGATGTTCGCGGTGACCGCCGGACTCGGCATCCGTGAGCGGATCGAGGCGTTCAAGGCCGAGCTCGACGACTACTCCGGCATCCTGCTCGAGTCCCTGGCCGACCGGCTGGCCGAGGCCTTCGCCGAGCGTATGCACGAGCGGGTACGCCGTGAGCTCTGGGCCTATGCACCCGACGAGCACCTCGACAACCGGCAGCTGGTCAAGGAGCAGTACGCCGGCATCCGTCCCGCGCCCGGGTACCCCGCGAGCCCCGACCACACCGAGAAGCAGACCATGTGGGACCTCCTCGACGTCGAGGGCACGATCGGGATGACGCTGACCGAGTCGATGGCGATGTGGCCCGGTGCGTCCGTGTCGGGCATCTACTTCAGCCACCCCGAGTCGCAGTACTTCGTGGTCGGACGGCTGGCTCCCGACCAGGTGGCCGACTACGCCGAGCGCAAGGGGTGGACGATGGCCGAGGCCGAGCGCTGGCTGTCGCCCAACCTCGGCTACGACCCGGAGGACTGAGCGCTGACCGTCACCGAGGCCGCTCAGCGGCGGCTCGACTCGTTCGCCGCCGTGCTGTGGGACATGGACGGCACGCTGGTCGACACCGAGCCCTACTGGATCGAGGCGGAGTTCGCCCTGGCCCAGCGGTACGGCGGCACCTGGTCGCGCGACCACGCGCTCCAGCTGGTCGGCAGCGACCTGCTCGACTCGGGTCGCTACATCCGCGAGCACATGGCGATCGACGTCGCCCCCGAGCGGATCGTCGAGGAGCTGCTCGACTCCGTGATCGCGATGGTCGAGCAGGCGGTGCCGTGGCGTCCCGGAGCCCGGGAGCTCCTGGCCTCGCTGGGCGACGCCGAGGTGCGCTGCGGGCTCGTCACCATGTCGTACGCGCGCTTCGTGGAGCCGATCGTGGCGGCCCTGCCCGAGGGGAGCTTCGGGGTCGTGGTCACCGGCGACGCCGTCGATCTCGGCAAGCCGCACCCCGAGGCCTACCTGACGGCGGCCCGCCGGCTCGACGTACTGGCGGGGGATTGCCTGGCGATCGAGGACTCCGACACCGGCGCGACGTCGGCGGCGAGTGCCGGGTGCACGGTGCTCTGCGCGCCGCTGCACGTGTCCGTGCCCCCGGGCCCCGGCCGGGTGTTCGTCGACTCGCTGGAAGGCCTGACGGCGGAGGCCACTCTCGCGCTCGACACCCGCGCGTAATCGTTGCCGGATCGCGACCTGCGACGACCGGCCGATGATGGACCCGTACTGTGGCAGCCGCTATGTTGCCGAGACGAGCGCGCCCGGTCGGAACTGGGATCAGGCGTGCACACCTGAAACGAGGGGATGACTCGTGATCCGACACAAGCTCGTGGCCGTAGTCGGCAGCGGCGCACTCGCCGTTGCCCTGGCGGCATGCGGCGGAAGCAACAGCAGCACTGGAGGGACCGGAAACACCGGGGGAACCGGCTCGCCGTGGATCCTCGGCACCACCGACACGGTGACGGCGCTGGACCCGGCCGGGTCCTACGACCTCGGTTCCTCCACGCTCGAGTACAACCTGTACCAGACCCTGGTGACGGTCCCGCCCAACTCGACGAAGATCGTCGGCGACGCGGCGAAGTCGTGCACCTATGACGACCCCAAGACCCTCACGTGCACGCTGAACCCGGGAGAGAAGTTCTCCAACGGCGACCCACTGACCTCCTCCGACGTGAAGTACAGCTTCGAGCGGGCGATCAAGATCCAAGACGCCAACGGCGCCGCGATCTACCTGTTGGGCAGCATCACCGACACCGCCAAGGACGGCACGGTCACCTTGAACAAGGGCGCGATCGAGACGCCGGACGACCAGACGGTCGTCTTCCATCTCGACCACCCGGACACCACGTTCCAGTACGTCCTCACCTACCCGGGTGCCGCCGCGATCGTCGACGAGGACGTCTTCCCGGCCGACAAGAAGCTGGCGGACGACCAGGTCATCGGCTCGGGTCCCTACAAGCTGGACCAGTACAAGGCCGCCGACCAGGCCGTCCTCTCGCTGAACCCCAACTACACCGGTCCGAACACGGGCAAGACGGCTCAGGTCTTCGTCAAGTACTACTCCGACCCGACTGCGCTCGCGCTCGCGGCGAAGAACGGCGAGGTCGACGTGGCCTGGCGCAGCCTGGCCCCGACCGACATCGCCACCCTGAAGAAGGACTCCAACGTCACCGTGGCCACCGGCAAGGGCTCGGAGATCCGCTACTGGGTGTGGAAGGTCGACGGCCCGGTCGGCAAGCAGCTGGCGATCCGCCAGGCGGCCGCCCAGCTCATCGACCGGGACGCCATCGCCAAGAACGCCTACGACGGCACCGTCGACCCGCTGTACTCCATCGTGCCCCCGGGCTACGGAGGCCAGAAGGACTCCTTCAAGGCGCAGTACGGCTCCCCTGACCCGGCCAAGGCCAAGCAGATCCTCCAGGCTGCGGGCATCAGCACGCCGGTGAACCTCACGGTGGGATGGACGCCCACCCACTACGGTCCGAGCACGGAGGACGAGGCGAACGAGCTGCAGCGTCAGCTCCAGTCCAGCGGGCTGTTCAAGGTGACGCTGAAGAGCACCGAGTGGGACAACTACCAGACCGTCTACAAGCAGGGTGCCTACGACCTGTTCATCCTGGGCTGGTTCCCCGACTACCCCGACGCCGACGACTACCTGTCGCCGTTCATGGTCGACGGTGGCTTCTTCCAGAACGGCTACAAGAACGCCCAGGTGGACAAGCTCGTCGGCCAGGAGCAGGGCAGCAGCAACACGGCCAAGCGGGAGAAGATCTTCGGACAGCTGCAGGACATCGCAGCGAAGGACGTCCCGTTCATCCCGTCCTGGGTCGGGCAGAACACGGCGGTGTACGGCAAGGGCATGTCGGGTGTCGAAAGCACCCTCGACCCGTCGTTCATCTTCCGGTTCTGGTTGGTCACCAAGGCCGGCTGAGCAACCCACAGCACACGGTCGTGGGGGGAGACTCTGAGGGGTCTCGCCCCACGACCCGTGCCAGGAGGCACTCTTCATGACCCGTGCTGGATCAGGATCGCTGCCCCGGTACATCCTGCAGCGCATCCTGTTGGTGATCCCGATGATCTGGGTGATCCTCACGCTCGTCTTCTTCGTCCTACGGGTCGCCCCGGGCGACCCGGTGTCAGCAGCACTGGGTGGCAAGCTCAACCCGCAGGCGCTCGCGCAGGCCCGACAGCGGCTCGGCTTCAACCGACCGCTGATCGCGCAGTACTGGGACTACCTGTCCTCGGTGGCGCACCTCGACTTCGGGACCACCTTCAGCGACAACCAGCCGGTGCTCCGAGTGGTCCGCGACAACGGGGGAGCGACCCTGAGCCTGACCCTCGCGGCGTTCGTCATCGCACTCGTCGTCGGCATCCCGCTCGGGCTGGTCGCCGGTCGCTATCGCGACTCGGTCTCGGACGTGGTGATCCGGCTCTTCGGCATCGTGAGCTACGCGGCGCCGATCTTCTTCGTCGGGTTCCTGCTCCAGCTGTACGTCGCTGGGCCGCTGGGCCTGCCCACGTCGGGGGACGCCAGCCCGATCACGATCTTCGAGGTCCAGCCCAAGACCCACATCCTGCTCATCGACGTCTTCCTGAGCGGAAACGGAACGGCCATCCAGGACGTGCTGAAACACCTCGTCCTGCCCGCCGTCACCCTCGGCCTGCTGATCTGCGGGGTCTTCATCCGGCTGGTGCGGGTCAACATGCTGATGACGATGCAGGCCGACTACGTCGAGGCCGCAGAGGCACGGGGCATCCGCCGGAGCAATGTGACCTGGCGGCACGCGTTCCGCAACGCCCTGGTGCCGGTCATCACGGTGATCGGGCTCCAGTTCGCGCTGCTCCTGGGTGGGGCGGTGCTGACCGAGACGACGTTCAACTGGCCCGGCCTGGGGCACAAGCTGGTGTTCTACATCAACAACCGTGACTACGGCGCGGTCCAGGGCATCGTCACGGTGTTCGCCATTGCGGTCGTACTGATCAGCCTGTTGGTCGACATCGTCAACGCTCTCATCGACCCGCGGGTGAGGTTCTGATGCGCACCATCTTCCGGACCCTCGCCCGGCCCTTCACCCAGACCACCGGACTGGCTCGCTGGATGCTGGTGGCCGGGGTGCTCATCACCTCGGTCTTCGTCGTCTGTGCGGTCTTCGCCCCCTGGCTGGCACCGTACGGCTTCGCCCAGTCCTCGTCCGGCGGCGTGGCCTTCCCCAAGCTCGGCCCTCCGAGCTCGCAGCACCCCTTCGGCACGGACCGGTTGTTCTTCGACGTCCTCTCCCGGGTGATCTGGGGGGCCCGCACCGCCCTGGAGGTGGTGATCCTCTCCATCTTCGTCTGCATCGCGCTCGGGGTCCCGCTGGGTATCGTGTCCGGCTACTACGGCGGCTGGCTCGACCGGATCCTGGTGCTGATCATGGACGCGCTCTACGCGTTCCCGTCCTTCCTGCTCGCGATCGTCTTCTCCTTCCTGCTGACCAACCTGTTGGGCGGCACCGTGGTCGCGGTGTCGTTGTCCTTGTCCGTGATCTACATCCCGCAGTACTTCCGGGTGGTCCGCAACACGACGCTCAGTGCCAAGGAGGCGACGTACGTCGAGGCGGCGCGCGCCATCGGCGCGAGCGACTTCGCGATCATGCGCCGCTACCTCTTCGGCAACGTCATCCAGAGCGTTCCGGTGTTGGGCACGCTGAACGCCGCGGACGCGATCCTCACCCTCGCCGGACTGGGCTTCCTGGGACTCGGGATCCAGTCGACGGATGCGGCAGAGTGGGGCCACGACCTGAACCGCGCACTGTCGGACGCCGGCTCGGGGGTCTGGTGGACGGGTCTCTATCCCGGGCTGGCCATCGTGTTCCTGGTGACCGGGCTGACGTTGGTGGGCGAGGGCCTGAACGAGACGCTCAACCCCACGCTGCGACGGCGCCGACTGCTGCCGGTCGTGATGCCGGCGCGGGAGCCCTCCGCGTCCCGGCACGAGGAGCAGAGCTGACATGGCCCTTGACCTGACCGACGAGCCGTCCGTCGTGGCGCCTGGTGAGCCGGTGATCTCGGCCCGCGACGTGCGCGTCTGGTACGGCACGACCCGAGGTGCGATCCGGGCCGTCGACGGGGTGAGCTTCGATCTCGCTCCTGGCGAGACCCTGGGTCTGGTGGGGGAGTCCGGGTGCGGCAAGTCCACCCTCGGCCGGGGCCTGATGGGACTCCTGCCGGACGGTGCCAAGCGGGACGGCGAGGTGCTGTTCCGGGGCCGTGACATCTTCTCACTCAGTGCGAAGGCCTCCTACCGGCTGCGCGGGAGCGAGCTGGGCATGATCTTCCAGGAGCCGCTGACCCGGCTGAACCCGCTGATGCGGATCTCCCAGCACTTCGAGGAGACGATCAAGCAGCACGAGCCGCGGTTGTCCAAGGACGAGATCCGCGACCGCTCCCTCGAGGTACTCCGCCTCATGGGGATTCCGCCGACGCGCTACAAATCGTATCCCCACGAGTTCTCCGGAGGGATGCGGCAACGCCTGATGATCGCCCTGGCGCTCGTGCTGCGTCCCGCCTTCGTGGTAGCGGACGAACCGACGACCGCACTCGATGTGCTGGTCGAGGCGCAGATCGTGCAGATCCTGAACGACCTGCGGCGCAACTTTGCGACCTCGCTGCTCTTGATCACTCACAACGTCGGCATCGTCGCGGAGGCGTGCGACCGGGTGGCGGTGATGTACGCCGGCCGGATCGTGGAGCAGGGCCGGGTGACCGAGGTCTTCAAGAACCCTCAGCACCCCTATACCCGTGCACTGATGCGTTCGACGATCTCGCTCACGACCACCGGACTGAACTTCATCCCTGGGGCCCCGCCCGACTTGGTCGACCCCCCGGACGGCTGCCGGTTCCACCCGCGCTGCCCCGACGCGATGAACGTGTGCGCGAGCACGAACCCGGTCGACATCGAGCGTCCCGGCGGCGGCCGCGTCGAGTGCTGGCTGGCGGGCCCTGACGAGGAGATCCCCCCTGGTGGGAAGCAGCCACTCAAGCAGCAGGAGCTGACCGTTGCCGACGAAGCCTGAGACCTCCGAGGAGACCGGCGCCCTCGTGGAGGTGCGCGACCTCTCCGTGCACTTCGAGCTGCGTGGGGGGACGCTTTCGCGACTGTTCGGTCGTGACACCGGGACGATCAAGGCGGTCGACGGGGTCAACCTGGCGCTGCGACCCGGCGAGGTCGTAGGGCTGGTCGGCGAGAGCGGCAGCGGCAAGTCCACCCTGGGACGGGCGCTCCTCGGTCTGGTGCCCGCGACGTACGGCTCGATCCACCTGCGTGACCAGGACCTGGCGAACCTCAGCCGCCGCAAGCTCCGCAAGATCCGGAGCGTGGTGCAGATGGTGTTCCAGGATCCGAACGCCGCGCTCAACCCGTCCATGACCGTCGAGGAGGCTGTCGGCGACGCGCTTCGGGTGCACGGCACGAGGTCGGCGAAGGAGCGCCGCTCGGGGGTGGTGGTAGCGCTCGAGCGCGTCGGCCTGTCGCCGGTCGAGCTCTTCTTGAGCAAGTACCCGCGTGATCTGTCGGGAGGGCAGAAACAGCGGGTGGTGCTGGCCCGCGCGATCGTGCTCAACCCCGAGCTGCTCGTCGCAGACGAGCCGGTGTCGATGCTCGACATGAGCGTGCGGGCGAAGATCCTCCAGCTGATGCTCGACCTCAAGACCGACCTCGGGCTGACCTACGTCTACATCACCCACGACCTCGCCACTGCGAAGTACTTCTGCGACCGGATCGCGATCATGTACCTCGGCAGGGTCGTCGAGATCGGCCCCACGGACGAGATCTTCGCCAACCCCCGGCACCCCTACACCAAGGCCCTGCTCGCCGCGATCCCCGAGCCGGATCCCGACAAGATGATCCCGCGCGACCTGCCACGTGGCGAGATCCCCGACGCGGCCGACCCGCCCCTGGGCTGCTCGTTCCACCCGCGCTGCCCCGAGGCCGTGGCGGAGTGCGGCTGGGAGTCGCGCGACCTGCGGGCCCTGGTCGAGCAGCACTGGACCCGCACGGACGCATCGTACGACGAGGAGCGGGCGGTGGTTGGCGACCTCGCCCACCTCGACACCGCCGCGGTCAACGCCACCATCGGACAGGGGGGCAGTGAACAGGTCAGAGCGCTCCTCGACCGGATCCGCGCCGAGGACCCCGACGAGCCGCTCTGGCGCGGCGTCGAGGCGATCGAGCCCGAAGGCTCCGGTGTCGCCGTCCGGTTCCGCTCGGCGGGCGATCCGGCGCTACGGCGCGCCGGCGGCGTGGAGGTCGCGTGCGTGCTCTACCCCGAGCAGTCGGGCTGATTTCTGCGGTTTGGGACCAAACGGCGACATTCCGGCCCGAATCATTGCGGTTTGGGACCAAACGGCGACCGCAGGTCGTAGTACCACCGACCAATGGCAACTCCGACCGCACCTCCAGGACTCTGGGTGCATCACCCCAACCTAGGAGTCCGACATGTTCACTCGTACCACTCTCGCAACACTCACCCTCTCCGCGATGGCCATCCCGCTGTCGCTCAGCGCCCCGGCCATGGCCTCTCACGGCGGTGGCGGTGGCGTCACCAACTCGGGCAGCTGCTCGAGCTCGGCGCACTGGAAGCTCAAGGCGAAGCCGGACAGCGGCCGCATCGAGGTCGAGGCCGAGGTCGACAGCAACCGCAGCGGCCAGGTCTGGGCCTGGCGGATCAAGCACAACGGCAGCACGTCCGCCAAGGGCTCCAGCACCACCCAGGGCGCCAGTGGCTCGTTCACCGTGCACCGGCGGATGGCGAACCTGGCCGGCACCGACCACTTCACCTTCCGGGCGGTGCGCCGGGCCACCGGCGAGGTCTGCCGTGGCACGATCTCCCTCTGATCGCCGGCGCGGGCTTCCCCGGCCCGCCGGCCGGGGAAGGAGCTCGCGATGAGGCTGCTGCGCAATCCCATGGTGCAGTTCCTCGTCGCGAGCTTCGTGCTGTTCGGGGCGACCTGGTGGGCGACGGGGATGCTCTCGCAGCGAGCCGGGCGTAGGGAGGCGGTGGCCGACGCCAGGGTCACGACCGAGCTGCTCGCCAAGTCCGTGGCGGAGCCCGCGATCCCCAACGGCCTGCTCCGGAGCGATCCCGGCGCGATCGACCGGTTCGACCGGCACGTGCTGTCCCGGCTGCTCGTGGGCGACGTCGTCCGGATCAAGATCTGGCGAGCCGACGGGACGGTCGTCTACAGCGACGAGACGCAGCTGATCGGGAAGCGCTTCACGCTCGACCCTGAGCAGCTGCAGGTGCTCAACAGCGGTGACACGCAAGGCGGGGTCTCCGATCTGCGCCGTCGCGAGAACAAGTTCGAGACCGGGGACGGCGGCCTGCTCGAGGTCTACACGAAGATCAAGGCGCCGAGCGGCCAGCCCCTGCTGTTCGAGGCCTACTACTCGGTGGCCACGGTGAAGGCGCGCGCCACAGAGGTGCTGACCCCGTTCCGGAGGATCACGGCTCTGGCCCTGGGCCTGATCCTGCTCCTCGGCGTACCCATGATCGGGATGCTGACGTTGCGCCTCACCCGCGCCGCACGGGCCCGCGAGCGCCTGATGCGCCGGGCCGTCGACTCGTCGGAGGCCGAGCGGCGGAGGATCGCCCGCGACCTCCACGACGGCGTCGTCCAGGAGCTCGCCGGTACGGCGTTCGCACTCTCGGGGACCGCGCGCGAGCCAGGGGTCCCGGAGAGCACCCGGGCCGACCTCGACCGTGCGGGCCAGGCCGTACGCCGATCCCTGCGGCAGCTGCGGTCGCTTCTGGTCGAGATCCATCCGCCGGGGCTGAACGCCGCCGGACTGGCGGCCGCGCTGGAGGACCTCACCGCCCAGACGACGACGGCCGGCATCGCGGCGACGGTGTCGGTGCACGGCATCGAGAGCGCGCCCGACCACGTCGTCGCGTTGATCTGGCGCGCGGCCCAGGAGGCGATTCGCAACGCGGTCCGGCACGCCCAGGCCTCCACCATCCGGGTCGAGGTGCTGGGCGCCGCCCGTCAGGTGCGGCTGGGCGTGTACGACGACGGCGTCGGGTTCGACCCGGCCGTCGGAGCGGGGCAGGGCTCCTACGGGCTGCGCGGGTTGCAGAGCCTCGTCGAGGACGGTGGTGGGAGGCTGACCGTGACGTCGGCTCCCGGCGCGGGCACGACCGTGACGATGGTGGTGGACCGAACGTGACCGACAAGACCATCCGCGTGGTGATCGTGGACGACCACGCCGTCCTGCGCTCGGGGCTCGAGCAGCTGCTCGGCGGCCAGCCCGATCTCGAGGTGGTCGGGACGGCCTCCTCGGGCAGCGAGGCGATCGAGCTGGCGCGCGAGCTCCGACCCGACGTCGTACTCATGGACCTCCAGATGCCGGGCGTCGACGGGGTCAGCGCCACCCGCGCGATCGTCGGCGACGAGCTCGCGGACGTGCTGGTGCTGACGTCGTACTCCGACGCGGAGCGCATCGTCGGTGCGCTCGACGCGGGAGCGATGGGTTACCTGCTGAAGGACGCCGAGCCGGACGAGGTGCTGCGCGGGATCCGGGCGGTGGCGCGCGGCGAGTCGCCGATCAACCCTCGGGCGGCCCGCGAGCTGCTCGGGGCACGGCGTATGACGGGCGCCGGCGCCGCGGAGCTCACACCCCGGGAGACCGAGGTACTGGCCCTGGTGCGGCAGGGTCTCGCCAACAAGCAGATCGCCCGCCGGCTGGGCATCTCCGAGCGCACCGTGAAGGCACACCTGACCTCGGCCTTCCAGCGGATCGGGGTCGTGGACCGGACCCAGGCCGCGCTGTGGGCCGAGCGCAACGGGCTCAGCTAGAACGGGTCACCCGTAGGACGCCGCCGGCGTTGCATCCATGTCGTCGGAGGTGAGCTCGCCGCTGTCTCCGGACCGGTCGGGCAGGGGCGGCGGCGTGCCCCCGAACTCGGGACACAGCGCCTGGAACGAGCACCAGTCACACAGGCGCGAACGGTGGGGGCGCCAGTCGCCCGT
This sequence comes from uncultured Actinomycetota bacterium, assembly GCA_963792975.1. Lineage (GTDB taxonomy): Bacteria > Actinomycetota > Actinomycetes > Propionibacteriales > Nocardioidaceae > Nocardioides. The sequence continues at coordinate 1,243,595 of CAWBYG010000004.1, read as the reverse complement.
CTCCTCCGCCCGGCGGATCGCTCCCCAGATCGCCTCGACCTTGCGCTCCGTGGCGAGCAGGTCGGCCTCGTCGGGGACGTAGCGGAGCATCTCGGCGTTGCCGAGGTAGACCAGCTGCAGCATGGCCGGCACGACCCCTCGGGTGCGCCAGATGACCAGGGCGTAGAACTTCATCTGGAACAGCGCCTTGCCCTCGAACATCTCGCCTGGGGAGCGGCCCGTCTTGTAGTCGACGACCCGGATCGCGCCGTCGGGTGCGACGTCGAGCCGGTCGACGAACCCGCGCAGGAGGAGTCGGGAGTCGAGCAGCGCCTCGACGTAGAGCTCGCGCTCGGCCGGCTCGAGCCGACGCGGGTCCTCGAGGGTGAAGTAGCGGTCGAGGACGACCCGGCACGTGGCAAGCCACTCAGTGACCTCGGGACCCTCGTCGGTGAACATCTCCGCGATGGCGGGCTCGGCCGCGAGCAGGGTGTCCCAGGTGGGCACGAGGAGGTCGCGCGCCTGGTCGGGCGTGCGGGTGGAGGCCGGCAGGTCGAAGAGGTCTTCGAGCACCTTGTGGACGAGCGTGCCGCGCAGGGCGTCGGGCGACGGCTCCTCGGCCAGCCTGTCGATCGTGCGGTAGCGGTAGAGGAGCGGGCACGTCATGAAGTCGGACGCCCGGCTGGGGGAGAGGGCACCGAGCACGTCGACGCCGTCGACCGGCGTCGACCGCAGCTCGGCCGGGGATGACGACGTCGTGCTCATGAGGACGAATCTAGGCGCGGCCACCGACAACGGGTGGGACGCCGCGCGATGACGGTGGTTCGGTTAGCCTCGAAGCATGAGCAACGACCGCGCCTCCCGCGGCCCGACCCCGCGTCCTCCGGGGACGTTCAAGGTCGGGTCGATCGCGGGAAGTCCGGTGCTCATCAGCAGCTCGTGGTTCCTGATCGCCGGCCTGATCGCGGTCATCGCCGCGCCCGCGGTCGAGGAGGTCGAGCCCGGTCTGGGCGCGTTCAAGTACGTCGGCGGCCTGACGCTCGCCGTACTGCTCTACCTGTCGGTGCTCGTGCACGAGGCGTCGCACGCGCTCGTCGCGCGCCACTACAACCTCCCCGTCTCGTCGATCACGCTCCACTTCTTCGGGGGCATGACCGCGATCGACAGCGAGCCCGAGAGCCCGCGCCAGGAATTCTGGATCTCGGTGGTCGGGCCGCTGTCCTCCCTGGGCATCGCCGGACTGTTCTACGTGCTCCACTTCGGGACGCCCGACGGTTTGATCGGCCTCGCCGTGACGGGTGTCGCCTGGACCAACTTCCTGGTCGGCCTGATCAACCTCGTCCCGGGGTTGCCGCTCGACGGCGGCCGGGTGCTCAAGGCTGCTGTGTGGGGGATCAGCCACGACCCCTACCGCGGCACGATCGTGGCCGCGTGGGCTGGACGCGTCGTCGCGCTGCTCGCGTTCGGCTGGCCGCTGCTCACCAGGACCTGGACCCACGCGCCCCCGACCGTCTTCGACTTCGTCTTCGCCGGGGTGATCTCGATGTTCCTGTGGAGTGGCGCGACGGCCGCCCTGCAGTACGCGCGGGTGCGCTCGCGGCTGCCGCACCTCGTCGCCCGCGACCTGGCACGCCGTACCCTCACGGTCCCGGGCGACCTGCCGCTGTCCGAAGCCGTACGCCGTGCCCAGGAGGTGCAGGCGGGCAGCATCGTCACCGTGACCGCAGCCGGCCACCCGATCGGCGTCGTGAACGAGTCCGCGCTGATGTCGGTCCCCACCGAGCGCCGGGCGTGGGTGCCCGTCTCGTCGGTCGCGCGCACCTTGGACGACGGCCTCAGCCTCCCTGTGGGCATCGGGGGCGAGGACCTCATCCGCGCCATCAGCGCCCGCCCCGCGGGGGAGTACCTCCTCGTCGACCTCGACGGCAGTATCTTCGGCGTACTCTCCACCGCCGACGTCGACCAGGCCTTCCGCGCCCACGCCTGACCGCGGGGCGCTCTTTCTCCACCGTTTGGTCCCAAACCGCAGTTCTGGGGCCCGAAATGATGCCGTTTGGTCCCAAACCGCAACTCCAGAACCGGGCGCTAGGGTCACCAGCATGCCTGACCAGCCCGAGGAAACCGCGTACCCCGACGTCCCCCCGGAGGCATGGGCGGGCGTGCATCGGGGTCCGCTCCGGGAAGGTGAGTGGGTACGTCTGGTCGACCAAAAGGGACGGCGTCACAACTTCGAGCTGGTGGCCGGCAAGCGGTTCTTCTCCAACCGTGGGCATCTCGAGCACGACGACCTGATCGGCCGCGAGGAGGGTCTCACGATCGCGTCCTCGGCCGGCGGTGAATACCTCGTCTTCCGGCCCCTGCTCAGCGAGTTCGTGGTCTCGATGCCGCGCGGCGCCGCCGTGGTCTATCCCAAGGATGCCGCCCAGATCGTGGCGATGGCGGACATCTTCCCGGGCGCCCATGTCGTCGAGGCCGGGGTGGGATCGGGGGCGCTGACCTGCTCCCTGCTGCGTGCCGTCGGCCCCCACGGCCGGGTGTCGTCGTACGAGCGCCGCGAGGAGTTCGCCGACGTCGCGCGGGCCAACGTCACGCGGTTCTTCGGTGGCGACCACCCGGCTTGGCGACTGACCCTGGGCGACCTCGCCGAGGCGCTGCCCGCCTCGGGCGAGCCGGCCGACCGGGTGATCCTCGACATGCTGGCCCCATGGGAGTGTCTCGAGGCGGCCGCCGGCGCCCTGCGGCCGGGCGGCATCCTCTGTGCGTACGTCGCGACCACCACGCAACTGTCCCGGTTCGTCGAGACGGTCCGCGTCCATGGCGGCTTCACCGAACCGCAGGCATGGGAGTCCTTGGTCCGCGACTGGCACGTCGAGGGGCTGGCCGTGCGCCCGGGCCACGCGATGATCGGCCATACGGCGTTCCTGGTGACGGCGCGGCGGATGGCCCCGGGTCAGCGCCCGCCGGTGAAGAAACGCCGCCCGGCCCCGGGCGCCTATGGCCCCGACTACGACGGACCCCGGCCGCCGGGGGTGCCCGTCGAGCCCGATGGTGAGTGAGCAGACCCGAATCCAGTGAGATCAAATCGTGAGAAACGCGACGTGATTCGCCGATGCGCCGGGACCGTTGACGAGTAGGGTCGAATCAGGAGGTGGGACACATGAGCCATGGTCAGGACGCCGCGCCCGATGGCGGCCGCAGCGCTCGCGAGCTGGCCGACCAGGTGCAGTTCCTCGAGTCCGAGGTGACCGACCTGCGCCGTCGCCTGTCCGACTCGCCCGCCCAGTCCCGTGGTCTCGAGCTGCGGCTCGCGGACGCCCAGCGCTCTCTGTCCGCGGTCACCTCCCAGAACGAGCGGCTGGCGCAGACGCTGCGGGAGGCCCGTGACCAGATCATGAAGCTCAAGGAGGAGGTCGACCGCCTGGCGCAGCCCCCGGCCGGTTTCGGAACCTTCATCCAGCGCAACGACGACGACTCCGTCGACGTGTTCACCGGCGGCCGCAAGCTCCGGGTCAACGTCAGCCCGGGAGTCGAGATCGAGGCCCTGGTGCGTGGCCAGGAGGTCATGCTCAACGAGGCACTCAACGTCGTCGCCGCGCTGGAGTTCGAGCAGATCGGCGAGGTCGTGATGTTCAAGGAGCTGCTCGCCGACCGCGAGCGCGCCCTGGTCATCGCCAACGCCGACGAGGAGCGCGTCGTACGACTGGCCGACCCGCTCAAGGCCGACACCCTTCGAGCCGGTGACTCCCTGCTGCTCGACAGCCGCGCGGCGTACGCCTACGAGCGAGTGCCGAAGTCCGAGGTCGAGGAGCTGATCCTCGAAGAGGTTCCGGACATCGAGTACGGCTCCATCGGCGGGCTGGTGAGCCAGATCGACGCGATCCGAGACGCCGTCGAGCTGCCTTACCTCCACCCCGAGCTGTTCCTCGAGCACCAGCTGAAGCCACCCAAGGGCGTGCTGCTCTACGGGCCTCCGGGCTGTGGCAAGACGCTGATCGCCAAGGCGGTCGCCAACTCGCTGGCCAAGAAGGTCGCGGCCAAGACCGGGCAGGAAGGGAAGTCCTACTTCCTGAACATCAAGGGCCCGGAGCTCCTCAACAAGTACGTCGGCGAGACCGAGCGCCACATCCGGCTGGTGTTCCAGCGGGCACGCGAGAAGGCCAGCCACGGCACACCCGTCATCGTGTTCTTCGACGAGATGGACTCCCTGTTCCGAACGCGTGGCTCCGGCGTCTCCTCCGACGTGGAGAACACCATCGTCCCTCAGCTGCTCAGTGAGATCGACGGTGTCGAGGCGCTCGAGAACGTCCTGGTCATCGGCGCCTCCAACCGCGAGGACATGATCGACCCGGCGATCCTGCGACCCGGTCGCCTGGACGTGAAGATCAAGATCGAGCGTCCCGACGCCGAGTCGGCGCGTGACATCTTCAGCAAGTACCTCATCCCCGAGCTGCCGCTGCACGCCGACGACCTCGCCGAGTTCGGCGGCGACCGCGAAGGGTGCGTCGAGGGCATGATCCAGGCCACGGTCGAGCGGATGTACACCGAGACCGAGGAGAACCGCTTCCTCGAGGTCACCTACGCCAATGGTGACAAGGAGGTCCTGTACTTCAAGGACTTCAACTCCGGAGCGATGATCCAGAACATCGTCGACCGCGCCAAGAAGATGGCGATCAAGGACTTCCTCGAGCACGACGCGCGCGGTCTACGGGTCCAGCACATGCTCCAAGCGTGTGTGGACGAGTTCAAGGAGAACGAGGACCTGCCCAACACGACCAACCCCGACGACTGGGCGCGGATCTCCGGCAAGAAGGGCGAGCGCATCGTCTTCATCCGGACCCTCATCACCGGCAAGCAGGGCACCGAGCCCGGCCGTTCCATCGACACCGTGCCCAACACCGGCCAGTACCTCTGAGTCTCTCCGCGCACCCGGGTTGGGCGCTCGGATGACTGCCGTTTGGTCCCAAACCGCATGTTTCGGCGCCGAAATGTCGCCGTTTGGTCCCAAACCGCAGATCCCCGAGCCCGCCCAGGGGTCAGACCCGGGCCACGCCGAGGTAGCCGTACGTCAGCGCTTGCGGGCCACTGAAGCCGGGCAGGTCGCCGGTGTCCAGCGACTCGAGCCGGAGGCCCGCCTCCTCGACGAGCACGCCGGCATCACGGGTCAGGTGGCACCCACCGGCCAGCCGTTGCTGCAAGGGGTCGAGCCGATGCTGCCACCGGGCCGTCTTCGGATCCGTGGCGAGGCCGTGCTCCAGGAAGTGGAACGTGCCGCCCGGCCGAACGAGCCGGCGTACCTCTGCAAGAGCGGCCAGCGGGTCCGGGATCGTGCAGAGCGTGAACGTGCACAGCGCGGCGTCGTACGACGCGTCCGCGCCCGCGATGGACAGACCGTCGAGCCCGACCCGCTCGACGAGGATCTCGCTTCGCGCCCGGCGACGCTCCGAGAGCCGCCAGCCGGTGTCCGACGGCTCCACTGCTCCGACCGACGCGACCTCCGGCGGGAGATGCGTCAGGTTGAGACCGCTGCCGAACCCCAGCTCCAGCACCCGGCCCGACAGGCCGGCGCACGCCTGGGCCCGCGACTCACCGATCGCGCGTCCTCGGAGCGAGACGTCGGTGACCCGGGGCACCACGTGCTCGGTCCACCATGCCACGCGGTCACGGTAGCCCGTGACCGCACCCGTGGCCCCGCCGGATCCATGTATCTGGCGTGGGTCAACGCCTCGCATGTCGATCGTCCGCTCTCGGGTCTCCCACGGACCCGCCCGTCTGATGAGTTCTGCATGTTCCTTCGTCCATCACTCCGCTCGACCGTCACCACACTGGGCCCCCGCGGCCGTGCTGGTCGGCCCCGGCGACCTGGCGTCGTACGCCGCCACCGGCAGCCCGCTCGTCCTCGGCCGCGTCAACAGCGCAGGAGGGACCACGTCGCTGAAGAACACCGGTCGGGGGCCCGGCGCTGAGCCTGAACAACATCAGGTCCGCGCCACCGCTGGTCGTGAACGGCAGCAAGATGGTCAAACACCTGAACGCCACCATGGTGGGCGGCCTGACCGCGTCCAGAGTCAACGCCACCACTGACCTCTACGTGCTCGGACATGCCGGCGGCACGCTCAACATGACCCGCACCTCTTCACCATCAAGCCGCCCGCGACGTACGGCGCGCAACTGACCCGCTTGATGCGCTGACAAGGCGCCTTGCGAGGTGAGACGGTGCCCACACAGAAATCAACGGGACGTCTCATGTTCCGCCGTCCAACCATCCGCTCGACCGTCACCACGTTGGCCGCCGCGGCCGTGCTGGTCGGCGGCGCCGACCTGGCGTCGTACGCCGCCACCGGCCACCCGCTCCTCATCGGCAAGGCCAACAGCGGCGTGGGCACCACATCGCTGTAGAACCTGGGCCGCGGCCCAGCCCTGAGCCTGAATTCGGCGAAGTCGTCCCCGCCGCTGGTCGTCAACAGCAGCAAGCTCGTCAAGCACCTCAACGCCGACATGGTCGGCGGACAGAGCGCGAAGAAGCTCGAGCCCGCGGTGTGGCGGTACACGCTCGGCGAGGACCTGAAGCCGATCTCGAACGCTCAGCACTTCTTCACCACCAAGCTCCCGGCCGGCGACTACCAGGTGCAGATGAACGGGATCCTGAGCGACGACACCACCAGCGACACCTACGTCTGCGCGACGGGTGACAAGACCAAGCTGGTGAACGGCAACGTCACGGGGCTCTACGCCTACGCGCTGGGCCAATTCAACACCACCGCCGTGATCCTGGACAGCGCCTACACGGTGAAGACGCGAAGGGCCGGATCGTGCTCTTCGGGTGCAACTTCGGGGGCAACACCGGCTCTGTGATGGTGGCGAGGGCGCTGAGGTCACGTTCCGACAGATCCCCGTGACCGACAAGAAGGGCAAGCCCTTCACTCTTCCTCCGCCCAGGAACGCACATCCTGGGACGAGCCTGCTTCTGCGCTGACACCGGGCTTGTTCGCTCTCGGTCCCGGAGTGCCCGCTCCGGGACCGAGAGCCTGGGCACTGGTCATTCCTCGACGTGGCCGTGACATTCGGCCGACCCGCAGTCCACGTCAAGGAGCCCCAGATGATCCGTCGCCCGTCCCTCCGGTCCAGCGTGACCACGATCTCCGCCGTCGCCGTCCGGGTCGGCGGCGCCAGCCTCGCGTCGTACGCCGCCACCGGCCGTGGACACGCCACAGGTGCCGGCGCGACCGCGTCCGAGCCGAAGACGATCAAGTACACCCTGGGCTCGCCGGGCAAGATCTACCACGGCAACACTGACCACCTCTTCACCACGAAGGTGCCCAAGGGGACCTACCAGATCGGAATCAGCGGTCTCGTCCTCGACAACGCCGGATCCGACTCTGACAGCTACACCTGCCTCGTCGCCGACAAGAAGAACATCCAGCACGTGCTCGGCGGCGGCAACCCGAACGATGCCCTCTGGTACGCGCTGGACGGCGACCGGAAGGGCGCGTTCAAGTACGGCGTCGTGAACTACTCGAACAGCGCCCAGAGGATCGCCCGACCCAACATCGTCTTCGGCTGCATCTTCGACGGCACTGGACCGTTCACGGTGGCGCGCACCCTGACGTTCACGCTGCGCCCGGTCAGGGTGACCGCCGAGAAGGGCAAGCCGCTGCCGGTGGCGAAGTCGCAGGCCCGCAGGTTGGCCGGCAAGCTGCGCTGACCGACGCTCCGTCCCCAGCAGCCCCCTGGCCGTAGCGCCAGGAGACTGCTGGGCGGGCCGGCGCCGGGCCCGGCGCGTAGGCTCGACACGTGACCGTACGGCGGGTGATGGGCACCGAGGTCGAGTACGGCATCTCGGTGCAAGGACAGCCGCACGCCAACCCGATGGTGGCGTGCTCGCAGGTCGTCAACGCCTACGCCAGCGCCACCATCAAGGCACGACGCGCCCGGTGGGACTTCGAGGAGGAGTCTCCGCTGCGCGACGCCCGCGGCTTCGACCTCAGCCGTCAGCTCGCCGACCCCAGCCAGCTCACCGACGAGGACCTCGGCCTCGCCAACGTCATCCTCACCAACGGTGCCCGGCTGTACGTCGACCACGCCCACCCGGAGTACTCCACGCCCGAGGTCACGACGCCCCTCGACATCGTGCGATGGGACAAGGCGGGCGAGCTGATCATGCTCGACGCTGCCCGCATGGCCGCACAGACACCGGGCAGCGCGCCGATCCACCTCTACAAGAACAACACCGACAACAAGGGAGCGTCGTACGGCGCCCACGAGAACTACCTGATGAGCCGGTCGACCCCGTTCGGCGACATCGTGCGTCACCTCACGCCGTTCTTCGTGAGCCGGCAGGTGGTGTGCGGGTCGGGGCGGGTGGGCATCGGGCAGGACGGCCGCGAGCACGGCTTCCAGCTCAGTCAGCGGGCCGACTACTTCGAGGTCGAGGTGGGGCTCGAGACGACCCTGAAGCGGCCGATCATCAACACCCGCGACGAGCCGCACGCCGATCCGGAGAAGTACCGCCGGCTCCACGTGATCATCGGTGACGCCAACCTCGCCGAGGTGTCGACGTACCTCAAGGTCGGTACGACGTCGCTGGTCCTGGCGATGATCGAGGACCGCTTCATCACCTCCGACCTCGGCATCGACGGACCCGTGGCCGCGCTCCGCGCCGTCTCTCACGACCCGACGTTGCGCGAGCTCATCACCTTGAACGACGGCCGGAGGCTGACGGCCTGTCAACTGCAGGAGGAATATCTCGAGCTGGCCCGCAAGTACGTCGACGACCGGCTCGGCTCCGACGCGGACCCGCAGACGGTCGACGTGCTCGATCGCTGGGAGTCGGTGCTGACCCGGCTCCAGCAGGACCCCATGCTGTGCGCTCGCGAGCTGGACTGGGTGGCGAAGCTGAAGCTGCTCGAGTCCTACCGTGACCGCGACGGGCTCGACTGGGACAACGCGAAGCTGCAGCTGATCGACTACCAGTACAGCGACATCCGCCCGGACAAGGGGCTCTACCAGCGACTGGTGCGGCTCGGTCAGATCGAGCGGCTGCTCGACGACGCGACCGTCGAGTACGCGATGCACCACCCGCCCAGCGACACCCGCGCCTACTTCCGGGGCAGGTGCCTGGAGAAGTACGCCGACTCCGTCGCCGCCGCCTCGTGGGACTCCGTGATCTTCGACCTGCCCGGCCGTGAGTCCCTCCAGCGCGTCCCGACCATCGATCCGCTGCGTGGGTCGAGGGCGCACGTGAAGGCCCTGATCGACCGGTGCGACACCGCCGAGGAGCTCTTCCGGGCCCTCACCCGCTGACCCTTCCGGGCTGTCGGGGTGGCTGGTGGACTGCGGTTTGGGACCAAACGGTGGCAATTTGAGCTGAGATCATGCGGTTTGGGACCAAACGGCGGCACGGGACCCGAGCAGACCCGGCTCGGGATGCGGCCCGGTGGCGTGAAGCGAGCGGCTAGGGTGAAGCCATGCCCCAGGAGCAGAAGCAGCCCCGCAAGTCGGGCGAGTCCGAGGAGGTCACCGAGGTCGCGCCCGAGACCGACGTTGCGGAACGCAAGGAAGCGCTGGACGACGACATCGACGCGATCCTCGACGAGATCGACGACGTACTCGAGACCAACGCCGAGGACTTCGTGAAGTCGTTCATCCAGAAGGGCGGCCAGTGATCCACCCCGCCCGAGTCGCCGCTGCGCTCCGGCTCGCGCACGGACCCCGGCAATGAGCGACTCCCGCCTGCCGGCGTCGTACATGACGCCCGGCACCTCGAGCTTTGCCGACTTCCTGGCCGCGCAGTCGCCCGACCTGCTGCCGTCGCGGCGCGCCGTACCGCAAGGGCACGCCGGCGACCTCGCTCCGCACGGTACGACGATCGTCGCGGCCACCTTCCCTGGCGGCGTCGTGATGGCTGGAGACCGCCGCGCCACCATGGGGAACATCATCGCGCAGCGCGACATCGAGAAGGTGTTCCCAGCCGACGAGTACTCCTGCGTCGGCATCGCCGGCACAGCGGGACTGGCGGTCGAGCTGGTGCGACTGTTCCAGACCGAGCTGGAGCACTACGAGAAGATCGAGGGGATGACCCTGTCGATGGACGGCAAGGCCAACCGCCTCGCCGCGCTCATCAGGGCCAACCTCGGCATGGCCATGCAGGGCCTCGCCGTCGTACCCCTGTTCGCCGGCTTCGACCTGACGTCGGGAAGCGGGCGCATCTTCTCCTACGACGTGACCGGCGGCCGCTACGAGGAAACGGCATTCCACTCGGTCGGGTCCGGGTCCCTGTTCGCGCGCGGCTCGCTGAAGAAGCTGTACCGCGACGACCTCGAACAAGAGCAGTGCGTGACAGCGCTGGTCCAGGCGTTGTACGACGCGGCCGACGACGACTCAGCCACCGGTGGCCCCGACCTGACCCGGCGCATCTTTCCCGTCGTCCAGGTGATCACGGCCGTAGGCGGGCACCGGGTGCCCGACTCCGAGGTCGCTGCCATCGCCGACCAAGTCCTGGCCAGCCGCATGAACCGTCCCGACGGCCCAGCCGCGGGCCTGACGTGATCGGAGTTCTCGTCACATGAGCATGCCGTTCTACGTCTCGCCCGAGCAGCTGATGAAGGACCGCGCGGACTTCGCCCGTAAGGGCATCGCGCGCGGTCGTTCGGTGGTGGTGATCCAGTACGCCGACGGCGTCCTGTTCGCGTCCGAGAACCCGTCGCAGGCGCTGCACAAGGTCAGTGAGATCTACGACCGGATCGCCTTCGCGGCGGTCGGTCGGTACAACGAGTTCGAGAACCTGCGGATCGCCGGCGTACGCCTGGCGGACATGCGCGGCTACGCCTACGACCGCCGAGACGTCACCGGACGCGGGCTCGCCAACGCCTACGCACAGACGCTCGGCACGATCTTCTCCAGCGGTGGCGAGAAGCCTTACGAGGTGGAGATCTTCGTCGCCGAGATCGGCGATGCACCCGCGGACGATCAGATCTACCGGCTGACCTACCAGGGCCAGGTGACGGACGAGCACCGGTACGCCGTCATGGGTGGCGCCGACGACGTGGTCGCGGGGTATCTCAAGGACCACTACACCGAGAACTCCTCGCTTTCCGACGCGCTCCACGTCGCAGTCGCCGCGCTCGGACACAGCCCGGACGACACCGGCGAGGGGGACGATCGCGTGATCCCTGCCGGCGACCTCGAGGTGGCCGTGCTCGATCGGACCCGGTCCCAGCCGCGGAAGTTCAGCCGCGTGGGGCCGGCGAGGCTCGAAGGACTGCTCGGTGACCGCGTCCTCCCTGCCGCGGCGAGCCCGACTACTGGGTCGCCTACGGCCGAGGTTGCGCTCGACTCTCCGCACGACGGGTCCGTGGGAACGGACGCCGCGACCACCGCACGCGACGACGACGACGACGACATCGAGCCTCCGGGCGACGAACCGACCCTCTGAGGCCCGCGCCTCGGTCACGTGCACTCCGGCTGCGGTTTGGGACCAAACGGCAGCCTTGCGCCTGGAATCCTTGCGGTTTGGGACCAAACGGTGCATGCCGTGAGCACCCCACTCGCCATTGTCCACAGGCAGTCATCGAGGCCGAGCAGGCAGCTGGGCGATCAGCGCATTCTGGCCGGGTGCACAACCACGAGGAGTTCATCCGGGGCGAGGTCCGACAGGTCGGGTACGTCCGCGTCAGCCACGGTGTCTTCAGGCGTGAGGCACCTGGCCTCACCGATGATGACGCGTTCGTGCAAGAGCTCGGAGCGTGGTTGCTGGTCCTGCCCCCGGGAGCTGCCTTCACACATGTCACCGGAGCGCGGCTTCGTGGCTGGCGGCTGCCGCCACTTCCTGAGCAGGTCCCGGTGTTTGCCGCCGTACACGGAGCGGACCTCGGCCCGCGGCGGCCCGGGCTCAGCTGTTCCCGCCTCGTCGACGAGGGCCGACCGAGTGAGATCGAGATGTCACGCTCGGGCCTCCCCGTCGACACTCCGGAGGAGGTCCTCCTCCGGGCGGCGCGCGACATGGGCCACCTCGACCTGGTGGTGATGGTCGACTCCGCCCTGGCCATGGCCGACATTGACCCGCGGCGGATGCAGGCGATCCTCGCGAGCCGACGACCCGGCGTACGGGCGCTGCGGGCGGCGTACGACGCGGCGCACGACCGCGCCGAGTCCGGCGGCGAGACCCTGCTGCGGTTGTTCCACGACGTGATGGATGTGCCCGTCGAGCCACAGGTCGAGGTCAATGACAGTCAGGGCAGGCTGATCGGGCGGGCAGACCTGCTGGTCACCGGGACGACGAACGTCCACGAGTACGACGGTGCGGGGCACCGCGACAAGGGTCAGCACCGCTCCGACCTACGGCGCGAGCGTCGGTTCGCTGGTACGACCTATGTGCGACGCGGGTACACGCTGGACGATCTCCTGAACCACCCGGCCGTGGCGATGCACGAGCTCGACCGGTTGCTCGCTCGTCCCCACCAGCAGCAGCGGCTGAGACAGTGGCGCCGGCTCATCGACCATTCGATGTACTCCGAGCAGGGCCGCTCTCGCCTCCTGAACCGCTGGCGAAGGCAGACGGGCCTCGTCGATTGGTCGCGAACCGCCTGACTCCTCATGTCTCTGCGGTTTGGGACCAAACGGCGGAAATCTGTCCGCCGCGCCAATCGTGGAGTTCCGGACGAGGCGCAGCGGCCTAGGCTGGCCCCGTGGACCGTCGCATCTTCGGCATCGAGAACGAGTACGGCGTCACGTGCACGTTCAAGGGTCAGCGGCGACTGAGCCCCGACGAGGTCGCCCGCTACCTCTTCCGCAAGGTCGTCAGCTGGGGCCGTAGCTCCAACGTCTTCCTCCGCAACGGCGCGCGGCTCTACCTCGACGTGGGCAGCCACCCGGAGTATGCGACACCCGAGTGCGACGACGTTGGTGAGCTGGTCACCCACGACAAGGCGGGGGAGAGGGTCCTCGAGGGCCTTCTCAAGGACGCCGAGCAGCGCCTCCACGACGAAGGCATCCAGGGCGAGATCTACCTGTTCAAGAACAACACCGACTCGGCCGGCAACTCCTACGGCTGCCACGAGAACTACCTCGTCAGCCGCTCCGGTGAGTTCAACCGTCTCGCCGACGTCCTCATCCCGTTCCTCGTCACCCGGCAGATCATCGTCGGCGCCGGCAAGGTGACGCAGACCGCGCGAGGTGCGTCGTACGCCGTCAGCCAGCGCGCCGAACACATCTGGGAAGGCGTCAGCAGCGCCACCACCCGTTCTCGTCCGATCATCAACACCCGCGACGAGCCGCACGCGGACGCCGAGCGGTTCCGGCGGCTTCACGTCATCGTCGGTGACTCCAACATGAGCGAGACCACGACGATGCTCAAGGTGGCGAGCTGCGACTTGGTGCTGCGAATGATCGAGGAGGGCGTGGTGATGCGCGACCTCACGATGGAGAACCCCATCCGCGCGATCCGCGAGATCAGCCACGACGTGTCGGGGTCACGCAAGGTCCGCCTGGCCAACGGGCGGGAGGCAAGTGCGCTCGACATCCAGCACGAGTACCTCTCCAAAGCCCGCAACTTCGTCGACCGGCGCGAGATCTCGACCCCGGTGATCGAGCAGGCACTCGATCTCTGGGAGCGCGGTCTCAAGGCGGTCGAGTCCGACGACCTCGGTCTGGTCGACCGCGAGCTCGACTGGGTCATCAAGTGGAAGCTGATCGACCGCTACCGCGCCAAGCACGGGCTGCCGTTGGGGCACCCCCGAGTGGCGCAGCTCGACCTCGCCTACCACGACATCCGGCGCGACCGGGGGCTGTACTACCTGCTCGAGAAGCGCGGGGCGGTCGCTCGGATGACGACCGACCTCAAGATCTTCCAGGCCAAGTCCGTCCCCCCGCAGACGACGCGAGCGCGGCTGCGCGGCGAGTTCATCCGTAAGGCCCAGGAGCGTCGGCGTGACTTCACCGTTGACTGGGTGCACCTCAAGCTGAACGACCAGGCTCAGCGCACCGTGCTCTGCAAGGACCCGTTCCGCGCGTACGACGAGCGCGTCCAGCGCCTGATCGACGGGATGTGACTCGACCTCGCAGTCTGTCCGGTCTGCGGTTTGGGACCAAACGGCGACATTTGGGGGCGAAATGTTGCGGTTTGGGACCAAACGGCAGCATCAGCAGCACCGCACCCGGGTACCGAAGGAGCCGTGAGGAGTGGCCGGATAGGGTGAACGTCCCGACCATCTCCCGAAGGGCCCGCTGTGCGCACCCGTCTCACCCGTCTCAGTCTCGTCCCCGTGACCCTCGTGGCGGCGGCAGTCGCGCTGGCCGGGTGCGGTGGAAGCAACAGCAGTAGTCCGACGTCCTCCGGCCCCGCGCTCGGCCTCGACTCCGTCACTTTCAGCGGAGACGTCGGCAGCGCGCCGACGGTGGACTTCACCGGCAAGGTGACCGACCCGACGAGCGTCACCAAGGTGCTCGTCGCCGGCAAGGGAGCGAAGATCAAGCAGGGTGACTCGCTGATCGTCCAGACCGTGATCGCCGACGGGGCCACCCAGAAGACGGTGGCCAGCTCCTACCAGGACCAGCAGCCGCAGCTCGTCACGCTGAGCAGCCAGGTCAGCCCGATCTTCCTCGACGCGCTCGAGGGCAAGACGGTCGGCTCGCGGGTGGTCGTCTACGCCACCGCCGACAAGATCTTCGGTGCCTCCGGCAACGCCAGCATCGACGTGTCGCCGGCTGATGTCGTGATGATCGTCTTCGACGTGATCGGACAGCCCCTCGACAAACCCAACGGCGCGAGCCACGCGGCTCCGAGCTGGGCACCGTCGATCCAGAAGACCAAGGGCGTCACCTCTGCCCTCGGCTTCGACAAGGCCCCCAAGCCCGACGGCTCCCTCAAGGCGGCCACGCTGCGTACGGGCACGGGTCCGGTCGTGAAGAAGGGTCAGACGATCTTCGTCCGCTACCTCGGCCAGGTGTACCAGGGCAAGAAGCCCTTCGACCAGAACTTCTCCGGCGACCCGGTGGGCTTCCCGATCGGCGTCGCGAAGGTGATCACCGGTTGGGACAAGACGCTCGTGGGCCAGCACGTCGGCAGCGAGGTCGTCCTCGAGATCCCACCCAAGGACGGCTACGGCAAGGCCGGCTCGTCGCAGGCCCACATCAAGGGCACGGACACGCTCTACTTCGTGGTCGACATCGTCGGAGCCGCCTGAGCACCATGAGCGGTACGTCGTCCCGGAGCCAGAGGTGAGCAGCGCGCCCAAGACCGAGCGCCTGCTCAACCTGCTCATCATGCTGCTGGTCCAGCGGCACTTCGTCTCCAAGGACCGCATTCGCGCGATCTTGTACGCCGACGCCTCCGACGACGCCTTCGAGAAGATGTTCGAGCGCGACAAGGAGGAGCTCCGCAGCCTCGGCGTACCCATCGAGGTGGGGCAGATGGACCCGTACTTCGACGACGAGCCCGGATACCGCATCCGAGCCGACGAGTTCGCGCTCCCCGAGATCACCCTGGAGTCCGACGAGGCCGCCGTCGTCGCGCTCGCCTCGAAGGTGTGGCAGCACGCCCGGCTCGCGGAGGCGACGACCGACGCCGTCAGCAAGCTCACCGCGGCCGGCATCGACCTCGACCTCGGAGCCCTCGACATCGCCCAGCCGCGGCTCACCGCCGACGAGCCGTCGTTCGACGTCTTCTGGGAGGCAACCCTGGCCCGCCGGCCCGTGACCTTCGACTATCGGCGACCGGGGTACGACGCCCCGCTCACCCGGCACCTCGAGCCGTGGGGGGTCGTGCGCTTCTCGGGCCGGTGGTACGCCGTGGGCCTCGACACCGACCGTGGCGAGGAGCGGGTCTTCCGCCTCTCACGCGTCGTCGGGCCGGCCAGGGCGACCGGCAGCCCCGGCTCGTTCGACGTCCCCGCCGGCACCGACGTCCGCGAGGTGGCCCGCAGGCTCGCCCCGGCCGGTCCGACCGAGGAGGCCGTCGTCCTGGCCCGGCTCGGAGCCGCGGCGGTGCTGCGCAGAGCCGCCGCCACCGTGGAGCGCGACGTGGCCGGGCCTGATGACGGCACGCCGTGGGACCGCCTACGGCTGCCTGGTGGCGCCCAGGCGGACGAGGTGCTCACTCTCGGCGCCGACGTGTACGTCGAGCGGCCTGCGTCGCTCCGCGACGAGGTCGTGGCACGGCTGCGGGCGGCTGCCGAGGTGAGGACGTGAGCACCGCGAGCGCCGGGGCGGCGAAGGACCAGGTCGGCCGGCTGCTGCGCCTGGTGCCCTATCTCCATGGTCGCGAGCAGGTGCCCCTCGACGAGGCGGCGCGCGTGTTCGGCGTACCCCCGGAGCAGCTCGACAAGGACCTCCGCGTCCTCTTCCTGTGCGGGCTGCCGGGCGGTTACCCCGACGACCTGATCGACGTCGATCTCGACGCTCTC
This sequence comes from uncultured Actinomycetota bacterium, assembly GCA_963792975.1. Taxonomy (GTDB): domain Bacteria; phylum Actinomycetota; class Actinomycetes; order Propionibacteriales; family Nocardioidaceae; genus Nocardioides. The sequence continues at coordinate 1,227,219 of CAWBYG010000004.1, read as the reverse complement.
GAGGGCGAGGGGGTGATCCGGGTGTCCAACGCCGACTACCTCGCCCGACCGCTGCGACTGACCCCCACCGAGGCCTCGGCGATCATCGTCGCCCTGCGTGCCCTGCGCGCGGGGGCGGACGACGACACCCGGGGCGTCGTGGACCGCACCCTCGCCAAGCTCGAGGCGGCCGCTGCGGGAGGTCCGCCGCTGGTCCATCCCGGGGACGAGGCGCCACGGAACCTCGCCCTGCGTACCCAGATCGAGGACGCCGTACGACGTGAGCTCCAGGTGAGGATCACCTACTACGTGCCGGCCCGCGACGAGGAGTCCGAACGTGTCGTCGACCCGCACGCCGTCGTCTCCCACCACGGCGTCGACTACCTCGACGCGTGGTGCCACAGCGCCGCGGCGCCGCGGCTCTTCCGCCTCGACCGCATCCACGAGGCCACGGTGCTCGACACGACGGTGGTCACCGACGCAGGCGCGCGGCGCGACCTCTCCGAGGGCGTCCTCGGCGGCGAAGATGCCACCCTGGTCACGCTCGCCCTGCACGCCGGCGCGCGATGGGTCGAGGAGTACTACGCCGTACAAGCGGTGCGGCCGGGCCCGGACGGTGGATCCGAGATCGACCTCTTCGTAGGCGACGAGCAGTGGCTCCAGCGTCTCCTGCTGCGCCTGGCGCCGTACGCCGAGGTGGTCTCGCCGGCCCATTTCGCCCACGGAGCCGCCGAGGCGGTCACCCGCGCTTTGGCACTCTACGACCACCCCGCGGGCTAGACTGGCGACGATCTTTCATCTACGTCAGGACTCGTTATGCCATTGCCTCTGATCGGCGACCTCGGAACCCCCGAGCTCTTGATCATCTTCGCCGTGGTCATCCTGCTCTTCGGCGCTTCCAAGCTGCCCGAGCTCGCTCGAGGCAGCGGCCGGGCACTCCGCATCTTCAAGGCCGAGACCAAGGGCATGTCCGACGACGAGGACGACGACGACCAGAAGACCACGGCTCAGCTCGAGCTCGAGGCGCGTCAGGCGGCCGAGCGCGAGGCTACGGCGACCCGTCCGGTGGAGCCGCCGGTCGAGCACCACGACGACACGACCGCCTGACCGGAGCGTTCCGTGTCCTTCGTCGGGGTCGTCGAGGTGCTGCGCGGAAGACCTCGGCACCCGGTCGGCGAAGACGGCCGGATGGCGCTGTCGGACCACTTCCGTGAGCTCCGCGCGCGGCTGATCCGCTCAGCGCTCCTTCTCGTCATCCTGTTCTTCGTTGCGATCTACTTCTACGGCCCCCTCCTCGAGCTCGTGCGGCACCCCTACAACCAGGCCCAGGTCCAGCTGAAGGACAAGGGAGTCATCTCGACGATCGTCATCAGGGACGCCACCGGTGGTCTGCTTCTGCAGATGAAGCTCTGCGGTGTCGTGGCCCTGATCGCGGCCAGCCCCTACTGGCTCTACCAGATCTGGGCCTTCGTGCTGCCCGGCCTGCACGACAAGGAGAAGAAGTACTCCCGGATGTTCGCGGCCGTGGCCGGGCCGCTCTTCTTCGGCGGCGTCGCCCTCGGCTACTACGTGCTCCCCAAGGGCCTCGAGGTGCTGATCTCGTTCGTGCCCAAGGGCGTGGTCAACCTCGTCGACTTCTCGACGTACTTCTCGTTCCTGATGCGGATGCTGCTGATCTTCGGCATCGCCATGGAGATCCCGCTCTTCGTCGTCCTGCTCAACCTCGCCGGGGTCGTCTCCGGGCAGGCGCTCGGCCGGTCGCGACCGTGGATCATCATCGGCACCATGGTCTTCGCGGCCGTGGCGACGCCGTCGACCGACCCCTTCTCGATGCTGATGCTGGCGATCCCGATGCTGATCCTGTTCGCGATCTCCGAGATCCTCGCCCGCATCTTCGACCGCGTCCGCGGTCGCGGCGCGCACCGCCAAGACCGGACCGAGCAGTGGGCGGACGACCAGGCCTCCACGCTGTGACCTCGGCGCATCACGAGCCTCCGTCGTACGACGAGGTCGACCCCTTCGAGCTGCCCGAATGGCTCGGCCGGGGCGAGGTGACCTGGAACGCCGAACGCGGGCTCTCGTCCAGCCACCGGGTCGCGGGCACCCTCACAGCCGAGGAGGGCTCGGTGCCGTGCGACCTGCTGGCGATCGACGACGCGTACCCCGAACCCGTCGCCGCCGACGCGGTGCGAGTGCGTGCGCACCAGGCGTGGCAGCACGGTGAGGTGCTGGTCGTCGCCGACGGCGCTCGCGTCGTCCTGGCGATCCCGGGGTCACGACTTGCCGCCGAGACCGCCCTCGACGCCATCGGTCGCCTCGCGCGCGCCGTCGGGGCCCCGGCCGGGTCGTACGCCGTCCGGTTGCGCGCCGGCTCCGACGGGTCGCCCTGACTCGGCTGCCCTGGGCGCAACTGTGCGCAACTGTGCGCGACATGGCGGCCTCCGGGGGTCGGACCATTGCGGTTTGGGACCAAACGGCGACATTTAGGACCGAACACCTGCGGTTTGGGACCAAACGGCGGGGTTCAGCGCCCGATAGTCTGCGCGCGTGCCGCCGCGTGAGATCGCCCTGCTGACGAACCCCACGTCGGGAAAGGGCAAGGGCGGCCGGGTGAGCGAGCGCGCGTTGGCCCGGCTCAGGGAGGGCGGGCTGGTCGTCCGGAACCTCCAGGGGCGGGATCCCGACGAGGCTCTCGATCTGGCCCATCAGTGCGTGGCCGACGGCGTGGAGGCGCTGGTCGTCTGCGGTGGGGACGGCATGGTGCACCTCGCGGTCCAGGCCGTGGCTACGACGTCGACGGCGCTCGGCATCATCCCAGCCGGCACCGGCAACGACATCGCCCGCTACTTCGACCTCCCGCGCTCGCACCCCGAGGCAGCCGCCGACCGGGTCGTCGCGGGACTGACGCGCACGATCGACCTGGCACGCAGCGGCTCTCGCTTCTTCGTGACGGTTCTCGCGGCCGGGTTCGACGCGGTGGTCAACGAGCGCGCGAACCGCATGTCCTGGCCCAAGGGCCAGATGCGCTACAACATCGCGACGCTTGCCGAGCTGCGCGTCTTCGAGCCGCTGCCCTACACCCTCCAGATCGACGATCGGGAGCTGTCGCTCGATGCGATGCTCGTCGCGGTCGGCAACGGCCCGTCGTTCGGGGGAGGGCTCCGCATCACCGAAGGGGCCGTGCTCGACGACGGGCTGCTCGACGTCGTGATCATCAAACCGATGTCCAAGCTCAACCTGATCCGCACCTACCCCAAGCTCTTCAAGGGCACCCACGTCACCCACCCGCAGTACGAGCACCACCTGGCGCGCTCGGTGACCGTCGCGGCTCCGGGCATCGTCTCGTACGCCGACGGCGAGCGGTTCGGTCCGCTACCCCTGACGGTCGAGTGCGCGCCGGGCGCCCTTACCGTGTTGGCGTGACCACTGCCGCGTCGTACCCCGTCTTCACGGAGTTCGCAGGCCACTACGACTTCGCGCTCGACGACTTCCAGGCCCGCGCCTGTCGCGTCGTCGAAGAGGGGCGTGGCGTGCTCGTCGCGGCGCCCACCGGCTCGGGCAAGACGGTCGTCGGGGAGTTCGCCGTACATCTCGCCCTGGCGACCGGCCGCAAGGCGTTCTACACGACGCCGATCAAGGCACTCTCGAACCAGAAGTACCACGACCTCGCAGCACGGTACGGCGCCGACAGGGTCGGGCTGCTCACCGGAGACGTCACCGTGAACGGCGAGGCGCCGGTCGTCGTGATGACGACCGAGGTGCTCCGCAACATGCTGTACGCCGGCTCCGGCACCCTGCTCGGTCTGGGCTACGTCGTCATGGACGAGGTGCACTACCTCGCCGACCGGTCACGCGGTGCGGTCTGGGAAGAGGTGATCATCCACCTGCCCGAGTCGGTCTCCCTGATCTCGCTCTCGGCCACGGTGTCCAACGCCGAGGAGTTCGGGGAGTGGCTCGAGACGGTGCGCGGTGACACCGCGACCATCGTCGAGGAACGCCGTCCGGTGCCCCTCTATCAGCACGTCCTGGTCGGCCGTCGGATGCTCGACCTGTTCGCCACGTCGGACGTCGACGCCGCGGCCGGCTTCGTCAAGGAGGGCGCACCGGTCAACGGCGAACTCCTGCGCATCGCCCGCGACGACTGGGCCAGCTCACGGATGCGCGACCGTCGTACACCCAAGGGCCGCGGCGGACCCGGACGCGGGGGAGCGCGGCCCGTCGGCAACGGCCGTCGGGTCTGGGTCCCGAGCCGGGTCGACGTCCTGGACCGGCTTGACGCGGCGGCCCTGCTGCCCGCGATCGTCTTCATCTTCAGCCGGGTCGGCTGTGATGCCGCCGTGCAGCAGTGCCTGCGGTCCGGCATGAAGCTCACCACGCCCGAGGAGCGCGACGAGATCTACGCGTTCGTCGAGGAGGCGTGCGCAGGCCTTCCGGACGAGGACCGCCAAGTCCTGGGCTACGACGACTTCCTCGACGGCCTCACCCGCGGCGTCGCCGCCCACCACGCAGGGATGCTCCCGGCGTTCAAGCAGTGCGTCGAGCAGCTGTTCGTCAGTGGCCTCTGCAAGGCGGTGTTCGCCACCGAGACACTGGCGCTGGGCATCAACATGCCGGCCCGCACCGTGGTGCTCGAGAAGCTGTCGAAGTGGAACGGCGAGACCCACGCCGACATCACGCCGGGGGAGTACACCCAGCTGACCGGCCGCGCCGGCCGACGCGGGCTCGACGTCGAGGGGCACGCCGTCGTCCTCTGGCAGCAGGGGATGAACCCCGGCGAGGTCGCGGGCCTCGCCTCGACCCGTACCTACCCGCTCCGCTCGAGCTTCCGACCGTCGTACAACATGGCGGTCAACCTCGTCCACCAGGTCGGCCGCCAGCGTGCTCGGGAGCTGCTGGAGATGTCGTTCGCCCAGTTCCAGGCCGACAAGGCCGTCGTCGGGCTGGCGCGGCAGCTGACGAAGAGCCAGGATGCGCTCCAGGGGTACGCCGACGCCGCCCGCTGCGACCGCGGCGACTTCATGGAGTACGCCGCGCTCCGGCAGCGCGTCTCGGAACTCGAGAAGGGCGCGGCGCGGGCTCGGAAGGCCGACCGTCGTGAGGAGGTGCTCGCCTCACTCGCGCGGCTGCACCGCGGCGACGTGATCGAGGTGCCGGCCGGCAAGTTCGCGGGCTTCGCCGTCGTACTCGACCCCGGTACGTCGCCCGACGGGCCGCGACCGCAGGTACTGACCGCGGAACGTCAGGCCCGGCGGCTGACCGTGCTGGACTTCCCCACGCCGGTGACTGCGGTGACCCGGCTGCGACTGCCGCGCGGCTTCAACGCACGGAACCCGCAGATGCGCCGCGACCTGGCGTCGTCGCTGCGCGCGTCGACCCACAACCTCACCCCGCCGCCGCCGAGCCCCGAGAGCTCCCCGGCACGTGGCACGGAGGACCCCGAGGTGGAGGCGCTCCGGGTGCAGCTGCGTGCCCACCCCTGCCACGACTGCCCCGACCGTGAGGACCACGCGCGCTGGGCGGAGCGGTGGTTCAAGCTCGACCGGGATGCCCGGACCCTCGAACGACGGGTCGAGCAACGCACCAACACGGTGGCCCGGCAGTTCGACCGGGTGTGCGACGTACTCGCCACCCTCGGGTATCTCGCGGACGACGAGGTCACCGACCTGGGGCGGCCGTTGCGCCGGATCTACTCCGAGCTCGACCTGGTGGTCGCCGAGGCCCTGCGGCTCGGTGTTCTGGACGGTCTGGGGCCCGCCGGTCTGGCGTCCGCGCTGTCGACGCTGGTCTACGAGTCGCGGCGGCCGGAGGACGTGGTCTCACCCCGCCTCCCCGGCGGCGAGACCCGGCGCGCCATCGACGACCTCGAGCGCCTGTGGCGCGAGCTGGCTGAAGTCGAGCGGCAGCACCGGCTCGACTTCCTACGCCGCCCGGACGCCGGCCTCGCGTGGGCGGCGTACCGCTGGACAGAGGGCGACGACCTCGCCGAGGTGCTGGACGAGAGCGACCTGACCGCCGGTGATTTCGTGCGCTGGGTCAAGCAGCTGATCGACCTGTGCGGCCAGGTCGCAGATGCCGCCGGCGACCGTCCGCTCCGCGCCACCGCGCGAGACGTCGTACGCCGGATCCGGCGCGGCGTCGTCGCCGTCGCTCCGCTCGAGGACTGAGCTTCGGGCTCGCCGCACACCGCACACCGGTGTGAGTCCGGGTTGCCGTTTGGTCCCAAACCGCAGCATTTCCGACCGAAAACATGCGGTTTGGCACCAAACCGCATCACAAGGAGACGCGGCGCCGCGGGAGCAGGGCCAGGCTCACCCGGCCAGGACGGCCCGGAGACGCTGGACGGGACTGCCGAGCCCCCAGCGCTCACTGAGGGACTCGACCAGCGCAGGATCTCGGGGAGCGGCGGGCAGCGTCGCGTCGTACGGCGCCAGGTCGATGTCGCGGGTCACGGCGACGACCCGCGGGGCCACCTCGAGATAGTCGGCCGCATCCAGGATCCGTCGTCGCGGCCCGGGGGACATCTCGGAGGACGGGTCGGCCGCGGCGGCGACGATCCCGCGGAGGTCGCCGAACTTCAGCAGCAGCGAGGCCGCCGTCTTCTCGCCGATGCCGGGCACGCCCGGGAGCCCGTCCGAGGCGTCGCCGCGCATGGTCGAGAAGTCGGCGTACTGGCTGGGCAGCACGCGGTACTTGCCGACGACGACCTCGTCGGTGACGCGCTCGTGGTTGCCCACGCCGCGCGCGATGTAGAGCACCCGCACCCCGGCCTCGTCGTCGACCAGCTGGAACAGGTCCCGGTCGCCGGTGACCACGTCGACCGGCATCGACGACCCGGTGGCGAGCGTGCCGATGACGTCGTCCGCCTCGTAGCCGTTGGCGCCCACGACGCACAGCCCGAACGCGTCGAGCACCTCCAGGATGATCGGCACCTGTCGCTCGAGAGGATCGGGCACCTCCTCGATATCGGGTCGCGGGCCGGGGATCTCGGCCACGACGCGATGCGCCTTGTACGACGGGATGAGGTCGACCCGCCACTGCGGCCGCCAGTCGTTGTCCCACGCACACACCAGGTGGGTCGGCCGGTAGTCGGCCACGAGCCGGCTGATGAAGTCGAGGAACCCGCGTACGGCGTTCACCGGTGTGCCGTCGGGCCCCAACACCTCCGGGACCCCGAAGAACGCACGGAAGTACATCGACGCGGAGTCGAGGACCATCAGTCTCTGTTCGTTCGCCACGGTGCCCGAGTCTGCCGCATCACGTGGCCGTCGGACGCTAGGGTCGACCGCGTGGAGGAGACCGACCGGACGATCGTGGGCCTGCTGGCCAGCGACGGCCGGATGTCGTTCACCGACCTCGGCAAGGCGACGGGGCTGTCGACGTCCGCGGTCCACCAGCGGGTCAAACGCCTGGAGAAGCGCGGCCTGATCACCGGGTACGTCGCGGCGATCAACCACGAGGAGCTCGGGCTGACGCTGACCGCGTTCGTCTCGATCACCCCCAACGACCCGTCGCAGCCCGACGACTACCCCGACCGGCTCCGCGACATCAGCGAGATCGAGTCGTGCTGGTCGGTCGCGGGCGATGAGTCCTACATCCTCAAGGTGCGCGTCGCGACTCCGTCCGCGCTCGAGGACCTCCTCGCGCGCATCCGGGCGGCCGCCAACGTCGCCACGCGCACCACGATCGTGCTCAGCACGCCGTACGAGAACCGCCCGGTCACCGAGTAGCCCTCACGCGGCGAAGCCCGCATGCACGTGGTCGTGGTGGGTGTCGTCGCTGAACCACTGCGGGGCGGCGCCCAGCAGGTAGGGGCCGCCGACGTTGTACGACGCGGCCGCGGCAACCGCGTGCATGTACTCGACGACGAGAGCCTCGGGGGTGCGCGGATCCACCACGGGGTGCCCGTCGATGGCCCAGGTGTCGAAGGCCCGGCCCTGCGGATGGTCGCTCAGGCGGTCGGTCCCGAAGACGTAGATCGGGTGGCCGGAGCGGACGACGCTCACGGAGATCCGGTGGCTCCGCGACACCGCGAGCATGGCGAGGAGCACCGAGTCGTGGACCTGCCCCGAGGCGATGTCGCGCTCGGCCGCGGGCGGCAGCGCGATGCGCTCGCTGACCAGGACACGTCGGGCCGCGGGGGAGTGGGTCTGCGCGACCGGTCCGGGGAACGACGGGTGGATCTCAGTGACGCGCCACGACGTACCGGTGCGGCTCAGCCGTACGTCGTACGTACGGCCACCCGGCGCGATCTGGGAGCCACGACGTCGCCACGTCCGGGTGACCACCAGCACACTCGCGGTGTCGCTCAGCAGCCCTCCGTACTGGGCGTCGATGACCTGCAGCGCCGTACCCCTGCCGTTCCCGGCACCCTCGATCCGGCGTACGGCGGCGAGCTTGCAGGCGGACACGAGGTCGCCCGGGTTCGGTGTCCACCGGGTGACGGTCGGCAGGGTCGGCGCAGTGAGGGAGTGGTCGGGCCCCGGGGGGGTGGACGGGGTCGGCGTCGTTGGGGAGGACGCCCGACCGGTCGGCGCAGCGGCGTCCTTCGAGCCGTGCCCGGAGCACCCGCCCGCGAGCACGCCGACCCCCGTCAGCAGGACCCCACGACGCGACGCCTTCACGGCGCCAGCGTAGGTCGCCTCGGTGTGCGCAGGCTGTGCGTCAGCAGCGAGCCACTGCCGGGCGGCCGGGCCGGCTCACGCGAGCTTGTACGACGCGGTGTCGACGACCGATCCGCCCGACGCGAAGGCCGACCCGGTGATGGTCATCGTCCCGGCCGAGGCGGACGACAGGGGCACCCGGTAGTCGAGGGGGTGGGTGGAGGATCCAGGCGGGACGCTCCCACCGAAGACGAACGTGTAGAACCAGGCCGACCCGAAGTGCTGGGCGCTCGCGTAGCTCCAGCCGGTGCCGGAGACCTGCGTCGGCTCCGCGCCTGACACGCGGTTGTCCGGGTAGCTCACGCTGAGTGTGAGCGTCGTGAGGGTCGGAGACGTCGCGGCGTACCTGTTCTGTACCTGGACCTGCGACTCGAGGGTGGTGGGGTGGCCGGCGACGTAGTCCGCGCCGAAGAGGTTCAGCGTGTCGAAGCTGAGGGTGGGAGTCGAGGTCGTGGAGACCGCGAGGGCAGGGGCCGCGGTGGCGACCGCCACGGCAGGGGTCGTCCATACCGCGGTGCGCACGACCATTCGCCGGCTGGGGTGTCGAGGCATCTTCGGGGATCCGTCCGTCCGTCTGTGAGCTGCGCAGGGGAGTCCCAGAGCCTCCGTCCGTGTCTCGATGGTAGGACAGCGAGACGCCGCTCGTGGCGAACTCCGTGACATGGGCGCTTGGGACGATTTCCCCGAAGTCGGTCCGCGAGGACGACGTCGCGGGTTAGCTTTCGCCATCACTGGCTCGGCAGGAGAGGCACAGCATGTTCTTCGTCATCTGGGGGTTCAAGCGCTACGTCAGCAACCTCGCCATGCTGACCCTGGTCTGTGGGCACTGCCACCGCCCGACAGCGCACCCGCTGCGCAAGGTCGTCACCAAGTTCACACTCTTCTGGATCCCGCTGTTCCGGACGAGCTCGAAGTACGTGCTGCAGTGCTCCTACTGCGGTGCGGCCCAGTCACTGCCGGCGCAGGAGGCGGAGCGCCTGTTGGCGGCCGCGCCGACCGACCCGGAGCGGGTTCAGGGCTCCTCGAGCACCCCGCCGCAGTACCGTGACGCACCGAGCGGTCCCGCGGCCGGGTAGGCCAGCCACAGTTCGCCTGCGTCAGTGGGCCTGCAGCGCCGCCGTACGACGGGAGGCCTCGGCCACCTCGGCCGCCTTCAGCGCCGACTCGTCGAGCCGTCCGTGCTCGGCCCACCACTGCTGACCCGCCTCGGGCAGCGTGTGGATCGGGTCGTAGTACTCGTAGGTCCGGGTCAGGGCCTCGGGGTCGCTGGCCTCGATCGAGGTGCGGTAGTTCTTGGTCCAGTAGCTGATGCCGCGCTCGGTGTCGTACGACGCGAGCTGGTGGACCCAGCGCTTGCCGACGAACGGTACGTCGCAGACGATGCGGGGCGTCGCGAAGCCGGGGAGGTAGCCCATGATCGCGTGCTGCAGCCGCTGCGCGTCGGCGACCGAGACCCGCCAGTGCTCCGAGAACGGGATCATGTCGCACATGTAGAAGTAGTAGGGCATGATCTGCGCACCGTCGAGCAGCGCGAAGCACAGGTCGAGCAGCGCATGCGGGTCGGCGTTGACGCCGTTCAGGATCACGCCCTGGTTGCGGACGTCGCGGATGCCGGTGTCGAGCATCGTGCGAGCCGCCTCGGCGACCAGCGGAGTCACGGAGTTCGCGTGGTTGACGTGCGTATGGATCGCGATGGACACGCCGCGCTCGCGCGAGAGCGTGCCGATCCGGGTCATGCCCTCGACGACCTCGGGCTGCAGCCAGTGCTGCGGCAGGCCCATCAGCGCCTTGGTCGCGAGCCGGATGTCGCGGATGTTCTCGATCTCGAGCAGCGAGGTCAGGAACGACTCCAGGCGCGGCCACGGCATGTTGGCCACGTCACCGCCGGAGACGACGACATCACGCACACCGGGGTTGCGGCGCAGGTAGTCGAGCATGTTGCCGAGCCGGTCGTTGGGCTTGCCGACGAACTTGAGCTTGTCGATCACCGCCGTGGAGTTGCCCACCAGGTCCATCCGGGTGCAGTGGCCGCAGTACTGCGGGCAGGTCGGCAGCAGCTCGGCGAGCACCTTGGTCGGGTAGCGGTGCGTGAGACCCTCGGCGACCCACATGTCGTGCTCGTGCAGCGAGTCGCGGGTGGCGTGCGGATGGGACGACCAGTCGGTACGACGGTCGCTGAAGACGGGCAGCATGTAGCGGCGTACGGGATCGCCGTAGAAGGCGTCGGTGAGCGAGCCCGCACCGCGGGGCTCGTCGTGCCGGGCGATGGTGTTCATCATCTGCGGCGGCACGAGCATCGACATCGTCGCCCGCTCCGCCTGGTCACGCTCGAGGTCGGCGTAGAAGCGCTCGTCCACGAGGTCGCCCATCAGCTCGCGCAGCTGCTTGACGTTCTTCACGCAGTGGGCGCGCTGCCACTGGGCGGACGCCCAGTCGGCGGCGGTGACGTCCTTCCAGCCCGGGAAGCGGGTCCAGTCCGGCTCCACGAGCTCGGTACGGCGATAGGGGTACGGCTGACCGGTCCCCAGACCGATCGAGGTCTCGATGCTCATGGGCAGTCTCCTGCGGTTGCGGATGGCCCGGGTCCGGGCAGGTCGGCGCGCCGGTTGTGCCGTCCGGCGCCGTCATGTCAGAGTAGGTGGAGAACATACGGCTAGTCCAATGCAACGCCGTAGATTCTCCCGTAGATTTGCCATCCTAACGGAGGATACTCCTGCATGTCGGCGCTCAGTACCGTTTCCGAGGGCACGCCCGCGAGCGACCCCACCGGTCTGCACCGGGTCCTCGACGACGCGGTGGTGCTGCCCCAGGCGGCGCAGCGCCTCGACACGCGCCGCGAGCTGTGGCCCGACGAGGTGCGGATCCGGGTCGAGACGCTCAACCTCGACGCGGCGTCGTTCCGTCAGCTCGAGGGCGCCCATGCGGGCGACGGTGACGCCGTACGCCGCGAGGTGCTCGAGATCGTGGCCTCGCGCGGCAAGATGCAGAACCCCGTGACCGGCTCCGGCGGGATGCTCGTCGGGACCGTCGAGGAGGTCGGCCCGCAGTCGCGCCTGGGCCTGGCGATGGGCGACCGGGTCGCCACCCTGGTCTCGCTGACCCTGACCCCGCTGGTGATCGACGACGGCCTGCGGCGATGGGACGGCCGCTCCGAGCAGGTCCCTGCCGACGGATACGCGATCCTGTTCGGCCGCTCCATCGCCGCGAAGATCCCCGACGACCTGCCGGCCGCGCTGAGCCTCGCCGTGATGGACGTGTGCGGGGCCCCGGCGCTCACGCACCGGATCGTGACTCAGCACGGCTCGACCTCGGGGGCGCCGGTGGTGGCGGTGATCGGCGGAGCCGGCAAGTCCGGATCGCTGAGCCTGGCCGCCGCCGCGCGGGCCGGGTGCCGGCGCACGGTGGGAGTGGTCCCGAACGACACGGAGGCGGCGCTGCTGCGCGACAGCGGGCTCGCCGACGACGTCGTCGTGGCCGACGCCCGCGACCCGATCGCGCTACGCGACGCGGTCGCGTCGACCGGCGGCCCGGCCGACGTCACCGTCGTCTGCGTCGACGTCCCGGGCTGCGAGGGCGGGGCCATCCTCGCCACCGCCGACCAGGGCACCGTGATCTTCTTCTCGATGGCCACCTCCTTCTCGGCGGCCGCACTCGGCGCCGAGGGGCTCGCCGCCGACGTCACCATGCTCGTCGGCAACGGCTATACGCCGGGCCACGCGGCGTACGCCCTCGAGCTGCTGCGCGCGAACGACGGCGTACGACGGCTCTTCGAGCGGCGGCTCTGATGGCCGCCACGACGCGTCCGCGACGGGGAGTGCTCGAGCTCGACCCGGCGACCGTCCGTCAGGCCAGGTCGCTGGCCCGCAAGGTCGGCCGCCCGATCGTGCGGATCGCGCAGCAGCACACCACTGTTTCCGTCGAGCGGGCCACGCTGCGCCTGGCCGGTCTCGAGGGTGCCGATGCCGAGGGCACACCCTGGGTCAACCGGCTCGTCGACTGCGTCCGGGCGGACGTCGGACTGGAGCACGGTGTGGCGCTCCCGGTGTGGGACGCCGTACGCCGCGGTGAGGGCTCCGACCTGCGCGAGCTGGCGGAGAAGGCGTCCGCCGGATCGGTGAGGTTCCGCCTCCCCGAGGGCACGGACGCCAAGCGCGCCACCACGGCGGCCCGCCGCCAGGTCGGGGCCGGCGTCAGGAGGATCGACCAGCGGCGCAAGGAGCGCGAGCGGCTCATCGCCCGTATCGGCGATGCTCCCGCGAAGCCATGGATCTACCTGATCGTCGCCACCGGCGACATCTACGAGGACATCCCCCAGGCACAGGCGGCCGCCCGCGAGGGCGCCGACATCATCGCGGTGATCCGCTCGACCGGTCAGAGCCTGCTGGACTTCGTGCCCGAGGGTGCGACCCGCGAGGGCTTCGCCGGCACCTACGCCACGCAGGAGAACTTCCGGCTGATGCGGGCGGCCCTCGACGAGACCTCGCGCGAGCTCGGTCGCTACGTCCGGCTGACCAACTACGCGAGCGGACTCTGCATGCCCGAGATCGCCGCGCTCGCCGGCCTCGAGCGGCTGGACATGATGCTGAACGACTCGATGTACGGCATCCTCTTCCGCGACATCAACCCGATCCGCACCTTCGTCGACCAGCGCTTCAGCCGCCAGGTCCACGCCCGTGCGGGCATCATCATCAACACCGGCGAGGACAACTACCTCACCACCGCCGACGCCGTCGAAGCAGCGCACACGGTCACCACCAGCCAGCTCCTCAACGAGTACTTCGCCAAGGAGGCGGGGCTGGAGGACTGGCAGCTCGGCCTGGGTCACGCCTTCGAGATCGACCCCGACGTACCCGACTCGTTCCGCCTCGAGCTCGCCCACGCGATGCTGGCCCGCGACCTGTTCCCGGACGCGCCGCTGAAGTGGATGCCGCCGACGCGGCACATGACGGGTGACGTCTTCCGCGGCTACCTCCTCGACGGGTTCTTCAACCTGGTAGGTGCCCTGACCGGCCAGGGCATCCTGCTGGTCGGGATGATGACCGAGGCCGTGGTGACGCCCTGGCTCTCCGACCGTGACCTGGCCCTGCAGAACGTGCGCTACGTGATGAACGCAGCCGGCCGGCTGCACGAGGACTTCCGTCCCGCCTCCGACGGCTTCATCGCCCAGCGCGCGCGGCAGGTGCTCGGCGAGACCATCGACCTGCTGGAACAGATCGAGGCCGAACCCGGGCAGGCCCCGCTGCTCGAGGCGATCGCCGACGGCACGTTCGGGCTGATGAAGCGCCCGTCCGACAAGGGGCGGGGGCTCGAGGGCGTCGCGAAGAAGTCCCCGGCGTACTGGAACCCCGCCAGCGAGTTCCTGGAGGGCGAGCGATGAGCGACCAGGGCCCGATCCGCCCGTACGGCGACACCACGGGCGACGGCATGGTGCAGCTGAGCTTCACGCTGCCGATGTCGCACTCCAAGGTGGCCGAGGGCGCGGCGGCCCAGCTGGCGAACGCGATGGGCATGGACCCCGCGCTCGTCGTCCATGCCAAGCCGATGGGGGAGGGGTTCACCTTCTTCGTCGTGTACGGGCGCGTGAACCACCTCGTCGATCCGTCGAAGGTCGAGGTCATCGAGCGCGACTACCCGTTGCTCACGCCCAAGGAGGCCAACGCCGCGATCAAGCGCAGCCTGCGCCGCCGGCTCGTCGTCGTGGGCGGGTGCATCGGCAGCGACGCGCACACCGTCGGCATCGACGCGATCCTCAACGTCAAGGGGTTCGCCGGTGAGAAGGGGCTGGAGTACTACCGCGAGCTCAAGGTGGTCAACCTCGGCGCCCAGGTCAGCGTGCCGCAGCTCGTCGAGCGGGCACGCGAGGAGAAGGCCGATGCCGTGCTGGTCTCGCAGGTCGTGACGCAGCGCGACGCGCACCTCCTCAACACCCGCGAGATGTCGGCGGCGTTCCGCGAGTCCTACCCGCCCGAGAAGCGGCCGCTGCTGATCGTGGGCGGCCCTCGCTTCGACGAGAACATGGCCGGGGAGCTCGGCGTCGACCGCGTCTTCAGCAGGGGTACGACGCCCGGCGACGTGGCGTCCTACCTCGTCCACCGGATCACCCGAAAGGCAGCGTGATGGCTGCTGAGGTCGGCACCCGCGTCGTTCACCGGCGCTATGTGCCCTACTCCCACGCCCACTACGCCGGCAACCTCGTCGACGGCGCCTACAGCCTCGGCCTGTTCGGCGACGTCGCGACCGAGATGTGCATCCTCACCGACGGCGACGAGGGGCTGTTCGCGTCCTACTCAGATGTCCAGTTCCTCGCCCCCGTGCTGGCCGGGGACGTCCTCGAGATCACCTGCGAGGTGACCAAGGTCGGCACCCGCAGCCGGGTGCTGGACTTCGTGGTCACGGTGGTGGCCCGGGGTGCGGCGACCGGCGATCGCCCCGGTGCCGCCCACCTGCTCGACCCGCCGTTGGTGGCCACGACGGCTACCGGGACGGTCGTCGTTCCGGGCTGACCGGCAGTGGGATGGTTGGCAGGCAAGCTCGCCGCACCGCTCGCTCACCCCGCCGTCCTGTGGCGCGCCGGCGCCTGCTCGCTCTGGTTAACGACCGTTCACCCGGTCGGCGTGTCGAGTGCGGACACGCCGCACCTAAAGGAAAATTCTTGATGAACTCCCGCGTCCGAGACCGTGGCTGACCTGCAACTTCGCGCGTCGTCGCAGGTCAGTGGGCGGTTGACAAGTCGCTGCGGAAGGTCAGAGGGTTCGGGAATTCGCTCAGGCATTCGTGGTCGCGGGACCGACGTCCGAGTGGCCGGGTCAGCCGGTGGGACGCCGCCCACGGGGGTAGCCGGTCCGCGGAGATCGGTCCTGCACCACGAGGAGCGAGACCGGAGGGGACTCGTTCCCCCTAGACAACTTCCGGCGCCGTGACAGCCAGTCGCGGGCTGGTCGGCCCGAAGGGCCGACGCCCCCTCCGGTCAGGCCTGAGCGAGCACCTCTAGTTTCGACGAAGTCGAAACTAGAGGAGCGCAGCGAACAGCGCAGCGAGCTTGCTCGCAAGCTCACGGTCCGACCCGACGAAGTCGAAACTAGACGAGCGCAGCGAACAGCGCAGCCGAGGCGGGACGGCCGCAGCGAGCGGCCCAGCGCGCTTGCGCGCAAGGCTTCACACCAGCCCGGGCCCGGTCGCGAAGGTAACTTCATCCCATGCCGACCCGCTGCCTCGTGGCCCTCGCGGCCGGGGTGGCGCTCGCTCTGGCCTTCCCGCCGACACACGCCTTCTGGCTGCTGCCGATCGCGATCGCGGCGTACTTCGTGGTCACGGCCGGGTTGCCGGCGCGCACGGCCTGGGTACCGGGCCTGGCCTTCGGGGGAGGCTTCCAGCTCACGCTGCTGTGGTGGATGCACGTGGTGGGCACCGTCCCGTGGCTCGGCCTCTCGGCCGTCGAGGCCGGGTGGTACGGCGTGCTGGGCGCGGCCGCAGTGCCGCTCCGGCGACTGCCCGCGGGGCCGCTCTGGCTCGCCGCTGCATGGGTGGCGATGGAGAACGTGCGCACGGACTGGCCCGCGGGCGGCATGCCCTGGGGCCGGCTGGCCTACGCCGCCGTCGACACCCCGGTCTCCGGCGTACTGCCCTATGCCGGCGCGACGGGGGTCAGCCTGGTGCTGGCACTGACCGGCGCGCTGCTCGCTGCGACGTACGAGTCGCAGGGCCGCGGGCGACTCGTCGCCCTCGGCGGCCTGGTCGCCGTCCTCGCGCTGGCGCTGGTGCCGCAGGTCGCGCCGTACACCGCCCATGCGACTTCCAGCGTCGAGGTGGCGGCGGTGCAGGGCGACGTGCCGGGCAACGGCACGGATGTGCTGGCGCACTACCGCGAGATCACTCACGCCCACTCGGCCGAGACCGTCAGGCTCGCGGCCGACGTGCGCAGCGGGCTCGCCCCGCCACCCGACTTCGTGGTGTGGCCGGAGAACTCCACGGCGATCGACCCGTTCGAGGACCAGCAGCTGGAAGCCGAGATCCGGGCCGCGGTGTCGGCCCTGGACGTGCCGCTGCTGGCCGGCGTGGTGGTCGACGACGGGCCGCACCACGTCCTGAACCAGGGCATCGTCTTCGATCCGGTGACCGGGGCGGGGGACCGCTACACGAAGTGGCACCCGGTGCCCTTCGGCGAGTACATCCCGTGGCGCTCGGCGTTCGGCTCCCAGCTCGCCCGTCTGCACCCGATCAGTCGCGACATGGTGCGCGGCACCCGCGTCACGCCACTGGACGTCGACGGCACCCGCGTGGCCGACGCGATCTGCTTCGACGTCGCCTACGACGACGGGCTCTACGCCCAGGTGTCCCACGGCGGACAGCTGGTCGTGGTCCAGACCAGCAACGCCAGGTTCATACACACCGCGCAGATCGACCAGCAGTTCGCGATCAGCCGACTGCGCGCGATCGAGACGCACCGTTACGTCGTGGTGGCGGCGATCAACGGCCTGACCGGGGTCATCGCACCCGGCGGCTCGGTGGTCACGACGGCGCCGCCGCGCACCAGGTCGTACGCCGAGGCACGGGTCGGACTCTTCCACGCCGTCACCCCGGCCGTGCGCATCGGACCATGGCTCGGTCGGGGGTGCGTGGGGCTGGTGGTGTTGGGTTGGGTGTGGGGCGTCGGCCAGTATCGTCGTACTCTCCGACCCGCCGGGGCGTCCCACGTCGCGGCCCCGCCCAGCGACAGGACCCTCGCGTGACCACTGATCGACCCGCTTCACCGGCCCCTCTGGGCCGTGTGGTGATGGTGATCCCGACGTACAACGAGGCCGACAACCTCGGGTGGATCGTGGGTCGGCTCAGGGCGGCACATCCGGACCTCCACGTACTCGTCGTCGACGACAGCTCACCCGACGGTACGGGCGATCTGGCCGACGAGCTCGCGGCCGCCGACGAGAGCGTCCAGGTGCTCCACCGCGCCGAGAAGGGCGGGCTGGGGGCGGCGTACAAGCACGGGTTCCAGGTCGCCCTGGACGCCGGCTTCGACGTCATCGGCGAGATGGACGCCGACGGCTCCCACCAGCCCGAGCAGCTCCACCTGCTGCTCGACGCGCTGCGGCAGGCGGATCTGGTGATCGGCTCGCGCTGGGTGCCCGGCGGAAGCGTCGTCAACTGGCCCCGTCGACGCGAGCTGCTCTCGCGGGGCGGCAACCTCTACGTCCGGACGCTGCTCGGGGTGAAGGTGCGCGACGCGACGGCCGGCTTCCGGCTCTTCCGCCGCTCGGCCATCGAGGCGATCGATCTCGACGCTGTGGAGAGCACCGGCTACGTCTTCCAGACCGACATGGTGGTGCGGTGCCTGCGTCTCGGACTGCGGGTCCGCGAGGTGCCCATCGAGTTCGTCGAGCGCGTACGCGGTGACTCCAAGATGAGTGGTCAGGTCGCCGTCGAGTCGCTGAAGCGAATCACCTCGTGGGGCCTACGCGAGCGGCGCGAGCAGCTGACCGGCACCTGGAGACGGTCATGACCTCGGGACCCCTCCGCCGGCGTCGGCTGCGTCGTCGCGGCCTGCGCTGGTGGGTGCTGGTCGCAGCCTTCGTGCTCGTCCCGATCATCGAGATCTACGTGATCATCCAGGTGGGTCAGGCGATCGGTGCGTGGTGGACGATCCTGCTGCTGATAGCCGACAGCATCTTCGGCAGCTGGCTGATCGCGCACGAGGGTCGCCGCGCCTGGCAGGCTCTCACCACGGCCCTTTCTACTGGCCGGATGCCCGCGAAGGAGCTCGCGGACGGCGCGCTGATCCTGGTCGGCGGCACGCTCATGCTCAGCCCCGGTTTCGTCACGGACGCCTTCGGGATCCTGCTGATCCTGCCGTTCACGCGCCCGGCCGCGCGGCGCCTGCTGACCCGGGTCGTCTCGCGACGTCTCCTGGACGTACGACGCCCCGGACCCGGGTCTGAAGGACCCGTGGTCCGGGGCGACGTGATCGACGAGTGATGCGACGAGCGCTCGAGGCGTTCGTCAGACGTTGGACTTCACGCGGCGCTTGGCGTTGGTGCGGTGCAGGTGCGCCGGACCGATCTCGCCGCCGCGGAGCAGCTCGAGCCGCTCCTTGAGGATGTCTTCGAGCTCCTTCTCGGAGCGACGCTCGAGCAGCATGTCCCAGTGCGTGCGGGCCGGCTTCTCGTTCTTCTCCTCGGGCGCGATGCCAGACGTGCTGAGAGCCTCGGCTCCACACCGAGGGCACTCCCACACCGCCGGGACGTCGGCCTCGACCGACATCGTGACCTCGAACTCGTGGCCGTTGACACAGCGGTATCCGGACTGCTGCCGAGCGGCGAACTCGATGCCGCGCTCGTCCTCGAAACTCTGTCCCCCCAGCCGCGCTCCACGAAGTGTGCGCTCTGCCATGAGGTTCACCTCCAGGTGTTGATTGCCCCCATGCACGCCCCCGAGGCGTACACCTACAAGACGTCCGTACCCGATATTCGTGACGAGATACGGCTACGGATTTACTTGCCTTGTTCAACGTACGCCGTAGACGTGATGTTCCTCCACTCGGGGGCGAGCCGGGTCACACGCGCGCCGGGACGGTGTTCCCCGCCTCCCGTCTGCCGCGGGCTGGATCGAGGCGGAGCAGGAACACCGCGCCGAGCACGAAGAAGACGATCAACGCGACGATCGCGGGGGTGCAGGCCGAGCACGTCGACGGTCTTGTCGCAGCTCTCGTCGGCTGAGTTGCCGCACCCAGCGGCACGCCCGGCGACGGTGATCACGTACGGCGCGAAGCGGAGTCGGCCCGGTCGTACCAGTTCCACCCTTCTGCTCACCGGCCCGCCTCGAGGGCTCGAGGTCGGCGACGTCCTGGCCCATCAGGCGTCGGTCCTCGGTCCCGTCCACTGGCCACGGTCGCGCAAGACGGACTCGAGGTGGTCCGTGCGGTCGGTCATCAGCCCGTCGACACCGAGGTCGAGCAGGAACCGCATCTCGTCGGGGTCGTCCACCGTCCAGACGTGCACCCGCAGGCCGGCGGCGTGGGCTCGCCGTACCAGGCGGCGGTTGGTGACCGTGAGGCGACCCAGCCGATGAGGGACCTGCAGCGCGGCCGGTCGGCCGCGGGTGACGCGGCGTGCCCAGGCGGCAGGGAGCACGACGTACGCCGCGACCCCAGCCGGTGAGGCCGACGTGGCGACCCGAGGGCCGGCGAGCCGGCGGAAGCGCTGGAGGCGTCGGCCGGAGAAGGAGCCGATGAGGACCCGGTCGTGCAGCCCGTGCAGCTCGACGAACGCCGCGAGCGGAGCCACCGCGTCGTCCGACTTGAGGTCGAGGTTGAACCGCACGCCGGGGAAGGCGTCGACCAGCTGCTCCAACGTCGGGATGGGCTCGTGCCCCGAGACGCGTACCCGCCGAAGGTCCTCGGCATCGAGGTCGGCGATGCCACCGGCACCGTCACTGACGCGTTCGAGGAGGACGTCGTGGAAGGCGACCAGCACCCCGTCGCGGGTCACGTGGACGTCGGTCTCGAGGTAGCGGTAGCCGAGCGCGACGGCGTGCGCGAACGCCTTCTCGGTGTTCTCCAGACCCCCCAGGTCGGGATGCTCCGCCCCTCCCCGGTGGGCGAACGCCAGCACCGGCCCTCCCTCGTCGAGGAACGGGTAGCCCGTGCGCACCACCGTCACGGCAGCAGTATGCGTCCTCGTCGTCCCTGGCTCGGGGGTATCTCGGGTGGGGGAGGGGTGGTGGGCGTCACCCCCACCGTTTGGTCCCAAACCGCATGAAATCTGGCCGAATCTCTGCCGTTTGGTCCCAAACCGCAATCGATCGGTGACCCCTGGGGCGGAAGTGACTCAGAGGTCGCGGAACGGCTCGATCTGGGCGCCGAGGAGGTTGAGGCGCTCGGCGAGGTCCTCGTAACCGCGGTGGATGACGTACGTCGACCGCAGGACCGAGGTTCCCTTCGACGCGAGCATCGCGAGCAGGATGACCACGGCCGGCCGCAGCGCCGGCGGGCAGACGATCTCGGTGCCGGTCCAGCGGGTCGGGCCCTCGACCATCACCCGGTGGGGGTCGAGGAGTTTCAGCTGCCCGCCGAGCTTGTTGAGCTCGACGAGGTAGATCGCGCGGTTCTCGTAGACCCAGTCGTGGATCAGCGTCTGGCCGTCCGCAACCGCCGCGATCACGGCGAAGAACGGGAGGTTGTCGATGTTGAGCCCCGGGAACGGCATCGGGTGGATCTTGTCCAGTGGAGCCGTCAGGTGCGACCGGTGGGTCGTCAGGTCGACCAGACGCGTGTGCCCGTTGCGGGCGACGTACTCCTCGGACCGGGTGTACTTGAAGCCCATGTTCTCCAGGAGGGCGAGCTCGATCTCGAGGAACTCGATCGGCACGCGCTTGATGGTGATCGACGACTCGGTGACGATCGCCGCCGCGAGCAGCGACATCGCCTCGATCGGGTCCTCGGCGGGGGCGTAGTCGACGTCCACGTCGATGTTCGTCCGGCCGGTGACGGTGAGCGTCGTCGTACCGACTCCCTCGACGTCGACGCCGAGCTTCTGGAGGTAGAAGCAGAGGTCCTGGACCATGTAGTTGGACGACGCGTTGCGGATGATCGTCGTACCGGGATGCAGGGCAGCGGCCATCAGGGCGTTCTCGGTGGTGGTGTCGCTCCGCTCGGTGAGGACGATCGGCCGGGTGGGCTCGACCGCACGGTTGACGGTGGCGTGGTAGAAACCCTCGGTCGCCTTGACCTCCAGGCCGAACGGGCGCAACGCGGCCATGTGGGGCTCGATGGTTCGGGTGCCGAGCTGGCAGCCGCCGGCGTACGGGAGCTCGAACGTCTCGGCGCGGTGGAGCAGCGGGCCGAGGAACATCAGGACCGAGCGGGTACGACGTGCCGCGGCCTCGTCGATGGCGCTCAGGTCGAGCTCCTTGGGCGGCACGATCTCGAGGTCGCCCTCGTCGCCGATCCAGCGCGTGTGCACGCCGAGGCTGCCGAGCACCTCGAGCAGGCGGTTGACCTCCTCGATGCGTGCCACCTTGCGGAGGGTCGTCCGGCCGCGGTTGAGCAAGGAGGCGCAGAGTAGGGCGACACCGGCGTTCTTCGAGGTCTTCACCTCGATCTCGCCGGAGAGCGTGGTGGGGCCGGTGACGCGCAGGTGCGTCGGCCCTGTGCCGAGGGCGACGATCTCGGAGTCGAGCGCCGAGCCGATCCGGGCGACCATCTCGATGGAGAGGTTCTGGTGGCCCTTCTCGATCCGGTTGACGGCGCTCTGACTCGTGCTGAGCCGGTCGGCCAACTGCTGCTGCGTGAGCCCGCGGTGCGTCCGGGCATCGCGGATCAACTGGCCGATGCGGCCCTTGAAGTCCTCGGTCATGGGCCCAAGATATCTCATCTGTGAGATAGTTCTGCACTCCTCGTTCGCGGGCGTGTGGGACACGATGGCGGGCATGACGTTACTCGGGAGCGGTCGATGATCAAGGCGGTGGTCCTCGACCTCGGTTCGGTGCTCGAGGTGATCGACGACTCGTTGTTCCCCGAACCCTTCGAACGGCGGCACGGACTGGCGCCGGGTTCGCTGGAGGCGGCGTGCGACTTCCCGGGGGACCCGCGCACCGGCGCGATGACCGAGGAGGAGGTCAGGTCGCACTGGCAGCAAAGGCTCGGCCTCAGCGACGACCGGGCCGACGAGCTGATGGCCGATCACTGGCGGTGGTACGTCGGGACACTCGACCAACCGCTCTACGACTGGTTCGTCGGAATGCGGGAGAGAGGGCTCGTCGCGGGCATCCTCTCGAACTCCGGGCCTGGAGCCCGTGAAGCCGAACGGGTCTGGGGTCTCGAGGAGATCACCGACGACATCGTCTACTCCCACGAGGTCGGGCTGGCCAAGCCCGACCCGGCGATCTACGAGCTGACCGCCGCGCGACTCGGTGTCCGGCCCGGCGAGATCGTCTTCCTCGACGACGTGCCGGCCAACGTCGCCGCCGCCCGCGCAGCCGGCTGGCACGCCGTACTCCACGTGGACGCCGAGCACTCCATCACCGAGATCGAGCGGATCATCGCGTCCGAGTCCACCTGACATCAGTGGTCTGATCGTTGCCGTTTGGTCCCAAACCGCAACATTTCGGGTCCCAGAACTGCGGTTTGGGACCAAACGGCCGGTGCAGCAGGACCCGTCCGCGAACCGCGCGGGTCAGTACGCCGAGGAGAGCAGCTGGCTACCGGGCAGCACGCAAGGTGAGCAGTCGCAGCGCTCGTCGCAGGCCAGGAAGGTGTGCATGGCGTGGCCGCACCGGGAGCAGGGGAGGTCGTGCGACAGGTGCTGGTCGTCGTCGGAGACGGAGTCCCACATGGCCGGATGCCCTTCCCTTCAGTTCGTCCCGAGTGCACCCATCGTGCATTCGATCCAGCATGGGGGCAGGCCGAAACGCCGGAAATGGTCCGTCCGGACCATGCCTTCAGGACGAAAGTCACCAGTCTTGGGGATCAGGCGACGAGGGATCGCAGCACGCGGCGGGTCGCGAACCACAGGCACAGTGCCGACATCGACAGCCCGAACACCGCCGTGGCCGTGAGCACGCTGGTCGCTCCGGCCACGGCACCGAGGGCCGGCACGGAGAGCGGCATCAGGGTCATGTCGCCGAGGCTGCTCACCGAGCTGACCCGGCCGAGGTGCGACGGTTCGATCACGCGGACGAACGCCGCGCTCAGCCACACCGAGGCCACCCCGGCCGTGAACCCGAGTACCGCCATCGCGAGCACCAGCGACGGCCGCCAGCCCAGACCGACGCACGCGATCGCCACGCCCTGGACGATGAGGGCGCGGAAGGCGGCCGAGGTGCCGTACGCCGGCTGCCAGCGGATCGCCACCATGCTGCCGACGATCGCGCCGGCTGCCAGGCATCCGTCGGCGATCCCGAGCCAGTGCGGACCCCAGCCCGACCCGTTGACCCGCAACGCGACGCCGAGGCCGGTGACCGGCGTGACGAACACGTTGAGCGCCGCCAGGCCGATGACGAAGAGCTTGGCGGAGTCGTGCTCCCGGAGATAGCGCATCCCGTCGGCGAACGAGTCGCGCCAGCGATCGTGAGGGCTGCGTGGCAGGACGTACCGGCGACGTACGACGAGGGCCAGCACCAGTGCGATCACCACGAACGTCGCAGCGTCCACCAGCATCGCCACCACCGGTCCGCCCCACGCGACCAGCACACCTCCAGAAGGGGCGCCCAGGAGCCGCATGACGCGTCCGCTGATCTGGTTCCAGCCCATCACCGTGCCGAGGTCGTCACCGGCGACGAGCTGGCGGACGAGCGTGTTGCCCGAGGGGATCGTCAGCCCGCTGGCGATCCCGAAGGAGATCGCGATGCCCAGGAGGATCGGCGCGCCGCGCACGCCCGCGGACCAGCCGATGGCGCCCACCACCAGGACGCAGGCCCGGGCCAGTTGCCCGGCCAGCAGCAGCCGTCGGGGATCCAATCGGTCGGCGAGTACGCCACCGAGCAGGACGAGCGCGGCCTGCGGCAGCATCTCGGCACCCAGGACCACACCGGCTACCACGGGGGAGAGGGTGTGCGCCGCGGTCCAGGCGAGGGCCACGGTCCACACCGAGTCGCCGAACCAGGACACGGCGACTGCGGCGAGCCAGGTGAGCACCATGGGGTCGCGGCGTACCGGAGGCGGAGCGGGCCTCATGAGCTCGGGCATGGATGCCTGAGCACTCACGGGCGAACCGGCTCGCTGGGGAAGACCCGGGCGACCGCTCGGACGGGACGGCGCTCGGCGCCCGGGTGCGCCCGCTGGTCGGCGACGCACTCGAGGTGCCAGTCGACGACCAGCTGGGTCAGCCGGTCGCCCAGGTCGGCGAGCTGCTCGACGGTGGCGTAGGCGACCGAGTCGACCGACTCGGCTGCCTGTCGCCACTCCGGCTCGTCGTACGACTGGCGGTTGAGCCACCCGCCGACGGCGCGGATCTGGTGGCGGAAGTTCTCACCCTCTGCCGCCTCCGCGACTCGCCGGCCGAGCGTGCCCTCCTCGAAGTCGTCGACGCTCCAGCTGATCGGGCGGTTGCGCATCCGCCACCAGCTCTCACGGGTGTCGCGCGCCAGCTCGGGGGCGGGCTCGACCAGGTCCTGCTTGTGCAGCACCTTGAGGTGGTGACTGACCGAGCCGACGGCGAGGCCTGTCCGGGCCGCCAGCTGGCCGACGTTGGCCGGGCCGTGCAGGGCAAGGAGCTCGGTGAGCCAGCGACGGATCGGATGGTGGTAGGCGACCAACAGGTCCGCGAGCTCGGTCCCTGGGTCGACGTCTGGTGCGGGTGCCGAGCTCAGGTGTCGCTCGGCGGCGGTACGACGTGGCATGTGGCTACCCTGCCGCCACGGAGACTCGTCGTACAAGCCCTCTTGTATAACCTCAGAGCAGCCACCCCGGGCCACTGCCGCCAAGCGCCTCCACGAGTCGACCCCCCACGGCCTCGGCGTTGGCGCGATGGACCTCGAGAGTGACCGGCGGCAGGTTCTCCGCCCAGTCGATCAGCGGCGACCCGCGGAACTGGAGGGCGCGTGCCGGTCGGCCGAGGAAGAACAGGTGGAGGTGGGCGCCACCGTCGCCGTACTTCGCGAGCTGCACCCGGCCGACGCTGGGCAGCGCCTCGACGCCGGCGGAGATCTCGACGATCAGGCGCCCCATCTCGGCGACCAGATGGTTGGGCACGGTCGGCAGGTCGCAGTGCTCGCGCGGCCGCAGGACCAACGCCACAGGGAGCCCGGCCTCGGTGTCGAGACCGAGCTGCCAGCGTTCGTTGCTCCAGGCGAGCTCGGCTTCGCGGGCCGGGTCGGCGGCACGCCGACAGGAGGAGCAGTCCGCGGGGTCCTCGCCCGAGCGGGCCGGCTCCTCGTCGGAGAGTGGCTGCAGGGGCTTGAGCCGGAGCGAGTCGATCTCGTAGGGATAGATGTCCCATCCCGGCATCTCCTCGACCGCGACCGGCAGCCGGCCCTCGGCATCGGTCGCGGCCAGGACTCGGTCATAGAACTCGTCGGCGGACTCGGGGGCGCTCATCGCGCCATCCAACCAGCCAGCCTGCCGACGACCTCTCGCTCGGTGCCGCCGATCGGTGGCGGTCAGGGGCGCCAGCCGGGCGGCGGATCCTCGCCGATCCGGCCGTCGACCGCCTCGCGAAGCAGATCGGCGTGGCCGGTGTGGCGGCCGTACTCCTCCAGCATGTCGAACAGCAACCGACGTAGGTTCGCATGGTTTCCATCGTCATCGGCTGCCTCGACCTCCTGGCCCAGGCCACCGGTGTCGAGCGCTGCGGCCACGCGGGCCCGGGCTCGTGCGACCGCACCGTCGTACAACGCGTACAGCTGTTCTGGAGAGTCATGCTCGGCCGAGGTGAGCTCCCAGTCTTCGTCGTCGTCCCAGCCGTGGTCGGCCCAGTGCTCGTCCATGTGAGCGCCGGTCATCTTCACGGTGAACTTGAAGTCCTCGTTGGCGGCGAGGTGCTTGAGCAACGCGCCCAGGGTCAGCGACGAGACGCCGATGCGCGCTTGCAGCCCGGCCGCGTCGAGACCGGCCGTCTTCCAACGGAACGTCCAGCGCTGGCGATTCAGCGCACCGAGGAGGGCCTCGGTCTCGCTACCCGCGAGTGGTGGCTCCCACGGGGTGTTGCTGCTGCTCATACCGGCGGGTCCTCGCCGACGAGGCCGTCGATGGACTCGCGGATGAGGTCGGCGTGACCCGTGTGGCGCCCGTACTCCTCGATCATGTCGACCATGGTGCGGCGCAGGCTCGGCGTCCGGCCGTCGGGCCAGGGGACCTTGACGAGTACGGCGTCGCCGCCCTCGGCGTAGGCCAGTGCGATGGCCGCACGCGACCGCGCGACGCTCGACTCCCAGAGCGCCATCAGCTCCTCGGGACTGTCGTCGGCCGCGGTGCGCCACTCCCAGTCCGGGTCCGCGTCGAAGTCGACACCGTCGAAGGGGGGAGTGAACGGTCGGTCTCCCTGGATCTTGCGATCGAGGTCGTCCTCGACGAGGGCCATGTGCTTGAGCAGGCCGCCGAGGGTGACGGGGCCGGGGCCCAGGGTACGGCGCGTGGCCTCGGCGTCGAGGCCTGCGCACTTCCAGGCGAAGGTCCGGCGCATGCGCTCCAGCGAGCCGGTCAGGGTGTCGGTCTCGCTCCCGTCGACGGGCGGACGGATGAGGATCTCGGTGTGGGTGTTGTTCGTCGAGGCCATGGCTGCGACGCTAGACCCGATTGCGGACGTTTTGCGTCCGGAATATGTGGCATTCTGACAGTCGTGGATGAAAGCAGCCCGACGGCCCGGGCCCTCCTCGTGCTCGAGATGCTGCAGAACGCACCGGGCATCCGGGCCGAGCAGGTGGCCGGCCGGCTCGGGCTCTCCGACCGGGCGGTACGCCGCTACGTCTCGGTGCTGCGCGAGTCGGGCATCCCGGTCGAGTCGACCCGGGGACGGTACGGCGGCTACCGGATCGGGCGCGGGCTGCGGGTGCCGCCGCTGATGTTCACCGGCACCGAGGCCCTCGGTCTGGTGATGGCGGTGCTGGAAGGGCACGGCGCCGCCGATCCCGACGACCCCGTGGGGAGTGCGCTCGGCAAGATCGTCCGGGTGCTGCCCGAGGCGCTGGCTCGTCCCGTGGACGCCGTACGCCGGGTGACCGCTCGGGGCTGGCACGTTGGCGTGCCCGACGTCGAGGTCACGGCTTCGCTGGTGCAGGCCAGTGCCACCCGGCACGGGGTACGGCTCGGCTACCGCCTCGGGCCGGACCGCGACAGCGAGATGGACGTCGATCCGTGGGCGGTCGTCGTACGCCATCGCCGGTGGTACCTGCTCTGCTGGTCGCACAGCCGCGACGCCCTCCGGGTGCTGCGCGTCGACCGGGTGACCCGGGTCGACGGTCTGGCCGAGACGTTCACACCGCCGGCCGACCTCGACGCGGTCCGCGTGCTCGAGGAGCACCTGTCGCAGGGGTGGCGCTACGCCGTCGAGGTCGAGATAGACGCGGCCGCGGACGACGTCAAGCACTGGATCCCGCGGACGCTCGGGCGCCTCGAGCCGCTGGAGGGCGCTCGATGCCGGCTGGTCGCCACGACGGACGAACCCGACTGGTACGCCGCACAGCTCACCGCCCTGCGCACGTCGTTCCGCATGGTCGGGTCTCCCGAGGTCAGCGCCGCCGTGGCCGTCTTGTCCCGACGCCTGCAGGAAGCCGTCGACACCTCGACGTCGGCACCGTGACCGGGCCTCCGAGGCTTCCCGTCGGCTAGTTCGCCGATAACTGACATTATGTCAGGTGAAGTGGATGTTGCCCCTCTTCGACCAAGGTTCCTCGGGCCACCTTGGTGTGGTGTGTGGGCACCGTTTGGTCCCAAACCGCATGATTTCGGGCCCTGGGACTGCGGTTTGGAACCAAACGGCGGGTGTCGGCCGGTCGCACGCCTGGGTTTGCGTGACGCGGCGATGCGAGGAATGGTGGAGTGCGTCCTGCCAGCAATCGACGAAGGAGAGCGCCTTGCTCACCCTCACGGAGAACGCCAGCACGATCGTCAAGGACCTCGCCGCACAGCAGGGCGGGTCCGACACCACCGGTCTGCGCATCAGCAGCGAGGATCCCGCGAAGGGCTTGATGGTGGCCGCCGCCGAGCACGCGCTGCCGGGTGACGAGACCGTCGATGCCGACGGCGCCGTGGTCTACCTCGATCCCCCGGCCTCGCAACAGCTCGCGGACCAGATCCTGGACGCCTCGGTCGACGAGGCCGGTCGGGTGCAGTTCGCACTCGCACCCCAGGGCTGACCCCGATACCGCGACCCCGGGTGTTCGCGCGCCCGGGGTCGTCCACGTCTGCCACGCAATCGGCGGAGGTCAGCCCAGCCCCACGAGCTCCCGGCCGCGGTCGAGCAGGTCGTAGCGCAGGGCCGCCCAGATCATCAACCCGGCACCGGCGAGCCCCAGCACCGTGACCACGGTCGTGTGCACCGGCTTCTCCTTGGCGATCGCCCAGGCGTCGGCACCGCGCGCCCGCACCGGGCGCAGCCAGTGCCGGGCGAACTCGAACTCCAGCGACCACAGCCACAGCCCGGCCAGGACCGGCGGGATGGTGAGCGGTCCCGGCAGCACGACCAGCACCAAGCCGGTGATGATCAGCGCCAGCCCAGCGAGGAACAGGACCACGCGGCGTACGGCGCGAGACATGGCGTCCTCGTCAGCCCTGCACCGCGACGGCCATCAGCCCAGCGCGGCGATCGCGGCGTCGTAGTCGGGCTGGGTGCCGATGTCGTCGACCAGCTGCGTGTGGAGCACCGAGCGGTCGGCGTCGAGGACCACGACCGCGCGCGCCAGCAGACCGCGCATCGCGCCGTCGACCATGGTCACGCCGTAGTCCGCCCCGAAGCCGCTACGGAACGACGAGCCGACCAGGACGTACTCGATGCTCTCGGCCCCGCAGAAGCGCCGCAGCGCAAAGGGTAGGTCGGCCGAGGCACAGATGACGACCGTGTCGTCGACGTCGGCCGCGAGCTCGTTGAACCGTCGCACCGAGGCGGCGCAGACGCCGGTGTCGATGCTCGGGAAGATGTTGAGCACCACTCGAGAGCCGGCCTGGGTCTCGGAGGAGAAGTCGATCAGGTCCGCCCCTGTGAGTGTGTACGACGGTGCCTTGCTGCCCAGGGTTGGGAGCTCGCCGATGGTGTGGACCACGTTGCCACCGCGAGAAGTCGTTGCCATGGCCACTGTCTAGCAGGTCCGGGCCCGCCGGCCGAGCCGGGGTGAGGGCGCCCGACCGAGGCACGCTCACGGGGTGTCCCCTACCATCGACGCCGTGCTGACCCGACTCGCCGCGTGTGCGGCTGCCCTCGTCCTGGTGCCGACCCTGGCCGCATGTGGCGGCGGTACGTCGTCCACTGCCGCGACGGGGGGCACGCCATGCAGCTACCCTGCCGACACCGCCGGCCAGGCCGCCCGCAAGGTCGATCCGCCCCCCAGCAGCACCACGCTGCACGGGTCGGTCCCCCTGACCCTGGACACCAGCGTCGGCACCTTGAAAGCGACTCTCGATGCCACGGCGGCGCCCTGCACCGTGAGCTCGTTCGTCTCGCTGGCGAAGCAGGGCTACTTCGACAACACCCCCTGCCACCGACTCACCACCAGCGGGATCTACGTCCTGCAGTGCGGGGACCCGACCGGCACCGGCACCGGCGGGCCCGGGTACACCGTGCCCGACGAGCTGTCGGGCACCGAGACGTACGGGCCTGGAGTTCTCGCGATGGCCAACACCGGGCAGCCCAACTCCGGGGGCTCCCAGTTCTTCATCGTCTACGCGGATTCCAGCGCCCACCTCGGCCAGCTCTACACCGTGTTCGGGAAGCTCGACTCAAGCAGCGTCAAGACGGTTCAGAAGGTCGCGAGCAAGGGCACCGACAACGCCACGGGCGACGGTCAGCCGAAGGAGAAGGTGACCATCACGAAGGCCACCACCGGGTGAGCGGTCGCTGGAGAAGTCACGCCTCGCGGTAGTCGATCGTCGTACCGAGCTGGAGGGTGCGGCCCACCGTGCAGATCCGCTCGCCCGACTGGCGGATCGCGCGTGGCAGCACCTCGCGGGCGCGGTCGCCGTCCTCCCCCTCCGGGAAGACGATCGAGAGGGTCACGCTGAGGTCGACGAGATGGCTGCCGTCGTCGTCGCGCACCTTGTGTCCGTCGACGTGGACGTCGAAGGACTCGGGGGTGGCACGCTTGCCGGTGATCGCGCCGACATCGATCGCCGTACAGCCGGCCAGGGCCGCGAGCAACAGCTCCACAGGCGTGAAGTCGGGATCGTCACCCGAGCCGATGGGGAGCACTCCCCCGCGCCTGTTGACCGCCTTGTAGCGGCCCGCTCCGATCTGGGTGAGGTCCAGCTGCCGCAGGGTGTCGTCGGTCATGTGGCCAACGTAATGGCCCCGGTCTCCCGACCGGGGCCACACTCCCCCGTGCTGACCTCCGTGTACGACGCGCCCCCCCGGCGCGTCCGCACTCAGCTCTTCTGCTGGTGCAGCGCGCGACGTGCCTCGCGTGCCCTGCGGCGGTCGTCCTTGACGGCTCTGAGCTGCTGCAGGTCCCGATCGGACGGGACCCTGGCCTCGACGAGTCCACCCATCAGGTACATCTGCTTGCTCATGTCGATCATCCTTCTCGGCCCTGCGGGCCACACATCTTGTAATGAACGCCATCGCTGCTGCGACTCTTACATTCTACATCTGGAGAACGCGGCGCACGAGCGTTCCACTCCCCTGCCGAGGTGATGTCCGACACGGGCTGGAGAAGGGTGTGCTCAGGGCTCCAGACAGCGCGGCGGAAGGTCGAACCAACGGAGGTGCTCGAAGTCCGCGCTGACCTTGCCCGGATGAGCGGACAGGTCCGGTCCGGCCGAGCCGGCCAGGATCCGGGTGCCCTCGCGGAGGTGGTCGGCGAGGAGCTCCTCTCCCCCTGTCAGCCGCTCGGACGGCATCACCGGTCGTCCGTCGTCGTACGTGATCGCGCGGAGGCTGATCGGCGGCTCCACCGGACCCTGGCGGTGGTGCCACCGGCCGGTCGCCTGGTCGAACCGGTAGTCGCCGAGCAGCCGCCAGCCGTCGCGGGCCACGAGGCGAACGGCGTCGACGATGTAGTCGGCCACCGTGTCGGAGAGGAAGTAGTTGAAGTTGACCCGCACCCAGCCGGGCTTGATGCCCTCGCAGCCGCCGGTGATCTCGCGCTCGAACTCGTGGGACCGCTCGAGGTCGATGCCCAGCAGGCGGTGGCCGTAGGGGCCGGCGCAGGAGCAGCCGCCACGCGACTGGATGCCGAAGAGGTCGTTGAGCAGCGCGACGACGTAGTTGTGGTGCAGGTAGCGCCCCGACGGCGACCGCACCACGAAGGACACGATCGACAGCCGCGGGGCGTCGAGGTTGCCGAGCAGCTCGATCGACGGCTCCGCCCGCCAGGCGCGTACGGCGCGCGACAGCAGCCGCTCCTCGGCGGCCCGGATGGTCTCGACCCCGACGGCCTCCTTGAGCTGGAACACCAGCCCGGCCCGCACCGACTCGATGATCGCGGGAGTGCCGCCCTCCTCACGTTGCGCGGGGTCGTCGAGGTAGCGGTGCTCGAGGGTGTTGACGTAGGCGACGGTCCCGCCGCCGGGCACGTCGGGCACGCGGTTGGTGAAAAGCTCGCGCCGGGCCGCGAGCACCCCGGGGGTCGAGGGCCCGCCGATGAACTTGTGCGGGGACAAGAAGATCGCGTCCTTGTAGGCCATCGGCCGGCCGCCGGGCGCGGCCATCTCGATGCGGACGTACGGCGCGGCCGCGGCGACGTCCCAGAAGGACAGGGCGCCGTGCTCGTGCAGGAGCTCGGAGATGCCGTAGGTGTCCGAGACGATGCCGGTCACGTTGGAGGCGGCGGAGAACGAGCCGATCTTGAGCGGTCGCTCGGCGTACTTCTCGAGCTGCTCGACGAGCTCGTCCTGGTCGATGTGGCCGTCGGCGTCCTCGTGGATCGTCACGACGTCGGCGATGGTCTCGCGCCACGAGATCTCGTTGGAGTGGTGCTCGTAGGGGCCGAGGAAGATCACCGGACGCTGCGACGGCGGGATGTGGGCGGACAGGTCGTGCAGGTCGTCGAGCACCGAAGGGATGCGCAGGCCGAGCACCCCGATCAGCTTGGCGATCGCGCCGGTGCAGCCCGAGCCGGCGAACACCACGACGGTGTCGTCGTCGCCGCCGATGGCCTCGTGGATGATCGCGCGGGCCTCCTCGCGCAGCCGGGTGGTCTGCAGCCCGGTGCCGCTGGACTCCGTGTGGGTGTTGGCGTACGACGGCAGGACCTGGTCGCGGATGAAGTCCTCGAGGAAGGTCAGGGCGCGGCCCGATGCGGTGTAGTCGGCGTAGGTGACGCGACGCGGACCGTAGGGAGTGGTCATCACGTGGTCGTCGCCGATGACGGACGAGCGCACCAGGTCGATCAGCGGTGAGTCGGCGTCGGTCATGGCCTTAGGGTACGGCCAGATGACACCGCAACCACCCGTCCGGGCCATGGCCGACCAGAGGTCCGGCCCGCAAGATTGGTGACCCCGACCAGCACAGGAGTACGCCGTGAAACGCACGCCTGCCCTCGCCGCCCTGGCACTCGCCACCGCCCTGACCGCCGCGACCTGGGGCAGCGGTGAGGCCGCTCTCGGTGCTGGCCCCTCGACGCACCGACCCGCAGCACCCGATCGTGGCGGCCCAGGCAAGTGGACCAAGGTCTCCACCGGCACGGTCGGCATCACATTCCTCCCGAGCCTCGTGCGCAGCGGCAACGGCGACCTGCACCTGGTCTACGCCCGCGACACCGGCGGTAGCACCACCCTCGGGCACACCGCGCTGCACACCAACGGCCAGGTCTACCTGCAGAACACGATCCTGACCCCCTCCTGGGTCACCATGGATCCCGCCCCGGTCGTGGTGAACGGTGCCGGCGACCTGCGGGTGGTCTTCGGCGGCGACCTCGACCTCGGCGCGGGGTTCTGGTCGGACGGGCGCATGTACACGGCCACCAGCGACAGCACCGGGGCCAACTGGGGCCTCCCGGCCAAGGCGGTCGGCCAGAGCCACCAGGCGTACGGCTCCTACGGCACCGCGGCGACCACCCTCGCCGACGGCACCCCGATCGCTGGGTTCCCGCTGGGCAGCGTGCTGACCTGGCACGTCGGCACCGCCAGCAACCCCGATCAGACGTACGACGTCGGTCCCACTCATTGCTGCATCTATAACGCGGCCATGGTGCGGGACGGTTCGAAGGTCTACGTCGCCTGGTACCAGAACGACGACTCGACGGCCGGCAACGGCACTTTCGTCAAGCAGATCTACCCGACCATCGGCCCGACCCTCAAGGCCCCGGGCTCGAGCAAGGGCGCGAACTCCCTGCCCGCCGGGCGCGTCGCGCTGGCGGCCCGGGACGGCGGCGGGGTCTACGCGGCGTACTGTGTCGGCTACCCGTCCTGCACGTCTGTCCGGGTCTGGAAGGTCGGCACCAACAAGACCACCGACGTCCCGCACAGCAAGTTCGTCACCACCATCTCCCTGTCCCCCAGTCCGTCCGGCCGGCTGTGGGTGGCCTGGTCCGACAACATCCCGAAGGTGCGGGCTGTGCGCACCGGCAAGAGCGGGCTGGCGGTGGGCGCGGTGCAGACGGCCGGGCTGCCCAAGGGCAAGAGCGCGGTGTACTCGCTCGCGGTCGACGGCACCCGAGGACGCGGTGACATCGTCGTGAACGTCGGCGACTCCTTCTGGCACACCCAGGTGCTGGCAGGACTCACTCTGCACGCGACACCGAGCAAGTGGAACCACGGGAGCCGACGGAAGGTGACGTTCGCGGTGACCGACGCCCACCAGGCCGTGAAGGGAGCCAAGGTCAAGGTCGGGTCCAACAGGTGTACGACGACCCGGCACGGCACCTGCTCGATCACCTTCCCCGCCTCCTTCGGCAAGGGCAAGCACACGGCCCGCGCGTCCAAGTCCGGGTACGTCGCCGCGACCACCGGGCTGAAGGTGCGCTGACCGTTCGCCAACACGACGGCCGCGCCGACGTCGCAGCGGACTGCGACGCGGTACGGCCGTCGTGTTGGTCGGGCGGACCTCACCTGGTCTTCATCGTGAAGGCTGCGTGACCGGCGCTGTCTGCTGCAGTGGACACCTGCCGGTTGCGGGGCTTGGTTGCGCCGACGTGGCTCGATCTGACGCATCGGCTCCTACAGTGGGTTCATGACCGACCTGGCCCGCCGGCCCGGCCCCACGTCGCGGGTGCGGGTCGCCGAGAGCGACGCCGCCGGCGAACGCGAGCACGAGGACGTCGTCGCCGCCGAGGAGCCGCTCGAGATCAGGCTCGCGTGGCCCGGCTCGCCGGCGCAGCGCGCGTGGGTGACGATGCGGACGCCGGGCCACGACTTCGAGCTCGCCGCCGGCTGGGTCCTCCACGAGGGTCTCGTGCCCCTCTCCGGCCTCGGCAGCGTCGCCTACTGCACCGACGAGGAGCTGACCCGCGAGCAGGAGCTCAACGTCGTGACCGTGACCGCGACCGTGCCCGTCGATCTGGCCCATCGTCACGCCGGGCTGTCCAGCGGCTCCTCGGCCTGCGGGGTCTGC
This sequence comes from uncultured Actinomycetota bacterium, assembly GCA_963792975.1. Lineage (GTDB taxonomy): Bacteria > Actinomycetota > Actinomycetes > Propionibacteriales > Nocardioidaceae > Nocardioides. The sequence goes on along the minus strand of CAWBYG010000004.1, from coordinate 1,192,454 downwards.
GGCAAGGACAGCATCGAGGCCGCACTCACCATCGTCCGGGGTACGCAGTGGGACGGGCCGCCCGCCTCGCCCGACGTCGTACGACGGCTGCCGGGGCTGCTGCGGGAGGCCCAGGCGGTGTTCGCCCGTACCGGCGGGGTCCATGCCGCCGGTCTCTTCTCCGCCGCCGGTGAGCCGCTCGTCGTACGCGAGGACGTGGGGCGGCACAACGCCGTCGACAAGGTCTCGGGGGCGCGGGTGCTCGCCAGGCAGTCGCCGGCCGAGGCCTTCCTCGTCGTGAGCGGCCGGGCCGGGTTCGAGCTGGTGCAGAAGGGGGTGGCGGCCGGGGTCGGAGCCCTGGTCGCGGTCGGTGCGCCGACCTCGCTCGCCGTGCACCTCGCGCGGGAGTCCGGGATGGGCTTGTACGGCTTCACTCGTGCGGACCGGACGGTTCGCTACGCCTGACCGGCGTGGGGCCGCCACCGTGTCGGTGGTCGTCCTTAGGTTCGTCTCGTGCGGATCCTCCACACCTCCGACTGGCACCTGGGGCGGTCGTTCCACCGCGTGGGCATGCTCGACCACCAGGCGCTCTTCGTCGACCACCTGATCGAGGTCGTCGAGTCGGAGCAGGTCGACCTGGTCGTCGTCGCGGGCGACATCTACGACCGTGCCCTGCCGCACGTCGACGCCGTACGCCTGGCGGACGAGGCGTTCGCCCGCCTCGCCGCGTCGCGCGCCCAGGTGGTGCTGACCTCGGGCAACCACGACTCGGCCCAGCGACTCGGGTTCGGGTCGCGGCTCATCGACGCCGCCGGGGTCTTCCTGCGCACCGACGTGTCCTCGGTCGGCTCCCCGGTGCTGCTGGCGGATGCCCACGGCCCTGTCGCCGTACACGGGATCCCCTACCTCGACCCGCAGGCGTTGCACGAGCCGTGGGCCCTCCCGGCCCGCACCCACGAAGCGGCGCTGACCGAGGCGATGCGGCGGGTGCGCGCCGACCTCACCCGGCGGCCGGTGCGCTCGGTGGTGCTGGCGCACGCCTTCGTGGCCGGCGGCCGGCCCAGCGAGTCGGAGCGAGACATCAGTGTGGGCGGCATCTCGATGGTGCCGACGACGCTTTTCGACGGCATCTCCTACACCGCGCTCGGCCACCTCCACGGTCGGGCGACCCTGGGCGAGACCCTGCGCTACAGCGGGTCGCCGCTGGCCTACTCGTTCTCCGAGGCCGGCCACACCAAGGGCACCTGGCTGGTCGACCTGGGCCACGAAGGCGTGACCTCGACGGAGTTCGTCGAAGCACCGGTGCCGCGACCTCTGGCCCGCATCTCGGGCGAGCTCGAGTCGCTCCTCACCGACCCGCGCCTGGCCGGCGTCGAGGGCCACTGGGTGCAGGCCACCCTCACCGACGTGGTCCGGCCGGCCCACCCGATGGAGCGCCTGCGCACCCGCTTCCCCGACACGTTGGTGCTGGCCTTCGCTCCCGCCGGGCAGCCCGAGCCGTCGCCGATCGCGGCGACGCCCCACGGCCGCAGCGACCATCAGGTCGCCCTCGACTTCGTCGAGGCGATGCGGGGCGCACCCGCGGCGGACGACGAGTCCGCCCTCCTGCTGCAGGCGTGCGACGCCTGCGCCGACGACCCCGAAGCCGACCTCCTGCTCTCGGGGGCCGACTGATGCGCCTCCACCGGCTGTCGATCACCGCGTTCGGACCCTTCGTCGAGACTGCCGAGGTCGACTTCGACGCGCTGTCCGACGCCGGCCTCTTCCTCCTGTCCGGAGCGACGGGTGCCGGCAAGTCCAGCGTTCTCGACGCCGTCTGCTTCGCCCTGTACGGCGCGATCCCGGGCGACCGCAACCACGCCGGTCGGCTGCGCTCCGACCAGGCGCCCGCAGGTCTCGCCCCGCAGGTGACGCTCGACGCGACGCTGGCGGGCCGGCGGTTCCGACTCGTGCGGTCGCCCGCGTGGGACCGGCCCAAGAAGCGCGGCTCCGGTACGACGCGCGAGCCCGCCCGGGTCAGCCTCAGCGAGCGGGCCGACGACCAGTGGATCCCGCTGAGCAGTCGCCTCGACGAGACCGGAGACCTGGTGTCGGGCCTGCTCGGGATGAACCTCGACCAGTTCTGCCAGGTGGCGCTGCTCCCCCAGGGTCAGTTCCAGGCGTTCTTGCGCGCGGACTCCGCGCAGCGGCACCAGCTGCTCGCGCGGCTGTTTCGCACCGGCAGGTTCGAGCGTCTCGAGTCGTGGCTGCGCGACCACCGCCTGGCCCGGCGCCGCGAGTCCGAGGTCCATCTCACGGGCATCTCCGATCTGGTGAGTCGCCTCTCCGAGGCCGCGGGTGCCGTCGTACCCGACGAGATCGCCGACGTGTCGGCCTCGTCGGGCGACGGATCCCTGCGGGCGTGGGCCGGGGCCCTGCGCGACGACGCGGAGACCCTCGTCGCGACGAGCGCGTCGGCGGCCGAGGCCTCGCAGGTCGACGAGCGGGCGGCCCGCGAGACCCTGGCCGCCGGCCGGGAGCTCTCCGCGGCCCGCGCGCGTGTGATCGAGGCCGGAGCCGCACTCGAGCGCCTTGCCGAGCACGACGAGCAGCACGCCGCCGACACAGAGCGCGTCGTGCGCGCGCAGCGGGCCACCGGTCTCGTACCGCTGGCACGACTGGTGGACGACCGAGAGGCGCTTGCGCACGCCGCCGAGGCCCGGGCCGCGGCCGGGCTCGGCGAGGCCGACCGCCACGGTGTCGACCCCGATGACCTGGCGGGAGAGCTCGACCGGCTCTCGGGGCGCGTGGCCACGTTGACCGCGCTGCTCCCGGCCGAGCGACACCTGACCGAGCTGCGAACTCACGAGCGGACGCATGCCGAGGAGCTCGCTGCGCTACGCCGCGACGACGAGCTCGCCGTCGCCGAGCAGTCTCACCTGCTGGCGCGGGTCGCCCTGCTGTCCACCGACCTTGCGGCGTCGGCGTCGGCGGTGCAACGGCTCCCTCAGCTCGAGGTCGAGGCCGCGGCGCTGCGGGCGGCCGAGACGGCCGGCGCCGACCTGTCTCGGCTGCGCGCCGAGCAGGCCCTGGCGACCGTCGACCATGCGGCCGCGGCGGCTCGCCTGCTCGACCTCCGCGGGGCCCTGCTCGACCTCCGCGAGCGCCGGATCGCCGGCATGGCCGCCGAGCTGGCCGGCGCCCTGGCCGTGGGTGACGACTGTCCGGTGTGCGGGTCGGCCGACCACCCTCGGCCGGCCGTGCCGGCGACCGGCCATCCCGACGCCGCTGCGGAGCGACAGGCCCAGCGGCTGGTAGACGACGCACAGCTGCTGCAGCACGCCCTCGACCTGCGGCTGAGCGAGCTGACCGCATCGATCGAGGCGACAGCGCTCGCCGCCGGCGAGACCGAGCCGCACCAGCTGTGTGAAGCCGTCGCAGCCGCCGAGCAGGCCCGGGCTACGGCGGCAGCGCTCGCCGCGCAACACCCACACGTGGGTGACCAGCTCCGGGTGGCCGAGCAGCGCGCGGCGGTCGTCGACGACGAGTCATCGGCCCGGCGTGTGCGCTGCGCCAAGCTCTCCACCTCGCTCGACCACGTGCGCGAGCAGGCCACGACCCTCGAGGACGACGTGGCGGCAGCCCGCGGCGACCACCCGGCGCTCGCCGAGGCGCTCGACCAGCTCGAGAGCCGCCGTACCCTCGCCCAGACCGCCGTGGCTGCCGTCACCGAGCGCGACGCGGCCCACACCGCGCTCGCCGACGCAGCCGTGTCTCTGGGCCGGGCCGCGCTGGAGGCGGGCTTCGACAGCGCCGACGCAGCACGTGCCGCCGAGCTCGCGCCCGACGAGCTGGCCGATCTCGAGGCCTCCGTACGCGATCACGAGGCCGCACTGGTGGCGGCGCGCCAGGTGCTGGCCGAGCCGGCGGCCGCCGACCTGTTGGCCACCCCGCCGCCCGACACCCTCGCTCTCGAGACCGCCCACCGTGAGGCTGCCGAGGTGCTCCAAGGCGCGCTGGCGGCGTACGACGTGTCCCTCCGTCGCCACGCTCGCATGCGCGACCTGACCGACGACCTCGGCTCTGCGCTCGAGGTCTGGGCGCCGGTTCGCGAGCGCCTGGCCCTGGCCACCGCCGTCTCGTCGTTCGCCGAGGGGAAGGCCCCGGACAACCGCCTGCAGATGCGCCTCTCGGCGTATGTCCTGGCCCACCGCCTGTCCCAGGTCGTCGCCGCCGCCAACACCCGGCTCGCGGGGATGAGCGACCAGCGCTACTCCCTCGAGCACGTCGGCCGCCGCGGGGCCGGCGAGTCGCGCGGTGGGCTGAGCCTGGTCGTCCGGGACGACTGGTCGGGCGAGTCGCGTGACCCCGCGACCCTCTCCGGAGGTGAGACCTTCGTGGTGTCGCTGGCTCTCGCGCTGGGGCTCGCCGACGTCGTCGCGCACGAAGCCGGCGGCGCCGACCTGGCCACCCTCTTCGTCGACGAGGGCTTCGGCTCCCTCGATGCGGAGACGCTCGACGACGTGCTCGACATCCTCGACAAGCTCCGCGAGAACGGTCGCGCCGTCGGCGTGGTCAGCCACGTCGCCGAGATGCGCGACCGCATCCCCACGCAGCTCGTGGTGGCCAAGGCGCGCAGCGGATCGACGCTGCGCATCTCCTGCTGAGCCCGCTAGGTTCAACGCATGGCTGGCGTCGACGCTACTTTCCTCGCGCTCCCCTATCCCGCGCTGGCCGACGCGGCCCTGTCCCGGGCTCGGGACCTCGGTGTCTCGCACGCGGACTTCCGGTTCGAGCGGGTGCAGTACCAAGACGTGCGTGTGCGTGACGGCGCAGTCCAGGGTGCCAGCGACACCGAGGACCTCGGGTTCGCCGTGCGGGTGATCCATGGTGGCGCCTGGGGGTTCGCGTCCGGCGTACACCTCACGGTCGACGAGGCCGTACGCGTCGCCGACGCCGCCGTAGCCGTCGCCCGCCTGTCGGCGGCCATGACGGCGGTCCCCGTCGAGATCGCCCCCGAGCCGGTCCACGACGACGTGACCTGGGTGTCGTCGTACGTCGTCGACCCGTTCGACATCCCGCTCACCGACAAGTCCGCGATCCTCGTCGACTGGACCGACCGACTGCGCCGGCACAGCGCGGTCGACCACGCGACCGCCGAGCTCCACCAGGTCCGCGAGAACAAGTACTACGCCGACCTCGCCGGCACCCGCACCACCCAGCAGCGCATCCGGCTGCTGCCGTCGTTCACCGCGAAGGGGTCCGACGACGCACGCGGCCTCTTCGACGACATGTCGTCCATCGCCCCACCCGCCGGTCGCGGCTGGGAGTACGTCGCGGGCTCCGCCGCCGACGGCGCCTGGGGGTGGGACACCGAGCTCGCCGAGGTGCCCGAGCTGCTGGCCGAGAAGCTCGCAGCGCCCAGCGTCGGGGCCGGCACCTACGACCTGGTCATCCACCCGTCGAACCTCTGGCTCACCATCCACGAGTCGATCGGTCATGCCACCGAGCTCGACCGGGCGTTGGGCTACGAGGCCAACTACGCCGGCACCTCCTTCGCGACGCTCGACCAGCTGGGGTCGCTGGAGTACGGCTCGCCCGTCATGCACGTCACCGGCGACCGCACCGTCGAGCACGGCCTCGCCACCACCGGGTACGACGACGAGGGAGTCGCCACCCAGAGCTGGGACATCGTCCGGGACGGCGTCCTGGTCGGGTACCAGCTCGACCGCCCGATGGCCCACCTCCATCCGGAGCTCAACGACGGCAGGTCCAACGGCTGCGCCTACGCCGACTCCCCCGGCCACATCCCGATCCAGCGGATGGCCAACGTCTCGTTGCAGCCCGGCACCGAGGGGCACTCGACCGACGAGCTCGTGGGCCGGGTCGAGCGCGGGCTCTTCATCGTCGGCGACAAGTCGTGGTCGATCGACATGCAGCGCTACAACTTCCAGTTCACCGGCCAGCGCTTCTACGAGATCCGTGACGGCGCTCTCGCCGGCCAGGTCCGGGACGCGGCATACCAGGCGACGACCACGGACTTCTGGCGGTCGATGGAGGCGGTCGGCGGCCCGGACACCTGGGTGCTCGGGGGTGCCTTCAACTGCGGGAAGGCCCAGCCGGGGCAGGTCGCCTCGGTCAGCCACGGCTGCCCGTCGGCGCTCTTCCGCGGCGTACGCATCCTGAACACCCGCGACGAGGGAGCCCACTGATGCCCGCCACCGCTCAGGACCTCGTCGAGCATGCCCTGGCCGTGTCCACCGCCGACGACTGCGTGGCCATCGCCCACCACCGCACGAGCGCCAACCTGCGGTGGGCCAACAACACCCTGACGACCAACGGCGCCATGCGCAGCATCGACGTCACGATCATCTCGTTCGCCCGCCGGCCCGGTGGTGTGTCAGCCGCGTCGGTGTCGAGCAGCGCGAGCTCCAGGGAGCAGGTCACCGCGCTCGTGGAGGGCGCCGACGCGGCCGCCCGCGCCTCGGGTCCGGCGGCCGACGCGAACGACCTGGTCGCGGGGACGGTCGACGAGCAGTGGGACGACGCTCCGGCCGAGACCGACATCCACGTGTTCGACGACTTCGCGCCGGCGCTCGGTGAGGCCTTCGACCGTGCCCGGGCGGGCGGCCGCATCCTCTACGGGTTCGTCGACCACCACGTGACCACGACGTACGTCGGCTCCTCGACCGGGCTGCGGCTCCGACACGTCCAACCCACGGGCCACTATGCGTGCACCGGCAAGACCGCCTTCCTGACGGAGAGCGCGTGGGTGGGCGGCGCGACCCGCGACTTCGTGGGCGTCGACGCACTCGCCCTCGAGGCGACCCTCGAGCAGCGGCTGGGCTGGGCCCGGCGCCGGGTCGACCTGTCGGCCGGGCGCTACGACACCATCCTGCCGCCGACCGCGGTGGCCGACCTGATGATCTACGCCTACTGGTCGGCCGGCGCCCGCGACGCGCACGACGGGCAGTCGGTCTACAGCCGGCCCGGTGGCGGCACCCGGATCGGCGAGCAGATCGTGAGGCCCGAGGCCACCCTCTTCTCCGACCCGGCGTACCCCGGTCTGGAGTGCGCGGCCTACACGATCGAGGAGACGTCGGGCGACGACTCCTCGGTCTTCGACAACGGGCTGCCCCTGGCTCGCACCGACTGGGTGCGTGGTGGGACCCTCGCCGCTCTGCAGCAGTCACGCCATACGGCGGCGCTCACGGAACAGCCGGTGACCCCTGGGATCGACAACCTCGTCCTCGACGTCGAGGGAGCCACGGGATCCGTCGACGACCTCGTGGCCGGCACCCAGCGAGGGCTGCTGCTGACCTGCCTGTGGTACATCCGTGAGGTCGACCCGCAGACCCTGCTCCTCACGGGCCTCACCCGCGACGGCGTCTACCTCGTCGAGAACGGCGAGATCACCGGTGCGGTGAACAACTACCGTTTCAACGAGAGCCCGGTCGACCTGCTGCGACGGTTCTCGCACGCGTCCGACACCGCACCGGCGTTCAGCCGCGAGTGGGGGGACGACTACTTCTCGCGTACGGCGATGCCGGCCCTGCGGGTGCCCGACTTCAACATGTCGAGCGTGTCCCAGGCGATGTGAACAGGCGATGTGAACCGGGGATGTGAGCCGACGCCGGTCACGCCTCGGCGAAGGCCTCCGGAGGCGGGCACGCACAGACCAGGTGGCGGTCGCCGTACGCCTGGTCGACCCGGGCGACGGGCGGCCAGTACTTGTCGGGATCCGGACCGGCCGGGAAGGCCCCGGCCTCGCGCGGGTAGGCGCGGTCCCAGTCACCGACGATGGCCCGCGAGGTGTGCGGCGCACCACGGAGGGGCGACTTGTCGACGCTCCACTCCCCCGACTCGACCTGCTCGATCTCGGCACGGATCGCGAGCATGGCGTCGCAGAACCGGTCGAGCTCGGTGAGGTCTTCTGACTCGGTCGGCTCGACCATCAGGGTCCCGGCCACCGGGAACGACATGGTCGGCGCGTGGAAGCCGTAGTCGATCAGGCGTTTGGCGACATCGTCGACAGTGACTCCCGACGACTTGGTCAGCCCGCGCACGTCGAGGATGCACTCGTGGGCGACGAGACCGCCCTGTCCCTTGTAGAGCACCGGGAAGGACGCGTCGAGGCGGGCGGCGACGTAGTTCGCGGCGAGCACCGCGGTAGCCGTCGCCGCACGCAGGCCCTCGGCACCCATCATCCGGATGTAGGCCCACGAGATGGGGAGGATGCCCGCCGAGCCGTACGGTGCGGCGCTGACAGCGCCGATGCCCTCGCGCTTCGTGGGGTCGGGGTGCTGACCGTGCGACGGGAGGTACGGCGCCAGGTGCTCGCGCACCGCGACCGGACCCACGCCGGGACCGCCGCCCCCGTGGGGGATGCAGAACGTCTTGTGCAGGTTGAGGTGCGACACGTCTCCCCCGAACGCACCCGGCCGCGCATGGCCGAGCAGGGCGTTGAGGTTGGCGCCGTCGACGTACACCTGGCCACCGGCGTCGTGCACGATCGCGCACAGCTCGGTGATCGTGCTCTCGTAGGCGCCATGCGTCGACGGGTAGGTCACCATGATCGCGGCGATCTCGTCGGGGTGCTCGGCGCAGGTGGCCCGCAGGTCGTCGAGGTCCACCGACCCGTTGTCGGACGCCTTCACCACGACGACCCTCATGCCGGCCATCACGGCCGAAGCGGCGTTGGTGCCGTGCGCCGAGGAGGGGATCAGGCAGATGGTGCGTCCGGTGTCGCCGTTCGCCCGGTGGTAGGCGCGGATCGCGAGCAGTCCGGACAGCTCGCCCTGCGAGCCCGCGTTCGGCTGGAGCGACACCCGGTCGTACCCGGTCGCCGCGGCCAGCCAGGACTCGAGCTCCTCGATCAGCTCGCGATAGCCCTCGGCGTCCTCGGCCGGTGCGAACGGGTGCAGGTCCGCGAAGCCGGGCATCGACACGGGCTCCATCTCGGTGGTGGCGTTCAGCTTCATGGTGCAGGAGCCGAGCGGGATCATCCCCCGGTCCAGCGCGTAGTCGCGCGCCGAGAGCCGCCGCAGGTAGCGCAACATCTGGGTCTCGCTGCGGTGGCTGGAGAAGACCTCGTGGATGAGGTACGGAGTCGTGCGAGCCAGGGCGTCGGGGATCGGCTGGATGCGGCTGAACCCGACGGTCCCCTCCTCGTGGGCCCCGAAGGCGCGCACCACAGCGGCCATCGTGCGTCCGTCGAAGGTCTCCCCCACGCTCAGCCCGACGTGGTCTTCGTCGACCAACCGTAGGTGCAGATCCTGCTCACGGCCGCGCTGGACCACCTCGGCCGCGCGACCCGGCACCCGGGTCAGCACCGTGTCGAAGAACCGGTCGTGGACGATCTCGACGCCCTGGGCCTCCAGCAGGCCGGCCGTCCCGACTGCGTGCTCGTTGATCTGCTCGGCGATCGCCCTGAGCCCCTCGGGGCCGTGGTAGACGGCGTACATCGCCGCGACCACGGCGAGCAGGACCTGCGCGGTGCAGATGTTGGAGGTCGCCTTGTCGCGGCGGATGTGCTGCTCGCGCGTCTGCAGGGCGAGGCGGTACGCCGGGCGGCCCTCGGCATCGACCGACACCCCGACCAGCCGGCCCGGCAGGTGTCGCTCCAGCCCGGCACCCACGGCCATGAAGCCGGCGTGCGGGCCGCCGTAGAACATCGGGACGCCGAAGCGCTGGGACGACCCGACGACGACGTCGGCACCCAGATGACCGGGTGACTCGAGGAGGGTCAGGGCCAGGAGGTCGGCTGCGACCACGGCGAGCGCGCCGCGCTCGTGGGTGGCCTGGATCAGGGAGGTCGGGTCGAGGATGCGTCCGGAGGCGCCGGGGTACTGGACGAGGAGCCCCGAGAGCTCGCCATCGGGTAGCCCCTCGGTGAGGTCGGCTACCACGACCTCGATGCCCATCGCCGCCGCCCGGGTGTGGATGACCTCGATCGTCTGCGGCAGTGCGTCGGCGTCGACGACGAAGGGCCCGCTCGCCTGGCGCTGGGCCCGGCGTACGAGCGTCATCGCCTCGGCCGCCGCCGTGGCCTCGTCGAGCAGGCTGGCGTTGGCCGTCGGGAGCCCGGCCAGGTCACCGATGACGGTCTGGAAGTTGAGCAGCGCCTCGAGGCGGCCCTGCGAGATCTCCGGCTGGTACGGCGTGTAGGCGGTGTACCAGCTCGGGTCCTCGAGCACGTTGCGGCGGATGACCGGCGGCGTGATCGTGGCGTGGTAGCCCAGCCCGATCATCGCCTCGGCGGGACGGTTGGCGTCGGCGAGGCGGCGCAGCTCGCGGGCTGCGTCGTACTCCGAGAGGGGCTCGGGGAGGTCGAGCTCGCGCGAGGCGATGGTGGCGGGCACCGCGGCCGCCATCAGGTCGTCGAGGGACTCGAACCCGACGACCTCGAGCATGCGGGTGACATCGTCGGCGCGGGGTCCGAGATGCCGCTCGGCGAAGGTGGACTTCTGGCTCACGGGTGGGCTCCTCGACGCGTCGTCCGATTCGCCTCCCCCTCTGTCACGTCCGCTCCAGAGTTGCCTGTTCCGCACGGTCCTGGCGCCTGAGAGGTTCCGGGGAGGGGTTGCCCCTTCGGCGCTCTGCTCCCGGGCGTACGTCCTGAGACTCGACCTGGGCTAGAGACTCTCCCGTGCGGGATCGTCAGCGCGCCCAATCTAACAGGACCCCCCTCGCTCCCCCGGCATCGACTACCCCGCCTGCGGCCGAGCAGACACCTCGCCGTTTGGTCCCAAACCGCAGTCTGGATCGATCAAATGTCGCCGTTTGGTCCCAAACCGCAGAAGACCAGACCGCAGAAGACCAGACCGCGCTCGGGTCAGCCGAGTTTGCGGGCGGCCCGGCGAGCGGCGAGCTCGTCACGGGCGGTGCTGTCGGCGTGGTCGTCGACTGTACGCTCACTGGGCAGCTGGGCGAGGGTGCCCTCGATCTCGCGCCAGACACCGCCGATCGCGATGCCGAAGACGCCTTGGCCGCCCTGGAGCAGGTCGATGACCTCGTCGTTGCTGGTGCACTCGTAGACCGAGGCGCCATCGCTCATCAGGGTGACCCGGGTGAGGTCGTCGGTGCCGCGGGCGCGGAGGTGCTGCACCGCGGTGCGGATCTGCTGCAGTGAGATGCCGGCGTCGAGGAGCCGCTTGATCACCTTGAGGATCAGGATGTCGCGGAAGGAGTAGAGCCGCTGCGACCCTGAGCCGGTGGCGCCACGGACGGTCGGCTCGACCAGCCCGGTGCGGGCCCAGTAGTCGAGCTGGCGGTAGGTGATGCCGGCGGCGTTGCACGCGGTCGGCCCGCGGTAGCCGGTGTCGCTCGGCAGCGGGGAGACGTCGTCGGTGAAGAGCAGACCTTGCTCCTCCGCGGACTCGAACGCCTCGGCATGTCCGGCGTGGTCAGCGGCTGGGTGCTGCTCGTTGTCGTTCACTACGACCTCCGTCGATTACCCCGCTCTGCGTGACTCCGGGGGAATCCGTGCGGTTGCGAGGGCAACCACATCGGTGGAGTTACAACGAGGACAGTTCAAGGTAAGCCCGAGGTGGAGACTCGTCAAAGACAACGGCGGCGTGTCGCAACCCTCAACCTCTGGTGGAGGGTGAGCATCGATCGCGCCGTCAGGTGGTCTCGAAGTCCTCCGGCGACACCTGGTCGAGGAACTCGCGGAACTTCTCCACCTCGTCCTCCTGCTCCTCGGGTGCGTCCAGCCCGGCCTCGTCGAGGACCTCCTCGGCGCAGAGGATCCGGCTGCCGGTGCGCAGCGCCAGCGCGATCGAGTCGGACGGGCGAGCGCTGACCTCGACGCCGGAGGCGAGCACGAGCGTCGCGAAGAACATGTTGTCCTTCACCTCGGTGATGCGGACCTCGGTCAGCTCGTTGCCGGTCGACTCCAGGACGTCTTTGAGGAGGTCGTGCGTCAACGGCCGAGGGGGTACGACGCCCTGCTGGGCGAACGCGATCGCGGTCGCCTCGACGGCCCCGATCCAGATCGGCAGGTACCGCTGCCCCTCCACATCGCGCAGGAGCACGATCGGGTTGTTCGACGGCATCTCCACCCGCACACCCAGGACGTCGACCTCGCGCATGCGTCAACAGTACCCCCGTACCCACGGGCGGGACGGGTGGTCAGCCGCGGTGCAGGCCGGCCTTCACGAGGGTGGCGTGCAGGCGCACCGACAGGGCCGCGATCTCGCTCACGGTCTCCTCGGCACGGGCACGCGCAGCGGTGTCACGGCCGCGCTTGTGCGGGGCCACCACCTGCTCGACCAGACCGATCTCGCGGTCGGCAGACGTCTTGAACGCGCGCAGGTGGCGCGGCTCGAAACCGAACTCGGCGAGCTCGCGGGCGGTCGTGGCGATGACCAGCGCATCGGTGTCGTAGTGACCCGTGCCGGTGCTCGCGATGATCAGCCCGAACTGCTCGAGCTGTGCCAGCAGGTCCTCGGAGATCTCGGCGATCTTGAGCAGCTCCTTGCGCGAGAGCCGCACGTGGTCGCGTCGCCGGAACGACTCGGAAGACGGCAGGCCGTCGGGGGCCAGCGACACCGTCGGGACGGTCGGCACCACCGGCTCGATCGGCGGCGGCTCGAGGCCGCGGTCGATCGCGTCCAGGTGCTCGCCGATGACTCGCAGGGGCAGGTAGTGGTCGCGCTGTAGACGGAGGACGTAGCGCAGCCGGTCGATGTCCTCGACCGAGAACTTGCGGTAGCCGGACGGCGTACGTTCGGGCTTGACCAGGCCCTTGTCCTCGAGGAAGCGGATCTTCGGGATCGTGATCCCCGGGAAGTCGGTGCGCAGCCGGTCGAGGACCTCCCCGATGTTGAGCCGGACCCGGCCCGAGGCGGCAGCTCCGGTCGAGGTCACGTCGCCTCGTGGCCCTGGAAGAACACGAGGCGGTACTTGCCGATCTGCACTTCGTCGGTGTCCTTGAGCACCACCGTGTCGATCCGGTCGCGGTTGACGTAGGTGCCGTTGAGGCTGCCCGCGTCGGACACGGTGAAGATGTCGCCCTCGCGGGTGAACGTCGCATGCCGACGCGACACGGTCACGTCGTCGAGGAAGATCTCGCTGTCCGCGTGCCGGCCGGCGGTGGTGACGTCGTTGTCGAGGAGGAACCGACTGCCCGCCCCGGGTCCGCGCTGTACGACGAGCAGCGCCGAGCCGAGGGGCAGCGCGTCGACCGCCGCGGCATCGACCGGGTTGAGCTGGCGATCGGACGAGATGTCCGAGCGCTCGGAGCCGCCGATGCTGATCGTGGCGGTCGAGTCGCCCATGCCCCCGGGCACGAGCGGGCTGCCGCAGTTGGAGCAGAAACGCGCGCTCTCAGGGTTCGCCTTGCCGCAGTTGGTGCAGTACGGCATCGGTGATCCTCTCCTGTCCGAAACCCTCAGCACGGGGCTGAGGTTGATGGTTCTCCGAACCTATCAGGCAGGCACGCGCCGTCGTGCTACTTCGCACGCGCAGAACCGGAGTCGGGTTCAGTCTCCGAGCGTGGCCTCGTACGCCGCCGCGTCCATCAGGCTCTCGATGGCTCCGGGGTCGGTGGGGGCCAGCTCGTAGAGCCAGCCGCCGCCGTACGGGTCGCTGTTCACGAGCTCGGGCGTCACGTCAAGGGTGTCGTTCACGGCGACGATCTCGCCGTCGACGGGCGCGTAGACGTCACTCACCGACTTGGTGGACTCCAGCTCGCCGCACGCGGCTCCGGCGGTCACCGGGTCGCCGACGGCGGGGAGGGACACGTAGACGATGTCGCCGAGTGCGTCCTGGGCGAAGTGGGTGATCCCGACGCGGACCGAGCCCTCGGTCTCGCCGGGCACCCGGACCCACTCGTGCTCCGCGGTGTACTTCAGGTCGTCGGGGTACACGGCTCTCCTTCGGTGGTGGCCGCCGTGTGGCGGGTCGGCGTGCTGTCTGCGCAGGTTACCGGGGTCGGGCGGCGTCCGGCCCCGGAGGTGCGGTCGGCCGCGGTCATCCGGGCTCTGCTCATTCGGCTTGGGCGAACTCTGAAGGCGTCGGCTTGTGCACGGCGGTGATGTCGAGGGCCTTCTCCTCCTGTACGTCGACGGTGGCGCCGGCGCCCTGGAACTGGGAGATCGGTCCGTCGATCAGGCTCAGCGCCCCCTCGAGCGTGTGGGGGTCGCCGATGACGTCGAGGACGTACGGCGAGCCGAGCAGCGTGCCGTCCACCTCCAGACCGCCGGGGGCCGACTGCACCGAGCTCTGCGCCACGAGCCGGACCTTGCCGTTGAGCTGCATGGCCTCCGCGCCGGCGGACCGCAGCTCCTCGATGGTGTCGAGCACGGAGTCGACGTCGACCGCGCGTGGCCCCTGCGTGACGGTCATCCGGATGCCGGGACCGGTGACCGGCACGAGCCCGGCCAGGATGCTGAGCTCCTGCTCCTGCTTCTGCGCCGCGCCGAGGGCCGCGCTCCGCTGGCGACGGTTGGCCTCCAGGTGACGGCGCGTCGTCTCGAGCTTGCCGATCTGGTCCTGTGCGCGCTGGGCGGTCCCGGCCAGACCGGAGAGGACGGAGACGAGGTCCTGCTCGCGGTAGCCCGCGTAGCTGTTGTCGGTGTTGTTGGTGCGGACCTGCGTGATCGCCGCGAACCCGAGCGCCGCGAGCAGGACGCCGACGACCAGCTGCGCCCGCGACGGGTGCACGAGGGCGTCGCGCAGTCGCTGGAGCCCGACCTCGTCGGCGGAGTCGACCGCGGTGCCCGTCGTACGCCCTTCGGCCGCCGGCTCGGACCCCGCCTGGTGTGGCGTGATGCGCGCAGCCTCGGCGTGCTCCTCGAACTCGTCAGGCATGGAAGACGTACCGCCGGATCTGGGCGACGTTGGAGAAGATGCGGATGCCGAGGACGACGATCACCCCGGTGGAGAGCTGCCCACCGACGCCGAGCTTGTCGCCGAGGTAGACGATCGCGGCAGCGATGACGACGTTGGAGAAGAAGGAGACGACGAAGACCTTGTCGTCGAAGATGCCTTCGAGGTAGGCCCGCAGCGCACCGAAGACCGCGTCGAGGGCGGCCACCACCGCGATCGGCAGGTAGGGGTCGAGGCCGGCAGGGACGTCGGGGGTGAAGATCAGCCCCAGGACGACGCCGATGAGAAGGCCGAGTGCCGCGATCATGAACTGCTGTCTCCCTGCGTGCGAGTGTCGGGCTCGTTCGAGCCGGCGATCCGTGCGGACCGCAGATGCTGCTGCGGAGCGGCCGGCAGCGACATGGTGCCACCGTTCTTGACGTCGAAGCGGAAGCCGAGGCTGTTCTTCAGTGCGTACCACCGGCCACCGGCGGAGGTCGAGAGCAGGTTGGCCGGCAGGCTGCCGGGGTCGCCGACCACGTCGAAGACGTAAGGCGGGTTCACCGGACGCGAGTTGACCAGGATCCCGATGCCGACGTTGCGGAACGAGCTCAGCACCGTGAGCCGCTCGCCGTTGACGGAGATCGCCTCGGCGCCGGCCGCCCAGAGAGCGTCGGCGAGGAGGGCGAGGTCGGAGTCGCGCACCAGCTGCGAGCCGTCGCTCCCGGGCGCGCTGTTCACGGTGACCTCGATGCCGGGGCCGCGGACCGCCCCGAACCCCGTACGCACCTCGAGATGCTGGAGGCGTGCGTTGGTCGCCTGCTGCAGCGTCTGCTGATGGGTGACCGCCCGCTGCAGCCCGAGCCGGTCGCTCTGGGCCTGCGAGAGCTGGCGCTGGAGCTCGGCGACCGACTGACGGCGCAGGCCGATCTGGTCGATCAGGCTGGCCCGGCTGGCCTCGTCGACCGAGGCGTTGCGGGAGGTCTGGACGGCCGCGATGGTGACCAGCAGTCCGAAGACGAGTAGCACCACGGCCGCCGTACGACGCGGCACGGGGTGGGCGGCGCCGGTGCCGTCGGCACGGCGACGCGCCGCGACGTGCTCGTAGTCGGCGTCGAGCGAGCGCTGGGTGATCAGGGCAAGCAGCGGGACGGTGACGTGTTCGGGCGGCGGACCGACGGGGGCGCGGGCATCAGCCATGCGCGATCACCCGCCGCTCGGTCGTCTTCACCAGCTTGTAGACCTGGTACGCGTACAGGACACCCGCCCACCAGTACAGTCCGATCCCCCACCCGGCGAACGCCCAGCCGAACACCTTGGCCAGGGTCGCGGCCGCGCTGGTGCCGTCGCCGAGGAGCAGCAAGGGGAAGGCGTACAGGAGATTGAAGGTGGCGGCCTTGCCGAGGAAGTGCACCGGCAGAGCGCTGTAGCCCCGCGTACGCAGGATCGGCACGAGCACCCACAGCAGCAGGTCGCGGAGCGGCAGGATCACCGCGAACCACCACGGCACGATGTCGCGCAGGGCCAGCCCGATGACGACCGCCAGGATGTAGAGGCGGTCGGCCACCGGGTCGAGGATCTGTCCGAGCTTCGAGGTCTGGTCGAGGCGCCGCGCGAGGTAGCCGTCGAGGTAGTCGGTGACCCCCGAGGCCATGAGGACCCCGAGCGCCCAACCGTCGGCGTGGGGGCCGAGGACCAGCCAGAGGAAGAGCGGGACACCGAACAGCCGCAGCACACTGAGGGCGTTCGGGACGGTCCATACGCGCGAGTCGCGCGTCGTCTGGTCCGTCACTTCCGCCTGCACCTTCATCGGAGAACCGCCGGGGACACCCTAACCGTCCGTGGCATGGGCATTCCCGTTGCTCGGCGGCCTCGACGCCTCCTGGTGCGCGGTGTCGCGGATCTCGCCGACGAGCTCCTCGATCACGTCCTCCAGGGTGGCCACACCCACGGTCTCGCCCAGCCCGTCGACGACGCGAGCCATGTGGGCTCCCCGACGCTGCAGCTGCTCCAGCGTCTCGTGCAGGAGGTCGTCGCTGCGCACCGGCGCGAAGGGCCGGATCCACTTGTCCTCGACCACCTGCTGACGCTTCGCCTCGTCGGTCTCGAGCACGTCCTTGATGTGCAGGTAGCCGATCAGGGCACCGTCGTCACCGACCACGGGGAAGCGACTGAACCCCGTCGAGGCGCACAGCGCCTCGACGTCGGCGCCGGTCGACCCGCGTCGTACGGTCTGCAGGGTCTCGGGCGGCATCAGTACGGTCTCCACGGTCTTCTCGGCGAAGCCCAGGGCACCGGACAGCCGGTCGTACTCCCCCTCCTCCAGCAGGCCCTCGCCGCGCGACTCCTTCACCAGCGCGGCGACCTCCTCGCGGGTGTAGGTGGAGCTGACCTCGTCCATCAGACCGACCCCGAAGACCCGCAGGACGCCGGAGGCGAGCACGTTCACGACCTTGATGACCGGCCGGGTCACCGAGACGATCGCCCAGATCGGGGTACCGAGCACCAGCGCGGCGCGGTCCGGCCCGGCGAGCGCGATGTTCTTGGGGATCATCTCCCCCAGCACCACGTGGAGATAGACGACCGCGGCGAGACCCACCGCGAACGCGACCGGATGGACGAGCGAGTGCGGGACGTGGGCGGTGTCGAGGGCCGGCCGGAGCAGCCGGGCCGCGGTCGGCTCGGCCACCGCACCGAGCACGAGCGAGCACACCGTGATGCCGAGCTGGTTCACCCCGATCACCAGCGACATGTTCTCCATCGCACGCAGCGTCGTACGCGCGAAGCGGGAGCCCTGCTCGGCCCGGGGCTCGATCTGGGTACGCCGTGCGGAGACCAGGGCGAACTCGGCCGCGACGAAGAACGCGTTGCCGAAGACCAGCAGGATCGCCAGGAGGACGGCGGCGCTCGTGCTCATGCGTCTCCACCCCCGTCGAGCACTCGGACGGACAGCCGGTCGATGCGGAGCCCGTCCATCTGCTCCACGGTGAGGAGGGCGAGCTTCTGCCTCTCGGGCTGGTCAGGGTCGGACCGGTCGGGGACCGGGACCTCGGCCACGTCACCGGGCTCGGGCACCCGACCGAGCGCCTGCAGGACCAGGCCCGCGATCGTGTCGTAGTCCTCGTGGTCGGGGAGCTCGATGCCGGTCAGGTCCTCGACCTCGTCGGGACGGAGCAGGCCGGAGAGCGACCACGAGCCGTCCGTACGGCGCCGGGACCGCGAGCCGAGCCGGTCGTGCTCGTCGGCGATGTCACCGACGATCTCCTCGATCACGTCCTCGATGGTCACGATGCCGGCCTGGTCGCCGTACTCGTCGAGGACCACGGCCAGCTGGCCCTCCTGGCGGAGCAGCGTGAGCAGCGGGTCGAGCCGCAGCGAGTCGGGTACGACGATCGGCCGGGACATGAGGTGCTTGACCCGGGTCGTCTGTCGCTCCGGGATCGTCAGCGCCACCGCGTGCTTGACGTGGACCGTCCCCACCACCGTGTCGTCCTGGTCGAGGACCGGGAAGCGGGAGTGACCGGTCTCCCGGGCCAGCTCGATGATGGACCAGGCCCGGTCGTTGGTCTCGAGGCTGACCGTGCGCACCCGGGGCGTCATGATCTCGCCGGCCGTGCGCGTGCCGAACTCCACGGACCGCTCCATGAGCTCGGCGGTGTCGGCGTCCAGGGTGCCCTCGTCGGCGGACCTGGAGATCAGTGACGCGAGCTCGGTCGACGAGCGGGCCGAGCGCAGCTCCTCCTGCGGCTCCATGCCGAGGCGGCGCACGATCGCGTTGGCTGAGCCGTTGAGGACGTGGATCGGTCCGCGCATCACGGCGGTGAACAGCCGCTGGAAGCCCTGGGTGGCGCGCGCGGTCTCCATCGGCCGGGCGATCGCGAGGTTCTTGGGCACGAGCTCGGCGAAGACGATCGTCACGAGAGTGCTGATGGTCAGGCCGATCGCGATGGCGATCGGGTCGACGGCTCCCCCGGGGACGCCGGCGGAGCCGAGCGGGTCGGAGACCAGACGCGAGATCGCGGGCTCGGCCAGGAAGCCGATGGCCAGGTTGGTGATGGTGATGCCGACCTGGGCACCCGAGAGCTGGGTGGACAGGGAGCGCAGCGCCCGGAGCACTCCCGCGGCCGGGGCGTCACCCCGGTCGGCCGCCTCGGCGACCGTGCTCCGGTCGACCGTGACGAACGAGAACTCGGCCGCCACGAAGACACCGGCGGCCGCCACCAGGAGGCCCGAGACGCCGAGCAGGATCCACGACGTCAGCACGGGGCGTCACCCCAGAAGCCGGGCCGGAGCGGACGGGGGCGACTGTCGGAGCCGTCCATGGGCGGGTGGGGGTCCTTCGTGGTCGGAGATGCTTCGGGGAACTCTACCCAGCGGCAGGCCCGTGGGCCGGATCCGGAGCGGCGTACGCCTAGCCCGTCGGCGCTGGGGCCTCGTGCAGGTGCCGGTCGACCCAGTGGGCGAACGCCCGCAGAGCAGGGTCGTGCCGCGACAGGTCGAGCTGCTCGGCGAGGATCCGGCGTACGTCGCGCCGGGTCCAGGTGTCGGGGAGCTCAGCGGCGCAGGCGGGCCAGGCGGCGTTGAAGGCGTCCACCTCGGCCGGCGTCAGATCGGCGAGCCGCGGCGGGAGCGGTTCCGGGATCACCGGAGGCTCGGGGGTACCGGTCGGTGACGTCGACGGGGTCGGGCTGGTCGGGCTCGTCGTCGGTCCCGACGGTGTGGGAGTGGGCAACGTCGGAGGTCTCGTCGGCAAGGGGATCGGATGTCCGGTGGAGCTCGGGACGGTCGTCGGGGTCGGGCTCGGCCCCGGCGAGCCGCTCGGACTGGGCGACGGGGTGGGCGACGGCGTGGGCGACGGCGTAGGCGACGGGTCCTCGGACGGAGAGGACGTCGGAGCGCTGGTGGGAATGGGCGGCGGCACCGGGTCGGTGACCACGATCGGGGGCGGGTCCGCGGAGGTCGTGTGACCGTCGGTCGGATGGTGAACCTGCGGCTGCGCCGGCGGGAGGTAGGCGACGGTGCGGCTTGGCACGGGAGCGAACAGGCCGCTGGTCTGCAGGCCGCGGGCGATCGCGAGGACGGCGGCGGCGTACGTCGCGCTGTGGTTGTAGCGGAGCAGCGCCGCCCGCGCCCCGGCGCGGGTCGCGAGGTCGTCCGCGCCCGCGCACAGGTAGACGGCGGAGCCGAGCGCAGCGTCGTTGACGTCCTGCACGCTGCGTCGGCCGTCGCCGTCGGCGTCGACGGCGACCACCGCCCACGTGGACGGGAGGAACTGCATGGGCCCGACGGCGTGGTCGTAGTGGCGGTCGCGGTCGAGGCGACCGGCGTCGGTGTCGCGGATCAGAGCCGTGCCGTGGCGGCCGTCGAGCCGCGGGCCGATGATCCGCGGGATGGCGACGCCCTTGCGGTCGAGCCGGCTGCCGCCGACGCGACCATGGTCGGACTCGACCTGGCCGACCGCAGCCAAGAGGGTCCAGTCCAGATGGCAGGAGAGGTCGGCGGTGTCGATGACCGCGGCCGCCTGCTGGTACGCCGCGAGGGCGACGTCGGGGATGGACTGCACGCTCGCCTGTCCCAGCCGGGGGCTCAGTCGAGAGATGGACGCCGGTGACCGCATGGTGCGCTCGCCCGGACGGTGGAAGCCGTCGGGCATCCCGGCCGGCGGGAGGGAGGGGCCGGTCGCACCTGCGCCTGGCCGGGTGGGAGCCGTGGCGAGCAGAGCGCTGTCGGGCTGCCGCCCTCCGGCGACGACCGCGACCGCGAGCGTGGGAATGAGGCCGGACACGAGCGCTGCGCGCGCCCGTCCGGGGCGTCGACCTCCTGCCGACGACCTGTCCGCCACGAGCAGCTTCCCCCGGATCATCTCCGACCACGCTAACCCCGACCCGCTGCTTTGGCATCCCCCGGCTGAGGGATGTCACCGAAGGGTCACCTGGGCGGCGGCTGGACGTCGTTCGGCGTTCTGCTTCCGTGAACCCACCAGAGCCCCTACGGTGTCGGTTGACCTCCGACACATCCTCGTCGCGTCCCGGGGGCTCCGCGACGACAGCGCACGACTGGAGCCCCGTCATGGCCGACACCGCCCCCGGTCGAGCCCCCGCACGACGTACCGTGCTCGCCGGTGCCGGGCTGGCCGCCGGTGCCACCCTCGTGGACGCGCCCGCCGAGGCTGCGTCGTACGCCGCGCACCACCACGGCGCACCGCTCCTGGCGACGCCGGCGCGCCACCTGGTCGGCCGCTTCTCGTACGGCGTGACGCCCGCTCTCGCGCGCCTGGTCCGGCACCACGGCGGCGCCGACGGCTGGTTCGAGTGGCAGCTGAGTCCCGCCCAGGTGCCCGACCATCACGCCCAGAGCATCGAGTCGTGGTTCCCTCACCTCGGGTGGTCCACACCGAGGATCGCCGCCGAGAACGCCAGTGGCCGGGTGGGCGGCTGGGAGGTCATGGTCGACTACCAGAACTGGCTGCTGCTGCGGCGGATGTACAGCCGGCGCCAGGTCCTCGAGGTGATGACGGAGTTCTGGGAGAACCACTTCAACGTCCCGGTCGGCGCCGACGGTGTCTTCACCTATCGCAAGAAGTACGGCGACGCCATCCGCGCCCGGGCCCTGGGCTCCTTCGAGTCGCTGCTGCAGGCCGTGACCGTCCATCCAGCGATGGGCATCTACCTGGGGAACGCGGTCTCGGACAAGGAGCACCCGAACGAGAACCAGGGTCGGGAGCTGCTGGAGGTGCACACCGTCGGGCTGGACGCCGGGTACACCGAGCACGACGTCGTGGACTCCGCCCGGATCCTCACGGGGTGGCGGGTCGACGTGTGGAACACCTGGGCCGCGACGTACAACAAGTTCGTCCACTACCACCATCCGGTCAGCGTGCTCGGCTTCCACAGCAAGAACTCCTCGCCGGACGGCCGCAAGGTGACCCGGCAGTACCTGCACTACCTCGCGCATCATCCGGCCACCGCGAAGCACATCGCCTACGAGCTGGCCGTGGCGTTCGTCAGTGACGACCCGCCGCGCGCGCTGGTCGACCACCTGGCGCAGGTCTACCTGGCGCACGGCACCCAGATCCGGCCGGTGCTGCGTGCGCTGGTCGCCTCGAAGGCGTTCCACGACTCGGTCGGCGCCAAGGTCCGCGACCCCGAGGGCGACCTCGTCGCGACGTACCGGCTGATGGGCGTGAAGGTCCACAGGCCGCACACGGCCGACCGCGCTGCCCACCAGCTGGTCTGGCAGTCGGGGACGATCGGGATGGAGCCGATGTCCTGGCCGGCCCCCAACGGCCAGCCGAACGAGACCGCTGCGTGGTGCTCGCCGTCGCGGCTGCTCGGCTCGATGTCGACGCACTACTCCATGTCGGGCGGCTGGTGGCCCAGCAAGGGCGTCAACTACCCCGCACCCACGTCGTGGCTGCCGGAGCCGAGGACCCGCTTCGACCACCTCGTCGACGCCATGTCGCAGCGGATCCTCCAGCGGCACGCATCGGCGACTCTGCAGAAGGCGTGCAGTCAGGCCGTGGCGACCCATCCCCACGCCCAGATCACCAAGAACCACCCGGTGATGCAGTGGCTCTTCCCACGGCTCCTGACGACCTTCTTCGACTCTCCCGAGTTCTTCCGGCGGTGACTCCCATGGACCCGATGACCCCCCGACCGCAGGACGGCTGCTGTCCGGAGTACGCCGAGATGAGCCGACGCAGCATGCTGCGCGGTGCCCTGGCCCTCGGCGGTGCCACCTTCATGGTGGGGTCCGCCACCGTCACGGCCTCGGCCTCCTCCCTCAGGAACGCGAAGTCCGTGCTCGTCGTGCTGTCGCTGCGCGGTGGCGCGGACGGCATGTCGCTGGTCGTGCCGCACGGCGACCACGGCTACTACAAGGCTCGCCCCACGATCGGCATCCCGAAGGACCGACTTCTCGCCAAGGACTCGCTCTTCGGGCTGCATCCCCAGCTCGCCCCGCTGCTTCCGATGTGGAAGGCCGGCAACCTGGCAGCGATCCACGCGACCGGGCTGTCGGTGGCCAACCGCTCCCACTTCTCGGCGATGGAGGAGGTGGAGGAGGCGCATCCGGGCTCGAGCCAGCGGGTGGGCTGGCTCAACCGGCTCGTCGGGACCGACAACCACCACTCCCCCTTGCAGGGTGTCGGGGTCGTCTCCGGACCGCCACCCACCGAGCTCGTCGGCCCCATGCCCCTGATGACCGTGGGCTCGCTGACGGACCTGAACATCGCGGCCGACGACCGGCACGACACGGACCCGAAGGGCAAGCGCCGGCGCTCCCTCACCACCCTGTACGCGAACGACCACAGCACCATCGGCCGAGCGATGAGGTCGACGCTGCAGGCCACGAGCCACGTGGCGCCGGTGCTCGCCACGAGGGACAACACCGCGTCGTACGGCGGCTCGGGCGTCGGAGCCGCACTCTCGGTGGCGGCGCGGATCATCCGCGGCAACATCGGCGTCGAGGTGATCACGGTCGACCAGGGCGAATGGGACATGCACGTCGACCTCGGCACCGCGGACAGTGGCCTGATGATCGGCAATGCGCACGACCTCGCCACCTCGCTCGCGGCGTTCTTCGCCGACCTCGGCAGCCAGGCCGACAAGGTCACGCTGGTCACGATCAGCGAGTTCGGACGACGGACGGTGGAGAACGCCAACCAGGGACTCGACCACGGCTGGGGCAACGTGATGTTCGTGGCAGGGGCCGGCGTCAAGGGTGGCAAGTACTACGTCTCCAAGAAGCAGGGCTGGAAGCCGCTCTCCCACCACCTCGAGGCGGACCTCCACGTCACCACCGACTACCGCAACGTGCTCGCCGAGATCGTCAGGTCGCGGTTCGGCAGCCCCACCCACCAGGTGTTCCCGGGCCTGAAGGAGCACACGCTGGGGTTCATGGCCTGACCGGGTACGTCAGCCTGCGGACTCGTCGTCGTCGGGACGGAAGCGGTAGCCCATCCCGGTCTCGGTCAGGAGGTACGCCGGCCGGGCCGGGTCGGGCTCGAGCTTGCGGCGCAGCTGTGCGAGGTAGAGCCGGAGGTACTGGTTCTCGGTGTTGTAGCCGGGGCCCCAGACCTCGTGGAGCAGATGCCGCTTGGTGATCAGGCGGCCCGGGTTGCGCACCAGGATCTCGAGGATCCGCCACTCGGTGGGCGTGAGCCTCTGGTCGTCGCCCTCGCCGTTCGCCGGGCGCACCCGGTGGGTTGCGAGATCGACGACCCACTCCCCCAACGTGACGCTCGGCGCATGCTGGGCCGTGACCCGGCGCGAGACCGCGCGCATCCGGGCGAAGAGCTCCTCGACCCCGAACGGCTTGGTGACGTAGTCGTCGGCGCCGGCGTCGAGCGCAGCGATCTTCTGGATCTGCTCGGTACGGCCCGTGAGCACGATGATCGGAGCCGTCGTCCAGCCACGGAGTCCCGCGATCACCTCGGTGCCCTCCATGTCGGGGAGGCCGAGATCGAGCACGACCAGGTCGGGTGGATGGAGACCGGCCGTCTTGAGGGCGCTCGCCCCGTCGTTCGCCGTGAGTACGTCGTACCCCCGGGCCCGCATGTTGACCACGAGCGCGCGCAGGATCTGCGGCTCGTCATCGATCACGAGTACCCGCGTCACGTCAGCTCACCGACCGCCGGCTGCGACACCACCGGCTGGCCGACCAGCGGCAGCGTGACCGTCATGGTGAGGCCCCCTCCGGGAGTGTCCTCGGCCGTCAGGGAGCCGCCCATGGCCTCGGTGAGACCGCGGGAGAGCGCGAGGCCGAGACCCACGCCCGTGGTGTTGTCGCGGTCGCCTAGCCGCTGGAACGGCGCGAACAGCTGCTCGCTCTGCGACGCGGGCACGCCCGGCCCGCGGTCGACCACCCGGATGTCCATCGTCCCCGCGTGGCAGCTGGCAGCGAGCAGAGGTGGTGTCTGCGGAGGGCTGTAGCGCACCGCGTTGCCCAGGAGATTGACCAGCACTCGCTCCAGGAGCACGGCATCGGCCAGGACCTCGGGCAGGGTCTCCGGCACCTTCACCCTGACCTGCGAGGCGTCGGCGCCGAGGGCGTCCAGCACGATCGGCACCAGCTCGTCCAGGGCGACCGGGCCGAGGCTCACGCCCAGAGCACCGGCCTCGAGCCTGCTCATGTCGAGGAGGTTCTCGATCAGCCGGGTGAGCCGGTCGAGCGACTCGTCGGCAGTGGCCAGGAGCTCGGCCTGTGCCGCCGGGGTCCACTGCACCCGGTCGCTGCGCAGCGAGGTGATGGACGCCTTCGCGGACGCCAGGGGGCTGCGGAGGTCATGGCTCACGGCGGCCAGCAGGGCGGAGCGCGTGCGATCGGCCTCCTCGACCACGCTCGCCTCCGCGGCCCGGGTCGCCAGCTGGTCGTGCTCGCGGACCGCCGCGGCCTGGGCCGCGAACGCCGACAGCAGGCGCTGGTCGGCAGCCCGCACCGTGCCGTTCACGCTCAGCATGAGGCGTTCGCCGACCGGTACGTCGGTCCTTGCCGTGCCCGACTGAGCCTCCCCCACGTGGGCGACCACCTGCCACGAGTCGGAGGTGTCACGCCGCTCGAGCAGGGTCACCGCTTCCAGCCCGAACGTCTCTCGGGCCCGGCCGAGGATCTCCGGTAGCGAGGTCTCGCCGCGCAGGATGCCGCCGGCGAGACCGGCCAGGATGGCCGCCTCGGCTGACGCGCGCCCGGCCTCCGTCGTACGCCGGACCACGCGCTCGACCAGGACGGAGACCAGAGCCGCGACCGCGACGAAGACCGCCAGGGCGAGGGTGTTGTTCTGGTCCGAGATCGTGAACGTGTAGAGCGGCGGCGTGAAGTAGTAGTTGAGCAGGAGACTGCCCACGATCGCTGCGGCCAGGGCCGGCCAGAGCCCGCCGATCAGCGCCACCACGATGACAACGGCGAGGTAGAGCAGGATGTCGCTGGGCAGGTTGAGCTCGCTGCGCACGCGTGAGAGCGCGATGGTGAGCAGAGGCAGGAGGACCAGCGCGACCACCGCTCCCTGTACCCGGCGTCGCATGCTGAGCGCGGTCGTCAGGCCCGCGACCGGAAGCCTGGGCAGGCGGTCGGGCCCTCGTGCGGCCTCGTGGGTGACGAGGTGGACGTCGATCTTGCCCGACAACCGGGCGACCCGGGCACCGATGCCCTCACCGGCCAGGAAGCTCTCCCACCGACCCCGGCTGCTGGCTCCCAGCACGATCTGGGTCGCATTCTCGACGCGGGCGAAGTCCAGGAGCGCCACGGCGACGTCGTCGCCGACGACCTGGTGCCACGACCCGCCCATCGACTCCGCGAGTCGGCGCTGGCGTCCGAGCTCGGCAGGGTCAAGCCCGGCCAGGCCGTCGCCCCTGACCACGTG
Source organism: uncultured Actinomycetota bacterium (assembly GCA_963792975.1). Lineage (GTDB taxonomy): Bacteria > Actinomycetota > Actinomycetes > Propionibacteriales > Nocardioidaceae > Nocardioides. Next base: position 1,166,326 of record CAWBYG010000004.1, on the reverse strand, counting down.
GAGAGCGAGCAGATCGGCGCCGGTCGTCCGGGTGGCGATCCGCACCGCACGCCGCAGCAGCGTCTCGCCCTCGGGGCCACCGGGCAGGGCGACCACGATCCGCTCGCGCGCCTCCCACGGCTGGTCGATCCCGTGCGCGGCCCGGTAGCGCTGGAGGCCCTCGTCCACGCGTTCGGCCACCCAGAGCAGGGCCAGCTCGCGCAGGGCCGAGAGGTTGCCGACGCGGAAGTAGTTGGACAGCGCTGCGTCGACCCGGTCGGACGGGTAGATGTTGCCGTGAGCCATCCGGCGCCGCAGCGCCTCCGGGGCGATGTCGACGATCTCGATCTGGTCCGCACGGCGTACCACCTCGTCGGGGATGGTCTCGCGCTGCTCGACGCCGCTGATCCGCTGCACCACGTCGTTGAGCGACTCCAGATGCTGGATGTTCACGGTGGTGATGACGTCGATGCCGGCGTCGAGGAGCGTGTCGACGTCCTGCCACCGTTTCTCGTGGCGGCTGCCTGGGATGTTGGTGTGCGCCAGCTCGTCGACCAGCGCAACGGCCGGCCGCCGGGCGAGCACGGCGTCCAGGTCCATCTCCTCGAACGTCGTCCCGTGGTAGCTCAGCTGCTTGCGCGGCACGACCTCCAGACCTTCGAGGCGCTCCGCGGTGTGGGCGCGACCGTGCGTCTCGACCACGCCCACGACGACGTCGGTCCCTCGGTCCAGCCGCCGCTTGCCCTCGTCGAGCATGGCGTACGTCTTGCCCACCCCGGGGGCCATCCCGAGGTAGGCACGAAGACGTCCACGGCTCACGCGGCCATTCTCCCGGTCATCGTCCGAGCTGCGCGAGCGCGAGGTTGAGCTCGAGCACGTTGACGCGCGGCTCGCCCAGGAATCCGAGGATCCGTCCCTGGGTGTGCGCGTCGACGAGGTGCTGGACGTCCGGCCACGGCCAGCCCCCGGGCCTCGGCCACGCGGGCCACCTGGATGTCGGCGTACGCCGGGCTGATGTCGGGGTCGAGCCCGGAGGCGCTGGACGTGACCGCGTCCGGCGGGACCGTACCCGGGGCGACGCCGTCCTCCTGCGCGATCTGCGCACGGGCCTTCTGGACCGCCTTCAGCAGGTCGGGCGAGTTGGGCCCGAGGTTCGTCCCGCCCGAGGCGAGGGCGTCGTAGGACCCCGCCGAGGGCCGGGACCGGAACCACTGGGCGCCCTTGAACTCCTGACCGATCAAGGATGAGCCGACGTCCTTCCCCTGCACCTGGACCATGGAGCCGTTGGCCGTGTCGTGGAAGGCGACCTGGCCGACGCCCGTCATCAGCAGCGGGTAGCCGAGGCCGAAGACCACGGTGAGGACGAGAAGCATCCAGAGCCCGGCGAGGGTCTGTCGAAGCATGTTCATGGAGGTCACCTGATTCCGGGGATGAACTGGACGACGAGGTCGACGAGCTTGATGCCGATGAACGGGATGATCAGGCCGCCGACGCCGTAGATGAGCAGGTTGCGGCGCAGCATCGAGGCCGCCGAGGAGGGGGTGTACCGGACCCCGCGCAGCGCCAGTGGCACGAGCGCCACGATCACCAGGGCGTTGAAGATGACCGCGGAGAGGATCGCGGACGACGGGCTGTACAGGTGCATCACGTTCAGCCGGCCGAGCCCGGGGTACACCGAGGCGAACATCGCCGGCAGGATCGCGAAGTACTTGGCGACGTCGTTGGCGATCGAGAACGTCGTCAGCGAGCCACGGGTGATCAACAGCTGCTTGCCGATCTCCACGATCTCGATCAGCTTCGTCGGGTTGGAGTCGAGGTCGACCATGTTGCCGGCCTCCTTCGCAGCCGACGTTCCGGTGTTCATGGCCACGCCGACGTCGGCCTGCGCGAGCGCCGGCGCGTCGTTGGTGCCGTCACCGGTCATCGCGACCAGGCGGCCGCCCTCCTGCTCGGACCTGATCAGGGCGAGCTTGTCCTCCGGCGTGGCCTCGGCGAGGAAGTCGTCGACACCGGCCTCGTCGGCGATGGCCTTGGCAGTCAGGGGGTTGTCGCCGGTGATCATCACCGTGCGGATGCCCATCCGCCGCAGCTCGTCGAACCGCTCGCGCATCCCGTTCTTGACGACGTCCTTGAGGTGGATGACACCGAGGACGCGCGCGCCCGCCGGGTTGTGCTCGGCGACGACGAGGGGCGTACCACCGCCGCCGGCGATCGCGTCGACCATCGGACCGAGGTCGGTCGGTGGGGTGCCGCCACTCTCGCGGACCCACTCACGTACGGCGCTGGTGGCCCCCTTGCGGACCTCGCGGGACCGGCCGTTCTCGGCCAGGTCGCAGCCGCTCATCCGGGTCTGGGCGCTGAACGGCACGAACGTGGCGTGGGTCAGCTCGCCGGGGTGGCGGTCACGCAGTCCGTACTCGCGCTTGGCCAGGACCACGATGGAGCGGCCCTCGGGGGTCTCGTCGGCGAGGCTGGACAGCTGCGCCGCGTCGGCCAGCTCCTGGGCGTCGACCCCCGCCAGTGGCAGGAACTCGACGGCCTCGCGGTTGCCGAGCGTGATCGTGCCCGTCTTGTCCAGCAGCAAGGTGTTCACGTCGCCGGCGGCCTCGACGGCACGCCCTGACATGGCCAGCACGTTGCGCTGGACGAGCCGGTCCATGCCCGCGATGCCGATGGCGCTGAGCAGCGCGCCGATCGTGGTCGGGATCAGGCAGACCAGGAGTGCCGTCAGCACGATCCCGGTCTGCGGAGCACCGCTGAACGTGGCCAGCGGCTGCAACGTCACCACCGCGAGCATGAACACGATGGTCAGGCTGGCGAGCAGGATGTTCAGCGCGATCTCGTTCGGTGTCTTCTGCCGCGCCGCACCCTCGACGAGGGCGATCATCCGGTCCAGGAAGGTCTCGCCCGGCTTGGCGGTGATCCGTACGACGACGCGGTCGGAGAGCACCCGGGTGCCTCCGGTGACCGCCGACCGGTCGCCCCCGGCCTCGCGGATCACGGGTGCGGACTCGCCGGTGATGGCGGACTCGTCGACGCTGGCGATGCCCTCGACCACGTCACCGTCGCTGGGGATGACGTCGCCCGCCTCGCAGACCACCCGGTCGTCGACCTTGAGGTCGGCCGCAGGCACGCTGCGCTCGCCGTCGCCGACCAGCACGCGGGCGTTGGTCTCCTGGCGGCTGCGCCGCAACGTCGCGGCCTGGGCCTTGCCGCGACCCTCGGCCACGGCCTCGGCGAGGTTGGCGAAGACCACGGTGGCCCAGAGCCAGATCACGGTCAGCCAGGCGAAGGCCGAGGAGTGAGAGACGGCGAGCACGGTCGACAGGGCCGCGCCCACCTCGACCACGAGCATCACCGGGTTGCGCATCATCGTGCGCGGGTCCAGCTTGGCGCAGGCCGCCGGGAGCTGGGTCACCACCATCCGGACGTCGAGCAGGCCGGCCCCGACCCGGTGAACGCTGACCTGGGCGGTGTCCGGCGTCTCGGGGGTCACCGTCTGGGTGGTCATCGGGTGATTCCTTCCGCGAGTGGTCCCAGCGCCAGGGCCGGGAAGTAGGTGAGAGCGACCACGACCAGCACCACGCCGACGAGCATGGTCACGAACAGGGCACGGTGGGTGGGCAGGGTGCCGTCGGTCGCGGGGACCGGCCGTTGCTCCGCCAGGGACCCGGCCAGGCCGAGGACGAACAGCATCGGCAGGAAACGGCCGACGAGCATGGCCAGTCCTCCGGCGATGTTGTAGAAGTTCGTGTTCCCGGTCAGCCCCGCGAACGCACTGCCGTTGTTGTTCCCCTGCGAGGTGAAGGAGTAGAGCACCTCGGACAGTCCGTGCGGCCCGGCGTTCAGCATCGAGGCCCGCGCCGACGGGATCGACATCGCCACCCCGGCGCCGATCAGCACCACAGCGGGCGTGGTCAGGATGTAGAGCGCGGCGAACTTCACCTCGCGGGACCGGATCTTCTTCCCGAGGTACTCCGGCGTGCGCCCCACCATCAGTCCGGCGACGAACACCGTGATCACGGCGAGTACCAACATCCCGTACAGGCCGGATCCGGTGCCACCGGGGGCGACCTCGCCGAACATCATGTTCAGGATCGCCACACCGCCGCCGAGTGGCGTGAAGGAGTCGTGCATCGAGTCGACCGCCCCGGTCGACGTCAACGTGGTCGCGTCGGCGAACAGCGCCGATGACGGCACGCCGAAGCGCACTTCCTTACCCTCCATGGAGGCGCCGGCACTGGTGAGCGCGGTCCCGGAGTGGTGCGCCTCGAACACCGTGATCAGGGTGAGCGAAGCCGCGAAGATCACGGCCATCGCGGCCAGGATCGCCCAGCCCTGACGCCGGTCACCCAGGAGCTTGCCGAAGGTGCGCGGCAGTGCGAAGGGGATCAGCAGCAGCATCACGATCTCGAGGAGGTTCGTGAAGGCGTTGGGGTTCTCGAACGGGTGAGAGGAGTTCGCGTTGTAGGGCCCGCCGCCGTTCGTGCCGAGCTCCTTGATCGCCTCCTGGCTCGCAATGGGACCGCCCGGGAGGTGCTGGGTGGAGCCCGCCAGCGTCGAGATCGTGTGCGGGTCGGAGAGGTTCTGCACGACACCGGCGGCGATCAGGACCACGGTCGCGACGATGCTGAGGGGCAGCAGGATCCGCACGCAGCCGCGGGTGAGGTCGACCCAGAAGTTGCCGACCCGGTTGGTCCGGGACCGGGCGAATCCCCTCACCAGCGCGACGGCGACGGCGATGCCGACCGAGGCCGAGGCGAAGTTCTGCACCGCGAGCCCGGCCATCTGGACCAGGTGGCCCATGGTCGCCTCGCCGGAGTAGTTCTGCCAGTTGGTGTTGGTCACGAACGACGCGGCGGTGTTCCAGGCCAGGTGGGGCTCCACCGCGCTGTACCCCAGCGACAGCGGAAGCACGTGCTGGACCCGCTCCAGGCCGAACAGGAACAGCACCGACGCGAGCGAGAAGCCGAGCACGGACAGGGCGTACGTCGCCCAGGTCTGGTCGGCGTCGGGGTCGATCCGGCAGACCCGGTACAACCAGCGCTCCGAACGCCAGTGGGTCGTCGCTGAGTAGACGCGCGCCATGTAGTCGCCCAGGGGGACGTGCGTGACGCCCAGGACGGCGACCAGCGCAAGGACGGTGAGCAGCCCGGCCGCGGTGTCGCTCATCAGAACCGCTCCGGGAAGAGCAGGGCGATGACGAGGTAGCCGGTCAGCAGGAAGGCCAGGATCAGGCCGACCAGGTTCTCGGTGCTCACAGCCGCTCCAACCCCTTCAGGATCAGAGCCAGGACGGCGAACACCGCGATCGTCAGCGCCACCAGGGCGACATCTTGCACGACACACCTCCATGAAGGGGAGGACCTTGCGTCCTCCGTCAGGATTCGCTCTCCATCAGAGCGCACGCGAGAGGCGGACGGCTCTGCTCCTAACGCTTTCCTGACGTGGTGGGTGGAGACCCTGACGCGCCCCTGACGACCGGGAGATCCGGGTCACGCCGGATGGGCTCCAACGGTCAGGTCGGGCAGCTGGAGCTGGGTTCGTCCGGCTCACCTGGAGGGACAGAGCGGGCCCCTGGTGACCTAGCGGCCGTCCACCGAGTCGCGACCGCAGCCGACGCCTGGCGGGCGCGACCGGTGTCCCGGTCGCGCCCCGGCCGCGCTCGGCATCAGGTCGTGAGTGCCTGTACGTCGTCGTCCGCGGTCGTCAGCAGGGCCTCGGCCAGCGCGTGGAGCGCCCGCGCGGTCGCCAGCTCGAACCCGATCTCGGGGACGTCCAGGGTGTCGCGCTCGGAGAGCGTGGCTGTCCCCGTCGCGGTCAGCGGGGGTTCCACCCCGGTGACCAGCCGGGCTTCGGCGTGCGTGCGGCCGTCGACCTCACTGAGGTAGAGCTGCACAGACCAACGCGTGACTGTCTCGTTCATGATGTTGTTCCTCTCTGGGTAGCAGGTGCTCGAGCCCGTGCAGCGACGCGGCCTCACCCTCGCGGCGCAGGAAGCTGCCGAGCTCGCCGATGGTGCTCATCAAGGGGGCCGGGAAGACGACCGTCGTGTTCTTGTCGACGCCGATCTCCACGAGGCTCTGGAGGTTCCGCAGCTGGAGAGCCAGCGGGTGCTTCATCATGGTGTCCGACGCCTCACCGAGCGCGGCGGCCGCGGCCGCCTCGCCCTCGGCGGCGATGATCTTTGCCCTCTTCTCCCGCTCGGCCTCGGCCTGCCGGGCCATGGCCCGCTTCATGCTGTCGGGGAGCTGGATGTCCTTGAGCTCGACGAGCGTCACGAGGATGCCCCACTCGGTGGTGGTGCGGTCGAGGATGTCGCGGATGTTGGCGTTGATCGAGTCCGTCTCGGACAGCGCCTGGTCGAGGGTGTGCTGCCCCACCACGTTGCGCAGGGTGGTCTGCGCGATCTGGTCTATGGCGGCCGCGACGTTCTCGATGGCGACGACCGACCGCACGGCATCGGTCACCTTGAAGTAGGCGACACCGGCGACGTCGATGCTGACGTTGTCCTTGGTGATGATCCCCTGGGACTGGACCGGCATCGTGATGATGCGCATCGACACTTTCCTGAGTACGTCGATGAACGGGATGATGAAGGTCAATCCCGGCTCACGGACACCCTGCACCCGGCCGAGCCGGAACAGGACGCCCTTCTGGTACTGGTTCACCACGCGCATGGACATGCTCAGGACCACGATCGCGAGGAGCACGACGGCGATGGCGACGAACGCCACGATCTTCATGACGGATCTCCCTTCGGGTGACCTCACACCCACTCTGCGCCCGGAAGCCGGCACCGATCAGGGTGGGAAGGCCCGTCGGTAGGTGGCCAAGGTCCCGTCACCCCGACCCCGGCTCGGGCCCTACGCCTCTGGGCCCGGGCTCGTCGGTCTCGCACGGTGGTGGCATGGTGCGAGACAACCTGGTGGGCGCTGTGCGCCCCAAGCGCGATCCGGACCCCGCGGTTGCCAACGGACACTCCGACCTCCTGCTCGCCGAGCTGCCGGTGCTGCTGGCTGAGCTGCGGTGCGATCAGGAGGGCCTGAGCGGTCTGGAGGCACGCAGGCGGCTGGCGGAGATCGGCCCGAACACCCTGGCCACGACCCACAAGGGCGGCCTGCCGGCAGCGCTGCTGCGCCAGCTGACCCATCCGCTGGCACTGCTCCTGTGGCTCGCGGCAGGGCTGGCCGTCACCACGCAGGGACTCACACTGGGCATCGCCATCATCGTGGTCATCGCCCTGAACGCGGCCTTCGCCCTGATCCAGGAACGGCATGCCGAGCACGCCGTGGCCGCGCTCAGCGCCTACCTCCCGGCCCAGACGCTGGTGATCCGCGACGGCCGCCGGTTGGTCGTCGACGCAGCGAGCGTCGTACCAGGTGACCTGCTCCTCGTCGAGGAGGGTGCCGCCGTCAGTGCCGACGCCCGGCTCGTCCGCGGTGCCGTCGAGGTGGACCTCTCCGCGATCAACGGCGAGTCCGTTCCGGTGGAGCGTCAGGCAGCCGAGGCCCGGGACGCGGCGTCCGTGCGGGTCGTCGAAGCCGTGGACGTGCTGCTCTCCGGCACCACCTGCACGGCGGGTGAGGCAGCCGCGATCGTGGTCCACACCGGCATGGCGACCGAGCTCGGACGGATCGCGGCCCTGAGCAGCCGTACGCGTCACGACAGCAGCCCCCTGGAGCGCCAGGTACGACGCGTGGCGTGGCTGATCGCGGGCGTCGCTGTCGGCGTGGGCATCGCCTTCCTGCCGCTCGGGATGCTGGCCGGCCTCAGCTTCACGCAGGCGTCCGTGTTCGCGATCGGGCTGCTCGTCGCCAACGTGCCCGAGGGCCTCCTGCCCACGATCACCCTCGCCCTGGCGGTCGGCGTGGCCGACCTGGCCCGACGGGGTGGGTTGGTCAAGCGACTCAGCGCTGTCGAGACCTTGGGCTCGACCGACGTCATCTGCACCGACAAGACCGGGACGCTGACCCAGAACCGCATGCAGGTCCACAGCACGTGGGGTCCCACGGGCCGATCCGCACCCGAGGCGGAGGGCGAGGCGGTCGCGTTGGCCCGCGCGCTGCACGCGTGCACGACGGCGGACGCAGAGTCCCGCACCGGTGATCCCACCGAGCTGGCGCTGCTCCAGGCCGCGGACCGGATCGCCCGGGGCCGCGACGTGGCCACCGGGTCGCAGCGCACGGAGACCTTCCGCTTCGACCCCCGCCTCCGGCTGATGACCGTCCTGGCCGCCGAGACGCCGCCCACCGCGCAGGTACCCGTCCGCATCACGGCGTACACGAAGGGCGCCCCGGAAGCCGTCCTGGCCCGGTGTACCCAGGTCGCGCACGACGAGCTGCCTCCGGTGCCGCTCGACGACGCCTTCCGGGCGCGTGCGGAGTCGCGGCTGCTGGACCTCGCCTCCCAGGGCCTCAGGCTCATCGCCTGTGCCCGTCGGGACCTCGGCACCGACCCCGCCCCTGCGGACCGCGCCGACGTGGAGCGGGACCTGGTCCTGCTGGGCTTCGTGGCACTGACCGACCCGGTCCGCGACGCCGTGCCCGACGCCGTACGGCGCGCCCACGACGCGGGCATCACGGTGCACGTCATCACCGGTGACAACGGCGCCACCGCGGCGGCGATCGCGCGCTCGGCCGGCATCCGGGCCGTCGGGGAGGCGAACGTCGTCCCAGGCCAGGAGCTCGACGAGATGTCGGACGGCGTCCTCGACGACCTGCTGTCCCGCGGCGACGAGCTGGTCTTCGCGCGCAGCTCGCCCGAGGACAAGCTCCGGATCGCCACCCGGCTCCAGTCACTAGGCCACGTCGTCGCGATGACCGGGGACGGCGTGAACGACGCCCCGGCCCTGCGTCGCGCCGACATCGGCATCGCCATGGGCCAGAGCGGGACCGACGTCGCACGCGAGGCCTCGACGATGGTGCTGACCGACGACGACTTCGCCACGATCATCCGGGCGGTCGAATCCGGCAGAAGGGTCTACGACAACGTCCGGAAGTTCATCCTCTACATCTTCGCCCACGCCGTGCCCGAGGTCGTCCCGTTCCTCGTCTTCGCCCTCTCCGGAGGAGCGATCCCACTCGGCCTGACCGTCGCCCAGATCCTGATGATCGACCTGGGCACCGAGACCCTGCCCGCGCTCGCCATCGGACGCGAGGCCGCGGAGCCCGGGATCATGGACCGTCCGCCGCGACGTCGTACGGAGGGCATCATCACCGGCTCGATGCTGCTCCGCGCCTGGGGCATCCTCGGCGGGGTCAGTGCCCTGCTGGTGACCGGAGGGTTCCTCTGGGTGCTGCACTCGGCCGGCTGGACCCCCGGCACCGATGTCGGAGCCGGCACTCCGTTGCACGAGACCTATCTCCGGGCGACCACCATGGCCTTCGCCGGCATCGTCGCCTGCCAGGTCGGTACGGCGATGGCCTCGCGGACCGACCGCGTCTCCCTGCTGCGGATCGGCGTCTTCTCCAACCGGCTCCTGCTCGCCGGCATCGGGTTCGAGCTCGTCGTGACCGGTCTCGCGATCTACCTGCCGCCGCTCCAGCAGCTGCTGGGCACACGGTCGTTGAGCTGGCAGGAGCTGCTGGTGCTGGTGGCCTTCCCCGTGGTGGTGTGGGGAGCCGACGAGCTCTACCGGGCCTTCGGGCGCCGGGGCCCGTCGCCCGATGGGGCGCCCGGCCAGGAGTACCGCCCGACCGTCTCGAGGACCGGCCTCGCTCAGTGACCTGACGATCAGAGATCTGACAGGGTGGTCCGGCAGCTCGAGGTGACGGCGACGAAGTGCTGCCCCTCCCCCGCTGCCAGCGAGAACCCGTCGGCGTACCCCGGCTCGACGGCGAGCACGATCTCCGCGTGCGGCCAGGCGTCCAGCTGCCGGCGCTCGACGTACACCCGGCATCCGGCCACGGTGCCGACCTCGACGTCGGCGGTGCCGACGAGGAACTCGCCGACCGGGAAGCACATCGGGGCGCTGCCGTCGCAGCAGCCGGCGGAGAGGACGAAGATGAGCTCCCCGTGGACGCGTACCAACCGGTGGACCGCCTCGACGGCGGCGTCGCTGGCACGCACCACGGGGAGCATCACCGGCTCAGAACAGTCCGAGCTTGTGCTCGTCGGTGCTCACCAGCACCGACTTCGTCTGGCTGTAGAGGTCCAGCATCATCTGGTGGTTCTCACGGCCGATCCCCGAGATCTTGTACCCACCGAACGCTGCTCCGGCGGGGTACTGGTGGTAGCAGTTGACCCAGACCCGGCCCGCCTGGATGGCGCGGCTCATCCGCGACATCCGGTTCGTGTCGCGGGTCCACAGACCGGCACCCAGCCCGTAGAGCGTGTCGTTGGCGATCGAGAGCGCCTCGGCCTCGTCCCGGAAGGTGGTGACGGCCAGCACGGGTCCGAAGATCTCCTCCTGGAAGACCCGCATCTTGTTGTGGCCCTTGAGCACGGTCGGCTCGTAGAACCAGCCGTTGGCGAAGTCGCCCGGGATCTCGGCGCGCTTGCCGCCGATCAGCACCTCCGCACCCTCGTCGCGGCCGATGTCGACGTACCCGGAGATCTTCGTCAGCTGCTGCTGGGAGACCTGGGGGCCGACCATGGTGGCGGGGTCGAGCGGGTCACCCTGCACGATGGCGCCGATGCGCTGCAGGCAGCGCTCCATGAACTCGTCGTAGATCGACTCCTGGATGAGTGCGCGCGAGGGGCAGGTGCAGACCTCGCCCTTGTTGAACGCGTAGAGCACGAGCCCCTCGACGGCCTTGTCGAGGAAAGCGTCGTCGTGCGCCATGACGTCCTCGAAGAAGACGTTGGGCGACTTGCCGCCGAGCTCCAGGGTGACCGGGATGATGTTCTGCGAGGCGTACTGCATCATGAGCCGGCCGGTGACCGTCTCGCCCGTGAACCCGATCTTGGCGATCCGTGGGCTGGTCGCCAGCGCCTTGCCCACCTCCGCACCGGGGCCGGTGACGATGTTGATCACGCCCGGCGGTACGACGTCCTCGATCACCTCGGCCAGCTTCAGGATCGACCACGGGGTGGGCGACGCCGGCTTGATCACCGAGCAGTTGCCGGCGGCCAGGGCGGGCGCCAGCTTCCACGCGGCCATCAGGATCGGGAAGTTGAACGGGATGATCTGGGCGACGACGCCCAGCGGCTCCTGGAAGTGGTACGCCGTCGTCTTCTCGTCGATGACGGTGAGGCGACCCTCACGGCTGCGGGCAGCCGCCGCGAAGTAGCGGAAGTGGTCGACCGCGAGCGGGATGTCCGCGTTCAGCGTCTCCCGGACGGGCTTGCCGTTCTCCCAGCTCTCGGCCACCGCGAGCATCTCGCTGTTGGCCTCGATGGCGTCGGCGATCTTCTCGAGCACGCGGGCGCGCTCGGTGCCGGTCGTGTGGTTCCACTCGGTGGCGGCGACATGGGCCGCGTCGAGAGCCGCCTCGACGTCCTCCGCAGTGGAGCGAGCCACCTCCGTGAAGGCCTCACCGGTGGCAGGTGCCGGGTTGGGCATGTACTGCCCGCCGGCCGGCGGCAGCCACTTGCCGCCGATGAAGTTCTCGTAGCGCTCCTCGACCGTGACCGGGCTACCGGGCAGGCCGGGACGTACATAGGTCATGACATCCTCCTTCGACATCGCCACCTGGCGGTGACGACCTCCTTCGATGCTCGTCGTGCCACACCGAGGCGGTCAGAGGCGTTGGTCATCTCCGCCGGGGACCAGCAACCCGTGCTCCTCCTGGAAGTCGTCAGCGCGCGAGGGCGCCGCCCTCCTCGAGGCTGAGGCCGGTGACCGGCTCCGGCACGGCCACGGGAGACACGACCTCGACCGGACAGGTCGACATCCGGAGGACGCCACGTGCCGTGCTGCCCAGGTGGTGGAGGTAGCCACCATGCGCCGGCTTGACCAGGACCAGGCGATCGGCCGTCCGGGACGCCTCGACGAGAGCCTGCACGGGCCTCTCCTGCACTACCTCGACCCGAGCGACGACCTTCGGGTACGCCGCCCGGCAGTCGGTCAGCGCTGTCTCGATCCGGGCGGCTTCGTCGGCGTTCCACCGGTCCCCCGGTGCGCGAGCGGCGACCAGGTCGTCGTACGCGCTGGGGAGCTTCCAGGCGTGCAGGACGACCAGCTCGGCGCCGAGCTCGTCGGCCAGTGTGAAGGCCTCGTCGAACAGCTCGACGGAGTGCCGCGGCGACTTGTAGCCGACGACCACCCGCCCGCGCGGCTCCGCCGGCTCCCAGGTCGGTGGGACCACGACGACCGGGCACGTCGACCGGCTCACGACGCCGGTGACCGTCGCTCCCGTCCAGATGTGCTGGGCGACGCTGAGGTGCCGAGCGCCTACGACCAGGAGACGTGCCTGACGCGCGAACTCCACGAGCTCGTGGACCCGGCCGCCGGAACGCATGTGGGTCACCACGACGAGCTCGGGCGCCAGCTCGTGGGCCAGCTTGGCGGCGCGTTCGACGACCGTGCCGCCGAACGCCTGCAGGGATCCGTCGGGGAGCATCAGCAGCGGCCCGACCGGGAGATAGCCGGGAACGACGTTCACGACATCCAGCGGGACCCCCCACCGGGAGGCCTCCCGGACGGCGTATCGGACGCCGGCGTACCCGCGCTCGGAGCCGTCGACACCGACGACCACGTGACCAACTTGCTCGTCGTAGGCAGTCATCTCGCACCATCCCTTCGATCCCATCGTGACCGCCCGCGGCTCCGTGGTCCCGGGCCATCGGTCGTCGGCTGCCGGGACGTTGGCCTCCTCGTGCGTGGGCCCCGCGGTCACCCGGCTGCGGGCGGTCGCGTCACGAACCGCCGCGCCACGGCGAGGGTCAGGGCCGGGACGGCGGCCAGCCCCACGGCCAGCGCGAGACCGGAGGTGCCGGGCTCCACGATGCCGAGCAGCTCGCGAAGCGGGCCAACCGCCAGCGGCACCAGCATCAGGGTCGCCGAGGCGGCCACCGCCAGCGGCAGCCCGAGGCCTGCGACCGGAGAGCGTGTCCCGGTACGCCGCGACCGGGAGCGCAGCGACAGGGCCACGCCGAGCTGACCGAGGCCGAGGCACACGAACGTCGCGGTGCGGGCCTGGTCGCCACCCACCAGGAGCCCGGTGGCGAGCGCGGTCGCGCCCAGCGACGCGGCCGCGATGGCGAGGAGCACCACGTCAGGACGGCTCAGGACCGGGGCCTCCCGACGGACGGGTGCTTCGCGCATGGCGTCGGGGGCAAGCGGCTCGCCACTGAACGCCACGCCGGTGAGGCCGTGGGTGAGCAGGTTGATCCACAGGATCTGGGAGGGGAGCAGCGGAAGCGCCATCCCGAGGAAGGGGCCGAAGAGCATCACCGCGACCTCGCTGACGCCGCCGGAGACGGCGTACACGAGGAAGGAGCCGATGTTGGCGAAGATCCGGCGGCCCTCCTCGATCGCCGCGACGACGGTCGAGAGGTCGTCGTCGAGCAGCACCACGTCGGCCGCCTGCCGGGCCACCTCGGTGCCACCCAGGCCGGCGGCGACGCCGATGTCGGAGCGCTTCAGGGCGGGAGCGTCGTTCACACCGTCTCCCAGCATCGCCACGACCTCGCCGCGGGCCTGGAGAGACTTCACCAGGTCGACCTTCTGACCAGGACGCACCCGCGCGAAGACCGACGACCCGAACCGGTCCACGCCACTCTCGCGCTGAGGGTCGGAGGGCTGGTCGTCGGTCTCGTCCTCGATGCCCACCCTTCGGGCGATGCTGTGCGCGGTCAGGGCATGGTCGCCGGTCACCAGGACCACCCGGATACCGGCCTCGTGACAGCGCCGTACGACGCCGGCCGCCGCCTCGCGCGGCGGGTCGCTGAAGGCCACCAGCCCCGCCAGCTCCATCGACCCAGGGGACGGAGCGAGGTCCGCACGGTCCGCACGCGCCACCGCGAGCACCCGACAGCCCTCGTGGGCCCACTCGTCGGCGATCTCCACGGCTGCCGCACGCTCGTCGGCCGGCACCAGCGGCAGGACCTCCTCGGGAGAGCCCTTGACCACCGTCAGCCGACCCGGACCATCGCGATGGACCGTCGTCATGCGCTGCGAGGCGGCGTCGAACGGCACCTCCGCCGAACGAGCCCAGCGCTCGCGGGTGGCGCCCGGATCCAGCCCGTGCTCCTCGGCGCAGTCGAGCAGCGCGATCTCCAGAGGGTCGCCGCTCGCGCCTCGCTGGTCGCCGCCGGTGCGCTCCGCGTCGTTGCAGAGCACGAGGTCGCGGAGGAGGTCGCGGGTCCGAGCGTCCTCCTCGGGAGCCTCGGGTCCGGCCCACACGTGCTCGACCGCGAGGCTGCCGTGCGTCAGGGTCCCCGTCTTGTCGGTGGCGATCACGGTCACCGAGCCCAGGGTCTCGACGGCCGAGAGCCGGCGTACGACGGCCGAACGCCGGGCCATCCGGTGCGCACCCGTCGCCAGCGCCACGGTCATCACCGCCGGCAGCGACTCGGGTACGGCCGCCACGGCCAGGCTCGCCCCGACGACCAGCATCTCCACGAAACCCTCTCCGCGGAGGAGCCCGAGCACGACCACCAGGACCGTCAGGGCCAGCACGGAGGCCACCAACGCGGTGCTGAGACGCCGCATCCGGTCCTGCAGCGGCGTACGACGCAGCGGAGCCTCGTGCACCATCGCGGCCAGCATCCCGAGACCGCTGTCGCGTCCGGTGGCCGTGACGACCAGCTCACCGCGTCCTCGGACCACGAGGGTCCCCGCCGTGAGCGTGTCGCCCCGCTGATGCGTCACCGGGAGCGACTCCCCCGTCATCGCCGACTCGTCGAGGGTCAGCGCCTGCGCATCCGCGAGGATCCCGTCGGCCGCCACCACGTCCCCGCCCGAGAGCAGCAACAGGTCTCCGGGGACCACCTCGGCCGCGGGCACGCCGTACGGGAGTCCGTCCCGCACCACGGTCGCGCGTTGCGGAGCGAGGTCGCGCAGGGCAGCGACCGCCCGCTCGGCCCGACGGTGCTGCACGATCCCGACGGTCGTGTTCAGGACGATCACCAGCGCGATCACGATCGTGTCCGGGTGGTCACCCGTCAGCGTGGTGAGAGTGGCCGCGAGCATCAGCACGATGAGCATCGGGTCGCGCAGCTGCTCGAGCACCTGCCGGGCGACGCCGACGGAGGGGGCCGGTGGGATCTCGTTGGGGCCGTGCTCCGCGAGCAGGCTGGCGGCCTCGTCGGCGCCGAGACCCCGGGTCGAGGGTTGGATGCTCATCTCCTGGCCTCCGCGTGCTGCTCGCGCCCGCTCGCGGTGGGGACGCCGAGCGTGAGAGGGACGAGGACGAGGATCCGGAGCCTCCGCGGCCGGCTCCTCGAGGCGGTCATGGCTCCCGGGGCGCCACCGACGGCCGACGGTCGAGCACTCGCCGGGTGACGGTGTCCATGGCAGCGGTCCTCACGTCGTGGTGTCCTGAGTCCACTCTCGGTCGACGCCGACCGGTGCCCCCAGAGTCCTAGGTCACCTCGGACGGGGGCCTCGGGTCGGTCCCGCCGATGGCCGGTCGCTCTCGTGTGCCGGACTCGGGACCTTCGGCCCTGGCCCGGGCACGATCCGGAGTACTTGCCTGAGCGTGCCGGGTCCCGCTTCGCGTCACGCACCGTCGCGTGGACCCGGCCGGACGGCAGCCGGCCGCCGGGTGTCGACGACCATGACCGGGCACTCCGAGCGGGTCAGCACGGCGCGGGTGACCGGGCCGAGGTGCGAACCCATCGGCATCGCCGGGTGGTGCCGGCCGATCACGACCAGGCGAGCCTCCGACGACAGGGTGACGAGCACGTACGCCGGTTGCCCGTGCTCCACCAGCGTCTCGCACGGGACCTGTGGATGGGCGGCCACCACGGCCTCGAACTCAGGGCGCATGCGGTCGCGCAGGTAGGACTCCCACTCGGGCGCCAGGCCGGAACGCAGCGCCGTCTCCTCGACCCCGAGGTCGTCCCAGTACGACCAGGCACGCGTGAGCCGGACCTCGCCCGAGCAGAGCCGCGCCTCCTCGAACGCGGTCTCGGCGACGTTCCAGGAGGTCTCGGCGTCGAGGACGGCGGCCAGGACGGGTCCCGGCATCGCGGCTGCCTCGTGCCAGTGGTCGGGCACCGCCACGACCGGTACGTCGCACCTGGCCGCGACGCCGTGGGTGACCGAGAGCGTCGGTACGTGGAACGGCCGAGCCATCCGATGGTGCTGCAGCACGACGAGGTCGGCGCGACGGGCCGCGGCAGCAAGGGAGGGCGCGACGCTGCCGTGGGCGATCTCCGTGGTCACCCGGATGTCACCTCCGGCCCGGTCCGTCAGCCACTTCTGGCAATCGACCAGAAGCTTGGTGTCGACCCGCACCAGGTCCTCCCCCATGAGCTTGATCTCGATCATGCCGTCCAGTCCCGGCCAACGCTCGTGCATCACCAGGACCAGGTGGATCTCAGCGTCTCTGCGGACCGACTCCGCGAGGGCGTACTCCAGGGCTGCGTCGTGGTTGCCGGAAGGTCCGACACCGACGACGACCCGGCCGTGCCGGTCAGTGCTCATCGCGCGACCTCCTGCTCACAAGCCATCGGCTACGCCTGGTCGGAGTGGACGAGGTGTGTCTTCTCCCAGGCGTACCGCATCGACTGGGTCAGGTCCGCGAGCGCACGACGTACCGCCAGGGCCTCGGTCTCCGGCGTCACCCGTCCGCCGGCGCCGACGGCTGCTCGGCCGTGTCCGATGAGGAGCGCGGGACCTCCGACGACCACAGCCTCCGCGTCGACGGCGTCACCGCCGTCGCGGAGGTCGACGCGCACCGTCCAGGTCTTGTCGGCCATGGCTCCTCCTCGTCTGCTGTCTTCGATTAAAGGACAGGCGGCCCGGCCACAGCAGGGCTGGACGACCCCGGGACCTCGGGACCTTCGTCGGGCGGGGACACCCTTGCCCCGTGGCTCCGGCGCGGCGGCCGGGCCTGCCACGGTCAGCCCTGCTGCTCCAGGTCGGCGAGCATGGCGACCAGCCGGGCCCGGGCATCCGCCGCCACCGGCTCCAGGGCTCCGCTGGCGACGAGGTGGGTCATGGCGTCCGGGTCGAAGGCCTCGACGACAGACGTCCGCGCGTCGACGGCGCGTACGACCACGTTGCAGGGAAGCATCGCGGCCACCGACGGGTCGGCGCGCAGCGCGGCGTGCGCCAGGGCCGGGCGGCAGGCGCCCAGGATGACCTGCGGTGTCACCTCGACTCCCAGCTTGGCCTTCAGCGTGGCCGCCAGATCGATCTCGGTGAGGACGCCGAAGCCCTGCGCTGCCAGCGCAGACCGGGTGGCGGTGACCGCCTCGGCGTACGGCAGGTTCACGGTCGCGGCGAGCGTGTACTGACCCATCGGGCATCCCTCGGTTCGGCCGTTCGGATGGAGTTTTGCGGTTCCTCCACTATACCCCCTAGGGTATGTAACGAATCCACGACACCAGGAGGCATCGCCCATGCCCACGACGGCGCAGGCTCGCCGCCAGCAGCCCTCCATCGATCCCGCGATCGGCTACCGACCGGGCCCGCTGGGCCGGCTCGGCGTGCTGGTCACCCACCACGCCCGCGTCACGACCGCCGTCTGGCTGCTCGTGATCGTCGCGCTCGGCGCGTTCGCACCGCAGGTGGAGTCCCAGCTGTCCGGGGCTGGTTGGCAGGCCGACGGCTCGGAGTCGGTGACCGCACGGGAGTTGGCGCAGCAGCACTTCGGTGGCGACGCGAGCACGGCGATCCAGGTGGTGGTGCACAGCACCCGGGGGCCGGTGACCGCGGGGACGGGAGCTCGCGTCCTGGCTCGCGCCACGAAGCTGCTCGAGAACGACTCACGGATCGCCGGCGTGGTGCAGCCGCAGGCGGGCGCCACGGTCAGCCAGGACGGGCGGACCGCGGTGCTGCTCGGTGGGGCAGGCGCCGACCCGAACGAGATGGTTCGCGCGGCCGACGATCTCAAGGGTCCGCTGCGTGCGCTGTCCACGAACGACGTCCAGGTGGACCCGACCGGCGCATCGTTGCTGTGGTCGGACTTCAACCAGGCGAACCTCAGCGCGATGCTTAAGTCCGAGATGCTCTCGTGGCCGGTGACCCTCGCCATCCTCGTGCTCGCCTTCGGTGCGCTGGTGGCAGCCGGGCTCCCGCTGGTCCTGACCCTCTCGGGACTGGTCGCCTCGGCCGGCTCGCTCGTGCTGATCAACCAGCTCGTGCCGGTGTCCGTGTGGGCGATGAACTTCGCGATGATGTTCTCGCTCGCCCTCGGCATCGACTACGCCCTGTTCCTGGTCGTGCGGTTCCGTGCTGCCCGGATGGGCGACCACGACTCCGGGCGCCGGGCTGTGGCGGAGACGATGGACACGGCCGGCAAGGCCGTGCTGCTGTCCGGCGCGACGGTGCTGGTGTCGCTGTCCGCGGTCATGCTCGTGCCGTCGCCGTCGTTCCGTTCGATGGCCGGGGGCATCATGCTCTCGGTGGTCTTCGTCCTGGCCGCGACGTTGACCCTGCTGCCGCTCGTGCTCTTCAAGCTCGACCGCCGGATCAACAAGCTCGCTCTGCCATGGGTCCACCAGGGCGAGCATGCGTCGCCGAGGTTCCGGGCCTGGGGCGAGCGCCTGTGGGCCCGGCCGTTCGCGTACGGCCTGAGTGCGCTCGTGGTCCTGCTCGTCCTGGCCGCTCCGGTCGTCGGGCTCCGCACCGCGATGCCGTCGATCAAGGTGCTCCCGGCGGACGCCTCGGCGCGGATCGGCTACGACGTCGTACAGCGGAGCTTCGGGGCCGGCGCTCCGGGCACCCTGACCGTCGTCGTCGATCCCGGCCAGGCGGCCCGCGCGTTCGCAGTGCTGTCGCGGGACCCGGGCATCAGTGGTGTCCTGCCGGCCGAGCCGGCCCTCGACGGGTCGCCGTACGAGCTCCTCAGGGCAGTGCCCTCGGTCGACCCGTCGGCACCTGCCCTGGCCGGTACGGTCGACCGGCTCCGCGCCGACCTGCCCCCGTCGGCGCTCGTCGGCGGTGCCGCGGCCGAGAACCTCGATCTCAAGACCCAGCTCGACCACTCGACGCCGTGGGTGATCGGGGTGATCCTCATGCTCGGCTTCGTCCTGCTCCTGGTCGCTCTGCAGGCACCTTTGATCGCGCTGCTGGGGACGCTCGCCAGCCTGCTGTCGACCGCTGCGTCGTTCGGCGTGGCACGACTGGTCTTCCAGGACGGGTGGGGATCCGGCCTGCTCGGCTTCGAGCCGCAGGGGTTCCTCGACGCCTGGGCGCCGGTGTTCTTCTTCGCGATGATCTTCGCGATCGCCATGGACTACACCGTGTTCCTGCTCGCCTCGGCCAAGGAGCACTACGAGCACTCCGGCGACCCCCGCGACGCGATGGTCGGCTCGCTCGCCCACTCGGGGCGCGTGATCTTCGCGGCGGGCGGGGTCATGGTGGCGGTGTTCCTGACCTTCTCGCTCTCCGGCCCGCTGCCGCCCAAGGAGATGGGCGTCGTGCTCGGCGTGGCGGTGCTGCTTGACGCCTTCCTGGTGCGGCTCGTGCTGCTTCCCGCACTCCTGCGCATCACGGGGTCGGCCGCCTGGTGGGTGCCGCGCCGCCTGGCCCGGCTGCTGCCGGACATCCGGTTCTCGCACACCTGACCCACCGCACGTCCTCCGGTGGCGGGTGCGGTCGTACGTCGGCGCCGGGTACGGCGTGGAGTGGCTGGGTAGTCTGCCCACGTGCGCAGACCGAACCCCAAGGTTGTCGCCACCGTCGTTGCCGTCGAGGTCGTGGTGGCCGTGCTCGCGTATCGCGACCTGGCCCGCCGGCCGGCCGAGCTCGTGCGCGGCCCCAAGAAGCTCTGGCGGATCGTGATCGGGATGAACCCCGGCAACTCCCTGGCGTACTGGCTCCTCGGGCGCCGGTCGCAGCCTCGGTCCTAGGGCGTGGCCTAGGCCGCACCGGCGTCGACCGTGCGCGGGTCGAGCCGGTGCCGGGTGATCGCGTGCTCCGTGATCCCGTGGTGGGTGATCCCGTGCTCGACGGCCCACAGCACGGCCTGGGTCCGGCTGGTCACGCCCATCGTGCGGTACGCCGTACGGATGTGGGTCTTCACGGTGTTCATCGAGAGCCCGAGCCGCCGCGCGATCTCCTTGTTGGGTGCCCCGGCCGCGATCAGCCCGACCACCTGGGACTCACGGGGTGTCAGGCCGTCCCCGCGGGGACGACCGCCCTCGCGCAGGCACCGTGCGTCGACCGCGACGATGCGCTCGCCGGCGTACACCTTCTCGAGCGCCGCCGCGAGCTCGGCGGCCGGAAGACCCTTCGACAGGTAACCGGAGGCGCCCTCGAGCATCGCGCGTTGCACGAAGCCGTCCCGGGTCTCCCAGCTGAACACCGCCACGCGCGTCGGCCCGTCCGGACGTGGGACGCCCACCGGAGCGCCCGGGCTCGGGTGGGCGTAGGGGTCGACGAGAATGACGTCTGCGTCGACCGACGGACAGCCGGCCGGCAGCACTCGCACACGCTCTGCGTGCTCGGCCATCATGGCTGTCATTCCCACTCGGACGAGCTCGCACTCGTTGACGAGTGCCACCTGAAGCGGCTGGTCGAACTCCACGAGCCGCACGTACCCCGCTCGGGCCCCGGGTATGCGCCGTGGTCAAGCGGCCCGATGGGTGTGCGAGCCGAGCTCACGCCACTGCTGGGCGCGGAGCAGCGCCCGGAGCTCGTGCGCCTGGCCCTCCGGACAACGGTCGATGGCTGCGCACAGATCATCGACCTCGGCCGGCGTCGTGTAGCACGAAAGCTCGCGGATGAGCTCGCGACGCCGCTGCCGGGCGGCGCGGCGCAGGACGAGTCCGGCGTGCCACACCAGCACTCGCGCCCGCACGTCCACCGTCGCTCCCGGGCCGGCGTCGTACGCCGACGACCAGCCGGCCGTGGTCTCGATGGTAGGCCCGCTGAGCCCCCGCCGTCAGTCCTCTTCCTCGATGATGTGCATCGCGGCTTCCTCGGCGCTGGCGCCGGCTCCGTCGATGCCGGCGTCCGTCGCCCACGTGTCGTCGGCCCTGACGTCCGCCCGGCCACCGTTGCCGGCGACGAGACGACCGCTGCGCGCATCGCCGACCTCGCCGCCCTCTAGGTCCAGGGAGTCCTCGGCGTCCTCGGCGTCGAAGTCAGCGGAGACGTCGGGCTCCTCCTCGGCCAGGCGCTCGTCGAGCGTCTCGGGCTCGTCGACCTCGTGGGGATGACGGAGGTGGCGCGGCTCGCGCTCCGGCGGAGAGTACCCCTCGTCCAAGACGTCCTCGACGCCGTGGTCGTCGAGAGTGTCGCTGGGCTGCAGCTGCTCTTCGCTCACGTGCTGAACCTACTCGCTCCGAGGGGTTGGTGCCGCGAGCGACGATCGGCGCCACCCGACCACGGGTCGTCTCACGCGGGCCAGGCCTTCGGTACTCCCGCGAGGGCGGCGTCCATCGCGCTGAGCAA
Source organism: uncultured Actinomycetota bacterium (assembly GCA_963792975.1). GTDB lineage: Bacteria > Actinomycetota > Actinomycetes > Propionibacteriales > Nocardioidaceae > Nocardioides. The sequence goes on along the minus strand of CAWBYG010000004.1, from coordinate 1,144,891 downwards.
CCGCCGCGTCAGCAGGATCCGCGACGTGCGCTCGGTCTCCACGGCCAGCAGCTCCGGGGGACTCCTGTCCAGCGGGCGCTCCGGACGACCCGGCCGACCAGGCGCATCACGGAGCCCGCCGCGACCTCGGGGAACTCCTCGATCAGACGGATGGTCACGCCGAGCAGCTCGTCGTTCACCGCGGTCTTCGTCACGGTCATGGTCGCCTCCGTGCGGTCTACCGCGCCAGGATGTGGTGCACGCGTCGTCGTGGTGTCCGTGTGCGGCACCGAGTCCGAGCCAACCGAGGAGGTGGACGAGCACGAGTCCGAGCATCAGTCCGGTGGTGCCCCCCAACACCGCCGTGGCAACGCTCGTCGGAGCGCCGTCCCGCCAGGCCGCTTGACCGCGACTGCTGACGGTCCCCGCCGGACCCATGCCCTCTACCCCCCTCGGGTGACGCTCCGAACACTGCCGCTTCGACGCGATGCGTCGAGCAGGGACCATGGCGTACACACGTCGGGACCTTGGTCCCGACGGGGCCGTCCGACAGCGGGCTCGCCATCGCCCCGGCCGGCGACCCCTCCGCGGGACGGGCCCATCGGGCCGCGGCCTCGGGACGTTCGCCTCGGGACACGTCCTCTGCGACGGGCAGAGGGTGGAGGTGACGCCGGTTCCATGGCTCTCGGCCACACCTCGCGCCACCAGATCGGCAACGGAGGAGGGAGTCTGATGATGTACAGCAGGACGGTTCATCCGATGCGGCCGACCGAGGCGCTGCACGTGGTGATGATGTGGCCGGTCGCCACCGTCGAGACCGTGGCGACCCTGAGCGAGGTCGCGGAAGCCCTCGCCGCCGATGAGATCGGTGCCCTGTGCGTGGTCGAGAACGGCGCCCTGGCAGGGATCGTCTCCGAGCGGGATGTCGTGGCTCATCTCGCCGCGGGCGCAGATCCGGAGCACCTCACCGCCGGCGAGGTCATGACACCCGACATCGTCACGATCGGGCCCGACGCGACGATCCTCGAGGCGGCGCGACTGATGCAGGACAGCCAGGTACGCCACCTGCCGATCCTCGACGAGGGCCAGGTCGCGGGCATCGTGTCGATGCGCGACCTCTTCGGCGTGCTGATCGACGCCGCCGACGACGAGATCGACGTGGTGTACGTACCCAGCGGGACCCGGCTGGTGCTGCGCGCAGACTGAGCCTCAAAGGCGTCGGCCGTACGCCGGCCGACGACCGGGGGCGAGGAGCCCGGCGAGGTCGTCGAGATGTCGCCGGGCTCCTTCGACGCAAGCCGTACGACGCGCCGGTCTCAGCCGGCGGGGTGGTAGGCGCAAGCGTCCTTGCTGTCCTCGGCGGGCGGGTGCGGCGCGTGCGCGGGCTGGTGGGGCGCCAGGGCGCGGGCGACGGTCTGGTGCACGTAGGCGAAGTCCGGGGCACCGGGGTTGAAGCTGTCGCTGAGCCGGAAGACCACGGACTTCAGCCGGTGCTCCTTCACCTTCAGGCCCAGGTCGACGAACGCCGGCAGCAGTGCGCGCGGGATGTCCGTGCGGACGAGCTCCTTGCCCGCCTTCGCCACCGCCTGGTAGTTGCGCAGGAGGTTCAGCGGGTTCGCCTTCTGCGCGATCGCCTGGATCATGCAGCGCTGACGGTCCATCCGCTGGTAGTCGTCGGCGCCGTACCGTCCCCGGGAGAACCACAGCGCGTCGAAGCCGTTCAGGTGCTGATCGGGCCCGGGCTCCAGGTATCTCGACGGCGGGGTCCCTGCGTCGGTGTCGCCGCCGACGGCGACGGGCTGGTCGATGTTGACCGTGACCCCACCGATCGCGTTCACCATCTGCTCGAAGCCCTGGAAGTCGATCAGGACGTAGTAGTCGACCGTCAGGCCCGTCGCGCCCTGGAACGCGAGCTTGATCGCGTCCGCACCCTCGTTGGTCGACGCCCCGAGGATGTGCGGGTAGAGAGCGGGGACCTCTCGGTAGACGGCGTTGAGCATCCAGCTGCCCGGGTCGCCCGGGCCGGTGAACCCGTCGGGGAACACCCGGTGGAGCGGGCTGCCCACCGGGAACGGCGCGTCCATCATGTTGCGCGGCAGGCTGAACGACACGGCGCGACCCGTGTGGGTGTCGATCGAGACGAGGATCATCGAGTCGGTGCGGACGCCCTCGCGGAAGGGACCGCCGTCACCGCCGAGCAGCAGGACGTTGACCCGGTCGCGGCCACCCCACGGGTCGGCCTTCTGGACATGCTTGGGCGCCGTCGCGCTTGCGTTGTTGTCGAACACGCTGTGCACGAAGTCCGCCTGGATGCTGGCGTATCTCGACGCCATCGCCGTCGGCACGGCCACGCCCAGGATCAGCACCGCCACCGTCACGCTGCCGACGGCCGTGACCCAGCGACGCAGGCCGAGCGGGCGCACCATCAGGAACGTGAGGACGACGACGACGGTCCACAGCACCAGCAGGACGGCGAGCAGGATCGAGCTGGTCTTCAGCCGGCCGGGGTCGAAGGCGAAGTCGAGTGCGCCCCGGAGGTCGTGGGGCAGGTAGAGCGCCGCGCACACCAGCGTGACCAGGGCAACGGCCATGGTGACGCCACCGAGGGCCTTGCGCCCCGCCCACCAGAAGCCCGAGCCAGGGGCCACGGCCGACATCGCGGTGATGCCGAGCGCGGACCCCATGCCGGTGGCGCGCCGCCGGGTGGGCCGCCGACGGCGGGCACCGCCTCGACGGCGGGCCGGCTCACTCATCGCGCACCACGGGAGGGAGTGTAGGGCCGCACGGCGGACGGCCCCCGAGACTCACACCTCTTCGGGCACCATCAACATCGAGCCGGTCGGGCACTCCTCGACGCACAACCCGCAGCCCTTGCAGAAGTCGAGGTCGACCGCGTACTCCCCTTCGGGTCCGAGCTTGATCACGGCGTTGTCGGGGCAGAACGCGTAGCAGTTGTCGCACGCGATGCAGCCGCCGCAGGACAGGCATCGGCGCGCCTCGTACAGCGCGGTCTCGCTGTCGAGGTCCTGGACGACCTCCTCGAAGGTCGACCGGCGGCGGGCCATCTCGAGCCGAGGACGGTGCTGACGCGGGGCGTCCTCGAAGTACCACGTGTTCAGCGCGTCGTACGGCGCCAGGTCGACCGGCGGCGGCTCCTCGACCGTCGTACCGGCCAGCCAGGCGTCGATGCCGGCCGCGGCCACGCGGCCGTGCCCGACGGCGACGGTCACCGAGCGGTCGCCCGGAGACACGTCGCCGCCTGCGAACACGCCGGCGCGGTTCGTCGCCATGGAGCCCGGTTGGGTGACGACGACGCCGTCGTGCACGTCGAGACGGGTGTCCTTGCCGAGGAGGGACAGGTCGGTGTCCTGGCCGAGTGCCAGCACCACCGAGTCGGCGGCGAGCCGCTCGGTACGGCCGGTCGGCTGCGGGAACCCGGTCTCGTCGAGCTCCATCGTCTCGATCGTGATCCCCTCGGCGTCGACCTCGTCGATGGTGGACAGCCAGCGGAAGCGGATGCCCTCGTCCTCGGCCTCCTGCATCTCCTGCTCGTGGGCGGGCATCCGCTCGCGGGTACGCCGGTAGACCACGACCGCGTCCTCGGCGCCGAGCCGCTTGGCGGCACGGGCGGCGTCCAGGGCGGTGTTGCCGCCGCCGTACACCGCGACGCGGCGACCCAGCAGCGGCGGCTCGTCGTCGGCCACGGCGCGCAGCACGGCCAGCGCGTCGAGCACCCGGGCGGCACTGCCGGCCGGCAGATAGGTACGGCGCGCCAGACGCGCCCCCACGGCGAGGAACACCGCGTCGTACGACTCGTCGGCAAGGAGCCGGTCGAGGTCGTCGACCTCGGCGTTGAGCTCGAGGTGGACGCCGAGAGCGAGGATCCGGTCGATCTCCCCGTCGAGCACCTCGCGCGGCAGGCGGTAGCGCGGGATGGCGTAGCGCATCATCCCGCCGGCCTGCGCCGAGGCCTCCTTGATCGTGACCTCGTGCCCGGCGCGGGCCAGGTGGTACGCGGCGGAGAGCCCCGCAGGTCCGGAGCCGATCACGAGCACGTGCTTGCCGCTGGGCGGGCGGTCGACGGTGACCGTCCAGCCCTGGCGCAGCGCCTCGTCACCGAGGAAGCGCTCGACGGAGTTGATGCCGACCGCCTCGTCGAGCTGCCCGCGGTTGCAGGCGGTCTCGCACGGGTGGTAGCAGACCCGGCCCATCACGGCGGGCAGCGGGTTGACCTCCATGATCTTCCGCCAGGCCGCTTCGTAGCCGGCGCCGCCGGACTCGGCGAGGTAGAGCCAGTCCCGCACGCCCTCCCCCGCCGGGCAGGAGTTCCCGCAGGGCGCCGTGCGCTTGACGTACGTCGCGCGCTCCGTGCGCCAGCTGCCGGTGTGGTCGGCCGTGCTCGAGCCGGGGCCGAGCGTCACCGCGAAGGGCAGGCTCATCGGACCGCCTCCTGCTCCAGCAGGCCGAAGTGGGCGATCGAGCGGTCGGCCTGTCGCTGCAGCCGCTCGACGACGTCGGGTCGCCCGGGTTCCTTGAAGAGATGGGCGAACCGCCCCTGGACCCGGAGGTAGTCCTCGACCGGCACCCGGTGCCGGATGCGACGTACGCCGGTGACCTCGCCGTCGCGGGCCTCGAAGACCGGGAAGAACCCCGACTCGGTGGCCAGGCGGGCGACCCGGATCGTGTCCGCGGACGTCGTACCCCAGCCGAGCGGGCACGGCACCAGCACGTGCAGGTAGCGCGAGCCGTGCATCGACATCGCGGTGGTGACCTTGGCCTCGAGGTCGTGCAGGTCGGCCACCGTCGCCGTCGCCACGTAGGGGATCTCGTGCGCCATGGCGATCACCGGCAGGCTCTTGCCGGTGCCGAAGGCGTTGCCGACGCGGCTGCCGACGGGCCGGGTGTTGGCGGTGCTGGCCGCCGGCGGGGTCGCGCCGGAGCGCTGCACACCGGTGTTCATGTAGCCCTGGTTGTCGTAGCAGACGAACAGCACGTCGTCGTTGCGCTCGAACATGCCGGAGAGGCACCCGAGGCCGATGTCGACGGTGCCCCCGTCGCCGGCCTGCGCCACCACCCGTACGTCGTCCCGGCCCTGGGCCGCCAGGGTGGCGGCGACGCCCGAGGCGACCGCCGCGGCGTTGCCGAACAGGGAGTGCAGCCACGGCACGCGCCAGGCCGACTCCGGGTACGGCGTCGAGAAGACCTCGAGGCACCCGGTCGCGTTGACCGTGACCATGCGCCCGCCGGTCGCGCGCATCGCCGCGTCGAGCACGACCCGGGCTCCCAGCGCCTCACCGCAGCCGCGACAGGCGCGGTGCCCCGAGGTGATGGAGTTGCACCGCTCACCGCTCGACTGCTCGGTGCTCTGCGAGGGGTCGAGCAGCCGGTTGCCGGCCGCGAACGTGCCGATCTGGTACAGCTTGAGCTCGGTCATCGTGCCGCCTCCTCGGTCGAGCGTGGGGACCCGAGTCGACCCTGGGCGGCGCCTTCGAGCACGCCCCCTGGCTCCGTGGCGGACTCGCGCGCGAGCTCGCGGGCGACCAGGTCGATGTCGAGGTCGGGGAAGGTGAGGGCGCTGTCGGACACGCGTCCCTCGCGCACGTCCTCGACGAGCCGGCGCAGCACGTGCCGGGTCACCGGACGCCCACCCAGCCCGACGACGACGTCGTGGACCCGAGAACTTTCGCCGGCCAGTGTGAGCCGGATGTCCTGCCCGAGGATGCTCCCGGAGCCGATGGACAGCGCGCGGTTGAGCACGATCACCTGGGAGGCGCCGGAGAGCGCCGCACGGATCTCGTCGGTCGGCCACGGGCGGAAGCAGGTGATCCCGAGCGTGCCGACGGGCACGCCGTCCTCGCGCAGCTCGTCGACGACGTCGGCCGCCGTACCGAGCACGGAGCCGAGGGCGACCACGACGACATCGGCGTCCTCCAGCCGGTACGACGAGGTGAGACCGCCCGAGTCCCGACCCACGACCTCGTGGAACCGGTCGGCGACGTCCTGTACGGCGTCGAGCGCGCGGAGCTGACGGTGCGCCTCGAGGAACTTCACCTCGGTGAACGCCTCCGGCCCGACCATCGCACCGATCGTGATCGGAGCGTCCGGGTCGAGCACCTGGGCCGGCCGGAACGGCGGCACCAGCGCGTCCACCAGGTCTTGCTCGGGGACGTCGATCTCCTCCATGGCATGGGTCAGCACGAAGCCGTCCATGCACACCATGACCGGGACCGAGAGCCGCTCGGCGAGCGTGAAGGCCTGGACGTGCAGGTCGACGGCCTCCTGGTTGGACGCCGCCCACAGCTGCACCCAGCCCGCGTCCCGCTGGGACATCGCGTCGGAGTGGTCGTTCCAGATGTTGATCGGGGCACCGAGCGCGCGGTTGGCGACCGTCATCACGATCGGGAGCCGCAGCCCGGACGCGTTGGGCAGTGCCTCGGCCATGAAGAGCAGGCCTTGGCTGGCGGTCGCGGTGTACGCGCGGCCACCGGCGGCGGAAGCTCCGATGCACGCCGACATGGCACCGAACTCCGACTCGACCATGAGGTACTGGCACCGACCGACCTCACCGAGCGACACCAGGTCCGACAGGGCCTCGACGATGTGCGTCTGCGGTGAGATCGGGTACGCCGCCACCACGTCGGGTCGGCAGCGCGCCACCGTCTCGGCGACCGCCCGCGAGCCCTCAACCTGCTTGAGCATGGTGTGCCCCCTCCGAGTCGTGGGTGGTCAGGGCGAACCCGTCGGCGGCCAGCGACGCGTTGAGCTCGCCGGCAGTGCCCGCGAACCGCTGACGCATCGCGTCCTGCAGCGCTTCCAGGCTGACCGCTCCGGTCACGCCGGCCAGGGCCCCGAGCAGCGCCGTGTTGGGCAGCGGCCGGCCGAGGCGCTGCCGCGAGAGGTCGGTCGCGGGGATGGTGAACACCCGTGCCAGGGGGGCCCGGTCGGTCCCCGCGCCGATGCCGAGCTCGGACGGCGTACGCGAGCTGTTGACGAGCACGACGGCGCCCACGGCGAGGTCGTCCAGCACCCCGGGCAGGTGGAGCATCGTCGGGTCCTGGACCACGACCGCCTCGGGAGCGGTCACCGGGTCGTGCGAGCGGATCGGAAGCTCGTCGATGCGGCAGTACGCGGTCACGGGTGCGCCGGTGCGCTCGGAGCCGAAGCTCGGGAGCGCCTGCGCGTGCTTGTGCTGGGCGAACGCCGCGAGCGACAAGAGCTCTGCCGCGGTCACCACTCCTTGCCCACCTCGTCCGTGGAACCTGACCTGGAACATCAGGGCACGTCCTGGCCACTTGTCGACTGCATCGCGTTCCTCCCGCTCGCACCTTCGTGTTCCACGGTCGTCCGCGGCCGTCCGGCACCACAGGGCCGGAGGTCCCGCCCGCGTGGGTCAGCGGACCTTGCCCGCTCAGGGCAGCATTGCGACCTCGGTGTACGCGTGCTCGACGTTCAACGTCTCGCTCAGCGGAGGCACGACCTCGATCGGGCAGGCCGCGTCGCGGATGACCGCGCGCGCGGTCGCGCCCAGGTAGTGCACGAAGCCGCCGTGCGGCGGGCGCGAGATCAACAGCAGGTCGGCCGAGACCGACTGCGTGACGAGGGCGTACGCCGGCTGGCCGTGCTCCAGGTCCACCTGCACCTGGACGTCTGGGTAGGCCAGACGCAGGTCGATGAGGTTGTCCTCGATCATCCGGGTCTGCTCGGTCACCCACTCGGGGTCCACGATCCGGTCGGCGATGGCGTCGTCGTACCCCGACAACATGTGCCAGGCGTGCGTGACGACGAGGTCGGACTGGGTCTGCCGTGCCACGGCGAAGGCGGCGCCCAGCAGGTGCTCGGCGTGTTTCGTCGACTTGAGCCCGACCACGATCCGCCCGAAGCGCGGCTCGGCCTTGCCCTCCAGCGGCACGATGACGAACGGGCAGGAGGCTCGGGCGGCGAGCCCGGTGACGATGGAGCCCGTCCAGAGGCGCTCGGCCAGACCGTGCGGCGGAGAGCCGGCGACGAGGAGCGCCGCGTCGCGGGCGTGCCGCACCAGCGCGTCCACGCGGGAGCCCATGAGGAGTGTCGTGATGACCTCCAGCCCGGGACTACCGGTCTCCGCCACGTCGCGGGCTGCCTGCAGGATCTCGCGGCCGGCCTCACGCATGGTCGCCTCGGGTGACATCGGGAACGGGCCGGCTGGCACGTACGTCGGGACCACGTACACCAGCTCGAGCGGGAAGCCACGGTCGCGCGCCTCCCGGGCCGCGTAGGTCACGGCGGCTGTGCTGCCGCGACTGCCGTCGACTGCTGCGACGACGTGGGCTGTGGTGCGCCTGGCGTTCATGGCGTCTCCCTTCGTCCGCCCGGGCTGATCGGGTCCGAGCCGTGGGGTCCGTTCGGTCCCTCTCCAGCACACCTCCGCCGGCTCTCAGGAGGCAGGGTCGTTCGGGCACCGACCGGCACCGTTGGTCCCTACCTCCACACCGGGGCGGGCGGGACGATGGAGCCGACGCACCAGCCGAGGAGCACGATGAGCACCGTCACCCCGATCCGCCGACCGAGCACCCCTCCTGCGGCGCGGGTGCTCCGGCGCGACTCACTGCCCTGCCGATCCGTCGCGGTCGCACTGGTCGTGGCGTCGTCGTACGGGTTGTCGGCGACGCGTCCGTATCGGGGCGTCTCGGACGCGACCGTGGTGGGCGCGCGGGCCCAGGACGTCTGCAGCCTGCTGGTCGCCGCGGCTCTGCTGCTCCTCGCCGTCCGCACCGGGCCGCGTGCCCATCTGGTGCGCCTCGGCCTCTTCGCGTACGTCGCCTACAGCTACTCGATCTTCATCTGGGGCCTGCCGATGAACCGCGCCTTCCTCGGGTACGTCGTGCTGGTCACGGTCGCGGGCGGAGCGCTGCTCGACGGGCTGGTGCGGCTGCAGCCGACGGCGTGGCCCCGGGCCGCGAGTCGTCGGCTCGAGCGCGGGACCGGCTGGTTCCTGGTCATCGTCGCCGTCCTGTTCGCCACGCTCTGGCTCTCGACGCTGGTGCCCTTCGCCCTCGGTGGCCACCGTCCCGACCCGGAGGGCCCGGGCGGTGCGCCGTACCCGGTCTTCGTGCTCGACCTGGCCGTCGTCCTCCCCTGCCTCGCCGGCATCGGCACGATGCTCGTGCGGGGGCGCCGGATCGGGAGCCCCCTCGCGGTCGTCGCGCTGGTCAAGATCATCACGCTCTTCACGGTCCTGTGGGCGGGAGTCGCCGCGGGCTTCGTGACCGACAGCGACGTGAAGCTGGGTCCCGACGCCGTCCCGAGCCTGCTGATGGTGGCGGTCTGCTGTTGGCTCGTGGCGCGTTGGGCCCGGGTGGTCGACGGAGCCGGGACAAGGGCGGTCCGCGCCACGTTCTGGCCGACCACCTCGGACTGACGCCCCCACGGGCGCCACCGCATCGACCGCCCCTGGCACTGCAGGCGGAGCATGGCGGTCGCCGATGCCAGCATCACCCGGGTGGTGGTCGCGCGGCTCTCGTCAGACGTCTCGGTCTCGACTCGGGAGGCCGAGGTGCTCGCCGCGGTGTCCGAGCACCTCACCGACGCCGAGATCGGCGCGAGGTGGAGGGTGTGGCCGGCAGCATCCGGTCCGTGCCCGTGACGGTGCTCGAGGCCCTCGTCGGTGCGGACGCCACCGCGACTGGTGGTCGACGGAGAGCTTCGTGAGGGCCGACGTGCCGGGCATCCGCACGGCGTCGTGATCCCCCGTGGTCACGGACCGGTTGCGGTGCGGTCACGAGTGGTGACCGCGGGCTGCCGGTGGGCCGTGCCGTCCCTAGGGTCGGGTCTCATGCCGAGCGACGCCAACCCCGCCCACGACTTCGACTTCTGGATCGGTGAGTGGGAGGTCTTCGGCCCGCTCGGCCGGCAGGTCGGCCGGAACTCCATCACGCCGATCCTCGGCACCGGCGCGCTGGCCGAGCACTGGCACGGTGCCGGCGGGTTCGAGGGCCACAGCCTCAATGCGTACGACGCCGCGCGCGGGTGCTGGCACCAGACCTGGGTCGACTCGACCGGTGGCGTGCTCCTCCTCGACGGCGGCCTGGTCGACGGCGCGATGGTGCTGGAGGGCGTCGCACCCGGCGAGGACGGTGCGGATCTGCAGCGCCAGCGGATCACCTGGACGACCGAGGACGGCGGCGTACGACAGCACTGGCAGGCCTCCGGGGACGACGGTCAGACCTGGACGACGGTCTTCGACGGCCACTACCGGCGGCCGGAGGGCTGACCCGGCGCCGGGTCCTGCTCAGACGTGCGCGGTGCCGGCCGCGGCGTACGCCATCGCCCGCTGGAGGGCGGCGGCCCGCATCTCCTCGGGCAGCTCCACCGGTCCCCCGAGCGACCCGGCGTTGATGCCCGCCTGCGCGGCCTCCTCGATGACACCGCCGACCAGCACGGCCAACGCAGGAGTCCGGTGGAACACCAGGACACCGTGGTTGGCGAGGAGGACCGCGGGGACGTCCGGCACCACGCCGGCGCGGATGTTCGCCACGGCCTGCTCGGACCCGCGCGGGCCGTACGCCGCGACCGGGACCCCGGTCGGCAGCCCGAACATGGCCAGCGCCTCGATCCAGCAGCCGATCGGTCGCTGCGCCACCGCGTACGCCGTGGCGTACGGCGAGTGCGTGTGCAGGACGCAGCCGACGTCCGGCCGGTCGGCGTACATCGCGGTGTGCATGGCGACCACCGCCCCCTGGATCGGCGGCAGGTCTCCCTCGCGCAGCATGCCGTCCAGCCCGACCCGCACCACGGCGTCGAGCGGATGGTCGCGCAGTGACGGGCCGGCGGTGAAGTACATCTCGTCCGACCCCGGAGCACGGACGCTCACGTTGCCGTGGCCATTGGTCGAGATCGCACCGCTGGCGACCACGCGGGCCGCCGTCTCCACGACCTGCTCGGCAAGGTCCTTGTCCATGACGCCTCCAGGTTTCTGCGCCCACTATCCACCGGACCGAAGGGACGGGCCAGTGCCGGATCAGAGGGGCAGCGGCCGCGAGAGGGTGATGCTGGTCAGGCCGATGACGTAGCCGAGGTGCTCGTTGAGACGCAGCATCGAGGAGTTGCCGGCCTGGGTCCACGTGTAGAGCTCGGTGATTCCGTGGTCCGCCGCCCACCGGAGGGTGCGCCGCTTCAGGTGCGAGGCGATGCCGTGGCCGCGCCAGTCGCGTCGTACGGCGGTCAGGGCGTTCTCGCCACGGTCGGGCCGGTCGGTGTCCCGGTCGAGACCCGCGCAGCCGATCACCTCGTCGTCGTACAGAGCCAGGAACATGGGGTCTCCGGCCCACTGCGTCGTCCACTGCTCGGCACTGATCACCAGCGGCTCATAGACGGCGAAGTCGGACAGCGCCTCGCGGCCGAACCTCTCGTAGCAGGCCGCCCACAGCTCCGGCCGTTCGTCCAGCGTGACGACCTCGATGCCGCCCGGCGGTGCGGGCGGCACGGGCTCGTCCCCGACCGCACGGACCTGCTCGACCTGACGGTCGACCTCGACGAAGTCGAAGCGCTCCGCGAACGCCAGCGACCCCGGGTCGTCGACCATGGCCCGCAGCTCGGGTACGCCGAGCGCGGCACAGTGCACGGCCAGCACCTGCAGCAACGCCGTACCGACGCCCCGGCGGCGGTACGCCGGCAGCACCCGCGGGGCTGCGAACGCGCCGCCCGCGGTGTCGGAGCGGTCGCCGACCCCCGAGCCGAGGACGGCGTCGTCCGCGACCGCGAGCAGCAGCAGCCGGTCGGGTGAGTCCTGTGCACGCATCTCGGCGACCGTGTCGCAGCGCTCTCCCGGCACCACCGCGATCCGGACCTGGCGCCAGGCCTCGTAGTCCTCATCGGTCGCGCAGACGGACAGTTCCATGGCACGCAACCTAGGCGCCGCGTCAACCGGGTCGACGTCGTACGACGGCGCGGGCGGGGTCTCCTGAGCGCGCCCGGCCACCGGCAAGCCGCCCGCCTCGCCGTAACGGGGGTTGACGAGGCGGGCGACCTGAGACCGGCAACGGCATGGGGTCTGTCGCCGGCCCGACTCCGAGCTGTAGGCCCCGGAGTCCCGTGACCGACGCTAGACCTGCGCGCCAACCCGGCTCGTCATCGAAATCGGCGAGAACCACCCCTCTGGGCCATGGTCAACCCGGCGTGACGCGCGTACCGTGCGTTCCGATGCGCCGCCCGACAGACGGGGGTTTCTGCCGGGCGGCGTAGCCATGTCCGACGGTGCAGCTCTTCCGGGCGTGGTCGGCCCCAGCCGTCCGACGGGCCGAGCTACCTTGGGTCCCTGCTGGCCAGGGGCGGGAGCTGCGATGAGACGGATCGACTACGACGCGGAGCAGTACCACGACTACGCCCGCGGCCGGGCGCTCACCGAGGAGCAGCTGCAAGCCTGGATCACGTCCTTCGGGGCCCTGCTACCCGAGCGCCGTCCGCTGATGGGGCTGGACGTCGGCTCCGGCACCGGCCGGTACACCCCCGCGCTGGCGCGGGCCTTCGGGCCGGTCACCGGGGTCGAGCCGTCGGTCCGGATGCGCGAGACGGCGCATGAGCACTCGCGGGATCCGGACGTGCAGTACCTGGCAGGCTCTGCGGAGGACCTGCCGTTGCCGTCCGGCAGCGCCGACTACGCGCTGATGTTCTTGTCGTGGCACCACGTCGAGGACAAGCCGCGTGCGGTCCGGGAGCTGGCCCGGGTGCTCCGGCCCTCGGGGCGACTGCTGCTGCGCGAGAACTTCAGCGACCACATCCCGCCGTCGGGCTGGTGGCTGGAGTACTTCCCCCGCGGCTACGAGGTGGACGCGGCGATGTTCCAGCCGTTGCCCGAGGTCATCGAGACCTTCACCTCGGCCGGCTGGCGCGTGGCCGACTTTCGCAGGGTCGTCGAGCCGTCCTCCGGTACCCGGGGAGACATGCTCGAACGCCTGCGCCTGCACACCCACTCGACGTTCGCCCACTTCACCCCGCACGAGCTGGAGACCGGCTTCCGCCGCCTCGAGCAAGCCATCGCCGCCGATCCCGACGCACCGGCCCCGGCTGATCCCGCGACCCTGCTCACGCTCGAGCTGCCCGAGTAGCACATGACCCCCGATGAGGTCGCTCGCTATGCGGAGTCGCTGCCGCAGGTCAAGCGGAAGGGAACCGAGTCGCGCCCGGCGTGGTACGTACGCGATCGCCTGGTGGTGCGCCTGCATGACCCCAACACGCTGGTGATCCGGGTACCCCTGAGCAAGCGAGAAGCGCTGCTCGAGTCCTACCCGGAGAGCTTCGGCGTACCGCCTCGCATGGAGGCGCACCACAAGGTCGAGGCCTATCTGGATCAGGCAGATCCTCGTGCGGTGTGCACGGCCATCCACCTTGCCTGGGAGATGCAGCGACGCTGAGCGTGTCGGCCCACGGTGCCATGCTCGTCTCCGGATGCGGCGCCACATCGAGACGGAGGGTCCACCGTGTTGCTGCGAGATGTCGAGCCGGGCGACGTCGAGGCGTACGTCCGGATGCGCTGCGATCCCGCGATGATGGCCGAGCTCGGCGGCCCGCTCCCTCGCGAGGGCATCGAGGCCAAGGTCGAGACCGACGTGCGCGGGACGCGCGCCGATGACTACTGGGTCTCGATGATCGTGCCCGACCCGAGCAGTCCGGAGGTCGTGGCGGGCAGCGTCGCTCTGTGGTCGCACGACGACGGCGACGAGGCCGGGCTCTCGGAGATCGGATGGATGGTGCTGCCGGAGTTTCAGGGGCAGGGGTACGCCACCCGGGCGGTGCGCGCCGTACTCGATCGGGCCCGTGACGACGGACGTTGGGGACTGGTCCACGCCTTCCCCGGCGTCACCAACACCGCCTCCAACGCGCTGTGCCGCTCCGTCGGCTTCACCCTCATCGGAGAGCGGACGGTGACGTTCGCCGGCCGAGACCTCCACACCAACCATTGGCGGGTCGACCCGGGGATCTAGCGCTGGCTCGCCGGCACGGCCAGCATGGGAGCTGTGACGCAATGGCTGGAGCTCCGTGTGCACGGCGTGCACGGGACGACGCCCGCGTCCCTCCTCGGGATCAAGGAGGTCGACCAGGTCGCCGGAGACGGGTTGACCGGCTTCTATCGCGCACCCGCCGGTACTCCTCTGCCCTATCGAGCGCTGGACGACACCGTGGCGGTCGAGGCGTACTCCTGGGGAGCCCTGACCTCGGGAGTGGCCGGGTTCCTCGGCTGGGTGAAGCGCGTCCTGTGGCTGCTCCTGATCCCGTTCGCCCTGGTGAACCTCGCCTACTGGGCCCGGCTGACGGTCACCGACAAGGGACGACGCGGATGCTTCACGGCTGCGGCCGTACGGCTCTCTGCGCTGGTCCTGACCGTCTTCCTGGTGTGCAGCGTGAGCTTCGTATGCGTCGACCTGTTCAGCTGGCAGTGCTTCCGGGGTGGTGTCGCGGCGTGCCCGAGCCTGCCCGGCTGGCTGCAGTCCTTGTCGTCGCTGCGGCCGGGGATCCGGCTCGCGATCGGCATGCTGCTCCCGCTGGCGGTGGTGCTGATCCTCTGGATGCTGGCGCGTACGACGCTGGCGCGCTACGAGGCCACCCGGGACCCCACCGCCACGGACGGCACCGCGGCGTCGGGGAGTGACGACGCGCCGCCCGTCCTGAGCCAGGGCGGGTTGTGGAGCGGCACCGGGCGGACGACGGAGCTGCGCAACCTGCACGTGGCGGCCGGGTTCGCGACCGTCACGACCCTGGTGGCCGGGCACGCGTGGCGGGAGGCGGCACTCACGTCCTCGGCCGGATGGCGCTCGTCGTTCCTCGCGATCGGCCTGCTGGGTGTGTTCGTCCTGCTGCTGTGCGTCGTCGCGTGCGTGAAGGTGGACAACGACTACCGCCGCCCGTCAGAGCCGGCGGGATGGGGCTGGCTGATCCCCTCGTCCGGCCTGCTCAGCCTGGTGACCCTGGCGCTGCTCGTCCTGCAGCCACGGTCGGCGTACGACGAGTACATCGACTTCCGCTTCCACAACCAGATGTTCGTCGTTCTCTTCGTGGCCCTGACCGTGCTCCATCTCAGTGTCTTCTCGGCCGATCGGATCGAGAAGTCGTGGTGGTGGTGGGTGCCACCCGTGGTCGCGTTCGTGGCCGTTGTGGGCGGCTACGTCGTGACGTTGACCAACCACAGGAGCCAACGCCTCGACCTGAGGAGCGCGCCGGTACAGGCGGCGATCGCGGTGCTCGTCGTCCTCGGCGTCTTCGCCACCTGGTGGCACTTCTTCGGGCCGCCGCACCGGGACCACGCGGACAAGGCGTGGAACGGCGCGGGCGCCTCGGTCATGATGGCCGCCGCCGCCTGGATCGCGCTGCTGTTCACCACCGCGGGTGTGACGGGTGCCGCGAACTACCTCAACGGCAGCCAGAGCGTCGCCCGGCTGACCACCAGCGTCGAGCCGTACGGCGCGTCAGCGCCCACGACGGACCAGCTGCACCAGCTCACCCTGCAGGGCCCGGTCGATGTACGCGCTCTGCACCTTGCGGGCGACCGGCACGGGTTCGTCGTCTCCGCCACGAGTGCCTGGCTGACCCCGCGCAGCGGGAGCGACACCGAGGAGCGCTTCTACGTCGTCCCCGGTACGTACGGCGCGAGCACCCTCCAGCTGCCCGCGGGCACCAGGCTCAGCCACACCGGCCACGGCAGCTCGATCCTGCCCGCGACGAGGTATCGACACGCCGACGTCCTGGTGCTCGAGCTCAGCGCGAAGGAGCACTCGGCTCTGGTGTTGCCGCCCGTGCTCATCTGGGCACCGATCGCCCAGCTGGTCTGGCTCCTGGTGGCAGGGCTGCTCCTCGTCGGGTGCTGGCTGACCTTCCGCCACCACGTCGCGAAGCGCGTGGCGAGTTCCACGGACCCTCTGTTCGAGAGTCGGGACTTCCGCCCCTCGGGGGGACGCTGGACGGTCCCCATGGCGGATCGGGAGCCGGTGAAGTCCGCCCGGGCGAGTGCTGCGCTCTCCCACCGTGCCGAGTCCCTGCTGAGCTGGATCGGCGTCATCACGGCACCGATCGCGCTGGTGCTGGTCGGCCTGAGCTCGACCAAGGACTACGTGGCGCTGAGCCGCGGCTCGACCACCGTCAGCCGGGCCCTCGGCTACGCCGCGAACATGTCCCTGCTCGTCGTACTCGGCTTCTCGGCGGCCCTGCTGCTGCTGGGCTCGAAGGTGCGCGCCGACGAGGGCTGGCGGAAGAACGTCGGCATCATCTGGGACCTCACCACCTTCTGGCCGCGCGCGGCGCACCCCTTGGCCCCGCCCTGCTACGCCGAGCGGGTCATCCCCGAGCTGCTCACCCGCGTCGCCTGGGCCCGCCCACGCGCGAACGTCGTGATCGCCGCGCACAGCCAGGGCTCACTCATCTCGGTGGCCATGCTGATGCGCCTCGAGGACCTCTCCGGGATCCACCTCCTGACGTTCGGCAGCCAGGTCCGCGGCCTCTACGGCCGGGTCTTCCCGCGGGTCTTCGGTCCCGAGGCGATCCCCTACCAGCCGACGACGGGACCGATCCGGCTGAGCGACCCCTTCCCCGACCTGCCGAGGGATGGGGAGGGTCCGTCCTTCGTCACGCCGACCGGCCAGCACCTCTCGCCGCTGGTCGAGGAAGGCCGCTGGGTCAACCTCTTCCGGCGGGCGGACCCGCTCGGCTACCGCGTGTTCTCCGACACCGTGGGGGACGAGCACGACCGGGTCGTGATCGAGGTTCCGAGCGCGACGTACGGCGACGCAGGGCCGGCCGTCCTGGGCCACAGCAGCTATCAGCACTCCCCCGAGTACCGCTCCCTCATCAGCCAGTGGACCGGCGCCACGTGGGTCGGTCCGCCGACCCCGCCGGAGGTGGTCGGCCCGCTCCCCGGCCACTGACGTGTAGGTCGGCCCGGAAGAAGAGCCATCAGTTGGGCTCTACCTCCCTGGTCCTGGCAATACCGGAGTCGTACGACGCGTCGTCAGGTCGTGACGTATCTGGTCGCGGTGGCGCTGGTGATCGCCGGCTCGGGCGCTGCGACCTGTTCGGGAACACGACGGGCAACACAAGGGGCGACCCTGGCGACGCCCGTCTCCGGACCCTGGGGATCGCGCAACGGTCAGGTGGCGCCGTCGTACCGGGCGGATCGCTTCGGGCCCAACACCGTCGGCTTCGTCTCCGCCGCACTGGGTGGGCGCCGGCCGTGCCGGCGAACCACTAGCTGATGTTGCCCCACAACCAGAGCACTGCGCCGACGCCGAGCATCATCATCAGGACTCCCCTCGCGGCTTGTGGGCTCCAGGCCGCGGCAAGGTCTCGGTAGCCCACCACGATGAGGGCCAGAGGGACGAGCACGATCGGAAGAAGGAGAACCACGCCGCGCACGTTACTGCCTGGCCTGACCTCGTGATCGGAAGCGCCCACACCTGCCGCGGAGAGCGCGAGCTGCCGATGTGCGGTACCTGGGTGCCGCGGACGGGCACCGTCGTACCGCGCAAGGCCTGACGCACCGTTCCATCCGACAGCTGGTCGAGTACCTTCTCGCAGTGTCCAACCTGACCTCGGCCAAGGTCATCGATCAAGACCCCGCCAGCTTTGTCCGGGCGTGCAGCACCGTCCTTCGGGAGTTCAACCATCTCTCCCAGGACTCCGGAAACGTCTCCTGGCTCGTTGAGTCAGCGGGTCGGCGCCTGTTCGTGAAGACGGCCGGAACGACCGACCCGCCAGAACCGGGTGCGCCCGTCCCCTACTTCGATCATGCCGGGCGCGTCAGGCTCCTGCGCAACGCCGTCGACCTGGCGTCGTCCTGCGACCACCCGGCGCTGCCCGCTCTGCTGAACGTCATCGAGTCGCCAACCGGCCCGGCACTCGTCTACGAAGCCGCGAGCGGCGACCCGATCCGGGTACCCGAGGATCAACGAGGTGACCCGAGCTCGCCGTACCGGCGCTTGGCACACCTGCCCGCAGCGGAGCTGCTCGGCCTGTTCGACACGCTGATCGACCTGCACGTCGCCCTCGCCGCCGAGGGGTGGGTCGCCGGCGATCTGTACGACGGTTGCCTCATCGTCGACTTCCGCGCCCGCACCCTGAGCGTCATCGACCTCGACTCCTATCGCCGAGGTCCGACCACGAACGACATGGGTCGCATGTTCGGGTCCGCCCGATTCATGGCACCGGAAGAGTTCGAGCTCGGGGCGCAGATCGACGAACGCACGACCGTGTTCACCCTCGGACGCATCGTGTGGCACTTCGCGACCAGATTGACCGAGGATCCCGCGGAGTTCTGCGGGCCCACCGGGCTGGCGAGAGTGATCCAGAGAGCGTGTCAGCCGTCACCGGCCGGCCGCCAGGCGAGCGTTGCCGGGCTGGCGAGCGCCTGGAGGCGCGCTCTGGTTCGGTGACGCGTCAGTTCCCTTCGTCGCGGGCGAGCCCACTCCGGCACGGGGTTCGGGCCGGCCCGGCAGGTGCACGCCGTACGACGCTCGGTCGTGCCGATGAGCAGTCTCCTCGCTACGGCGGGAAGCAACTCGGATTGTCACCGCCCACCGTCAGGCTCACGCTCCCTCTCGCGCCACCCGACCGCCAGTCGGTGACGATGTTGCTCGGCTGTGCACCCGGGACCTCGTGGATGCTGACCTCGAATCCGTAGGTGCGAAGGCGGCGAGCAACCGTGCTCACCGGCCGGCAGATCGAGTTCGATGCGAAGTTCGGGTGTCGGTGGAAGAGTGCGTGGACACGGGCGTGCGCCGGCTCGCCGGCAGTGTCGACACCGGCCGACGTGCTCTCGCGGATCGGGTCCGACGGAGTCTTCCCCGCCTCCGGCGATGGATCCCCACTCGCGACCCGCCCTCGGCCGAGGTAGCGGTAGATGCGGAACCCCCGACGCGTACTCGCTGCCCGGTAGAGCGAGTCCCCGTGGAACCTGAACTCAGCGCCTGCTGTCATCTCGGCGAAGTGGTGATCAGGCATCTGGAAGGTCTCGAGCAGCCCGCTCGGCCCGAGATCCACGTACTGGTACGACCTGGACGTGTCGGTCCATCGGACCAGGACCGCCCGCACGCCATCCACGCTGGCGGTGACAGCCACCACGCCCAGGTGCTCGGCACTTGTCAGTCGCCAGGACGCCGACCCAGCGGCATCGCTCTTGATGATCGTCACGGATCGTCCCCGCCCGCCCTCGAGAAGAATCTCGCCACCGTCCTCGGTCGCGATCTCCGGCCGACCCGGCGAATCCGCACCGGAAGCGAGCGTCCAGTCGTGCGAGAAGGAGTGCACGTACAGGTCACCGGCAACGACGCGGATCGCGTCGGCGTCGTCCCCGGCCGATGTCGACCCGATGACCGAACCGTCGCTGATCCGGAAGGACTGGAGGGTGTCGGCTCCGCCCACTCCTCCGTTGATGGCCAGTACGTGGAGCGCCCGGTCGTCAGCCGCGACGTCGTAGAAGAGGGGACGTATCCCGGTCACGAGCGTCGTGGTCTGTGCCTTCTCGCGCAACACGATGCGGCGGTTCTGTTGGTCGACGATGACCACACCGCCGCCGGCAGTCACGTCGAACGACGTCGGTCCCCTTCGGGACGGACGGTAGAGCCCGAACTGCCGCGGGCCCGAGCCCCACTCCCCGCGCACCTCGAGGCGACCCTTGCGGCGACGGAGCTCCTCGATCGGGTCGAGGTCGAGGACGACGGCATCGGCTACGGCGGAGGGTGGCACCGGCGATGTGCTCGGATCCGTGGCCTGAGCGCTCGCGGGGTGGGCCGGCGTCCGATCGACTCCGGCGCTGGGTGACGAGTCGCCCGAACAACCGGACGCGGCCGCACAGACGGCCAGCAGCACCGAGACCAGCACTGCAGATGCTCGACTCACCACCAGCCCCCTCGCCACTGGTCATGAGACGCCAGGATCATGCGGCTGGTTGCGACCCCCGCCCCCCGGACACCGCGGCGATGCCTGCTCGGGCCTGTGCTTGACATATGTCGATATCGGCATATATTAGGACTCATGGCCCGCTCCTCCACGACGTCGGACGTCTTCAACGCCGTTGCCGAGGCACACCGGCGCGAGATCCTCGACGCACTGATCACCGGCGAGAAGGCGGTCGGGGCGATCGTGGACGACCTGTCGATGTCGCAGCCCCAGGTGTCGAAGCACCTGCGCGTGCTCAGCGAGGTCGGGCTCGTTCGGTGCCGGGCGGACGGTCGTCGCCGGCTGTACCGCCTGGACCCAGCGCGACTTCGGCCGTTTCAGCGGTGGCTGGCCCAGTACGAGCGGGTGATGAACGACCGCCTGGATCGAGTGGACGACTACCTCAAGGAGCTACAGGAACAAGGAGATCGACCGTGACAACTCAGAAGCACACAGCAGTCATCGAGTTCCCCAACGAGCTCGACATCGTCGTCACCCGGGAGTTCGACGCCCCGATCCAGCTCGTGTACGACGTCTTCACCAGGCCGGAGCACGTGCGCAAGACCTTCGCCCCCTTCGGCGAGGAGGTCACGGTCTGCTCGATCGACCTGCGGGTCGGCGGCGACTACCACTTCGTCATGGTGACCGACGAGGGAGTCGAGTGCTCCTTCCGGGGGACCTACCTGGAGGTCGAGCCGCCGACCCGGACCGTCGAGACGTGGCGGTTCGAAGGCTGGCCCGATGCGGAGGCCGTCGAGACGATGGCGCTGCGCGAGACCGACGGAGTGACGACGCTGACGTGGACCCTGGCCTTCCGCGACCAGGCGGGGCGTGAACACATGACGAAGTTCGACGGCATCGAGTCGAACTTCGACAACGTGGAGGCCTACCTGAGGTCCCTGCTCGATCCCGACGCACCTGCCGCCGGCTAGCTGAGCCACACCCGCCGCTCCACACGCAGGTCAGGCCCGGGAGGCACGCTGCATCCCGGGCCTGATCGGTCGGGATCACACGGTCGGGCTGACTGTGTTTGACCCTGCGACCCCTTGAAAGTGACCAGGCAACTCGCCACGGTCTGCTCTTCCAAGCGGAAAGCCGCTCTGGCCTGCAGAAACACCGACATTCGACCCGACACAGCTTGCTCACGCAAGCCTCCATCTGACGTGATCTGACGGGGTTTACGACTAGTAAAGGACCAGCAGCCGCAGCCGGCCCAGCGGTCGGGTCTCAAGGTTCTGAACCCGCGACCTCTGGAATCACACAGGACGATTCCGGTAGCTACCGAACGTTCCGGGAAACAGCCGAATCACCCTATTGAAGCGGTGTCCGCTGTCTCGAACAGTTGCGATCGTAACCGACCCATACCGGCTTAGGCCGACTGAATCCGGAGGGTAAGCGGAGGGTGATCAAGTCGATCAGCGGGGCCGCGTGGGCTCGTCGGTCCGTCCTGACTTGACTTCGACCATGATGACGCGCTGAAGCTCCAAGCAACCCACTCCCATCCGTCCGGAGAGGACTCCGCGTTCCTCGCGGTTCGTCGTACAAAGCGGCGATCGAGCAATCTTGAACGTACCGACGGCACCCCACGGGCCAGACTGAGCGGTCGTCGACATCGTTTCCCAGGTCAGCCGCGGAACGTGGTCACTCGGAGGAGTTCTGAGTCCGAATTGCCACGCTCGCCTCACCATGGCCCCGAAGCGCGGCGCGCTCGGCGAAGAAGCACGCCCCTGTGGTGACGACCAGCATCCCGGCGAGAATCTGCATCGAGTACGTGACGTTCATCAGCTCGCTGATGCGCCGCGACGGGTCGCGGTTCTCCAGCGCGGTGAGCATCATGTAGCCGCCCCAGCACCCGAGCGCCGCGGAGCCGACGAAGGCCAGGGACAGCGGCAGCCGCAGCGGCAGGGCGCCGGCGCGTGGGAATGCGATCAGCATCAGCCCCGTCACCGTCATCACCGCGAGCAGGACGTAAGCCGCCTCGAGAGCGTAGAAATCACTCGTCCGATCGGCGATCTGGGTAGCGGTCAGTCCGCTCGTCGAACCGGTGGCCCACAGCAGATGGGCACTCAACGGCACGAGCACCACTGCTGAAGCCATCAGAGCCATGGCTCTCTGCACGCCACGCGCCGGACCCTGCCCCGCCAGTCCCGAGATCCGGCCCCGCCACAGATGTCCCCAGCGCGCCCCTGCATACAGGACGAAGAGCGCACCCAGGGCGAGAGCCTGGACGATGAACCCGGTATAGACGACGGTGAACACCCACATGTGCAGGAACGGGCGGGCGGCAGGTCCGCCAGAGGGAGCCGCGGTTCCGTCCAGCAGCCGAGCGCCGAGTTGCAGCGGGTAGCCGACCACGATCGGGCTGAGCAGACCGGTCGCGGCCCAGACCGGAGGAATGAGGACCCAGACCGGTACCCGCCGACCCCATGGCTGGGTGAGCAGCAGTACGAGCACGACGACCATCGAATCGAGCAGGGCGCTCTCGCAGCTTCCGACGATCGTCGCCGTGTGGTGCTCGAGCAGACTGCTGCCATCGGGGATGCCGATGCGGCTGCCCGACGCCCATGCGATCTTGAGGGCGAGATAGGGCACGCAGGCAGTGACGGCCACAGCGCGCAGGACTCGTGCCGGGCTGCCGGGAAAGCGCGGAGCACCTTCGTCCGCGGCCCCGGCCGAGGACGAGGTGTCGCGGCCGGACATCGTGTTCGAGATCCTCATAGGTCCACGATCGCCCTCACGCAGTCGTCGGCCATCCTCCTTCGGAGTGAACAGGCTCCCTCGATCGAGGGTGGTTGCGTGTGTCACCACCGGCCATGGCTAGTCGCCCACGGTCTGCCTCCAGCCGTGCTCCCGGAACATCTGCTTGATGTGCTCGACTGCCTCGGCGCTCTTGGCATCTGTCGGCATTTCTGCCCAGATCACCTGGTCGCCTGCGCCTTCCCACAGCGTCAGGTCGCCCAGCTTGGCGGGGTCCAGTCCAGGTCTGCGCCGTTTCCACCTCATGCGCCGGCCCCATCGCACTCGCGAGTACGCCGGACTCCCTGTGGCAGTACGGCTTCGGCACACGACATGACACCGCGATTGGTCCAGGTCGACACGTGCTCGGTTTCGGACAACGTCAACATCAGCGACACAGCACGGTCTCCCGTTCCAGTCGCGACAGCTTCTCGGGGTTGCGGACGGCGTACAGCCCGGTGACGAGGCCGTCGTCGATTCGTACGGCGACCACGGTGTCGATCTCGCCGTCGACTCGCAGGATCAGCGCGGGGTGGCCGTTCACCTGGGCGTGCTGCGGAGATGCCGCAGCGATGCGCCCCAGCCCAGCCACGAGCAGGCCCGCCACGTTTTCGGCGCCCACCACCGGGGTCAGGACCGCCTGGGCGATTCCGCCGCCGTCTCCGACGAGGACCACATCCGGAGCGAGGATGTCGAGCAGACCCTGCAGGTCGCCTGTCTCCGCGGCCAGCCGGAACGCCTCCATGGCGTGCCGGGACACGGCAGCGGAGACGGCTCCACGAGGACGCCGCTCCGCGACATGTCCGCGGGCGCGGTGCGCGATCTGACGGACCGCGGCCTGGCTCCTGCCCACGGCTTCGGCGATCTCGTCGTAGGGCAGATCGAAGACGTCACGCAGGACGAACACCGCCCGCTCGGTCGGCGCGAGCGTCTCCAGAACCAACATCATCGCCATGGACACGCTGTCTGCCAGCTCGACGTCCTCGGCCACGTCCGGCGCGGTGAGCAGGGGCTCGGGCAGCCACGATCCGACGTAGGACTCCTTGCGGCGGTCGAGCAATCGCAGCCGGCTGAGTGCCTGGCGGGTCGTGATCCTGACCAGGTAGGCGCGCTGGTTCCGCACGGAATCGAGGTCGACCCCAGCCCACCGAAGCCACGTCTCCTGGAGGACGTCCTCGGTGTCTGCGGCAGAGCCGAGCATCTCGTAGGCGACGGTGAACAGCAGGTTGCGATGGGTCACGAACGCCTCGGTGGCGGCATCCACGGGTTACTCCCCTCCTCGACAGGGCCACCAACGAGACGACAGAACCGGCCGGGTTTGTGACACCCGACTCCATATGACGCTCGTCATGTACCGCGCCCTGTCACAAAGCCGTTGGCACCGGCCTCTCGTGATCGTCAGGCAGTAACCGCCACACGAGTGAGGAAGAAACTCATGGAACCACGTATCGATCTGACCGCGAACGAGACCGGTGCCAAGATCGGCAAGCGGATGTTCGCCGTCAGCCAGGTCATCGAGCAGTCATCGCTTCCCAGCGCGACCCAGGAGCTGGTGATGCTGCGTGCCAGCCAGATCAACGGCTGTGGATGGTGCATCGACATCCACACCAAGGAGGCTGCAGCCGCCGGAGAGTCGGCACTGCGCCTCAATCTCGTCGCGGCCTGGCGGCACGCCAGCGTGTTCAGCGAGGCCGAGCTGGCCGCTCTGGCGCTGACCGAGGAGGGCACCCGGCTTGGCGACGCCAACCACGGCGTGTCCGAGGAGACCTGGGAGCAGGTGCGCAAGCACTACGACGACGACCAGATCGCCGCCCTGGTCGCCCTGGTCGCGATGATCAACGCGACCAACCGGCTCTCGGTGATCCTCGACTACGAGGGCGGGTCCTACGAGCCCGGCATGTTCGCCCGGCTCTCGAGCTGACCGGCAAGTGCGGTGCCCGGCCCGGACACGAGTCCGGGCCGGGCACCGCGTCCGGGATGGATTGCCGGGTCTCCCGTGTTGCCCCATCACCGTTGCCCTACAGGGCCTTTCCGAGGGACGTGACATGTTCGACCTGGCCGCGACACTGCCCGATCGACGGAGCCCCCTGGCCTGGGACAGCTCCAACCGAATCACCAGACCCGACGTCGAGAGGCTCCTGGAGGCCGCGCGCTGGTCGCCATCGGCCGGGAACTCGCAACCGTGGTCGTTCGTCATCGCGTGCCGCGGCGACGAGCTGCACCAGGTCCTCGTGCCGTTGCTGGCGGCGAGCTCGCGCAGGTGGGCACCGCACGCCGCGCTGCTGGTGGTGAACGTGTGCCATCGCTACGTCGAAGGCACCGACTGGGACTCCTCGGAGTTCGCGGAGTACGACCTAGGCCAGTCGGTCGCTCACATGACTCTCCAGGCGCACTCCATGGGTCTAGGAGCCCGTCAGTTCCGAGCATTCGATCGTGAGGCGGTGCAGCAGGCTCTTGCGCTGCCGGCCCACTGGATCGCGATGACGATGACCGCCATCGGCAGACCCGCGGAGAGGGAGCCTGCCGACGGTCGTGAACGCCGAGCATCGGCTGACCTGTTGTGGCATCCACGTCAGGCCTCCGAAGATTGATTCAGTCGGCCCAGGCTCATGGCCGTCGCCGGGCAGCCTCGGCACTGCCCCACGACAGGATCGACGCGATGCACCGCCCGACTGGTTCGTGACCCCGCGGACCGTCCCCGCTTCAGGCCCCAAGTTCACCTGCGGAGTGCGAACCATCGCGATCTCCGCGGCCGGCCACCTCATCTGTTCGATGAACATCGAACATGTGTTACGGTGTGGATTGTTCGACATCTATCGAACTAGTTCACCGCCAGTGCCAACCAAGGAGGACCCGGAATGCCCATCGTTCGAATCGATCTCGACCTCGCCCGCGAGCCTGAGCAGAGGCGCGCGATCTCCGATGCCGTTCACCGAGCGTTCGTCACGGCTGTTGGCATCCCCGAGGGGGACCGCTTTCACATCGTGACCAGTCATGCGGGTGACGACTTGATCGCCGACCCGGAATACCTGGGCGTGGCTCGAGAGAACGTAGTGTTCATCCAGATCACCTTGATCCGCGGACGGAGCGACGAGCTCAAGCAGCGCCTGTACCGGACCATCCGCGACCATGTGGTCGCAGTGGGGGTGCGAGCACAAGACGTGGCTGTGGTTCTGACCGAGAACGGGCCGGCCGACTACTCGTGGGGCGAAGGTGAGGCACAAGTCCTCGCAATGGGGCCGGTCGCAGGCACGCAGTGAGGTCGGACGCGCCGCTCCGAGAAGGGCTGCCCGCGGTGGGTCGCGCCCGCAAGGGTTTCCCCGACACGGCCCGGTGTGCGGTCGATCCGATGGCGTGCGACCGGCGCCCCAAGCGATGGTTGCTACCGACGATTGCCAGTCCGTTCGAAGCGACACGCGTCCCAAGATCGATCTCGGCTACATTTCTACAGCAATGACCGACAGTGTGGCTCGCACGAGACCGGGGTGCGCGACAGCATGACAGCGCCACACTCCCCTCCGCACGTGCATCCGCGTGACGTCTCTCTGCAGACTGCGCTCGAGGCCCTCTCGGACCCAGTGCGCAGGATGATTCTCAAGGACCTGGATGCCCATCCGGAGTGGACGCGGGCATGCGGGACCTTCGATCTGCCTGTGGGCAAGACCACGCGAAGCCATCACTTCGCCGTACTCAGGGCGGCGGGGTTGCTCGAACAACGCGATGAAGGGGTGCGGCGGTTGAACCGCCTGCGACGCCCCGAGTTCGAGGCCGCGTTCCCGTCCCTGCTGGACGCCGTGCTGGGCAAAGCCTGAACTGGTGAGCGACTATCGTCGTTGCGCCGGGGGTTCTTACGCCGCGAGCGGCGCTGACGGCAAGACGGCGGAACGACGTCAGCGCCGCCAACGCCTTCATCGCAGACACAGGCGGCGACGACGTGCTCAAGGGGTCCAGTACGGCGGCGAACTCGAGCGCCACCGCGGTCACGGGCGATCGTGACCAGGCACAATCTGAGCGTCATCCGGGGTGGAAACCCGTGATCATCCAGTCAGCCTCACCCGTTCGAAAGGCTGACGGCCCCCTCGGGCGAGGTGGCGAATTCGGAAGGATCGAGCGGCGTGAACTGACCGCTCACACGCTGCCGCCCAGCGCGATCGCAATCGGACCGCCGGCTTGGACTCGAAGGGATGCCCGCCAGTGAAGCCGACTCCGGGCACGATCACCCGAGCTATCGGCGGCGGGTGGCGCCCCCGCCGTGTCACTTGTCCCCGAGCCATCTCGTCTTAGCGGTGTGTAGCTGCCCCAACAACCCCGAAGCGGCCGCCAGCACCGTTGTTGATATTGGCAGGCGTGGCCGCCTTGGACATCGGTCCGTCAGCACGAGCCGAACCCAGGAGGGATCACGTGAACAGCCTCGTCAACCGCATCCGCCAGACCCGCGCCCGTCGAAAAGCGGCACGCCGCGGACGCATCACCTTGGATGAAGCCACCAACAAGGTCTGCGACAACCTCTGCCGCGCCAGCGCGCAGCGCGACCGCAACCGGACCGCGGGCATCTACGGCGCGTTCTGAACCCACTGAGTTCTCAGACAACACCGCGACCCGACACTGGCTGTACCGCCGGATGGGGGCCCCTCGCCGTCCTGATCTGTGGAAGTTCCCGGTCGCTATGGACATCTTCATCGAGTCATCGAACCACGTATCGACCTGACCCTGAACAAGACCGGCGCCAAGATCGGCAAGCGGATGCTACGTGCCAGCCACCAGGCAAACAGTCCGGGCCTGGCAGTTCGACGGGCACAGCCGAAGCTGTGGCCGCGAGGCCGAGATGAGCGGCGCGGCGGTTGAACCGCCTGCGACGCCCGAGTTCGGGGCCGCGCTCCCATCTCTGCTGGCCGCAGTGCTTGGGAAGCCCTGCGGCCAGCAACGGCATCGACGGTCCCGGCTTGCCGTCTGCCCGTCTGCCCGCCTGCCCGGCGAGGCCCGAGGCGCAGCTCTGGTGCACAAGAGCCTGGCCTCCATAGCGACGTGCCCGACCCGTTCGAGCGTGGCGCAAATACGCGGGCCGAGCCCGGCGCCATCACTCTCGCAGCGTCCTTCATGCCCGCCTCGGCACCCGAGAATGTCGGGTCGCGTCGGTAGGTCACATTCCTCGGTGCTGCCTCGTCGTAGTTCGGACGGGCAACCGGGCCTGCCACTGGAGGACCTGCAGCACGAAGCAGGCGACTCCCCCGCCGTGATGTGCACGGCCACGAAGCCACGACAAGAGGAAGCAGAACATGAATCACGTGAAGGTCGCCATCATCTACTACAGCGCCACCGGCACCGTCCACGCCCTGGCCGAAGCTGCCGCGGAAGGCGCCGAGAAGGCGGGCGCCGAGGTCCGCATTCGAAGGGTTCGCGAACTGGCGCCGCCAAGTGCGATCGAGGTCAACCCCGCCTGGGGGCAACATCTCGATGAGACCGCCTACATCCCGGAGGCCGCTCACGATGACCTGGCCTGGGCGGACGTGGTCCTCTTCGCTACTCCCACCCGGTTCGGCACGCCAGCCAGCCAGCTGAAGGCGTTCATCGACACCACCGGGC
Organism: uncultured Actinomycetota bacterium; assembly: GCA_963792975.1. Classification (GTDB taxonomy): domain Bacteria; phylum Actinomycetota; class Actinomycetes; order Propionibacteriales; family Nocardioidaceae; genus Nocardioides. The sequence continues at coordinate 1,116,697 of CAWBYG010000004.1, read as the reverse complement.
CGCTGTGGCAGCAGGGCAAGCTCGCAGACAAGGTGTACACGGCCCTCACCGCGTCCTCGACCCGGCACGGCGGTCAGGAGTCCACCCTCCTGGCCTTGAGCAACGTCTTCTACCACTGGGGCGGCATCATCGTGCCGCCCGGCTACACCGATCCCATCCAGTTCCAGTCCGGGAACCCGTACGGCGCCTCACATGTCGCCGGAGATGGTGTGCCCGACGACGTCGCCCGGGATGCCGCGCGCTACCAGGCCCGGCGTGCGGTGGATGTTGCCGCCGCACTCAAGTCTGGCCGCGCCGCGTGAGCGCGGAACGGCAGCGAGAGGAGAGAACGATGCTTGCGAATCACACTGACACAGCGCACGCCGAAGTCATGGCGGTGCTCGACAACCGGGTTGCGGCATGCCGGGCCAGAAACATCGACCGGCTCATGTCCCTGTATTCACCGGAGATCGTGTACTTCGACATCATCCCGCCGCACCAGTTCGCCGGCGCCGACGCGGTCCGTGGGAACTTCCTGCGTTGGTTTGCCGAGTACCAGGGCGACATCGGGTTGGAGACCCACGAACTGAAGGTTGCAGTGAACGGCGACGTGGCGTTCGCGCACATGCTCCATCCCGACAGCGGCACCCGTAGGAACGGCCGCGACGTAGTGGTGTGGGTGCGTGCGACCGTCTGTCTCCAGCGGATGAGTGACCAGTGGTTGATCACGCACGAACACATCTCGTTCCCCATCAATCCCGCGGAGTGGAGCGCCGTGGTTGATGCCACACCGTAGGCGGATCCAACATCGACCCCCCGGGGGAGGGTCAGCTGCGGGCCCTGGACGACGCGGCAGCCGGTTTGGAGCGGACGCATCTACAGGTGTCCGTCCGGCTTCCGCGCCACACACCGCGCTCTCAAGATCGCGCGGATCGGATCTCACCCGTCTGTCGTCCCGGGGTGAACACGACGTACGACGGCGGAAGCCTCCAAGAAGGGAACTCACATGAACCAGGGCGAGGACTTCGAACAGCTTCAGCTGCTCCGCAGCGATCACGCAGCCGCCATCCTCGCTTTCGAGGTAGCGAACCGGGAGTATTTCGCGCTCTCGATCACCGACCGCGGTGATGAGTTCTTCGAGGAATTCTCCGAGCGATACCTCACGCTCTTGGCCGAACAGAAGGCCGGGGAGTGCGTCTACTACGTGCTCCTCGACAAGGTCGGGACAGTACTGGGGCGCTTCAACCTGTACGACGTGGTGGATGGAACCGCCAATGTCGGCTACCGCGTCGCTGAAACGGTGGCCGGTCGCGGGGTCGCGACCTCGACGTTGCGGACGCTGTGCCGGCTGGCCGCCCAGCAGCATGGGTTGAGGACACTCAAGGCGAAGACCAGCAACGAGAACGTCGCGTCCCGGAGAGTGCTCGAGAAGGCCGGCTTCGTGGCCGGTGAGCCGACAGTTGTGGGCGGTCGGCCAGGCACCTCATACGAATCCCGCCTAGATGTGATGTCCAGGGACGTTGTTTCATGACACGGCCCTGACCTGCTGGAGGGTGAAGGCCTCCGGATGTGAAGTGGAGCTATCTAGGAACCGCTTCACACACCAGGAGGCCTTCATGTCCCACGCTAATGCTGCGTTGACTCCGAAAGCTCGGTTGAGGCTCGCCAAGTTGATCGTCGAGGACGGCTGGTCACCGGCAGCGGCGGCGAGGATGTTCATGGTCTCGACCGTGACTGCCCGCAAATGGGCGGGCCGATACCGGGCCGAGGGTCCCGCTGGGATGGTCGATCGTTCCAGCCGGCCCCGCCGGGGTCCGCACCAGACGCCTGAGGAGCTCACACGGGAGATCGTGCGCCTGCGGTGGCGACACAGGCTCGGGCCTGTCCAGATCGGTGGCCGGCTCGGTGTGCCTGCCTCGACGGTTCACCGGGTCCTGGTGCGGTGCCGGGTCAACAGGCTCAGCCACATCGACCGAGTCACCGGTGAGCCGATCCGTCGCTACGAGCACCTGTACCCCGGGTCGATGCTGCATGTCGACGTCACCAAGTTCGGCAACATCCCCGATGGCGGTGGTTGGCGCTACCTCGGACCTCGGACCACAACAAGGCAAGAAGAACAAGCACCTCACGGCACGAACCCGAACCGGCTACAACGAGAAGGGACACCCGAAGATCGGCACAGCGTTCCTCCACACGGTGATCGATGACCACTCACGTGTCGCCTACATCGAGATCTGCGCTGATGAGAAGGCCGAGACCGCCATCGGCGTCCTCCAACGCGCCGTCGCATGGTTCGCCGACCGCGGCGTGGTCGCGGAGCGAGTGCTGTCCGACAACGGCAGCTGCTACCGCTCCTACGCCTGGGCCACCGCCTGCGCCGACCTCGGCATCACGCACAAGCGGACCCGGCCCTACCGGCCGCAGACCAACGGCAAGATCGAGCGGTTCCACCGCACCCTGGCCGACGGCTGGGCCTACGCCCGGTTCTACAGCTCAGAAACCGAACGCCGAGCAGCACTCCCCGGCTGGCTGCACTTCTACAATTACCACCGGATCCACTCCGCCATCAGCGGCACACCCATCAGCAGGATCAACAACCTGCCTGGACATCACATCCCGACTCCTCTGACCGGCGGGTCATCAGAAGGCGATCCGGGCGACATTACTTGCCGGTGGCTCGTTCATCCCACGAGGCCATGATGAGGACACTGACCACGACGGGCATGCTGCCGATGGGATGCACGGTTGTGGAAGACGTGCGCACGAACCTAAACCAGCAAGGCGGGGGCGAGGGGGCGCGTCAGACGACGTCGGTGCGGGCGGACCGACGAGACCGATGAGCAATGCAACGCCTCCCCCGTCCCTGCGAAGCCAGCTGATCCGGTTCCCAACGATGTTGGTTGGCGCGATTGCGCTACCTTCACCTTTGACGCGGCCCCGCGTCACGATCGCGTGCCGGCGGCTCGCATCAGCGTCGTTGTGTTCTGGTTCAGCTCAATCCCTCGGCTGTCGCCAACGACAACAGTTCCTCCGAGGTTGACCACTCTCCTGCCGAGAGCACAGTTCGGCTCGAATGCGAAGACCATGCCCTCTTTCAGCGTCGTCTCCATGCCGATCGAGGGAATCTCTATCAGCTTCCCGTACTCGTGAGCCTCGGGCAGGTCGGCCATCTTGTCGCCGACCCCGATGAGGCCCATGGGGCTGATGCTGTGGACGAGGGGGTGCACGTGCCAGCCCCCTATCTCACGCATTGGCTCTCGCATGGCCACGACAACGTCGCCGAACGTGGCGCCCGCCCGACAAGCCTCCAACCCGTGCTCGTATGCGGTTCGGGCGGCGCCGGCCGCTCGTTCGAAGTCCGGGTGAACCTCGCCGACTGCGATGGCTGGTTGGTGCTGGGTTTCCAGCATCCCGAAGGAGGCGAAGACTTCGGCCAGGACCACGTCGCCTTCTTGGATGACCCGAGGCGGCTGCGGTCGGTAGTTCCAGGCGGGTGGGCCCCAGCCAACGAACTCCGGTCCCGAGCCGAGGAGGATGCCCGTGGTGAACCCCAGGTGCTTGGGGGCGGCCTCCATCGCCGCTGCGTAGATGTCCGTCTCGTAGACGCCCGGGCGGGTCGCCTCGAGCATCGCCTGACACATCTCTTCGCCGACGCGAGCGGACCAGCGAAGGACTGCGAGCTCCTCAGAACTCTTGGGGGCGGTCAGCTCGAAGAATCTGTTGCCGACGGGCTTGAAGGTGGCGTCGGGCAACTCCTCCAGGATCGTCTGCCAGGTGTTGTAGGGCATCGCGCCGTCGAAGTAGAAGGGCGGGTAGGGCTCCAGGCCGATGACGCCGAAGGAGCAGGTGTCCAGACCTCGGTCTTCGAGTACCTCGACGACGTTCGCTCCGAGCTTGCCCACATAGATGTTCTGAGGTTGGATCCACTGTTCGGTGCCGGTCGCGCCCGCCTGGATGTGGTCCTCCACCACGGTGGGCAGGAACACGATGGATATCGGCTCGCCTCCCCTTGGGAAGATGACGATGGCGCCGGGCCGGTCGTTGGTGAAGAACGTGTCCGGCGCGAAAGACGCAGGGAATGCACCCTCCCTGTCGCCGTAGATGATGAGTGCGTCGACTTGCTCTTCGTCCATGAGCTGGTGCGCAAGTTGCCAGCGTCGCTCCCGTTCGGCTGCTGAGTACTGCGGCACTCGGGCGTAGGGAGCTTCTGTGTGCGTTGACATCGCTACCTCCGCACTCCGCTGATCTGGGCCGTGCCGAGGGGCAGCTTCGCTGTTCCTACGAATCGGTCGCCGTCGACATCGCCTTCGATGTGGGCCTTCATTCGTCCCATCGGCGTCTTGATCTTCGCCGTGAAAGAGACGTGGTCGCCGCGGACCGCGCCCTCGGTGATCTCCGATGTCCCCTTGGGGGTGACGAGCTGCCCCGTCAGTTGGTCGCCTCGGGCAGCCAGCGACAACGAGCCGCTCTGAAGCCCCGCCGGGGTCTTGACCTCTACGTCGAAGTTGCCATCCACAGACATGGTGCATTCCCTCTCTCTTCTTGTGTTGGGTACACCGAGGAAGACGAGACAGCCCGACGCCCCGGTGACATGCGACCCATGTGACGCCCGCCTCTGAGGCCTCGGGACGCGGTCTCAGGTCAGCGCGCGAACCCACGGCATGGTTCCGATCCGGCGCTCGGCAAGTGATCACTTGCTAGGCTCGTTGCATGACCTCAAGGCGCGAACGGTTGCTGACCGAGGGGATGCGCCTGTTCGGCGAGAAAGGTTATGTGGCAACCTCGGTGGCAGAGATCGAGGAAGCGGCCGGCTTGAGCCGCGGATCGGGCAACCTGTATCGGCACTTCGCTTCGAAGCGGGACCTGCTGGAGGCCGGCATCGACGCTCTGCTGGCCGCACGCGCCTCGAGGGGTCACACCACATCACCCAAGGGGTCGACGGACGCGCGGCTTCTCACACTGGCTCGGCAGGGCCTGTCGCGCATGGAGGAGGAACGCGACCTGAACCGCCTCCTCTTCCGAGGTCTGGAACGATTCCCGCAACTGGCGCGCAGGTTCTCCGACGAGGAGATCCTTCAGCGACACCGCAGCATCACGCAGCTCCTGGTGTCCATGGCCACCGAAGCCGACGAACAGGACTGGCAGGCCATCGGATGCGTCCTTCAGAGTGCGGTCGCGCACTACTGGCTGCTGACCGACGCGTTCGGCACGCATCCGACCCAGGTCGACCAGGACGCGTACCTTGCGGCAACCGTCAGGCTGAGCCTCCCTCTCCTCGCACCTGGCCACCGGCGCCCATGACCGCGTTTCTGCGTCTCTTCGCAAGTGTGCACTTGCTAGGGTTTCACCCATGACGAGCAGACGAGACCGACTCCTGGCGGAGGGCATGCGACTGTTCGGGGAACAGGGCTACGCCGCCACGTCCGTCGCCCAGATCGAGGAGGCCGCTGGCCTCTCCCCCGGCTCGGGCAGCCTCTACAAGCACTTTCGCTCCAAGCAGGAGCTCCTCGAGGCCGGTGTGGGCCGGATCATCGACAGCCGCGGCGACGTCCCGCCGGCAGTCCGGACGCCCACGGATACGGCCGACCTGCTGCGGGCGGCGGCCCGAGCGGGGCTGCGGCGCATGGAAGAGGACCGAGACGTCAGCAGGTTGCTGTTCCGCGGACTCGACGCTTTCCCGGAGCTCCTCAGCCGCTTCGGTGACGACGAGATCCGACGTGTGCAACGATCCACGGCTGCGATGCTCGAGAGCCTTTCCCCCGAGGGGGCGGAGCAGGCCGACTGGGGAGCGGTGGCTGCTGTACTGCAGGGAGCGACCGCTCACTACTGGCTGATGCGCGACCTGTTCGGAACCCATCCGACCGGGGTCTCGGAGAAGCGGTTCGTCGCCGCGCTCGTGGCGATGACCCTGGCGGTGCTCGATGGCGCAGGGGACGACCGGTGACCAGCTCACCCGTCGGCCGTCTTGAATCCGTCCAGAAGCTTCTGCAGCGTCGCGGACGCCGCGCGCAGCTCGTCCGCGGACACGCCTCTTGTGATCTGGGCACGAGGCTCGTCACTCGCCTCCCACAGATCCCGCAGGGTCCGATGCCCTAGGTCCGTCAGGTGCATGACGGGCGAGGAACGGTGGCTCGGGTTCTCCTGAGCTTCGACGTGCCCACTGCCCACGAGCTGGTCCGCCACGCGCTGCACGGCTTGTCGCGTCACACCGAGTCGACGCGCGATCGCCGGGACCGTCACGTCGTCGTCGGAGAGCACGCTCATGGTGTGCCACTGTGTGACCTTCACCCCGTGCGCCGTTGCTAGGGACTCGCTCTCCCGCCGGCTGACGGCCGCCAGCTCGTACACGTTCGCGATCAGCAACCGATACGCAGCGGTGCGCCTCCGATCGAGGATTGACAACATGTTGTCATTCTAGTGCAATGGAGCGATGGCATCAACGCGCACTGCCGGGCTGAGTCGCCGGGCCGCGGTCCCGTTGGCGTTCGGTTCGATCGCCGGGTCTGGCATCTTGAGCCTGCCGTCGGCCGTGTATGCCGAAGCCGGTGCGTCGAGCCTTCTGGTCTGGCTGGTCGCAGCCTTGATGTGTGTGCCGATGTTGTTGATGTTCCACGACACCATGAAGCTCTCCGGCGACGGGGACGCGCTCAGCAGGCTCGTGACCCGGGGCACTCGGCCCTGGGTCGGAGCGGCGATGCCGCTGATGTTCCTGTTCGTCGTGGTGATCGGACTACCGACCGGCTGCGTGGTGGCGGGCCATTACGTTGAGCGCGGGCTGGGCTGGAGTGGCGGCGGGCCCGTGGTCGCAGCCGCCCTGTTGGCGCTGTCCCTGGCAGCCAATGTCGCCGGTGGCAAGGCAAGCAACGCCGTGCAGCTGGTGGGCAGCGCCGCGCTCGTCGCCACCGGGATCGCGCTGATCATGGTCGGTGCGGGCCATGCCACGCACCCGCTTGTTCTCGGCCCCAAGGGCGACCTCCTCCACGTCTTGCTCCCCGGAGTGCTGCTGGCGTTCTGGGCGTTCGTGGGGTTCGAGAACCTGACGTTCCTGAGCCGCGATCTGCGTGACCCGAGCCGCGACTTCCTGCCGGTGAGCCTGGCGGCACTCGCCCTGTACGGCGCGTTCGTGATCGCACTGACGATGACCATCGCCGTGTGTGTCCGGCAGCAGGACGTGGACCCCGTGGCCGGTCTGCTGCAGCTGTCCGACAGCTCGGCGGTGCAAGCGGTGGTGGTCACCGTCGCCGTGGCGGCCATGCTCATCAACTCCGCTGCGTGGGTCCGCGGCGTCAGCCAGCTCATGGCGAACGCGGCCCGCGACGGGTACTTCCCCGCCGCGATGCAGCACAGTCAAGGAATTCGAACGGCGCTGCTCGCCACGCTGTTCGCGACCACACTGACCGTCCTGGCACTCGCGCCAGAGCTGACCGTCGACGCCCTCGCAGCCAGCAGCGCAGTCTTTGTGCTGATCTACCTGATCTGCATCATCAGCTATCTCCGCACGTTCGGTCTCACCATCCGAACGTCCCTCAACGCACTCCTGATCCCCGTCATGGCTGCGACTCTCGTTCAGTCCGGCTCCCGGAGCGCCTACGGGATGATCGTCGCGATCGGATGCCTCTGCTGGTGTCGCTTCAAGAGTCGCACCGAAGGGGCCGCGACCTCCACGCCACCGGAGACAGCCAAGAGTTCTAGTCAGCCCATGCTTCGCGCGTGAGGTGATGCAGCCGGCCGCGGGGGTCTCCGCCGGCTCTCTCCCCCCCGACGTCGACCCGGGTCACGACCGTCCAGGTCGGGAGGCTCAGGGTCGACGCCCTGGCGGCGTCCGCGAGACCGCACCGCCGTGCCGCGGTGGACGCCCTTCCGGTCTGCTGGACGCAAGTACCTACTTGCTCGTCGTTGCCTCAAGAGTTAAGGTGAAGCAAGTACTTACTTTCCAGGAGGAATCGTGAAGGTTCTCGTCGCCGGCTCGACCGGCGCCATCGGAACGCCGCTGACCCGCCGGCTGAAAGCCGGAGGCCACGACGTGATCGGCACAACTAGGACGGCCAATGGCGCGGCCAGGCTCGCAGCGAGCGGAGTTCATCCCGTGGTCACGGACGCGATGGACCGTGACCAGCTGTTGAAGGCGCTCGACGGGCTTGGCGCTGACGCCGTCATCCACGAGCTGACAGCACTACGCAAACCGCCGGCGCGGCACAGCGGGATGACGCAGACGAACCGGCTTCGCACGGTGGGCACGGAGAACCTGCTGGCAGCCGCGCAGCAGTTGGGTGCCAGCAGGTTCGTGACCCAGAGCATCGTCTTCGGTTACGGCTACGCCGACCACCGAGACCAGATCCTTGGCGAGACAGCGCCGTTCGGCCGAGTCGACAACCGGAAGAGCGACCCTCACGTGAAGGCCATGCACGTCAACGAGCACCTGGTGCGCCAGGCTGCCGGAGTCGACGGGATCGCCTTGCGCTACGGGATCTTCTACGGCGGCGACAGGGCCGTGACGGACCTCCTGAAAGCGCGGAAGCTCCCGATCCCGGCCACGGTGAACCACCCGTTGCCGTGGATCCACATCGAGGATGCGGCGGCGGCGACCGTCGCCGCGCTCGAGCACGGGCACGCGGGCGCGGCGTACAACATCGTCGACGACGACACGGTGTCGTGGGGACAGATGTTCACCGACATGGCGGAGGCGGTGGGAGCCCCCCACCCCCGAGCCCTGCCCAGCTGGGTGATCCGGACGGCGGCGCCCTATGTCGCCTCGATGATCCTCGACACCTCGATGCGGGTGGCCAACGGTCTGGCCAAGTCGGAGCTCGGCTGGGCTCCGCAGTACCCCACTCACGCAGACGGACTCGAGGCGATGGTCTCCGGACCGGCCGCCCGCTCGACATAACGAACAAGGAGAAACGCATGGACCTCACACTGTGGATCGTCGCCAGCCTGCTGGCCGCCGTCTTCCTGCTCGCAGGAGGCACCAAGGTCGTCATCCCCCGCCAGAAGCTGGCCCAGGCACCCGGTGGTGGATGGGTCAACGACTTCGGTGCCACCTTCGTCAAGACCCTCGGCGCGGTCGAGCTCCTCGGCGCCGTCGGACTCGTCCTGCCGGCCGCCCTCGACGTCGCACCGGTGCTGGTGCCGCTCGCCGCGGTGGGACTTGCCACGATCATGGTCGGCGCGGCCATCGTGGAGTTCCGCCGGCAGGAACCCAAGCACGTACTGGTAAATCTGACCTACCTCGCCCTGATCGCCTTCGTCGCCATCGGCCGCTTCGGCCCCGAGTCTTTCCGCTGACTCCCGGGTGCACGATGTACGACGGCGGAAGCCTCCAAGAAGGGAACTCACATGAACCAGGGCGAGGACTTCGAACAGCTTCAGCTGCTTCGCAGCGATCACGCAGCCGCCATCCTCGGTTTCGAGGTAGCGAACCGGGAGTACTTCGCGCTCTCGATCACCGACCGCGGTGATGAGTTCTTCGAGGAATTCTCCGAGCGATACCTCACGCTCTTGGCCGAGCAGAAGGCCGGGGAGTGCGTCTACTACGTGCTTCTCGACAAGGTCGGGACAGTACTGGGGCGCTTCAACCTGTACGACGTGGTGGATGGAACCGCCAATGTCGGCTACCGCGTCGCTGAAACGGTGGCCGGTCGCGGTGTCGCGACCTCGACGTTGCGGACGCTGTGCCGACTGGCCGCCCAGCAGCATGGGTTGAGGACACTCAAGGCGAAGACCAGCAGCGAGAACGTCGCGTCCCGGAGAGTGCTCGAGAAGGCAGGCTTCGTGGCCGGTGAGCCGACAGTTGTTGGCGGTCGGCCAGGCATGTCATACGAATGCCGCCTAGACCGACTCCTCTGACCGGCGGCGCCCATCAGGAGGCGTTCCGGGCGACGTACTTGCCGGTCCCCTGGCCGGCCGCGAGCCGGTCGTGCACACCTGGCACCTCCTCGAGCGAACCCACCTCGGTGACCGAGGTCCGGAGCTCACCGCTGGCCAGCCACCCCAGCACACGCCCGAGCGCCGACGCCACCCGCTGCGGGGAGGTCATGGTCAAGCGGCTCATGCTGAAGCCGGCCAGTGCCACGTTCCCGCCGATGAGACGACCGACGGGCGGCAGCGGCCCGGGCACGCCTCCGCCGGAGTTCCCGAACAGCGCGATCCGCGCACCGGGAGCGGCCACGGCAAGGTCGAGCTCGAGCAGGCTCGTCCCGGACGGGTCGAGGATGACGTCGACGCCGTCACCGGCAACCGCACGAAGAGCCTGGGCAACGTCACTCTCGCGCGATACCGCCATGTCCCAGCCCACACGACGGGCCTCGGCGATCTTGCTCACCCGACCGACGGTGCCGATCCGGAGGCCGCCCCCGAGCAGCGGGACGAGCTGGGCCACCGCCGAGCCCACCCCGCCACTGGCCGAGTGCATCAACACGCTCTCTCCCGGCTGCAGTCGGGTCACATCGGTCAGGAGCAACAGAGCCGTGGACAACATCAGCGGGGCCGCCGCCGCAACCGGCAGGGCCACCTCGTCGGGCACCGGCACCACCAGCTCTGCCCGGGCCACGGCTATCTCGGCCAGGCCGCCGCCGGCCGTGAAGGCCGCCACCCGCTGGCCCGGATGCAGCCCGACCACCTCCGGACCGACCCGGCGGACGGTCCCCGCGATCTCCAGGCCCGGGACATAGGGCCACGCCGAGGCATAGCCGGGGTCACCACGTCGCGCCATGACGTCGATGAAGTTGACTCCGGCGTAGCCGACGTCCACCGAGACCTCGCGCGGGCCCGGTTCGGGCTCGGGGCGGTCGACCACCGCAGTGCTGGCGGCCGAGGGCGACGGTTCGTTCATCACTAGCGCTCGCATGGCGATTCCTCTTGTTCGGTATTCACGAGTGAGACCAGGGTTCCACGATCCAGCGACCACGGACGCCGCCGGCGAACGCGTGCAGCAGGGTGTCACCGACGCGCTCGAGTGGCACAGTGCCGGCGATCCTCGTGGTGAGCTCTCCCGACGCGGCGCGCTTCAGCAGTGATGCCAGGACCGGCCCGTCAGGCTTGACCGCAACTGCGAACACGGTCGCGTCGGGGATCTCGGGAAGGGGCACGATGGCGTACACACTGCAGAACGTGCCGCCCGGAGCCACCGAGGGCAACAAGACCTCATCGACCAGGTGGTCGTCGAGTTGCAGCGCGGCGGCGTCGAACACGGCGTTGTACGTCGCGCCGCCCAGCTCGGTGACCAGCCGTGCACCGCGTGACTCGACGTAGTCCCGGTCACTCTCGCGGGCGAGACCGGCCACCCGCCATCCCGCCGCGACCGCCTGCTCGACCGCTGCGCCACCCAGACCACCGGCGGCCCCGGTGACCAGCAGGGTTCGCTCAGCCGCGTCTCCGAACAGCTCGAGGGCCTGGGCCACGGTCAGGGCGTTCATGCCGATGGCTGCGGCCCGAGTCGAGGTGAGGGTGTCGGGGACCAGCGCGACATCGACCTCGGGCAGCGTCACGTGTTCGGCGATGGCCCCGTAGATGGTGTCGTCAGCCACGCGCACTCCGGCGACGCGGTCGCCGACCGACACCGTCCGCACCTCGGCTCCGACTGCTTCGACGCGGCCGACGGCGTCCCAGCCGAGCCCCACCGGATCGTCGTGGGTGATCAGACCCAGCTGGTGCGCAGCGCCGGAGGAGATGAACCGGTCGACGTAGTTGATCGTGGCGGCGTCAACTCGCACGAGCACCTCGTCAGATGCTGGCTCGGGCATGGGGGCATCGACCGGTGTGGCAGTGCCGCTGCCGGTGGTGGCAAGAACGCGCATGTGGTGCTCCTTTGTGGTGGGTGATCGCCGCCGGAGGTGTCCCCGCCGGCGCACGATGACTGGGTCGGCTCAGCGCCGGTTATCGGAGCTGGTCGGGTTCGTAGTCGCCGGCGGGCTGCTGGACGATGACGTTCCCGCGGTTGAAGGCATTGATCAGGGCGATGGCGCAGACGAGTGCGGCCAGCTGCTCCTCGTCATAGTGCTGGGCGGCGTTCGCCCAGACCTCGTCCGTGACGCCGCCGGACGCGTCAGCGATGCGTGTGCCCTGCTCGGTCAGCTCCAGAGCGGCGCGCTCGGCATCGGTGAAGACCGTGGACTCCCGCCACGTCGCTACCAGGTTGAGGCGCGTCGTGGTCTCCCCCGCGTGTACGGCGTCCTTGCTGTGCATGTCGGCGCACCAGGCGCAGCCGTTGATCTGGCTGGCGCGCAGCGTCACCAGGTTCTGGGTCGCGGACGGCAGCATCGACTCCAGGAGCTCCTTGCGCGCCGCAACGAGGTGTCTTCCGAACCGGGCTGCAAGGTCGCCCCCGGCAAGGTTCAAGCGGGCTTCCATGGGGCACTCCTGCCGTTGTTGGTGGGTACACCTGAAGAGACGAGACAACCCAGCGCCCCAGTGACATCGGCCTCGCGTCCGTCTCCGTCGCCGCTCGCATGTCACGCACGGCCGCGCTGTCTCGTCACGTTCCTAGACGCGTGTTCTCGAGTGGGGAGGGTGATGTTCGTGAGGGTGTTCGTGGCGGGCGGGACCGGGGTCCTGGGACGGCGGTTGGTGCCGCAGCTTGTGGCGAGTGGCCACCGGGTGACGGCGACGACCACGAGCCCGGACAAGCTGAGCCTCCTGCAGCACCTGGGAGCCGAGGCGGTCGTGATGGACGGCCTCGATGCCGCCTCCGTCGGTGAAGCCGTAGCGTCGGCGAGGCCAGACTCGATCGTCCACCAGATGACGGCCATCTCCGTGACGCACGCCGGCAAGCCCGACATGAAGCACATGGATCGGTGGTTCGCCATCACCAGCCGGCTGCGTACCGAGGGCACGGACCATCTGCTGGCTGCCGCCGAGGCGACCGGTGTCTCCCATGTCGTCGCGCAGAGCTACGCAGCCTGGAACGGCATCCGCTCCGGTGGCTGGGTGAAGACCGAGGAAGATCCCTTGGACCCCATGACGGGAACGGTCGCGCAACCCGGGATGGCGGCGATCCGCCACGTCGAGGAATCAGTCGTCGCAGCCGGCGGCGTCGCCCTGAGGTACGGCTGGTTCTACGGGCCGGGCGCAACCGATGACCTGGTCGAGCCGATCCGCAAGCGGCAGTTCCCGGTAGTCGGAGGCGGCTCCGGCTACTGCTCGTGGGTGCACCTGGACGACGCGGCGCGCGCTACCGTGCTAGCTGTGGAACAGCAGTCTCGGGGTGTTCTCAACATCGTCGACGACGAACCCGCCCCGGCCAGCGAGTGGCTCCCCTACCTGGCCGAGTGCGCGGGCGCGAAACCCCCGATGCGCTTCCCCACGTGGCTGGCCCGGCCGCTCGCCGGGGACGTGGCGGTGACGATGATGACCGAAGGTCGCGGCTTCTCCAACGCCACCGCCAAACAGCAGCTGGGCTGGACGCTGCGCTATCCGTCATGGCGGCAAGGCTTCAAGGAGGAGCTGGCATGACCCGCGCCGAGGAGTTCGAAGAGCTGCGACCGCTGCTGTTCGCGATCGCCTACCGCATCCTGGCCAGCGTGAGCGAGGCCGAGGACGCCGTTCAGGAGACCTGGATCCGCTACGCAGCGTCCGCCACGGAACCGAGATCTACCAAAGCCTTCCTCTCGGCCGTGGTGACCCGGATCTCGATCGACGTGCTCCGGTCGGCCCGCGTTCGGCGGGAACAGTACGTCGGCCCGTGGTTTCCCGAGCCGCTGCTCAGCGACCCCTACGAGGATCCGGCACGCTCAGCGGAGCTGGCCGACTCGGTGTCGATGGCGGCCCTGCTGTTGCTCGAGAGGCTCAGCCCGCTGGAGCGCGCGGTGTTCGTGCTACGTGAGGTGTTCGGCTTCGGCTTCGGCGAAGTCGCCTCGGCCGTTGACCGGTCGGAGGCGGCATGCCGCCAGCTCGCGGTACGAGCGCGACGCCATATGGACGAAGGACGGCCCCGCTTCGAGGCAGACCGCCGGGAGCGCGAGGAGCTGGCGGCGCGCTTCTTCGAGGCAATCCGCGACGGCAATGTCGACGACCTGAAGGGACTGTTGGCTGCAGACGTCCGCTTCGTCGGGGATGGAGGTGGTAAGGCGCCGGCCTTCGCCAAGGGCATCAGCGGTGCCGACAACGTGGCACGCGTGCTCGGCGCCATGTTCCCCGTGCTCACGAAGATCGGGCTGAGACTGGAGCCCCTCGAGGTGAACGGCCAACCCGGCGCCCTCCTCCGCGACCGCGACGACAGGATCGTCAACACCTGGGCCCTGGACGTGCTCGACGGTCAGATCCAGACGATCCGTACAGTGCTCAACCCGGACAAGCTCGAGCATCTGGGTCCGGTGGCGGATCCCTGGGCGGTCTTCCGCCAAGCGAAAGAGGCTCGCCGCCCCAAGGACTGACAGCACCACGCTCGAGACAAGGTGTCCGAGCGCGAACGCGTGCATGAGCCACATCGCGATCGAGGACTGAGGCCGCGATGCCCGGCTGAACCTGGCTGCGCCATGCTCCCTTGTCAGCCGCGGCCCCTGCGTCGGCTGCCGTCAGTCCGCGTGACGTGGGGTCGACGGGGTCTGCCGATGAGCAGATGCAGGACCAGTGCGATTGAGCCGAGCCCCGCGCCGGACAGGCAGAGATTGCCCCCCGACATGCCGACGCCAATCAGGATGCCGCCGAGGCCGGCACCGAGCGCCTGTCCGCAGTAGATGCCGGAGGAGTTGAAGGAGATGACCACGCTCGGCAGATGCGGCATCAGCTCGGTCAGGCGGTGGTTGTTGGGTGTCGCCACCGACCAGGCGGCCGCGCCGTTGACGACCATGACGGCCATCACGAGTGCGGCGCCCGAGACGAACGAGAGCAGCGCCGTGGTCACCACCAAGACGCTGAGGGCCAGGGCCAACGTCCGCTCGGCGCCCCAGCGGTCGGCGAGCCAGCCGCTGCCGAACGCGCCAGCAGTGCCGCCCACCCCCCACAGCAGCAGGGTGACAGCCAGGGCGGTGCCGGTGATGCCCGCGGTCTCGTCGAGCACACGCGCGATGTAGGTGTAGACCATGATGCTGGCCGAACTGGCGAGCAGCATGAACGTCACGATGGCAACCACTCGACCCTGGGTGAGCACGCGCAGCCGCTCCCCCAACGGCACGGCCGGCGGCAGAGCCAGCGACGGCAGCGTCGTCATCAATCCCAGCAGAGCCACCAGTCCGACGGCAGCGACGAAGAGCAGGCTCGCCTGCCACGAGACGTGTTGGCCGATCTCGGTGCCGAGAGGCACACCGAAGACCGTCCCGACAGTGAGACCGCCCAGGATCACGGCGAGGGCCTGGCCGCGGCGAGACGCTCCGGCCAGCGCAACGGCGGCCGCGGACGCGTTGGGGGTGTAGAGCGCGGCACCGATACCGGCCACCACCCGAGCCAGCAGCAGCGAGGTCAGGGTCGGAGCCGCCGCCGAGGCCACGTTCGCCAGCACGAACAGGGTCAACGCGAAGACCATCAGCGGCTTGCGCGGGAGCCTGCTCGTGAAGGATGCGAGGAACGGGGCCGTGACGGCGTACGTCAGCGAGAACGCGGTGATCACCTGACCGGCGGCACCAGTTGACTCGTGGAGGCCGTGCGCGATCTGCGGGAGGATGCCGGCGAGCACGAACGAGTCGGTCCCCATCGCGAAGGATCCGAGTGCGAGGACTGCCACGGGACGTGCCCAGTCCCTGGGCGTGCTGTCGATCCCGGGTGTGACCGACGGGCCGGGGTGTCCGTTCACCTGCGGGCTGGTGGCCCTGCTCACGGCTCCACCCCGTCCCGCCCAGCCAAGGAGCGCTGCATCGCGTCGTGAGTCGGCGAGGCGTCCAGTTCTTCAGGTGTGGGGATCGGCACGTGATCGGCGTACAAGGTCTTGGAGAGGCGACTGCGGATCCGCGACCGCCCCGACCCGGGACGGCGTACGCCGTTCGCGTCGGTCGCCGGTTCGGAACCGAGTACGTCGGGGTGGTCCCGCGCTGTCAGGGCATATGCCCGACGGGGGTCGAGCGGCTCGTGGCGCTCGGAGTACCCGCCATCGGCGGATCGCACCACCACCCCGGTCTCCCTGCCGTGCAGCAGCAGGTCCCGGTCGGCTCGTTGGAGCCCGAGGCACCACGATCGCGCCACGAAGAAGACTGCGAGCGGGACCACGAAGACCGCGACTCGCATGACGACGGTGATCTCGTTCAGGCTCAGGTGGAGGTGGGTGGCCATGATGTCGTTGCCGCCGGCCATCCAGAGCAGGCCGTACACCGTGACCATCGCGGCCAGGAACGCGGTACGGACCGGGGCGTCCCGTGGTCGCTGAAGGAGGTGGTGCTCGCGCCGATCGCCCGACACCCAGGCCTCCATGAACGGCCAGAACACGATCATCGCGAAGAGCAGCAGCGGCATGATCTGGCCCGGAATGAGGAGGTTCCAGGACATGGTGTGCCCGAAGACATGGGTCTCCCACCCCGGCGCGATCCGGAGCAACCCCTCGGCGATCCCCATGTACCAGTCGGGTTGGGCTCCTGCGCTGACCTTCGCGGGGTCGTAGGGGCCGTACTTCCACACCGGGTTGATCGAGAGCAGCCCGCCCATCAGTGCGGTGATCCCGAAGACCATGAAGAAGAAGCCGCCCGACTTCGAGAGGTACACGGGCAGGAACGGGTACCCGACGACGTTGGTCTCCTCGCGGCCAGGGCCGGGCCATTGGGTGTGCTTGTGGTAGACGATCAGCAGGAGGTGTGCGCCGATGAGGGCGAGCAGGATCCCCGGGATCAGCAGCACGTGCACGATGTAGAAGCGCGGGATCACCGCGTCGCCCGGGTACTCCCCACCGAAGAGGAAGAAGGAGAGGTAGGTCCCCACCACGGGCGTGGCTTTGATGAGCCCGTCGGCGATCCGCAGACCGGTGCCAGACAGCAGGTCGTCGGGAAGCGAGTAGCCGACGAACCCCTCCAGCACGCCCAGGAGCAACATGGTCGCGCCGATCATCCACGTCACCTCGCGGGGCTTCCTGAAGGCGCCGGTGACGAAGACCCGCATCATGTGGATCAACATCGCGGCGATGAAGAGCATGGCGGCCCAGTGGTGCATCTGTCGGACGAGAAGGCCGCCGCGCACGTCGAACGAGATGTGCATGGTCGAGGCGTAGGCGTCCGACATGGGCACGCCGCGCAACTGCGTGTAGGAACCCTCATACGTCGTCGCCGACATGCTCGGGGTGAACCAGAGGGTCAGGAACGTGCCAGTGATCAGCAGCACCACGAACGACCAGAGCGCTATCTCACCGAGCATGAACGACCAGTGGTCGGGGAAGACCTTGCGGAGGTAGCTCTTGCTGATCTTCGCGAGGCCGAGCCGGTCGTCGGCCCACTCGGCCGTGCGAGCGATGGTGCTTCCCGAGGACATCGGTTTCCTCTCAGCCGGTCGGGACCACGGACTGGTCGGCGAGCTTCTCGGACGGATGTCGTGGCAGGAAGAGGGCCGGGACCAGGCAGCAGGCCACCAGCACGGACGCGACCAGGAAGACCCTGCCGAACGACGTACCCATGTCGTGCAGGGCGAGCCGCGGCAGCGCCTGGAGCTCGGCCGGGCTCAGATGGAACCTCGCCGCCAGTGACTCCTGCGTCGCCGGATCCTCGCCAGCGGCGTGGAGGGCGGCCGCAGCCGGGACCCACCTGCTGCCGTTGTACGAGCTCGTCAGCAGCACCGAGAAGAGTGCCGTGCCCATCGAGGCCGAGACCTGCTGGGTGATGTTGAGCAGCGTGTTCCCACGCGCGATGTCGCGATCCGCCAGGGTGGCGAGCGCCGCCGAGAAGACGGGCATCAGGGTGGACCCCATGCCGAGCCCCAACACCACGAACGCGCTGATGATGAAGCGGTACGACGTCCGGTCGTCGATGGTGGAGAGCATGCCGAGACCCAGCGTGTCGAGCACCAGACCCACGAGCACGACCTTGCCCGGGCCAATCCGGTCAGCAAGGTAGCCGGCGAGCGGCATGGTGAGCATCGCTGCAAAGCCCTGTGGCGCGATCAGCCATCCGGAGCTCAGCGGAGACTCGCCGCGGACCTGTTGGAAGTACAGCGTGAACAGCAGCGTGGCACCGAAGAACGCCATCGCGAACAGAGCCATCGTCACCACGGCGACGGCCATCTGCCGCTGGCGAAGGAGCCGGAGCTGCACGAGGGGGTG
Organism: uncultured Actinomycetota bacterium; assembly: GCA_963792975.1. Lineage (GTDB taxonomy): Bacteria > Actinomycetota > Actinomycetes > Propionibacteriales > Nocardioidaceae > Nocardioides. Next base: position 1,098,555 of record CAWBYG010000004.1, on the reverse strand, counting down.
GACGTTCGCGCGGTGCAGAGCCCAGGGCACGAACGCCGCGATCAGGGCGAGCCCGATCGCCGAGAAGATCACCACGTGGGTGGTCCACATCGTGCCATGCTCCTGCTTGGCGGCGGGGATCGAGGAGACGCCGTACAGGAAGAGTGCGAGACCCGGTGAGAGCAGGAGCATGCCCACGAGGTCGAAACGCTCCGAGGGTGTCACCTGGTCTGGCTCGAGAACCCGCCAGGCATAGAGCAGCCCGAGAGCGCCGATCGGGACGTTGATCAGGAAGATCCAGTGCCACGATGCGACGTCGATCAGCCAGCCGCCGAGGATCGGCCCGAAGATCGGGCCGAGCAGGATCGGCACCCCGAGGATCGCCATCACCCGGCCAAGACGCTCGGGGCCGGCCGCGCGGGTCATGATCGTCATCCCGAGTGGCATCAGCATCCCGCCGCCCAGGCCCTGCATGACGCGGAAGAAGACAAGCACCTCCAGAGAGCCGGCCGTGGAGCACAGTGCGGAGCCCGCCGCGAACAGGCCGATCGCCAGCATGTACAGCCTTTTGGTCCCGAACCGGTCGGCGGCCCATCCGGTCACCGGGATCACCGTGGCCAGAGCCAGGGTGTAGCCGGTGGAGGTCCAGGCCACCTGGGCCTGGGTCTTGTCGAAGATGTCCTGGAAGGTGCGCTGGGCTACGGCCACCACGGTGATGTCGAGGATCGACATGATGGCGCCGAGCACCACCACACCAGCAACGACCAGCACGCGCGCGTCCAGGCGGTCCGCCGAACCACTCGGCTTGCTGGTCCCGTTCTGGATGTCTGTGCTCATCGACCTTCCACCTCTCTGCCTCACCTGCGCGTGGAGATCGCGACCACCGGCCGCCCTCCACGACAGAAGACGCCGCAGCCAACGCGGTTGTGACATCCCTGGGATCTCGCCGTTGTCACAAACGGTCGAGCCGGCTCGTCGTAGCCGTGTCAACCCAACCCCCAAGGGACTCGCCACGGACGCCGTCATGAACCTCCAGGACCGGCAGACGCCCGGCCGGCAAAGAAGCCCCAGACAGGAGATCCGTGATGGATGAGAATCCGCACGCCCCCGCTACCCCGACGACCGGGACCCGACGGACCCGGAGCGCGCGACGCGTGGCTGGTCTCATAGCGGGACTCGCACTCGCTGCCTGCTCGCTCGGGCTCATCTGCGCCGGTGCGTGGGCGGCATGGGTCCGATCTGAAGGGACCTACATCGACCTCGGCGCACACGGCACCTACAGCACCCACCATTACGCGATCACCACCGACAGCACGGACTGGAGTACGACGCTGCTCGGGTGGGCTGGTTCCGTGCAACTGAAGGTTGCCCCGGACGACCACCAGCCGATATTCGTCGGCGTGGCGTCACCCGACGCGATCAGCCGATACCTCGATGGCGTCGCCTTCACCACGATCTCGGAGCAGCCGGGCTCCGGCGTTGCCAGTACCGAGCACCAGGGCGCGGCTCCGGCTACCCCACCGACGAGGGCAGTTGCCTGGACCGCACGGGCGCAGGGCGAGGGAACGCAGACTCTACGGTGGAAGGCAACCGATGGCCGGCAGACGGCGTTCGCGATGAACGCGGACGGTTCGAGGTTGGTGCAGGTCAGGATCGAGTCCGCTGCTGTCACGTTGGATCGGATGCCGTGGTGGGTGCCGGTCGGCGCCATAGCTCTCGGGTCACTCGGGCTCGTGAGCGGGGTCTTCATCCTCCGGCGGACCTGGCGCCCTCGACGGGCATGAATGTCGGGCGTCGTGCCCGAACGTGACGACGTTCATACCGACCGAAGTCACATCCAACTACCCCTCCACGTCTTCTGAGTAGTCAATACCTGTGAGGGGACCGCTGTGCGCACACTGGACCGTGAGGACGTCGGCCACGGCTGCCGCCGGGTTCACGCGGCGGGCAAGCCAACCGGTCGCCACGCGCCCGAGCAGGAGCCCCAGCGAGGGCTGCGAGAGTTGGCACTCGTTGCGTTGTTGTACGTCGCCTACACGTGCTCGCGCCTACTCGCTGCCAGGGACCGTGCGCCCGCGCTGCATCGGGCGCATCAGCTGCTCGCTCTCGAAGCAGCGTTGGGCCTGGACCGGGAGCACGCCGTGGTCCACTTCTTCGCGGTGCATCCGATGCTCGGACTGCTGTCCTGCTACTGGTACAGCGCGGCTCACTACCTCGTGACGCCTCTTGTCCTGTTCTGGCTGTTCAGGCAGGGCCACCGCGAGTACGATCCGGCCAGACGAGCGCTTCTGATCGCCACGATCCTCGGCCTCGCGATGTACCTGCTCTTGCCGACAGCGCCACCACGGATGGTCGCCGGATACCCGGACATCCTGTCGCTCCACGCATCGGCCGGATGGTGGGGTTCGGACGCATCGGCACCCAAGGGCATGGCGGGGTTCACCAACGAGCTGGCCGCCTTCCCGTCACTGCACGCCGGCTGGTCCCTGTGGGTCGCCCTGGCAACCCACCGCTGGGCACGGCGGCCAACGGTCCGCCTTGCGGGCTGGTTGCACGCAGGCGTCACCGCGCTCGTCGTGGTCGGCACCGCCAACCACTGGGTACTCGACGTGGTCGGCGGGTGGCTGGTCGTGATCGTGAGCTGGGCGCTCGCCACCGCCCATTGGGAGGGTGTCCGAGGCACACGGCGGCTAGGGAGCTGACCCGCCGTCGATGTCACAGACTCTCCAAACGTCTCGTCTCTACCGTGTACCCGCCGCCCACCCGAAGGATGCACCGTGCAGCCCGGCTTGAATCTGTCCGCCACCCCGCTCACGAAGACCCCCGTCTGGTTCATCACCGGCGCATCGTCCGGATTCGGCGCCGCGGTCACCCGGGCCGCTCTGCAGCGCGGCTACCGGGTGGCGGCCACCGCACGAGACACGGCGTCACTCCACGATCTGGCTGATGGTCATCCCGACCAGCTGCTGACCCTGCGCCTCGACCTGAGAGACACCGGCTCGATCCGCGACGCGGTGGCGCGAGCCGAGGCGCACTTCGGCCACGTCGACGTGCTGTTCAACAACGCGGGCACCTTGACGCTCGGCGCCGTCGAGGAGCTGACCGACGAACTGCTGCGCAGCCAGCTCGAGACGAACCTCGTCGGTCCACTGGCCCTGACGCGCGCGGTGCTCCCAGGCATGAGAGCTCGCGGCCGCGGACGAATCCTGCAGATGAGCTCGATGGGCGGGCGCTGCTCATTCCCCGGGCTCGGGGCCTACCACGCGAGCAAGTTCGCCCTGGAGGGTGCTTCGATCGCGCTGGCACAGGAGGTCGCAGTGCTCGGCATCGCAGTCACCCTGATCGAGCCGGGTAACTTCAGGACCCCCGCCCTGTCGCCGACGCGCTTGGCGATGGCCGATGCGATGCCCGAGTACGACGCCAGCGTCGGCCGGGCCCGGTCCGCGATCGCCGGCCTGGACGGAGCCCAGCCGGGCGACCCCGCCCGGCTGGCCGACGCAGTGATCGCCATCTCCGAGGTTGAACAGCCACCCCTTCAGCTGGCCCTCGGCCCCGACTGCTACCACCGACTCACCACGCAGCTGGTGACCCAGCTGGACGAGCTGAGAGCCTGGTCGGAGCTGACGCTCTCCACGGACTTCGAGACGGTCAGCCCCACTGCTGGAGCCGGGCTCACCGCATCCGATCCTCTGCGGAGCGAGAGCGAGTAAGACCGTGACGACGGAAGACCAGAAGGTGATCATCGCGGCGGCCTCGAGGTTGCTGCGATGCGCAGTTGCTCTGGTCCGTCCGCTCACGGGCGGACAGCACGCCGCGACCCTTCTGGTCACCGATGGCACATTGCGCTATGTCGTCAGGGCGTTCCCGCCAGGCGATGATGCCGCGGCACGCGAGGCGGCCGTCCTCACGCGCCTGAGCTCACTCGATGCCCTCGTCCCGCGGCTCGTCGTACACGCCCAGGACCCCGACCTACCGATCATCGTCACCTCCGCCCTCTACGGCACGTCACCGGAGCCTGGCCTGCCGGCGCTGACGATCGCATCGCAGATGGCCGCAGCGCTGGCGCGCATCCATCGCCTCGACGGCACCGGACTGCGCGACGCCCCCGCACATCCTCCGACCGGTGACACCGAGATCGCCGTCCGCGCCCGCCGGGAATGGAACGACCTCGACCTGAGCGAGACTGTCCTGACCCACTACGACTTCTGGTGCGGCAACGCCCTCTGGGACACGGGACACCTCACTGGCATCGTTGACTGGTCCGGCGCCCGCAACGCACCTCGAGGCGTCGACGTCGCATGGTGCCGCCTCGATCTCGCCCTGCTCGGGTCCACCGATGCCGCCGAGCACTTCCTCACAGAGTACGAACGGAACACGGGGCGATCCCTGCCCGACATCAGCTCGTGGGACTTGCAAGCCGCAGCCGAGGCCACCTCCGCGGTCGAGTCCTGGGCCCCGAACTACCACGGCATCGGCAGAATCGATCTGACTTCCGACATCCTCAGACAACGCATGGACGCCTGGGCAGCGACCCTTTGACCGCACGACCTGCGCGCAATCGAGTGTCCACCTGACGGAGTCAGTTCGACGGCGCGTCGGCTCGGTCTCAAGGGGTCGAGGGAACCAGGGACAGACCAGTGTGTGCCGGGCTGGCTGTCACAGCCTTGACCGGAATCTCGTCACATATGAGATGCGTCGTGGTGTCAAGACAGACAGGACGGGTAACAGTGCGGCTTCTCCTTTGGACGAACATGGGCTTACTGGCCCTCACCTTCATCGCCTCCGCTCTCTTCGGCCTTTGGCTCGGCAAGTGGTGACGGTCACCGATGCCGACGCCGCGTGCGAGGCTGGGATGGTGAACGGCTCGGGGGTGTCGCTGTGGGGCGGTGTCGCGCACGTGTTCCTCGCGGTCGCGCTCTGCCTGCCGCTGGTTGCCGCGGCCGCCACGATCGGCGCCTCGATGGCTCAGGACCCGAGCATGCTCAACCTGTGGCTGCTGATCCTGTTGGCGACGGTCTTCCTCGTCGCGGTGGTGTGGGCCTCCCTGCTGCCACCGGTGCGGCAGGTAGAGGTGTCGACGGCGCGGGCCTTGCTCGAGTACGACGAGCGGGCCCTGCCCGACGTACGTTCGCCGCGCGCCTGGGCCTCCCGACGACGCGGCGCCGCCTGGCTGGCGCTGCTCGCCGGGGTCGGGTTCGTGGTCGCGGCGGCGATCCTGTATCTGGTGCCGTTCGGGATCAGCCTGGTTTCCTTCCCCCTGTCCGGTCACAGAACCCTGACCTGGCCCGGAATCGGGAAGGCCACCCACACCGGATCCGGCTGGCACGCCATCTGGCTGGTCGGTCCGGGTCTCCTGGCCATCGTCGTGTGCCTGGCCGTCCTGGGCGCAGCGGCCCGCCTGCTTGTCAGCCTGGCGCCACGCGTGCTCGGCCCCACCTTCAGCGAACGGGTCACCGTCGCCGCCGACCGGGAGCGGGTGCTGGCCCGCACCAACGCCGTGGCCCGCGATCTGCACGACCGGCTCGGACACACCCTGACCGCCATGACCCTGCAGGCCACCGCCGCGCGCCGGTTGCTGCCGACCGACCCCCAGGCCACGGAACGTGCCCTGGCCGCGATCGAAGAACTGGGCCGGCGGGCTCAGGCCGACGTCGACGGCGTGGTGCGCGCACTGCGCGACGGTGCGGACGACGGCACCCCTATCTCTGAGGCACTCGCGGCGGTGGACTTGGTGGAGATCGCGCGCGCGCTCGTCCACGAGTCGACGTTGGACGTCGAGTTCCCCGTGGCAGGGGGGTTGCCCGTCGACCCCGGCTGCGCGGAGACCACACGGGCCGTGATCCGCGAAGCGCTGACGAACGCCACCCGCCACGGCACCGGATCGGCCGCACTCGGGCTGCAGGCCGACGAACAGTCAGTGCGCATCGAGGTCCGCAACCCGATCCGCCACGGTGGCTCGACGTCACCGCAGCGCGCCGGGCTGACCGGCCTGCACGAGCGCGTGCTCCTCGCCGATGGGCAGATCACCGCCGGACCTGAAGGGGGTGACTCGTGGCTGCTGACCGCCAGACTGCCCATCAGCCGGCCGGCACCCACGAGGTGATCCGGATCGTCGTGGTCGACGACGACGATCTGGTGCGCACCGGCCTGGTCGCGATCCTCGACCTCGAACCCGACATCGAGGTAGTGGGACAGGGCACCGACGGGGTCGACGTACCCGCGCTCGTGACGCGGACCAGGCCCGACGTGGTGCTGATGGACGTGCGAATGCCACGCATCGACGGCATAGTCGCCACCGCCCGGCTCACCGAGCGGCCCGACACTCCGGCGGTCGTGGTGATCACCACATTCGACAGCGACGACGCCGTGCACGACGCTCTGCTGGCAGGGGCGCGTGGCTTCGTGCTGAAGCGAGCCCGTCCCGAAGATCTGCTGGCCGCGGTACGTACCGTCGCCCACACCGATTCGTTGGTCTTCCCCGAGGCGATCCGACGGATCGCGACCGCCCGTCGTACGACGAGCAGGACAGCCTGGGCACACCGGCTCACCGCCCGAGAGCGCGACGTCCTTGCCCACGTGGCCCGCGGCCAGACGAACGCCGAAGTCGCCGAGTCCCTGGTTGTGTCGGTGGAGACCGTCAAGAGCCACCTTCGGGCCCTGCTGGCCAAGTCCGGATCCCGGCACCGCACCGAGTTGGTGGTCCGCTGCTATGAGGCCGGCGTACTCGACTAGCGTAAGGCCGCGCCACATCGCACCACTCGGGGGCGCACGTTCGCACATCTGACCACAGTGCGCGGCAAGACGCGTGGGGGGCGTCCCCGTGACGGACGTTGAGCTCTGGGCGGCCGAGAGGACGTCAGCGCTGCATGACGCGCCAGGAACGATGCACCCGACACGTCGTACGTCGGTCACACGTTGGCCGGCGACACTTCACGCTGATTCACTGCCCGGCGATCGCGATCGCCTCAATCTCGAACAAGGCCTGCGGGGAGTAGAGCGAGCTGACTTCGACGATCGAGTCGGCGGGGTACGGCGGGGTGAAGTACTGCTCACGCAGGGCAACGATGGTGTCGAACGTGGCCGCCATGTCACGCACGAAGATCGTCACCTTGACCACCCGCGTCAGGTCTGACCCGCCTGCGACCAACACCTTCGCCAGGTTCGCGAACGCTTGGTGCGCCTGCGCCTCGAAAGCGTGCGGGAGGCTTCCGTCCCCGTCGATGCCGGCTTGGCCGGAGACAAAGAGCAGATCTCCGTGCCGGATCCCCTGGGAGAGCCTGAATGGCTCGTACGGATCCGGGTCGATCACGACTTTCTCCATTGCTGTGCCTCTTTTCATTCAGTTCCGATGCGAGTGACCAAGCCACATTCCTGGTGCCGGCGAGCGGTCATCGGTCGGCGCCGCCCATCAGGGGATCCAAGGAGGCGATGACGACGATGACGTCGGCGACCATGCCGCCTTCGGACATCACGCTGGTGGCTTGGAGGTTGGTGAACGACGGGTCGCGGAAGTGGGCGCGGAAGGGTCGGGTGCCGCCGTCGGACACGACGTGGGCGCCGAGCTCGCCGCGGGGTGACTCGATCGGGACGTAGACCTGGCCCGGTGGCACCCGGAAGCCCTCGGTGACCAGCTTGAAGTGGTGGATCAGGGCCTCCATCGACTCGCCCATGATGTGGCGGATGTGGTCGAGGCTGTTGCCCATGCCGTCGGAGCCGATCGCGAGCTGGCTGGGCCAGGCGATCTTCTTGTCGGCGACCATCACCGGCTCGCCCTCGAGCCTGGCGAGCCGGTCGGCGGCCTGCTCGACGATCTTCAGCGACTCCCACATCTCGGCCAACCGCACCCGGAACCGGCCGTAGGAGTCGGCGGTGTCCCAGGTCTGTACGTCGAAGTCGTAGGTCTCATAGCCGCAGTACGGCTGGGTCTTGCGGAGGTCCCAGGGGTAGCCGGTCGAGCGGAGCACCGGCCCGGTCAGGCCCAGCGCCAGGCAGCCGGCGAGGTCGAGGTGACCGACACCCTCGAGTCGGCCCCGGAAGACCGGGTTGGCGTTGCAGAGGTCGGCGTACTCGGGAAGCCGCTTCTTCATCAACGCGACGAAGCTGCGGATCTCGTCCAGCGCCCCCGGCGGGAGGTCCTGGGCGACCCCGCCCGGGCGGATGAACGCGTGGTTCATCCGCAGGCCGGTGATCAGCTCGAACAGGTCGAGCACCAGCTCCCGCTCCCGGAACCCGATCGTCATCACCGTCAGCGCACCGATCTCCATACCACCGGTCGCGATGGCCACCAGGTGGGAGGAGATCCGGTTCAGCTCCATCAGCAGGACCCGCATCACCGAGGCCTTCTCCGGGATCTCGTCGGCGATGCCGAGCAGCCGCTCCACCCCGAGCACGTAGGCCGCCTCGTTGAAGAACGGCGCGAGGTAGTCCATCCGGGTACAGAACGTGACGCCCTGCACCCAGGAGCGGTACTCCATGTTCTTCTCGATGCCGGTATGGAGGTAGCCGATCCCGCACCGCGCCTCGGTCACGGTCTCGCCCTCGAGCTCCAGGATCAGCCGCAGCACCCCGTGGGTCGACGGGTGCTGCGGACCCATGTTGACCACGATCCGCTCCTCGACGTCCTCCAGACCCTGGGTCACCGAGTCCCAGTCCTGACCGGTGACCGTGAAGACCCTGCCCTCGGCGGTCTCAGCCGTGCCGGCGTACATGTCCTTGGGTCAGCGAGCTAGAGACCTCCGCTCGTCGGGCGGCGGGATGGTGCCGCCCTTGTACTCCACCGGGATGCCTCCGAGCGGGTAGTCCTTGCGCTGCGGGTGTCCCGGCCAGTCGTCGGGCATCAGGATCCGGGCGAGCGCCGGGTGGCCGTCGAAGATGATCCCGAACATGTCGTAGGTCTCGCGCTCGTGCCAGTCGCTGGTGGGGTAGATGCTCACGATGCTCGGGACGTGGGGGTCGGCGTCGGGGACGCTGACCTCGAGCCGCACCCGGCGGTTGTGGGTCATCGACAGCAGGTGGTAGACGGCGTGCAGCTCGCGGCCGGTGTCTCCCGGGTAGTGCACACCACTGACTCCCGAGCAGTGCTCGAAACGGAGCGCCTCGTCGTCGCGGAACATCTGGGCCACGAACCGGAGGTCCTCGCGGCGCACGTGGAAGGTGATCTCGCCGCGGTCGACGACGACCCGTTCGATGGCGGCGTCGAGGTCTGTCTGGTTGAGCCGGGCCTCGAGCGCGTCGGCCACCTCGTCGTACCAGCCGCCGTAGGGGCGTCCGGTCGCGGAGGGGAAGATCGTCGGCTTGACCAGGCCGCCGTAACCGCTGGTGTCGCCGGTGCCGGAGACCCCGAACATGCCCTCGCGCACGCCCATCGTCTCGACCTCGCCCGGCTGGGCCGGGACGTTGCTCTGCTCCTCCGTCACCTCATCAGGCCCTTCATCTGCGAGGTGGGGAGGGCGCTGAGGGCGGCCGTCTCGAGGTCGACGATCTCGGCGCGGCGGTTGGCGCCGAGCCTGGTGTGCTGGACCTGGTCGTGGAGCTTGAGGATCGCGTCGATCAGCATCTCGGGGCGCGGCGGGCAGCCGGGGAGGTACATGTCGACGGGTACGACGTGGTCGACGCCCTGCACGATCGCGTAGTTGTTGAACATGCCGCCGCTGCTGGCGCACACGCCCATGGCGAGGACCCACTTGGGGTCGGGCATCTGGTCGTAGATCTGGCGGAGGACGGGCGCCATCTTCTGGCTCACCCGGCCCGCCACGATCATCAGGTCGGCCTGGCGCGGGCTGGCGCGGAACACCTCCATGCCGAAACGAGCGAGGTCGTACTTCGGGCCACCAGTGGTCATCATCTCGATCGCACAACAGGCCAGGCCGAACGTCGCCGGCCAGAAACTGGCCTTACGCATGTAACCCGCCACACCCTCCACGGTCGTCAGCAGGACGCCGCTCGGCAGCTTCTCCTCCAGACCCACAACAAGACTCCGTTCCAAGAGGTTGAACATCGCGGTACCTGATGCGCCGGAGACCGCCGCAGAGACGACCGTTCGTGGCGGACAACTGATCGTTCGGCAGTGGCGCCGAGAAATCCTTCAGTTGTTGGTAGGTACACCACCAAGACGAGACGGCTTGCGGATTGGTGACACGGCGGCCGCCACCCTGTTCCGATTCCTCGTTGTGATCGTGCCGGGAGCCGGCCTTACAGTCACTCGGGCCATCTGGGCTGACATTCCGGAGTTCGACGGCTACATCGGCCACGAGTTGCTCGTCGACGCTGATGATTGGGACACGTGCTAGTAGTCACCGAGTGGGCCTCATGCCACCCGAGCGGCGCGACCGAGCAACACGCGGTTGCGTTGGCTGGTCCCCTCACTGCCCGCCCGACAACTCACGCCCCGACCAGCCGACGGATCACTCGCGACGTAGGAGGCTGGTGCTCATGTGCGTGAACGCGCCTGCGACGAGAGTGCCGTTGTGTGCTCCATCGGTAGGGGGTTTACGACTAGTAAACGTCCACTGATGCCACATTCGGCGTCAACTGCGCCGCTGGTTCCGCAGCTGAGCGGTCCTCGTGCCCAGAGGCGAAACTCTCACGACTCACCGTTCGACTAACGAGACCTTCACTGCCCATTCGCGTCGGCGCCGCCCGGGCGCTGTCTTTGCAGGTCACGGGCCCATACGGCCCAGTGGTGGAGCACTTGACTCTGCGACCGCGTGCGAAAGACTTCAAAACAGCGACCCTCTGATCTGCGTTTCCCCAGGTCAGAAACGGTTCTTGGTCGGGCTGACAGGATTTGAACCTGCGACCCCTTGACCCCCAGTCAAGTGCGCTACCAAACTGCGCCACAGCCCGATGCCCCGCGGATCAGGGGTCCGCTGGGCGGTGTGAAGGCTACCGCAGGCCGTCGGGGCTCCCGAATCCGCCCGGCGTTCCGCAGGGTCGGACGACCAGGGGTGGACGCGGCGTCCTTCAGGAAGTTCTTCGGCTCCGGATACGGTCGTCCTAGCGGTCTCACAGGTCTCTCATCGGTTGGAGGTGCTTGATGGATCCATCCGACGAGGAGGAGCCCATGGACGAGTACGACGTACCACCGGACTACGACGCACCCACGCCCCCGCCTCCGCCTCCCTCCGCGCCTCCCTCCGCGCCTCCCCCGGCGCCGCCCAGCCATGCCCGGGCCGGCACACCCCGGCTGCTCATGGCGGGCCTGGCAGTGGGTGTGCTCGCCGTCGCCGGAGGTGCGGGCTTCGCGCTCGGCCGCGGCGGGGGTACGACGGGAAATCGGCTCGCCCCCGGCTACGGCTTCGGCGGGCAGGCCCCTCAGTCGGGCCAGGGTGGTCTCGGCGGTACGCCGTTCACCGGACCGAGCAGCCCCGGGGCCGCGCCGTACGACTCGTCCAGCAACGGTGACCAGGCCTCGGCCAGCCAGCTCACCGGCCTGGTGCGCATCGCCAGCACCCTGAAGTACCAAGGCGGACTGGCCGCGGGCACCGGCATGGTCCTCACGAGCACCGGCGAGGTGGTGACCAACCACCACGTCGTCCAGGGCGCGACCGCGATCCGGGTGACCGTGATGAGCACGGGGCGCCAGTACTCCGCGACCGTCGTGGGCACCGACGCCAAGGACGACGTCGCCGTCCTCCAGCTGGCGAACGCCACCGGGCTCGCCACCGTCCACACCGACACCTCCCCCGCGACCATCGGCGAAGCGGTGACCGCGGTGGGCGACGCCGGCGGCTCCACCACGGCCTTCACGGCAGCCACCGGCTCGGTGAGTGCGATCAACCAGCACATCACCACCAACAGCGAGGACGGCCGCACCAGCGAGAGGCTCAGGGGTCTCATCGAGATCAGCAGCGACGTGATCTCCGGTGACTCCGGCGGCGCGACGTACGACGACCAGGGCGAGGTCGTGGGCATGACCACCGCCGCCTCGACCGGTGGCAGCGACATCGTCGGCTATGCCATCCCGATCGCCCGGGTGCTCCAGGTCACCGGCGATCTCGAGAACGGCGTCCAGAACGCCCGCTACGACTACGGCGCTCCCGCGTTCGCCGGGATCAGCCTGGCGGGAGACGGCACCACCGTCGACGGCGTCTTCCCCGGTACGCCGGCCCAGCAGGCGGGGATCACCGCCGGCGACACGATCACCCGGGTCGGCACCACGCGCGTGCACACCTCCGCCGCGCTGCGGAGCGCCATCACGTCGTACTCCCCCGGCGACCAGGTCACCCTCGTCTGGACCGACACGTCGGGCACCTCTCACGTCGCAGGAGTCACGCTGATCGCCGGCCCCGTGGCCTGAACGGGGGTCTTTACCTCGTTCTGGGGGTTTGGGGCTTGACACGGTGGGGCAGGCTGAGGCTCAAGGCCGAGCCGGCGTGGCTCAGACGTCGGCGGGCGCTAGCACCGAGGACAGCCCCATGACGAACCTGACCATCGCGAACATCTTCTTGTTCCTTGCGATCCTGTGCATGACGCTCAGCGCCGCCGCAGGTCTCACGCTCTTCTTCATCTACTCGATCGGCGCGACCACCCTGGCGGGGGCCGTCCGGCACCAGCAGCTCCCGCACGACTGATCCTCCGGACACTCCCTGGCGAGGGAATGACCCTCGCCGGCGATCGGTTGCGCCCATGAACGCACCCCTTCGACCGAGGAGATCGCATGCCCACCCGTACCTCGCGCACCGCCTGGACCGGAACGCTCCAGGAGGGCTCCGGCCAGGTCGAGCTCAGCAGCTCGAAGCTCGCCACGTTCGACGTGTCCTTCCCCAAGCGCGCGGCCGAGCACGCCGACGGCACCACCAGCCCCGAGGAGCTGATCGCCGCTGCCCACTCCGCGTGCTACGCCATGTCGCTGTCGGGCGGGATCGCCTCGGCCGGCGGTACGCCGATCGCGCTCGACGTGCAGGCCGACGTCACGCTCGGCCCCGACCCCGCGGGCGGCTTCCGGCTGACCGGCATCCTGCTGACCGTGCGTGGCGAGGTCGAGGGCCTCGACGCCGCGGCGTTCGAGCAGGCGGCCCAGGCCGCGAAGGCCGGCTGCCCGGTCAGCAAGGCCCTCACCGGTGTCGAGATCACCCTCGACGCGTCGCTGGAGAGCTAGCGGGTCCGGGCCCTGCCCTTGGGCGGCTTGAGCGACGAGGTGTCCACGGCCACGAACTCGCCGGCCGGGATGCCCTTCAGCTGCTCGACCAGGCGGTCCGGCCAGTGGGCGTTCTGCTCGCCCTGGAAGAACCACGGCGAGCCGTTGTCGGCGAGCACGAGCCCGTAGACCTTCATCGCGTGCACGACCGCTCGGGCCTTCGCGCCCATGCCGGTCGGGTGGTACGACGCGCGCAGCCGGAAGCGGGCCCCCATCGGCGGGTAGTGCCAGCTGCTGATGTCGCTGGCGTCGTGCCGGGCGGGCCACAGGTGGTGGCTGGAGGTGAGGTCGGTGGTGAACCGGATCGCGTGGTCGATGTCGTGGCGCTTCACCTCGTTCCAGCGGAGGAGGCCGGGCAGGATCGGCAGCCCGGCGGCATCGGCGGAGGTCCAGCCCGGGTGCCGCAGCCTGTCCGAGAGCAGCGACCACGTCGCGCCCGAGCCGGCGTGCCAGTGGCCCTGCCTCACCTGGGTGTGGAACGTCTCGTAGAGCCGGCACGTGTCGCGGTCGACGATGATCGCGTGGCGGTCACCGGAGGACCTGCGGCCGCCCTCGATGCGGGTGTCGGCGCCCAGCGGGTAGCCCACGTGGTCGCTCTCTCTCGCGGATTGGAAGTGCACCTTGACCCGCGGGTGGCCGCGCCCGACCACGGTGATCGGGATGCCGTAGTTGGGCCCCTGACCGAACGACGGCCCGAAGTCGGGGTGCAGGTCGAGCGACGTCGACATGTGGGAGAGCCACTGCTTGCTGTGGGAGTCGACCGGCAGCCGGCGGATGTCGGCGTGCCAGTAGTTGTCGGCGGGGAACGTCGGGCAGTGCGTGCCCGCGACCGGCCGGCCGGTCGTCGTACGTGTGAGGGAGGTGCTACGGCGCTCGCCGCCCGCGTGGGACCCGCGCGCGGACGCGTGCACGCCGTACGACGCGCCGCTCACCGCCAGCGCGACGGCGACGCCGAGGACGACACCGCGCGCCCTCATGCGTCCGGCCCTCCGCTCACGGCCACGGCGACACCCAACCCGATCATCGACATCCCGCCCACCGTGCCGAGCGCCCGGCCGCGCGACGGGGAGGCGTTGAACCAGCGGCGCAGCTGGCTCGCCAGCAGCGCCCAGAGGCTGTCGGAGCAGAGCCCGATCACGAACGCGACGAGGCCGAGCAGCAGCATCTGCAGGCTGCCGTTGCCGCGCCCGCGGTCCACGAACTGGGGCAGCACGGCCGCGAAGATGACGTAGGCCTTGGGGTTGGTGAACCCGACGACGAAGCCCTGGCGCAGCGCGCGCAGCCCGTGCACCGCCGGCCCGGCGTCGTCGGAGGTCACCTCGATACCGTGTCGGTGCCGGACCGCCTGGACGCCGAGCCAGACGAGGTACGCCGCGCCGCCGAGCTTGAGCGCCTCGAACGCGACGTCCGACGTCGCCACGAGGTTGCCCAGACCGAACGAGACCAGCACAAGAACGAGCAGCAGGCCGAGGGAGTTGCCCACGACCGTGGTGAGCGCCACCGCGCGCCCGTAGGTGAGCGCGCGTCCGACGGTGAACACCACGCTCGGCCCGGGGATCGCGATCAGCACGAGGGCGACGAGCCCGAACCCGACGACCTGATGGAGGGTGACCATGTCAGGCATGCTCTCACGCACCACCGGGGTCAGCGCCTGCGTTTCTCACGCACCCGCTGGGTGAGCACGATCGGCGTACCGACGAAGCCGAACTCCTCACGCAGGCGGCGCTCGAGGTAGCGCTCGTAGCCGGCGTCGAGCTTGCCCGAGGTGAACAGCACGAACGTCGGGGGCGCCACGGACGACTGGGTACCGAACATGATCTTGGGCTGCTTGCCGCTGCGCACCGGGTGCGGGTGCTCGGCGACCAGGCGACCGAGGAAGGCGTTGAGGGCGCCGGTGGTCACCCGCGTCTCCCAGCCCCCGAGGGCCTTGTCGAGCGCGGGCACGAGCCGGTCGACGTGCCAGCCGGTGCGGGCCGTGATGTTGATCCGCGGCGCCCACTGCACCTGCACGAGCTCGCGCTCGATCTCGCGCTGGAGGTAGTGACGGCGGTCCTCGTCGACGAGGTCCCACTTGTTGAAGGCGATGACGAGCGCCCGACCGGCCTCGCGGACCGTCTGCAGGATCCGGACGTCCTGCTCGGCGATCGGCTGCTCCGCATCGAGCACGAGGACGGCGACCTCGGCACGGTCGATCGCGGTCGAGGTGCGCAGCGAGGCGTAGAACTCGTGGCCCGAGGCCTCCTTCACCCGCTTGCGGATGCCCGCGGTGTCGATCAACCGCCACTCGCGGCCGTCGAGGGTGACCAGCTCGTCGACCGGGTCGACCGTCGTACCGGCCACGGAGTCGACGACGACCCGCTCGGAGCCGGCGAGCCGGTTGAGGAGCGACGACTTGCCGACGTTGGGCCGGCCCACGATCGCGACGCGACGCGGACCCTCCTCCTCGTCGAACGACTCGGCCGGCGGCTCGGGCAGTACGGCGATGATCGCGTCGAGCAGGTCGCCGGAGCCGCGTCCGTGCAGTGCCGAGACGGGGTAGGGCTCCCCCAGCCCGAGGTTCCACAGGCCGTAGGCCTCGGCCTCGGCGCGCTGGTCGTCGACCTTGTTGGCGGCCAGGATCACCGGCTTCCGGGAGGCGCGCAGGACCCGGACGACGGACTCGTCGGCGTCGGTGATGCCGATGGTCGCGTCGACCACGAACAGCACGGCGTCGGCCAGGCCGACCGCGATCTCCGCCTGCGCCTTGATCCGCTCGGCCAGGCCACGCGCATCGGGGTCCCAGCCCCCGGTGTCGACGACGGTGAAGGCGCGGCCGGCCCAGGTGGCGTCGTACGACACCCGGTCCCGGGTCACGCCGGGCACGTCCTCGACGACCGCCTCGCGGCGGCCGAGGATCCGGTTGACCAGCGTGGACTTGCCGACGTTGGGGCGGCCTACCACGGCCAGCACGGGGACCGGACCCGCCGCTCCGGGGCTCACGGGGGTCGTCATGTCAGCTCCTTGGCGGAGTCCGCCGGGATCGGTCCGGGCAGGGTCTGCCCGGTGAGCGCGAGACCCGCCTCGAGGTCGTGGAGCATCCGCGCATGCAGGGCCGCGGAGGTCTCGGCCACCAGCTGCCGGGTGCGCGGCCAGGGCCGCCTCGCGACCGTGAACGGCGCGCCGTACACGAGGTCGACGGGTGTGCGCCGCTGCGGCAGCGCATCCTTGTCGCCACCCGCCGGGCGGGTGCCGTACATCATCAGCGGCACGACAGGGGCACCGCTCACGAGCGCGAGGTACGCCGCACCGTTGCGGAAGCGGACGAGGTCGCCGGCCCCGCGGTTGCCCTCGGGGAAGATCCCCACGACTCCCCCGTGCTCCAGCACGTGCAGGCACGCGCGGACGGCGCCGAGGTCGGTGTGCTGCCGGTCCAGCGGCAGCTGGCCGCAGCTCCGCAGGAACCGGCCGAGGCGCCCCTCGAACATCTCGCGCTTGGTCAGCGCGTGCACCGGGCGGGGTCCGAAGATCGCCAGCAGCGGGCCGTCGATCACGCCCGTGTGGTTGGCGGCGACGATCACCGGGCCCTGCGGAGGGACGTGCCCGGTGCCGTGCTCGCGCACGTCGTACCGGCGGCGGATGAGCCACCTGCTCGCCGGACGGCCACCGTGGAGGAGCCAGGTCGGCGGGTGACGGCGGGTGGGCGTGGACGCGCTCACTGCGCGGCCTCGACCAGCCCCACGATGAGGTCGACGACCTCGCCCAGGGTGAACGGCGTGGTGTCGACGTGGATCGCGTCCTCGGCCATGGTGAGCGGGGAGACGAGGCGGGTCGAGTCGATGTGGTCGCGGGCCAGCAGGGACGACTCGGTCGCCGTGGGGTCGGAGCCGCCCTCCTCCGCGCTCCGGCGAGCGGCCCGCGCGGCCGGGTCGGCGGTGAGGTAGACCTTCACGTCGGCGTCCGGCGCCACCACCGAGCCGATGTCGCGTCCCTCGACGACGATGCCGCCCCCGTCGATGGCCCGACGCTGCAGCTCGAGCAGGCGTGCCCGTACCTGCGGCACCGCGCTCACCGCGCTCACGGCGCCGGTGACCTCGGGGGTCCGGATCGCGGCGGCCACGTCGACGTCGTCGACGGTGATCGTGGGGGCCGCAGGGTCGGTGCCCGACCCGATCACCGGCTCGCCGCAGCGCGCCGCCACGACGCCCGGGTCGTCGACGGGGACGTCCTGGCGCAACATCCACCAGGTCATCGCGCGGTACATGGCGCCCGTGTCGAGGTAGCGGAGACCGAGGCGCGCGGCGACTGCACGCGAGGTGCTCGACTTGCCGGAGCCGGAGGGCCCGTCGATCGCCACCACCACGCCGGTGCGTGTGTGAGCGCTCACGAGAACCTGTCCTGACGTGTGGGTGGGGTGGTCGGCCGCGCCCGGCCACCGGCGGTGCCCGAGCCGTCGTACGCGGGGCCGGGCGAGCCCCCAGCCTACCGGCGACGGACCGGCAGGACGGATTCGGCGACGCGTCCGGCCGGGTGCGACGAGGTGCCGGGAGGGCAGGTTCTCCAGGGAGTGTCGAAATCCCGGGTTCCCGTTCGATGTATGGGTGTCCACCTGCCACACCCTCCGGAAGGACCGTGATGACCCCCACCGACCGTCGCCGCCGCCTCGCGCTCTACACCCTGTGCGCAGGCGTGCTGATGATCGTGCTCGACGCCACGATCGTGAACGTCGCGCTCCCGAGCATCGCCGTCGACCTGGGCTTCTCGCCCACCGACCTCAGCTGGGTCGTCAACGCCTACCTCGTCGCGTTCGGCGGGCTGCTCCTCCTGGCCGGTCGCCTCGGTGACCTCGTCGGGCAGCGGCGGGTGTTCCTCTGGGGGCTGACCGGGTTCGTCATCTCCTCGCTGGCCTGCGCGCTCGCCGTCGCACCCTGGATGCTCGTGGCCGCCCGGCTCGCGCAGGGTGTCGGCGGAGCGATGACCTCGGCCGTCGTTCTCGGCATGATCGTGTCGCTGTTCCCCGACCCGCACGAGCGGGCCAAGGCGCTCGGCGTCTACGGCTTCGTGGCCTCGGCCGGTGGCTCCGTGGGGCTGCTCGCCGGTGGTGTGCTGACCTCGGCCCTCGACTGGCGCTGGATCTTCCTGGTGAACCTCCCGGTCGGCCTGGTGACCGGAGTGGCCACCCTGCGGTACGTCGACCCCGTCGTACCCCCGAGCGCCGGCGCCCGCGCCGACACCCCCAGCGCGGTCCTGCTGACCGCCGGACTGATGTCGGGCGTCTACACGATCGTCGAGTCCGCGCACCGCGCGGCCACGTCCACCCTCGTCACGGGTGCCGCCTCACTCGTGCTGCTCACCGTCTTCGTGGTCCGCCAGACGCGGATCGCCGCGCCTCTCCTGCCGTTGCGGGTCTTCCGTTCGCGCCTGGTCACGGCCGCCAACGTCGTCCAGGGGCTGCTCGTCGTGGGCATGTTCGGGACGTTCTTCCTCGGTGCCCTCTATCTCCAGGACGTCCGCGGCTACGGCCCCCTCCAGATCGGGCTCGCGTTCCTGCCGGCGACACTCGTGATGGGCGTGATGTCGCTGCGGCTCGCCGCCGACGTGACCCGGCGCCTCGGTGACCACCCGACGCTGGTGCTCAGTCTGGTGGTCCTCACCGCAGGCCTGGCTCTGATGACGCGACTCCCCGTCCACGGGTCGTACGCCGTCGACGTGGCGCCCGCGATGGTGCTGACCGGCCTCGGCGCCGGGCTGGGCTTCCCGGCCCTGACCGGCATGGCGATGTCGAGCGCGACCCCCGAGGACTCCGGGGTGGTCTCCGGGCTCTACAACACCACCGTCCAGGTGGGCGGGGCGGTCGGTCTCGCGGTCCTCTCGAGCGTCTCGAACGGCCGCGCCCACCACCTCGCCTCGGCGGGCGCCGGCACCGCCTCAGCCCTGACCGGCGGCTCGCACGCCGCGTTCCTGGTGGCGGCCCTCGCCGCGGTGCTCGCCACGGGGATCGCCACCGTCGCCCTGCGGCCCGCCCCCGCGCCGGTGGTCCCCGTCCGCGAGCCGGTCGACCTCGAGCTGGTCGCCTAGGGCCACGCCCTAGCGGTGGGTCTCCCACCCACGGGACTCGAGCGAGGCCTGGAGGTGCCCCGCCCGGGTCTCGTCGACCAACAGCTCGACGAGCCCGGTCTCGCGGGCCGGGTCGTGGTCGATGTGCACGTCCTCGATGTTGACGCCGCTGGCTCCCGCGTCGGCGAAGAGCCGCGCCAGCTCGCCCGGGTGGTCTGGCAGCGAGACGAAGACCGCGGCGGTCGGCCGGGACGGGCCGCCGTGCTTGCCGGGGATCGCGAGGGTGCCGCTGACCCCGCGTTCGAGGATCTCGGCGAGCGGTCCGCGGTCGCCGTGGCTCACCGCGTCGATGAGGACGTCGAGCTGGTCGCGGACCTGGGTGAGCAGGCCGGCGACCGCGGGCGCGTTGCCGGTCACGATCTGCTGCCACAGCTCGGGGTCTCCGCCGGCGATCCGGGTCACGTCGCGCACACCCTGCCCGCTCAGCGCGAGGTGATCGGCCGGCGCATCGGCCAACCGCCCGGCCACCAGGACGGCCAGCAGGTGGGGCAGGTGCGACGTACGGGCCACGGCGAGGTCGTGCTCCTCCGGGCTCAGGCGTACGACGCTCGCCCCCGCCAGGCGAGCGAGCGCCAGCACCGCGTCGGTCGCGGCAGGGTCAGAGGTCGCGTGCGGCGTCACCGCCCACGGACGACCGTCGAAGAGGGTCGGGCTCGCCGCCAACGGACCGGACCGCTCGCTACCGGCCATGGGATGACCACCGACGTAGCGCGTCACCCCCGCCACGCCCTCGAGGGCCTGCAGCGGGGCGGTCTTCACGCTGCCCACGTCGGTCACGACCGCATCCGTGTCGGCGAGCGCACGCGCGACCTCGGCGCCGACGTGGTCGGGCGGGACGGCGACCACCACCAGGCCGGGCCGTTCGCCGGCGTACACCCGCCCGGCACCGAGACCGGTGGCGGTCCGGAGGTGCTCCGGGCTGCGGTCGACGAGCAGGACGTCGACGTCGTGACGGCGCAGGGCCAGGCCCAGGGAGGTGCCGAGCAGGCCGGTGCCGACGATGAGCACCGGCTGGGGCAGCGCCTCAGGCACCGGAGGGCTCGTCGGGTACGGCGCGCACGCGGGCCAGGTCGCGCCGGAGCGCAGCCGCCCCGTGCAGGTAGACGTGGGTGATGTCGGCACGTGGGAGGTCGGTCTCCACGTGGGCCATCATCCGCACCACCCGCGGCATCGAGCCCTCGATCTCGAGCTCGCGGGTGCAGATCAGCGGCACGTCGGTGAACCCCAGCATCCGGGCGGCGTACGCCGGGAACTCCGAGACCAGGTCGGTGGTCGCGGTGAAGATGATCGAGATGAAGTCGTCGACCAGCCAGCCGTTGGCGTCCATCACCTGGGTCACCATCTCGGCGACCCGCTCGAGCATGTGGTCGCGGGAGTCCTGCTCGAGCTGGGTCGCGCCCCGCACCGCCCTGACTGCCACGGGTGAAACCCTAGCCGCGCCCCAGCCCTACAGCCGTGCGCTGTCCAGCAGGCTGCCGAGCTCGTCGTTGGTGAGGTCACGCACCCCGCCGGAGGCGAGCCCGGCGAGCTGTACCGGACCTACCGCGATGCGGGTGAGCTTGCGGACCGGGTGGCCGACGTGCTCGAGCAGGCGCCGGACGATGCGGTTGCGGCCCTCGTGGATCACCAGCTCGACGATGGAGCGGTCCCGGGCACCCTCGCCGACGAGCCGTGCCGCCGACACCGTGACGGGGCCGTCGTCGAGGACGACACCGGCCAGCAGGGTCTGCAGGGTCCTCTTGTCCACCCGCCCGTCGACCTCGGCGACGTACGTCTTGTCGACCTCGTACGACGGATGGGCCATGCGCTGGGCGAACTCGCCGTCGTTGGTGAGCAGCAGCAGGCCCGCGGTGTCGGTGTCGAGGCGCCCGACGTGGAAGAGCCGCTCCGGCCGGTCGGCCACGACGTCGCCCAGCGTGGGTCGCCCCTGCGGGTCGGACATCGTGGAGACCACACCGGTCGGCTTGTTCAGCACCAGGTAGACGTGGGGCGAGACCGGCGGCAGCCGCCGCCCCTCCACCCGGACGACCGCGGTCAGGGGGTCGATCTTGGTGCCGAGCCGGGTCACCACCTCGCCGTCGACGGTGACCGCGCCTGCCAGCATCAGCTCCTCGCACTTGCGCCGCGAGGCCACGCCCGAGCGGGCGAGCAGCTTGTGCAGGCGGACCAGACCGTCGTCGTCGGGTTGGACGTCCGGACCGGTCACTCCCCCAGGCTCTCACCCGCGGCGCTCGCCGCCGACGCCCCCGGCGAGAGGCCGGACCCCACGAGCTGGTCCTCGTACTGGTCGAGGTCGTCGAGGTCGGGCAGATAGGGAGCGAGCTCGGGCAGGTCGTCGAGCGAGGTGACCCCGATCCGCTCGAGGAAGTAGCTCGTGGTGCGGTACAGGTAGGCGCCCGACGAGTGGTCCTGGCCGGCCTCCTCGACGAGCCCGCGGGTGACCAGGGTGCGCATCACGCCGTCGACGTTGACGCCCCGGATCGCGGAGACCCTGGCCCGCGAGACCGGCTGCCGGTAGGCCACGACCGCCAGCGTCTCGAGGGCCGCCTGGGTGAGCCGGGCCTGCTGGCCGTCGAGGACGAACGCCTCCACCACGGGCGCGAGCTCCTCGCGCGTGTAGTAGCGCCAGCCACCCGCGACCTGGCGCAGCTCGAACCCGCGCCCCTGCTCGTCGTACTCGGTGGCGAGGGCCGTCAGCGCTGCCGACACGGCGTCGACCGGGTGTCCCACGGCGGTCGCCAGCGTGGTCTCGTCGAGGGTCTGGTCGGCGATCATCAGCAGCGCCTCCAGCGCGGGCCGCAGCTCGGCCACCGCCACCTCCAGCACGTCGTCGCTCATGAGGTCTCCTCGGTGTCGGTCGGTACGGCGTCGGTGGGTACGGCGTCCATCGGCCCGGCATCGACCGAGTCGGCATCGATCGGTACGGCGTCGACCGGGTCGGGCGGCGCGCCCTCGAACTCGTCGATCTGGAAGCCGTCCTCGAAGTCGGGGTCGTCCGTGCCGGTCCAGCGCACGGTGAGCTCGCCGAGCGGCGACACCTGCTCGAAGGCGACGGCGTTCTCGCGGAAGAGCTCGAGCACGGCCAGGAACCGCGCGACCTTGGTCAGGGTGTCGCGCGCGTCACCGCACAGGGCCCGGAAGGTCAGGGTCCCCGCCCGACGCAGGCGGTCGGCCACCAGCTCGGCCTGTTCGCGCACACTGACGGCGGGCGCGTGGATGTGGTGGAGCGAGATCTCCTGCTCCGGCCTCGGCTCGAGCGCCTTCGCGGCCAGCGCGGCGAACGCATCGAGGCCGATCCCGATGAGCACCTCCGGCAGCAGGCCCGCGAAACGCTCGTCGAGGCCGACCGCGCGCGGGTGGCGGCGCGACTCGTCCGCGAGGCGCGTCTCGAGCACGCCCGCGACCAGCTTGAAGGCGCGGTACTGCATGAGCCGGGCGAAGAGCAGGTCGCGGGCCTCGAGCAGCGCGAGGTCGTCCTCGTCCTCGACGTCGCCCTGGGGCAGCAGCCGCGCGGACTTGAGGTCGAGCAGGGTCGAGGCCACCACCAGGAACGACGTCGTCTGCTCGAGGTCCCAGACGCCGTCGGCCGAGGCGCCGGCCTTGACGTGGGCGATGAACTCGTCCGTGACGCGGGACAGCGACACCTCGGTGATGTCGAGCTTGTGCTTGGCGATCAGGCTCAGCAGCAGGTCGAAGGGGCCCTCGAAGTTGTCGAGCCTGACCTCGAAGCCGGCCTCGGCGAGCGTCTCCTGCCCCGAGTCGGCGGTGATGGTCAGGGTCATCGGGGTCCCCGCGGGAGTGCGAGCGAAGCGAGCAGTCTCGTGGGGTGGTTCATTCCTCGACGAGCCGCTGCACGAGCAAGCTGTCGTAGCCGTGCTCCTCCAGGTCGGCGAGCACCAGCGCGAGCGCCTCGCGCACGACGCGCCCTCGGTCGACCGCCAGCCCGTGGTCACGACGCAGCGTCAGCCGGGCACCCTCGAGGTCGAGCAGCTCGTCGGCGGTGACGTAGACGGTCATCTTCTCGTCGTGCCGCACCCGGCCGCTGGGCCGGCGCGTGCGCGGGTCCTCGGCCGGGGGTACGGCGCGGACGCGGCGCTCGGGGACCTCCCCGACCGCGGTGTCGGTCGGGCGGAACAGGTCGTCGGCCGCGGGCAGGTTCACACGTCGAGGCACCGCAGCGCCACCTCCTTGGCCAGCTGACGGTAGGACTCGGCACCGCCGGAGGCCGAGGCGTAGGAGGTGATCGGCTCACCGGCCACCGTGGAGTCCGAGAACTTCACGGTGCGCCGGATCACGGTGTGGAACACCTTGTCGCCCCAGGCCTGCACGAGGCGGTCCATCACCTCGCGGCTGTGCAGCGTGCGGCCGTCGAACATCGTGCCGAGCACGCCCTCGATCTCCAGCCGCGGGTTGAGACGCTCGCGCACCTTGTCGATCGTGGTCTTGAGCAGGGCCACGCCCCGGAGCGCGAAGTACTCGCACTCCAGCGGCACGATCACGCCGTCGGAGGCCGTCAGCGCGTTCACCGTGAGCAGGCCCAGGGACGGCTGGCAGTCGATGAGGATCACGTCGTACCGGTCGATGGCGGGCTCGAGGACCCGCTGCAGCGTCTGCTCGCGCGCGACCTCGTGGACCAGCTGCACCTCGGCGGCGGAGAGGTCGATGTTGGACGGCATCAGGTCCATGCCCGGCACCCCGGTGGGGACCACGACGTCCTCGAGCCGCACCTCGGGGTCCATCAGGAGGTTGTAGACCGTGAGGTCCATCTCGTGGGGGTTGAGGCCCAGGCCGACGGACAGCGAGCCCTGGGGGTCGAAGTCGACCAGCAGCACCTTGCGCCCGAACTCCGCGAGTGCGGCACCCAGGTTGATCGTGGTCGTGGTCTTGCCGACCCCGCCCTTCTGGTTGCACATCGAGATGACGCGCGCATGGGTCGGCCCGCTCACCGGCCGTGGGTCGTCGAACACCGGCATCGGGCGGCCCGTCGGCCCGATCGGGACCTCGTCGCCGACGAGGAGCTCCTCGGCGACGTACCGCTCGCCCGTCTCGCCCGGCATCGCGATGCGCTCCGTCGAGCGATCGAACGCGAGGGGCTGGCTCACCTGGGTCGTCGCCTCCTCGGTCACCGGTGGGGACGGGGTCTGGACCTGTGGAGGCATCTCGGGTGCGGTGGTGGCGGTGTGGCGCCTCGGGAAGATCCCGCTCATGTGCTCTCCAGGTGTCCGAAATGTCGACTTTCCGACATGTTCCCCCACGTACGGCGCGACTGTAGGAGGCGCGCCGTACCGCCACAACACGTTCGCGGAAACCCCCAGGCAGCAGCATGCATCTGTGCATGAGATGTGGACCGGCCAGCCGGGGAGTGCACAGGCTCAACCGGTCCTGTGCACAAGTCTGTGCACTCGGGACAGCCGTCGGACGTCCGGTCAGGAGGGGTCGTAGAACCCCGGGCGCGGCTCCTGCGGCACCTCGACCCGGCCGCCGCCGTGCAGTGAGTCGACCGCCGCGAAGGCCGCCCGGTTGGCGAGATAGCCGTCCCACGCGGAAGGCCCGGCCGGCGTGCCGCTATGGATCCCGCGGACCCAGGCGCCGAGCTCGATCCGGTAGGCGTCCTCGAAGCGGAGGGTCCCGTCCGAGCCCACGACGCGGCCGTCGACCCCGTCGCGGCGCACGGACACGCCGTACGGCGGCATCAGCGAGACCGTGCCCGCGGTGCCGGTGACCTCCGTGTGGACGTCGTAGCCGTACTGGGCGTTGATCGAGACCTCGACGGTCACCACGCTGCCGCCGACGGTCTCCAGGACCGCGATCTGCACATCCTTGAGCGCGCCCTCGTCGAACCTCGGGACGAAGACGGTGACGGCCCCGATCGGGTCGTCGAGCATCCAGGGCACCGAGTCGAACTCGTGGATCATCGAGTTGACCAGCAGACCCTCGTCGGTGTGGCTGGGGTGGGAGTGCGCGTTGCGGTGCAGGCAGTGGGCGGCCCGGACGGTGCCGATGCCGCCCCCGACCACGGCCTCGCGCAGGGCGACGTACGCCGGATCGAAGCGCCGCATGAACCCCAGCTGGATCAGCCGCTTCCCGCCGGCCATCTCGGCGTCGACCACGCGTCGAGACCCTTCGAGCGAGGTGGCGATCGGCTTCTCGAGCAGGGTCGGCTTTCCCGCGGCGAGGCAGGCGAGTGCGATCTCTTCGTGGAGCGGGTCGGGGGCGGCGATCAGCACCGCGTCGACGTCGCTGGAGCCGATCAGCGCCTCGGTCGTCGGCGCCGCCGACGCGCCGACGCCGACGGCCACCGCCTTGGCGCGCTCGGAGTCGACGTCGAAGATCTGCGTCACCTCGGCTCCGGCCACCCAGCGCGCCAGGTTGTCGACGTGCGCCGTGCCCATGGCACCGGTGCCGATCACGCCGATGCGGACAGGGCTGGTCTGGGAGGAGGTCACGGGGTCACCCATCGTCTCTCTTCGTAGGAACGCACCATCGCGTCGACCAGGTCCGCCGCGACGACGGCGTCCTCGATGGTCGCGCCGTGCGGCTTGCCCGTCTGGATGCTCTCCACCAGCGCGTGGCACTCGATCACCTTCAGGTCGTCGAAGCCCATGGCCATGCCCGAGCCCGGCTGGAACGCAGCGAGGTCGCCGTCGCCCCCTTGCACGAACCGGGTCTCCCACGGCGCGTCGAGGTACTCCTGCCCGAGACAGACCCGGAGCTCGCCCATCCGCCGGAAGTCCCACGACAGGGCGCCCTCGGTGCCGCGTACGTCGATCCCGTACGTGCACTGCTCGCCGACCGCGATCCGCGACGACGTGAGCGTGCCGTGCGCGCCCGCGCCGAAGCGCAGCAGGGCCGACGCGACGTCCTCGTTGCCCACCGGACCGCGTGGACCGTCGCCCCCGCGGGAGTAGTGGGAGACCGCACCGGTAGCGATCGGGCGCTCGTTGATGAACGTCGCCTGGTCGGCCACCAGCTCGACGATCCCTCCGACCTGTTCGCCGCCCACGTGGAGCGCCAGGTCGAGGCCGTGGCTGGCCAGGTCGCCGAGCACTCCGGTGCCGGCGTACTCCGGATCGAAGCGCCACGAGAGCGCGCCGTCGGGGTGCGCGGAGTAGTCCGCGAGCATCCGGACGTCGACGGACTCGACCCGGCCGAGTCGTCCGTCGGCCACCAGCCCGCGAGCCAGCGCCACCGCCGGGGCGTTGCGGTAGTTGAACCCGACCGCCGACCTCACCCCTGCCTCTTGCACGGCCGCGGCGATCGCGGCGGTGTCCGCAGCACTGCGGCCGGCAGGCTTCTCGATCCAGAGGTGGCGGCCCGAGCGGGCGACCGCCTCACCGACCTCGCGGTGCACGAAGTTGGGTCCGCAGACGCTCACGACGTCGACATCGTCGCGTTCCAGCACCTCGGTCCAGTCGGCCACGGCGGTGGTGAAGCCGTAGGCCTCCTGAGCCAGCTCGCGCCGGCCCTCGTCGGGGTCGGCCACGGCGACGAACCGCGGTCGCAGCGGCGTGTCGGGATAGTGGTGGGCCAGCCGGGCCCACGCGCGTGAGTGCACCTGCCCCATCCAGCCGAAGCCGACGACCGCGACCCCGATCTGTTGCGCATCGGTCACGGACGAGGACTCTCGGAGTCCAGGACCTCCGGCGCGCCGCCCAACGTCTCGGCGACCTCGGACTCCATGTTCTTCGACAGGTCCGAGTCGGGCATCTGCCGAGCCAGCTCGTGGCTCAGCGCCTCGAGCTCGGTGCCGCCGGCCATCATCTGCACCAGCTCTTCCAACGGCATCTCGGCCTTGGGGAAGTTGCCCATGCTGCGCCCACGACGCAGCAGCATGAACCGGTCACCCACCGGATAGGCGTGGTGCGGGTTGTGCGAGATGAAGATGACGCCCAGCCCACGGTCGCGGGCCTTGGCGACGTACTTCAGCACGACCCCGGACTGGCGTACGCCGAGGGCCGCGGTGGGCTCGTCGAGGATCAGCACGCGCGCCCCGAAGTAGACCGCGCGGGCGATCGCGACGCACTGACGTTCTCCACCGGAGAGGGTACCGATCGGCTGCTCCACGTCGCGCAGGTCGATGCCCATCAGGGCCAGCTCGGCCTTGGTGATCTCCTTCATCCGCGCGATGTCGAGCCTCCGGACCGGACCGCGGCCCTTGGTGACCTCGGAACCGATGAAGAAGTTGCGCCAGACCGGCATCAGCGGCACCACCGCGAGGTCCTGGTAGACCGTCGCGATCCCCAGCGCCAGAGCCTCGCGCGGCGAGGAGAACTTCCGCTTCTCGCCGTCGACGAGGAACTCGCCGTGGGTGTGCGTGTGCGCGCCGGCCAGGATCTTGATGAAGGTCGACTTGCCGGCGCCGTTGTCACCCAGCACGCAGGTGACCTCACCCGCGTTGACCGTCGTGGTGACGTCACGCAGCGCGATGACCGAGCCGTAGCTCTTGCCGATGCCCTTGACCTCGATGATGGCCGTGCCTGGCGGGGGCAGGGCCGGACCACCGGCGGTCGCGCCGGACGTCTGCCGGACCGGCTCGGCGCTCATCGCACGGCCTCCGCTCGTGCCTTGACCCAGTTGTTGACCAGCACCGCCCCGAGGAGCATCACGCCGAGGATGGCGTACAGCCAGTCGCTGTCCCAGCCGGCGTACACGATGCCCTGGCCGACCATCCCGTAGATGAGCGCGCCGAGGGCGGCGCCGACGGCGGAGCCGTAGCCGCCGGTCAG
The DNA here is from genome assembly GCA_963792975.1 of uncultured Actinomycetota bacterium. Taxonomy (GTDB): domain Bacteria; phylum Actinomycetota; class Actinomycetes; order Propionibacteriales; family Nocardioidaceae; genus Nocardioides. The sequence goes on along the minus strand of CAWBYG010000004.1, from coordinate 1,070,619 downwards.
CAGGCAGCCACCGACGACGGCACAGATGATGTAGACGAACTCCTGGCCCACGCCCGTGGTCGACTGGGCCGTCGTCGTCTTGAAGAGATTGAGCATCCCGACCATCCACGCCGCGAAGGCGGTGGTCATGAACAGGCCGATCTTGGTCCGGAAGACCGGTACGCCGACCTGACGGGCGCTGGTCTGCGCTCCGCCGACGGCGAAGATCCAGTTGCCGGCCCGCGTGCGCTGCAGGACCCAGGTGGCGACCACGATCACGCCGATCGCCCAGAACGTCGCGGCGTAGATCGTGAGGTCGGGGCTGAGTCGGGCGCTGTACCAGGGCACCCAGTGCAGGTTGAACTTCAGGAACGACCCGAAGTACTTGTTGCCGGCGTCGTAGCCCGGAGCCGACTGGAAGTCGGTGACCGAGACCTGGTGGATGATCTGCTTGACCACCGCGAGGTTCAGGCCACGGAGCACGAAGAACGTGCCGAGGGTGACGATGAAGCTCGGCAGGCCGGTCTTCATGACGAGCAGCCCGTTGATGAAGCCGATCGCCAGGGCCGCCACCAGTGAGGTGAGGATCGAGATCCACACGTTCACGTGCCAGTGGGACATCATGATGCCGGTGATCAGACCGGTCGTGCCGGTCATCGCGCCGGCCGAGAGGTCGAACTCGCCGCCGATCATCAGCAGCGCCACAGCCACGGCCATGATCGCGAACGACGACGACGTGAAGATCCACGTGCTCGCGCCGGCCGGCTGGGCGAAGGCCGTCGTACTGAAGGCGAAGTAGACGAAGACGAGGAGCGCCGCGACCGCAGCCCCGACCTCGGGCCGGCGCAGGACGGCCGCCAGCCGGGCGTGCTCGCCTATCCGCTCGTCGCGTTCGGACGGGGTCTGCTGCACCGGAGACGGCGCTGCGGTGGTGCTCATGTGCCCTCCTCGGGCTGTCGTTCCTCCGAGACTGCGGCCGGGGTCCGGCCCGAGCCGGACCCCCACCGTCTGGCTAGGTCAGCGCGTGCCGCCCTTGGCGAACTTCAGGACCGCTGCCGCGTTGTCCTTGGTGATGATGGCAGGGCCGGAGTAGACCGGCTGGCCGCCACCGATGTCGTTGCCGTTGAGCACCTTCAGGTAGATGCCCGTGACACCCAGGTAGCCCTGGACGTACGGCTGCTGGTCGATCGCGAAGGCGAGCTTCCCGTCGAGGATGTTCTGCACCACGTCGGCGTTCACGTCGAAGGTGCCGACGGTGATCTTGGCGCCCGTGTTGGCGACGGCCTTGACGGCCTGCCCGGACATGTCGCCACCGAGGGACAGGATGCCGTCGAGCGACGGGTCGGCCTGGATCTTCGACTCGATCGTGGCCTCGGAGCCCGCCAGGTCGGTGTTGTCGACCTGCAGGTTCGTCAGCGTGCCCGTGAACGTCGACTTCGCACCGGCACAGCGCTGCTCGAGGCCCACGTTGCCGGCCTCCTGGATCACACACAGGGCGTTCTTCACGCCGGCGTTGTTGAGCTGCTCACCGGCCGCCTTGCCGGCGAGGGTCTCGCTCTGTCCCACGTGGGTGATCGCGCCGAACTGCTGCCACTGGTCGATGCCGGAGTTGATGGTGACGACCGGGACGCCGGCGGCGACGGCGGCCTTGATGCTCTTCTCCAGGCCGTCGGGGTTGGCCATCGACACGACCAGCCCGTCGGTGCCGGCGGCGACCGCGTTGTCGATCAGCGTCGCCTGCTTACCCACGTCAGGATCGCTCTGGTAGTGGAGGTCGACCCCCTCGTCCTTGCCCGCCCGCTCGGCGCCGGCCTTGACGACGTCCCAGAACGAATCGCCGGGAGCACCGTGGGTGATCACGTCGATCCGGATCCCGGACCCCGCACTCGTGTCGGTGCTGGCGTCCGTGTTCGGCGCACTGCTGCTGCCCGAGCCACAGCTCGTGAGCACGAGCAGACCGGCCGCGACACCCGCGGTGACTAACCGTCGGATTTTCATGGTGTTCTCCTTCTCAACCGCATCTCGCGGGCTTCATCTGTTGGTTGACCCTTCGGTGCCGGGTGGCTCATCGGGCCGTGGGAAAGCTGAAGTTCGCCTGTTGGTGCTCGGCCAGGTCGACGTGCGGCCACCGGGCCGTGACGACCTTGGCCCGCGTGTAGAACGCGACGCCTTCGGGACCGTGGATGTGGTGCTCGCCGAACAGCGAGTCCTTCCAGCCGCCGAACGAGTAGTAGGCCATCGGCACCGGGATGGGGACGTTGATGCCGATCATCCCGACGTGTACGCCGCGCTGGAACCGTCGCGCGGCCTCACCGCTCGAGGTGAACACCGCCGTGCCGTTGCCGTACGGGTTGGCGTTGACGAGGTCGATCGCGCGGTCCACGTCGTCGAGATGGAGGACCGACAGGACGGGACCGAAGATCTCCTCGCGGTAGACGTCCATGTCGGGCGTCACGCGGTCCACGACCGTCGGACCCACGAAGAAGCCTCCCTGATGGCCCGCCACCTCGATCCCGCGGCCGTCGACCGCGAGGTGAGCGCCCTGCTGCTCGCCCGAGCCGATCAGCCCCACGATCCGGTCGCGGGCCTCGGCCGTGACGACCGGACCCATGTCGTTCTCGGCGTCGCGTCCGGACCCGACCTTGATCTGCCGTGCCCGCTCGGCGACGAGGGGCACCAGCCCCTCCCCCGCGCCACCCACGCCGATCGCCGCCGAGATCGCCATGCAGCGCTCGCCGGCCGAACCGAACGCCGCCGCGACGAGCTGGTCCGCGGCGTACTCGAGGTCGGCGTCCGGAAGGATGATCGCGTGGTTCTTCGCACCTCCCAGGGCCTGGACGCGCTTGCCCGCCTCGGTGGCCTTGCCGTGGATGTAGCGGGCGATCGGGGTCGAACCGACGAACGACACCGCGTCGACATCGGGATGCTCGAGCAGGGCGTCGACGGCCTCCTTGTCGCCCTGGACGACGCTGAAGACCCCCTCCGGCAGGCCCGCCTCGGCCCACAGCTCGGCCAGGATCAGCGCCGCTGACGGGTCGCGTTCGCTGGGCTTGAGGATGAAGGTGTTGCCGCAGGCGATCGCCACGGGGAACATCCACATCGGCACCATGGCCGGGAAGTTGAACGGCGTGATGCCGACGCAGACCCCGAGCGGCTCACGGAACGAGTAGAGGTCGACACCGGTCGACACCTGCGCCGAGAAGTCACCCTTGAGCAGCTGCGGGATGCCGCACGCGAACTCCACGACCTCGAGCCCGCGCTGTACCTCGCCCCGCGCGTCCGACAGCACCTTGCCGTGCTCGTCGGTGATCGCCTCGGCGATCCGGCCGAGGTTGGCGTTGACCAGCTCGCGGAAGGCGAAGAGCACCTTCATGCGCTGGCTCAACGAGGCCTGCGACCACTCGGCGAACGCCTCCCGAGCCGCGGCCACGGCGACGTCGACGTCGTCCCGGGTCGCGAGCACCACCTCGGCCTGCTGCTCCCCGGTGGCGGGGTTCCAGACGCGGCCGCGCCGGTCCCCGCTCCCCGAGGTCGGCTTGCCTCCGACCCAGTGGTCGATGGTCCTCATGTCTGGTCCCTCTCCGTCGCCGGCCGCAGATGGCTGCGCTGCCGCGCCTTGTTGGTCTCGTACGTCGTGCGCGCCCGCCGCGTCGACTCCAGCGTCGCCACCTCGGCGACTGGGACATCCCACCAGGCCGGGCTGTCGGGAGCCGACACCAGTGGGTCGGTCTCGACCTGGATCACGGTCGTACGGTCGCCGGCCTGCGCGTCCCCGAAGGCCTTCTCGAAGCCGGCCAGGTCGGTGACCGCGGCGACCCGCGCCCCGAGGCTGGCGGCGTTGGCGGCCAGGTCGACGGGGAGCACGTCGCCGTCGAGCCCGGACTCGGTGCGGTAGCGATAGCGGGTGCCGAACCGCTGGGAGCCCAGCGACTCCGACAGGGCACCGATCGAGGCGAACCCCTGGTTCTGGACGAGGACGACGATCAGCTTGATGCCCTCCTGTACGGCGGTGACGAGCTCCTGCGCGAGCATCAGGTAGGAGCCGTCGCCCACCATCACCACCACGTCGCGGTCCTCGGCGCCGTCGAGAACGGCCATCCTCACCCCGAGCCCGCCGGCGATCTCGTAGCCCATGCAGGAGAAGCCGTACTCCACGTGGTAGCCCTTGCGATCGCGGGTGCGCCACAGCTTGTGCAGATCTCCGGGCATCGAGCCGGCGGCGCACACCACGACGTCCTGGGGACGCGTGAGTCGGTTGACGACACCGATCACCTCGGCCTGCGCCGGCAGCGGCCCGTGCCCGAGGTCGTAGGCGTCCTGGACCACCGTGTCCCACTCACCGGCGAGACGGGTCGCCTTCTCGGAGTGGTCGTCGGGTGCGCGCCAGCCGTCCAGGGCGGCGGTGAGCTGCTCGAGGCCGAGCCGCGCGTCGCCGACCAACGCTACGGCCGACAGCTTGTGGGCGTCGAACGACGCGACGTTGAGGTTGACGAACCGCACGTCGGGATCGCCGAACAGGGTCTTCGACGCGGTCGTGAAGTCGCTGTAGCGCGTGCCCACACCGATGACCACGTCGGCTTCTCCCGCGAGCTCGTCGGCCGCGGTGGTGCCCGTCGCGCCGATGGCGCCCACCGACAGGGGGTCGTCGTACGCGAGGCTGCCCTTGCCCGCCTGGGTCTCCGCGACGGGTACTCCGGTCGCGCGGGCGAAGGTGCGGAGCGCGTCGGAGGCCTGCGAGTAGATGACCCCACCGCCCGCGACGACCAGCGGCCGACGGGCCCGACGCACGAGCTCGGCCGCGCGGGCGACGGCGTCGGCCGCCACGGGCTGCCGGACGACGTGCCACACCCGGCGTGCGAAGAGGTCGTCCTCCCAGTCCCACGCCTCGGCCTGCACGTCCTGCGGCAGCGCCAGGGTGACCGCGCCGGTCTCGGCCGGGTCGGTGAGCACGCGCATCGCCGCGAGCAGCGCCAGCGGCAGCTGCTCGGGACGGCTGATGCGATCCCAGTAGCGCGAGACCGGCTTGAGGCAGTCGTTGACGCTCACGTCGTACGACGTGGGGTCCTCGAGCTCCTGGAGGACCGGGTTGGACACCCGGGTCGCGAAGACGTCACCCGGGAGCAGCAGCACGGGGATCCGGTTGACGGTCGCGAGCGCGGCACCGGTCACCAGGTTGGTCGACCCCGGCCCGACCGACGCCGTACAGACGAAGGCCGCGAGCCGGTCGCGGTGGCGGGCGTAGCCCACGGAGGCGTGGACCATGGCCTGCTCGTTGCGGGCCTGGTGGTAGCGCAGCACGTGGTCGCCGGACTCGTTCGCCGCGTGCTCGCGCTCGAGGAGCGCCTCACCGACGCCCGCGACGTTCCCGTGACCGAAGATGCCCCAGCACCCGGCGAAGAACGCCGACTCCACGCCGTCGCGCTCGACGTACTGCCTCTCGAGGAAGCGCACGATCGCCTGCGCCACCGTCAGCCGGACGGTCATCGTGCCCCCTCCGCGCTGCCGAACGGGAGGCGAGGGTCCACGGCCTGGTCGGCCCAGGTGTCGCGGACCCAGCCGTGGGCCGGGTCGTCGCAGATGTGCCAGGCCCGCTCGTCGCCGGGCCCGGCCATCACGTTGAGGTAGTAGAGGTCGTAGCCGGGGACGGCCATCGAGGGCCCGTGCCAGCCGTACGGGATCAGGACGACGTCGCCGCTCCGCACCTCGGCCAGCACGTCGATCTCGCGACCGGGGTGTCCGTAGACGCGCTGGTAGCCGACGCCCGGGCCCCGCGGGCCGTCGGCGACCTCGAAGTAGTAGATCTCCTCGAGCTCGCTCTCGGTCGGCGAGGCCTCGTCGTGCTTGTGCGGCGGGTACGACGACCAGTTGCCGCCAGGCGTCAGCACCTCGCACGCGATCAGGGCATCGGCGTCGAAGGCGTCGGGTGTGCAGAAGTTGTTGACCTGCCGGCTGGCGGCTCCCGCACCGCGCAGCTCCACCGGTACGGCGGTCGCGGGCTGGTGGCGGAACGCCAGTCGCCTCGAGCAGACCGCGGACGGCAGCGCGAAGCGGCCACCCGCGCTGCTGAAGACCTCGACCTCGGCGTCACGCGGCACGTAGACGAAGTCGCTGGGTCCGCTGAAGACGTCGGGGCGTCCGTCGACCACGAGGGTCTCCCCCTCGCAGGTGACCGAGCACGAGCCCGCCAGCGACATCACGAGCGTCTCGGCGGACCCCGTGCTCCAGGTGAGGGAGCCGCCCGGCTCGAGCTCCACGACGGCCAGCCCGCTGAAGCGCCAGCCGGCGGACTCCGGCGTCACCAGCAGTGCGCACCGGTCGCTGGTGGCCGCACCCGACCGCACGTGCAGGTCGCGGCCGGTCGTCGTACGGGTGTCCGAAGCGCTCATCACATCATCTCCACCACGGCGTCCACGGCGCCGGCGACGTCGCCGTCGGGCGGGTAGAGCAGCGAGCGGCCCACGACCATGCCCCGGACCTGGGGGTGGGTGAGCGCCTTCTCCCACAACGCGAACTGGGCGTCCTGGTCCGCAGCGACCTCGCCGCCGAGCAGGACCACCGGCAGGGTGGTCGCCGCGACCACCGGCTCCATGTCCTCGATCACGGGGAGCTTGAGCCAGGTGTGGGCGCTGGTCCAGCCCAGGCCGGCGGCGACCGTCGCCGAGCGCACCACCGCCTCGGCCGACAGGTCGTTGCGGACGCGGCCGTCGACCCGGTGCGCGATGAACGGCTCGACCATCGCCATCAGACCGCGCGACGCGAGGGCACCGACCGCCTCGGCGCACGCCGCGAGCGTCGGCGCGGTGGCCGGGTCGTCGGGATCGATGCGCAACAGCATCTTGCCGCCCTGCAGGCCCATCCGCGCCACCGCCTCGGCGTCGTACGCCGTGAACCGGTCGTCGATCTCGAAGGCCGTGCCGACGAGACCGCCCCGGTTCATCGAGCCGATCACCACCTTCCCGTCGAGGGCGCCCAGGAGCAGCAGGTCCTCGAGGATGTCAGGGGTGCCGAGGACCCCGTCCACGCCCGGCCGACGCAGCGCGGTCAAGAGGCGATCGAGCAGCCGGAAGCGGTCCGCCATCGCCATCGGGTCCTCGCCGACTCGCAGCGCACCTCGGGCGGTGTGGTCGGCGGCGAGGATGAACAGACGGCCCGTGCTGCCGACGAACCCGGAGGGCAGACGGCGAGCGGCAGCCAGCTCGCTCACCAGGCCGGGTCGCTCGGCGCGCAGCTTCACCAGATCACGGACATCGATGGTCACGAGACTCTCCCGAGGATCTCTTCGAGCTCTTCGCTCGTCGGCATGGCATCGGCACAGGCGAGCCGCCCGGCCACCACGGCCCCGGCGGCGTTGGCGAAGCGGAGGATGCGTTCCAGCTCCCACTCGGCCAGCAGCCCGTGGCAGAGCGCACCGCCGAAGGCGTCGCCCGCCCCCAGCCCGTTGACAACCTCCACCGGTACCGGAGGTACGACGACCGACTCGCCCGCGCGTACGCCGAGGACGCCGGCCGGTCCCTGCTTCACGACGGCCAGGCTCACCCCGGCCTCCAGGAGGGCGGCCGCCGCCCGCTCTGGATCGCGCTCGCCGACCGCGACCTCGCACTCCTCGCGGTTGCCGACCGCGACGTCGACCAGCGCGACCGCAGCCCGCACGTAGGGGTGGGCGTCCTCTGCGGATGACCAGAACATCGGTCGGTAGTCGAGGTCGAGCACCGTCAGGCCGTGCGGGCCACGGGCCTCGAGAGCGGCCATCGTCGCCGACCGGGACGGCTCCTGACACAGACCGGTCACCGTGACCCAGAAGATGTCGGCCGCCGCGATCGCATCGAGGTCGAGCTCCTCGGCACGGATCTGGAGGTCGGGCGCGGTGGGGAAGCGGTAGAAGTAGAGCGGGAAGTCGTCGGGCGGGAAGATCTCGCAGAACGTCACCGGCGTCGGGAGGTCGGGCACCGGGCTCACGAACCGGTCGTCGACACCGAAGTCGCGCAGAGCCCGGTGGACGTACCTCCCGAAGGGGTCGTCGCCGGTCCGGGTGATGACGCCCGACGCGCGCCCGTGCCGGGCGGCGGCCACGGCGACGTTGGTCGCGCTGCCCCCGAGGGACCTGTGGAAGGTGGTGACGTCCTCGAGCAACGTCGCGGTCTGTCCGGGGTAGAGGTCTACCCCCACCCGACCCATGGTGAGCACTTCGAGGAGCGCCGGCGACGACGTCATCCGGCGATCCGCAGCAGGAAGGCCAGGCTCGTTCGCATGTCGTCGTACGGAGCCCCACTCTGGTTCGGCCCGTCCAGCACGACGTCCTGCTCGAGCACGTACCACCCGCGATAGCCGGCCCCTTCCAGGGTCTGGACCATCGCCTCCAGGTCGACGTCGCCCGCACCCAAGGGCCGGAACATGCCCTCGCGCACGGCGGCGGCGAAGGTCAGGTCTCCCTCGCGCACCCGTCCGGCCAGCGCGGCGTCGACGTCCTTGAGGTGCACGTGTACGACGCGCTCGGGATGGGCGGCGGTGAGAGCCACCGGATCCGCGCCTCCGACCAGCAGGTGACCGGTGTCCACGCACAGCCCGACCTTCGACCCGGCGAGGACGCGCTCGGTCTCCCCGCCGTTCTCGACCATCGTCCCCACGTGGGGGTGCAGCGCGGCGACGACGCCCCGGGTGCGGGCACGGTCGGCGATCCGGTCGAGGTTGCCGAGCAGGACCTCCCAGCCGGTGTCGTCCAGCTCGGGCCGCTCGTCGTACCCGTCGACGCCGCTGAAGGCGGCCAGCACCACCACTCCGGCGCCACAGGCGACGCACGCGTCGATGAAGCGGTTCACCTCGGGCAGTGGGTCGTGACCCGGGTCGTGGAGCAGCACCGGGAGGAAGCCACCCACCGCCCGGAGGCCGTACGACGCGAGCTGCGCGGCCTTGGCCGCCGGCTCGACCTCGAGGAACCCGTCGGGACCGAACTCCGTCGCGACGAGTCCGAGCTCGCGCATCTGGGTGAGCACCATGTCGGCCTCGAGCTGGAAGCCCCAGCCCGGGACCTCACACACTCCCCACGAGATCGGGGCACCGGCGATGCGCGACTGCACGGACGAGTGCGGGCTCTCGGGCAGCGTGCTGGTGCTCTCCTGCGTCACGGGTCAGATTGTCGTCACGTTCAGGATGACGTGTCAACACTTTGTCATGACATATTGACGTACTGACCAGACGACGGACATGCTGCGGGTGGAGGGAACGCTCGACGAGGAGGACCGCGTGCCACTACCCGAGGTCGCGGTGAACCGATCCAGCCCCGTCCCCCTCTACTTCCAGGTGGCCGAGCAGATCGATCTCGCCATTCAGGAGGGCCACCTGCGACCCGGCGACCGGATCGCCAACGAGGTCGCCCTGGCCGACCAGCTCGGTCTCTCCCGGCCGACCGTCCGGCAGGCGATCCAGACGCTCGTCGACAAGGGCCTGCTCGTCCGCAAGCGCGGGGTCGGGACGCAGGTCGTCAACGCCCCCATCCGCCGCACCGTCGAGCTCACCAGCCTGTACGACGACCTCACCCGGAGCGGGCTCCGGCCGGTCACCCGCGTGCTGGGGCTCGACCTGGTGACCGCCGACGAGGCCGCGGCGCCACGGCTGAACCTTCCCGCGGGGCACCGGGTCTGGCGCCTCGAGCGCCTGCGCTCGGTCAAGGACGAGCCGCTCGCGCTGATGTGCAACATGGTCCCGGAGACCGTGACCAACCTGGCCGGCGTCGACCTCGAGGGCACCGGCCTCTACGAGCACTTCCGGTCGCAGGCGATCAACCTCCGGGTCGCCCACCAGGTGATCGGTGCGCGCACCGTCGACGCGCGCGAGGCCAAGCTGCTCGGGGTCCGCCGGGGCGATCCCGTGCTGACGATGGAACGCACGTCGTACGACGACCAGGGGCGGGCGGTCGAGTACGGCATGCACCTCTACCGCCCCGACCGCTACGCCTACGAGACGACGCTGGTGGATCGATGAGCTTCACCCTCGCGGTCTGCGCGGAGATGGTGCACCTCGACCTGCCCATGGCCGAGCGCGCGCGCCTGCTCCACGAGCAGGGGTTCGCCGTCGAGATCTGGGACTGGACGTCCAAGGACCTGCCGGCGCTGGCCGCCACCGGGGCGCGCTTCACGTCGATGACCGGCTACGTCGACGGCACGCTGACCGACCCGGAGGGCTCCGCGGCGCTGCTGGCCTCCGCCGAGCGCTCGATCGCCGCGGCCCGCGTCCTCGGCCGACCCAACCTGAACCTGCACGGCACGGGCCTCGACCCGTCCGGTCGGCCGGTGGCTCCGGTCGAGACCGTGACCGGTGCGATGTGGCTCGCCGCGGCGGACACGCTCGCTCGCATCGCCGAGCTCGGGCGTCGCGAGGACGTCGTGTTCTGCCTCGAGAACCTCAACACGGCGGTCGACCACCCCGGCGTGCCGTTCGCCCGCGCCGCCGACACCGCCACCCTGGTCGCGGCCGTGGACAGCCCCCACCTGCGGATGAACCTCGACCTCTACCACGCCCAGATCGGCGAGGGGAACCTGATCGAGCTGATCCGGAGCGCCGCCCATCTCGTCGGGGAGGTGCAGGTCGCCGACGTACCGGGGAGGTGCGAGCCCGGCACCGGCGAGATCCGCTACCCGGCGGTGGCCGCAGCGCTCACCGAGACGGGGTACGACGGCGTGGTCGCCCTGGAGGCCTGGGCCTCGGGCGACGCGCACGCGGCCACCGCGGCGTTCCGCGCGGCGTTCACGGTGGCCTAACGCGTCTCGCGGTCGGGTACGTCGGTCAGGATCTCGAAGAGACGGCGGCGCGGGCGCCCGGCACGGGTACGTCGTACTCGACCGCGGCGCGACCGGCGTGCGGCGGAGCGTGCCATGTCGGCCGCGCCGATGAAGCCGGCGTTGGGCCCGAGCTCGGCCGCCACGATGACCGGCTCGGTACGGTGGCCGCGCCCGGTGAGCGAGCGCGAGAACGCCTGGCGGGTCGGCCCGATCAGCAGGTCGCCCGCCTCTGAGAGTCCGCCACCGATGATGATGCAGCTCGGGTCGAAGGCGGCGGCCATGCCGGCCAGCCCGACCCCCAGCCAGGCGCCGACATCCGCCAGCAGCTCGATCGAGAGCGGGTCGCCGTCGCGGGCGGCCTGCGTGATCTGGGGACCCTCGAGGGCGTCGGCATGACCGTCGACGACCTGACGCAGGTGGTGGGCCATGGGTGAGGCGTTGCGCACGAGCTCGCGAGCGTCGCGGACCAGCGCGTTGCCGGAGGCGTACTGTTCCCAGCAGCCGCGGTTGCCGCACTCGCAGCGGAGCCCGTCGGGCACGACCTGCATGTGGCCGAACTCCCCGGCCATCCCGTTGGCGCCGCGAAAGACCCGCTGGTCGATCACGAGGGCGCCGCCGATGCCGGTGCCCAGGGTCACGCACAGCACGAAACGGTGTCCGCGTCCGGCCCCGAAACGACATTCGGCGAGGGCCGCGGTGTTGGCGTCGTTGTCGACCACGACGGGCAGATGGAGGCGACCGGCGACCTGGGCACGCAACGGCTCACGACGCCAGTCGAGGTGGGGGAGAACATGACGATGGTCCGGGTCACGTCGACGAAGCCCGCCGCGCCGATGCCGACCGCCGCGACGTCGTACTCACGGGCGAAGCCCTCCACGATGTCGACGATCGTGTCCTCGACGGCACGTACGTCGTGGCCCTCCGTGGGGCGCCGTTCGACCGCGATCACCGAGCCGGACGAGTCGACCACCGCGCCCAGCACCTTGGTGCCGCCGATGTCGATGCCGACGGTCAGCGGCTCCCACCGGGAGGAGCGGACACGGCGCGGGACGACGTCGGACATGCGCTCAGGGTACTGACGCGCGGCCTGCGTCCGCCGCCGCACGCCGCGGCACGGCGTACGGCATGAAGGCGGGGTGAAACCACGGTGTAACCACCTGGGCCCACAGTGGTCACATGAACGAGAACACACCGGCCGTCCTGGCCGAGGACCTGCTCAAGACGTTCGGCGAGCAGCGCGCCGTGGACGGCATCGACCTGGACGTACGCCGCGGCGAGGTCTTCGGCGTCCTCGGCCCCAACGGGGCCGGCAAGACGACCATGCTGAAGATGCTCGCCACGCTGCTGCCGATCGACGGCGGCCATGCCGAGATCTTCGGCCACGACGTACGTCGCGAGCCGCACCTCGTCCGGCAGCTGCTCGGGGTGACCGGGCAGTACGCCTCGGTCGACGAGAACCTGACCGCGACCGAGAACCTCTGGCTGTTCGCCCGCCTCCAGGGCGTCGACAAGGCGACCGCCCGTTCGACCGCGGCGACCCTGCTCGAGCAGTTCGACCTCACCGAGGCCGCGGCCAAGCCGATCTCGGCCTTCTCCGGCGGCATGCGACGGCGCCTCGACCTCGCGGCCAGCCTGATCACCCGGCCACCGCTGATCTTCCTCGACGAGCCCACGACCGGGCTCGACCCGCGCACCCGCGGCCAGATGTGGGGGACCATCCGCGATCTGGTGGCCAACGGTTGCACCGTGCTGCTGACGACCCAGTACCTCGACGAGGCCGACCAGCTCGCCGACCGGATCGCGGTGATCGACCACGGCCGCAAGGTCGCCGAGGGCACCTCGGACGAGCTGAAGTCGTCGATCGGGCTGTCCACCCTGCAGCTGTCGGTGGTCGACCTCGAACGGATGCCCGAGGCCACCGCGGTCGTCGAGCGACTGACCGGCGAGGTCGCCGTCCCGACCCCCGAGGTGCGGATGCTGACGGTGCCGCTGCGACGCAGTGACCAGGCCGTCGACGTCCTCGTCGCGCTGCGCGACCAGGGGATCGACATCGACTCGGTCAGCGTGCAGAAGCCCTCTCTCGACGAGGTGTTCCTGGCCCTGACCGGCCACGACACCACCGAGCCCGACCACCGAACCCACACCTGAGCTGGAGGCCGTCCGATGACCGCCCTGACCACCACCCTGCGCGACCCCGCCGTCGGGCTGTCGCCCCACGTCGGACTCCGTGCGACCGTGAGCCAGACCCTGACCATGGCCTGGCGGGCCACCATGAAGATGCGACGCAACTTCGAGCAGCTCTTCGACGTCACGATCCAGCCGCTGCTGTTCACCGCGATGTTCGCCGGCATCTTCGGCGGCGCGGTCTCCGGCAGCGTGAGCGGCTACCTGCCCGTGATCATCCCCGGCCTGGTGGGGCAGACCGTGCTCACGGCCTGCGTCGCGACCGGCGTACAGCTGAGGGAGGACATGGACAAGGGCGTCTTCGAGAGGTTCAAGGTGCTGCCGATCGCGCGGATCGCGCCCCTCGCGGGTCCGATGGTGGCCGACATGCTGCGCTACGCGATCGCGAGCACGCTGACCTTCGCCACCGGGATCGCGATCGGCTACCGGCCGGGCGGCGGCGTCTTCGGCGTCACCGCGGCGATCCTGCTCGGCATCGTCGCCGGCTGGTCGCTCGCCTGGATCTTCACCTGGTTCGGCACCATCGGGCGTACGGCGCAGGGCGTGCAGGCGACGTCGCTGATGATCATGTTCCCGCTGACCTTCCTGTCGAACGCGTTCGTCCCCACCAGGACGATGCCCGGCTGGCTGCGGACCTTCGCCGACGCCAACCCGGTGTCGCACGTGATCTCGGCGATCCGCGACCTGGCCAACAACGGCCAGGTCACCGCCGAGGTCGGCTGGGCGCTGCTGGGGTGCGCGACGATCGTCGCGATCTTCGCGCCGCTGTCGGTGCGCAGCTTCAGCCGGAAGATGTGACGGTCAGCCCCGAGACCGCCTCGGCGACCTCGTCGCGCAGCTCCCGGCCGAGCCGGTCGCCGTACTCCACGGAGGCGGCCTCCAGCCGGCCGGGAGCGGCGCTCTCGGCGAGCTGCTGGAGCGACTCCCAGCTCATCACGGGGAACCATCTGTTGTAGCTGAAGCACCGCGCGAGCGACAGCAGCCGTACGCCGCTCTCGGCGGCCTCGGCGGCCGGCTCAGCGGACAGGAGGAAGGCTCCGAGTGCGGCCATCGCCATCCCGGTGACGGGGTAGTCGACCGCCCCTTCGGGCCCGGTCATCAGGCTCTCGACCAGCCACCGTGCGCGTTCGGCCAGCTCGCGGGCCTGCCGACGGTGAGCCGGGGTCGTGCCGAAGCGCACGTGCGCGGTGAGCCCGGTGGCCACGGCGACGACGACCCAGGGCTCGCACCCCGTGGTCTCCACCCCGGCGAACCGCACGTCCTGCAGGCGCCGGATCGAGTCGACGTACGACGCCAGCCCGGCTTCGACGTCCCCGCGCGCCAGCTGGAGCTCCGCGCCTACCTGGAGCTTCACCAGTCCCGCCGTCACGTCGACCGGAGACGGCTCGCCCGCCTGGGCCAGCACCTGCTCCGCCTCGTCCAGCTCACCGTCGATGATCGCGGTCAGCGCGATCGCGGTGCGCATCGTGAGAGCGTCCTCGTGGGCGTGGAGCCGTTCGAGCAGAGGCACGGCGGCCCGGGCGTGCTCGGCAGCCAACCGGTGGTGGCCCGCGTTCAGCTCCAGCATCGCGAGCTGGGTGTGCACGATGGACACCTGCCAGGCCGTCGTGGACTCGTCGATGGCGGCCAGGGCCGCTGCGCAGTAGCGTCGCGCCGCCTCGATCTCACCGCCGTTCTCGGCCAGGATCGCGGCCCACTGCCAGGCGACCAGTGCTACGCGTGGATCCGGGTCGTCGGTGAGCGCCAGCGCGGCAGGGACCCGGCCGGCGGGATCCTCGGCCGACACGAAGAGCGCGTGGATGACCCGCGTCCAGGGCTGTTCGGGCACCCCGAGACGGGCCATCGCCTCGACCAGGCCCCCGACCCCCTCCGGGCGCAGGAAGCCGATGTGCACGACCAGCAGGCCGAGCGCGTCGGCGGTGACCTGCACCAGCTCCGGCGGGGGCTCCCAGTCCGCGAGCACCTGCTCCGCGACGTCGGCGAGGGCGAAGAACCGCGGGTGGTTCCCCGAGATCGACCAGAGGGAGCCGAGCACGGCCAGGAGCGGCACCGCTGAGACCGGGTCGCCGGCCGCCAGGCGCCGACGGAGCACGTCGGCGAGATTGCCCTCCTCCCGGGCGAGGAGGTCCACGGCCTCGACCTGCCGGGCGCCGAACACGTCGGGCCGCACCCGGTGGGCGACCGCGAGTGCCCATCGACACTGCTCCGCGCGCGCCTCGTCGACACTGCGCGCCTCGGCCAGCCGCTTGGCGCCGTACTCCCGGACCGTCTCGAGCATCCGGTAGCGGGTCACCCCGTCGTGCTCGGCCACCGTGAGCAGCGAGTGGTCCACGAGGGCGTCGACGAGGTCGGGCCCGGTGCGACCGAGCACCGCGGCCGCCGCAGCGGCGGACAGCCCGTCGTGGAACACCGAGAGCCAGGCGAGGGCGCGTTGCTCGTGGGGCGACAGCAGGTCCCACGACCAGGCGATCACCGCGGTCAGGGTCTGGTGACGCGCGGGCGCGCTGCGGTCGCGGCCCCGCAGGAGGGTGAAGCGGTCGTCGAGGGCGCGGCGTACCTCGTCGGCCGACATCGTGCGGATCCGCGCTGCGGCGAGCTCGACAGCCAGTGGGAGCCCGTCGAGCCGGGCCACGATCTCGCCGACCACGTCGGGGCGGAGCTCGGCATCGGGTCGCACCGCGCGCGCCCGGCGGCCGAAGAGCTCGGCGCCGTCGGCCGCCGCCAGCTGGCTGAGCAGGAACACCCGCTCGGCCGCGATGCCCAGGGGTGAGCGGCTGGTCGTGACGACCCGGAGGTCGCGGGTCGTGGCCAGGAGGAACGCCACCAGCGACGCCGCGGCGTCCAGCACGTGCTCGCAGTTGTCGAGGACGAGCAGGGTCGGGACGGTGTCGAGCTCCTGGGAGATCCGGCCGCGGACGTCGGCGAGCTGTGCGGCCGTGAGCGTACGGCGTCCGGTCACCGAGTTGCGCACGCCCAGGGCCGAGCCCACCTCCGACACGACGTCGTCGGCCGAGGAGATGCCGACGAGCTCCACGAAGTGCACCCGCGGCTGGGTCGCCTCCTGGGCGAGGACGTGCGCGATCCGGGTCTTCCCGAGTCCGCCGGGGCCGAGGATGGTGGTCAGCCGGCCCGTCCTGACCAGGCCGCGCAGGGTCGCCAGGTCGTCGGCCCGGCCCAAGAGCTCGTCGCCGGCGTACTGCACGCCGCTGCGGATCGGAGCGTCCGCAGCCAGCAGCTCGCGGTGCAGCCGTTGCAGCGCCGGGTCGGGGTCGACACCCAGCCGGTCGGCCAGGTCGCGGCGATAGGTCTCGTAGCGGGCCAGGGCCGGCGGGGCGCCGACGACCGAGACCTCGCTCCGCAACAGCGCCTCGAGCACCTCTACGTCATCGGGGTCGCGCCCGTGCGCGGCGAGAAGGAACGGCAGCGCCTCGGCGTCCTTGCCGCACCCCGCCAGGGCTACGCCGTTGGCACGCGCCAGCGGCCCCTGGAGACACATCGCCTCGCGCCGGAGGTCGGCCAACGCTCCCTCCCCCGACGCGTCGGCCGCCCGCGGCAGGAGGTCGAGAGCCGCACCCGTCGCGACCAGAGCCGCGTGCGGGTCACCACGGCGCAGAGCTGTGCGACCGTCGTCGGTCAACCGCAGCAGGAGCAGGGCGTCGACGGCGTCGGCGCCGAGGCCGAGGCGGTAGCCGCCGTCGTGCCGCTCGACCAGGTCGTGCGTCCCGATCCCACGCAGCCGCGAGACCAGCACCTGCAGCGCCTTCGACGGAGCGGCCGGGCGGTCGTCGCGCCACACCTCGTCGACCAGCCGGGCGTCTCCGAGCCCCGACGGATGCCGGGCGAGCGACGCGAGGAGGTCGGCCGGCCGGGCGCCGGCGACCGGGATCGCGTCGTACGACACCTCGCGCAGGAGCCGGAGCCGGATCGTCACTCCGCCAGCATAGGAACCCGGCCGGCGCCGGCCGCGATCGCACCGTCGAAGGCGGCCGAGCACAATTCCCGAAACCGGTGAAGACAGGCGGGCGCACGGTCACTGGGTTGAAGCCACCCAGCGACGTCTCCGTCAGGAGGTCACCATGGGTCGTGCCCTCATCCTCGCGACGGCACTCTCGGTGGCGACCACCGTCGTAGCGGCGGGGCGTCGGTACCAACCAGAACGTCCCCTTCGTCGTCGTCAGCCCGAGCCAGTCGCACCGCGTCGTGGCCGCGACGTACGACCACTACTCCTTGTGCCGCCTGATCTCCGACACGATCCCGGCGTCGCCACTGCCCGGCTGCACCGGTTCGCCGGGACTCTTCGCGGCGTTCGGTCTGTGAGCCGCCTGTGCCGTGACGGCGCCCGCGCTGGCGGAGCCACGGGCACGACGGCAGGATGAGGTCACCCGTCGAAGGAGCCGACCGTGAAGAGCACCATGCAGGACGTCCCCCTCACCATCGGCCGGCTCCTGGAGCACGTCACGAGGGTCTACCCCGACACCGAGGTGGTCACCGCGACCGAGGGCGGCGGCCGCCGACGAACGTACGCCGAGGTCGCCGAGCGCGCGGGCCGGCTGGCCAACGCCCTCCGCACTCTCGGTGTGGACGGCGACCAGCGCGTGGCGACGTTCATGTGGAACAACGTGGAGCACCTGGAGGCCTACCTCGCGATCCCCTCCATGGGCGCGGTGCTCCACACGCTCAACATCCGGCTCTTCCCCGAGCAGCTGACCTACATCGCCAACCACGCCGAGGACCGGGTGGTCATCGTCGACGCGGCGCTGCTGGCGCCCTTCGCGACGCTGCTGCCGACCTTCGAGACGGTCCGGCACGTCCTCGTGGCCGGGCCCGAGGCCGCCGACGCCGACCTGTCCGCGATCGAGGCCACGGGTGTGTCGGTCGGTCTCTACGAGGATGCGCTGGCGGCGGCGGACGTCGTTTTCGCCTGGCCCGACATCGACGAGCGTGACGCGGCTGCGATGTGCTACACCTCCGGCACCACCGGCAACCCGAAGGGTGTGGTCTACAGCCACCGCTCGGCGTACCTCCACTCGATGGCGGTCGCGATGGGCGACGCGATGGGCCTCACGCCGTTCGACCGGGTGCTGCCCATCGTCCCGATGTTCCATGCCAATGCCTGGGGTCTGCCGTACGCCGCGCTCATGGTGGGCGCCGGCCTGGTGATGCCGGACCGCTGGCTCCAGCCCGAGCCGTTGGTGCGGATCATCCAGGCCGAGCAGGTGACGATGTCGGGCGCCGTACCGACGATCTGGAACGACATCCTGACCTACGCCGACGAGCACCGCTCCAACCTCTCCTCGATCCGGCTGGTCCCGTGCGGCGGATCTGCGGTGCCGAGGAGCCTGCAGCAGGCGCTGCTCGACCGGCACGGCGTCCGGGTCCTCCAGGCCTGGGGCATGACCGAGACCAGTCCGGTCGCGTCGGTGGCCTGGCCACCTGTGGGCGTCGCCGGCGAGGACGAGTGGCGCTTCCGGGCGAGCCAGGGCCGAACCGGATCCTCGGTGAGCGCCCGGATCGTCGGCGACGACGGCCACGAGCTTCCGCGCGATGGCGAGTCCGTCGGCGAGCTCGAGGTCCGCGGGCCGTGGGTGACCGCGGGCTACTACCACGCCGACGACCCGGAGGCCGACCAGAAGTTCCATGACGGGTGGCTGCGCACCGGAGACGTGGGGACCCTCGACCGCCTCGGGTACATCACGCTGACCGACCGCGCCAAGGACGTGATCAAGTCCGGCGGCGAGTGGATCTCGTCGGTCGAGCTGGAGAACGCGCTGATGAGCCACCCCGACGTGGTCGAGGCCGCGGTCGTCGGCATCCCCGACGAGAAGTGGCAGGAGCGACCGCTCGCGAGCGTCGTACTCCGGGAGGGCGCGACGACCACGCCCGAGCAGCTGCGCGAGCACCTCGCCCAGTCGTTCGCGAAGTGGCAGCTCCCTGAGGCCTGGGCGTTCATCGACCACGTCCCACGCACGTCGGTCGGCAAGTTCGACAAGAAGGTTCTGCGCAAGGACTTCGCCGACGGCAGCCTCGACGTCAAGCGCTCCTGAACAGGCCGTTCAGACCGAGACTTCGGCCTTGCGCGCCGAGGCCTCGGCCAGGCGGGTCAGGGCGAACTCCGTGATCCGGACGAGGGCCCGCTTGGAGGACTCGCGGTCGCGCGCGTCCACGCTGATGAGAGGTACGTCGTCCGGCAGGGCGAGCGCCTGGGCCACCTCGTGCAGCGGGTACTGCGGGCCACCCTCGAAGGTGTTCACGGCCACGATGAACGGCACGTCCTTCGACTCGAAGTAGTCCAGCGGCGCGAACGCCGCGTCGAGCCGACCGGTGTCGACCAGCACGATCGCGCCGATGGCGCCCCGCACCAGGTCGTCCCACATGAACCAGAAGCGCTTCTGCCCGGGGGTCCCGAACAGATACAGCACGATGTCCTCGGCGAGCGTGATCCGGCCGAAGTCCATGGCCACGGTCGTCGTCGACTTCGACGGCGTGCTCGCGAGGTCGTCGACGCCCTCGGACTCGTTGGTCACCAGAGCCTCGGTGCGCAGCGGCACGATCTCGGACACGGACCCGACGAGAGTCGTCTTGCCGACGCCGAAGCCGCCTGCGATCACGATCTTCGTCGAGGCGGCGGCGCGACGGCTGCCGTTAGAGGGCACGGAGTCCACGGAGGGTCCTTTCGAGGAGGTCGAAGCGTTCGTCATCGGTGGAGTTCTCGGTGATGGTCGCCTGCACGTGCACGTAGCCCTGCTGGACGAGGTCGCCCAGGAGCACGCGGACCACACCGATGGGCGCCTTGACCAGGGCCGAGACCTCCGCCACCGAGCGGAGATCGAGGACCGACACGATCCTGCCCTGGACGTCCTCGCCCCACGCGCGGCGGGTCGCCGAGGTGTCGAGCCTCAGCGTCGCCTCGAGGGGCAGGTCGACCGTGGTGCGCGTCCGACCGGCCGTCAGCGCATAGGGCCGGACGATGCGGGCAGCGGGCGGGCTCGCCCCGCGCTCGGGTTCGTCTGCGGACATGACACCTCCTAGACCCCGGGCATCCGGGCCTGGGCCTGGACCATCTGGCCGACGCGCTCGACGAGGAGGGCCATCTCGTAGCCCACCTGACCGATGTCGGCGGTGGCCTGGGTCAGCACCGCGAGGTGAGACCCGTCGCCCACGCTCATCAGGAGCATGAAACCGTTCTGCATCTCGACGATGGTCTGCAGCACCGCGCCGCCCTCGAAGAGGCGTGCCGCGCCGGTCGCCAGGCTGGCGAGCCCGGACGAGACGGCTGCGACCTGCTCGGCGCGCTCGGCGGGAAGCCGGCCGCTGGCTGCCATCAGCAGCCCGTCGGCCGACACGAGTACGGCGTGCGCGGCACCCGGGACACTGTCGACGAAGCGGTTCACGACCCAGTCGAGCTCGCGGGTCTCGGTCTCGACGGTGCTCATGGCTGCCTGGAGGCTCTCGGTCATGCTGGGCCAGTCTCCTCGTAGTCGGTCGTGATGGGCTGTGCCGACGCGGCCGCCCGGCCACGAGACACACCGGCCGCGTGCGCGGCCAGACGGTTGCGGATCGCCTCGGGGTCACGCGCGACCACGGTTGGCTCGGCGGTCAGGCCACCCGGGACCAGCCGGCCGCCGGGACGGCGTACCGGGAGCCCGGTCGGGGTGTGACCCTCGGTGTCGCCGCCCTCGGACCGGTCGGCCGCGTTCCAGCCGCGGTCCATCTCGGGGTCGACCCAGGTGCTGTCGGACTCGTCGTTCAGCCAGTTGGAGCGCAGCTGACCGAAGATGGGCGTCTGCTGCGGGCCCTCGTCGGAGAGGACGTGGTCACCCTCGAGTGCGGACGCGGCCGCGCTCGCGGAGAGCGGTCGGCGGATCTTGAGCCGGACCGGCATGTCGGACACCGGAGCCGGCGCCTCCGTGGGCTCCGGGGTCTCGGCGAGCGCCACCGGTGCCAGGGGTACGACGGGCTCGATCTCGGCGTCCTCGCTCGGTGCCGCCTCGGACGCGACCGCCACCTGCTCCTCGGCCGGCTCGGCCTCGGGCTCGGTCTCGTCGGTCAACGCGGCGGACTCCGGCTCGGGCTCCTGGTCGGCTGTCTCCGCGACGACGTGCGCCTCGGCCACCGTCTCCTCGAGCTCGGGCTCGTCGACGTCGGACTCCTGGGTATCTGACCCGTCCGAATCCTCGGCGCCCTCGTGAGCCACGACCTCGGTCTCGTGCTCGTCGGCGGTCGGCTCGTCCGCGGTCGGCTCGTCGGCGGTCGACTCCGCCGCCGGCGGCTCGTCGACGTCGTACGACGCGTCGGGCGTCTCGTCGCGACGGTCGGTCCCGAAGTCCGGGCTGACCACCTCGGCGAGGGTCTCGTCCTCCGTGCGGTCGGAGGCCGGCAGCGCGATCGCTCCGCCGTCCAGGACGCTCGGCCCCAACGTCTCGGTCGCGTCATGCATGCCGGGCAGGGCGATCGGCTCCATGGCCGCGTCGAGGGCACTCGCGGGTCCCTCGAACATGCTGACCGCGGTCGCGGGCGTCGGCACCGGCTCCGGCTCGTGGCCGACGAACCCGGGACGGCGGCGGGGCAGACCGGTCACCGCCGCGATGGCCTCCTCGATCCGCTCGAGGTAGGGGTCGTAGTCCTCGTCGGGCTCGTCCTCGACCACCGGAGCGGGAGGCTCCACCTGCTCGGGAGCGTCGAGGATCGACACGTGCTCGACCGGCTCGTCCGTCGCGAGGACGTCGGAGGGCAGCATGATCGAGGCGATGATGCCGCCACCGTTGACGTTGCGGCGGAGCTTGACCTTGAGGCCGTGCTCCTCCGCCAGGCGGCTGACCACGAACAGACCCATCCGACGGGCGGTGTCGATGGTGACCTCGCCACCGCTCTTGAGGGACTCGTTGGCCCGCGCGAGAGCGTCGCCGGCCATGCCGAGACCCGAGTCGATGACCTCGATCTCGACCCTGCCGTCCTCCTGGGCCGCCTGGATGGTGACGGGACTGCCCGGAGGCGAGTACGAGAGCGCGTTGTCGATGAGCTCGGCCATCAGGTGGACGACGTCGGCCGCTGCTCGGCCGGAGACCATCTGGTCGGGTGCCGCGTCGATGCGCACCCGCTGGTAGTCCTGCACCTCGGAGACCGCGGCGTGGATGACGTCCGAGACGCTGAGCTCCTCGAAGCTCGCCGTGCGACCCGTCGTACCGCCGAGGATCACCAGGCTCTCGGCCGTCCGGCGCATGCGGGTGGCCAGGTGGTCGAGGCTGAACAGCTGCTCGAGGCGCTGCGGGTCCTCTTCGTCCTGCTCCAGCGACTCGATGAGCGCCAGCTGCTGGTTGACCAGGGTGGTGTTGCGGCGGGACAGGGTCACGAACATCGCCCCGACCTGCGTACGGAGCTGGGCCTCGCCCGTCGCCAGGTTGACCGCCTGCTGGTGCATGTCATCGACCGCTCGCGCGAGCTGGCCGAGCTCTTCCCTCGTGTGTACGTCGATCTTCGCCAGCTCGTCGGGCTCCTTGCCCTCCCGGATCCGGCGAACCGTCTCCGGCAGCGACACGTGGGCCACCTCGAGCGCACCGGCGCGCACCTTGCGCAGCGGGACGATGAGGGCGCGCGCCACGAGCAGGGCGAGCATCAAGGAGGCGATCAGGGCGCCCAGGATGATGGCCGTGTCGGTCAGCGCGCGCGCCTTGGCGGCGTCCGCCCGCGAGCCGATGAGGAAGTCGATCCGGGTGATCAGGTTGGTGTTGAGGTCGCGGTACATCGCGAACATCCCCGGAGTCGCCACGAGGTCTCTCGGGTGCGCGCTGGTCGCCTCGCCGAGCCGGGTGCTGTTGTCGGCGGTGAGGTTCTGAACGCGCCGGCCACCGAGGTTGCCGCGGAGGTTGTCGAGCGCCGCACCCTCGACGCCGATCTCGGCAGCGAGCCAGACCGAGCCGAGCAGTGAGGGCTGCTGGCTCGCGCTCTGGATCAGCAGCTGCTGCTTGGTCAGGGACAGCTGACCGGTCAGCGACTGGACGAGCGCCTGCACCTGCGGGTCCGGCGTACCGCTCGTGTTCAGCGTGGCGTTGATCAGGGCGGTCAGGTCGCGCTGGATGTTGGTCATCTGCACGGGAGCGGAGGCCGTGATGCCCGTTCCGGAGCCGCTACGGATCTGACCGCCGACCTGCGTCATGTTCGAGACGAGCTGGCTCTGTGCGGAGTTCAGGCTGGCGGAGGCGGCAGCCGCCGTCAACCGGGTGCTCGCTGAGTCGAACTCCTGGGCGGGGGTGCCCGTCCCGGTGCCCATCCGGCCCGAGAGGGACGTGGGCAGGGTCAGCCGCTCGGCGGCGGCGAGGTACTCGATCGCCGGGCCCAGGACCGAGGCGCGCTGCTGGGTCGTTGAGTAGGTGGACGCGGCGTTGAGCTCCGACGAGACGCGCAGACCACCGAACACGGTGGCGACGATCACGGGGATCGCGAGCACAGCCACCACCTTGCGGCGGACCGACCACTCGGACACACGGAGCTGTGACGATGCGCCCGAGATGGCGTCACGGCGAATGTTCAGCAACGGAACTCCAGAGAGAATCGAGTCGATCCCGCATCCCCGACGGCGTCAGCGATGGCCGGGCCTGGCCGCCCGGCGTTGCCACGATAGGCACCGGATGAGATCCGCGAAGGCCGTTTGGCAAAGAAGTGGGCCGAACGTGCGACGGGCATGGTCCGAAGTGACTAGTCCCCTTCGAGGCGCGCCCGTGGGTGCGCGGCTGCGAACACCTCGCGCAGATTGTCCACTGTGACCAGGGTATAGATCTGCGTGGTCGTGACCGACGCGTGCCCGAGCAGCTCCTGTACGACGCGCACGTCGGCGCCTCCCTCGAGCAGGTGCGTGGCGAACGAGTGGCGCAGGGTGTGGGGTGAGACGTCGCGGGTGACCCCCGCTCGGTCGGCCGCCTTCACCAGGACGGTCCATGCCGACTGGCGTGACAACCGGCCGCCCCGGGCGTTGAGGAACAGGGCGCCGGCTCGCTCCGGCGTACTGGCCGACGCCAGCAGCGGCCGCGCTCTCGTGAGATAGGCGTCGACCGCGCCGAGGGCGTAGCTGCCTACCGGGACCAGCCGCTCCTTGCCGCCCTTTCCGCGCAGCAGGACGGTGCCGTCCACACGGTCCAGGTCGTCGACGTCGAGCCCGACCGCCTCGGAGATGCGGGCTCCCGTGCCGTACAGCACCTCGAGCAGCGCCCGATCGCGCAGGGCCAGGGTGGTGCCCGGCGCACCGGCCGCCTCCAGGATCGCCTCGACGTCGGAGAGCGGGAGCGCCTTCGGGAGGCGGCGGGTGGGAGACGGCGGTCGCACCGACGCCGCGGGATCGGCGGTGGCGAGTCCGTCGGCCACGCAGAACTTGTGGAAGCCGCGGACGGCGACCACCGTCCGGCCGGCGGACGTCGCCGACAGCGGCGGGTGATCGACGTCCCCCTCCCGCAGACCCATCAGGAACGCCGCCACGTCGGCCTCGGTCACCGCGTCGAGGTCGTCGACCCCGGTCGCGTCGAGGAACGCGACGTAGCGCCTCAGGTCGCGCCGGTACGACGAGAGCGTGTTCGCGGCGAGCCCGCGCTCGACCGCCAGGTGGTCGAGGTAGGTACGCAGGGCCGCCCGGGGCTCAGCCAAGCCCAGCCAGTACCTCGTCCACCGCCACGGCGTCGATGCCGACCGCCTCGCCGACCGGCGCGTTGGTCAGCTGCCCGGCGTAGGTGTTCAGACCGAGGGCGAGGCTGTGGTCGGCACGGCAGGCCTGCGCCCAGCCCTTGTCGGCCAGGGCCACGGCGTACGGCAGCGTCGCGTTCGTCAGGGCGTACGTCGACGTGTTGGGCACCGCTCCGGGCATGTTGGCGACGCAGTAGAAGATCGACTGGTGGACCTCGAAGGTCGGGTCGGCGTGCGTCGTCGGGTGGGTGTCCTCGAAGCAGCCGCCCTGGTCGACGGCGATGTCGACGAGCACCGAGCCGGGCTTCATCTCCGAGACCAGCTGGTTGGTCACCAGCTTGGGCGCCTTCGCTCCCGGGATCAGCACGGCGCCGATCACCATGTCGGCCTCACGCACCTGCTGCTGGATCGCCAGCTGCGACGAGGCCAGGCCGTGGACGCGGTTGTGGTAGCGCCAGAACGACAACCGCAGCTTGTCGAGGTCGGTGTCGAGGAGGGTCACGTCGGCACCCATGCCGAGGGCGATGTTGGCGGCGTTCTGGCCGGAGACGCCGGCACCGAGGATGACGACCTTCGCGTTGGCGACACCGCCGACGCCGCCCATCAGGACGCCGCGGCCGCCCTGCGCCTTGAGTAGGGAGTAGGCACCGACCTGGGGTGCGAGACACCCTGCGACCTCGGACATCGGGTAGAGCAGGGGCAGCCCCCCGGAGGGCAGCTGCACGGTCTCGTAGGCGATGCCGGTGACCTTGCGCTCGAGGAGCTCCTCGGTGAGGGGCTGGTCGGCGGCGAGGTGGAGATAGGTGAAGAGGGTGAGCCCCTCACGCATCCGGTGGTACTCCTCGGCGATCGGCTCCTTGACCTTGAGCACCATGTCGGCGTTGCCCCATACCTCGTCGGCCCCGTCGAGGATCTTGGCTCCGGCCGCGACGTACTCGGCGTCGTCGATCTGCGACCCGATGCCTGCGCCCTTCTCGACGAAGACCTCGTGCCCGTGTGCGGTCAGCTCGTGCACGCCGATCGGCGTGATGGCCACGCGGTACTCGTGGTTCTTGACTTCCTTGGGGACACCGACCTTCACGGGCCACACTCCTTGCTCGGTGGCCCACTTCCGTGTGAGCCGCTCCGACCATACCGAGTTGTGACCCCCTCCACCTCCCCGGGAGGTCAGTCGCCGAGGGCCACGTCCTCGGCGGCGCGCATGGTCCGGAGGACGTTGCGGCAGGCGAGCCGGGCCAGGTCCTCGTCCGACCAGTGCCGGTCGCGGAGCGCGGCCATCAGCCGCGGGTAGCACGACACGTCCTCCAGGCCCTCCGGCAGGCGGCCCACTCCGTCGTAGTCGCCACCGAGGCCGACGTGGTCGATGCCGGCAACCTCACGGACGTGGTCGAGGTGCGCCACCACGTCGTCGAGCGTCGCGACCGGGCTCGGGTTCTCCTTCTCCTCGGCGTCGTGCACGACCTGGTACGCCGCGAGGTCGCGCTCGTCGACACCGTGCGCCCGGGCGCGCGCCGCCACGCCGCGGTCCCAGTCGCGGACCCGCTGGCTGACGAACCTGGGGACGAAGGTGACCAGGCAGGTGCCGCCGTTGCCGGCGAGCCCGGCGAGAACGTCGTCCGGGACGTTGCGCGGGTGGTCGGTCACGGCGTACGCCGACGAGTGGGAGAAGATCACCGGCGCCCGTGTGGTGTCGAGCGCGTCGCGCATGACGTCGGCGCTGACGTGGGAGAGGTCGACCAGCATGCCGATGCGGTTCATCTCGCGGACCACCTCGCGGCCGGCCTCGCTCAGGCCGCCCAGAACGGGTTCGTCGGTCGCGGAGTCCGCCCACGGCACGTTGTCGTTGTGGGTCAGGGTCAGGTAGCGCACGCCGAGGTGGTGGTACGTCCGCAGCACCGCGAGGGATCCGACGATCTGGTGGCCGCCTTCGGCGCCCATCAGGCAGGCGATGCGTCCGGCCGCCCAGGCCGCCTCGACCTCGTCGGCGGTGGTCGCCAGGGCGAGCTGGTCGTCGTACCGCCGGATCATGGTGTACGCCGCGTCGATCTGCTCGAGCGTGGAGGCGACGGCCCGTTCACCCTCGCTGGTCGGCACGAACACCGACCAGAACTGCGCGCCCACTCCCCCGGCCCGCATCCTCGGCAAGTCCGTCTGGGTCTGCGTCTGCGGCTGCCCCACGTCGTACTGCTCGAAGTCGTAGCCGACCAGCTCGCGCAGCTCCCACAGGAGGTCGTTGTGCCCGTCGATGACGGGATGCGCGGCCAGGAGTTCCTCGATGCTGGTCATGCGACCAGACCCCGGGCATGGGCGAGCAGGACCGTCTGGAGGAGCGGCCCGTCGCCGAGCCGCCCGGCGAGCACCGCCTCGACGAGGTCGGCGAACGGCACCCACTCGCTGGTCATGTCGGCCTCCTCATGGGTGGCCACGAAGTCGTCGTCGTCCACCGTGTGCAGCCCCCGGGCCAGGAACAGGTGCATGACCTCGTTGCTGATGCCCGGGCTGGACCAGGTGCTGGCGAGCAGCGTCCAGTCGTCCGCCTCGAGCCGCGCCTCCTCGCGGAGCTCCCGACGCGCGGTCTCGAGCGGGTCCTCGCCCTCGACATCGAGGAGACCTGCGGGCAGCTCGACGAAGCGTCGGCCCACCGGGTGGCGGTACTGCCACAGGCAGAAGGCGCGGCTCTGGTCGTCGACGGCGAGCACGATCACGGCGCCCGGATGCTCGAGCACCCACCGCGCGAACGGCTCCGCTGAGCCGGGTGCGGTGATCTCGTCCTCGCGCAGGGCCATCACCCAGCCGGCGCGATAGAGGTCGCGGGTGGCCGTGACCGGCCAGGACTCGGGACTGTCGATGAGCTCGGAGGACACCCCCCGGACGCTACAGGCGGCCCGACTTCACGACCCGGCTCAGGAACTGCTGGGTGCGCTCCTCGCGGGGCTCCTCGAAGATCTGCTCGGCCGACCCGTGCTCGAGGATCTGGCCGGCGTCCAGGAAGCACACCTGGCTGGCGACCTCCTTGGCGAAGCCCATCTCGTGGGTGGCGAGCAGCATCGTCAGCCCCTCGTGCGCGAGCTCGCGGACGATCTCGAGCACGTCGCCGACGAGCTCGGGGTCGAGCGCGGCGGTGATCTCGTCCAGCAGCATGACGCGGGGCTGCATCGCCAGCGCCCGCACGATCGCGACCCGTTGCTGCTGACCGCCGGAGAGGCTGTCGGGGTACGCCGTGGCCTTCTCCGCCATGCCGACCGACTCGAGCAGGGCCACGCCTCGCGTGCGCGCCTCGTCCTTCGAGATGCCGCCTACCTTCGTGGGCGCCAGCATCACGTTGTCGATGACGGACATGTGCGGGAACAGGTTGTAGCTCTGGAACACGATGCCGACGTCGCGACGCAGAGCGTTGAGGTCGACGCCCGCCCCGGTCACGCAGTCGCCGTCGATCCGGATCTCGCCGTCGTTGATCTCCTCCAGCGCGTTCACGCACCGCAGGAGCGTCGACTTGCCCGAGCCGGACGCACCGATCAGGCAGACCACCTCGTGCCGCTCGACGTTCAGCGAGACGCCCTTGAGCACCTCGTTGCGGCCGAACGACTTGTGCACCTTGTCGATCTCCAGGAAGGACATGGCTACTTCCCCGCCCTACGCGCGGCGTCGCGATTGATCAGGAAGTCGACGAACCGTGCCTGCGGGATCGTGATGATGATGAAGAACGCCGCCGCCAAGGTGACCGGAGACAGGTTGAACAGATCGGACTGCCAGAGCTGTGCCACCAGCACGACCTCCGCGATGCCGGCGAACGCCAGCAGAGCCGTGTCCTTCTGCAAGCTGATGAAGTCGTTGAGCAGCGGCGGGATGACCCGACGAACCGCTTGGGGCACCAGCACGGTCCGCAGCGTCTGTACGTAGCTGAGGCCCAGCGAACGGGCAGCCGCGCTCTGGCTGGGGTGGATCGAAGAGAGGCCGGCGCGATACACCTCGGAGACGTACGCCGAGTAGGTCATCGTGAGCGCGATGATGCCCAGCCACACACTGTTCCACTTGGCGGTCGCGGGGATGGCGAGCGGCGTGCCGAACACCACCAGCAGGATCACGACGATCGCGGGGATGGCCCGGAAGACGTCGCAGTAGACCAACGCGATGGCCCGCAGCGGGGCGCCGGCTCGGCCGGGGAGCATCCGCAGGATCGCGATCAGGAGGCCGAAGACGAGGACCAGCACCTGCGCCACGCACGCGACCCAGATGTTGGTCCAGAACGCGTGGATCATCTCCGGGAACGACCTGCGCCATGCACTGGCCTGGAAGAAGGTGTGGGCCACACCGGTCGCCGGATGTGCCAGCGCCAACATCAGCAGCCCAGCGACGATCACGGCGGCCGCGGAGTAGCCCAGGGCGATCTGAGCCTCCTCCCGACCAGCGGCGGCTGCCCGGCGCGCCGGCACCAACTGGTCGCTCTGGAGCAGGGAGTTGCGTGCCGCGCTCCCACGGAAGGCCAGGACCGTCGGCCACAACGGGTACAAGGAGAGCAGCACTAGCACGGCTCCCACTCCGCTGGAGACGGCGCCGCCACCGTTGTAGTCGCGGAGCCGTGCCGCCGCCAGCACCATGAGGCCGATGCCGACGAGCGCCATCACCAGGCCGACGACCGCGAGGCCGACGACCGGGCGTGGCTTGCTCGGCGTGGGAGTGGGCTGTAGCTCCTCGCTGACGAGGGACGAGGCGCTCATTCGCGGGGCGTTACTGGATCGTCCAGACCGGCACCGCGGAGGGGTCGCCACCGAAGGCAGGCCCGAGGTAGTCGGTCGTCAGCTGCTTCAGGGTGCCGTCGCTGAGCATGGTCGCGATTCCCTGGTTCATCGCGTCCTCGTTGGCCGAGCCCTGCGGGTAGATGGCGCCGTACTTCTCACCAGTGCTGTACTGCCCGACGACCTCGAGCTGGCCGCCCGTCTTCTTCGCCTCGGCGAGCACGATCGCGGTGTCGAGGAAGGCGGCGTCCGCCTGTCCGGAGAGCACGCTCTGGTAGAGCGTCGAGGAGTTCGGGTAGACCTTGTTGGAAGCGCACTTCAACTGGTCCTGGATGAACGGCACCGACGTCGTACCGGCGTACGCCGCGCACGTCTTCGTCTGGATGTTGGCCTCGGTGACGTCCGCACCCTTCTTGACGATCACACCGATGTTGGAGTCGAAGTAGGGCTTGGAGAAGTCCACCACCTTGGCGCGCTC
The DNA here is from genome assembly GCA_963792975.1 of uncultured Actinomycetota bacterium. Classification (GTDB taxonomy): domain Bacteria; phylum Actinomycetota; class Actinomycetes; order Propionibacteriales; family Nocardioidaceae; genus Nocardioides. Next base: position 1,040,800 of record CAWBYG010000004.1, on the reverse strand, counting down.
GGGCGTGATCGAGATCTCGGCCAGCGCCAGGTCGAAGGTGTTGGTGCGTCCGGCGACCAGCTGGTCGAACGAGACGTTCTTGACCGTCACCGAGGTCAAGCCGGCCATGTTGGCCAGGTTGGCGGCCATGCAGTACTCATAACCGCTGTTGATCGACTGAGGCGTGGTCCCGTTCCACCAACCGGGCGCCGGAAGGGTCGTCTCGACGGTGAGCGTGCCTGCCTTCACCGGAGTCATCGTGATGCTGTTGGCCTTGCTGGTGATCTTGCAGTCCCCGATCTTCGGCACTCCCCCAGCAGCCGGCGAGGACGAGTTGCTCGAGCCGCAGGCCGCCATCGTGCCGGCGAGGGCGATAGCGCTGATCAGCCCCAAAGAGCGCTTGAGGAGCATGGACGAGTTCCTTCCGCAGGCGAGAAAGACCAGATCGGCCCTGTGGTCAGGCTCGTGGGCAAAGGCCCAGGAGTCAAGGACATTCGCCCCTTGGACATCGGCACCGGGCGCCGACGGGCCCCATCGGGAACCGTGATCGCCTCGAGATATCGCGGCTCCCATGCGGACGCTACGGTGGCCGGATGAGCGATGTGGCGAGCTTGACCCGAGAAGAAGCGGCCCGGCGGTTCGACCTGATCTCGATCGAGCGGTACGACGTGACGGTCGACCTCCGCGGCCTCTACGAGGGAGACCTGTGGGCGGCCACGTCCACGATCTCGTTCACCTGTACGGAGCCCGGTGCCGAGACCTTCGTGGACTGCGTCGGTACGGCGACGTCGGTGACGCTCAACGGCCAGGAGCTCGATCCCGCGACGACCGAGCGTGGCCGCATTCCGCTGCCCGGTCTCCGGGCCGACAACGTGCTCGTCGTCAGCTCCACCCAGTCCGACACCCGCAGCGGCAACGCGATCCTGAAGACCGTCGACCCCAACGACAAGCTCGTCTACGTCTGGTCGACCTTCGAGCCCGACATGGCGCGCTTCGCCTTCGCCTGCTTCGACCAGCCCGACCTGAAGGCGCCCCACGGCTTCGTGGTCGACGCCCACGAGAGCTGGACGGTGACCAGCAACTCCGCCCCAGACACGATCGAGGACCTCGATGAAGGCGGCCGGCGCTGGACGTTCGGCGACACGCCCCGGTTGTCGACGTACGTCACCGTCGTGAACGCCGGTCCGTTCCACGAGCTGCGCTCCGCGCGCGGCGGCTACGACCTAGGCCTGTTCTGCCGGCAGTCGCTCAAGCAGTTCATGGAACGCGACGCCGAGGAGCTGTTCGACCTCACCGACCGCGGCCTGGCGTTCTTCGGCGAGCGGTTCGGGCAGCCGTTCCCCCAGGTGCGCTACGACCAGGTGTTCGTGCCCAACATGGGCGGTGCGATGGAGAACTGGGGGTCGGTCACGTGGACCGACAGCGTCCTCTACCGCAGCACGCCGACGTACGGCCAGCGCGCCGTACGCGCGCAGATCCTGCTGCACGAGATGGCCCACATGTGGTTCGGCGACCTCGTCACGATGCGCTGGTGGGACGACCTCTGGCTCAACGAGGCGTTCGCCTCGTGGGCGTCCAACTGGGCGGGCGTCAACTGCACCGAGTTCGCCGACGAGTGGGCGACCTTCCTGGCCGGCGGCAAGATGGCCGGCTACCGGCAGGACATGTCACCGGCCACCCACCCGATCCGCGGTGAGGTGCCCGACGTCGCGCAGGCCATGGCCAACTTCGACGCCATCACCTATACCAAGGGCGCGAGTGTGCTCAAGCAGCTCATGGCGTACGTCGGCGAGGACGCCTTCGTGAAGGGGCTGCGGGCCTACTTCAGCGAGCACGCCTGGGGCAACACCGTCCTCGACGACCTCATGTCGGCGATCGGGACGGCCGCCGGCCGCGATCTCTCCGCGTGGACCGTGGCCTGGCTCGACCGGGCCGGCACCGACACCCTCCGCCTCGTCGACGGTGCCATCGTCGCCGACTCGCCCGACGCGGAGGCGCCGCGACCCCACCGGCTCAACATCGCCTCCCACAACGTCTCCGACCCGGGAGTCACGCTCGTCGCCGTCACCGAGGTCGAGACCGCGGGTGCCTCGACCCCGGTCGAGCTCCCCGAGGCCGATCTCCACCTGGTCAACGCCAAGGACCTCACCTTCGCCGCCGTACGCCCCGATCCCGCGTCCGTGCGCGTCCTCCTCGACCGGGCCGCCGACCTGCCCGATGCGGTCGACCGCGCCCTCGCCGTGGTCACCGGCTTCCAGATGATGTACGACGGCGAGCTCGGCGCCCCGGAGCTGTTCGACTGCGTCCTCGAGGTGCTCCGGCGCGAGCACAGCCCGGCGGTGGTCGAGCCGTTCCTCACGGTGGCCCTCGAGATCGCCCAGCGCTGGACGCCCGTGGCCCGGATCGGCGAGCAGCTCGACCAGCTCGCCGACGTCGCGGCCACCCTGGCCGGCGACGCCGACCTGACCACTCCGGCCCTCCGCACGCTGGCTGCCGCAGCCTCCTCCGACGAGCACCTCGCGCTGCTCGACGCGGCAACCCAGGACGACATCGACCTCGCCTGGCGCGTCGCCACCCGCCGCGCCGCGCTCGGGCACTACGACGAGGACGCGGTCGAGGCCCTGCTCGAGAGAGACCCCGACCCCGACGCCGCGGTCCGGGCTCTGTCCACGCGTACGGCGCGCCCCGAGACGGCCGCGAAGGACGAGGCCTGGAGCGAGCTCTTCGAGAAGAAGAACATCCCGTCCGGTCAGATGCTGGGCGCGATGATCCGCGCCTTCTGGCAGCCCCAGCAGGACGACGTGGTGCGTCCCTACGCTGCGCGGTTCCTCGAGGAGATCCCCGAGCTGGCCGGTGGCGGCATGCTCACGGTGTTCGGGTTGATGTTCGGCATGTTCCCACAGATCGCCGACGACGAGTTCGTCGAGCGCGCCACGGCCATGGCGCGCGGCGAGGGCTGCGACCCGACAGTCCGCGCGGCGCTCCTGATCGGCACCGACACCCTGACTCGCACCGCTCGCGCCCGAGAGGCCTAGCCGGGCCGGCCGGCCCGGCCCTCGACCACCGACATCCGGGTCACGGTGTCGATGACGCGGGTGAGCCGCAGGCCGGCCGCCGCGAACAACGCGGCGTACTCCTGCTCGGTGCGCTCGCGGCCGCCGGGCATGACCAGCATGTTGAGGTCGGAGAACGCCGCCTGCACCTCGAAGCCCGGCCGCCCCAGGATCGTCTCGACCACGAGGACGACGCCTCCCGGTCGCAGGCTGCGCCGGCAGGTGTCGAGGATCTCGACGCACCGGTCGTCGGGCCAGTCGTGCAGGATCGACTTCAGGAGGTAGGCATCGGCCTCGGGCACAGAGAAGAAGAAGCTGCCGCTGGCGGCCGACCACCGCGGTGCCAGGGTCTCGGTCGACGGCTCGGTGGCGACCACGTGCTCCTGGTCGAAGACCGTGCCCGTGAGCTGGGGATGGCGGGTCAGCACGGCCTCGAGCAGGCTCCCCTGGCCCCCACCGACGTCGACGACCGTCGCGAGTCCCTCGAAGTCGTAGGCCTCAGCCACGGCGTCCGCGATCACCGTGGTCTGCACGGTCATGGTCTCGTTGAAGATCGCGTTCTCCTCCGGGTGGCCGCGTCGCCGGGTCCAGGCGTCCACCCCGTGCTTGGCCACGAACGCGTTCTCACCGGTGCGCACGCTGTGACCGAGATGTCCCCAGGCGGCCCACAGCGCGGGGCTGTTGAGGGTCCGGGCCAGCGGGCGAAGGCTGTCCGGCACGTCCGAGCGAAGTCCCTCGCCCAGCTCGGTGTTGGCGAACGTGCCGTCGGGATCCTCGGCGTACACCCCGACCGTGGCCAGCGCGTGCAGGAGCCGCTGCAGGGTGTCGGGGTCGGCGCCGACGGCGGTCGCGAGATCCCTAGCGGCGCGCGGACCGCCGACGAGCTCGTCCGAGATGCCGAGATCGGCGGCCACGTTGAGCGCCGCGGACAGCCGGTAGCCCGTCACCATCTCGCGGAGGTCCTGCCGGTCGGGCATGCACCGGATCATCCTCGCGCGCCACGGGGCGCGCCAGAGTCGCGAGGGTCAGTCGTCGTCGGGCTCGCGACGCAGGCCCGACTCGTCGATCGGGAACCGCTCCGCCTTCTTCCGCTCGATCGCCGCGCCGATCAGCCCGGCGAAGAGCGGGTGCGGCCGGGTCGGCCGTGAGCGCAGCTCGGGGTGCGCCTGCGTGGACACGTAATAGGGGTGTACGTCGCGCGGCAGCTCGACGAACTCCACCAGGTCGAGGTCGGGGTTGGTCCCGGAGAAGACCAGGCCGGCGGCCGCCAGCTGCTCGCGGTAGTGGTTGTTCACCTCGTAGCGGTGACGGTGGCGCTCCTCGATCCGGCCCTCGCCGTACGCCTGTCGCACGATCGTGCCGGCACCCAGCTCGGCCGGGTACAGACCCAGACGCATCGTGCCGCCGAGGTCACCGGCCCCGCCGACGTACGACTTCTGCTCCTCCATGGTCGCGATGACGGGCTCGGGGCAGTCGGGGTCGAACTCGGTGGAGGCGGCCTTCTCGAGCCCGGCGACGTTGCGGGCGTACTCGATCACCATGCACTGCAGGCCGAGGCACAGGCCGAGGGTCGGGATGCCGTGGGTGCGGGCATAGGTGAGGGCGCCGAGCTTGCCGTCGAGACCGCGGACGCCGAACCCGCCGGGCACGCAGATCGCGTCCACGTCGTGCAGCTCGCGCGCGGCACCTGGGGCGTCGGCGCACTCGTCGGACGGCACCCACCGGAGCCGGACCGCAGCCTCGTGGGCGAAGCCGCCGGCCCGCAGCGCCTCGGCCACGGAGAGGTAGGCATCGTGGAGGTCGATGTACTTGCCGACCAGGGCTACGGTGACCTCCTCCTTGGGATGGTGCACCTTGCGGAGCAGGTCGTCCCACGTCGTCCAGTCGACGTCGCGGAACGGCAGGTCGAGCCGGCGTACGACGTAGGCGTCCAGGCCCTCGCGGTGCAGCACCTTCGGGATGTCGTAGATCGACGGGGCGTCCGCGGCCGTGACCACGGCGTCGAGGTCGACGTCGCACATCTGGGAGATCTTCCTCTTGATGCCCTCGGGGATCTCGCGGTCGGCGCGGCAGACGATCGCGTCGGGCTGGATGCCGATCGAGCGCAGCGCGGCGACGGAGTGCTGGGTGGGCTTGGTCTTCAGCTCGCCGGACGGACCGATGTAGGGCACGAGTGAGACGTGCAGGAAGAAGCAGTTGTCACGTCCGATGTCCTGGCGCACCTGCCTGGCGGACTCGAGGAACGGCAGCGACTCGATGTCGCCTACCGTGCCTCCGATCTCGGTGATCACGACGTCGACCCCCGGCGTACCGCCGTGGCCGCCCATGGCGAGGATGCGCTCCTTGATCTCGTTGGTGATGTGCGGGATCACCTGCACGGTGTCGCCGAGATAGTCGCCGCGACGCTCCTTCGCGATCACGCTCGAGTAGACCTGACCCGTCGTGACGTTGGCCTTCTGGCCGAGCTCGGTGTCGAGGAAACGCTCGTAGTGACCGATGTCGAGATCGGTCTCGGCGCCGTCGTCGGTGACGAACACCTCGCCGTGCTGGAAGGGGTTCATGGTGCCGGGGTCGACGTTGAGATAGGGGTCGAGCTTCTGCATGGTGACCCGGAGACCGCGGGAGCCGAGGAGCCGTCCGAGGCTGGAGGCGGTGAGCCCCTTGCCGAGCGAGGAGGCGACGCCTCCGGTGACGAATACGTGCTTGGTGACAGGCGCCTGCTTCACGGGGTTCCATCCTACCCGAGAGGCACCGATCCGTCGGATCCCGACGCACCGAACGCGCCACCTTGGGTATGCCAGGCCCGGATCAGGGCCAGGACGGCGGCCACGCGGCCGGCGCCGGTCTCGGTGCCGTCGACCGTGGTGACGTGCCGCGTGATTCCGTCGGTGTGCAGGCCGACGAGGTTGGCGGCTTGCGTCGGGCCGACGGCCACCACGCCGCGCGCGCCGGCGGCGAGGCCGTCGAGGACTCCGTCGGCGATCGACTGGTCGAGGGCGGTGCCGAGCACCACGAGCACCAGAGGTGCGGTCGGCGGCCCGCCCTTGGGTACGACGAGCAGGTGTGCCGCGACCAGGCTCTGGCGTACGGCGGAGGCGTCGGCGCTGGGCTGGCCGACGGCGTTGCTCTGGTTGGCGACGGCGACGGCGAGCAGCTGGCCGATCCGGGGGTAGGTGCTGGCGGTCTTCTTGACCACGTTGCCGCGCAGCTGCAGGCGCAGCTGGGACCCCAGCGTGTCGACGAGATTCTTCTGACCGGGGTCGACCAGCTCGCGGCCCACCGCGAAGGTGCCCGTCAGCTGCCCGCCTGCCGCCTCGACCTGCGACGTGAGCCCGGCGACGGTCGCCGGGTCGGCCCCCGGCATGGTCACCAGGGCGACCGGTCTACGGGACAGCCCGTCGGCGTACAGCCGGGAGGCGACGGAGGCCGCGAACGTGTCGGGGTAGGCCGACTGCGGCATCTGCGGAGCGACAGTGGGGCCGGGGTCCGCGCTGGACCGGGTGCTCGTCAGCGGTCCGGCCCCGAGCGCCACTCCGGTGGCGAGAGCGAGCAGCACCGCCACCAGCGGTACGGCGTACGCGCGCGAGCGGATCACGACACCCGTCCGCGCAGCTGCGTCAGGAGGTGGTGCGCCTGGTCACGCAGGTCGAGAGCCCACTGATGACCAACCTGGGTCGTCGCGATCGCGGCCGCCACGGCCAGCAGCCCGATCAGGAGTACGACGTACGCATGGCGGGCCCGCAGCTGACCGGTGTAGAGCAGTGGGACGGCCGAGGCATCGACGAGACGGGGACCGACCTTGAGGCGGGTCACGTATCCGCTCCCCAGCCCGTCACGGTTGCTGTCGAGGAACTCCTCCACCGTGCCTCGGACGCCGACCGCGACGATCGGTGCGGCGCCACCGGCATCGGCCAGCAGGAGTGCCGCATCCGTGGTGGCCGCCGTCGTCCGCATCGAGACCGTGCGCACGCCCACGCGCTCGAAGCGCTCGGAGCTCGAGCCGCCCCGCAGAGCTCCCGGTGGCTCGGTGACGACCACGTCGCGCGCCGTACGCAGCGCCCGAGCGGCCGGCAGCTCGTCGACGCGGGAGTCGAGGACCACCACGTCGGGCGTCAGCCCGGCCGCGCGTGCCAGCTCGAGCCCTTCGCCGGTCGCCACCACCACGGGTCTGACCTCCCGCAGGTAGCGGCGCAGCCGCTTGAGCTCCGAGGCGTCGTCGGGCCCGTGCGCGATCACCACCACCGGGCGGCCCGCGAGCCTCGTGCGCAGGCGCGGCACACCCTCGCCGTGCAGGAGCAGGGGCTCCTCGCGGCGGAGGAACTCGACGCTGTTGTGGGTGAGGCTGTGCAGCTGGGTGGCCAGGCCGGTGTGTGCGCCGGCGAGCAGCTCCGCGACGAGGTCGGCGGTCACCTCACGGCCCTCCGCCACCACCTGGTCGTCACTCACGACCGAGACTCCGACGACCCGCACCCGGCGACCATCGCCGACGGTCACCATCGGATCCTGGCCGCCGGCCCCGGCGAGCTGGTCGACCATCACGATGCCCGCGTCCAGCAGGATCTGCGGCCCACGGTTGGGGAACCGTCCCGAGATCATCGGCGACCGGTTGAGGACCGCCACCACGCCCGCGTCGACGAGGGCCTCGGCCGTCGGACCGTCGAGGTCGACCTCGTCGAGCACCGCCACGTCCCCCTGGGACAGCCGGGCGAGCAGAGCCGCCGTACGCCGGTCGGTGCGCGCGGTGCCGACCACACCCGAGGCGTTGGTCGTGGAGCGCGTCCTGAGCTTTGCCACCGCCTCATCCTGTCAGCGGAGGCCACCGACTCCCGGCAGGCCGGAGTCCGGGCGCGTCGGTCGGGAGCGGGCCGGGGAGGCTCAGGCGGTGGCTCGGCCGGCGGCCGCCAGCAGCTCGCGCGCGTGGGCGAGAGCCGTCTCGGACTCCTCCATGCCGGCGAACATCCGTGACAGCTCGCGCTCGCGTCCGGCGGCGTCGAGCAGAGTGAGGCCGGACGTGGTGACGGAGCCGTCCGACGACTTCTCGACCACGACGTGACGGTCGGCGTACGCCGCGACCTGGGGCAGGTGGGTGACCACCAGGACCTGCGCCGAGCCGGCCAGCCGGGCCAGTCGGCGCCCGACCTCGACCGCGGCCTTGCCGCCGACCCCGCTGTCGACCTCGTCGAACACGAACGTCGGGACCGGGCTGGTGCCGGCCAGCGCCACCTCGAGGGCCAGCATCACGCGGGACAGCTCGCCGCCGGAGGCACCTTTGTGCAGCGGACGCGGCTCGCTCCCGGTGTTGGCCGAGAGCAGGAACTCCACCTCGTCGACCCCCGACGAACCGAACCGCATCACCCGGTCTCCCACCGGCAGGCCGTCGTCCGTGTCCGCCTGACGTACGGCGACCTCGAGCACCGCCTGCGGCATCGCCAGCGCGTCGAGCTCGCCGGTCAGCTCGGTGGAGAGCCGAGCCGCGGCCTCGGCGCGCGCCTCGGACAGCTCTGCGGCTGCTGGGCCGAGGCGCCCGCGGAGGTCGTCGCAGCGCTCGCGGAGCCGAGAGATGCGGTCGTCGGTGTCGTCGAGCTCGGCCAGCCGGGTCGCGGAGACCTCGGCCCAGGCCAGGACGTCGGCTGCGCTCTCGCCGTACTTACGGGTGAGCGCGGTGAGCGCAGCGCGGCGCTCCGAGACCGCCGCGAGCCGGGCCGGGTCGGTCTCGAGGCCGGTCGCGTAGGACGCGACATCCGCGCCGAGGTCGGAGAGCAGGTAGGTGATCTCGGCGACCCGGTCAGCCAGCTCGCCGGCCGCAGGGTCGTGGTCTCGTACGCCTTCGAGCAGCGTGCGCGCGGCCGCCACTGCCGCCAGCGCGTCGGGACCGCCCTCGTCGGAGGACAGGGCGTCGCGGGCCGTCTCGGCGGCCGTGCGGAGCGTGTCGGCATGCCCCAACCGCTGCTCCTCCTCGGCGAGCTCGGTGTCCTCCCCCGCGTTGGGTGAGACCGCCTCGATCTCGCCCAGGCCGAACCTCAGCAGGTCGGCCTCCCGGGCCCGCTCCCGAGCCGTCGCGACGACCTCGGTCAGCTCGCGTTCGCAGGCCAGCAGCTCGGCATGGAGCACGCGGTAGTCGGCGAGCAGCGCCGCGATCGTGTCTCCGCCGTACGCATCGAGCGCGTCGCGCTGCGCCCGGGTCTGCAACAGCCGGTGCTGGTCGGCCTGTCCGTGGATCGCCACCAGCGGATCGGCCACCGCGGACAGCTGCGAGACCGGCACCGAGGCACCACCCACGAACGCGCGCGAGCGCCCCTCGGCGGAGACGTTGCGGGCCAGGAGCACGTGGTCGGCCTCGACCTCACCGCCGGCGGCGTCGACCGCCGCGCTGACGTCCGGTAGGTCGCTCACCCGGATCGAGCCCTCCACCCGCGCCGTCCGGCTCCCCGACCGCACGGCACCGCTGTCGGCTCGTCCCCCCAGGAGCAGGCCGAGAGCCGTCACCACCATGGTCTTGCCGGCGCCGGTCTCGCCGGTGATCACGGTCAGGCCAGGACCGAGCTCGAGGGTGGCCGACTCGATCACCCCGAGGCCGGTGATCCGCAGCTCCTCAAGCATGGTCTTCTCCGTGGCGGCGGCGCTGGCTCGCACCCCGCCAGCCCTCGACCGACAGCCCGAACTTCGCCACCAGCCGGTCGGTGAACGGCGCCTCGTGGAGCCGCACCAGGCGCACCGGCCGGACCCCGCGACGTACCTCGATGCGGGCACCCGGTGGCAGGTCGACCGTGCGCCTGCCGTCGCACCAGAGCACGCCGGCCGCCCGCGCGGCGATCACCTCGATCGCCAGCACCGAGGTGGGCGCGACCACGAGCGGTCGAGCGAACAGGGCATGCGCGCTGATCGGCACCATCAGGAGGGCCTCGACGCCGGGCCACACCACGGGCCCGCCGGCACTGAAGTTGTACGCCGTGGAGCCGGTCGGCGTCGCGCAGACGACCCCGTCGCATCCCCAGCGGGACAGCGGGCGGCCGTCGACCTCGACCACCACCTCGAGCATGCGCTCGCGGGCGGCCTTCTCGACGCTGGCCTCGTTGAGGGCGAACGTGCTGGTCACCAGCTCGCCGTCGCGGAAGACCGAGACGTCAAGGGTCAGCCGGTCCTCGGCTGTGTACTGACGTCCCACGATGGCGTCGATCGTGGCACCCACGTCGTCGTACTCCGCCTCGGCGAGGAAACCGACGTGCCCGAGGTTGACCCCCAGCAGCGGTGTCCCGCTGGCATGGGCGAGCTCGGCAGCGCGCAGGATCGTGCCGTCCCCACCGATGACGACCACGAGCTCACAGTCCGCGCACGGGTCGCCGCAGCCGGCCAGCTCGACGCTCCGCGCGCTCCCGATGCCGAGGGCCGCGGCCTCGTCGGGAAGCAACCGCACCTGGAGCTCATGACCGGTGAGCGCGTCGACCAGCTGACGTGCCACCTCGCGCGCCTCGGCACGACCGGGGTGCGCGAGCAGCAGCACGCGGCGCTGGTCGGTCATGCGGGCACTCCGCAGCGGTGGCCGTCGCCGGAAAGCAGCGGACAAGCCGCAGAACGCCGTGGGGTGCTCACTCCCCCACCTTCTCACCCGGGACCCCCGGTGGCCCGGCCGACACCACAGCCTCGATCTCGGCCCGGTCGACGACGGCCTGACCCCGCCGCAGCCAGAGGAAGAACTCGACGTTGCCCGACGGTCCCGGCAGCGGACTGACCGTGACCGCGCGCGCTCCCCAGCCCTGGGCCGCGGCCGCCTCGGCCACCCCAACGACGGCCTCGGCCCGTAGCACCGGGTCACGCACCACCCCGCCCTTGCCCACCCGCTCGCGTCCCACCTCGAACTGAGGCTTCACCATCAGGACCAAGTCGCCGTGCTCCGCGGTGACCCGTATCAGTGCCTCGAGCACGAGGGCAAGAGAGATGAAGGACAGGTCTCCGACGACCAGGTCGACGACCCCTCCGATCAGCGCGGGCTCGAGCTCGCGGACGTTGGTGCGATCGTGGACCGTGACCCGGTCGTCCTGCTGCAGCCGCCACGCGAGCTGTCCGTAGCCCACATCGACCGCGACCACCTCGTGTGCCCCGTGCCGGAGCAGTACGTCGGTGAACCCTCCGGTGGAGGCGCCCGCGTCGAGACAGCGACGGCCCTCGATCACCAGGCCGAGCGGCTCGAACGCGCCCAGTGCGCCGGCGAGCTTGTGCCCGCCGCGGGACGCGTAGTCCGCTTCGCCCCCGAGAGCAGGGTCGGCCGCCACCACCAGGGCCACGTCGGTGGTCACGGCGGTGGCCGGCTTGGTCGCAGTGGCTCCGGACACGGTGACCCGCCCGTCCGAGATGAGCTCGGCGGCATGGTCACGTGAGCGCGCCAGGCCGCGGCGCACGAGTTCGGCGTCGAGCCTGAGGCGACGCGGCGACACGGACTAGGCCGGCTCGCCCGGCTCGGCGTCGAGCGCGGAACGCAGCGCGTCGTGGGCGTGCTCGAAGGCTGACGGGTGCTCGTCCAGCGGGAGCTCGTCGAGACGGTCGACTTCTTCCAGGACCTGGTCGACGGCAGCCACGCCCGTGCGCGTGGGCTCCGTGGACGCGATCGGCTCGTGGCCCGGAGGGGTGGTGTCGGGCTCCGGGTCCCGTTCGTCGGGCCCGCGCTGCGGCACCTGCTCGGTCATGATCGAAGGCTACCCCGCGCTCGCCTGGAGGCCCGGTGGGGTCAGGTCGGTCACGTCCGCCGCGTCTCCGGTCTGGTCGCGGTGCGCCCACCCGGCGGCCGCCACCACCGTCCACCACGCATCCGGACCCCCGGAGCCGTCCACCACGACCCGTCCGCGGTCGAGTGTCGCGGACCAGCCGTCCGCCTCCCACCGGCCCTGGTGGGACGTCGCCGAGCACCCGGCGCGACCGAGGGCTGACAGGTCGCTGCCGATCCACGTCGGTCGCTCCTCCGGCCGTGCCGCCACCAGATCCGCCAGGTTGCTGACACCCGTCATCACCAGCAGCGAGTCCGTGCCGGCGTTGTGAGCGCCGGCGATGTCCGTGTCGAGCCGATCTCCGACCATCAACGGGTGCGTGCCGCCCGCTCGCCGCAATGTCTCGTCGAGCAGCGGCCGCTGCGGCTTCCCCGCGACCACCGGGGTCACCCCCGCGAACTCGCTGATCATCCGCACCAGGAGCCCGTGCCCCGGCGCAAGACCTCTGTCCGTCGGCAGCGTGAGATCGGTGTTGGTGACCGTCCACGGCAGGCCTTCGCGGATCTCCACGGCTGCCTCCATGATCACCCGCCAGCGGAGCTCGGGAGCGTATCCCGACACGATCGCCACCGCGCGGTCGTCGCCCACCTCGACCGGCTCGAGCCCGACCTCGCGCAGCGCTCCGATCAGGCCGTCCGCACCGAGGACCGCGATCGCCGCGCCGTGGCCGTGTGCCTCCTGCAACAACCGAGCAGCCGCCTGCGACGAGGTCACGACATCGTCGGGCTCGGCACCGATCCCGAGGTCCTGCAGATGATCGGCCACCTGCCGAGGAGTCCTGGACGCGTTGTTGGTGATGAACGCGATGTGGGTGCCGGCTCTCCGGGTCTCGGCGATGCTCCCCGCCGCGTGCTCCACAGCATGCCCGTCGACGTAGACGACGCCATCGAGGTCGAACATCACCAGGTCGTACGACGTCGCCAGACTGTCCCCACCTGCGTCTGCCACCGTCTTGCTCCTTGGTCAGTACCCCTACGATGCACCGATGGAGTCCGGTCCTCCCGCGGTCACGCCGTACGTCGCCGGCCCGCTCCGGCTGACATCGTTTCGGGCACTGGCGTTGGCTCCGCGACGGGTCGGGGATCCGGCGTCCGCACGCGCGTTCGCGCGACCCTACCGTGGGGTGGCGCAGCGGCTGCAGACCTGGCAGCGGCGGGGTCTCGCCACCCGGGACGACGAGCCCGCGCTGTACCTCCATGAGTACTCCGACTCCGGGCTGACCGTGCGGGGTCTCGTGGGATGCCTGGACCTGTCGCAGCGAACGACCAGTCCGGCGGAGGCGCAGGTGTTCCCGCACGAAGGCGTACATCCGCAGCAGGTGGAAGAGCTGGCGCACCGGATGGGCATCATGGGGGTCAATCCGGCCCCGATCCTCCTCGTGCACCGCGGCCCCGAGGCCGTCCGCGAGGTCAGCCGCAAGGTGCGCACCGGCAGTCCCGAGCGGGAGTACGTCGACCACTCGGGCCAGGAGCATCGCGTCTGGGCGATCCGCGACCCCGACCAGCATCGCCTGCTGGACTCCGCCCTGGCCGACGCGCGCCTCCTGGTCGCCGATGGCCACCACAGGTACGCCGCCTACGTCGCGCTCCAGATGAGCGACCCGGATCCGCGACATCGCAGCGGCCTGGTCATGGTCATCGATCACGACGAGACGCCGCTCTTCCTGGGGGCCATCCATCGGCTGCTGCACGGGGTCGGCCTGCAGGACGTCATCGAGGCCGCCGCGCAAGCCGGAGCGAACGTGCAACGCATCGACGAATCGGACGCGGTCACCGGGCTGGCGCCGGACACCCTCGTGCTGACCGACGGCGCCGCCTGGGCGACTGTGCACCTCGAGGTGCCCGCCGGCCATGCGGTCGTCCAGCTCGTCGAGGACGTGCTGCTGGCGCGCCTCCCGCGTCGCCCCACCAAGGTCACCTATGCGCACTCCGTGGCTCACGCCCTGGACCAGGCGCGGCCGGGGCGTTCGGTCGCCGCACTGCTGCCCGCTGTCGACCTCGACCTCGTGTTCGACGTGGCGAGCGCCGGCGGGCTGCTCCCCGAAAAGGCGACGTCCTTCCAGCCCAAGCCGAGCCTCGGCTCGTTCATCCGGCTGCTCGACGAATGAGCCGCGCCGAGGCGACCTCGATCTCACAGCGGGACACCCGGCCGCCTCCGCTCGGGGAGAAGAACCGCCGGCGCAGGCTTCCCTTGACCTCGACCACGTCTCCGGTGCGCCAGCGGGCGACGGACCGGGCCGGCCGCTTCGCCCACACCACGCAATCCAGAGCGTCGACGGTCACCCGGGAGGACGGCGACGCGGGTCGCCCCACGATCACCCGGAACTTCCACAGCTCCGCGCCGCTCGGCAGGATCTGCTCCTCCGCGGCCTGGGACAGCCTCCCGACCAGCGTCACCTCGTTCACCTCGTCGGCCTGACTCTCGTGTGCGGACACCCGCATCACCTCCTTGCGCCCAGCCTCATCGGGCCCTCCGACAACGCCGGCGCAGCCCGAGCGAGCCTGTGCAAGGGCCTGCCGCGAAGGACTCCTGTGGACGTACGGCGGCTCGAATGCCCGACCCGAAATGCACTGAAGGGGTCACCTTGCGGTGACCCCTTCAGCGAAGAATGTTCGGCGGCGTCCTACTCTCCCACATCCTGTCGGGTGCAGTACCATGGGCGCTGGCTGGCTTAACTTCCGGGTTCGGGATGGGTCCGGGTGTTTCCCTGTCGCTATGGCCGCCGTAACGGTGTGAACCTGGTTCTGTTGGGAACGTTGGCCCGTTTCCCCGGTGTCCTCCTGGTGGGGTGGGTGGGGGTTGGGTTGTTGGTTCAGATTCTGGGTAGTGGACGCGGTGGGTGCCCGGTTGTTGTGGGTGTTTTTGGGTGCCCGGGTGTTTTTCTTGGTGTGTGTGAGGGGTGTGGGTGACAAGCCCTCGGCCTATTAGTACCGGTCGGCTGGGCATTGCTGCTGTACACCTCCGGCCTATCAATCCCGTGGTCTGCGGGTGGCCTTACCCCATCGTGTGGGTGGGAAACCTTATCTTGAAATGTGCTTCCCGCTTAGATGCGTTCAGCGGTTATCACGTCCGGACGTAGCTAACCAGCGGTGCCCCTGGCGGGACAACTGGCACACCAGAGGTTCGTCCATCCCGGTCCTCTCGTACTGGGGACAGCTTTTCTCAAGTTTCCTGCGCGCGCGGCGGATAGGGACCGAACTGTCTCACGACGTTCTAAACCCAGCTCGCGTGCCGCTTTAATGGGCGAACAGCCCAACCCTTGGGACCTACTCCAGCCCCAGGATGCGACGAGCCGACATCGAGGTGCCAAACCATCCCGTCGATATGGACTCTTGGGGAAGATCAGCCTGTTATCCCCGGGGTACCTTTTATCCGTTGAGCGACACCCCATCCACATGGTGGTGCCGGATCACTAGTTCCGACTTTCGTCCCTGCTCGACGTGTCTGTCTCACAGTCAAGCTCCCTTGTGCACTTACACTCGTCACCTGATTGCCAACCAGGCTGAGGGAACCTTTGAGCGCCTCCGTTACGTTTTAGGAGGCAACCGCCCCAGTTAAACTACCCATCAGGCACTGTCCCTGGTCCAGATCATGGACCTAGGTTAGACATCTAATACGACCAGAGTGGTATTTCAACGTTGACTCCACTCCCACTGGCGTGGGGGTCTCATAGTCTCCCACCTATCCTACACAAGCCGTACCAAACACCAATACCAAACTATAGTAAAGGTCCCGGGGTCTTTCCGTCCTGCCGCGCGTAACGAGCATCTTTACTCGTACTGCAATTTCGCCGAGTCCATGGTTGAGACAGCGCCCAAGTCGTTACTCCATTCGTGCAGGTCGGAACTTACCCGACAAGGAATTTCGCTACCTTAGGATGGTTATAGTTACCACCGCCGTTTACTGGGGCTTAAGTTCGAAGCTTCACCCACTGGGTGGGTTGACCTGTCCCCTTAACCTTCCAGCACCGGGCAGGAGTCAGTCCGTATACATCGTCTTGCGACTTCGCACGGACCTGTGTTTTTAGTAAACAGTCGCTTGGGCCTGGTCTCTGCGACCCTCCCCGCTGCACCCAGCCAGTGGGTTGACGGTTCGGGTCCCCCTTCTCCCGAAGTTACGGGGGCATTTTGCCGAGTTCCTTAACCATGGTTGTCTCGATCGCCTTGGTATTCTCTACCTGATCACCTGAGTCGGTTTGGGGTACGGGCGGCGCATGGCTCGCTAGAGGTTTTTCTTGGCAGCATAGGATCACCCACTTCGCCCGTACGGGCTCCGCGTCAGATCTCACACTCCACATTGAAGTGAGGGCGGCGGATTTGCCTACCGTCCGTGCTACGTCCTTACCCGTGGTCTACCATCGCCACGGTTGGGCTACCTTCCTGCGTCACCCCATCGCTTGACTACTACCGGTTCGGGTCCCACGCTCTGCCCCACCCCCGCCCCCCGAAGGGATTGGTGGGTGAGGTTTCGGATGGTTAGCATCACCGGGCTCGTCAGGGGCGCCATGTTGCCGGTACGGGAATATCAACCCGTTGTCCATCGACTACGCCTGTCGGCCTCGCCTTAGGTCCCGACTTACCCAGGGCAGATTAGCTTGACCCTGGAACCCTTGATCATTCGGCGCCGATGTTTCTCACATCGGATTCGCTACTCATGCCTGCATTCTCACTCGTGCCGCCTCCACCCCTGGATCACTCCGGGACTTCACTGGCGGCACGACGCTCCCCTACCCATCCACACACCTGAACCGGCCGGCCACGAAGGACCGGCGGCTGGGTACACGCGTGAATGCCATAGCTTCGGCGGATGACTTGAGCCCCGCTACATTGTCGGCGCGGAACCACTTGACCAGTGAGCTATTACGCACTCTTTCAAGGGTGGCTGCTTCCAAGCCAACCTCCTGGTTGTCACTGCGACTCCACATCCTTTTCCACTTAGTCACCGCTTAGGGGCCTTAGCTGATGGTCTGGGCTGTTTCCCTCTCGACTACGGAGCTTATCCCCCGCAGTCTCACTGCTGCGCTCTGACTTACCGGCATTCGGAGTTTGGCTAACGTCAGTAACCTGGTCGGGCCCATCGGCTATCCAGTGCTCTACCTCCGGCAAGAAACACGCAACGCTGCACCTAAATGCATTTCGGGGAGAACCAGCTATCACGGAGTTTGATTGGCCTTTCACCCCTATCCACAGGTCATCCCCCCAGTTTTCAACCTAGGTGGGTTCGGTCCTCCACGTCGTCTTACCGACGCTTCAACCTGCCCATGGATAGATCACTCCGCTTCGGGTCTTGATCGTGCTACTCAAACGCCCTCTTCGGACTCGCTTTCGCTACGGCTCCCCCACACGGGTTAACCTCGCAACACAACACAAACTCGCAGGCTCATTCTTCAAAAGGCACGCCATCACCCACCCACCCCACAAGGAGGCGCCAGGCTCTGACGGATTGTAGGCACACGGTTTCAGGTACTATTTCACTCCCCGCCAGGGGTACTTTTCACCTTTCCCTCACGGTACTAGTCCGCTATCGGTCACCAAGAAGTATTTAGGCTTGACGGGTGGTCCCGCCAGATTCACACGGAATTTCACGAGTTCCGTGTTACTTGGGCACGCATTCACGAAGAGTGTGGCTTACACCTACGGGACTCTCACCCTCTACGGTGCCACTTTCCAATGGACTTCAACTTCACCACACCTTGATCACTCCGCAACCGGCCGGCAGCCCGGTAACAAACACGCCCCACAACCCCGCTCCAGCAACCCCTGCCAGGTATCACACTGAAACGGTTTAGCCTCCTCCGCTTTCGCTCGCCACTACTCACGGAATCACTGTTGTTTTCTCTTCCTGTGGGTACTGAGATGTTTCACTTCCCCACGTTCCCTCCACACACCCTATTTCATTCAGGCGCGGGTAACTGGACATGACTCCAGCTGGGTTACCCCATTCGGACACCCCCGGATCAACGCTCGGTTGCCAACTCCCCAGGGCTTATCGCAGGCTCCTACGTCCTTCATCGGCTCTTGATGCCAAGGCATCCACCATGTGCCCTTCACAGCTTGTCACACACACCACCAACCCACCCCACCCACCACCCACACCCCACCCACCCACAACGGGGCAGACAAGACACAGGACACGGCCGGCACGCCAGGCTGGCGATGCACACTCGACACAACTACAAAGAAAAATTTGATGCTCGCGTCCACTATCCAGATCTCAAACAACAACCCCACACCAGCCACCACCACCCACAGGGCAGCCGCAACCGGCCGGGAACCGAAGCCCAGCCACCACACACCCCACCGGGACACGTGACGCCTGATCCTTCAGAACCCCAACAGTGTGCCCCCACCCCCGAACCGCCTCCAACGAGACAACCCCAGGACAGGAAAGCCGATGATTCCACTAGCGAGACACCACCACAAAAGCCACCGCCACCGACCCCGGCGAACACCGGGACCCCGGACGACAACAGGGGTGCGTGCTCCTTAGAAAGGAGGTGATCCAGCCGCACCTTCCGGTACGGCTACCTTGTTACGACTTCGTCCCAATCGCCAGCCCCACCTTCGACCACTCCCCCCACACAAGGTGGTTGGGCCATGGGCTTCGGGTGTTGCCGACTTTCGTGACGTGACGGGCGGTGTGTACAAGGCCCGGGAACGTATTCACCGCAGCGTTGCTGATCTGCGATTACTAGCGACTCCGACTTCATGGGGTCGAGTTGCAGACCCCAATCCGAACTGAGACCGGCTTTTTGGGATTCGCTCCCCCTCACGGGATCGCAGCCCTTTGTACCGGCCATTGTAGCATGCGTGAAGCCCTGGACATAAGGGGCATGATGACTTGACGTCATCCCCACCTTCCTCCGAGTTGACCCCGGCAGTCTCCCATGAGTCCCCGCCACCCCGAAGGGCGCGCTGGCAACATGGAACGAGGGTTGCGCTCGTTGCGGGACTTAACCCAACATCTCACGACACGAGCTGACGACAGCCATGCACCACCTGTACACCGACTAAAAGGGGCACCATCTCTGATGCTTTCCGGCATATGTCAAACCCAGGTAAGGTTCTTCGCGTTGCATCGAATTAATCCGCATGCTCCGCCGCTTGTGCGGGCCCCCGTCAATTCCTTTGAGTTTTAGCCTTGCGGCCGTACTCCCCAGGCGGGGCGCTTAATGCGTTAGCTGCGGCACGGAACCCGTGGAATGGATCCCACACCTAGCGCCCAACGTTTACGGTGTGGACTACCAGGGTATCTAATCCTGTTCGCTCCCCACACTTTCGCTCCTCAGCGTCAGGACATGCCCAGAGAACCGCCTTCGCCACCGGTGTTCCTCCTGATATCTGCGCATTTCACCGCTACACCAGGAATTCCGTTCTCCCCTGCATACCTCCAGTCTGCCCGTATCGAAAGCAAGCCACCAGTTAAGCCAGTGGATTTCACTCCCGACGCGACAAACCGCCTACGAGCCCTTTACGCCCAATAATTCCGGACAACGCTCGCACCCTACGTATTACCGCGGCTGCTGGCACGTAGTTGGCCGGTGCTTCTTCTGCACATACCGTCACCACCTTCACAGGCGCTTCGTCTGTGCTGAAAGAGGTTTACAACCCGAAGGCCGTCATCCCTCACGCGGCGTTGCTGGATCAGGCTTCCGCCCATTGTCCAATATTCCCCACTGCTGCCTCCCGTAGGAGTCTGGGCCGTGTCTCAGTCCCAGTGTGGCCGGTCACCCTCTCAGGCCGGCTACCCGTCAAAGCCTTGGTAGGCCATTACCCCACCAACAAGCTGATAGGCCGCGAGCACATCCCCCACCACTAAACGCTTTCCACCAACACACCATGCAGCAGTTGGTCGCATCCAGTATTAGCCACCCTTTCAGGCAGTTATCCCAGAGTGAAGGGCAGATTACTCACGTGTTACTCACCCGTTCGCCGCTCGAGTACCCCCAAAAGGGCCTTTCCGCTCGACTTGCATGTGTTAAGCACGCCGCCAGCGTTCGTCCTGAGCCAGGATCAAACTCTCCATCGAAAAACAACAGAAAACCAAACCCAGCCAAAAAACGATCAACTAGCAAACAATCGCCAAGAATCATCGTTCATCAACTCAAAAAGAAACCACCACCACAACCAACAAAAAACCAGCCATGGCAACGGGATCATACAAACCAATTCATCGACAAACACACTGTTGAGTTCTCAAAAATCAGACGCGCACCGAAGCAACCTCTCTCGAGGTGTCTCGGGGGCAACCTGAGAAAACTTACCGGTCCAGCGCCAGAGGCGTCAAATCAGATCGGCATGCCCTCGTGTCGCTCGCCTCGCCCCACGCGGCGTACCGCAGGAAACGTCGTCGGCGGCGACATCACTCAGCGTACCCGACGCGACCAGCGATCCCTGCACCCACTCCCCTGGGTCAGGCGATCGACTCGGGCTCCTCGAGGCGGTACCGGTAGAACGAGGGTGCCAGCGACACCGAGACCGCGAGCAGGACGAGCACCAGGAGGCCTCCCATGCCGGCCGTCCACGCCGTACCCCCCAGCGACGCGGCACCGCCGTGCAGCACGTCGGCGATGCGCGGCCCGCCGACCACCACGACGATGAAGACGCCCTGGAGCCGCCCGCGCACCTCGTCGGACGCAGCGGTCATGAGCATGCTGTTGCGGAACGCCGACGACGTCATGTCGGCGGCACCACCGATCACCAGCATGAGCACGGACACCACCAGCATCGCGTTGCGGTCATGAGGCGCGAGTCCGACGGCACCACCGAACCCGGACATCGCGAGACCCCAGATCGAGATGGCGGCGACCACGGCGCGGCCCTGGCGGCGTACGCGCGAGACCCAGCCGGACAGCACCCCGCCGACCACGGCACCTGTCGGGATGGCGGCGAACAGCAGGGCGAAGGCCAGGCCACCGTCGCGGGGACCGAGGAAGCTCTGATGTGCGACCTGGGGGAACAGCGCCCGAGGCATCCCGAAGACCATGGCGATGATGTCGACCACGAAGCTCATCAGGAGGACGGGGTGACCGCGGAGATAGGTGAACCCGTCCAGCACCGCGGACAGACCGGGTGGGCCGCCGGTCACGCCTTCGATGGGCAGGCGGGGCAGCCGGATCACGGCCCACAGCGTCGCGAACAAGGTGATCGTGTCGGCGAGGTAGAGCACCGAGAAGCCGAGCACCGGGATCAGCGCACCGCCCACGAGAGGGCCAGCGATGGCGCCCGCCTGCGACACGGTCATGTTGAGGGCGTTGGCGGCGGGGAGCTGCTCTCGCGGCAGCAGCCGCGGCAGTACGGCGCTCCTGGTCGGCTGGTTGATCGCGAAGAACGCCTGCTGTACGGCGAACAGCACCAGCAGCAGCCACACGTTGTCGGCGCCCGCAGCCGCCTGGGCCCAGAAGGCGGCGCTGGTCAGGATGAGTCCGGCCGTCGTGACCTGGAGGATGGTGCGGCGGTCCATGACATCGGCCAACGCGCCGCCCCACAGCCCGAAGACGACGAGCGGGACGAGCCCGAACACCCCGGTGAGCCCGACGTACGCCGAGGAGCCGGTGATCGTGTAGATCTGTGCCGGTACGGCGACCACCGTCAGCTGGGCGCCGATGACGGTCACGATGTTCGCCGACCACAGCCGGCGGTAGGCGGGGTTGGTCAGCGGTCGCGTGTCCGCGAACAGACCCCGGAGATGCACGTGTCGGACCCTACGACCCGGCCCGCCGGGGCGATGCGGGGCGGTAGACGCTCACGGTCGGCTCGTCCGGCAGCCAGAACCTCCACGGCCGGTCGGATGCCTGCCGCAGCCCGACGCGCGGACCCGTCACGACGGCACGGGCGGGCGAGCCGGCCGGTGTCAGCGTGAGCGGCGGGACGCTGAGGTCGTGACCGTTGTGGGCCGAGTCGATCCCGAGCGCCTGGCACAGACGCGCCGGGCCGCGGGCGAGCTCGCGGTCGCCGCGGGCCGCCGTACGACGGGTGCGGGCGACGTCGAGGCCCTCCGTGATCTCGCCGGCGCGGAGGAGCACGGCGCTCGCGGCGCCTTCCGGGCCGCAGACCACGTTGCAGCACCAGTGCATGCCATAGGTGAAGTAGACGTACAGCCGGCCGGGCGGGCCGAACATCACCTCGTTGCGGGGGGTCCGGCCGCGAAAGGCGTGCGAGCCGGGGTCGCCGGCACCGTCGTACGCCTCGACCTCGGTGAGGCGGCAGGCGACGTCGCCGTGGCGGAGCACGGCTCCGAGCAGCCGGGGGGCCACCTCGAGCACCGGCCGGACGAGCAGGTCGCCCAGCTCAGCCGAGGAGGGCACGCAGGGTCCGGAGCCGGTCGGTCACCTCGGTGAGCTGTTCGCGGACCCGCTCTGGTGCGGTGCCGCCGCGCCCGTGGCGCGAGGCGACGGAGCCCTCGACGGTGAGTACCTCGCGGACCCGCGGCGTCAGGTGGGGCGAGACCTCGGCCAGATGGTCGTCGGTGAGGTCGGTGAGCTCGCAGCCGAGCTCCTCGCAACGGCGTACGCACGTGCCGGCGAGCTCGTGGGCGTCGCGGAACGGCACTCCCTCGCGCACCAGCCACTCGGCGACGTCGGTGGCCAGCGAGAAGCCCTGGGGGGCCAGCGCCGTCATGCGGGCGGA
The DNA here is from genome assembly GCA_963792975.1 of uncultured Actinomycetota bacterium. Classification (GTDB taxonomy): domain Bacteria; phylum Actinomycetota; class Actinomycetes; order Propionibacteriales; family Nocardioidaceae; genus Nocardioides. The sequence continues at coordinate 1,018,381 of CAWBYG010000004.1, read as the reverse complement.
GTCGAAGGTCACGGTCGCGACCATGCCGGTCATCGCCGGGAGTACGACGAGCAGGGTGTCGATCGAGTCGAAAACCGGCTCCTTGTCCTCCTGGAGGTCGCGGTTGTAGGCGAGCGGCAGTCCCTTGAGCGTCGCCAGCAGCCCGGTGAGGTTGCCGATCAGCCGACCCGACTTCCCACGAGCCAGCTCGGCGATGTCGGGGTTCTTCTTCTGCGGCATGATGCTCGACCCGGTCGACCAGGCGTCGTCGAGCCGGACGAAACCGAACTCCGCCGTGGCCCACAGCACGAGCTCCTCCGCGAACCGGCTGAGGTCGATGCCGGTCATCGCGCAGACGAAGGCGAACTCTGCCACGAAGTCGCGCGCGGCGGTGCCGTCGATGGAGTTGGCGCTGGAGCCGGTGAAGCCGAGCTCGCGGGCGACGGCCTGGGGGTCGAGCCCGAGGCTCGTACCGGCCAGAGCGCCGGAGCCGTACGGCGAGTCCCCGGCCACGCGGAGGTCCCAGTCGCGCAGCCGGTCGGCGTCGCGGAGCAGCGGCCAGGCATGGGCGAGCAGATGGTGTGACAACAGCACGGGCTGGGCGTGCTGGAGGTGGGTGCGCCCGGGCATCACGACGTCGAGGTGGTCGTGTGCCTGGACCGCCAGCGCCTCGACGAGGTCGAGGATGCCGAGGGTGACGGACCGACGCTGGTCGCGCAGGTAGGCCTTGAACAGCGTGGCGACCTGGTCGTTGCGGGACCGGCCGGCGCGCAGGCGTCCGCCGACATCGGGGCCGACCCGCTCGATCAGGAGACGCTCGAGGGCACCGTGGACGTCTTCGTCGGACGGGTCCGGGCGCAGCGACCCCTCGTCGTACGCCTGGCCGAGGGCGGCGAGCCCGTCGAGCAGGGCGCGGTGGTCGTCGTCGGTGAGGAGACCGGCGCGGCGGAGGGCGTTGGCGTGGGCGCGCGAGCCGGCCAGGTCGTAGGGCACGAGCCGCCAGTCGAAGTGGGTCGACCTCGACAGCGCCTCGAGCTCGGGTGACGCCCCGCCCGCGAAGCGGCCGCCCCAGAGCTTGCCCTCGTTGGTGCCGCCGCTCATGCCGACCTCCCGAGGTGGGCGACCGCGGCGCGGACGAACGCCGAGAGCCGCTCGTTGTCGACGCCGGCATCGCGTTCGAGGTCGTCGGGTGCCCACCAGCGGTAGTCGAGGATCTGCTCGGTGTCGTCGTGGCTGCGCAGCTGGGCCGGATCGGCTTCGAGAGCGACGGCGTACCACGTCGAGTCGTTGACGAACACCGCGCCGTCGTAGGGGAACGTCACCTCCGACCGGTCGAAGGGCTCCCCCAGGTCGGCTGCCTCCACGAGGAGTCCGGTCTCCTCCCTCAACTCGCGCGAACCGGCTTCGGAGAGCGTCTCGCCGTCGTCGACCGCACCGCCGATCGAGCACCAGTAGGTCACGTCGGGATCGGCCGGGTCGCAGCTCAGCATCAACAGCGCCTCGCCCCGCCGGTTGACCGGGACGACGCGGGCCGTCGTACGACGGACGATGGTGGCGGACACGGAGCCCTTCCTATCAGTCGCTGATCGCCGAGTTGTCACGTGACGACTCGGCGTGATTCTGATGTCTCTCTACGCCGACTCGGCGTGATCTGCCTGTCTCTTTGCGCCGACTCGGCGTCAGTCGGTGCCGACCTCCATGGCGGCGTGGTCGAGGGCGGCGTCGCGGTCGTCGCCGAGGGTGGCGGGGTTGCTGGCGATGCGGTCGGCCCCGCCGGCGGGGAGGGCCCCGAGCAGGTGCCCGTGCTCGACGAGGACCTGGCCCTCGTCGAGGGGTTGTGTGGCGTAGAGCTCGAGCTTGCTCCGGGAGTCGGCGATGTCGAGGTTGCGCAGGGTCAGCTGGCCGATCCGATCGGTGGGGCCGAAGGCCGCCGACTCGACGCGCTCCATCGACAGCTTGTCGGGGTGATAGGAGAAGGTCGGGCCGTCGGTGCGCAGGACCGAGTAGTCCTCGCCGCGCCGGAGGCGGAGCGTGACCTCTCCGGTGACGAGCGACGCGATCCAACGCTGGATCGACTCACGCAGCATCAGCGCCTGGGGGTCGAGCCACCGTCCCTCGTAGAGGAGCCGACCGAGTCGCCGGCCCTCGAAGTGGTAGGTGGCCAACGTGTCCTCGTTGTGGATCGCGTTGAGCAGGCGCTCGTAGGCGATCCAGAGCAGCGCCATGCCCGGGGCCTCGTAGATGCCGCGTGACTTGGCCTCGATGATGCGGTTCTCGATCTGGTCGCACATGCCCAGGCCGTGCCGGCCGCCGATCTCGTTGACGGCGTGCACCAGGCGGACGGCGCCGTCGACCCCGTCGTACGGCGTGCCGTTCACGGCGACCGGGCGGCCGCGCTCGAAGCGGACCGTCACATCCTCCGGCGCCACGGCCACGGTCGGGTCCCAGAACCTGACGCCCATGATCGGCTCGACGGTCTCGAGCGACACGTCGAGGTGCTCGAGGGTCTTGGCCTCGTGGGTCGCGCCCCAGATGTTGGCGTCGGTCGAGTAGGCCTTCTCGGCGCTGTCGCGGTAGGGCAGGTCGCGCGACGTCAGCCACTGGCTCATCTCGTGCCGCCCACCCAGCTCGGAGACGAAGTCCGCGTCGAGCCACGGCTTGTAGATGCGCAGGTCGGGGTTGGCGAGCAGGCCGTAGCGGTAGAAGCGCTCGATGTCGTTGCCCTTGAACGTCGAGCCGTCACCCCAGATGTCGACGTCGTCCTCGTGCATCGCGCGGACCAGCATCGTGCCGGTCACCGCGCGGCCGAGCGGGGTGGTGTTGAAGTACGCCCGGCCGGCGGAGCGGACGTGGAAGGCGCCGCAGGCGAGGGCGGCCAGCCCCTCCTCGACGAGTGGTCCCTTGCAGTCGACCATCCGGGCGAGCTCGGCGCCGTACTCGAGGGCCCGGCCGGGGACGCCCTCGATGTCGGGCTCGTCGTACTGCCCGATGTCGGCGGTGTAGGTGCAGGGGACGGCACCCTTCGCGCGCATCCAGGCCACGGCGACCGACGTGTCGAGGCCGCCGGAGAAGGCGATGCCGACACGCTGGCCGACCGGCAGGGAGGTGAGGACCTTGCTCAAGAGAGGGCTTTCTGTAGTCGGAGTCGTGGTCTCGGCGGGCTCGACCGACGACGGGAGCTGGGTCAGGGCGCCGGCTGCTGGGCCAGCGCCAGGAGTCGTCGCGCGATCTCGTCGCCGCCCTTGGCGCCGCGGCCGATCAGGAGCACGGTGTCGTCGCCGGCGATGGTGCCGAGGACGTCGGCGTACTCGACCCTGTCGAGCGCCGAGGCCAGGAACTGCGCGGCACCGGGAGGGGTGCGGAGGACCACGAGGTTGGCGCTCGCGTCGGCACTGACGAGCAGCTCGGCCAGGAGCCGGCCGAGCCGGTGGCCGGAGGCGGCGGTCTCGCCCGGGGCGGTCGGCCGCCGGTCGCCGCCCTCGGCCGGTACGGCGTACACCAGCGCGCCCGAGTGCGACCGCACGCGTACGGCGTCGAGCTCGACCAGGTCGCGGGAGAGAGTCGCCTGGGTGACGTGGGTCCCCCGGCCGGCCAGCAGCTCGAGGAGCTCGGGCTGGGAGCGCACCTCATGGGTGGCCAGGATCTCGACGACCAGCTGGTGCCGCGAGTTCTTGGTCGCCGGACGGCGCGCCGTGCCGTTCATGGCGAGTCCTCGCGCTCTCGGAGGTCGCCGGACGCCTCGAGGAGCCAGGTGATGATGGCCTTCTGGGCGTGACGCCGGTTCTCGGCCTCGTCCCAGACGACGCTCTGCGGCCCGTCGAGCACCTCGGCGTCGATCTCCTTGCCGCGGTACGCCGGCAGGCAGTGCATCACGATCGCGGTCGGGGAGGCCAGAGCCATCAGGTCCGCGGTGACCGTGTAGGGACCGAAGGCGGCCAGCCGTGCCGCCGCCTCCTCCTCTCGGCCCATCGAGACCCAGGTGTCGGTGACCACGACGTCCGCGCCCGCCACGGCCACGCGCGGGTCGGTGACCACCTGCGCCGATGCCCCGGTGTCCTGCCCGATCTCGCGCGCGCGCACGACGTACTGCTCGTCGGGCTGGTGGCCCTCGGGCGCGGCGACGCGCACGTCCAGACCCGCGGTCGCGCCGGCGAGCAGCCAGGAGTTGCCCATGTTGCAGGCGCCGTCACCGACGAAGGCAACGGTCAGCCCGGACAGCTCGCCCTTGCGCTCGCGCACCGTCAGCAGGTCGGCCAGCAGCTGGCAGGGGTGGAACTCGTCGGTGAGCGCGTTGACGACAGGTACGCCGGCGTGGGCCGCCATCTCGTCGAGGGCCGTCTGGGCGTAGGTGCGCCACACGATGACGGAGGCCTGGCGGCCGAGCACGCGGGCCACGTCGGCGACCGACTCACGCTTCCCGATGCCGGCCAGCGAGCCGTCGACCATCATCGGGTTGCCGCCGAGCTCGGCGATGCCGGCCGCGAACGACGCCTGGGTACGCAGCGTCGGCTTGTCGTAGATGGTGGCGACGGTGCGCGGCCCCGCCAGGCTCTGGGAGTCGTACGGCGCCTGCTTGAGCGTCGCGGCCAGGCTGAGGACCTCGTGCTGCTCCGCGGGAGTGAGGTCGTCGTCGCGGAGGAAGTGTCGGGTCATGCGGGTGGTCCTGTCTGTTCGGCGCCGTCGAGGATCGCGGGCCAGGCGGCCACGATCGCGTCGACATCATCGTCGTCCAGGACCAGGGGCGGGGCGAGCCGCACCGTGTGCGGGCCGGTCGCGTTGACCAGGAAGCCCTGCGCCCGGGCCGCGGTCACCACCGTCGGCGCGTCGACGGACACCTCGAGCCCGAGGAGCAGCCCTCGGCCGCGCACCTCCGTCACCCGGGCGTCGGCGGCCAGCCCAGCGGCCAGCCGGGCACCGACGTCGGTGACGCGGGTCAGCAGCGCTTCGTCCTCGATCGTGTCGAGGACGGCGAGGGCGGCCGCACACGCCACCGGGTTGCCGCCGAAGGTCGTGCCGTGCTGACCCGGCTGCAGCAGACCACCGGCCTCGCCGAGCGCGATGCAGGCGCCGATCGGGATGCCGCCCCCCAGGCCCTTCGCCACGGTCACGACGTCCGGCTCGACATCCTTCGCGTCGGCGGCCGCGAACCACGCGCCGGTGCGCCCGATGCCGGTCTGCACCTCGTCGAGCCACAGCAGCGCGTCGTGGTCGCGGGTGATCCGGCGCGCGTCGGCGAGGTAGCCGTCGGGCGGTACGACGACACCGGCCTCTCCCTGGATCGGCTCGAGCAGCACGGCGGCGGTCTCGTCGGTGACGGCCGACGCCAGCGCCGTGGAGTCGCCGTACGGGACGAAGGTGACGTGCCCGGGCAGCGGCTCGAACGGCTCGCGGTAGGCGGCCTTCGCCGTCAGCGCGAGCGCCCCCATCGTGCGACCGTGGAAGGAACCCTCCGCGGCGACCACGTGCGTCCGGCCGGTACGACGGGTGAGCTTCAGGGCCGCCTCGTTGGCCTCCGCGCCGGAGTTGGTGAAGAAGACCCGTCCGTCTCGCCCGAGCAACGCGAGCAGGCGCTCGGCGAGGGCGATCTGGGGCTCGGTGGCGAAGAAGTTCGACACGTGCCCGAGCGTCCCCAGCTGGCGGGTCACCGCCTCGACGACGGCAGGGTGGGCGTGGCCGAGCGCGTTGACCGCGATGCCGCCGAGGAGGTCGACGTACTCGTGGCCGTCCTCGTCCCAGACGTGCGCGCCCTTGCCCCGGCTGAGGACGAGCTGGGGCGGGCCGAACGTGTTCATCAGCGCCGCGGCGTAGCGCTCGCGGGTGGTGGGGCTCATGACCGTGCCTTCCTGGTCCGGGTGGCGACGCCGGGCAGCACCTGGGTGCCGACGCCCTCGTCGGTGAACAGCTCGAGCAGTACGGCGTGCGGCTCGCGGCCGTCGACGACCGTCGCCCTGGGTACGCCGCCCTGCACGGCCTGCAGACAGGCGCCCATCTTGGGAACCATGCCGGAGGCGAGTGACGGCATCAGCTCGGCCAGGGCCTCCGGGCTGATCTCGCCGATCACGTCGTCGCTGTCCGGCCAGTCGCGGTAGAGGCCCTCGACATCGGTGAGCACGAGCAGCTTCTCGGCACCGAGCGCGACCGCGAGCGCAGCCGCCGCGGTGTCGGCGTTCACGTTGTGCACCGTGCCGGCCTCGTCGGGGGCGACCGACGAGATCACGGGGATCCGGCCGGCCCCGACCAGGTCGAGCACCGCCTCGGGGCGCACCCGGGCGACCTCGCCGACGAGGCCGAGGTCCACCTCCTCGCCGTCGACGATCGTGTTGGTGCGCTTGGCGGTGAAGAGACCAGCGTCCTCACCGGACAGCCCGACCGCCAGGGGTCCGTGCTCGTTGATCAGCCCCACGAGCTCGCGCTGCACCTGCCCGACGAGCACCATCCGGACGACGTCCATCGCCGGGGCGGTCGTGACCCGGAGCCCCCCGCGGAACTCGGACTCGATGCCGAGCCGGTCGAGCATCGCCGAGATCTGCGGTCCGCCGCCGTGCACGACGACGGGCTTGAAGCCGGCGAACCGCAGGAACGCGACGTCCTCGGCGAAGGCGCGCTTCAGGGTGTCGTCGGTCATCGCGTTGCCGCCGTACTTCACCACGACGACCTTGCCGTGGTAGCGCTTCAGCCACGGCAGGGCACCGGCGAGGGTCACGGCCTTGGCCTGGCCCAGCTCCTGGATCTCGCTCATGAGCTGTACGCCGAGTTCTCGTGCACGTAGGCGTGCGTCAGGTCGTTGGTCCAGACCGTCGCCCGGGCGTCGCCGACCTTGAGGTCGACGGTGACCGTGACCTGGCGCGGGCCGAGGTCGACCGTCGCCGGGTCGGCCGCCGGCGTGGAGTGCCGGCAGACCCAGACGCCGTTCATCGCGACGTCGAGGTCGGACGGGTCGAACGCCGCCTGCGTCGTACCGATGCTTGCGAGCACCCGCCCCCAGTTGGGGTCCTGGCCGAAGACCGCCGCCTTGAACAGGTTGCTCCGCGCGATCGAACGGGCCACCTCGACCGCGTCGTCCTCGGTGAGCGCGCGCAGCACCGTGATGGCGATCTCGTGGTCGGCGCCCTCGGCGTCCGCGAGCAGCTGCATCGCGAGGTCGGTGCCGGCCCGGGTCAGGGCGTCGGTGAGGTCCGGAAGGCTCGGCGTGATCCCGCTGGCACCGCTCGCGAGCACCGCGACGGTGTCGTTCGTCGACATGCAGCCGTCGGAGTCGAGCCGGTCGAAGCTGACCCTCGTAGCGGCGCGCAGTGCCGTGTCGAGGTCGTCGGAAGAGGCGACCGCGTCGGTGGTGAGTACGACGAGCATGGTGGCCAGCTGCGGGGCGAGCATCCCGGCGCCCTTGGCCATGCCGCCCACCGACCATCCCGGTCCGTCGACGACGACCTGCTTGGGGACGCTGTCGGTGGTCATGATCGCGTGGGCCGCGTCGTCCCCGCCCGCCGTGCCCAGCGCGCCGTACGCGTCGTCGACGCCGGCGAGCACCGCCGACCTGTCGTTGGCGAGGCCGATCAGGCCGGTCGAGCAGACCAGGACGTCGACGGCACCCGTACCGAGGTGGGCGGCGACCTGCTCGGCGACGGCGTGCGTGGTCAGGAAGCCCTCGGGGCCGGTGTAGCAGTTGGCACCACCGGAGTTGAGCACCACGGCGCGGACGACGCCGTCCTTGACGACCTCCTTGCTCCAGAGCACCGGGTTGGCCTGGCAGCGGTTGGCGGTGAAGACGCTCGCCGCGGCGTACGACGGTCCGTCGTTCACCACGAGCGCGACGTCCCTGGCGCCGGTCGACTTCAGGCCCGCCGCGACGCCGGACGCCCGGAAGCCGCCCGGGTGAGTGACGCTCACGGCGCGACCCCGACCGTGGTCAGACCGAGGGTCTCGTCGAGCCCCAGGGCGAGGTTCATCGACTGGATCGCTCCCCCGGCCGTGCCCTTGGTCAGGTTGTCGATCGCACCGACCACGACCAGCCGCCCGGCGGTCTCGTCGACCGTCAGCTGCAGGTGACAGGCGTTGCTGCCGTGCACGGCCTTGGTCTGCGGCCACTGACCCTCCGGCAGCAGACGCACGAAGGGCTCGGCGTCGTACGCCTTGAGGTAGGTCTCGCGCACCTCGGCCGCCGTCACACCGCGCGACGACAGGGGTGCCGAGCACGTCGCGAGGATCCCGCGCGGCATGGGCACGAGCAGCGGGGTGAAGCTCACCGTCACGGGCAGGTCGGTCAGCGCGGCGAGGTTCTGCACGATCTCAGGGGTGTGCCGGTGGGTGCCGCCGACGCTGTAGGCCGACGCGTTGCCCATCACCTCGCTACCCAGCAGGTGCGGTTTGGCCGCCTTCCCGGCACCGCTGGTGCCCGAGGCCGCGACGACGACCACGTCGGGCGTGATCAGTCCCGCCGCCACCGCGGGTGCGAGAGCCAGCGTCGAGACCGTCGGGTAGCAACCGGGTACGGCGATCCGCCGGGTGCCGCGCAGCCGCTCGCGCTGCCCGGGCAGCTCGGGCAGGCCGTAGGGCCAGGTGCCGGCGTGCCTTCCTCCGTAGAAATGCTCCCACTGGGCATGGTCGGTGAGCCGGAAGTCCGCGCCGCAGTCGACCACGAGTGTCTCCTCCGGCAGTGCGGCCGCGAGGGGCCCTGACTGCCCGTGCGGGAGCGCCAGGAAGACCGCGTCGTGGCCGGAGAGACTCTCGACGGTGGTCTCCTCGAGGATGCGGTCAGCGAGGGGCACGAGGTGTGGCTGCAGAGAGCTCAGCCTCTCGCCGGCGTTGCTGCCGGCGGTCAGCGCGCCGATCTCGATGCCCGGATGTCCGAGCATGAGCCGCAGGAGCTCCCCACCTGCGTAGCCGCTCGCCCCGGCCACCGCCACACGCGCAGTCGTCATGTGCATGACCATACATGCTCGTGCATGTCCATGCTAACTGGGTCTGCGCAGCGCCTGGTCGGCGAGGTACGCCGTGGCGGCCGCGGTTCGGCTCGGCACCTCGAGCCGCTGGTAGATGCGGTTGAGACGGGCACGGATCGTGCCCTCGGCCAGGTTCATCCGCCTGCCGATCTGCGCGTTGGTGCAGCCGTCGGCGACGAACCGGAGGATCACCCGCTGGTGCGGCGTCAGGTGCGCGACCTGGTCGGCGAGGCGCTGGGGGTGCGGCGAACGCGGCCATCAGGTGCGGGCGTAGCAGCTCGAGGACGAACCGGTCCTTCTCGTCGAAGTCCTTGCCGCGCCCGCGCCAGAACAGGATCCGCACGGTGCGGCCGCTGCCGTCGGGCCAGACCACCATCATCTCGTGGAAGCGGGAGTCGCAGTCGTCGTCACGCGACAAGACCGCCCAACGCTGGCGGTCGGAGATCCGTGTCTCGCTGGTGTAGTCACCGCTCCGCTCCGGGGGCTGCACCCTTCCTCCCAGAAGGTGCCCCAGAACGAGTGGCTCGGTCCCACCCGTCATAGGCCTGCGGCTCGCAGCATCCTGCCCGGTCGATCTCGGCCTCGGGACCGTCCAGCGAGTCGCCGAGATAGTGACCGAGGACCTTCCAGTCCAGCCCGTAGGCATCCAGGCGGTCACAGGGCACGAGACGTTGCAGCGCCTGCATGACCGTGAGGGGCATACCGACGCCTTCGACACGCGTGCCGTCGTCGATCGTCGCGGCGTGAACGATGTCCCGCATCGACTAGGGCGTGCCGGCTCGACCGTCACGGGTCCCGGTCGGGCGGGGGTGTACGCAGATCCGCGTACTTCTCCCGGACGCCCGGGGTTCCTACCGTCGAAGGGCCTTCTCCGGTTCGCGGCGAGGACCTGACACGAGGGGACACCATGACCAGGACACCGGACCATCGCTCGCCCCGCCTCCGCCGACTCTGGCCGGCAACAGCCGGCGCGGCCGGGCTGCTGCTCGCGGCCACGGCACCAGCCCATGCGTCGTACACGCACTCGACCGACGACTTCGAGTTCGACCTCGACGGTCTCTGCCCGTTCACCCGGCACATCGCGGTCCACAACGAGGGCGAGACCGCGACGCACCGGCAGGGCGGCAGGGAGGTCCACGGGCTCCCGTACCACTTCAGCGTCCGCTACACGGACGACGCCGACGGCAACACCGTGGACGAGACCGGCAACGGCGAGATCTGGCGGTTCCAGCTCCCGGACGGCGGCATCTGGTCCGCCGGCGGACGCGCGACGGACTTCCGCAACGGCGTGTACGTGGGCTCCTGGCAGATCTCCGACGGCCTCGGCCCCGTCTGCGATGCGCTGGTCGGCTGAGGTCCGCTCTTGCCCGCATGTTCATCCTCATCGGCTCACCGCGTGGAACGGTGCTCAGCTGACCATCCGGGGGTCGCGGTTGTCGGTACCCGCGACTAGGTTCGATCCATGAGCCGCCTCGACCACTCGACGTACCTCCAGCACCTGCGCGACGAGTCCCGCCGGTTCCGCGACGTGCTGGCCGCCTGCGACCCCAGGGCCGACGTGCCGACGTGTCCCGACTGGCGGGCCGACGACCTGCTGTGGCACCTGGCCGACGTGCAGGACTTCTGGACGTGGGCCGTCTCGCACCGGCCGAAGGACCCCGAGGAGTACGCCCAGCCCGACCGTCCGAGCGACCATGCCGGTCTCCTGGCATTCTTCGACGCCGGCTCGGCCGCGCTCGCCGACGCACTCGAGGCGGCCGACCCCACCGACGAGGCCTGGACCTGGTCGAGCGACCACACCGTCGGCTTCATCTCCCGCCGCCAGGCCCACGAGGCACTGATCCATCGCCGCGACGCCGAGCTGACGGCCCACACGACCTCACCCTTCCCGGCCGCTCTCGCGGCGGACGGCGTCGACGAGGTGCTTGACGTGATATACGGCGGGTGCCCGCCCTGGGGCACCTTCGCGCCGCTCCAGCACTACGTCCGCCTCGACCTCACCGACACCGGTGACCAGGTCTGGGTGCAGCTCGGCCGCTTCCACGGCACCGACGACGACGGCATCTCCCACGACGAGGACGATCTCCACGTGGTGACCGATCCCGGCGTCGAGCCCGACGCCGTGATCAGCGGCACCGCCGAGGCGCTCGACGCCCGCATCTGGCGCCGCGGCGACGGCGCCCAGACCCACCTGGCGGGCGACCTCAAGATCGTCGACCGCTTCCGCGCGGTCATCCACGAGCCCATCCTCTGAGCCCATCCTCTGAGCCCGAGCCGCAACCTTCGCCCTTCAGTGGAGACCTCGCGGGCTCGGTCTCCGCGGGCTCACTCCGCGAGCCAGTCGGCGAACGACTCGAAGCCGAACGGCCGGCCGAGGAAGTCCTCGACCAGGTCCGCGGCGTCCTTGCGACCGCCCTGCGCCAGGATCCGGTCCCGATAGCGCGCGGCCACCTCGACGTCGAACAGGTCGTCACGGTTGAACGCCGAGAACAGGTCCTTCGCGATCACCAGTGACCACATGTAGGTGTAGTAGCCCGACGAGTAGTCGTTGAGGTGCCCGAACGCCGCATGGAAGTGGGTGTCGGGGAGCGGCGTCACCATCGAGTACGTCGACTGCAGCTCGCGCGACAGCGCCGTCATGTCGTCGGGCGGGTCGTGGTGCGCCCGGTAGGACAACGCCGCGTAGAACATCTGGGTGCGGGTCTGCATCCCCTTGGCGAAGTCGTTCGCCTCACGCATCCGGGCCACCAGCGCCGCCGGGATCGCCCGGCCCGAGTCGTCGGTGGCGAAGCGCTCGAGCACGCCGGCGTCCCAGGCCCACTCCTCCAGCAGCTGGGACGGCGCCTCGACGAAGTCCCACTCTGTGGCGACCCCGCAGAGCCGCACCCAGCGCTGGTGGCCGCCGAGCACGTGGTGCACGAGGTGTCCGAACTCGTGGAAGAGGGTGACCACGTCGCGGTGCTCCATCAGGCCGCGCGGGAAGTTGCACACCAGCACGCCCTCTGGCAGCTGCTGCCCGGCCACCCCCTCGGCCAGGGTGAACTGGGCCGCATGGCTGAACTTGTGGGGTCGCGGATGCAGGTCGAGGTGGATCCGCCCGATCTGCTCGCCGCCCAAGGCCACGTCGTACGACGCGACGTCGGCGTGCCAGGTCGGCGCGTCGACCGGCGCGTACCTCAGGCCGAAGAGGCGGCCGGTCACGTCGAGCAGCCCCTGGCGCACCTTCTCGAAGTCGAAGTAGCGGCGTACTTCCTGGGAGTCGACGTCGTGGCGCTCGCGGCGCACCGTCTCGAGGTAGAAGTTGACGTCGGCCGAGTCGAGGACCTCGGCGTCGGGTCGGTCCTGGCGGATGCGCTCGAGCAGGATGTCGCGGTCGCGCAGCGCCGCACCCTCGGCCGCCTTGCTGATCTTCTCGATGAACGCGGCGATCGCGTCACCGGTCTCGATCATCTTGACCTCGGCGTCGTACGCCGGCCACCCGTCGTACCCGAGGATCCGCGCATGCTCCTGCCGCAGGGTCAGCAGCTCGGCCAGGACGGCGTCGTTCGCCGGCCAGGCGCGGTTGTTGAAACCCGCTGAGACGGTACGACGCGCCTCGCGGTCGGTGCCGAACTGCAGCATCGGGACCACGTCGGGATACTCCAGCGTCAGCTCCACCAGGCCGTCGTCGCCGACCGGGTGGGAGTCGACCCAGTCCTGGGGCAACCCGGCGAGCTGCGCGGGGTGGAGCCTCACGGTGGTGTCGTCGTCGCGGATGTTGCGCTCGAAGGCCTGGCCGAGCTCGGTCTCGCGCTCGTTGATGGCGCGGACCCGGTCTCGGGTGGCGGAGTCGCGGTCGACACCCGACCGCCGGAAGTCGCGGAGCGCGAAGTTCCGTACCCGTTCGGCGTCGTCGTCGAGCCCGGAGGTCCGCTGCCCGGCGTCGTCGACGACCATCAGGTCGTAGAGGTCGCGGTCCAGCGACAGGTCGGTGAGCAACCGGTGTGCCTCGATCTGGGCCGTCTCGGCCTGTTCGCGCAGCGCGGCGTCCGGATGCACCTGCTGGATCAGGCTGCTGACCGCGAAGGCGTTGCCGAGCGCGAGGTTGAGGTCGTTCCAGCGCTCGAGAAGCACGGCCGCGTCGCGCGGCTGCTCCGCCTTGAGCGCGCTCACCAGCCCGCGTGCCACGTCGAGCTGGTCGGTGGTGCGGGTCGTCAGCCACGAGGACCAGGCGTCGGTTCCGGCATCGACGAGGGGCATGGTCAGCGGGAGGAGATCGGTCACGGAGCCGACGCTACCGCCCGAGCCGGTGGACGACGACCCGGCAGCCGTCAGGACCGCTGGACGGCACCGACCGCGGCGGCTGCGGCCGCGACCGCGGCGTCCCGCGCCGCCGCGGCCTCGCGCTCGGTCAGGGTCCGGTCGGTCGCACGGAGCCGCAGCTTGAAGGCCAGCGACTTGCGTCCCTCCCCCACCTGGGGGCCCGTGTAGACATCGAACAGCCGCACCGACTCGAGCAGGTCTCCGGCGCCGCTCCGTAGCGCCGCCTCGACGGCGGCGGCGGGCACCGACTCGTCGACCACCAGCGCGACGTCCTCCTTGGCGTGCGGGTGGTTGGAGAACACCGGCGCGCGCGGGACGTCGACCGCCCGGCTCATCAGCAGGTCGAGGTCGACCTCGAGCGCCGCGGTGCCGCGGGGCACGCCGTACGTGCGACACACCCGCGGGTGGAGCTCACCTGCGTGCCCGAACTCCTCGTCGCCGACGTACACCCGGGCGCATCGGCTCGGGTGCCAGGGCATCCGTGCGGCCCGCTCGACGCGTACGTCGACCCCGAGCTCGCGACCCAGTCCGCGCACGATCTCGATCGAGTCCGACCAGTCGGCCGGTCGGGCGGCACCCCACCAGCCGGCTGGGTCACGCTCGCCGCTGAGGACGGCCGTCAGGAGCAGCGGCTGGGCCGGGATCGCCTCGAACAGCTTGTTGAGCTCGGCCTCTGTCGGCCGCCAGTCCACGCCGTACACGGGGGCCGCACCGCGGTCGACCGGGAACGCGACCGTGCCGGTCTCGAACAGGGAGACGCCCGGGGCGCCGCGCCCGAGGTTGCGCGCCGCGGCCTCGAGCACGCCGGGGAGCAGGGTCGTGGCGTACAAGGGCTTCTCCGCCGACAGTGGGTTGGACAGCCGCACCGTGTGGCGGAGCACGTCGTCGGCCGGCAGCCCGAGCGCGTCGAAGGTGTCGTCGCCGACGAACGGGAAGCTGACCACCTCGACGCAGCCCGACGACGCCAGGATGCGGCCGATGCGGCGGCGGAGCCGCTGCTCGCGGGTCAGGCCGCGACCGAGCGGCGGTACCGGGACGACGGAGGGCACCTGGTCGTAGCCGACCAGGCGGACGACCTCCTCGACCAGGTCGTAGGGATCGGTGAGGTCGGGCCGCCAGGGCGGCGGCGTCACCGCGAGGACCACGTCACCTGAGACCTCGGCGCCGATCGCGCGCAGGCTGTCGACCACCTGCTCGCCGTCGATCGGAAGGCCCGCGACCTGGCCGGGCAGCTCTGTCGACAAGGTCACCGGGGCGATCTCGGGTGGGGTGCCGACCACGGTCACGCCGGGCGAGACCGTGCCGCCGCCGTACGTCGTGAGGAGCTCGGCCACGCGGTCGGCGGCCGCCTCGCAGATCGTCGGGTCGACGCCGCGCTCGTTGCGCTTGCCGGCCTCGGAGGTGAGCCGGTGGCGCTTGCCGGTGCGGAACATCGAGACCGGGTCCCAGTGTGCGGCCTCGATCACCACGGTGGTCGTGGTCGCAGACATCTCGGTCGCCTCGCCGCCCAGGACGCCGCCGAGGCCGATCACCCCGGAGTCGTCGGTGACGACGAGGTCCTCGGGCGAGAGCTCGCGGTCGAGCCCGTCGAGCGTGGTCAGGCGCTCGCCGGCCCGGGCACGTCGTACGACGAGGGGCCCTTCGAGCCGGTCTCCGTCGTAGCCGTGGATCGGCCGGCCGAGCTCGAGCATCACGTAGTTGGTGACGTCGACGGCCAGCGAGATGGGGCGCATCCCGGCCAGGCGCACCCGCTCGGAGAGCCAGCTCGGGGTGGGCGCCGCCGGGTCGAAGCCGGTGACCGTGCGTGCCACGAAGACCGGGCAGCCGGTGGGGTCCTCGACGCGCACTGCGTAGCCCGCGTCGTTCGCGGCCGGCACCTCGCGGAGGGCCGGGTCGGTGTAGCCGACGCCGAAGCCGAGGGCCGCCTCGCGGGCGACGCCACGCAGCGAGAGCGCGTAGGCCCGGTCGGGGTTGATCTCGAACTCGATCACCTCCTGGTCGAGGCCGAGGAGGGGCCGTGCGTCGTCACCGGGAGACCCGGCACCAGCAGACAGCACGATGATGCCCTCGTGGTCGTCGCCGATGCCGAGCTCGCGGGCCGAGCAGATCATCCCGGCTGACACGTGGCCGTAGGTCTTGCGTGCGGAGATCTCGAAGTCACCCGGGAGCACTCCCCCGGGGAGGATGACGACGACGAGGTCGCCGACGGAGAAGTTGTGAGCGCCGCAGACGATGCCTTGGGGCTCGCCGGTGCCGTTGGCGTCACCGACGTCGACGGTGCACCAGCTGACAGTCTTGCCGTTCTTCTGCGGCTCGGGCTCGAGCGTGAGCACCCGGCCGACGACCAGCGACCCCGTGATCTCGGCTCCGGGCTGCTCGAGCTTCTCGAGCTTGAGGCCGAGCGCGGTCAGCCGGCGGGCGAGCTGATCGGTGGGCAGGTCGCCCGGCAGGTCGGCGTAGTCACGGATCCAGGAGACGGGGGTCTTCACGACGTCACCACTCGGTCCCGAACGCGGAGGAGAACCGTACGTCGCCCTCGAACAGGGTGCGCATGTCCTCCGCGCCGGTGCGGAACATCAGCGACCGGTCGATGCCCATGCCGAAGGCGAACCCGCGGTAGCGCTCGGAGTCGATGCCACAGGCGGCCAGCACCCGCGGGTTGACCACGCCGCAGCCTCCCCACTCGATCCAGCCCTCTCCCTTGCACGTGCGGCAGTGCTCGACCTGGCCGGGCAGCCCACGGCAGACGAAGCAGACCAGGTCGACCTCCGCGGACGGCTCGGTGAACGGGAAGTACGACGGACGGAAGCGGGTCGTGATGCCGTCGCCGAACAGCTGCCCGGCGAAGTGGTCGAGCGTGCCCTTGAGGTGGGCCATCGTGATGCCCGCGTCGACGACGAGCCCCTCGACCTGGTGGAACATCGGCGAGTGCGTGGCGTCGAACTCGTCGGTACGGAAGACCCGGCCCGGGCAGATCACGTAGATCGGCGGCGTACGGCTCAGCATGGTGCGCGCCTGCACCGGCGACGTATGGGTGCGCAGCACGAGGTGGTCGTCGGCGGGCTCGGTCCAGAACGTGTCCTGCATCGTGCGGGCGGGGTGGTCGGGCCCGAGGTTGAGCGCGTCGAAGTTCAGCCACTCGGCCTCGAGCACCGGCCCCTCGGCGACCTCCCAGCCCATCGCGACGAACAGGTCGGCGATGTAGTCCGACATCAGCGTGATCGGGTGCCGCGCGCCGCGCGGATGGCGCCCGGTGGGCAGGGTGACGTCCACCGTCTCCTCGACCAGCATCCGTTCCTCGGCCTCGACCTCGAGCACCGCGCCGCGCTCGGTGAGCGCCTGGGCGACGGCCGCACGGGCCTGGCCGACCCGCTGGCCGGCCTCCTTGCGCGCCTGGGGTGGCAGCGCCCCGATCTCACGATTGGCCAGGGCCAGGGGCGACCGGTCGCCGGCGTGCTCGATCCGTACCTGCTTCAGCGTCTCCAGGTCGAGGGCGGCGGCGACGGCGGCGAGCGCCTCGTCGCGCGCGAGCGCGACCTGCTCCGCCCGGAGCGGAGTGACCTCGACCGGGTCGTACTGGCTGTTCGGGCCCGACATGGGTGCCTTTCGCGGGAACGGGGTGGCGCGGCTGCGTCGCCGGACCAGTCTAGGAAGCGCGGTCGCGAGCGGGCGACGGGGTTTCGACGCCGAGACGCGCGGTGGTCTCACTCCATCGTGAACGCCGGCCAGGTCATCACGATCCGGGCACCGCCGGCGGGGGCGTCGTCGATGGTCACGGTGCCGCCCTGAGCGCGGACCAGCCCGTTGACGAGGTAGAGCCCGAGACCCGACCCGCCCCGCTGTCCCGTGGTCCAGAACTTCGTGAACGCACGTTGCCGAACCTCCGGTGCGATGCCGTCGCCCGAGTCGTCGACCTGTACGGCGACCAGGTCGCCGCGCTGCGTGACGGTGACGGTCACGGGATCCGCGCCGTGCCGGATGGCGTTCTCCAGGACGTTGGTGAGCACCTGCGTGTACTTGTCGGGGTCCGCCCACATGTCGGGGAGGTCGTCGGGAGCGACGTACTCGATCCGGTGCGGCGCGCCGGCCCGGACGCTGTCGATGACCCGGTGGGTGAGCTCGCCGACGTTGCACGGGCGCGGGTGGACCGAGAGCCGGCCGGTGTCGAGACGGGCCACGTCGAGGAGCTCGGTGATCAGTCGGCTGAGCCGGTCCGAGTCGGCGTGGACGGTGGTGAGCATGAGCTTCTTCTGCTCGTCGTTGAGGCGGTCCCAACGGTTGAGGAGCGCCTGGACGAAACCCTTCACCCCGGTCAGCGGCGAGCGCAGCTCGTGGGCCACGGTGGCCACCAGGTCGGACCGCTCGCGGTCGAGGCGGGCGCGGGCCCGCCCGGAGCGCAGGCTCACGGCCACGAGCGACACCGGCCCGCGTGCCGGCGAACGGTGGATCCGGGCCGCGACGAGCACCTCGTCGCCGGTCGGCAGGACCCAGGACTGCTCGGGCACGCCGGTGCGGGTGACCAGCCCGCCGTACGGCTGGACGCACGCGTTCCAGCCGACGCCGGCGTGGTTGGTGACCGCCAGTACGGCGTCCAGCGACCGGCCCACAGCCTCGTCGGGACGGATGCCGAGCATCCGCCCGGCCCGGTCGTTGACGAGGCGGACGCGTCCCTCGGCGTCGGCGAGGACCACGCCGTCCGGGAGCAGATCGACGGCGCTCTGCGCGCTCAGGCCACCCTCGGGCAC
This sequence comes from uncultured Actinomycetota bacterium, assembly GCA_963792975.1. Taxonomy (GTDB): domain Bacteria; phylum Actinomycetota; class Actinomycetes; order Propionibacteriales; family Nocardioidaceae; genus Nocardioides. Next base: position 1,000,416 of record CAWBYG010000004.1, on the reverse strand, counting down.
GTCCACGCGCGGCAGCCTAGTCAGGAGATTCGTTGCCGGGGCGGCCCCTCCCCCCGGTGGGGCCGGCCCGCAACGTTGAGTGAGCAGCCCCTCCCCCGTGGAGCCTGCTCCTTGTTCACCCTTCTGGGAAGGCGAACAAGGAGTAAGATAGTGGCGCTATCCACTGAATCGCAACCGATTTCGAAGGATTTCCGCGAATTTTGCCAGGAATCGAGTGCAAAGCCATGTTGGTGTCCGAGTTGGCCGAGCGTGCGGACGTACCACTGGCGACCGTGAAGTACTACCTGCGGGAGGGGCTCGTGCCCCCCGGCGACATGGTCGGGCCCCGCCGCGCGGAGTACGACGAGTCGCACGTACGCCGGTTGCGCATCCTGCGCCTGCTGCGCGAGATCGGCGGGGTCCCGGTCACGAGCCTTCGCCTGATCATGGACGCCCTCGACAATTCGGACACGTCGCTCCACGACGTGATCACCCTGACCGCGGACGTGATCAACGCCGGCCCGCTGCCGGAGGCGCAGAACCCCGAGAACCTCGCCGTCGTGGACACGGTCATCGCCGCCATGGGGTGGGACGGCCTCCGGCCCGAGTCGGTCGACCGCCTGCGCGTCGCGGCCCTGGTGGGGGTGCTCACTCGGCTGGGACCACTCGGAGCTGACGCGGAGGTGCTCAGCTACTACGCGTCGGTGGCCGACACGATCGCCCGTATGGAGGTCAGCATGCTCGACCAGACCCGCGAGCGGGAGGACCTGCTCGAGGACATGGTCACCGGGTCGGTGGTCTACGGGCAGATCTTCACCCTGCTGCGCCAGATGGGCCACGAGCACTACCACCAGAAGCTGGTGGAGAGGTCGGCCACCTGAGCCTGGCCGGACTCGTCAGCGGCTCCGCGCGCTCGCGTACAGGCAGATGGCGGCCGCGGTGGCGAGGTTGAGGCTCTCGGCGCGTCCCCGGATCCGGATCCGCACCCGGTGGTCGGCCGAGGCCGCCAGCTCGTCGGGCAGCCCCCAAGCCTCGTTGCCGAACAACCATGCCGTCGGCCCCGCCAGGACCTGCGCCGCGTCTTCCAGCGCCAGCTCACCGGCCCCGTCCGCGGCGAGTACGACGAGCCCCGCCGCTCGGGCGGCAGACACGGCGGTGGACGTGTCGGGCTCGACCACGATCGGCAGGTGGAAGAGGCTGCCGACGCTCGCCCGTACCGTCTTGGCGTTGTAGAGGTCGACCGAGTGGCCCGCCAGGACGACCGCGTCGACTCCCATCGCATCGGCCGTGCGGACCAGGGTGCCGGCGTTGCCGGGGTCGCGGACGTCCGCGCAGATCACGACCAGCCGAGACCCGGCACGCGCCGTCTCGAGCGCCGTCGCGAGCGGTACGTCGAGGAACGAGCAGACCGCGACGATCCCGGCGGGGTTGACGCTGTCGCTCAGGGAGCCGAGGGCACGGTCGTCGACCACGGAGACGCGCGCCGCCTGCGCCACCAGTACGTCGTACTGCTGGGCGGCGCCGGCCGTGACGAAGACCTCGGTGACGCCACCGCTGCCCAGGGCGCCCTCGACGGCCTTCGGGCCGTCGGCGAGAAACAGCCGCCGCTCGGCGCGAACCGAACGGCGGCTGAGCTTGCGCGCCTCCTTGACCCGAGGGTTGGCCGCGGAGAGAGGTGTCACCGGTGGTCTCGACGGGCTCGACCGACGGTGCCCACGCGACCGACGGTGCTCAACCGACCGTGGCTCTCAGGAGGCCTTGGGTGCGTTGACGTCCTCGGGCAGGGCCGCCTTGGCAGCCTCGACGAGTGCTGCGAACGCAGGCGCGTCGTTGACGGCGAGGTCGGCGAGCATCTTGCGGTCGACCTCGACACCGGCGAGGTTGAGGCCCTGGATGAAGCGGTTGTAGGTCATCCCCTGCGCGCGGGCGGCGGCGTTGATGCGCTGGATCCAGAGGCGACGGAAGTCGCCCTTGCGCGCCTTGCGGTCACGGTAGCTGTAGACCAGCGAGTGGGTGACCTGCTCCTTCGCCTTGCGGTAGAGGCGCGAGCGCTGGCCGCGGTAGCCGCTGGCGCGCTCGAGGGTGGTACGACGCTTCTTGTGGGCGTTCACTGCCCGCTTGACGCGTGCCATGGTGGTTGTCTCCTTGCAGTTCTCGGATCTGGTGGCCTGGTGGCTCGGGTGGGCGGCTCGCGCTCACGCGCGCTGCGCCGTTCAATGCGGTCGAGCTCAGCGGCCGAGCATCCTCTTGGCGCGCTTGACGTCGGCCTTGTCGAGGTCGACCTCGCCGACGTTGCGACGGTGCTTCCTGCGGCTTCCGGTCGTCGGCGACGACGCGAACGCCGCGCCGGACTTCCGGCCGGCCTGGAGGCGGCGGATCTTCCCGGTGCCGGTCACCTTGAACCGCTTGCTCGCGCCGGAGTGCGTCTTGTTCTTCGGCATCGTTCTCTCTTCCTCGCTTGGTACGTCGTGTGGTCGCGGTGGGCGCGGCCACGTCGTGCTGCTGGGGACTCAGGTGCTCGTTGAGCCCGTTGCCTGTGTCTCCGAAACCCTGGTGTGTCCTCGTTCTTCTCGATCGAGTCCTGACTTCGTCAGGCCTCGATCCTTCGTGGAACTCCTCCGGTCATGCGACTGGGTCCTCGTTCTTCTCGATCGAGTCCTGACTTCGTCAGGCCTCGATCCTTCGTGGAACTCCTCCGGTCATGCGACTGGGTCCTCGTTCTTCTCGATCGAGTCCTGACTTCGTCAGGCCTCGATCTCGGGATCGAGGTTCTCGGAGCGTCCGCGCGCCTTCTTCTGGGCCACGGCGTGGCCGGCGTTGTGTGCGATCCGCTCCTCGCGCTCCTCGGCCTCCTCGGCGGCGCGGGCGGCCAGGCGGTCCGCCTTCGCCGCCTCCATCTCCACCTTGGCCTCGGCCTTCTTCTTGTGCGGCCCGAGCACCATGATCATGTTGCGGCCGTCCTGCTTGGGGGCCGACTCCACGAAGCCCAGCTCCGTGACGTCCTCGGCCAGACGCTGCAGCAGCCGGAACCCGAGCTCGGGGCGGTGCTGCTCGCGACCGCGGAACATGATGGTGATCTTGACCTTGTCGCCGGCCTTCAGGAAGCGAACGACATGACCCTTCTTGGTGGCGTAGTCGTGCGCGTCGATCTTGGGACGAAGCTTCATCTCCTTGATGATCACGTTCGTCTGGTTCCGGCGGGCTTCACGGGCCTTCTGGGCGTTCTCGTACTTGAACTTCCCGTAGTCCATGAGCTTGCAGACCGGCGGACGTGCCATCGGGGCGACCTCGACCAGGTCGAGGTCGGCTTCCTGGGCGAGCTTGAGGGCCTCCCCCGTGGGGACGATCCCGACGGTCTCGCCATTGGGTCCGACGAGCCGGACCTCGGGTACCCGGATCCGGTCGTTGATGCGTAGCTCGGTGCTGATGTGTCCTCCATTGGTCGTACGGCTGGGTGACCGCCACGGAAGACCTCGTACACGACGAGAGCCCCCGCGCGACGCACGGAGGCTCAGGGACGCATCGGAGTACGACGGACGCCGGAACGACGTCCTTCGCACCGCGGTGCGGACCGGACCCGACGACCTGGTGCGGTCGATGCGGGTGGGAGTGAGCCTCCACTTGTCTGACCGGCCCCGCAAGCGGAACCGATCGGTCGGAACACAGGGTACAAGGCGCGGGGCCGGGTTGCCTATTCCACCGGCTGCGCCCACACCGGGCCGTCGTCACCCTCCGTCAGCGTCCAGCCGCGGGCCAGGCCGTCCAGGAGCGCTCCCTCCACGGCGTACGGCGTGGGGCCGGCGACGTCCACGACGAGGGCGGACGCGCCTTCCTGCACGGCCGACCGGGCGGCCAGCGCCGCGGTCACGGGCACCGGCCTCGCATCGGAGCGCCATCTGGCCAGCGTCTCGAGACCGGTGAACGCGAGCAGCGCCTGCCGGCCGTCCCGGCCGACGAGCAGTGCGGTCGCCATGTCGCTGGTCTTGTCGTGGGCGAGCCCGGTCCCGTCGTACTCGACCTCGCCGAGCACCGCCACGACGGGCACCAGCAGACGGGCGTGCTGCAACGCCAGGAACACCTCCAGATGCCGACCGGGCTCCCCGGCGTACGCCGCCAGCGCGGTCGTCAGCCGCGCGTCCGGAGCGCCGTCGTCACCACCGAACCCCGGGTCGGGGATGCGGCGTCCGACGTCGGACTCGGGCGGGTCCTCGGGCACGGGGCGGATCCTGCCACGCCGTACGACGACGTCTTCGGTGGCACGGCCTACCCTGGAGTCGTGAACGACGTCTCCTGGGGAGCACTGGCGCTGTCGCTGACGGTGCTCGGTGGCATCTACACGTGGTGGGCACTGCGCAACCGCGGGATCACGGCGGCCGTCCGCGGCGCCGGACTCACCCTCCTGCCTCTGGCCGCGTGGATGACCGGGCTGCTCGAGGTCTTCGGCGAGATCAGTGACTCCATCGCGCACTGGCTGACGCGCCTGGTCTTCAGCCCGGCCGTGTGGCTCGGCATGGTCGTCTTCTTCGTCGCCTTCGTGCTGATCGGCGGGGCCAACCTCGTCTCGCGCCGGGTGTCGCCCGACAAGCCGTCGCGACGCGAACGCCGTGCCCGCGCAGAGCCGTCCCCCAAGGCCGTGGCCCGCACCGCCAAGCAGGACCCGCTGATCGACGACGAGATGGCCGAGATCCAGGCGATCCTGAAGAAGCGCGGCATCTCCTGATGCGCCTGCACCCCCCGGGCGACACCCACGTCGCCCGGAACCGGCTGTGGTCGCGCCTGTCCGGAGCCGTTGCGGCACTCGAGACGCCGCCGCCGACTCCGCTGATGGTCGTCGACCTGGACGCGTTCGACGCCAACGCCGCGGACCTCGTCCGCCGGGCCGGCGGAAAGCCGATCCGGATCGCTTCCAAGTCGTTACGGGTGCCGGCGCTGATCAGCAGGGCGCTCGCGATGCCCGGATTCTCCGGCGTGCTGGGCTACACCCTCCCCGAGGCACTGTGGCTCGAGCGGCAAGGCATCTCCGACGACGTCGTCATCGCCTACCCGACGGTCGACCGTGGCGCCTTGGCCGAGCTGGTCGTGTCGCCCACGACCGCTGCGCACATCACGCTCATGGTCGACGACGTCGCCCAGCTCGACGTGGTCGACTCGGTGCGCTCGTCGCACGCCGTGCCGGTCCGGGTCGCGCTCGATGTCGACGCCGGCCTGCGGATGGGTGGCCAGCACGTCGGACCGAAGCGCTCGCCGCTGTACGACGTCGAGGACGTCGTCGCGCTGGCCCGGCACGTCTGCGACCGACCGGGCTTCGCGCTGGTGGGGGTGATGACCTACGAGGGCCAGGTCGCCGGCGTACCCGACGACGTACCGTCACAGCGCGCCCGGTCGCTCGTCGTACGACGGCTCAAGTCGGCGTCGATGGCCCAGCTCGCCGAACGCCGGCAGGTGATCGCGCGACGGCTCGCCGAGCTGGTCGACCTCGAGTTCTGGAACGGCGGCGGGTCGGGGTCCGTCCAGGCCACCGCCGCCGATACGACCGTCACCGAGATCGCAGCCGGTTCGGGGCTGCTCGTGCCCGGACTCTTCGACCACTACCAGTCCTTCACACCCCGACCCGCGGCCTTCTACGGACTGCCGGTCACGCGACGTCCCTCCCCCACGATGGCGACCGTGCACGGCGGCGGGTTCATCGCCTCGGGTTCGGTGGGGGCGGACCGCGCGCCGATCCCCTGGGCGCCGCCGGGTCTCCACCTGACCGGGCTGGAGGGTGCCGGCGAGGTGCAGACACCGTTGACGGGTCATCCCGCAGCCCTGCTCCGGGTAGGCGACCTCGTCTGGTTCCGGCACGCCAAGTCGGGCGAGCTGTTCGAGCACACCGACACCGTGCGGCTGCTCGCCGGAGACTCGTTCGTCGACGAGGTGCCGACGTATCGCGGCTGCGGCAACGCATGGTGAGCAACGCCGTACAGGCCCTGGCCCTGGCGCGCTCGCGGCCGCCGACGCTCGGCACCGGCCGGCTGATCTGTGTCGACGGACCCGCCGGCTCCGGCAAGACCACCCTCGCGGACGAGATCGCAGCACTGTCCGGCGCCCCGGTCATCCACATGGACGACCTCTTCGAGGGGTGGGGCGGCCTGCCCCGGATCGCCGAGCAGCTCGACACCCTGCTGCCACCGCTGGCGAAGGGCTGGCCGGGCTCCTACCGGCGGTGGGACTGGCCTGGGCACGCGTGGGCCGAGACGGTCGTGGTCCCGCCCGCACCGGTGCTCGTGCTCGAAGGCGTCGGCTCGGGGTCGCGCGCCCATGCCGGCCTCGCCACCGTACTGGTGTGGGTCGAGGTGCCCGACGACCTCCGGATGGAGCGCGGGCTCGAGCGCGGAGGCGTCGGGGTGGCGGAGAACTGGCGGCAGTGGGCCCGCGACGAGCAGGAGGTCTTCGCGCGCGAGCTCACGCGCGAGCGCGCCGACCTCGTCGTGGACGGACGCGTGGGGTCGCTCGACGGCTGAGCTCCCGTGTCGGGCCGCCGGTGCGGCCGGGCTAGTCTCCGACCATGGTGGCGCCGTCGGGAGACCAGTTCGAGGTGGCGGCCGCCGGCTACCGCGCGGTGGTCACCGAGAGCGGGGCGGCGCTGCGCGTTCTCGAGTACGACGGCCACCCGCTGGTCGACGGCTTCCCCGAGGGCCAGATGGCCCGGGCCGCCCGCGGCCAGCTGCTCATGCCGTGGCCCAACCGGATCGGCGACGGCGCCTACTCCTTCGACGGCCGCGACCTGCAGCTGGGCCTGACCGAGCCCGAACGGCACAACGCCTCCCACGGGCTCGCCCGCTGGGCGGCCTGGACTCCCGAGGAGCACACCTCGACGTCGGTCTCGATGGGCTACCGGCTGATGGCCCAGACCGGGTACCCGTGGACGCTCGACCTGCACGTGCTCTACGACCTGTCCGCCGACGGGCTCACGGTCACCCAGACCGCGACCAACCTGAGCGACCGCCCGGCGCCGTACGCATCGGGTGCCCACCCCTATCTCAGCGCCGGTCCCGGGCCGGTGGACGCGTGGGAGCTCACCCTGCCGGCCGGTCTCCGGGTGCTCGCGGACGAGCGGCAGCTCCCCGTCGGCGAGGAGCCGGTCGCCGGTACGCCGTACGACTTCCGGATGGCGCGGCCGGTGCGCGACCTCGTCCTCGACCACGCGTTCGGAGAGCTCGCCCGGGACGTCGACGGTATGGCGGTCGCGCAGGTGCACCACCCCGCGACCGGCCGCGGTGTCGCGTTGTGGGTCGACCGTCACCACCCGTGGCTGATGGTCTACAGCGCCGACGACGGGTCGGCCAGGGCGCGCTGTGCCCTCGCGGTGGAGCCGATGACCGCACCGCCGGACGCGTTCCGCAGCGGCCGCGACCTACGGACGCTCGCCCCGGCCGGCGAGCCCGGCGACGAGGTGTCAGTCTCCTGGGGGATCCGGACGCTGGAGTGACTCCGCCGACGTGCGTGCGAGCAGGAGCCGCAGCTGGCGGACGGCGACGCGGGCCCGCTCACCGTCGGCCGACTGGATCGCCAGGCACAGCGAGCTCGTGCCGTCGGCGAGGTCGAGGGTCGCGAACGGCGCCCCGGACGGCAGGTGGACGGCGAGCACCTCGGCCCAGTCGTAGACGTGCTGCCGGTAGCCGTTGACGACCACGAGTCCGCGGTCGGTCGCGGTCAGCCGGCACCGGACCAGCGCCCAGGCGACCGCGGCCGCCAGCGCGCCGATCAGCAGCAGCGTGAGCTGCTGGTAGAACGTCACGCGCGAGCGGACGTCCGACCCGACGGCGAACCAGCCCGCCACACACACGACGACGAGCAGTCCGCCGAAGAACAGCATCGCCAGACGCACACCGAGCGGGCGCCAGGTGTGCGGGAGGGTCGGCTCAGAGACGGCAGGCATGGATGTCGGTCACCAGGATTCCCCGGGCACCGATGGTCCACAGCTCGTCCATCACGCGGTGGGCGTCGGCCCGCGGCACCATGGCGCGTACGGCGACCCAGCCCTCGCGATGCAGGGGCGAGACGGTCGGGCTCTCGATGCCGGGCGTCAGCGCGACCGCCTCGGTCACCCTGGCCTCGGGGATGTCGTAGTCCATCATCACGTAGCTGCGCGCGACCATCACGCCCTCGAGTCGGCGCTGGAAGATGTCGAGCCCGGCCGGGGCCCCGCCACCGCGGGTGATCAGCACCGCCTCGGACTCCAGGATCGCCTCGCCGAAGGTCTCGAGCCCGGCCTTGGACAGCGTGCCGCCGGTCTCGACGACGTCCGCGATCACGTCGGCCACGCCGAGCTGGACGCTCGACTCGACCGCACCGTCGAGACGGTTGACGGTGGCGTCGATCCCGCGCTCGGCGAGGAACTGCCGCACGACCCCGACGTACGACGTGGCGATGCGCGTGCCGTGCAGGTCGGCCACGTCGTGGAACTCACCCACCGGACCGGCGAACCGGAACGAGCTGCGCCCGAACCCGAGCCCGAGCACCTCCTCCGCCTTGGCGCCGGAGTCGAGCAGCAGGTCGCGGCCGGTGATGCCCACGTCGAGGGTGCCCTCGCCGACGTACAGGGCGATGTCGCGCGGGCGCAGGTAGAAGAACTCGACGCCGTTCTCGAGGTCGCGGACGGTCAGCTCCTTGGAGTCCTGGCGTTGCCGGTAGCCCGACTCGCGGAGCATCTCGACGGCGGCCAGCGACAGCGAGCCCTTGTTGGGTACCGCGATACGCAGCGTCATGGGGTCCTCACAGGTGAGCGTAGACGTCGTCGAGGGTGAGTCCGGTCGCGAGCATGAGCACCTGGGCGTGGTAGAGCAGCTGGCTGATCTCCTCGGCGGCCCGCTCCGGCGACTCGTGCTCCGCGGCCATCCAGGACTCCGCGGCCTCCTCGACCAGCTTCTTACCGATCGCGTGCACGCCGGCGTCGAGCTCGCGCACGGTCCCGGACCCCTCGGGGCGGCGCTCGGCCTTGTCGGCCAGCTCGGCCCACAGCTGTTCGAACGTCTTCACGCGGGTCAGCCTAATTGTCGTTTGACCCCGGCCCGGCATCGCGTCCAGGGTGACCGACATGAGCACCGCCCAGACCTTCGACCGGGTCACGTGGCCACGGCACACGGACCGGCTGACGCTCCGGCCGGCGACGAGCGAGGATCTCCACGCGGTCTTCCGCATCCGGACGCAGGCCCAGGTCGGCCAGTGGATGCCCGACCGGCCCGCGACGTACGAGTCGTTCCTGCTTCGCCAGGGCGAGCACGACGCCCTCGGCCGCACCCTGGTGATGGAGCTCGACGAGGAGGTGATCGGTGACCTGTACCTGCACGTCACCGACGCGTGGGCGCAAAGCGAGGTCGAGGACCAGGGGCGCGCCCTCCAGGCCGAGATCGGCTGGTGCCTCGACCCGGCTCAGCAGGGCCACGGCTACGTCACCGAGGCCATGAACGACGTCGTCCGCCTGTGCTTCGAGGACCTGGGCGTACGACGCCTCACGGCGGCCGCGTTCGCGGACAACACGCCCTCCCTGGCCGTGATGAAGCGGCTGGGGATGCGGCAGGAGACGCACGGCGTACGCGACTCGCTGCACCGAGACCTCGGCTGGGTCGACAGCGCCGTCTATGCCCTCCTCGTCGACGAGTGGCGGGCCCAGCAGTAGCCACCGGTCGCGGCTCGGCGCGCGACAGCGGCAGGGTGGGCCCTACTCGGCGGCGCGGAGGTCGCGCAGCGTGCGCGCGGTGAGGAGGGCCGCGGCGGTCGCCTCGTAGCCCTTGTCCTCGTGCGAGCCCTCGAGGCCGGCCCGGTCGAGCGCCTGAGCGTCGTCGTCGCAGGTGAGGACGCCGAAGCCGACCGGGGTCGCGTGGTCGAGGGCGACGCGGGTGAGTCCGTCGGTGGCGGCCGAGCAGACGTAGTCGAAGTGCGGGGTCCCGCCGCGGACGACGACGCCGAGCGCCACCACCGCATCGTGCGTACGGGCCAGCTCCGCGGCCACCACCGGGAGCTCGAAGGTCCCGGGGACGCGGACCTCGGTGGCGTCGCGCACGGCGTACGCCGCGAGCGCTCGCCGGGCGCCGTCCAGCAGGCCGTCCATCACCTCGGTGTGCCACTGGGCGGCGACGACAGCGACGCGCAGGTCGCTGCAGTCGACGGGCTCCACGTCGGGAGCGCCGCGTCCGCTCACAGCCGGGCCCCCGGGGTCGGCTCCGGCGCCAGATCGGGCAGCTCGTGGCCCATGCGGTCGCGCTTGGTGCGGAGGTAGGCGAGGTTGTGGGGGTTGGGGTGCGGGGTGAGCGGCACCTGTGCGGCCACGTGGATCCCGAAGTCCTGCAGGCTCTGGGACTTCTCCGGGTTGTTGGTCAGGAGGCGCACGCTCGCCACGCCCAGGTCGCGCAGCACCTGTGAGGCGGCGCCGTAGTGCCGTGCGTCGGCCGGGAGGCCGAGATCGAGGTTGGCGTCAACGGTGTCGCGACCCTGGTCCTGCAGGGCATACGCCTGCAGCTTGGCCACCAGACCGATGCCCCGGCCCTCGTGGCCGCGGAGATAGACGACCACACCGCGACCGGCGATGACGACGCGCTCGAGCGCCTCGTCTAGCTGCGGACCGCAGTCACAGCGCTGCGACCCGAAGACGTCACCGGTCAGGCACTCGGAGTGCACCCGCACCAGGACCGGCTCCGCCCCGTCGGTCGCACCCCCCGCGCCGGTCGAGCCCACGTCGCCGTACACCAGCGCGAGGTGCTCGGAGGCGTCGATCGTGGACCGGAAGCCGTAGGCCCGGAACTCGCCGTGCCGGGTCGGTAGCCGGGTCTCGGTCACGCGCTCGACCAGGGCCTCGGTGCGGTGCCGGTAGCGGACCAGGTCGTCGATGGAGATCATCGCCAGCCCGTGCTCGTCGGCGAACGTCCGCAGCTCGGGCGCGCGCTTCATGGTGCCGTCGTCGTTGACCACCTCGACGAGCACGCCGGCCGGGGTGAGACCGGCGAGGCGGGCCAGGTCCACGGCCGCCTCGGTGTGGCCGCGCCGCGACAGCACGCCGCCCTCGCGGTAGCGGAGCGGGAAGACGTGACCCGGGCGGGTGAGCTCCCACGGCTCGGTGGCCGAGTCGGCGAGCACCCGGGCGGTGTGGGCGCGGTCGCCGGCGCTGATCCCGGTGGTCACGCCGTCGCGCGCGTCCACCGAGATCGTGTACGCCGTGCGCATCTTGTCGCGGTTGTGCGGGGTCATCAGCGGGATCTCGAGCCGGTCGAGCATCGCGGCCGGCATCGGCACGCAGATCACCCCGCTCGAGTGCCGGATCGTGAAGGCCATCAGCTCGGGCGTCGCCTTGGCCGCGGCGAAGACGAGGTCGCCCTCGTTCTCGCGCTCCACGTCGTCGACGACGACGACGGCCTTGCCCGCGGCGATGTCGGCCAGGGCACGCTCGATGCTGTCCAGTGGAACGGTCATGACACCTCTCCTGCGATCTGCGGGTCTCGACGGCGTTCGACGAGATCGGGGTCCTGCTCGGTTCGGCTGGCGCGTAGCCAGACCACGAAGCCCCAGATCACGAGGCCGCCGTACACGACGTAGAGGATCGCGGTCGGGTAGTAGTGGCTGTGCCACAGCAGGGGTACGCCGACCAGGTCGACGGCGATCCAGGCCAGCCAGAAGTCGTTCCAGCCGCGCGCCATGGCGTACGTCGCGACCATCGAGCCGACGAAGATCCAGGCGTCGCACCAGTAGTACCAGCGCGGGGCCGGGTAGCCGGCGCCGATCACCGAGAACAGCCACTGGCACACCAGCACCCCCGCGACCCACACGCCGAGGTAGCCGATCCGCTCGACCGCGGTCGCCCAGCGCGGGGTGATGGCGGGCGCGGACGCGGTCCGCTGGGACTTGATCCGCTGCCACCGCCACCAGCCGTAGACGCTCGTGACGACGAAGAACACCTGGCGTCCGGCCTGGCCGTACAGCGGCTGCTGCGCGCCGGCCTCGAACGTCGCGGCGATGAAGACGCTGAACAGCAGGACGTTGCCGACGATGCCGACGGGCCAGGCCCAGATGCGTCGTCGCAGTCCGCCCAGTGCGGAGGCGAAGCCGAAGGCGTTGCCGAGGATCTCGCGCCAGGTGATCGGATGGCCGGCGATCGTCACCTGGGCGTCGTAGAGCCACTGGAGGAGGTTCATCGGGCGACCGCCCCCCGCAGCTCCAGCTGGCGCGCGACGTACTTGCCGATGACGTCGACCTCGAGGTTGACCGGGTCGCCCGGCTCGCGGAAGCCCAGCGTCGTACGGCGGAGGGTCTCGGGGATCAGGCTGACGGTGAAGTCGTGGTCCCGCGCCTCCACGACCGTGAGGCTGACGCCGTCCACGGTGATCGAGCCCTTGTCGACGAGGTACGGCGCGAGCGCGGCCGGGAGCGAGATCGTCACGACGTCCCAGTGGTCGCCGGGGTCGCGGCGTACGAGATGCCCGACGCCGTCGACGTGACCCTGGACGAGGTGTCCACCGAGCCGGGTGCCCGCGGTGACGGCCCGCTCGAGGTTGACCCGGTCGCCCGGGACGAGTGCGCCGAGCCCGGTCTTGGCGAGGGTCTCGGCCATCACGTCCGCAGTGAAGAGCTCCGCCCTCCCTCCGCCGGTCGAGCTCGTGTCTCCGCCGGTCGAGCTCGTGTCTCCGCCGGTCGAGCTCGTCGAGACCACCGTCAGGCAGCAGCCGTTGACGGAGATCGAGTCGCCGAGGGAGGCGTCTTCCAGCACGGCACGCGCGCGCACGGTGAGCCGGACGGCGTCCGACTGCCGCTCCACGGTCTCCACCGTGCCGAGCTCCTCGATGATCCCGGTGAACATGGTCAGTCCTCTCTCGCGGTCTCGACCGGCTCGGGCACCGGCGACGGGGTCATGGTGATGCGTACGTCGGTGTCGTCCCCCTCGTTCACCGGCGGGAGCACGGTGACGTCGGTGACCTGCAGGTGCAGCGCTTCGGCGATGGTCGGGATTCCCAGGTCGGCGACCGCGCTGCGGCCGGCGCCGAGCAGCATCGGTGCCACGTAGACGACGACCTCGTCGACGAGCCCCGCTGTCAGGAACGCCGCCGCGACCGTCGGGCCGCCCTCCAGGAAGACGTGCTGCCGGTCGCGGCCGAAGAGGTCCTTCAGCGCCGCCTCGGGGTCGTGGGTCCGCAGCTGCAGGGTCTCGGCGGCATCGTCGAAGATGCGGCGCCCGGGGTCGAGGTCGCGCTCCCCCATCACGACCCGTAGCGGCTGCCGCGGCAGCAGGCCGCCGACGACGTCGCGTGCGGTCAGGTGGGGGTCGTCGACGGCAACGGTGTTCGTGCCGACCAGCATGGTGTCGCACTGCCCGCGCAGCCTGTGGGTGTCGAGACGCGCAGCGGGGCTGGACACCCACCGGCTGGTGCCGTCGGCGGCAGCACTACGACCGTCGAGGGTGGTCGCGAACTTCCAGGTGACGAAGGGTCTTCCGTGCTCCACGGCGAAGGTCCAGACCCGGTTGACCGCGCGCGCCTCGTCGGCGCACAGACCCGTCTCGACCTCGACGCCTGCGCCGAGGAGCGTCTCTGTCCCACCGGTCGCGACGGGGTTGACGTCGCGCTGGGCGATGACCACACGTCGTACGCCGGCGTCGACGAGCGCCTGTGCGCACGGGCCGGTCCGGCCGGTGTGGTTGCACGGCTCCAGCGTCACGACCGCGGTGGCACCTCGTGCCGCGGACCCGGCTCGTGCCAGCGCGTCGGCCTCCGCATGCGGCGAGCCGGCGCCTCGGTGATACCCCTCGGCGACGGTGCGACCCTCCGCGTCGAGCAGGACGCAGCCGACGCGCGGGTTCGGCCCGAGGGGTACACCGTCGCTCGCGGCCAGCGCGAGGGCACGACGCATCGCGGTGCGCTCGATCTCGCTGAAGCTCATTCCCGGCCCCTCGTGTCCTCGTCGCGGACTCCGGGGCTCGGATGGTGCCGTGGTCTCGACTGCGCTCGACCGACGGTCATCATCCTGCGTGCGCTTCTCATCCGGACTTTGACCGTCGGTCCAGGAGTTCCACCTGGTCAACCGGTCTCTGGCTGAGACCGGGTCGCGGACTTCTGAGGGAACTCGTCCTCAGTCACCGCCGGTGCGGAGTTCCACCGCCCCCAGAGCACGCGAGCACTTGGCTCTTGCAGGACCCAGCGTAGCGCGAGGTGCCCGCAGCACCATCGACGTGGTCACCCCTCGCGCGATGGCACCGGGCGGGAGCCTGCGTAGGCTGACCGCATGCCGGGCGTCGTCGAGAGGTTCGCGCAGATGCGCGAGCTGCGCTCCGAGCTGATCGGCCGGATGGCCCGGTACGGCGCCGGCTCGGTCGTCGCGACCGTCTGCAGCCAGGCGACGTTCCTGGTGCTCTACGGACCGGTCGGCGCCTCGACGACCGTCACTTCGACGTTCGCCTGGCTCGCCGGCGCGATCCCCAACTACTGGATGAACCGCTCGTGGACCTGGGGTCGGCGCGGACGCCCCAGCCTCAGGCGGGAGCTCCTGCCGTACGCCGCGATCGTCTTCGGGACGCTGGGCCTGGCGATCGTGGCCACCAGCGTGGGCGCGACCCTGCTCGACCGCACCTCGATCTCGCACGCCACCCACGTCCTCCTCGTGTGGGGGATCTACTTCCTCGTCTACGTCGTGATGTTCGCCTTCCGCTTCCTGCTGTTCGACCGACTGTTCGTCAGGGGCGACACGACGCCGGGACCGGGTTGAGCCGACGCGTCCCTCGTGGGTGTTCCGGCGGCCCCGGATAGGCGGTTCGGGCGTGGCAGGCTAGGTTTCTGGCGTCTGCAGAGTGCGATGAAGGGAGCCACGATGCGTGTCCTGGTGTTGGGGGGCGACGGGTACCTCGGTTGGCCCACGGCCATGAGTCTGTCCTCCCACGGCCACGAGGTCGCCGTGGTCGACAACTACCTGCGCCGGCAGCTGGTGACGCAGTCGGGGGGCGACAGCCTGACGCCGATCTCCACCCTCCCGCAGCGGGCTGTGGCGTGGAAGGAGGTGTCGGGTCACACCATCGACGTCCACGTCCTCGACCTGTGCGACTTCGACCTGCTCAACCGCGTGGTCCGGGAGTTCCACCCGGACGCGATCGTCCACTACGGCCAGATTCCGTCCGCGCCGTACTCGATGCAGGGTCGGTCGCAGGCCATCTTCACCCAGGTCAACAACGTGGAGAACAACCTCAACGTCATCTTCGCCATCCTCGAGAACAACCCCGACTGCCACCTGGTCAAGCTGGGGACCATGGGCGAGTACGGCTGCCCCAACATCGACATCGAGGAGGGCTACCTCGAGATCGAGCACAAGGGACGCACGGACACCCTGCCGTTCCCCAAGGTGCCCCACAGCTGGTACCACGCCAGCAAGGTCGCCGACTCCACCAACATCCACTTCGCGAGCCGTGTCTACGGGCTCCGCGCCACCGACCTCAACCAGGGCGTCGTCTACGGCGTCCACACCGAGGAGACGCTGCTCGACGACCGGCTCCTCACGCGGTTCGACTACGACGAGCAGTTCGGCACGGCGCTCAACCGGTTCTGCCTCCAGGCGGTGGTCGGCATGCCCCTGACCGTCTACGGCAGTGGCGGCCAGACCCGCGGGTTCCTCAACATCCGCGACACCCTCGCGTGCGTCGAGCTGGCGCTCCTCAACCCGGCCGAGCGCGGCGAGATGCGGGTCTACAACCAGTTCACCGAGTCCTTCTCGATCCGCGACCTCGCGGTGGCCGTGCAGCAGGCAGGCAAGGAGCTCGGCCTCGCGGTGGAGATCGGCGAGGTCGAGAACCCGCGCACCGAGGCGCAGGAGCACTACTACAACCCGACGCACACCAAGCTGCTCGACCTCGGGCTGAAGCCCACGCTGCTCTCCGAGGACCTCGTGACCGACGCCCTCTCCACGCTCCAGAAGTACCAGGACCGCACCGTCCACGAGGCCATCGCCCCTCGCACCACATGGCGGTGAGCCAGGAGCGAGTCCTGGTGACCGGCGGCGCCGGGTTCATCGGCGTCAACCTCGCTCCGGTGCTCGCGGCCCTGGGCTTCGCGACCCGCTGCTACGACGACTTCAGCACCGGCCGCCGCGACGACGCCGAGCGCGCGGCGTACGACGAGATCGTCGAGGGCGACATCCTGGACCCGGCGGCCCTGAGCGCGGCCACCCGTGGCTGCACCCACGTCGTACACCTGGCTGCCCAGGCGGGCGTGCCGGCGTCGGTCGAGGACCCTCTCGAGGACTGCGACCTGAACGTCCGTGGCACCCTCCACGCCCTGATCGCCGCACGCGATGCCGGGGTGCAGGGCTTCGTCCTCGCCTCGTCGAGTGCGCCTCTCGGGGAGATCACCCCACCGGCCCACGAGGGGATGGTGCCCCGCCCGACGTCGCCCTACGGCGCCTCCAAGCTCGCCGGGGAGGCGTACTGCTCGGCCTTCGCCGGCTCGTACGGGCTGCCGACGGTGGCCCTGCGGTTCTCCAACGTCTACGGCCCCTACAGCTACCACAAGGGGTCCGTCGTCGCTGCGTTCTGCAAGCGTGCGCTCGCCGGAGAGCCGCTCGTCGTCCACGGCGACGGGTCGCAGACCCGTGACTTCGTCTTCGTCGACGACCTGGCCTGTGGCATTGCGCAGGCGGTGACCAGGGGTGGCACCGGACTGGTCGCACACCTCGGCTCCGGTACCGAGACCACCGTGCTCGAGATCGCCGAGCAGATCTCCCACCGGCTCGGAGACGTGCCGGTCGAGCACCTCCCGGCCCGTGTCGGCGACGTGACGCGCAGCGTCTCCGACATCTCCCTGGCCCGAGAGCTCTTCGGGTACGAGCCACGAGTCGCCCTGACCGAGGGCCTCGACCGTACGGTGGCGTGGTTCCAGGAGTCGGGCGGGTGACACGTGCCCGGACCGTGGCCGCAGGCCTGGCCGTGCTCGCCCTGGGCGGCGTCCAGGTACGCCGACACCACGCTCAGGTCGCGCGACGGAGGGCATCCGAGATCCGCGTCGCCGCGGTCGAGGAGGCACTGAGGGCCGACGTGGCGACCGAGCGCGTCGGTGAGCCTCCGGTCGAAGGGCGTCTTCTCGTCATCGCGATGGCCGCGTACGACGAGGCCGGGTCCATCGGACCGCTGCTCGCCACCCTGCCGGAGACGCTCTGCGGCCTGCCCGTCCGCACGGTCGTCATCGACGACGGCAGCAGCGACGACACGCCCGAGGAGGCGCGACGAGCCGGAGCCCTGGTCGCGACGCACCGTCGCAACCTCGGCCAGGGCGACGCGCTGCGCACCGGGTTCGCCCTCGCCACGCGACTCGGGGCCACGGTCGTGGTGACGATGGACGCCGACGGCCAACACGACCCGGCAGACCTGCCCGCGCTGGTCGGACCGGTCGTCGACGGGGAGGCGGACTACGTACAGGGCTCGCGCTTCCTCGGCCGGTACGACGACGCCGGCGGCGCCCGCGACCTCGGGATCCGCGGCTTCACCCGGCTGATCAGGTGGCTCACCCACACCTCGGTCACCGACTGCACCAACGGATACCGGGCCGTGGACGGTACGGCGCTCGCGCGGCTGCGGCTGGTCGAGGACCGGTTCTCGGCGCCGGAGATCCTGATCCAGGCGGCCGGACGTGGCCTGAAGATCCACGAGGTTCCCGTGCACATCCGTAGCCGTGAGACCGGGGTGAGCAAGAAGCCGCGCGGCCTCGGCTACGCCTGGGGCTTCCTCGGCGCCATCACCCGGTCGTGGGTCCGAGCGCGGGGCCGGGGATGAGCGCGCTCGCCGCCCTGCTGCTCGTCCTCGTGCTCCCGGCCCTGGCCGGCACGATGCTGCTGTCCGACAGCCCGGACTCCGCCCCTGACCGGCCGCGGAGCCCGGTCGACGTCGTGCTCTCCCGCGGTCTCGCCTGCGGCCTCGCCACGTGGCTGATCGGCTCGGGCATCCTCACCCGCACGGTCGGACTCACCTCGTCCTCGGCGTGGCTCTGGGACGGCCTCGTGGCCGTCGCCTCCTTGGTGGTGCTGCTCCTCCCCCGCCAGCGCAGGCAGCTGCGCGGTGTCGTCCGACCGGTGGGCGGGCGGCTCGTCGCCGTCGGCGCACTCACGACGCTGGTGTTCGCGCCGCTCGGCTACGCCATCGTCCACACCTCCTGGTCGCCCCTCGGGTCCACGCCGTGGTACTACTACGGACTCGCCCGACAGGTCGCGGAAGTCGGGTCCATCCCGTCGACGTCCATCGAGTTCGCGACGACGACGCCCTTCCTCAACGACTACCACCTGTTCACGACGGGCACGGCGATGCTGCTCGTGCAGGACCCGCGTGGCCCGATCACCGTGGTCACGATCGTGGTCCTGGTCAGCGTCCTCATCGTGGGTTTCGGCGCCGTGGCGGTGGCGTCGGCACTCGGAGCCGGTCGCCGAGCGGCACTCCTCGCGATCCCGCCGGCGCTGGCCAGCGGGATCGCCGCGATCAGGCTCGCGGCGTACCGGCCCGAGGGGCTCGGCCTCGGCCTCGCCCTGCTGATCCTGGCTCTCAGCCTCGACTGGTTCCGACGCGGGGACCGGCGGTCACTCGCTGCGGGGGCAGTGCTGGTCGCCTCGTTGTCGCAGGTGCACGGCATCGCGGCCGTCACGACCGGCGTGATGGTCACAGCCGTGGCGCTGGCCTCGTTGGCACGCGGCCCGCGGAGAGAGACGCTGCGCCGCGCCGGGATCGCGCTCGCGTCGTACGCCGTGGCCGTGGTCGTCACCGGGCTGGCCTTCCGGGAGGCGTCCGGGACCACGACCGCCGGGGGCCTCGTCGACCGCGGCGGACTCGCCGACCCCACCTGGGAGTTCTACCGCGCGGCCCGTGGCGACGCGCCGTCGATCCCGCCGAGCAACCTCGGCCTGATGCACGAGGCGCTGCGCGACCTCTACCAGGGATCGTGGTGGTGGATCGTCCCGGCCCTCCTCCTCGCGACCCTCGGGATGTGGCGCCGTCGCCGCGACCCCGACGCGCGGTTCGTCGGCACCTTCAGCCTCCTGACCCTGCTCGGTCTGGCGATCGTCGCCTCGGTCTTCATGTTCGGGTGGCAGGGATACGTGCCACGCCGTACCGGCGCGTCGCGCATCGTGCTCGAGGCGAGCCTGCTGGTGCCGCCCTTCGTCGCGTTCGGGGTCGGGTCGCTCGCCAGGGAGGGCTGGCTGTGGAGAGGTCGCTCGCTGATGCGTCCCCGGCGCGGGTTGTCCGTGCTGCTCGCCGCGATCTCGGTCGTCGGCATCGTCTCGCTGGTGAGCGTCGCGCGGTACGACGTCCGGCTGGCTCCGTCGCGCGGCGACGTAGCGCTGTGGCGGTCGCTCCCGGTGAAACCGGGCGACGTGGTGCTGGCGAACGGGTACACCGAGGGGTTCGTGCCCGACGTGACGGCCGGGGAGGGACTGCTTGACGGACGGGCGCCGTACACGTTCGGTGGGCTGATGCGGCGCGCCAACCGGCTGCTCCAGGATGCCCATGCATTCTTCGCCGACCCCGCGGCGAACTGGGCCTTCCTGGCCGCGAACCACGTCCGCTGGGTGGCCGTGGGCGACCCGCACACGTATGCGCTGAGCACGGGCAACACGTGGTACGTCCCGACCGACCTGCAGGGGCTGGACGCGTGTGCCGGTCTCCAGCGGGTCGTCACGAACGGGCGGCTCACGGTGTACCGCGTCGTCGACCCGGGCCTCCGCGGCTGCGGTCCGGGTCACGGCTGACACCGGCCCAGGAGCGACGTCAGAGGGTCACGCCTTCGGCTCAGCCGCCGGCCGCCTGACGCAGGGCCTGCACCATGGCGTCGGGGTCGGCGGCGTCGAACACCGCCGACCCGGCCACGAAGACGTCCGCGCCCGCCTCGGCACACCGCTCGATCGTCTCGAGGCTGACCCCGCCGTCGACCTGGAGCCAGGTCTCGACGCCGTGCTTGTCCATGAGCTCGCGGGCCCGGCGGATCTTGGGCAGGCAGAGGTCGAGGAACCTCTGGCCGCCGAACCCGGGTTCCACCGTCATGATGAGCACCATGTCGAGCTCGGGCAGCAGGTCCTCGTAGGGGTCGATCGGCGTCGCCGGCCGTAGCGCCATGCTGGCGCGCGCACCCTGACCGCGGATCTCGCGGGCCAGCCGTACCGGCGCGACCGCGGCCTCGACGTGGAAGGTCACGCTCGCCGCGCCCGCCTCGACGTACGCCGCGGCGTTGCGGTCGGCGTCGGTGATCATCAGGTGGACGTCGATCGGCAGCGGTGTGCTCCGCACCAGCGCCGCGACCGTCGCCGGTCCGAAGGTCAGGTTGGGCACGAAGTGGTTGTCCATCACGTCGACGTGGACCCAGTCGGCGCTGGGGATGCGGGCCAGCTCGGCGCCGAGGTCGGCGAAGTCGGCGGTCAGGATGCTCGGCGTGATCTGGATGGCCACGGGCCGATCCTAGGGTGTGTCTCCCTGGGGCTCGCGCAGCTTGTCGAGCCGCGCGCGCAGGGCCGTCACCCGGTGCGCGTTGCCGTGGAGCCCGACGTAGCGCTCGCCGTACGTCGCGAGCAGCGCGTCGTCGAGCCGTCGTACGGCACCCGGCGGGTAGCGGTAGTCCATCTGCTCGCTGATCGTCGTCTCGTCGGCCGCGCGCAGCACGTCGCCGAGCTCGTCGAGCGACGTGAGGCCGAGCTCGAGGAGGAGTCCGGACACCCAGACGTAGTGATCGCTACGGGACCAGCCGGCGTCGGCGTACTGGCCGGCGAGGAAGGCCGCGAGCTCACGCGCGTCGAGGCGCGGGTCGTCGTCCGCGGAGACGGCCTCGAGATGCCCGGCGCTGGACACCGGCCCGCGGAGGCGGTCGCGGATCGTGGTGAACTCCTGGTCGGCCAGCTCGAGGAGCCCGGCGGCGAGCGTGAAGCGGCGGTCGAAGTCGTGAGCATGCTCCGCGGGCACCGTGCCCTTGTAGCGGATGTCGTGCTCGAACTCCGCCCACGCGTGCTGGAGCACGGTCCGGATCTGTACCTGGACGTTGCGCCCGCCCAGGTGGGCGTACGCCGGCTGGCCCTCGCGCGCCGCGTCGAGGGCGATCTGCAGGTGCCGGCTCGCGTAGCCGAAACGGCCCTCGCTGGCGGTCTCGCGGCCCAGGTCGCGGTCGTCCTTGACGACCACCTGGTCGCCCATCAGGTCGGCGACGGCGTCCACGTCGGCGCGGACGTAGGTGATCACGCGGACGCCGATCTGGTCGCCGATCTCGCGCAGCGGGTCGGTGTAGAGGCGGACCCCGTCCGCCGACCTGGTCGCCTTCTCGGCGAACGACGCGACGCTCTTCGTCCGGCCCGACACCGTGAGGTAGTTGATGCCGGCCTCGTCGAGGAGGCTGGTCACCAGGTCGACCGCCTCGGCCCCCGCGAGCACCAGGTCGTCGTGACCCGCGGCGAAGGCGGCCACCGCGGCGATCGCCTGGTCCCCCGGGTCGGCGACGCCCGACTCGGGACGCGTCGTCGGGTCGCTCGGGGAGGTGGCCACGCGGCGATCCTAGGGGCGGTCGAGCAGTGAGTCGTCGTACGGCGCGGTCAGGTCGCCGCCGGCACTGCCGGTGTTCACGACGCCGGCCGGCTCGATCAGCATCACGGCCACGTCGCCGTCGGCCACCGGACAGTGCTCGACACCGCGGGGCACGACGTACAGCTGGCCGGCGGTGAGGGTCACGTCGTGCGGGCGGCCGTCATCGTCGCGGAGCTGGATCGTGAGCGTCCCCTCGATCACCAAGAAGAGCTCGTCGGTGTCGTCGTGGGTGTGCCACACGAACTCACCCTTGAGCTTCGCCAGCTTGATCTCGTAGTCGTTGAGGCGCGCGACGACCTTGGGCGACCAGTGCTCCGAGAACAGGTCGAGCTTGTCGGCCAGGTCGACGACGCGGTTCATGCATCCTCCTCGTGGGTCGGCTCTTCGTCGTTCCCGGTGGTGGACGTGAGGCCGGCGGCCTCGTCGCGGTCCGCCCACTGCCGCAGCGGCTCGATGTCGAAGACGTGGTCGTCGATGTCCTCGTGCAGGTCGCCCAGCTCGGCGTACCGCCCGGGCACGGTGTACATCGTGAAGTCGTGAGGGTCGCAGTCGTCGACCTCGTCCCAGCGCACCGGGGTCGAGACGCGGGCGTCCGGGAACCCGCGCACGGAGTACGCCGCGGCGATCGTGTGGTCGCGGGCGTTCTGGTTGTAGTCGACGAAGAGATGGTGCGGGTCGCGGTCCTTGCGCCACCACAGCGTGGTCACGTCGTCGGGCATCCGGCGCTCGACCTCCCGCGCGAACGCGAGCGCGGCCCGGCGTACCTCCTTGTGACCGTGGTCGGGCCTGATGCGGACGTAGACGTGCAGCCCCTTGCCACCGCTGGTCTTGGGGTAGCCGACCGCGCCGAGCTCGTCGAGGATCTCGTGGGTCACGCCGGCGACCCGCTGCACCTGCGCGAAGTCACTGAGCGGACCGGGGTCGAGGTCGATGCGCCACTCGTCGGGCTTCTCGGGGTCCTCGCGGCGGCTGTTCCACGGGTGGAACTCGACCGTCGACATCTGCACCGCCCAGATCACCGCCCCGAGCTCGGTCACGCACAGCTCGTCGGCGGTGCGGTTCCAGCGCGGGAAGTGCAGCCGCACGGTCTCGACCCAGTCGGGTGCGCCGGACGGCAGCCGCTTCTGGTGCACCTTCTCGCCGGCCAGCCCGGTCGGGAACCGATGGAGCATGCACGGCCGTTCGAGCAGGGCGTTCACGATGCCCGGGCCGACGCTCAGGTAGTACTCGACCAGGTCGAGCTTGGTCGCGCCGCTGTCGGGGAAGTAGACGCGCTCGGGGTTGGTCACCTTCACGACACGGTTGTCCACCTCGACCTCGGTGAACGGGCTCGCCATGCGGCAACGCTAGCGGTCGTACGGCGTACCGTGCCGCCGTGGACTTCGATCAGCCGCCGGTGGTGCGCATCTCCGCGGACCCGCAGCACCCGCTGCCCCTCGACCGGTGGCCGGCCGACATCCCGGCCGTCGCGCAGCTCCTGAGGGAGGGGCTGGCGCTGGCCAAGGGGGTGACGTTCCTGGTCGGTGAGAACGGCTCGGGCAAGTCCACGCTGGTCGAGGCCGTGGCCATGGCGTACGGGTTGGGCGGCGAGGGCGGGTCCACCGGCAGCCGGCACGGCACCCGGAGCTCGGAGTCCCCGCTGTCAGGCAGCCTGCGGCTGCAGCGCGGGCTCGGTGCGGGGCGATGGGGATTCTTCCTGCGTGCCGAGACGATGCACGGCTTCTACACCTACCTGGAGGAGAACCCGGTGCGCTTCCGACCTCCTTCCGATCCGGTCTTCCACGAGCTGAGCCACGGCGAGTCGTTCCTCGCCGTCATCGCTCGTCGCTTCGACACCCCTGGCTTCTACTGCCTCGACGAGCCCGAGGCCGCCCTCTCGTTCACCTCGACCCTGAGCCTCGTGCACTCGCTGCTCTCGCTGGCCGCGGAGGGAGGGCAGGTGCTGTGCGCGACCCACTCGCCGGTCCTCGCGGCCCTCCCGGGCGCGAGGCTGCTCGAGGTGGGTGAGTGGGGGCTGCGCGAGACGACGTGGGAGGACCTCGACCTGGTCTGGCACTGGAAACGCTTCCTCGACAGTCCCGAGGCCTATCTGCGACACCTCCGAGCCGAGTGAGCCGGCAGGCCCACGGGATCAGCGGCGTCTCAGCAGCGCCAGGAACATCGCGTCGGTGCGGTGGCGGTGCGGCCACAGCTGGACGGTGCCGGGGAGCGGGCCGGCGCTGTCGGGTACGGCGAGCGGCACCGGCTCGAGGTCCGCGTCGGGTCGGGCCTCGAGCACCCGGGTGACCACGCCGCCGGTCTCTGCCAGCACCGGCGAGCACGTCGCGTAGACGACCACGCCCCCGGGCCGCACCAGCGACAGCGCGGAGGTGAGCAGCGCCACCTGGAGCTCCACGAGAGCGGGCAGGTCGTCGGGCTGCTTGTGCCACCGCGCCTCGGGACGGCGGCGCAGGGCACCGAGTCCGGAGCACGGCGCGTCCACCAGTACGCGGTCGAAGCTGCCGGGGTCCCACGGCGGCGCGGTGCCGTCGGCCACCGTCACCTCGTCGACACCGTCGGCGCCGGTCAGGACGCGGCGTACCAGGTCGGCTCGGTGCTGCTGCAGCTCGTTGGCGACGAGCCGGGCGTCCCGGCCGGACGCCAGCGCGGCCAGCAGGGCGGCCTTCCCGCCCGGGCCGGCACAGAGGTCGAGCCAGCGGCGGTCGCTCCCGTCGATGACCGCGTCCGCGAGTGCGACCACGACGAGCTGGGAGCCCTCGTCCTGCACGCCTGCGCGACCCTCGGCAACGGCCGGCACCGCGCTCGGGTCTCCCCCCGACGAGCTCACGCCGTACGGCGAGAAGCGCGTCGGCTCGCCCGGCAGCTCGTCGCGCGTCGAGCGCCCCGGTCTGGCGACCAACGTCACCGCCGGTGAGTCGTTGTCGGCCGCCAGCAGCGCGTCGATCTCGGACGGCCCGATCGCCTCGGTCAGCAGCTCGACGATCCAGCGCGGATGGCTGTACGCCACCTCGGCGTAGCCGACCGGATCCCGGTCCGGATCGGGCGCGACGCGCCTGACCCAGGAGTCCCGGTCGCGCTCGGCCACCTTGCGCAGCACGGCGTTGGTGAACCCCGCGGCTCCCTCACCGACCTCGGCGCGCGCCAGGTCGACGCTGGTGCTGATCGCCGCGTGCGGGGGCACCCGCATCGAGAGCAGCTGATGGCACCCCAGCCGCAGGATGTCGAGCACCTTCACCTGCACCTTGGCCAGCGGCCGCGAGGAGCAGGCGCCGAGCACGGCGTCGTACGTGCCGCGGCGCCGGATCGTGCCGCTGGCCAGCTCCGTGGCGAACGCCGCGTCGCGCCCGGTCACGCCGCGCCGGCCGAGAGCGACGGGCAGCGCCAGGTTGGTGTAGGCGCCGGCGACGCGGACCGCCCGCAGGACGTCGTACGCCGCCCGCCGGGCCGGGTCGGGAGCCGTCATCGCGGATCGAGCCCCTTTCGCCGATCGAGCTGGTCGAGATCGCCGGCCAGGAGCTTCTTGGCCAGTGACTTCGGCGCGACCGCGAGCCAGGCGTCGGTGAGGACCTCGCGGAGCTCGTCGAAGTCGAGCTCGCCGAGGCGGCTCGTGCGGACGAGTACGGCGTTGAAGTTGCGGAAGTGGTCGATGGTGAAGAACGGCCCGTCGGCCTCGACCAGTGCGGCCTTGTCGTGGGCGTTGGCGGTACGGACCACCAGCAGGTCGTCGTACTCCTCACCGGTCTCGGGGTCCACCGCGTCGTGACGCGGGGCGCGGGCGAGCACGAAGCCGCGCGGCTTGGGCTTCTGGAGCACGAGGTACGTCGGGCGGTCGCCCCACGACGTACCGAGCTCGACCTCGGGCAACGAGCGGCAGATCGCGTCGACGTCGGCGAGCCGGGCCGGGCGGGTCACGTCAGCACCTCGCCGCCGGCGAGCCGCAGGCCGCGCGCCCAGTCGGCTGCTGCCATCGGCCGCTTGCCCACCGGCTGCACCTCGCCGAGGCGCAGCGCCCGCGTGCCCGTGCCCACCACCACGGCGCTCTTGCCCGCCATCAGCTCCCCCGGCGGCAGCGCACCGTCGGCCGGTGTCACCGGCCCGAGCTTGAGGCGCTCGCCGGCGTACGTCGTCCAGGCACCCGGCGCGGGCGTGCAGGCACGGACCTGCCGGTCGATCACGGCGGCCGGCCGGGTCCAGTCGACGCGAGCGTCGTCGACGCTGATCTTGGGGGCGAACGAGACGTCGTCGCCGGTCTGCGCTCGTTCCTCGAGAGAGCCGTCGGCGATCCCGTCGAGCGTGGCGACGAGCAGTCCCGCTCCACCCTCGGCGAGACGCCGCAGCAGGTCACCTGCGGTGTCGCGGGGACGGATCGTCTCGGTCATGAGTCCGTACGTCGGGCCGGCGTCGAGCTCCTTGACGAGCCGGAAGGTCGTCGCGCCGGTGACGTCGTCTCCCGCCCAGATCGCGTGCTGCACGGGCGCCGCGCCGCGCCACCGCGGCAGCAGGGAGAAGTGCAGGTTGACCCAGCCACGAGGCGGGATGTCGAGGGCCGACTGCGGCAGGAGGGCGCCGTACGCCACCACCGGACAGGCCTCGGGCGCGAGCCCGCGCAGGGCCTCCTGGAAGTCCGGGTCGCGCGGGTGGGCGGGCTTGAGCAGGGGTACGCCGAGCGCCTCGGCCGCCTCGGCCACCGCCGACCGCGTCAGCCGCCGGCCGCGGCCCGTGGGGGCGTCGGGACGGGTCACCACACCGACCAGCTCGTGCTCGGAGGCCGCCACGGCCGCCAGCGCCGGGAGCGCCACCTCGGGCGTGCCCGCGAAGACGACCCGCATCAGAGCCCGAGACCGCGGGTCGGGTGCGGCGAGACCTTGACGGTCGGCGGTCCGTTGAGGCCGAACCAGTCGGACTCCCGGATCTCCTTCATGGCCAGCTTGCGGTGCGCCGGGTCGAGGCGGTCGACGAACAGCACCCCGTCGAGGTGGTCGGTCTCGTGCTGCAGTGCCCGCGCCAGCAGCTCGCTGCCCTCGATCGTGACCGGCTCGCCGTACCGGTCGAAGCCGCGGGCGACCACGGAGAGGGCCCGCCGGCAGTCGATCGACACCCCGGGGATCGACAGACAGCCCTCGGGGCCGTCCTGCTGCTCCTCGGAGAGGTCGAGGACCGGGTTGATCAAGTGTCCCAGTTCGCCCTCGATGGACCAGGTGAAGACGCGCAGCCCGACGCCGATCTGCGGTGCGGCGAGGCCGGCCCCGGGCGCGTCCAGCATGGTGTCCGTGAGGTCGTCGACGAGGCGGCGCAGCTCCTTGTCGAAGTCGACGACCTCGATCGCCGGCTGGCGCAGGATCGGGTCACCGAACAGGCGGATCGGCTGGATGGCCACGGAGCTCCTCTGGCTGGTCGGGACCGACGGCGCCCGCCAGTCTAGGAGCCGGCGTCACTCCCACGGAGTCGCCGGGGCCGCGTCACAGGCTCACCGGGTCGACCTGGATGCGTACGGCGTCGAGCTTGCGGGCCGAGCGGACCCGCTGGACCTCTCCGAGCGCCTGCGACAGCGCGGTGGCCTGGGCCCTCGGCACCCGCACCACCACCCGGGACTCGCCGTCGTCGATCTCGACCGGGCCGAGCACCTCCGTGCCGGGCGGCCGCGCGAGCAGGGTCAGGGCGTCGTCGACCGCCCCCGGCTCGCCCGTGAGCGTGGCGAGCCGGCTGGCCGGTGGGAGGTGTGCCTCCGCCCGGCCGGCGGCCTCACGGCGTGCGAAGCCGGCCGGATCCCACCGCACAAGGGCCTGCAGGACCGGAAGACCCGGGTCGCCGACCGCCAGCACCTGGCCGCCCGGGGTCACCAGGCCCGCGGCGTCGAGCCAGCGGCGTAGCGCCTCCTCCTCGGTGCGCAGGTCGGGTCGCGCCAGCGCGAGCCAGGTGTCGAGCAGGACGACCGCGGCGTAGCCACCGGCCGCCACCGGCTCGGCTCCGGGAGTGGCGACCACGATCGACGGTGTCGCGGGCACGGTCTCGACCACGTGGTCGCCGCCCGAGGCGACCACACGGACCTCGGGGAAGGCGCGGCCCAGCTCCTCGGCCGTACGCCGCTCGCCCAGGACCGGCGCGCGGAGCCCGCGGTGTCCGCACTCTCGGCACGCCCACGCGTCGACCACGGTGCCGCACCAGCGGCAGGTGGGTGGAACCGCCGGCCCGGCCACCTGGAGGGGCCCCGAGCAGACGACGCACCGGGCCGGCGTACGACAGCGCTCGCAGGCCAGCGACGCGGCGTACCCACGCCTCGGGGTCTGGACCAGCACCGGACCGTGCTCGAGCCCCGCGGCCACGGTCTCGTGCACCTGGCGCGGCATCCGCGCCGAACGGGCCCTCGGGTCTCGGGCGAGATCGCGGTCGCTGGCACCCGACACCGCGACCGTGACCGCGTCGCGGAGCGCCTCGCGCGGCGCGGCGAGCTCGTGGGCCCAGCCGCTCGAGAGCAGCTGCTCGGCCTCGACGCTGCGGGCGAAGCCGCCGACCAGCGCCGCGGCCTGCTCGACCTGTGCTCGCGTCAGCAGCACCTCGCGAGCATGGGGGTACGGCGCGCGCGGCTCGGCGTGGAGGTCGTCGCCGTCGTCCCAGAGGGCCACCAGCCCGAGCTCGTGCACCGGCGCGAACGCGGCCGCACGCGTGCCGACGACGATGCGACGGGTGCCGCGGGCGACGGCGAGGAACTCCCGGTAGCGCCGGGCCGGCCCGGCCCCGGCCGTGAGCACGACGTGGTGCCCGGCGCCCACCGCCTCGGTGAGGGCGGCGTCGAGCCGTGCGACGTCACGCCGGTCGGGCACGCACAGCACGCTCCCCCGGCCGCCCGACAGCGTCACCGCCGCTGCCTGCGCCAGCAGGTGCGGCCAGTCCTCCCCCGCGGGCGCCGACCAGACGGCGCGAGGCGTGCCGCCGTCGGCCAGGTGGGCCAGGAACGCGTCGGCCGCGGGATACCGCGCCCAGGAGGCACGGGCGGGCGCGACGTCGACCGACGCCGGCTGCTCCGCCGGGGAGGACCGCTTCTCGGTCGTCGCGTGCCGAGGCGGGATGGCGAGCCGGAGCACGTCGGAGCGGGTGCCGGCGTAGCGCTCGGCGAGCAGCCCGGCGAGCTCGGCGATGACCGCGCGGAGCACCGGCTCGGGGCTGACCACCCGCCGCAGCGGCGCGAGCGTGCCGGTGTGGTCGGTCTGCGAGGCGCGGGCGAGGACGAACCCGTCGAGGTCCTTGCCGGCGAACCTCACCCTGACCCGCGCTCCCGGCACGGCGGCCTCCGCCATCGAGGCCGGCACGGCGTAGTCGAAGGGCCGGTCGAGATGCGCCAGCGGCGTGTGGACGAGCACCCGGGCGACCGGGTCGACCGTCGCGACGGGCTCCGGTGTCGTCGTACGACGCGGGCGGCGTTGCGCGCCACGCACCGTCGCCCGCAGACCCGGCAGGGTCTCGGGCGGGGACTCACCGCGGTCGGCCACGCGGGCTGTTCTACCAGCCCCCGTCGACGCCGCCACGGCTCGCCTACCCGCCGATCCGTTGAGCCGTCCCAAATCCGGCATTGAGCCGTCACAAAGTCAGCACCGAGCCGTCGATGACTGCTCTCCTCGTCTGCTCGCCCGGGCATTCGGGACGGGTCGAGGGATGATTCGTGCCGGGTCGAGGGACGATTCGCGACGGCTCAACTGATCCGGGAGGTGGCCGGGGAGAAGGTGGAGCCGTGCCGGCCGTGCGGAGGTCGCGGTCACCTTCACCGAGAGCCGCTTCCCGAGGTCGGCACCCCGGACGACGTACGACGACCCGGTCGCGTCGGCGATCGGCTGGCCGTCGGCGTACCACTGGATCCGAAGCCGCGCGCCCGAGGGCGACCAGCGGCCGGTCGTCGCCATGAGCTGTGCCCGGACCGTGGCAGGGCCGGAGATCCGGGGGTGCTCCTCGGCACCGGCGCGCGACCGCACGTGTAGACCCGGATGTCGTCGAGGTACCACCCCTGCTCGGTGGAGTCGTTGTCGGTGTTCATCGTGAACTGCGGCGACACCGCGTGTCCGCCGTACCTCGTCAGCGTCAGCTGGCTGGCCAGATAGCCGCGACTGTCGCGGCTGAAGCCCACGCGGCCGGCGAACAGGTCGGTGATCACGTCATGCGGCCCGTTGACCCAGGGCAGCCCCTCGGCCGGCCGGGCCGCGCGTGGCGTCGGCCACCTCGACCGTGTAGAAGAGGTCGGAGTTGTGCGAGATCACGCCGTGGGTCATCTCGTGACCCACGACGTCGTCGGCCGAGGCGTAGCCCTGGCCGTAGAACATGCCGACGCCGTTCCAGGGCGTTCTGGAGCGGGCAGAACGACGGTGGGGCGAAGGGGTCGCAGTACCGCACCGTCGACGACAGCCTCTGGTGGTTGCCCTCGTCGACCCCGAGCAGGCGGGTCAGGGGGATCCCCCCGATCTGGAGGTAGAACGTCGAGACGACGCCGGCGAGCCGGAACGCGTCGTTGACGTCCTTCACGTGGCTGGCCGGGCCGTGCTCGGTGCCTGCGATGTCGGTCGTGCACGGCAGGTCGAGCTGGTCGGTGAAGTTGTGGTCGTCGCAGACCACCCCGTTGAGCTGCTCGACCAGGTCGAGGTCCTGCACGACGGCCCCCGTGCGGTCGTCGACGAGCAGCAGCCGATGGAGCGCCGGGCCTGCGGACACCTCGACCCACCAGACCCCGCGCGCGTGGGTCGTCGGGTCGGAGGTGCGGGGCACCCCGAGCGCCGCCGGGTCGTACAACCGCCGCTGCGGCGGGCCGGCCGTGAGCTCGGCCGCATCGCCGGGCCCGAGCCGCTTCGCGGCGACCGCCAGCGCCTCGTGTCTCGCCGCCCCGCTCGGGTACGTCGCTCGCGGCACCGACGCACGGGACACCGAGGCGGTCACCGAGCCGAGCTGCCGGTCGGGGCGCAGGTCGACCGCGACCGCTCCCCCGATCACCGGCAGGCCCGGCGGAGCTCGGTGAACCGTACGACGACATCGCCGGTCACGCTCCGGGTCACCGCGCCACCGACCAGCCGGGTGCCGCCGTCGGCGACGCCGACCAGCGCGCCGTACCGGGCGAGGTGGGCGCGCGCGGCGGCCCGGGCCGGCATGCCAGGGGTGACCGCGGGGTCGTGGCCGCCGGTGACGCCGACCTCGCGGGCGAGCCCGTCGGCACCGCGGGTCACCCGGACGGGTCCGGCCGACTCTGCCGTTCCGGTGGTTGAGGAGGTCGCTCTGCGACCGTCTCGAAACCACCCTGACGGCACGGCCGGTTTCGAGACAGGCGCTAGCACGCCTTCCTCAACCAGCGGCCATGAGTCCGCCGGGGCGATCTGGGCCAGGGTCGCGATCGAGAGGCCCGTCACGGCCACGAGAGCTGCTGCCCGGGATCTCACCGGATCGCCGCCGTCTGACCGAGCCGTCGTCTCCGGGCGATCTAGTCAGCGATGGCGGCCGCGGGGATCACCCTCGGGGTCAAGAACTGGTAAGGGTCGCTGCTCAGTCGGTGAGTCCGGCGGCCTTCCGCAGCTCGTCGCCGCGGTCGGTGCGCTCCCACGTGAACTCCGGGAGCTCGCGGCCGAAGTGGCCGTAGGCCGCCGTCATGGCGTAGATCGGGCGGAGCAGGTCGAGGTCCTCGATGATCGCGGCCGGGCGGAGGTCGAAGACGTCGAGCACCGCCCGCTGGATCTCCTCGTCGGGGATCACGCCGGTGCCGAAGGTCTCGATGAACACCCCCACCGGGGCGGCCTTGCCGATCGCGTAGGCGACCTGCGCCTCGCAGCGCCGGGCCAGGCCCGAGGCCACGACGTTCTTGGCCACCCAGCGCATCGCGTACGCCGCGGAGCGGTCGACCTTGGACGGGTCCTTGCCCGAGAAGGCACCGCCGCCGTGCCGGGCCATGCCGCCGTAGGTGTCGACGATGATCTTGCGGCCGGTCAGACCGGCGTCGCCCATGGGGCCGCCGACCACGAAGCGCCCGGTCGGGTTGACCAGCAGGCGGTAGCCCGCCGACGGCAGGTCGAACGACGCCAGCACCGGGTCGATCACGTGCTGCTTGATATCGGCCTCGAGCTGGACGAGGGAGACCGTGTCGGCGTGCTGGGTGGACAGCACGACGGTGTCGACGCGCACCGGCCGGTTGTCGGCGTCGTACTCGATGGTGACCTGGGTCTTGCCGTCCGGGCGGAGGTAGTCGAGCGTGTGGTCCTTGCGAACCGCGGTGAGCCGCTCGGCGAGGCGCTGGGCGATGGTGATCGGCAGCGGCATCAGCACGTCGGTGTCGTCGCAGGCGTAGCCGAACATCAGGCCCTGGTCGCCGGCGCCCTGCTTGTCCATCGCGTCGACCGAGCCGGTGCGCGACTCGTGCCCGGTGTCGACGCCCTGGGCGATGTCGCCGGACTGGCCTCCGATGGCCACCATCACGCCGCACGAGGCGCCGTCGAAGCCCTTGTCGGACGAGTCGTAGCCGATCGCCAGGATCCGCTCGCGGACCTTCCGCTTGATGTCGACGTATCCGGTCGTGGTCACCTCGCCCGCCACCACCACGAGACCGGTGGTCAGCAGCGTCTCCACCGCGACCCGGCTGTAGGGGTCCTGCTCGATCATCGCGTCGAGCACCGAGTCGCTGATCTGGTCGGCGATCTTGTCGGGGTGCCCCTCGGTGACGGATTCGGAGGTGAAGAGGCGTCCGGTCACGGTGTCGGTGCTCCTGGTTCGGCGGGTGGTGGTCGGCGTTCGGTGGTCAATCTTGCAGCCTGCGTGCCACTTCGTCCCAAATGACGTGGGCCAGCGCGGTCTTGGAGCCCGGGGGTACGTCGACGGGCTCGCGATCGGTGGACAGGATCACCGCCTGGTTGTCGGCCGCTCCGAACACCGCCCCGCCGCTCACGTCGTTGACGACGAGCAGGTCGCAGCCCTTGCGGGCGAGCTTGGCGCGAGCGAGGTCGAGCACGCTGCCGGTGTCGTCGCCGGTCTCGGCGGCGAAGCCGACCACGACCTGGCCCGGGCGCGATCGGTCGCGCGACAGCTCGGCCAGGATGTCGGGCGTCTGGACGAGCTCGAGCGTGGGCGCCGGGCCGTCGGGGGTCTTCTTGATCTTGGCGTCGCCCGACGTGGCCGGGCGGAAGTCGGCAGGCGCGGCGGCCATCACCACGGCGTCGGCCGAGCCGGCCGCGGACAGGACGGCGTCACGGAGCTGCTCGGTGCTCTCGACGCGCACGACCTTGACCCCGGCCGGGTCGGGCAGCGAGACGTTGGCCGCGACGAGCGTCACGTCGGCTCCCCGGGCCGCGGCCGTACGCGCCAGCGCGACGCCCTGGAGCCCGGACGAGCGGTTGCCGAGGAAGCGCACCGGGTCGATGAGCTCACGGGTGCCGCCCGCCGAGACGACGACCGTGCGGCCCGCCAGGTCGGGGCTGCTGACCCCGCGCGCCAGGACGTCCTGGCAGGTCGCGAAGATCTCGTCGGGCTCGGGCAGCCGGCCCGTGCCGGAGTCGGCGCCGGTGAGCCGACCGACGGCCGGCTCGATGACCAGGGCGCCGCGCTCGCGGAGCGTCGCGACGTTGGCCTGGGTGGCGGGGTGCTCCCACATCTCGGTGTGCATGGCGGGGGCGAACACCACCGGGCACCGGGCGGTCAGCAGGACGTTGGTGAGCAGGTCGTCGGCCCGGCCCTGGACGGCGCGGGCGAGCAGGTCGGCCGTCGCGGGTGCGACGACCACGAGGTCGGCCGACTGGCCGATGCGGACGTGGGGCACCTCGTGGGCGTCGGTCCAGACCTCGGTCGCGACCGGCTTGCCCGAGAGGGCGGCCCAGGTCGCCTGCCCCACGAAGTGCAGGGCCGCGGCCGTCGGTACGACGGTCACGTCGTGGCCGGACTCGGTGAAGAGACGCAGCAGCTCACACGCCTTGTAGGCCGCGATCCCCCCGGAGACGCCCAGCACGATGCGTGCCGAGGAGCTGGGCGCGGCCACGGGGTCGGTCATGACGA
Organism: uncultured Actinomycetota bacterium; assembly: GCA_963792975.1. Lineage (GTDB taxonomy): Bacteria > Actinomycetota > Actinomycetes > Propionibacteriales > Nocardioidaceae > Nocardioides. Next base: position 966,887 of record CAWBYG010000004.1, on the reverse strand, counting down.
CCGGTCAGCTCACTCGCCGGAGAAGGACGCGTCGAGGCGGGCGGCCTTCTTGGCCTCCTCCTCGGCGGCCAGCTCTGCCGGGTCGACGTCCTCGCAGGTCAGCAGGTCGTCGTTGATCTCACGCAACGCGATCGACAGCGGCTTCTCCTGCACGTGGGTGTCGACGAGGGGCCCGACGTACTCGAGCAGCCCCTCACCCAGCTGCGAGTAGTAGGCGTTGATCTGCCGCGCTCGCTTGGCGCTGTAGAGGACGAGCTTGTACTTGCTGTCGGTCTTGGTCAGGAGGTCGTCGATCGAGGGGTTGGTCACGCCCTCGGCGGCCGGGGTGGGTGCGGACACGCAGAAGCCTCACAAGTCTCAGGAGTTGGGGTCGAGCAGCATCAAGGCTACCAATTCCTCCGCGGCAGCGTGAATTTCGCGGTTGACGACGACCGCGTCGAACTCCGGCTCGGCGGCCAGCTCCAGACGCGCGGTGGCCAGCCGGCGCTCACGCTCCTCGGGCGACTCGGTGCCGCGGCCGACCAGACGCCGTACGAGCTCGTCCCACGACGGGGGCGCGAGGAAGACGAAGCGTGCCTCGGGCATCACCGCGCGCACCTGCCGGGCACCCTGGAGGTCGATCTCGAGCAAAGCAGGCCGGCAGGCGGCCAGCGACTCCTCGACCGGGGCGCGGGGCGTGCCGTAGCGGGCCCGGCCGTGCACCACGGCCCACTCGAGCAGCTCGTCGTCGCCGACCATGCGGTCGAACTCAGCCTCGGAGACGAACCAGTAGTGGACGCCGTGCACCTCGCCGGGACGGGGAGCGCGCGTGGTCGCCGAGATGGAGATCCAGATCTCGGGGTGGTGCAGGCGGATGTCGGCGGACACCGACCCCTTGCCGACCGCGGTCGGTCCGGCCAGGACAGTGAGGCGCGAGCGACGTACGTCGGTGCCGGGCTCGCTCACTCGCCCGGGGCGAACTCGCGCTCGAGCGCGGCGACCTGCTTGGTGCCGAGGCCGCGGACGCGGCGGCTCTCGGCGATGCCGATGCGCTCCATCAGCTGACGGGCCCGCACCTTGCCGACGCCGGGCATCGAGCAGAGCAGATCGACGACCCGCATCTTGCCGATCACGTCGTTGCCATGTCCCTGATGGAGCACCTCGGAGATGGACGCTCCGGAGTTCTTCAGGCGGTTCTTGACCTCGGCGCGCTCGCGACGCGAGGCCGCGGCCTTCGCGAGGGCTGCCTGGCGCTGCTCGGGCGTGAGCGGTGGGAGGGCCAAGGCACATCCTTCGTCGTTCGGAACTCCGCGGGTCGGCCGACAATCTAGTCAGCAACGGCTGGGGGCGGCAACGGGGACCGGTGGCCTCAGAGCTCCAGCGGGGTCTGGCACACGTCGAGAGCCTCCTGCTGGAGATCGCTCAACGCCTGCTGGGTGTCGGCCGCCGCGATGCCGGCCGCGGCCCTGCGGATCGCCGTGCGTTGCGTGGCGGTCACGCCTGCGGGCGGGTGCTTCGGGTCGTACGACGCGGGGTCGACGTGGGCGTCGTCGAGGGCCGTGCGCAGGGCCGAGATGCGGGTGACCAGCAGGTGCCACTCGTCGGCGACGTCGCCGGGCGCCTTGCCCTGAAGGTCCTCGAACACCGCAAGCGCCTGCAGCAGTGAGGTCCGGCCGCCACTGTGGGCGATAGTCCCGAGCTCGGCCTGATGGGACTTGACGGCGTCGCAGTAGCTCTGGCCACCGCACCCGGCCAGCAGCGGCAGCAGCAGCACTGTGGCCGCTCCGCTGGCGATGCGGCGGATCATGCCTGGAGCTCGCGCAGCCGGTCGTTGAGCCGGTCGGCCGCCTCGGCGAGGCCACCCGGGCCGGCCGCGAGCAGCTCGCGCGACGTGCTCGGGAGGACGTGGCGGACGGCCGGCCCGAAGATCCGGTGCAGGTCGGCCAGCGTGCCGCCCTGGGCGCCGTACCCCGGTGCCAGGATCGGGCCGTTGATGTCGAGGCGGTGGGATCCCGGGTCGACGGTGGCCCCCACGACGGCGCCGAAGGAGCCGACCGGCGTGGCCCCGTGGTTGAGCTCGCGCAGGTGGCCGAGCACCACGTCGGCCACGGTGTGGTCGCCGACCCCTGCCTCCTGCACCTCCGGGCCCTCCTTGTTGGAGGTGAGGGCGAGCACGAACACGCCCGCACCGTGTGCCCGCGCCGTGTCGATCATCGGGGTCAGGGACCCGAAGCCGAGGTAGGGGCTGGCGGTGATCGCGTCGACGGCGAGCGGGGACGACGGGTCGAGGTAGGCGTCGCCGTAGGCCTGGCTGGTCGACCCGATGTCGCCGCGCTTGACGTCGAGCAGCACCAGCGCGCCGGCCTCACGGCAGGCCTCGACGAGTCGCTCGAGGACGGCGATCCCGCCGCTGCCGAAGCGCTCGTAGAAGGCCGACTGTGGCTTCACCACCGCCACGCGGGGTGCCAGCGCCCCGGCCGCGGTGAGCGCGAAGGTCTCGAGCCCGGCCACGTCGTCGTTGAGCCCCCAGTCGGTCAGCAGCGCCGCGTGCGGGTCGATACCGGCACAGAGGGGACCCCGGGCCTGCATGGCCGCGTGGAGCCTGGTGCCGAACGTCGTCATGTCGCCACGATCCTGTCAGCACGGCGACGGCTCATCTCGCGAGCCCCCGCACGACCCGCCGGGGCCAGAACGGACCGCCGTAGACGAAGCCGGTGTAGGCCTGGACCAGGTCGGCGCCGGCGCCCAGTCGTTCGCGGGCGTCGTCGACGGTCGTCAGACCGCCGACCGAGATCAGGGTGATGTCCGGGTCGTGTGCGCGCAGGATCTTCAGGACGTCGAGCGAGCGCTGGCGGAGCACCGGCCCGGACACGCCGCCGGCACCGAGGGCCTCGACCTCGGCCGCGTCGGTGGTGAGCCCGTCCCGCGAGATCGTGGTGTTGGTGGCGATCAGTCCGTCGAGCCCGTGCGCCCGCGCGAGCTCGGCGACGGCGACCACGTCGTCGTCGGCGAGGTCGGGGGCGATCTTGACGCAGAGCGGGACGTGCCGCCCGGCCGCCTCGTCAGCCACTCGTCGTACCTCCTCGACGAGGGGTGCCAGCCGGTCGACGGCCTGCAGGCTGCGGAGTCCCGGCGTGTTCGGCGAGGACACGTTGACGACCAGATAGTCGGCGTACGGCGCGAGGAGGCGGGCGCTGGTCGCGTAGTCCGTGAGCACCGCCTGCTCGTCGTCCTCGGGCACGACCTTGGTCTTGCCGATGTTCACGCCGACGACGACCCGGGTCCGCCGGTCGTGCGCGTCGAGACGAGCGCGCAGTCGGCCGGCCACGACCTCGGCGCCGTCGTTGTTGAAGCCCATCCGGTTCACGATCGCCCGGTCGGCGGGCAGCCGGAACAACCGCGGTCGGGGGTTGCCGGGCTGGGGCCGGGCGGTGACGGTGCCGACCTCGATGGAGCCGAAGCCGAGCGCGGCGAGGCCGTCCACGCCGACGGCGTTCTTGTCGAACCCCGCGGCGAGGCCGAGGGGGTTCGGGAACGTGAGCCCCATCGCCTCGACCGGAAGCGATGGAGTACGTCGACCCAGGAGCGCACCTGACAGCGGTCTCCCCCACCGCACGGCCCGGAACCCGAGCGCGTGGGCCCGCTCGGGGTCGACCCGGGTGAAGACCCGGTCGAACAGGGCGTCGTACGTCAACGCCCGGTCACCGCCCCGCCCGGTGATGGCCCCGCCCGGTGATGCGCTGCCCAGTCCTGCAGCGACCGGACGCCGATGTCGCCGCGGATGCGCGCCTCGATGCCCTGGACCGCCGCACCGAGCCCCTGGACCGTCGTGATGCAGGGGACGTTGGCCCGGACCGCCGCCGTACGGATCTCGTAGCCGTCGATGCGCACCGCCTGTCCTGAGGAGCCGAGGGACGAGGCGTCTCGAAAGGAACCGCCCGTGCCCGACGAGCCGTGCGGGGTGTTCACGACGAGGTCGACCTCGCCGTCGGCGATCAGCTGGACGGTGGTCGGCTCGCCGTGCGGACCGGGGCCGTCGAAGTGCTTGCGTACGACGGTCGCCGGGACGCCGTTGCGGCGGAGCACCTCGGCGGTGCCCTGGGTGGCGAGGATCTCGAACCCGAGGTCGGCCAGGACCTTGACCGGGAAGATCATCGACCGCTTGTCGCGGTTGGCCATCGACACGAACACCTTGCCGGAGGTCGGCAGCGACCCGAACGCCGCGGCCTGGGCCTTGGCGAAGGCCCGCCCGAAGTCGGCGTCGATCCCCATCACCTCGCCGGTCGACTTCATCTCGGGGCCGAGCACGGTGTCGACGTAGCGGCCGTCGGGCTGGCGGAACCGGTTGAAGGGCATCACCGCCTCCTTCACCGCGATCGGGGAGTCGGCCGGCAGCGAGCCACCGTCGCCCGACGCTGGCAGCAGTCCCTCGGCGCGCAGCTGCTTGATCGAGTCGCCGAGCATCACCCGCGCCGCGGCCTTCGCCAGCGGGGTCGCGGTCGCCTTCGAGACGAAGGGCACGGTGCGGCTCGCGCGCGGGTTTGCCTCGAGCACGTAGAGCACGTCGGAGCCGAGCGCGAACTGGATGTTGATCAGCCCGAGCACGCCGACCCCCCGGGCGATCGCCTCGGTGGCCTGCCGGATCCGGTCGATCTCGCGATCACCCAGGGTGATCGGCGGCAGCGCGCACGCCGAGTCGCCGGAGTGGATACCGGCCTCCTCGATGTGCTCCATCACCCCACCGAGGAACAGCTCCTCGCCGTCGAACAGCGCGTCGACGTCGATCTCGACCGCGTCGTCGATGAAGCGGTCCACCAGCACCGGGTGCTCGGGACTGATCGCGGTCGCCCGGGCGATGTAGCCCTCGAGCGCCCCGTCGTCGTACACGATCTCCATGCCGCGCCCGCCGAGGACGTACGACGGGCGCACGAGCACCGGGTAGCCGATCTCCTTCGCGACCGCGACCGCCTCGCCGTACGACGACGCCAGGCCGTGCATCGGCGCGATCAGCCCGGCCTCGTGGAGCACCCGGCCGAACGCGCCGCGCTCCTCGGCCAGATGGATCGCCTCGGGCGTGGTGCCGACGATCGGCACGCCGGCGTCCTCGAGCCCCCGCGCGAGCCCGAGCGGCGTCTGTCCGCCGAGCTGGCAGATCACCCCCGCCACGGGGCCGGCCTGCTGCTCGGCGTACACGATCTCGAGGACGTCCTCGAGCGTGAGCGGCTCGAAGTAGAGGCGGTCGGAGGTGTCGTAGTCGGTCGACACCGTCTCGGGGTTGCAGTTGACCATGATCGTCTCGAAACCCGCACCGCCCTCCCCTTGACCCAGCGCCATCGAGGCGTGCACGCAGGAGTAGTCGAACTCGATGCCCTGCCCGATCCGGTTGGGGCCCGAGCCGAGGATGATCACTGCCGGCTTCTCCCGCGGCTCGACCTCGGTCTCCTCGTCGTACGTCGAGTAGTGGTACGGCGTGGCCGCGGCGAACTCCGCCGCGCAGGTGTCGACGGTCTTGAAGACCGGCCGGATGCCCAGCGCATGTCGCACGCCGCGGACGACGTCGGCCGTCATGCCCCGGATCTTGCCGATCTGGGCGTCCGAGAAGCCGTGGCGCTTGGCCAGGCGCAGCAGGTCGGGGGTCAGCTCGGCGGCGGCGGTGACCTCGGCGGCCACCTCGTTGATGAGGGCGAGCTGGTCGACGAACCACGGGTCGATCCGGGTCGCCTCGAAGATCTCCTCGGGCGTCGCACCGGCGCGGATCGCGTCCATCACCAGCTTGAGCCGCCCGTCGTGCGGCACCTTGATCTGCTCCAGCAGGCCCTCCTTGTCGAGCTCCACGGGAGACCGGTGGTCGAGCTTGTCGAGACCCCAGTCGAAGACGGCGCTCGGCTGCTCCAAGGAGCGCAGGGCCTTCTGGAGGGCCTCGGTGAAGTTGCGGCCGATCGCCATCGCCTCGCCGACCGACTTCATGTGGGTTGTCAGGGTCGGGTCGGCGCCGGGGAACTTCTCGAACGCGAAGCGCGGCACCTTGACCACGACGTAGTCGAGGGTCGGCTCGAAGCTCGCCGGCGTGCTCTGTCCGTCGGGACGCGTGGTGATGTCGTTGGGGATCTCGTCGAGGGTGTAGCCGATCGCCACCTTGGCCGCGATCTTCGCGATCGGGAAGCCGGTCGCCTTCGAGGCCAGGGCGCTGGAGCGCGAGACACGGGGGTTCATCTCGATCACCACGACGCGGCCGTCGACGGGGTTGACCGCGAACTGGATGTTGCAGCCGCCGGTGTCGACCCCGACCTCGCGGATCACCCCGATGGAGATGTCGCGCAGGCGTTGGTACTCGCGGTCGGTCAGCGTCAGCGCGGGCGCGACGGTGATCGAGTCGCCGGTGTGCACGCCCATCGGGTCGACGTTCTCGATCGAGCAGACGATCACGACGTTGTCGGCGCGGTCGCGCATCACCTCCAGCTCGTACTCCTTCCACCCGAGGATCGATTCCTCGAGAAGCACCTCGGTGGTCGGGCTGAGTGAGAGGCCGAGGCCGGCGATGCGGTGCAGGTCGTCCGCGTCGTACGCCAGGCCCGAGCCGGCGCCGCCCATCGTGAAGCTCGGGCGTACGACGACCGGGTAGCCGAGCTCGCCCGCTGCTGCCAGGCAGTCGTCCATGGTGTGACAGATCCGCGACGCCGCGACCTCGGCACCCCACTCCGGCGGCAGCCCCTGGACGACCCGCTTGAACGACTCGCGGTTCTCACCCTTCTCGATCGCCTCGATGCTCGCGCCGATGAGCTCGACGCCGTACCGCTCGAGGACGCCGGCCGCGGCCAGGCTCATCGCGCAGTTGAGCGCGGTCTGGCCACCGAGGGTGGCGAGAAGGGCGTCCGGGCGCTCCTTCGCGATCACCATCTCGACGAACTCAGGCGTGATGGGCTCGACGTACGTCGCGTCCGCGAACTCCGGGTCGGTCATGATCGTGGCCGGGTTGGAGTTCACCAGGACGACCCGGATCCCCTCCTCGCGCAGCACCCGGCAGGCCTGGGTGCCGGAGTAGTCGAACTCGCAGGCCTGTCCGATCACGATCGGGCCGGACCCGATCACCAGAACGCTGCGGATGTCGTCCCGTTTCGGCATCAGCCACCCCCCTCCCCGTTGAGAGGGCGCAAATGGCCCGTTGAGTGGGCACCTTTGTCGCCCTCTGATGCAGCCATTTGCGCCCTCTCAACGGACATCAGGTCGGCGAAGCGGTCGAAGAGGTACGACGCGTCGTGGGGGCCGGCGGCGGCCTCGGGGTGGTACTGCACCGAGAACGCGACCAGGCGACCGTCCCGGCGCAGCTCGAGCCCCTCGACCACGTCGTCGTTGAGGCAGACGTGCGAGACGGTCGCCTCGCCGTACGGCGTGGAGGTCGCGGCAGCCAGCGGAGCCCGGACCGCGAAGCCGTGGTTGTGCGCGGTCACCTCGACCTGGCCCGTGGTGCGGTCCAGGACCGGCTGGTTGAGCCCGCGGTGACCGTAGGTGAGCTTGTAGGTGTCGAACCCGAGCGCGCGCCCGAAGAGCTGGTTGCCGAAGCAGATGCCGAAGTAGGGCGACCCGCGCTCCAGCGCGCCGCGGAGCAGCTCGATCTGCCCGGTCGTCGCGGCCGGGTCGCCCGGGCCGTTGGAGAAGAACAGCCCGTCGGGCCGGACGGCGAGCACCTGGTCGAGCGACGCGGTGGCCGGGAGCACGTGCGTCTCGATGCCTCGCTCGGCCATCATCCGCGGGGTGCTCGCCTTGATCCCCAGGTCGAGGGCGGCCACGGTGAACCGGCGCTCACCCACCGCCGGGACGACGTACGCCTCGCGGGTCGAGACCTCCGCGGAGAGGTTGGCCCCCGCCATCTCACCGGACGCGCGGACCCGCGCCAGCAGCGCATCGGCGTCGGCCTCGGTCGAGGAGATCCCGACGCGCATCGCGCCGCGCTCGCGCAGGTGACGGGTCAGGGCGCGGGTGTCGATGCCGCAGATGCCGACGACCCCCTGCTCGCGCAGCGCCGAGTCGAGCGAGCGCCGGCAGCGCCAGCTGGACGGCACCCGGGCCGGATCGCGTACGACGTACCCGGCCACCCAGATGCGTGAGGACTCCGGGTCCTCGTCGTTCATGCCGGTGTTGCCGATGTGCGGAGCGGTCATCACCACGACCTGCCGGTGGTACGACGGGTCGGTCAGGGTCTCCTGGTAGCCCGTCATCCCGGTGGCGAACACCGCCTCGCCGAAGGTCTCGCCCTCGGCGCCGTACGCCTCCCCGCGGAAGGTCCGGCCATCTTCGAGCACGAGCAGCGCATCGGTGACATGCCGGGGCACGCCTACCTCCTTCTCCGCCTCACGGGACGGATCGTTAAAGGATGTCGAGCGAGGCCGACCCTATCAGCGCGCGACCGAGATGCGGACCGCCGTACCGTCAGAGGGCGTCGACGAACGCCCTGATCTCGGTGATGGTCCGGGCGTCGCCCTCGAGCTGCGGCAGGTGCGCGACGCCGGGCAGCTCGACGAGGCGTACGCCGGCAACCACGGCCGCGGCTCGGGCGCAGTTGGCCTTGATGTACTGCAGGTCGTGCTCGCCGACCAGCACCAGCGTCGGTACGGCGATCTCCCCGAGCCGCTCCCACGCCGCGACGTCGTCCCCCTGGTTCCCGGGGTCGTCGGCAGCCAGGGCCCGCGCGTTCATCTCCAGGAACAGGTCGCGTGCGGCGCCCTGCACGCGCCCCTCGGGCGCGGTGGGACCGTCGAGCCAGACGCGGGCCTCGAGGCGGTTCAGCGCCTCGAGGTCACCCCGCTCCTCCGCGGCCTCCCACTCGTCGTCCAGGGCGAGCACCTCCGGCTCGTACGTCGGATCCGGTGCGTTGCGCACCGCCGGCCCGATCAGGACCAGCGCCCGCACCCGTCCGGGGTGGGTCAGTGCGAGGTCGATCGAGGTCCGGCCGCCCATCGAGGAGCCCACCACCACGGCCGAGTCGACGCCGTAGCCGTCGAGGACCGCCACGGCGTCGCCCACCGGGGACCAACCGTCCTCCGGCTGGTACGTCGTACGCCCGTAGCCGCGCGCGTCGAACGAGAGACAGCGGTGATCGGGCAGCGCGGCCACGACGTGCTGCCAGCTGCGCTGGTCGGTGACGCCGGCGTGGGCGAACAGCACGTCCGGGCCGGTGCCCGTCGACTCGGCGGCGAGGCGGGCGGATCCTGAGGTGATCTCCATGCCCAGGAGTCAACCGGCAAGGACCTGCGGTCCTCAACCGAGTTCCGCAGCGGACCCGGGCCCGGGGTGGCTGCGCCCACGTGTCGGCCCTCGCCACTAGCGTCGGCGAGGTGACGGTGCACCGCCTCTCCCGCCGGCAGGCCCGGCGGATCGCGGTGCGCGCCCAGCTTCTCGACGCCCACCGTCCGGCCGATCTGCTGTCCCTGGTCGACCACCTCACGGTGCTGCCCATCGACATGACGTCGGCGGTGGCGCCCAGCCCCGACCTGGTGGCCTGGAGCCGGATGGGCACGGCGTACGAGCCGGACGACCTGGTCGACGCGCTCGCGGTCCGCGACCTCTACGAGGACGGTACGGCGATCCGGCCGATGGCCGACCTACCCCTCCACCTCGCCGACATGGCGGCCTGGCCACTGTGGGAGGGCACCCGCGACTGGCTGGAGGCCAACGAGCTGTTCCGCAACGAGGTGCTCGACGCGCTCGATGCCGACGGCCCGATGCTCTCCCGGGAGATCCGGGCGACGGCCCAGGTGCCGTGGCGGTCCAGCGGGTGGAACGTCGACCGCAACGTGCGGATGATGCTCGAGTGCCTCCTGGGGCGCGGTGAGGTGGCGATCAACGGCCGACGGGGCAACCAGCGACTGTGGGACCTCGCCGAGCGCGTCTACCCCCGTGGTGTCGGGGCCCTCCCGCGCGACGAGGCCCGTCGGGTTCGCGACGAGCGACTGCTGGCCGCCCTCGGCATCGCCCGTGCCAGCGGCACCCTCCTCCCCGGCGGCCCGATCCACGTGGGCGAGGCCGGGGAGCCGGCCATCGTGGAGGGCACCAAGGGAGAGTGGCGGGTCGACCCGTCGCAGCTCGACCGGCCCTTCGCCGGGCGTACGGCGCTCCTCTCGCCGTTCGACGCGATCGTCCGCGACCGGAAGCGGATGGAGGACCTCTTCGAGTTCGACTACGTCCTCGAGATGTACAAGCCGGCCGCCGGCCGCCGCTGGGGCTACTTCGCGCTGCCGGTGCTCCACGGCGATCGCCTGGTCGGCAAGCTCGACGCGACGGCCGACCGGAAGGCCGGCCGGCTGTTCGTCGACGCGGTGCACGAGGATGCGCCGTTCACGTCGGCGATGACGCGGGCGGTCGAAGCCGAGATCGCGGCACTCGCCGACTGGCTGGGCCTCACCCTGCAACGCTGACGTCGTCCGCGGCGGCCAGGACGAGCTCGGGGCCTTCCCACCGCTGGCGCAGCCAGCGGTCGTGGCTCGCCACGACGACCGTTCCGGCGGTCGTGCGGAGCGCCTCCTCGAGCTCGCCGGCCAGGGCCAGGGAGATGTGGTTGGTCGGTTCGTCGAGCAGCAGCAGGTCGGGCTCGGCGGCGAGCGCCACGGCCAACGCCAACCGCCGTCGCTGCCCCACTGACAGCAGTCCGACCGGGGTCGCATGTTGGGCGGGCGGCAGGAGTCCCAGAACGCGCAACGGCATCCGGGCGGCCACCTCGGCGCCGACCAGCCCGTCGTACGTCGCCCGCGCGCTGCGGCCGGGTTGCGCGAACCACACGTCCTGCGCCAGCTCGGCGACCCGGCGCGCGCTGACATCTGCGCGTCCGGACGTGGGCTCGAGGCGCCCCGCGATCACCCCCAGGAGCGTCGACTTGCCCGAGCCGTTCGCCCCCGAGACGAGCAGGTGCTCACCTGATACGACGTCGAGCCGCTCGAGTCGCAGGCGCCCGGCGACGACGAGCTCGCGCACCTGGACGATGCGTCCGGACGACCGGCTCGAGGTCAGCTCGGCGCCGAACCGCAGCGGTGGCCGGGGCTTGCGGACCTGCTCGCGCTCCGCGATCGCCAGCCGGCGCTCGGCGTCGTGCTTCCGTCGCGCCAGGGCGCGGTCGACGTTGGCGCCCTTGAAGCCGTAGATGTGCTTGTCGTTGTCGCGCGGCCCACGGTTGTGGGCGATCGCGGACGTGCCGATCGCGGTGGCCGCACGCAGCCGTGCGAGCTCGTCCTGCTGGGCGGCGTACATCTCCTCCCAGCGACGCCGCACGGCCTGTCGGTGCTCGTCGTACGCCGTCCAGCCGCCGCCGAACCGTCGCCCACCCTGACCGTCGCTCCCGAGCTCGGAGGGCTCGAGGTCGAACAGGTCCGTGCACACGTCGTCGAGCAGGACTCGGTCATGGCTGGCGAGCAGTGCGATGCCGGGCAGCTCACGAAGGAACGCCGTCAGCTGGTCCACCGCCGCGTCGTCGAGGTGGTTGGTCGGCTCGTCGAGCAGCAGGCACGCGGGCCGGGTGGTCATCACCGTCGCGAGGGCGAGCCGGGTGCGTTCCCCACCCGACAGCGTGCCGATCCGACGCCCGGGGTCGAGCGCACCCACCCCCAGTCGCTCGGCCGACTCCGCCGCACGCCGGTCCGCGTCCCACGCCTCGTGAGCGATCGCCCGGTCCAGCGCCGCGGCGTACGCCGTCTCCCCGGCGTCATCGGTCAGGCGGGCCGACCAGCGCTCCACGTCGGCCACCATCTCGCGCAGCGGTGCCAACGCCTGCGCGAGCACCTCTGCCACGCTCTCCTGGTCGGCGAACGGCGGCTCCTGGCCGAGCATCACCAGGTCGGCAGGTCGCTCCACCGTGCCCGCGACCACGGCCCGGGCCGGCAGCGTGCCGGCGATCGCATGCAGGAGCGTGGACTTGCCGCTGCCGTTCTCGCCGACCAGCCCGATCCGGCGCCCGGGCGGGGCGGTCAGGTCGATGCCGTGCAGCACCTGGCGGCTGCCGAACCAGACGTCGAGGCCGGCGACGTGGAGCGTGGGGAGAACGGGCACTGACATGCGGAAGCCTTCGGTGGCGGAGATCGGAGACTCGCCGGGCAGACGACGCCGCGGGCACGAGTCGGTTCAGCGCGCGAAGAACATGATGGGAACAGCGTACGTGTCAGCGCAGTCGGAGGCGAGCCGATTGTCTCCCTCAGCCTTGACGCGGGTCGTCCTGGACTGCCAAGGGCGGGGCGAGGAGCTCGGCCAGCTCGGCACGCGATCCGATGCCGAGCTTGGTGTAGACCTTGCGCAGGTGGTACTCGATCGTCTTGGGACTCAGGAACAGCGCAGCGGCAGCCTCGCGCGTCGTGCGGCCGTCCACGAGCAGCATGCTGACCTGGAGCTCCTGCGGGGTGAGGGCACTCCGTGGGTCCGCACCGCGGCGCCGTACGGTCTCGCCGGTTGCCTCCAGCTCCAGCGACGCCCGCTCGGCCCAGCGCATGGCCCCGAGGTCCTCGAAGTCCTCGAAGGCCGAGCGGAGCTGGTCCCGCGCACGGACGCGCATCGCCGCCCGGCGCAACCGCTCGCCGTACGCCAACCGGGTCCGCGCCGTCTCGAACCTGTCCAGGGTGGCCGCATGTGCCTCCAGCGCCGGCTCGAAGCGACTGATCACCGCGTCGTCGTCCGCCAGCAGCCCGCGCGCCCGTTCGGCCCTCGCGAGCGCCCAGGGCTGGCCCTTGTCGCGGGCCGCGCGCTCGTACGTCGCAGCCACCTCGCCAGCCTCCTCCACCTCCCCGAGCCGCAGCAGCGCGTCCACGAGCTCGGCACCCGGGACCAGGTCGGCGTCCTCGAGCGCATGCACCTCGAGGAGGCGGATGAGCTCCCGGAAGTGGGCCACCGCCCGTGCCGGGTCTCCGAGGGACAGCTCGAGGTCGCCCATCGCGTAGCGTGCCCAGGCTCGCCCCATGTGCAGATGGGCTGCGGCCGGGGCATCGAGCACGTCCGCGACATGCCCCCGGCAGCGGTCCTCGCGCCCTTGTCGTGACTCGAGCCAGGCCAGGCCCGCCAGCGCCATCATCTGCTGGGTGACCTGTCCGGTCTCCTCGGCGAGCCGCACGACGGCCAGGTAGTTGGCCTCGGCCTCCGCCCATGCCGAGGTCGTGGCCTGGTCACGGGCGACGTACCAGAGCACGGTGGGCAGCGCCCCGACGCCGGCCTGCCCACGCACGGCCTCCACGAGCTCGCGGATCGCCTGGCCCTCGCCGGTCGCGTCACGCAGGAACAACGGGACCTGCATGACGAGGGAGAGCCGGTGCTGATCGGCATAGACCGCCGGCGTCGTCCGCAGGAGCGGGATGGCGGCGCGGAGCTCGTCCGCGCCCCCCGCCTGCCCAGCGATGATCCGGGCCGTCCCGGCGGCCACCAGGCCGAACGCCCGGGCCCGGTCGTCGGTGACCGCCGGCGCCAGCGCGGTGAGCCGGTGCGCGAGGGCTGCCGCCGTCGGTGCCCCGGCCAGGTAGAAGTTCGCCTCCACGGCGTCGGCGAGCAGGATCGTCTCCTCGTTCGGGTCCGTGGCCAGATCGGCGGCGGCGATGAGCATCCTCCTGGCGTCACCCACCTGCCCCGTCCGCATCGCGATCGCGCCGCGCACCGCCAGCCCGCGCATCCGTCCCCTCGTCCCAGGGTCTCCACGGCCGTGCGCGTCGAGGAGCCCGAGTGCCCGCTCGGTCAACCCTGCCGACCAGGCGGTCTCGGCTGCGTCGAGGAGCCGCTCGGTCCGCTGCTCCTCGTCGGGGGTGAGCCGGGCAGAGCGCTCGTAGGCGCCCGACGCCACGGAGTACGCCGTACGGGCACGCGCCCGCTCGGCAGCCGCGGCGAGCAGGTCGGCCACCTGTTCGTCCGGCTCCCAGACCGCCTCGGCGAGGTGCCACGCCCGCCGATCGATGTCGTCGACGGGAAGGCTCTCGGCCACGGCCCGGTGGACGCCCCTCCGCTCTCGTGCTCCGGCCCGCGAGTACACCGCCGCCCTCACCAGCGGGTGGCGGAACGAGATCCTTCCCGCCGTGACCGAGACCAGCCCCTCGTCCTCTGCCTCGTCCAGAGCGTCGACCGCGATGCCCAGTCCGGCACAGGCTCGGGTCGTCACCAGCAGGTCTCCCGCGCTCACCGCTGCCACCAGCAGCGCCACGCGGCACGGTTCCTCCAGGCGGTCGAGGCGCCGCGCAAAGGCCTCGGTGATCGCGTGCGGCACGCGAGCCGGGAGCTCCGTGGGGTCAGTTGCCAGCGAGTCCAGGTCGTCGGCCGCAAGCTCGAGCAGCGCCAGCGGGTTACCGGCCGCGAGCGCGAGCAGCGGCTCCAGCCGGCCGGGTGCCACGGGCGCACCGGCCGTCCGGGCCACCAGCGCTGCAGCGGCCACAGGGTCGAGCCCCGACACCGGCAGGATCGGCAGTCCGGCCACGAGCCGGTCCGCCTCCGAGGTGCGGAGCCCGACGAGGACCACGACGGGGTCGGCCCCGAGCCTCCTCGCGGCGAAGACGAGGGCCTCGGCCGACGGCAGGTCCAGCAGATGGAGGTCGTCGACCACCACCGCGACCGGCCCCTCCTCGGCGTACGCCGAGAGCAGGTTGAGGACAGCTGCACCGATCGTGAACCGGTCACCGCTCCCCGCCGCGCCGTCCGACAGCGCGAGTGCCGCAGACAGGGCCTCCGCCTGTGGTGCGGCGAGCCGCTCGAGGTGAGCCAACGCCGGTCGGACGAGCTGGAGGAGACCGGCGAACGGCAGGTGGCGCTCGGCCTCGAGGCCGGTCGCCCGGAGCAGCCGCATCTCGCCCAGCGCGGCTACGGCCTCCTCCAGCAGCGCGGTCTTGCCCACGCCCGGCTCACCCATGAGCACGAGCGTGCCGCCGACCCCCAGCCTCGCCGTCGCGATGGCACGGCTGACGGCCTCGCGCTCTGAGTCCCTCCCCAGCAGCACTCCGGGAGTCTACGGCCGCCCCAGCCGCCTGCACAGGACACGACTAGGGGGGTCTCCGGATGCGATCCCGGCGGACCTGGCGCCAGCGTGGTGCTTCTGGAAGCCACCACGGCCACCGGCCGAGAACGGAGAGACACCATGACCATCACCGCCCCGATCGACAACGGCGTCAACGTCGAAGCCCTCCTCGGCGCCCGCGCCGCCTTCGCCGAGACCCCGGAGATCGCGCAGTTCACCTGGCGGTCGTCCGTGAGTTGGGTGAACGGCACCCACAGTCGCTCCGAGGTCGAGAGCTTCTACGGCTTCGCCGACGAGCAGACCCACCACACGTCGTTCACCCTCGACGCCGACCACCCGCTGCAGTTCGCGGCCCAGGACAAGGGCCCGACGCCCACCGAGTACGTCCTCGTCGCCCTCGGCGCCTGCCTCACCGCCGGAGTCGCCTCCGTCGCCCAGCAGCGCGACATCCAGCTGCGGTCGGTGAAGGCCACCCTCTCGGCCGAGCACGACCTGCACGGGATCCTCGGCGCCGACCCAGACGTCCGCAACGGGTTCAGCGGCGTCAAGGTCGACTACGAGATCGACGCCGACGCATCTCCCGAGGACATCCAGGCGATCGTGGCGCAGTCGCAGAAGCGGTCGGCCGTCTTCGACATCGTGACCAACCCGACCGACGTCACCGTCACCGTGGTGTGAGTGGTGCCCTGATGCCGACCGTCACCGCAGTGGTCGTGGGGGCCGGCCACTGCGGGCTCGCCATGAGCCGCCACCTCACCGCCCGCTCGATCGACCATGTCGTGCTCGAGCGCGGGGAGGTGGCGCACTCGTGGCGGGCACAGCGTTGGGACTCCTTGCGGTTGCTCACCCCGAACTGGATGACCCGGCTGCCCGGCTGGGCCTACGACGGACGCGACCCCGACGGCTACCTGACGGCGACCGAGGTCGCCGACCTCGTCACGACGTACGCCGCAGACTCGGCCGCACCGATCGTCACCAACACCACCGTGACCGCCGTCCGGCCCGGTGGGACGGGCTTCCACGTGGACACCGACCACGGCCGGTGGAACGCCCGCACGGTCGTGCTCGCCGTGGGCACGACCCGTGGCGTGGTCCCGGGTGCCGCGCGGCGCCTCCCGGGCGTGTCCTCCGTCCCGGCGCTGCACTACCGCAACCCCGCCCAACTGCCGGACGGCGGCGTGCTCGTCGTGGGCGCCTCCGCCAGCGGCGTGCAGATCGCCGAGGAGCTCCGTCGCTCGGGCCGGGAGGTCACTCTCGCCGTCGGCGAGCACGTCCGCGTGCCGCGCCGTTACCGGGGACAGGACATCCTCTGGTGGCTCGACGCCCTCGGCATCCTCGACGAGCGGTGGGACGAGGTGGACGACGTCGTCCGCGCCCGTCACCTCCCGTCACTCCAGCTCGTCGGAGGGTCGCGCACGCTCGACCTCAACACCCTCCAGGCCGCCGGCATCCGGCTGGTCGGCCGTTTCGGGGGCGTCCGCGACTGCGAGGCCCAGTTCTCAGGCGCGCTGGCCAACGTCTGTGCCCTGGCAGACCTCAAGCTCGGGCGGCTCCTCGACACGATCGACGAGCATGCAGGAGGTCGCGGCGACCGGCCGGAACCCACCGCCGTGGCGAAGCCGACGCTCGTGCTCTCCCTCCGGTCGGGAGAGATCCGCACCATCGTCTGGGCCACCGGTCTCGGACCCGACTTCTCGTGGTTGGACGTCCCCGTCTTCGACCACCGCGGCCGCCTCGTCCACGAGGGCGGCGTGACCCGGTGGCCCGGTCTCTACGTGCTGGGCCTCCCCATGCTGCGCCGACGCCGCTCGACGTACCTCGACGGCGCCCGCTTCGACGCCGCCGACCTGGCCGAGCACCTGACCGACTCACTCCAGGAGGCCTCATGAACCAGCATCCCCTCGCCACCTCGGTGGCCACCGCCATCGCCGACCGAGCGCTCGACCGGCTGTCCACGCACCTCACCGACGAGATCCGGCTCCGGGCCCTGCTACCAGCAGGGTCGATCGAGGACCACGGCCGCGACGCCGTCCTGGCCCGGTTCGACGACTGGTTCGGCGGCTACGACACCGTCGTGCTCAGCGACGTCGCCGGCGACGACGTCGGCGACCGCGTGCTCGTCCACTACAAGCTGACCTTCGACCCCGACGGCGAACGCCGCGTGCTCAGCCAGACCGTCGTGTGCGCGGTCTACGACGGGCTCGTCGGGCGGATGGACCTGGTCTGCTCCGGCTTCCGGGCCGAGTCGTGAGCACCACTCCCGAGGCGGACGTCGAGCGCTGGGGCGAGTACGACCGCGACGATCCCTTCCCCCTCTTCGAGCGCGTGCTCGGCGAGAGCCCGGTGCACGACGTCACGCTCGCCGACGGTCATCGCGCCTTCCTGGTCCTGGGGTACGCCGCGGCGCGCGAGGCTCTCAACCACCCGGACCTGTCCAAGGACATGCTGGCCGCGCTGGCGAGCGACGGCGGCGTGGTCGCCGAGGGCCTGCCGGGACCGGCGTACGCCCGCCACATGCTCAGCGTCGACGGACCCGACCACACCAGGCTGCGCCGACTGGCGGCCGGAGCGTTCCGGCGGGCCCGGCTCGACGCCCTCGAGCCCCGGATCCGGGAGATCGTCGCCGACCTGCTCGACGACCTGGACGCCCACGGCCAGCGGCAGGGACCGGTCGACCTGGTCAGCGGCTTCGCCCGCCCGATGCCCTTTGCCGTGCTCGGCGAGCTCCTCGGGATCGACCGGGAGGACCAGGGTCGGCTCTCGGGATGGTTCGACACCCTCCTCGCCCCGTTCTCCGGCGCGGAGCCGCCGCCCGAGGCGGTGGCGGCCTCCGACGCCGTCACGGGATACCTCGAGGCGCTGGTCGACCACCGCTGGGACCACCCGACCGAGGATCTGGCGGGCGACCTGGTGGCCGCGTGCCGCGAGGGGCAGCTCACCCGGCAGGAGCTGCTCTCGACCATCTTCCAGCTCGTCGTCGCGGGTCACGACACCACGACCAGCCTGATCGGCAACGGGACGGCCCTGCTCCTCCAGCACCCGGACCAACGGGACGCCCTCGTGAGCGAGCCGGGGCTGGTCCCAGACGCCGTCGAGGAGATGCTCCGCGTCGACCCGCCTGCGCACCACGCAACGTTCCGCTACGCCCTGCGGGACCTCACCATCGCCGGCGTGACGGTCCCGGCGGGCGTCCAGGTCCTCGTGAACCTGGCCGCCGGTGGTCGCGACCCGGGCCGCAACGACCGGCCCCACACCTTCGACGTACGTCGCAGCGGCGGCGCACACGTGGCGTTCGGGCACGGTGTGCATCACTGCCTCGGTGCACCGCTGGCCCGGCTGGAGGCGGAGATCGCGTTCACCGAGCTGGTCCGCCGGTTCCCGAAGATGCGGCTGTCGGTCCCGCCCGAGGACCTCACGTGGGGGCACGGTGACGGAGTGGTCCTGCGCGGGCTCACGAGTCTGCCGGTCTTGCTCCGGCCCGGACCCGAGCCGGACAATCCCTCATGACCAGCCGCACGTGGGTCCGCGCTCAGAGCCGTCCTCGACGCGCGCTCTACCTGTCGTCGCCGATCGGTCTCGGTCACGCGCGACGAGACCTCGCGATCGCCCAGCACCTGAGGACGCTCCACCCCGATCTCCAGATCGACTGGCTCACCGAGCATCCCGTCACCCGGGTCCTGGAGGAGGCCGGCGAGCACGTGCATCCGGCCTCCGCCTGGCTCGCGAGCGAGACGGCGCACATCGAGGAGGAGTCCGGGGAGCACGATCTTCACGTGTTCGCCGCGCTCCGGGAGATGGACGAGATCCTGGTCAACAACTTCATGGTGTTCAACGACGTGGTCGAGGAGACGCCGTACGACCTGGTGATCGGTGACGAGGCGTGGGACGTCGACTACTTCCTGCACGAGAACCCCGAGCTCAAACGGTTCTCCTTCGCCTGGCTGACCGACTTCGTGGGCTTCCTCCCGATGCCCGACCTCGGCGAGCGGGACGCGTTCCTGACCGCCGACTACAACGCGGAGATGCTGGAGCAGCGGGCGCGGTTCAAGCGGATCCGTGACCAGCAGATCTTCGTCGGCGACCCCGAGGACGTCGTCGACGAGCCGTTCGGCCCAGGGCTGCCGAACATCCGGGACTGGACCGTCGCGAACTACGAGTTCGCCGGCTACGTCACGGGGTTCGAGCCGCCCTCGCGGGAGGAGGTGGCGCGGTCCCGGATCGAGCTCGGGTATGACGAGAGCGACGTGCTGTGCGTGGTCACGGTCGGCGGGTCCGGGGTCGGCGAGCCGCTGCTGCGCCGGGTGCTGGATGCGGTGCCGCTCGCACGCGCCCGCGTGCCAGAGCTGCGTTTCCTGGTGGTCACCGGACCCCGGATCGACCCGGCCCGGCTGCCCTCGGTGGCGGGAGCAGACATCCGGGGGTTCGTCCCCGATCTCTACCTGCGCCTGGCGGCCGCGGACGTCGCGGTCGTCCAGGGCGGCCTGACCACGACGATGGAGCTGACGGCGGCCCGGGTCCCGTTCATCTTCGTCCCGCTCCGACACCACTTCGAGCAGAACGTCCACGTCCGGCACCGCCTCGAGCGCTACCGGGCCGGTCAGTGCGCGTCGTACGACGAGGTCTGCGACCCGGAGTGGCTGGCCGAGGCGCTGGTGAAGCTGATCGGGTCCGAGGTGGGCTCGCGACCCGTCGAGGCGGGTGGCGCCGCACGCGCCGCCCAGATGCTGGCGAGGCTGCTCTGATGCGCGCGTTGACGCCCGTCCTGGACGGAGTCCTGGATCGCGACGGCTTCGGCGTCGGCTACGCGACGTACGGCGAGGGCCCGGTGACCGTCTGCCTGGTCATGCCCGACACGATCGTGCACGCCCGGGCCTGGAAGGCGCAGGTTCCGTTCCTGGCCCGGCACTTCCGGGTCGTGACCGTCGACCCGCGCGGCAACGGGCGCTCCGACCTGCCGACGCGGCCCGAGCAGTTCGCCATGGCCGAGCTCGAGGCCGACGTCTGGGCGGTGCTCGACCATCTCGGTGCGACCTCGGTGGTCCTCGTCGGTCTGTGCAGCGGTGCCGGGCTCGCCACGATCATGGCGTCCGAGCGGCCCGAGCGGGTCCTGGGCATCGTCGCGATCAACCCCGGTCTGCTGCTGTCGCCGCCCCTGCCCAACCGGCTCCTCCACGACTTCGACGCCGAGCTCGACACCACCGAGGGCTGGGCCAAGCGCAACCGGCACTACTGGTTGCGCGACTGGCCCGGCTTCGCCGAGTTCTTCTTCGACCAGATGTTTCCCGAGCCCCACTCCACCAAGCAGCTCGAGGACACGGTGGTCTGGGCCAACCAGACCACCCCTGAGGTCATGCTGCTCGATGTCGCGTGCGAGGGAGACCCACGCCAGCTCGCCGACGCCGTCGAGACCTGTGGCCGGGTGAGGTGCCCCGTGCTGGTCATCACCGGCACCCTGGACATGTGCCAGAGCCCGGAGCGCGGCCGGCGGCTGGCCGAGCTGACCGGTGGTGACCTGGTGACCTTCGAGGGCGGCGGTCATCTTCCCAACGCCCGCGACCCGGTCAAGGTCAACCTGTTGCTCCGCGACTTCGTACGCCGGGTCGTCGGCATGAGCGGCTGATGCGACCCTCGTCGCCGACAGCACGCCCTCCAGGCGTCGGTTCAGCTGATGGCCGAGGCGTCCCCACCCCGACGTGCACCGACTCCCAGTGACGGCAGGTCAGTTCCAGCCGTAGGCGAAGCTGTCCGCGAGGAAGTCCAGCACGTGGGCCCGGTCCGGCGATGCGCCGACCCGCCAGGGGACGACGCCGTCGGCGGAGGGGTCGCTGGGGTCGGACTGACGGGTGGCCAGCAGGTGGCGCCCGTGGAAGTCAGGCACCGGGTATCCGTACCTCGCCCGGTGTGACGTCGTCGATCGTGGTCCGAGCCACAACCGATGCTGGTGGGTGCCGTCCGCGTCGCCGGACCAGATCGACGCCCGGAGGGTGGTCCGGTCGAACCGCTCGGTCACGATGTGCCGGCCGTCGCCCGAGATCCTCGCGGCGTACACGCCACCCCGGATCAGGACGCGTGAGCGACCGTGCTGCGCGACCCGCAGGGCGCCGCCCTCGGCGTAGACGATGCCGTCGCGGGTCCACGCCAATGCCTCGTTCAGGTGGGAGTCACCGGTCCTCGGGCTCGGCAGGCGCAGCATCCGGTGGAGCCCCGAGCCGTCAGGACGCACCGTCCAGAGCGCCGCGGCCAGGCGGTCGTGCCGGTCCGTGAAGCCCTCGAACACCAGCCGGCTGCCGTGCGGCGACCACCCGATGCCGCCGACCCGGTCGAACTGCCGGTGGTGCGCGAGCGGCCGCTGCGCGGGTCCGCCGGCCACGGGCGCCACGACGAGCCGCGGCAGGCGGTCCCGACAGCAGGGCGCGAAGGCGACCCGGCGCCCCCGACGATCCAGCGTCAGCTCGGTGATGAAGCCGCGGTGCGAGGTGTAGATGGGACTGGCGTCCGATCCGTCGACGTTCGCGGACCACAGGTGGACGCCGTTGCGACCAGGGAGGAACTGGTCCCACACCACCCGGTGCACCACGGCTGCTGGGGCGCCGCGGCCGGGCGCCCCGGGCGAGGCCACCGAGGAGCCGGCACCGACCGCGGTGAGGACGCATCCGACGAGCGCGGCGGCGACGGCCCACCTGACACCCGCCGCTACTCGTGATCTCGGCACGAGCGGACCCTACGGCGACAGCGACTCAGCCGGGTCCAGATCTCGTAGAAAGCCGAGCAGACCCTCGAACCAGTTCTCCTGGTCGTCGACGATCGCCAGGTGGCTGCCGTTCGGGGAGTGGTGGTAGCGACCCCGCGGCAGCTGCTCGGCCATCCATCGCAGATGGGCTGGATCCATGGTGTCGTGCTCGGCCCCCATCACCAGCGTGGGCACCTCGATCCGGTGCAGGTCCGCTGTACGGTCCCACTCCAGGAGCACGCCGCTCAGCCCGAGCTCGCTCGGCCCCTGCATCGGGACGTAGATGTCGGGGTTGATGTGGTTCAGCGCGCGCAGGACGGGGTCGGGCCACTCCGCGATCGGCATCCGGCAGACGTGGTGGCGGTAGTGGTGCTCGAACAGCAGCGCCTCGTACGACGGGTCGTCGGTCGCGCCGGTCGCCTCCAGCCGCTTGATCTCGGCCAGGACGTCCTGGTCCATCGTCGGCATCAGCACGTCCTCGGCGTATGCGTTGTACGCCGACCCGCTCGCCATCATGTTGGAGATCACCAGGCCCTTGAGGTGTTCCTGATGGGCGAGCGCGTACTCCATCGCCAGCACTCCGCCCCACGACTGCCCCAGAAGGACGAAGTTGCTCGCGTCGAGCCCCAGCGCCTGGCGCACCTGCTCGACCTCGTCGACGAAGCGGTCGATCGTCCACAGCGACGGGTCGTCGGGCTGGTCGCTGTAGTGGGAGCCGAGCTGGTCGTAGTAGTAGTACTCGACACCGGCGGCCGGCAGGAACGAGTCGCACGGCTCGTAGTACTCATGGGTGCAGCCCGGTCCGCCGTGCAGCAGCAGCACCTTGGTCGTCGGGTTGTTGCCGACCCGCTTGGTCCAGACCCTGAAGTCCCCCGAGGGAGTGCTCACCGGAATCATCCGGACGCCGCCCGAGAGGCGGTCCGGCCGGTCGGTGGTGTCGAGGTAGTCGCTCACCGCGCGAGCATCGCAGACACCCGCTCACGGCGTCAGTACTGCGCCTCGCCACGGATCGGGGCCGGTCGTCCGTCGGGGTCGTGGATCGTCTCGAGCGGGAGCTTGGCCCACGCCCGGGTCAGCCGCGACAGCCGCGGCAGTGGGATCGGCCGGAGCCTTCCGGGGGGTCGCTCCCCCGTCCGGCCGGCGTCGTACCAGGCCTGGAGCCGACCGGCGCTCGCCGCGTAGGCGTCGTACATGCCGGCGGGGTCGAGGCAGTCCGTCATCACCCCGCGAAGCCCACGGTCCGCCACCTCGCTGAGCCGGTCGAGGTGCTCGGCGGCGAGCGTCAGCCGCAGGTCGCGCGCATACTCCTCGTCGAGGACGACCGCGGTCAGCTCGGAGTCGTGGGTCCAGGAGCGGCGGTTGAAGTTGTCGGACCCGGTGCTCGCCCAGGTGTCGTCGATGACGCACACCTTGGCGTGGACGTAGACCGGGGTCCCCTCGTGGTTCTCGATGCCGTACGCCGCCACCCGGCCGGGCGCGGCCCGCATGAGCCGCAGGAGGGCACGCTCACGACCGAGCAGCTGCGGGACCCGTTGGACCCCGGCGATGTCGGGCACCAAGGGGATCAGCACCACCAGCCGCAACGCGGTGTGCTCGCGCAGCGACGGCTCGAACACGTCGGCGACGTCGTGCCCCCAGAAGTACTGGTCCTCCACGTAGATGAGCCGCTCCGCCCGGGCCACAGCCTTGGCGTAGCCGCGGGCCACACTCCGCTCGCCGCCGCGGGCGAACGGGTAGTCACGGCCGTGCCGCAGGTCAGGGTAGGTGCGCAGCAGCTGGACGACGTGCTGCCCGGCCTCGGGCGGTGCCGGCCACCGCTCCGGCAGGGGGTCCGGGCTGGTGTCGAGCCGGCGGACCCGGTCGCCGAGTCGGCGCCAGGGCGCCCGGGACAGCGGGGTCGGATCCTCCCAGCGCTCGCGGAAGACGGTCTCGACGTCGTACACCGCCGGCCCCTGGATCGCGACGTGGACGTCATGCCACGGCGGGTGCGCGCCGTACTCCGCGGTGAGCGGCTGCGGCTGCGGATCGCCACCGTGGTCGGCATCGTCTCGGCGGTTGTGGGCGAGGTCCATGCCACCGACGAAGGCGACGTCACGGGCAGGGTCGTGGCGATAGCGGATGACGACGAACTTCTGGTGGTGCGACCCACCGGTCCGGACCCGCATGTCGAGAAGGACCTCGGCGCCGCGCTTCTGAAGCTGCTCGCCGAGATGGCGGTTCTCGGTCGCGAAGAAGCCGGTCCGGTCGAGGTGTGAGCGCCAGACCAGCCCCCGCACGTCGACCCCGCGCTCGTCGGCGCGGCCGAACACCTCGACCACCTCGCTGCCGGGCTCGCCGGTGAGCCGTTCGTCGGCGTCACCCTGCCAGTCCGTGAAGAACAGCAGGTCGCCGTCCTGGGCGGCCTCGATCGCGTCGTACAGTGCCCGGAAGTACGCCGATCCGTGGACCAGCGGGCGCACGAGGTTGCCCTCGGACCAGGCCTGGCCTCCGGGGTGAGGCTCGTCGAGTCGCGTCTGCTCGTTCGCCCGCTCCGCCCGGGTGAGCAGCCAGGTCGACGGGTCGGTCATGCCTGACAGCATGCCGGTGCGGCGCGACTGATGCACCGGGGCAGGGTCACCGGTCAGGTGGCAGTCATGAGGTCGCCGGCTCGCGCCCCGTCACGGCGGACGGCGCGTCGACGCGCTCGAGATAGCGCTCGGCCGCCCGCGCCGCGGGGTGGGCGACGACGGCTGCGGCCACCGCGAGTACGGCGATCACCGCCCAGCCGGGTGGGCCCCACTGCAGCGCGAGGAACGTGTAGAGCCCTGGGAAGAGGATCGGCCCGACCTGGTAGCCCAGACCCCAGACACCCTGGTAGTCCCCCAGCCGGCGATGGTCGGAGAGCTCGGCCTGGAAGCCCCAGTCGGACGCCGACTGCCACAGCTCCGCTCCGGTGATGGTCACGTGCCCGAGCCAGATCAGCACGATCGACACCCAGCCGACCGTCTCGTGGGTGAGGCTGATGACCAGGCAGGACAGGACGAACGACCACCCGCACAGACGCACGGAGCGCAGCGCGCCGGGCACCGTCTCCGAGCCCCGGGAGGCCCGCACCTGGAGGAGCACCGCCATCACCGTGTTGGTGCCGAACAGCCAGGCCAGCAAGGTGTGCGGCGCATCGGTGCGTTCGACCAGCCACAGCGGTACGACGACGTTGAGCAGCACCTGGTTGGAGGTCAGGACGCCGTTGCACGCGGACAGGACGACGAAGCCGCGGTTGCGCCACGCTGGCGGGGCGGGCGCGGCGTCCGGGTCGTCGTGACCGGCCGGGGGCACGGGTCGTGCGATGGCCGGCAGTGCGGCCACCATCGCGGCGTTGATCAGCAGCAGCACCCCGGTCAGGATCGGCACCGCGGTGATCGCCGTACGGCTGCCGATGGCCAGCGCGATGCCACCGGCGAGCGCCCCGAGCGTGTATCCGACGTTGCGCGCGGACCGCATGTAGGCGAGGGCGCGCACGCGCACGTCACGGGGGAAGACCGCGATCCGGTAGACGTTGCGGCCGGTGTTGCCGGCGGTCGACACCGCGGCGAGCACCGAGAGCAGGGCGACGAAGGAGACCATGCCGCCGACCAGAGGCCAGGCGAAGTACAGCACGGCCTCGACCAGTGCCCCGACGGCCCACAGCGGCTTCGCGCCGACCCGGTCCGACAGCCGGCCCAGCGGGAGCGACAGCAGCAGCGTCACCACACCCGCGATCGACATCCCGAGACCGACCTGGGCTCCCGACAGCCCGACGATCTGGGTGAAGAACACCGCCGTGCCGGTGAGGAACGACCCGGTCGCGAAGGCGGAGAGCACGCACTGCAGCGCCAGGTCGCGCTCGAGCCTGGTAGGCGGGAGGATCCGCCGGATCGCGGGCGGGGTCACCGAGACATCACCGGGCCATCTTCGACCGAGGAGTCCGCCGTGAGCCAATCGCTGTGCGGACGCGCGGCCCGCGCAGACGAAGGATCGCCCTGAGCCACGCAACCTGCGGACACACATTGGTTCCGAGCGACTCACTCATCAGGCCAAGCGGCGCACGCCATGTGTGTCCGCGCGTCATCTGGCCCTGGGCGGCGGCCCGGGTCACACGTTGATCCAGGCAGTCGTTCAGCAGAGCTTGCCGTCGAGCACGGTCGGCTTCCCGCGCAGGAACGTCGCGACCACGCGTCCGGGCAGCTCCCTCCCGGCGTACGGCGTGTTGCGCGACAGCGACACCGAGTCCGCGGCGTCGACCACGCGGCGGCTGGACGGGTCGTACAGCACGACGTTGGCCGGGGCGCCGTCCTCGATGGGCTGGCCGTGGTCGCTCAGACGCCCGATCCGGGCCGGGGCGTAGGACATCCGCTCGGCCACGTCGGCCCACGTCAGAAGGCCGGGGTCGACCATCGTCTCCTGCACGACCGAGAGCGCGGTCTCGAGCCCGAGCATCCCGAAGGCCGCGGCCTCCCACTCACAGTCCTTGTCCTCGAGGGGGTGCGGCGCGTGGTCGGTCGCGACGATGTCGATGGTGCCGTCAGCCAGCGCCGCACGCAGCGCCTCCGTGTCGGCCGTCGAGCGCAGCGGCGGGTTGACCTTGTAGATCGGGTCGTACGACGCCGCCAGGTCGTCGGTGAGCAGCAGGTGATGGGGACAGACCTCCGCCGTGACGTTCCACCCGGAGGCCTTGGCCTGCCGGATGATCTCGACGGACCCCGCCGTCGACACGTGGCACACGTGCAACCGCGAGCCCACGTGGGCCGCCAGCAGGCAGTCGCGGGCGATCACCGCCTCCTCCGCGACGGCCGGCCAGCCGGCGAGTCCGAGGCGCCCGGAGAGCTCGCCCTCGTTCATCTGCGCGCCCTCGGTGAGCCGTGGCTCCTGGGCGTGCTGGGCGATGACGCCGTCGAACGCCTTGACGTACTCCAACGCACGCCGCATCAGGACCGCGTCGTTCACGCAGTGGCCGTCGTCGGAGAACACGCGCACCCGCGCCGCGGAGTCGGCCATCGCGCCGAGCTCGGCGAGGCGCTCCCCTGCGAGGCCGACCGTGACCGCGCCGACCGGGTAGACGTCGCAATAGCCGCCCTCACGGCCGAGCCGCCAGACCTGCTCCACGACGCCGGCCGTGTCGGCCACCGGGTCGGTGTTGGCCATCGCGTGGACCGCGGTGAAGCCGCCCATCGCCGCGGCCTGGGTACCGGTGAGGACCGTCTCGGCGTCCTCACGACCCGGCTCGCGCAGGTGGGTGTGCAGGTCGACCAGGCCGGGCAGGGCGATCAGCCCGGTCGCGTCGATGACCTCGACCCCGGCTCCGGCGTCGTGCGAGGCGGTGGAGACCACCCCGTCGCGGATCAGGATGTCGGTGGGCTGGCCGCCCAGGATCGACGCGCCTCGGATCAGGTAGTCGGTCATGCGAGGACCTCCGTGGTCGTTCCGACGGACTCAGTACGGCGCTCGACGGGCTCGGCCGCCGGCTCCGTCGTACCGACGGCCGGCTCGCTACCCCCCAGCAGCAGGTAGAGCACCGCCATCCGTACGGCGACGCCGTTGCTGACCTGCTCGACGATGACCGAGCGGTCGGAGTCCGCCACGTCGGCGGTGATCTCCATGCCGCGGACCATCGGGCCGGGGTGCATCACGATCGTGTGCTCCTGGAGCGTCCTCATCCGGCGTCCGTCGAGCCCGTAGCGGCGGCTGTACTCGCGCGGCGTCGGGAAGAACCCGCCGTTCATCCGCTCGCGCTGCACGCGCAGCATCATCACCGCATCGGCCTTGGGCAGCACTCCGTCGAGGTCGTACGACGTGTCGACCGGCCAGGTGTCGACCCCCACCGGCAGCAGGGTCGGTGGGGCGACGAGGGTGACCTCGGCACCGAGCGTGTGGAGCAGCAGCGCGTTGGAGCGCGCGACGCGCGAGTGCAGCACGTCGCCGACGATCGCGACCCGCAGGCCCTCGAGCGCACCGGCGTTGCCCGAGCCGAGTTGGCGCTTCCCAAGATGACGGTAGAGCGTGAAGGCGTCGAGCAGGGCCTGCGTGGGGTGCTCATGGGTGCCGTCACCCGCGTTCACGACCGAGGCGCGTACCCAGCCGGAGTTGGCCAGCCGATGCGGTGCGCCGCTCGCGCCGTGCCGGCACACCACCGCGTCGCAGCCCATCGCCTCCAGGGTGAGCGCGGTGTCCTTGAGCGACTCGCCCTTGGACAGCGACGAGCCCTTGGCCGAGAAGTTGATGACGTCGGCCGAGAGCCGCTTGGCGGCCGCCTCGAACGAGATGCGGGTGCGGGTGGAGTCCTCGAAGAAGAGGTTCACCACCGTGCGGCCGCGCAGTGCGGGCAGCTTCTTGATCGGCCGGTCGGCCAGCGCTCTCATCTCGTCGGTCGTGCGCAGGATCAGCTCGGCGTCGTCGCGGGTCAGGTCGGCGGCCGACAACAGGTGCTTCTTCATGTGGTGGCTCCCTGGATGATCACCGCGTCCTCGTCGTCGACACCGGTCAGGTGGACCCGCACCCGCTGCACCAGCGAGGTCGGGAGGTTCTTGCCGACGAAGTCGGCACGGATCGGCAGCTCCCGGTGCCCCCGGTCGACGAGTACGGCGAGCTGGACCGCGCGCGGTCGCCCTACGTCGTTCAGGGCGTCGAGAGCGGCCCGGATGGTGCGTCCCGAGAACAGCACGTCGTCGACGAGGACCACGACCTTGTCGTCGATGCCACCCTCGGGGATCTGGGTCGGGAGCAGCGTGCGGGCCGGCTTGAGGCGCAGGTCGTCGCGGTACATCGTGACGTCGAGCGACCCCGAGGGCACGTCGGCGCCCTCGACGGCGGCGATGCGCTCGGCGATCCGCTCGGCGAGCGGGACCCCGCGCGACGGAATACCCAGCAGGACGAGGTGCTCGGCGCCCTTGTTGCGCTCGAGGATCTCGTGGGAGATGCGGCTCAGGGCCCGGGAGATGTCACCGGAGTCGAGCACGGTGTGGCCGGTGTCGGGACCGGGCACGGGCGATGCGGCAGGCGCAGGCATCTGCAGCCAGACCTCCTTCTCCGCCTCACCGGACGGCTCGTTAAAGGATGTCGATCGCGGTGACCCTACCAGCCGTTCAGGTCCCCGGCAGCGCCGGCGGAGGCGTGGCGCCGGACGCAGCTCGCCGACGCTTTCGGACGAGGGTGATCACCCACCGAACCGGCACGATGAAGAACGGCAGGCTGAGTCCGATCAGGATGAGCGCGACCGCGGGCGAGCGGCTGTACGCCGTACCACCGCGCGCGGTGGCGTCGATCGTCTCGCCCTCCTGGTCGGAGGTGGCGCCGTCGACCGGCCCCTCCACGACACGGCCGTGGAGAGTCCAGGTGCCGGTGCAGGTCTCGGTGTAGCTGCGACCGGTCCGCTGGACCAGGCAGTCGTCGACCGTCACCCGGACCCGCGTGCCCGCCTCGCGCTCCCAGAGCAGCCAGGCGCCAGCGCCGAACAGCGCGAACGGCAGGAGCACCACGCCGACCAGGAGCACCAGCGCGATGACGCCCATCACCGGACCGGCGTTGCGCGCCGTACGGTCACGGTTGCTCTCGGTGCCCACGCCTGCGTTCGCTACCGCTCGGGAGCGAGCTGCTTGAGCACACTCTCCACCGCACGGTGGTAGGTCGGGTAGGCGAAATGCATGTGCAGCAGCGTCGCGATCGGCACCTCGGCGTGGACCGCCACCGCGAGCATCGACATGATCTCGCCGCCGGCCGGAGCCACCACGGTGCCGCCGACGAGCACCTGCCGCGCCCGGTCGGCAACGAGCTTGATGACCCCCTCCTCGCGGGCCATCCAGCCGCGGCCGCCCAGATCACCCGTCGCGACGACGACGTCGACGCCGGACTCCCGGGCGGCCTTCTCGCTCAGGCCGACCGAGGCGACCTCCGGGGCGGTGAAGGTCACTCGAGCCGCCGCACGGTAGTCGGCCCACGGGCCGTCACGGCCGAGCAGGTCGTCGACCACCACGGCGCCCTGGTACATCGAGACATGGGTGAAGGCGCCCTTGCCGGTGATGTCTCCGACGGCCCAGACCCCGTCGGCCACACGCATCCGCTCGTCGGGGTCGAGGAGCTTCGCCGCCGGGTCGAGGCCGACATTCTCGAGCCCCAGGCCGGCGAGGTTGGTACGACGGCCCGCCGCGACGAGGAGCTTCTCCGCGGTCAGCTGCTGGTCGGCGAGGTCGAGCGTGAACTGCCCGTCGGCGTACCGGACGGCCCCGATCGAGGCGCCGGTCAGTACCTGGATGCCCGACTCGGCGAAGGCCTTCTGCAGCGCCTCGCCGGCCTCCGGCTCCTCGAGCGCGACCAGCCGCTCGGCCGCCTCGACGACGGTGACGCGCACGCCGAACAGCGCCATCACCTGGGCCAGCTCGCAGCCGATGGCTCCCCCGCCGATGACGACCAGCGACGAGGGCAGCTCGGTGAGCCGTACGGCGTCGCGGTTGGTCCAGTACGGCGTGTCCGCCAGGCCGCCGATCGGTGGCGCCGCAGGCGCCGTCCCGGTGTTCAGCACGACGCCCCTCGTCGCGGTGTACGTCGTGTCCCCGACCGTGACCCGGCCGTCACCCGCGAGCACTCCTCTCCCGCGGACGAATGCGGCACCGCTGTCCTCCAGCCGCTTCACCGCGACCTCGTCGTGCCAGTCGTCGGTGGCCTCGTCACGGATCCGGCGCGCGACCGGCGTCCAGTCGGGCGTCACGGTCGACGAGCCGGCCATCGTGTTGACGCGTCTAGCCTCGCGCAGCGTGTGCGCAGCCGCGATCATCATCTTCGAGGGCACGCAGCCGAAGTAGGGGCACTCGCCGCCGACCAGACGCTCCTCGACACCCAGGACCCGCAGCCCGGCCTCGCTGAGCTTGAGCGCCACGTGCTCACCGCCCGGGCCCAGCCCCACCACGATCACGTCGTACTCGGTGCTCTCCGTCATGGCCACCACCTTTCCATGGCCGGCGACGGCTCGCTCAACGCGAAGCGGACAGGTGGCGAGCCCGGGCGAAGCAGAAGAGGCCGTAGCAGCCGATGCCGACCGCGATCGCGAAGAGGAGTACCGGGCCGAAGGGCTGTTGGAGCACCTTGTGCAAGGCCTGGTCGAGGCCGCCCGACTTCTTCGACCTGTGGTCGATCGCGGCGAAGACGAACAGGGCGCCGATCACACCGAACGCGATGCCCTTGGCGATGTAGCCGATCTTGCCGAACAGTTGGTAGGCCCTGCCGTGGTCGCCGCTCCTGCCCTCGGCATCGAGGTGCTTGAGGAACCTCTCCCGGTAGCCGGAGTACGCGAGATGGACGCCGTACCCGATGATCGCCAGCCCGACGAGCCCGACCAGCCACCGTCCGTACGTCTGGTCCATCAGCCGCGACGTCACCGAGCCGGTGCTGCTCGACGACTTCGAACCGGTCGCGACGTGCCAGGCGCTGACACCGAGGGTGCCGTAGACGATGGCCTTGCCGACGCCGACCGCGGGGGCTAGCCAGGCCTTCGCACCGGACTCGTTGTGGGCATCGACATAGGCCTCGAGCAGCTTCCAGACGACCAGGCACACCATCCCGATGGCCACCACCCACACCACCACGCGCCCGAACGGCTGCTGCGCGAGCTGGCGCAGCGCCCCGATGCGTGAGGCGTGGCCGCTGTGGTTGCCGAGCGCCAGCTGGACGGCCAGCCAGGCGATCGTCAGGTGGACGACGCCGTAGGCGACCATCCCCACCCGGACGGCACGGTCGATCCACTGGCTGTTCTCGGCACGCCGGCCCAGCTGCTCGGCCCGGTCACTCACGTCCGCCATGGCGCCGACCCTAGCCGCGGGAGACGGCCGGCAAAGCACCCTAGGGGGTGAGCGACTCCCGGTCGCGCAGCATGCTGCCGAGCACTCCGTTGACGAACGCCGGCGAGTCGTCGGTGGACAGCGCACGCACCAGCGCCACGGCCTCGGTCACGGCCACGGCGGGCGGCACCTCGTCGACGAAGAGGAGCTCGAAGACGCCGATGCGCAGGGCGTTGCGATCCACGGCCGGCATCCGGTCGAGCGTCCAGGCCTGGGAGTACGACGTCAGCAGCTCGTCGATCCGCTCCCGGTGGGCGCCGACACCGCGGACCAGGGTCTCGGTCCAGGGGTTGGTCGGTCCCTCGCCCTCGGCGATCGCCTCGTCCATCGCGGCGACCGGATCCTGGCCGCGCACCTCCGCGGCGTACAGGATGTCGAGAGCGCGCTTGCGAGCCTTCGAACGTGCGGCCATCAGGCTGCGTCGACGGTGTTCAGGACTTCACGCGGCCGAGGTACGACGAGTCGCGGGTGTCGACCTTGACCTTCTCGCCCTGCGTGATGAACAGCGGCACCTGGATCTCGTGCCCGGTCTCGAGCGTCGCGGGCTTGGTGCGGCCCGTGGCGCTGTCGCCGACCACGCCGGGCTCGGTGTAGGTGATCTCGAGCAGCACCGACGCGGGGAGCTCGAGGTAGAGCACCCGGCCGTCGTTCGTGGCCACCACGGCGTCCTGGTTCTCCAGGAGGAAGTTCTTGGCGTCGCCGACGATGTCGGGCGAGATCTCGAGCTGGTCGTAGGTGCCGGTGTCCATGAAGACGTAGGACGAGCCGTCGTTGTAGAGGTACTGCATCGTGCGCTTGTCGACGTTGGCGACGTCGACCTTCACGTCGGCGTTGAACGTGCGGTCCACGGTCTTGCCGGACTCGATGTTCTTCAGCTTCGACCGCACGACCGCGCCGCCCTTGCCGGGCTTGTGGTGCTGGAACCAGATGACCTGCCAGAGCTGGCCGTCGAGGTTGAGCACCATGCCGTTCTTGAGGTCGTTGGTGGTGGCCATCTGCGGGGTGCCTCTATCTGATCGCGGGAGTGGGAGCTCGGTAGGGCCCACGGCCGTGATCGGTCCTGGTGGGCGACCGCCGAGTCTAGTACGGCGCCCCGGCGCCTCCGGAATCGCGGATCAGGCGAACGACCACACGATCCGGACGGTCACGGCCAGCTTGTCCCTGCCGGCCCGGATCGGCAGAGCGCCCTTGAGCGCCTGCGCCGAGTCCGCTGAGAAACGCAGCGGCTGGGGGGCCACCGTCGTCGCGTGCACCTCCTTGAGGGACACCACCGAGCCGAGCGTCTGGCCGGTCGCGACGGCGTACTGATTCGCTTTGGCGGTCGCCTCGGCGACCGCGGCCGCGCGCGACTTGGCCAGGAGGCTCTCGGGGTCGGCGATCCGCAGGCCGATGCTGCCCACCCGTACGTCGTTGCCGCCGGCCGCCACGGCCGCGGACACCGCGCTGCCGCCCTTGGCGAGGTCGCGCACCAGCACCTCGGCACGCTCCCCCACGTGGTAGCCACGCAGCGTGGGCGGCCCGTAGGAGTGGTAGTCGTAGACCGCGTTCATCTGGAGCCCCGTGGTCTGGACGTCCGTACGCCGAACCCCGAGCCGGTCGAGCGCGGCCAGCTCGCGGTTCATGGTCGCGTTGGCCGCGGCCAGCGCGGTCTTCAGGTCGGACCGCAGCACGCCGACAGACAGCGAGAAGGACAGCTCGTCGGGGACGCCGAGGGTTCGTCCGGTCCCGGTCATCACCAGGGTCCGGGCCTGGCCGGTGGTCGCCGCGGGTTCGGGAGCCGCCTGCGCCGTACCGCCTCCGTTGCCGAGCAGGTAGGCCACCACGAGGGCGAGCGTCGCCACGAGCGCGACGAGCACTCCCTTGGCGCTGAGGGTGATCGATCGGTTCATCGGGGCTCCTTCGTCCGAAACGTTGTGACTCGGACGGCCCACCACGCGCGCTGGTTCCCAGGGCGTGGTCCGCGGTCAGGCGGAGGCGTCGGCCAGGGCGGCGAGCGCCTCGCGGTAACCCTCGACCCCGTGGCCGGCGATCACCGCGACGGCGTACGGCGTGACCACCGACGAGTGCCGGAACTCCTCGGGCCGCTGGGACGGGTCGCTGATGTGGATCTCCACCAGGGGCGCGGTGAGCTGCGCGCACGCGTCGGACAGCGCATAGGAGTAGTGCGTCCACGCGGCCGCGTTGAGCACCACCGGCGTGTGGTCGTCGGCGGCGAGGTTGAGCCAGTCGAGCAGCTCGCCCTCGTGGTTGGTCTGCCGCACCTCGACGTCGAGGCCGAGATCGCGCCCCCAGTCGACACACAGGTCCACGAGCTCGTGGTACGTCGTATGGCCGTAGATCTCCGGCTGCCGGCGACCGAGCCGCCCGAGACTGGGGCCGTTCAGCACGAGCACCTTCACGGTCGCTCTCCCGTCATCACGTCGTAGGCAGTACGCAGGTGCTCCTCGTGGGGGTTGGCCAGGATCCTCGGCCGCGCCAGGTCGGAGAGCACCACGAACCGCAGCTCGGAGCCGCGGGACTTCTTGTCGACCGCCATCCGCGCCCGGAGGTCGTCGTACGACGCGCCGCTCCAGGTCGTGGGCAGCCCGACGCGGGTCAGCACCGACCGGTGGCGGTCGGCGACCGCGTCGTCGAGCACGCCGGCCGCCCGCGCGAGCTCGGCGGCGTACACCGATCCGATTGCGACGGCCTCGCCGTGTCGCAACGCGTAGTCGCTCTCGAGCTCGACCGCGTGCCCCATCGTGTGACCGTAGTTGAGGACCTCGCGCCCTGGATGCCTTTCGGTGCCACCGGTCTCTTTGAGATCTCCGGCCACGACGTCGGCCTTGACCCGCAGGGCGCGCTCCACGAGCTCGCGGAGCAGCGGACTGCCGACGACGAGCTCACCCGGGCCGGAGTCCTCGACCAGCCGCAGGATCTCGGGGTCGGCGATGAAGCCACATTTGACGACCTCGCCGAGTCCCGAGCGCAGCTCGCCGTCGGGGAGCGAGACCAGGAGGTCGAGGTCGCACAGCACACCAGCGGGCTCGTGGAACGACCCCACGAGGTTCTTGCCGGCGCCGGTGTCGATCCCGGTCTTCCCGCCGATCGCGGCGTCGACCATGCCGAGCAGGGTCGTCGGCACGTGGACGACGCGGACGCCGCGCAGCCAGGTCGCCGCCACGAACCCGCCGAGGTCGGTGGTGGCCCCGCCGCCGACGGCGACGACCACGTCGCTGCGGGTGAAGCCGGCCAGCCCGAGCGCCTCCCAGCAGTCGGCCGCGACGGCGGCGGTCTTGGCCGCCTCTCCGGGCGGCACCGAGAGCTCGAGCACGTCGTACCGTTCCGAGATCGCGGCCCGGACCCGGTCGGCGGGGACCGTGGGGTCGTCGGGAGCGATCACCGCGACGCGTTGCACGGCCGGGCCGATGAGGTCCGGCAGGAGCCCGAGCAGGCCCTCCCCCACGACCACGTCGTACGCCGCCGCGGTCGCGACGCGGATCACCGTCGCGGCGTGGGGCTCACGCACCGAGCACCTCCTCGACCAGGTCGGCGACCTCGTCCGGCGTACGCCCGTCGGTGTCGACCGCGGCTTCGGCGACCGACTCGTAGACCGGGGTCCGCTCGTCGAGCAGGGCCTTCATCGTGCCGCGGACGTTGCCCAGGAGCAGGGGCCGCGAGGCACCCAGGCCCACGCGCGCCGCGGCGTCGGTGAGCCCCACCCGGAGGAAGACGACGCGGTGGCCGGCCAGGGCGGCCCGCGTCTCCGCCGACATCACAGCTCCTCCGCCCAGGGCGAGCACGCCGGGATGCTCGGCGAGTGCGTGGGTGACCGCCG
Organism: uncultured Actinomycetota bacterium; assembly: GCA_963792975.1. GTDB lineage: Bacteria > Actinomycetota > Actinomycetes > Propionibacteriales > Nocardioidaceae > Nocardioides. The sequence continues at coordinate 931,563 of CAWBYG010000004.1, read as the reverse complement.
AGCGTTCGAGGTCGCGGAAGCGCTCCTCGCCGGAGTCCACGAAGATGTCGGAGATCGCCCGCCCCTCGGCCTGCTCCACCTCGTCGTCGGTGTCGCGGAAGGAGACGCGCCAGCGTTCGGCGAGCAGGCGACCGACGGTGGTCTTGCCGGCGCCCATCGGTCCGACCAGCACGACCCGGGGCCCGCGCCGGCCGAGGTCGTCGAGGCTCATGCGAACCTCAGGTGCTCGAGGTAGCTCTCCACGTTGCGTCGCGTCTCGTCGACCGCGTCACCGCCGAACTTCTCGAGCAGGGCGTCGGCCAGTACGAGCGCCACCATCGCCTCGGCGACCACCCCCGCCGCCGGCACGGCACACACGTCGGACCTCTGGTGATGGGCGACCGCGGCCTCGCCGGTCGAGACGTCGACCGTGCGCAGGGCACGAGGCACGGTGGCGATGGGCTTCATCGCGGCCCGGACACGGAGCACCTCGCCGGTGGTCATGCCGCCCTCGGTGCCGCCCGACCGGCCCGTCGTACGCCGGATCCCGTCGGCGGAGGGCACGATCTCGTCGTGCGCCAGGCTGCCCGGGGTGGCGGCGAGCTCGAAGCCGTCGCCGACCTCGACGCCCTTGATCGCCTGGATGCCCATCAGGGCCCCGGCCAGCCGCGAGTCGAGGCGCCGGTCCCAGTGCACGTGCGAGCCGAGCCCCGGCGGCAGCCCGTGTACGACGACCTCGACGACGCCGCCCAGGGTGTCGCCGTCGCGGTGGGCCGCGTCGATGGCCGCCACCATCGCGGCGCTGACGTCGGGGTCGAGGCAGCGCACCTCGTCGGCGTCGAGGCGGGCGACGTCGTCCGGCAGTGGTACGACGCCGGCCGGCGCGCGCACCCCGCCGAGCTCGATCACGTGGGACACCACCCGGGCGCCCGTCACCTGCTCGAGGAAGGCGCTCGCCACACTGCCGAGCGCGACCCTGGCCGCGGTCTCGCGCGCGGACGCCCTCTCGAGCACCGGCCGGGCCTCGTCGAAGTCGTACTTCTGCATGCCGACCAGGTCGGCATGGCCCGGCCGCGGACGCGTCAGCGGCGCGTTGCGGGCCAGGTCGGCCAGCACCTCTTCGTCGACCGGGTCGGCGGCCATCACCTGCTCCCACTTCGGCCACTCGGTGTTGCTGATCTGGATCGCCACCGGGGCACCGATCGTGAGGCCGTGCCGGACCCCGCCCAGGATCGTCACCTGGTCCTGCTCGAACTTCATCCGGGCCCCGCGCCCGCGACCCAGCCTCCGCCGGGCGAGCGCCGCGGCGACGTCGTCGGTCGTGATCCGGACGTGCGCCGGCATCCCCTCGAGGACGGCGACCAGGGCGGGGCCGTGGGACTCCCCGGCAGTGAGCCAGCGCAGCATGGGCGTCAGTCTCCCATGGCGAGCGAGGACGCCCCGACCCGGCGGAGCCGGGGCGGGGCGGCCGCAGCGAGCGGCGCAGCGAGCTTGCTCGCAAGCCTCTCGACGGGCCGCCCTACGGCGTCACGAGACGCGACCAGAGGTCTGCGCCCCAGAGCAGTCCGGTCAGGGCGCCGAGAAGCATGAACGGCCCGAACGGGAAGCCCTTGCGCTCCACGATCCGCAGCACCGAGAGCAGTCCGCCGATCACCCCGCCGAGCAGGAAGCCGGCGTACACGCCGACCAGGAGCGGACCCCAACCCAGCCAGCCGAGCGCGATGCCGAGCACCCCGGCCAGACGTACGTCGCCGAAGCCGAGGCCACGCGGGTAGATGAACCACAGGACCGCGTAGAGCCCTCCCCCCACCAGCCAGCCGAGGGCGGCCCGGAGGGCGGCGTCGCCGTCGCCGGTGACCGCCCAGCCGACCAGCACGAGCACCACCAGCACGGCGTACGTCGGGCGGATCAGGGCGGTGGGCAGCAACCGGGTCCGCCAGTCGACCACCGCCAGCGCCACGCACACCGGCACGAGGGGCAGCCAGAGCACGAGCGCCCAGGCCCAGCCGAGTCCGGCGCCGACCACGGCGCCCGCGACGGCCGCGACCACGGCGCTCTTCCAGCCGAGCCCCGGCAGACGGGCGATGTCGGCGAACGGCTCCGGTGGCTGCTCGCGTGGCGCCGCATCGACGGTGGCGTCGGCGTCGGAGCCGGGCTCGGCCTGGTCGGGCCCGACCGGGCTCTCATCGGGCCCCGCCTCGTCCGGCTCCACCTCGGGGATGCGTGCGACCAGGGTGGGCACCGACAGCCCCCCGAGCCCGGCCAGGACGGCACCCACGACGACGGCCAGCACGGTCGAGTCCATGGCGGGCACCCTAGGCGAGCGCAGCCTCGCCCGCCGCGCGCATCGCCGCCACGGGGACGTCGAACCGGCCGGTCATCGCTCGCACCTGGTCGACCGCCTGCCAGAGCAGGAGCTCGAGGCCTCCGACGAGCACCCGGCCGGACCCGATGGCTGCCGCGGCCAGCGGGGTCGGCCACGGGTCGTAGACGACGTCGAAGACGACCGGGACGCCGGCGACCGCCGCGAGCACCGCGTCGGTCTGCGCAGCCGCGGGGATCGTGGACGCGACGACGTCCGCCTCGAGAGAGGCGAGCTCGGCGAGCCCGACCGTCTCCACGTGAGGGGCCCGGGGATGACGCGCGACCGCCTCGAGCGTGTCGGCGGCCCGGGCCGGATCCCGCACGGCCACGGTCGCCTGTCGGCAGCCGAGCTCGGCCAGGGCCAGCAGCACCGACGCAGCCGTCGCTCCCCCGCCCAGCACGACGGCCCGCTCGACGGTCGCGTCGGTCGCCTGACGGAGGGCAGCGATCGCGCCGGGTACGTCGGTGTTGAGGCCGTGCGGTCCGTCGTGGTCGAGCAGCAGGGTGTTGGCCGCGCCGGCCAGCCGGGCCCAGGCGTCACGCGTCCGTAGCAGCGGCATCGCCTCGCGCTTGAGCGGCATGGTGAGCGACAGCCCGCGCCAGTCGTCGTCCAGGCTCTCGAGGAACTCCGCCAGCCCCCCGCTCGGCACCCTGATCGCGTCGTACGTCCAGTCGAGCCCGAGGGCGGCGTACGCCGCTCGGTGCAGGGTTGGCGACAGCGAGTGCCCGATCGGGTCGCCGAGGACCGCGCAGCGCATCCCCGGTCTCAGCAGGCGCTCGACGTCGTGCAGTACTGGTCGTACTCGGCCTTGTACTGCAGGAACTGGGCGTACGTCGTACCGAACTTGGTCTCACCGGTCGCCAGGTTGACCGTGACGTAGTAGTACCAGGGCCCGGCCGCCGGCTTGGCCGCCGCCTTGATCGCGGCGTCGCCCGGTGCGTCGATCGGTCCCGGCGGGAGGCCCGGGTTGACGTAGGTGTTGTACGGCGACTGGGTGTTGTGGGCCTCGTCGGTCGTCACCGCGACGACTCCCTTGCGGTGCAGGGCGTAGTTGACCGTCGCGTCGATCTGGAGCAGGCCGTTGGTTCCGCCCTGGTCGCCCGGCCCGTCGAGCCGGTTGTAGATGACCCGTGCGATCTTCGGCATGTCGGACCCGCGTCCCTCCACCTGCACGAGGCTGGCGATGGTCATCAGCTCGGCGGGCGTCTTGCCGAGTGCCTGCGCGGCCGCGACCAGGCCGTCCTGCTGCGCCGCCTGCTGCCACCGGACGACCATGTCCTTGAGCATGTCGACCGGCTTCTCCTTGGGCCCGAAGCCGTACGTCGACGGGAACAGGTAGCCCTCCGGGTTGCCGTCGGCGTACGACGGGAGCCCCAGCACCGAGGGATCCTGGAGCACCGCGTTGAAGGCGGAGGCGGGGTACTTCGTGTGCGCCGCCAGCAGCGCCACGATGTCGACGACGCGCAGACCCTCCGGGATGGTCACCGTCGTGGTGAGGATGTTCTTGGGGTTGATCAGGACGTCGAAGGCATCCTGCGCGTGCATCTTCTTCTTCAGCTGGTAGTAGCCGACCTGGATGCCCGTCTTGCCGTGCGAGGCGTTCATGAAAGCGTCGACCGACGCCACCACGCCCTTCGCCTTCAGCGCACGGCCGATCTCCGAGACGGTGTCGCCCGACTTGACCTGGAAGAGCACGTGGCCGTGACCGGGTCCGGAGTAGTCCGCCGCGGTCGAGAGGTGGTCCTTCAGGTAGTGGAAGCCCTTCGTCCCGACGAAGTACGCCCCGCCGAGGACCACCGCCAGCGCCACGAGCACGGCCAGACACCCGGAGAAGCCGCGCTTCTTCTTGCGCGCGCCGCCGAGGTACGGCGCATAGCCGTCGTCGTCCGCCTCGACGTCGTCGCCGTCGAAAGGGGTCGGCCCCGCCTCGAGGGCGCTGTCGTACTCGGATGGGCCGGGCTCGTCGGTCATTTCTCTCCTGTGACGATCTCTCCTGGTGGACGACCGGTCTCCCGCTCGGTGTCCAGCGCGTGCTGCAGGATGAGCACCGCCGCGGCCTGGTCGACCACGGCCCGACGTCCGGCGCCCTTCTTTCCCCGGTCGCGCAGCATAGCCTCCGCCGACACGGTGGTCAGTCGCTCGTCGTGCAACCTCACCACGACCGGCGCCACGCGGCCGGCCAGACGCCGGGCGAACTCCCGCGTCTTCACCGCCGCCGGGCCTTCCGCGCCCGACAACGACCGCGGCAGCCCGACGATGACCTCGACCACCTCCTCGTCGCGCACGAGACGGGCGATCCGGGACAGGTCGCCCTGCCCACGGCGTACGGTCTCGACCGGTGTGGCGAGGAACCCGGTGGGGTCGCTCCGGGCGACCCCGATGCGCGCATCCCCAGGGTCGATGCCGAGCCGTACGCCGGGCCGCAAGTCGTCAGACCTGCCCTGTGGCGCCGAGGGACGAGACATCTCCGACGCCCCCTCCGGCGCGTGCCACGGCGACAGCGACCGCGGCCAGGGCCTCGTCGAGGCGCGACGTGTCGGAGCCGCCGCCCTGCGCGACGTCGTCCTTGCCGCCGCCACGGCCGTCGATGAACGGGATCACCTCGGAGAGCAGGTCGTTGGCCCGGACCCCCCGCGCACGGGCCGCCTCGTTGGTCGCGGCCACCACCGAGACCTTGCCGTCGGCGACGCCGAGCAGCACCGCGGCACCGGGCTGGTCGGCCGAGAGCCGGCTGCGCAGGTCGAGCGCCATCGTGCGCACGTCTCCGCCACCGGCCCCGTCGACGCGCAGGGCGATGAGCTTGACGCCGTTCACGTCGAGGGCGTCCGCGGCGACCTGGGCGCCGTTGGCCAGCAGCTGGCTGACCCGCGCCCGCTCCAGCTCCTTCTCGGCGGCGCGCAGCCGTTCGACGATGTCGTTGACCCGCTCGGGCAGCTCCTCCGGGCGAGCCTTGAGCGCCTCGGACAGCTGCGCCACCAGCACGTGCTCGCGCGCCAGGAACTGGTACGCGTCCGCGCCCACCAGCGCCTCGACCCGTCGTACGCCGGAGCCGATCGACGACTCGCCCAGCAGCTTGATCACGCCGAGCTGGCCGGAGCGACCCGCGTGGGTGCCACCGCACAGCTCACGCGCCCAGTCGCCGACCGAGATCACCCGCACCTCGTCGCCGTACTTCTCACCGAAGAGCGCCATCGCACCGGAGCGGACCGCCTCCTCCTGGCTCATGATCTCGGCGTGCACACCGAGATCGGCCAGCACGAGGTCGTTGACGCGCCCCTCGACGTCCTGCATCACCGAGACCGGCACGGCCCCGGTCGCGGAGAAGTCGAACCGGAAGCGACCCGGCGCGTTCTCCGAGCCGGCCTGGGTCGCGGTCTCGCCGAGCGCCTCGCGGAACGCCTTGTGCACCATGTGGGTGGCGGTGTGGGCACGCGAGATCGACTTGCGGCGCTCGATGTCGACGTGCGACTGGGCCGCGATGCCCGGCGTCACCTCACCGCTCAGCACCCTGGCGGAGTGGACGATCAGGCCCGTGATCGGCGTCTGCACGTCGCGCACCTCGACCCGCGCCCCGTTGTCGAGCTCGATCACGCCTCGGTCGGCCAGCTGCCCGCCGCCCTCGGCGTAGAACGGCGTACGGTCCAGCACCAGCTCGACGTCGTCGCCCTCGCGGGCCGCCTCGACCACCTCACCGCCCCAGAGCAGGCCCCGCACCGAACCCTCCGAGACGACCTCGCGGTAGCCGGTGAACTCGACGGGTCGCTCGAGCTCGTCGGCGATGCGGCGGTACGCCGCGGTGTTCACGTGACCGCCCCTCTTGGCGGCCGCGTCGGCCTTGGCCCGCTGCCGCTGCTGGTCCATCAGCTCGCGGAAGCCCACCTCGTCGACCACCAGCCCCTGCTCCTCGGCCATCTCGAGCGTCAGGTCGATCGGGAAGCCGTAGGTGTCGTGCAGGGCGAAGGCCCGCTCACCGCTGAGCACGCTCTCGCCGGCGCCTCTCAGGTCGGCCGCGGCCTGGTCGAAGATCGTGGTGCCCGCCCGCAGCGTCTGGCGGAACGCGTCCTCCTCGGCGTACGCCACCGCGGCGATGCGCTCCCAGTCGCGCTGCAGGTCGGCGTACGTCTCCGACATCTTGTCGCGGCTCACGGGCAGCAGCTCTGGCAGCACGCGGTCCTCGGTGCCGAGCAGCCGCATCGAGCGGATCGCGCGACGCAGCAGCCGCCGCAGGACGTAGCCACGGCCCTCGTTGCCGGGGGTCACCCCGTCGCCGATCAGCATCAGGGAGCTGCGCACATGGTCGGCGACCACCCGGAAGCGGACGTCGTCGTCGTGGTCGGCGCCGTAGGCGCGCGAAGTGAGCTGCTCGGCCCGCTCGATCACCGGGTACATCACGTCGATCTCGTACATGTTGTCGACGCCCTGCAGCAGGTAGGCGACCCGCTCGAGACCCATGCCCGTGTCGATGTTCTTGCGCGGGAGAGGTCCGACGATGTCGAAGTCCTCCTTCGACCGCACCGCGCTCAGCTCGTCCTGCATGAAGACGAGGTTCCAGATCTCGAGGTAGCGGTCCTCGAGCTTGGCCGGCATGGCGATCCGCTCGGTGGTCTCGAACTCGCCGTCGGGGCCGTGGTCGGGGCCGCGGTCGTAGAGGATCTCCGAGCACGGCCCGCCCGGGCCCGGCACACCCATCGACCAGTAGTTCTCCTTCGGCCCGAGCTTCACGATCCGCTCGGTGGGCAGACCGGTGACCTTCATCCAGAGCTGCAGCGCCTCGTCGTCGCCGTACAGGATCGACGGCCAGAGCCGGCTCTCCTCGAGACCCCAGCCGCCGTCGGCCTGCGCCCTGGTGACGAGGTCCCACGCGAGCTCGATCGCGCCTTCCTTGAAGTAGTCGCCGAACGAGAAGTTGCCGCACATCTCGAAGAAGGTGCCGTGCCGCGTGGTCTTGCCGACGTCCTCGATGTCGGGCGTCCGGACGCACTTCTGCACGCTCACGGCACGGGCGTACGGCGCCGTCTCCTGCCCGAGGAAGTAAGGCTTGAACGGCACCATGCCGGCGTTGACGAAGAGCAGGTTGGGATCGTCGAGGATCAGCGGCGCCGAGGGTACGGCGGTGTGCGCGGCACGCTCGAAGTGAGCCACGAACCTGCGCCGGATCTCCGCGGTGTCCATCAGTCCTGACCTTCCTCGTGTCGCTCGTCGGTCGAGCCTGTCGAGACCACCGGGTGCGTCGGCGCGCCGGTCGCCCCCACGAGCTCGGGGATCCCATGAGGCACGAGCCCGAAGCGTTCACGCAACTCGGTTTCGGCCTCGGCCTGGCCCTGTGCCACCTCGTCGCGGAACAGCCGTGCTCCCAGGGTGAGGGCGTGCCACCGGTCGCCGAGGCCCTCCGCGGTGAACGCCTCGGCCAGCCGGCGCCCGCGGATCATCGCGTAGACGCCCGCGCCCGCTCCGGCCACGAACCAGACGCCACGCCTCATGTGGCTTCCTCCGCGAGCATCGCGCGCTGTCGAGCATGAAGGTCGCGCTGGGCGGCCTTGAGGTCGGCGCGACGCTGCTTGCGGGCCCGGCGTACCTCCTGCTTCATCTCGAAACGGATCCGGTTACGCGTCGCCGGCGCGAGCCCGCGTCGTACGCCGTGGGCCAAGGAGGCGGCCTTCACGACCGTCTCGCGCAGCACCGTGTCGGCGAAGACGGCTCCGTCCACGGTCGGAGGGACGGCGTCCTCGGTGGGATCGCTGCCCAGCCCGGTGATCACGAACTCCGCCGGCGACGCCATCGACGGCGTCGTCGCGGCCCGCTCGAGGTCGTCGAGCCGGGCACGCAGCTCGGCGACCTCGGTGTGGGCCTGCGCGCGTTCGTGCGCCCACGCACGACGCGCCAGGGTCGTGGTCAGCAGGAGCGCCACCCACAGCACGGCCAGGCCGCCCACGGCGAGCCACAGCGCGAGGTCCCCGGTCATGCTGCCCTCCGGTGAGCTCGCAGCTCGCGCGCAGGGTCACGCATGCCGAGCCGGTCCCGACCGACGCGCGCTCTCGCTTCGCTCACAGTGGTCGACCCTATCGTCCGCGCACCAGCCGTCGGATGCGCTCCCAACGCTCCTTGACCGCCGCCTCGGCGCCCAGCGACGTGGGCTGGTAGTACTCCGCGTCGGCGACCACATCGGGTGCGTACTGCTGCTCGGCGATGCCGTAGGGCTCGTCATGGCTGTAGGTGTACGACGTACCGTGGCCGAGGCGCTTCGACCCCTCGTAGTGAGCGTCGCGCAGATGGGGCGGCACCTGACCGATCTTGCCCGCGCGCACGTCGGCACTGGCGGCGTTGATCGCCCTGGTCACGGCGTTCGACTTGGGTGCGACCGCCAGGGCGATCACCGCCTGGGCCAGGTTGAGCCGTGCCTCAGGGAGCCCGATCAGCTGCACAGCCTGTGCCGCCGCCACCGCTGTCGTCAGCGCCGTGGGGTCGGCCAGCCCGATGTCCTCGCTCGCCAGGATGACCAGTCGACGCGCGATGAAGCGCGGGTCCTCCCCCGCCTCGAGCATCCGGGCCAGGTAGTGCAGGGCCGCGTCCGCATCTGACCCTCGCAGCGACTTGATGAAGGCCGAGATCACGTCGTAGTGCTGGTCGCCCTGGCGGTCGTAGCGCACCGCCGCACGGTCGACGGCCGTCTCGGCGGTCGCCAGGTCGATCGTGGTCTGGCCGGTGGACGTCGCGGCGCCGGCGGCCGCCTCCAGATAGGTCAGCGAACGACGCGCATCGCCGCCGGCCAGCCGCACCAGGTGGTCGCGGGCGTCGTCGTCCAGCCTCAGCGCACCGCCCAGGCCCCGCTCGTCGGTGAGCGCCCGGTCGATCACCTCCGCGACGTCGTCGTCGGTGAGAGGGTCGAGCTGCAGCAGCAGGCTGCGTGACAGCAGAGGCGAGATCACCGAGAAGAACGGGTTCTCGGTGGTGGCCGCCACTAGCGTCACCCAGCGGTTCTCGACCCCGGGCAGCAGCGCGTCCTGCTGGGCCTTGCTGAAGCGATGCACCTCGTCGACGAAGAGCACCGTCTCGCGGCCCCGACGCGTCAGGTCCGTGCGCGCCTGGTCGATAGCGGACCGCACCTCCTTGACGCCCGCTGACACCGCGGAGACCTCCACGAAGGAGCGGTCGGTCTGACCGCTGACGATGGCGGCGATGGTGGTCTTGCCGGTGCCGGGCGGTCCCCAGAGGAGCACCGACATCGACTGACGACCCTCGATCAGCTGTCGGAGGGGCGAGCCGTCGGCGCGCAGCTGCGGCTGTCCCACCAGCTCGTCGAGCGTGCGCGGACGCATCCGCACGGCCAGGGGGGCCGACGCGTGCGTGTTGGCCTGCAACGCACCCGACCCGGGAGTCGGACGCGGATCCGGCCGCAGGGCGTCGGTGTCGAACAGCTCGTCCACGTGGTGCAGCGTAGGCGCTGTCCTGAGGTCCGGCCGACGCCGAGGGTCAGCTCGAGCTGACCGTCCCGGTCTTGAGGTCGAACCACGTGTCGGCGAAGCCGGGATGGTCGTGCAGCTCATCCGTCGCGGGTGTGCCGGCATTCGGGTTGCCCTGGTCGTCGACCCCGAGCATGCCGGCCGTGACCGGGCGGTCGGGCTGCTGGCCGTACTCGCCGGCGAAGTGACAGGCGACCTTGTGCTTCTTGCCGATCTGCATGAGCGGCGGCTCCTGCTTGGCGCAGATCTCCTGGGCCATCCAGCAGCGGGTGCGGAAGCGGCACCCGCTCGGCGGGTTGATCGGCGACGGGACGTCGCCCTCCAGCCGGATGCGCTCACGGCGTCCGCCGATCGCCGCCTGCTTCACGTCGGGCGCCGCGGAGAGGAGGGCCTGGGTGTAGGGGTGGTGCGGGTGCTCGTAGATGGTCTCGCGATCGCCGATCTCGACGACCTTACCGAGATACATCACCGCGACGTCGGGGCAGAAGTGCCGCACCACCGCCAGGTCGTGGGCGATGAACAGGAACGCGATGCCGAACTCGTCCTGCACGTCGCGGAGCAGGTTGACCACCTGCGCCTGGATGGAGACGTCGAGTGCCGAGACCGGCTCGTCGGCCACGAGCAGCTTCGGCTGGAGTGCCAGAGCCCGGGCGATGCCGATGCGCTGGCGCTGGCCGCCGGAGAACTCGCTCGGATAGCGGTTGTAGTGCTCGGGGTTGAGCCCGACAACCTCGAGCAGCTCCTGGACGCGCGCCAGGACCTTCTTCTCCGGGACCATGTTGTGGACCCGGAGCGGCGTACCGACGATCGTGCCGACGGTGTGCCGCGGGTTCAGCGAGGAGTAGGGATCCTGGAAGATCATCTGGATCTCGCTCCGGATCGGCATCATCTGCCGCCGCGAGAGGCCGGAGATGTCGTGGCCCTCGAAGTTGATCTCGCCCGACGTCGGGTCGTAGAGGCGGGTGATCAAGCGCCCGGTGGTGGTCTTCCCACACCCGGACTCACCTACCAGGCCCAGCGCCTCGCCCTTCCTGAGGGAGAACGAGATGCCGTCGACCGCCTGGACGTGCGCCACGGTACGACGGATGACGCCGCCCGACTTCACGGGGAAGTACTTCTTCAGATCCTTGACCTCGAGCAAGGGGGCACCTGAGGCTGCCCCGGGCTTTTCCAGGGCACGCTCGACGTCTGGGTTGCTCACGATGCTCATCCTGCCCTCAAATGTCGTCGGGGTCGACTGCGGCCAACTCCGGGATCATCGCACCTGTCTCGGCGTCGATGAGGTCCGGCGCGATCTCCGGGAGGACTTCTTCGGTGTAGATCTCTCCCGGGTTCGCCAGGTGACATCGCTTGACGTGATTCTCACCGCGGTCACCCGGAAGGAGGTCGGGCAGCGTGGTGCGGCACAGGTCGCCCGGCACTTTGTCCAGGTAGGCGCACCGCGGGTGGAACGAGCATCCCGTCGGCGGGTTGAGCAGGCTGGGCGGCGTGCCGGGGATCGGCACCAGCCGGGCGTCGGCATCTCCTGACACGTCGGCAACGCTGCCCAGAAGCCCCCAGGAGTAGGGCATCTCCGGGTGGGTCAGGATCTCACGGGTGGCGCCGTACTCGACCGCGCGACCGGCGTACATGACCATCGTCTGGTCGGCCAGCTCCGCGACCACACCCAGGTCGTGGGTGATGATGATGACCGCGGAGTTGAACTCACGCTGGAGCTCCTGGAGGAGGTCGAGGATCTGTGCCTGGACCGTCACGTCGAGAGCGGTGGTGGGCTCGTCCGCGATCAGCAGCTGCGGGTCGTTGACCAGCGCCATCGCGATCATCGCGCGCTGTCGCATGCCACCCGAGAACTGGTGTGGGTAGTCGTCGACCCGACGGTTGGCCTGCGGGATCCCGACCCGGTCCAGCATCTCGATCGCGCGCTTCTTCGCCTCGGACTTCGACACCCTGTGGTGGACCCGGTAACCCTCGGAGATCTGGTCACCGATGGTGTAGAACGGGTGCAGCGCCGTGAGGGCGTCCTGGAAGATCATGGCGACGTCGTTGCCGCGGATCTTGCGCAGCCGGTCTTCGGAGGCCCCGATGACCTCGAACCCGTTGACGCGGATCGACCCTGCCAGCCGCGTGTGCTTCGGGTCGTGCAGACCCAGCACCGCCATCGAGGACACGGACTTCCCGGAGCCCGACTCCCCCACGATGCCGAGCGTCTTGCCGCGCTCGACGGTGTAGGACAGATCGGTGACCGCCTGGACCAGACCGTCGTGGGTCGGGAACTTGACGGTGAGGTTCTCGACGACGAGGAACGGGTCGTCGGGGTTGGCGGGTGCCGCCATGTCGTCAGGACGCTCGGCGATGTCGGCGCTCATGCCACGGTCACGCGTGGGTCGAGGAAGCTGTAGAGGATGTCGACGAGCAGGTTTGCGAGCACGATCAGGATCGCCGACACCAGCACCGTGGCACTGATGACATTGATGTCGAGCGGGGTGTGCAGCGCCGCCAGACCCCATTTCCCGATGCCGTCGATGCCGAAGATGTACTCCGTGAAGATCGTGCCGGCGAGCAAGGTGGCGAAGTCGATGCCGAAGATCGTGACCACCGGCACGATGGCCGCGCGCAGCGCATGCTTGAACAGCACGCGGGTAGTGCGCACGCCCTTGGCCTGGGCGGTGCGGATGTAGTCCTCGTTGAGGGTCTCCACCATCTGGCCGCGCGTGAACCTCGCGTACGACGTGCAGTTGGTGAGGCCGATCACCAGCCAGGGGAGCATCATGTACGAGACGGTCTTCAACGGGTTGTGTGTGATCGGGTAGTACTCCGTGTTGGGGAAGATGGCGAGCTGGAGGGACAGGTATATCCAGGCCGTGAGGGCCACGATGTAGAAGGGGATGGACGACACCACGAGGGTGGAGCCCACGAGGATTCGGTCGGCCGCGCTTCCCCGCCATCGGGCGGCCATAGCCCCGAGGATGACTCCCAGCGTCAAGTAGATCGCGGATCCGCCGATGGCCACGGTCAACGTCGCTGGATACTTCTGCTTCAGATCCGTCCACACCGGGTTCTGGGTCGCGATCGAGATGCCCAGGCACGGGGCCGGGCAGTCGTAGAGCTTGCCGTCGTCGTAGACGTTCTTACGGCCGGCGAAGATCCCCTTCGACCAGATGCCGTAGTTGGTGACGAGGGGCTTGTCCAAGCCCATCTGATGCTTGATGGAGACGAGGGTCTGGGGCTTGCAGGTGCCGTGCCCGAGCTGCTCGCAGTAATTTCGGGCTGGGGCATCACCGAGCCCTTTGAAGAAGAGAACGAACACGAACATCGAGGTGAGGATGACCACGACGACCGCTGTGAGCAGCCGGCGAACTATGAATCCCGTCATCTCTGCTTCCTAACGCTGGTGGTGGGTGGTGGGGTACGGCTTGCGCCGTACCCCACCACCCGGATGACCGGATCGGTCAGGAGACCGATCTGTTGACCGTCAGGACTACTGGGAGATCCAGATGTTCTTGAAGGTCGGCATACCGATGGTGTTGTCATCGAAGTCGCCCTGGATCCTGGATCCGTGGGCTTCTGCGATTCCGGAGTAGAACAGCGGGAACAACGGGAAGTACTTCTTCGTGACTTCCTTGTCGAGGTTGCTCCATGCGGCCCCCTGCTGCGCCAGCGGCAGCTTCTGGATCGCACTCATCTTCGAGTCCACGGACTTCTCGCTGAACGCGGACAGGTTGTTGCCCAGGGAGTTCGTCGTGTCCGGGTTGGTCGACCCGTACAGGGGCGGCAACCAGGTGGCACCGGACGGCCAGTCGGAGCACCAGCCGGCCGAGCGGACGTTGATGTCCTCCTTGGGGTTGGCCCGCGCTGCCGCACCGTCCGCGACCGTCGTCGGCACCGGCGTGGCCTTGAAGCCTGCCTGGGTCAGCGCCCTCACGACCGCATCCTTGCCCTTGACGCTGCTCGGGTCGTCCGTCGAGAACAAGAACTTGATCTCGTAGCCGAGGGCGTTGGCCGACTGCAGCAGTGACTTGGCCTTGGCCGCATCGGTGTCGAACGACTTGTGGTTGGTGACGTTGAAGGACTGGCGCCCCGGCAGACCCGGAGGCATGAGCTGGCTGGCCGGGATCGCGGTGACACCGGGGATGAAGCTTCTCGCCAGGATGTAGTCCTTGTACGGGAACGCGAACTGCAGCGCCTCACGGACCTTCTTGTCGGTGATCTTCCGGTAGTCCGGGGACCAGTAGTACGTGCAGGGCTGGGGACCAAGGGTCAGGCGAGACGGGTCCTTCTGCTTCATCTTCTGGTAGTCAGGAGCCAAGAGGTCTTCGTACGTCAGCGTGGTCTGACCCGCGCCGGTGTCGGCGAGCAGGATCTGGTCGGTCTTCTCCTGCGGCACCTGCGACTTGAAGTTGTACCCGTCCGGGTACTGCGTACGAGCCGGGTCCGTGTTGGCGTCCCAGTACGGGTTCTTCACCAGGGTCAGGCTCTTGCCCACGCTGTAGCTCTTGAACATGTACGGGCCGGTCGAGAGCGGGTGGTTCTTGTAGGTCTTCGGGTCCGACGCGCTACCGCTCGGGATCGGGCCGTTCTCCGGGAAGGCACCCCAGTACGGCATGTCCGGGAAGGGTTGGGCCATCTTGATGGTGATGGTGGAGCCCTTGACGCTGATCCCCTTGAACTTCGAGCCGGGGTCGGTGTACATCCCCTTGTACGACGAGCCGCCCTTGAAGTAGACGTTCGAGTACACCTGGCAGGCACCGGTCGGGAACGTCTGGACGTCCATGCACCGGGTCATACCGAAGGCGACATCCTTGGCGGTGACCGTCTTGCCGTTCTCGAACTTCACACCGGGGCGGATCGTGAACTGCCACTTGGTGTAGGTGTCGTTGGGCGTCCCGAGGTCGGTGGCCAGGTCGGGCACCAGGACCATCTGCTGGGTCTTCGGGTCGTACTTGTACTGCGTCAGCGCGCGCGTCACGAGGTCGGACATGATCGCGTCGGCGTCGGTGTAGTAGACCTCACTGGGGTCGAGCGTCGTGGTCAGGCCGGCTAGCACCGACACCGTGACGGTGCCGCCCTTCTGGGCGCCCGGGATAGTGACCGGGCCCTTGCAGTCGGCGCAAGTGCCGTTTCCGGTGTCACCCGGATGGCTTGTGTCTGGACCCGTCGCATTGCCGGTCGATGACCCCGAGCCGCCACAGGCGCTCAGGGCCAACATCGCGACAGCAGAGACGGCGATCAACGGTGATTTGAACCGCATAGCCCACCCTTTCCGTGGATGTTGCATTTCTCCCGGTGAGTCAGTCACCGGCGAGTCTTGGGGTCGAAGGCGTCCCGGATGGAGTCACCGAGGAGGTTCAGAGACACGACCAGCACGCAGATCGTGAGCACGGGCGCCCAGAGGTAGAGCGGGTAGGTGTCGTAGAGGTTCTGAGCGTCGGCGATCGTCGCTCCGAGCGACGGGTATCCGGCGACGCCGATGCCGAGGAAGGACAGACCGGCCTCGGCGGTGATCAGGCCGGGGAGCGCCAGCGACGTGGCGACCACGATGGGGGCCACCAGGTTGGGCAGCAGCTCCTTGAACAGGATCCGCCGAGTCGGCACGCCCATGACCTGGGCCGCCTGGACGAACTCGCGCTCGCGCAACGACAGCACCTGCCCGCGGATCAGACGGGTCATGCCCATCCAGCCGAAGATGGTCAAGATCGCGATCAGCGAGAAGAACTGCACGCGGTAGAGCCTGCTGAGGTTTTCGCCTTGGCCGAAGCGCTCGACCAGGATCGGGGCCATGGCGAGGGCGCCGAGCAGGAACGGGAAGGAGAGGAAGAGGTCGGTCACGAACATGATGACCCGGTCGAGCCAGCCGCGCGAGAACCCCGCGAGCAGCCCGAGCACGACGCCGATGCCGATGCTCAGCACCGTGGCCACCGACGCGATGAGGAGGTCGGTGCGAAGGCCGTAGAGGAGCCGCGCGAGGTTGTCGACACCCGTGCCCGGGGCCAGGCCGAGCGGGTGGGCGGCCCAGTACCCGTGATTGGGCGGGCCGTGCTTCGGCAGGCCCGTCTCGAAGACGAGCACCTTGCTCGCGTTGTAGGGCACGGTCGCGGTCGTCGGGTAGATCTTCATCGCCTTGGTGATCCACGGCGCCAGCACGGCTGCCAGGATCATCACCACGAGGATGACGAAACAGACCACCGCCATCTTGTCCTTGCGCAACCGCAGGAAGGCGATCTGCGTCGGCGACCGGCCGGCGAGCTTCTGACCCTCGGGTGCCTCCGCGGCTCCAATCGGGGCTTCGGCCAGCTCTGTCGCACTCAGACCCATGGTCAACCCTTCTGCGCCTCGAAGATGATCCGCTGCCGCTAGGACCCCGGCTCGCAGCTGCCGGGTGAGGCAGGTGGCGGGGGACCCGGGCCGAACAGGACTCTAGAGGACGGTCATCTCTTTTCAACCTGGCACGAGGTAACGATTCCGTCTCATGCCTTGGTCGGTCCACGGCCCGAGTCGACGCCGGCTTCCCGGCGTTGCTCAGGCGTGATCGGGGCTGGAGCACCCGTGAGTGGGTCGTAGCCACCGCCGGACTTGGGGAAGGCGATCACGTCTCGGATCGACTCCGAGCGGGACAGCAGCGCGACGATCCGGTCCCAGCCGAACGCGATTCCGCCGTGGGGCGGTGCGCCGTACTGGAAGGCCTCGAGCAGGAAGCCGAACTTCTCCTGTGCCTCGGACTCGTCGAGCCCCATCACGGCGAAGACGCGCCGCTGGATGTCGGCACGGTGGATACGGATCGAGCCGCCGCCGATCTCGTTGCCGTTGCACACGACGTCGTACGCCCAGGCGAGCGCGTCGGCGGGGTTCTGGTCGAAGGTGTCGAGATCCTGGGGCGACGTGAAGGCGTGGTGGACCGCCGTCCACTGGCCACTGCCCACGGCGACGTCGCCGGCCGCGGTGGCCTCGTCCGTGGGCTCGAACAACGGAGCGTCCACCACCCAGAGGAAGCTCCACGCCTCCGTCGCTTGTCCTGAGCCTGTCGAAGGGATGAGGCCGCCGCGCCGCCCGATCTCGAGTCGGGCGGCACCGAGCAGAGCCCGGCTGGACTTGACCGGCCCGGCGGCGAAGAAGACGCAGTCGCCGGGCTCCGCGCCCACGTGGCCCGCGAGGCCGGCGCGTTCGCCGTCGCTGAGGTTCTTCGCGACCGGGCCGCCGAGCTCGCCGTCCTCGCCGAGGGTCACGTAGGCCAGCCCACGTGCGCCCCGCTGCTTGGCCCACTCCTGCCACGCGTCGAACTGGCGGCGGGGCTGGTCGGCTCCCCCCGGCATGACCACGGCACCGACGTACGGCGCCTGGAACACCCGGAACGGCGTGTCCGAGAAGTACGACGTGCAGTCGACGAGCTCGAGTCCCATCCGGAGGTCGGGCTTGTCGGAGCCGAACCTGGCCATGGCATCGGCGTACGTCATCCGCGGGAACGGTGTCGGCACGTCGTACCCGATCAGCCGCCAGAGCGCGACGAGGACGTCCTCGGCCACCGCCATCACGTCGTCCTGGTCGACGAAGCTCATCTCGATGTCGAGCTGGGTGAACTCCGGTTGCCGGTCTGCGCGGAAGTCCTCGTCCCGGTAGCACCGCGCGATCTGGTAGTAGCGCTCCATGCCGGCGACCATCAGCAGCTGCTTGAACAGCTGCGGGCTCTGCGGCAGGGCGTACCAGCTCCCGGGCTGGAGCCGCGCCGGGACCAGGAAGTCGCGCGCGCCCTCGGGCGTCGAGCGGGTCAGGGTCGGCGTCTCGATCTCGACGAAGTCGTGCCGGTCGAGCACGTCGCGCGCGGCCTTGTTCACCTGGCTACGGAGGCGGATCGCCGCGTTGGGGCCGCTGCGGCGCAGGTCGAGATAGCGGTGGCGCAGTCGCGCCTCCTCGCCGACGTCCACGTGCTCGTCGATCGGGAACGGCAGGACGGCGCTGGGGTTGAGGACCTCCACCTCGGCCGCGATCACCTCGATCTCGCCGGACGCCAGCGCCGGGTTGGCATTGCCCTCGGGGCGCCGGGCGACCTCGCCGACGACCTTGAGGCAGTACTCGGAGCGCAGGCTGTGCGCGAGTGCCTCGTCGCGGATCACCACCTGGGCGACCCCGCTCGCCTCGCGGAGGTCGAGGAACGCGACTCCCCCGTGGTCGCGCCGACGCGCCACCCAGCCGGCCAGGATGACGGTCTCCCCGACGTTCGCGGCGGTGAGCGTTCCGGCGTCGTGGGTGCGGATCACAGGGGTGTCTCCTCGGTGTCGGGGGTCGGGCGGGTGCCCGGGTCGAGCAGGGTCGAGACGACCCCAGGTCGGCGATCGGCTTCTGGCGGGACCCACGAGCCGGGGTCGGCGTCGACCTGGTCGCCGGAGCGGATGTCCTTGACCTGATGGGAGCCGTCGGCCTGGAGGAACCAGACGAAGGGGATGCCGCGTCGCTCGGCGGTGCGGATCTGCTTGCCGAACCTCTGTGGGCTGGCGGCCACCTCGCACGGGATGTCGCGACGCCGCAGGGCATCCGCGACCGCCTCGCTGGCCGGGCGACCCTCCTCGTCGACGAGGGCGACCAGGACCGCGCTGGGCACGGACCGGCTGCCCGAGAGGACGCCCTCGTAGAGCAGAGGCAGTACGGCGCGCGAGACTCCGAACGAGATGCCCACGCCGGGGTACGTCGTACGCCCGTCGTCGGCGAGGGCGTCGTACCGACCGCCGCCGCCCACGGACTTGAGCCGCTCGTAGCCCTGCATGAAGATCTCGACGACGGTGCCGGTGTAGTAGTCGAGCCCCCGCGCGATCCGCAGGTTGGCCTCGAGGGTGACGTGGTCGCCGACGACGTCGGCGCATCCGTCGAGGACCGCCGAGAGCTCGGCCAGGCCACGGTTCAGGAGGTCGTCCGAGACGCCCAGGGCCCGGACCCGCTCCACCACGGACGCGTCCGTGGTGCGGATCGTGGCGAGCTCGAGGCAGCGCTGGGCCTGCTCGGGCGTGGCGCCGGCGTCACGCACCAGGAGGGCCGCGACGTCGTCGGCCGGCATCTTGTCGAGCTTGTCGATCGTGCGGATCGCGGCCGTCACGTCGGGGATGCCCAGACCGAGGTAGAACCCCTGGATCAGCTTGCGGTTGTTGATCTGGAACGACAGCGGCGGAAGCGGGAGGGCGCCGAGCGCCTGCACCATCACGCGCATCACCTCGACGTCGTGGTGGAACGGCAGCTCGTCGCGTCCGACGATGTCGATGTCGGCCTGCGTGAACTGCCGGTAACGCCCCTCCTGCGGCCGCTCACCCCGCCAGGCAGGCTGGATCTGGAAGCGCCGGAAGGGGAACTCGAGGTGACCGGCGTTCTCCAGGACGTAGCGGGCGAACGGCACCGTCAGGTCGAAGTGCATGCCGAGACCGGTGTCATCGCCGGAGTCCTGCGACTGCAGCCGCCGTAGGAGGTAGATCTCCTTGTCGATCTCGCCGCCCTTGGCGAGACGGTCGAGCGGCTCGACGGCACGGGTCTCGATGTTGCCGAAGCCGTGGAGCTCGAAGGTGTGCGACAGCGAGGCGATCACCTCACGCTCGACCACGCGGGCGGCAGGCAGCAGCTCGGGAAAGCCGCTGAGCGGCGTGGGTCGGGCCATGGTCAGAGTCCTCGGGTGACGCGTCCGGCCACGCCGCCGTCGGCGAGGTCGAGCAGGAACGGGTTGCTGGCACGCTCGCGGCCGATGGACGTCTGCTCGCCGTGCCCGGGCAGCACCACGACGTCGTCGGGCAGCGTGAGCACCTTGTGGCGCAGTGTCTGGAGCATCGTGGCGTGGTCGCCACCCGGCAGGTCGGTGCGCCCGATCGAGCCGGCGAAGAGCAGGTCTCCGGCGAACATCACCTGCGACACCTCGCTCAGCGCTTGCCCTGAGCCTGTCGATGGGTACGGCGTACGGAAGGTGACCGAGCCCTGCGTGTGGCCCGGCGTGTGGTCGACGGAGAAGGGCACTCCTGCCAGCTCGAGGCTCTGCCCGTCGCCGAGCTCGGCCACGTCGTCGGGCTCGGCGAACGAGTAGTCGGCGCCGAGCAGGAGCGAGGCGGAGTCGCGGGAGATGCCGGCCAACGGGTCGGAGAGCAGGTGGCGGTCGGCCGGGTGGATCCACGCGGTGGCGTCGTAGGTGCCGGCGACCGGCACCACGCACCAGACGTGGTCGATGTGGCCGTGGGTGAGCAGGACCGAGACGGGCTTGAGACGGTGCTCCCGGATGATCTCGGCGACCCCCTCCGCGGCGTCCTTGCCCGGATCGACGACCACGCACTCCGCGCCGGGACCGGTGGCCACGACGTAGCAGTTGGCGGCCCAAGGACCCGCGGGGAACCCGGCGATCAGCACCCCGGCAGACTATCGACCGCTCCAGGCCGTGATGGAATCGGTGCCGAAGGGGTCATGGATGGCCTCGCTAGCATGGGGCGTTGCCCGACGGAGTGAAGAGGAACACTGTGACGACGAGCGAATGGGGACGCGTCGCCGAGGACGGAACGGTCTACGTCAAGACCCTCGATGGCGAGCGTCCCGTCGGTCAGTACCCCGAAGGCTCTCCCGAGGAGGCGCTGGCCTTCTACACCAAGCGGTACGACGAGCTGGCCGGGCAGGTCCACCTACTCGAGCAGCGCGTGCAGGCCGCCGTCGTGGCGCCCGACGAGGCCACCGAGTCCGTCCGCAACCTACGTACTCAGGTGCTCGAGGCCAACGCCGTGGGCGACCTGACCGCGCTGAGCGGCCGGCTCGACGCCTTGGGCCCGGTGATCTCCCAGCAGCGACAGGCCCGGCGCGCCGAGCGCGCCGAGAAGGCCGCCGCCGCCAAGACCGAGAAGGAGCGGTTGGTGGGCGAGGCGGAGAAGCTCGGCGAGAGCAACGACTGGCGCAACGGCGCCAACCGGCTGCGGCAGCTGCTCGACGAGTGGAAGGCGCTTCCGCGTCTCGACCGCCCGACCGACGACCAGCTCTGGCGCCGCTTCTCGTCCGCGCGCACGTCGTACACCCGGCGCCGCAAGGCGCACTTCGCCGAGCAGGGCGAGAAGCGCGATGCCGCTCGGGTCGTGAAGCAGCGGCTGGTGAAGGAGGCCGAGTCGCTGTCCGGCTCCCGGGACTGGGGCCCGACCGCTTCGGCGTACCGCGACCTGATGCGGCAGTGGAAGGCGGCTGGCCCGGCGCCGCGTGACGTCGAGGACGATCTCTGGACGAGGTTCCGTGGTGCGCAGGACACCTTCTTCGGCGCCCGTGACGAGGCGATGGCCGCCCAGGACTCCGAGTTCGCCGCCAACGCCGACGCCAAGGAGAAGCTGCTCGTCGAGGCCGAGGCGCTGCTTCCGGTCACCGACGTCGGGGCGGCCAAGCGGTCCATCCGTGACCTTGCCGAGCGTTGGGACGCCATCGGCAAGGTGCCCCGCGACAAGATCCGCACCCTCGAGGACCGCATGCGCGCTGTGGAGCAACAGATCCGCGGACTCGAGGAGGAGCAGTGGCGTCGCAGTGACCCCGAGAAGTCCGCACGTGCCGACGACATGGTCGCCAAGCTCCGCGACGCGATCGCCACCGTGGAGAAGGACCTCGACTCCGCCCGCAGCGCCGGCGACCAGAAGCAGGTCGGTGAGCTCGAGGAGAACCTCGCCTCACGCCGGGCGTTCCTCGAGATGGCAGAACGCGCTTCCGCCGACTACTCCTGACCCGTTGAGAAGTCACAAACCGTCTGTTGAGACGTCACAAATGGCCGGCTTGGAGCGCCGTATCCGACCTCTCGACAGGCCATTTGTGACGTCTCAACCTCACTGGGTGACGCGGTAGGCGTCGAAGACGCCGGGGACCCCGCGTACGGCGCGAAGCACGGTGTCGAGGTGCTTGGCCTCGGCCATCTCGAAGGTGAAGCGACTCTTGGCGACGCGGTCGCGGCCGGTGGAGAGCGTGGCGCTGAGGATGTTCACATGGGCGTCGGAGAGCACCATCGTGATGTCCGAGAGCAGGCGCGCGCGGTCGATCGCCTCGACCTGGATGTTGACCAGGAACGTCGAGCGGACGTTGGGGGCCCACTCGACCTCGAGCAGGCGCTCGGGCTGGCGCTGGAGCTCGTCGGCGTTGGTGCAGTCGGTGCGATGCACCGAGACGCCGCCGCCCTTGGTGACGAAGCCGAGGATCGAGTCGGGCGGCACCGGGGTGCAGCACTTCGCGAGCTTCACCCAGACATCGGGGGCACCCTTGACGACCACCCCCGAGTCCGCGTGCGCCTGGGTCTTCGAGCGTCCGCGCGTGCCGGTGATCGTGACGCCCTCGGAGAGGTCCTCGGCCGCGCCGTCCTCGCCGCCGTGCAGCTCGATCACCCGCTTGACGACCGCCTGGGCGCTGAGGTTGTTCTCCCCGACGGCCGCGTAGAGCGCGGTCACGTCGGCCAGCCGGAAGTGCGACGCCGCCTCGGTCAGTGACTCGTGCGAGAGCACCCGCTTGAGCGGCTGCCCCTCCTTGCGCATCAGCTTGGCGATCTGCTCCTTCCCGCGCTCGATGGCCTCCTCGCGGCGCTCCTTGGTGAACCACTGCTTGATCTTGCTGCGGGCTCGCTGCGACTTGACGAAGGTCAGCCAGTCGCGCGACGGCGCGGCGGTCGGTGCCTTGGAGGTGAAGATCTCGACGACGTCGGAGTTGTCGAGCGTCGACTCCAGCGGTACCAGGCGGCCGTTGACGCGCGCGCCGATCGTGTGGTGGCCGACCTCGGTGTGTACGGCGTACGCGAAGTCGACCGGCGTCGCACCGACCGGCAACGCGATGACGTCGCCGCGCGGGGTGAAGACGAAGACCTCGGCGCGGTTGATCTCGAAGCGCAGCGACTCGAGGAACTCCCCGGGGTCCTCGACCTCGCTCTGCCAGTCGAGCAGCTGGCGGACCCAGTTCAGGTCGTCGAGGTCACCGAGACGTTCGGTGTCGACACCGGAGCGGCCGTTCTCCTTGTACTTCCAGTGCGCGGCCACGCCGTACTCGGCCCGGCGGTGCATCCCCTGGGTCCGGATCTGCATCTCGACCGGCTTGCCCTGCGGGCCGATCACGGTCGTGTGCAGCGACTGGTACATGTTGAACTTCGGCATCGCGACGTAGTCCTTGAACCGCCCGAGCACGGGGTTCCACCGCGCGTGGATCACGCCGAGTGCGGAGTAGCAGTCGCGGTCCTCCTCCACCAGGATCCGCAGGCCCACCAGGTCATAGATGTCGGTGAACTCGCGGCCGCCTACGATCATCTTCTGGTAGATCGAGTAGTAGTGCTTGGGCCGGCCGCGGACGACCGCCTTCACCTTCGCGTCCTTGAGGTCCTGCTCGACCTGCTCGATCACCTGCGTCAGGAACTGGTCGCGCGACGGCGCACGCTCGGCGACCATCCGCACGATCTCGTCGTAGATCTTGGGGTGGAGCGTGGCGAAGGCGAGGTCCTCGAGCTCCCACTTGATGGTGTTCATGCCCAGCCGGTGGGCCAGTGGCGCATACACGTCGAGCGACTCTGTCGCCTGGCGCTCCTGGGTCGACTGCTTGACGTAGCGCACCGTGCGCATGTTGTGGAGCCGGTCGGCGAGCTTGATCACCAGCACCCGGATGTCGCGCGACATCGCCACGATCATCTTGCGGATCGTCTCGGCCTGGGCGGTCTCGCCGTACTGCACCTTCTCGAGCTTGGTGACCCCGTCGACGAGGACCGCAACCTCGTCGCCGAAGTCGTCGCGCAACTGGTCGAGGGTGTACGGCGTGTCCTCGACCGTGTCGTGGAGCAGGGCCGCAACCAGGGTCGGCTCGGTCATGCCGATGTCGGCGAGGATGGTGGCCACGGCCAGCGGATGGGTGATGTAGGGGTCGCCGCTCTTGCGCATCTGGGTGCCGTGGAGCTCCTCGGCAGTGCGGTAGGCGCGCTCGATCAGAGCCAGGTCGGCCTTGGGGTGGTTGGCACGGATCGATCGGAACAAGGGCTCGAGCTCCGGTTTGTCCGCCTCGCTCCGGGCGCCCATCCGGGCCAGCCGGTTACGCATGGCGCGGCGCGACGGCAGACGTTCGGCGGCTCGCTCGCGCGCAGTCTGCGTGGCACGCTCCGGTGCCACGGGAGGACTGCTGTCGGTCGCCATGTACCGAGTCTACGGGCCGTCAGCGACTCACCGTGGCGCCTCGGGGAGACCTCAGACGGTCATCAGGCTGGTCAGCGGCAGGTCGCCGATGGCCTCGCGCCCCGGCAGGAAGCTCAGGTCCATCAGGACCGCGACGCCGTGGGCGACGGCTCCGCAGCGCTGGACGAGCCGGCGGGTGGCCGCGACGGTGCCGCCGGTGGCGAGCACGTCGTCGACCAGGAGCACGCGGTCGCCCTGGCGCAGTCCGTCGCGGTGGACCTCGAGCGTGGCCTCGCCGTACTCCAGTGCGTAGGTCTCGGCGTACGTCGCGCGCGGGAGCTTGCCGGCCTTGCGCACCGGCACGAACCCGGCACCCAACGCCAGCGCGACGGGGGCGGCCAGGATGAATCCGCGCGCCTCCATGCCGACGACGTGGTCGACGACCGAGGCACCGGTCGCGTCGCGACCGGCCGCCGCGAGCGCCGCCACGACCGTGACGAAGGCCGCGGGATCGGCGAGGACCGGCGAGATGTCCTTGAACACGACCCCCGGCTCGGGGAAGTCCGGAACGTCGACGACGAGCCTGCTGAGGAGGTCGGCGACGTCCGGACCGGTCACTTCTTTCCCCGCTTGGACTTCGACTGCCGTGTCGGCTGGACCCGCCCGCTCGAGGAGCTCGGCTTCACCGGCCCACGCGACGGCGGTGCCACGCGCCCACGACCGAGCGGATCGGTGCTCGGGGTCGGCCGGTTGCCGCCGGATCTGGTGGAGGCCGGCTCCTCGGCCAGCTCGCGAGCCGCGGCCGCGTCGGGGTCGAGGATCGGCATGTCGTCGGTGAACGCGGGTACGGCGGCGTAGCGGTCGGCCTCGTGCCGGCGCCGCGCCTTCAGCCGCTTCTCCAGCTCCTGGACGTCGGGCTCGAGCGACTTCAGGTGGGCGAGCATCGGGGTCGCGATGAAGATCGACGAGTAGGCACCGGCCGCCATGCCGACGAAGAGGGCCAGAGCGAGGTCCTTGAGCGGCCCGGACCCCAGCTGTACGGCGCCGACGTAGAGGAGTGCCCCGACGGGGATGAGCGCGACCAGCGAGGTGTTGATCGAGCGCACCAGCGTCTGGTTGACGGCGAGGTTGGCGGCCTCGGAGTAGGTGCGGTGCGTGACGCGGAGGTTCTTGGTGTTCTCGCGCACCTTGTCGAAGACCACCACGGTGTCGTAGAGCGAGAAACCGAGGATGGTCAGCACGCCGGTCACCGTGGCAGGTGTCACCTCGAAGCCCGAGAGGGCGTAGATGCCGATGGTGATCACGAGGTCGTGCGCCAGCGCCACCATCGCGGCCAGCGACATCTTCCATTGTCGGAAGTAGCCCCAGATCAGGAGCACCACGAGGATCAGGAAGACGATCAGGCCGATGATCGACCGCTTGGCGACCTCCTTGCCCCAGCTGGGCCCGATCTCGTCGACCGACAGGTCGGCCTTGCTCACCCCGACCGCCTGCTCGATGGTGCTGGAGATCTGGTTGCTCTCCGACGGCGTCAGCGGCTCGGTCTCGACCAGGATCGAGTTCGTGCCCGCGGTGGTGACGACCACCTGCTGGGCGGCCGCGATGCCGGTGCCGGACACGGAGTTGCGGAGCTTGTCGGCGTTGGCCTGCGTCGCTTGGCCCGACGGCATGGTCACGGTGTACTGAGCACCACCGCGGAACTCGATGCCGAAGTTGAGGCCCCGGAAGTAGAGCCCGAGCACCGCCGCGATGATGATCACGCCGGAGGCGGCGTACCAGACGTGGCGGCGGCCGACGAAGTCGACGGACCTGTGCCCGGAGTAGAGGTCGTTGCCGAGGCGGCTGTACCGGCCCATCAGGCCCTCCCTCCTGCCGGAAGTCGATCGAGGCCGAGGTTCTCCGCGTCGAGCCCGGAGAGCCTGTGGCCCTTGTTGAAAAACGCGAACCTGGCCAGCCACGACACCATCGGGTGGGTGAACCAGAAGAAGACCGCGAGGTCGATCAGCGTGGACAGACCCAGCGCGAACGCGAAGCCCTTCACCACGCCGGCGGCGAAGATGTAGAGGACGACCGCGGCCAGGATCGTGACCGCGTCCGCCGCCAGACAGGTGGCCCGGGCCCGGACCCACCCGGCCTCGACCGCGACCCGCATCGACTTGCCGCTGCGCATCTCGTCACGGATGCGCTCGAAGTACACGATGAAGGAGTCGGCGGTGATGCCGACCGCGACGATCAGTCCGGCGATGCCGGGCAGGGTCAGGGTGAAGCCGGCGCTCTTGGCGAGCAGCAGCACCAAGGCGTACGTCGTGCCGCCGGCCACGAGCAGCGACGAGATCACCACGAGGCCGAGCCCGCGGTAGTAGAGCAGGCAGTAGACCATCACCAGGATCAGACCCGCGATACCGGCGGTGAGGCCCGCCCTGAGCTGGTCGCCGGCCAGCGAGGGGCCGATGACCTGGACCGTGGTCTTGGTCTGGTCGAAGGCGATCGGCAGCGCGCCGTACTTCAGGCTGGTGGCGAGGCTCTTGGCTCCGCTCTCGCTGAAGTTGCCGCTGATCTGTGAGGTGCCGTCGACGATGGGCTGCTTGTAGAACGGTGTGGAGATGACCTGACCGTCGAGCACGATCGCGAAAAGCTTGCTCTGGTCGCCCGCCATCGCCGTGGACAGCTTGCTCTGGACGTCGGCGCCGTGGCTCTTGAGCTGGATGTTCACGGTCCAGTCCACCTGCCCCTGGACGCTGCCCGGCGCCCCGGCCGAGGCCGACGAGACCTCGGTGCCCTCGATCTGGGCCGGCGAGAGGAGGTACTTGTTGCCCTGGGCGTCGCAGGTGACGAGCGGGAGGTTCGGGACATCCTTGACGTGATGCTTCGGCGGGCACGTGAAGTTGTTGTAGACGGCCACCGACTGCGGGTCGGGGCTGGTCATCCAGGTCAGGCCGTCCTGGAACGCCTTCTCGTTGGCGGCGGTGTACTTCACGTCGGTGGTGGACGTCGGCCCGGTCTTCGGCGGCGTGGTCGGGCTCTGGCTGGGCTTCGGACCCTTGGTGCCCTTGGTCGACGTCGGGCCCTTCGTGGACGACGTGTGCTTCGACTTCTGGTGCTTGCCGAGCAGCGCGGGCGGACGGTTCTTGCCCGAGGGCTTGGTGGTCTGGTGGGCCTTGGGCTGGTGCGTCGTACCGGTGGACGGAGGTGCGGTCACCCCGACGCCGGGGTCCGTCGGGGTGGACGAGGCCGATGGCGTGGGCGTCGTCGTACCGGTGGGGTTCACCTGGGCGACCAGGCGGAATCGCAGCTGCGCCTGGCGTATGACGGTCTCCACGAGACTGTTCTTGGTGGTGCCGGGCACCTGGACGACGATCTCGTTCGAGCCCTGGGTGGTGACCGTTGCCTCGGAGACCCCGGAGCCGTTGACCCGCTCGTTGATGATGTCGGCAGCCTGCTGGAGCTGGTCGGACTGGACGCTGCCCTTCGCGATCAGGGTGATCTGGGTGCCGCCCTTGAGGTCGAGCCCCAGGGCGGGCTTCCAAGTGCCGATCAGG
The DNA here is from genome assembly GCA_963792975.1 of uncultured Actinomycetota bacterium. Taxonomy (GTDB): domain Bacteria; phylum Actinomycetota; class Actinomycetes; order Propionibacteriales; family Nocardioidaceae; genus Nocardioides. Next base: position 904,121 of record CAWBYG010000004.1, on the reverse strand, counting down.
GCCACCAGGCCGTAGGCGATCGCCAGGCCGAGGAAGAACACCGAAACGGTGCGTCCCGGGCGAGCGCTGTTGCGTGCCATCTAGTGCTTCTCCTCCGGCTCGTCGACCACGAGCTCCGCATCGTCGTCCGCGACCGGGGCCGCGGACGTCTCGACCGAGCCGACTGCGGCCCGGACCACCTTCAGGATCACACCCTCGGACACCTCGAGCGAGACGGTGCGGTCGTCGAGATCACGCACCGTGCCGAAGATGCCCGAGGTCAGCATCACCTGGTCACCCACGGACACCTGGCTCTGCAGGTGTGCCAGTGAGCGCTGTCGGCGCTGTGCCGGCCGGATCAGGATCAGCCAGAACAACACCGCGATCCCCGCCAGGGGGAGGATCGCCGCAAGGTTGTGCACGTCTGTCCTTCAAAGGGTGGGGGCATGGGTCGGCGAGGTCCGGCCGACCGAAGGTGAAGTGTAACCGGGCGTACGGCGCCCTCCACCAATCAGGACTCGAACAGCGTGGGGTCGACCGGCTCCGCCGGTGGTGGCGTCAGGCCGAGGTGCTCCCAGGCCGCACGCGTCGCCACCCGGCCGCGCGGCGTACGGGCGAGGAAGCCGTGGCGGACGAGGAACGGCTCGGCGACCTCTTCGACCGTCTCGCGTTCCTCACCCACCGCTACGGCCAGGGTCGAGAGGCCGACCGGACCGCCTCCGAAGCGACGGCACAGCGAGTCGAGGACGGCTCGGTCGAGGCGGTCGAGGCCGAGGGCGTCGACCTCGTAGAGCTCGAGCGCGCGATGGGCGACGTCGCGGGTGACCACGCCGTCGGCTCGCACCTGGGCGAAGTCTCTGACCCGCCGCAGCAGTCGGTTGGCGATGCGCGGCGTACCCCGGGAGCGGGAGGCGATCTCGGCGGTGCCCTCGACGTCGGCCTCGACACCCAGCAGCCCCGCGGAGCGCTTGATGATGGTGTCGAGCTCGTCGGCCTCGTAGTACTCCAGCTGGGCGGTGAAGCCGAACCGGTCGCGCAGCGGCCCCGGGAGCAGCCCGGCCCGGGTGGTCGCGCCGACCAGCGTGAACGGCGGGATGTCGAGCGGAATGGCGGTCGCGCCCGGGCCCTTGCCGATGACCACGTCGACCCGGAAGTCCTCCATCGCGAGGTAGAGCATCTCCTCGGCGGGACGGGCCATCCGGTGGATCTCGTCGACGAACAGGATGTCGCCGTCGTTGAGCCCGGAGAGGATCGCGGCCAGGTCGCCGGCGTGGGTGATGGCCGGGCCGCTTGTGAGCCGCAGGGGTGTGGACATCTCGTGGGCGATGATCATGGCCAGGGTTGTCTTGCCGAGCCCCGGCGGGCCCGACAGGAGCACGTGGTCGGGAGCCCGGCCGCGCCGACGGGCCGCCTCGAGCACCAGCCCGAGCTGGTCGCGTACGCGCGTCTGGCCGACCACCTCACCGAGGGTGCGCGGGCGCAGGGCGGCCTCGACGGCGCGCTCGTCACCCTCGGCCTCGGCGGTGGTGAGAGAGGCGAGGTAGGCCTCCTCGTGGACGTCCAGCTCGTCGCGCGGACTCATCGCGTCACGCCCTGCTCAGGGTACGGAGGGCGGCACGCAGCAACGCGGCGACGTCGGGGGAGCCATCGGGGGTCGAGCTCGTCGAGACCTGGTCGGCCACCGACTCGATCGCCTTGTCGGCGTCCCTCGCCGACCACCCGAGCCCGACGAGACCTTGCTGTACCTGGTCGCGCCAGGGCTCGGTGGCGGTCGCTCGAACGCCGGGGCCGCCGGAGACGGGCGCGCCGATGCGGTCCTTGAGCTCGAGGATGATGCGTTGGGCGCCCTTCTGGCCGATGCCGGGGACCGCGGTCAGGGTGCGTACGTCGTCACCGGCGACGGCACGGCGTACGGCGTCGGGCGAGAGCACGGCGAGCATCGCCTGGGCGAGCTTGGGGCCGACGCCGCTGGCCGTCTGCACCAGCTCGAAGACCTGCTTCTCGTCGTCGTCGACGAAGCCGAAGAGCGTGAGGGAGTCCTCCCGGACGACCATCGACGTCGGCAGCGTCGCGACCTGGCCGGTGCGCAGGGTGGCCAGGGTGTTCGGTGTGCACATGACCTCGAGGCCGACGCCGCCCACCTCGAGGACGGCGCTGTTCAAGGTGACCTCGGCGACCTCTCCGCGCACGAACGCGATCATCCGCGGTTCCTTCCGTTGGTCGAGGCCCCTCCGGTCGTCGAGCCGGTCGAGACCCGGCCGGCGGCGGCGAGCGCGGCGTCGATACGGGCTTGGGCGCCTCCGCGCCAGATGTGGGTGATCGCCAGCGCCAGCGCGTCGGCGGCGTCAGCCGGCTTGGGAGGCGCGTCGAGACGGAGGATCCGCGTCACCATGGCGCCGACCTGGGCCTTGCCCGCCCGGCCGCTGCCGGAGACGGCCGCCTTGACCTCGCTGGGCGTGTGGAGCGCGACCGGCAGCCCCCGACGGGCGGCGGCGACCATCGCGATGCCGCTGGCCTGGGCGGTGCCCATGATCGTGCTGGAGTCGGACCGCGCGAAGACCCGCTCGATCGCGACCGCATCGGGCCGGTGCTCGTCGAGCCATGCCTCGATGCCGCGCTCGATGTGCATCAGCCGTTGGGCGACGTGCTCGTCGGCGGAGGTCCGCAGCACGTTCACGTCGACCAGCCGCAACGGCCTGCCGACGCTGCCCTCGACCACGCCCATCCCGCATCGGGTCAGGCCGGGATCGATCCCCAGCACGCGCATGTCGTCGACCCCCTCGGGACGCTGTCCGAACACCTGTTCGTACGTCACGCTATCCGCCGTCGGCCCGGGTACGGCGTACGACACGCGCGACTCGGCTCGCCGCGGCGGGTTGTGCGGACTTCGTCCGCGGGGTTGCCGCCTCGCGAGCAAGCTCGCAGCGGCGTTCGCCGAGGCGGGTTGTGCGGACTGCGTCCGCCGGGGTTGCCGCCTCGCGAGCAAGCTCGCAGCGGCGTTCGCCGCGGCGGGTTGTGCGGACTGCGTCCGCCGGGGTTGCCGCCTCGCGAGCAAGCTCGCAGCGGCGTTCGCCGAGGCGGGTTGTGCGGACTGCGTCCGCCGGGGTTGCCGCCTCGCGAGCAAGCTCGCAGCGGCGTTCGCCGCGGCGGGTTGTGCGGACTGCGTCCGCCGGGGTTGCCGCCTCGCGAGCAAGCTCGCAGCGGCGTTCGCCGCGGCGGGTTGTGCGGACTGCGTCCGCCGGGGTTGCCGCCTCGCGAGCAAGCTCGCAGCGGCGTTCGCTGCGGCGGGTTGTGCGGACTGCGTCCGCCCAACCCGTCCTCGCTCAGGCGTCGAGCTGCGCCATGACCTCGTCGGGGACGTCGAAGTTGGCGAAGACGTTCTGCACCTCGTCGCTGTCCTCGAGCGCCTCGATCAGCCGGAAGACCCTGGCCGCGCCGTCCTTGTCGAGAGCGACCTGGAGGTCGGGGACGAACTCGGCCTCGGCGGAGTCGTAGTCGATGCCGGCATCCTGCAGGGCAGTGCGTACGGCGACCAGGTCGGTCGCCTCGGTCACGACCTCGAACGCCTCACCCAGGTCGGTGACGTCCTCGGCTCCGGCATCCAGGGCGGCCTCGAGCAGATCGTCCTCGGTCACCGTGCGGTCCTCCTGCGACTGCGGGACCAGGATCACGCCCTTGCGGTTGAAGAGGAAGCTGACCGAGCCCGGGTCGGCGAGCGAGCCGCCGTTGCGCGTCATCGCGGTGCGGACCTCCATGGCCGCACGGTTGCGGTTGTCGGTCAGGCACTCGATCAGCATGGCTACGCCGTTGGGGCCGTAGCCCTCGTACATGATCGTCTGGTAGTCCGCTCCCCCGGCCTCGGCGCCGGAGCCGCGCTTGACCGCTCGGTCGATGTTGTCGTTGGGGACCGAGGACTTCTTGGCCTTCTGGATCGCGTCGTAGAGGGTCGGGTTGCCGGCGATGTCTCCGCCGCCCATGCGGGCTGCGACCTCGATGTTCTTGATGAGCTTGGCGAACATCTTGCCGCGCCGGGCGTCGACGACCGCCTTCTTGTGCTTGGTGGTCGCCCATTTGGAGTGGCCGGACATGCTCCCTCTTCTTACGCGTCGTCGATCAGGTCCAGGAACAGCCGGTGGATCCGGTCGTCACCATCCACCTCGGGGTGGAAGGACGTCGCCATCAGCGCCCCCTGCCGGACCGCGACGATCCTACCGGCGGCCCCGTCGGGTGCGGAGTCGTCGCGGATCCGCGCGAGCACCTCGACGTCGGGTCCGGCGTCCTCGACCCAGGGCGCCCGGATGAAGACGGCGCGCACCGGATCGGCGATCCCGGCGAAGTCGAGGTCGCCCTCGAAGGAGTCGACCTGGCGGCCGAACGCGTTGCGCCGCACCGTGATGTCCAGACCGCCGAGGGTCTCCTGGTCGGACGTGCCGTCGAGGACCCGGTCGGCCAGCATGATCATGCCGGCGCAGGTGCCGAAGGTGGGCAACCCTTCCTTGATCCGCTGCCGAAGCGGTTCGAAGAGGTCGAAGGTGCGGGCGAGCTTGAACATCGTGGTGGACTCGCCGCCCGGGATCACCAGCCCGTCACAGGCATCGAGCTCGGCCACACGGCGTACGCCGATCGCGGCCGCGCCCAGCGACTCGAGCATCCGCAGGTGTTCGCGGACGTCGCCCTGCAGGGCGAAGACGCCGACCGTGGGACTCATCTGGTGGCGCGCGGTCTACCAGCCGCGCTCGGCCAGACGGTGCGGCTGAGGGATCTCGTCGACGTTGATCCCGACCATCGCCTCGCCGAGTCCGCGGCTGACCTTCGCGACGACGTCCGGGTCGTCGAAGAACGTGGTGGCCTTGACGATCGCCTCGGCCCGCTCGGCGGGGTTGCCTGACTTGAAGATGCCCGAGCCCACGAAGACGCCCTCGGCGCCCAGCTGCATCATCATCGCGGCGTCGGCCGGAGTGGCGATGCCGCCGGCGGTGAACAGGACGACGGGCAGCTTGCCGGCGGCCGCGACCTCGCGGACCAGGTCGTACGGCGCGAGGAGCTCCTTCGCCGCGACGTACAGCTCGTCCTCGCTGAGGCCGTGCAACCGACGCAGCTCGGCGCGGATCGTGCGCATGTGGGTGACGGCGTTGGAGACGTCGCCGGTGCCGGCCTCACCCTTGGAGCGGATCATCGCCGCGCCCTCGGTGATGCGGCGCAGCGCCTCGCCGAGGTTGGTGGCGCCGCACACGAACGGCACCGAGAAGTGCCACTTGTCGATGTGGTTGGCGTAGTCGGCCGGGGTGAGCACCTCGGACTCGTCGATGTAGTCGACGCCCAGGCTCTGGAGCACCTGCGCCTCCGCGAAGTGGCCGATCCGGGCCTTGGCCATCACCGGGACCGAGACGGCCTCGATGATGCTGTCGATCATGTCGGGGTCACTCATCCGCGAGACGCCGCCCTGGGCCCTGATGTCGGCCGGCACGCGCTCGAGGGCCATCACGGCGACGGCACCGGCGTCCTCGGCGATCTTCGCCTGCTCGGCGGTGACGACGTCCATGATCACGCCGCCCTTGAGCATCTCGGCCATGCCGCGCTTCACGCGGGTCGTGCCGGTGCCACCCTGCTCGCTGGTCGAGCCTGTCGAGACCATCTCAGCCATGGACCCATGGTATGGCTGACTGGCCGTTCACCCCTATTCGGTATCGGTTCGCGGAGCGAACGCCTGGCGCCGTACGACGAGGATCCGCTGGACGACGGTGATCGTGCTCGCGACCGCCAGCACCCCCAGCGTGAGCGGGATCAGCCCCATCACCTTGTGGTCCACACCGAGCAGGCGGAGCAGGTCGGCGAGCCCGGTCATCGCCAGGATCGAGACGAGGCGGTCGGCACGCTCGGCGATGCCCACCTTGGCCTGCATGCCCAGGGACTCGGCACGAGCTCGTGCGTACGACGTCACGGACCCCATCGAGAGGCAGTAGATCGCCAGCGCTGCCCAGCCGTTGTTGTCGCCGGGCCCGACGTAGTACATCGCCAGGCCACCGAAGATCGCCGCGTCGCCGATGCGGTCGAGGGTGGAGTCCAGGAAGGCCCCGAACGACGTGATCTGCCCGCTGGTGCGTGCCATGTAGCCGTCGATCATGTCGCTGAAGACGAAGGCCGTGATCACCAGCACGCCGGCCAGCAGCCAGCCCTGCGGGAAGCAGACCAGTGCGCCGGCACAGACCCCGAGCGTGCCGACCAAGGTCACCGCGTTGGGGCTGACCCCGAGCCTGAGCAGGAGGTTGCCGACGGGCGACCAGACGTTGGTCCAGAACTGGCGGAAGCGTTCGAGCATGGCGGCAGCAGGGTATCCGCCGGGCGGTCCGGGGCTGCCATCCGGACCGACCCGCCAGGGTCGGAAGGGGGCGTACGGTGGGGGCGCGGAGTCATTCAGGCTCCCGACGATGGAGCCAGCATGAGCGACAAGTCGCCGCGGCAAGGCATGTCCAAGAAGTCCTCGAAGTCGATCAAGGAGAAGCGCGCCGAGAAGCGCGCCAAGGAGCACCCCGAGTCGCTCTCGGAGCAGATCCACCCGAACAAGAAGCGGTGACCCTGCTCGAGCTGGGAGTCATCGGGCGGTCGACGAAGGAGAACGAGCACCGGCTGCCCCTCCATCCTGACCACCTCTCGCGCCTCGATCCGGACCTCGCGGCCCGGATCACGCTGGAGCATGGGTACGGCGAGAGGTTCGGCCGCACCGACGCCGACCTGGCCGGCCACGTCGCGGGGTTCGCGTCGCGCGAGGAGATCCTCGAACGGTCCGACGTGGTCCTGCTGCTCAAGCCCCAGCTCGACGACGTCGCCGCGCTTCCTCAGGGCAAGACCCTGTGGGGCTGGCCGCACTGCGTCCAGAACACCGAGCTCACTCAGATCGCGATCGACCACGAGCTGACCCTGATCGCCTTCGAGGCGATGAACCACTGGACGCGCGACAACGCCGTCGGGCTCCACGTGTTCCACAAGAACAACGAGTTGGCCGGGTACTGCTCCGTCCTCCATGCCCTGCAGCTGATCGGCACCACGGGCGTCTACGGCCGTCGCCTGACCGCGGTCGTGATCGGCTTCGGAGCCACGGCGCGCGGTGCCGTCACGGCACTCAGCGCCGAGGGGATCCACGAGGTCTCGGTGCTGACGACGCGTGGTGTGGCGGCGGTGGCCTCCCCCATCCACTCCGTACGCATCGTCCAGTTCGACCACGGGCCCGACGGCGGACCGAGCCACGTGATCACCAGCCGCGGCCGGGTCCCGCTCGCGCCGTACCTGGCCGAGCGCGACGTGGTCGTCAACTGCACCCTCCAGGACCCCGCCAACCCGCTGGTCTACCTCCACAGCGACGACCTCAAGGCGTTCCGGCCCGGCAGCCTGATCGTCGACGTCTCGTGCGACGAGGGGATGGGCTTCGAGTGGGCTCGCCCCACCACCTTCGAGGACCCGATGTTCGACGTCGGCGACCACGTGCACTACTACGGCGTCGACCACACGCCGTCGTACCTCTGGAACTCCGCGACGTGGGACATCAGCGAGGCGCTGATCCCCTTCCTGCGCCCGGTCCTGGAAGGCCCCGACGCGTGGGAGATGGACGAGACCCTCAACCGCGCCATCGAGATCCAGAACGGGCGGGTACGCAACACCGCGATCCTCGACTTCCAGCGGCGCAGCGAGGAGTACCCCTACCGGATCGGCTGATCCGCAGCGCTCCACGCCTCGGCGAGGAGCAGTCGCGTCTCCTGCAGGAGCTGGGGGAGCGTCTTGGTCCGCCCGATCACCGGCATGAAGTTCTGGTCGCCCACCCAGCGGGGTACGACGTGCTGGTGCAGGTGCGCGGCGATGCCGGCCCCGCCCGCGGCGCCCTGGTTCATCCCGACGTTGAAGCCCTCGGCGTGCGACACCGACCGCAGGGTCCGCAGCGCCGCCTTGGTCAGGTCCGCGATCTCGACCGCCTCCGCCGCCGTCGTGTCGGTGTACTCCGCGATGTGTCGGTAGGGGCAGATCATCAGGTGTCCCGGGGCGTACGGGTAGAGGTTGAGGACGGCGTACGCCAGCTCTCCCCGTCGTACGACGAGCGACGCGGCGTCGTCGCCCAGGGCCGGGATCCGGCAGAACGGGCACTCCCCGGCGCTGCGGTCGGTGGGCTTGTTCTCGCCACGCAGATAGGCCATCCGGTAGGGCGTCCACAGCCGCTCGAGGTCGTCGGGCTCCCCGATCCCGTCCTGGTTGCGCGGCTCCATGACGTCACTGTAGGGAGGTGGCCCGCCAGGCTCTGACGGCGGTCCCGCCCGCGCGCGCGTCCGGACCGAGGAGCGTCACCTGGGTGGTGGGGCCAGATGGGCTCCGCTGGTCAGCACACCGCGGCACGTGTCTGGCGCCCGGACGTTGGCCGACCCCTAGGCTCGCCCCGTGAGCGAGCCGACCCTCCGCCCCGCGACCGACGACGACGTCGAGGCGGTGACCGAGATCTTCCATCGGGGCTGGCACGACGTACATCCCGGACGCGTCCCGGACGGGCTGACCGAGCGGCGCACGCCGGAGGCGTTCCGCGACCGGGTGACGCAGCGGATCGCCGAGACCGACGAGACCACCGTCGCCGAGGTGGACGGTGTCGTCGCCGGGTTCGTCATGGTCTCGGGCGACGAGGCCGAGCAGGTGTACGTCGACCGGGGCTTCCGCGGCACCTCGGTGGCAACGCTCCTGCTGACCGAGGCCGAGCGCCAGATCGCCGCGGCCGGCCACGACGTCGCCTTCCTGGTCGTGGTCCGCGGCAACGACCGGGCGCAGGCGTTCTACGCCCGCCAGGGCTGGGTGGACGAGGGCGACTTCGACTATCCCGTGACCGCCCTGGGCGAGGTCTTCATCTCGCCGTGCCGGAAGTTCACCAAGGGCCTGCGCTGACCTCAGACCCCGATCAGGTCGAGCAGCCGATGCCAGGAGTCGAGGCGGGCCGCGTTGTTGCCGGCCCGCGTCCCACCGAGCGGGGAGGTCACGCCGTCGACCGGGTGCACGGAGGAGCTCGGGACGGCATACCCGGGCGGGGCCGAGCAGGCGTGGCCGGCGTCGGGGTAGGCGACGTGCTCCACGCGGTCGGCCGCCCCGCACCGCGCGGCACGACGTACGGCGTACTCGCTGAGCAAGGTGCTCCGCCAGACCTGGTCGTCCTCCCCGCTCGTGAGCAGGACCCGGCCGTCGACGCGCTCCACCGGGATCTCGGCCGCCGCGACCATCGCCGGGTCCGCGAGTCCGCGGTCGGCGTCGTCCGGGTACTCCCACATCTGCAGCACGGGGCGACCCTCGAAGCGCCAGGCCCTGTCGTTGTCGTCGACCCCGACACCGAACCCTCCCCAGGCCAGGGCACTGCCGACCTGGCTCACCACCGAGCCGACCCGCTCGGGCATCAGTGCACCGGCGAGCACCGCCAGCTCGCCACCGCGCGAGATGCCGAGCACGGTCGGCCGATCGTCGCGGACCCCGGCCCGCCCGCGGAGCCAGTCGCAGGCCCGGCCGACCACCTCCACGTCGATGTCGCGCAGGACGGCCGGTGTGCCGGGGTGGTTCCAGTAGGCCAGCGACAGAGCCGCGACACCGTGGCCCGACAGCAGGGCGGCGGTGGTCGGCCCGCCGAGGCCGCCATCGGAGCCACCGACGACGACGAGTGCCGGCAGGTCGGCCCCCTGGGGAAGGTGGAGCCGGCCGACGACGCCGGCCTCGTCGACCTCGGTCACGGTCACGTCGGGTCTCACCCACGCCCGCTCGTACGACGTCTCGGCAACGTCGGCGCCGCACCGGGCCACGACCCCGACGCTGATCGGCACCCGGGCGTCGGGGCCGCCCTCCGGGTCGGCGCTCCACAGCAGCCCGAACGCGTCGACGCCCTCGTAGTCCCCGCCGGTGCTGGGATCCCGGCTGCTGTCGACCATGCCGAGCGCGTCGGCGGTGAAGACACCGGCACACGTCCAGTGCAGCGAGCCGACCTCGACGGCGACGTCGACCGTGACCTCCGCGCCCGGCGTGGCGCCCCGCACCACCACGCCGTCCGCGGTGTCGACCAGGGCATCGATGCGGCCCGGGCCGACCGTGAGCACGGCTACACCTGCTCGCGAGAGGCGACCGCTGCCGCCACCCGCTCGATGGCCTCTTCGATCGGGACTCCGTTGTCCTGGTGCCCGTCGCGGTAGCGGAACGACACCGCGCCGGCCTCCATGTCCTGGTCGCCGGCGATCACCATGAACGGCACCTTCTGCAGCTGAGCGTTGCGGATCTTCTTCTGCATCCGGTCGTCGGAGTCATCGACCTCCACCCGCAGTCCGCGGGCCTCCATCCGCTTCGCCACGTCGTACAGGTAGTCGTTGTGCCGGTCGGCGATCGGGATGCCCTGAACCTGCACCGGCGAGAGCCACGGCGGGAAGGCGCCGGCGTAGTGCTCCACGAGTACGCCGATGAACCGCTCGATCGAGCCGAACTTCGCGGAGTGGATCATCACCGGCTGCTGCCGCGAGCCGTCGGCCGCGGTGTACTCCAGGCCGAAGCCGGCGGGCTGCCCGAAGTCGTACTGCACGGTCGACAGCTGCCAGGTCCGTCCGATCGCGTCCTTGGCCTGGACCGAGATCTTCGGGCCGTAGAACACCGCACCGCCGGGATCGGGCACGAGCTCGAGGCCCGACTCGTCGGCAGCCTTCTGCAGGATCGCCTCCGCGTTCGCCCAGTCCTCCTCCGAGCCCTGGAACTTCTCCTTGTTGATGCCTCCGCGGGTCGACAGCTCGAGGTAGAAGTCGTCCAGTCCGAAGTCGCGGAACAGGCCGAGGCAGAAGTTCAGCAGGTGCTTGATCTCATCGGCGGCCTGCTCGGGGGTGACGTAGGAGTGGGAGTCGTCCTGGGTCAGGCCGCGTACCCGGGTCAGGCCACCCACGACACCGGACTTCTCGTAGCGGTAGACCCCGCCGAACTCGAACAGCCGCAGCGGCAGCTCGCGATAGGAGCGGCCGCGCGACTGGTAGATCAGGTTGTGCATCGGGCAGCTCATCGCCTTGAGCTGGTACCTCGCGCCCTCGAGCTCCATCGGCGGGTACATCGTGTCGGCGTAGTACGGCAGGTGCCCGGACGTGTGGAACAGGCCGTCCTTGCTGATGTGCGGCGTGCTGACGTAGGAGAAGCCCTCCTCGATGTGCCGCTGCCGGACGTAGTCCTCCATCACCCGTCGGATCACGCCGCCCTTGGGGTGGAAGACCACCAGGCCGGGGCCGAGCTCCTCCGGGAAGGAGTAGAGGTCGAGCTCACGCCCAAGCCTGCGGTGGTCCCGCTTCTCGGCCTCCTCGAGCTGGTGCAGGTGCGCCTGCAACGCCTCCTTGCTCTCCCAGGCCGTGCCGTAGATGCGCTGGAGCTGCTTGTTCTTCTCGTTGCCGCGCCAGTACGCCGCGGCGGTGCGCATCAGCTTGAACGCCGGGATGCGCTTGGTGGTGGGCAGGTGCGGCCCGCGGCAGAGGTCCTTCCACGCCAGCTCGCCGTCGCGGCGCAGGTTGTCGTAGATGGTGAGCTCGCCGGCTCCGACCTCGACAGCCGCACCTTCCGCGGCATCCTCGCCGTGCCCGGAGCCCTTGAGCCCGATCAGCTCGATCTTGTACGGCTCGTCGGCCAGCTCGGTGAGCGCCTCGGAGTCGGCGACCGCGCGCCGCGAGAAGCGCTGGCCCTCCTTGACGATCTTGCGCATGGCGGTCTCGATCTTGTCGAGATCCTCGGGCACGAACGGGGTGTCGACGTCGAAGTCGTAGTAGAAGCCGTTCTCGATCGGCGGCCCGATGCCGAGCTTGGCGTCGGGCCACAGCTGCTGCACGGCCTGCGCCATGACATGCGCCGTGGAGTGCCGCAGGATGTCGTGGCCGGCCGGGCTGTCGATGGTCACGCCCTCGACGACGTCGCCGTCCCGGAGCTCGTAGGCGAGGTCGCGCAGGTCGTCGTCGACGCGCGCGGCGATCACGGCCGGGTCGTCGGCGTACAGCTCCCAGGCCTTGGTGCCCGTCGTGACCGTCCGCTCCTCACGCGCGTCTGCGTGGGCGAGGACGATCTTGAGGTCGGGCACGACAGCTCCTGAGGATGGGTACGGCGAGGCGCGTGCCGATGCTACCGGCGGCCCGGTCTCCCCCTTCCATGGGTTTTCGCCGATGCGGGCCACACCCGGCGGCCCTGTTTACTGTCCGCATGTCCCGGGACCGCCTCGACCTATACTTCCCAGCCGTCGAGCCGGACACTTCGGAAGGCCCCGCCGTGGTCGCGGTCGGCATCGCTGCCTGAACCCACCGAAGGAAATCCTCCGATGAAGCTCCGACTCCGACGCCGCAGCGCCGTGCTGCTCGGTGCCGTCCTCGTGCTGGTCGTGCTCGTCGCGGCGCTGTCCGTCCTGGCCATCCCGCTGGTGCACGCCCGGACGGAGGCCAGGGCCGCCGAGGCGGACCTGAAGGTGGCCGACGCCGCACTCAAGGCACACCACCTGGGCGCCGCGCGCGCCGCGATCGTGAGCGCACGCACCCAGATCGGGGCCGCACAGGACGACGCCCACGGCTTCGGTGCGGACGTTTGGAGCCACGTCCCCGTTTTCGGCGGCGCGGTGGACGACGCGCGTCATCTGGTCGACGCACTCGACGAGGCCACCACGGTCGGACGGCTGGGGGTCAGCCTCTACGGCAAGGCCACCGGACCCCACAGCACGCTGGTGAAGGGCAGCACCATCGACATGCGCAGCCTGCGGCGGATCGCCCGGTCGGTCAACCGGATCGGGCCGCACCTGAGGGCCGCGCAGACAGACATCTCGGCGGTGCACGGCAGCACCCCACTGATCGGAGGCAAGATCGGGTCGCTTCGAGACTCGGCCGGAGCGCAGCTGGACAGCGTCCAGGCATCGTATGACCGCTACCAGCCGCTGCTCGAACAGCTGCCGACCACGCTGGGCGCGCGCGGACCTCGCACCTACCTGATCACCATCCTCAACCCCGCCGAGCAGCGCTACTCGGGCGGTGCCACGCTGTCGCTGTCGACCGCGCGATTCGCCGGCGGCCGGATCGCCTTCGGCCAGAGCGTCACGGTCGCCGAGGTCGAGTCGCAGCAACCGTTCCTGACCTGGCCGCGGGTGCCTGGCAACCTGTTCCACGGAGAGAACCAGCTGAGGCTCACGGCCGCAACGTTCTCGCCGTACTGGCAGGTGTCCGGCGAGGAGCTGCTCCGCGCCTGGCACGCCCAGACCGGGCAGCGGTGCGACGGCGTGATCGCCATCGACCTGCAGGCGCTGTCCGGGCTGTTCCGGATCACCGGCCCGCTGCAGGTCGCGGGGTACGGCGAGCTCACCGCGGACAACCTGGTCCACACCCTGGCAGGCAGCTACGACACCTACCAGGACCCGGCCGTGCGCCACAAGCTGAACGCGGCGATCATCCCGGCGTTCCGGCAGAAGTTCCTGTCGGGGGGCAAGTTCGTCGAGAAGGGCCAGTCGCTCCTGGCCGCCGCCAAGGGCCGGCACATGGCGACGTACTTCCGAGACCCGACGACCGAGCAGGCCTTCTCGACCATCGGCTTCGCCGGGAACCTCTCCTCCAGCCCCAACGACTACCTCGGGGTCTTCAGCCAGAACCTCAACGGCAGCAAGGCCGACTACTGGCAGAAGCGCACGGTCGCCCAGCGGGTGACCCTGAAGCCGGACGGGTCCGCCCAGGAGAAGCTGTCCGTCCGGGTCACCAACGCGTCGCCGGCCTACACCCAGGACCTCGGCGACCCACGGACCGGCTACCTCACCCGGTGGTTGGGAGCCTTGGTCGCCATCTTCCTTCCCCAGCACTCGACGCTGCGGTCGATGTCCGTCGACGGTCACGACCGTCCGCAGGCCGCACTCCGCACCCCCGGCGTGACCGACGTCTACGACCGGCCGTTCGTCACCTCGACCCGGACGATCGCACCGGACACGACCTCACGCATCGACGCGACGTACCGCGTCCCTGCTGCGGCCGACGTCTCAGCCGACGGGAGCCTCACCTACCGGCTCGACCTGGATCCCCAGGACATGGTGACGCCCCAGACGAATCAGGTGACGTTGCGGATCCCGTCGGGATTCCACTTCGGGACGCTGCCCCTGGGCTGGACGCTGAAGGACGACCGGACGGCCTTGCTCCCCGCCGGCGCGCTGAACGTGTCGACCTCGTGGTCGATCCGGGTACTGAAGGACTGAGAAGGTCCGCGGTATGAGGTCACGCTCGTCGAGGAGCCGCGCACGCAGCGACCGCCTTTCGTCCGGCTCCATGTTCTGGAATCCGGCCTCTGCCCTGGAGTGTCGTGGCTGGCGTGGGCCTGAGGGTCTGTGGTCGTCATTGCTGGTGGGCGATACTGGGCTCGACCAGTGTCGTGCCTCTGCTGCGAACTGCGATTGACCCGCCGAAAGTCCCTCTGACCTTGGGTTTCACGACGCACTAACGCAGGAGGTAGGCGGAAGGCAACGGCCCGCCCTGCTCGACGCGGAGCACGGGAACACGACGGGAGTGTTCTCGAGCCTCGTAGTCGCGGAGACGATCGGCTGTCATCGCATGCGGGTCGGCGATGGCACGGATGAAGACCGTCAAGCGAGGCTTGTGCGAGCACGCACGTACTTCGAAACAAGCCACTTCACATGCGCTGAGGACTCTAGACGTGTGGCTCTTAGGGCGGCGGACTTGGCAATCGAGCACAACCTCAGGGGACCCGACGCGCTGCATCTCGCCCTCGCTGAGAGCGCTGGTTGTCAACGCTTCTTCTCGCTGGACAACGACCATCTGAAAGTGGGGAGCGTCGGGCAGATGCAGGTATCCCGACCGTATGGGTCGTGGTGCGCCCCACCGACTGAATGCACAGGATCGGCGGGGCGCTGAAACCCTTACGGGGGAAAAGGGCTCAGAAGACTGTGACGACCCTTCCCCGGCTTGTGAAGCCCACCCCGTAGGACAGTTTGTCAGGAGCGTGGACGCGCCCGGCGACTCCCCCGTGGACCGCCGGGCGCCTCCACACATCGGTTGCGACGAGGGACAGTCGACGAGGACGGCAGGGAGACCGCATCGGGAGCTGTGCGTCGGCACGCGCTACCGGGGTCCGGGGCAGCACCTTCAGGTGGCTCACCTGACGCTAGTCCGTGCCCACCTTCGGCCACAAGACACAGGAACAAACTCGCACGCTTGCCCGTGACCTCTGCCGGAACCCCGGCTCTCTATGCCAATTGAGAGGTCGGCTCGTAGAAACGCGCCCTGCCGGACACCCCCACTGCGACAGGACGCGTCCCCCGCAGCGCAACCAGCGCCCCGTCTGGCTGCGTGAGCCCCGTGGACGGGGCGCCGATGGTCCGCAAGTTACGCCCGCCGTGTCGGGAACGGAAGGGCAAAACGCCCGGACACGGCGACGCCCGCCGGGGTCTCGGGTCCCCAGCGGGCGTCGGGTTGAGTCTAGGGGTCAGGCGCTCCGGTTGGCCTCGCAGAGCGCGTGCATTTCGGCCATGGCCTCCTCCTCGCTCGGGAAGCCGTGCGCGTCGGGATGGTCGTCGGCCAGCTCACAGCGGCCGATCTCGTTGGCAGCGAGGCACCGGCCCGTCTGCCCCGGCCGGACGTAGTAGAGGCGTGACAGCTCGTCGCGGACGTCGGTGAGAGCGTTGATGGCCCGGTCCAGGCCAGCCAGGTCGTTGGTATGCCCGAGGTCTGCCTGGACGTGGTCGAATGAGCCGTCGACGGCGAGGTGGACGATGAATGCCCCGTAGTCCTCGCATGGCCGAACCCAGTCCTCGACCTCATAGACGACAGGCGGGCCGTTCTCCGGGTCGGTCTCGATGGCTAGGTGTGTCGGATGTCGATGCCGGTCATGGTGATCCCTTCGGTGGCGGGACCATCCGACGCATATCCGACACACGTCCGAATGACGATGGCCCCTGATTCTGCTCCACCGCAGGTCAGGGGCCGTTTCGTGCTGGTGGGCGATACTGGGTTCGAACCAGTGACCTCTTCGGTGTGAACGAAGCGCGCTACCACTGCGCCAATCGCCCCGGAGAGCGCTCGCGGCGCTCCGATGACTGCGGTCGGAGACTCTAGCGCAACGTTTCGGCACGACCACATCGGCAGTGGTCAGGCCTCGAGCAGCTCGGGCTCGCGCTCCGCCCAGGTCTTGCGGACCTCGGTCGTGATCGGTCCAGGTGCCGTGAGCTGGTGCTCGTCCCAGAGGTGGATCCCCTGTGCGTCGCGGGTCGTGGAGGCGAGGAAGGCCTCGCTCGCGTCGGCAAGGACCTCGATCGGCTCGTCGACCTCGACCGCGCCGTACCAGTCGAGCACCAGGCGACGGGTGATCCCCGCGAGGCAGCCGCTGGCGAGCGTCGGGGTGCGGAGCTCTCCGTCGACGACGTAGAAGACGTTGGTGCCGGTGCCCTCGCACAGGTGACCCTGCAGGTTGGCAAAGACGGCCTCGCTCGCTCCACGCCCGCGGGCGTAGGCGAGTGCCCGTACGTTCTCGCCGTACGACGTGGTCTTGAGGCCGGCGAGCGCGCCGCGCTCGTTGCGTGGCCAGGGCACGGTCGTGACCGCCGCCGTCTCGGGCCACGGATCCATAGGGGCGGACACGACGACCAGCGACGGCTGCCCGTCGCCGCGGTCGGAGCCGAGTGGCGCGAGTCCGCCGGTCCACGTGATCCGGACGCGGCCGAGCGTCAGCGGCGCGCCGTCCAGCACGGCGGCGACCCCGCGGCGTACGGCATCGGTATCGACGTCTGGCACACCGAGCCCGCGGGCCGACCGGGCCAGCCGCTCCAGATGCAGGGTCAGCGCGAACGGCCGCCCGTCGACGATCTTGACGACCTCGAAGACGCCGTCGCCCACGGTCAGCCCGTGGTCGCGCGCGCCGACCACGGGCGCGTCGGGGTCGGTGAGGAGCTCGCCGTTCACCCAGGTACGCATGGTTCGACCCTAGCCGTGCAGTGGGTCGGCACTGGCCAGCTGCCAGACCGCGACCCCGTGGACGCCGAGGTGGTGGGCGAGCGCCACGCGACGCCGGTACGAGCGGCCGTCGGACCACCACTCCGTCCCGCCCGCGACGCGCGCGCTCCACTCGCCGGCACGCCGGTGCCAGCGCGCCTTCGACCCGGCGATCCTCCGGGCCTTGGCGTCGGAGACGGTGTGCCCGGTGCTCTGCGAGGTCCACAGGTAGCCGTAGCCGGCGATGCCCAGGTCGACCCGCCCGGCTCCGACCGCGGCGATCAGCGGGCGGACGGTCCGCTCGGCCCAGGGCAGAGCCCCGACCGGCCCGGGGCCGCTCCAGCCGGGGCCGTGCTCGTCGTACGCCATCAGCACGAAGCGGCGAACGGAGTGCAGGCGGCCGAGCGCGTAGCCATGGCGGCCGTACGCCGCACGCGAGGTCTCGGCCATCACCGCCATCGAGATCGGGGCCCGGTCCGGGAGTGCCCGACGCAGGGCCCGTACGAAGGCGGTCAGCCCCGTGCGGTCGTGGGCTCTCAGCGACTCGAGATCGATCTGGATGCCGTCCCACCCCTGACGACGTACGACGCGCGCCAGGGCCACGGCGACGTGGCGGCGGTGGGTACCCGACGTGAGCATCCGGTGGGCCAGTGCCGGGTCGAAGTCGCCGAGCGGGTCGGAATAGTTGCTCACGAGCAACTCCGCGGTGTCGCGATGGTGGTGGGCGGCGTGGAGCACCGGCCGCGAGCGCCCGGGCACGCCCGTGATCCCGTCGGCGTCCGACGTGAGCTCGACCCCGTCCACTCCCGCGACGTCGACCGGTCCCGCGTCGCCGAGGTACGCCGCGCGCCCGCCGCCCCATCCGAGGACGTATCCCTCGACCGCCAACGACCCGCCAGGGCCGGTCGTGGCACGCGCCGGCCGTGCCCCTCCGACGGCGTACGTGAGAGGCAGCGCAAGAGCCAGAACCGCGCCGAGACCGAGGGTCAGGAAGCGCATGCGAGCGGTCTGCATCACGCGAAACTAGCGGCCTCTGACCCGAATTGGTGGTCCCAGAGGCATCGGCTATGGTTCTCTTCGCGTCTTCGGGAGCACCTTCGGGTCTCGGGGAAGCAAGCGGACGTAGCTCAGTTGGTAGAGCGCAACCTTGCCAAGGTTGAGGTCGCGAGTTCGAGCCTCGTCGTCCGCTCGGAGCGGGTCGCGAGCCCATCCACCGGTGGGTTGGCCGAGAGGCGAGGCAACGGACTGCAAATCCGTGTACACGGGTTCAAATCCCGTACCCACCTCGGAGCAACACCCGATCACGGGCGATTGGCGCAGCGGTAGCGCGCTTCCCTGACACGGAAGAGGTCACTGGTTCGATCCCAGTATCGCCCACAGAGAAACCCTCGTAGCGCGGCTCTGCCGCCGGCACGGAAGAGATCACTGGTTCGATCCCAGTATCGCCCACAGAGAAACCCTCGTAGCGCGGCTCTGCCGCCGGCACGGAAGAGATCACTGGTTCCATCCCAGGATCGCCCACCAGCAGCAACGCCGTAGCGCGGCTCTGCCGCCGGCACGGAGGTGTCCCGCCAGACAGCGGCAGCACTCCCCGGAAATTCCGCCCAGATGGGTGAGGTCGTTTGCCGTCGGTCGGCGCACAATCTGGGTGCGCCCCGCGCTCCTGGCAGCTGCGGGGCGCGCCATGTCCCGACGGTCACCCCTCACACGGGCCGCCCCGGGTCGCTGGTCGGCAAGGGTCGCTGGTCGGCAAGGGTCGCTGGTCGGCAAGGGTCGCTGGTCGGCAAGGGTCGCTGGTCGGCAAGGGTCGACCGCGGCCGTTGGCAAAATGTCTCCGATTTGCCACACGGACATCAACAAGCGAGTAACTTGTAGTCAACACCGAGAGGCAACACCCCCCTTTGACTCCGGTGCAGGGTCTCGCAGGTACCACCCCCCTGGTCCAGTCGAGATGGGCGCTACCGGCTCAGCCGAACGTTCAAACCCCCCGCAATCTGTTGCGGGGGGTTCGCCCATTTCAGGGGCCGGGCACCGGTCGCCTCGGGGTGGCTCCGACCAAGCGGTGAGCGCGCCGGTGTGGACCCTGTGCTTGACCAGACCGACGCGCCCCGCTCCCCCGGCATGGAGAAGACCGGGCGGGCACATGGTCCGGGTGTCCACCACGCACGATAGCGCCCGGGCCCCTGATTCGACAGTGCCGGTGCCGGACCGTGGGATGCCGAACTGTGTACGCTGAAACTCCTCACCGTCGACCTCGTGGAAGCGGGATGCCGTGGACGCGCACGACGGTCTGTCCCCTGCAGACCCTGCCTTCTCAGATCCGGTACCGGGATCGCCCTCGTGGTCCCGCGCCCGGGCGGCCTTGGCCGAGGCCGAGCCCGACACCGAACTGACCGGCGCCTCGGCCGGCCTGCAGCGCGTGTGCCGCGCCGCGACGACCTGCCTCTCCCTGCTCGGCTCGGTCGTGCACGTGATGAGCGGGAGCGGAGAAGGCGTCGTCGTGGCCGGCTCCGACGCGGCGAGCCGTCGGATCGGTGAGATCGCCTTCGCGGTCGGTGAGTCACCCAGCCTGACGGCGTACGACCTCGCCCGTCCCGTCCTGGTGCCCGATCTCCTCGGCGCGGGACAGGCGCGCTGGCCCGGTTACGTCTCCGCCGTCAGGAACGAGGGGGTGCGGGCGTCGTACTCCTTCCCGCTGCACGTCGGTGCCACGCGGCTCGGCGTCCTCGACCTGTACGGCGCACAGGTGCGGATCCTGACCCACGACCTGACGTCGATGGCCTTCGTCTTCGCGGAGGTCGCCACCGAGTCCCTCCTCGCCCCCGGGAAGCCGGGCAGCCTGTTCGAGGACCCCAAGGTCGGGGCCATGGAACGACGGCTCGAGATCTACCAGGCGCAAGGCATGGTGACGGTGGATCTCGCGGTCGACCTCGCCGGGGCGTTGGCCCTGATGCGTGCCCACGCGTTCCACCTGGACGTGCCTCTGCTTCAGGTCGCGCAGGCGATCCTGGCCGGCGAACGACTCATTTCGCCCGGGAGGGCCTGATGCATCCACCCCAGGTCCGGCTTAGTCTGGTGACGAAGGAGATGAACGACCGATGATCAGCACCAGCCGCTTGTCGGACCTCTTCGTGGAGGTGGCCGACACCTTGGTCGAGGAGTTCGATCTCATCGAATTCCTCCACCACGTCACGACGAACGCCGCCGAGATCACCGACAGCAGCGCCGTCGGCCTGATGCTCGCCGACCACGACGGGCACCTCGGGTTCATGGCGTCGTCCACCGAGGACGTCCGTCTGCTCGAGCTGTTCCAGATCCAGCACGAGGAAGGGCCCTGCCTCGACGCCCACCGCACCGGTGAGGAGGTGGCGCACATCCAGATCGCCGACGCGGTCGAGCGCTGGCCGGTGTTCGCTCCGCGGGCGCTCGAGCTCGGCTTCACCACCGCTCACTGCTTCCCCCTCCGGCTGCGCGACCATGTGATCGGGGCGATGAACGTGTTCCGCACCGACGACCGGTTCCTCGGGCCCGAGGAACGCCGGGTCGCGCGCGCTCTGGCCGATGTCGCCACGATCGCGCTGATGCAGCAGCGGACGATCAGTCGTGCCGAGGAGCTCACCGAGCAGCTGCAGTTCGCCCTCAACAGCCGGATCGTGATCGAGCAGGCGAAAGGTGCGGTGGCCCGCTCCCTCGAGATCGGGGTGGACGAGGCCTTCGAGATCCTCCGTGGCTACGCGCGTCGTCACCGGATCGGCCTCACGCACCTGGCGAGGGGCGTCGTCGAGGACCACCAGACGCTGCACACCGTGATCGAGTCCTGACCCGCGCCGCACGCACTCCGGTCGGGAAGCCCGCCCGGGGGCGCTGTGAGCAGGCGTCCCGGGCGGGCGCCGGGACCGGCGGGCGCTGCCTCATCAGCGGGAGGTCACCAGCGGCAGGGCAGGGCTCCGACCGGTCGCCTCGATCGTCGTACCTCACGGCTGCGGAGATCAGGGACGGAGGTCCCTCCGGGTCGGGACGTCCTGCTCGGCGCGACGCCCGGTCCGACGGCCTACGGTCGGACCAGAGCCGGGAAGGGAAGCTCCGTCGATGCGGTCCCGAGAGCCGCGGAGGCAGCGGTCCTTCCCGGTTCACCCATGCCGGCGTGGCTGATCCGGGGCGCCGCTCACTCCTCCTCGGCTTCCTCGCCGTGGGTACCGGGCCGGGGCGCCCACGGCAGCTCCCTCGCCGGACGTACGACGATCAACCGGTCGCCCCTGGCCAGCTGGGTGACCACCGGGTCGAAGTAGCGATAGACGTTCTCGTCGCGTACGACCGCGATCACCTGGTCGGGCAGCGACTGCGGCTGCTGACCCACCTCTGACACCAGCAGGTCGCGCTCCGCGACCTCGAGCCCCTCGCCGTACGTCAGGAGGTCCTCCATCACCGTGCCGAGCGTGGGCGACAGCGACGAGAGACCGAGCAGACGGCCGACGGCGTCGGAGGAGGTGATCACGGAGTTGGCACCCGACTGCTTCATCAGCGGAGCGTTCTCGTGCTCGCGCACCGACGCCACGATCCAGGCGTCGGCGTTCAGCTGGCGCACGGTCAGCGTCGAGAGCACGTTGGAGTCGTCGCGGTCGGTGGTGATGATGACCTGCTTCGCCTCGGCGACCCCGGCGCGCTGCAGCACCTCCGAGCGCGTCGCGTCGCCGGTGACGACCGCGAGGCCGTCGGCATGAGCCTCGGACACGGCCTGGCTGCCCTTGTCGACGACGACGATCGAGTCCCGGTCGACGCCGTTGCTGACGAGGGTCTCGACCGCGCTCCGGCCCTTGGTGCCGTAGCCGACGATCACGACGTGTTCGGTCATGGAACTCCTCCATCGGGCGATCCGGAACAGGCGCCTGCCCTGCGCAGCCAGCACCTCCAGCGTGGTGCCGATCAGCAGCACCAGGAACGCGATCCGCAGGGGCGTGATCACGAAGGCGTTGACCAGCCGGGCGGTCGCCGAGACCGGCGCGATGTCGCCGTACCCGGTCGTGCTCAAGGTGACGGTCGTGTAGTAGATCGCGTCGATCAGGTTGATCCGGTGGAGGGGCGCATCGTTGGAGTCGCGGTAGCCACCGCGGTCGACGTAGACCAGCAGCACCGTGAACGCGATGATCCCGAGTCCGAGCAGGACCCGGCGGCCCAACGACCACCACGGCGACCGCACGCGGTCCGGGAGTACGACGGACCCGTGCGACGGGTGGTCGGTCTCGGGCGGCACGTCGCGAATCTAGTCCACCGGGCCGTCCGTCCCGGACTCGCGTGACCGTCGCTGGCGCAGCCGCTGCACGAGCTCGAGGCGGGCGCGCGCGGTCTGCTGCTGCGGGAAGACCGAGTCGAAGGCGGCGTTGAGGGCGGCCCCGACGAGGACCGCGAGCGACAGGATGTAGAGCCAGAGCAGGACCGCGATCGGTGCCGCCAGCGGACCGTAGATCGAGCGGGAGTCCGCGGCCGTCACGGTGAGGAACTCGCGGAGCAGGAAGCTGCCCAGCAGCCAGACGCCCAGGGCGAACGTCGCACCCGGCAGGTTGATGCGCCAGCTCGTGCGGACCGGGATCGAGACGTGGTACAGCGTCGCCAGGAAGAAGATGCTGAACAGCAGCACCGTCGGCCAGTAGAAGCTGACCAGGAAGTCGGCGCGGGCCGGCAGCCAGTGGCGCACCAGGCCCGGGCCGGCCACGACGAGCGGCAGCGCGACCACCCCGGTCAGGATGGCCAGCAGGTAGAGGCTGAACGACAGCGCGCGGGTCTTGATGATCCCGCGGTGGCCGCCGAGCCCGTGCATGATCGTGATGGTGTCGACGAAGACGTGCATGGCCCGTGACCCGGACCAGAGTGACAGCACGAAGCCGACCGAGATCACGTCGAACCGTCCGCCGCGGAGCACGTCGTCGATGGTCGGCTGGATCACCCGGGTGACCGCCGAGTCGGTGAGGAACCGGCCGGCCAGATCGAGGATCGCCGTACGGACCTCGTCGACCTGGTCCGGGCGGAACGACTGCGTGACGTAGCCGATCGCTCCGGCCAGGGCGAAGATCAGCGGCGGGACGGACAGGACGGTGAAGAACGCCGCCTCGGCCGCGAGGCCGGTGACGCGGTAGCGCATCGACGAGCCGACGGTCGAGACGACGAGGCGCCAGGTGGTCTCGCGCGTCCGCACCACCCAGCCCGGCCAGGCCGTGCTCCGCCTGCCAGGGACTTCCGCCCCGGGCGGAGGCTCGGCTCCTGGCATGGGCCTACGGTAACCACATGAGCTCCGCCACCCGGGCAGCCACGAACCAGCCGCCACCGCTCGTGGGGCACAACGTGGTGACGTCGGACGAGGCCCTCGTCGAGGCCGTCACCCGGTACGCCGGCCCGGAGGTCGTCGACGACCTCGCGCCGCTCGGCGCGGCGGCCGGGACGGCCGAGGCCCGTGAGCACGGCATGCTGGCCAACCGGCACGAGCCGGAGCTCACGTCGTACGACCGCTACGGCCACCGCATCGACGAGGTGGTGTTCCACCCGTCGTGGCACTGGCTGATGGAGCGCGCGGTCGGGCACGGGCTGCAGGCGGCGCCGTGGGAGCAGCAGGCGGCCGGCGCGGAGCATGCACACGTACGACGTGCGGCCGGCTTCATGGCGTGGTCGCACACCGACCCGGCCCACGGTTGCCCGATCTCGATGACGTACGCCGCGGTCCCGGCCCTCCGCGCCGACGAGGCGCTCGCCAAGGAGTGGACGCCGGCCCTGGCCTCGACGTCGTACGACCCGGGGATCCGGCCGGTCGCCGAGAAGCGCGGCGCCCTGGCCGGCATGGGCATGACCGAGAAGCAGGGCGGCTCCGACGTCCGCGCGAACGTCACGCAGGCGCGGCCGACGTCCGTGGACGGCGAGTACACCCTGCACGGGCACAAGTGGTTCACGTCGGCGCCGATGAACGACGTCTTCCTGGTGCTGGCGCAGGCGGAGGGCGGCGTCACCTGCTTCCTGGTGCCGCGGGCACTGCCCGACGGGTCGCGCAACCCCTTCGACGTCGTACGCCTCAAGGACAAGCTCGGCAATCGCGCCAACGCGTCTGCCGAGCTGGAGTTCGCCGGCACCGTGGGCGTACGGCTGGGCGACGAGGGTCGCGGCATCCGCACCATCATCGAGATGGTCGCGGCCACGCGGCTCGACTGCGTACTGGGCTCGACCGCGCTGATGCGGCACACGCTGAACGAGGCCTCGTGGCACGTCGCCCACCGGTCGGCCTTCGGCGGGCTGCTGGCCGACAAGCCGCTGATGCAGAACGTCATCGCCGACCTGGCGGTCGAGGCCGAGGCGGCCACGGCGCTCGCGCTCCGGCTCGCTGCCGCCGTCGACTCAGCGGACGACCCGCACGAGGCCGCGTTTCGTCGACTCGCCCTGCCCCTGGCGAAGTTCTGGGTCTGCAAGCGCACGCCGGGCTTCGTCGCGGAGGCACTCGAGTGTCTCGGTGGCAACGGCTACGTCGAGGAGTCCGGGCTGCCGTTGCGCTATCGCGAAGCGCCGCTGAACTCGGTATGGGAGGGCTCCGGCAACGTCAACGCGCTCGACGTGCTCCGGGCTCTGGTGCGGGAGCCCGAGGCCCTGGCTGCGTGGATCACCGAGGTCGGCCACGCCCGCGGTGGCGACGCGCGGCTGGATCGTGCGGTCGACGACACCCTCACCCTGCTGGGCGACACCGGCTCGCTCGAGTCCGGCGCCCGGCGGCTGGCCGGCCGCATGGCCGCGTGCCTCCAGGGCGCGTTGCTGGTGAGGTTCGCCCCGCCCGAGGTCGCCGACGCCTTCTGCGGCTCGCGCCTGGGCACGTCGTACGACGGGACGTACGGGACGCTGACCGCGGCCGCGGCCGACCTGGCCACGATCGTGGCGCGGGCAGCGCCGGTGGTGTGAACGTGAGCTGACGCCCTCCCGAGTGTCAGCGGGTGGCGTGGACGAGGGTGGTCATCACCGCTCTCTCGAGCCGGGGGCCGCGGGCGGGGATCCTTGTGACCGTGAGCACGAGATAGATGAACCCGTTGTGGGTGGCGATCATGACGGGCACCTGCGCGCCGTTGAGGTTCGCCCTCATGGTCGCCGCACGGTCCGTGCCCGGCACCGTGACCGGCCGGACGCGGGTGGCTTGGTAACGCTCCTGGGTCTGGGCCACCTCGTGGTCGAAGTCGAGGGCATGTCCGTCGAAGATCGCCACCACGATGACGGGAGTCCCCGCATCGGCCTTGAACTCGCAGCTCTGCGCCTGCGAGAAGATCGGGACCTGCACCTGCGTCACCGCGCCGCGCGCACCCGCCAGACGGGCGAGTCGGTGCTGCCCGAGCGTCGTGCAGGGGTTCGGTGCTTGGCGGACGAGCGCACTCGGGGCCTTCAGTTGGCATCCGGTGCCGACGCCCGCCGCCGCCAGTAGCGCGATGAGCAACCCGAGGACACGTCGCATGCCCCTCAGTCTCAGCGACACCTCTGTCCCCTGTCCCGAGAACGCGGCAACGGAGGGCAGCGGCGATTCTCCGCTCTGGCAGGGTGGTCAGGCCAAGTCCAGCCCCGGGTAGAGCGGGTGCGCGTCGAGCATCTCGGCGCTGGCGGCCTTGACCCGGTCGGCGACACCGTCGGCCAGTGCGTACGACGCCTTGGACGGCGTGCCCGCCTGCGTGGTGCCGGGCTGGGTGTTGCTCAGCACGTCGACCATCAGCTCGGCCACGCGGTCGAAGTCGTCGGCACCGAAGCCGCGGGTGGTGAGGGCCGGCGTACCGAGCCGGATGCCGGAGGTGTACCACGCGCCGTTGGGGTCGGCCGGCACGGAGTTGCGGTTCGTGACAACACCCGAGTCGAGCAGCGCCGACTCGGCCTGGCGGCCGGTGAGACCGAACGACGAGACGTCGAGCAGCACGATGTGGTTGTCGGTGCCCCCGGTGACCAGCGTGCCGCCGCGCTTCAGGAAGCCCTCGGCCAGCGCCTTCGCGTTGTCGGCGATCGCCTGGGCGTACGTCTGGAACGACGGCTGACGCGCCTCGGCCAGGGCCACCGCCTTCGCCGCCATCACGTGGGACAGCGGGCCGCCGAGCACCATCGGGCAGCCCCGGTCGACGTCGGCCGCGAAGTCCTCCTGCGCGAGCACCATGCCGCCGCGCGGCCCGCGCAGCGACTTGTGGGTGGTGGTCGTCGTGAGGTGCGCGTGGGGCACCGGGTCCTCGTCGCCGGTGAACACCTTGCCGGCGACCAGCCCGGCGAAGTGAGCCATGTCGACCATCAGCGTCGCGCCGACCTCGTCGGCGATCTCGCGCATCTTGGCGAAGTTCACCCGACGGGGGTACGCCGAGTACCCGGCAACGAGCACCAGCGGCTTGAACTCCTTCGCCTTCGCCCGCACCACGTCGTAGTCGAGCAGGCCGGTCTCGGGGTCGGTGCCGTACTGCTGCTGGTGGAACATCTTGCCGCTGATGTTGGGCCGGAAGCCGTGGGTGAGGTGACCGCCCGCGTCGAGCGACATGCCGAGCAGGCGCTGGTCGCCGAACTCGTGCCGCAGCGTCTCCCAGTCGGCCTCGCTGAGCTCGTTGACGTTCTTCGCGCCGAGCCGCTCCAGCCCCGGGGTCTCGATGCGATGGGCCAGGATCGACCAGTAGGCGACCAGGTTGGCGTCGATGCCCGAGTGCGGCTGGACATAGGCGTACGGCGCACCGAACAGCGCGCGGGCGTGCTCGGCGGCGAGGGCCTCGACCGTGTCGACGTTCTGGCACCCGGCGTAGAACCGGTGGCCGACCGTGCCCTCGGCGTACTTGTCGGAGAACCACGTGCCCATCGTCAGCAGCACCGCCGGCGACGCATAGTTCTCGCTCGCGATCAGCTTGAGCGACGAGCGCTGGTCCGCCAGCTCCTGGCGGGTGGCTGCGGCGATGCGCGGCTCGACCGCGGCGATCACCTCCAGCGCGGCGTCGTACGCCGTCGAAGCGGTCTTGACCAGGGTCTCGGCGGTGGGCACGTCGCTCATGGCAGCAGCCTAGGACCCCACCCGAGGCTAGGCTCGCGCTGCCACTCTCCGGACTCGAGAAGGACCCGACATGACCGATCTGACCCCCGACTCCGTCGCCTCGGCCCGCCTCGCCGAGTCCGGGAAGGTCTGGACCTCCGACCTGTCGGTCAGCGAGTTCGCGCTGCTGGACGCGGCCGGCTACCGGCCGCTGGAGTTCGTGATGGGCAGCTCCGTCTACCACATCGGTTGGCAGCAGCAGAACCTCCGCCAGTCGACCGAGCTCGGGGTGCTGTCGCAGGCGATGTACACCGCCCGCACCAACGCGATGGGCCGGATGCTGGCCGAGGCGGCCCAGGTCGGCGCCGACGGCGTGGTGGGCACGCGGCTGACGTTCCGCCAGCACGGCGTCAGCCCCGAGCACATCGAGTTCATCGCCGTCGGCACCTCGGTCATCTCCAAGGACCGGCCCGGCGAGCTGCGGCGGCCCGACGGCGCGCCGTTCAGCAGCCACCTCAACGTCCAGGACTTCTACACGCTGCTCGCGACCGGTCACGCGCCGGTGGAGTTCGTGATGGGTGTCTGCGTCTGGCACGTAGCCGCGCAGGGGTTCATGCAGACCCTGCGCCAGATCGGCCAGAACATCGAGATGCCGCAGTGGACCCAGGGCTACTACGACGCTCGTGAGACCGCGCTCTCGCGGATGCAGGCGGAGGCCGAGCGCGTCCAGGCGACCGGCGTCACCGGCGTCGAGTGGGCCGCCAGCGAGTGGATGTGGGGCACGCACACCTTGGAGTTCTTCACCTCGGGCACGGCGGTCCGCAAGCACGGCGAGGCCCAGGGCTTCGACCCCGGCTTCGTGCTCCCACTGCGGTGACGTCCTCGCTGCCCGAGGGCTACGTCGACCCCACCGATCCCGCGGCCGTCGGAGCCGTGCTCGAGGCGACCGTCCACTTCGGCGGCCTCGATGCCGTGACCGAGCTGCTCGCGCGGCTGCCCGGCACCCGCCTCACGCCGGCTGTGCCGAAGGGCTTCCTCCGTCCGGCCGTGCCCGCAGCCGTCTGGCTGGGCACCGAGAGCTGCTGGTCGTGCACCACTCCGCCGACCCTCCTTCAGGTGGTGGGTGGCGTGGTCCTGCATCGCCAAGAGGTCGAGCCCGGCGAGGTCGCCGACGCGTTGAGCCGTCTGGTGACCGACCTGGTACGTCGTACCGGCGGGGTCGGCGACGCCTCGGCAGCGCTCACCGCGGCCCGCGACGTCGCCGGCGGGCCCTGACGCGGCTGCCACCACCGGGGTCTCACCATCTGGCACACCGTCTCATTCCTCGGGATTTCGGTTTGTGGAACCCGCGTCCACTCCCTGAGACTGGCTCCATGATCAGCGCAGCGACCGGGACGCACCTCGTGGTACGACGCCACGTGGACCTCGGTCGTACGCGCAGCATGATCTGTTGGCCCCGCTGACCGCGCCCCCCTCCGCGCCCATCGTCGCGCGCGGCACCCCCAGCCAAGGACCGACACCCATGTCTGACCAGCGCTACTCCGCCACCCCGGCCTCCCGCACCGAGATCCCGCGTCCCAGGCGCGGTGAGGGCCAGTGGGCGCTCGGCTACACCGAGCCCCTGAACAAGAACGAGCAGTCCAAGAAGGACGACGACGCACTCAACGTGCGCGACCGCATCCTGCACGTCTACTCCCAGCGCGGCTTCGCCTCCATCGACCCGGCCGACCTGCGTGGCCGCTTCCGCTGGATGGGTCTCTACACCCAGCGCGCGCCGGGGTTCGACGGTGGCAAGACGGCCATGCTCGAGGAGGAGGAGCTCGACGACGAGTACTTCATGATGCGGGTGCGCTCCGACGGCGCGTTGCTGTCGCACCGGACCGTCCGCGCCCTCGGCTCGATCGGCGTCGACTTCGCCCGTGACACCGCCGACGTCACCGACCGCGAGAACATCCAGTACCACTGGATCCGGATCGAGGACGTGCCCGACGTCTGGCAGCGCCTCGAGGACGCCGGCCTCTCGACGATGGAGGCCTGCGGCGACTCGCCGCGACCGTTCCTGGGTTCGCCCGTCGCCGGCATCGCCGCCGACGAGATCATCGACGGCACGAGCGCGCTGGAGGAGATCCAGCGCCGCTACCTCGGCAACCCCGAATTCTCGAACCTGCCCCGCAAGTTCAAGACGGCACTGACCGGCCACCCGAGCCACGACGTCTCCCCCGAGACCAACGACGTCTCGTTCGTCGGGACCGTCCACCCCGAGCTCGGCCCCGGCTTCGACCTCTGGGTCGGTGGCGGCCTGTCGACCAACCCGATGCTCGCGCAGAAGGTCGGCGTCTGGATCCCCGTCGACGAGGTGGCCGACGTCTGGGAGGGTGTCGTGTCGATCTTCCGCGACTACGGCTACCGACGGCTCCGGTCGCGCGCCCGCATGAAGTTCCTGGTCGCCGACTGGGGCGTCGAGAAGTTCCGTGAGGTGCTCGAGAACGAGTACCTCCACCGTCCACTCGTCTCGTGCGACTCCCCCGGCTCCCCCGTCGGACACCGCGACCACGTCGGCGTCCACCTGCAGCGGGACGGCCGGCTGTACGTCGGCGTCGCACCGACCGTCGGCCGGGTGTCCGGCACGATGCTGGTCCAGCTGGCCGACCTGATCGAGCGGTACGGCGTGGCCGGCGCCCGGCTCACGCCGTACCAGAAGATCGTGCTCGTCGGCGTCGACCCCGACGTTGTCGACGACCTGCTGCCGCGCCTGGACGAGATCGGGCTGTCGGCGCGCCCGTCCGGCTGGCGTCAGAACACGATGGCCTGCACCGGCATCGAGTTCTGCAAGCTGGCGATCGTCGACACCAAGAACCGCGCCCGCGACCTCGTCGCCGAGCTCGAGCGTCGCTTCCCCACGCTCGACGTACCGATCACCGTGAACGTGAACGGCTGCCCCAACGCCTGTGCCCGTACCCAGGTGGCCGACATCGGGCTGAAGGGTCAGCTGGTCATGGACGGCGACCGGCAGGTCGAGGGCTTCCAGGTACACCTCGGCGGCGCCACCGGCCTGCAGGCCAACTTCGGTCGCAAGCTGCGCACCCACAAGGTCACGAGTGCCGGGCTCGACGACTACATCACCGCGGTGGTGACCAACTTCCTGGCCGACCGCGAGGCGGACGAGTCGTTCGCGACGTGGGTGGCGCGCGCGGACGAGGACCTGCTGCGCGGCGAGAGTCTCGACGCTCTCGGCGACCGAGACGTGCGGGCGGTGGCGTCGTGAATCACCCCACGACGTTCTCCTCCTCCCCCGCCCCGCTCCTCCGTCGGACAACGCCGCGGGGCCCCCGATGAGCGAGCGTGCCGTCCCGTTCCACTGCCCCTACTGCGGCGACCAGGACCTCCGCCCCCACGAGGCCGCGCACGGGGCCTGGGAGTGCCGCTCCTGCCTGCGCGCCTTCTCGCTGAAGCTGCTCGGGCTGGTCCGGCCCACGGGGGTGGAGCGATGACCACCGTGACGACCGCACGGGCCCGCAGCTTCCGCGGGACCCACACCGACGGGCGCAGCGCCGAGGAGCTGCGCGAGCTGGTGTCCCACGTCGGTGCCGAGCTGGAGCTGGCGCCGGCCAAGGACATCGTCGAGTGGGCCGTGGCCACTTTCGGCAACCGCTTCTGCATCACCTCGTCGATGGGCGACGCCGTGCTGGCCCACCTGGCCTCGGCGGTCGCGCCCGACATCGACGTGGTGTTTCTCGACACCGGCTACCACTTCGTGGAGACGATCGGCACCGCCGACGCCGTGGGCGCCACCATGGACGTGAACCTGATCCCGATCACGCCGGTCCAGACCGTGGCCGAGCAGGATGCCGAGTACGGCCCCGAGCTCTTCAAGCGCGATCCCGACCTGTGCTGCCGGCTCCGCAAGGTGGAGCCGCTGGCCGACGCGCTGCAGGAGTACGACGCCTGGGCGACGGGGCTGCGCCGCGCCGAGACCCACAACCGGGTGACCGCGCCGGTGATCGGGTGGGACGCCCGCAAGGGCAAGGTCAAGGTCTCCCCCCTCGCCCGCTGGACCGACGAGGACGTCGACCGCTACATCGCGAAGCACGGCGTACTCGTCAACCCGCTCGTGTACGACGGGTACCCGTCCATCGGCTGTGCCCCGTGTACCCGCCGGGTCGCCCCCGGCGAGGACCCGCGGAGCGGCCGCTGGGCCGGCACCAACAAGACCGAGTGCGGGATCCACTGATGGCCTGCCCCCAGATCCATCTCCAGATCGACAGCGTCGTCGGTTGCCACAACCAGAAGGTGAACAACGAGAGGAGGCCGCGCTGATGGCCGCTCCTGCACTGGTGGCCCTGGCTCACGGAAGCCGTGACCCGAGGTCCGCAACGACGATCAAGGCCCTCATGACCGAGGTCCGCGCCCTCCGGCCGGACCTGCGCATCGAGACCGCGTTCCTCGAGCTCTCGAAGCCGTCCCTCACCACGGTCGTGGACAAGCTCGCCCGCGCCCGGTTCGAGGAGGCCGTGGTCGTGCCCCTGCTCCTGACCGACGCCCATCACGCGAACGTCGACGTCCCGGCCGCGGTGGCCGAGGCCGACGCACGCCACGAAATGCTCCAGGTGGGCGCCACCTCGATCCTGGGTCTCGAGCCCTGCTTCCTGGAGGTGCTCGACGTCCGCATGCGCGAGGCGCTCAAGGCCGCGCGGGTGCGTGAGCTCGACGCGCTGGTGCTGGCGGCGGCCGGTTCGAGCGATGCCCTCGCCAACCAGTCGGTCGCCCGGCTGGCCCGGCTCTGGGGTACCCACCACAAGCTGCCGGTCACCGCAGCGTTCGCCTCGGCCGCGCCGCCGGCGACCGGCGAGGCGGTCCGTGCCTTCCGCAAGCAGGGCCGCCGGCACATCGCAGTCGCCTCCCTGTTCCTCGCGCCGGGCTTCCTGCCCGACCGCGCCAAGGAGCTCGCCCTCGAGGCCGGCGCTGTCGCCGTGGCCGAACCGCTCGGCGTCCACGAGGAGGTCGCGCGCACGATCCTCGCCCGGTACGCCGTCGGCGCGGTCGAGCTCGTGCCGGTCTGACGCCCGGGCGCGTATCAGCCGACCAGGCGCTCGAGCAGGTGCTCCAGCTGGCGACCCGGGTCGGAGGTCATCCCCCCGTGCACGGCGCCGGTCTGGAGCACCGTGCTGCGCGGTGCCTTGAGGAAGCCGAAGCGGGTGCCGGCGGGCTTCGTCGCGACGGCGCCGACCCGCTCGTCGCCGGCGCACACCCCGTCCACGAAGCCGAGGGCGTCGCACACCGCGTCGAGGTCGAGGCCCGGATCGAGGGCGGCGAGGCGCTCGCGGTCGACCGTCCAGACCGCGGCGAGGAAGCCGGCGGTCTCGCAGTAGAGGACCACGCCGACGTTGAGGAACTCCTCGCGGTCGACGCGCGGCACGCAGCGCAGTACGACGTACTGGTAGGGCATCGTGGTCGTGCTCATGCGGCACTGACCCGCGGCAGCCACGTCCGCGTCGCGAGCCGGGCCGCGAGGAACGACACGTAGGCGGCCCGCAGGTCGTCGGGTGACTCCGCACCCGGGATCGGCTCCAGCCAGCGGTCGGGCACCTCGGCCAGCGCCGCCACGAGGTCGGCCTCGGAGAGGTGGATCGACGTGTCGACCACGGGGAGCTGATCGAGGTGAGCGCCGAACACGTGCTCGCGGGCATCCCACGGCTGTACGGCGAACCGCCCGGGGTCGCCGACGCCGCTCGACCAGCCGTGGTGGAAGTAGAGCGACGCGCCGTGGTCGATCACCCAGAGATCGTCGTGCCACAGCAGGAGGTTGGGGTTGCGCCAGGTGCGGTCGACGTTCGCGGTGAAGGCGTCGAGCCACAGCACTCGCGCCCCGATGTCCACACCGGCCGCCTGCTCGCCGTCGTACCCGAACGCGCCGGGCAGGAAGTCGATGCCGAGGTTGAGGCCGGGGCTGGCGTTGAG
This sequence comes from uncultured Actinomycetota bacterium, assembly GCA_963792975.1. Taxonomy (GTDB): domain Bacteria; phylum Actinomycetota; class Actinomycetes; order Propionibacteriales; family Nocardioidaceae; genus Nocardioides. The sequence goes on along the minus strand of CAWBYG010000004.1, from coordinate 871,220 downwards.
GAGGTCCTGGACCTCCTCGTCGGCCTCGTAGCGAGCGATCTGGGGGTCGAGCTCCAGCGCCACCAGACGTGGCGTGCGCAGCCCGAGCCGGGTGGCCAGGGCGCTGACCACGACCTCCGCCACGAGCACCCGGACACCCTGACCGGCGCCGCGGAACTTGCAGACGTAGGTGCCGAGGTCGTCGCCCTCGACGAGGCCGGGCAGGCTGCCGCCCTCGCGCAAGGGTGTGACGTAGCGCGTCACCGCGACGGACTCGATCACGTCACCGGGCTCTCGTCGAGCAGCCGGCGACGCTGCTCCTCGACGTCGGAGTCGGGGGCCGGCCAGCGCAGCTCCATCGCGCGCAGGTGGTCGAGCAGGAGCTGGCCGACCACCAGGTTGCGGTACCACTTGGCGTCGGACGGGACGACGTACCACGGCGCGATCTCGGTGTTGGTGCGCTCGAGCGCGATCTCGTACGCCGTGCGGTAGTCGCGCCAACGGCCGCGCTCGTCGATGTCACCGGGGTTGAACTTCCAGTACTTCTCCGCGCTGTCGAGCCGGGCCAGCAGCCGCGCCCGCTGCTCCTCGGGCGACACGTGCAGCATGCACTTGACGATCACGACGCCGGCCCCGGCGAGCTCGGCCTCGAAGTCGTTGATCTGGCCGTAGCGCTCCTCGATCGTCTCGGGCGGTGCCAGGGCGTGCACGCGGGCGATCAGCACGTCCTCGTAGTGCGAGCGGTCGAAGACGCCGACGTAGCCGGGCGCGGGCACGGCCTTGCGGATGCGCCACAGGAAGTGGTGCCGGCGCTCCTCGGCCGTCGGCGCCTTGAAGCTGGTGATCTTCACGCCCTGTGGGTCGACCAGGCCCACGGTGTGGCGCAGCACCCCACCCTTGCCGGAGGTGTCCATGCCCTGCAGGACGAGGAGTACCCGGCGCGACGAACCGGTCGTGCCCTCGGCCCAGAGCCGCTCCTGCAGCTCCGACAGCTCGTCACCGAGGGCGGCCAGGGCCGCGGTGCCCTTGGCCTTGCCGGCGTCGAACCCGGGCTGGTCGTCCGTCGGGACGACGGTCAGGTCGACCGGGCCGGGTGGCAGCCGATGGAGGTGGGCGTGCATGGCCACATCATGACGGATCGGCCGGTGGCTCCTCCTCGAGCTCGCCCAGCTCCTCGCGTACGACGGCGAACGCCAGGCCGGCCGGGTAGCCCTTGCGGGCCAGCACCCCGGCGAGGCGGCGGGTCGCGGTGGTGCGGTCGACGCCGTGCAGACTCCGCAACTTCTTGCGGACCAGGGCCCGCGCGGCCCGCTCCTCCTCCGCCGGGTCGAGCTCGTCGAGGACGGTGCGGGCGGTCTCGTCGGCGACGCCCTTGCGGCGCAGCTCCTGAGCGATCGCGCGGCGCGCGAGGCCGCGACTGCGCTGACGGCTCTCCACCCAGGAACGGGCGAAGGCCTCGTCGTCGACCAGGCCCACCTCGGTGAACCGGTCGAGCAACCGCTCGGCGACGTCGTCGGGGACCTGCTTCTTGGTCAATCGCTGGCGCAGCTCCTGACGGCTGCGGGCCGCTCCGGTCAGTGCGTCGAGCAGGATCCTGCGCGCCACCGACTCGGGATCGGCGTCGGGACCCTCGAGCACCGGATCGGGTGGTGGCTCCGTGGGGTCGCCGCCCGTCCAGGCGGCGACCCCCGCGACCACGTCACCGTGCCAGCGGGATGGCGGCTGTGATCTGTCAACGCTCATGCGTCTCGACACGCCCGTCGCGGCTTCGCAGGCTCAGCCGCGGGCTTGCTCGACCTAGCGAGACGACGCGGGCTCCTCGTGCCTCGGACCCCGCTGTCTCACTAGAAGTCATCGACACCGATCGGCTCGTCGGACAGCGCCTCCACGGGAGCGTCGACCTGCGGCCCGACCCCGAGCTTCTCCAGGATCCGCTTCTCCAGCTCGTTGGCGAGGTCGGGGTTGTCCGTCAGGAACTGGCGGGAGTTCTCCTTGCCCTGACCCAGCTGGTCGCCGTCGTAGGTGTACCAGGCGCCGGCCTTGCGGACGATGCCCGCCTCGACGCCGACGTCGATCAGGCCGCCCTCGCGACTGATGCCCTTGCCGTACATGATGTCGAACTCGGCCTGCTTGAACGGCGGAGCCACCTTGTTCTTGACGACCTTGATGCGGGTGCGGTTGCCGACCATGTCGGTGCCGTCCTTGAGCGTCTCGATGCGTCGCACGTCGAGACGGACCGAGGAGTAGAACTTCAGCGCCCGACCACCCGTGGTGGTCTCGGGCGAGCCGAACATCACCCCGATCTTCTCGCGCAGCTGGTTGATGAAGATCATCGTGGTGCCGGAGTTGTTGAGCGCCCCGGTCATCTTGCGCAGCGCCTGGCTCATCAGTCGGGCCTGGAGGCCGACGTGGCTGTCGCCCATCTCGCCCTCGATCTCGGCGCGGGGCACGAGGGCCGCCACGGAGTCGATGACGATCAGGTCGAGCGCGCCGGAGCGGATCAGCATGTCCGCGATCTCGAGCGCCTGCTCCCCGGAGTCGGGCTGGGACACCAGCAGGGCGTCGGTGTCGACGCCGAGGGCCTTGGCGTAGTCGGGGTCGAGCGCGTGCTCGGCGTCGATGAAGGCCACGATGCCGCCGGTGGCCTGGGCGTTGGCCACCGCGTGCAGCGCGACCGTCGTCTTGCCGGAGGACTCCGGGCCGTAGATCTCCACCACCCGGCCGCGCGGCAGACCGCCGATGCCGAGAGCGACGTCGAGCGCGATCGAACCGGTCGGGATGATGCCGAGCGCGGCCCGGGTCTCCTCGCCGAGGCGCATCACCGAGCCCTTGCCGAACTGCTTCTCGATCTGGGCGAGCGCGACGTCGAGCGCCTTCTCGCGGTCTCCACCAGCCATGTCTGTCCATCCTCTTCCGGGAACCGTCGTCCCGACTCGCAGTGATCGGTCTTCGTCGTCTGGCCAGACGCTAGACCGGGCCACCGACAGCCCGCGCGACGCGGCGTACGGGCTGTGGATGACCCCGGACCGGGGTCGTCTGCAGGCACCATCTAACCCGAACACGTGTTCGACCCGACGCTCGACACGCCGACAATCTGGTTGCGCCGGAGCCTGCCGCCGCGTCACCGTGAGCGGCGTGAGCGAGCTCGTGATCCGCCGCCTCGATCCGATGGACGACGCCGACATGGACGCCTTCCAGGAGGTGTACGCCGCGGCCGAGCTGGCCGAGGACCCCGACGCACACCTCTACTCCCGTGCCGACGGGATCGCGATCCTGACCTCCAAGGACGGAGGATTCGATGCCGACGCGTTCGGCGCCTTCGTCGACGGCCGGATGGTCGGGGAGTCGATGGTCAACCGCTCCCTGCGCGACAACCTCGAGCTCGCCGACGTCTGGGTCTGGGTCCATCCCGACCACCAGCGCCGAGGGGTGGGCACCCGCATGCTCACGCACGCCGAGGAGCATGCGCGGTCGCACGGACGCACCCTGTCCCACGTGCAGGGCAGGATCGGTCTCGACCGCGACAACGGCAACCGGCGCTTCGCCGAGAAGCTCGGGTACCACCTCGCCAACACCGAGATCGAGCGCCGCCTCGCCCTCCCTGTCGACGGCGCCCTCCTGACGCGGCTCGAGGCCGAGGCCGCGCCGCACCACCGCGAGTACGAGATCCGGACGGTGGTCGGGCCGGTTCCCGACGAGCTCGCGGCGTCGTACATCGCGCTGAGCAACCTCCTCGTCGTCGAGGCACCCATGGGCGACCTCGAGGTGGAGGAGCACCGGCACACGGTCGTCGAGCTGGGCGCGCAGGAGCGTCAGCTGATCGAGTCCGGACGCACCCGGGTGGCGTCGTACGCACTCGACCTGGAGGGCACCGTCGTCGGGTACGCCGTGGCCGTCAGCACGGAGGACGGCTATGAACACGTGGACCAGTGGGGGACGCTGGTCCATCCCGCACACCGGGGCCGCCGGCTGGGCCTGGCCGTCAAGTGCGCCCAGGTGCGAGCCGTGGCGGAGCACTTCCCCGACAAGCACTTCCTCTCCACCACCAACGCCGAGACCAACGCGCACATGGTCGCGATCAACGAGGCGCTCGGCTTCGTGATCCACCAGGCGTACGGCGAGTTCCAGAAGCGGTTGGTCTAGCGCTCCGACGCCGGCAGGTGGAGGGCCCGCCACACGGCGGCCCACACGACCTTCGGGGGCTCACCGGCATCGAGGGCCTCGGTCGCGGTCCGCTCCCCCAGCTCGCCCATCACGAACTGCCGAGCCCACGCGTGTGCGTACGCCGGCCCGAGGGCCGCCTCCATCCGCGACCAGAACTCCGTGTGTCTCACAGCTCCCTCCTGCGGCCATGATCGTAGAGGCCGGGCCAGGGCGCTCGGCAGAGACCCGACCGGCGAGCCTCGGTCAGCGCGGCTGCCAGCTGAGCGCGCCCGACCAGGCGATCTCGCGGCACGACGGGCAGACGATCCTGCGTTGTGCACCCGTGTCGACGTCGGTGACCACGATGCCGCTCGCGAGCACGGCCACGTGCGAGCCGTTCGGCGACCAGGTGGGAGACGAGGCGGGGCCTACGGGAGGGACTCGCAGTCCGACGGGATGGGCCAGCGAACCGCTGCCGTGGCCGAAGAGGGCGCCGTTGTCTCGCGGCCTCGGCGGAGGCGCGAAGGTACGAGGTGACGTCGGGAGGGCGCCGGCGGTGGAGGCCGACGGCCCCGCTGCGACCGGCGCCGAGGACGGTGACCCGGAACGGAAATGGACCATCGCCACGACCACGCCGGCCACCACCGTCAGCGAGAGCCCAGCGGCAAGGCGTCTCCGCTGGCGGGACCGCCCCCGGTCGTCGAGGGGCGGCCTGCCGACGGACACGACGTCCTGGTCGGCCGGGTCACGCATCACCGGGAACTGCCCCATGACTCATGATGGTTGGGCGATCCCCGCCAGTTGACGCGGGCTCGCGGAAAATGGTTCGTCGTACCTGCTCAGGGAGGAACCCATGCGCACCACCGCGCTCTCCGCGGCGCTGCTGGCCGCCCTACTGGCGCTGCCGGCTCCGGCCGGCGCGATGCCCGCCGAGGCCAAGGCCCACGTGAAGCCCCGCTCGAACGCCTGGGAGACCAAGGTCCTCCGGCTCACCAACGCGCGCCGGAAGGCGCACGGCGTCAAGCCGCTGAGGGCCGCGAGGTGCCCGGACCGGCTCGCCGAGAGGTGGACCCGGCACATGGCCCGCACCCACGACTTCGAGCACCAGTCCCTCGATCCGTTCTTCGGGTGTCCGAGCACGTCGACGGCCGGCGAGAACATCGCCTACGGCTTCGAGACGCCGCACGCCCTGGTCAGCGCCTGGATGCACTCCGCGGGCCATCGCGAGAACATCCTCGACCCCCACTTCCACCGGATCGGGGTCGCCGGCTGGCGCGACACCGACGGACGGACCTACGCCACGCAGGACTTCATCGGCTAGCTCGCGGTCGGCGTCAGGTCAGGAGCAGGCTGTCGAGCCGTCGCCGTACGATCACCAGCCCGACCATGCCCATCGCGACGAGGTAGACCACCGAGACACCGGACTCCCATGACAGCGCCCCCGTGGTCAGCTCGCGACAGAGTACGACGCCGCGGTAGAGGGGGGTCGCCTCGACGACCCAGCGCAGGACGCCGTGGAAGGCGGTGACCGGGAAGAACGTTCCGGAGAAGAGGAAGAGCGGCAGCTGGGCGAGGGTGATCTTGTCGAAGTCCTGCCAGGAGTTCATCCACGTGGTGAGCCCCATGCAGACGGCGCTGAACGCGAAGCCGATCAGCAGCGTCGCGGGGAACGCCAGGACCGCCCACCACGAGTGCACGAGGCCCAGCGCCCACATCACCACCAGGAACGCCACGGAGTAGCTGGCCCCGCGCAGCTGGCCCCAGACGATCTCGCCGCGCGCGATGTCGGAGGTGGTCAGCGGCGTGACCAGCATCTGGTCGTAGAGCTTCTCGTACTTCATCTTGAAGAAGACGTTGAACGTCGAGTCGAGGAGGGCGCCGTTGAACGCCGACGCCGCGAGCATCCCGGGAGCGACGAACTCGGCATAGGGGATCGCGTGACCGTTGACCTCGAAGGCGTGGATCAGCTTGCCGACGCCGATGCCGATCGAGAAGAGGTAGAACACCGGCTCGAGGAAGCCGGTCAGGAAGAGCTTCCAGGCACTCTTGTAGGTGATGTAGTTGCGCATCACGAGCAGGCCGGTGCCCTCGAGCGGGCGCAGCGGCGAGCCGGTCGGGGCGCTCATGTCTCGAGCCTCCGGGTGAGCGTCCGGACCGCCACGAACCAGCCGAGCACCAGGACCGCCAGCAGCACCGCGGTGTTGACCAGCGCCGTCGAGACGTCGACGTGGTCGAGGCACAGCATCCGGGTGAGGTTGACCCCGTGCCACAACGGCGTGCAGCGGGCGACCCAGGCACCCCAGTGACCGAGGTTGCCGATCGGGAAGAACGAGCCCGAGAACAGGAACAGCGGGATCAGGCCGAGCCGGAAGATCAACCCGAACGACGCCTCGCTGCGCACGTGGGCACTGAACGCGAAGGTCCAGGTGGCGAACGCCATGCCGACCAGCATCGTCGCGAGCCAGGCCAGGAAGGGCCCCCACCAGGACTGGAACACCCCGAAGGGCGCCATCACCAGGAAGTAGACGCCGCAGGTGCTCCCGACCCGGAACAACGTGAACAGCAGCATCGCGTTGGCGAGGTCGCGCACCTCCAGCGGGCTGGCCAGCTGGGCATAGAAGCTCTTGTGCCACTTGATCGCGCCCATCACGGGGTACGTCGTCTCGAAGACCGCCGACTGCATCGCCTGGGCCGCGATCAGACCCGGCACGATGAAGGCGAGGTACGACGTCGCGCCTTCCAGCCGCGCGGGGACGGCGTGGATGAAGCCGCCGAGCAGCACCCCCATCGCCAGCACGTAGAACAGCGGCGACACGAAGGAGGTGATGACCGAGCCCTTCCAGGTGCGGAGGTAGACGGTCCACCAGTAGTCGAACTGTCGTGCGACTCCCTGCAGCGGCGTCAGGCGTCCGGCGGCCGGGCCGGTGGCGGAGGTCGAGAGCGGCGTCATCAGTCGACCAGCGTCCGGCCGGTGAGCCGCAGGAACACGTCCTCCAGGGTGGAGCGGCGTACGAGCGTGGCGATCGGGTCGAGCCCGCGCTCGTGGACCTTCGCCAGCACGGCCTCGCCGTCGTTGCTGTAGACGAGGATCCGGTCGGGCAGGACCTCGGTACGGTCGCCGAGGTCGGCGATCTTCTCGGCCGTGGCGTCGTGGTCGCCGACCGGGAAGCGGAGCTCGGCCACCTCGCGCGTGGAGTGCTGGCGGATCAGGTCGAGCGGCGACCCCTCGGCCGCGATGATGCCGCGATCCATCACCACGAGCCGGTCGCAGAGCTGCTCGGCCTCGTCCATGTAGTGGGTGGTGATGACCAGCGTCACGCCCTGCTGCTTGAGCCGGAACAGCCGGTCCCACAGGACGTGCCTGGCCTGCGGGTCGAGCCCGGTGGTCGGCTCGTCGAGGAGGAGCAGGTCGGGCCGGTTGATCAGCGAGCGGGCGATGGTGAGCCGCCGCTTCATCCCACCGGAGAGGTCTTCGACCTTGGACTTCCGCTTCTCGGTGAGCTGGACGAACTCGAGCAGCTCCTCGGCCCGGGCGCGCACCTCGGCCTTGGGGATGCCGAAGTAGCGGCCGTAGACGTAGAGGTTGTCGAAGACGTTGAGCTCGTTGTCGAGGGTGTCCTCCTGCGGGCAGACCCCGAGCCGGGCCCGGATCGCCGGACCGTGCTCGGCGGGATCGAGGCCGAGGATCCGCAGCTCTCCCCCGGTGACCGGGGAGACCGCCGCGATCATCCGCATCGTCGAGGACTTGCCGGCGCCGTTGGGGCCGAGGAAGCCGAACGCCTCGCCGCGTCGTACGTCGAGGTCGATGCCCTTGACGGCCTCGACCGTCTCGCCCACCTTGGACACGAACGACTTGCGGAGGTCGCGGGCCCGGATCATCGCATCGCTCGACACCCGACAGACCCTACAAAGATCCGCCGACACACCACACCGAGTTAGTGCTCGGCGGTCTCGTCACCGTGACCGGGCCACCAGGCGGCGTGCCCGATCATTGCCGTCAGCGAGGGGGTGAAGAACATCGCCATCACGAACGCGGCCACGAAGATGCCGAAGGAGATGGAGAACCCGAGCGCGGTCAGCAGCGCGTTGCCTCCCAGCATCAGGGACGCGAAGGTGCCGGACAGGATCAGCCCGGCGGCGGCGACCGTCGGCCCGGCGTGCTTGATCGTCTCCGCTGCGGCGTGACGTGCGTCCAGACCTTCGCGCGCCTCTTCTCGCAGCCGCGCGATCATCAGGATGTTGTAGTCGGTGCCGAGGGCCACGACGAAGAGGTAGATGTAGATCGGCAGCAGGAAGATCAGCCCGGCGCGGCCCTCGATGTGCTGGAAGAGCAGGACGGCGGCGCCGAGCGTCGCTCCGAAGCCCAGCCCTACCGAGGCCATCAGGTACCACGGTGCGACGAGGCTGCGCAGCAGCAGGCCGAGGATGATCATGATGACCACGGCCGCCACCGGGAAGACCACGCGGTAGTCGCGGTTCATGGCCTTCTGGAAGTCCACGAACACCGACGTGGTCCCCCCGACCAGGGCCTCGGTGCCTGGCGGCGCGGCCGCATGGGCGGCGTCGCGGATCGGTCCCTTCACATCGGCCAGCGCCTGGTCGGAGGTCGGGTCCTCGTCGAGCACGACGCTGTACGACGCGGTGGTCTTGTCGGCGCTCAGGCTCGCCGTACCCACCTGCCCGACGCCATGCGCCTTCCCCAGGGCGGCGGCGTACGACGTGAGCTCGCCCTGCGCGAGCGGCCGGTCGTTCGTGGAGTGCAGCAGCACCGTCGTCGGGTCGGTCGCGCCGGCCGGCAGCCCCTTCTGCAGCGTGCGCAGCGCCACCGCTGACTCGACGTTCTTCGGGGCACCGGAGTCGCCGAGGTCGAAGTTCGGGTTGAAGCCGAGGGCGAAGATCGCGAGCACGGCGAGCACGAGTCCGGAGGCGATGGCATAGACGGCCGGGCGACGGCCCACGGCGTCGCCCAGCACCGCGAAGCGCGCGCCCCTTGGCTCGACCCGCCACGACTTCGAGGGCCAGAAGACGCGCGTGCCGATCAGCGAGATGACGGCGGGCACGAGGGTGAGCGCCGCGATCACCGTGACCGCGACCGCGATGGCCAGCGCCGGGCCGATGGACTTGAAGATGCCCAGCGAGCTCAGGATCAGGGCCATGAACGACACGATGACGGCGCCGCCGGCGGACGCGATCGCCTCTCCGGCCCTGGACACGGCCTGGGCGACCGCCGTACGGCTCTCCTCGCCGGTGCGCAGGCGTTCGCGGTAGCGGAACAGGAAGAAGAGGATGTAGTCGGTGCCGATGCCGAACAGCACCACGATCAGGATCACCTGGATCGAGCTGTCGGTCTTGAGGTCGAAGATCTTGTTGGCGACGCCGATCAGCCCGACCGCGACCTGCGAGACCAGCCCGATCACGAACAGCGGCAGGACCGCCAGGATCACGCTACGGAAGATCACGATCATCAGCAGCAGGATCAGGCTGAAGGTCGCCAGGGCGACGATCGTCTCGGCGTTCTTCGACGCCTCCTGCGAGTCGAGGGCCTGGGCGGCTGCGCCGGTGGTGCCGAGCCGTAGGTCGGTGCCCTTGACCAGCGCCTGGCCGTCGACCCTCATCTGCCTGGCGCCGTCCATGGCGTCCGGGTCGTAGGGGTTCTTGTCCTTCGCGATCCCGACGACGGCGATCTGGACCAGCTTGTTCTGCGAGGGCGGCTGCGCGGCGATGCCGGCGAAGACGGCGGCGAGCTTGGGCTCGAGCCCGTCGACCACGTGCTGTACGTTGGCCGAGTCGGCGTGCGTCAGCGGCTTGCCGTCCTGGCGGTCGAACACCAGGATCGCGCCCACCGCGTTGTTCTGGGGAAACGCGTCCGACTGCAGGTTGGCGGCGCGGATCGACTCGTACTTCCCGGGCAGGAACTCCGACTGGTCGCTCGTCGCGCTCAGCTTGGGCGCGGTCGCGATGATGACCACCGACACCACGATCCAGCCGACGATGACCAACCAAGGGTGCCGCGTCGCAAGCCGGCCGAGTCCGGAGAACACGTGGGCGAGACACCTATCGAGACTCCGGAGTCCGCGTCGCCGACTTCGTGTCATGTGGCGCAGCGCACACCTGCGCCCCCGGGCCGACCTAGAGTGGCGGCGTCCGCTGTCCCCCCGGAGGTCCTCGATGGATGCGCTCGCCCAGGCCTGGGACGCGCTGCCGGTCGCGCTGCGCGACCCGGTGGCCCTGGCCATCCCGGTGTTCCTGGTGCTCCTCGCGCTGGAGTCGCTGGCGGCCCTGCTGCTGGAGGACGAGCCGGGTGAGGAGCGCGCCCCCGCGGCGCCTACTCGCGGCCGGACGCGGTCGCCAGCATCTCGATGGGCCTCGTCTCGATCGCCACCACGGCGGCCTGGAAGCTGCTCGCGCTCGCCGGGTACGCGGCCCTCTGGGCGTACGTCGCCCCCTGGCACCTCGACCCGCACCGGGCGTCCACCTGGGTGGTCGCGCTCGTCGGCGTGGACCTGCTCTTCTACCTCGAGCACCGTCTCGCGCACCGGGTCCGGATCATCTGGGCGACCCACCAGGCGCACCACTCGAGCGAGTACTTCAACTTCGCCACCGCGCTGCGGCAGAAGTGGAACAACAGCGCCGAGATCGTGATGTGGCTGCCGCTGCCGCTGCTGGGCGTGCCGCCGTGGCTGGTGTTCACCAGCTTCTCGATCAGCCTCGTCTACCAGTTCTTCGTGCACACCGAGCACGTCGACAAGCTTTGGCGGCCCGTCGAGCTGGTGTTCAACACGCCCTCCCACCACCGGGTGCACCACGGCTCCGACGCGCTCTACCTCGACAAGAACTACGGCGGCATCCTGATCGTCTGGGATCGCCTCTTCGGCACCTTCCAGGCCGAGGAGCACCGGCCGACGTACGGCCTGACGAAGCCGGTCGGCACGCACCACATCGTCCGGCTGCAGACCCACGAGTACGCCGCCATCCTGGGCGACGTACGCCGCGCGGAGGGGCTGCGCGCGAAGCTCGGCCACCTCGTCGGCCCGCCCGGCTGGACCCCGCCGGCGACCGAGGCCGAGGCCTGACCCGCCACCCCTGGCTGGTCGAGGAGGTTGCGCAGCACCCCAGGGTGGTTGAGGAGGTCCGTAGCAACCGGGTGGTTGAGGAGGTTGCGCAGCAACCGAGGGTGGTCGAGGGCGCTGCGCGCCTTCGCTGCACCCACCCCACCTGGCCGTTCGCCAGGGCTGGTTTCGAGCACGGCCTCGCCCGCGCCCGCCCGGGTGGAGGTTTCGACGTCCTGCGCTCCCGGACTTACCTCAACCACTCCGCGCCCGCCGCCCCTCCGTCGGCACCGACGCGACCTGTCGGAGCCCTGCGGCAGGATGGAGCGGTGCAGCGAGGCGTGGACCGCTTCAGCGCGCGCGACCCGCGCGTGGTTCGGCGCGGCCTTCGCCGAGCCGACCCCGGCGCAGGTCGGCGCCTGGGCGGCGATCGCCGCCGGGCCGCACGCCCTCGTCGTCGCCCCCACCGGCTCCGGCAAGACGCTGTCGGCCTTCCTGTGGTCGCTCGACCGGCTGCTGACCACCGAGCCGGCCCGACCGGACAAGACGCGGCGCTCCCGGGTGCTCTACGTCTCCCCGCTCAAGGCGCTCGCCGTCGACGTCGAGCGCAACCTGCGCGCCCCGCTGACCGGCATCCGCCACACCGCCGAGCGGCTCGGCGTCGACGGTCCCCGAGGTCACCGTCGGGCGTGCGCTCCGGCGACACCCCGCGCCGCCGACCGCCGCAGGCTCGGCACCACGCCGCCCGACATCCTGATCACCACGCCCGAGTCGCTGTTCCTGATGCTCACCTCGCAGGCGCGCGAGACGCTGCGCGGCGTCGAGACGGTGATCGTCGACGAGGTGCACGCCGTCGCCGGCACCAAGCGCGGCGCCCACCTCGCGCGTCAGCCTCGAGCGGCTCGACGCCCTGCTCGACCGGCCGGCCCAGCGCATCGGCCTGTCGGCCACCGTCCGCCCGCTCGAGGAGGTCGCCCGCTTCCTCGGCGGCGCCGCGCCCGTCGAGATCGTCGCCCCGCCCCGACGAAGCAGTGGGACCTCGAGGTCGTGGTCCCGGTCGAGGACATGACCGCGCCCGGCGAGTACGACGAGGACGCCGACGGACGCCGGCCGCGCGCCGGCTCGATCTGGCCGCACGTCGAGGAGCACGTCGTCGACCTGATCGAGCAGCACCGCTCGACCATCGTCTTCGCCAACTCCCGGCGCCTGGCCGAGCGGCTGACCGCCCGGCTCAACGAGATCGCCGCCGAGCGGCGCGGGCGGGCGATGCCGACGACGGACCGGACGCACGCCGACGCCGCCCGGCCCAGGTGATGGCCCAGTCCGGGCAGACCGCAGCGGCGCGGCGCCGGTGATCGCCCAGGCCCACCACGGCTCGGTGTCCAAGGAGCAGCGGGCGCTCATCGAGGACGACCTCAAGCGCGGCCGGCTGCCCTGCGTGGTCGCCACCAGCAGCCTCGAGCTCGGCATCGACATGGGCGCGGTCGACCTGGTCATCCAGATCGAGTCGCCGCCCAGCGTCGCCAGCGCGCTGCAGCGGGTCGGCCGGGCCGGCCACCAGGTCGGCGAGATCTCGCCGCGGCGTGCTGTTCCCCAAGCACCGCGGCGACCTCGCCCAGACGGCGGTCGCGGTCGAGCGGATGCGCAGCGGCGCGCATCGAGGCGCTGCGCGTCCCGGCCAACCCGCTCGACGTGCTCGCCCAGCAGGTCGTCGCCGACGACCGCGCTGGACGCGTGGGACGTCGACGAGCTGTTCGACGCTGGTCCGCCGCAGCGGCGCCGTTCACCGCGCTGCCCCGCAGCGCCTACGACGCCACGCTCGACCTGCTCGCCGGCCGCTACCCCTCCGACGAGTTCGCCGAGCTGCGCCCGCGCATCGTGTGGGACCGGGTGACCGGCACGCTCACCGGCCGGCCCGGGCGCCCAGCGGCTGGCCGTCACCAGCGGCGGCACCATCCCCGACCGCGGGCTGTTCGGCGTCTTCCTCGTCGGCGGCGAAGGCCCGGGCCGCGGGTCGGCGAGCTCGACGAGGAGATGGTCTACGAGTCGCGGGTCGGCGACGTCTTCGCCCTCGGCGCCACCAGCTGGCGGATCGAGGACATCACCCACGACCGGGTGCTGGTCACGCCCGCCCCCGGGCATCCCGGGCCGGCTGCCGTTCTGGAAGGGCGACGCCCTCGGGCCGCCCCGCCGAGCTCGGCGCGGCGGTCGGCGCGTTCACCCGCGAGCTCGGCGCGCTGCCGCGCGACGCAGGCGATCGCGCGCGGCCCGCGAGCGCCGGCCTCGACGCCTGGGCGGCCGACAACCTGGTCGCCTACCTCGCCGAGCAGCGCGAGGCCACCAGCGTCCGTGCCCACGACCGCACGCTCGTGGTCGAGCGGTTCCGCGACGAGCTCGGCGACTGGCGGCTGGTCGTGCACTCCCCCTACGGCACGCCCGGTCCACGCCCCGTGGGCGCTGGCGATCAACGCCCGGCTGCGCGAGCGCTACGGCGTCGACGGCCAGGCGATGGCCTCCGACGACGGCATCGTGATCCGCATCCCCGACACCGACGCCGAGCCGCCCGGCCGGTGACGGCTGATCGTCTTCGAGCCCGACGAGATCGAGCAGACTCGTCACCACCGAGGTCGGCGGCTCGGCGCTGTTCGCCGCCCGCTTCCGCGAGTGCGCCGCCCGGGCGCTGCTGCTGCCCCGCCGCGACCCCGGCCGCCGCTCGCCCGCTGTGGCAGCAGCGGCAGCGCAGCGCCGCAGCTGCTCGAGGTCGCCGCAAGTACCCGTCGTTCCCGATCGTGCTCGAGGCCGTCCGCGAGTGCCTCCAGGACGTCTACGACCTGCCCGGCCCTCGTCGCCCTGATGCGGCCGCGTCGAGCGGCGCGAGGTCCGGTCGTCGACGTCGCCACCACCCAGCCGTCGCCGTTCGCCCGCAGCCTGCTGTTCGGCTACGTCGCCCAGTTCGTCTACGAGGGCGACTCCCCGATCGCCGAGCGCCGGGCCGCCGCGCTGTCCCTCGACCAGGGCCTGCTCGCCGAGCTGCTCGGTCGCGCCGAGCTGCGCGAGCTGCTCGACCCCGAGGTGCTCGCCGAGGTCGAGGCCGAGCTGCAGCGGCTCGCCCCCGACCGGCGGGCCCGCGACGCCGAGGGCGTCGCCGACCTGCTGCGCCTGCTCGGCCCGCTGACGCACCGACGAGGTCGCCGAGCGCTGCGTCGACGGCGCCGACGTCGCCGAGCTGGCTGGCCGCGCTCGCCGACGCCCGCCGCGTCGGTCCAGGTCCGGATGGCCGGCGAGGAGCGCTGGGCCGCGATCGAGGACGTCGGCCGGCTGCGCGACGGGCTCGGCGTCGCCGGTGCCGCCCGGCACGCCCGACGCCTTCACCGAGCCGTCGACGACCCGCTCGGCGACCTGGTCGGCCGCTACGCCCGCACCCACGGCCCGTTCACCGCCGCCGAGGTCGCGGCCCGGCTCGGCCTCGGCGCGGCCGTCGCGCGCCAGACCCTGCAGCGGCTCGGCGCGCCAGGGCCGCGTGCTCGAGGGCGAGTTCCGGCCCGTCCGGCGCCGGGCAGCGAGTGGTGCGACGCCGAGGTGCTGCGCGAGCTGCGCCGCCGCTCGCTGGCCCGGCTGCGCCAGGAGGTCGAGCCGGTCGAGCCCGAGGCCCTCGGCCGCTTCCTGCCGGCCTGGCAGCACGTCGCACCGGCCGGCGGCGCGGCGGCCTGCGCGGCGTCGACGGCGTGCTCGCCGCGGTCGACCAGCTCGCCGGCTGCGCCGGTCCCGGCCTCGGCGCTGGAGTCGCTGGTGCTGCCGCCCGGGTCGCGCGACTACCAGCCCGCGCTGCTCGACGAGCTCACCGCGACCGGCGAGGTGCTCTGGGCCGGCCACGGCCGCTGCCCGGCACCGACGGCTGGGTCTGCCTCCACCTCGCCGACCAGGCCGCACGCTGACCGCTGCCCGAGCCGGGCCCGTCGAGCACGAGCCGAGCTGCCACCAGGCGGTGCTCGACGCCCTCGGCGCCGGGCGGCGCGTGGTTCTTCCGGCAGCTCGCCGACGCGGTCGGCGCCACCGAGCGACCGACCGGCGCTCGCCGCCGCGCTCTGGGAGCTGGTCTGGGCCGGCCGGGTCAGCAACGACACCCTCGCGCCGCTGCGCGCCCTCACCGGTCCGGCGGCGCGCCGCCCACCGCACCCGCCGCACGCCGCCTCGCGCCCGGCCGGCCGGCCCGGCCGGCGGCCGCGCTGCCGGCTCCGCAGCCGGCCCGCCCGAGACCGCCGGCCGCTGGGCGCTGCTGCCCGACCGTCGACGCCGACCCGACCCGGCGCGCGCACGCCACCGCCGAGCGGCTGCTCGAGCGGCACGGCGTGGTGACCCGCGGCGCGGTGGTGAGCGAGCGCGTCCCGGGCGGGTTCGCCGCGGTCTACAAGGTGCTCGTCGGCTTCGAGGACTCCGGCCGCTGCCGCCGCGGCTACTTCGTCGAGGGGCTCGGCGCCGCCCAGTTCGGCACCGCCGGCGCGGTCGACCGGCTGCGCACCTTCGCCGAGCCGCGCCGACGCGACCGGGCGAGCAAGCCGCGAGCGCGCGTCGCGCTCGCCGCCACCGACCCGGCCAACCCTTCGGCGCCGCGCTGCCCTGGCCGGAGCGCGCGCGACCGCCGAGCGGCGGGCACCGCCCCGGCCGCAAGGCCGGCGCGCTGGTCGTGCTGGTCGACGGCGCGCTGACCCTCTACGTCGAGCGCGGCGGCAAGCACCCTGCTACCTGGACCGAGCGACGCAGCGACGTGCTCGCGCCCGGCCGCGCGCGTCGCTCGGCCGACGCGGTGCGGCGCGGCGCCCTCGGGCCGGCTGACGGTCGAGAAGGCCGACGGCGAGCAGCTCCTCGGCGCGGCGGCGCGACCGCCGCTGCGCGAGGCGCTCGAGGCCGCCGGCTTCGTCGCGACGCCCGAGGGGGCTGCAGGCTGCCGTGCCTGAGGGCGACACCGTCTGGCGCGCCGCCCGCCGCGCTCGACCGCGCGCTGACCGGCCACGTGCTCACCGCGACCGACTTCCGGGTGCCCGCGCTCGCCACCGCCGACCTCACGCGGCGGCACGCGTCGCTCGAGACCGTCTCGCCGCGGCAAGCACCTGCTGACCCGCATCGACCACGACGCCGAGCCTGGACGCTGCACACCCATCTGAAGATGGAGGGCTCCTGGCACGTCTACCGGCCCGGCCAGCGCTGGCGCGCGCCCGGCCCACGCAGGCCCGCGTCGTGCTCGCGCACCGACCGGCCGGTCGCGGTCGGCTTCTCGCTCGGCATCGTCGAGCTCGTGCCGCGCGACCGAGGAGCACGCCGTCGTCGGCCACCTCGGGCCCGACCTGCTCGGCCCCGACTGGGACGCCGCCGAGGCCGTCCGCCGGCTCGCGCAGCGAGCCCGACCGCCCGATCGCGCGAGGCCCTGCTCGACCAGCGCAACCTCGCCGGGCATCGGCAACATGTACATGGCCGAGCTCTGCTTCCTCGCCGGCGTCAGCCCGCGCACCCCGGTCGTCGAGGTGCCCGACCTGCCCATGGTCGTCCAGCTGGCACACCGGCTGCTCACCTTCAACGCCACGTCGGACCCCGGCCCAGGTCACCACCGGCGATCCGCGCGCGGCGAGGGGCTCTGGGTCTACCAGCGCGGCGGGCAGCCGTGCCGCCGCTGCGGCACGACGATCGTCGCGGACACCGTCGGTCCGGCCACCCAGGAGCGGCGCACCTACTGGTGCCCGAGCTGCCAGCCGGTGCTCTGACCTCGGTGACGGGTCCAACGGGTACTCCACCTCCCCGCGCCTTGGCTCGAGGCGGAGGCTCTGCCCGACGCTGCCGCCACGAGCGTTGTGGGGAGTCTGTGGTGTACCCGGTGCGCCGCAGGCTCCCCGGTGCTGAGTGCACGCTCACGGCAGCGGCCTCAGCTTGAACATCAGGATGCCGAGATACTTGTTCATCACTGCCTGCTTGTGGGGATAGCGCTGCGGCGGCCTCGGCAGGCAGCTGCGGCTCGACCGCGGCCTCGATCCACAGCCCGGCCGCGCTGAACGTGTTCAGCAGGTCCGACATCGTGTAGGGGCGCTTGGTGAGGGTCACCTGGTCGTTCCAGTTGAGGTGCCGATAGGCGAACGGCTCGGTCGCGAAGTACTCCTCGCCCAGCGAGGTCCCGTTCTGCTCGGCGCGCTCGATCGCGTAGCGGATCGGGCTGGGTCCTGGTGAGCAGGATGAAGCCGTCCTCGGTCAACATGTCGCGTGCGGTCTGCAACGCCCGGATCGGGTCGGCGGCGTACCCGAAGGACTGCAGGAACAGGATCCGGTCGAACCGCCTGCCGGCCAGCCCAGGCACCGCCGCCAGATCGCAGAGATCACCCTCGATGAGCTCGACACCCGGCCGCGGCGCGATGAAGTTCGCGCTGATGTCGACGCCGACCGCCGTGACGGCCCCGTCGCCAGCCAACTGCGCGACCTTGGCCCCGTTGCCGCAGCCGGCGTCCAGGATCGGCAAGTCCGGTGACGTCACCGAGCAGAGCGCGTTGCGCGGGCCACTCGATGAGTCGATCCAGCGAGTCCTCGCGGGCACGAGCCTCCTCGAAGCCTGAGGACAGCGTCTGCCATGGACGGCTCGCGTCGCCGCCACCCAACCCACTACCGCTCGTCGGCGCGTCAGTCATGCCATGAGTATCGACTGAACCGCCCTCTCATGCCCTGTCCGGGCGAGGGCCCGGAGCGAGTGACCGATCACTGCCCGCGCTGCCAGCCCCTGCGCTGTGAGCTCAGCCGCGCAGCCGGGCCAGCGTGCGCGGCGACTGCACGTCGAGCCACGCCACCAGGTCGCGGAAGGGCGCACGCACTCGGTGTGCGGCCGCCCGCAGGTGTGCAGCACGAACGACGTCAGCGCGTTCACGTAGGCGTTGTGGTTCCAGTCGTTGAAGTGGTTGCCGAGGATCACCGGTGCCCGGTTGCCGTGGAACGACCGCCGGTAGAGGTCGTCGTACGTCGCCAGCACCTGCCGCTGGTCGGCCCGCGCCTGCGTCACGCTGCCGCTGACGCCGCCGCGCTGGGTGAAGTAGTAGTTGTAGTCCATCGTCGTGACCGGGTGGTCCGTGCCGTGCAACGGGAACGTCGTCATGCCGAGCTGCCACAGACCGCTGCGCCGCTCGCGGGAAGGCCAGGTCAGGGCCGGACGCGTGAACGACGCGTCGTAGACGAAGCCGTGCGAGACCAACGCGGGGTACAGCGCCGACGGACGGCCCTCCAGGCACGGCGTACGGTCGCCGGTGATGTCAGCGTGCGTGAGGTTCAGTCGGACCGAGCGCGGCAGCCCGTTGTCCGTCCGGTAGTCGCGCAGCAGGTGGAAGAACTGGTCGAGCTCGATGTCCCAGTCACGCGTCGACCAGGTGTTGCCCCCACTGGGCAGGCCCGCGGAGGCGCAGAAGTGCCCGTTGAAGTGGGTCCCGATCTCCATGCCGGCGCCGATGGCGCGATCGAGGTCACCGATCTCGACCGGGACGTCGGCCGGCGTGCCCCAGCCTATCTCCGAGGTGCCGGGCGGGTAGTACGGCGGGCGGTAGTCGTCGCGCGTGGCCTCGCTGAGCAGGTAGGTGCCGGACAGGAAGCCGGTGAACCGGAACGGCACCCGCCGGGCGACGGACATCCAGTGCTGCCACTCCTGGTGCCAGCCCACGCCGTCGAAGCTGACCACGACGAACTGGGGCGGCCGCTGGCCCGGCCGGAGCCTCCGCGGGACGAAGCCGTCGGGGAGCCCGACGCCCGGCAGTGGATGCGCGAAGCCGGCCTTCGGCCGCAGCCGGTGGCTGGGAGCCACGGTGGGCGGGCTCGTGCTCGGCGACCCCGTCGCCGTCACCGTCGAGCGCGGCCGGAGCGGGGCCCAGGCGCTCCCGTCGCGCAGCAAACCGCCCGCCAGTACGCCGCCGCCGGCGAGCAGTCCCGCCAGGACCAGACCGACGACGAGGGAGCGTGGCTTCACACTCTTGGGACGGGCGCGGGGCTCAGCTTGTTGCGACGGTCAGGGCGCGCGAGGGCTCACAGGTCGAGGTCGCTCAGACCGGGGTGGTCGGGCGGGCGCGGCCCGTCGAGGTCCCAGCGGAACCGGTCGGACCATCGATGGAATCGTTGATGCTCGCGTCAGCGCCCATCAGGCCCTGCTCGTCGAACGCCGTCTCGTTACCGTCGAGCGGACCACGTTCGCCTGTCCTGGTCGTGCCACTCGTGGCGAACCGCACCGCGATGCGGTCGTCACAGATCCTCGAGGTCGCTGAGACCGGGGTGCTCGACCGGCCGGGGGCCGGTGAGGTCCCAGCGGAAGAGCCGGTCGGACTCGTCGATCGAGACGTCGTTGATGCTCGCGTGCCGGCGCGCCATCAGGCCGTTGTGGTCGAACTGCCAGTTCTCGTTGCCGTAGGAGCGGAACCACGCGCCGTCGTGGTCGTGCCACTCGTAGGCGAACCGCACGGCAATGCGGTCGGTGTCGAAGGTCCACAGCTCCTTGATCAGCCGGTAGTCGAGCTCCCTGGCCCACTTGCGGGTCAGGAACTCGACGATCGCCGGTCGCCCGGTGAAGAACTCCGAGCGGTTGCGCCACCGGCTGTCGGGTGTGTAGGCGAGCGCGACCCGATCGGGATCGCGGGTGTTCCAGCCGTCCTCGGCGGCACGCACCTTCGCGACGGCATCCTCGCGGGTGAACGGCGGCAAGGGCGGTCGGGACTCCATGGGCGACGCTCCGAGGGCGGTCAGGCCGCCGAGGCGACGACCGGGCGACGGCCGGAGATCGGCGTGGGAGCGCTGACGGCCTCTTCGACCGCGACCGCCACCGAGACGTCACGGAGCACCTCGGACAGCGGCGCGTCGAGGGCACGGCACAGCGACGACAGCAGCTCCGAGGACGCTTCCTTCTGGCCGCGCTCGATCTCGGAGATGTAGCCCAGGCTCACCCGGGCCTCGGCCGAGACCTGACGCAGGGTCAGCCCCTGCTCGAGGCGACGCTCGCGGAGGACGTCGCCCAGCAGCCGACGAAACAGCGCCACGTGCATCCTCCCGTCGTCGTCACTACCTGATGGTGTCGGAAACGCTACCCGAGTGGGGGTTGTTCCCCACGCAGAATCCCACACAGGGCTGACAGCGCCTCCCGACACGCCCGGTCCTGGATCTGGTGCCGGTCACCGACCAGCTCCATCGTCAGCGCACCCACGCCGTCCGGGCCGGCGACTCCGACGTACACCGTGCCGACAGGCTGGCCCTCCTGCGAGTCCGGGCCCGCCACGCCCGTCGTGGCCAGGGCGTACGTCGCTCCGGTCACCTCGCGGCATCCAGCGGCCATCGCCCGGGCGCACTCGGCCGACACCACGCCGTACTCCTCGACGAGGCCCGGCGGGATCCCGAGCAGCGACTCCTTGAGTGCCGTGGCGTAGGTGACGAAGCCACCCAGATAGCTCACCGACGCCCCTGGTACGGCGGTCACCGCGGCGGCGAGCCGGCCGCCGGTCAGCGACTCGGCCGTGGCGAGCGTGGCCTGCGCCGCGGCCAGCATCGTCAGGGCCGCTGCGGCGTCGGGGTCTCGGGCCCAGCGGCGTCTCATGCCCCGACCCTAGGCCGGATACGCTGCGCGACGTGAGCCGCCCGATCGAGGACTACGCGATGATCGGCGACCGGCACACCGCCGCACTCGTCGCCAACGACGGCTCGATCGACTGGCTCTGCCTCCCCCGCTTCGACTCCCCCGCCTGCTTCGCGGCACTGCTGGGCGACGAGGACAACGGCCGCTGGCAGTTCTGCCCGGACGGCGACTACGAGGTCACCCGACGCTACGTCGGTGACTCGGCGGCGCTCGAGACGACCTTCACCACCGACTCCGGGGTGGTCACGTTGCTCGACGTGATGCCGACCGGAGACGACCGGATCGACGTGGTGCGGCGCCTGACGGGCGTCTCGGGAAGGGTCCGGATGCACCATGAGTGGATCGTCCGCTTCGACTACGGCACGGCCATGCCCTGGGTCAGGCGCCGGCACGAGGACGCCGACCCGGTCATCACCGCTGTGGCCGGGCCCGACAAGCTGGTGCTTCGGGGCCCCCGGCTGCCGACACCGCACGACCACCGGCACGTCGACGACTTCGACGTGCACGAGGGGGACGTGCTCACCTTCTCGACCACGTGGCTGGCCTCGCACCTGCGCACCCCCGGCCCCCACCCGTACCTGGTCGACGAGACCATCCACGAGGAGGTCGACTGGGTCGCGTCCTGCGACCTGGAAGATGTGCCGCACCCAGACGTCGTACGACGCTCGCTGCTCACGTTGCACCTGATGACCCACCACGAGACGGGCGGCATCGTGGCCGCGCCCACGACGTCGCTGCCCGAGGACTTCGGCGGGGAGCGCAACTGGGACTACCGCTACTGCTGGCTCCGCGACGCCGCCCTCACCATCGGCTCGCTGATCGAGGCGGGCGCGACGGACGAGGCACGCTTCTGGCGCGACTGGCTGCTCCGGGCCGTCGCCGGCGACCCCGCCGACCTCCAGATCATGTACGCCGTCGACGGCTCGCGCCGTCTGCCCGAGCTCACCCTCGACACGCTTCCCGGGTACGCCGGCTCCCGGCCGGTGCGGATCGGCAACGGCGCGGTCACCCAGCGTCAGACCGACGTCGTCGGCGAGGTGATGCTGGCGCTCGAGGCGGCCCGCGAGTCGGAGCTGGGGCAGACCGGAGACTCCTGGAACCTGCAGCGGCTGCTGGTCGACCACCTCGCCCCGACCTGGCAGGACCGCGACAACGGGCTGTGGGAGATCCGCGGCCCGTTGCAGCACTTCACCCACTCACGGGTGATGGTGTGGGTGGCCTTCGACCGGGCCGTGAAGGCCGTCGAGCGGCACGGGCTCGAAGGCGACCTCGACCGGTGGCGGGCCGTCCGCGACCAGGTGCGCGAGGAGATCGAGACCCGGGGCTTCGACACACAGCGCGGCACGTTCACCCAGCACTACGAGACCAGGGCCGTCGACGCGTCCCTGCTGATGCTGCCCCTGGTGGGCTTCGTCGCCGGCGACGACCCGAGGATGCTCGGGACCATCGCGGCGATCGAGCAGGACCTGATGCGCGACGGCCTGCTCCTGCGCTACCGCACCCAGAGCGGGGTCGACGGCCTGTCCGGGGACGAGCATCCGTTCCTGGCCTGCTCCTTCTGGCTGGTCTCGGCGTACGCCGGGGCGGGGCGCCACGACGACGCCCACGCCCTCTTCGACCGGCTGATCGGGCTGGCGAACGACGTCGGGCTGCTCTCCGAGGAGTACGACGCGGGTGCCGGGCGGATGGTCGGCAACTTCCCGCAGGCCTTCAGCCACCTGACACTCGTCCAGGCGGCCTTCAGACTGCGGAAAGCTGCCGGCTGAGGCTCCTACGGCAACTTCCCGCAGGCCTTCAGCCACCTGACACTCGTCCAGGCGGCCTTCAGACTGCGGAAAGCTGCCGGCTGAGGCTCCTACGGCAGAGGCTGCTACGGCTGACCCTGCTCACTGCGCGCTGCCGTTCGTGACCGTCACGTCGACGCTCGCGTGTCCGGCCTCGGTCACGTCGTCGCCGAGGTAGTGCACCTTGACCTGGTGCGTCCCGGCGTCCCGGAACGGCCCGACCACGAAGCTGGCCGTTCCGCTGCTCAGCATCACCGTGGCGACCTTCACGCCGTCCACCTTGATCCTGACCTTGCCGGTCGGAGTGACGCCTTGCGCGCCGGTGACCGTCATGTCGATGCGCGAGGTGCCCTTCTTCTTCTTGACCACGCTCGGCGTCGCCGTGGCCGTCACGGTCGAGGCCTGCTGGCTGAACGGCACGTCGAGGCCGACCAGCTCGGGGTTGTGGTCCGAGGCACGGAACTGGTTGGGCTGGTACAGCAGCTCGGCGTTGTAGTTGTAGCGGCTGTACTCGAAGCCCACCGACTCCTCGGCGTTGATCTGCCACACGTCTCGCAGCGTGACGAGGTTCGCCGCCGCCGAGTTGGCCAGCACGTGGTCGAGCGAGCCGGCCATGCCGCCGAACTCGTACGACGTGTCGCGCGCGTGGTCGCTCGGCTGGTTGATGAACCCGTTCTGGTACAGCACCTGCATCGGGTCCTCCTGGGTGTAGGAGTTGAAGTCACCTACCAGGAAGATCTTGTTGGTGCCGTCGGCCTGGGCGGTCGCCTTGGCGAAGTCGACCACCGCATGCGCCTGGGCGATCCGGTCCGGGTTGGCCAGGCCCTGTCCCGTGCCGTCGTCGACACCGGAGCCCTTCGACTTCAGGTGGTTGACCACGACGAGGAAGCCGTCGGCGTCCAAGGCCCCCTTGCGCTTGAACTCCTGGGCCAGCGGTTCCCGGGCGTCCGCAAAAGGCTGGCCTGGGCCGGACTGGTCCGAGAGGACCTTCGAGGGACCCACCAGCGCCACTGCGCTCGGGTTGTAGATGAACGCCGTGCGGATCACGTCCTGCTCTGCGGTCGGAGGCAGGTCGGACGGGTCCGGGGACGGTGCATAGGCCCACCGGGTGTAGCCGGCGTCGGCGTTGAGCGCGTCGACCAGTGACTTCAGCGCGTCGTCCCGGTCGCTCTCGCCGAGCGTCACGGAGTTCTCGATCTCCTCCAGGGAGAGGATGTCGGCGTTCATGGTGTTGATCGCCTTGACCTCCTTGATCCGCTGCCGCTCGAGGTCGGCCTTCGGGTCGGCGAGGTCGGTGCCGCCGCTCGACTCGGCGGCGCCACGCGGCCCGTTGTTCGAGCATGTGTTGTCGCCGACAGGGTCACCCGTGCGGTCGGTGTAGAAGGTGCACGTGTGGCCGGAGGCCACCCAGTCCTCGCCGGTGGTGTTGAAGTAGTTCAGGACGTTGAAGGTGCCCAGCTTCAGGTCTCCGCCGACGTCCTGCGGCTCCAGGTTGGCAGTACGGGTGTCACCGAAGGT
Source organism: uncultured Actinomycetota bacterium (assembly GCA_963792975.1). Classification (GTDB taxonomy): domain Bacteria; phylum Actinomycetota; class Actinomycetes; order Propionibacteriales; family Nocardioidaceae; genus Nocardioides. The sequence goes on along the minus strand of CAWBYG010000004.1, from coordinate 847,119 downwards.
CGCCACGGAGGCGCCGTCACCGGTCACCTGATGCGTGGGCTGGAACTCCCAGAGGTTGTTGCGGTAGTCCAGGATCACCGGCTCGTGCAGAGTCGCGGTGGACCCGATCCGTACCGGGTTGTCCGGTCGCAGCCACGGCATGACCGTGTTCTTGTCGGTGGTCAGGTAGTTCCAGCTCGACCCGTCGTTCAGCACCACCCCGCGAGCGGCGTTGTCGGCCTGCACCATGGCGACCCCGGCCGGGTCGATGTTGGGGTTGTAGAGGTCGGTGGGCTGCCAGAGCTGGTGGTCGCCGGTGGCCAGCCCGATCTCGCCGAAGTTGTTGGTGTCGAAGTTGTCAGTCACGGTGAGCTGGTCGGTCGGCTCGATCAGCTCGCTCTCGTGCGCCTCGCGACCCGCGTCGGTCGTCGGGAAGGCGGTCGACAAGGGCGTGACCCCGATCGGGGCAGGTCCCTCGTCCTGGAGGTCGGCGGCATTCACGCTGAGCTCGGTGAGGCCGTTGAACTCGCTGACCGGGCCGGTCACCTTGACCAGGTCGCCGACGGTGGCGGTGACCGCGCCGCTGGGCTGGTGGACGAACACCGCGTCGGAGGCACCCGGCGTCGCGTCGGTGCCGCCGCCGGTGCCGTCGGTCTGGATCACGTAGCCGAAGAAGCCACCGACGGGGTACGCCGCGGTGACGACGCCCTCGGTGATCACCGGCTGGCCGGCCAGGGGCGAGCTGTCGCCGGTGCCCTGGATCTCGGCGATGGTGTGCTCCGTCGGCGGGGGCGGCGGGGTGCCGCCGCAGGCACTTCCGCAGGCCGACGGCGACGGCGGGTTGCTGAGGGAGAAGTCGGCGGAGTTGTCGTTCGTGTCGGTGCCGGAGGGGCCGCGGGTCACCGACGACGGGTTCGTGGTCGCCGGGGCCGCATGGGTCTCGTAGCTGTTGCTGGAGCCCCACCCGACGAAGTCGAGCACGTGCGTGTCGGAGATCGGGCCGGTGCCCGGGTCGATGCCTGACGTCGTGTCGGCCAGGAAGATCTGGCCACCGGTGCCGGACATGTTGATGGAGCTGGTCGCGTCGGGCGTGGGCAGCTCCTGCGTGCCGCCGGCACCGGCGGCCATCTGGACGAGGAACGTGTCTCCCGCCGGGACGTCGACCGCCGGCAGGGCGGCGATGTTGGTCGACACACCGCTGCCTCCGGCCGAGCGGTACTGCAGGCTCAGCCCGCCCAGCGACACGGTCTGGGTGCTCGTGTTGCGCAGCTCCACGAAGTCGTGGGTGTAGAGCGAGCCGGCGTTGCCACCTCCGCCGTACACCTCGTTGATGACGAGGGCAGGGCCGGTGGTGTTGGCGGAGGCCGGGGCGACCCAGGCAAGGCCAGCGGCGGCGACGGCGAGACCTGCCGCTGCCGAGAGGGCGCGACGCGAGCGCGCGCGAGTGAGGAGGGGCATGGAGAGCGGGTCCTTCCGAGATCCGAGAGCGTCGGGGACGACGGTGTGGTGCGCGTCACCCTAGTACCACGGTCGTCCGAGGACACCACACGGGGATGGCCGGCCCGTGAACTCTCCGGAGGGTCGGTCTCAGGTCGCGGGCTGGGTCGGCCGCTGGCGCCACACGTCGCGGAAGAACTCGTAGCCCGACCACATCGTCATCGCCACCGCCACGGCGAGGACGACCTGGTAGGCGTAGAACAGCACCACTCCGGCATCGTGGAGCGGAGCATGCACCTGTCGCAGTGGGAGGCACAGCCCGGTCAGCGCCACCGCCTGCAGCACCGTCTTGATCTTGCCGCTCTGCGCCGCGGCGACCACGACGCGCCGCAGGATCGAGAGGCGGAGCAGGGTGACCGACCACTCCCGCAGCAGCACGATCGCGGTGACCCACCACCAGATGTCGCCGACGATCCAGAGACCCACGAACGCCATGCCGGTCATCGCCTTGTCGGCGATCGGGTCGGCGATCTTGCCGAAGTTGGTGACCAGGCCGCGGGAGCGGGCGATGTCGCCGTCGATCTTGTCGGTGATCATCGCGATGCCGAAGAGCGCCGCCGCCACACACCGCCAGGCGATCGAGTCGCCACCGTCTCGCAGCAGCGCCGCGCCGAAGAACGGCACGATCAGGATCCGGACGCCGGTCAGGACGTTGGGCAGATTCCAGTTGCCCGAGGTCCCGACCTCGGACATCACCTGCCTGCTCCGCTCGGCCGGGCCACCAGATCGGCTCCCTCGGCGGCGACGACGACGGCGGGGACGAGTTCGCCGACGGAGTGTCTGCCCGCCGTGAGCCGCGTCGTACCGTCGACCTCGGGGCCCTGGTGGTCCGCGCGACCCTCGGCGACGCCGTCGGCCACCGACTCCACGAGTACGACGACGGACTCGCCGACGCGCTCCTCGGCACGCTCGCCGGTGAGCTGCTCGACGAGGTCGGAGACGTGTGCGACGCGCGCCCGGATCTCGTCCTCGTCGTGCTTGCCCTCGAAGCCCGCGGCCTCGGTGCCGTCCTCGTCGGAGTAGCCGAAGACACCGGTGACGTCGAGACGCGCCGCGACGAGGAAGTCGCACAGGGTCTGCAGGTCGTCGTCGGTCTCGCCGGGGAAGCCGACGATCACGTTGGAGCGCACGCCGGCGACCGGCGCGACGGCGCGGACGCGGTCGAGCAGCCCGAGGAAGCTCTCGGCGTCGCCGAAGCGCCGCATCCGCCGCAGCACGCCGGCACTGGCGTGCTGGAAGGAGAGGTCGAAGTAGTCGCTCACCCCCGACGTCTGCGCGATCGCCTCGACCAGACCTGGTCGGGTCTCGGCCGGCTGGAGGTAGGAGACCCGCACGCGCTCGACCCCGTCGATACCGGCGAGCTCGGGCAGCAGCGTCTCGAGCAGGCGCAGGTCGCCGAGGTCCTTGCCGTACGACGTGCTGTTCTCGCTGACCAGGAACAGCTCACGAACGCCCTCGGCCGCGAGCCAGCGGGCCTCGGCGACCACGTCTGACGGGCGGCGGCTCACGAACGAGCCGCGGAAGCTCGGGATCGCACAGAACGAGCAGCGGCGGTCGCATCCACTCGCCAGCTTGAGGGGCGCCATGGGACCACCGTCGAGGCGGCGACGTACGGCGGGCGGCCCGCTGGCGGGGGCACCCCGCAGGCTCTCGTCGGTCGAGCGCCGCCCCTCGGGCGCGCGCCGCCCGTCGGTCGAGCGCCGCCCCTCGGTCGAGCGCCGCCCCTCGGTCGAGCGCCGCCCGTGGGTCGAGCCTGTCGAGACTCCGTGACCCGGCACCGAGACGGCGGAGGCGTCGCGGTCGGCGGGCGTGATGGGCAGCAGCCTGCGGCGGTCCGCAGGCGTGTGGGGGTGCAGCACCTCGCCGGCCAGGATCGACCGCAGCCGGCTCGCGATGTCCGGGTAGTCGTCGAAGCCCAGGACCGCGTCGGCCTCGGGCAGCGACTCGGCGAGGTCCTTGCCGTAGCGCTCGGCCAGGCAGCCCACGGCGACGACGGCACGCGTCCGTCCGTCGTGCTTCAGGTCGGCGGCGGCGAGCAGCGTGTCGACGGAGTCCTTCTTCGCGGCCTCGACGAAGCCGCAGGTGTTCACCACGACGGTCTCGGCGTCGGCCGGGTCGTCGACGAGCCGGAAGCCGTCGGCGGCGAGGCGCCCGGCCAGCTCCTCGGAGTCGACGTCGTTGCGGGCGCAGCCCAGGGTCACCAGGGCGACCGAGACTTCATGGTTCGTGGTCATCGCCGTCGAGTATGCCGGTCGCACCTGGCGCGGCCGGATTCGTGGGGCGCCTCGGGACGGTTACCGATGAGGGACGTACGACGCCGACGCCGGCCGACCGGCGGGCCCCATGCGCCCGCGGTCCTGCCCTGCCACCCGTACTGTCACGGCCCCGTCGGTCGACCGGATCCGTACCGGCGGCGACACCTGGACCGTGTGCGACTGCCCGTAGGCGAGGTCACCGGAGTAGGCGACCTTGCCGGCGCCGCTGCGCACCACCACGTGCGCTCCCCCGCCGGCCGCGGTGAGCTCCACCGCGATCGGCTGGGCCTTCGGTCCCTTGGCCGAGTGGTTGGGTCCGCCCGAGCCGCTCAGGATGGCGCGGTCGGGAACGTGCCCCGGACCGGCCGTCACGAGCCGCGCGATGGACCAGCAGAGGATCAACGCCATCACGGCCGCCACCAGGACGGACCAGTTGGGCCCGCCGCGGGTGCTGCGCATCGAGCCTGCTCCGGCCAGCTCGGCCTCGAACACGCGACGCGGGTCGATCGGTGCGTCGGCGTAGCGCGCGTCGTGCGTCTCGAGCAGCGGGGCGACATCGACGCCGAGGACGCGCGCCAGGGTGCGCAGGTGTCCGCGCGCATAGAAGTCGCCGCCACAGGCGCTGAAGTCGTCGACCTCGATCGCCTCGATGACGTGGGGGCGGATCCGGGTGCGGTCGGCGAGCTGGTCGACTCCCAGGCCGAGGTGGGCACGGGCGGCGGCGAACTGCGGCCCGATCACCGGCTCCGGCGCTGCGTGTGGGCCGTAGCTGTCGATCAGGAGCGGCAGGTCCACGATCTCGGAGACACCGTGGAGCGTGTCCCAGACCTGGGTGTCGTCGGCCGGGGGCTCCAGCTCCGCGCGTACGTCGTGCCGCAGCTCCGCGCGAGCGGCCACCGCGGTCTCGCGGATCGGCTCGGGGGTCTCGCTGGCGACGAGCTCGGGCTCCTCGTCGACATCGTCGTCGAGGAGCTCGTCCACGTCCTTCGGCGGTCGGTCGAACAGCGCCGCGAGGTCGCCGATCAGGCGGGCCAGGGCCGGCCGCGGGTCGGGCGGACGCCAGGGTGTCGGCGCGTCGACCGTGGCTCCCACGCCATGGGCCGCCAGCACCTCGGCCACGGTGACGACCGGATCGTCCGTGGACGGCTCGGGCTCGGGCGCGGGCGCGACCTCGAGCACGGTCTCCACGACCGGCGTCCGGCCGTCGGACAGCGCCAGCAGCGCGCCCGTCAGGTCGGGGTCGGCGCCGAGCACCCGCGTGGCGAGGCCGAGCGGTACGGCGAGTGGGGCCCGGTGGAGCCGACGGTTGACGCGCGCCGTACGGCGTCCGGTGGCGTCGAGGTCCTCGAGTACCCGCTGGACGTAGTGGGGGCGTACGACGAGCAGGCCGTCGCGCCACCAGCCGCGGCGCGGGCGGTGCTCGATCTCCTGCAGCCCGCCCCAGGGCAGGCCGACCCACGACCGGCCCAGGCGCAGCCGTACGCCGAGGTCGTCGGCGACCAGCAGCGGCGTGCGGGCGTCGAGCAGGACCGCGAGGTTGACCGCCCCGATGGCGCCGAGCACCACGAAGAGGGCCCAGTCGAGCACCCCGCCCTGGGTGATCGCCCGGGCCAGGTAGGCGATGGCGACCAGCGAGGCGCCCGCGCCGAGCACGACCGCGAGGCTCGCCCGGCGGCGTACCTCCAGGAGGCGGTCGGGCGCCACCGACGGCTCGCCGATGGTCTCGATGGTGGTCTGGTCGGTCAGGTCAACGCCCATGTCAGTCCCCCGTCTCACCGTGCAGCGTGGCGATCACTCCGTCGATCTCGTCGGGCTTGACCAGGACGTCGCGCGCCTTCGAGCCCTCGGAGGGGCCGACGATGCCGCGGCTCTCGAGGATGTCCATCAGGCGGCCCGCCTTCGCGAAGCCGACCCGCAGCTTGCGCTGCAGCATCGACGTCGACCCGAACTGGGTGGAGACGACCAGCTCCACGGCCTGGACGACCAGGTCGAGGTCGTCGCCGATGTCGTCGTCCAGCTCGCGCCTGCTCTGCTGCGGCGCGGTGACGTCGTCGCGGTACGTCGGCTGGAGCTGTTTCTTGCAGTGGGCGACGACCTGGTGCACCTCGGCCTCGGTGACCCACGAACCCTGCACGCGGACGGCCTTGGACGCACCCATCGGCAGGAAGAGCCCGTCTCCCTGGCCGACCAGCTTCTCGGCACCGGGCTGGTCGAGGATGACCCGGCTGTCGGCCAGGCTCGAGGTCGAGAACGACAGGCGCGACGGCACGTTCGCCTTGATCAGTCCGGTCACCACGTCGACGCTCGGCCGCTGGGTGGCCAGCACGAGGTGGATGCCAGCGGCCCGGGCCAGCTGGGTGATCCGGACGATGGCGTCCTCGACGTCGCGCGGAGCGATGATCATCAGGTCGGCGAGCTCGTCGACGACCACCACCAGGTAGGGGTACGGCGCGACCTCGCGCTCGCTGCCCGGCGGCACGGTCACCTTGCCGGCCCGGACGGCCTTGTTGAAGTCGTCGACGTGCCGGAACCCGAAGTTCGCCAGGTCGTCGTACCGCAGGTCCATCTCGCGTACCACCCAGGCCAGCGCCTCGGCGGCCTTCTTCGGGCTGGTGATGATCGGCGTGATCAGGTGCGGGATGCCCTCGTAGGCGTTCAGCTCGACCCGCTTCGGGTCGATCATGATCATCCGCACCTCGTCGGGCGTCGACCGCATCAGCAGCGAGGTCACCATCGAGTTGATGAAGCTCGACTTGCCGGACCCGGTCGCGCCGGCGACCAGCAGGTGGGGCATCTTCGCCAGGTTGGCGACCACGAACCCGCCCTCGACGTCCTTGCCGAGCCCGACGACGAGCGGGTGGTGGTCGGAGCGTGCCGCGTTGGACCGCAGCACGTCGCCGAGGGAGACGATCTCCTTGTCGGCGTTGGGGATCTCGATCCCGATCGCGGACTTGCCGGGGATCGGGCTGAGGATCCGCACATCGGCGCTGGCCACGGCGTACGCGATGTTCTTGGAGAGCGCGGTGACCTTCTCGACCTTCACGGCCGGCCCGACCTCGACCTCGTAGCGGGTGACCGTCGGGCCGCGGGTGTAGCCGGTGACCTGCGCGTCGATGTCGAACTCGTCGAGCACCTGGGTGAGGCGCCCGACCACGTCGTCGCTGGCGCGCGAGCGGGCCTTGTGCACCGACCCCGGCTTGAGCACCTCGTTGGCCGGGAGGCTGTAGACGATGTCGCCCGACAGCTCCAGCTGCTCCATGCGCGCAGGGAGCGGGGTGTGCGGGGGCGCGACCAGGTCGGCCGCGGTGTCGTCGGTCGGCGAGGTCACGATGGTCGCGGTGTCGGCCTCGTCGGGGTCCTGGCCCAGCTTGCCGAGACCCTTCCTGCGCTTGCGGAGCTCGCGGTCGGAGAGCATCGGGCTGTCGTACGCCGGGTCGCCCATCTCGGAGTCGAACTCGTCGGTCAGGCCACGGCGGCGGCTGCGCACTGGCTGCGTCGGCAGGTCGGAGTCGTCGTCCGACAGCGGGTGACGGCCGAGCATCCGGTCGCGGAACGCCGCGAGCCGCGCCGGGACCTGGTAGACCGGCGTCGCGGTGATCACCAGGATCCCGAACACCGCGAGCAGCACGAGCAGAGGCACCACGACGTACGACGTGCGGAGCAGGTCGAGCAGCAGGCTCGACACGACGTACCCGATGGCGCCGCCGGCGCTCTGCAGGTCGGTCGCGTCGCCGGCCACCGGACGCGGGTTGCCGGCGGCGATGTGGACCACGCCGAGCACGCCGAACCCGAGCGCCACCCAGCCGACGACCTGGCGACCGACCGGGCCGTTGGACTCCGGGTCGCGCATGTTGCGCCAACCGACCCAGACCAGCATCAGCGGCACCAGCCAGCCGACCTTGCCGACGGAGCCCGCCACCACCGTGCGGAGGCCGTGCATCAGCCCGCCGGGCAGCTGCCACCAGACGGCCGCGGCGCAGACGACCGCCACCCCGAAGAGGAACAGGCCGACGCCGTCGCGACGGTGCTCGGGCTCGAGCTCGCGGGCGGTCCTCCCGATCCGGCGCGCCACCGCACCGACGGCGTGCGCGATGCCGAGCCAGATCGCGACCAGACCGCGCCCCAGCGCCGCGAAGGAACGCAGGACCGGCCCGCGACCGGAGCGGACGCGACGGGGTGCGCGCCGGCGCGCGGGCTTGCGGGAGCGCTTCTTCGTCGTACTCCGAGCACGCGAGGTCGAGGAGCCACGGCCTCTGGAGGACGCAGCCCTGCTTCGCGAGCCCGGCGGGGAAGACGTACGGGTCGCCATGGTGAGGAATCTAGGCCAACGTCACTCCAGTCACACGGATCACACGCCGCACGACGACCCCGCGTGTCAGGGCCCGCCTCAGCGTCGTTCGAGGAGCCCGCGGAGGTACGCGGCCTGGCCGACGTGCTGGTTGACCTCGTTCACGACACTCACCAGACGCACGCCGAGAGTCACCGGCGGGTCCCAGTGGGTGTCGACGACCCGCTCGAGGTCGTCGGGCTGCAGGGGTGTGACGTAGGCGAGGGTCCGCTTCGCCACGCCCGCGAGGTAGCCGCCCAGCAGGTCGGCGCCGACCCGGACCTGTGCCACCTGCTGGGGGGAGTGGCCATATCCGTGGTCGCCCGCCGGGAACGGCAGCCCGAAGCGATCGGCCCAGCCGTCGGCGGACCAGGCCTGCTCGAGGCCCGCGGCGTCGCACACGTGGTCGTCCTCGATCCGGGTGAGGTGCCAGATCAGCCAGGCGATGGAGTTGGCCTCGGGGTCGGGGCGCCAGGCCAGGTCGTCGACCGACAGACCCGTGATGATCGGCGGCACCTGCTCGTGGACGCGGCCGAGGGAGTCGATCAAGAGCTCGCTGACATTCATGGGCACACTCTTGCATCCGGCACCGACACGCCTGCCATGCTGCGCGCGTGACCGGCGTACAGCTCGTATGGCTCCTTCCGATCGCGTGCGCGCTCGTCGACTGGTACGCCGTGTGGCGCAGCGACCGGCGTACCGAGCGGTGGGCCAAGCCCGCGACCCTCGTCGCGCTGATCGTCGCCGCGCTCGTGCTGGGCGCCGCGAACGACGCGGCCGGCGTCTGGCTGCTGGTCGCGCTGGTCTTCGGGCTGGCCGGTGACGTCTTCCTGCTCGAGAAGTCGGACAGCAGGTTCCGCCTCGGGCTGGCCGCGTTCCTGGTCGGGCACGTCGCGTTCGTCCTGAGCTTCGTGCAGCTGGGTCTCGACCCGCAGGGCTGGAACTACCTCTCGTTGCTCGTGCTCGGCGCGTGCCTCATCTCCACTCGCCAGGTGGCGGCGTCGACGTACCTGCGCGGCGGACTGGCGCTCGCGGCACCGGTCGCGGTGTACACGGTCGTGATCGGCGCCATGGTCATCTACGCGTTCACCACCGGTGTCACGTCGATCGCCGTCGGCGCGACCGTCTTCGCGGTCAGCGACACGGTGCTCGCACGAGACCGGTTCGTCCGCCCGTGGGACCGCGCACAGCTGGTGGTGATGGTGACCTACCACGTCGGGCAGGCGCTGATCGTGGCCGGCGTCCTGGCGACGACCTGAGCGGGTCAGCCTCCGGTGAGGTCGACCCCGCCGGAGACCATGACGTCGGGGCCGCTGTACTCCGAGCCGAGCCAGCCGTGGATGGTCAGCTCGAGCCGGGCCGGGTGGCACGACGCGTGAAGCAACGTCAGCTGACCAGGGGCGTGCACGTGTCGCAGTTCCTGGACCGTGGAGTTCTCGAACGCCGGGGGTTCGTGCGGGGCTCGAGGCGCCGGGATCTTGGCCGTGACGAAGACGAGGGCGTTGCGGGGCCCACGCTCGGAGTCACCGCTGTCCGTGGGGAGCGAGTACGTCGTGGGCTCGTCGACCGGCACGACGTCGATATCCGTGCCGCGAAGCGGGGAGAACTCGGTGTACATCACGTGCACCACGTCCACGCCCCGGCCGTACTCGCTGGGAACACAGGTCACCAGGTCGGGGTGAAGGGTGAAGGTCAGCCCCTGGGAGTCGGTGACGGTGAGAGCATTGCGCGGCCCTTGGCTCGAGACGCCGGTCGGGTGGTCGGTCACCGTTCTCGACGAGCCACTCGATCCGCAGGCCGACAGAGCCGCCCCGACGGCGACCGCCGTGGCCGCCAGCGCGGCGTGGCATCGGCGCATGGTGTACCTCCGTGTTCGCGGCGCAGTCATGATCACACGGAGGTGGCCTCCGAGGCCGGACTTTCGGGCGGGATGATGGCGCCATGACCGATCGTCGTACGACGTTCCTCTCGGCCGCTGACTCGTTCGTCGCGCAGGTGGCCGGGATCCCGGTCGAGGCGATGACCGGTCTCGGGCTCGGCGACTGGGACCTGCGCGCGCTCGTCGGGCACACGGCGCGCTCGCTGGTCACGGTCGACACGTATCTTGACCAGCCGGCCGAGGAGGTGGTGGTCCACGACGCTGCCGGCTACTACGCGTGGATCGCCGCCCATCGGGCCGCGACCGGCACCGCCGTCGTCGAGCGAGGTCGCCGGGCCGGAGCTGCGCTGGGTGACGACCCGGCCGCATACGTCGCCGCCCTTCTCGCGCGCGTGGGCGAGAAGCTCGCCGCGTACGACGACGCCTACGTGCTCACCACGATCGTCGGCGGCATGCCTCTGGGTGAGTACCTCCGCACCCGCACCTTCGAGATCGTGGTGCACGGCCTCGACATCGCCGCCGCGTCCGACGTGGGGGCGGACCACGGCGAGGAGGCACTCGCCGATGCGGCGACGCTCGCTGTCGAGGTCGCCGTCAGGACCGGCCAGGGACCCGATCTGCTGCTCGCCCTCACCGGGCGGGCCGACTTCCCGGACGGCTTCTCCGTGGTCTGAGGCGTTGAGCGCCTGGCGAGCAAGCCCGCCGCGGCGTTCGCTGCGGTGGCCCGCTCGGACACTGTCCGATCGGCGCCTGGCGAGCAAGCCCGCCGCGGCGTTCGCTGCGGTGGCCCGCTCGGACACTGTCCGATCGGCGCCTGGCGAGCAAGCCCGCCGCGGCGTTCGCTGCGGTGGCCCGCTCGGACGCTGTCCGAGCGGGCCGTCCTCGCTCAAGCCTCGATGACCACCGGGATGATCATCGGGCGCCGCTTCAGCTCGCGGTTGACCCAGCGCCCGACGACCCGTCGTACGGTCTGCTGGAGCTGGTAGGGGTCGTCGACGCCTTCGCGGATGGCCGCGTCGAGCGCGTCGATGATCGGCTGCTTGATGGCGTCGAACGTCTTGTCGTCCTCGGCGAAGCCGCGGGCGTGGATCTCGGGCCCGCTCGAGACCTTGCCGCTGACCGAGTCGATCACGACGATCACCGAGACGAAGCCCTCCTCGCCGAGGATCCGACGGTCCTTGAGGTCGGACTCGGTGATGTCACCGATGTTGGAGCCGTCGACGAAGACGTAGCCGCAGTCGACCTTGCCGGCGATGTTCGCGACCCCGTCGATGAGGTCGACGACGACGCCGTCCTCGGCGATCACGACGTTGTCGACGCCGGTGGCCCGGGCCAGCCGGGCGTTGGCCTTCATGTGGCGGTACTCGCCGTGCACCGGCAGGACGTTGCGCGGCTTGACGACGTTGTAGGCGTAGAGGAGCTCGCCCGCGCTCGCGTGGCCCGAGACGTGGACCATGGCGTTGCCCTTGTGTACGACGTTCGCGCCGAGGCGGGTGAGGCCGTTGATGACCTTGTAGACGGCGTTCTCGTTGCCGGGGATCAGCGAGCTGGCGAGGATGACGGTGTCGCCCTCCTCGATGTGCACGAAGTGGTGGTTGCGCTGCGCGATCCGGCTCAGCGCCGACATGGGTTCGCCCTGGCTGCCGGTGGAGATCAGCACCTGGCGCTCCGGCGGGAGGTCGGCGAGGTCCTTCGCCTCGACCATCACACCCGGTGGGACGTGGAGGTAGCCGAGGTCCTGGGCGATGCCCATGTTGCGGACCATGGAGCGCCCGACGTACCCGCACTTGCGGCCGTGGGCGACCGCCGCGTCGAGGATCTGCTGCACGCGGTGCACGTGGGAGGCGAAGCAGGCCACGATGATCCGCTGGTCGGTGCCGCTGAAGACCCGGTCGAGGACGGGCGCGATCTCCTGCTCGGACGTCGTGAACCCGGGCACCTCGGCGTTGGTGGAGTCGGTGAGGAAGAGGTCGACGCCCTCCTCCCCCAGCCGCGCGAACGCACGCAGGTCGGTGATCCGGCCGTCGAGCGGGAGCTGGTCCATCTTGAAGTCGCCGGTGTGGAGCACCAGCGAGGTGCCGGTACGGATCGCGACCGCGAGTGCGTCGGGGATGGAGTGGTTGACCGCCACGAACTCCAGCTCGTAGGGGCCGAACGTGAGGCGGTCGCCCGCCTTCACCTTGTGGTGGACCGTCTCCTTCAGGCGGTGCTCGCGCAGCTTGGAGTCGAGCAGGGCGAGGGTCAGCTCGGAGCCGACCAGCGGGATGTCGCCGCGCTCGCGGAGGAGGTACGGCGTGGCGCCGATGTGGTCCTCGTGACCGTGGGTCAGCACCAGCGCCTCGATGTCGCCGAGGCGGTCCCTGATGGCGTCGAAGTCGGGGAGGATCAGGTCGACGCCCGGGTGGTTCTCCTCGGGGAAGAGCACGCCGCAGTCGACGACCAGCAACCGCTCGTCGTACTCGAAGACGGTCATGTTGCGGCCGACCTCGCCGAGGCCGCCGAGCGGGATGACCCGTAGCCCTCCCTTCGGCAGTGCGGCCGGCGCGGAGAGCTCGGGATGTGGGTGACTCAAGGTGTTCTCGTCTCAGATGTGATGGGTCAGAGCAGGTGGGATGCCTCGAGGCCGGCGCGGAGCGCCGCGACCTCGTCGTCGGTGAGGGGGACGAGCGGCCCGCGGACGTTGCGGTTGTCGAGCACGCCGAGGAGCTGGAGAGCCGCCTTGGCGGTGGTGGCGCCGTAGTTGGGCACGCCCATCATGGCGCGCGTCGCCGGCAGCAGCGCGGCGTAGGACTTGAGGGCGGCCGTCGTGTTGCCGTCGAGGAAGTCCTCGATCATGCTCCGGAGCTGGCGGCCGGCGGCGTGGCCGACGACGCTGATCACGCCGCTCGCGCCGTGGGCGAGCCAGCCGAGGTTGGCGACGTCGTCGCCGCTGTAGACCGCGTAGCCGAGCTGCATCAGCTCGACCCCGCGCGCGTAGTCGCCGACCGCGTCCTTGATGGCCACCACGGTGTCGCTCTTGATCGAGGCATAGGTCTCGACGCTGATCTGGGTCGCCGTGCGCCCCGGTACGTCGTACAGGATCACCGGCGTGCCGGTGGCGGCCGCGACCTGTTGGAAGTGGTGGAGGACGCCCGCCTGGCCGGGCTTGTTGTAGTACGGCGTCACCAGCAGCAGTGCGTCCGCGCCGAGCTTCTCGGCCTGCTGCGCCAGCTCGATGCTGTGGGCCGTCGCGTTGCTTCCCACGCCCGCCACGACCCTGGCCCGGCCGCCGACGGCGTCCTTGACCGCGCGCAGGATGTCGCCCGTCTCGGCCACGCTGGTGGTCGGGCTCTCGCCCGTCGTACCGCTGACCACCACGCCGTCGTGGCCGTGCTCCACCAGGTGGTGGGCGATCGCGGCCGTGCCATCGAGATCCACCGCCCCGTCGTCGGTGAACGCCGTGGCCATGGCCGTGAGCATCCGCCCGAAGGGTGCAGCCGTGGTCATGGGCTCAGGCTACTCGGCGCGGTCCTCGAAGTGCCGCCTGGCGCGTTCCGAGAAGGGTGACCGCGGTTCGCCTCGCCGGTCACGGGGCAGCCGGACCCTCGTCTGTGGAGGATCTCCGGCGCCTGGTGCCGCAGATCCTCCGCGCACCAGCCGGGCGGCGCAGGCGCCGGCCCCGTGGTGCACCAGCCGCGCGACCGCGACCGGCGAAGATGGCGATCGGTGTGGTCGGATGGAGCGATGACGACATCCGATCCGGACGCCGAGCTCCGAGAGATGGCACGCCGGGTGATCGACGGCAACCGCTACCTCGTGCTCGGGACCATCGAGCCAGACGGGGGTCCCAGGCTGTCCCCGGTCTACTTCACGCCGGCGCGCTACCGCGACTTCTACTGGGTGTCCTCGCCCGACGCCCGGCACACACGCAACGTGCGCGAGCGGCCCGACGTACAGATCGTCGTCTTCGACTCGTCCACGCCGCCGGGCGAGTCCGAGGCCGTCTACCTGGCGGCTACGGCACACGAGGTGTCGGCGAACGGGCTCCCGGACGTCGTGGACGAGGCGTTCGACCCGGAGCACCGGGGCGGACGGAGGTTCGGGCTCGAAGAGCTGACCGGCGACGCCGACCTGCGGCTCTTCGTTGCCACCGCCACGTCGTACGACGTACACGTGCGGGGCAGCGACCCCACCCACGGCACCGGCATCGACCGCCGCGTCGCGACCGACCCGACGACCTGACCCAGGTTTCACCGGCTCGACCGGCGTCGGGGCCTCAGACGTGGGGCATGACCTCGGCGGCGAGCAGCTCGAGGTGGTCGAGGTCGTGCTGGTCGAGGACCTGGAGATACAGGCGCTGGGCGCCGAGGTCGGCGTACCGGCCGATCTTGTCGACGACCTCCCCCGGCGATCCGGCCAGACCGTCGACGCGCAGCTGGTCGGGCGCCCTGCCGATGGCGTCGGCCCGCCGCCGGAGCACCTCGTCGCTCTCGCCGCAGCAGACCACCTGGGCGGCCGAGCAGACGAGGTCGGCCGGGTCGCGGTCGGCGGCGCGGCAGGCCTCGCGCACCCGCCCGAACTGCTGTCCTGTCGTCTCCTCGTCGCTGAAGCCGATGTTGAACTCCGAGGCGTAGCGAGCGGCGAGCGCCGGCGTACGGCGTGGCCCGTGGCCGCCGACGATGATCGGCGGGTGCGGCCGCTGCACCGGCTTCGGCAGGCCGGGAGAGTCGGTCACGGCGTGGTGGTGGCCGATGTACGAGAAGGTCTGACCCTCGGGCGTCGCCCAGAGCCCGGTCAGGATGGCGAGGGTGTCCTCGAGCCGGTCGAAGCGCTCTGGCGTCGGCTGGAAGGGGATGGCGTACGCCGCGTGCTCGGCGTCGTACCAGCCGGCGCCGATCCCGAGCTCGACGCGTCCGCCGCTCATCCGGTCGACCTGGGCGACCGAGATGGCCAACGGGCCGGGGTAGCGGAACGTCGCCGACGTGACCATCGTGCCGAGCCGGATCGTGCTCGTCTCACGGGCGAGCCCGGCGAGCGTGACCCACGAGTCGGTCGGACCCGGCCGTCCGTCGACCCCCATCGCGAGGTAGTGGTCGGACCGGAAGAACGCGCCGAACCCGAGCTCCTCGGCCTTGAGCGCGACGGCCAGCTGGTCGTCGTAGGTGGCGCCCTGCTGGGGTTCGACGAAGATGCGCAGCTCCATGCGTGCAGCCTGGCACGGGTTCAGGCCTCGGGTCGGCCGCCCGTCGTACGGCAGGCAGCGGCGGCGAGGGCGTGGCCGTCGCGCAGGCAGACGGCGGGTACGGCGTCGCGGGCCCGCGCGGCGAGGAACCCCGCGGCGAACGCGTCACCCGCGCCGGTGGTGTCGAGCTCGGGGCGGTCGAGCGGCTCGGCGGCCATCGAGACCGTCTCGTCGCCGTCGCTCCAGGCCGCGTCGCCCGAGCCTGCCGTGACCACGACCTGACGGCCTTCCCCGCCCCCGGCGAGCAGGGCGGCGAGGTCGGCGGCCGCGCCGCCAGAGGCGCCGGTCAGGATCGCGGCCTCCTTCTCGTTGGCGAAGAGGAGGACGTCAGCAGGCATCATGTCGAGGAACGACGAGGCTCCCAGGAGCTCGAGCGGAGCCGCCGATGCGGCGCCGACCGAGACGGTCAGGCCGGCGGACACGGCGGCGTCGATCGCGTGGAACGCGGCATCGCGTGCGTCGCGGAGGAGGGCGTAGCCGGAGACGTGCAGGTGGTCGCCGGCACGGAACTCGTCCGTGGGTACGTCGTGCTCCTGGAGGGAGAGGTTGGCGCCGGGGTCGGGCACCATGGTGCGCTCGCCGGACGGCGCCACGAGGACCAGGCAGGTGCCGGTCGGGCGCGTGCGATCCACCCGGAAGCGCACGTCGACGCCCAGCTGGTGGAGGCTCTCGAGCTGCGCCTGCCCGGCCGCGTCGTCGCCGATCGCGCCGACGAACGTCGACCCGACGCCGACGCGGGTCAGCCAGGCCGCGGTGTTGGCGGCCGAGCCGCCACCGACGTAGGAGATCACGCCGGGGCTGTCGGAGCCTTCGGCGAGCGGCCCGAACAGCCGGGCGACCACGTCGACCATCAGGTCGCCGAGGCAGAAGAACGTCACGACCGCGTCCCTGCGGCGAAGGCGGTCGCCACCTCGGCGGCGAGCCGCGCGTTCGAGCGGACCAGCGCGACGTTGGCGCGTAGCGACTCCCCGCGGCTCTCGCGGTGGAACCAGTCGAGGAGGTACGGCGTGACGTCCTTGCCGTGGACGCGGTCGCGGTCGGCGGCGGCCAGGCCCGAGGCGAGCAGCCGGTCGTGCAGGGCGCGGTCGAGCTCGTCGTCGGGCGAGATCGGGTTGGCCAGCACCAGCCCGAGGCCCGTCGTACCGACGCGGTCGCGGGCCCGCAGGATCTCGGCGACCTCGGCCGGGGACTCGACCCGCCAGCCGACGTCGTGACCGGAGTCGGCGAGGTAGAAGCCGGGGAACCGGTCGGTGCGGTAGCCGAGCACCCCGACGCCCAGGGTCTCGAGCCGCTCGAGGGTGGCGCCGACGTCGAGGATCGACTTCACCCCGGCGCACACGACGAGGACGCCGGTGTGCGAGAGCGTGGTCAGGTCGGCGGACTCGTCGAAGCTCTCCTGCGCGCCACGGTGGACGCCACCGAGCCCACCGGTGGCGAAGACGGTGATGCCCGCACGGGCGGCGAGGTGGGCGGTCGAGGCGACCGTCGTCGCGCCCACTCCCCCGCGCGCGGCGACGGCGGCGAGCTCGCGGACGCTGACCTTGACCGCCTCCTCGTCGTTGGCCAGCCGGTCGAGTGCAGCGTCGTCGAGACCGATGCGGGGTTCACCGTCGATCACGGCGACCGTCGCCGGCACGGCACCGCCGTCGCGCACGGCCTGCTCGAACTCGCGCGCCAGCCGCGCGTTGTCGGGCCGGGGCAGGCCGTGGCTGATGATCGTGCTCTCCAGCGCCACCACGCCGCGGCCCTCGGCCAGCGCGTCACCGACCTCGTCGTGCACCCGCACGGCTCTGTCCCCCTCGTGGATCGTCAGCTGCTCAGCGGCCGCTTGAACGCGCGGCGCACCAGCTCGAGGGCCTCATCCTGCCGGACGCCGAGGCCGAGCATCGCGTCGGCGTACGTCGCGGCGGCCTCCTTGGCGGCCCGGTCACTGCCGTCGCCGTTGACCACCGTGCCGTTGCGACCGCGGGTCGTGACGACGCCCGAGTGCTCCAGCTCGCGGTAGGCCCGGGCCACGGTGTTCGGCGCGATCCCCAGCGTCGTCGCGAGGGAGCGGACGGTGGGCAGCTTCGTCCCTGGAGGCAGCCCGCCGCTAGCCACCTGAGCCGCGATCTGCATGCGGATCTGTTCGTACGGCGGGTCTCCCGCCGTCGCGAGGATGCGGACCTTCGGGCCTTGGCTCACCCGGGCAGCGTAGAAGGAATCAGTTGGTGACCTTCACCGGTGCCACCTGGATGGGTCGCCCGCTCACGCCATCGAGCACCTCGCGCTGGCCGAGCGGCTGATCGAGCGTGACGCCCACGTCGACGCGTGCGCAGCTCATCATGCCCGGACGCAACGCGTTCACATGCAGCGTCAGGGTCACCGTGTCGCCGGTCTCGGTGGCGTGCAGGGTGCCGCCGCAGTTGACGAGCCCGTGGAGGCGCTGCCCGTCGGCGGAGACCTGGATCCGGCCGGTCCACGCGACGTCCGCGGCGCACCGGCCACCCGGCGAGGGCGTGCACGAGGCGGGCGGCGGGCTTGTGACCTCCACCGACTGCTTCGCTCCGCAGGCGGACAGCAGGGCGCCCATCAGGAGGGCGATGACGACCGTTCGACGCATGCGGTTTCGACGTGGCATCACTCGACTTGGTTCCCAACGCGCTCCCACCAGACCCACGCGAATCCGTCGCGTTCCTCGCGCCGGGTCTCGACCCACTCGCCGCGGTCGAAGTCCGGGTAGTGCGCGTCACCGTCGGGCGACTGGTGCACCTCGGTGAGCACCTGGTGCGTCGCAGGTGTCAGGGCCTGCTCGTAGAGCTGGGCGCCGCCGGCGACGAACACCTCGCCGGACTGCTCGGCCGCCAGCGCGAGGGCCTCGCCGAGCGAGTGGGCGACCAGCACGCCGTCCGCCGACCAGTCGGGGTCACGGGTGACGACGATCGTCGTACGACCCGGGAGGGGCCGGCCGATGGAGTCGTACGTCGTACGCCCCATCACCAGGGTGCCGCCCATGGTGGTCGCCTTGAAGTGCGCGAAGTCGTCGGGGATCCGCCACGGGATGGCTCCGTGGTCGCCGATGACGCGGTTGTCGGCGTACGCCGCGATGAGCGTGAGTCGGTCAGACGGCAATGGGGGCCCTGATGCCCGGGTGCGGGTCGTAACCCTCGACGGCGATGTGCTCGAGGTCGAAGGCGTCGATCTCGGTCACGGACGGGTCGAGCCGCAGGATGGGGAGCGGCCGCGGGTCGCGCGTCAGCTGGAGCTGCGCCTGCTCGACGTGGTTGGAGTAGAGGTGGGCGTCACCGAAGGTGTGCACGAAGTCGCCGACGCCGAGGCCGGTCACCTGGGCGACCATGTGTGTCAGCAGGGCGTACGACGCGATGTTGAACGGGACGCCGAGGAACACGTCGGCCGAGCGCTGGTAGAGCTGACAGCTGAGCCGGCCCTCGGCGACGTAGAACTGGAACATTGTGTGGCACGGTGCCAGCGCCATCTGCGGGATGTCGGCGACGTTCCACGCGGACACGATGTGGCGACGGCTGTCGGGATCGCTTCGGATCTGGTCGAGCACCAGCTTGATCTGGTCGATGTGGCGCCCGTCGGGCGCCGGCCACGAGCGCCACTGGTAGCCGTAGATCGGGCCCAGGTCACCGTCGGTGTCGGCCCACTCGTCCCAGATGGTGACGCCGCGGTCCTGCAGCCACTTGACGTTGGTGTCGCCGCGGAGGAACCACAGCAGCTCGGCGAAGACCGAGCGGGTGTGCACCTTCTTGGTGGTGACGAGCGGGAACCCCTCGGTGAGGTCGAAGCGCAGCTGGTGCCCGAACACGCTGCGGGTGCCGGTGCCGGTGCGGTCGGACTTCTCGGCGCCGGTGTCGAGGATGCGCTGGAGGAGATCGAGGTACGCCTGCATGGCCTCACCTTAAGACCGGGCGCCGACCCCTGTCGGAGACGCGCGGGCGCCGCTGCGAGTGAGGTCCTCTCCGGTGTACCGACGCCAGGCGCGTCGGAGCGGCTCCTCGAGCACCAGCGTCGACAGGGTGGCCACGACGACGGAGAGGGCGACGGTCGGGATCGCCGCCGAGCGGTGGTAGATCGTGTCCGAGAGCCGGAGCAGCGGCACGTGCCAGAGGTACACGGCGTACGAGATCCTCCCGGCGAAGCGCAACGGAAGGAGCTCGAGGAGGCGGTTGCCGTGTGCGGCGGCCATCACCAGGAGGACGGCGGCCGGTGTGGCGACCATGGGCCCGTAGACGTAGATCTGGTCGAAGTGCGGCGCCGCCTCGACCGAAGCGAACAACCCGAATGCGCCGACCGGGAACATCCACCATCGCCACGGAAGCGGCCCCACCAGTGCGACCAGACAGCCGGCCAGGAGGGCGTAGGCGTGCATGGGCAGCCAGTCACGGTCGAACGAGATCATCGCGGCACATGACGCGGCGATGGCTATCAGGAGGATGAGCCGTGGGCGGACTCGGCCGACGACCCAAGGCAGGACCAGCGGCCAGACCAGGTAGAACTGCTCCTCCACACCCAGCGACCACGTCTGGCCGAACACGGCGTAGTGCCGGTACGGCTCCATGTTCTGCACATACGTGAGGGCCGGTATGGCACGGGGCTCCAGACGGGACAGCGGAAACCCTCGATGGAGGAGGATCGCCGACACGACCCCCACCATGACCAGAAGGGCCGGGAAGAGCCTGACGAAGCGGTTCGCGACGAACCCCGCCATCGACCACGTGCCCTCGTCACGGGCCTCGACGGTGACGCGGGTGATCAGGAAGCCGGACAGCACGAAGAAGACGGTCACGCCGATGCCTCCGGCCGGCTCGCGCAGGTACGCGGTGTGGTCGGCGACGACGAGGATCACCGCGACCCCGCGCAGACCGTCGAGCGCAGGCCGGTGTCCCAGCCGCCAACGCACCTGCGTCACCCGCATACCTGAAGAACGGCCTGCATGGCCATCCGGTTCAGGCGGGGACGCCTCTCTCGGCGAGCAGCCGGTCGCGCTGGAAGGCGTAGCCGACCATCCAGGTGGGGTCGAGGCGATACATCACGACGTCGCCCCACGAGAGCGGGGACGAACCGTAGTGGTCGGTCCAGTGCTCGTCCACCCGCGCGAGCTCGTCTCCGGCCAGCTCGACCGCTCGTCCGTGGCTGAAGACCGCCAGCGCCTCACCGTCGACATGGGCGATGGAGATCCCGGGCCGGGCGGCGAGATGGCGCGCCTTCGCCGCCGTTCGGCTGGTCGAGAAGGTCCAGGTGCCGTGCAGGAAGTGACCGTCCATCGCACTGATGCGCGGCTCGCCGTGACCGGTGACGGTGGCGGCCGAGACGACCTTCATGCCGGTGAGCAGGCCGGCGATGTGCTCGGCCGACAGCGTGCGGTCGTCGTGGATGATGCCGCGCAGGTGCTCGGTCGCGTGCGCGTGCGAGGCGTCGAGCAGGGTCTGCAGGCGTGAGAGGTCCTCGGGTGTCTCGAGCATGCCTCGACGCTAGACGCCGAGACCGACGGTCCCCTTGATCGCGGTTGCCGCGTCTCCCCCGACCCAGACTGTGTCGCCCTCGCGCTCGACGTACACCCGGCCTTGGCGGCCGAGCATCGTGCCCTGCGAGGCGACGTACGACGTCGGGAGCCGGTCGCCGGCCAGCCACTGGCCGATGCTGGCGTTGAGCGACCCGGTGACGGGATCCTCCACCACGCCGATGCTCGGGCAGAACGCGCGGACCTCGACGGCGCACTCCGATCCCTCGGGATAGGGGCCGACGACTCCGACCTCGAGGTCGCCGAACTCCGCCCAGTCGGGGCGTACGGCGAGAACGGCGGCCGCGTCGCGGAGCAGGACCCCGACCCAGCCGGGGCCGTTGTCGATCCAGTGCGCGTCGACGACGTCGTCCTCCGACAGCGCGAGCGCCCGCGTCAGCTGGTCGCGTTCCTCGCCCGTCACCGGGCCCTCGCGCACGACCGGCGGCGCCGCGAACGCCAGCCGCTCGCCCCGTCGGAGGCGGACCAGGCCGGCGGGGCACTGCTGGACGACCTCGCCATCTCGAGCGGGCACGCCGCCGGCCTCGAGCCAGGCATGCGCGCTCCCGATCGTCGGGTGCCCGGCGAACGGCAGCTCCTCGCTCGGCGTGAAGATGCGCACGCGGTAGTCCGCACCCGGGTCCGACGGCGGGAGCAGGAACGTCGTCTCCGACAGGTTGGTCCAGTTGGCGAAGCGGTGCATCTCCTCGTCGGTCAGCCCCTCGGCGTCGTGGACCACCGCGAGCGGGTTGCCGAGGTACGCCCCGGACGAGAACACGTTGACCTGGCTGAAGGGACGCATGCAGCCACGCTAGAACGTCTCGCCCCAGACGAACGTCCCGGTGAGGGCGTCGTACACGCTGATGTCGTGGCCGAGGCCGGCCGCGGGGGCGGGGCCACAACAGGGGCCGCCGAAAGACCGCACGAGCGAGCGGGGCGTCAGCCAGAGCCAGGCGAGGCGATGCTGGAACTCCGGGACGCCATGACGACTCGGGTACTCCGTGGTGATCCGGCGCAGCAGCAGCTGGCTGTCCCACGGACTCGGGTTGGCTGCCCTCTTCGCCTCGATCTTGGCGCGGGAGGTGGCGATCTGTTGCTCCTCCGCAGCCGAGAGAGTGCCGAGCGGCTCGACATGTACGTCGTGGCGTGCCAAGAAGGCATCGGTCATCGCCTGCTGGTCCCCCAGCCCACTCGACACGGTCAGGGTGATCGTGGCGCCACCGGCGAGCGGCGTACCGAACGCAGGGTCGCTGCCGATCACGCTGTCGGTGCGGTAGAAGCCCGGCACGGTCCGAACCCGTACGTCGTACCCGGTCAACGCCGTGCGCGCGGCGGCCAGATCCTCACCGGCAGTGGCCAGGGGCACGACCACCTTTCGCGGCGTACGGCGAGCGGAGGCGATCGTCGCGACGACAGCCGCGCGTGTCCTGGCCTGAGCGATGAACATCGTGTGGGCCGACGGGACGACGAGAGCCTGGTACCAGTAGGCACCGGCGTCGCCGCCCTGCCGGAACGGATTGCTCCGCCGCGCATCCAATCCAGGCACGGCCACGTGGGAGCGCTCGAGGGCGAAGCCGCCGTAGCCGCGTTTCGCTTGGCTCGTAGGCAGCACCCACAGGGCCGCGGGCCGGCGCTCACGACCGAGGGAGGTGTCCTGGCACGTGGCCCAGTAGCCGGCGTCGTAGACGACCGATGGCCGCGGATCGGTCTCGCAGCCGTACTGCGACTCGGCCCAGGTGGTCGGCACCGCGACGACGACGTCACCCGCACCCGCCCACCGCATCCCGGCGGGCGGCACCAGGCCGGGGATCGGGGGAACGGCCGGCGCGGGCTCGGGCCCGGACGCACGATGCGGCAGCCAGGCGACCGTGCCGATCACCACGACGACGGCCGCGGCGGCGGCGAGCGCGATCCAGCGACCACGCCGGGGCGACGGCGGGGCGGTGATCGCGTCGAGCGGCGGCTCGCCGGGATGCACCTGCTCGCGCGCGTCATGAGCGAGGGCGGCGAGGTCGAAGCCGGTCATCGTGCCTCCTCGTGGAACTTCTGGCAGGCCGCGACGCCGCGTGCGACGCGCGACTTCGCGGTGCCGGCCGGGATGCCGAGCGCTGTCGCCGCCTGCGCCTCGGTGAGGTCCGCGACGTACCGCAGCACGAGCACCTCCTGCTGCTCACGCGGCAGCCGGGCGAGCAGCCGGAGCAGCTCGTCACGCCGATCGACGGCCACGACCGCGTCGTCGACCACCGAGTCGGGCATCGACCCGGTCGGCAGCTCACCCGACCAGCGGCGCTGCCGGGCCCGCGTGAGCGTGTTGAGCATGATCCGGAAGGTGTACGCCGTCGGGTCGTCCGTTGCCCTGACCTTCGGCCACGACCGGTAGGCCTTCATCAGCGCGGTCTGGACCACCTCCTCGGCGTCGGGCCGCGCGCAGCCGAGGAACACCGCCGTGCGCACCAGTGGTCTCCACTGCGCGTGCACGAACTCCGTGAAGTCGTCGGCCACCGGCCCTCCTCGCCCCTACGAACGTTAGATCCGTCGGCAGCCCATCCGGTTCCCTTCGAGCCGAGCGGTCTGCGGCATGCTGGGCGTCATGACGGACCTCCGGACGTGGTCGCAGCAGGTCGCGTCGTGGCGGCGCGAGGTGCATGCGCTGTACGACGCGGTCCGGGCCGAGCCCGACCCCGCCGGCGCCCACGAGAATTGGGTCGAGGGCCGGACCGAGCTCTTCGACACCCATCCCGCCTCGGCACGGCAGCCCGGGCAGGGGCTCCGGCACGCGCCGTACGACCCGGCGTACCGCTTCGTCGTGGAGCTCCAGCCCGCCGAGCCCGACGAGTGGCGCCCGACCACGGGCAGCGACGGCGAGGTGCCGTTCCGGCGAGCCGGCCGCTTCGAGCTGCCCCTGATCGGCGGGCTCGACGTCTGGTGGCTGGGGTCCTACGGCAACGGGATCTTCGTGCCGCTCCGCGACGCGACCGCAGGGAGCACGACGTACGGCGCGGGGCGCTACCTGCTCGACACCGTCAAGGGTGCCGACCTCGGCCGCGAGGGCGACGGGTGGGTGCTCGACCTCAACTTCTCCTACAACCCGTCCTGCGCCTACGACCCCGACTGGGCCTGCCCGCTCGCCCCCGCCGGCAACCGGATCGAGGTCGAGGTCCCGGTCGGCGAGCTCAACCCTCAGGCCGAGAGCGACATGGGTCCGTAGACCGCGCGGTCGTGCTCATGGAGCGTCACCGCGTCGACACCGGCCGCGGCGAGCTCGGCCCAGACCTCGCCGATCCACGACTCGGCGTCGGCCTGCGAGACGAAGCGCTGGTCGGAGTACTCCTCCGGGACCCGGGCGTCCGCTCCGAGCACGTCGTGCAGCTGCCACCACCAGGGACGCTCCGCAGCGGGCGGCGGCCGGAAGGTGGCCGGCTGCTCGGGCAGGTTCATGTCTCACGCACGGACGTGTCGACGAACGGGAAGCGGTGGCTCTCGAAGATCTCGCGCCGCGTGCGGATCTGGACGCCGAGCTGGGCATCGGGATCGACGAAGGCGGGGACGAGTGCCATCCCGATGCCCCGCTTCAGCGTCGGGGAGAACGTGCCGGAGGTGATCTCGCAGAGAGGGACGTCGGGCGTGAGGCTGACCATCATCCCCGGCCGCGGGATGCCGCGCTCGAGCGCGATCAGCCCGCGCAGCTTCCGCCGGGGGCCGGCCGCCTTCTCGGCGACGAGTGGCTCGCGACCCCAGAACGCGTCCTTCTTCCAGCCTACGGCCCAGCCGAGGCCGGCCTGGTTGGGCGTCACGTCCAGCCTGATGTCCTGGCCGTGCAGCGGGTAGCCCATCTCGGTGCGCAGCGTGTCTCGGGCACCGAGGCCGCAGGCCACCATGCCGTACGGCGCGCCGGCCCCGAGCAGCGCGTCCCACAGGGCTCCCGCCACCTCGTTCAGAGCGATCAGCTCGTAGCCCCGCTCGCCGGTGTAGCCGGTACGGCACACGACGACCCCGGTGTCGTGGAACTCCGTCTCGACGAACGACATGTAGTCGTGACCGGTGGGAAAGCCGATCGCGTCGAGCACCTCGTCGGACCTCGTGCCCTGCACCGCCAGCACGACGTACTGGGTGTGATGGTTGAGCAGGCGCACGCCGTCGGGCGCCTCCGCGGCGAGGCGGCGTACGACCTCGGCGGAGTTGGCGGCGTTGGGCATGAGGAGCACGTGCTCGTCGTCGTGGAAGTAGGCGATCAGGTCGTCCACGATGCCGCCCGTGGCCTGGTCGCAGCACAGGGTGTACTGCGCCTTGCCGGGGGCGATCCTGCCGAGGTCGTTGCTCAGGGTCGCGTCGACGTACGACGCGGCGCCCGGCCCGGTGACCATCACCTTGCCCAGGTGGCTGACGTCGAAGATGCCGACGGCCTCTCGCACCGAGGTGTGCTCCTTGACCACGCCCGAGGGGTACTCGAGCGGCATCGACCAGCCCCCGAACTCCGCGAACTTCGCACCCAGAGCGACGTGCCGGTCGTGCAACGGCGACCGCAGCAGCTCCGGGCTCGAAGGGGACTCGTCGGCCATGAGCGCGAACCTACACCGGCTCACGCCGATGCCAGGGAGACGCGCGTACGGGTGACTATCCTGCCCCGGTGACCTCCTACCACCTCCGTGGCGCCAGTCCGGCCAAGACGCGTGCCGATGCCGTCGTCGTCGGGGCGGTCCAGACCTCCAAGGGCGTGCGGCTCGCCGACGGCGGCGACGACGTCGCCGACGCGTTCGGCCGCACCCTGCGTCCGCTGTTGAGCACGCTCGGCTTCACCGGCAAGACCGGCGAGGTCGCCCGGGTGCCCACGGGCGGCAGGCTGGCGAGCCCCCTGCTGGTGCTCGTCGGGATGGGCTCGGCCGTCGACGACCGCGCGGCCACCCTGCTCGCCGTACGACGTGCGGCCGGCGTGGCAGCCCGCTCGACCAGCAATGCCGCGTCCGTCGCGCTGGCGCTGCCGGCCGCTGACGCGGCGCTCGTGCGCAACGTGATCGAGGGCTATCTCCTCGGCGGCTACTCCTTCGGTCGCTACCAGTCCAAGTCGGCCGACAAGAGGGCCGGAACCGTGACGCTGCTCAGCCCGGTGGCGCGCCGCCAGGAGGCGACGACCGCGTTCGAACAGGCCCAGGTCGTCGCCGCCGCCGTGAACTCCACCCGCGACTGGGTCAACACCCCGGCCGGCGACCTCACCCCGCCGCTGCTCGCCGACGAGATCGTGAAGGCGGCCAAGGGCACCAAGGTGAGGGCGACGGTGCTCGACGACACCCGGCTCGCCGCTCTCGGGTGCGGGGGCCTGCTCGGCGTGGGCGGCGGCTCCACCGCGCCGCCGCGCCTCGTGGAGCTGCGCTACTCCCCCGCCGATCCGGTCGCCCACCTCGCGCTCGTCGGCAAGGGCATCACCTTCGACTCCGGCGGCCTGACGATCAAACCCGGCAGCGGCATGGAGACCATGAAGTGCGACATGGCCGGCGCCGCCGCGATCACCCAGGCCACACTGGCGATCGCCGCTCTCGAGCTGCCGGTCCGGGTGACCGCGTTCGCCTGTCTCGCCGAGAACATGGTGTCCGGGAGCTCGATGCGACCGGGCGACGTGCTCACGATGTACGGCGGCACCACGGTCGAGGTGCTCAACACCGACGCCGAGGGTCGTCTGGTGCTCGCCGACGGGCTGGGCCGGGCCGTCGAGGAGAAGCCCGACACGATCGTGGACGTCGCGACCCTGACCGGCCACATGGTGATGGCCCTGGGCACCAAGGTGGGGGCGGCGTTCGGCGACGACTCGATCGTCGAGGCGCTGGTCGAGGCCGGCCGCGAGTCCGGTGAGAAGCACTGGCCGATGCCGATCCCGCCCGACATCGTCGAGCGCGTCCACGGCAGCAAGGTCGCCGACCTCGCCCAGCACGACTGGACCCGGTGGGGCGGTGGGCTGTTGGCCGCGGCGTTCCTCCGCGAGTTCACCGGCGAGCTCCCCTGGGCCCACCTCGATATCGCCGGGCCGGGCTTCAACTCCGGCACCACCAGCGGCTATCTCCCGGGCGGCGGCACGGGCTTCGGCGTGACCACGCTGGTCGACTACGCCCGCTCGCTCAGCGCCGCTTCTGCCGGCTGATGTACTCCCGCATCCGCTGCGGGATGCCCACGACGCCGGCCTCGTAGGCCTTCACACCGCGCCGCAGGCAGAACTTGTAGGCCCAGTCGGCGGACGGCACGCGCCTCCGGGTGAACTCGCCGTCCCAGGCCACCAGCAGCAGCGTCACGTCGCTGACCGCCGTACGCGGCTCGACCCAGCCCTCGACGCCCTCGCGGGTCTCGATGAAGTCGATGAGATGCGCCTCGTCGTCGTCGGTGGAGGCACGTACCCGGGTCGAGCCGGTACGTGCGGTGTCACCGGAGGGGCGCTTGAAGCGCACCCCCCGTCGAGCGCGGCCGAACAGGTTCACCCCGCCATTGTGCCAACTGGGTGGGAGCGATGGGTGCACCTTGCGAGTCGCCGCGCAAAGAGTGCAAGGATGGGAAAGTGAGCGACGGAGAGTTCGACGTACTCATTCTCGGAGCCGGATCCGGCGGCTACGCCTGCGCACTTCGCGCGGCCCAGCTGGGCCTGTCGGTCGGGCTCGTCGAGAAGGGAAACCTGGGCGGCACCTGCCTCCACGCCGGCTGCATCCCCACGAAGGCGCTGCTCCACGCGGCCGAGGTCGCCGACCAGACCCGCGAGTCCGAGCGGTTCGGCATCACCGCCACGCTCGAAGGCGTCTCCATGAGCGGTGTGAACGCCTACAAGGACCAGGTCGTCTCCCGGCTCTTCAAGGGCCTCACCGGCCTGATCAGGGGCCGAGGCATCACGGTCATCGAGGGCGAGGGCCGGCTCACCGGGCCGCGGCAGGTCACCGTGGTCTCGACAAGCTCGACCGACGGAGCCGGCTCGACCGACGAGGCCGGCTCGGGCGAAGAGCGGACGTACGCCGGGACGCACGTCGTCCTCGCCTCCGGCTCCTACAGCCGCTCGCTCCCGGACCTCGACGTCGACGGCGAGCGGGTACTGACCTCCGAGCACGCCCTGCGGCTCGACCGGGTGCCGTCCTCGGTGATCGTGCTCGGCGGCGGCGTGATCGGCTGCGAGTTCGCCAGCGTCTGGGCCAGCTTCGGCGCCCAGGTCACCGTCGTCGAGGCGCTGCCCAGGCTGGTGGCGGCGGAGGACGAGGCGTCGTCCAAGGCGCTGGAGCGCGCCTTTCGCAAGCGCAAGATCGCGATCCGCACCGGCGCGCCGTTCCAGAGCCTGAAGGTCACCGACGAGGGTGTCGCGATCACGGTCGAGGGCGGCGACGTGCTCGAGGCCGAGCTGCTCCTCGTCGCGGTGGGCCGCGGTCCGTCGACCGCCGGGCTCGGGTACGACGAGCAGGGCGTCGCGATGGAGCGCGGGTTCGTGCTCACCGACGAGCGCTGCCGGACCAACCTCGAGGGCGTCTACGCCGTCGGCGACATCGTGCCGGGCCTGCAGCTGGCGCACCGCGGCTTCCAGCAGGGCATCTTCGTGGCCGAAGACATCGCCGGGCTCGACCCCCGCCCGATCGACGAGGCGGGCATCCCCCGCGTCACCTACAGCCACCCGGAGGTCGCCTCGGTCGGCCTGGACGAGGCGGCCGCACGCGCGGCGTACGGCGACGACGCGGTCGAGACCGTGACCTTCGACCTCGGCGGCAACGGCAAGAGCCAGATCCTGATGACCCAGGGCTTCGTGAAGCTAGTACGCCGTACGGACGGGCCGGTGGTCGGCGTACACATGGTCGGCGACCGGGTCGGCGAGCTGGTCGGCGAGGCTCAGCTGATCTACAACTGGGAGGCGTACGCCGAGGACGTCGCGCCCCTCGTGCACGCCCACCCCACCCAGAACGAGGCTCTCGGCGAGGCGCACCTGGCCCTGGCCGGCAAACCGCTGCACGCCCACGCCTGACCACCGAGACCCGAACACCAGCCCCCGACCACAGGAAGATCGAGAACCACATGGCTACCGAAGTCAACCTCCCCGAACTCGGCGAGTCCGTCACCGAGGGCACGGTCACGCGCTGGCTCAAGCAGGTCGGTGACGAGGTGGCCGTCGACGAGCCGCTGCTCGAGGTCTCCACCGACAAGGTCGACACCGAGATCCCGTCGCCGGTCGCCGGCACCCTGCTGGCGATCAAGGCTCAGGAGGACGACACCGTCGAGATCGGCGCGGCTCTCGCCGTGATCGGGGCGGCCGACGAGGCCACCGGCGACAGCGGCTCCGACGCGGGAACCGGCGACCGAAGTCAGGCCGCGGACGAAGAGCCGGCGGCCCAGGCCGAGAGCGACGACGACACGACCCCGCTGGAGGACGAGCAGTCGGAGCGCGAGACCGCGCAGGCTGAGGCCGAGGCGTCCTACACCCCCGACGAGGCGACGGCCGAGGAGCACCGGACGCCGCCGGAGCCGGAGCCCGAAGGGGCGCCGCCGGCCGCGCAGGCGTCTGGCGACGCTCCGTCGTCGGGTGGTGACGAGGGCACCGTGGTCCGGCTGCCCGAGCTCGGGGAGTCCGTGACAGAGGGCACGGTCACCCGCTGGCTCAAGCAGGTCGGAGACGAGGTCGCCGCCGACGAGCCCTTGCTCGAGGTCTCCACCGACAAGGTCGACACCGAGATCCCCTCCCCCGTGTCCGGCACGCTGCAGGAGATCAAGGTCAACGAGGACGAGACCGTCGAGGTCGGAGCCGAGCTCGCCGTGATCGGCTCGGGTGCCGCGGCCACCGAGCAGGCGCCTGCCGAGGAGGCACCCGACGAGGGGGCCGCGGCCGAGCAGGCGCCCGAGCCCGAGCCCGAGCCCGCCGAGGGGGCCACCCCTGCGGAGCCGGCCGCAGAGGCCGAGCCCGCCGCCCAGTCGGCCGCCGAGACGGCACCGGCGCCCATAGCGCCGGCCGCTGTCGCTCCCGTGGCGCAGCAGAGCGGCGGCCGCGACCCGTCGGCGTACGTCACGCCGCTGGTCCGCAAGATGGCGACCCAGCACGGCGTCGACCTCGCCACCGTCGCGGGTACGGGTGTCGGTGGTCGCATCCGCAAGCAGGACGTGCTCGACGCCGCCCAGCAGCAGGGCACCGACACGACGCCGAGCCGGCCGGCGGCGGCGGCCGCAGCCGCAGCCCAGCCCGCGCAGGCGGCTCAGCCCGCGGCTCCCGCGCCGGCGGCGCCGTCGCCGCTGCGTGGCAAGACCGAGCCGATGTCGCGCCTGCGCAAGGTGATCGCCAAGCGGATGGTCGAGTCGCTCCAGATCAGTGCCCAGCTCACCACCGTGGTCGAGGTCGACGTCACGACGATCTCCCGGCTCCGCGACTCCGCCAAGGAGGAGTTCGCGGCCCGAGAGGGCGTGAAGCTGTCGTTCATGCCGTTCTTCGCCAAGGCGGCCGTCGACGCCCTCAAGCAGCACCCGAGCCTGAACGCCGCGATCGACACCGAGAAGGGCGAGGTCACCTACTTCGACCGGGAGAACCTCGCGATCGCCGTCGACACCGAGCGCGGTCTGCTCACCCCGGTGATCAAGGAGGCCGGCGATCTCTCGATCGCCGGGCTGGCGCGCAAGATCGCCGACGTCGCCGAGCGGACGCGCACCAACAAGATCACCCCCGACGAGCTGTCCGGCGGCACCTTCACGCTGACCAACACCGGCAGCCGGGGTGCACTCTTCGACACGCCGATCATCAACCAGCCCCAGGTCGCCGTGCTCGGCACCGGCTCCGTGGTGAAGCGGCCGGTCGTGATCGACGACCCCAACCTCGGCGAGACCATCGCCGTACGCCAGATGGTCTACCTCGCCCTCACCTACGACCACCGACTGGTGGACGGGGCGGATGCAGCACGGTTCCTGAGCGACGTGAAGGCGCGGCTCGAAGCCGGTCAGTTCGAGGTCTGAGCCCAGCCGGTGCCGAAGGCGATGGCGTCGGGCGAAGAGGTTGAGGAGTCCGGGTCCGGGTCGAGCTTGCTCGGGACGGTCCACCGGCCGTCTCGAAACCCACCAAGGAAAGAGGAACGATCAACGTGCACGTCGTCGTAGGAGGAGCGTCGGGGTTCCTCGGGACGCACCTGTCCGAGGCGCTCGTCGCACGAGGGCATCAGGTCACCCGTCTGGTACGACGCGACGCCGGGTCGGCGGACGAGTCGACCTGGGACCCTGCCCACGACACCGTCGACCCCGCCGTGGTCGGGTCCGCCGACGTCGTGGTGAACGTCGCCGGGTCACCGACCCTCGGCAACCCCCACTCGGGCAAGTGGGCCACCGCCATGCGCGAGAGCCGGGTCACGAGCACCGGCACCCTGGCCCGGGCGATCGCCGCGAGTGACCGCAAGCCGGCGTTCCTCGCCGGCAACGGGATCTCGATCTACGGCGACCACGGTCCCGAGCGGCTGACCGAGGCGTCCGACTCGCGCGGCCATGCCCTGCTCACGGAGGTGGCGCGCGAGTGGGAGGCGGCGACAGACCCAGCCCGCGACGCAGGCGCCCGGGTCTGCGTCCTGCGCACCGCCCCGGTGCTCGATCGCCGCAGCGAACCCCTCAAGGCGCTGCGCCGGCTGTTCCGGCTCGGCCTCGGCGGCCGCCTCGGCAGCGGGTCGCAGTACTTCCCGTGCATCTCGCTGCGCGACTGGGTCGGGGGCGTCGTCCACCTGGCCGAGCACGCCGACGCGAGCGGTCCGTTCAACCTGTGCTGTCCCGACACGCCGACCAATGCGGAGTTCACCCGCGCCCTCGGTCGCGCGGTCGGCCGGCCGACCGTGCTCCCGGCGCCGGCGTTCGCGATCAGGCTCGGCGCCGGACCCATGTCATCGGAGCTGCTCGGCTCGGTGAACGCGTCGCCCCGGGGACTGCTCGACGCCGGCTTCGAGTTCCGCGATCCCGACGTGACCGCGGTACTCGCGGCCGGCCTCGGTCAGCTCGCGTAGACCTCGACCACCCGCCAGCGTCCTCCGACCCGTCGCAGCTCGATCCGGCGCGTGGCCGGGAGGGTCTCGGGAAGTGCGGTCCGCACTCCCGCCCCGGACACGGACCCGACGACCAGCCGGTCGGTGACCACCATCGTGAGCAGACGCGGCCGGCTGCGTCGTACGTGTACGGCGAGCACCTGCCGTCGCATCGAGCGCACGCGGAGCCCCCGACGCCGGTAGGCCGCGAGCATCGCCACGTCGCGGCGTCCGGCGGTCGACCCGGGCACGTAGAGCGACCGCAGCGCGCCGGCGTCGTCATCGGCCCAGGCCGAGGCCCGTCGGCGATCCCACCGCCGCAGCACCGACAGGGCGCGAGCGGCCGGTGGCGTGGCGATCGACGGTGCCGCGTCGCGTCGTAGGACGTGGTGCGGCCCGGAGGCGAGCAGCGCGACCAGGATGACGCTCGCGGTGACCGCGAGCGATGGCAACCAAAGCGTCCGAGTCCGCATCCGACCACTGTGGCCCCACTCGCGCGTTCCTCGCAGACGCCGTCCACAGCCCCTTACCGTGGCCGCATGGCCCTCTCCCGACGCACCCTGCTGCTGGGCTCGGCAGGTGCGTGCGCCGCGCTCGTGGCGGCGGGGGTCGCGGTCGACGAGGGAGTCCTGCCCGGACGCACTCGGCTCCGCAGCGCGCTCGGACTCACGGGGCCGGCCGGTCATATCCCCGACGTCACGCCGGGTCACGTGGTCAGCGGTTCCTTCGTGTCGCAGCACCGGCTCGGTGCCGAGACCGGGTGGTCGGTGATCTATCCCGGCCCGCGGCCCGAGCGGCTTCCGGTGATGGTCTGCCTGCACGGTCTGGGGAGCGACCACACCACCGGGGTCACCGACCTGGGGATGGACCGGTTCCTGCCCGCGGCCGTCGCGCACGGCGTACCCCGGTTCGCGATCGCGACCGTCGACGGAGGTACGACGTACTGGCATCCGCGCCCCACCGGCGAGGACGCCGGTGCGATGGTGCTCGACGAGTTCCTGCCCCTGCTGTCTGAGCAAGGTCTGCACACGGATCGGCTCGCGTTCCAGGGTTGGTCGATGGGCGGGTACGGCGCCCTGCGACTCGCTGGGCTCCTCGGCACGGCACCCGTGCGTGCGTGCGCCGCGCTCAGTGCCGCGCTCTGGGTCGACGCGTCGGAAGCGTCGACGTCCGGCTTCGCCGACGCGGCGGAGTACGAGCGCTTCACCGTCTTCGGCCACCAGTCCGAGCTGAACGGCATCGCGGTGCGGCTCGACTGCGGTACCGACGACCCGTTCTACGCATCCGACAGGGCCTACGTGGCCGGCTTCCGCCGGCCGGTCACCTCGACGTTCCAGCCGGGCGCCCACGACGGGGCCTACTGGACCCGGATGCTGCCGGCCCAGCTTTCGTTCGTCGGCCGCGCGCTAGGGTCGAAGGCGTGAGCGAGCTGGCGTTCCGCGAGGGCGGTCTCGGTGCCGACCCCGTCGACTACCTCGCCGCCTGGGACACCCAGCGCGAGCTTCACGAGCAGGTCGTCGCGGGCGAGCGTCCCGACACGGTCTGGCTCCTCGAGCATCCGCCGGTATTCACAGCCGGCAAGCGCACCTCGCCCAGCGACCGCCCGGCCGACCCCGGCGGTGCGCCGGTCATCGACGTCGACCGCGGCGGCCTGATCACGTTCCACGGTCCCGGCCAGCTGGTCGGCTACCCGGTCGTCCGGCTGCCCGACCACGTCAAGGTCGTCGACTACGTACGCCGGGTCGAGGAGGCCCTGATCGGGGTCTGTGCCGACTTCGGCCTCGGCACGGCGCGGGTCCCCGGCCGCAGCGGCGTCTGGCTCGAGGCGTCGGGGCCACGCCCGGAGCGGAAGATCGCCGCGCTCGGCATCCGGGTCAGTCGCGGTGTCACCATGCACGGCTTCGCCCTCAACTGCGACGTCGACCTCTCGTGGTACGACCGCTTCGTGCCGTGCGGCATCGCCGACGCCGGGGTGACCTCCCTGACCGAAGAACTGGGTCGCGACGTCACCGTCGCGGAGGTGCTGCCGAACGTACGCCGGCACCTGACCGACCTCCTGGCCTGGACGCCGTACACCCCGACGTCCGACTACGAGCCGCGACCCGAGCCGGGCCGCGGCCCACGAGTGCCCGTACTCGGCCGCTCCGGCTGACACCCGGACGTCGTACGGCGTTGCCAGGGGCTAGGTCGGCTGCGCCACAACTTCTGGGCTGGCCCGCGGGTCCTACGGTCATGACCGAGGCCACGATCCGCTCCCTCACCCGCCGTGCCTGGCCGGCCGTTCTGCTGGTCGTCGTGCTGACCGGCTGCGGCGACCAGTCGCGGTCGGACTCGGGGCAGGCCCCGGCGACCTCGGGGCCCACCTCGACCCGCACGTCGACACCGACACCGACCTCGTCACCGAACGCCGCAGGCATCCCGGACGACTTCCCGTTGGCGCAGGGTCTGATCGCGGACGGCGACACGACGGTCACCACACCGCAGCGCGACGTGAAGGGGATCGGCCTGGAGAGGATGTGCTGGGGCAGCGCGTGGCCCGGTGCGGCAGTGGATCGCTTGGTGGTCCAGCAGGTCGGACCCGAGCTGGGTGTGACCCGCGAGCTCGCGGTCTACCCCGATGCCGCGACCGCCGCAGCCGTCGGCGAGCAGGTCCGCGTGGACGCCGCGCACTGTCATCGGTTGCCCGCCACCTCCGAGCGGGCCGCGATGGACGTCACGCTGCACGGCGACGTCGACACCGGCGTCGCACACGTGGTGGCGAGCTTCTCCGAGACATTGAGCGGTGGGCAGCCGGGCGGTTCGGTGTTCGTCCTCACCCGGGTCGGCCGCGCCATCCTGGCGGTCGAGGACAGTGGCGAGTGGACAGGTGACTCAGCCGTCGACGGCACCCGCCACCTGGAGCGAGCCGACCGCGATCTGGTGGCCCGGCTGTGCGTGTTCGGTGCCGCGGGCTGCTGACGGCACCGGCTCGATCGCGCGTGCGTTCGAGAGGTGGAAGGGTCGCTCATCGGCGTGACCGTCTGCCGAGAACGGGTTGTGTGGCGGCGTGGGAGACGGGCCGTGCGATGTCGGGAGGGTGTCCTACCCCGGCGTCGAACGGCATCTCCGGGCCAGGTGCTCGACGGCGACACCAAGAAAAGTCGCCGCACCCTCTCGCCAGCGTGGCCCGAGGGGTCCACGATGCGCTTGTGTCCCTCACCGATGACCTCGCGTCCAACCCGATCGCCGCCGAGCACTACGGCCACAAGACCGTCGCCGTCGAACCCGGCGGGGTCGAGATCATCCCGGACAGCGAGCGGCACGGCCGCCCGATCAACCTCCTGTGGACGTGGACCTCGCCCAACCTCGAGTTCGCCACCATCGCCGTGGGCATCATCGGGCCGCTGTTCTTCGGGCTGTCGTTCTGGCAGACCGTCGCGGCGATCGTGCTCGGGACCGGGCTGGGCTCGCTGACCCACGGCATCCTCTCCAGCTGGGGCCCGCCGTCCGGTCTGTGCCAGATGGTGCTCGGACGTACGGCGTTCGACCCGACCGGTAACTCCCTCCCCGCAGGGATCAACTCGGTGGTCGCGGGCATCGGGTGGTTCGCGGTCAACTCCATCAGTGGCGCCCTCGCGCTGCACGCCCTCATCAGCGGTCTGCCCAAGTGGCTGTGCCTGCTGGCGATCGTGATCGCGCAGCTCGCAGTGGCCTACCTCGGCCACAACCTCGTCCATGTCTTCGAGCGGATCGCGTTCCCGTTCCTCGGGGTCGTCTTCGTGATCGGTGCCGTGATCATCTTCGGCAAGGCGCACCTCGGCGCCGCTGGTCACCCGATCCCAGGTGCCTTCCTGATCGAGACGGCCGCGGCGTTCGGCTACGCCTGCGGCTGGAACCCCTACGCCTCGGACTACACGCGCTATCTCCCACGCGAGGTGAGCGCCGTGGCCGTCGGGGTCTTCGCCGGGCTCGGCGTGTTCGTGTCCTGTGTGGTGCTGGAGGCGGCCGGCGCCGCGATGGTGTCGGCGGCCGGCAGCGCCGCCAACGTCGACCCCGGTGTGTACACCGGCCTGATGCCGACGTTCATCGGCAAGCTCACCCTGCTGTGCATCGCCGTCGGCGCGGTGTGCGCGAACGCCCTCAACATCTACTCGGGGGCGATGTCAGCACTCGCCCTCGGGATCCGGCTGCCCGTCCACCGGGCGCGCGCCATCGTGGCCCTCGTCTTCGGGGTCTTCGGCTTCGTGCTCGCGCTGTTCGGCATCAAGAACGCGGGCACCAACTACGAGAACTTCCTGCTGGTCATCGCCTACTGGATCGGCCCGTGGCTCGGCGTCGTACTCGTCGACCGGTGGCGCCGGCAGGGGCAGGACATCACCCACCTCGCCCTGAAGAACGGGTTCCACAACCCGCGCGGTGCGATCGCGATGGGCGTGGGCATGGTGCTGTCCATCTGGCTGTTCTCCAACCAGACCGAGTACGTCGGCAGGCTCGTCCGGCACCAGCCGCACCTGGGTGACATCACCTTCCTGGCCGGGTTCGCCATCGCCGCCATCGTGTACCTGGGTCTGGAGCGACTGCTCCCCGAGTACGGCGCGGAGGCATGACCTCGGACCTGGAGATGCTCGCGGTCGCGGTCGAGGAGGCCCGAGCCGGCCTGGCCGAGGGCGGCGTACCCGTGGGTGGGGCGCTCTTCGGTGCCGACGGGACGCTGCTGGGGCGCGGGCACAACCGGCGCGTGCAGGACGACGACCCGTCCGTGCATGGCGAGACGGCAGCGTTCAAGAACGCCGGACGCCAGCGCAGCTACCGCGGTACGACGATGGCCACGACCCTGTCGCCGTGCTGGTTCTGCTCGGGGCTGATCCGGCAGTTCGGGATCTCGCGGGTCGTGATCGGGGAGGCTCGCACCTTCTACGGCGGGCACGACTGGCTCGCCGAGAACGGCGTCGAGGTCGTGCTGCTCGACGACCCGGAGTGCGTCGACCTGATGTCGCGGTTCATCGCGGACAAGCCCGAGGTGTGGTTCGAGGACATCGGCGAGGACTGAGCCCGGACCGCGCCCGGGTGACGGGTAGCATGGATCGACGTGACTCAGTCCCCCACGCGCCCCGACGGCCGCAAGCTGCTGCGCCTCGAGGTACGCAACGCCGAGACCCCCATCGAGCGCAAGCCGGAGTGGATCAAGACGCGAGCCAGGATGGGTCCGGAGTACACCGCGCTGCAGTCGCTGGTGAAGTCCGAGGGCCTGCACACCGTGTGCCAGGAGGCCGGCTGCCCCAACATCTTCGAGTGCTGGGAGGACCGCGAGGCGACGTTCCTGATCGGCGGCGACCAGTGCACGCGGCGCTGCGACTTCTGCCAGATCGACACCGGCAAGCCCCAGCCGCTCGACCGTGACGAGCCGCGCCGGGTCGCCGAGAGCGTGCAGAAGATGGAGCTCCGCTATGCCACCATCACCGGTGTCGCCCGCGACGACCTCCCCGACGGCGGTGCCTGGCTGTACGCCGAGACGGTGCGCGCCATCCATGACCTCAACCCAGGCACCGGCGTGGAGAACCTCATCCCCGACTTCAACGGCACACCCGACCTGCTGGCCGAGGTGTTCGAGAGCCGGCCCGAGGTGCTGGCCCACAACGTCGAGACGGTGCCGCGCATCTTCAAGCGCATCCGGCCGGCGTTCCGCTACGACCGCTCGCTCGGCGTGCTCACCGCTGCGCGTGAGTTCGGGCTGGTCACCAAGTCCAACCTGATCCTCGGCATGGGCGAGACCCGTGAGGAGATCAGCCAGGCCCTGCGCGACCTGCACGAGGCCGGCTGCGAGCTGGTCACGATCACCCAGTACCTCCGCCCGTCGGCCCGCCACCACCCGGTCGAGCGCTGGGTGAAGCCCGAGGAGTTCGTCGAGATGGCCGCGGAGGCCGAGGAGATCGGTTTCTCCGGCGTCCTGTCGGGGCCGCTGGTGCGTTCGTCGTACCGGGCCGGTCGGCTGTACCGTCAGGCCATGTCGGCGCGTACGCCGGCCTGACCACCACCCACCCGAGCACGGAGTAGCACCCGCCATGGCCAAGAGCCCCACGCCTGCCGAGCCCGACAAGCTCTCGAGGCGCCAGCAGTTCGCACAGACGTACACGATGGCCAAGCGCAGCGACAAGGCCATCGGCCGCTGGGTCGGGGGCGCGGGCCTGCTCGCCGCCATCGTGGGGTTCGGGGTGTTCTGGCTGATCATCGGCCGACACAACGTCGTCGCCCTGGTGGCGTCGATCATCGGCGGCCTGATGCTCGGCGTGCTCGCCGCGCTCGTGGTCTTCTCCCGCCGGGCCCAGAAGGCGGTCTACAGCCAGATGGAGGGCCAGGCCGGTGCGGCAGCCGGCGCGCTCGGCCTGCTCAAGCGCGGCTGGACCGTCGACAACGCCATCGCCTTCAACAAGCAGCAGGACGTCGTGCATCGCGTCGTCGGCCCGCCGGGCATCGTCCTGGTCGGCGAAGGCAACGCGGGGCGGGTCAAGGGCCTGCTCACCTCCGAGCGCCGCCGCCACGAGCGGGTCGCCACCGAGGCGCCGGTCCACGAGATCGTCTGCGGCAGCGACGAGAGCAACGGCCAGGTGCCCCTGCCCAAGCTGGCGCGCCGCGTACAGAAGATGAAGCGGCAGGTCAAGCCGGCCGAGATCACCGACATCCTGGCCCGCCTCAAGGCGATCGACGCCTCGCGGCCCGTCGTACCCCTGCCCAAGGGCCCGGTGCCCAGCTCGATGAAGGGCATGCGGGGCAACCTGCGCGGCCGCTGAGGCCGGACGCAGTCCGGGCTCAGCGGCAGCCGAGGAGATTGAGGAGCGTCGACACGGATCGGCGCGCAGCGACGAGGCGTGTGACGCGTCTCGAAATCCCGAGGCCGCGCCGTACGTAGTCCGGGCTCGGCGTCAGCCGCGAGCCGGACCTGCCCCAGGAACGCCGAGAGCGACGGTCGCCGATCGGCAGACCAGGTCGTGGAGCCCGCGGCCGTCGGGGCGGAAGACCAGCGGTGGGATGACCAGGCAGATCATCACCTGCCGAAGGAGCGCCACGAGCAGGCTGAGCGGCCGGCCACTGCCGTCGATGCGGACGACCCTCAGCCGCGTCGCGAGCTGACCGAAGGACCCGCCGGACAACGCCATCAGCACCGCCGACTCCCCGATGAAGAGGAGGTTGAGGTAGACCGACGGGAGGCTGCCGTTGCCGAACCACGAGCGTCCGTAGATCAGCAGCATCACGCCCCAGCAGGCCGCGTAGTCGACCAGCAGGGCCAGCACGCGCCGCGCCCAGGACGCCGTCTCGAAGGGCAGCTCGGTCACGGGCACGCGGTCAGGGTAGCCAGCGTCCGTCGGCGTTCGATGGCCGACGCCCGCCAAGGGACCACGTGTTACGTCGGTGAAACAAACCGGATACGGTCAAGAAACTGCCGCTCCATACGCTGGCCGCATCCGAAGCGGCACTGCTCGGATGTCCGTGCCCGACGAAACACCAGGCTGCCGACCGCAGCCGAGGAGGACGAATGTTCGCCAACAGCGACGAGCTGCTCAAGTACATCAAGGACGAGGACGTCGCGATGGTCGACGTACGCTTCTGCGACCTCCCCGGAATCATGCAGCACTTCACCGTCCCGGTCTCGTCGTTCTCCCAGTCCGTGTTCGACAACGGGCTGAACTTCGACGGCTCGTCGATCCGCGGCTTCCAGGCCATCCACGAGTCCGACATGTCGCTCTTCCCCGACCCGACGACGGCGTACATCGACCCCTTCCGCACGGCCAAGACGCTGGTCGTGAACTTCTTCATCCACGACCCGCTCACCGGCGAGGCCTACTCGCGCGACCCGCGCAACATCGCCCGCAAGGCCCAGGCGTACCTGGCCTCGACCGGCATCGGTACGACGGCGTACTTCGCGCCGGAGGCGGAGTTCTACGTCTTCGACTCGGTGCGGTTCGAGACCAAGGTCAACGCCGGCTACTACCACATCGACTCCGAGGCGGGCGCCTGGAACTCCGGCTCCGAGGACAACAACCGCGGCTACAAGGTGCGCTACAAGGGCGGGTACTTCCCGGTGGCGCCGTACGACCACTTCGGCGAGCTGCGCGACGAGATGGTCATCGAGATGGAGCGGTCCGGGCTCGTCGTCGAGCGCGCGCACCACGAGGTCGGCACCGCCGGCCAGGCCGAGATCAACTACAACTTCGACGAGCTGCTCAAGGCCGCCGACGACGTGATGAAGTTCAAGTACATCGTCAAGAACGTCGCGTGGCGCAACAACAAGACCGCGACGTTCATGCCGAAGCCGATCTTCGGCGACAACGGCTCCGGCATGCACTGCCACCAGTCGATCTGGGACGGCGACGAGCCGCTCTTCTACGACGAGACCGGGTACGCCGGTCTGTCCGACGTCGCGCGCTACTACATCGGCGGCATCCTCGAACACGCGCCGTCGCTGTTGGCTTTCACAAACCCGACGGTCAACTCCTATCACCGCCTGGTGCCGGGCTTCGAGGCTCCGGTCAACCTGGTCTACAGCCAGCGCAACCGCTCCGCCTGCGTCCGCATCCCGATCACCGGGTCCAACCCGAAGGCCAAGCGGATCGAGTTCCGCTGCCCCGACCCGTCGGCGAACCCCTACCTCGCGTTCTCCGCGATGCTGCTGGCCGGCATCGACGGCATCAAGAACAAGATCGAGCCGCACGAGCCCGTCGACAAGGACCTCTACGAGCTGCCACCCGACGAGCACGCCGACATCCCGACCGTGCCCGCCACGCTGAACGAGGTCATGGACTCCCTCGAGGCCGACCACGAGTTCCTGCTCGAGGGCGGCGTCTTCACCGGCGACCTGATCGAGACCTGGATCGACTACAAGCGCACCCAGGAGATCCAGCCCGTCGCCCTCCGCCCCCACCCCCACGAGTTCGAGCTCTACTACGACATCTAAGATCTCGTAGATCGCGAAACGGCCCCTGACCTGCGGAAACGCGGACTCGGGGGTCGTTTCCTTGGCTCGAGATAGCCGAAATTCCGCAGGGATTCCGCAGGAGAATCGCTCCACGCGCTGTTCGAGCCGACAGCGCCTACCGCGGGAACCCGTCACAGCGGCTCTCGAGAACTCCCGGGGGGCAGGAGCATTGGTATGACCCTGCGCGCAGGGCTGTGTGACGGTGGGTAGGGCTGACGGCGGGCGTCGCCGAGAATTGAGGTTCGCATGGCACGAATCGACGGGAGGCCCACGAAGTGTTCGGCAAGAAGAAGGATGCGACGCCCGAGGGTTCACTCAAGGTAGACGGCTACATGGGTTCGGTTCTCTTCGACGGAGAAACGATCACAATCAGCAAGACGGCACGCGGGGCTACTCGGATTCCTGTCCAACAGATTGCATCGGTGGCCATCGAGCCAGCGGGCTTGGGCATGAAGGGCATTCGGTTCCTGACAAGTGCCAGCTCGACAGGCCGTGTCAAGGCCCTTGGCAGCCACAAGGATCTGGCCTCGGATCCTCAGACCCTGACATTCAGAAGCGGGCGGCTGGGCGAATTCGAGACCTTGGCCCAGCGAGTCGAGGCTGCCATCCACGACACAGGCGCACCTCGGTCCCCTGAGGTCAGGGACGTAACCGCGAAGCTCGCCGATCTTG
Organism: uncultured Actinomycetota bacterium; assembly: GCA_963792975.1. Taxonomy (GTDB): domain Bacteria; phylum Actinomycetota; class Actinomycetes; order Propionibacteriales; family Nocardioidaceae; genus Nocardioides. The sequence continues at coordinate 805,851 of CAWBYG010000004.1, read as the reverse complement.
CCCAGATGCATCGGGACGGGACCTTGACTGATGAGGAGTTCTCGAGCGCCAAGAACAAGCTGCTTGGCCAATAGTCACCTCTCCAGGCTGAACTCGAGCGGACTCGTACGCCGGCGCCGATCGACACGGCGAAGTCACCATCACGCGGCTGAAATGACTCTGGCTGGTGGGCGGGCCCCGATCCCGGCGGAATGGGACACCTCCGTCCGAGCGCAGCGGCGGATTCGGCCACGCAGGTTGTCGCGGAGCCATCAACCATCGAACTCGCACCGAGACGAACGGTTTCTCCTGGGCGGGCATCGCGTCTCTGAGGACTTCAAAGGCATTGCCGTGTTGGTCCAGCCACCCGCGCATCCGAACGGCGTTCCTCGATCCGGGGTCTCTCGCGCGCGTGTTGAAGGCGTCCGCAACCCACAGCCGGGAGTCGACTTGACCAGTTCTGGCGGGGTCGCGCTGTCTGGGGCGACTGCGTCGGTGGTTACCCTGCTGAGGTGCCTGCGACAGCGGATGCGGCGTCGCGCCCGGTCGGGGTGTGGGGTGCGGTCGCGATCGGTGTCGGGGGCATGGTGGGCGGCGGGATCTTCGCGGTCCTCGGGCTCTCTGTTCAGATAACCCGGGGTGCGGCGCCACTCGCCTTCCTGCTGGCCGGACTCGTGGCGTTGCTGACGGCCAGGTCCTACGCGCTGCTGTCGAAGTCGTATCCGAGTCGTGGCGGCACCGTGACCTTTGTGAACCGGGCGTTCGGCACCGGGCTCTTCTCTGGTGGGATCAATGTGTTGCTGTGGCTGAGTTATGTGGTGATGTTGGCTCTGTATTCCCAGGCCTTCGGCGGTTACGCGGCGAGCTTTCTGCCGGAGGCCGCCCGAGGTGTGGGCCGGCACGTGTGTCTGACCGTGGTGGTGATTCTCATCACTGTGCTGAACGTGGCCGGCGCCTCCACCGTGGCTCGGGCCGAGCGCATGGTCGTCGGTATCAAGATCCTGATCTTGTTGCTGTTCGTCGCGGTCGGGCTGGCCGGGGTGTCTGCGGCGCGGCTAGAGCCCGCACAGTGGAGTTCACCGGTCTCGGTGGTCGCCGGAGGGATGATCATCTTCTTGGCCTACGAGGGTTTCGAGCTGATCGCCAACGCGGCCGAGGACGTCGCCGACCCAGGCCACACACTGACCCTTGCCTACTACATCTCGGTGCTCTTCGTCATCGCGCTCTATGTCCTCGTTGCCGTTGTCGCGGTCGGGTCACTGCCGGTGTCGGCACTGATCGATGCCCGCGACTACGCCCTGGCCGAGGCGGCTCGCCCCTCCTTCGGCTCGGCAGGGTTCGTCATGATCGGGATCGCGGCGATGCTCTCGACGGCGTCCGCGATCAACGCCACCCTCTACGGATCAGCTCGCATGGCCTACGTCATCGCAAGGTCGCGCGAGCTACCGGCCCAACTCACCCGGTCGATCTGGAACCAGCCCCTCGAGGGGCTGCTGATCACCGCAGGATCGACCATCGTGCTCGCGAACGTGATGAACCTCGACAACATCTCCACCATGGGCAGCGCCGGCTTCCTCATCATCTTCGCCGTCGTCAACCTGGCCGAAGCCCGAACCGCGTCGTCGCGCGGCTCGGCACCCTGGATCTCGATCCTGGCCGCAGCAGTGTGCGGGACCGCACTGGTCGCCCTGGTCGCGAAGAGCAATCCCGGCGCCGTGTCCGTCCTCGTGGTCATGGTGGTGTTGGCCTTCTCCATCGAGGCAGCCTTCCGAAGGTCCACCCACCGACCCACCACAGCCTGAGACCCCATCAGGAGGCAGAGGCTCTCCACCGAAAGCGCCGTAAACCTGCTCGATGCAGCCCAACCGGTGCGCGTCAATCCCGGAGTGACACTGGTTGAACGACATGGCTGGGCGTCACAATTAACTGATCGTGCGGAGCTGTGGCCACATGGTCGTCCACGGTCGTCGCAGCCCGGTGCAAACCGAAACGGCCTCGCCTTGTTCGCTGTTCTGGATCGCGAGCTTGTTGTCAATGTGGGCCACGTCGTGGCACCCGACGAAGAACAGCCTCCAGTTGGCGGGTCGCCAGTCTCCTACGTGAATGATCAATGTGCGGTCGGGGGCGGGTGGTCCCCAGTCCCAGTAGGAGTTGTGGCCCGAGTAGATCGGAGGCAGCCCGCTGCCGAGAAGTACCAGTGGGCTTGCCTCGCTGTAGTCGTTGGTCAGGATCACCGCACGCTCCCGGTCGGCCGGTGGTAGTGCCGCCACCACGCCTTCCACTGCGGCCACGAACTGCGGCCAGCCGATCTCGTTGGCTGTGTCGGGCACGTCGGAGGGAAGCGAGGTCTTCGCGTAGGTGGCGACCGGCAGGATCGGCAGCGTCAGGTACGCGATCAGCGCCCCTGAGAGCGCGGCGGCGACCGCGAAGCCCGCGATTCTGAGGCGTGGATGGCCCCGGGTCAGCCACCGGTCGAGGAGGATCGCCCCTGCCGCCATGAAGAGTGGGATGCTCCCGATCACGTAGTACGCCTTGCCGCCGGTGACGAGGACGAGCACGAGTGCCACCACGCTTGCGATCCCGATCGCTCGCCAGGGCGCGGCCGCCTTCGATCCCAGGACCCACACCAGGCCGGCGGCACTGACCGGGAACAGCAGCGGTCCGGTGAAGAGCCACAGCAGGGGCACGACCTGGGCGCGGTTGTCGGCGGCGTACCCCGCGATCCGGGAGGCCATGGTGAGCTGCGGCCAGTCGTGGGTCGCCTGCCAGAGCAGGTTCGGCGCCCAGAGCAGTACAGCGATTCCGAGGGACGCCCATGCCCACCCGGAGCGGACGACATCCCAGCGTCGGGACAGGACGAGCCCCACGGCCAGGCCCGCGCCGAGGAACAGGACGGTGTCCTTGTTCTCCAGTGCAATGCCCGCCACCAGGCCCACCACCAGCCATTGCCGCCGGTCTCCGCCATCGAGCAGCCGCACAAAGAGCCACACGATGATCGCCCAGGCCAGCAGATCGGGATCGGTAGTCGTGTCGAGGTGTCCCGCACCGAGGTAGCCGGAGAGCGCAGCCGTGCACGCGGCGAGGACCTGTGCGCGTCGCGTGCCGCCCAGGTCCCGGCAGATCAGCGCGACGAGCACGACGACGAGCGCAATCTCCAGTGTCGGCAGCACGCGCGCTGCGGTCGGTGTGACACCCAGCAGCGCGACGGATCCAGCCGACAGCAGCGGCGTCAGAGGCGGCTGATCGACGTACCCGAACGCCGGGTGCTGCCCCGCCACGATGTAGTACATCTCGTCGCCGTGGAAGCCGTAGGCGCCCGACAAGGCCAGCAACGCCATCGCCATGAGGCCCGCGATCACGAGGACCGGCCACGGCACGGCGAACGCCCCAGGTTGCCGACCCGAAGCCGGAGCAGGGGTCGCGGTCATCAGCCCATCATGGTCCCCGCGGGCGAAGCTGGTCGCGAGTTGGTGCCAGCCTGCTCCGGGTCGGGCGCGCGATCTACCTAGTGACTGGCGATGATCCGGCGGGTTGACCGTCGCCACCTCGACGTGGGAACGCGGCAGTGTGACGCAGCAGCCTGGGCCGAGGTGCCGCCGGCCAAAGATTCGAGCTTCGCGCCAACGACGCTGGCCGAACCAGCGATCGTCGGCGAAACTGTCATGGCGGTTCCGATGCGTCATCCTCGCAGGGAGCGATCTGTGGACATCACCGAATTGATTCTGTTCCAGCACCATGAGCAGCGTCGCCAGTTCGCACGGCTCGACGAGGTTCCTCCCGACGACACCGAGACGCTGGCAGGGCTGTGGCACCGACTGAGCGTGTTGTTGGAGGTGCACGCCGAGGCAGAGGAGCGTTACTTCTATCCCGAGCTGCTCCGCCTCGGCCATGGGGCGCCGGGCAAGGAGGACGGTCCGCAGGACGAGACCGAGGACGCCATCAAGGACCATAACGAGATCCGGGACGGGATCCGCAAGGCGGACGTCCATCCGGTCGGCAGCGAGAGCTGGTGGGAGGCCGTCCGCGAGGCGCGGGAGGCCAACAGCGACCACATGGCCGAGGAGGAGCGGGAGGATCTGGCGGACTTCCGGCGACACGCCGATTTGCGGACCCGCCACGACATCGCGGTGAAGTTCATTGCCTACGAGGCTGCCCACTGGGCCGGCATCAAACCGGTCGACAAGGACCCGCAGGAGTACGTCGAGCGACACACCTGACACGGGACCCTAGCGCGAGTCATCTCCAGGGGAGCTGGCCTGGGCGCCCGTAACGCGGCGGTATGAAACAGGTTGAGGTCACGCCGACACCCGGCGGAATGACGCGGGTCGGTTCGGCTCGTCGTACGTCCCAAGGCTGTGTTGGCTTGCTCAGGGGGTGATGACGATCTGGCCGCGGACCTTGCCCGCCTCGAGTCGGCGGACCGCTTCCGGCACCTCGTCGAGGGAGTACGACCGTTCGATGTGGGGTGCCACGTCTCCGGTGGCGGCGAGTTTCGCAAGGCGGTCGAGCCCGGTGTAGTGCTCCTTGTTTAGGATCGTCTTCAGCCGTTGCGACACGAGCGGTGACATGACGGCGGCCTTCAGTTGGCGGCCCATGCCTGGGCTCCAGGTGCTGCCGTCCTCGCCGCCGACGATGACCAGGGTCCCCTTCGGCTGAAGGGCCCGGCGTAGACGCGACAGCGACGTCATGCCGCCGGTGTCCACGATCACGTCGTACCTGTGTGAGCCGTCGGCGAAGTCGTCTCGCGTGTAGTCGATGACGTGTCGGGCACCCAGGGTGGTGACGAGGTCGACCTTGGAGCCGCTGGCGACGCCGGTGACGGTCGCGCCCAGGGCGACGGCGATCTGAACGGCGTAGGTCCCCACACCTCCCGACGCACCCACGATGAGCACGTTTGACCCGCTTGTGACGCCGGCCGCGTCCAACGCGCCCAACGCGGTCAGCCCGGAGATGGGCATGGCTGCTGCCTCTTCGAACGAAAGGTTCTCGGGCTTGTGGCTGAGCTTGTCCTCGCGGGCGGGTGCGTACTCGGCGAAGGAACCCTTGGCGATGCCGAAGACCTCGTCACCGACTTCGAAGCGGGTGACCCCCCTGCCGGTGACGGCGACGGTCCCGGAGACGTCCTGGCCCAGAACCGGGTTCTTCGGCTTCAGTAGCCCGAAGCCCACCAGACGCATCAGGTAGGGCTCTCCGGTCATGACATGGAGCACGCCGCGGGCGATTCCTGCCGCCTGCACTTTGACGAGGACTTCGTGTTCGCCCGGCGTAGGTGGCTCGATGTCGCCCAGCCGCAGTACGTCCGCCGATCCGTACCTGTCCTGGGTGATCGCCTTCATGGCCGTCCTCCTTGGCGTTTCGTAAGTGTCACTATCCGCTTCTATGGCTGCGCGGGTTGGCACGTGGGTCGGCAGCCGACAAGGAGGCGAAGACCGAGGTCGGTTGCTGCCCACTCGTCCGGACCCGGACTACCGTCAGACTGGTCCCGGCACCGTCAGGGCCATGGTTTGCCACGCGATTCGCTCAGGTGGTCGCGCGTGAGCGGAGGGTCGCGGTGGAGGCGAACCCGCGGGCGATCAGCCAGATGGCGAACGTCAGCTCGAACAATCCACCGGGGATGGCGCCGACGAGACCGGCGCCCGCGACGCCGAACAGCGTCAGCAGGTTGCCCCCGGCGAAGCACGCGTAGCCGAGGAAACCCCAGGCAGCCAGGAACCGCGGAACCAGTCCGGTGCGGTAGAGCAGAGCGCAGAAGAAGAGGCTACCGATACCGAGCCCGGCCTCGGCGGCGCTGTAGAAGACGGCATTCGCGTCGATGGCGTGGGAGCCGGTGGCGACGACGAGGCTCACGACACCGATGGCCAGGACGACGCCCTCGAGGATCCGGGTGCCCAGGTAGCCCGCAGCGACGGCCTTGTTGTGGGCTCGCAGGATCGGGAACATCAGCACGCCGATGCCGATCACGAATGCCGAGTTGAGCAGCATCAGCGCGCCGCCGGTGACGAACACCGCTGTGGAGCCGCTGCGGTCAGCGGAGCTGACGACGCCCTGCGCCATGAGGCTGCCCACGCCGTATGCCACGTAGCCGGCAAGGAAGAGGACCCCAACGATGCGGGCGGTCCGGCGTGCGGTTGAGTCCGGGCGAACGACTGGCGGGGAGGTCGAGTGGTTGGAGGCGAGCCCTCTAGCGATGCGGTTGGTCTGGGTGGTGGTCATGGCTGGTCCTTTCGCAAGTTCGCGCCGGGACCGCTTCCGAAGGCCGTTCCTAACGCTGTTAGATTGGAGTCATGACGGTAACCTAACTATGTTAGATTGTCCATAGGACACCCTGACGGACCAGATGAGAGGACCAGACGTGGGGCGAAGGACGGAAGAGGCGGCGACTCGAGCTCCGGTCAACGGGGACCTGGCGGTCGAGCGTGCCGTCGCGGTGGCGGACGGTGAGGGCATCGAGGCGGTCACGATGCGCCGACTGGCGCGTGAGCTCGGGGTCGAGGCTGCTTCGCTGTACCACCACGTCAGCGGCAAGGACGAGATCCTCGACCGCCTGGTCGACATGGTTTCGGCAGAGATCGAGCTCCCCTCACGCACCGATGGGTGGCGGCCACCGATCCGCGAGCGGGCGCACAACACGCGGGCAGTCCTGCGTCGGCACCCCTGGGCGGTGGCCTTGACGGCGTCGCGGACGACGCCGGGGCCGGCCACGTTGCGGCTGCTGGAGGCCGGAATCAGGCACTTCCGGGAAGGTGGCTTCTCCGTCGAGGCGGCGGCTCACGCGATCTCGGCAGTCGACAGCTACGTCCACGGGTTCGTGCTGCAGGAGGTGAACCTGCCCTTCCGGAACGAGTCCGAACTGGCCGCGATGACCGGCGCCATCATGGACCAGTTCCCGAGGGCGGACTTCCCGTACCTCTTCGAGCTGACCATCGAGCACGTCCTGCAGCCGGGCTACCACTACGGCAACGAGTTCGACGTCGGCCTCGAGGTCGTACTTGACGGGGTCGATACCCAACTCGGCCGAGCTCACAGATAACTCAGGGACGCCTGGACTGCAGTCCTCACCGGAGTCCCGCTCGACCGGATCGCAGCCCAGGCCCGGCGGTATGGGACTGACTGATGCTGGGGCTTGAGTCTTGGTTGCCATCGCTCGCTCGCTCGCTTGTCGGTGCAACGTGGCAGCGTGGGTCTGTGCTGTGGATGGCGATCCAGGGAGGCTCGCGATGGAGGTACGGAACATTCGGTGGGTCGGTGTCCCGACCCAGAACTACGACGCGATGGTGGTCTTCGTCCAGCAAGTTCTCGGGCTTCGTGTCGACTTCCAGGAACTGACCACGGTGGAGTTCTCGACCTCAGAAGGCGACAAGATCCAGATTATGGCTCCCGGCGACCGCTACTACGACTTCTTCACCGAGAACGCTGCGGGCCCCGTTCCGCTGTTCGAGGTCGATGACGTTCACCGGGCCCGTCATGAGCTCGAAGAGGTGGGGACCGAAGTCATCGGGCCCACCGCTCGCGACAGCCGGTGGGGGTGGGTCCATTTTCGTGCTCCTGACGGCAATCTCTACGAACTGGCTAGTCGTCTTCGCGACGCCGAAGAGCGATAACCGGAGTGTCTTCCAACACCGGGCTCTTGTTTCGCGGTCGATGGATCAGCGCCTGCCCGCGTCGCGAACGTGGCGGTATGGGAGGGCCGCTTCGCGGTATGACGCGCCTCCGCCGACTCCCTATGTTCGCGCCTGGTCAGGTAGCGGCTTGGCGGTCTGGCGTTTGAGGAGGCGCTCGCCGAGCAGGTATACGGCGGTGTGGTGGATCGCGCTCAGGGCCAGTAGAAGCCATGCGAGTAGGTGGTGATGGGTTCGGTAGAGCGCGGTGCTTGCCAGGATTGTCACTGCGAGCTCTTGGATCAGACGGAGCGGCTCGGCGTATCGTCCGGCGAAGCGGAAGTCGACTGCTCCCCAGAACCCGAAGGCCACCACTGGTGTGATGACCGCCAGGACGAGGCGCACCGCGGTGTTGCTTGTGGCAGAAAAGCCCCAATAGGCGAAGGTGGCGATGATGCCGGTCTCGAGCAGGGCCCTGAGGGCGACGTTGGTCAACGAGAGGGCGCGGGGCACTGGTCTTCCCATCACGGGTTGAGGGTGAGTCGGGCGACGACTTCGTGGTCTTCGGTCTCTCCGGTCTCGACGAAGCCGAGTGCGGTGTACAGGGCTCGGGCGGGGTTGTTGGTCGGCTGGTAGCTGAGTGCGATGTTGGGGTGGCCGCCTTGACGCGCTCGGTCGATCAGGGCCTGCATGGCGGCCCGCCCGTACCCGCGACGTTGCTTGGTTTGGCCGATGACCAGACCGCCAACCCAGAAGCTGTGGTCGGTGGGGTCGACGGCGTGCATGACGAACCCGATCGGCTCGTTGTTGGCGGTCAGGGCGGCTGGTTTCCAGGGGCCGTCGTCGTAGGCGCAGAGCGCGAGGTACCGGGTGACCGGGGCGACGTATGTCTGCTGAGAGTCTTCGACGTCCAGGTCGGCGCAGGCACGCCAGTTGTGTTGGGTGACCTCGCACAGCTCCACGCTCGAGGGACGATGGCATGCCTTTTCGTCCCCGGCAGGAGGGGGAGTGCCTTTCGCCGAGTGCGCCATTCCGGTTGCAGCCCTCGTGGCTAGTGCCGGATGACGCGGTACAGGGCTGGGTGGGCGGGGTAGCCGGCCATGGCTCCTGCGATTGCCTGGAACTGGTCGCTGGACATGGCCTGTTGGAAGTGGGCCGGCGAGTCCCATTCGGCGACGTTGACGAAGGGGTAGGTGACCTCAGGGGTCAGGCTGTGATGCGGCGAGGTCGTCCGGTATCCCGGCTGGTGGCTGAGGTAGTTCCGGGCACTTTCCCATGCGTCGATGAACTGCTCGGCTTCGTCATCGGGTACTTCGAACGGGTTGATCAGCACCACGGCGCTGCCCATGACGACTCCTCTCCGTTGTGGTGTGGTGGCTTACGGATCTGTGCGGCGATGTCGACGTGTGCGGGTCGTGGCCTTGTCATCGTGCTGGGGCGGGCTTCCTTGTGGTGCGGAGCGCGGCGACCGCTGCGGCGAGTAGGACGCATCCCGCGGCCATCAGCAGCCCGTGGGCGACGCGGATCGGTTGGGCGGCGGCGAACTGGGGGATGTAGAGACCTACCGCCACGGCCAGGGGAAGCAGCAGCAGGCGGGGGCGAGGCGATTCCTGCCAGGCGGCGCTGGTCAAGACGATCACGCCGATGGCGAGTGCGAGCAGTCCGATCAGGATGAACCAGATGCCGGCTTCCCAGCGGATGTCGTGGACCAGGTCGTCGAACTGGCTGATCTGGCCGGTGGCCAGCCCCTGCTGGCCGGCTGCGTGGAGTCCGAAGACCTCGGCCCCGTAGTAGGGCAGGGTCATGCAGATGCCGATCCACGCCAGCGCGAGGCCCGTGCGCGCTCGAGAGCGGTGGACCGTCAGAGTCTCGGTCAGCCGGAACAGGCCCAGCCCGAGCAGGGTGAAGGCAGCGATCCCGAAGGTGTGGGCGAGGATCCACTGGGGAGACGCGAACGCGGCAGCGCCGGCGCGGGAGACCTCGTCACTGAAGGGTCGCAGGGCCGGGTAGACCACGAACGCGATCCCGGCAAGCCACAGCTCCGGGGCAGCCCTCAACCCACGCGACAGCAGGCCGACGAGCCGGAAATCGGACTGGGCTTGGGTGGAGCCTGGTTTGGTGACGGTTGCCACGGTGATCCCTCCAAAGTTCCTAGTCATCGCCCAGATGTGCGTGTCCTTGCGGTCTGGGATCAGCCGCGTCCGAGCACCTTCTCGGCGAAGGCGATGAGGGTGGGGTTGACGGTGCTCGGCTCTTCGGTGTGCGGGTAATGTCCGGCGCCGTCGACCAGCAGCTGTTCGGCGTCGGCGAGGTGGTCGACGATCCAGGCTGCCTCGGCGGCCGGGTCGGGGAAGTCGGGATCTGCGGTGCCCATCACCACCAGTGCCGGGGCCTGCACCTGCGGCAGCCTGGCTTCGGCCGGGGCGTGACTGGTCCGGGTCGTCTTGGTGAAGGCCCGGGCGTGGCCGGGGCGGCGTATGCTTTCGCGGATCGCGGCCCGGTGTTCGGAGAAGTCCGGTGGCTTCCGGCCCGGGTACAGCGAGGGCAGGTAGGTCGACCACACCAGGGGAGCCCAGGGACCCGACATCGCGACCCGGAACGCCCAGGCCATCAGCGGATTGATCGGCACCTGGCGTACGAAGGGACCCACCAGGACCAGGCCGACCACCAGGTCGGGCCGCTCCGCCGCGGCCCATACCCCGGCCCCGGCGCCCATCGAGTTGCCGACCACCACCGCCGGACCGCCGAGCTCCTCGACCAGAGCCAGCACATCGGTACCGGCCGCGACGTCGTCGTAGGCGTCGAAGGTGGCGTCGCTGTCGCCATGCCCGCGCAGGTCCATGGTCGCGACCCGGAAGCCGGCCTTGGTCAGGGCGCCGGTGTTGCGTCGGTAGCTGCTGCGCAGCTCACCCATCCCGGGCACGCACACCAACAGCGGCCCAGCACCGGCCACGTCGTAGGCGATCTGTCCGCCCTCACGTGGCAGCTTGTACGGGGTCTGGTCGACAGCGGTCATGAGTTGTCTCCGTCTTTCCTTCTCGAGGCCAACACCTTCATCGGCTCCACTGCAGTGAGCCGACCGTCACGTGGCTGGTCGCCGGTCCCTGGCTCATTAGGCGTCGCCACCGTGCGCCCGGAACCAGTGAGACCCCAGAAGCTGAAGGCCAGCAGCACGAATCCGGGAACGACTCCCGCAGCCACAGCGACACTTGAGGCCGGTGCATCGCTCAGCGCCAAAGCCATGCCCGCCGCGCCACAGACGGTCAACGCCGCCCCCCAAGGCATGCTGGACGCGGGCCCGAAAGACGAAAGCGAGCGCGAAGAAGTGGACCCCCACCACAAGCGTCACCCACGGCAGCGCAGCTTCCGGTCGACCCAGAGGGCCACTCAGGGCATACCAGCCTACGAACAGCACCACAGCCTCCCCCGCGACCACCCGCCAGTACCCGAGACCGAACCGGCGTGGCTCTGCGCGACCTGGCTCGGCGGGCCGCGTCGGATCCCGACGGAGCCCCCGACCCAACAACAACAAACAAGCCACGAAAGCTGAAGCCCCAACGATCCGGACCACCAGGGAGCCGGGCTGGCCCAGCCCCGACGCGTTCGCCTCCACGTACACCAAGCCGAAGACCGCTCCGATGACCGAGCCCATCTGCCGCCCGGACAGGCCACGCCGCAGGACGGCCGGACGCGCCATGGACACCTCCACCTTCAGAGCCGAAACCGCTGGCGCCCCCGAGCGACGCGCGTTGACACCCACCCCAATGAGCATCGCGACAGGTGACCAACACCCGCAGGGACGTGACCTCGGACGTCGCCCTCGGCCACATGCCGGGAACCGCTATCACCGCTACACTTCGCTACGCTACGTAGCGTAGCGAAGTGTCGAATGCCGGGCAACCCTGGCGCGCTACATTGCCCTCGCCGTGACCAACGAACATGGACCTGCCTCGACCCCGCCGCCTACCCATGCTGTCACTCGCGCCAGCACGATCGAGCAGGCGACGCTTGAGGCTGCACGCCAACTCTTGGCCGATTCAGGGGTGAAGGGGCTGACCATCGAAGGCGTGTCCGCTCGCACCGGCATCGCCAAGACCACCCTCTACCGACGCTGGCGCTCCAAGGAAGATCTCGCCCTGGCGGTCGTGCTCGACATGGCCCGCACCGCAATCGCAGCCCCCACCCACAGCGATATTCGACAAGCGTTGATCAGCTACCTCGGGGCGGCCACCACGATCTTGAGGACCACACTGATGGGTCGCGTCATGCAGGGCCTCGCCTCCGACCTCGCCACCGACCCAGCCATGGCCGACGCATTCCGCGCCGAGGTCGGAGCTCTGCGCTCGACGCACCTGAACGAGCTGGTGCAGTGGGGGGTCGAAGCCGGCCAACTACGCGCCGACGTCGACGTCGCGCTTCTACAAGACCTGCTGTTCGGACCCATCTACTACCGACTTCTCTTCTCCGGTACCCCACTCCAGGAAGACCTAGCCCAACGCATCGTCGATGCGGTCCTACCCTCCATCGCCGTCGACCCCACTTCCGGAGAATAGGCTCCGAACCGACGCCAAATGACGCACCACCTGACCCAGCGGAGTGACTTGTTTGGTGGCGAGAGGAGCGTTTTGGGTGTGTCTTTGACATCAGTGCCGCTCCATCGAGCCCTTGACCCGAGTTCGGGCTCAGTGTGGCTCGACGTTCAGCAGTCCCCCTGCTCGACGTCGACGCAGGTGTTGATGCCACCGCCGAGGTTCGCGGAGTCGGTGCCGGCGCCGCCGTCGACGTAGTCGTCGCTCGCCCCACCCTCGACCGTGTCGTCGCCGCCACCCATGTAGGCGGTGAGCGGCGTGTCGGGGGTCGCTCCCCAGCCGTTGGCCCGGACGGTCTCGCCGGCGTCGCTGCCGTGGACCAGCAGGGGTCGGTAGGACACGAAGTTCCAGAACTCGAAGCCGGAGACGTCCGAGGAGACGCCGTCGATGGTGATCGTGCCGGCCGGGATGTCCAGCTCGGCCTGGGGTCCGGGCGAGTCGTGCAGGATGATGTTCAGGCTGTCGGCGCCGGCTCCTCCGGTGACCGTCTGGCCGCCTGGTACGGCGTAGCGGGAGATCTGGTCGTCGCCGTCACCGCCGTCCACGGTCATCGCGGCCGGATTCAGCAGGATCAGCTGGTCGCGGTCGGCGCCGCCGAGGACGGTGTCGTGCCCGCGGTAGGTGATCACGGTGTCCTGGCCGTCCCCCATGTCGTAGAGGTCGTTGCCGTTGGCGTGCTTGTTCTCGAGCAGGCGGTCGTCTCCGCCGCGGGCGCGCACGACGTCGTTGCCCCCGCGGGCATTGAACACCTCCGGGAAGTCGGTGCCGAGGATGAGGTCGTCCTGGTCGGAGCCGACGACCGAGAGCCCGTACCCGGCCACGATCGTGTCGTGTCCCCGCCCGGACGCTGTGCCGCGCACAAGGTCAACGCGCACCCCGTGATCGCCGCCGTGCCGGAAGCGCACCTCGTCCCGGTCCGAGCAGCCCTCGAAATAGCTCGCCCGCGGGTCTCGGCCGGGATCGAGCACGTCGTCGCCGCGACCGCCGTCGACAGAGTCACCGTGGTCGCACGCCTCGGCCTCGCCGTGGTGGATCCGGTCCTCCTCCCCGAACAGGTGGTCTCGGCCCCGACCACCCTCCAGGCGGTCGGCACCGGGACCACCCTCCAGGCGGTCGGCACCGGGACCACCCTCCAGGCGGTCGGCACCGGGGCCACCGCAGATGAGGTCGTTGCCGCCGCGGCCGTAGACGACATCGTCGCCCCGTCCGGCGACGATCACGTCGCGGTGCGAGGTTCCGACAATCACGTCGTGGTCACGGGTGCCGACGATCGTGGCACGTACGCCGTGGCAGGTCGGGTTGGCAGCGTGCGCCGGGCCGGACACCAGCACCACGGACGCGACCACGAGGATGAGTCCACAAAGCGTCTTCATGCCCGGTCTGATGCCGTAGGGCTGGAGTTTGTTCACAGCGTCAGTACGAGGATCTCCTCGTTCCACTCGGCGTACTCGCCGGTCGCGACGAACCCGAGCCCGATATAGAACGGGTACGGCGTGTGCTCGCCCTCCGGGAAGCAGCTCGTCAGCAGCTCCGTCGCTCCTTGTTCCTTGACCAGCGCGGCGACGTGCCGGACCACGGCCGTGCCGACGCCGGTGCCCTGGGCTGCGGGGGCGACCATCAGCTTCCACAGGAACCACGGCCCGTAGAGGCTCGGCGGGTGCGGCTCGACGTCCCAGCTCAGCATCACGAACCCAACCGGCACACCGTCGCGGTACACGCCCCGCGGCCACGGGTTCCCCTCCGGCAGCTCGGCCGCCTCCTGCAGGGAGTCGTCGACGCTGCCGCCGACCCACTCGGCCTGATGAGGCGGAAGCATCACCCGCGCGCGCAGTTCGTCCAGCACCTCGGGAGTGATCTCACGCAGCTCGAGCTCCATGGGCAGAACCTAGGGGATTCGTGGGCTCGATGGACACCCAGATGCCGAGCCCCGTTGCCGTCCAAGGACCCTCGTGGACTCCATAGGTGACCGGAGACGACGACCGCTCACCGGCATGAACGACCCTGACAGCGCATGTGCGGGTGCTTCCGGAATGCCGAAGCCCGACCGAGAGATCTCAGCGGTGGAGTTGGGCGAACAGGCGACCGGGCCTGGCCTGGGTCGGCACCGGCGTTGCTGTCTTTACGGTGCGGTGGTTCACGTGGGTGAAGGAGGCCGTGACCGCCTTGAACAGCGTGAAGTCTTCGTTGGTGGAGGTCGTGCACACGATGCCAGGGTCAGCGTTCTTGCCGACGCGGACCGTGTCCGCACCGGACATCAGGGTCGGGAAACCGTTGGAGTACGTGGCAGAGTCGGCGGTGTACACCCTCGTGTTGGATTCCAGGGTGTTGAGGTCGGCGACCCCGCAGATCACATCGACCGTCGCCCCTGGGGCCACCGCGTCCGGGATCACGAACGCCTTGAAGCTCACCTGGTAGAGGCCCGGCGCCACGTCCACGCGCCAGAAGCCGGCCCCTGGGACGACGTCACCGCGCTTCCCCGCGCGGTAGCTCACCGCGCGGGATGCCAGATCCGTCGCGTTTCTGCCGTCGAGGAGGTCCGCGTTCAGCCGACGGACGCGGGCCGAGGAGCTGACCCGCAACGACGGGGACCCATGTCGTGACTTCAAGGACAGCGCGACTCCGCCGCCGTGGCGCACGATTGTGGTCGTACGGTCGGCATGGTTGATGCGACCCAGCAACAGGCTGTCGCCGGTGACCGCGTAGGTCGTGTAGTCGAGACCCACCACCACGAGCGCCGCTGCGCTCACAGTGGCGACCGCAGTAGACAGACGAACACGCATGGCTGTTCCTCTCGCCGAACAATGACCTTCAACATCGCAGCGAGAACATCCGGGGGCAAGCGACGCGGCCGCCCCCATCTGGACAAACGATCCACATCATGACGACTCACGCCGGAGTGTCGGGTGACCAGCGCCCTTGCGTACGAACAGCCATGAGTGCGTTGAGTCCTACTCCTGAACGCGGTCTGTACGCCGGGGCGTTCGCGACCGCCACCAATCAGTCGCGTCCACGACGGAACCCGCACGGGCATCGGTGGCGGCTCGGAAGCGGGCGTCGAGCGCCGAGACCTCGGGCTCTCGGAGGTGCTGGACACGATGAGTGAGAACCGGCCAGGCCGTCGCGATCGCGTCGAGACAACTGAGTTCATTGCTGTCCTCGTACGTCGTCCAGCCGTAGCCCTCTTCGACGTGCCCCGGCGAGTCGACGCCACTCGTCGATGAGTTCGTTCAGTGAGGTTCGACCGACCGCCGCCATGGCCCTCGCGACAGAGTCGTAGTCCGCTGCGTCCAGGTCGTCTGCCATGGACCGCATCTTGTCAGCGATGACGCCCTCACATCGGTGAGTGCTTTGGTTCCGCGCCGAAACCCGGCCAAAGGGGTTACCCGCGTGACTCGGACGACCCGTGTCTAGTGGAGGGACCCCAATGATTGCCGCGGAGGCGTCGCGGCTCGGAACCGGACTAGCCTGACGGCGACCTGGCAGTCGGTCTGGCGCAGGTGCGCGGGCACGCTCCCTTTCGGGTGTTGGCGGGCGATACCTACCCGAAACATGCAGGCGTAGACATGCACGCTGCCCATGTTGGCGCTCCCCAGCCCGACTTGGCGGTCACAGCCGGAATGACTCGGCCCAGAGCTCGAGCGGTCGTCTCGGGAGCTCCATACACGTGGGACCGGCTCGGGCGGGTGTCCGCGCGAGCCGGTATTCATCGGGTGTGGGTGGCTGTCAGGCGGGCTCGGTTGTTCGGATCAGGCGGACTCCGGTGGCGATGAGGAACGCGAGCCAGACGAGGAAGCCCAATCCGGCGATCGCGAAGAACGCCATGGCGTGACCTCGTGCGACAGAGGGTCCGGCGATGACGCCGATGACCAGGAGGACAGCACCGACGGGGGCAGCCCAGGTGAATGCCTTGGGGGTGATCGCGGCGGCGACCGCGGCCCGTGACAGGCCGATCAGCGCGAGCGCGATGAAGAGGTCTAGGACGCTGAAGATGCTGTTGTGCAATGCCCACAGTGCCTGGATCGCGCCGGGCTGGGGGTGGTCCATGTGCGCGGCGACCGAGAGTGCCTGCTCGGCAGCCACGACGAGGGTGAACACGGTGATGATGCCGAGGGCTCCGACGAGACCGGTGATGGCCCAGCCCGGTCGGCTGGTGGCGAGCAGGTGTCGGGTGACGCCGCCGAGGAAGGCGGTCAGACCGATGCCGCTCACGACGTACGTGGCAGCTAGGACGAAGGGGATCGCTCCGTCTGCCGAGTAGTGCGACAGCACCTGGGCGGTCGAAGCGCCGTTGCCCGGCGCGGATGCCCCGCGGATGAGGTTCTGGCCGATCACGACGATGGCGAACGTGAGCGCTCCCCAGCCCGCAGCGCGGGTGCTGAGGTCTCCGGTCACCGACCGACCGGTGGTGCGGGGCGTGGAGTCTTCGACGTGGGAGTCGAGGTGGGTGGCCTCCGGCATGATGGGGTCTCCTAACAGAGTGGCATGGTGTTCAAGTAACTGGAACAATAGTCAAGTCACGGGAACCGTTGTCAAGTGGTAGAAGAGAGCCATGCCTTCCGAGAAGCCGACGATGCGCGAGCGGCAGGCGGAGTTCACCAGGAACGAGATCCTCCTGGCCGCCCGCCGACTCTTCGCCGAACGTGGGTTCACCCGGACCAGCGTCCGTGACATCGCGCGGGCGGCCGGCGTCTCCGCCCAGACCGTCTACGACAGCATCGGCTCCAAGCAGGCGGTGGTCGCCAGGCTCAACGACCTGATCGACTCCGAGGCCGGCATCGGCGCCATCGTCGGCTCGGTCGCCGCCTCCGGTGATCCGCAGCAGGTGGCCGGCCTGTCCGCCCGCATCACCCGGTCGATGCTGGAGAACTGCGAGGACATCATCCGAGCCCTCGTCACCGGAGCAGCCGCCGAGCCCGAGCTCCAGGTCGTGCTCGACGAGGGACACCGCCGACACCTCGACGGTGCCCGCACGGTCGTGGGGATGCTCCAGAAGATGCAGGCACTCGCCCCCGCTGACGAGGCCAACGCGATGTCCGAGACCTTGGCAGCCGTCACCGACTTCCGGTTCGCGTTGCTGCTGCGTGAGAGCTACGGCTGGTCCCTCGACCGCGTCGAGGAATGGATGACCGCAGCCAGCCACCACCTCCTGCTCGGCTGAGCCATTGCCATGGAAGAGCAGTCTCCGAGCCATCCGACCGACTGCCGGTCGGCCTTAGAGCGCTGTTCGCGGCCCAGCTTCCGGCTGTTGGTGACGCACCTCCCCGCGCGTTCGCGCGCGTATGCTGCGGCCACCAATCACCGAGGATCGCCGTAGAGACTTGACCGGTACGGCGAGCCGTGACCGGAGGACCGCCATGCTAAGAGAACTTCGCCCGTCGCCGGCGTTGATCGTCGCGAGTCTCGCGCTCGTCGTGGCGATCAGCGGCACCGCATACGCGGCCGCGACGATCAACGGAAGCTCGATCGCGGACCACTCGATTGCCGGCCGCAAGCTGATCAACAACACCCTGACCGGCGCCCAGATCAAGGAGTCGCGGCTCGCCACGGTGCGGCACGCCGCCAATGCCGACACGGTCGGCGGCATCACCGTGCGCAAGGTCTTCTACGCGCCGAAAACCAACTCCACGACGCCGAAGACGATCCTGCACCTCGGAGGCCTCGTGTTGAACGCCACCTGCGCCAACGGCGACCTCGAGGTCGTGATGACCAGCACGGTCGACCACGCGCACCTGGCGTCAGAGATGTGGAACTCCGCAGGCAACGGCAGCGCCGACGGGCTGCACCACTCGGACTTTGGTCCACACAGCGCGTCCCACCTGGAGTCCCTCGGCGACGGGAACGCATACGGCGAGACATCGTTCACCTATACCCGGAAGGGCGGGATCATCGTGAACGGCCAGTTGTCGTTCGACAGCAGCGACCTCAACCCGCTCCACCCCGGGGACGGCGACATCTTCGATCACACCGCCCAATGCCTCGTCAGCGGGTTCGTCACGTCCACCACCGCCTCCCCATAGACACCGCTCCGCTATTGGTTTTCGGCTATCGGCGTCCATCCTCGCCGCCCGGCACGTTGTCTTGAAAGCGTCGTCACACAGCACGAGCCGGTGATGGTCGGTGGTGTGTAGCCGCCCGTGCACGCTGCTCATAGGTCCATTGCGTAGAGGAGTTGGCCTGCGATGTCGCCCTCGTCTGCCCTCGGACGCATTGTTGTCATCGAGGGCACGAGTGCCAATGTGCGGACGGCTCGCGTTCGCCCCATGCGCCAACTCGGAGTTCTCGTCGCATCACTGGTCGGGTGGGTGCCGTCCGCGCGAGTCCGACGAATCCCGCCGCGGTGAACAACGTCGCCGTACCCCTGAAGATCGTGGAGCCGCGCACCTTCGAGGCCTTCAGCCAGGGCGGGCGCGTGGTGCCGGTCCACACCCTGGTCGCCACCGGCGTCAACGCCGACGGGCACCGCGAGATCCTCGGGATCCAGGTCACCACAAGCGAGGACGGGGCCGGCTGGCTGGGTTTCTTCCGCGACCTGACCGCCCGCGGCCTGTCCGGGGTCAAGCTCGTCACCAGCGACGCTCACGCCGGGTTGGTCGCCGCGATCGCCGCGACCCTGCCCGGCGCAGCCTGGCAACGATGCCGCACCCACTACGCAGCGAACCTGATGTCGGCGACCCCGAAGTCCAGCTGGGGCTGGGTCAAAGCCCTGCTGCACTCGGTCTACGACCAGCCCGACACCGAGTCGGTCCACGCCCAGTTCCACCGGGTCGTCGACGCCCTGACCGAGAAACTGCCGACCGTGGCCGACCACCTCGAGCAAGCCCACGCCGACATCCTCGCCTTCACCGCGTTCCCCAAAGAGGTCTGGCGCCAGATCTGGTCCAACAACCCCAACGAACGACTCAACCGCGAGATCCGCCGCCGCACCGACGTCGTCGGGATCTTCCCCGACCGCAGCTCGATCATCCGGCTCGTCGGCGCCGTCCTGGCCGAACAACACGACGAATGGGCAGAAGGCCGCCGCTACCTCGGGCTCGACGTCCTCGCCAAGTCACAGGCCGTCGACACCCACATCGAGGAGGTGCCCGACGACCTGACCCTGCAAGCCATCACGGCCTGAACAACAACGACGAAGGATCACCCGTCGTACACCACCCCAGAGGACTTGACCCCGCTCCGTCAGGCTGACCGTCCGCCAACCAGCAGAGCACAGCGGTTTGAGTGTCGTTGAGCCGAGCCTTCACGGCACCCGAGCGTAGGCGACCCACCCGAATGCGATGGCACCGGACGCGGGTCAGTACGAAGTGTCGGACCCAACGTTCACACTGGGACAATCGGGCTTGGCGCTCCTGCGGACTGGCCCGATCGAGGTGCGGCAGGATGGACAGAGATAGCCACGCGCGTGCGGCGTTGCGCATGCAAGCATGAAGGGAGAGTGCAATGACCGTACGAGTCGACGTCGCTCCCTCCGTGCTGTCCTGGGCATTGGACGTGACCGGAGCCGACGAAGAAGGGCTTCACCGTCGTTTTAAGCTCGACAAGTGGCTCGCCGCTGAAGCCCGCCCGACGTTGAAGCAACTTCAGGACTTCGCGAAGGCCGCGGGGGTTCCGTTCGGCTACTTACTTCTCCCCCAACCTCCTGCGTGGTCCTTGCCGGTCCCTGACTTCCGGGAAGGGTTCGCGGAAGTCCCAACGCCGAGCGCGAACCTCATCGCTGTCATCGGTCAGTCCCAACGACGCCAAGAGTGGTACCGCGACTACGCACTCGGATTGGGGGCAGAGCCCCTGGCCTTCGTTGGCTCTGCCGCCGAACTCCAGCCGATCGAGGCTGCAGCTCAGATCCGGAGCGCGCTGGACTTCCAGGTGTCCGATCGCCATGGCACGTGGGCAGACACCCGCAAGGCGCTGCTGCGAAGCTTCGAAGCTCTAGGCGGCCTGACCGTCGCGACCTCCATGGTCGAGAACAACACCCGCCGGCCCCTTGACGAGAACGAGTTCCGCGGGTTCGCCCTGGTCGATGACACCGCTCCGCTGGTCTTCGTCAACACCCATCAGACCCTCAACGGCCAGATCTTCACCCTCGCCCATGAGTTCGCCCATGTCTGGCGCGGCGCCAGTGGCATCGGCAACGAGGACCCCCGCTCCGATGGCCAGTCCGAGGTCGAACGTTGGTGCAACGCTGTTGCATCCGAGGTTCTCGTGCCTCGCGACGACTTGGTCGGCCGACACGCGCGGGTCGCGAGTGCACCGCTGACACAGGCCCTCGACACGCTCGCCCATGAATTCCACTGCGGGACTTTGGTCGTCCTACAGGCGCTGCACCGAACCCGTGTTCGCCACATCGAGAACTACACCGCCGCGTACGACGCTGAGGTCGCTCGGCTCCGCAACCTCACCGAGGCGAGCGAAAGTGGGGGCGGCGACCACTACAACAACCAGCCGTTCCGTGTAGGCGAGCGCCTCTCCCGCGCCCTGGTTGCAGACGCACTCGAAGGACGCACTCCCATCACCGAAGCGATGCGCCTGATGTCCATGAAGTCCGCGAGCACGTTCAACGAGTACGCACGCCGCCTCGGGGCGGCCTGATGCATCTCCTCGACGCCAACGCCTTCATGGAGGCGAACCGTCTCTATTACGCGTTCGACATCGCACCTGGCTTCTGGACCTGGCCGGCGACCCAACCCACGTCGGCCAAGTCGCCTCGATCGACGCCGTGAAGGACGAGATCACAGCTGGGACCGGCGACCTCGTCGACTGGGCTCGTGCCCGGCCTGATTCGTTCTGGCTCGCGGACACCGCCGACGTGGTCGCGGCGATGACGGAGATCGCCGCCTGGGCCACTAACCCTGCCCGGCAGTACCGACCTGAGGCCATCGACGAGTTCCTCGACTCCGCTGACTACAAGCTGATCGCCCACGCACTCGCTACCGGCTCGACTGTCGTCACCCGCGAGCAGCCCGCGCCGGACTCCAAGAAGAAGATCAAGATCCCCGACGTCTGCAACGCCTTTAACGTCGCTTGGACCGACCCGTTCAGCTTCTACCGCAGCATTGGCCTGAGACTGGTCGCATGACCGCCGGTAGGTGACCGATCGCCAATCGTGAGCCGGTCCACGCCCTTAGGAACAAGGGCATGTCTGTGGGCGATGAGGGGGACGCGGCGAACCTCCCGACGCGGCGACCCGACGACGATCCCACTCGACCACAGGCCATGCCATGGGCGCAGTACGTGGACTCAGTCCTCTCCAAGTGGCACCAGTTGCTCAGCCCGATCGAAGGCGCGCGTGTGCTCGCAGCCGGCGTCGTCGACGTACCGGGCGCGCCAGCGGGTCACCGTGCCCGCGACGGCCAACGGCACGTCGATGGCGTTCCCGTCCGTGCCCTGATCCGCTTGCGCCAGCGGTCCTCGACGGCTCCGCGTTGGGAGCGTCGTTGCCGGGGCGTGTTCCTGGGCTGGTTGAATCGTTCGGGCGTCATGTTAGGCATTCGTTCGACTTGTATGTCCAACAGGCGTACGTTAGACGCATGACCACCACACCCGAAGCAACCCGGCGCAAGCAGGCCCGCCTCGCCATGCGCCTCACCCCCGATCAGGATGCTCTGATTCGGGACGCAGCAGCTGCGACCGGTCAGTCCCTCACCGAATTCGTCACCAGCGCTGCAGTCACCCGGGCCGAGGACACACTCGCCGATCGACGCGTCTTCCGACTCGACGATGCCGCCTGGGCCGAGTTTTCAGCGATCCTCGACCGCCCCGCACAGCGCGTCCCCGAACTGGCGAAACTGCTCAGCGAACGGGCGCCCTGGGACGAGGCCTGAGTGACGCTGCAGCGTCCCCGCCCGATCGAGCCGACAGACGGCACGTCGGGTTTCGATTCGGGCGAAGTCTCACTCGATCGCTACCTCGCCGACCGCGCTCTCACCAACCACATCTCGGACCTTGCCCGCTGCTACGTCTGCGCGGACAGCGACAACAACCGAGTCGTCGGCTACTACACCCTGTCGGCGGTCGCCGTCGAGCACGCGAGCCTCCCCAGTCGGGCACGTCGGAACGCACCCAACCCTGTCCCCGCTGTACTGCTGGGCCGACTCGCCGTTGACCGCAAGGCCCAAGGCTCGGGCTTGGGCCGAAGTCTCGTTCGCGACGCCATCCTGTCGACCCTGGCTGCTGCGGACCGGATCGGTGTTCGACTGCTGCTCGTTCATGCACTGCACGAACAGGCGGCCGACTTCTACGCGACCCTCGGATTCAAGCCGTCTCCCACTGACCCACTGCACATGTACGTGTTGCTGAGCGATGCCCGCGCCTCCCTCGGAGACTGATCGACGAGCGCGTGCACACGGTCGCCCTCTACCCCAGAAAGGGGCCTCTCAAAATTCCGCAGGGATTCCGCAGGAGATCCGTTCGAGGCCGAAATCAGCCATCATCGACAGACGATCGAAATCAGCGTTTGCGCAGGTCAGACCGTGTTTTCCCGAGTTGACCAAGACCTGCCAACACCGCTTGGAGTGTTCGAGCTCTACTACGACATCTGATTCCAGAGTCTCTGTGGTCAGTCCCGCCCGATGTCCCGCGGCGTGGCCGTAGTGGGTTGGGCTATCGGTCAGCCGAGGACGGGGAAGACGAGGTGGGTGACCTGGTCGCCTTGGATGCTGGTGGTCGGGTTGCCGAGCAAGACGTCCTCGGTGGACAGCTTGCCGAAGAAGGGCCGGTTCCCCTCGCCCATGACCACCGGCACGAGGTCGATCGCCACTTCGTCGAGCAGCCCCAACTCGAGGGCCCTGTCGGGCGATGTCACCCCCGGTGACCGTGACAACGCGGTCGCCGGCGATCTGCTGTGCTTCTGCGATGGCGGCTTCCGGGCCGTCGGTGACGAAGGTGAACGGCGCGTCAGGATGCTCCTCCACCCACTCTTTCGGGATCTGATGGGTCACCACGACGACGGGAAGGTCCAGGGTGTGGCGACCCTGCCAGCCATCGGTGACGTCGAACAGCACGCGTCCACAGACGAGCGCTCCCGGGGAGGACGCCCAACCCGTCCAGTGCTCGACGCTCGCCGGGTTGAGGTGGACGCTGAAGTCTCCGGCGGGAGTGGGGATGGCGACCTCGCCATTCTGCAACCAGTCGAACAACCGGCCGATGGTGTTGTCCTGTTTGGCGACGTACCCGTCGACCGACATGATCGCCTGCGCTTGTACCTTGCCCATGGGTTTCCTTTCCTCACGGCCGCTTCGGCCGGTAGATCCGCGACCCAGCTCCAGCGGCTGGACGACCAGGCGGTACTCATCGATCGGGTCCGCCGCGGCTCGCGCCCTGGCCGACCTGGCCCGGCAGTACGTCCAAGCCCGCGGCCGGCGGGAACGGCGATACGGCCCGGTCGAGCACCGTTGATGTGGCGAGTGCACGCAGTACGGCGGGCGAACTGGGACTCGCGCTGACCCAGGACTCCCCGAGTGCCGCATCCGCCGTCCTGGAGACGTGGACGCGGACCGACCCTGGCGCCATGGCTGGGAGCTCCGCCTCCGGCCCGACCGCGGCGTGAGGAGTGATCACGCCCACGGTGATGACCTCTCCGCTGTCCATGCCTCCACGCTTTCAGCGGACGCCGCCGACATCAACGACGATCTGCTGCACGTGCCGTGTAGCGTCGGTCAACGATGCCTGAGGTCGAGCTGCGTGAGATGCGCCTGTTCCTGGCACTCGCCGAGGAGCTGCACTTCGGGCGCACCGCCGATCGTCTGGGGATCTCGACGTCCCGCGTCAGCCAGACCCTGCGCGCCCTGGAACGGAAGCTGGGCGGCCGACGGCTCCTCAGCCGCACCACCCGGAATGTCAGCCTGACCGAGGCCGGGCAGGAGCTGGTCGCACAGCTCTCCCCAGCGATCTCAGATCTGGACCGCGTGTTACGCGCGGCCCGGGCCCGAGCCTCCGGCCCCGGAGTGGTACGCGTGGGTCTGCTCAACGCCGCGTCCGGGGTCGAGGTCCTGACCCGAGCGATCGAACGCTACGAATCGCACCATGCAGGGTCGTCCGTGCAGTTGCTGACCACACCCTTCGATGACCGGCTCGGCCCACTGCGCCGACGCGAGGTCGACCTGGTCGTGACCCGCTTGCCTCTCAACCAACCCGACATCCGGGTCGGTCCCGTACTCGGCGGAGCCGACCAACGCGTCGTGATGCTCGGACGCACCCACCCCCTCGCCGAAAGCACCGAGGTGTCCGTGGAGGCCCTCGCAGACCACGACGTCCGAAGGCCCCACGGCTACCCCCCAGAGCTGGCCGAGGCCACCTGCCCTCACACCACCCCGTCCGGCCGGCCCATCCGGTTCGTCGACGCACCTGTCGAAGACACCGCCGAGCTCCTCTACCTGCTCGCGCGAGGCCGGCTCATCCACCCCACCGTCGCGCCGTTCGCCCAGCACTTCCAGCACCCCGACGTTGTCACCATTCCGCTGCGCGACCTGCCACCCTCCACCTGCGCGCTGGCGGGCCTGAAAGAGGACGAGTCGCCGGCGCGCGACACCTTCATCAGCGCCGTCCTGGAGATGCTCAGCACCACGTGACCACTCAGCAGCCAGGTCGCCCAGCACAGGTCACAGGACGTCCCCACTTGGCAACGGGATGCTCGTGCGCGAGGTGCTGAACGCGTTCATGGCGCCGCGGACAGCGAGTCGGCGCTCTCCGCGGACGGTCCCACTCCCAACGCTGGCCGAGTCGATCATGCGCGCTGCGACGGGGAGATCGTTCACCCCGGCGTCAGTGCGGCGCCATTCATGACCTTCCATCGTCGAAGACCGCACTCGTGTGGCTCACGACCAGCCACAGCGTCAGGGTTCAGGCGCTCGTGGAGGCTGCACTCGACTTACGAGCGGACACGACCGTGGTCAGGTCACCTTCGACCACTCCGCGACGGAGCCCGAGTGCGGGGCCATCCGCCAGTCGCCGTCGTACTTGTCCGTCTCGAACCACGTGACGGCGGCCGTTGCCGGGGTGTCGAGGACGTGGACGATCCGGGCCACGTCGTCGGTCCACTGCGCGTCGGTGTAACCGGGTCGGATGGACACCTCGCCGATGACCAGAGGCTTGTGGTGCTGTGAGGCCACCTGGATCGGGGCGGAAAGCATGCCCTCGGGAGTGGAGAGGTCGGGAACCTTCGGGCTGAGGTAGGTGTCGAACCCGA
The DNA here is from genome assembly GCA_963792975.1 of uncultured Actinomycetota bacterium. Classification (GTDB taxonomy): domain Bacteria; phylum Actinomycetota; class Actinomycetes; order Propionibacteriales; family Nocardioidaceae; genus Nocardioides. Next base: position 780,508 of record CAWBYG010000004.1, on the reverse strand, counting down.
GCGCGTCGACCCAGGCATCTCCGGGGTAGTACGCGTTGAAGGTCGCGAGGTCCATCTTGCGCACGGTCCAGCCCATGAAGATCGGCGTCATCTTGACGTTGGGGTTCCCGATCGCGTGGACGCGGTCGGCGATGTAGCGGAAGAGCCTCACATAGTCGGCGGGCGCCAACTTGTTGTGCTCCACCTCGTGCCACGGAACGAACCACAACGGGTACTTCGCGCCTCGGGCGATCGCGTCGATCTGGGCGTTGTACTGCCCGGCGAGCGTGCCTGCCAGGGGGAAGTTCCAGGAGACGATGGCCGGACCTGCCACCTTCGGCAGCGTGAGGTTGCCCTCCTGGTAGACCCGTACGACGCCGAGGTGCCCGCCGAACTCCTGCGTGACCCGGTCCAGCCGGGAGGCCTGTGTCTCGGTGTGGTCCGTGGCCGACGCGAAGCCCGGGAAGGCACCGAACAGGGCACCGCTCGTGGGTGGTGCGGTGGTGGGCGGGGGCGCGGGCGTGGGGGTGGGTGTCGGTGTCGGGGTGGGTGTCGGGGTGGGTGTCGGGGTGGGTGTCGGGGTGGGTGTCGGGGTGGGTGTCCGTGAGGGCCGCTTCTTCCAGATCGTCGTCGTCGACCCCGGAACTCGGACCGTGGCGGTCGTCGTCGCCCTCAAGATCCTGGTCATGAAGTTGGTTGCCTGACAGCAGGGCGTGTCGCCGGAGCCCGCGATCGCGGTCGTCGGCGCGAACAGTCCACTGCTGATCGCCAGCACCGTGGCGACCAGGGCGACGACCCCCGTGAGCGCCGTCCAGGCTGCTCGCCGGTTCGCTTGCCGCTCGCGGGCGCGATGGCGTCCCCGGTCGTTGTCCGGGTGGTCCAGATGACGTCCTGTGCTTCGGGCCATGCTCGTTGCTCCTCGAGGCCAGGCCTGGAGAGGGGCCCAGCGGTAGCCCCCGATGGGGTTTCCGAGTGGCATCCGGAGCTTCGAACCACAGCGGCCGACGTTCCGTGAGCCGGAAGGCCGCCGGGGGTGAGCGACCCCCCGAAGCTCAGAGTGCCCGGTCTGGCTACCTCCCGTGGAAGGTTGACGACTTCTTTGCCAAAGGACCGGTCACGCGACTCCCATCACGCTAGCAGACGCCACGCCACTGCGCCCTAGGGTGTGACGTCCGCCGGCGTTCTGGGCGACCGGTTGGTCTGTGGGCAGTGCGCCCTGATCAACCCGCCGGCGGAGTCAGGGACGTCGGTTGAGCCGTCGGAACATCCGCCGCTGTGAGCGGTACAGGTGGGGGAACTCGGCGTACAGCCGGTCGTACGCCGCGCGCTGCGAGCCGTCCGGCCGGAAGGTCCGGTCGACGGGCACCAGTCGTCGCAGCTCGTCGCGGTCGACGTCGCCGACCGCCATGCCACCGGCGAGCGCGGCGCCGCGCAGTCCGCACAGGAGCGGGTCGGCCACTCGTTCCACCGTCCGGTCGCAGACGTCGGCGACGATCCGGCACCAGTGCTCCGACTGCGCGCCTCCGCCGACGAGGCGGAGCGGGTCCAACCGGAGGCCGGAGAAGTGGTCGGCGGCCTCCAGCAGCCAACGCGCGTTGAAGGCCACTCCCTCGAGCACCGAGCGAGCGAGGTCCGCGGGCGACGTGGTGATCGACAGGTTGTGGAACCCTCCGCGCGCCGCTCGGTCGTCGACCGGGCTCCGCTCACCGGCCAGCCACGGGGTGAAGAGCACACCGTGCGAGCCCGCCGGAGCAGTCGCCGCGAGCTCGGTGATCTCCGCGTACGACGGGGTCGAGCCGGGTGACCCGCCGGTCACGGTGTCCCGGAACCACTGCAGGCAGCGACCGGCACTCTCCTGGTTGTTGCCCAGCAGGTACGGCGCACCGCCCAGCCGGCCGAGCCCCGGGACTGCCGCCAGCTGCCGGATCACGTCGGTCTTCTTCTCCGGCAGGGGGCAGGCCACCCAGGCGGTCGTCCCGATCGAGAGATGGGCCTGGTAGGGCTCCACGCACCCCGAGCCGATCGTCGAGCCGTGCAGGTCGGGCATCCCGGTGACCACCTGCGCACTGGAGGAGACGCCCAGCTCGGCGGCGACGGACGGCTGCACCGGCCCGATGATCGAGCCCGAGGCGACCAGCGGTGGCAGCTTCTCAGCCGGCACCCCGGAGAGCCGCACCAGCTTCTCGTCGTACGCCAGGAGGTCGAGGCGGCGGTTGTCGGTGAGCCAGGCGGCCGTCATCGACATGTGCGACGCGGCAGGGATGCCGGTGAGGCGCATGGTGAGGTAGTCGACCGGCTCGAGGTACCACCTCGCGCGGCTCGCGACAGCCGGCTGCTCCGACTCGAGGAACAGCAGGTGGCCGAGCGGGTCGTCGCCGTTGGTCGACGGAAGACCACCGGTACGACGTACCCACGTCGCCAGGGCCCTCGGGTCGTACCCGGACACCGGGCCGCCTACGACGGAGCGCGACAGGTCGCGGCCACGAGAGTCCATCCACATGACGCACTCGCCCACCGGAACGCCGTACTCGTCCACGGGGACGGTGCTGGCCCACTGGCCGGTCACCGCGACCGCGACGATCTCGTCGCCATCGAGGCCGAGCTCCGCGAGCCCCCTGCGGGAGCCCGCGACCACGAGGCGCCACCATTCGTCGGCGTCCTGGGTCGCGGCTCCGCCGGGTCCCTCTCGCGTGGCGACCGGGTGGTGCTCCCACCACGCGATCTCGCCGCGAGTGGTGACGATCCCGACCTTCGGGCCGCCGGTGCCGAGGTCGACCGCGAGCACGAACCGAGCGGCCGGGTCGCTCATGACGGGTTCGGAGGCAGTGACTGCTGGGTGTCGAGCATGTCGGTCATCACGGCCGCGATGAACTCCTCGACCTCGCTGGTCAGCCCGCCGGCCACCCCGCCGTAGATCGCGCCGCTGACCGCGGGCACGCCGGCGGCCTCCTGGGCGACGGCGTACGGCACGGCCTCGGCGAGATCGGTCTCGAACTGCTCGGCCACACCAGGCCCGGTCTGCGGCCCGGTCACCGCCATGTGGATCGCGTTGGGGTACTGCTGGCCGTTGAAGCGCCAGCCGCGCTCCCGCATGAAGTCGGCGACGTGGTAGATGTCGAACGCGTCGGAGGCGAAGCTGAAGCAGAACGTCGGACGCCCGATGACCCGGAGCTCGGGGTGTGCGCGCACCACTGTCTTCATCCGCTCGGCCGTCGAGAAGATCGCCCGGGCATGCTCGAGATATCCGTCCCGGCCGTACTGCACCATGGCCGCCCACGTCGCCGCCAGCAGGCCGCCGGACCTCGATCCGGCGATGCTCGGCGACATGTACTTGCCGCCGCTCCAGCCGGCCAGCTCGAAGTACTGCGCGTTGCGGAAGGCCTTGTCACGGAAGAGCAGCGTGGACGTGCCCTTGAACGAGTAGCCGTACTTGTGGGTGTCCGCAGAGATCGACATGACGCCGGGCACGCGGAAGTCGAACGGGGGTACGTCGTACCCGAGCTCCTCGCCGAACGGCAGGATGAAGCCCCCGAGGCACCCGTCGACGTGCAGGGGTACGTCGCGTTCCAGGGCGAGCAGGCCGAGGTCCGCGATGGGGTCGATCGTGCCGTAGCCGTAGTTGCCGGCCGAGCCGATGATCCCGATCGTCAGGTCGTCGACCTCCTTGGCCAGCACGTCCGGGTCGACGGTCGTGTCGTCGGTCACCGGGACCACGCGCAGCTCCAGCCCGAGCAGCCGGGCGGCCTTGTCGAAGGCGGGATGCGCGGTCTCCGGCTTCACGATGTTCGGCCGACCGGTCGAGCCGTCGATGCCGCGCTCGTGGGCGGCGTACTCCCGATAGGCGAGCATGGCGTGCAGGATGCTGTCGGTCCCACCGCTGGTGATCAGCCCTCCCGGCGTGGCGTCGTCGACCACGTCGGCGTGCATCAGGTCGAGCGCCATCGCGAGGATCTCGCCCTCGAACTTCGTGGCGCTGGGGCACATGTCGCGCTGCAGGACGTTCACGTGCGCGAACAGCCCGAACGCCTCGTTGAGGAAGCCGTAGTGCTCGTGGTCGCCGGAGTACATGGTTCCCGAGCACTTCCCGGTCTCCCAGAAGGCGTCCTCCTCCTCGGCCATCGCGTGGAGCTCACTGAGCACGTCCGGACGCGGGCGGCCGTGCGCGGGCAGGTGTCGGTTCACGGGGAACCGCTCGGCGTACGGGAAGTCGTTCATCAGACACGGTCCTGTTCTCGATCTCCGGCGTTCGCGAGAGCATCTCGCAACGCCAGGTGGTGGTGGGGTTCTGGAAGTCGGTGCAGGAGGATCGCCCCGAGCGCCATCAGCGCCGCCAGTACGGCGAGCGACGGCGTGAACGAGCCCGACGGCGTCCGCGTCAGCTCCATGAGCAGCACGAACACCACCGAGGCCTGGCCGGCGAGCTGGATCAGCCCGTTCGTGGTGCCCTCGGGTGTCGGCACCGTGATCTCGGCGGAGTACTGCATGCCGATCGGCATGGCGCTGGTGAGGAAGAACCCGAGCACGAACGCCGACACGAACAGCCCGGCACGCGACCCGACCAGTGCCAACGACAGCAGCGCCGGAGCCGAACCGGCGAGGGCGAGAGTCAGGAACGGTACCCGCCGCTGAGCCCGGTCGGACAGCGCTGAGAGGACGACCGCCCCCACCACGCCACCGAGCAGCAGCAGGGCGCCGAGGTTCCCGGCGTCGGCCGAGGAGAACCCGCGTGGCCGCACGATCTCCTCCACCCACGTGGAGATGCCGTTGAAGACGCCCATGCCCACGAACGCGACGGCCAGGAACACCAGGAACGGCCGCACCCGCAGGGCGTGGCGCACCCCGACGAGCTCCACGGTGTCCTCCCGGGAGACCGGCCGGTGGTCCGGTGGGACCGCAGGGCGGTCGCGGACCACGAGGACGAAGACGACCCCGGCGGCCAGGGCCGCCACGCCGTACCCGAGTTGGAGGCGTCCGACGCTCATCGACCTCTCGAGCTGGGGGGTGAGGGCGAGGCCCACTCCGGCGCCGACCAGGTTCGCCAGTGTCACCAGGCTGACCGCGGTGGCACGCTGCGATCGCGGGAACCAGTGCGACGACATCGTCGTCCAGGCGTTGAGCAGGAAGGGCTGGGCGGCCGCGGCACCGAGGGTCGCGAGAAGCACCGGGACGTAGTGCGCCCCAGCCAGTCCGCGCGCGACACCGGCGACTCCGGCGAGGAGGGACCCGAAGCCGACGGCGGCCCGGAACCCGTGGTGGGCGATCGCCGAGGAGGCCGGGAGCGAGAGCGGCAGGTAGGCGACCATGAACGACATCGCCAACGCCCCGATCGCCACGTCGGAGACGCCGTAGTAGTCACTCGCGACACTCGTGATCGGCGCATAGCTGATCCAGAGCACCTGGATGGTGAGGTTGACGGTCATGAAGGCGGCCAGCACCACCCAGCGGTACGCCGTCACGTGGTCGGTCGGCGCAGGGCGTGTCTCCTTCACGCTGGCGCCTCCGTCCCGATCTGCTCCCCGGCGGTACGGTCCGCGCCGAGCTACGGGTGAGGACCGCTCTGGGCCACCACGCTAGGGCGGAACACCGGACCCTCCGAGGGTCGAAAGCCCCGATCTCCCGGGCCCCGCCGCGTCCATGGAGTAGAAACGGGACATGCCCGGCTATGCCTCCAGCCTCGTGAAGGTCTACCTCCTGGACGACCACGACATCGTGCGTCGCGGCCTGCGAGACCTGTTGGTGGCCGCCAAGGACATCCAGGTCGTGGGCGACTCCGGCTCCACGCGAGGGGCCGCGCGGGCGATCCTCGAGCTCGAGGCCAACGTCATGGTGCTCGACGTACAGCTCCAGGACGGCACCGGCATCGAGGTGTGCCGACAGGTGCGGGCCGTCGACCCGTCCATCAGCGCCCTGCTGGTGACGTCGTTCGACGAGGACGAGGCGTTGGCGGCCGCGGTCCTCGCCGGAGCAAGTGGCTACGTCGTCAAGGCGAGTCGTGGCGACCACATCATCGGAGCCGTACGACGTCTGGGCGCCGGCCGGTCGATGATCGACCCGGCGCTGGCCGAGCCGGTGGTCCGACGGCTCGCGTCGCAGCTCCCCGCTCTCTCGCTGACCGACCACGAGCAGCAGGTGCTCGAGATGGTGCTCGAGGGGCTCACCGATCGGGAGATCGCCGATCGCACCGGCGCGGACGTCGACGACACCGGGACCTCGGTCGCCGCACTGATCGGTCGGATCACGGACTCGTCTCCCGGCCAGGGCCACCCCACGGGCCTGGACGCACCAGGGAAGCACCGACGCGGCTGAAGGGGCATCGCGAGCTGACGACCGCGCAAACCAGGACGAACCCGCCCGCAATGGACCAGGGACGGCAGCGGGACGGTTCGCGGACACTGCCATGGGCGGCTTACGGCGCGGGTCGGTTCGGCGCGCACGACCACACCAGCGGCGTACCGGTCACCAACTTCGCCCGTCGACCCGAGATCCACCGCGCGAACACGAAGGCGGACGAAGACCACGATCACATCGGGGGCGAAGCGCACTGACCCGCGACCGCGTGCCGGGGTGAACGAGACGGACCCGGCTCGATGGCGGCGCCACCTCGTGCCGATGGCGGCACTGTCCGCGGCGGAGAGCCGACGCCGTACCGTGAGCGCGTGCCGGGTGCAGCAGAGATCCACGTGTGGTGGGCGCACAGCGACGACCTGACGGACACCCATCTGCAGCTGCTCGACGAGCAGGAGCGAGCGCGTTGGTCGCGGTACCGGCGCCGCGACGACCGGGACCGCTTCACGCTCGGGAGCGCCGTCGTACGCAGCCTGGTCGCGGCGCTGGACGGGACCACGCCTCAGCAGGTCACCCTCGATCGCACCTGCCCGAGGTGCGGTGAGCAGCACGGGCCGGTGACGACGCCCGGCCGGGGCTGGCGATGCTCCGTCTCGCACTCGGGACCGATCGCGGTCGCCGCGGTGGTGGCGGCATCGGCGGCGAGCGCGGTCGGGGTCGACCTCGAGACCAGGTGCCCGCCGGAGTGGGTCGACCTGCTCCCGGGCGTGCTCGCGACCGATGAGGACCCGCCCGCGGACGAGCACGCCTTCCTCGTCCTGTGGGTCCGCAAGGAGGCCGTCGTGAAGGCGTACGGCGACGGCCTGTCGCGTCCGATGTCGTCGTTCTCGATCTCGGGCGCGACCGGGCACTCACGTCTCAGCGGCGCGGCACCATCCCTCCGGCTCGCCGACCTCGACGTCGCCCCGCTCGCGTCGTCAGGGGTCGGTACGACGATCGCGGCAGCGCTGGCCGTCGGCGCCGATCCCTTTCAGGTGCTCTGGCAGCGGGCGCGGATCTAGCGCTCACACGGGCACCGGAGTCCGAGCTGGGCTCACGACGTCGAGGCCTCTGACGGCGGTGACCGCCAGCGAGCGGTGGCATTCCAGGCAGCCCGAGGTGACGGCGTCGGCGTCGCCCCACGTCGGTGTCGTCCACTCCTGCTCGCAGGCGAGCCGCAGACCGAACCTCGCGACCACGCCGTGCAGGCAGAACTCCCCTGAGCGGCTCTCCACCAGCAGATGGACGCCGACCAGCTCGTCGAGCAGCCCCCGCACGCGGTGCACGCTCGTGCCGGCCGCGACCGCCGCCAGGTGGAGGCAGATCTCCCCGCTGTGCAGGGCGAGACGCTCGAACAGCCGGGCGGCGGCCGGGCTGAGCAACGCGTGCACGCTCGAGAGCGCCGCGTCCACCGACCGCGGGTCGCCGTGGAGTACGGCGTCGCCGGCGGTGCCCTCGAGCTCCCCGACGAACGCCGTGACCGGTTGGCTGGGGCGGAACGCGAGCGTGGCGCCCACGTGGCGGATAAGGAGCGGCCAGCCGCCGCACCACTCCACCAGCGCGGCCGCGCTGGTGGAGTCGGCCAGGCGTTCGGGGCCGAGGATGCGTTGCAGCAGCTGGGTGGACAACGCTGCGTCCAACGGCTCGAGCATGAGCTCGCGCACCGAGTGGTGTGTCGCCAGCGAGACCAGCCGGCGCCGCGTGGTGACGACCAGCTGGCTCCCCCGGCCCGGAGGCACCAAAGCGAGCACCTGCTCCACCGAGGCGGCGTTGTCGGCCACCACGAGCAGCCGCCGGTCGCGGACGACCGTGCGGTAGAGCCCGATCCTGTCGTTGAGCCCCGGCGGTACGTCGCCGCTCGCCACACCCAGCGCCAGCAGGGCGGTGCCGACCGCGTCGTCCGGCCCCGCATCCTCCCCGCCGAGATCGAGGAACAGCTGCCCGTCCGAGAAGTCGGAGGCCACCCGATGGGCCCACTCGACGACGAGGGCGGTCTTGCCCAGTCCGCCGGGTCCTGACACCACGGCGACCTCATCGGCCCCGGCCTCCGGCCCGGCGTCCGCCGTACCTCGGAGCCGTCTCGCGACCACGTCTCCCAGCGCCTGCAGCTCGGCGGCCCGGCCGAGGAAGAGACCGTCCGGGGCCGGCAGCTGAGCCGGCCGTACGACGTGGCCCGGCGCGGTGCCGTCCGCATGGTCCGGGAACGGGTCACCCACGTCGTCCCCCAGCTCTCCGGAGACCACCTCCAGGGACAGCTCCTCGCCACGGAGGATCTGGGCGTACAGCTCCCGCAGCTCGACGCAGACGTCGCTACCGAGCTCGTCGGCGAGTCGCTCACGCAGCTCGTGGTAGACCGCCAGCGCGTCCGCCTGCCGGTTGCTGCGGTAGAGAGCCGCGATGTAAAGGCCGGCGAGCTGCTCGCGGAAGGGGTTCTCCGCGACGGCCGGCGCGAGCAGGCCGGTGAGCGAGCGGTGGTTGCCGAGCGCCAGCTCGGCCTCGCTCCACCCCTCGAGCAGGCTGAGCCGCTGCTCCGTCAGCCGCGCCCGCTCCGGCGCGACACCGGGTGTGGAGACGCCCACCAGGGGCTCACCGCGCCATACGTCCAGAGCAGCTCTCAGCAGCCCCGCTCGTTCGGTCGGCGACGTCGTCTGGCGGGCGGCGGCGACCCGCCCGTCGCACTCGTCGATGTCGCGTTCGAGCCGAGCCGGGTCGATCAGGTAACCGGGGTAGCGCGTCTTCACCACGTCGCCGATCTTGCGACGCAGTCCCGAGACGAGACCCTGGACGCGGGACCGGGGGGCGACCGGAAGGTCGCTCCCCCACAAATGGTCGACCAGGCGTTCGGTCGATACGGCGACGCCGGGCCTGACCGCCAAGAGGACGAGCAGGTTGAGCTCCAACGGGGACAGCGTGACGTCGGTGCCCTGGACGGACACCTCCACGGGTCCGAGCAGGGCGATGTGCATCGTGCTGGCGCAGGTCGGGCTCCCGACCGACCCGACCTGAGTGTCATACATGTGCGAACTCAAGTTCCCTCCCGAGTGACTGAGTCCGAGCAGTGTGCTCGTGGACCGGCGCTCCTCGCGGCCCGGGCTCATCGTCGTGCTTGGACCCGTCGCCCGGCAACGGCCGCGGCCTTCGGATTCGCAGGAGTTCCGCACCGGACTCGCAGCGCCTCCCGGCACCCTGAGACGTCCCCACGAGGAGCCTCGATGACCCAAGCCCACGACCCCACCGCGCTCGTCTGGTCGCGAGCGATGGCCCTCTATGCGCACGACCGGACCTGCCAGGCGCTCGGCATCACCGTGGCCGACATCGCCGAGGGCTGGGCCCGCGTCCAGATGCGCGTCGACGAGACGATGGTCAACGGTCACGGCACCGTCCACGGCGGCTACCTGTTCCTCCTGGCCGACGCGGCCTTCGCGTACGCCGCCAACTCCCACGGCCCGGTGGCCGTCGCGCAGAGCGCCCAGGCGGTGTTCCTGAGACCCGCCATGCCGGACGACGTCCTGGTCGCCGAGGCCGAGGAGCGGTCCCGGATCGGACTCAACGGCATCTACGACGTCACCGTGCGCCGGCCGGCCGACGAGGTGGTGATCGCGGAGTTCCGCGGGCACAGCGTCGTACTGCCGGGACGCCGGCCACCCGAGGCCTGAGTCCCTCCGGTCAACTGCTCGAAGGAGCCACGAGATGGTAGATGTCATCGAGTACGACGAGCTGCTCGCCGCGATCACGGACCTGCACGTCCCGGGGCCGGGTCGTCGGGGCGAGGTGGAGCATCAGCTCGCCCGGCGAGGGACGTACGAGCACACCTACGAGGAGCTCCTCGCGGGCACCAAGGTGGCCTGGCGCAACCATGCCCGCTGCAACGGCCGGATGCACTGGCGCTCGCTCCGGCTCCGCGACTGCCGGGAGGCGGACTCGGCCGCGGACGTCTACCAGGAGTGCCTCGAGCACCTGACGGAGTCGACGAACGGCGGCGCGCTGCGCGCCGTGATCAGCGTCTTCGCGCCGCGCACGCCGTCCTCCGCCGGCTTCAACGTGCTGAACCCCCAGCTGATCCGGTACGCGGGGTACCGCAACGCCGACGGGAGCGTCACGGGTGACCCGCTCCACGTCGGGGTCACCGACTACGCGCTGTCGCTGGGCTGGCGGTCGCCGCGCACGGCGTTCGACGTACTGCCGCTCCTGATCGTGGATCCCCACCAACAGGTGTCGATGTGGGAGATCCCGGCCGACCACGTCCACGAGGTGGCCATCGAGCATCCCGACCACCCCGGGATCGGCGAGCTCGGCCTGCGCTGGCACGTGAATCCCGCCATCAGCGACAAGACCCTCGAGATCGGCGGGATCCACTACCCCCTCGCGCCCTTCAGCGGTTGGTACGTCTCGTCCGAGATCGGGGCCCGCAACCTCAGCGACGAGTCGCGCTACGACATGCTCCCCGCCGTGGCTCGGGCGATGGGCCTCGACACCACCCGGCACCAGACGCTGTGGAAGGACCGGGCCGTCGTCGAGCTCACCTACGCTGTACAGGTGAGCTTCACGCGGGCGGGCGTGCACATCGTCGACCACCACCAGGCCGCCGAGCAGTTCGTGCGGCACTGTGAGCGTGAGGCCGCCGCCGGCCGGGCGACGGCGACCGACTGGTCGTGGGTGAACCCACCGATCTCCGCGTCGACGACGCCCACCTTCCACCGGTCCTTCGACCCGGCCGACTTCACGCTCAGGCCCAACTTCGTGACCCGGGCCGACCCGATGCCGACCGCGTGCCCCGTGTCGGCCGGCGCCGGCCATCTGAGCGCGCCCGCAGATGCCTGATTACGACGGGGTCGACGACCCCGTCGGCACCCTGGCACTCGATACGCTCCGGCCCCTGCTGCTGGCGCCGATCCTCAACCACAGCCTGCGCACGCTCCACCTCGCCTCGGCGGAGTGCCGCGTGAGCGGGTGGGACGTCGACCCGGTCGACCTGCTCATCGCCTGCCTCTTCCACGACAGCGGCACCGTTCCCGACCACAGCCCGGAGCGCTTCGAGGTGGCCGGTGCCGACCGTGCCGTGGAGTTCGCCCGGGCGGCCGGCCGGGACGCCCCTTCCTGCCGGGCGATCTGGGACGCCATCGCCCTGCACACCTCCTCCGGGATCGCCGAGCGGCACGAGCCGTTGACCCGGGCCGTCCGCTGCGGGGTGCTCACCGACTTCGGCTCCCCCGCCCACACGGAGCGGCATCGGGCCCTCATCAACGAGCTCGAGCAGCGCTACCCACGGGACGGCATCGAACGCGTCCTCGCCGATGCGGTCGTCGCCGCCGCGCGTACGACGCCGAGCAAGGCCCCGCCGTCGAGCTGGCCGGCCGAGCTGGTGCGGGGTGCCGAGATGAGCACGGACCCCGGGGCGGACAACCCGTTGTTCTGAGCGGGGTCCGGCCGGCGCGCAAGCGCGCTGCGCCGTGCACTCCGGTCGTCCCTTCCGACTCCGCCGGACGGGACGATCCTCGCTCAGTGCGGCCGCTCGTCGACGACCTGGATCATCTTGCCGGTCCGGGCATTGGTGGCCAGGTCGTCGGTCCGCACCCACTCGATCTCGAGCGGGTGGATGTGGCCCTCGTCGACGGTCGCCTGGTACAGCGGTCGTGCCCGGTAGACGGCCTCCAGGAGCCGCCGGTCGAGCTCCGCCGACGGTTCGCCCCGGGCGGTGGCCAGACGCAGGATGAGACCGTCCTTGCCGTCCCACCGGCGTTCGATCATCTGCATCCCGGTCATCACGTGGGCAGGATCGGCGGCCATGAGGGCGGCGTGGACGTCGGCGTACGACATGGCGACGTACGCCACCCGCGCGCCCTCGTGGGTGCGTCCGACCAGCCGGAACCTCCGGCACTCGTGATCGACCCACTCGGCAAGGTCACCGACCGGGTACCGGATGATCGGCAGCAGCGTACGGAACAGGTTGGTGACCACGATCCGGCCACGGACCCCGGGCTCGGTGATCGGCTCGTCGCTGGCCACGTCGAGGATCTCGACGATGGTGCGATCCGCGACCGGCTCGTGCACCCGGACGTCGTCACCGGGCACCGGGGTGCCCACCAGCCCGGCGTCACCGGTGGAGTAGCCGAGCGAGGCGACCACGGCCCGGGGGAAGGCCTTGGTCAGCACCGGCCGGACATCGTCGAACATCAGGTCTCCGGCGAAGAGCAGGAGCTCCACGGTGTCGGCGCGCGTGCCCGCCTCGATCACGGTCTCCGCGATGCCGGCCAGCTTCATCGGCAGACCGGCCAGCACATTGACGCCGAGGTTGGCGATGAGCTCGGCGATCTCGGCGTTCTCGACGTGCCCCCCCACGGGCAGGCGGACGTTCTCGACGGGCGCGTTGTGCAACGAGGCCTCGATGTAGAGGAAGCTCCCGTAGAGCTGCCCGGCGAAGAAGAGGTTCGCGACCCGGTGGCCCGGCTTGAGACCGGCGGTGACCATGCCCGCCCCGCAGGCCGAGGTCGAGTCGAAGTGCTCGGTCCGGGTCCAGGGGGACACCTTCGGAGCTCCGGTGGTGCCGCCGGACGTGTAGACCCCGGCGTCGGTCAGCGGTCCGGTCAACAGCCGGTTGTCCTCCCACCGGTTGGCCGCCCAGAAGGCGGCCTGGTCGATGACCGGCACGTCGGTGAGGGACTCGATCTCGTCGGGCAGGTCGCGGTAGAGCTCGGCGTAGAACGGTGAGTTGCGGCGGGCGAAGGCGACGAGGTCGCCCCAGGACTTGGCGGGCATTGCGATCTCCTCTGGGGAACGGTTCTCGGTGGGTACGGCGGTCAGCGGTGCGACGGTTGGGGTGCTTCGATCCAGCTCCGGGCCAGCGTCTGGATACCGAAGCCGTCGAGGTCGGCGAGCTTGTGGCCGAGGTAGTCGCGCACCCAGGCGCTGGTCGGGATGCGGAAGGCAGGCGACTGGCAGTCGAGGGTCTCGACGACCACGTCCGCGACCTCCCAACGCGACTGGGCGGCACCTCCCCAGCCCTGGTCGCTGATCCGGGCGAAGTAGTCGGCTACCGTCGCGGCGTACGGTCCCGAGGCCGCCTGGATCGTGACCCGGCTGATGTCGGGGAAGCGCCCGAACTCGGTGTCGAAGACGAAGCCGGGCACCACCACCGACACCGCGACGCCGTGGGTGGCCGCGACCGGCGCCAGGCTCTCCATGAAGCCCTCGACGGCGAACTTCGCGGCGGCGTACGCCTCGTTGAACGGCTGGCCGACGACACCGTGCACGCTGCCGATGGAGACCAGACGGCCCCGCGTGGCGCGCAGCATCGGCATCGCAACCCGACTGACCGCGACCACGCCGACGAAGTTGACCTCGAGGTTGGCCCGGAGGGCATCGAGCGTGGACATCTCCATCGTCGGGTCGAAGTTCGAGATGCCGGCGTTGTTGACCAGGGCGTCGAGCCGTCCATGGGTACGGCGTACGTCGTCGAGGCAGGCCGCGATCGAGGCGGCGTCGGTGACGTCGAGTCGCCGCACGTCCAGCTCGACACCGGCCTGCCGGGCGGCGTCGCGCAGCGCGCCCTGGCGCTCGGTGTCGCGCATCGTGGCCACGACCCGCCAGCCGGCTGCTGCGGCGCGGACGGCGGTGGCCTGGCCGATCCCGGTGGACGTGCCGGTGATCAGCACGGTCTTGTCGCCGGTCACGAGACCGCACCCGCGAGCTCGCTGGTGGCCGCCTCGCGGTCGATGAGTGGTTGGACCCGGATGGCGGACAGGAACGAGCAGGCAGCCAGGAGGGTGCCGGCCGCGATCGTGACCCGGGCGGCATCCAGGACGCCGATGCTCGGGGTCAGCAGGGTCACCAGCAGGCCACCGGTCAGGGCCGCCAGCGGGATGATCCCCCACGTCGCCGTCCGGAACGCCGCGTGCATGATGCCCTGGTTGTTGGCGCTCATCCGGGACTGCCGGATCGGGGCGCTGCACACGTTGATGCACGACATGAAGAAGCCGTAGCCGCCCATCGTCACCGCGATCGCCAGCGCGGGTGGGACGGTGGGCGCGGTGAGCACCCCGAGCGCCGACCAGGTTGTGCAGCAGCAGGCTGAAGGCGAAGGTGCGACCCATCCCCAGCCGGGCGCTGATCCTGGGGGCGACCAGCGCTCCCAGGAAGGCGCCGACCGCCGCGACCGACATCGCCAGGCCGAAGGCGGCGGCGGTCAGCCCCAGGCCGCGGTAGGCCAGGATCGGCAGCACCGTGACCACGATCGGGCCGCCGCTGTTGAGGATCACCGCGGCCACGATCACCCGGCGGAGCACGGGATCGGCCCAGTTGAGCCGGAACCCGAGGAGCAGGCGCGGCCAGATCCGCTCATGGCTCTGCGACTGCACGCCCCAGTCGGGCATCCGGCCGAAGCAGAGTGCGGACCAGGCGTACGACGCCGCGTCCACCACCAGCGCCCCGGCGCCGAACAGCTGATAGAGCCCGGCTGCGATGGACGGGCCGGCCACTCCGGAGACGGTCCGACTGCCCTCCAGGCGGGAGTAGGCACTGACCAGCCCCTCCTTGTCGACGGCGGCCGGCACCGCGACCAGATAGCCGACGGTGAAGAAGATCGTGGCCCCGCTGACGGCCGCGACACAGGCGAACAGCAGCGGCGTGGACAGCACGCCGGCCCAGTAGGCGGCCGGGATCGCGAGGACCGCGACCAGCCGCACCAGGTCGCAGCCGATCAGGGTGCGGCGCTTGTCCCAGCGGTCGATCAGCACGCCCGCGACCGGACCGAGCAAGGGGATGCCGAGATACTGCGCCATCCCGATCAGGCCGACCTGGAACGCGGTGGCGTCGAGCGCAAAGATCATCAGCGTGGGGACGACGAACAGCGTGAGCTGGTCGCCGACCATGCTCACCGTCTGACCGGTCCAGAAGATCGTGAAGGGCCGGCCCAGCGAGGCCGGCCCACCACGTCTCATTCCTGCTCCATGACCAGGAAGCTCGCCGTCTTGCCGGTGCGCCCGTTGGCGACCAGCGTGTCGACGACGCGCACCCGGAAAGACTCGGGGTCGTGCACGAAGGCGGTGCTCAGCGTGAACGTCGAGCCGAAGAGGTCGGCGCGCACCTGCTCGGCGACCTCGGGTACGGCGTCCGAGCCGAGCAGCAGCACCTCGACCCCGGTAGCGCGTCCGCGCTGCTCGGTGATCACCACCTGGGCGCGCGCGACGCCGGCGTGCGACTCGGCACGGGCCACGATGTCGTCGACGTGCAGCCCGAGGCCGCGAACCTGGACCACGGAGTCGCGGCGGCCGAGCACCCGCATCGCCGGGCCAGGCCGACCGCAGGGGCACGGCGCGAGCTCGCCGGCGTCGCCGGTCTGGTAGCGCAGGATCGGGTTCAGCATCTCGGGGTCGAGCGTGGTGAAGTCCAGGAGCGTGTCCTCGCCGACGTGCACGAGCTGCTCGGGCAGCGGGTGAAACATGTCGACCGCGCAGTCCGGGGTGTTGGTGCCGACCACCCAGGTCTCGGTGCTGCCGAACATCCCCCAGCGGGTGGCGTGGGGAGCCACGGCCGCGAGGTCGTCGTCGAGCTGCGGGTGCCAGGCCTCGCCGAGCCAGAGCACCTTGCGCAGGTCCGGGAGCTCGAGTCCGATGGCGCGGGCGTGGGCGAACCACATCCGCAGCACGCTCGGCGTACCTCCGATCGCGGTCACCTTGCGGGAGACGAAGAAGCCCAGCCAGTCGGCGTACTCGTCTGCGGTGACGGCTCCGACGCCGATCACCTGGCACTCCGAGAGATCGGCGAAGGCGGCGGCCAGGAAGTGCGCACCCCACATCCGGCCGGCACCCCAGACGTTGACGAACACGTCGTCGCGGTCCAGTGGGCGCCACTGTGCGTACACGCCGGTCATGTAGAAGCCAGTGGGCGCGTACCCGACCTTGGGAGCGCCGGTGCTGCCGCCGCTCTGGAACAGCCAGGTCGCGCCCTGTTCGGCCTTGGGCTGGAGCGAGGTCAGCGCGAGGTTGAGCTGGTCCTTGTCCATCACCGGCAGGTCGGCGAGATCCGTCAGGCCGGAGATGGCGTGCCCCGCGTAGGCCTCGGCGAGCGCCGGCACCCCGGCCAGCCGCTTCAGGTTGCCCTGCGCCACGTGCAGGGCCGGCTCGGCCGCCTCGGTCGTCAGGGAGAAGGTCTGCTCGGTCATCTCCGGTCCTCCAGCCAGCGGGCGTGGGCGTTGCGGTAGGCGGTCCAGCGTGCCCGGATGATGTCGTGCTGCCGGACGCCGTCGGGGTGAGTCGAGTCGGGCATGATCACGCCGTCGGGCTCGATCTCGGAGAACCAGTAGCGCTCTCCGTCGTGGAGGTAGTCCAGGCAGAAGAACGGGATCGGCACCTTCTCGGCGAAGTACGCCGTGGCCTCGGCCAGCTCCTGCGGGATCGGCGGGTACGCCGTACCTCCGCCGCGGCTCGCGTTGGCCACGAGGGATCCCGGCTCGGGAGTCCGGCGCAGCATGGCGTAGGGCTCGCCGTCGATGACGTAGACCCGGTAGTCGAGGGTGCCGTCGCCCAGGTAGGGCTGGGCGACCATGGTGGTGTCACCGCCCTGCGCCAGGCTGGCCAGACCGCGTACGGCCTGTTGGTCCGCGGCCAGGTTGACGCCGCCGCCGCCGCACCAGCCGGCCGGCTTGACGATGGCGGGGTAGGTCAGCCCCTCGAGCCCGGACTCCCAGACGTACTTGCCGACATCGGGTCCGCAGCCGACCCGGATCGTCGGGATCGTCGGGACCGGGGAGTCGGCGAAGAACAGCATCGTCGCGAGCTTGTCGTTGGCGATCGGGGAGAGCCAGGGAGGGAACGGCAGGTAGAAGCCGAGCTGCTCCAGCACCGAGAAGAGGGCGTACTGGTTGAAGATCTCCATGGACTGGTAGGGCAGGGAGTAGAGCGCGGTGATGAAGAGGGTGTCCTCCGGCGTGACCGGCTCGCCGTCGACCAGGACGACCGGCTTGCCCGCGTCCAGGGCGTTGACGACGATGGAGTCCGGCGTGTGACGCGACCAGGTCACGCCCAGCTCGGCGGCGACCTCGGCGTAGAGCTCCCAGAAGAACGGTTCCCACATCGCCCTCGAGCGCGTCGACTCCCGGTCGGGGAAGACCCAGCACATCCGGCGCAATGCTGTCGTGGGCTGCGCGCCGACCGCGGCCTCGGTGCTCACGACGCACCCAGCAACAGGCCGGCGTGACGAGTGCGCAGCTCGCGCTTCAGCACCTTGCCGGTCGGACCCAGCGGGACGTCGTCGGGCGACCGGACGATGACCACGGCGGCGAGCTGGTCGAGGCCGGCGTTGGCCAGCTCCTTGTTGGCGCGCCCGAGGACCGTCCCGGTCGTCGCGTCCCGCGCCTCCGCCTGCAGCTGTACGACGGCGACAGGCCGGGCACCCTGCTCGGAGGGGACGCCGATCACCGAACAGTCCAGGACGAGATCGGCGCAGTCCGCGATGAGCACCTCCTCGAGCGGCAGGCTGTACACCGGTCCGGTGTCGGTGTCGATCACGTCGACGGTGCGGTCGAGGTGGTAGAAGCTGCCCTCGCTGTCGCGGTGGGCCACGTCGCCGGTCAGCCACCAGCCGTTGAGCTCGAACGACGCGGTGAGCCGCGGGTCGTTCCAGTAGCCGGGGGTGCGCGACGGTGTCTTGACGCCCAGCAGACCGACCGTGCCGGGAGGCAGCTCCTCGCCGTACTCGTCGAGAGCGGCAGCCTGCACGTACTCCAGCGGCCTGCCGACGCAACGGTCGTTGCGCGACGTCTCGGGCGTCGTGACCTGACCGAAGTTGGCCATCCCCATCTCCGAGGACCCGAGGCCGTCGATGAACTGCGAGCCCGGCAGGGCGGCCTCCTCGGCGGCCTCCCGGGGCAGCAGCCAGGGCTTGATCAGCCCGGCCGGGCGCTCGCCCAGCTGCACGAGTCGGCGGATGTGGCCGTGGTGCGCGGAGTCACCGGTGTTGAACCACGAGTGCACCTTGGCGGCCCCGGCCGTCGGCAGGTCACCGGTCGCCAGCTCGACGAACGTCCGCGGGAACGACGCCAGCATCGTGGGCTGGAACGCCTCCATGACCGGCTCCACCACCGCGCGACGCCAGTCGCCCATCGTCACGATCGGCAGCCCGAGCAGGACGGCGGTCAGGAAGTAGCTCAGCCCGCCCGCGTGGGTGTGCGGCATCAGGCGACATCAGCCGGTCGTCCGGCTGGGCCGGGAACCGGACCATGCGCGGCTGCTTGCCCTCCCAGAACTGACGGTGCCCGAGCATCGTCGACTTGGGGATGCCGGTCGTCCCGGAGGAGTGGATCAGCGCGACGATGTCGTCCGCGTCGTGCGTGCGGGGATAGTCCTCCGGCAGCGCGGCCCGCGCCGGGTCGGCGGCCTCGACCTCGGACGTGAGCGCGACGAACCGGGGCCGCCGCGCCTCGCCCCGAGCGGTAGGCCAATGCCAGGCGGGTCGGGTCGTCCGCGACCACGCCGACCACTCCCACGTGGTCGAGGTAGCGCACCATGATGTCGGGGCGCATCGCGTCGTTGACCAGCGCCGGGATGGCGCCGAGCGCGGTCAGCGCGAGGAAGTGGATGAGCGGCGGCAGCCCCTCGGCCGACCACGACGCCGACCGGGTCACCGGGACGGACCCCGTTGGCCTAGTACCACGCGGCGTTCCGGTCGCGGAGGCGGACGAGGTCCTCGAGGCTGTGTCCCTTGAGGACCACCTCGCCCTGGTGGTCGAGGTGGTGGCTGAAGACGAAGGGCACCGACCGGTGGGGGTTGGCCGCCACGGCCTTGTCGAGGAAGTTGCCCGCACCGAGGTCGGGATCGGTCATGAAGGCCTCGCGTACGGCGAGCGGGGCGATCGAGGTGACGGTGTCGGTCATGTGCGTGCTCCTACGGGTTTGGACGGGATGGTTGAAGAGCAGAGGACCTCGGCAGCGGCCCGCCGGCCCGAGCGGACGGCACCCTCCATGAGGCCGAAGAACTCGGTACTGGTCTCGGTCCCGGCCCAGTGCACGCGCCCGTGTGGCCGGGTGAGGCGAGGGCCGAGCCGGGTCCAGTCGCCCGGCCCGAAGACGGCGGCGTAGCAGCCCTGGGAGAACTCCTCGCTCACCCAGTCGGTGACGTGCACCTCGCACGGCGGCGGCAGGTCCGGGAAGATCTGTGACGCCTGCGCGGTGGCGGCGGCTCGCTGCTCGGCGAGCGACAGGGCCGCGTAGCGGTGCGCCTCGGCCCCGGTGACGAACCCGGTGAGGACGCCGACGGTGCCGAGGTACGGCGTGTCGTCGACGGTGGACAGCAGCGGCCCCTCGGCGTTGACGGACCAGCCGGACAGTCCGTCGCGGCGCCACGAGGGCTCTGGGTAGACCAGGTGCACCTTCACCGCACAGCCGCGGCCGGTGAGTCCCGTCGCGCGCGGGGTCGTCGGAGCCGGCTCGAGGGCGAGGCCCTCGGCGAGCAGCGGCGGGATCGCGAGGATCACCGAGTCCGCGTCGTACGTCGTCCGGCCGGTGCGGACCCGTACCGTCTCGCCGTCGTCGTGTACGCCGAGGACCGGCTCGCCCAGTCGGATGCTGCCGGCGGGCAGCCTCTCGGCCAGGGCCTCGCAGACCCGGTGCGCACCGCCGTCGACCCGGCAGTCCTGGGCGCCTCCCTCGAAGTCGTTGAGGTAGCTGATGCCGCCGCCCGACCGGAGATAGAAGGCCACGTGCAGCATCGACACCTCGGCCGGGTCGGCCGCCATCATCTCGCCGAGGAAGAGCGGGAAGAACAGGCGCGCGTCGGCGCGGCGGAGATGCTGCTCGGCCCAGTCCGCGGCGGTGAGGTGGTCGAGCCACTCCGCGCCGGGTGTCCGCCACGGGGCCACGGCGTCCACCAGCCCGGTGAGCTCGTCGAGGAGCTCGAACATGTCGCCGAGCGCCACCGCACTGAGAGGCGGGAAGCGGCCGTGACGGGTGGTTCCCCCGGCGCCGAGCATGAACCGGCTGTCTCCGGCCATCTCGGTCGGCACCGCCTTGAGGCCGAGGGTCTCCAGGAGGTCGTTCAGCTGCGTATGCCGCTCGCCGAGGTACGCCGCTCCGGCGTCGACCCACTCACCGGGCGCGACCTCGATCCCGAGCATCCGGCCGCCGACCCGTTGCCTGGCCTCGACCACGACGACCTCGTGACCGGCCCGCGGTCAGGTCGAAGGCCGCCATGAGCCCGGCCAGGCCGGCCCCGACGACGACGGTGGTCATGTTCGGAGGCTCTCGACCAGGACGGCGAGGGAGCCGGGGTTGGGGGCGATGACGAAGTCGTCGAAGGTGAGCTCCACGTCGTACTCACGGGCGATGGCGGAGAGCACCCGGGTGGCCAGCAGCGAGTCGCCGCCCGCCTCGAAGAAGTCGGAGTCGTCCGTCACGTCGTCGGCCTCCAGCACACGACGGAAGATCCCGATGATGGAGTGGGCGCGGATGCCCGCGGCCATAGAGCTCATGTCGTCGCCTCCTCGGCGCGGGTGAGGACGGTGGGTCGGGGGCTGCCGAAGCGGGCGTGCGTGGCACGCCGGTCGACCTTGCCGGTCGTGGTGAGGACGAGGGAAGGAACGACGGTGATCCGCGCAGGGTGCAGGTGGCTGGGCGTGCCGGCACGCAGGAAGCTGCGCAGCCCGGTGACCAGCCCGGGCTGCCCGTCGCCGGCGTAGGGCGCCGCCGGCACGACGTACGCCGCGAGACAGGTGCGGTCGGAGACCGTCACGCCGAGAACGGCGGCGGCCGCGACGCCCGGGTGGCGCACCAGGTGCGCCTCGACCTCACCGGGGTCGACCCGGATGCCGCGCACCTTGACCTGTGCGTCGAGCCGGCCCAGGTGGTGCAGCCGTCCGTCGCCGGACTCGCGGACCAGGTCGCCGGTACGGAAGAACCGCCGGCCCTCCAGGTCGACGAACCGTTCGGCCGTCGCGTCCGGGAGACCCGGATAGCCGATCGCCAGGCTGGGGCCGCCGACGAGGAGCTCGCCCTCCTCGGTGATGCGCTGGACGACGTGGGCGAGCGGCCACCCGATCGGCGCCCCCTCGACGACCCCCGCCGGTCCGTGCAGGTCGATGGCGTGCGTGATGAGCGCCGTCTCGGTGGCGCCGTACGTGTTGAGCAGCCGGATGCGGTCGGTGCCGGGCAGTGCGCGCCAGACTCCGAGCCGCGCCGGGTTGACGGACTCGCCACCGATCACGACGAGCCGTACCGACTCGGGCAGGCCACCGCGCACCTCGCCGAGGTGCAGCACCAGCTCGTGCCACAGCGCGGTCGGGAGATCGAGGACGGTGATCCCCAGGCGTTCGACGAGGCGGAGCAGCCGCGTCAGCGATCCTGAGTAGGCGTCGCAGCCGAAGGCCACACAGGCGCCGCCGGCGAGCGTGGGGAGGATCTCCTCGAACGCCGTGTCCCAGCTGAGCGAGGCGAGCTGCAGCACCCGGTCGTGGGGAGTGATCCCGAACAACGCTCCGAGAGCGGGTACGACGACCTCGAGGGCCCGATGTGGCACCGCCACCGGCTTCGGCCGGCCGGTCGAACCCGATGTGAACAGGAGGTAGGCCACGTCGTCGTCCACCGAACCCCCCGGCCGACCGGGCTCGTCTGTGAGGCGCCGCCCGCCGACCGAGGTGAGAAGGGCGTCGACGTGCCCCTCGGGGAACGACGGGTCGATCGGGCAGTAGGTGCCGCCCGCGGCCCAGATGCCGAGGATCGAGACCACCGTGGCCGGGTCGTGCACGGCGGTCACACCCACGACCCCGGGTCGCTCCCCCAGCAGCTCTGCCGTCTCGTCCACGCGGCGGCACAGCTCGCCGTACCCGAGGCAGCCGTGCTCGCCGACCAGTGCCACACGGTCAGGAGCAGAGCGGGCCAGCTCGCGCACGGACCTGAGCACCGTCGACCTCAGGGCGGCGGACGCGCGAGGGAGCGTGGCGTCGGTGGCGACCGTGCCCGGCATGGCCCTCCCCTGTCTCGAAGTGGTGCCGGGAAGCCTCACCCACCCGCCTGCGAAACCACTGCGGATCCGCTCCGAAGCCGCTGCGCTGCCGCGACCCACGCCCGGCAAGCGGGATCAAGCGTCCGGGCGCAGCGCGCTGGTAGAACGACGGGCATGGCCCCGCAGCGCTATGTCCTCGACGACGCGACGGTGCTGTCCGTGCAGGAGCCGGCCCCACCACAGGCCCCGACGACTGCGTCCCTGGCGGTGGTCTTCGACGGCCTGCCCATGATCGACGCGGGCATTCCCGACCCGATGCGGTCACTGCAGGCGAAGGGAGCCATCGGCCCCCTCACGACGATCTACGTCGAGTCGATCGAGGGCTCGACCACCCGCGGCCCTACCCGGGTGGCGTCGTTGACCGACCCCGTCGTGCTGGAGAGGTTCGTCGACTCGTTGCAGCGCTTCCTCGAGCGGCGTGTGGTGGTCGTCGACGACCCGTCGCGACGGGTGCTCGTCGGGCACAGCCTGGGCGGCAACGCCGCGCTGCACGTCGCGAGCCGGAGGCCGGACCTGTTCGGCGCTGTCGCCACGGGTTCAGCCGCCCTGTGGTGGCCGGGGGACGACGTACACCTGTCCGGGAGCCAGGTGGTCGAGGCCGTGCTCGCCTCGACCGGTCTGCGTCTGTGGATGCAGGCCGGGACCGCCGAGGACCCCGAACTCCTGCGGAGCAACCGAGATCTGTGGGAGCGAGCCGACCGCGCGGGGCTGGACATCGTCCACCAGGAGCGGCCGGGTGGACACGATCTGTCCGCGTGGCGGAGCGGGCTGGCGCAGGCGCTGAGGCACCTGCTGGCGGGGACCTGAGCGGGTCCGAAAGACCGCGGCCCACCAGGCGGGTCCGAGGTCGTACGCCGGGCGGGCTGCGGAGGCGCTCCCCCGGGCCACCGAGTCGAAGGTAAAGGACCACGAGGCTCCGCGTCCCCAAAATCGAGGAAAAAGCTGCGAAAGCCCTGGATTGCGCCTTCCCGAGCCCGACCCCTGGCCCGGCCGGACCAGGTCTTTACCTACCTGGAGACGTCACCCCTAGTCCGATGTCGCTGCGGATAGTCCCGACGTGCCAACCAGCCGGGTGCGATCGCCCGATCAGCACGCCTGCCCGTCGCCCTAGAGTTTTTCCATCGCGCATGCCCCCCAAGCCCCGTGCGAGCCAGTAGTGCCCCACCGGACTCCCTGATGGTGGGGCGCTTCTGGCGTCCAGGGACCCGCGTCGACGTCGCTACGTCGTCATGTGCATGGAGTCGCAGTGCATGCCCAGCGGGAAGATTCCCTTGAAGGGATGCTTCTGGTGCATGGTGCGGACGGAGGCATGGTGACCGGTCAGCTGGACCTGGCCGTGATGACTGGGGGCCACGGGTGCGCGCGCCGCCTGGGCGCCGTACGTCGTGGCGGCCAGGACGCCGGCGACCGCGGTGACGGCAAGGGTGCGGGCGACGCGGGCGATCGACATGGTGCCTCCTCGATGCGGTCTCGCCACGCTACGCCGCCTCGCGCGTCATCACCACCGTCGCCGCCGCGTCAGGAGCGGGTGAGCACCCAGCCGTGCGTGCGAGGCCCGGGCCGGAAGCCGATGTGCTGGTAGACCCGGGCCGGCTCCGGGTAGGCGTCGTCGCCGCGCGGTCGGACGAGTCCGGTCGTGCCGCCGGCGGCCCGGGCCGCGTGCAGAGCGGCCAGGCTGACCGCACTGGCGAGTCCTCGCCGCCGGTGCTCGGGGCTGCAGCCGACGGGTTCGACGAGCGCGACGCCGGAGGCCTCGTCGAGCCAGACACAGCACGAGGCCACCATCTCGTCCTCGGGTGTGACCGCCACCCAGTCGAGCTCGGGACGGTACGGCGGGGTCGCCATCAGCCGCTCGTACGCAGGCCCGGACGTCTTGGAGACCGGCGACCACGACGCGCGATGACAGGCGGCGCGGGCGTCGTGCTCACCCCGCCGTACGGCGCGGAAGGCGTAGCCGGGCACCGCGGGGACGGGTCCGAGCTCGGCGAGGTCGAGGGTGTGCTGGAGGAACCACAGCTCGGGCTCCTCGACGAAGCCCGCCGCTTGCAGAGCCCGCGCGAGGTGCGGCTCGGTGTCGAGAGTCATCGTCCGGACGGTCGGCGCGGTGGTGTGGCCGAGGAACCAGGTGACCGCCTCAGCGGCGAGCCCGTCGTACGCCGGGTCGACGCACCACTCCATCCAGTCGGCGGACTCGGCCCAGGCCCAGCCGACCGGCCGGCCGTCGGCATGGAAGACCCGGGCCGGGCCGTGGTGGAGCTGGTCGGGCAGCGCGTAGCGCACGCTCCATGTGACCTGCCCGGGATGCTGCCACGACCGCGGTGTGAGCCGGGAGGCGACGGCGTGCAGGTCGGCGAGTGCCAGCTCGACGTCGACCGCCCCGTCAGCGGTCACGCGCCGGTGACCTCCACCAGCCACTCGGCCACCTGGGCGGGGTCGTGCTCGAGCGCGGCGTCGTGCACGGCGACCTCGGTCACCGCATAGCCGGGTACGTCCGCGGCGAACCAGCCACCGCAGGGCTGGACCTTCTCGCGCTCCATGAACGCGATCACCCGCTCGACGATCGCGTCGGCCGCACCCTCCACGTGGATCAGGAACGTGTTGGTGTGGGGCGGGTCGGGGTGGACACGCATCCCGCGTGCCGACAGCTCGGTGGCCAGCCCGCGCGCCCACGCGGCGTACTCGCCCATGCGCGGCAGCCGGTCACGCAGCCCGGCCAGGGCCGAGACGGCGAGGGGCGTGAGGTGGAAGAGCGTGCCGCCCATCCGCTTGCGCCAGCGACGCGCCTCGTCCACGACATCCGTGGGCCCGGCGAGCGCGGCGCCCGCGAGCGCCTCGAGCCCCTTGTAGAACGACACGTAGACGCTGTCGAACAGGGCCGCGATCTCGGACAGCGGCCGGTCGTAGAACGGCTGCGACTCCCAGATGCGGGCGCCGTCGGCGTGCAGGGGTACGCCGAGCTCGTGCGCGGCCTCCGACAGCGCGGTGAGGTCGTCCCACGACGGGAGCAGGCAGCCGGCGTCGCGCAGCGGCAGCTCGACCAGGGCGGCACCGAGTCCGGGCGAGAGCCGGCGCAGGTCGTCGGCCGTCGCCGTCGCCCGCCCGGTCGTGAGGTGCTCGAACTCGAACCCGTGGAGCCGGCGTGGACCGTCGTCCTCGTGCTTGAGCAGGTGGGACAGGTCGGGGATCGCTACCCGCTGGGAGCTGATGCGGTCGGTCCACACGCGCAGGGCCGCTTGCTGGGCCATGATGCCGCTCGGGAAGAACGCCGCCGCGGGCTTGCCCAGGAGCTCGGCGACCTGCGCCTCGACCTGGGCGACGGGTCCGCGCTCGGCGTACACGTCCCACTCGGTGAGCTCCATCGCCTCGGCGTCCGCCGCGACCGCCCGGAGCGCCTCGA
Source organism: uncultured Actinomycetota bacterium (assembly GCA_963792975.1). Classification (GTDB taxonomy): domain Bacteria; phylum Actinomycetota; class Actinomycetes; order Propionibacteriales; family Nocardioidaceae; genus Nocardioides. Next base: position 754,818 of record CAWBYG010000004.1, on the reverse strand, counting down.
CCGGCGTCCTCGGCGCGTGCCAGAAGACCGTGCTGTCGCAGGCGCGTGCGGCGGTCCGGAAGCGCTCCATCTGGTCGTCGTCCACGCGCCCAGCCAACCAGCCGGTGCGCGGGCGTGCCAGCGGGATTCAGGTGAGCGGGCGCGTGCCCTCGGGGATGCCCTCGCCGCGGACGACGCCCTCGACCATCTCCTGGAGCGCGGTCAGGGCCACCTGCTGCGGGAAGGGTCCGAAGCTCACCCGGGCCACCCCCAGCTGCTCGAGCCGCGCGAGGGACGGGGCGCCGGCCACCGGGAGCAGCGACAGGCGCTGCGGCCCGAACGCCTCCACCAGGCTCACCACCTGCTCCTCGATCAGCCGGCCGGGCACGAACACGACGGGTGCTCCGCCGTCGAGGAACGCCCGGCCGCGCTCGATCGCGTCGGCGAGGCTCTCGGCGGGGTCGCGGTCGCCGGCGAGCAGGAACGCGTCGGTGCGGGCGTTGAGCACGAAGTCGGGCACGCCCTCGGCGGCGGCGGCCCGCATCACTGCCGCGACGGCCGCCGCCGCCTCGGCGACCGGCCGCAGCTGGTCCTCGATGTTGGCGCCGACCACGCCGAGCCCGATCGCCCGGCGACAGGTGTCGGCGGCATCGCCGTACCCGGCCTCGAGATCGGCCGTGACCGGCAGGTCGACATCGGCCGCGATGCGGCCTACCGCCTCGAGCATGAGGTCGCGTGGGATGTGCTCGCCGTCCTCGTAGCCGTACGACGCGGCGACGGCGTGGCTGGCCGTCGCGAGCGCGGTGGTGCCGGGGGTCTGCGCCACCACTCGGGCGCTGGCGACGTCCCAGACGTTGACGAGCTTCACCATGGCGGGGTCGCGATGCAGGGCGAGGAGAGCGCTCGCGCGCTCGGCGGTGGAGGTCATGTCTCGAGCCTGCCAGACCACACCGACGGCCCCACTCACTCCCAGAAGACCCGGTCCACGACCACCCGCGCGCGCCGGGTCGTGCGGAGGTAGTCGTTGACCATCTCGTCGGAGTGCCCCGGACCGTAGCCGAGGATGCTCGCCACCGCGGCCTTCTCCCGGGCATCGCGCGGCAGCTGGTCTCCGCTCTTGCCGGTGACCAGCGTGATCGCGTTGCGGAGGCGGCTCACCGAGCGCCACGCGTGCTCGAGGGCGTCGGCGTCCGCGGCGTCGAGCAGCCCGGCGCCGCGGGCCCCCTCGAGCGCGGTGAGGGTGCGCGGGCTGCGCAGGGCCTCGACCTGGCCGGCGTACCGCAGCTGTAGGAGCTGGACCGTCCACTCGATGTCGGCGAGTCCGCCGCGCCCGAGCTTGAGGTGGGTGTTCGGATCCGCCCCGCGTGGCAGCCGCTCCCGGTCGACGCGCGCCTTGATCCGCCGTACCTCCACCACATCGGCGTCGGTGATGCCAGCGGTCGGGTAGCGCAACGGGTCGACCAGTGCGGTGAAGCGCTCGCGCACTCCCGCGTCGCCGACGACCGCGTCGGCGCGGAGCAGCGCCTGCGCCTCCCAGACCTTGGACCACTTCGCGTAGTAGGCGGCGTACGACGCGAGCGTGCGCACCAGCGGACCCTGCTTGCCCTCGGGACGCAGGTCGGCGTCGACGACCAGGGCCGGGTCGCTCCCCGGCACGAGCAGGAGGGAGCGCACCTCGTTGGCCACGGCCTGGGCGTACGACGAGGGGTCGCCGTCGGAGTCGTCGTCCGGCTCGTGCACGAACATCACGTCGGCGTCGCTGCCGTAGGACAGCTCGAAGCCGCCGTACCGGCCCATCGCGACGACCGCCATCCGGGTCGGTGCCCGGGCGAGCCCCCGCTCCTCGCGCACCGAGCGGTCGGCGACCTCGAGCGTGGCCTGGAGGGTGGCGTCGGTGAGCCGGGACAGCGCGGCGCCCACGGTCGCCACCTCGGTCTCGGCGAAGAGCTCGCCGACCGCGATCCGGAACAGCTCGCGCCGCCGGAGCGCGCGGATCGAGGTGACCGCCTCCGCGGCATCGGTCTGGCGCTCGGCGGTCGCGCGCATCTGGGCGACCAGCGTCTCGGAGCTTCGCGGGGTCAGGTCCTCGCCGAGCATCCGGACGCCCTCGGGCTCGCGCTCCAGCAGATCGGTGGCGTAGCGCGACGTTGCGAGCAGCCGGGCCAGCCGCTCGGCGACCTGTCCCTCGTCGCGCAGGGTCTTGAGGTACCAGTGGGTCGAGCCCAGGCTCTCGCTGATCCGGCGGAAGCCGAACAGCCCGGCGTCCGGGTCCGGGGCGTCCGCGAACCACTCGAGCATGGCCGGCAGGAGGGCGCGCTGGATCGCGGCGGTCCGGCTGACGCCGCTGGTCAGCGCCTCGAGGTGGCGCAGGGCGGCCGTCGGGTCGGCGAAGCCGAGCGCCGCCAGCCGCGCGCCTGCCGCCTCGGTCGTGAGCCTGACTCCCTCGGCCGGTACCCGGGCCACGGCCTCCAGCAGTGGCCGATAGAAGAGCTTCTCGTGGAGGCGACGTACCTCAAGCCGGTGGTGGGCCCACTCCTCCTCCAGCGACTTGGCGGGCTCCTTGACGAAGCCCATGCTCCGCCCGAGGCGCCGTAGCGACGCCTCGTCGGACGGTACGACGTGCGTGCGGCGCAGGTGCTGCAGCTGGATGCGGTGCTCGAGCGTGCGCAGGAACGCGTAGGCGCGAGCGAGGGACTCGCCGTCCTCGCGGCCGACGTAGCCGCGCGTGGTCAGGGCGTCCAGCGCGGCCAGCGTGGCGGTCCTCCGGAGGTGCGGGTCGGTCCGTCCGTGCACGAGCTGCAGCAGCTGGACGGCGAACTCGACGTCGCGCAGCCCGCCCGACCCGAGCTTGAGCTGGCGCTCGGCCTCGCGGGCCGGGATGTTCTCGACGACGCGGCGTCGCATCGCCTGGACGTCGCCGACGAAGCCGTCGCGCTCGGCCACCTGCCACACCTGCGGCTCGACCAGGGCGACGAAGTCCTGACCGAGCGTCAGGTCGCCGGCCAGCGGCCGGGCCTTCAGCAGCGCCTGGAACTCCCACGTCTTGGCCCAGCGCTCGTAGTAGGCCCGGTGGCTCGCCATGGTGCGGACGAGCGGGCCAGCCTTGCCCTCCGGACGCAGGTTGGCGTCCACCGGCCAGATCGTGCCCTCGCCCGTGTGCTCGGAGCAGACCTGCATGAGGTGCGACGCGAGCTGGGTGGCGACGCGGGCCGCGGCGGCCTCGTCCGCGCCCGCCACCGGCTCGAAGACGTAGAGCACGTCGACGTCGGAGACGTAGTTGAGCTCGTGGCCGCCGCACTTGCCGAGTGCGACCACCGCCAGCCGGGCGGTCTCGGCGCCGGGCACGCGGGAGCGGGCGATCGCCAGCGCGGCCTCGAGGGTGCCACCCGCGAGGTCGGAGAGCTCGGCGGCGGCGTCGTCGACGCCGACGTGGTGGGCGAGGTCGCGGGCGGCCAGCCGCGTGAGCAGCCGGCGGTACTCGACGCGCAGGGCATCGACCGCCGCCGCGTCCGGCAGGGTCGCGGTCGGAGCCGCGGCGTCGGGGTCGGCGCCCACCGCGCGCAGCAGCCCGGCGCGTACGGCGTACGCCGCCGGGCGGGTGGACCCGAGGAAGGGGTCGGCAAGCTCGCGCCACTGGTCGGGGTGGCGGTGGAGATGGTCGGCGAGCGCCTGGCTGGCCCCGAGCACGGAGAGCAGCCGCATCGAGGTGCCCTCGTCGTCGGCCAGCTCGGACACGAGCCCGGGCCCGACCCGCTCCACGAGCCGGGTCAGCCCGGTCAGGGCCTGGTCGGGGTCCGCCGTACGGGCCAGCAGGGCGACCAGCGGCTCCGCGCCGTCGCCGAGCGCGGCGAGCTCGTCGCGAGCCCGGTCGGAGTCCTCGAACCCGAGCCGCAGCAGCCTGGTGTGGACCGAGTCGCTGCGGGGGGTCACCGCGTCAATGTAGCCAGTCGGGACGGGACGGCGTTCTCGTACGACGTTTCGACCGGCGCGTTCGGCCCGGCCCCTTGCGGATGTGATCTGCTTCGTGCAGGGTATTAGGAAAGTTTCCTATCTAACTCCGGGGACCGATGACAAGAGCGGCAGTACGACGGCTGGTGGCGGCCGGGGGGTGCGCGGTGCTGGTGGCCACCATGGCGCCCGCACCGGCGCTGTCGCGTGCGGCCGACCGTGCCGCGCCGGCCACGTCGGGTGCGGTCCCTCAGATCCGGGTGAACCAGCAGGGCTACCTGCCGCACGAGACCAAGCCGGCGATGCTGATGGCGTCGGCACCGGTGGACCAGGGCACCTTCCGGGTGGTCGATGGATCCGGCAATGTCGTACTGCACGGACGCGTGCCCTCCTCGCCGTTCGGCTCCTGGAACAGCCGGTATCCCGACGTCTACCGGCTCGACCTCGGCCGGCTGAGGAAGCCGGGCCGCTACCGCGTCGTGACGGTCGGCGCGATCGCGACCCAGTCGCCGTGGTTCCGGGTGATGGGCGCGGGTCGGCTGTTCGGGAAGCTGCTCGACTCCGGCGTCGCGTTCGACCAGGTCCAGCGCGACGGACGGCACGTTCTCCGCGGACATCTCGACCGCAGACCCTCCCACCTGCTCGACCGCCACGCCGGTGTGTACGGCTGGCCGCACATGGCGCCCGGTTCGGACCTGATCACCGACCGCAAGCTGCATCGCATCGGTGGCCCCGTCGACGTGGCCGGGGGCTGGTTCGACGCCGGCGACTACCTCAAGTTCACCCACTCGACGGCGTACAACGACGTCCTGCTGTTCACCAGCGCCCGCCTGCTCGGTCATCGCGCGCCGCATGCCCTGACCGCCGAGGCCCGCTACGGCCTGCGCTGGCTGGAGAAGATGTGGGACGCGCGGACGCACACCCTCTACCTCCAGGTCGGGATCGGCTCGGGCAACCGCGCCGGCACCTTCCGTGGCGACCACGACCTGTGGCGCCTCCCCCAGGCGGACGACCACGACACGTCCCAGGCCGACCGCTTCGTCTCGCACCGTCCGGTCTTCGCCGCCGCGCCGGCGGGCAGGCCGATCAGCCCCAACCTGGTCGGTCGGGTCGTGGCCGCGTTCGCCCTGGCCGCGCAGGCCGACGCACCCCACCACCGGGCGCGCGCACGACACGAGCTGCGCCAGGCCAGGCTCCTGTACGCCACGGCCGCGACCACCCACCCGCCGCACCCCCTGGTGACCGCGCTGCCGCATGCGTTCTACCCCGAGTCGAGCTGGCAGGACGACATGCAGCTCGGCTCCGCAGAGCTCGCGCTGGCGGCTCGGCGCCTCGGCGAGCCGGCCGGTCGCTACCTACGGGCCTCGGCCCGCTTCGCCCATGCCTACTTCGCCTCCCACCCGTCCGACACGCTCAACCTCTACGACACCGGCGCCCTGGCAGACGTCTCCCTGGCGCGGGCCATCGGCAGGATCGACGGCGCCGGGCCGCTCGCCGTCACCCGCGCCGACCTCGTCCGGGATCTGCGCTCCCAGATCCGGAGCGGGGTGGACCATGCACGGCACGACCCCTTCGGGGCAGCGGTCTCCGTGGACGACTTCGACGTCAACTCCCACACCTTCGGCCTGGTCGCCACGGTCGGGCTGTACGACGCGCTCACCCACTCCGACCGCTACCAGCACTTCGCCACGGCACAGCGCACCTGGCTCCTCGGCGGGGATCCCTGGGGCGTGACCGCGATGGTCGGGATCGGCGACGCGTTCCCCGACTGCATGCAGCACCAGGTCGCCAACCTGAGGGGCAGTCTCGACGGCACCGAGCCGGTCGACGTCGGCGCCGTCGTCAACGGCCCCAACGGAGCCGGGAACTTCGACGGCGGTCTGGGCGGCTTCCAGACCGGGATGGCCCACTGCACGTCGGCGTCGCGGCACCTGAGCCGCTTCGACGGGCACGGCAGCCGCTACGTCGACGACGTACGCGCCTGGCAGACCGACGAGCCGGCCCTCGACATGACCGGCTCGGCCATCATCGCCGCAGCGGCCCAGCTCCACCTACGGTCGAAGGCGACCCTCCGCTCCGACAGCGGGCTCCGGTGAAGGCCGGGACGCCTCGCCTGCTGCGCGGCATCAACGACCGGGCGGCCCTCGACCTGCTCCTCGAGCACGGTCCGCTGTCGCGGTCGGGTCTCGGAGAGCTGACCGGGCTCTCCAAGCCGACCACCAGCCAGCTCCTCGCCCGGCTGGAGCACGCCGGTCTGGTGATCGCCAGCGGGAACACCCATGGTGGTCCCGGGCCTCGGGCGCAGCTGTACGCCGTCAACCCCGACGCCGCGCACGTGGCCGCGCTCGACGTCACCCCGGCCAGGATCCTGGCCGCCGTCGCCGACGTCACCGGCCGCACGGTCGGCGAGTACGAGCTGCGTACGCCGCGCCGCCCGCAACCGGACGCCGTGAGCCACGTGGTGCACGCCCTGGAGGGCGCGGCCACGTCGGCCGGCCTGCCGATGTCGGCGCTGCGTCATCTGGGGATCGGGACACCCGGCGCCTTCGACCCCACCACGAGACGGCTGCGCTACGCGCGCCACCTCCCGGGCTGGCACGACCCCCACCTGCTGGAGCGGTTCACCGACGAGATCGGCATCCCGGTCCACGTCGACAACGACGTCAACCTCGCCGCGGTCGCCGAGCTCGCCGCCGGGGTCGCCCGAGGGGTCGACGACTTCGTCCTGGTGTGGGCCGACGAGGGCCTGGGGGCCGCGATCGTGATCGACGGCCGGGTCCGCGGCGGGGCGACCGGCGGTGCCGGTGAGGTCGGCTTCCTTCCCCTCCCGGGCACGCCGCTGGTGCGCGACGTACGGCGCGGCAATGCGGGGGCGTTCCAGGAGCTGGCCGGTGGTCCCCAGGTGCTGGCGCTGGCACGTTCGCTCGGGATCCGGGCCACCTCTGCACCGGCGGCGGTCGCGGCGGCGCTCGACCGTCCAGGACCCGGGGACCGGCTGCTCACCGAGCTCGCCCACCGGTTCGCACTCGGGATCTCCGCGATGGTCGCCGTCGTCGACCCGGCCCTCGTGATCCTCTCGGGACGCGTGCTGATCGCGGGCGGGCCACGTCTGCTCGAGCTCGTGGCCGACGAGGTCGGATCCCTCTCGGCGGCTCGACCCAGGCTCGAGCTGGCCAGCATCCAGGACAGTCCGGTTCTCGCCGGCGCGCTCCACACCGCTCTGACCGCGGCTCGGGACGAGGTCTTCGACACCGTCCGGCAACTCACCACCGACCCGGGCCACGCCCGGTCCGTCACCAGGAGGTCACCATGACCCGACACCTCCGTCGCCGCCTCTCCGGCACCGCCCTGACCGCCGCGCTGGCGCTGACCCTGACGGCGTGCTTCGGCTCGTCCAAGGGAGGGGCGAACGACAACCCGAACGCCGACGTGACCATCACGTTCTGGCACGGCTGGAGCGCCCCGAGCGAGGTGAAGGCGATCCAGGCGACCATCGACGCCTTCGAGAAGGTGCATCCCAACATCCACGTCAAGGCGGTCGGGAACATCACGGACGACAAGATCAACCAGGCGCTGCGCGCCGGCGGGCCCAGCGCCCCGGACGTCGTCTCGTCGTTCACGACCGACAACGTGGGCGAGTTCTGCACGTCGCACGCCTTCGTCGACCTGACGCCGTTCCTGGACAAGGACGGCATCGACCCGGCCACGACGTTCCCGGCACCCCAGCTTTCCTACACCCGGTACAACGGCGACCAGTGCGCCCTTCCGCTGCTGAGCGACGCCTACGGGCTGTACTACAACAAGGACATGTTCCAGGCGGCCGGTATCACCGCCCCGCCGAAGACGATGTCGGAGCTCGACGCGGATGCCGTCAAGCTGACCAAGGAGTCCGGCGACTCCTACTCCCAGCTCGGCTTCCAGCCCGACTACCACTTCTACGAGTCGACCATCACGCACTTCTCCGCCCAGTGGGGCCCGACGTACTTCACCTCGGACGGCAAGTCGAACGTCGGGAACGACCCGGCGCTGAAGTCCGCGATGGGGTGGCAGAAGAGCCTCGTCGACAAGCTGGGCGGCTACGCCCGTCTGGACAGGTTCCGCACCTCGGTCGGCGAGGAGTTCAGCAACAACAACGCGTTCATGACCGGCCAGGTGGCGATGATGATCGACGGTGAGTGGCGAGCCGGCATGATCGACGACTCCAACAGCAAGGTGAACTACGGCGTCGCGCCATTCCCGGTGCCGGACGACATGGCCGACCAGTACGGCAAGGGCTACATCACCGGCACGATCGTCGGGATCGCGAGCACCAGCGACAAGCAGAACGCCGCGTGGCAGTTCGTGAAGTATCTGACCACCGACACCGACGCCGTCGTGAACTTCGCCAACGCGATCCACAACGTGCCCTCGACGACGGCGGCGCTGGGGTCGCCGAAGGTCAGCCAGGACCCGAACTTCCAGCAGTTCATCAAGATCGCGTCCAACCCGCACAGCAACACGACACCCGCGAGCCCCAACGGCGGGGACTACCAGCTGGTCCTGCAGCAGCTGGGCTACGACTACGAGTCGGGCAAGCAGACCGACCTCCAGTCCGGGCTCGACGGCGCCGCCAAGCAGATCGACACCAACATCGCCCAGGTCCAGTGACCCTCACGGCACCCACCGGATCGACGGCGGGAACCGGGACCGGGTCGCCGAGGAACCCAGGACGGCGCAGCCGCCGCCGACGGGAGCGGCTGCGCAACCTGGCGTTCCTGTCGCCCTGGCTGCTCGGTACGGGCCTGTTCTTCCTCTACCCGCTCGCGACGACGGCGTACCTCTCGTTCACCCGGTACGACGGGTTCGTCTCCCCGACGTGGGACGGACTGGACAACTGGAAGTTCGTCTTCCAGAGCTACCCGTTCTTCTGGCCGGCGCTGCGCAACACGCTCTGGCTCGTGCTGGTGATCGTGACCCTGCAGATCGTGATGGGTCTGGTCCTCGGCATGTTGGTCATCCGGGTCAAGCGCGGGAGCACGGTGCTGCGCACGATCTTCTACGCCCCGTTCCTGGCGCCGCCCGTGGCAGCCACTCTCGCCTTCGTGTTCCTGCTCAACCCCGGCACCGGACCGGCCAACTCGATCCTGGGCCATCTCGGACTGCCCCAGCCGGGCTGGTTCAACGACCCCTCCTGGTCGAAGCCGGCACTGGCGTTGCTGGCCGTGTGGGGTGTCGGCGAGCTGATGATCATCTTCATGGCCGCGCTGCTCGACGTCCCGGCCGAGCTGTACGACGCAGCCTCGCTCGATGGAGCCGGTGCGATCAACCGGTTCCGGCACGTGACGCTGCCCCACCTGCGTCCGATCCTGGTCTTCGCCGTCGTCACCGGGGTGATCGCGATGATGCAGTACTACACCGAGCCGATCGTCGCGGGTCAGGTCGCGAGCGGGCAGATCGCGGGCTCGGGGAACCAGTTCGAGCCGGGTTACCCGAACGGCTCGACCCTGACGCTCCCGCAGCTCGTCTACAACCTCGGGTTCCAACGGTTCGACATCGGTGCCGCGTGCGTGATCGCCATGGTGCTGTTCGTGCTCTCGATGGTGTTCGCCGCCTTCCTGATGCGCCGCGGCAGCGGCTTCCTGACGGCGGAGGACTGAGATGACCACTGCCCTGGCGAGCCGCACCCTGACATCGCAGAGCTACCGACGGCGCCGGATGCTCGAGTGGGTCGCCCTCCACGCGTTCGCGGTCGCCCTCGGCCTGCTCTTCGTGCTGCCGTTCGTCTTCGTGGTGCTGACCGCCCTGATGTCCGACCAGCAGTCGCTGACCCGCGACCTGTGGCCGCACCCGTTCGCCTGGCACAACCTCGTCGACATCTGGCGCACCCCCGGCTTCGCCACCTGGTGGCGGAACACACTCGAGTACGCCGTCCTGGGCACCGCCCTGACCCTGTTGTCCAGCGTTCCGGTGGCCTACGCCCTGGCGTACTTCCGGTTCCGGGGACGCAACGTGGCGATGATGGTGGTGATCGCCACGATGATGCTGCCGCCGCAGGTCTCGATCATCCCGCTGTACCTCGTCTGGGCGCAGAACTTCCACCTGACGGGCACCCTCTGGCCGCTGATCATCCCCTGCGCCTTCGGTGACGCGTTCACGATCTTCCTGCTGCGGCAGTTCATGCTCACCGTGCCCCGGTCCTACCTCGAGGCCGCGAAGATCGACGGCTGCGGCGATCTCCGGACGATGCTGCAGGTCGTGATCCCGATGATCAAGCCGGCCATCGCGGCCGTCGGCCTGTTCCAGTTCTTCTACTGCTGGAACGACTACTTCGGTCCCCAGATCTACGCCAGCGAGAACCCTGCGGCGTGGACCCTGAGCTACGGGCTCCAGTCGTTCAAGAGCGCCCACCACACCGACTGGAACCTGACCATGGCCGCCACCGTGCTGGTGATGGCACCCGTGATCGTGCTGTTCTTCTTCGCCCAGAAGGCGTTCATCGAGGGCGTCACCCTCACGGGAGTGAAGGGATGAGGACCAGCCCATGAAGATCGCCGTCGTAGGTGGAGGCTCGACGTACACCCCGGAGCTCGTGGACGGTCTCGGCCGGATGCGCGACGTGCTTCCCCTGGACGAGCTCGTCCTCGTCGATCCCGACGCGGACCGGCTGGAGCTGGTCGGCGCGTTCGGCCGCCGGATCCTCGGCAGGCTGGGCCATCCGGCCCGGCTGATCACCTCGACCGAGCTGGTCCCGGCGCTGGACGGCGTTGACGCCGTACTCCTGCAGCTGCGGGTCGGCGGTCAGGCGGCGCGTCACCAGGACGAGACCTGGCCGCTGGAGTGCGGCTGCGTGGGGCAGGAGACCACCGGCGCCGGCGGTCTCGCGAAGGCCCTGCGAACCGTCCCGGTGGTCCTCGACATCGCCGAGAAGGTCGCCGCGGCCGCACCGCAGGCATGGATCATCGACTTCACCAACCCGGTCGGCATCGTGACCCGGGCCCTCCTGCAGGCAGGGCACCGGGCCGTCGGGCTCTGCAACGTGGCGATCGGCTTCCAGCGCAGCTTCGCGGGCTTCCTCGGCGTCGAGCCCGACCTCGTGCAGCTCGACCACGTCGGGCTCAACCACCTCACCTGGGAGCGGGCGGCCCGGGTGGACGGCGTCGACCGGCTGCCCGAGATCCTCGAACGGCACGTCACCGAGCTGGCGGAGAGCATCGAGCTCCCGCCCGGTCTGATGCTCGAGCTGGGTGTGGTGCCGTCGTACTACCTGCGCTACTTCTACGCGCACGACGAGGTGGTGCGCGAGCTGCTGACCTCCGAGTCCCGCGCCTCCCAGGTCACCGAGATCGAGCGGCAGCTGCTCGAGATGTACGCCGACCCCGCGCTCGACCGCAAGCCCGCCCTGCTCGAGCAGCGTGGTGGCGCGTACTACTCCGAGGCCGCCGTCCAGCTGGCTGCCGCGCTCCTCGGCGGCTCGGGCCGTACGTCGACCCAGGTCGTCAACGTCCGCAACGACGGGACCCTGCCGTTCCTCCCCGACGACGCCGTCATCGAGGTGCCGGCCGAGGTCGGCAACGACGGCGTACGGCCGCTGCCCGCCGCGCCCCTGGCACCGTTGTACGCCGGACTCGTCGCCCACGTCACGGCGTACGAGCACCTGGCCCTCGAGGCCGCTCTCCACGGCGGCCGCGAGCGGGTGTTCCAGGCCCTGCTGGCCCATCCCCTCGTCGGCCAGGTCGACCGGGCCAGTGGCCTGACCGACCGGTTGCTCGACCACAACCGTGCCTACCTCCCGTGGGCCTGAGATGAGCGAGCCACACGGGCGGATCGCCGGCGTCCTGGCCATCGATGCCGGCAACAGCAAGACCGACGTCGCGCTGGTCGCCACGGACGGCCGGCTGATGGCCACCGCGCGCGGCGGGCCGTTCGTGCCGCAGCGGATCGGTCCGGGGGCCGCTGTCGCCGGCCTGGTGGCGATGGTCGACGCGGCCTGTGTGGATGCCGGCCTGGACCATCGCGACCAGAGGCCGATCGTGCGGCACGTCTCCGCCTGCCTGGCCAACGCCGACCTCCCGTCGGAGCACGAGGCCCTCGAGACCGCGATCGCGGCCCGCGGGTGGGGCGAGTCCACCGAGGTCTTCAACGACACCTTCGCCGTACTCCGCGCCGGCCTGGACGAGCCTCGCGGCGTCGCCGTCGTGTGCGGAGCCGGCATCAACTGCGCCGGGCTGCTTCCCGACGGCACCACGGTGCGCTTCGCCGCCGTCGGTCACATCTCGGGCGACTGGGGCGGCGGCGCCTTCCTGTGGCAGGAGGCGATGTGGTGGGCGGCTCGTGCGGAGGACGGTCGCGGGCCCGGCACCGCGCTCCGCATCGAGCTGCCGCGGCACTTCGGCATCGCGGGCATGGCCGGGTTGATCGAGGCGGTCCATCTCGGCGAGATCTCCGAGGCCCGGTGCCACGAGCTCACCCCGGTGCTGTTCGCGGTCGCCGCAGCTGGGGACGACGTCGCCGTACGGATCGTCCGCCGCCAGGCCGAGGAGGCCGTGGCCCTGGCGCTGGCGGCGATGCGTCGTCTCGGCGTCCTCGACGACCCCATCGACGTGGTGCTCGGCGGCGGCGTGCTCACGGCCGGTCATGCCCTGCTCATGGACGAGATCGACCGGCTGCTGGCCGAGCAGGCACCGCGAGCCCGCACGACCGTCGTACGGACGCCTCCCGTCGTGGGCGCGGCGCTTCTCGGGCTCGACCGGATCGGCGCACCGCCGGACGCCCGCGAACGACTTCGGGACGAAACCCGGCTGCCTGCCTAGATCGGCTGGCGAGCGGCCACCAGCTCGGCGAACCGTACGGCGAGCGGGCGCCACGCCTGCTCGAGCTCGGCCGCCGCACCGGCCAGATCCGCCAGCTCGCGCTCGGCGTCCTCGGGCGCGACGTGACCGTCGGCCGTCCACGCGCGCACGAGCGGCTCGTCGACCTCGGGGTGCCACTGCACACCCCAGACCGTCGGGGCGAACCGCGCCGCCTGTACCTCGCCCGTGGCCGCACGGGCCAGGACACGAGCGCCGTCGGGTGGTCGGGTGACGATGTCGTCGTTCCACTGCAGCGCCCGGCGCGGCGTGGCGACGGGAGCGAAGAGCTCGTCCAGATGGGCAGCGGGGTCCCAGCCGACGTCCATGAGGCCGAACTGCCTGCCCCGCGGGTTGGGCCGGACCTCCCCGCCGAGAGCGACCGCGGCGAGCTGGTGGCCGAGGCAGATCCCGAGCGTCGGCACTCGCTCCGCGTCGGCCCGGCGGACCAGCTCCTTGGTCGCGGTCAGCCAGGGCGCCGTGGCGTCGTCGTTCGCGCCCATCGCGCCGCCCATCACCACCACCCCGTCGTACCCGTCCAGCCCGGAGGGCAGCGTCTCGCCGTCGACGTGGGCGCGGCAGACGTCGAGGTCGACGTCACCCATCCAGTCGCCCATCAGGTGGATCGGGTCGTCGTCCTCGTGCTGGACGACCAGGACGCGCGCACTCACGCGCCCAACCTAGCCGGGTCTTCCGACCCGCACCCGCCTACCGCCCGAGCAGCGCGTCGGCCCTGCGGGTCGGCCGGTAGACCGTCGACGGCGGCCGGGTGGGCAGCACCTCGCGGAGTACGAGGCTCGGCTCTGTCTCTACCGCACCGACCTCGAGGCGACCCGGTCGCTCACCGAGACCGACCCGTCGGTGCGGGCGGGCCGGATGTCAGCCGAGGTGATGACGTGGTGAGCGCTCGCCGGCGCCCTCCCGTTCCACCCCGAGGTCACCTCGGGCCGACCTCCTCGACCCACCGCGACCTGTGTAGTGGTTCGGTCGCGGTGGCGCACCACCGGGTCACTCCCGGGTACGGCGACATCTGCAACCAATGTCCGCACCTGCACGTCACATGCATGTCGAAGGACACACGCTCGGCCCGAGATCGACGGGTCGTGGGCGACCCGGCCATGCACACGGCCACGAGTCTGCGGAAGAGCGTCAAGCGAAGGCCGAAAGGGTCAACACATGAGGGCACTACGATTTCTCACAGCAACGATGTTCGGCGTGGCCCTGGTGCCTTTCGCCGCAGGGGCCGCGAGTGCGGCACCACCGGGCAACGACGAGGCCGCCGGCGCCGTGGTGCTGCACCTGGGTGACCAGGTCAACCAGGACACCACCGAGGCCACCACCAACGCCGGCGACGACACCCTGAACGAGAACTGCGGAGCACCCGCCACGAACGCCTCCGTCTGGTACCAGTACACCCCCGCCAAGAAGCGCAACGTCGTGCTGGACACCACCGCCTCGGACTACAGCGCCGGCCTGATGGTCTTCAAGGGCACCCCGACCGCCGACTCCCTCATCGGCTGCGGACCCGGCACCGTGGGCATCCGCGCCAAGGCCGGCCAGACCTACTACGTGATGGCGTTCTCCGACACCGACGTGATCGGCGGCAACCTCGCCTTGACCCTGAAGAACGCACCCGCACCTCACGTCCACGTGACCATCGCCAAGCACGGCGTGGCCTTCCACGGCGGCGCCGCCCAGATCCACGGCACCTTCCGCTGCACCCACGGCGAGAGCTTCGCCGGAGTCGACGCCCACCTCCTGCAGCGGGCCGGGCGGCTCAAGATCCAGGCCGACGGCGGCACCACCGTCACCTGCGACGGAGCAACCCACCCCTGGTCCACGCGACTGGTCTCACCGGTCGGGACCTACGCCAAGGGCAACGCCAAGGCCAAGGCCACCATCTTCGCCTGCGGAGCCATCCAGTGCGCCCACCTCAAGGTCAAGCGCGACATCCACCTCTCCTGGGCCACCAGCCGCAACCGCCGGTGGATGACCCTCCCCACCACACCACTGCGGGTCCACCACCCCCTGTCCCGGCAGCAGCACTGGCCGAGCTAGCCACCGTTCGCCGGGCACCTGGCCATCACGGCCGGGTGCCCGGCACGATGCTCGATGCCGGGCCGAGGCTCTCGGCGGCTGCTGGTCGTACGCGACACCTGACCGCTCATCGCCGTACGAGTGCGTCGCACCCGGTCAGAGCACGGGCAGCATCCGGTCCCGCTCGAAGACCGAGACCTGGGTGCGGTACTCGCGCCACTCCGTGCGCTTGTTGCGCAGGAAGAAGTCGAAGACATGCTCGCCCAGCGTCTCGGCGAGCAGCTCGGAGTCCTCGGCGACCGAGATCGCCTCGGACAGGCTGCTCGGCAGCGGCGCGATGCCGAGGCTCTTGCGCTCGCGTTCGGTCAGCGTCCAGACGTCGTCCTCGGCCTCCCGCGGCAGGTCGTACCCCTCGGCGATGCCTCTCATGCCGGCGGCGAGCACGACGGCGTACGCGAGGTAGGGATTGCACGCGGAGTCGACGGTGCGCAGCTCGACCCGCGTCGAGACGCCCTTCTGCGGCTTGTACATCGGCACCCGCACCATCGCCGAGCGGTTGTTGTGGCCCCAGCAGATGTACGACGGCGCCTCGCCGCCGCCGAGCAGGCGCTTGTAGCTGTTGACCCACTGGTTGGTGACCACCGCGATCTCGCTGGCGTGGCGCAGGATGCCGGCGATGAACTGCCGCCCGGTCTTGGACAGCTGGTACTCCGCACCCGCCTCGAAGAACGCGTTGCGGTCTCCCTCGAACAGCGAGACGTGCGTGTGCATGCCCGAGCCCGGGTGGGCCGTGAACGGCTTCGGCATGAACGACGCCCAGATGCCCTGACCGAGCGCGACCTCACGGATCACGGTCCGGAAGGTCATGATGTTGTCGGCGGTCGACAACGCGTCGGCGTACCTCAGGTCGATCTCCTGCTGACCCGGCCCGCCCTCGTGGTGGCTGAACTCCACGGAGATCCCCATCGACTCGAGCATCGTGATGGCCTCGCGCCGGAAGTCCGCACCCTGCGACTGAGCCGTGTGGTCGAAGTAGCCGCTGCGGTCGACCGGCACCGGCTCGACACCGGGCTCGGGGTTGTCGCGGAAGAGGTAGAACTCGATCTCGGGGTGCGTGTAGAACGTGAAGCCCTGCTCGGCCGCCGTGCCCAGCGTCCGCTTGAGGACGTGCCGCGGGTCGGCGTACGACGGTGAGCCGTCGGGCATCACGATGTCGCAGAACATCCGGGCCGTCGACGGCCCGTCCGGGCTGCGCCACGGCAGGATCTGGAACGTCGACGGGTCGGGCTTGGCGAGCATGTCGGCCTCGTAGACGCGGGCGAACCCCTCGATGGCCGAGCCGTCGAAGCCGATGCCCTCGTCGAACGCGCCCTCGAGCTCGGCGGGCGCCACCGCCACGGACTTGAGGAACCCGAGCACGTCGGTGAACCACAGCCGCACGAACCGGACGTCACGCTCCTCGAGCGCACGCAGCACGAAGTCCTCCTGCTTGCCCATGCGGGTCAGTGTGTCGCAGGCGTGTTACGGCCGTGTTGCGGCTCCGGGCACACGACGGCCCCGCCGGAGTGTCCGGTCCGGCGGGGCCGTGCGGGTCGAGCTCACTTCTGGCAGGTGATGATCTCCTGCGACCCGATGACGCCCTTGTCGGCGTCGTACATCGGCCTCAGCCACGGCTGCGTGACGTCGGCGTAGGCGATGGTGCCGGCCGTCGGACCCGTGGTGCCGCCAACGGTGACCTTGCGGATGGTCAGCGGGATCGTGAGGGACTTCGACGTGGTCCCACCCCAGCACGGCGTACCCCGTGACCGCGACCGGGCGTCCTTGAAGGTGACCGCGTCACCGACCTGGTGTCCGGCGTACCGCCAGGCCACCATCGTCGTGTAGCCGGTGGCCCCCTCCCACGGGCCGAGGACCGTGGCGCTGATTCCGCGAGTCAGGTCCCTGGGCACCCGGAAGGAGACCGAGTCCGTCTTCACCGTCTTGACCGGGCTCCCCCAGATGTTCTCGAAGCGGCGGGCGCCGTTCATCACCTGGATCTGACAGCCCTTGCACCCAGTGGTCTGGAAGGTGACCTTGGTGGTGGGCGGCTTGGTGCAGTAGAAAGCGTCCTGGTTGCCGATCGTGCCCTTGAACGTCTTCACCATCGGCTTCCAGCTCGACATGGAGTGCGTCGCGTAGGTGAGGGGGATCCGGGTCGGTTGGCCGTCCAGGGTCTTCGCGGGGACCCGGGCGACGTGGAAGTCGAGTCGCACGCGGCCCCCTGCCGTCGTACCCGCCCAGCAGCCCTCGGCCTTCTTCGCGTGCCGAGCGACGTCCCGGCTGATGGCCGAGTCGACGGCGTGGCCGGAGTACCGGGTCACGATGTTCTCGACGGCACCGGTGTTGCCCTCCCAGGGTGCCCGGATCACGAAGGACAGGCCCTGCGTGCGGGAGTTCCGTACCCGGAAGGTCGCGTGGTGGTCGCTGCCGATGCGCTGCGGTGCCGATGTCCAGACGTTCAGCTGACCGTTGACGGCGTGCTGGAGCTCGACGGAACACCGGTCGCACCCGGTGACGTGCACGATCAGGTGGGTGTGGTCCGGCTGGCTCGCAGACGTCGGCGCGGCCTGCGCGGACGCGGCATGCGCGTCGCCCTGGGCGGTGGTGGCCAGCGCCGCAGCCGCCAGGGTCACGATGACGGCAGCCACCCGAGGTAGGCGTGTCATGGATGCTCCTTAGTGGTCCCGAACGACCCCCCGTGGACCGCTCCTGTGCCCGTACGACTCAGGAGAGGCGGGAAAGGTTGTGCGCCCGGATCACGATCGGGTCACGACGACGGCACGTGGGCGTCGAGCTCGGCCAGCCAGGCGGTGGCCGCCGCGTCGCTCGGCATCCGCCAGTCGCCGCGCGGGCTCATCGTTCCTCCGGCGCTCACCTTGGGCCCGTTCGGCAGGGCACTGCGCTTGAACTGACTCGCGAAGAAGCGCCGGCAGAACACCTCGAGCCAGTGCCGGATCGTCACCAGCTCGTACGACGGGCGGCGGTCGGCCGGGTAGCCCGGCGGCCACTCCCCCGCCTCGGGGTCGCGCCAGGCATGCCAGGCGAGGAACGCGATCTTGCTCGGCCGGTAGCCACGGCGGAGCACGTGGTAGAGCGTGAAGTCCTGCAGTGCGTAGGGGCCGACGACGTCCTCCGTCGACTGCGCCTTCTGGCCCTCGACCACTGGGATCAGCTCAGGGGTGATCTCCTGGTCGAGGACCTCGCCGAGCACGGCGTCGGCGTCACCGTCGAGCTGCCCGCTGTCGATCACCCACCGGATGAGGTGCTGGATCAGGGTCTTCGGCACCCCGGCGTTGACGTTGTAGTGCGACATCTGGTCGCCCACGCCGTACGTGCACCAGCCGAGCGCGAGCTCGCTCAGGTCGCCGGTGCCGACGACGATGCCGCCGCGCTGGTTGGCCAGCCGGAAGAGGTAGTCGTAGCGCAGCCCCGCCTGGACGTTCTCGTAGGTGACGTCGTACGTCGTGCCGCCGTCGGCTGCCGGGTGGTCGATGTCCTTGAGCAGCTGCTCCGCAGCGGGCTTGATGTCGATCTCCTCGAACGTCACACCCAATGCGGCTGCGAGCCTGGTCGCGAGCGACCTGCTCGTGTCACCGGTCGCGAAGCCGGGCATCGTGAAAGCGAGCACGTCGCTGCGTGGCCGGCCGAGCGCATCCATCGCACGGGCGGCGACGATCAGGGCGTGTGTCGAGTCGAGCCCGCCGCTGATGCCGATCACGGCCTTGGGCCGGCCGATCGCCTCGAGCCGCTGCATCAGCCCGGCGACCTGGATGTGGTACGCCTCGTAGCAGTCGAGCGCCAGGCGCTCGACTTCGTTCGGCACGAACGGGAACCGGTCGAGCCGGCGTCGCAGCCCGAGGTCGCCGGTGGGCGGGGCCAGCTCGAACGCCACCGTCCGGACAGGAAGCCTCGGAGGTCGGGCGGAGTCGAGACCGCGCCGGTTGTCGTCGAAGGTGCCCTGCCGCAGCCGCTCCTGACGGATCCGGTCGAGGTCGACGTCGACCACGGTACGGCGAGGACCCGCCGGGAAGCGCTCGCTCTCGCCGAGGAGGTCGCCGCACTCGTAGACCATGGTCTGTCCGTCCCAGGCCAGGTCGGTGGTGGACTCACCCTGGCCGGCCGCGGCGAAGACGTACGCCGCGTTGTCGCGGAAGCTCGCGCTGCGGACCAGCAGCCGCCGGTCCTCGGACCGGGCGACCGTGATCGGGCTGCCCGAGAGGTTGGCGAGGACGGTGGCCCCCGCCAGTGCGGCCTCGGAGCTCGGCGGGACCGGCACCCACAGGTCCTCGCAGATCTCGACGTGGAGCCGGAGGTCGGGCAGGTCGGCGGCGGCGAAGACCAGGTCCGGGCCGAGCGGCACCTCCGCGCCGGCGACGCGGATCGTCGTACCCCTGAGATCGTCGCCGGGCGCGAAGTGGCGGCGCTCGTAGAACTCGCGGTAGTTCGGCAGGTAGGACTTCGGGGCGACGCCGAGGATGCGGCCGCTGTGGATCACGACGGCGCAGTTGAGGAGGCGGGTGCCGTGGACCAGTGGTGCGCCGACGACGAGCACCGGCAGCAGGCCGGCCGACGCCGCCACGATCGTGCCGACGGCCTCCTCGACCGCGGTCAGCAAGGTGTCCTGCAGCAGGAGGTCCTCGATGGAGTAGCCGGAGAGACACAGCTCGGGGAACACCGCGACGGCGACGCCCTCGTCGGCACACTCGCGCGCCTGCGTCAGCACCGTCGCGGCGTTGGCCGCCGGGTCGGCGAGGGCGACCGGGATCGTGCACGCGGCCACGCGCGCGAAACCCTGCGCGTACGCCGAGTAGAACTCCACCCCTCCAGTCTAGGGATCCAGGTCCCGATCCCGGGCTTCGCGACGGATCGGCTCCGGCCCTTGCCTCCGAGGTCCGCGGAGGATGCCTCCGGTCAACCGAGCAGATGTGCGAGCAGGTGCTGCTCCGGCCGGCTGAGATCGGCGCGTGAAGACGAAGTAGAACGCGCGGCCACCGCTGGTTGAGGAGGCCGCGCAGCGGCCGTCTCGAAACCAACGCAGGTGAGACAACGACGCCCACTGACGTCGGCGTGTCGCTACGGTCGGACCCATGTCGTCCGGCCGGCTCGTCCTCCTCAACGGACCCTCCAGCTCGGGCAAGACGACGATCGCGAAAGCCGTCGTCGGGCGCCTGCGCACCCCGTGGCTCGTGCTCCCCGTGGACCTGTTCCACAACATCCGGAGCAGGCCGGACGCCCACCTCACCGGCCGGCAGTGGGAGGACGTCTTCCACCGCACCCGCGCCGCCTACCACCGGGCCCTCGTCGGCGCCGCCGCGTGTGGCTGCGACGTGCTCGGTGACCACGTGCTGAGCGAGCCCTGGCGGCTCGACGACCTGCTACGGCTGAGCGTCGGGCTCGACGTGCTCCTCGTCCACGTCACGTGCGACCCGGCGGAGCTCCGGCGCCGCGAGACCGGACGCGGTGACCGCGACCCGGGAACGGCACGGGCCCAGCAGCGGCAGGTCTTCGCACACGGCGACTGCGACCTGACCGTCGACACGACCCATGGTCCGGACGAGCCCACCGCAGCCGTGCTCGAGCTCATCCGCCGACCACCACCCGAGCGGGCCTTCGACCGGCTCCGCGAACGACGTACCCGTGCGTGAGCCGCCGCCGGACGTCACCGACGGCGACGTCCTGGCCGCGGTGCGACACGGCTGGGCGCCGCAGGTGACCCGGGTCGAGCACCTGCCGGTGGGCTTCGGCGCGCACCACTGGGCGGCGTACGACGGCCCGGACCGGCTGCTGTTCGTGACCTTCGACCGGTTCGCGGGCAGGCACACGGCGCTCTCCATCGAGGCGGCGTACGCCGGCGCCCTCGCTCTTCGCGACGGCGGGCTGGAGTTCGTGCTCGCCTGCCTGCCCGGCGGCGGTGGCTCCCTGACCACACCGTTCGCCGCCGGAGCGCTCAGCTGCACACCGTGGGTGGACGGCGAGCCGGGCGGCGAGCTCGACGAGGCCTGGACGGCCACAGCCCTGCACCGCCTGCACGCTGCCGAGCCGCCGCCCGACATCCCGCGCTGGCAGCCGCTGGTGGGACCCGACTTCGCGGCGCGGACGGCGCAGCTCGTCGACCGACCCTGGGGGCCCGGCCCGCACGCCGACGCGGCCCGCGGCGCCGTACGCCGTCACCTCGATGACCTGGCGCGCTGGACCGACCGCTACCACCACCTGGCGTCGGTCGCCGCAGAGCGATCCTGGGTCGCGACCCACGGTGAGCCACACAGTGACAACCAGCTGCTCACGCCCGACGGCCGGCTCCTCGTCGACTGGGAGTCGCTCAAGCTGGCGCCGGCCGAGCTCGATCTCCGCACCCTGGTCGACGCGGGCGTCGAGACGGACGCCGACGCTGAGATGGTCGAGCTCTTCGACCTCGAGTGGCGGCTCGACGAGATCGGCCAGTACGCCGCGTGGTTCGCGGCACCGCACGCCGGCACGGCCGACGACGAGATCGCCTTCGGCGGACTGCTCGACGAGCTCGCGCGACCGTGACCAGCGACACAGACGCCCCCCGCGTCTCTCGTGACTAGCCTGGACGGGTTGCGTGGACTCCAGCAGGGAGCCGCGATGACATCCACAGGAGCTCGACCATGAGCCAGTCCGACGAGACGACCGCGCCGTACGGCAACGGCCCGGCGCAGGCCACGACCCCGGCGAAGCGGGTCCGGACCCACACCCTCCGCCAGCTCAAGGAGCGGGGCGAGAAGTTCTCGATGCTGACGGCGTACGAGCAGTACGCCGCCCAGACGTTCGACGAGGCCGGGATCGACGTACTCCTCGTCGGCGACTCGGCGTCCAACAACGTCTATGCCAACGAGAGCACCGTCCCGGTCACGGTCGACGAGCTGCTCCCCCTGACTCGAGCGGTCAGCCGCTCGGTACGTCGTGCCCTGGTCGTGGGCGACCTCCCGTTCGGCTCCTACCAGGGCTCGGCAGAGCAGGCCTACGCCACCGCCGTTCGCTTCATGAAGGAGGGCCTCGCCCACTGCGTGAAGCTGGAGGGCGGCGTCGAGATGGCCCCTCAGATCACCCGGCTCAGCCAGGGCGGCATCCCCGTGATGGCCCACATCGGGTTCACCCCGCAGAGCGAGCACGCGCTCGGCGGCCCGCGCGTGCAGGGTCGCGGCGACGCCTCCGAGCGCGTGCTCGCGGACGCCCACGCCGTCCAGGACGCCGGTGCCTTCGCGGTCGTCCTGGAGATGGTGCCCGGCGACGTCGCCGCCCAGGTCACCAAGGAGCTCGCCATCCCCACCATCGGCATCGGGGCGGGAGTCGAGTGCGACGGGCAGGTGCTCGTCTGGCAGGACGCGTTCGGCCTGCGAACCGGTCGGATGGCCAGCTTCGTCAAGCAGTACGCCGACCTGCACGGCGAGCTCCTCCGAGCCGCCCGCGCGTTCGACGCGGACGTCAAGGCCGGCACCTTCCCCGACGCCGACCACACCTTCTGACCCGAGTCCTGCCGACGCCCTGACAAACGTCATGCGTAGGCCGTGACCGGCGAGCGAGGTGTCCTTCGACCTCATGGGTCAGGCTGTGTCCATGACTCAGACCACCCTCTCGGGAACCCACGGCACGGATGCCGGCCAGGTCCCTGCCGTCCAGCTCTCCGAGGTCACGAAGGACTTCGGTCAGGTCCACGCCGTACGCGGGATCGACCTGTCCCTCGAGCCCGGTGAGATCGTCGCCTTCCTCGGCCCGAACGGTGCCGGCAAGACCACGACCATCGACATGGTCCTCGGGCTCTCCCAGCCGACCACCGGCACCGTGGAGGTCCTCGGGCTCCACCCCCGTCAGGCGATCGCGCGGGGACTGGTCTCCGCGGTGATGCAGACCGGCGGCCTCCTCAAGGACCTGTCCGTGCGCGAGACCGTGGCCTACACGGCCAGTCTCTTCGCGGACACGGCCCCGGTCGACGAGGTGCTCCGCACCGCCGGCATCGCATCGATCGCCGACCGCAAGGTCGGCAAGTGCTCGGGGGGTGAGCAGCAGCGACTGCGCTTCGCGATGGCGCTGCTGCCCGACCCCGCCCTGCTGCTCCTCGACGAGCCGACCACCGGCATGGATGTCGAGGGGCGGCGTGCGTTCTGGTCCGCGATCCGGGCCGACGCCGAGAAGGGCCGCACGGTCCTCTTCGCGACGCACTACCTCGAGGAGGCCGACCAGTACGCCGACCGGATCGTGCTGATCAGCCAGGGCAGGATCGTCGCCGACGGCACGGGCAGCCAGATCAAGGCACTCGCGGCCGGCCGGACGGTCCGAGCCACCATCGAGGACCCCGACGCCGACGAGCTCTCGTCCCTGCCGGGCGTCGAGAGCGTCGACATCCGCGGCGACGCCGTCTACCTCCACGCCAAGGACACCGACGCCGTGGCGCGCTATCTGCTGAACGAGACCTCGGCACACGACCTGGAGATCACCGCCCGCGGGCTCGAGGACGCGTTCCTCAGCCTGACCGTGGGCGACGACGACGTAGAAGGAGCACCGGCATGACCACGCAGACCATCGACCCGAGCCTCCGCCGGGTGCCGCCCCTGGGCGGTTTCAACCTCACGGTCCTCGGCATCGAGCTGAGGCGGATGCTGCGCAACCGCCGCACCATCATCTTCACCCTGATCCTGCCCGCCGCCCTGCTCCTCAGCTTCGGCGGCCAGAAGGGCTGGCAGGACAAGTCCGGCTCGGGCAACGTCGCGGCGTACATCCTGGTCTCGATGGCCCTGTACGGCGCGGCGCTCACCGCAGCGGCGGGCGGCTCGATGGTGGCCCTCGAGCGATCGCTGGGCTGGTCGCGGCAGCTGCGGCTGACCCCGCTGAACCCGATCGTCTACATCCTGATGAAGGCGCTGGTCGCCCTGGTCATGGGCAGCCTCGCGATCGCGGCGGTCAACCTCGTCGGCCTGCTCCAGGGCAAGGCGGACATGCCCACCCACGTCTGGATCCTGAGCGCCGTCGTGACCGTGTTCTGCACCCTCACGTTCGCCGCCCTCGGTGTCTTCGTCGGCTACGTCGTACCGGGCGAGAACGCGATGCAGATCCTGGGCCCCGGCCTGGCGCTGCTGTCGTTCCTCGGCGGTGTCTTCATCCCGCTCGACCAGTACAGCGACGTGGTCCGGCACATCGCCTACTGGACCCCGATGTACGGCGTCTCCGAGATCGCCCGAGCGCCCCTCACGCACCAGCTGCCGTGGTACGCCCTCGTCAACGCGGTGGTGTGGTTCGGGCTGTTCGTGGCCGGTGCCGCGTGGCGGATGAGCAAGGACACCGCACGGGTCTGAGATCACTACCGTGAGCCTCATGAGCAGCAGCACCCTCGACGACGCGGGCCGGCCCCTCGGTCCGCGTCGCTGGGGGCTGATCTTCGCCGCGGTCTGGCTGTTCTACCTGCTCTCGCCGCTCAGCGCCGCCTGGCAGCGGCGCGACCACGTGCGCGGCTGGATCGGCATCGTGGCGACCCTGGTCTTCGCGGCCGTCTACCTGACCGTCTTCCTGACGATGAGGTGGCGACGCTTCGGCGCGCCGTTCCGCGCTCCGCTGCGGGCGCGGCACGGCGTCGGTCTGGTCCTGCTCCTGGTGGCGCTCGGCGCGGTGATGTGCACGGCCATCGGGCAGCAGGGCGAGGCGGCGTCCGTCTACATCGCGGTGGCCTGCGTGATGTGCCTGCAGACCCGGTGGGCGTGGCTCGCCTCGGTCACCGTGGCGCTCTCGACGTACGCCGCGACCCTCTGGATCCCCAGCTGGCACCGCGACGAGGGCATCCTCTTCGGGACGCTGGCCGCAACGCTCGCGATCTGGGGCATCTCGCAGTCGATCAACCGCAACGTCGAGGTGCTGCAGGTGCGCGAGGAGAACGCCCGGCTGGCCCTCGACGACGAGCGCAACCGCTTCGCCCGCGACCTCCACGACATCCTCGGACACTCCCTCACCGTGATCACGGTCAAGGCCGAGCTGGCCAACCGTCTGATCGACGTCGACACCGAGCGCGCACGCAACGAGCTCGCCGACCTCGAGCGCCTCTCCCGCGACGCGCTCTACGACGTACGACGTGCGGTGGAGGGCTACCGCGAGCTGACGTTGCCTGGTGAGCTGTCCCGCGCACGCACCGCCTTGTCCGCCGCCGAGATCACCGCCGACCTCCCCAACTCCACCGACGACGTGCCCACCGACCGCCGGGAGCTGTTCGCCTGGACCGTGCGCGAAGGGATCACCAACGTGATCCGGCACAGCGGGGCCGGCCGGTGCACGGTGCTCCTCGGTGCGCACGAGGTGGAGATCCGGGACGACGGACGCGGACCCGAGTCCGTCGGAGCCGGCAACGGCCTGACCGGTCTGGGCGAGCGCGCCGAGGCTCT
This sequence comes from uncultured Actinomycetota bacterium, assembly GCA_963792975.1. GTDB lineage: Bacteria > Actinomycetota > Actinomycetes > Propionibacteriales > Nocardioidaceae > Nocardioides. Next base: position 729,605 of record CAWBYG010000004.1, on the reverse strand, counting down.
CGGCGGAAGGGTGGTCACCCAGGCGCTGCAGCCGGGCTTCTCACTCAAGGTCGTCGTCCCGTGATCCGGCTGCTGCTCGCCGACGACCAGGCGTTGGTGCGGGGCGCACTCTCGGCACTGCTGAGCCTGGAGTCCGACCTCGAGGTCGTCGCCGAGGTCGCGTCGGGGGACGCCGTCGTACCTGCCGTGCTCGAGCACCGACCCGACGTCGCGCTGCTCGACGTCGAGATGCCCGGGCTCGACGGCATCAGCGCGGCGGCGGAGGTACGCCGGGTCGCCCCGCAGACGCGGGTCCTGATGGTGACGACGTTCGGCCGGCCGGGCTTCCTGCGCCGCGCCCTGCAGTCCGGGGCGGACGGCTTCATCGTGAAGGACACCCCCGCTCCGCAGCTCGCCGACGCCGTACGACGCGTCCACCAGGGGCTCCGAGTGGTCGACCCGGCGCTGGCGGTGGACAGCCTGGCGGTCGGCGACTCACCCCTCACCGAGCGCGAGACCGAGGTGCTCCGTGCCGCCGCCGGAGGAGCGGCCGTGGCCGTGATCGCCAGCCGCATGCACCTGTCGCCGGGAACGATCCGCAACCACCTGTCCGGGGCGATCGGCAAGACCGGTGCCGCCAACCGCTCGGAGGCCGTCCAGATCGCGACCGCCAACGGCTGGCTGTGACCCGGCCTCAGCCGGAGACGATGCTGCCGCCGATCACCACGACCACCCACAGCCCGAAGAGCACGCCCGCCAGCCATGGCAGGCGCCGCGGGTGGGGGTTCCACCAGGCGCAGGCGACCACGAACACCAGCACCCAGGCCACGACCAGCAGGACGACGACCCACCAGACCACGACGCTCAGGCTGGCCAGGTCGAGGAAGAGCACGCAGACCAGCGCGATCATCCCGGCGAACGGCAACGGCGAGATGCGCGGCGGCGCCGGTGGTGGTGGGGTCGGCCGCGACGGCTGGCGGGGGCTCACTCGGTGGTACGCCGCCGCGACTGGCCGTCCAGCCCCGGCTCGTCGCTCCAGTTCGGGTCGTTGTCCCACGCCTCGTTGCGCTGCTGGGCCTTCTCCAGCGCACGAGCCGCCTCGTCCTCGGTGGCGTACGGACCGAGCCGGTCGATCGGCGGGCACCCGTCCGGTCCCTCGACCGCATGGTGCTTCACGCAGAACCAGTACTTGTCCATGGAGCGGCAGCCTACGACGCGGAGGTGCCCGGGGCGGCACCTAGACTCGGGGCATGACCTCGACCGCGATCGCCCCGGCCGCGATCTCGCCGCGCCGCGACGTACCCGCGTCCATCCCGCGTCCCGAGTACGTCGACCAGCCGACCCCCGCCCCGTTCACCGGCAGCGAGGTCAAGGACGCCGACACGATCGAACGCATCCGCACGGCCTGTCGGCTGGCGGCCCGGGCACGCGACCTGGTCGGCTCCGCCGTGGCGCCCGGCGTCACCACCGACGAGCTCGACCGGATCGGGCACGAGTTCCTCTGTGACCACGGCGCCTACCCGTCGACCCTCGGCTACAAGGGGTTCCCCAAGAGCCTGTGCACGAGCGTCAACGAGGTGATCTGCCACGGCATCCCCGACGCCCGCGTCATCGAGGACGGCGACATCGTCAACATCGACATCACCGCGTTCCTGGACGGCGTCCACGGCGACACCAACGCGACGTTCCTGGCCGGCGACGTCGACGAGGAGACGCGACTGCTCGTCCAGCGCACCCGCGAGGCGCTCGACCGGGCGATCAGGTCGGTCCGGCCGGGTCGGCGCGTGAACGTGATCGGCCGCGTGATCGAGTCCTACGCACGGCGGTTCGGGTACGGCGTCGTCCGCGAGTTCACCGGTCACGGCATCGGTACGTCGTTCCACAGCGGCCTGATCATCCCCCACTACGACGAGCCGAGGTTCGACGACGAGATCCTCGCCGGCATGACGTTCACCATCGAGCCGATGCTCAACCTCGGCACTCACCAGTGGGTGATGTGGGACGACGACTGGACCGTCGTCACCGCCGACGGCCGCCGCAGCGCGCAGTTCGAGCACACCCTGCTGGTCACGCCCGACGGCGCCGAGATCCTCACACTGCCGTAGCCCGAAACAGTCGATCCCGGCGGTGCGATCACCCGGTGCCGATGACAACCGTCGTACCGCGACGCGTGGATCGTGCAAGGAGTCGCTCAGCGGGGTGAATGCTCGTTCACCTCTTCGTCGCTCATCTTCTCGCAATGCACAAACATGAGGTCCCGGTCTCGTTGACCCTCCGACCTCCTGTTGCCATGGTTCGCATCGCCCCCCGTCGCATCACCGGCGTGAGGTACGGCCGCCCGACATCCGGCGCGACCACAGCCGGCGGCGCCCCGCGCGCCGTCTTGAAGGGGCTTCGGCCCGGATCCAGGAGCAAGCATGAGCAGGAGAATTCTCGGTGGCGTCGCCGCTGCCGCACTGGTGGGGGCGGCGCTCGCGTCGTTGCCGCACAGTGCGACGGCAGCAGCGCCGACGCACAGGCAGAACGCCCGCGCGCTCGCTGCAACATCCGCCCGCAACCTGATCGCCAGCCGCGCGCCGGCGCTCAAGATCAGCGGCCATGACGGTTTCAAGGCCTTGCCCGTCCAGTCGTCGCACGGCATCCAGTACGCCGCGTACGACCGTACCTACCGCGGCCTGGCCGTCATCGGAGGCGACTTCGTGGTTGTGACCGACTCGGAGGGTCACATCCTGAACACCTCGGTGGCGCAGACCCACAAGGTCGGCCTGACCTCTGTCTCTCCCTCCGTCGCCAAGGCGGCGGCGGTGCGTGAGGCGCGGCGGCAGGTCCCCCACGTGACCGAGAACTCTCCTGCTCACCTCGCGGTCTGGCAGCACGGCGCGAGCTCCCGGCTCGCCTGGGCGATCACGGTCACCGGCCACCGCGGCGTCGAGCCGTCGATCAAGGACGTCGTCGTCGACGCCCGCAACGGTCGCGTGCTCCAGGCACGCGAGCGGGTCGCGGACGGCACCGGCAACTCGGCCTGGGACGGCAGCAACCTCACCATCCCGACCACGCACTCCGGCAGCACCTACTCCATGACCGACCCCAACCACACGACGATCAAGTGCCAGAACGCCTCCGGCAACACGACCTTCACCGGTCCGGACGACGTGTGGGGCACCGGTGTCAAGACCGACCGGGAGACCGGGTGTGTCGACGCGATGTACGTCGAGAACACCGAGAACAACATGCTCTCGAGCTGGGACGGTCGTAACAGCTACAACGGCTCCGGCGGCGGCTGGCCGATCCGGATCGGCCTCAACGACGAGAACGCCTACTACGACGGCACCCAGGTCCAGATCGGTCACAACACCCAGGGCCAGTGGATCCCTGTCCTCGACGTGCTCGGCCACGAGCAGGGTCACGGCGTCGACGACCACACCCCGGGTGGCATCTCGGGCAACGGCACCCAGGAGTTCGTCGCCGACACGTTCGGCGCCGCGACCGAGTGGTTCGCCAACAACCCCATCGACACGCCCGACTTCACGGTCGGCGAGACGGTCAACCTGGTCGGCTCCGGCCCGATCCGCTACATGTACAACCCGTCCCTCGCCGGCGACGACAACTGCTACTCGTCGTCGATCCCGAACGAGGAGGTGCACGCGGCGGCCGGTCCCGGCAACCACTGGTTCTACCTGCTCGCGGAGGGCACCAGCCCGACCAACGGCCAGCCGACCAGCCCGACCTGCAACAGCACCTCGGTGACGGGTCTCGGCATCCAGAAGGCCGAGCAGATCATGTACAACGCGATGCTGATGAAGACCAGCACCTCGTCGTACCTGAAGTACCGCACCTGGACGCTCACCGCGGCGAAGAACCTGACCCCGGGTGACTGCACCGCCTTCAACACCGTCAAGGCTGCGTGGAACGCCGTCTCGGTGCCGGCCCAGTCCGGCGACCCGACCTGCACCACGGGTGGCAGCAACACGGTCACGGTGAACAACCCCGGCGCCCAGACCGGCACCGTGGGCACCGCGAAGTCCCTGCAGATGACCGCGACCGACTCCCAGTCGGGCCAGACGCTGACCTGGTCGGCGACGGGTCTCCCGGCGGGGCTGTCGATCAACGCCTCGAGCGGCCTGGTCAGCGGTACGCCGACCACGGCCGGCACGTTCAGCTCGACCGTGACCGCCAGGGACACGACCAACGCGTCCGGGTCGACCACGTTCACGTGGACGATCGGTGGCGGGGGTGGCGGCGGCTGCGGCAGCCCGGGCCAGAAGCTGGGCAACCCCGGCTTCGAGACCGGATCGGCTGCTCCGTGGACCGCGTCGGCGGGTGTCATCGACAGCTCTGCCGCCGAGCCCGCCCACAGCGGGAGCTGGAAGGCGTGGCTGGACGGCTACGGCACCACCCACACCGACACGCTCACGCAGTCGGTCACGATCCCGTCGGGCTGCGCCGCGACGTTGACGTTCTACCTCCACATCGACACCTCGGAGACGACGACGACGACGGCGTACGACAAGCTGACGGTCAAGGCGGGCGCGACCACGCTGGCGACGTACTCGAACCTGAACAAGGCCTCGGGATACAGCCAGAAGTCGTTCAACCTGTCCTCGTTCGCGGGTCAGACCGTGACGATCTCGTTCAGCGGCTCGGAGGATGTCTCCCTCCAGACCTCGTTCGTGGTCGATGACACGGCACTCACCGTGAGCTAGCCGCACGTCCCCACCCGGAACGCCGGGTCGACCCTCTCCACAGGGGTCGGCCCGGCGTTCCTCCTGTCTGCGTCCGTCTATAGTGAGCGGCGCGGAGGGGCTGGTCGGGCGACCGCGGCGTACTCCGGTACGTCGAGGAAGGTCCGGGCTCCACAGGGCAGGGCGGTGGGCAACACCCACCCGGGGCAACCCGCGGGAAAGTGCCACAGAGAACAGACCGCCTGAGCTCGCTCAGGTAAGGGTGAAACGGTGGTGCAAGAGACCACCAGCGACCCGGGCGACCGGGTCGGCTCGGCAAACCCCGCCCGGAGCAAGGTCGAACAGCGCACGCCCGAGGGCTGCCCGCCCGAGTGCGCGGGTGGACCGCACGAGGCCGTCGGCAACGTCGGCCCGAGATGGATGGTCGCCGAACGGTGCGCCGCAAGGCGCCCGGGAACAGAACCCGGCCTACAGACCAGCCCCTCCGCCCCAAGCCCCTGACCTGCGGAAACGCTGGTCCAGGGGGTGTTTAGTCCGCAGATAGTCCGCAAGAAAATTCGCAGCGCCCTCCCAGCTGCAGTCGATGGGCCAGGCACTACGTGGCCATCCGGGGGCCGCCGGTTGAAAGACAGCCCACCAGCGTTTGCGGTGGCAAGCTGCGCTCACTTCGCTACCCTCGAGTCATGTCGCTGCTGGACCGCATTTCCATCGATCCGGAGGTCGTCCACGGACGCCCTGTGGTCCGTGGCACGCGGATGCGCGTGGCCGACGTACTGGCGCTGCTCGCAGCCGGTGCGGATGAGGACGAGATCCTGCGGGACTATCCCTATCTGGCGCCCGAAGACATCAAGGCCTGTCTCGCCTACGCCGCCGCGCAGGCAGACCACGCGGTCCTGACCACCTCGTGATCTGAGTGCGCTTCCTGGTCGACGCCCAGTTGCCTCCTGCTGTGGCGCACATGTTGCGCGAACACGGCCACATCGCAGAGCACGTCACCGACATCGGCCCAAGCGATGCGACGGATCGCGCCCCCTGGCGCTATGCCCTCGACAACGAGGCCGTCATCGTGACCAAGGATGAGGACTTCGCCAATATGCTCGCGATGGGCGGAGACACACCGGCCGTCGTGTGGGTCCGTGTCGGCAACACTCGTCGCGCCCCGCTGCTGGCATGGTTCGAGCGGTGATCGATCAGATCGTCTCGAAGGTCCGTGACGGTGAGCGACTCATCGAGCTTCGCTGAGCTCGCCTGTCCGGCCAAGGACTGAGTCGATCGCTTCGCGGGTGCGGTCGTCGGAGTCGGGCCACAGGTGGCTGTAGGTGTCCAACGTCTCCGCGGCGGAGGCGTGCCCCAGCCTCGCCTGAACCGTCTTGACGGACTCGCCGAACCTGATGAGCAACGACGCGTAGTAGTGACGGAGGGCGTGGATTCCTGGGCCGGTTGCTTCAGTCAGCCCAGCGAGCTTGGCGGCCGGCCGCCAGATGTGCCCAAATGCTTGGCGCGTGATCGGGCGCCCGTCGATGGTGAAGACCAAGTCCTCGTCACCAATCTGGCGAAGAGAGAGATGCTCGTTGAGTGCCTGAACGACCGTCTTCGGGAGAGGGATGGTCCGGTAGCTCGCCCGCGTCTTCAGGGGTCCGAACTCGGTCCTGCGGCCAAGTCGGGTGAGCAGTTGCCGATCAACGACGACGACCGGATTCACGCCGAGCAGCCGGAGTCGGTCGCGGGTCAGGCCGAGGATCTCGCCCTGGCGCATGCCCGTCCCAGCAGCGAACGTCACGAGTGCCTTGAGGTCATCGGGCAGCTCCTCGCGGAGGGTCTCGACCTGGGTAGTCGTCAGCGGGACAACCCGGCGCCGTTCGGTTCTCGCCAGGCGGGTCCCCTCACACGGGTTTGCCACGATCTTGCGATCACGGATGGCCGAGCGGAAGATCCCGGAAACAACGGCGTGGACCACCGCGATCGTCGACGGTGCCAGAGGTTTCCGCTTGGACGGCTTGTCACCGGTGCCCAAGAGCTTGACCCATGCCTGGATCTCAGACGGGAGGATGCTTCCTAGCTGTCGGGAGCCGAAGACCGGGTAGGCGTGACGTCTGAGCATGCCCTCGACGTGCGCTGCACTGGTGGGTCGGTGGACCTGCACAGTGCGCCACTGCTCGGCGTACTCCTGAAAAGTGATCCGACCGGCCTTCGGGTCGACGTACTGCCCGGTCACGATCGAGGCCGTGACCCCGTCGAGCCAGCGCTGGGCGTCGACCTTGCGGGCGAAGTGGCGAGCGTGCTCACGGTCGCACTCGTCGCGGTACCGGGCGCGCCAGCGGCCATCGCTGCGCTTCTTGATGCTGGCCATGGTTGCCTCCGAGTGCTTCGGTGCTTGTTCAGTTCAGGACAGGTCGTTGCGCCTGCCGTTGTTCGCGGATGTACCGCCGTACGTCGCCGACGGTGGTGACGAGGTGGCGGCCGATCTTGAAGAAGTCGGGTCCGGTGCCGATCTGGCGCCACCAGCGCATTGTGTTGATCGGGACTCGCAGTATCTCAGCGGCCTCCGACAGGGTCAGCAGGTCTTCGGCGTCGCGCTGGTGGAAGGGGATCTGGTGCGAGATGGTGCTCATGGTTTCCTCCGTGGTGTCGGTGGTTATGGGTGGTCCACCCTGATCAAGCGTGGTTCGAGGGTGGAGTGGACACCCGTCTCCAGCAGTCTGTGGAGAAGAGCGTTCACCGAGGAGGTGCACAGCGAAAACCAATGACCCGGCCAAATACACTCGACCGGGTATGGTCACGGCTATCGACCCGTCGTACCTGATCGAGATCGCCAGGCGAGCCCGCGGCCTGTCCCAGGCCGAGCTGGCGCGTCAGGCGGGTACGTCCCAGGCCACGGTCTCGGCCTATGAGCGGGGCTTGAAGACCCCCTCGATCGCGGTCGCGGCCCGGCTGTTGGGGGTGTTGGGCTGGGAGCTGACGTTGCGCTCGAAGGTCACCTTCACCGAGTACCACCCCACGGGTGTCGTGGCGTTCTGGGCGCCGAACCGGCTGTGGCGGGTCCCGACGCCGGACTGTTTCGCGACCCTGTACGTCCCCGACCTGCTCGGGCACACCGAGCAGGACCAATGGAACCTCGGTGACCCGACCGATCGGCGGCGTGCCTACGAGATCCTGATCCGGCGCGGGATGCCGCAGATGATGATCCGCTGGCTCGATGGCGGGTTCCTGGTCGATGTGTGGGACGAGCTCGACCTTCCCGACCCGGTCCGCACTGCTTGGGACCCCGCGGTCCGGGACGCGACCCGGTCCCACAGCAGCAACGTCTTCTCCTGGACGTCGGGGGAGGACCCCGAGACCGGGCCTCTGGCCTCGATCGAGTACCTGGACTTCTTGCCGAAGCCGCCTCCTCCGCCGCCGCCGCGGCGGTCCCGGTTCGACCCACGCCCGCGCCCCTGACGGGCACCCCACAGCTCGCGACACGGGATCAGAACCCGATGCCGGGGCTGCTGGGCCCAGTCCTCGGCGGGTATCCGGGCGCCTCCACGGTCTGCCGGTTGCGTCGTTGCTGTTCGCGGCGCTCCAGCTCGGCCGGCGACAGGCTCCTGGCGCGGCGCCGCGGGATGTACGCCGCGCGCATGCCACCGGGGGCAATGGGGGCGTTGGGTCCGTAGCGGTCGATCTCCTCCGCGGCGCGTCGGGCGGCGTGGGTGGGGCCGAGGTCGGCGCGGTCGCGGCCGAAGACCTCGACCCACTGCCGCCGGGCGTCCTGGGGGTGGGTGCGACGAGGTGGGCGGTGTTGCGGTCGCGGCCGCGGGTCATCCCGACGTAGGCCGAGGACGCGCTGGTGTGGTCGCCGATCAGCACGTGAGCGGTCTGCACGGTCGAGCCCTGGGCGCCGTAGGCGGTGGTGGCGTAGGCGAGCTCGACATGGTCGCGCACATAGTCGGCCGGCAATGTGCGTCGCCCGGCCTCATCGGCGACGGTCAGCCCGCCGCCAGGCTGGGTGTCGATGACGACCCAGGTCTCCCGGTTCGCGACATCGATCCCGGGGTCGTTGCGGCGAGTGGCGACCCGGTCCCCCACACCGATCCATTCGCCCCCGCCGGTCACCACGGCGTCGGCAGCGCCACCGGTGACCTCGCCGGTGATGGTGCGGACCTGCTGGGCCAGGCCGTTGATCCGGGCGGCCTGTTCGCGGGTGTCGGCGACGACGAGTCGCCCGCGGGAGGCGTGCACCGCGAGGACCTGTTGCCGCTCGACCTCGCTGGCGTGGACCACGATCTCGCCCCTGCGCACCAGCTCGTCGAAGAGTGCGCCGGGGTCCTCGCCTTGGCGCATCCGCAGCGACAGGGCCGCGTAAGCGGGGTCGGTGAACCGGCGGACACCCTCGAGCTCGACATGACGCTCGGGGGCGTACCGGGCGGCGAGGTCGAGCACTCCCCCACGCCCGACCGCGGGGAGCTGATGCCGGTCCCCCACCAGGATCAACGGAGTGCCGGTGGTGTCGGCGAGCTCGAACAGGGCGCGGGCGGTGTCCTGGTCCAGCATCCCGGCCTCGTCGACCACCAGCAGGGTCCGCCGGCCCAGCCTGGGTGCGGTCGCCGCGGGTTCGGTGCGGGTCCAGCGGCCGTCCTCGTCCCATCGGTAGCCGTGCTGGTGCAGCAGCCAGCGCGACCGACTGAGCCGGGCTGCCGATCTGGTGGGCGGCGACCTGGGCTGCCTTGCGGGTCGGGGTCACCACAAGCATCCGCCCGCCTCGCCGTTCGACCTGTTCGCGGGTGGCGGCAAGGCGGGCTGTCTTCCCGGACCCGGCTGCGCCTTCCACCACGGTCAGCGTGTCGGCGTCGGCGCGGGTCGTGATCCGGCCGATCAGCTCCCGCTCCACGGCGAGGACGTGGGTCGAGGTGTAGGAGCGGATGTGCTCGGGCACGCCCGCACGGTCCGTGAGGCGCCCCACGAGCAGATGGGACCCAACGAGGACCCGGGCGGTGAGGTCCTCGGCCAGCTCCAACCGCACTCCCGCCTCGGCGACCACGCCGGCCGAGGCGATCAGGCGTTCGACCTCGCCACGGGCGTCCGCGGCACTCCACGCGGACCGGCGGGACCCGAGCCGGGTCACCGCCGTGGCTCGACCAGGGCAGCCCGGTCCAGCTCCCCCGCCCGCACCGCCTTGGGGTCGACTGGCTGCGGTCGAGTGGTTGGATCCCGAGGGCGTGGAGCTCGTCGGTCCATCGGGCGGTCAGCTCGTGGCCGTTGGTGGGGACGACCTTGTCCGGCCGGGCCTGCGCCCAGGCCCGGCGGTCCCAGGCCCGGCGCAGCACCGGTCCTGGCTCCTCGCCGGGATGTTCGGTGCGCCAGTCGGCCTCGTAGCGGTCCAGGTGGTGCTCGATCTGCCGGGCCCGGGCGCTGAACGCCCCCACCACCGGACCCAGCTCGGCGATCTCACCGGTCTCGGGGTCCAGCGTGTATCCGTGTCGCGCGAGCGCTGTCCGGAACCCGGGGTCGGTCATCACCGCGGCGTGCCCGATCCCGTTGATCGCCTCCAGACTGTCGCGGACCCCGACCGTGTGCAGCGCCCGCCACTTCCCCGCCGCCCACACCCGGGCGTTGACCTGCAGGTGCAGATGGCGGTGCGGGTCCCCGGCCCGGGAGGTGTAGTGCCGCACCACCGCGGCCTCGATCTCCTCCACCGGGACCTGGACCTGCCGCCCCCTCGGCCCCACCCGGGTCGTCGCATGCTCGGCGAGCCAGCCCACGATCTGGGTCGCGGCCCGGTCCTGGGCCACGTCGTAGGCCGCCGCGACCTCCGGATCCAGCACCGCGGCCAGCGACCAGGTCTTCGGACCGTTCACCGTCACCTCGACGAACCGCACCGCCTGCTCATCGCTGCGGAGCCGGCCCTTGGGTCGGTCGGTCTCCACCACCCGGCCGGCCACCCACCGCTCATAAGCCGCCCCGTCCAACGGCGCCAGCCTGAACACCCCGTCCCGGGTGGCGACCAGCCGGGCCGCCAGCCCGGTCCCCTCAGCCAGGTAGTAATCATCGGCACGCGCCCGGTCCGCCTCGACATACGCGCGGGCAGCAGCCGGGTTACCCCGGTAGATCTTCACCCCACCATGCACCCGAAACCACCCGCCCTCGACAACCATCAACAACCACAAACCCGCAGGTCAGACACGCCTTTTTCCTACCGAACTTCGTAGCATGCGTGCCGCTGAATGAGTAGAGAGATGGCGGGCAATGGGGTGAGAGTTGAGGAGTCATTGGTGGTTAGGAATGGGTGACGAGGAGAGGAAGAAGCAAGGAAGGAAGTGGGGAGAGGCGAGAGGGAACAGAGGAGGAGAAGGGAAGCGATGCAGGGAGAGGGAGCTGGGAAAGAGCAAAGGCTGTGTGACCCGCCGGTCACCTTCCCGACAGCAGTGACCACCTCGGTCCGAGCTGCCGGCGTGCCGAGCGCCTCAGGGCCTAGCGCGAGCGCAGCTCTCCTCGTGGTAGGTCAATGCGAGAGCCGCTGCGCCGCGAACTGAAGCGGCCCGTCGACCTCTCATGCCTGCGATGTGAGTGCGGTACCGGACGGGGTCTGAGAGGGTTCCGCTCGTGGCTGAGAACGACGAGTCGTATACCTACGTCTTCACTGAGCGCGCTTCGGTGTTCGACGACATTGACGACATGGACGATGACGATCTCGACGAGGCTGACGACTGCGGAGTGTGTGGGGGCCCCGGTCCGTTCCGCGTGTGCCGTCTAGACCCATCGGCCCAGCCCGGTGGTTCCTGGGCCATTGCATCCACCTGGTACATCTGTTCGACTGTCTGGCGATCATTGCCGTGGCCGACCCCGAGGCTCTCAAGAGTCGTCTGCGCCCCGAGGATCGCACGGCCCCCTATGTGGACGTGCTCGTAGCCGGACTGCTCACGGGCATCCGCTGAACGCACTCACTGCCGCTGTCGGTGCGTAGCGTCCGACCATGCCGCTGTCCGGCCGGGTTTCAGGTGCCTGCGGCCATGTAGGCGGCGAGGATGTAGTTGGGATGTCGGTCGAGGTTCTTGCGGGCGCGGTCGTAGCGCATGGTGGTGCGAGGGTCGGCGTGGCGGGCTGCGATCTGGACGTCGCGGAGGTCGACGCCTGCGTCGAGCATGGTGGTGACGTAGGTGTGGCGGAGCATGTGCGGGTGCATGCGCGCGGTGGTGACCCCGGCCGCGAGTGCGAGGTGGCGCAGGCGCCGGGCGGCGCCGTGCCGGTCCATACGGTGGCCACGCGGTTGAGCAGGATCGGCCCGTCGTCACGGTCTGTCGGCCGCGCGTTCGATGGCCCGGGCGACCGCCGGCGGCAGCGGCACCAGGACGACCTTGTCTGCCCTTGCCGCGCACTCGCAGGACCCGGTGGCCGTGCTCCTCGCCGAGGTCCTCGATGTCGGCGCCGGTGGCCTCGAAGATGCGCAGCCCGAGGAGGCCGAGCATGGCGACCAGGGCGAAGTCGCAGTCGTTGACCGAGTCGCGGGCGGCGGTCAGGATCGCTTCGAACTGCAGGTGGGTCAGGCCCAGGGTCGGGGACTCGGTGGAGATCCGTGGGCGGCGGACGTGCTCGGCCGGTGAGTGCTCGAGGAGTCCGTCGATCACACAGGTGCGGTAGAAGCCGGCCACGATCGAGACCCGACGCGAGACGGTCGAGGACTTGAACCGCCGGACTTCCTGCATCCACCGCACGTAGAGCTCGACATGGCTCGCTTGGCGGCAAGCGGATCGAGGTCGTGGTCTCGGCACCAGTTCAGGTAGCCCCGCAGGTCGGACTCGGCGTGGACTCGAGACTGGCCCTTGAACCGGGCCAGGTAGGCGGCCACGGCCATGTGCATCACATCTGGCGCCAGTGATCAGGGTGCCGGGAACGGCCGGCTCGATAACGAAAGGTTCCATACCCAAGGGCACGCCGCTGGCACCGTCCGGTCAATGAGTGCCCTTGTCGCGGCAGATCCGCGCGCGGACAGCGGCAGTGCGTTGGGCCGCCGCCAACCCGCAGACAACTGGCGCGCCCGGGCCCTGGCGAGCCACCACGACGCGCGCCCGTGGCGCCCGTGGTCGCAGCCCTATTCGCGGCGGGCTATTCACAACGAGAATACATAATGTGTATAGTCCGCGGCGTGGCGTTCGGAGATGTGCTGCTGGGGATCCTCGCTGAGGGTCCGGCGCACGGTTATGACTTGAAGCGGGAGCACGACGAGCGGTTCCCCGCGTCACGCTCGGTGGCCTACGGGCAGGTGTACTCGGCGTTGTCGCGGTTGGAGCAGCAGGGCCTGGTGGAGGTCGTCGAGGTTCGCCAGGAGGGCGGACCGGAACGGACTGTTTACGCGTTGACCGATGGTGGAGAAGCGGCCCTGCGGACCTGGATGAAGACCACGGAGGAACCGGGGTCCTATGCCGCGGATGAACTGGTCCGCAAGACCGTGACGGCTTTGTTGACGGGGCAGGACGCCCCCGAGTTCCTCAGTCGTCAGAGAGAGGTGCACGTGGCCGCCTTGAGACAGCTCACTGCAGACTTGCGCGATGCAAAGACCGTGGGGTCCGAGATCGCGATCGACCATGCTCGGGCGCACCTCGACGCCGAGCTGCGCTGGTTGGATGATGCTCGTGAACGAGTCCGCCGCGCTCGTGTCGAATCGGATGGTCACGCGGAAGCAGGCGCGTCGTGACCGCCACGGGGACGGCGCCGCTGGTGGCGGCCGAGGCGCTGCACAAGGCCTATGGCCGTACTTCCGCCTTGCAGGGCGCCTCGCTGGAGGTCGCTGCTGAGGAAGTCGTCGCCATCACGGGTGCCTCGGGAAGCGGGAAGTCGACGCTCCTGCATTGCCTGGCGGGCCTGGCAGTGCCGGACGCCGGCCGAGTCGTCTTCGACTGCAACGCTCTCCCCTCACGTGCGGAGGAGCGCACCAAGCTGCGTCGCGAGAACATCGGGATCGTGTTGCAGTTCGGCCAGCTGGTGCCCGAGCTCACGGCGTTGGAGAACGTGGCCTTGCCGTTGCTGCTCGGACGCATGGACCGAGCCGCTGCTGCGGACAAGGCCCGGGCATGGCTGGCCCGGCTGGGTGTGCAAGACGTGGCCGACCTGCGGCCACGGGACATGTCTGGTGGACAGGCGCAGCGGGTCGCCATCGCCCGTGCCTTGGTTGGCTCGCCTCGGCTCGTCCTGGCAGATGAGCCGACCGGGGCGCTGGACACCGTCGGTGGCGAGCGTGCCCTCGAGGTGCTCATCGACGCCACCCGAGAGTCCGGTGCCGCACTGGTGTTGGTGACCCATGACAACCGGGTCGCGGCCGCAGCCGAACGGGAGGTCGTGCTGACAAACGGCCGCACCCGCGCCTGGGTGGGTGGGCGATGAGATCCCTCGGCGTGCAGGCCCTCGCAGCAGGCGGCTGGTCACGATCCGCCCTGATCGCCGCTTGCACTGCTATCACCAGCGGCCTGCTGCTCGTCGCAGTCTCGATGAGCCGGCTCGGTGACTCCGGACCGTCAACCTGATGGCGCCCCTGGCTGACCCTGGCACCCGAGGCGGCACCGTCTTCGGGGCGGTGCTGCTGACGCTGCCTGTGATCGCCTTGTTCAGCCAGGGCGTGCGGCTGGGCACCGCGACTCGGCTCAGGCGATACGACGCTCTCACTCTAGCTGGCGCCACCAGGCGTCAGCTCCGTGGCTGGGCCGCGATCGAGGTGGGCACGCCTGCGGCGATCGGGTCGGTGTTGGGGATCGCCGTCTGGTGGCTCCTGCAGCAGGTCCTCGGTCGTGGGTTCGTGGACCGGGGCCTACACGCGATCGTGCCGCCCGACACCGGACCGGGGCCCTGGACAGCGCTCGTCGTCCCGCTCGTGGCAGCGTTGGGGATCTTCGTCGGGGTCAGATCTGTGCGTACGCTGCGCACTCCGCGTCCCGCACGATTCCCTTGGTGGGGCGTGGCCGCATTCATCGTGGGGGTGTTCCTCCTCTTCCGTGGGGCCGGACAGAGCAGCACCGACGAGTCCGAAGTCCTCGTGTTCCTTGCGCTCGTCGCCATCCTGGTGGGCGTCACCAGCCTCGCTCCCTGGCTCACGGGGCTGACTGCACGAGCCACCGCCGCACGGGCCCGCTCTGGCGCCGTCTTGTTGGCGGCCCGTCGTTTGGCTCTCGACCCGCGGCCTGCCGCCCGGGCGGCCCTCGCGGCCGGTGCCGGCGGCCTCGTCCTCGGAGTCCTTGGCGGCCTGATGGCCGACCTCGCCGGTACCAGCGACACAACCAATCAGGAGCACTACCAAGCCATCAGGCTGGTCGCGGTGCTGACTGCTGTCGGATTCCTATTCATTGGCCTCGCCCTAGCCGTTCACATCGCTGACACGGTGGTCTCAGAACGTCGCGCCTACGCGGCACTCTCCGCCGTCAGCGTTACCACCCGCACCCTGCTCAGCGCCTTGCGGTGGGAGGCACTGATGGCCACCCTGCCGGTCGCGATCCTCGGCTGCCTCATCGGAACCTTGGGGTATGCCATGCCCGTCGCCCGAGGCGGCCAGTGGATTCCCTGGTCAACCGCCGCCCTCGCCGCCACCGTCTTCGGTGTCGTGGCGGCAACCCTCGCATCCTCCGCGGTCCTGGCCCCCGTCATCCGGAGCGCGACGGCCACCGGAGCGCTACGCACCGAGTAGGTCCACCAACAGCACCGGTCGACACCGATCGACATCCGGGTCGAAGGACACGCAAGGTGCATGATCTAGCCTCGGCCGCAGACTCGTCGCACCCGGACAGCGGCATGGTCGGACGCTACGCACCGACAGCGGCATGGTCGGACGCTACGCACCGACAGCGGCATGGTCGGACGCTACGCACCGACAGCGGCATGGTCGGACGCTACGCACCGATAGCGGCATGGTCGGACGCTACGCACCGATAGCGGCATGGTCGGACGCTACGCACCGATAGCGGCATGGTCGGACGCTACGCACCGACAGCGGCATGGTCGGACGCTACGCACCGACAGCGGCATGGTCGGACGCTACGCACCGACAGCGGCATGTTCGGACGCTACGCACCGACAGCGGCATGGTCAGACGCTACGCATCGACAGCGGCATGACCGAACGTCGTACGCATGACGCGGAGGCTACAGTCGGGGCCGATCACTACTCCGGTCGTCGGAGCTACATCTCGAAACTGTCTACGCTCCGTTGTTCGCCGCGTACACAGCCGCCCTTCGCCAAGGCGAATGACGCTCAGTTGGCTGACCTTGCGGGACGCCTAGATGACGCGGCGGATGAGGCCGAAACGCTCTGGACCCGCACGCTCTTCACCATGTCCTCGGACCTTCCGAACGGCGTGTTCGTCAACGAGGCGGCAGGTGCGATGGCGATGCTGTCGGACCTGTGGACTGCTGTGGCCGATGCACACCGCGAACGGCGTAGCCAGCCCGAAGCCTGAGCACATCACTCGCCCGCTCATCGGCATGAGCGCGCGCGGACAGCGGTCGATTGATCACTCACCGATCGTGAGGGCGTCGGCGCCCAGGAGTGGTTCGGGTTGAACCATCCCAGGGCGCCGAGGAACCCGTATGCCCGGCCCTTTCGACCGCTTCGGATTCACTACAGAACGGCTCAATTGCCGGGCATGACGCGGCCGCCGCTGGTCGTGTAGTGGAAGTGGTGTGCTTTCGGCGTGTCCTGCTGGACCGAAGTCTGTGGCTGCTGTCCAGGCGCACTGGGATCGCTGCGATCGTGTGCGACAGACACGGCCACGGAGCCGGCCACCAGGGCCACCACGGCGGCGGCTGCGGCAATGAAAGGGGTCGGACGGTGGGTGAGGCGGTGGTTGATCGATGTTGCGGTCATGGTGACCTCCGTAGATTCGGTTGGTCCCTCGACAGTGCTCGGGATGTCGGCAGAACGGAATGCGACGTTCGGCGGTGGAGGATCGTCGTACGCGTAAACGCGTATGTCGCGGACAGCACGGTCGCCGTAGCCTGGAGGTCCTGATAGAACGGAAGTAGCGCCGTGACGAGTAACTGGGTCATGACCGATACCGACGTCTGCGCCTTGCTCGGCGTGTTCGAACGGTGCCAGCCGGACGCGGATGATGACATCTTCTATGCCGACGTGCTCACCGGCCTGCGCGAGCTGATCCCGTGCGATGACATCACCTTCCAGCTGATGGACGTCGCCGAGCAACGACTCAGGTTGCTATTCGTGACCGACGAGGGAGTGCAGCGCAAGGAGTCGGTCGGCGCGACCAACGACTACTTGCAGATGTTCTGGCAGGAGTTCTGGGAGGAGGACGGCTGCGCGGGCCCGCTGACCACCGGCGACTACTCCACGCTCCTTCATCAGGCGGAGGAATGGAGCCCCCGGGCCTGGGCGAACACTCCGCTGGGTTCCGCGTATGCCGCGAACGGCGTGAAGGACGAGATCCTGGTCCCGATGACTCCGCTGGGAGGCGCCGACCGACGCCTGCTGCTCTTCCGCGGTGAGGACAACCCCAACTTCTCCGAACGAGAGAAAGCCATGCTCGCCCTGGCCCGCCCACACATCGCCGAGCTGCACACCCGCCGCGACCGGGAGCTTCGTGGCGAACCGCACCTGACGCCGCGGCAATGGGAGGTCCTGCGCCAAGTGGCCACCGGAGCCAGCAACACGCAGATCGCTCGCACGCTCGGACTCTCCGATGCCACAGTGCGCAAGCACCTCGAGAACGTCTTCCTCCGCCTCGGCGTGCAAAGCCGGACCGAGGCCCTTGCTCGCGTCCACGCATTCCTCGACGCGGCCTGAGCTGCCGACCGGTCAACCAGGTCACGTCCGCCGTCGCACCGCCCTAGCCCTCCAACACAACTTGCCTGCCGCATCCGCTCACTGGCATGAGAGGTCGTCGGGGGCTTCCCGATGCGCTCGCCCTGGGCCGCGACTCTGTGCTGCAGGTCGGTGCCCGACGTCAAGCACAATGTCCCCGTGGAGGCCAGGGATCGCAGGAGGCAGTTGCGGGCCGCTGTGTTCGCCGAGGACGGTGCCGCGCTCGCTGCGCACCTGCGGCAGGCTCCATGGCCGGAGCATGCGCTTCAGCTGATCGGCGATGGGCTCCTCGCTGCCGTCGACCAGCGCTGTTGACGGCGCCGAGCGACTGGCTCGCGAATGCGTGACGGCGTTGCGTGAGCGCGACTGGGAAGGTGACCAGGAGCTCTCGGATGTGCTTGATGCGCGACTCGGTGGGCCGGCCCCATTGCTGCGCCCGCTGCCGGTCGACCTTGATGAGCTCTCCAGCGTGCTCGAGGGCGATCCCGTCCAGGGTGGCGGCCGAATCGATCTGTCAACTGGTGACGTCTGGCCACAGCCTGCGATTGAGTATGAAGTCGAGGCTGGCGACGAGGACGAGGACGACGACGAAGAGCGCTGGCTGTGGGTGACCAGCGAGGGGCCACGAGACGGGCTACCGCGACATGGAGCGGTTCATCGGCAGCCTCGACGATCCAGACGTGAGCGAACAGCTTGAGCGCGCGCTCGTCGGCCGCGGCGCCTTCCGTCGTTTCAAGGATCAGTTGGCGCGGTGGCCTGAGCTGTCGGACCAGTGGTACGCCTTCTCCGAGGACCGACGACGCGGTCGAGCACGAGCATGGCTCGCCGCTGAGGGGTATGCGCCAATTGCGAAGGCTCGGCGGACATGATCCACCGATGTCATGAGGCTGAGGATCGAAGCAGAAGCCGGGTCGAGAGCTGGGCGGAGGCTGATGTGCCCCTGTTTAGTCCGCACAGAGTCCGCAAGAATTTCAGCGAAGCCCCTCGACAACCACCTACGTCCAACACTGTTTCCGCAGGTCAGACGGCATTTTCGCGATTGTTCCGTCGTTGCCACCGTTCAGGCGGGAACCCTCCCCGGCCTACAGACCAGCCCCTCCGCCCCAGCCGTCCGACCCGAGCCATCCGGGCTCACCAGTCCGCGGAGAGCCCGCCAGCCGTCCGATGGTCGAGGCTGTCGAGACCCCGCACCGACCGTGGACACCGGCCGCGCGCGGTCAGCTGACGTGTTCGCAGTCGGACCCGTCGATGATCTCGACACTGATGCACGTGTCGTCACCGCCGAGCATGCCGTAGGAGTGGTCGGTGCCGGATCCGCCGTTGAACACGTCGTCGCCGTCAGTGCCTTTGAAGGCGTCGTCGCCGGCAAGCCCGTCGAAGGTCACCGGTGAGCTGGTGCTGTCCGGGTTCCCGGACAGCACGTCGTTGCCCGGGCCGCCCGTGACGGTCCACGACGTCCCGCTCGTCGCGAGGACGGCCCGGTGGATCGGGACCACCAGCGAGATCGGGTGGTCGAGTGTGAGCGTCATCGCGCCGGTCGACATGTCCCACTCCCCCGTCGAGGCGGCGCCGCTGTGGTTGATCCAGTCGGTGTTGACCTGGACACCGTCGATGCCGCGCCCACCCTTCCATACCTGGGGCCCGGTCGTGTCCCCGATCTCCGCCCAGATCGCGTCGTCACCGGCACCGCCCAAGATCACGTCGTTGCCGCCGCCCCGTGCCTCGATGAGGTCCTTCCCCGGGCCTCCGGAAATGCGGTCCTGGCCCCGCATCGACACGATGTGGTCCCTGCCGCGGCCACCCCACACCCGGTCGGCGTCTCCGCCCACCCCGTGCGGTCCGCGCGGCATGGGGTCCACCTGGATGTAGTCGTTGCCTCCGCGTGCGTGCACGACGTCGGGGCCAGGACCCGTGTAGATCCGGTCGCGCCGCTTGGTTCCCTCGACGACGTCGCCGTGCGCCGAGCCGACCACGGTGAAGGTCCGCCCGGTGAAGGTGTCGACACCCTCACCGCGCGCCGTGCCCCTACGCAGGTCGATGTGGACGCCGTGCGCGGACCCGTCCCACGAGTACACGTCGGGTACCACGAGGTCGGCAGGACGCGGGTCGGTCCCGGCGTCGAGGTGGTCGTCACCGGGGCCGCCACGGAGCACGTCGCCGACCCGCTCGGTGCCGTCCTCCTGGGCGCTGTGGAGCCAGTCGCGCCCGCCGTAGAGCCGGTCGTCGCCGGCGCCACCGTCGAGACGGTCGGTACCGGACCCGCCACAGATCAGGTCGTTGCCGCCCCTCCCGTCGATGGTGTCGTTGCCGTCGAGACCGTTGATGACGTCTCGCCCCGCCGTGCCGTGGATGACCTCCGAGGCCGACGTCCCCACGATGGTGGCCCTGACCCCATGACAGGTCACCGAAGCGGCACGCGCGGGTCCGGCCGGTCCGAGTACCGCGACCGCGGACCCGACCGTGAGCGTCAGCGCGAACGAACCGACCCGCCTCACCAGATGTTCCGTACGTCGACGCCCCCGGCGTGAGTAGGCGTTGAGCACAGCGGGCCGGGCAACGACGTCGCCATCCAGACGGGACACGGTGAGGCTCCTTCGAACGATGGTCTCCTGCCCGATCCGATGCCCCCGGGCTCACAAAGGTTCGGTCAGCACCACGAACCGCAGGTGATGTATCTGACGGCCGGTGTGCCTCCACCTACGACGTGAAGCTCTGTCGTAGCCTGGCCGTCAATGGGGGGATCGTGTTGTCCGTAGGTTCGTTCGACGGCCGCCCTGCGGGTTTCGTCGACTCACGTCGACGTCTGCGGGTGAGAGCCAGGCTGATGGTCGCGGGCGCGGCGGCCGTTCTCGCGCTCTGCGCCGCCGCCGCCCAGGGTGAGGCGCCGAAGGTCACCCACCCCCAGTACGCCGCCGTCCACGACGGCATGACTCGCCACCAGGTCCAGCACCGCGTCCTAGCCATGAGGGGCGAGCACGTCTCCCGCTACGTCGACCAACGGCACCGTCACCACGCCGTCCGCCGCTATCCCACGGTGCGACCGCATACGTGGGTCGCGATCGACTACCTGGTCGGCCACCAGCACCTCCGTGTCGTGTTCAAGACCCACTGCACGTGGTCCATCGACGGCGTGGACTGCCACCCGGGAGCGACTTCCTGACCAGCCCCGTCCAGCCCTGTCGGCGACGGGTCACAGAGCCTGGACTCATGCCCCGGCGGGCGAGGCGGGTGGCACTGGAGACACAGCCCCTGCAGATGGGGTGTCGTCCAGGAGATCGCGCACCGGGAGGCCGTCGGGAAGCGCCATCTCGAAGACCGTGCCCTCCCCCAGACGACTCCGGACGCCGACCGTGCCACCGTGCCCGTCGCTGATCGCCTTGACGATGGCCAGGCCGAGGCCGGCTCCGCGCGGGCTGGCTCCGGTGCCGTGGCTGAAACGCTCGAAGACGGACGCGGTCATCGAGGCCGGGATCCCGGGTCCGCCGTCGGACACCGAGATCACGTACTGATCGGCTCGCCGTCCTGCGGAGACCCCGACCTGCGTGCCTGGAGGGCAGTGGACGACGGCGTTCCCGATCATCTCGTCGAGAGCCTCGGCCACGCGGTCGGGGTCCACCGACATGACCGCGTTCTCCACCACACCGACGCTGACGGACGGATGGGTCGCCATCCAGCGAGAGGCCGTGCTCGTCACGAGCTCGCCGATCGCGGCCTCCACCGGGTAGAGGAAGTCGGGTTGCTCGCTCTTGGCCAGACGCAGGAACCGGTCGGTGATCTTCTTGAGCCGGTTCAGCTCGTCGACGACGACGCGGACGTCACCGACCGTCTCGGGACCGGTGGCCGTGCGCTGTAAGAGCTCCGCATGGCCCAGGGCGATGGTCAGCGGCGTGCGGAGCGCGTGCGAGGCGTTCTGTACGAGGGTCCGGCTCTGCTCCACGAGAGCGAGGTTGTGCTCCGCGATCCGTTCGGTCTCCTGCTGCGCGGCCACTCTGCGCTGCACGTAGAGGACCATCACGAGGAAGACCGCCGACATCAACGGGATCTCGGTGAGCTCGTCGGGCTCCTGGTAGCCCCGGATGACGTCCAACAGCAAGGGCGCCCCGGTGACCACGACGATCACGGACAGCGAGATGATGGTGACCTTCATGCTCCACACGCGCCAGCCATACATCAGAGAGACGCCGATCCAGATGAAGTGGAACGGCACGGTGGCCCAGGCGCCGAGCATGAACATGGCCCAGGCGTTGATCGCGACGAAGCACCACCACAGGATGTCGACCCGGTGCTGGTGCCAGACCGGGGCAGTACGCCGCGCGACGCCCATCGATGCCTCAGAGATCGACGCCATACCCGACTCCCCGCACCGTGGAGATTGCCGCCGGACCCAGCTTCTTGCGGATCCGCCGGACGTACACGTCCACGACATTGGTCTCGGGATCGAAGTCGTAGCCCCACACCTCCGAGAGGAGTCGCTGCTTCGAAACGCTCTCGCCCGTGTGCTGGATCAGCTCGCCCAGCAGGGCCGACTCGCGTCGGGTCAGCACCACCGTCTTCGTCGGCGTCGTGACCTCGTGGCGGACGGGATCGAGGACGAAGCCACGGGTGCGCAGCACGAAGCCGTCGTTGACAGGGCGTACTCGCATCCTTGCCCGGACCCGGGCCAGCAGCTCGTTGAGAGCGAACGGCTTCCCCAGGTAGTCGACCGCACCCAGATCCAGCGCGCGCACCTTGGAGCTGGTGTCGGTCAGGCACGAAAGCACGAGCACCGCCTGATCCGGCTTGTGGTGTAGCAATCGCTTCAGGACGGTCATCCCGTCGACCCTGGGCATCACGAGATCGAGGATGACCAGCCGATACGGCCTTGAGACCGCCAGATGGTAGCCCTCCGCGCCACCGTCGGCGCTGTCGACCTCGACGCCCTCGGCCCGCAGCGCCCGCGAGACGAAATTGAGAACGCCAGGCTCGTCGTCGATCACCAGGATTCGGTCCCGGGACATGACCACCCCACAGTCCCCCGAGAAGAAACTCCGGCAGTGTAGCCGCTGTTCGACACTCGGCGCGTGGCGAAAAGTGGGATCGGGATCGATCCCGGCCACGCAGGCGACCCTCCTCGAGCGACGACGTCTCAGCCGCCGAGGTCGCGGGCGATGCCCGCCAGCTCGGCGGACAACGACGTTGCCGCCGAACGCCATTCACGGTCTCCCGGCGCCGGCCTCCAGACGCGCGGCACCGGGCCTTCCCGGAGCAGGAGGTAGGTCCGCACGGTGACGAGCTCGTTGAAATGGCTCAGGTCCTCGCCTCGTAGATCGTCTCGCCGAACGGCACAGAGAAACCAACCCGTGGGGTGCGAGCGAGCTATCAGGACCCCGTCCAGCCCACCTCCGCTCGCCTCCTGGTCGACCTCGCGGACCAGGCTGACAATCGTTCCGTGGTCGGCAACGAAGACCTGGGTGGACGCGGCCAGCTCCCATCGCGGGTCGGCTCTTCGATCGTCACGGCTGAACATCATCGGCTTCCCGTTCGCGGCTGTGACCACCACGCAAGTGGACGTGTCCGTGTCTCCGCCGTGAAGAACGTAGGAGCGGGCTGGGAGGTTCAGACGACCGAGGGACCGAGGCCCTTGTCGGCCGCGGTTCCGCACCGGCGGCGCCCTGCGAGTTCCGAGGACGGATCCCGGCAATTCGCAGCCTGACATGAAGAAATTGTCATGTACGGGCGCGGCAACCGGAAGATCGTTGACACGCGGCGACCCCTGCGTCTAAACACATCGAGGGATCGAGGGAGCCGTGATGTATCCATGAACGCCAGAAGGCTCATCGGCCCGATCGGGACCGTCCTCCTCGGGGGGGCGTTCGTCTCAGCATTGGGCCTGTTGCTGCACCAGAACCTCAGCCCCGCCGTCGCGGTGCGGGTCGAGGCAGCCAATCCCCAGACCACGACCGAACAGCACCACGCGTTCGTCCACCTGTCGACGTACCCGGACAGCATGGCGGGGGAGCACGGGAAGGACGGCGGGAAGAACCCCGACTGGGTGAGCTACGGCCCAGGCACGGACGTCACGGTGCCGGCGCATTCGCTGGTCACCGTGACGATCAGCCAGTACGACGGTGGCGAGGCGATCACCAACCCATGGTTCGCGAAGGTCCACGGCACCATCGGTGGCACCGAGACGGTGAACGGCAAGCCGGTCACCGAGGTCGATCCCGAGACGATCGGCCATACCTGGACGCTGCACGCCGCCCCGACGGCGCAGGACCCGTTGTTCGTGAGTGCGCCGCTGCCCGCCATACCGGATGACGCACCGCCGGCGCCCGGAAGCGACTACCCGAAGCCGATCGAGGTCACGTTCTCGTTCCACACCAAGGGACCGGGCAAGTACATCTGGAACTGCGAGTTCCCGTGCGGCGACGGCTACTACGCCAAGTTCGGTGGCCCCATGGCCACACGGGGTTACATGTCAGGCACGTTCACCGTCTCCTGACGGCGAGAACGGGAGGGCGTTGTGTCGGTCGAAACCACCTCGGCAGCTGGACGGGACGACCCGCCGGTCGACCGGAGAATGCTGCTGGTCCTGTGGGCCGTCTTCACCGTCGGCGGCGTGGTGTTCGCGCTGATCGTCCCCGGGCAGCTCATGGGTCCGTCGGCGAGCACCACGATGACCGAGGTGGAGCGGACGTTCATCGTCTTCTCGGTCGCATCGGCACCCGTCGCCGCCGTGGTGTGGGCGGTGGCCGTGTACAGCCTGATGGGCTGGCGGCGGCGAGGTGACTGGAAGGACGGAGATCCGGACGGGCCTCCCCTTCGTGGCCACGGAATGACCACCGGGCTCTGGATGTTCGTCTCGTCGGCGTTGTGCCTGTTCCTCCTCATCTGGGGTCTCGCCGCCCTGAGCAAGGTCGACTCGGCGGCGGCGTCGTCGCCGAATCCCTTCGTCGTGGACGTCACGGGCCAGCAGTGGGTGTGGACGTTCAGCTATCCCGGCCAGGGCGTGGAGTCCGACCAGCTGGTCCTCCCGGTCGACCGACCGGTCGTCTTCGAGGTCACCAGCGACGACGTCATCCACTCCTTCTGGGTCCCGGAGATGGGCATCAAGGTCGACGCGAACCCGGGGATGACGACTACCACGTCGACGGTTCCGGACCGGATCGGCACCTATCACGTGCGGTGCGCGGAGCTGTGCGGCCTGCTCCATGCCGACATGGAGACCGACGTCAGTGTCATGTCGACCGACGACTTCGACACCTGGGTAGCGAGCCAGGGGGGCCACGCATGACCGAGCACCGGGAGGTCCGGAAGTGACGACCGCGGACGTCTTCAAGACCGACCCGTCGCCGGTCGCACCGTCGGGCGGCGTCATGCGACGGCTCAACATGGGGACCGGCATCGTGGCCGGCGTCGTACTGGCCTTGATCGCCAACAAGCTGGCGTACCACCAGACCCAGGACCACGTCCACGGTCCCGACGCGCGTGCGGTGTTCACGATGCTCGGCTGGGTGGTGGGTTTCATGCTCGGGGTGGGCGCCTTCACGGGCCCCATCCGGTGGCTGTTCGGCCGTGACCTCACCCATGCCGATGAGCTGTTCCTCGCGGGCAAGGACCAAGGGATCGGGAGGTACTTCAGGTTCACCACCGATCACAAGGTGGTCGGGATCCAGTACCTCGTGCTGGTCATGGTGATGCTTGGCGCCGGTGGCTCCATGGCCATGCTGATCCGCACCGACCTCATCTCGTCGAACAGCGGATTCCTCGGACCTCAGACGTACAACTCCCTCGTGGGTCTGCACGGCCTGACCATGATCCTCGCGACGATCATCATGGTGACCGGGCCGTTCGGAAACTTCGTGGTGCCGCTGATGATCGGCGCCCGGGACATGGCCTTCCCGCGGCTGAACGCGCTCAGCTTCTGGCTCCTCGTGGCGATGCTTCCGACGCTGTACTCGGCCGCCTTCCTGGGCGGCATTCCCATGGGATGGGTGGGCTACACGCCGATCGCCGACCAGGGCCCCACCGGCGTCGACGCCTACATGATGGCGATCCTCGTCTTCGCGGTGTCCACGGCGGTCGCCGGCATGAACATCACCACCACGATCGTGACGATGCGCGCGCGGGGCATGACCTGGACGCGGACGCCGATCTTCGTGTACGGCGTACTGGCCAGCGTCGTCCTCGCCCTGCCGGCCTTCCCCATGTTCATGGCCGCCGAGGTGCTCCTGCTGGTCGACCGGGTCATGGGAGGCGGCTTCTACGTGCCCAACCGCGGTGGGCAGCCTTGGCTCTACCAGAACCTGTTCTGGCTGATGGGCCACCCTGAGGTCTACGTCATCCTGATCCCCGCCGTCACCGCCCTCATGGAGCTGACGGCAGTGTTCGCCCGCAAGCCGCTGTACAGCTTCCGCATCGCGGTCCTCTCGATCGTCGCGATCGTCGGCCTGAGCGTGACGGTGTGGGCCCACCACATGTTCGCCTCAGGCTGGGCCCCGGACCTGAACGGTCCGTTCATGCTCACCACGGAGCTGATCTCCATACCGACGGGAGGTCTGTTCCTGGTCATCCTCGGCACCATGTGGCGGGGCCGGATCTGGACGACGTTCCCGATGATGTGCACCTACGCGATGCTCTGGAACTTCATCATCGGCGGCATCACCGGCATCTATCTGTCCGATGTGCCCCTGGACTACCAGCTGCACGGGTCGATGTTCGTCACCGCGCACTTCCACTACACGCTGATGGGTGCCGGACTGACCGGCGCGATGGGCGCCTTGGGGTACTGGTTCCCGAAGATGACCGGCCGGATGCTCGGCAAGACGTCGTCCTTCGTCTCCTTCTGGTTGGTCCAGATCGGCTTCAACGTGACGTTCCTGGGCATGTTCATGGTCGGCCTCCAGGGCCAACCCCGACGCGTGGTGCACTTCGACGCGAGCCTGCACACGGGCAACCTGATCTCGACCTTGGGTGCCTACTGCATCGGGGTCGGGATGCTGGTGCTGCTCTACGACGTGGTCCACTCGTGGGCCTACGGCGGGGTCGCGCCGATGAACCCCTGGGGTGCCAAGACGTTGGAGTGGACGGTTCCCAATCCGATCCCACTGGAGAACTTCGCGGTACTCCCCGTCGTCACCGAGGACGCCTACGGGTACGGCGAGGAGAGTCTGCCCGAACGAGAGGCCGCCCCGGTGGCTGCAGGCGCTGCCGCCGATGCCGGTGACGGCGGAGCGGGGGCACCGGCATGAGCACGGAGTCGTTGGTCAACAAGGAAGCCTTCGCCGAGGAGGAGCCCCACGAGTTCGGCGAGCGCTGGCGCGTCGGCGCACTCCTCCTCATCTCTGCCGACGCTGCGTTCGTGGTCGCGATCTCCTTCAGCTACCTGTACCTGCGCGCCCTCGACACCCAGCACTCCTTCCACCCCGGCGGCACCGGGGTCGCGTCCTTGTGGTGGCCCTGGGTCATTGCCGTGGTGATGGTGGCCGCAGCCTTGATCTACCGGACCGGGCTCCGTGAGCACGAGCCGGGGCGCCGCCACTTCGTGGGTGGCGCGGCGATCGCCGTGGCTGGAACGTGTATCGCGTTGGTGCTGACCATCGTGCAGATGTACCGGTTGCCGTTCACGGTCAGCGACAACGCCTACTCCGCCGCGGTGTGGGTGCTCGCCGCCAGCACTCTCGTCCACCTCGTGATCACGGTGTTCCTCGGACTGGGGATCACGATCCGGCTGCATCGTCGGGTGACGCGCGGTGCTCGGGACTGGCATGTCCGCATCGTCGGCATCTGGTACACGTGGGTGTGCATCGCCGCGGTCATCGGAGCCGTGACCCTGACGGTGGCCAACACCACCGTCGGCTGCCCGCTTCCCAAGGATCAGCCGGATCCGGGCGCACGATCGGTGCTGGTCTCCTCATGTCCCAGCTCCTCGAGGTAACGCTGCCAGGCCAGCAACCCGGGGTCGTCGTCCGGAATCGCACCCTTCTCACCACGAGGACGTGGTGGCGCCGGCCTGCGCACTGGCCGCTCGGTCATCAGGTGCCACCACATGAACGCGAAGAGTGCGGCGAACGCCGGCCACTCGAAGGTGTAGACCCAGGCGATCTCGCGTCCGCTCCGCGCCCGACCGAGCTCGAACCATCCTGCGGCCAGACACACGACGATGGCGCTGGGAAAGAAGGCGTGGTAGAGCCAGCTGGATCTCCTCATGCGTCGGCACCGGTCTCCAGCCGGGCGCGCGCGTCCTCGCGGGCGGTACGACGTTCCTCGTCCACGAGCCAGTTACGAGCAGCCAGCACCAGCCACGCCACACCCACCACCATCGCGCCGGACCACATGACGATGCCGGCCGCACGCTGGTCGGCCAACGGCCCAGGCGGGAACGGACGATCCGTATGCGCATAGAACGGATACCCGACGTGCGGCAGGGCGAAGATGAAGAAGCCGAGGAATGCCATCGGCACCATGACCGTGAACAGCGAGGCGATGCGGACCCAGTGCCGGACATGTCGCCCCGCGGTGCTGACCAGCACCGGGTAGAAGTACAGCATCCCCGACGCCAGGTAGAGCGGATGCTCGACGAAGTCGTGCACGCCGGGGTGCTCCAGGGCGTAGTCGTACACCGGCGGAAGGTGAGTCACGCCCAACACACCGACGAACGACACCCACCCGACGAGCGGGTGGGTGAGGACACGAATGGTCCCACTCCGAAGAACCGGGACCAGGTGATGTCGCCGCCAGCCGGGCTCAGCAAACCGAGCCACCAGCAGAACGGGGTCGCCGAGCACCATCAGCGGAGCAGCGACGCTGGCGAGCAGCAGGTGCTGCGTCATGTGCGCGTAGAAGTAGACGTCGTCCCAGGCGCCGGGGGGACCGACGAGCGCCACGAGCGTGACCGCCGTCCCTGCCACCCAGCACCACGTCATCGCCAGGGGCCAGGGCTGGGTCGGGGTCCGACGGGTCACCGCCCGGGCAGCCGCCAGGTAGAGCACGCCGGCAGCGACACATCCGAGCCACGGAAGCGGCGCGAGCTCCCACGTCCCCAACAGCGACCAGGCGTCACCCACGGTGGGTCACGGTACGCCGCCGCTTGGCTGGTGGGAATGCTCTCCGGGCTCGCCGCTACGACCTTTCTCGTGGCGGGATGCGGTGCCGCCTCTCGCCACGACCAAGCAACGACGGCGACGCCACCCGAGTACGGCACCGCCCTGGACGGACCGGTTCCCGACAGCGTCCTCGATGCCCCCTTGGTCGATGACAACGGTCGCCACGTCACCCTCGGCAGCTGGCGCGGCAAGACCATCGTGCTCTCGGACGTGATGACCTTGTGCCAGGAGACCTGTCCACTCGTCACGGCGAGCATGGTGTCAGCGGCCCGCACGTTCGACCGCACGCAGCACGCCGGTGACGTGGAGTTCGTCAGCCTGACCATCGATCCTCGCCGCGACGACCAACGTCACCTTCGTGCCTACCGACGACAGTTCGGGGCGCTTCCGAACTGGACCGTCTTGCGTGGCTCGCGCGCGGTGGTCGACCGTCTCTGGGACCGGATGGGCGTCTGGCGCCGTCAGACCCACCTGCACCGGCCGTACCCGACGGACTGGCTCACCGGCCGGCCCTTGACGACCGACATCGCCCACACGGACGAGCTCATCTTCATCAGCGGCGACCAGCGATTCCGCTACGAGATGGAGGGCGCGGGAAACGTCGCGCCGCGCGAGGTCCCGGGACGGATCTACCGCTTCATGGATGCGCTCGGGCACCGCAACGCGAAAGCTCCCGCCGCTGGGTCCTGGACGCCGCGACAGGTCGCAGGCGCACTGCGGTGGGTCCTCGGAAAGGCATCGGGATGACCAAGCGCTTCCTCGTCGTGATCCCCGACCCGGTGGGCCTGACGATCTTGACTTCGGCGGAGCCGGTGCAGGTGCCTGCCATCGCCGGCACGACGCCGACGGACCTCCTCGACGGGGACGCCCTTCGGCAGGCGCTCAGGAAGGCCACATCGTGAGCGCGCCGGCCCGGGTCGAGCCCGTCCACGTCGCGGACCTGCGAGGACTCGTCACCGCCTACGTCGCGCTGATGAAGCCTCGCATCATCGAACTCCTGCTGCTGACGACCCTGCCGGTGATGTTCCTCGCCTCGAACGGGGTACCACCACTCGGTCTCGTGGCCGGGACCCTGCTCGGCGGGACCCTCTCAGCGGGCAGCGCCAACGCCCTCAACTGCGTGGTCGACGCCGACATCGACGCCGTCATGCGGCGCACGCGACGCAGGCCCCTGGCCAGCCACCAGATCTCGGTACGCGCAGCATTCGTGTTCGGCGTGGTGCTCGGGGTCGTCTCGACGCTGATCCTCGGCCTCGGGGTCAACTGGCTGTCGGCGGCGCTGGCTCTGACCGCCAATGCGTTCTATGTGGTCGGCTACACCATGCTGCTCAAGCCGCGAACCACCCAGAACATCGTCTGGGGAGGCGCCGCGGGGTGCTTCCCCACGCTGATCGGCTGGACCGCGGTTCAAGGGCACCTCGGCTGGCCCCCCGTGGTGCTCTTCCTGGTGGTCTTCTTCTGGACGCCGCCTCACTTCTGGGCGCTGGCGATCCGGTATCGGGAGGACTACGCACGAGCAGGCGTGCCGATGCTCCCGGCAGTGGCTCCGACCCGTCTCGTTGCCCGTCAGATCGTGGCGTACGCGATCGTCACCGTGATCACGTCGCTGATCGTGTGGCCGGTAGCCGGGACGGGGCCGGTGTACCCGGTGGTCGCGCTCGCGTTGGGAGGTGCGTTCGTCCTCGAGGCGCTGCAGCTGTGGCGAAGGGCGTGCGCCTCGGACGAGCTGTCCTCCCTGCAACCGATGAGACTCTTCCATCTCTCCAACGCGTACCTGACTCTGCTGTTCGTCGCCGTCGCCGTCGTGCCGTTCACCTCGTGACGGCACGCCAGGAACGCCCCCGGAGACGGCGGGTCGTTCGTTGCCGTCAGCGATGCTCCTCACCGCGGTCCTGGCGGCGCTGCTCGCGCAACAGAGGAGCCATCCAGAAGTACATGTGTATCACCAGCACCGGAACGAGCAGCCCCCAGCCGGCGGCGGCCACCACCGAGACCCGATAGAGCCAGAACTGCACGGCGAGCACCACGACCAGCAACCAGAGCTCCGCCCACTGCCAGGGCTTGAGCGGGCTGCCAGGAACGGGCTCGGGAGTGGTCAAGACACGGACCCTAACCGAAGAGCTGCGCCTGCGACATCCATGGCAGGACCTCGACGAGGTCTTCTCCGACGAGGTGACGACAGGCGTGTCTGTCCCGCCTGCGGTGGACGCACAGGCATCGGCGATGTATCCGGTCGGCGTGTTGCCGACACCTTTCAGAAGGGCTCACCACGCGCTGCGTAGCATGACCCTGAATGGGGGATCGTGTTGACCGTTGTCTCGTCCGACCGCGGCGGTGACGGCCGCCTCCTCCACTCATGTCGGCGGGTCAGAGCGTGCCTCCTGATCGCGGGAGCGGTGGCGGTCGCCGCCCTCTCACCCGGCGCCGCCCACGGTGGGACCGCGGGGGTCACCCACCAGCAGTACGCCGCCGTGCAGCATGGGATGACCCGCCACCATGTCCAGCACCACGTGCTGGCCATGCAGGGCGAGCACGTCTCCCGCTACGTCGACCAAGGCCACCGACACCACGCTGTCCGCCGCTACCCGACCGCCCGCCCGCATACGTGGGTCCTGGTCGACTACCTGGTCGCCCACCAGCACCTCCGTGTCGTGTTCAAGACCCACTGCACGTGGTCCATCGACGGCGTCGACTGCCACCCCGGAGCCACGACCTGACCTCGCACGGCGACGCCCGCCGGAGTCTCGGGGTCCCCGGCGGGCGTCGGATCGAGGGTAGTGCGATTCAGGCCCAGAAGGACGTCGCCGCGGGTGGGTCGCCGATGAATCGGTCGACCGAGCCGACCAGCCCGTCCTCCAGCGTGAAGTAGAGGATCTGGCTGTCGTCGAAGGTGCGCCCGTCGGGCCGCCTGCCCTCGCAAGGGCTGGCCAGGGTCCTGCGGTCTCGGCAGCCTTCATCGGACCCGCACGATTGATGACATCTTCATGTGCGAAGATTACGGAATGACGAGACAGAGTCGCACCTGATGGGCGGCGTACCGCTGTACCAGGTCAAGGCGGAGTTCCTGCGCACCCTGGGGCATCCGGCCCGGATCCGGGTGCTGGAGCTGCTGAGCGAACGGGACCACGCCGTACACGAGCTCCTCGCGGAGATCGAGATCGAGCCGAGCAATCTCTCCCAGCAGCTGGGGGTGCTCCGTCGCGCCGGTCTGGTGCGTCAGCGTCGCGATGGCGCCGCGGTCGTGTACTCCATCGGCGTACCGGAGATTCGCGATCTGCTGCTGGTGGCCCGACAGATCTTGTTACGACTGCTCGCGGAGCAGGAAGACCTGCGCGAGCAGCTGCAGCCGGATCCGGGCGCCCGGTGAGTCTGGCTGGTCTCGCTCGGCTGATCCGGGGAGCTGGGCGGGTGGCTGAGCCGGAGCCCGAGGCCCCGGCCCCCCTTCCGGGTCGCCCCGACGCGCTCGCTGGGAGCGCCCAGGTCAGGCATGTCGACGCCGGCTCGTGCAACGGATGCGAGATCGAGGTCGGGTCGGCCTTCGGCCCGGTGTACGACGCCGAGCGGTACGGCACCCGCCTGGTGGCCTCACCCCGACACGCGGACGTGGTGCTGGTCACCGGGGTCGTCACCCGCAACATGCTCGAGCCGCTCCGACGTACGGTCGACGCGACGCCGCGGCCACGGCTCGTGCTCGCGGTTGGCGACTGTGCCCGAAGCTGCGGGGTGTTCGCGGGTGCCTACGGGGTGGCCGGCGCGGTCTCGGACGCGGTGGATGTCGACCTCGAGGTCGCGGGCTGCCCGCCCGAGCCGGCCGCCATCGTCGAGGCGCTGCGTCGGGTCACCGGCCGATGACGGCCGTCGAGCTGGGACTGGAGACACAGCTCGTGCTGGTTGCGCTCACGGCTCTGGGGGCCCTGCTGGCTCCCGAGACGAGACGCGGGATGACGGCGGCCGTCGGGTCGGTCGCGGTGGCGGCCGCGGGCGTGACGACCGGTGCTCTCGCCTTGGGCGGGGGTCGCGGTTTCGTGGAGATCCCGACCTCGCTCGGCCTCGGCGACGTCGGCCTGGGGGCGACCCCGCTGGGTGGGTTCTTCATGGTCGTCTCCGGAGGGGTCGGCGCGGTGGCCTCGGTCTTCGCGATCGGCTACGTCGGCAAGACGGGCACGCGGACCGGCTGGGTCGCCCTGCCGGTGTTCTTGGGCGCGATGCAGCTGGTCCCTGCCGCCAGCGGTGCTGTCTCCTTCCTGCTCATGTGGGAGCTGATGGCGCTGGCCTCGACGGCACTGGTCCTCACCGAGCACGCGCGCAGCGCAGAGGTCCGCTCCGCTGCGCTGTGGTACGCGGGCATGACCCACCTGAGCTTCGTGCTCATCCTGCTCGGGTTCGGGGTGCTCGCCGCGTCGGCAGGCTCCGGGTCGTTCGAGTCGATGGCCGCCGTCGACCCCGGTACGCCGTCCGCCTCGGTGGCGTTCGTCCTGCTGACGCTGGGTTTCGCGACCAAGGCGGGCGTCGTCCCGTTGCACGTGTGGCTGCCCCGCGCCCATCCGGTGGCGCCCAGCCATGTCTCGGCGATGATGAGTGCGGCCATGGTGAAGCTGGGCGTGTACGGCGTGCTCGTGGTCTCGTTGAGACTGCTCCCCGGAGGTCCGGGCTGGTGGGGCCTGCTGCTGCTGGCGCTCGGGGCGGTGTCGGCGGTCTACGGGATCCTGCAGGCGTCCGTGGCCAGCGACCTGAAGCGCCTCCTCGCCTACTCCACGACCGAGAACGTCGGGCTGATGTTCCTGGCGGCGGGCACCGGCCTGCTGTTGCGGTCGGTGGCTGTGCCCGGTCCGGCCGACGTGGCGGTGACGTCCTGTCTCCTGCTGGTGGCGAGCCACGCGGCGTTCAAGACCACTCTCTTCCTGGGTGCCGGGTCGGTGTTGCACGCGACCGGCGAGCGCGACCTGGACCGGTTGGGCGGACTCGGTACCCGGATGCCGGTCACCTCTGCCGCCTTCGGGATCGGCGCCCTCGGCGCGGCGGCCCTCCCGGTGACCGCGGGTTTCATGGCCGAGTGGGCGCTCCTGCAGTCGCTGATCCATGGTGCTCGCCCGGAGGACCGACTGGTCGCCGTGGCGATGCCGGTCGCGGTCGCGGTCGTGGCCCTGACCGCCGGCCTGGCGCTGCTGACGTTCGTCAAGGCCTACGGGATCGCCTTCCTCGCTCGGCCGCGTTCGGTCGCGGCCGCGGACGCATGCGAGGGGGCGAGGAGCATGCGTGCCGCGCTGCTCGTCTCGGGGGCCGTCGTACTCCTGCTCGGCCTCGTGCCGGGCCTGGTCGCCGAGGTCGCCGCCCGCGGAGCCGGTGTCTCCGACGTCGGCTCGGGGGGCTGGTTCGGCGTCGACCTGCCGGGCGTCGATGCGGCGCTCGACCCGATCGCTCTCACCCTGGTGGCCGTGGTGATCGCCGTCCCGGTCCTGTGGCTGTCCGCCGTAGCAGCCCGGCGGTGGCCCCGGCGCGCGGTCGAGCTGGCGTGGGGAGGCGGTGGAGTGCGGGTGAGCCCTCGGATGCAGTACACCGCGACGTCGTACGCCGAGCCGCTGGCCCGGGTCTTCGACGACGCGCTGCGTCCCGAGCGGGACATCGAGGTCACCCACACCAGCGAGTCCCGCTACCTGGTCGAGCGGGTGCAGTTCCACCTCCACCTCGACGACGTTGTCGAGAAGCGGGTCTACCGGCCGCTGCTGGCCCTCGTCGACCGGTGCGGCTCGGCGGCTCGTCGGCTGCAGAACGGCAGCATCCACCGCTACCTCGGCTACTCCTTCCTGGCCCTCGTGGCCGTGCTCGTGCTGGTGGCCCTGTGAACGCCTCCGCCGCGGCCCTCGCGGCCTGTCAGGTCGTCGTTCTCGTGGTGCTGTCCCCGCTTCTCGTGGGCGTGATGCGGCAGGTGCGGGCCCGACTCGAGGGTCGTGCGGGTGCGGGGATCGGCCAACCCTGGCGCGACCTGCGCAAGCTGCTGTCCAAGGAGCCGCTGCGGGCCGACGGCACCGGCTGGGTGTCGGCAGCGGCACCCGTGGCGCTCCTGGTGTCGAGCCTGCTCGTGTGCGCCCTGATGCCGCTGCTTGGCACGGTCACCTTCACCCGGGTGCCCGACGACCTGTTCGTGGTGGTCTCGGTCCTGCTGCTGGGCACTGTTGCCGTCGCGCTCGTCGGCCTCGACGCCGGCACCGCGTTCGGCGGGATGGGTTCGAGCCGGCACATGACGATTGCGGCGCTGGTCGAGCCGACCCTCCTGGTCTCCATCTACGCGCTGTCGATCCCAGTGGGCTCCTCCGTTCTGTCCCGGATCGTCGAGGCCAGGCTCCATGACCCGGCACGCATCGCGGCGCCCGCGAGCCTGCTCGCCCTGCTCGCCCTTGCGGTCGCCGTGATCGCGGAGACCGGTCGGCTGCCCGTGGACAACCCGGCCTCGCATCTGGAGCTGACCATGGTGCACGAGGCGATGGTGCTCGAGAGCTCGGGGCGGGATCTCGCTTGGCTCGAGCTGGGATCCTGGCTACGGCTCGGCGCGCTGCTCGGACTGCTCAGCAGCTTGTTGGTGCCCTGGGGAATCGCCACGCACGTGTCCTGGGCGGCCCTCCTCGTCGCGACCGTGGCGTTCACGGTCAAGCTCGGGGCCGTGGGAGCACTGCTCGCCGCGGTCGAGGTGTCGTTGGCGAAGGTGCGGCTCTTCCGGGTCCCGGAGCTGCTCGCGGGCTCCTTCGTCCTGGCCTTCCTCGCGGTCACCGCGTCCTACCTCGTCGTTCAGGTGTAGTGCTGTGTCCACCTCCGCCTACTCGCAGCTCGTCGGCCTCTTCGCCGGCGTGTTGCTGTTGTCATCGGTACTCATCGTCTGGCGGCGGGCGCTGCCCGCACAGATCAGGCTGCTCGCCCTTCAGGGTGCGGCGCTCGCGACCCTGGTCACGGTGCTCGGGGTCCACGAGACCAGCGGCGAGCTGATCGGGGTCTCGGCCCTCGTCTTGGTGCTCAAGGCGTTCGTCCTGCCCGGCGTCCTGCTGCGAGCCGTCGCGTCCGAAGGCCTGCCCCGCGAGGAGACGCCGCTGATCAACACGACCACGGCACTGATCGTGCTGTCGCTGCTGACCATGCTCGCGTTCCTGGTCAGCAGGCCACTGGTGGCGCTCGGAACCGGACCGGCCATCGCGGCGGTCCCGGTCGGCGTTGCGCTCGTTCTCTTCGGGTTCCTCGTCCTCGCCACCCGACGGCACGCGGTCTCACAGCTGATCGGTTTCCTCGTGCTCGACAACGGAGTCGCCACGGTCGCGTTCCTCACCGCCGGCGGGGTGCCGCTCGTGGTCGAGCTCGGGGTGTCGCTGGATGTCCTGCTCGTCGTACTGATCCTCCAGGTGCTGACCGGCCGGATCCGTACCGAGTACGGCGAGGCCGACCTCGCCGACCTGAACGAGCTGAGGGACTGATGGGCCTCCTCCTCCTGACCCTTCCGCTCGTGGCCGCGCTCCTGCTCGCGATCCTCGCCGCCCGACGCCGCGCGCGTGTGCTGCGTCGCTACGCAGGGGTCGTCTCGGCGGCGGTCGCCCTGGCGTGCGGTCTCGCGCTGGCGGTGGCGGTGCTGCACGACCGGACCGTGACGGCACTCGGCGGACAGCTGAGAGCCGACGCGCTCTCCGCGTTCATGCTGATCGTGGTCGGCTCGGTGGGGCTCACCGCCACCTGGGGTGGGCTGGACCGAGACCCGGCGAGCGACCCCGGTCGGCAGTACGCGGTCCTGATCGTGCTGTTCCTCGGCGCCATGTCGCTCGCGGTCCTTGCCGACAACCTGGGCGTGCTGTGGGTCGCCGTCGAGGCGACCACGATCGCAACGGCCTTCCTGGTCGGGCACCACCGAACGCGTCGTTCACTCGAGGCGGCCTGGAAGTACGTCGTCCTCGCCTCGGTCGGCGTCGCGATCGCCTTCCTCGGCATCGTGCTGCTGTACGCCGCCACGCGCGCCGCCGGCGACGCGACCCTCTCCTGGAGCACCCTCCACGCGGTTCCCCCGGCCCTCGACCCGTCCCTGGTCAAGGTAGGGGCCGCGCTGGCGGTCCTGGGGTTCGCCACGAAGGCAGGACTCGCACCGATGCACAGCTGGCTGCCCGACGCGCACAGCCAGGCGCCGGCACCGGTGTCGGGCCTGATGTCGGGCGTGCTGCTGTCCGTCGCCTTCTACGCGATCCTGCGCGTCCAGGCCGTCGCACAGCCCGTGATCGGGCCCGACCTGATGCGCGGCCTGCTCGTCGCCGCGGGACTCCTCTCTCTCGCCGTGGCCGCCGCTCTCCTGCTACGGCAACGCGACCTCAAGCGGATGCTGGCCTACTCGAGCATCGAGCACATGGGCCTGCTCGCGCTCGCCGCCGCCATCGACAGCCCGTTGGCGATCGGTGCCGCACTCCTGCACGTCCTGGGCCACGGCCTCGCCAAGTCGAGCACCTTCGTCGTGTCCGGCCGGATCCTGCTCGCCGAGGGAACCACCTCCATCTCCGAGATCCGTACCCTCCTGCGCAGGCGTCCCGGTCTGGCGCTCCCTCTCCTGTGCGGCATGGTCGCTCTGCTGGGCCTGCCGCCCTTCAGCCTGTTCTTCTCCGAGGTGGCGATCGTGGTGGCCGGCGTGCAACGCGGGATGGGCTGGGTGATGTCCGTTGCCGTCCTGTTGGTGCTGGTGATCTTCGCCGGGTTGTCGCGGCACCTGTCGGACATGGTGCTCGGTTCCGGTGACGGTCCCGCACCCGATGCGGTCGACCGTGCGGCCTACGGTCCACGTCTGCCGCTCGTACTGGCGCTCGGGGTGAGCGGTGTGATCGGGTTCGCGGCCGGACCGTTCGCGACGCTGTTGACCCGGGCCGCCGCTGCGTTGGGAGCCCCGGGATGACCGCGGTCCACGACGTCACGGCGGCCACGCTGGCCGACGAGGTCGAGAGGCGGTTGAGCGACGGCTACCGCATGGCGATGCTTGCCGGTCACGAGGACGAGGACTGCTTCCGGGTGGTCTACGTACTGGTACGAGACGACGACGACCGATGCGAGCTGGTGCTCCGCACCGGGAAGGATCAGCCGGCGATCCCCAGTCTGGCCGGGGTCGACTACGGCACGGGCCGCTTCGAGAGGGAGATCCGCGACCTGTTCGGCATCACGCCGACCGGCCATCCCCTGCAGGCAAGGCTGGTACGGCACGGCCACTGGCCCCGTGGCTGGTATCCGATGCGACGCGATGCCATCTCCGAGCCGTCGTTCGAGCCGGACATCGGATCCTTCCCCTTCCTGGAGGTCGCCGGCGAGGGCGTGTACGAGATCCCGGTCGGACCGGTGCATGCCGGCCTGATCGAGCCCGGGCACTTCCGGTTCTCCGTCGTCGGGGAGACCATCCTGCGGATGAAGGCTCGGCTGTGGTTCGTCCACCGCGGCATCGAGAGGCTGTTCGAGGGACGCCGGCCCGGCGACGGGATCGAGCTCGCCGAGCGGATCAGCGGAGACACCGCGGTCGGGCACACGCTCGCCTACGTGATGGCTGTCGAGTCGGCCCTGGGTCTCGAGGTCGCCGACACCGACGTGTTGCTGCGAGCGGCGCTGCTCGAGCTCGAACGGATGCACAACCACGTCGCGGATCTCGGTGCCCTCGCCAGCGACGTCGGCTACGCCATCATCAACGTCCACGCGATGCGGCTCCGCGAGTCGCTGCTACGGCTGAACAAGCAGACCACCGGACACCGGCTGCTGCGCGGCGGCATCACCGTAGGCGGCGCCCAGGTGCTGGCCCTCCCGGATCTCGACCTGGTCGCCTCCGTCGCCGGTGAGGTGGCCGAGCTCGCCCACCTCACCCTGGCGAACTCCACGGTGCGTGACCGGTTCACCGGAACCGCGATCCTCGGCTATGACGAGGCCCGGGGGCTCGGCGCGCTGGGCTATGTCGCACGCGGCTCCGGACTGGACGTCGACGCACGACGCGACCACCCCTTCGCCGATCTCGGTGAGCACTTCTCGGTCGTGGTCGAGCACGGTGGTGACGTGCTCGCCCGCTACCGCGTCCGGGTCCGCGAGCTCGCCGTCTCGGCAGCGGTGCTGAGCGACCTCACACACCGGCTCGAGGGACACACCGGGACAGGCGCCACCTCCGACGTCGACCGGGGCGGAAGCGGACTGGGCCTCGTGGAGGGCTGGCGCGGCACGATCGCCCACCGCGTCGAGCTCGACGCGAACGGCGTCCTGAGCCGGGTGAAGGTGGTCGATCCGTCGTTCTTCAACTGGCCCGCACTGCCGGTGGCCCTCGCGGACACGATCGTCCCGGACTTCCCGCTGGCCAACAAGAGCTTCAACCAGTCCTACGCCGGCAACGACCTCTGACCCGGTCCCGAGGTCAGCGGTGGGGTGCGCAGCGTCCCGGTCACAGCCGTTCCGACCGACGGCACACCGACCACGCTGACGCTGGTGCACGGCGACGGCGTCGCCCTGGGCAGAGCCACTACGCCTGCCGGCACTCCGATCGACGTGACGCTGTCAGACGTCGACGGAAGTCTCGGCACTCACTGGTTCGTCCTCATCTCGAACTCGCAGAGTCACGGCATCGACTTCTGGACCGAGGCCCTGCTGACCGTGACGAGCTCGACGAGCTCGGCGCAGGTCATCGAGACGCCTCGCTCCGAGGTCGCGTACCGGCGAGGTAGCGCTCGAGATGGGCGCGTACGACGGCCCGGCCGCGGTGCAGCAGAACCCGCTGGTTCCCGGTCGAGATGTCGAGCAGGTCGCAGACCTCGCCGGCCGTGTGGCCGTCGAGGTCCCGGAGCGCCACCACGACCCGCTGGCGGTACGGCAGCGCGCCGAGTGCTCCGGTGACGACCTCTCGTACCTCGCGCGCCAGCGCGAGCTGCTCCGGCCAGTCCTCCGGGAACTGGCGCCAGCCTCCCGGGTGCGGCTCACCCGCGCCTTGGAACCGTGCCGGGTCCACGGTCGGTCCGTCGTCCTCGGGGGTCAGGCTGGCGAACGGCACGGTCCGGCGCTCGCGGATGCCGCGCCGCTTGGCCTGGTTGACCAGGATCCGGTAGACCCACGTACGCAGGGACGCCTCGCCGCGGAACTGGTCGAGTCCCTGCAGGACGCCCAGCCAGGTCTCCTGGACGACCTCCTCGGCGGCACTCCCGGTCGGCACGTGCTCCCGGGCGAGCCGCAGCATCCACCCCGACCAGCCGTCCACCAAGGTGACGAACGTCTGCTCGTCCCCGGCCCGTAGCCGGGTGACCAGGGCGCCTTCGTCCGAGCTCTCCGGCGCATCGACGATGCCCGACATGTGCCGAAGGTAGCGATGGACCAGGGTCGCCCGCCACGCATCGTCCCCCGTCGAGGTCTTACCGTTCACTGACGCGTCGCCCGGCCGTTGGAGATCGGTCGGGGGCGGTGGCAGGTTGGAGACGTGAGCTCTCGCGCAGACATCGCGGTGATCGGCGGTAGCGGCTTCTACTCCTTCCTCGAAGACGCGGAAGAGGTCGACGTGAGTACGCCGTACGGCGATCCCACGGCGCCGGTCTCGGTCGGCGAGGTCGGCGGCCGCCGGGTCGCGTTCCTGCCTCGGCACGGGCGCGATCACGAGTACCCGCCCCACCGGATCAACTACCGCGCCAACCTCTGGGCCCTGCGGTCGCTCGGCGTGCGGCAGGTGCTGGCGCCCTGTGCCGTGGGCGGGCTGCGCGACGACGTCGCGCCCGGCGATCTGGTGGTGCCCGACCAGCTGGTCGACCGCACCTCGGGCCGCGAGCGGACCTTCGTGGAGCGTGGCGCCGTACACCTGCCCTTCGCCGACCCGTACTGCCCGCGGCTCAGCGACACCCTCGCCCGACGGGACGGCGTACGGCGCGGCGGCACGATGGTGGTCGTCGACGGCCCGCGCTTCTCCACCCGCGCCGAGTCGCGCGACTACGCCGACCGCGGGTGGACGCTCGTCAACATGACCGGTGCGCCCGAGGCGGCCCTGGCCCGTGAGCTGCGGATGTGCCTGGCGACCATCGCGCTGGTGACCGACATGGACGCGGGCGCCGAGGCCGAAGAGGCGGTGCGGCAGCAGGACGTCTTCGCGCTCTTCGCCGCGAACACCGATCGGCTCAAGGCGATGCTGGCCGACGTGGTGGCCGACCTGCCCGACCCGGCCGGCTGCACGTGCGACACCTGGGCCGACGGCCTCGACCTCACCTACGAGGTCCCGTGAAGGTCCTGCTCACGGGGTCGGCCGGCTTCATCGGCTCCGCGATCGACCGCGCCCTCACCGCGCGCGGCGACGAGGTGGTGCGCGTCGACCTGATGCTCCCGGACGCCCACGGTGCCGTCGTGACGCCACCCGGGACGCATCGCCTCGACGTCCGCGACGCCGCAGCATGGACCGAGCTGTTCGCCGGCGTCGACGCGGTGTCCCACCAGGCCGCCCTCGTCGGGCTCGGGGTCCGGGTGGCCGACCTGCCGTCGTACGCGTCCCACAACGACCTGGGGACCACGAGCCTGCTGGCCGCGATGCACGCGTCGGGGGTCGGCCGGCTCGTGCTGGCCTCGTCGATGGTGGTGTACGGCGAGGGTCTGTATGCCTGTCCCGAGCACGGTCCGCAGACCCCGGGCGTGCGGTCCGAGGAAGCTCTGCGGGACGGTCGGTTCGAGAACGCCTGCCCGGTCTGCGGCACGGCGCTGGCTTGGGCCCTGGTCGAGGAGGATGCCCGGCTCGCCCCGCGCAGTGGCTACGCGGCCAGCAAGGTGGCCCAGGAGCACTATGCGTCGGCGTGGGCCCGGCAGGCCGGCGGGTCGGTGGTGGCGCTGCGCTACCACAACGTCTACGGCCCCGGGATGCCGCGGGACACGCCGTACTCGGGCGTGGCCGCGATGTTCCGCTCGGCCCTCGAGCGGGGCGAGTCGCCTCGGGTCTTCGAGGACGGCGGCCAGATGCGCGACTTCGTGCACGTGGACGATGTCGCCCGGGCGAACGTGCTGGCGCTCGACGCGGTGGTGGGTACCGGACGCGGCGAGGTCGCGTCGTACAACGTCTGCTCGGGGCGTCCGGTCTCGATCCTCGACGTGGCCCGGCTGGTGGCGCGCGAGGGGCCGGCCCCGTCGGTGACCGGTGACTATCGGTTGGGCGACGTCCGGCACATCGTCGCGTCGCCGGCGCGAGCACGCACGGAGCTGGGGTTCGAGGCGGAGATCGGGCCGGACGAAGGCCTGACGAGGTTCGCGACCGACCCGCTGCGTGCCTGACTCACCAGTTGGTGACGACCAGGTGCTGCACCAGGAGTGCCACGACGACCTGCACGGCGAGCATCGGCCGTCGCCATCGCGGCGGCAGGCTCGCGGTCGCGAGCAGCAGCCAGGGGACGAACGGCAGCCAGATGCGCTCCACCTCGGCCTTGCTCATCCGCGACGCATCGGCGACCAGGATCGCGGCCCCTGCCGCCGCCACCATCAGGCGCACGATCCGCGATGACCGTCTCCCGGCGGCCAGCAGCGAGCCGATCCCGGCGCCGAGGGCCGGCCCGGCACTGATCGCGAGCGCGGCCAGGTCGCCCCAGAACCAGTACGACGCGGGCCGACCCGCGGCGATGCCCGCCCAGTAGCGGTCGTTCAGCACCGGGTACGCCTCCCACAGCCGGAAACCATAGGCGGCGAACACCAGCACCGGTACGACGGCGCCGGCCACCACGGCCGGGAGCGGCCGCCACGACCGACCGGCGAGCAGCACCGCCAGCACCAGCGGGGCCAGCAGGATCAGGCCGTACGAGAGCAGCAGGCAGCAGCCGATCAGGAGACCTCCCATCAGCCCCCGGCCCTGGACCCGTGCGCGTCCGGCCGACCTCGAGGCGGCCGCCACGGCGGCCAGCCCCCAGGCGGCCACCGCCGCGAAGACGCCGTCCGCCGACACCGCTACCCAGATCGCGGCCGGGGCGAGCACCAGGAACGGCGCGACCCGCCGGGCGACGTCCTCGGCGCCGAGCCGCCGGAGCGTCACGAGCACGGCCACCGGGGTGGTGCAGCCGACGAGCGTGATCACCAGGGCACTCGCGAAGGCGCTGCCGAGCCCGACGCCGACCAGGCCCACGAAGAGCAGCAGCGCGCCCGGCGGGTGGCCGGCGACGTGGGTCGCCCAGCTGCCGGGCGCGTCCGCCGGGATCCGGTCGACGAAGCCACGCAGCAGGGCCGGTACGTCGTGGACCCGACGGGCGGTCGGCAGGTACTCGTTGTGGTTGACGATCTCGCGGGTCAGGCCGGAGCGGCCGTCCACGAACGCCAGCGACAGCGTCCACGCCACCGTGACGACGTACGTCGTCAGGAGCAGGGTCCGCCATGAGAGCCGTGCCGCGAGCGCGAACCCCTGCCACGAGCCCACGACGCCGATCAGCACGGCCACGGGCGTACCCGCCC
Source organism: uncultured Actinomycetota bacterium (assembly GCA_963792975.1). GTDB lineage: Bacteria > Actinomycetota > Actinomycetes > Propionibacteriales > Nocardioidaceae > Nocardioides. The sequence goes on along the minus strand of CAWBYG010000004.1, from coordinate 686,671 downwards.
CCACCCGCGCTGCGACGTACCCCGCCAACGGCGCGAACGGCCGGACGATGTGCAGGCTCGCCTGGACCTGCCAGTGCCTGAGCGGCGGTACGACGACCGCCGCCGCGATCAGAAGGAGGGCGATCCCGAGCCCGAGCCACGTAGCGCGTTCGGAGCGGGCGGCTGGCACGCGGCCCAGGCTAGGGCCCGACTCGACCGCAGGCGGCAGAGCGCGGCGCGATGTCAGGCTTCCGTAAGCGCCGGACACCCCGGTCCGCCGGTCCGGACTCCTAGCGTGACCGACATGGACATCGAGGACACGTGCGACCTGGTGCTCCCGTGCCACGACGAGGCGGGAGCCCTTCCCGGGCTGCTCGCGGAGGTGCCGCCGGGCTTCTCGGTGATCGTGGTCGACAACGGGTCGCGCGACGCGACCGCCGACGTCGCGCGGGGCCACGGGGCCCGCGTCGTCGGCGAGCCGCGACTCGGGTACGGCGCCGCGGTGCAGGCCGGCATCGAGGCCGCCACGTCGGAGTTCGTCGCGGTGATGGACGGCGACGGGTCGTTCGACCCGGCCGAGCTGCCGGTGCTGCTCGCCGCGGTGGCCGGTGGCGGCTGCGACCTGGCGCTCGGGCGCCGCCGCCCCGTGTCGCACGGGGTCTGGCCGTGGCACGCCCGCATCGGCAACGCCCTCGTCGTCCGCTGGTTGCGCTGGTCCGTCGGCTTCCCGGTCCACGACCTCGCCCCGATGCGGGTCTGCCGACGCGAGGCGCTGCTCGGCCTGGACGTATGCGACCGGCGCTTCGGCTATCCGCTGGAGCTCCTGCGGAAGGCGACGGTGGCCGGCTGGCGGCTCCAGGAGTACGACGTCGCCTACCGGCCGCGCGCGGCCGGTACGACGTCGAAGGTCAGCGGCAGTCTGCGTGGCACGGCGCGCACGGCTCACGACTTCTGGAAGGTGCTGTCCTCGGCGGAGGTCGGGGCATGAGGGCGCTGGTGGTCGCCAAGGCGCCGGTGCCGGGCCGGGTGAAGACCAGGCTCGGCGCCCAGATCGGCATGGCGACGGCCGCCGACCTCGCCGCCGCCGCACTCCTGGACACGATCGCCGCGTGCCGGTCGGCCTTCGCCGAGTGCCATCTCGCGCTGGACGGCGATCTCGACGACGCCGTCCGGTCGGAGGCGCTGCGACGCGGCCTCGCCGGCTGGACCGTGCACCCGCAGCGCGGCGACGGGCTCGGGGAGCGCCTGGCCCACGCCCACGCGGACGTCGCCGGTGCCGGTGCCGGGCCGACCGTCCAGGTCGGCATGGACACCCCGCAGGTCACGGCTGCCGACCTGCGGGCCGTCGCGGAGGCGGCGTACGACGGCGACGCGGTGCTCGGGCCGGCTGCCGACGGCGGTTGGTGGGTGCTGGCTCTCAGCGACCCGTCCGCTGCCGCCGTTCTGGTCGACGTACCGATGTCGCGGCCCGACACGTTCGCCGCTACCCGTGACGCCCTGACCGCGGCCGGACAGACGGTCCGGGTCGGGCAGGAGCTCACCGACGTCGACACCGTGCACGAGGCGGCGCGGGTCGCCGGCTCCCTCACCGGCGGTCACTTCCTGCGGGCCTGGCGCCTGGTGACCGCATGACCACGCTCCCGCTCGCCAGCGTCTACACGCACGCGTTGCAGGGTCATCCCTGCACGGTGTGGGCGGGCGACCTGGCCCCGCAGCCGCTCCCGACGCACGCCTGGCTCGCGCTGGCCGGGGCGGCCGACCGCGCCCTCCTCGCCCACTGCCAGGGGCCGACCATCGACATCGGCTGCGGCCCCGGCCGGATGACCGAGGCCTTGGCCCTGGCCGGCCACACGGTGCTCGGCATCGACGTCGTACCCGAGGCGGTCCGGCAGACCCGCACCCGTGGTGTCCAGGCCCTGCGCCGCAGCGTGTTCGACCCGGTGCCGGGCGAGGGGCGCTGGGAGACGGCTCTGCTCGCCGACGGAAACATCGGGATCGGCGGCGACCCGGTGGCCCTGCTCGAGCGGGCTCGTGAGCTGGTCGCGCCGGACGGACGTGTCGTCGTCGACCTCGCGCCGTGGGGTACCGGCGTCGTCACCCGGCACGTCATGCTCGAGACGTCCCACGGTCGGAGCGGACAGTTCCCCTGGACCGCCGTGGGCGCGGACGCCGTTCAGGCCGTGGCGTACGCCGCCGGGCTGGGGCGGGCGACCCCGCACCGGTACGACGACCGCTGGTGGGCCGTGGTCGAGGCCCGGTCATGAGGACGCCGACGCTTCCGCGCGTTCCCGACGAGCGCGACTTCACCTCGTGGCTGCGCAGCCCCGCGGTCACGGCCCGCGTCGGTCTGTGGCTCGGCATCTGCTTCGGCCTCGCGTTCGTGACCGGGCTGGTCAGCCACTGGGGCCAAACCCCGGCGCCGTGGCTGCCGTTCCCGACCAGCCCGAGCTGGGGCTACCGCGTCACCCAGGGCATCCACGTCATCGCCGGGACCGCCGCGGTGCCGCTGCTCCTGGTCAAGCTCTGGACCGTCATGCCCAAGCTGCTGGCCCGACCCCCGCGCGTGGCACGTGACCTCGTCGTGCACGGCCTCGAGCGGATCTCGATCGCGGTGCTTGTCGCGGCCGCGATCTTCCAGCTCGTCACCGGTCTCGCCAACGCCGCCCAGTGGTACCCCTGGCACTTCAACTTCCGCCCCACCCACTACGCGCTGGCGTGGATCGCCATCGGCGCCCTCGTCGTGCACGTGGCCGTGAAGCTGCCGATCATCCGGGATGCGCTGACGACCGACGTCGACAGCACCGCCCAGGACCGGCCGACGATGCGGCCGGGACCCGGCGTGATGTCCCGACGCGGGCTGCTGCGCACCACGTGGGCCGCCACCGGCGTGGCCGTGCTCGCCACCGCCGGCGCGACCGTGCCCTGGCTCCGGAAGGTGTCGGTGCTCGGGGTCCGGTCCGGGGACGGGCCGCAGGGCGTGCCGGTCAACCACTCGGCGGCGTACCGCGGGGTCGTCGCGGCCGCGACCAGCGCGTCGTACCGGCTGACGGTGGCGTACGGCGACCGCGAGGCGCGACTGAGCCTGGCCGACCTGCGCGCGATGCCGCAGACCACCGCGTCTCTCCCGATCGCGTGCGTTGAGGGCTGGAGTGCCGGCGCGACCTGGACCGGCGTAGCCGTACGCGACCTGCTCGACCTGGTCGGCGCGCCCGGCGGCAGCGAGGTGCTCGTCGAGTCGCTCCAGGTGCACGGGGGCCAACGGGTCAGCACCCTGGCGGGCAACTTCTCCGACCACCCCCACACCTTGCTGGCGCTCGAGCTGGGCGGCGACCCGTTGTCGCTCGACCACGGCTTCCCGTGCCGGCTCATCGCGCCGGATCGACCCGGCGTCCTCCAGACCAAGTGGGTCGGCCGCTTGGAGGTGTCGGCGTGATGCGGGCGATCCGGTCGGTGGCGGTCGGCACCGGCGTGCTCGTCACGGCGTACGGCGTGAAGTTGCTGCTCGACCTCGGCTGGGCCAACACCCGCTCGACGCTGGTCTGGCTGGTCGGCGGCGTCGTACTGCACGACGGTGTGTTCGCGCCGCTGGTCGTCGTGATCGCGCTGCTCGCGGTGCGACTGGTGCCTCGCGACCGTCTCGCGCCGTGGGTCGTCGGACTGGTGATCCTGGTTCCGGTCACGTTGCTGGGCGTTCCCGAGCTGGGCCGGTTCGGAGCACGTGCCGACAACGCGACGCTGCTCGACCGGCACTACTGGCTCGGCTGGTCGCTGATGGTCACACTGGTGGTCGTGGGCGTGATCGTCGGTGCCGTGGCGACGAGGCGACAGACCGCGGACCGAGGGGGTGACGATGACACGGGTACTGGTGGTCGATGACGACGTCACCGTCCGCGAGGTCGTGGTCACCTATCTTCGGGCGGCCGGCCACGAGGTCGACGAGACGGCGGACGGTGAGGGCGCCCTGGCTCTGCTGCGCGACCACCCGGCCGATCTGGTGGTGCTCGACCTGATGCTGCCGGGGATCGACGGTCTCGAGGTCTGCGAGCGGCTCCGCGCACGGGGCGACGACCTGCCGGTGATCATGCTGACCGCGCTCGGCTCCGAGACCGACCGGGTGGTCGGGCTCGAACGCGGCGCCGACGACTACGTGACCAAGCCCTTCAGCCCTCGCGAGCTCGTGCTCCGGGTCGACTCGGTGCTGCGGCGCGCCGGTGAGCGGGCCGGTGGTGGCGTCCGCGGCGCCGTCACCGACGGTGACCTGGTCGTGGACTCGACCGAGCACACCGCCAAGCTCGCCGGACGCCGGCTCTCGCTGACCGCCCGCGAGTTCGACCTGCTCCGCTTCTTCCTCGCCCACCCCGGCCAGGCGTTCTCGCGCGACGAGCTGCTCCAGAAGGTGTGGGGCTGGTCGTTCGGCGACCAGTCGACCGTGACCGTGCACGTCCGGCGCCTGCGCGAGAAGGTCGAGGCGGACCCGACGCACCCCGTGCGCCTGGCCACGGTGTGGGGCGTCGGCTACCGCTGGGAGCCCACGACATGACCCACGACCAGATCACCATCATCTGGACGACCGCCGCCTGGTCCGGCGGCGTGGCCCTGGTCGGCGGCGTCCTGATCCGGCTCGGCCGCCGCGCGTCGGTGCGGTGGCTGACGGTCGGGGTCGCCATGGTCGCCGTCCTGGCCGTGCTGGCCGGCACGCTCGCGACCTCGCGGGAGATGTTCCTGTCCCGGCACGACCTCGGGGTGGTGGGTCTCGTCGCCACCGTGGCCGGGGGCGTCGCGCTCGTCTTCGCGCTCGCGGTCGGTACGGCGCTGGCCCGGTGGTCACGCGACCTGCAGGAGCGCGCCCGCGTGTTCGGCGACAGCGGCCGGTTCACCGCGACGACGGCGACCGGCCCGGCGGAGTTCGAGCAGCTGTCGGCCGAGCTGCGTCGTACCAGCGCCAAGCTCGCCGAGTCGCGCGACCGCGAGGTCGCCCTCGAGCAGTCGCGGCGCGAGCTGGTCTCGTGGGTCTCCCACGACCTGCGTACGCCGCTCGCGGGACTGCGCGCGATGACCGAGGCGCTCGAGGACGGGCTCGCTGACGATCCCTCGCGCTACCACGCCCAGATGCGGGCGGAGGTGGAGCGGATGGTGCGCATGGTCGACGACCTGTTCGAGCTGTCCCGGATCCATGCCGGCGTGATGCGGCTCAGCCCCCAGCCGGTGGCGCTGGGCGACGTGGTCAGCGAGGCACTCGCCAGCGCCGACTCGGTGGCCCGCGCCCGCGGCGTCCGGCTGGACGGTGCTGTCGACCAGGGCGTCCTCGTCACCGCCGACCCGGCCGGCCTCTCGCGCGTCGTCTCCAACCTGCTCATGAACGCGATCCGCCACACCCCTGCCGACGGTGTCGTCGAGGTCCAGGGCCGGGCCGTCGACGACGGCGTCGAGCTGTCCGTGACCGACGGCTGCGGTGGCCTGAGCGAGGACGACATGGCACGGGTCTTCGACGTCGCCTGGCAGGGCAGTACGGCGCGCACCCCGGACCACGCCGCCCCCGCCGGCGCCGGCGCCGGTCTCGGCCTGGCGATCGTCAAGGGCATCGTCGAGGCACACCTCGGTCAGGTCGCTGTGGCCAACCACGAGCCCGGGTGCCGCTTCCTGGTCCGGCTCCCTGCCTGACCGGCGAGAACGCGCGCTCAGCGAGGGAAGTCGCGGAAGGTCTCGAGCAGCGCCGCCCGCACCTCCTCGGACAGCGACTCCACCGCGATCTCCCCCACGAGCGACGCAGTCCTCCTCATCTGGTCCAGGTACGTTTCGCAGCCGGGGCAGACCGCCACGTGCTGCTCGAAGCGCACCGCTGTCTCGGCGTCGAGCGCCCCGTCGAGGTAGTCCGTGACCAGCTCGACCAGCTCCTGACAGGTGAGGTCGGCCATCTCAGCTCATCGGTACTCGGGGTTCTCGTAGTCGAAGCGGCAGCCGGCGTCCCACTCGGAGCGCTGGTTGCCGTACGCAGGGATGCCACCCGCGTCCTTGAGGACCCGAGCCAGGTGGACCAGGTTCCACGTCATGAAGGTGGTGTTCCGGTTGGTGAAGTCGTTCTCCGGGCCGCCGCTCCCGGGATCGAGGTACGACGGACCCGGGCCGGCCTCCCCGATCCAGCCGGCATCGGCCTGGGGCGGGATCGTGTAGCCGATGTGCTGCAGTGTGTAGAGCACGTTGTGCGCACAGTGCTTGATGCCGTCCTCGTTGCCGGTGATCAGGCAGCCACCGACGCGTCCGTAGTAGAGGTACTGGCCGGCCTCGTTCAGCAGGTGCGAGCCGCCGTACAGCCGCTCATGGACCTGCTTCATGATCGAGCTGTTGTCGCCGAGCCAGATGGGTCCCGCCAGCACCAGGATGTCGGCCGCCTTCACCTTCTCGAAGATCTCCGGCCAGTCATCGGTCTCCCAGCCGTGCTCGCGCATGTCGGGCCAGACGCCGGTGGCGATGTCGTGGTCGATCGCGCGTACGACGTCGACCTGGACGCCGTGCTCCTCCATGATGTGCCGGCTCGCGTCGACGAGCGCCTGGGTGTTGCTGGTCTCGGGCGACCTCTTCAGGGTGCAGTTGATGAAGAGGGCCTTCAGGTCGGCGCCGTACGTCGCGCCCGGAGCGGTGGTCGGTTCGGTCATGGTCTCTCCTTGGGTCATCGGGGCAGGTCGCGGGCGCGGCCGCTGGGAGGGGAGGTGTCAGAGGAGCTCGGCGTCCTGTTCGATGCAGAGCAGGGCCGGTCCGGTGCTTGCGAACAGGGCGGCCATCGCGTCGTCCAGCTGGTCGCGGCTGGTGACCTTGATCCCGGTGGCGCCGCACAGCTCGGCGTACGCGGCCCAGTCGGGGTTGTGCAGGGAGGTGTGCCAGACGGGGTAGTCGGCCGCGAGCTGCTCCTTGCTGATCTTGCCGAGGGCGTTGTTGTTGAGGAGCACGTGCTTGATCGGAATGCCGTACTTCACCGCCGTGGTGAGCTCGGTGGCGTACTGGCCGAACCCTCCGTCCCCGGTCACGGCCACGATCGGCCGATCCGGGGCCGCCGCCCACGCGCCGATGGCGGCCGGGTAGCCGAACCCGATGGAGCCGAGGTAGCCGGACATCAGCACCGGCTGGCCCTGCGACTCGAGGTACCGACCCAGTGAGTACGCATGGTTGCCGACGTCGACGGTGACGACGGCATCGGCCGGGAGCTGGTCGGACAGCGCGGCGAACACGGCGGCCGCCGACACCCCCGCGCCACGGTCGTCGGCGGCTCGTCGGGCCTTCTCCGCGCGCCAGATCGCCCACCTCTCTGCGACATCGGGGGTCTGGTCCTCGGGATCGGCGTCGGCGAGGACGCGGGTCAGGGCCGCCACCACGGTCGCGGCGTCGCCGAGGAGGCTGGCGGTCACGGCGTCGAACCGCCCGATGGCGGTCGGGGTGTCGTCGATCTGCACGATCGGCTTGTACGGCGCGATGCCGGTGTGGTTGGAGAACGACGCACCGACCACGACGAGCAGGTCCGACTCGTTCATCAGCCAGCTGGCGACCGGGAGTGCCGCTGCGGCCGAGCACACCCGCGCCCAGCGGGTGGGTGTCGGGCACCAGCCCCTTCGCCTTGAACGTGGTCAGCACCGGCGCGTGGAGCCGCTCGGCCAGCTCGACGACCTCGGCCTCCGCTCCACGTGCCCCGTGACCGACGATGATCACCGGGCGCCGGGCGTCGCGGACCAGCTTCGCGGCGCCGGCGAGGGCCGCCTCGTCGGGGCGGATCGGCCGGTCGGAGTACCGCCCCTCGGGGGAGGCCGCCGGCGCGTCCGAGGGCAGCGCCTGCACCTCGTCGGGGAGCACCAGGTGAGCGACCCCGCGACCGTCTCGCGCATGCTTCACGGCCAGCGCCGCCAGCTCGGCGTGGTCACTGCCCGCGTGCACGGTCGTCGAGGTGATCGCGACGTCCTTGAAGACCGCCGAGAGGTCCAGGTCCTGGAACGCGCCGCGGCCGAGCACCTTGGAAGGGCACCTGGCCGGAGATCGCGATCACCGGGGACTGGTCCAACTTGGCGTCGTACAGGCCGGTCAGCAGGTTGGTCGATCCCGGGTCCGGCGATCGCGAAACAGGCGGCCGGCCGCCCGGTCAGCTTGCCGTAGGCACTCGCAGCGAACGCCGCAGCGCCCTCGTGTCGGATGCCGATGAACGTCAGCTCTCCGCGATCCTCGGCGCGGCGGAGCGCGTCGGCGAACCCGAGGTTGGAGTGCCCGACCATCCCGAAGACCCGGGTCACGCCGTGGGCGACGAGGGTCTCGACCAGGACGTCGGCGACCGTACGGTCGACCCGGACGCGCTCCGGCAGCCGGACATAGACGCCGTCGTCCCGCTCCTCGACGTCGTACGACGCGACCGTGTCGGCGAACTCGCCCGGCGCCCGGCCGGTGAGCGGGTCGTAGTCGTACCCGTGCCAGGGGCATCGCAGGAGCCCCTTCTCGATCGACCCCTCCCCGAGCGGGCCGCCCTGGTGGGGGCAGTGGTTGTCCAGTGCCCCGAGGGTGCCGCCGCACCTGGTCAGCGCGATGCTGCGGCCGTCGACGGTCACGCTGCGGACGCGCGCCTCCTCCGGCACATCGACGGCACTGACGGCGTGCCACGCGCCGGGGGCTCCACCGACGGCCGTCTGCTCTGGCGATGACACGTAACGCCTCCTCGGGTTCGTGACACGGACTCCCTGCAGGCGTCCACGTACGAGGTCTCAGCAGATCAGTGCCATCCACCGCTGAGGCGTTACACGGCGGTGCGAAACTGGTGGGCGAGGGAGACGACCGATGACCACGAACCTGGAACACACCCGCCTGGCGTTGCACGGCGTCGCCGAGCTCGTCCTCGCGGGGCCGCAGTACGCCGCGAGCCACGACATCCGGCTCCGGGTCACCCCCGGCGGGTTCGGGACCGTGACCACTCCGTACCTCAGGGTCGACCGCCTGGAGCTCGTCACCGCGAGCACCCGGCTCCCCCTGGGCGGCACGTTCGCCGGCCTGGCCCGGGCGGCCGGGGTCGAGGCACGACCGCTGCGTGACGTGTACGCCGTAGGTCCCGAGCTCGGCCCCGAAGACCACATCGTCGTCGACCCGGCCGCCGCGGACGTCCTCCTCGACGCGTTCGCCTCCGGCGACGCCGCACTGCGTGCCTTCGCGCCCGACCTCGAACCGGTGCTCTGGCCCGAGCACTTCGACCTGGGGATCAGCCTGGCCGAGGTCAACTACGGCGTCTCCCCCGGTGACATGCACCTCCCGGAGCCGTACGCCTACGTCGGGCCGTGGACGCCGCGCACCGGCGCCTTCTGGAACACCGAGTTCGGGGCGGCCCGGCCGTTGACGGAGGTCGACGGAGCCGAGGCCCTCCTGGCGTTCTTCCAGGAGGGCGCGAGACGGGCTGATGCGGATCAACCCTAGGCGAGATCACTCCGGCAGTACGGCGTACCGGCTCTGCCCGGCGATGCTCACGAATTCCCCGCCCAGGCGGATGCGGCCGTCGTGGACGTCCACGGCGAGTACTCCCGGGAACGCCGATCCGGTCGTGTGGGGCTTCCGGGAGGTGACCTTCCCGTTGCTCGCCACCAGCTCCGCGAACATCGGGTGGAGGTGCTTGCGCACGTGAGTGAAGTGGCCGCCGAGGATCAGGTGCTTGCCGGCTAGTGCGACCCCGGTCACGTCTCCGTCGGTGTGCCTCGACCAGACGGTGGCAGCCGTGTCTCCCCGGTAGGCCACCGCGGCGCCGCCGGGACCTCCGACCGCGGCGTAGACGAAGTTGTCGTCCACGGCCAGGTCGTTGACGAAGCAGCCGTCCGGACAGAGGGGCGCGGGATCCCAGGCTCGGACATCGCCGCTGCCACGGGCGATCGCTCCCAGGAACGTCCGGGGACTCCCGACGAGCGTGTGGAAGGACCCGCCCACCAGCACCGTATGGCGGTCGGCCGACGCGGCCAGCGTGTACACCCCGTGATCGGTACCGCCCGCGGACTGATCGGGCCAGGTGGCCGAGAGCGCGGCCTGGTCGTCGAGGGCGAACAGGTGGGGACGGAACTCGCCGTTCGCGTGCTCGAAGTCGCCGCCGACGTAGACGTCGCCGCGCATCGTGAGGAGTGCGAAGACCGGGCCGTCCACGGAGGCGCTCCAGTGGGAGAGATGTCCGGAGCGGGCGTTCACCGCGGCGAGATGCTGACGGTTCTTCCCGTTGACGGTCGTGAACTCCCCACCGATGACCAGCTTGTGGCCGAGCACCGCCAGGGCCTTCACGCCACCGTCGACCGTCGGGTGGAACCGCTTGACGAGCGCGCCGGTCGTGCGGTCGAAGGCGGCCACGCGATCTCGGTGCACTCGGTGGCCGGTGGCCGTGTTGCGGAGATGCGTGAAGTCACCGGCGATGTATACGCGCTTGTGAGACACCAGGATCGCCCGGACCGCGGCGTCGGGACTCCACTTCGCCTTGACGCTGTGGGCGGCGGAGGCGGCCCCGGCGGACGCCGTACCGCCCACACCGGGAATCACGGCAGCAGTGACCAGGGCGCACGCCAGGACACCCGTACGTAGGAATCGGACACTCGGCATGGCTCTCCTCGTCGATCTGCTCGCAGGCTCACTCGGCCCTGTGGCAGTCCCCCTTGCGACCGACGCCGGCCGGTCCACCGGGCGTCCTGGTACCTGCGACCGGCGGAGGCCGGGCGAAGTTCCGCCACGGCGACGACCGTAGGCGACGACTCCGGAAAGGCCAACCTTCGCCCCGAAAATTGGTGAAGTTCGGGCGTTTGCGGAGCCTCCCCGGCAAAGAACCGCGAGATCTCCGGACGGGCGCAGATTGCGGGCGGAACATCCGTCAGAGGGATCACGGAGGTCTCTGAAGTGCGCGCCCAAGGGGGTACCACCCACATGTTCGACTACCTACGCATCATGCTCAACGCCCGTCTCGCAAGGCTGGACGAGCGTGGCGCCTCGGCCGTGGAGTACGGCCTGCTCATCGCCGGCATCGCCGCGCTGATCGTCGTCGTCGTGTTCGCGTTCGGCGGCGTCCTGCAGAACATCTTCAAGCACACGTGCAGCAGCGTCGCGGCGAGCGACTCGGCTGCCGGCTCCTGCTGACCGGCCGACCCGAGGCTCCGGTGTGGGCGGTGGGCGTCTTCGCTCACCGCCCCCGCCGCCACGCCGGCACGACGCTCCCCGGGAGGTCAGCCCCGGAACGCCGACGTGTACCCGAGCCTCAGCCGCGAGCCGTCGTACTCGTCCCGCTGGACGGTGACACTCGGGAAGGGCCAGCCGAGGGACGGGCCGAAGGACGAGCGCACGCCTTGTGGTCGGGGTGGTCGGGCGACATCGACAGGCTCGACCGGTACGCCGTCTAGGCGAGCGTGAAGCTCACGGCGCGCGAGGCGACATCGGCCTGCGCCAGCCGTACCCGGACGTCCTGACCGAGAGGCAGCGGCGCGTCCGCGGTGACCCTGGCCTCGACCGCGGGCTCCTGGACCGTGACCGTCCCGCGCTTCTCGTCGCGGTTGTCGAGGTCGACGACCACGCCGTCGAACGTCTCACCGACACGATGCTGGAGCACACCGGCCTCGACCAGGTCGAGCACCGCCGACTCGTACTGATGGGCGCGGCGGCCCGAGTCCCGCATGATGTCGGGCAGGACGTGCAGCTTCTCCAGCACCCACGGCGGCACCTCGGTGCCGGCGCACAGCGCGATGCAGATCTCGCCGGCGTAGCGGTCACCCAGGCGGCGCAGGGGTGCGGTCACATGGGCGTACTCCGAGGCGAGGGCCGCGTGGATCGGGTCTGCCGGCACCTCGCCGTCGAACCCGACGTACCCGCTGCCGCGGAGCAGGCGGGTGCATGCGGTGACCATCGCCGCCTGGTTGGGCTTGCCGGGGTCGAGCGCGCGGACGAAGTCCGGGTAGAGCTGCTCGGCCGGCCAGTCGATGTGTAGGGCACGCGCCGTGCGGTGCAGCCGTTGGACGTCGTGAGGGTCGGGCGGCGGGAGCGTGCGGAGCAGACCCACCCGGGCGTAGACCATCAACGACGCAGCGGCGAACCCGGTGAGCAACGAGATCTGGGCGTTCCAGTTCTCGGCGGGGATCAGCGAGCGGAACTCGAGCCGCCACACGTCGCCGGAGACCTCGACCTCCTGCTCGGGGATCGGCAGGGAGATACCGCCGCGCGCGGCCTCGCGCTTCAGTCTGAGCTCGCCGATCTCCTTGAGCAGAGCCAGCGAGTCGCCGGCGGTGCCGTCCTCGATGGCCTGCTGTACGCCGGCGTAGTCGAGCTTGGCCGTCGATCTCACCCGCGCCCGCTCGACGTGGACGTCGGTACCCTCGCCGGTCTCGTCCAGGTGGATCGTCCACAGCAGGGCGGGGCGGAGCTGGTCGGGCAGCAGGGAGGCGGCGTCCTCCGAGATCACCGTCGGGTGCAGCGGGACCTTGGAGTCGGCACCGTAGAGCGTCTCGCCACGCTCGTTCGCGGCCACGTCGACCGGGTCGCCCGGCTCGATGAAGGCAGCGAGGTCGGCGATCGCGTAGCGCACGACGTAGCCGTCGCCGTCGCGCTCGAAGTGCAGCGCCTGGTCGAGATCCATCGACGACGCCGGGTCGACGGTGACGAACGGGAGGTCGGTCCGGTCGAGGTCGGGAAGCCGGGGGTGCGCCGCGGCCCGCCGGGCGGCCTCCTCGACCTCGGGCGCGAACTCGGGTGAGACCTTGAGCTCGGTCTGGATCTTCGTGATGCCGTCGCGGAGCGAACGGGCCCCTACCTCGTCACCGCCGTGGACCCGCACCACTCGACTGGACGACATGGCTCCACCCTAGTGTTTGCGCGTGCTCATCCTGCTTCCCCCCAGTGAGGGGAAGACCCTCCCCCGCCGAGGCGCTCCGCTGCGTCCGGAGACCTGGCCGGCCGAGCTGGCCGGACCGAGACACGAGATCGCGACGGCGCTGGTGGAGCTGTGCCGAGGAGACCTCGAGACCGCCGTCAGGACGCTCGGGGTGGGGGCCGGCCAGGCCGACGACGTACGACGCAACGCGCGGCTGCTCGACCTGCCGGCGGCGCCCGCGGAGCGGGTCTACTCAGGCGTGCTCTACGAGGCGCTCGGCCTCGGCTCGCTCGATGCGGGCGCCCACCGCCGTGCGCTGTCGCGACTGGCGATCGTGTCGTCGGTCTACGGGCTGGTGCGGCCGGGCGAGCGGATCGCGCCGTACCGACTCGGGGGAAGCGTGACCCTGCCCGGGCCAGGCGGGGTGGCGGCGTACTGGCGGCGGGTGCTCGACCCCGTCGTGCGTCGGCTCGCCGGCAACGGGCTCGTCGTCGACCTGCGGTCGTCGACGTACGCCGCGTTCTGGCGGCCCGGGGACGACCTGGCGAAGCGTGTGGTCACCGTCCGCGTGCTGCACGAGGTGGCGGGCAGGCGGCAGGTGGTCAGCCACTTCAACAAGGCGACCAAGGGACGCCTGGTGCGCGCCGTGCTCGAGGACGGGCGCGACCCGCGCACGCCGGCCGCGTTCGCCCGGGTGCTCGGCGAGCTCGGCTGGCACGTCGAGCTCGGGGCCACTGGACGGTCGGGTACGCCACTCGACGTGGTGGTCCGCCAGCTCTGACCGGGACGGTGGCTACCAGCGCTGGACGTCGAGCATCTGCCCGGCGCCGGGAGGCTGGGCGTTGTAGAGCCGCAGCGAACCCCGCGGCTCCGGGCGGTCGTCGTGGTTGTCGCCGACGAACGACACGACGGTCACCGAGGCGGTGGACAGCTCCATGTGGAAGAGCGCGGTCAGCGGCGCGCCGACGGCATGAGCGACGAGGGTCTTGATCGGGGTCACGTGGCTGACCACGATCACCGTCCGGCCCGGATAGCGGTCGAGCAGGCGCCGGAGCCCCTGGCCGACCCGGGCCTCGACCTCGCGGAACGTCTCTCCCCCGCCGGGTGCCACGTCGAGCGAGCCGAGCCAGGCCTCGAGCTCGTCGGGCCGCTGGTCGCGCACCTCGGTGAAGGTCATCCCGTCCCAGGTGCCGAACTCCATCTCCGCGAAGCCCGGCTCGTCGACCAGACCGAGCCCGAGCCGCTCGGCGAGGATCTCCGCCGACTCCCGGGTACGGCGTACGGGCGAGGTCACGACCGCCTCCACGGACGCGGCCAACGGCGCCAGCCACTCGGCGACCTCGCGGACCTGGGCGCGACCCTCGTCGGTGAGGCCGGGGTTGCTGCTCGCCAGGCCGCCGGAGAAGCGCTTCTCGGCCGTATGGACGGTCGCGCCGTGGCGGACGAGCACGAGCGTCGTCACCGGGCCGGCGGGCGGCGACCAGCCACGGAAGCCCGCCGTCTCCTGGGGTACGGCGTGCTCCGGGCTCTGCAGCTCCTCGACCAGCGAGTCGGCCCCGTCGTCGGGAACCTGGTGCAGCGTGACGCCCGACCGCAGCCCGTCGAGTGCCTCGTTGGCCAGGCGGTCGGCATGCTTGTTCAGCTCGCGCGGCACCCAGGTGTACGTCGTACCGAAGGGCGCGAGGCGGTTGGCCTCGAGCGCGAGCGGCTTCATGTCCGGATGCTTGATCCTCCAGCGGCCGCTCATCTGCTCGACGACGAGCTTGGAGTCCATCCGCACCTCGATGTCGGCGCCCGGCGCGACCTCCTCGGCCATGCGCAGACCGGCGATCAGGCCGGTGTACTCGGCCACGTTGTTGCTGGCCACGCCGATGGAGGTGCCGTCCTCGGCGAGCACCCGTCCGGTGTCGGCGTCCTTGACCAGCGCGCCGTACGCCGCCCGGCCGGGGTTGCCCCGGGAGCCACCGTCGGCCTCGATCACGACGCGCTTGACCGGCTCACCCATCAGGCTGCCCCGCGCCGCCGTCCGGTCACAGCCCGCTCTCGGACGTCCGCACCAGGATCCGGCTGCAGTCGTCGCAGCGGATCACGTCGTCGTCGGCCGCGGCCTTGATCGTGGCCACCTCCGCGTGGTCGAGGTCGAGGTTGCAGCCGCTGCACCGCCGCGCGCGGACGAGAGCGGCGCCCACCCCGCCCTTGCTCTCACGCAGCCGGTCGTAGAGGCCGATCAGGTCCGCAGGGAGGTCTGTCACCACGGGTCCGCGCCGCGCCCGGATGTCGTCCAGCTCGCGGTCGATCTCGACCACCTTGGCGTCCCGCGCCGTCGTCACTCCCGCCAGCTCGGCATCGGTGTCGGCGAGCTGGGCGGTCAACGAGTCGAGGCGGCGCTGCGCGTCCTCGACCCGCTCCATGACTTCGAGCTCGTCGTCCTCGAGGGCGGTGATGCGGCGCTCCAGCGACACCATCTCCTGCTGCATCCGCTGGAGGTCCTTGGGGTTGCTCACCAGGCCCTGCTCCATGCGCTGCTGGTCGCGAGCACGGCGTGCCTTGACCTGCTCCACGTCCGCGTCGACCTTGGCCTGCTCGCCGGCGAGGTCGCCGACCTCGATCCGGGCGTCGCGGGCCTGGTCCTCGAGGACGGCGCGGGCCGTCGTCAGCTCGGTCACGCGGACCGACTCGGGCAAGGAGCCACGTTGATGGCGGAGCTGGTCGGCCCGCACGTCCAGGTCCTGGAGGTCCAGGAGTCTCACCTGGGCGGACGGGTCGGCCTTCACACGTGCTCCTGGTGGTCGGGGGTCATCAAGCGCGGGCCTGCCACACGTCGGTACAGATCGTGCTCACCCGGACCTCCACCGTATCGCCCAGGGCCTCACCCAGCCGCACGGCCAGCTCGGGCAGCCAGGTCCACTCCGCCGCCCAGTGCGAGACGTCGAGCAACGACGGACCGCGCTTCTCCAGGAACTCGCTCGACAGGTGGTGCCGCAGGTCGCTGGTGACATAGACGTCGGCGCCGCTGCCGAGCGCCTCGCCGAGCAGGGAGTCACCGGCCCCACCGGCCACCGCCACCCGTCGTACGACCCGGTCGGGATCACCGCCGACGAGCACGCCACGCGCCGTCGGCGGCAGCGCCCGGGCCACGGTCTCCGCGAAGTCGCCGAGCGTGGTCTCGTCCACGTCGCCGATCCGGCCGGCGCCCGTCCCGGCGGTGGCCGGGTCGGCGAGCTCCATGACGTCGTACGCGACCTCCTCGTAGGGGTGCGCGGCGAGCATCGCCCGCACCACCCGGGTCCGGCGCGACCGGTGGAGCACCGCCTCCACCCTGGCCTCGTCGACGACCTCGAGGTCGCCGACCCGGCCGATCACGGGATGAGCGCCGTCCAGTGGGCGGAACCGTCCCTCGCCGACGGAGGTCCACGAGCACGAGTCGTAGTCGCCGACCTGTCCGGCGCCGGCCTCCGCGATCGCGACCCGGACGCGCTCGGCGTCCGCGGCCGGCACGTAGACGACGATCTTGTCGAGCGCCGGGCCACTGGCTGCGACCGGTCGTACGTCGCGCAGACCGAGGGCGCGGGCGAGGGCATCGGACACACCCGGCGCGCCGTGGTCGGCGTTGGTGTGGGCGGTCAGCAGGCCACAGCCCGCCCGGGTCAGGGCCGCGAGCGTGCGGCCCTTCGGAGTCGTCTCGGCCACGCCGTGCACCCCGCGCAGGAACAGCGGGTGGTGGGTGACCAGCAGGCCGGCGCCCCACTCGGCCGCCTCACGGGCGACCGGAAGCACCGGGTCGACGGCGAGCAGGATGCGCGGGACGTCCGCGTCCGGGTCTCCGGCGGCGAGCCCGACGGCATCCCAACCCTCGGCCGTCTCGGGCGGGTACCAGCCGTGCAGCAGCTCGACGATCTCGGCGAGACGGGGCATGGGCCGACATTAGCGAGGATCGTTCCGGCCCCGCTGCCGCGAGCAAGGAGCCACGACCTAGTTCACCTGCCGGTCACGGCCCTCCCAGTACGGCGCGCGCAGCTTGAACTTCTGCAGCTTCCCGGTCGCCGTCCGGTCGAGCATCTCGCGGAACTCCACCGTCGACGGAGCCTTGTAGTGGGCGACCCGTGACTTCACGTAGGCGATCAGCTCCTGCTCGGTCAGCTCCGAGCCCTCCGCCTTGACCACGAGCGCCTTGATCGTCTCGCCCCACTTCTCGTCGGGTACGCCGATCACCGCGACCTCCGCGACGTCCGGGTGGCTGAAGATCGCGTCCTCGACCTCGATCGACGAGACGTTCTCACCGCCGGTGATGATCACGTCCTTCTTGCGATCCTGGATCGTGAGGTAGCCCTCGTCGTCGACGTAGCCACCGTCGCCGGTGTGGAACCACCCACCGGCGAGCGCCTTCTCGGACTCCTCCGGCTGCTGCCAGTAGCCCTCCAGGACGACGTTGGAGCGGGCGAGCACCTCGCCCTCGTGGTCGATCTCCAGGGTGACGCCGATGGCCGGGCTGCCGGCTCGCACGAGCTTCTGCGCGCGCTGCTCCGCCTCCAGGCCGTCCCACTCCGGGCGCCGGCGGTTGATCGTCAGCAGCGGTGAGGTCTCGGTCAGGCCGTAGATCTGGATGAACTCCCAGCCCAGCTCGGCCTCGACGCGGGCGATGGTCTTGGTGGGCGGCGGCGCGCCGGCGACGATGATGCGGGTGCGGTCGCGACCGGGGATCTCGCCCTGCCAGTCGGGTGCGGCGGCGAGCACGGCCGCCACGACGGCCGGCGCAGCACACATCACCGTGACGCCGTACTGCTCGACGCGCCGCAGGATCTCGGCGCCGTCGACCTTGCGCAGCGCCACCTGCGGCACGCCGCAGCCCGCCATCGCGAAGGGCATGCCCCAGCCGTTCGCGTGGAACATCGGCAGCGTGTGCAGGTAGACGTCCCGGTCGGTGACGCCGGCGTGGAGCGCGAAGGTGACCGCGTTGGTCCAGATGTTGCGGTGCGTGATCTCCACGCCCTTGGGCCGGGCGGTCGTGCCCGAGGTGTAGTTGATCGTCGCGGTGGCGTTCTCGTCCGGCTCCCACGGTCGCGGCTCGGCGCCGTCGGCGAAGAGATCGTCGTCGTCGCCCAGCACGAAGACGTGCTCGGCCTCGAGCCCGGCGAGGGTGTCCTTCAGCTCGGGATCGACGTAGACGACCCGTGCGCCGGAGTGGCCGACGATGTACCGCACCTCGTCGTACGACAGCCGGAAGTTCACCGGCACCAGCACCCGGCCGTAGCCGCAGACGCCGAAGAAGGCGGTGAGCAGCCGGGCGCTGTTGTGCGACACGAACGCGACCCGGTCGCCCACCTCGAGCCCGAGCTGGTCGTGCCGGGCCGCCATGGCTCGCGCGCGCTCGGCGACCTGTCGGTAGGTGACGTCGCCGAGCGAGGCTGCGGGTTGGGTGGGCTCGTCGGCGATGCCCACGCGATCGCCGTACACGGCCACCGCGCGCTGGAGGAAGTCGTTGACGCTGAACGGGACGATCATGACTGGAGGCTAGTCCCGCCGACGCTGGTGGAAGGTTGGCCCTGCGCAGCCCGGGCGGCCCCCGATGGCGGCCCCGGATTGCGGAGCCGAGACCCCAGAGGTTAGCCTTACCTAACCCGGTACGTCGTACGTGTCACCCGAGCGGAAGGCAGCGCAGCTGTGGGCATGGGCAAGACTCTCCTCCTCGGCTTCATCGCCGGCGTCACCATCCTGATCGGGATGCCGCTCGGCCGGATGCGGCGTCCGAGCGAGGGGCTCCGCGTCACGCTCAACGCGCTCGCCATCGGGATCCTGATGTTCCTGGTGTGGGACGTGCTGTCGGCCGCATGGGAGCCGATCGACAACGATCTGGCCCGGCACCACGAGGCCGGCGGGCATCTCGGCCCGGTCTTCGGCTACGGCGCGTTGTTCGCGGCCGGCCTGACCGTCGGACTCCTCGGCCTCCAGCAGTACGAGGCCTGGATGGGCCGCTCGCTGCGTCGTACCCGCAGCCGACAGTCCATGGGCCCGGGCGCGATGGCGAGCCAGGAGCTCTCGCCGCGCGGGATCGCCGGCTGGTCGGCGGCCAGGCAGCTGGCCCTGCTGATCGCGGTCGGCATCGGGCTGCACAACTTCGCCGAGGGGCTCGCGATCGGCCAGGCCGCAGCCGGTGGCGAGATCGCGCTCGCCACGCTGCTGGTGATCGGGTTCGCGCTGCACAACGCGACCGAGGGCTTCGGCATCGTCGCGCCGCTGGCGGCCGACACCGAGCAGGACCCCGACGCGCGGCCGTCGTGGGGGCTGCTGCTCGGCCTCGCGGCGATCGGCGGCGGCCCCACGTTCGTCGGCACCGCCGTCGGCCACACCTTCACCAGCGAGCCGCTGGCCGTGATCTTCCTGACCCTGGCCGCGGGCTCGATCATCTACGTGATCGTGCAGCTGCTGGCGATCGCCGGCCGCAGCAGCCGCAAGGACCTCATCTACTACGGCGTACTGCTCGGCCTGCTCGCCGGCTTCGCGACCGACGCCATCGTCACCGCCGCCGGCGTCTGACGACCGGGTGGCGGATGGTGGGCGCAAAGGGAATCGAACCCCTGACATCTTCCTTGTAAGGGAAGCGCTCTACCGCTGAGCTATGCGCCCGCAAAACGCGCACAGACTACGGGAGACGACCGGCGGGGTACGAAATCGCTGAACGTCAGCGAGCGGGCTCCGAGCCGTCGAGGCCTAGGCGGTGCAACGCCTCCGCCCGGACCTCGCGGGCCGACCCGCGGGTCGAGACCGTGACTCCCGGCTCGTCGGCCGCCAGCGGCTCGAGGATGGCCAGCTGGCTGGGCACGAGCGACGCCGGCATGTAGTGGCCCCGGCGCCCCTCCACCCGCCGGGCGATCAGCTCCGGGTCGGCCGTGACGTGGCAGAAGCGGACACCGGGGCGGTCCTTCCGGAGCAGGTCGCGGTAGCTCCGCCGTAGCGCCGAGCAGGTCACGACGCCGCTGGTGCCGGCTGCGGCCAGGTCGTCGATCCACTCCCCGATCGCGAGGAGCCAGGGCCACCGGTCGGCGTCGGTGAGCGGGGTGCCGGCCGCCATCTTCGCCACGTTCTCCCGGGGATGGACCTCGTCGCCCTCGAGGAGAGCCCAGCCCAGCTGCCGGGCGATCCCGCGGGCCAGCCTGGTCTTGCCGCTGCCCGAGACGCCCATCACGACGACGAACTGCGGGCCGGGCACGCCGCCCAACCTACGGCCGCCGGCACTCACCTGTGGGGCTCACGAGGGGCCGGAAACGGCGGAGGAGAGCAAATAAGTCGAGCCGCTGGCGTCTCGGGTCACCAGCGGCTCAACGAGAGGAACAGTAGCGATCGCCGTCGCGGAACTCCACACCGCCGCGCCGAAATGATTGAAAATCATCCAACTGGTCTAGTCCAGCTGCTGGAGCCGGGCCACGTGCTCGTCCAGGTCGCGCTGGTCGGGCAGCTCGTTGTGCACCGCCCAGCGGATGATCCCGCCCTGGTCGACGATGAATGACGAGCGGCGCGCGACCCCCCGCTCGGCGTCGAACACGCCGTACGACGAAGCCACGGCGCCGTGCGGCCAGAAGTCGCTCAGCAGCGGGAAGTTCAGCCCGTCGGTGTCGGCGAAGACCCGCAGGGAGTACGTCGGGTCGGTCGAGATCCCGAGCACCTCCGAGCCGAAGGTCATGAACTCCGCCAGCCGGTCACGGATGCCGGTCATCTCGCCCGTGCAGACGTTGGAGAACGCCCACGGGAAGAACACCAGCACCACCGACTTGCGTCCGGCGTACGACGACAGCGAGACGTCCTGTCCGAACTGGTCACGGAGCAGGAAGTCGGGCGCCCGAGTGCCCACCGCCAAGCCTGGCGGCGGGGCATCAGTCGTGTTCAGCGAGCTCACGCTTGAGAATCTTGCCAGTTGCGTTGCGAGGCAGCTCATCGAGGAACACGATCTCGCGCGGGACCTTGAACCGGGCGAGGTTGGTTCTCACCCAGTCCTTGAGGTCGGCCTCGCTCGGAGGGGGTGCGCTGACCACGACGAAGGCCCTGAGCCGCTTGCCGAACTGGTCGTCGTCGACCCCGACCGCAGCCACCTCGACGACCGACCCGTGACGGGCCAGGCAGTCCTCGATCTCCTTGGGGAAGACGTTCTCGCCACCCGAGACGATCATCTCGTCGTCCCGGCCCTCGACGTAGAGGCGGCCCTCGGCGTCGAAGCGGCCGACGTCGCCCGACGACATCAGACCGTCGATGACCTCCTTGGCTTCGCCGCCCCCCGTGTAGCCCTCGAAGAGCATGCCGTTGCCGACGAAGATGCGGCCCGCCTGGCCGATCGGGACCTCTCGGCCCTGCGGGTCGAGGATCTTCACGACCGTGGCCCAGGGCGGCTTGCCGGCCGAGGTCGGCGCCTCGCGGAGGTCGCGGGGCGTCGCGATGGACGCGTAGGCGACCTCGGTGGAGCCGTAGATGTTGTAGAGGTTGTCGCCGAAGGCGTCCATCCACTCCAGCGCCAGGTCGCCCGGCAGCGAGGATCCCGACGCGGCCGTCACCTTGAGGGTCGGCAGGGAGTAGTGGTCGATGGTCTCCTGAGGCAGGTTGAGGATGCGCTGCAGCATCACGGGGATCACGACCAGGGAGTCGCACTGCTCGTCCTCGACCGCCTGGAGACAGCCCTCGGGGTCGAACCTGCGGCGGAGCACGACGGTGGAGCCCAGCAGCATCGACAGCGCCAGGTGGGCGAAGCCCCACGTGTGGAACAGCGGCGCCGCGATATGGGTGCGCCAGCCGTACCTCAGCGGCAGCCGGGACAGCAGCGACACCGCGGCGCCGATGCCGGCCTCGCTGCGCGGCGCACCCTTGGGGGTGCCGGTGGTGCCGGAGGTGAGGATCACGATGCGGGCGTGCCGCACGGGCGGGTCGACGTCGGTGTCGTCGTACGACGGGATGAGACCGTCGATCGACTCGGTCGACGAGTCGGTGTCGACCCAGCCGAGGACACGTCGGTCGATGCGCGCACCCGACAGCAGCTCGGTGAACTCCTCGTCGTGGATGACGACGGTCGGGCCCTCGCGGTCGATCACGTCGACCAGCTGCGGCCCGGCGAAGGCCGTGTTGAGGAGCAGGATGTCGGCGCCGAGCTTGGCGGTCGCCAGACACGCGTCGACGAAGCCCCGGTGGTTGCGGCACATGACCGCGACGCTGTCTCCCTCCCCGACGCCGCGCTCGGCGAGAGCGCGTGCCAGGGCGTTGGAGCGCCGGTGCATCTCGCCGAAGGTCAGCGAGCCGCGCTCGTCGATCAGGGCCACACGCCCGGGCTGGCGCGCCGCCATCGCGGCGAAGCCACCTGCCGGGCCGGTGCCCCAGTCCTTCAGCGCCTTGCCCATGCGGGCCAGTGCCACGGGCGGGATCGGCCGCAGGATGCCGGACCCGCCCAGCACCCGGGCACTCGTGCCGACCGAGCTCGCGAGCCCGAAGGCACGGCCGAGCAGCTGCTGGGGGGCGAGCGGAGCGGGGTTCACGCGGGCGACTTGGGCGTGACGAGCCGGGTGGCCGACCAGTCCTTGCTGACCGCGGCCGTCGTGGTCAGGGCGAGACCGGCGATCGGGGCGGCCTCGGTGATGTCGGCGGGCTCGACGGCGTTGGCGCGTCCCACCTTGGGGGTGAGCAGCCAGATGACACCGCCGCCGACCAGGTCGGTCAGGGAGTCGACGAGACCGTCGACCAGGTCGCCGTCCTCGTCTCGCCACCACAGGACGACGGCGTCCACGACGTTGCCGTAGTCGGTGTCGACCATGTCGGAGTCGATGGCGTCCTCGATCGCGACCCTGAGGTCGTCATCGGTGTCGGAGTCCCAGCCCAGCTCCTGCACCACCATGCCCTTGGAGAGGCCGAGCCTCGCGGCGGGACCAGCAAGGGCGTCGGTGTGGGTAGAACCGCCACCAGCGGTCGCGCTCAACGGGCTCCTCCAGGTCTTCGGTGGTCGGCGGTCCGTCGTACGCCGCCGACACGGTGAGCAGTAGTCCACCCGACTCCGTGCCGCAGCGCAAGCCGTGCCGACTGCTGGGACCTACTGGTCGGTAGATTCCTCCCCTGTACGACGCGTGCAACGATGGTCCGGTGAGCGAGACACCTGCCACGACCGAATCCTCCGCGACGCGACCCGTCATCCACGAGGGCCTCCCCACCCAGCTCCCCGACATCGACCCGGACGAGACCCAGGAGTGGATCGAC
The DNA here is from genome assembly GCA_963792975.1 of uncultured Actinomycetota bacterium. GTDB lineage: Bacteria > Actinomycetota > Actinomycetes > Propionibacteriales > Nocardioidaceae > Nocardioides. Next base: position 663,636 of record CAWBYG010000004.1, on the reverse strand, counting down.
TCGTTCGACGACCTGACCTCCACCCATGGACGTGAGCGCGCCCGCTACATCATGCTGCGGCTCCTCGAGCGCGCCCGGGAGAAGCAGGTCGGCGTCCCGGCACTGACCAGTACCGACTACATCAACACGATCCCGCCCGAGCGTGAGCCGTGGTTCCCCGGCGACGAGGACGTCGAGCGCCAGATCCGGAGGTTGATCCGCTGGAACGCCGCGGTGATGGTCTCCTCGGCCAACCGCAAGGGCCTCGAGGTCGGCGGCCACATCGCGACGTACGCCTCGGCCGCGAGCCTCTACGAGGTCGGCTACAACCACTTCTTCCGCGGCAAGGACCACCCGGGTGGCGGCGACCAGCTGTTCATCCAGGGTCACGCCTCCCCCGGCATCTACGCCCGCGCCTACCTGATGAAGCGCCTCGGCGCCGACCAGCTCCACCGCTTCCGCCAGGAGGTCCAGCACGGCCCGGGCAAGGGCCTGTCGTCGTACCCCCACCCGAGGCTGATGCCGGAGTTCTGGGAGTTCCCCACCGTCTCGATGGGCCTGGCCGCCCTGAACTCCATCTACCAGGCACGCTTCAACCGCTACCTCGCCAACCGCGGCATCAAGGACACCAGCGACCAGCACGTCTGGGCGTTCCTCGGCGACGGCGAGATGGGTGAGCCCGAGTCGCTCGGCGCGATCGGCCTGGCGGCGCGCGAGGAGCTCGACAACCTCACCTTCGTCATCAACTGCAACCTCCAGCAGCTCGACGGACCGGTCCGTGGCGACGGCAAGATCATCCAGGAGCTCGAGTCCTACTTCCGCGGCGCCGGGTGGAACGTGATCAAGGTCGTCTGGGGTCGCGAGTGGGACTCCCTGCTCGCGCAGGACGTCGACGGCGTACTGGTCAACCAGATGAACAAGACCCCCGACGGTCAGTTCCAGACCTACTCGGTCGAGACCGGGGCCTACGTCCGCGAGCACTTCTTCGGCGGCGACGCGCGACTGCGCAAGATGGTCGAGGGCCTCACGGACCGCGACATCGAGCTGCTGCCGCGCGGCGGCCACGACTACCGCAAGGTGTACGCCGCCTTCGACGCGGCGGCCAAGCACGTCGGCCAGCCGACCGTGATCCTGGCCCACACCATCAAGGGCTGGACGATCGACGCCCTCGAGGGCAAGAACGCCACCCACCAGATGAAGAAGCTCAACGCCCCGACGTTGAAGGCGTTCCGCGACCGGCTCGAGCTGCCGATCTCCGACCGTGAGATCGACGAGCACTACGAGTCCGACGGGTCGGCGCCGTTCTACCACCCGGGCGAGGGCTCGGCGGAGCTCGAGTACCTCCGCGACCGGCGCCGCGAGCTCGGTGGCGGCGTACCCATGCGGCGGGTCAACCCGCGGCAGATCACGTTGCCCGGCGACGGGATGTACGACGAGCTCAAGCAGGGCTCGGGCAAGCAGAAGATCGCCACGACCATGGCGCTGGTCCGACTGCTCAAGGACCTGATGAAGGACCTGGAGATCGGCCAGCGCATCGTGCCGATCGCGCCCGACGAGTACCGCACCTTCGGCATGGACTCGATGTTCTCGTCCGCCAAGATCTACAACCCGGCGGGCCAGCTCTACGAGTCGGTCGACCGCAAGCTGCTGCTGGCCTGGAAGGAGTCGCCCCAGGGCCAGATGCTCCACGAGGGCATCTCCGAGGCCGGCTGCGTGGCCTCGGCGACGGCCGCGGGGTCGGCGTACTCCACGCACGGCGAGCCGATGATCCCGTTCTACATCTTCTACTCCATGTTCGGCTTCCAGCGCACCGGCGACTCGATCTGGGCGATGGCCGACCAGCTCGCGCGCGGCTTCCTGATCGGCGCCACAGCCGGCCGTACGACGCTGACCGGCGAGGGCCTGCAGCACGCCGACGGTCACTCTCCGCTGCTGGCGCTGACCAACCCCGCCGTCGTGCACTACGACCCCGCGTTCGCCTACGAGATCGCCCACATCGTGCAGGACGGCCTGCACCGGATGTACGGCTCGACGGCCGCGCATCCGCACGGCGAGGACGTCATCTACTACCTCACGGTCTACAACGAGCCGATGTCGCAGCCGGTCGAGCCCGCCGACCTCGATGTCGAGGGGCTGCTGCGGGGCATCTACCGCCTGACGGACGCGCCGGCCGGCCTCGCGGCCGACGCGCCGCGGGTCCAGCTGTTCGCGAGCGGTGTGGGTCTGCCCTGGATCCAGCGCGCCCAGCAGCTGCTGGCGGACGACTGGGGTGTGGCGGCAGACCTCTGGTCGGTGACGTCGTGGAACGAGCTGTCCCGCGAGGCCCTGGCGACCGAGGAGTGGAACCTCATGCATCCGCTCGAGGAGCCGCGCCGTCCCTATCTGACCTCGAAGCTGGAGGGCGCCTTCGGGCCGGTCGTCGCGGTCAGCGACTACATGCGCGCCGTACCCCAGCAGCTCGCGCGCTGGGTGCCGCAGAGCTTCCACGCCCTCGGTGCGGACGGCTTCGGCTTCGCCGACACCCGTCCGGCCGCCCGCCGCTTCTTCAAGATCGATGCCGAGTCGGTCGTCTGTCGGGCCCTCGCGGCCCTCGCCGACGAGGGCCGGATCGGCCGCGACTCGGTCCAGAAGGCGCTCGACCACTACCGGATCGACGACCCCACGGCGGTGGCCGGCGTCAAGCAGGAGGGCGGCGACGCCTGAGGCGTCGTCCCGGCGGCCGGATCAGGCCCCAGGGGCCTCGGCGACGGCCGCCAGCGGGGCCGACGAGGCGCCGTTCTCGAGCAGTCGACGCCACCGCGCCCGGGAGTACGACGCGGGTCGGGTGGTCCTCACGAAGTCGTGCAGCGTCCGGGCGAACCGCTCCGGGTGATCCTTGTGGGGGAAGTGGCCGGCGTTCGGGATGATCTCGACCCGCGCCTTGGGCGCCAGCTCGGCCGCCCGGGCGGCGTGGCTGGTCGGGATGACGCGATCCTCGTCACCCCAGATCACGCACATCGGCATCGCGTCGGTCAGGTAGGCGCGGTCGGCCATCGTCACGATCTGCCCCTGCCAGTCGACGACCGCGCGTACGACGTGCCGGATGGCCGCGCGCGCCGCGGGGTCCTGGAACGACTGGTAGATCTCGGCCACCTCGTCGAAGTCGCGGAACTCCTTGATGCCGGTGCGCGACAGGGCGCGCAGCCCGGCCTCACCGAGGTGGCGTACGCCGGGCAGCGTCAGCAGACCCATGACCTGGTGGAAGCCCGGCGTCGTGATCGCGCGGATCGCCGTCGAGACCTCGGGACCCAGACCGCCGGAGCCGACCAGGACGAGCCGCTCGGTGCGCTCGGGGAACTGGTAGGCGAACTGCATCGCGACGCCGCCGCCGAAGCTGTGGCCGACGACCGTCACCTTGTCGATCCCCAGCACGGTGAGCAGGTCGCGCATCCCGTTGGCGAAGCCTCCGACGCTGTAGTCGGCGCGCGGCTTGTCGGACGCCCCGTGGCCGAGCAGGTCGGGGGCGATCACCGTGTAGCGCCGGGCCAGCGTGTCGAGGACCGGGAGCCAGGTCGTGTGGTTGGCACCGAGACCGTGCAGGAGCAGCAGTGCGGGCCCGGAACCCAGCCTCACGAAGGCGCGGCGGTGGCCGTGGATGGTCACGTGTTGCACTCGGTGCTGGCGCATCCGCGCTTCGGCCTCCTGGTTGTGGTCCTGCCGGATTCAACCAGACGTACCCCGGGTTCGAAAGCCGGAAACCCTGTGTTCACCGGGGTTTCCGCGATCTGGATGGACCGTGCAGGCGCCCGGGGAGCGGTCGCACGCACTAGGGTCGAGTCGTGAGCGTGCGCGCCGTACCCCAGCCTCCGCCGGAGGGCGGCGGGTCGCGGGACCGTGCCGCCGACGCGCTCCGTCGCTCGACCGGCTCCCTGAGCTCCGCGGCCATGTCGCGGATGCTCAAAGACATGCCGTGGTTCGCCGACCTCACCGCCGAGAGCCGCTCGTGGGTCGGCCAGATCCTGCAGGCCGGCATCCAGGGGTTCGTGGACTGGTTCCGCGCCGACGACGACGACGCCTCCCCCGGTGACCTCGCCGGCGCCGTGTTCGGAGCCGCCCCCCGCACGCTGACCGGCGTCATCACGCTCGGGCAGACCGTCGACCTGGTCCGGCTCGGTATCGAGGTGGTCGAGTCCCACGTCGACGAGATCGTCGACCCGGCCGACGCCCCCGCCGTCCATGCCGCCGTACTCCGCTACGCACGCGAGGTCGCCTTCGCCACGGCGGAGGTCTATGCACGCGCCGCGGAGGCCCGGGGTGCCTGGGACGCGCGGCTGGAGGCCCTCGTGGTCGACTCGGTGCTGCGTGCCGAGGCCGACGAGGCCGTCGCCTCGCGGGCCAGCGCGCTGGGCTGGGTGCACCGGCGCGGGGTGGTCGTCGTACTCGGGAGCGTGCCGTCGCCGCGGAGCGAGGACCTCTTCGAGCAGGTACGACGTGCGGCCCGGGCCGCCGGCGTCGACGCGCTGTGCGCCACCCAGGGTGACCGGCTGGTGGTGATCCTCGGTGGGGTCGACAACCCCGACCAGGCGGCGCACGCGGTCGTCCGGTACTTCGGCGACGGCGCGGTCGTGGTCGGCCCCCGGGCCGACGACCTGAGCTCGGCCCACGTCTCCGCCAGGGCCGCGCTGTCCGGACTGCGGGCGGCGGTCGGCTGGCCCGACGCCCCGCGACCGGTGGGCAGCGACGACCTGCTGCCCGAACGGGTGCTGGCCGGAGACGGCCATGCCCGGCGCCACCTGGTCGACGAGGTCTTCGTGCCGTTGCGACAGGCCAAGGGCACGCTCATCGACACGCTGACGGCGTACTTCCAGCAGGGCCAGTCGCTCGAGGCCACCGCCCGAGCCCTCTACGTGCACCCCAACACGGTGCGCTACCGCCTCCGCCAGGCCGCCGACCTCACCGGTCTCTCCGCTACCGACGCCCGGGAGGGGCTGACCCTGCAGCTGGCGCTGGTGCTGGGGCGTCAGGCCCGACGCGCGACGGACGATCTCGAGACCGGTCGCGCACTCCCTCGCTCCGCTCGGGACTGAGCCGAGCCCTCCTCGACCTCCCGCCCTGCTCGCCGGCCCTCGCTCGCTCGGTCAGCGGGGCGTGATTGTAGGAACCCTACAAAGTTTGCCGGGTGAGTTTCGTGCGTGCCCGACGGGCGGGTGCGCCCTCCGACCCGCAAGGCTGGAGGGGTGCTCGTCATCGTCGCTCCCGGTCAGGGAGCCCAGACCCCCGGCTTCCTCACTCCCTGGTTGGAGGACGCGACCTTCGCCTCGCGCTTCGGGTGGCTCTCCACCGTCGCCGACCTCGACCTCGCCCACTACGGCACCGAGGCGGACGCCGAGACCATCCGCGACACCAAGATCGCCCAGCCGCTGCTGGTCGCGACGGGCCTGATCGCGGCTCTGGAGCTGTTCCCCCACCCGGCCGACGCCTTCAGCCAGATCGGCGCGGTGGCCGGCCACAGCGTCGGCGAGATCGCGGCTGCGGCGGGTGCCCGAGCGATCACCGCCGAGCAGGCGATGGTGCTGGTCCGCGAGCGCGGGAACGCCATGGCCGAGGCCGCCGCGGCGACGCCCACCGGCATGACGGCCGTCCTGGGCGGCGACCGCGACGAGGTGCTGGCGGCGCTCGAGGCCCAGGGCCTGACGGCCGCCAACGACAACGGCCCCGGTCAGATCGTCGCCGCCGGCACCATGGAGCAGCTCCAGGCACTGGCGGACCACCCTCCGGCGAAAGCACGGCTGATCCCGCTCAGCGTTGCCGGCGCGTTCCACACCGAGCACATGGCTCCCGCCGTCGGGCACATGGCCACGCTCGCCCGCTCCGTTTCCACCCACGACCCGCGCACCCCGCTGATCTCCAACCGCGACGGCCAGGTGGTCCACGACGGTCGCGAGGTGGTCGCCCGCATCGTCGGCCAGATCTCGCGGCCGGTGCGTTGGGATCTCTGCATGGAGACGATGACCGACCTCGGCGTCACCGGTCTGCTCGAGATGCCGCCGGCCGGCACCCTCGCCGGCATCGCCAAGCGGGCCCTGCCCGGGGTCGAGACCTTCGCCCTCAAGACGCCCGACCAGCTGGACGACGCCCGGGCCTTCTGCGCCAAGCACGGAGAGGCCTCGATGATCGAGACCACGCCTACGTGGATGATGGTGGTGTCGCCGATGAAGGGCACGTTCCACCGGGCACCTGAGGCCTTGGACCTCGGGATCCTGGCCCCGGGTGCGACCGTCGGTGACGTGGCCGGCTCGCGTGAACGCACCGTGGTGCGTGCGGCGCACGGCGGTCAGGTGGTCGAATGGCTCGTCGAGGACGGCGACCTGGTCTCGCCCGGCCAGCCGCTCGTCCGACTACACCCGGAGGGAGCGGCCTGATGGCGACCATCGCGACCGCCACCGGCGCGCCGTACGCCGCCGTGCTCGGGATCGGCAGCTACCGCCCGTCCCGGATCGTCCCCAACGCCGAGATCATCGACGCCATCGACTCCAGCGACGAGTGGATCCAGCAGCGCTCGGGCATCAAGCAGCGCCGGTTCGCCTCTCCCGAGGAGACCGTGCAGATGATGTCGGTCGCCGCCTCACGAGCCGCGCTGGAGCACGCGGGCATCGCGCCGGAGCAGGTCGACTGCGTCATCGTCGCCACGGTCACCCACCTGCTGCAGACGCCGGCGATCGCCACCGCGATCGCCTACGAGCTCGGCACCGACCAGGCTGCGGCGTTCGACATCTCCGCGGCCTGTGCCGGCTTCTGCCACGGCCTCGCCCTGGCCGACCAGATGGTGCGTGGCGGCGGCGCCGGTCACGTGCTGGTGATCGGCGTGGAGCGGCTCTCCGACCTCACCGACTCGACCGACCGCGGTACGGCGTTCATCTTCGCCGACGGCGCGGGTGCGGCGGTGGTCGGTCCGAGTGACCACCCCGGCATCGGCCCGGTCGTCTGGGGCTCGGACGGCGAGCAGTTCGACCTGATCCGCCAGGACGAGGACTGGCGCGATGCCGTGGCCGCCGACGAGCCGCACATGCCCAGCCTCACCATGCTGGGCAACCCGGTGTTCCGCTGGGCGTCGTTCACGATGGCGAAGGTCGCCCACCAGGCGCTCGACCGGGCCGGCATCTCGCCCGACGACCTCGACGTCTTCGTGCCCCACCAGGCCAACATGCGGATCATCGATGCCATGGCCCGGGCCATGAAGCTTCCCGAGCGGGTGCAGATCGCCCGCGACATCGCCGAGCAGGGCAACACCTCGGCGGCCTCGATCCCCCTGGCCCTCGATCGGATGATCGACGAGGGACAGGCACGCAGCGGGGACACCGCGCTGCTGATCGCCTTCGGTGCCGGCCTGGCGTACGCCGCCCAGGTCATCACCGTTCCGTAGCCAGCCCAGGCACTCCTGGGGCCACCACCGCAACCCACCACTGGTGACAACAGAAAGCAGGAACCACAGCATGGCCACCACCGAAGAGATCCGCGCCGACCTCGCCGAGATCGTCAACGAGGTCGCGGGAATCCCCGTCGAGGACGTCCAGCTCGACAAGTCGTTCGTCGACGACCTCGATGTCGACTCGCTGTCCATGGTCGAGGTCGTCGTGGCCGCGGAGGAGAAGTTCGGGGTCTCCATCCCCGACGAAGAGGTCAAGAACCTCAAGACCGTCGGCGACGCCGTCTCCTTCATCGAGAACGCCCAGGGCTGAGCCCGGCCACCGCCGGTCCCGCCCCTCCATCCACCAAACCACTCGCGAGGACACCATGTCGAACAAGCGTGTCGTCGTCACCGGCATGGGGACGACCTCCCCGGTCGGCGGCGATGTCTCCTCCACCTGGGACGCCCTGGTCAAGGGCCAGTCGGGCGTCCGCCACCTCGACGATCCCTGGGCCGAGGACATGCCGGTCAAGATCGCGGGCCGCATCGCGGTGGAACCCACCGAGGTGCTGGAGCGGGTCAAGGCCCGGCGGCTGGACCGTTCGTCGCAGTTCGCGATGGTGGCGGCCATGGAGGCCTGGGCCGACTCGGGGCTCGAGGGCGCGGACATGGACGGCGACCGGCTCGGGGTCGCGATGGCGTCCGGCATCGGCGGCGTCACCACGCTGCTCGCCAACTACGACGCCCTCCTCGAGAAGGGCCCGCGGCGCGTCTCACCGCTCGCCGTACCCATGCTGATGCCCAACGCCCCGGCGGCGAACCTCAGCCTGTACGTCGGAGCGCGGGCGGCGGTCAACACGCCCGTGTCGGCCTGCGCGTCCGGGAACGAGGGCATCTCGCTGGCCCTCGACCAGATCCGGCTCGGCCGCGCCGACGTCGTCCTCGCGGGCGGCACCGAGGCGGCCATCCACCCGCTGCCGATGGCGGCGTTCGCGAACATGATGGCGCTGTCGAAGAACACCGGCGACCCCACCACGGTCTCGCGGCCGTGGGATCTCGCCCGCGACGGTTTCGTCCTCGGTGAGGGTGCCGGCGTCCTTGTGCTCGAGTCCGAGGAGCACGCCCGGGCCCGCGGCGCGCGGATCTATGCCGAGGTGCTGGGCGCCGGGATCACGGCCGACTCCCACGACATCGCTCAGCCCGACCCGGCCGGCCGCGGCGGCGCTCGGGCGATCGTACGGGCGCTGGAGGAGTCGGGGATCTCGGCCGCCGACATCGTCCACATCAACGCCCACGCCACCTCGACCCCGCAGGGCGACATCGCCGAGGGCCTGATGATCCACGCCACCCTCGGCTCGCACGCCGACCAGGTGGTCGTCACCAGCACCAAGTCGATGACCGGTCACCTGCTCGGCGGTGCCGGCGCGCTCGAGGCGATCGCGACGGTGCTCGCGATCCATCACCGGGTCAGTCCGCCGACGATCAACCTCGACAACCTCGATCCCCAGGTCGAGCTCGACATCCCGACCAGCGCGCGTGACCTGCCCTCGGGCGACATCGCGGCGCTGAACAACTCCTTCGGCTTCGGTGGCGCCAACGTCGCCGTCGCGTTCGGGAGCGTGTGATGACCGCCGTCGTCACCAAGCCGCCGCGCACCGAGGACCCCCGCCACCCGCTCCATCGGCTCACCGCGCTCCTCGACGAGGGCACCCTGCGGCTGATCAGCCCCGAGGACGACTGCGGGATGCTCGCCGCCGTCGGACGGGTGCACGGCCGTCGCGTGGTGGTCTTCTGCTCCGATGCCACCGTCATGGGGGGCGCGATGGGCGACGAGGGCTGCAAGGTCGTCGTCAACGCCTACCACCGGGCGATGACCGAGGGCACCCCGATCATCGGGCTGTGGCACTCCGGTGGCGCCCGGCTCGCCGAGGGCGTGCTGTCGCTGCACGCCGTCGGCCGGATCTTCCAGGTGATGACGCAGGCGTCCGGCAAGATCCCGCAGATCTCGGTCGTGCTCGGCCCGGCCGCCGGCGGTGCGGCGTACGGCCCGGCGCTCACCGACGTGGTGATCCTCGGTCCCGACGGCCGGATCTTCGTGACCGGTCCCGACGTCGTGCGCTCGGTGACGGGCGAGGACGTCGACATGCTGCGCCTCGGTGGACCCGAGCCGCACGGGCGCCGCTCCGGCGTCGTCCACATCCTCACCGAGAGCGAGCACGAGGCGCTCGAGCGCGCCCGCACCGTGGCGTCGCTCCTCGGGTCGCAGGGACAGCTCGACCTTGCCGCGGTCGAGGACCGCGACCTGTCGCAGATGCTCCCCGACTCCAAGAAGCGTGCGTACGACGTGCACCCGCTGGTCGACGCGGTCCTCGACGAGGGCACCATGCAGGAGCTCCATGAACGCTGGGCGCCCAACATCGTGACCGCCCTCGGGCGGCTGGGCGGGCGCACGGTCGGTGTGGTCGCCAACAACCCGCTGCGGCTCGGCGGCTGCCTCGACTCCCTGTCGGCCGAGAAGGCGTCGCGGTTCGTTCGGCTGTGCGACGCCCTGGGCGTCCCGCTCGTCGTACTCGTCGACGTGCCGGGGTATCTCCCCGGCGTCGGCCAGGAGTGGGACGGCGTCGTACGCCGCGGGGCGAAGCTGCTCCACGCCTTCGGCGAGTGCGTCGTCCCCCGGGTCACGCTGGTGACGCGCAAGACGTACGGCGGCGCCTACATCGCCATGAACTCCCGGGCGCTCGGTGCGACGAGGGTCTTCGCCTGGCCGGGTGCCGAGGTCGCGGTGATGGGCGCCGTGGCGGCGATCCGGGTCCTGCACCGACGCCGGCTGGCCGACGTCGCCCCGGAGATCCGGCCCCAGGTCGAGGCCGAGCTCGCGGCCGAGCACGAGCGCCTCGCCGGGGGCGTCGAGAAGGCCGTCGAGATCGGGGTCGTCGACGAGATCGTCGAGCCGGCGCAGACGCGGTCGGCGATCGCCCGCGCCATCGACACGGCTGTCCAGGCGGACGGCGTACGCCGGGGCGCGCACGGCAACATCCCGCTCTGACGTGACCTCCCCCCACAGTCACCACATGTCGCGACGCATGTCCGACGCTCCTCGATCTCCTCGCCGGCCTGCCCCGCTCGCAGACTCCCGGCGGGAGCGCTCGGACGTAACGCCCGCCACTGCGGATCGTTGACCCCTCGGACACAAGGGGGTGTCATGCGACGCTCACGAGGCCGCCGTACCGTGGCGGCCACCCTGCTCGGAGCCCTGCTGGCCCTGGAGGGTGCGGGCACGTCCTGGGCGTGGACCACCGGGTTCGGGCACGTCAACGCGCCCGACCGCACCCTGCGCCCGGGCTGCCACCGCTACCGATACCACTACGTCGTCAGGCCGGGGTCCGACGACTGGCTGCTCGAGACCTGGCTCTACGACCCCCGCGGGAAGAAGCGCGGGTCGGGCGACTTCCTGCCGGGCTCCGACCCCACGGACGGGCACGGGACGTTCGGGATCTGCCGGTCGACCGTCGTACCCGGTCGGTTCACGATCACGGCCCGGCTGCGGTGGTACACGCCGGGACCGCTGCCGACCGACCAGCCCGTTCAGCACACGCGGTGGTTCAGGCCGGCCCACTTCCGGCTGCGCCGGGCGTGACCGATCAGCCCTCAGACCACCTGGTGGAGCCAGCGCACCGGGGCTCCCTCGCCCGCGTGCCGGAAGGTCTCCAACTCGTCGTCCCACGGCTTGCCGAGCAGCTTGTCGATCTCGAGGAGCAGCGTGGTCTCGCCGAGCGCCGCCTTGACGACGGCGGCCTTGAGGCGGTCCTCCGGGATCATGATGTCGCCGTGCGGGCCGGTCACAGCGTGGAAGACCCCCAGATCGGGGGTGTACGAGAACCGGCTGCCCTCCGACTGCGCCGAGGCGTCCTCCGTCACCTCGAAGCGCAGCTGGTTCCAGCCCCTCAGGGCGGAAGCGATCGCCGCGGCCGTACCGGGTTCACCGGCGAACGACAGCTCGGCGCGGTAGGTACCGGCGTGGGCGGGTTGCGGGGACCATTCGAGGTCGACGGCGGCACCGAGCACGCCTCCGACGGCCCACTCGAGGTGCGGGCACAGCGCCGAGGGCGCCGAGTGCACGTACAGCACGCCGCGCGTCGTCGGGACGGGGCGGCTGGTGATGTGTGCGGTCACCGTGGTTCTCCTTCATCCGCGGCATCGGAGCGACGCCTTCCCCGGCGGGCTCTGCACAGATGAGGTCACACGAGTGACGGATGTGAAGTTGTGCAGTCATTGTGACCGATGGGACGGCGAAACGCCAGCGGCGAGGCCGTGCGGACCCGGGTCAGTCGAGGCGCTTCTCGAGAGCCTCGGCGCGGTCCGCGGCGTCGGTGATCTCCAAGGAGTCGATCGCGTGCGTGCGGTGGAACCAGGCCAGTGCGTCGGTCTCGCGTCCGGCCGACTCCAGCGTGTCCGCATAGGCGTAGCGCAGACGCACGACCCACGGCTCCCGGCTCTTCGACTGGAGAGGCGCGAGCTCGAGCGTGCGGAGGGCGGCGTCCAGCTGGCCCAGGTCGCGACGGGCGCCGGCCTCCACCAGCGTCATCTCGGCCTTGGCCTCGGACCGGAAGCGCGCCACGGCGGGGCTCTTGGCCAGCTTGAGCGCCTGCTCCGGATGACCGAGCGCGCGATGGCAGTCCGCCATGATCGGCAGGTAGTCCGTGGCACCGTTCATGCGCTTGGCGGCGCGGAGCTCGGCCAGGGCCTCCGTGTAGTGGCCCGCGGCGTACGCCGCCTCACCCGTCGCCTCTCGCACCACCGCGAGCCGCGAGGCGCGGGCCCGGGCTGCCAGCGTGTGCTGGTACGCCGTCTCGGGGTCGCTGTCGATCATCAGACCCGCCGCCGCCAGGTGGCGAGCCACCCGCAGCGCCAGCCGTTCGGGCAGTCCCTTCAGCTGCCCGCTGACAGAGCGGTCGAGCTCCTGGCCGGTGATCTCCTCGGGCAGCGGCGGCCCGTCGTAGCGCTCCTGCTCCTCCGAGCGGGGCCGCTGCTCCGCCGCCGGGCGCGACCAGTCGCCCTTGCGGGGCGCGCGGCCGTCGTTCCGGCGACCCTGGCCGCCACGGGACTGGCCGCTGGGACCCTGGCCGCCACGGGACTGGCCGCCACGGGACTGGCCGCCACGGCGATCTCCGGAGCTGGTGGACTCACCCGATCGCGGGCCGCCCGTGCGTCTCTCGCCCGGACGACCTCCCTGTGAACTCCGGCGAGGGTTGCCCTCGTTCGACTGACGACGGCCGTCTGCCACGCTCGCTCACTCCTACAGGGATCGTTCGGTACCGGGTGCCGAACTGGCCCCACGATAGCGATGGGGGTCATCCGTAGATGACCCCCATCGGTAAAAGATGTTCGGCGGCGTCCTACTCTCCCACATCCTGTCGGGTGCAGTACCATGGGCGCTGGCTGGCTTAACTTCCGGGTTCGGGATGGGTCCGGGTGTTTCCCTGTCGCTATGGCCGCCGTAACGGTGTGAACCTGGTTCTGTTGGGAACGTTGGCCCGTTTCCCCGGTGTCCTCCTGGTGGGGTGGGTGGGGGTTGGGTTGTTGGTTCAGATTCTGGGTAGTGGACGCGGTGGGTGCCCGGTTGTTGTGGGTGTTTTTGGGTGCCCGGGTGTTTTTCTTGGTGTGTGTGAGGGGTGTGGGTGACAAGCCCTCGGCCTATTAGTACCGGTCGGCTGGGCATTGCTGCTGTACACCTCCGGCCTATCAATCCCGTGGTCTGCGGGTGGCCTTACCCCATCGTGTGGGTGGGAAACCTTATCTTGAAATGTGCTTCCCGCTTAGATGCGTTCAGCGGTTATCACGTCCGGACGTAGCTAACCAGCGGTGCCCCTGGCGGGACAACTGGCACACCAGAGGTTCGTCCATCCCGGTCCTCTCGTACTGGGGACAGCTTTTCTCAAGTTTCCTGCGCGCGCGGCGGATAGGGACCGAACTGTCTCACGACGTTCTAAACCCAGCTCGCGTGCCGCTTTAATGGGCGAACAGCCCAACCCTTGGGACCTACTCCAGCCCCAGGATGCGACGAGCCGACATCGAGGTGCCAAACCATCCCGTCGATATGGACTCTTGGGGAAGATCAGCCTGTTATCCCCGGGGTACCTTTTATCCGTTGAGCGACACCCCATCCACATGGTGGTGCCGGATCACTAGTTCCGACTTTCGTCCCTGCTCGACGTGTCTGTCTCACAGTCAAGCTCCCTTGTGCACTTACACTCGTCACCTGATTGCCAACCAGGCTGAGGGAACCTTTGAGCGCCTCCGTTACGTTTTAGGAGGCAACCGCCCCAGTTAAACTACCCATCAGGCACTGTCCCTGGTCCAGATCATGGACCTAGGTTAGACATCTAATACGACCAGAGTGGTATTTCAACGTTGACTCCACTCCCACTGGCGTGGGGGTCTCATAGTCTCCCACCTATCCTACACAAGCCGTACCAAACACCAATACCAAACTATAGTAAAGGTCCCGGGGTCTTTCCGTCCTGCCGCGCGTAACGAGCATCTTTACTCGTACTGCAATTTCGCCGAGTCCATGGTTGAGACAGCGCCCAAGTCGTTACTCCATTCGTGCAGGTCGGAACTTACCCGACAAGGAATTTCGCTACCTTAGGATGGTTATAGTTACCACCGCCGTTTACTGGGGCTTAAGTTCGAAGCTTCACCCACTGGGTGGGTTGACCTGTCCCCTTAACCTTCCAGCACCGGGCAGGAGTCAGTCCGTATACATCGTCTTGCGACTTCGCACGGACCTGTGTTTTTAGTAAACAGTCGCTTGGGCCTGGTCTCTGCGACCCTCCCCGCTGCACCCAGCCAGTGGGTTGACGGTTCGGGTCCCCCTTCTCCCGAAGTTACGGGGGCATTTTGCCGAGTTCCTTAACCATGGTTGTCTCGATCGCCTTGGTATTCTCTACCTGATCACCTGAGTCGGTTTGGGGTACGGGCGGCGCATGGCTCGCTAGAGGTTTTTCTTGGCAGCATAGGATCACCCACTTCGCCCGTACGGGCTCCGCGTCAGATCTCACACTCCACATTGAAGTGAGGGCGGCGGATTTGCCTACCGTCCGTGCTACGTCCTTACCCGTGGTCTACCATCGCCACGGTTGGGCTACCTTCCTGCGTCACCCCATCGCTTGACTACTACCGGTTCGGGTCCCACGCTCTGCCCCACCCCCGCCCCCCGAAGGGATTGGTGGGTGAGGTTTCGGATGGTTAGCATCACCGGGCTCGTCAGGGGCGCCATGTTGCCGGTACGGGAATATCAACCCGTTGTCCATCGACTACGCCTGTCGGCCTCGCCTTAGGTCCCGACTTACCCAGGGCAGATTAGCTTGACCCTGGAACCCTTGATCATTCGGCGCCGATGTTTCTCACATCGGATTCGCTACTCATGCCTGCATTCTCACTCGTGCCGCCTCCACCCCTGGATCACTCCGGGACTTCACTGGCGGCACGACGCTCCCCTACCCATCCACACACCTGAACCGGCCGGCCACGAAGGACCGGCGGCTGGGTACACGCGTGAATGCCATAGCTTCGGCGGATGACTTGAGCCCCGCTACATTGTCGGCGCGGAACCACTTGACCAGTGAGCTATTACGCACTCTTTCAAGGGTGGCTGCTTCCAAGCCAACCTCCTGGTTGTCACTGCGACTCCACATCCTTTTCCACTTAGTCACCGCTTAGGGGCCTTAGCTGATGGTCTGGGCTGTTTCCCTCTCGACTACGGAGCTTATCCCCCGCAGTCTCACTGCTGCGCTCTGACTTACCGGCATTCGGAGTTTGGCTAACGTCAGTAACCTGGTCGGGCCCATCGGCTATCCAGTGCTCTACCTCCGGCAAGAAACACGCAACGCTGCACCTAAATGCATTTCGGGGAGAACCAGCTATCACGGAGTTTGATTGGCCTTTCACCCCTATCCACAGGTCATCCCCCCAGTTTTCAACCTAGGTGGGTTCGGTCCTCCACGTCGTCTTACCGACGCTTCAACCTGCCCATGGATAGATCACTCCGCTTCGGGTCTTGATCGTGCTACTCAAACGCCCTCTTCGGACTCGCTTTCGCTACGGCTCCCCCACACGGGTTAACCTCGCAACACAACACAAACTCGCAGGCTCATTCTTCAAAAGGCACGCCATCACCCACCCACCCCACAAGGAGGCGCCAGGCTCTGACGGATTGTAGGCACACGGTTTCAGGTACTATTTCACTCCCCGCCAGGGGTACTTTTCACCTTTCCCTCACGGTACTAGTCCGCTATCGGTCACCAAGAAGTATTTAGGCTTGACGGGTGGTCCCGCCAGATTCACACGGAATTTCACGAGTTCCGTGTTACTTGGGCACGCATTCACGAAGAGTGTGGCTTACACCTACGGGACTCTCACCCTCTACGGTGCCACTTTCCAATGGACTTCAACTTCACCACACCTTGATCACTCCGCAACCGGCCGGCAGCCCGGTAACAAACACGCCCCACAACCCCGCTCCAGCAACCCCTGCCAGGTATCACACTGAAACGGTTTAGCCTCCTCCGCTTTCGCTCGCCACTACTCACGGAATCACTGTTGTTTTCTCTTCCTGTGGGTACTGAGATGTTTCACTTCCCCACGTTCCCTCCACACACCCTATTTCATTCAGGCGCGGGTAACTGGACATGACTCCAGCTGGGTTACCCCATTCGGACACCCCCGGATCAACGCTCGGTTGCCAACTCCCCAGGGCTTATCGCAGGCTCCTACGTCCTTCATCGGCTCTTGATGCCAAGGCATCCACCATGTGCCCTTCACAGCTTGTCACACACACCACCAACCCACCCCACCCACCACCCACACCCCACCCACCCACAACGGGGCAGACAAGACACAGGACACGGCCGGCACGCCAGGCTGGCGATGCACACTCGACACAACTACAAAGAAAAAATTTGATGCTCGCGTCCACTATCCAGATCTCAAACAACAACCCCACACCAGCCACCACCACCCACAGGGCAGCCGCAACCGGCCGGGAACCGAAGCCCAGCCACCACACACCCCACCGGGACACGTGACGCCTGATCCTTCAGAACCCCAACAGTGTGCCCCCACCCCCGAACCGCCTCCAACGAGACAACCCCAGGACAGGAAAGCCGATGATTCCACTAGCGAGACACCACCACAAAAGCCACCGCCACCGACCCCGGCGAACACCGGGACCCCGGACGACAACAGGGGTGCGTGCTCCTTAGAAAGGAGGTGATCCAGCCGCACCTTCCGGTACGGCTACCTTGTTACGACTTCGTCCCAATCGCCAGCCCCACCTTCGACCACTCCCCCCACACAAGGTGGTTGGGCCATGGGCTTCGGGTGTTGCCGACTTTCGTGACGTGACGGGCGGTGTGTACAAGGCCCGGGAACGTATTCACCGCAGCGTTGCTGATCTGCGATTACTAGCGACTCCGACTTCATGGGGTCGAGTTGCAGACCCCAATCCGAACTGAGACCGGCTTTTTGGGATTCGCTCCCCCTCACGGGATCGCAGCCCTTTGTACCGGCCATTGTAGCATGCGTGAAGCCCTGGACATAAGGGGCATGATGACTTGACGTCATCCCCACCTTCCTCCGAGTTGACCCCGGCAGTCTCCCATGAGTCCCCGCCACCCCGAAGGGCGCGCTGGCAACATGGAACGAGGGTTGCGCTCGTTGCGGGACTTAACCCAACATCTCACGACACGAGCTGACGACAGCCATGCACCACCTGTACACCGACTAAAAGGGGCACCATCTCTGATGCTTTCCGGCATATGTCAAACCCAGGTAAGGTTCTTCGCGTTGCATCGAATTAATCCGCATGCTCCGCCGCTTGTGCGGGCCCCCGTCAATTCCTTTGAGTTTTAGCCTTGCGGCCGTACTCCCCAGGCGGGGCGCTTAATGCGTTAGCTGCGGCACGGAACCCGTGGAATGGATCCCACACCTAGCGCCCAACGTTTACGGTGTGGACTACCAGGGTATCTAATCCTGTTCGCTCCCCACACTTTCGCTCCTCAGCGTCAGGACATGCCCAGAGAACCGCCTTCGCCACCGGTGTTCCTCCTGATATCTGCGCATTTCACCGCTACACCAGGAATTCCGTTCTCCCCTGCATACCTCCAGTCTGCCCGTATCGAAAGCAAGCCACCAGTTAAGCCAGTGGATTTCACTCCCGACGCGACAAACCGCCTACGAGCCCTTTACGCCCAATAATTCCGGACAACGCTCGCACCCTACGTATTACCGCGGCTGCTGGCACGTAGTTGGCCGGTGCTTCTTCTGCACATACCGTCACCACCTTCACAGGCGCTTCGTCTGTGCTGAAAGAGGTTTACAACCCGAAGGCCGTCATCCCTCACGCGGCGTTGCTGGATCAGGCTTCCGCCCATTGTCCAATATTCCCCACTGCTGCCTCCCGTAGGAGTCTGGGCCGTGTCTCAGTCCCAGTGTGGCCGGTCACCCTCTCAGGCCGGCTACCCGTCAAAGCCTTGGTAGGCCATTACCCCACCAACAAGCTGATAGGCCGCGAGCACATCCCCCACCACTAAACGCTTTCCACCAACACACCATGCAGCAGTTGGTCGCATCCAGTATTAGCCACCCTTTCAGGCAGTTATCCCAGAGTGAAGGGCAGATTACTCACGTGTTACTCACCCGTTCGCCGCTCGAGTACCCCCAAAAGGGCCTTTCCGCTCGACTTGCATGTGTTAAGCACGCCGCCAGCGTTCGTCCTGAGCCAGGATCAAACTCTCCATCGAAAAACAACAGAAAACCAAACCCAGCCAAAAAACGATCAACTAGCAAACAATCGCCAAGAATCATCGTTCATCAACTCAAAAAGAAACCACCACCACAACCAACAAAAAACCAGCCATGGCAACGGGATCATACAAACCAATTCATCGACAAACACACTGTTGAGTTCTCAAAAATCAGACGCGCAACAACTCCACCCGGTGAAGGGTCTCGTTGAGAGCTGGGTGGCCGCCTCGGGGCCGGAAGCCCGACCTCGCGGTCTTGCCTCCCGCCGCACCCTGGCGACAGGGAGGAACATTATGGGGTCGTACGCGACGACGCAAATCGGGGTCGCCCGGCCCGGGACGCGAGGGGATCGCCGCAGGTCAGCGCCCTCGCAGGGGTCACGGCTCGAGCACCCCGGTCGCGTCGTACGGCGTGGCGCAGCCGGCCAGCGTGAGGCCTTCCCGGAGCTCCTCGGCGAACACCGTGAGCAGCTGCTCGACACCGCGGGCGCCGTCCACCGCCAGGGCGTAGAGCGACGGGCGGCCGACGAAGACACCGCGTGCGCCCAGTGCCAGCGCCGCCAGTACGTCGAGCCCGGAGCGGATGCCGCCGTCGACGTACACCTCGGCCCGCTCCCCCACCACCTGCACGACCTCGGCCACGGCCCGGGCGGTGCTGACGGTGCGGTCGAGCTGGCGCCCGCCGTGGTTGGACACGTAGATCGCGTCGGCGCCGGCGTCGAGGCATCGCACGGCGTCGTCGGCCCGGAGCACGCCCTTCACCACCACGGGTACGCCTCCGCGCTCGCGCAGCCAGGTCAGGTCGCCCGGGACCAGGTCGTCGGCCCAGCCGTCGGGCGTCGGCTCCGGGAAGTTGGCCCGCCACCAGCTCAGGTCGATGCCGGTCCAGTCTCCCTGCTCCGCGGCGTGCTTCGTGCCGGGGAACGGCGTGTCCACGGTGAGCACCACGGCCTGGGCACCTGCCGCGACGGCCGCCTCCAGGACCGGCAGGAAGACGTCACGCTCGGGGGGAAGGTAGGCCTGCAGCCACCACGGACCGGCGGCCAGGCGGTCGAACATCGTCCCGGAGTTCGAGCTGACCACGTGCAGGCAGCCGGCCGCCGACGCTCCCGCGCTCATGGCGCCCTCGCCGAGCGGGTGCATCGCCAGCTGCATCGAGGTCGGCGCCACGGCGACGGGTGACGCGACGCGGGCGCCCAGCAGCGTCGTCTCGAGGTCGGCGGAGATGTGACCCTGGAGAACCCGCGGCCGGAACCGCACGGCCTGCCAGCCCTCGGTCGCCTCGGCGGCCGTGACCTCGCCGTACGAGCCGCTCACGACGTAGTTCCACACCGCCGGAGGCATGGCCCGGCTCGCCCGATCGCGGAGCGACTCGAGCCACCACTCACCGTCGGGGATCGGAAGGCCCTCCACGTCAGCCGACCTCGATGCCGGCGAAGCTCTTCTTGCCCCGGCGCAGCACCAGCCACGAGCCGCCGATCAGGTCGGACGGCGACGGCTCGGCCTCGGGGTCGTCGACGCGCACGTTGTTGAGGTAGGCACCGCCCTCCGCGATCGTGCGTCGTGCCTCGCCGCGGCTCTTGGCCAGCCCGGTCTCGACCATCAGGTCGACGACGGGCAGCAGCCCGGGCACCGAGGTCGAACCGGCCTCACGCAGGGCGGCCGACAGGGTCGTCGCACTGAGCGCGTGGAGGTCTCCGCCGCCGAACAGTGCCGAGGCGGCGGCCTTGGCGTATCCCGTCTCCGCGGCGCCGTGGACGAGCGTGGTGATCTCGTCGGCCAGCGTCTTCTGCCCGGAGCGGAGCCAGGGCTTCTCGGCGGTCTCGAGCTCGAGCGCCTCGATCTGCTCGCGGCCCAGGAAGGTGAACAGGCGGAGCAGCTCGCCCACCTGGCTGTCCTCGATGTTGAGCCACCACTGATGGAAGGCGTACGGCGACATCATCTCGGCGTTGAGCCACAGCGCATCGTCCTCGGTCTTGCCGTACTTCGTGCCGTCGGCCTTCGTCACCAGGGGCGTGACGAAGGCATGCGCCTTGCCACCGTCGGCCCGGCGGATCAGCTCGACCCCGCCGGTGATGTTGCCCCATTGGTCCTCACCGCCGAACTGCAGCGTCACGGCGTACTCGCGGAAGAGGTTGAGGAAGTCCATCGACTGCAGCAGCACGTAGCTGAACTCCGTGTAGCTGATGCCGGACTCGAGCCGCCGCTTCACCGTCTCGCGACCGAGCATCCGGTTCACCGGGAAGTGCTTGCCGATGTCGCGCAGGAAGTCGATCGTCGAGAGGCTGGCCGTCCAGTCGTAGTTGTTGACCATGGTCGCCGCGTTGGAGCCCTCGAAGCCCAGGAACGGCTCGACCTGCCGGCGTACGCGGTCGCTCCAGTCCTTGACGGTGTCGAGGGAGTTCAGGGTTCGCTCACCGGAGTCCCGAGGGTCGCCGATCATGCCGGTGGCGCCGCCCACGAGGATGTACGGCGTGTGCCCGGCGTCCTGGAGGCGGCGCGCCGTCGTGATCTGGAGCAGGTTGCCCATGTGCAGGCTCGGCGCGGTCGGGTCGAAGCCCACATAGAACCGCACGCTCCCGGACGTGAGCGCCTCGCGCAGCGCTCCGAGATCCGTCGAGTGCGCGATGAGGCCGCGCCACACGAGGTCGTCCAGCAGGGTCGGGTCGATGGTCACGCCGGGCCTCCGTCTCGAGGGTGTCGGGGCCAGCCTGCCGCATCCGCCGGGGGTCGCTCCACCGGGTTCGCGGCCGGGCCGTGCGGGGCATGGGTACGGCGCTCCCGGGAACGTTGGGTGTACGACGACGCTGCCCTACGCTGGCGAGCGCCCTGAGAGCCGGAAGGACGGACGTTGATCGCAGGCAGGTACGAGCTCGGTCGCGAGATCGGGCGCGGCGGGATGGGTGCGGTCTGGCTGGCCCGCGACACCGTGCTCCGGCGCGACGTCGCGCTGAAGCGGATCGGGATGATCCCCGGCGCCAGCGCGCCCGACCTCGAGCGCGCCGAGCGCGAGGCCCGGCTCGCGGCTCGTCTCAACCACCCCCACGTGGTGGGCGTCTTCGATCTGGTGGCCGAGGGCGAGGAGACCTGGCTGGTCATGGAGTACGTCGAAGGGGTGACCCTCAGCGCGCTCATCAAGCGCGACGGGGCGCTGACCCCCGACGAGGCGGCGCCGCTGGTGCGCCAGGCGGCGGACGCGCTCGCAGCCGCACACCAGGCCGGCATCGTGCACCGCGACGTGAAGCCGTCGAACATGCTCGTGACCCGGGCGGGCGAGGTGAAGCTCACCGACTTCGGGATCGCCCGCGCCGAGGCCGACGCGTCGCTGACCCAGACCGGCCTGGTCACCGGTTCGCCCGCCTACCTGGCCCCCGAGGTCGCCTCCGGCGCGACCGCGACCGAGGCGTCGGACGTCTGGTCGCTGGGCGCGACGCTGTTCCATGCCCTCGCCGGCCGTACGCCGTACGACGTGAGCGAGAACCTCATGGGCGGGCTCTACCGGATCGTCCACGAGGAGCCGCCGCGCCTCGCCGAGGCCGGCTGGCTGGCGCCGCTGCTGGAGCACACGATGACGCGCGACCCCGCCGACCGATGGAGCATGACGCAGGTGCGCCACTTCCTCGATCAGGGGCACGACGTGACGATCCATCCGGCGCCGTTCGGCATGGTCGAGGACGAAGGCACCCGGGTGCTGCAGGCGACACGTCTCCAGCCGGTGGGCGTGCCGCCGGTCGTGGCCGATCCGCCGCTGGTCGCTCCCGCCCCGGTCCCTGCCCCGTCGGTGGGAGCGCGGAGGCGACGTACGGCGTGGCCATGGGTGGCGGGCGTGG
This sequence comes from uncultured Actinomycetota bacterium, assembly GCA_963792975.1. Taxonomy (GTDB): domain Bacteria; phylum Actinomycetota; class Actinomycetes; order Propionibacteriales; family Nocardioidaceae; genus Nocardioides. Next base: position 641,635 of record CAWBYG010000004.1, on the reverse strand, counting down.
TCGTTCTCGTCGCCGCCGCGGTGATCGGGATGATCGCGCTCACCGGCAAGGGCGCTCCGAACGCCACCCCGCCCAGCGCCCCGCACACGAGCCGCACCGGCACGTCGGCCCCGGCCGACACGGCCGAGTCGACGGCGATGAAGCAGTTCGTGACGAACTACCTCGCCACCGTCACCTCCGACGACCACGCGACCTTCCGGATGCTGACCCCGGCGTTCCGCGGACAGAGCCGCGGTTTCCACGGCTACGACGGGTTCTGGAGGACGATCGCGTCGGCGACGCCGAGCAACATGGTGGCCGACCCGGCCACGCTCACGGTCAGCTACGACGTGGCCTACGTGAAGGTCAGGGGCGGCCACACCACCGACCACCGGACCCTGCAACTCGTCAAGAGGGGAACGTCGTACCTCATCAACGGCGAGACCTGACCCGGCGCATGCGTCGCCCCTGCACGGGTACGACGTGGCATGCGCAACCTGATCGGCATCGCAGTGATCGTGTGGCTCGTGATCGGCGTCTTCGCGGCGTTCCAGCGCGGCTACGTGACGAACCAGCACGACGTCAGCTGCAAGTCGTTCGGCGACACGGCTCTCACCATCATCGCCGGCCCGCTCGACTACGTCGGCGCCAACCCGAAGGTGCACTGCCACGTGCCGCAGCCCTCGAAGTGAGCCGTGAGCGCGTGAAGCGGAGGTACTGCCAGCGTCCGTCCTGAGCGGCGTTGACGGTGTCTCCGCCCCACTCCGCTCGCATCCGGAGCCTTTCGCCCAGGACGTGGGTTCCGGTCAGCACCGCACCCGCTGTACTCGCCCTGCCGAGCGGCACGCAGCCCGAGGTGGCGAGGGTCTACCAACCGCTGCCGTGCGGCCGCTGGGCGCGGAAGGGTCACGCATTCGCCACCGTGGTTCGGGGAAGGTTCCGCCTTTCGGAGCGATTCCATAGGTCCATCGGGCCATGACTTCGCGAACGTTCACCCGGTTCGCTGTGGCGACCGGGGCCGCGAGAATGGACGTCCACTCCCGCCTGACCTCGGAGGTCATCACAAGATGCTCGACTACCTGCGGATCCTGCTCGGTGCCCGCCTCGCGAAGATGGACCAACGCGGCGCCACGGCCGTCGAGTACGGCATCCTGATCGCAGGCATCGCCGCGCTGATCGTGGTCGTCGTCTTCGCCCTCGGCGGAGTCATCCACGGCAGCTTGAAAGACACGTGTACGACCGTTCACAAGAAGGCCCCCGGCGTCGGCAACTGCAACAAGGCCTGACGAGCCCATGGGCCCGCGTGCCCGACAGAGGACTCTGAATTCGGCAGGCGGGCATCGCCTGCGGGAGTGGGCTGCCGTGGGTATCGATGGCGACCAGGGTGCGGGATCCAATCCCCGCGTTTTCGCAGGTGGTGGGGCGGGTGGGGCTCGAACCCACGACCCAAGGATTATGAGTCCTCTGCTCTGACCGACTGAGCTACCGCCCCGCGCCACATTGTGCACGGGAGGGGCCCGTCATTTCGCGTGGGTCACCGTGGCTCGGGTTGAATGGCCCCGCGACGTGGTCTCGACACCGCTCGACGACCAGACCCGGGGAGGCGCGATGAGTACGACGACCACGGGGGCGCGCGTCGTACCCCAGGAGAGCCTGTGGCGGTCCGACTGGCGATGGCTGCTCCGGGTGCTCGCCCTCGTCGTCGTCTTCGCCCTCGTCACCGTGGCCCGGTCGCGTCAGGTCGACATCCCCTTCCGCGACCCGCACGGCAAGCTGTTCCGCGCCAAGCTGCCGCACACCGCGGAGATGCTGCTGGCGTTCGTCATCGTCGACATCCTGGTCCGGTGGCTCCGGAGCCGGTCGTCCGGGACGACCCTGTGGCACACGATCCGCGACCGATGGACGCCGCATCGGGTCGTGCTGATCGGGCTCGCCCTGGTCGCCTACTTCGTGGTCTACCTCTGCTATCGCAACCTGAAGAGCTGGGACGTCCTCCTCGCACCGAAGGACGCGATGCTCCTGCGCTGGGACCGCTGGCTCCTCTTCGACCACAGCCCGGCGGTCCTCCTGCACGACCTGCTCGGCCACGACGTCGCCGCCCGCGTGCTGACCGCGATCTACGAGACGTTCTCCTGGGTCGTGGTCTTCGCCCTGGTGGCCGCGCTCGCGTTCACACCGACCGTCCGGCAGGCCTACGTGTTCGTCACCGCCGCGATGTGGGCGTGGATCATCGGGGTCGGGTCGTACTACCTGATCCCGTCGCTCGGGCCCTTCCACGCCGCGCCCCAGGAGTTCTCCGGCCTCACCCGTACGTCGATCCAGTCCACGCAGGCGACGTACGTCCAGCAGCGCGACCACCTGTTGGCCCATCCGCACGCGAGCGACGCCTTCGCGCAGATCTCCGCCTTCGCCAGCCTGCACTGTGCACTCACCTGCCTGATCTGGCTGATGGCGCGCTACTACGGGCTCCGCCGGCTCTCGTGGGTGCTCGCACTGTTCCTGGTCGGCACCCTGCTCGCGACCGTCTATCTCGGCTGGCACTTCGCGGTCGACGACGTGGCCGGGCTGGCCATCGCCTGGGTCGCCGTCCAGCTCGGGAAGCTGACCGTGCTGGGAACGCTCAGAACGCCCACGAGCGAGCCCGTCGAGCCCTAGAATCCCAGCACGCCGGTCGGATCGGCCCACGGGAGCTCCCAGTGAAGAACGTCGTCATGCTGCTAGTCATCGTCTGGTTCGTGCTGGGTGTCAGCGCGGCCGATGATCGTGGCTACTTCAACACGCACGTGCCGCGCACGTGCGTCTTCGTCGGCAGCGCCGCTCTCACCGTCATCGCGGGCCCCCTCAACTACGCGGACTTCCACCCTCGCGCGACCTGCTAGCACGTCGGCGAGGGCGCAACGCCCAGCGGCGCCTCCTCGAGCAGCGTGCCCAGCCAGGTGGCAGCCACCGGGCCCCACTCGGCCAGCTGGTCGTCGAGCAACGACGGCTGGCACCTGACCCACGACTCGACCCGCCCCAGGCGGCCGAGCTGCAGGGCGGACGGCAGCGCGGCGCGGAGCGCCGAGACGGGCACGAGGTCGCTCCACACCTCGAGAGCCGCGTCGGCGACCCGCCACAGCCGCGGGTCACCCGGGCCGGCGTCGAGCTTCCCGCCGAGGATGTTGAGCGGGATGAGCAGCACACCCAGCGGCTCGGTCAGCAGCGAGTCGCCGAAGTCGAAGAACCTCAGCCACCCGTCCACGTCGAACACGTTGTTCTCGTGAAGGTCGTTGTGGTTGAGCGTGACCGGCAGCCCGAGCGCGGAGACCTCGTCGGCCCACCGTCGTACGACGGGGAGGTGCGACCGCAGGCGAGCCGCGACGTCGTCCTCCACACGTCGCGGATCTCCGGGCGGGAGCGCGGCGTACTGCTCGACGCGGGCCGACACGTAGTCCGCGGTGATGTCCGGCGGCAGCTCGGTCATCCCGAGGCCGGTCAGCTCGTCGTGGTACGGCGCGAGCTGGCGCTGCAGCAAGGCGGCGTCTCGAGCCAGGCGTACCCAGTTCTCCAAGTCGTCACCGGCGGTCTCGTAGAAGACCGGGCCCTGGTCGGGCGTCAGCAGGAACCCGTCCCGGGCCGCTGTCACGGGGATGACACGGTCCGGCGCGAGCCGCGCGAGGGCGGCCATCAACGGCACCTCGACCTGCTGCCCCGGGCAGTTCTGCTTGGCGAACCAGCCGCCCTCGCGCGTCGTCACGCGCCACACGGTCGCCCAGCCGCGCAGCTTGTGCTGCTCCATCGCGACCACCGGCCCGACGACGGACTCGCACCATGCCTGCAGCCGGTCGCGGAACTCCGGCGTGCTCCATGTCTCCGAGAGGGAGCGGTCGAGCGGCGGGAGATCGTCGTACCACTCGGTCATCGGCCGGCGAGCTCCGCGAGACGGTTCATGCCGATCACTCAAGCGGCTCCGCCCCTGTCGGGCCAACCGAATTGACGGCATGCTCGTGGCCATGGACACACCACCACCGCTCAAACCGCTGCCCGAGGACTGGACCCGCGCGCTCGCGATCGTGGCGCACCCCGACGACATGGAGTTCGGCTCAGCGGCGGCCGTCGCCCGCTGGACCGCTCAGGGGAAGGAGATCGTCTACTGCATGGTCACGTCGGGTGAGGCCGGCATCGACTCGATGGAGCCCGACGAGTGCCGTCGGGTCCGCGAGGCCGAGGAGATCGAGTCGGCGCGGATCGTGGGTGTCGACACCGTCGAGTTCCTGCACCAGCCCGACGGCATCCTCGAGTACGGCCTGCCGTTGCGGCGCGAGATCTGTGCGGTCGTGCGCAGGCACCGCCCGGAGATCGTGATCACCGGGTTCTTCGGCGAGAGCTGGGGCGGCCGCATGCTCAACCAGGCCGACCACATCGCCACCGGCCGCGCGGTGCTGGACGCCGTACGCGATGCCGGCAACCGGTGGGTCTTCAACGACCAGCTCGTCGAAGGGCTCGAGCCCTGGGGCGAGGCCCGCCAGGTCTGGGCCGGTGGCTCCGACCGTGCCCAGCACGGCGTCGACACGACCGACACCTTCGACCGGGGCGTGGACTCGCTCGCCGCCCATGCGGCGTACATCGACGGGCTGGGCTGGGAGAACTGGGACCCGCGGGAGTTCCTCGAGGGCTTCGGGCGGCAGATCGGGCAGCGGATGGGCGTGGCCTTCGGGGCCGCCTTCGAGGTCTTCCCGATGACCTGGGAGGAGGACTGAGGCCATGCCGTACCTGACCACTGACCCAGCCATCTCCCTGGACGGCTTCATGGCCGGGCCGGACCAGGATCTCGAGCACCCGTTGGGCATCGGTGGCGAGGAGCTCCACCGCTGGCACTGGGACGAGGAGGAGAAGGCGAACGCCGACGAGGCCGCGGCGATGGTCTCGGCCAATGCCTTCGTGATGGGCCGCAACATGTTCGGACCGGGTCGTGGCCAGTGGGACGAGTCGTGGCGCGGCTGGTGGGGAGACGAGCCGCCGTACCACGCGCCGGTGTTCGTGCTGACCCATCACCCGCGGGAGCCCGTCGAGATGGCCGGCGGTACGACGTTCCACTTCGTCACCGACGGCATCGAGGAGGCGCTGCGGCTGGCTGTCGAGGCCGCCGGCGACGGGCACGTCTCGATCTGCGGCGGCGCCTCGACGATCAACCAGTACCTCGCAGCCGGCCACATCGACGAGCTTCGGCTGCATCTCGTGCCGATCGTGATGGGTCGGGGCGAGTCGCCGTTCAGCGACCTGGCCGGGCTCGGCTTCAAGACCGTGTCCAGCCGCTCGACCGAGCTGGTCACGCACCTGACCCTGCGGCGCTGAGGCCGTCGCCACGCGAGTCGCCAAGAGAGCAGCTCCCCCGGTTGGACTCGAACCAACATTTGGCATTGTTGGACCCGAGTGGACACGAGCAGACAAACACCGCTCTGAACTGCGGAAACCTGGTGGATCCGCTGCGATCCAATAGGTCACCTGAGGGCCGGAATTGACGTATGATCCGATGCATAGCCGATGCAAAGGTGGGCCGTCCAACGATGACAGCGAAGGCTTCCCGACGCCGCTTCGGGCAGGTCACCAAGATGCGGTCGGGCCGCTGGCAGGCACGGTTCACCGTTCCGCTGGATCATCCGTCCGGCCGTGGCGGACAGATCGTCACCGCCCCTCACACCTTCGAGCCGAACACCTACGGCCGGGAGACTGCTGGTGACTGGCTCCGAGCCGAGGAGCTGCGCCTGCGCGCTGAGGGCGCGTCGTGGCGCACGCTGGCCGAGCATGCCGAGGCCGACCGGATCCGCACCGCAGCCGAGACGTCGCCGACGTTCGCCGAGTACGCCGAGGTCTGGCTGCGCGCTCGCAAGGTGCGGGGGCATCCGCTGCAGGATTCCACAAAGCGGGGCTACCTGATCTGGCTGGGCAAGTACGTTCAGCCGACGTTTGGCGAGATGCCGCTGGACACGATCACCGCGGCCGATGTGGTGCGGTGGTACGAAGGACTCCCCCATGACAAGGGGAAGACCGTGCGCGAGTGCTACGCGCTCGCCAAGGCGATCATGAAGTCCGCGACGGCCGCGGACGGCGTGCTTCCCGGCGCCGTCAACCCGTTCACCATCGACGGCGCCGGCACCATCGGCAAGCGAGCGGACAAGCGGACCGAGGTGATCGAGGACGCCGACCTCGATCTCATCCTGGCCACGATCCGCCCCGAGTGGCGGGCCATGATCGCCCTGGCACTCGGCTGCGGCCTCCGGTTCGGGGAGATCGTGGCACTGCGACGCTCCGACGTGGACCTCCGCGAGAGGCCACCCGTCGTACGGGTCCGCCGGGCAGTGGGCACCGGCCCCGGCGGCAAGCGATACGAGAAGGAGCCGAAGTCGCGAGCTGGCATCCGCGACCAGCGCATCCCTGGAGGTGTGGGCGAGGTCCTCACCGAGCATCTGCGGACCTACGTCGCCGGCCGCGACGGACTGCTCTTCCCCGGTCCGTCCGGCGACTGGCTGCAGCCGACGCGGTTCCGAGATCTGGTAGGCGGATGGTGCGACGTACGCGAGGCCGTCGGCCGGCCGATCAACTTCCACGACCTCCGGGCGACCGGTGCCACCCGACTCGCGCAGAAGGGCGCGCATGTCGCCGAGGTGCAGGCTTTCCTCGGCGACTCCTCGTCCCAGGCCGCCGAGCGGTACGTCCGCGCCACCCAGAGCCGGATGGACGATCTCACGGCCGCGGCGTTCGCAGGACTCAGCTTCGGAGCGACGGACCGGTGAGAGGGCTGCCTCCCCACCACGCGTGAAGGCTGCGACAAATGAGCATTTGTCGATCGCGGAAGTGTTAACTACTAGTTGACACAACAAATCAAGGTTCTCAAGAGTGAGACGTTCGGAAGATGGGTTGACGGCCTGAGGGATCGCCGCGCTGCAGTGCGGTTCGCGATCCGGGTGGATCGGCTGCGCGGCAACCCCGGCGATGTGAGGCCTGTCAGGGACGGCATCTCCGAGATGCGGATCAACTACGGCCCCGGCTACCGGGTCTACTTCAAGAAACACGGCGACATCGTCGTCATCTTGCTCTGCGGCGGCGACAAGTCCACGCAGCAACGGGACATCGAGAACGCGAAGCGAATCGCGAAGGAGTGGCAGCAGCATGGCTGAGAAGTTCACGCCGTATGACTCGGCGGATCACCTCACGTCGCTCGATGACATCGCCTACTACCTCGAGGCTGCTCTGGACGAGGCCGGAGACGACTCTGCATTCATCACCCACGCCATCGGAGTCATCGCCCGCTCCCAGAACTTCAGCGAACTCGCACGCAAGGTCGGCATGAGCCGCGACTGCCTCTACAAGGCGCTGTCCAACAACGGCAATCCGAGCTTCGCCACATCTTCAAGGTGGCCCGCGTCCTCGGACTGAAACTGGAGTTCCACGCCGTCGCCTGACCTTCGACCGCCGTCAAGCGCTCCGACCGCCCCAGGTGTTCAGCGGGTGCCCATCGATCAGCCGGTCGAGCGAGTCGACCCGCACGCGGATCGTTCGGCGACCGAGCCGGACGGCGTCGAGCTCGCCGGCGGCGATGTAGCGGCGGACCGTCTTGGTCGAGACGGCGAGGGTGTCGGCCGCTTCTGCCAAGGAGATCAAGCGACGGGGCGTTGCGGCGAGTCGATGGCCATTGGGGGCTCCTGGGTTCGGGGCGGCCCGGTTGGCCGCCTTCACCCCTCAAGGCCCGATCTTGTCCTCGAGTGGCCACCCCACTTTCACCACCCTCCCGCATCCTTCCCCTCCACCCTTCCCTTCCACCCTTCCCTGCCTCCACCCCTGCCCCTCATCCGCCTCTCCTCCCTTCCGCTCCTCCTCCTTCCTCACCCTCCTTCCCGAACACACCTCTTTCACGGACGAATCGGGGTGGCCACTCGCGGCGGCGTTCCGGCCTTGTGGGGTGTGACGATGTCGTTGAAGAAGCTCGCGGCCGGGTCGGGGTACGAGTACCTGACCCGCCAGGTCGCGGCCGCCGATTCGACCGAGCTCGGGTCGATGCCGCTGGCTGACTACTACGCCGCGAAGGGCGAGGCGCCCGGCCGTTGGATCGGCTCCGGGCTGGTCGGCATCGATGGCCTTGGGTACGGCGACGTCGTCACCGACCGAGCAGATGAAGAACCTGTTCGGGGACGGCTGCGACCCCGTGACCGGTGCTGCGCTGGGGCGGAGGTTCCAGTCGGGGTCGGTGGCCGGCTTCGATCTGACGTTCACGCCCGGCGAAGTCGGTCTCGGCACTGTGGGCCGTGGCGCCGCCCGAGGTCGCGCAGCAGATCCGCCAAGCCCACAACGCCGCGGTCCTCGACGCAGCTCGACTTCCTGGAGATCGCATGCGATCTTCACCCGCGAGGGCACCGGCGGCGCCCGCCAGGTCGAGACCCGCGGGCTGATCGCGGCGGCGTTCCTGCACCGCGACTCCCGTGCCGGCGATCCCGATCTGCACACCCATGTCGCGGTGGCGAACAAGGTCCAGACCCGGCAGGGCAAGTGGCTCTCGATCTACGGCACCGTGTTGCACCAGCACGTCGTCGCCGCTTCGGAGGCCTACAACACCGCGCTCGAGGCCCACCTCCGGGAGGGTCTCGGCGTCCAGTTCGTCGACGTACCGCGGGCGGGCGGCAAGCGCCCGGTCCGGGAGATCTCCGGTGTCGACGCCGCGCTGTGCGCACGGTGGTCGCGGCGCCGGTCCGACATCGAGGACCGCCAGGGCGAGCTCGCCGAGGAGTTCACGGCCCGGCACGGTCGCCGCCCCGACCGCGAAGGAGTCGATCGCGCTCGCGCAACGCGCGAACCTCGAGACCCGTGAGGCCAAGCACGAGCCCCGGTCGGAGGCCGAGCAGCGCGCGACCTGGCGCGAGCAGGCGGTGCAGGAGCTGGGAACCATGGGCATCGATCGCATGATCCGTGCCGCGCTCACCCCGGCACCCATCCCTCGCACGCAGGTTTCCAGCGAGTGGCTGGCCGAAGCAGGCGAGCGGGTGATCACCGAGCTCGAGGCCCATCGCGCGACCTGGCAGACCTGGCACATCTATGCCGAAGCCCAGCGCCAGGTCCGCGAGCTCGACGTACCGAGCGAGCAGGTCGGCCAGGTCGTCGAGCACCTGGTCGACACGGTCACGCGGTTCGCTGATCAACCTGACGCCCGACCTCGACCCGGTCATCGATCCCCAGATGCTTCGTCGGTCCGATGGCGTCAGCGTCTACCGTCACACCGGCGCCGACCACTACACCAGCCAGCGGATGCTGGACGCCGAGCAGCGGATCGTCGAGGCCGCCGGCCGCACCGCCGGCACCCGCTCCGGATCCCGTCGATGTCGAGCTCGCCCTGATGGCGAGCCGCCCTCGACGGACCGGTGTTGAACGACGGTCAGCGCGAGCTCGTCCGCGCCACTCGTCAGCGACCCGCGCCAGGTCGCGCTCGCGCTGGCGCCGGCCGGGTGCCGGCAAGACGACGGCGATGAGCGTGCTCGCGCGGGTGTGCCAGGACCTCGGGCTACGACGCCGGTCGGGCTCGCCCCCTCCGCGGCCGCCGCAGCGGTGCTCGGGGAGGCGACCGGGATGCGGTCCGACACGCTCGCGATGCTCGACCACACCCTCGCCGCGGGGCTCGATCCCGGCTTCGGCCGCACACGGTCGTGGTCATCGACGAGGCGGGCATGGCCGACACCCCCACGCTGGACCGCGTCATCACCGCTTGCCTCGAACGCGGTGCCCGGGTGCGGCTGATCGGCGACGACCAACAGCTCGCCGCCGTCGGCGCAGGCGGAGTCCTGCGCGACATCGCCAACACCCACGGCGCCGTACGCCTCGATGAGGTCGTCCGCTTCGACGACCCCGTCGAGGCGCAGGCATCGCTGGACCTGCGAGAGGGAGACAGCGCCGCCCTCGGGTACTACCTGGACCACGACCGCATCCACGCCGGCGATGCCGACACCTGCCTGAGCGACGTGCTGACCGCCTGGCAGGAGCGAACAGGCGTCTGGGCGCGAGTGCCTGATGCTCGCCCCGACCCGCGACCTCGTCGCTCGTCTCAACCAAGGCAGCTCGCGATACCCGCCTCGACGGGCGACACCGAACGCCGAGGTCGCCGCTCGCCGATGGCAACCAGGCTCAGTGTCGGCGACACGATCCTGACTCGCCGCAACGACCGCCGCCTCGGCGTCAGCGGCACCGACTGGGTCAAGAACGGCGACCGCTGGACCGATCACCGCCCTCAATCGCGAACGGCTCCCTCCACGCGCGGCACCTCCGCTCCGGGCTGCAGGTCACGCTTCCCGCGACGTACGTCGAGCGCGCACGTCGAGCTCGGCTACGCCACCACCGTCCACGCCGCCCAAGGCAACACCGCCGACGTCATGCACGGCATCCTCACCGGTACCGAGGACCGGCAACTGCTCTACACGATGCTCACCCGCGGCCGCGCCGAGAACCACCTCCACCTCATCGCCGATGCAGCCGACCCTGATGCCGAGCATTTCCTGCCCGGCATCAACGAGCAGCTCACCGCCGTCGACCTCCTCGACCGGATCGTCGGCCCGCGACGGCACCGCGGTCTCCGCGACCACCGAGGTCGCTCACGCCATCAATCCGGCGACCCAGCTTCGCGAGGCAACGAGCAGGTACGCCGATGCCGTCACCGATGCCGCGCACCGCCTGCTCGGGCCAAGCGCTGAGGACGCCCTGGAGGCAGCCGATTCTGGACCGCTACCCTGGCTCCCCGGCATCCCGATCGAGCTGCACGGTCACCCTGAATGGGCGACCTACCTTTCCGCGCGCGCCGACCGCGTCAGCACACTGGCCGACGTCGTACGTCGCAGCACCGATCTCCCGGCACCGATCCGGCGCTTCGACGACGTCCTGACCGACCAACTCAGAGAAGATGTGATCGTGTGGCGCGCCGTCAACGGCGTAGCCGACAATGACCGAAGCCTCGTTGGCCCACGCACGGGAGACTTCGCCGCTGACCGCTACGTCCGCCACCTGCAGCGTCAGATCGATGCGCTCTATCCCGCCTCGGTCCGTCGGTGGGAAGCCAGCGTCGCGGTCGCCATCGGCGAACCCGATCGCCGCGACCAACACACCCTCGACCTGGCCCGCGAGCTCGACGGCCTCGATCAGACTGGGTTGAACGCCGGGCTCCTTCTCCGCCGGGCGATCTCGACGCGAAAGCCGCTCCCTGACGAACATACGGGTCGAAGCACTCACCTACCGGGTGCGGCGGATGGCTACCCAGTGGCGGAGCGTCGACGCTCCAGAGACACGTCGGGCGCCCACGCGCCCGGCGGCAGGTCTCGAACTCTGAAGAAGTGTGCGTCGCACTCGTCCGTGATCACCAATTGCATCTCCTCGGCCGGCGTCACCGGGCAAGTCGGGTGCTGTGCCCGCCAGACCGCGAACTTGTCGGGATCGTCTCGGACCTTCACGTACTCGGCCAACCGATCCAGCGCCGTCGTGGCGCGGCGTCGAATAGCGCGCGGCGACAGGTGCACGATGCGCCCGAGCTCGTCCACGACGGCGGGAGTCGTCAATCCCATCCGACCGCGATGGCCCGGCACCTCCAGTCGGGCGGCAACGCTGGCAAGCCGATCGAGCAGCCATGCGTCGAAGGCGTTGATCGCGTGCGCCTCCATCGCGTCCACTTCCAGGCCCTCAACCTGGCCGATCAGCTCGTCCTGGGATTCGCATTCATCCCCCGCCGGCTCCAACTGGGTAGCGTCCGCGACACACACCGCGTCAGCCCAGACTCGATCACGTCTCGTCGCAAGGTCGCCAACACCAAGCTCAGCGGACACCTGCCGGCGGGTGCACGCCAGGATCGCCCCGGCGACACTACGAGTGTGAAGCAGGTGGGCTTGGCTGGCCTCGATCCACAGCTGACCCGCCACCAGGCCCTCGCTGTCGCCGGCAGGTCCGCCAGCCGACGCGCCAGCGCTTCAGCCCCAGGCAGGAGCGCCCACACAAGGGCAGTGATCGCTTCGAACTCGCTGTCGGTCATCGCGGCCAGTACGCCGAGCACCTCGTTCGCCTCGCGGGACAACACGGACCGTGTCCACACGTGGATGTCGGCGAGGTCCTCCACCACTCGAAGCTGTGGCCGCTCCGTCGACCACCGCACCCAGGCCGCCCGAGCGGCGAGCATCTGCACGCCATCGAGATCATGGATCGGCTTCCGGGACATCTCACAGATCCTGACTGCGTAGCGGTGAGGCCGGTTTGACCCGCGTCTTTCCGCGAGCGAGCTACGACCATCCGCCCGAACATGCTTGATGGTCGGGCGGAGCCCGACGTTGCCGACGTGCGGGCGGGACTCGCGGGTAAACCCGCCATGCCGGAGTGGAACACCCAACCCGCGCCGCCTACCGGGCGGAGCGCCCGCTCCTGCTGGGCATCGCGCAGACCGCCGTGTCGGCGTTCCGTCCCGTCCTGAGTCGCGCAGGTCGCGACAAGGTGGCTGCCCAGCCGCAAGACTGGCGGCGTGAACGAGAGCGGGGGCGCGTGGTGGATCTCGACCTGACTGCCGTGGAGAGCTTCGTCGTGCTCAGCCAGCAGCGGCACTTCGGGCGGGCGGCGCTCGGCCTAGGGGTCACGGTCTCGGCCCTGACCAAGCGGATCCAGCGGCTGGAGGCGACTCTCGGCGTACCGCTGGTGGAGCGGGACTCCGAGGGGTACGGCAGGCTCACCGCGGCCGGTCGCCGGTTCGTCGAGGTCGCGCCGGAGCTCCTGCGGACTGCCCAGACCGCGCGCCTCGTCGCGGTCGGCGCCAGCACGACGACGTTGCGGTTGGGGGTCCCGGCCGGTGTCGGGGTCGTCGCGCCGCTGCTCCCCGCCGCCCTGGCCACCCTGGAGCTGGCCTTGCGCCACACCCATCCAGGAGTGGCGATCGAGTCGGTGCCCACGCCGTTCCCGCGGCTGACCTCGGACCTCCTCACCGGCGAGGTGGACGTTGTCCTGACCTTCGGGGAGTCCCCTGAGCCCGGTGTCCTCGCCGCCCGGTTGTCCCAGATCCACCGCGTCGGCCTCGTCGGGTCCTCCCACCCGCTGGCGTACGTCGGGTCGGTGGACGTCGAGAAGTTCGCGAGACTGCCGATGATCTACGGCCGAGACCTGCCCGCGGAGTACATGCACCCGTTCGTGCTGGCCGACGTCAGGCCGCTGAGCGAGGCCGTGCTCGTCCCCATCGACGCCACCAGCACCGCCCACGTCGCCCAGCGTGTCCTCCAGGGCCGCGAGGTCACCGTCGTCCCGCTGGCGCTGACCGCCAACCTGCCTCCCGAGCTGCGCCGGGTCGGGCTCCGGGGCGTACCTCCAACCTGGTACCACGCCCACCGGCGACGCGGCGACCACCGCCCCGAGCTGCTGACCGCCGTGGAGCTGATGACCGACTTCTCCGAGTCCATCACCCGCGCCGCGCTCGCCAAGTGACTCCCCACGTCCCGTTTCCCGCTGGGAAACGGGACAGCCCGCCTCCGCGGACGCCGCTAGCGTGCCGTCCGACACAGACCGGACAGGGGGCCGCAGGTGCGCACAGCGACATCGGTGATCGTGGTGCGCTGCTGCCGCTCCTGCTTGGCCTCACTCGGCAGCCTCACCACCGACGAGGGCTCCGGCACGTGGGCCCACCCCATGCCGCCCACGGCGTTCCTCCTGCTCTCCCTCGGCCTCGCGCTCAGCCACCTGCTCGTCCTCCTCGGGTACGTCGAAGTGCGCCGCCGCGCCGCCACCGCCGCCCTGCCTGCGGGGTCGCTGCCGCCGGCACCACGATCCTCGTGGCCTGCGAGGTGTGGTCCGGCCTCGAGGCCCGCACCGACCTCGACGCCACCGTCCTCAACGTCCTCGACACCTGCTACGCCGCGGCCTCGGTGCTCGTCCTCCTCGGCACCCTCGGCGCCGGCCTGCTGCTCCGCCGCGTCGGGTCAGCGCTCACGGCGCCGCTCCTGCTCAACGGCGCGCTGCTGCTCCTGGCCATCCCGGTCCGCTACCTGGCCAGCGACGGCTGGGGCATCGCCGCCCTGACCCTCTGGAGCCTGTCCTACGTCTGGCTCGGGCTGCGCCTCCGACCCTCCACACCGTCCAGCACCTCGCTGCCGACCGACGACAACCAAGCTCTCGGGCGGCGCTAGCGAGGTCCGCACCGGCACGGCGTTGCGGCCGGTGCGAACGTACGCACAGAAGTTTACCGGTAGGAAGGTGACTACGTGTGGGGTGCAGGAAAGATAGACGACTCCACGCTGGCTACTTTGACGAAACCGGCCCTGGCGAAGGCGCTCGGCAAAGTGCGCGGATCGCTTTAGGAGCGGACGGTTCTGCGATTTCGCTCTCGCAGCAACTGGCTTCACAAAGCATTAGACACGTCCCCCGAGAGGGAGGATGCAGTGACCCCCAGACGATGGAGCGACCGTTGTGCGGAACCTTAAGGTTCAGATTGCATTGGTCGGTTTCCTGGCATACGCGGCCAGCGCCTGCGGGGGCGTTCCAGTGGTGGCGAGGCTGCCCAACGTCGTCTCCCTCGACAACGAAATCGTCACCGTCTGCCACGCCATCTTACGCTCGGCTCTCCGTCTCTTCTTCAGTTGAAGACACGAGACACTGAACAAACCCACGAGGTGGCAAGCCATGGCTGATGGTGCGCCGATAAGTCACGTTGACTTCTTCATAGACGGAAGAAGTTGTAGACAGAGTCAAACGCGCCCTACTTCTTCAATGATGCTACAGTACATGGAAACGTAGCTTCTAGATACGAGCAACATGTCCTAATAGCACGCGCACAGAGACAACAAGCGAGATGAGCGAGACCAACACCCACATCAGAGTGAACCCAAGTCGTACGTGCCCGAGGGCTCACCAGCTCAATTAGACGCAACGTCACACGTGCTGACATAAAGCGAACAGCGAAGGAAACGGTCGGAGGCGAGCGACGTGCTCCTCGCCGGCCACTAAGCAATGCAGTTGAACAAGGATGCTGAATTCAAGACACGCTAGGTTCCGTGGCGGTGAAGCTTTAAGCGACACTCCGGGTCACCTGAAGTTGTGAGGCTGGCCACAGTGGCTGCTGCCTACGACGGCATAGTGAGTTTTGCAGACGAACAGCCCGACTATACGTGGAGGTTGTCGGCGAAGAATTAGTCATCGCCGGCGTGGAGAGTGCGCTGAACGCACGCTCTCTTCGTTGGCACATGGCACAAAGATTCGCGACCTCAAAGACGCTTGCACCGGTAAAATGCGGTGGCTGGCGGCGGCTGCGTTGTTTCGTCATCGTCCCAGACCCTCGTCTGTTCCCGTGCGTCTTCGCCGCGTGATCACCAGCGCTCGAAGCGATGCAAAACGTCTTACATCTGCACGACAGTGCACTCTCAGCGGTGCATGAGAGGTCGCTACGAGATAAGCGATCTGTCAACGCGAGAGAGGTCCCAGCCGGTCAAGTGCTTTAGCCCTATTCACTCCCGAGCAACGCGAACGATGAGAAAGGCTAGATTGGTCCCAGGTGATGCATGACGTGTGAGGCGTGAGAGGCTTCACGCTCAGCAGTAAAACTCCTAAAATGCACACACCACGTGCCGTTCTCCGATGCCACGCAACGAGCCTGCCGCATAGTTCGTCGCACAGAGTCAAGTTCCGTAGGTAGCCGAGATAGAGTCGAGCACCAGCATGTAATCCCACTTCTGCCACACCTGATACGCGTGAGGAATCCAGCCCCTTCCGAGAAAGTTGCAGAGGTAAACGTCTCACCTAGTATCGCTCTATCAACACAGTTCTGCTGTCGACGTCACGTTGCGGCGAGACGCAGTCAGTCGATACGCAGCGAGACACCAGCCACAGTGAACGCGAGCAGACAGCAGCACAACACTACGACAGAGCGCATACGCAACAAACCAGTGTGCGCCTGCTATCGCCTCTCGCGCGCGGATTACGCATGCTCAGAGGCAGATAAGCGCGCACTCAGCGGTGCGAGCTCAGGCCGTCAACGGTATTAGTGCGTTTCCGATGGACTGTCTCGCTCTGGTGGGAGTTCAGCGTTTTACTTAACTTCTGATCATTAGAGGTCTAGTAATAAGGACCTCGGCACTCACAACACCGAGACAGGAAGAGACAGACATGACCACACTGGCAGTGCGACACACGTGCAGGACTTCAACACCTGGAAGGCCGAGTTCGACGGGCATAACTAAGCGCGTCGTAGCCACGGGTCCACCGGCTACCGGGTGCTCCAGGACGGCAACAGCGTGCTAGCCCTGATCGAGTTCCCCGACGCTGCGGCCGCGCAGGCCTTCCAGACCGACCCGAAGCTGGGCGAGGTCATGGCCAGCGCCGGCGTCATCGGGGCACCGGACATCAGCACCTGGTCCGAGGCATCCAGAGAGATGTACTGAGCACGGGGCGAACCTCCGGCCAGAAAAGCTCCCGCACCGAGAGCCCTTCGCGGCGTCCAGTCGCGACCGACTTCGAGCGCGAGTTCCCGGGGGGCAGTGAGTCAGCGAACACCTGCGCCATGGCTCTGGTCCGCACGGGGGAGAGACTTCTCGCGTGCATCGACCAGGCCCTCCGGCACCACCGGTTGTCCAGAGCCGGACGCGAGGCCCTCGCCGTCCTCGACGGGGCCGGGCAACCCTTGTCTCCGACGCCATCGCGGAACGGCTCATCGTGACGACGCGAGCGTCATTTCTCTGCTCGACACCTTGGAACGCCGTGGGCTGGTCGAACGCCAGCCCGACCCCACCGACCGACGAAGGCTGCTCATCGTGATCACGCAGGACGGAAGGCCATCGTCGACCAGTTCCTGCCGGAAGTCGTCGCGCTTCAGACTGCCGCAATGGCCACACTGACCGAGGCCCAGCGGCGACAGCTCGTCGAAATGCTGGCCACACTCGGGCCACCTGACCACCCTCGACGCTGATGACGTCATCCGCGCAGCCGCACCCCGAGGCATCCCCCGACACATCTGACGCCTAGCACAGAGCTACTCATCGACATGTGAGTGAACACGAACAGCGGCATAAGAGTGCGTTTCTCTATGCGCGGCACAGGAGGGCGTTGGGCTAACCGCGTGCGACGTAGTCCGTCCAGCGCTAGCCGCCCTTTGGCCCCTTGGGGGCGAAGTCCGCGTCGCTACCGATCTCAAAGATGGCCTTGACCGCAACCGCTCCGTAGTCCCCACCATCGACGCAGCGTGAGGGGACGCGCACCCGGACATGATCGGTTGTCGGGTTCCAGCGCACCCGTAATCCCTTGCACTGCTGGTCGCCCTCGATGGTGAAGAGGCGGTTGGTGTCGCCTCCCGATCGGTGCACACTCGTGACTGCCGCGGTCTCTTTGGTGCTATCTCCTCGTGCCTTGATGCCCACCCCGAGGTCGCCGTAGGCAACGCGAACGACGGAGATCGTGATCACGATCGCGTGATCTCGGTTGGCGAGTTGCACCGCTGTGATGTCGAGGCGGTGCCCCTTCAACCCATCACCAGCAGGGTCGGTGACGCGCACCGTCTGACCCAGCGCCGACCCCGATACGAGAACTGCGCAAGACGCGAGCACAACAGCGGCCAATCGCGTGAGACTTCGCATGCGCGGATCGTAGGCGTTCGAGAGCCATCTGGCTGCCGATTCGCCATCGACCTCTCATCGGCAGATCCGGGCGGTTCCCGTAAGGGGACCGCAAACGGTGACGCCGTAGATCAGGGGGCATATCGTGGCGGTGCGTCCCGGTTGGCCCGTCCGGAGGTCGGCTCCGGGTCCGGGGCGGCAACTGGCACGGGTTCGAAGAACTGGTTGCAGTTGGCGCGGAACAGGGCCTGCCGATTGGGTGGGTTGCCCTCGTTTGACGTTCTGGATGGCCGTACCGATCCTACGGTCTCGTCTCCTCGACGGAGCCACTTCCCCCGACGTTGTAACACCGAGCACGCATCCTGCGAAGGACGTAGATGGGTCACCCCGTTTGGGCGTGCCCAATCGCCGGCGACCGGGACCTCCGAACGATGCATAGCCGATGCAGCATCCGAACAGAAGGGCCCGTGACGTGCGTTTCCGCAGGTCACGGGCCCTTCTTGCTGGCTCCCCCGGTTGGACTCGAACCAACAACCCTTCGGTTAACAGCCGAATGCTCTGCCAGTTGAGCTACAGGGGATCGTTCGGAGCCCGCACAGGTTAGCAAGCGCCCAGGGCCGCCGCGAATCCGGACCGATGGGCGTACGGCGTCAGATCAGTCGAGCCCGACCTCCGCCCGGGCCTCGACCAGAGCGGTCGCCAGAGCGGTCTCGACGAACGGGTCCGCGGGGTCGATGCCGTCGTCGTACTCGTAGACCCACTGCACCGGAGTCCGGCCCGACGGAGCCCGCCGGGCGACGACGCGTACGCCGCGCCGGCCGCTTATCAGGACGTGCCGGACGAGCAGGACGCTGGCCGTGACCCGCTCGCGCAGGAGCTGGAGCAGACGGTCGGCGGAGGCTCCGGACTCGTCGATCGTGAGGTGGTGCTCGGCGCGCCGCTCACCCCAACGGCCGACCTCACTGACCCGCAGCCGGGAGAGGTCGCGGTCCCAGTCGGCGGCCTCGACCTGCTCCCACGGGAGGCGCACACCCGGGAGGTAGAGCGCATCCCGGGTGCCGACGACCCACTCGCCGCCCAGCAGCGGCGCCCACGCGAGCAGGCGCTCGCCCGCGGCCACCTCGACCGGAGGACGCGCGCGGCGCAGCGACCTCACGGCGGGGTCACTGGGCACGCGGTCATGGGGCAGCCGATGATCGGGCTCCCGGTCATTGGGCACCGAGCGCCAGGTCGCGGAGCTGGCGCCGATGCTGCTCGAGGGCGGTCAGCTCGCCGAACATCCGGTTGTACTCCGCGGTGTGCTCGACCGGGTTGGTGCGCTGCAGACGCGACTTCACCTCGGCGATGCGCCGCTGGGCGGTCAGCTCCTGGAGGCGGTAGACGGTGTTGGCGACGTAGGCGTCGTCGGCACCCTTGCGGCTCGGCACCGGCTCGACGGCGAGGGCCGAGAGCGCGGCCGCCACCGCCTGGTCGGGCGCCGCGTCGCGCAGCAGTGCGGCCCAGCTCGCCTCGGCCGCGCCCGGGCCGCCGAGCTTCTCGACCAGCTCCCAGACGGAACGGTAGGTCGGGTGGGTGAAGTCGTTGGCGCCGATGTCGCGGGTCGTCCGCGCGACCGTGGACGGCTCCTGCACGACGAGCTTGAGGGTCTCGCGCTCGAGTGCGAAGCGGTGGTCGCGCAGATCGGGCAGCGGCGCCTGCACAGGCACGGGTGGAGCCGCGGCCGTCTCTCGGGGCGCGGGGACCCTGCGCGGGGGCGCCGTGGTGCGGCCGGCGGCCCTGCGAACCTCGGCGCGCGCCTGCTCGACGTCGACCCCGACCATGCCGGCCAGCTCACGCGAGAAGGCCTCGACCTTGGACTTGTCGCGGATCGACGAGACGAGCCGAGCCGCCTCGCGTACGGCGTCCACCCGCGCGTCCGCCCGCTCGAGGTCGTACTTGCCGACGATGTTGGCGAGCACGAACTGGTAGAGCGGACGCCGCCGCGCGACCAGCTCGCGCACGGCCGCATCGCCCTGCTGGATCCGCAGGTCGCAGGGGTCGAGCCCCGACGGCTCGACGGCGACGTAGGTCTGCGACACGAAGTTCTGGTCGCCGCCGAAGGCGCGCAGCGCGGCCTTCTGGCCGGCCGCGTCACCGTCGAAGGTGAAGATCACCTCGCCGCGGAACTCCTCGTGGTCACTGAGGAAACGGCGCAGCACCCGCGCGTGGTCGTCGCCGAACGCCGTACCGCAGGTCGCCACGGCCGTCGGTACGCCGGACAGGTGGCAGGCCATCACGTCGGTGTAGCCCTCGACCACCACAGCCTGCATCGAGCGGGCGATCTCGCGGCGGGCGAGGTCGATGCCGTAGAGCACCTGGCTCTTCTTGTAGATCGTCGTCTCGGGCGTGTTCAGGTATTTCGCCTCGATCCGGTCGTCGTCGAAGATCCGCCTGGCGCCGAAGCCGATCGTGTCGCCGCTCGAGTCGCGGATCGGCCAGAGCAGACGCCCCCGGAAGCGGTCGTACGTCGACCGGCCGATCGCGACCAGCCCGGCGGCGATCGTCTCCTCGTCGGTGAACCCCTTCTGCCGCAGGTGGCGTAGCAGGGACTCGCCGTCGCGCGGGGCGAAGCCGACGCCGAACTGCTCCGCGGCGGCCTGGTCGAAGCCGCGCTCCCCCAGGAACGTGCGGCCCGCCTGGGCCTCGGGTGAGTTGAGCGCGTCGGCGTAGAGCTCCTGCGCGACGCGGTGGGCCTCGACCAGTCGTTGGCGCTGCGGCCCGCGCTGCCGCTCGGGTCTCGAGTCGCCCTCCTCGCGCCTCAGCGTCACCGCGTACTTGTCCGCGAGACGCTCCACGACCTCGGTGAAGCCCAGGCCGTCGATCTTCATCAGGAACCAGAAGACGTCGCCACCCTCGTCGCAGCCGAAGCAGTGGACGAATCCGCGCTGCGGGTTGACGTTGAACGACGGGGACTTCTCGTCGTGGAAGGGACACAGCCCCTTGAGGGAGCCGCCGCCGGCCGGGCGGAGCGTGACGTAGTCGGAGACGACCTCGTCGATCTTGGCCTTCTCGCGCACCTCCGCGATGTCTTCCTCGCGAATACGGCCGGCCACGCCCGGAGTCTACGGCGGCCGGCCGACAGGGCCCGGGCGGATACCGACGGGGGATCCGGGGTACGTTCGATCCGACTGAGGAGGAGACCTCATGAAGAAGCTGTTGCTGGTGGCCGCCGCAGGTGCGGGCTACGTGCTCGGAGCCCGGGCCGGCCGTGAGCGCTACGAGCAGATCATGGGCACCGTCGACAAGGTGAAGAGCGACCCGCGGGTGCAGGAGAAGGCCCATCAGGCCGTCGACACGGCCAAGCACCAGGCGGCCAAGGTGACCGGCGCCGGCGGCGCGGACGACCTGCCCTGAGGCTCAGACCAGGCGTCGGTGCCAGGCGGACGCGCTCGCGTCGGTCAGCGACGCGATCTGGTCGATGACGACGCGACGGCGTGCGCTGTCGTCTGGCGCCCCTGCCCAGTCGTCGGCGAACGGTCCGTCGAGGACCTCGGGACCCGCCTTGACGACAGCATCGACCAGCTCGGCCAGCAGCTCGCGCTGGAGCGCCATCGCGCGGACCCGGTCGTCGGCCTGCATCACGTAGTGGGCCGCGATCCCCTTGAGCACCGCCATCTCCACCACCGAGTCGGCCGGCACGGCCAGGTCGGCTTCGTGGCGCAGCAGCGGCCCGGCGTACGACGCGAACGTCGCCTCGCGCGCGACGGCACAGAAGCGCCCGATCAGGTCGCTGGTGAGGTTCTTCAGCGCGGCCAGCCCGCGCCGGCTGCCGTCGTACGGCGTGGTCGGCCAGGAGGGGATGGCGCGCAGCCGCCCCAGCGCCTCGTCGAGCGCCGCCGGGTCGGTGTCGGGGAGGTACCAGCCGCGCACCGCCTCGCGCACCGCGGACGCGTCGAGCGTGGTCAGGTCGATGCGGCCGGCGACGACGCCGTCCTCGACGTCGTGGACGGAGTAGGCGATGTCGTCGGCGAGGTCCATCACCTGCGCCTCGACGCACCGGCGCCGCCCGGTCACGCCGGTGCGCAGCCAGTCGAAGACGGGCCGGTCGTCGTCGTACACCCCGAACTTGCGCACCAGCCGCGGCGAGCCGTCGGCGTGGACACCCGTCGGCACCTCGGCGTCGGCGAGGGTCCAGGGGTACTTGGTACAGGCGTCGAGGGTGGCCCGCGTCAGGTTGAGACCGACCGAGCGGCCGTCGGGGGCGAACGTCTTCGCCTCCAGGCGGGTCAGCAGCCGGAGCGTCTGGGCGTTGCCCTCGAAGCCGCCGCACTCGGCTGCGGCCGCAGCGAGCACCCGCTCGCCGTTGTGGCCGTACGGCGGGTGGCCGAGGTCGTGGGCCAGGGCGGCCGTCTCGACGAGGTCCGGCTCGCCACCGAGCGCACGGGCCAGGTCGCGGGCGACCTGAGCCACCTCGAGGCTGTGGGTGAGCCGGTTGCGTACGAAGTCGTCGGTCTGCGGGCCGACCACCTGGGTCTTGGCCGCGAGCCGGCGACTGGCGGCCGCATGTACGACGCGCGCGCGGTCGCGCTCGAACGGCGTGCGTTCGGGGGCGGGCACCCGCTTGGGCGGCTCGGCGACCCAGCGCTCGCGCGCGGCCTCGTCGTACTGCGTCGTCAGACCTGGCATCGAGCCGAGACTAGGGCCTTGCGGCGAGCGCGCAAACGCTCGGCGCTCTCCGCTGCGGCCGGTCCCCTCCCGCTCCGCCGGATCGGGCGGTCCTCGCTCAGTAGACCGAGACGTGGACGTGGTCCATGTGGTTGGCCGTCGGTGAGCCGCGGTCGGCGAAGAGCCGCCAACCCTCGGAGGCTCGGACCGGCGTCCAGATGTGCTGGCGCCACAGGATGTCGTAGATGTGCAGCTGCGCGGCGTGCTGCTGGAGGAACGCCGCGATCGCGTTGCCCAGGGCGACGTCGCTGGTCATGATGTCGAGCGCCTTGCCGCTGACGTGCTCGCCGTGGCTGTCCCATCCGCCGTACGACGTGATCTGCGGGAACGCGTGGCACACGGATCGGTAGACGTAGACGGCGCCCGGGGTGAGGCGGTACTCGACGGAGGGGTCGGGGCACGGCGCCATGGAGAGGCCGGCCGCGGCCGCGAAACCCGCGCCGGCGACCGGCTGCTGGTCCGTCAGGTAGCCAGCGGTGACCCAACGGGATGCGCCGTCGACGACGAGCTCGACCCGGCCGTCGGCGGCGCGTCCGGTCACCAGGACGTGCTTTCCGGCGGTGAGCAGGCCGGTCTGACGCGCGGCCCGCGAGGCGCTCGACCAGAGGTTCAGGTCGACGGTGGTCCACTTGCGGACGTGGGCGCCCTGGACGGCGCTGGCCGTGGCCTCCTGGGCGGCCACGCCGTCCCGGAAGCTGCGCGGGCCGGCGCGGTCGAAGGTACGGGAGACCGGCACCGTGTCGTAGCGCGACGGGTCGAGCGTGATCGCAGGCGCCCGATGACTCGCGAACGACAGCTGGGGGGACGAGTCCACGGTGAGGACGCCGAGCCCGACGGCCGGAACGGTCGCGGCGACGGCCGCGCCTGCGGCGAGGCGTGCGGCGCGCTTCCCGGTCAGGGAGGCGAGCTTGCGGGCATTGGGCTCCCGCTTGTGGCGAGGGTGTGCCACAGCGCTGATTCCTTTGCTGTTGCTGTCGGGGGTCCAGCCCGAGATGACCCCCGATGGTCACGAATCGGACACGACGCAGCAGTCAAGCACAGGTAAAGGGACCACCCCAATCCCCACCCCGGGTTCTGGACGTGTCGCCGCTCACCCGCCGGTGGTCTCGGTCGTCTCCTCGGTGAGGTGGAGCTGGGTGCCGTCGGTGTCGTCGAGCCAGCCCTCCGGGAGTACGACGCGCTGCCGCGGCGATCCCTGCCGACCGCGCGGCGAACCCAGCTCGGCCACCGGGAACGGCTCGGCCGGGTCGAGCTCCGCGAGCAGCCGGTCGAGGGCAGCCAGCGAGTCGACGAGTGCCAGGGAGTGGCGGAGCTCGCCACCCGCACGGAACCCCTTCAGGTACCACGAGACGTGCTTGCGGAACTCCTTGCAGCCGCGCTCCTCGCCCAGGTGCTCGCCGAGCAGCTCCGCGTGGCGTCGCATCATCACCGCGACCTCGCCGAGGGTGGGGAGGGTCGGCGCAGGGGCCTCGGTCTCGACGGGCTCGACGGACGAGAACGCCGCGGCGAGGTCGCGGAAGAGCCACGGCCGGCCGAGGCAGCCGCGGCCGACGACGACCCCCGCGGCCCCGGTCTCGTCGACCATCCGGAGCGCGTCGCCGGCCTCCCAGATGTCACCGTTGCCGAGCACCGGGATGTCGACGTGGTCGACGAGCCGGGAGATCGCGTCCCAGTCGGCCTGCCCGCTGTAGGACTGCGCCACGGTGCGGCCGTGCAGCGAGATCGCGGCACAGCCGGCCTCCTGCGCGATCCGGCCGGCGTCGAGGTAGGTCAGGTGCTGGTCGTCGAGCCCCTTGCGGGTCTTGATCGTGACCGGCACGTCGTACGGCGCGGCGGCGGCGACGGCAGCGGTGAGGATCTCCCCGAGCAGGCCGCGCTTCCACGGCAGTGCTCCCCCGCCCCCCTTGCGGGTCACCTTCGGCACCGGGCACCCGAAGTTGAGGTCGACGTGGGCCACGCCGTACTCCGCGCAGAGGATCTCCGTGGCCTTGCCGACGTACGACGGGTCGGTGCCGTAGAGCTGGACGGAGCGGATGGTCTCGAGGTCGTCGAAGACCAGCATCTTCAGGGTTGTGGGGTCGCGCTCCACGAGGCCGCGGGAGGTGATCATCTCGCACACGTAGAGGCCGGCACCCTGCTCGGCACAGAGCCGGCGGTACGCCGCGTTGGTGATGCCCGCCATCGGCGCGAGCACGACCGGCGTGGACACGGTCAGCGGGCCGAGGACGAGCGGGGACATGGCCCGATTGTCCGCCGTCGGGCTGGCCTGGCCCAACTCGTGGTCTCGACGAGCTCGACCGACGGGTGGACTCGGCCGGATCGTCCGACGGGTGGACTCGACGAGTCTCGACCGACGGGTGGACTCGACGAGCCCCGACCGACGGGTGGTCTCGACCGGCTCGACCGACGGGTGGTCTCGACGAGTCCCGACCGACGGGTGGACTCGGCAGGCCCCGACCGACGGGAGGTCTCGACGAGCTCGACCGACGGGAGGCTCGACCGACGGGTGGCTCGACCGACGGGTTGTCTCGACGAGTCCCGACCGACGGGTGGACTCGGCAGGCCCCGACCGACGGGAGGTCTCGACCGACGGGAGGCTCGACCGACGGGTGGACTCGACCGGCTCGACCGACGGGAGGTCTCGACGAGCCCGACCGACGGGTGGACTCGGCAGGGCCCGACCGACGGGAGGTCTCGACGAGCTCGACCGACGGGAGGCTCGACCGACGGGTGGTCTCGACGAGCCCGACCGACGGGAGGCTCGACCGACGGGTGGTCTCGACGAAGCTCGACCGACGGTGGCTCAGTGCTTCTTCTTCGAGGGCTTCGACAGCGGGCCGTGCCAGGTGATGGCGTCGAAGTCCTGGGTCGGCCGGAAGCTGATCGCGTCCAGCTTGCCGTGCTGCGGCGCGAAGTACACCAGGCACACCGTGGCCTTCTTGCCGTGCGTGAAATGATCGGGCAGCGGCCGGCTCGGGCAGGCCGCGAACTGGGCGCGGAATGTCGACGCCTGGAGCAGCGTGTTGCGCCGGTCGAGCAGGTAGAGGGGCACCGGGACCTGCGACAGGTCGCTCTTGCCGAGGTTCGTCACCTTGACGTGGGCGAAGTACGGCGTGGACTTCCGGGTGGCCGGATCGAGCCGCCAGTCGTGGAAGACGCTGATCGGCACCCGCTGCAGCTTCGTGACGGCCAGCTTGAGCACGCCGACCTGCTTCTGGTTCGGCTGCCACGAGACCTTCGCGGACTGACCGAGCTTCAGGTCGGAGCCCTGGGCCGTGAGGGCGACCCCCTGCACGGAGCCGGCCGGCGAGGTCGGCGTGCTTCCACCCTGCGTCCCGCTCGACGTCGTACCGCTCGGGCCGGACGAGCCCGAGCCGGGAGACGACGAGCCCCCGCCTCCACAGCCGGACAGCACGAGCACCGCGGCGACAAGCACGGCGGCGACGAGCACCGCGGGGAGCAGACCCGCACCGGGTCGGGGCAGCAGTCGGCGGGTCACGCGGTCATTGTGCACGACGAGCGGTCATGTTCTGGGGCGGCGCGAGCGCGGCGGTCAGCAGCCGAGCAGGCGCTGCGCGAAGTACGCGCCGACCTGGTCGAGCGAGATCCGCTCCTGGCCCATCGAGTCGCGCTCGCGAACGGTCACCGCGTGGTCCTCGAGCGTGTCGAAGTCGACGGTGACGCAGTACGGCGTACCGATCTCGTCCTGGCGCCGGTAGCGGCGGCCGATGGCGCCCGAGTCGTCGAACTCGACGTTCCATCCGTGGCTCCTGAGCTCCGCGGCGAGGTCGCGCGCCTTCGGCGAGAGGTCGGCGTTGCGGCTGAGCGGGAGTACCGCGACCTTGATCGGCGCGAGCCTCGGGTCGAGCTTGAGCACGACCCGCTTGTCGACGCCGCCCTTGGTGTTGGGCGCCTCGTCCTCGGTGTAGGCGTCGACGAGGAACGCCATCATCGAGCGGTTGGGGCCGCCTGCCGGCTCGATGACGTACGGCGCGTAGCGCTCGCCGGAGGCCTGGTCGAAGTAGGAGAGGTCCTGACCCGACGCCTGTGCGTGCTGGGTGAGGTCGAAGTCGGTGCGGTTGGCGACGCCCTCGAGCTCGCCCCACTCGCTGCCGGTGAAGCCGAAGCGGTACTCGATGTCGACGGTGCGCTTCGCGTAGTGACTGAGCTTCTCCTTCGGGTGCTCGAAGTGGCGCAGGTTGTCGGCGTCGATGCCGAGGTCGACGTACCAGCGCGTGCGCTCGTCGATCCAGTACTGGTGCCAGTGCTCGTCCTCACCGGGCTTGACGAAGAACTCCATCTCCATCTGCTCGAACTCGCGCGTGCGGAAGATGAAGTTGCCCGGCGTGATCTCGTTGCGGAAGCTCTTGCCGATCTGGGCGATGCCGAACGGCGGCCTCATCCGGCTGCTGGTCACCACGTTGGCGAAGTTGAGGAAGATGCCCTGCGCGGTCTCGGGCCGCAGGTAGTGGAGCCCCGACTCGTCCTCGATGACGCCGAGGTAGGTCTTCAGCATCATGTTGAACTGGCGCGACTCGGTCCACGCGGCGCGGGTGCCGCAGTTGGGGCAGGGCACGGACGCGTTGATGTCGACGGAGTCAGGATCGACCGGGTCGTCCTTGGTGCTCTTGCGCTCGGCGTACTCCTCCTGGAGGTGGTCCTCGCGGAAGCGCTTGTGGCAGGCCTGGCACTCGACCAGCGGGTCGGTGAAGGTCGCCAGGTGGCCGCTGGCCTCCCAGGTCCTGGTCGGCAGGATCACGCTCGAGTCGAGTCCGACCACGTCGTCGCGCACGGTGACCATGGAGCGCCACCACTGCTTCTTGACGTTCTCCTTCAGCTCCACCCCGAGCGGGCCGTAGTCCCACGCCGAGCGGGTGCCGCCGTAGATCTCACCCGAGGGGTAGACGAAGCCGCGGCGCTTGCAGAGGGAGACGACGGTGTCGAGCGTGCTGGGGGGTGGCTTGGCCACGAAGGGGCTCCTGATGGTCCGGCCGGCTGGCTGCCGGTCTGATCGTGCGTGAACGTTCAGCCTAACGACCGGCTCCCACCGACATTCAGTACCTCCCCCGGCACGACCGGCTCGAAGGCGCTCGGCTCGTCGATCGCGCGGCCGAGCGTCGGCACGGCCGCCACCTTGACGTCGTACGACGAGAGCGCACGGCGGTAGACGCCGGGCCCCTGCCACTCGGTGACCAGGAGCCAGAGCTCGGGGTCGTCGACGTTGCGGCCGGCGTGACCTGCGAGGTACCCGGTGTGTCCCGCGAGCGTCTGGTGCGCCCGCTCGAGGTCGGTGCGGAACGACGCGGCGTCAGCCTCGGGCACCCGGAACCGGTTCACCACGATCACCAGCCGAGGCTAGCGGTCGCTCGATGTTGACAATCATTCTCAATCTCCTGAGAATGATTCTCATGCGAGGGATGCGACACGATGTGGTCGGGGCGCTTCTCGTCGCGTCCCTCCTCACCGCGTCCCTCCTCACCGCGTCCCTCCTCACCGGATGCCGCCCGCTGGATTCGGGGCGGCCCACCGTGGTCACGTCGTTCTACCCGCTGTACTTCCTGGCCGAGGACGTCGCCGGGCGCTACAACGACGTGGTCGACCTGACCCCGCCCGGAGTCGAGCCGCACGAGTACGAGCTGACGGTGCGCCAGGTCGCGCAGATCGACGAGGCTCGGCTGGGGTTCTTCGAGAAGGGGGTGGCACCGTCCGTCGACCAGGCGATGGCCAACGACTCCCCCGACCACCAGCTCGAGGTCACCTCGGTGGTGCCCCTGATGTCGCCGTCGTCGGGCTACTCCGAGGAGACGGCCGACGACCTCGACCCCCACTTCTGGCAGGACCCGTCCCTGATGGCGACGGCCGCCCGCGCCTTCGCCTCGGCCATGGCCGGGGCCGACCCCCGCCACGCGGCGTACTACCGGATGCGGGGCGACCGGCTGGCCGCACAGCTCGACCGGCTCGACCGGGCGTATGCGCGGACGCTCGCGTCGTGCCGAGTCCGCACCCTGGTGGTCAGCCACGACGCGTTCGAGTACCTCGGCCGTCGCTACCACCTCGACATCGTCCCGATCGCCGGGCTCGAACCCGACTCCGAGCCATCGCTGCAGCACCTCCACGACCTCGCCGGACTGATCCAGGAGCGACAGGTGACCACCGTGTTCTTCGAGACCCTCGCCTCGCCCGACCTGGCCCGGTCGCTCGCCGGCGACCTCCACATCGCGACCGGCGTCCTCGACCCGATCGAGGGGCTGACGTCGGCGGACTCCCACGCCACCTACCTGACGCTGATGCGCCAGAACCTCGCGGCCATCGCCCACGCGAACGGGTGTACGCCGTGACCGCGCCGGTGCTGTCCGTGGACGGCGTGGGCGTCGTGCTCGGCGGCCGCCCGATCGTCCGCGAGGTGAGCTTCGACGTCGACCCGGGTCAGGTCGTGGCCATCGTCGGGGCCAACGGCTCCGGCAAGTCGACCCTCGTGAAGGCGCTGGTCGGTCTGAACCCGGTCAGCAGGGGCTCGGTCGAGCTCTTCGGGACGCCGCTGCAGGGCTTCCGGCAGCACGAGCGGGTCGGCTACGTGCCCCAGCGCTCCGACTTCGCCACCGGCGTGCCCGCGACCGTGCGCGAGGTCGTCACCAGCGGCCGGATCTCGCGGCGGAGACCCTTCTGGCCGCTGTCGAGGGCCGACCGAGCCAGTGTGAGCGCGGCGATGATCGCCGTCGGAATGGACGACCGGGCCGGCCAGTCGGTCGCGACGCTCTCGGGGGGCCAGCAGCAGCGGGTGCTGGTGGCCCGGACGCTCGCCGGAGAGCCGGAGCTGCTGCTCCTCGACGAGCCGAACGCCGGTGTGGACGCGGACAGCCAGGAGCGGATCG
This sequence comes from uncultured Actinomycetota bacterium, assembly GCA_963792975.1. Classification (GTDB taxonomy): domain Bacteria; phylum Actinomycetota; class Actinomycetes; order Propionibacteriales; family Nocardioidaceae; genus Nocardioides. The sequence continues at coordinate 612,510 of CAWBYG010000004.1, read as the reverse complement.
CCGAGACGCTCGGTGAGCGGGCTCGCGCCGGCGCGAGCGTGGTCGTCGTACTGCACGAGCTCGGACCGTTCGCCCCCCTCATCGACCGGGTGGTCGCGCTGCGCGACGGTCGGGTCACGTACGACGGACCGCCCGACCAGCTCGTCGACGACCACGGCCATGCGCACCACCACACGCACACGGACGCGGGGTGGCTGCCGCCGATGCAGGCCCCGTTGGAGGGTGACCGCTGATGTGGGACCTGCTGCTCGCGCCGTTCATGATCCGCGCGATCATCGCCGCCTCCGTGACCGGCCTGGCCGCACCCGGGATGGGTACCTATCTCGTGCAGCGGCGGCTCTCGCTGATGGGCGACGGCATCGGCCACATCTGCGTCACCGGGGTCGCTCTCGGGCTGCTCACCGGCACCTCGCCGACGTACTCCGCGGTGGTGGTCGCGGTCGTCGGCGCGCTCCTGATCGAGCTGATCCGCACCTCGGGCAAGGCGACCGGCGACCTCGCGCTGGCGCTGCTCTTCTACGGCGGCATCGCGGGCGGCCTGGTGCTCGTACAGCTGGCGGGGAACGGCGCGTTCGCCCTGCAGGCGTATCTCTTCGGCTCGATCACCACGATCTCCTGGTCGGACGTCGTCGTCTCGCTGGTACTGGCCGGCATCGTGATCGTGGTCGGGCTGGCCCTGATGCCGCAGCTGTTCGCGGTCTCGCACGACGAGGACTTCGCGCGGGCCGGCGGCCTGCCGGTGCGGTTCTACAACATGCTGGTGTCGGTGCTCGCCGCCGTCACCGTGAGCGTGGCCATGCGGACGGTCGGCCTGCTGCTGGTGAGCGCCCTGATGATCATCCCGGTGGCGACGTCGCAGCAGTTCGCCCGCAGCTTCCGGACGACGATGCTCGGCGCCATGCTCGGTGGGCTGCTGGCCTCCCTCGGCGGCGTCATCGTGTCGGCGTTCCTCAACCTCCCGCCGGGGGCCACGATCGTGCTGGTCGCGTTGGCGGGCTTCGTCGCCACCTCGCCCGTCGGGATGCTGCTCCAGCGGCGGCGGCGGGCCACCGTCCCCTTCGACGCGAGCGCGTCGTTGCCGGTGCACGAGGAGACCGACGAGGCGCACCGGCACCAGCACGGGCCGGGCTGTGGGCACCTCGCCGTCGAGCACGGCGACCACATCGACTACGTCCACGACGGCCACCGGCACGCCGTCCATGTCACCGGGGAGGGCCGCCACTATGACGAGCACTGAGGACCACCGCCACCAGCCCGTCGTACCCCGCGCGACGCCGCAGCGACAGGCCGTCCTCGACGCGTTGGCCGACGTCGACGACTTCCGGTCGGCCCAGGAGGTGCACGAGCTGCTCGCCGCCCGGGGCTCGGGTGTCGGGCTCGCCACGGTCTACCGCACCCTGGCGCTGTACGCCGACCACGGGCTCGTCGACGTCCTCCGGCGCGAGGACGGCGAGGCGATCTATCGCCGCTGCTCCGAGACGCACCACCACCACCTGGTCTGCCGCTCGTGCGGGGCGACGGTCGAGGTCGAGGGGCCCGCCGTCGAGCGCTGGACCTCGGCGATCGCCTCCGAGCACGGCTTCTCCGACCTCTCCCACACCCTCGAGATCGTCGGCACGTGTGCTGCGTGCGCGGGGGGCTGAGCCGGGGCTGTCACGGTTTCATCATGTGAAGTGGTCGAACCTCCGCCTCCCATGGTGAGCTCGCCATGAGAAGTGGCGGTTCACCTGCCTCACATGGTGGAACTGGGGCCGCTCGCCCGCTCAGGCCCGGCCGAAGCGGCGGTCGCGGGCAGCGTAGATCTCGATCGCCCGCCACAGCGCCAGGCGGTCGACGTCGGGCCAGAGGATGTCGGTGAAGACCAGCTCGGCGTACGCCGCCTGCCAGAGCAGGTAGTTGGAGAGCCGGTTCTCACCCGACGTACGCCACAGCATGTCGGCGTCGCCGAGCTCGGGGACGTAGAGGTGGCGGGCGAACGTCTTCTCGTCGACCCTGTCGGGGCTGAGGCGTCCCGCGGCCACCTCGCGCGCGATCGAGCGGGCGGTGTCGGCGAGCTCGGCGCGACCGCCGTAGTTGACGCACATGTTGAGCGTCAGCACGTCGTTGTGCCGGGTCAGCTCCTCGGCGACCTGGAGCTCGCGGATCACGGACTTCCAGAGCCGCGGCGCGCGGCCGGACCACCGCACCCGCACGCCCCTCTCGTGCATGTCGTCGCGCCGGCGCCGGATCACGTCGCGGTTGAAGCCCATCAGGAACCGGACCTCCTCGGGGGAGCGCGTCCAGTTCTCGGTGGAGAACGCGTAGGCACTGATCGCCTTCACGCCGATCTCGATCGCGCCCTCGACGACGTCGAAGAGCGCCGCCTCGCCCATCTCGTGGCCCTTGGTCCGCGGTAGTCCCCGGGCCTTGGCCCAGCGACCGTTGCCGTCCATCGTGATCGCGACGTGTCGCGGCACGAGCGCCTTCGGGATCTCGGGTGGCCGGGCGCCCGAGGGGTGCGGGTCCGGAAGACGTACGGCGCGCCTCATCGCTCGACGTACTCGAGGGAACGCAGACCGCGCTCCAGGTGCCAGTGCAGGAACGCCGCCACGAGTCCGGACGCCTCGCGCAGGTGGCGCGGGTCGGCGGCGGAGACGGCGTCCCAGTCGCCGGCGAGCAGGGCGCCCATCACGTCGAGTGTCCCGGCCGACGGGGACGCCGAGCCCGGCACCCGGCAGTCGGCGCACAGCGCACCACCGGCCGCCGGGGAGAACCAGCGGAGCGGCCCGGGGTCGCCACAGCGTGCGCAGTGGGTGAACGACGGTGCGTAGCCGGCCACCGCGAGCGAGCGCAGCAGGTAGGAGTCGAGGACCTGGGCCGGCGTACGGTCTCCGCCCGTCATCGCCCGCAGCCCACCCACGAGCAGCAGGAACTGCTGGAGCGCCGGCTGCTTCTCCTCCGAGACCAGGCGGTCGGCGGTCTCGAGCATGACCGTGCCCGCGGTGTAGCGGTCGTAGTGGTCGCCGAGGTGCGACGGGAAGGCGTCGAGGGTGTCGGCCTGCGTGATGATGTCGAGGCTGCGGCCCTCGGCCAGCTGCAGGTCGACGTGGGTGAAGGGCTCCAGCCGCGAGCCCCAGCGCGAGGTCGTCTTGCGCACGCCCTTGGCCACTGCGCGGACGCGCCCGTGCTGACGGGTCAGCAGGGTGATGATGCGGTCGGCCTCACCCAGCTTGTGGGTGCGCAGCACGATCGCCTCGTCGCGGTAGAGGGGCACGCGGCCATTCTGCCGCGCGGAACCCCCGTCTCCTACGAGCCGGTACGGCGTTTGCGCCGCGGCGTCTGCCAGCACGCCAGCGCGAACTCTGCCGCCTTGGCGTTCAACCGGTCGGGCCGGACCCGCCACTCCAGGAGGCTGCTGGCGCGTACGAACTCCGCGTTCGCCAGCTCGCGGGCCAGCATCCGTGAGTCGGCGAACGGATGGATCGGGTCTCGGGTGTGACCGATCACCAGCGCCGGGGCGGTGATCTGCCGGCGCTGCCGCGACGACGGGGCGACCCGGCCGAAGATGACGCCGTGCAGGAGCGCGGCCACCGAGTCGGCCCGCTGGTCGAGGGTGTCGAGGGCGATGCCCGTCCAGAACGGCACCAGCCCGCGCGGGATCGGCCGGGTGAGCAGGCGCAGCCCGTTGACCGTGAACGGCGCGAACCGGGCCGCGAACATCAGCGGGACGAACGCGATGATCCCCGCCTCGAGTGCGTTGTCGAGCACCGGCATCTCGGTGATCAGGCCCTTGACCCGGGCCGGGGCGGTCGTGGCGACCTCGAGCGAGACGTTGGCCCCGAGCGACGTACCGCCGATCACCGCCTGGTCGGCGCCGAGATGGTCGAGCAGCGCGACGACCTGGTCGGCGAACGCGGTCATGGAGTAGACGAGCGGGTCGGCGGGCCGGTCGGAGCGACCGTGCCCGAGCAGGTCGAGGGTGACCACATGGAGACCCTCGGAGGCCAGCGCGCGTGCCAGGGGCTGCTGCATCCGGCGCGGCATGAGCTGCCCGTGGAGCAGCACGACCCAGTGGGGCCCGGCGCCGTACTCGGTGTACTCGAGCCGTTCGGTGCCCGCGCCGCTGTCGAAGAAGAACTGACCGACCCGCTCGGAGACCAACATGCGAGGAATTTAGTCGCTCGACGCCTCGCGCGCTGCCAGCCTGGGGACATGGCGACCGTACGACGGCTCGGGCCGGACGACTGGGAGAGCTTCCGCGAGGTCCGGCTGCGCTCGCTCGCCGACTCCCCCGACGCGTTCGGATCGACCTTGGAGCGCGAACTGGCGTTCACCGAGGTGGACTGGCGGCAACGCCTGAACGGTCCGGTGTACGCCGTGAGCGATCCGGGACCCGTGGCCGTCGGCGGGCTCTTCGACAACGACGGGGTGCTCCACGTCTGGGGGATGTGGACGGACCCCGAGCACCGGCGTCAAGGTCATGCGCGCCGGATCCTCGACGCCTTGCTCGCGCCCGACGCCGACGCCGACGCCGTCCTCGACGTCAACGTCGCCAACGAGGGGGCCCGTGCGGCGTACGAGCGCTACGGCTTCGTGGGCACGGGCCACCTCGAGCCGCTCCGGCCGGGCTCGGAGCAGCGGATGGAGCGGATGGTCCTCAGGCGCGGTTGACGGCGCTGATCACGGCCTTGAGCGACGCGGTGACGATGTTCGCGTCCAGGCCGATCCCCCACAGCACCTCGGTCTCGCCGTCGTCCCCGGTGATCGCACACTCGACGTACGCCGCCGCGATGGCGTCTCCGCCCGCGCTCAATGCGTGCTCGGCGTAGTCCAGGACGCGTACGTCGAACCCACCGCCCGGCCGCTCGAGCCCGTTGATGGCGTCGACGAAGGCCGCGATCGGGCCGTTGCCCTCACCGGACAGCTCGTGCAGCTCGCCGTCGACGTAGACGTTGACGTCGAGCCTGTCCTTCTCGCCGGCTGCCGAGGACGTGTGCACGGAGTTGAGCTTGAGCGGGGTCTCACGCGCGAGGTACTCCGCCCTGAACACCTCCCAGATCTGGGCCGGGCTGATCTCGCCGCCCTCGGCGTCGGTGTGCTCCTGGATCACCCGGCTGAACTCGATCTGCGCGCGTCGGGGGAGGTCGAGCTTGTGCTCCGCCTTGAGCACGTAGGCGACGCCACCCTTGCCGGACTGGCTGTTCACGCGGATCACGGCCTCGTAGGAGCGGCCGACGTCCTTCGGGTCGATCGGGAGGTAGGGCACGCCCCATGGGTGGTCGCCGACGGCTACCCCCTCGGCCTCAGCGTCCTTCTCGAGCGCCTCGAGCCCCTTCTTGATCGCGTCCTGGTGGGAGCCGGAGAACGCCGTATAGACCAGGTCGCCGGCGTAGGGGTGTCGCGGATGCACCGGCAGCTGGGTACACCACTCGACCGTACGACGGATCTCGTCGATGTCGGAGAAGTCGATCTGCGGGTCGATCCCCTGGCTGAAGAGGTTCATGCCCAGGGTGACCAGGCAGACGTTGCCGGTGCGCTCACCGTGCCCGAACAGGCAGCCCTCGACGCGGTCGGCGCCGGCCATCACCGCCAGCTCGGTGGCCGCGACCGCCGTACCCCGGTCGTTGTGGGGGTGCAGGCTGATGGTGGTGAACTCGCGCCGGGTCAGCTGACGCGAGAACCACTCGATCTGGTCGGCGTACACGTTGGGGGTCGCCATCTCGACCGTGGCCGGCAGGTTCAGGATGATCTCGCGGCCGTCGTCGGGCTGCCAGACGTCGCTGACGGCCTCGCAGACCTCGACGCTGAACGGCAGCTCGGTGCCGGTGAAGATCTCGGGGCTGTACTCGTAGCCGATGACCGTCTGCCCCAGCAGGCTCTCCGAGTGCTTCATCACGACCTCGGTGCCGCGGACCGCGATGTCCTTGATCTCGTCCTTGCTGGCCCGGAAGACGACGCGGCGGAACAAGGGGGCGAGGGCGTTGTAGAGGTGGATGTTGGCGTGATGGATACCGACCAGCGAGTGGACGGTGCGCTCGATGAGGTCCTCTCGGGCCTGGGTCAGGACCGAGATCGTGACGTCCTCGGGGACGCGGTCCTGCTCGACGAGCTGCCGGACGAACGCGAAGTCGGTCTCGCTCGCACTCGGGAAGCCGACCTCGATCTCCTTGTAGCCCATCGAGACGAGCAGCTCGAACATCCGCAGCTTGCGAGCGGGGCTCATCGGGTCGATCAGGGCCTGGTTGCCGTCGCGCAGGTCGGTGGAGAGCCAGCGCGGAGCCTTCTCGATCCGCGCGTTCGGCCAGGTGCGGTCGGGGAGGTCGATCGGCTCGAAAGCGCGGTAGCGCCCGAACGGCATCGGGCTGCGCTGCTGGGTGTTGCGGAAGCCTTCGTACTGGAGAGTCATGGTTCCTCGTCGGCGGGATCGTCGGGCGCCGGCGGGCAGCACTCACTCCGCAGCGAGGAGGACCGGCTGTTCAGGCCCCGCTGCGGCAGCGAAGGAGCAGGCTGCGCTTCATGACGAGGTCACGGTAACAGAGCACGCAGTACGTCGTACCAGCGCGCGTCCGCGCAGCGGACTCCGACCAGACTGTGCTCGACCCGTACCGGTATGGGCATATCCTTCACCTTCTTTGCCGCGTTCACATCGGGAGGGCGCGCTCCATGGCGAGCATCCTTCGGAGAGCGCCCGAGACCGGCGGGCTGACAACCGGAAAGGGCCACGCGGGTCCCTGACATCGGGCAAACTGCGCCGAGTGAGCAGCGGATCGGGCACTCCCACCAAGCGGGACTCCTTCGAGGAGTTCCGATTCCGGCTCGTCGACGGGTACGCCGAGCGGCTCATCGCCGGGACGTCGGTCGCGATCAACGGCATCTGGGCGCTGCCCGGTGCCAGCAGGCGGGCCCCGACCGGCCTCGCTTTCGCCACCACACTCGACCACAGGCTCCATCTCTTCGCCGACGGAGCGGGGACGTTCCACAGGATCAGGGCGCACTGAGGCAGAGGGCGGCGTCGTGAGCGATCCGGCGTCACGGCCGACCGTCACAGTCGTCGCGGGCGATGTCGGAGCCACTGCCTCTGAATGCCCGGCTTGGGTGGCGGTAGGAACTCTGGTCTCGCGTCGCCGCGGTCGATGCGCACTTTCCAAGGTGCCTCGTGAATGACCCGGTGATGGTGGCCGCACAACAACACAAGGTTGTCGAGCGAGGTCTTCCCATCGGAGATCCAGTGGCGAACGTGGTGGGCATGGCACATCATCGGCGGCCGGTCGCACCCCGGGAAGGCGCAGTGCCGGTCGCGGATGACCAGGGCCATCCAGATCGCCACGGTGACCAGGCGTCGTGCTCGACCGACGTCCAGCGGCTCGCCCTGACCGCCGAGGACGGCCGGGATGACCTCGGCGTCACACGCCAAGCGCCGTACTTTCGAGACGGAGAGCTCTACGCCGTCACCCGTGAGCCCGACGCCGACGACCCCAGGGGCTCCTTGGTCGGCAAGGCCGGTGCGTAGCGCGTCCCACCCGACGGTGACCATCAGCCGCGCGGGCGCGCCGTGTGACTCGGGTATCCGGTCGCTGGCGAGAGCGCCGTGGGCGACGGTGACCAGTGCGTCCCACGTACGCGCGCTGTGGTCGCGCGGGTCATGGATCACGTCGCCGCGCTTGTCGTCGACCGCTGGGGTCGGCGCCGACAGCGGCAGGAGGGCTGCTTTCAGCAGGGCACCGTCTTCAGCGCTGCCGCGGCCCTTGAGGCGGACACCGCCGGCGCCGTCCGCGGTGATCGACAGGAACCTGGTCACGTGGGAGGAGCGCTCCTCCCGGGCCAGCTGGCGCTCGAGCTTGCGATCCTCGGCATCGGGGTCGACCACGTGGACCAGGTGTCGGCCTGTCCTGGCCAGCTCGCTCGCGTCCATGCTGTCGGCGTGCTCGAGCAAGGCGCGTTCACCGCGGGCGCGTACCGCCTGTCCGCCGGGCAGCTGCTCGACGGACCTCACGATCACGTCGGCCTGCTCGGGTGAGACTCGAGCTGCCGCCATGCCTTCTCGGGGCGCGGACAGCGCACCGGTCACTGCGTGAGCCCGCGCCACGACCCGCCGTCCTTCGCCCTTCCGCAGCCCGCCCACGTGGGTCAGCCAGTCTCCCGTCGATCCGTGGTGGAGCCTCCGCTTGGCGAGGTCGCGGGCATCGGCTTCGGCGACCGCGCCGGCTTGCACCGCCGCCAGTGCGGAGCGGGCGGCCTCGACCTGCGAGACCACGTCGATCAGATCGTCGTCCGACTGATGGAACCACCACGTCGCGTCGAGGTCTCGGACCGCCGTGACCACCTGCGCCAGCGCAGCCGCGGGGCTGGGACGAGGGTCCAGCTCCGAGATCGACATGCCGCCATCGAATCAGCGACCACCGACAGCTCAGGCGATGTCCACAAGGCACTTCCCAGATGTCGAGATACTCCATAGGAACTGACTTCCGGAATGTGTGGTCTCGACAAGCTCGACCGACGCATCGCAGGGCTCGACCCACGCATCGCAGGGCTCGACCCACGCACGGCAGGGCTCGACCGACGACCCACGCACGGCAGGGCTCGACCGACGCACGGCAGGGCTCGACCGACGCACGGCAGGGCTCGACCCACGCATCGCAGGGCTCGACCCACGCATCGCAGGGCTCGACCCACGCATCGCAGGGCTCGACCCACGCATCGCAGGGCTCGACCCACGCACGGCAGGGCTCGACCGACGAGGGCTCGACCGACGCACGAGGCGACCGGCACGGTTATCCGGTCGCGCGGCGCGGCTCGCCCCCGAGAGACTGGGGTCGATGCCGATCTTGACCCCGCTCCACCGCGACCTGACGTTCCTCTCCCCCCTCTCGGAGGAGCGCGCCGCAAGAATCGTGGCGTTCCTCGCCGAGGAGCAGCCATCGCACGTGCTCGACGTCGGGTGCGGCTGGGGCGAGCTCCTCCTGCGGGTGCTCGAGGCCGCGCCGGACGCCCACGGACTCGGCGTGGACCTGGACGAGGAGTCGCTCGGCGTGGCCCGGGAGCACGCCGTACGCCGTGGCCTGGCTGACCGCGCCGTCTTCGACGCCCGGGACGCCCAAGTGGTCACCGGACCGTTCGACGCGGTCACCTGCATCGGCGCCTCTCAGATCTGGGGGTCCGACGTGACGGAGGCACAGCCCCTCGACTACGCCGCCGCCCTCACTGCGCTGCGGGGACTGCTCCCGCGCGGCGGTCGCCTGGTGTACGGCGAGGGGATCTGGTCGCGGCCACCGACCCCCGAGGCGACGGCGCCGCTGTCGGGCCGCGACGACGAGTACGTCGCGCTGGGCACTCTGCTGGCGATCGCGGAGGAGCACGGCTTCGCGGTCGTCGCAGCCCACGAGGCGACCCTCGACGAGTGGGACAGGTTCGAGTCGGGATTCACCGCCGGGCACGCCCGCTGGCTCGCCGGACACGACCCCGACGACACCCGCGCGGCCGGCGTGCGTGAGCGCATCGCCCGCCAGCATGCGGGGTACTTCGCCGGCTACCGCGGCGTCCTCGGCCTGGCCTACCTGCAGCTGGTGGCCGTGTGAGCACCGACCTCGAGCGGATCTCGGTCGCCGACCTCGACCTGGCGACCGCGGGCGAGCTGGCCGCGATCGACAACGCCGCGCTCGAGGACACCGTTCGTCGGCACCACACCGCGCGGACGTTCCTGCTCGAGTGCCGCGACTACGGCACGGAGGGTCCGCTGGAAGGACTCTGGCTCGCCCGCCGCGACGGACGCCTCGTCGGGTACGCCGGACTGACGCTCAACCTCTTCGAGAACCTCGCCGGCGCCAAGATCCTGGGAGCCGTCCACCCCGAGCACCAGCGCCACGGCATCGGCCGCGCCCTGATGGCGGCGGCCGAGGAGGGCACCGACCGGCCCAGGCTGCGCGCGCCGGCCTGGGCCGGCACGTCAGGCGAGCACGCTGTGCCACGGATGGGCTACACCCGGCAGGGCTCCCACCAGGTACGACGTCTCTCGCTGCGGTCGCCGCAACCCGCCGACCTGGTGGCCGAGACCGAGCGGGCCGGTGCGGCCTACGACCTGGAGCGGTTCGTCGGCCCCTGCCCGGAGGAGCTGCTCGGCGACCTGCAGGTGCTGCGCGAGGTGATCAACGACGCCCCGGAGCCGGGCGAGTACGAGGTCTTCACGCCCGAGCGGATCCGCCGTACCGAGGCGTGGCTGGCCGACCAGGAGCAGACGCCGTACACGATCGTGGCGCGGCACCGCGCGTCGGGTGAGCCGGCCGGCCTCACCATCACCTGTGTCCACGAGCTCCGGCCGACGATCGCGGCGCAGGAGGACACCTCCGTGGTCGCCACCCACCGCGGCCATCGGCTCGGGCTGCGGCTGAAGCTCGCGATGCTCGAGTGGCTGGGCGAGGAGCGCGCCGACGTCGAGATGGTCGACACGTGGAACGTGCCCGGCAACGCGCCCATGATCGCGATCAACGACGCCCTCGGCTCCTGGGTCGTGGCCGAGACGATCGCGTTCCGCAAGGACCGGCGTCAGCCCACGAAGTCGTCGTAGGTCTGCGGAGCCACCTGCTCCAGCGTGCGTCCTGCCCAGTCGCCGGAGGACCAACGCGACCAGACCCGCTCACCGGCCCGCTGGACCCCGCGGGTGGCCGCCACCACGTCGGCACCGAGCACCTGGCCGTCCTCGACCAGCGTCCGCCCGTCGACCACGACCTCGGCGAGGTCGGCCGGCTGGGCGTAGTAGACGATGTTGCGGATGGGGTCGCGCACGGGCGTCATCGTGAACCCGTCGGCCCGCCAGAACAGCAGGTCGGCCTTCGCGCCTGCGGCGATCCGGCCGAGGTCCTGACGGCCGAGGGCCCGCGCCGCGTTCACGGTGGCGGAGTCGAAGACCTGACGCGCCGTGGACACGTCCGTACGCCGGGCCGCGACCTTGCCGGCGATCGCGGTCCAGCGCAGCGACTCGATCATCGACTGCGGGGCGGTGTCCGTGCCCAGGCACATGTTGACCCCGGCGTCGACGTACCCCGGGAACGACTCCATCACGAAGCCGCGCCGGATGAAGCACCACGCGTTGTAGGACACCGAGGTGCCGGAGTGCGCCAGCAGCGCCAGGTCGTCGCCCGCGAAGTTCACCCAGGAGCTCCCGGCCACGAAGATCGCGTGCCCGAGCAGCGTGCGGGGGCCGAGGAAGCCGAGGTCGGAGAGCCACTCGATCGGCGTACGACCGTGGCGCCCCGTCATCTCCTGGAACTCCCAGACACCCTGCGAGGCGTGCAGCGAGAGGGGGATCTCGAGATCGTCGGACGCGGCGCGCGAGTCGCGCAGCAACGCCTCGCTGCACGTGTCGACCTGGGCGGGCGCCAGAAAGCCCTGCACCCGTCCGTCGCCGCGACCGCGCATCCGCTCGACGAAACGCACCGCGGCCTCGAAGCCCGGTCGCCCGTCGTCGGCCTCCCAGGCGTACTCCACCCGCTTGCCGTCCGGCGTGAACCAGTGGCCGGACCGGTACATCGGGGCGACGTACCCCCGAAGGCCGCTGGCCTCGATCGCGTCGGCGACGTACTCCTCCAGGCCGCCCATCTGGACCACGGTCGTGGTGCCGGTGCGCGCGAGCTCGATCAGCGAGTAGTCGACGCAGGCCCGTGCTCCCTCCTCGTCGAGGCCGGCCATCTCGGTCGGCAGGATCTCGATCAGCCCGGTCAGCCAGAACTGGCGGTTGCCGACGTCCTCCTGCACCGACTTGTCGATGGGTGACTCGTCGAGGTGGGCGTGGGTGTTGATGAGACCCGGGGTGATGATCCGGTCCGGCACCTCGACACGCCGGTCCGCCGGGCCGTCGTACGTCGATCCCACATGGACGATCCGGTCGTCCGCGACGACGAGGCAGCCGTCGCGGAGGATCCGGTGCTCACCGTCCTGGAAGGCCACGATGCACCCGGCCCGGTAGAGGGTGGTGGTCACTGGGCCAGCCAGACCCCGACGAAGAGGGCACCCACCGCCGACAGCCCGGTCAGCGCACCGAAGACCCCCATCGTCGTACGCGACGTGGCGCGCTGGTGGACGTACGCCGTCACGCCCGAGGCGAGCACGAGCACGTACTTGAGCATCAGCGTGTGCTGGAAGGCGTCCGAGCTGTCGTCCACGGCGATGACGTTCCAGACACCGGTCACCACGAGGACGCCGAAGGCCGGCCACGCGACGCGGTTGAATGCCTGGGCGGCCACCCGGGTGACACCGTCCCCGGCTCCCCGGAGTGCGGGCACGAGCGCTGCGAGGGTGATCTGGCCGCCCACCCACACCGTGGCCGCGACCACGTGCAGGAACAGGCGCACCGTCTCCCAGTCGACTGTCTTCACGCCGTCATCCCTTCCGCCACATCGGCCACAGGTCCGGCCCGCCCGGCAGGCTGATCGGATCCCGCAGCTCGAAACCGAACCGCTCGTACAAGGCGATGTTCTCCTGCTTGCTGCTCTCGAGGTACGCCGGTCCCGCCAAGGCGTCGAGTCGGTGGCGCAGCAGTGCCGACCCGATGCCCTCCCCGCGCCGCACCGCGCCGACCCCGGCGAGGTACCAGAACTCCTCCGCCGGCCGGACCCTGCGCATCTGGCTCTCGACCGTCGCGCCGCGGTCGAGGTGACGCCCGAGCGCCCGCACGTAGAACGGCAGCGCGACCACCTGTCGCAGCACCGACACCTGGAAGCCCGGCGGGTCCCAGAACGCCGCTCCGACCGGCTCGCCGTCCACGAGCGCCAGGTCGGTGCAGCCGGGGGCGAAGTGCGACCACCGGCTGTGGGCCGCGAAGAACGGCTCCAGCGAGCGGCCCGGAGGAACCAGCCAGCGGGCCACCGGGTCGTCGTCGAACGCCGCCGCCATCACCCGGACGACGTCGCGACGGTCGGCGGCACGTGCCGCCCGCACCTCCAGCACCAGCCGATGCTAGGCCACGGCACGGTCGTGCCCGAGGGGTCACTCGGTAGCATCGCGACGTTCCGTGTCACCGAGGATCTGGGGGTCCGATGCCGCACGTCATGCGGGTCGTCGTACCCCTGGCGATCGCGGCGCTCACCCTCACCGGGTGCCTCGGCCGCTCCGGGTCGGCGGATCCGGCCGCGGGCTCGACCGCGGCGCCCGACCTCGGCGCGTGCCGGATGCTGTCCCCCGACGACGTCGCCCAGCCCAGCAACAGCACCTCACCGGTCCCGTGCACGAAGGCGCACACGGCGCAGACCTTCGCGGTGGGGTCGATGTCCGCAGAGTTCGCCGACGCGTCGTACGACGACAGCGACGTGGCGGCGTACGCCTATCGCGCCTGTAGCGAGAAGTTCATCCACTTCACCGGAGCCGACGAGAGCCTCGCCATGCGCACGATCCTGAGCTGGGCGTGGTTCCGGCCCAGCACCGCCGCCTGGGCGGCCGGCGCTCGGTGGTATCGCTGCGACGTGATCGGTGGCGGCGACCAGACGCGCCGCTACGTCGACCTCCCCACGACGACCAAGGGGCTGCTGCTCGGCCGGCCGTCGGATCGGTGGATGGTGTGCGCTCAGGGCGCCACGGTGAGCGGGTCGGTCAAGGTCCCGTGCGCCGCGAAGCACGACTGGCGGGCCGTGACGACCATCGTGCTCGGCGGGAGCAACGACGCCTACCCCGGAGACCAGCTCGTCCAGACCCGGACCCGTGCCTTCTGCTCGAAGTCGGTCGGCGCCTGGCTCGACTACCCCGTCGACTACGACTTCGGGTACTCCTGGTTCCACCGGTCCGAGTGGGATGCCGGCAACCGTCGCTCGGTCTGCTGGGCGAGGACCGCCTCGTGAAGGGCCTGCTCGCAGGCGTCCTGGCGACCCTCCTGCTGACCGCCTGCTCAGGCTCGACCAGCTCCGCGCCCAGGGCCGACCCCACGCCGGTCGTCAGCTCGCCCAGGGCGAGCCACTCCGCGAAGCTCCCGCCCCCTCCGCCGCCGCTGCCGCACGCCTGCTACCGCCTCGGGTACGACGACGCCCTGGCCCCGACGAGCGACAAGAAGCCGGTCTCGTGCGTGGGCCGCCATACGGCCGTGACGTTCTACGTCGGCACCTTCGGTCGCCACCTCGCGGTCGACGGCCCCCGGGTGCACCGCCTCGAGTCGACCGTGTGCCCCCAGCACTTCGCCACCTTCGTCGGCGGCACCCCCGGCACCCGCCGCCTGAGCCTCCTCCGCACGATCTGGTTCACGCCCACGGTCGAGGAGACCGGTCTCGGGGCTCACTGGTTCCGCTGCGTGGCGATCTCCCTGCGCGACGACCAGCACCTCGCCCTTCTCACGGGGCGGCTCGTGGGTGTCCTGGGCCAGCCGGCGGGCCGGGCGCACTACGGGCTGTGCGGCACCGCCGAGCCCGGCACCTCCGGCTTCCAGCAACGCATCTGCGCGGCTCCCCACACCTGGCGGGCGCTCCGCACCGTCGACTTCCCGCCGGGCAGCTACCCCGGCGTCGCGAAGGTCCGCGACGCCGGCCAGACCCCCTGCAAGGACGCCGCCAGCGCGATCGCCAGCGACCCCCTGAACTACCAGTGGTCCTACCAGTGGCCGACGCTGCGGCAGTGGCGGAGCGGCCAGACGTACGGCGTGTGCTGGGCCCCCTCCTGAGCGCACCCTCCGCGACCCGACTGGATTTCGAGACGCGCCCCCCACCTCGTCCCTTCGCGCCGATCCGGGTCGACGCTCCTCAATCTTTCGCTTCACCTGCGGGTTCGCGAGCTCACCCGCAGCACTCAGAACCCGAGCTTGCGGAGCTGCCGGGGGTCGCGCTGCCAGTCCTTGGCGATCTTGACGTGGAGGTCGAGATAGACCGGCGTGCCGAGCAGCGCCTCGATCTGCCGACGGGCGACGGTGCCGACCTGCCGCAGCCGGGCGCCCTTGTGGCCGATCACGATGCCCTTCTGCGACGAGCGCTCGACGTAGATGTTGGCGTGGATGACCAGCAGGGGCTTGTCGTCGGGCCGCCCCTCGGCCAGGCCCATCTCCTCGACGAGGACGGCGATGGAGTGCGGCAGCTCGTCGCGGACCCCGTCGAGCGAGGCCTCGCGGACGAGCTCGGCCACCAGGACCTCCTCGGGCGCGTCCGTGAGGTCGCCGTCGGGGTAGAGCTGCGGCCCCTCGGGCAGCTGCCTGACCAGCAGGTCGGCGAGGAGCTGCACCTGGTCGCCCGACACCGCGGACACCGGGACGATCTCCGCCCACTCGGTGTCGGTCTGGCGACCGAGCTCGGCGATGTCCGTCAGGTGGCGGCCGATCCGCGCGGCGTCGGCGAGGTCGGTCTTGGTCGCGACCGCGAACTTCGTCGTACGGCGTACCTTGGCCAGCTCGCTGACGAGGTAACGGTCTCCGGGGCCGATCTTCTCGTTCGCCGGAAAGCACACCGCCACCACGTCGACCTCGGCCCAGGTGGTGCGGACCAGGTCGTTGAGCCGCTCGCCGAGCAGCGTACGCGGCCGGTGCAGGCCGGGAGTGTCGACCAGGATGAGCTGGGCGTCGTCGCGGTTCACGATGCCGCGGACGACCGTGCGCGTGGTCTGCGGCTTGTCGGAGGTGATCACGATCTTCTGCCCGACCAGGGCGTTGGTCAGCGTGGACTTGCCGGCATTGGGCCGCCCGACGAACGACGCGAACCCGCTGCGGTAGGTGCTCGGGTGCTCAGCCATCGCGTGCCTCGTCGTACGCCGCCCAGATCTCCTCGTCGGTCCTGCCCGCGGCCTTGCCGGCCTGCCAGATCGGGGCCGGGTCGACCGCACGCGGCTGTCGCGCCGAGACCGCCCGCCAGTACCCCATCACGTCGTACGCCGTGCTCGGCAGCCGCCGCTCGCGCATGAGGTGCTTGCGGATCGCGCGCATCTGGGCGGACTCGCCGGCCATCCAGAAGTAGCCGTCGCCCTGCGGCCAGTCGATGGCCTCCACGACCTCGGCGAGCCGGGACCGGCCGCGCGCAGGGGGCTCCAGCCAGGTGACGTCCGCGCCGTGGGGAAGGTAGCCGGACAGGTCGTCGGTCACCTCCGCCCAGACGCGGATCGGCAGGGAGTCGCCACCCCACTCACGCTCGGCGATGCGAGCCATCGCCGGCAGGCCGGTGAGGTCGCCGACCAGGAGCAGCCAACCAGCATCGGCAGGCAGGTCGAACGACCCCTGGGGACCGGTGACCACGACACGGTCGCCGACGCAGTCGTCCGTGGCCCACTCGGTGACCAGGCCCTCGTCGTGGATGACGACGTCGAGCACGACCTCGTCGGGCGCGTGGCTGCGCACCGTGTAGTAGCGCACCTGGAACTGCCCGGGCACCACGAGGCCGACCCACTCGTCGGGGACCCCGGTCGAGACGAACGCCGGGACCGACAGCGTCAGGCGTACCAGGTGTGGCGAGAGGGAGTCGCGGCGCGCCACGACCGCGTCGTACCGCACTGCCTTCGTGGTCATCGCGCCAAATCTAGTGCCGTGGGCTCGGGCGGCTAGCATCGCCGGGTGAGCGCTCTCGACCTCTCCGAGGAGGTCTCCGACGTCGACCCACGCCATCGCGTGCTCGGCCCGGAGCGGATGCGGTCGACCGGTTGGCGCTGGAACCACGTGCGTTGGGCGGCCTTCGCGGCGTACGCCCTGGGGCTGCTGCTCTTCATCCGGCTGCAGGGGGTCCCGACCGACCGGCTCGGCATCTACGGCGGGATCCTTGCGTTCCTGACCATCGTCGTGCTCGGTCGCGGCTGGGCCGCCTGGTGGCAGATGATGGTCGACTGGCTGCCCTTCGAGGCCGTCCTGCTCGCCTACGACTACAGCCGCGGCTACGCCTCGCCGTACTCCGCCGCGCAGGTGCACCACCAGACCTACCCGATCGCCCACGTGAGCAACGACCTGGGCCTGCCGCTGCACGTGATGTTCCCGATCCGCTTCGACCGCTGGCTCGGCGGTGGCACGATGCCGACGACGTGGGTACAGGAGCATCTCCACCCCGGCACCTCGGTGCCGTGGTACGGCGTGCTGGTCAGCCTGGTCTACTGCAGCCACTTCCTGGTGATGCCGACCGTCGCGGTGATCCTGTGGATCCGCAACCGCCCGCGCTTCGTGGTCTGGATGCGGCTGGTGATCGTGCTCGCCGTCGCCGGCGTGGCGACGTACTTCGTCTACCCGATGGCCCCGCCGTGGCTGGCCGACTCCGGCGGCGTGTTCCCCGGGCCGGCCGTGGGCCGCTACACCTCCGAGGGGTTCGACCTGATCGGGCTGCACATGGTCGGCGGCCTGGTCAGCCAGGGTCAGTACCTCGTCAACCCGGTCGCCGCCATGCCGTCACTGCACACGGCGTACGCGACGCTCGCCGCCGGCTTCTTCTGGTGGGGCAAGCGCTGGTGGCAGAAGGTACTGCTCGCCGGCTACCCGCTGGCGATGGGCTTCACCCTGCTCTACGGGGGCGAGCACTACGTCGTCGACGAGATCGCCGGTGTCGGCTACGCGCTCGTCGTGATCGCCGGGTGGCGCCTGCTGCGCCGCTATCGGCTCTCGCGCGAGACGACGGTCGCTACGGCAGCCGGGCCGGAGCAGGTCCGGGCGCACTGACGCAGCAGTCGTGCGTCAGTCCCCCGCGGGGTACGTCGCGTCGTTCTCGAACGACGGGCGCAGCGGCATGCCGTCGTGGCCCTGGTCGTCGGTCTTCGTCGCCAGCACGTGGTGGAGCTGGATCTCGTTGCGCTCGAAGCCGAGCCGCGAGCCCGCCATGTAGAGGCCCCAGACGCGTGCCGTGCCCTCGCCGACCTCATCGACGCAGGCGTCCCAGTTCTCCTCGAGGTTGCGGCACCAACCGGCGAGGGTCCGGGCGTAGTGGAGCCGGAAGTTCTCCTCGTGATGGACCTCGAGGCCGGCGTTCTGCAGCTCGGTGATGATCCGTCCCGAGCCGGTCAGCTCGCCGTCCGGGAACACGTAGCGGTCGATGAAGGCGCCGGTCTCCGTGTGGCGGTTGTGCGGGCGCGTGATGCAGTGGTTCAGCAGCCGGCCCTGGGGGCGCAGGCGGTCGCGGAGGAAGCCGAAGTAGGACCGGTAGTTGCGGACGCCGATGTGCTCGGTCAGGCCGATCGAGCTGACGGCGTCGAAGCCGGTCTCGGTGACCTCGCGGTAGTCGCTGTGCCGCACCTCGGCGAGGTCGTCGAGGCCCTGCTCCTTGATCTTCTCCTGCGCCCAGGTCGCCTGCTCGCGGGACAGGGTCACACCGAGCACCTGCACGCCGTAGTGCCGGGCAGCGTGGCGGACCATGCCGCCCCAGCCGCAGCCGACGTCGAGCAGCCGCATCCCGGGCGCGAGGCCGAGCTTGTGGGCGATCAGGTCGTACTTGTAGTGCTGTGCCTGCTCGAGGGTCGCGTCGTCGGTCGGGTAGACCGCACAGGTGTAGGTCATCGACGGCCCGAGCACCAGCTCGTAGAAGGCGTTGGACACGTCGTAGTGGTGGTGGATCGCCTCCTTGTCGCGGGTCCGCGAGTGGCGGACGCCCTCGACGACGCGGCGCCAGCGCGGCAGGGTCTCCTCCTTGGGCGGCGTGGGTGGCTTGAGGTGGGAGATCCCGAGGGCGGAGACGATCTTCACGATCTCCGCCGGCGACGGGCGACGGAGCTTGAGGCCCTTCTGGAGCGCCTTCAGCCCTTCATACGGGTCGCCCGGGTGGACACCGGTCACGACGAGGTCGCCGGTGACGTAGGCGCGCCCGAGGCCGAGGTCGCCCGGCGCCGTCATCAGGTAGGCCAGGCCACGCTCGGTGCGCAGGTCGAAGCCGAACGGCGCGTCCTCCGGCCCGCTCGCGCTGCCGTCGTACGCCGTGAAGCGAAGGGGCAGCGGGCCCTGGATCAGCTGCTCGAAAGCGTCGGCGATCTTCATGGTCATCGTCTCCTCACCGCCTTGTCGTACAGGGTGGTCAGTCGGTGGCCCGGGTCGTACCGATCCTTGACCTGCGCCAGGTGGGCGCCGTCGTACAGCTGGTCGAACGTCTCGCGGTCGTAGAACGCCTCCGAGTAGAGCGACTTGTGACCACCGAGCTCGTGGACCCGCGCCTCGATCGCGCGGTTGAGGGGCGCGTTCGGCGCGTCGGGGCCGACCCCGACGTTGCCCCAGAACCCGACGTTGACATAGAGGGCGTCCGGGTCGAGCGGGTACGTCGGCCAGCGCTTCCCGCCGCTCGAGCCGGTCGAGACCAACGGGCACAGCCACACCGGCCGCATGCCGACCTCGGCGTCGAACCAGTCGAGGAACTCCGGGAGCCGCTCGACCGGGATCTCGACGTCCTGCACGACGCGCTCGCCCTCGGGCCGGCCGGCCCGGCGGTCCAGGAACGCGCCGACGTGGAGCCGGTGGTCGAGGGCGACCATCCGGTAGTAGACGTCGGAGCGCTTGAGGCGACGCGGCCAGAGCCGGCGTACGACGGGGTGCTGGGCGCCGAAGGCACGCGAGCACCAGAACCAGTCGGTGTCCCAGCGCCAGAGGTAGTCGTACATCGTCAGCAGGTCGGTCTCGCGCTGCTGGATCGACCGGTAGTAGATCTGCTGCCCGGTGTAGTCGCTGGGGTTCGTGGGGCCGCCGCTCGAGCTCCCTTCGGCGGTCGAGCTCCCGTCGTCGGTCGAGCTCCCGTCGTCGGTCGAGCTCCCGTCGTCGGTCGAGCTTGTCGAGACCACCGCCGGCGTGTCCGTCCAGGTCGCGAGCGTGAGGTAGTACTCCCCCGGCTGGAACGCGGTGCCGTCGAGGCCGTCGACGCGGACACCGTCGTACGCCTTGGTCTCGACGATGTCGGCGATGACCTTGGCGAGCAGACCGGCGTCGTCGAAGCGGACGTGTCGCAGCGAGACGTACGACGGCACCTTCTCGAGCCGGATCCGTAGCCGGGTGGCGTAGCCGAGCGAGCCGTAGGAGTTGGGGAACGTGTCGAACAGCCGGTCGCCGGGTTTCGTGGTCACGACCTCGCCGGCGCCGGTGAAGATGTCCATCTCGACGACCGACTCGTGGGGCAGGCCGCTGCGGAAGCTGGTCGACTCGATGCCCAGGCCGCTGACGGCGCCGCCGAGGGTGATCGTGCGCAGCTGCGGGACGACGTAGGGGATGAGCCCGTGGGGCAGGGTCGCGTCGACGAGGTGCTCGTAGGTGCACATGCCCTGTACGTCGGCCGTGCCCGCGGCGGCGTCGATCGAGATGACTCCCGACAACCCGGACACGTCGAGCCCCGGAGCGCCCGTGGCCGTACGCGGGCGGAACAGGTTGGAGGTCTTCTTCGCGAGGCGGACCGGCTGGCCCACCGGGATGGCGTCGTACGACGCCTGGAGACGCGCCACCGCCGCTGCGTGGGCAGTCCGACCTGTCAACACAGCACCGCAACTTACTCCGCTTCGGGACGGAACGGAGCCGGGGTCCGGTTGACCTCCGTCCGACCGGGCCACGACGCCGCCGCCGCACCCGTCACGCGGTGCCGGTGACCTCGCCCGTGGCGTCGCCGAGATGCACGACGACATCGCCGCCGAGCTCGCGCACGGCCCGGAGGTCGGGGACGGAGTCGTCACCGAGGCGGACCGCGGCCTCCAGCGCCTGCGCGCCGGACGTGACCGCCATCGCGACGCACACCTCGAGCGCCGTGAGCCTGAGCGACGCGAGGTCCACCGCGGCGGCGGCGTAAGTCCGGCCGTCGAGGTCGCGCACCGCGGCGCCCTCGGACGCCCGGGTCCGCGCCATCGTGGCCCGCGCCAGGGTCACCAGCTTCTGGTCCTCGGCCGACAGGTCTGGCATGGGTCGAGGTTAGCGAGCGCCCGCAGCCTGCTCCGGTCGGCGTACGCCGGCTGGCTCCGCGATCGATCCGGGTCCTACCGTGTGGCATGGCGCCAGACCTCCCCGCCGGCACGATGACGTGGCTGGCCCGAGGGGAGCACGACCTACCGGGCACCGACGCATGGCTGACCGTCGGCGAGTCCGCCCGTGCGTCCGGGATGCCCATGACGAAGCGACGCACGGAGTACCTCCTGCGGCGATGGGTCTGCAAGCACGCCGTCGCCGCCGTCGTCGGGCTGCCGGACGACCTCGGGTCCTTGGCCCGGATCGAGGTGACCAACCGGCCGAGCGGTGCTCCGGCGGTGGGCGTCGACGGCGAGGACGCGGGGCTCGACGTGTCGCTCAGCGACCGGGCCGGGTGGGCGATCTGCGTGGTAGGCGAGGCGCTGGGCAGGCTGGGCTGCGATCTCGAGCTGGTCGAACCGCGGTCTTCGGGGTTCGTGGCCGACTTCCTCACCACCGCCGAACAGGAGTACGTCGCGGCGCAGCCCGCTACGGACCGCGACCTGGCGGCCACCTTGATCTGGTCGGCGAAGGAGAGTGCGCTGAAGGTCCTGCAGACCGGCCTGCGGAGGGACACCCGCACGGTCGAGGTCGTGCTCGGCGGACGCGAGAGCACGACGGGCTGGGCCGGGCTCGAGGTGCGCACGGCCGAGGGTGATGGGGTGATCGGGTGGTGGCTCCGGGCCGGGACGTACGTCGTCACGGTCGCCGCCGAGGCGCCCCTCCCCCCGCCCCGGGCGCTCGCGGGCGCCGGAGACCTCGAGATCGGACGCCCGGTGCACAGCTGGGTGGATCGCCCGCGCTCCGAGTGACCCGCGCTCCGAGTGACCCGCGGTCCGAATGACCCGCGAGACGTCAGGCGTCTGCGCGCGCGAGACCGCGTTCGAGCGCGGCGATCACGTAGGGCCTCAGCTCGGCGGCCGGGATGATCGCGTCGACCGACCCCACTCGGCGGGCACGCTGGATGGTGTGGATCGCGTCGAACTCGTCAGCCACCTCGCCCAGCTTCTCCGAGCGCACCTGGTCGCTCATCCGGGCGAGGGCGGCGCGGAGGGTCCCGCCCTCGTCGGCGTCGGCCGCGACGAGCCGGGTCCGCAGCGCGCTGACGCGCGGGTCGCTCTCGGTCCGCGACTGCACCTCACGTGCGAAGACCGTGGCGGCCGCGGGCGCCCCGCCGATCACCGAGGCGTAGGAACCCTCCACCGCGGCGATCTCCAGCATCGGGTTCAGCTGCTTGGAGAAGACCACGAAGGCACCACCGTGGTACCGGGACACCACGACGAACACGATCGGTCCGCTGAAGTTCGTCACCGCGCGGCCGATCTCGGCGCCGTACTCGAGCTGCCAGTGGCGCATGGACTCCGGAGACCCGTCGAAGCCGGAGAGGTTGGCCAGGACGACGAGCGGCCGGTTCCCGCTGGCCGCGTTGATGGCGCGCGCGGCCTTGCGCGCGGACTGCGGGAAGAGGGTGCCCGAGGTGAACGACGCCGGCCCGTCCGCCGGCACGTACCCGCGCCGGGCGAGGGTCCGGGACTCCAGACCGAGCAGGCAGACGGGCACCCCGCCGATGTGAGCGTCCCAGACCACCGTGGACTCGGCGCCGCGCCAGGCCGCCCACCGCTCGAGCGGCTCGCTGTCGGTGTCGACGACCGCCCGCAGCACGGAGCGGATGTCGAACGGCTTCTTGCGCTCCGGGTTGGACCCGGCCGAGAAGACGTCCCCGACGACATGCTGGTCGGTCCCCTTCACCTCGGCGTGGAGCGAGGTCCGTACGTCGCGGTCGACCGGGTCGCGCGTGGCGGCGCGCCGCGGGAAGCGCTCGCCCGGGACCACGAACGCGTGGTCGTAGTGCCGGAACAGGATGCGGCAGGCGTCCTCGAGGGTCGCGGCCCAGTACTGCGCCTGGCCGTTCGGGCCCATCACCCGGTCGTAGCCCCCGATGCCGAAGTTGTCGTCGGCCGAGACGCCGCCGGAGAAGTCCAGCGCCTGCTTGCCGGTGAGCACCATCGCGCTCGTCGGCAGCATCACCAGGATGCCGCGGGTGTGCATCAGCATCGTCGCCTCGGCGTTCCAGTACGGCTGGCCCCCGACGTTGATGCCGGTCACCACGATGTTGATCTCGCCGCCGCCCTGGGTGAACTCGATGAGCCCACGCAGGACCGCTGCGATCCAGTCCATGTTCTCGGTGCCGCTCTCCATGGCGATCAGCGCGCCCGAGGAGACCGCGAACCACTCGACGGGCACCCGCATCCGCTCCGCGAGGTGCAGTGCGGCCAGGACGCGTCGGCACTCCGGCTCCGCGAGGTTGCCCAGCCCGCGGGTGGGGTCGCTCAGGAGGACGACCCGACTCATCCCCTCCGGGATCTTCGCCGTACGGTTGGTGAGGACCCCGACCACGACGTTCGCGGTGTTGAGCCCCGCCTCTCTGGTGACCGGCTCCAGGTGGCCGTCGGCGTCCAGGTCGTGCTCCACGAACGTGCCCGGTGGGAAGTCGGCGGAGGCGCCCGGACGGGCCGTCAGCATCCGCAGGATCTCGTACGGGTAGGGCACGCCGAACCGCTCCGCCTTCAGCACCTTCTGCCGGTACGGCGTGAGCGGGCGGATCGGCTCGTTGCGCGACTGCCCCTCGCGAACCGTCACGCCTTGGCCGCCCATGCCCTGCACGTCCAGGACCTCGTCGCTGACCGACCCGTTCTGCTCGGCGATCCGGACCCGCAGCAGCACCTTCTGCAGGCCCACGCCCTCCGCGAGCGGTGCGAAGGTGCGGGCGAGGTCGGGCCACGAGGTGCGGGGCACGTCCCACAACGGCCGGACGTAGAGCACGATCCGGTTCGAGCTCGGACGTTCCCGCGCGGGGAACGTCGCCAGCGCGGCCCGCATCGCGGCAAGGCACTGCACACCCATCCGGCCGAGCCACGGGTACGACCGCGTCCCGGTCGTATCGACGACCGGCGTCAGGTCGCGGATCTCCGCCAGCGCGAAGAGTCGGCTGTCCTTCGGGTTGTCGTGGGCCACCCCGTGGAAGAGGTAGACGTCCTCGGCGGAGGCCAGTCGCTCCAGCCGGAAGTTCGCCAGCCTCCACACGTCGAGCCGCTTGGCCAGCATCGGATGGAGGTTGCGGTACAGCAGGTCCTCCTGCAGCCCGCCGCTCGCCTTGGGCCGATAGCTCAGGTGCAGGGTGCGCACGTGCTCGGCCTCGGCGCCGTCCGTGGTGGTCACGGTGACGTCCACCCGCCAGGGCACGCGGCCGAAGTCGCACTGCGCGAGCAGCGCCTCCACCACCGGAGCCGTCTCGTCGACCACGGTGTGCGAACCGCTGCGCCACGTGGCCAGGTCGACGGTGACCTGCCGTTCGTCCGGTACGCCGCGGAGGTGCTCGGCCACGGCTCGTGCCGCCCGCGGCAGCTCGGACAGCTCGGCGTACCCGACGACGAGGTGGATGTGCTTGTTCTCCCAGTCGTAGTCGGCGGAGCACAGCAGCTGGCCGTTCGTCTCGTCGAAGGTCAGGTCCCGCAGCTCGCGGATGCGGTAGTAGCGCCGGGCGTAGACCTCGAGCAGCACCTTCCGGAAGTCCTGGTCGGTCGTGTTCAGCCAGTGGCGGAGCAGCGCTCCGCGCTGTGGGTGCGGTGAATCCACCAGGCGCTCGATCGCGCCCGCGGTTCCCGGACCGCACGGTTCGGCCTCGACGGCGCCGAGCGCGCGCTCGGTCGCGTCGTCCTCCGACTCCACCAGGGCTTCCAGGACGGGCTCGTCGAAGTAGCGGAACACCACGTCGTGGGCGAGCTCCGCGATGGCCTGGTGCCGGACCTGCGCCGAAGCGGCCAACCGGTCGAACCTTGCCCGCATCTCCTCGTCCGCCAGCGGCGCGAGCTCCCTCCTCGCGCGGAGCCGACGTTCGAGGATCGACATCACGACGGGGATCAGCTCGCCGACCCGGCTGAAGGAACGGAACATCCAGACCACGGCGGCTTCGAGCTCCGGAGTGCGCTGGAGCCCGTCGACGCCGTAGTGGGCCAGGGCCGCCACGAGGCGTGCTCGATAGGCGTCGGGCAGTCCCGCACGGTCGGGGTCGAGCCACTGCAGATAGGCGAGCAGGAACTCCTGCGTGCTGGCCGAGGTCAGCGCGTCGTCGGGCCGGGTCTCGGTCCTCGGTCGGTAGAGCGCGCTCACCTGGGCGAAGAGGTCGAGGAGCCCGTCCTCGCACCGGAGCAGTCCGGGGTCGGCCGGCGGGCTGATCTCGCCGAGCCGGCGCTGCTCGACGAGCAGCCGCCGCAGCATGGCCGGGTCGAGGTCGTAGCCGAGGAGGTAGTGGCGCAACGAGCCGTAGACCCGCTCGCACGGTGGCGTGCCGGCGACGCGCCGGGCCTCCATCCCGGTCAGGTCGAGAGGCCTCGCTCCGACCGTCTCGCCCACGGGCCGCTCCGCCTCACGGATGCGCAGCAGCGGAGCGCCGGTGCTGACCTGGGCGTTGGGCATGACCTCGACCGCGGTCACCTCACCCGAGTACGGCGCGGTGACCGTGGACTCCATCTTCATGCTCTCCAGTACGGCGACCGCGTCCCCTTCGGCGATCCGATCACCGGCCCGGACCAGGACCGAGACCACGAACGCCGGCCAACCGGCCCGCACCACGCCTCCGTCGTCGCGCGTCACCCGGTGGGTGGTGCCGTCCACGACGATCCGGAACATCGCGCCCTGGGTCACCGCCACCACTCGGTGGTGGTGGCCACCGCAGCGGACCCGGCGCTCGTAGTCGTTGACGAAGTCGACCTCTAGATCCGCGGAGACGTTCCCCGAGCGCACGCGGTAGGAGCCGGGCGACGTGCGGTAGACCCAGAGCTCGTGGGTGGCTCCGGCGTAGCGCAGCCGGAGCCGCGCCCCGACGGTCTCGGGGATCTCGGGACGACCTCGCCGGGCGCCGGCGTGGAAGGCCGCCTGCGACGCCGCATGGTCGGCGGCGTACGCCTCGACGGCGGCGGCGAGCAGCGCGACGGGCTGCGGCGCAGGCACGTGGTCACCCGCCTCGGTGACCCGGTCCAGCCAGCGGTTGTCGTAGTCGCCCGCCACCATCTCCGGCCGGTCGAGCACCCCGAGCAGGAACGACCTGTTCGTTGTACCTCCTTCGACGACGACCGTGCTCTGGGCGAGCGATCGACGCAGTCGGGCCAGCGCCTCGTCGCGGTCCTGGCCCCAGGCGATGATCTTGGCGATCATCGAGTCGAACTGGTCGGAGACCTGGTCGCCCTCACGCACGCCGGAGTCGACACGCACTCCGCTGCCGTTCGGCAGGCGGAGCATCTCGATCCGGCCGGGTGCCGGTGTGAAGCCCTGCTCGGGATCCTCCGCACACAGGCGCGCCTCGATCGCGTGGCCGCGGGGTGGCGGGGGCTCGCCCTCCAGCCGCTGGCCCTGCGCCACCCGCAGCTGCAGCTTGACCAGGTCGAGGCCGGTGGTCGCCTCGGTGACCGGATGCTCGACCTGGAGGCGGGCGTTGACCTCCATGAAGAAGAACTCCTGGGTCGCGGGCTCCACCAGGAACTCCACCGTGCCGGCACTGCGATAGCCGACCGCCTCGGACAGGCGTACGGCAGCCGACTTGATCGCGGCCTCGGTGCCGGGAGCCAGTGCGGTGGAGGCGGACTCCTCGATCACCTTCTGGTTGCGCCGCTGGATGCTGCAGTCGCGGACGCCGACCGCCCAGCTCGTTCCGTAGGAGTCCGCGATGATCTGCACCTCGACGTGGCGGGCCGCCTCGATGTAGTGCTCGAGGAAGACGGTCGGGTCGCCGAAGGCCAGCTCGGCCTCGGCACGCGCCGCTGCGAGAGCCATCTCCAGGTCGGCCGGAGAGCGTACGACGCGGATCCCCCGCCCGCCGCCGCCCGCCGTCGCCTTGAGCACCACCGGGTACCCCAGCTGCTCGGCCTGGACCGCCGCGTCCGCCGCGGTGTCGACAGCGCTGCCGCCCCAGGGCAGCACCGGCACGTTCGCCTGCTCGGCCAGACGCTTCGCGGTGATCTTGTCGCCGAGCGCACGGATCGTGGCGCTGTCGGGGCCGACGAAGACGATGCCGGCGTCTTCGCAACGCTGGGCGAAGGACGCCCGTTCGGACACGAAACCCCACCCGACCCACACTGCGTCGCAGGACGCCTCGACGAGAGCGGCCACCACGGCCGCCTCGTCGAGGTACGTCGACTTGCGGTGCCCGTCGTGCGGGTCCAGGTAGTTCGCGGCACCGAGGAGGACCGCCTCGTCGGCCTCCTGCACGAACCACGAGTCGGCGTCCGGATCGGTGTAGAGCGCGACCGTCGTGATCCGATGGGCGCTCCCGCTGTGCACGCTCTGGGCGCGGTTCAGGTCCGCCACCGCCGTGAGCAGGCGCATGGCCGGCTCACCACGGTTGACGATGCCGAGACGGCTGATCTGCTTCACGTCCGACCTCACTCCGTCATGACAGCGCCGCGCGGAGCGGAGCGCGGACGTCCTCGGTGAGCGGGCCGGGCATCGGCACCGTGTGGTAGCCCTCCAGCCGCAGCAGGACCCGTCCGTCCGGGTCGAGCACCTGGCAGTCGAAGACGCCGTTCGCGCCCTGCGTCGGTCGGGCGATCGCTACCGGCGAGTCACCCTCGCCCGTAGCCATCTCTCCCAGCAGGCTCAGCCGGTCGACATGGGCCGGCAGCGCGAGCCGGCCTTCGCAGCCGGCCTCCCAGAGTCCCGCGACCTGGAAGCACAGCTCCTCCAGACGCGGGCCGAGGAGCGTCGCCGTCGTGGCCGGCGCATGGTCGGCCGGCAGGTGCTCGGCGAACCTCCCGACGGCCGCGCCGTCGTCCTTCCAGGCCTCCCCGACGACCTGGTACGCCGGGCCGTGGAAGTAGAGCCGGTAGACGTCCGAGGGCGCGATCACGGCGGCTCCGCGAGGTTTCCCCACGGGGGTCGCGCGGTCGGACCGGGTCCGCGTCTCCGACAGGCGTACGCAGCCGGTGAAGTGCACCGTCCGTTGCGGCGTCTCGCTCCCCGGCAGGATCCGCTCCGCCTCGAGCCGGCAGTCCGCGACCAGGTCGGGCCCGTCGGGCCGGATCCGAGCGGTGACGGTCAGGGTCCGCGGCTCGTCGCGGTAGAACTTCACGGGCACCAGGAAGTCGACGTCCTCGACCGCTACGACGTACCGCTCGGGCGCCAGCAGGCGGGCGACCTCGGCGAAGAACTCCATGCCCATGACGCCCGGGAGCACGGCGGTCCCGTCGATGCGGTGGTCGTCCAGGAACGGCTGCGCCGCAGGGTCCAGGGTGGTGCGTACGACGAGCCCGTCCTCGGGGTTCGCCTCGACGACCTCGCCGTCGAACCCGCTCCCCCACGTCGCGAGGGTCGTCGGCTCCACTCCGCCCGTCGGGTGGTAGCCGTCCGCCAGGCGCCCGAGCTCGCCCGCCGCCACGACCTCCCCGCGGAAGGCATGACCGGTGAGCTCCCTCCTGATCCAGGCGACGCCGGCCTCCGGCGGGAGCATCTGCACGCCGGCCATCTCCATGATCGTGGGAACCGAGCCCCGGGTGGCCATGCCGATGCCGCCCCAGGCGGTCCAGTCCACCGCCAGGGCGCGGGTCTCAGGCCGGGTACGTCGCAGGCTGCTGGTGATCTTGCACAGCAGGTCGTTGGCGGATCCGTAGTCGCACTGTCCGGCGTTGCCGAACCGACCGGCCACCGAGGAGAAGACGACGGTCGCTGCGATCGGCAGGTCTCCGGCGGCCTTCAGCACGTTGAACCAGCCGTCGGCCTTCACGCCGTACACCAGGTCGAACTCGCGAGGCTCCTTGTCCGGAAGGGCGCGACTCACCTCGACGCCGGCGGCGTGCACCAGCAGGTCGATGCGGTCGCTGGACCGTCGTACCTGGTCCATCGCGAGCGCGACGGCCTCGGCGTCGGTGAGGTCGACCGAGTGGTAGTGGACCGTGCCGCCCGCGTCGTGCACGGCCTCGATCGCGGTGAGCGCAGCGGCCAGTCGTTCGAAGCCCGCCAGCTGTTTCTCGATCGCGACCGGTGTCGGCCGCTTCCCCTGCTCCTTCATCCTCGTGGCGAGGAGCGACTTCAGGGCCTCGCGGTCGCCGACGTACAACCGGAGGTCGGGGTCGGTGGGGTCCGGCTCGGGGGTGAGATCGAGCAGGTGGAACGTGCCGCCCCCACCCGCCCGGGCGAGATCGGCCGTGACGGCCGCGACGATGCTGCCCGCAGCGCCGGTGACGAGTACGACGCTGTCGGGACCGAGGTGCGTGGTGCCGGCCCCGTTCGCGTCCTGCTCCGTCGAGCCCTGGGGCGGGAACGGACGGGAGACCAGGCCGACGCCCCAGCGGTGCGCGTCGGCGTAGCCGACCTCGACGCACCCGGGGTCGCGGTCCGTCTCTGCGACCAGCAGGTCGGCGACCGCCTCCGGCCGCGCATCCAGCGACACGTCGACCGCCTTCACCAGCGCCTCGGGACGCTCGCGCTTGTAGGACTTGGCGAAGCCGGTCACGGCTCCACCCAGCGGGGCCGTGGCGCCCGCGGCGTCGTAGCCGTGGAACCCGCCGAGGCGGGTACCGGCGACGAGGAACGGCTGGTCGTCGTACAACCGCCGCAGCACGGCGTACAGGGCCTTCACCCTGCGGCGCAGCCCTTCCTGCACATCCGCGAGGGTGAGCGAGTCGAGCGGGCCTTCGTCGTCGAGGGCGGGCAACCAGTACACGCCGGCGATCTCGCCCTCGGAGCGCCAGGCATCCACGGTCGAGAGGATCTGCTCGGTGGACTTCGCCGGATCGAGCGGGAGCACGGTGACGCCGCGGTCGGCCAGCGTGGCCGACAGCAGGTCGGCGATCCCGCCGCTGTCACGCATCATCACGACGCGCGTGTCCGGACCGAGCACGACCCCGGTCGGCAGGCAGCGGTCGAGCTCCGGTCGCAGCACGGGCACGGGTTCGCGTCGCGGCAGCGCATCCACCGCGTCCAGGTCGCCGACGACGGTGTCGAGGTGCAGCCCGTCGGCTGCGGACGTCTCTTCGGTCGGTGCCGCGGTCGGCGCGGTGCCGGACGCGGTCTTGTCGCGGACCCAGCCGATCACGTGCGCCAGGGTCGGGAAGTCACGCAACGACAACGACTCGTCCCGCTCCACCCCGAACCGCTCCCGCACCGCAGCGAACACCTCGGCCTGCTTGACCGTGTCCACCCCCAGATCCGCCTCCAGATCCAGATCCAGATCCAACAGCTCCGTCGGGTAACCCGTCATCTCCGCCACGATCGACACCACCGCATCCGTCGCCTCATCCACCGACGGACCAGCGGCCACCGACGGGCCCGCAGCCACAACCGGCTCGACGACCGCGACAGGCTCGACAACGGGCTCGATCGGCTCGGCCACCACCGCAGTGGCGGTCTTGTCGCGGACCCAGCCGATCACGTGCGCCAGGGTCGGGAAGTCACGCAACGACAACGACTCGTCCCGCTCCACCCCGAACCGCTCCCGCACCGCCGCGAACACCTCGGCCTGCTTGACCGTGTCCACCCCCAGATCCGCCTCCAGATCCAGATCCAGATCCAACAGCTCCGTCGGGTAACCCGTCATCTCCGCCACGATCGACACCACCGCATCCGTCGCCTCATCCACCGACGGACCAGCGGCCACCGACGGGCCCGCAGCCACAACCGGCTCGACGACCGCGACAGGCTCGACAACGGGCTCGATCGGCTCGGCCACCACCGCAGTGGCGGTCTTGTCGCGGACCCAGCCGATCACGTGCGCCAGGGTCGGGAAGTCACGCAACGACAACGACTCGTCCCGCTCCACCCCGAACCGCTCCCGCACCGCAGCGAACACCTCGGCCTGCTTGACCGTGTCCACCCCCAGATCCGCCTCCAGATCCAGATCCAGATCCAACAGCTCCGTCGGGTAACCCGTCATCTCCGCCACGATCGACACCACCGCATCCGTCGCCTCATCCACCGACGGACCAGCGGCCACCGACGGGCCCGCAGCCACAACCGGCTCGACGACCGCGACAGGCTCGACAACGGGCTCGATCGGCTCGGCCACCACCGCAGTGGCGGTCTTGTCGCGGACCCAGCCGATCACGTGCGCCAGGGTCGGGAAGTCACGCAACGACAACGACTCGTCCCGCTCCACCCCGAACCGCTCCCGCACCGCCGCGAACACCTCGGCCTGCTTGACCGTGTCCACCCCCAGATCCGCCTCCAGATCCAGATCCAGATCCAACAGCTCCGTCGGGTAACCCGTCATCTCCGCCACGATCGACACCACCGCATCCGTCGCCTCATCCACCGACGGACCAGCGGCCACCGACGGGCCCGCGGGAGCAGCGGAGATCGGGGCCGGCTCGACAACGGGCTCGATCGGCTCGGGCACGGTGGCCTCGGTGGGCTCGGTCGGCTCGGCGGTCGGCGGTACGACGTCATCCACCACGGCCATCGGCTCTGCGGACAGAGCCTGCGCGTCGACGATCCGGAGCCGCCGGGTGGCGACCTCCAACGTCGTACCCGGTCCGGCGGCCAGGGAGTCGAGCCAGCGCTGCCACGCCTCGGGATCGGTGACCCGGTAGGCGTAGCCGAGCTCGCTCGGTGACCGGTGGAGACCGTCGGGCATCGGGGTCCACCGCAAGAACGACATCGCGACCTGGGAGCCGAAGCCGGCCGCCAGCCGGAGCGCGTGGTGCACCGGGTAGGTGCCCCCCTGCGACAGGTTGAGCTCCCCGAGCTCCGGGTCGGGCTCCTTGAAGTTGGGCACCGGCGGCACCATGCCGGTCTCGAGTGCCTTGATCGCCACCACATCCTCGATCCCGGCCCCCATGGCGTGCCCGGTGTAGCCCTTGGTGTTGGCGATCACGATCGAGTCGGCCCCGGAACCGAACGTCGACCGCAGCGCGTTGATCTCGGCGGAGGCACTGCCCCCGCGGGCCGGGGTGTAGGTCTCGTGCGAGACGAAGACGGTCGAGCCGGCGATCTGGTGGCGATCCACGCCGTACCGCTCGGCCTGGCAGACCACGTTCTCCATCACCTGGGCGATGTGGTCGACGTCGAGCCGGGTGCCGTGGAACGCACTGTTGCCGGTCACCGCCCCGAGCACCTCGCAGATCGGCTGCAGCCCGCGCTCGCGCGCCGCCTCGGCGGACTCGACGACGAACGACGCCGCGCCCATCCCGACGACCATCCCGTGCCGGCGACGGTCGAACGGGATGGCGGCGTCCTCGACGGCCTCGTCGGTCGCGGCCGCACCGGAGGCCAGGAACCCGGCCGTGACCCACGGCAGCAGCTCGTCGCTCGTCGCGTCGTCGGCGGCGACGACCACGACCCGGCGGCAGCGCCCGGCCCGGATCCAGTCCTGGGCGAGCGACAGCGCCTGGGTGGTGCTGGCGCACGCCGCGTTGATCTGGGTGTTCGGGCCCCTGGCGCCGATGATCTCGGCGAACTGCGAGTGCCCCATCGACAGAGCCCGGAAGAGGAAACGGCGGTCGAAGGTGAACGGCTCGGACTCGAGCAGGCGCCGCAGCTCGGCGATGAGGCGATCGGTCTCGGCGCAGGCGGGCTCGTCGCCCTGCATCCGGCCACGGACCGCCTCCAGGGCGAGGAGCTGCTCACGCCGCCCGCGATCGGTGTAGTAGCACCGGAGGTCGTGGGCGAACGACGTATAGCCCGGGAACGCGGAGGCGAAGATGACCCCGGTGTCGTCGCGAAGGTCGTCGGGCAGTCCCCAACGCTCGGGGAGCTTCGAGCCCAGGCTGGTGGTCTTGTAGCGCATCACCAGCGGCAGGCCGGCGTCGCGCATGGCGTCGAAGCCGGCCCCGATCGCCAGCCGGGTCACCGAGTCGAGAGCAGCGTCGCGGGCCGGGTCGATGCCGAACTGCTCGACGACGTCGAGGGGCGCGTGCCGTCCGGCCAGCTTGACGACGTCGGCCTCGTCGTCGATCGGCTCGAACGTCGGGTCGCCCCCGTCCCGCTTGACGAGCCGGGTGATGTGCATGTCCGCCTGTTGGTGACGGAACTGCTGCGGGATGCTGTCGATGAACTGCTGACCGTCCAGGATCCGCTCGATGTTCGCGTCGTCGAAGACGCGCGGTACGCCGGGCAGACCGAGGGCGGCACCGGTGATGACGACAGGTTCCGGCAGGGCCGGAGCCGGCGCGCCGCGCCCGGTGACCCGCAGACCCTGTTCCAGGACTCCCGCGAGGAGATGTCCGAGCTCGACGTAGGTGTCGGTGGTCAGCGTGTCGGTGGTCATGGTGCTGCCCGCTTCCGGGGTCGAGATGGACGGCGCGCTCGCGCCGACGGTCGGGGCGACGACCGCGAGTGGCTCCGCGAACTTCGTCAGGGTGCTGGGGGCTGCGCCTCCCAGGCCGGCGGCCCACAGGCCGCACAGCGCCCCGTTGACCGCGGCCACGTCGCCGTTCTTCGGATGGTTGGTGAACAACGCGAGTACGTCGTCGTGGTCGTGCAGGACGTCCTCGACGAACCCGTGCAACGCCCGCTTCGGCCCGACCTCGACGAAGACGCGCGCCCCAGCGTCGTACAGCGTGCGCAGGCCGCGGACGAACTGCACGGGGGAGGCGACCTGGCGTCCGAGCAGGTCGACCATCGTCTCGCGGTCGGTCGCCATCGGGTAGAAGTCGCCGGTCACGTTGGACACGATCGGCAGCGTCGGGCTGTGCAGGTCCAGGCGCCGGAGTGCCTGCTTCAGCGGCTCGCTCGCCGGCGCCACGATCGAGGTGTGGAAGGCATGGCTGACCGGGATCCGGATCGCGTTCATGCCCTCGGCCACGAAGGTCTCGACGGCTCGCTCGACGGCCTCGGTGGGACCTCCGATCACCGCCTGGCTGAGGCTGTTGATGTTCGCGATGACGACACCGGAGTCGACCGAGGCCACCACACGGTCGATCTCCTCCAGTGGGCCGAAGACGGCAGCCAAGGCGCCCTTGTCGGCCACCTCGATCGACGCCATCTCCTGGCCCCGGGCGCTCACGGCCTCCAGGGCCGCCTCGAAGGTCATCGCTCCGGCCGCGACCAGCGCGCCGTACTCCCCCAGGCTGTGGCCCATGACCATGTCGGCGCGGAGGTCGTAGGTGCCGAGGAGCCGGGTCAGGGCCAGGTCGACGGTGAGGATCGCGGGCTGGGTGATCTCCGTCCGGGTCAGCTGCTGCTGCAGCTCACGGACGGCGTCGGGGTCGCTGTCGTCGATGAAGATGTACGACGTGAGCGGCCGCCCGAGCACGGGAGTCATGATCCGGTCCGCCTCAGCGAACGTGTCGGCCACGACCGGGACCTCGGCACGCAGCGTCTTCAGCATGTTGACGTACTGCGAGCCCTGCCCGGTGTAGAGGAAGGCCACCTTCGGGGCCGGACCGCGGCCGACGAAGACACCCTGGGCGCGCAGCATCTTCCACAGCGCGGCCGATCCGGAGTGGAACGCCGTGACGGCCTTGCCGGCCTTCGCCGCGAGATCGGGGGCGTCCGCGAAGTCGAGCGCGACCCGGACCGGAGCCGCCAGCGTCTCGGGATCGGGGCGGACCACGGGCGGCGTCGTCCCGTCCGCGGCGTCAGCGGCAAGCTGCTCCAGCTGCGCGAGGACGTCGGCGTCGTCGCGACCGCCGAGCACCACCGCACCACGCAGCGGTGCCGACGTCCGGCCAGCGGGCGGGGCCTCCTCGGCGGTCGAGTTCTCGCGGGCCGCCGGCACGTCGGCCGACGCGAACGTGCGTGGCGCGGACTCGTCGCGGTGCCGGCCGGGGACGTACTCCTCGAGCACCGCGTGGAAGTTCGTACCGCCGAAGCCGAACGCGCTGACGCCGCCACGCCGCGCACCATCAGGGTCGGCGGGCCAGTCCCGGAGCTCGGTGTTGACCCGGAAGGGGAGGTGCTCCCAGTCCACGTTGGGGTTGGGGTCCTGGAAGCCCAGGCTCGGCACCAGAACCCGCTCGTGGAGCTGCATGACCATCTTGAACAACCCGGCAGCCCCGGCGGCGGCCTTCAGGTGGCCGACGTTGGACTTCACCGACCCGAGGGCGATCGACCCCGGCTCGACACCGGATCGGCCGAAGACCTCGCCGAGGCTGTCCAGCTCGGTGGCGTCCCCGACCCGGGTCGAGGTCCCGTGCGCCTCGACCGCGGAGGCCAGCCCCGGCTTGAGCCCGGCGTTCGCCCAGGCGCGCTCCACAGCCAGCCGCTGTCCGACGGGGTTGGGCGCGGTGATGCCCTTGCCCTTGCCGTCGCTGGCGCCGCCGAGGCCGAGCAGGACGGCGTAGACCCGGTCACCGTCGCGCTCGGCGTCCGCGAGGCGCTTGAGCACGAACAGTCCGGCCCCCTCGCCCATCACGAAGCCGTCGGCGCCCGCGTCGAACGGCCGGGTGCCGGTGGCCGAGAGCGCACCGATCTTGCAGAACTTCACGAAGGCGTAGACCCCCATGTTGCGGTCGATGCCGCCCGTGACCACCGCGTCGTACTCCCCGCTGACCAGGCCGTGTACGGCCGCCGACGTGGCAGCCAGTGCCGAGGCACACGCCGCGTCGGTGGTGAAGTTCGGGCCTCGGAGGTCGAACAGGTTCGCGATCCGGCCGGCCAGGACGTTCGAGAGCTCGCCGGGCATCGTGTCCTCGGTGATCGGCGGCTCGTGGGAGAGGAACTGCTCGTGCCACTGCTGGAGGATCGCCGTACGCGTCTCCGCGGGCAGGGCCGCGAAGGAGGACACCGCGCGCAGGTCCCGGGCGAACTCGGGGAACTGCACCCGCAGGGAGGTGCGGTAGTGCTTCTCGCCGCCGATCGCGTTCCCGAGGATGACCGCGACCCGCTCCGGGTCCACCGTCCACTGCGGCCAGCCGGCGTCGAGCAGGGCCGACCGGGCGGCCGACACCGCCCACTGCTGGCCGAGGTCGAGCTGCTCGGCGACCTTGGGCGGGATCGGCAGCTTCCACTGCAGCGGCTCCCACGGGTGCTCGCGGACCCAGCCGCCGATGCGGCTGTAGGTCTTGTCCACGGCGGCCGGGTCCGGGTCGTAGTACAGCTCGGGGTCCCAGCGCTCGGGCGGCACGTCGGTGACGGAGTACCGACCCTCTCGGAGGTTCTGCCAGAAGGACGTCGC
Organism: uncultured Actinomycetota bacterium; assembly: GCA_963792975.1. Taxonomy (GTDB): domain Bacteria; phylum Actinomycetota; class Actinomycetes; order Propionibacteriales; family Nocardioidaceae; genus Nocardioides. The sequence goes on along the minus strand of CAWBYG010000004.1, from coordinate 576,610 downwards.
GTCCGGTGCGTCGGGCATGATCGCCGCGACGCCGACGACGGCGATGGGAGACTCGAGGTGCTCGTTCATGGTCAGTCCTAGCTGCGGTCGGGGGTGACGCGGTCGTAGAGGGCGTCGGCCACGGCGTCCATGTCGGCGAGCAGCCCCGCCTGGGCCGCCCGGACGCGGTCGAGGGGCAGCCCGTCGGCCAGCGGTACGGCGGACCCGGGCTCGGCCGCGCCGGCGACCCAGCGCAGGCCCTCCTCGGCCACCATGAGTGCGGCCTCGCGGGCGTACACGCGGCTGATCGCCGCCAGCGCGTCGGGGCTGAACCGCCGGTCGGTCTTCTCGGGCAGCTGCCCGTCGGCGGCCGCGGCGGCACGACGTACCAGGGTGGCGGCACCTTCGGCGTGGGCGACCAGCTCGCCGAGCCGGAGCAGCACGTGCTGGTTGCGGGTCAGCCGACCGGTGCGGCAGGCCTCCAGGACGCCGGCCAGGCACTCCAGCGCCAGAGCGGCGGCGTCCGCACCGACCTCGGGCTGTACGGCGTGCGTGGCCGCCAGGGCGCGGGCGGCGGCGAGGTAGTGGTCCCCGCGGGTCTTCAGGTGCTGCTGCCAGCGGTCCCGCGCGATGGTCATCTCCATGATCTCGGAGGTGCCCTCGTAGATGGTGGTGATCCTGACGTCGCGACGGATCTTCTCCACGAGGTAGGGGCGGGTGAAGCCGTAGCCGCCGTGTGCCTGGATCGCGGCGTCCGCGGCCGCGACGCCGGCCTCGGTCGCGAGGTACTTCGCGATCGCACCCTCGGTGTTCAGCGCTCCCCCGGCCCCTTCGCCGGCGTCGATCCGGACGGCGGTCTCCTCGACCACCGCGCGGGCCGCCTCGAGCCGGACGACGTGGGGGACGATCAGCTTGTGGGTGTATCCCTGCTTCTCGCTCAGCGGGGTGCCGGCCTGGACGCGTTCGGTGGAGTAGCGGATCGCCCGGTCGAGGGCCTCCCAACCGCCGCCGAGGCCGAACGCCGCCACCATGAGGCGGGTGTAGCCGAAGACCTGCTGGGCCTGGACCAGTCCGCGCCCCTCGACGCCGCCGACCAGACGGGACGCCGGCACCGTGACATCGTCGAGGAAGAGGGCGGCGGTGTTGGACAGCCGGATCCCGTGCTTGTCCTCGGGCGGCGCCGACGACAGACCCGCCGTACCTCGCTCGACGATGAACCACGACGGTCCCCCCGGGGCCGAGGCCAGTACGCAGTAGGCGTCGGCGATGCTGCCGTTGCTGATCCATTGCTTGCGCCCGGTGATCCGGTAGCCCGGGTGCCCGGTGCCGTCGTCGTCGGCGGGTACGGCGACGGTGGTCATCGCGGCGAGGTCGCTCCCGGCCTCCGGCTCGGTCGCCGCGTAGGCGAAGAGGATCCCCTCCTCGGCGATGCGGGACAGCCACTCCTGGCGCTGCTCGTCGGTGCCACCCATCAGGATCGGGTCGCTGCCCAGGAACGTGGCGAAGACCGACGTACCCAGGCCGATGTCGAAGCGAGCCATCCGCTCGCACACCCGATAGGAGTCGAAGGCGCTGCCGCCCATGCCGCCGTACTCCTCGGGGATGAAGACGAGTTGGACGCCCAGGGCGTCGCTGCACATGGCCCGCACCGTGTCCTCGGGGCAGACGTCCTCGTGGTCGAGCTCGAGCATGCGGCTGTCGGGCAGCTCGTGAGCGACGAACTCGCCGAGCGCCTCGAGCATGATCGTGAGCGTGCCGAGGTCGAGCCCCTCGGTCGGCCCGAGGAGCTCCGGGGCCGGGGCAGTGGTCATGACAGGTTCCTTCCGCAGTTCTCGGATCAGCCCTTGCGTCGCCCGATCTCGTCGATCAGGGCCGGCAGGACCACGTGGGCGTCGCCCACGACGCCGAAGTCGGCGATGTCGAAGATGGGGGCACTCGCGTCCTTGTTGACGGCCACGATCGTGCGCGACCCCTGCATCCCGGCCCGGTGCTGGATCGCGCCGGAGATCCCGCTGGCCAGGTAGAGCTGAGGAGTGACGGTCTTGCCGGTCTGCCCGACCTGGAAGTCGTGCCCGTACCAGCCCAGATCGGTGGCGGCCCGCGAGGCAGCCACGGCACCTCCCAGCTCGTCGGCGAGCCGCTCGAGCAGCTCGAAGCCCTCGGCGGATCCCATGCCGCGTCCGCCGGAGACCACGATCGCCGCGTCGGTGAGGTCCGGCCGGCCGGAGCTGGCCGTCGGGGCGCCGACGGTCACCCGGGCGCCGCGGGCGCTGTCGTCGAGGTCGAGCGGCACGGGCTCCACGACCGGCTCGACCGGGGAGAGCTCGGCGGCGACGCTGTTCGGTCGCACCGTGATGATCGGCGTGCCGCGCACCACCTGGCTCCGGGTGGTCCACGTGCCCGAGAACACCGACTGGGTCACCAGCGGGCCATCCGGGTCGGGGGTCACGTCCGTCGCGCCCGTGATGATGCCGGAGTCGAGCCGGACGGCGGCCCGGGCTGCCACCTCCGTGCCCTCGCGGCTCGCCGTGACCAGGACGGCCGCCGGCGTCGTACGGCGTACGACCTGGACCAGCGCGTCGGCCTTCGGGACGACGAGGAAGCCGCCGACGTCGGGATCGTCCACGACGTGGACGCGGCGCGCCCCGTACGCACCGAGCGCCTGCACGAACTCGTCGTCGGCAGGGCCGCACACGAGCACCGCCGGCTCGCCGAGCCTCCGGGCCAGCGTGAGCAGCTCGAGAGTCGCCTTGCGCGGCGCGGCGCCGCTGCGCTCGGCCAGGACCAGGATCTCCGACACGGGTGTCTCCTTCGAATGGGTGACGCGCTGTCACACGAGGTGGTGGCCGACGAGGTAGTCGGCGAGCTGTACGGCGCCCGCACCGTCGTCGACGACGACGACGCCGGGTGGCCGCGGCGGGTTCAGGGCCGCGCTGCGTACGACGCTCGCGGCTCCGACGCTTCCGACCTGGTGCGGGTCGAGGCCGAGGTCGGCGAGCGTCCAGGTGGTCACCGGCTTCTTCCGGCCGGCCATGATCGCCTTGAACGCCGGGTAGCGAGGCTCGCCGCTCTTGTCGGTGACCGACGCGACCGCCGGGAGTGAGGCGATGACGTCGTCGACACTGGTGTCGCCGGCTCGGCGTACGGAGACGACGCCGTCCTGGACCGACACCGCGTTCGCGAAGGTGACCTGCGGGACGCCGAGGCGGTCGGCGAGCATCGCCGGGACCACCGACATCTCCGCGTCCGTGGACGACATCCCGCACAGGACCAGGTCGAACCCGATCCGCTCGATCGCCCGGGCCAGCACCAGCGAGGTCGCCAGCGCGTCGGAGCCGGGCAGGGCGTCGTCGAGCACGTGCACCGCTTCGTCACCACCCATGGCCAGCGCCTTGCGGAGGCCGTCGACGGCGGGCGCGGGGCCCATCGTCAGGAAGGTGACGGTCGCCGCCAGGCCGTGCTCGACCAGCGACACCGCCTGCTCGACGGCGTACTCGTCCAGCTCGGACAACCGGCCCTCGAGGGCCGCTCGGTCGACGGTGAGGTCGTCGGCGTAACGCCACTTGGCGTCCGGGTCGGCGACGTGCTTGACGGGGACCACGATCTTCATCGACTTCCGGCTCCTTCGTGCCTCGGTAGGCACCTACCGTCGACGCTAGGAACGCGGCACCTGGGTGTCCCAGGCCAAAGGACCCGAAATCGGCGCCAGGAGTTCGTTACCGGCGGGTAACGTTGCGGGACGCCCCCCTTGGATGCCTCCCGGGCAGCCGGATGCCGCGGATGCGGCTGTCACTCGGCGCGGGCGGCGGCGTCCTCGGGCAGCCGGCTGATCAGCACGCTCTCGATCTTGTTCCGCCGGCCGGCTGCGGCCTCGGCGACGAAGCGCAGGCCGTGCGCGTCGACGTGCGACCCGGGGATCGGGACGCGGCCGAGGTGCTTGGCCATCAGCCCGCCCACGCTGTCGACGTCCTCCTCCTCGACGTCGAAGCCGAACAGCTCGTCGAGGTCGTCGATCGGGAAGCGCGACGGCACCCGCACCGAGCCGTCCTCGAGGGTGGCCGCCTCGACCTGGTCGGAGTCGTACTCGTCGGTGATCTCCCCGACGATCTCCTCGAGGAGGTCCTCGATGGTCACCAGTCCGGCGGTGCCGCCGTACTCGTCGACGACCACCGCGATGTGCTGGCGGGTCGCCTGCATCTCCGACAGCAGGGCGTCGACCTGCTTGGACTCCGGCACGAACAACGCGGGTCGCATGACCTCCTCGACCCGCTGGGTGAACTCCACCTCGGGGGCCTCGAAGTCACGTCGTACGACGTCCTTGAGGTAGGCGAAGCCGACCACCTCGTCGAGGTTGTCGTCGATCACCGGCACCCGCGAGAACCCGCTGCGCAGGAAGAGCGACAGCGTCTGGCGGAGGTTCTTGTAGCGCTCGATGTAGACGACGTCGCCGCGCGGCACCATCACCTCGCGGGCGATGGTGTCGCCGAACTCGAAGACCGAGTGGATCATCGCCCGCTCGCCCGACTCGATGACCGCCGACGCCTCGGCGAGGTCGACCAGCTCGCGGAGCTCGGTCTCGGTCGAGAACGGGCCACTGCGGAAGCCGCGCCCGGGGGTGATCGCGTTGCCGACCAGGATCAGCAGCTGCGGGATCGGCCCGAGGACCCTGGTCGCGACGGTCAGCAGGGTCGCGGCGGTCGGGGCGACCCGGTCGGCCTGCTGGCGGCCGAGCGTCCGGGGTGCCACCCCGATCACCACGAAGGAGACGAGCAGCATCACGCCGACCACGGTGAGGACCGTCGGCCACCGATGGCCGCCATACCAGCGGAGCACCTCGAGGGTCACCACGACGACGGCGCTGGTCTCGCACAGCAGCCGCAGCAGGAGCGCGGTGTTCAGGTAGCGGGCGCGGTCGTCGAGCATGGTCACCAGGCGCCGGGCACCGGCCCGCCCGTCGGCGACGAGCTCCTCGGCGCGGGCCCGGGAGTACGACGCGAGCGCGGCGTCCGCGGCCGAGAAGACGCCCGCGAGGACGACCAGGGCTGCTGCGATGAGCAGCCCCGCCGGGCCCCCGATCGGGTCGCTCACCTGTCCGCGCGCCAGGCGGCGAGCAGCTCGTGCTGCAGCCCGAACATCTCGGCATGCTCCTCGGGCTCGGCGTGGTCGTAGCCGAGGAGGTGGAGGATGCCGTGGACCGTCAGCAGCTCGATCTCGGCCTCGGTGCCGTGGCCCGCGGCCGCGCCCTGCCTCTCGGCGACCGCCGGGCAGAGCACGAGGTCGCCGAGCACACCCTCCTCGGGCTCCTCGTTGACCAGCCCGGGCCGCAGCTCGTCCATCGGGAAGGCGAGCACGTCGGTGGGGCCGTCCTTCTCCATCCACTGCGCGTTGAGCGAGCCGATGGTCGCCTCGTCGACGGCCTTGATGCACAGCTCGGCCAAGGGGTGTACCCGCATCCGGTCCATCACGAACCGGCTCAGCGCCGCGAGTCGCGTGACGTCGAGGTCGTAGCCCGACTCGTCGAGGACCTCGATGCTCATGGCTGGAGAGGTCTCCGTCACCGAGCGTCGTCGCCGACGGTGCGGCTCGCCAGCGGGCCGCGCGCGTCGAACTCGTCGTACGCCGCCACGATCTGGCCGACGAGCTTGTGGCGGACGACGTCGTGGGCGGTGAGCCGCTGGAACGAGACGTCGTCGATCTCTCCGAGGATGCCTTCGACGACCTTCAGCCCGGACCGCACGCCACCCGGCAGGTCGACCTGGGTCACGTCGCCGGTGACCACGATCTTGGAGCCGAAGCCGAGGCGGGTGAGGAACATCTTCATCTGCTCGGGCGAGGTGTTCTGGGCCTCGTCGAGGATGATGAACGAGTCGTTGAGCGAACGCCCGCGCATGAACGCGAGCGGGGCCACCTCGATGGTGCCGGCGGCCAGCAGCTTGGGGATCGAGTCGGGGTCGACCATGTCGTGCAGGGCGTCGTACAACGGCCGGAGGTAGGGGTCGATCTTCTCGCTGAGGGTGCCGGGGAGGAAGCCGAGCCGCTCGCCGGCCTCGACCGCCGGACGCGTCAGGATGATCCGGTTGACCTGCTTGGCCTGGAGCGACTGCACGGCCTTGGCCATGGCGAGGTAGGTCTTGCCGGTGCCGGCGGGCCCGATCCCGAAGGTGATCGTGTGCTTGTCGATGGAGTCGACGTAGCGCTTCTGGTTCAGCGTCTTGGGACGGATCGAGCGGCCGCGGTTGGACAGGATGTTGAGCGAGAGGACGTCGGCCGGGCGCTCGGTGGTCTCGGCACGCAGCATCGCCAGCACCCGCTCGACGGTCTCGCCGGTGATGCCCTGCCCCGTGCGGATCAGGGTGACCAGCTCGTCGAGGAGCCGCTCGGCAAGCGCCACCTCGCCGGGGTCGCCGACCAGCGTGATCCGGTTGCCGCGGACGTGCAGCCGGAGGTCGAAGGAGCGCTCGATCAGGTCGAGGTGGTCGTCTCCGGGGCCGAGCAGGCTGACCATGTCGATGCTGCCGGGCACCACGACCACGTGTCGGGCGCCCTGGGACGGTTGGGTCTCTGTCATCAGGCGGCCCATGCTACGGGCGGCGGGGTACGACGGACCAACGCTTTGGCCCGGTCGACCTCGGGCCGGGTCTCGACAGGCTCGACCACCGACGACGCCGGCACCCGCGTCATGGATGGGTGACGGTGAGGATGCCGAGGCACATCTCGTCCGTCGACCCCTCGCCCCACACGACGTACTTGTCGGGGATGCCGTGGAACGCCGGCAGCTGGTCGCGCAGCCACTGCACGTGCTTGCAGGTGACCTTGACGGTCTCCCCCGGCTGCAGCGTGACCGGCCTGATCGGCTTGGCGCCCTGGTTGTCGAAGTCCCAGACCGGGATGTCCAGGATGGTCCGCTCGCGCGGCGTACCGGGGTCGACCTGGATCTTGATCGAGCGCCCGAGCAGGTGCATGTGCCCGGCCACGGCCCGGATCGTGGTCGGCTCGGTCACGGTCCGGGTGCACGACGTGATCTCGGACGGCCGCGGCTTGTCACCGCACAGCACGTCGAGCCAGTTGTTGGTCTGGCCGACGGCCCCGAACCGCTTGACGACGTCGGCGATCGAGGCCGTCCGGTTGCACAGCGGGTTGACGGTGTGACCCGGACGGCACGGGAGCTCCACCGGTGCGGGCAGCAGCATCGTCTCCAGCGCCGTCAGGTGAGCATCCGGTGGTGCCAGCCGGAGCAGGGTGGACGACTGGTCGGGGCCGGGTCCGCCGAGCAGGTTGTAGTGCACCTGCATCACGATCCGGCTCCCGCGGGTGAGCGGTACGCCGTACCCCTGCGGGTAGACCGCCTCCTGCCCTCCCGGTGCCCAGGCACCGAGCCACGGCGCGTTGTCGAGGGTCGAGCCTCCCGGCAGGCCGCTGTCGCCGAAGCAGGTCCAGCCCTCGCCCGCTGAGGCGGCATCGAGGTGCTGCGCGGCCGGCACCTGGGTCGGGTCGACGCGGTAGAGGATCACGTGGTGCACGATCCGGGCGTTGTCTGGGCGGACGAACATGCCAGTGATCGACGTGTCGTGCGCGAGATGCGGGTCCAGCAGGAAGCAGCGGTAGTCGTCGGTGCCGCCGTGGGGTGCCGACGGGGTGTAGGGCCGCGGGATCTGCAGCGCCAGGCGCGACTCCCCCGGGCGCAGGGGCTTCGGCTTGGCGAGCTTCACCGGCGCGACGATCGGCTGGGTGCTCGGCTGTCGCGAGGGAGTGGTGGAGGGCGCGGGCGCGCCCTCTGGCGAGGCGGTGCCGCCGCAACCGGCGAAGAGCACCAGGGAGCCCACGACGAGTACGCCGCGGAGGCTCAGCCGGGAGGCCACGCCATCGCCCTCCCCGCCAGCACGTGCACGTGGGCGTGGAAGACGGTCTGCCCTGCCTCCGTGCCGGTGTTGAGGACGAGGCGATAGCTGTCGTGTCCGGCGTCGGCTGCCAGCTGCCGCGCCACGGTGAGCAGCTCGGCCGCGGTTGCCGGGTCGGCCGCGGCGAGATCGGCGGCGTTCGGATGGTGCGCCCGCGGTACGACGAGCACGTGCAGGGGCGCCTGCGGGTTGACGTCTCGGAACGCCACCGCGGTCTCGGTCTCCGCCACCACGTCGGCCGGGATCTCTCCGCTGACGATCCGGCAGAAGAGGCAGTCGTCGCACACGCGCCCATGCTGTCACGAAAAGTCGCGGGCCACGCGGGTAAACCCCGGGGCCGGGGCCCGCGTGCTACTAGCGTGATCGGACATGCGGAGGTCCGGCTGATGCCTGAGACGGCAGCAGCCGGCTGGAGCGCCGACCAGGCGCTGGAGCAGCTGTACGCCGCACACTGGCGACAGCTGGTCCGACTCGCGGTCCTGCTGGTGCGCGACCAGGGGGTGGCCGAGGAGATCGTCCAGGACGCCTTCGTGGCCGTGCACTCCCGCTGGGGACGGCTTCGGGACCCGGACAAGGGTCTGGCGTACCTGCGGCAGAGCGTCGTCAACCGCTCCCGGTCGCACCAGCGGCACCTGACCGTCGTACGCCGTCACGCGCTGCGGCAGGCGCCCCCGGCCCCCGCGCCCGGCGCCGACCACGCGCCGTACGACGTGGCGCAGCGCGCCGAGGTCCTCGACGCGCTGCGTCGGCTGCCGGCCCGGCAGCGCGAGGTGCTCGCCCTGCGCTACTACGTCGACCTCTCCGAGGCCGAGATCGCCGAGCTGCTCGAGATCAGCCGGGGCGCCGTCAAGAGCCACGCCTCGCGCGGCGTCGCCGCCCTCCGGGCCGATCTCGCCGCGACCCACCAGGAGGACCGATGAACGACGACGAGCTCCGGCGGCTGTTCTCGGACGCCGTCTCCGACGTCGAGCCGGAAGACCGCCTCGACCAGATCCGTGCCTCCGTGCACCCCGACCCACAGGTGGTACCCATGTCCCGCACCCGTTCCTGGCGCTACGCCGCCGTCGGAGTGGCCGCCACCGTCGCCGTGATCGGCGGGGTCGCCTGGGCCACCGGCGGGCTGCCTGGTGGCAACCAGGCCGACGACGGCATCCCCGTCGACCCCGGTCCGTCGAGCCGGCACACGGCGTCGACCCCGACCACCTCCGTCTCGTCGCCGACGACCCCGACGTCGGGCACCACGGCCCCGGCCGGTACCAGGGCGTACGCCGTCTACTACGTCGGCGACAACCCGGCCGGGAAGCCCGTGCTGTTCCGGGAGTTCCACAGCGGACCCACCACGACGGAGACGGCCTCACTGGCCGTGGCCGACCTCGGTGCGCCTCCGCTCGACCCCGACTACCGCACCCCTTGGCACGCCGGCGACCTGGCGAGCGCGACGCTCGACTCCGGATCCGGCGTCATCGACGTGGCCCTCGGCAGCGCCTCCGTGCACGATCGCCCGGCCGGGATGAGCTCGGCGTACGCCCGCGCCTCGATCCAGCAGGTCATCTACACCGCACAGGCCGCCTTCCAGCAGCGGCTCCCGGTGCAGTTCACCTTCCATGGCAACCCGATCGACCAGGTCCTGGGCGTTCCGACCTCCGAACCCCTGAGCCAGGGCAAGGTGCTCAAGACCCTCTCGCTGGTCAACATCTCCAACCCCAACGAGGGCGCGCAGGTGTCCGGGAAGCTCGTGGTGACCGGAGTCAACAACTCCTTCGAGGGCACGTCCGTGATCTACCTCGAGCGCAACGGCCAGAAGTACCTCATGAAACCCACCATCGGCGGCATGGGCGGCAAGAAGCTCTACCCCTGGACGGTGACCCTCGACCTGGGCAAGGTGGCGCCCGGGCAGTACACCCTCGTCGCCCAGAACGACGACCCGTCGGGCCAGGGCCACCCCGAGACCGACACCCGCACGATCATCGTCAAGTAGCGGGTCACGACCAGCGCGGGGTGCGCGACAGCAGCGACGAGACGGCGGCGACACCGGCGGTCGAGGTGCGCAGCACCTCGGCGCCCAGCCGGACCGGCCGCGCCCCGGCGTCCGCGAAGGCCGCGACCTCGTCGTCGGTGAGACCCCCTTCGGGACCGACGACCACGACGATGGATCCGGTCGCCGGCACCTCGAGCGAGGCGAGCGGTGTGGTCGCCTCCTCGTGGAGTACGACGGACAGGGCGCCGTCCGCGAGCAGTGCCACCACCCCTGCGGTGGTGGTGAGCTCGGCGACCTCGGGGAACCACGCGCGGCGGGACTGCTTGGCCGCCTCGCGGGCGGTGCTGCGCCACCGGGCGAGTGACTTGGCGGCCCGCTCGCCGCGCCACACCGCCACCGACCGGGCGGCCGACCAGGGCACGATCATGGCGACACCGATCTCGGTGAGCATCTCGACGGCGACCTCGCCGCGGTCGCCCTTCGGCAGGGCCTGCACCACGGTGACCGCCGGGTCCGGTTGCGGCGGCATGCGGACCTCGTCGACCTCGACCGTGAAGAGGCGCTTGCCCGTGGTCACGACGCGTCCGCTGGCCGCCCGGCCGGACCCGTCGGTGAGCACGACCTGCTCGCCCACCCGGAGCCGGCGTACGGCGACCGCGTGGTGCGCCTCGTCACCGGTGACCTCGATCGGGCGGCCCGGGCGCACGCCGGCCAGCGAGGCGACCCAGTGCACCGGCAGCGACATCAGTGGGGGTTGAAGGCGTCGCGGATGCGACCGAAGACGGTGGACTTGTTGCCCGCGGTGAGGTTGCCGTCGGGCTTCTCCTCGCCGCGGATGGCCGCGAGCTCGCGGAGCAGCTCCTCCTGGCGGGGATCGAGGCGCGTCGGCGTGTCGACGACCACCGTCACGACCAGGTCGCCGCGGCCGCCCCGCAGCCCGGGGACCCCGCGCCCGCGCATCGTGTGCTCGCTCCCGGACTGGGTGCCGGCTCTGAGGTCGAGGTCGAAGCTCGTCTCCAGGCCCGATCCGGCCCCGGACTCGGTGTCGGCCTCGAGCGTGGGGATGCTCAAGGTGGTGCCGAGAGCGGCCGCGGTCATGGGGACGGTCACCACGCAGTGCAGGGTCGTGCCCTCGCGGGTGAACACCGGGTGCTGGCTGACCCGCACCTCGACATACAGATCGCCGGCCGGACCGCCGCCCGCTCCGACCTCGCCCTGCCCGGCGAGCTGGACGCGGGTGCCGTTGTCGACGCCGGCCGGGATCTTGACCGTGAGCGAACGACGTGCGCGGACGCGGCCGTCGCCGGAGCACTCGCGACACGGGTCGGGGATCAGGGTGCCGTAGCCACGGCACGCGGAGCACGGCCGCAGGGTGCGGATCTCGCCGAGGAACGACCGCTGCACGTGGGCCACCTCGCCGGAGCCGCGGCAGGTCTCGCAGGGCACCGGATGCGTGCCCGGGGCTGTGCCCTCGCCGTGGCACGTCGTACAGACCACGGCGGTGTCGACCTTCAGCTCGCGGGTGACGCCGAACGCGGCCTCGGCGAGCGAGACCTCCATCCGGATCAGGGCGTCCTGGCCGCGGTGGACACGCGGCCGTGGGCCGCGGCCGCCGCCGGCGGCGCCGGGCTGCTGCCCGCCGAAGAACGCGTCCATGATGTCGGTGAAGGAGAAGCCGGCGCCGAAGCCGCCGGTGCCACCGAAGGCGTCTCCACCGCGGTCGTAGACCGACCTCTTCTGCGGGTCGCTCAGGATCTCGTAGGCGCGCGTGACCTCCTTGAACCGCTCCTGCGTGTCGGGGTCGGGGTTGACGTCGGGGTGCAGCTGACGCGCGAGACGTCGGTAGGCCTTCTTGATCGCGTCGGCGTCGGCGTCACGGGTGACGCCGAGCAGCGCATAGAGATCGGGATCGGGAGACATGGGTCCTCAGGCCTCGTCGAGGATGCGGGAGACGTAGCGGGCGACGGCCCTGACCGCGGCCATGGTGCCGGGGTAGTCCATCCGGGTGGGGCCGACGACGCCGAGGTTGCCGACTGCCTCGTCGGCTGGACCGTAGCCGGTGGCGACGACGCTGGTGCTGGCGAACTCCTGGTAGGGGCTCTCGTGGCCGATCATGACCGTGACCGCGCCGCCGCTGTGGGCCTCGCCGAGCAGCTTCAGGAGTACGACGTGCTCCTCCAGCGCCTCGAGCAACGGCCGGACCGACACCTCGAAGCTGTCCCCGAACCGCGCGAGGTTGGCAGCACCGCCCACGGCCACGCGCTCGGAGGCACGATGGTCGGACATCGCGTCGACCAGGGTGTCGACGATCGTGGCGAGCGTGCCGTGGGCCTCGCCGGGCTGGGGCGCGAGCTCCGACAGGTCGCGGCCGGCCTCGGCGATCACCTTGCCGCTGACGGTCGTCAGCACCCGGCCGCGCAGGCTCGCGAGAGCGTCCTCGTCGAGCGGCGTCGAGAGCTCGACGAGACGCTGCTCGACCCGGCCGGTGCTCAGGATGAGCACCGCCAGCAGCCGGGTGTCGCCGAGCGGCACGAGGTCGACGTGTCGCACGGTCGATCGGGACAGCGTGGGGTACTGCACGATCGCGACCTGGTGGGTGAGCTGCGCGAGCAGCCGCACCGAACGTCGTACGACGTCGTCGACGTCGACCGCGCCGTCGAGGATGGTGGCGATCGCGCGCTTCTCGGCCGCGCTCATCGGCTTGATCGTGGTGAGGCGGTCGACGAAGAGGCGGTAGCCCTTGTCGGTGGGCACCCGGCCGGCACTGGTGTGGGGCTGGGTGATCAGCCCCTCCTCCTCGAGGGCCGCCATGTCGTTGCGCACGGTGGCGGGCGAGACGCCCAGCCCGTGTCGCTCGACCAGCGCCTTGGAGCCGACCGGCTCCTGGGTGGACACGTAGTCCTCGACGATGGCCCGGAGCACGGCCAGGCGGCGTTCGTCCTGCATCGCCACCTCCCTCGCCGACCCGGCTGGCACTCACCACCCGGGAGTGCCAAGACTACTAGGATCGGGGTCGTGCTCGGATTCCTGGAGGTTGCCGACCGCGTCTGGGTGTCGCGCTACGAGTGGGCCGACGCCAACGTCACCGCCATCGGCGGCGACCGCGGGCTCGTCGTCGTCGACACCCACGGCTCGACCGCGGCGGGCCGCGTGGTCCTCGACGACCTGCGCCGCCTGTCGGCCGGCCCGGTCGTGGCCGTGGTCAACACCCATTGGCACTGGGACCACTCGTTCGGCAACGCCGCCTTCCGGGAGCAGTCGCCCGGGCTGCCCATCCATGCCCACGAGGAGGCCGCCGCCATGCTCGCCGAGAAGGGCGAGTACATGAAGGGGCGCTTCGCCGAGTCCGACGACCCGCATCGCGACGAGGTGGTCGAGACCGAGCTCGTGATCCCCGACCACACCTTCTCCTCGACGCAGGTGCTCGATCTCGGCGACCGCGCGCTCGAGCTGGTGTTCCCGGGTCGCGGGCACACGTCGGGTGACATCGTGGTCCGGGTCCCCGACGTCGACGTGATGCTGGCCGGTGACCTCATCGAGGAGTCGGCGAAGCCCTGGATCGGTCTCGACTCCTACCCCTTCGAGTGGCCGGCCGCCCTCGACCTCGTCGTCGGGCTGGCCACCGACGCCACGCGCGTCGTCCCCGGTCACGGTGTGCCCGTCGACCGCGACTTCGTCGACACGCAGCGCGACGAGCTGGTCGCGATCGCCGAGACGGTGCGCGCGTTGGCCGCGAACGGCGTCGCCGCCGAGCACGCGGTCGCCGAGGGCGAGTGGCCCTGGGAGTCCGACGACCGCATCGCGAACGCCGTACAACGCGGGTACGCCGCCCTGCCGCCCGGTGGTCGGGCGCTGCCGCTCGCCTGAGGCCACCGAATCACACCCCTGCGGGTGGTGACGGGCCCCTCGGCGGCGTCGTACAACTGGCACGTGAGCCAGGAGTCGTCCGAGCAGAAGGCGCAGCCGTCCGAGCGGGACGGCGCCATGAGCATCGGCGACGACCGGCTCCCGGAGGATCTCCGCCCGAGCGACGACAACCCGTTGGCCCAACCGGCGGACGACGACGTGCCCGACGACCTCCTCACGCAGGATGGCGGGTCCGAAAGCTCGGGCGGAGGCTCGGAGGACGCCTCACCAACGGGGGAGGGCGGTGCGGAAGCGCCGCTCTCGCAGGCGTCCTCCGGGGCCTCTTCGAACGACGACCCGGACGAGTCCGCCGACTGACCCGGCGCGCCTCGTCCGGGGCGTCGCCGGCCCCGCCTAGCGTGGCGCGGTGACCCACGACCGCTACGGCTCCGACATCCTCGGCTCCGACTGGCGCGCCCCCTCCCGCGGCCGGGCGACCCCGGCCGAGGCGACGGTCGGGCTCGTCGTCGAGGAGGTCATGACCGACTGGTGCGGCGAGATCGTGGCCGTCGATCGCGACCTCGGGGTGCTCACCTTGGAGGACCGTCGACGTCGACGTCGTACGTTCCCGCTCGGTCCCGGGTTCCTGCTCGAGGGTCGGCCCGTCGTCCTCACCGCGCCCGTGACCAGACCCGCGCCGGCCGTACCGCGTCGTACGCCGTCGGGGTCGGTCGCGGTGCTGGGACGACGCGCGCGGGTCGCCCGCGAGAGCCGGATCTTCGTCGAGGGCAGGCACGACGCCGAGCTGGTCGAGAAGGTCTGGGGCGACGACCTGCGCGTGGAAGGTGTCGTGGTCGAGCACCTCGGCGGCGTCGACGACCTCGTCGACCGGCTGCGCGACGTCGGCCCGGGCCCGGATCGCCGGGTCGGCGTCCTGGTCGACCATCTGGTCCCGGGCTCGAAGGAGACCCGCATCGCCGACGAGGTACGCCGCTCACCGGTGGGTGGGTTCGTGCTCGTGGCCGGCCATCCGTACGTCGACGTGTGGGCCGCCGTGAAGCCGGAGCGGCTCGGTCTGACTGCGTGGCCCGACATCCCCCGAGACGTCGAGTGGAAGCACGGGATCTGCGAGGCGCTCGGCTGGCCGCACGCCGACCAGGCCGACCTTGCCCGGGCGTGGCGGCAGATCCTGTCGCGGGTCTCGTCGTACGCCGACTGCGAGCCGGCGTTCCTCGGCCGGGTCGAGGAGATCATCGACTTCGTCACCGCTCCCTGAGCGGCCGTCGGAGGGCGTCGCCGGGATCGGCGAATCGCCCTCGCGCCACGATCCCAAGACCTACCCTGCTGTCATGGCCGCGCCGCACGATCCCAACGCCGACGTGGCGGTGGTCGTGCCCGCGTACAACGAGTCGCAGCGCGTCGCCGCCGTGGTGGCCGGGCTGCGACCGCACTTCGGCTCGGTGATCGTCGTGGACGACGGCAGCACCGACGACACCGCCGACCTCGCCCGCGCCGCCGGCGCGCGCGTCGTACGCCACCCGGGCAACCTCGGACAGGGGGCGGCGCTGCAGACCGGCTTCGCCTTCGGGCTCACCGATCCGGCGATGCGCTACGTCGTGACGTTCGACTCCGACGGCCAGCACCGGGTCGAGGACGCTCTCTCCCTGGTCGCCACGGCCCGCGAGACGGGCGTCGACGTCGTCCTCGGCTCGCGCTTCCTCGAGCCGGGCGCTGCGACCGTCCCGCGGGCCCGCCGTGCCGTGCTCCGCGCCGGCGTGGCCTTCACCCGCGCGACCACCCGTCTCGCCGTCACCGACACCCACAACGGCCTGCGCGTGCTCAACCGCCGCGCCGTGGCCGCCATCGACCTGACCCTGTCCGACATGGCCCACGCCAGCCAGCTGCTGGCGCTCGTCGCCCGGCACGGTCTCACCTGGGTGGAGGCGCCGGTCGTGATCGACTACGCCGACCAGACGCGGCGCCGCGGACAGTCCAACGTCAACGCCCTCAACATCGTCTTCGACCTGGCCCTCGAGCGGCTCCGCTCGGCCGGCTGAGCAACCGGCTGAGCAACCGGCTGCCGGGCAACCGGCTGGGCGACCGGCTGGGCGACCGCTGGGCGACGGCGCAGCCACCCACCGACCGATCCCTCATGCTGAGGGCATGACCGGTGTGATCAGGCGGGCGCGGAGCGTCCTTCCGGTGCTGGTCCTGGTCGGCATCCTCGTCTCACTGGTCGTGAACACCGCCCGCCCGCTCACCAACACCGACACCTACTTCCACCTCCGCTTCGGCCAGGAGTTCCTGAACGGCTGGTCGTTGCGCCACCCCGGCAGCGTGAGCACCTTCGCGACCCAGCACTGGGCACCGACCCAGTGGCTGTCGGAGATCGCGATGGCCAAGACCCAGGAGTGGTTCGGCCTGGCCGGGGTCGCCTGGCTCGCCGGCCTGCTCCAGGTCGGCCTCTTCCTCGCGCTGTACGTCGCGGTCCGCGACCACGCGGAGCCGGTCGTGGCCATGCCCCTGACGGCGCTGAGCCTCTACGCGATGGAGACCGGCCTCTCGATGCGACCACAGGTGATCAGCTATCTCCTCGTCGCCGTGGTGGTGGCGGCCTGGCTGCGCACCCGGCGCGACGGGCGCGTGCGGTGGTGGCTGGTCCCCCTGGTCTGGCTCTGGGCGATGCTGCACGGGATGTGGCCGGTCGCCCTGGCGATCGGTACGGTCGCGGTGATCGGCCTGGCGCTCGACCGGGCGCCGCGGGGCCTGGTGCTCCGCACCGCCGTCGTACCGGTCGCATCGGCCGTCGCAGCAGCGCTCACCCCGGTCGGGCCCGAGCTCTACACCGCCGTCGCCGCGGTCAGGTCGCGCTCGAGGTTCTTCGTCGAGTGGGGGTCGCCCGACTGGACGTCGACGTACTTCCTGGCGCTCGCGATCCTCTTCGCCGTGGCAGTGGGGGCCATGTGGAGGCGCCGGCACAACTCATGGACCGAGCTCGTGCTGGTCCTGCTGGCTGCCGGCTTCGCGGTCTACTCGCTGCGCACCGTCCCGGTCGCCGCGGCGATGATCGCCCCGCTCGCCGCCGGGCCGGTGCAGAGCGAGCTCGGTGAGCGTCCCGAGGTGGGCCGGCGCGAGTGGATGGCCGCCGCCGGCGGCTCCGTGGTGGCCCTGCTGGCGCTCGCGATCGCCGTACCCCACACGTCCGCCGACCCACCGCACCAGCCTGCGTGGGTCGACCCCGCGCTCTCGCACCTCCCCGCCGGGACCAAGGTGCTGGACGACTGGGGCTGGGGCGGCTACCTGATGTGGCGCTACCCGCAGCTGGACCTGATGATGCACGGCTACGGCGACACGTTCACGACAGCGGAGCTGACCCGCAACCAGGGACTGGTGCTGCTCTCCCCGGGCTGGGAGGACTCCCTCCGCGCCGCCGGGGCACGGGTCGCCGTACTGCGGTCCTCCTCTTGGCTGGCCGACGAGCTGGTCTCGATGGAGGGCTGGCGGATCGTGCACGACGCCGACACCTACGTCATGCTCCGCGCCCCGGCCTCGTGGGTCTCCCACGGCCCCGCCGTGGCGCCGGTGGACTCAGCCCGCTGAGGCGTCGACCCAGCGGGTGAGCACGGCGGCCGCGGCGCCGGAGTCGATCGCCTCGGCAGCGCGGGTCAGCGCCGGCGGGAGGACGTCGTCGACCGAGCCCGCCGGGTCGTCGTACACGGCGAGGGCGGCGGCCGCGTTGAGCAGTACGGCGTCGCGCACCGGGCCGGTCTCGCCCGCGAGCACGCGGCGCACGACGTCGGCGTTGTGGTGGACGTCGCCGCCGCGCAGATCACCCGGAAGAGCGCCGGCGATCCCGAGGGCCGAGGGGTCCACCACGGACGGCGTGACGATGCCGTCGTGGACTAGCCAGGCCTGGGAGGTGGTCGTGGTGGTCAGCTCGTCGAGCCCGTCGTCCCCGCGGAACACCCAGGCGTCGACACCGCGCCGGGCCAGCACGCCCGCCATGATCGGAGCCATCCGCGCGTCGGCGCACCCGATCGCCTGGGCGGCCGGCTTGACCGGGTTGGCGAGCGGGCCGAGGAAGTTGAAGGTGGTCGCGATGCCGAGCTCGCGACGGGGCGTCGCGGAGTGGCGCATCGCGGGATGGAACGCGGCGGAGAAGCAGAAGGTGATGCCGACCTCCTCGGCCAGCCGCGCGACCCGGTCGGCAGTCAGGTCGAGCCGGATGCCGAGGGCCTCGAGCACGTCGGCGGAGCCGGCCTGGCTGGAGGCCGAGCGGTTGCCGTGCTTGACCACCCGGGCTCCCGCACCGGCGGCCACGATGGCGGCCATGGTGGAGATGTTGACGCTCATCGACCGGTCGCCGCCGGTGCCGACGACGTCGAGGGCGCGGCCCGGGATGGCGATCGGGGTGGCCACGGCGTACATCGCGTCGAGGAAGCCGGTGACCTCGTCGATCGTCTCGCCCTTGCTCCGCAGCGCCACCGCCAGCCCGGCGATCTGGGCCGGCGTCGCGGCGCCGGCCAGCACCTCTCCCATCGCCCACGACGTCTGGTCGCTGGTCAGGTCGTGACCGCCCACAAGGGCGCCGAGCACCTCCGCCCAGGTGTGGTCCATGGGCTCAGGAGGTAGCGGGCACACGTGGACGCAGCAGCGTGGTGACGGCGTCGGCCAGCCGGACGGGATCGATCGGATGCGGGACCGCCGCCTCGGCGCGGGACCACGTCGCGAGCCAGGCGTCCTGCGGGCGCCCGATCAGCACCAGGATCGGCGGGCAGCGGTAGATCTCGTCCTTGAGCTGCTTCGCGATGCCCATGCCGCCGGCCGGGGCCGCCTCGCCGTCGAGGATCGCCAGGTCGATCCCGCCGGCGTCCATGTTCTGGATCACGACCGGCTCGGTGGCGACCTCGACGTACTCCAGCTCGGGGAGATCGGGGTGGACGCGACGGCCCAGCGCGAGGATGACCTGCTGG
Organism: uncultured Actinomycetota bacterium; assembly: GCA_963792975.1. Lineage (GTDB taxonomy): Bacteria > Actinomycetota > Actinomycetes > Propionibacteriales > Nocardioidaceae > Nocardioides. The sequence goes on along the minus strand of CAWBYG010000004.1, from coordinate 557,936 downwards.
CGTACGTCGACGTCGTCGCTGTAGACGAGCACGCGCAGCGTGCCCGGCCCGGCCTGCTCGGAGTCGCTCACGGGCAGAAGGCTACCGGTCGGGCTCGGCAGGGGGCGGCACGGCCACGGGTGCCGCCCGGGCGGCGGCCTGGACCGCCGCCTGCCGGGCCTCCCGCGCCTCGAGGAGGTCGAGCCGGCGGTCCTCGCGCACGGCCTCGCGCATCGACGAGCGCACCCACTGCACGAACAGCACCGCGAAGAACAGCAGCCCGACGGCGTCGCCGGAGCTCCAGAGGATCCCGCCCGCCACCTGCTGGTCCACGTGCGGGTCGGGGAGCCAGGCGCCCATCGGTCCGCTGTGGAGGTCGGGGTACCAGCGACCGCCCATGAGCCGGTCCTGGGCCATGATCGTGACGCCCATGAACGCGTGGAAGGGCAGCGTCAGCACGGTGAGCAGCATCCGCGCCGGATAGGTGATGCGACCCGGCAGCGGGTCGACCCCGACGAGCGGCCAGAAGAACAGGCAGCCCACGACCACCATGTGCAGGTGGGTCATCTCGTGGAGGTACTCGTGGTGCAGGGTGGCGGCGTACCAGCCGGAGAAGTAGAGCGCCCACGGCGTGATCACGAACAGCACGAACGTGAGCGGCGCGAACGTCAGCACCTTGGCCACCCGTGAGTGGATCACGACGAGCAGCCACTTGCGTGGGCGGCGCGGGAGGGTGCGTAGGGCCAGCGTCACGGGGGCGCCGAGGGCCATCGCGAGCGGCACCACCATGGCCAGGACCATGTGCTGCACCATGTGCACGCTGAGCAACGTGTCGTCGTACACCCCGAGACCGGAGACGGTCGCGAGGGCCGCCCCACCCATCCCGCCCCCCACGAAGGCCAGGGTCCGGCCCAGGGGCCAGTGGTCACCGCGCCGCCGCAGCCGTGCCGCGCCGAGCAGATAGAGAGCGGCCGTCACCAGGATCGTCAGGCCGGCGACCGAGAGCAGGTCCCACTCGGTGAACACCCGGCTCAGGGTGAACCTCGGCAGGACATCCCCGTCGGCGGCAAGCGCGTGCAGGGCCGGTGGGATCACGTCAGTGAGAATATGTCGTCCGCCGAGAGGGGGTCGGGGTGCCCCGTTCGGACCCGTGGAGACATAATGGCGCCCGTGGCGACAGCTTCGACGACGATCCCGGCCTCACGGCTCCACGGACACCACGACCGACCGAGCATGGTCAGCGTCGGCACGATCATCTGGCTGTCCAGCGAGCTCATGTTCTTCGCGGCCCTGTTCGCGTCGTACTTCACGATCCGGGCGGTCAGTCCGGCGCTGTGGGCCCAGAGCACCGAGCACCTCAACGTCCCGTTCGCGGCGGTCAACACCACGATCCTGGTGCTGTCGTCCGCCACCTGCCAGCTCGGCGTCTTCGCTGCCGAGCGCGGCCAGGTCGCGCGCTCGGGGTCGATCTTCCACGTGCCCGGTTGGGGGCTGCGCGAATGGTTCGTGCTCACCTACATCATGGGAGCGGTGTTCATCGGCGGCCAGGCCACCGAGTACGGCTCCCTGGTCAAGGAGGGCATCACCATCCCGAGCTCCGGCTACGGCTCGATGTTCTACCTCACCACGGGCTTCCACGGTCTCCACGTGACCGGTGGCCTGATCGCCTTCCTGTTCGTGCTCGGCCGCACGTTCCTGGCCAAGCGCTTCACCCACGAGCAGGCCGTCAGCGCCATCGTCGTGTCGTACTACTGGCACTTCGTCGATGTGGTCTGGATCGGCCTCTTCGCCACCATCTACCTCATCAAGTGACGACGACCATGGACAGCAGGGACTGACTGTGCGCCTTCTGAACCGCTCTCTCGGACGACTCTCGCGGCACCGTCGCGGTCCGGCCGCAGGGCTTCTGGTCATGGTGATGGGCCTGGTGCTGACCGGCGGCCTGTACGCCGCGTTCGCGCCGGCCCAGGCGCAGGGCGACCACACCGCCCAGCAGATCACCCAGGGCCGCCAGCTCTTCCTCGTCGGCTGCGCCTTCTGCCACGGTCAGAACGGTCAGGGCGTGAAGACCCTCGACGGCAACCAGATCGGCCCGCCACTGGTCGGTGTCGGCCCCGCAGCCGTCGACTTCCAGGTCGGCACGGGGCGCATGCCCGCCGTCCAGCCCGGCCCGCAGATCCCGCAGAAGGAAGTCGTCTACACCCCTGACGAGATCGCCGCGCTCGCGGCGTACGTCGGTTCCCTCGGCCCGGGCCCTGCGATCCCCAACCCCGCCGACTACAGCCTCGCCGGGCTGACCGACGCGCAGCGCCAGGAGGCGATCGCGCGCGGCGGCCAGATCTTCCTCACCAACTGCACGGCATGCCACAACGCCAACGGCGCGGGCGGTGCGATGGGGCACGGCGGGTACGCACCCAAGATCAGCGGAGTCCCGGCCAAGTACGTCTACGAGGCGATGCTCACCGGACCGCAGGGCATGGACACGTTCTCCAACGGCAACCTGACGCCCACGGAGAAGCGCGACATCATCGCCTACCTGCAGTCGCTGCAGACCAGCCCCGACTACGGCGGCTTCGGCCTCGGCGACATCGGCCCGGTCAGCGAGGGCCTGTTCGCCTGGCTGGTCGGGATCGGCTCCCTGGTCGGCTGCGCCGTGTGGATCGCTGCCCACACCGCCCGGACGTCCGAGCAGAAGGCGCCCTCGGCAGCCGTCCCGGACGACGAGAAGGTGCAGGTATGAGCGGCAACCTTCCGGACCATGGCGATCGCAGCCTCGCCCGCACGGACGGGCCGATTCCCGACCCTGGCCTCGAGCCGCACCAGTGGCGCCCGACCGACGTCGACCCGAGGGCCGAGAGGCGCGCCGAGCGCCAGGTCGCGGCACTGTTCATCCTGGCCACCCTCGGCGCCGTCGGGTTCATCGCCAGCTATGTGATCTTCAAGGTCGGCGACCATCCCGACACCATCGGCAACCTCGGTGCGTCCAACCTGATGCTGGGCCTGTTCCTTGCAGTGACCCTGCTCGGCATGGGTGCCGCGATGATCCAGTGGGCCCGCAAGCTGATGGGCGACCACGAGATCGTCGAGATGCGTCACGTCGCCTCGTCGTCGCCGGAGGACCGCGAGGCGGCCGTCGCCATCCTTCAGACCGGCCTCGAGGAGTCCGGCCTGGGCAGGCGGCCCCTGATCCGCAACACGCTCCTCGCCGCAGGCGGCGTGCTGGGGATCCTGCCGATCGTGATGCTGCGCGACTTGGGTCCACTCCCAAGCGACAAGCTCGACCACACGATCTGGGACATCGACACCTGGACCCCCGCCGAGCAGGCGTGGTGGAAGACCCAGGGCCGCACCCTCCAGCGCGTCGTACGTGATGTCGTCGGTACGCCGATCAAGGCCTCCGAGCTCGAGGTCGGCGACCTGGTCAACGCCGAGCCGGAGATCCTCTTCGCCACCGACGCCGACCACCAACCGCTCGTGGAGGGCACCGACCTCCTGGTCGCCAAGTCCAAGGCGGCCGTCATCTTGAACCGCATGCTGCCCGGCGACATCGTGTCCGCACAGACCGCCAACTGGTCCGTGGACGGCATCGTCTGCTACTCCAAGATCTGCACCCACGTCGGGTGCCCGATCTCCTTGAACGAGCGCACGACCCACCACCTGCTGTGCCCCTGCCACCAGTCGACCTTCGACCTCGCGGACTCCGGGCGCGTGCTGTTCGGCCCCGCGGCGCGGCCGCTGCCGCAGCTCGAGCTGACGGTCGACGAAGACGGCTATCTGGCGGCCAAGCGCGACTTCACCCAACCCGTCGGACCGAGTTTCTGGGAGCGAGGCTGACCATGTCCCTGGACACCAGCAAGATCGCCAAGACGAACCGCAGCACGGCGGCGACCCCCAAGAAGCAGAACAAGGCCGGCGCGGCCGCCGGATGGGCCGACGACCGGCTGAGCCTAGGCACCCTGACCCGAGTCTTCGCGCGCAAGGTCTTCCCCGACCACTGGTCGTTCATGCTCGGCGAGATCGCGCTCTGGTCGTTCGTCGTCCTGCTCCTGACGGGCACGTTCCTGACCTTCTGGTTCACGCCCAGCATGTCGGAGTCGGTCTACCAGGGCTCCTACACCCAGCTCCGTGGCGTACCGATGTCCGACGCCTTCGCCTCGACGCTCCACATCAGCTTCGACGTCCGGGGCGGCCTCCTGATGAGGCAGATGCACCACTGGTCGGCGATGCTCTTCATCGCCGCAATGTTCGTGCACATGATGCGGACGTTCGTGACCGGTGCCTTCCGCAAGCCCCGTGAGCTGAACTGGATCATCGGTTCACTCCTGCTCCTCCTGGGCATCCTCGAGGGCTTCGCCGGGTACTCCCTGCCGGACGACCTGCTGTCCGGTACAGGCCTGCGGATCGCGGACGGGTTGATCAAGGCAACACCCGTCGTGGGGACCTACATGTCGTTCTTCCTGTTCGGCGGAGAGTTCCCCGGCGACGTGATCATCCCCCGTCTGTACGTCCTCCATGTGCTGCTGATCCCGGCCCTGATCCTTGCCCTGATCGGCGCGCACATGCTGCTGCTGGTCTTCCATAAGCACACCCAGTGGGCCGGGCCCGGTCGCACCGAGGAGAACGTCGTCGGCTACCCGATGCTCCCGGTCTACATGGCCAAGGCGGGCGGCTTCTTCTTCATGGTCTTCGGCGTCACCGCTCTGATGGGCGCGCTGCTGTCGATCAACCCGGTCTGGAAGTACGGTCCCTACGACCCGTCGAAGGTGACCGCCGGATCCCAGCCCGACTGGTACATGGGCATCGCCGAGGGCCTGCTCCGGATCATGCCCAACTGGGAGACCCACATCTGGGGTCACACGATCTCCTGGAACGTCATGATCCCCGGCCAGGTAGCGCCGTTCCTGCTGTTCGGGCTGGTGATCGGCTGGCCCTTCCTCGAGGCCTGGGTCACCGGCGACAAACGCGAGCACCACCTCTTGCAGCGTCCGCGCAACGCCCCGACGCGCACGGCGTTCCTGGCCGCGATGGTCACCGTCTACGGCCTGCTGTGGGCCGCCGGCGGCAACGACATCCTCGCCACGCACTTCCACTGGAGCCTCAACTCCATCACCTACTTCATGCGCGGCGCGATCTTCATCATCCCGCCGATCGTGTTCTATGCCGCCCGACGCTGGTGCATCGGGCTGCAACGCGCCGACCGTGACCGGGTCCTGCACGGGTACGAGACCGGCATCATCATGCGCTCCCCCGACGGCGGCTACACCGAGCGTCACCTCCCGATCAGCGAGAAGAACGCCTACACGCTCACCGCTCGCGACCGCGACCAGCTCGTCACCGTCGACGGCGACACCGACCGCAACGGTGTCAGCGCGCCCGGCACGCGCACGCAACGCATCCGGGCCCGCCTGTCACACGCCATGTTCGCCGACAACATCCAGCCCCCCACCCCCGAGGAGCTCGAGGAGGCCCGCCACCACGCGGAGCACGAGCACGAGCTGGAGGCGGGGCTCGACCATCCGGTGCCAGGTCACGAGTTCGACGACCACCAGCTCCGCGACACCGACGACGTACCCCTGCGGTCACACTGACGCCGACGCGGCGCGCTCACCATGTGTCTTGGCGCCGACTCGGCGCAAACGCGCATCGATTTCACGCCGAGTCGTCACATGACGACTCGGCGTCGGGCGGCGAGGGTCTGGCGTGCCTCGGCGATGTCACGCAGGAGCCGATCCGAGGCGATCTGGCCGGTGCCGCGAACGTCGTCCGCGCCGTACACCCCGAATCGCCAGCCGTCGGTCGTCTCCAGCCAGGACAGACGAGCCTGGTCGGCCTCGGCTTGGCTCTCCCCGTGCCACTCTGCTCCGAAATATTCGGCGCCGTAGCGCAGTTCGGGCACGGCGAGGTCGAGGTAGAAGAAGCCGACCGGTCCCTTGACGCAGAACTGCGGCTCGAACGGCGGCAGACCCGGGGTCTCGTGCCAGATCAGCGCCAGGATGCACTCGCCTGGGGACCCGAACCGCGGGTCGCACAGGGGCGCCAAGGCACGCAGCTGACGCACCCAGCGGTGGCCCTTGAAACGGCCATCGGCTTGTCGGCTGACGTCGTCCAGGGTGAAGTCAGCGACCTTCAGCATCGAACACATGGCCGCGAATGCCTGCTTCCGGGGCAGCTTCATCCCGAGGTCGCACATCGTGCGCAGTCGGGTGGTGACCCGCATCCCGCCCAGCTCTTCGATCTCATTCCTGAACAGCCCCCGCTGTCCACTGCGCGCAAGGGGACGCCGGATGCGGCTCCCCGGGAGCAGAAACACGTCCACCGGTGGGACGAGTCGGTGGGCGTAAGGCTCCAGCACCATCGGTGCGCCGTGCAGCCAGGCAGCTGTTCGGTCAGTGACGACGGCGTCCTCCGGGACCACGAGGCGCAGGCACTCGAGGCGGAGCTCCAAGCTGTCGTCCAGCTGTGCTGCGTGCATGACGCCGTGGATCGGCCTCACCAGGAAACCGGCTCGTGACCAGGCTCGCAGCAGGCGGGGGTCGACGCCTTGGGCACGCGCCCAGCGCGTGGTGAACGGCCGATCGATCGGGATCGGTGCCGTGGATGTCAGGAAGGGGGTGACGATTCTGTTCATGGGCCGGAGATGCCCCGGCCGCGACTTCATCAACCCACGCGGTCTTCAGCCTGTGGACAATCGCCCGAACCCCGAGTTGTCATGTGACGACTCGGCGTACTTCCGACGTCTGTTTGCGCCGACTCGGCGCGTTCACCATGTCTCTTCGCGCCGACTCGGCGTCAGGAGAGGGCCGACCCCTGGGCGTACTGGGCGAACGACTCGTTCCAGTCGCCGTAGCCGTTGTCGAGGGTCATGTGGACGGACGACCCGGTGTACTCGACGACGTCGCCGATCTGCGAGTGGTCGTACAGCCACCCGGCGTTGGCGGTGCTCATCCCCGTGCAGCCGTGCGAGACGTTCTCGTGCCCCTGGGACGCCACCGACCACGGCGCGGCGTGCAGGAACTCGCCGGAGTAGGTCAGCCGCATGGCGAACTCGACGTTCTTGATGTTGTAGCCGTTGGGCCCGTTGGGGTCGATGCCGATCGTCTCGGAGTTCATCGTGTGGTAGCGATCCTTCTCGATGATCACCTTGGTGCCGGACCGCGTGGTGAAGCCGGGCATGCCCGTGGTGACCGGGATCGTCCGGGTCAGGTGACCGTTGTCGAGCACCCGAAGCTGGTCGGTCTGGATGTTGACCCGGTAGATGTGGGAGGCACCCACGTGGAAGGTCGTCGTACGGTCGAGCTGACCGTAGATGCCGTGGCCAGCCGGTACGCCGTTGATGTCGGCGTTCACGGTGACGGTGGAGCCCGCCTTCCAGTAGTGCGCCGGTCGCCAGTGCACCTCGTTGTCGTTGAGCCAGTGCCAGCTGCCCTTCTGGGCCGGCTGCGACGTCACGCTGAGGTTCTTCTCGATCGCCGCGTGGTCGGTCACCGGCACGTCGAACTTCACGATCACGGGCATGCCGATGCCCACCGTCTGACCGGAGAGCGGCGCGATCGACGGATAGGTCTGCTGGTCGAGGGTCAGCGGCGCCGTCCGGAAGCGGGTGGTGCGCGTGATGGACGTGCCGTTGTCATCGGTGGCCGATGTGACCACGGTGTACGACGTGCCGGGCTCGAGCAGGGCCCCGGCCGTCCACGACCGCTTGTTGCGTGTCATCTTCCCGGTGATGCTCCCGGCTCTCGAGCTGACCGCGACCGACGTCAGAGTCGCGTTCTCGGCCGTCACCTGGACCCGGTGGTCGACGGGTACGCCGGTCGCGCCGCGGGCGACGTTGGCCTTGATCACCGCAGACGCGGTCTGGTCGACCGGCTGGGTGCCGTGCGAGCTCCCGGCCGTCGGACCTGCTTGCGGTGAGCCACCGCCGGCGCCGCAGCCGACGAGGGTCAGGCCACCACAGAGAACGACCGCGACCAGCGCGTGCCGGCGTGCACGAACGACAGACATCAGACTCCCCGAAGGTAACGAACAGACGACAGCTCAGCGTAACCCGCGACCCCGTCCCGGACGGGAATCGCGGCGCTGCGGCTGCCCAGGCAGTGCTAGGACGCGTGCGGCCGATCGAAGGTTGCGACGAGGGTCAGTGGGCGTGCTCGCCGCGGTAGTACTCGAAGACGAATCCCGACAGGGCTACGGCGCCGAGGCCGATGCCGATGATCACCAGCCACCACGCGCCGAGCGCCACGGCGTACACGACCACGGCCAGCGCCGAGGCGCACCACAGCGGCCACCAGGAGTACGGCGGGAAGAAGCCCAGCTCGCCGGCGCCGTCGGCGATGTCGGCGTCCCTGCGGTCCTCCGGGCGTGGCTCCATCTTCGCGGCGTGGAAGCCGAGGTAGAGGGTCACCATCGCCGCGAGCAGAGTGGTCATCACCAGCGCGGACGTGCCGGTCCAGTCGCCCGCGATCAGCCAGTACGCCGGGCTGACGATGACGAAGAACGCGGTCGTGATCGCGAAGATCCAGGCTTCGACCTTCATGCGGGGCCCCCGCGGAAGTGCGAGCGCAGCGAGCAGTCTCGTGGGGTGGCTTTCATGCGTCGTCACCCATCTGGTCACGCAGATGCTCTGCGCGGCCGTCCACGTCGGGTGCGTCGGCGGGGCCGGCATGCGCCATGGCGTAGTTGTCCTCCACCTCGATGAGCGCGATCTCCGGATGGTGGAGGTCGAAGGCCGGCGACTCCGAGCGGATGCGGGGGATCTTCTCGAAGTTGTGTCGTGGCGGTGGACAGCTGGTCGCCCATTCGAGCGAGCGGCCCCAGCCCCACGGGTCGTCGACGCCGACCAGCGGGGCGTTGCGCGAGATCCAGACGTTGTAGAGGAACGGGAACGTCGAGGCGCCGAGCAGGAACGCACCCACCGTCGACACCTGGTTGAGGGTGGTGAAGCCGTCCGCGGGGAGGTAGTCGGCGTACCGGCGGGGCATGCCCTCGACGCCGAGCCAGTGCTGCACCAGGAAGGTCGTGTGGAAGCCGATGAACAGCATCCAGAAATGCACCTTGCCGAGCCGTTCGTCGAGCATCCGCCCGGTCAGCTTGGGCCACCAGAAGTAGAAGCCCGCGAACATCGCGAACACCACGGTGCCGAACACCACGTAGTGGAAATGAGCCACCACGAAGTAGGAGTCGGAGACGTGGAAGTCGAGCGGCGGGCTCGCCAGGATGACGCCGGTCAGGCCGCCGAACAGGAACGTCGTCAGGAACCCGATCGACCAGAGCATGGGGGTGTCGAAGGATATGGATCCGCCCCACATCGTGCCTATCCAGTTGAAGAACTTGACCCCGGTTGGAACCGCGATCAGGAACGTCATGCCGGAGAAGAACGGCAGGTCGACCTTGCCGGTGACGAACATGTGGTGGGCCCACACCGCGACCGACAGGATCGCGATGCCGAGCGTGGCGCCGACCAGTCCGACGTACCCGAAGATCGGCTTGCGGCTGAACACCGGGAGGATCTCGGAGATGATGCCGAAGAACGGCAGCGCGATGATGTAGACCTCGGGATGGCCGAAGAACCAGAAGAGGTGCTGCCACAGGATGGCGCCACCGTGACTGGTGTCGAACACGTGGGCCCCGAGTCTTCGGTCGGCCTCCAGCGAGAGCAGGGCACCGGCCAGTACCGGGAACGCGATCAGCACCAGCAGGCTGGTGACCATCGTGTTCCAGACGAAGATCGGCATCCGGAACATCGTCATGCCGGGCGCGCGCATGCAGATGATCGTGGTGATGAAGTTGACGGCGCCGAGGATCGTGCCGAGACCGGCCATCCAGAGGCCCATGATCCACAGGTCGCCGCCGACGTTGGGTGACCGGATCGCGTCGCTCAGCGGTGTGTAGGCGAACCAGCCGAAGTCGGCCGCGCCGGACGGGGTCAGGAACCCGGATGCGGCGATCAGGCCGCCGAACAGGAACAGCCAGTAGCTCAGCATGTTGAGCCGCGGGAACGCGACGTCGGGTGACCCGATCTGCAGCGGCATCAGTGCGTTGCCGAACCCGAAGAACAACGGCGTCGCGAACAGCAGCAGCATGATCGTGCCGTGCATCGTGAACAGCTGGTTGTAGACCTCGTCGTTGACGAACTGCATGCCGGGGTTGGCCAGCTCGGAGCGCATCAGCAGCGCCATGATGCCGCCGACGAGGAACCACGCGAACGACGTGGCGAGGTAGAGGTTGCCGATCACCTTGTGGTCGGTGGTGGTGATGACCCTGACGATCAGCTTGCCCAGCTCGCGGCGCGGCGGGGTCGGCGTCGTGGTCGTGGTCGACGGGGTGGTGGCGGTCATTCCGAGCCTCCCTGAGACGGGTCGAGGCCGGCCTGCGTCTGCGAGGTGATGCCGCCGAGCAGGGGCTGGTCGGAGACGTTGCCCTGGGTCTGCAGGCTCTGCAGGTACGTCGTGTAGTCGGCCTGGCTCACGATCCTCACGTTGAACAGCATCCGCGAGTGGTAGACGCCGCACAGCTCGTAGCACTTGCCGCGGTAGTCGCCGATCACCGTCGGGGTGACCGAGAAGTGGTTGTCGTCCTTCTCAGCACCCGGGATCACGTCCATCTTCTCGAGGAAGCCCGGCACGCCGAAGTCGTGGATCACGTCAGGCGAGTGGAGCTTGAACTCGACGGTCTTGTCGACCGGCAGCACCAGCGTGGGCGGGTTCCCGGCCTCACCGACGCTGTAGAGGACCTTGTTGTCGGGCGTGGGCACCGCGCCGCCGGGCAGGTAGTTGAAGGTCCAGGTCCACTGCTGGCCGACGACGTAGACGACCAGGTCGGGTGGCGGGACGTCCTCGCGGATGGCGTTCTGGGTGCGCTCGGTGTGCACGAAGAACACCACGACCATCACGATCGGGGCGATCGTGTAGAAGATCTCGAGCGGCAGGTTGTAGCGGGTCTGGACCGGCACCTCGTCGTCGCTGCGGCGGCGGAACCGCCACGAGGCGTAGAAGATGAGGCCCCACACGATGGCGCCGGTCGACAGGGCAGCCACCCAGGCCCAACGCCACAGCACGAAGATGCTCTCGCCCTGGGAGGTCGCGGGGTCGGGCATCGCGAGGTTGGCCCACTCGTGGCGGGTGTGCTGGCTGCAGCCGCTCAGGAGTACCACCAGGACGACGGTGCCGAGGACGACTCCGGTACGTCGCAGCGCCCGGCGGGGCGTCGCGGACGTGGAAGCAGGGACTTGCCGACCCACCAACGAGCCTTTCTGCTCGGCGTTCACCATCAGCCCGAACCCTAGCCGAACCGACCACCGCACGCGGGGGTGGGTCGCCCGGTAAGTCGGGCGGTTAGGTTGGGCGCGTGTGGTCCTCGGAGGGCTCGGTGGAGCCCGGTCGGCGGGTCTATCTGGACTCGGCGTCCGGCGAGGCCCTGCACCCCGCTGCCCGAGAGGTGTTCGCGGCCGCCCTCGACGCGGCGTACGCCGACCCGCGACGCCTCCACCACGAGGGACGCGCCGCGCGCCTCGTCCTCGACAACGCGAGAGCGGCGGTGGCAGAGGCGCTGGGCGTACGCGCGGACGAGGTGACCTTCACGCTCTCGGGCACCGACGCGGTCCACCGCGGTGTCCTGGGCCTGCACCGAGGTGCGCAGCGGACCGGAGACACGCTCGTGCACACGGCCGTCGAGCACTCCGCCGTCCTGCAGGCGGCCTCGTGGACGGGGGGTCCCGTGCGGATCCTGCCCGTCGACCGCGCCGGGCGCGTGCGGGTCGACGACCTCGATCTCGCCGGCGCCTCGGTCGTCGCGTGCCAGTCGGCGAACCACGAGGTCGGCACGGTCCAGCCGGTCGCCGAAGTGGCCGCCGCGCTGGGCGACGTACCGCTCTTCGTCGACGCCTGCGCGTCGGCCGGGCGCCTCCCACTGCCGGACGGGTGGTCGGCCCTGGCTGCGTCGGCGCACAAGTGGGGCGGTCCGGCGGGCGTCGGGATCCTGGTCGTACGGCGCGGGGTGCGGTGGCGCGACCCGTTCCCGGAGGACGACCGGGGCGCCGAGCACGAGACCGGCTTCGAGAACGTGCCGGCGATCCTGGCCGCCGCGGCGGCCCTGCAGGCCGTCGTGGCCGAGCGGGAGACCGAGCGCGATCGGCAGCACGCCCTGGTGGACCGGATCCGGCGCGCGGTCGGCGAGCTGACCGACGTGGAAGTCCTCGGCGACCCGGACGAGCGCCTGCCCCACCTCGTCACGTTCTCGTGCCTCTACCTCGACGGCGAAGCGCTGGTGACCGAGCTCGACCGCCTCGGCTTCGCAGTGGCGAGCGGCTCGGCCTGCACCTCGTCGTCGCTCGAGCCCAGCCACGTGCTCGCCGCCATGGGCGCGCTCACCCACGGCAACGTGCGCGTCTCGGTCGGGCGCGAGACGACCGACGACGACCTGGAGGGCTTCCTGGGCGCGCTGCCCGGCGTGCTCGACGGTCTGCGAGCGAGGCTGTGATGCTCGAGATCGACTGTCGTGGTCTGGTCTGTCCAGCGCCGATCATCGAGCTGGCCCGGCACATCGCGCTGGTCGCACCGGGCGGCCTGCTCGCGGTCGTGGCCACCGACCCGGCGGCGCGGGCCGACGTGCCGGCGTGGTGCCGGATGACCGGGCACGAGTACGTCGGAGAGGAGGTCGCCGACGACGGCGCCCCGCGCTACGTCGTACGGCGCAGCGAGGGCGCAGGCGGGCGGCGCGGCCAGCCGTCGTCCTAGCTCGCGAGGTTGGTCGCGACCTCGTCGGCCGCGGTGTCGCCGTACGACGTGCGGACCCGCTCCACGAACTGACCAGGGCTGAAGGAGTACTCCTGGGTGCCGACGGTCTCGACGACGTACGCCGCCAGCACGCACCCGATCTGGGCCGCCCGCTCGTGCCCGAGCCGCCACTCGAGCCCGGCCAGGAAACCGGCCCGGAACGCGTCGCCGACCCCGGTCGGCTCGACCGCGACGACCCCGGCGGCCGCCTTCACCTCGATCGGCTCGGTGTCGCGGGCGAGGATGCGTACGCCGTCGGCGCCCAGGGTGGTGACCTGGGTACCGACGCGGGAGAGGACCTCCTCGGCCGACCAGCCGGTCTTGGACTCGATCATGGCCGACTCGTACTCGTTGGAGAACAGGTAGTTCGCGCCGTCGATGAGGTCGCGGATGAGCTCGCCGTCGCTGAAGGCGAGCTGCTGGCTCGGGTCGGCGATGAAGGGGTAGCCCCGCTGACGGCACTCGCGGGTGTGCCGGAGCATGCCCTCGGGATCGTCGGCGGCGATCAGCACGAAGTCGGGGTCGCCGACCTGCTTCACGATCGGCAGCAGCTCCATCAGCCGCGACTCACTCATCGCACCGGGGTAGAACGACGCGAACTGCGCCATCGTGCTGTCCGTCGTACACACGAAGCGTGCGGTGTGCCGGCTCTCGGAGAGGTGCACGTAGGAGCAGTCGACGCCGTGCCGCTCGAGCCAGCTGCGGTAGTCCGTGAAGTCCTCGCCGGCCGCGCCGACCAGCACTGGGCTCAGCCCGAGGCGGCCGAGGCCGAAGCACATGTTGGCCGCCACTCCCCCGCGGCGGATCTCGAGATCGTCGACCAGGAAGGACAAGGAGATCTTGTCGAGCTGGTCGACGACCATGGAGTCCTTGAAGCGTCCGGCGAAGGACATCAGGTGGTCGGTCGCGATCGAGCCGCAGATCAGCAGGGACACGTCAGGGAACACTACCGACCAAGGTCCCTGGGTGTACCCATCGGTAGCCGCTAGCGTCGAGTCATGGTCGTGACGCCGTCCCCTTCGCACCTCACCCACGACGAGCTCGGGTCCCCGAGCCAGCTACGTGAGGACTGCGCGGCCGTCGGGCGCAACCTCCGGCTCGACCGGGTGGCGCGTGCCGCCGTCGCCGGCGCGCCGAGCCTGGAGTACGACGACTACCCGCGCGAGGTGCCGAAGCGCGACATCCGGGTCACCGACGCCGCGACCCGGCTGGCCAACGCGCTCCACCTCCACCTCGACTGAGGGCGCCTCGCTCTCGAGCCGCCTGGCGAGCAGGCTCGCTGCGGCGCTCGAGTGAGGACGTTCCGCCCCGGGCTTCGCTGGATCGGAACGTCCTCACTCGAGCAGGAAGCCCCCGTCGAGGCGTCTAGGAGGACGGGGGCTTCCTGGTGTCCGGTGGGCCGGCGCTCAGTGGAACGACTCAGTGGAACGAGTCTCCGCAGGCGCACGAGCCGGTGGCGTTGGGGTTGTCGATCGTGAAGCCCTGCTTCTCGATGGTGTCGACGAAGTCGATCATCGCGCCGTTGAGGTAGGGGACGCTCATCCGGTCGACCACGACGCCCACGCCGTCGAAGTCGGTGACGACGTCGCCGTCGAGGGTGCGCTCGTCGAAGAAGAGCTGGTAGCGGAGCCCGCTGCACCCGCCGGGCTGCACGGAGATCCGCAGCTGGAGGTCGTCGCGACCCTCCTGCGCCAGCAGGGAGCTCACCTTGGTCGCGGCGACAGAGCTCAGGTTGATCTGGTCGGTACGACGCTCTTCGGTGACCTGCTCGGTCATGCTGCTGCTCCTTCGCTGATGCGATGCACGTATGACGACCTCAATTCTGTCACAGCGAGGGTTATTCCTCCGGATCCACGCACACCCGGACACCGGTTCAGCGAGACCAGCCGCGAGCGACCCGGGCGGCCAGCTCGGCGAGGCTCCCTCCCGGGTCGGCGAGGGCGCGATCCTCTCCGACCAGATCGACCAGTGAGTGAGCCGCCTCGATCCCGAGGGTGCGCATCTCGCGGGAGCCGACGAGGACGCGCCCGGCCAGCGCGACGCACGGCCTGAGCGCCTCCGCCGCCACCGCGGCGACGCCGTACGGCACCTTGCCGGACCGGCTGGAGAAGTCGAACGCACCCTCGCCGGTCAGTACGAGGTCGGCCACCCGCGCCCGCGCGGCCAGGTCGACGGCCTCGGCGACCACGTCGAACCCGGGCCGGCGTCGCGCGCCCAGGAGCAGCAGGCCGAACCCGAGACCTCCGCCTGCCCCGGCGCCCTTCTCGAGAGCCGTTCGCCGGTCGGTCGCCGCCGCGAGCTGCTCCAGCACCGCGTCGACGGCCGGTAGCCGCTCCTCCGCGATGCCCTTCTGGACGCCGAAGGTGCGGGTCGCACCGAAGAGCCCGGTCAGCGGGCTGTCGACGTCGGTCGCGCACAGCAGGGACACACCCGCCAACCGAGCCCGGGCCGGCGTCAGGTCCACCGTCGTGACGCCGTCGAGCCCGGTTGCGCCCTGGTCGAGGGGGCGGTC
Organism: uncultured Actinomycetota bacterium; assembly: GCA_963792975.1. Lineage (GTDB taxonomy): Bacteria > Actinomycetota > Actinomycetes > Propionibacteriales > Nocardioidaceae > Nocardioides. The sequence goes on along the minus strand of CAWBYG010000004.1, from coordinate 542,675 downwards.
GGACGAGGCGCCCAACGCGCCGAGGAACCCGGCGCCGCCGTCGTTCGTACCCGAGCCGCCGAGGCCGACGACGACCTCGGTCGCGCCCGCCTCGACCGCGTGACCGACGAGCTCGCCGACGCCCCACGTGGTGGCGCTCTCGGCGTACTCTCCCCCGGTCAACGCGCGCCCGCACGCCTGCGCACTCTCGACCCAGGCCCGCCCACCCGTGCGGAGCACGGCACCCGGCACCGGCTCACCGTGCGGGCCGCTGACAGTGACCGCCGACAGCTCGCCCCCCAGCGCGGCCTGCAGCACGTCGACGAAGCCCGGGCCACCATCGGCCATCGGGGCCAGGTCCAGCTCGTCGCCGGGCGCCTGCCGCGCCCAGCCCTCCGCCATCGCGCGCGCCGCCTCGACGGCCGTCAGGGTGCCCGCGAACTCGTCGGGAGCGATCAGCACGCGCATGCGCGCCATCCTGCCCGAGACGCCCGGACTAGGTTGTGCCGGTGACCGACCTCCGCATCCGGCCGATGACGGCGGACGACGTGGCGGCCGCCGAGCGGGTCACCGCGATCGGCTACCACGAGCTGGACACCCGGATGTTCCGCCGGTCCTGGGCCGACCCGCAGCTGCGTCCGCCGGAGCGCGGGGCGAACTGGGTCGCGCGCACCCTGCACCTCGTCACCACGGACCCCGGCGGCTGCTGGGTGGCCGAGGACGACTCGGGGATGGTCGGGGTGGTCGTGTCGTTCGTGCGCGAGAAGATGTGGTTGCTGGCGTCGTACGCCGTGGTGCCCGACGCCCAGGGTCTCGGCCTGGGCAGAGCCCTGCTCGCACCCGCGCTCGACCACGGCCGCGGCTCGCTGCGCGCGATGCTGAACGCGTCGAACGACCCGAAGGCCGTACGGCGCTACCACGGGGCCGGCTTCAGGCTGTACCCGCAGATGTTCCTGCGCGGCACCCCCGACCGGTCGCTGATCCCGGTCGTCGAAAAGGTGCGCGACGGCACCGAGGGCGACTTCGACCTGATGGACTCCGTCGACCGGCAGACCCGCGGGGCGGCGCACGGCGTGGACCACCAGTTCCTGATCCGCCAGCACCGGCTGGTGGTGAGCGAGAGCTCGACCGGCCAGGGGTATGCCTACCTCGACGACGGCACCGCGCTGCTCGCCGCGACCGACCGGCGTACGGCGTCCCAGTTGCTGTGGGAGGCCATCGCCTCCAGCGACGACGTACTGATCGGCCACATCACCCCGGAGAACGACTGGGCCGTCGACATCGGGCTGGCGGCGCGGCTGCAGCTCGACCAGGGCGGCTTCCTGGCCCTGCGGCACATGCGGCCGCCCAAGCAGCCCTACCTCGCCCACGGCTCGCTGATGTGACCTCTCCTACGATGACGGCATGAGCACCGTTGACCTGCCGCTGCTGCCGCTCGGGCGGGGCGCCGATCTGACCTCCGAGCGGGGCGTCGAGTGCCCGGGCGACCTGCCGGCACCGTCCGACCCCGACCTCGTCGCGCGGGCGCGGGCCGCGAAGGCGGCGCTCGGCGACCGGCTGTTCGTGCTCGGCCACCACTACCAGCGCGACGAGGTCATCGAGTTCGCCGACGTCACCGGCGACTCGTTCAAGCTCGCTCGCGACGCCGCCGGGCGCCCCGAGGCCCAGTACATCGTGTTCTGCGGTGTCCATTTCATGGCGGAGTCGGCCGACATCCTGACCGCACCCGAGCAGCAGGTCGTGCTGCCCGACCTGGCCGCGGGCTGCTCGATGGCCGACATGGCGAGGCTGGCCCAGGTGGAGGACTGCTGGGACGCGCTGACCGACGCCGGCGTGGCCGAGAGCGTCGTACCGGTCACCTACATGAACTCCTCGGCCGACATCAAGGCGTTCTGCGGCCGCCACGGCGGCGCGGTCTGTACGTCGAGCAACGCCGACGTGGCCCTCGAGTGGGCGTTCACGCAACGGCCGGACGCGAAGGTGCTGTTCCTCCCCGACCAGCACCTCGGTCGCAACACCGCCGTACTCAAGCTCGGGCTGGGCCTCGACGACTGCGTCGTGTGGGACCCCCGTCAGCCGGACGGCGGCGTCGCGCCCGAGGCGCTCGCGCGGGCCCGGATGATCCTGTGGAAGGGCCACTGCTCCGTGCACGGCCGCTTCTCGGTGGACGTCGTCGACGAGCTGCGCGCACGCCAGCCGGGCATCCAGATCCTGGTCCACCCCGAGTGCACCCACGAGGTCGTGACGCGCGCCGACCTCGTCGGGTCGACGGAGTTCATCATCAAGACCATCGAGGCGGCGCCGACCGGGTCGAGCTGGGCGATCGGCACCGAGCTCAACCTCGTACAGCGGCTCGCGCGTGCGCGCCCCGACCTCGACATCGCCTTCCTCGACCGCAACGTCTGCTACTGCTCGACGATGAACCGGATCGACCTGCCCCACCTCGTCTGGGCGTTGGAGTCGCTGGTCGACGGCGTGGTCGTCAACCGGATCACGGTCGAGCCCGAGACCGAGCGCTGGGCCAAGGTCGCACTGCAGCGGATGCTCGACCTGCCCGGCCGCTCCCACCGCGACTGATCGCCGAGTCGGCAGGTGACGACTCGGCGTACTTTCGACGTCTCTTTGCGCCGACTCGGCGTACTTTCGACGTCTCTTTGCGCCGACTCGGCGTGCTTCAGACGCCGGGGGCACCCCACAGGGCGAGCCAGCGCTGCAGGTCCTCCTCCATCGGCAGCTCGGCCTTGAGCTCGTCGCGGACCTGCATCTCGAGCAGGTTGTCGCGAGACTTGGGGCCGGTCGGCGCGAAGCCGTAGAACGTGCCCTGCTTGTAGAGATAGACGAGCCCCACCTTGCGTCCGCCGCGGTCGGCGAAGGGCACGACCGTGCAGAGCAGACCGCCGGCGAACCCCTGCTCCTCGAGGCTGGTGTTCACCGCGTGCAGGTCGGTGCACAGGCCCCCGACGTCGGAGGCGTCGCGGGTGACGACGAGCCAGGTGAAGCCGAAGTCGTCGCGCTGGACCGTGACGTCGGGCTTGTCGGGGTCGTCCTTGATGAGCGCGACGACGTCGTCCTGGGTCTGCTGGTACGCCGCGCCGTCCGCCGCCCGGAAGCAGACCGAGCCGACCCCGGTCGGGGTCAGCCCGGCCGACGTCTCGAGGGTGATCGCGGCGCTCGGGACCAGGAACAGCGAGTCGAGGTCGGCCTTCTTCGGTGTCGTGCGCCCGGTGATCGCGTCCCAGAAGGGGGTCACGACGTCGGCGAGCTGCCGGGACGACCGAGCTCGGCCTGGATCTTCGCGAGCTGCTCGAGGCGCTGCTCCAGCGACGGGTGGGTCGAGGTGAGCTGGCTGAATCCGGCCTTCACGGCAGGCGAGATGAAGAACGCGTTCATCGACCCGACGGAGCGGAGATCTCGGTCGGGAATCGCGTTCATGTTGCCCGAGATCTTCTGCAGTGCGGTCGCGAGCGCCTGCGGCTTCAGGGTCAGGTAGGCGCCCGACCGGTCGGCGCACAGCTCGCGGTAGCGCGAGAGCAACCGGGTCAGGAAGAAGCTGATCGCGTACACGACCAGGCTCACCACGAGCACGACGACCCACACCGGTACGCCGCCGGCGTTGTTGTTGTTGCCGCGCCGGCCGCCGCCGAAGAACATGCCGTACTGCGCGCCACGGGTGAGCGTCCCGGCCACGATGCCGGCGGTGGAGGCGATGGTCATGACCGTCACGTCGCGATGGGCGACATGGCTGAGCTCGTGGGCGAGCACCGCCTCCATCTCGTCAGCGCTGAGCAGCCCCAGGATGCCGGTGGTCACGCAGACCACCGACCGCTCGGGCGACCGGCCGGTGGCGAACGCGTTCGGAAGCGAGAGGTCGGCGATCCCGACCCGCGGCTTGGGCATGTCGGCCAGGGCGCAGAGCCGGTCGATCATGCCGTGCAGCTCGGGCGCCTCCTCGGGAGTCACCTCTCGGGCGCGCATCGCCTTCATGGCGACGGTGTCGGAGAAGTACCACTGTCCCCAGGCGATGCCGATCCCGATCACGCCGATGATCGGCGCGTACTGGAAGGGCAGGACCAGCATCAGGACGACGACGAGCGCGACGAAGACGCCGCCGAGCAGGAACATCACGGACGTCATCCGGACGGTGAGTCCGGCATCAGAGGCAAATCGGGTGCGGGCCATGTGACCAGTGTCAACCAGGGATCAAACCGTCGCCGCTGAGCATGTCGCGAACCTCGGCCAGTGTGGCGTCGGACATCGGCAGGATCAGGTCGGAGGCGTCGAGAGAACCGGCCTCGTGCGGCACTCCGGCCGTGCGTACGCCGTCCAGCAGCGAGGCCAGCGCGTGGCCGAAGGCCTCCTGGTCACCGGCCTCGACGGCGCCCTCGACCTGCGCGTCGAGCTCGTTGAGAGCCTCGACCGCATCGTCGGAGAGGTCGTACTGACCCTCGCCGAGGATCCGGACGATCACTGCTGCTCCTCCGTTGCCTCGGCGGTCTTCTCGGGTGCCTCGAGGATCCCGCCGGAGTCCGTGCCTGCCTCGATGGCCCCGGGCGGGGTGCCGGCTTTGAGCTTGGCGAGCTCGGCCTCGACCTCGGACTGCGAGCTCATGGCCTGCAGCTCGCGCGAGATGTCGTCCCCGGCGTTGAGCGCGCTCGCGTCCTCGAGGGCACCAGAGGCGATCAGCTCGTCGATCGCGCCGGCGCGCGCCTGCATCTGCGCCGTCTTGTCCTCGGCCCGCTGGATCGCCATGCCGACGTCGCCCATCTCCTCACCGATGCCGGACATGGCCTCGTTGATCTTGGTCTGGGCCTCGGCGGCGGTGTAGGTCGCCTTGATGGTCTCCTTGCGCGTGCGGAAGGACTCGACCTTGGCACTGAGACGCTGCTGGGCGAGCGTGAGCTTCTCCTCCTCACCCTGGAGCTGCGCCTGCTGGGTCTTGAGGTCCACGATCTGCTGGGTCAGGCCGGACTTGCGTGTGAGCGCCTCCCGGGCGAGGTCCTCGCGGCCCATGCCGAGCGCCTGCTCGGCCTGGCTCTGCAGCTTGTCGGACTGTCCCGACAGCTGGGTCACCTGCAGCTCGACGCGCTTGCGCGACGTGGCGACGTCGGCGACCCCGCGGCGTACCTTCGCCAGCAGGTCGAGCTGGCGCTGGTAGCTGTAGTCGAGGGTCTCTCGCGGATCCTCGGCCCTGTCGAGGGCCTTGTTGGCCTTGGACCGGAAGATCAGGCTGATGCGCTGCCACATGCTCATGGCCCCAGACTATGGGAAGACGTCAAGGTCGCGGCGTCGACGGTAGGCTGACGTCGCAGGCCTCGCCCACTCGCAGGAAGCGCCACCTTGTTCCGTCGTACCAAGCAGGACACCGGCCCCGATGTCGTCGAGTCGAGCACCGACCCCGCTGTGCAGAAGAAGGGCCGCCCCACGCCCTCGCGCAAGGAGGCCGAGGCGGCCGCCAAGGCGCGAGCCAAGGTGCCCCGGACGCGCAGGGAGATGGCCGCCGCCCGCAAGACGGGCCGTAGCGAGTCCAGCGCCCAGATGCGGCGGGCCATGCGCACCGGCGACACCCGCTACCTGCCCGCGCGCGACCAGGGTCCCGTGCGCCACTTCATCCGCGACTACGTCGACAGCCACTTCTCGCTCATCGAGCTGCTGATCCCGCTGATGCTGGTGGTGCTCATCCTGGGGTGGACCGGCAGCTCCACGGTCACGAGCTTCGCCAACTTCTCGATGCTGGCCGTCTTCGTGCTCATCATCGTCGACCTCGTGCGCCTGCGGATCAGGCTCGGCCGCGAGGTGGCCACCCGCTTCCCGGAGTCGTCCATCAAGGGCAACACCTACTACGCGGTCGCCCGCTCGCTGCAGATGCGCTTCATGCGTTTGCCCAAGGCACAGGTGAAGATCGGGCAGCAGCTGCCCGAGCGCTACCGCTAGGTCGTGCCTTGCGAGCGAGCTCGCAGGCGGCGTTCGCTGCGGTCGCTCATGCGTCGTAGTCGAGTACGACGCGCGCGGACGTCGGGTGCGACTGACAGGTCAGCACGTAGCCCTGCTCGATCTCCTCGGGCTCCAGGGCGTAGTTGACGTCCATCGCGACCGTGCCCTCGACGAGCTTCGCCCGGCAGGTGCCGCAGACGCCGCCCCGGCAGGCGAACGGCAGGTCGGACCGCACCCGCAGAGCCGCCTCGAGCACGCCCACGTCGTCTGGCCGCAGCTCGAGCTCGGAGGTGCGTCCGTCGAGCTTGAAGCTCACGTGCGCGGCTCCCTCGACCGACGACGAGACCGCTTCCGGGGCCCGCGGCACAGGGTCGGCGTGGAACAGCTCGGTGTGTACGGCGGTCGCCGCGACGCCGTGGTCGAGGATCACCTGGCGCAGGTCGACGACCATCTGCTGGGGGCCGCACAGGAACCACTCGTCGACCTCGTCGGGCGGCAGCAGGGAGTCGAGGATGCGGTTGAGCCGCTCGCCGTCGAGCCGGCCCGAGAAGAGTTCGACGTCCTGCTGCTCGCGCGAGAGCACGTGGACGAGCCAGAAGCGGTCGGGGAACCGGTCCTTCAGATCGTGCAGGCTCTCGAGGAACATGACCGTGCTGTGCGTCCGGTTCGCGTAGATCAGCATCACCTGGGCGTGCGGCTCGTCCTCCAGGATGGTCGAGACGATCGAGATCACCGGGGTGATGCCCGAGCCGGCCGCGATGGCGACGTAGGTCTTGGCCGACGCGGGGTCGAGCGTCGTGGTGAAGCGACCCGCGGGTGTCATCACGTCGAGCGCGTCACCGACCCGGAGGGTGTCGACGACACCATGGCTGAACACACCGCCGGGCAGCTTCTTCACCCCGATGGTGAGCACCCCGGAGCGCGGCGTCGTACAGATCGAGAAGCTGCGTCGCTCGCCGTCGTCGCCGCGGATCGTCAGATGCTGGCCGTGCACGAAGCGGTAGTCGTCGGCGAGCTCGGGAGGGACGGCGAACGTCAGCTCGACCGAGTCGTCGGTCAACGGCTCGACGGAGGCCACCCGCAACGGGTGGAACTGGGGCTGGGCCATGTGGCGGTGTCGTCCTAGAGGGCTTTGAAGTGGTCGAAGGGCTCGCGGCACGACCGGCAGACCCACAGGCTCTTGCAGGCCGTCGAGCCGAAGCGGCTGGACTCGCGGGTGTCGAGGCTGCCGCACTGCGGGCAGCGCACCGAGAGGGTCAGGCCCACCGGCCCGTCGGGGCGGGCACCGACCGGACCTGGGGGCGCGATGCCCGCCTGAGACAGCTTGGCGCGGCCCTCGGCGGTCAGGTCGTCGGTCGACCACGCCGGGCTCAGCACGAACTCCACGTCGACGCGCTGGTAGCCGGCACAGGTCAGGGTGTCGACGAGGTCCTGCCGGATGGTCTCCATCGCGGGGCACCCGGAGTACGTCGGCGTGATCGTCACGTGGACGCGTCCCTGGTCGTCCTCCGTGACGTCGCGCAGGATCCCGAGGTCCTCGATGGTGACCATCGGCAGCTCGGGGTCGAGGACGGTGGCCGCGAGGTCGCGGGCCCGCCGTTCGACCTCGTTGATCGAGCCGGTCGAGATCGTCACCAGGTCACCCCAGGGTGAGAGCGGTGGAGGTGCTGCATCTCGGCCAGCAAGAACCCGAGGTGCTCGGTGTGCAGACCCTGGCGTCCCCCACCCAGAGCCGGGGGTACGTCGGGAACGCCCAGCGTCGCCTGCTCCACCACGCGTACGACGTCACCGACGACCGCATCACGCAAGGAGGACGGATCCACGTCCTGGCCGGCCGGCACCGAGTCGCTTCGAGCCGGTGGCGCGAACAGCTCGTCGAGGTACGGCCACTCGGTGTCGAGAGCTGCCTGCATCCGACGGTGCGACTCCTCGGTGCCGTCACCGAGCCGCAGCACCCAGTGGCTCGCGTGGTCGAAGTGGTAGGCGACCTCCTTGACGGCCTTCCCGGCCACCCCGGCGAGTGTCTGGTCGGTGCTGTCGCAGAGTCGGCGGTAGAGGTGCGACTGCCAGCTGGCGAACATCAGCAGCCGCGCCATGGCGACCCCGAAGTCGGTCATCGGCCGCTCGACGAGCTTCACGTTGCGGAACTCGCGGTCGTCGCGCAGGTAGGCGAGGTCGTCCTCGGTGCGCCCCGCGCCCTCGAGCTCACCGGCATACGCGAGCAGGGTGCGGGCCTGGCCGAGCTGGTCGAGCCCGATGTTCGCCAGCGCGACGTCCTCCTCGAGCTCGGGAGCGCGGCTGATCCACCAGCCCATGCGCTGGGCCGAGACCAGGGCGTCGTCGCCGAGGCCGAGCGTGTAGTCGGACAGCGCGCTCATAGGTGCTCGACGCCTTCGGGTACGTCGTAGAAGGTCGGGTGGCGGTAGATCTTGTCGGCGGCGGGGTCGAAGAACGAGTCGCGCTCGTCCGGTGTCGACGCCTCGATGTCGGAGGCTCGCACCACCCAGAGCGAGACACCCTCGCCACGACGGGTGTAGAGGTCGCGGGCGTTGCGCAGGGCCATCTCGGCGTCGGGCGCGTGCAGCGAGCCGGCGTGCACGTGCGAGAGCCCGCGGCGGGCGCGTACGAAGACCTCCCACAGGGGCCAGTCGCGGCGGCGCCCGGGCGTGCCTCCGGAGGTCTCGGAGGTGAGCCTGTGCCTTCGGAGGTCGAGCCTGTGCCTTCGGAGGTCGAGCCTGTGCCTTCGGAGGTCGAGCCTGTCGAGACCATCAGGCCACCGACTCCACACGTGCGGCATGCTTCGCGGCGTAGGCGTCGGCGGCCTCGCGGACCCAGGCTCCCTCGTCGTGTGCCCGGAGCTTGTGGGCCATCCGGTCGGCGTTGCACGGGCCGTGGCCCTTGATCACCTCGAAGAGCTCGGTGAAGTCGATCTCGCCGTGGACGTAGTGGCCCGACTCGTCGTCCCAGTGCAGGCCGGGGTCGGGCAGCGTGAGCCCGAGAGCCTGCGACTGCGGCACGGTCATGTCGACGAACCGCTGACGCAGCTCGTCGTTGGAGAAGCGCTTGATCCCCCAGGCCATCGACTGCGCGGAGTTGGGCGAGTCGTCGTCGGGCGGGCCGAACATCATCAGCGCCGGCCACCAGTAGCGGTCGACGGCGTCCTGAGCCATCGCCTTCTGCGCGGGGCTGCCGTGCGACAGCGTGTGCAGGATCTCGAAGCCCTGTCGCTGGTGGAACGACTCCTCCTTGCACACACGCACCATGGCGCGGGCGTAGGGGCCGAAGGAGCATCGGCACAGCGGCACCTGGTTGGTGATGGCGGCGCCGTCGACGAGCCAGCCGATCGCCCCGACGTCGGCCCAGGTGAGCGTCGGGTAGTTGAAGATCGAGGAGTACTTCTGCCGGCCGGTGTGCAGCTGGTCGATGAGGTCGGCACGGCCGACACCCAGCGTCTCGGCGGCGGCGTAGAGGTAGAGACCGTGGCCGGCCTCGTCCTGGACCTTCGCCATCAGGATCGCCTTGCGCCGCAGGCTCGGCGCGCGGCTGATCCAGTTCCCCTCGGGCTGCATCCCGATGATCTCGGAGTGTGCGTGCTGGGCGATCTGCCGGATCAAGGTCCTGCGGTAGCCCTCGGGCATGTCGTCGCGGGGCTCGATGCGCCCCTCGTCGGCCAGCAGTGCGGTGAAGGCCTCCGGGTCGTGGGTCAGCCCGGCCTGCTGAGCGTCGGTGCCGAAGTCGTTGCCGTACACGGTGCTCACGCTACCAGCGCCTGTGACACCTATCTGCATCCATGCCGACCCGCTGTAACACCCCAGCGGCTGACACGATGGCCGCATGAGCAGCCCCTCCGCCGATGTCTCGGTCCGGGTCGCGTGGGCCGACGACGCGGACGCGATCGCCGAGATCCAGGCGCGCGCCTGGGCGACGTCGTACGCCGGGCTGGTGCCGGGCACCGGCGAGCTCCGTGCCGCCGACTTCGCCCAGCTCTGGCGCGACGCGCTCGCCCATCCCGCCGACGCCCGCCACCGCGCCCTGGTCGCGCTGGAGCGCAACCGGGTGGTGGGCTTCGCGATCACGACGCCGGCCACGGACCCCGACTGCGACGCGGCGTCGGACGGAGAGCTCATGGAGTTCACCGTCGACGAGGCGGAGCGGGGCAAGGGGCACGGATCTCGCTTGCTGCAGGCCGCGGTCGACACCATGCTGGCCGATCGTTTCACCCGCGGAGTGATCTGGCTCGTCGCCGACGACGATGCGCTCCGGACCTTCCTCGCCGAGGCCGGCTGGGGGCCCGACAGCGCGCACCGCACCCTCGACCTGGACGGCTCCGGCACGACCCAGGTCCGTCAGGTACGGCTGCACACCGCCCTGGGCTGACGCCCTTGGTTTTCGGTCGAGGCGGAGTCACCATGGGTTCGGTCGACCACCTGTACCACCGACGAACGGAGCCCGCGATGTTCGGACCACTGCCGTTGCTGCACCGCATCGTCCTGGTCGCGTTCACGCTGTGTTTCGGTGTGGCCAGCGGGGCATGGGTCGCCCACATGACGACCGTTCCCGGCACGGTGTCCACGGGCACCCTGGTCGGCGGTCTGGTCGGCCTCGCCGCGTCGTACGCCCTGATCCACCGGCCCCAGCCGCGACCGGTCCGCGTCAACCGCCGTCGCTGACCCAGGCGCCGCTAGGGTCGGCGAGTGCCGGACCCGACCCCCGCGGAGCGACGCGCCATCGTGCGCGACGGGCTCGCGGTCGGCGCCGCCACCGGCCTGTACGGCGTCTCGTTCGGCGCCGTCTCGGTCGCGGCCGGACTCTCGGTCCTGCAGACGTGCGCCCTGTCCCTGGTGATGTTCACGGGGGCGTCCCAGTTCGCGTTCGCAGGCGTCGTCGCGGCCGGCGGAGCACCGGCATCCGGGGCGCTGACGGCACTCATGCTCGGCACCCGCAACACCCTCTACGGCCTCAAGCTCGCCCCGCTGCTGAAGCTCCGCGGCTGGCGGCGTCCGGCCGCCGCCCAGCTGGTCATCGACGAGTCGACCGCGATGTCGGTGACGCGCGACTCCACTGCGGCCGCCCGGGTCGGCTTCCTGACCACAGGGCTCGCCGTCTTCGCGCTGTGGAACCTGTTCACCTTCCTCGGCGCGATCGCGGGCAACCTGATCGGTGACCCCCGCACCTACGGGCTCGATGCGGCGGTCGGCGGCGCCTTCCTCGCCCTGCTGTGGCCGCGGCTGGCCGACCGGCGCAACCAGGCGATCGCCGTCGTCGCGGCCGCGGTGGCCCTCGGCGTCGTACCGGTGACGGCGGCCGGCGTACCGGTCCTGGTCGCCGGTGGAGTCGCGCTGCTCGCCGGAATCCTCACCCGGTCGGCGTCCGACCCGACCGAGATCCCGGCGCGATGACCTGGTGGGCCATCCTCGGCGCCGGTCTGGGCTGCTACACGCTGAAGGTGGCCGGCCTCTCCATCCCGGCGCGGGTGCTCGAGCGGCCCATGGTCGAGCGGATCGCCGATCTCATCCCGGTCGCTCTCCTGGCTGCCCTCGTCGCGGTCCAGGTGTTCGCGCACGGCACCCACCTGACCCTGGACGCCCGCGCCGCCGGGCTGGCCGTCGCGGTGGTCGCGCTGCTGCTCCGCGCACCGTTCCTGGTCGTGGTCTTCCTCGCCGCGCTCACCGCCGCGCTGCTGCGGCTGGCCTTCCCCGGTTGGTAGCCGGGTCGCGACGATCGATCGTCAGTCGAGGTCGAGGAAGTGCTCGAGCCCGACCGTGAGCCCCGGGTGCTGAGCGACAGCCCGGGCGGCGATCAGGACGCCTGGCGTGAAGGAGGCGCGGTCCATCGAGTCGTGCCTGATGGTGAGGGTCTCCCCCGGCCCGCCCAGGATCACCTCCTGGTGGGCGACCAGACCGCGGGCCCGCACGGCGTGGATGTGCACCCCGTCGACCTCCGACCCTCGTGCACCCTCGAGGCCGGTGGACGTGGCGTCGGGCATGGCGGGCAGCCCGGCCCTGCGGCGGGCGCCCGCCACGAGCTCCGCCGTGCGACGTGACGTGCCGCTCGGCGCATCGGCCTTGTCCGGGTGATGGAGCTCGACGATCTCCACCGACTCGTAGAACGGTGCGGCGGCTGCCGCGAAGCGCATCATCAGGACGGCCCCGACCGAGAAGTTGGGGGCGACGAGCACGCCGACGCCCGGCGCGTCGGTGAGCGCGGCGCGCACCTGCTCGAGGCGCGCGTCGTCGAACCCGGTGGTCCCCACCACGCAGTGCAGGCCCTGGGCCAGGCACCAGCGGAGGTTGTCCATCACGACATCGGGGTGGGTGAAGTCGACGACCACCTCGGCGGCGGTCAGGTCGTCCAGCGGGTCGCCGGCGTCGACGCGGGCCACGAGCTCGATGCCGTCGGCCTCCTCGACCGCGCGACAGACCTCGGACCCCACGCGGCCGCGAGCACCGAGCACGCCCACCTTGATCGCCGTACTCACGAGGCCAACCTAGTGTGTCGCGCAGGGCGGTGGCTGACCCCACGAGCGGGAAGTGGCAGTCTGAGCCCATGCCCGTGCAGCAGATCCCCGCGCGCCTGATCTGGGCCGTCGAGCTGATGGATCCGCAGCCCGGTGACAACATCCTCGAGATCGGCTGCGGGCCGGGCGCCGGCGCCGAGCTGATCTGCGCTCGCCTGACGACGGGCAGGCTGTTCGCGATCGACCGCTCCGAGTCGGGTGTCGACCGCACCCGCCGCCGCAACCAGAAGTACGTCGACGCCGGCCGGCTGACCGTCCGGCAGATCGACCTGGCCACGCTGCGGGTCCCGGTCAAGCGGCTCAACAAGGTCTTCGCCTTCAACGTCAACCTCTTCTGGGTCCGGGCGTGCGCCGACGAGGTCGCCCTCCTGCACGAGCGCGTGCTGCCGGGCGGCGCCGTCTTCCTCTTCTACGAGACCACCCAGCCCGAGCTGGTGCCCAACATCGTCAAGAAGGCCTCCGCCGCGCTGACCGACGGCGGGTTCCGGGTCTCCGTCGTCGACCAGAAGGCGCCTCCAGTGGTGGCGATCATCGCCCGTCGATAAGTATATTTCCTGATATTGACTAAATATAAGTCTATTCCCTAAACTCAAGGTCACATCAGGGTAGGAGGTGCCGGATGAGCGTCGTGGTGCTCACCGTGGACCAGGACGCGAGCCGCAGCGCTCCGGACGAGGTGCCGGCCGCGCTGACCGCGCTGGCAGACATCCCGTGCCTCCTCCCCTTCGAACGCACCGTGGGCGACGAGTTCCAGGGGCTCCTCGACGACCCCGCGGCCCTGCCGGCCGCGCTGGAGCCGCTGCTTCGCGCCGACGCGTGGAACATCGGGATCGGGATCGGCGAGGTCGAGACCCCGCTCCCGGCCCAGGCTCGCGCAGGTCGTGGCCCGGCGTACCTCGCCGCGCGTGAGGCGGTGACGGCGGCGAAGTCCAGCCCCTGGCGGGTCCGGGTCTCGGGCCCGACCGACGCCAGCCGCGCACTCGAGTCGGCGGTGTGGTTGTGGGCAGCGCTGCTGGCACGACGTACCTCCCGAGGGTGGGAGGTCGCCGACCTCGTCGACCAGGGCCTGACCTACGACGAGACCGCCTCTCGGCTCACCATCAGCCAGTCGGCCGTCAGCCAACGGGCCGCGGCTGCCGGCATCGCCGAAGGACGCCGTGGGCGCGAGCTGGTGGAGTACCTCACGCGCAACGCACTGCAGGGAGACCGATGAACGCGGCCTACGTCCTCGAGCTGGTGGCCGCGAGCCTCGCGGCGGTGGTCGCCGTGGTCGGCCTCGTCACCGGCCGCGGTCCGAGGCTGTACGCCGCCACCACACTCGGGTTCCTCACCCTCGCGCTGGCCGCCGTCTGGTTCGGCGACCCGGAGAGCTCCGAGCAGGGGCGGCACGTCGTCCTGCTGGTCGCCGGCGTGCTCGCCGTCGCCGGCGGTGGCCTGGTCACCACCCAGGTCTTCGCGCTCGTCGACAAGGACTCCCGCACGGTCCGGGCCGGAGAGGTGCTGCGCGGAGGAGCCTGGATCGGTGCCCTCGAACGTCTCGCCGTCTTCGTGACCCTGATCGCGGGCTGGGGTCCGGGCCTGGCGATCGTGCTGGCCGTCAAGGGTCTCGGGCGCTACCCCGAGCTGCGCAGCCAGGAGGACACCGGCGCCGCCGAGCGTTTCATCATCGGTACGTTCGCCAGCGTGCTGTGGGCCGCCGCCTGCGCCGGCCTCGCCGTTCTCACGCCGTAGCACCGGCTCCAGAGGCTGCGGCACTCGCTACGGCCGCCCCGGCCGGGCCGGGGTCGGAGCGTCCTCTCGATGCCCGGTTGCGTGGTTTTGGGCGCCCAAAACGCCTAGATCCCTCTTGACTCCACACAATCGGGTCGATATACAGGGAAACACAGATGTGACCGGCGCCACAGAGGCGACGCAGCTGTGCGAAAGGACGGAACTCATGGCTTTGCCTGACGCATTGGCCAACAAGAACATGGAGGGGGGTGTGCGCGCTCACGTCCAACGGTTCGGCGGCTACCTGGCCGGCATGATCATGCCGAACATCTCGGCCTTCATCGCGTGGGGCCTGATCACCAGCCTCTTCCTCGTGCCCGACGGCGGCGCGGCCGCGTGCCACCACTCCCACACGGGCTGCGGTTGGCTGCCCAATGACAGCCTGTCCGAGATGATCGGCCCGATGATCACCTACCTGTTGCCGCTGCTCATCGGCTACACGGGTGGTCGGATGGTCCACGGACAGCGGGGTGCCGTCGTCGGCGCCATCGCCACGATGGGTGTCATCGTGGGCTCCGACGTACCGATGTTCCTGGGCGCCATGCTGATCGGGCCTGCCGCGGGCTACGTGATCAAGGTGATCGACAACGCGATCCAGGAGAAGGTCGCCTCCGGCTTCGAGATGCTGGTCGACAACTTCTCGGCGGGCATCACCGGCCTGGTGATGGCGGTCATCGGCAAGCTCGTGATCGGTCCGCCGGTCGACCACCTGGTCAACTGGGCCGGGCACGGTGTGAACTGGCTGGTCAACCACCACGTGCTCCCGCTCGCGTCGCTGATCGTCGAGCCGGCGAAGGTGCTGTTCCTCAACAACGCCATCAACCACGGCGTCTTCACGCCGTTGGGGTCCCAGCAGGTGCTCGACCACGGCAAGTCGATCCTCTTCATGGTGGAGACCAACCCCGGCCCCGGCGCGGGCCTGCTCCTCGCCTACTTCTTCTTCGGCCCGAAGACGCTCCGTCCGACCGTGCCCGGCGCGCTGATCATCCAGTTCCTGGGCGGCATCCACGAGATCTACTTCCCCTACGTGCTGATGAAGCCTCAGCTGATCCTGGCCACCATCGCCGGCGGCATGTCCGGCCTGGCGGTCGGCAACACGCTGCACGCGGGTCTGGTGGGTCCGCCCGCTCCGGGTTCCATCTTCGCGTACATCGCCGAGACGCCCCGCGGCCTCGGCAACTGGATAGCGGTGTACGCCGACGTGAGCGTCGCGCTGGTCGTGTCGTTCCTCGTCGCCGGAGCGCTGATGGGCTTCGGCCGAGCGGCCCGGCTGGAGGAGGCGCATCGACCCGAGGACGAAGTACTGGTCGGCACCTGACCGAGCTCCGACCTCGAATCCCCCAGGGGTCGGGTGCCACGATGGAGTGGCACCCGACCCCACACCCAGACCGAGAGGACAACCGATGCCACAGGTCAACGGCTCCGACATCAAGAAGGTCATCATCGCCTGCGACGCAGGCATGGGCAGCAGCGTGATGGTCGCGAGCACCATGAAGAAGAAGCTCAAGAAGTACGACGTGGACGTCATCCACTCCCCTGTCAACAACATCCCGGCCGACGCCCAGGTGGTGCTCTGCCATGCGGGGCTCGCCGACCGGGCCCGGATGGTCAACCCCAACGCCGTGGTCGTGACGTTCCAGATCTTCATGGGCGACCCGGCGTTCGCCAAGGTCGAGAACGCGATCAAGGACGGCGGGATCCTTGAGTCCTGACGCATCAGGTGTGCTCGGACGCGACGCGGTCCGTCTCGGCCTCAGCGCCACCGACAAGGAGGACGCGCTCCGACAGTGCGGGACCGTGCTGGTCGAGATCGGCGCCGCCGACACGGCGTACGCCGATGCGATCCTCGAGCGCGAGCAGTCGGTGTCGACGTACATGGGTGAGGGCTTCGCCATCCCCCACGGGACCGACGCGAGCCGCGAGCACATCCACCGCGCGGCCCTGGCGTTCCTGCAGTTCCCCGACGGCGTCGACTGGAACGGCAAGCAGTGCCAGGTCGCGATCGCCATCGCGAGCAAGAGCGACGAGCACATCGGCATCCTGCAGTCGCTGGCGATGGTGCTCTCCGACCAGGAGTCCGCCCAGCGGCTCCGCGAGACCACCAGCGTCGACGAGGTGCTCGAGCTGCTCACCTCCGCCGACGACGAAGACGACGACTGACCCTCCCCCACCCCCGACAAGAGAAGAGGCTCCCCCGATGAAGGCCCTGCGGTTCTACGCGCCCGAGGACGTGCGACTCGAGGACGTGCCCGAGCCCGTGTGCGGACCCGACGAGATCAAGCTGCGTGTGCGCAACTGCTCGACCTGCGGTACCGACGTGAAGATCTTCTACAACGGACACCAGAACCTCACCCCACCCCGGATCATCGGCCACGAGATCGCCGGCGAGGTCGTCGAGGTCGGCGCCGACGTCAACACGACGTACGGCGGCGACTGGCAGATCGGCGACCGCGCGCAGGTGATCGCGGCCGTGCCGTGCGGCGAGTGCTACGAGTGCCGGAAGGGCTGGATGGCGGTCTGCCAGAACCAGACCTCGGTCGGCTACCAGTACGACGGCGGGTTCGCCGAGTTCATGATCGTGCCGCGCCAGGTGCTCAAGGTCGACGGGCTCAACAAGATCCCCGACAACGTGGGGTACGACGAGGCCTCGGCCGCCGAGCCCTTCGCGTGCGCGATCAACGCCCAGGAGCTGCTCGGCATCGAGCCGGGCGACACCGTCGTGGTCTTCGGTGCCGGCCCGATCGGCTGTATGCACATCCGGATCGCGCGCGGCGTCCACGAGGCCGGGCCGGTCTATCTCGTCGACGTCAACGCCGAGCGCCTCAAGATGTCGGCGGACGCCGTCCAGCCCGAGGAGATCATCGACGGGTCGCAGGAGGACGTCGTGGCCCGGGTCATGGAGCTCACCGGCGGACGCGGCGCGGACATCGTGATCACCGCAACCGCGGCCAACGTGACCCAGGAGCAGGCGATCGCGATGGCAGCGCGCAACGGCCGCATCTCGTTCTTCGGCGGGCTGCCGAAGACCGACCCGACGATCACGTGCGACTCCAACGTCGTCCACTACCGCCAGCTCCACATCCACGGCGCGAACGGCTCAGCCCCCGAGCACAACAAGCGGGCGCTGCAGTACATCTCCACGGGTCAGGTGCCGGTCAAGGACCTGATCACCCGACACATCCCCCTGGACGACGTGCTGTCCGCCTTCGACATCGTGAAGAAGGGCGAGGCCATCAAGGTCACCGTCGAGCCGTAGCCCGACGAAGTCGGGCTACGGCTCAGGGACGGGGAGGTTGAGCGAGCCCGCCGCCGAGCCTGCGAGGCGGTGACGGCGAGCCGAAACCACACCGTCGAGCCCTGAGCACCCACCCAGGTCACAGCTCGCAGTCGACGACCCGGGGTCCGGATGCGGGGTGGGTGCACGCGTCGACCCCGGGGCCGCCGTCGATGCGGTTCCGTCCCGAGCCGCCGTCCAGGGTGTCGTCCCCCACCCCCCGACCGGCTGGTCATCCCCAGCGCGGCCGCGGATCACGTCTCCGGCCGCTTCGGGGCCGCCGCCGACGAGGCGGTGGGCCTGCCGGTTGCCCAACAACGTGTCCGCACCGAGCGTGACGACCACGTTCTCGATCGAGTACACACGCAACAGGTGACCCACGCCGGCCAGCGGAAAGTTCGGTCAGCGGGCCGACGGTTGCAGAGCGATCTCCTCGACCGCCGGAGGCTGGACTAAACCGCTGCGCCCCTTCCTGGCGTAGGAAGGGTATGGAGACACTGGTCTCCGGAGGGCGGGACATGACCCAGGGCAGCACTGCGGAGGACTTCGCGCGCTGGGTCGAGCCCCACCTGACGGTGCTGACGCGGTACGCCGCGCGAAAGGTCGAGGGCTCGGACCGCGACGACGTCGTGCAGGAGGCACTCATCCGCGCCTGGCAGCGCTGGCCGACGTACGACGAGTCCCGCGGCACCCCGGCCGCGTGGCTGATCGGCATCCTCGCCGACCGCTGCCGGCGCCACCGGACACGCCAGCCCGCCGGCGCGGTCGTCGAGCTCGTCGAGCACGGCGTCCCACCGGAGCACCCTCACGACATCGACCTCGAGCGCGCGATCGACAGCCTCGGCCGTCGGCAGCGGAGGGCGGTGGAGCTGCACTACTTCGTCGGCCTCGACGTCGCGACCGTGGCCGACCTCATGGGCTGCGCGCCCGGCACCGTCAAGGCGACGTTGCACCAGGCCCGGGCGCGCTTGCGCGACCTGTTGGGAGACGACGATGGCTGACCTCTTGGACGAGATCGACGAGCGGCTGTCGGCCGCAGCACGGCGTTGGCAGGCCGAGCAGCCGCCGCCGCCCGCCCTACCTTTGGACCGGCTCGGCGAGCCGCTCCCCTCGCGTCTCCCCTGGCGGGCGATGGCCGCCGTCGCGGCCGCCGTCGTGGTCGTCGGTGGTGGTGCCGTTGTCGCGAGCGGCCTGGCCCGCGGCGGCTCGACCCCGGCCGGGCCGACCGATCACCGCACCGACCAGGTCGATCGCCGGCCACTCCCCGCCGTCCCCTGGGCAGACTTGCCCGCCGCGCACCCGAAGGTGGCCCACCGGGTCAACGGACATCGCGTGACACCGTTCGACAACATCTCGGCAACCGGTGCCATCTCGGGTGACGCGAGACCCGGCGACACCTTGGTGTTCACAGCGATCCTGGAGTCGTCGACCGACCTGCCGCTCGATCCCTGCCCGGACTTCAACATCTGGTTCGGCAGGCACGACGCGCACACGTGGCAGCTCAACTGCGCACAGGTGCCCTACCGGGACGGAGCGGGACGACCGTTCCTGCCCGCGTTCGCGAACGTGCCGTTCGAGATGCGGGTGACGATCCCGGACGAACCCGGACGGCAGAAGGTCCTCTGGACCCTCGACGGCCCGCAGCAGATGCCCGGCTTCTACGGGATCGTGCGGGTCGGCTGACGGCCTCGGTCGACGCTCAGCGCGGCCCGACCACGGCCAGGATCTCGGGCTGGGTGAAGAGCTCGCCGGCGAGGGCACGGACGTCGTCGAGGGTGACGGCGTCGATGCGGGCGAGCACCTCGTCGATGCTCAGCAGGTCGTCGTCGACCAGCTCGGACTTGCCGAGCCGGGACATCCGCGAGGCGGAGTCCTCGAGGCCGAGGACGAGTCCGCCCTTGAGCTGACCCTTGCCGCGGGCGAGCTCGTCGGCGTCGATGCCGGACCCGGCGACCTTGGCGAGCTCGGCACGCACCACGGCCAGCACCTGGTCGAGCTTGGCGGGCAGGCAGCCCACCGACACCCCGACCAGGCCGGCGTCGACGTGCTGGGTGGCGAACGAGAAGACGGAGTAGGCCAGACCGCGCTTCTCGCGGACCTCCTGGAACAGCCGGCTCGAGGTGCCGCCACCGAGAGCCGCGTTCAGGACACCGAGCGCGAAGCGGCGGTCGTCGGACCGGGTGATGCCGTTGACGCCGAGGACGACGTTGACCTGCTCGAAGTGGCGGGTGGCCTCGGTGACGCCGGCCCCCACTCGCCGTGCGACCGCCACCTGGCGTGCCACGGCCGGCTCGGCGGTCCCGGCCAGGAAGTCGTGCCGGGAGAACGCCTGACGGATCTGCCGGACGACCTTGGTGTGGTCGACGTTGCCGGCGACCGCAACGACCATCCGCTCGGGGCGGTAGTGGCGCCGGTAGAACCGGAGCACCTGCTCGCGGGTCATCGCCTCGATCGAGGCCTCCGTGCCCGCGATCGGCCGACCCAGTGGCGAGTCGCCCCAGGCCTGGGCGGCGAACAGGTTGTGCGCCACGTCGTCGGGGTCGTCGTCGTGCATCGCGATCTCGTCGAGGATCACGTCGCGCTCGGCGTCGACGTCCTCGGGGGAGATCAGCGAGGAGGTCACCATGTCGCCGAGCACGTCGACGGCCAGCGGCAGGTCCTGGTCGAGCACCCGGGCGTGGAAGCAGGTGTACTCCTTCGAGGTGAAGGCGTTGAACTCTCCACCGACGGCGTCGAGGGCGATCGAGATGTCGAGCGCCGAACGCCCCGAGGTGCCCTTGAAGAGGAGGTGCTCCAGGAAGTGGGAGCAGCCGTGCAGCGCCGGTGACTCGTCGCGGGAGCCGACCCCGACCCACACCCCGATGGTGGCCGACCGCTGACCCGGCACCTGCTCGGTGATGATGCGCAGGCCGCTGGGCAGCACGGTCCGGCGTACGACGCCGTCGTCGCCCTTGAAGAGGGTCCGGGTGGACCCCGCGGACTGCGAAATGGGCGACCGGCCGGCAGCAGGCTGCCGGCCGGTCGTCACAGGAGGCACGAGGGTCACTCGGCGTCCGCGGCCTCGTCGGCCGGGTCGTCGGCTGCCTCGGAGTCGGGCGCGGCATCGTCAACGACGGGCACCAGCGAGAGCTTGCCGCGGTCGTCGATCTCAGCGATCTGGACCTGGATCTTCTGGCCGACCGAGACGACGTCGTCGACGTTCTCGACCCGCTTGCCACCGACCAGGGCGCGGAGCTTGGTGATGTGGAGCAGGCCGTCCTTGCCCGGGAGCAGGGAGACGAACGCGCCGAAGTTGGTCGTCTTCACGACCGTCCCGAGGTAGCGCTCACCCACCTCGGGCATGGTCGGGTTGGCGATCGCGTTGACCGCGGCACGAGCGGCCTCGGCCGCCTCGCCGTTGCTGGCGCCGATGTAGACGGTGCCGTCGTCCTCGATCGACAGGCTCGCGCCGGTGTCGTCCTGGATCTGGTTGATCACCTTGCCCTTGGGGCCGATGACCTCGCCGATCTTGTCGATGGGGACCCGGATGCTGATGATCCGCGGGGCGTGGACCGACATCTCCTCGGGGCCGTCGATGGCCTCGCCCATCACCTCGAGGATGGTGAGCCGCGCCTCGTGGGCCTGGGTCAGCGCCGACGCGAGCACCTCGGCCGGGATGCCGTCGAGCTTGGTGTCGAGCTGCAGCGCGGTCACGAAGTCCTTGGTGCCGGCGACCTTGAAGTCCATGTCGCCGAACGCGTCCTCGGCTCCGAGGATGTCGGTGAGCGCGACGTACTGGGTCTGGCCGTCGACCTCGCCGGAGATGAGACCCATGGCGATGCCCGCGACGGAGGCGCGCAACGGCACGCCCGCCTGCAGGAGCGACATGGTGGACGCGCAGACCGACCCCATGGAGGTCGAGCCGTTGGAGCCCATGGCCTCGGAGAGCTGACGGATCGCGTAGGGGAACTCCTCACGCGTCGGCAGCACCGGCAGCAGCGCACGCCGAGCCAGCGCGCCATGGCCCACCTCTCGCCGCTTGGGCGAGCCCACGCGACCCGTCTCACCGGTGGAGAACGGCGGGAAGACGTACTTGTGCATGTAGCGGCGGTGCTTCTCCGGGGAGAGCGTGTCGAGCTGCTGCTCCATCTTGAGCATGTCGAGCGTCGTGACACCGAGGATCTGGGTCTCGCCGCGCTCGAACAGCGCCGAGCCGTGGACGCGAGGGATCACGTCGACCTCGGCGTGCAGCGGGCGGATGTCGGCCAGACCACGCCCGTCGATACGGATCTTGTCGCGCAGGACCCGCTCCCGGACGACGGCCTTGTTGACCGATCGGAACGCCGCGCCGACCTCCTTCTCGCGACCCTCGAACTGCGGGCCGACCTTCTCCAGGACGCTCTGCTTGAGCTCGTCGACGCGGAGCTCGCGCTCCTGCTTGTCGCCGATCGTCATCGCGGAGACCAGGTCGGCCCTGCTCGCCGACTCGACGGCCTCGAACACGTCGTCCTCGTAGTCGAGGAAGACCGGGAACTCCTGGATCGGCTTGGCCGCCTGCTTGGCGAGCTCGCTCTGGGCCTCGCACAGCTGCTTGATGAACGGCTTGGCGGCGTCGAGCCCGCCGGCGACGACCGCCTCGGTCGGCGCCTGGGTGCCGGACTGGACGAGGTCCCACGTCTGCTCGGTGGCCTCGGCCTCGACCATCATGATCGCGACGTCGCCGGTCTCGGTGACGCGGCCGGCGACGACCATGTCGAAGACCGCATCCTCGAGCTGGCTGTGGCTCGGGAAGGCCACCCAGTGACCCTCGATCAGGGCCACGCGGACGCCGCCCACCGGGCCGGAGAACGGCAGGCCGGACAGCTGGGTGGACATCGACGCGGCGTTGATCGCGAGTACGTCGTACGGCTGGTCGGGGTCGAGCGACAGCACGGTGATGACGACCTGGACCTCGTTACGCAGGCCCTTCTTGAACGTCGGGCGCAGCGGGCGGTCGATCAGGCGGCAGGTGAGGATCGCGTCCTCACCCGGCCGACCCTCGCTCCGGAAGAACGAGCCGGGGATCTGGCCCACGGCGTACATCCGCTCCTCGACGTCGATGGTCAGGGGGAAGAAGTCGAACTGTTCCTTGGGGTGCTTCCCGGCCGTGGTGGCCGACAGCAGCATGGTCTCGTCGTCGAGGTAGGCGGTGACGGAGCCGGCGGCCTGACGGGCCAGCAGCCCGGTCTCGAACTTGATGGTCCGCTGACCGAACTTGCCGTTGTCGAGAACGGTCTCGACGGCGGAAATGATGGGTTCTGACATGGACAGATTCCCTGTCTCTCTCGTACGCGGAGCGATCGCGCGGATGCCCGCGGCTCGAGATCGACGTGCCTGCTGATCGAGCCTGTCGAGCTCCGGCCGGTCTTCGATCGAGGCCCGCGGATCGCGGATGACCGCAGATCGCGAGAGCCACTACCGAGGACCGGGCCGAGCGTGGCGCGGATCGCTCCTGATGATGGATGAACTGTTCAGTTGTGCGTTTCGACCTTACCGGTCGGTGATCCGGGCCTCCCGGCCCGGAACGTGAAAGGAGCGGCTGCCCGGGTGGGTCAGCCGCTCCGCGACGTCAACGGCGCAGGCCGAGACGCTCGATGATCGAGCGGTAGCGCTCGATGTCGGTCTTGTTGAGGTAGTTGAGCAGGCGACGACGCTGGCCGACCAGGAGCAGCAGCCCCCGGCGGGTGTGGTGGTCGTGCTTGTGGGTCTTGAGGTGCTCGGTCAGGTGGGCGATGCGGTGGCTGAGCAGCGCGATCTGTACCTCGGGAGAGCCGGTGTCGCCCTCGGTCGTGGCGTAGTCGGCGATGATCTTCTTCTTGGTCTCCGCGTCGGTTCCGATCGACATTCGGGCTCCTTCTCTGCCCAGAGGGCACTCGCTGCGCGGCGCGCCAGGCCTGATACCTGGGCACTCTGGATCCGCGGCCGTTGCACGGCAACCTCACGAGATTATCAGCGCGGCGCGACCTCACCCAAAACGGCGTACGACGCCGGGGCGCACCCGGCTGTGGCGTCGGGTCCGCGGCGGCGAGTCCGGTCAGACGGCCGGAGGCGGGTCGTTGCGCTGCCGCTGCTCCGTGGTGGTCTGGCTGCCGTCGGAGTGGGTCCTCGTGGCGACCGACCGCGTGGCCCGGCCACGGTTCAACGTGACGGCGGTCAGCACCAGGACGAGCACTCCGCACAGCACCAGGATCCAGCCGACCAACGTGAGGTCGACGTTGGCCAGGGTGTCCTGCACGGCGAGAGCCAGGATCAGGCCGGCGGCCAGGAGGAAGACGCCGAGTCCGTATCCCATCGCAGCTTCCTTTCGTCGCTCACCCTCCGAAGGGCGGGTCGGTCGGCAGCGTAGCCCGGCCTCGCCGCCTCCAGCCCACCCGTCGGGGTGACTCTCGGCAGCGTCAACCGCGGCACCGATCAACGTCGCCCGCGGGTGCGACCCGACTGTCGTCGTACCGATGGATGAGGAAGACTCCAGGGGTGCGCAACCCCCTGCAGCTGGCCGAGCCGCCGGTGCCGCCGGGCTTCTCCGGGACCCGACTGACCGCCTGCAACCTCTGCGAGGCGATCTGCGGGCTCGAGCTCACGCTCACCGACGGCAAGGTCACCGGCATCCGTGGCAATCCCGACGACCCGCTGTCGCGCGGCTACATCTGTCCCAAGGGCGTCGCGCTCGCCGACGTGTACGACGACCCGGATCGGCTGCGGCGCCCGATCCGGCGGGTCTCGACCGGCTCGACCACCGAGGCGGACTGGGAGGAGCTCGGCTGGGACGAGGCGCTCGACCTCGTGGCCGACGGCCTGGCCGGCGCGCTGAACCGGCACGGCCGCGACGCGGTCGGCGTGTACCTCGGCAACCCCAACGCCCACGCGCTCGGCTCGGCGACCCACGCCGTGCCGTTCGTGAAGTCGCTGCGGACCCGCAACCGCTTCTCCGCGTCGACGGTCGACCAGGTGCCTCACCAGCTGGTGGCGTGGCAGCTCTTCGGGCACCAGCTGATGCTGCCGATCCCCGACCTGGACCGCACGTCGTACTTCCTGGTGTTCGGGGCCAACCCGATGGCCTCGAACGGCTCGCTGATGACGACGCCGGACTTCCCGGCCCGCGCGAAGCAGATCAAGGGTCGCGGTGGCCGGATCGTCGTGCTCGACCCCCGCCGGACCGAGACCGCCAAGATCGCCACCGAGCACCTCTTCGTGCGGCCGGGCACCGATGTGGTCGTCCTCCTCGCGATGCTGCACACCGTCTTCGCGGAGGACCTCGCCGAGCCGCCGTCGTACGTCGACGGGGTCGAGCGGCTGCGTGAGCTCGTCGAACCGTTCACCCCCGAGCTGGCGTCCCGGCTCAGCGGGGTCCCCGCGGAGACGATCGTGCGCCTCACCCGGGAGTTCTGCACCACGACCGGCGCCGCGGCGTACGGCCGGCTCGGCGTCTCCACGACGGGCTTCGGCACCGTGAGCACGTGGGCGATCAACTGCCTCAACCTCCTCGGCGGCGACTTCGACCGACCTGGTGGCGTGATGTTCCCCGAGCCGGCGGTCGACGTGGTCGGACGGCGCTTCGTCGGCACGGGTCACTTCGACCTCTACCGCAGCCGCGTGCGCGGCCTTCCCGAGTACGGCGGCGAGCTCCCGGCCGCGTGCATGCGCGAGGAGATCGAGACGCCCGGCGACGGACAGATCAAGGCGTTCGTGAGCATCGCCGGCAACCCGGTGCTCTCCACGCCGGACGGGCGACGCCTCGGCGACGCCTTCGACTCACTGGACTTCATGGCCGCGATCGACATCTATCTCAACGAGACCACGCGGCATGCCGACGTGATCCTGCCCCCGACCACGGCGCTCGAGCGCGACCACTACGACCTGGTGTTCCACGGGCTGGCCGTGCGCAACACCGCCCGCTTCAGCCCGGCGGTCTTCGAGAAGCCCGCCGACGCGATGCACGACTGGGAGATCTACCGCGAGCTGGCCGCGCGGGTCGCTCGTCGGCTGCACCGCAAGCGTCCGCTGCGGGCCAGGCTCGAGCAGCGCCTCCGGCTCGCGACCAGCCCCACCCGTCAGCTCGCGCTCCTGCTCCGCACCGGGCGCCGTACGACGCTGCGCCAGCTCCGCGCGCATCCCGAGGGCATCGACCTCGGGCCGCTGCGGCCGACGATGCCCGGGCGCCTGCAGACGCCCGAGCACCGCATCGACGTCGCACCCAGTCTCGTCGTGGACGACCTCGCCCGGCTCCACAGCTGGCTCTCGGATCGCCCGGAGGACGCGCTCGTGCTGATCGGGCGGCGGCACAAGCAGGACAACAACTCGTGGTTCCACAACACGACGCGGCTCACGCGCGGCAAGCCGCGCCATCAGCTGCTGATGCATCCCGACGACCTGGCCTCGCGTGGGATCGAGAACGGCGCGCTGGTCACCGTCTCGTCGCGGGTCGGGTCCGTGCGGGTCGAGGTGGTCGCGACCGACGACATGATGCCGGGCGTCGTGTCGCTCCCCCACGGCTACGGGCACCAGGTGGACGGCACCCGCCTGCGCCACGCCGCCAAGGTGCCGGGGGCGTCGATCAACGACCTCACCGACCCCGGGCTGCTCGACGTGTCGGGCAACGCCGCGCTGAACGGCGTACCGGTCACGGTGGAGGGGGCCCCGGCGGCGCCGGGGCGGTGACCGCTCGTCGTACGAGACCGGCCCAGCAGGTCGCGAACCCGAGGAGCTTTGCTGCGTGATCTGTCGGCGGCGCACCGGTGAACGATCGCCGTCACGCCCCGAGCACGCGTCGTACGGCGTCGCGGGCGGCCCGCGGGTCGCTCGCGGCGAGCGCGGCCTCGGCGGCGTCCTCGAGGGTGTCCATGTTCGCCGCGGCCAGCCGCGCACCGACGGGCCGGACGGCCGCCGACGCCATCGACAGCGACGTGATGCCCATCCCCACCAGGACGCAGGCGAGCAGCGGGTCGGCCGCCGCCTCGCCGCACACTCCCACCGGCTTGTCCGCCTGCTTGCCCGCCTCCGCGGTGATCGCGATCAGCTGGAGCACCGCCGGCTGCCAGGCGTCGGTGAGGTGGGCCAGGTCGGTCGCCATCCGATCGGCTGCCATCGTGTACTGGGTGAGGTCGTTGGTGCCGATCGACAGGAAGTCGACGACCTCCAGCATCCGGTGTGCGAGCAGCGCTGCGGAGGGGATCTCCACCATGACGCCTGGCTTGAGCCCGAGCTCCCGGACCGCCGCGGCGAAGTCGGCGGCCTCGGAGACCGTGGCGACCATCGGCGCCATCACCCAGGTCTCGGTGCCGGTCGCCCGCGCGGCGCCGGCGATGCCGTCGAGCTGCCGGACCAGCAGGCCGGGGTTGTCGAACGAGAGCCGCAGACCGCGGACGCCGAGGGCGGGGTTCTCCTCGCCCTCGTGGGTCGCGAACGCAACGGGCTTGTCCGAGCCCGCATCGAGGGTGCGGACCACGACGTAGCGTCCCGCGAACGGCTCGAGCACCTCGCCGTAGATCCGGGCCTGCTCGTCGGCCGAGGGCTCGTCGGCGCGGTTCAGGAAGCACAGCTCGGTACGGAACAGGCCGACACCCTCGACGGGGCCGGTAGCCGCGGCGCGAGCGGACTCGCCGTCGGCGACGTTGGCGAGGATCTTGATCTTCGTGCCGTCGGCGGTCTCGCCCGGACCGCTCCAGGTGGCGAGCGCCTCGCGCTGCGCGCGGTCGGTCTCCACCCGTGCGGCGGCCTGATCGGCGTCGGGCGAGGGCTCGATCGTCCCCGCCGCGCCATCGACCAGCAGCAGGGTGCCGGCCGCGACCTCCATGATGCCCGCCGTTCCGACCACGCACGGGATGGCCAGCTGCCGGGCGATGATCGCGGTGTGGCTGGTGGGCCCTCCTCGCTCGGTCACCAGCGCCAGCACGACCCGCGGGTCGAGCGTGGCCGTGTCGGAGGGTGCGAGGTCCTCGGCGAGCAGGACGACCGGGTCGTCGGGCATCTGTACGCCGGGCTCGGGCTCGCCGACCAGATGGGCCACGACCCGGCGCTCGATGTCGCGCAGGTCCGTGACCCGCTCGGCCATCAGCCCGCCCATCTGCGTGAAGACGGCCGTGAACTGCTCGACCGCGGCATTGACGGAGGTCAGCAGATCGTCACCGCTGCGCAGGTGCTTGCGCACCGCGGAGCGCAGCCCCTTGTCGCGGGCCAGCCCCGCGCTGGCCGTCAGCACCTCGGCCGCGGCGTCCGACGCCTTGTCGGCGCGCCGGCCGAAGCCGTCGGCGACCGCCTCGGCCGCCTCGTCGTACGATGCGAGTGCCTCCTCCTCGCCGAGGCCCGAGCCGTCGAAGCGCGCGATCGCGTCGGGCGAGACCTCGCCGCGGACGACGAGTGCGGGACCGCAGGCGACACCCGGGACGACCGGGGTGCCGTGCAGGATGCCGGTGGACGACTGGCCGCTCATGGCGACACGCTACCCCCGGGCCCCCTTGACAAGTCAACACGTTCGGGCGTAAAACCACACATACACAGATGCGAGGAGAGCCTGTTGACCATGTACGCCGAGGAGCGCCAGCAGGCGATCGCGCGGCTGGTCAACCAGCGTGGCCGGATGTCGGTGAACCAGCTCGCTCGAGAGTACGACGTCACGACCGAGACCGTGCGCCGCGACCTGTCGTCGCTGGAACGGATGGGGCTCGTACGGCGTGTGCACGGCGGTGTGGTCCCTCCCAGCTCGCTCTCGCTGATCGAGTCGGGCATCCGCGAGCGAGACCAGGTCAACATCGAGATCAAGGAGCGCATCGCCCGAGCGGCGCTGGATCGGCTGCCGACCGAGGGCGGGACGGTGCTGCTCGACGCCGGGTCGACGACGGTACGCCTCGCCATCTTGTTCCCACCCGAGCTCAAGCTCACGGTGGTCACCCACGCCGTCCCGATCGCGGCGCGGCTCGCCGGCCTGCGCCAGATCGACCTGCACCTGCTACCGGGACGCGTACGCCGTACCACCCAGGCGGCCGTCGGCGCCGAGACCGTCGAGGCTCTCTCGCACCTGCGCGTCGACGTGGCGTTCGTGGGCACCAACGGGATCACCGCCGCGCACGGGCTCACCACCCCCGATCCCGACGAGGCGGCGGTCAAGCGCGCCATCGTCGCGAGCGGCCGGCAGGTCGTGGTCCTGGCCGATGCCTCGAAGTTCGGCATCGAGACCGCCGTCCGCTTCGCGTCCGCCACCGAGGTGGACGTCCTCGTCACCGATGCCGAGGCGTCGGCCACCGAACGTCGAGCGCTGGCGAAGGCGGGCATCGAGGTCGTCGTCGCATGAGCACCCCACCGGACCGCCCATGATCGTCACCCTCACGGCCAACCCGAGCCACGACCGCACGGTCAACCTCTCCGCGCCACTCGAGCGCGGCGCGGTCCAGCGCGCCGAGTCGGTCATCTCGCAGGCGGGCGGCAAGGGCGTCAACATCTCCCGCGCCTGCGTAGCCGCCGACATCCCCTCGATCGCGGTGCTGCCGGCGCCCAAGGAGGACCCGTTCGTCCTGGAGCTGCTCGCGGCCGGCATCGACTGCCGCCCGGTGGTCCACGCGGGCGACCTGCGCGTCAACATCACCATCACCGAGCCCGACGGCACCACCACGAAGCTCAACAGCCCAGGCCCAAAGGCCACCCCGCGGCTGCTCGACGAGCTCACCTCCGCCCTGGTACGCCGCGCCGACGCCGCGGACTGGATCGTGCTGGCGGGCTCGCTGCCGCCCGGCGCACCGCCGGAGTGGTACGCCGAGCTGGTCACCGCCCTGCGCGACGCCGGCGCCCGCGTCGCGGTCGACACCAGTGACGCGCCCCTCAAGGCCCTGGTCGACGCCCTCCCCGGCAGCGCGCCCCAGCTGATGAAGCCCAACGGCGAGGAGCTCGCGTCCTTCACCGGCCACCGTGGCGACGAGCTCGAGTCCGACCCGCTGGCGGCCGCCGAGGCCGCGCACGACCTGCTCACGAACGGCGTGGAGAGCGTGCTCGTGACCCTGGGCCCGCACGGTGCCGTCCTCGTGAACGACGAGGGTGCCTGGCACGCCACGCCACCACCCACCACCGTGGTCAGCACCGTCGGTGCGGGCGACTCCAGCCTCTTCGGCTATCTCCTCGGTGACGTCACGGGCCGCACCCCCGACCAACGACTCGCTCTCGCAGTCGCCTACGGCAGCGCCGCCGCAGGCCTTCCCGGTACGACGATCCCCCACCCCCGGCAGGTGCGACCCGAGCTGGCTCGGGTCGTCCGCCTCCCACTCACCCCAGGAGGGTGACCATGACCGACCTCATCACCACCTCACTCGTCCGGCTCGACGCCGATCTCGGCAGCGACAAGAGCGACGTGATCCGGGCGATGGCCCGTGTCGTCGCCGACGCCGGGCGCTCCGACGACCCCGACCAGCTCGCCGAGGATGCGATCGCCCGCGAGGGGACGGCGGCGACCGGACTGCCGGGCGGGATCGCCATCCCCCACTGCCGCACCACCGGGGTAGAGGTCCCGACCCTGGCCTTCGCTCGACTCTCGCCGAAGGTCGAGTTCGGCGCGAAGGACGGTCCGGCCGACCTCACCTTCCTGATCACCGCGCCGGCAGGCGGTGACGCCACCCATCTCCAGCTGCTCACCAAGCTCGCCCGCGCGTTGGTCCGGCAGGACTTCACCGACAGTCTGCGCAGCGCCGGCTCCGCCCAGGAGGTCGTCGATCTCGTGCTCGACGTCGTCGGCGATGCTCCCGCCACGACGACGACCCCGGCCGCGGCCCCGGCCGGCGGCAGCCGGTCGCTCGTCGCGGTCACGGCCTGCCCGACGGGCATCGCGCACACCTACATGGCGGCCGAGGCGCTCGAGGCGGCGGCGGCCAAGGCCGGCGTACAGATCGCCGTCGAGACGCAGGGCTCAGCCGGCTCCAAGCCCCTGGCGCCGGCCACCATCGCGGCTGCCTCCGCGGTGATCTTCGCCGTCGACGTGGGCGTACGCGACCGCGGCCGGTTCGCCGGCAAGCCGGTGGTCAGCTCGAGCGTGAAGCGCCCGATCGAGGACGGCGACGCGATGATCGCCGAGGCGCTGCGGTACGCCGACGACCCGAACGCGCCGCGCGTCGAGGGCGCTCTCACCGCCGGCGAGGGAACGGGTGGTGGCGCCGGTGAGTCGTGGGGGGCCCGCACCCGGCGAGTGCTGATGACGGGCGTGTCGTACATGATCCCGTTCGTCGCGGCCGGAGGTCTGCTGATCGCCCTCGGCTTCCTGTTCGGGGGCTACGAGATAGCGGTCAACAACGCGTACGGCGATATCGCCACGCACAGCTCACTGTTCAACCTGCCCGACGCCAAGGCCCTCGGACTCAACCACATGCTCTTCGGCACCGGGTTCTTCGCCTCCGGGTTCTTGGCCTACCTCGGTGCTCTCCTGTTCATCGTCGGCAAGACGGCGTTCGCGCTCTTCATCCCGGCCCTGGCCGGCTACATCGCCTACGCGATCGCCGATCGCCCGGGCATCGCGCCCGGCTTCATCATGGGCGGGCTCGCCACCAACCTTTTCAACGTCGCCGGCACCGACCAGACCGCACTTCCGGCGACCGGGTTCCTCGGGGCCATCGCCGGCGGTGTGCTCGCCGGCGTGATCGCCCACTGGATCGCGGGCCGGAGCGTGCCCACGTGGGCGCGCGGCCTGATGCCGGTGATGGTGATCCCGCTGGTCACGTCGATCATCGCGGGCCTGCTGATGATCATCGTGCTGGGCAAGCCCATCGCCTGGCTCATGGACAAGCTCAACGCCGGCCTCACCAACATGAACGGCAGCAGTGCCGTCCTCCTCGGGGTGATTCTCGGGCTGATGATGGCCTTCGACATGGGCGGCCCGCTCAACAAGGTCGCCTACGTCTTCGCGACCACCGGGCTCGGCGTGGCCGGCCTGTCCAGCGACGCGCCCCAGCTCAAGATCATGGCCGCGGTCATGCTGGCAGGCATGGTGCCGCCGATCGCCCTCGCCCTGGCCACGGTGCTCCGACCCAACCTGTTCACCGTTGCCGAGCGCGAGAACGGCAAGGCGGGCTGGCTGCTCGGCGCGTCGTTCATCACCGAGGGCGCGATCCCGTTCGCGGCCGCCGACCCGCTGCGGGTGATCCCGTCGATCATGATCGGGAGCGCCGTCACCGGCGGTCTCGCCGAGCTGCTGAACGTGGCCGTCCGGGCGCCGCACGGCGGCATCTTCGTCCTCTTCGCGGTGCACAACATCCTCGGCTACCTGATCGCACTGGTGGCGGGCGTCGCCGTCGGGGCCTTGGCAGTGATCACCGCCAAGACCGTGTGGCCGATCAGTACCGACGTCGCAACCGTCTGACCCATCACCCCTTCGAAGGAGAACCCATGCCCACCCAGTCCGTCGTCGTCGGCTCGGCCGTCGGCCTGCACGCGCGTCCCGCCGCGATCATCTCCGAGGCAGCAGGGGAGCTCGACTCCGAGGTGACGATCGGCGTACCCGGCGGTGACCCGGTCGACGCCAGCTCCGCGCTCCTGATCATGACCCTGGGCGCCGGGAAGGGCGTCACGGTCGAGGTGTCCGGCGACGACGAGGCGGACGTCGCCGCGATCGCCGCGCTGGTCGAGCAGGACCTTGACGCCTGAGCGAGGACGTTCCGACCCGGCGGAGCCGAGGCGGAACACCGCAGCGAACGCCGTAGCGAGCTTGAGCGAGGACCCTTCGACTCGGCGAAGCCGAGCCGAAGGACCGCAGCGAACGCCGTAGCGAGCTTGCTCGCAAGGCTCGCGAGGCCGCCGCGTTACTGCGGCGTTACGCGGCGCTGGTGCAGTGAGGGCGTGCCCCGGACGGGGCGCCCATCACGTCAGGAGTACCACCACATGCGCCGACTTCGCCGGGCACTCGTGCCCACGCTCGTCCCAGCTCTCGGGCTCGCCCTCGCCGCCGTCGTTCCGGGCGGCGCCCATGCCGCCGGTGGACCTGTCGGCAAGAGCATCACCCTGAAGTCCGGCGTCACCCTGAGCGGGTACGACGCCGCGACCACCAAGGACGGCACGACGTACGTCGGCTGGATCGGGGACGACGCGAACAACCCCAACCTGCGCCAGCTCCACCTCTGCGTCCTCAAGCTCTCCTCGAAGTCCTGCGTCGGCGGCGTGCAGACCGCCGACGCATTGGGCAGCTCGTCGGCTCAGAACGTCAAGGTCGTCGTGACCGGGGGCCAGGTCGAGCTGGTCTGGATCGCCCAGGTGGCTCCCGGCAGCGGCGAGTTCAGCGGCGTGTTCGGGACGAACACCGTCTCGCACGGCACCCTCGGGGCCTCCGTCGCGGTGCCCGGCGCGCCGACGCTGGGGGCCCTCACCTCCGCCATCGCGCACCACGGCGGAGGCGTGAGCCTGGCGGCGGTCGGCGAGGTGGGCACGCTGGACCAGCGCGCCTACTACTACCCGACGGTGTCCGCGACGCCGGCCACGCTCAAGCGGCCCTACTTCATCGGGAACGCCCAGCTGGCCGACAACGGCAAGCAGACGGTGCTGACCACCAGCGCGTACGGCTCCATCTCTGGCAAGGTCGCGGTCGCCTTCAAGTCCTCCAACGGCACCCACTGGGGCAGCTTCAAGAACGTCGCCACCTCCTACACCGCGGGTGGCCTGGAGCGCCTGGTAACGGCAGGGGGGCACATCCGGATGGTCGGCGTGAGCGCCAGGGCCATCTACACGCCGGACTCGTGGACATGGAACGGCACGTCGTTCGGCAAGCCGAAGCCGAGCGGCGACCACAACGACATCTTCTCCCTCGACACCGCCACGGACGCCAGCGGTCGCCTGGTCTCGATCGGCAACGAGAGCGGCGGCCTCGCGGTGTCCAACTTCGGCAAGGGCTCACACGCCTCGCGCTTCCTGTTCACGGTCAAGCAGACCCTTGCCGGCGGGCCGGCCCAGATCTCCACCAGCACGAGCGGTCGCGGCTTCATCGTCTGGGGCATCGAGAAGACCGGGGTCACCGGACAGATCCTCAAGGCACAGGCGATCAGGCTCTCGGCCCTGACCCGCACCGTCCACAAGAACGGTCACGCCGGACGAGTCAGTCTCACCGGACCCGCCAGCTGCCTGCCGGCGACCACGGTCCATCTCGGGGTGAAGGGCAAGCCGGCGAGGGGATGGAAGGTCGCGTCCAGGACGATGCACCTCGGGTCCAAGAAGCAGGGCGGCTCCCTGAACGGCGCGAGGCTCAAGGCCCACCACTCCTACACGCTCAAAGGCACCGTCGTCTTCGCCAAGGGCGGCACGCACTCCAGCGTCACCGCGAGTCTGAAGTTCACGACCTGCGGGCGACCCTGATCGCCGGTCCAGACACGGCGTACGCCGGCCCGTCCATGATCCGGACGGGCCGGCGGCGTGCCTATCATCGTGGAGTGCGCATCGCCCTGCTGGGTGGAGTCGCGGTCACCGGGGGGAGCTCGACCGAGGTCGTCGAGGGAGCCAGGCTGGGTGGTCGCCGGGCTCACCTCGTGCTGGCGGCCCTGGCTCTCGAGCCTGGCCCCCTTCCTGCCGAGCGGCTCGCGGCGCTCGTCTGGGACGAGCCACCGACGACCTGGCGGGTCGCCGTACGCGGACTGGTCGGTGACCTCCGCAAACGCCTCGCCGACCTGGGGCCGGAGCTCGTGGTCACCACGCCGACCGGATACCGCCTCGCGGCCGGGGTGAGCACGGACGTCGACGCACTCGACGCCGCGATGGCTGCGGCCGCCGGACTCCGTGCGGCCGGCCGCTGGCATGCCCTGCTGGCCCGGCTCGCCGACGCCCC
Source organism: uncultured Actinomycetota bacterium (assembly GCA_963792975.1). Taxonomy (GTDB): domain Bacteria; phylum Actinomycetota; class Actinomycetes; order Propionibacteriales; family Nocardioidaceae; genus Nocardioides. The sequence goes on along the minus strand of CAWBYG010000004.1, from coordinate 508,412 downwards.
GAACCTCGATGCGTCCCAGCTCGCCGCCGGTCTCGACGCCGAGTGGCTGCAACCGCACCGCGACCGGTTCGAGGAGACGGTGCTCCAGGCGGGTCTGCTCGCGTCGACGGCGTACGGCGAGCTGGGCGACCACGCCGCGGCGGTCGCGCTCGGTCGCCGGCTGACCGCGGCCCATCCGCTGGACGAACGCGCCCATCGGGCGCTGATCCGGGCCCTGGAGCTCGCCGGCGACCGGTCCGGCGCCGTGCGCGCCTTCGAGGCGTGTCGCGCGGCGCTGTCGACCGAGCTCGGGGTGGACCCCAGCGCGGACACCGTGGCGACGTACCTCAGCGTCCTGCGCGGACAGCCGGCCAGCGGCCCGGCGCGCGTCCCGACGACCGGCACGTCGTTCGTGGGCCGCGACGCGGAGCTGCAGCGCCTGGCCGCCGCGTGCACCACGGCCGGCCTGGTCACCGTGACCGGGCCGGGCGGCGTCGGCAAGTCGCGGCTCGCCCAGGAGGTCGTGACGCGAGCCCTCGACGTCGCCGGCGGACGGCACTGGGTCTCCCTGGCGCACGTGGCCGAGGACGCGCTCGTCGACGCCACCGTGGCCATGGCCCTCGGCCTGCCGCCGACCGGTGACGACACCGCCCGAGCCGTAGGCGCACATCTGGCTCCGTTGGGGCGCGCCCTGCTGGTGCTCGACGGCTGTGAGGCGGTTCGCGACGGAGCTGCGTCCCTGGCCAGCGTCCTGGTGGCGGAGGCGCCGGACCTCACGGTCGTGGTCACCAGCCGGGTGCCGCTGGGCCTCGACGAGGAGACCGTGATCGCCGTACCCCCGCTACGGATGCCGGACGGTGCCACGGCCCTGCTGCTGGGGGTGAGCCCGCAGGTGCGGATCCTGGTCGACCGTGTCGCGGAGTACGGCGGCGACCTGGTCGTCGACGACTCCCTGGCCCAGTACGTCGCTGTCCTGTGCCACCGCTGCGCGGGTCTGCCGCTGGCGCTCGAGCTCGTCGCGGCCCAGCTCACGGCGATGTCGCCGGCCGACCTGGTCGAGCACCTCGACGAGATGGCGGCCGAGGCGGGAGACGCCCTCCGCGAGATCGCCGGGGCCAGCCTCGCGCTCCTCGACGGGGAGGAGGCGGCGGTGTTCCGACGGATGTCGGCCCTGGAGGGCGCCACCGACCTGGCCACGGTCCGGGCGGTCGCGACCGGGCCGGATCTCCCGCGCGTGCGCGTCGTGCGGATCCTGCGTGAGCTCGCCGCGCGCGGCCTGGTCGTGGCCCACCGCTCCGGCCCCCGATGGACCTACGAGCAGGACGACGACCTCCACCGCTTCGCACGGTCGCAGCTCGTCGCGTCGGGTGAGGAGAGCGTCGTCCTCGGTCGCCTGGCCGACCTGGTGCGCTCGCTGCTCCCCGACGATCCACGCTCCCCTCCGGGACCGTTCACCGATGCGGTGACCGAGCTCCTGCCCTCGGTGCGCGGCCTGCTGGGCGCCGGCGTACAGGGTCTCGTCGACGGCCCGCGCTGCCTCGAGCTCGCGTTCCGGCTGCACCGGTACTGGGCCGCAACCAACGTCGGCGAAGGCTGCTACTGGCTCTCCCGGCTGCTCGACGCCCAGGGCCGCGAGGGCGACGACTGGACGGCGTACGCGACCTACGGGCTCGGCTACCTCAGCTACTGGGCAGGCGACGACCATCGTGCGGTGCCCAACCTGGAGCGCGCCATCGAGCTGTTGGCCGACGTCGACGGCGCGTACGTCGCCCGCGCCCAGATCTTCCTGGCGGGCATCCTCGACGACCTCGACCGCGGCGCGGAGGCCGTCGACCTGGTGCGCCGGGCCATCGCCTCGGCAGCCCCCCACGGCCACGACCTGCAGGTCTCGGCCGCCATGGGGGTCGGCAGCATCCTGGCGGAGCGGGGCGACCCCGAAGCAGTCACCCACGCAGCGGCCGCGATCGAGCTCTGTGAGACCCACGGTTCGACGGAACAGCTGGCCGCGAGCCTCCCCACCGCCGCGATGGTCGCCTGGCAGGTCGGTGCCCTCGACCAGGTGCGTCTCTGGGTCGACCAGGCCATGCCGATGCACGCGGACACGCGCCGGATCGCCCGCGTCGTACTCCTCTCGACCTCGTGCGCCCTGCACCTGGCAGAGGGCGACCACGAGGCAGCGGTGGACCTCGGCCGCACCGCCGACGCGGAAGGCACCGAGCTCGGTGTCGAGCGCGAGCTGCCCCTGATCCGGTCGTTGCTGGCGCGCGCGCTCCTGGCCCGGGGTGACCTGGCGGAAGCCAACGAACGAGCCCGGGCCGCTGTGGAGGCGGCGCGAGCGCTCGGCTATCCCTCCCCCCTGGCCAACGCGTTGGAGACCATGGCGATGGTCGGCGTCGCGGCCGGCGCCGAGCCGGCTTCGGTCGCACCGCTCGTCGCCACGGCCAACGCGATCCGTACGGACGGCGACCGGCCGGTCCCCGCGCCGTTGTCGGCGCTGGTCGCAGCGTTCAGGGCCACGCTGCCCCCGGCCGAACCGCTGTCGGCCGAGGAAGCCGCCGCCGCCGCTCTCGCCCTCGCCTGATCAGGTCCAGGCCGACGCCAGACGACGCACGATCTCGGTGAGCCGCTCGGGGCTGGTGGCGATGTTGAGTCGCACATGGTCGTCCAGCCCGGGAGCGAAGTCTCCCCCCGGCATGAGCTTGACCCGGCCTCGCTCGAGGGCCACCGCGGCCGGGTCCTCGTGGCCGTACGCGCCGGCGTCGAGCCACGCGAGGTACGTCGCCTCGAGCGGCCACCTCCGCACCTCCGGCAGGTGCTCGTCGAGGAGGTCCCCGAGGAGGGTGCGTTGCCGGTCGAGGCGCTCGACGAGGCTGGCCAGCCACGGGTCGCCGTACGCGTACGCCGCGCGCGCGGCCACGACGCCGAGCGGCGACCACGAGTCGTTGGCAGCCATCGGGGAACCCAGCACCCGCTGCCTCGCGGCCGGGTCGGGCACGACCAGCTGGGCGCAGCGCAGGCCGGCGGTGTTGAACGCCTTGGACGCGGCGACCAGGGCGACGGCGTGGTCGTGGGTGCCCTCGAGCGCGAGGTAGGACACGTGCTCGGCGCCCGGCAGCACCAGCGGTGCGTGGATCTCGTCGCTGATCACCCGCGCTCCGTGCCGGACGACGACGTCGCGGACTGCCTCCAGCTCGGTGCGGGTGAAGACGCGCCCCCAGGGGTTGTGCGGCTGGGTCAGGAGCAGCGTGCGCGCGCCACCGGCGAGCAGGGCGTCCAGCCTCTCCGGGTCGAGTTCGGCCGTCTCGGACTCGGGGTCGGCAGGCAGCTCGACCAGCGTCCGGCCGGTGAGGCCGGGTACGCCGAACTGCGGCGGGTACCCCGGAGTCGGGAAGACCACCGGCGCATCGTCGGACAGCGCGTCCAGCGCGACCCGTACCCCGGCGGTGACGTCCACGACGGGGATCACCCACTCGGGCTCCACCGTCTGTCCGAAGTGCCGGTGGGCGAAACCGGCGTACGCCGGACCCAGCCCGTCCCCGGCGCCGAACACGGGATAGCCGGTGACGCCGTCGCGGACAGCCTGGAGCACGGCCTCGTGGACCACCGGATCGAGGTGATAGTCCATCTCCGCGACCCACGCCGGGATGACGTCGTCGGGGACGGTCCCCCACTTGAGGATCAGCGCGCGGCGCGCCTCCTCGTCGGTGAAGTCGACGACCGGACGGCGCTCGGTCACGGCTGCGGCTCGCCGAGGATCTCGTGGGCGGCCACGACGTCCTGGCGAATCGTGTCGACGAGGGCGTCGACGCCGTCGAACCGCACCATCCCCCGGATCCGGTCGACGAAGGCGACCTCCACCTCCACGTCGTACAGCTCGAGGTCGTCGCGGTCGAGGACGTAGGACTCGACCCGTCGTTCGCGATCGCCGTCGAACGTCGGGTTGGTGCCGACGCTGATCGCGGCCGGGTAGGTCTCCCCCGTGTCGAGCCTGCGCAGCCGGCCGGCGTACACCCCGTCGGCGGGTGCGGCGGTGAGGTGCGCCGTCGGCACGTTGGCGGTGGGGAAGCCGAGCACACGGCCGCGCCGGTCGCCGCGCACGACGACCCCGCGTACGGCGTACGGGCGGCCCAGGGCCTCGGCCGCACCGGCGACGTCGCCGGTGGCGAGGCAGGTACGGACGTACGTCGACGACCACACCTGCGGGCCGCCGTCCAGGGGTACGCCGACCGCCCTGAAGCCGAGCTCCGCACCGCTCGCGGCGAGAGTGCCGACGTCGCCCGCGGCCTTGGCGCCGTACCGGAAGTTGGCGCCGACGACCACGACGGCGGCGTGGAGCGCGTCGACGAGCACCCACTGGGCGAACTCCTGCGGGGACCACGCCGCGATCTCGCGGTCGAACGGCAGGGCGAGGACGTCGTCGACGCCGGCCCCGCCGAGGAGCGCGGCTCGCGTCGCGAGATCGGTGAGGGTGACGGGTGCGTGCTCGGGCCGCAGCACCGCCATCGGGTGCGGGTCGAACGTCACGGCCACCACCGACAGCCGCTCGGCGTCGGCCTCGGCCCGCGCCTCGTGAATCACGTGCTGGTGGCCGAGGTGGACGCCGTCGAAGTTGCCGATCACCACCACGGTCCGGCCGAGATCGCCCGGGATCTCGGCCAGCGACCGCCAGATCCGGGGATCACGTGTGGTCGAGGTGGGCACGGCCCCGAGGATAACGAGCCGGCGCATGGGCTCGGCGACGCGCCTCCTTCAGGCTGCCTCGGCCGCCGCGCCGAGCGCGGGCAGGTCGCGCCCGAGGCAGGGCTCTGGTGACACCCACGTCAGACGAAGACGGCGACCGGTCGCGCAGCCAGCTCCCGAGGCTCGTACAGCGCCAGGAAGGTGCCGTCGGGAGCGAAGAGCGCCGTCAGGACGTCGAGTCGCAGGTCGAGCGACCGGCCGACGCGCACGGCCGCGGCCTGATGGGCGTCGAGCTCGAGTGCCGGGAAGGCGGCCCGGGCGGCGTCGGCGATCGGGCTCATCGTGAAGTCGGTGGCCAGCTCCTCGAGGGTGCGGGCCGCGTCCAGCGTGAACGGGCCGACCGCCGTACGTCGCAGCGCGGTCAGGTGGCCACCGACGCCGAGCAGGTGGCCCAGGTCGCGGGCGATCGCCCGGACGTACGTGCCGCTCGAGCAGTGCACCTCGATGTCGACCTCGGCCGTCTCGAGCGAGATCGAGACGACGTCCAGCTCGTGGATCGTCACGCGCCGCGGCGGCAGCTCGACCGCTTCACCGGCGCGGACCCGTGCATGGGCGCGCCTGCCGTCGACCTTGATCGCCGACACCGCGCTCGGCACCTGGTCGATCTCGCCCACGAAGCCGGCCAGTGCGGTGCGGATCGCCGCATCGGTCAGGCCGTCCGTGGACGCGGTCTCGAGTACCTCACCCTCCGCGTCGTCGGTGGTGGTCGACAACCCCAGCCGGATCGTCGCCGCATAGCCCTTGTCGGTGAGCGTGAGATGGCCGAGCAGACGGGTCGCCCGGTTCAGTCCGAGCACCAGCACGCCGGTCGCCATCGGGTCCAGGGTGCCGGCATGGCCGACCTTCCGCGTGCCCGCCAGCCGTCGTACACCGGCGACGACGTCGTGGGAGGTCATGCCGCCGGCCTTGTCGACGACGACGAGCCCGGACTCGATGGTCACTCGTCCTCGCGGGGCTTCTTGTAGGGGTCGGGCTCACCGGCGTACGACGAACCGCGCAGCGAGGCGGCCTCCTCGTCGAGCGCACGGGCCCGCGCCAGCACCTCGTCGAGATGGCGGGCGTTCTCCGGGATCGCGTCGTGCACGAAGGTCAGCGTGGGCGCGTGCCGCAGGCCGAGCTGCTTGGCGACCTCGGAGCGGAGCAGGCCCCTGGCCGACTCCAGCGCCGCGGCCGTGCTGACCATGTCCGTCGTCTCGCCGAGCACGGTGTAGAACACGGTCGCCTGCTGCGAGTCGCCCGTGACGCGTACGTCGGTGACGGTGACGAACCCGAGCCGCGGATCCTTGATCCGACGTTCGAGCATCTCCGCCACGATGACCCGGATCCGGTCGGCGATCTTGCGTACTCGTGGGCTGGTCATGGTCGTTCCTTACGGGGGTGGGGGTCTCGACGAGCTCGACCGACGGCGGTCGAGCTCGTCGAGACCACTGACGACAGCGGACGCTCAGGCGCGCGGGATCTCCTTCATCTCGAAGGCCTCGATCACGTCGCCCTCCTTGACGTCCTGGAAGTTCCGCAGGACCAGACCACACTCGAAGCCCTCGCGGACCTCGGAGGCGTCGTCCTTCTCCCGCTTCAGCGAGGCCAGGTCGAGGTTGTCGGCCACGACCGCGCCGTCGCGGATCACCCGCACCTTGGCGTTGCGCCGGATGACACCACTGGTGACCATGCAGCCGGCGATGTTGCCGACCTTCGACGAGCGGAAGATCGCCCGGATCTCCGCCTGGCCGAGGGTCGACTCCTCGAACTCCGGCTTGAGCATGCCCTTCAGCGCCGCCTCGATCTCCTCGATCGCCTGGTAGATGACCGAGTAGTAGCGGATCTCGACGCCTTCCTTGTCCGCCAGCTCGGTCGCCTTGCCCTGCGGACGCACGTTGAAGCCGATGATGATCGCGTCGGAGGCCGCCGCCAGCATGACGTTGGTCTCCGTGATCGCACCGACACCTCGGTCGATGACGCGCAGCGACACCTCGTCGCCGACGTCGATCTTGGCCAGCGAGTCCTCGAGGGCCTCGACCGAGCCGGACACGTCGCCCTTGAGGATGAGGTTGAGCTCCTGGCTCTCGCCCTTCTCCATGGAGGCCATGAAGTCCTCGAGGGTACGACGCACGCGGCGCTGCGCCTGCATGGCCGCACGTTCGCGAGCCTCACGCTTCTCGGCGATCTGACGGGCCATCCGGTCGTCCTCGACGACCAGGAAGTTCTGACCCGCACCCGGCACCGCCGACAGGCCGAGGACCATCGCCGGCTGACCCGGGAAGATCTCGTCCATCGACTCGCCGCGCTCGTCGAGCAGCGCCCGGACCCGGCCGTGGGCCGGACCGGCCACGATCGAGTCGCCGACCCGCAGCGTGCCGCGCTGCACCAGCACCGTCGCCACCGGACCGCGACCGCGGTCGAGGTGTGCCTCGACCACGAGACCCTGGGCGTCCTGCGTGGGGTTGGCCCGCAGGTCCAGAGCCGCGTCGGCGGTCAGCACGATCGCCTCGAGCAGCTTGTCGAGGTTCAGCTCGGACTTGGCCGAGACGTCGACGAACATGGCGTCGCCGCCGTACTCCTCGGGCACGAGGCCGTACTCGCTGAGTTGCCCGCGGACCTTGGTGGGGTCGGCGTCGTCCTTGTCGATCTTGTTGACGGCGACCACGATCGGCACGTCGGCGGCACGGGCGTGGTTGAGCGCCTCCACCGTCTGCGGCATCACGCCGTCGTCGGCGGCGACCACGAGGACCGCGATGTCCGACGACTGCGAACCACGGGCGCGCATGGCGGTGAACGCCTCGTGACCGGGAGTGTCGAGGAAGGTGATCCAGCGTTCGTTGCCCTCGACCTCGGTCTCGACCTGGTAGGCACCGATGTGCTGGGTGATGCCACCGGCCTCCTTGTCGACCACGTTGGCCGAGCGGAGGGCGTCGAGGAGCTTGGTCTTGCCGTGGTCGACGTGACCCATGACCGTCACGACCGGAGGTCGTACGACGAGGTCGGCCTCGTCACCCTCGTCCGCGCCGAACTCGAGGTCGAAGCCCTCCAGGAGCTCGCGGTCCTCGTCCTCGGGCGAGACGACCTGGACGACGTAGTTGAGCTCCTCGCCGATCAGCTCGAGCGTCTCGTCGTTGACCGACTCGGTCGCGGTGACCATCTCGCCCAGCGAGAAGAGCATCTGCACCAGCGACGCGGCATCGACGTTGATCTTGTCGGCGAAGTCGGTCAGCGAGGCGCCGCGGGCCAGACGCACGGTCTCGCCGTTGCCCTTGCGGACACGCACGCCACCGATCGTCGGCGCCTCCATCTGCTCGAACTCCTGGCGACGGGCGCGCTTCGACTTGCGCCCACGGCGCGACGGCCCACCCGGACGCCCGAAGGCACCCTGGGTCTGCCCACGCTGACCGGGACGACCACGACCGCCACCGGGGCCGCCACCGAAACCGGGGCCACCACGGCCGGGAGCACCGGCGCCTGCGGGAGCGCCGCCGCCACGACCCGGGGCACCGCCGCGAGCCGGAGCGCCACCGCCACGGGCGGGAGCACCACCGCGGGCAGGGGCACCGGGGCGTCCGGGACCGCCGCCGCCCGGCCCGCCGGGACCACGGCCACCACCGGGCCCGGTGCCGAACGCCCCAGGTGACCGGTTCATCATCGCCGGGTTGGGTCGCGGCATGCCCGGCCGACCGTTGGCAGCCGGCGGACGCGGGGCGTCCTCGTCACTCTCGCGCGGCGCCGGGGCAGGCCGACGGCCCATGCCCTGGCTGGACGCGAAGGGGTTGTTGCCCGGGCGCGGGGCACCCGGACGGGCAGCAGGGCGAGGTGCCGGCGCGGTCGGGGTCGCTGCCTCGGCCGCAGGAGCCTCGGGGATCTCCGGCTCGGCGGTCGGCGCCTCGGGCTCCTCGGCCGCGGGCTCAGCCGCACGTGGCCCCGGCCTCGGACCGGCCTCGGCCGGCACGGCCACGTCGGCCGTCACGTCCGCCGTCGGGTCGGCGGTCGGCTCCGGGGTCGACTCCGCGGTCGGCTCCGCCCTCGCCGGTGCCTTCGCGGCAGGCTTCGGCGCGGGAGCGGCCTTGGCCTGCTCGACCTTCAGCCCCTCGCCGACCTCCTTACGGAAGCGCATCTCCGCAGGCAGCTCGACAGTGGAGCTCGCCGACTTGACGAACTCCCCCATCTCCTTGAACTTCTCGAGAACGAACTTGCTCTCGACACCGAACTCCTTGGCGAGCTCGTGTACTCGGGTCTTGGCCACGTTTCTCCTTCTGGCCCAGGACCCGCTTCCCCGTAGGGGTGGATCGTTAGGCCGCTGGTGGGTGTTGCAAACTCATCGGGAGTTACTCATCGAGTGCTCATGAGCTGCTGCTCCAGTCCTGATCAGTCGGTCTCGGTCGTGTCGGCGAGCGAGGCGAGGTACGACGCCACCGGTGCGCCGTCCAACCCGACGGTGGCCCGGAGGGCCCTGCCGAAAGCTCGACGGCGTACGGCGAGCTCGTAGCACGCGAACGTGGGATGCAGGTGCGCCCCTCGTCCGGGCCGGGTGGCTGCTGGATCGGGCAACACGGCCGGTCGGCCGTCTGAGCCCGAGCCGGCGGTCACCCGCAACAACTCGCTCTTCGCGGCCCGCTCGCGACACCCGATGCACGTCCGGACCGGACCCGAAGGAACCGTGGAGGCATGGGAAACCGTTGTGCGAGCCACTGTGCCCAACCCTACCGCGACGGACGGCTATTCCCCGAACCGGGCGCTGGCGGCGTCCGCGCCACGGGACCTAGGGTCCTGCACATGCCGGCCTTCCTGGACGACTTCGCCGGCGACCGCCTCGACCCCGCCGTGTGGGATCCGCACTACCTGCCGCACTGGGGCACCCGGGCCGGCACGGCCGCCGTGTACGGCGTCGCTCATGGCCGGCTTCGCCTGACCGTGCCGGTGGACCATCCGCTCTGGTGCCCCGACCAGCACGAGGCGCCGCTGCGGGTCTCCGGCATCGCCTCGGGGGGCCACTCCGGCGCGGTCGGCAGCGCGATCGGCGGGCAGCCGTTCCTCGAGGGGCAGACCGTACGGGAGGAGCAGCCGCTGTTCGAGGGCTGGCTCCCGAGGTGCGGCGAAGTGGCGGTGCGCTGCCGGATGGAGATCTCCCACCGCTCGATGGCCGCGGTCTGGCTCAGCGGCTTCGAGGAGACACCCGAGCAGAGCGGCGAGATCTGCCTGGTCGAGGTCTTCGGAAAGGACCTCCAGCCGGGTCGCTCGGCCGAGGTCGGGATGGGGCTGAAGAGGTTCCGCGACCCGGACCTGGTCCACGACTTCACCGCGCCGCGGGTGCCGATCGACGTCACCGAGTGGCACGAGTACGCCGTGCGCTGGGATGCCGCCGAGGCGATCTTCACCGTGGACGGCGAGCACGTCCGCACGTGCGCCCGCCCGCCGACGTACCCGATGCAGGTGATGGTCGCGGTCTTCGACTTCCCCGACTGGTCACACGTGGACGACGACGAACTCGTGCCCGAGCTCGAGCTCGACCGGATCAGCGGCTCGGACTGAGCATCCAGTCCACCGCGGCGGCCGCGTGGAGCTCCGCGGTGTCGAACGTCGGGACCGTCGTGTCGCGGGGGCCGACCAGGAGGCCGATCTCGGTACACCCGAGGATGATGCCCTCGGCTCCTCGGGCGACCAGCGCGGCCATCACCTCGCGGTAGCGCTCCCTGGAGTCGTCGTGTACGACGTCGCGCACCAGCTCGTCGTAGATGATGCGGTGCACGTGGGCACGGTCGGCGGCCTCGGGGACGATCCCCTCGACGCCGTGCCGCGCCAGGCGGTCGACGTAGAAGGTCTCCTCCATGGTGAACGCCGTGGCGAGCAACCCGACCCGACTCAGCCCGGCGCGGGTCACCGCCTCGGCCGTGCCGTCCGCGATGTGGAGCAGCGGCAGCCCGACGGCGCGCTCGACCCGTTCGGCGACCTTGTGCATGGTGTTGGTGGCGAGCAGCAGACCCTCGGCACCCGCGGCCGCGAGTCCGCGCGCGGCGTCGGCGAGGATCTCGGCGGTCGTGCCCCAGTCGCCCGCGTGCTGGAGGGTGGCGATCTCGTCGAAGTCGACGCTGTGAATGACCAGGCGCGCGGAGTGCAGGCCGCCGAGCCGGTCGGCGATCCCGGTGTTGAGCAGCCGGTAGTAGGCCTCGGTGCTGGTCCAGCTCATCCCGCCGAGCACACCGAGCAGTCGAGGCCGGGCGGAGCTCATTCCTCGTCGGAGCGGATGTCGATCCGCCAGCCGGTGAGCCGGGCGGCCAGGCGGGCGTTCTGGCCCTCCTTGCCGATGGCGAGGGACAGCTGGAAGTCGGGGACGATCACCCGGGCCGACCGGGCCTCCGCGTCGACCACCTCGACCCGGGTCACGCGCGCCGGCGACAGGGCGTGCGCGACCAGCTCGGAGGGATCGTCGGACCAGTCGACGATGTCGATCTTCTCGCCGTGGAGCTCGGACATCACGTTGCGGACCCGCTGCCCCATCGGGCCGATGCACGAGCCCTTGGCGTTGACGCCGGGCGCGTCGGACTTCACCGCGATCTTGGTGCGGTGGCCGGCCTCGCGGGCGATCGCGGCGATCTCGACGGTGCCGTCGGCGATCTCGGGCACCTCGAGGGCGAACAGCTTCTTGACCAGGTTGGGGTGCGAGCGGGACAGCGCGATCTGTGGCCCGCGCATGCCCTTGCGCACCGAGATCACCAGGCACTTGATCCGCTCGCCGTGCTGGTAGCGCTCACCGGGCACCCGCTCCCCGAGCGGCAGGAGTGCCTCGAGCTTGCCGAGGTCGACCATCACGTCGTCGGGGTTGCGGCCCTGCTGGATCACTCCCGAGACCAGGTCGCCCTCCTTGCCGGAGAACTCGCCGTACCGCAGGTCGTCCTCGGCGTCGCGCAGCCGCTGGAGCATGATCTGCTTCGCGGTCGTGGCGGCGATCCGGCCGAAGCCGTCGGGGGTGTCGTCGTACTCCCCGATCTTGTTGCCCTCGTCGTCCAGCTCGGCGGCGAACACGGTGACGTGGCCGCTACGCCGGTCGAGCTCGACGCGTGCCTGCTCCACCGCCCCGGGGGTCTTGTGGTACGCCGTGAGCAGCGACTGCTCGATGGCCTCGACGAGGACGCTGAAGGAGATCTCCTTCTCTCGCTCGAGCATGCGCAAGACGCTCAGGTCGATGTCCATCAGGCCTCCTTCGTCGCCGGTCGGTTGAACTCGACCTGGATGTGGGCCTTCGCGACATCGTCGTAGGTGAGCCGCTGCGGGCTCCCCGCGACGTCGACGGTCGCGCCGGTCTCGTCGCTGTCGCCCAGGCGCCCGGTCAGCTGCGCGCCGTCGCGCAAGGAGACCTTGACCAGCCGGTCGCGGTTGCGCCGCCAGTGACGCGGCTCGGTGAGCGGCCGGTCGACCCCGCGGGAGGTGACCTCCAGGGTGTAGGCCATCTCCGGCATCAGCCGGCCGTCGTCCAGCTGGGTCGACACGGCACGCGTCGCCTCGGCGATGTCGTCGAGGGTGACCCCGCCGTCCTTGTCGACGGCGACCCGCAGCACACGCCGCTTACCGGCGGGCGTCAGCTCCACGGCCTCGAGATCGAGGCCCAGCACGGCCAGCTGGTCACGGAGCGCATCGGCGATCCGGGAGCTGTCCGGACTGACCTGGCTCACGACGCGACCTCCTGTGCTGTTGTCGACTCTCACGATAGCGGGTGACGGAGGGCCCGCTGACCAGGCAACCACGATGCCGGCGGGGTCCCATGGAGTACGGCGATAGGGTCGCGGGCGTGTCGGTCTCCCCGCTGTCGCGCCGCGGGTTGCTGCGGTCCGCGGGTGCCGTCGGCCTGGCCGGAGCAGGGGCCTTGCTCACCGCCTGCGACTTCGACCCGCCGTCCGCCGAAGGCCCGTCGCCACCGCCTCCCGACCCCGACCAGAGCGTCGTGGACGCCGCCCGGGCCGAGCTGACGGGACTGGTCTCGCGGCTCTCGGCCACGAGCGGCGCCTCCGCGTTGGTGACCTGCCACCTCGCCCAGCTCGCGGCCCTCGGCGGCGCGCCGCCACCCGTCACGCGTCGGAGCCGGCCCCTCACGCAGGCCCAAGCCGTGGCCCGCGAGCGTCGGGCCGCCGACAGGTTCGCGCACTGGGCGACGACCTGCCGCAGCGGCGACCTGGCGCGGGTGCTCGCCGCGGTCTCCGCCGGGATCCGGATGCAGCCCGTGCTCCGGGAGCCGTAGTGAGCCCCGTCGTGAGCCCCGTCGACGCGCTCCAGACGACCCTGGCCGCCGAGCATGCGGCCGTCTACGTTTTCGGAGCCCTGGGCGGCCGCGCCGCCGCCCTGCCCGCACCCACCCTGAAGGCCGACCTCGCGACGGCGTACGACGTGCACGTCGCGCGGCGAGACCAGCTGCGGGTCATGCTCACCGGCGTCGGCGCCGTACCGGTGGCGGCGGAGGCGGCGTACGCCCTGCCCCCAGACCTCACCACGGCTGACCGGCTCACCGCCCGGGCGCTCGGGGTGGAGCGTGCCTGCGTGGCGACGTACGCCTCGCTGGTTGCGGCGACCGTCGGCGGCGACCGTGCGTGGGCGGTCGACGCCCTGATCGCTGGTGCGGCCTCCGAGCTCGGCTTCGGCGGGACACCCGAGCCTCTCCCGGGCGTGGCCCCGGCTCGTCGACCTGGCCGCTGAGACGAGAACGCCCCGGGCCCGAGGGCCAGGGGCGGCGTTTGGTGCTCCGAGGAACTCCCGAGACATTCCCCGGAGCACCAAACGACAAGCGGCCAATTGGGGGGACTGGCCTGGTCGTGCACTAGGGGGGGTGTGCGCACGACCTCTGTGCACAATCATGCAACGCATGGTCGAGGGCTGTCTGAGAGTTCCTGCCTCATGTTTCTGCAATGCAGAAGGTTGCAAGTCACCAGCCGGCGAGCAGGTCCGGGAGCTCGGAGAGACGGTGGATCACCCCGTCGGGCACGCCCACCCGAGCGCCCTTCTGCTCGGCCGGGATGTCGCTGAGCGGGATGTGCACCGCCCGCATCCCCGCCTGCTGCGAGCCCCAGATGTCGTCGTACAACCGGTCGCCGACGTAGACGCAGCCGGCCGGATCGACGACCTCGACCGCGTCCATGGCCGCCCGGAACGCCTCGGTCGCGGGCTTCGTCCACGGGATCTCGCTGGTGTAGACGTCACCGTCGATGAGGTCGTAGACGCCGTCGCGCACGAAGAAGTCCACGTGCCAGGCCCGCGGCCAGATCGTGTTGGAGAGCACGCCGACGCGCAGGCCCAGGTCACGCAACCGCTCCAGCGTCGGGCCGGCCTCGGGGTCGGTCCGGGTGTGCGGCTCCCAGAAGTCGCGGTACGCCGTCAGCAGGGCGGGGTCGTGCTCGAGCCCCGCCTCGTCGAAGAGGTCCCCGATGGTCGCACTCTGCTGGTGGTCGCGCGAGCGTCCCCAGATCACCCGTCCGGCCTCGTGCAGTGCGGCTCGCGACGCGTCCCGGTCGTGCCCGGCGGTGGTGACCGCCGCGGCGAGCGCCACCGACTCGGCATGGAAGTCGACGTCGTGCCAGCGGGTGAGTGTGCCACCCCAGTCGAAGATCACCGCCTCGATCGCCATACAGGTGAACGTAGCGACCGCCGAGTCGGCAGATGACGACTGGGCGCGATTTCGGCGTCTGTTTGCGCCGACTCGGCGTGTATTCCTTGTCTGTTTGCGCCGACTCGGCGTCAGGCGCGGACCAGGTGGACGAGGTGGTTGACGACCGCGTGGGGGACGACGTCCTCGCGCTCGCCGGTACGCCGGTCCCGGACCTCGACCGTGCCCTCGGCGAGGTTGCGGCCGACCACGACGATCGTGGGCACGCCGATCAGCTCGGCGTCCTTGAACTTCACGCCGGGGCTCACCTTCGGCCGGTCGTCGTACAGCACGGTGACGCCCTGCTGCGACAGCTCGACCGCGATCCGATCGGCGGCGGCGAAGATCGCTTCGTCCTTGCCGGTGGCGACCACGTGTACGTCGGCGGGGGCGACGTTGCGCGGCCAGCAGAGGCCGAGCTCGTCGAGCGTGCCCTCGGCGATCGCCGCCACAGCGCGGGACGGACCGATGCCGTAGGAGCCCATGGTCACCGTGACCAGCCTGCCGTTCTCGTCGAGCACCTCGAGCCCGAGCGCATCGGCGTACTTGCGGCCGAGCTGGAAGATGTGGCCCATCTCGATGCCACGCGCGGTCTCGAGGACGCCGTCGTCGCAGTTGGGGCAGGGGTCGCCGTCGCGGACCTCGGCCACCTCGATCCGGCCGTCGGCGGAGAAGTCACGGCCGGCGACCAGGTCGAGCACGTGGCTGCCGGGGACGTCGGCACCGGTCACCCAGCGGGTGCCCTCGACGATCCGGGGGTCCAGGAGGTAGCGGACGCGGGCGGGCTTCTCCTCCCCCAGCGCGCCGGGACCGAGATAGCCCTTGGCCAGGGCGGGACGGGCGGCGAACTCCGCCTCGCCGAAGGGCTCGAACACGGCGCCCTCGCCGAGCTGGGACTCGAGCCGCTTCTCGTCGACCTCGCGGTCACCGGGCAGGCCGATCGCGAGTGCCTCCGTGGTGCCGTCGGGGTAGCGGACGGAGAAGACGACGTTCTTGAGGGTGTCTCCGGCGTGCCAGGGCCGGTCGTCGCGGGGGTACTTCTCGTTCAGGTGGTCGACCAGCGTCTCGATGGTCGGGGTGTCGGGGGTCTGCTCCGCATGCGCCGCGGGTGCGTCGTCGTACGCCACGGCGGCCGGAGGACGCACCTCGACGGCCTCGACGTTGGCGGCGTAGTCGCAGTGGGTGCAGCGCACGTAGGTGTCCTCGCCGACGGCGGCCGTGGCCAGGAACTCCTCGGACTTCGACCCGCCCATCGCCCCGGACTGCGCCCTGACGATGACGTAGTCGAAGCCCAGCCGGTCGAAGATCCGGATGTAGGCGTCGCGGAACCGCTGGTACGACGCGTCGAGGCCGGCGTCGTCGATGTCGAACGAGTAGGCGTCCTTCATCGAGAACTCGCGCCCCCGGAGGAGACCCGCCCGGGGCCGCGCCTCGTCGCGGTACTTGGTCTGGATCTGGTACAGCGAGAGCGGCAGGTCCTTGTAGGAGGAGTAGAGGTCCTTCACGACCAGCGTGAACATCTCTTCGTGGGTAGGGCCGAGGAGGTAGTCCCCGCCCTTGCGGTCCTTGAGCTTGAAGATGCCGTCGCCGTAGTCGGTCCAGCGGCCGGACGCGTCGTAGGGCTCACGCGGCAGCAGCGCGGGGAACAGCAGCTCCTGTGAGCCGATCGCGTCCATCTCGTCGCGGATGATCGCGTCGATCCGGCGCAGCACGCGCAGGCCGAGCGGTAGCCAGGAGTAGATGCCCGGCGCGCTGCGGCGGATGTAGCCGGCCCGCACCAGCAGCCGGTGGCTGGGCACCTCGGCGTCCGCCGGGTCGTCGCGCAGCGTGCGGACGAAGAGGCTGGACATGCGCAGAACAGTGCTCATGGCCGCAAGCCTAGGGTCACGGGGCCTGGCACGGGCACCGGGTTTCGACGCGCTCGCGCGGCCGTCGGTCGAGCCCGTCGAGACCACCCACCATCGGTCGACCTTGTCGAGACGCACGGGCCGAGGCCCGATATCACGTCACTGGGTTTCGGCGCGCTCGCGCGACTTCGGTCCTCAGTCGCGTCGCTTGCTCAACCTGCCCTCGCGCGCGGCTGCTCGGTCAGAACATGATGGTTGCGAAGGTGCCCGTCTGCTCGAAGCCCACCCGCGCGTAGGCGCGCAGGGCGGGTTCGTTCCAGATGTTGGCATAGAGCGAGACGACCGGGGCGATCTCGCGTCGGCACACGTCGGCAACGGCGGCCACACCACGCGCGGCCAGACCCTCGCCTCGCCGGTCCGGGGCCACCCAGACGCCCTGGATCTGGGCGGCCTGCGGGGTCGCGTGCGCCACCTCGGCCTTGAACACGACGCGCTCGTCCTCGATCCGGGCGAACGACCAGCCCAGACCGATGAGCTGACGCACCCGGGACCGGTAGATCGTCGCACCGCCGTCGGCCTCGGGGTCGACGCCGACCTCCTCGGTGTACATGGCCACACATGCGGGGTAGAGCGCCGCGAAGTCGTCGGGCGTGCTACGGCGTACGGCGAGGTCGGGCTCGACCTTAGGCGCCTGCGTCAACGCCATGTGGGGCTGGTCCCACCGGGTCTCGCGGGCCGGGCCCCAGCGGTCGGAGAGTGCGTCCCAGAGCGGCCACACCTGGTCCTGGAGGCCGACGATCGTGATCACCGACCGGGGTCGGGTGAGCGCCCGCTCGGCGAAGGCCCGCGCGTCGTCGGGCGCGCACTCGACGGGCACGAGGTTGGCGCCGACGTGGCACGCCGCCACCAGCCGGCCAGCGTCGTATCGACCCCAGATCTCGCCGGCGAGCAGGCGCGGCTCGAGGTTGGTGCTGCGCGCGCGGTACTCGGCGAACGCGTTCACCACCGGGTCGCGGCCGGTGAGCGCCAGGAAGTCGGGCAGGTCACCGGGCCCGAGCACGCTCACTCCCTGGCGGGCGCGGAACCTGGACAAGGTCACGTCTCGAGCCTACGCGCGTCGTACCGGCCGCGAGCCGGTCAGCCCACGAACCAGTGGGTGTTGTAGACGTCGAGCCCGAAGACGTCGAGCCCGCTCACCGAGGCCATGCCGAGCTTCGGCAGCCCGAAGATCTCCTCGAGCGAGCCGAGCAGCGAGTAGTGGTTGTACGGCGTGGTGCTCCAGCTGTGGTGCTTGGTCCACTGTGAGATCACCAGGGCCCCGATCCGGCCACCGCCCGGGCCGCTGATGCCGGGACCGGTTCCCAGGAGGACGTTGGGACCGGCGGTCTCGCCACAACAGGATGCCGAGTCGGAGGTCGGGCCGTCCGACTCGTCCGCGGTGATGATCAGCATGCCGTTGTGCTTGAAGGCCGGCGAGCCCAGGATCCGCGGCGCCCACTTCTTGAGGAACTCGTTGACCTGGACCAGCCCACCGGGCTTGCCGTTCGCGCACGGGTCGTCGTGACCGTCGCGGCACAGGTCGGGCGTGATGTAGCTGAAGTTGGGTGTGCTCCTGACGTGGCGGAGGTTGCTGCGCAACAGGCCGAGCGGACGCACGTGCTGACGGCAGTAGTCGCGGTTGGCCGTGATCGACCGGAGGTAGACGAACGGGTCGTGGCGAGCCGCGTAGTTGTGCCCGGGTGACGCGTGCTGCGTGGAGTCCGGCGTACCGAGCTTGGGGTGTGCGCAGCGGCGCGGCATCTGCTGCAGGTAGCCCTTCCAGCGCAGCCCCGCCGCACTGAGCTGCCGCGGCAGGCTCTCCACGCTCTTGGGCAGGACGCACCCGGCGCCCACGGCCTGGCCGGGCGCCTGGTCGGGACCGGTCCGGGTGAACTTCGTGTAGTTCTGGCAGTCCGCCTGGGTCTGGCTGTTGGGCGCCTGTCCGGAGATCTGGGCGATGTAGTTGGGCAGGGAGTTGTGGGCGGTGCCGTAGTAGGAGTTGAGCAGGACGCCCTGGCTACGCAGGTGCTTCGCGAGGTACGGCGCGGTGCTCGCGGGGCCCCACGTCTCGTTGTAGCCCTTGTTCTCGATGTTGATCACGAAGACGTGCCGGACCGGTGGGACGTACGCCGGGCGGGTCGTCGCCGCCGCGGACGCGGCCCCGGCGGAGCCACCACCGTGTGCGGCCCGCGCGGGCGCGAGATAGCCGCCGAGCGCGAGCGCGACGAGGGCTACCAGAGCCCGCAGCAGCACCCCGCGACGGGCCCTCATCGGGGCAGGTCCCATCCTGCGGCACGGGCGGCGTCCCTGATGGCGGGCCACTCGCTGTACTCCGATCCGTCGAGGTCGTCGGCCATGGCGCAGGCCGACGGGGTGAAGGGGTCGACGTGGTAGGTGTCCGAGCTGGTGTCGGGGTTCTCGAAGTCGAGCGCCGTCGCGAGGTTGTGGGCGTGCCGGTCGCGCGGCGTCAGCGGCTTGAGGCGCCAGCGCCACTCGATCATCTTCAGGATCGAGGTGTGGTCGAAGGTCTGGTGGGAGACGAAACCCCTGCGTGCGAACGGGGAGATCACCACCGTCGGGACGCGGAAGCCCCGCAGGCTGGTCTTCTTGGAGACGTCGTGGGCGTGCCCCGGGGGCACGTGGTCGAAGAAGCCGCCCCACTCGTCGTACGTGATGACCAGGACGGTGTTGGCCCAGCCCGGGCCGTTGCGTATCGCGTCGTACACGTCGTTCATGAACACCTCGCCGGCCCGGATGTCGGCGTGCGGGTGGTCGTCGTTGGACAGGCCGCTGTCCTCGTTGAGGAAGCGCGGGTCGACGTAGGTGACCGCGGGCAGCGTGCCGGCCGCGGCGTCGCCGAAGAAGGTGCCGGGGACCGGCGTCAGGGGATCGCCGACCTGGGCGATCGGCGGTGCGTGCTGCTGCATCAGGAAGGTGAACGGCACGTCGGAGTAGTAGTACTTCCCGCTGACGCCCTTGGCCTTGAGCCGGTCCCAGATGCTGGTGAGCTTGAACGGCGTACCGGTCGGGATGTCGCTGTTGTGGAGCCGGTCGGTCTGCGCGCAGTGCATGTAGAAGCGGTTGGGGTAGGTCTCGGCCATCACTGCCGCGAAGTAGCGGTCGAACGTCGTCCAGCCCGGGACGGCGCTGCCGAGGAACTGCAGGTCGGGCTGCTCGAAGTAGCCGATCGAGAGGCTGTCGTTGAGGCCCGACCGCAGCCAGCCGTTGCACTTGCCGCCGTTGCGCTGGATCCGGCCGCCCTCGTAGCTGTGGTCGGGGTCCTGGAAGCCGCAGCTGGCGAACGCCGTGAGGTGGTGGGTGTCATGGGGGACGCGATAGCGGTCGAGGTAGCTGAGCCCGGCCTGCTTGCCGTCGGCGCCCGGGGTCCAGCCGACGAGGTGGTCGAACGAGCGGTTCTCCATCATCAGCACCACGATGTGCTTGATGCCGGACCTACCCGGCTCGGGAAGGGTGGCGGCAGCGGCCGCCTCCGCGCCATCGCCCAGCAGCCGGTAGCCACCGGTGGCGGTCAGCACGCCCGCGGCTCCGGTCGCACCCAGGATCGTCCTCCGCGAAATGGTCACAGGATGAACTATCGGACAGCGACCGCGATAAGTCACCAGCCGACACCCGAAGTTCACCGTTCGGGCGATCGCGGGAGCGCACGTCGTCAGGCGGCGTGGCGCCGGGGCCCCTCGGTCAGCTGACCGTGACGCTCGCCGCGGAGCCGTCGATCGGCTCCATGCCCTCGGCGATGCGCAGCGCCTCCTCGATCAGGGTCTCGACGATCTGCGACTCGGGGACGGTCTTGACGACCTCGCCCTTGACGAAGATCTGGCCCTTGCCGTTGCCGGAGGCGACGCCGAGGTCGGCCTCGCGCGCCTCGCCCGGTCCGTTGACGACGCAGCCCATGACGGCGACGCGGAGCGGCACCTCGAGACCCTCGAGACCGGCAGTGACCTCGTCCGCCAGCTTGTAGACGTCGACCTGGGCCCGGCCGCAGGACGGGCAGGAGACGATCTCGAGCCGGCGCGGCTTGAGGTTGAGGGACTCCAGGATCTGGATGCCCACCTTCACCTCCTCGACCGGGGGTGCCGAGAGCGAGACGCGGATCGTGTCCCCGATGCCCTGGCTGAGCAGCGCACCGAACGCGACACCGGACTTGATCGTGCCCTGGAAGGCCGGGCCGGCCTCGGTGACACCCAGGTGCAGCGGCCAGTCTCCGGCCTCGGCGAGGAGCTCGTACGCGCGCACCATCACCACGGGGTCGTTGTGCTTCACCGAGATCTTGAAGTCGTGGAAGTCGTGCTCCTCGAACAGTCCGGCCTCCCAGACGGCGCTCTCGACGAGAGCCTCCGGCGTGGCCTTGCCGTACTGGTCGAGGATCCGCTTGTCGAGACTTCCGGCGTTGACGCCGATCCGGATCGACGTGCCGTGGTCCTTCGCGGCCTTGGCGATCTCCTTGACCTGGTCGTCGAACTTGCGGATGTTGCCGGGGTTGACCCGGACGGCGGCGCACCCGGCCTCGATGGCGGCGAAGACGTACTTGGGCTGGAAGTGGATGTCGGCGATCACCGGGATCTGGCTGTGCTGGGCGATCTCGGGGAGAGCGTCCGCGTCGTCCTGGCTGGGGCACGCGACACGCACGATGTCGCAGCCCGACGCGGTCAGCTCCGCGATCTGCTGCAGGGTGGTGTTGACGTCGGCCGTGAGCGTCGTACACATCGACTGCACCGAGATCGGGGAGTCGCTGCCGACACCGACCTTGCCGACCTTGATCTGGCGGGTCCTGCGACGCGGAGCGAGCACTGGCGGTGGAGCCTCGGGCATCCCCAGGCTGACGGCGGTCATGGGTCCAGAGTAGGCGCCGACCACAGGGCGAGCGAAGTCGACAGCGCGACGCTCCGAGCGCCCCGCACGTCGTACGACGCCCTACGTGACGTGGACCGGCACGACCAGGTCGCCGACGATCAGGACCACGCCCATCACCAGGAGGAAGCTGGCCACGACGTAGGCGATCGGCAGGAGCTTGGCGACGTCCACGTAGCCGGGGTCCGGGCGACGGCGCAGCCGGGCGATCCCGCGCCGGACGGCCTCCCACAGAGCACCGGCGATGTGTCCGCCGTCGAGCGGCAGCAGCGGAACGAAGTTGAACAGCCCGATGAAGAAGTTGAACCCCGCGACGAGGCCGAGCAGGCTGACCAGCTTGTCCTTGAGCGGGAAGTCGTGGGCCGAGACGGCCTCTCCGGCGATCCGGCCGCCGCCGACGATGCTGACCGGGCTCGTGGGCGAGCGGGGCTTGACTCCGGCGATCGCCTCGGCGACACCCCAGACCTTGACCGGCAGGGTGCCCAGCGCGACCAGCGACTTCTTGGCGAGCCCACCCATCTGCTCGACGGTGTAGACCGGGCCGCCGTGGCCGTACGTCACGACCGGGGAGACGCCGAGGAACCCGACGGGGGTGAGCTTGGTCGGGTCGTTCGCGTCGGTGGGCCGCGGCTCGACCAGGGTGTTGGTGTGGAGCGTGAGCTGCTGCCCCGCGCGCTCGACGACGATCGTGGCCGTGCCGGCGTCGTTGCCGCGGATCAGCGTCTGCATCTGGGTCCAGCTGGTCACCGGGGTGTCGTTGAAGGAGACGAACCGGTCACCGGGCTTGATGCCGGCCCGGGCGGCCGGGCTCACGGGGTCGCTCTTCTGGCACACGTCGGAGGTGCGGGTGGCCGGGATGACGCAGGCCGAGACGGTGCCGACCGTGGTGTGGATGTGCTGGTCGCTCGGGTTGCCGACGGTCGAGAAGAGGCCGAGGAAGACGAAGAAGGCGATCAGGATGTTCACGGTCGGGCCGCCGGCCATCACGATGACCTTCTTCCACCAGGCCATGCGGTAGAAGAGGCGACCCTCGTCGGCCGCCGTGATGGTCTCCCACTCGGCGGCGCGGGCGTCGGAGACCAGCTGGGCGAAGAGTCCGGTGTTGGACTTCCGGACGGTCACGACGCGGTTGCCGTCGGCGTCGTACTCGACCTTGCCGGCATGCTCGGCGTCGGGCGGGAGCATCCCGACGATCTTGACGTAGCCGCCGAGCGGGATCGCCTTCACGCCGTACTCGGTCTCGCCCCTGCGGCGGCTCCAGACGGTCGGGCCGAAGCCGATGAAGTACTGCGTGACCTTCCCGCCGAAGGCCTTCGCCGGGATCATGTGGCCGAGCTCGTGCAGGCCGATCGACGCCAGGATCGCGACCACGAAGGCCACGACTCCGAGGAGGTACCACAGCGCGGTCATGCGTTTCCTTCGATCAGGCGGGCGGCCTCGTCGCGAGCCCAGGCGTCGGCGGCGAGGACGTCGTCGACGGTGAGTGTCTGGTTCGAGGGTACGGGGTGGGCCCCGATCACGTGGGCGACCGTGTCGATGATCTCCACGAACCCCAGCCGGCCCGCACGGAACGCGGCAACGGCCACCTCGTTGGCCGCGTTGTAGACCGCCGGGGCGGTGCCGCCCCGCTCCCCCGCCTCGCGAGCCAGGCGTACGGCGGGGAACGCGTCGTCGTCGAGCGGGCCGAACTCCCAGGTGTTGACCTGGGTCCAGTCGACCGGCCGAGCGGTGTCGGGCACCCGGTCGGGCCAGGCCAGGGCGAGAGCGATCGGGATCAGCATCGTGGGCGGGCTGGCCTGTACCAGCGTCGAGCCGTCGACGAACTCGACCATGGAGTGGACGACGGAGGTCGGGTGGACCACCACCTCGATCCGGTCGAAGGGGATGCCGAAGAGCAGGTGGGCCTCGATCACCTCGAGGCCCTTGTTGACCAGGGTGGCGGAGTTGATGGTGATCACCGGGCCCATGTCCCACGTCGGGTGGGCCAGGGCGTCCGCGACGCTCACGTCGCGCAGCTGGTCGCGGGTGCGGCCGCGGAAGGGCCCACCGGACGCCGTCAGCACGAGGCGGCGTACCTCCTCGGGAGTGCCGGACCGGAGGCACTGCGCGAGCGCGGAGTGCTCCGAGTCGACCGGCACGATCTGGCCCGGCTTGGCCCGCTCGAGCACGAGCGGCCCGCCCATGATCAGCGACTCCTTGTTGGCCAGCGCCAGCGTGTTGCCCGCGTCGAGGGCGGCCAGCGTCGCGCCGAGGCCGACCGCTCCGGTGATGCCGTTGAGGACGACGTCGGCCGGGCGGGAGGCCGCCTCGGCCGAGGCCTCGGCCCCGAGTCCGCTGAACGCCGGCGCGAACTCGGCCACCTGTGCGTCGTACAGGTCGCGGTGGGCGCCGCCGGCGGTCAGCGCGACCACCCGGAACCGGTCGGGATGGGCGCGCACGATGTCGAGCGCCTGGGTGCCGATCGAGCCGGTCGAGCCCAGGACGGCGACGTCGCGGCGGGTGGTCATGCCGCCATTGTCCACCGTCGTGGCGCTCGGGAGGGTCAGGGCAGCCGGGTCAGCACGGTCTCGGCCTCGGCCGTGAGGTCCGCCCGGCTGGGCGCCGCGGCGCCGCGGACGAGGTCGATCATGTACACGCCGACACTGCCCTTGAGGAAGGCCAGCCCGCGCGCGTCCACGTCGATCTGCGACAGGTTGAGCTCGACCCATTCGCCACGGTCGGTGAGGCCGGGATCGGGAGTCAGCGTGAGCAGGTTCGCGGACTGGCCAGCAGCGGACTTCGCGTCGGCGAGCAGCTGGTCCCACTCCGCCTGCGCGTCTCCGCTGCTGGCCCCCGTCAGCACGATCACCGAGAGCACGTTGGCGGTCTGGGCGCCGTACACGCACTCGTGCCGGATCCTGTTGCCCTCCTCCTTGCCCGGTCCGAAGCTCGCGTGAGCCATCGTCGAGGCCTCGCTCCGGGTCACCAGCTGGCACGGGTCGAACGTGTTCTGCGTGCCCTGGGGTGAGGACGTCGGCGAGGACGGAGGCGAGTCGGTGGGCGACGGGGAGCTGGTCGCGTGCGACGCCGGCGGTGATGCTGCGGTGGGCGGGTCCGCGGCCGGCTTGGCGTTGCCACCGCAGGCGGTGAGGCTGGCAGCCACCACCACGGCGGCTGCGATCGTGGGTACAGGTCTCATCGGTGGCTCCCTCGTTGGTGATGCGTCAGTGGACGGTCGTCCGGGTGCAGTGCAGGATCCGCTCGGCGCGGATCCCCGCTCGCTCCGCCACCTGCTGCACCGAGCTCATCGCGCCCTCGAAGAGGAAGAGCACGACCTCGTCGTCGGTGATCCGCAGGGAGCCGAGGTAGCGAACGGGGTCCCCCCGCCCCACCAGCTCGGACGCGGTGCGCACGACCCGGCGGTCGAGGTCGAGAAGCTCGTCCTCGTGTACGCCGGGCCAGAAGCACTCTGCGACCCAGTGGGTGCCACTCGTCCTGGTCACGGCGTGAACGTAGGCCGATGCACGCGCTCAGGAATCAGGGTTTCCCCTACGGGTGACCCGCTCCGTGGGTCTCGGCCAGTCGGTGCGCCAGCGCCGCACGTCGTACGCCCAGCTTGCGATAGACCCGGGTCAGGTTGACCTCGACGGTCTTCAGGCTGAGGAAGGTGCGCTCCGCGATCTCCCGGTTGGTCAGACCCTCGGCGGCGAGCCGGGCGACCCTCTCCTCGGTCGGGGTCAGGCCGCCGGCCGACGCACCGCCGGGGAGCCGCGCGAGCTCGCTTCGAGCACGGTCCGCCCACGTGGGCGCGCGAAGGTCCTCGAACGTCGCGAGGGCCTCGTCGAAGGCCTCGCGGGCCAGCCGCTTCTCACGCCGACGGCGACGGAGCTGACCCACGAGCAGGAGCGTCCGGGAGCGTTCGAAGGGCATCGGCAGCCCTTCGAGGAGCTGCCGCGATCGTTCGGCGGCGGCCACTGCGTCCTCGACGTCTCCGCGAGCGGCCAGGACCATCGCGTGGCAGCGAGCGGCCACGGCCTGTGAGCTTCGGCCCCCGGAGGTCGTGGCCTCGTCGTCGAGACGGGCGAGCACGTCGGTGGCCTCGTCCAGCTCACCGGCGGCGACGAGCGCCTCGATGAAGTCGCCGGCATGGGCGCACAAGCGGGGTTCGCGGATGCCGGACCGACGCTTCAGTACGTCGAGAGCGCGCAGGTGCGCCACGGCCTGCTCCACGTCACCACGGGACAGCGCGGCCACGCCGAGGGCGAGCCGGGCCGGTGCTCCGTCCAGGCCGACCGGTCGTTGCTCCACGTCGGGGCCCAGGACCTGGGCGGCCGTCGACTCGGCCTCCTCCACCAGGCCCAGCCTCGCCAGGGATACGGCGTGGAACCCCACCTCCCATGGCAGGCCGCCCTTCCCCACCGTCTCCTCGGCCCGCTCGACGGCTTCCTGAGTGAGCGCGCGCGCGGCTTCGAAGCGTCCGGCCATCAGCTCTGCCTCGGCCATCCAGCCGAGCACCGCCGGAAGGATCGACCGGTTCTCGACACTCGCCCGCTCGTACATGCCGCGCAGCAGATCGAGTCCCTCGTCGATGCGGCCGTCGTACGTCAGCAGCCGGCCGACCAGGTCGTCGCCGCGCGAGGCGGTGCGGACCGGTGGGAAGCGTCGCCTGGGGGTGGGGTCCAGCCCCTCGAGGCGTTCCAGGTGGATGCCCAGGCCGGCGTAGAACTCCGCCTCGACCAGGGCCGCGCGGACCTGGAAGACCACTTCGGGATCGGGGTGGGACACCCGCTCGACCGCTTCGAGGGCACGGCGTGCGGCGTCCAGCTTGCGGTCGATGTCGTTGTCGGAGATGCGCGAGAGGATCTCGAGCACCTCCGCCTGGAGGAGCGGGTCGTCGGCGGCCTCCTCGGCGGCTTGCACACCGTGCTCCACGGCGCTCTCGAGCGAGCCCGAGATGCGGGCGACGTACATCAGGTGGAACAGTGCCGTGGCCCGGAGCACCCCGGCGGGGAGACTCGCCGCCAGCGCCTCCAGCTCGGCGACGGCGCCCGGGGCGTCGCCGGCGCTGTGCAGGAGCCGGCCGTAGGCGATCCGGCGTACGGCGAGGGCCTCGGCGTCCGCGGGCGGGGTGAGCCGGCACGCCTGGTGGAGCAGGTCGGCGGCGGCGTCGGGCGCGCCTCGCCGCCACGCCTGCTCGGCGGCTCCCTCGAGGGCGACCGCCACCTGTGCGTCCGGCTCCTCCGCGGCCGTGGCCAGATGACGGGCCCGCTCCTCCAGGTTGTCGGAGAGCATCGCCATCGCCCGGTGCAGGTCGCGGCGGCGCGTGGCCGGGATCGACCCGTACGCCGCGGCGGCCAGGATCGGGTGGGTGAACCGCACTCGCTCGGCCTCCACGGTGACGATGCCCTGACGGGCCGCGGCCTCGAGGGCCTCCCGGAGCTCCAGGGCCGCGGGATCAAGCCGGCGCAGCAGGTCGAGGCCGGGGTCGCGTGGGACGGAGGCGAGCTCGACGGCGTCGCGCACCCGGTCGGGCAGCGCGGCGATCCTGGATCGCGCGAGTTCCACGACGCTGTCGGGAAGCGGGCCCTCGAGGCCGTCGGTGGAACGCACCGCGCCGAAGGCACGGGTGAGCTCCAGGGCGTGCAGGGGGTTGCCCTGCGACAGCTCCGCGATCCGTACGACGCGCGGCCACGCCGGCGCCCAGCCCAGCACCCGCCGCAGGATCCGGGAGAGGTCGCTCGGCCCCGACCGGGCCCAGCGCGATGGTCTCGTGCCGGCCGTCGGGCATCGCGCGGGCCAGCTCGGCAGGCAGGTCGATCGCATCGTCGTTCGCCGCGGTTCGATCTCCGACCCGAGGTGGCGGGGCCGCACCCAGGGTGCGGACCACGGCGACACGGAGGTCGCTCCCGGCCAGGCGGCGTACCAGGAACGCGAGCGTGCGGGCCGTGGGCTGGTCGAGCCACTGGGCGTCGTCGACCGCCAGCAGGAGCGGGCGCGAAGCGGCCACCGCACGCACGGCCGCCACCATCGCCAGGCTGAGGGACAGCCGGTCGACGGTCTCTGCGGTCTCCTCCAGGCGCATGATCGTGCGGAGCACGCGCGACTGCGGCGCGGGCAGCGCGTCGACGGCCTCGAGGCCGAGGTCACCGAGCAGCCCGACCAGGGCTGCGTAGGAGAGCTCGGCCTCCGACCGGGTGGGCTGGCACAGCGCGACGACGTACTCCTGCTCGTGTGCGTGGTCGAGCAGGGCCCGGAGCAAGGTGGTCTTGCCGATACCGGGCGGCCCTTCGACGAGGAGGGAGCGGGGCTCGGGGAGGCGATCGGCGAGGAACCCGTCGAGGATGCCGATCTCCGCGGTCCTGCCCGCGATCACCTGTGTCATGCCCGGCCTCTCGTCGCCAGCCGACCTCGGGAGAACCGTCTCTCGTCCGGCCCCCTTCGGCAAGGTCACCGTCGCGCCTAGACTCCGGGCATGGAAGCCCGGCGAGCGCTGGTACGTCGTCCCTCACCGCGACTTGCGGACGGCCTGCTCACGCACATCGAGCGCCAGCCGGTCGACGTCGAGGTCGCGCGCTCCCAGTGGGAGGGGTACGTCGCAGCTCTCCACGACGCCGGCTGGGAGACGATCGAGGTGCCGCCGGCCGACGACTGCCCCGACAGCGTCTTCGTCGAGGACACGGTCGTGATGTACGCCGACCGGGCCGTGATCACGCGACCGGGTGCGGACGAGCGCAGGCCCGAGACCTCCGGCACCGCGGCTGTCCTGCGTGGGCTCGGCTACGACGTGGTGTCCATCCAGGCACCGGGCACGCTCGACGGGGGCGACGTGCTCAAGCACGGCGGCACCGTCTGGGTCGGCATCGGCGGGCGCACCAACCAGGCCGGGATCGACCAGCTCGCGTCGTACCTCGAGCCGTACGGCGCGCGCGTGATCGCCGTACCGGTGGAGAAGGTGCTGCACCTCAAGTCGGCCGTCACCGCACTCCCCGACGGCAGCGTGCTGGGCTACCCGCCGCTCGTCGACGACCCTGAGGTGTGGCCGTCGTTCCTCGAGGTGCCGGAGGAGCCGGGCGCCCACGTGGTCCTGCTCGACGCCGACCTGGTGCTGATGAGCACCTCGGCGCCGCGGACGCGGGCGCTGCTCGAGGAGCGCGGCCTGAGGGTCGTCGCGGTCGACATCGGCGAGTACGAGAAGCTCGAGGGCTGCGTGACCTGCCTGTCGGTGCGGCTGCGCCACACGCCCTGACCCGTCAGTCGGTGAAGGCGCAGAACTCGTTGCCGTCGGGGTCGGCGAGCACCGTCCAGCCGAGGCCGTCGTCGCCCTGGCTGCGCAGCACCGTCGCGCCATGTGCGATCACGGCGCCGACGTCGTCGGTGGTGACGTCGATGTGTACGCGGTTCTTGACGACCTTCGGCTCGAGCACGCCGTTCCAGTCGAAGGAGTCCCACGGGCAGCCGGGGATCTGCTCGACCCAGGAGAAGCCTCTCTCGTCGTCGACCACGACCGCACCGAGCGCCTCCGCCCACCAGGCCGCGATGTCGTGGCTCGTCTGCGCACCCTCCGCGCAGCTCCAGACCAGCTCGTAGGCCCGCTTCGCGATCGGCTCGTCGCGCTCGAAGACGCAGAGCTCGTGGCCCTCGGGGTCGGCCAGCGTCGTCCACCGCTCGTACGGCTGGAGGACGCTCGCTCCGAGGGCGAGCACCTCGTCGACCGACGCCGCACGCACGTCGATGTGGATGCGGTTCTTGACCGCCTTGGGCTCGGGCACCTGGTTGAGCCAGACCTGGATCCGGCCGTCGGCGTCGCGCAGGTGGGCATCGCCGTCGTCGTGCATCTCCAGCCGCCAGCCGAGCGCCGACGCCCAGAACTCCCCCTCCACCCGAGCGTCATCCACGTCGATGCAGAGGTCCTTGTACGTCGCGAGGGGCATGCGGCGCAGTCTTGCCCATGCCGCCGACAGGCCGTAGGTCCGGCCCCGGGCCACGGGTCTGGAATCCGTTGCTCGAGGCAGGGACGCCCACTGGTTCCGCACAGGGGCGCCCCTTACAGTGGCGGAATGAGCATCGCAACCACCGGGGGCGCCACGCTGGCACAGCGCCGCAACGTCGTCACCGAGATCCCCGGACCGCGCTCGGTCGAGAAGCTGGCGCGCAAGAGGACGTACGTCGCGGACGGCGTCGGTACGACGCTGCCGGTGTTCATCGAGGCGGCCGGTGGCGGCGTACTCCTCGACGCCGACGGAAACTCCCTGATCGATCTCGGCTCCGGCATCGCGGTCACCACCGTGGGCAACGCCGCCCCCGAGGTCGTGCGGCGCGTGCAGGAGCAGGCGGCGGCGTTCACCCACACCTGCTTCATGGTCACGCCGTACGACGGCTACGTGGACGTCTGCGAGGCGCTGGCCGAGCTCACCCCTGGCGACCATGCCAAGAAGTCCGCGCTGTTCAACTCCGGCGCCGAGGCCGTGGAGAACGCCGTCAAGATCGCCCGGGTCGCGACCGGCAAGGACGCGGTGGCGGTCTTCGACCACGCCTACCACGGGCGGACGAACCTGACGATGGCGATGACGGCGAAGAACATGCCGTACAAGAACGGCTTCGGGCCTTTCGCCGGCGAGGTCTACCGGCTGCCGATGTCCTACCCCTTCCGCGAGACCGCGGGGATCAAGGGCGAGGACGCCGCCGCGCGTGCGATCGACCAGCTCGACAAGCAGGTCGGCGCGGCCAACCTCGCGTGCATCGTCATCGAGCCGATCCTCGGGGAGGGCGGGTTCGTCGTACCGGCAGAGGGCTTCCTGCCGGCCCTGGCCGCGTGGTGCCGCGACCACGGCGTGCTGTTCGTCGCCGACGAGATCCAGAGCGGCTTCTGCCGCACGGGCGAGTGGTTCGCCTGCGACCACGAGGGCGTCGTGCCCGACCTGATCACGACCGCCAAGGGCATCGCCGGCGGCCTCCCGCTCGCCGCGGTGACCGGCCGGGCCGAGGTGATGGACGCCGTCCACGTCGGCGGCCTCGGCGGCACGTACGGCGGCAACCCGGTCGCCTGTGCCGCCGCGCTCGGAGCGATCGAGGAGATGCGGTCGCACGACCTCACCGGCCGGGCCCGCGCCATCGAGTCGCTGATCCGTCGCCGGGTCGACGCGATCGCCGCCGACCACGCCGTCATCGCCGACATCCGGGGCCGCGGCGCGATGATGGCGATCGAGCTCTGCACCCCGGGCACCATCACGCCGGACGCCGCCCGGGCGGCCGCGGTCGCGGCGTACTGCCACCGGGCCGGCGTGGTCGTCCTCACCTGCGGAACCTGGGGCAACGTCTTCCGGTTCCTGCCGCCGCTCTCGATCTCCGACGAGCTGCTCGAGGAGGCGTTCGACGTGGTGGCGGAGGCGTTCGCGGCCACCGCCTGAGTCCGCGGCCCGCCGCCCGGCGGCGTGTCCAGGTGCGGGAGGTCCCCCCTCGGTTACCTAGGGCCCTTGCCAGCGCCTACGCCGACGGTCAGGCTCGGCACGTGCCTACGACCACGACGCCGTCGACCGACTCCGCGACGGGTCAGCGTGTCCTGTCGCTCGATGGACTCCAAGCGCTGGTCGACGTGCTGGCGCAGGACGGGTTCCAGGTGATCGGTCCGGTCGTGCGGGACGGGGCGATCGGCTACGGGCCTGTCGCACAGGTGTCCGACCTGCCGGTCGGGGTCGGTGACGAGCAGGACGCCGGCAGCTACCGCCTCCGCCAGCGCGACGACGAGATGGTCTTCGGGTACGCCACCGGAGCCCAGTCGGCCAAGCCGGTGTTCTTCCCGGCCCGTGACCTCTTCTGGCGCGCCCATCGCAACGACGACGGGTTCACGGTCGAGGAGCCCCCAGCCGCGGAAGGACCCTTCGCCCTCCTGGGCGTGCGCTCGTGCGACCTCAGCGCCCTCGGGATCCACGACACCGTGCTGCTGGGTCGCGGGCACATCGACGCCTCCTACGCCGTACGACGTGCCGACGCGTTCGTGGTCGCGGTCACCTGCAGCGACCCGGGAGGCACCTGCTTCTGCGTCTCGATGGGGACCGGACCCCGGCCGCGCCCGGGGCAGGGTGCCGACTACGACCTGTCGCTGACCGAGATCGTCGACGACGACGGCCACCGCTTCGTGGTGGAGGTCGTCTCGGACCGCGGGGTGGAGGTGATGGACCGGATCGGCGCCGACACCGCCGGCGCCGAGGACTGCGAGGCCGGCGACGCGGTCGCCGAGCGCGCGGCCGGGCGCATGGGCCGCACCCTGGACACGGTCGGCCTCAAGGAGCTGCTCTATGCCAGCGCCGACAGCCCTATGTGGAACGAGGTGGCCAGTCGCTGTCTGTCGTGCACCAACTGCACGCTGGTCTGCCCGACCTGCTTCTGTACCGACGTTCAGGACGTCAGCGACCTGTCCGGCGACGACATCGGCCGCGAGCGCATCTGGGACTCCTGCTTCGACCTCCAGCACTCCTACCTCCATGGCGGATCCGTACGCCGGACGACCCCGGCCCGCTACCGCCAGTGGATGACCCACAAGCTCGCCTCGTGGATCGACCAGTTCGGTACGTCGGGCTGTGTCGGCTGCGGTCGCTGCATCACGTGGTGCCCCGTCGGCATCGACCTCACCGCCCAGGCCGCCGTACTGCGAGAAGAGGAGTGAGGGATGGCCACCATCGCCGAACGTCTCACCGACCACCCGTTCTTCGCCGGTCTCCCACCGGACTCGGTCGACTTCGTCGCCGGCTGTGCCCAGAACTCCCGCTTCCGCGCCGGTGAGTTCCTCTTCCGCGACGGACAGCCGGCCGACACGTTCTACGTCCTACGGCACGGGCGCGTCGCCCTCGAGCTGCGGACGCCGACCGGCGCCCGGGTGCTCGACACCGTTGACGAGGGCGAGGTGCTGGGGTGGTCGTGGCTGGTGCCGCCCTACCGGTGGAACTTCGACGGACGCGCCGTCGACGACGTGCGCGCGGTCCGCTTCGACGGCGCCTGTCTGAGGGGGAAGTGCGCGGACGACCCCGAGCTCGGGTACGCCTTCCTGCAGCGAGTGGTCGTCGTCATGTCCGAGCGACTGCACTCGGCCAGGTTCCGGCTCCTCGACCTCTACGGACGGCCATGAGCCCGGCCACCGGGACCCGTTCGCGAGAGGTGGACCGGAGCGCCGATCCGATGGTGCCGCGCACGTTCGTGGTGACCCGGCGACGGCAGGACACCGACGACACCGCCACCCTCTGGCTCGAGCCCGACGGCGGTGGTGCCTTCGCCTTCGCGCCCGGGCAGTTCACCATGCTCCAGGCCTTCGGCATCGGCGAGGTGCCGATCTCGATCAGCGGCGACCCCCGGCTCACCAGCACCCTCCAGCACACCGTGCGGGACGTCGGTTCGGTGTCGCGGGCACTGGCAACGGCCGACGTGGGCGCGCGGCTCGGCGTACGCGGCCCGTTCGGCGCCGGATGGGACGTCGACAGCGCCCGCGGCCGCGACGTCGTGATCGTGGCCGGTGGCATCGGGATGGCGCCGCTCCGCCCGGCGGTGCTGGAGATCTCCGCCGCCCGCGAGGAGTTCGGCGAGGTCAGCCTGCTGTACGGCGCGCGTACTCCCGCCGAGATGCTGTTCGCGGGAGAGCTCCTCAGCTGGGCCACCGACCGCAAGATCGACGTCCAGGTCACCGTCGACCGCGCGGACGAGACGTGGCACGGCCGCGTCGGGCTGGTCACCGAGCTGCTCGACCGCGTGCAGTTCGACCCGATCCGCACCACGGCACTGGTCTGCGGACCCGAGGTGATGATGCGGCACACGGCGTTCGCCCTGCTCGACCGGGGGGTGGCCGCGGCGGACCTCAGGCTGTCGATGGAGCGCAACATGAAGTGCGGCATCGGGCTGTGCGGTCACTGCCAGCTGCGCGAGCTGTTCATCTGCCAGGACGGCCCGGTGCTCGCGTACGACGTGCTCGCGCCGCTCCTCGCCCAGGCGGACCTCTGATGACCACCGCCCCCGCACCGACTCGGCCGAAGCTCGCGGTCTGGAAGTTCGCGTCCTGCGACGGCTGCCAGCTCACCCTGCTCAACTGCGAGGACGAGCTGATCCCGCTGGCCGGCCAGGTCGAGATCGCCTACTTCCCGGAGGCGACCCGGGCGGTCGTCGAGGGTCCGTACGACGTCTCCCTGGTCGAGGGCTCGATCACGACGCCCGAGGACGCGGAGCGGATCCAGCGGGTCCGGGCGGCCTCGAAGCGGCTGATCACGATCGGGGCGTGCGCGACCAGCGGCGGCATCCAGGCGCTGCGCAACTTCGCCGACGTCGCCGAGTTCCGGTCGGTCGTCTACGCCCACCCCGAGTACCTCTCCACCCTCGACCGCTCCACGGGGATCGCCGAGCACGTGCGGGTCGACTTCGAGCTGCGCGGGTGCCCGGTCGACCGCCGCCAGCTCCTCGAGGTGCTCGCCGCCGAGCTCCAGGGCCGGAAGCCGCGGATCCCCTCGCACAGCGTCTGCGTCGAGTGCAAGCAGCGCGGCAACGTCTGCGTCACGGTCGCCCACGGCACGCCGTGCCTCGGCCCGGTCACGCAGGCCGGGTGCGGCGCGCTCTGCCCGTCGTACGCGCGCGGTTGTTACGGCTGCTTCGGCCCGCAGGACAGCGCGAACACGGCATCGATGGCCGACCAGCTGTCACGGCAGGGCATGAGCGAGCCCGAGGTGATGCGCATCTTCCGTACCTTCAACGCGGCGTCCGAGGCGTTCCTCCGCGAGAGCGAACGGCACGAGGGCGACGGAGGGGGACGGGCATGACGCACAAGCTCAGCGACGGAGGTCAGGTCCTCCAGGTCGGCACGCTCGCCCGGGTCGAGGGGGAGGGCGGGCTGCGCCTGGTGCTCCACGAGGGCCGGGTCCAGGAGGTGGAGCTGCAGATCTACGAGCCCCCGCGGTTCTACGAGGCGTTCCTGCGCGGCCGGTCCTACACCGAGCCCCCCGACATCACCGCCCGGATCTGCGGGATCTGCCCGGTCGCCTACCAGACCAGTGCCTGCTGGGCGATCGAGGACGCCTGCGGGGTCAGCGTGTCCGACGCGATCCGCGAGATGCGGCGGCTGCTCTACTGCGGGGAGTGGATCGAGAGCCACGCGCTGCACGTGTTCCTGCTGCACGCACCCGACTTCCTCGGGTACGACGGCGCCATCGAGATGGCGGCCGACCACCCCGACGTCGTCGAGCGCGGGCTGCGCCTGAAGAAGGCCGGCAACGCGCTGATGACGGTGGTCGGCGGGCGCTCGATCCATCCCGTGAACGTGCGCATCGGCGGCTTCTACCGGTTCCCCTCGACCCTCGAGCTCCGGGCACTCCGACCGGTGCTCGAGCAGGCGCTCGAGGACGCCCTGGCCACCGTGCACCTCGTCTCGGGGTTCGACTTCCCCGACTTCGAGCAGCCCTTCGAGTACCTCTCGCTGCGGCCCGAGCGTGGCTACCCGATCGAGGACGGCACGGTCGTCACCTCCTCCGGCTCGTCGTTCCCGGTCGCGGAGTTCCCCGACCGGATCGAGGAGCGGCACGTACGCCACAGCAACGCACTGCATGCGAGCCTCGACGGCCGGTCCGCGCCGTACGTCGTGGGGCCGCTCGCCCGCTACACGCTCAACGCCGACCGGCTCTCCGAGCCGTCCCGGCAGGCCGCGCGTGAGGCCGGTCTGGGTGACACCTGCCGCAACCCCTTCCGCTCGATCGTGGTCCGCGCCGTCGAGATCGTCGAGGCGCTCGCGGAGTCGCTGCGGATCATCGACGGCTGGGTCGACGGCGTCGACCCGCATGTCGAGGTCCCCCCGCGCGAAGGCGTCGGGTACGGCGCGTCCGAGGCGCCGCGCGGCGTGCTGTTCCACCGCTACGCGCTCGACCCCTCCGGTCTGATCACCGATGCCCGGATCGTGCCCCCCACGTCACAGAACCTGGCCGCGGTCGAGGCCGACCTCCGCGAGCTGGCCGAGTCCTGGACCGACCTCGACGACCACTCGCTCGGGCACCGTGCCGAGCAGGCGATCCGCAACTACGACCCCTGCATCTCCTGCGCCACCCACTTCCTCGACCTGACGGTGGAGCGCACATGACCGATCGGGTCGCTGGACTCGTCATCGGTCTCGGCCGGCAGGACCGTGGGGATGACGCCGTCGGCCCGGAGGTGGCCCGCAGGGTCGCGGCCCTCGGCCTGCCCGACGTACGCGTGCTCGAGCGGGAGGACCCCGCCGACCTCCTCGACGCGTGGCAGGGTCACGACGTCGTGGTGCTCGTCGACGCGGTCCGCTCGGGTGCACCGCCCGGCACGCTCCACGTGCTCGACGCCGGAGCTGCCACCGATGTCCTCGGGAGCGGGGCGTGGGCGGCGACCGGTCGCGGCGGCACGCACGCCCTGGGGGTCGGTCAGGTCGTCGGCCTGGCCCGTGCCCTGGGCCGGCTGCCCGACCGCCTGGTGCTGATCGGGGTGGAGGCGGAAGGCTTCGACCACGGCGCACCGCTCTCGACCCGGACGCGGGACGCGGTGCCGGATGCCGCCGCCGCGGTCGTGTCCGCGCTCGCGCCCACCGAACCGGTCCGGGTCCGTCGTCGCGTCGAGGCGCGAGGCGTGGTGCAGGGCGTGGGTTTCCGGCCCCACGTCTACTCCCTGGCTCGCACCCACGGCCTGTCCGGGGAGGTGTGGAACAGCACCGACGGCGCGGTCGCCGAGGTCGAGGGTGACCGGGCCGAGGTCGACGCGTTCTGCCGCGAGCTCGCGGACGCTCCCCCGCCGCTCGCCGTCGTCGCGTCGCTGACCATGGCCGAGCTCCCGCCGCAGGGTGGCACCGAGTTCGTGATCCGAGCGTCTCGGTCGGGCACGGGCCGGACGTTCGTCTCACCCGACGTGACCCTCTGCGACGACTGCCTCGCCGAGCTCGCCGACCCCGCGAACCGCCGCTTCCGGCACGCGTTCATCACCTGCACCAACTGCGGCCCGCGGTTCACGATCACCACCGGTCTGCCGTACGACCGGCCGAACACCACGATGTCCATCTTCCCGATGTGTCCGGCCTGCGCGGCCGAGTACGCCGACCCCGCAGACCGCCGCTTCCACGCCCAGACGATCTGCTGCCCCGGCTGCGGGCCGCGGCTCCGGCTGGTCCGCCCGCAGCGCGAGACGTCGTACGACGAAGCGGCGCTGGGCGAGGCGCGCAGCCTGCTCGCGGCGGGCGCGGTGGTGGCCGTGAAGGGGGTCGGCGGCTTCCACCTGGCCTGCGACGCGACCAGTGAGGAGGCGGTGACCACGCTCCGCAAGCACAAGCAGCGAGGTGACAAGCCGTTCGCGGTGATGGTCAGCGACGTCGCCGCGGCCCGCGCGCTGGTCGACCTGGATGATGCGGAGACGGCCCTCCTGACCGGACGCACCCGGCCGGTGGTCCTCGCCCGCCGCCGGGCCGGCGCCGCGCACCCGCTCGCGTCCTCGGTCGCACCCGGCCAGGACGACCTCGGCCTGATGCTGCCCTACTCGCCCCTCCACCACCTGCTCCTGGGCCTGCCCGGTGACCCCGACGGCCCACGCGCGCTGGTGCTGACCAGCGGCAACGTCGCCGGTGAGCCGATCGTCACCGACGACGACGAGGCCCTCGCCCGGCTCGCCGGCCTGGCCGATGCGTGGCTCCTGCACGACCGGCCGATCCACGTGCCCTGTGACGACTCGGTGACCCGCGCCGTCGCCGGTCTGGAGGCACCGGTACGCCGGTCCCGGGGCGAGGCGCCGCTGCCCCTGACACTGCCGTTCGAGGTGCCGCCGGTGCTCGCCGTCGGGGCCGACCTGACGAACACCTTCTGTGTGGCCGAGGGCCGGCTGGCCTGGCTGTCCGGGCACGTCGGCGACATGGACGACCTCGCCACATTGCGGGCGTTCACCGCCGCGGAGACCCACCTCGAGCAGCTGACCGGCGTACGCCCGGAGGCGCTCGCGGCCGACCACCACCCGGCGTACCGGTCGCGTCGCTGGGCGGTCGAGCACGCCGCCGGCCGACCGGTCCACGAGGTGCAGCACCACCACGCCCACGTCGCCTCGACGATGGCCGAGCACGGCGTACCCAGCGGTGAGCGGGTGATCGGGGTGGCGTTCGACGGCACCGGGTACGGCGACGACGGCGCCGCGTGGGGCGGCGAGGTCCTGGTCGCGTCGTACGCCGGCTACCAGCGCGCCGCCCACCTCGCCTACGTCGACCTGCCCGGCGGCGACGCCGGGGTCCGCAACCCGTACCGGATGGCGCTGTCCCACCTGCGGCACGCGGGCGTGGCGTGGACCGACGACCTCCCCAGCGTGCGGGCCTGCCGTGCCGGCGAGCTCGACGTGCTCGAGCGCCAGCTGCAGCGCAGGCTCGCCTGCGTACCCACGTCGAGCATGGGCCGGCTCTTCGACACGGTGGCGTCGCTGGCCGGCATCTGCCAGCGCGCGGGCTACGACGCGCAGGCGGCGATGGAGCTGGAGGCGGTCGCCCGCGGTGCGGGCGAGGTCGAGGGCTACGCCTTCGGGCTCCGAGCCGGCACCGCGGGCGAGCCCCTCGTGCTCGAGCCGGCACCGGTGGTGCGCGCGGTCGCGTACGACGTGCGCTCCGGTGTCGGGCCCGACCTGGTCGCAGCCCGGTTCCAGCAGGGAGTGGTCGACCTCGTGGCGGCTGCCGTCTCCGACGTACGGCGGCGGACCGGCCTCGAGCGGGTCACCCTGAGCGGGGGCGTCTTCCTCAACGCCTTCGTCACCGAACGCTGCGCGCTGGCGCTCTCGGCGGCGGGGTTCGACGTGCTCCGCCACCACCGCGTGCCCGCGAGCGATGCCGGCCTCGCCCTCGGGCAGGTAGCCGTGCTCGCGCACGCCCTCGATGCTGCTTCCGACGTTCGGCCGAGGCGACAGCAGTCGCCGGAGATGGAGTCGCCATGTGTCTAGCCGTACCCGGTCAGGTCAGCGAGATCTGGGACGTCGACGGGACGCCGATGGGCCGGGTGAGCTTCGGCAGCGTGACCAAGGACGTGTGCCTGGCGTACGTCCCCGACATCCAGGTCGGCGAGTACACCATCGTCCATGTCGGGTTCGCGCTCCAGCGCCTCGACGAGAAGTCGGCCCTCGAGAGCCTGGAGATCTTCCGGCGAATGGGCGAGCTCGACGCCGAGTTCGGCGACCAATGGGGGCGCGCCGCCGACCAGGCCGGGATGCCGCGCCCCGACGTGACGGGAGAGGAGACGACATGAAGTACCTCCAGGAGTTCCAGGACCCGGAGCTGGCCAAGCGCCTGCTCGACGACATCCACGCCACGACCACGCAGCCCTGGGCGATGATGGAGGTCTGTGGCGGTCAGACCCACTCGATCATCCGCCACGGTCTCGACCAGCTGCTGCCCGAGAACATCGAGATGATCCACGGGCCCGGCTGCCCGGTCTGCGTCACCCCGCTCGACGTGATCGACAAGGCGCTCGAGATCGCGAGCCGGCCCGGCGTCATCTTCTGCTCGTTCGGCGACATGCTGCGCGTGCCCGGCAGCGACCGGGACCTGTTCCGGGTCAAGAGTGCCGGCGGCGACGTACGGGTCGTCTACTCCCCCATGGATGCCCTCGCCATCGCCCGGAAGAACCCCGACCGACAGGTGGTGTTCTTCGGCATCGGCTTCGAGACGACCGCCCCACCCAACGCGATGACCGTCTACCAGGCCCGCAAGCTGGGCATCGACAACTTCAGCCTGCTCGTCAGCCATGTCCGGGTGCCACCCGCGATCGAGGCGATCATGACCTCGCCCGACTGCCGGGTGCAGGCCTTCCTGGCCGCCGGGCACGTGTGCACGGTGATGGGCACGTCGGAGTACCCCGCCCTCGCCGAGCGGTTCCGGGTGCCGATCGTGGTGACCGGCTTCGAGCCGCTCGACATCCTCGAGGGGATCCGCCGCGTCGTACACCAGCTCGAGGAGGGACGGCACGAGGTCGAGAACGCCTACGCCCGCGTGGTCACCGACGAGGGCAACCCGATCGCGATCGAGATGCTCGACGACGTCTTCGAGGTCGTCGACCGCTCCTGGCGAGGCATCGGGCCGATCCCGCAGAGCGGCTGGCGGCTGTCGGAGCGCTACCGCCACTGGGACGCCGAGGCGCGTTTCGACGTCGGCGAGATCGCCACCCAGGAGTCGAGCGTCTGCCGCAGTGGCGAGGTGCTGCAGGGCCTGATCAAGCCGCACGAGTGCGCGGCGTTCGGCCAGGAGTGCACGCCGCGCAACCCGCTGGGCGCGACCATGGTCTCCAGCGAGGGCGCCTGTGCGGCGTACTACCTCTACCGGCGGCTGCAGGTGCCGACTCCTGCCGACCGTACGCCGGTCGGGGCCGCGCCCTCCGACGAGACGCGCTGATGGCGATCGAGCCGACGGCGTACGACGAGCCGGCCGGCTTCGAGGGGTGGACCTGTCCGCTCCCGCTGCGCGACAGCCCGAACGTCGTGATGGGTCACGGAGGCGGCGGGGCCATGTCGGCCGAGCTGGTCGAGCACGTCTTCCTCCCGGCGTTCCGCAACAGCACGCTCGCCGGGCTGGGCGACTCGGCCGTGCTCGACGTCGGCTCCTCGCGACTGGCGTTCTCGACCGACTCGTTCGTGGTCCGGCCGCTCTTCTTCCCGGGCGGCTGCATCGGCGACCTCGCGGTCAACGGCACGGTCAACGACCTGGCCATGAGCGGCGCCACCCCGCTGTTCCTGTCCGCGGGGTTCATCCTCGAGGAGGGCGTCGAGATCGCCCAGGTCGGCGCGATCGCGCAGCGTCTCGGCGAGGCGGCGGAGCGGGCCGGCGTCCAGGTCGTCACGGGCGACACCAAGGTCGTCGAGAGCGGGCACGGCGACGGCGTCTACATCAACACCTCCGGCCTCGGCGTGATCCCGGACGGCATCGACATCCGGCCCGATCGGGCGCGCCCCGGCGACGTGGTCATCGTCAGCGGAGACCTGGGGGTCCACGGGGTCGCCGTCATGAGCCGGCGCGAGGGCCTGGAGTTCGGCACCGAGATCCGCAGCGACACCCAGCCACTGAACGGACTGGTCGCAGAGATGCTCAGCGTGACGCGAGACCTCCACGTGCTCCGCGACCCCACCCGCGGCGGTCTGGCCACGTCGCTGAACGAGATCGCCTCCGCGTCCGGGGTCGGCATCACGCTCGACGAGCGCTCCCTGCCGATCCCCGACGTGGTGGCGGACGCCTGCTCCATGCTCGGTCTCGACCCGCTCCAGGTGGCCAACGAGGGCAAGCTGGTCGCCTTCGTCGCCGCCGCCGACGCGGACGCCGTACTGGCGGCGATGCGCGCGCATCCCGCCGGATCCGGCGCGGTCGTGATCGGCACCTGTGTGGACGATCATCCCGGGATGGTCTCGGCGCGCACCGGCTTCGGTGCCGAGCGCGTGGTGGACCTGCCCATCGGTGAGCAGCTCCCGAGGATCTGCTGAGCCGGGCTTGACCGGGCGTGTAATGATGTAATCATGATTACGAACGAGGCACTCGAGCGGGTGAGGGGCTGGTTCTCCGGCCGCCTCCCCGAGGACTGGCAGGCCTCCCCTGCCGACATCAGCATCGACCGCGACGAGATCGTGGTGACCCTCCAGCTCCCCGACGTCACGGCCGGCGAGAGCGAGGCCGAGACCGCGGAGGCGCGGGCCGGACGGGCGAGCGCGTTCCGCGAGGAGACCCGCGAGCAGCGGATGGCGATCGCCCGCGAGGCGCAGCGCCGCTACGAGCGCACGGTCAGCTGGGGGGTGACGATCGGCGACCACGAGGAGCTCTACACCCACCTCTCGTCGCCCACGATGACCCGGCTCCGGCAGCCGCAGCGTCAGGTGCTCGACACGCTGGTCGACGCGGGCGTGGCACGGTCACGCGCCGACGCGCTGGCGTGGTGCGTCCGCCTGGTCGCCCAGCACGAGGACGACTGGCTCGGCGAGCTGCGCGAGGCGATGACCCACGTGGCCGACGTACGCACCAAGGGGCCGGCCGCCTGAGCGACCATCCGGCGTACCGGAGCCGGGTACGACGAGAGTCGTGCCCGGCTCCTTCCGTACCCGGCGCGGCGTACGACCGGTGCGGTCGTCACCGGGTGCGGGACTGCGCGAGACCGGCCCGGCTGGTCGCCGCCTCGGCCCGGCGGCCGAGGCGACGGGCGGCGGCGTACCGCCGGCCGCGACGCAGGCCCTCTGCGTCGGCCACTCGTGCGGCGACGCGGGCACGGGCCAGGTCCTCCATCATCTGATCCATGACGGCTCCCGCTCAGGCCCCTTCCGCTACCGGGAAGATCGCGTCCGCGACGAGGCCGTGGGCCTCCCGGTGGACACTCTCCGCGGCGTCGGCGTCGGGTGCCTCCACGAGGCAGAAGACCTTCCCCTGCGCCTCGTCCACCCAGTACCGCAGGTAGCTCACGCCGTACCGACCCTGTGTCGCCAGGTCGGCGGCGTGCGCCTGCTCGACATCGGACAGCCCGACCGGGCCACCCATCGTGTGGACATCCATGAACAGCGCCATGGTGTGCTCCTTTACTCCCAGGCACAACGGCTCTCGTTGTGTCACGATCAGCCTCGTGCAGCGCCCGCTTGCCGGCCATGACCGGGCGACCGGGGCGACTGATCGGGCAGCCAAGACCCCGTCCAGCCCGTTCCTTCCGGAACCACTCGACGCCGCCCTGCAGCGGCTGCGTCTCCAGGGCGCGGTCTTCCTGCGCGCGGAGTACCGCGAGCCGTGGGCCTACCAGTCCCTCCCCGGGCCTGCGACGGCCGCCATCCTCAGACCCGGCACCGACCGCGTCGTCCTCTTCCACCTGGTCTCGAGCGGCACCTGCTGGATCCGGGTGGACGGCCAGGAGCGGCACTGGGCGTCGGCCGGGGACGTGATCGTGCTGCCGTACGGCGATCAGCACAGCATGGGCGGGGTGGGTGAGAGCGAGCTCGTCCCGCTGATGAGGTTCATGGAGCCGCCACCGTGGCCCCGGATGCCGCTGCTCCGGCACGGGCACGACGGCGCCCTCACCGACATGGTGTGCGGCTACCTCCACAGCGACGACGTGCTCTTCGACCCGGCGCTCCGGGTCTTCCCGCCGGCCTTCGTCGTACGGCCCGAGGGCACGGCCGGCACCGACTGGGTGCGCGCCAACATCGACTTCGCGCTGGCCCAGGCCGACGCCTCCCCGCTCGGCCCCGATGCGATCAACACCCGGCTCCCCGAGCTGCTCCTGGTCGAGGTGCTGCGCCAGCACCTCGCAACGGCCCCGGCCGCGAACCACGGCTGGCTGGCCGCGCTGCACGACCCGGTCCTCAACCCCGCGTTGGCCGCTCTGCACGCGGCGCCCGAGCGGAAGTGGACGGTCACCGACCTCGCTCACGAGGCGGCCGTCTCCCGCTCGGGTCTGGACGAGCGTTTCCGGCAGGTGCTCGGGCGCTCGCCCATCCGCTACCTCACCGAGTGGCGGATGCACCTGGCCGAGGACCTGCTGGCGTCGACCGAGCTCGGGGTCGCGGCGATCGGCCGTCGGGTCGGGTACGACGCGGAGGAGGCCTTCAGCCGTGCCTTCAAGCGGGCGCGCGGGGCGTCGCCCGGGCTGTGGCGGTCGCGCCACATGCTGCGACGGGGCTGACGATCCCGATCGGGCTCGCGGCTCAGGGAGTCGCCGTCGCCCCCGACACGGTGTCGCCGGACAGGCGCTGCGCCAGATAGATCGGTACGGCGGACACCAGCACCAGCACCGCCGCCACCACGTTGACCACTGGGGCCTGGTTGGGCCGGAAGAGGTTCTGGAAGATCCAGATCGGCAGCGTCTGCACCTGGGGCCCGGCGGTGAAAGTGGTCACCACGATCTCGTCGAACGACAAGCCGAACGCCAGCAGCCCCCCGGCCAGCAGGGCCGACCGCAGCATCGGGAACGTGATCAGCACGAAGGTGCGCAGCGGCCCGGCGCCGAGGTCGGCCGAGGCCTGCTCCAGCGAGCTCCCCAGCCGCTGGAGCCTGGCCTGGACGTTGTTGAACACCGTGACGATGCAGAACGTCGCGTGCGCGACCACGATCGTCAGGAAGCCGAGGTCGAGGCCGAGCATGGTCCGGAAGGCGTTGTTGAGGGCGATGCCGGTCACGATGCCCGGCAGCGCGATCGGCAGGATGATCAGCAGCGAGACGACGTTGCGCCCGAAGAAGCGCGTACGACGCAGCGCGAGGCCGGCGAGCGTGCCCAGCACCAGCGCGATCGCCGTCGCGAGCAGCGCCACCTCGACGCTCGTGAGCAGCGCGTGCCGCGCGCCGGAGCTGTGCGCGGCGACCTTCCACCAGTGCAGAGTCAGCCCGCTCGGCGGCCAGGTGAAGGTGCGGTCGACGTTGAAGGAGTTGACCAGCACCAGCAGCAGTGGCACGTAGACGATCACCAGCACCACCGCGGTGGTCAGGCGGAGCACGGCCCGCAGCCGTCCGGAGATGATCACAGGTTGTCCAGGGCGCCGGTGCGCCGGGCGGCGGCGAGGTAGACGAGCATGACCACCACCGGCACGGTCGCGAGCGCCGACGCGAACGGCAGGTTGTTGGCCGAGCCCACGTTGGCGTAGACCACGTTGCCGATGAGCTGGCTCGCGCCGCCGACGATCTGCACCGCGATGTAGTCGCCCAGCGACAGCGAGAACGTGAAGATCGACCCCGCGACCACGGCCGGGAACGCCATCGGCAGGACCACGCGTCGTACGGTCGTGAAGCCACCGGCACCGAGGTCACCCGAGGCCTCGAACAGCGAGTCCGGCACGCGCTCCAGCCCCGCGAAGATCGGCAGCACCATGTAGGGCAGCCACAGGTAGGCGAGCGTGATCGTGGTCGCGACCAGGCCGTACCCCGGTGAGTGCAGGCCGACCGGCTTGCCGAGCCAGTCGATCAGCCCGCCGTCGGAGAACATCCCGCGCCAGGCGTACGCCTTCACCAGGTACGACGCCCACAGCGGCATCAGCACCGCGATCACCAGCAGCCGGCGGACGCGCGGCGAGGCGACCTTGGCCATGTAGAGGGCGATCGGGAACGCGAGCACGGCGTCCACGATCGTCACCAGCGCCGCGATCCCGATCGTCCGGAAGGCGATGGTCCGGTAGACCGGGATGTCCCACAGCGTGCGGTAGTTGTCGAAGGACCAGACGCGCTCGATCTGGCCGGTGAAGTCGTTCTGCCCCCACAGCGACGTGACGAACAGCGCGCCGAGGGCGGCCAGGTAGGCCACCCCCAGCCACAGCATCGGCGGGAGGAGGAGCAGCCCCGTACGCAGCCCCGCGGAGCGGCTCAGCAGCGACCCCCGCCCGGTCCGGGCGGGGGGCGCGGCCTCGGCAGTCGACTCCGCCAACTCCTCAGCCCTTGATCTCGGTCCAGGCCTGGGTCCAGTCGCCGTAGTCGGTGCACTGGGTGTCGGTGCGACCGTCGAGGCACTGCGAGATCGGCGTGGTCCAGTACCAGATCTTGTCGGCGAAGGTCTTGTCCTGGACGTGGTAGGCGTTGCAGAACGCCTGGCCGGTGAGCTGGCAGGCCTGGCCGTTCGCCGGGGCCTCGCCGAAGTACTGCGCGACCTCCGACTGCGGCTTCGGCTCGGTGATGTAGGACATCCACGCATAGGCGCAGTCGGGGTGCTTCGCCTTCGAGCTGACCATCCAGGTGTCCGACCAGCCGGTGGCACCCTCGGACGGCAGGATCGCCTTGACCGGAGCCTTCTCGCCGGCGGCGGTCTGCTCGATGATCTTCCAGGTGGTGCCGATGACCGAGTCGCCGGTCTTGAACGCCTGCACCTCCTTGAGGTAGTCCGACCAGTACTCCGAGATGTTCTGGCGCTGGTTCTTCAGCAGCGTCACCGCGGCGTCGAGCTGGGTCTGGTCCAGCGCGTAGGGGTCCTTGATGCCGAGGTCCGGCTGGGTCTTCATCAG
Source organism: uncultured Actinomycetota bacterium (assembly GCA_963792975.1). GTDB lineage: Bacteria > Actinomycetota > Actinomycetes > Propionibacteriales > Nocardioidaceae > Nocardioides. The sequence goes on along the minus strand of CAWBYG010000004.1, from coordinate 463,415 downwards.
GAACAGCGCGGCGTCGGCGATGTAGATCGGCGAGTCGTACGCCGTCACCTTGCCCTGGTACTTCGACGAGTCGGTGAAGACCGAGGCCCAGCTGGTCGGCGCCGGCGTGACGTCGTCGGTGCGGTACATCAGCAGGTTGGCGCCCCAGCCGTGCGGCACGCCGTACATCTGGCCGTTGACGCTGTTCCAGGCGCGGTCCTTCAGGAACGGCTCGATCTGGCTGTAGTCCTTGATCAGCTTGGTGTTCACCGGCGCGACGTCACCCGAGGCGATCAGCCGCAGCGAGGCGTCGCCGGACGCCGAGACGACGTCGTAGGCGCCGGTCTTCATCAGGCTGACCGCGTCGTCGGACGTCGGGAAGTACTTCACGTGCGCCTGGCAGCCCGTCTGCTGCTCGAACGGCGTCACCCAGTCGACCTTCGGGTCGTTGGAGCCGTCCTCGGCGTAGCCCGGCCAGGCCAGGATGTTGACCGAACCCTCCATCGTCCCCAGCGACTGCTGCATCGGGACATCGGGCGGGGTGAAGCCCCCGGCGCCCGGGGTGCCGGTGGTCGAGCCCGACGAGCCGCACCCCGCCACCAGAGCCAGTGCGGCGACACCGAGCAGGGCGCCGAGGGTTCGCGTACGCGTGATCATGACTTCTCCTGGGTTTCGCGGTGTGGGCCCGAGAGTGAGATCAGTGAGCCGCGGTCGAAGACCACGGCGATCGGCCGGTCCGACGCCTCGAGCGGCGGATCGGCGGATCCTCCGCTGTTGGGACGCGACACCGTGAGGCGAGGGCCGGCGTCGAGCTCGACGATCGCATGGGTACTGGGTCCGAGGTAGACGACCTCGCGGACGCGTCCCGCGGCGGACACCTCGTCGGGCTCGAGCCTGGTCCCGGCCGCGGCGATCCGCAGCTTCTCGGGGCGTACGGCGTACTCACCGTCGGTACTGAGCACGCGCCGCGCGGCCTCGCCACCGATCCTGTTGGACGTGCCGACGAACCCTGCGACGAACGAGCTCGCCGGGTGCTCGTACAGCTCGACGGGCGTCGCGACCTGCTCGACCCGGCCGTCGTTGAACACCGCGACCCGGTCGCTCATCGAGAGCGCCTCCTCCTGGTCGTGCGTCACGAAGACGAACGTGATGCCGACGTCGCGCTGGATCTGCTTGAGCTCGAGCTGCATCTCCCGGCGCAGCTTGAGGTCCAGTGCGCCGAGTGGCTCGTCGAGCAGGAGCACCGTCGGGCGGTTCACCAGCGCGCGGGCCAGTGCGACGCGCTGACGCTGACCGCCCGAGAGCTGGTGGGGCCGCCGCGCGCCGTACCCCTCGAGGCGTACGACGGCCAGGGCGTCCTCGGCCCGGCGCCGCCGTTCCTTGCGGTCGACCTTCTTCACGCGCAGTCCGTACTCGACGTTCGCCATCACGTCCATGTGCGGGAAGATCGCGTAGTCCTGGAAGACGGTGTTGACGTCGCGCTGGTGCGGGGGCAGGTCGGTCACGTCGGTGTCACCGAGCAGGATGCGACCGGCCGTCGGGCGCTCGAAGCCGGCCAGCAGGCGCAGCACGGTCGTCTTGCCTGAGCCCGACGGCCCGAGCATCGAGAAGAACTCGCCGTCGGCGATCTCGAGGTCGAGGTCGTCCACGGCGTGCACGTCCCCGAAGTGTTTGGTCAGTCCACGAGTGGACACCGCAGCAGCCACTCAGGCGCTCATTTCCCGGCGGCCCCACGGGGAGCCGTACGACGTGAGCAGGTCGAGGAACGGTACGGCGTCGAAGGCCTCTGGCCCGAGCACGCCGGCACCGCTCCACGTGCCCTCGGCGAGGAGCTCGAGCGCGACCACCGGGTTGATCGCGGTCTGCCAGACGACGCACTGGTGGCCATACTCCGCCATCGTCCACTCGTTGTCGACCACGTGGTAGTAGTACGTCGACCGAGGCCGGCCGTCCTTGCCGGTGCCGGTCACCCAGAGGCCGGCGCAGGTCTTGCCCTGCATCTGCGGGCCGAGCTCGGCGGGGTTGGGCAGACACGCCGCGACGACGTCGCGCGGGCTCACCTCCACCCCACCCACGTTCACCTTGTCGGTGCGGTCGAGCCCGAGCTTGTGCAGGGTCTTCAAGACGTCGATGAACTCGTCGCCGAGGCCGTACTTGAAGGTGGCGCGCTTGCACTCGACCCAGCGCGGCATCAGCAGCACCTCCTCGTGCTCGACGTTCACGCACTCGACCGGGCCGATGCCCTCGGGGAAGTCGAACACCTCGGGCTCGCTGAACGGCGGCGTCGTGTGCCAGGTGCCGTCCTGCCAGATCACCGGCGGGTTGAGGCACTCCTCGATCGTGGTCCAGATTGAAAAGGAAGGAGCGAAGGCTGGCGCCCCGTCCGGGCCCTCGACGGTCAGGTTGGCACCGTCACGTGTACCGAGCTCGTCGATCTCGGAGAAGTCGTGGTCGGCGGCGTAGCGGGCGAAGACGTCGGAGAGCCCCGGCTCGACCCCGATCCCGACGAGCGCGAGCCGCCCGGCGGCCTCCCACTGGGGCGCGGCGGCGAACTGCTCGTCGCCCAGCATCACGCCGGTCTTCTCGTACGGCGCGTCGGGATGCGGCTTGGACAGCGACATCGCCATGTCGAGGTAGTCGGCGCCGGCCGCCAGTGCTCCCTCGAAGATCGGCATCACGAACCGCGGGTCGACCGCGTTCATCACGTGGGTGATCCCGTGCTTGCGGCACAGTGCGGCCACCGAGTCCGCCGACGAGGCGTCGACCTGCGCGGCGCTGAACCGGTCGTCGTACGACGCGGCCCGCTCGGCGCTGGCGACGTTGTAGTCGGCGACCACGATCGCGTCATAGAACGTACGACGCGCCGCGATGGCCGCGAACGCCGCGCCCACTCCCCCGGCGCCGACCAGCAGGATCCTCATCGGGTGTTCCTCTCGTGGGGCCGGAAGGCCGGTCCGTGTCCGGGTACGACGATGTCGGCGAGCTCCAGCACCCGCGACCGGCTGCGCTCCAGCGCGGTCTGGTCCCAGGCCAGCGGATCCTGCACCGGGGTCATGTCGGCGAACCACCAGGCGTGGGTCAGTGCGACGACACCCTCGCCGGTGGTGACCAGCAGCGCCGCACACTCGGCGGCATGGCCGGGCGTCTCGATCACCCGGACGTCGTCGCTGAGGTGGTAGTCGTCGCCGTCGTGCTCGAGCCACAGGGACCCGTCGTACACCGAGTCGACGTCGACGACCTTGGCCCGGGGGAACATCCCGATGTTCCGGGTGTGGTCGATGTGGTGGTGGGTCACGAACACGTGGGTGACGTCGACCGGGGTGAGCCCGTGGCTCCTGAGCGCGATCGTGAGCAGCGACGGGTCCGTCAGGATGCCCGGGTCCGCGACGAGCACCAGGTCGCCGTCGCGGACCAGGCTGATCGTGGGGTGGACCGAGTCACCGGCGTCGGTGTGCTCGACGTGCCCGGTGACGAGAACGTCGACGGTGGCCATCACTCACTCGCCGATGTAGCTCATGACGTGCTTCACCCGGGTGTAGTCCTCGAGCCCGTACATCGAGAGGTCCTTGCCGTAGCCGGAGTGCTTGAAGCCGCCGTGCGGCATCTCCGAGACGAAGGGGATGTGGGTGTTGATCCAGACCACGCCGAAGTCGAGGTGCCGCGACATCCGCATCGCCCGCGCGTGGTCCTTGGTCCATACGCTGGAGGCGAGGCCGTACTCGACGCCGTTGGCCCAGCGCAGTGCCTCGCCCTCGTCGCTGAAGCGCTGCACGGTGATCACCGGGCCGAAGATCTCGTCCTGGATCTGCTCGTCGTCCTGCCGGAGGCCGGAGAGCACCGTCGGCTCGTAGAAGTAGCCACGGTCGCCCTGTCGCCGTCCGCCGGTGTTGACCGTCGCATGGTCGGGGACCCGCTCGACCATGCCCGACACCCGCGAGAGCTGGGTCTCGTTGTTCAGCGCGCCGTACAGCACGTCCTCGTCGTCGGGCAGGCCAGTCCTGGTGTTCCTCGCCTGCTCGGTGATGGCCGCGACGAAGTCGTCGTGGACGCCGGGCCCGGCGAGCACACGGGTGGCAGCCGTACAGTCCTGGCCGGCGTTGAAGTAGCCGGCGACCGAGATGGCCTCGGCCGCCTTCTCGACGTCCGCGTCGTCGAAGACGATCACCGGTGCCTTGCCACCGAGCTCGAGGTGCACGCGCTTGAGGTCGGCGGCCGCCGAGCCCGCGACCTCCATCCCGGCCCGGACCGAGCCCGTGATCGACACCATCTGCGGGATCTTGTGCTCCACCAGGCGGCGGCCGGTGTCACGGTCGCCGCACACGACGTTGAGCACCCCGGCCGGAAGGAACTCCTGGGCCAGCTCGGCCAGCAGCGTCGAGCTGGCCGGCGTGGTGTCGCTCGGCTTGAGGACGACGGTGTTGCCGGCCGCCAGGGCCGGCGCGATCTTCCAGATCATCATCATCAACGGGTAGTTCCACGGGGTGACCTGGCCGACGACGCCGATCGGCTCGCGCCGGATCCACGAGGTGTGGTCCTCCAGGTACTCACCCGCCGCCTTGCCCTCCAGCACGCGGGCTGCGCCGGCGAAGAACCGGAAGTGGTCCGACGCGTAGGGCATCTCCTCCGACATCGTCAGCCCGAGCGGCTTCCCGGTGTCCTGGCACTCCACGCGGTTGATCTCGTCGACGCGCGCCTCGATCGCGTCGGCGATCTTGAGCAGCGCGGTCGCCCGGGTCTTCGGCGTCGTGTCTCCCCAGCCCTCGAACGCGTCCGCGGCGGCGCGGTAGGCCCGGTCGACGTCCTCGGCGCCCGAGAGCGGCGCGGTCGCGTAGACCTCCCCCGTGGTCGGGTCGACGATGTCGTAGCGGTCTCCCGAGACGGCATCCACCAGAGCGCCGTTCACGACGTTCTTGAACACCTGATCAGCCATGAAGGGAGCGTAACCGTGGTGTCTGCGGATTCGGTAGGGGCGACCCCGGGAATCGACGGATTTCGTGCCTGAGAGCCCGACGTAGCGTCCGGATCACTCCTCGGGACTTCTATGGCGTCCCGAGACGCGATCCCGACGCCGGGCGGGCGAGGGTCGACCAGGACACTGCGTCCATGAGCCCGACCGGGCTTATAGACGCAGCAGGGCGATCCCTGCTCGCAGCCGATGAGCGGTCACCCAGATGCCGGTGGCATCGGCCAGCACGACGTTCGCGACGGTGCCGCCACTCAGCAAGGGCCACACCAGAGAAGAGCACAGCCAGAGAAGGCCAGCCGTACGCCCTGGAACAGGGAAGCACGCCGGTTCCGGTCAACCGTCACGTCTACGTCGTGGAACGCCAACGTCTCGAGTGCTTCACGTAGTTCGCCATCGGTCAGCTTGTGTACGGGGTCACTCATCTCTATCCCCTTCCCTGCGTCACTCGTCCATTCATCTCCCCACCAGGACGCACGTCAAGGCCCGACCAGCCGGGCCCGATGTCTGCAGTCGGAACGGCAGTCATCCGACGCGGAGCGTCCGCGTCGACGGGGGGTCGCCGGGCGGCGCTTCTTGGCCGGGCAGGCCACCCTGGGCGTCACACGAACGTTCGACCAACGGGCCCTTGGTCGAACTGGCCCCCACCACTGAAGGGGGCTCGCGTGCCTCCGACACTGGGAGGCTGCGCCAGGCTCAGCCTCCGAAGACGCGGTTGCCGTCGACCCAGGTCGAGCTCACCTGTGTGGATCCGATCTCGTCCGCCCGCCCGATGAACGGGTCGCGGTCGAGGACCACGAGATCGGCGACGTGGCCGGGTGCGAGCACGCCGGCACCGTCGATGCGGTCGCGGCCGTTGACCCAGGCCGAGCCGGAGGTGTACGCCGCGAACGCCGTGGTGAGGTCCAGCGCCTGCTCGGGCAGGAACGGCTCGCGCGGGTCGTCGTACGTCGAGCGGTTCACGGCCGTGTGGATCGCGGCGAGGGGGTCGGGCGAGGTGACCGGCCAGTCGCTGCCCATGACGAGGCGTGCCCCTGTGCGGTGGAGGTCGCCGAACGGGTACTGCCAGGTCGCGCGCTCGGCGCCGAGGAACGGGATCGTGAGGTCGTCCATCTGCGCCTCGTGGCAGGCCCACAGCGCCTGGGCGTTGGCGGCGACCCCGAGCGACGCGAAGCGCGGCACGTCGTCGGGGTGCACCAGCTGGAGGTGCGCGATGTGGTGCCGCAGGTCGTCCCGTCGGTCGAGCCCGTCCCGTCGGTCGAGCGCGCCGCGTTGGTCGAGCCCGTCCCGTCGGTCGAGCCCTTCCCGTTGGTCGAGCCTGTCGAGACCCCCGGCGGCCCGCGCGGCCTCGAACGCGTCGAGCGCCTCACGGGCGCCCCGGTCGCCGATCGCGTGCACGTGCACCTGGAAGCCGGCCCCCGCGAGCGCGACCACGATCTCCTTCAGCTCCTCGGCCTCCACGAAGGAGTGCCCGGCGTTCCCCGTGGGATGACCGTGACCGTCGAGGTACGGCGTGAGCATCGCCGCGGTGAAGTTCTCGCAGACGCCGTCCTGCATGATCTTGACGCTCGTCGCGCGGTACCGACCGCCCGACTGCGCCCGACGGCGCTCCACGAGATCGGCCACCTGCCCGAGGCCGAGCTCCCGGTCCCACCACAGCGCGCCGACCACGTCGGCGACCAGGTCGCCGCTGGCGATCGCGTCGACGTACGTCGACCCGGTGTCCGCCATGCCGGCGTAGGCGCCGACGATGGCGTCCTGCCAGGCCGTGACGCCGAGCGAGAAGAGGTACCGCTGGCCCTCGACCAGCCCGGCGGCGTACTCGGCCGGCGACAGCTCCGGCAGCAGCCTCGCGACGGCGTCCACCGCTCCCTCGTGCAGGCTGCCCTGCGGGCTTCCGTCCGGGAGCCGCTCGACCCGTCCGTCCGCGGGATCGGGGGACCCCGCCGAGATCCCCGCCAGCTCCAGCGCCCGTGAGTTGGCCCAGGCGCCGTGGTGGTCTCGGTTGTGGAGCAGCGCCGGCCGGTCCGGGACGACGGCGTCGAGATCGGCGGCCGACGGGGTGCCGCCCGGGAACGCCGCCATCGCCCAGCCGCCGCCGGTGATCCACGGGCCGTCGTGACGCTCGGCGTAGGCGCGGACGATGGCGAGGTACTCCTCGCGCGTGCCGCCTTCCGTCAGGTCGCACTGCATCCGCTCCAGCCCGCCCTGGATCGGGTGGCAGTGGGCGTCGGTGAACCCCGGCGACACCAGCCCGCCGGCCAGGTCGACGACCTCAACGCCGGCTCGTAGATCGAGCTTGTCGAGATCACCGAGACCCGGCCGGACCGCCGTGACCTCTCCGCCGTCGACCAGCAGGTCGTGGCCGGCCAGGTGGCGATGGCCGTCGAAGACGGAGCCGCCCGTGAAGAGCGTGCCCATCAGCGACCTTCCAGGAGTGGGCCGGCCGGGTCGTGCGCGATCCCGTGCTTCTTGGCCGCCATCCCGGACAGCGCCTCGAGGCAGACCCGGTTGGCGAGGTACGACGTGATCTCGGCGTGGTCGTACGGCGGCGACACCTCGACCACGTCGATACCCGCCACCGGCAGCTCGCGGCAGATCCGGCGTACGGCGTCGAGCAGCTGCCGCGACGAGAGACCGCCCGGCTCCGGCGTGCCCGTGCCCGGCGCGTGGCCCGGGTCGCAGACGTCGATGTCGACGGAGAGGAACACCGCGTCGCAGTCGTCCAGGGCGATCTCGAACGCCTCGTCGAGGCAGGCCTCGAGCCCGCGCTTGCCGATCTCTGTCATCTCGTAGGACCGCATGTGCTGCTCGGCCATCCACTTCATCGTCTCGGGGCCGGGCCAGTAGCCGCGCAGCCCCATCTGGAGGAACCGGTCGCCGCGCAGGGCGCCCGACTCGATCAGCCGGCGCATCGGTTGGCCGTGGCCGTAGAGCGAGCCGAACTCGATGTGGCCGGTGTCGGCGTGGGCGTCGAAGTGGATCATCGAGACGCGCCCGAAGCCGAGGTGTCGGGCGACGCCGGTCGCGTCGGGCAGGGTGATCGAGTGGTCACCGCCGAGCACGAGAGGTACGGCGCCGGCGGCTGCGACGGCGTACACCGCGTCCTCGAGCGCGTGCAGCGCCCGCTCGATGTCGCCGGGCGGCATCTCGACGTCGCCCATGTCGGCGACGCGCAGGTCCTGGAGCGCGTCGACACGCAGCGCGAGGTGGGGCCGGGAGCCGTCCTGCGGGAGGTAGTCGGTCTGCCGGATGGCGGTCGGCCCGAAGCGGGTGCCGGGACGGTGCGACGTACCTCCGTCGAACGGCGCGCCCACGACCACCACGTCGGCCTCCGCCAGTGCCGCGGCATCGGCGACGTCGACCGCCGGCACGCCCAGGAAGGTGATGTCGGGACCGAACTGGGCGCCGTAGCGTGTCATGTGCAATTCCTACCAGGGACGGAGCTCGACCGCCCACCTTCGGATTTCGTCCCGATCGGCGCACAACACGACGGATCCGCTTGCGAGAGGTCCTCGCTGGCTCCATGATGGGGAGACACGCTCACATGGACGAGGAATCGATATACATGCTCGGTCAGGACGAACACGTCTACGACAACGCCCACCTCCAGCAGGCGGCGCGCGACCACCTGTGGATGCACTTCACCCGGCACTCCGGCTACCAGCAGGCGGACATCCCCGTCATCGTGCGCGGTGAGGGGCCCTACATCTGGGACTCCAACGGCAAGCGCTACCTCGACGCTCTGGCCGGCCTGTTCGTGAGCCAGCTCGGGCACGGTCGCACCGAGCTGGCCGAGGCCGCCGCCAGGCAGTCCCAGCAGCTGGCGTTCATGCCGCTGTGGTCGTACGCCCACCCCAACGCCATCGAGCTCGCCGAGCGCGTGGCCCACTACGCGCCGGGCGACCTCAACCGGGTGTTCTTCACCACCGGCGGCGGCGAGGCCGTCGAGACCGCGTGGAAGCTGGCCAAGAACTACTTCAAGCTCGTCGGCAAGCCCCACAAGCACAAGGTGATCAGCCGCGCCATCGCCTACCACGGCACCCCGCACGGCGCACTCTCGATCACCGGACTGCCGGGCATGAAGGCGCCGTTCGAGCCGTTGGTGCCGTCGACGTTCCGGGTGCCGAACACCAACTACTACCGCGCGCCGTACTTCGAGGACGACGAGAAGAAGTTCGGTCTCTGGGCGGCCAACGAGATCGCGGTCGCGATCGAGAACGAGGGCCCCGAGACGGTCGCGGCGGTCTTCCTCGAGCCGGTCCAGAACTCCGGCGGCTGCTTCCCGCCACCACCCGGATACTTCGACCGGGTCCGTGAGATCTGCGACGAGTACGACGTACTGCTGGTCAGCGACGAGGTGATCTGCGCGTTCGGGCGGCTGGGACACATGTTCGGCGCCGAGCGCTACGGCTACCAGCCCGACATGATCACCTGCGCCAAGGGCATCACCTCGGGCTACGCCCCCCTGGGCGCGATGATCGCCACCGACCGGCTGATGGAGCCGTTCCTCACGGGCTCCGAGACGTTCCTGCACGGCTACACGTTCGGCGGGCACCCGGTCTCGACGGCGGTCGCGATGGCCAACCTCGACATCTTCGAGAAGGAGAAGATCAACGAGCACGTCCGGGACAACGAAGGCGCCTTCCGCGAGACCCTGAACAAGCTGCGCGACCTCCCGATCGTCGGCGACGTCCGCGGCGACGGCTACTTCTTCGGCATCGAGCTGGTCAAGGACAAGGACACCAAGGAGACCTTCAACGACGAGGAGTCCGAGAAGCTCCTGCGTGGCTTCCTGTCCAAGGCGCTGTACGACGCCGGCCTCTACTGCCGCGCCGACGACCGGGGCGACCCCGTCGTCCAGCTCGCGCCCCCGCTGATCTGCTCGCAGGAGCACTTCGACGAGATCGAGCAGATCCTGCGCGAGGTGCTCACCAAGGCCGGCGACATGGTCGACGAGGTCAGCACCGACGACCACCAGTCGCACGTACGACGTCAGCCCGGGGCCTGAGCCGGCGCTGCGCCGGTTCGAGAACGCCGTACGACGCTCGGTCAGGCGGCGGCGAGCGCGCGGCGCCGCGCGCGGTTGCGCATCTCTCCACCCACCACGATCAGGACCGAGACCAGCAGCATCACGGTGCCGACGACGTTGACCTGCATCGGGATCGACTTGCGTTGGACACCCCAGACGTACATCGGGAAGGTCGTGGTGTTGCCCGCGTTCAGGTTCGTGATGATGAAGTCGTCGAACGACAACGAGAAGGAGAGCATGGCGGCGGCGGCGATGCCGGGCAGGACGAGCGGGAACGTGACCCGCCAGAAGGTCTGCGCCGGCGTGGCATAGAGATCGGCGGCCGCCTGTTCGAGGGTGTCGCTCATGCCGGCCAGTCGCGAGCGCACGGTGACCACCACGAACGACAGGCAGAACATGATGTGCGCGATCAGGATCGTCCAGAAGCCGAGCTGCCCGGCGAAACCCGCCGCCACGAACAGTGCCAGCAGCGAGGAGCCCATCACGATCTCCGGAGCCGCCATCGGCAGGAAGATCAGGATGTTGGTGGTGGACCGCCCGACGAAGTCGTGCCGCACCAGGGCGAACGCCGCCAGCGTGCCCAGGATGGTCGCCCCCAGCGTGGCGAGCAGTCCGATCTCGATGCTCACCTTCAGGCCCGAGCACATGCCCTCCGCACTGCAGGGATGCAGCCAGTTGTCGAACGTGAACTGGTTGAACCTGTAGATCTTCGACTGCTCCCCCGGTGGCTTGTTGAAGCTCATGAGGACGACCACGAAGATCGGGATGAAGGTGTAGATCAGCACCAGGATCCCGAGGATCAGCACGATCCGGCCGCGCAACCACCTCATCGGCGTCGTCCGTTCGCTCGCAGCTGGACCGCACGGTTGCGGTACGTCGTCCCCGGCAGGCCGCCGAGCGCTCGCGCCTCGCTCACAGCAGATCCTCCGTCCCGGCCCGCTTCACGTAGGCGAAGACCATCGCCACGATCAGCACCATCAGCATCACCGACAGGGAAGCGGCGGCCGGATAGTCGTTGGCCTCGGTGAACAGGCTCTGGATCGTGTTGCCGATCATCCGGGTCTTCGTACTGCCGAGCAGCTGGTCGTTGATGTAGTCGCCGACAGCGGGGATGAACGTCAGCAGCGTCCCCGACACGACGCCCGGCAACGACAGCGGCCAGGTGACCTTGAAGAACGCGACCATCGGATTCGCGTAGAGGTCCTGGGACGCCTCGATCAGCCGGTGGTCGATCTTGTCGAGGCTCGCGAACAGCGGCAGCACCATGAAGGGCAGGAAGTTGTAGGTCAGACCCGTGACCACCGCGACCGGCGTGTAGAGCAGGTGCCCGTTCGGGCCGAGGAGGTGCAGGAACTGCATGGTGTTCACGACGACGCCGTCGTCGGCCAGGATCAGCTTCCAGGACAACGTGCGGAGCAGGAAGCTGGTGAAGAACGGCGCGATCACCAGCACCAGCATCAGGTTCTTCCACTGCCCGGCCTTGAACGCGATGGCGTAGGCCAGCACGTAGCCGATGATCAGGCACAGCAGGGTGGCGATGGCGCCGTACTCCAACGACCGGATCAGCGGACCCGGGTTGCTCCAGCTCGTGGGCTTCCCGTAGGTCTTCAGGGCGTCGAGGAAGTTGCTCCACTGGTAGACCATGTTGTACCCGCGGAAGTCGGAACCGCCCTTGTTGAACAGGCTGGTCGCGACGAGCGAGTAGAAGGGGATCAGGAAGAAGAGCGCCAGCCAGACCATGGCGGGCGCGAGCAGGATGTAACCGACCCAGCCCCTCTTGCGGACGGTCTCGCTCATGCCGGCCTCACTCGTCGTCCAGCTGGGAGCCGGCCGACGCGTCCTGATCGTGGTCGAGCAGGAAGGCGTACTCCGGTCGCCACGACAACTCCACCTTGTCGCCGTGCCGGAAGATCCGCCGGCGGCCGGTGTTCTGCTCGAAGACCTGGAGCTCCTGGCCCCAGGGCATCCGGACGAGGTACTGCGTACTGACGCCGACGAAGCTGACGTCGGTCACGACTCCGCCCGGGATCGTGTTGCCGGGCGCGTCCAGGGCCTCGCCCTCGTCGCCGATCAGCACCTTCTCGGGTCGGATGCCCACCCAGCCCTTGTCCCCGTCGGCATGGCTGCGGGCCTTCGGCACGGTGACCGTGATGCCGTGCATGTCGCACGTGGTGACGTCACCCCCGCGGTTCTGGATGGTGCCCTCGATCAGGTTGGACTGACCGAGGAAGTTGGCCACGAACGTGGTCCGGGGGTTCTCGTAGAGCTCGTCAGGTGCGCCCATCTGCTCGATGATGCCGGCGTTCATCACCGCGATGGTGTCGGCCATCGTCATGGCCTCCTCCTGGTCGTGGGTGACGTGGATGAAGGTGGTCTCCACCTCCGTCTGGATGCGCTTGAGCTCGATCTGCATCTGCCGGCGGAGCTTCAGGTCCAGGGCGCCCAGCGGCTCGTCGAGCAGCAGCACCTCGGGCTTGTTGATCAGGGCACGGGCCAGCGCGACGCGTTGCTGCTGGCCACCGGAGAGCTGGGCCGGCTTCTTGCGGGCCTGGTTGCCCAGCTCGACGAGCTCGAGCATCGCGTTGACCTCGGCGTCCACCCCGTTCTCCTTGCGCCGACGCGGCCCGAAGGCGACGTTCTCGAAGATGTCGAGGTGCGGGAACAGGGCGTAGCTCTGGAACACGGTGTTCACCGGACGCCGGTAGGGCTTGGCGTAGGTGATGTCGGCACCCGCCAGCCGGATCGTGCCAGAGGTCGGCGTCTCGAGACCCGCGACCATCCGCAGCGTCGTCGTCTTGCCACAGCCCGACGGGCCCAGCAGCGCGAAGAACGAGCCGGACGGGACATCGAGGTCGAGGTGGTCCACGGCCGTGAACGCCGCGAACTCCTTGGTCAGCTGCCGCAGCTCGAGACCCGCGGGGGTCTCTCCCTCCGACGCAGATGACCTCTCTGCCTCAGCCAGATGTGACATCGGACCAGTCCCTTTCGTAGGCGATTTCCTGCTGGTCGTCGAGCGCCATGAATCCCCACGTGTCCTTGAGCATCTCGTCGGTGGGGAAGATCAAGGGGCTCTTGGCCGCCGACCGGTCGAGCTTGAGCATCTCCTCCTGGGCCCCCTCGACCGGGCAGATGTAGTAGTTCCAGTCCGCGAGCTTCGCCGCCACCGTGGGCTCGTAGTAGTAGTCGATCCACTCCTCGGCGTTCGACTCGTGCTGCGCGAGGTTGGGGACCATCATGTTGTCGGCCCAGAGGGACAGGCCCTCCTCCGGCGTGACGAACTGGATGTCGGGGTTGTCCTGCTGGGCGATGATCACGTCACCCGACCACGCCTCGCAGGCCAGCGTGTTGCCGGAGGCCAGGTCGTTGAGGTAGTCGTTGCCGTTGAAGGAGCGGATCTGACCCTCCGCCACCGACTTGTGCAGCGAGCCGATGGCGTTCTGCCACTCGGTGTCGGAGAACTTCTCGGGGTTCGCTCCGACGGTGCGCAGCATGAAGCCCATCGTGTCCCGCATCTCGGTGAGGAGCGTGATGCGCCCCTTGAGGTCGGAGCGGCTGAGCAGCTCGGTGAAGCTCTTCACCTCCGAGGTGTTCTTGCGGTTGTAGGCGATGCCGGTCAGACCGCTCTGCCAGGGCGCGTGGTACTTGAGGTCGGGATCCCACGGCTTGTCCCGCAGTCGCGCGATGAGGTTCTTGTGGAGGTTCGGGACCTTGCTGGCGTCCAGCGGCTGGATCCAGCCGAGCCCGATCATCCGCGCCGCCATCCAGTCGGTCATCACGATCATGTCGCGCTTGATGGGCTGGCACGCCGCGAGCTGGTTCTTCACCTTGGCGTAGAACTCGGCATTGTCGTTGATGTCGTCGGTGTAGCTGACCGAGATCCCCGTCTGCTGCTCGAACACCGAGACCGTGGAGGCGGGCTTGTGGATCGGGTCGATGTACGCCGGCCAGTTCGACACGACGAGGGACTTGTCGCTCGCCGACGTGTCCGTCGCCCTGCACAGCGCCGGATCCTGCTGGGCGCCGCCGACCGAGAAGAACGGGAGCTTGAGCGCACCGAGGCTCGCGCCCACGAACGCCGCTCCGCCCGCTCCCCGCAACACCGTGCGACGCGAGAGACCGGCTCCGCCGGTTCCGCTAGCCATCTGCACTCCTCGCTGCCGAATTGGTTCGGATCGTGTCATGTGCTGGGAATGGGAACAAGGGATTCCGTGCATCAATCGACACGGCACGACGAAATCCTGCAGTGAGGCGGTGCTGGACCGGTGAGGTAGTCCCTGCCAGCATGGGTGCCCATGACGAAGAAGCAGTCTCGGGCCGCCCTCGACGATGTCTCCAAGGCCATCATCGAGCAACTCCAGCAGGACGGGCGACGCTCGTACGCCGCGATCGGCAAGGTGGTCGGCCTGTCCGAGGCCGCCGTCCGCCAGCGCGTCCAGCGGCTCATCGACAGCGGTGTGATGCAGGTCGTCGCGGTCACCGATCCCATGGAGCTCGGGTTCGCGCGGCAGGCGATGGTCGGCGTCCGCGTCAACGGTCCGATGGACCCGGTCGCGGACGCACTGGCCGAGCTCGACGAGGTGGACTACGTCGTCATCACGGCCGGGTCCTACGACCTGCTGGTCGAGGTGGTGTGCGAGAGCGACGAGCACCTCCTCGAGGTCATCTCGCTCAAGATCCGCCGGATCAGTGGCGTGGTCGGCACCGAGACCTTCATGTACCTCAAGCTCCGCAAGCAGACGTACTCGTGGGGTGTCCGCTGAGCGTCGACCTCCACGCGCTGTCCCTCTGGCACCAGACCGCCCCGGACGCCTGGACCCCGAGACCCTCCCTGCCCGGTGACCGCGACGCCGACGTCGCGATCGTCGGCGCCGGCTTCACCGGGCTGTGGACCGCGCTCTACCTGACCCGGGCCGACCCGACGCTGCGGATCGCGGTCATCGAGGCGGAGACCGCCGGCTTCGGCGCCAGCGGTCGCAACGGCGGCTGGTGCTCCGCACTCTTCCCGGCGTCACTCGACTCGCTGGCTCGGAGGTCGAGCCGCGAGGCCGCGCTCGCTCAGCACGCAGCCATGCGTCGCAGCGTCGACGAGGTGGCCCAGGCGGCGTCCGACGAGGGCATCGACGCCCACATCGCCAAGGGCGGCACCGTCACCATGGCCCGGTCGGAGCCCCAGTGGGCGCGCGCACAGGCCGAGGTCGAGCACGCCCGCACCTGGGGCCGAGGCGACGACGAGCTCCGGCTGCTCGACGCCACCGAGGCCGCCGCCGTGCTCGCCGGCACGCGGCTGCGCGGGGCGACGTACACGCCCGACTGCGCCGCGATCCATCCGGGCCGGCTGGTGCGCGGCCTGGCCGAAGCCGTCGTACGACGAGGGGTCACGGTCTACGAGCAGACACCGGCGACCGCGATCGAGCCCGGTCAGGTGACGACCCGCCACGGAACCATGAAGGCCGACGTCGTGATCCGCGCGACCGAGGGGTACACCCGCACTCTCGAGGGCCAGCGTCGCCGCGTGGTGCCGGTCTTCTCGCTGATCATCGCGACCGAGCCGCTGTCGGCCCAGGTCTGGGACGAGATCGGGCTGCACCGTCGCGAGACCTTCAACGACCATCGGCACCTGATCGTCTACGGCCAGCGCACGGCCGACGACCGGCTGGTCTTCGGCGGCCGCGGCGCGCCGTACCACTTCGGGTCACGGATCCGCCCCTCGTTCGACCGGGACGATCGGGTGTTCGCCGCGCTGCGGGCGACGCTGGTCGACCTCTTCCCGGTGCTCGGCGACACCACGATCACCCATGCCTGGGGCGGCGCGCTCGGCATCGCGCGCGACTGGACGGCGTCCGTCGGGCTCGACCCGGCGACCGGACTCGGCTGGGCCGGTGGCTACGTCGGCGACGGCGTCAGTACGACGAACCTCGCCGGCCGCACGCTGGCCGATCTCGTCGTCGGCCGCGACACCGAGCTGACCCACCTGCCCTGGGTCGGGCACCGCTCACCCGAGTGGGAGCCCGAGCCGCTGCGGTGGCTGGGCATCAACGCCGGGTTGCGGGCGATGAACTGGGCGGACGCGGAGGAGGCCCGCACCGGCCGCGAGAGCCGGATCGCCAAGCTGGTCAGCCCGCTGCTCGGCTGAGCGTCACAGCCCGTAGGCGGCGGTGTTCCGCGGCTTGGTCGCCTGCCTGACCCAGGCGTCGAAGAACGACGTGAGGTCCTGGTCGCTGAGCTTCGAGGCCAGCGCCTCGAAGCCGCCCGTGGTGCCGTGCCCGTGGAAGTGCCGCGCGGTCCAGGCGTGCAGCAGGTGGGCGAAGACCGGGTGCCCGATGCGCTCGCGCAGCGCCGCCAGCGCCATCGCGCCGCGCTGGTAGACCGGCCAGTCGAACAGGTGCGCCGGCCCCGGGTCGGCCACCGGGAGCTGCCAGAACGAGCTGTGCGCAGGCGTCGAGCCGTACACCTCGTGCAGCCAGGTGCGGGTCGAGGGGCCGCCGCGCTGGTCCTGGATCCAGAGGTGCTCCATGAAGGTGGCGAAGCCCTCGTTCATCCAGACGTCGCGCCAGTGGTGGACCGAGACGGAGTCGCCGAACCACTGGTGCGCGAGCTCGTGCACCATCAGCTGGTCGGAGACGACGACCGGGTACGTCGGCCGGGTCTGCGTCTCGAGGGAGAAACCGGGGTTGAGCGAGGTGACGACTCCACCGGTCTCCGCGAACGGGTAGCGCCCCAGCTGCCGGCGGAGCCACGACACGATCCGCGACGTCCGCTTCACCCCGTGCAGGGCAGCGCGACGCCGACCCTTCGGCAGCCGCTTCGAGACCGCGGAGTAGTAGGGCAGCCCGTGCGACGTCCCGTGCCGTACGACGAACCGGCCGGCCGCGAAGAAAGCGAGGTACGTGGCCATCGGGCCGCCGCCGCGCCAGTGGTACGTCGCGTGGTGACCGGACCGGCGTACCCCGACGAGGCGACCGCCGGCCACCACCTGGTCCGCGCGCGGGACCGTCAGCCGGAGGTTCATCCGCGCCTTGTCGAGGGGGTGGTCGTCGGACGGGAACCACCACGGCGCCATGTGCGGCTCGTTGATCGCCACGACCTCGTGGGCGTCCGCGGTCCAGTTGTGCTCGCCGTCCCAGGAGATGCGCCGCGGGTGACCGGCGTACGTCACCCGTGCCCGCACGGTCACGCCGGCCGGGATCGCGCGCCGTGGCGTGATGCGGAGCTCGTGCCGGTCCGGGCGGCTGAAGGTCGCCGCGCCGGTGGACAGGTGGACCGCCGACACCGGGAGCAGGAAGTCGAGGTCGAAGGAGCTGAGTCGCTCGGTGGTGCGCAGCGTGACCGTCGTCCAGCCCTTCACCCGGGCATCGGAGAAGCGGTAGGCGTCGTGCACGTCGTACTTCGTGACGTCGATGCCGCCGTTGCCGTCCTGAGGGAAGTAGGGGTCCCCGATGCCGGGGGCGCCGGCCACCGCCCCGCTGCTGCCCAGCCTCGCCTCGGAGCCGCCGGCGAGCAGGGCGAGCGCTGCCAGGACGGCCACGCAGCGGATGAGCACCCTGGCAACGTATCGGCTGGGGCGTGGCTCCCTACTCTCGGCCGTCGCGCAGCAGGCCATGGAGTCAGGAGCCACGCCCCTAATCGCGTTGCGACGCCGGGCGGGGCCTGTCACACTCGGACGGCCCGGTGCTCGACCGGTGCCCCATGAGAGGAGACGTGACATGACCATCGCTGTCCTCGGCCTGTCCGCAGACCGTCCCTCTCACGACTGGAGCACCATCACCGATGTCATCGGAGTACCCCCCGGGCGCTGATGCGCTCGACGCCTTCCTCACCGACAGCTACACCCACGTCGACCCGCTGAGCGGGCTCGACCCGTCGTTCGTCTTCGACTTCGATGCGTACGACGAGCTCGCCGACGGCCAGCGCTGGTCCACCTGGCTCTCGGTCGAACCCCTCATGCGCGGACCCGAGCCGCGGCCCGACTGGCTCGTCACCTCGCAGGGCGCTGTCGACACCGACCTCGGCATCCTCAAGACCGGCAAGGAGGCGGACGTCTTCCTGCTCGAGCGGGTCGACCCGCTCGACGAGGCGAGCGGTGTGGTGATGGCAGCCAAGCGCTACCGCGCCCCCGAGCACCGCTCCTTCCACCGCTCGGCGTCGTACACGGAGGGCCGCTCGATGCGGCGGTCGCGTGACGAGCGGGCGCTGAAGCGCAAGAGCACGTTCGGTCGTGAGGTCGCGGCCGGCGAGTGGGCGATCTCCGAGTGGGGGGCGCTGGTGCGGCTGTGGAACCTCGGCCTGCCGGTCCCCTACCCGGTCCAGATCGACGGCACCGAGATCCTGATGGAGTGGATCACGATCGACGGCGAAACCGCACCGCGCCTGTCCCAGACCCGGCCGGAGCCCGCGCTGCTGGCGTCGTACTACGACCAGCTGCGCGACGTGATGGCCACCATGGTGCAGGCGGGGCTGGTCCACGGTGACCTGTCGGCGTACAACATCCTGGCCGCCGGCGAGCGCCTGGTCATCATCGACCTGCCCCAGATCGTCGACCTCGTGGGCAATCCGCAGGGCCTGGACTTCCTGCTGCGCGACTGCGCGAACATCTGCGGCTGGTTCAGGGGGAAGGGTCTGCGCGTCGACGAGCAGGAGCTCTTCGGCGAGCTGATGGCGCACGCGTTCTGATCGCCCACGGCCGGGCCTGCCAGGCAGAGGATCGGGCGATCAACCCGGTGACACCCGTGCGGCCTAGAGTCGACGCGTGCGCAAGGTGCGGGGGCGGTCGATCCGGGTCGGCCCCATGTCCGAGGCCCCTGTGGTGGAGACCGGCGACGCGCCCGTCGACCCTTACCGCACGTCGCTCTACTCGGCCGCGGAGCTGTACGACGCTCCCGGCTACGCCGACTCGTTCGACGCCCGCGTCTACGCCTGGGCGCGCCGGCCTCCCTCACCGCACGACTCGCTGGTCCAGGCACTCCACGACCATGCGGTGGACGAGGCCCTGACCGGCTGGCTCTCCGGGCGACACCTCGTCGGGGTGATGGGCGGTCACGACCTCGAGCGCGGAGGCCGGACCTTCGCCGACGCCGCTCGCCTCGGCGCGCTCCTCGGCCGCTCGCACGTCGTCGCCACCGGGGGCGGCCCGGGCGCGATGGAGGCCGCGAACCTCGGGGGCCGGCTGGCCCACGCGCCGGACGCCGCCCTGGCCGATGCCCTGGACCGGCTCGCGGCCGTGCCGTCGGTCCACCCGTCCGTCGACGCGTGGGTGTCCGTGGCGTTGTCGATCGCCTCACAAGATCCGCGGGAGGACGACTCGCCCACCCTCGGCATCCCGACGTGGTTCTACGGCCACGAGCCGTCCAACGTCTTCGCCACGGCCATCGCGAAGTACTTCCGCAACGCCACCCGCGAGGCGATCCTCGTGCAGGTGTGCGACGCGGGCATCGTCTTCCTGCCCGGTGCCGCCGGCACCCTCCAGGAGATCTTCCAGGACGCGTGCGAGAACTACTACGCCGTCGACGGGTCGGTTGCCACCATGGTGCTCGTCGGGCGCACCTACTGGACCTCCGACTACCCCGCCTGGCCACTGCTGCGCTCGCTGGCCCGCGGGCGAGCCATGGAGTCACGCATCCATCTCGTCGACACCGTCGAGGATGCCGCGGAGCTCATCGGCAGCTGAGTGGCGGCGCTCAGGCCTCGGTGGCCGCGAGCTGACCGCAGGCGCCGTCGATCTCGCGGCCCCGGGTGTCGCGGACCGTGGTCGGGATGCCGTGCGCCTCGAGGCGACGTACGAACTCTCGCTCGTCGGCCGGGTCGGACGCCGTCCACCTGGAGCCGGGCGTCGGGTTGAGCGGGATGAGGTTGACGTGCACCCAGCCCCAGTCACCGCGGGCCCGGAGTACCTCGGCGAGGAGGTCGGCGCGCCAGGCCTGGTCGTTGATGCCGCGCATCATCGCGTACTCGATCGAGACGCGACGCTTGGTCACTCGGGCGTAGTTCCACGCCGCGTCGACGGTCTCGGCGACGGAGAAGCGGGTGTTGACGGGGACGAGCTCGTTGCGCAGCTCGTCGTCCGGCGCGTGCAACGACAGCGCCAGCGTCACCGGGATGCCCTCCTCGGCGAGCTGGTTGATGCGTGGGACCAGACCGACGGTCGAGACCGTCACGCCGCGGGCGCTCATGCCGAGGCCGCCCGGCGCCGGCTCGGTGAGACGGCGTACGGCGCCGATCACGGCCTTGTAGTTGGCCAGCGGCTCGCCCATGCCCATGAACACGACGTTGGACACGCGCCCCCCGGTGGTCGAGCCGCGCCCCCGGTGGTCGAGCCGCGCCCCTCGGTGGTCGAGCCGCGCCCCTCGGTGGTCGAGCCGCGCCCCTCGGTGGTCGAGCCGCGCCCCCCGGTGGTCGAGCCTGTCGAGACCCCGGGCACCTCGCCCCGAGCCAGCGACCGGGCACCCGCGACCACCTGCTCGACGATCTCAGCGGTGGACATGTTGCGCTGCAGCCCACCCTGCCCCGTCGCGCAGAACGGGCACGCCATGCCGCAGCCGGCCTGGGAGGAGACGCACATCGTGACCCGGTCGGGGTAGCGCATCAGGACCGACTCGACCAGCGCGCCGTCGAAGAGCCGCCAGAGAGTCTTGCGCGTCGTACCGCGATCGGCCTCCAGGGTGCGCACGGGATGGAGCAGCGTCGGCAGCAGCGACGCCACCAGCTCGTCGCGCTGGGCCGCGGGCAGGTCCGTCATCTCGGCCGGGTCGTCGACGAGCCGGTCGAAGTAGTGCGTCGACAGCTGCTTGGCGCGGTACGGCGGCAGCCCGAGCTCGGCGGCGAGCGCCGTGCGCTCGGCGAGCGACAGGTCGGCCAGGTGCCGCGGCGGCTTGGCCCGCCCCCGGGGCTCCGCCATCACCAGCGGCAGCGCGCGGGGGGTCGGATCGCTCATGACCCCGCCAGTGTCCCATCCGTCCCCCACACGCCACGAATCTCAGTAGCCGCGGCCCGAGGGCGGGGTCGAGCCCGAGGCGCCGGCGGGGCTCTTGACCGGCTGACCCGAGGGCGACACGGCGTACCAGATGCCACCGAACTTCGAGAGGCCCTGGCCGGTGACGTCGCCCGGCTGCTGGTCCTGGATGAACGTGTAGACCGGCCAGCCGGCCACCGTGGCGATCGTCGAGCCGCTCGTGGTTGCGGTGCTCGCGACCTTCGCGGTCACCGTCGAGGCCGCGTGACCCGGGGCTACGGCCGGCCAGTACTGCAGGCAGGCCGCGTCACAGGTCGAGTGCCCGGAGCTGTCGGCGGTGAACATGTAGACGGTCCGACCCGACGCGTCGACGAGCACCTTGCCCAACGACGTGGAGGCGACATGCAGTCCGCTCCCCGAGGCCGGGCCGGGAGACGTCGCGCCTCCCGAGGTCGCGGTCGTGGAGCTGCTGCTGCCGCAAGCGCTCAGCAGGAAGAGCGGAGTGGCGGCGAGGGCCACCAGGACAGGGGTTCTCATGGGTCTTCTCCTCGTTCTCGGTACGAAGAGAGGTACGGCGTCGGGTCGGCGCGGCGTTCAGGATCTCGGCTGTGAAGGACCTGAGAACCTTCTGGCGCTCACTGGTCGAGCCTGACCATGACCCAGATGACGAGGGCCGCGGTGACCGCGACCACCAGCACGGTGCTGATGATCCCGAGGAACATGAACTTCGCGAACCTGCGCGTCTTGTGGTGCACGAGCATCGCGAGCGGGACCACGAGGGCGACCAGCACGAGTGGGAACAGCTCCGTCGCGGTGGACTCGCTCAGCAGCAGGCCGAGCAGGGCGGCGTAGACCCCCGGCACCACGATCACGTAGGCGACGCCGGAGAAGAAGCCCACCAGACCGGCGAACGTCGGGTGCGAGCGATGCCACCAGCTGGGCTCCGGCACGTCGTCGGGCTCGGGCTCGGTCGCCGGTTGGGGCTCGGTCGCGGGCTGGGGCTCCGGCTCGGGCTGGGGCTCGGGCTCGGTCGACGCATCGACCACGGGCTCGGGCTCGGCCGACGGCCCCACCGTGGTCGCGTCGTCGGGGGCACGCGCCCCGGGGTCGGTCATGGGTTCAGCATGTCATCTGCGCCCCAGCCCTTCCGGCATTGGACGAGCTCCGGCACGGCCGTCGGGTCAACCGATCGTCCGGCCTTCCGACTTGCCATCCGGCGCCTAACCCATCATGCGCGGGTGGATCGGCCCGGCCTCCTTCAGCCACCACTCGAACAGCGAGTCCTGCAGCTCGCTGCTCGCCTTGGCGATGGCGTAGATGTGTGTGTCGCCGTCGTACCACGCGACCACCGCCGTGCCGGCGGTGACGTAGCACACCGCCTTGCCTCTGATGGTGTGGCCACGGAGCGGCTGGGTGCTACGGGGCGCCGACATGGAGCCCGACTCGTCGAGGTCCTCCGGGAGGTACCAGGTCACGACGCCGTCCACTGCGTGTCCACAGGCCTTCGCCGGAGCGGCTTCCGGCTTCCTCGACAGCTTGGCATCGTAGGAGAGCTGCTTGCGGAGCGACTCGGCGTCGTGGAACGTCGCGTACTCCACCTGGATCCCCTGCTCGGGCGTGCACAGGAGCGTTGCGTAGGCGTGCCCCGCGATCCCGTCCGGGTCCTGCTCCATGCAGTGCGAGGCAACCGCCGTCGGGAGGTGAAACGAGAGCTGGTCGGCCAAGCCCATCGGCATCGACGAGCTCATCGCCTCGGACGCCGGATCGAGGGCTCCGGAGGCCCTGAGGAAACCGATGGCGGCGAGCGCGCCGACCAGCACCCCGATCACGACGAAGATCACGGCCCGAGGTCGCCGACGGTCGACCGCGTCCAGGATCTCAGGGATGTGGTCGCTCATCGGTTGTCCCCCTGTCTCTCGGGTGCGTGCTCGGCCCCCTGGCTCGACACGGGCGTGTCGCGAGCCGCGGCATGCTCCTCGGTGAGGCGAGCCCTGACCACAGCCGCCGCGTGGCAGCCCAGGTCGGCGATCATGTGGTCCTCGACAGGCGTCAACGTTCTTCCGTCGGACCGCACGACGAGTTCGCCCAGGTAACGGCCGCGATGCATGAGCGGGACCTCGTGGCCCTCGACCGTCGCACCGGCGCTGCGCGGCCACGAGAAGCTCAGGCGGCCGGAGCCGTCGATGTCCACGGTGAGCGTGCCCGCGCTGATGCCCATGGCACGGCGCAGGAGCGACCCGAGGCTGACCGCCACGGCGTCCGGCGACGTACCGAGATCGAGGTCCGACCGCAGATCGGCCATCAGCCGGCCGGGGTCGAGGAGCGTGCCGTGCACGAGGCGGTTGCACTTCTCCCGGACGATCTCGCTCGGTCGTTCGAGGAAGACCACACAGGCGACGACGCCGATCACGATGCTCAGGCTGACCCCGACACCCCACCGGGCACCCAGCTGGTCGATCAGGGTGTGGATGGTCACCTCGACGAACACGTAGAGGCCCATCACCCCCAGCACGAGCACCTGCGACAGCACCCCGCGGTGCTGGAGCGTCTCGACCCCCCACATGCGGTACTGCAGGAGCCCGATGATCACGACCAGCCCCACTGCCGCCAGCAGCGGCGGCACGGCAAGGAACACGAGACTGTTCCACTGGTCGGTCCCGCTTCCGCTACCGCTGTCCAGGCGCTGGAGCAGCAGGACAGCTGCGGCGAAGGCCAGGGCGACACCGATGGCGATCAGGAACGAGCGGAAGAACCCCAGCGACCGGGCGCGATCCTCCGGTGTCTCGGCATGGCGGGCCTTGTACCACTGGGTGGTCGCGCCGGCCACGACGACGGCGATGCCGCAGTAGAGGATGAACAACGAGGGCTCGCGGCCCACCCACAGCAGCGACCCCAGCGCGAGAGTGAGCCCCGAGCCCATCGCGAAGACCCACTTCGAGGACATCACGGGCAGCCGGCCGTCCGGGAACAGCAGCAAGGCATAGGTGTACGCCCCACCTGCTATCAGGTGGAACACGAAGTGCAGCCACTCCGCTGGAGATCCCGAGAAGTGGCCCATCGTCTTGGGCGCGACCGCGGAGAGCAGGTGGTGGGCGGTGAGGCTGAAGCCGACCGCGGTGCCCACGAGCCCGACCGCGAACGCGCGGGCGGTGCGGTTCGTCGGGGCCAGCCACGCGAGGAACAGGCCCAGCGCGAGGGTCCCGCAGCCGAGCACGACGTCCTCGCCATGGGTCGCCAGCCCGGTCCCCATGTGCATCTCCTCGGCCCCGGGGATGAGGTTTCGCCACACCAGGGAGAGGACCGCCATCAGCATCCATAAGGCGCTGATCGAGGCATAGATGCCGAGGAAGACCCAGTAGGCGGTGTCGAACGACCCGCGCAACGCAGGCCGGCGCTCGGCCGAGACAAGCGGAAGCGACGAGCCCAAGGCAATCCCCCCGATCCCCCACGACTCAGATCGTGGGCACCAAGGTGAGTCCCAGGGCGTCGAACGTCCAGCAGCTCAACCCGCTCGGTTGCCTGGGAGCTTGTCGGGCATCAGCGGCCGGGCATGGCGTCGCCGCACACGACGAGGTCCGGCATGGCCATCGCCGCCCACACATCGAGGTCGGGTGACATGCCGCTCAGATCCGAGGCCAGGCAGGTCCACCCGGTGCCGTGCCCGACCAGGACCACGTCGCTCCCGCGGTGGGTCGCGAGGATGCCCGTCGCGGCACGCACGATCCTCTCGTGGCAGCGCGCCAGCGGCTCCCAGCCGTCGTACGCCGGCACGTCGGGATGCTCGAAGGCGCGCCGGACGACCAGCCCGAAGTCGTCGAACCAGTCGGTGGTGTGGCGCTCGTGCTCGCGCAGGTCGGGGACGACCTCGATCGGCTCCTCGGTGAGCAGGCGGGCGGTCATGAAGGCCTTGGGCTCGGGCGAGGAGTACCACGACGCGGTCGCCGGAAGCCGGGGTCGCAGGGCCCGCACGTCATCGTCGTACGCCGGGTCGAGCGACCACTCGTGGGCGGGACGGGCCCGGTCGATCTGCGGCCGGCCGTGCCGGACCAGGTAGACGGTCAAAACACCAGGTAGTGCAGCAGCAGCCAGATCGGGGCGATGGTCGCGAGCAGCGAGTCGAGGCGGTCCATGAGGCCGCCGTGCCCGGGGATCACATGGCTCATGTCCTTGATGCCGAGGTCACGCTTGATGACCGACTCGCACAGGTCGCCGAGCGTCGCCATCACCACCGCGATCAGGCCGAGGCACACCCCGATCCACCAGTCGGCGTCGAGCACCCAGACGATCATGACGACCCCGACCGCGACACAGAAGACCGCGGAGCCGGCGAACCCCTCCCACGACTTCTTCGGCGAGATCACCGGCGCCATCTGGTGCCGCCCGAACAGCACACCGGCCACGAATCCACCGATGTCGGAGGCGGCGGTGACCGCGATGAACGTGAGGATGCCCTTGACCCCGGCGTCGTACCGGTCGAAGCCGGTGGCTCCGCCCTCGCGGAGCATGAGCGCCACGAACGAGCCGAGGAACGGGACGTAGACCAGGCAGAAGACCGAGGCGCTGGCGTTCTGCACGTAGCCGGGCACGCCCCGCCGCAGCAGCCACAGCATCGTCACCAGGGCGGTCACCGCGGTGGCCGTCACGAGTGCCGGGGCGCCGTAGAAGTAGGCGACCACGACCATGATCACGCCGCCCGCCATCAGCGGCTGCTCGGGCAGGTCGACGTCCTTGGCGGCGAAGCCGCGGTGCAGCTCCCAGATCGCCACCGTGACCGCGGCGGCGACGACGACCATGAAGAGCGTCTTCCAGGTCAGCAGGGTCACCAGGATCAGCGCGATGAGCACGACGGCGCTGGCGATCGAGACCGGCACGTTGCGACCGGCACGCCCGTGGTCCTGTGCGGGCACGGGTGTCGAGGTGGTCATGGTGGGCCGGAAGGTCGAGGGTCAGACCTCGAGCAGCTCGGACTCCTTGTGCTTGAGCAGCTCGTCGATGGTGTCGGTGTGCCTCTTGGTCATCGAGTCGAGCCGCTTCTCGGCGCCGGTGACGTCGTCCTTGCCGGCCTCGCCGTCCTTGTCGAGCTTCTCCAGCTCCTGCTTGGCGTGACGCCGCAGGTTGCGCACCGCCACACGGCCGTCCTCGGCCTTGGCCTTGGCCTGCTTGATGTACTCCTTGCGGCGTTCCTCGGTGAGCTCGGGGAAGACGCAGCGCAGCACCTTGCCGTCGTTGGCCGGGTTGACGCCGAGGTCGGAGTCGCGGATCGCACGCTCGACGTTGCCCATCGCGCCGATGTCGTACGGCGAGACGAGGATGATCCGCGCCTCCTGCGACGTGAACGACGCCAGGCTCTGCAGCGGGGTCGGCGTGCCGTAGTAGTCGACCATGATCTTGCTGAACATGGACGGGTTGGCCCGTCCGGCGCGGATGGCCGCGAACTCCTCGCGGGTCGCCTCGACGGACTTGTCCATCTTGGCGTCGGCCTCGTTGAGGATGTCGTTGATCACGGCCGTTTCCTTCCTGGTGGTCGAGCTGGTGCGGTCTCGCGCCCTCGTCGGTCGAGGGAGAGACCACGTCTTCGGCTGGCGGGCCGGTCGGATCCGTCAGTCGGCGGTGACGAGCGTGCCAATCTTCTCACCCTGCACGATCCGCAGGATGTTGCCCTGTTCCTCCATGCCGAACACGATCAGCGGCAGCTTGTTCTCCATGCACAGGGCGAACGCCGTCGCGTCGGCGATGCGGAGGCCACCCTGCAGCGCCTCCTGGAACGTGAGGGTGTCGTACTTGGTGGCCGTGGGATCGACCTTGGGGTCG
This sequence comes from uncultured Actinomycetota bacterium, assembly GCA_963792975.1. Classification (GTDB taxonomy): domain Bacteria; phylum Actinomycetota; class Actinomycetes; order Propionibacteriales; family Nocardioidaceae; genus Nocardioides. The sequence continues at coordinate 436,685 of CAWBYG010000004.1, read as the reverse complement.
GCGCTGTAGACCCCGTCGACACCCTGCTTGGCCATGAGCACGACCTCGCACTTGGTCTCCAGCGCCCGCTGGGCGGCCACGGTGTCGGTCGAGAAGAAGGGCATCCCGGCGCCGGCACCGAAGATCACGACGCGGCCCTTCTCGAGATGGCGGATCGCACGGCGCGGGATGTAGGGCTCGGCGACCTGGCCCATCGTGATCGCGGTCTGGACGCGGGTCTCGATCCCTTCCTTCTCGAGGAAGTCCTGGAGGGCCAGGCAGTTCATGACCGTACCGAGCATGCCCATGTAGTCGGCGCGGGTGCGGTCCATGCCTCGCTGCTGCAGCTGCGCGCCGCGGAAGAAGTTGCCGCCACCGACGACGACCGCGATGCCGACTCCCTGACGCGCCACCTCCGCGATCTCGTTCGCGATCCCGTGGACGACATCGGGGTCGAGACCGACCTTGCCGCCGCCGAACACCTCACCGGACAGCTTGAGCAGCACGCGGTGGTAGGTCACAGGGCGGCTCCTCGAGATCGCTGGTCGAGCGTGTCGGGACCGCCGTCGGCGGTCGTCGTACAGGTGGGCGGACGCGGAAAGGCCGGCTGCGGATCACGCGTGTGAGTCATCGCAGCCGGCCTCCCCGAACGTCTCGGTGGTCCGCAGTCGCCGGTCGGGCGAAGTCGAGACCACTGGGCCGCACCCTACTTGTTCGTGCCGGGTCCTCGCGACGTTGGTCGCCGGAGGGGCAGGCGGAGGACGCGAAGAACGTCCTAGGCTCCGACCTCGACGCGGGCGAACCGCTTCAGCGTCGTACCGGACTCGTCGAGGACCGCCTTGACCGACTTCTTGCTCTCGGTCACCGACGGCTGCTCCAGGAGGACGACGTCCTTGTAGAAGCCGTTGAGGCGACCCTCGGTGATCTTGGCGATCGCCTGCTCGGGCTTGCCCTCCTCGCGTGAGGTCGCCTCGGCGATCTGACGCTCGTGCTCGACGATGTCGGTGGGGACCTCGTCGCGGGTGAGGTACTGCGGGCGCATCGCCGCGACCTGCTTGGCGGCACCGCGCGCGGCGTCCGGGTCGCCGTCGTACTCGACGAGGACGCCGATGGCCGGCGGCAGGTCGGCCGCACGCTTGTGCAGGTAGGCGACGACCGGGCCGTCGAAGTGGACGTACTGGCCCAGCTCGATCTTCTCGCCGATGGAGATCGCGAGGCCCTCGACGATCTCGCCGACGGTCTCGTCGTCCACGGGCACCGTCTTGAGCGCCTCGACGTCGGCCGGCTTGGCCTCCGAGGCGGCGTCGGCGATCTTCTGGGCGGCCGCGATGAAGTCCTCGCCCTTGGCCACGAAGTCGGTTTCGCACTTGAGCTCGACCAGGACGCCCGCCGAGTGGGCGACGAGGCCGGCGGTCGCCGTCCGCTCAGCGCCTCGCTGCTGGGCCTTGGCGGCGCCCTTGGTGCGCAGGATGTCCGTCGCGGCGGCGAAGTCGCCGTCGGCCTCGTCCAGCGCCTTCTTGGCGTCCATCATGCCGGCGCCGGTCATGTCCCGGAGCTTCTTGACGTCCGATGCGGAGAAGTTGGGCATCGCGTTGTTGCCTCTCAGAGTTGTCGGGGTCCGCCGAAGCGCGCACTGCTTTCGGGTGCGCCGTACGGCGTGGGTCGGTCAGGCCTCGACGGACTCGCCGTCGCTGCTCTCGGCGTTGGCGAAGCCGGCGGCGGTGGCGGCTTCGGCGGTACGGAACCAGACCTCGGCGTTGGTCCGGCCGTACCACGGGCTGCTCGGGGCGTGGAACTTCATGGAGTTCTTGTTGCCCTTGATCTCGAAGCCCTCGGGGGCCGAGCCGTCCGCGAGCGGAGCCGCGGAGTCGGGGCCGAACTCGGCCTCGATGGCGGCCGCTACGCCGCTCTCGTCGGTCGAGCTGGTCGGGATCTCGGTCTGCTCGGCAGGAGGCTCGGCGGGAGCCCCGGCGGTCTCGGCGACCTCAGGGGTCTCGGCGACCTCAGGGGTCTCGGCGACCTCGGCGACGGGAGCCTCGGCGGTCTCGGCGGTCTCGGCGGTCTGGGCGGTCTCGGCGATCTCGGCGGTCTCGGCGACCTCGGCGACCTCGGTGACGGGAGCCTCCGTCGTCTCCGCAACGGGAGCCTCGACGGCCTCGGTGCTGACGTCAGTCGCCCCGGTGGCCTCGGCGGCCTCGGAGGTCGCGCCGGTCGCCTCGGCGGCCGGCGCCTCGGTCGCGGTGTCGCCTCCGGTCGCGGTGACGGCGGCCTTCTCGGCGTCGCCTCCCAGCAGCTCGCGCTCCCACTCGGCCAGCGGCTCCTCGGCACCGACCGGCGCCTCGGCCCCGGCCTCGGTCTTCACACCGGAGCGGGCGATCAGGCCTTCGGCGACGGCGTCGGCCACGACACGGGTCAGCAGCCCGACGGCGCGGATCGCGTCGTCGTTGCCCGGGATCGGGAAGTCGACGAGGTCGGGGTCGCAGTTGGAGTCGAGGATCCCGATGATCGGGATGTGGAGCTTGCGGGCCTCCTCGACGGCGAGGTGCTCCTTGTTGGTGTCGACGATCCAGACGGCCGACGGCGTGCGGCTCATCTCGCGGATGCCGCCGAGCGACTTGTTCAGCTTGTCGCGCTCGCGGCGCATGTGCAGCAGCTCCTTCTTGGTGCGGCTGCTGCCGGCGACGTCCTCGAAGTCGATCTCGTCGAGCTCCTTGAGGCGGTTGATCCGCTGGTGCACGGTCTGGAAGTTGGTCAGCATGCCACCGAGCCAGCGCTGGTTGACATAGGGCATCCCGACGCGCGTCGCCTGCTCGGCGATCGCCTCCTGGGCCTGCTTCTTGGTGCCGACGAACATGATCGTGCCGCCCTTGGCCACCGTCTCCTTGATGAAGGCGTAGGAACGGTCGATGTAGGCCAGCGACTGCTGCAGATCGATGATGTAGATGCCGTTGCGCTCGGTCATGATGAAGCGCTTCATCTTCGGGTTCCAGCGACGGGTCTGGTGCCCGAAGTGCACGCCGCTCTCGAGCAGCTGGCGCATGGTGACGACTGCCATGGGTGTTCTCCTGTGGTGGAGGCGCGCCGCGGGTGCGCGCTCCGTGCATTTTCAGTTCGTTGCGACCGGCGGTTGCCGACTGCCCTGACGTCTGCGCGCGACCCGACCCAACTGGCGCTGGGACCGAGGATCGTCGCCCACGGGTGGTCGTCTGCCGGAGAGGGCAGGCGTCGCGGTCTGCAGACGTGCGAAGTCAGCCCCCGGAGGGACTGCTCCCGACACTTTAGTCGAGCGCGGGTCCGGCAGCCAATCACGGACGACGGCCCGCCGGCCGTCCACAGTCGACCCAGCTCCCGGCGCTCTCCACAGCCCCACGCCACCGACCGACCGGTGGCGGGCCGCCGCGGGCAGGGTGGCGGACATGCGGACACCTCTCCCCCACTCGGTCCGGGCCCACGCTCGTGGGCCGGGCATCGTCGTCGCGCTCCTGTTGGCCGTGCTCCTCTCCCTCGCACGTCCGATGGGTGCCTTCGGCTCACCCGTGGACCCGGTCCCGGTCGGGGTGTGGCCGCTGCAGCCGCGTCCCCAGGTGGTGCGGGCGTTCGACCCGCCCGACACGTCCTGGGGGAAGGGTCATCGCGGCGTCGACCTCGCCGGCACGCTCGGCCAGGCCGTCGGGTCCGCCCTGCTCGGCCGGGTCACCTTCACCGGCTCCGTGGCGGGGCGCGGCGTCGTGGTGGTGGACCACGGCGCCACCCGTACGACGTACGAGCCGGTGACCGCGACGGTCCACGTCGGTGAGGTGGTGCTCCCGGGCCAGCAGATCGGCACGCTCCGCCTCTCCGGCTCACACTGCTTTCCCCGAGCGTGCCTCCATTGGGGCTGGCTCCACGGCGACACCTACCTCGACCCGCTCCTGCTCGTGGGAGGCGGGCCGATCGTGCTGCTGCCGCTGTGGCAGGCGTCCCCGTCCACGGTCTCCGGGCGAGGCTCGCCGTACGCCGAGATCGTGGGCCTCCTGCTTGCTCGCTCGACTCCGGATCGTCCTCGGCACCGGGTCGCGCCGGTGCGACGCGGTTCACCCGGGCCGGTGTGGCACGGACCGTTGGTGATGCGACCTCTCCTCATGTGAGCGGTGGATCGCCACCGGCTCGAGATCAGAGCACGACGTACTGGCGTCCGTCGATCAGCTCACGAACCGCGTCGAGCTGACCTGCGTGCGTGGCCGTCTCCACCACGACATGCACCAGGACAGCACGGAGATTCTCGAACTTCATTCCCGCCTCCGCCCACCAGGCCTCGGGTTGCGCGGGAGGTTGGTCGAGACTGCGTGCGGCGATGATCCGGTCCGAACGGTCGATCGCTTCGTGGTACGCCGCGACGACCTGCTCGGCAGGCTCGTTCGAACCGACCTGCCAGTCGCCGTTGTCACCCTCGGGCCAGAAGTCCAGGGGTTCGCCGGCCACCACCACCCCGAACCAGTAGCGCTCGTCGGACAGGGTCAGGTGCCGCACCAGTCCCAGACGGGACCAACTGGACGGCAGCACCGGACGCCGCAGCTGCTCGTCGGAGAGACCGTCCAGCTGGGCCAGGACGTGCCGGCGCTGTTGGGCGAGGCGGCCGACGAGCAGAGCCCGTTCGGCGGAGTCGTCGGCGATCACGCGATCAGCCTAGATGCGCCACCGGTGCCCGGGGCGGGCAGCCGGTCGGACGTCATTTCCCCTGCTCGGGGTCAGGCCCGAGGGTGGGCCTGGCGGTACGCCTGACGCAACCGGTCGGTGCTGACGTGGGTGTACAGCTGCGTAGTGGCGAGCGAAGCGTGACCCAGCAGCTCTTGCACCGACCGGAGGTCGGCCCCGCCTTCCAACAGGTGGGTCGCTGCCGAGTGCCGCAGCCCGTGCGGTCCGATGTCGGGTGCCCCCGGCACCTCGGCGATCCGCCGGTGCACCATCGTCCGCACCGCGCGCTGGTCGATGCGGCCACCGCGAGCGCCGAGGAAGAGCGCGGCACCGGCGCCGGGTGCCACCACGAACGGCCGCCCGCGGTCGAGCCACAGCTCGAGGGCGCGGGCCGCCGGGTGACCGTACGGGACGGTCCGCTCCTTGCGGCCTTTGCCGAGCACCCGCACGACCTGACGCGAACGATCGACGTCGTCGAGGTCGAGCGCCACGAGCTCTCCGACCCGGACGCCGGTCGCATACAGCACTTCGAGCATCGCGGTGTCGCGCAGCCCGACCGGGCTGCCGTCGTCCGAGAGGGCGGCGGCGGCGGCGATCAGGTCGCGAGCCTCGTCCTGACGGAGCACCGGCGGCAGCGTCTGCCGCGCCTTCGGCGACCGCAGGCTGGCCCCGACATCGGTCGGCATCCGCCCGCTCCGGGCCAACCAGGCGGTGAACACGCGGACCGCGGTCGCGCGACGGGCCAGCGTCGTCCGCGAGTGTCCCGTGACCTGCTGGTGGGCGAGCCAGCTGCGCAACGTGCGCAGGTCCAGGTCGGCTGGATCGTGGGTCCCCAGGCGAGCCGCGTGCTCGAGGAGGCCGGACACGTCGGCGAGATAGGCACGGACCGTGTGCGGGGCGAGGTCGCGCTCTGAGACCAGGTGCCGCTCGTACTCCGCGAGGACCGCGGGTTCGTCGCGGGACGCGCGGGTCATGCGGTCACTGTAGGGCGGGCACAGGGGCCGAGCTGCCCGGCTCGCCGCGCCTGCGACCGTCACTCGTTGGCGGCCGGGGTCAGGCGCCACCCCCGCTCGGACAGCTCGACGAGACCGTCGCGGGCCAGTCGACGGAGTGACGCCTGGACGTCGAGCAGCGCCATGCCGGCCGTGACCGCGATGGAGTCGACGGGGGCCGGGCTGGCGAGGGGGACCGCATCGAGAACGCGGGCATCGCGGGGCGGGACCTTGTCGCGCGGGCGAGAAGGAGCGCGGGGCGGAGTCACCAGATGGGTGCCAGACTCGCCGACGAGCTCCAGCACCTCGTCGCCGTACGTGACCAGCGCGGCGGCACCGGTACGGATCAGCTGATGGACCCCCTGGGACTGGGCACTGGTCACCGGCCCCGGGACGCCCATCAGGTGACGATTGAGTCGGGTCGCCCAGCTGGCGGTGTTCAGGGCACCGCTGCGGGCAGCGGCCTCGACGACGACGGTGCCCCGGGTCAGCGCCGCGATCAGCCGGTTGCGGCTGAGGAAGCGCCCTCGGGTCGGGGCGCAGCCCGGCGGGACCTCGGCGATCACCGCTGACGTGCGGCCGAGATGGTCGAGCAGGTCGTGGTGGGCGGTCGGGTACGCGCGGTCGGCACCACAGGCGAGGACCGCGACGTTGGCGCCGTCGACGCCGAGCGCTCCCCGATGGGCGGCGTGGTCGATGCCGAACGCCGCGCCCGACACCACCGGATGACCGGCTCGGACCAGGGTGCCGGAGATGCCGGCCGCGACCTCGGTGCCGTACGTCGTGGCCGAACGCGCGCCGACCACGGCCACGGCACGACCCAGCTGGTCGAGCCTGGTCGGTCCCTTCACCCACAGCCCGAGCGGCGGACCTCCGCGATGATCGAGCAGCTCGGCCCGCATCAGGTCGTCGACCTGGATGGGCCACTCGTCGTCGCCCGGCACGACGTATCGCAGGCCGGCCCTCGCCCCGGTCTCGAGGTCGGTGGCGGGGTCGACGCCGCGTAGCCTGCTCGCGACGTCGCGAGCCTCCGGGGACACCTGGGTGGGGTCGCTGAGCAGCTCGCACAGCGTGACGGCGCCGAGCTGAGCGACCAGCGACGCGATCTTGGGGTCCCCCGGCTCGGTCAGCCGGGACAGGGCGACGCGGGCCAACCGGTCGTCGTCGCTCACGAGGCCCTCCGGGTGAGCGCGTCCTGCAGGAGCGGCTCGCCCTGCCGGAGCCGGAAGGCGGTGTCGAGGTCCGATGCGGTGGGCCGGTCTCGAGCGCGCAAGTCGGCCACCGTCCAGGCCAGGCGATGGACCCGCACCGCACCTCGCCGGCTGAGGTGCCCGTCGAGGACCTCGCGCTCCAGGCGCGCCGTCCCGGCATCGGGCAGCGGCCACTCTCGCGCGAGGATCGCGCTAGGCACCTGGGAGTTCAACCGCCACTCCCGCCCGGCGTACCGGACCGCTTGCCGCTCACGAGCGCCGGCGACGCGCTCACGCACCTCCGGAGAGCTCTCGGGGTGCTCGCCCGGGAGCGGAGCGTCCTCGTGGGTCGGCGGCAGCACGTGGCGGAGGATGTCGATCCGGTCGTGCACCGGACCGGTGACCCTGCGCGAGTAGTGGTGTCGCTGCTGCTGAGTACACGTGCAGTTGTTGGAAGCGCGAGCCGGCGTGTACTCCCCGCAGGGGCACGGGTTGCAGGCCATCACGACCATCCCGCGAGCGGGAAAGGTGGCCGACTCCTCGCCACGGGCGATGGTCACCTCACCGCTCTCCAGCGGCTGGCGCAGCGCGTCGATCACGTCGCTACGGAAGAGCGGGAACTCGTCGAGGAACAGCACGCCGCAGTGGGACCTGCTCACCTCGCCCGGCCGCACCCGGCCGGTCCCACCCCCGAGGAGGCTGGCCTTGCTCGCGTCGTGGTGCGGCGCGAAGAACGGCGGGCGCACGATCAGCTCGTCGCCCGGCTCGAGGGCACCCGCGAGCGAGTGGATCGCCGTGAGCTCCAGCGACTCCTCGACGGAGAGGTCGGGCAGGATCCCCGGCAGACGCTCCGCCAGAGACGTCTTGCCCGAGCCTTTCGGCCCCGAGAGCATCACGTGGTGGCCGCCGGCCGCCGCGACCTCCAGCGCGTACTTGACGTCGGGGACGCCACGCAGGTCGGCCAGATCGTGCTCGGCGAGCCGTCGCGAGCCCCGCCACTCGATGAGCCGGCTGCCCGACATCGGCGCCACCGGAGCGGCCTCGGGGACGACCTCCCCGCGGAGCTCGGCGCGGACCTGCGCCAGTGAGCGCATGCCCAGCACCGTCAGGCCGGGCACCATCGCGGCCTCGCGTGCCTGAGGCTCGGGCACGATCACCCGCTCGAAGCCCCGTCGCGACGCGGCCATCACCATGGGCAGGACGCCGGGGACCGACCGGAGCCCGCCGGTGAGCGTGAGCTCCCCGATCACCAGGGTGTCGGAGAGCGAACGCTGGGTGATGTCGCCGCAGGCGGCGAGCACGGCCAGCGCGATGGCCAGGTCGAAGTGGGTGCCGCGCTTCACCAGGTCGGACGGAGCCAGCAGGATCGTGACCCGCCGGGTCACGGGCCAGAGGACGCCCGAGTTGGACACCGCCATCCGACAGCGGTCGCGGGCCTCGTGCAGCGACGTGTCGGGTCGCCCCACCAGCGTCGTACCAGGAGAGCCGGGCGACACGTCGGCCTGGACGTCGATGAGGTGGCCCGATGCTCCGTGCAGGGAGACGGTGTGGGCGGTCGCGAGCGCCATCAGGGCAGCCCCGGCAGGTGCTCGACGCCGGCCAGTCCTCGGCGCCGGCCCGTCACCGCGATCGGGTCGATGCGAACGGGCAAGCGGCACTCGTCGTACCGCCCGGCGGCAGGACGACCGGGCGGGACCGGTGGTTGCGCCTGCGTGGCTGAGATCATGCCCCCACGGTGACCGCGGACACCGACGTGCACGACGTCCGCATCCGCTCCCTGTGGAGGGAGCTGGCTCTAGGCGAGTCGGTGGACGGAAACCGGTGCGTTGCTCAGTCGACGAGCCTCGTGACCTTGATGCCCGTGCCGAAGAACGGCATGAGTGGGAAGGTCCCGTTCTCCGGAAGTGCGTTGGCGTTGAAGAACACGACCTTGAGTTGCTTGACGTCTTGGCCCTGGATCATCACGCCGTTGTCTGCTGTGCCGGTCTTGCTGTTCTTGATGGCCGAGCTGATCGCCTGTTCGTCGGTGATGAAGGCCGGACGGAAGTCGACGATGGAGTAGGTGCCGGAACCGCCCTCGGGCTGCTTCAAGAGCACCGGGACCCACAAGAACCTCGGCGAGTCGAAGATCGACGGGTCGAGCACGCCAGCAGAACTGACCCTGGCATAGCTCGCTTTGGCGATGTCGGCGATCGACGTGGAACCGTTGGTGAAGTAGCAGGTGAGGACGTCGTTGTTGATCAGGTACGGACCACCCGAGATGTTGATGGTCCGCGACGACGACCCACCAGCGGGATCACAGCCCGCCCTGGTGCCCGCGTTCGTGAGCAGGCCCCGGAAGCCCTGATCGCCTTGGATGAGTCCGAGCGTCGCGACCTGGGCGGCGAGGCCCGTGTCCGTGTCGACACAGTTGGTCAGCGGCCGAAGACCCGGATGGGGGTCGTTGGAGAAGATCGCCCCGTTGAGTCCGTCGGTGCATCTCCCGCCGGCGGCCAACGACTGCGCCGGGTTGTCGACGGCCCACTGGTGGACGTGCGGAGTGAGCGGCGGTTGCAGGCCGGTGATGATGTTGACCGGAAGATCGTCAGCGGTCGGCACATCGGTGCGTGGGAACTGAAGCGTGCCGAAGTTGCCGACGGTGGGGCCCGACAGGCACTGCAGGGCTGCGTTGCCGACGACCACCGGCAAGGCCTCGGACTCGGCCGACCACTCCTCAGAGCCGGCGCCGGCTCGCGGCGGGTTGCTCGTCGGGTTGGCCGACGTGCCGTCATAGATGCGCACCCACCAGACGGTCTCGACCGAGGTGACGGCCGCAGGAACCGTGATGGTGATCGAGCTGGCACCACCCGTGCCGTTGCCGAGGGGCGCCCCCGGAATGGGTGCCGTGACGATGGCGGAGGGCGTCAGGTCGTCGCTGCGGAAGAAGCCGATGGAGGAGCTCTTGTCCCACTTCTTGGCCGAGATGGTGACCGTGTTGCCCGTGGAGTTGAGGGCGAAGGTGTTCGCCGGGTTCCCGGCGGGGTCCCGGAGGACCAGCGGGCTCTGCAGCTGGGTCTTGTTGACCTCGGTAGGGAACGCGAGCGGCGGGACGACGGAGGTTGCCCCACCACCGGACGGGTCGGCCAACGTCTGCAGTCCGTAGTCACACCCGTTGACCGCGAACATGGGGATGACGCGTTGGCCCGGGGAGAAGACGTTCACGGTGGCCTGAGCGTCGACGTACGCCCCTTGGAATCCGATGATCCTGGCCATCCCGAAGCCGACCCAGTGACGCGGCGCAGTGACCTGGAGCCCAGCCGAGGTGTACCTCACCTCACCGTTGGCGAGGCTGCCGTCGGTGAGCTGGGAGGTCGTCACGCACGTGTTCGTCCGCCAGCACGACTGGCTGTCATCCTGCGGCTGGTTGGCGTTCAGCTCGTCGGCCACGGCACTGACGACTGCGGCACTCGGCGTCTGCCCTGCGACTCCGGTGTCCGTCATCTGCCGTGTCGCGGCGAAGGCACCGAAGTCCGCCTGCGTCTGGGTGTCCGTGTGACGCGAGACCTCGTTGCCGATGTCCGTCCCGAGCGCTGCCACGGTGAACAGCATCACCGCGAGGAGCGCGAACATGATCGCCACCGCGCCCGACTCGTCTCGGGAGGTCAGACGCCTGCTCAACATGACGTCGCCTGGTCGTCCTCGACCTGAGCGGTCACCGTCTTGCTGATGATGCCCCCGTTGGGCATCGGCAGGAAGCCCAAGAGGTTGGCGTCCGCGGTCACGGTGACGGAGAACGTGGTGCCCGGGCTCGGGGCCGCGCTGACCGCGGGTGACTTGGTCAGCCCGCTGATCTGCGGGGCCTGTGCCCGGGCGAAGATCTGGGCGTCCGAGCCGTTCCAGCAGTCCCCGACCTCGAGCTTCCTAGCGACCGTGCTGACTGCACCCGACGAGTTCTGGGCGACGTAGAAGTACCAGCCGAACTGGATCACCGCGGCGATCAGGATGAAGAACGGGATCATGATGAGTGCGAACTCGACCGCGGCCGCTCCATCGTCGTTGCGTCGCCGCAACCTGACATTCAGCCCTTGACCCGCGCTTTCGCGCGCACGAAGAGTGAGCACACGACCCCCCAGTGTGTGTCGCCGTCGGCGGACCACATTGAAGTCGTCGGACCAGAGTCCGACGCCTGTGCCCCCGTACGACCGTGATTGTCACCCGCGGCGCCAGGCAGGCGTCGAGGGAGTTCTCAGCTATTCAGCGCCGAGGGTCCGGAAAACGTCACGCTGCGCCGCCGAATTTTACGTTCGGGACTCGAGCGCCATCAGAGCAGCCCCGGCACGTGCTCGACCTCGGCCGGACCGCGGGCCCGGCACATGACGGCGACCAGGTCGATGCGGACGTCGGACGGATGCACACGATGCTCCACGACCCAGCGGGCCGCCAGCCTTCGCAGCCTGCCGAGCTTCGCCGGGGTCACCGCCTCGTGGGGGCTGCCGCAGCTGGCCGAGCTGCGCGTCTTGACCTCGCACACCACGAGCACCTGACCGTCGCGCAGCACGAGGTCGATCTCGCCGCAGTCGCACCGCCAGTTGCGGTCGAGCACGACCATGCCCAGGTCGGTCAGATGGCGGGCGGCCAGACGCTCGCCGTACGCCCCCAACGCCAGGCGACGACGTGCGTCGCCGGAGTGGACAGGTGTGGTCATGTCCCCCACCGTTGCCGGGTCGCCAGACGGCCACTGACCGCCCGTCGCGGCCTGTGCACGACGGGGCCACGAGGTGGGTCTGTGAACGGTGAACGGGCCGCTCCGGTCTAGACCAGAAAGATCTCCTCCGCGGGAGAAGGCAAAACGTCGGACCGGACAACCGAATTTACGTACCAGCCTCTCCGTTTCACTGCGGAGGCGACTCACACTCACCTAAATTGCCGCCCGGGGGAAAGAGCGGAGACACGTGGCCATGTGGGTACGCAGAATGAGGAATCAACGCGGGGCAGCCGCCGTCGAGGCGGCGTTGCTGACGCCGTTGCTGACGCTCATCCTGTTCGGGATCATCGAGATGTCGCTGTACATGCGCGACGTCGTGTCGGTGTCGAGCTCGGTGCACGTCGGCACCCGGATGGCGTCGACCGAGGCGGGGCTGGGACCCGCCACCTGCTCGCCTGCTCCGTGTACGCCGCCCACGTCGCCGGCTCTCGCGCAGTACGCCGCCAACGCCATGCAGCAGGCCGGCATGGCCATGCCGCAGGACCAGATCAACTGGATCCTGGTCTATCAGGCCAACACGTCCGGGTACCCGCTCCCGGCCGGCAACACGACGGCCGTGTGCTCCACGAACTGCGTGAAGTACGTGTGGAACACCTCGAAGAGCCAGTTCGTCTACTCGAGCGGATCCTGGTCCTCGCCCTCGATCAACGCCTGTATCAACGACGCCAACCGGATGTCGGTGGGCGTCATCATGAACGCCAACCACCCGTGGATCACCGGTCTGTTCGGTAGCGGGGCCACCATCCAGGAGCGCAACGTCATGCAGTTCGAGCCGCTGACCAGCGACACGTGCAAGCCCGGCCTCCCGAACTCGCACCCATGAGCACCTGGAACCGCTCCCTACGCCGGCGACGCGGAGACCAGGGCGGCTACGTCGCCGTACTCATCGCGTTCTTCGCCGCCGCGCTGCTGATGCCGCTGTGCGCCATCTCGGTCGACGTCGCACGCTGGTACGTCGAGGTCCAGCGCGTCCAGAACGCCGCCGACGCCGCCGCCACGGCGGGCGTCACCTTCCTCCCCGACGACTTCGCCTCGGCCAAGGCCACCGCGATCACGGTCGCCGGGCGCAACGGCTACCCGAACTCCGGGACCTCCTCGGTGGCCGTCTCGATCGGCGACAAGCCGACGCAGCTCGTGGTCACGATCAGCAGCACGATCAAGAACGCCTTCGGTTCCTCGTTCGGGGTCGGCAGCCAGACGCTCGTGCGCGGCGCCACCGCGGACTTCAACGGGCCGGTCCTGATGGGCAGCCCGTGCAACGCGTTCGGCAACGAGCCGCCCGGAACGGGAGCGACCGACCAGCACGGCCCCGCGACGCCGGTGAGCCAGATCGTCCCCCCGCCGGGCGGTGCCCAGTGCACCAGCAACCCGCAGTTCTGGGGCGCGATCGCGGGTCCCGACACGCCGAAGAGCAACGGTGACGAGATCATGACCCGCAAGTGCAGCTTCAGTGGCGCCGGCTGCACGGGTACCACGAACGACGAGTTCGACCCGCAGGGCTACTTCTACGTCGTCCGGGTCGGCGCCGCCGCGGTCGGCACCGCGGTGACCGTGCAGATCTACGACCCTGCCTGGGTGGAGAACGGCGACAACTGCGAGAACGCCCCCACCGGGACCATGAAGAACAACATGAACAACTACACCACCACCGACGGGCTCACGCGCTACCTGCTGACGCCCTCGGGTGGGTCGCCCAACAGCTTCTGCACGGGTGATGTCAACAACGGCACGGCCAACGTCGACGGCATCACCACGTCGTACGGCATGCGGCTGCCGACCGACACCTACAACCCGAAGCTGGCGACGCCGATGACCAGCTGCGAGCGGCAGTACCAGCCGTACTACTCCGCTGCGTCGGGCAGCAAGACCGGCACCTTCGCGGGAGTCAACAACACGACGCTGGACAAGACCAACGCCAAGTACAACGACAACCTGGCGAAGGTGTACCACCAGTGGGTCAAGCTCTGCACGTTCACTCCCACCGTGGCCGGCGACTACTACCTCCAGGTCCGGACCGACGTGCAGCTCGGCGGCTCGCCGGATGGCGAGGGTGGCTACCAGAACAACTCGAACGTGTTCACCCAGACCGGCGACGACACCTCGGTGAGCGGCACCGGCAACAACCGGTTCTCGCTCAGGGTCACCGGCAGCCAGCGTGGCGCGGTCTCGATCGCCGGCTACCAGGCGATGGGGATCTACGCCAACTACACCGGTGCCAACACCACGTTCAACCTGGTCCGTGTGGTCCCGGCCGCGGCCACGAAGACCCTCAACATCGGGTTCTACGACGTCGGCGACGCCTCGAACCCCGGCACGGTCCAGGTGCTGCCGCCCCTCGACGCGAACATGGGTGCATCGCTGTCCAGCTGTACGGGGGCGGGCGTGGTCACAGGCACGGTCACCAGCTGCAAGCTCACCAACGTCAGCAGCGGCAACGGGTGGAACGGTCAGTACGAGAACCTCAAGATCCCCATCCCGAGCAGCTACTCCTGCAACTACACGCAGGCGGGTGGCTGCTGGTTCAGGCTGGTCGTGAACTTCCCGGGTGGCGTCAACGACACCACGACGTGGACGGCCAGCATCGACGGAGACCCGATCCGCCTCATCAAGTAGCGGATCAGGCCTTCGGCGGGTCGATCTCCTGCTCGCTGAGCTCCTCGACGTTGACGTCCTTGAAGGTCAGCACCTTGACGTTCTTGGCGAAGCGCGCGGGTCTGTACATGTCCCACACCCACGCGTCGGTCATCGAGACCTCGAAGAACACGTCACCGGACTCGGTGCGCGCCTTCACGTCGACCTGGTTGCAGAGGTAGAAGCGGCGGTCGGTCTCGACGACGTACTTGAAGATGCCGACGACGTCGCGGTACTCGCGATAGAGCGTCAGCTCCATCTCGGTCTCGTACTTCTCGAGATCCTCCGCGCTCATGCTGACTCCCCTCGCCACGTCGTCGGTCCGACCCTAGTGCTCTCGACGAGCTCGCCGGGCCACGGATCGTGGGTCTCGACAGGCTCGACCAGCGCAGGCGGCGGCTCTTCCGCCGGCTCGTCCGGGAGCGGCTCGAGCCCGGCCGCCCGTCGTACGTTCACGAAGCGCAGGCGGTGCTGCGAGCAGGGGCCGTGCTCGGCCAGGGCCGCGTTGTGTACGTCGGTGACGTAGCCCTTGTGCGTCTTGAAGTCGTACGACGGGTGGTCGCGGTCGAGCTCGACCATGATGCGGTCGCGGGTGACCTTCGCGAGGACCGAGGCCGCGCTGATGCACGCCGCCACGCGGTCGCCCTTCCACACCGCCAGCCCGGGCCGCCCGAGGCCGTCCACCGGGAACCCGTCGGTGAGCACGTAGTGGGGCGACACGTCGAGCAGCGCGACCGCGCGTCGGAGCGCCTCGATGTTGGCGACGTGCATGCCCAGGCGGTCGCACTCGTCGGACTCGATGACCACGACCGACCACGACAGGGACCGCTTCAGGATGTGGGTGTAGCAGCGCTCACGCGCCTTCTCGGTCAGCAGCTTGGAGTCGGCGAGCCCCGGGATCTCCCCGCCCTTGCCGGGTCTGAGGATTGCCGCCCCGGCGACGAGCGGGCCGGCGCAGGCGCCCCGGCCGGCCTCGTCCACCCCGGCCACCAGCTCCATGCCTACCCGCCGCAGCGCGCGCTCGTAGCCGTACAGCCCGGCATCGCGCCGGACTGTCGCTCCCTGCGGCAGCCGGGTCACGGGCTCGGGACGTCGGCGAAGTCGGACGGCCGGTGCAGCACCTGGAACCGGCTGCGCGGCCAGAGCAGCACGAACACCTTGCCCACGACTTCGCTCACGGGTACGAACGGGTCGGGAACACAGTCGGGCATCTTGGGCTGGCACAGGTGCATGCTCGAGTCGTCGGAGTTGTCGCGGTTGTCACCCATCACGAAGACGGTGCCCTGCGGGACCGGGCCGGCGGTCCAGTCGCAGGTGGTCGTCATCGGGCCGTTGCACGACATGCCCGGTGACTTCTTGATGTACCCGTCCTCGTTCAGCGGGTGGCCGTTGACGAGGATCCGGCCCTGCTTGTCACAGCAGTGGATGGTGTCGCCAGCGACGCCGATCACCCGCTTCACCAGGTGGCCGCCGGACGGGTAGAGCCCGATCTTGGCCATCAGCTGGCCGATCGGGTTGGACGGCCCGGCGTCCTCCTCCTCGCTCAGCCAGCCGCCGGGGTCCTTGAAGACCACGACGTCGCCGCGCTGCGGGGAGCCGCCGAACCAGTACGACATCTTCTCGACCAGGATCCGGTCGTTCTTGATCAGACCGGGTTCCATCGACTCGGAAGGGATGTAGAACGCCTGGACGAAGAACGCCTTGATCACGATCGCGAGCACGACCGCGATCGACAGCAGCAGGAGCGTCTCCTGCCACAGCGGCAGGTGCTTGCGCTGCTTCCCCGAGGTGCTGGGCTCGGCCTCGTCGACGCTGGTGGCAGAGCTGTCTTCAGTCACTCGCTGAGCCTAACGAGTAGGTGGCGACGATGAGGCCGGGACGCTCGCGAAGTCCGACGGACGATGGACCACGTGGAAGCGGCTCGCCGGCCACATCAGCATCACGACCTTGCCCACGATGGCGGAGACCGGGACGTAGGGGCTCCCCCGGCCGCAGAACGGCGCGCGCGGATGGCAGAGGTGGTACGCCGAGTCGGCGGAGTCGCCGCGGTTGTCGCCCAGCAGGAACAGGTCCCCCTGCGGCACCGGTCCGGCGGTCCAGTGCTTCGTACACCGGTTGACCTCCGGGCCGGCACAGTCCAGGCCCGCGGCCGGACGGATGAAGGAGCGCTCGTCGATCGACGTGCCGTTGACCTGGATCCGGCCGTGGGAGTCGCAACAGTGGATGGTGTCGCCGGCGACGCCGATCACCCGCTTCACCAGGTGACCGCCGGCCGGGTACAGACCGACCTTGACCATCAGCTTGCCGATCGGGTTCGAGGGTCCGGCGTCCTCGGCCGCACTCAGCCAACCGCCGGGGTCCGCGAAGACCACGACGTCACCACGCCGCGGCGTACCGCCCGCCCAGTACGACACCTTCTCGACCAGGATCCGGTCGTTCTTGACCAGGCCCGGCTCCATCGACCTCGAGGGCACGTAGAAGGCCTGGGCGAACAGGGCCTTGATCACGACGGCGACCCCGATCGCGACCGCGAGCAGGAGCACCGTCTCCAGCCACAGCGGGAGTGCGTGCCGACGCGACGGACGCGCCGGTGCCTCGTCGGAGCTCACCGAGCTGATCTCGCGGACGCCGACTCAGGCCTCGCGGCGTTCCTTGATCTTGGCGGCCTTGCCGCGGAGGTTGCGCAGGTAGTAGAGCTTCGCCCGGCGGACGTCACCACGGGTGACGATCTCGATGGTCTCGAAGATCGGCGAGTGCAGCGGGAAGGTGCGCTCGACTCCGACGCCGAAGGAGACCTTGCGGACGGTGAAGGTACGGCCGATGCCGGAGCCCTGCACGCGGATCACGACGCCCTGGAAGATCTGGACGCGGGAGCGGGTGCCCTCCGTGACCTTGACGTGGACCTTGACCGTGTCACCGGCGCGGAAGTCCGGGAGGTCGTCGCGCTTGGCGGCGTTGCCGAGGTCGGTGATGACGTTCGTCATGTGGTTCTCCTCACGAGTGCCACAGGTCAGCCGCGGTAGCTGGGTGGTGCCGGTGAGCCAGTCGTCGTGGCCGGCGGCGTCGTACTCCCCCTGTGGCAGGAGAACGTCGCAGACCCCGACCCGCCGAGGCGGGATGGTGCCCTTCGGCCGACTGGGCCGAGGGTTGAGTCTGCCACAGCCGAGGTGAGCGGACTAAATCGAGAGTGGTCGAGGTCGGCGACGACCCCGACTCAGCCCCGGCGAGGCTTGGTCATGACCACCGCGCCGGGTGGTCCGGGCGCGGGTCCGCGCAGGCGGTAGCCGGCCTTCTTGTACATCCGGATGTTGTCGGCGCTGCCCGCGCCGGTGACGAGCGAGTACGACGTCACGGTCTCGGGCGGGGCGTCCTCGATGAGGGTGAGCAGGTGGCGACCGAGACCGCGGCCCTGCAGGTCGGGCGCGACCATGATCCGGCCGACGTCCCAGACATCCCCGTCGGCGCGACCGCGGACCGACCCGACCAGCCGCCCGCCGGCCCGGGCGACGAAGGTCGTCCAGTCATCGAGGCTCCCGACCAGGTCGTCGAACGACTCCTCGAGCGCCGGGATCACCACGCCGGGGTTGGCCCACAGCTCCTGGAGCCAGCAGGCGCGGGTCAGGGTGAAGAGCTCGCCGGCGTCCGCCCGCACCGCGAGCCGGACATCGACGTCGAGGCCGCCCAGGCCGACGGATGCCGCGGGGTGGGCGAGGTCGGGGCGGCGGGTGACGGTCCGGCGTACGGACTCGGCGTGACGCCAGGCCGCGATCGCGGCGTGGTCACCCGACAGGAGTACGGCGGGCACGTCGCGGCCGCGCCACGTCGGCGGCTTGGTGTAGACGGGGTACTCCAGCAGGCCGTCCTGGTGCGACTCCTCGACGAGCGAGCCG
This sequence comes from uncultured Actinomycetota bacterium, assembly GCA_963792975.1. Lineage (GTDB taxonomy): Bacteria > Actinomycetota > Actinomycetes > Propionibacteriales > Nocardioidaceae > Nocardioides. The sequence goes on along the minus strand of CAWBYG010000004.1, from coordinate 418,585 downwards.
GGGTTGCCCAGGAAGCCCGGGAGCAGCCGGACGACGGCCTCGGTCACGGCGAGGGCGGCGACCTCTCCGCCGTTCAGCACGAAGTCGCCCAACGACACCTCGCGCACGTCGTACGACGAGGCGGCCCCGTCGACCACGCGCTGGTCGATGCCCTCGTAGCGGCCGCACGCGAAGACCAGGTGCTCGGCCCGGGCCAGCTCGCGCGCGACGGCCTGAGTGAAGGGGCGCCCGCTCGGAGTGGGTACGACGAGCACGGGCCGGCCACTGCCGGCCGGGCCGGCCGCAGCCAGGGCGTCGAGCGCCTCGCCCCAGGGCTCCGGCCTCATCACCATGCCGGCCCCGCCGCCGTACGGCGTGTCGTCGACGGTCCGGCGACGGTCGTGCGTCCAGTCGCGCAGGTCATGGACGGCGATGTCGACCAGGCCCGACGCGCGGGCCTTGCCGGTCAGCGACACGTCGAGCGAGTCGAACCAGGCCGGGAAGATCGTGACGAGGTCGATCCTCACGAGGCGTCGTCCTCGGGGAACGGGGTGACCAGGCCCGGCCGGTCGGCCACGACGACCCGCCCGGCCTCGACGTCGACCTCGGGGACCAGCGCGGCCACGAACGGGACCAGCGCGTCGCGCCCGTCCGGCGTACGGATCTGGAGCAGGTCCTGCGCACCGTGGAGGACCCCGGTGACCTCGCCCAGCGGGTGGCCGTCGAGGTCGACCGCCGCGAGCCCCACCAGCTGGTGGTCGTAGAACTCGTCGGGGTCGTCCGGCGACTCGTCGGCCGGGACGGTCGCGTGCAGGAGCAGCCCGCGCGCCGACTCGGCGACCGTGCGGTCGGTCAGCTCGTCGAAACGGACCAGCAGCCTGGACTGGTGCCAGCGCGTCGAGGAGATGGTGAGCGCCGGCCACGGTGCGGCCGACCCGCGCGGTCGCTCGGCACGGAGGGTGGCGCCGGCGGCGAAGCGTCGTTCCGGCTCGTCGGTGCGCAGCTCGACGGTCACCTCACCACGGATCCCGTGGGGCTTGCCGACGCGGCCGACCACCACCTCGATCATCTCCACGCGGTCAGGCTCGAGCGAGGACGCTCCGGCCCGGCAGTGCCGGGGCGAGCGAGGACGTTCCGACCCGGCACCGCCGGGTCGGAACGACTACAGCGAGCGGCGCTGCGAGCTCGCTCGCCCGGGAGTGGGTCACCGGCCCCGGTCGACGTCGACGAAGTCGATCCGCGAGCCCTCGCGGCCGGCCAGCGCCGAGACCACGGTACGGAACGCGGTCGCCGTACGACCGTTGCGGCCGATCACCTTGCCGAGGTCGTCGGGGTGGACCCGGACCTCGAGCAGCGGACCGCGCCGGGTCTGCTTGTCATGCACGGTGACGTCGTCCGGGTGGTCGACGACCCCGCGAACCAGGTGCTCGAGCGCCTCGGCCAGCACGGTCAGGCCTCGGCGGACTTGGCGTCGGCGTCGGCCTCGGCGGCCTCGGCGGTCTCGGCCGCGTCGGCGGCACCCTCCGGGGTCTCGTCGGCGGGGACCGGAGCGGGCTCCTCGGCGACCACCTCGGCCGGAGCCTCGACAGCGGCCTCCACAGGCGCCTCGGCAGCCTCCACAGGCGTCTCGGCGGCAGCCTCGGTGGCCTTCGCGGCGGTCTTCTTGGTCGTACGACGCGTCACGGCCTCGGCCTTGGGCTCGCTCACGGCGTCCTTGAGGGCCTCGTTGAAGATCTCCTGCTTGTCGCGCTTGGGCTCGGCAACCTTGAGCGTGCCCTCGGTACCGCCGACGCCCTTGAACGTCTGCCAGTCACCGGTGATCTTGAGCAGCTTGGCGACGGCGTCGGACGGCTGTGCGCCGACCCGGAGCCAGTACTGCGCACGGTCGGAGACGATCGAGATGTACGACGGGTCTTCCTTCGGGTGGTACTTGCCGATCTCCTCCAGCACCCGTCCGTCGCGCTTCTTGCGCGCGTCGACGACGACGATGCGGTACATCGGCACCCGGACCTTGCCCAGGCGCTTCAGGCGAATCTTGACGGCCACGGTTGTGGTGTCTCCTCGAAAGTTGTGTGTGGGTGAGGGTCACGCGCCACGTGGGGACACGGGCGTTCGCCTCGGCGGGCCGCGCTGCTCCGGATGAGAGGGTCCGGGACACGCAGACTCAGCCGGTCATTGTGCCAGACCGGCGCGAGCGGACCGAATCCGCCGCGACCACCGGCGTACGACGGACGCGGCGCTGGTGTCGGTCCGCGCCCCTCGGCGCTCGTGACCGGCGGCCGACTCACGAGGCGGTGGTGACCACACTGCGCCCGGCCACCACGGTGCCAGCGATCTCGTCGTCGGTCACGACGGTCGCCGCGAGCCCGGCCAGGGAGAACAGCTCGGCGGTGCGGTCGGCCTGACCGCGACCGGTCTCGACCAGGAGCCGGCCGCCCGGCACGAGCCATCCGGAGGCCCCGGCCACGACGCGTCGCTGGACGTCGAGGCCGTCGGCACCCCCGTCGAGCGCCTGCAGGTGCTCGTGGTCGCGCGCCTCGCGCGGCATGGTCGCGATGGCGTCGGTGGGCACGTAGGGCGCGTTGACGACGAGCAGGCCGACTCGGCCTCGCAGGTCGTCGGGCAGAGCGGTGTAGAGGTCACCGGCGAAGACCCGCTCGGCCGGCAGGTTACGACGGGCGCAGGCGACCGCAGCGGGGTCGGCGTCGGCGGCGTACACCTCGGCCTCGGGCCAGCGCGCCGCCAGAGCCGCCCCGAGGGCACCGCTGCCGCAGCACAGGTCGACCACGACGTCGGCCACGGAACGGCTCGCCACGGCCACCACGAGCTCGCTGCGGCGGCGGGGCACGAACACGCCCGGGTCGACCGCCACCCGGAGACCCGCGAACGACGCCCAGCCGACCACGTGCTCGAGCGGCTCGCCGGCCATCCGGCGCGCCGTCCAGGCCATCAGCTCGGCCGGCGAGGAGGCCTCGTCGAGCAGCAGGCGGGCCTCCTCCTCGGCGAAGACGCACCCGACCGAGCGCAACGCGGTCACGAGCTGGGGCTCGTTCACACGACCCGTCCCCGGAGGACGACGGCGGTGGGTCCCCGCAGCACCGAGAGGTCCGCGAGCGGGTCGCGCGGGTAGACGACGAAGTCCGCCGGGCCGCCCTCGTCGAGAGCGGGCTCCCAGCCGAGCCACTCGCGGGCCCGCCAGCTCGCGGCGCCGAGCGCGTAGGCGGCCGGCATGCCGTACGCCGCGAGCTCTGCCACCTCGTCGGCGATGCCACCGTGGGGCAGCACCCCACCGGCGTCGGTGCCGGCGAAGATCGGCACCCCCGCCTCGAAGGCCGCCATGATCGTCTCGCGCCGGCGCGCGTGCAGGGCGAGCATGTGGCCGGCGTACGCCGGGAACCTCGCCCGCCCGGCCTCGGCGTAGTCGGGGAAGTTGTCGAGCTGGACGACGGTGGGCACCAGCGCGGTGCCCTGCTCGGCCATCGTCTCGACCAGGTCGGTGGTCAGGCCGGTGCCGTGCTCGATGCAGTCGATGCCGGCCGCGATCAGGTCGGGGAGGACGGTCTCGCCGAAGCAGTGCGCGGTGACCCGAGCGCCGTACTGGTGTGCCGTGTCGATCGCGGCGGCGAACGTCTCGGCCGGGAACGACGGCGCGAGGTCGCCCTCGTCGCGCGAGATCCAGTCGCCGACGAGCTTGACCCAGCCGTCCCCAGCCCGGGCCTCGTGGCCGACGTGGGCGGGCAGGTCGTCGGGCTCGACCTCGTGGGCGTAGTCGCGGATGTAGCGCCGGGTACGGGCCAGGTGCCGGCCGCAGCGGATCAGTCGCGGCAGGTCGTCGCGCTGCTGGACCCACCGGGTGTCCGACGGCGAGCCGCAGTCGCGCAGCAACAGCGCCCCCGCGTCGCGGTCGGCCACCGCCTGCGCCTCGGTGGTGGCGTGGTCGACCGCGCCGTGCTCGTCGAGGCCGATGTGGCAGTGGGCATCGACGAGGCCCGGCACGATCCAGCCCTCGGCCGCCGTCTCGGCCCCGGCCACCGGCTCGAGGGTGACCCGGCCGTCGACGACGTAGAGGTCGCGCGGCTCGCCGTCGGGCAGCACGGGCCCGCGGAAGCGGAGGGCGGTCATGCGCGCGACGCTACCGGCTCGCACGCCGTACGACGTGGGGCACCGGGCGGGCTGTGGACGCACGACTGTCTGGGGTCTGCGGATAGGGTTCGCGACTGTGAGCACGACCCGGACCGAGTCCCGTCGCAGGCACCGGCGCAACGCCGTGCAGTTCGTGCGTTTCGCCCTCGTCGGCGGGACCGGGGTGGTCGTCAACCTGATCGCGCTGATCGTGGTCAAGCGCCTCGGACCGCACCCGGAGGTCGCGCTCTTCGCGTTGCGCCCCACCGAGTTCCACGTGCGGTGGTACCACCTGTACTCGACGGCCGCCTTCGTCGTCGCGAACCTCTGGAACTTCCAGCTCAACCGCTCATGGACCTTCCGCAGCAGTACCCACCGGTCGTGGTGGCGCGAGTACTGGCCGTTCCTCGCCGTGGGCATGCTCGGCCAGGCGATCGGGCTCGTCCTGCTCACCCTCCTGATGCACCACGGCTCGCCGATCTCGTTGCCGACCGACCCGCTGGACGACACGACCGGGCTCCGTACCCGGCTCTACTGGGCGCAGCTGATCGTGATCGGGGTCGTCACGCCGCTGTCGTTCGTGCTCAACAAGATCTGGACGTTCGCGGCCGTACGGACCCACCACCTCGAGGCGGTGCCCCCGCACCCCGCGGCCGAGAAGGAGCTCGAGCAGCTCGGGGTCGACGACTCCGACCCGGTCTGAGCCGGGACAGACCTCTACCTCGTACGCAGCCCGAAGCCGAACGGGTACCGCGGGTCGTACTGCCGGTCTCCGGCGTTGATCGGCTCCTGGGACACCGTCCGCGGCCAGGTCACCGGCAGCTGGCCGGTGCACGGGTGGTTGCCGAAGAGGTCGTCCGCGACGCCCTCGCCGTCACTGCCCGGCAGCCACGCCGCGACCAGTGCGCCGGTGCACGGAGAGCTGCGGATTCAGGTAGGCCGGAGTGTGGTGGTGCGCGGCCGGCGGAGACGAGGTCGCGGAAGCGCCGGCTGTCGGCAACGAGGTGAGCCCGACGGCGAGGACGGCCGAGGCTCCGAGGGCGACGGCCGCCATGCCCCGTCGCGTGCGGAACGCGAACATGTGCTCTCCCGAGAGTGTGTGAGCTGAGGATCCGAACCCAGGAACGCGGATTTCTCCGAGTCAGTGCGTAACAGAGTCCGCTGAGCGGCGGATTCGTCCACCCTCTGGAGCAATCGGTCTACCCTTCGTGCCGTGCCCGGACACTCGCTGGCTCAGCTGCGCACGTCCAACCTGCGCGCCATCACCGGACTCCTCCGGTCGGGCGGGCCCCAGAGCCGCGCCGACCTCGCCCGCGGGTCCGGGCTCTCGCGGACGACGGTCTCGAGCCTGGTCACCGAGCTGTTGGGAGCCGGCCTGGTCGTGGAGACCGAGGACCGCGGTACGCCGTACAAAGGCGGGAGCGGGCGCCCGCCGCTGCTCGTGGCCCTGGCCCTGCGTCCGGGCGGTGTGGCCGGCGTCGACATCGGGCACGGCCACATCCGGGTCGCCGTCTCCGACCGCAGCGCCCGCGTGCTCGCCGAGGTCGAGCTGATCACGGACGCCGACCCGCAGGGCGCCTCCACGCTCGACCGTGCGGCCGATCTGGTGCGGCAGACGGCTCGGCAGGCCGGCATCCCCGCGGCGGAGCTGCTCCAGGTCGGGTTGTGCGTCCCGGCCCCGATCGACCGTCGGTCCGCCCGCGTCGACCAGGCGATCCTGCCGGGCTGGCACGAGCTCGCTCCCGCCGACGAGCTCGCGAGCCGGCTGCGTCTGCCCGTGGTGGTCGACAACGACGCCAACCTCGGCGCCATGGCCGAGCACCAGCACGGCGCGGCCCGGGGCGCCGCCGACGTGCTCTACGTCAAGCTCGCCAGCGGGGTCGGAGCCGGGCTGATCCTGGGTGGGCGGCTGCATCGGGGCGTTGCCGGGCTCGCCGGCGAGATCGGCCACGTCCTGGCGCGCGAGGACGGTCGTGTCTGCCGCTGCGGCAGTCGGGGCTGCCTCGAGACCGAGGTCTCGACCCGTCGCCTGCTCGACCTGCTGCGTCCGGTGTACGGCGACACCCTCGACCTCGACGACCTCCGGGCGCTGGACGCGCGGGGCGAGACCGCCGTACGCCGGGTCCTCACCGACGCCGGCCACACGGTCGGCCGGGTGCTGGCCGGCCTCTGCACCACGCTCAACCCGGCGATGATCGTGGTCGGCGGGTCCCTCGGGTCGTCGCCGACGCTGGTCGAGTCGATCCGCGCCGGCGTCGACCGCTACGCCCACCCTGAGGCGGCGGCGTCGGCCGAGGTGGTGTCGGGGCACTTCGGCGAGCGGGCCGAGCTGATGGGCGCGCTCTCGCTGGCGATCACCCGAGCCGCCGAGCTCGCTTCCTGACAGGTCGTCCGCACCACGCCGTACCAGAGCACGCCCTCGGGCGGACGACCCTCGGATGAGGTGCGTGGCGTGGTCAGACGAGGCGGTCGAGCAGCCAGGTGGGACCGACGATCGACCCGGCCTTCGCGACCCGGGCGGCGAGCAGCCGGTCGGCGGTCACCACGGTGACCGTGCGGCCCGCGTCGGCAGCGTGGTGGGCCTGCCGGACGATCTCGCTGTCGCCGTCCCGCGGCGCGTGTACGACGGTCACGTGGCCGTCGCGGCCGACCGGCACACCCGCCTTCGCCTCACCCTCGAGCACGAGGACGATGTCGCCGTCGACGTCGGCAGTCATCAGCTGCTCGTGCAGACGCCGGGCCGCACCGGCGCGGTCCTTCCACCAGCCGTCGGGCCGGGCACCGACGACGTTGGCGCCGTCGACCACGATCACGGACACGCGCCCTACTTGAGGAACTTGGAGAAGTCCTTGGGCAGGTCCAGGGCGGCCGCCGCCTTCTCGTAGTCGATGTCCTCGCCGTCGGGGTTGCCGAACGGGTTGGCCGGCGCCTTCTCCTGGGCCGCGCGTGCCTCGGCAGCGGCCTTGGCCGGGTTGCCGCTCACCCGACGCCCCTTGCCCTGCTTGGACTTCGCGGCCTGCTTGGCCTTCCCGCGCTTGCCGCCGCCGGCCATGCCTGGCATCCCCGGCATGCCGGGCATCCCGCCGCCCTTGGCGAACGACAGCATCATCTTGCGCGCCTCGAAGAAGCGGTCGACCAGGCTGTTGACGTCGGAGACCTGGCGGCCGGAGCCGCGCGCGATCCGGGCCCGGCGAGAGCCGTCGATCAGCTTGGGGTTGGCGCGCTCGGCGGGCGTCATCGACTGGATGACCGCCTGGATCCGGTCGATCTCGCGCTCGTCGAAGTTCTCCAGCTGGTCGCGGAACTGGCCCATCCCGGGCAGCATCCCCATGATCTTGGACATCGAGCCGAGCTTGCGGACCTGCTGCATCTGCTCGAGGAAGTCGTCGAGGGTGAACTCGCCGCCCTGGCCGGTGAGCTTGCCCGCGGCCTTGAGGGCCTGCTCCTGGTCGAAGGTCTTCTCGGCCTGCTCGATCAGGGTCATCACGTCGCCCATGTCGAGGATCCGCGAGGCCATCCGGTCGGGGTGGAAGACGTCGAAGTCGGTGAGCTTCTCACCCGCGGAGGCGAACATCACGGGCTTGCCGGTGATGCCGGCGATCGACAGCGCGGCACCACCGCGGGCGTCGCCGTCGAGCTTGGTGAGGACGACGCCGTCGTACCCGACACCGTCGAGGAACGCCTGCGCCGTCGTGACGGCGTCCTGGCCGATCATGGCGTCGACGACGAAGAGGATCTCGTCGGGGCTGACCGCGTCTCGGATGTCGGCCGCCTGCCGCATCAGGTCGGCGTCCACACCCAGCCGACCGGCGGTGTCGACGATGATGACGTCGTACAGCTTGCGGCGGGCCTCGTCGATGGACGCGCGGGCGACCTCCACCGGATCGCCGACCCCGTTGCCGGGCTCGGGTGCGAAGACGGGTACGCCGGCGCGCTCGCCGTTGACCTGCAGCTGGTTGACGGCGTTGGGGCGCTGGAGGTCGGCGGCCACGAGCATCGGCTGCTTGCCCTGCTCCTTGAGCCAGACGGCGAGCTTCGCGGCCAAGGTCGTCTTGCCGGAGCCCTGGAGGCCCGCCAGCATGATCACGGTCGGAGCGGTCTTGGCGTAGCGCAGCCGCCGCGTCTCGCCGCCGAGGATGGTCACCAGTTCGTCGTTCACGATCTTGACGACCTGTTGGGCCGGGTTGAGCGCCCCGCTCACCTCCTCGCCGCGGGCCCGCTCCTTGACGGCGTCGACGAACTCACGCACGACGGGCAGGGCGACGTCGGCCTCGAGCAGGGCGATCCGGATCTCGCGCGCGGTCGCGTCGATGTCGGCCTCGGAGAGGCGGCCCTTGCCGCGGAGGTTCTTGAAGGTGTCGGCGAGCCGGTCGGAGAGCGTGGCGAACAAGTGAGTCCTTGAGAAGTGGGTGGTGCGGGTCTCCAGCCTAACCGGCCCCCCACCCACCCCCCGACTCCGCACGGCCCGCCTCGGTAGTCCCTGACGAAACGGTCGTGAATCGGGCGAAATGACAGCCGTTTCGTCAGGGACTATCCGGAGAGGGCGTCGCGTACGGCGTGCGCGGCCTCGGCGGCGCGGGTGTCGGAGAGGACCCCGGCATGGGCCTCCTGGACGTAGAACACGTCGACGGCCTGGGGGCCGAGGGTGTCCACGTGCGCCGAGCGGACCGTCAGGTCGAGCCCGGCCAGGGCTGCGCACACCTGGTGGACCACGCCGGGGCGGTCGGCCGTGCGCACCTCGAGGACGGTCGCGCGCGCGGACGCCTCGGGGCGTACGACGACCGAGGGGGCGATGCGGTCCGGTTCGCCCTTGAGCCGGGAGGGGTCGACCCGCCCGGCCACGATCGCCTCGAAGCGGTGGCGCAGGACGGCCTCGTCGAGATGCTCCTCGCCCACCTCCCACACCGAGACGCCGACGTCGTCCTGCGCCCACGCCCGCGCGGACCGGACCGAGGCGCGCTGCAGCGCGAAGAGCGCGGCCGCGTCGGCCAGCAGCCCGACCCGGTCGGGCGCGAGCACGGTCACCCGCGCTCCCCCGTCCGTGGGCGACACCCGGATCGACACCGCGCCGCGTCGTACCTCCTTCGGTACGGCGACCTCATCGGGGCTGTCCTCGACCGACGACGGCTCCCCCAGCAGCGAGGCCGTCCGGGCGGCGACCTGGCGGATCAGTCCGGCCCGCCACGCCGACCAGGCCTTCGGCGAAGTGGCGCGTGCGTCGGCCTCGGTCAGCGTGAGGAGGAGCGACAGCGCGTCCGCGCCGGCGAGCCGGTCGGCGACGTACCGGGCCGTGGCGGGGTCCTCGGGGTCGCGGGTCGTCGCGGTGTCGGCGAGCAGCAGGTGTCGCCGTACCAGGAGCCCGATCAGGTCGACCGCCTCGCCGTCGAAGCCCATCCGCGCCGCGACCTCGCGGGCCAGGGGCTCCCCCGCGACGCTGTGCTCGGTGAGCCCGCCCTTGCCGATGTCGTGGAGGAGCGCCGCGACCAGGAGTACGTCGGGGCGGGAGACCTCGCGGATCATGGCCGCCGCCGCCATGCAGGTCTCGACGACGTGCCGGTCGACGGTGAACCGATGGATCGCGGACGCGTGCGGCAGCAGCCGGATGCGCTCCCACTCGGGCAGCACGGCCTCGAGGGCGCCGGTCTCCTCGAGCGTCTCCCAGACGGGAAGGAGACCCGGCCCGGCGGCGAGCAGCCGCACCAGCGCCTGCCGCGCGGCCGTCGGCCACGGTTCGGGAAGGGCCGGACACTCGGCGACCAGCCGCGTCGCGGTCGCGGGAGCGAGCTCCGCGTCGCGCTCCGCGGCGATCGCGGCCGCGCGCAGCAGGAGCGTCGGGTCGCCGGTCGGCCGGGCCTCCCGGGTCAGCACGACCTCACGGCCCGAGAGCGCGACGCCCGGCTCGACCGGCTGGAGCTCGGGACGACGAGACACCCTGGCCGAGGTCGGCCGCGCCAGTACGCCGTCGACCCGGCGCCACGTCAGCCGGGACAGGTGCGTGATGCGGCGCCCCAGCTCGCGTACGTAGCGCTGGGCCGCGGCGTCGCCCTCGACGCCGATCCGCTCGGCCAGGTCCTCCCACAGCTCCGGGGCGATCCGGTCCGTCGCCCGTCCCGCCACCGTGTGCAGCGCGTCGCGCACGTCGAGCAGGGAGCGCCGCGAGCGCTCGAGGTCGACGTGCGGTACGTCGACGAGCCAGGTCGCGACCAGCGCCTTCAGGACGGTCGCGTCCCGCAGGCCGCCCTCGGACTCCTTCAGGTCGGGGACCGAGAGATGGGCCAGCTCACCCATCAGCTCGTGCCGCCTCGTGACGAGGTCGCGCAGGCCCGGCAGCCGCTCGCGCGCCGTACGACGCCAGTGCGCGAGCACCGCCGAGCGGAGCCGCAGCGTCAGGTGAGGGTCGCCGGCGAGATGCCGGAGGTCGAGCAGCCCCAGCGCGACGCGCAGGTCGGCGTCGGCCTGCTCGACCATGTCCGGCACGCTGCGGACGGAGTGGTCGAGCCTGGCGCCGGAGTCCCAGATCGGGTACCAGACCTTCTCCCCCGCGCCGCGTACGTCGACTTCGGGCTCGTGCACCAGCACCACGTCGAGGTCGGAGTACGGCGCGAGCTCGCGCCGCCCGTAGCCGCCGACGGCGACGAGGGCGCACCCGCTCTCGGGTGCGCCCGTGTCGGCGTAGGCGGACGCGCAGAGCGCGTCGGCCTCGTCGGTGCGCTGGTTCCGGTCCACGGCGGAGTCCGATCGGTCCGGACGGGGCCACGGGCCCTGCCCACGGCGTACCCCGCCGGCCGGGTGGCCGGCGGGGTCTCCACGTCGTACGTCAGAGGGCCGCCGCGTCGCGGTCGCCGGTACGGACGCGGACGACCGTCTCGACCGGGCTGACCCAGACCTTGCCGTCCCCGATGCGTCCCGTCTGGGCGGTCTTCTGGATGATGCCGAGGATGTCCTCGGCGTCCCCGTCGTCCGCCACGATCTCGATCCGGATCTTGGGCACCAGCGCGATGTCGTACTCCGCACCGCGGTACACCTCGGTGTGCCCCTTCTGCCGGCCGTAGCCGCTGACCTCGGAGACCGTCATTCCCGTGACCCCGAAGGTCTCCAGGGCCTCACGGACCTCTTCCCACTTGTGCGGCTTGATCACCGCGGTGATGAGCTTCATGCCATGACTCCTTCCGTGGTGGGGGTCTTGGCGAGCGTGGCCGCGACGGGACCCGTCCCACCGAGTACACCACCAGAGCGACCGTCGAGGTCGTACGCCGACTCACCGTGCTCGGCGAAGTCGATGCCGTCGATCTCCTCCTCCTCGGTGACCCGCCAGCCGATCGTGTACTTGATGACGAGGCCGATCGCAGCGGTGAGCGCGCCGGTCCAGACCACGGTGAAGAGGACACCGAGGATCTGGTGGACGAGCAGCGTTGCGTTGCCGCCGTAGAAGAGGCCGTTCATGGTGCCGAACAGACCGTCGACGCCCTGAGGCGACGTGTTCGTGCCGACGAAGCCGATCAGGACACAGCCCAGTACGCCGCCGACCAGGTGGACGCCGACGACGTCGAGCGAGTCGTCCAGACCGAACTTGAACTTCAGGCCGACCGCGTAGGCGCAGCCCATGCCCGCCACGACGCCGACGATCAGGGCGCCGACGATGTTGACCGCACCGCAGGCGGGCGTGATCGCGACCAGGCCGGCCACGACACCCGAGGCCGCACCCAGTGAGGTGGCCTTGCCGTGCAGGATCCGCTCCATCAGCAGCCACCCGAGCATCGCGGCCATCGTGGCGAGCGTGGTGTTCATGAACGTCGCCCCGGTCTCGCTGTAGAACTGCGCGGAGAACTTCGCCGGACTGCTCAGCGCGTCGCTGGTGAAGACGATCGAGCCGACGTTGAAGCCGTACCAGCCGAACCACAGCATCCCCGCGCCGATCATCGTGAGCGTCAGGTTGTGCGGCTTCATCGGGTCGCGCATGAAGCCCACGCGGCGGCCGATGATGAGGGCGAGCACGCCACCGGCGATACCGGCGTTGATGTGCACGACCGTGCCACCGGCGTAGTCGAGGTTCGCGAAGTGCGAGTAGAACCAGCCGCCGCCCCAGACGTTGTGGGCGATCGGGAAGTAGCACAGCGTGACCCAGATCGGCAGGAAGACGATCCACGACGAGAGCTTCACGCGATCGGCGATCGCGCCCGAGATCAGCGCGGCCGTGATCACCGCGAAGGTGAGCTGGAACAGCACGTAGATGTAGTTGCCGGTCGAGACGTGAGCGAGGCCGAACATGTGGAACGGGCTGGCGATCAGCTTCCCGTTGCCGTTGCCGACCCCGTCGCCGCCCCAGCCCTCCGACCAGCCCCAGAGCACGAAGACGATGCCGACGACCGCCAGCGAGACGTAGGACATCATCATCATGTTGAGCACGGACTTGGACCGGGTCATGCCGCCGTAGAACAGGGCGAGCGCCGGCGTCGTCATCATGAGGACGAAGGCCGTCGCCACGATCATCCAGGCGTAGTAGCCGTCCATGGAACCTCCACACTTGTGCGATGGGCGCCCGTGCCTGGACCACGTCGTCCGCGCTCGGCCACCCCGATGGGGGTAAGACTCGGCGTCGCACGTTTCGTCGTACGACGCCGCGTGTTGCCGTCGTGCAACGATCCGGCGTCCCCGTGTTACGGCTCTGTGAACTCCCACAGCGGCGCGACCGCGTCGGCGAAGGCGGCAGCCATCGCCTCGACCGGCCGCCCCCGGGCAGCCTGCTCGGCCGAGGCGCGGGCCCGCGCGGCGCCCGCGGGGTCCTCGACCAGGTCTCGGATGGCGCCGGACAGCACCGCCGCCAGCCCCGCGTCGTCGTCGAAGAGCCGGGTGTGCCCAGCGCCGTCGTACGCCGCGAGGGCACCGACCCGCGGGGCCACGACGGGCAGCCCGAACGACTCGGCGAGGAAGAACGACCCGGAGTTGAGGACCTTGAGGTAGGGCAGTACGGCGAGGTCGGCCGCCCGCATCCACACCTGCACCTGCCGGTCACGCACCCGGCTGGTGTGCGCCACGACGCACGGCATCGCCGCGAGCCGCTCCGCGAACGCGGGGCCGTCGGGATGCCGGACCATGCTCCCCGCGACCAGCAGCCGCAGGCGAGGGTTCGCCGCCGAGGCCTCCTCCACGAGGTCGAGGAGGCGGTCGAGCCCTTTGTAGGGGCGGATCTGGCCGAGGGTCACGAGCACGGTGTCATCCGGCCGGAGACCGAGCCGACGACGCGCTCCGGCACGGGTCACCCGGTCGGGATAGACGCCGACATAGCTCGAGTGCGGAATGCAGACCACCCGGCCCGGGTCCAGGCGATACCAGGGCTGCGTCGCCTCCAGGGTCGCCGCCGAGAGCACGTGGACGACGTCGGCGTGGTCGGCCAGGAGACGGGCGACCGCGATCTCGCTCTCGACGTGCCGCGCCTCGTGCGGCAGCACGTTGTGCACGGTCCAGACCAGTCGGCCGCCACCGGCCCGGAATGCCGGCAGGGCGGTGGCCAGCTCCGACACCGTTGCCTCGGCGTCGGCGTCCGTGGCCGCCGAACCGAGGACGGGCGTCGTCCAGTGCACGTTGAGCACCCGCCCGGGAGGTGCGTCGGCGGCGAGGTGGCCGACCAGGTCGACCACCGGCTCGGGGGTGGCGCCGACCCGGTCCAGCCCGGAGAACAACATGCCCTGGAACGGGTTGCTGCGACGCCAGTCCGGGAAGAAGTCGAGGACCCTGTTCATCCTCGGTCGGGCGGGGATGCGGGGTGCTGCACGGGGGCGGCTTGCTGGCGGTACCACTTGCGGTTGGCCCGACGCTTGTTGCTGCCCTCCCGGTTGTCACCCTTCTCGATCACGACGAGGTTGTGGTAACAGTGCACCGCCACGATGTGGAGGTCGGCGTAGGTCGGCTCGTAGTCCTCGGGCAGGAACTCCTCGTAGTTCAGTCCGTCGATCAGACGCTTGACGAGGGCCATCGAGGTGTCCGGGTCGTCGAGGTCGAGGCTCCCCTTCCATTCCGGCCAGTAGCTGGTCTGGGTGTCCTCGATGACGTAGAGGCCGCCGTCGGCGAGCATCGGGAAGAGGATCTGGAAGCTCTTGATCACGTGGGGTGGCCGGTGGCTGCCGTCGTCGATGACGATGGTGGGCGCGCCGTACCTCGAGATGATGCGCCGCATCAGCTTGCGGTCGGTCTGCGAACCCAGGAACGCCTGGATCCGTGGCTGGTTCACGAAGGACTTGTCCTCGATGTCGACGCCGATGATCTGGGCGCGCGGGAAGAACCACTTCCACATCTTCAGCGAGGCGCCGCCCTGCTTCTCGCGTGCGTAGCCGCCGATCCCGAGCTCGATCACCACCATCTCGTCGGCACGGAGGTGGGCGAAGTGGCGCTCGTAGTGGGGCGTGTAGCGGTGCACGCCCCACTTGTCGCTGCCGAACTCCTCGGCCAGCTCGCTCAGGCTCATGCCGAGCAGCCGAGGGTTGCGTGTCGGAGGCTGACCCTGACCTCGCCCCGCGATGCGGCGCATCCCCTGCCACGCACCCTCCGGGACGCGGGGCTTGACGCGCTCGACGGCCACCCGACGTACGGCGGCTCTCCACCGGCTCATCCTCGCCACCCCTACCCGAGGAGGGCGTCGACGAACGCCCCCGCGTCGAAGGGGGCGAGGTCGTCGGCACCCTCGCCGAGGCCGACCAGCTTGACGGGTACGCCGAGCTCGCGCTGGACCGCGACCACGATGCCTCCCTTGGCCGAGCCGTCGAGCTTGGTGAGCACGATGCCGGTGACGTCGACGATCTCGGAGAAGACGCGGGCCTGCACGAGGCCGTTCTGCCCGGTGGTCGCATCGAGGACGAGCAGCACCTCGGTGACCGGTGCCTGCTTCTCGATGACCCGCTTCACCTTGCCGAGCTCGTCCATCAGGTCGGCCTTGTTCTGCAGCCGGCCGGCGGTGTCGACCAGCACCGTGTCGAGGCCGCGATCGACCCCCTCCTGCACGGCCTGGAACGCCACGCTCGCCGGGTCGCCGCCCTCGGGTCCGCGCACCACCTCGACGCCGACCCGCTCGCCCCAGGTGGCCAGCTGCTCGACCGCGGCCGCGCGGAAGGTGTCGGCGGCACCGAGCACGACCGAGCGGTCCTCGGCGACGAGGATCCGGGCGAGCTTGCCGACGGTGGTGGTCTTGCCGGTGCCGTTGACGCCGACCACCAGGACGACGCCGGGCTTCCCGTCGGCGCCCGAGACCTGGAGCCGGCGGTCCATGTCGGGTCCGACGAGCTGCAGCAGCTCGTCGCGGAGTACGCCGCGCGGGTCGCCCGCCTCCTTGCCGTCGACGCGCAGCCGCGTCCGCAGATGGTCGACGAGCTGCTGGGTCGGCACGACACCGACGTCGGCGGTCAGGAGGGTGTCCTCGATCGCCTCCCAGGTGTCCTCGTCGAGGCGCTCGCGCGACAGCAGGGCCAGCAGCCCGCGCCCGAGGCCACCTTGGGAGCCGGCCAGCCGCTGACGCAGCCGCACCAGCCGCGACGCCGTACCTTCCGGCCGCTCGAGCGTCGTGACGGCAGCGGCAGCACGCTCGTCGGCCGGCTCGGTCGTGGCGGCCGACGGCACGCCGCCGGACGGCGCGATGACCTCCGTGGAGGCGGACGGGCCGCTCCGGCGACGGCGCCCGGTGGTCAGCAGGCCGGCCACCACACCGACCGCGACGACGAGGACGCCGATGATCAGGAACAGCCAGTCACCCATGCCGTCATCCAATCAGAGGCGGGTGGTCGGTCAGGCGTCGCGCCCCGGCGACTCGGGGGCGGCGGGCTCGCGGCTGGTCAGGTCGAGATGCTCGGCCGGGAGCTCCGCACCCCCCTCCGCGGTGTTGTCGAGGGTCGGTGCCGAGTCGACGCCCTTGCGCATCACGTTGCCGAGCCACCCTGCGGCAGGGATGTCCTCACCACGGTGGGGGAAGGCGACGTAGAGCACGACGAGGCCGGCAAGCACCAGGATCACGAGCATGGCGATCACCAGGGTCCACATGTCTTCACCCTGGCACATCCGCGGTGACGGGCTGCCCCGCCCCGCCACGGCGTGTGGGATCACACCTCGCGCGGGCGGTCCTTGAGCCGGCGCCAGCCGCCGGCGCGGTTGTCGGCGACGAGCCGGCGGAAGAACTCCAGCAGCGGCTGCTCCGGTACGACGTCTCCCTCGCCGAACGCGATCGTCCGGGCCGTCTTGTTGTCGTGTCCGGCGGTGACGAGCCCGTGCGGGTCGGGCACCAGCCCACCGTCGTACACGAACACGTTGACGTGGTCGCGGGCGGCCAGGAAGGCCGCGACGTTGCCCTGGAGCACGAAGTAGGGCTGGACCGTCCGCTTGATGGTCTCGGTCATCTCGGGGTCGGCGCGGTGCAGCACCTCGCGCACCTGCTGCAGCGTCTCGCGCTGCCAGGCCGGCAGCCGGTCGAGGTAGTCGTCGACCCGTGGGTCTCGAGTGCTCAACGGAGGATCCCTTCGGCAGCCGCGCGCACGGGCTCGGGGATCGACGTGGCCGGGCGCGACGGGTCGGTGTTGTCGACGTACACGACGACGACCCGCCCCTCGGCGGCCGCGGCGTCGTCGCCTTGGAACAGGCCCACGCGGTAGTGGATCGACGAGCGTCCGACGCGGTCCACCACGACGCCGAGGTCGATCGGGGCCGGGTAGGCGATCTCGCGGAAGAATCGGCAGGACACCTCGGCGAAGACCCCGATCGCGTCGAGGGTGTCGACCGCGCCACCGATCGCATCCTGCAGGTGCGTGTCGATCGCGGTGTCGATCAGCTCGAAGTAGCGGGCGTTGTTCATGTGGCCGAAACCGTCGAGGTCGGCCCAGCGGGTGGTCGCGACCGACCAGTGCACGAAGTCGGCGCGCGTGGGCCGCGGTGGGCGCCCGGACGTCACGGGATCACGGTCGGGTACGACGAGCGACCGGCCCGGTCATGCGCGCTCGCGGAGTCGCTGGCTGATCACGGTGGAGACGCCGTCGCCGCGCATGGTCACGCCGTACAGCGCGTCGCCGACCTCCATGGTGCGCTTCTGGTGGGTGATCACGAGCAGCTGGCTGTTCTCGCGCAGCTCCTCGTAGATCTCGAGCAGGCGACCGAGGTTGGTGTCGTCGAGCGCGGCCTCGACCTCGTCGAGGATGTAGAACGGCGACGGCCGGGCCTTGAAGAGCGCGACCAGGAAGGCCACGGCGACCAGCGATCGCTCGCCGCCCGACAGCAGCGACAGCCGCTTGACCTTCTTCCCCGGGGGCCGCGCCTCGACCTCGACGCCGGTCGCGAGCATGTCGGACGGGTCGGTCAGCACGAGCCGCCCCTCACCGCCGGGGAAGAGCCGGGCGAAGGTCGACTCGAACGCGGCCGCCACGTCGGCGAACGCCTCGGTGAAGACCTGCTGCACGCGGGCGTCGACCTCGCGCACGATGTCGAGGAGGTCTCTGCGCGTCGCCTTGAGGTCCTCGAGCTGCTCGGTGAGGAACTTGTGCCGCTCCTCGAGCGCGGAGAACTCCTCGAGCGCCAGCGGGTTGACCTTGCCGAGAAGCGCGAGGGCGCGCTCGGCGGAGCGCAGCCGCTTGGTCTGCTCCTCGCGGGAGTACGGATACGGTTCGCTCAGGTCACCCTCGGCGACGTTCCGCTGGTCGCGGTCGTCGTCCGGGTGCGGGTTGATGAGCTGGTCGGGACCGTAGTCGGCGACCAGGGTGTCCGTGTCGAGGCCGAGCTCCTCGAGGGCGCGCTCGGCGAGCTGCTCGAGGCGCATCCGCTGCTGGGTGCGGGCCATCTCGTCGCGGTGCACGGAGTTGACCAGCTCGTCGTGCTCGCGGGTGAGGTCCCGCAGCGTCGCCCGGACCCCGAGCAGGTCACCCTCGCGCTCGGTGCGCGAGGACTCGACGGCAGCGCGCTGCTCGGCGGCACGGTGGATCGACACCTCGAGCTTGGCCAGGACGACACTCACCGCGACGCCGACCGCCTGGGCCGCACGGCCCTCGCGCACCAGGCGCTCGCGACGCTGGATCGCCCGGGCCCGCGCCTCGCGCTCCGCCTCGGCGGCACGCACCAACGAGTCGGCGCGGCCGTGCAGCGCTCGCGCCCGCTCCTCGCTGGTACGCAGTGCGAGCCGGGCGTCCATCTCGGCCTGGCGGGCCGCGTGCGCCGCCTCGGCGAGGCTCTCGCGCGTGGTGGTGTCGGGCTCCTCGTCGGTGGCGTCCTCGGCAGCGGCCAGCCGGCCCTCGAGGTCGGCCAGGCCGGCGAGATCCTGCTCACGCGCCTCGCGGGCCGTGGTCATCGCATCGAGGATGCGCTCGGCCTCGGCGCGTGCGGACCTGGCCTGCGAGCCGAAGTGACCGAGCTCCTCGGCCACCGCCGCCAGGGTCGCGTCGGACTCGTGCAGCTTGGCCATGGCGACGTCGACCCGGCTCTGGGCGTCGAGACGCTCGGTGTCGAGCCGCGAGATGTCGAAGCCGAGGCGCTCGGAGGCGGCCACGGCCTCGGACAGCTGGGCCGAGGCCTCGTCGTACGCCGCCTGGATCTCGAGCAGACTGGGCTGGGACGCCGAACCACCCGCTGCGAAGTGAGCACCGAGGACGTCGCCGTCGCGGGTCACCGCGGTCACGTCGGGCAGGTCGGCGACCAGCGCCCGAGCGGCGTCGAGGTCGTGCACCACCGCGGTCTTGAAGAGCAGCCGCGCGAGCGAGGGTCGCAGGATGTCGGGGCAGGACACCACGTCGACGGCGTACGACGCGTGGCCGGGCAGACCGGGCCACACCTCGTCGTGTGGGTCGCCGCCGCCCAGGAGCAGTCCGGCCCGGCCGAGGTCTCCGGTCTTGAGGTGGCCGATCGCGGCCAGGGCGGCGTCGCCGTCGGTGACGGCGACCGCGTCGGCCGCGGAACCGAGCGCCGCCGCGACCGCGGTCTCGTAGCCGGTCTCGACCGCGAGCACCGCCGCGACCGACCCCAGCAGCCCCGAGACGGAGCCCGAGGCGGCCAGCAGGGCCCCGGCGCCGTCCTTGCGGCTGAGGCCGAGGCCGAGGGCGTCCTTGCGCGCCTGGAGCGCCGACCGGTCGCGGTCCGCCTGGGCAGCCTCCTCACGCGCCTTGACGAGCCGCTCCGTCACGTCGTCGAGCAGCGCCAGAGCGGCCTCGTGCTCCGCGTCGAGGCCCTCCTCGCCCGCGTCGAGCCCGGCCACCCGGGTCTCGAGGGCGGTGAAGTCGTGCTGGGCACGGTCGGCGCGGGCCACGGCGGCCGCCCGCGACTCCCCGAGGCGGCCGATCTCCTCCTCGGCGGCGGCGGCCCGCGACTTGACGGCGTTGACCTGGCCGGCCAGCCGGGCGAGGCCCTCGCGGCGGTCGGCGGCGGCGCGCTGCAGCCCCGCCACCCGGCGGTCCTCCTCGGCCGCGGCGTCCTCCGTGGTACGACGGGCGGTCACCGACCCTTCGAGCGCGACCCGCTGGGTGTCGACCTCGGCGGCGATCGCGGACTCCTGCTCGCGGATACGGCTCGCCTCGACCTCGAGCTCGTCGGGATCCCGACCGAAGTCGAGGCTCTCCTGCTCGGAGCCCGCCGCTTGGCGCACCCGCTCGGCGGCGAGCGACGCCGTACCGCGCAGGCGCTCGCGCATGCCCGACAGGCCGAACAGCACCTCCTGGGCGTGGGCCAGGGCCGGGAGGTCGTCGCGGAGTGCTGCCTCCAGCCGCGCCTCGCTCTCGCGCGCGGCGACCAGTGCGGCCTCGACCTCCTCGCGGCGCTCGACCAGGATCGTCTCGTCGGCGAGCTCCTGCTCGAGAGCGGTGCGGGCCGTGACCAGGTCGTCGGCGATCAGACGGGCGCGGGCGTCACGCACGTCGGCCTGGACGACGGCGGCGCGGCGCGCCACGTCCGCCTGACGTCCGAGCGGTTTGAGCTGGCGCCGGATCTCGCTCAGGAGGTCTCCGAGCCGGGTGAGGTTGCCGTCGGTCGAGTCGAGCTTGCGGAGCGCCTTCTCCTTGCGCTTGCGGTGCTTGAGGACGCCGGCGGCCTCCTCGATGAAGCCGCGACGGTCTTCGGGGGTGGCGTGCAGGATCGTGTCGAGCTGGCCCTGTCCGACGATCACGTGCATCTCGCGACCGATGCCCGAGTCGCTGAGCAGCTCCTGTACGTCGAGCAGGCGGCAGGGGGTGCCGTTGATGGCGTAGTCGGAGCCGCCCGAGCGGAACATGGTGCGGCTGATCGTGACCTCGGCGTACTCGATCGGCAGCGTGCCGTCGGCGTTGTCGATGGTGAGCAGCACCTCGGCACGGCCGAGCGGCGGGCGGCCCGACGTACCGGCGAAGATGACGTCTTCCATCTTGCCGCCGCGCAGGCTCTTGGCGCCCTGCTCGCCCATCACCCAGGCTAGGGCGTCGACGACGTTGGACTTGCCCGAGCCGTTGGGGCCCACGATGCAGGTGATGCCGGGCTCGAGCTGCAGCGTGGTCGACGACGCGAAGGACTTGAACCCCTTCAGGGTCAGGCTCTTCAGGTACAACGGAGCTCCTCCGGGCGCGACAACGGTCGGACTGCAGGCGCAGCGGGTGCCGACGGGGAAGTGCAGCGTCGCTCACCCTACCCAGCCGCTCGCCCGATCCGGGGCACCCGACCGGGTGTCGCCGGGCTCGGAACCCCCTCGGTCAGCGGCGGCGCAGGCGGTCGCGGAGGATCAGCAGCTGCTCACGCTCGGCGTCGGTGAGGGAGTCCATCCCGGACGCACTGATCTTGTCGAGCAGGTCGTCGAGGGCGGCCTGGTCACGCGAGACGGGGGGCGTCGGCGTCGGCTGCCAGGGCCCGGTGACGACGGTGCCGCCTCCGGCCGGGGCGGGGCCGGGGCGTCGCGGCCGCTTCGGGGTGCGGGTACGCCGCCTCAGCGACATCCGCGGGACCCAGGTCAGCTCCGCCAGGAGGCCGAGGGATCGCGCCAGGACGGCCGTCAGGAGCAGCCCCAGGAACAGGTTGATCAGCAGCAGCCAGTTGCGTTGGCCGAGGTAGTTGACCACGTCGAGCCCGATGATCACGGCCGCGATCACCCACCCGGGGATGTTGAAGAAGAACCGGCGACGCGGGTACTCGGCGATGAAGGTGAGGAGCACCATCAGCTGGACCTGGTTGAGGGAGTACAGCACGTCGTACCCGAACGGCAGCAGCTCGACGACGACGACCCACAGCAGGCCGAGCCCGACGGTCAGGAGGCCGAGGAACCACAGCATCCGGCGCTTGCCGAGCTGCGCCTCGATCTCGTTGCCGAAGTACCAGAAGAAGAACACGGCCAGGATGTCGAACAGGCCGAACCCGAGAGGGTAGGCGACGGGCCAGGTCACCAGGCGCCAGACCTGACCGTTCATGACGGAGTCCGGGTCGAGCAGCAGGTGGGTCTGTACCGGCTTGCCGATCGGCTCTACCGCGTAGTCGACGAGCGAGACGATGACGAGGGCCACGACGATGACGACGGTGGTGAACTCCATGCTCCCGAGCCGGAACCAGCCGTCGCCCGACCCGCGCCCGGGTCGCGCCATCCCCCATCGCATGCTCACGGGCACACGCTAGCGGGCCGATGCGCGCTGCGGGGTGGTCTCCCCCGGGCAGGGACCACGAAGGGGCCGCCCGCGTGGGCGACCCCTTCGTAGGCCGTGGGGTCGGGTCAGAACGCCCCGGTGCCGTTCGGCGTACCGAGGCCCGTCGGACCGTCCCAGCCGGCGCGGGCATGGCACCACTGCGTCGTGGGGCAGGTGCCGTTGCTGCCGCTGGTGATGTCGAACAGGCTCCCCGGGTGGGCGTACGGCGTCGCGTTGCTGTAGCCCGAGCCCGCCAGCGCGTAGACCGACGCGATGATCGGCGACGACTCGCTGGTGCCGCCGTACTGCGACCAGGTGGAGTTCCTGGCCGTGGTCGGCGCGTAGACGCTGAGTCCGCCGGTGTTCGGGTCGGCCGCGGCCGCGACGTCGGCCATCGCCCGCTTGGCACAGCCGGTGTTGAAGCCGGCCGCGGCGGCGATCGCCGCGTTGAGGGTCGAGCAACCCGAGCCGGCACCGCTCCACACGCTCTCGCTCACGCGCGTGGTCCCCGACATGCTGAGCGAGGTGCCACCGACGGCGGTCACGTAGGTCGACGAGGCCGGGTAGGAACCGCCCTGGTAGCCGTTGTCGCCGGTCGACGCGGTGACCGCGATGCCGGCGTGGTGGTAGTAGATGCCGTACGTCGAGTCGGCAGCGTCGCCACCGCCGTAGCTGTTGGAGATCGCGACCACGCCGGCCGAGGCGGCGGCGGTGTTGACCGCCGTACCGAGGTTGACGAACGACGACGTCTTCGCCTGGACGACGAGGATCTTGCAATCGGGACACGTCGCCGAGACGGCATCCACGTCGAGCGCCTGCTCCTGGTCCCAGCCGACGTTGGTGCGCGGCTTGCTCGTGCCGCCGTTCTGGTCACGGATCTTCAGGCAACCGTTCGCGGTGGTGCACGCGGGCATGCCGTACTGGGACCGGTAGATCGTCAGGTCGCGCTCGAGGTTCGGGTAGCCGTAGGCGTCCACGATGGCCACGGTGCGACCGGCGCCGCTCGTGCCGTTCAGG
The DNA here is from genome assembly GCA_963792975.1 of uncultured Actinomycetota bacterium. GTDB lineage: Bacteria > Actinomycetota > Actinomycetes > Propionibacteriales > Nocardioidaceae > Nocardioides. The sequence continues at coordinate 395,882 of CAWBYG010000004.1, read as the reverse complement.
CCGTAGGCGGACTTCAGCTGAGCGGGCGACAGCGCGGTCGACAGCGGACCCGACGCCTGCGGCACGACACCTCTCTTGTTGACCATCACCTTCGAGAGGCAGGTGGCATGGCCGGCCGCGGGGATGCGTGCGCAGACCCGTTGGGCATGGAGGCCGGAGATGTGGGTGAGGTGTGGAGCGACGGCGTCCGCCGACTGCACACCCGCGGTCAGGGCGGTGACCGCGAGGGCGCCGGCACCGAGAAGGGCGGCCATGAATCTCTTGCTCACGAGTGATGCTCCTGGTGGTCGGCCGGTCCCCGCAGGGGCACTCTGCCCCGGCCGGCTCTTCCTGGAGGCTGTCGTACGACCGGCTGCCTGTCGACAGCCACGGTCCATCAAGTTCTCGCAAAGCAGGTTCTTGCAAGCGCTGGCAGACGCGTCTGATCAGGCGGGCTGCGCGACCTCGGCCTCCTGGTCGGCGTGCGCGATGTGCCCGAGCGACCGCCAGATCAGCACGAGCGCGATCCCCGAGCCCACGAACGCGCACCAGAACGGCGCGGTCAGCCCCCAGAGGTCGGCGATGACGCCACCCAGCACCTGCCCGATCACCAGGCCGGCGAAGACCCCGACGAGGTAGGCACTCCCGACCCGACCCTGGAACTCCGTGGGTACGGCGCGTTGGCGGACCGACTGCGACAGCGTGCCCCAGACGAACGCGTACGCACCGAAGCCGAACATGATCGCCATCACCAGCCAGACCGAGCGGTTCACCGCCAGGGCGAGGTACATGAAGACCTCGAGGGTCAGGCAGGTGCGCATCAGGGCGGCCAGCGGGATGCGGCGTTCGAGCCACCCGAAGCACGAGGTCGAGAGCAGCCCGCCGGCCGCCGCCATCGTGGCCATCAGGCCGTAGCCCACCTCGGTCATGCCCAGCGTGCGTGTCGCGTAGAGCACGAGTACTGACCAGGCGGCCCCGAACATCACGTTGAACGTCACGATCACGAGCGCGAGGGTGCGGACCGCGGAGTGCTCCATCAGCCACCGGAGGCCGTCGGCGATGTCGCGCCGCAGATGGCTGTCACCCGCGTCCCTGACCCCGCCCTTGGGCGTGGCGATGCGCCAGACCAGCACCACGCCGAAGGCGACCGCGACCGCCTGCGTGAGGAAGGGCAGGGCCATCCCGGCGGCGAACAGGAAGGCACCGATCGGGGGACCCGCCAGCTGGTTCATCGTGATGAGCCCCGCCTGCAGGCGCGCATTGGCGATGCCGAGATCCTTGCGGGGCACGAGCATCGGCAGCAGGGTCCGGGTGGTCGTGTCGGCGAAGACCTCGGCCACCCCGATCAGGAACATGGCGACCAGGACGACCGTGATGCTGACGTGTCCAGTGAAGATCGTGACGCTCAGCAGGAACAGGACGACAGCCTGGAGTCCGTCACAGACCGCCACCAGCAGGCGCCGGTCGAGCCGGTCGGCGAGAGCTCCGGCGTACAGGCCGAAGACCAGCCATGGCAGCCGCTGGAGGACGCCGGCCAGGGCGACCAGGAACGGGCTGTGCGTCTGGGACGCCACCAGCAACGGGCCGGCCGCGAGGGCGAGCCCGTCGCCGGCGTTGCTCACCCACGACGACGCGAGCAGCCACCGGAAGCTCCGACCGAGGCGCGCCGGGGCGACGCCTTCCAGCATCCGGAGTCCGAGAGCCACCACAAGAACGTGAGAGTAGACCCACGAGGAGTGCCGGCGGCAGGGTCGTGGACGCCGTCAGCCGCCGTAGGAGGCGACACCCGCGAACAGGACGTCCACCCCGAACCCGAACCGGTCCCGCTCGTCGCCGGCCACGAGCACCTCGCCGAGTGTGGCCAGCACGGGGATGATGCCGACCCGGGCCCGGGCATCCTCGGGACGCGGGCCGTTGACCTGACCGTCGTCGGCGACCTGCGCAGGGCGTCGCCGAAGGCCGGCGGAGGTGGTACGAGGCCGCGGACTGCCGCGGTCGTGGTGCTGAGGTGTTGCCGGGCCCCTTGCGGGTCAGACCGGCTGCATCTCCAGGTGCTCGGGCTCGAGATCGAGGACACGCGCCGCCTCGGCCACGGCCAGGCGGTCGTTCTCCTCCATCAGCCGGGTGACGAGCGCTTCGAGCTCGCCGACCCGGACGCGGAGCTGACGGTTCTCGGCGGCCAGCCGAAGCGGGAGGCCGCGGTCCTGCTGGAGATGGCCCATCAGAGCCTTGGCCATGGATACAAGCCTTCCGACGTGGGGGACCCGCGGTGATCGCGGCGCCGTCTTCAAGAGTGACACCGGAAGTCGTCTCGGTCAATCTCGCGGCGGCATCCGTCGGGTTCGCGGGGCCGGCTGGCAGCGTGGACAGAAGTACGACGACCGGTTCATGAACTCCACCCGCCGGATCGGGGTACTGCAGCGGTCGCACGGCAGACCCTCGCGCCCGTAGGCGTGCAGCGACCGGTCGAAGTAGCCCGACCGGCCGTTCACGTCGACGTAGAGCGCGTCGAAGCTGGTGCCACCCTGGACCAGTGCCGCGCCCATCACGGCACGCGCCTCGTCGAGGACACGTCGTACTTGCACTGGGCGCAGGCGCTCCCCCGACCGCGCACCGTGGAGCTCGGCGCGCCACAGCGCCTCGTCGGCGTAGATGTTGCCGACGCCCGAGACCAGTGTCTGGTCGAGCAGCAGCCGCTTGATCCCCGCCGTGCGGGCGCGGACGCGTCGTACGAAGGCTGCGTCGTCGAACGCGGGATCGAACGGGTCGCGGGCGATGTGGGCGATCTCGGGCGGCAGCTCGGCGCCACCCTCGGACACGGCCAGGCTGCCGAACATCCGCTGGTCGACGAACCGCAGCTCCCTGTCAACGAGGTCGAAGCGGACCCGGAGGTGGCGTTCGTCGGGACGGCCCGGCTCCTGGACCACCAGCTGGCCGCTCATACCGAGATGGCCGAGCAGGGCGTCGCCGTTGTCGAGGGGCAGCCAGAGGTACTTGCCCCGTCGCCGCGCGGCGACGATCCGGCGTCCGGTGAGCTCCGCGGCGAAGCCGGCCGGGCCGCGGACGTCACGACGGACCGGTCGCGGATGGAGGACAGTGACCGACCGGATGGTGCGGCCGACCACATGGCGGTCGAGGCCGTCGCGGACGGTCTCGACCTCGGGCAGCTCGGGCACGTCAGTCGGGCAGGGGTTGCGCGAGCTCGTCGGGCGCGTTGAGGGCCGAGGCCAGCTCGCCGTACGCCGTCTCCGCGGCCGCCTGCTCGGCCTCCTTCTTGGAGCGGCCCACGCCGTTGCCGTAGCGCCGGTCGGCCACACGCACCTGGGCGGTGAAGGTCTTCATGTGGTCGGGGCCCTCGTCGGCAATGAGGTACTCGGGGACACCGAGACCGTGCTCGGCCGAGAGCTCCTGGAGCGAGGTCTTCCAGTCGAGACCGGCGCCCATGGCCGACGCGGCCTCGATCAGCGGGTCGAACAGCAGATGGACGACGCTCGCGGAGCTCTCGAGACCGCCGGAGAGGTGCACCGCCCCGATCACGGCCTCGACGGTGTCGGAGAGGATCGAGGCCTTCTCGCGACCACCCGTGGTGTCCTCGCCGCGGCCGAGCTTGATGTAGGAGCCGAGCCCGATGCTGCGGCCGACACCGGCGAGGGCGCGCGCGTTGACGACGGCCGCCCGGAGCTTGGCCAGGTGGCCCTCGGAGAGATCGGGATGGGTGAGGTAGAGCGTCTCGGTGACGACCACGCCGAGCACCGAGTCGCCGAGGAACTCCAGCCGCTCGTTGGTCGGGAGCCCGCCGTTCTCGTAGGCGTACGAGCGGTGCGTGAGTGCGCGCTCGAGCAGCTCGGCGTCGAGGGTCGGATCGCCGAGGGCGGTACGGAGCGGGCCGTAGTTCAGCGGAACTCGCCCGGTCTCAGAGGACCTGGCGACGGTTGTTGCGCGCGCCGTACTGGCCGCACGTGCCGCAGGCACGGTGAGGCAGGTGCTTGGCACCGCAGGCGGGGTTCGCGCAGGTCACCAGGGTGGGTGCAACGGCCTTCCACTGCGATCGCCGGTGGCGGGTGTTGCTCCGCGACATCTTCCGCTTCGGGACTGCCACTGTTCTCTCCTAGTACCTGGGGCCGAAAGGCGGCCGTCTCCCTATTCGTCGCCCAGCTCGAGCCGAGCCAATCCCTCCCACCGCGGGTCGACCGGCGCGTCGTGCGCGTGGCCGGGGTCGTCCGCGAGCCGGGCGCCGCACTCGACGCACAACCCAGGACAGTCGTCCTCGCACAACGGCTGGAACGGCAGTGCGAGCACCACCGCGTCCCGCAGCAGAGGCTCCAGGTCGACCAGGTCGCCCTGCAGCATGCTGACCTCGAGCTCCTCATCCGGATCGACGCCCTGGTCGTCGTACACGAACAGCTCCTGGAACCGCACCTCGATCTCGTCGGAGATCGGCTCCAGGCACCGTGCGCACTCGCCCTCGAGAGCGGCTCTCGCCGTTCCCGTGACCAGGACGCCCTCCATGACCGCCTCGGTCCGCAGGTCGAGCTCGACCGGTGAACCTTGGGGGACGCCGAGGACCTCGATGCCCAGATCTGCTGGGGCCGGCACCGTCCGCGACACCTCGCGCTGGGACCCCGGGCGGCGACCGAGCTCGCGAGTATCGAGCACGAGCGGCGCTCTCGGGTCCAGTTTGCTCAGGGGTCTACTTCCGGAGTTGGCCACAACAGATCAGCTCTCATCGTATCCGGCCGCGGCGTACCTCGACAAAACCGCAGGGATCGGTCCACGACGGGCTCAGGGGGTGGGCGGACGCTCCCCGAGGCGCGCGACCAGCGCTTCGTCGACGAAGTCGGGCACCAGGGCCGAGACGTCACCGCCGTACGACGCGACCTCCTTGACCAGCGAGGAGGCCAGGAACGACCACGCCGGACTGGTGGGGACGAAGACGGTCTCGACGTCGGTCAAGGACGCGTTCATCTGTGCCATCTGCAGCTCGTAGTCGAAGTCGCTCACGGCGCGGAGCCCCTTGACGATGGCGTGGATGCCGTGGTCGGAGCAGAAGGTGGTGAGCAGCCCGCTGAAGCTGTCGACGGTGACGTTGGGCAGGTGACCGACCGCGCGGCGCAGCATGTCGAGGCGCTCGTCGGCGGTGAACAGCCGATGCTTGGACGGGTTGACACCCACGGCCACGACCACCTCGTCGAAGAGGGCGGCGGCGCGCTCGACGATGTCGAGATGCCCGTTGGTGACCGGGTCGAAGGACCCGGGGCAGACCGCACGGCGCACGAGGCCTCCTCGGGGGCTGGGCACGAGGTGGAGCTAGAGCCGCCTCATGACTGGGCGGCGTGAACGTACCAGAGCACGGTCTCGCCGTACTTCTTCTCGCGTGGCTCCGCGAAGCCGTCGGGCCAGTCGGGCTCGGGGCCGCGCGAGCCGCGCTCGACGACGACCATCGCGCCGGGCACCAGCCAGCCCTGGTCACGCAACGCGCAGAGGTCGTCGACGACCTCGGAGTCGGGATGGGCGTACGGCGGGTCGAGGAACGCCACGTCGTACGGCGCGATCGGCGGGCGCGCGAGCAGCGTCGAGACCGGACCGGTCACCACGTGGGCGCGGGAGAAACCGAGGTCGTGGGCGTTGGCGGAGATCATCGTGGAGGTACGGCGGTCCTGCTCGACCATCGTCACCACACCGGCCCCGCGCGACCAGGCCTCGAGGCCGACCGCACCCGAGCCGGCGTACAGATCGAGGAACCGGAGGCCGTTGAGCGAGCCGCACCATGCCTCGATGGCGGAGAAGAGCGCCTCTCGCACACGGTCGCTCGTGGGGCGGGTGCTCACCCCCCGTGGCGTCGCGATCCGGCGGCCGCCGGCTGTTCCCCCGATGATGCGAGTCATGGGCTCGCGACATCTCCGAGGGCAGTGGAGCGGGCCGTCATGACTTCTCCATGAAGTCAGACTGCCGCGAATCCTGCAGTTCTGTCACCCGCCGGCGGAGCTCGGGGGCTCGGGTGAGGTCGGGATCGTCGGCGAGAAGGGTCGTCGCGGCCGCGCGCGCCTCCACGATCGTCTGCTCGTCCCGCAGGACGCGGAGGTTCTGCAACGAGCTGCGGAAGCCCGACTGCGAGCGCCCGAGCACGTCACCCTCACGTCGTTGCTCGAGGTCGACCCGGCTCAGCTCGAAGCCGTCGGTCGTCGCGGCGACGGCGTCGAGGCGCTCGCGCGCGGGAGTGCCGGCGGCGGCCTGGGTGACCAGGAGGCACAGGCCCGGGTGGCCGCCCCGACCGACGCGTCCGCGCAGCTGATGGAGCTGGGAGATCCCGAAACGGTCGGCGTCGAGCAGCACCATGGCGGTCGCGTTGGCGACGTCGACACCGACCTCGACGACGGTCGTCGCGACGAGCACGTCGGTCTCGCCGGACGCGAAGGCGCGCATCGCGCGGTCCTTCTCGTCCGGCGGCAGGCGGCCGTGGAGCAGGTCGACGCGCAGGCCGGCCAACGGACCCGTACGCAGCTCGTCGACGACGTCCTCGGCGGCGCTGAGTGCCACCGGCGCGGACGCCACGGCTGCCTCGTCGTCATCGAGCGGGGCGTCGGTCTCGCCCTGCTCCAGCTCGTCTCCGGTGATGCGGGGGCATACGACGTACGCCTGGTGCCCCCGCTCGACCTCCTCGCGCACCCGTGCCCAGACGCGCCCGACCCACTGCGGCTGCTCCGCGAGGGGTACGACGCTGGTCTGCACCGTCCCGCGGCCGGCCGGGAGCTCGACCAGCGTGGAGACCTCGAGGTCACCGAAGACCGTCATCGCCACGGTGCGTGGAATGGGCGTCGCCGTCATCACCAGCACGTGTGGCGGCACCCCGGCCTTGTCGGTCAGGGCCGCGCGCTGCTCGACCCCGAAGCGGTGCTGCTCGTCGACGACCACGAGTCCCAGGTCGGCGAACTGCACGTGCTCCTGCAGGAGTGCGTGGGTGCCGACGACGATGCCGGCCTCACCGCTCGCCGCCCGCAGCAGCGCCTCCGCGCGAGCGGCACGGGGCATCGAGCCCGTCAGCAGGGCGACCGTAGTGGCATCCGGGTGGCCGCCCAGCAGGCCACCGGCACCGAGGTCGCCGAGCAGGGCGGAGATCGACCGCAGGTGCTGCTGGGCCAGCACCTCCGTCGGTGCGAGGAGGGCCGCCTGGCCGCCCGAGTCGACCACGCGCAGCATGGCGCGCAGGGCGACGAGGGTCTTGCCCGAGCCGACCTCGCCCTGCAGGAGGCGGTTCATCGGGTGGGGTCGCGCGAGGTCGGCCTCGACCTGCGCAGACACCTCCCGCTGGCCGGCCGTGAGGGTGAACGGCAGCCGCTCGTCGAAGGCCTCGAGCAGCCCGCCTCCGCCCTCGCGGGGACGACCCCCGAGCTCGGCCAGCTCGGCGCGGCGCCGGGCCAGGACCAGCTGGGTCACCAGCGCCTCGTCGAACCGGAAGCGGCGCTGGCCCGACGTCACCTGGCCCCAGGAGTCGGGCGCGTGGACCCAGTCGAGCGCCGTGAGCAGGTCGGGCAGGTCGTACGACGAGCGCACCGCGTCGGGGAGCGGGTCGGGCACGTCGTCCAGCACGGTGCGGGCGAAGGCGATCGCGCGCTGGAGGTCCCACGACTCGACACCCTTGGTCTGGGGGTAGAGCGGGAACAGCGCCTTGATCGACGCCACCGCGGCGTCGGTGGCCTCGTCGTCCGCGACGCCGAACAGCGCCATCGTCGGGTTGGTCAGCTGCCACTGGCCCTGGAACGTGCTCACCTGCCCGATGAACACTCCCCGCCTGCCGACCGGTAGCCGCCGGGCCTGCCAGTCGCTGACGCTGCGCGACTTGGCGAAGAACGACATGCGTAGCGAAGGGCCGTCGGTCTCGAGCGTGGTGTCGAGGCGGTACGCCGTACGACGGCTGCGGCGGTCGAGGTAGGTATGGACCTCGCTCTCTGTGATCTCACCGACCACCGTGAGCATCTCGCCGGTGTGCAGGTCGGTGACCTTGGTGAGCTCGCCGGTGCGGACGTAGCGGCGCGGGAAGTGGAAGAGCAGGTCGCCGACGGTGCGGAGCCCGAGCCCCTCGGTGATCTTCTTCGCCTTGCCCTGCTTGGTCTGGGCGCCGAGGACCGACGCGACGGGCGAGTCCAGCGAGATCACGGGCTCCTCAGTTCATTCCACCGACATCAGCAAGGGGTAGCGGTCCTGTCCCCCGTCGTACACCACGACGTCGACATGGGCGTAGCGGTCGCCGAGGTGATCCTCGCAGTGGGCCACCAGCCCGTCGGAGCCGACGCCGTGGACCAGGGTGACGAGCTCGCCGCCGCCTCCCAGCAGCCGGTCGAGGATCTCGGTCGCCACGACCTGGAGGTCGCTGCCGACGACCGCGAAGTCGCCGGCGATGACCCCGAGCACGTCGCCGGGCTCACAGGGTCCGGCCATCGTGATGGCCTGCTTCACGGCGACGGTGACCGCACCGTGGCGGGTGTGCCGGGCGGTGGCGGTCATCTCCAGCACGTCGGCGTCGAAGCCGCGGGCCGGCTCGTGCACGGCGAGGGCGGCGATCCCCTGCACCTGGGCCTCGGTCGGGATCACCGCCACGCGTACGTCGTGGTCGTCCTCGGCGGTGCGGGCCGCGGCCTGGGCGGCGCGGACGGAGTCGGGGTCGTTGGGCAGGATCACGACCTCGGCGGCGCCCGAGGTCTCGACGGCCTCGAGCAGCTGGCCGGTCGACGGCCGACGCCCGGGTGCGCCCTCGATGACGACGGCGCCCGCATCGCCGAAGAGCCGGGCCAGTCCGGGCCCGGCCGCGACCGCGACGATCCGCCGTCCGGTGCGCTCGCGGGCCGCGGCGCGTCTGGCAGCCACCTCGACCTGCTCGGCGAAGTGGGTGACCCGCACCCGATAGGGGCGGCCGGCGGCGATGCCCGCCTCGATCGCGGCGCCGACGTCGTCGACGTGGATGTGGACGTTCCACAGGCCCTCGCCCCCGACGACGACGAGCGAGTCACCGAGCGGTGCCAGCTCGACCTTGAGCCGCTCGACGGCGGCGGGGTCGGCGGCGTCGAGGAGGTACATGACCTCGTACGACGGCCCGTCCTCGCGCAGGTCGGGCACATCGTTGGTCATGGGGATGGCTCGGGTGCCCAGCGAGTGGCGGCGGCCGGGTCGTCGGCGGCCGGTGAGGACCGACTCCGCGGCGTCCAGCACGACGCACAGGCCGCGGCCACCGGCGTCGACGACCCCGGCCGCGCGAAGCTGCTCGAGCTGCTCCGGCGTGTGCTCGAGGGCTTCGCGGGCCGCCTCGGCCGCCGCCGTGAAGACGTCGCGGGCCCGGGAGCGCGGCTCCGCGGCACGGCGTACGGCGGCCTCGGCGGCGGCGCGGGCGACGGTCAGGATCGTGCCCTCGACGGGCTGGCCGACGGCCGCATAGCTGGCGTCGGTGGCCTCGACCATGGCCTCGGCCATCACGGTGGCGTTGCGTTCGTCGCCGGTCGCCCGGTGGATGCGCGCAGCGAGCGCGCCCAGCATCTGGCTGAGGATGACGCCGCTGTTGCCGCGCGCCCCGAGCAGTGCTCCACGCCGGAGGGCGACCAGGGCGGTCGCCAGGTCGGCCTGCTGCGCCACCGCGTCCTGGATCGCATCGCGGGCGGCGCTCATCGTGAGGTACATGTTGGTGCCGGTGTCGCCGTCCGGCACGGGGTACACGTTGAGCGCGTCGATCTCCTCCCGCGCCTCGGCGAGCGCGTCGACGGCGACGTCCACGAAGCGCTGGACGACGCCGAGCTCGATGCCGCCGCCGGTCGGTGCTTCCATGGCCTGCCTCGTGCTCGGTGGATCCCCGGGGTGAGTGTCCCGGTCGCGGGGGTGTCAGGCTAGTCGTGCCACCACCGGTGATTCGTGCGTGTGTCGGTACGTCGGATATTCTCTCCAGGTTGCCCGGTGTGTGCGGGCTCGATCCGTCTTCGAATTCAGGAGTGACCCGTGGCTGCCGTCTGCGACATCTGCGCCAAGAAGCCGGGCTTCGGCAACAACCGGCCGTGGTCCCGGAAGATCACCAAGCGCCGCTTCGACCCCAACATCCAGCGGGTCCGCGCGACGGTCAACGGCACCCGCAAGCGTCTCAACGTCTGCACCGGCTGCCTGAAGGCCGGCAAGGTCACCCGCTGACCGACTGAACCCCGCACGCCGCCCCGGACGCCCTGGTGCCCGGGGCTTTCGCGCTTCTCCGGGGCTGTTGCTCAGAAGTGGGTCCAGCCGGTGGGGCCGTCGTACGCCGCATCGTCGACGGTGACGCCGGAGCCCTCGGAGACCGAGCCGATGACCAGCCAGCCGGAGGGTACGTCGTCGGGGAAGGTCGCGAGCAGGGCATGGTCGTCGCCGCCACCGAGGATGAACTGCAGCGGGTCCGCACCCAGGGCCGCACCCACGGCGTGCAGCGGCTCGGGGACCTCGAAGGCGTCGCGGCGTACGTCGATGGCGACGGCCGAGGCCTCGGCCAGGTGACGCGCCTCGGCCAGCAGGCCGTCGGAGATGTCGATCATCGACGTCGCCCCGGCGGCCGCGGCGGCCGGCCCCGCGTCGTACGGCGGCTCCGGGCGTCGGTAGGCCTCTACCAGCACCCGCGGCGAGCGGAAGCCGCGCCCGAGTACGGCGTACCCGCCGGCCGCCCAGCCCTGCCGCCCGCAGAGCGCGAGCACGTCGCCCGCCTCGGCTCCGGAGCGCAGCACCGGGGACTGCTGGCAGGACCCGAGCACGGTCACGGCGATCACCAGCGAGTCGGCCGAGGTGAGGTCGCCCCCCACGACGCTGGCACCGACGAGCGCGCACTCCTCGGCGAAGCCCTCGGCGAACTCCAGCGCCCACTGCGCGGGCAGGTCACGCGGCGCGGCGAGGCCGATCGTCAGCGAGTGGGCACGCCCGCCCATGGCGTTGATGTCGGACAGGTTCGCGGCGGCCGCCCGGTGGCCGATGTCGGCAGCGGAGGCCCACTCACGGCGGAAGTGCCGGCCCTCGACGAGGACGTCGGTGGACACCACGACGTGACCGTTGCGGATCCGCAGCACCGCCGCGTCGTCACCGGGTCCGACCAGCACCTGCTCCCCCTGGGGGAACACGTCGGCGAGTCTCGCGATGAGCGGGAACTCCCCGGCCTCCGACACGGTGGCGTCACCTGGGAACGACATGGACCCATCCCACCAGATCGGCGTACGTCGGCGGACCTCCGCGGGTGGGCGACCTGTCGAGCGCCGCAGGGTGCGCGGTACGTTGTCCGCGGCATCGTCCCGACACCGGAGGAGACAGACCATGGTCGTCCAGGCGTACATCCTGATCCAGACCGACGTGGGCAAGGCCGCCGATGTCGCGCGCGCCATCGCTGCCGTGAAGGGCGTGACTCTCGCCGAGGACGTCACCGGGCCGTACGACGTGATCGTGCGCGCCGAGGCCCGCAACGTCGACGAGCTCGGGAAGCTGGTCGTGTCCAAGGTGCAGAACCTCGACGGCATCACGCGCACCCTCACCTGCCCCGTCGTCCACATCTGACTTGGCCGGAACCCACCGGCTCCCGCGCCCCAGGCCGTCCGCGGCCCGGGGCGCGCGTGCGTCCGCCTGCGTCCTCGCGCTCGGCCTCGTGCTCGCCGCCTGCGGCAAGGAGCCGGTGACCATCCCCACCTCACGGCTGAGCACTGCCGACCAGGCCCGCTGCCAGCGCGTCACCGACGCCCTGCCGAAGACCGTCGCCGACCAGTCACGACGCAAGACGCAGCCGGCGGAGGCGTTGGGCGGCGCCTGGGGCGACCCGGCGATCATCGTGCAGTGCGGTGTCGGCGTACCCGCCGGGTTCTCCAGGAGCGCCGCGTGCACGGAGGCCGACGGCGTCGGGTGGTTCGTCCCCGACAGCGAGGTGAACGACCAGTCCGCCGACGTCGTGATGGCGAGCGCTGGCTACCGCCCGGTGGTGCAGGTCACCGTGCCCGCGTCGTACCGCCCCAACGGGCTGGCGGCCGCCATGGTCCAGCTCGCCCCGATGGTCAAGCAGTACACCCGACTCGTCCACCCCTGCCACTGATCGAGCCGGCTCGACGGGGCCGAGCCGGTCTGGTCCTCAGCACGAATGCGGGCGCGAGCGGGCGCTCGGGACCTCGCTACCTCAAGCCGGTCGTACGACGGAGCGCCAGCCGGATGAGCCGGTCGACCAGCGCCGGGTAGTCGAGCCCGCTGGCCGCCCACATGCGGGGGAACATCGAGGTGGGCGTGAAGCCCGGCATCGTGTTGATCTCGCTGACCACGACGGACAGGTCCGGCATCACGAAGAAGTCGACCCGGGCGAGGCCCTCGGCGCCGATCGCCTCGAAGGCGCGCACCGCCATCTCGCGCAGCTCCGTCGCGACCGCGTCCGGCAGGTCGGCGGGCACGTCCAGCTCGGTGTGCTCCTCCGGGAGGTACTTGGCGGCGAAGTCGTAGAACTCGTGCTCGCCACCGATCCGGATCTCCGCGGGGACGCTGGTCTCCGGCGTCCCGTCCAGCGCCTCCAGCACACCGCACTCGACCTCGCGGGCTCCGACCGCCGCCTGCTCGACCAGTGCCTTGGGGTCGTGCCGGTGGGCCTCCTCGATCGCCGAGTCGAGCTCGGAGGCGTCGTGGGCCTTGGAGATGCCCATGCTCGACCCGGCCCGGGCCGGCTTCACGAACAGCGGGAACCCGAGGTCGGCCACCCGATGGCGTACGCCGTCTGGGTCGCGGTACCACTCGCGTGCGGTCACCGTGACGGCCGGCATCACCGGCAGCCCGGCGGCCTCGAGCACGAGCTTGGCGTAGGCCTTGTCCATGCCGACCGCGCTGGCCAGCACACCGGCGCCGACGTAGCGGACCCCCGCCATCTCGAACATCCCCTGGATGGTGCCGTCCTCGCCCCACGGGCCGTGCAGCAGCGGGAACACCACGTCGACCTCGCCCAGCGTCTGGGGCGGCTGCGACGGCTCGTGCACGACCAGGTCGGTGCTGTCGGTCTCGCGGAGCAGCGCGATCGACGCCCGGTCGCCGTCGACGCTCGGCAGCTGGCCGTGACCCTTGATCTGCAGGTGCTCGGGGTCGCCCGACTCGAGCACCCAGCGGCCGTCGGTGGCGATGCCGATCGGGATCACGTCGTACGACGTTCGGTCGATGGCGTCGAGGACGCTGCCGGCCGTGACACAGCTGATGGCGTGCTCGCTGGACCGACCGCCGAAGACGATCGCCACGCGGGGCTTGCGGTGCTCGGTCATCGCGCCGACCCTACCGGTGGCCGGCGCCGTACCCTCGGAGCCATGAGCGAGCGCCGTACCTGGTCCCCCGCCACCACCGCCGTCACCGCCGGGCGCCCCGAGCACCGGCCGGACTCGCCCCTGAACGTGCCCATCACGATGGCGTCGACGTACGTCGCGACGGGCGACCTGGAGTACGGCCGCTACGGCAACCCCACCTGGACGGCGTTCGAAGAGGCGCTCGGGGCCCTCGAGGGCGGCCGGTGCCTCTCGTTCGCCTCGGGCCTGTCGGTCGTCGCGACCGTGCTCGACCTGGTCGGGCAGGGCGCGACCGTGGTCGCACCGCGGCACGCCTACAACGGCACCGTCATGCAGCTGGCCGACCTCGAGGCGCGGGGCCGCGCCTTGGCCCGTCTGGTCGACGTCACCGACACCGACGCGGTCGTCAAGGCCTGCGACGACGCCGCCCTGGTATGGCTGGAGTCGCCCACCAACCCCGCACTCGAGATCGCCGACATCGAGACCATCGCGGCCGCCGCCCACGAGTCCGGCGCCTTCGTCGTGGTCGACAACACGTTCGCCACCCCGCTCCGGCAGCGGCCCCTGACGATGGGGGCCGACCTCGTCGTCCACTCGGCCACCAAGTACCTCTCCGGCCATGCCGACGCCGTGCTCGGCGCCGTGGTCGTCACCGACGACCAGCTGTACGACGTACTGAAGGGTCGGCGTGACCTGATCGGCGCGATCCCCGGCACGCTCGAGGCCTGGCTCGCCCTGCGCGGGATGCGAACGCTCCACGTCCGGCTCGACCGGTCAGAGAGCAACGCCACCGAGCTGGCCCGGCGGCTGGGTGGGCACGCGGCGGTCGACGAGGTGCGCTACCCCGGCTTCGGCGGCATCGTGTCCGTCGTACTCACCGGCGGCGGCGACGCGGCCGACCTGCTGACGCGCTCCACCTCCCTGTGGGTGCACGCGACGTCGCTGGGAGGCGTCGAGTCCACCTTCGAGCGCCGTCGCCGATGGAAGTCAGAGCCGGCGACCATCCCCGACGGCCTGGTCCGGCTGAGTGTCGGCATCGAGGACGTCGAGGACCTGTGGGCCGACCTGGCGCAGGCGTTGGCTGCGTTGGCCTGACTGGTTCGGCGGTCGAGCCCGTCGAGACTCCGACGCTCGTCGGTCGAGCCTGTCGAGACCCCGACGCTGGCCGGCCGAGGTGCGTCGGTCGACCTGACCCCCGTCGGTCGAGCCTGTCGAGACCCCGACGCTGGTCGACCTGACCCCCGTCGGTCGAGCCTGTCGAGACCCCGACGCTGGTCGACCCGACCCCCGTCGGTCGAGCCTGTCGAGACCCCGACGCTGGTCGACCCGATCCCCGTCGGTCGAGCCTGTCGAGACCCCGACGCTGGTCGACCCGACCCCCGTCGGTCGAGCCTGTCGAGACCCCGACGCTGGTCGACCCGACCTGACCCCCCGTCGGTCGAGCTGGTCGAGACCACCGGCTGGCCGACCCGACCTGACGCCCGTCGGTCGAGCTGGTCGAGACCACCGGCTGGCCGACCCGACCTGACCCCCGTCGGTCGAGCTGGTCGAGACCACCGGACCGACTGAGCACCGCCACCGGGTTTCGAGACGGCTCACGCAGTCCCTCGCACGCTCGGGTCTGCGTCGAGCCTCCTCAAGCTTCGCGCCTCCACCGACGCTCGCGAGCGAGCGTCGGGGCGCTCAGTCAGTCTCGGCCTTGGTGTCGCGGGCGACGAACGCCTCCATCATCTCCGGTGCGTTCATCCGCCCGGCGACGACGGCGTCGACGTGCTCGGCGATCGGGGCGTCGACCCCCACCTGGGTCGCCAAGGCGAGCAACGACGAGCACGACTTCGCACCCTCGGCGACCTGGCGGGTCGACGCGATGATCTCCTCGGTGGTCATCCCCAGACCGAGCTTCTCGCCGAACGTCCGGTTGCGCGAGAGCGGCGACGAACAGGTGGCGACCAGATCGCCGAGCCCGGCCAGGCCCATCAGGGTCAGCGGGTTGGCGTCCATGGCCATGGCGAGTCGTGCGGTCTCGGCCAGGCCGCGAGTGATCACCGAGGCCCTGGTGTTGTCGCCGAAGCCGAGCCCGACGGCCATGCCGACCGACAGCGCGACGACGTTCTTGTAGGCGCCGCCGAGCTCGCAGCCCACGACATCGACGCTGGTGTAGGGACGGAACGCCGGCGAGTGCACGAGCTGCTGCAGCTGACGGGCCACGCTCTCGTCGGCACAGGCGACCACGGAGGCGGCCGGCTCACGCTGCGCGATCTCGTGGGAGAGGTTGGGCCCGCTGACCACCGCGATCCGCTCCGGGGGCGCGTCGGTCACCTCGGCGACCACCTCGCTCATCCGCTTGAGCGTGCCGAGCTCGACTCCCTTCATCAGGGAGACCATGACCGCTTCGGCGGGTATGTAGGGCAGCCACTGCTCGAGGTTGGCGCGGAACGTCTGCGACGGTACGGCGAACACCACGATCTCGGCGTACTCGAGGGCGCGCTCGGTGTCGTGGGTCGCGGCGACGCTGGGCGGCAGCTCGATGCCGGGGAGGTAGTCGGTGTTCTCGCGACGCCGGTTGATGGTGTCGCACACCTCCTCGCGGCGCGCCCACAGGGTGACGTCGTTGCCGGCGTCCGCGAGCACGAGCGAGAACGCCGTACCCCACGAGCCCGCACCGAGCACACAGATCTGGGTCATGAGCGCTTCGTCTTCCGCTCCGTCTTGCGCCAGTCGCCGGTCTGGCTCACGCCGGCCTTCCGGGGGTCGAAGCGCTGCGCCGGCGCCTCGGCGTCGCGGAGATCCTCGACGAGCGCCGTGAGCGCGGCCATGATCCGGCCGGTGGCCTGGTTCACCACGTCGAGAGTGCGCGGCTGGACGGCTGCCAGGTCGTCGAGCCGGACCGGGTCACCGACCTTCATCGTGATCTGCTTGCGCGGGAACAGGTGCGGCTTCTTGGCGTAGGGGTAGAGCAGCTCGTGCGCGCCCCACTGCCCGACCGGGATCACCGGGCAGCCGGTCTCGAGGGCGATCCGCGCGGCACCGGACTTGCCGACCATCGGCCACAGGTCGGGATCGCGGGTCAGCGTCCCCTCGGGGTAGACCACGACGCACTCCCCCGCACGTACGGCGGCGACCGCGGCGTCGAACGCGCCCTTGGCGTTCTTGGACAGACGCTCGACCGGGATCTGGCCGGCCGAGCGGAGGAAGTAGGACAGCGCGCGGTTCTTGAACAGGCCCGACTTGGCGAGGTAGCGCGGCATCCGCCCGTGGTCGTAGACGATGTGGGCGGCCGTCAGCGGGTCGACGTGCGAGACGTGGTTGAGGACCACGATGCAGCCGCCCGTGGCCGGGATCTTCTCGCCGTCGATCCAGGTGCGCTTGGTGGTCGCCAGCAGGGCGGACTTCACGATCGGGACAGCCAGACCGAAGGCCCACCCCCGCTTCTGTTGCAGCGGTCGCACGGGTCGTACGGTCACCTGCGTCCTCCAGGTCGGTCGCCCGGCACAGCACCGGTGTGCGGGTCAGGCTACTCGGTCGGGCGGTGTGGACGGCCCCCTGACAGGATCGCCCCGATGACCACGTCCGCGTACGTCGTACTGCTGCCGGTGAAGCCGCCGGCGAGGGGGAAGTCGCGTCTCGATGTCGACCCCGCGCGCCGTCGCCGGCTCGCGGCCGCCTTCGCGCTCGACACCGCGCGAGCCTGCCTCGCGACGGCGTCGGTGGGAGCCGTGCTGGCCGTGACCGACGACGCGGTCTTCGCCGACGAGCTGCGCTCGGCCGGCTGCGAGACCATCCCCGACGGCGTGTACGGCGACCTCAACGAGTCGCTCCGCCTGGCCGCCGCCGAGGCCAGGCGCCGCTGGCCGGACGGCGTACCGGTGGCCGTCTGCGCCGACCTGCCGGCCCTGTTGTCCACCGACCTGGACACCGCCCTGGCCGAGGTGTCGGGGCCGGCCTTCGTGGCCGACCGCGAGGGCATCGGTACGACGCTCTACACCGCGCCGTACGACGGCTTCGACCCGCACTTCGGACACCGCTCGCGCCGGGCCCATCTCGACAGCGGGGCCCGCGAGGTCACTCTCGCGGTCGAGACCCTGCGGCTCGACGTCGACGACGCCACCGCCCTGGCCGCCGCCCGGGCGCTCGGGGTCGGCGCGCACACCCGGCTCGCCCTGATCGGCTGACGCGACCCCGGAAAGGCCGAAGGGGGCCACCGATCCGGTGGCCCCCAGCGCGTCGAGCGTCAGGACTTCTTGGCGGTCCTCTTGGCCGGAGCCTTCTTGGCCGGAGCCTTCTTCGCGGGCGCCTTCTTGGCCACGGTCTTCTTCGCGGGCGCCTTCTTGGCCACGGTCTTCTTCGCGGGCGCCTTCTTGGCCGGAGCCTTCTTGGCCGGAGCCTTCTTCGCCGCCGTCTTCTTCGCGGGCGCCTTCTTGGCGGGCGCGGCCTTCTTGGCGGGGGCCTTCTTCGCGGCCGCCTTCTTGGCAGGCGCGGCCTTCCTGGCGGGGGCGGCCTTCTTGGCCGTCGATGTGGCCTTCTTCGCGGCCGCGGCCGGCGCGGCCAGCGTCAGCTTGGGCAGCTTCTTCGCGCCGGACACGACGTTCTTCAGGTCAGCTCCGGCGGAGAACTTCGGGACGGCCGTCTTCTTGGCCTTGATCCGAGCACCCGTCTGCGGGTTGCGCACCCAGCGGGCTTCGCGCACCCGCTTCTCGAACGAGCCGAAGCCCGTGATGGCGACCTTCTCGCCCCTCGCCACCTCACGGGTGATCGTGTCCAGGACGGACTCCAGCGCGTGCTGCGCCTGCTTGCGGTTCCCCTGGTAACGCGCAGCCAGCGCGTCGATGAGCTGAGACTTGTTCACGGCTTTCCTTCCGAACGGACGATTCGTCGTCGGACGGACGTCCGACTTTCTTCCGGAACGCTAGTACGCCGAACGTGCCTCGACGTCAACCACGAGGCCCTTCTCGCAAACTTTTTTCGGACGAATCCCGCTCAACCGTAGGTGTCTCGGGTCCGGAGCGGCGTGTCGGCCGAGGTTCACCACGCGAGCTCGGAGATCGACCAAGGACACGAATCCCCTTGTCCCGTTGGGGATTCGTCGTCGACAGAGCTAGCTGGGCTGGAGCGTGGCGGGCTTCCAGGAGGGTCGTTCCCCTTCGTACGACGCGATGTCGGCGTCGTGAGCCAGGGTGAGCGAGATGTCGTCCAGACCCTCCAGCAGACGCCACCGGGTGTAGTCGTCGATGTCGAAGGAGTCCTCCACCGCGTCGGGGCCGGAGCCCGCGCGCACGGTGCGGTCGCGCAGGTCGACGCTGATCGTCGTACCCGGCTCGGCCTCCATGAGGTCCCACAGCCGCAGCACGACCTTGTCGTCCACCTGGGCCGCCAGCAACCCCGCCTTGCCGGAGTTCCCACGGAAGATGTCACCGAAGCGAGGAGAGAGCACGACCCGGAAGCCGTAGTTCTGCAGGGCCCACACGGCATGCTCGCGTGACGAGCCGGTGCCGAAGTCGGGGCCGGCGACCAACACCGACCCGTGGGCGTACGCCGGTTGGTTCAGCACGAAGCCGGGGTCGTTGCGCCAGGCAGCGAAGAGGCCGTCCTCGAACCCCGTGCGCGTGACGCGCTTGAGGTAGACGGCCGGGATGATCTGGTCCGTGTCGACGTTGCTGCGGCGCAGCGGTACACCGACGCCGGTGTGCGAGGTGAACGCCTCCATCACTGGCCTCCTGCGGTGGTGGTCTCCACGGGCACGACCGGCTCGAGGTCGGCGGGCGAGCTGAGCGTGCCGCGGATCGCCGTCGCGGCGGCCACGGGGACCGACACGAGGTGAGTGCGCCCGCCCTTCCCCTGTCGGCCTTCGAAGTTGCGGTTGGACGTCGAGGCGCTGCGCTCCTGCGGAGCGAGCTGGTCGGGGTTCATGCCCAGGCACATCGAGCAGCCGGCTCCGCGCCACTCTCCGCCCGCCTCCTTGAAGATCACGTCCAGACCTTCGTCCTCGGCCTGCAGGCGTACCCGCACGGATCCGGGTACGACGAGCAGCCGGGTGCCGTCGGCCACCTGACGGCCCTGGACGATCTCGGCCGCGAGCCGGAGATCCTCGATCCGGCCGTTGGTGCATGAGCCGACGAAGACCGTGTCGACCGCGATCTCGCGCATCGGCGTACCGGCCTCCAGGCCCATGTACTCGAGCGCCTTGCGGGCCGCGACGCGGTCGCCCGCCTCGGCGAAGTCGTCCGGCTCCGGGACGGCGCCGCCGAGCGCGACCCCCTGGCCCGGGTTGGTGCCCCAGGTGACGAACGGCGTCAGCGTGCTCGCGTCGAGCTCGATCTCCACGTCGAACCGGGCGTCGTCGTCGGTGACCAGCCCGCGCCAGTGCTCGACCGCGGCGTCCCACTCGGCACCCGTCGGCGCCTCGGGCCGGCCGCGGAGGTAGTCGAACGTGGTCAGGTCGGGTGCGATGAGGCCGGCCTTGGCACCCCACTCGATGCTCATGTTGCAGACCGTCATCCGGGCCTCCATCGAGAGCGCCTCGATGGCCGGGCCGCGGTACTCCACGACGTACCCCTGGCCGGCACCGGTGCCGGTCTGGGTGATCAGCGCCAGGACGAGGTCCTTGGCGGTGACTCCATCGGGCAGCTCGCCGGTGACGTTGACCGCCATCGTCCGGGGCCGCGCCTGCATCAGGGTCTGGGTGGCCAGGACGTGCTCGACCTCCGAGGTGCCGATGCCGAACGCGAGAGCGCCGAACGCGCCGTGCGTCGAGGTGTGCGAGTCGCCGCAGACGATGGTCATGCCCGGCTGGGTCAGCCCCAGCTGCGGGCCGACCACGTGGACGATGCCCTGGTCGAGGTCACCGAGCGGGTGCAGCCGGATGCCGAACTCCTCCGCGTTGCGGCGCAGCGCCTCCACCTGGGTCCGGCTGACGGGGTCCTTGATCGGCTGGTCCCAGTCGATCGTCGGGACGTTGTGGTCCTCGGTCGCGAGGGTGAGGTCGGGGCGGCGTACCCGACGACCGGCGAGGCGAAGGCCGTCGAACGCCTGAGGTGACGTGACCTCGTGGATCAGGTGGAGGTCGATGTAGAGGAGGTCCGGCTCGCCCTCGGTCGAGCGGACGACGTGCTCGTCCCAGACCTTCTCGGCCAGGGTTCTGCCCATGTCTCCTCCTCGCCACGCGTCCTCGGTGGTCATGCGGTCGAGCACACGTTACAACTTGCGTCCCATGATCTGAGACGGCAGTATTGCCATATGGACAACACCAGCGGCGTCGGCGTTCTCGACAAGGCCGCCCTCGTGCTCACCGCGCTGGAGGCGGGTCCGGCGACACTGGCCGGCCTGGTGTCGGCCACCGGCCTCGCCCGGCCCACGGCCCACCGCCTCGCGGTCGCGCTGGAGCACCATCGCCTGGTGGCCCGCGACCTGCAGGGCCGGTTCGTGCTCGGACCGAGGCTGGCCGAGCTCTCCGTCGCCGCCGGCGAGGACCGCCTGCTCGCCACCGCCGGCCCGGTGCTCGCCAGGCTGCGGGACATCACCGGCGAGTCGGCCCAGCTGTGGCGGCGCCAGGGGGACTACCGCGTCTGCGTCGCCGCCGCCGAGCGCCCCTCCGGGCTCCGCGACACCATTCCCGTCGGGTCGCAGCTGACCATGCGGGCCGGCTCGGCGGCGCAGGTGCTGCTCGCCTGGGAGGACCCCGAGCGCATCCACCGCGGCCTGCAGAATGCCGCCTTCTCCGCGGCTGCACTGTCCGGCATCCGGCGCCGCGGCTGGGCGCAGTCGGTCGGCGAGCGTGAGCAGGGGGTGGCGTCCGTATCGGCGCCGGTCCGGTCGCCCAGCGGCAAGATCGTCGCCGCCGTGTCCGTCAGCGGACCCCTCGAGCGCCTCTCGCGCCAGCCGGGTCGCATGCACGCGCCCGCGGTCGCTGCCGCCGCCGAGCGGCTCTCCGAGTCGCTGCGGCGGGCTGCCGCGGAGTGAACGGTTTCACGATGTGAGGCAGGCGAACCTCCGCTTCTCGTGGTGACCTCACCGTGAGAAGCGGAGGTTCAACACCTTCACATGGTGAAACCCCCGGAACCGGAACAGCGCCCGCCCGGCTCCTCAGCCTGCCCGCCTGATCCGGATGCGGGCAAGGCCGCATCCGGGCGGTCAGAACAGCGCGTCCTGCTCGATCTCGAGCAGCGCCTGCTTGCGCTCGACACCGCCGGCGTAGCCGGTGAGGGTGCCGTCGGCCCCGATCACCCGGTGGCATGGGATGACGATGGGGATCGGGTTGCTGCCGTTGGCCAGGCCGACGGCTCGTGAGGCGGCGTTGCTCTTGCCCAGCCGCCTCGCGATCTCGCCGTACGACGCGGTGTCGCCGTACCCGATCTCCTGGAGCTGGGTCCAGACCGCCTGCTGGAAGTCGGTACCGGCCGGCGCCAGGGGTAGGTCGAACTCCTTGAGGTCGCGGTCGAAGTACGCGTGCAGCTGCCGCACCGCCTCGGCCAGCACCGGGCTGGCGTCGTCGCGGTCACCGCGCGGGCGGCCGTCGTGCTCGCGGTACGGCGTGAACTCGATCGCGGTGATCGCGCCGTCGTGCTCGACGATCCGCAGCTCGCCGACGGGTGAGTCCATGAGGGTCCACATGGTCAGAGTCCTTTCGTCTGGTGGTCGCGCTGGACCACCGGGTGGGTGAGTGCCTGCCAGAGATGGAGCTGGGCATAGGAGCGCCACGGCCGCCATCCCTCGGACAAGTGCGTGGCCTCGGCCGGCTCGTGGCCGAGCTGACGCAGCGCGTCGCGGATGCCGATGTCGGTCGGGAGGAAGACGTCGGGATGCCCGAGCGCCCGGAGCGCGATGTAGTCGGCGGTCCAGGGTCCGATGCCCGGGATCGCCAGCAGCTGACGGCGTACGTCGTCGCGATCGGCGCCGCGGTCGAGGCGTACGTCGCCGTCGGCCAGCGCCCGGCTCAGCGCGACCAGCGCCCGGCCGCGCGCCCGCGGCATGGGCAGCGACTCGGGGTCGACCTCGGCCAGCCTGGCCGAGGTCGGGAAGAGGTGAGACATACCTTCGACCGGCTCGGTCAGCGGATCGCCGTGCTCGGAGGTGAGCCGGGCGGCGGCGGTGCGCGCCGCCGCCACCGTCACCTGCTGGCCGAGCACGGCGCGTACGGCGAGCTCGTCACCGTCGACGTGCCCGGGCACCCGCAGACCCGGTGTCGTGCGGGTGAGTGTGCCGAGGACGGGGTCTCCGGCGAACGCGTCACCGATCGCCACGGGGTCGCAGTCGGCGTCGAGGAGACGGCGTACGCGCTCGACGGCGGCCGCGAGGTCACGCAGGTCGCGGAGCACGAACGTGGCCGGGACCAGGGCGGTCGAACCCGCTTCGGGCTGGTCGTCGAGGGTGAGCTCGACGGTGCCGGAGCCGTGCGGCAGTCGCAGCGTCCGCGCGTACGTCGTCTCGGTCGCCCGCTCGACGCCGGGCACCGCGCGGGTCGCGAGGAAGCCGAGCAGTGCACGCCCGGCGAACGGCGTTCGGACGGCGAGCCGTAGCTGCAGCACACCACCGGCGGACCCGCGGCCACGACGGCCCCGGAGCTGGGTCGGCGTCGAGGCGTAGACCTCGCGGATCGTGTCGTTGAACTGGCGCACGCTGCTGAACCCGGCTGCGAAGGCCACGTCGGCGTGCGTGAGCTCGGTGGTCTCGAGGAGCACCCGCGCCGTCTGTGCCCGCTTGGCGCGGGCCAGGGCGAGCGGTCCGGCCCCGAGCTCCTGGGTGAGCAGCCGGGTCAGGTGGCGCGGTGTGTAGCCGATCCGCGACGCCACCCCCTCGACGCCTTCGCGGTCGACGACGCCGTCGGCGATCAGCCGCATGGCCCGGCCGGCCGCGTCGGCGGCGACGTCCCAGTCGGGGCTGCCCGGGGTGGCGTCGGGCAGGCACCGCTTGCACGCGCGGTAGCCGGCCGCCTGGGCCGCGGCGGCGGTCGGGTGGAAGGTGACGTGGTCGTATGCCGGGGTGCGCGCCGGGCACGAGGGCCGGCAGTAGATGCCGGTGGTGCGGACCGCGATGTAGAAGACCCCGTCGAACCGCCGGTCGCGGCTCTTGACCGCCCGGTAGCAGGACTCCCGGTCGAGGTGCATCGGCGGCGTGAGGCGCGGGGTGAAGCTCATGTCTCCATCATGGACGACGCCACCGACAGTTTCTCGCGGGAATCGGACACCACGGCGGCGCCTGCCGTGGCGTCAGCGGCGTACTTCGTCCACGACCTTCCAGGCGATGGGGAGCAGCCCGGCCGCCAGCACGATCTTGAGCGCGTCACCCGGCAGGAACGGCCGGACGCCGGCGTGCCAGGTCTGGTTGGCGCTGAGGCCGAGTGCGTGCTGGAGCCAGAAGTAGCCGCACGCGTAGATCACGACGTTGCCGAGCACCATCGTCGGCAGGGAGCGGAGGGCGTTGCGGTCCCAGCCGCGGTCGGCCAGCCAACCGACGAGGGCCGAGGCGACGAGCATGCCGACGAGGTAGCCGCCGGTGGCGGACGAGAACCTGAGGACGTCCCAGCCGGAGGCGTGGCCGGCGAAGACGCCGTAGCCGAGACCACCGACCACGAGGTACGTCGCCAGGGTGGCGACGCCGCGGGTCGCGCCGTACGCCCCTCCGACGAGCAGGACCGCGAAGGTCTGGCCGGTGAACGGCACGGGCGTGTTGGGCAGGTGGAAGGTGACCTGCGCGGACAGCCCGATCAGGGTCACCCCCAGCGCGACGAGGACCGCGTCGGCGACAAGGCTGACGGCCCGGTTGTGGGGGCGGACGAGAGACGGGACGAGCGCGGTGGAGGACACGGGTTCACCTTTCGGGGGTGGGTCGGTCGATCAACCGATCCTAGGGACTCCGCCACGAGACGCGGGGCGTGGGTGCGTGGCCCGAGACGGCTGTGGTCAGTGCTGGATCGCCAGACCGAAGGCCTTGCTCATCGAGTAGGCGTTCCGGGCGTGGCGGAGCGCGGGCAGGCCGAGCACCTGGGTGTACAGGCGGCACAGCGACAGGTGTGTGAGCGGGGCCGACGTGACGACACCTTGCACGCTCGGGTGCACGACGACAGTGAGCACCCGGTTGCCACGGGAGCCGTCGTTCTCGTCCGCGGTGATCACGATCGCGAGCCGGCCCGAGCTGTAGTCCGGCCCCGACATCGCCCTGCCCACCTCGTTCTTCAGCCACGCGTCGGCGGTGGCCAGCGCGCAGTCGTGGGCGTCGTGGCAGAGGTTCGGGACGACCATCCCGGCCCGCGGCAGGTGTCCGCGTCGTACGTTGCGGCCGAACCGGCCCAGGGACGTGTCGGACGCCCGGCACCCACGACGGTCGCGCGGGAAGTAGGTCCACGGGTTGTGGCGCACCGCGTAGTCGCCCCTCGACGCGAGGGCACAGTTCGACGGCATGCCCTCGGCGTACACATGGGCCGACAGCCCGGCCTTCCGGGCGGCGCCGAAGACCGAGTGACCCTTGAGCGGGTGCGACGGCGGCGGGGAGTCGTCCCTGATGCCGAACGTCGAGCCACCGGCGATGGCCAGGTAGTTGGGCAACGACGGGTGGCTCATCGCGCGGTAGTGGGTGGCGTAGCCGTACGTGTCCGCGAGCCGCGACGTCCACGGCATCTGCTGGCGCATCTGTGAGAGCGAGTGGTTCTCCACGACGAAGACCAGGAGCTTGCTGGCGCCCTGTGCAGCGACCTGGCCCTCGGGCGCCTGCGAGGCGACCGCGGGGGCCGTGGCGAGCGACCAAGCCAGCAACAGCGCAGCGGTGGAGGTCAGGAGGGCACGGAGGGTGCGGATGATGGCTCTGGCCTTTCGTCGGGTCGCCGGCGCGAGCCGACACTTCCGGGCCTCGAGGGTGGTACCCCCGACCGGATTCGAATCGACGCTACCGCCTTGCCACCAGTGACATTGCCACCAGTGACCACTGGCCGGATTCGAACCGGCGCCACCGCCTTGCCACCACTGACCGAGGGCGGCGTGCCCGCACGCCACCAGTGGTACCCCCGACCGGATTCGAACCGGCGCTACCGCCTTGAGAGTACGACCGACGGAGCGTGGGTCCTGGTTGAGGATCGATGAACATGCAGGTCAGCGAGCCTTTCGACCGTTGGCGATCGTCGGCCACATCGGGCTGTCGTTGGTTCTCTCGCGGCCCCAGCGCGGCCCCGGCAGCGTTCGGGCCCGCCTCTCGTCGCCGTGTGGCAGGCTGCGAGGCACCGGTCCGTTCTCGCCGGTGCCCGGTTGGGCACCGGGCAGCTCCTGGCTGGTGAATGAAGGACGGCGACCCGACGGGACTCGAACCCGCGCTCCGCCGTGACAGGGCGGCGCAGGCTCGATTGGACCTTGCCGAAGGTCGCCAAGAGTGCACGAAACAGCAGGTCAGAGGGGGTGCGCCAGTGCTGGTCAGCTATGGGCGATGTTGGCTGTTCATGGAACTCCGACGGGACACAGACGGGACACGGCGATGAGGCGCGACGGAAGCCTCCTCAGGCGGAGACACGGCAGCCCGGCCATCGCGGACCGACCGTCTTCGCCGCACCGACCGTGCCGAACAGGAAACAGCGCGTGACGGGACTACCGCTCCGCAAGGGCGAACGAGGGGGCCGTCGGACAGTGACGAGAGTCGATGAAATCCCGGCTCAGACGGAATATTGGTGTTGACTGTCGTCGATAAGTGAGGGTGACGTCGTGTTGCCCCGGTGTTGCCCCACCGGGGCATAGGGAGGGGCGTGGGCTGCTCGAACCTGCCCGAGGCGCGGGTGACGGACCCAACGTGCCTGTCGACCTGTCTAGGGGAGACGCGACTGGCGGATCGAGGCCACGCTAGACGCCTGGATCCACACGCGCAGCGCACTGAGATCGTCCTCGAGAGGGCCGGCGATTCCCTCCAGTACGAGCTGGCCCGTCACCCGAACCTGATCGCCGCATTGGACTGTCTCCAGAGCGACGACACCAGGTCGCGGTTCCGACACACCACCTCGCATGCATGCGCTAGACGAGCTCCTGAGGGGTCCGGATACGGATCCAGAACAAACACCACCCAGGGCTCGTCTCCCAGCAGCCGAGTCGGCCCCTCCCGGACGCGACCCTCGGCGACAACCCTGATCGGCATGACGACCTCCTCCGACGGCCAGCACCATCGGAGCGCCGAAGGCCCCGATCGGGCTCATAAGCACGTACAGCCTGTGGAGAAAGACCGGCTGCCGGCTCTCTGGGGTGCACTCGGGCCACTGAAGGCCGCACCGGGGAGGGTGGCTGCCATTGCCCAACTTCCGAAACCCTCGTGCAGTCGACCAATCCTCGTGAGGTAGCCCGAACCGCCCACAAAGACGCGCGTGCTCGACCGGCGCTTCTGTGGTTGCTCGGATGTCGGCTAGGTTTCGCGACGCGTCTGCCGACAAAGGCCTTCGATCGCAGCCCGACGGCCCCATCACCGCCGTGAAGGTACCGGGCATGATCGCAACCGATACGCAGTCAAGGGCGCGAATCTCGGTCTGACCGCGGCCGAAGGTCCTGGTGACGTCGAGCCTGAGTGAGGCCCGGCCTCTGCTGCGGAGGCAAGTGTGGAGATGTGCCCCGAGATGATGTCCATGTCGAAAGACCTACGTCACGCCCGTAGCTGCGCTCAACGAGATTGATGCCGCTTGCTTGACGTCTCGTCCTCGGCCGCGCCGACGCCACCGGCGACCGACTCCGTCTCGCCCGAAACTGTCGCCCCGCGGACCTGGGCGAAGACACCGAGCACGCACACAGCACTGGCCGCCTCGAGAATGCGCATCCAGGCCGGGAAAGCCCCCGGGATCAGGACGACGACAACGAGCGCGATCCCGAGGATCGAGGACGAGATCCGGAGCCGTCGCAGACCGGCAGGACCGCCCCGCGAGGCGCGGATCGCGAACGAGAGCAGTAGGACCGCAGTGGCAGCAACGATCACGCCGTGCACCCATGCGCTCGTGCTCGGCGCGTCCTCGCCTACCTGTTCGACGACCAGGATCACGACTGCGGCAAGACTCAGCGCGACATGTGTCGCGGCGAGACCGGTAGCCCGCCGTACGCGGGTGCTCACATGGGTAAGGGATTCACTCATGAGGGTTCCTTTCCGACGGCTCGCCCGAGAAGACGGGTCGCCTCTTCAATGTGGTGCTCGACATCGGAGTCCGGTAGCGCGGTGAGGTGATGGGACGCGGCGTCGATCACGGCGCGGATCACAAGTGCCGCAACCTGAGGATCGAAGGCCGGATCCAGCTCCCCACTGCCCTGGCCGGAAGCAAGCAGGTCTGCGAGCCACGCCGTCGGATCGTCAACGCCCGTCCCCACGGGCTGGTTGGCCATGATCGCGTGGACCGCTCGTACGTGCTCCCTCCGCTCGGCGATGAAGCGGAGGTTGGAATGCAGGTAGGCCCGCAGCGTGTCGCGGACGCCATCGGCAGCCACGATCTCACGTGCCATGTAGGCAGCCCCGTCTGCGAACAGCGCCTCGACCACAGCGCGATCGACCGCCTTCCTGGAGCTGAAGTGGTACAGCACCGTGCTCTTGCTGGTGTCTGCCGCTTCTGCGATCCGAGCGATCGAGGCGAACCGATAGCCCTCTTGGCCGATGACCCGCACGGCCGCAGCAATGACGTCGTCGCGACGAACCTGCTGGATCCGGGTCAAACGCGTTGAGGAATCAGACCGCATGGTCTACTTTTAGACCACTCAGTCTGGAATTGCAAACGACATTCGGCCGGCTGATCCGTCGATGAGGAGTTTCGTATGCGCGTCCTGGTCGTCAACCACGTCACCCTTGACGGCGTCCTGCAGGGGCCAGGCCGC
The DNA here is from genome assembly GCA_963792975.1 of uncultured Actinomycetota bacterium. Lineage (GTDB taxonomy): Bacteria > Actinomycetota > Actinomycetes > Propionibacteriales > Nocardioidaceae > Nocardioides. The sequence continues at coordinate 367,822 of CAWBYG010000004.1, read as the reverse complement.
CCGGACGAGGACACCCGTGACGGCTTCCGAAAAGGTGGCTGGGCACAGCGGGCGGCGAATGACCAGGCAATAGGCGCCGCGCTCGGCGCTCGGATGGGCCAGCAGTTCTCCTGGTTGTTCGGTCGGCGCAGCTACGAAGAGATGCTCGGCCACTGGAATGAAGTGGGTGGCCCATTCAAGGACGGCCTTAACCTGACGCTGAAGTACGTCGCCTCCACTAACCCGGACACTGACCTACGGTGGCCGAACTCCCGACTCCTGAGCGGCGACGTCCCAGCCGCGGTCGCTGCGTTGCGCGAGCAGCCGGGCGGCAATCTAGTGATCATGGGTAGCGGACAGCTCGTCCGGTCGTTGCTTCATCGCGGGCTGGTCGACGAACTGTTCCTGATGATCCACCCGATCGTGCTCGGGTCGGGCCAGCGCCTCTTCGGCCCGACGGACGCAGGAGTCTCATTGTCTCTTGTCGACTGCGCCGCCACTTCCACCGGGGTGATCATGGCGACCTACCGTCCTTGACGGCATGCCCGCACCCGGAGGCATCTCTCCAAGTGCGCCACTACCACCCTTGATGCACGGGGGACGCTGCGCATGGCACGAGTCGCCGCATGTCTGCGTCCTGTGACGCTTGTGCTGCACACAAATCCTGCTCTCCGGGACAGTCATACCGCCGCCAGTCAGCGCATCGATCGCCCTGTCAGCCGATGAGCGAGAGCCGTCGAAGGGCTGAGTTCGAACCAGTCCAGTAGGCCGCGTTGAACGGCGAGGAAGCTGCTTGATTCCTGGGGCGTTGGCGCGTCATGACCGCTTGCCAACGAACTCGACGAGGGTCCCGTCGGGGTCTCGGACGACCGCGTTGCGATTGTTGTTGCCCGCATCGTGCGGCGCAGACAGCGCGGGCGCCCCGGCGTTAGCGACAGCGTCGAACGTGGCGTCGACGTCATCGACCCAAAACACCACGGACATGGCCGCGGTTCCGGGGTGAACCTGCATCCCGTACACGCGGTGCGCAGCTTCTGCCGTACTAAGCGCCAGGACGAAGCCGCCCGCAGTCATCTCGACGTGTTCAGGGATCCCGTCTTTCGGTGTTCGGAAGGTCTCGGGCAGCCCAAGGACGCCTTGGTAGAACTCCAGAGCCGAATTGATGTCCTGGGTAAACACGTTGACCAAGCCCGAGGTGATCATGCGCCCACCGTAGTGGATCGCGGATACGCGGTCGCGAAGCCATTTATGAGGGACAGCGGCCGAGGATCCGTCCGGTTCTCCCGCAATCCGCGCGAACGCCGACCCGCGTCCTTCCGCCGCGATGGGGCCGTCCATAGCCAGTGTCACGTCCACGCGCTCGACCGGATGGCCACGGAGTCCGAGCGACGGGCCTGGGTCCACCCAGGCCGCGATCGGATGACCCATCACGCCTGGAGCGGCCGAAGGGGACCAGCTCAGCTGCCTCCGTCCGTCGTGATGCGCCCCTGTTGTCAAGACGCCTGGCTGGCGTCGGCGGAGTGAGCGGAGGCGTCGTACCAGCGCAGCACCCGCAGCGCCCGCAAGGTGTTCCACCGGCTGGGCGTGCCGTCGGGTTCCTCGAAGCGGAAGTGGACCGCGCCGGGGTGGGTGTTCTCGAGCAGCCAGCGCCCGTCGGGTCGGCGCCTGGCGCGGACGCGTGCGATCGCTTCGGCCAGCCGCGGATCCGGAGTGCCCCCACGCCGGGCGAAGTACTCCGTGGCCTTGAGCAGGTCGTAGTGCCAGCGCGGGGGGTGGGAGAACAACGCCCACTGCGGGTTGACCTCCTCGCCCGTGCGTAACGACCGGAACAGGCGGCGCCGGAGCAGGTACTCCTCTCCGTTCCGGCGGCCCCGGCGGACTTCCTCGGATCCGCCGGTGTGGCGCTCCCATCTCAGCAGAGCGTCGATCACGTCCAGGGTGCTGGCGAACGATGACGGCGCCGGGCCGGTCTGGGCCCAGCAGTTCCAGCCGCCATCGGGCATCTGGTCGGCCAGGAGCCGATGGACCACCGAGTCGACGTCGACGCCCAGGTAGGTGCCGATCAGGATGGTGCCGGCGTTGATGCAGCAGTCCTCTTCGCCGGCGAAGAACGGCAACCCGTCGTACTCCCAGCGGCAGTTACGGGCCACCAGGTGAGCGGTCTCCTGCATCACCGGACTGTCGGGTGGTACGCCCAGGTGGTACAGGTCGAGCAGGACCCGGTAGGTCGCGGTCCACGGCTGGCCCGCGGCACGCGAAAGGTCGGTGGGCGCCTCGTCCGGTTCTGCGTCGAGCGACGGGAAGGGCGGTGGCGGCTCACCGGCAGCCAGAGCCTGCGCAGTGGCTGCTGCGAACGCCGCCGTATCCGGAAAGCAGGCTCCGTTCGCCCACAGCCCGTCAGGAGCCCGAAGAGCCAGCAGCCGAGCACCCCAGCCCTCGTGCTCCACCCGCGCCCGCTCAGTCGTCACCTCGGTCTCCGGCGCGTCGACGACGTCGCGCAGCACCTGCCAACGGATCGCCGGATCGCCCTCCAGCAACCACTGCACCACCGGATCGTCCTGGACCATCGGCGCCGTTCGTGGCTGGAAAGGGCCCTGATCCTTCATCGGCTCCATCCCTGCACCGTAATCGGGAAGACCGCACACATCTGCCCGCGAGGTGTGTCATACCGCCGGGATCCGGCTCGATCACGACGTCCGTCACGTCGCCGCGTCCCCGCGTCAACTCTGGTTTCGCACCCGCGGCGCAAATGGGTAGTGCACGGTCGCGCCGTGCGACGCACTGCGGCGAGGTCGTGGCAGTCCTGGTACCGCCGCTCTCAGCTCACCGCATACGCGTCGGCGGTCAACTGTTCGCGATCAGGATGCCCGCGGCGACCACCGGTGTGAGGTAGAGCAGCGGGTACACGATGTGCCGGTAGGCGTGGGCGTGCAGCACGGTCAATACTGCGCCGACGAAGTAGAGGGCGAGGCCGACGGACGCGGCCAGGCCGAGGGCGGGGTACCAGATCGCGGCCACCAGTCCTGCTGCGCCGAGGGTCTTCACGGTGCCCAGCCATGGCCACCAGGGGCGCGGGACGCCGTAGTCGGCCAGGTTGTCGACCACCCATGATTGGCCGGTGAGGACGGCGTATGCCGAGAAGCCGACCCACGCGGCGACGACGGCGACGATGATGTTGGTGGTAGTGCTCATAACCCGGTCGACACCGCAACGGCACCGGATGTGACCGCCCGGTCAGCGCTCGAGCGCGGTCAGGTCGAGCCGGGCGAGACGCACAGGGTCGGCGAGCACATCGATGGCGAGGATCTGGCCGTCGGTGACGGTGAAGGCCATCACGAACTGCAGGGTCCCGTGCGGGACGACCAGGGCGCCAGGGGTGCCGTTGACGAGGACACGCCGCACGAACGGTGCGAGCCGGCCCGAGACCAGTGCCTGTCGCGCGACGTGCTCGCTGCCCCGCACCAGCATGTTCAGCTGGGGTCGCGCACTGCCGCCATCGGAGCGGAGGACGACGTCCGGGTGCAGCACCGCGACCAGCGCCTCGAAGTCGCCGCACTGGGAGGCGGCGAAGAACGCATCGACAACCTGGCGCTGGCGGGCCAGGTCGGGGTCGGGAGGTGGCGCCTCGCTCCGGACACGATGTCGGGCGCGGCTGGCCAGCTTCCGCGCGGCCACCGGTGAACGGTCGATCATCGGCGCGATCTGATCGTAGGGGACGCCGAACATGTCGTGCAGCACGAACGCGAGCCGCTCGGTGGGCGTGAGCGAGTCCAGCACGACCAGCAGGGCGAGACCCACACTGTCGGCGAGCATCGCGGCCTGCTCCGGGTCGGGGCCGGACTCTTCGCTGATCACCGGATCCGGGACCCGAGCGAGAGCTACCTCGCCTCTCCGCTTGCGCGTGCGCAGGACGTTCAGGCACACCCGCCCGGTGACCGTGGTGAGCCAGGCGGTCATGTTGTCGACCTCGTCTGTTTCGGCACGGCTCACCCGAAGCCATGCCTCCTGGACGGCGTCGTCGGCATCGTCGGCGGACCCGAGCATCCGGAAGGCGACCGCCCGCAGCCGCGCACGATTCTCCTCGAACGTCGCCTTGAGCCAGTCCTGCTGGTCCACTGATCCGGATCCTTCCCTCATCTCAGCCTCGCGCTGGTCGCGTCACAGACAGTCGACACCGTGATCGCCGCGGATGTGACACCCATTGAGTCTCAATACAGTCCAGCGGCGGCCCAGGATGGCGTCGGGGACGTGGTTGCCGATCAACTCCGACACGATCCTGCCGAAGCAGACCTGAGGCGCTATCGGCTGCCCCGGCAGGGTTCCAGGCCAGCGAGTCGCCGACCCCGGCGGTGATCGTCACTGGGTAGGGCGCGTCTCCGGCGCCCTGCAGCTTCCGCGGCCAGCGCGTGCGGGTCGATGCCTACGATCAGCGGGGCGGCCGCCTGGACTCGGTCGAGCTCGAAGGGCCCATTCTGGAGCCGACGACTCACGGCGGACCCTCGGCATCGTCCATGACCGGAGCATAGGGAACCCACCTGCGTCCGCTCCCAGCGATCGCCGTGGCGGTCCGCGAGGATGCAGGGCGCCTCAGTCCCTTCCGGTCAGTCACCGCGCGCTGTTCGCGGGCACGCTGGATCAACGCACCCCGTAGAAGCGGACCCGGATCTGGTGCAGCTGGTTGTCGTCGTAGGCCATGCCGACGAAGACGGTGTGGGCGAGCCACGAATGCTGCGCTGCATCGGTGCGGAAGACCGGCTGGGTGCGGAAGTAGTACCGATCGGGATCAACGTCCTCCCCCGCGTCGAGGGCATCGTCGACCTCCTGAGTAGCCACCCAGAATCCTTTGTTCACGATGTCGATCAAGGCGCCGTCTTCAGCCCGGATCAGGTAGCGCGCGTCGAGATCCACGGCGTACCCGGTACGGGTCACGGTCCAGTCGCCGCCCCCGGGAACCACCTCCCCGGAGAGTCGAGGGCCTCCGACGGTTCCACCCAGGATCGGGGTGAAACCGACTGGCGCCGCTCCGGCGTGCCCGATGTGCTCGGTGGTTCCGACGTCCACCCGCGCCTCGAAGGCGAAACGCAGCTCGGGCTCGATGACCTGCCTCACGTCGTCAGTCCTCTCGCTGCACGACATCCGGGCGCGCTGACTCTGGCCGTCAGGACGGCGTAGCGCATCCGAGGTTGTACCGCTCTCGCGCGCTCACAGTGCTGGCTCGGAGCCCGCGTTCCGAGCGGCGGCTGCCACCGAGTCGAGGAAGACCTCGATACCGGTGAGGAACACGTCGCGGTCGGAAAGGGCGACCAGTTCCGGAAGTACCGCGGACAAGGCAGGGAGCCGGGCTGCGTCGACGGCGCGGAGGTCGCCGACCCAGCCTGCCGTGCCGTCGCCTTCTCGAAGGCGCTGGCGCGACAGCGCGGCCGCCGCGGACAGGACGTAGCTGGAGTACGCCGCGTAGAAGCGCACGGCTTGATGCTTGTCGAGGCCGGCCCGCTCGAGCTGGGTCAGGATCCAGTTGATTGCCGACAGCTCTCCTGGCCCGCCGGTGGCGATGGTCGACGAATCGACGCCGATGTGTGGGTGGGCCGCTAGGACGTCGATCGTCCGGACGGCGCCCTGGTAGAGCTGGTCACGCCAGGAAGCCTCGTGGTCCAGGTCCTCCTGTGAGTTCTGGATCAGCCGGTCCACCACCGACTGCATGAGCTCTTCCTTGTCACGGAAGTGCCGGTAGACGGCGGTGGGGTCGCTTCCCAGAGCGTTGCCGAGGCTGCGGAACGTGACGGCCTCCCTGGCCGCGGCCAGCTCGATGGCTGCGGAGACGATGACCTCGCGGTCCAGCTGGGGACGGGCCCCGGCTCGTCGTGGCTTCTCGCCGCTCATGCGCTGCTGAGCTCCTTCGGTTCAGTGCAGGGTTCGTCGTCGATCCAGACCCTAGTCGTCATCAACATCGTTGACAACATTGTAGGAGAGGTCCTAGCGTCGCCGACCATGCACGCAGATCTGGTCTTCACCAGCGGCTCGGTCCATCTCGGCAACGCTGCTCGCAGCCGGGCCACGGCCGTCGCGGTCACGGGCGAACGCATCGTAGCCGTGGGCCACGACGACGTCTCCGAGCTGGTGGGGCCGCACACGGAGGTCGTCGACCTGTCCGGCCGCCTGCTGGTGCCGGGGTTCCAGGACGCGCACGTGCATCCGGTCGGTGGCGGCATGGAGCTGGGTGCCTGTGACCTGAGTGGGGTCGTCGGCGTAGACGACTACCGCGACCGGATCGTGGCCTATGCCGCTGCCCACCGGGGGGCGGAGTGGATCACCGGGGGCGGGTGGTCGATGGAGAGCTTCCCCGGGGGTACGCCGGACCGCGCCTTCCTGGACGCGCTCGTGCCCGACCGGCCGGTGTTCCTGCCCAACCGCGACCATCACGGCGCCTGGGTGAACACCCGGGCTCTCGAGATCGCCGGCATCGACGCGCGCACCCCCGACCCGGTCGACGGCCGGATCGAGCGCGACGCGGACGGCGTACCCACGGGCATGCTGCAGGAGGGCGCGATGGAGCTCGTCGCCGGGCACGTCCCGGGCGCCACCGAGGCCGACCTGGTCGCCGCCCTGGTGCGGGCCCAGGAGCTCCTGCACTCGCTCGGCATCACGGCCTGGCAGGACGCCGCCGTCAGCGGCCAAGGGCCTCTCGGTGACGTGGCCGGCGCGTACCGGGCCGCGTTGGCCCAGGACGTGCTGACGGCGCGCGTGGTGGGGGCGCTGTGGTGGCAGCGGGACCAGGGCCTGGAGCAGGTCGACCGGCTCCTCGCGATCAGGGAGGAGCTGACCAGCGGGCCGATGGCCGCGACGACCGTCAAGATCATGCAGGACGGCGTCGCGGAGAACCACACGGCGGCCATGCTCAGTCCCTACCTGCGCCGGGGATGCGTCTGCTCCTCGGCGGACATCCACACCGGCCTCTCGTTCATCGAGCCGACCGCACTTCGCGACTACGTCACGGCGCTCGACGCCCACGGCTTCCAGGTCCACTTCCACGCGCTCGGCGACCGCGCCGTGCGCGAGACGCTCGACGCGGTGGGGGCTGCCCGTACGACCAACGGCTTCAACGACAACCGCCACCACCTGGCCCACCTACAGGTCGTCCATCCCGACGATATTGCCCGGTTCCGGGCGCTCGGGGCGACGGCGACGATGCAGCCCTTGTGGGCGGCACACGAGCCTCAGATGGACGAGCTGACGGTCCCGTTCCTGGGGCCGGAACGGTCGTCGTGGCAGTACCCGTTCGGCGACCTGCTCCGGGGGGGAGCGACGCTTGCCGGCGGTAGTGACTGGCCGGTAAGCAGTGCCGACCCGATCCAGGGCATCCACGTCGCGGTCAACCGGGTGGCGCCCGACGGCGAAGCCGAGCCGTTCTATCCCGAGCAGCGTCTCGACCTCGCCGCCGCGCTGGCGGCGTACACGTCGGGATCGGCCTACGTGAACCACCTCGACGACACCGGGACGATCTCGGTCGGGAACCTGGCCGACCTCGTGGTGCTCGACCGCGACCCCTTCGCCGGCCCGGCCGAGGAGATCTGCCACACCCGCGTGGAGCAGACCTTCGTGGGGGGTCGACGGGTGTACGCCGCGCCAGCCTGACCGTGGAGTCGCCGTCCCACGCTCCTTTGGAACATCGGAGTCAACACTATTGACAACAACGTGTGGCCAGCCTAGGTTCATCCCCAATCAGCACCGACAGGAGTCCTCGTGACCGACCTTCACTACCTCAGCGCGACCGAGGTCCTGGCTGCCTTCCGCTCGCGCGAGCTGTCGCCGGTCGAGGTGCTGGAGGCGGTGTCGGCTCGGGCCGACGCCACCGAGCCGACCGTCAACTGTCTGCTGGAGCGCGACCACGACGACCTGCGAACGGCCGCTGCGGCCGCCGCCGAGCGGTACGCGGGCAGGGGCGAGCCGGCGCGCCTGCTGGAGGGCCTGCCGGTGGTGCTGAAGGAGGAGCAGCCCATCACGGGACGCAGCCTGCGCTTCGGCTCGCTGCTCACCGAAGGGCTGGTCGCCGACGAGACCCACCCCGTCGCCGAGCGCGTCTACGCTGCGGGCGCCCTGGTCCACGCGCGCACGACCACCCCCGAGTTCTCCTGCGCGGGCTTCACGCACTCCGACCTGTGGGGGGTCACCCGCAACCCGTGGAACCCCGACTACACCCCGGGCGGCTCCTCGGGTGGGTCGGGTGCAGCGCTGGCCTCCGGGGCGGCGTACCTGGCCAGCGGGTCCGACATCGGCGGCTCGATCCGGATCCCGGCGTCCTTCAGCGGTGTGGTCGGCTTCAAGGCGCCGTACGGACGAGTGCCGGCGCTGCCGCCGTTCAACCTCGACGTCTACTGCCACGACGGTGCGATGGGCCGCACGGTGGCCGACACCGCCCTGCTGCACAACGTGATCCAGGGACAGCACCCCGTCGACCACGTCTCGCTGCCGGCGCTGCCCATCCCCGAGGACCTCGGCGACGTGCGGGGGATGCGGATCGCGCTGGCCTTGACCCTCGGTGACATCCCGGTCGAGCCCGAGGTCGAGGCCAACACCCGGGCCTTCGCGGAGGCGCTGCGGAACGCCGGCGCCAAGGTCGAGGAGGTCCAGGTCGACATCTCGTTGAAGCGCCTGACCGAGGCGGCCCTCGTGCACTACGGATCGATCATGGGCCCGTCCATGAGCGAGGAGGTGGCGCTCGACGACCCGCGCTTCATGGACTACACGCGGATGTTCCTTGAGAAGTCGTCGGCTGCCTTCGGCCGGACCAGCGTCTACACGGGGATGGAGCGGGAGACCGAGGTCCACCTGGCGATCGCGAAGGTCTTCGCCGACCACGAGGCGCTCGTGTGCCCGACGTTCGGGGGGCTGGGACTCAAAGCCGGCGATTCCTACCTCGACGGTCTCGACGTCGCCGGCCGGCATCTCGAGATCTACATCTTCGCGGCGCTGACCCCGGTCTTCAACGTCGCCAGCAGGCATCCCGTCCTCGCCGTTCCGTCCGGGATCGCGTCCAACGGTGTTCCTACGGGGGTGCAGGTCGTGGCTCGGCCCTACGACGACGTCACGGCCTTCCAGGTCGGTGCCGCAGCCGAGCGCGAGCTGGGCCTGTGGCACGACCCGACCTGGCGCCCTGCCCTCTGACCCACCCCACCACACCGCCACCCGGAAGAAGGAACCCGACCATGTCCCAGAAGCCAGCACGCGGCTGGATGGTTCTCGGCGGCGGTGTCCTCGCCTGCACCTTGGCGGTGACCGCCTGCGGAGCCAAGCCACCCAGCAAGGAGTCCAGCACGGCGAGCACCGACTACACCGTGCTCACCCCGAAGCCGACCTCTGCGGCCGGCGACGTGGTGTGGGCGACCTACCGGGAGACCCAGACACTGGACCCGATCAAGGCGTTCGACTACCCGGAGAACACCGTCGACCCGCTGCTGTGCGACTCGCTGCTGCGTCAGGGGCCCGACCAGACGCTGGGTCCCGGCATCGCCACGTACGAGTCACCCTCGGCGACCGAGTACGACTTCACACTGAACGCCGGCGCGAAGTTCTGGGACGGCAAGCCCGTCACGGCCCAGGACGCCGCATACAGCCTGGAGCGGGCGATGAGTCCGACAGCCGGTGGCTACTACCCGCAGGTCTTCGACCGCGTGAAGTCCGTCGAGGCGACCGGCGACAAGACCTTCACCATTCACCTCAAGCAGCCCGACCAGTGGCTGCTCGGTGAGCTCTCGGCGACGCCGGGTGAGGTCGTGGAGAAGGCCTACACCGAGTCGAAGGGCAAGGCCTTCGGCACCGTCACCGGCGGCATCATGTGCTCCGGTCCCTACCAGCTCGACTCCTGGAAGACCGGACAGGGCGTCAAGATGGTCCCGAACTCGGACTACTGGGACACCTCCCTGCCGACGCCGAAGGTCAAGAGCCTGACCGTGATCGGCACCCCGGACGACGCCACCCTGACCGCCGGACTGACCAGCGGGTCGATCGACGGGACGTACGGCACCGGGATCAGCACGCTCGGCCAGATGGAGAAGAGCTCGTCGGTGAACGTCTACCAGGGTGCGCCGTACGCGACCGTGGCCATGGTGATCAGCGCCACCAAGGGCCCCCTCTCCAGCGTGGCGGGACGTCAGGCACTGTCCGAGGCCATGGACCGTCAAGGCATCATCGACACCGTCTACCAGGGCGCCGGCAGCATCCCGCACGCGGCCGCGGCCAGCGGCACCTGGGGCTACGCGAAGAGTGCCTTCCAGAGTGCCTACGACGCACTGCCTGCCCTGACCCAGAACCTGGACAAGGCCAAGTCCGATGCGAAGGCCGCCGGGATCGTCGGCCAGACGATCACCATCGGTACGTCGTCCGGTATCCCCCCTCTGCAGACCGAGACCTTGGCGATCCAGCAGGCGGCGCAGGCGATCGGGCTGAAGGTGAAGCTGAAGAACGTGAGCCCGTCGAACTACATCAACTTCTTCATCGACCCGAAGTACTTCGGCTCCGTGGACACGTTCACCACCGTCAACTACGGCGACTACGCCGACCCGGCCGCGCTCTACAACAGCTTCACGATGCCGGGCGGGTCGCAGAACTTCAACGGCTACAGCAACCCGCAGGTGATCAAGGACATGGACGCCGCACGCGGCGAGGCCGACCCCGCCAAGCGGGCCCAGGACGTGATCGCGGCCCAGAAGATCATCACCGACCAGCTGGTCTGGATCCCGCTCGTCGCGCCGAACACGGTGCTGGTGATGAACAAGAACGTGACCGGCCCGCCGTCGACCTTCGCCTTCATGTTCGCTCCTTGGGCCAGCTACCTCGGCGGCAGCTGAGCACCAAGCTGATAGGAGTCCGCATGCTCGCCTTCATCGTCAAACGACTGGTGATGCTCGTCGTCACCCTGCTGGTGGCGAGCTTCGCGGTCTACGGCTCGCTCTACCTGGCTCCGGGGAGCCCGATCGCCACCTTGACCGGCGGTCGGGCACCCTCCCCGCAGGTGATCGCCGAGCTGAACGCCCAGTACCACCTCAACGAGCCGTTCCTGGTCCGCTACTGGCACTGGCTGGTCGCGGCGCTGCACGGCAACCTCGGCGAGTCCATCCCGCTGCACCAGAACGTCTCGACCCTGATCGGCCAGCGGATCGGGGTCACCGCCAGCCTGGTGCTGCTGACCTCGATCATCATCGTGGTCATCGGCGTCGGGCTTGGCATCGTCGGTGCGCTGTCCCACGGCATGATCGACAACAGCGTGCTGATCTCCTCGACCATGTCCGCCGCGATGCCGGCGTTCGCCGCGGCCGTCGTGCTGCAGTTCCTGTTCGCGGTGAAGCTGCCCTGGTTCCCCGCACTCGGCGACGGCCAGGGCTTCTTCGGCTCTCTGCACCATCTGGTCCTGCCCGCGCTCGCCCTGGCCGCCTCCTCGGTGGCGCTGGTCACCCGGGTGACGCGGGCCGCCGTACGCGAGGAGCTGGAGCGGGAGCACGTGCAGACCGCGATCAGTCGTGGGTTGCCGCGCGGTGTCATCGTGCGTCGACACGTCCTTCGTAACGCGGCCATCCCGATCACCACCGTGGTCGGCTTGACGATCGCCAGCCTGATCGCGCTGTCCGCCGTCGTCGAGACGGCGTTCGGGCTCAACGGGCTCGGCTCCTACCTGGTGCAGGCCGCTCAGAACAAGGACTTCGCAGTCGTCCAGGGCATCAGCCTCGTGCTGGTCGTCCTCTTCGTCGTGGTCAACACCCTCGTCGACATCGCCTACGCCCTCCTCGACCCGCGGGTCGCGATCGGGAGCAAAGCCCAGTGAGCATCCCCGTCGGAAGCACCCTCCCCACCGGAGCGGCCCCGGAAGAGCCAGCGCCTGACGCCACGCCCACGGTGGGGGATGCGGCGACGGGCAAGCCCCGTCGCCGACTGCCCAAGCTCGGAGTCGGTGGATGGATCAGTGTCGGCGTCATCGTGTTCGCCGTACTCCTCGCGATCCTCGGGCCGATCGTGCGTCCCTTCGACCCGAACGAGGTCCACCTCTCCTACGCCAACGTCGGGCCGACCGGCGGGCACCTCCTGGGCTTCGACGGAGCGGGCCGCGACCTGTTGAGCCGACTCATGGTCGGCGCCCGTACGACGCTCCTGGGAGCAGCGCTCGTCGCGCTCGTCGCGGTCGTGATCGGGTCGAGCCTCGCGGTCCTCACGGCGTGGTTCGGTGGAAAGCTAGACACCGCAGTCTCCAGTGGCCTGGACGTGATGTTCGCGTTCCCCGGCATCCTGCTCGCCGTCCTGGCCGCCTCCGTGTTCGGGCCCGGGCTCCTGTCAGCAGGCCTCGCCCTGGCGATGGCCTACTCGCCGTACCTGGCGCGGGTGCTGCGCGGCGCCGCACTCAAGGAGCGGGCCATGGCCTACATCGCGGCCGGGGAGGTGCAGGGCTTCAGCAGCTGGTGGCTCTGCTTCCGCCACCTGCTGCCCAACATCTCCTCACTGATCGTCGCCCAGGGCACGATCTTCTTCGGGTTCGCCGTCGTCGACCTGGCAGCGCTCTCGTTCCTCGGGCTCGGCATCCAGCCGCCCCAGTCCGACTGGGGTGTCATGGTCTCCGAGGGCAAGACGCCGCTGCTCCAGGGCTATCCCACCGAGGCACTGGCCGCGGTGATCTGCATCGTGATCGTCGTCTCGGCGGTGAGCTTCCTCGGTGAGAAGCTGCAGGAACGCTCCACCGGCGGCAACCGATGAGCACCCTCCTCCAGGTCAGGAACCTGACCGTCGACCTCGCGATGGCCGACGGTCCGCGCCAGGTCATCTCCGGTACCACCTTCGACATCGGTGCCGGCGAGGCGATGGGGCTGGTCGGTGAGTCCGGCTCCGGCAAGTCGATGACCGCGCGCGCCATCGCCCGACTGCTGCCCACCGGGGCCCAGGTCAGCGGCGGGGTCACCTTCGACGACACCGACGTCCTCGCATTGTCCGGCGCCGACCTGCGTCGCCACCGCGCCCGGGTGGCGGTGGTCTTCCAGGACCCGCGCGCCCACATCAACCCGGTGCGTCGGATCGAGGACTTCATGACCGAGTCCCTGCGCACGCTCGACGGCGTTCCCCGGGCCGAGGCGCTACGTCGGGCCACGCAGGGCCTGGAGGAGGTCGGCATCGACGACCCGGCCAAGCGGCTGCGGCAGTTTCCCCACGAGCTGTCGGGCGGCATGCTCCAGCGGGTCATGATCGCCACCGCCCTGCTCTCCGAGCCGCAGCTACTGCTCGCCGACGAGTGCACCACAGCTCTCGACGTCACCACCCAGTCGGAGGTGATGGCGATCCTCGACGACCTGCGCCGCGAGAGGGGGCTGTCGATGCTGTTCATCACCCACGACCTCGAGCTGGCCGGCGCCGTGTGCGACCGCACCTGTGTGATGTACGCCGGCCAGGTGGTCGAGACCTCCGCCGCCGACCGGCTGCACGCCGACCCCCTCCACCCCTACAGCGCCGCGCTCGTCCAGGCACGTCCCGACATCACCTCGTCGGCGCACCGCCTGGTCGCCATCCCCGGACGTCCGGTCTCGGCCTTCGAGGCGCCGTCCGGCTGTCGGTTCGCGCCGCGCTGCCCGCATGCCGAGGAGTCCTGCCGCGAGCACGAGCAGGAGACGAAGGAGCTGGACGCGGGTCGGGTGCGCTGCGAACGCGCCACCGAGCTCCGGGGCCGGCTGCTGAAGCCGAGGACCCATGTCTGAGTCCGTGCCGAAGTCCGAGGGGTCGGTGGACCCGGCACTGTCCGTCCGTGCGCTGCGCAAGGAGTTCGGTGCCCACGTCGCCGTCGACGACATGACCTTCGACCTGATGCCGGGTCGGTCAATGGCGATCGTAGGCGAGTCGGGCAGCGGCAAGACGACCGTGGCCCGGATGATCGTCGGGCTCGAGCGACCCACCTCCGGCACGATCATCGCCTGCGGGCGTGACCGATCCCTGCCCGCGCGGCGCGGGCGTGAGCGCAAGCTGCGCGGCAGCGAGGTCCAGATCGTCTTCCAGGATCCCTACTCCAGCCTCGACCCACGACAGTCCGGCGCGGCCCTCATCGACGAGGTGCTGCGGCTACACGGCACCGACGACGCGGCCACCCGCCGGCGCACCATCGACGAGCTCGCCGAGCTGGTCGGCCTCGACCAGCGCCAGATCGACGCACTCCCCCGCGGCCTGTCCGGCGGCCAGCGTCAGCGGGTGGCGATCGCCCGGGCCCTGGCGGCCAACCCCCGGGTGCTCATCCTCGACGAGTCGGTCGCCGCACTCGACGTCTCGATCCAGGCCCAGGTGCTGAACGTGCTCGCCGACATCCGCGACGAGCGGCAGATCAGTTACGTCCTGATCTCCCACGACCTCGCCGTCGTCCGACAGCTCACCGAGGACGCCCTTGTCATGCAACAGGGCAAGGTCGTCGAGCGCGGCCCGACCGGCCGGCTGCTCGACGACCCCCAGCACCCCTACACGCAGATGCTGCGCGCCAGCGTCCCCGGCCCGGGGTGGAAGCCGACCCGGACCCTGCGCACGCCGGCAGCCGGCTGACGTCCTGGGAGGAACGCACCATGGTCACCTTCGTTCCCGCCACCGGCATGCCTCGAGACCTGTCCGCCCTCGGCTACGACGACACCACCTGGGACCTCCCGTCCAACCTGTCCCGCGGGCAGCTGACCACCGGCGAGCGGATGCCCTCGGTGGAGCTCGAGACCGGTGCCAAGACCACGTCGTGGCTCCCGGGCCCGTCCCTCGACGTCGGGGCCCTCACCTTCACCGACCTGCTCACCGGTCGGGCCCTGACCGGGGACCAGTTCCTGGACCGCAGGCTCTACACGGACGCGCTCGCGGTGGTCCACGACGGACGCCTCGTCTACGAGACCTACCGCAACGGGATGACCGAGACCGACCGGCACGTCGCCCACTCCTGCTCCAAGACGCTGACGACGATGATGGTCGGCATCGCGGTCGAGGAGGGGGCGCTCGACCGGTCGCGCCCCATCCGCGACTACATCCCCGAGCTGTCGGTGCTCCCGGCATGGGACGCGGTCACCGTCGAGCACGTCTTGGACATGGCGACCGGGGTCGATCTCGAGGAGCACTACCAGGATCCGGCATCCATGTACTGGCGTTATGCCGAGGCCGTGGGTTACTACGGAGGTCCCTCGGAAGGCCGACGCGGCACGCTCGGGTTCGCCTTGGCCGAGCTCACACGAACGGCCGAGCCACCGGGTCGGACCTTCAGCTACGGCTCCTACCTGACCAACCTGCTGCCGATCGCCTTGGCGAATGTCTACGGCGAGCCCGCGACCTCGCTCTACGAGGACCGGATCTACCGCCACCTCGGCGCCGAACGGCCTGCGCTCGTCAACGTCGACACGTTCGGGAACCCGATCGTCGAGGGCCAGGTCAACCTCACCCTCCGCGACTTCGCACGCTGGGGCCACCTGCTCGCGAACGACGGCCGGACCCTCACCGGGGACCAGGTGGTCCCAGCGGCGTGGGTCGACGACACATTCGCGCCCTCGGCGGCCCGTGCCGCTGCGTTCGCCCGGGGCCCTCACGGCGAATCCATGCCCGGCGCTGAGTATCACAACCAGACCTGGGTCCTCGATCCCGGAAGCGTCGTGGCGATGTTGGGCATCCACGGTCAGTTCTGCTGGGTCGACCGGGAGCCTCGCACCATGGTCGTCGGCTTCTCGTCGTACCCGACACAGACCCATCCCCTCCTCACCGCTGCCCTCGGCGAACTGTGGTCGACCCTGCGCACCGCCCTCACCCTCTGAGCCCTGATCCGCGTGCCCCGGTGTCCCCTTGCGCCGCGACAGCGGCAGTCCCGTCGGTCGCAGCGGCGACATCTCATGCGTGCGGTGAGCGGGCGCTGCTCGATACGCCTTGACGACCGAGCCATGATGCTGGTGTGGAGGTCGAACTGCTCGTGACCCCGGACTGCCCTGGCGCGGAGGAAGCGTCAGAGTTGCTCCGAACCGCACCCGATGACATCGGTCAGGCGGAAACACCCTTCACGCTCCAGGTTATCGAAACCGATGCCGCGAGAGCCCGCCGGTTCGCCGGATCCCCAGCGTTCGTAGCCGGGGCGGACCTCTTCGCGAGCGGAACCACTGGTGGCGCGATGGCCTGCCGGGTCTACCCGACACCACAGGGGCCACGGAACGTGCCCGCGCTCCGAGACCTCCGCAAAGCCCTCAAGAAACAAGCGGCCCAAGCAGCAACGAACTGACCATGGAGACCCCGATCGCCACCGCCCAAGGACACACCGCCCCACCGCCCGGGCAGTGCTGGTGTTGCGGGTCGATCGACGATCCGAACCGGATGATCCACCTCGGCAACCATCCGGAAGTGGCGATATGTCGCCCATGTGCCCGCTGGGCGGCCAAGGAAGCATGGGAGATCGAGGACCGCGACAAGACCGGTGTCCTGGGTGAGCATGCGTGATCGCTTCCGCCACCTCCGGCGTGGCGTGATCAACCGGAACTGGCACCGGCACCCTGTGCTCAGACGACCGTTGCGCTGGCTGGGCAAGCACCTGCCGTAGCCGAACCCCTCACCACGAGCGCACCAATGCCCAAGTCGGGCGTTCGCGAGGGTGCGTCTACCCGCGCTATGACCCTCACACCGCAATCGGAAGCGCCAACATCGGCAAGGTGCACCTCCACGCCTGGATCGATCGGGATAGGAATCGCCCGCCAACACCCGAAAGGGAGCGTGCCCGCGCAGCTCCGGCGGATACCTCGAGGGACGTGCCATGAGAATCATCCTTCCAACGAAAGGACTCTCCAGACATCCCGGGGCGGTTCAGTTGGTCTGGGGCACGCCCAAGACCCACGAACGCCGCGAGGTCCCCATCCCGCCGTTCCTCTCCGAACAACTGAAGAGCCTCCTCGAAGGCAAGGAACCCGACGACTTGGTGTTCGCCGGCATCCGCAACGGTGAGCCTCTGCGGGTGAGCACCTTCAGCGGATCATTCAAGGCCGCAGCCTTGGCGATCGGCCTGCCCAAGCTGCATCCCCACCAACTGCGGCACACCGCCGCCAGCCTCGCCATCGCCGCCGGCGCCGACGTCAAAGTCGTCCAGCAGATGCTGGGCCACGCCTCCGCTGCCATGACCCTCGACGTTTACGGCCACCTCTTCCAGGACCGGCTCGACGAGGTAGGTACCGCGATGCACCACGCGCGGGCCGCGGCACAGGAAGCACGCAGCAGTCTGAGAATGGCGGGTGGCGTTGATTCTGATGCGGCCCCGGAGCGGCCCCAGATCCCAACAGCGGATTCGGGGGAGAAAGCAGAGGGCCCCTCCGCTCTACGTTTCCGCAGTTCAGAGGGGCCACCTGATGAGTACCCCCGACCGGATTCGAACCGGCGCTACCGCCTTGAGAGGGCGGCGTGCTAGGCCGCTACACAACGGGGGCAAGCACGTGAGCACGCTGAAACACGAGCAGGGAGAGACTTTAGCGAACCCCTCAGGACGTACAAAATCCCGGCCCTGAGGACCGGGACCTGACCGCTGGTGGAGCTCGTCGAGACCGATGTGGCTGGGATACTAGGACTCGAACCTAGACTAACTGGACCAGAACCAGTCGTGCTGCCAATTACACCATATCCCAATGGTTGACGGCCTTTCGGAGCTCCGCGAGCACCGGCGGCGGCCGACGGGAAACCTTACACGCGGCGCCGGGACGGCTCCAAAATCGGCCCGCTGGTGACGGTCGGCAGCCCCATCCGGCGTGCCACCAGGACCGCGAGCCCGAGGTAGACCAGCGACTGTGTGAGCGTGACCGGGATGCTCCACCAGCTGCCGCCGGTCGGGTTGAGCGTCGAGGTCATGTCGCCGTACGCGAGGGCGAGGCCGAAGGCGAGCCAGTTGTTGAGCGCGTGCATCGCGATGCCGGCCTCGAGCCCGCCGGTCAGTACGACGAGCGTCCCGGCGACCAGCCCGAAGGCGAACCGGTCGAAGAACACCGGCACGCTCTGGCCGAGCCCGTGGGCGAGCCCGAACAGGAACGCCGGCACCAGGACGGCGACCCAGGCCCGGTGGAAGAGTCCGCCGAACGCCTGGGTGAGGTAGCCCCGGAAGAGGTACTCCTCCCCCGCGGCCTGGAACGGCGTGAGGAACGCAATGACCAGGAGATAGTCGCGGGTCGTCGAGGTGAACGCGTTGGCGTGGCCGCTGACGTCGCCGGACTGCCCTGGCACCAGCGCCCCGACGATCAGCGTCGCGAAGAGGGCGACGACGGCGACCCCGAGGCAGGCGAGCAGGAACCGCCAGCGGATGCGCGGCCGCACCGACGCGAGCCACCGCGGCAGCAGGCCGTGCATCGACCGGTTCACCGCCCACGACAGCGGGATCATCGTGCTCAGGGCGAGGTTGAGGTACGCGAGCCCCGCCGGCGTCGGGTGGTCGAGGTCGACCAGGCGGTTGACGGAGGCGCCCATGTCCGCGCCCTTGACGGCGTACCAGACGACGAACGGGATGAGCGCGACCAGCCCGCCGATCACGAGCAGCCCCAGCAGCATCACGACAGTGCCGACGACCGGCCGCCACCAGCCGGGGAGACCGCCCTCGTGGATCCGGTGGTAGGGCAGCGCGAGCTGCCCTGGCTCCACGGGTGCCGGCGGCGTCTCCGGGCCGGCCTGGCTCACCCGCGCGCCGCCTCGAGCCGGGCCAGCGACCGCTCGCGGCCGAGCAGCTCGAGGGACTCGAACAGCGGTGGGCTCACCCGGCTGCCGGTCACGGCGACGCGCACCGGCCCGAAGGCCAGCCGCGGCTTGAGCTCCAGCCCGTCGACGAGCGACTCGCGCAGCGCCACCTCGATGGCCTCGGTGGTCCAGTCAGGCAGTGCCGCCAGTGCGTCGTACGACGCAGCCACCACCTCTCGGCCGGCCTCGTCGATGTCGTCGGTGACCCGGAAGTCCGCCTCGTCGACGAAGAGGAAGCCCAGCATGTCGACGGCCTCGGTCAGCTTGTTGATGCGCTCGGCCACGAGCGGCATCGCGGCGTCGAGGCGAGACCGCTCGTCGTCGTTCATGGGGTCGGAGACGAGCCCGGCACCGGCCAGGTAGGGGACGACCCGCTGCGTCATCTCCTCCAGCGAGAGCAGGCGCATGTGGGCGCCGTTGATCGCCTCGGCCTTCTTCAGGTCGAAGCGCGCGGGGTTGGGGTTGACGTCGCCGATGTCGAACGCCGCGACCATCTCGTCCAAGGAGAAGATGTCGCGGTCGCCGGAGATGGCCCAGCCGAGCAGGGCCAGGTAGTTGAGCAGGCCCTCGGGCAGGAACCCCCGGGTGCGGTAGCCCAGTAGGCTCCCCTCGGGGTCGCGCTTCGAGAGCTTCTTGTTGCCCTGGCCCATCACGTAGGGAAGGTGGCCGAAGCGCGGCGTCGAACCGGCCACACCGATCTGCCGGAGCGCGTCGTACATCGCGAGCTGGCGGGGGGTGCTGGAGAGCAGGTCCTCGCCCCGCAGCACGTGGGTGATCTCCATGAGGGCGTCGTCGACCGGGTTGACGAGGGTGTAGAGCGGCTGGCCGTTGGCGCGGGCCACCGCGAAGTCGGGCACGTGGTCGGTGTGGAAGGTGATCTCGCCCCGCACCAGGTCGTCGAAGCCGAGCTCGCCGTCCGGCATCCGGAAGCGGGAGACGGGGTCGCGACCCGCGAAGGCCGCCAGCTGCTCGGCGGTCAGGGTGCGGCAGTGACCGTCGTACCCCATCAGCTTGGAGCCCGAGGCCTTCCGGCGCGCCTCGATCTCGTCGTTGGTGCAGTAGCAGTCGTAGGTGCGGCCGGCCTCCCGGAGCCGGCGCAGGACGTCGGCATAGATGTCCGACCGCTCGCTCTGGCGGTACGGCGCGTGCGGGCCGCCGACCTCGGGGCCTTCGTCCCAGTCGAGGCCGAGCCAGCGCATCACCTCGAGCAGCGTGTCGTAGGACTCCTGGCTGTCGCGGGCCGCGTCGGTGTCCTCGATGCGGAAGACGAACGTGCCACCGTGATGACGGGCGAACGCCCAGTTGAACAGCGCGGTGCGGGCCAGACCAACGTGGGGGGAACCGGTCGGCGACGGGCAGAACCGGACGCGTACCTCGGTGGTCGAGCCTGTCGAGACCTCGCTCATCGCTTGACGACCGAGTTCGTCAGCGCGCCGAGACCCGCGATCGAGACCTCGACCTCGTCGCCCACCTGCATCGGCCCGATGCCCGCGGGCGTCCCGGTCAGGATCACGTCGCCGGGCAGCAGTGTCATCACGCTGGTGATATGGGCGACCAGGGTCGGGATGTCGAAGATCAGGTCCTTGGTCGAGCCGTCCTGCACCAGGTCGCCGTTCAGGTGGGTCTGGATGCGTACGCCGTCGGCGAAGGTCTGCGGGTCGAGATCGGTCTCGATCCACGGGCCGAGGGGGCAGAAGGAGTCGAAGCCCTTGGCCCGCGTGAACTGCACGTCCTTGGCCTGCAGGTCACGCGCGGTGACGTCGTTGGCGATCGTGTAGCCGAAGATCACGTCGGTCGCCTGCTCGGGCGGTACGTCGCGACAGATGCGGCCGATCACGACGGCGAGCTCGCCTTCGTAGTCGACCCGCTCGGACTGCGGCGGGTAGAAGATCTGGTCGCCCGGCCCGATGACCGAGGTGTTGGGCTTGAGGAACATCATCGGCTCGTCGGGGACGTCGTTGCCGAGCTCGGCGGCGTGCGCGGCGTAGTTGCGCCCGATCGCGACCACCTTGCTCCGTGGGATCACCGGGGCGAGCAGGCGGACCTCGGCCAGCCGGTGCTCGGTCTGCGTGGGCCTGATCCCGACGTACAACGGGTCTCCGGTCAGCTCGACGACGATGCTGTCGTCGGCCGGCTGGCCGAACTCGTCGAGCTCGCCACTGACCACGCCGTACAACGGGTCCTCGCCCGTGGTGAACCTCGCGATACGCACGGGCACGAGCCTATCCATGGGGCTCGTGGATCATGGACCCGTGGTCTCCACGGGCGCGAGCGGAGGGAGCGGCATGAGTGACGTGCTGGAGCGCGGGGCGGAGGGTGAGCGTCTTCGCGACGAGGACTGGTACGCCGAGGAGATCGGCGCCGTACGGTTCGTGGACTGCGTCCTCACCGACGTCGACCTCACCGAGGTGACGACCAGGGGTACGACGTTCGAGGGATGCACCTTCCACACCTGCCGCTTCAACGCCTCGACGCATCGCGCGAGCGCCTTCGTCGGCTGCGACTTCCGCCGCTGCACCTTCTTCGCCGCGACCCTCGACGGTTGCAAGCTGACCGGCTCGGTGTTCGCCGAGTGCACGCTGCGACCGCTGACCGTGGCCGGGGGTGCCTGGCGGTCGGTGACGATACGCGGACACGACCTGACCGGCCTCGTCCTGACCGGGGTCGACCTGCGCGAGTCCGACCTGTCGATGAGCGACCTGACCGGAAGCGTGCTGACCGACGCGAGGCTGGACGGTGCGACCGTCCGCGACGCCGACCTCACCCGTGCCGACCTGCGCCGCGCGACGCTCGACCGGGTCGACCTCTCCTCCGCCACCCTGCACGACACCCGGATCGATCTGCCGGCCGCCGTACTCCTCGCCGAGCTGGCGGGTGCCGTGGTCGATCTCGGAGAATGAGCGCATGGGGGTCTCGACACGCTCGACCGACGATCGGCGCTGCTCGACCGACGATCGGCGCTGCTCGACCGACGATCGGGGCTCGACCGACGATCGGGGCTCGAGCGAGGGTCGTCGCGCCGTGCACCGGGCCAGGCTCGCGCCGTACGTCGACCCGCACGTCGCGCGGAGGAGCAACGGCGAGCAGCACCCGGTCCACGACTTCCTGTTCACCTACTACTCGTTCTCCCCCGCCAAGCTGCTCGACTGGCAGCCCGGCTGGCCCGGCTCGGGGACGCCCGAGCTGCTGGCACGGCAGGGTGACCTCATCGCCGCGACGCTCGACCTGCTGCTGGCCACGGCCGCACGACCCGCCACCTTCGGCTGCTTCGGACTGCACGAGTGGGCGATGGTGCACCGCGCCGACGCGACCCGGCACCCGGTCCCGCTCCGGCTCGGCTCCGCTGCCACCGACGCGGTGGTCGAGTCGCACCGAGTCGTCTGCTCGCATTTCGACGCCTTCCGCTTCTTCACGCCCTCGGCCCGACCGCTCAACCGGCTCCAGCCGGGCCGCGACGACCGCACGTCGTACGAGCAGCCGGGCTGCCTGCACGCGACCATGGATCTCTACAAGCATGCGTTCCGGCTCTGGCCGCTGGTCGGGTCCGACCTGGTCGCCGACTGCTTCGAGCTCGCCTGGGAGGTGCGCACCGTCGACATGCGCGCGTCGCCGTACGACCTGGCCGCCTTCGGCCTCGCGCCGATCCGGATCGAGACGCCCGAGGGCAGGCGCGAGTACGCCGTCGCGCAGCGCTGCTTCGGCGATCGAGCCGCGCCCCTGCGTACCGAGCTCATCGCGCAGCTCGAGGAGCTGATCGCGGTGGCCGGACGACTGGCCGCAGCCGGCGCATGAGGGCGAGGCTGCGCGAGGGGAACCCAGCGGACGCCGAGCCGGTCGCGCGCATCTACGTCGACTCGTGGAACGCGGGCATCGGCACCCTGATGCCAGCACGCTCCATGACTCCCGCCGAGATCGAGCGATGGCGACGCTTCCTGGCGCCGGGCCCGGTGCGCTGGCGGGTGGCCACGGCGTCGGACGTTCTGGTCGGCTTCGCCGGGGTCGGCCCGAGCCGCGATCCGGTCATGGTCGACCTGGGGGAGCTCGACACGATCGCCGTGGATCCGGGCACTGGCGCGCCGGCATCGGCTCGCTGTTGATGACGGACGCTCTGGAAGCCCTGACCGCTACTGGCTTCCGGTCCGCGATCCTCTGGACGCTCGCGGATCATCCCGGCGGCGACGCGTGCTACCGGAATTGCGGATGGCGACCCGATGGCGGGAGCCGTGACGAGGGTCGTCAGCTCTCGTACCGTCATCCCCTTGCACACGAGCCGCCCTGACCCACGCGTTGCTGATCGCAGCCGCCATCGGCGACCTAGGGTAGGGCCGTGGAGAACCAGGTCCTGGCGAACTTCCTGACCGAGGGCGGGCGGCTGCGCTCCATCCCCGCCAAGCACGGCAAGCTGCTCGTCGTGCTCGACCATCTCTCCCAGGCGTTCGAGCCCGGCCGGACCTACCCCGAGGCCGAGGTCAACGACATCCTGAGCCGCTTCCATCCGGACTACGCGGCCCTCCGGCGCTACCTCGTCGAGAACGGGTTCATGACCCGGGAAGACAGCGTCTACTGGCGATCCGGCGGCACCTTCGAGGTCTGATCACGTCGGGACGTCATACGTCGTGGTCGCCCCAGCGGCCTGGTCGCCAATTCGTACGACGTCCAGGAGTCTCACCAGCCGGGCGGATGCCGGTCGGTCCAGGGCGCGGCCGCCTCGACCTGCGCGGCCAGGCAGAGCAGCAGACCCTCCTCCGCCGGACGCCCGGCCAGCATGACGCCGACCGGCAGCCCGCCGGCGGTCCAGTGAAGGGGCAGCGAGATCGCCGGCATGCCGGTGACGTTCCACGCCGACGTCCACGGCGTGAAGGCCTTCTGCGCCTCGAAGTCCGCGGCCGGGTCGGCGTCGTCGCGCAGAGCACCGACCGGCAGCGGGGGTACGGCGAGCGTCGGCGTCAGCACGGCGTCGTACGGCGCGAGGGTGGCCAGGCAGCCGGCCGCGTAGCGACGCATCGCGCCCATCGCCAGACCGAACTCCGGCCCGCTGATCACGCGGCCGCGAGCGGCCAGCCACCGGGTGAGCGGGCGCAGCAGCGGCTCCCGCTCCGGCGGCACCTCGGACAGCGCCGTGAGCACCGCCCAGCACGTCTCGAAGGTCGGCACCGCCTCACGTGGCATGGGTACGGCGATGTCCTCGACCACGTGTCCGAGCGACGCGAGCAAGGTGGAGGCGTCGTCCCATGCCTGCACACACTCCGGATCGACCGCGGTGTCCGTGATCACCGGCTCGATGAACCGGGCGATCCGTAACCGTCCGGGCTCGCGGTCGCAAGCGGTCAGGAACGGCTCCGCGGGCGGAGGCGCCCATGAGGGGTCGCCGACCCCGCGGCCGGCCAGGACGTCGAGCAGCGCGGCGGCGTCACGGACGGTCCGGGCCAGCGTGCCGGCCGTCGCCAGTCCGGTGACCTCGCCGTACATCGGGTAGCCGCTGATCCGGCCCCGCGTCGGCTTCAGGCCGACCAGGCCGCAGCACGACGCCGGGATCCGGATCGAGCCGCCGCCGTCCGACCCCTGGGCCACCGGCACCAGGCCCGCGGCGACCGCCGCGGCCGCTCCGCCCGACGACCCGCCGGCCATCCGCGACCGGTCCCACGGTGTCACCGCGGGTGGCGCGACGTCGGGCTCGGTGTAGCAGGGCGAGCCGAACTCCGGCGTGTTGGTCTTGCCGAGGCTGACCATCCCGGCCACCTCGATCGCCAGCGTCACCGCGTCGGAGACCTCCGGCACGAAGTCGGCGTACGCCGCCGAGCCGAAGGTCGTCCGGATCCCGGCGGTCAGGTTGAGGTCCTTGATCGCCGTCGGTACGCCGTACAGCGGACCGGCGTCGTCGGGCACGGGAAGCAGCGCGTCGGCCCGAGCCAGCGCGAGCTCCGGAGTCAGGGTCACGAACGCACCGACGTCGTCGGTCCGGTCGAGGTAGTGCGACGCGAGCGCCCGCGGCGTCACCTCGCCACGACGTACGGCGGCGCCCTGCTCGACGGCGCTCAGGTCGTGCAGCTCGGTCACAGGCCCGACGCTAGCCGCCGCTCAGCTGCGTCTGCGGCGCAGCCCGAACGTGAGCCCGTCGAGCAGCGCCTCCCACGACGCCTCGATGACGTTGTGACCGACGCCGACGGTCACCCACGACGACTCGCCGTCGGACGTCTCGATCAGCACCCGCGTGATCGCGTCCGTGCCGTGTCCCTGGTCGAGGATCCGCACCTTGTAGTCGATCAGCTCGAACTTCGCGACCTCCGGGAACGCCTGGACCAGCGCCTGCCGCAGCGCCTGGTCGAGCGCGTTGACAGGGCCGTTGCCCTCGCCGGTCTCGACGTACCGCACGCCCTCGGCCAGCAGCTTGACGGTCGCCTCGGAGACCGCCTCCTCGCTCGGCTGCGCGTGGGTCAGGGTCTCGGTGATGACGCGCCACGACTCCACGGTGAGGTACGACGGCCGGACGCCGTCGACCTCCTCGGCCAGCAGCAGCTCGAAGGACGCGTCCGCCGCCTCGAAGGTGTAGCCGCGCGACTCCATCTCCTTGACGCGCGCCGTCACCCGGTCGACCAGCTCGCGGTCACCCGACAGGTCGTAGCCGAGCTCGCGGCCCTTGAGCTCGATCGACGCACGGCCGGCCATGTCGCTGACCAGCAGCCGCATGTCGTTGCCGACGCCGACGGGGTCCATGTGCTGGTAGAGAGCGGGATCGACCTTGATCGCGCTCGCGTGAAGCCCCGCCTTGTGCGCGAAGGCCGACGCGCCGACGTACGGCTGGCGCGACGCCGGCGGCACGTTGGTCACCTCGGCGATCGCATGGGCGATCCTGGTGGCGTCCGCGAGCAGACCCTGCGGCAGCACCTGACGGTCCAGCTTGAGCTCGAGGTTGGCCACGACCGCGACCAGGTCGGCGTTGCCGGTGCGCTCGCCGTACCCGTTGATCGTGCCCTGCACGTGAGTGACACCGGCGTCGACCGCGGCCAGCGTGTTGGCGACCGCGCACCCGGTGTCGTTGTGGCAGTGGATGCCGACCCGGCCCTCCGTCGTCGACACGACGTCGTGGACGACGTCGCCGACCCAACCGGGCAGCATGCCGCCGTTGGTGTCGCAGAGCGCGACGACGTCGGCGCCCGCGTCGTACGCCGTACGCAGCACCTCGAGGGCGTAGTCACGGTCGGCGCGGTAGCCGTCGAAGAAGTGCTCGGCATCGAGGAAGACCTGCTGGCCCTCGGCCCGTAGGTGGCTCACCGTGTCGCGGACCATCTCGAGGTTCTCCGCCAGCGTCGTCCGCAGCGCCAGTTCCACGTGTCTCGGATGCGACTTGGCGACGAGGGTCACCACCGAGGCACCGCTGTCGCGCAGGGCGGCGATCAGTGGGTCGTCGGCCGCGCGTACGCCGGCCCGGCGCGTCGCGCCGAAGGCACAGAGCCGGGCGTGACGCAGGTCGAGCTCCCCGTGTGCCCGGGCGAAGAACTCGGTGTCCTTGGGGTTCGCGCCCGGCCAGCCTCCCTCGATGTAGCCGACACCGAGCTCGTCGAGCTGACGGGCGATGGTCAGCTTGTCGGCGACCGAGAGGTTGAGACCCTCCTGCTGTGCGCCGTCGCGCAGGGTGGTGTCGTAGACGTGGAAGGCGCCCTGCAGGTCCATCGTGTCCGTCCTGGTGCTCGTCGGCGGGTTCGTGGGAAACAAAAAGACCCCCCGTCGGGACAGGAGGTCTGCGCGTCGAGGGGTGCCCGACGCGCTAGGTGATGATGCTGGTGCTGCTCACGACTTCATGGTGACACGGACGCGCCGATGGGGCCGGCGGATCTCACGATCCGGCCGACCCCGTCGTACGTGGTCAGACGCAGTACTGGAAGGCGATGTCCGAGATCCCGATGAAGGGGTTGCCGTTGACCGAGCCGTCCTGCGCGTAGGTGAAGCTCACCGACGAGATCGGACCGGTCCAGCCGAGGTCGACGTTGGAGTCGGCGCTCGAGCCGGCCTCCGGGCTGTCGGTGGTCAGCGCCCGGTAGGGCTGCGCGCTGGTGCCGAGGCCCTTGACGTTCGAGTGCTTGGTGGCGGTCCAGCCGGCGGTGTTGACGATCACGAGGTCCTCGTAGGCCGCCTGGCCGTGGCTGCCCATCTGCGAGTCGACGTCGAGCAGGGAGAACGAGAGGTTCTGTACCGGCTTGTTGAACGTCAGCGTCACCGTCTGCGACGTGTTGGTCTTGTTGTCCAGGTCGTAGAACCGCAGCACCTTGGACTGCCCTCCGGTGGTGGTGCTGGTGACCAGGCCGTTGTTGGCTGCGGACGTGGCACCACTCAACGAGACCGTGACCGTCACGCCGGTGCCACCAGAGGTGGCCAGCGCCTTGCCGGTCTGGTTGGTGCCGGACGCGAAGACGTCCCAGCTGAGCAGGCCCGTGGTGAGCTTGCAGCCCGAGGCAGCCATGGCGGGCGCCGCGACGGCCAGTGAGACCACCGGGATGCTCCAGGCCGCGCCACGTGCGACGGCACGACGGCCTACCTGCCTCGGAGCGCGCGAACGTTCGTCCAACTGCGTGTTCATGATTCCCCCACTAGTTGAGGTGTCACCCCTGACACCTGGTTGAAAACCCCCATCAACCAACAGTGAGTCTACCGAGGTGGCAACGGATCCCACGCCAAAACGGAGGAAATCCAGGCAAAAACCTTTGCCAGGGTGTGTCTGATGGACCTAGGCCGTCGCGAGCGGCGTCCAGCGCGTGCGCTGGCGGCGCGCAGCAGGCCGCGGGTCCGTCAGACATTCCCTAGTTGCGCTGAGCCGTCGGATGTCCGAAGGGAGACCAGTTCGTGTGCCCGCTCGCCACATAGCCCGTGCTCCCGCTCACGGCGAGCAGGATCGCGACCGCGACGGCCCATCGGCCGGTACGGCGCACGAGCGGCTGGGTCGCCAGACGCAGCGGCCAGCGGAGCTGGGTGGACCCCGGCCCGACCCACAGGCCGAGCACCAGGCCGGCGCCCGCGACGACCAGGGTGGTCACGCGGTCGGCGCCCAGGGCGTAGCAGAGAAGTCCGCCCGCCAAGGAGATGCCGGCGGCCCACAGCGCCAGCAGGACCGCGCCGGGGATCGCGGCCACGACGTACCAGGGGGCGGAGAGCGGTGCGAGGAGTACGTCGTACCACCGCGCGCCACGCAGCCGGCGGCGGTCGCTCCGCGCCGCGGCGAGCATCGTGCAGGCCCGTAGCAGCCAGCTCGTGAGCAGGAGGGTGAAGAGCGTCGGGTACGGCCAGGCGGCCGCGGCCGCGGCGGCGAGGAGTCCCGCGGCCGCCAGCAGGGTGCCGCGGCGGGCGACGACCGCCGCGCTCTCCCGAGGTTCGGCGGTCTCGAGCTGGGGCGGGACCCCGCCGAGTACGGGCACCGTCAGCGGGCGCGTCGGCGGATCGACCCGCGGACCGGGCCCGGAGGTCTCGGGCACCGGGTTGAGCCAGGTGGGGGCGGCCGCCCCGTCGTGGGCGGCCAGGGCCAGCGGGATGGTGAAGGGGTCGTCCTCGACCGGCCGGACCCTGGTGACGGCAGGTGGCGACTGCGGGTGCTCGGCCAGCCAGGTGCGAAGATCTCCCACGCTCGGACGCCTGGCGGGATCGGGCTCGAGGGCGGCCGAGACGATCGCTCGCAGGTCGTCGGGGAGGCCGGTGAGGTCGTGCTCGCCGCGGCGTACGCGATCCATGACGGCCATCGACGGGCCGCGGCCGAACGGGGGGTGGCCCGTGCCGGCGAACGCCACCGTGGCCGCCCACGAGTGGACGTCGGACGCCGTGGTCGCGTCGTCACCGAAGAGGATCTCCGGCGCGAGGTACCCGGGCGTGCCCAGCAACCAGCCGGTGTGGGTGAGCTTGGGGTCGTCGGCGACCCGGGCGAGCCCGAAGTCGATCAGGATCGGCGTCCGCCCCTCGAGCAGCACGTTGGACGGCTTGACGTCACGATGCAGGACCCCGACCGCGTGCACGCTGGCCACTCCCTCGGCCAGGCAGCGGGCGAACCAGCGCAGGTCGTCACCGACGATCGGTCCCTCTTCCGGTACGTGGTCGTGCAGGCTCAGCCCGGGCACGTAGCGGGTCGCGACGTACGGCGTCTCGGCCCACGGGTCGGCGTCCACGATCTCGGCGATCCATCGGCTGCGGATGCGCTCCAGGGAGCTGACCTCGCGCGCGAGCCTCGCCCTCGCCTCGTCGTCACCGACGATGTGGGGTCGCAGCACCTTCAGCGCGACGCGCGGGCCGTCGCCCTTCCGGGCCAGGTGCACCACGCCCATGCCGCCCTCGCCGAGCTTGGCGAGCAGGGTGTAGCCGCCGACGGTGCGCGACGGTGAGGGCTGGACGGACACGCCCACACGGTACCGGCCGGGAAGTCTCCCGGGGCTCAGCCGATGCGGTGCATCCAGCCGAACGTGTCGTCGGCCCGGCCGTACTGGATGTCGACGAGGGCCTGCCGGACCTTCAGCGTCACCGGGCCGGCCTCCGCGACCTCGGGCGTGGAGCCGCCGGTCCACTTGAGGGCGCCGACCGGCGTGACCACGGCTGCCGTGCCGCAGGCGAAGACCTCGCTGATCTCGCCGCTGGTCACGCCGTCGCGCCACTCGTCGATCGAGATCTTGCGCTCCTCGACCTGGTGACCCATCTTGCCGACCAGGTCGATGATGCTGCCGCGGGTGATGCCCTCGAGGATCGTGCCGAGCGCAGGGGTGACGATGCGCCCGTCGGCGTACACGAAGTACATGTTCATGCCGCCGAGCTCCTCGACGTACCGGAGCTCCTGGCCGTCGAGGAAGACGACCTGGTCGCAGCCCTGGGCCGTCGCCTCCTGCTGCGCGATGAGCGAGGAGGCGTAGTTGCCGCCGGTCTTGGCCGCACCCATGCCGCCCCGGCCGGCGCGGGTGTACTCGGTGGTGAGCCACAGCGTGATCGGCAGCAGGCCCTTGGTGAAGTAGGGGCCGGCGGGGCTGGCGATCACCATGAAGGTGACGTGCTTGGCCGGCCGCACCCCGAGGAACTTGTCGGTGGCGATCATGAACGGGCGCAGGTAGAGGCTCTTCTCGGCGGCGCCCTCCTCGGGCACCCAGCGCTGGTCGACCCTCACCAGGGCTTCGACCGCCTGCACGAAGTCGTGGGGATCGAGCACCGGGAGTGCGAGACGGTGGCTGGAGCGCACCATCCTCTCGGCGTTCGCCTCTGGGCGGAACATCCAGACGCTGCCGTCGTCGTGGCGGTAGGCCTTCATCCCCTCGAAGATCTCCTGTGCGTAGTGCAGGACGGCCGTCGCGGGATCGAGCGTCAGCGGGCCGTACGGCGTGATCCGGGCGCCGTGCCAGCCGTCGTCGGGCGTCCACTCGACCGTGAACATGTGGTCGGTGAAGAACGTGCCGAAGCCGGGGTCGGCCAGGATCTCCGCCAGGCGCGCGTCGTCGACCGGATGCTTCGTGAGAGTGGTGCTGATCTCCATGGGATGCACGGTAGTCCACCTCCGGGTGGTATCGAGGGGTCGCGGGCACCCCCGCCTGAGGGGGGTCGGTGTCGGGCCACGTCGCGAGCGACCTCGCGTCCGTTTCGCTGCGGTCCTCCGCTAGGGCTTCGCCGTCACGGAGGGTCCTCGCTCAACCGGGCGGCGATCGCATCGCCGATCTGCGACGTGCTCCGGGTGGTCCCGGGTACTCGCGAGGTGAGGTCGGCGACGACGGCCTGGTCGACGGCACGGGCGGCGTCGGGCAGGCCGACATGGTCGAGCAGCAGCCCGGCCGACAGGATCGCAGCGGTCGGGTCGGCGATGCCCTGGCCGGCGATGTCGGGGGCCGAGCCGTGCACCGGCTCGAACATCGACGGAGTGGTGCGCTCGGGGTTGATGTTGCCGGAGGCGGCCAGACCGATGCCACCGGTCACCGCCCCGGCCAGGTCGGTGAGGATGTCACCGAAGAGGTTGTCGGTGACGACCACGTCGAACCGTGCGGGGTCGGTGGTCAGGAAGATCGTCGCGGCATCCACGTGCAGGTAGTCGACGGTCACCTCGGGGAACTCGCGGCTCAGCTCGGAGACCACGCGCGACCACAGCCCGCCGGCGTGGACGAGCACGTTGGTCTTGTGCACCCAGGTCAGATGGCGACGCGGTCGCGCGGTAGCACGGCCGAACGCGTCGCGCACGACGCGCTCCACGCCGTACGCCGTGTTGAGGCTGACCTCGGTCGCCACCTCGGCCGGCGTGCCCGCCCGGAGTCGGCCGCCGTTGCCGGTGTAGGGCCCCTCGGTGCCCTCGCGTACGACGACGAAGTCGACGTCACCCGGGTCGGCCAGCGGTGTCGGGACACCCGGGTAGGTGCGTGAGGGTCGGAGGTTCACGTAGTGGTCGAGCTCGAACCGCAGCCTGAGCAGGAGCCCTCGCTCGAGGATGCCCGCGGGGAGCCGGGGGTCCCCCGGCTTGCCACCGACCGCGCCCAGCAGGATCGCGTCGTGGCCACGGATCTCGTCGAGCACGGAGTCGGGCAGCACCTCGCCGGTGGCGAGGTATCGCTCAGCTCCGAGGTCGTAGCGGGTCTGCTCGATCTTGACCGGGGCCGCCGCCTCGAGGACCTTCAGGGCCTCGGCGGTGACCTCGGGTCCGATGCCGTCACCGCCGATCACGGCCACCCTGAGGGAGGTCGCGGGCTCGGCCGGGAGAGTGGCGTCGCGGTCGGAGGTCATGGTCGGCAGGCTAGTTGTCGTCCGGGCGCTGTCCGCCGTTGTCCCGCAGGTCGAGCGAGGCCTGGACGGCCTCCGTGGTGTCCGAGCCCTCGGGCTGGTACGCCGCGTCGTACGGCGGGCGGTGCTTGGCCGGACCC
This sequence comes from uncultured Actinomycetota bacterium, assembly GCA_963792975.1. Classification (GTDB taxonomy): domain Bacteria; phylum Actinomycetota; class Actinomycetes; order Propionibacteriales; family Nocardioidaceae; genus Nocardioides. The sequence continues at coordinate 336,272 of CAWBYG010000004.1, read as the reverse complement.
CAGTCGGGGTACATGTCGTACACGGTGCTGCTCCTCGTCATCTGGATCGGTCGGTGATGACGAGCCGCCGCGTGGCGGAGCCGCCGTACCTGCTCGTGGATCGCACGAGTGGGAGACCAGGGAGCTGGATGCGGATCACGCGGAGTCAGCGTGGCTGGTGCGGATCCGCCGCGGAGCGGCTCGTCGGGGACACAAGGCCGGGAACGCCGAACTCCGCGACGAGGTGGCCTTGGGTCAGGCCTCGCCGCGGCGATCGATGAGTACGAACACGCTCCGCATGATGTGGCAACCGTACGGCGCACGGTCGCCGCGCGCATCCGGATTGGCCAGGTGGTTCACGATGCGAGATGGCTGTCCAGGGATGACAGACTCGCTGCCATGAGTGCACCACCGGAGCTGCCCGAGATCGTGACCCGCGCCTTCGACGTGTCGAGGAGGGCCGGCTACGTGTCGTTCTGCCGCAACGAGACCGGGCGTCTGCTGGCCGCCCTCGCGGCGACCCGCGAGGGCACGATGGCGGAGTTCGGCACCGGCTGTGGCGTCGGTACGGCGTGGCTGCGGTCGGGCGTGCGCGGTACCGGTACGAGGATCCTCACCGCCGAGCTCGACCCGGCGCTGGCCGAGGCGGCGTCGGTGATCTTCCGCGACGACGACCAGGTCGAGGTGCTCGCCGCCGACTGGTCGACACTCCTCGACCGCGGCCCCTTCTCGCTGCTCTTCCTCGACTCCGGCAAGCCGTCGGCCTCGAGCCCGGACAAGGTCGCCCAGCTCATGGACGACGGCGGGATCGTCGTACTCGACGACTTCACGCCGTGCCAGTCGTGGCCGCCGATCTTCGACGGCCGCGTCGACAGCCTGCGCGAGGAGTGGCTCAGCGACGACCGGTTCACCGCGGTGGAGGTCCTGGTCGCTCCCGACGCCTCCGCCGTGATCGCCACCAAGCGCTGATCGCGAGGCGTGGTCCGCGGGGCTGGTCGCCTCCGTTTCATCATGTGATGCAGGCGAACCGGAACTTCTCTCGGTGAGCTCACCGTGTGAAGTGACGGTTCAGCGACATCACATGGTGAAACCGCCGGAGCGCCACCCGCACGACGAGGGCCCCGGACCTCTGTCCGGGGCCTTCGTCCGTACGACGGTTGGTCAGTGACCGAGAGCTTCCAGGCCCTCCTCCTCCGGGACCACGACCTCGTCGATCATGTGCTGGATGGTCTCGGTCGACAGCGCGACGCTGATCGCCCAGTAGTAGATGACCAGGGCGAAGACGCCACTGACGACCTGCGCCCAGATCACCGGGGCCAGGCCCGTCGTGCCCCCGAGGACGTGCGACGGGTCGGTGCGGCCGCTGAACGTCGAGAAGAACGTGATCGCCCCGACCCCGATCAGGTAGACGGGCAACCAGGCGGCCGCGCGAAGGTTCAGCACGTCGGGACGCATCTCGCGGTTGAAGATCAGCAGGCAGCCGATCAGGACCAGGATGCCGAGCTTCCAGTTGGTCTCCCAGCCGGACCACATGATGATCCACGTCGAGACCACGAAGGCGATCGGCGAGAAGACGTCGCCGAAGGGCAGGCGGTAGGGCCGCTCCTGGTTCGGGAGTCGTTTGCGGAACGCACCGAATGCCAGAGGTGCACCGGCGTACATCAGTACCGAGGCACTCGTGATCAGTCCGACCAGGGACTGCCAGCTCGGGAACGGTAGGAAGCAGATGCAACCGGCGAGGAACGACACCAGCACACCGACCCACGGGACCCGGGAGGTCGTGAGCTTGCCGAACACCGAGTGGAAGTAGTCGTTGCGGGCGAGGCCGTAGGAGACGCGCGCGCCGGCTGCCGTGTAGATCAGGCCGGTGCCGAGCGGCGAGATCACCGCGTCGATGTAGAGCACCGTGGCCAGCCAGCCGAGGCTGACCAGTGCTGCGAGCTGCGCCCACGGGCCGGAGAACGTGCTGTAGATGCCGTGCACGGCCGGGTTCGCCGCGCCGCTCGCGAGCTGCGCGGGCAGACATCCCGCTACGTCGTTCGGGTTGCCGTCGCACCACTTCGCACCGATGGACTCGGCGGGCAGCGCCAGCAGGAACACCAGCTGCAGCAGGATGTAGATGATCAGGCCGAGCACGATCGACCCGATCACCGCGATCGGGATGTCGCGCTTCGGGTTCTTCGACTCACCGGCCAGCTGGTCGGCCTGCTCGAAGCCGAGGTACGCGAAGATGATGCCGCTCAGCGGGATCGCGAGCAGGATCCCCTTGACGCCGTACGGGTTGAAGCCGTCCGCGGCGTGGAAGTTGGAGCCGTGCATGCCGCCGCTGGCGAAGAGCGCCACGACCAGGATGGTGGCCAGGGGTACGCCGACCTTCCACCACGTCAGCACCGTGTTGGTGTTGGCCAGTGCCTTGACCCCGAGGTAGTTCACGGCGGCCAGCAGCGCCATCAGGACGACCGCCACCAGCAGGCCGGTGTGCGTCAGTGTCTCGTCAGGTTTCAGCCAGCTCTGCGCCCAGCTGTAGTGCGTGGCATAGAGGATCGCCGCCGACACCTCGATGGGTGCGACCGTCACGGCCTGGATCCACGAGAACCACCCGAACCCGGCTCCGGCGATGCCGCCGAAGGCGTAGTGGGGGAACCGGGCCGACCCGCCGGACAGCGGGAACATCGCGCCGAGCTCGGCATGCACCAGAGCCAGGACGAGGATGCAGACTCCGCCGATCACCCAGGAGATGAGGACCGCCGGCCCTGCGTTGAAGAGGCCCTTCTGCGCGCCGAACAACCAACCCGATCCGATGATCGAGCCCATCGACGCCCACAGCAGGCCGATGAGACCGATCTCGCGTGCGAGCTCGACGTTGGACTTGCCTTGGCCACCTTCGGTGGCCGATGCGTTGCTGGTGTCCACGGACATCCAGTGACCCCTCTCGTACGCGGCTCCCCCGACTGGCCCGACGCCAGAGCCCCCGCGAGACTAGCCGGGCCCGCGGCCGCTGGAACAGCACCGTTCCACGGAGGCGTCATGGTGTCGCGCGTGACGAATGTCGAAGCGGCCGCGCCGCGGGTCGCGGCGGGCGGACCGACGTCAACCGGCAGAGGTCTCGGCACCCTCTACGATGAAGGCCGGCAGCATCGACTGGCTCAGCGGGCCGATCGCGACGGCGTACAGGATCGTGCCGACGCCGGCGACACCGCCGAGCAGCAGGCCGATCGCCACCACGGTCAGCTCCATGGCGGTGCGGACGAAACGGATCGATCGACCGGTACGACGGGCGAGGCCGGTCATCAGGCCGTCGCGTGGTCCGCGACCGAACTGGGCACCGATGTACGCCGCGGTGGCCACGCCCTGGAGGGACACGCCCGCCATCAGCAGCGCCGGGCGTACGGCGAGAGCCTGCGGCGTCCGGATCACGGCCAGGAACGCGTCGGTGGACAGCCCGATCACGATCGCGTTCGAGATCGTGCCGATCCCCGGCATCTCACGGAGGGGGATCCACCCCAGCATCACCACGAAGCTGACGATCACCAGCGCCTGGCCGATGTCGATCGGGAACCACCGGGTGAGCCCCGAGTGCAGCACGTCCCACGGGGCCAGCCCGAGGTGCGAGCGCACCATCAGGGCGATCGAGAAGCCGTAGAGCAGCAGGCCGGCGTACAGCTGGACCAGGCGGCGGCCGAGCCGGCCGGCGCGCAGCTGAGCGATCGGGCCGCGTTCGGTCAGTGTCCGCCGGGGCGGGGACAGGGTGCTCACCGTCCCATGGTCAGGTCGAATGGCCTATCTATCAATAGCCAATTGTGAAAGAGTGGCCTGCATGCAAGGGTCCATTGCTGCTTCCCGGCTCGCCTCCCTCGTCGGAGACTTCGACCGTGCGCCGGCGTACGCCGGGCTGGCGGACGTGCTCTGCCTGCTGATCGGCGACGGCCGTGTCGCCGTCGACCAGCGGCTGCCGAGCGAGCGCGATCTCAGCGTTGCCCTCGGTCTCTCGCGTACGACGGTCACCCGGGCCTACGCCGGACTCGTGGAGAGCGGATTTGCCCAGGCCCAGCAGGGATCCGGCACCTACACCCGGCTGCCCGGCGGACGCCGCCGGGGGCTCGACCGCACCCTCAACCCGCACACCACGAGCGACGACGTCGTCGACCTCACCTGCGCTGCTCCGTCCGCGCCGGCCGGCATCGGCGCGGCGTACGCCGAGGCCGTCCAGGACCTCCCGCGCTACCTCGGTGGGCACGGCTACTTCCCGACCGGCGTCCCCGCCCTCCAGGAGGCCGTCGCCGCGTCGTACGACGCGCGTGGGCTGCCGACAGACCCAGCCCAGATCATGGTGGTGCCCGGAGCCCTGTCGGCGCTCACCATCGTGGCGCAGGGCCTGGTTCGCGCACGTGACCGGGTGCTGGTCGAGTCGCCGGGCTACCCCAATGCGTTCCAGGCCCTCCGCCGGGCCGGCGCCCGGCTGACCGGCGTACCGATGGACGTCGACGGTTGGGACCTCGACGCGGTCGGCCGGGTCGTGCGCCAGACGCGGCCCGAGCTCGTCTACCTGATCCCCGACTTCCAGAACCCCACCGGCAACCTGATGCCCAACGCCCAGCGCGAGGAGTACGCCGCGCTCCTGCGCCGGGTCGGCACCGTCGCGATCGTCGACGAGTCGCACCAGCCGCTCGGGCTCGACGGGAGGCCGATGCCCAAGCCCTTCGCCGCGTTCGCACCGGAGACGGTGACCCTCGGCAGCACCAGCAAGATCTTCTGGGGCGGTCTGCGGGTCGGCTGGGTGAGGTGCCCGGAGGGCGTGCTCGACCGGCTGATGGACGCACGCGTGGCCCTCGATCTCGGCAGCCCGGTGCTCGAGCAGCTGGTCGCGGCACGGCTGCTCGCCCGCCGCGACGAGCTCGGTGCCCACCACCGCACCAGGCTCCGCGAGCAGCGTGATCTGCTCGCCGATGCCCTGCGCCGAGCCCTTCCCGAGTGGCGGTTCCGGCTGCCCCGGGGCGGCCTCACCCTGTGGTGCGAGCTGCCGGTCTCACGTCCGGCCGGCCGGGGCGCGGTCGCGCTGGTCGCCGAGGCCGAGCAGCGCGGCGTGATGGTCTCCCCCGGGCCGGTGTTCGCCGTGGACGGTGGGCTCGACTCCTTCGTCCGGATCCCCTACACCCGGCCTCCGGACGAGCTCCGGCAGGCGGTTGACCGGCTCGCGGAGGCCTGGGCAGCGGTCTGTGAGCGAGACCGCGGCGCCGCGCCGGGGGCGGGGACCCGTCGTACGCGGGTCATGGTCGCGTGATCGCCGGCATCCCCTGGAGGTGCCGCAGCACGGCCGGGCGCTGGGCGTCCAGCCAGGCCACGAGGTCGCTGAACGTCACGCACTGCGTCTGCGGTCGCCCGCACGTCTGCTCGACGAACGTGGTGAGGGCATCGACGTAGGTGCCGCGGTTCCAGTCGTTGAAGTGGTTGCCGAGGAGGAGCGGCGCCCGGCTGCCGTCGTACGCCGCGTGGTACATGTCGCGGTACGTCGCGAGCACCTGGCGTCCGTCGCGTGCGGACTGCGCCGGCGTCAGGCCGACGCTCGTCGCGCCGCGCTGGGTGAAGTAGTAGTTGTAGTCCATCGCGGTGACCGGGACCCCGGTCCGCCCGTCCGGAAGGGTCCCGTGCACCGGGAAGACCGACATGCCGAGCTGCCAGATGCCGCCGATCCGCTTCGGCCAGGCCAGGCCGGTGCGGCTGAACGACGCGTCGTAGGCGAGGCCGTGGGCACGCAGGCTCGGGAAGAGGGCGCGCCGGGTGCCCTCCAGGCACGGCGTGCGCTCGCCGTGGATGTCGGTCGCGGACAGCCTCAGCTGCGGCCCAGTGAGCCCGTTGTTCTCGTCGGCGTGCGCCACGAGCGAGTAGAACTGGTCGAGCTCCGCATCCCAGTCCGCGGTGGTCCACGAGTTGCCACCCGTCGGCATGCCTGCGCCGACGCAGAAGTGGCCGTTGAAGTGGGTGCCGATCTCGTCACCGTCGGCGAGCGCGCGGTTGAGGTCGCGGATCTCGACCGGCACGTCGGCGGGTGTCATCCAGCCGATCGCCGAGGTGCCGGCGGGGTAGCCGGGTGGGCGATAGTGGTCACGGGTGGCGTCACTGAGCAGGTAGACGCCCGAGAGGAAGCCGGTGAACCGGAACGGGACCCGGTCGGCGGCGTCGAACCAGTGCTGCCACATCGCGTCCCAGCCGACACCGTCGAAGCTGACCACCACGAACTGCGGCGGACGCTGACCCGGCTTCAGTCGCCGTGGTACGAACCCGTCCGGCAGCGCGTGCCGACCGGAGGTCGGTGACCCGGTCGGCTGGGCGGACGGTGTCGGGGTCGTGGGCCGGGTCGGCCCGCTCGACGGCACGTCGATGGCCGGGAGGAGGGAGCCGTGCGTCGTACCTCCCGCCGAGCTGTGCAGGAGCTGCGCGCCCAGGGCAACAGCTGTCACGAGCAGGAGGCAGGCCATCATCACCGTCAGGCGTACTCGCACCGCACCCACCCCGTTCCGCCCATGGCGCCGTCGGGAGCGCCCCTCAGGAGTGGGACGGGGTGCCGGGACGAATGGTTGTCAGGCGGAGCCGACGCCAGACTCAGACGAGGTCGACGGCCCGTAGCGACGTCGCGTCGATCGTCTGCTCGATCTCGGCCAGCGCCTCGTGCGGGATCGCGGAGTCGACCGACAGCGCGACCAGGGCGTGCCCGCCCTTGCTGTCGCGGGAGACCTGCATGCCCGCGATGTTGACCTGGCTGTCGCCGAGGATCCGGCCGACGGTGCCGACCATGCCGGGCCGGTCGGGGTAGGTGAAGAACGCGAGGTGGTCGGTGGGCTCGAGGTCGACCAGGAAGTCGTTGATCGCGACGAGCCGCTCCTTCTGCGCGATGCCGACCAGGGTGCCGCTGACGGACACCTGCGAACCGTCGGCCAGCGTGCCGCGGATCGTGATCAGGTTGCGGTGGTCGGGGCTCTCGCTCTCGGCGACGAGGCGTACGGCGGTGCCGCGCTCGGCAGCGAGAAGGGGTGCGTTCACGTAGGAGACCTGCTCCTCGACGACGTCGGTGAAGACTCCCTTGAGGGCCGCGAGCTCGAGCACCTTCACGTCGAACTCCGTGATCTCGCCACGGACCTCGACGTCGATCTGCTGCGCCACCTCGCCGGCCAGAGCCGTGAAGATCCGACCGAGCTTCTCGGTGAGGGGGATGCCGGGGCGGACGTCCTCGGCGATCACGCCGCCCTGGACGTTGACCGCGTCGGGGACCAGCTCGCCACTGAGTGCCAGGCGCACCGACTTCGCGACGGCGATGCCGGCCTTCTCCTGCGCCTCATCCGTGGAGGCGCCGAGGTGGGGCGTGGCGACGACGTTGTCGAGCTCGAAGAGCGGGCTGTCGGTGCACGGCTCCTTGGCGTAGACGTCGACGCCGGCACCGGCGATGCGGCCCTCCTTCAGGGCGGCGTACAGCGCGCCCTCGTCGACGATCCCGCCGCGCGCGGCGTTGACGATCACCATCGACGGCTTGGCCTTGGCCAGCTCGTCGGTGCCGATGAGCCCCACGGTCTCGGGAGTCTTGGGCAGGTGCACGCTGATGAAGTCGGACTCGGTGAGGAGCGTGTCGAGGTCGACCAGCCGGACCCCCATCTGGGCGGCCCGGCCCGCCTGCACGTACGGGTCGTACGCGATGACGTCCATGCCGAAGGCAGCCAGGCGATGTGCGACGAGGACACCGATGCGGCCGAGTCCGACGATGCCGACGGTCTTCTCGTAGAGCTCGATGCCGGTGTACTTCGACCTCTTCCACTCGCCGTTGCGCAGCGCAGCGTGAGCCGGGCTGATGTGGCGGGCCGCGGAGAGAAGCAGTGCGACCGCGAGCTCCGCCGCGCTGACGATGTTGGAGGTCGGTGCGTTCACGACCATCACGCCGGACTGGGTCGCGGCCTTGACGTCGACGTTGTCGAGGCCGACACCTGCCCGGGCAACGACCTGGAGCTGCTTGGCCGCGGCGAGTGCCTCGGCATCGACCTTGGTGGCCGAGCGGACCAGGATCGCGTGGACGTCGGGGATCGCGGCCAGCAGCTCGGCACGGTCGGCGCCGTTGCAGTGGCGGATCTCGAAGTCGGGGCCGAGAGCCTCCACGGTGGCAGGGCTGAGCTCCTCGGCGATGAGTACGACGGGCTTGCTCACAGCAGGCGTGTCCTCGTGGTCAGAAGTGATGGAGGTGGCACGACGCTGTGCCCGGTCGACTCTACCCGAGCCCGGGCAACCCTCCGGCTCCGTCCGGATACAGAGGCGGCGCACGGTGGTCGGGCAGCCCATCGCCCGCCGAGTCGGCTCGTGCCGACTCGGCGTCACATGCATGTCCACATGCGCCGACTCGGCGTCACATGCATGTCCACATGCGCCGACTCGGCGTGTCGGGGTGCACCTTTGCGCCGAGTCGGCGGTCAGGTGAAGAGGGACCTGTCTTCATCTCCGCCGAGGGCGGCCGTTGACCCTCGATAGGCTTGGGGTTATGTTGGGGTTATATTCTCTTCCAGGAGCGCCGCCCATGTCACCGAAGATCAACGTCTACCTGCCCGAGGAGCTGGCCGCCGAGGTCAGGGCCGCCGGCATCCCGGTCTCCGCGGTCTGCCAGCAGGCGCTCTCCGACGCAGTCGTCACGGCCGGGACCGGCGGCGACTCCCCCGCTGCCGGGTCCGGGGCGGATGACCTGCTGCAGAGCTTCACGAAGCGGGCGTACGGCGTGGTCGAGGCCGCGCGGGCGACCCGGGAAGATCCCACGACCGTCGACCTCGTCGCCGCGTTGGTCGACTCGGGCGGGCTCGCCCTCGTCGTCCTCGAAGCGGCCGAGATCGACCCTCACGACCTCCTGGACGAGCTTCGTGGGCGACACGCCCGAGCCGGCAGGCCCGGGGGGCTCGACGCGGCCGCGGAACGCGGGGTCGAGCAGGCGCGCGCCCTGGGACACACATACGTCGGTACCGAGCACCTGCTGCTCGGTCTCACCGCCGGGCCGCAACGAGAGCTCGCCAGGACCACGCTGACCGACATGGGGATGAACCACGAGTCCGCGCTCCGGGGCGTGGCGACAGCGCTCTACGCGTACTCGTACGCACGCGAGACGCTGACGTTCAGCGGCCTGTCGGCACCGATCCGGGCCGCACTGGAGGACATCCGGTCGCGGCTGGTGCGGCTCGAGAGCGCGCGCGGCTGAGCCTCAGCAGAACTGCTGGGTTCCTCCGCCGGCGTACCGGCAGACGTCGACCTTGGCGCCGCTCGCGTTCTTGAGGATCGCCTTGTCGCCCGAGTTGTCCCAACGCGGCGAGGTCGCCCCCCAGTACCGCTTACCGGCGGCGTTGGTGCCGCTGCCCGTGTAGAGAGTCACGGTGCTGCCGGGCGCTACCGAGGTCTTCGGGAAGAAGTAGTGCTGGTTGTCGGAGCTCGGGGCGGAGATGATCCTCCAGCCCTTCATCTGGACGGTCGACCCGGACGTGTTCTTGAAGACGATGTACTCGGTGTTGAGGTTGTTGCCCTTCTGCGCGTAGTGGATCTTCGAGATCTTCACCGGACCGGAGGCGAGCGCCGGACTCGCCTGGACGAAGGGGGCCAGGATCCCGAGGAGTCCGGCGAGAAGGACGAGACGCTTGGACATGTGGCTCCTCAGGGTTGGGTGGTGTCGAAGTAGGTGCTGAGCGTGCGCCGCCACGGGTTGCTCGGGACATCGAGACCGAGCGACGCGACGCCGACGCAGTACTTGCTGATGACGGCCGGGCGCTCCCCCAGGGCGCGCAGCATCCGGTCGACGGTGGACGCATGGCCCTCGACCTTGCTCTCGAGTACGACGTGCCCCGGTCGCAGTGCCGTCCTCGAGCATCCCCACCCGCAGGTCAGGTCGGTGTCGACGGTGAGGCGGGAGGTGCCGGAGAGCGAGACCAGCGTCGCGCGTCGGTTGGTGGTGACCACGACCGGTGCCAGGGTCTCGACCGGTGGCTCGTCGTACCGGCGCAGGCACTCGGAGACGAAACTCCGGCCGTCGTCGCCGAGCTCGGACTGCCCGCTCGTCGCGTGGGGGCGACGGTGCTTGACGGTGATGCCGCGGAGACCCTTGTGCTTGACCTCGAGCATGCAGTCGTCGGTGTCGACGTAGCGTCTGACGCGGATCTTGTAGCGGCGACGCCGGCGCTGCAGGTGGGCTCGGTAGGTGAGCAGGTCAGGCGTATCGAAGTAGACCGACGAGTAACCGAAGAGACGTCGACCGTCGATCTCCAGCGCGCTCCACTCGTCGCCGAGCGCCGACACCAGCCGTTCGAACGTGGCCAGCGGGACGACGTACTTCCGGTCGACGCGGCTCAGGAGTGCAGCGCCGGACTCGAGCGTGGGCAGGTCGATCCGGGGCCGGGTGCCCACGATCTCCGACACCCGGGCGGCGGTCGGCGACCGCGCCAGGAGTACTCCGGCCTCCGTGCCGAGCAGCGCGGTCACGCGATCGCCTCGTGCTGGTCACGCTCGGCCTCGTCGCTCCCCCGCCGGATCCGGGGCTTGCGCACCAGGGGCACGTAACGGACGTCGACCACGGTCGTGTCACGGACGTAGTCGGTCTCTCTGACGAACAGCCGCTTCACCTTGCCGCCGAGCCGCTGCTCGAGGTCCACGCGGAGCTGCCACTCGTTGGGATAGACGGTGTCGAGGGTGACGACCTGGCGGCGGGCCCGCGGCGTGATCCAGCGGTTGTCGAGGATCACCATCACGCCGACGAGTCCGACGTCCAGCAGTCGGGCCAGCGGCGCGTCGTGGAACTGCATACCGTTGATCAGGCCGAGCACGAGCGCGATGAAGTAGTAGGCGCCCTCCTCGGGCGCGATCGGCTCCGACCGCAGGCGGATGATCGAGAGGATCGCGAACAGCCCGAAGCCGAACGCGACGCCGATCTTCATCTGGTTCACGATCAGCACGGCGACGCAGAACAGGCTCACGTTGAGGGCGACGTACGCCAGTGCGAGGTCCGCCCGTCGGTTGCGGCGGTAGAAGACCGCGAACGCGACGACGAAGATGCAGATCAGGTCGAGCAGCAGTGCCTGCCCGACGTGTCTGGTCAGGGGGGTGAGCAGCACCACCATCGTGAGTACACCGATCTGTCGGCCCGAATCGTGGCGTACCCCCCGGTACCACTCATGTGTTCATGTCGCCTGGGAGGCCAGATGTTACGGGGATTTCGCCAAGAATTTGCCGGAACAGCGAGCCGTACAGGTTGCTGACAGGTTCCGGCCTCACTGCTCACACAGGAACCGCGTCTCGGCTCAGCGGTCGAGCACGACGCTCGGCGCCGGGTCCGGGACCAGGTCCTGCAGGCTCACGCCCAGGACCTGGCACAGGGCCACCAGTGTGGACAGCCTCGGGTTGAGCGGCGAGCCGGGGCGCGACTCGCCCTTCTCGAACTTCTGGTAGGTGTACGCCGCGATGCCAGCCAGGTGCGCGGTGCGTTCCTGGCTGAGGCCCCGGCCCTCACGCGCGCGTTGCAGCCGGAGGCCGATCTCGCGACCGAACTCGTCCCAGGTCGGCTCTGCTGAGCGGTGTACGGCCACAGCCCGATTGTCACGGTCCGGAGCCGCGTCTTGACCATACCGGTATGGCAATTCTGAGATTGTGTACCGGAGGCTGTGGACAAGCGGCCTCGCGGGCGCGCGGATGTCGGACGCCGTGCCTAACGTGACCACGCGGGTTGGTCCGGAAAGGGGATGGCGTGCGGCTCACCTCGGGAGAGCATGGCGACGACACCGCGGGCTGCCCCGCCTGGTGTCGGCGCCGGCACGGACCTCGCGACCACGCCGACGACCGTCTGCACCAGAGCGGTGCGATCCTCGTGCCGGTGGTCCAGGGCGACCCGCGCTTCGGGCGCGACGACGCCGTACGCGCCGAGACGCTGGTGCTGCGGGTCGTCCAGCGAGTCGACTCGCCGACCGCCTGGCTCGAGGTGGCACCGGAGGAGGGGCGGTCGCCCCGCTTGCTGGTCACCACCGAGTCGGCCCGCCGGCTCGTCGAGGCGATGGCGGAGCTGCTGACCCGGCTGTGACCGCGCTCGGAAACTTGACCACGGCTCTCGCGTGATGATCTATACATGCCCATCTTTATATGCCAACCTCTCACACCGGGGCGGAGCTCCCGCCGAGTGCACGAGAGGACGGCAGCATGACCAGGACTCGGCCGGTCGACCTGCTGGACCCGTTCGACCGCCCGGCACTCCGACGTGGGTAGGCCCAGCCGGGTCCGCACCAGCCGGATCCGCGCCAGCCGGATCGCCCTGGAGACACGTCCTGGGCGATGGGCATCCTCATCATGCTCGCGCTCACGCCGATCGTGATCGGTCCGGCGCATCACTGCGGATGGTCACGGGTCTGACCGACCGTTGACCGCCCGTGCCTGGGGCGGCCGGAGGTGGCAGCAGTGCCGCCACCTCCGTGCCCCGCCTCACCGGGTGGCGGTGCCCTCCGTGTAGTCGTCGTCGTGCGACTTCACCCAGGACATCAGCTTGCGCAGCTCGCGTCCGGTGCCCTCGATCGGGTGCTGCTCGCCCTTCGCCCGCAATGCCTTGAACTCCGGGCCACCGGCGTCCTGGTCGTCGATGAAACGTTGCGCGAAGGAGCCGTTCTGGATGTTGGCCAGCACCGCCTTCATGTTCTCCTTCACGCGCTCGTCGATGACGAGTGGGCCGGAAACGTAGTCGCCGTACTCAGCGGTGTCGGAGACCGACCACCGCTGCTTGGCGATGCCGCCCTCGTACATCAGGTCGACGATCAGCTTCAGCTCGTGGAGGCACTCGAAGTAGGCCACCTCGGGCTGGTAGCCGGCCTCGATGAGCACCTCGAAGCCGTACTGCACCAGCTGCGAGGCGCCGCCGCAGAGCACGGCCTGCTCGCCGAAGAGGTCGGTCTCGGTCTCCTCCGTGAACGTCGTCTTGATGCCGCCGGCGCGGAGGCCGCCGATCCCCTTGGCGTACGACAACGCCAGGTCCCAGGCCTTGCCGGAGGCATCCTTCTCGACGGCGACGAGCACGGGCACGCCGCGGCCGTCGACGTACTCACGCCGGACCAGGTGTCCGGGGCCCTTCGGCGCGATCATGATCACGTCGACGCCCTCGGGCGGGGTGATGTAGCCGAAGCGGATGTTGAAGCCGTGGCCGAAGACCAGGGTGTCGCCGGGGGTGATGTTGGGCTCCACGGACTCGCGGTACAGCTTCCGCTGCACGTGGTCGGGCGCGAGGATCACGATCACGTCGGACTCCTCCACCGCCTCGGCCGGGGAGAGGACGCGCAGACCCTCCGCCTCCGCCTTGGCGCGCGACATCGACTCCTCGGGGAGACCGACCCGTACGTCGACCCCGGAGTCGCGCAGCGACAGCGCGTGGGCGTGGCCCTGGCTTCCGTAGCCGAGGACCGCGACGTTCTTGCCCTGGATCAGAGACAGGTCGGCGTCGTCGTCGTAGAACATCTGGGCCACGGGGGCTCTCCTTCGTCGGTGGGGTGGAGCATTCGGGGTCGCGCAGGTCGGGGGACAGTCTCGCGGGTCAGGCCCGGGCCGACTCGGCGGCCAGGGGGACGGCGATCGGGCGGGCGCTGCGCTCGCTGATCGAGCGCGAGCCGCGGCCGACGGCGACCATGCCCGACTGGACCAGCTCGCGGATCCCGAACGGCTCGAGCACGCGGCGGAAGTCGCTCAGCTTGTCGGCGTTGCCCGTCACCTCGATGGTGACCGCGTCGGGGGCGACGTCCACCACCTTGGCCCGGAAGAGCTGGACGGTGTCGAGCACCTGGCCGCGGGTGGCCGCGTCGGCACGCACCTTGACCAGCATCAGCTCGCGGTTCACCGAGGCAGAGCCGTCGAGCTCCACGATCTTGATCACCTCGATGAGCTTGTTTAGCTGCTTGGTCACCTGCTCGAGCGGCGAGTCCTCGACGTTGACGACGATCGTCATCCGGGACATCTCGTCGTGCTCGGTGGGTCCGACCGCGAGCGACTCGATGTTGAAGCCACGCCGACTGAACAGACCGGCGATCCGGGCGAGCACACCGGGCTTGTTCTCCACGAGCACGGAGAGGGTGTGGGTCGTCATCACCGGTGTCCCCCTTCCTCGGAGAGCATCACCACGAGGGAGCGGGGTCCCCGCGGAGTTGTGCGCCCCCTCGCGAAGCGACCCCTCGCAGAGCTCCGTGGGGTGCTCACAGCTCGTCCTGGTCGAACTGCGGCGCGAGGTCGCGGGCGTACTTGATGTCGTCGTTGCTGGTGCCGGCCGCGACCATCGGCCACACCATCGCGTCGCGGTGCACGCGGAAGTCGACCACGACCGGACGGTCCGAGATCGCCATGGCCTTCTCGATGGTCGCGTCGACGTCGCCCGGGGAGTCGCAGGCGAGGCCGACGCAGCCGTACGCCTCGGCGAGCTTCACGAAGTCGGGGATGCGCTTGCTGTCGAGGTCGGTGTTGGAGTACCGCTCGTTGTAGAACAGCGTCTGCCACTGGCGGACCATGCCGAGCGACTCGTTGTTGATGACCGCGACCTTGATCGGGATGTCGTTGATCGCGCAGGTCGCGAGCTCCTGGTTGGTCATCTGGAAGCAGCCGTCGCCGTCGATCGCCCAGACGGTCGTCTCGGGCCGGCCGACCTTCGCGCCCATCGCGGCCGGCACGGCGTACCCCATCGTGCCGAGACCGCCGGAGTTGATCCAGGTGCGGGGCTTCTCGAAGTCGACGTAGTGGGCCGCCCACATCTGGTGCTGGCCCACGCCGGCGCAGTAGATCGTGTCGGGGCCGGCGATGGCGCTCAGCCGCTCGATGACGTACTGGGGCGCGAGGCTGCCGTCGGCGGGTTGGTCGTACGACGCGGGGTAGCGCTTCTTGAGATCTGCGAGGTAGTCGACCCAGGCCTCGTAGTCACCGGTGTGTCCGGCCGCCGCCTCGGTGCGCAGCAGGGTGGTCAGGTCGGCGATCACCTCGCGGCAGTCGCCCACGATCGGCACGTCGGCCTCGCGGTTCTTGCCGATCTCGGCCGGGTCGATGTCCGCGTGGATCACCAGCGCACCGGGAGCGAACGAGTCGAGGTTGCCGGTGACCCGGTCGTCGAAGCGGGCGCCGAGCGAGATGATCAGGTCGCTGCGCTGCAGGCCGGCGACCGCGGCGACGGTGCCGTGCATGCCCGGCATCCCGAGGTGCTGGGGGTGGCTGTCGGGGAACGCTCCACGCGCCATCAGGGTCGTCACCACGGGAATCCCGGTCAGGGTGGCCAGCTCGAGCAGCTCGCGGGAGGCAGCGGCCCGGATCGTGCCACCGCCGACGTAGAGCACCGGACGCTTCGCCTCCAGGACGAGCCGCACCGCCTCCTTGATCTGCTTGGCGTGCGGGCGGGTCACCGGTCGGTAGCCGGGGAGGTGGAGCTCGGTGGGCCAGGTGTACGTCGTCATGGCCGTCAGCGCGGACTTGGCCACGTCGACCAGCACCGGACCCGGTCTGCCGGTCGAGGCGATGTGGAAGGCCTCGGCGATGGTCCGCGGGATCTCGGCCGCGTCGGTGACCAGGAAGTTGTGCTTGGTGATCGGCATGGTGATGCCGCGGATGTCCGCCTCCTGGAAGGCGTCGGTGCCGATCGCGGCGGCCCCGACCTGACCGGTGACGGCGACCATCGGGACGGAGTCCATGTGGGCATCCGCGATCGGGGTGACCAGGTTGGTGGCGCCGGGGCCGGACGTGGCCATGCAGACGCCCACGCGCCCGGTCGCCGCGGCGTACCCCTGGGCGGCGTGCCCGGCACCCTGCTCGTGGCGCACCAGGATGTGGCGGATCGAGGAGTCCATCAGCGGGTCGTACGCCGGCAGGATGGCGCCGCCGGGGATGCCGAAGATGTGCTCGGTGCCGGCTGCCTCCAGCGACCGGATCAAGCTCTGCGCGCCGGTCATCGACTCGCCCGCCTGCTGGCTCATCACCGTGTCCTGTCTCGTGCGTGGGTGGAGGGAAAGAAAAACCCCTCGGCCGACGACGGCGAGGGGTGACGCGAGGACGGAGCCTGGGCTCAGCCCGCGCGTCGGGTGCGTACAAGGAGGTGCGTGCGCATGGGCCAACGGTCCCCGGTGCCTCCCGACGGCGTCAAGCGAGTCTGCCACGCGTCCCAACATCTGGAACGCGCGTCTCACTCCGTGGCCTAGTCCGTCAGTCGCGACCGTGGCCGGTGGTCACACAGACCTTGTTGCCCTGGGCGTCGGCCAGCACCGTGAAGCGCGGCGCCCGCTCGTCGCTGACGAGCACCCCGCCGGCTGCGAGTGCGGCCGCGATGCGAGACTCCGCCACCTCGGGCGGCACGCGGAGGTCGAGGTGGAAGCGCTGGCGTGGCTCGTCATGCGGTGTCGTCTCCTCGAACCACAGCGTCGGGAGGGAACCCGACGGGTCGTACACCGCCTCGTCCGCCTCCGGGCTCTGGGTAAACCCGAGCACCGCCCGCCAGAAGGGCTTGATCTCCTCGTGGTCCCAGGTGTCCAGGGCGATCTCGACGACTGCGGTGACGCTCGGGTCGGCGCGCACCCCGAGCTCGGCGGCGGCGTCACTGATCCGCCGGGCGAGGTCGAGGTCGCGAGAGGTCACCCCGAAGACGTCATGGCTGAACAGCGTGACGTTGACGTGCGGATAGCGCAGGTCAAGGTCGGGGTGGTGGTCGGCGGCCTCCGCCAGGGCTCCGATCCGGTTGACCAGCTCGAGGCCGGTCGCGAAGTCGCCGGTGAGGAAGCGGGTGCGCAGAGCCTCGAACAGCTGACGCCAGTCCGCCAGCCCGGCAGCCTCGACCTCGGTGAGGCTGAGCGTCGTGGAAGTTGTCATGGCACCACCCTGCACCTCAGACCGGTGAGAATCGAGGCCGGGTCAGAGAAGACCGGCGAGCACGTCCCGCACCTGGGCCATGCCGCGTTCGAGCTCGTCGTACGACGTCGAGAGTGGTGAGAGGCCGATGCGCAGGCCACCCGGGTCGCGGTAGTCCGGGATCACGTCGCGCTCCCACAGGGCAGCGACCACCTCACGCATGCGTGGGTGGTTGAACGTGACGTGCCCGCCGCGGCGCTCGGCACTGCGTGGCGACGCCACCTGCACCTCGTACGACGCGAGGTGCTCGTCCGCGAGCGCGATGGCGTGCGTGGTGAGCCCGACTGACTTCTCGCGTACGGCGGCCAGGCCGGCCTCGTCGATCAGCTCGAGCATGTCCTGGATGCCGAGCATCCCCACGATCGCGGGGGTGCCCGACAGGAACCGCCGGATGCCCTTTGTCGGGACGTAGTCCGGCCCCATCAGGAAGGGGTCCGTGTTGCCCATCCAGCCCTGGATCGGCTGGGTGATCGAGTCGAGGTGGTGCGCGGCGACGTAGGCGAACGCGGGCGAGCCGGGCCCGCCGTTGACGTACTTGTAGGTGCAGCCGACTGCGAGGTCGACGTCCCAGGCGTCGACGCTCGACGGCACGACGCCCACCGAGTGGCACATGTCGACGAGCACGAGCGCCCCGGCGGCATGCGCGACGCCGGTGATGGCGGGGACGTCGGTGAGCCATGCCGAGCGGTAGGACACGTGGTTCACCATGACCAGCGCGGTCTGCTCCCCCACGACGTCGGCGACCTGCTCGGCGGTGAGGCCGGCCGTCGTGTCCACGTCCACCCAGCGCAGGGTCAGGCCGCACTCGTCGGCGATGCCCATGGCGACGTAGCGGTCGGTGGGGAAGTGGTCGCGGTCGATCACGATCTCGGTCCGGCCCGGCCTCGCCGCGAGCGCCGCCCGGATCAGCTTGTAGAGCAGCACGGTGGTCGAGTCACCCAGCACGACCTGGCCGGGAGCGGCTCCGAGGCACACCCGGCCGAGCTCGTCGCCGAGAGTCAGGGGCAGGTTCATCCAGCGCTCGTCCCAGCCGCGGATCAGCCGGCCGCCCCACTCGTCGTACACGAAGTCGCGGAGGTGACCCGGGGTGACCTCGAGTGGCCGGCCGAGGGAGTTGCCGTCGAGATAGACCAGGGCCGAGTCGGAGCCGACGAAGCGGTCGCGGAAGGGTGCCAGCGGGTCTGCGTCGTCGAGCGGATGGGCCATGCCCGCAGTCTGACATCCCCGACGGCACCCCCCGGCGGCACTAGGCTCCTGCACGTGAGAGCCGCGCGGGCCTGGCACGGGCTGACCGCCGCCGTCGCTGCCGTGGCTCTGGTCCTGCAGCTCACGCTCGTGGTCGAGGGCGGGAGCATCCTCGAGGAGTCGCACCCGCCGTCGATGGGACTGCGGCTGGTGCGGTTCGTCGCCTACTTCACGATCCAGAGCAACCTCCTGGTCCTGGTCTCCACAGCCGTTCTGGCCCGCGACCCCGTGCGCCTCCCGCGCGGCCTCCTGGCGGTGCGCGCCGCGGCCATCACCGGGATCGTGGTCACCGGGCTCGTGCACTGGTTCCTGCTCCGGCCGCACCTGCACCTGCACGGGGCGGACCTGGTCGCGGACAAGCTGCTGCACCTGGTGGTCCCCGCCCTGGCCACCGTCGGCTGGCTGGTGTTCGGTCCCCGGCCGCGGATGACCCGGTCCGGCAGCCTGCGGTCGAGCGTGTGGCCGCTGCTGTGGCTGGTGGTGGTCCTCGCGGAGGGCGGCGCGACGGGCTGGTACCCCTACCCGTTCCTCGACCACCGCCTGCACGGCTGGGACCACGTCGCCGTCGTGTGTGCGGGCATCTTCGTGCTCTGGTTCTCGCTGCTCGCCGCCGAGGGCTCCTACGACCAGCGGATGAGCCCGGCACCGACGGCCGAGAGCGCCGTACTCACTGGAAGCTGACGAAGCTCACGGTGGGCCGGATCCGGCGTACCTCTCGCGGGGTGAAGCGGTGCACGTCCCAGTCGTAGAAGAGCTTGAAGCCCTGACGGAACTGGTGGGGCCGCGTGATCGCGTGGTACGTCGCGAGCTTCTGCCCGCGCGTGCCGAACCCGTCGGCGTGCTGCACCATCGCCAGGCCCGGCCGGTGCACGATCCGCTGGATGTCCGGGAGCATCGTGAGCTTGAACTGGTGCAGGACGAACAGCTTCTGCGGCAGGCTCTCGCGACGGACCAGCCGGGACAGCCACGCGGACGTCCGGTTGACCTCGCGGGCGCCCACCGAGCCGATCACGTGGGCGGGGACCTGGTGCCGGCCCATCCGCCACTCCGGGTCGAGTGCCAGGCCGACGGACGGGTCCTTGAGCGCCCACGCCCAACGGCGGGCGACGCTCGGGAAGCTGGCGCGTCCGGTCTGCAGGTCGAGCAGCAGCAGCGCGTGGTGACGATGCGCGGCCCGGAGGTACTCACGGACGTAGGACCTCGGGATGTCGTGGCTGTAGTCGCCGTCGGGGCCCGGCGACCCGTCGGCGATGGTGACGATGAGCTCGTAGACGGGCTGGAGCTGCTCACCGGCCTCGCGGAAAGGTCGCGCGGCGCGCATCAGGCGCCGCTGCATCGTGGCGGGGTCGGTATGGCCGAGCACGCCCATGGCTCCGGTCTGGGCCGTGCCGTAGTAGGCCACCAGGAACCGGTGGTTCCCGAAGACCCGGTACCCACCTCCGGGAAGCTGCGGCCTGCGGGCGATCGGCGGCGCCGCCGCGACGACGTACGGCGTCGGGGTGGCGGGCGGTGGCCTCGGGTCGGTGCTCGGGTCGGTGCTCGGGTCGGTGCTCGGGTCGGTGCTCGGGTCGGTGCTCGGGTCGGTGACCGATGGTGGCGAGGCGGACGACACGGCCGGAGCGTCGTCGGCACGCCCGATCACGCCGGCCACCAGCATCAGCGCTACGAGGAGGGTGATCGACACGGCCACTGGCGAGCGCAGGCGCGACAGCACGCGGGAGCTCATCACGACACTGTGACGCGCCATCCCGCGGAACGGTTGTCGACGCGCGGACCATCTCACCGTCAGGATGGCCCCGTGGAGGACCGGGACGCGGCGCTGGACCGGGCGCGACATCACGCCGAGAACTGGCTCCGGTCGCTGGACGACCGTCCGGTGCCCCCGACGGCCGGCGCGGACGACGTCGTACGACGTCTCGGCGACCTGCCCGATGGACCAACGCCCGCCGCCGAGGTGGTGGACCTGCTGGCCGAAGCCTGTGAGCCGGGGCTCGTCGGCATCCCGTCCGGGCGCTTCTTCGGGATGGTCATCGGGGGCACGCTGCCGGCGGCGCTGGGGGCGGACTGGCTCACCTCCGCGTGGGACCAGAACGTCGGGCTCCGGTCGCTGACGCCGGCCGCGGCCGCGGTCGAGGAGGTCGCCGGGCGCTGGCTGCTCGACCTGTTGGGACTCCCCCCGGAGTCGGCGGTCGGCTTCGTCACCGGCGCGACGATGGCTAACTTCACCTGCCTCGCCACCGCTCGCGACACGGCGCTGATGCGTGCCGGCCACGACGTAGAAGACGGCCTGACCGGTGCCCCTCGCGTGTCGGTGGTGGTGGGGGCGGAGCGCCATCCGTCGGTCGACCTCCCGCTGCGCTTCCTCGGGCTCGGCGACCCCACGGCCGTCGCGGTCGACGCCCAGGGCCGGGTCCGGCCCGAGTCGCTGCGGGGGGCGTTGGCGGCCGGCGACGGCCCCGCGATCGTCGTACTGCAGGCGGGCAACATCCACTCGGGCGACTTCGACCCCTTCGCCGAGTGCGTCGCGATCGCGCGTGAGTACGACGCCTGGGTCCACGTCGACGGTGCCTTCGGACTGTGGGCCGCGGTGTCACCGCGGTGGGCCGAAGCGATGCGCGGAGTGGCCGACGCGGACTCGTGGGCGACCGACGCGCACAAGACGCTGAACGTCCCCTACGACTGCGGTCTCGCGATCGTCCGCCACCCCGACGCACTCGCGTCGTCCATGGCGATGCACGGCGAGTACCTGATCGAGGCGTCCGGCGACCCGCAGGAGCGGGTCCCCGAGCTGTCCAAGCGCGGCCGCGGCTTCGCCACCTGGGCGGCGCTGCGGAGCCTCGGCCGAAGCGGGGTCAGCGACCTCGTCGAGCGGCTCGCCGCCCACGCCCGCGCGTTTGCCGCCGGCGCCGCCGAGATCCCGGGGGTCGAGGTGCTCAACGACGTCGCCTTCACCCAGGTGTGCCTCTCCTTCGGTGACGACGACC
The DNA here is from genome assembly GCA_963792975.1 of uncultured Actinomycetota bacterium. Classification (GTDB taxonomy): domain Bacteria; phylum Actinomycetota; class Actinomycetes; order Propionibacteriales; family Nocardioidaceae; genus Nocardioides. Next base: position 315,168 of record CAWBYG010000004.1, on the reverse strand, counting down.
GCACCCGCGCGGTCGCGGCCGCACTGCTCGAGGACGGCACCACCTGGATGTCCGGCTCGCGCTGGCACGACCGCGCCATCGTACGGATCTCGGCGAGCAACTGGAGCACGACCGCCGACGACGTACGACGCTCGCTCGACGCCCTGCGCCGCGCCGCCGCCGTCTGATCGAGCGCCGAGTCGTCACGTGACAACTCGGCGTGATCTCGCTGCCTCTTTGCGCCGACTCGGCGACTGTCTGGCGGGAATCGAGGTGCCGCAGCCTGGCCGGAGCGAGTTGACTGTCGGGATGAGCCGAGACCTCATCCGCCCTCCCAAGGCCTCGCCCGGCGACAGGGTCGCCGTGCTGTCGCCGTCCTTCGCGGCGCCGGCGGTCGCCACTGCAGTGCACGAGCAGGCGATGCGACGGCTGACGGAGGTCACCGGGCTGGTGCCGGTGGAGTACCCGACCACGCGACGCCTGAACGCCCCCGCGGCCGACCGTGCCGCCGACCTCAACGCGGCGTTCGGTGACCCGGAGATCCGGGCCGTGCTGGCGACGATCGGCGGCGACGACCAGATCACCGTGATCCCGCACCTCGACCCTGCGCTGGTCCGGCGCGACCCCAAGCCGTTCCTCGGCTACAGCGACAACACCAACCTGCTCAGCTGGCTCTGGTGCCAGGACGTCGCCGCGTTCCACGGCGGCTCGACCCAGGTGCACCTCGGCCCCGGCCCCACGGTCGACGAGGTCCACCTGCGCTCACTCCGCGCGGCCCTGCTGGACGGCGGGCGTCTCGAGATCACCGAGCCCGGCGAGTCCGAGGACGTGGGCCGCCCCTGGGACGACCCGAGGGCGCTCACGGAGTACGGCGAGAGGGAGCCGACGCCCCCGTGGGCCTGGGCCGGCCCCGCCCGGTCGGTGACCGGCCGGACCTGGGGCGGCTGCATCGAGGTCGTCCAGTGGGTACTCACAGCCGGCCGCTTCCCCGCCGACCCGTCCGTGCTCGACGGCGGCATCCTCCTGCTGGAGGCGTCTGAGGACATGATCCCGGCATCGGAGTTCGGCTTCATCCTTCGCTCCCTGGGCGAGCGCGGCCTGGTCTCCGCGGTGGACGCCGTCATCGTGTCCCGGCCGCCGACGTCGGACCTCCAGGTCCGGCCCGGCTCCGAGGAGCGCGCCCGCCTCCGGGCGGCGCAGTGCGACGTCGTCCTGACCACCGTGGGCCACTACAACCCCGATGCGGTGGTGGTCGTCGGCATCCCGTTCGGGCACACCCGGCCGCAGTGGGTCCTCCCCTATGGCGGCACCCTGACCGTCGACGGCGCCGAGCGCCGGCTCTGGGCCGACTACGACTGACGCAGTCAGAAGAGTCAGGCAGGTCAGCCGCAGACGGCCCCGTGCGCGGCGGACTGGACGACCTTGACGTACTTGCCCAGCACGCCACGGGTGTACCTCGGCGGGGGCGGCTCCCAGCCGACCCGGCGCGCCTCCCACTCGGCCTCGTCCACGTCGACGTCGAGGGAGCGGTTCGCGACGTCGAGGGTGATCGGGTCGCCGTCGCGGACGAACGCGATCGGTCCCGCGTCGACGGCCTCCGGGGCGATGTGGCCGACGCAGAGTCCCGTCGTACCTCCGGAGAAGCGGCCGTCGGTGATCAGCAGAACGTCCTTGCCCAGGCCGGCGCCCTTGATGGCGCCGGTGATGGCGAGCATCTCGCGCATGCCCGGCCCGCCCTTGGGCCCCTCGTAGCGGATCACCACCACGTCGCCGCCCGAGATCGACCCGGCCTCGAGAGCGTCCATCGCCGCCCGCTCACCGTCGAAGACCCGGGCCGTACCGGTGAAGGTCGAGTCGTCGAAGCCCGCCGACTTCACCACCGCACCGTCGGGCGCCAGCGAGCCCTTGAGAATGGTCAGCCCACCGGTCTGGTGGATCGGCCGGTCCAGCGACCGGAGCACGTCGTCGTCGAGCCCGGGAGGGGCGAGCTCGGCGAGGTTCTCGCCCATGGTCCGGCCCGTGACGGTGAGAACGTCGCCGTGCATGAGGCCGGCGTCGAGCAGTGCCTTCATCACGACGGGGATGCCGCCGACCTTGTCGACGTCGTTCATCACGTAGCGCCCGAACGGCTTGAGGTCACCGAGGTGCGGCACCTTGTCGCCGATCCGGTTGAAGTCGTCGATGGTCAGGTCGACGTCGGCCTCGCGGGCCATCGCCAGGAGGTGGAGTACGGCGTTCGTGGAGCCGCCCAGGGCCATCACCACGGTGATCGCGTTCTCGAACGCCTCGCGGGTCATGATCTGGCGTGCGGTGATCCCCAGCCGGAGCAGGTTGACGACCGCCTCGCCGGAGCGGTGCGCGAAACCGTCGCGACGCCGATCGACGGCGGGCGGCGCGGCCGAGCCGGGCAGACTCATCCCGATCGCCTCGGACACGGCCGCCATCGTGTTGGCGGTGAACATGCCACCGCAGGCGCCCTCGCCCGGGCAGATCGCCCGCTCGATGCGGTCGACCTCCGCCCGCGAGATCTTCCCGGCCAGGCAGGCCCCGACCGCCTCGAAGGCATCGACGATCGTCACGTCGTGACCGTCGATCCGGCCCGGCATGATCGAGCCGGCGTACAGGAAGACGCTGGCCAGGTCGAGGCGGGCGGCGGCCATCATCATCCCCGGCAGGCTCTTGTCGCAGCCGGCGAGCAGCACGGAGCCGTCGAGCCGCTCCGCCATCATCACGGTCTCCACGGAGTCGGCGATCACCTCGCGGCTGACCAGCGAGAAGTGCATGCCCTCGTGGCCCATCGCGATGCCGTCGGAGACCGAGATGGTGCCGAACTCCAGCGGGTAGCCCCCGGCCGCGTGCACGCCGTTCTTCGCGGCCTTCGCGAGGCGGTCCAGCGAGAGGTTGCACGGCGTGATCTCGTTCCACGACGAGGCGACCCCGATCTGCGGCTTGGCGAAGTCGTCGTCGCCCATGCCGACGGCCCGCAGCATCCCGCGGGCGGCGGCCTTCTCCAGGCCGTCGGTGACGTCGCGCGAGCGGGGCTTGAGGTCTGGCGTACTCATGGCTCGGAGCCTACTTCCGCAGCGCGGTCAGCCTCCCAGCGATCTCATGTCCCCAGGACGAGGACCTCAGATGACGGCGGCGCGTACGACGCAGACGTCGGGGAGGTCCTTGTGGATCTCGCGCCAGGTCCGGCCCTCGTCGGGCGAGGCCCAGACACCGCCGTTGCGGCCGCCGAAGTAGATGCCGTGCGTCGGATGCGTGTCCACGCACATGGCGTCGCGCATCACCGCGACGTAGTAGTCGTCGGGCAACGAGCCGTCACCGAGCGGCTCCCAGTGGGCGCCACCGTCCTGGGAGCGCCAGACGCGGGCATGGCCCTCGACCGGCCAGCGGGCGCCGGCGTCGACGATCGGGAAGGTGTAGACGGTCTCGGGGTCGTACGGGTGCACCACGATCGCGAAGCCGAACTCGGCCGGGAGCCCCGGCGCGATGTCCTGCCAGGTGTCGCCGCCGTCGTCGGAGCGGTAGACGCCGCCGTGGTTCTGCAGGTAGAGCCGCTCGGGCCGGGACGGGTGGCGGGTCACCTTGTGCACGCACTGGCCGAACTCCGGGTAGGTGCGCTCCCCGGGCATGAACTCCGCCTTCACTCCCGTGTTGGAGGGGTACCAGGAGTCGCCGCCGTCGTCGGTGCGGTAGACCCCGCCGGTGGAGATGGCCGCGAGCACCGACTCGCGCTTCTCTGGGTGGGGCAGGATGGTGTGGAACGCCTGTCCGCCGTAGCCGGCGTTCCACTCCTTGCGCTGGGGGTTGTCCCAGAGCCCGCGCTCGAGGGAGAACGTCTCGCCGCGGTCGGTCGACTTGAAGACGGCTCCGGGCTCGGTGCCGGCGTACACCACGCCGTCATCGATGCCGGGCGTCAGCTGCCAGACCCGGGCGACGGCCTCCTCGGTGTCCTCGGGGAAGCGGACGGCACCGTTGGGCGTCTCCTGCCAGGTCTCGCCCAGGTCGTCGGAGCGCCAGACCTGCGGCCCGAGCCAGCTCGAGCTCGCCCCGGCGAGCAGGCGCGGTCGGTCACCGCGGGTGTCGACGAGGCAGGAGTAGACCTCCTCCATCGCGAAGTGGGGTCCGGTCCACGACCAGTCCGTCCGGGCCTCGTCCGAGCGTCCGATCCACAGACCCTTCCGGGTGCCCACCATGAGAAGCGTGTCGGCCATGACCATCCCTCCCGCAATGATTATTCCGATTAGGAACAGTAGTCTGGTCCGGCCATGAGTCAAGACCTGCCGGTGACGTCGTACGCCCTGCTGGGCCTGCTCACGTTCGGCGACGAGCTGACCGGCTACGAGCTGAAGCAGCGTGCCGACCGGACCCTGCGGTTCTACTGGGTGGCGCCGGCGATGAGCCAGATCTACTCCGAGCTGGCGCGGCTGACCGACCACGGGCTCGTCGAGCCGACGGCGAGCCGGGGCGAGGGACGACGTACCACGACCTACCGGATCACCGCCCGCGGGGAACTGGCGCTACGGGGCTGGATGGCGACCTCGCCGACCGGCTTCCCGGTGCTCAAGCACACCGTCCTGCTGAAGCTCCTCGTCGGCCACGCCGGCGAGCCCGAGGGCATCCGGGCCATGCTCGAGGAGTACGTCGACGAGCTCGCCGACGCCCTGACCGACCTGCGCCAGGTGCGCGACTCGCTCCGGGGCCGGGACGCACCCGGTGAGCCCTTCCACTACCCGTCCATCGTGGCCGACTGGGGGCTCGACTACTTCGCCGCCGAGGCGCGGCACACCCGCAAGGCGCTCGACCGACTGTCCATCGATTCGGAGGCACCGTGACCAGCAAGACCCTCTTCTCGTGCGCGATGTCGCTGGACGGCTTCATGGCCGGGCCCGGCGGCGACATGCAGTGGCTCCGCCCGCACTTCGGTCCCCACCCGGTCGCCGACGGGGTCGTGGAGCAGACCGGGTCGCTGCTCGTTGGTCGCCGTACGTTCGGCGGCGACGACCCCAACCGCGGTACCGACAAGGAGGGCGCCTTCTCGGGCCAGTGGCACGGGCCGCAGTTCGTGCTCACCCACGAGCCACCGCCGTACGACGTGCCCGACGTGACCTTCGTGACCGACCTCGAGACGGGTGTGGCGGCCGCGCGCGAGGCCGCCGGCGGGCGCTACGTCAACGTCCTCGGCGCCGAGGTCGCCCGACAGTGCCTCGCGGCCGGCCTGCTCGACGAGATCCTGGTGTTCGTCGCGCCCGTGCTGCTCGGCGACGGCACCCGGCTCTTCGAGTGGCCCGGCGGGCACTCCGTCGACCTGGTGAAGCGCGAGGTCGTGGACGCCCCCAGCGGCACCAGCCTCTGGTACGCCGTCCAGCCCCCACGCCGAGTCGGCGGATCCTGACGTCGTACGAACGCCGAGTCGGCGAAAGATGACCGCGCGAATGCGCCGAGTCGTCACATGACAACTCGGCGAGAACGGCGGTCGATAGGTTGCCGGAGTGCTGTCGAGGATCCCGCCCATCTGGTTGGTGGTCTTCGGCATCCTCTCGGTGCAGCTCGGCGCGGGGATCGCGAAGAACCTCTTCGACGACGCGGCGCCGACGACCCTGGTGTGGCTGCGGCTGGCAACGAGCGCAGTCGTCCTGGCCGCCGTCGTGCGGCCGTCCCTGCGCGGGCGTACGGCGCACGACTGGCGGGTGGCCGTGGCCTTCGGGGTCACCCTCGGCACGATGAACTGGGCGATCTACCAGTCGTTCGCGCGCATCCCGCTCGGGATCGCGGTGACCATCGAGTTCCTCGGCCCGTTGACCCTCGCGGTCGCCGGGAGCCGCCGCGCGCGGGACCTCGCCTGGGCCGTCCTCGCCGCGGTCGGCGTCACCCTGCTGGGGCTCGAGCGCGGTCACCTGACCTGGGTCGGTGTCGGGTTCGCGCTGCTCGCGGCGGCCCTGTGGGCGGCGTACATCCTGCTCAGCGCGGCGACCGGCCGCGGCTGGGCGGGGCTCGACGGACTGACCGTGGCCAGCGTCGTCGCAACCGTGCTGCTCACGCCGTTCCTGCTCGTGTGGTCGGGGCGTGGGCTGGGGACGTCGCACGTCCTCCTGGCCGGCGCCCTGGTCGGGCTGCTCAGCTCGGTGGTCCCGTACTCGTGCGAGATGACCGCGCTCCGGACGATCCGGCCGTCGGTCTTCGGCATCCTGATGAGCATCGAGCCGGCGGCCGCGGCGCTGGTCGGGATCGTGGTCGTCCACGAGTTCCTCACCGCGGCACAGTGGCTGGCGCTCGTCTGCGTCGTGGTCGCGAGTGTCGGCGCCACCCGGTCGGAGTCGCGACTCACCGCACCGGTCCGCGACTGACCGCCATTACACGGGTCGTCCGCCCCAGGCCGTCGAAGAGTACGGCGTGGGGCGGACGACCCGAAGATGCGTCACCCGCCGGGGACCAGGTCGATCCGGGTCTCGGTCTGCGGCCAGCCCACGTCGGCGAAGGCGCGAGCCATCGGCACGTTGGTATTGTCGGTGTCGGCGATCAGAACGGTCGCGCCCGAGTCGACCAGCTCGCGGGTCTGCCAGGCCAGCAGCTCGCGCCCGTAGCCGTGACCCCGGTGGTCACGAGCTACGCCCACGAACATGACGACCCCGCGGTCGTTCGGGCGGAGCAGACCCGAGATCACTCCCACGGCCTGTCCGGCGGCGTCGTACGCGAGGTGGATCCGGTCGACGGGAGCCTCGTCGAGCAGGGAGGCCAGGCTCTCGCGGCAGGCCTCGTCGAAGCCCAGCCGGTCCACCAGGGCCCGGTCGTAGGCGTCCAGCGTGTCGCGCATGACCTCGCGATGGCAGACCACCAGACGCGGGTCGCCGGGATCGCTGAGCCGGTCGAAGGACAGTGCGGTCGTCTCTGCGTCGGCCAGCCCCGCCGGTGGCTCGAACTCGTAGTGCCGGCGCTCGACCAGCAGCCGCCAGCCGGCGTCCCGCAGCGGCTCGACGAGCCGGGCCAGGGAGGTGGAGTCGAGGGTCGCCCCGCTCGGCGCGAAGATCTCGACCTCCTCGGCTCCACCCGCGACGGCCTCCCGGCTGGCCAGCCCGATCAGCTCGCGAGCGACGTCCGGATCGTCGGGCAGCCCGAAGACGTCGAGGATGAACGGCGTGCCGGCGGCCGACCCGAACACGCCGACCACGCCCAGCGGCGCGGCGGCGTCGTCGGATTGCACTGCCCAGACCCACTCCGGACGGCGACGGCCGGAGCCGAAGTACTCGCGGAGGTTGTCGTCGCTACGGATCCGGCGTTGGGTCGGCGAGTCCACGGGCAGCGGGCTCGCCGCGAGCAGGCCGATCGCCTCGTCGACGGAGGCAGGGTGGAAGAACTGCAGTGCAGACATGGGGTTCCTCAGATCTGGGAACCGGCCTCGCTACGGAGGCCGGAGCGCGGAGCGGACATCGCGGCCTCCTCTCTCTCGTCGGGAGTCGTGACGCTAGGCGGCCCGGCGGGCGGGGGCAACCCGATATCGACCGACCCGGTGATCTCCACCCGACGCGCGGCTCGGCGCAGCGTCGAGAGGACCGCCGGCCCGAGGACGGCGATCGCCACGGCGTTGGTGATGGCGCGTCCGGTGTCGAACGACCCGGTGGACGTGATCAGGGTGTACACGAGGAACCGGTGGAGGTTGTCGCCGAGCGGGTCACCGGACACGAAGGACAGTCCGGTGTGACCGGGGAGGGCGACCCCGAGCACGAACGGCCAGGACGACAGGTTGAGCAGGAGGCCGTAGGCGTACGCCGCGATCACGCCGTACGACGCCAGCAGCGCGATCTCCGCGCGGCCGGTGGCGCGGCGCGGCAACAACCCCGCGCCCATGCCCACCCAGGCCGAGCACAGCATCTGGAACGGCAGCCACGGCCCGACCCCGCCCGTGAGCAGTGCGGAGGCGAACAACGACGTACAGCCCAGCACGAAGCCGAACCCGGGGCCGAACACCCGGCCGGCCAGGATCAGGACGAAGAAGACCAGCTCGACGCCACCGGTACCGGGCGACAGGCCGCGCAGGACGGCGTTCACCGCGGAGAGCACCCCGAGCACGGCCAGCACCCGCGGGTCGAGACCGCCTTCGGTCACCTCGGCGAGCACCACGACGATCACCACCGGGAGCAGCGCCAAGAAGACGAACGGCGGCCCCACCTGGCCGCCCTGCGCGCTGCGCACGAGCAACGGCCAGGCCAGCATCAGCAGCCCGGCCACCGACGCGACGGCGAGCACGAGGCCCGACCGCCGTCCGAGCGGTACGGCGTGCGGCCGGCTCATCGCGGCACCTCGTCGACCCGGAGCCAACCGGGCCCGAGGATCTTGCTCACCTGGGGCGCGAAGGCGGGAGACTCGGTGAGCACGCGCCGGGTCGGGCCGGACGAGACGACCTCGCCCTCGGCGAGCACGACCACCTCATCGGCTGCCTGCGCGGCGAACTCCACGTCGTGGGTCGCCACGAGCACGGCATGCCTGTCGTCGGCGAGCTGCCGCAGGATCCGGGCGAGAGCGGCCTTGGCCGGGTAGTCGAGCCCGCGGGTCGGCTCGTCCAGCAGCAGCACCGGCGGACGACCCACCAGGACCACCGCGAGGGCGAGGGCCAGCCGCTGACCCTCGGAGAGGTCGCGGGGGTGCACGTCGTCGGGGATCTCGGGGACCAGCACGTCGAGGAGGGCCCGGCACTCCCCGGTGCCGCCGTCGGCCGCGATGCACTCGTCGGCGACGGTCTCGAGGTAGAGCAGGTCGGACGCCGTCTGCGGCACCAGCCCGACCAACCCGCGACGGGCCGCCGGGCCGACGTCGGCCGGGTCGACCTCGCCGATCGCGACGCGTCCCGCGCGGCGGTTCTGGCTGCCCTGCAGGGTCCAGAGCAGCGTCGACTTCCCCGACCCGTTCCGGCCCATCAGCGCCGTCACCGACCGGGCGTGCAGCTCGATGCCGACACCGCGTACGGCGACGGTCGAGCCGCGCAGCACGGTCAGGGCCTCGCCGACCAGCACCGGCTCGGCGTACGACGGCTCGGCGGTCGTCGGCGGCTCCCCGAGGTCGAGGTCGCGGGCGAGCCGTCGCGCCTCACGCACGGTCACCGGCAGCGGGTCCCATCGGAGCCGGCGCCCGAGCTCGGTGATCGGGGGTACGACGGGCGAGCAGGCCAGCAGGTCGGACGGCGGCCCCGAGTGGACGGCTCCGCCGGCCAGCAGCACCATCCGGTCGGCGAACGGTACGACGCGCTCCAGGCGGTGCTCGGCCATCAGCACGGAGAGTCCGAGGTCGTCGACCAGTCGGGCGAGAGTCGCCAGCACGTCCTCGGCCGCCGTCGGGTCGAGCGCCGAGGTGGGTTCGTCGAGCACCAGCACGCGCGGGTGCATGGTCAGCACCGAGCCGATCGCGACGCGCTGCTGCTCGCCCCCCGAGAGCGAGCGGAGATCGCGGAGGCGCAGCTCGGCGATGCCGAGCAGGTCGAGGGTCTCCTCGACCCGGCGGCGCATCGTGTCGGGGGGCAGGCCGAGCTGCTCCATCCCGTAGGCCAGCTCCTCCTCGACCGTGTCGGTGACGAAACCGGCGACCGGGTCCTGACCGACGTAGCCGACGAGGTGCGCGCGCTCGCGGGGCGGCTCGTGGACCACCGACCGCCCGTCGACGAGGACGTCACCGGACAGCCGGCCACCCGTGAACCGCGGAACCAGTCCGGTGACCACGCCGAGCAGGGTGGACTTCCCGACGCCGGTCCGTCCGGAGACCACGACCAGCTCGCCCTCGTCGAGGGCCAGGTCGACGTCTCGGAGCACGACGTGGTCGTCGTACGCGAAGCCGACACCCCGGAGCTCGATCATGCGCGACCCCCGGGCGGTACGGCGCTCGGTGGCGCACAGAGCGCGCCGACCAGGCCCAGGACGGCCGCGCCCAGTGCCAGCAGGCTGACGGTGGGCGCCAGCGTCAGCGACGGATAGGCGACGGTGAGCTGGTGTTGCGACATCCACCAGCCGGCCGCGCCGACCAGCAGCCCGGAGCCCGCGACGACCAGCTCGGGCCACAGCCACGGGGCCGGTCGGTAGCGGCTCCGGCCGACGCGGCGACCGGCCTGACGGATCGCGACGACGGAGACGACCACACCCAGCACCAGCATCGGTCGGCCCAGCCAGGCCGGCGTCGTGCGGTCGAGGCCGGCGTACACCCCGACGCAGATGGCGCAGAGCCCGAGCAGCATGAGGCCGCCCGTCGTACGGCGCTCGCGCGGGGTGGCGCCGGACGTGCGGCCGTAGCCGCGGGTGTCCATGCCGGCCGCCAGTGCGAGGGACCGCTCGAGGGCGTCCTCGAGCACGGGTACGAGCAGCCTCCGCAGTCCGCGCACGCGTCCGGTGTCACCGCCGCGGAGGGTCTGCGCGGCGCGCACCCGCCGGGTGCTCTCGGCGAGCTGGGGCAGCATCGTCACGGCCACGACGAGGGCACTGCCGATCTCGTAGAGGGCCGGAGGCACGGACCGCAGCAGCCGCTTGGGGTTGGCCAATGCGTTCGCGGCACCGACGCAGATCACGATGGCGGCGAGCCGCAGGCCGTCGTACAGCCCGGCGAGCAGCGACTCCCGGGTGACGGGGCCCAGCAGTCTCAGCCCGAGGGTCCAGTGCGGCAGCGGGATCTGCGGCAGGTGGAGGACGACGGTGCCGCCGTCGCCCCCGCCGACCAGGATCCGGAACAGCACCCGGATCACGACGATGGCGACGCCGAGCCAGAGGTAGAGGCGGAACGAGTCGGCCCACGGCTGCACGCTGCGGCGCGCGGCCACGGCGAGGCACGCCACCCCGATCAGCAGAAGGAGCACCCAAGGGTTGGTCGTGAACGACGCCGCCGCGGCCAGACCGATCGACCACAGCCACCAGGCGACCGGGTGGAGGTCGCGTGGCAGGCGGGCGACGGCGAGCCGGGCACGCATCAGGCGCCGCCGGAGCGCTTCCGTCGTACGACGGCGACGGCGGCCGCCGCGACGAAGAGCAGCGCGACCACTCCGGGGGCGACCCAGCCCGGCAGACCGGAACCCGACCCGGAGCCGGAGTCCGCCCGACTCGGCAGGGGGCCTGCCTGGAGGGTGGCCGACCCCCGGTTCTGCTGGCCCGCCGAGGCCTTCAGGGCCCGGAGGTGGTGGTGCCGGACAGGCACGCCGGAGGCCGTCGAGCGGGACGGCGCCGGCGCAGAGGTCGAGGTGGTCGGGCTCGCCGGGGAAGAGGTCGGAGGTGAGGTCGGGTGGGAGGTCGGGGCGCGCGTGGGGCTGGGCGATGCGCTGGGGTGCGGCACGGGCGCTGTTCGAGGCGTGGCCCTGTCACCGCCGCCCTGCCAGGAGAGTGCGACGTACCCTCCGGCGGGGACCTTCAGCGAGGCCACACCTGCCGACGAGTACGACCACTTCCCGGACTTCCCGTCCGACCACCACAGCGACCAGTAGGCGTCGGAGGGCGGCGTGTTCACGCAGGGGTCGTTGGAGGGAGCACGGTCCACCTGGCACACGAACCCGGGCTCCCGCTGGACCGGCCTGAGCGAATGGCCGGCGTCTGAGAACTGTGATGCGGCTGTCTCACCGGCACCGTGGAGATCGCACGCGGTCTGCACCCCGCCGCCCAGCTGGTGGAAGTCGACGACCACCGTGACGCCGGTCGACGTGCCACAGGTCGCCGCCTGGGCGGCGCCGGGCACGCCCAGCCCCGCCGTCGCGGCCACGAAGGCCGCGACGGCGAGACGTACGACGAGACGGTTCACGCCGCGATGCAGGCGTGCAGCGCGAGGAGTGCCGGAGCCGCCTGAGCCGTGGCCCGTCGCCACTGGTCGCGCGTCAGCTTGGTGATGCCGTCCTGCTTCGCAGCCTTCATCGCCGCGTGGTCGTAGGCGATCGCTCCGCCCTCGCCCGCGAGCGGCGTACCGGACACGTCGCCACGCACCTGGTGCTGGTGCACCCACACGGCGGCGTCGTGCTCGGGTCCGCACCTCCCGGTGACGATGAACGCCCACGCGGCCAGCCCGGTGCTGTTGGTGTTGGCGGCCGCCGTCGGCCCACCGCCGCCGAAGCTGCCGTTGTCGGCCTGGTGCCGGCGCAGCCAGCGCACCGCCCCGTTGAGCGCGGGCTTCAGCGACGGATGCGCCTGCTGCAGCGACGTCAGCTCGATCACCGCGAGTGCGGTGACGTCGGTGTCCGCATCGCTCGACTTCGTGCACCCCTGGACCGGTGCGGTCTTGTTCGCGTTGAAGTCGAGCCGGAAGGCGCCGTTGGCGCACTGCTGCTTGAGCAAGAACCTCACGGCCGGCCCGCGCGACGTACTGCCCGCCTTCATCAGGCCGCGCACCGCGAAGATCTGGCCGATGGTGTTGGCGTTGTCTCCGAATCCGGACTTGTCCTCGATCCGACCGGCGATGGGCGCCTTCGTGGCGACACGCTTCTCGAGGCGCTTGACCAGGTCGACGCCGCCGAACTTCGTGGCGTGACCGCCGGTCTGCTGGGCGACGACGAGGAGCTTGGCGATGGAGCCTGCGTACCGGTCGGTCTTGAACGTCGTGTAGTCGTCGACGTGGCGGGCGAGGGCGTGCCGGATCTTGTCGAGAGTGGCGCCTCGATGGCCGATGGCCTTCAAGGCCAGGGCGGTGTCGGCGGTGAGCCCGTAGTCGTCGAAGTCGAACTGGCCGTTGTGCATGACGCCGTGACGGAGCTGGCCGGCCAGCCAGTGGGCGCCGTCGCGGGCTGAGACCCGGGACGCGCCGGCCCCCTGGGCGGGTGCACCGGGGACGACGGTGACCGCGAGGGCGACCGTCAGGAGCGCCGTACCGGCGCGATGGATGAGAGACATGCTTTCCTTCCCGCTGCGACAGCGGGAAGGCGCCGATGATCGGGCGGGCCCACCCGCTGCTTTCCACGACAGCGTGTGTTCGGAACGCGTCGAGGCGGGTGTTCCGGCTCACCGTGACCCTCGCGAGCGGGGGGCACGGCCTACGGTTGCGGGTCAGCGCCGGACTCGGACCGGCTTCCCCCACCACGGGCGTCACTGGGATGTGATCAGCGGCAGCATAGCCTCCCGGCGCCCCGGGAAAGAGCCGCCGTCCACGGGTACGACGCACCGGCGACGGTCGGTCTTCGGGCCGGGGCTCAGGTCAGGCGTTCGAGGATCAGCTCGCGCACCCGTCCGGCGTCGGCCTGGCCGCGCATCTCCTTCATCACCGCGCCGATGAGCGCTCCGGCGGCCGCGACCTTGCCGTCGCGGATCTTGTCCGCCACGTCGGGGTTGGCCGCGATCGCCTGGTCGACCGCAGCGGTCAGCGCACCGTCGTCGGACACGATCGCCAGTCCGCGCGCCGCCACGATCTCGTCGGGCGTCCCCTCGCCGTCGAGCAGCCCGTCGAGCACCTGACGGCCGAGCTTGTCGTTGAGGGTGCCGTCGTCGACCAGGGCCTGGACCCGGGCCACGTCGGCCGGAGCGGCACCGAGCGAGGCGAGGTCGGTCTCGCGTTCGTTGGCGCGCCGGGCCAGCTCGCCGAGCCACCACTTCCGGGCGGCCTGCGGAGAGGCACCCGCGTCGATCGTCTCCTCGACGAGACCCAGCGCGCCGGCGCCGACCGTGTCGCGCATGTCGAGGTCGGAGAAGCCCCAGTCGGCCTGCAGCCGCGCCCGGCGCTCGTGCGGCGGCTCGGGCAGATCCGCCTTCAGCTCGGCCACCCACTCCCGGCTGGGGGCGATCGGCACGAGGTCGGGCTCGGGGAAGTAGCGGTAGTCCTCCGCGTCGGACTTCTCCCGTCCGCTCGTGGTGACCCCGGTGTCCTCGTGCCAGTGTCGCGTCTCCTGCAGGATGCTGCCGCCGTCGGCGAGCACGGCCGCGTGCCGCTGGATCTCGTAGCGCGCCGCGCGTTCGACCGAGCGCAGCGAGTTGACGTTCTTGGTCTCCGTGCGCGTGCCCAGGGTGGTCTCGGCGGGCTCGACCGACGACGTCTTCGGCGCCAGGGACAGGTTGACGTCGCAGCGCAGCGAGCCCTGCTCCATCCGGACGTCGCTCACGCCGAGGCCGAGCAGCAGGTCACGCAGCTGGGCGACGTACGCGCGGGCGACCTCGGGCGCCTTCTCGCGCGTGCCGAGCACGGGCTTGGTGACGATCTCGATGAGCGGGATCCCGGCCCGGTTGTAGTCGACGAGCGAGTAGTCGGCACCGTGGATGCGGCCGGTGCTGCCACCGACGTGCAACGACTTGCCGGTGTCCTCCTCCATGTGGGCGCGCTCGATCTCGACGCGGTACGTCGTACCGTCGACGTCCACGTCCATGAAGCCCTCGAACGCGATCGGCTCGTCGTACTGGCTGGTCTGGAAGTTCTTCGGCATGTCCGGGTAGAAGTAGTTCTTCCGGGCGAACCGGCACCAGTCGGCGATCTGACAGTTGAGCGCCAGCCCGATCCGGATCGCGGACTCGACACCCTTCGCGTTGAGCACCGGCATCGAGCCGGGCAGCCCCAGGCAGGTGGGGCAGGTCTGGGTGTTGGGCTCGGCCCCGAACTCCGTCGGGCAGCCGCAGAACATCTTGGTCGCGGTGTTGAGCTCGACGTGGACCTCGAGCCCGAAGGCGGGGTCGAACTGCGCGAGTGCGTCGTCGTACGACATGAGCCATGGGTCGGTCATCAGCGGCCCTCATTCGTGGTCTCGACACGCTCGACCGACGGGACACCGGGTTCGACCGACGGGAGCGGAGGTGCCTGGTCGAGCAGCCGGCCGCCCCACTGCCGGGCGAGCAGGGCCTCCAGGGCCGCACCGACCCGGTAGACGCGGTCGTCGGCCGTGGCCGGCGCCAGGATCTGTACGCCGGCGGGCAGGCCGTCCTCGTCGGCGAGACCGCTCGGCACCGAGATGCCGGGGACGCCGGAGAGGTTCGCCGGGATCGTGGCCAGGTCGTTGAGGTACATCGCCAGCGGGTCGTCGACCTTCTCCCCGAGCCTGAACGCGGTCGTGGGAGCGGTCGGGCTGACCAGGACGTCGGCCCGCTCGAACGCCGCGTCGAAGTCGCGCGAGATGAGCGTGCGGACCTTCTGGGCCTGGCCGTAGTACGCGTCGTAGTAGCCGCTGGACAGGGCGTAGGTGCCGAGGATGATCCGGCGCTTGACCTCGTCGCCGAAGCCCGCCTCGCGGGTGGCGCGCATCACGTCCTCGGCGCTCGGCCGTTCACCGGCGTCGCCGTCGGGCGTGACCCGCAGGCCGTAGCGCATCGCGTCGAAGCGCGCCAGGTTGGAGCTCGCCTCGGCCGGCAGGATCAGGTAGTACGTCGCCAGCGCGTGCACGAACGACGGGCACGAGACCTCGACGACCTCGGCCCCCGCCTTCGTCATCAGGTCGACGGACTCCTGGAAGCGGGTGAGGACCCCGGCCTGGTAGCCCTCGCCACCGAGCTCGGTCACCACGCCGATGCGGACGCCCGTCAGGTCACCGTCGGCGCCACGGCGGGCGGCCCCCACGAGGTCGGGCAGCGGCTGATCGATGGAGGTCGAGTCGAGCGGGTCGTGGCCGCCGATGATCTCGTGGAGCAGCGCGGCGTCGAGAACGGTCCGGGTCACCGGGCCGGCCTGGTCGAGGGAGTTGGCCAGGGCGACGAGGCCGTAGCGCGACACCCCGCCGTACGTCGGCTTCACCCCGACCGTGCCGGTGACGGCACCGGGCTGCCGGATCGAGCCCCCGGTGTCGGTGCCGATCGCCACCGGCGTCTCGTACGCCGCCACCGCGGCCGCACTGCCACCGCCGGAGCCGCCCGGGATGCGGTCGAGGTCCCACGGGTTGTGCGTCGGACCGAACGCGCTGTGCTCGGTCGACGAGCCCATCGCGAACTCGTCCATGTTGGTCTTGCCCAGGATCGGCAGCCCCGCCGCCCGCAGCCGGGCGACCACCGTGGCGTCGTACGGCGGCACCCAGCCGTCGAGGATCCGCGACCCGCAGGTGGTGGGCAGTCCGCGCGTGGCGAGGACGTCCTTGATCGCGATCGGTACGCCGTCCAGCGTGCTCGCCCGACGGCCCGCTGCCCGGCGCTCGTCCGCTGCTGCGGCATCGCGCAGGGCACCGTCGGCGTCGACGTGGAGGAACGCGTGGACCGCGCCGTCCACCTCGCCGATCCGGTCGAGGTAGCCGCGCGTGATCTCGACACTCGAGGTCTCGCCCTCGGTCAGGGCATCGGCGAGCTCGGCCGCGGTGCGGGTCTCGACGCTGCTCACTGCTCGTCTCCGAGGATCCTCGGCACCTTGAACCGCTGCTGCTCGACCTCGGGTGCGCCGCTCAGCGCCTCGTCGGCGGTGAGCCCGTCGGTCACGACGTCGTCGCGGAAGACGTTGGTCAGCGGCAGCGCGTGGGAGGTCGGCGGGATCTCGTCGCCCGCCACACCTTGGATCGACGCCACCGACTCGAGGATCACCGTGAGCTGGGGCGCGAGGTGGTCGAGCTCGGCGGCGGAGAGGTCGATCCGGGCCAGATCGGCCAGGTGCGCGACTTCGTCTCGAGAGATCTCGGGCATGGCCTCATCCTAGGGAGCACGACTCGGCACCCAACCCATCGGCCCGCCGACGCATCTTGTGGGTTGACCGCCCACGGAACCGCTCGGAGGAACCCGTACGGCGTGCAGGGCTCGACGCTGACGACCTGCAGCACCACGACCGGCGTCTGCCACGGCGCTGCGGTACCGCCGGTGGGCAAGAACGCGCTCACCAGATACGCCGGTCGCGCGTTCGAGAGCTGACCCGAGGGGCTGCACACCGCCTGAATGACGGCCGGTGGGCCCTCTGACGAGGTCGTTGAAAGCGCCACGAGCGACCCCCCGGGCCCGCTAGCGTGGTGGATCTCCGATCCGCCTCCGCCACCCCCCAGGCCTGACATGAGCTCCGTACGCGAAACCGAGATCGACGGCGTCCTGTGCTTCTTCGTGGACACCGGTCGCCCGCTGTCGTCCGCCCACCTGATCTTCCGGCAGGGCGCCGCCGACGAGCCCCTGCACGAGACCGGCTGGCTGCACCTGCTCGAGCACCTCGCCCTCCTCGACCGCGAGACGCTGTCGCGTCCGGTCACCGGCTCGACGAGCATGCTGCTCACGGCGTTCGAGACGAACGGCCCCGCAGAGGCGATCGTCCAGCGCCTGGGGGCGCTCTCGGGATGGCTGGCCGAGCCCGACCTGCGCCTGCTCGCCCGTGAGCGTGGGGTGCTCCAGGCGGAGGCTCAGCTGCGCTCGGACCCTCTGGTCCGCTCGCTGACCTGGCGGTACGGCGCCGTGGGCCCGGGCGTCGCCAGCTATGTCGAGGCGGGCTCGGTCCGCGCCACGCCCGAGCTCCTCGTCGAGCGATCGCGTCACGTCTTCAACAGCTCCAACGCCGTCCTGGTCCTCGACGGGCCGCCGCCCGCCGGGCTCTCGCTGCCACTCGCCCCGGGCGAGTACCACCCGCCCGCCCCGGCCCGGGCCGTCGGCCGACCGCTTCCCGCGGCGTACGTCGACGACGCCGGCCTGACCCTGAGCGGCGCGGTACCGCGCACGCACGAGGCGACGTTCCTGCCGGCCCTCCTGGAACGTGCGGTGCACGACGGTCTGCGTCAGCGCACTGGCGGCGTCTACGCGCCCTGGTCGGGAATCGTCACCGTCGACGACCACCGGGCCGTGGTGGCCGCGGGCTCCGACGTGGTGCCCGAGATGCTCGGCACGATCGTCGAGGCCGGACTCGACATCTCCCGAGGACTCGCGACCGAAGGAGTGCCGCGACTCTGGCTCGACGAGGCCATCGCGACCCGCCTGCAGGCCCTGGCGCGGCCCGAGGCGGCGTTCGCGATCGCCCTCGGAGCGGCGTACGCCGTGCTCAGCGACCGGGTACCGAAGTCGCAGGAGGAGCTCGTCGAGGAGCTCCGCATCACCGACCCGCAGCTGGTCGACGTCGCCGCGCGGGCCTTCCACGACTCCTTGCTGCTCGGGATTCCCGAGGGTGCCGATCTCGGCAAGCACATCGACCTGGTCGCCTTCCCGGAGGTCGAGCCGACGCCCGAGGCGAGCCGGCACCGCCACGTCAACTGGCCGGCCGACCTGACGACGTTCGCCGCCGACGCCGAGAGCATCGAGTCGGCGACCACGCATACGGCACGCCGACTGCAGACCGTCGACGTGGTCTGCCTGCTCGCCTGGCGCGACGGCACCCGCCGCGTGGTCGGACGCGACGGGTCGGTGATCGAGATGGAGCCCCAGCAGTGGGCCCGCGGCCAGGAGCTCACCGCCGTACTCGACACCGCCGTACCCGCCGAGCTGCACCTGCCGATGCCCGACCGGGCTGTCACGTTCCGTCGGATGGGCCCGACCGAGATCTGCGCCGTCGCCTTCTCGCGTGCCGCCAACACCCGACAGGGTCTCGCGGCGATGCTCGGCTTCAGCCTCCTGCTCGTCCTGCTCGGCCTGTTGAGCGGTCACCCCTTGGTCGCCTCGGTGTTCGTGCTGGTCGCGCTGGCGCTCGGCATGCAGCTGTGGCTCATCGACGGCCGCACCCTCCGGATCCCTTGGCCGAAGCCGCGCAACGAACCCAGCCACGCGCGCTGACGCGGAGCCGACTCGACCGTCGCGGCCTCAGAGTCCGTCGGGGCCGTGCTCGAGCAGCACCTTGAAGCCCCCCTCGTCGAGGACGGGTACGCCGAGCTGCTCGGCCTTGTCGGCCTTCGAGCCGGCGTTGTCGCCGACCACGACGTAGTCGGTGTTCTTGGACACCGAGCCGGCGGCCTTCCCGCCCCGCGACACGATCGCCTCCTTGGCGGAGTCGCGTGAGAAGTCGACGAGTGAACCCGTCACCACGATCGTCAGGCCCTCGAGCGTGCGCGCCACCGTCTCGTCGCGCTCGTCCTCCATCGCCACTCCCGCGCGGCGCCACTTCTCGACGATGTCGGCGTGCCAGTCGACCTTGAACCACTCGATGACGGCCTCGGCGATGGTCGGTCCGACGCCCTCAGCCTCGGCGAGCTCGGACTCGCCGGCCTCCTGGATCGACTTCATCGAGCGGAACTCGGTGGCGAGAGCGCGCGCCGCGGTCGGTCCGACGTGTCGAATCGACAGGGCGACGAGCACTCGCCAGAGCGGAACCTGCTTCCGCTCACCGAGGTTGGCGAGAAGTCCGGCGCCGTTGGCGGTGAGCGCCCGCGAGCCGTCGGCGGAGAGCTGCGAGCCCTCGTCGCCCTTCTTCGCGGCGCGCGTGAACAGCTCGGTCCGCAGCAGCTTGGCCTCGTCGAGGTCGAAGACGTCGCCCTCGTCGGTGAGCACCTCGGCTCCGAGCAACGCGTAGGCGGCCTCGGAGCCGAGCCCCTCGATGTCGAACGCTCCCCGGCTCGCGACGTGGTAGACCCGCTCGACGAGCTGGGCCGGGCACTGACGCGTGTTGGGGCAGCGGAGGTCCTTGTCGCCCTCCTTCTGCTGGACCAGGGCGGTGCCGCACGACGGACACACCGTGGGCATCACCCAGGGCTCGAGCCCCTCGGGCCGGAGACCGAGCACCGGGCCGACGATCTCGGGGATCACGTCGCCGGCCTTGCGGAGGACCACGGTGTCGCCGGGCCGGACGTCCTTGCGGGCGACCTCGTGGGCGTTGTGCAGGGTGGCCCGCTCGACGGTCGAGCCGGCGACCTTGGTCGGCTCCATCACCCCGAACGGCGTCACCCGGCCGGTGCGACCGGTGTTCACCTCGATCGAGAGGAGCTTGGCGTTGACCTCCTCGGGTGGGTACTTGAACGCGATCGCCCAGCGCGGCGCCCGCGAGGTCGAGCCCAGCCGCCGCTGGAGCGACACCTCGTCGACCTTCACGACCACGCCGTCGATCTCGTAGGGGACGATCGAGTGCCGGTGCTCGCCGGCGTTCTCGATGTAGGCCTGCACCCGCTCCAGCGAGGGCAGCACCTCCACCTTGTCCGAGACCGGCAGCCCCCAGGCGCGGAGGGCGTCGTACGCCGAGGACTGCGAGGTCGGCTCGAACCCCTGGCGGGCGCCGATGCCGTGGCAGACCATGCCCAGGTCGCGCGAGGCGGTGACGCGTGGGTCCTTCTGCCGCAGCGAGCCGGCGGCCGAGTTGCGCGGGTTGGCGAACGGCGGCTTGCCGGCCTCGAGCAGCGAGTCGTTGAGCCGCTCGAAGGCCTCGACGGGCAGGAACACCTCACCGCGCACCTCCACCAGCGCGGGGACGGGGAACTCGTCGGTGCCGGTCAGCCGGTCGGGCACGGACGCGACCGTGCGGACGTTGGGCGTGACGTCCTCGCCGGTGCGGCCGTCACCGCGGGTGAGCGCTCGGGTCAGCCGGCCGTTCTCGTAGAGCAGGTTGATCGCGAGGCCGTCGACCTTCAGCTCGCACAGCAACGCCGGGTCGTCGACGCCGTCACGGCCCAGCCGGGCGTGCCATGCGGCGAGCTCGTCGTACGAGAAGGCGTTGTCGAGGCTCTCCATCCGCTGGAGGTGGTCGACCGCGGTGAACTCGGTCGAGACCGCGCCGCCGACCTTCTGGGTCGGGGAGTCGGGGGTGCGCAGCTCGGGGAACTGCTCCTCGAGACCCTCGAGCTCACGCAGCCGACGGTCGAAGTCGGCGTCGTCGAGCGTCGGGTCGTCGAGGATGTAGTAGCGCCAGCGCGCATCCTCGACCTCCTCGCTGAGCTGCCGATGACGCTCCTTGGCGTCCGGAGTCGCCGACTGAGGTTCGCCCATGGCCCTATCCTGCCAACCACTGACGACATCGCGCCGCCGCCCACCCACCCGCACCGGACGGCGTACCGAGTGGAACCCGTGGAGACGACCGTGAGCGAGGGCACCCCACATCTCAGCCGGTACGACGCCCGCGGCCACCCCGTCGCCCTCGTACTCGTGCTGCACGGCGGCAAGGACCGCTCACCAGACGCCGTGACCCGGCGCAACCTGTCCTGGCGCCGGGCCCTCGGTCTGGCTCGGACCGTCGGCCGCTCGCTGCGCGACGAGGGTGTCGGGCTGTGGGTGCTGCGCTACCGCTCGGTCGGGTGGAACGACGACGGCAGCGACCGGATCGCGGATGCGCGCTGGGCGCTCAGGCAGGCGCGAGCCGAGCTCGGCGACCTTCCCGTCGTGACGCTCGGGCACTCGATGGGCGGGCGCGTCGCCTGCCACGTGGCCGACGACCCGCAGGTGCGCGGCGTCGTGGCGCTGGCTCCCTGGCTACCCCCGTCCGAGCCCGTGACCGCGCTCGCCGGGCGCGAGCTGCATGCCGCCCACGGGCGACGCGACCAGATCACGCGCGCCTCCGACACCCGCGCGTACGTCGACCGGGCACGCGAGGTGACCAGCGCGGCGTCGTTCACCGACATGGGCGACCGCGGGCACTACCTGCTCCGTGGCATCACTGCCTGGAACGCGTTCGCCATCGACCGGATCCGCCTCGTGCTGGCCGGCGTGAGCCCGTCGGCGTGATTCCTCCGGACCCCGGATGAAACTGATTTGTTTCATCCGCTGGACTGGGCTACCGTCGCCGTTGAAACGAAACCGTTTCGTTTCATTCTGGTAACGACAGGTGACGATGACCCCCGAAGTTGCAGCCCACCTCCGCCCCCGGGTGGAGGGCGACCGTGAGCAGGAGATCCTCGACGCAGCCCTGGACGTGCTCGGGGAGGTCGGCTACGACCGCCTCACCATGGACGCCGTCGCCCATCGGGCCAAGGCCTCCAAGGCGACGCTCTACCGTCGCTGGACGTCGAAGGCCACGCTCGTCGTGGATGCCCTCGCCAACGAGAAGGCGATGCCGCCGATCCCCGACACCGGCGACCTGCGTACCGACCTGCTGACCGCGTTCTGCGGCATGGGCGGCCTCACCGACCACGACACGACGTCCACCTTCGGGGCCGTGATGACGGCGCTGTCCACCGACCAGGAGTTCGCCCGCGAGTTCCGCGTCAGGGTGCTGCAGCCGAAGTCGCAGCTGTCCCGCACGGTCTTCCAGCGTGCGCGTGACCGCGGCGAGGTCCGCGACGACATCGACCTCGACCTGGTCGCACCAGCCCTCGCCAGCATCGTGCTCCACCGCATCTTCGTCATGGGCGAACAGCCCAAGCCCACCCTGATCGAGCACGTCATCGACCAGATCATCCTGCCGGCTGTCAGGCCGCAGGCCTGAGACCCGTCAAGTAGTTACGAACTCACGAAGTCAAGAAGTTAGGAAGACCATGTCTGAACTCACCGACGCCGTCGGGGCTCGCCAGCCCGAGGTGGCGAACGCCGGCAGACGACAGCACCTGGGCTGGGCCCTGGTGCTCATCTGCATCGCTCAGCTGATGGTGGTGCTCGATGCCACCATCGCCAACATCGCCCTGCCGTACATCGGCAAGGACCTCCACATGACCGGCACGAACCTCACCTGGATCGTGACCGGCTACTCCCTCGCCTTCGGCGGTCTGCTGCTCCTCGGCGGGCGGCTCGGTGACCTCTACGGCCGGCGTCGGATCTTCATGACCGGGCTGACCGTGTTCGCGATCGCCTCCTTGCTCGGCGGGCTCGCACAGAACGAGACCCTCCTGCTCGGCGCACGGGGTCTGCAGGGTCTCGGTGCCGCCATGGCCTCCCCGGCCGCGCTGGCGCTGATCACCACCACCTTCCCGGCCGGGCCTGGTCGCAACCGCGCCTTCGCCGTGTACGCCGCGATGTCGGGCGCCGGCGCGGCCGTGGGCCTGATCCTGGGTGGCTGGCTGACCGGCTCGCACTTCTCGCTGCTGGGGGCCGACATCCACGGATGGCGGATGACGTTCCTGATCAACGTCCCGATCGGTCTGATCGCGGCGCTGCTGGCGCCTCGTTTCCTCAACGAGTCCGAGGGCCACACCGGCATGCTCGACATCCCCGGCGCCCTGACCGGCACCGGCGGCCTGCTCGCCCTGGTCTACGGGCTCACCCGCGCCGGCAACGCGTCGTACGGGTGGGGCAACACCCTGACCATCGCCAGCCTGGTCGCGGCCGTCGTCCTGCTCGTGACGTTCGTCCTGATCGAGTCTCGAGTGGAGCATCCACTGGTGCCGTTCCGGATCTTCGCGAACCAGACGCGTGCGGCCAGCTTCGTGGCCATGGCACTGCTGCCCGCGGCGATGTTCTCGATGTTCTTCTTCCTGAGCCTGTTCATCCAGAACGTCATGGGCTACAGCCCGCTCAAGGCCGGCTTCGCGTTCCTGCCGTTCTCGGTGGGCATCATCGTCAGCGCGACGATCGTGTCCAGCCTGGTGAACCGGTACGACGCGCGCTACATCGCCGGGGTCGGCACCGTGGTCGCGGCCGGAGCCCTCTACGGCTTCTCACGGCTGAGCGTGCCCGACAGTGCGAGCGACGTGCTCAAGGCCGCGGCCTCCGGGCAGCACCTCGGCGACGGCGTGAGCTACTGGACCCAGGTCCTGCCCTTCGTGGTGCTCATGGCTCTCGGCATGGGCGCAGTGTTCGTGCCGCTCACGCTGACCGCCGTACACCACGTCCGGCGCGAGGACTCCGGGGTCGGCTCGGGCGTCCTGAACACCATGCAGCAGGTCGGCGGCGCTCTGGGCCTGGCGATCCTGAGCACGGTCGCCAGCCACTTCAACAACGCCCACGCGAACGCCATCGGCGCGGGTGTCGGGCAGGGGCTGGCCCAGGCCGGGGTCACGGACAAGAGCGTGGTCGGCCAGACCGTCTACTTCGGCTCGTTCACCGAGGGCGCGACCCATGCGTTCTTCGTGGGCAGCCTGCTGATGCTGGCCGGGTCGCTGGTCGTCTGGGCGTTCCTGAACGTGAAGCACCAGGAGCTGGCCACCGACGGCCCCGAAGGCGAGCCGGTCCACGTCGGCTGACGCACCTCGGCTGACCGCACGTCGTACCCGTACGACTGCTCGACGCCCCCGGCTCATGCCGGGGGCGTCGTCATTTCCTGGGTAGTCCCTGACGAAACGGCTGCGATTTCGTCCGAAACGCAGCCGTTTCGTCAGGGACTACCCGGGTTCTCGGGTCAGCGCACCCGGGCCAGGCTGACTCCGTCGCGGACCGGGAGGAGTACGACGTCGACGCGGTCGTCGGCGACCAGCGCCTCGTTGAGGTCGTGGATGGCGCGGTCGTCGTCGTTCTGCGGATCGAGCACCCGCCCGTCGCGCAGCATGTTGTCGAGGACGAGCAGCCCGCCCGGACGCGTGCGCGGCAGGATCTCCTCGACGTACGACGGGTAGCCGCTCTTGTCCGCGTCGATGAACGCGAAGTCGAGGAAGGGCTCGGTCGGCAGGCTGCGCAGGGTCTCCACGGCCGGCGCGATCCGCAGCTCGATGCGGTCGGAGACGCCGGCCCGATCCCAGTAGCGACGTGCGATCGACGTCCACTCCTCGCTGACGTCACAGCAGAGCAGGTGCCCGTCGGCCGGCAACCCACGGGCGATGCAGATCGACGAGTAGCCGGTGAACGTGCCGACCTCGACTGCCTGTCGGGCGCCGGTCAGGCGGACCAGCATCGTGAGCAGCTCACCCTCGTCGTGGGAGATCTGCATGCCGGACTGTCCCGCGAGCTCGCGGTGCGTCTCCTCGGCGAGGTCGCGGAGTACGGCGTCCGCCGGCTCCGAGTGGGCGAGCAGGTAATCGTTGATGGCGGGGCTGACGATGTCCATGCGGCCAGTCTGGCAGCCTGACCGGAGTCAACGGCCGCAGGCGTAGCCCTGCTCACCTCGCGGGTTGGCGGCCGCCGACAGCAGACCCGTCGCCGGGTCGCGGGCGACGGCGGAGAGCCGGCCGAGCGACCAGGCACCGCCGCGGACGACGCCGTGGCCACGGTCGGCCAGGGCAGCCAGGACGGCGTCGCCGAGGCGGTCCTCGACGACCAGCTCTCCCGGCACCGTCTCCCGCGGGTAGAACGAGCTCGGGAACGACGTGGTGTGGAAGGACGGCGCGTCGATGGCGGCCTGCAGCTCCAGGCCGCCCACGAGGTGCCGGAGCAGGAACGGCAGCTGCCACTGGTCCTGCTGGTCCCCACCGGGGGTGCCGCAGGCGAGCACCGGGACACCGTCACGAAGCACGAGGGTCGGTGACAGCGTGGTGCGGGGCCGGCGGCCGGGTCCGACCGAGGCCGGCAGCCCGGGGTCGGTCCAGAACATCTGCATCCGGCTGCCCAGGCAGAAGCCCAGCTCGGGGATGGTCGGTGAGCTCTGCAACCAGCCGCCGCTCGGCGTCGCCGAGATGATGTTTCCCCACCGGTCGACGACGTCGATGTGGCAGGTGTCCCCGCGAGTCACACCCAGCGGGTCGACGGACGGCTCTCCGAGACCGTCGCCGGCCTCGGTCGGCGACCCGCCCTGCAGGTGCTCCGACAGCCGTGGCACGTGGCCCCCCGGCGAGCCCGGTCGCAGCTCCCACGACGCCTCCTCGCCGACCAGTGCGCGGCGCTGGGCGACGTACGCCGGGTCGAGCAGGTCGGCGAGTGTCACCGGGCTGTCGTCGCCGTACCAGGCCTCGCGGTCGGCGAAGGCGAGCTTGAGCACCTCGGTGATCGTGTGGACGCCGTCGGCGGTCGAGGGGTCGAGTGCCTCGTCGGGCATCGGCTCGAGAATCGCGAGCGCCTGGAGGAGCACGGGACCCTGTCCCCAGGTACCGGTCTTGGCGACCTCGACATCGCGGAACCGCTGCACGGCCGCGGGTTCGTACGACGCGGACCAGCCGGCCAGGTCGTCTGCCGTGAGCAGCCCGGCGTGGTCGTGGCCGCTGGAGTCGCGGAGGGGGCGCCGCGAGAACCCCACGATCGCCTCCGCCACGAACCCTTCGCGCCAGGCCCGGCGCGCTGCGTCGTACTGCTCATCCCGGCGTCCGCCCGCCGCCTCGCCCTCTGCCACCAGACGCTCGAGCACGTCGGCGTACGCGGGGTTGACGACGAGCTCCCACGGCCGCGGCAGTCGCCCGCCCGGTATCCAGTGGTCCGCCGACGTCGGCCAGTGGTCGCGGAACATCGGCTGCATGGCGCCGATCACGTCGGCCGCACGCGGGAGCAGCGGGTGACCGGAGCGGGCGTAGCCCACGGCGTACGACAGGACGCTACGCAGCGGGCGGCTGCCGTGGTCGCGGCCGAGCATCAGCCACGCGTCGACGGCTCCCGGCACGGCCGCGGCCAGCGGACCCGACCCGGGCACCAGGTCGAGGCCGAGGTCGGCGAAGTGCTCGGGCGTGGCGCCTGCGGGTGCCACCCCCTGGCCGCACAGGACGACCGGCGTCGGGTCGGCCGCGGTCGCGAAGATGGCCGGCACCTCGCCGCCCGGACCGTTGAGATGCGGCTCCACGACGTGGAGGACGAACGCGCCGGCGATCGCCCCGTCGAAGGCGTTGCCGCCCGCCTCGAGCTCGGCCATCGCGGCCTGCGAGGCCAGCCAGTGGGTCGAGGACGTCATCCCGAAGGTGCCGCGCAACGTCGGGCGCGTGGTCAGGTCCGGGCTCACCGCGACGGGCCTCCTTCGGGTTGTGGCGCCACGCTAGCCGCAGCGGCGAGGGTCGTGTGCCTGAGATCAGCCGGCGAGGTTCGACGCGACCTCGCGGCACATCCCCAGCGCGGTGCGGGCCCAGCCCGGTGACGCACCGGCCAGCCCGCAGCTCGGCGTCACCACCAGGCGCTCCGAGACCACCTCGACGTCGAGGCCGACCATGTCGAGCCAGCGCAGGACGCGCTCGGTCAGGGCCGTGGCGGTGGGCACGGTCGCGGGCTCGAGCGACGGTACGACGCCGAGCGCCAGCGTCTCCCCCGCCTCGAGCGCCTCGGCCAGCACGTCCATGTCGCCCGCGTCGAGCAGCTCCAGGTCGGCGCTCAGCCCGCGGGCGCCCGCACCGCGCAGCAGCTGCCAGGGGACTCCGGGCGCACACGAGTGGACCCACGGCTCCTCACCTGACCGACCGAGCACCCACTCCAGCGCGGCGGACACCTCGGGCGCGTGCACGGCGCGGTGCCGCCCGAAGCCCGACGCGGTCGGGATCGCACCGGCCAGCACGGCGGGCAGTGCCGGCTCGTCGATCTGTACGACGACCCGTGCGGCGCCGACCCGGCGACGTACGTCGGCCAGGTGCGCGGCCACACCTTCGGCCAGTCCCTGCGCTAGCTCGCGGCGTGCACCGTGGTCGCTGAGCACCTTGTCGCCACGCGGCTTCTCGACCACGGCTGCGAGCGTCCAGGGCCCGGTCACCTGCACCTTGAGGACGCCCGCGAAGCCCTGCGCCTGGTCCTCGAGCTCGTCGAGGTCCTGGGCCAGCAGCGACCGGGCGCGCCGGTGGTCGACGCCGGGATGGTCAGTGAGCCGCCAGCCGGCGGGCTGCAGGTCGAAGGCGAGATCGCCGACCATGGCGATCGTGCGTCCGGCCATGGTCGCGGCGGGACCGCGTCCGGGCAGCTCCGGCAGGTGCGGGAGCTCGGGGAGCTCGCCGAGCACGATGCGCACCGCCTCGGCGTAGTCCTCCGCGTCGTCACCGGGCCACGACCCGATGCCGGTCGCGACCGTCATGCGTCCACGCGCGCGGTGGAGACGATCGTGGCCGAGCCGACAACGCGGGAGCCGTCGTACATCACCGCGGCCTGGCCCGGCGCGATCCCCTGCGCCGGGTCGTGCAGCTCGATCTCGACGTACCCGTCGGTCGAGCCTGTCGAGACCACCGTGATCGAGGCACGGTGCTCCGCCCCGTGGGCACGCAGCTGGACGCCTCCGTCGTACGACGAGGGGGGCGCGCCGCACCAGCGCGCACGGTCCGCGACGACCCGGTCGACCGTCAGCGCCGCACGCGGTCCGACCGTGACCGTGCCCGACACCGGCTCGATGTCGAGCACGAACCGCGGCTTGCCGTCTGGCGCGGGCACGCCGAGCCGCAGGCCCCGGCGCTGGCCGATCGTGAAGCCGTAGGTGCCCTCGTGGCGTCCGACCTCGTCGCCGGTGACCGCGTCGACGATGGCGCCGCCGTGGTTGGGTGCTCGCTCGCCGAGCTTCTCGCGCAGCCAGCCGGCGTTGTCGCCGTCGGCCACGAAGCAGATGTCGTGCGAGTCGGGCTTCTCGGCGACGAGCAGCCCACGCCGGGCGGCCTCGGCGCGGACGTCGGGCTTCGCGGTGTCACCGAGCGGGAACAGCGAGTGCGCGAGCTGCCTCTGCGTGAGCACCCCGAGCACGTAGGACTGGTCCTTGGCCGGGTCGACCGCCCGATGGAGCTCGGCCGACCCGTCGGGCGTCGTACGGACCTGCGCGTAGTGACCGGTCGCGACGGCGTCGAAGCCGAGCGCGAGCGCCCGGTCGAGTACGGCCGCGAACTTGATCTTCTCGTTGCAGCGCAGGCACGGGTTGGGGGTCCGGCCGGCGGCGTACTCGTCCATGAAGTCCTCGACGACGTCCTCGTGGAAACGCTCGGAGAGGTCCCACACGTAGAACGGGATGCCGATCACGTCGGCCGCCCGGCGCGCGTCGTTGGCGTCCTCGAGCGTGCAGCAGCCGCGCGCCCCCGAGCGGTACGACTCGGGGTTGCGCGACAGGGCGAGGTGGATGCCGGTGACGTCGTGGCCGGCCTCGGCTGCCCGTGCGGCGGCCACGGCCGAGTCGACGCCGCCGGACATGGCGGCGACGACCCTCATCGTTCGCGGGCTCCTCGGGCGCGTTCGACGGCCGGGCCGATCGCTTCGACGAGGGCGTCGACGTCCGCCGTGGTGGACGTGCGCCCGAGGGTGAAGCGCAGCGAGTGGCGCGCGCCCTCCTCGTCGCATCCCATCGCCAGGAGCACGTGGGACGGCTGGGGCACCCCGGCCGAGCAGGCCGATCCGGTGGAGCACTCGATGCCGCGGGCGTCGAGCAGCATGAGCAGGGAGTCGCCCTCGCACTCGGGGAAGCCGAGGTGGGCGTTGCCGGGGAGTCGGTGGTCGACGTCACCGTGCAGGTGGGCGTCGGGCACGATCTCGGTCACCCGCCGGACCAGGTCGTCACGCAGGCCGGACATGCGCTCGGCGTACTCGGGCTGCGCCTTCACGGCGTGCTCGACCGCGGTGGCGAAGCCAGCGATGGCCGGCATGTCGAGCGTCCCGCTCCGGACGTCGCGCTCCTGCCCGCCACCGTGCAGCAGGGGGGTCAGCGAGAGCTCGCGACGCAGTACGAGTGCGCCCACGCCGTAGGGGCCACCGAGCTTGTGACCGGTGAGGGTGAGGGCGTCGACACCGCTCGCGGCGAAGTCGACCGGGATCGCGCCGACGGCCTGGACCGCGTCGGTGTGCACGGGGATGCCGTGAGTCGCGGCGACGGCGACGACGTCCTCGATCGGTTGCACGGTGCCGACCTCGTTGTTGGCCCACATCACCGAGACCAGCGCGACCGACGCGGGGTCGCGCTCGACCGAGGCGCGCAGGGCCTCGAGGTCCAGCCGGCCACGGCGGTCGACCGGCAGCAGCTCGACGACGGCCTGCTCCGCGCCCTCGAGCCAGCGCAGGGCGTCGAGGACGGCGTGGTGCTCGACGGAGGTCGCGAGGATGCGGACGCGAGCCGGGTCGGCATCGCGGCGCGACCAGAAGAGACCCTTGAGCGCGAGGTTGTCCGCCTCGGTACCCCCGGACGTGAACACGATCTCGCCGGGACGGCAGTTGATCGCCTGCGCGATGGTCTCGCGGGACTCCTCGACGACCCGGCGTGCGGCGCGGCCGCTGGCGTGCAGCGAGGAGGGGTTGCCGACGTCGCCCAGGTGGGCCGTCATCGCCTCGACGGCTGCCGGGAGCATCGGCGTGGTCGCGGCATGGTCGAGGTAGACCGTCGAGGTCTCGGGCGCGTCGTGCATGTCACACCCAGCGTACGGCTCAGGGTCTGACACCGCGAACCCGCGGACTCACGGCTGATCGAGCGCTGCCCGCGCCTCGAACAGCAGTACGGCGGCGGACGTGGCCACGTTGAGCGAGTCGGCCCGCCCCCGCATCGGGATGGCGACCCGGGCGAGGCCGGTCCGCCACTCCGCAGCGACGCCGTCGCCCTCCGACCCCACCACGACCGCGGTGCGTCCGGATCCCAGCCCGGCATCGCGGTACGACGTCGCGGCGGCCGGGTCCGCGACGTACGCCGTGAAGCCGGCGGCAACCAGGTCGGCGCCGGCCCGAGCCACCGTCGCGTACTCGAGGACGGGCAGGGTCAGTACCGTGCCACGGCTCGCGACGAAGGTCTTGGGGTGGGTCAGCCGGGCCACCGCGCTGGTCAGGAGGACGGCGTCGGCCGCGCAGGCGTCGGCGGTGCGGACCAGCGTGCCGAGGTTGCCCGCGTACTCGATGCCGTCGGCGACGAGGACCAGTCGCGCGCGTTCGGTCAGCACGTCGGCGGGCCGCCAGGTGGGCAGGCGCACCACGGCGACCATGACCGGCGCGGCCAGGCCGGGATGGATCCGGGCCAGGGTCCGCAACGAGATCCGCTGGGCGCGGACGGCCCGCTCCGTCACGCCTGCCCAGGTGGCCTCGTCTCGGGGTCGCGCGGACGTCCGCCCAGCGGGGCACCACAGCGCCGACTCGACCACGGCGCCGCTGCGCAGCACCTGCCCGAGGGCCCAGGTACCCGACACCGCGGTGACGTGGTCCTCCCTCGGGAGGAGGTTGCGCCGGGCCCGGGAGTAACGGCGTACGTCCGGATGCGCGGCGCCGGCCGGCGGCAGCCGGTCGAGGACGGCGGTCGGCTCGGCCGGGCGGGCCGTGGAGAGATGGGACAGGCGGGACGACGACATCGGGGCTCCGACAAGGAGTGACGACCTGACCGCCTCACCCGCTCCGCGGGTCGCGGTCGTCAGGCAGCCGGTCGGCGCCTGGCTGAAGTCACCCCCGACTACCCATGGGGAGGACGGTAAGTGCCGGCTCGGACTGTCGGCCAACCATTTTCGGCGCGCTCAGGTGTCGTCGTACCGCTCGAGGCCAGCCAGCCAGGGGTGCTCCGGCCAGAGTCGTCGTACGCCGTCGGTCAGCCAGGTGCGCTGCTCCGGCGACAGCAGCGGCAGGGCGCGCGCGAGGTCGTGGCGGTCCTTGGTGCGGTCGATGCGCGCCTTGAACAGCAGCACGATCTCGGGATCGAGCACCCGGACGCCGTCGCCGGTCGTCCAGGTGACGTCGTCGAGGGGTACGACGTGGTCGGGCAGGCGCTTGTTCTGCCACAGCCCACCGATGTCCGGCGTCACCGGCACGTCGATCACCCAGGGCGCGGACGCGTCGCGGCGTACCCAGATCTGCGCGTCCGGTGACGGGAGGTCGGGATGCTGCGCCGTCATCGGCCCGAGGCGCCCGTCCACGATCGTCCACAGGTGCCAGCGATCGCCCACGAACTCGCGCAGCGCCGGCACGTCGCAGGCCAGCAACGACACGTCGATGTCGTCGTGCTCGCGCGGCGCACCGGTGAAGGCCTCCATGGCCCAGCCACCCACCAGCCACCATGGCCGGGCGAAGCCCTCGAAGAAGGCCCGGACGCCGACCAGGTCGAGGGCCTCGAACCGTCCGTAGAGGCGCTCCCAGTGCCGATCCTCCGCCTGCTCCTCGGCGCTGCGCTCCAGGGGCTCCCGCACCCCTGGGAACCTACTCCGAGGCGACCGTCGCGACGACGGCTCGATGGTCCGTGTCGTCGACCTGGAGAGTGTGGGAGCTGATCGCCGTCATGCCGTGCCCGACCATGACGTGGTCGATCTCGGCGACCGGAGGCAGCGGGAGCACCCACAGCAGGTGGTACAGCCCGTTGGCGGGCCAGGTCGGCTGCCAGCCCTGGTTGGTCAGCTCGCCGGCCGACCGGTAGCCCTGGTCCTCCAGGTCACGCATCGGCACCTGGTCGAGGGTGGCGTTGAAGTCGCCGACGATCAGGTCCGGCCGGGCGTCGTGGGCGATCGAGACCAGCTGTCGGTGGTCGACGACCCAGGCCTGGCGTGCCGTGGGCGGGGACGGGTGCACCGCGAAGATCAGCTTCGGTCCGTCGGGCGTCCGCACCGTGGCCAGCCAGGACCGGAACACCGTCGGCTCGTTCACCACGTCCGACACCTGGCCCTTCGCGAACAGCATGGTCCCGGCGTTGTCCGCCAGCGGCTTCCCGGCGTGATGCGGCAGCAGCACCGACAGACCGGCGCGGTCCAGGGCGACCAGCGCGGACGGCGTGATCTCCTCCAGCACGAGCACGTCGACCTTCTCCCGGAGCGCATCCTGGACGACCTCGTCGGCGTCGCCCTCTCCGTAGTGCAGGTTGACGGTCATCACCACCCAGGGCGTCGCCTGCGGATCCGGGGGCGGCGTGGCTCCGGTGTACAGCGGCGTCAGCCAGTGGACGTGGAGCGCCATCCCCACGAGTGGGACGAGCACGACCCAAGCCTGTCTGCGGTGCCGCACCGACCACGCCGCCAGCAGGACGAGGACGACGGCGTACGGCGCGAGCGCGAGCGCGGCCAGGCTCTGCATCCGGATCAGCACCCCGCCCGGCGGGTCGGACAGACGCAGCCCGGTCAGCGTCAGCGCGGGTGCCAGGAAGAGCGCGACCAGGGTCCAGAAGAGTCCCCGCCGCCAGGTCACGCGGTGAAGATACCCGCCAGGTCAGCGGGCGCCGTACATCTTCCGCATGCCCAGCCAGTCGCCGAGCCCGAGCGTCCGGGCGTACGTCGAGCACGGTGACAGCTCGTGCTGCATCGTGAGGTTGGCGTGGCCCGAGCCGGTGTGCGCCATGCCGTAGGCGTGCCCGAACTCGTGGGTCAGGGCGCCCTCGAAGTCCCACCTGTTGACGCAGTGCTTCGGCAGGTTGGTGGTGAGCAAGCGGCCGGTGTCCATCATGATGTCGGCCGCGCCCAGGTGGCCCGAGCCGAGCCACCAGTAGCAGGTCCAGCCGAGCAGGTTGCTCGGCAGGTTGCCGAAGCCCACGACGTTGGTGGTGTTGTAGCGGCCGCACGAGACCGTGCCGGAGCTGGTCGCGATGTTCGGCTGGGCGTGGGTACTGCCGAGGTAGTGGCCGACGGGCGTCTTGAGTCGCGGTTTCCCGCAGGTGTTCGTGCCCTTGCGCATGTGGGTGTTCGCGATCTTGATCTGCTTGACAAGGGTCTTCTTGTGGTAGCGCGACGGAGCCTTCTTGAGGTTGCTGTGGTAACGCAGAGAGGTCACCCAGCGGTGCCCGGCGAGGTTGAACGTGCGGTCCTTGCACGCCGGCGGGCTGCCCTTGGCGCCGGCGGCCGTACCCCGGCTCGCGCCGGCACCGGTGAAGGCGCGCACCGTCGTACCGGTGTTGGAGACCCGGAGGCCGGTCACGTCGCCGTGCGTGCTGACGCCCTCGCCGCCCACACTCATGCCGGCGGGCGGCACGACCACCGAGACGCCGCGGTGGTAGACCACGCGGCCGACCAGCGAGCAGCCGAGGCCGGACACGCCATGGGTCAGTGCACTCGCGGGGATCCGGCCCGTGCCGGCACAGCGATCGTCGACGGTGCGGGCGTGGGCCGGGATCTGCGCGGACGCGACCAGGAGGGTGGCGGTGGCGACAGCCGCGAGCCGGACGAGAGGTCGGCGGAGATTCGTCATGCGGACGATCCTGCCCCAGACCCGCTCCGCCTAACCCTCCGGGTGTGCGGCCCGCGTCGTGCCCGGGTGGAGCAGGGCGAGGTCGTCTCGGTGCACGACCTCGCGCTCGTACGCCGTACCCAGCTCGCGACGTAGCGTCGCGGACGTCTTGCCGACCAGCCTCGGGATCTCCTCGGCGTCGAAGTTGACCAGCCCGCGCGCGACCGCGACGCCGTCGGGACCGGCCAGGTCGACGGGGTCCCCGGCCGCGAAGGCGCCGGTCGCCCCGGTCAGGCCCGCCGCGAGCAGTGAGGCTCGGCGTTCGGTGACGGCCCGCACCGCACCGTCGTCGAGCAGCAGGACCCCCTTGGGCTCGGTCGCGTGGGCCAGCCACAGCTGTCGAGTGGGCCGCCGCTTCGCGACGGCGTGGAACCAGGTGCCCACCGGTGCACCGGCCAGGGCGTCGCCCGCGTGGTCGGCGGAGGTGAGCACCACCGGGATGCCGGCGCCGGTGGCGATCCGGGCCGCGTCCAGCTTGGTGCGCATGCCTCCGGTACCGACGCCGGGCTCGCCCCTGCTCCGCACGCGGACGGCCGCGAGATCGTCGGTGAGTCCGACCTCGTCGACCAGGCGGCTCCCGGCGGCGGTCGGATGAGCGTCGTACAACCCGTCGACGTCGCTGAGGAGCACGAGCAGGTCCGCGTGCACGAGGTGGGCGACGAGCGCCGCGAGCCGGTCGTTGTCGCCGAACCGGATCTCGGCGGTCGCCACCGTGTCGTTCTCGTTGACGATGGGCAGGACGCCGAGCTCGAGGAGCTTCGCGAACGTCTGGTGGGCGTTGCGGTAGTGGCTGCGCCGCGTGACGTCGTCGGCCGTCAGCAGCACCTGGCCGGCGACGACGCCGTGGGCCGCGAGCTCCTCGGTGTAGCGGTGGACCAGCAGGCCCTGGCCCACGGCCGCCGCCGCCTGCTGGGCCGGGAGCGCGCGCGGCCGCCGCCTCATGCCCAGCGGGGCCAGCCCGGCTGCGATCGCACCGGAGGACACCAGGACGACCTCGGTGCCGCCCGCCCGCGCAGCCGCGAGTTCGTCGACGAGCCGCCGGACGCGTTCGGGGTCGATGCCACCGGCCGCCGTGGTGAGCGACGACGACCCGACCTTCACCACGACGCGGCGGGCCGACACGACCCGCTCCCGCCGGGTGTGGCCGGTCATGCCTGCTGGTCGCTCTCGGTGCGGTCGGGGTCGTCCGCCGAGCCGATCTCGTAGCTCATCGGGCGGTCGAGGCGTCGCGCCACGTCGGCCCGGGCCTCGCCCTCACCGCGCTCGGGCATGGCCTCCTCGATGGCGCGGCGGCGGCGGCTGGCCGGTCGCGACTCGGTGAACCGCTGGTCCTCCCCGCGTCGGCCGAGCATCTCGACGCCGGCATCGATGCCTGGCCGGAAGTCGAAGACCACGGAGTTGTCCGTGTGACCGATGAGTACCCCATCGCCCTCGACCGCGCCGAGTGCGAGCAGGCGGGCCTCGACGCCCAGCCGGTTGAGGCGGTCGGCGAGGAAGCCGACGGCCTCGTCGTTGCTGAAGTCGGTCTGCCGGACCCATCGCTCCGGCTTGGCACCACGGACGCGCCAGGCGCGTTGCCCGGAGCCGATCGCGGGGTCCGCCATCTCGTGCACCGTGAAGTCGTCTCCGCCGTCCTCGGAGGGCGGCCGCAGCACGATCCGCTCGCTCGTCGCCGCGGGACGCGCGGCGCGGGCCGCCTGCACGATCTCGGCCATCGCGAAGCTCAGCTCGCGCAGCCCCTCGCCCGAGGCCGCGCTGACGGCGTACACCTGCAGGCCGCGCGCCTCGAGGTCGGCGCTGACCAGGTCGGCCATCTCGCGCCCGTCGGGGACGTCGATCTTGTTGAGTGCGACCAGCCGCGGCCGGCCGTCGAGACCGCCGTACGACGCGAGCTCGTGCTCGATCACGGCGAGGTCGTCCTCGGGGTTGCGCCCGGGCTCGATCGTGGCGGTGTCGACCACGTGCACGATGGCGGCACAGCGCTCGACGTGGCGGAGGAACTCGTGGCCCAGACCCCGGCCCTCGCTGGCGCCCTCGATCAGCCCGGGGACGTCGGCGACGATGAACGTCGTCTGGCCGGCCGTGACGACGCCGAGGTTGGGCACCAGGGTCGTGAACGGGTAGTCGGCGATCTTGGGGCGCGCCCGCGAGATCGCGGCGATGAGGCTGGACTTGCCGGCGCTCGGGTAGCCCACGAGGCCGATGTCGGCCACGACCTTGAGCTCGAGGCTGATCTCGAGCTCGTCACCGGGCTCGCCGAGCAGCGCGAACCCGGGCGCCTTCCGCTTCGAGCTGGCCAGCGCCGCGTTGCCGAGACCGCCACGGCCGCCCTGGGCTACCACCAGCTCGGTGCCCGCACCCACCAGGTCGGCGAGCACCTCGCCGCCCACGACGGAGACCACCGTGCCGTCGGGGACCGCCAGCACGAGGTCGCCGCCGTGGGCGCCGCTCCGGTGGGCGCCCGCGCCGTGTCCGCCGTGCTCGGCCCGTCGGCGCGGGCTGTGGTGGTAGTCGAGGAGGGTCGTGACGTCGGGGTCGACCCGGAGGATCACCGAGCCGCCCGGCCCGCCGTTGCCGCCGTCGGGTCCGCCGAGCGGCTTGAACTTCTCGCGGTGCACCGAGGCGACGCCGTTGCCGCCCCGCCCCGCAGCGACGTGCAACGTCACCCGGTCGACGAACGACGGCACTGCCATGGCTGCTCCTGAAATGGTGGAAGGGCGGCCCCGAGGCCGGGGACGCCCTTCGAGTGGTCCGCGGAGGGTTACTCCGACGGGACGATGTTGATGACGCGGCGACCGCGCCGCGTGCCGAACTCGACGTTGCCGGCGACCAGCGCGAACAGGGTGTCGTCACCGCCGCGGCCGACGCCGGAGCCGGGGTGGAAGTGGGTGCCGCGCTGACGGACGATGATCTCGCCGGCGTTGACCAGCTGACCGCCGTACCGCTTCACGCCGAGGCGCTGGGAGTTGGAGTCCCGACCGTTCTTGGTCGATGCCGCGCCCTTCTTGTGTGCCATGAGTTCAGTCCTCTTCGGTGTCGCTTGTACTGAGCCTGTCGAAGTGAGCCTGTCGAGATCCGCGCAGGCTCAGAGCTTGATGTCGGTGACCTTGACCTGGGTGTACTTCTGGCGGTGACCCTGGCGCTTCTTGTAGCCGGTCTTGTTCTTGTACTTCTGGATGACGATCTTGGGACCCTTGGTGGCGCCGAGGACCTCGACGGTCACGCCGGCCTTGTCGAGATCGGTGGCCTTCACGGTGTCGCCGTCGACCGTCATCACCACGGGCAGCGTCAGCGTGTCGCCGACGGCAGCATCGGTCTTGTCGATCTCGATGACGTCGCCCACGGCAACCTTCTGCTGCTTGCTGCCAGCGCGCACGATCGCGTACACCGCGGTCTCCTTCGTAGGTCTGAGAACTTCTGGTCCGCCGGCCCGAGATCGTCGTCCCCGGAGGGACACGGACGAGCGGCCGAGCAGAGAGGCACGCCACAGCGCACCGAGGGTCCATGGTACGACGTACGGCTGACGGGCCGCAAAACGGCACCGAGAGGTCCGTGCAGGCAACCTTTCGCCTCCTGGATTGCATCACATGAGTGGATCGGCGAAGGACGCCGGTCCTCAGTCCACGGGGGTCCCCACATGTCCACGCCCAGCATCCGACTGCTCGCCAGCGCCGCGGGTCTCGCCCTCGCCGCCGGCGGCCTCGTCTCGGCCCTCCCGGCGCAGGCCGCGACCACACCGTCGTGCACCAACGGCGACCTGACCGCGTCGTACACCCACTCCGACGACGGCGCCGGCCACAGCTACGGCTGGATCGTGCTGCGCAACACCTCGGGCCACGCCTGTCGCACCGGTGGGTACGGCGGCGTCTCCTACGTCGGCGACGGCAACGGCACCCAGATCGGGGCGCCTGCGGTCCGGATCGACGCCTCCGCGGTCAAGACGTTCGTGCTCGCCGACGGCCACCGGCTGCGCAGCCCGCTCGACGAGGTGAACGCGCGCAACTTCCCCAAGAAGCGCTGCCGCCCCGCCCATGTCGACGGCTTCCGTGTCTACGTGCCCAACGCGACCGCCTCGCAGTACGTCGTGCACCCGCACGTGGGCTGCCGCAACGCCCGTGTCAAGCTGATGCGCCAGAAGCCCTACCGGCGTCCCTGACGCAGCGGACCTGACCCCCGCTCAGCGCTTGCGAGCTCCGCCCTTGCGCTTGACCGGCACGTGGAGGGCGGGGGTCTCGTCGCCGGGGTGGGTCGGCGCGTCGGTCTCCGTCGGATCATCCGTCGCGCCCGAGCCGTCGACCCTGGCGGTGGCCCCTGAGCGGGGTGGGCCCGCGGGGCGACTGGCCGAACGACGGCGGGTGCGGGTGACCACACGCGGCGGCTCCGGCTCGGCCGGGGTCGTCGCCTCGGCGACCGGCTCGTCGGCGGGAGCGTCGGTCGAGTCGGTCACGTCCGGGTCGGCTTCCTCCGTCACGTCGGCCTCGGCGGTGTCGTCCGCGGACGGGTCCTCGGGCTGCGCGTCCGCCTCCTCGGCGTCGGCTACGGCGTCGGCCACGGCGTCGGCCACCTCGGTGGTCGGGACGTCGGCGTCGGCCCCGTCCGTGGCCGAGACCGCCTCGTCGGCTGCGGCTTCGTCGGCGGCTTCCTCGGCGCGCTCGTGTCGCGCCATCGCCGCGATGTCCTTCGGAGAAGGTGCCGAGGTGCGGGGCGCCGGCTCGGAGCTCTCGGACTTGCCGCGGCTCCGGCTCCGGCGACCTCGGCGGTCGCCGCTCTCCTCGGTCTGCTTGGGCTCGACCGGACCGTCCTCGATCACGACGCCGCGACCGTGGCAGACCCCGCAGTCGTGGGAGAACGACTCCAGCAGGCCGGTGCCGATGCGCTTGCGGGTCATCTGCACCAGACCGAGAGACGTCACCTCGGCGACCTGGTGCCGGGTACGGTCGCGCCCGAGACACTCGACCAGCCGGCGCAGCACGAGGTCGCGGTTGGACTCGAGCACCATGTCGATGAAGTCGACGACGATGATGCCGCCGATGTCACGCAGCCGGAGCTGGCGCACGATCTCCTCGGCCGCCTCCAGGTTGTTCTTGGTGACGGTCTCCTCGAGGTTGCCGCCCGACCCGGTGAACTTGCCGGTGTTGACGTCGACCACGGTCATCGCCTCGGTACGGTCGATGACCAACGAGCCGCCCGAGGGCAGCCAGACCTTGCGCTCGAGACCCTTCTTGATCTGCTCGTCGACGCGGTACGTCGAGAAGATGTCCTGGTCCTTCGTGCGCTCGTAGCGCTCCAGCCGCTCCTCGAGGTCCGGCGCCACGTGGACGACGTACGACCGCACGGTCTCCCAGGCGTCGTCGCCCTCGATGACCAGCTTGGCGAAGTCCTCGGTGAAGAGGTCGCGCACGACCTTGAGGGTCAGGTCGGGCTCGCCGTACAGAAGTTGGGCGCCGGCTCCCTTGTTGGCGGCCTTCTTCTCGATGTCCTCCCAGCGCGCCTTGAGCCGCTCGACGTCGCGGGTCAGCTCGTCCTCGGCGGCCCCCTCGGCGGCGGTACGGACGATGACGCCGGCCGTGTCGGGGACGATGTCCTTGAGCAGATTCTTGAGCCGGTTGCGCTCGGTGTCGGGCAGCTTGCGGGAGATGCCGCTGGTGGTGCCGTCGGGCACGTAGACCAGGAACCGCCCGGCCAGGCTGACCTGGCTGGTGAGCCGGGCGCCCTTGTGGCCGATCGGGTCCTTGGTGACCTGGACCAGCACGGACTGACCCGAGCTGAGCACGGACTCGATCTTGCGGGGCTGGCCCTCCTTGTGGCCGAGCGCCGACCAGTTGACCTCGCCGGCGTAGAGCACGGCGTTGCGGCCCTTGCCGATGTCGATGAAGGCGGCCTCCATCGAGGGGAGGACGTTCTGGACCCGGCCGAGGTAGACGTTGCCGATCAGAGACGTCTGCGACTCGCGGGCGACGTAGTGCTCCACGAGGACGTTGTCCTCGAGTACGCCGATCTGCGTCAGGTCGCCGCGCTGGCGGATCACCATCACCCGGTTGACCGACTCGCGGCGGGCCAGGAACTCGGCCTCGCTGACGATCGGTGCCCGACGGCGGCCCGCCTCACGACCCTCGCGCCGGCGCTGCTTCTTGGCCTCGAGCCGGGTGGACCCGGCGACGGCGGTGATCTCGTCGGCCGCGCTCCGCCCGCTCCGGACGCGCACCACGGTGTTGGCGGGGTCGTCGCCTCCGTCCGACTCGTCGTCGCCGGCCCGCCGCCGGCGGCGCCGGCGGCGGGAGGAGGTGCTCTCTCCATCGGCGCGGGGGCCGACGTCCGCAGCCTCGGAGGCACTGTCGTCGCCCTGGTCGTCGCCCTCGGCGGCCTCGGCGGTGCGGCCATCGGACCCCTGGCCCTCCGCACCGTCGGTCGACTTCCGGCGGCGGCGGCCGCCCCGGCGCCGCTTGCGGCGGCCGGCGCTGTCGGACTCGTCGTCGCCCGGGCCACCCTCTGCGGCGGGCCCGGCCGCCGTCTTGGCGTCATCGCCCGTGCCCTCGGTGGAGGAGCCGGCGCTCTTGCGGGTACCACGAGCCGGTGCAGTGGCCTTCTCGGGCGCCTGGAACAGGGGGACGCCCACGCCGGCCGGCGCCTGGTCGCCGGCGGGGGCCGTGGCCTCCGTCGCGGGTGTCTCGGGCGAGTCCGACGCTTTCTTGGCCGTCCGCTTGCGCGGCGTGGTCTTCTTCGCCGATGCGGCCTCACCGCCGTCCGGCGGAGTCGTCTCGGCGGTGGCCGCGGTCTTCTTCGTGGTCCGCTTGCGCGGCGTGGTCTTCTTCGCCGGTGCGGCCCCACCGCCGTCCGGCGGAGTCGTCTCGGCCGCGGACGCGGTCTTCTTGGTGGTCCGCTTGCGCGGTGCGGCCTTCTTGGCCGGCGCCGGTTCGGCGGCTGAGCCGGTGCTGTCGGAGGTGGTGGAACCGTCCGCGTGATCGTCGAGCATGTCGCTCCTCGGCCCGGACGCTGTGTACAGCCCCGGACTGTGTCCGACGCCATCGACCCGTGTGGACAGGGACGGTGACGCAAAGCCTTCAGTGGCGGCGACACCCTCCGCGGGTGCGTCACTGGGACCGGGCTGTCACCGTCCGCGGTCGACGGCCGTCCGGGCGAGTCGCTGTCACCGACTCAGCCTGGCCGCGTCGCGGTCGGGTGACGACCTGAACTCAGCGTGCCGGCCCATCTCTTCGGGACCAGCGAGAACGTCGTCGGGTCTCACGCCGCGGCACGCCGCGATGGTCAACCACCTCGAGTATGGCACAGGGGAACGACGAACCTGGCACTGTCAAGTGGATAACGGGTCGCCGACGGTGCCCGACACCTCGTCGTACGGACCCTGCTCGACGCGCGTCATCAGCGGTGCGGCCAACGCCTCGAGGCCGCCGACCTGGCGCAGACCGGTCAGGACGTCGTCGGGTCGTACGGCGGGGACGGTGTGCCGCAGCAGGACCTCCAACCGCGTGCCCTCGGCGTACGACGCGACGGTGAGCGCGAGCACCGCGGCGCGGGTGTCGAAGGTGCGCAGACCCTTCTTGGTCATGCGTTCGACGGTGATCGAGGGGGCGGCGAGGAACGACGCGGCTGCGCGCTCGACCACGTCTGTCGCAGCGCCGGCGAGGTCGACGTGCCACCGGCTCACCTCCAGCCGGTCGGCCAGCGAGCCAGGCGCGCCCTCCACCACGCTGACCAGGTCGAGCCCCTCGGGCAGCGCCTCGTCGAGGTCCTCGAGGACCGATGCGGGGTCGACCACCTGGGCCAGCCCGATCTCGAGGTACTCCGCCTCGCTCGCGGCACCGGTCGGCGCGGCGCCGGCGTAGGAGATGCGGGGATGCGGGTTGAAGCCGGAGGAGTAGGCCATCGGGATGCGTGCGCGGACCAGGGCGCGCTCGAAGGCGCGGCTGAAGTCGCGGTGACTGGTGAAGCGCAGGCGCCCGCGTTTGGCGTAGCGGACCCGGAGCCGTTGCACCGGTGGAGCATGCTGCTCGGGCTGATCTGGCACCCGGTCAGGCTAGCGGCGCGTCGGCGACAGCCTTCGGCGCGAACGGGAGTGGTCGTCAGCCGAGCGCCGCAAGGTGCTGCCGGGCCATCGGGGACAGGTAGATCGAGCGCACGACGTCGCCGCCGAGCCAGCTCGTCAGCGCGGCCGCCTCGGCCCCGAGCGCGCGGCGCGCGGCGGCCGGCACCTCCTCGGCGAGTACGACGTCGACCTCGCCGTCGTCGCGTTGGCACCACACCCCGACGATCCGGCCGTCGGACCACGCGGTCGGGCCGCCGTTGCCGTTGCGGTCGAAGACCTTGTCCACGTGCTCACCGAGATGGAACCCGCGCTCCTTCCAGCCCATCGTGGTCGGGTCGAGCGCCGGCAGCAGCGCCACCCAGGGCCCGGGATCCGACACGGGCTCGAGGTCGTCGGGCAGCACCCAGCCGGTCGCACCACCGTCGAGGGAGACCTCGACGGCCTCGACGTCGTCGAGCGCGCGGCGTACGGCGGCCTTGGTCGCACCGAGCCACCACACGAGGTCGGCCTCGGTGCCAGGTCCGAAGGCGCGGAGCCAGGCCGCCACCAGCGCGGCGTACCCCTCGGGCTCGGGCAGCGGCGTGGGCTCCTCCCCGAGCCAGGCACGAGCAGCGGCCCACCGAGGCCGGGAGGTCTTCCAGCCGCCGTCGTTGGTGCCCCGGACGATGGCGCCGGAGGCCGCCAGCACCGTGATCACGCTGGCGGCGAGGGCGACCTCCGCCTGGTAGGTGCCCCGGCCGCGGGTGACCCGTGCGTCGAGTGCCGGCAGGCTCGCCCGGACCTCGCTCGTCGTCTGCGGTCCGTCGGTGCGGATCAGCTCCTCGACCATCGCCAGGTGGTCGGCGACCCAGGCCGTGCCGTTCTTGGTCACCCCGCCGTCCTGCACCTCCTTGGCCAGCCGGCGTACCTGCTGCGCTGCCACGCGGGCGCTGGCACTCCCCCACACCGCCGGGAGCAGCTCGCGCGGGAAGGCGAAGACGGTGCGCCGCATGGCCAGCTGCTTGACCACCGAGCGTTGGTCGTAGAGCGCCGCGTCGACCTCGTCGCGGGTGGCTCCGCAGCGTGCCCGAGCCGCGAGGTGGACCGAAGCGGGCTCGGTGGCATGGAGACACGTCACCGCCCGCGTCGCGGCGAGGGTGTCGGTCACCGGTGCGGCCAGGGCGTGGCGGACCCCGAGCCGGGCCCGGCGCTCGTCGTCGTCGATGTGGCGCACGTCGTCATCCTGCACGTCCCCATCCTGTACGCGGCCACCCCCAGGGCCACGGCCCGAGATGTGACGCGGCCCCGGCCCGGGTGAAACGATCCCGCGGTGCCCGCCGCTCGTCGTACGACCCTCGTGCTGGCCGGGCTGATCCTCCTCGCCTTCAACCTCCGTCCGGCTGCCGTGAGCGTGGGCCCCGTCCTCGCGGAGGTACGACGCGCGCTCGGCCTGTCGGGCACCGAGGCCGGCCTGCTGACGTCTCTGCCGGTGCTGGCCTTCGCGGTCTTCGGCGCTCTCGCGCCCAGCTTCGCGCGTCGTTCCGGCCTGCACCGGGCGGTCACCTTCTCGCTCGTCGCCGTGGTGATCGGCCTCGGCGGCAGGTCGCTGGTGCACGACAGCGCCTCCTTCTTGGCGTTGTCGGCGGTCGCGCTGGCCGGTATGGCGACCGCCAACGTGCTGATCCCCTCGCTGGTGAAGCTCCACTTCCCCGACCGGATCGGCCGCGCCACCGGCGTCTACACGACGGCCCTCGCCGTGGGCCTGACCTCGGCGTTCCTGCTGACCGTGCCGGTCTCCCACACCTTCGGCAGCTGGCGCGCCGGCCTCGGCGTCTGGTCGCTGACGGCGCTGGTCGCCGTACTGCCCTGGCTCGGGCTGGTCGCGCACGACCGGCACCTCGAGAACGGCGCCCGGAGCATCTCGTTCGCGGACGTCGCGCGGACCCGGATCGGCTGGGCGATGGCACTGTTCTTCGGCCTCCAGTCGCTGCAGGCGTACTCCATCTTCGGCTGGTTCGCCCAGCTCTGGCGCGACTCCGGCTACTCCGCGACGGAGGCCGGGCTGCTGGTCGCGATCGTCGCGGGCGTCAGCATCCCGCTCTCGCTGTGGCTCCCGGCCGCGTCCGCGCGGCGCGAGGACCAGCGCGGGCTGATCGTCAGCGTCATCTGTTGCTACGTCGGGGGCTACGGACTGCTCCTCGTCGACGCGCACCGGTGGGCGATCCCGGCCGCCCTGCTCGTGGGGGTCGGCTGCTGCGTCTTCCCGGTCGTGCTCACGCTGATCGGTCTGCGGGCGCACACGCCCGACGGCACGGCGGCCCTCTCG
This sequence comes from uncultured Actinomycetota bacterium, assembly GCA_963792975.1. Classification (GTDB taxonomy): domain Bacteria; phylum Actinomycetota; class Actinomycetes; order Propionibacteriales; family Nocardioidaceae; genus Nocardioides. The sequence continues at coordinate 271,295 of CAWBYG010000004.1, read as the reverse complement.
AGCTTCACCCAGTCGTTGGGCTACCTGATCGCGGGGATCGGACCGTTCGCGATCAGCTCCCTGTACGACGCCACCGGCCACTGGACCACTCCCCTGTGGCTGCTGATGGCGCTGGTGCTGCCGCTGCTGGCCCTCGGCGTGTACGCCGGCCGACCGGCGTACCTCGAGGACCAGCTGCGCTGACCCGCGCCGAAACGTCGCCCCGTTGGGCTTCGTCAGGCACAGTTGAGGTGTGCCACAGGAGCCGGAGCCGAGCCTCGAGGTCTCGCGTCGTACCGCCTGGTTGACCGCGATCGTCGTCAGCGCGGTGGTCGCTGCCCTGGGCATCTCGGCGTGGGCCTTCGGCGTGCTCCCGAACGCGACGGCGGGCCGGCCGATCATCGTCCCGTCGACCACGACGGCCTCCCCCTCGGACGCGTCTCCGAGCGACGGCTCGACGCTCTCACCCCGGCATCCCCACGTACGGGCCCCGTTGCAGCCGGTCAAGCTGCCGAACGGGCTGCTCTGCCCGAACCGCGTCCCCCGGATCGTCGAGGTACTGCAGCTCAACATGCATGCGGGCGTCACGCCGTACGGCGCGCAGGGGCTGGCCGCGATCGCCCAGGAGATCAACGCCTGGCAGCCCGACGTGGTGAGCCTCAACGAGGTCGACCGCGACGCTCCACGCACCGGGCGGGTCGACGAGGCGTCGTACCTCGCGCAGGCGACCGGCATGCACGTCGTCTTCGGGGCGAACCTCGTCCAGGCCGACGGGCACCGGTTCGGCAACGCCGTACTCAGCCGCTTCGCGGTGCGCGGCAGCCTCAACACCCGGCTGCCGGGCGCGCCGGGTGTGGAGCCACGCGGGCTGCTCCGCGTACAGCTGAGGGTCGACGGCCACGCCGTCGACTTCTACTCGGTGCATCTCACGCAGGGGCGTCGGTCCGGGCTCCCGGTGCGGATCCGCCAGGCCGTGGCCATCACCCATGTCCTGGCCGCCAGCCGGCGCCCGACGATCGTCGCCGGCGACCTCAACTCCCGGCCGGGCACGCTGCCCGTGCGCCTGCTGCGCGGCTACCTCCTCGACGCCCAGGAGCAGGCCGGCACCGGCCGCGGCGACACCGTCCCCGAGGGGCGGCCGCAGAACCGGATCGACTACGTCATGTACGACAACCACTTCCGGCCTGTGCCCGGCAGCACCCAGGTGCTTGCCTCGTCGAGCGACCACCGGGCCGTGCGCAGCGAGCTGGTCCTCCTGCCGTCGTCCCACTGCTGACCCTCCGGACATACGTTGGCCATCAGACCGCGACGATGCGCGCGCCATCAGGCGACCAACGTGTGTCCGCAGGACAATCCGTGGGACGCGCGTCCGTGAACGAACGGCGTCGGGCACGATGAAGACGTGTCCCGACGCGCGGCCCTGCTCTTCCTCGCCCTCGGGGTGACGTGGGGCATCCCGTACCTGCTGATCAAGGTCGCGGTCGACGAGCTGTCACCGGCTCAGCTGGTGCTGGCCAGGACCGCGCTGGCCGCACTGATCCTGATGCCGATCGCCATCGCCAAGGGCGCCGTACGCCCGCTCCTGCCTCGCTGGCGCTGGCTGCTGGTCTTCGTCGTCGTCGAGATCGCCGTCCCCTGGGTGCTCCTGGGCAGCGCCGAGACGCGGCTGCCGAGCTCGACCACCGGCCTGCTGATCGCCGCCGTCCCACTGGCCGGGGTCGCGATCGCGTTCGCGACCGGGCGCGCCGAACGGCTGGCGCCGGTCGCCTGGCTCGGCCTGGCTCTCGGGATCGTCGGTGTCACCGCCCTGGTCGGGCTCGACGTCGGCGGCTCCGACCTCGGCGCCGTGGCCGAGGTGGGCGTCGTGGTCCTGGGGTACGCCGCGGGCCCGGCCATCCTGAGCCGAGCCCTCCAGGGCCTGCCCGGCATCGGGATCATGGCCACCGCCCTGACGATCACCGCGTTGACCTATGTGCCGGTGGTGCTGGTGACCGACGGCGTACCCGGGGCCCTGCCCTCGGCCAAAGTGGTCTGGTCCGTGCTCGCGCTCGCCGTCGTGTGCACGGCAGCGGCCTTCATGCTCCTCTTCGCGCTGGTCAACGAGGTCGGGCCCGTCCGCGCGACCACGATCACCTACCTCAACCCCGCGGTCGCGATCGTCGCCGGCGCACTCGTCCTGGACGAGCCCGTCACGGTCTGGACCGTCGTCGGGTTCGTGCTCGTCGTGACCGGCTCCTACCTCGTCAACCGCGGAGGCCGACGACCGTCCCCCGCAGAGGCGGAGATGGTCAGCGAGACCGCGAGCAGCTGCGCCTAGCCTCGCCTCGGGATTCACGAGTAGTCGGGCGACACTTGGGCTGAAAGCACGGAGTAGGTGAAGCGTCGCCGTGTCTCGAATCTGCTTCTCGATCCCGCCCGCGACTCGCTGATCCCTTCTTCGGGGCCTTACTGCTCAACGAGACATCCCGGGTCGCCGCCAGTCGGTCCGCGTGCGAGCGACCATCCGGCCGGTCCCGCACCGGTCCGCGTTCGCGCGACCCTCCGGCGCCAGCGTCAGCCCTTCTTCAGCTCCTCGGCGAGCATCACGATGATGCCGCTGGGGCCGCGGACATAGGTGAGCTTGTAGACATCCCGGTACGTCGCCACGCCGCGCAGCGGGTGGCAGCCGTGCCTCGCGGCGACCTTCAGAGCCTCGTCGATGTCGTCGACCGAGAACGCGACGCGGTGCATGCCGATCTCGTTGGGCAGGGTGGGCTCGGTCTCGATGGCGTCGGGGTGGAGGTACTCGAAGAGCTCGATGCGACCGTTGCCGTCTGGCGTCTGGAGCATGGCGATGTTGGCATGGTTGCCGTCGAGGCCGACCGCGATGTCGGTCCACTCCCCACCGACCGTGTCGCGGCCGAGGAGGGTCAGACCGAGATCCGTGAAGAAGTCGATCGTCGCTTCGAGGTCGCGGACGGCGATGCCGACGTTCTCAAGTTTGATGGGCATGCGTGCACGCTAGCGAGTCGGGATGATGGCGTTCCGCCCTGTGGGCTGCCGATACTCGCTGAGCCCTGCCCAACCGCAGCCGGGCTCCTCACCTCGGTGACCAGGACGATCGCGATCTTCCGCGCCCAGGCGGCGTGACCGGGCCGTGGCTGTCCCGGTGGGTGTCGAATCGGGTCACCCGTGTTCGTCGTACAGATGACGGCGCGCCCGGCCGGCGACACACCGACCACAGGAGTGATCCACCATGACCGAGACAAGGCCCTCAGGGACCCTGGCCCGCCGCCTCTTCGGGCTCACCGAGCCGATCGGCGTGGTCCCGTACGCCGCACCGGAGCCGACCGCCGAGGTGATGGCGCTCGGGTACCGGAACTACTGGGACACCTATTTCGCCGGGCGTGCCGCTCCGCTGGGGCGGGTGCCGGCCGAGGTGGTGCACGCGATCTTCTACAACTTCGCCGACGGCGAGGTCGCCCGGCACATCCCGCACGTCTGGGACATCGCCACTCCCGAGGCGGTCCTCACCGCTCGCGAGCGGGGCTGCGCGGCTGCCGTCCGGCGGATCCTGGCCGACCGGGCCGACTCCCCCGGCGTCGCCCGAGCGGCCGACCTGGCCACCAAGGCGGCCGTGAGCGCCCCGATCGAGGGCCGCGTCCTGTACGCGGCCTGGCGAACCCTCCCCGTCCCGGACGAACCGGTCGCCCGCCTCTGGCACGCGGCCAACCTGCTCCGCGAACACCGCGGCGACGGCCACGTCGCCGCCCTGGTCTCGGAGGGCATCGGTGGACTCGAGTCGCACGCCCTGCATGCGGTGTCCCAGGGCATGCCCGCCGAGAAGTTCGGCCGGATCCACCACCTCCCCACGGCGACGCTGGCCGAACTGGCCGACGGGATGCGCGCCCGCGGCCTCATCGACTTCTCCGGTCGGATCACTCAGAAGGGGCGCGAGACCAAGGAGCGAGTCGAGGCACTCACCGACGACCTCGCGGCCCCGGCGTACGACGCCCTGACCCCGGTCGAGCTCGACCAGCTCATCGCCGAGCTCGAGCCCCTGGCTGCAGCGTTGGACGCGGCCGGCTCGGAGTGACGACCTGCTCCCTCCCGTACGACGAGCCTGCACGCCGGCAGGTGCTCGCGGCACCGCCGATCGCGACCCGGCCCCGCCCAGGTGCCTGGGCCGGTGTCGACTGGTAGCAACTCCTGGCCGAGCTCGGAAGGTGTTCTACACGTCAGCTAGGGAAACTCCATGGTGGCCTCGGCCCTCCGGCGAACGGGCATCGGTCGGTGGGGAGGTCGTGCCGGGCCCGGACTGCGGCGACCACCGCCGGCCAGGACGTCGAAGGGCCGCCGGGTCGAGTTCACTGGCCTGCACACCCCGGGATGGCCGCCTCGTCGAGCCAGGCGCCGCGGTCGCGTTCGGCTGCCAGGCCCGCCACCTGTTCGGACGACACGATCTTGGCGCTACAAGTGGCCGGCGTCGGACGGCAGGAGCTCCGCGAGAAAGGAACGACTGTCCGGCAAGCGTCCACGATGACGTTGCGTTCGGTATTCGTTCCGAGCGGTGGTGCTGGATTCCTCGATGGGACGTGACCTACATGGACATCTGCATCGACCCGCAGTGGCGCCCGATCCTTAGCCGGAGGTCGGGGCGGATCGTGTGATGCCAGTGCCCGGAGGCCGGGTGATACACGGTGGTGCGCGCATGAGCGGGTCGTTGATGGTTCGGGGACGCGGACGCGCCGACGGTGCTCGTACTGCCGACCAGCAGGCCGCCGAGGGCGACGGCACCGAGGGTCGCGGTGATCCGGGTGAGCTGCATGTGATCCTCCTCCGGACGTGGAGCTTCCAACGTACGCCGCTGCCCGACGTAGCGCCATGGCTCCGCCGCGGGTCAGCGCCCAGCCCCCATTGAGCGTATGTGGGCACGGGCCAGGACCGGCGTGGAACCCGATCTCACGGACCTCCTGTGCGCAACGACACGCGGTGACGAACTTGGCCGCTGGCCTCTCCAGGCACGGTAGGCGCGGGGTCCCCCTCTGCAGCGCGCCGTGCCGGGCCGCGCCGATTCATCGGCAGCCGTGCCTCGGGAGCAGGGTCAGTTTCGTGAACACGGACCGATGGTCACTGGAGTCCGAGGCCCGTACCCGGGTGCTCCCGGGCACGACCGCGAAGTGGCGGTCGTAGAGGACGTAGTCGTATCGGCTGCTGGGGTGCGCCTCGGGAATGGTGTCGCCCACCGCGGTGCCCCCCTCCTCCTGGGCGTCGCGGAGACGCTGTCGGAGGATCCGCTCGGGAAGGCCGGTGGGGACGGAGTTCAGGTCACCGGCCATGATCGTCGGTGCCGCAATCGAGTGCAGTGCCCGCGCCACGACCAGTGCCTGCAGGGTCCGGCTCGGGCGGCCACCGCTGCCGTCACTGAGGTGCGTCGACGCGAACGCGACCCGGCGACCGTCGATCCTGACGATCGCCGTCAACAGCCCCCGAGGCTCCTGCCCGAACGTCACGGGCAGGCGAAGATCGTGGCTCTCGACCACGGGGTACCGGGACAGGATGACGTTCCCGAACCGACCGCCGTCGTAGAGGAGGTTGGGTCCGAACACCGCGTGCAGTCCCGTGGCCCCGGCGAAATACGCCGGCTCGTCCAGGCGTGTGCGCAACGTGTCGCTGTCGACCTCGTTCAGGCTGACCAGGTCGGGTCGGACGGCCTCGATCTCTCGCGCGATCTGAGAGGGGTCGACATCCCCGGTCCCGGTGATCCCCGCGCGGATGTTGAACTGGAGCACGCGAAGGACGGGCAGCTGGATCGTCGGGCACCCGGTGTACGGCGTCACGGTCGTCGTACGGCGCTCGGGGGCGTGGAGTCGAGCCACCGACGGGTCCGACGGTGTGGCAGCCGTGGACATCGGTGCGGTGATCACCGCGCCGGACGGGATGGCCGACGAGCCATCGGAGGCGTCGGTGAGCCGGATCACGACTGCGGACACGCCCGCCACCACCATGACGGTGGCGACCCCCAGGCCGGAGGCGCGCCATCGGAACGACGGGCGGTTTCCGGTGTCGGCGGGCACGACTCCACTGTGCCCTCCCAGCGGTCACGGCCGGGGTACGTCGTGGCGGAGCCCGGGCGGTGGATAGCCTCGGTCGATGCCTGAGCTTCACCCGCTGCAAGCCGCTCATGCCCCCGCGATCCTGGCTTTCGAGTCGGCGAACCGCGCGTACTTCGCGCTGTTCATCTCCGACCGCGGAGACGAGTACTTCGACCACTTCACCGAGCGGCACCATGCCCTGCTGGCCGACCAGGAGGCGGGGGGGCGGCGCCTACTACGTGCTGCTCGCCGAGGACGGGGCAGTGCTCGCCCGGTTCAACCTGCTGTTCACCGAGGACGGGGTCGCGGAGCTGGGCTACCGCGTCGCACAGGAGGTCGCCGGCCGCGGCGTGGCGACGGCGACCGTGCGCGACATCTGCTCGCTCGCCGCGTCGCGGCACGGGGTCATCACGCTCCGAGCCGCCACCTCCTACCGGAATGTGGCATCGCAGCGGGTGTTGCTCAACGCCGGCTTCAGCGAGGTCGGGCCGGCCGATCCGTCAGACCTCGGCGGGAAACAGGGGTCCTGGTACGAGCGGAGTGTCGTCCCCCTGTCCGGGCGTGACACCTGACACCACCCGCCACGACGTACGACGGAGGCGGCGACCCTCTCCGGAAGCTACTCGGGCAGCTGCCGCGCCACCCAGAGAGGCGTTCCCACGACCCAGCGTCCGGAGAGTCCTTGTGACTCGAAGTTCACGACCTTCACCGCGCGGGCCAGGAAGCTGAGCGGGAAGAGACCGCGCCGTCCGAAGGACGACTGTGCCTGGGCCATGGGGTAGCCCACAGCGAGCCATTGCTCCTCCCGCGCCTGCTTGGCTCGCGTCGTGGCCCGGCGGTGGGCCGGCGCCCGCCGGTCCTCTGCGGAGAGCTCGACGTCCGACCGGGCGGATGGATCGGTCACTGTGCGATCGGACAGTGAGGCCAGGAGCGCGAACAGAGCAGAGGGGTAGGACATGTCGCCACTGACGTCCTCCACCCTGATCGACCCCTGGTCCAGGAGATGATCCGCGGAGCCGCTCAGCAGCAGGCTGGACTCGGCTCCAGCCGCGTGCTCGTCGATCTGGGCAACGAAGACCGCAGCGTCGCTGTCCTCGGACCTTCGTGCGGACTGCACGCCGTACGCCATCTGCAGACCGGGTGACTCGAACCAGTCACCCACGGCCAGGTCGGCCTCCGCCACTTGCCTGACACGTTGTTGGTCCCGCAACGCGTCCTCGACGTCAGCGGCGACGCCCAGCACCGTCGACGGGGGTGCGTCGACCAAAGAGACGCCCCAACCTGGCGCCTTCACATTCAGTGCGGTCGAGGGCGGCTCGCGCAAGGTGGCGACCAGACGCTCGACCTCCCGCGTTGAGAGATAGAGGTAGTCGCCGCGGGCTGCTCGACTCGCCATGCGACGACGCTACTGTGCACGAGGGCTGCTCACGGGGATCACCTGCTGGTGTCGGCCGGCCGACCCGCGGTGTGCGGGCCTGGCGCGTTCTCGCACTCTTCGATGATTGACCAGGTGGTGGGTCGACCGAACGGCGCCAGCGCCAGCGTCGAGCGTGATCACCACTCCGCGGGATGGATGAAGGTCGCTGCCGGCCGGCCCAGCCACTGGGTGGCTCGGAGCGCGAGACTCATGTCCGCCATCCGCGCCGAGCGCAGATTCGTCAGCCGCGACGGGCTGGCACCGAGCTCGCGCCCCAGCCCCGCCCAGGTGAGGCCCCGCTCCTGTCGCTGCCGGTCGAGCGCGGCGTGCAACTGCGCGAGATCCCACCGCAGTCGCCGGTCCGCCCCGGGCTCGGGCAGGGAGACGTCACCCACGTCGACACTGGGCCCCATCAGGAACTGCTCCGGTGCCATCCCGAGCCAGCGAAGCATGAACAGTGCGTACTGACACGACGTCGAGTCCCGGAGCTTCAGGCGCTGGACCGCGCCGCCACACAGGGGATGGTCACCTTCGCGCTCCGCGTTGAGATCCGCGGACTGCTCCCACAGCAGGTCGGCCAGCTCGTACCACCCGAGACCGCGAGCGGTCCGCTGCTCGTCCAGGGCGTCATACAGCGCTCCACAGTCGAACGAGACGTGCGGCACCACGTACCCGAGCATACGAGAACGTGGTGCCGGTGTGGCTAGACCACCGACAGCGGCAGGAGCTCGCGACCGGTCGGGCCGATCTGGATCTCCGTGCCCATCTCGGGGCAGACGCCGCAGTCGTAGCAGGGCGTCCAGCGGCAGTCCTCGACCTCGGGCACGGAGCCGGGGTCGGCGGCCGTGCGGAGCGCGTCCTCCCAGTCGGCCCAGAGCCAGTCCTTGTCGAGGCCGGAGTCGAGGTGGTCCCACGGGAGGACCTCGTCGTAGTCGCGCTCGCGGACGGTGTACCAGTCGAGGTCGACCCCGGTGCCGGCCAGACCCCGTTCGCAGGCGGCGACCCAACGGTCGTAGGAGAAGTGCTCGCTCCACCCGTCGAAGCGGCCGCCGTCGCGCCATACCTCCTCGATCACCGCACCCACGCGACGATCGCCGCGGGAGAGCAGGCCCTCGATGGTGCCCGGCTTGCCGTCGTGGTAGCGGAAGCCGATGGCCCGGCCGTAGCGCTTGTCGGCGCGCACCAGGTCACGCAGCTTCTTCAGCCGCTCGTCGGTGGTGTCGTGGTCGAGTTGGGCGGCCCACTGGAACGGCGTGTGCGGCTTGGGCACGAACCCGCCGATCGACACCGTGCAGCGTACGTCGTTCCGGCCGGTCACCTCGCGGCCCTTGGCGATCACCTTGGTCGCCAGGTCGGCGATCTCGAGGACGTCGTCGTCGGTCTCGGTCGGCAGACCGCACATGAAGTAGAGCTTCACCTGCCGCCAGCCGTGGGAGTACGCCGTAGCGACGGTGCGGATGAGGTCGTCCTCGTCGACCGCCTTGTTGATGACCTTGCGCATCCGCACGCTGCCGCCCTCGGGCGCGAACGTGAGACCCGAACGGCGGCCGTTGCGCGAGAACTCGTCGGCCAGGGTGATGTTGAAGGCGTCGACCCGGGTGCTGGGCAGGCTGAGCGAGATGTTCGTGCCGTCGTAGCGGTCGGCGAGCCCGTGGGCGACCTCGGCGATCTCGGAGTGGTCGGCACTCGACAGCGAGAGCAGGCCGACCTCCTCGAAGCCCGACGCTCGGATGCCGGTCTCGACCATCGCGCCGATGGTCTCGATGGAGCGCTCGCGCACCGGGCGGGTGATCATGCCGGCCTGGCAGAAGCGGCAGCCGCGCGTGCACCCACGGAAAATCTCCACGCTGAAGCGCTCGTGCACGGTCTCGGCCAGAGGCACGAGCGGCTTGGCCGGGTAGGGCCACGCGTCGAGGTCCATCAGCGTGTGCTTGCGAACGCGGAACGGGATGCCGGGCTGGTCGGGTACGACGGCCTCGATCGACCCGTCGGTGGCGTACGCGACGGCGTAGAACTTCGGGACGTAGACGTTCTGCGAGACGGCCAGCCTCCGCAACAGCTCGTCTCGACCGCCGGGCCGGCCCTCGGTCTTCCACTCGCGGACGACCTCCGAGATCGCGAGCACGATCTCCTCGCCGTCGCCCAGCACGGCCGCGTCGACGAAGTCGGAGATCGGCTCGGGGTTGAACGCCGCATGACCGCCGGCGATCACGACCGGGTCGCCGTCACCGCGGTCGACGGCGTGCAGCGGGATGCCGGCGAGGTCGAGAGCATTGAGCAGGTTGGTGTACCCCAGCTCGGTGGAGAAGCTGATGCCGAAGAGGTCGAAGTCGCGCACCGGTCGGTGACCGTCGACGGTGAACTGCGGGATGCCGTCCGCGCGCATCACCGCCTCCATGTCGGGCCACACGGCGTACGACCGCTCGGCGAGGATCCAGTCGCGCTCGTTGAGCACCTCGTAGAGGATCTGGACGCCCTGGTTGGGCAGGCCGACCTCGTAGGCGTCGGGATACATCAGGGCCCAGCGCACGTCGACGGAGTCCCAGTCCTTGACGCTGGAGTTGAGCTCGCCGCCGACGTACTGGATCGGCTTGGACACCGACGGCAGCCGGGGCTCGAGGAGGGGGAAGACGCTCGCGGTCACGCGGGAGGACCTCGCTTCGTTGTCGAACACCAGAGCGTACGCCGAGTCCTCGTGGCGGCCGGAATCGGACACCTGTCGTGACCGTTGCCCGAACCCGCCGGCACGGGCACAATCGCGACCCAGGCGGACCGGGAGAGGGGCACCGATGGCGGAGATCAGGCAGGGTCGTTGGACCGCGTCGATCCAAGGGGACTTCGTCGTCTTCCTGATCGGGGCACGGCTGAGTGCGCGGCACCCGGTCCGTTCGTTCCGGGACCTGGGCGGCAACCGCGGCATGCGCCACATGCTCGACTACCTCATGGAGCGCCCGGAGAAGGGCCTGCTCGGCTACCAGTCGAACCTCCCGAGCCTCACCACGGTGCAGTACTGGCGCTCGTTCGAGCACCTGGAGAGGTTCGCAGCGGACGAGGACGACCCGCACCTCGCACCCTGGCGCGCGTACTGGAAGCGGGTCGGTCGCAGCACGCGGTCGGGCATCTGGCACGAGACATACCTCGTCCGGGCCGGGGAGTACGAGGCGATCTACGGCAACATGCCGGCGTACGGCCTCGGCAAGGCCACGGAGCTGATCCCGATCTCGCAGGACGCGACCGCTCGCCGCCGCCTCCGCAAGGCCGCAGGCTGAGAGGTACGCCGTCCGGTCGGGCAGCTGCCTCGACGATGGGGCGAACCGACCCGGCGGCGCCGGTGACCGGTCGACGGGCGACCTCTCCGAGGGCCTGACAGGGTCAGTCGGCGGAGTCGGCGAGCTCGGCCAGGACGGCGCGGGCGGCGGCGAGCGCCTTCTCGGCGTACCCGACCATCTGCTCGAGCCCCTGTGCGCCGAAGCGGTTGGCCACACCGTCCACGGCCTCCGCGATCGCGGGGTCGATGTCGGTTGCGGTGGGCTCCGGGTGTTCGGGGGTGTCGGTGGGCGCGTCGATCGAGTCCGAGCTACTCATGGGGAACATCCAAACACAGCGGGAGGACGCCCCGGCCGAGGCTCAGCCCTTGACGTAGGACAGCTTCTCGCAGACCAGGCCGTCGCGAAGTCGCAGGAGGTCGACGCCGCGGACGTGGCCGGGCGCACCGTCGTCGTCGAGCCACTCGAAGCGCCAGCGCAGCACCGCCCGGTCGCCGCAGGCGAACGACTCCTCCTCGACGAACGCGGCCTCGCGCGTCTCGCCGAAGAGCTGCTCCCACACCGCGCGTACGGCGTCGGCGCCCTCGCGCCGCTCCCCGTCGGGCGCGGGCCCCGTGGACTCGAACACGCAGTCGTCGGTCATCAGCGCCATGATCGCGTCGACGTCGCCGCTGCCGAAGGCCGACGAGAAGCGCGCCAGCGCGACGTTCGCCGGCCCCCAGGTGACGTCGCGACCGCACGCCGCGAGCAGGTCGCCCTGGGCGCCACCGTACGACACGGCGGGCGGCCCGACCAGGCCGGCACCGCGATACAGCGATGCCCGCTCGGCGTACCAGCCGGCGACCTCGGCCACGAGGTCGTCGTCGAGATCGGTGTCACCACCCGTGGCGGCGGCGAGGTCCCAGGCATGGATCAGGTGGTCGGCCGTGAGCTGGTGGACGTACTCGGCCATCTGCTCCTCGCCGTACGACAGGTGGACGACGCCGGCGGTCGGCAGCAGCTCGGCCACCAGCGCCACGGCCTCCACCCCGGCGTCGAGTGCGCTGCGCACCGGGTCGTCGCCGAGCAGGTCGCCGTCCAGGGAGTCTCCGACGTCGGCGATCGTGCGGCCGCGCATCAGCGGGGCGGTCCACCGGTCCTCGCCGACGACGTGGTTGACCAGGTCGCGGACGGACCAGTCCGAGCAGGGCGTCGGCGCGTCCCACTGGTCGGCACCGACCGCCCGGACGCGGTCGGTCCAGGTCGCGACGGTGCGGTCGTAGAGCGTGGTGAGGTCCATCAGCATCTCCCGCCTGTGGCGGCTCCGCGCGGACGTCGCGCTCGAAGGCGCGGAGCCACCGTCCATCGTGGCACTGCGCAGGAGGTCGCGGAATGGCCCGGCCGGGCCCGGGTAAGGCTCCCGACCCCAGCGCTCAGACCTGGTCGGTGACGGGCGCCGTCGGCGCCGCCTCGGAGCGTACGGCGGCGCTGGCCGAGGTCGCGCGCAGCTCCACCTTCGGCATCATCAGCAGCACCAGGAACGCCACGACGGCCACGACCCCGGCGAGCAGGAACACGGCGTCCATCGACTCGGCGAAGCCGGCCTTGAACGGGTGGGCCAGCACCTGCGGCATCCGCTGGATGATCGAGGAGTCGTCCTGCACCTGCGCGAACACTCCCCCACCGGCCGACGGGTGCAGGAACGACGCGGCGACCTCGCGATCGATCGGGTCGGAGCTGTGCGCCGCCGTCTGCAGGGCCTGCTGGAAGGCCGGCGTCTGCGCCTCGACGTGGACGGAGTCCTTGATGTTGCCGCCCACACTGCCGAAGAGCACCGACAGGAAGATCGCGACGCCGAGCGTGCCGCCGATCTGCCGGAAGAACGTGGCCGACGAGGTCGCCACGCCGATGTCACGCGGCGGGACGGCGGACTGCAGGATCAGCAGCAGCGGCTGCATGCAGTTGCCCAGGCCGTAGCCCAGCACCAGCATGATGCCCATCACGAGCAGCAGGTTGGTGTCGGCGGTGATCTGCGAGAGCAAGAACATGGCGACGCAGATCAGGCCAGAGCCGATGATCGGGAACAGCCGGATGCGGCCCGTCCGCGAGATGATCTGGCCGGAGATGATCGAGGCGCTCATCATGCCCACCACCAAGGGGAGCATGAGGAAGCCGGACTGCATCGGCGAGGCGCCGTGCACGATCTGCATGTAGAGCGGGAGCAGCATGATTCCGCCGAACATCGCAGCGCCGACGATGATGCTGGCGCCGATGCCGACCGCGATCGCGCGGGTGCGGAACATGCGTAGCGGGATCAGCGCGTCGTCGCCCATGCGGGACTCGACGTACCCGAACAGGGCGAGGCCGGCCGCGCCGACGAGGTAGCAGAGCATCGCGCGTGAGGACGACCATCCCCACTCGCGGCCCTGTTCGGAGATGGTGAGCAGGGGGATCAGGCCGACGACCAGCGCGACGGCACCCCACCAGTCGATGCGCGCCTCGCGCCGGTGGTGGGTCAGGTGGAGCGTGCGGTAGACGACGAAGAGAGCGCCGATGCCGATCGGCACGTTGACCAGGAACACCCACCGCCATCCGGTGAGCCCCAGGATGACCGCGTGGCTGGCGAAGAAGCCGCCGACGACCGGGCCGAGCACGCTCGACGTACCGAAGACGGCCATGAAGTAGCCGGTGTAGCGGGCGCGCTCGCGGGGCGACACGATGTCGCCGATGATCGCCAGGACGAGGGTGAACAGGCCGCCGGCGCCGATCCCCTGCACGGCCCGGAACGCCGCGAGCATGTACATCGACGTCGCGAACGAGCACAGCGCCGAGCCGGCGATGAAGACGGCGATCGCGAACATGAAGAGCTTCTTGCGGCCGTAGAGGTCGCCGAGCTTGCCGTAGATCGGCGTCGCGATGGTCGAGGTGATCAGGTACGCCGTGGTGACCCACGCCTGGACGGACAGCCCGTTGAGGTCGTCGGAGATCGTGCGGATCGCCGTACTCACGATGGTCTGGTCGAGGGCGCCGAGGAACATGCCCATCATCAGACCGACCAGGATGGTGAGGATCTGGGCGTGGGTGTAGACGCCGGACTCCGACGGCATGGCGGCGGCGCTGCGGGCCTGGTGGCCGGAGGACTGGGTGCTCATCGTCGGCGATTCTATCGGTTGCCAGCGTCAACCGATGAGCGCCCGTTCATCCGGCCGGTTTGATCCGGACCGATCCGGGGGAACCTCTTCTCGACCGGTGACCACCGGAGACGAGGAAGACCAGTGAGCGAGCTTCAGGTCGAGATCCCCCAGCTGCGGGCGTTCGGGACGCACTTCCACACCTTCGGCACGAGCAACGTGGGCGCGACCGGCCAGGCGACCCGGGTCGAGGCGGGCCAGACGTCCGACATGAACGGCCTGCTCGACATCATCGCGCCGGCGATCCACGCGACCGCGGTCGCGTTCGGCAACCACTACGACGACGTGGCCCAGGTCGTCTCCGGCACCGGTACGGCGCTGGTGAAGACCGCCGACGACTACACGAAGGTCGACGACGCGGTGGCCGAGGCGATGGACCGCCGGGCGGTGTCGGTCGGTAGCCAGAAGGACGCACCGATCGGCTCGGGTGGAGCGTGGTCCGAGCATCGCGTCTACGCCAGCTGCCACGGCATCGAGGCCGACCCCGCCGCCAAGATCCGCGGCGGGATGGACGCCGACGTGCGCGCCATCGACTGGGTGTTCCACAAGTTCACCGGTCACCACATCACCGAGCCCATCGACAAGATCGTCGGCAACTGGACCACACTCACGGCCCGCGGCCTGTCCTGGGTGGACGTCTCCCACATGCTGCAGGCCCACGGCGACGACGTGCTCGCCAACACCGCGAACGTCGACGGCGTATGGGACGGCGTGGCGGCCACCAGCTTCCACGAGTACGGCGTACGGCTGGGCAACGGTCTGCACGCCGAGTCCGAGATCCCGCTCGCCATCCAGTACGCGCTCGACCAGCTGGCCGACAAGTGGGAGTCGCTGTACAAGCAGTGCGTCGACCTGCTCCAGAGCGTGATCCACGACGTCGAGATCGGTGCCGCGGCGCTGGCCGCGGCCTGGTGGTGCGGTCTGGGCGAGGCGGTGGCCGCGAAGAAGTGCGAGGAGGCGCTGGTCGCGTTCTACCGCGCGTACAAGATCGTGATGCTGGTCAAGCACCTCATCTCGGCGGCGAACCTGGCCGTGAAGGGCTTCCAGAAGCTCGTCGACCTCTACCACCTCGCCACGCACATCCCGGAGGCGATCTCGGGCGAGGTCGCCAAGCTGAAGGACCTCATCGCCGAGCTCGGCTCCATCCCGACCCAGCTCGACAACCTCTCCCACCTGGGGGACACCCCGACCAACCCCTACGGAGGCCCTCGTGCTCCCGGCATCTCCTGACGGGATCCCCGACGCGCAGGCGGCGATCGACGCCGTCCTCGAGCCCCTGCGGGAGGAGTCCGACCGCGTCGGCCGCGAGATCGAGGCCAACCGCGCCTTCCTCGACGAACGCCGGGCGCGGGCCCTCGACCCGGAGACGCGCGCCCTGCTCGACCGTGCGGCAGACAGCCCGTCCGCACCGGAGTCGGTACGCCGCGTGGCGCGCCAGGTCGCCGCCGGCCGCGTCACGTGGGACGACGTCTTCGCCCACCGCGCGGGACCCGCGGGCGAGGCGTTCCTCGCCGACGCCTTCCGGACCGCACGCGAGCACTTCGCCGACGCCGACCTGTCCGCCGTACCGGTCCCCGACGAGGCGCTCGAGGTGGGTGTCGACCCCGACGAGGTCTCGGCCGACCTCGAGCTGACCCTGGCCGAGGCGGCCGACGAGCACGACGCGATCTTCCGCCCCACCTTCGACGGACGCGCGTGAACGGTCACGACGTCCTGCGGTCACGCGAGGAGCTCCGCCCCCGCGTCGTACCGTTCCTCGATCCCGGCGAGACCCTCGACGTGGTCATCCCTGCGTCGTCGCGGCCGGGCCGGGCCGTGAAGGTGGTCGCCGCCACGGTCTGGCCGTTCTTCCACGAGAAGGACCGCTTCCTCCTCGTCGCCACCGACCGCCGCTGGCTGGTCCTGGAGTCGTCGAAGGAGAGGTACGCCGGCGCGCTCCGCGTGCGTGCCGCCTTCGGCCGCGACATCGAGGTCGAGACCTCGTGGGTGACCCGCTTCGACGGCTTCGACCAGCCCTACGCCGTCGACCCGATCCACCAGGTGTGGGCCGTGGCCGCGAACGACGCCCTCGCGACCCGCGCGGCCGGCCGACCCTGGGACCTCGCGGCGGCCGCCGACCGGATCACTGCTGCCGACGACGACCCGATGGCCGAGGCGCTCGGCAACGCGGTGATGAAGGTCGGCCGGTTCATCCCCCGCCGCCGGGGGCGCTGAGCCCGATCGGTCAGTCGGACGAGACCCGGTCGCGCACGTACGCGTCGGCCTTGCGCTGAAGCCAGTAGACCGCGTACAGCCCGGCGACCAGACCGATCACTCCGAACGTCACGGACGTGAACGCGATGCCCGAGCCCAGGTCCGCAGAGGAGCTCAGCCGCACGCCTAGGGCGTGGCTCCTTGCTCTCGGCCGTCGCGAGCGGCGTCGTCCGGAGTGCCTGGCAAGGCGGAGGAGGGAGACGTGGCGGAGCCACGGCGACTGACGACAACGCAGTCCAGGTGCCCGGAGGGCGGCGCGCAGCAGGCCATGGAGTAAGGAGGCACGCCCTAGGGTGGCGCGCATGGCGCACTACGAGCAGGTCCTCGACGGAGACGTCGACACCTTCATCTCCTACCTGGACCAGAAGATCCCGGCGGGCAGCGTGACCGCGAAGCTCGAGGATCACGGCGACTTCAGGCTGGGTGACGCCCGGATGGTCGTGCGGGTCTACGAGCGCTACAGCGCACTCGGTGGCAACCGGGTGGCCCTGTGCATCAGCGTCCTGGCGGTGGGTTCGCAGATGTCCCTCTCCGCCGTGAGCTCGGGCGGTAGCCAGGCGATGTTCTGGAAGGTGAACACCTTCGGCGAGAGTGCGTTCCTCGACCGCGCCATCGACGCCATCCGGAGCTACTCCCCCGGCGCCTGAACCTCCTCGCCGTCCCGGCCCGGACGATCGGTGAGGGCTCGGAGGAACGAGCGGAGGATGAAACGCTGTCCGGCTCGGTCGACGCGCCGGAAGCCCATGCACAGCTGGTGCAGCTCCTGCGTGTGTCGCTGCCCGACCCGGCCGTGGGCCGCTCTCAGGTTGTCGAACACCATCACCTGGCCGGGCTCGACGACCACCCTGGTCTCAGCGTCCGCGAGGTCGAGGCCGTGCGCCGCGAAGAACGACCGCTCCTGGGCCAACGACGTGAACTCCATGCCGCAGAGGAAGCCGGGCGCGTCCTGGGCAGGCAGCTCGCGAGTGCTGTCGACGGCCTCGATCACGCGCCCGAGGACGCCTACGGAGCCGTCCGGTCCCAGGCGGCGTGCCAAGCGCTGCGCGAGGGCATCGAGGCGCGGCCACTCCCGCTGGGTGGCCAGGCGACCAAGCAGGACCAGGCGGGTCTGCGCCTGCGGAGCCGGCACGTCGGGATCGACGTACAGCGCGGTGTAGCGCGCGACGTCGGCTCGTTCGCTGGTCCCGAGCGGGATCCCGAGGTCCACGTGCAGCGCTTGGAAGTCGCGCTGCGGCATGTCGGGCGGGGGGATCACGAACCGTCCGACCTGCTCGAGCCACGATGCCTGCGCGGCGCACAGGGCGTCCACCGGGGCCGCGCCGCTCATCACCGCGCGGGCGGAGACCCAGGCCGAGGTGGCCGTGGGCTGCGTCTCGAGCAGTACGACGAACCCGTCACGCGCCAGCACCGACGCGGCTTCGGAGAACCGCACGGTCGCGACGGCGTCTTCCACCGGCCGAGCATCCCATGCGGCTGGCGTCGGTCGGGCGGTGGGAGATGACGAAAACCACCTGTCGTTGCCCTGTCGAACTCGGCCGCTCCTGTTCGTCGTACAGGTAAGAGGCCACGAACCGCAGAACAAGGAGGAAGGACCATGTGGGACACCGTCCAGACCAGCGAGCAGCACCTGTCGCACGACCTTCCTTGTCCGTACTGCGGGCACGCGGTGCACACCTACCTCGCATGCAGCGACACCTGCGACTGCCACGTCACCGGCATGCCGGGCACCGTCGGGCTCGCCGCCTGACGACGTATCGAGGGCGTCACCCCCGCGAGACCGAGGGTGGCTCGACCAGCTGCCACCGGTCCTCACCGAGCTCTGCGAACGCTGGCAGCTCGACGCCGGGCCGCTCGTCCAGCGCGGGAGCTTCTCGGTCGTGATCCGATGCCGCACCGCCGCCGGGCGCGCTGCTGATCGAGGCCATCGAGCCCGGGACGCCGCTCGACGAGACGAACGGCTATCCGGACGTGGAGCGGCTCGCGGCGCTCCTCACGTCCCTCCACGCCGACGCAGGAGGCGATCACCCGTACCGCCCGGTCGGTGAGCGGATCGCGTATCTGTACGAATCCGGTCGGAAGAACTTCGAGCGCCGGCCGGAGCTGGCGGCGGTGATCACGCGCGAGCTCTACGAGGCAGGACGTCGGTCGGCCATGCGGCTGGCCGAGGACTCACCTGCCACCGTCGTCCTGCCCGGCGACCTGACGCCGGCCAACATCCTGGACGGCGGCGAGCGTGGCCTGGTCGCGATCGACCCTGCCCCCCTGCCTGGGTGACCCGGCGTTCGATGCGGTCGACCTCGTGCTCTGGCGGGCCGCGGACGTCGAGACGGTGACCGCGCGAGCGGACCGGCTGGCGCCGGCGATCGGGACCGAGGCTCGCCGCCTCGTGCGGTGGTGCTCGGCCTTCGCAGCGATGACCGCCCTGGAGCTGGCCGGGGCCTCGGCCCCGCACGACCAGGTCGAGCCCTTCCTCGCCCTGGCCAGGGCCGAGATCTAGGACGTCGGCATCACCCGCACCTGGAGCGGCATGTCCTCCTGATCCCACATCACGACGACGTCACCGTTGGGGGCGACCTCGGCATCGATGCGATCGAGGACGTCTACTGCTGCCTCGGGCGAGATGGTGAGCTGGCGGCTCCACCTGCCACCCGCTGACCGGTACACGCCGGAGACGGCGTACGAGCCCCAGCCCAGGAAGGTGTCACCCCTCCGGTTGAGCGCGACCGTCACCACGTCGCTCGAATCGGACGCGTCGACGACCACCGGCACTGGGGCCGACCACGCACCGTGGGGAGGCCGCTGGACCAGGTCGACACGGCCGTGGCGGCGTCCCATGGCGACCAAGGCGCTGCCCCGACCGTTCATCGCCAGCGCGAAGTCGTCGTTGGTACGGACCCCTACGGGGGAGATCCGTTGCGGTGTACCCCACCGTCCGCCGGCATGCCGGTAGGCGGCCACGACCCGGCCGAAGTGGGGCGTGAAGACCACCACGGCATCGCCGGATCGGTCGACGGCCAGCGTCTGCCCGTACCCCTCGCGCGCGACAGTGGTTGCGTCGGTCCAGCCGGCACCCATGTGGCGCCGACGGGACAGCAGTGCCTGGGGGTGCCCGAGGGGCTGGCGCGCGTACAACAGCACCACGGTCCCGTCGGCCGCGATGCCCACCTGTGGGTCGCGGTTCCCCTTGGCCTTGGTCACATCGACGACATCGCTCCACCCTCGGCCGGGCCGCCGGTAGACCGACTGGATGCGCCAGGGCTTGTCACGGTCCTCACTGCCCCATGCCCAAGCCACAGCGACAGCGCCCTTCGGACTCACCGCCAAGGCGATGTCAGCCGCTCCCCAAGGCCCCTTCCCGTCACCCGGATAGGTCGGGACGCTCCGGTCATCGGAGATCAGGCGCGCGTGGGACCAGCCGCCGCCCGCGGGACGGGTCGCTGCCTTCACGCCGTCGGTCAATCCCGAGCGTTGGGTCATCCAGACAGCAGTGACGTTGCCCTCGGCGTCCGCAGCCACCCGGGGCGTGCCGAACGCCGCGTTGCTCTGACCGATCACCTCGGGGGCACTCCAGGCGCCACCGGCCGATCGCCGGACGGCCATGACCTCACCCTCGACCGCCTCCCAGACGATCGTGGTGTTGTTGTGCGCGTCCACCACGAACGACGAGCCTCGTGTGTAGTCCAGGACCACGGTGGGCTCCCAGGACCTGGCAGCGGGCTCGACGACTCTGCCGGCGGCCCCGGCAGCCGCAGTGACCGGCGGAACAGTGATGAAGACCTGCGCCGCCACGGCCAGGGCTGCGGTGGACATGACGAACAGTGACGACCGCATATGCATCGGATACCTCCCCGGCGGATGACCCGGTGCCGCCCGCGCCCGCCACTACCGACTCTGTGCCTCTCGGGCCGGCTCCGCCACGGCCGATCTACCCGGGCCTCCGGGCCCTTCGGGCACGACGGATCGTCGTCCGGGTGACCCTCTCGTCGGCCGGTCGAACACCGGGCCGGAGCGTGAGGGGTGGCCGCGTGGCCTCGCCACGGGCCCGACCGTGTCGAACCCGCGCTCAGCGGGTGACGAGGTGGCGGACCGGCCGCGCGTACCGCGTCGGCAGCGAGGCGGTCGCGCGCAGGTGGATGTTCTGCAGCAGCCCGACGGCGAGCAGGCCCGCGAACATCGAGCTGCCGCCGTACGACACGAAGGGCAGGGGTACGCCGGTCACGGGCATGATGCCGAGGCACATCCCGATGTTCTGGAAGACCTGGAAGCCGAGCCAGCACGCGATCCCGGCGGCGGCGACGCGGCCGAAGACGTCGGTCGAGAGGGCCGAGATGGCCAGCGCTCGCCAGATCACCACGCCGAGCAGCGCGATCAGGACGCCGGCACCGACGAGGCCGAGCTCCTCGCCCGCGACGGTGAAGATGAAGTCGGTGTGCTGCTCGGGCACGAACCCCGCCCGCGTCTGCGACCCGTGGAACAGGCCCTGCCCGAAGAGCCCGCCGTTGCCGACCGCGATGCGTGCCTGCTCGGTGTTGTAGCCCGCTCCGCGGGGATCGAGATCGGGGTTGGTGAAGGCCAGGAACCGGTCGACCTGGTAGGGCTTGAGCAGATGTCCGGCGAACGCGGCGACCGCGGCGGTCACTCCGGCGGCGGCCAGCAGCGCGAGCCAGCGTCGGGGTGCGCCCGAGACGGCGAGCACGCCGAACACCGTGGCCGAGAGGACCAGCAGCGTCCCGAGGTCGGGCTGCAGCATGATCAGCGCTGCCGGCGCTCCCGCGATGACCAGCATGCCGACCACCTCGACGGCACCGACCGTCGTACGACGACCCTCGGCGCGCTCCGCGACGAGCAGCGCCATCCCGATCACCACCGCCAGCTTGGCGAACTCCGACGGCTGGATCGACATGCCGGCCACGTCGATCCAGGAGCGCGAGCCGTTGACGGTCGTGCCGGACGTGAGCACGAGGACCAGGCCGCCGATCGAGGCCAGGTAGACCAGCGGCGCGGCGATCCGGACCCACCGGTGGTCGGTAGCCATCACCACGACCATCAGCACCAGGCCGATGCAGACGTTGACCAACTGCTTCTTCAGGTACGCCGTGGGGTCACCGCCGGTGAGGTCGTCGCGGTGGGACGTCGCGGACCAGACCAGCAGGGTGCCGAGCCCGACCAGCGCGAGCACCGCGAGCATCAGCACCCGGTCGATGCCGGGGCTCCGCAACCGACCGTTCACGGCAGGCTCCTCGGCTTGGGGGGAAGGATCGAGCCGTCGGGGTGGAACGACGGCAGCGCGTCGGGAGCGACGATGCCGGGGATCAGCGCGTCGTGGGTGTCCACCTGCGACCCGTGCACGCCGTACAGCGACTCCCAGATCTTGCGGACGAACGGCCCGGAGGTGCCGGAGCCGGTGCCGCCCTGGCTGACCATCATCAGCACGACGTAGTTCTTGTCGTACGACGCCACCCACGACGTCGACTGCTTGCCGTAGACCTCGGCGGAGCCGGTCTTGGAGCGGATGTGGACCTTGTCGAGGGGGAAGCCGATCATCTTCCAGGCCATCGTGCCGACCTTGGCGGTGCCGAGGAGTGCGTTGTTGTCGAAGGCGATCGCATTTGCGGGGTCCCGCACGTGGCCCTGCACCTTGGGTCGGATCCGCTTCACGACCGTGCCGTCCGGGCGGACGACGGCCTTGGCGACGCGCGGCTCGTAGAGCGTGCCGCCGTTGGCGAGTGCGGCGTACGCCCGGGCGAGCTGCAACGGCGTGACGAGCGTGTCGCCCTGGCCGATCGCGAAGTTCACGGCGTCGCCGGCGCGGTAGTAGCTGCCCTCGAGGCAGAACTCGTGGGCGAAGAGGTGGAGGTAGGCGCTCGTACCGGGCGGGTTGTGCCGGTCGATCTTGCAGTAGTAGCCCTTCATCGCCTTCCAGTAGGCCAGCTTCCAGTGCCGGTCGGCGATCCGGCCCGATGCCTCGCCCGGGAGGTCGATCCCGGTCGGCCGGCCGAACCCGAAGGCCTTGGCCTCGCCCACCAGCGGGTCGCGGGCGTTGACGTTGGTCGGGTCCGAGCCGTACTCCTGCCAGAAGTGGAGGCCGACCCGGTAGAAGAAGGTGTCGCAGGAGACCTGGAGCGCCTGCGCGAAGCCGATCATCCCGTAGGACTCGGACTCGTAGTTGTGGAAGAGCCGGCCGCCGACCTGCAAGCCGGAGGAGCAGTCGAGCCGGCTGTTCGGGTCGAAGCCGTTGTTGAAGGCGCCCACCGTCATGAACGGCTTCCAGGTCGACCCGGGTGCGAACTGGCCCTGCAGTGCCCGGGCGAGCAGCGGGTCACCGGCGCTGGGTGAGTAGAGCCGCGCGAGCTGCGCCTTGGAGATGCCGCCGACCCACTGGGCTGGGTCGTACGTCGGCTGGCCGGCCATCGCGACGATGCGGCCGGTGCGCGCCTGCATCACGATCGCGGCGCCGGAGTCGGCCCGGTAGTTGCGGTGGCTGACCGGGTCGTAGGTGGCGCGCGCCGTACGGATCGCGGCGGCGAGCGCGCGCTCGGTCGCGCTCTGCACCTTGGCGTCGATCGACGTGACCAGGGTGTCGCCCGGCCGGCCCGGCGTCTTGCCGTCGTTGCCGAGCACCCGCCCCATGGAGTCGACGGCGACGCGCTGGTAGCCGGGCCGCCCACGCAGGTAGTGGTCGTACTCCTGCTCGACGCCGGCCCGGCCGACCGTGCTGGCCGCGTTGAGCGACGAGTCGTGGTGCTGGCGGGCATGGTCGAGCTCGCCCGCCGTGATAGGGCTCAGGTAGCCGACCACATCGGCGAGGTTCACGCCGTACGGGCGGGGGTAGGAGCGCACGCTCTGCTGCTGCGCGACCACAGCGGGATAGTCCTCGGGCTGCTCGAGGATCCGCAGCGCCACCGCCTGGCGTACGTCGACCGCGACCGGCACGGGTTGGTACGGCGAGCCGTTCCAGCAGCGGCCGCGGACGCTCCCGGGGTCACCGCAGGTGACCAGGGCCTGGCGCACCCGCCGCAGCGGCGTGCGGACGGCGGTGGCGACCCGCTTCAGGACCACGTCCCGGTCGTGGGCCGGGAGCCGGTCGAGCAGCGTGCGGTCGACCGACACCGCCCACGCCATCCGGTTGGCGACCAGCGGGCGGCCCTGGTCGTCGACGATCAGGCCGCGCTGCGGCTGGACGACGACCTCCCGCAGCGACTGCGAGGCGGCGGCCGCGTGATAGCTCGCGCCGGACACCACCTGGAGGTAGTAGAGGCGGGCGAAGAGCGTGGCGAACAGCGAGAACACCAGCACCCGTACCACGACCAGGCGCAGCCGGGACCGTTCGGCGCTCGTGTGCGGTGGGGTCGACGGAGTCATCACGCGCTCGCCGGCTCCCATCGGGTGAGCAGCCTCATCAGCCCCGGCAGCACGAGCGGGGTCAGCAGGACGTCCCACAGCAGAGCCACCAGGATGATGCGGACCACGTCGCCGAAGCCCGCCACCGCATCACCCAGCACCACCCCGGAGAGCGCGTAGACGGACGTGCCGACGAACGACGAGGCCGCCACCGTCGCCACGACCGTGGTCGCCGACGGCCGCGTGTCCTGCCGCATCAACCCCGCGACGTACCCGACCAGGACCAACGCCAGCGCCCAGCGACCGGCGACGTGGTCGGCGGGCGGTGCGAGGTCCAACATCAGTCCCGCGAAGAAGCCCAGGGTGGCCGCGAACGCCGGGCCGCGGACCAGCGCGGCGGCCACCACGACCAGCAGGCAGACGTCGGGGACGATGCCCTCCCAGGCCAGGTGCGGGAACACCGCGACCTGGAGGACGAGCGCGACGAACACGAGGCCCGCCGCGACGGCCACGCGGACGGACCTCACCGTGCCCCCGCTCTCGCGCCGCTCACGGCAGGCTCCCGTCGGCCTCGATCACACCGCGGTCGCTCGGCGTTCCGGATGGTACGACGACGCCGACCAGGTCGAGGGCACCGAAGTCGACGTACGGCGAGATGACCGCACGCTGGGTCGACTCGCGGAGGCTGGCGTAGACCGCGGTCACCCTCCCGATCGGTACCCCGGAGATGTACGGCGCGCCGCCGTGACTGCCCCAGGTCACGATGGTGTCGCCCTTGGCCGGTGCCTGGCTCTGGTCGAGCAGCTCGAGGTCGAGGGTGCCCTGGTCGCCCAGGCCGCCCTGCCCACGCAGGAACCCGACCTTCATGCTGGCACCGACGCGACCGCCGACCACCGACTCCGTGTCGACGACCAGCAGCACGGTGGCCGTCGTACGGGTCACCCGGAGCACGCGGCCGACCAGCCCGTCGGCGTTCAGCACGGTCTCGTCGGGGCGCACGCCCGCTGCCGAGCCCGCGTCGATGGTGACCGTGCGCGAGAACGACTGGGCCGGGCCGTAGGCGACGACATGAGCCGGGACGAGGGCCTGGCTGAGCGTGCCGGCCGCGGACGTCAGCCCCTGGAACTCCGCGAGCTGGTGGCGGGCGTACTGAGAGGTCGCCGCCTGCGCCCGGAGCCGCGAGTTCTGCGCCTGCAACGTGGCGATGTCGTTCTGCAGGGAGCGACGCGTGCGGAACCAGTCGCCGATCGCGGTGACGGGGCGGACCCCGGCCGACGTCGCGGACTCCACCGGGCCGAACACCGAGCCCATGGCCCGCCGGGCCGGCTCGATCGGCGAGTGGGCGCCGGGATGGTGGTCGAGGGTCATCAGCGTCAGGCAGGCCAGCACCAGCGCGACCATGCGCGAGCGGAGCCGGGAGCGGTCGGCGCGCTCGTCGAAGGAGTCCGGCCCGGGCCGCAGCGGCCGGTAGCCCCGGAGCAGCCGCGACGCGGGTGCCTTCGACCGGCGCCTCAGTGACGAGAACATCAGTACCGCCGGCGCTCCGAGACCAGCACCTGCTGCAGCCCCTCGAACTCCTCGACGCACTTGCCCGCCCCCATCGCAACGCTCGAGAGCGGGTCCTCGGCGACGTGCACCGGCATCCCGGTCTCGTGGCGCAGGCGCTCGTCGAGCCCGCGCAGCAGCGCGCCGCCCCCGGTGAGCACGATGCCGCGATCCATGATGTCGCCGGCCAGCTCGGGCGGTGTCTGGTCGAGGGTCGCGCGTACGGCGTCGACGATCGAGTGCAGCGACTCCTCGAGGGCCTTGCGTACGTCGGAGCTGGTGACCAGCACCGACCGCGGGAGGCCGCTGACCATGTCGCGGCCCCGGATCTCGGCCTCCGGCTCGTCGCTCGTGGGGAACGCCGAGCCGAGCGTCATCTTGACCTCCTCGGCGGTGCGCTCGCCGAGCATGAGGCCGTGCTCCTTCTTCATCCAGGCCACGATCGCGGTGTCGAGGTCGTCACCCGCCGTACGGATCGACAGGCTGGTGACCACGCCGCCGAGCGAGATCACCGCGACCTCGGTGGTGCCACCACCGACGTCGACCACCATGTTGCCGGCGGCCTTGTGCACCGGCAGGCCCGCGCCGATCGCGGCAGCCATCGGCTCCTCGATGATGTAGACCTTGCGAGCGCCGGCCTGGTAGCCCGCCTCCTTGACCGCCCGCTGCTCCACGGCCGTGATGCCGCTGGGGACGCAGACCACCATCCGCGGCTTGGTGAAGTAGCGCCGCCGGTGGACCTGCTGGATGAAGAACCGCAGCATCTGCTCGGTCGCCTCGAAGTCGGCGATCACGCCGTCCTTCATGGGCCGGATCGCGCGGATGTTGTCGGGCGTGCGCCCGATCATCCGCTTCGCCTCGTGGCCCACTGCGAGGATGTCGCCGGTGGTGTCGTTGAGCGCGACCACGCTCGGCTCGTCGAGCATGATGCCGCGGCCGCGGACGTAGACCAGGGTGTTGGCGGTCCCGAGATCGACCGCCATGTCGCGGCCGATGATGCTGTTCGCCAATGCGCTCGCCTCGCAGTGTCGTCGTACCTGGGGAAGGGAGGCACCCACTGCACCCCCGCGGGACGGCACACCGCACACGCCGACCTGCTAGCCAGGTTAGGAGCGGGACGACGCGCAGCCGGGGTGCCACGCCGATGACCTGCGGTTTTGTCCCTGCCGGAGGTCACGCGGGCAGGAGTACGGTCCCGGTCATGAGCACCGATCCCCTCCTCGACATCCTCGGCAACCTCGACCTCGACCGCCTCGCCCGGCAGGTCGGAGCAGACCCCGCTGAGGTGCAGCAGGCGGCCGCGAAAGTGCTCCCCGCGCTGCTCGGCGGGTTGCACGCCAACGCCCAGAGCCCCGGCGGTGCGGCGTCCTTGGCGGGGGCGCTGACGCAGCACCAGAACGACCTCGCCGCCGGCACGATCGACACCACCCAGGTGGACCCCGTGGAAGGGCAGAAGGTCGCCGCCCACATCTTCGGGTCGCAGCAGGACCAGGTGGTCCAGCAGCTCGGCGCGACCGGCGTCTCGAGCGGTCTGGTCGGCAAGCTGATGCCGCTGCTCGCACCGATCGTGATGTCCTACCTCGCCAAGCAGGTCACCGGATCGACCGGCGGGGCGATCGGCGGGGGCGCGCTGGGCGGGGTGCTCTCCCAGGTGCTGCAGGGCGCGACGCAAGGTGCCGATGGTTCGTCGTCGAGCGCCTCGAACCCGATGGGCGCGATCCTCGGCGACGTGCTCGGCGGACTGCTCGGCCACGGCACGAAGGCCTGACCGCTGTCTCCAGCGCGGCCGGCCCGGTCGTACGAATCGTCAGCCCGGGACGGACCTGCCGGCCGCGGCCATCAGCCGCTGGGTGTCGGTGGCGTCCGCGGATGCCTCGGTCGGTGGCTTGATCAGGCCGATCTCGACGGCATGCTCGGTGCAGGTCAGCTCGACGACACCGGTCATCCGCGGGATCCACTCGGGCGGGAACTCGATCGCGCGGCCGAGGCTCGCCGAGAGATCCCACGCGTGCGCAGTGGCATCGATGAGGGCGAAGTTGACGACGACGGCTCCGGGCAGCTCGCCGAAGGGCGTCGCGTGGTGGGCGGCGAGCACGCCCTCGGTGTGCCACAGCTCGGTCACCCGGTCGGTGACCTCCGCCGCGATCGGCCCCAGGTCACCGTCGTAGGGCACCGCAGCCATGGCCTCCTCCTGCGACATGAGCTCGTGGCCCGTCACGAGACCCGCCCAGAAGAGCTGGTTCTTGAGTACGTGGCTGGCGAGGCGTCGTACGGTCCAGGGCGCGCAGTTGGAGACGACACCCAGGTCGGCGTCGTCGAGGCCCGAGATGACGCGGCTCAGCTCGCGCTCCGCGTGGGTCAGCAGCGTCAGTTCGTCCATCTCGGACCTCCCAGTGACCGGTCACCCTACTCACGTCGTCCGGTCGTCGGTACGGCGCCGACGGCGTCTTTGCCAGACTGGCGCCGTGAGCCGAGACGCACGGCGTGGCAACCTGCCGAGCTCCGCCACGTCCCTCATCGGACGAGAGCGAGCGCTCCCCTCGATCGGGTCACTGATGCGCACACATCGGCTGGTGACCTTGAGCGGTGTCGGTGGTGTGGGCAAGACGCGGCTGGCCCTGGCCGCTGCGGCCCACGTGGCCGAGGAGTTCCCGGACGGCGTGTGGCTGGTCGAGCTGGCCCCCGTCCATGACCCAGAGGCCGTGCCCTTCGCCATCGCGGACGCCCTCGGGGTCACGCCGCAGGGCGACACGCCCGTCATCGACACCGTCGCGGAGGCCGTCGCCGGTCGGCGCCTGCTGATCGTGATCGACAACTGCGAGCACGTCCTGGCGGCTGCCGCGGCGGCGATCGGCCAGGTCGTCGCCCGCTCCGAGACGCCCCGGATCATGGCGACATCGCGTGAGGGCCTCCGCATCGCCGGCGAGGCGATCGTGCCGGTGGCGCCACTGGCGCTCGAGGGCGGTGTGATGTCCGACGCGGTGTCGCTGTTCGTGGATCGGGCGGCCACCGTACGACCCGGGTTCGCGATCTTCGACGAGCAGACCGGGGCGGCGGTGGTCGAGATCTGCGAGACCCTCGACGGTCTCCCGCTGGGCATCGAGCTGGCCGCCGCGCGGATGGCGGCGATGAGCGCCGCCGAGGTGCGCGACCGCCTCGGTGACCGCTTCCGGCTGCTGACCGGCCCGGAGTACGGCCCGGCCCGTCAGCTGACGCTGCAGCATGCGGTCGCGTGGTCCGTCGACCTGCTGGACGACGCCGAGCGCACCGTGCTGGGGACGGCGTCGGTGTTCGCGGGCGGCTTCGACCTGACCGCGCTGTGCGCTGTCGCCGGGACGACCGACGACATCGAGGTCCTGCGACTCCTCGACTCGCTGGTACGCAAGTCGTTGGTCGTGGCCCACCACGGTGCCGACCGGACCCGGTACAGCCTCTTCGAGACGATCCGGGCGTTCGCGGAGGAGCGGTTGCCCCCGGCCCGACGAGAGGCCCTGCGCGATCGGCATGCCGCCCACTTCGGCGGCGAGGCCGTCGCGCGCTGGGAGCGATGGAACGGCCCCGGATGGCGGCAGCAGGTGGACTGGGTGCACGCCGAGCTGGCCAACCTGCGCTCGTCGTACCGCTGGAGCGTCGACCGCGGCCAGGTGACGGTCGCGACCGACATCGTCGCGCATGCGGCGCTGATGGGGTTCTCCGTCGAGCTGTTCGAGACGATCGGGTGGGCGGAGGCGCTGCTCGACGAGGCGGCCCGGGCCGACGTACGCCGTCTTCCGCGCCTGTACGCCGCGGCCGGCTACGCCTGCTTCGTCGGGCGTGCCGCCGCGGCAACGGCCAACGCCCATCGGGCCGTCGAGCTGGAGGCTCTCGCCGGCTACGAGTCGTGCGAGCCCGGCTACGCGACGTTCATCGAGGCGCTCGGGCAGGTCTACTCCGGCAACCTCGCCCGGTACGTCGAGCTGACCGGCGCGGTCGCGGCCCTGCCAGGCACCAGCAGGGCGTTCGCGATCGCCGCCTACGTCGACGGCCTGCAGTCGGCGGGTCGGGTCGAGGAAGCGCTGGGCCTGACCGAGGCGGCCCTGGAGGCCGCGCGCGAGCTCGGCAACCCGTACTGGATCGCCTACACGCTGTGGATCGTCGGTCTCGCATTGTCGACGGTGGAGCCGCAACGCGCCCTGGAGACGTGGGACGAGGGAGTGGCCTTCATCGGCGAGCACGACGTGCGGTTCTTCGAGGGCTTCCTGGCCCGGGATGCCGCTCTCCTGCACACCTCGGACGGCCAGCTGGAGACGGCGCTGACGTTGTTCGGCGCGGCGATCGAGGCCTTCCTGCGCGCCGGCGCCGTCGCACAGCTGACGATCACCCTGGCGAGCCTGCCGGCGCTCTTCGAGCGGCTCGGGCGGCCCGCGGTCGCCGGCACCCTCCTCGGCGCGATGTCCCGGCAGCCCGCCAGCGTCCACCACGTCCCGTCGCTGCCCGACGTCGACGCGCGGGTCCGCGACAGCCTCGGTCAGGAGCGGGCGGACCGGTGTGCCGCCAGCGGCGCGGCGATGGACCTCCCGGAGGTGGCGGCGTACGCCGTCCACCAGATCGGCGAGGCCTCGCAGGCCCTCGTGATCGCGGGTCAGCGCGGCGGACCTGCGAACCTGACGGCCCGCGAGACGCAGGTGCTGCGGCTCATCGCCGAGGGGGCGACCACTCGCGAGATCTCGGAGCGGCTGTTCATCTCCGCGAAGACCGCCGACAACCACATCCAGCACATCTACATCAAGCTCGCCGTGACCAACCGCGCGTCCGCCACGCGGTGGGCGCTCGACCACGCACTCGTGGAGCCGGCCACCGGGTGACCCGGCCCGGCGCCTCGAGATGGGGACCCGGAATGAGGAGATCTCCTCATGTGCACGGGCCGCGGACGGAACAGGATTCCCTCGATCCAGCCGACCAGCGCTGGGAGATCCGGGGATCGGGTTCGATCCCCGCGAGAGAAGGAGACAGCGATGATCCTGGCAACGACGCAGGTCAAGGACCTCGACCACTTCCTGGCCGTGTTCGGCGCAGCCGGCGCCGACAAGCGCGGCTCACACGGGTCGAAGGGCGCCACCGTCTACCGCGACCCGATCGAGGAGGACCGCGTGTGGGCGATCTTCGACTGGGACGAGCAGGGCTGGACGGCGTTCGCGACCGACCCGGAGACCCCCGGCATCATGCAGGAGGCCGGCCACCTCGGTCGCCCCTCGCTGGGACAGTTCCTCGGCACGTTCGACGCGTAGCCCCCGTCGAGGAGCTCTGACCGCGCTCGGCGCGGTCAGAGCTTCTCGAACCAGATCGCGATCTCGCGGGCGGCCGACTCCGGGGAGTCGGATCCGTGCACGAGGTTCTCCCGGTTGGAGAGACTGAGGTCGCCGCGGATCGTGCCGGGCAGAGCCTTGCGCCCGTCGGTGGCGCCGTTGAGGGCGCGGACGACGTCGACGGCCTCGTCGCCCTCGAGCACCAGCGCGACGAGGGGGCCACTGCAGACGAAGTCGCGTAGCGGCGGGTAGAAGTCCTTCTCGACGTGCTCGGCATAGTGCCGGTCGGCCATGGCGGCGTCGATGGTGCGGTGCTGCATCGCCACGATCGACAGGCCCTTGGCCTCGAAACGCGACAGCACCTCGCCGACCAGGCCGCGTCGTACGGCGTCGGGCTTGATCAGGACCAGGGTGCGCTGCATGAGCGGCACCCTATCGAGCAGTCGACGGCGCTCCCCATTGGGCGGCACGTCTCTGGACCTCGGCGGGAACCGGTCCGTCGTGCTCGGGCCGGATCTCACCCGCGGTCAGCGACAGCGGTACGACGCCCGCCCAGGCGCCCGTGGCGACATCCTCCGGCTCGTCCTTCGGACCGCCCGTCCGGGCCTTCACCGACGCCTCGGCCAGCGGTACGGCGAGCACCGCGGTCGCGGCGAGCTCCTTGCGGCTGTTCGGGCGCAGAGTGGCCGACCGCCCCGGGATCACGTGGTCGACGATCAGGCCGAGCGCCTGCTCGCGCTCGCTCGCGTCCATCACCTGCCGCGCGACCCCCATCACCACGGCGGAGCGGTAGTTCATCGAGTGGCTGAACCCCACGCGGGCGATCACCGCACCGTCGATGATGGTGAACGTGGCGCAGACCGGGGTGGTCGGCGCCTCGACCAGCCAGGGGGCCGCGACCGAGCCGTGCAGGTAGAGCGTGCCGCCCTCGTCGGGCCCGTCCGGGTCGACGGCGAAGATCGACGGCAGCACGACCGGCTGCCCGTCGCGGACGATGCCCACGTGACAGACCAGCGCCTCGTCGAGGAGCGCGAAGAGGTCGGACCGGTCGTCACTCGCCCGCTCGTGGTGGCGGGTGATCGTCGTGCGGGCCGTGGGCGAGAGCCGTTGCGTCACGTCGCTAGTGTGTCCCAGAAGTGGCCTGACCGCACGAGCCACTTCGACCCTTTTCCGACAGGACACTCATGGCTCGCACCCTCGCCGTCCCCCTCACGCTCGACCGGGCCGAGCGCACGCCCCTCGGCAGCCAGATCGCGGACCAGATCCGCGACGGCGTCATCGGCGGCCGGCTCCCGGTCGGCGGGCGGCTGCCCAGCACCCGTGCCCTCGCTGCCGATCTGGGCGTCTCCCGGTCGGTCACCGAGAAGGCGTTCGACCAGCTCGCCGCCGAGGGCTGGCTCGAGGCGCGACACGGCTCCGGTACGTACGTCGCGGCCGGCGCCGTCACCCGGTCGCGCCGCCGGGCACCCCGCGCCCGCCCGCAGGAGTCTCCCTTGCTCCGCCTCGACACCGGCACACCGTGGATCGACCCGCGACATCGCGCCGCCTGGCGCCGTGCCTGGCGAGACGTCTCCGCCGACACCGCCCCGGCGGCGTACGACGACCCCGCTGGGCTGGCGTCCCTGCGCGCCGAGCTCGCCACCCACCTGGCTCGCACCCGGGGACTCACGTGCGACCCCGACGAGATCCTGGTGACGACCGGGACCATCGGCGGGCTCGACCAGGTCCTCGCGGCCCTGCCGCCGGGGCCGGTCGCGCACGAGGACCCGGGGTACCGGGCGGCCGCCGAGGCGATCCGGGCGGCCGGCCGCGACGTACGAGACCTGCCCGCGGCCCAGGTGGTCACCGACCTGGCCGGCGCGGTCGCCGCCTACGTGACCCCGGCACATCAGCACCCGCTCGGCCCGGTCATGCCCGGCTCGGCACGCGTGAGCCTGCTGGACGCCGCGACGCGGGCCGGAGCGGTGGTGATCGAGGACGACTACGACTCCGAGTTCCGCTACGACGTGGCTCCGGTGCCGGCGCTCGCGGCTCTCGACCGCGAACGCGTCGCCTACCTCGGCACCACGAGCAAGACGGTGGCCCCGAGCCTGCGGCTGGGATGGCTGGTTGCGCCCCCGGCGCTGCACCGAACGATCCTCGCGCGGCGGGCGGTCACCCACGACGTGGCGTCCTGGCCCGTGCAGCGCGCCTTCCTGTCGTTGCTCCGCGACGGCTACGTCGACCAGGTCGTGCGCTCGGCGCGTCGTACGTACGCCGCCCGAGCGGCCCGGGTGACCGAGCTGCTGCTCCCTCATGCCGAGCCGATCCTGCCGGTGGCCGGGATGTACGCCACGGTGCCGATGTCGCAGGCCAGGGCCCTGCGTGCGCACGCCTCCGCGCGCGCCGCGGGCTTCGAGGTGCCGCTGCTCAGCGACTACTGCCGTTCCGCCCGGCTGACCGGCCTGATCATCGGCTTCGGCGGCTGCACCGACGACGAGCTCGAGTCCGCCCTGGCCGCGATCGTCGGTGGACTCGGGTGAGACGATTCCGTGCCGCGGGATGCGCGCTCCCTGGGACGGGTCGATGCGCCATCGGTGACTCGGTGATCGCGCTTGCGCGGTAAGCCCTTCGGGCCGGTCAGGGCGTAGCCTCGAGTCCTCTGAGGCGAACGGGGCTGAACGATGAGACCGATCCCACTCGGATCAGTCGGCCCGTTTCGGCGACAGGTCGAGGTTGTCCTGTTCGCCGCGCTGGTCCTGGTCCTGGTGCTGCTCGGCGTGTGCGTGCTGGCGGCCCTCGGCCTGCGATCTCAGTCGACCGGCTCCCAGTTCCATGCCCACGCTGGCCCTCTGCCGCCCGTGCCGAGCGGCACCACCACCGACGGTCTTCGCTACGGCTCCTACTCCGTGGGCGGGATCAAGACCCACGTCGACCTGGTGGCCGCCATGGGTGACCACGGTGTGACGGGCTTCGTTCGTGAGACCGATCTGGACGCCGGTCCGACCACGCTCAACGGTGTCAGGGCCGCCGAGGTGGCGGGAACCCTTCCTGGGCGTCGGACGATTCCGTTGTACGCAGAAGACGGCCGGGCGGTCGTGGACACGTTCACGATGCAATAGCCGGGCCAGCAGATCGCAGGGCGTCATCGGCGCTATCCCATTCCTCGGATTCCACGTCGAACCCGTGGTCTGGTTGGTCACCCGCCGCGACGCTGAGCGCGACCTCGTCACCCAGCACGGCATTCCGTGAGACCTCGTCATCCAGCGACTCGAGGAGACAGGGGTTCGGTCTGACCTCGCGGCACGGGCGGGAGTGACGGTCGAGTCCGAGGAGACGGTCGTACGCGAGCACGGCGGCAACTGGCGCATCGCAATGCAATGAAGAGCCGCGAGCGACGACCGCCGCCATTTGAGTGCACCGGACGGCGGCAGCCACTAGGTGAGTGCGTTTCCACCGGAACCAACGCATCGGCTCTTCGTCCAAGGGATCCACGAGAGCCATGAGTCCGCGGGGCGTCGTCATCCTGACTGTGCTCGGCTCGGGGTTGCTCTTGTCCGGGTGCGGCAGCGGTCAAGGCGGCGTGTTGCACAGCGCACGCTCGATCGTTCTCGTCGACGCTGATCACCGAGGTGCGGCCGTGGTGGGGGTCGGCTACGCGGGTGAGTGGCGATGGCCGGGAAATGCGTGGGCATCGGCGGAGCGACCGTTCTCTGGCCGCATGGCACCACCATCGTTTCGGACGATCCGCTCACCATCGACGTGCCCGGATTGGGCGACGTGATGATCGACGATCACGTCGACGGTGGTGCTGTGCAGTACACCAACCACCTGCCGAAAGGCATCGACTCCATCCCTTCGGGATGTCCTACGGAGCAGGTTGTTGGTCTCCTGCCCAACGAGTAGGAACGACACCAGGGTGAATCGCCCTGGGTCTCTTGGAGTCTCTGGGAGGGCTGACAAGAGGTGAATGGCAGAGGTGAATGGCAGAAGCTCAGGTGTCGGCGGCGATACGGGACGGTTGCGATGTGGTCGCCTGGGTGTGGTCACCGCTGCCGCGGGGCAGGTGCTGTTAGAGGTCCTCGAGGTTGAACGCGGCGTGGATCGCGTGGGTTAGCGCTTCCTCTTGAGCGAGGCGCAGCAGGCCAATCTGCCGACCGAGGTGCCGGGTTGGGATGGTCTGGATGTTGTCGAGGCTGATGACGCTGTCGTGGTCGAGCCCGTTGACTGTTCCGACCGGGATTTCGGTGGACAGTCCGCGGATCGTGCCGGTGATCGGCGCGACCGTGACGTTGGTCAGGTGCGGCCGCACGGTTTCACGAGTCAGCACTAGGACGGGGCGGGTCTCGTCCAGCTGGGCGAGGTGGATGGGCCGCATCAGTCGATCTCGAGCGGGGTGTTGGCAGCGTGTGCGGCAAGTTCGTCGAGGTCGTGCTCGCCCCGGTGGGCGAGCAGGAGCTCGACGTCGCGTTCGGCGGCTCGGCGACGCTGCTCGCGGGCCAAGGCCTTGGCGATCGCGTCGGCTCGGCTGGCAGCGCGGCCCTCGGCGACGTCCTGGTCGACGAACACGCGAATTGTCGGCGATAGGCCGGCCGCTACCTCGGGCTCGCTATCATCCATCGCCATAGTCACCGGCCGTCGGCACCCATTCGCGGAGGTGCCCGACGACCTGACCCTGCAAGCCATCACGGCCTGGCAATAATCGTACGAACGCTCACCCGTCGTGGCCACCGCCAGAGGCCTTGACCCCGTGAGGAAGCGGCCGTTACGGGGGCAGATCAACCCTGGGGGCGGCGCCTCGAACCGAGTTCGCTCATGGTCGGGATCCCATCACACGCCGGGAGCACACTCACGCTCATCGGCCGAGAGTGCTGAAGGAATGGCTCACTCTCGCTTCAGGGCGGAGTGAGGTGCGCTGGCAAAGTCGGCGTTGCGTCTTGAACGGGGCGGCCAGGGAGGGCGCCGCACCGACCGCCCATGGCAACCAGGGCGACCTCCATCCCCTTACCGACACCAACGTTTGGAACGTCCGCTGCGTGGTGGGTGGACCAGACTGCGCGCGAGCGCGTGACGTGTCGTTCGCGGGTCCGACGTCTCGGACGCCGCCCCAGTTTCCGGTGGTGCCCGGCGCCACCGGAGAGGGCTACGCTGCCGCGGGTGTGGTCCCTCTGGTCAGAGAACTCGCTCCTCTCGATCTGCTCGCAGGACTCCGTGCTGTCGATCGGCAGCGCTGCCTCGTTCGCGTCGTTCGCCAGCGTCGGCTCGTTCGCGTCGGCCGGGTCGATCGGGTCGGCGATGTCGGCAGCCTCGCTGTTGTCGTACCAGAGCGCGGGCTCGGCCCTGTCCCACCAGAGCAACGGCTCCGTGCTCTCCAGCCAGGCCGACCACGCGCTCCGCGGCCGCCGTACCGACGGGCGCGTCCCAGCGGGGATGGTCGCTGCGGGCGTGCTCGCGGTGCTTGCGGCTGTCGCCATCCACCGCGCCCGACGCTGACGACCCCGGGCTAGCCGGCATTCTCGGCGTCGTACGCCGCGTAGGCCTCGGCGCGCTCGCGCTCGATCTTGCGACCGAGGAAGTACGCCGTGCCCCAGAGCAGCGCGAAGATCGCGCCGAGGACGAACATCATCGGGACCACGAACCCGAGCCCGATGGCGGCCACCTGGATCAGCCAGCCGACGGCGTACGCGAGCTCCCAGCGGAGCAGACCGGCGAGCAGGAGGCAGGCCACGCACAGGCCGAGCCCGACCCAGCAGGCCGTGCGCCACGGGACGTTCGCGAGGTTGATCATCACGGGCGTGGTCAGGCCGAGCACCACCGCCTCCAGCGAGAGGATCGCCGCACACATGCCGCGCTTCGGCGACCGCTCCTCGCCGCTCACGCCGCCTCCCGGCGAGCTCGCAGTTCGCGCGCAACGTCACGACCGCCCAGTGGGTGCGCCACCCAGCGCGCTCTCGCTTCGCTCACGGGGACCCCCGGCGCCTCAGCATCGCGCGTGCCTCGCCGACGGTGACCACGGAGCCGGTCACCAGCACCGCCCCGGAGCCGATCGACGTCCCCAGCACCTCGCCGGCCTCGGCCATGGTCGTCGCCTGGTCGATCGCATCGGCCAGCCGCGGCTCCACGCTCACCCGGTCGGGCCCGAAGACCTCACGCGCCACCTCGGCCAGCCGGGTCGCGGGCAGGGTGCGCGCCGTGGAGTTCTGGGTACAGACGACGTGCGCCAGGTGCGGCTCGAGGGCGCCCAGCACGCCGTCGTAGTCCTTGTCGGCCATCACGCCGATCACGCCGATCAGCGGCGAGAACGCGAAGGAGTCCTCGAGCGCCTCGGCGATCGCCCGGGCGCCGTGGGGGTTGTGCGCAGCATCGAGCAGGATCATCGGGCTGCGCCGGATCACCTCGAGCCGGCCGGGTGAGGACGCGCGGGCGAACGCTTCGCGTACGAGGTCCTCGTCGAGGGGCAGGTCGCCGGCGAAGGCCTCGACCGCCGCCAGCGCCATCGCGGCGTTCTGCGCCTGGTGCGCGCCGTACATCGGCAGGAACACCTCGTCGTAGCGTGCCCGCAGTCCCTGCAACGACAGCAGCTGACCGCCCACCGCGGGCACCCGCGCGGCGACGGAGAAGTCCAGCCCCTCGCGTACGACGGTCGCGCCGACCTCGGCGGCCCGGGCCAGCAGGACCTCGTCCGGGCCGGGCAGCTGCTCGGCGAGCACCGCGGTCGCGCCCGGCTTGATGATCCCGGCCTTCTCGACGGCGATCACCTCGGGGGAGTCGCCGAGGTAGCTCGCATGGTCGACGCCGATGGGCGTGACCACGGCCACCTGGGCGTCCGCGACGTTGGTCGCGTCCCACGTGCCGCCCATGCCGACCTCGACCACGGCGACGTCGACCGGCGCGTCGGCGAACGCGGCGTACGCCATCGCGACGATGGTCTCGAAGAAGCTCAACGGCTGGGGCTGCGAGCTGTCGACCAGGTGGGTGTACGGCGCGACGTCGTTGAAGGCGCGCACGAACTCCTCGTCGGTCAGCGGCTCTCCGTCGATGCAGATCCGCTCGTTCATCCGCTCGAGGTGCGGGCTGGTGAAGCGCCCGGTGCGCAGGTCGAGGGCGCGCAGCAGGGTGTCGATCATCCGGCTGGTCGAGGTCTTGCCGTTGGTGCCCGTCAGCTGGATCACCGGGTAGCCGCGCTGCGGGTCACCGAGCAGCTCGGTGAACGCGCGGATCCGGTCCAGCGACGGCTCGAGCTTCGTCTCGGGCCAGCGTGAGAGCAGCGCATCCTCGACCTCGGCGAAGGTCTGCGCGAGCCTCGGTTGCTCGACCGGGGATTCGGGGGCGTCGTTCATGTCCCGCCCACTCTATTGAGGCGTCACTCCACGCGGAGATTCGCCATGTCGACCACGCGCCGGTAGCCGATCGCCTCGTAGATCTTGTTGGACGTCGGGTTCGCCTGGTCGGTGAACAGGCAGGGCCGCTCGCCGCTGTCG
This sequence comes from uncultured Actinomycetota bacterium, assembly GCA_963792975.1. Taxonomy (GTDB): domain Bacteria; phylum Actinomycetota; class Actinomycetes; order Propionibacteriales; family Nocardioidaceae; genus Nocardioides. The sequence continues at coordinate 233,505 of CAWBYG010000004.1, read as the reverse complement.
CGGAGCAGCCTCGAGGTCTGTGCGACCGCGGCGCTGGCATAGCCGCGGCCCCGGTGCTCGCGTCCGGTGTAGACCGGCCCGATCCGGGAGACGCCGTACGACGGCTGGCTGGCGGCGGTGACGTTGACGGCCTGCCCGGACCCGTCCTCCCAGACGAAGACCCGGCCACCCTCGATCCGCCGCCGCATGTCCTCGGGTCCCGGAGTCTCGTGCGGGGTCTCCCCCGGTGTCCGCCCGGCCTGCTCGTCGGCATCGACCATGAACGCGTCGAACCACGCGGTGATCAACGGCTCCTCGTCGACGACCGCGGGTCGGAGTCTGCCTTCGACGGGCGGCGGCTCGACCAGCTCGCCGAGCTCGAACAGTCGCGTGTGCTGGCCGACCCTGACCTCACCACCGACGTGGGCCGCCATCTCCTCGCAGAAGACCTGCACCGCAGGGAGCGCTCCGTTGGCGGCCGTCATCGGCTCGTCGCGCTCGACCAGGTTGCGGGCGAGCAGCGTGGCGGCCTCGTCGGACATCGGCAGCAGGAACGCCGGGTGCGTGCCGAACTTCGCCGTCCGCATCGCGGCGCCCACGACCTTCTCCCGGTCGTGCACCACGGTGAACCAGCACGGCACCCCGGCGGGCCACGGCACCCCGGCCTCCGCGTCGGCCGCGATCTTGTGGGCGACCCCCGACACGACCGTGCTCACGACGGGCTGCTCGGCGAGATGGTCGGCGGCCACGTCGAGGAAGGCGAGGGGGTCGTCGAAGAAGCGCAGCTCCATGCGCAGACGCTAGGTGGTCCCCGCTCCCGGCGACCACTCATTTCGGCTGCCTGCTGCCCACCCGGAGCAGGTTGGGTCGCCGAGGCTCTACTCAGCGCGCGATGGCGGGCGTAGGGTCGAGGAATCCTCCTCGGGCTTCTCGATCCCCGGGGGTTACGCGCCCCGAACTCCGGTACGCCCGGCCCGCGGCGCGTCAAGCGCCTCGCACGGCTGTCGGGGAAGCCCGCGAGGCGCTTCCCCTCGCCGTACCGGCTGGTCGGCATCCGCGAACCGTGGCACGGTCAGCACATGACTCCTCGGACCGGACGTGTGGCGCTCGCGGCGACGCTGGCCACGGTGCTGCTCACGCCGTTCTTCGCCGAGCGCGGCGCCGCGGCGACCCCTCTCCGCGACCAGGTGGCCGCCCGCCGGGCCGAGCGGGCCTCCGGCCCTGCCCTCAGGGTCGATGTCGGCACCGGTCGGCACCGGATCTCGCCCGACATCTACGGCGTCAACTTCGCGCAGCGGTCGTTCGCACGGCGGACCCACCTCTCGGTCGACCGGTGGGGTGGCAACTCCGCTGAGACCTACAACTGGAAGATCCGTGGCAGCAACCACGGCAACGACTGGTACTTCGAGAACTTCCCCGACTGCTGGGAGCTGGCGTTCGGCTACTGCAACACCGGCCATCACTACAGCGCGGTCGACGCCCAGATCCGACAGGACCACACGACCGGCACCCGGACCCTGCTCACCCTGCCCTTGGACGGGTACGTCGCCAACGCGGTGAGCTACGCCCCGGACAACACGAACCCGTGCAGCTTTCCCACCGACCGCTACGGCCCACAGGACGACCACGACCCCTTCCACTCGCTCTGCGGGAACGGGCGGCACAACGGTGCCTTCGTGGCGCACCCGGACCCCTCGATCGCCGGCCGGCGTGCCGGCGCGGGCTTCGACGCCGGCTGGGTCTCGCACCTCGTCAGGAAGTACGGCGACGCCGGCCACGGCGGCGTCGGGATCTACGAGCTCGGCAACGAGCCCGGCCTGTGGGACCAGACCCACCACGACTTCCACCACCGACCGGTGGGGTACGACGAGCTGTGGTCGAAGTCGGTCGCCGCCGCGACTGCGGTCAAGCTGTACGACCCGACCGCAGCCGTCCTCGGCCCCGCCGAGTGGGGCTGGCCCAACTACTTCTGCTCCAGCGTCGACCTGCGCAGGCTCGGGACCTGTGACGCCCACTCCCCCGACCGCGCGGCACACGGCGGCGCGGCGCTCTCCGCCTGGTATCTCCACCGGTTCGCGGCCGCGCAGCGGCAGACGGGCACCCGGCTGCTCGACTACTTCGACCTGCACTACTACCCCCAGGGGAGCTACCGACCGGCCACCGACGTCACCCGCTCGCTGTGGGACGCCCACTACCGCGACCCCTCGTGGATCAACAGCGTGATCCGGCTGCTGCCTCGCATGCACACCTGGGTCCGCAAGGACTACCCCGGCACGAAGCTGTCGCTGAGCGAGTACAACCTCGGCCTCGGCGTCACCTCCGGCCCGCGGCTGCAGAACGTCATCGAGGCGGACGGCCTCGGCATCTTCGGCCGGCAGCGACTCTCCCTGGCGACGTTCTGGCCCGAGTCGTCCTCGCCCGTCCCCGGCCCGGCGTTCTCGATGTACCGCAACTACGACGGTCACCACCACACCTTCGGCAACGTGGGGGTGCGCGCAACGACCAGCCGGCAGCGACGCCTCGCGGTGTACGCCGCGCAGCACGGCGCCGACGGCGCGGTGACGGTCATGGTCCTCAACAAGACCGGCCACGACCTGCGCAGCAGGCTGAGGCTGCGGCACTTCCGCGCTCGGGCGCACGCTGCGACGTACGCCTATGTCGGGCACGGCATCCAGCGTCAGTCCGCTACCCAGGTGTCGTCCGGAGGGTTCACCCGGACCTATCCCGCGGACTCGATCACCCTGGTCGTGCTCGTTCCCCGGTGACGCCCGCGCGGAACTCGTTTTCGGCTGCCGGACCGCGATCCATAGACTTCCGCCATGACCGAGTCCTCCTCCCTGCGCCGCCCTGAGCTCGTCGAAGGGTCCGGTACGACGCCGCAGCCACCGACTGTCGTCGTACCCGACAGACCGGCGCTCGAGGGCCTCGAGGACAAGTGGTCGAAGCAGTGGGAGACCGACCAGACCTACGCCTTCGACCGGACCAAGAGCCGGTCGGAGGTCTACTCGATCGACACGCCGCCGCCGACCGCCTCCGGCACGCTGCACTTCGGCAGCGTCTGCTCCTACACGCAGAAGGACCTGATCGCCCGCTACCAGCGCATGCGCGGCATGGAGGTCTTCTACCCCATCGGCTGGGACGACAACGGCCTGCCCACCGAGCGTCGCGTGCAGAACTTCTTCGGCGTCCGCTGCGACCCGTCGGTCCCGTACGACGCGGACTTCACGCCGCCTGAGAAGCCCGACCCGAAGCGGCAGGTGCCGATCGGGCGGCAGAACTTCATCGAGCTCTGCGAACGCCTCACCGCCGAGGACGAGGTCGCCTTCGAGGCGCTCTTCCGCCAGGTCGGGCTGTCGGTCGACTGGACGTACCTCTACCGCACCATCGGTGAGGACTGCCGGATCACCTCGCAGCGCGCCTTCCTGCGCAACCTGGGCCGCGACGAGGCCTACCGGCAGGAGTCGCCCACGCTCTGGGACGTCACCTTCCAGTCCGCGGTGGCCCAGGCCGAGCTGAAGGCTCAGGAGTACGCCGGCCACTACTACCGCGTCGCGTTCCACGGGGGCTCGGCCGGCTCGACCGCCGAGGGACGCTCCTCCGACGAACGGGTCTGGATCGAGACGACCCGGCCCGAGCTGATCCCGGCGGTGGTGGCCTTGATCGCCCACCCCGATGACGAGCGCTACCAGTCGCTCTTCGGCACCACCGTGACCTCGCCGGTCTTCGGGGTCGAGATCCCGGTCCTCGCCCACCACCTCGCCGAGCCCGACAAGGGCGCCGGCATCGCCATGTGCTGCACCTTCGGCGACCTGACGGACGTCCAGTGGTGGCGCGAGCTCCAGCTGCCGGTGCGAACGGTGATCCGCCGCGACGGACGCCTCCAGAGCGACACCCCCGAGTGGCTCGGCGCCCCCGCGGCCGCCACGGCGTACGCCGAGCTCGCCGGGAAGACGACGTTCTCCGCCCGGGAGGCGATGGCCGGGCTGCTCCGCGAGGCGGGCGACCTCGACGGCGACCCCCAGCCCACGATGCGGATGACGAACTTCTACGAGAACGGCGACCGGCCGCTCGAGATCGTCTCCACGCTGCAGTGGTACATCCGCAACGGTGGCCGCGACGAGACCCTGCGCCGGGCCCTGGTCGAGCGCGGCAACGAGATCACCTGGACGCCGACGTACATGCACCACCGCTACACCAACTGGGTGGAGGGCCTGAACGGCGACTGGCTGATCAGCCGACAGCGGTACTTCGGGGTGCCGTTCCCGGTCTGGTACCCACTCGACGCCGACGGCGAGCCGCTCCACGACCAGCTGATCGCGGCCGCCGAGGACACCCTCCCGATCGACCCGTCCCAGGACGTGCCGCCCGGGTACGACGAGTCGCAGCGCGGGCGACCGGGCGGTTTCGTCGGCGACCCCGACGTCATGGACACCTGGGCGACGTCGTCGCTGACGCCCCAGATCGCCGGCGGCTGGGAGCGCGACCCCGACCTGTGGGCGCGGGTCTACCCGATGGACCTGTGCACCCAGGCCCACGACATCATCCGTACCTGGCTCTTCTCGCGGGTCGTCCGAGCCCACTTCGAGGACGGCACGGTCCCGTGGTCGAACGCGATGATCTCGGGCTTCGTGCTCGACCCCGACCGCAAGAAGATGAGCAAGTCCCGGGGCAGCGTGTCGACACCGCACGACCTGCTCGCGCAGTACGGCACCGACGCGATCCGGTGGCGTGCGGCGTCGCTGCGACCCGGGCTCGACTCGGCGTTCGACGAGCACCCCCTCAAGATCGGGCGCCGCCTGGCGATGAAGGTGCTCAACGCCTCCAAGTTCGTGCTCGGCAACGTCGGCGCCGTCCATCCCGACCCCGCGGCGGTGACCGAGCCGGTGGACCGTGCCCTGATCGCGCGGCTCGCCCTCGTGGTCGACCGGGCCACGACGGCCTTCGACGCCTATGACTACACGACGGCGCTCGAGTCGGCGGAGACGTTCTTCTGGGAGTTCTGCGACGACTACCTCGAGCTGGTCAAGGAGCGCGCGTACGACGAGTCCGGCAGCCCCGCGACCGCGTCTGCGCGGGCGACCCTCGCCCTCGCCCTCCATGTCCAGCTGCGCCTGCTCGCGCCGATCATCCCCTTCGTGACCGAGGAGGTCTGGTCGTGGTGGCGGGACGGCTCGGTGCACCGCACGCGCTGGCCCGAGACGTCCGAGCTCGCCGACGTCGAGGGCGGCGACCCCGCAGTACTCGACGCCGTCGCCTCCGCGCTGAGGGGCATCCGGGGCGCCAAGTCGCAGGCGAAGGTCTCGATGAAGCACGAGCTGACCGCCGTGGAGATCAGCGGACCCGAGGCGATGCTCGACGCGGTACGGCTCGCCGAGAGCGACCTGCGCCGGTCCGGCCGCCTGACGGGGCCCTTCACGTACGTCGTCACCGACGCCGCGGAGCTGTCCGTCTCGGCGACGCTGGCCGACGACGCCTGAGCCGCGACCGGGCGCGTCGCCGTCCCGCGTCAGCCCTGGCGGGTCGCGGGCTGTGCGTGACGGAGGACCCCCGGGTGATGGGCCAGGTGGCGATCCGGCGCAGCCTGGCTGCGGACGGCGGTGACCAGCAGGATCACGGCGATCAACGCGACGACGATGAGCGCCGCCAGCGGTCCCTTACGATCGGTCCCCACGGGCGTTTCCCCCTAGGGCCGTATGACGATGCGCTCCCAGTCTCCTCGTCCGACGCGCCGGGCGAGAGGGGGCTGGGCCACAAATGGTCCCGGAGAACCGCAAATGGTCTCGTCGGACTACGAAATGTCCGTCGAGGGGGTCGCCCAGGACCACGGGTCGGCCGCCGCCAGCGGCGTCCCGCGGTCGCGACCTCGCCCCTCGGTCGCGCGCTCGCTCGACCTCCGCCTGGTAGCACCGCCGCCAGCGGCGTGCCTCAGGCGGACTTCTTCTTCTTGGCCTCGGACTCGCGGGGCACCAGGGTGGGCGCGACGTTCTCGGTGACCACCGCGTCGGTGACGATCACCTTGCCGACGTCGCCGCGCGAGGGCACGTCGTACATCACGTGGAGGAGCACCTCCTCGATGATCGCGCGCAGGCCGCGGGCGCCGGTGCCTCGCTCCATGGCCTTCTCGGCGATGGACTCGACGGCTTCGGCGGTGAACTCGAGCTGGACGTCGTCGAGCTCGAAGAGCTTCTGGTACTGCTTGACGAGGGCGTTGCGCGGCTCGGTGAGGATCTGCACGAGCGCGTGCCGGTCGAGCTTGGTGACGCTGGCGATGAGCGGGAGCCGACCGATGAACTCGGGGATCAGGCCGAACTTGGTGAGGTCTTCGGGGCGAACCAGCGCGAGCAGGTCGTCGGCGTCGCGCTCGGCCTGGCCGCGTACGTCGGCCGTGAAGCCGAGCGTCTTCTTGCCGACCCGCTGCTCGACGATGTGCTCGAGCCCGGCGAAGGCACCACCGACGATGAACAGGATGTTGGTGGTGTCGATCTGGATGAACTCCTGGTGGGGGTGCTTGCGGCCCCCCTGCGGCGGCACCGAGGCCGTCGTACCCTCGATGATCTTGAGCAGCGCCTGCTGGACGCCCTCGCCCGACACGTCGCGGGTGATCGAGGGGTTCTCCGCCTTGCGCGCGACCTTGTCGATCTCGTCGATGTAGATGATCCCGGTCTCGGCCTTCTTGACGTCGTAGTCGGCGGCCTGGATCAGCTTGAGCAGGATGTTCTCGACGTCCTCGCCGACGTAACCGGCCTCGGTCAGGGCCGTGGCGTCGGCGATCGCGAAGGGCACGTTGAGCATGCGGGCCAGGGTCTGGGCGAGGTAGGTCTTGCCGCAGCCGGTCGGCCCGATCACCAAGATGTTGGACTTGGCGACCTCGACCTGCTCCTCCTTGCTGTGCTTGGCGGCGCTGGTCGGCTGCATGCCCGCCTGGACGCGCTTGTAGTGGTTGTAGACGGCCACCGCGAGCGCCTTCTTGGCGTGCTCCTGGCCGATCACGTACGAGTTGAGGAACTCGAAGATCTCGCGTGGCTTGGGCAGCTCCTCGAGGCTGACCTCACTGCCCTCGCTGAGCTCCTCCTCGATGATCTCGTTGCAAAGGTCGATGCACTCGTCGCAGATGTAGACGCCGGGGCCGGCGATCAGCTTCTTCACCTGCTTCTGGCTCTTCCCGCAGAACGAGCACTTCAGCAGATCGCCTCCGTCACCGATACGAGCCACGGGCGGTCATCCTCCGATTCGGCCGGCGCGCTGCCGGTGCGGTTTCGCTGTGCGAGGGAGCCTCTCGACGGTACCTTGTCGGCGCCTCTTTGAGGTGGCCCCACACGGATATTTGCCAGACGTCGGCCGGTGGTGGCCGGGCCTGGCGGGGCTCAGGTCAGGACCGGGGTCGCCTTGCGCGAGTCGAGGATCGCGTCGATGAGGCCGTACTCGACGGCCGCCTCGGCGGTGAGGATCTTGTCGCGCTCGATGTCACGGCTCACGTCGACGGGATCCTTGCCGCTCGCATCCGCGATCATCTTCTCCAGCAGCTCCCGCATCCGGATGATCTCGTTGGCCTGGATCTCGAGGTCGGAGATCTGGCCGCCGGTGCCCTCGGTGTAGGGCTGGTGGATCAGGATGCGGCTGTTGGGCAGGGCGAGTCTCTTGCCCGGCGTGCCGGCCGCGAGGAGGACCGCGGCCGCGGACGCCGCCTGACCGAGACAGACGGTCTGGACGTCGGGCTTGATGAACTTCATCGTGTCGTAGATCGCGGTCAGCGCGGTGAACGAGCCGCCCGGGCTGTTGATGTAGATCTGGACGTCCTGGTCCGGGTTCATCGACTCGAGGCACAGCAGCTGCGCCATCACGGCGTTGGCGACGTCGTCGGAGATCGGCGTACCGAGGAAGATGATGCGGTCCTCGAAGAGCTTGCCGTAGGGGTCGATGCGGCGGAAGCCGTAGGAGGTCCGCTCCTCCCACTGGGGGATGTAGTAGTTCATCGGTGCGTCCTCACTATCGGGCCGGACGGCCCTTGTCGGCGGCCTCGCTCGCGCTGGTGATCACGCTGTCGATGAAGCCGTACTCGAGTGCCTGCTGCGGGGTGAACCAGCGGTCGCGGTCGGAGTCGAGCTCGATCTGCTCGAGCGTCTGACCGGTGTGCTTGGCCTGGAGCTCGGTCAGCTGCTTCTTCAGCAGCAGGCTCTGCTCGGCCTGGATCTTGATGTCGGAGGCCGAGCCGCCGATGCCGCCGCTGGGCTGGTGCATCATGATCCGCGCGTGCGGCAGGGCGTAGCGCTTGCCCTTGGCGCCCGCGCAGAGCAGGAACTGACCCATCGAGGCGGCCAGGCCCATGCCGACGGTCGCCACGTCGCAGGGGATGTAGTTCATGGTGTCGTAGATCGCCATGCCGGCGTCGACGGAGCCACCGGGACTGTTGATGTGGAGGAAGATGTCGGACTCGGGATCCTCGGCGGACAGCAGCAGCAGCTGGGCGCAGATCGCGTTGGCGTTCTGGTCGCGCACCTCGGAGCCGAGGAAGATGATGCGCTCCTTCAGCAGCCGCTGGTAGATGTGGTCGTCGAGGCCGTAGCCGGCTCCCCCGCCGTTCAGCTGCGGAGACGTCGAGTAGTCGTTCACGTCTGCGACCCTAGCCGCAACGGCCGACGCTTCCACGCGTCTGGGGCCCCTGTTCGCCGACAGCGGATTTGCCCCGGCCGGGTCGCTCAACCGAGCCAGTCGCGGAGCGCCCGGTGCACGTCGGGGTGGTTGAGCAGGTCGAGATGACCCGACTTCGGTAGGTGGAGCTCGTCGGCCCCGGGGAACAGCCCGGGGTGGTGACGCGACCGCCCGTACGCCGAGGGCTGACGCACCAGGAGGTCGCCCAGGAAGCGGCCCAAGGGATGGTGCGGCGAGCGGCTGAGCGTGGCCGAGACGAGGTGGTACCTCGCGTGGGGCAGGGCCGGTACGTCGTCGGCCAGACCCTCGACGAGATCGAGCACCCCGACCGACCGCTGGTCGAGGATGCGGCCGAACGGCGCCGTCTCCGGGAGGCGGGCCAGTGCGCGTGCGCCCGAGCCGACCCCGCCGGCGAGCGGGGCGCCGAGGTGCGGCGTGCCGAGCGTCACCACGTCGGTGACCAGGTCGGCCCACGGGTGGCGCTCGTCCTGGGTGGCGACCGCGCAGGCGGCGCGGATCACGAGCCCGCCCATCGAGTGCCCGACCAGCGAGAGCCGCTCGACCGCCACCGGCCAGGCGGCCGTCAGGTCCTGGAGCAGCCCGGCGAGCGCCACGCCGTTCTCCCGCAGGCTGAGGCCGGTGTTGGCGCGGAGCAGGACCGGGGTCCAGCCGAGGGCGGCGAGCGTGTCGGCGTACGTCGCGCCCACGCGGTCGCGGTGCCGGTCGAACGACGACTCGCTCTCCGAGAGCCCGTGCAGGAGCACCGCCAGCCGACCGGTCGCCCGGGGGAACGCCGCATCGAGCGCGTCCGTCCGTAGCGGCACGTCGCGACCGCCGTGGCGTACGGCGAGGGGAACCGCGAGGCGCGGCCGCTCGCGGGCGAGCCGGTCGCCGATGATCCCGTTCACGGCGGCGTTGACGACCCGGCCCTGCGAGGTGTCCTCGAGAGCGGGGCCGAGCTCGCGCTCGGCGAGGAAGCCCAGCCCGGACGAGACGACCCGGAGGCCAACCCCGAGTCCGGCGTACACGCCGGCGGCGATGCCCCGATGCGCCACCTCGGGGACCCCCGGGGCAGCGTCCGCGGGACCGCGCAGGGCGCCGTGCACCCGGTCGGCCCAGGCCACGTGGGTGTCGCGGAGGGTCCGGACGACCACCTCGTCGGCGATCTCCGAGAGCAGCGCGGCGGCGTCGAGCAGTCGCGGCCCGGCGGCAGAGGTCACGCGTCGATCGTCACCGATCACCGCGGGCCGATCAACGACCTCGCCCGCCGTGTCGGCCGCCGTACCAAAGGGGTCGTCCGCCCCACAGGGTGCTCTAGTACGGCCTCAGGCGGACGACCCGCTGGGTTTCAGGCGTCCTCGGGGTCGACCGGCTCGGCGTCCCCGGCCTCGGCGTCCCCGGCCTCGACATCCCCGGGTTCGGCATCCCCGGGCTCGGCGGCCTCGGCATCGTCGTCCCCGGGCTCGCCGAGCGTGCCGTCGGGACGGAGGTTCTTCAGGTCGATGACGTTGCCGGAGGCGTCGGTGACGGTGGCCCCCTCGACGATCTGGGCGAGAGCCTTGCCACGGCGGATCTCCGCGACCAGCTCGGGCACGTGGTTGTGCTCGAACATGTGGTTGGCGAACTCCTGAGGGTCCTGACCGGACTGCTGGGCACGGCGCACCATGTGCTGGGTCAGCTCGTTCTGGTCGACCCCGAGCTCGAGTGAGCTGGCGACGGCGTCGAGCACGAACTGGGCGGCGACCGAGTCGCGCACCCGGCGCTCGAGGTCGGCCTCGAACTCCTCCTGCGTCTGACCCTCGTCCTCGAGGTACTTGTCGAGGGTGATGCCGGCGTACGCCAGCTGCTGCTCGACCTCCTGTCGGCGCTCGTTGAGCTCGTCGGCGACGACTCCCTCGGGCAGCGGTACCTCGACGAGCTCGAGCAGCTTCTCCAGGACGGCGTCGCGGGCGGCGGCCGCCTGCGCGAGGCGCTTGCCGTTGCCGAGACGCGCCCGGACGTCTTCGGTCAGCTCGTCGGCGGTGTCGAACTCGGAGGCCTCCTGGGCGAACTCGTCGTCGTACGCCGGGAGCTCCTGCGCCTGCACCTGGGAGACCGTCACCTGTACGTCGACGGGCTCGCCGACCAGGTCGCCACCGACCAGCTGGGACGTGAAGGTCTTGTCGTCGCCGGCGCTCATGCCGGCGAGCGCCTCGTCGAGACCCTCGAGCATGCCGCCGCGGCCGACGCGGTAGGACATCCCGCTGACCTCGGCGCCCTCGACCGCCTCGCCGTCCTTGGTGGCCAGCAGGTCGATCACCACGAAGTCGCCGTCGGCGGCCGGGCGGTCGACGTCGGCGAGGGTCCCGAACCGCTCGCGGAGCGCCTCGATCTGCTCCTGCACGTCGTCGTCGCCGACCTCGGTGTCGTCGACCTCGGCGGCCAGTCCGGAGTAGTCGGGGACGGTGATCTCGGGCCGGACGTCGACCTCGGCGGTGAACTCCAGCGCCTCGTTGTCGTCCATCCGGATGACCTCGATGTCCGGCTGCGCCAGCGGCGTGAGGTCATGGGACTGGAGCGCCTCGACGTACATCTGCGGGACGATCTCGTTGATCGCCTGCTCGAGCACCGCGCCCCGGCCGACCTGGCGGTCGATGACCATGGGCGGCACCTTGCCCTTGCGGAAGCCGGGCACGTTGATCTGCTGCGCGATGGTGCGGTAGGCCTTGTCGAGGCTCGGCTTGAGCTCCTCGAAGGGCACCTCGACGGTCAGCTTGGCCCGGGTCGGACCCAAGGTCTCGACGGCGCTCTTCACGGGTGTGTCTCCTCGCATGCGGGGTGTGTGGCGACGGCGCGCACGGGCCCCGGACCGAAGGGTTGGGCGTGGTGCGTGGGAGCCGCTCGCACGGCGCCGCCCAGCCTAGGGCAACCGTGGGAAGGCTCCCAACCGGCGCGGTCCGGGCGTACGGCGGGGTCGCCGGCGACGGACCGGGTGGTCGGGGCGACAGGACTCGAACCTGCGGTCTCCTGCTCCCAAAGCAGGCGCGCTAGCCACTACGCTACGCCCCGCGCAACCGGCTCCGGAGCGGTCCGGAAACGGTCACCGAGCGGACGACGGGAATCGAACCCGCGTCATCAGTTTGGAAGACTGAGGCTCTACCATTGAGCTACGTCCGCACACGTCGTACGCGCTCCGACTCCTCAGCCCGACCCGCGCTCAACGCGTGGTCATGGTGCCACATCCGGGGGCGCGCTCCCCAACCGGTGAACGCCTCAGTCGCGCCACACCAGCAACAGCGCACGGTCGTCTCCCCGCCCGCCGGTGGAGTCGACCAGGGTCGCCGCGCCACCGGCGAAGGTGCCGCGCAGCCGGCGGTCGGCCTGACCGATCAGCCGGTCGATCCCGATGCCGATGTCGGCCCGGCGGGTCTCCACCATGCCGTCGGTGTAGAGCATCAGGGCGTCGCCGGGTCGCAGCGTCCCGGAGACCTGCTCGAAGGGGGCCTCGGGGATGAGCCCGAGCATGGGGCCCTCGGACTCCAGGGGGGCCCACCGGCCGGCGCCGGCCCGCCAGTGGAGCGCGGGCGGGTGGCCGGCGGTCCAGACGCCGAAGGCCCCGGTGGTGAGGTCGAGGCTGATGTGTACGGCGGTCGCGAAGCCGTCCTGCCAGGGGTGGTTGATGAGGTAGGCATTGGCCGCCGGCAGGAACTCGGCCGGCTCCACCGCCGTGACCAGTCCGCTCATGGCCCCCGCCAGGAGCAGCGCCCGCGCGCCCGCGCGGTCGCCCTTGCCGGACACGTCGACGACGGACACGTCGAGGCGGCCGGACGCGGTGTCGCCGACCACGAAGAAGTCGCCCGAGAACCGGGTGCCGCCGGCCGATCGGATCACCGACTCGGCATGCCAGGGGCGCGGGAGGGCCGGCAGCACTCCCTGGCCCTGGATGCGGTCGCTCAGCTCGGCCAGCATCGACTCCCCCATGCTGCCCGCGACGCCGAGGCGGGACCGGCGGAACGACGTCAGCATGATGATGAACGCGAGGAGGAACATCACCACGACCGCGAACGCCGTACGATCCGAGAAGCTGGGCACCTTCGGCAGGGCGACGGTGAACAGCACCATCTGGTAGACCACGAACCACGGCAGCTGTCGCGGCCCGAGGAACAGGCTGCCCATCACCAGCGGCAGCACGATCGTGATGATGGAGACGACGTCGGGGAAGACCTCCATGCCGACCCCGACGAGGGTGGACAGCAAGAAGAGCGCTGCGAGGGTCAGCCGCTCTGGCCGCGAGCCGGCCAACATCGACCTCCAGCGTCGGCGGGCCCGATCGGGGGCGGGACGCGGTACGGCGGTCATGGGGGTCATCGTGGGGGTCCCGTCCTGCGTGAGGGGATCACTGTAGAGCGCGGGATCGGAACCGACGCTGGCACTGGGGGCACCAGAAGATGTTGCGTCCGACCAGCACGTCTGTGCGGATGGCGGAGCCGCACACCAGGCACGGCTGACGGGTGCGGCGGTAGACGTAGACCTCGCCGCCGTGGTCGTCGACGCGCGGCGCCCGACCCATCGCCTCGGGGGTGTGCTCCGGGCGCACGGTGTCGATGCGGCCGGTGCGGACGCCCTCGGCCATCAGGCCGACGAGATCGGCCCACATGGCCCGCCACTGCCCCACGCGCAGCGTCCGCCCCGGCCGCAACGGGTGGATGCGGTGCCGGAACAGCACCTCGGCGCGGTAGACGTTGCCGACACCCGCCAGCACGGCCTGGTCCATCAGGAGGTCGCCGATCGCTCGCGGGCTCTTCGAGATGCGCTGCCACGCACGCCTCGGGTCGGCGTCCGGTCGCAGCGGGTCGGGCCCCAGCGTGGCCACGATCTCGGTGCGTCGCGCGGTGGTGACCAGGTCGCACTGCGTCGCCCCCCGCAGGTCGGCGTACGACGAGTGGTCACCGTCGCGGACCAGGCGCAAACGCACCTGCCCCACGGGAAGCGGCACCTCGGACACGTCACTGTGGACGTCGAACCCGCCGATCAGTCCGAGGTGCACGTGCACGACCCGGTCGGCGTCGAAGTCGAGGAAGAGGTGCTTGCCCGCGGACTCGGCGGTGAGCAGGACCGCCCGGTCGAGCTGGGCGGCCTCGGCCGCGAACCGGCCCTGCGGGCTGCTCACCCGCAGGGGGTGACCGGCGAAGGCACCGGTCAGCTCGGTGGCGAGCCGGTGCAGCGTGTGGCCCTCAGGCATCGGGCCCCGGCGCCTCCGCGGATGAGGGCAGCGGCGGGAGCACTCCGGTCGACTCGTAGTCGGCGAGCATCGCGATGCGGCGTTCGTGCCGCTCCTCCCTGGTGAACGCGGTCTCGAGGAACAACCCGACGAAGCGGGTCACCTCGTCGAGGGTGTGCATCCGCCCGCCGACGGAGATCACGTTGGCGTCGTTGTGCTGGCGGGCCAGGACCGCGGTCTCGTCGTTCCACACCAGGGCGGCCCGGATGCCCTTCACCTTGTTCGCCGCGATCTGCTCGCCGTTGCCGGAGCCCCCGATGACCACGCCCAGGCTGCCAGGGTCGGCGGCGACGCCCGCGGCCGCCCGCAGGCAGAACACGGGGTAGTCGTCCTGCGCGTCGAAGACGAACGCGCCGTGGTCGACCGGCTCATGGCTGTGGTCGCGCAGCCATCCGACGAGGTGCTGCTTGAGGTCGAGACCGGCATGATCGGTGCCGAGGTGGACGCGCATGGCGGACAGTGTTCCATTCACCACCGTCGAGGCCGATCCGTCACCTGGCATCCTGGCATGATCCGAGGGCTCGGCCGCGGCAAGGGGCGCCGTAGTCCGTCTGCCTGCTCGTCGCCGCCCTCACCGCGGGCGGCGCCTGGGCGCTGCCCGCCGAGTACCAGCACTGACACAAACCGGTTGGACACGCCGCGTGCGGCCCGGTTTCCTAGAGGCATGGCTGACCTCGAGATCCGGGTGGTTCGAGCGACCGACCCCGAGCGATTCCTCAACAGCGACCACACGATCTGGTTCGACGAGGTCTCCGACGACCCCCTGGACCTCCAGCTCCGCGGCGTCCCGGCCGACCAGCGATTCGTCGCCGAGCTGCCCGGGGTCGACGTCGACCCCGGCACCTACCCCGGGATCTACGGCGTGCGCCCGATGCACTTGTCGGTCCCCGACGGCGAGGGGGCGGGCCGGATGCTGCCCGTCGCGGGGCTCACCTGGGTCGGCGTCCATCCCGACCACCGGCGCCGCGGGCTCCTCACCGCGATGCTGCGGCACCACTTCGCCCAGAGCCGGGACGAAGGCGTACACGTCTCCGCGCTGCACGCCAGCGAGCCGGCGATCTACGGCCGGCACGGCTACGGCCTCGCCTCGATCGAGCACTCCACCGAGCTCGGGAGAGGCACCACCCTCACGGCGCCCCACCTCGAGGACGAGGTCGCCACACTCCAGACACGGATGGTCGACGCGACCGGACCCGACATCGCGGCCCGGCGCCGCCGGTGCGACCTGGCGATCGGCCCGGCCTGCGTCGGCAGCATCGTCGGCGACAACGGGTTCTACGAGGAGCTGGGCCACGTCTCGGCGGCCGACCGGCGCGGCAACGAGATCCCTCGCGTGATCTTCGCGACGCGTGACGGCGACGACGTCGGCTACGTCGTCTTTCGCCGCTCCCACCACTGGTCGCACGCCCGCCCGTCCGCCGAGATCGACGTCCGCCAGCTGTCGGGTGGCCCGGCCGCGCGCCTGGCCCTGCTGCGGCGGGTCGTCGACCTCGACCTCGCCGGCAAGGTCAAGCTGTGGGGCACCTCGCAGGACGACCCGCTGCTCTCCTGGGTGGACGGGCCGCGGGCCACCGGCGCCCTGGAGCCCTACGACAGCCTGTGGGTCCGGCTCGTCGACCTGCCCGAGGCCCTGTCCGCCCGGGGGTACGACGAGGGTTGCGACGTCGTCGTCGACGTCACCGACGTGGCCGCCCCCTGGAACGCGGGCCGGTGGCGGATCCGGGTCAAGGACGGCACCGCCGAGGTGACCCGCACGGACGACGACCCCGAGATCGCGCTGCCCGTCTCGGCGCTGGGCGCGGCGTACCTCGGAGGAACCAACCTGGTGGCGATGCAGCGTGCGGGCGTCCTCGACGAGCGACGCCCCGGCGCCGTCAGCGACCTGTGGCGCGCGTTCCGTACCGACGTCACGCCGTACGCCGCCCGTGGGTTCTGAGCGGCCCAGGGCGAGCCTGCGAGCCCTGGAAGAGCCGCTCAGGTTGAGGAGCGCTCGGCCCGGTTCGGCGCGTAGCGACGAAGCGGGCGACGCATCTCGAAACCCGTCGACAGTTCCCGGATCGCTTGCCACTAGCGTTGCCGCGTGACCGGACTCGCATGGGGCGTCCTGGCCCTGGTCTTCCTCGACGAGCTCGCCGCGATGGCGGCCTTCGGTGTGTGGGGATGGCAGGTCGGCAGCCCACGCATCCTCCTGGTCGTCGTCCTGCCTCTCGTCGCGATGGTCGCCTGGTCGCGCTTCGCCTCACCCAAGGCGAGGTACGGCGACCACGGTCGCCGCGAGGTCGCGAAGGTGGTCGTCTTCGGACTCGCCTCCCTGGCCCTCTGGGATGCCGGCCACCACGGCTGGGCCGTCGCCCTGCTCGTCTTCTCCGTCGTGATCAACACTCTCGCCCTGTCACCCCGCATCCGCGAGATCGCCGAGTCGGCATAAGACGACTCGCCGCAATTTCGCTGTCCCTCTTCGCCGACTCAGCGTGTCTTCGCTGTCTCTTTGCGCCGACTCAGCGTGTCTTTGCTGTCTCTTTGCGCCGACTCGGTGCGTTTTTGCTGTCTCTTTGCGCCGAGTCGGCGGATCGGGGGGTGCTGATCAGCCCTCGAGCCTCGCCAGCTCGTCGGCGACCACGCCCGGATCGAGCTTGGTGAAGATCGGGGTCGGCCGGGAGACCTTCGCACCGGCCGGCACCGGGCGCGAGGCCCAGGCGGGGGTGCCGGAGTAGTCGCCGGTGATGATCGGGTAGACGTGGAGACCCGCCCCCTCGTCGGGGTCGAGGTCCTCGACGTACTCGATCCGTGGCATCGGCATGAGCTCGCCCGCACCGCCGAACACCCGCCAGACCTGGTTCGCGGAGAACGGCAGGAACGGCGCCAGGAGGGTGTTGCAGTCGAGCACGCACTGGGCGGTCACGTGCAGGACGGTGCCGAGCCGCTCGCGCTGGGAGTCGTCCTTCATCTTGTAGGGCTCGGTGGCCGTGACGTACTTGTTCACCTCGCCGACCACCCGCATCGCCTCCGCGACGGCAGCCCGCAGCCGCTGCCGGCCGATCAGTTCGCCGACGGTGTCGAACCCGGCTCGTACGGCGTCCAGCAGCGCGTGATCCTCGGGCGCCAGCGGCCCGGCCTCCGGGATCTCGCCGAACCCGTTGGCGATCATCGTGGCGGTGCGGTTCACCAGGTTGCCCCAGCCGGCGACCAGCTCGGAGTTGGTGCGCAGCACGAAGTCGGCCCAGGTGAAGTCGGCGTCGGAGGTCTCCGGTCCGGCCGCGCAGATGTAGTAGCGCAGCGCATCGGGCTGGTAGCGGGCGAGCATGTCCCCGACCAGGATCACGTGGCCCCGGCTGGTGGAGAACTGCTTGCTCTCCATCGTCATGTACTCGCTCGAGACCACCTCGGTTGGCAGCTGCAGGTCGCCGTACGGACCCGGCTCGCCGCCCAGCGCGCCCCGGCCGTCGTACGCCAGGAGCTCGGCGGGCCAGATCACGGAGTGGAAGACGATGTTGTCCTTGCCCATGAAGTAGTAGGACAGCGCCTCGGGGTCGTTCCACCACTCGCGCCAGCGCTCCGGATCGCCTCCCTCGGAGATGGCAGAGCGCCGGGCCCACTCGATCGAGGCGGACAGGTAGCCGATGACGGCGTCGAACCAGACGTACATCCGCTTCGTGGGGTTGTCACGCCACCCGTCGACCGGCACCGGGATGCCCCAGTCGATGTCGCGGGTCATCGCCCGCGGCCGCAGGTCCTCGATCAGGTTGAGGGAGAACTTGATGACATTGGGTCGCCACGTGCCGCTCGCCTCGCGGCCCCGGAGGTACGACGCCAGCGCGTCCGCGAGCGCCGGCAGGTCGAGGAAGAAGTGCTGGGTCTCCACGAACTCCGGGGTCTCGCCGTTGATCTTGCTGCGCGGGTTCAGCAGGTCGGTCGGGTCGAGCTGGTTGCCGCAGTTGTCGCACTGGTCGCCGCGCGCGTCGGGGTAGCCGCAGATGGGGCAGGTGCCCTCGATGTAGCGGTCGGGCAGGGTACGGCCGGTGGACGGGCTGACGGCGCCCTTCGTGGTCCGCTCGACCATGTAGCCGTTGCGGTGGACGGTCGTGAACATCTCCTGGACGACGCGGTAGTGGTTGCCGGTCGTCGTACGGGTGAAGAGGTCGTAGGACAGGCCGAGGTCGACGAGGTCCTGGACGATGACCGCGTTGTTCTTGTCCGCGAGGTCCTTGGCGGTGACGCCGGCCGCGTCGGCCGCGACCAGGATCGGGGTGCCGTGCTCGTCGGTGCCCGACACCATCAGGACGTCGTGGCCTGCCATCCGCATGTATCGGCTGAACACGTCGGAGGGCACGCCGAAACCGGCCACGTGGCCGATGTGGCGGGGGCCGTTGGCATACGGCCAGGCGACGGCGGACAGGACATGCGTCATGCCCGGAAGCCTAGTGACGGTGCGCCACTCGTTATCCGGCAGTGCTGCCGACCCGACCGTCCTGCCGGGTCAGGTCGACGTGGGCGCCTGCCACAGCAGGGAGTGCTTGAAGTCGTCCTGCGGCCGCTCCACGCTGTTGTTGTGCCGGGGCGAGCCGGTGCGGCCCCACGCGTCGTCCCCGAGGAAGTCCGGTACGCCGTACGGCAGGTCGCCGCGCGGGATCGGCGCGTAGTCCACCTCCTTGAGCGTCGTACCGTAGTTCGCGCCGGTGACGTCGCCGTCACTGTCGGGCGTGACGATCCCCCGCAGCTGGATCACGCCCGCCCGCCACGCCGTGGCGAGTGTGGTCGCGCTGCGGTTGGAGGGGTGCGGGAGCGGGATGACCGGGACACCCGACGGGTTGTCCCAGTCCTCGACGGCGGCCTGGGCTTCGAACCCGAACGCGATGACCGCCTGGAGGGCCGACCCGGTGGTCATCGAGATCAGGGTGTTGCGCCAGGTGATGTGCTCAGGCTCGTGGAGCATGGCCTTGGCGCTGCTGGCGGCCGACGGGAAGAGTGCGTAGGAGAACGCGTTGAGGCAGAGGTAGCTGCGGGTCAGCCCGATCTTGGTCAGGAAGCCCTGCACGCGCTGGCCGGCGTCGCCGACCAGGGTCCGGCCGGCGATCCGCTCGGTCGGCCCGGGGTCCGAGGCGATGCAGAGCAGCCGGGCCGACCGGTCGAGGCGGCCGCGGTAGAAGATCGGGCCCCAGTCGTACCAGAACATCGTCTTGTGGGGCTCGTAGCTCGGCAGCGAGGCCAGGTGGTGGTAGACCGGGATCGACGGTCCGTGGTCGAAGGTGGGCATGGGTGTCTCCTCAGTCGAGCTGTCGGGTGCAGAACGCGAGCAGGTCCTTGTTGCCGTCGAGCAGGTCTCGACGCGTCATGGCGTAGGGGATCCCCGAGACGCCGAGGTCCTCGATCGGGATGCCGTCGCCGTCCGACGAGCGGATGGCCCGGCGGAAGGCGAGCGTGAAGCTGGCCCCCTCGGGCATCACGGGGAGCGGTACGTCGGTCCCGGCCAGCGCGTCGCGGAGCTGGCCGGCGGTCCACACGTTCGCGCCGCCCGCCCCGGTGCCGCGGCCGACGCTGACCAGCGGCCCGATCCCGTGGTCGACCCAGCCCGCCGCGAAGAGGTCACCCGAGGAGTACGTGTTGGGGTCCACGACGGCCGCGACCGGGCCGGGATAGCGCCGGCCGAGGTCGTTGCACCAGGTGGGGTCGGTCAGCGCCAGCGGCTGTGACCACAGGTCGCCGGTGGACAGGGTGTCGTCCAGCGAGTCGCTCCACGCCTCGAGCTCCAGCCGGTTGAACGGGCTCGCGGCCAGCTTCCGCGTCAGCGGCGTCGCCAGCAGCGAGAAGCGGGTCGGTGCGATCGGCCGGTCGCTGAACAGCTGCAGCGTGCGCTCGGCGGCCCAGATGAGCCCGCCCGGGTTGCCCCTGAGGTCGACCACCAGACCGGTCTGCGGGAGGAGCCCGACCACCCGGGCCACCTCGTCGACGAACGTCTTGTCGTCGTCCACGTCGAACGTCCAGATGCGGAGATAGCCGACCCGCGCGTTCAGCGCGCGAGCGCTCAGCTGGTCGGGAAGGCTCGTCTCGACCGGCCCGGAGCTCGCTCGTCGGGCCGCTGCGACCGGCACCTTGGCGGGGGCCCGGTCGGCCACCCAGGCCCGGTGCGCGAACTGCAGCTTCTTGGCGCGTCGTACGGCCTCGGCGGCGGGGTCCCTGGCGACGCGCAGGGCCCCACGGGACCCCTCGCCGGCGCCCGCGTCCGCGGCACCCGGCTCGACCACCCGCCAGGGGAACCGCGTCTCGCGGAGGGCACCGCGCGGCGTGCGGTAGCCGACGACGACCCAGTCCTCGTCTGGCGGCGGACCGTACTGCAGGGCACGGAAGGTGAGCGACTCGAGGGCACGCGCCCGGCGCGCGTCCGGACGGCCACCGGTCTCGCGGTCGGCGTACACCTCGACCGCCCGGGCGAACGGGACGCCGTTCCACGACTCCAGCCGGCACCCGACCACGAACTCCGCGTCGTCGACGGCCGCGTCGTTGATCTTGCTGACCAGGAACTGCAGCTCCGTCTCCGGTCCGTACTGCTCCACCAGGAACGGCAGGACGGCGACCGCGCCGGCGAGCGACGTCGGCCCCAGGTAGCGGGTGTGGGCGTCGCGCAGGCCGGTGACGACACCGGCCGTGGCCAGGTGGAACTCCGCGTCCGTGAGCTCGTTGGCGCGTCGGCGTAGCAGGGCGAGCGCCTGCACGGGATCGGCGGCGTACGCCGCGCGCTTGGCCGGCAGGTGCGCATAGCACCCCTCGAGCACGAGGGACAGGGCGTCGAGCACCACCAGGCGCTCACCGCCGTCGAGCCCACTGGTCGGGGTCGCGCGCAGCGACCGGGTGTCCGTGAGGCGTGCGCCGACCCGGCCGCCGTGCGGTCGCCGCTGCGTGTCCGTCGTCATCGGTAGTACCTCTCCAGGTCGTCCAGTACGCCGCCGTGGAAGCCGCGACCGACCACGGACCCGAGCCACGCCGCGTCATGGGTGAGCGACTCGAGCTCGGGGATCACCACGTCGGCCAGGTCGTGCGGCAGGCCGCCGACAGGCGCCAGCCCCGTCGGCATGTCGAGTGCCAGCCGGAGGGGCTGCTCCTGCTCGGGATGGCCGCGGGCGTCGGCGTACATCCCCTGGGCGTCCGAGATGGCCCTCGTCGGGTCGGCGCGGACCTCCTCCATCCGGGCCACCACGTCGTCCCAGTCCCAGGCCGTGTCCGGGTCGTCCGGTTGTGCCAGGGACAGCACCATCGGGCGGCCGCCGACTGTGAGCGTGGTCTGGGTCGGCGCCGAGGTCATCAGCTCCGGCGTGCCGTACCGCGGGACGCCGCCGACCACGACCAGGTCGACGTCGTCCTCCCTCGAGGTGACGATCCGGTGGAACGGCTCGGTGCTCCGGCTCGCCCGCAGGACCACGAGGTCGGCGACGGCGCCCTCCTGCACGCGCCCGAGCTGCCGGCCGTACGCGCGCGCCAGCACGTCGCCCGGACCGGACGTCACCATCGCGACGAGGTCCTCGTCCGTCAGCCCGAGCCCCTGGGCGTCGGAGACGAGGCGAGCCGACTTGAGCTCGCCCTGGACGTTCTTGGTGCCCGACGGCGCCCAGTCGGCACCGAGGCAGACCGTGATGCCCTGCTCACGCGCTGCGGTCACATCGGTGGTCTGGCCGTAGAGCCACAGGTTCGAGAACGGCGACCAGGCGATGGCGCCCCGCTGGGTCCACTCCGCGTACGACGCGGGGTCGACGGCGTTGGTGTGGACGGCCACGAAGGTCGGCTGCAGGCAGCCCGCGGCGGTCGCGTCGGCGAACTCCCGGGCGACGATGCTGCCGCGCTGACCCTCGGCGCAGTGGTAGACGAACGCGGACCCGGCGCGCATCTTGTTCGCCGAGGCCGCGAGCGCAGCCGGCTTCTCGGTGAGCACCGAGGCGTAGACGAGGTTCGGGTCGTGCGTACCGAAGGTCTCGTCCTCGACGTTGCGCACCAGCATCCCGTCGGGCGGCTTGTTGCGCGGTGGCGAGCCCTGCACGGACGTCGTACCGCCCACGATGGCCTTGGTCTCGACGTACGCGAGCAGCTCGTGCGGGCAGGCCGTGATCAGCCCGTACGCCGGCCACGTGGTCGACGCCGCGTACGTGTGCGCGCGCGTCCACGAGTCGTGATGCAGGAACGGCGTGACCTGGCTCGGTTCCGTCCACAGCGGCAGTGTGTTGTAGGCGAGATGGTTGTGGAGGTCGATCAGCCCCGGTACGACGAGGTTGGTGCCGACGTCGACGATCGGTGCGGTCTCGAAGCCGGCGGGACCCCGCGAGATGCCTCGGGTGACTGCGGCGATCGTGCCGTCATCGGCGATCCAGACCCGCCCGGTGAAGACCCCTGAAGCGGGGACCTCGAGGTCCGGGTCGTTCGACATCGCCACGATCCGGCCGTGGATGGCCCACATCGTGCCGCCCTCTCCCCCGAGAAAGCGCTCGCACTGGGTGACCACCCGCCTCTCGGGCGGTCACCTGGAGGAGGGGGCCTGGGTGTCCGCTGATACTCGCAGGAGTGGTCGACCCGCGTCGAGGCCGTGCTCCTGATCAGACCTCGCGCCCGGCGAAGGCCGCGATCCGGGTGTAGGCATCGGCATCCGCTGGCGCGGGCTGCTCGGCCGCGAAGGCCTCGCCGCGGTTGTCGGTCGTCAGGTTGGCCCGCATGAAGGCGAGCCCGCGCTCCGCGACCTCGGGGTCGAGACCCGTCGTGGTCGCTCCGACGGCCCTGGCGAGGTCCCAGGTGTGCACCGAGAGCTCGGCGAGCTGCCAGTCGAGGGGGCTGGGCTGGTCAGGGCTGGGTTGGTCAGTGCCGGCGACGGCGCCCCAGGCATCGACGAGCGCCTCCCCCGCGGTCCCGAAGGCCCGGGCGCGATCGGCGCCCACGTGCGGCGGCTCGGCACCCCAGTCCGGGTCCTCACCCCGCATCAGCGTCGCGAACACCGCCGGTGCGTTGACCACGTGGTCGACCAGCGCGCCGACCGTCCACTCATGGCACGGCGTCGGCCGGTCCAGCTGCTCGTCGTTCACCTGCGACAGCTGGTCGGCCACCTGCGCCAGCGCTACCGCCAGCAGTGTCTGGGCCGCAGAGGTCATGCCCCGAGGCTATCGCCGCGTCAGCTGAAGTCGAGCTCGCCGGTGCGGGTGCGCTTGATCTCGAAGAAGTAGTCGAACCCTGCCAGCGCGATGGTGCCGTCCCAGATCCGCCCGGCGTCCTGGCCCCGGGGGACCCTCGACAGCACCGGCCCGAAGAACGCGGACCCGTTGAAGGCGATGGTGGGAGTGCCCACGTCGTCGCCGACCTGGTCGATCGCCTCCTGGTGGGATGCGAGCAGCGCGTCGTCGTACGACGGGTCGTCCATCGCCTCGACGAGCTCGGCCGGGAGCCCGGCATCGTCGAGGGCCGCGACGACCAGCTCGCGGCCGACGTCCTGCTTCTCGTGGTGGATCCTCGTGCCCAGCGCTGTGTACAGCGGGCCGAGTGCCTCGCGGCCGACCTGCTGCTCGGTCGCGATGAGTACGCGTCCGACGGGGAGGCCGCGCGCCACCCTCGCCTGGTAGTCCGCCGAGAGGTCGCGGTCCTTGTTGAGGAAGTAGAGGCTCATCACCCGCCAGCTCACCGTCACGTCGCGCACGCGCTCGACCTCGAGCATCCAGCGGGACGTGATCCAGGCGAAGGGACACAGGGGGTCGAACCAGAAGTCAGCCGAGTCAGTCATGTGGGCAGAACCCCGCAGCCGGGCGCACCATTCCCGCGGCCGCCGCGGCCGGCCCGATTTCGTCGCCGACTCGTGATCGGCACCGATGGTGGCCCGGGTCACACGGGATGGCAGGATTCGCGCATGCCTGGAACCAACCTCACTCGGGAAGAGGCCGCGACGCGCGCCGCCCTGCTCGACGTCACGTCGTACTCCGTCGAGCTGGACCTCACGACGGGCGACAAGACCTTCGAGTCCACCACCACGCTGCGGTTCACGTGCCGTGAGCCCGGAGCCGAGACGTTCGCCGACCTGGTCGGCGCGATCATCCACGAGATCACGTTGAACGGCGAGCCTGTCGACGAGGCGTCGGCGTACCAGAACAGCCGGATCCGGTTGACCGACCTCCAGGCCGACAACGAGCTGGTCGTCCGCGCCGACTGCACCTACTCCCGCTCGGGTGAGGGGCTCCACCGCTTCGTCGACCCGGTCGACGACCGCGTCTATCTCTACACGCAGTTCGAGGTGCCCGACGCGCGCCGGGTGTTCACGACCTTCGAGCAGCCCGATCTCAAGTCGGTCTTCACGTGGACCGTCACCGCGCCGTCCGGCTGGAAGGTCGTCTCCAACGCGCCGACGCCCGCGCCCGAGGAGCTCGGCGACGAAAGGGCCCGCTGGAGCTTCCCCGAGTCCAAGCGGATGTCGACGTACGTCACCGCGCTGATCGCCGGCGAGTACCACGAGCACCTCGACGTGTACGACGGTCCCTACGGCCAGATCCCCCTCGGCCACTACTGCCGCCAGGCGCTGGTGGAGCACCTCGACGTCGACGAGCTCCTGAAGATGACGCGGCAGGGCTTCGAGTTCTTCGAGGAGGCCTTCGACTTCCCCTACCCGTTCCAGAAGTACGACCAGCTGTACGTGCCGGAGTACAACTCCGGCGCCATGGAGAACGCCGGCGCCATCACGCTCCGCGACGAGTACCTCCCGCGCAGCCGTCAGGACGGCGCGTTCTACGAGTTCCGCTGCTCGGTGATCCTGCACGAGATGGCGCACATGTGGTTCGGCGACCTGGTCACGATGAAGTGGTGGGACGACCTCTGGCTCAACGAGTCGTTCGCCGAGTGGGCGTGCTACCACGCGGCCGTCGAGAACACCGAGTACACCGACTCCTGGACCGGCTTCACCAACGCCCGCAAGAACTGGGCGCTGCGTCAGGACCAGCTGCCCTCGACCCACCCGATCGCGGCCGACAACTACGACCTGCACGCGGTCGAGGTCAACTTCGACGGCATCACCTATGCCAAGGGTGCGTCGGTCCTCAAGCAGCTCGTCGCCTGGGTGGGGCTCGAGCCCTTCCTGGTCGGCCTGCGGCAGTACTTCAAGGACCACGCCTACGCGAACTCCGAGTTCGTCGATCTGCTGACGGCGCTCGAGAAGGCCTCCGGCCGTGAGCTCGACGCCTGGGCCAAGGAGTGGCTGCAGACCAGTGGCGTGAACACGCTGGCGGCCGAGTTCGAGCTCGCCACCGACGGCACGTACGCCTCGTTCGGCGTACGCCAGACCGCGTCGGGCGACAACCCCACGCTGCGGCGTCACCGCATCGGCATCGGCCTGTACGACGCGGAGGGCGGCCGGCTGGTCCGTCGTCGCTTCGTCGAGACCGACATCGGGGGCGACCTGACCCCCCTCGCCGACCTCGTCGGCGAGCGGCAGCCCGACCTGCTGCTGCTCAACGACCGCGACCTGACCTACGCCAAGATCCGGCTCGACGAGCGCTCGCTGGCCACCGTGATCGGCGGCCTGCGCCTCCTCGACGACTCGCTCGCACGGGCCCTGTGCTGGGGCGCCGCCTGGGACATGACCCGCGACTCCGAGATGACCGCCACCGACTTCGTCACCCTCGTGCTCGCCAACATCGGCACCGAGACCGACTCCTTCGGGGTCCGCTCGATCCCCAACTACGCGGCAGGAGCCGTCAACGTCTACTCCGACCGGGGACGACGCGACCAGCTGCGCGCCACCTGGGAGTCCGGCGTTCGCGATCTGCTCCACGCGGCCGCGCCCGGCAGCGACCACCAGCTGACCTTCGTCCGTGCGTACGCCGCGGCCGTGAGGTCCGACGAGGGCAAGGCCGAGATCGCGGGTCTGCTCGACGGGTCGGTCGTCCTCGACGGTCTCGAGGTCGACACCGACCTGCGCTGGCTGATGGTGATCGGCCTGGCTCGCGCCGGCGCGATCGACGAGGCGCGGATCCAGGAGGAGCTCGACCGCGACCAGACCATCTCCGGCCAGGAGTACGCCGCTGCCGCCAAGGCCTCGCGCCCGACCGCGGAGGCGAAGGCCGCCGCGTGGGCCGACCTCGTCGACAACCCCGAGGTCCCCAACGAGACGCACCGCTCGATCGCTGCCGCCTTCATGCGGCACGGGCAGGAGGCCGTCCTCGAGCCGTACGTCGAGAAGTACCTCGAGGCGGCCGACACGATCTGGGAGCGGCTCGGCACCCACATGGCCTCCAACGCCCTCGAGGCCGCGTTCCCGCTGCCCATGGGCAGCCCGGCGCTCGTCGAGCGGCTCGACCGCTGGCTGGCCGAGTCGCCGGCCAACCCGGCCGCCAAGCGCTACGTGCGCGAAGGCCGGGCCGACATCGTCCGGGCCCTGGCCACCCAGCAGAAGGACGCCCAGGGCTGACGCCGAGTCGGCGCAAACAGACACCGAGATCACGCCGAGTCGTCACGTGACGACTCGGCGTCAAGTCTGTGCGTGCAGGGTGCGGGGGGCGCGCGCCTGCATGGCGAGCATGCTGATGCCGCGCCGCAGGCCACGGACCAGGTCACCGGCGGCGAACTCGGTCCGCATCTCCAGCACGGCCAACGCGACGTCGTGGTCGGTGAGGAGCCGGCGTACGTCGGCACCGGTGACGACCTCGAGCTGACGCGCGGTCGGGTCGACCATGATCAGCACGCTGCGCGACGGCACCGCCAGCGCGGCGTGGAGCCGCTCCGCGAACCCACGAGGGTCACCGTCGGTCGCACCGACGAAGACCGAGAACTCGCAGCGGGAGACGCGCTCGGCCGCGCGGATGCTCTGGTCGAGAGCGACCCGTTGGGAGGCGCTGAACTCGCGGGCCACCACGATCACCAGGTGCCGCTGGCGCCGCCGGTGTCGCGGCCGCTCTCCGCGCCATCGTCCCGGCCGGCGCCCGACGACTCGAGCTCGGCCGTGCCGCGCCGTCCGCCGAACCACTGGTCATCGGTCCTGGCACCGGCCGGAGCCACCGACTCGCCACGCACTACGCCCGGGAGGTAGATCGCGGCCACGATGCCGAGGGTGATGAGCACCGGGATGCCGACGAACAGCAACAGGTCGTGGAGCACCGGCACCGGCTTGGGGTCGCTCCACCCGTCGGGGACGTCGGCGGAGGCAGGACCGGCGTACGTCAGCGCGAGCAGCGTGGCAGACCCCACAACGAGCGCGGCCCGGCGCGGGAGGCGGGAGTTCGAGGTCACGCGATGAGGATACTGGTAGCCATGCCGGCAACTCTCAACGCGTTCTCCGACATCGACTGGGGCGGGGTGGGCACGGTGGTCGCCGCCAGGTCGGGGACCCTGCTCGCTCTGGTCGTGATCGGCCTGGTCATCCAGTTCGTGTTCCACCGATTGATCGACCGCCTCGTACGCCGGGCGGAGGAGGGCGTGCTGCCCGACCGGCTGACGCAGGCGACGCTCGGCCGCAACGCCGAGCAGCCGCCCTCCGGCTCGACGCGCCGCGTGCAGCGTGCGAAGACGATGGGCAGCCTGCTCAAGAGCATCTCCTCGGGCGTGATCGTGGCCGTGATCTTCACGATGATGCTCAGCGCCGTGGGGCTCGACATCGGGCCGGTGCTGGCGAGCGCGGGCATTCTCGGTGTGGCGCTCGGCTTCGGGTCGCAGACCCTGGTCAAGGACTTCCTCTCCGGGATCTTCCTGATCTTCGAGGACCAGTACGGCGTCGGCGACGTCGTCGACGTGGGCGACAGCCTGACCGGCACCGTCGAGGCCGTCAGCCTCCGTGTCACCCGCCTCCGCGACACCAACGGGACGGTCTGGTACGTCCGCAACGGCGAGCTCCTGCGGGTCGGCAACATGAGCCAGAACTGGGCCCGCACCGTCCTCGACGTCCAGGTCAGCGCCCGCGAGGACCTCGTGCACGTACGCCGGGTGCTGGCCGAGGTGTCCGACGACCTGTGGAACGACGACGAGTTCGAGGGCGTGATCATCGAGGAGCCCGAGGTGTGGGGCATCGAGGCGATCACGCCGGACTCCGTCACCATGCGGGTCACCCTCAAGACCGCTCCGATGCAGCAGTGGCGGGTGGCGCGGGTGCTCCGCGAGCGGATCAAGTCCCGCTTCGACCACGAGGGCATCCAGGCGCCGTACCCCACCTCCGTGGTGATGAGCCGGTCGTCCGGCGCCGACCAGCAGGCTGCGATGGCCGGCGACTCAGGGGACGCGTGAGGGGTCGATCCTGACCACGTCCGTGCCCGCGAAGTCGACGACCCACACGAGGCCCCGATAGGCGGCGAGCACGAACGGGTTGCCGACCCCGCTGGCGAACGGCTTGGTGGAGGTGAGGGGACCGAAGCGGCGTAGCCGACCGTCGGCGTCCGGCACCCAGGCGACGCCGTCCACGACGCTGCCGTCCTCGGGCTGGGCGCCGGCCGGTCGCCGGGCGACCACACGCCCGGTGCGTGCATCGAGCTGCCAGACCGACGCGCCGACGTTCACCCACACGTTTCGGGCGTCGTACGCCGTCCAGCCAGCAGGGCCGGGCGTGTGGATCCGTCGGGTCACCCGCGACGTCTCGGTGTCGAGACCCACGATGCCGCCGCCACCCGTGCCGACCCACACGGTGCCCACGCCGGGCGCGATCCCGGTCGGACTTCCCCCGACCTGCACCGTCGTGACCTTCCCGGAGGCGGCGTCGACGCGCGAGACGGTGCCGTCGGCGTAGTTCGTCACCCAGGCCGCTCCCGCCGCGTAGGTCACGTCGTACGGCGAGCCTCCGACGCGGTAGGTGTGCTGAACCGTGCCGGTGCCGGCGTCCACGCGCGTCACCTGTCCGCTGCCGTAGTCCTCCACCCACACCGAGCCGGCACCGAAGGCCAGGCCGCACGGCTTGCCGCCCACCTTGATGCTGGGGCCGACATGCAGAGTGGCGGGATCGACCATGACCAGGTCGTCGTTCCCCAGGTCGCTGACCCAGACCTGGCCCGCCGCACCGAGGATCCCGCACGGCTGCGACCCCGTGATGACCCGACCGGTCACCCACGCCGGGTCGTCGGGCCCGGACGGGCTTCCGGATGGGCTCTGACCGGGGTCCGAGGTCGTCTGGGTGGCGGGTGAGGCGGAGCCGCCGGTCGAGCCACAGGCCGACACGGTCAGGAGCAGCGCGAGGACGGCCCACGGTGAGGTTCGCATGACCGGAGGTTACTACCAACTTGAAGTAATAGGCCTGGATGCCCTCGGCACCTCGTAGCCTGAGCTCATGCCGCTGGAGTTCCGGGGACCGTTCCTCCTCATCTTCGCGGTCGACTCCCAGCTCGGCAGCCTCCTCCAGGCCACGATGCAAGACTGCCCGCTGACGCCGGAGGAGTTCGCGGTCACCAGTGTGCTGAACCTCTCCGGTCCGACCCGGGCCGGCGAGCTCGCTTCCCTGACCGGACTGCGGCCGACCTCGATGTCCAACTACCTGCGCAGGTTCGAGGAGCGAGGTTTGGTCCGCCGGCGGACCGACCCGTCCGACCGACGGGCCAGCCTGGTCAGCCTGACACCGAAGGGGGTTCGGCAGACGCTGGCCTGCTTCCCTGCCTTCCAGGGCGCGATCGAGGCGTTCCAGAAGGCGCTGGCGGACGAGGGTGTGCACGAGGCCGACCTGCTGAGCGCGCTCGAAGGCGCCAGCCGTGCCCTGACGGTCGCCGAGGCGACAGCCGGCCGGAAGCCGCGAAGCTGAGCCCGGCGTACACCGGCCGAGCGCACCGGGGAGAATGGTGCCGTGACCACGTTCTACGACGAGATCGGCGGCGAGGAGACGATCACCGCGATCGTCGCCGCCTTCTACCGAGGCGTGGCCGGCGACGAGGTGCTGCGCGCCCTGTACCCCGAGGAGGATCTCGGGCCCGCCGAGGAGCGGTTCCGGCTGTTTCTCATGCAGTACTGGGGCGGCCCCACGACGTACTCCGACCGGCGCGGCCACCCGCGGCTGCGGATGCGGCACGCGCCGTACGCCGTGACGCCCGACGCCAAGGACCACTGGCTACGGCACTTCCGGGAGGCGCTCGACGAGGTCGGCCTGCCACCGGAGCAGGACGCGCAGTTCTGGGACTACGTCACCCACGCGGCCCAGTTCATGGTCAATTCTTTCGAGTGATGTAACGCACCGGGGCTCTCGCGACAGGAGACGGGCAAGGACGTTTCCAACCCCCCGAGGAGAGTCATGAACACGGTCCAGTTGCGCCGCATCGTCGCGATCGGCGGCTCGCTCGCCGTCGTCGCGGTCGGCGGCAGCTACGCCGCTGGCGCCTTCGCGCACGGTGGCAGCCCTGCGAAGTCGGGGACGACTTCGGTGAACTCGCACCAGGGTCACGTACGTACACACTCCCATGGGCGCCACCACGGCGCGGGGAACGACCCTGCGCCTTCCGCGACGCCTTCCGACGACCCGACGGAGGACCCGACCGAGGACCCGTCGGGTGAGCCCAGCGAGGGCCCGTCTGAGGAGCCGACGGACAACCCGACGGAGGACCCCAGCCAGAGCCCGGGTGACGACGACGGTGACGACGACGGTCCCGGTGACGACTCCAGCGACGGTCCGGGCGGTGGCGACCAGGGCGGCGACCACGGTGGCGGCCACGGTGGCGGCCACGGTGGCGGCCACGGTGGCGACCAGGGTGGCGGCCAGGGTGACGGCGATGGCGGCGACAACGGCGATGGCGGCGACAACGGCGGCAGCGACTAGTCCCGATCTCGCCGGCGTCGTCCCGCCCTCGATCCCCTGGAGGGCGGGACGACACCGGCCGATCGGACACGAGGAAGGGACCACGTGACCGTTGGCTCGCTGAGACTCGAGATCCCCACCCTGGTACCGGACGAGGCCTTCGTCCGGCGGCTCGCCGACCTGGCCGCCGCCTCGAAGGCGTCGCCCGGTGTCGTCGTACCGGCGGCCTTCGGCGGCCCGGCGAAGGCCGTCGCAGCGGCGGCGGCGGTCGCGGCGATCACGGCCGGCGGCGCCGCCGCGGCGAGCCGGATCTCCCACTCGCACCACCAGTCGCCGACTCCCCCGTTCAGCACCCACGACACCCACAGCCCGCATTCGGCCTCCCGTGCGCCGGGCCGAGGTCACACCCAGGACGCGGAGGCGTCGACGGGTGGGCAGGGCCCTGGGCACTCCGTGCCGGTCGGCACCCAGCCGTCCGCCACCCACGGCGGGACTCCTCCGCCGGCCCAGCCGACACCCTCGGGCCCGGAGACCCACGACCCCACCCAGGACTCGGGGGACGACGGCGGCCACGACGGCGACCACGGCAGCACCGACGGCGGTGGCAGGGCGGCGGGAACGACGGCGGTGGTGATCCCAGCGGAGGCAGCGACAGCGGAGGCTCCGACGACGGCGGCACCCAGGGCGGATCCGGTTCGGACACGGCGTCGGCGGGCTCCGACTCGGACGGTGTCTCGTCCGGCGTGCTGACAGGGCAGGGCGATTAACGCCGTCGTCATGGCCGACGACGAGACGATCGTCCGGGCCAAGCAGGGCGACGCGTTGGCGTGGCGCGACCTCTACACGGCGCATGCCGGTCGCCTGCTGGTCTGGCTCCGGACGCTCCCTTCCGGAGACGCGGGTGTGGCACCCGAGGACCTCGCCGCCGACGCGTGGCTGACCGCAGCGACCCGGATCGCCGACTTCGACGGCTCGTCGTCGGACTTCGCCGGCTGGCTGTTCGGCATCGCGCGGCTCCAGGCCCGCAACGCGAGTCGCCGCAGCGGGCGGCGGATGACGAGCCCCGCCACCAGCGAGACCCTCGAGCTCGCCCTCACCGTCTCCGCGCCGGCAGCCGGCGCCGAGCTCGAGGGGGCGGCGTTGGTGACGTGGCTGCTGTCCCACCTCTCCGAGCGGGAGCGTCAGGTCGTGGCCTGCATCGATGTGGTGGGGCTCGACGTCGCCACCACCGCCGCCGCCCTGCAGATGACCGCTACCGCGGTGCGGGTCGCCCGCCACCGGGGGCTGCGCCGACTGCGCGCCCTGCGACCCGGCGTCAGCTGACGCGCGCCTCGTCCATCCGCCGCACGAAGAGGTCGCGATGCACGGGATCGATCGGGGCCCGACGACCGTCGCCACCGATGTTGACCGACACGATGTGGCAGCGGGCCATCATGCGGTCACCGTCGCGGATCTCCGCTTCGTAGGTCACTGACGTGCTGTCGACGGCTTCGACCCGGCACCACACGTCGTACGGCTCGGGGCGGAGGTTCATCTGCCCGACGTAGTCGATGTCGAATCGCGCCAGCACGAACGCGACCGTCCCGTCGCCGCTGGCCTCCTGCGACACTCCCTCGGCGAGATCCGTCTGCACGTCCTGGAGGTAGTCGACGTAACGCACGTTGTTGACGTGGCCGAGCAGGTCGACGTCGGAGAAGCGGACGTGGACCGGACGGATGAACGCTCCGGCCCCCCACGGCTGCCGACCCCGCTTGTCGCCGTCCGCGAGAGGTGTCGGTTCGCAGTCCTCCGAGAGCCGTAGCCGCTCGTCGCTGCTGAGGCGCCGCGGCCGCTCGGCCGTGAAGACATACGGCGTGAGCACGGTCGTCGCGCGGGCGTGCACGACAGGTTCGGCCTCCGGGTCGCGCTGCGTGAAGAGCTCGTAGCCGAGCGTGAACGACGCGGCGCGCACCTCCACGACCCAGGTGGCGATGCGCAGCGGGGCGTCGACGAGACGCAGGGGTGAGAGGTACTCGATCACGGTCCGTACGACGACCAGGCCCTCTCCCGGCTCCGGGGAGACCGAGGTGTCGTGGTGCCGCAGCAGGTCGAGGCGGGCCTCCTGGAGGTAGTCGACGTACTGCACGTGGTCGACCGTGCCGCCGGGGTCCAGGTCGGTCCTGCGGAGCGGGCACTCGAAGACGTGGCGCACGCGTCGATCCTGCCAGGCCTCGGCGACCCGACCGGCGCCGGCCGACGTCGTCGGAGCCTCAGTGGTGGAAGGCGAGGCGGCCGTAGTAGGCGCACATCGACTGCTGGCTGGTCAGGCGGGCGCGGCGGCTGCTCACCACGGCCTGGGCGACCACGCCGAGCGAGAGGGCCAGTGCGAGGGCGCCCAGCGCGAACACGGCCACCAGATAGAGGTGCAGCTGGGTGGAGTCGAAGGCGATCATGGCCGATTCCTTTCTACTTCTGTAGAATCTCTACGTATGTAGAAAGTACGCCGCAGACCCGACCCGGTCAAGTCCGCGGGTAGTCTCACGCGTCACAGCTCGAGTGAGGACCGCATGACCCAGCCCACGCCGCGCAGCCCCCGGATGGAGGTGCTGCTCACCGCCGCGCTCCACGTGGTGGCGGAGCAGGGTCTCCGAGGACTCACCCACCGTGCGGTGGATCGCCAGGCCGGCCTCCCCGAGGGCAGCTGCTCGGCGTACCTCCGCACCCGCAAGGCACTCATCCTCGCGCTGACGGAGTACGTCGCCGGCAGCCTGACCGACGACGTGGAGAGGCTGGCTGCGGACCTGTCGTCGTGCCCGCTGGCCGACGACCAGGCCACCGCGGCGGTGACCGAGTTCTTCATGCGCTGGCTCGACGAGCGCGAGCTGCTGCTGGCCCGCATGGAGCTGTCTCTCGAGTCGTCGCGCGACCCCGACCTGGCGGCGCTCCTGGTGACCAACCGGAAGCGCCTGATCGGGCTCGTGGAGTCGATCCTCGCTGCCCGCGGGAAGGACCACAGCGCGGCACGCGCCGAGACGCTGGTCGCGTCCTTCGACGGCGTCCTCTTCGGTGCGCTGCCCCGCCCGCCGGCCGAACGCCGTCCCTTCGTCCAGGGGTCGATCGAGGTGCTGATCGGCGGACTAGGGTGAGGCCACCCCCTGCCACCGCCTGATCGGAGCTCCCCGTGCCCGAAGCCGTCATCGTCGCCGCCGCCCGGTCCCCCATCGGGCGCGCCGGCAAGGGGTCGCTGAAGGACCTCCGGCCCGACGACCTCGCGGCGCGGATCATCCGCACCGCTCTCGACCAGGTGCCCGCGCTCGACCCGCACGACGTGGACGACGTCTACCTCGGCTGCGGGCTTCCGGGTGGTGAGAGCGGCTTCAACATGGCCCGGATCGTCAACGTCATCAACGGCATGGACGACGTACCCGGGGCGACCATCACCCGCTACTGCGCCTCCTCGGTGCAGACCACGCGGATGGCGTACCACGCGATCAAGGCGGGTGAGGGCGACGTGTTCGTCTCCGCCGGCGTCGAGACGGTCTCGCGGTTCGGAAAGGGCAGCTCCGACTCGTGGCCCGACACCCGCAACCCCCAGTTCAACGAGGCCGTCGCTCGCACCGCGCATACGGCGGAGCACGGGTCCGGTGGGCGGGCGTGGCACGACCCGCGCACGGACGACGTCGTGCCGGACGCCTACATGGCCATGGGTCAGACCGCCGAGAACGTCGCCACCCTGCGCGGCCTGTCGCGCCTCGAGCTCGACGAGTTCGGGGTGCGGTCCCAGAACCTCGCCGAGAAGGCCATCGCCGACGGCTTCTGGGCGCGGGAGATCACCCCGGTGACCACTCCCGACGGCACCGTGGTGAGCACCGACGACGGTCCGCGCGCCGGCGTCACCCTCGCGGCGGTCTCGCAGCTCAAGCCGGTGTTCCGGCCCGACGGGGTCGTCACGGCCGGCAACTGCTGCCCCCTCAACGACGGGGCCGCGGCCGTCGTGGTGATGTCGGACGCCAAGGCCGCCACCCTCGGCCTGACCCCGCTGGCCCGGATCGTTGCCACCGGGGTCAGCGCGCTCTCCCCCGAGATCATGGGGCTCGGCCCGGTCGAGGCCACCCGGCGAGCGCTGGCGATCGCCGGCATGACCATCGGCGACATCGATCTGGTGGAGATCAACGAGGCGTTCGCGGCGCAGGTGGTGCCGTCGTACCAGGACCTCGGCATCGACCTCGACCGGCTCAACGTCAACGGCGGGGCCATCGCCGTCGGCCACCCCTTCGGTATGACCGGTGCGCGGCTGCAGAACACGATGCTCAACTCCCTCGACTGGCACGACAAGACGACCGGCCTGATCACCATGTGCGTCGGCGGAGGTCAGGGCATGGCGCTGATCCTGGAGCGGATGGGCTGACCGGGCGACGCGCCGGGACCTGCGGATTCCGTCGCCTCCTGGCTACGATCCAGGCATGTCCGACGGACGGGGGACTCGCTGGCTGGACGCCGACGAGCAGAAGTCCTGGCGTGCCTTCGTCGTGGGGGTCACCCTGCTGCTCGACCGGCTCGACGCCGACCTACAACACGCCTTCGACCTCTCGCTGACGGAGTACGAGATCCTGGTACGGCTCTCCGAGCGGCCCGAGCGACAGATGCGCATGGCCCAGCTGGCCGACGCCCTCGCGCACAGCCGTAGCCGGGTCACCCACACCGTGACCCGCATGGAGAAGGCCGGCCGAGTGACCCGTACGTCGTCCCCCGAGGACGGCCGCGGCATCGTCTGCCGTCTCACCGACGAGGGCTACGCACTCCTCGTCGAGGCCGCCGTGGTGCACGTGAACGGCGTACGCGAGTACCTCGTCGATCCGGTCAGCTGCGAGGACTTCCAGGCGCTCGGCCGGGTCATGAACGCGGTCTCCGACGGCCTCATCGCCTGTCACCCCGAGATGGACATCCGACCCGGCAGCTGACACGCCCGAGAGGGAGGTCCCGCAGGGGTGAGGGCGTAGCCCTAGCCGCGGACAGGTCAGTCGCGGCGGAGCCGGCGGTGGGTGACGCGGTGCGGCCGTGCCGCCTCGAGGCCGAGGCGCTCGATCTTGTTCTCCTCGTAGGCGGCGTAGTTGCCCTCGAACCAGAACCACTTCGCCTCGTCGTCGTCATCGCCCTCCCACGCCAAGATGTGCGTGGCGATGCGGTCCAGGAACCACCGGTCGTGCGACGTGACCACGGCACAGCCGGGGAAGTCGAGCAACGCGTCCTCGAGTGACTGGAGGGTCTCGACGTCGAGGTCGTTGGTCGGCTCGTCGAGCAGCAGCAGGTTGCCACCCATCTTGAGCGTGAGCGCGAGGTTGAGCCGGTTGCGCTCGCCACCGGACAGGACGCCGGCACGCTTCTGCTGGTCGGCTCCCTTGAAGCCGAACGACGCGACGTAGGCGCGCGAAGGCATCTCGAAGTTGGCGACCTTGATGAAGTCGAGGCCGTCCGAGACGACCTCCCAGACGTTCTTCTGGGGGTCGAGACCCCCTCGGCTCTGGTCGACGTAGGAGATCTTCACGGTCTGGCCGACGATCAGATCGCCGTCGTCGGGCTTCTCCTCACCCATGATCATCCGGAACAGGGTGGTCTTGCCGACGCCGTTGGGGCCGATCACGCCGACGATGCCGGCCCGCGGCAGAGTGAAGGAGAGGTCGTGCATGAGCGTGCGGTCGTCGAAGCCCTTGGCCAGGCCGCGCGCCTCGAGCACGACGTCGCCGAGCCTCGGGCCCGCCGGGATGTTGATCTCGGCGGTGTCGATCTTGCGGTTGCGATCGGCCTCGGCGGCCATCTCCTCGTAGCGGGCCAGCCGGGACTTGCTCTTGGCCTGGCGCGCCTTGGGGTTGGACCGCACCCACTCGAGCTCGCGCTCGAGCATCCGGGCGCGCTTGGCGTCCTTCTGCCCCTCGATCTTGAGGCGCTCCTGCTTGGTCTCGAGGTAGGTGGAGTAGTTGCCCTCGTAGGGGTGGGTCTTGCCGCGGTCGAGCTCGAGGATCCACTGGGCGACGTTGTCGAGGAAGTAGCGGTCGTGGGTCACGGCCAGCACCGCGCCGGGGTACGACGCCAGGTGGCTCTCCAGCCACTGCACCGACTCGGCGTCGAGGTGGTTGGTCGGTTCGTCGAGCAGGAGCAGGTCGGGCTGCTGGAGCAGGAGCTTGCAGAGCGCGACACGACGGCGCTCGCCACCGGAGAGGTTGTCCACCAGCACCTCGGGCGGGGGGCACCGCAGCGCGTCCATCGCCTGGTCGAGTCGGCTGTCGAGGTCCCACGCACCGGCGTGCTCGAGCTCGGTCTGGAGGTCGCCCGTCTCCTGCATCAGGGCGTCCTGGTCGGCGTCGGGCTCACCCATCTCCATGTACGCCGCCTCGAGCCGGGCCATCTTGGCCTTGATCTGCGAGACCGCCTCCTCGACGTTCTCCAGGACCGTCTTGCCCTCGCTCAGCGGCGGCTCCTGCTGGAGCATGCCGACGGTGGCACCGGGGTCGAGGATCGCGTCGCCGTTGTTGGCGTGCTCGAGCCCGGCCATGATCCTGAGCAAGGTCGACTTGCCCGTGCCGTTGGGCCCGACGACGCCGATCTTGGCGCCGTGCAGGAACGACAACGTCACGTTGTCGAGGACCACCTTGTCACCGTGGGTCTTGCGCACGTTCCGCAAGGTGAAGACGTACTCAGCCATGCCCGAAACCCTACGGCGCCACGAGCGATTTCGCCTGATCGGGGCGGCCGCCTCGGACCGCCCCTCAGGTCACGCGGCCTGGACGGCGGGCTCCTCGGCAGGCTCCTGGGCGGGCACCTCGGGATCGGCGCTCGGGACCGGCACCTCGACGGCCGCGCCCTGGGCCTTGCGGCGCTGGAACGCGCTCGTACCGCGGTTGAGGTCGTGGCCGACGAACGAGGCCTCCACCTCGAACGTGGTCACCTCCAGACCGGCCTTGTTGGTCCAGATGTGGGCGCTGAGCTTGCCGTGCACCACGACCGGGTCACCCCGGCGGAGGGACTGCTCGCAGTTGGCCCCGAGGGCTCGCCAGGCGTTCACGGAGTACCACTGAGTGTCGCCGTCCTCCCAGCTGTCGGTCTTGCGCTGGTAGCGGCGGGGGGTGCTCGCCACCCGGAAGCTGGCCACGGGCACGCCGCCCGCCTCGCGCAGTGTCACGTCGCCGCCCAGCCATCCGCACAGCGTCACGAAGGTCTCCAACATCTCAGTCTCCTTGGTCTCGTTGACGTGAGACCGAGCCTCGGGAGAGCCACCGACAACGAGGCCGGCGAGGCGCGGGGGCTGTGGAGACGGAGTGCGGATCAGCAGTCTGTGGACGGGAGCCGGCTCACCCGAGGGCGCGTGCCAGGCCGTGGCGGACCTGGTCGTACGCCGCCAGCTCGGCCCCCACGGGTACGACGACGAGCTCGTCGGCCACGCCGGAGATCGCCGTACGGAGCCTCCGATCGGCGGCGCGGGCCCGCGACCGCGCGGTCGCGGAGACGAGCAGGCGGCACATCAGCGACAGCAGCACGCCGAGTACGACACCACCCAGGAACAGCACCGTCGGTACCGGGAAGCCGCCGACCTGG
The DNA here is from genome assembly GCA_963792975.1 of uncultured Actinomycetota bacterium. Classification (GTDB taxonomy): domain Bacteria; phylum Actinomycetota; class Actinomycetes; order Propionibacteriales; family Nocardioidaceae; genus Nocardioides. The sequence continues at coordinate 195,349 of CAWBYG010000004.1, read as the reverse complement.
GGCGTCGAGGGCTCCTTGACGTCGAAGTAGCGATCGCCGGCGAGCAGGACCAGCCAGCCCAGGCCGGCCAGCGCTGCGAGCACGAGCACCCACTGCACCACCCGGACGACGCCCGCCCAGACCGGGACGCGATCGGCGTTGAGCTCGGTGGTCGAGAGCGCGGAGTCGAGGCGGTCGTTGAGGTCGGGGAGCCGCGAGACCGAGGCCTTTCGCACGGAGTCGGCCCACGGCCGGGTCAGCGAGGCCGAGACCTCGTCGGCGACCGCGCGTACCTCGCTGTCCACCCTTGCCCGCTGCACCTGTGTCGCGCCGGGCACCGACGTGCGCCCCCGCCCGCTGAGCTCCTTGCCGGCCTTGCCCAGGTCGAGGTGGAGCCGCTTGAGCGGGTCGGGCCGCAGCCTCGACAGCCACGAGGTCACCGGCCAGCCGGTCGCGCGGTTGGCACGCAGCCGGGTGGACGCCTCGACCGCGTCGACGACGGTGGGTACGCCGGCAGCGTCGGCCAGGGCGTCCTCGAGCGTCGCGATCCGCTCCTTCGAGAGCTGGGGAACGGCGGTGGTGCCGCTGGCCTCCCCGAGGCGGGCGGCAGCGCTGCGCAGGTCGGCCTCGAGCCGGCTGCGGGTCATCGTCTTCTCGCGCACGCGCCGCGCGATCTCGTCGCGAAGCGCGTCGACACCCTCGCCGGTGCGGGCGCTCGTCGCCAGGACGGGTACGCCGATCAGACCGTCGGCGTCGACCAGCCGGCGTACGTCGACGAGCATCGAGTCGCGCCGGTCGAACGGCACCTCGTCGATGTGGTTGAGCACGACCAGCATCACGTCACGGTGTGTCGCCAGGGGCGCGAGGTAGCGGTCGTGGATCGCCGCGTCGGCGTACTTCTGGGGGTCGAGAACCCACACCATCAGGTCGGCCAGCTCGACGAGGCGGTTGACCTCGAGGTGGTGGGAGACCTCGGTGGAGTCGTGGTCGGGCAGGTCGAGGAGTACGACGCCCTGGAGCGCGCTGTCCTCCTTGCCGAGGTCGAGCAGGGACTCGCGCATGATCTGGTGCCGGGGCGCGATGCCGAGCCAGTCGAGCAGCTCGGGGGCGCCCTGCCTGCCCCAGACACAGGCGGTCGCCCACGACGTCGTGGGTCGGCGTACGCCGACCGAGGACAGCTCGACGCCCGCGAGGGCGTTGAACGTCGACGACTTTCCGGACCCGGTGGCTCCGGCCAGGGCGACGACGGTGTGGTCGGCGGTGAGCCCGAGCCGGGTCGTGATGCGCGCGATCGACGCGTCGACGTCGTCGACCACGTGGTCGTCGAGCCGCCCACGGGCCGCCGCGCTGGCGTGTCCGAGGGCGTCGATCCGACCGCCCAGCTCGGAGCCGCGCGACACCAACCGCTTGGCGCCTTCCAACAAGGACGTCATCTCTTCCCTATCCCAACCGTGCGCATATCGGGTCTGAGCCTAGTGGGAATGTTGGCTCGGACGCCCCGGACCGGCGTACCGCACGTCGTCGACCTGGCGTGCGGCGTTGCGGAGGCGGTCGGCAGCCTCGGGCTCGATGCCCAGGCTGGCGAGCAGATCGAGGTAGCGGGCGCGCTCCTCGTCGAGCAGGTCACGGACCCTCACGTCCAGCTTGCGACGGGCCCGCTCCGTGAGGTTGCGGACGGCCTGGTCACCGAACACCGCCTCGAGGAGCTTCTGGCCCAGGACCGCGCTGCCACCGGCGATACCGACCTCGGCGCCGGTCAGCCCGGCGGTCTGGGCGAAGACGACCACCATCAGGGAGACGGCGAGGCCGTTCACGCCGAACGCCAGGAACCGCGCCGTGGTGCGCTTGTCGGCGCCCTCGGTGCGCACCATGTCGAGGACCTCCTCCTGCCACTCGCGGACGGCCCGCTCGGCCGTGCGCCGGAGCCCCCGGGACGCCCGACCGAGGTCCTCACCCACGTCGGACAGGAGCTCCTGTCCGGGAGCCAGGCTCTGCCACGACGCCTCCGCGCGCTCGGCGGCGGCCTCGGCATGCTCGAGGATCAGCGTCTCGAGACTCGACTCGACCGCGACGGTCACCCGCTCGGCCTGCTGCGGCTTGCCCTTGACGACGTTGACCATGCGGTCACGCAGGCGACCGACCTTGGCCTCGAGCGACCTGAGCAGCTCGCCGGTGCCGACGAACTCCTGCCACCGCACCAGCACCTCGCCGCGCAGGAGGGTGCCGTCGGCGGTCGCCCCGAGGATGGTGCGGACCTCCGCGTCGTACGCCGCGTCCGCGGCGGCACGCAGTCGCTCGGCGGCACTGGTCTGCTCGAGGCAGGCGTCGGCGACGGTGTGGGCTCGCCGGGTCAGGGTGCGCACCGCGCCGTCGAGGGTCTGCTGGACCATGGCGGCGCGCGCCTCGGCGTCGGCCCCGAGGTCGGAGAGCCAGCGACGGATCTGGGCCACCTGCCGTGGCGGCAGCAGGTCGTTGTCGCCCAGCGTCACCTCGTTGACGGTGAACAGCGGTGAGTCCTTGAGACCGCGGGCGGCGAGCATGCGGGCGAGATGGGTCGCGACCGTGTCGACCGCATCGGACGGCGTGCGGTCGAGGACGATCGCCACTGCTGCGGAACGCTCCGCCGCCTCACGCAGGAAGTCCCACGGCACCTGGTCGGCGTACCGCGCCGCGGAGGTGACGAAGAGCCAGAGGTCGGCCGCCGCGAGGAGCTGCGCGGCGAGGTGCCTGTTGCTCTCCTCGACCGAGTCGACGTCGGGGGCGTCGAGGATGGCCAGCCCCTGCGGGACGACCGAGAGCGGGACGAGCTGCAGCGAGTGCGGGTCGTGGGTGGGCCGATCGGTCCGCTCGAGGTCGGGGAGCAGCCGGTCGGCACCGAACCAGTCGGCGTCGGCGGGGTTGTGCACGAGAACCGGCGAGCGCGTGGTCGGCCGCAGCAGGCCGGACTCGGTGACGACGGAGCCGACCAGGGAGTTGACCAACGTCGACTTGCCCGCGCCGGTGGAGCCGCCGACGACGGCCAGCAGCGGCGCCTCGAGCGTGACGACCCGGGGGATGATGTAGTCCTCGAGCTGGTTGACCATCTCGGTCCGCGCGAGACGGTGCTCCGCGACCGCGGGCAGCTCGAGGGGCAGCCGGGCTCCCTGCAGGGCCGCGCGCAGCCGCACCAGCGCCGTGAGCATCTGCGCGCCGCCCGTCGTCGCCGTCATCGGATGGGTACCACCTGTCCGGGGAAGGCGATCGACGGTCGGATCGCGCTGATGCGGGCAACGTATCCGCGGCCACGCTCCGCGAAGTCCGGCGGGGGTACGCCGCGCAGGTAGCGACTGTGCAGGAAGCCCAGCTCGACCACGGCCTGCTGGTAGTCGCGCATCGCCCGCTCGGCCGACCGGCCGCCGGTGTCGCGGGCATAGGCCCGGCTACGGCGACGAGCGGCGAGGTCGACGACCCAGCCGATGTCCGTGGCCGGCAGCAGGCCGCGCCTGGCTGCGTCCGCGAGCGCACCTGCCAGCATCCGGCCCTCCGATTGGCGGACCCAGGTGGCGAGGACGACCGCGACCACGAACGCGGGTGCCATCAGGATCAGGTAGACGGACACGAAGTTGCCCGGCCCGAAGACCGTAGCCGTGTTCCAGGTCGCGTGCGCGACCACCGCGCAGGCGTATCCCGCGAGCGGCGCGAGGATGCGCGTGGAGCGCCGGCGGGAGTTCACCGCGATGCCGACCCCCACGCCGGTACCGGCCGTGAAGAGCGGATGGGCGAACGGGCTGGCCAGGCAGCGGAGCACGAACGTCCCGGTCAGGGCGTCCACACCGCCCGGGCCCGGGCCGCCGCCGCCGTCGTAGGCGCTGGCGAGGTAGAGGAGGTTCTCGGTGAAGGCGAAGCCGACGCCGACCATGCCGGCGTACACGATGCCGTCGAGCACCCCGTCGAGCTCCGCCCGCCGCCACCACAGCAGGAGCAGCAGGAAGAGGCCCTTGCTCGCCTCCTCGGCCACCGGCGCCCCGATCTCGAGCATCCGCTTGTCGGAGACGCCCCCGACGAGGCCGCCGACGCCCTCCAGAACCAGCGCGATGGCGGTCGCCACGAAGACACCCCAGAGCAGACCGCCGGCCAGCAGCCGGCGGGGCTCGGGCTCGTAGCGGTCGAGCCAGAGGAAGCACCCGACGAGCGGCCCCACCGGTACGGCGGCCAGCAGGGCCGCGAGCACGGTCACGTGCGGCGCACCCGAGAGCCCGACGATCACGGTCATCGGGACGGCACAGAGCAGGACGAGAACCGTCACCACCACCGTGAACGCGGCAGTGCCGCGGGGGGTGCCGGCCATGGGTGAAGCCTATCGAAGCGAGGCCTTTCCTCTTGGCTGCCGCGCGCGGCGCGGGCGTAGGCTGCCCCCGTGAGCGAACAGACCCCTGACCCCGTCGACGCGTCCACCGAGCAGACCGCGGAGACCACGCTGCACACCGAGTCCCACGACCCGCCCGTGCCCGAGGCCTACTCCGCCTTCATGCGCCAGGGCTGGGGCGACCGCGAGCTCGACCTCCCGCCCCACCCCATCACGTCGTACGCCGCGGGTCGGCGGCAGCGACTCGCCGAGGCCTTCCCGGGCGAGCGGCTCGTGCTGCCTGCTGGGGGCTTCAAGGTGCGGTCCTACGACACCGACTACCGCTTCCGCCCCGACACCGCACACACCTACTTCGCGGGCAACCAGACCAGCGACGCCGTACTCGTGATCGACGACGGCGAGAGCGTCCTCTACGCCCGCCCGCGATCCGAGCGTGACACCGACGAGTTCTTCCGCGACCGGCAGTACGGCGAGCTGTGGGTCGGCCGCCGGCCCTCGCTGCACGAGATCTCCTCGTCGCTGGGTCTCGAGGTGCGTCATATCGACTCCTTGGAGTCCGAGCTGGCGCGGTCGGGCAAGACCCGCGTGCACCGGGGCGTCTCCGAGGCCGTCGACACGCTGGTCGACCCGGACGAGACCCATGACACCGACTTCGCCCGGGTGATCTCGGAGATGCGCCTGATCAAGGACGCCTGGGAGGTCGACGAGCTCCAGACCGCCTGCGACATCACCACCCTCGGGTTCACCGACTCGGTGGCCGACTGGGACCGCGTGCTCGAGTACGGCGAGCGCTGGGTCGAGGGCACGTTCTTCCGCCGGGCCCGGGCGATGGGCAACGACATCGGCTACGACTCGATCGTCGGCGGCGGCGCCCACGCCACCACGCTGCACTGGATCGACAACACCGGCCCGATCACGCCGGGCCAGCTGGTGCTGCTCGACATGGGCGTCGAGGGGCACAACCTCTACACCGCCGACGTCACCCGCACGCTGCCGATCGACGGCACCTTCACCTCGCTCCAGCGTGACCTCTACGACCTCGTGTACGCCGCCCAGCAGGCCGGCATCGACGCCGTACACCCGGGCGCTTCGTTCACCGACCCGCACAACGCGGCGATGGTGGTGCTGGCCCACGGCCTCGAGGCGATGAGTCTGCTGCCGTGCTCGGCGGACGAGGCCCTCGACCCCGAGTCGAAGGTGTACGCCCGCTGGACGCTGCACGGAGTCAGCCACATGCTCGGCATGGACGTGCACGACTGCGGCCAGGCGTCACCGGAGGCCTACAACAAGGGCACGCTGGCGGAGGGCATGGTGCTCACCGTCGAGCCGGGGCTCTACTTCCAGGCGGACGACCTGCTGGTGCCCGAGGAGATGCGCGGCATCGGCATCCGCATCGAGGACGACGTCCTGGTGACGGCCGACGGCTGCCGCAACCTCTCCGAGGCACTGCCCCGCACGTCAGCCGATGTCGAGGCGTGGATGGCGGCCCATCGCGGCTGACGTTTTCGGCCTCACGGGTCCGCTGGCACGATGGGAGCCATGGAGCTCTCGCGCGCGGTCGACTTCGCCCGCAGCCACCATCGGTGCGTGCTGGTGACGATGCGGTCGGACGGTCGACCACAGCTGTCCAACGTCCTGCACTGGGTCGATGACGACGGGCTGGTGCGGATCTCGACCACGGCCGACCGGGCGAAGTACCACAACCTGCGCCGACACCCGTGGGCCGCGATCCACGTCAGTACCGACGACTTCTGGGGCTATGCCGTCCTCGAAGGCACGGTCGAGGTCAGCGACCCGGCCCAGGCTCCCGGTGACGCGGTGGTCGACGAGCTGGTCGCGTACTTCCGGGCCGTCAGCGGCGAGCACGACGAATGGGACGACTACCGCAACGCGATGGTGCGCGATCAGCGCGCCGTCGTACGCCTGCGGCCCGACCACGCGTACGGCGCGCTCGGCCAGGGCTGAGCCTCTCGGTTCGCAGCGGAGGACCGGCCGGCCCGGCCCGGCGTCCACGAAGCCGGTGCCCCTGCCGGTGCTGGGGCATACTTGCGCCCGGATCGACGACGCGGACCACCCGGGTCGTCCCGTGGGTCGGTGCCTGCGGTGATCCGATCAGCTGCCCCTGTAGCTCAGCTGGATAGAGCAAGAGCCTTCTAATCTCTAGGTCGCAGGTTCGAGTCCTGCCGGGGGCGCCACTGCCGGGTCCGCCAGCCGCGTCGGCCTCAGCTGCCCAGCCGGTGGCGTCCGTAGGTCATGACCTTCAGGCTCGTGCTCACCGGGCGCCAGATCTCGTCGTAGTCGTGGTGGTCGGCGTGGGGCAGCGCCAGGATCTTCAGGGTCATGCAGGGCCACCCGTCGTCCCGGCAGCCGTGGACCGGGTCCGCGTGCAGGTGGACCAGCTGGCGCTGGGCCCAGCACTCCGCCAGAGCGCGGTCGCGGTTGCGGCCGGCGTACAGGGCGCTCGCCTCGTTCTCGGTGATCCTGGCCAGGAGGAAGTCGGTCAGGCTCACCCGACCCTGCCTACCGAGCGGACGACGTTGCAGCATTGCGGCGGTCATGGAGGTCTCCGTGTGTCCCGCCCCCCGGCGGCAGTCGCCGCACCAGGCGAGGGTAAGCCACGGGTGAACCAGGCGGCAGGGCCTGGACGGCAAAGTTCGCTCGAACCGGTGCGGCCCCGATGTTCTCTTTACGTTCGCCGATTTGGATGACGTGAGCACTGGGGCCGGAAGCCTAACGTTGTCAGTGGGACCCCGAGCCCCCACTGCCCGGGGTCGGGTCGGCGTTGTACCCCATGCCATCGCCGACCGCGGCCGCCCGACCGGTCACTCGACCGGCGGGCGGTCTTCCAGTTCAGGCGAAAGACGCCCGCCGGCCCGGCTACGTGGCGCGCTGACGGGCCCGGTAGTTGCGGCTCTTGATCTTGTTGCCGCAGCCCCACTCGCAGTAGGTGCGCGACCGGTTCTTGGTCGCGTCGAAGAACGCCCAGGTGCACTCGTCTGACGAGCAGATCTTGAGCCGGCGCCACGAGTCGGCGCCTACCGCGCCGATGACGGCCACCATCACCTGCGAGAGTGCGCCGGCGACTCCGGCCCGGGCCGGCCCCAGTCCGGGCCGGCCGTCGACCTGTCGTACGACGAGCGGCAGCTCCTCGCCGAGGGACTCGAGGGCGGTGAGGTCGGGGGTCCCCTCGTGGTTGCCGACCATGGCGAGGTGCACGGCGTCACGCAGCCGCAGGGCGAGGTCCAAGTCCACCTTCGACGCCGTCGTACGCCGGCTCAGCAGACCGTGCGACAGCAGCCAGGCGCTGAGCTCGCTCGTGGTCGTGAGGTCGTCCTTCCCCTCGTCGTGGTCGATCGAGTTGACGAACGCGACCAGCAGCTCCACCTGCGGAGGAAGGGTCATCGACAGCATCTCCTCGGATCAAGACACCCGTCACCAGCATACCTATTTTGCCGGTTGTGGTATCAGTGGCACCTCCATACGCTCTTAGCCCGTAACGCTGGACATCGAGCCGGCGAGACTGGAGGCGGCCATGGGTGAGACATCCCTCCTTCTCGAGGTCTCCGAGCGTTCGAAGCTGCGCCGCGAGCTGAGCCGCCTCGACACCGTGTTCTTCCTGATCTCGGCGATGGTGGTCGTGGACACGATCGGAGCGATCGCGATCGGGGGTCCGCAGGCCTTCACCTGGCTGATCGTCCTGTTCGCCTTCTTCTTCGTTCCGTCCGCACTGGCCACGGCCGAGATGGGAGCGGCGCTGCCCGACGAGGGCGGGCCCTACGTCTGGGTGCGTCAGGCCTTCGGCCGGTTCGCCGGGGCCCTGACCTCCCTGTTGTACTGGGCCGGCACCCCGATGTGGCTCGGGGGCTCGCTCACGGTCGTCGCGATCGCGGTCTGGGAGCGGTTCGTGAGTGGCCTCGGCGGCGGCGCGTCGTACGCCTTCGTGATCGCCTTCGTCGCGCTGGCGACGGTGGGGAGCATCGCGCCCCTGCGCTGGGGCAAGTGGGTGCCGTCGAGCGGGGCCATCGGTCAGATCGTGCTGCTCGCCTTCTTCACGGCCACGCTCGGGCTGTACGGCGTGCGGCACGGCGTCCACAGGCTGGCCGTCGGCGACCTCGAGCCGTCGTACCTCGTCTTCATCGCCGTCGTCCCCGTGCTGCTCTACTCGTTCGTCGGCATCGAGCTGCCGTCGACGGCCGGCGAGGAGATGGTCGACCCCAGACGCGACATCCCGGCCGCCATCGCGCGGGCCGGAGTGGGGCAGCTGCTCATGTATGCCGTCCCGATCCTCGCCGTCCTGGTAGTGCTGCCGCCTCAGCGCGTGACCTCGCTCCACGGGCTGGTCGACGCGATGCAGACCGTCTTCACCGTGTACGGCGGCGAGGTCGCTGCCGACGGCACGGCCACCCTCACCGGTGCCGGAGCCGTGGTCGGCGTGGCGGCCGGGCTGATGTTCCTGTGGGTACTGATCGCCAGCGGGACGACCTGGATCATGGGCGCCTCGCGGGCCCAGGCTGCGGCCTGCCTGGACGGGGCAGGTCCACCGGCGCTCGGACGGATCTCGGCGCGCACCGGCGTACCGGTCCGGATGGCGCTGTTGTCAGGAGCGCTGTCCCTGCTCACCGGGATCGTCGACCTGGGGGCCACCCGGGGCGACACCCAGCGCTATTTCTCCGCGTCGCTGACGGTGGCGGTGTCGTTGATCCTCCTGGCCTACCTGATGGTCTTCCCGGCGTTCCTGGCGTTGCGACTGCGGAGGCCGTCGCTGGAGAGGCCGTTCCGGGTACCGGGCGGCACCGCCGTGGCCGCTGTCGTCGCCTTCCTGGCGACCGCGTGGTGTCTGCTGGGGGTCGTCTGTCTGCTCTGGCCGGGCTTCGGCACTCCGCGGCCCGACGACGCGTTGCCCGGCGGCTTCGAGGGCGATCGGCTGGGCTTCGAGCTCCTCGTGCTCGGTCCCCTGGTGGGGCTGCTGCTGCTCTGCGCGGTCTTCTACGCCCTGGGGACGCCGCGGGGCCCGGACGCGAGTCCCCTGGCCGAGAACGGGGATCGACACCCGGGGTGGCCCGGCCCGTAGCGTGATCGCGGCCCCGGTTCCCCGTCCGGGGACGGCGCCCCGCGGTCCATCATCGACGTGCCGGACCGCGGGGCGCCCGCTCACCCGGAGGGCCGACCGCGAGCGCTGCGGCGCGCGTCGTACCGGGTCTACCATCGCGAACATGCCGGCTACCGAGCGTGTGACACCGCGGCAGGAGGTGCGCTTCTGCCGGTCGGTGGACGGTGTCACGATCGCGTACGCCGTGCACGGCTCCGGCCCGCCACTGGTGATCGACTCCTGCTGGCTGAGCCACCTCCAGTTCGACTGGCAGAGCCCGGTCTGGCGCCACTTCCTGATCGAGCTCGGCAAGATCGCGACCGTCTACCGCTTCGACGAGCGCGGGCACGGGCTGTCCGACCGCGATGTCCACGAGCACGGGCTCGAGCTGCGCATCGCCGACCTCGAGGCCGTCGTACAGCATGCCGGGCTCGAGCGCTTCTCCGTGCTCGCGATGTCGCAGGGCGGACCGGTCACCGTCGAGTACGCCGTCCGCCACCCCGAGCAGATCGCCCGGTTGGTCTTCTACGGCAGCCACCCGGGTCACCGGGCCGTCTCGGTGCCCGACGGCGACGACCTCGACGAGACGTTCACCCAGCTGATCAAGGTGGGCTGGGAGCGGCCGACCCCCGAGTTCCGGCGGGTCTTCACCTTCCTGATGATCCCCGGCGCCACCGAGGAGCAGATGGGCTGGCTCGACGAGCTCCAGCGCCGGGCGGTGACCGCTGACGTGGCCGTCAGCGCCCGCAAGCAACGTGGTCAGGCCGATGTCACCCAGCTGCTCGCCTCCGTCAGCGCACCCACCCTGGTCATCCACTCGCTGCGCGACCGGATGAACGACTACGCCTATGCGCGATACCTGGCCTCACGCATCCCCGGCGCGCGACTCGTCGGGCTGGACAGCGACAACCACATCGTGCTCGAGCACGAGCCGGCCTGGCCGGTGTTCCTCCGCGAGGTCACCGAGTTCCTGGCCGAGGACGCTCCCGGCGCCGAGGTCGACGACCCGCGCGCCGTGCTCTCGGCACGCGAGCTCGAGGTGCTCGCGCTCGCCGCGGGCGGTGCCGACAACGCCGCCATCGCCGCAGAGCTCACGCTCAGCGTGCGCACAGTCGAGCGGCACTTCCAGAACATCTACGACAAGCTCGGGCTCCGCGGGAAGTCCGCCCGCACGGGCGCGGTCAGCCGCCTTCTCGCGACCGGCTGAGGCCGCTTCCCGCGGTCCGGTGCCCGGTCGCTCCAGACGGGAGCCATCTCGGTCACGAGACGCCGACCGCCCTGCGACACCTCGAGCGCGGTGTGGAACAGCTCGCACACCGGCCCGCCCAGCGGCAGCCAGCAGAGATCGACGTACGACGTCCGGTCGGGCCGCGGTGGCGAGCTCATGACCCAGCCTCGTCGGCGCCGGACATCCAGGTGAGAGGCCAAGGTCACCGCTACGCAGTCGTACGACGCGTCGAGCCGGCCGCGGGTGGGTGCGTGCACCGATGTGGCCCGCCCGCTCCTCGTCCTAGCGTCGCGGCACCGGACCGAGGAGGACACCGTGAACGACACCCGAACCATGACCAGCAGCACCACCATCACCGCCCACGACGCCGACCGCGCACTCAAGGCGCGACACCGGTACATGTGGGCACTGGGCGACTATCCCGCCGTCGCCAGCGAGCTCATCCCCGCGCTGGGACCGCTGCTCGTCGAGGCCTGCGCCATCGGCGAGGGCCAGCGGGTGCTCGACGTCGCCGCCGGCACCGGCAACGTGGCGATCCCGGCAGCGGCCACCGGAGCGACCGTCACCGCGAGCGACCTGACGCCCGAGCTCCTGGCCCGGGGGGAGGCCGACGCACGGAAGCGCGGCCTGGAGCTCGAGTGGGTCGAGGCGGACGCCGAGCACCTCCCCTTCGCCGACGACGCGTTCGACGTCGTCACGTCGTGCGTCGGTGTGATGTTCGCGCCTCACCACCAGCAGACCGCCGACGAGCTGGTCCGGGTTTGCCGTCCGGGCGGCACACTCGGTCTGATCAGCTGGACGCCCGACGGCTTCATCGGGCAGCTGTTCGCGACGATGCGGCCCTTCACGCCGCCCCCGCCGGCCGGCGTACAGCCGCCGCCGCTGTGGGGGGACCTCGCCCACGTGCGCGAGCTGTTCGGTGACCGGGTGACCGAGCTGCGGGCCGGCCAGCAGACCCTGCGCGTCGACGGGCTGGAGGCGCCGGAGGCGTTCCGGGAGTACTTCAAGTCGCACTACGGGCCGACGATCGCGGCGTACCGCGGCATCGCCGAGGACGCCGAGCGGGTCGCCGAGCTCGACCGCACGCTGGTCGATCTCGCCGAGTCCCACCGGCAGCCCGACGGCAGCCTGTCGTGGGAGTACCTGCTCGTCGTCGCGAGCGTCGTCTGAAACGCACGCAGGCGACACGCCGCCTCAGGTCCCGCGATCTCCGCGCGTCCCAGGGTCCAATGGTTTCGGCCCGGCGACGTATGAGATCGCCGGGCCTGATGCATTTCGGGCCAGGTCGGACAGTCGTGCGAGACGGTCTCGTCCATCCAGATCTCGGCGCTCGCCACTAGGGTGAGCGATCGATACGCCGGTGAGCGGACCGAAGGTGGCCGAGCGAAGAACGGTGATGAGCGGTGGGGCATGACCGGCGCGAGCTGGCCGCGATCTTCGTCGGCGGTGCCATCGGTGCGTGGGCCCGGGCCCTCGTCGGCATGGCGCTCGTACCGACCACCGGCAGCTGGCCCTGGGCGACGTTCCTGGTCAACGTGGTGGCGGCGTTCATGTTGGGGTACTTCTCCACCCGGCTCCTCGAGCGCCTGCCGGCCACGGACTACCAGCGTCCCTTCCTGGGGACGGGGCTGTGTGGAGGGCTGAGCACCTTCTCGACGATGCAGGTCGAGGTGGTCCGGCTGTTCGAGCACGGCGCCTGGGCGGTCGCGGTGTCCTACGTGCTGGCCAGCCTGGTGGCCGGCCTGCTCGCCCTGCACCTGGCGACCGCGCTCGTACGACGGGCGGTGGTCCCGTGGTAGCCAGGCTGGTGCTGTGGGGCGCGTTCTCGGTCTGCGCCGGCTGCGGCGCGACGTTGCGCTTCCTCCTCGACGGGGTCGTCAGCCGTCGTCTGCCCGGGTCGTTCCCTGCGGGAACGATGGCGGTGAACCTGACCGGGGCGTTCGGTCTGGGCGTCCTGGACGGTTCGGGCGCGTCCACCCATCTGGTCCTCGTCTGCGGCACCGGCCTGATCGGCGCCTACACGACCTTCAGCACCTGGATGTTCGAGACGCAGCGACTCGCGGAGGAGCGACAGGCGACCGGCGCGACCCGCAACATCGTGGTGAGCATGATCGTGGGCGTCGCCGTCGCAGCCTTGGGCATATGGATCGGAGGCCGGCTGTGATCGACGACTGGGTGAAGGTCACCAGCTACTTCGGGGAACGTCTGCGCGTCGGTGGGCGGCTCTTCTCCGACCTCCTCCTCGACACCTTCGAGCAGTACGACGTGGCCACGAGCATCGTCCTGAGGGGCACGGGCGGTTTCGGGCTGCGGCACCACCTGCGCACCGACCAGACGCTCACCATGTCGGAGGACCCCTCGGTGATGGCGGTGGCCGGCGACTCGGGGTCACGCATGGAGGCTCTGCTGCCGCGACTGGCCGAGCTCCTCCCACGAGGGATGATCACGGCGGAGCGTGCCCGCGTCATCCGCGGCGTCGTGCTGCCCGCACCCCTGCCCGAGGAGCTCCACGAGGCCACCAAGCTGACCATCTACCTCGGCCGCCACGAGCGCGTCGAGGGGGCGCCGGCGTACCGCGCGATCTGCGACCTGCTGCACCGGGGCGGTGTCGCGGGAGCGTCCGTGCTGGTGGGTGTCGACGGCACCTTCCACGGAAGCCGGGAACGAGCGCGGTTCTGGGACCGCAACCTCGAGGTGCCGGCGATCGTGCTCGCCGTCGGACCGGGTGACCGCATCGAGCGCGTGCTGCCCGAGCTGGGGACGGTGCTACGTCGGCCCCTGGTGACCGTCGAGCGGGTGCGGGTCTGCAAGCGCGACGGCGCGCTCCTCGCTCGACCCCACGAGCTGCCGGGCAGGGATCAGGCCGGCCTCGGCATCTGGCAGAAGCTCATGGTCTACACGTCCGAGTCCCAGCTGTACGACGGCGAGCCCCTCCACCGGGGGATCCTCCGCCGACTGCGTCAGACGCACGCGTCCGGCGTGACCTCGCTGCGGGGCGTGTGGGGCTATCACGGCGACCACGAACCGCACGGCGACCGCCTGATGCAGCTGGGTCGACATGCCCCCGTGGTCACCGTCGTGGTCGATACGCCGCAACGCATCGCGTCATCGTTCGACGTGATCGACGAGCTCACCCGCGAGCACGGGCTGGTCACCTCGGAGATGGTCCCGGCGCTGCAGTACTTCGACGTCGGCCACGCGCGCCATGGTGGCCTGCGGATGGCCACGCACCGCTACTAGGGCGGTGGCCCTAGCCGACATAGGTGAAGCCCCAGCAAGTATGAGTTGCTGGGGCTTCGATGTCCTCCGGGCCGAAGCCCTTCGGACACCCCAAGTTCTATCCCTCCGGAGGCCGCTCGACAAGACCCGGAAGGCACCGATTTCCGGGGGTACGGCGTGTCGCGCGAGACACGCCGTACCGACGTCGCCGCCGGCGACCTCAGGCCTCGGCGTACTCGTCGATCTCGGTCAGCAGAGACACCTTGAGCGCCTCCGGTGCGAACGACGCACGGACGGCGACACGCGCCAGCTCGGCGACTCCCTCGGCGTCGAGACCGAGCAGGTGGGCCGCCACCTCGTACTCGTGGTTGAGCGAGGTGTTGAACATCGACGGGTCGTCGGAGTTGACCGTCAGGGTCACGCCGGCGTCGCGGAAGGCGGTGATCGGGTGCTCGTCGAGGCTGGCCACGGCACGCGTCGCGACGTTGGACGAGGGGCACACCTCGAGCGGGATGCCGTGCTCGGCCAGGTAGGCCATCAACGCAGGGTCGGTCGCGGCCGAGGTGCCGTGCCCGATCCGCTCGGCGCCCAGCAGCCGGATCGAGTCCCAGATGGTCTCGGGCCCGGTGGTCTCGCCGGCATGCGGCACACTGTGCAGCCCCCTGGCGCGGGCGTGGTCGAAGTGGGGCTGGAACTGCCCGCGCGACACCCCGATCTCGGGCCCGCCGAGCCCGAACCCGACCAGCGCGTCGGTGCGTTGGTTGAGTGCGAAGGACAGCGTGGCGTCCGCGGCCGGGACGCCGCTCTCACCGGGGATGTCGTAGATCCAGCGCAGCACGATCCCGAAGTCCTGCTCGGCCGCGATCCGGGCGTCCTCGATGGCCTCGGTGTAGACCTCGATCGGCATCCCGCGCGAGGAGTCGTGCGGCAGCACCGACGTGTACGGCGTGCAGGTCAGCTCGGCGTACCTCACGCTCTGGTGCGTCGCCAGCTCGCGCGCCACCTCGTAGGTCAGGTAGCGCACGTCATCCTCGGTCCGGATCAGGTCGACGACCGCGAGGTAGACCTCGACGAAGTGGGCGAAGTCGCGGAACTGGAAGAACCGGCGCAGCTCCTCGGTATCCACCGGTACGACGCCCGGGTGGCGCATCGCGAGCTCCGAGACGATCTCGGGGGATGCCGACCCCACGTGGTGGACGTGCAGCTCGACCTTCGGCAGACCGGCAATGAAGCCGGACAACGACGGGGCAAGGGTCACGCCCCTGAGTCTGTCAGGACCGGACGGCGTAGTACGAACCCACGAGCAGCGCCGGGAGCAGACCGAGGAACAGCCACGGTGTCAGGATCCGCTTGAGGTTGATGGCTCGCATGCCGGCCATCGCCATCAGTCCGACCACGCCCGAGATGACGAGGAGACCGGGCCGCGCGCCGGGCCGGTCGACGATCCCCGACAGGATCGCCATGCCGGTGGCGAACAGCGTGCACACCGTGAGCAGCAGGGTCGACATGACCCAGCGCTGGACGCGCTCGACCTCCACTACTTCACGGCTGCGAGAACTGCTTGGGCAGCCGCGGCGGGATCATTCGGATTCTGCTCCTTGCCGTCGATGAACACGGTCGGCGTGCCGTTGACGCCGTCCCGGGACATCTGGTCCGTCGCGTTGACCACCCACTGGTGGTAGACGTCGCCGTCGATCAACGGAGTCACCTTGCTCTGGTCGGCACCGGCCTGCACGGCCCACTGGATCAGCGTCGAGTCGGGCACGCCCGCCGTGCCCTCGGCCGGCTGGTTCTCGTACGCCGTGGTGTGGAACTTCAGGAACGCGTCGGGTCCCGCCGTGTCGAGCACGGCCATCGCCGCATTCAGCGCACGGCTGGAGTACTTCGTGGTCGACGAACGGTCGAGGAACGCGACCATGTGGTACTCGACCTTGACCTTCCCGCCCGCGATCGCTGCTCGCACCTTCGGACCGGTCAGCGCCTCGAACTCCTTGCAGATCGGGCACTGCAGGTCCTCGTACACCTTGATCGTGGTGGGTGCGGACGCCTTCCCGAGCAGCACGGAGTAGGTGCCGGTGAGGTTCGCGGGCGTGTCCTTGGCGGTGTTGCCAGTGGTGTCCCGGTTGTTCTGCACGTAGAACGCGACGCCAGCGATGACGAGGACCGCGAGCACCACGACGCCGATCACGGAGAGGTTGCGGATGCGCTCCCTGCGCTGCTGCTCACGCAGCAGCGCCCGGGCGCGCTCAGACTTGGACTTGTCGTTCTTCGCCATCGGCGAGCCTTTCGGTGCTGGGGAACAACAGGTGGTCGAGGGCGAGCCGGGTGCGCGGCCAGACGACCAGCCACACCGAGCACAGCAGCAGACCGAAGTCACGGGCGAGGTCGATGGCGTACTGGCGGTGCGGGTTCGCCGGGACGCCACCGTTGCCGAAGCAGCCGCAGTTGATCTCGAGCCCGCGCGCCCACGCCGACGAGATGCCGATGATGAAGGCGACGTAGAACAGCGCTGAAAGTACGGCGAAGCCCCGGGTCAGCAGACCGAGGATCAGCATGGCGCCGATCACGATCTCCACGATCGGGAGCAGGTGACCGACGGTCGGAACGACCGACTCGGGCAACAGGTCGAAGGCGCGCACGCTGCGGACCGTGCCCGCGGGGTCGGGCAGCTTCGACAAGCCGGCCGCGACTCCGACCGCTCCCACGACCAGCCGCGCCACGAGACCGATCCAACGCTTCACAACAAGCCACCCTACGGAAACGGACTGAGCGAACACTGAACAACCGGCCAGGTGTGCCGAATGCCTCACTTCGGATCGACGACCCTGCCACAGCGGATCTCGGTAGTGTGCTCCTTTGTGAACGAACGCCTCGTCTGGATCGACTGTGAGATGACGGGGCTGGACTACGTCGCCGACGCGCTCATCGAGATCGCGGCGGTCGTCACCGACTTCGACCTGAACGTCCTCGGCGAAGGCGTCGACCTCGTGATCAAGCCCCCGGCCGATGCCATCGACCAGATGGACGACTTCGTGCGGGCGATGCACGAGAAGTCGGGGTTGCTGGCCGAGCTCGACAGCGGCATCACGCTGCATGAGGCCGAGCAACAGGTGCTCGCGTACGTCCGCGAGCACTGCACGGAGGGGTCGCGCCCTCCGCTGGCCGGCAACACGGTGGGCACCGACCGGGCCTTCATCTCCCGCGACATGGAGGATCTCGACTCCTTCCTGCACTACCGGATCGTCGACGTCTCCTCCATCAAGGAGCTCTCACGCCGGTGGTACCCCCGGGCGTACTTCGCCGCGCCGTCCAAGCGCGGCAACCACCGTGCGCTCGCCGACATCCTCGAAAGCATCGAGGAGCTCCGCTACTACCGGGCCGCGATCTTCGTGCCCGCCCCCGGTCCCGAGAGCGCCGAGGCCAAGGCCCTCGCGCTTGAGCACGGAGGCTCGCTGACCGGTCTCGGCGACGGCGCCCCCGATGGGAGTCCCCCCGGCTGATTGCCCTACACTCTCTCCTCGGCCCCTGGTGTGCTTCTGGGCCGCATGGTGGGTGTAGCTCAGCTGGTAGAGCGCCGCGTTGTGGTCGCGGATGTCGCGGGTTCAAGTCCCGTCACTCACCCCGAGCGAGGACGTTCCATTTCGGCGAAAGCCGGAACGGAACAGCCGCAGCGAGCGGCGACGCGAGCTTGGTCGCAAGCCGTATCCGGCCGGCTACTGACCGGAGGTCAGCCGGGGATGTGGCCGAAGTTCCCCTTCTGGAAGTCCTCGTAGGCCTGGAGCACCTCGGACTTGGTGTTCATCACGAACGGACCCGCCCACGCGATCGACTGGCCGATCGGCTTGCCGCCGACCACGATCACGTCGAGCTGCGGGGAGCGGCTCTCCTGGCTCCGATCGGCCGCGACGGTCACGAAGTCACCCGCGCCGAACACGGCGGACTGGCCGGTGTGGATCGGCCGAGCGTCGGTGCCGACCGAGCCCTGTCCGTTGAGCACGTAGACCAGCGCGTTGAACTCGTTGTCCCACGGGAGCTCGAGCCGCGCGCCGGGCTCGATGGTCGCGTGCACCAGCGCCATCGGCGTGTGCGTCGAGCCCGGTCCGGCCTGCGGACCGACCTTCCCGGCGATGACCCGCACCAGCGACCCCGCGTCGTACGACGTGAGGAGCGCGACCTCGCCGGACCGGATGTCCTGGTAGCGCGGCGCGGACATCTTCTCGTCGCGCGGGAGGTTCACCCAGAGCTGGATGCCGTGGAACAGCCCGCCGGACCGCACCAGCCACTCGGGCGGCACCTCGATGTGGAGGATGCCCGAGCCGGCGGTCATCCACTGGGTGTCACCGTTGGTGATGCTGCCACCGCCGCCGTGTGAGTCCTGGTGCTCGAAGACGCCGTCGATCATGTACGTGACCGTCTCGAAGCCGCGGTGGGGGTGCCACGCCGTGCCCTTTGCCTCGCCGGGGGCGTACTCCACCTCGCCCATCTGGTCCATCATGATGAACGGGTCGAGCAGGCCGAGGTCGATGCCGGCGAAGGCACGGCGTACCGGGAAGCCCTCCCCCTCGTAGCCCTGTGGGGCGGTCGTCACCTGCCACACCGGGCGTGGCTGGTCGCCCAGCCCCGGCTCCGGAAGTCGGCTCAGGGTGGTCAGGTCGTCGACGGTCACTGCGGGCATCGGAGCCCACCTCCTGCTGTCTCGTGCGGTCGCGACCCCAACGATAGTTGAATGTTGAATATTCCGATCGTGGCCCTCGGCCGGACCGAGGACCCGATCGGGACCACGGCCGCCGGACCGATTGGGAGCGTACGCCGCCCGCTGGTAATCTTGCGGTCGCTCTTCGGGGCATGCGCCATTAGCTCAATTGGTAGAGCAGCTGACTCTTAATCAGCGGGTTGGGGGTTCAAGTCCCTCATGGCGTACCAACTCCGGCCCCTGACCAGCAGAGACGCTGGACGGGGGCCGTGATACTTGTCCCAGGTGCCCGTTTAGTGCCCGTTTAGTGCCCGTTTAGTATCTCTGCCGCCGCGGAGCTCGCGACCGACCTGCCCATGTAGACGTCCTGGGTCATGCTCGGGCGCGCGTGCCCGACATGGTCGGCGATCTGCCGAGCTGACAAGCCGGCGTCGTCGAGCCTGGTGATGGCGGTCTTCCGGAAAGTGTGGCTGGACACCCACGGATAGCCGATACGGTCGAGCGCCCGCCGGAGGTCTCCGGTGGTGTTGGACCGGTTCCGGAGGCGGCCGAGCGGACTGGGGAAGACCGCCACATTCGTCACGATGGCGGGGTTGTCGATGCGTCTGGCGATCATCTCCATCGTCTTGTGAGGAAGAGCGATCCGGCGCCAGCCGGCGGCTGTCTTCGCCCGTTCTTCGATCCCGAAGTCAGTGAGGGTGGCGGCGGTTCAGCTACTTGTCAGGTCGACGCCGGGAGTACCCCGGCTCTTTGCGTGTGAGGGTTGGCGGCGGAATGATGACGAGGTGAGTGCTGACGAGACGGTCGCCCTGGCCCGAGAGTTACGTCGGCAGCTGCTGCGCGAGAGCGTTCCACCCGACATCTTCGTCACCGGGCTGGACTACGCAGGGAGTGTCGGGACCCGCGTCCTCGACATCTATGGCGACGGGGCGTTGGACTTCCTAAAGTCGATCGATCGCGCGACCTTGGCCAAAGGGTCCCTACTCATCCGTGGCGACGCCCCGAATGTCACCGCCTACATGGGCTCGCTCGGGATCTTCAAGCAGGAGCTCCAGACCGGGATGATCTGCGCCGATCTTGCAGGCGTGCCGCGTCCACCTCTGCCCGACCCCTTGCAGCTGAGCCGCGTGCAGGTCGGCGACATCAGCGATCCGCAGCTTCCCACCACGGCTGCCTTTGCCGCCGCGATCGAGGCGGAGGATGGCCCGCCGCCCGGCTCGATGCTGCCAGCGGTGCTCAGGATGGCGGCCCGGCCGGTGCAGTTGTTCGCTGCTGTTGATCGGGAGGGATCGATTCAGGCGACCTCTGCCGCCGCCGCGTCGGGGACAACGGGGATGTTGTGGGGGATCGGTACGATGCACGACTGGCGAGGCCAGGGCGTCGGCACTGCTATGACCGCGGTCGCCGTGCACGGCGCCGCAGACCTGGGGGCAACCACGCTCCTGCTAGACGCCACCGGAAAGGGAGAATCGATTTATCGAAGACTCGGCTTCAAGGCCTACGGCACCACTGTGGAGTGGCATACCCGCGGCTGATCATCTGGGCCCTCGCCGCGCGGTGACCGACGGGCGGCGTAGATCCTTTCCTACTTGCGCAAGGACCCTGCCTGAGGCATCGGGTACGGGGGCTCATCGGCATGACAGGGCACCGGCGCGAGCGGTCGATCTGCGCGAACCTCCGCAGCGACCACGCGGGATAGGCCGCCCAGTGGCGAGAGACGACGTTATCCAGGCGGCTGTCTGCTTCTGCGACTGGCGACGAGGGCGCTCAGCATGAATCCCGCGCCGATGACGGCCAAGACCAGGGCCAGCCCAGGGAGGCCGAAGATCCAAGCGAGGAGCGCCGCCGCCGCAAAAGAGCCGCCGACCCTCCACGAGGGAAAGTCCTCGATGCGCTGGCTCATCTGCAACTCCATTCGCACGGACCACGACCCAATCGCCGATCCCCTGTGTGAACGGCCTCGCGAAAGTACCCCGATCCACGTGCCCGGTGCACGCTCATCGGCGTTATGCACGTGATCCTTCAGGACATTTCGACCAGCCGTTGTGGCTGCCTGTCGACGGAGCTGGAGGCCCCGAGATGTCCCTGCTCGATCCGTGTCTGATCCGTTCTCGAGGGCCGTCCGGCCAGGTGGTGGTCCGGCTCGGGGTGCCGCTGGTCGACGACTACCTGGAGTTCCTGGAGGGTCGGTGCCGGCCGAACACGGTGCTGGCTGCGGCCTATGACCTGAGGGTGTTCTTCGGGGTCGTGGACAAGGCTCCGGCGCAGGTTGTTCCGGCTGACGTGCTGGGGTTCATCACCGCTCAGCGCACCGGCCGCAGCAACGGTGCTGGGCTGCAGTCGGTCGATGACGATGCCGCGGCAGGGGTGTCGACCAGCACGGTGGCTCGTCGGTTGTCGATCGTCTCGGGGTTCTTCGCCTACCTCCAGGCTCGCGGTGACATCGAGGCGAACCCGGTGCCCCGCGGTCTGCCGAGCCGGCGCGAACGCAACCGGCCCGGGCAGGGGGTGCCCTTGACGCGACGGACCCGGCGGCTGCCGAGGATCCTCACCCCCGAGGAGGTCGATCAGCTGAACGCCGCGCTGCGCACCCACCGCGACCGGGCGATGGTCGCGGCGATGGTCTTCGGTGGGCTGCGCCGCTGCGAGGTCCTCGGGCTGCGACTGGAGGACCTGCGGGTCGCGGAACGCCGGGTCTTCATCGCCGATGGCAAGGGCGGCCACCAGCGGCTGGTCCCGGTGTCCTCGCGGTTCTTCGCCGCGGTTGCGGCCTACCTCGACACCGAGCGACCGGCCGGCGCGGACACCGACCGGGTGTTCGTGGTCCTCAAGGGACCGACCCGCGGTCGCCCGGTGTCGGTGCGTGGTTTGGACGAGGTGCTCGCCGGAGCACGGCGTCGTGCCGGGCTGGGCCATGCGACCTGCCACGAGCTGCGGCACACCTGTCTGACCCGGCTCCGCGAGGCGGGGATGGCACTCGAGGCGGTCCAGGCCCAGGCCGGGCACGCCTCGATCGAGTCGACGCGGATCTATCTGCACCTGGCCGATGACTGGCTCGCCGCCCAGTACCGCAAGGCCGCCGAGGTCCTCGACGCCCAGCTCTACGCCGGCCACCCGAGCACGACCGCAGGGAGCGCTCGGTGAGCGGGCCGCTGCTGCTGCCCACCTGGGACGAGCTGGGCGGGCGGCCCGCGATCGTGACCACGATGCGGCGCTACCTGGCCCAGATCGGATGCGTGCTGCGGCCGGGCAGCGTCACCGGGGCGGACCTCGCCTTGCGGTCCTTCGCCGCGTTCCTGCTCGAGGTCGCACCCGAGGTCACCAGCGTCGCTCAGGTCACCCGCCGCCACATCGAGGACTACAAGCCCTGGCTCGCGCAACGGCCCGGACAGAACAAGGCACGGGTCACCACCGCCACGCTGGCACACCGGCTCGGCACCCTGCGGATGTTCTTCGTCCGGATCGACGAGTGGGGCTGGGACGAAGCGCCGGCCCGGGTCCCGATGTTTCCCGGCGACCTACCCCGCCAAGACCACCCGCTGCCCAAGGCCCTCGACGACGCCGCCGCAGCGAAACTGCTCCGCGCCGCCCAAGCCCAGCCCCGGCTGCTGATCCGGGTCACCGTCGAGGTGCTCCTGCGTACCGGGCTGCGGGTCAGCGAGTTCACCGCACTCACCGCCGACGCCGTGGTCCAGATCGGTGCCGCACCCTGGCTGCACGTCCCGGTCGGCAAGCTCCGCGAGGACCGCTACCTGCCGCTACACCCCCAGCTGGTGGTCCTGATCGAGCAGTACCGCACCGCTCACGTCCCGCCCGGGCACCCGCTGCTGCTGCCCCGGGAGAACGGGCGGGCGTTGGACCGGCACACCGTCACCCGGTTCCTGAACAAGGCCGGTGCCGCAGCCGGGCTGCCGCACATCCATCCCCACCAGCTGCGGCACACCCTGGCCACCCAGGCCATCAACCGCGGCATGTCACTGGAGGCGATCGCCGCGATGCTCGGGCACCGCAGCATGGACATGACCCTGCGCTACGCCAAGATCGCCAACCGCACCGTGGCCGACGAGTACTTCGCCGTCACCGACCAGGTCGACGCCCTCTACGCCAAGACCGAACGACTGCCCGCCGACGCCATCGGACCCAAGATGGCCCGGCTGCGCCGCGAGCACCACCGACTCCTCGGCAACGGCCACTGCACCCGCCCGACCGAGCTCGACTGCGCCTTCGAGGCCATCTGCGAGAACTGCAGCTTCTTCCAGACCAGCATCGAGTTCCGGCCCACACTGCAAGCCCAACACGACGACGCCGCAGCCAAGGGCCAACACCACCGAACCGCCTTCTTCAACCAGCTCCTGACCGACCTCACGGAAGGCGAAGCATCATGAGCGACCGCCCCGATCCTGTGCATAATGCCGATGATCGGGCGCGTCTGCGGCTGCGGCGACCACGCGGCGGGCTTAGCCCGGCACACAACAGGGGCTTGTGGGTTGGTGGCTCACCTTGAAAGTGAGCTGGAAGGTCTGGGTCTCGAGACCGCGCGGGCTCCACGCGTGCGTTCCGGCCCTGTAGTTGTAGGTGATCGTGTCGAGCGAGGCGATGCCGGGCCTGGCGACCTGAACCACGGCGAGGAGGTACTCGTCGGGCGACGGGTAGCGGAAGGTGCTTCCATCTCGAACCGGCGCGAGGCTGGAGCAGTAGCGGCCGGGTGGACCATTGTTGAAGCCGATCTGTCCGGGGAAATACCGGGAATCCTCGACGCGGCAGATCTCCACGGTCACGGCGGCCCCCGCGGTATTCGCCTTCCAGACCTCCTCGGGTGGGCCTCGGAAGGTCACCACATCGGCGTGGCCAGGATGGGGTCTACTCAACGGGAACGACCAGATCGTTTGCGGATTCGTGGAGACAGAGAGGCGATTGCCGTAGGTGCCGCCCAACAGTGTCGGGTGGGTCCACCAGTGATAGACGCGGAACCCGGCGAGGATCACCACCGCACTCAGCGCAGTGATCGCAAGGACGTTCAGCCATTGCCGCTCCCTGGGCGGTGGCTCATACGAGACGGTGTCGGAGGCCGGCCGGTGGCCCATGCCGCACTCCCCTCAATGGGCTCCCAAGTCGGGGTCGATTATGGACGCCCGAAGCGACCGCACGCATCCAAGGACGGTCGCGACGCCCCCAGCCGTGGGTGGCGGCGTCACCAACCCGCACACGCCGCTGTCGGGTCGCTCGCGCACAGTTGCGGGTCGGGTGACAGTCTCTTCCAACGGCGGAAGAGGCGTTTCCATCCACGTAGGGGTTGGTGGGCCACGAGCGCCCGCTCATGCCGGCTGTCGGTGCGTAGCGTCCGACCATGCCGCTGTCCGCTCGGATCTGGCGATGGGTGCCCGCGTCCTCCGGGATCGCGAGTACGTCAGCGGATGATGCGGACAAACACGTCCTCGTCGTTGAAGTACGTTGCCTGAAGAACGAGATTCTCCGCAGCTGAGATGAACGCGACGGTACGGCCGTCGGCGGAGATGACCGAGCTCCGGATCGGGGCGTTCGCCTGCTCTCCGGTTGTTGCGACGGACGCGCGGGTCGTCTTGCCGGTGCGCAGGTCATGGACGAACGCGTCCACCGTTCCGTTCGTGTCGTCCGGCACGAGGTGTCCGGCCGAGGACTCGAAGACCACGTACCGGCCGTCCGCAGACAGTCGCGACGACCGGCCCATATACCAGTCGAGGACGCTCGGCTTGTAGACCTGGTTGCCGTCGCTGTCGACCGACACCCGCGTGGTGTGTCCGGTCACGCGGTCGTGGACGAAGACGTCCTTCACGTCGTTGGTGTCGCCGGGGACCAGGTTCGCGTCAGCCGAGCTGAAGGCGACGTAGCGGCCGTCCGCGGAGATGAACGGCTCGCCCGAGTTGCCGAGGACCCGGCTGCCATCGCTCGGAACCGACACGCGGGTCGTGTCGCCCGTCAGCGAGTCATGGACGAAGACACCGCGGTCTTCGTTCGTATCGCCCGGCCCGAGGTCTGCCGAGGCGAACGCGACGAAGCGGCCGTCGGCCGACATCGAGCCCCGTGCGCCACCCGCCGTCGCCTGCGTACCCCCGGTACCGACCGAGACCCGTCGTGTGCTCCCCGTCTGACAATCGAGCACGAAGACGTCCGTCGTGTCGTTCGTGTCGTCGGCAACGATGTCCGGTGAAGGAGACGTGAAGGAGACGTAACGGCCGTCCGCGGAGAGCGCGAAGTCCCAGGCAGGCCACGTCTCTTCGCTCAGGATGCGGGAGGTGGTCTGCAACTTCAGGTCGCGCAGGAACAGGTCCCGGCTGTTGTTGTGGTCGTCGGCGACGAGATTGGTCGCCGAGGACTCGAAGGCCACGTAGCGCCCGTCCCCCGAAACTGTGGCGTGCCAGCTGCCCGAGTTCGCTTGCCCACCATCTTTCGCCACCGACACGAGGTGGGTCACCCGGGTGCGACGGTCACGGATGAAGACATCGCTGCTCGAGTTCGTATCGTGGCCGGCCACGAGGTTCGTCGCCTCGGACGCGAACACGACGTACCGCCCGTCGCCGGACACCGCAGGGCCATCGAAGGTCTCCTCGTCCGCGGGTCCACCGGTCGCCCCGACCGTGACGAGGGTGGTGTTCTCACACCCCGTTGCCCTCGGCGGCGCAGGACTCAAGCACAGGTCCAGTCCGGATCCCCCGTTGATGACATCGGGTCCAGCCAGTCCCTCGAGACGGTCGCTGCCGCCACCGCCACGCAAACGGTCCGCCCCGTCGCCACCACCAACGAGATCAACCCCTTCTCCGCCGACGAGCAGGTCCGCTCCGCCCTCGCCCCGCAACCGGTCGTTGCCCGGCCCTCCGCAGATGACGTCGTTGCCCCCGCGGCCACGGATGAGATCGTCACCTGCGAGTCCGACGATCACGTCCGCGTGTTTCGTGCCGACGATAGTGTCGCCCCGTGCCGTGCCGACGATCGTCGCCGCCCGCCCCGAACACGTCGGACGGGCCGACGCCGACGACATCACCCCAACCGGGGCGACGGTCGCCACGACCAGACCGAGAACCCAGACCCACACGTGCCGGCGCCGCCTCATGTCATTCCTCCGTCTCACAGGATCCGCCCGAGACGAGGAGCCGAGGTACGTGCAACCGCGCTCGGGCCCACCACCACGTCCACGATGCCCACGGGGCAACCACCCGCCCAGAGAACAACGCACTCGGCCTACGAGCCTTAGGTCCCTTCACGCGGCCAATAAGAGCAGCGAGAAACCGCCCATGGGGCTGTCGAGCGACCCCGCTCATCCCAACTACATACTGGCCGCCTACATGGCCTCCGGTACCTGAAGGCGATGCCGGACAGCGGCATGAGCGGTCAGTCGTGCAGCGTGGCTACGGGGTTGTTGGATACAGATCGGTGCCGAGGATCACTTCTCCAGTCGTCGGGTTTACGAAGGTCCAATGACGGCACTTGGGCGACGAGACTAGGGCAAGCTGTTGCGCTGACGGGAAGCCGGACGGCACGACGCACCCGCGCTGGCTGAACCCCCACGCAAGTTGATGCTGGCCCCCGCCGTCGAGCATGCCGAACTCCGTGGTGATGTCAGGTGTGAGGTGTTGACCGGCCTCCCATGCCATCCAGGCCTTATCGGCAGAGACGTACTTCGCGCCCGTCGGGATTGCTCTAGGGGTGAAGACCATTCCGTCGGCGAAGGACACGGGCTCCGGGACGGGTGCGTGGTGCTCGACCAGATGGGCAGCAACGACCGCCACGAGGAGCGCCGTCGCTCCCCCGACAACCGCCCACCGATGGTGATGTCTCATGTAAGCAGGATGCGGCATAAGGCACGGGTCCACACCCCTCCGTTACCGACCTGTCATCGGCATGAGGGTGCGTCGGACAGGGGCATAGGCGATGGATCTGGGTTGCAAGCACTGACGGGCGAAGTCACACTCGAACGAGCGGGAGGTTGATCTCGGGCAGGAGCGGCAGTCGCATCGGTGAGGCTTCTCGCCTCGAGTGAGGGAGGTGATCGTCATGGCCCTTCGATGCATGTTGCGTGGCCACACGTGGGGGCCGGTCGAGGGCTTGGAACGGGGCGCAATTCATACCTGCACTTATTGCGGGAAGGTGAAGCACGTCCAGGCCGATCCCCCGCCCGAGGCGCATGACAAGTCCGGTATCAACCGCTGATGGACCGCCGCCTCAACCGACCGAAGACTTGAGGCTATGCATGGGCAGCTGTGAGGCGTCCGGAGGCGATCCTTGGGCCGATTCGCGCTCACGGCTCAACGGCATGACGGCTCACGGTCAGCGGCATAGGAGTGCGTCCGAAGCCTCCGGGTCCGGAAATCTCGATGCCGCACAGGGAGCATTTCGTGGCCGATCCGGGGGGTTCCAAAGCCCCATGCATCGACGTAACTTCGTGGCAGCCCTCGGAGATCTCGGAGACAACGGGGCTCGCGCCCCGCCCAGCGAAAACAACGACCAACTGCATTCGCGGCGAAGGGACGTCCAATGCGCACGTCTTCACGAACGCTACGTGCTATGCGCCTGCTTGGGGACATGAAGTGATGTACAGCTCAAGCAGGCTGAGGGCGGCGGTGCTCGCCGCAGTGGCAACCGCACTCGCGGCGGGCCTCACCGCCCCATCGCAATCCGCCACCATCGGTGCGGGCGTGCCGCCAAAGCTCACCGTGGACGCCACGCCGAAGTTCGTGGTGGGTTCCACGATCAGCAACGTGAGCTGGGCCGACGCATCCATGCCCTCATGGCCGACCTGGTCGGATGTGTCCCTAGACCAGTATTGGGTTGCAAGCGCACCCGAAGGCATCGACCACATCGAGCTCGAGGCACTCCCGTGGGAGGAGGGCTTCTTCAGCGTTAGCAAGGCCAACCACAGGGCCTACACCCGTGACGACTACGAGTCGGAGTACGGCGGCGGGTCGAGCATCGCCTACTGGCGGGTCAGGGCCTACGACAACAACGGCGACGTCGCCACGGTCTCTCAGCAGTCCTGGGACCTGAACGTGTTCCAGGAGGACGGACGGGGTCCTGGAGGACGGACAGCCTCTGTCATCTACTCAGGGTCCTGGACACCGGTGGAGTGCCTTTGCTTTTCCGGTGGCGGCTGGGAGTCCACCGGACCAGACACGGCCGTCTATCACAAGCCGCAGACGCGCTACGCCACCGCCAAGAACGCGGCGGTGGGCTTCACCTACAGCTTCCAAAGAGGGGATCACGTCGGGGTGGTGATGCCGACGTCGGCCAACCGAGGCAAGGCAAACATCGTGATCGACGGCACCATTACCGCGACCGTGAACACCTACTCGCCGTCAACCAAGAACCGGGTGGTGGTCTGGCAGAAGTGGATGCCGGAGGGAATTCACACCGTGAAGGTGGTCAACCTGGCCACGCCCGGGCACCCTCGCATCGACATCGACGCGTTCTTGCTCAACTCCTAAAGTGGAATGGGACCGGCTTGGCTGTCGTGAAGCTCTGGCAACCGTGACGGACATCGACCCTTGTCCGATCCCGTCTGCGTGTTCGACACACGTACCCAGGGGTAGACGCTGGGCTCCCGAACGCACACACATCGGCAGATGAGTGTGTTTTCAGGTCGCACTCGGTGGGCCAGAGTTGCGGCTTTCGAGCCAGGAGTTGGCCCGGTCGGCCGCTGGTCGATGCAAGGGCGCGACGGATCCGAGCCGGCGGACTACCTCCTCGGCGTCGACAAGGTGGTCATCGAGCAAGGCGCCGACGAAGTTGAGGTCTTTCTCGCGGAAGGCGATCAGCTTCGCGACGCAGAGATCCTCCTTGTCTAGGCACCAACCTGTGAAGCGGGGTTCGCCGGTCGGCGGCGCGGTATTGGCGTTCTGCACCTTCACGAGACGGTCGCGCCAGCCCTCGGGAAGGACGGAGGTGGTGAGGTCGACGCCGTCGATGCTGAAGCCGTGAAGTTGTTCGAAGGTGGAGAACTCGCCGGCCACTCCCTCGATGAGGTCGGCGAGACGTGCGGTCTCCTCGTTGGTGTCAGCCAGCGGGAGGATGTCGACCTCAACCGACATGGTGGCGGCGGGTGGCAGCTGCCTCTCGTCGTAGGTGCCGAGAATGGACTGGGATCCGACGACGATGACCTCTGTTTGCTCGATGATCTGGCATGCCGTACGGATCGCATGCTCTAGCTGGTCTCGACGCATCAGCCGACCACGGTCATCGCCTCAGAGCGCTGCTGCGTGCTGAGCAGGCCGAGCATGGGTGAGACCTCGCGCATCTCGATCGATTCTCGATCGAGTCCGGTGAGGACGCGGTGTAGACCGGGCAGGTCGCCGCGGTCGACGAGGTCTCGCCACTTCTGCAGGTTGCGCTCGTGTGGCTGGCCAGTGATCTGCTTGTTCAGCCGGTCCAGGTTCCGCTCGATCCTCGGCCGCGACTCCTGGAGGCCTTCGCGGGTCAGAAGGGTGGAGACTCGGCAGTGGAGATTCCACGAGCGTCGCTCGGAACGCGTCAGTTGGGGGACGACAGGCCGGCGAACGACCTCGAGCCGGTAGCCCATGCACGACAGAAGTCGGTCGAGCTGCTCGTCACTCAGGTCCACTCGCCCCGAGAGAAAGCCGCTGATGCTCGGCTGGCGCACACCACTGACTCGCGACAGCTCCGACTGAGTGGTGCCCGTATCGAGCATCACCTCGCGCAGCACATCGCCTCGACTGGTCACACCGCTATCATAGCAACCATTACTATAGGGAGGCGGCACCGTTGCGCCATTGGCAACACCAGCCGCGAACACGAGATTCGGGAAGTGCCCGACGTGACCGGCTCCGCGCGCCGGCTTGACCCGCGACCCGCCGGGACTTTGGTGCCCGCTTAGTGCCCGGAAACTTCTCGTCAATGGCCATCAACGAGTGTCGCGGTCGATGACGAAAACCCTTTGGTTGAGCCAGATTCTCGACCAACCACCAACGCCACACACCCTTGGGAGCAATCAGCGGGTTGGGGGTTCAAGTCCCTCATGGCGTACCACCTGCCGGCCGGTACGGACCAGCTTCGGTCCTGCTGGGGCTGCGTGCTGTCTCGGCGCCGAGACGTTCACCCGACGAGGCTCGAGAAGAGGTCGGCGTACTGGTCGAGGTGCCGGTCGGGCATGAAGTCCGTGAAGGCCCGGACCTGTCCCGCCGCCCCGAGCCGGGCGGCGAGCGCCGGGTCACCCAGGAGACGCTCGAGGACAGTGGCGAACGCCTCCAGGTCGCGGGGGTCGTCGACGAGCAGCCCGTCCCGGCCGTCGACGATCTGGTCCTGGATCCCGCCGACCCTGCTGGCCACGACCGGCCGGCCCTTCCACATCGCCTCGGTCACGGTCAGGCCGAACCCCTCCACCAGGCTCTTCTGCACGACGGCATAGCCGTGCCGTTGGATCGCGTTGATGATGACCGCGTTCTCGTCGGGATCGTCCATGGGGATCGACGCCAGGTGGACCCGACGTCGTACGGCGTCCGGCAGCTGCCGCCACTGGAGACGACAGTCCTCCAGCACCTCCGCACCCTCCGGGTCGTCCGTCACGCCCGTGACCGCGGGGCCGACGAGCATGAGGTGGGCGCCGACGTGCGCACCGTCCGCGACCAGGAGGGCGAAGCCGGCCATCACCCCCGCCATGTCCTTCAGACGGTCCCACCGGCTGACCTGGACCACCAGCGGAGCATCCTGGGGCGGTGCGGGACCGTCGACCACGAGGCCGCCCGTCTCGGTGTGCAGACGCACCGAGCCCGGGCTTCCGTCCCGCCGCGTGAACCGCACCGGACCGTCGGTGTCGCCCCCGCTCACCAGACCCGCTCGGGCCAGCACGGTCGCCACGTCGTCCGCGTCGAGAGCGGCGTTCTTGGCGGAGAAGGGGTCGATGGACGGCGGGATCACCACCAGCCGGGAGTCGGCCGCCCACGGCGGCGCGTAGACCCGTCGCGAGAAGACGAAGGCGTCCGCGTTCTCGACGTACGGCCGGAGGAACGACCACCCCTGGTCCGTGTGGTCGTTGGAGTCGTCGCATCCGATGTGGCAGCGCCAGATCACGCGGGTCCCGCTGTCGCGCATGGCCTCACACAGGCCGGCGGTCTGGGGGTCGTGGAGCATCACCAGGTCGCCTGGAGAAACCGCCGAGGTCAGCGCGGCGAGATTGGCGGCCATGACCTCCTGGTAGTGGGCGCGTTCCCGTGCGCCCAGCGGGCCACCATCGCCGGGTGCCCCGTGCAGTCTGTTGTGCAACCGCTTGGTGATCGCGAAGAACTCCTGGTCTCCGTCGATGACCAGCCACCGGTTCTCGATCTGCGCGCCCTTGCCGTAGGCCAGCAGCGTCTGGAGCATCTCCGCGACGCCGCCCCCGTGGGCGGTGGCGTTCACGTGCCACACGACACGATCGCCGAAGTCGGCCCTGGCCCGCACGGCGCTCGCCTCCAGCCGCTCGACCCGCTCGGGCGGCAGGATGTCCGTGAGCCGGCTCAGCGGTATCGACTTCACCTCCACCTCCTGCATCCGTGCATCCTCGCGCGTTCCGGGCCACGAGCGCCATCACGGTGCATGGCGCAGTCGCGGTCACGCTGCCCGTCACGTGCGGAGCAGGTCCGCCATCAAGCCCACGACGCGGGTACGGACCTCGTCGCGGATCGGGCGGACGACCTCGATGCCCTGGCCGGCCGGGTCGACGGTCAACGCGCGACTCCGCCGATCATGGCGCCCAGGTCGGCCAGTGCCTCGGGCCGGGTGCGGTAGTAGACCCACACGCCGCGCTTGCTGCGATCGAGCAGCCCGACCTCGTGCAGCACCTTGAGGTGGTGGCTGATCGTGGGCTGGGACAGGTCGAACGCGTCGTTGAGGTCGCATACGCAGGCCTCGCCGTCCTGATGCGAGGCGACCAGCGAGAGCAGCCGCAAGCGCACGGGATCGGCCAACGCCTTGAGGAGGGGAGCCACGCGCTCGGCCTGTGCACCGCTCAGCGGCTCCTGGGCGAGGGGCGCACAGCAGGCGACCGCCTCCACCGGGGTGAGCTCCATCAAAGACTTCGACATGTATCTATATTGACAGATGTCGATCCCTGAGGCAATCTCTACACATCGACAACTGTCTATGTAATGGAGGACGCGCCATGTCTCGCCTACAGCTGGCCATCAACGTGAACGACCTCGAGGAGTCCGTCGCCTTCTACAGCCGGCTCTTCGGATCCGCACCCGCCAAGCTCCGCCCCGGCTACGCGAACTTCGCCATCGCCGAGCCGCCGCTCAAGCTCGTGCTCCTGGAGAACCCCGGAGAGGGTGGCACCCTCAACCACCTCGGCGTGGAGGTCGAAGACGTCGAGGGTGTCGACGCCTTCCAGACGAGACTGACCGCTGAGGGCCTCGCCTCCGTCGACGAGCGGGGGACGACCTGCTGCTATGCCAAGCAGGACAAGTTCTGGGTCGAGGGCACACCGGACGGCGAGAGCTGGGAGGTCTACACCGTCCTCGCCGACAGTACGACGTTCGCAGGCGGCAACGAGGCCACGGCCGCCTGCTGCGGTGTCGACGCGAGCGCCGACGACCCGACCACCTGCTGCGCCTCCTGAACCGCCCGACCGCATGACCAGCGGGGGTGCCCGGTGCCTACGCCCGGGTGCCTACGCCCGGGTGCCGACGTCCAATACCTACGTGCGGCGCTCGCCGTACCGGCGAGGCCCGCCGGCTCGCAGCCACCGCTCGTAACGACGGGGACTCCGACGCTCGAGCTCGTCGAGCATCAGCCCGCGGAGCTTGACGAGGGCCAGCACACGGCCGGGGTCATGCTCGGAGCAGAGCCGGCGATCGGAGCTCTCCCACGCCGAGACGAGCTCGAGCTGGTCGAAGTCACGGAGGCTCGCCCGGAGGACGCCGACGTCCGAGCACGGGTCGAGCACCTTCGGTGCACCGGGGCCGCGACCGCTGCCGGGGCGTTCGGCCCGGTAGGGCACCCACATGAAGTACATGGCGAGACCTCCCTCCGCTTGATGCCACGAGCATCTCGACCGCGGAGGCGGTCCCGGCAGTGTCGTCCGACCCGAGCCGGACGGCCTAACGGCCCTCACGCCCCCGGATCGGCGGCGGAGTCCACGACCAGCCGGCGGTGGAGCTCGGTGGTCAGTGTGTGGATCGCGCGGGTGATCTCCGTGTTGGTCTTCAGCTCGAGCTCCTGCTCGACGAAGTCGTGGTCGGCCTTCGCCTGCTGGACCGCGGCCTGACGGTTCTGGCCGATCATCACGAAGGTCGACAGGAAGATCGCCTCCAGGGAGACGGCCAGCGTGAGCGTCGGCCAGGGGTTCTTCTCGGCGAAGACCATCCAGAGACCGAACACGACGACGTGCAGGTAGACGAACGGCATCGACCCGGCGAAGGCCGTGACCGAGTCGGCCAGACGAGCCTGAGCGTCGGCCGCCCGCTGGTCGAGGTAGTGCTGGATGCCGGGATGCTTCTGCTGGGTCGTGGGCATGGTGGACCTCCTGCGGGCCAGCCTCGGTGCGGAACCCCATTCCTTACAAGGACTTTGTGCCTCGGGAACGATGACACGCGACCCGTGTGCACGGCGTAGGACGGCGCGAGGCTGGATGCGACCGACGACGAGGAGCGAGCAGATGAACGGCCAGCCGATGATCCGGGCCCTGGTGGCCTACGAGTCCATGTTCGGCAACACCGAGCGCGTTGCCCGAGCCGTGGCCGCCGGCCTGCGACTGGAAGGCATCGACACGACGGTGCACGACGTGTCCAACGCCAAGCCGGTCGATCTGGACGACATCGACCTCCTCGTCGTCGGCGCCCCGACCCACGGCTTCTCCTTGAGTCGACCCACCACCCGCGCCGACGCCGTCCGCCAGGGCGGTCGCGCCGGAGCCGTCGAGATCGGCGTCCGCGAGTGGCTCGGTGCCCTGCCGGACACCGACCGGCAGCTGGTCGCCGCCACGTTCGACACCCGGGTGTCCAAGGTGCGTTACCTGCCGGCCTCGGCCTCCCGACGAGCCGCCCGGATGCTGGCCGAGCACGGACACCACATCGTCTCCCCGCCGATGGGCTTCCTGGTCCAGGACGTGGCCGGTCCCCTAGAGTCCCGCGAGATCGACCGCGCGATCGCCTGGTCCCGGCGTCTGGCCGTGGAGGCCCAGCACCGGCTGGCGGGCGCCATCGCCGGCTGAACCGGTCGTCGCGGTACGACGATCGCCTCACGAACGGCGATCTCGCCGACCCTCGGACGTCTTCTGGACGGGTCGTTGGTCCCTGGGCTGTGGGCTCTGAGGCCATGGTCGCACCACTCACCCCGGCGGAGACTCGGAGCATGGAGACCCAGCACGTGCCGACCGGTTGCATCGTCGTCGGGGTCGACGCAGCCCAGCCCACGGACCGCGCCCTCGACTGGGCCGGAGACCAGGCGATGCTCGAGCAGCGTCACCTGCTGCTGGTCCATGGCACGGGCACGCCGCTGGCCGGCGGAAGCATGTGGTCGGGGATCGGCGGCCCCGATCCGCTGAACGTCTTCGCCGACCTGCAGGCCGCGGGCCACGGGCTCCTCGCCCGGGCGACCACCCGCGTCGTGACCCGGCATCCCGAGCTCGTCGTCCATCAGGTCGTCCGACCCGTCGACCCGAGCCAGGCCCTGCTCGACGTGTCGGGGG
This sequence comes from uncultured Actinomycetota bacterium, assembly GCA_963792975.1. GTDB lineage: Bacteria > Actinomycetota > Actinomycetes > Propionibacteriales > Nocardioidaceae > Nocardioides. The sequence goes on along the minus strand of CAWBYG010000004.1, from coordinate 161,147 downwards.
ACGCGGCTCTCATCGTCGTCGGGTCGCGCGGACGCGGTCATGTGCTGAGCCTGGTGCTCGGCTCCGTGAGCGAGGTGGTCGCCGGTCGATCCACCTGCCCGGTCGTGGTGATCCGACCGCAGCACGGCCTCGAGCCTCGTCAAGGTGTCCTGGTCGGGACCGACGGCACCCGGGAGTCCGTACCGGTGCTCAGGTTCGCGTATCGCCAGGCGAAGCTGCGCCACCTCCCGCTGACGGTGATGCAGAGCGTCTGGGACGTGAGGACGTCGACCGCCGGTGCGCACGTCGTACCGGCCGAGGACGTCGACGACGCCGGGTCCGGGCTCGCCCTGTCCGACGCGGTGGCCGGACTGAGCACCGAGTATCCCGACGTGCCTACGACGCTGACCATCGGCCACGGTGCGCCCGCGGAGTGCCTGCTCACCATCGCCGACACGATGGACCTCGTGGTGGTCGGTCATCACGAGCGCGGTCTGCTCGGTCGACTGACCCACGGCTCCGTCGCGGTGGCCGTGCTGGAGCACGCGTCGGTTCCGGTGGCCGTCGTACCGGCGGACGTGGGGAGCCTGGCCTCCACGTCGTGAGGCACGAGCGACGAAGGTCCTGCCCGGCCGGGCGTGAGTGCCCCGTTCTGGCCGCGCAACGACCGAAAGCCTGGAAGCACGACCACCCAAGAAGAAGGAACATCACCATGAAGGCAGCAGTCGTCACCGGCTTCACCTCACCGCTCGAACTCCAGGACCGCCCGGTCCCGACCCCGGGACCCGGAGAGGTGCTGGTCCGTATCGAGGCCAGCGGCCTGTGTCACACGGACATCCACGCGGCGCACGGCGACTGGCCGGTCAAGCCCACACCGCCGTTCGTCCCGGGCCACGAGGGCGTCGGCATCGTCGAGGCGCTCGGCGAAGGAGTCACCAAGCGCGAGGTCGGAGACCGCGTCGCGATCCCGTGGCTCGGCCACGCCTGCGGACAGTGCACCTACTGCATCAGCGGCTGGGAGACGCTCTGCGAGTCGCAGCAGAACTCCGGCTACTCGCGCGACGGTGCGTTCGCCGAGTACGCCGTCGCGGACGCCGACTACGTCGTCGCCGTACCGGAGGGGGTCGACCCGCGAGACGCCGCTCCGCTGACGTGCGCCGGCGTCACGACGTACAAGGCCGTCAAGGTCGCCCACATCCAGCCCACCGAGAAGGTGGCCGTGTTCGGCATCGGCGGCCTCGGCCACCTGGCGGTGCAGTACGCCAAGATCGTCGGCGCCACCGTGATCGCCGTCGACGTCGAGGACGCCAAGCTCGACCTCGCGCGCGAGCTCGGGGCCGACTACGTGGTGAACGCACGCAACACCGACCCGGTCGCCGCCATCGAGGCCCTGGGTGGCTGCGACGTGGCGATCGTGCTCGCGGTCATCCCCCAGGTGTTCGAGGGCGCGTTCGCCTCGCTGCGCCGGGGCGGCCGGTTGGTCTGCGTCGGGCTCCCGCCCGAGACGGACGGCCCGATGTCGCTGCCGATCTTCCCGACGGTGCTGAAGGGCATCTCGGTGATCGGCTCGATCGTCGGCACGCGGCAGGACCTGAACGAGGTCTTCGCCCTGCACGCGCAGGGTCGGACCCGCGTCTTCTCCGAGACGCGCAAGCTCGACGAGGTCAACGCCTCCATCGAGGAGGTGCTGAGCGGGCGGGCCACCGCTCGCCTGGTGTTCGAGTTCTGACCTCCTGACCCGCACCAAGCGACGATCCCTTGTTGCAAGACACTTGCAACAAGGGATCGTTCGCGATTAAATCGGCACGTGACCCAGACGATCGCGGCCCCCGACACCGTGCCCGCCCTCACCCGGTTCCGTCGTGACCTCACGCCCGCCGACCGACGCTCCCTGTGGGCCATGGGCACCTTCATCGTGCTGCTGCACGTGGTCGGGCTCGGGATCCTGTTCGGTCTGGTGACGCCGCAGCACTTCCGGCTCGGAGGCGACCACCCGGTCTTCACCGTCGGTGTCGGGGTCCTCGCCTACACGTTCGGGCTGCGCCACGCCTTCGACGCCGATCACATCGCGGCGGTCGACAACACCACGCGCAAGCTGCTCGCCGACGACACCGGCCGCAAGCCGCTCTCCGTGGGGTTCTGGTTCTCCCTCGGCCACTCGACGATCGTCTTCGCGCTGGCGCTGCTGCTGTCGCTGGGCGTCAAGGCCCTGGCCGGCCCGGTCTCCCACGACGGCTCGACGCTGCACGCAGCCACCGGGGTGATCGGCGCGTCGGTCTCCGGCGTGTTCCTGTGGGTCATCGGCCTGCTCAACCTTGCGGTCCTGGTCGGCATCCTCGGGGTCTTCAAGGAGATGCGTCGCGGCGAGTACGACGAGCAGCAGCTCGAGGAGCAGCTCAACAAGCGCGGTTTCATGAACCGCTTCCTCGGCGGCCTGACCAGGTCCGTCCGCAAGCCCTGGCAGATCTACCCGATCGGCCTGCTGTTCGGTCTCGGGTTCGACACCGCGACCGAGGTCGGCCTGCTGGTGATGGCCGGCGGCGCCGCGGCCCTCAACCTGCCCTTCTACGCGATCCTCGTCCTGCCGGTGCTCTTCGCGGCGGGCATGTGCCTGGCCGACACCATCGACGGCGTCTTCATGAACGCTGCCTACGGCTGGGCGTTCGCCCGGCCCGTGCGCAAGGTCTTCTACAACCTCACCATCACGAGCATCTCGGTCGCCGTGGCGCTGATCATCGGCACGATCGAGCTGCTCGGGGTCCTGGCCCAGGAGGCCCACATCTCCTCGGGCCCGATCGCGGCCGTGGCGGACATCCCGCTCGACTACGCCGGCTACGGCATCGTCGCGCTGTTCGTGCTCGCGTGGGTCCTCGCGCTCGTGGTGTGGCGGATCGGGCGCATCGAGGAACGCTGGACCTCCGACCTTGCCGGCTGACGGTCCCGGACCCGGTCAGAGGTAGAGGCCGGCGGTCTCGTCACCGAGCCGGTCGGCCGCGACGGCGTGTACGTCGCGCTCACGCATCACGACGTACGTGTCGCCCTGCACCTCGACCTCGGCCTTGTCCTCCGGGTCGAACAGGACCCGGTCGTCGACCTGCACGCTGCGTGCGTGCGGACCCGCCGCGACGACACGCGACCAGACGAGCCGGCGGGCACCCATGGCTGCGGTCGCCGGGATCACGATGCCCCCTGACGAACGACGCTCGCCGCTCTCGCGGTCGACCTCGACCAGGATCCGGTCGTGCAGCATCTTGATCGGCAGCTTGTCGGGCACGTCAGGGCCTCAGTCGGAGGCAACCTTCCGGACGACGACGAGGAGTACGACGACACCCAGGACGCCGCCGGCGACCTTGAGGATGTTGTCGGTGCGGGGCTGACCCGTGCCGAGGTCGACGAAGTAGCCCTTGACCGAGGTGATCTCGCGTCGGGCGATGGTCTTGGGGCTGGCGCGGTGGACGAGCTGGTCGATGGTGGTGGCCAGACGCTCCCGCGTGGCCTCCATCTCGGCCTCGAGTGCGGTCGTCTCCTTGGTCACGCGGGAAGGCTACCAACCACGAGCTACCGACCACGGGGACGTCCTAGAGTTCTGGCCATGACCCGTCTCTCTCCCGGTGACCCCGCCCCCGACTTCACGCTCCCGACCGACGACGGATCGTCGGTCTCACTGAAGGAGCTACGCGGACGCAAGGTGATCGTGTACTTCTACCCCGCGGCGATGACCCCCGGGTGCACGACCCAGGCGTGCGACTTCACAGACTCGCTGTCCTCGCTCCAGGGCGCCGGGTACGACGTTCTCGGCATCTCGCCCGACGCCCCTGCCAAGCTCGCGAAGTTCCGTGACCGCGACTCGCTCACCATCACCCTGTTGTCGGACGCCGACAGGTCGGTGATGAAGGAGTACGGCGCGTTCGGTGAGAAGAAGCTCTACGGCAAGACCGTCGAGGGGGTGATCCGGTCCACCGTCGTCGTCGACGAGAAGGGGAGGGTCGAGCTGGCGCAGTACAACGTCAAGGCCACCGGACACGTCGCCAAGCTGCGGCGCGACCTCGGTCTGGGCTGACCTCCAGCGGCGCCGCCTGCGACATCACTGGCGCACCATTGCGACGTCACAGTGATGTCTATATGATGTCACCATGGCACCAGGATCTCTCGACGTGCGCGCTCCGTTCCGACTGCTCGGACGCGTCCCCGACCTGAGGCTGCTGTTGGGCGCCGGCCTGGTCTCGATGGCCGGCGACCGGGTGCTGAGCATCGGCCTGGCCTACTCGGTCTACGCCGTGACCGGATCGACCCTGGCCTCAGCGGCCGCCCTGCTGTCGTCGTTCGTCCCCCAGGTCGTCGTGGGCAGCGTCGCCGGGGTCTTCGTCGACCGCTGGGACCGCAAGCGCACGATGGTGGTGGCCAACCTCCTGCTCGCGGTGTGCCTCCTGCCGCTGCTGCTCGTCTCCGGGACCGACCGGATCTGGCTGGTGTACGTCGTGCTGGCGGCGGAGTCCGTCATCGAGGTGTTCTTCGCGCCCGCCGAGCAGGCGATGCTGCCGCGCGTGGTGGCCGACGCCGACCTGGTCACGGCCAACGGCCTGAACGGGCAGGTCCAGAACCTCTCGCGACTCGTCGGCGCCGGGGCCGGTGGCGTGATCGCGGCGATCGGCGGGATCGCGGCGATCGCGGCCGCGGACGCGGCGACCTTCCTCGTCGCCGCGCTGCTGGTGGCCAGGATCCGCGTCTCGGGACGGGTCGATCGGCCCACCGACGCGGACGCTCCTGAGGTGGTTCGGGGGCGGTTGGCGACCCTCGCCGAGGAGTGGCAGGTGGGGCTGCGAGCGACCTGGCACTCCCCGGTGATCCGCACCCTGGTCGTCTTCACGCTGATCACCAGCACCGGCGAGGGGATCATGGGCACGCTGTTCGCGCCGTACGTCCGCCACGTGCTGCACAGCGGCGCGCAGGTCTACGGCCTGATCAGCGGTGTGCAGGCGATCGGTGGCGTCATCGGCGGCTTCCTGGTGGCGAGTCTGGCGGAGCGATGGTCGCCGGTGGTGATGCTCGGTGTCGGCGGCATCATCTTCGGGCTCGTCGACCTCGCGATCTTCCTCTACCCCCTGGTCTGGGTGTCGCCCTGGCCGGCCGTGGCCGGGATGATCGTCGTCGGCCTCCCCGGCGCGGTCACAGTGGCCGGCCTGATGACGCTGTTCCAGCGACACACCGTCGACGCCGAGCGCGGCCGGGTCTTCAGCCTGGGCTCCCTGGCGAGCTCGGTGAGCGTGGTGGTCGGCTCCCTCGCCGCGGGGCTGCTCGGCGGAACGGTCGGCATCATGCCCGTGCTGGCCATGCAGGGCGTGGGGTACGTCGTGGCCGGAATGCTGATGCTCGTATCGCTGGACCGCTCGCTGGGTCGGGCCACGGCACCTGCCTCTCTAGACTTGCCGGGCACGACCTCCTAGCGCGCTCGTAGCCCAATGGCAGAGGCAACGGCTTTAGGTGCCGTCCAGTGAGAGTTCGAATCTCTCCGAGCGCACTCACCCACCGCGGAGCAGCGTCGCGATCTGTGGCGCGATCTCGCGCAGCGCGCGGCCGCGGTGCGAGATGGCGTCCTTGTCGACGGGGTCCAGCTCGGCGGTGGTGCGGCCGGGGAACTCGCCGGCCTCGAACACGACGTCGTACCCGAAGCCGCCGCTCCCCCGGGTCTCGTGGATCACCCGGCCGTCCATCCGGCCCTCCACCACGAGCTCGGACCCGTCGGGATGACAGCACGCCACCACGCAGGTGAAGTGGGCGCCCCGGCGCTCGTCGGGCACCTCGCCGAGCTGGTCGAGCAGGAGCCGGTTGTTGCGGTCGTCGGACCGGGGTGGCCCCGACCAGCGTGCCGAGAGCACCCCGGGCATGCCGTTCAGGGCATCGACGCACAGCCCGCTGTCGTCCGCCACGCTCGGCAGCCCCGTCGCAGCGAGGCCGGCGCGCGCCTTGAGCAGGGCATTGCCCGCGAACGTCGGCTGGTCCTCGATCGGCTCGTCGTACGGCGCTACGTCGTCGAGGCCGAGCACCGCGATGGCCGGTCCGCCGGTGGCAGACATGGCCTCGGCCAGGATCCGGCGCATCTCGACCAGCTTCTTGGCGTTGCGTGAGGCCAGGAAGACGCGGGCCGGGTCGACCACCGGCTATCCCTCCAGCGCGGCCAGCTGCAGCCGGGTCAGCTCGGTGCACCCGGCCTCGGCGAGGGTCAGGAGGGTGTCGAGCTCGGCCCGGTCGAACGGCGCGCCCTCGGCAGTGCCCTGGACCTCGACGAACCTCCCGTCGCCCGTCATCACGACGTTCATGTCGGTCTCGGCGCGCACGTCGTCGTCGTAGTGCAGGTCGAGTCGGGGCGTTCCGTCGACGATGCCCACACTCACGGCGGCGACCGAACCGGTCAGCGGCTCACCCTTCAGCGCCCCGGACGAGCGGAGGTGGGTCACCGCGTCGGCCAGTGCGACGTACGCACCCGTGACCGCCGCCGTGCGCGTGCCTCCGTCGGCCTGGAGGACGTCGCAGTCGAGGACGATGGTGTTCTCCCCCAGCGCCTGGTGGTCGATCACCGCGCGCAGCGAGCGGCCGATGAGCCGTGAGATCTCGTGGGTCCGGCCGCCGATCCTGCCGCGCACCGACTCACGGTCGGAGCGGGTGTTGGTCGCCGCAGGGAGCATGGCGTACTCAGCGGTCACCCAGCCGAGCCCGGAACCCTTGCGCCAGCGCGGCACCCCGGCCGTGGCCGACGCCGCGCAGAGCACGCGGGTACGGCCGAACTCCACCAGCACGGATCCCGCCGCGTGGTCGAGCCAGTGGCGGGTGATCGTCACGTGACGCAGCGCGTCATCGGCGCGGCCGTCGCTGCGCGGGGCGGGGGTCGGGGGCGCGTTCATGCCCCGACCCTAGCCACCGGTCCGGACAGTCCGTGCCCGGTGGTGGAGCCTGTCGAGACCTACTTGACCTCGGCGCGGAGGATCCGCCACAGCCCGATGCCGAGCGGTACGACGAGCCAGATGAACCCGCTCACCACGATGTGCCACCACTGCGAAGCCGACAGCGGCATGTCGTACAGCTCGCTCTGGGCGGCCTGGAAGTCGATCCACGGAGACAGGTCGGAGAACCACGCCATCAGTGCCGACCCGATGGCGAAGAGCGTCGGCAGCACGTACTTGTAGACGACGTAGAACACGATGGACGCCGGCGTGTTCAGCAGCAGACAGGCCAGGGCGAAGCCACCGAGCATCGAGAACGTCTGCGTGATCAGGAAGCCGCCGAACCCGCTCCAACCGAACTGCCAGTCGGGACTCTGGCCCTGGATCGCCGCGAACAGCAGGAGACAGGCCAGCCCGACGACCAGCGAGAAGGCGATCAGGAAGAGAGTCAGCGCGGCTCCGGCGAGGAGCTTGGCGAGCACGATCCGCAGCCGACGCGGCTCGAGGCTGAACGTCGTCATCGCGGTGCGCTGGCTCCACTCGCTGCTCACCAGCATGATGCCGAGGATCGGGAGCAGGAACGAGGAGGTGAACGCAGCGGCCGCCACGAAGCTGCCGAAGGAGCCGTCGAGGTCCTTGTTGACGGCGACGATCAGGTAGATGGTCTCGGCAATCAGGGCCGCCCCGACGGTGATGCCGACCAGCCAGCGGCCGGCGCGCGTGTCGAGGGCCTTGCGCAGCTCGACGCGGAACAGCCGTGAGAACGGGATGCCGGTCGTGCCGGAGAGGTCGAAGGTGGTGGTCGGGGCGCTCACTTGACCTCCGCCCGCTGGATCCGCCACGCCCCGATGGCCAGAGGGAGGACGAGCCAGATCAGCCCGGAGACGAGCAGGTGCACCCAGTCCTTGCCGCCCATCGTGGCGTCGATCAGGCCGTTCTGGTCGTTGTTGAAGTCGATCCAGGGCTGGAGGCTCTTGAACCAGTCCATCAGCGCGGCGCCGATCGCGAACAAGGTCGGCAGCACGAACGAGTAGACGAAGTAGATGACGATGCCGGCCGCGGAGTTGAGCAGCAGCGCCCCGAAGGCGAAGCCGGTCGCCATCCCGAAGATGTAGAGCAGCAGATAGAAGACGGCGTACTTGCCGGGCGAGCCCCAGACGACGTCGTTGCCGGAGAACACGCCGTACAGCAGGTTGGCGACGGCTCCCAGCACCACGCCGACGACCAGCGCGACCACCGAGACCACGAGCACGCTGACGAACTTCGCCGTGATCACCCGGCCTCGGGACGGCTCGAGGGTGAACGTGACCATGGCGGTGCGTTGGCTCCACTCGCTGGTCACCGACATCACTCCGAGCACCGGCAGCAGGATGCCCATCGGGGTGTTCATGCCCCGCAGGAAGTCGATGAACTTGACGTTGAGGTCCTGGCCGAGCACGACGGACATCTGGATGATCAGCACGAGCAGGGTGAGCGCAGCGATCGAGATCAGCAGCCAGCGCCCGGCGCGGGTGTCGGCCATCTTGCGCAGCTCGACCGTCACCAGGGTGCCGAACGAGATGTCGGTGGTCTGTGAGACGTCGAGGGTGGCCGTGCTCATGCGGTGACCTCGGCGGACAGGTCGTCGCGCTGCGTGTCGGCGGTGAGCTCGAGGAAGAGGTCTTCCAGGCCCCCCTCGTCACCGGCGCGGAGGTCGGTCAGCACGATGCCCTTCGCAGCGGCGACCCGGCCCACCTCGACCGGCTCCGCGGTCACCCGGATTCCGGCACCGGCCGGGGTGAAGGAGAGCCCCTTGTCGCTGAGCGCTGCCTGGAGCTCGGCGTTGTCCAGGGCCGTGACGAGGGTGGTGGACACCCCACCGGTGGCCCCTGCCAACAGCTCCTGGCGGGTGCCCCGCGCCACGATCTTGCCGTTCCCGATGAGGATCATCTCGTCGGCGATCTGCTCGACCTCGTGCAGCAGGTGGCTCGACAGCAGCACGGTGCCGCCCTTGTCGGCGTACCCCTGGAGGAGGCCGCGCATCCAGCGGATGCCGGCCGGGTCGAGACCGTTCGCCGGCTCGTCGAGGATGAGGACGGACGGGTCGCCGAGGAGCGCGTGCGCGATGCCGAGCCGCTGGCGCATGCCGAGCGAGTAGTTGCGGACGCGCCGCCTGGCCTCGCGGGCGTCGAGCGAGACCAGGTCGAGCATCTCGTCCACGCGGGTGCTCGGAAGGCCCATGGTGCGGGCGCCGATCTCGAGCACCTCGCGGCCCGTCCGCCCGGCGTGCTGCGCCGACGCGTCGAGCAGGACGCCGACGTGACGACCGGGGTTCGGGATGTCCTTGTAATGCATCCCCCCGATCCTGACGTCGCCCCGAGTCGCCGGCGTCAGCCCCACCATGACGCGCATGGTCGTGGTCTTCCCGGCGCCGTTGGGGCCGAGGAAGCCGGTGACCGTGCCCGACTCGCAGTCGAAGCTGATGTCGTTGACTGCGATGAAACTCCCGTAGGCGCGTGTGAGCCCTTCCACCTTGATCATGGGTCCACCTTGCCATGTGCCGACCAACGAGCGGATCGACCCGCGGGTGGCGTGTGCCGCGACCAAAGTAGGGGTGTCCGGTGTCCCCACGACGGCTGCCCGCACCGACTCGCGGCCCCTACGATCGTCGAGTGGAGCGCACCCCGCTCGATCTCTACGAGCCGCCGATCTCGGCCTGGGGCCGGGCCTGGCGGGTCCTCGGCATGCTGGCCTTCTCGGCCATCGCCGGCGCCAGCTCCCTGCCCGACGAGTGGCGTATCTCGCGGACCCTGGGCGCCGTCGACCTTGCCGTGGCGGCCGCCGGCTTCGTGCTCGTCTACTACCGGCGCCGCTGGCCGATGGCCGTCGCGACCATCCTCGTGGTGGCCGGGGTCGTCAGCTCGACGGTGGCCGGGCCGGGACTCCTGGCTTCGGTCTCGCTGGCCACCCGCCGGCGCTGGTGGCAGCTCGGTGTGATCGCTGCGCTCAACGTGGCCGTCCAGTTCGTGTTCGGCCAGATCGTGCCGCCGTCGAACTCGGAGCCCTGGTGGGTCGGGACGCTGGTCACCGTGGTGGTCACCGCCGCCGTACTCGCGTGGGGCATGTACATCGGGTCGCGACGCGAGCTGATCTGGACCTTGAAGAGCCGCGCCGAGCGGGCAGAGTCGGAGCAGGAGCTGCGCATCGGCAGGGCACGCACCACCGAGCGCGCACGCATCGCACGCGAGATGCACGACGTGCTCGCGCACCGCATCTCCCAGGTGTCGATGCACGCCAACGCACTGGCCTTCCGCACCGATCTCGACGCCGACGAGATGCGCGCCAGCGCCACCGTCATCCAGGAGACGGCGCACCAGGCACTTGCCGACCTGCGCGGCGTGCTCGGCGTACTCCGCGACCCCGAGTCCGGCGAACGGCTCGAGCCTCCCCAGCCGACGTACGACGACCTGGCCGAGCTGCTCAACAGTGCCCGCTCGTCGGGTCTGACGGTCACGTTCGACGACGAGCTGGGTGAGTCCGGCGAGGGCCTGCCGGACGTCATCGGCCGCACCGTCTACCGGATCGTCCAGGAGGGGATGACGAACGCCGCCAAGCACGCACCGGGCGCCACCCTCCGGATCCTGGTGCGGGGCTCACCCAGCGAGGGTGTGAGTGTGGAGCTGCGCAACCCGCTCGGCTTCGCCCCCAGCACGACCCCGGGTTCCGGCCTCGGGCTGGTCGGGCTGACCGAGCGTGCCGAGCTGCGCGGCGGGCGGCTCGAGGGCCGGCAGGAGGGGTACAGCTTCGTGCTCCGCGGCTGGATACCGTGGACGGCGTGATCTCGGTCCTGGTCGTCGACGACGACCCGCTCGTGCGGTCGGCGTTGGGGCTGATGCTCGGCGGCCGGACCGACGTACAGGTGGTGGGTGAGGCGTCGGACGGCCGCGAGGGTGTCGCCGCTGCCCGCGAGCTGCGGCCGGATGTGATCCTCATGGACATCCGGATGCCGGTGCTCGACGGACTGGCCGCCACCATCACGCTGCGCGAGGGCGCGGACCCTCCGCACGTGATCGTGCTGACGACCTTCGACGCCGACGACTACGTGCTCCGCGCCCTGGCAGCGGGTGCCGACGGCTTCCTGCTCAAGGACACGCCACCCAACGAGATCCTCGACGCGATCCGGAAGGTCGCCGCCGGCGACCCGATGCTGTCACCGTCGGTCACGCGACGGCTGATCCAGCAGGTCGCACCTCCGGACAGCTCGCGCACCACCCGCGCCCAGCAGCGGCTCGGCTGCCTCACCGACCGGGAGCACGAGGTCGCGACAGCCGTCGGCCGCGGACTGAGCAACGCCGAGATCGCCACCGAGCTCTACCTCTCCGTGCCGACGGTGAAGGCCTACGTCTCCCGGCTCTTCGAGAAGCTGGGAGCCACCAACCGCGTGCAGATCGCCATCGTCGTCCACGACGCAGGTCTGGTCTGATCAGACGTCGTACGTCGCGCCGGGCACCGCGACGGTGGCGTCGCCGGCGTACACCCGGACGGCCTCGGCCAGCCGCTCGGCGACGTCGTACCAGGGCGGGACGTGGGTGACCACGAGCCTGGGTACGCCGTTGCGCGCAGCCACCTCACCGGCATCGCGCCCGGTCAGGTGCAGGTCGCCCGGGTTGTCGTCCCCGTCGCGGAACGACGCCTCGGCGAGCAGCAGGTCGGACCCGGCCGCGAGCGCGTCGAGCGCCTCGCAGGGCCCGGTGTCGCCGGTGTAGGCGAGGGTGCGGCCGCCGGCCTCCACCCGCAACCCGTACGCCGGCACCGGGTGGGCCACCAGCACCGGGTCGACCCGCATCGGACCGACCTCGACCGGCCCGGCGTACTCGTGGAAGTCGAACTCAGCCGTCATGCCGTGCCGCTCGGGCAGGTCGTAGGCGCGCGACATCCGCTCGGCCACGCCCTCCGGACCCCAGACCGGGATGGCCGGCAGCGCGCCGCCGGGGTGGTACTTGCGGAGCACGTAGTAGCCGCACAGGTCGAGGCAGTGGTCGGGGTGGAGGTGGCTGAAGAAGATCGCGTCGACGGCGTCGGCCGCCGTATAGCGCTGCAGGGCGCCGAGCGCACCGCTCCCGAGGTCGAGCAGGATCCGCCAGGTGCGCCCCTGCGGGTCGTCGGCCTCGACCAGGTAGCACGAGGCCGCCGACTCCGGGCCGGCGAACGACCCGGAGCAGCCGATGACGGTGAGTCTCATCGAGGTGGTCATGCCAGGCCGCCGGCGAACTGGGCGGCCATGGCCAGCTCGGGTCCGAGGAACCTGCGCCCGATGGTCTCGAACTCCTCGGGGGCACCCGTCGTCAGGAAGTGGTACGACGGCTCGCCGCCGTCGCGCATCAGCTCGCGGCCGACCAGCATCTTGTAGACGTCCTTCGCACACTCCTCCGCGCTGCTGACCAGGGTCACGTCGTCGCCCACGACGTAGGAGATGACGCCGGTGAGCAGCGGGTAGTGCGTGCACCCGAGGATCAGCGTGTCGACGCCGGCCTCGACGAGCGGGTCGAGGTACTCGTGGGCGACCGCCAGGAGCTCGTCACCCCCGGTGATGCCGGCCTCGACGAACTCGACGAAGCGCGGGCACGCCCGGGTGGTGAGCTCGACCTGGGGGGCAGCCGCGAAGGCGTCGTCGTAGGCCAGCGACTCGGCCGTGGCGCGGGTGGAGATCACGCCGATCCGGCCGTTGCGTGTGGCTGCCACGGCACGCCGGGTCGCCGGCAGGATGACCTCGACCACCGGCACGTCGTACCGCTCGCGCGCATCGCGCAGCATCGCGGCGCTCGCGGAGTTGCAGGCGATCACGAGCGCCTTGACACCGCCGGAGACCAGGTGGTCGAGGCACTCGAGGGCGTACTCGCGGACCTCGCCGATGGGCTTGGAGCCGTAGGGCTGGCGGGCGGTGTCACCGAGGTAGATCAGGGACTCGTGCGGCAGCTGGTCGATGACCGAGCGGGCCACCGTGAGCCCGCCGAACCCCGAGTCGAAGATGCCGATGGGCGCATCGGAGATCGGTCGGGGCACAAACGAACAGGCTAGGTGGTCGAGGGTGCGATCCGCACTCCGACGCGACCGACGTCACGCCGCGGCCCGGGTCGAGCCGGTCGAGGCCTACTCGAAGAGCTTGGCCTGGGGTGGCCCGAGGGACGGGTCGACGCCGTCGAAGAGGCTGCTCACCGACTCACCGGCGTGCACTCGCGCGATCGCCTCCGCGAACAGTCCGGCCACGCTGCGCACCTTCAGCTCCGGCCAGTCCACCGGGGCGGGCACCGTGTCGGTGGTGACGACCTCGGTGATCATCGGGTGGTGCCGCAGGCTGTCCACCGCCTTGCCCACGAACAGGCCGTGGGTACAGGCGACCGCCGCACCGGTGCAGCCCTGGTCGGCGAGTCGGTCGAGGAGCTCGAGGATCGAGCCGCCGGTCGCGATCTCGTCGTCGAGCACGATCGCCCGCTTGCCGGCGACGTCACCGACGATCGAGTCGATCACCACGCGGTCGTCGGCGAGACGCCGCTTGCTGCCGGCCGCGACGTTGAGGCCGAGCAGGCGAGAGAACTGCGTCGCCGTCTTGGCGTTGCCGAAGTCGGGTGAGACCACGATCGCGTCGCTGAGGTCCTGCGGCAGGAAATGGTCGGCCAGGATGCCGAGCGCGGTCAGCTGGTCGACCGGCACCGAGAAGAACCCGTGCACCTGCGGGGCATGCAGGGTCATCGTCATCACCCGGTGGACGCCGGCCGTGGCGAGCATGTCGGCCACGAGCCGCCCGCCCAGCGAGATGCGCGAGGCGTCCTTCTTGTCGGACCGGGCGTAGGAGTAGAACGGGATCACTGCGGTGACCGAGGCGGCGCTGGCTCCCCGCGCGGCATCGATCATCAGCAGCAGCTCCATCAGGTGCTCCTGCGTCGGCGGCACCAGCGGCTGCACGATGTAGACGTCGCGCTGGCGGCAGTTGGCCTGGAGCTGGGCCTGGAGGCAGTCGTTGCTGAACCGCGTGATCTCGACCGACGAGAGCGGGACGTCGAGGTCTTCGCAGATGGCCTTGGCCAGTGGACGGTGCGCGGAACCGCTGAAGACGACGACATTACGGTCGGGCACGGGCACTCCACGGGGGCTGGGCTCGGCGGTCGGGGTCAGGGTAGCCCGGCATCGCAGTCAGGGACAGGGCACGTTCGTGCCACGGATCGGTGTCGGCCAGGCCGTGCGTCTTGCGAGCACGCTCGCTGCGGCGTTCGCTGCAACGGGGCGCCCGGACTCCGTCCGCTCCACAAGCCGCCTTGCGAGCAAGCTCGCTGCGGCGTTCGCTGCGCCGGGGCGCCCGGACTCCGTCCGTTCGCTCCGGCTCCTCTCAAGCCCAGAGCTGGCCGTCGAGGCGTTCCTCGGCCTCGTCGATGGTGCCTTCGTAGGCCCCGGTGGAGAGGTACTTCCAGCCGCCGTCGGCGACGATGAACGCGATGTCGGCCCGCTCCCCGGCCCTCACCGAATTGGCGGCTTGGGCCAGGGCAGCGTGCAGGATCGCGCCGGTCGAGATGCCGGCGAAGATGCCCTCGCCTTCGAGCAGCTCCCGGGCGCGGCGTACGGCGTCGCGCGGGCCGACCGAGAAGCGCGCGTCGATCAGCGTCTCGTCGTACAGCTCGGGGACGAAGCCCTCGTCGAGGTTGCGCAACCCGTAGACCAGCTCGCCGTACCGCGGCTCGGCGGCGACGATCCGCACCTCGGGCTTGTGCTCGCGGAAGTAGCGACCGACCCCCATCAGGGTGCCGGTGGTGCCGAGCCCACCGACGAAGTGGGTGACGGTCGGCAGGTCGGCGAGGATCTCGGGAGCGGTGCCCTCGTAGTGCGCCAGCGCGTTCGCGGGGTTGCCGTACTGGTAGAGCATCACCCAGTCGGGGTGCTCGGCGGCCATCTCCTTGGCCACGCGCACCGCCTCGTTGGAGCCGCCCGCGGCGGTCGAGGTGACGATCTCGGCACCCCACATTCGGAGCAGCTGGCTGCGCTCCTGGGAGGTGTTCTCGGGCATCACGCAGACGAGCCGGTAGCCGCGGAGCTTGGCGACCATGGCGAGGGAGATGCCGGTGTTGCCGCTGGTGGGCTCGAGGATCGTGCAGCCGGGTCGGAGCAGGCCGTCCTTCTCCGCGTGCTCGACCATCGCCAGGGCCGCGCGGTCCTTGATCGAGCCGGTCGGGTTGCGGTCCTCGAGCTTGGCCCAGAGGCGTACGTCGGGGCTGGGCGACAGCGTCGGCAGACCGACCAGCGGAGTGTCCCCCACCGAGCTCAGGAGGTCGTCGTAACGAGTCACGCTCGGCGGTCGAGCCTGTCGAGACCACCGCCGGCGACAGCGGGGAGGACGACGACCTGGTCGCCCTCGCTGACCGGCGCCTCGAGCCCGCCGATGAAGCGCACGTCCTCGTCGTTGACGTAGACGTTGACGAAGCGCCGCAGGTCGCCGTTCTCGATCAGGCGGTCCTTGAGGCCCGGGTGGTTGGCCTCGAGGTCGTCGATGAGCGCGCTCAGGCTGCTGCCGCTGGCGTCGACGGCCTTCTCGCCGCCGGTGTAGGTGCGCAGGATCGTGGGGATCCGGACCTCAACGGGCATCTGGGTCTCCTGGGGTCGTGGTGGTGTCTTCTCGGGCAGCGAGCTCGGCGACGATCGCGACCTCTTCCTCGGTCACGCGGCCGTCGACGATCAGATATGACCTGAACTCCACCGGGCCGTCGTTATTCCCGTGCTCGCGCGTGCCGACCAGCACGTAGTGGGCGCCGGGCTCGTTGGCCAGGCCGATGTCGGTGCGGCTCGGGTAGGCCTCGGTGGCGGTGTGGGAGTGGTAGACGACCACCGGCTCCTCGTCGCGCGACCAGAGATCCTTGTACAGCTCGAGCAGCTCGGTGGAGTCGAACTCGTAGAACGTCGGGCTCCCCGCAGCGTTCACCATCTCGACCAGCCGCTCCGGGCGGTCACTGCCCTCCGGACCCGCGACGATGCCGCAGGCCTCGTCCGGATGGTCGCGCTTGGCGTGGGCGACGATCCCGTCGTACGTCGCCCGGGCGATGGTGAGCACGCGCTCCAGGGTAGAGGGACCGCCGTCGTACGACGCGTGCCGGTTGGTCCGCGGACACGGCCGGTCCGCCGGCACGGCCGGTCCGCCGACACGGCTGGTCCGCCGACACGGCCGGCCGCTCAGACCTCGGTCCGGCGCCGCACCATCTCGGTCGGCACGCCACCGAGTCCGAGCCGGTAGCGGGTGTGGTCGGGATACTCGGCCAGCTTGTCCCAGAGCGCGGCGTGTGCTGCCCACGGCAGCGGCTCCGCACCGAAGTACCAGCTGTCACCGAACGAGACCCATACCGCGACCCAGTCGGCGGCGAGGTCCCACGCTCCGTGTCGGGCCTCGACCAGGCGCCGGCGCAGCTGGAAGGCCAGCCTCGGCCCGTCGGGACAGCCCGGGGTCGTGGCGATCTGCCACACCCAGAGGTCGAGGCCGGCCAGCTCGAGCTCGAGGTCGCGCAGCACCCGTGGGTCGACCAGGACGGTCGCCACGTTCTCGTGCGGGCGTCGCATGACGTCACACGCTACCCACGTCGGCGGCCGGCGCATCACCCTTCCGAGGGTGGAGTCACCGGAGGAAACGTGCCTCGCGCTCCTCCGACAGCGCCGCGTCGATCCGCGCCAGCATCTCCGGCGACATCTCGGGCAGCGAGTCGCGGCGGACCCACGCGACGTCGCGCGACTCGTCGTCGGCCACGTGGGCCGTACCGGCGAGCCAGGTGCACGAGAACGTGAGGTCGAGGTACGTCGCCAGGTCGCCGTTGCTGTGCGTGACGGGGCCGTGCACGGAGGTGGCCGCGAGACGGTCGACCCGGATCGTCACGCCGGTCTCCTCCATCACCTCGCGCGTCGCCGCCGCGGCCGGCTCCTCACGCGGCTCCGCGATGCCGGTGACGGGGGTCCAGGCGGAGTTGTCGGCGCGCTGCACCAGCAGGATCTCCTCGGCACCCCCGGCCGCGACCGTTCGTCGTACGACGGCGGTGACACCGGGGAGCCACATCTCCCGCCGGCCGATCAGGCGGCGCAGCTCGACCACGAAGTCGGGGATCGGCACGGGGTGACCCTACGTCGGCACCGGAGACGCCGGTGCCCCGGGACCGTGTGGGTCCCGGGGCACCAGGTTCTCGACGAGCTCGACCGGCGATCGAGCTCAGGGCAGGAAGTACATCGGGTTGGGCATCTTGAACGTCTTGTCCGCGAAGCCGCCGTTGAGGTCGCTGAACTGGTCACCGAAGTTGGCCACCAGGTCGAAGCCGAGCGACTCGATGTGCTTGCGCGTCAGGGACTTGTACTGCGTCGTGGTGCAGGTCGGCGCGCAGGAGGAGAGCCAGGGCTCGGTCACCCCGCTGGCGTCCTTGAGGTAGACCTGGGAGTCGACGACGGAGTAGCCCGCGTCCCGGAGGTTGGTCAGCGTCGCCGGCTTCTGGTCGTTGGTCGGCACCGAGGGGCGTCCGGTGAGGAAGAAGACCGTGTAGCCGTCGGCGAGGGCCTTGGCCTCGAGGTCCGTCATGCCAGGCACGGCGGGGAACACGCTCTTGGAGCCGGCGTTCACGAACGCGGCGTTCGTGGGCGGGCTGTACACGAAGTTGCTGTAGATCTCGTAGCTGTAGGTGTTCAGCGTCGTGTCGTCGACGTCGAACACGACGGCCGGCGAGCCGGAGTGGCCGTGGTTCTTCCCGTGCCCGCGCGAGAAGTGGTGGGCCTTGTGCGCCAGGAAGTCCTCGGCCTTCGCGGCGATGCCCTCGGTCTGCTGGGCGTAGGCCCCGTTCGGCGACATCTGGTGCAGCATGGTGAGGCCGTCCACTGGGTCGGGCGTGCTGGTGAGGGTGTCGCCGTAGTAGGCCTTGATCGCCGTCTTGACCTGGTCGATGTTCTGGATCTGGCTGTCGCTGGTCGGCGACGCGGGCGGCGGTGGCACGCTCCCTCCGTGGCCTCCGTGAGCGAGTGCGAGACCGGGCAGCGTCAGCGCGGCGGTGGCCGCGGCCGAGGCGAGGGCGACGGTCGCGGTACGGGCCGGTCGCCTGAGAGTGGGCAGGTGTTTCACGGGGTGCCTCCGAGTCGTGTGTGGATTCCGCGATCACCCAAACACGCGGGTGGCATCCACCACAAGGCACCTGGACCCATCAGGTGAGGGCGTCGACGAGGGACTCCTGGAGCGCACCGATCCATTCGTAGATGTCGTGGGCCTGCGCGCGCGGGTCGTCGTCGGGGAGCGACGCCCAGTAGGCCTCGTCGTCCTGCTCGACCTCGAGCCTGGTCGCGAGCGCGAGCCTGAGGTCGGTGAACGACTTGAGCCAGGCCAGTGCCGTGGACTCGTCGAGCTCGACGTCGATCACCACTCTCTGCCCGCTCAGCTCGGGCGGCAGGCCGGCTTCCTCGAGCGTGTCGATGATGGTCGCGGCCCCGGCGGCCTTGCCGTCGCGCAGCCCGCCCTCGGTGAAGCGCCGGAACTCCGAGGCGGCCTCGTCGTCCTCGGCGTACGCCGTCGGGAAGAGGCGCGCGAGCACGGGGTCCTCGGGCTCGGTCGTCGGACCGTCGAAGCTGAGCATCGCCTCGAGCGGGTCGCCGTGCTCGCGGGGTACGGCGGCCTCGTTGCGCAGCAGCTCCACCAGCTGCGACGCGAGCGAGCGCAGCAGGTCGGCCTCGAACCCGGAGAACGTGGCGATCAGCCGGCCGCTGCGACGGTGGCGGGCGAAGCCGCTCATCCGGGGTCCCCGGCGGAACGCGAGCGCAGCGAGCGCTCCGTTGAGGTCTTCACTGCTTCTCCAGGGTGGCCCAGAGGCCGTACTCGTGCATGGCCTGCACGTCGCGTTCCATCTCCTCGCGGGAGCCGTGGCTCACCGCGGACTTGCCGTCGTGGTGGACCTCGAGCATCAGCTTCTCCGCCTTCTTCTGGTCGTAGCCGAAGTAGCTGCGGAAGACGTAGGTCACGTAGCTCATGAGGTTCACCGGGTCGTTCCACACGATGGTGACCCACGGTTTCGAGACCAGCGTGATCTCGTCCGGCGTGAGGTCCGGCTCGACCTCGACCGGGCTCGTCGTCGCCATTCGCCCATGGTGGCACAGGGAGTCGGCGCGGCCGGCCCTACGCTGGGCCCGTGAGCGCGTCGACCGCCCTGCTGACCGACCACTACGAGCTGACCATGCTCGAGGCGGCCCTGGGCTCCGGGACGGCGCACCGGCGCTCGGTGTTCGAGCTCTTCCCGAGGCGCCTACCCGAGGGCCGCCGGTACGGCGTCGTGGCCGGTGTCGGCCGGGCCCTCGACGCGCTCGAGGCGTTCGTCTTCGACGACGAGACGGTGGCGACCTTGCGCGACGTCGTCGACGACCGCACCCTCCAGTGGCTCGCGGGGCACACGTTCACCGGCGACCTGTGGGGCTATCCCGAGGGCGAGATCTACCTCCCCTACTCCCCCTTGCTGGTGGTGGAGGGCACGTTCGCGGAGGCCGTGCTCCTCGAGACCCTCTTGCTGTCGATCTACAACCACGACTCGGCGATCGCGTCGGCCGCGTCCCGGATGACCTCGGTCGCGGGTGGTCGTCCGTGCATCGAGATGGGGTCACGTCGTACCCACGAGGAGGCCGCGGTGGCGGCTGCCCGGGCGGCGTACGTCGCGGGCTTCGCCACCAGCTCCAACCTCGCCGCCCGGCAGCGGTACGGCGTACCGAGCACGGGCACCAGTGCGCACAGCTTCACGCTGCTGCACGACTCCGAGACCGACGCCTTCCGGGCACAGGTGTCGGCCCTCGGCTCCGGCACGACGCTGCTCGTCGACACCTACGACATCCGCGAGGCGGTCGCGCTCGCCGTCGAGATCGCCGGGACGGAGCTGGGTGCGGTGCGCATCGACTCCGGGGACCTCGGGGTGCTGGCGCGCGAGGTGCGCGCCCAGCTGGACGCGCTCGGCGCGACCGCCACCCGGATCGTGGTGACGAGCGACCTCGACGAGTTCTCGATCGCCGCGTTGGCGTCCGCGCCGGTCGATGCGTACGGCGTCGGCACACAGCTCGTCACCGGATCGGGCCACCCGACGTGCGGGTTCGTCTACAAGCTCGTGTCGCGCGAGGGTGACCATGAGGAGATGGTGTCGGTGGCGAAACGGAGCACAGACAAAGCCTCCATCGGCGGCCGCAAGTACGCCCTGCGTCGTCGTACGGCCGACGGGGTCGCCGAGGCCGAGGTGATCGGCATCGGCGACCCGCCCGTCGACGACGGCGACGACCGGTCCCTGCTGGTGCCCCTCGTCCGGAGAGGCGAGGTCGTGGGGCGCGAGTCGCTGGGCGATGCCCGCGAGCGCCATCTGTCGGCGCGCAGCGAGCTGCCCCAGGCTGCCCAGCAGATGTCCCGCGGCGAGCCGGTCATCCCGACCATTCACATCTGAGAGCGCCATGGCCCTGTTGACCTGCGACTTCTTCTCCGACGCCCTTCAGGTGGGCACCTCGATGACCGTGGTGCTCCCCCAGCCGACCGAGGGCCAGATCGGTGTCGAGGGTCTCGGCGCGTCGGGCCCGCCCCCGGTGCTCTACCTCCTGCACGGCCTCTCCGACGACCACACCGCGTGGTCGCGCTACACCTCCGTCGGCCGGTACGCCGAGGCGGCCGGCCTGGCGGTCGTGATGCCCGCCGTGCATCGCAGCTTCTACGCCAACGAGGCTCTCGGCCACCGCTACTGGGACTTCGTCGCCGAGGAGCTGCCCGAGGTGGTCCGGGCGTTCTTCCGGGTCTCCGAAGCACCCGAGGACACCTTCGTCGCCGGTCTCTCCATGGGCGGGTACGGCGCGGTCCGGCTGGCCCTGACCTTCCCTGACCGGTACGCGGCGGCCGCCTCGATGTCCGGCGCCCTCGACATCGTCCGGGCGATGGCGGACCCGACGCGAGCCGAGCTCTCACGGCGGATCTTCGACGACGCCGTCCCACCCGACGGGGACCTGTTCTCGCTGCTCGACCGCGCCACCGTCGTTCCGCCGCTGCACCTGAGCTGTGGCACCGAGGACCCCCTGCTCGACTACACCACCGGCTTCGCCGAGACCGCCGTCGCGGCGGGTCATGACGTCACCCTCGACCTCCGGCCGGGCGCGCACGAGTGGGCCTTCTGGGACGCCGAGATCCAGCGCGTCCTCGCCTGGCTGCCACTGCGCCCGGGCTGACAGGTCTCCGGAGCGGAAAACGCGGAAGAATTCGGACGCCACGCGCATCATGTCGAGGGTTCCTCCGCGTTTTCCGCGACGGGACCCAGCCGCCGTGCAAGCCGTGCCTGGCCCGAGGGGGTGAAGAGGGACTCCTGCAGGAGCGAGTACCACGCGTGGATCCGCGACGGATCGTGCACTCGCCCGATCGTGCGGTCGGCGTCGCGCAGTATCCCGATCGCGCACGCGAGGACGTCCGACGACGTGTAGCCGCGGCGGTGGTAGCCGATCTCCATCAGCCGGCGGTCCCGTCGCAGATCCGCCTCGTGCTGGCCGGGCGATCGATGGTGACCGCCGTCGTACTCGTGGAACGTCCGTGTCCCAGCCAGGAGGAGGTCTCCTCGGGCGACGAACGCTCCGTCAGCAGTCCGGGCGACGTGCTGAGGGACCACCTCGATTCCGCTCACGACGTGCACCATCCGAAGAAGTCCCTCGTAGATGGACTCCGCTTGCCCGGTCATCAGCGGGATCGCACGGCGTAACAAGGGACTTCCTCTGCGATGAAGTCGCGCGATGCTGATCAGCTCCTCACGGCTCACGTCTCCCGCATGGAGGGCCGCGTCTCCGATCACGACGACGTCCAGCAGTGAGAGGTCACGGGCACACGCGAGGACGGTCTCCGCCGCACCGCACACACGGACGCCGTTCACGAGCTCCCAGGATGGGATCGTGTCGTGTCGGCAGACGTGGAGCTCAGGTCTAGCGATGCGGGCAGCGCGCCCGGAGGCGACGAACAGCGGAAGAGCCGAGGGCAGAGGCGGGAGCCACCACCCACGCAGCCGCGCAGCCGTGAGCCCGGTGAAGGACGACCACAGGGGCAGAGCCAGTCCCCAGGCACGCAGTCGGTGGACCAGGTCGTCCGCCAGGTCGCCGCGCACCTGTACGCCGTGACCCACGTGCGCCCACCCGGCGCCCGGGTGTCGTCCGCAGTTGATGGTGTCCTCGTTCATCGGACGACGCTCTCCCCGGCCGCGCCCACCGTGCCGGCCGAGGCGCCCCGCTTGTGAATCGGCCAGGCGCGGACCACCCCGGTGGAGGGACGACGGGTCGGGCGAGACCACCCGGAGCCGGAAAACGCGGAAGAATCCGCCGCCGGCCCCTCGTTTCACTCGAATTCCTCCGCGTTTTCCAGCCGCCGCCCACCTCAGGCGACACCGACGCACGAGCCCGACGCGCGGCGGCGATAACCTCGGCCCATGACGCGTGCCCTGATCGTCGTCGACGTGCAGAACGACTTCTGCGAGGGAGGCTCGCTGCCGGTCGCGGGCGGGGCCGAGGTGGCCAGCGACATCGGCGCGCTGCTCCACCACTGGACCCGCCAGGACCCGCTGGCCCCCGCGTACGACCACGTAGTCGCGACCAAGGACCACCACATCGACCCGGGCCACCACTGGTCGACCGAGCCCGACTTCGTCGACACGTGGCCGGTGCACTGCCGGGTCGGGACCGACGGCGAGGCCTTCCACCCCAACCTCGACCCGCAGCCGTTCGACGCGATCTTCCTCAAGGGAGAGCATGCGGCGGCCTACTCCGGCTTCGAGGCTCGTACGACGGGCGGGGAGGGCCTGGCCGACTGGCTGCGCCGGCGCGAGGTCGACCAGGTCGACATCTGCGGGATCGCCACCGACCACTGCGTGCGCGCGACCGCACTCGACGCCCGCACGAACGGGTTCGAGACCCGGTTGATCACGGAGCTCTGCGCCGGCGTCGCGCCCGACACTACCGAGGCCGCGCTGACGGAGATGCGCGCCGCCGGCGTCAGCCTGGACTGAGCGCGGCGAGCGGACCCGCCACGCGCGGGGCCATCGCCTCGGCGAGGGCGACCAGGCCGGTCATCGGCCGGATCATCACCCGGAACTCGGTGATCCGCCCCTCGCCGTCGAGCGAGACGATGTCGACGCCCTCCAGCTCGCGCCCGCCCACCGAGGCGGTGAACATCAGCACATGGCCGCCGCCGTCGTCCTCGGTGAACGTGCGGACGTAGCGGAAGCCCTCGAAGACCTCGCTCGCGGCCTTGATGAAGACCATCGTCGCAGCGCGTCCGCGGTACGGCTTGTGCAGCGCCGGGCTGCGGAACACCACGTCGTCGGCCAGCAAGGCCTCGACCGCCGCGAGGTCCTTGGCCTCGAGTGCCTGACGCAGCTCGTCCATCACTCCCCCTCGAAACCGGGCGTGCGGCGCTCGGCGAGCGCGCGCATCCCCTCGGCAGCGTCCGCGGTGTGCAGCAGGATGGTCTGACCGGTCCGCTCTCGCTCCAGCGCGTCGTCGAAACCGGTCACGTGCCGTCACCCCACTTCTCGGCCAGGGTCCGGATCACCCTGAGGTTGCGGTTGGTCGCGACGCCGAGATGCTTCTCCACGACCGCGTTGGTCAGCTTGGCGGAGTGGTAGTCCTGGCCGAGCAGCAGATGCACCCCGCGACCCCGGACCTCGGCCGACTCGCCGTCCTTGCCGGCGACGTGCAGCTTCTTCACCGCAGCCGCGGCCGGCGCCTCCTTCAGCAACGAGACGTAGTGCAGACCCGGGTGGCCACGGCCGAGCTCGTCCGAGTCCTCGGCGATCGCGGACAGCTCCTTCGGGGTGACGACGATCGTCGGTACGTCGAACCCGGCCTCGGCCTCGAACGCCTGCTCCAGCGCGGCCTCGACCTTGGCCCGGCTGCGCAAAGACGTGGTGACGCGGACGTTGCCGGTGTTGATGTAGGTCTCGACGTCCGTGCAGCCGGCCGTCTCGCAGGCCCGCACGATCGCATCCTTGGCGAACATCCGCTTCCCGACGTTGATGGCACGCAGGAAGGCGATGTACGTCGGCATGCGGTCATCCTGCCCGTCGTACCTGCCTCGGTCCATCGACATGCTATGTGTCCTGCCGAGATGCCCAGCGACGTCGAGGAGCAGAGCAGCGAGCGGGTCGAGTACGCCGTGCGGCTGGTGCGCGCCGTAGGCCGTCATGTGGCGCAGCCCTGCGGGATCCGGATCACCGTGCTGCGCGACGCGATGGCCGAGCCCCTCTGAGCATGACCGCTCAGGTGATCGTGATCGGCTGCCCGTCGGACACCAGGCGCCAGTCGACCGAGGCGAACAGCGATGGGTCGATGGTCTGGTGGGAGGTCACCCAGTCGATGAGCAGCTGTCGGATGTCGATCAGCCGGTTGTAGACGACCGGAGCGCCGGCCACCGCCGGGAAGCCGCCCCCGCCGGACTGACGGTAGTTGTTGACGGCCAACGCGAACGCGGCGTCGGCGGCGACCGGCGACCCGTCGTAGCTGAGGTTCTGCACGCGCGACCCGACGGCCTGGGCGATGTCGACGTCGTAGGTCAGGCGCGCGTCCAGACCGGCGATGGAGTCGAAGTTGTAGTCGGGGGTGCCGTTGGGCGCGTTCGGGGTGACCGCGTTGGTGACCTGGTCCATGGTGAACGGGCCGGTCCCGGAGATCTGCTGGAAGTACTGCATGGAGTACTCCAGGTAGTCCTGCAGCTGCTGCCCGGTCACCTTCACCCCGAGCAGCGTGTTGTCGTAGATGTACAGCCCGGCGACGTCGCGCACGGTCACCTGCCCGGCGGGGAAGGTCGCCTGGCGGTTGAACGGCGCCGCGATGGACAGCACCGGCAGGCTCGCGTCGTCGCCGGTGAGACCCTGCTTCACCGCATCGGCCTGTACGAAGTTCACGAAGTCGATGATCGGCACGTCCTCGACCGGTGCCCGCGCCGCGGAGAGCTCCGCGGTGGAGCTGCCGATCGGCGAGTTGACGTAGGTGACGACCTCGCGGTGCTGCTTGCGGACCGCCTTCTCCACCTGGTGGTCCATGTCGACCGTGTTGGAGTTCAGGGTCTGGGAGCGGGCGCGGAGGACCCGCCAGCCGCCGCGGTGCCGCTCGAGATGCAGGTCCATCACGGCCAGCCGCATGCCCCAGTAGTCCGGCTCGCAGAGCAGCACGCCCTCGCCGGTCTTCTGGTTGGCGACGAACCGCTCCGGGATGTCCACGTGGGCGTGGCCCACCAGGATCGCGTCGATGTGCGGGACCTGCTCGGCAACGAGCGACGAGGCGTTCTCCGGGTAGGGCAACGCATCGCCGTACGACGAGGAGGTGTCGGCGCCGGAGTGGGCCGAGACGATGACGATGTCGCAGCCCTTGCTCTTGAGCCGGGGCACCCACTTCGTGGCCTGCTCGACCAGGCCGGGGAAGTCCATCCTCCCGGACACGTTGGCCTTGTCCCAGATGGCGATCCCCGGGTTGGTGAGACCGAGGATGCCGACCTTGAGGTGGGGTCCGTGTGGCACCTTGAACTTCTTGATGAGGTAGGGCTGGAACACCGGCAGCCGCGTCGCCGGGTCGACCGCGTTGGCGCCGAGAAGCGGGAAGTTCAGCTGCGACTCGAACGTCCGCAGCAGCGGGATGCCGTAGTTGAACTCGTGGTTGCCGAGGGTCGCCGCGTCGTACCCGATCAGGTTCATCGCGTTGGCCATCGGGTGGATGCCGCCATCGGTGATGGGCTTGATCTTCGCGAAGTAGTAGGCCAGCGGTGTGCCCTGGATGATGTCGCCGGCGTCGAGCATCAGCAGCGGCTCGCCCTGGCGCTCCGCCCGCATCGCCTTGATCAGGGTCTGCACCTTGGCGATGCCGATGTCGTTGTGCGCTGCGTCGTCGTACTCGGCGTTCTTGTAGTAGTCCCAGTTGAAGACGTTGCCGTGCAGGTCGGTCGTGCCGAGGATCGTCAGTCGCGTGGTGCGGCCGTCGTGCGCGCGGCCCTGACCGTGTGCGAAGGCGGGCGTGGCGTAGCCGGCAGCGGCGAGAGCGGCAGCGCCGGTGAGCACGCCGCGGCGCGTGGGGGCAGGTGATGACATCCGAGAACCCTTCCGAGAGTGGGGGACCTGTCTATCGGACCCACCCGCAGCCCGGTCAAGAGGCCCGGTCAAGAGGGCCGGTCAAGAGGGCCGGTCAAGAGGGCCGGTCAAGGGGCCGGCCAAGGGGCGTGGCGATCCTGGTCGGCGACCTGGATGAAACGGGCACCCAGGAACTACTCGGTGATCCGGAACGCTCGAGGCGGTCGGGGCTCGACCTCGCGGGCCGAGCGCTCGAAGCAGAACTCGTTGCCCTCCGGATCCGCGAGCGTGACCCAGCCCGAGCCGTCGGCCCGACGGTGGTCACCGACGACCGAGGCTCCGGCAGCGACGGCTGCGTCGACCGCCTCGTCGCGCGTCAGCGTCTCGTGCTGGAGGTCCAGGTGGAGGCGGTTCTTGGCCGTCTTCCCCTCGGGCACGGGGATGAAGAGCATCCCCGTCCCATCGTGGGGGTACGACGGCGCGAGCACCACCTCGGGGTCGTCGTCGTAGTAGACGTTCCAGCCGGTGATCGTCGACCAGAACGACGCCAGGGCTCGCGCGTCGGCGCAGTCGAACGTGAGGTGGTGGATGCGGACGCTCATGGCGCCAGCCTCGTGCCACCCTGCGTCGGCGGGCAACCGAAATGCGAGGCACCCCCGATCCCGGCGTGGGTGCGCGCCGGCGCCCACCCCGCGTCGTACGGTCGGGCCGTGCCCTGCGACTACTGCGGCGTCGAGTTCGACCCCATCTCCACGCGCTGGCTGTGTCCCCACTGCCACATGAAGGCGAACTGCTGCGACGGCGCCCCCCTCGCCGAGTCGGCGCGAAGGGACACCCCAGACACGCCGAGTCGGCGCAAAGCGACAGCCTGAGCGCGCCGAGTCGTCACGCGACAACTCGGCGTACGACGCTCAGAGGTTGCCGCGGAGCTCCTGCTCGCGCTCGATCGACTCGAAGAGGGCCTTGAAGTTGCCCTTGCCGAAGCCGAGCGAGCCGTGCCGCTCGATGAACTCGTAGAAGACCGTCGGCCGGTCACCCACCGGCTTGGTGAAGATCTGGAGGAGATAGCCGTCCTCGTCGCGGTCGACCAGGATCCTGCGCTTCTTCAGCTCCTCGATCGGCACCCGCACCTCGCCGATCCGGGCACGCAGCTCGGGGTCGTCGTAGTAGGTGTCGGGGGTGTCGAGGAACTCGATGCCGTTGTCGCGGAGCAGGTCGACGGTGCGCAGGATGTCGCCGGTGGCCAGCGCGATGTGCTGGCAGCCGGCGCCGTCGTAGAACTCGAGGTACTCGTCGATCTGCGACTTCCTCTTCGCGATCGCCGGCTCGTTGAGCGGGAACTTCACCCGGTGGTTGCCGCTCGCGACCACTTTGGACATCAGGGCGGAGTAGTCGGTGGCGATGTCGTCGCCGATGAACTCGGCCATGTTCGTGAACCCCATGACCGCGTTGTAGAACTCCACCCACTCGTCCATCCGGCCGAGCTCGACGTTGCCGACGCAGTGGTCGATCGCCTGGAAGAGTCGCTTCGGGTGACCCTCGCGTCGGGTCACCTTGGTGGTGTCGGCGACGTAGCCGGGCAGGAACGGTCCGTCGTACCGCGAGCGGTCCACGAGGGTGTGCCGGGTCTCGCCGTACGTCGCGATCGCGGCGATGCGGACCGTGCCGTGCTCGTCGGTCACGTCGTGGGGCTCGTCGAGGATCCTGGCGCCCTGCGAGCGCGCGTGCTCGATGCAGGTGTCGACGTCGGGCACCTCGAGGGCGAGGTCGACGACGCCGTCACCGTGCTTGCGGTGGTGGTCGAGGACCGCGCTGCCCGGGGTGACGCCGCCGGTGAAGACGAAGCGGGCACTGCCGGAACGGAGCACGAACGACGTGGCGTCGCGGTTGCCGGTCTCGGGGCCGGAGTACGCCTCGAGGTCCATGCCCAGGGCCAGCTGGTAGAACTTCGCGGTCTGCGTCGCGTTGCCCACCACGAAGCCGACGTAGTCCATCCCGGTCACGGGGAACGGGTCGTGGCTGGCGTCGTACTCCACCAGGCCCACCAGCTGCTGGAGCTGCTCGAGGGTCAGATCTGCTTTGAGCTCGTCGGCGGTGAGCGCGCCGCCCGTGGACGGGGTCTCGTGCGTGGTCGTCATGGTCGTCACCTTGCCGAGTCACGACAACCTGCGCAACAGTACGGCGATTCGTCGCGCACATTGTTCAGCGGAGGAGTCGGTCATGGACGATCTCGACCGCAGATTGCTCGCCCTGTTCGCGGCTGACCCGCGGATCGGCGTACTACAGGCGTCCCGCCGGCTCGGGGTGGCCCGCGGCACGGCGCAGGCCCGGCTCGACAAGCTCGCGTCGTCCGGGGTCATCACGGGGTGGGGCCCCGAGCTCTCACCGGAGGCACTGGGCTTCCCGGTGACGGCGTTCCTGACGCTCGAGATCCGGCAGGACAGTGCCGAGCACGGCGGGCACGACGCCGTGGCGCGGCATCTCGCGACGATCCCGGAGGTGCTCGAGGCACACACGATCACCGGCGCCGGAGACCTCTGGGCACGCGTCGTCGCCCGCTCCAACTCCGACCTGCAGCGCGTGATCGACCTGGTGCTCAAGGATCCGGCCATCGTGCGCAGCTCGACGGTGATCGCCCTCGCGACCCAGATCCCCTACCGCGTCCTGCCCCTGGCCGACTCCGGATAGTCAGCCGAGCCGCTTGGCGAACCAGTGACGGGCGTAGGGATTGTCGTTGTAGCGCTCGATCGTCCGATAGCCGGAGCGCTCGTACAACGCCACCGCCTCGACCAGCGCGTCGTTGGTGTCGAGGTAGACCTCGCGATAGCCGAGACGAGCGGTCTCGTCCTCGAGCCGGCCGAGCATGCGCGAGCCCAGGCCGCAGCCACGCCAGGCGGGGTCGATCCACATCCGCTTGATCTCACCGATCGTCGTACGGTGCGGCTGCACCCCACCGCAGGCGATGACCTCTCCGTCGATGCGCCCCACCAGGAAGACGCCGCGCGGCGGCGACATGCCGGCAACGTCCGATGTGGCGGTGTCCCCCGGATCGAACCCGTCGGAGAACCGCGCCTCGAGCTCCGCGAAGTAGCGGCGCACGGCAACCACGGCCTCCTCCGAGTCGACGGGCACCGGCTCGAACGAGGTCGTCGCCGCACGGATCAGCCGCTCGGCCGTGTCCAGGGCGTCGGCCAGCCGGCGGCGCTGCGACGGTCCGAGCGGCTCGACCAGGTCGAGGGCGAGGCGCTCGGAGCGCTCGTCCAGCCTGGCCACGGCACGGCGCCCCGCGGGCGTGGGTACGACGACCCGACGACGCTGGTCGCCAGGGTCTCGCCGGACCTCGACCAGCCCCTCGTCCTCGAGGCCACGGAGCAGCCTGCTCAGGTAGCCGGAGTCGAGGCCGAGCCGGCGCCGCAGGTCGAGGACGGCCGCACCGGAGGTGCCCATCTCGAAGAGGAGGCGGGACGCCCCGAACGTCCGCCCGGTCCCGAGGAACGACTCGTCCATGACGCCGACCCGCTGGCTCCATGCCCGGTTGAAGCTCCGCAGCGTGCGGGTGTCAACGCGTACCTGGTCCACGTCACTGCTCGACGGCATTCTCTGACTCTAGTCAGACAACTGTCCTCGCGCAATCGCCGTCGGCAGCGCGGCACTTGGTACGACGCTCGGTCACCCGCCGGCTGCGGCCACCAGGGACTTCCACATGATCACCGCATTGGACGTCATCGAGGTCGTGCCGACGGGACTGGCGTAGCGCAGGCGCCAGTTGGCCCGAGGCCCACCGACATCGAAGTAGGAGACGTGGTCCGCACCGTGGGACGTCGCGAAGTTCACCGCACTCGCCAGCTCGTTGGCCTTGCGCATCGGGTTGTGGATGTCTTCGAGGACACCCAGCTCGGCAACGGCCCACTGCGCGTTGTTCGCCAGCGCGAAGTCGTAGAGCGGAGTGATCACCGCCGCGCCGGACTTCCAGTTGATGCCGTCGGTGTATCCAGCAGGGCAGCAGGCGGTTCCGGTCTTGTGCGGCAGCTCGTACATGTCGCCCTCGACGAGGTCGATGTGACCGCCGTCGCGGGCATCGGTCGGCCACCAGTCGGAGGGAGTGGTGCTCCAGTTTCCCCGGTAGGTGATCGCCATCAGGATCAGCGAGACCCGCCTGGTCCCGCCGTCGATGGCGTTCTGTGCGCGCACCATCGACGCGAGAGCGAGGAGGCCTGCGCGGTACTGCGCCGGGGTGAACTGCCGGTTGTACCGGTAGGTGTAGTCGGGCTCGTGCCAGTCGGTGATGATCAGGTTCTTGGGCGTGGTCGCAAGGAACGAGCGGATCTTGGCGTTGATCGCGTCGGTCGGATCGGTCAGTCGCTGCGGCAGCAGGTGGATCGAGTAGTCGAACGCGGTGGCGTCGGGGTGCTGGGTGTGGGCGGACGTGGCCTGCCACGTCGCAAAGTGGAAGCCGCCGTCGAACACGCGGTAGATCTGCACCGGGCCGACCGCCTGGTCGAACCAAGGCCAGTCGCCCGACGCCGCACCGACCAGCGTGGTCGTGGGTGAGCTGGCCACCGTGGTCGACCTGACGAGGTCACGAGCGGTGACGGGACGGCCCACGGAGGTGCCGGCGAAGGCCGCCGGAGTCAGCAGCGTCAGCGCTCCCAGCACGGTGGCGATCAGACCGATCCGACGACGACGTGCGGTCACGATGAACCATCCCCCCTACACCTCGCGGACCGGAGCCGAACGGGCCCCCGGGAACGCGAGATGAACAATATGTTCCTGCATAGTGACACTGTGTCGGGGCGTTGTCAGTGCCTGGACGGCGTCGATTTGGAGTCGCCGAGATCACCCCTGGCCGAAAGGGGTGGAGGCCGCCGGGCCGCCCCGTGAGCGCTATCCGGTAGGGCGGGAGGCCCACTCGCGGAGGCGGTTGATCCGGGCGTTGAGCTGCTCCGCGTCGGCGATCACGGCGGCCGGACCACCGAGCTCCTTGCGCAGGGCCGCGTGGGTCAGGCCGTGGGCCTGGCCGGTGCGATGGTGCCAGGCGGCCACGAGTGCGTTGAGCTCGCGACGGAGGCTCGACAGCTGCTCGTGGGTCGAGACGTGACGTTCGACCTGGGCAGCGCCCGACGTCGTACGACGCGAACGCTGGCGGTGGTGGAGGAGCTCACGCATCTGGTCGTGGTCGAGGAGCCCGGGGATGCCGAGGAAGTCCATCTCCTCGTCCGACCCGACGTGCACCTCACCTGCATGGCCGAACTCGCCACCGTCGTACACCACCCGGTCGAAGCGGGCCTGCGAGCCGAGCGGTTCGAACGACCCCAGGAGCTCGTCGGAGGCACCGACGTCGGCATCGGCCCGCGCGAGGAGGTCCTGCTCGGCGGCGAAGAGGTCGGTCTCGTCGGAGATCCGACGGCCGAGGACGTGGTCACGCTCGACCTCCATCTCGGCCGCGAACCCCAGCAGGTGCGGCACCGACGGCACGAAGATCGACGCCGTCTCACCACGCGCCCGCGCGCGCACGAACCGCCCCACGGCCTGGGCGAAGAAGAGCGGTGTGGCGGTGCTGGTGGCATAGACGCCGACGGCGAGCCGGGGGATGTCGACCCCCTCGCTGACCATCCGCACCGCGACCATCCACCGGGCCTGGGAGTCGGTGAACGAGGCGATCTTCTTCGACGCCGACTTCTCGTCGGACACAACCACGGTGGGCGGCTCGCCGCTGATCTTCCTGAGCAGCGTGGCGTAGGCCCGTGCGGAGTCCTGGTCGGTGGCGATCACCAGCCCGCCGGCGTCGGGCATGTGGCGTCGTACCTCGGTGAGCCGGCGGTCGGCGGCCGTGAGCACGGACGGCATCCACTCCCCCGAAGGGTCGAGTGCCGTGCGCAGGGCCTGGGCGGTGAGGTCCTTGGTCAGCGGCTCGCCGAGCCGCGCGGCGATCTCGTCACCGGCGCGCGTTCGCCACGTGAGCTCGCCGGAGTAGGCCATGAAGAGCACCGGTCGCACGACGTGGTCGGCCAGGGCGTGACCGTAGCCGTAGGTGAAGTCGGCCACCGAGCGCGGGATGCCGTCGGCACCGGGCGCGTAGGTGACGAAGGGGATCGGGTTCACGTCGGAGCGGAACGGGGTTCCCGTCAGGGCCAACCGCCGCGTGGCGGGGTCGAAGGCCTCGCGCACGCCCTCGCCCCAGGAGAGCGCGTCACCCGCGTGGTGCACCTCGTCGAGGATCACCAGCGTCTTGAAGCGCTCCGTGCGGATGCGCATCGCGAGCGGGTTGACCGCGACGCCGGCATAGGTGACGGCGACGCCGACGTAGTCCGCCGAGATCTTCCCCGAGCCGGCGGAGTACGCCGGGTCGAGCGGCACGCCGGCACGGGCACCGGCCTCGGCCCACTGCACCTTCAGGTGCTCGGTCGGTGCGACCACGACGACCCGGTCGACGATGCGGCGCCCGAGCAGCTCGGCCGCCGCAGAGAGCGCGAAGGTCGTCTTGCCGGAACCGGGCGTCGCCACGGCCAGGAAGTCGCGCGGCCCTCGTGCGACGTACTCGGTGAGCGCGGCGGTCTGCCACGCGCGAAGTGAGGGTGCCGTGCCCCAGGCCGCCCGCTCCGGCCAGGCCGGCGTGAGCGCTGGTGAAGGTGGGACGGCCCCTGGGTCGGGAGAGTGCCGTCCCGTCACTCGGCGGAGTCCCCGTCACCCTCGCCGGGCTTCATCGACTCCCAGATGTCCTGGCACTCGGGACAGACCGGGAACCTCTCCGGAGCACGACTCGGCACCCAGACCTTGCCGCACAGAGCCACGCACGGCGTACCCATCACCATCGCCTCGGTCAGCTTGTGCTTGTCGACGTAGTGGCTGAACCGCTCGTGGTCGCCTTCGTCCGTCGGGACGGTGCGCTCCTCGATGCGCTCCTCGACGGCGGTCTTGGTGACGAATCCGATCTGCGGCACCGGACCACCCTACGTCAGCGACGTCGCCGATCCGGACTCGGCGAGCCGGGCGAACACGGCCCCCGCATCCCACTCCCCCGGGTCGTCCGCGGCGATCCAGGACTCCGTCTGCACCAGCGCCCAGTCGGCCCAGCGAGCGAGCGCCTCCTCGTGCTCCTGCCGGAGACGGAGGGTCAGCGCGTCGAGATGGCGGCGCCCCGCGAGCCCCGGCTCCGACGTCACCTCGGCCAGCGCGGCGAGTCGCCCGCGCGCGGCCCCACCGGCCTCCGCGAGCGTACGACGCAGCGCGGCCAGGTCGCCGGCGTCGGCGAAGGACACCTTCACCAGCGCCTCGCTCTCCCACGACGGCGCCGCCGAGGGCGTGCCCAGCCAGTCGGCCAGCGCACTGCGGCCCTCGGCGGTGATCGTGTAGACGGTGCGTCTGCGCCGGCCGGTCGGCTCCTCGGTCGCCGTGGCGAGCCCGTCGGCCACCAGGCGCTTGGGATCGTCGTACAGCTTGCGCTCGGCGCGCGGCCAGAACCAGCCCAGGCTCCGTCGTACGTGCTGGGCGAGCTCGTACGCCGTCGAGGGGCGCACGGAGAGCAGACCGAGGAGGACGTACGCCGTGGTGCCGGCGTCGCTGCGGGCGGTCGCGCGCGTCGTGGGCATGCCGCATCGTGACACGCCGAGGCCGTGGCTCCTTGCTCGGTGTCGGTTGAGCTCGGTGTCGGTCGAGCTCGGTGTCAGTTCAGCTCGGGGTCGACCGGGCGGTTCATGTGCCAGGCCAGCTCGCCCGGCTGACGGCGCATCACCTCGCGCCACAGGTCGCTGGGGTCGGCACGGAAGGCGTCGGGCGGCAGCGCGGGTACGACGTACCAGTCGCCGCCGGCGATCTCGCCCTCGAGCTGCCCGGCACCCCAGCCGGCGTACCCGGCGAAGATCCGGACCCCGTCGACCGCCTCGTCCAGCTCGGTGGCCGAGCCGTCCAGGTCGACGATGGCGAGGCGGTCGGTGACCGGTCGCAGACCCTGCGGTACGACGGCCAGGTCGCGCACCCAGGCGACGGCCAGGGCGCCGTCCGGGGACACCGGTCCCCCGCTGAACAGCACCTCTGGCTCGGCCACGATGTCGCTCCAGTCGGCGAGGACCGCGACGACCGGGACCGGTGACGGCCGATTGAGGACGACCCCCATCGCGCCCCCGTCGTCCGCGTCGAGGAGCAGCACGACGGTGTCGGCGAAGTTCGGGTCGAGGAGCTCCGGGGATGCCAGCAGCAGCATCCCCGCCCGGATCCCCGCCCGAATCTCCGTCATGGCTCCATCATGCCCGCCCGAGGCATTGGCCAGAAGACGGTCGATGGAGCGTCGCCTTGCGAGCAAGCCAGCGGCGGCGCTCCCTATGGCCGTTCCACCTCGGCCATGCCGAGCCGGAACGTCGTCGCCCAGGGCCGTCGCTGTCGGAGCGCTGTCAGGCCGCGACGTGCGCCTTGATCCGGCCGAGCAAGGTCATCCGGCGACGGTCCGTCGGCTCTCGCCGCGCGGGCCGGTAGGTGGCCCGCGCCTGCTCCTCGAGCACGCGGCCGGCGGCGACCGTCTCCTCGGTCCGGGCACCGGCCCGGCCGGCCATCGCGGCCAGCAGGATCCGCTCCTTGGCGGTAGCGGTCATGAGGGCGGTGGCCATCGCGTCGTCGAGCGGCGCGGTGCGGTAGCGGTCCAGCACCAGCCGGGTGCCCGGGAGCTCGTGGGCGGTCGCGTGCCAGGCGGCCACGACCGCCTGCTCGAGGTCGATCGGCTGGTCGAGCAGCGCGCGTTCGATGTGGCCGGACAGGCGGGTGTGCCAGCGCAGCTGGAGGGCGCCGAGCAGGGTCAGCTCGTCGCCGAAGGTCTCGCGAACGCCGTCCACGTCCATCGGCAGGACGCCGTCGCGACGCTCGTCGGCGGTCAGGGTCACGGTGCGGAGGACCTCTCCGCGGTGGTGGAAGGTGGTCCAGGTCATGGCCAGCTCCTCTCTCGGTGGGCCGGAGGCGCTGCCTCGGCTCACATACCGTTGGTACGTACCAAGAGTATGGAAAAGACTCGCAGTACGCAAGACCGGCGCAGGAGGTCGGCTCGGGAGCCGAGACGACCGCCGGAACCAGGTCACGACGTCCGCCACGTCGCGCCCTGGCGCGGAGCCCGCGGCCCCCTAGACTGCGCCGATGACCAAGAGCGCCCGCGCCCGTCTCGTGCCCAAGGTTCCGCACGTGCCCGGCACCAGTCGGCGCGCGCAGTACTCCGCCTCGACGCGACGCGCCCTCGTCGAGGTGGCCGAGCGGCTCTTCACCGAGCACGGGTACGCCGGCACCTCCCTGGACGCCATCGTGGCCGGCGCCGACGTCACCAAGGGTGCGCTCTACCACCACTACTCCGGCAAGCAGGCGTTGTTCGAGGCGGTGTTCGAGAAGGTCGAGTCCGCCGGCGCGCAGGACATCCAGGCAGCGCTCGAGGGACATCAGGACGCGTACGAGAAGGCGCTGGCGGGGCTCCGCGCGTTCCTCGCGGTGGTCCGGCAGCCGTCGTACAGCCGGATCGTGATCCAGGACGGCCCGTCGGTGCTCGGGCACGAGCGCTTCCGCGAGCAGGAGGAGCGCTCGACGTTCGCCTACGTGCTCGACATCGTGCGGTCGGTGCTGAGCGCCGGCGACTGGCGCCTCGACGACGCGATGGAGCACACCTTCGCGCGCATCTTCTTCGGCGCGATGTCGTCGGCCGGCGCCAACGTCTCGACCTCGGAGGATCCCGATGCCGAGGCCGAGCGGGTCGAGCTGGCCATCGGGATCATCCTGTCCGGCCTCCGCGCCCTGTCCGAACGGGCGACGGAGCTGCCGTCGGGTGCCGCTACTTCGTGAACGTCACGTTGCCGGTGACCGGGACCAGCTCGATCCAGATGTGGCCGGCCGGCACCTTCAGCTGACCCTTCTTCGTGGTCAGCTTGATCCTCGACGCCGGCTTGCCCTTGTGCCAGGTGGCCGCGACCATCCGGCCGCCGTGGAACACCAACGCGTTGCCCTTGCCCGTCAGCAGCGTGCGGGGCACCGGGTTGCCGGCGGGGTCGAGGTAGCCGGCGAGGCCCTCCTTGACGCGCAGCACGAGCACCGTGGTGGCCGGGAACTGGTCGCCGGCCGGCGCGTTGCTGTTGGTGTTGTGGTAGGTGCCGTTGGTGTAGGTCCACTGCGTGGTGTGCCCGCCCGAGAACTGCGCGCCGATCGTGGTCGCCTTCCGACCCTTCGGGAAGTCCTTGTCCGAGCCCCAGGAGAAGTAGTCGGGAGGCGTCGCCTTCTTGGTCTTCGCCGTCGCGGCGACCTCGTTGAGGTGGACGAGGAGGTTGTACGGCGAAGCGCGCGACGTGGAGCGGTAGAAGCCCTTGGCACCCTCGCCGTAGAACGGGATGTGGGCACCGTGGATCAGGGCGATCGTCTTGGAGGCCGCACCGCTGGTGACGATCGACGGATGCACCGGCGAGACGATGTCGATGTCGCTGGCGCGCATCGAGCGGATCGGGCCGACGTTGTCGGGGATGTCGGAGTAGTAGAACGCCGCGAGCCGGGTGAGCCCACCCTCGACGAGCTCCTCGACCACCATGTCGGCCTGGCTCAACCCGACCTGCGGTGAGCTGGAGAGGGTGTTGTCCATCTTGGCGACCAGCACCGGGTGGTCGAGCTCGGCGGACTTGCCGTCGGGCACCTTGAGCCCGGTCAGCGGGTAGAACTGGGTGATCGTCTGCCCGTCGACGACCTGCTGTGGGTCCCCGCCTGGGCTCGAGCTCGACGAGCCGCCACAGCCGGCGAGCAGCAGGCTGGCAGCGGTGAGCGCGGACAGGGTCACGGCGGTGCGTCGCACGAGATTCTCCATCGAGGGCTGGGTCCTGGGGTCCGGACCAGTGTGAAGGACCGGTTCAAGCAGATCGGGAAGGCCACGCCGTGGCTATGACCAACCTCACCCGGACGGCGAGGAGGTCGGAACCGAGGACGGGGACGCGGAGTACTGCACGGTGCGGAGCACCTTGTAGGTCGTGGGGTCCACGAACTCGACCCAGATCTCGCCCCCGGCCCGGGCGCCGGTGGCGTCGACCACGGCCATGAGAGCAGGTTGGTCGGTGTACGACGGTCCGCGGCCCCGGGGTCTCGCGAGGTCGGTGAACGCGGTGCGGAGCACCAACGGTGCGGCGCCGGTCAGGCCGGCAGCGGCGGGCGACGGCAGCGACTCGACGGCCTTCTGGGTGGTGGCGTCCACCGACGAGAGACCTTGGTACTTCACGCCCTGGGCCTGGAGCTCGGCGTCGAAACCCGGCGGCAGCTCGGAGTAGACGTCGACCGATGACTGGTCGCCATGGCCGTGGGTGAGCACGAATCCCAGGGTGCCGAACCACACGACCGCGAGCACGAGCGCGAACACTCCGTGCACCGGCTTCATGCCGGGTGGACGACCGGTCGGCCGGACGTACGACTCAGACAAGCGTGGCGCCCCCGTCGACGTACAGCGTCTGGCCGGTGATGTACGACGCCTCGTCGCTGCACAGGAAGGCCGCCGCGGCCGCGATGTCCTCGGGGTAACCGACACGGCGGACCGGGTTGCGCTCGGCCGCGGCCTTGCGGAAGTCCTCGACCGGCATGCCGACCCGGGCCGCGGTCGCGTCGGTCATGTCGGTGGCGATGAAGCCCGGCGCGATCGCGTTGGCGTTCACGCCGTAGGGGCCGAGCTCGATGCCGAGGGTGCGGACGAAGCCCTGGATGCCCATCTTGGCCGCGGCGTAGTTGGCCTGACCGCGGTTGCCGAGTGCGGAGACGCTGGAGAGGCACACGATCTTGCCGTACTTCTGCGCCACGAAGTGCTGCTGGGCCGCGCGGGTCATCAGGAAGGCGCCGCGTAGGTGCACCCCCATCACGACGTCCCAGTCGTCGTCGCTCATCTTGAACAGCAGGTTGTCGCGGGTGACGCCGGCGTTGTTCACCAGGACGTGGAGCCCGCCGAGCTCGGCGACGACGTGGTCCACCGCGGCCTGCACGGAATCGCCGTTGCTGACGTCGGCCCCGATGCCGACGGCGCTCGCAGAGGCGGTGATGGGCAGCTCACCGGCGGCCTCGGCGGCGGACGTGCGGTCGAGGTCGAGGATCGCCACAGAGGCACCCTCTTCGGCGAAGCGGGTGGCGATCCCGAGCCCGATCCCCCGCGCGGCCCCGGTGACGACGGCGACGCGCCCGTCGAAGCGACCCATGGTGACTCCTTGTACGACTGGCTGGACGGTGGCCGGGACCAGTCCGGCCCGGCCATCGGCCACTGTAGAGCCTGCGTGCGCACCGCCGGACGGCGGGGACGAGCGCTCAGTCGATCGTCGTACGCCTCTCACCGAAGGCCAGCACCGTGCCGTAGGCCTCCCCCGCGGGCAGCTCCGCGACGACGTGGTCGGCGTGCGTGGAGGGGTCGAAGTGGCTGATCGCGTCGTGGCTCGGCCCGCCGTCGCAGGAGATGCCGGTCTGCAGGACGAGGCGGTCGCCCCGGGTCCCGAGCGGGTAGACGTTGCCCGTGCTGCCCGGGACGTGGACCTCGGTGGCTGACCCGTCGGCGTGCTGGCGGGCCAGGAAGACGACGCCGCAGGGACCGGCCGCCCCGAGGTACGTCGTACCTCCGAGAACGCGGGCGTCGAGGTCGCCGAGGTCGGCGCTGTGCTTCCCGTGCTCTGCGGTGAGGGCGGTGGGAGCCGAGCCGTCGATCGGTACGGCGTACAAGCGGGTCCGCCCGAGGCGGGTGTAGCAGCTGGCCAGCACGGTGCCGGCCGACCACCAGCGCGTCGCCGAGCACTTGTGGGGAAGGGCCAGGGTGCGGACGACGGTGCCATGGCCGGTGAGGACCTGGAACGTGTGCCGGTGGAACTCGGACGGGCCGACGACGATGCGATGACCGGCTCGTGAGGGCAGCGCCATCCCGTCCGTGTGGTGCATCAGCACCTCGCGGGTGCCCGTGTAGTTGAAGCGCATCAGGACGCCGCCGTTGCCGCCGTACGTGGTGGCGTAGATCGAGTCGCCCGGTCCGAGGCTCACGGTGGCGACCCCCTTGCCGAGCGGGATCAACTGTCCGCGGCCCGAGCGGAGGTGGTAGTCGACGGCGTAGGCGTGCGGCGTGCCGCCGTCGACCAGCAGGAGCGCACGCCGGCCGTCGGCCGACCAGTCCGTCAGCCGGCGGTAGCCGCGGCCGCGCCGGCCGACGTCGGTCTGGAGGATCTGGTAGCGCCCGCCGAGCGGGTCGACCAGGTCGAGCAGCTGGTGATCGGGATCGATGCCGTCGTCACCCCGAGTGCCGTGGTCGATCAGCGTGAGATACCACCCGTGGCCGACCTCGCCCCACGGGACCCGGTCGCCCATCGCCACCTCGTTGGCCCCGAGGACGTGCCGAACCGACCGGTGGGTCGTGGGCTCGTCCCTCGGGATCGCCGCGTGCGCGGGGGCGGCCGCCCAGACCGGGGCGGCCAGGGCGAAGGCGCACACCAGAGCGGCGAAGCGCGCACGGTTCATGTGCTTTCGATGCGCACGATCGCCCGGAAGTTGCCGAGGTCGGCACTTCCGGGCGATCGGTGCACGGGTCAGGCGACCGTGCTGGCGACCTCCGCCTCGATGCGGGCACGCAGCCCGTCGAGGTCTGTGGCGGTGGCCAGGACCGCACGGACGGTCGGGTCGTCGCACGCGATCAGTGCCAGGACCAGCCGCCGGCCGGTCATCCCCGGCGCGCCGTGGCGCAGGTCGGCGTCACGGTCGAGGCGGTCTCGCAGTGAGGCGCGGCGTACGTCGCGGAGGACGTCGCGCACTCCGGCCGAGAAGCGCGGGCCGTCGTGGCGCTCGCTTCGAGGACCACGACGGCCTCGGCCGTGGGGGCCGCGCCCGCGCCGGCGGTCTCTACGGTCTCCCCGGCCGCGACCGCGCTGGCCTCGGCCGCGCTCGGGGCGTGCACCCCAGCCCTCGGTCAGGTCGGCGCCGAGGTTCGTCCGGACGGTCTCGCGGACGCGGTCGAGATCGATCCCGATCGCACGAAGGGCCTCGCGGTCCTCGTCGAGACCGTCCGGCTCGTCGGAGGGGTCGGGGTCCGCGTCGTCGTCGGTGACGTCGACGTGTCGGGCGGCCACGAGGTCACGAGCGGCGTCGAGCCGCAGACCGTGGTCGGTGAGGGCGGCGTACGCCGTACCCCTCATGTTGGCGAGCAGGCCGAGCAGGAGGTGGTCGGGACCGACCTCGCTGTGGCCGAGCTCGCGGGCGATGTCCGTCGCCTGGGCGACGGCGATTCTGGCTTCGGTGTCGAATCGGCTGTGCATGGTGTCTCCTCGGGAGTCGGTGGCTCCCGCGTCAGTCGCGGGAGTGCTTCTGATGAACGGCCTGACGGCTGACCTGCAGCACGTCGGCGATCGCCTGCCAGCTCCAGCCCTGCTCGCGTGCGTTGTGGACCTGGACCGCCTCGAGGCGGTCGGCCAGCGCGCGGAGCGCCCGGACGGCGGCGAGTCCCTGTGCGGGATCTCGATCGGCGGCGGTCTCGGAGAGATCGGCGGGATCTGGGTGGTCGGCGTCGTTCACTGTGTCAAGTAAACCTGACGCCGATTCCTTTGTCAAGTTTTCCTGACGGCCCTGCGCAGCCGGCCGGCGTAGGCGGCCGCCTCGCCGTCGGCGTACTTCGTGCGCGGCCAGAAGAACCCGCGCAGACCGTCGCCCTTGGTGCGCGGTACGACGTGCAGGTGCAGGTGGGGGACGGACTGGCTGACGACGTTGTTCGTCGCCACGAAGCTGCCCTGCGCGCCCAGCGCGTCGACCACCGCGGTGGCCAGTCGCTGCGCGGCTTCGAGGAAGCCGTCCCGCAGACCCGCCGGCAGGTCGGGCAGTGTGACGACGTGCTCGCGCGGCACGAGCAGCGTGTGGCCCTTGAACACCGGCCGCGCGTCCAGGAACGCCACGAACTCGGGCTCGTCGAGGACGATCTCGGCCTGGATCTCGCCCGCGATGATCGCGCAGAACACGCAGTCCATGGGCGCTACCGTACGGCCGCGCCGGGCCGAGGCTGCCGCTTCACGACTGTCCGCGGGGGGGCCGGGAAGGTGGAGCCGGTGCCCCGGATCCGGCATTCTCCGCTCATGGCCGCGAGCGCATCACCTCCACCCGCGGCAGGAGGAGAGGCGGGAGGTGAGATGTCCCCGGGCCGCCTCCGGCACCTCGCGCTTCTCCTGGGGGCGGTGATCGCTCTCGACATGACGATGTACTCCTCCATCACCCCGCTGCTGCCCGAGCTGCGGGACAGCGTCGGGCTGGCCGGTGCGGAGACCGGCGTACTCGTGGGGAGCTATGCGCTGGGCCTGCTCGCGTTCGCGATCCCCAGCGGTTGGGTCACCGGACGCGTGGGCGCCCAGGCGTCCGTGGTCGCCGGCGCGCTGCTGCTCGCCGTCGCGAGTGTCACGTTCGGGATCGCCGACTCCGCTGCTGTGCTCATCCTCGCGAGGTTCCTCCAGGGGGTGGCGGCGGCGTTGCAGTGGGCCGGCGCCATGACCTGGCTCATCGGCGCGAGCAGTCCCACCAAGCACGGCGTCGTCATCGGCACGATCATCTCGTCCGCCGTGGCCGGTTCCATCGTCGGACCGCTGCTGGGCGTCGTGTCCGCTGCGACCGACCGC
Source organism: uncultured Actinomycetota bacterium (assembly GCA_963792975.1). Classification (GTDB taxonomy): domain Bacteria; phylum Actinomycetota; class Actinomycetes; order Propionibacteriales; family Nocardioidaceae; genus Nocardioides. Next base: position 119,561 of record CAWBYG010000004.1, on the reverse strand, counting down.
GCCTTCGTCTTCCCCGCCATCGCGGTGGTCGCGGTGCTCCTCAGCCTGTGGCTGCGCGGACGGGAGAAGCCCCAGACCGGCGGGGCCTTCAGCCTCCGCGTCGTACTCCGGGCGGTGTGGCATCCGTGGTTCGCGACGCTGATCTGGATCGTGACCCTCTGCGCCGGAGCGTTCGGGGCGCTGGCGGTCATCGCCCCCTTGCACCTGGACGACCTCGGCGGATCCGCGACGCTCATCGGCGCTGCCTTCTTCGCGGGCGCGGTCCTCGAGATGGCGGTCGGCCCGATCGCCGGTCGGGTCTCGGACGTTCGAGGTCGTCGTCTGCCGATGGGGACCGCCATGGTGACGGCGGGTGCCGTCCTGGTCGCGTGGTACGTCGCCGACGCGCTGTGGCCGAGTCTCGTGCTCCTCGCCCTGGCGTGGCCGGCGATCGGGCTGATGGTGACGCCGGCCGTCGCGGGGATGACCGACTTCGGCAGGACCCATGCCTTGTCGATCGCCGGCATCGCCGGGCTCACGAACTTCATCTGGGCGCTCGGAGAGGCGCTCGGAGCCCTCGGCGCCGGACTGCTCGTGAGCGTCGACAAGGCAGCGCTCGGGAGCGCCGTGATCGCCGGCCTGCTCCTCGCCACACTGTGGCTACTGAGGGTGCGGGACGACACCGGGTGAGTGGGTTGGTGGAGCTGGCGGGAATCGAACCCGCGTCCTCGAGCGTCGTACCAGGTCTTCTCCGGGTGCAGTCAGTGATGTCGCTTTCTCAGTCCCGGCGCTCGCACTGACACGTCGCCGACAGACTCAGCCGGGAAAAAGTCCCGGTCACCCCTCCCGGCGGAGGTGACCAGCAAGCCTTCTCAATGAGGCCTGGATCCGGGACGAAGGCAGATGCCCGGTCAGACCCTTCGTTCACTGCTCAGGCAGCGAGAGCGAAGTTACTGCGCGTGTTGTTGGCAGTTATAGGTTTCCGACGATCGTTTACGAGATGACGTCGGCTCCTCGACCCGCTTCCCCTGGAACTAACGTCCCAAGTCGAAACCGATCAGCCCCTCTTGAGTTGTGCAGACAGTCTACGGGTGGGAACGCCGCAACGACGACTCGGATTCCTGCTCCGACACCAGTTCGGCGATTCCGCACTCGGCGGACGGCGACCACCCGTACGCTCGCCCCGGCTCGTCCACCCACCACAGTCTCGGGAGCGTCCGTGCGCCGTACCGTCCTGACCGTCCTCGCCCTGCTCGGTCTCGCCGCGCTCGGTCTGGCCCTGGCGGTGCCCGGCCCTGCCGCGCGGGCCGACTCCACGAACGACGTGGGGCTCAGGGGTTTCGCCGACCTCGTGGTCGACCAGGCCCACGGGCACGTGTTCATCAGCCAGGGCAGCGCCACCGTGGTCGTCACCGACCTGGCCGGCAGGCCTGTCGGGACTCTCACCGGCCTCCGCGGCGCCAACGGGATGGCCTTGAACGACGACGGCTCGGAGCTCTACGTCGCCCTCACCGGCGCCGACGCGATCGCGCAGGTCGACACCACCGACCCGTTCGCCGCCGGTGCGGTGACGAAGTTCCCGACGGGCACCGACACCTGCCCACTGGACGTCGCCTACACCGCAGGACTGGTCTGGTACGAGGCCACGTGCGACAGCCAGTGGGCCAACCTCCATCCGCTGGACCCGGCGACCGGCACCATCTACGACACGGGTTACCACCCGGCGTACAACTCGCGGCTCGCGGCGAGCCCCGTCCTCCCGGACACGCTCTTCGCCAGCGACATCGGTTCGAGCCCGTCGTCCCTCTACGAGTACACGGTCACGGGCGGGCCGACTCCGACCGTCTCCGCACAGACCCACTGGGACGTCAACGAGTCCCACGCGTTCGCGGTGACCAGCGACGCCACCCAGGTCGTCACCGGCGGGCACCAGGCCTTCTCGACCACCGACCTCTCGCACGTCCGCAGCTACGGAGTGCCGCACAGCACCAGCGCCGTGGCGATGCGGACCTCCGACGACCTGCTCGCGTTCGGTAGCACCGACGGCGTGGTCTTCTACCCGCTCGGCGCGACCAAGGCGATGGGCACCTACAAGTTCGACGACCCGGACGCCGCGGTCGTCGACGGTGGCCTCGCGTTCGGCAACAGCAAGCTCTACGCCGTCACCTTCGACAGCCAGTCGGCGCCGCACTACGAGCTGCACGTGATCACTCCGCGCAACCGCCCGCGGGCGGACGTCACGGTCTCCGTCGCCGGCAAGCCCTTCAGGTACGGCAAGAAGGCGACGGTGACCGTCACCCTGCACGGCCACCGGACCAGGGCCCGGCTCGAGCTGTACGCCGTGACGCCCGACGGGAAGCTGTACTTCCTCGAGCGCGGGCACCCCGACAGGCACCACCAGCTCTCGCTACGGATGGCGATGAGCGTCAACGCCACGTTCATCGGGGTCTTCGACGGCGACAAGACGGTGGCCGCGAACGCTGCCGGGAGACGAGCCACCGTGCGGGCACTCGTGATCGGCAAGATGTTCCGCGAGAAGGGCCACGACGGGCGCTACGCGCTCTACCGCCCCAGCCAGAAGGCGGTGTTCGGCGCCGCCGTCGGCCCCAACAAGAAGGGCGAGTGCCTCTACTTCCGGGCCCAGTTCCACGTCCACGGCCATTGGGGTCATGACTCGACCACGTCGTGCGCGACCCTGAACAAGCGCAGCGGCGCGGGCGCCTTCATCCAGGGCAGTCCGCAGCTGGCCGGCATTCCGATCCGGCTCCGCGCCGAGTGGTACGGCGACACGTTCAACAAGCGCGCCAAGTCCTCGTGGTCCTACGCCAGGTTCACCGGGTCAGCGCGGACACCGACCAGCAAGCTGGGCCCCGGCTACGGCGCGCTCCGGGACCTGTCGTCCGGGCCCGCACCGATGGGCCCGAACATCCGCTCGCCGTTCTCCCAGCAGACCGACCGCAGCCAGTCGTCGCCCAGCTCGAGCCTGCTCAACCCGATGACCTGGGCGTCGTACGGATAGGGGATGTTCGGGAAGTCCGAGCCCAGCAGCACCTTCGGTTGCAGGTCGCGCAGCCGCGGCACGAGGTCCGCCGGGAAGGCAGCGCCGAGGTCGTCGAAGAAGGGCGTGAAGACCATCGTGGTGTCCAGGCAGACCCGCTCGTAGGCCTCTGCGAGGGCGACGAACTCGGCGTACTCCGGGGCGCCGAGATGGGCGATCACCAGAGCGAGCCGTGGGAAGCGGGTGAGCAGGTCTTCGACAGGTTCCGGGCCGGTGTACGCCGTACCCACGGGGCCGGAGCCGGCGTGGACCACCACTGGCGCGCCGGCGTCCTCGAGCAGACCCCAGACGTCGGTCAGCAGCGGGTCGCGCACATCGAAGCCCCCGACCTGCACGTGCACCTTGAAGATCTCGGCGCCCTCCGCGAGGCGGCGGCCGACGTACGCCGGAGCCTCGGGCTCTGGATAGAAGGTGGCGCTGCGCAGGCACTCGGGCACGCGGTCGGTGAAGCCGGCCGACCAGTCGTTGAGGAACTCCGCCATGCCCGGCCGGTGGGCATAGGCGAGTGCCGAGAAGCGTCGTACGCCCAGGGCACGCAGCGTCGCGACGAGGTCGTCGTCGGGCCCGCGGTAGTGCAGCGGCCACGGCCGCCCGATGAGCGGGCCGGCGGTGTCGAACTGCTCGCGCACCTTGGCCATCACCCGCGGCGGCAGGAAGTGCGTGTGGACGTCGCAGAGCCCGGGGATCCCCAGCTCGGCGGCGAACGCGGCCGGATCGGTCACAGCGGCTTGACCAGGATCAGGGTCGGGCCGTCCCAGTCGATCCGCTCCAGCTCGTGGAGCGGCACGAAGCCCAGCGCCTCGTAGAACGCGCGAGTGGTGGCGTATCCCGCGTGCTCGTAGGACGGGCCAACGGTGTGCACCTCCAGGATCCGGGCGCCGGTGGCGCGCAGGTCGCTCTCGACGGCTGCGAGCAGCAGCCGGCCGACGCCCTGCCGGTGCCGGTCACGTCGTACGGCGAACAGGTGCAGCTCGCGGGACTGCGGGAAGTGCTCGGAGACGAGTGCCACCCCGACGACCTGGTCACCGTCGACCGCGAGGTACGACGGGAGCCGGCCGGCGTCCGCGACGTACGACGCGTTGGCCTCGGGGAGGCCGAACCACTCCGGGATGCTCTCCAGGATCGCGGCGACCGCAGCGGGGTCCGCCCTGCGGACGACGTCGACCGGCATCAGTCGGTGTGGCCCTTCGCCCGGCGCCCGATCGCCTGCTGCTTCTCGCGCTCGGCCTGGCGCTCCGCGAGGGCGTGGCGCTTGTCGTACGACTTCTTGCCCTTCGCGAGCCCGATCTCGACCTTGGCCCGGCCGTCCTTGAAGTAGAGCTGGAGCGGGACGAGCGTGTAGCCCTTGTCGCCGATCTTGCGCTCGATCTTGGCGATCTCGGCCTTGTTGAGGAGCAGCTTGCGGCGGCGCCGCGACGCGTGGTTGGTCCAGGTGCCCTGGGTGTACTCGGGGATGTGGACGCCGTGCAGCCAGACCTCGTGGTCGTCGACCTCGGCGAAGCCGTCGACCAGCGTGGCGCGCCCCTGCCGCAGCGACTTGACCTCGGTGCCCATCAGGACGAGGCCGGCCTCCCACGTGTCCTCCACGTGGAAGTCGTGTCGCGCCTTGCGGTTCTGCGCGATCACCTTGCGCCCCTGCTCCTTCGGCATCCCACCATCCTGTCAGGACGCCGAAGAGCCGCGGAATCAATGGGTCTCGACAAGCTCGACCAACGGGTCAGCTCGACCAACGGGTCAGCTCGACCAACGGGTCAGCTCGACCAACGGGTCAGCTCGGCGAACGGGTCTCGACAAGCTCGACCAACGGGTCGGCTCGACCGACGGGTCGGCTCGACCGACGGGTCAGCTCGACCAACGGGTCAGCTCGACCGACGGGTCAGCTCGGCCAACGGGTCTCGACAAGCTCGACCGACGGGTGTGCTCGACCGAGGGGTCGGTCAGCTGATCCAGGGGGTGGGATTCACCGCGACGCCGTTGACCATCACGGTGAAGTGGGTGTGGCAGCCGGTCGACCAGCCCGTCGTACCGATCAGGCCGACGACCTGGCCGCGCGAGACGGCCTCTCCGACGGAGCTGCGGTAGGCGGAGAGGTGGTTGTAGATCACGGTGACGTTCTTGCCGTTGATCAGGCCGAGGTTGAGGAAGAGCCGGTTGCCCCAGACCGAGGAGTAGTACTCCGACATCACCCTGCCGTTGCCGGCCGCCCAGATCGGGGTGCCGCACGCCGCCCCGAAGTCGTCGCCGTCGTGCAGACCCCAGTAGTGCCCGATGGGGTTCATCCGATAGCCGTACGGCGAGGTGATCGGCCCGTTCACCGGCCGCATGAGCAGCCCGCTGGTCTGACCGTGGTAGCCACCGCCCTGGCGCTGCTCGCGCGCGATCTCGGCCATCAGCTGACGGTGGACGCGGGCGGCCCGGGCGCGGGAGCGGGCCAGGATCCGCTGGTCGTGGGCGTGCGCACGACGGGCGAGCTTCAGCGCGTGCGCACGGTCGTGGACGGTCTGGACGACGCGAGCCTTGGCGGCCTCCGCGTCCTGCTTGTACCGACGCTTGAGCAGGAGGTTGGCATGCGCCTGCTCGCGCTTCTTGGCCACCTGGTCGCGTGCCTTCGTGAGCTCCTGCGTCTGCACCTGGAGCAGCACCTCGGAGGCCTTGAGCCCGTCGAGCGCCTGGTCCTGGGAGCCGAGGACGAGGTTGTTGTTGTCGTTCTTGGCGGTCAGGTCCGCGGGCGTCTGGGAGTTGAGCAGCGAGAGGAAGCCGACGAGCTGCGGGTCGCCCTGCTCGTACAGCGAGGTCACCGTGTTCACCAGCTCGCGGTGCTGGTCGGTGACGGCCTGCTGCCCGCGGGCGAGGTTGGTCTTGGCCAGGCCGAGGCGCACCTGGGCCCGGGCCAGCTGCCGCTTGACCTGCAGGAACCGGTCGTGGGCGCGACGCGCGTGGGCACGGGCCGACTTCAGGTCGTGTCGGGCCGAGCGGAGGGCCCCACGCGCGGACTGCAGCGCGTCGTACGCATGCCGGCTCTGGCGGCTCGACTCGTCGAGGTCGGCCTGCGCGTTCTTGACGGAGTGCTGCGCCTGCGCCTGCTCGTGCCGCAGGTGGTGGGTGTCGGCATGGGCGAACGGGCTGGTCACGGCACCTACGCCGAGCGCACCGACGGCACAGAGTGCGGCCAGGCGTCGGCGGGCGGTGGCGGGGAAGAGTCGCACCGGTCTGCCTTCGCGTGTTCGGGGAAGTGAACGAAGCGACGCTAACCGACCGAAGTCACACTTTGAGGTATTTGCGGGTGAGTACGAGTGTCGGGATCAGGGTCAGCAGCGGGCCGAGGATCGCGATCACGAGCAGCGAGAGCGTGTAGTCGGACGTGCCGACCCACGGGATGAAGCTCAGGTCGGTGCTCAGCTGGTCCTTCACCCCGAACTTCATGAACGCCCCGAGGGCCGCCGCCGCGAAGGCGACCCCGAGCACGGCGGTCACCACCGCCTCGAGCAGGAACGGCAGCGCGATGTAGAGCGTCGAGGCACCCACCAGGCGCATGATGCCGATCTCTCGGCGTCGCGCGAAGGCGGCGAGCCGGATGGTGTTGGCGACCAGCAGCAGCGCCGCGAACACGAGGAAGAACGCCGTGCCGAGCGACCCCCACTTGAGCCGCGAGATGGTGGCGAAGATCGGTTTGAGGAGCTTGTGGACGTCCTGCACCCGCGAGACGCCGTCGAGCCCGACCACGGCACTCTCCACGTCGCGGAACTGCTGGGGGTTCTTCAGCGTGATCCAGAGCGACTGTGGCATGTCGGCCGCAGTGATCGGCGAGTTGGGGCCGTCGTACTTGCCGGGGAACTGCTGCTTGAGCTTGTCGAACGCCTCCTGCTGCGACTCGGCGTGGTACGTCGCGACCTGGGTGTTGGCGGAGACGACCTTCTCGATCGCGGCCTTCTGTGCGGAGGTCACCGAGCTCGTACACGCGGGGTTGGAGTCCTGGCGGGTGCACATGTAGACGGTGATCTGGAGCTGGCTGCCCCAGCGGTCGGCCACCCGGTGTGCCTCCTGGTTGAGCAGGACGCCCATGCCGACCATGGTCAGCGAGACGAACAGGGTGAGGATCACCGCGACGTGCATCGACAGATTGCGGCGCAGGCCGCTGCCCAGTTCGGTGAAGACGTAACGCAACTGCATGTGGGGGGCTCTCTGAGTATTTTCGCGGACTAGTTCCGCGGACTATTTTCGCTGAGTATCTTCGCTGAATGTCTTCCAGGGGTCGGGTGGGTGGACGGGGAGTCCGTCGATCAGTGCTGGAAGCCGTAGACGCCCTGCGCCTGGTCGCGTACGACGCTGCCGTCCGCCAGCTCGATCACGCGCTTGCGCATCTGATCGACTACGCCGGCGTCGTGGGTCGCCATGACGACCGTGGTTCCGGTGCGGTTGATGCGGTCCAGCAGCTTCATGATGCCCACGGAGGTGGCCGGGTCGAGGTTTCCGGTCGGCTCGTCGGCGATCAGGATCATCGGCCGGTTGACGAACGCACGGGCGATGGCGACGCGTTGCTGCTCGCCACCGGACAGCTCGTCGGGCATCCGGTCGCCCTTGCCGTCCAGACCCACGAGCTCGAGGGTCTCGGGCACGGTCTTGCGGATGTCGCCGCGGGATCTGCCGATCACCTGCAGGGCGAAGGCGACGTTCTCGGTCACGGTCTTGTTGGGCAGCAGCCGGAAGTCCTGGAACACGGTGCCGATCTGCCGGCGCAGCCGCGGCACCTTCCAGGCGGCGAGGCGGTTGATCTCCTTGCCGGCGACGTAGACCCGCCCCGAGGTGCAGCGCGACTCACGCAGCACCAGGCGCAGCGCGGTCGACTTGCCGGAGCCCGAGGTGCCCACCAGGAAGACGAACTCGCCCTTCTCGATGTCGATCGAGACGTTGTCGAGCGCCGGGTGGTTACCACCGGGGTAGGTCTTGGTGACCTTTTCGAAGCGAATCACTGAAGGGAGGTTAGCCGAGGACCCAACCGGGGGCGGTATCCCCGCGGCGGGTCGCCGGCCGCGGTGACGACGCGTCGTACGGCGGGGCAGGGATGCAACCGGACCCGGATCCCAGGCGTGTCTGTTGCAATGGGTCGACCGATCGGGGTCAGACCCGGTTCTGGACGGGGAGGCCATGGGCACCGCGGAGCAGGACTTCACGGCGTTCTACGACGCCACGTGGGCGCGCACGGTCGCCTGTGCCTACGCCGTCACCGGCGAGCTCGGGGCCGCCGAGGAGGTGGCGCAGGAGGCCTACACCAAGGCCTGGCCGCGCTGGTCGAAGCTGGCGACGTACGACGACCCCGGCGCGTGGGTGCGCCAGGTCGCGACCCGCCAAGCCATCAGCCGGTGGCGTCGCGGCCGGACGGCGCGGAACTTCCTGGCGCGTTCGCGACCGCCCGAGGCCGCGCCCCCGCCCGACGAGAGCACGGTCGCGCTGGTCACCGCCCTGCGCTCGCTCCCCGAGGCCCAGCGCCGCGCGCTCGTCCTCCACCACCTCGCCGGCTTCAGCGTTGCCGAGGTCGCTACCGCCGAACGCTGCCCCGAGGGCACCGTCAAGGCACGTCTCTCCCGCGGCCGCGCCGCACTCGCCCCGCTGTTGGGCAGCACTCCGAACGGAGAACCCAGCCATGCCTGAGCACGACACCTTCGACCTCGACGCGGCGTTCGCCCGACTCGAGCAGGACATCGCCGGGGTCTCCAGCCCGCGCGGAGCCGGCCTGGCCGTCGCCACCGCCCGCCGCCGACGTCGTACGACGTTCGGCGCAGCCGCCGCGGTGGCCGTGCTCGCCGTCGGCGGTGTGGTGCTCGGACAGGGGCTCGGCCAGGACCACGCCGTCGCCCCAGCCGACCAGCTGCCGGTGCCGGCTCCGCTCGACGGTCCGCACCTGAACGCGGCGACACGGGACTGGACCCCGGCCTGGGGTCCGCAGACCGATGCCGGGCAGGCGAAGTTCTCCGAGACCTTCGGTGGGCCGTGCCTGGCCGGCCCGCGCCACGGTCGGGCCGGATTGGTCACCCTGGCCAACGACCACGTCGATGTGGCCTTCGCCGCGATGTCCGACTACGGCTCCCATTCGGTCGTGGAGGCGACCGACTGGTTCAAGATCGAGCGCCGGATGGCGGGCTGTCACCGGGCCCACCAGGTCAGCTCCTTCAGCGACGCCTCCGGCGCACTGGGTCGCACCTACCGGATCGATGCCGCGCCGTCGGACACCGCACCGGAGTACCTCTGGATCGTCAGCACCGGGCGCGAGATCGGCGTCCTGAAGATCTTCGGCCAGAGTGACCCGCTGCCGTCCGCCAACGACCGTCCCGTGGCCGACGCGTTGCTGGCCGCCGTACAGATGCCCGAGTCGTACGTGCTCTCGCGAACGTCGACCGGTCAGACCACGATCGGCATCTCCGCGACCGACTTCGGTGCGGCGCTCGGAGACTGGCAGAGCGGATGGTCCGCGACGGGTGGCAAGCGCGACCTGGGCAGTATGCGCTGCGAGGCGGACATCTCGCGGGACGCGTTGTACGGCCAGGGCACCTTCCTGGGTGCCAACGGCGACCAGGAGACCTTCGGGTTCGACACCCCCGCCGCAGCCCGGAAGGCGATGCGGTCCGTCGGAACCGGCGCTCGCGAGCTGCTCTTCCGGCACGTACGACGTGCGCACCGTGCCGTTCCAAGGCGGCTCGGTCACGGTCGCCTCGGGCAGCGGCCCGCGAGCCGATGTCGTCTGGCTCGTGCAGGAGGGCGCGCAGATCGCGTACGTCGTGATTCCCGCGGGTGGCACAGCGCCGCCGGACATCGTCAACCAGAGGGTTGGCGCCCTGCTGCAGGCCGACCTCAGTGCGAACGCGACCTCGTCGGTTTCGAGCCCGAGTCTTGCCCCCAGCTCGGTCGGCCCGGCCACGGGGACGTCCGGCACCGTCACCAGGGCGTCCGCGAAGCCGAAGCACCGGCACTAGTCATATTCGGGGTCGATTATCGGATCCAAGCGGAATCGACCCCGACTCCGGATGGAGGCTTGAATTCGGGTTGTCGGTCGCCTGGACGGAGTCGTATTCGCCAAGGCGTGTCGTGAATGACCCGATGATGGTGCCCGCACAACAACGCGAGATTGTCGAGTGACGTCTTCCCGCCCGATATCCAATGGGTGATGTGAGGGCGTGGCACATCAGGCGTGGTCGTCGGCGGCCCGGGAAGGTGCAATGCCTGTCGCGGAGCACGAGCGCGGTCCAGATCGCGGCGGTGACCAGACGGCGGAGCCGGCCGACATCGAGGACCTCACTGTCGGAGCCGAGCACGGCGGGGACGATCTCGGCGTCACACGCCAGCCGACGCAGCGCCTCGGGTGGGAGCTCGGTGCCGTCGGCGGTCGTGCCGACTCCCGCTGCGTGCAGCCCGGTCTTCAACGTCTTGGCATCGACGGTGACCAGAAGTCGGGCGGGAGTGCCGTGGGTCTCGGGGTGGCAGGTCGGTCGTCAGGGCGTGCTGGGCGACCCCGACCAGGGCGTCCCACAGGCGAGCCCCGTGGTCGCGGGGGTCGTGGTCAGGCAGTCCGGTGTCGTCGGCGGCGGAGGGGCTCGGGCAGGTCAGCGGGAGCAGGGCGGCCCTGAGCAGCGCGCCGTCCTCGGCCGAGCCGCGCCCCTTGACCCTCACGCCGCCCGCGCCGTCTTCGCTGATCGAGAGGAAACGCCCGGCGCGGGCGGCCCGTTCCTCACGCTCCAGGGAGCGCTCGAGCCGACGGTCCTCGGCATCGGGGTCGACCACGTGGACCAGGTGCCGGCCGGCCCTCGTGAGCTCGGAGGCGTCCAACCGGCCGGCCTGCTCGACCATGAGCTTCCCGCCGCGGGCCCGGACGAGCTCACCGGACGACAGCTGCTCCACGGAGCTGACGACGATGTCGGCCTGCCCCGGCGACACAGCCCCCTCCAGGAGACCCTGTCGCGTGCGAGCCAGTGGACCGACCAACGCCTTGGCCCTGACCAGCCGTGCCTGCCCTCGCCTCGCCGCAGACCGGCGGCGTGGGTGAGCCAGTCACCCGTCGAGCCGTAGTGCAGCTTCTGCTTCGCCAGCTCGCGGGCATCGACCTCGGCCACCGCCCCCGCCTCGACGACCGCCAGGGCCGAGGTCAGCTGCTGGACCAGCTCCACCGTCTCGACCAGCTCGTCATCGGATCGCGCGGCCCAGAAAGGTCTCGGCCGCATCTCGAACCACCGCCAGCGCCTCGGCCACTGCCCGGGAGGGGCCCGTGCCGGGAACGAGATCCGAGATCGACATGGCAATACCGAATCAGCGACCACCGACATTCCAGGCGATATCCACAGGGTTTATCCCACCATCCGAGATCATCCACAGAAGAGTTCTCGGGACACGAAGAGAGTGGAATACCGCACCCAAGCGAGCACCTCAATGAACGACGTACCCGAAAGGCAAGGTCGGGACGCACCGCAACCCAGAATCTTGGGTGACCACACTCTTCGATACGTAGCTGACGGTGACCAGCACGACGCCGTACCGAGGCCGCGGACCTCACCGGGTTTCGAGACGGTCGCAGAGCGACCTCCGCAACCAACGGCGGGACCGGCGACCTCCTCGACCAACGGCAGGACCTAGCTCGCGGCGGCCTTCTCGGCGCCCATGCGCCACCGGATTCCGGCCTCGAGGAAGCCGTCGATCTCGCCGTCGAACACCGCCTGCGGGTTGCCGACCTCGTACTCGGTCCGCAGGTCCTTGACCATCTGGTAGGGGTTCAGCACGTAGCTGCGCATCTGGTCGCCCCAGCTCGCCTGCACGTCGCCGCGCAGCGCGTCGAGCTCGGCCCGCTCCTCGGCCTTCTTCAGCGCGAGCAGCTTGGCCTTGAGGATGACCATGGCGCTGGCCTTGTTCTGCAGCTGCGACTTCTCGTTCTGACAGCTGACGACCGTGCCGGTCGGGATGTGGGTCAGGCGGACGGCCGAGTCGGTGGTGTTGACGCTCTGCCCGCCGGGCCCGCTGGAGCGGTAGACGTCGATGCGGATCTCGTCCTCGGGGATCTCGATCTCGTCGGTCTGCTCGAGCACCGGCACCACCTCGACGGCCGCGAACGACGTCTGGCGGCGGCCCTGGTTGTCGAACGGGCTGATCCGCACCAGCCGGTGGGTGCCGGCCTCGACGCTGAGCGTCCCGTAGGCGTACGGCGCATGGATGGCGAAGGTGGCCGACTTGAGGCCCGCCTCCTCGGCGTAGGAGGTGTCGAAGACCTCGACGGGGTACTTGTTGCGCTCGGCCCAGCGGGTGTACATCCGCATCAGCATCTCGGCGAAGTCCGCGGCGTCGACGCCGCCGGCGCCCGAGCGGATGGTGAGCAGAGCCTCGCGGACGTCGTACTCACCGGAGAGCAGCGTGCGCACCTCGAGCGCCTCGACGGCCTGGTGGATCTTGGCCAGCTCGGCCTCGGCCTCGGCGAGGGTGGCGGCGTCGTTCTCCTCCTGCGCGAGCTGGATCATGATCTCGACGTCGTCGATGCGTCCGTCGAGCTCGGTGAAGCGGTCGAGCTGTCCCTGGATCGCCGACAGGCGGCCGGTGACGCGCGTGGCGTTGGCCTGGTCGTCCCACAGGTCGGGGGCCGCGACGGCCTCACCGAGCTCGACCAGCTCGGCGCGCATGCCGTCGAGGTCGAGGACCTGGCCGATGGTGCTCATCGTCGCTCGGAGCTGCTTCAGCTCCACGTCGAAGTCGATACCGGCCACGAACGACCACGGTACGGCACCGGACCAGTCCGGGCGGAACCGCCGAGAGCCGCCGTCGCTCAGCCGGCCCCGACGGCGAGGTGGAAGGCGCCGGCGAGAGAGGCGGCAGCGGCGGCGCCTCGCAACGGCGCGAAGCCGAGGACCTCCGCGTAGAGCCGGCTCAGGGAGAGGTGGGTGAGCGCGGTCCCGACCACCTGATGGCCGGGCATGTCCTTCGAGGCCACGACTGTGAGCACGGTGTTGCCGGACGATTGGTCGTCCTCGTCGGCGGTGATCACGACGACGAGCCGGCCGCTGGTGAAGTCGGGGCCGGCCAGCACCGGGCCGACGTTCTCGCGCAGCCAGGCGTCGGCCGTACCGAGCGGGCAGTCGTGGGCGATGTGGCACAGGTTGGCGACCACCATGCCGGCGTCGGGCAGGGTGCCGGCGCGGGCGTCGGTTGCGAGCTGCGCGAGTGGTACGTCGTACCGCTGGCAGGCGCTGCGCTCGTCGACGAAGTAGGCCCAGGGGTTGTGCTTGACGGCGTACTCCCCCGCGGGCGTGGTGACGCAGCGGCCCGGCATGTCCTCGGCGTACAGCGCGGCGGTGTGTCCGGCTGCGAGCGCGGCGCCGAACACCGAGGGCCCGGAGATCGGGTGGCTGGAGGGGTCGGCGTCGTCGGAGACGCTGAAGGTCGAGCCGCCGGCGATGGCGAGGTAGTTGGGAAGGGAGGGGTGCGTCATCGCGTGGTACGACGTCGCGTAGCCGTACCGATGCGCCAACGCCGAGGTCCACGGCATCTGAGCCAGCATCTCGCCGAGGGAGTGGTTCTCCACCAGGTACACCAGCACCTTGGTGGCGCGCCTCGATGCCGACGGCGAGGATGTCGACGGTTGAGTGGCGTGGGACGTCGGCCCGGTGATGTGCGGCGGAGAGGCGTGGACGGCGGTCGGGCTGTCGGGCGCCGACGTCGGTGACGACGAGCCGCTCGACCCGCATCCGGCAAGGGCCATCGACGCCACGATCACTGCCAGCGCCGGCGTCGGCCTCATGTCACCCCGTCCACGGTCTCGGACCGTCCAGGGTAGGCGAGGCCGGGACCTGATCCGGCCGCGAGGGGTCGACACCCCTCGCGGCCGGCACTGCTCGCCGGTCCCCCGCGCCGGCGACCAGCGGTCTATTGCTCGCAGAGGACCTGCGGCGTACCGATCGCCCCGAGACCGTCCACGCCGTCGATGAGCGACGCCGTCTCGAAGTGCACCTTCAGCGGTGGCGTCTCGAAGTCGAAGACGTTGTGGTCCGACTGGCCGAGCGAGTAGCTGCGGTTGAACCACGGGGCGCCGTCGGCGTCCGCCTGGACGGAGGCCTGGCTCCCGCTCTCGGAGTCGTCCGAGAGCCCGAACGTCCCGCGGAACCGGATGCACTTGTGGTCGAGGTTGTACTCGATCGACTGCGTGGCCGGGCCGTCGGGATGGAAGGTGAACGCCTCCAGCGACGACGGGAAGTCGACCGCGTTGATCGACACCGAGGAGACCGGGTCGAGGTTGGAGGCGTTGACGGAGCGCATCGAGGTCAGCGGCGTCCACTTGTAGACGTCGACGATCACCGACTCGCTGGTCCCCTTCGAGTGGTGCTTGGTCTTCGGCATCACGACGCGGTAGAGGCGCCGATGGTTCTGCGTCGGCTTGTCCCACGTCGTGTATCTGCCGTCGGCACGGACCCGGGCGTTGCGCTGGGTCTTCCACGGCTTGTCCGGGGCGAACTGCTCCTGCAGGATGACGAGCTTGCCGGCGGCGGCCTTCCCGACCTTCCCGGTGAGCCAGACCTTGTGCCCGAGGGTCAGCGCGGTCGTGTTCGCGTGGATGGTGACCGTCCACGGCCTGGGTTTGGCCACTGCGTGGGCGCCCGGCACCGCGAGGGCGCCGAGGGCGAGCGCGGTCGCCGCGGCGACCGTACGGATCAGAGTGCGCATGATGATGTCTCCTCGGAACGCCGCGGTCACTGGATGCAGAGCACCTGGGGAGTACCGAAGGCGCCGTACCCGACGTCCCCGTCTCCGGTGCTCGTGCTGTGGGCGGCGAGCTTGAGCTTGAGCGGCGCGTCGAGCGTGACCGCCTTGGTCTCCGACTGTCCGAGGTCGAAGATGTGGCTGTAGACGTTGGCGCCGTCGGAGATCAGGTCGACCTCGGCCTGTCCGCCGGTGGTCGAGTCGTCGTCGATGCCGAAGGTCGCGCGCAGCCTGATGCACTTGTGGTCGAGGTTGTACTCGATGGATGCCGGGTCGTAGTCGGCCGAGATCGAGTGCTTGTACTCGACGCCGTTGATGTCGACCGGTCCGTACCACATGTAGTTCGGGTTGACGTACTGGTGGTCGACGAGGTTGCTCCAGCCGTAGACCTTCACCTTCAGGGTCGGGCTCGTGCCCTTGTCGTGCTTCGCGCTCGCCGGCATGACGACGCGGTAGCTGTGCACGAAGTTGGTGGTCGGCCGGTCGCTGACGCGATAGGTGCCGTCGCGGCCGACCTTGGCCCTGGTCTGGTCGACCCACGGCTTGCCGGGCCTGGACTTCTCCTGCAGCACGACCTTCTCCCCGGCCGCGGCGGCCTTGGGGTGGACGGTGCCGGTGAAGACGACCTTGTGGCCGGCGACGACCTGGGTGGACGCGGACTTGATGCTGACCAGCCAGGTGGAGCTTGCGTGGGCCGCAGCGGGCAGTGACACGAGCCCCAGCGACAGGACGCTGGCGGCGACGAGCTTGCGCATGGTGTTTCTCCTTGGAGTCGCGGCCCCAATCCCCGAGGGCCTTCACGTGCTCCGATGCACCCTTCGGTACGTCGGTTCGCTCGCGAGCGACATTTCTTTCGGGCGCGACAAACCCGTGGCTTCGTCGGTGGTGGTCCCGGGATAGTGGCCGACGTGGAGGAGGTCGAGGTCGTCGTCGCCCATCACGAGCGCGCCACCCTGCGCGTCGGCGACGTGTTCCTGAAGATCGACGCGGACCAGGCGCTCACCGACGTCGAGGTCGAGGCGATGGCGCTGGCGCCGATCCCGACCCCGGAGATCCTGTGGCGGAAACCACCGGTACTGGCGCTGGCCGCCCTCCCCGGCGTGGCCCTCGGCCGCCTCGGCGAGCCGTCGACCGCGTCGCCGGCGGCGTGGGCCGCGGCAGGTGCCGCCGTACGCAGGTTGCACGACGCGCCGCTGCCCCCGTGGCCGGGCCAGAGTCTCGAGCAGACCGCATCGGAGCTCGACGCCGAGTGCGAGTGGCTCGTCACGAACGGCGTCCTGCCCGCCGACCTGGTCACGCGCAACCGCGAGGTGGCCGAGGCCGCGCTCCGGCCGTGGACACCGGTGTTCGCGCACGGCGACCTGCAGATCTCCCACGTGTTCGTCGAGGGTGACGAGGTCACCGGCGTCATCGACTGGTCCGAGGCGGGCCAGGGCGACGGCAGGTACGACCTCGCCAGCCTGACCCTCGGGCACGAGGAGCACCTGGACGACGTCGTCGCCGGGTACGGCGCGGACGTCGACGTCGAGGTGATCCGCGCGTGGTGGTCGCTGCGCAGCCTGCTGGCGGTGCGTTGGCTGGTCGAGCACGGCTTCGACCCGGCCTCACCTGGCTGCGAGGTCGACGTACTGAGATCCCGGATGTGATCTGGGTGTCGCTAGGGGCCTGCGTCGACCCGGACGTCGGCCTCGCTCGTGGCGCCGATGTCGGCTCGGGCGGGCGACCCGGGAAGGTGCAGCGGCAGCCGGTCCGGCGCGCGTACGACGACCGTGACGCGCTGCCTGGTCGCGTCCACCGACACGGCGACGGTGAGCCCCGGGAACCGGGTGAACGCACCGGCGCGGCGGAGATAGTCGAAGACCGCGGCCCGAGCCGTGCCGGTGTCGAGCCGGAGGTCGGCGCCCAGCCCGTCGCCGTACGCCTCACGGCCGGAGACCCCGGCGTCGGCGGCGGTGAGCGCGGCGCCGTCGGCGAGCGTGTCGAGGCCCTGGCGCTGGAGGTACGCCGCGGACGCGTCGGTCACCACCGCCGCCATCATGGCCAGCACCAGCGCCAGGCCTACGATCAGCAGCGTCGCCGTACCGCGGTCATCGCGCATCGGCGACCTCGCGGAACTGCCCGATCGGGACGATCTGCGTGGCGTCGAGGGCGAAGCTCGGCCGGTTGCCCCCCAGGGCGGTGGGCATCAGCGGCAGTACGACGCGGGAGTGCACCGAGACCGTGATCACCGAGGTGCCCTGGTGGCAGTCGCCGGGGTACGGCGTACAGGTCACCCGGACGTCGGGCCTGACGCCGTGCACGCCCTGGTCGTCGAGCGCGACGCGGGCGGCCTCGCGGGCCCGGACCAGCCCCGAGGAGTCGTCGGGTGCGAGCGCGTAGGCGCGGGCCGCCGCCCGGGCCGCGGCCGACACCCCGAACGCGCCGCGCTGGACCTCGAAGACGGACATCACGATCCACAGCATCGGCAGGATCAGGAGGATGCCGAGCCACGACAGCTCGACGAGTGCACTCCCCTCCTGGTCGCGACGCCGGCTCACGGCTGCTCCTCGATCGCGTGACCCGTGACGTCGAGCGAGACCGCCGGGCCGCCGATGCCGAGGGCCGGTACGACGACGTGCACCGTCACCTCCACCGCTAGAGCCCCGTCGATCGTGGTCTCGCGGGCGGTGACGCCATCGGCGTAGCGACCCGCCAGAGCGCCGCTGATCTGGGCCCGCGTGCGGGCCGCTCCGTCGGCCGGACCACGGTCGAGCGTGGCGGCGTACCGCGCTCCCTCGGAGGCCGCCGCTGCCAAGGTGTTGCGCACGAACAGCACCAGCCCGACCTGGAGGATCCCGAGGAAGACCGGGACCAGTACGACGAGGACCAGTACGAAGTCGACGACGGCCGCTCCCCGCTGGTGGCGCCGAGGGCTCATGGCTCAGCTGTGGACGCTGTCGAGTGCGGCGCTCAGCATCGAGTCGAGCTGGGGGCCGGCGAGCTTCCACAGCGCGCCGACCAGCCCGGCGGTCATCACGGTGACCAGTACCCACCCGGGCACGTCGCCGCGCTCGTTGCGCGCACGCGGTGTGCTCACCGTGAGCCAGAGCCGGATGGTGAGGAGGGTGAGGGTGTTCATCGGTTCTCTCTTCCGTGCGGAGTCAGGGTGTCGTCAGGTGGAGCCCGATCACGCCGGGCCAGAAGGCGATGAGCACGGTCACCGGGAGGACGAGGAACACGACCGGCACCATCATGAAGATCTCCTTGCGCGCGGCCACGTCGATCAGCTCGCGGCGCCCCGCCTCGCGCACGTCGGCGGCCTGGGCATGCAGGACGTCCGCCAGCGGAGTGCCGCGCTCGACCGCGACGGCCACGCCCTGCGCGAACCTCGCCACCAGGGCCAGGCCCGTGCTCTGGGCCAGAACGTCGAACGCCTGGCTCACCGGCTCCCCCGTGCGTACGGCGGCAAGGACGCCGGCCAGGTCGCGGGAGAGCTCGCCGCCGCTGCGTCGTACGACGCGGTCGAGCGCCGACACCGGACTCTCGCCCGCCGCCACGGCGAGGGCGAGGAGCTCGGCGATCGCCGGGAACTCGGCCATCACGCGGCGCTCGCGATGGGTCACCTGCGAGGTGAGGTAGGTGTCGCGGGCGAGCACACCGGTGGCGAAGCCGACCACGCACAGGAACAGCGACGAGACGGTGCCTCCGCCACCGCCCAGAGCATCGAGCAGGCAGTACGCCGCAACCACGGCGAAGCCACCGAGGCCCCAGAGCACCTGCTCGACGCGGAACTCGTGGACCGTCTTGTCGATGGCTGCCCGTTGCAGCCGACGCTGCACGGACGCCGCTCCGCCGAGGGTGCGCTCGACCGCGTCCGCAGCGGACCGGAGCAGCGGGCCGAACACACCGGCCGCCGCCGTGAGCGGCGAGGACGACGCGATCTCGGTGGGCGCCGGGCGGCCGATCCGCGGGACGTCGCGGAGGTAGGGCAGGACCCGCAGCTGCAGCGTCGGCCGGTGGATCACCCGTAGCCGCGCGACCACCAGCACCGAGCCGAGGCCGGCGACCGCGCCGAGCCCGAGCCCCGAGTCGAGCGGGCTCACGAGAGGATCCGACGCTCGGTGGGCAGCCGCCCGATGCGCATCATCAGCCGGTAGGCGACCAGGCAGGCGGCGGCCGCGAAGAGAAGGACCAGAGTGCCGGCCGGGGAGGCGTAGCGCCGGATGACCGTCGTCTGGAAGCTCATCATCAGCAGGACCAGCCACGGGGCCGCTACGGCGAGACGCGCGCCGTTGACGGTCCACGCCTGCCGGGCCTCCATCTCCGACCGGGTGCGAGCCTCGTCCCGGAGGTAGCCCGAGAGGTTGCGGAGCAGGCGGCCGAGCTCCCCGCCGCCCACCTCGCGGGCGATCCGCAGGCCCTCGATGACACGATCGCCGACCGGGTCGGCCAGCCGGACCTTGAGCCGGTCCAGGCACTCCCCGAAGCGGCCCGTGACCTGGTAGTCCAGGGCGAACGCATCGAAGGCTGCCTGCAGCGGCTCGGGCCCGCGCACCGCCAGTGCCGCCAGGGCGTCGGGGAGCGACAGCCCGGCGCGCACCGCCGACGCCAGGTTGTCGACCGCCTCGGGCCACACCTCCGCGAACTCACGATGCCTCCGCCTGGCTCGCGCCGACACCACGGTCACCGGGACGAACGCGGCCATGGCGCCGAAGAGGACGGCGACCGGTGGGGTGCGCGTAACGACCTGCATCAACAGCGCCGCCGCGCTCCCGCACACGGCACAGAGCGCGGTGAAGGCAGAAGGAGAGACGTGGCCGAGTCCGGCTCGCGCCAGCAGGTCGGCGAGCCGGGAGTGGGTACGACGCGGACGTCGCCGCGGACGCGGCAGGGCGAACGCCGACCAGACCAGCATCAGCCCCACTCCGAGCCCGAGACCGATCAGCACGCCCATCAGCGCGTCCCGTTGAGGACGGTGTGGATGTCGATGCCCAGGCGTTGATAGTGGCTGAGCCGGGGCGGGGTGCCGTTGGCCCGACGCAGCTCGCCCGACGCCCGCTCGAAGATCGGCTCGATCTCGATCACGTCGTGCTCGACCCGGCCGGGCACGCCCACGATCTCGTTGACCCGTCGTAAGCCCTGGGGGTCGATGCCGAGATGGACGACGAGGTCGACGCTCGCGGCCACGGTCGGTACGACGAACCGGGCCGAGATGTTGTCGCCGGCCAACACCCAACAGGGAGAGTGCAGTCTGACCGTCGAGGTCAAGCGGCGATCATCGACTCACTGGCCTCGAGCTGGACCGCGCGCCAGTCGTGTCGAACTTACCCCGACGTCCTGGGAGTCGCTGCGTTGTTCCGTTGGGCGCGAATGTGTAGACCTCACACGCGGACTGGCCCGAGTTGTGCTTTGACGGTCACCGAGGGAATGACCACGGTGGTCGCGGCTCTCTGTGTCGACCCTGCCGTAACTGCGCTATTCAGCCGATCCCTCACGCGCGAAGTCGACGGCCTCCGCGAGCAGGGTCTGCCACAGCTTCCGGTCGACCGTGGGGATGGCCACCCACTCCCGAAACACCTTGCCAGCAGGCGCGAATGGGTCGCCCTGGCCGCGCTCGACGAGTTCGGTGACCCGCTGCCGAGGCAACTTCACGACCAGACAGCCGGCCTTGTCGTCGTACGACGCGAGGAATCTTCCGGCCAGGCGTACGCAGGGGTAGCCCATCATCGTGGCCCGGCCGATGGCCGGATCGTAGAGTAGGTCGTCGGTGAGCTCGTCGTACAGATCCCGTGGGTCGTCGGCAGGGTCCCCGCCGGATGGCTCCAACGGGGACGGTTCCTTCTTGCTCCTGGCCACTAGGGCGCCGCCGGTGGGGTGAAGACGCCGAATTGGTTTCCGGCGGGGTCACGGAGGTAGGCGAACGTCGGGGCGCCCGGGCGGGGGTCGAGGTGCTTGCTGACCACCGAGCCGCCGAGTTGCTCGGCGTCGGTGCAGGTGGCATCGACGTCGGCGACGAGAATGTAGAACACACTGTGGTCGGGCGCCTGTCCGCCGGTGCCGAAGAGGCCGCCCATTGGACCGTCGGCTCCGGAGGCCTTGATGTTGCGGTAGTCCATACCGCTGGCAGCGGCAGGCCCATCGGCGTCGAAGGTCCAGTCGAACAGGCTGCCGTAGAACTTCTCGGCGACGTCCGGATCGCTGGTAGCGATTTCGAACCAGGCCAGCGTGCCGGGAACGGGATTGGTCATGGGATGTCTCCTTCTGCGGTTGGTTCACGCGCCGGTGCGGCGTGATGCACGTACCGTCTCGGAGCGTGGCGACAGCCCTGTGTCGGAGTTTGGCAAGAGATGTGCGGGACGCAATGCCCCGGCCGGCAACTTGGTCTGGTGGCCATCGACGATCGTCTCCGGGACGAGGCGCTGCGGGCGCGGCAGCGACGGGATCCGCTCGGCTCGAATGATGCGATCCATGCGGAAGACCCGGTCGTCTCCCCGCAGGCGGCACCAAGCAGTGAGGTAGGTGCCGTTGGGTCCGACCACGACGTGCTGGGGCTCGACCTCGCGCTCGGTCTCGATGCCGCCAACGTCGACGTAGCAGACGCGAAGCACCTGGTTGTCGCGCAGGGCACGCCAGATGGTCTCGGCAATCTCTGCGTCGGGGTCGGGCGCGGGCTGCACGAGGAGCCTGACCTTCTCGGCGCTCGCGCGCGCCTCCTCCAACGCACTCTCGGGCATCGCTGCCGCGATCTTCTGAAGGGCGCTGCGGGCAGCGCGGGCAAATAAGACGTGTTCGCTGCGGCTCAGCGCCACCGCCACAGCGGCCGCCTCACGGGGCGTGAAGTTCAGTGGCGGCAGGCTCATCAGACGGTCCAGCGTGTAACCCCCGCCGCGTCCTTGTTTCGTTGCGAGCGGAACCCCGGCCTGTCCCAGCGCGCTCAGGTCGCGCTCGATGGTTCTAACGCTGACCTCGAAGTGCTCGGCCAGCCACCGCGCCGTGCGCGCCCTTGGCCCCGCCGCACGCAACTCCTCGACCAATGCGAAGAGGCGGTCGGTGCGGTTCATGCTCGCCAGAGTAGGTGCGGGCGGGGACAAGAGATGAGATCCACTTCCCGGTTGACGATTGATCCGGCCACGCAGCCGTCGGCTTGGAACAGTGGTCTTGCGAAGGTCGGACGCAGACTCGTCCAGATGGAGATATGTGGCCCCGAGACCAGCGCCACTAGGAGCGGCGTGCCTCATTGAGGTTCGCGGCCAGCTTGTCGAGTGCCACCGCCCACCCGGCGGCACCCGGAGATCCTGCGGGAACGCCGAGGTGGGTCAGCACCATCCGGGTTCCACCATCAACCTGCTCGAGCTCGACTCTGACTTCGGTCGTGGTGGGGTGACCCTCGGGCACGCCCATCTGCTCCGCTGACTTCACGTTGCCGTTCTCATCCGACATGGAGTCGGTGTAGACGAGGCGCCGGTTCTCGATGACCTCGAGATATTCTCCGGTGAACCACATCTGCATCGTGCCGTCCGGCGTCGTCATCTCCATGCACAGCAGACGGATGCCACCGACGCGCACATCCATCTTGGCCACGGGGATGGTTGCTCCGCCTGGGCCGTACCACGCTGCGAAGTGCTCGGGCTCTGTCCACATCTTCCAGATCAGTTCCGGAGGTGCATCGAAGAGTCCGCTCGATCACCAGGTTCTGGCCATTGTTGTCATCGTTCATCGTCATTGCCCGCTCCTGGTTGCTGGTGGAGTTGTTGGAGGTAGGTGTCCATCCGATCGAAGCGGGCCTCCCAGATGGGTCGGTACTGCTCGGCCCAAGTCGAGACCTCTTCGAGTGGTGCCGCGTCGAGGGTGCAAGGCCTGTACTGCGCACGTTGACCTCGCACGATGAGCCCGGCGTGTTCGAGCACCTTGAGATGCTTGGAGATCGCTGGGAGTGAAAGCTCGAATGGTTCGGCGAGCTGGTTGACGTTCGCCTCTCCTTCGGTGAGGCGCGCCAACATCGCTCGCCGCGTCGAGTTGGCCAGTGCCGCGAAGGTCTCGTCAAGTCGATGCTCCGTGGCGGCCGACGTCCCACCTGCACTCATAATTTCCCTATCAGTTAATTAACTGAGTAGAAAACTACGTCGGAACCGACTCGGAGTCAAGCCTGCGATGCGCTCAGACAGTCTTGCCTCTCCCGGAACCGCGGACGAACAGACCCCAACATCGACTGGACTGATTGGTCCAATGCTTCTATGCTGGGGTGATGAGTGGTGACGCGTCCCAGCTTCCGGCCCCGGGCTCTGCCTCGGGTCCGAAGACGCGCCGTGGCCGGGCCAGCCGCGAGCGGCTGGTCGAGGCTGCGGTGGCGTCGGTCCTTGATCACGGGATCAAGCAGTTGCGCGTCGATGAGGTGTTGGCGGCGGCCGGGGCGAGCAAGAGCCAGATGTACCACTACTTCTCCGACCGCGACGCACTCATCGACGCTGCCGTCGCGCACCGGTGCGAGGAGTTCCTCGGGCAGCTCGGCGAGGCGTTCGACAGTGTCACGTCGCTGGACACATTGGCCGCGCTGCTCGATCGCTTCGCCTCCGACTACGCGGTTCACCTGAGCGGCTGCCCGATCGGCACGCTGGCCGCCGAGCTGACCGCCGGCCCCGGACCCGCCCGCGACACGGTGCTCGAGGCGTTCGGCGCCTGGGAGGGCTACCTGACCTCGGCGCTGCAACGCATCCAGGCCACGGGCGACCTGGGATCCGAGCACGACGCGGGAGAACTGGCGCTGGGGGTGCTGACGGCCCTGGAGGGCGGCATGTTCCTCAGCCAGATCCGCGGCAGCGACCGGCCGTTGCGGGTCGCCCTGGCCACCTTGTTGGCCCATCTGAACAGCCTGCGAACAAGACTGGACTGATTGGTCCAAATAGGTTAGCCTTCAGGAATCCTGGACCATTCGGTCCACTTTCTGTTGGGAGGCTGACCGTGACCGACTCCGCCCTCGCCTCGCGCCGTGGCATCGCGATCCTGATGCTGGTCTGTGTCGTGCAGTTCATGGATGTCGTCGACACGGCGATCCTCAACGTCGCTCTGCCGAGCATCGAGAAGGACCTCGACTTCACCCAGCAGAGTCTGCAGTGGGTCGTCAGCGGTTATCTGGTGAGCTACGGCGGCTTCCTGTTGCTGGGTGGGCGAGCCAGTGACCTGCTCGGCCGGCGGCGGATGCTGGTCACGGGGACGGCGCTGTTCGCGCTGTTCTCCCTGGGTGGGGCGCTGGCGCCCACGAGCGAGGTCTTGGTGGTGGCACGCGTCGCCCAGGGTCTGGGGGCCGCGATGATGGCGCCGGCGGGACTGTCGATCCTGATGACCACCTTCCATGGGTCCGCACGGAACAAGGCCCTGGGCGCGTGGGGTGCCATGAGCGCTTTGGGTGCTGCGGCAGGGATCTTCTTCGGTGGCGTGCTGTCCGAGGGGCCCGGCTGGCGCTGGGTACTGCTGGTCAACGTGCCGATCTGTGTGGCTCTGATCGGGGCCGCGCTGCGGCTGTTGGGCCGTGATCACCTTGCTGGCCGCGAGGGACGGTTCGATCTGACCGGGGCCGTTCTGGTCACCGGCGGGATGCTGCTGGGGCTACATGCCCTGATCGAGGCACCCGACCGTGGCTGGGGCACCGCCCGTACCGTCGGGGAGCTGGTCACTGCCGGCCTGCTCCTGGCCCTCTTCGTGGTCAATGAGGTGCGCGTCGCGCACCCACTGTTCCCGTTGAGCCTGCTGCGGATCCGTGGAATCGCGGCGGCCGACCTGATCCAGCTCGCCGCGTTCGGGGGGTTCACCGGGTCGTTCTTCTTCCTGACCCTCTACATGCAGAACGTGCTCGGCTTCTCCCCGATCCAGGGCGGCTCGGCGTACCTGCCGGTCACGGCGGTCATCATGATCACGGCCGGGATCTGCTCGGTGCTGATCGGCCGGACCGGGACCCGTCCGATCATCGTGGTCAGCGCCGTGGTCGCCTCCGGCGGCATGTTCCTGCTGTCCAGGATCCCCGTCGACGGTACCTACACCTCCGACCTGCTCCCCGGCCTCCTGATCATGGGCGTCGGGCTCGGGGCCCTGCTGGTCACCGTCACCAGCGCCGCAAACGCCGGCGTCCCGCCGGAGCAGGCCGGACTCGCCGCGGGGCTGCTCAACACCTCCCAGCAGATCGGGACCGCCCTGGCCATCGCCATCTTCTCGGCGCTGGCCACCAGCCACACGAACCGTCTGCTCGCCTCCGGCGACTCCGCACCTCAGGCGCTCACGGGTGGCTTCTCCCGGGCCGTGCTCGCGGGCGCGATCTTCGTGGCCGTCGCCGCCCTGATCGGCCTGCTCGCACCCAACACCCACACCGTCTCCACCACACCCGGCATCGCAGCCGACGAGCTCGGGGTCCAGCACATCAACTGATCAGCCGACCAACACCGCAAGCAAGGAGATCTCGCCATGAACAGATTCCAGGACAAGAACGTCCTCGTGACCGGAGGAAGCAGCGGCATTGGCCTCGCCGCCGCCGTGAGCTTCGCCGCCGAAGGCGCCCACCTCATCATCACCGGCCGCGACGAGGTCGCCCTCGCCGAGGCCCGCGAACGGCTAGGGAACTCCGCCCGCACCATCAGCAGCGACGCATCAAGACTGACCGACATCGACATACTCGTCGCCGACATCAGGGCCACCGAAGGACACTTAGACACCGTCTTCGTCAATGCCGGCTCCGCCGCCCCGGCCCCGTTCGACGGGATCGTCGAAGCCAGCCTCGACGACATGGTCGACGTCCACGTCAAAGGACCGTACTTCCTCCTCCAAAGGCTCGCCCCGTTGCTCGCGCCCGGCTCGACCGTGGTGCTCAACGGCTCGGTCGCGGCCCTACGCGGCATGCCCGGCATGTCGGCCTACGCGGTCGGAAAGGCCGGCCTCGTCTCCCTCGCCGGAAGCCTCGCCGCAGAGCTGCTCCCCCGCGGAATCAGGGTCAACGCAGTCAGCCCCGGAGCCGTCGCCACACCCGCGATGGCCCGAACCCCCATGCCAGAAGAAGCCCGCGCAGCCATGCTCGCCCAGATTCCCCTCGGCCGACCCGCCTCCCCAGAGGAGATCGCCTCCGTCGTCCTATTCCTCTCATCATCAGAATCGGCCTACGTCGTGGGCCACAACCTCATCGCCGACGGCGGCATGACAGCCGTCTGACTCGAGCAAGAGCCACAACCATCTCAACTCCCCTTCCGGGACACGCTGATCAACCCTGCAGTCGCGCCCAGGGGCACGGCAGCGATCGACCCTCACGGGATCGCCCAGACCCCGCGCTTGCCCCACCTGAACACCCTCGAACCAACACTGGACCAACTTGTCCAGTGACTGCTAATGTAAGAAGTGGACCGCGTGGTCCATTTACTTTAAGCGTTCGAGGCAGCAAGCCATGACGTTCGGCGAATGATGAGGAGAGATGGAATATGAAGCAGCTCGATAAGCACGTGTACGGCCCGTGGGCGCTTGTTACCGGCGCGTCTGCGGGGATCGGGCAGGAGTTCGCGCGCCAGGCGGCAGCGAGCGGCATCAATGTGGTGCTGGTCGCGCGGCGTGAGGAACAGCTGAAGGAGGTCGCCGACGAGGTCACGGCACGATACGGGGTTCAGGCGCGCGTCGTGCCGCTCGACCTCGGTCGCGAGGGCATCCTCGGCCCGGTCCGCGAGGCAACCGACGACCTCGACATCGGCCTGGTCGTCTCCAACGCCGGCGCCGGCAATCCCGGCCCGTTCATCTCGCTCCCGCATGAACGGCTACGAGAGATCGTCCAGCTCAACGTCATCACGCACCTCGACCTCGCACACCACTTCGGCCAGCGGCTGGCCACCCGTGGGCGCGGCGGGATCGTGCTCGTCTCAGCCCTCGCGGCCGCCGGAGGGCTGCCCTACATGGCAAACGACAGCGCGACCAAGGCATACCCGCTCAACCTGGGCGAGGCGCTGCACGTCGAGCTCCGCCAGGCCGGCGTGGACGTGACCGTGCACGTCCCCGTCCTCGTCAACACCTCTGTCATCGCCCGCATCGGGCTCGACACGATGGTAGGCTGATCTCCCCGGAGCAGGCAGTCGACGAGGCGCTCACCGCGCTTGTGGAGAACGGGCCAGCACGCTCACCCGCGGCGAGCATGACCCAGACGTTCGAGGACATGAAGGAGGCGGTGGTCGACATGATCACGGCACGGCTCGCGGCAGCCCAGTCCGCGCACTGACGCCCGCACCAGTGACGGCATGGCTACGAGCGATGAGCCGACGCATTCAATCACGACAGGTCAGGCAAGGAGATCAGATGAAGTTCATGCTCCAGGTCCGTTTCAACGGCGCGGACAAGGTGATAGGTGAACTCCCCGCGGAAGAGCAGGAGAAGGTGACTGCCGAGTTCCAGGAGATTCGCCGGTCTTCGGGGGTGCTCGACGGCAATCAGCTCCAAGCCGCCGGCACGGCGGTGACGGTTCGGGTGGAAGATGGACAGCCGCGTCGTCGGCGACGGCCCCGCCGTGCCAGCCGGAAGCGAGTTGGACGGCTACTACCTCTACGACGCGGCGGATCGCGACGCGGCAGTCGCGTTCGCGGCACGGATTCCGGCCACCCGATTCGGCGGGACGGTCGAAGTCCGTCCAGTGTTCGAGCGCTAGCCATGGCCAACTTCCCAGCGCCCGCAGAGGGAATCGCCCTCACACACTTCCTTGTCACCTCCGACGTCGACCGGTCACGACACTTCTACGCCGACGTCCTGGGCGGTGAGGTGCTCAAGGAAGGCGCGCCCACGATCATCGCGCTCGCGAACGGCTGGATCATCATCAACGTCGGCGGAGGTCCCACCGATGACAAGCCGACCGTGACACTCGGACCACCAACCGACCCCGACCGCGTCAGCAGCTTCCTCAACATCCGAGTCGCCGACATCCACTCCGTCTACGAACAATGGCATGCACGCGGTGCCGAGTTCCTGACACCACCCACCGACCGGGGTCAAGAACTACGCTGCTACATGCGTGACCCAGATGGCCACCTCATCGAAGTCGGACAGAGGATCAAGGAGGAACAGCAAGAACCCTGACACCAACCAGCACCACCAGCGCGCGCTCGGAGATCGCTGGCAGCGCTAATCCCGGCAATCGGCTAGGTCGCTGCAGGCTTGCACTGCGTCCGGGACAGTCCCGCTCGGAGGTCTGGGGATTTGCCGTGGAGGTGCGCTCGCGGCAGCGTCGGCGATGTCCGAGCGCTCTTGGCCCCGACGAGTGTCGGCGGCGACGCCCATGATGATGCTTTCGACAAGTTCGTCTCCTGAGTGGAGGACCGATGGCTGTCCAGTTCCAACTCGTCATCAACTGCATCGGCGATCCGGAACGACTGGCCCGCTTCTGGGCCGACGCGCTGGGCTACGTGCTGGAGCCGCCGCCCGCCGGCTTCGCCACCTGGGACGACTGGCGACGCGAGGTCGGGCTGCCCGAGTCCTGGCAGGGCCGCGGAACGGACTGCATCGTCGATCCGGAGGGCGCCGCCCCACGCATCTGGATCCAAGTCGTGCCCGATCCCAAAACCACCAGCAATCAGCTGCACATCGATATCCGGGCCAGCGGAGGGCAAGACGTCCCTATCGAGACCCGCAAGAAGCGCGTGGATGCCGAAGCCAGGCGGCTGGGTGCACTCGGCGCAACGTTGCTCACCGACCTCGGCGAGGAACTCGAGCCGGGCGCCGAGCACTACGCGGTTGCGCTCAAGGATCCTGAAGGCAACGAGTTCGACATTAACTGACGATCCGCACGGGCGAGGTGGGTCCTTGCGCATACTTTGCCCCCCGCGATGGTCGGCTGTGGGCTCAGGCCCGGCGAAGATGCGAGGGTGCATCCGTGCATGCGAAGGCGGGGATCGAGATGAACGGCGCGGCAGATGGTGGCGTCTCAGGGCCGATGCCCACGCCTTGTAGGTCCCTGATTCTCCGGGTCGAGCACGACGTCGCCGAGGCGGACGAGACGAACCTGGGTATACAGATCACGACCGAATCGGGAGAGCCGTTGGAACCTGGCGTCTCCGGCGTGACAGCTGACCTGCACTTCTGGTCAGACCTGGCCGACGTGTTCGTCGTACCGGGCACACGGTTCACGCTCCGCTACCCCAACCGGGTCGTTGGTCACGGTCAGGTCCTCGACGTCCTGCCCTTCTAATCGCACTCGCAAGCCGCTGTCCGGGCGTCTGCTCATGCCGACGAGCGAGCCCGCGCACATCGACTCCTGACTTGCCAGCGAAGAAGACCCTTCCCAGCTGTCACGGACGCCAGCTAAGCAGAATCACACCGTCCGGTCCTGCCGTGCCTTCGGCCCTCAAAAGGCCCCCGGTGAGGACTTGCTCGTCCATGTCCCACCCGATCTCCTGTGCCCACCCTCTGGGAGTGTCGCACGGTTCTCCGGTGTTCGGGCCGTCCGGCAGTTCTTCGAGCGAGTAGTGAACGCCGAACCGTTGTGCTCCGACTCGGAACAGGATCAACACCTGGTCCCCGTCGAGATCGGCCCGCTGGAAGGTCCACCCTGAGTCGACCCGCCCCGGCACTGAGGCCCGCACGGCGGCCAGTACCTCGTCCCGCGTCCAATCCACGCGGACAGACTGCCACGGCGAACGTCCTCACATGCTGTCCGCGCGCTCGGATCTGCCAATGTGAGGAACGGGGACGCCGATCACCGTCGATACTGCTGTGTGCCTTATTTGCTGCGTCCTCGACGTCTTCGACGGGACATTGCTGTCGTTGTCTTCACGTGCCCGGAGCGCGACCTGGATCGGTTTTCCGTCGCCCTGGGTCCCTGCGCACCCAATGACCAGGGAGACAGTCTGCTCAACCCCTTGAGGCAGGACGTGGGAGAAACACCACGCCTCACGGCCTCGCTGTTCACGGCACTCACGGGCCGGGACGCGACGTCAGCACTCATCCGTCTTGACCAGACGCACGGGGTCCTTCTATCGCGATGTTCGACCGACTTCGTCAACGCCATGGCCGACGACAGCGAAGAACTCCTACGTCTGTCGCGGGAGGACAAGGCTCGCGGCGACAACGAACTCACCTCGTTCCTGAGGCATGAGGAGGCGATGATCCAGGCTTGGATGCGTTCAGGCCGTTGGCCCCGCGAAGTGGTCAGCCTGAGAAATGTCAGCGACGGCTGAAGACTGACCCCGGAGCGTCGGCCTGGAACTCGCCCGGCGGAAAGGGGTCAATTTTCGACCGGCGTTGACAAGAAACCGCCTCATCCGAGTTGGCTGGGCGAGGGAAGCTCGACAGAGGGGTCACCACGTGTACACCTGGCACGGACCAGCGGTAGAAACCGTCCGGATCGTCTCGGGAAGCGGCCCCTACCCCCGCCGACGGTGACCCGTCCGCTCTTGCCGCTGTCCGGCTCACTCACATCTCGATGAGCGGACACACTCAGAGCGGCCTGGTCATCAACAGGTCGAGCCCGTAGGCCGCTTCATCACGCTTCGATTCGGTGAACCCAAGCTTCAACAGGACGCGCCAAGAGCCGCCGTTCCAGTCCCAGACATGAGCCCAGAGCCGCACATGACCAAGGGATCTGGCCCAATCCAGTACCGCCCATGAAGCCTCCGTCGCGTACCCCTGGCCCCAGAACCGACAGAGGAACTCGTAGGCCAACTCCGGCTCTTGTGGCCCCAGTCCACTGTCGATCAAGCCGCAGTAGCCAAGCGCCTCGCCCTCGCCCTTCCGCGCGACGACCAGCAGTCCGGCTGAGGATGGCCCCGCGGCTCGGATGGAGTCCTCAATGTCCGTGACGGTGGGATGTCCATCGGCATCGATGCGACGGTGCGGCGGCACTCTCGGATCACGTTCGAGCCACAGTTCACGTTGGAAGACCGCATCGGCCACGCGCCACCGCCTGAGGCTGAGGCGGGCGGTTTCGAGCACAACCTCGCGACCCGGTTCAGCACCGTCTGTCATGACCGAGATCCTTCCACGGCATCGCTTTGTCATGCCGCCGTGAGGGTCGCCCACACCGATGAGCGGGCGACCCACCATCTCTCCGCGTACCCTCCGTCGCGTGACTCACCTGGACCCTGCTCCGTCGAGGCAGCGCTTCGGTGACGTACTCGCTCTCTACGACCTGCGGGCCAGGGACGCCAAGTCGTTGGTCGCCGCTGCCACCGACCTTCTCGCCGAGGGCAGTGACGGCGACGGGGTGATTGCTCTGGCGAGCAAGGTCGTCACCCCGCTGACAAGTCCGTTCGAGATGGACGACCTCGTCGCCGCAGCCCGGGACGACCTGCGGATGGCCCGGCTCGACCCTGAGCAGACGGCGATCAGGGCAACCCAAGCTCAGGTGCGGCGGTGGCGCAGTGGCGAACTGACCGACAGGGACCTGACGGCCTGGGCACATCAAGTGATCGGTCATCAAGGTCCCCCGGCGCTCCAGGATCTCGTGGAATCCGACGACCTCTTGGACACGGTTGGGTTCACCGACGCGACGAACGAATCCATCCGAGCGAACCTGCAAACCATCGCCGAGCACCTCCTTGCCCATGTCGATCCCTGGGGTCGATGACCGCACTCTCATGGCTGAGGCGTCCGGTCGCGCAGCCGTACAGGCTCACGGCTGGCCGAGGCCGGCGACTGTGTACGTCGTTCGGTCCACAAGGCAGAGCCGAGCCAGACCAGCGCGATCCCCATCGGGATCGCCATCTTCGGCTGGGCCGCGTTCGGGAGCACTGCGGCGACCGGCGCCAGCAGGGTCGACAGCGCGAGCAGCGCGCCTGCCCAACGCGGCAAGATCCTGGCTCGGAAGGTCGCTACGCCGAAGCACAGGCCGCCGAGGATGTAGACCGGCGCCGTGAGCGTCCAGACCGTGGGGAGCACTCCGAGATCGAAGGTGCCGGCGGGGGCGTTGAACATGCCCATCCAGGCCTGCACCAGTGCGGGAGAGCTGCTCGCCACGTGCGGTAGCACGAAAGCCTCGACGAAGCTGAAGCCCATGATGAGCACCAGCCACAGCTCGAGCATCAGGAATCCGGCCAGCAGGGTCCACCCGGCTCGCGCTGCCTGCCTGGCGTAAAGGCCCGCCATGCCGAGCACCCCGAAGAAGCACATGGCGCAGGCGAGGAGGTGGACGACCTCCCAGCGAGTGGTGGTGACCGACGCGGGAAGGTTGGCCGGATGGAAGATCCCCACCAGCACGTAGCAGGCTCCCGCTAGCACCGCGGACAGGCCCGCCCAACGAATCAGGTCTTCGCTGGTGGGCTTCCGCTCGTCGTCAGCTCTGTTGTGCTCGGTCAGGTTCATGTCGGGCTCCTGGTCAGGCCCGATGGTGTCGGGCGATGCCCGGAACCTAGGACCCGCGATGGTGAGCCCGCCTCACCAGGAGATGTGAGCCGAGTGGTGATCTTCCGTTGACGTACTTCCGCACCTGACGAGACGAAGGAAGGCGATGGGACGGCAGGAGTTCGCGCGGGCGCGTTCGCCGTTGGACCCCATCCTTCTTGCGCGGCGTAGCAAAGTGGCTGTGACCCAGCCGTCGCAGCTACTCCCGGTGGTACCAAGACGGTCGAGGCCAGCGCTTCGAGGCGCGTCACTTCACCGGACAATGGCGCCGCTGGAATGTATCCCTCAGCCGATGAGTGTGTCTCTGGGAGACTCTGTTCGTGCCCTTCCCGGACGAGACGTTCTCTCAGCACGGCGTGAGGGTCGTTGACTACCGACCCGGGTGGGCCGCCGAAGGCGTCGAGATGGCCGTCTGGCTCGCATGCTCGCTTCCAGAAGCGAGGGCGACGGACCACATCGGCTCGACCTCTGTGCCCGGTCTGCCGGCCAAGGACTGCATTGACCTGATGGTTCGCGTGGAGTCCCTGTCGGACATCGACCTTCGCCCTCTCACAGACGCGGGCTACCGGGAAAGACCAGAGGAGTGGAATCGCGTCGAGATGCTCGGGACTACCAGTCATCCGAAGCGAGTCTTCGCCCCACCTGTCGGCGCCAGGTCGGTAAACATCCACGTCCGCGGAGGCGCACGGCGAGACGGCGCGGTACGCGTTGCTATTTCGCGACTTCCTGCGGGCGAACGACGACCACCGTGATTCGTGGGGTCGGTTCAAACTGCGTCTCGCCCGGGAGTGTCCGGATATTCTCGTGTACGGCCAGATGAAGGCAACGGTGCAGCCGCTACTGATGGCGCTCGCCGAACTGTGGGCAGCAGAGCGCGGCTGGCAGCCCTGAGTCCAAACGCACTAATGAGCGCTGACATGGGCCTCCGTCGTACCGATGAGCCGTGATGGACGGTCATGGGCGGTCGGTCGAGGAAATGACGACTGCGTACTTAAGAAGAGTGGGGTGCGGGGGGAAGGTGGACTGAACCTCTTCCCCGGTGGGAGTCCATCCTCGGCGTTCATAGAACCGTCGGGCGCGTTCATTCCCCGCGAATACTCGTAGCCAAGCGCGGTCGTGGCCCGAGGTTCTGACGTGGGCCAGAACGTCGTCATGCGCGGCACCGGCAAGCCCGGTGCCCCAGGTGTGTATCGCTGTGCCGAAGTGCCGGAACTCCGGACCCCGTGTGGCAGCGAACCCAGCGGTCCGCTGGTTGGCGTCAATCACGACGAAACAGTCGATCTCTGGATCGGCGATCTCCTGAGCCCATCGGTCGTGAACAGCGTCGTCAGGGAACGGATATCGGTCCTGAGGGAAGACGTTGCCGAGCCCGAGTACGGAACCCTCGCGCTGGATGGGCAACACGTCGGCAAGGTCGGCCATGACCATCGGCCGGAGCACATCAGGCAAGCTCACCCCCAACGTCCACACGGCGTCCAATCATTCTGCTAACAGCGACCCTCCCCACCCTCGCGGACCTGAGTGTCGTAGTGCACGAGTGTCCCCCGACCGACCGCTCTGCCGCGGTGAGGTGGGCCGTTTCGCCGGCTTTGATCGTCAAGGCGCAGTCGGGCGCACCAATATCGGCAGCGTGCACATCCACGCCTGGATGACTGGGGTAGGAATCGCCCGCCAACACCCAATAGGGAGAGGGCAACCTGACTGCCGAGGTCAAGCGGCAATCATCGGTCACCGGCTCGAGCTGGACCGCGCGCGGCCGGTGCTGCCGAACCTACTCCGACGTCCTGGGAGTCGCTGCGTGGCTCCCCGGGGGGCTCGAATGTGTCGACCTCACATGAGCGGTCGTGACCATCGCTGGAGCGACGTGGTCATCATGCGGGCTCTGAACGCTTCGCCATCGAACCAGAGATGCCCTCGATGCAGCAGACTCGATGGACACCCACTGAGCCTCGGAGGTGCTGCATGCGCGCGGCCCGCTTCGCCAATCTCGCCCTTCTCGCCATCGCCGCACCCGCGCTGGCATGGATTGCGGGCCCGTCGACGGCGGGCGCAGCCGCGACGTGTCGCGGGCAGGTGGCGACGATCGTCGGCACCGCCGACGACGACCGGCTGATCGGGACCCCGGGAGCCGACGTGATCGCCGGGCTCGGCGGGGACGACCGGATCAGGGGCGGTGACGGTGACGACGTCATCTGCGGCGGAGACGGCTCCGATGACCTCGTCGGGGGCCGCGGTGACGACTGGATCGACGGCGGCCCCGGGCGCGCCTCGTTCATGCGTGGCGGCGCAGGGGACGATCACCTGCGCGCTCGGTCGTTGGACAGCGGGTTGCACGGCGGTGCTGGCGACGACGTGATGGTGTCGAGCTCGACGCGCGTGGTGCGTTTCTTCTCCGAACCCGGGAACGACACGATGACGACCCGCGCACCGGCCGAGGTCGTCTTCTCCTTCGTGGACTCCCCGGTCGGCGTACTGCTGGACGCGCGGGCCGGCAGGCTGACCGGTCGCGGCCGCACCAGGCTTCACCTGGCACCGGGGACGTCGCTCGTCGCGTTGGGCACGCACTACGACGACGTCATGATCGGTACCGATCAGGACGATTCGCTGCAGGGGAACGGCGGTGACGACCTCATCGAAGGCCGAGGAGGCACCGACTCGCTCGACGGCGGGAGGGGACACAACACGCTCAGGGGCAGCGGGGGCTCGGACTTCCTCAAGGAGAACGCGACCGGCCAGTACACGAACATCGCACACGGCGGCCCCGGCGACGACGTGCTGCACTTCTCCAGCAACGACGACGTGTACGGCGGACCCGGTGACGACTACTTCCGGGTCCCGTTCGTCCCCGGCTCCGGCGCCGTGGTCGACGGTGGCCCGGGCAGCAACACGCTCGACACCCACATCACGAACCCGCCGTCAGGAGTCCCGTGGCAACACGCCCTCCTCGATCTGGCCGACGGACGCATCGACGCCGACGGCCACGTGTCCCGCTTCTCGGGCACCTTCCACGTTCTCTACCTCAACCTCGACGGAGCCGCGTCCTGGACCGTCGACGGCACCAACGGTCGCGACCTCCTCACCGCTGCCCTCGGCAGGTCCGAGACATCCGCCCCCGACGTCGTCATCCACGGGCGCGGCGGACCCGACCAGATCATCACCGCGGCCGGCGACGACACCCTGTACGGCGGGCCGGGCACCGACCTGGCGTTCGCCGGGGACGGCAACGACACCTGCTTCTCGATCGAAGGGCCGATCCCTCCGGCGAGCACCACGAGCTGCGAGACGTCGACACCCTGATCGTGCCGTGCGCATTTCGTCCAAAACGAGGCACTTCCGCAACGTCCTGCACCGTCGTTCTCGGCAGTGACGCTCATGGCTCCCCGTCACGCTCACGCCGATGAGGGGGACGCGGTTACAGGAGTTGGGAGGACTGCCAGGCACAGCAGGCAAGGTCGCTGCCGCCCCGAATGGCGTCCTTCCATGCGCCGGCCGGGACGGGTTCACTATGCGGAAAGGGATTGTCCGGAATGGGCTTTACAGTGCCGGGCATGGAGATCGGAACGGATTGGCGGGTGGTCGATGGTGTTGCGACGGCATGGTTCGACGCGCCTTCGCTGATCGAGGGGGCTGCGCTGGCCGGGCACATCGTGGAGCTGCCGGCCGAGGTCGTGGTCGACCTGCGCGCGACAGGTGTGCGGGTGCGCCTCGACTCAGACGAGCACCTCGAGGCGGTGTCGGCGGCCGCGCGGGATCTCGGGCTGGCTGCGAACCCTGCCGTGCTGCAGCAAATGAGCGTCGTGTTCGAGTCCGCGAACCCGGCTGTGGTCAGGCGGTTCTGGCAGCACGTGCTCGACTACGCGCCCGGGGGGGACGGCGGTTTGGCGGACCCGTTGCGTCGCGACCCCGCGATACGGATCCGCCAGTCGACCGAGCCACGGCCGCTGCGAAACCGCATCCACCTCGACGTGGTGCGGCCCGCCTCGGCGGTCGAGCAGGCAAGTCTTGGCGAGGCATCGGGACCGTTCGGGGTCTGTCACACCGACCCCGACGGCAACGAGGTCGACCTGGTGCCGGGCGCGGCGCTCGGCGAAAGGGTCGAGACCGGGGACTGGCAGGCGGTGTTCAGCGCGATGGCGTGCTACCGCATCGCCTCGGCGGCGCAGCAGCGGGACCTGGCCGCCGCAGCAGCGGCGCTGACCGTCGAGAAAGGCTTCCCGCTGCTGGTCGACCTGCGCCCCGGGCTCGTGATCATCGACAGCGGTAAGGACCAGTGGGAGGACGACGCCCACGGCCTCGAGCTCGACTTCACCGACCTCGCCGAGAACCTCCAGACCGCTGCCCGAGAACTCGGTGCCACTGCGGATCCGGCCTTGCCACGATTCGCTCAGCTCTTCCTCGACGCCGCCGACGTCGCCGCGGTCCGCGCGTTTTGGATGGCCACACTCGGATACACCCACGACCGGCGAGCCGGAGCCAGCGACATCCACGATCCGCGGCGACTGAACCCGGTGCTGGTGTTCCAAGAGCTCGACGCCTCGGAGACGGAGCGGCGCCGGCAACGCAACCGCATCCACTTCGAGCTCGCTGTGCCGACAGACGTCGCGCAGACGCGCCTCACCACGACCCTCGCAGCCGGTGGCCGACTCCTTGAAGAGTCCGACGCTCGCTGGCGGGTCGCCGACCCCGAGGGCAACGAACTCGTGATCGTCAGTGGGGCATGAGCCTCCCGCTCGGTGCCAACCTCCTGCCTCGGCTGCAACCACCGCTCCATCGGCCCGACTTCCACACCGCACTCACGCACCGATGAGTAGCCCTGTGTCAAGCAGTCTGTGTGAGGACTCGTTGTAGGGCTCGGTGTTTGGTGGGGTCGTAGGGGACCCGGTCTTGCCAGCAGCGCCAGATGATGTGGAGCCAGGCGCGGGCCAGGACACGGGTGGCGTGGGGGTGGTCGAGATGTCTGGCGCGTGCGCGTTGGTAGAGGTCCGCGGCCCAGGGGGTTGGCGTGGTGGGAGTCGCCGGCGAAGTCGATGACGGCACCGCGGAGCTGTTTGTCGACTGCCCAGCGGAAGGTGACGACTTTGACGTTGCCGGACTGTTTGGTCGAGGGTGCGGCGCCGGCCAGACAGATCAGCGCTTCGGGGGTGGGGAACCGGCCTCGGGCGTCACCGATCTCGGCCAGCAGCCGGGCCGCGCGCACGGTCCCGGACTTGCGGAGCGAGGTGAAGATCGCGGCGTCGGGATGGTGGGCGAGCTGGTCGGCGATCTGGTCTTCGAGGGCTTTGATCTGCGTGCGCAGGCTGGTCACCGCGGCGACCAGGGCCACAGTGATCTCGGCTCGGGCGGCGGCTTCGGATCCGGTGGTGCCGCGCGTGGCTTGGTCCAGGTGGTCCCACAGCCGGTCGAGGTTGGCCAGGTGGTTGTAGCCCACCGACCGCAGCCAGTTCCCCAGTCGGGTGCGGGAGAGCCAGTCGGCCTTGTCCTGGCTGGGGAACCGGGTCAGGAGCCGCAGCGTGATCGCGGAGTCGATGTCGCTGAACAGCCCGATCACGCCGGGCAGCGTGGTTTGCAGGTGGGCGCGGAGCTGGTTGGCCATCGCCACCCGGGCATGGACGAGGTCCTGGCGTGCCCGCACCGTCATCCGCAGGGTCACGGTGGCCTCGCTGTCGCGAGTCAGCAGTTGCAGCCGTCGACGGTCGGTGCGCAGCACATCGGCCAGCACGTAGCCGTCGAACGCGTCGTCCTTGTTGCCGGCCGACCCGTACCGGCTGCGGAGGTTCTTCAGCTGGTTCGGAGCGATCACGACCACCCCAAGACCCGCCTCGAGCAGGGCATCGACGACCGGGCCGTCGGGCCGTTCGATCGCTACCTCGCAGACTCCCGCCCTATGTAGCCGGGCTACCAGCCGGCGCAGTCCCGGCGTGGTGTGAGCGACTTTGAACCGCTCCAGCTGGATGCCGCCGGGATCAACCACGGCCACGGCGTGCTCGGTGCTGGCCCAGTCGATGCCCGCGGTGGGAACCGGGTCCCCGGCCACCTCGATCTGATCAGTCTGGTCAATCGGGTCAATCATGGTCTCGTGCTCCCTGGCTGTAGCCGCAGCAGGTGGCACCCCCAACGGTTCGGGACACGACTGCCGGTCG
Organism: uncultured Actinomycetota bacterium; assembly: GCA_963792975.1. Taxonomy (GTDB): domain Bacteria; phylum Actinomycetota; class Actinomycetes; order Propionibacteriales; family Nocardioidaceae; genus Nocardioides. The sequence goes on along the minus strand of CAWBYG010000004.1, from coordinate 81,344 downwards.
CTCACTGATCGGCGCTCTGATGGCGCACAGCCCTGTCGCCAGTCGGCGTGTCCTGGGCCGTTGGGCCCCGCATTACTCATCGGGGACCTCACAGGTCTCGCGGTCGTGGCGATGACCCAACGCGAACCAGGGATGCGCCGGTGAACTCCACGTCACCGACACCAATCACGGTGCCGGATCACCCCACCGACCACCACACCTTCGCCCAGTGAGCGGTCATACCAGGTAGGCGACCACGACGGGTTGGGACACTCGCAAAACCGGTCCTGAGCAGCCCACGGATCATCGGTGGCCACGCCCGGCGGTGGTGGGTTCGCCATGGCCGAGCAGCGCTATTCGCGTTCTCCTGCGCGCGGTGGATGGGGAGGTTAGAGTTCGTCGCGCCTTAGCCCGCGCCGCCTTGGCGATATAAGGCAGCGTATTGAACCAAGCGGGAACCTGTCCGAGGACGTCGCCATCAGGAAGGGCCCGCAGCCAAATATGTACCCGTCGACTGAGGCTTCGCCTTCGAGGCGTTCCTTCCTGAGCGGACGCGCCCGTCTAACGAGTGCGGTTGTCGTAACTGTTGCGGTTGCGAGTGCGCTCGCCGGTTGCTCAGCGACCAACGCCACCTCTGGCAACTCGGCAAGTACGTCGGCCACGACGCCCGCAACAGCCTCGACACTCGACAGGTGGAACACCGCGTACTCGTATCTGAGCGCGCAGACGAAGCCGACCCAGATCGTGTGCAGCTGGTTCAGCCACTCAGGCACAGTTGCTTCGCCGTCGCGGAAGCCGACAAAGTTCTACGACTTTGCCGACGAGGACCACTGGAGGAACCACCTCATCACGCGAAACGATCCTCTTCCCAAGGGAACCTTTGAGATGTGCGAGGCGACAGTGCCGACCGCCATCCCCTATGGGCCCGCGATCGAGACCTTTCTCGGTCGCTTCGGGCTGATCTTCGGCGCTCGCACGAACACCTCCGCTGGGCTCACCCCGATCGAAATCGCCTACGCCGGCCAGAACGCCAGCGATCCCGACATCATCTATCACGACAAACCGGGGCTGTTCGGCCTGGAAATGGCACTTGGGGGACTCGGCACTACACCCTTCGTGGCAGGCACCAGCAAGATCATTCAGCCCACCGATGACGCAACGGCTGCCCTGTTCCTGAAGTACGCAACCCCGCTCCTGAACTGGTACGGCTACAAGGGCTGACACAGGGACGGATCTCTCTGGAGCGAACCACGTGCGCACCGATGAGAGGTCGCCTGAGATCCCGCCCGGGCCTGCGCGTTCTGCGCTGCAATCCGTTGAGCATCGGCATACTTCGGGCCATGAGGTGGGTTGCGTCAGTCGTAGCGGGGGGCGTCGCCATGATCGCGGTGGCGGCATGTGGCGGAACGTCGTCGAGCGCTGACGTCTCGCTGCCTCCGGAGGGTGCATCCGCCTCTGTCGTGCTCGACACGTACCTCCAGGCCTTGGTGGCAGGTGACTGCAAAACGACTCATGCCCTGGCGGGTTCGACCTTTGTGTGGGGTAACGGTGAACTCTGCGGTGACGTCAAGGTCTCTGCCTTCTCCGTTCCGACAGGACCGGCGACACTGGGAAGTAGCAAGGTGGAGTACGCGTCCGACCTGACCACAAGTGGCAGCAAGGACGGATCCATCACCCCAGGAAAGCTCACCTGGTTCTACCAACTCCAGCTGCAAGACGGCGAGTGGAGACTGGTGAGCGGAGGTTCCGGCCCCTAGCTGCGCCCCACGCACTCTCAGGCCGCTGAGTGGGCGCGGATCTAGCCGATGAGCGGGCGGCGTGGCGTCAGCGGCGACAGTCCCGCACCCTCTCAAGAAGTTCCTGCGCGCCGCAGACGATTCCCCCGACGATCCCCACGAGGACTAGCGCGGCGGCTGCGAATATCACGCGGTCAGCGTATTCCGGCGTGGCTTTGTCACGTCACACATCACCGGCAAGGGGCGGCATCCTCACGCACAACACATCGAGTTCGGGGTGTCGTTCGCACCGTGGGCGTCCTACTCACAGTCTCCGAGGCCCATCCGAGTGCAGGGACTGTCCGGCCGAGAGATCGGCACGGACCTTGACCGGCACCTAGCCGACACGCGTCTCCTCGCCGTACGGCGACATCGCCTTCAGCAACCAGCCGTACAACATGGACGCGGGCGCCAGCTGCGGCGTCGACTTCGTCAACTCCGGTACCGCCGGCACAGCTCGACGGCTGGACGATGACCCTCGGCCACGAGTGGCACGAGATGATGTCGGACCAGAACCCGGCCGGCGGCTGGACGAACCACACCGGCGGCACCTACAACGGCCAGGAGAACTCCGACGAGTGCGCCTGGATCGCGCTCCGGGCAGGGCGCCGCGGCCAACGTCTCGTTCGGGTCCTTCGGCACCTTCGCCGAGCAGGCCAGCTGGTCGAACGACACCAACGACTGCGATCTGACGCACGCCGATCGTCGGCGGCGGCGGCACGGGCAACACGGTCACGGTGAACAACCCGGGCAGCCAGTCCGGCACCGTCGGCACCGCGAAGTCAGCCTGCAGATGACCGGCACCGACTCGGCCTCGGGCCAGACGCTGACCTGGCGCGCGACGGGTCTGCCGGCCGGGCTGTCGATCAACGCCTCGAGCGGCCTGATCACCGGCACGCCGACCACGGCCGGCACGTTCAGCTCACCGTCACCGCCAAGGACACGCACCAACGCCTCCGGGTCGACCACGTTCACCTGGACGATCAGCGGCGGCGGCGGCGGCTGCAGCAGCCCGGGCCAGAAGCTGGGCAACCCCGGCTTCGAGACCGGATCGGCTGCTCCGTGGACCGCGTCGGCGGCGTGTCATCGACAGCTCCGCCGGCGAGCCTGCGCACGGCGGCAGCTGGAAGGCGTGGCTGGACGGCTACGGCACCACCCACACCGACACGCTCACGCAGTCGGTCACCATCCCGTCGGGCTGCGCCGCGACGTTGACGTTCTACCTGCACATCGACACCGCGGAGACGACGACGACGACGGCGTACGACAAGCTGACGGTCAAGGCCGGCACGACCACGCTGGCGACGTACTCGAACCTGAACAAGGCCTCCGGCTACAGCCAGAAGTCGTTCAACCTGTCCTCGTTCGCGGGTCAGACCGTGACGATCTCGTTCAGCGGCTCGGAGGATGTCTCGCTCCAGACGTCGTTCGTGGTCGATGACACGGCACTCACCGTGAGCTAGGCGAAAGTCCCCACCCGGAACGCCGGGTCGGCCCTCTCCACAGGGGTCGGCCCGGCGTCCCTCTTTGCTGCGACCAAGCGCGCTCGACCCAACCCAAGCAGACGGTATGACTGACCGGCCGCCCTGAGCTGGTTGCGGCAGTGGGTGCTTGAGCGACTTGCCAGTGCGCGGCGGCGATCTTCGCCCCTCAGGCTGCGACAACGACCGACACCGGCACTCCCGCCTCGGCGACCTCAGCCCCCCAACGACGAGACACCACACAGGACGAGGCGTCAGTCCGACGGATCAGTTCCACTGCCGCCACCAGGTCACTGTGCCGGTGGATAAGGAGGGTCATCCGTCCGGCCGGCCTCGGCCTCGGTGCCAACGGATGATCTCGCTCCGCAGCCACAGTCGCGCACGTCGTCCTCCTCGGTCTAGCACGGGACGCGGCATGTCGGGATAGCGCTGCTGATACAGGTGCACGGACGTGGCGTGGGAAAGACCGAGCAGCGCCGCCACGACATGGGCGTCGACCAAGTCATCGATGTCGATCAGGCGCGCCATGCACTGAGCCTATGGTCACGACACGACCGGGTGAATCGACGGCTCCGATAGCCAATCCGGTGCTAGATTGTATCTAATTATAGACCCCGGCCATTGGAGGTCCGATGAGCATCTACTCGGTGGCTCGAGGCATCGTGGTTGCCGCGCCCCACTTGGGTAACCGCAGAAGGAGGGGTTGCCACAGTTCTGGTTCTGAGGGACGCCCACGCCGCCCAGGCGGGTGTGGAGTATGAGGTCTCTTGCCCCAACCCCCAACTTGCGCGACACCTGTCCGAGAAGGTGAGCGTGGGCGATCGCCTCGTCGTCGTGGGTTCCTTGCGGCTCGATGCCGTACCGGGACCACTTGAGGACCAGCTCTCTGCAGCCAGGATCACTCTGATCGCCGACACCATCGGCCACGACCTCGGATCAACTCCCGAGAACCCGATGCATGGAGCCGAGAGTTGAACCGGAAGGAAACTGCTTTGCCTGGCCGCTCTGGATACGAACCCGAGGCATTCGCCACCCGACGGTTCAAGTCTCGACACTCCCCCACGTCGCTGCGTGCTTGAGGCGTGACCGATTCGCGCTAACGGCCGTCGGCAGCCTAGGCATATGTGGACAGTTTCCAACGCTGCCGTCGCATACACGTTGCGCAGGATGGCCGCGAGCGCATCGGAACGAGAGTTTGCCGCCTTCAGTCGCGCGTTGTACCAGGCGCTTCAGACGAAACGCTGACTGCTGCCACGACCATTCGGGCGCTTGATGCGACGATCGGCCACCGGCTTCGGAACTCTGCCCGCTGAGTGGGCCGCAGACCAATGTCCTCCTGCGGCCGCTAAACCCGCGACACGAGGACTTGAGATAACGGCTGTGGCATCTCAGCGACCCGTCCTCTCTGCCCACTTGAATCGCGTCGCAATTCTCGAGAGCACTCGCCCTTAGGAAACCCCAATGCCAGATAGGCTAAAGGTCGCTCATTGATTGCATAAAAGCCGTTTCGACGAAGTCCGCGAATCCTTGACTATCAAGAGAGACGTAGTCGGCACGGTTGAAGACTCCAGATGAGGAATCATCACCGGGGAGCTTTAACTCATTCTTGAGCAAAGCTTGGAGCTTCGTGCTGAATTTCGTATTGCTTTCCTGCGCAATCTTCAAGACCTTTCTGGCAACGACAGGATAATTGCGGATCTCGTACACACCAGGAACGTCGGGCAGTGCAACCCCGACGAATTCGTAGCCTCGAAACCACACTCGATTAAAGGTCGCTGACGAAAAGTCCACATCTCTCATCTGACTCACCGGCCGCTTGCCTGGCAGCTGGCGTCCATCAAAAGTAACACGGTCCATAGCCCCCTCGAAAACAACATGGCAGAGAGACGCTTGTAGGAAATCAGCGCCGGACATACGGCATGCGGAATAGGTGCAATCCACAACGTCGCATCCTGACCACATGGTGCCTCGCAGATCTGAAGACGTGAAGTTGCAGCGGCTCCAGGTATTGAGCTCCCCGTTGTCCCAGGTCCCAAGCGCTGCATCTCGCAGGGATGCTCCCGTGAACGAGCATCCTTCAATAGACGTATTCCAGATCCTGGATGAATCGAGCTGTGAACCATCAAAGAGGCAATCTGTGATCCGAAGGCCTGACATGCGCATATTCAGAAGTCTCGAGTAGGAGAGATCCAGGTCAATCCAGTCAGTGCCCTCGAGCCAGTGGACTTCCGACTGGGTCATCGACCCTCGATGATCCAGTCCAAGACGAGGCTCGTCCGCAAGATCGGGCAGAACGAGCCCCCGGAGGTCGACTCGACCATCCGGGGTCTTCGAGAGTCCCCTCGGCTGCTTGCGCTTGCCTGCGAGCCAGGATCGTATCGACGTCGGGGAAGGCAGTTCGCCGGTGCCCCACCGAGCGCGCAATTCTGTTTGCCTCACTAGCGAAAAACTCCTATGCCGTAGCCGAAGGGCTCAGCATACTTGTCGAGGTGCCTCTGAAACATACTCTCGGTCGTTACGTCCCACCAGGTATTTGCCTCGAGGAAGTGGAAGTCAGGCCCAAATTCACCTGACTTCGAGACCCACAGATGAGCGAGGTCCTTATCGTTTTCGACTGCCCTCTTGACATATGCGTCGATTCGCTGCCCCCAGAAAGCGTTTTTCAAACCCGGGTTCTCCTCGGCCGCGAGAGCTTGATCAGAGGTAAGGCTCAATTCACCGCTCGCGACTGCGTCCTTGGCTGCATCCACATAGTACTGAAGTCTGGATGTCGTAAACGCTACCACGTCAGGATTTTCCGCATACTGCCTCAGGGGCGGCGTCGACTCCACCGAGTCCGACACCTGTCAGCTGCACCCAGAGATGACCGCAAGCGGAAAGATCGTGATTCGCGCAACCGACAAGCGGGGCGAACTCCGTTTGGAGAACGCCACTCACTACCTGGGTGCCGTAGTACTGATACATTTCCGCCTGCTCAGGGTTCTGCGCGCCAATCGCGAAGACACTTCCGAGGGACGTTTCAGTCGTGTTCTTGATACTGTCGTACGTGTTACTAAGGAAGTGACAGACGTCGTTGTCACATTGCCCTGTGGGGTCCGCTAGCGTAAGAGGGTTGTCATTCGCGTAGCTGTAGGCGGAGTTTGTTTGGGATACTAACGGATCCTTTGAGATGAATTGCGCGCTGGTGGGGTCGTAGTAGCGGGCTTGGAAGTAGTAGAGGCCTGTGTCTCCGTCCTCATATTGGCTGGCCCATCCCAATTTAGTCACATTCAACCCTGTGTGGATGGTTGTGGTGCCCGTGGGGTTGTAAGTGGTGGTGGAGGTGACAGCACCGCTGGTATCGGTGGTAGCTCGGATGGACCCGTATTGATCGGTGAGGAACCAGCTTGGTGTGTCGGCGCTGTTGTGCGTTGTGATCTGTTCGATGGGCTGGTCCTGGGGTCCGTAGATGTAGTTCGTGGTGTCGCCGCTGGTGACGGCGTCGGCCAGAATGACTGGGACGGTTTGGCTCCCGTTGCTTGTGCTGGCGGGGTTGGTGTCGTAGGTGTAGGTGTGTTTGGTGGCGCCGGTGGTGGCTGTGGCGCGTATCCCGTCTCCGTTGTAGGTGTAGGTGTCGAAGGCCGAGCCGCCGGGGGCGATGGCGTTGGTGCTGCCGCCGATGTGTTCGGGACTCGCGTGTTGGGTGGTCGTGGTGTCGCCGAGTTGTCCGGTGTCGTTTCTGCCCCAGCTGTAGATGGCGCCGTCGGGTTTGGCTGTGATCGTGAAGAAGCCGCCGGCGGTGATGGTGTCGCTGGTGGTGAACCCGGACCCGATCTGGGTTGGAGTGGTGTGGCTGGTGGTGGTGCCGTCGCCGAGTTGGCCGTAGGTGTTGTCCCCCCACGCCCAGGTGGTGCCGTCGCCTTCGATCGCAATACTGTGCTCGTCGCCGGCGGCGACGGAGACGACGTTGCTGACGCCCGAGATGGTGGTGGCGGTCTTGGCGTTGGTGGTGTTCCCGGTTCCGAGTTGGCCGAGGTCGTTGTGGCCCCAGGTCTGCACGGTGCCGTTGTCCAGCAGGGCGATGGTGTGGGCGCCGGAGGAGGAGGTGTCGATCTGACGGACTGTTCCTGACAGGCCCTGGACCTGAACCGGGGTGGAGCTGTTGGTGAAGGTGTTGTTGCCGAGTTGGCCGAACTGGTTGCGGCCCCAGCTCCAGACGGTCCCGTCGGACTTCAGGGCGGTCATGTAGGCACCGGCGGCCGAGACTTCCACGACGTGGCTGAGTCCGGTCACGGTCACGGGGCTGGTGCGTTGCGTGGTGGTGCCGTCGCCGAGTTGGCCGTAGGTGTTGTCGCCCCAGGTCTTGACGGTGCCGTCGGGCATGAGCGCAGCGCTGGAGCCGTTGCCGGCGCTGACCTCGATGGCGCCGGCGGCACCGGTGACCTGGGTTGGGGAGGACTGGTTGGTGGTGTTGCCGATGCCGAGTTGTCCGGTGGCGTTGTTGCCCCACGCCCACACTGTGGTCGCGCCCGCACCGGATGTGGGCGCAGTGACGGCGAGGGACTGGCCCCGACCGGCGGCGACGGTCGTCGCGCCCGCCAGGCCGGTCACTGCTTGGGGGCTCTTGCGGTTGGTGGTGGTGCCGTCGCCGATTTGTCCGTTGGCGTTGTTGCCCCAGGCGATGACGGTGCCGTCGGGTTGCACGGCCAGGGTGTGCTGGAAGCCGGCCGAGACGGTGGGCGCGAAGGCCGAGCGGGATGCCGACGTGAGGCGGTGGGCCTGGTCGTAGCCGTATGCCACGGGCCGCATGTCGATCGCGACGCTGTCGGGGGTGCGGGTGCCTTGCTGGTCGTAGCTCAGCGTCGTCGATGACCCGCTGATCGGGGTGCCCGAAGGGGGCGTGTAGCTGGTGGCCTGGTCGGCGTCGTCATAGACCACGGTGGCGCCGGTCGCGAGCGTGGTGGGATCGTCGGCGGCGTTGTAGGTCAAGGTGCCGGCGTTGATGGTCTTCAGCTGGTTGAGCGCGTTGTAGGTGTAGGTCTGTGGCGCCTGTCCGGTCCCGGTATCGGTCTCGGAGGTGATTTGGCCGTTGGCGTCGCGGGTGCCGTAGTCGAATGCGAGCAGGGTGGAGAGGGTGGCTCCAGATCCGGTGGTGTCGGTGATGGAGGTGGTTTGGTCGTTGTCGTCAAGCCCGTAAGTGGCAGTAACACCGTTCGGATACGCGACGTCGGCCAGGGCTCCGTCCGAGTTGTAGTCGAACGTCGTGGTCTGGTTGTTCCAGTCCTTGACGGTGTGCAGCTGCTCGGCCGGGTCGAAGGTCCGGACCACGTGGTTGCCGTTGGGGTAGGCGATTTGGTTGACGTTGGAGTCCGCGTCGTAGCTGTAGCCGGTGTGGCCGGCGGCCGTCGTGGCGTCCGTGAGTCGGTCTTGGGTGTCGTAGCCGTAGCTGGAGGTCCCGGTGCCGTCGGTCATGGAGGTGCGGTTGCCGTCGGCGTCGTAGCCGATGGACGACACGTCGGGCGTACCGGCGGCCGAGTAGTCGATGGCGGTGGTGCGCTCGGTCGGGTCGACCGTGTACGTCGTGTACTTGGTGTCCGGGTCGGTGACCTTGGTGACGACCCCGGCCGGATCGTAGGTAGTGGTGGTGGTCCGGTTGAGCGGGTCTTTGACACTGGTCTGCTGATTGAGGGCGTTGTATCCGTAGGTGGTGGTCTTCGACCTGGCGTTGACGTAGGTCAGTTCGTTGTGGTCGCCGTCGTAGGTGTAGCCGAGCGTGCTGCTGTCGGCCCGGTGCACGGTCTGTACCAGCCCGGATGGGTACCGGTCGTAGCCGGTGGTGTTCAAGTCGGGGTCTTCGACCGACGCGACGTTGCCGTCCTGGTCGTAGGTCCACCTCGTGGTACTGGTGCCGTTGTACGCGGTGTGGTCACGTTTGAGACCGTCGTAGAAGTAGTTGGTGGTGGCGGTCTTGGTCCGTGGTGAGATGACCTCGGTCTGGTTGTTGTCGTCGTTGTACTGGTAGGTGGTGGTGTTGAGGTTCGGGTCGGTCACGGAAGTGACGTCGCCGTCGCCGTCATAGCTCGTCTGGGTGACCGATCCGCCGGGTGTCGTGACCTGGACGGGTCGGTTCAGCTCGTCGTAATCGGTGATCGTGGCGGCTGCGGCGCCGGGTGCCAGGACGCTGGTCAGGTTGCCGTTGGCGTCATACCCGTAGGTCCAGGTGTAGTCGGCGGGCGTTCCGCCGGTGACGTTCCCGTCTGGCATGACCTTGGTGGTCATCCGGTTGGCGCCGTCGTAGGTGAAGGTGGTCTTGTCGGCGTCGCCGTCCTTGGTCCAGTCGAGGTTCCCGGCGCCGTCGTAGTGGTTGGTCTGCTTGAGCACCCCGTTGACCTCGGTGGTCAGGAGGTTCCCGTTCGGGTCGTAGGTGTTGATGGTGTCGGAGGCGACCGTGCTGGCGGGGTCGGCCACGGTGGTTTCCGTCAGGTGGTGTTCGCCGTCGTAGGTGTCGGTCGTGACGTTGTCGTTGGGGTCGGTGACGGTGTGGGTGAGGCCGTTGTCGTAGTAGGTGTAGTGGGTGGTGTGCGCTTCGACGGTGGCGGGGGAGGCTCCGGAGACGTTGCCGTCTGGGTCTGTCATCGACTTGACCCAGCCCTGCGGCCAGTAGTCGTAGGTGGTCGTGGCGCCGGATGGCGCAACAGTGCTGGTGAGGTTGCCGTCGGTGTCGTAGTAGTGGTGGGTCGTCTCGAACGTTGAGGCATCGCGGGGCGCTTGGACCGTGTCCAGCTGGCCGGATGGGTAGTACGTGTAGGTGGTGGTGTGCCCGCGCGGGTCCTGACTGGTGTGGAGCAGGTCGGAGGAGTAGTAGGTGTTGGTCGTGGTCTTGCCGCGTCCGTCGGTGTGGGTGAGCACGTTGCCGGCGGTGTCGTAGGTCCAGGTCTCGGTCGTGCTGCCCGGGTCCGGTGAGTTGCGGGTCAGCATTCGACCGTGGGTGTCGTAGGTCATCGATGTGGTGTTGCCGTTGGGGTCGGTGACCGCGATCAGGTCGTCGTTGGCGTTGTAGTAGTAGTAGGTCGTGGAGTCGTGGGTGGCGTCGACGTGTTGCGTGCGTTGGGTCAGTACGTTGCCGTAGTAGACGTCGGTGGTGGTGTTGCCGTTGGGGTCGGTGGTGACCTCGGTGCCGGACCCGGCGGGTTCAGTCGTCTCCGGGCTCCAGTCGAAGTGCCACACGTTGCCGTCGGCGTCGGTTTGGGTCTTCACCCGGCCGGTGGTGGTGTCGAAGGTGTCCTGGACCGAGACATGGCCGGGGTCAGGGGCGCTGATGCCGGTGAGCTTCCCGTTCGAGCTGTCATAGGTCAGGGTGGTGACCTGCGAGTCGGGTGCGGTCACCGACGTCAGGTGCGATGCGCTGGCGATGGTGGTGTAGTCGAACTCCACGGTGCGCCCGTCGTCGGCAGTCAGCTGGGTGAGTTTGCCGCTCGACGCTCCGGTGGTGCCGTAGCCGAACGTCACGCTGCGACCCGTTGAGTCAGTCACATCCGATACGTGGGCGCTGGCACCGCTGCCGGTCCAGGTGATGGTCTGGCCAGTTCCGTTGCCGTCGATGTCTTGGATCTCGTGCCCGTCGGCGTCGAAGACCAAAGTCTCGCGTATCAGGCTGCTGACCAGCTTCCAGCCGCCCCCCGTGACAGCCGTAAGGGTACCGGTCACGCCCGGGTCGCCCAGATAGCTGCCACCTGATTGGAGCCTGAACACGGACTGGCCGCCAGTGGGGTCACGGAAGGTGACGTCCCCGCTCCCCCCCGTGATGGGGGTGATCGAGGCGTTGTACTCGTCGGTCCAGCCGACACCGAGGGGCCCGTCGGTGGTGTCCGCGCCGTTGTACGAGCGCCGGAAGTTGAAGTCGATGCCCGGGGCCCTGACCGCAAGGTCATTGGTGTCCTCGAACTGGCTGGCGTCGTTGGTGTGAACCGGATCGGCTGTTGATGCGGCGACGTCGGGTCCGTGAGACCAACGGCAATCACACCCCCACGTCTGCTCCTCGGGAAGCGGTGTGGGTGGCAGGTAGCCAGGAGAGGTGACCGTCAGCTGCGGGTTGATGTAGCAGCCAAGGCCGTAGTTCGTGCCCGCGTCAGCGCACGGAGGGCCGGCAGCCGGATTCGACGACGGGTCGCTGCCGCCTGGGGTGGGAGCCAGGGCCCACGCGGCGTTTGCGCCGTTCCCGGTTGCGACCCAATGCTGGACTGGCGCGGTGAGATCGAGGTCGCCTGGGGAGGAGTCCAGCGTCACCGGGTTCTGAAACACGGTCGTGCCGCCGTCCATGTGGCCGATCACGGCCGAGTCCTCGGCGGCGGCGAGGTCGACTCCCGTCGCCGTCGGGCCCATCAACGCAGTCATCTGGTGCAGGTCGACGTCGGTGTAGTTCTGGTACGTGTAACCGAAGCCGAACCCCGCAGACAATGTCCCCGCATAGCCGGCCGGGATGTTGCTGAGATCCACCTGGAAGTAGGCGTGGGTCTCCCCCAGCCCGGCGTCATCGTGGGCCACCACGACAGCCCCGTCCGGGCGCGTGGACAGCGGACACGGTGAGCCGGAGCAGGCAGTGGAACCGACGGGCGCGTACGCGGTCGCCATGGTGGGTGGGGTCGAGGACGGGGTGTAGACCAGGGATGGGTCCAAGATCACCGGGAACGTCTGGCTCCGAGCCCAGCCCCTATCCACGGATAGCCGCACCGTGTAGCCCTGGGGTGTGACCCGGATCTGCTGGTGTGCCGAAGGCCCGCTCGTGTACGAAGTCACGGCTCTTGCGCCAGCCGGCGGCCGGTGGCTGGGGTACGCGACCGGTGCGCTGAGTTCCGCCTTGAACCCGGGAGCCACCTCTCGAGGGAACGAAACGGTGCCGTCGGCTGCGGTCGTCGGTCGGCCGAGCAGATGACTCGGGTCGGCGATCCGGAAGCTGAACGCCCTTCTGCTGGAGGGACGTCTGAGGATGAGTGCTTCCTTGAGTTCCGGGCCCTGGATGCGGTAGCTCGCATCGACGCCCGGGAAGACGCGGCGGTACGTGAGGTAGTGCGAGCCATGGGCCTGACGCACCCTCGGCTGAGATAGGTGCGCGCCCACCATGTTGATACGCACGACGGCCTGGGGGAGATGGAGCCGCATCACGGTCGAGCCGCGGACACCGAAGTCGGTCGGCACGACCGTGTCGTCGGCACGCCAGCCAAAGGAGCCCGCCTGGTGACGCAGCAGACCGGACAAGGGCTTCCAACCCGTCCTGGTGCGGTGGAACTGCGGCCGAGCGTAGTACGTCGTGGCCACACGCCCGGGGGCGACTGCTCGAGACACGGAGGTCGACGTCCACTGGGTCGCTGATCGCCGAACAGGCGCAGACAGGGGCGGCCGCCTCGAGGCATGCATCGCCTTCACGGCGGCCGACTGGTGCACCTGGTGAACACGTGCGGATCCGAACGCGGACGAGGCGCTCCCCGGCAGCGCGGCCATCACCAAAGCGATCGGGACGACAGCCACGGTCACGCCCGACCGCGCGGCCAGCTTCAAGTCACGTACCATCATGGCCTCTCCCAAGTCATCGAAGCGTCAGTACGGAGGTCGCGCACATGCGGCACTACTCGACTCAGCACGGTTGAGTCGACAATTTCGAAGGGACACGCACCGACACCAGTCGTCGGGAACAATGGAGAAGCAGAGGCCGGCAGCGAGGCGCACGACCAGTGAGCCGGCGAACAGACCCTGCGTCGCCGCGCCGTTTGGCGACAGATGCGGACACTGCTGCGACTCACCGTCTCAGGCCTAGCCGCGAGCAAGCGATCGTAAGCGCCTGGGCCGAGTGGCAAACGGGCCAGCGTGGCGAGGGGGGTACCGCCATCGGGACCTCATCAGATCCGAGTGTGATCCCCGAGCGAGACCACGCACGGACTATGGCAGCGACACGCACCTCCCGTCATCTGCGACACCGACTTTTTACCAAATGGGTCTCCGGGCGGGAGAACCCTTGTCGTGCCAAGGAGTCCAGACAAGTCACCTGGGCCGGTGCTAGCGTGCGGCCGGATCGATCCGGGAAACGGACCCGGCTCAAACCTGGTTTCGGGAGAGCCATTGAGAGCGCCGCGGTCGAGGAGTGTGTCAAGGCCGCAGCGGTCGCCGCAGCCGGCAGCGTCACGGCGACTGGCGGGCCTTGCTTCTGCCCGGTTGGCGAGCCGCTCGCCGACCAATCGGACAGACCACCACGCCACCCGCTACGCCGGCCAAGTCATCGGAAAGCAGGCGAGACTCGTTGGCGCGGCTGCCTGGCTTGCGCTCACCATCGGAATCTGGCGTTGGCCGACAACCGGGGTCGCGGGGTTCGACGCGAGCTATGCCGTCGTTTGGTCGCGAGACTTGTACGGCGGACATCCGGGGGTCCTTCCGGCAGGAGCTCCTACACCCCACCCATTCGGGATCCTCCTTGCCTTCCCCTTCAGCATGGGACACCAGTTCACCGCGCTGATGGTCGTCGCCGCCGCCGCGTATGCCGGAGCGATCTTGGTCTTCGCATCCCTCGCGTTCACCACCACGAACGGAACGTCCGGACCCGGCTACCTCGGGGCCGCGATCGTGGTCTCGGTTCTGCTCTGTTCACCCACATTGATGCTGCTCGCCAAGCAGGCATCTCCGGACGTGTGGTTCATTCTTCTCGTCGGGTTGGCCGCATTGGCGTTCCTGCAGGAACGGCCCCTCGCGGCGGTTGCCCTGTTCTCCCTCGCGTCGTTACAACGCCCCGAGGCGTGGCTGTTCGGGGTGGCCACGCTGCTGCTCGCCACTGGTGCCCCAGAACTCCGAAACTCCTGGCGACGGTGGACGCCACTCGCCGTCGCGCCCATCCTCTGGTTGGCCATGGGCGCCTGGTTCCACCATCTCCTGGCCGGTCTGCAGGCCTCGCGAGACAACGCCACCACACTGCACCGATCGACCGGACTGGTCGCGGCAGTGACCGGAGTTGGCCCTGGTCTAGCTTCCGGCGTTGGATGGGCGGTCGTCATCGTCGGGGTGTTGGTGGTGATCTGGAACGTCTCATCACTAACGCCATGGCGGCCGACGAGGCGACCCGACAACGGACCCCCGGGCAGCGCGGTTTCGCCGTTTCAACGTGCGATCGCCTACCTAAGCCTGCTTCTCGCCATCGACGTCGCCTGCTTCCTCACACTGGGCGCCCTGGGGACCGCGCTGCTACCTCGCTACCTCGCGACGGGCCAGTTCATTCTTATCGCGCTCTGCGCAACCGCCCTCGCCCATCTTGTCTGGGGGTTAGGCGCGGTGTGGCGTCCGGGCACGTGGAGCCCCATCGAGTCACGACCCCTCGCACTGCTCATCGCGTCAGTTGTGACTGTGGCCATGATGATCGGGGCCGCACGAGGTGCACGCGAGTATCCGTCCTTGGGCACCCTTTTGCGCAGCCAACATTCGGTGGAGGACACGTTGGGAAGCGCTCTAGCCAAGCGTCCTCAGCAGTCACTTCAGTGCGGGAACACGTACAGCGCTGTCCTCGCTCAGCTACCGGTGATCGCGTTGCGCACCCGTCAGCCGCTCACAGACGTCCTCCCCTACCTCGCGTCGTCTGCCAACACCGTGAACGTCGGGACCCTGGTGTTCCCGCGTGACCGGCTCGCATTCGACGGCGCCGGAGTTGGCCCCGCGCAACCACTTGTCGCTCGCATTGGGGTACCTCCCGGCTTCCGCATCACTGCCTCCGATACCCATTGGGCGGTGTTGCAGCGATGCTGAAAGCCAACACCTGCTCGCTCGACGTAACAGTGGTGCTGCCCTGCCACAACGAGGGTCCCAACATCGAAGCCGAGACGCGGAGGATCCACCGATCGCTGGCAGGGAGCGGCCTGAGTTTCGAGATTCTGTGCGTCGATGACGGCTCCACCGACGACACCAGGCACCAGCTCGAATGCGTCGCCTGCACGCCCAATATTCGTGTTCTCACCAATTCCCGGCAGCTCGGGGCCGGTGCTGCCCGACGGCTCGGCACGACCGAAGCCAAAGGACGCATCGTCGTCTGGACCGACTGCGACCTGACCTACCCAAACGAGCGGATCGCCGAACTCGTCCACATACTCGAAAGCCACCTAACCGCTGAACAACTCATCGGCACGCGAACCAGCGAGACTGGCAGGCACGCCGGCACCCGACGCCTGGTCAAGACAGTTATCCGCCAGCACCTCGCCCACCGCGTCGGCCACCCTATCCCCGACCTCAACTCTGGGCTTCGCCTCTTTTACCGCGACTCGGCAGCCCAGACACTTCCCCTGCTACCCGATGGTTTCTCATGTACAACCACCATGACCCTGGCATTCCTGCTCCAAGGGAGAAGCGTGATCTACGAGCCCATCGCCTACAGCGCACGCTCAGGACTATCGAAGTTCCGCCCGGTGAGGGACACGTATCGGCTCATCCGGCAAGCCCGCTTCGTCCTGGCTTGCCACGCCCACATCGGTCATGAGGCAGCGATGCTCGCCGTCAACGAACCCGTGAGCTAGGGCGAACGCACTCCGGATCACACCGACCAATCCGATCGCAAACGATCATCAGGGCCACGGCGATCACTCGTCCCTCCGTCGTCACGGGGTAGCCGTCGACCTAGCCAACTTCGCGACGGTAGTGGGGGCCCACGGCGCTCAACCGCCCGGCACACCACCACGAACTCCCCCACGGGTTCGCCTCAGCCAGGAGGACGTGACATGGAAAGACTCTCAGATGGCGACGGTGGATCTTGGCCATCGCTGCCACTTTGGCGCGAACGGGCCTGCCGGAGACCCAGCAACTCGAGGACGTGTTGGCCAGAAAGCCGAACGGCGGCTGTTTGCCCGAACTCCCAGTACGGATCCTCCCATCGCGCTAGCTGTACTCGGCAGGGGACGTCCGACGCGAGTGGCGGCATGGTAGGTTGTGGCCGAGACAATCAGTTGACAATGATTGTCTGAGCGACTACGCGAGTTGTGAGGAAGGTAGAGCCATGGCGAAGGTTCCGGCATTCCACTCCAAGCTTCCTGGCACGGAGGTATACCACGACCAGTCGGGTTGCACGGTCGGTGACAACATCGAGCCGTACAACAAGGTCGCAGGAACTGGGGGTCTTCGCCGTTGCTCCCTGTGCGCAAGCCTCGGCTGAGGCCTCGTCGGCTGCGATAACCGGGCAGCCTCGGGCGTGGCGACGATCGCGATGGTCGTGCGGCGCAATGGGCCCACGCGTTGACCATGTCGTCCGAGCGGAGTCGGATACTCCTGCATATTGAAGGGGGTCGAGATGACCACGTACATCAAGGCCGGATTCGGGATTCTCGCGGCCATTCTCTACGGCCTCGGCGCCTACTCGATGATCCACGGTGCCTTCCACACTGTCAGCTACACGCCTGGCGACGGTCCTACCTACCTGGTTACAGCTTTCGGAGCCGCTATCACCGCATTCGTTGCGACCCAGCTTGGCATTGCTATCGCAAGTGGCGGAGCAGACGAGACTGCGGGCGGGAATGGCCTCACCCGACGGCTGAACAACTACTCAAGCGGCAGCAACAACACTGTGACTGTTGTTGTGATGGTCTTCGACCTCCTTGTCCTAGCGATCTTCGGCCTGCTCTTCATCTGGCTCTGGGTGTCGCCGGATCAGATCGCAGTGTCGAAAGGGGCGGTGCATCTAACAGAGGCACCGGACTACGTCGTTCTGCAGGCCAAGGCATTCGCGGCCCTGGTGATTGCAGGCGCAGCTGGAGTGGGGGTCGCGGCCGCGAAGTAGGTTCGCTCTCAAGAGGGGCGCGCGAGGACTTACGATGACATCACAGTGAAGGTGAACCTTCCCGACACCCTCCAGCCTGGAATCCTCGATTACACTGTCGACCTGAACAATAATGGGCAGCCAGATTTCACGTTTTCATCGTGTCCGAACTATATGGAGCGAATCAATGTCAACGATCAGTTGAGCGACTTTACGTAGCAACTGAACTGCTCTGGCGTCACGATCCCTGCTGGTAGTGATGTGGAGTTTGCCATGCAGATCGACGTTCCCAACTTGGAAGGGTCCGTCTCGCCTCGGCTGGTTCATGGAGGACGGTCCGAGCGACGACTCGACGGGTACGACCGCGGCGGACTAGACAATTTCTCCGTCACACCAGCGGTTCCGCTTGTTCGACGTTCAAGGGCATCCTCGTCGACGTCGACGGCACGTGATCACCGAGCGTCGAAAGCTGCCTGCACGTCGCCCGGGATCCGCCCGCGGTCGGGCACCTGGTAACCGTTGGAGCGAGCCCAGTCACGCACCTCGCGGGCTGACGGGCCTATCTGAGAGCGAGTCCCTCGGCTGCCGCTCTTGCGGCCGATGCGAGTTGCCGCGGCTGTGTACTGCGAAAGGGCGGCTCGAAGCTTTGCTGTGTTCTTGTCGGTCAGGTCGATTGCGTACTCCACGCCTTCTAGGCCGAACGTTACAGTGCCGCCCTTGCCATCCTCGATGGTTTGACCGTTGAGGTCGTCGATAAGAATGATGTGCGTTCGCTGGGCCATGCCTTAGAAATAGCAGACTCCCGGGCTCAAACCTAGTGACTCGTCTTGTCCATTCCTGTCATTGTGTTGACAGTTTCAGTTGTTGATGAGGGAATTGTCCTCTCCGCACCTCAGCACCTGGACAGGGTGACGCGCGGGGTGAGCCGTTGCCGGGATGGGAGGCGGCGTCGAGCCGGGCGGCACGGCTGCCGTGGCGCAGGGTGACAGAATGGCCGCCGAGCCGAGGGAGATTCATGGACGACGAGATTGGCCAGCGCATCAGAGAAGCGCGCAGCGCCAAGGGCATGTCTCAGGCAGACCTGGCAGCGGTCGTGGGAGTCTCAAATAGCTACTTGTCCCACATCGAAGCGGGTCGACGCCCCGTCAGCGAGCCCATCCGGTTGCAGGTTGCAGCCGCACTGGGCATCAATCCGAAGCAACTTGATGAGGGAGTCCCTTCCGATCGGAAGGAAGAACTGCGCCTCAAGTTGAGCTTTGCCGAGATGGCGCTTCGTAACGGCAACTGGCGTCTAGCGGAGACAACGTTCGAGGAGGCATTGGAGAGCGCACGCACGCTTCCCCTCGACAGGTTTGTCGACGAGGCCACCTGGGGCGTGGCCCGTGCCCATGAGACGACTGGTCGACTTGAGGACGCCATCGAGTGCTACGAGGGTCTGTTGGGCCGATCCAATCTGAGCAAGGCAGTGCCAAGGGTCGCGGTATGCGTAGCTCTCGTGCGGACATACCGGGAGAGCGGTGATCTGGGAAGAGCTATCGATGTTGGTGAGCGGGCGCTGTCTGACATTGACGTTGCTTCGACTGACGACGTCGGCCCGCACGTCGAGCTGATGTCTTCGCTTGCTGGTTGCTACGTCGAACGTGGGGACCTCACGCGTGCCACGCTGCTGAGCCGTCAGGCGCTGGCGCTCGCCGAGCAAACGGGGTCCATGCGCGCTCGAGCGGCGGCCGCCTGGGAGTCAGCCGTCATCGCAGATTCACGGCATGACGGGGTACAGGCGCGACGTCACGCTGACCGTGCGTTGGCCTTATACGAAGAGCTGGACAATCAGCGGGCGGTCGGACTGCTCCGTGTGGTCGCTGCCGGGCTGTTCCTCCGGCAGGAGCAGCCTGAGCCCGCCAAGGCACTGCCGCTGCTTGAGCGCGCTGCCGTGGAACTGTCCGAGGCTGGCAACGACGTCGATCTCGCCTACGTTCGCACCGAACTGGCGCGAGCCCAATTGCTGGGTGGCCATCCTGAGCTGGCGGCTGGCACTGCGGCTTCTGCGCTCGATGCGCTGTCGGACGGCGACAAACTTCAGCGTGGGCGCATGTTGCTGCTGCTTGGCCATGTTGCTCGGGTGCAGGGCAAATCCGAGGACGCTCTCGCGTCCTTCCGGGCCGCGGCAGACCACCTCCGGCAAGCCGGCGCTGTGCGTCAGGCAGCGTCGGCTTGGCGGGAGCTTGGCGAGGCCTACGTTGAACTTGATCGGGCGGACGACGCCATCGAGGCGATGCGCCAAGCGAGCGACCTGGCTGGGGTCAGACACACTCCCCAGTCGCTAGCAGCAATGAGGCAGACCGTCCGCAACTGACTGCGTTGCTGCAGCCGGGGTAGCAAGAACCATGACGCTGACCACTAGGGCCAGGGCAGCGAGAGCACGCTTCATCTGTCAACTCCTTGTCATGTAGTTGACAGGAGTTGAGCGCCCTAGAAGAGGCCATGTCAAGCCACGCGCAGATGATTGACAGTTAGTTGTCTGCAGGCCAAGATGCGTGCGTCCGAGGGTTGCACGGGGCAGCCCCTGAGACACCATGCATAGCCGGGGGGACGGGCATGAGCGACGGGTTGTCGACGCAAGCCAGTGCGAAGGAGCTGCCAGATATCCGGGGCGGCATCATTGGGTTCAACAAGGATCTGCAAACACTGGTGTATGTGAACTTTCCCAGCGCTGCATCGGGGCGAGCGCTCCTAGGGCAGATGCAGACGCTGCTCAGCCCAGCGGACGAGGTCTTGAAGTTCAACAGGCTCTACAAGGAAGCGACAGGCCGCGGAGATCCGCCACACGATCTGCGGACCACCTGGACCAACCTGTGGATCACCATCGATGGCTTGCGGGTCATCGAGGCCCCGTATGTCGACACCATGCCCGAAGACTTTCGGGCGGGCATGGCCCAGCGGGCTCCGGCAATCGGCGACAGGGGCCCCTCAGCCCCCTCGGAATGGGTCGCAACGTTCGAAGGCGGCACGCCGCCCCACCGCATCGTGGTTGTGGCGTCAGACACCCAAGACGATCTCGATTTGGCGATCGCCGATGTCCAGGCTGCCGTGGGCGCAGCCGCAGTCATGCCCGTTGGGGATCTTGAGAGAGACGAGGGTCCCCCTGGCGGCACTGAGCACTTCGGATTCAAGGACGGGATCTCACAACCGTGCATTCTGGGTCTCACCACACCGAGTCGTGAGCCTCATGAGGAAATCGCCGCTGGCGAGTTCCTGATCGGGTACCAGGATGAACAAGGTCAAGTCAGTGGTCACCCACCCACGGTGCCGCCACCGCCGCCGTCGACTTACGACCCGACGCCACCCCCGCCGATGCTGCCTTCTTGGTGTCGCAACGGTTCCTTCGTCGTGTATCGACGATTGCGACAGAACGTTGGCGGCTTCCGCCCTCTCAACGATCAGGTCCGACAAACCGGCCTTCTGCAGGAGCAACTGCATGCGAAGGTAGTTGGAAGATGGCCTTCAGGTGCGCCGATGGAGCACGTCGCCGGCATGCCCCACAGCCACGACCCGACAAGCGAAGACGTCTCCGGCATAGATCCGCGGGTGCTCGACGACGCTCACATCAACAACTTCGACTACTCGGCCGACCAAGACGGTTTCGGGGTGCCCCGGGCGGCTCACATCCGCAAGACCAACTCCCGCTCAGCATCGCTTCCGGGTCGGGACACCTCTAGGCGCCATCGGCCGATCCGCAGGGGGATTCCGTATGGCCCAGCGTACCAACCCGATGAGCCGCCGTATGGATCCGCCGTTCCCCCGAGCGGGATCGCGGCCTCATGTTCGTCTGCTATCAGGCGTCAATCTCCCACGGGATTCGAATTCGTGCAGCGGGGGTCTGGTCCAACTCCCCCAACTTCCAGCAGGACGCGGATGGCGAGCATCCAATCATCAGCCAAGACAACGAGCCGCGTCAGTTCCAATTGCCCAGGCAGAGTGGCCCAACGCCGCTTCAACTACCGCAGTGGGTTCAGACAACCGGTGGTGGCTACTACTTCGCACCAACCTTGAGCGCAATCCAGCTACTCGCACAAGCAACAGCGTCCCGCTCCTGATCACGAGCGGAGGCGAGACGCCGCTCCCTCCTTGTCGCTCCCCACTCACGCCGACCTCCCATCCAACTTCCGGGCACTACTGACTTCCGGGCACTACTGACTTCCGGGCGCTACTGACTTCCCCGCACTACTGACCATCGCGAGAGACGGCCCATCCCGGGCCTACGCGCAATGCGCATCACATCCGAGGAGGAGCTATGCCCGGCAGACAGCCTCGGCGTTGGGGGATTAAACGGGTCCGCTCAATCGGCTACCGCGCCCTCGACATCATCAATCTGGCGGGCAAACTGGTCCTGCTTGCTGCTGCGACGCTTCTGGCGATCGCGGCAAGCATCCGCTGGGGCGGAGCCGTGATTTCATATGACGGCCACAAGGATGTGCTGGCGGGCCAACTTGCTCTGTACGGATCCTCCGTAGCCGTCCTCGGATGCGTCTTGGTGCTGACTTCCTGGCACTATACGTACACCGAGTCGAAATACCGCCTTGACATCAAGACGGCTCCTGACTCAGACCTAAAGCGGTACGCAATGGCTATGGAGACGTTGGATGACACTCTCAGTCCAGACGAGTTTCTGATGACTGTGCGAGCAACCATCCTTTTGAAGTCCTTTACTCGGCGAGCGACAGAGCAAGTCGAATTCGGCGACACGACCCTACGACGCAAACTGGTTCGCACTTTGACGGTGCCAAAGACGCTCGAGGCTGGTGGCACCTGGTGCGTTCCCGTACATCGACATCAAAAGGGACAACTGATCAACCAGTTGTCACTAGAGGTTGATAGTAGACCAATCCGCAGCCTGGGACATACCCTGAACGTGGCGATGTCATTGGAGGTAGTTGGCTGGTGCTATGCACAAAGCCTTCGGAACATGACCCGCGAGGCCAAAGAAAACGCTACAATCCTTCTAAAGCCCATTCTGCAATGCATTGCCTCGCCGGCGCCCACGTCATCGACAGAGGATTTTCAAGACGCCCTCTCGGACGTCATTCAATACTGGCGCTCGTCGGCAAAAACAGCGAATCACGCTGAGTCCGCCTCGGATTTGCCTTCCGCCGGATTGGAACCGCCCGAGGAGCGATTCGTCCGCATAGCGAACTACCTGGCGGACAACTACATCGTCTTTGGCACGGTCCACATCCCGAGTACTCTGTCTCCCTTCCGAGAAGTGTCTCTCGCTACAACTGTTGTCGAGCCCCGCGAGGATATCTTCAGAGGGATCTCCAACCGAGTTCGGCAGTTGCTGGGGATACCTTCGTACCGATTTGTTGTCGACATTGCGTCAGCGCTCGAGGCTGACACATATCACCTCCGTGGAAAAGCTCCACATGGAACCTACTTGTACGCTGGCTCGGTAAACTCGGAGGAGCAACCCATTGCCAAGGTTAGACCGGCCGCTGAGTCGCCGTGGGCCGCCTCGGCGAGAGCCATCGTGTCACCCACTTATGGCTCTGGTGTGGTGCATGCGTATTGTCGTGACCTGGGCCGTACGCTGGCCCCCTACACGCGGGCGCCCGAGGATCTGCGGCGCCTTATAAGCAAGTTGTGGATCGATGTCGAATTTCGGCCGACGCCACCCGGCCTCTCTGGGCCTGTCACGATCCTGGCGTTGTACCTGACCCTCATCACGTCAGCTGTAGCCATTCACCATGACAAGTACTTCGGCGGGGTGGACTTTCACTGGGTTACCATTCTATTGGTCCTTCCCTCCGCGATGTGCGGATGGTTAGCAACCAGGTTCGACGCCCAAGCGATTCGCGTTGCGACGCCATCTCTTGTCCTGGAGTTCCTGTCGCTCATAGTGGTCTCGCTTGGAGCTGTCGGCATCGCCGTCGCGAAATTGTCAGAGGGAAAGCATCAGCGGCTCGCACTCGCACCCTTCCCGGGGCGTTTGGGCCGGCATTTCGAGGGCCACGCGAATTGGTGGACCATTTCAGTGCTCTCTCTTTCATTGTCTATCGTTTGTGTAGTATCATTCATGTCGAGGTATGCGCGGTATAGACGAGCATTGAATCGAGGCATCTGATCACAGGGAGGCTAGGAAATGGCCGACGGTGAAGGCGAAACCCCGGAGACTAAAGAAGAAGGTGATGTGGAAAAGGGATATAGGTATGAGGATGTGACGATCATCGAGAACTACGATGGCACACGCTCGAAGATTCGAAGTCTTGTAGTGGGTGAGGAAAATCTGCCCCCGTTTATCCGGGACAATCATCTCGCTAACCCTCAGTCGGTCTTTCTACCACGCGAGCGAGACATTCGGCGCGGGGAGAAGGGGCTCGTGGTGAGCCGTGTTGCCTTTCCCCAAGAGGATGAGCTTCCCACTGATGACATGACCCGCTTCGGTGACCCCGATCTCCCGCGTGATTGGTTGAGACAGTTGGTAGCGGGCGGCGATGACCCTGCGTCGAACGCTGCGAAGGGGCGCCACGTGTCAGGAACTCCCGATGAACTCGGCCAGCCACCCCAGCCGTCTTAGGGACGCGTGCATCGCCCGCGCTGCCGTCGGCGAGCCCAGACACACCCCGTCGAGCGAGCTGATTCGCTCATCAGAACTGCCACAGTGAACCGAGACCCACCCTTTCTCAACCGTCCGAGGAGCCTGGAAACTCGCGCTCTATAAGATCGCCAAAGATCACATCAGTGAACTCAGTGTGGGTGATGGGCGGCCCGCTTGGCGAGCCCTCAATATTGTCTGCCAGATAGATGGCGATGTGCAGGATGTTGCTCAGGAATGTCCAGCGCCCCCCTGCCATTGTGCTAAGTTCCCCTGCACGACGTTCGGAAATATCTCCCAGAACGTCTCGCAGTCGCCTACCTACATGTTCGCCATCATTCTCGCCCGCCAACACCCCATAGGGAGAGGGCAACCTGACTGCCGAGGTCAAGCGGCGACCATCGGTCACCGGCCCCGAGCTGGACCGCGCGCGCCGGTGCTGCCGAACCTACCCCGACGTCCTCGGAAAGGCTGCTTTGTCCCCCGGGGCCTCGAATTTGACGACCTCACATGCCGATGTGCGGTCGTTGAACTACAGCGGAGCGAAGGCCCCACGTTCCTCAGCCAACCTGCGAGTTCCGTGGATCACCGGCTTCGAGGACAGCGTCATTGGTCCGCAGCTGCGGTGCCAAGAAGCGCGGGGTCCACGTCGGGGACCGCAAGACGCGGGTTTGCGCCCGCGGCCACGACCCGCATTACGAAGCCGGCGGCTTCCTCGGCCTGGCGAGCGGCGGCAAGCCCGCCCAATACCGCGGCCCGCGCACCGAGCTCCGTGACTAGAGAAACAGCCTGGTCGAGCGCGTCGGCGTCGTCGCCACAGATCGCGACGACCGGGGAATCATCTACCTGACCGGTGAATGGCCACGACGCGCCCGCGAACAGGTGCAGCGCCTTCACCACGTGCGCGCCAGAAGCGACGCCGGCGACTAGTTCGGCGGCCGAACCGGCCTCTGGGAGCAGGCGTCCGGTTGCGTAGTCCACGGGGTTGGTGCAGTCGATGACCGTCTTTCCCGCCAGCGCGCCGTCCGCACCGCCGACGAGCCTGAGCGCTTCCTCCAGCCCGTCCCATGCGATCGCGACCACGACTACCTCGACCTGCCCCGCGAACTGGTTCGGGTCGATAGGCGTGGCTCTCGCGCCGACCTGGTCGGCGGCGGCATTCACACGGTCGGTGCTGCGGCCCGTAACCAGAACTTGATGCCCGGCGTCCGCCCAGGCTTTGCCCAGCGTGACCGCGAGGTTGCCCGTGCCCAACATGCCGATCTTCACGTTGATCTCCTTCGTTTCGTGAGGTGTCACGACGACGCTAGGAGACCGGTTCCTACCAACCAGTAGGAACAAGATCGTAGGATGGACTGGTGGACCAAGACGGCTGCGAGACCTTCATTTCGGACTGCCACGTACGAGCCGCGGTCGAGCTCATCAACCACACCTGGGACTCTGTCGTCGTCTCCGCGCTGCGCATCGGACCGACCCGACGCACCGTCCTCTTGGACAGCATCAGAGGGGTAAGTGACAAGGTGCTGACCGAATCGCTCCGACGCCTGACCTCGAACGGCCTCGTGGCAAGGACATCGAGCAACTCGCGTCGCGACACAGCCCTCTACGAACTCACGCCACTGGGGGCATCCTTCGCCAGCGGCCCGCTAGCCCACCTAGCGAAGTGGGCGGCCGAGAACCAGGTCGAACTGTCAGCCACGTCATGATCGCAGCGGGCGTATCAGTCGCGAACGGGTGCCGCATTGTTCTTGCGCCGAGAAGTTCGCGCCTGGACGGATCATGGATTGTCATACCCGGGCGCGCCGCCTTGAGAAATCCGCACTTGTTCGTCTCCCAGGCGAGCCTGCTGTTCGGAGCGATCAAAGTGACCGCGGACGGTCACCGGGTCACAACACTGTCGATCCTCGGGTGATGACCCCTGACTCACACGTCCTATGCCGCTGTCCGCGCTCGGATCTGCCGATGTGAGGACGTCAGCCCTATCCGTGCTGGATGCCGAATCGGTCGGCCTGACCGGGCGCTGTCCACGCGGACCCGCCGGGTACTCGGAAGGCGTAGCTCGACTTGAGGAGGGGTCGCCCGGAGGGGCTTCGAAGTTCCAGATAGAGCCCCTCAACATTGGGTATGACTCCTGTGTGGCGCCTGGCCGGCCCGTCACCTTCGATCGCCCCTTGGAGACTTCCAAGAGTCCAGCTGTGGAGCGGTCCGTCAGGCACCGTCATGGCCACTGCAAGGGCGCTCTCCAGGGGGTGGAGAATCTGAACGGAGTCGACCTTGAGGCCGTACTTCTCGGCGGCCGACTGGCACTGTTGTCGGAGCGCTTCGTCGCTTGGGGACTCGAAGAGTTGTCCTCCGACCACGCCGCCGTGCCCCAGCGGCGTGACGACCGTTTTACCCGACTGGTTGCGATCCACTAGCTGGGCCCCGCCCAGTACGTCACTGGTAGTTGCCTGATTGGTGCGCATCAGGTCATCGACGGCACCCTGCATCAGTTGTGCCAACCAGCGTTGCTTGACGCTGTCGCCGTCGTTGCTATCGACGGCCACGCGGAGCCACTGTCCCGAGTCCCCACTGTCTGCCGGGGCATCGATGACGGTGGCTGAGGTTACGGATGGGTCGCCCACGGCTCCGAGTGCTTGCTGGCTGGCTTCGTCAGCGCTCATTCCTGGGCCGACTTCCTGGCGGGTCCTGGTGAACTGAAGTGGCTCATCGGAGGCCGTCGATGCTCCTGGTGGCGGTTCAACACGCCGTGGACCAGACGCAGAAGTACTCTGCTTCTCGGCTCCGCAGCCGCTGATGGCGACTATCGCGACGGCAATCGCAACAGTGCGCCGTGTCCTCACACCGCTGAGTGTGGTGCGGAAGGACGTCCCCTGCCACCGCCGTGATCGGATCGATACGCACGCACCGGCTGTCGGTGCGTAGCGTCCGACCATGCCGCTGTCGGTGCGTAGCGTCCGACCATGCCGCTGTCGGTGCGTAGCGTCCGACCATGCCGCTGTCGGTGCGTAGCGTCCGACCATGCCGCTGTCGGTGCGTAGCGTCCGACCATGCCGCTGTCGGTGCGTAGCGTCCGACCATGCCGCTGTCGGTGCGTAGCGTCCGACCATGCCGCTGTCGGTGCGTAGCGTCCGACCATGCCGCTGTCGGTGCGTAGCGTCCGACCATGCCGCTGTCGGTGCGTAGCGTCCGACCATGCCGCTGTCGGTGCGTAGCGTCCGACCATGCCGCTGTCGGTGCGTAGCGTCCGACCATGCCGCTGTCGGTGCGTAGCGTCCGACCATGCCGCTGTCGGTGCGTAGCGTCCGACCATGCCGCTGTCGGTGCGTAGCGTCCGACCATGCCGCTGTCAGGGTCGCTCATGCCGATGAGCGGGCCGTTCGCCCTCGCTCACGTGCCCCGCCTGCGATGATTCGGGATCGTGGACGAAGCCTCCCTGGCAGACGTTATTGAGCAGCTCCGTGTCTTGCTCGCGGACAACAACCATCCCGACAAGGCGGCATGGCTGGATCTTCGTGCCGAAGCCCTCCGCTCCGGCGACCCCGATGCGGCAGCCTCCGCCCACGTTGAACTCCGCAAAATCGTCAACGGCATGGGCGGTCTGAACGATCTATACCTGCAAGACGCCGCGGACCGCGATCGGCTGAGGGACCTCACCGAGTCGCTTTGGATCCTGACCTGAATACGAGGCCAAACGCACTCTCATGCCGCTGTCCGTGCACGCCCGCTGGAGTCCCAAAGGACCTACCGTGTGCTTCATGGCCCGGATGACTCCAAAGGAAGCGACAGCTGTCAACGTCTTGCTCAGCTATCTCGCCGGCAAGGAAGACGAGCCGCCACGAGAAGTCGTGCTCGGCTTGGAGACTCTGGCGAGCCGGGCCCACAACCGTCTCCAGGCGGGCTGGTCAGAGACCTCGGTTCGCGAGCAGTGGGCCTACGCGTACGACGCCTGAACGCCGGAGTGGTGCGTGTCGCTGATGGGAAAGGGGCTCGCGTCCTCGTCGATTGGGTGCCGGTGAGGATCATGGCCGAGTCGGATCTGCAGACCTCGAACATGTACCGCTTGCTGGACCGCGGCGGTGAGGTGATCGAGGAAAGAGAACTCCCGACCGATGGTGAAGCTTTCGCGTGGGCCGAGGAGGTCCGCCGGCACCGGACGCCGCGCGTGTGGATCAGGCGGATCGAACGCAAGGATGGCGACGTCTGGTCCTTCGTGCCCCTATCCGGCGACGAACCGACGGAGCAAACCACAGGGGCCTGAGCCGCGACCGCGGTCTCGCGCTCGCTCGCCGAGACCTACGCCTCGACGCCGGCGAGCTGCGCGGCTGGTGGCTTGGGGGCGCAGCAGTGGTGACGGCCGTCTGGCGGATGTGCCGGCTCAGCGCTTAGTGGTAGGTGACGGTGAGGTGTGACCCGCCGTTGAAGCTCGAGCCGGTGATGGTGCCGGTGGCGTGACGGTAGGACATGGTGCCGCCGGTGATCGTTCCTTTGATCGCGCCGGTAGAGAAGTTGAGGGAGAAGTGGGAGTCGAGCAGTCCTCCGTCGAGTCCGGCGACGCCGGTGCAGTCCGCCTTCGTCGAGCTCACGGGGGTGCAGTCCGATACCGCAGTGCCGAGGGTCTTGCCGGACTTGCTCCGAAGTTTGTCGGCTTCGGTGAAGCCTCGTTTCGGGAATTGGACCTCGGCGGTCCGTTTCGCGGTGACGTGCAGGGTGTGATGTGAGGCGGACGCCGTTGCGCCTACTGGTGAGGTGAGCACCGCGATGGCGGTACTCGTGGCGGCGAGCAGTGTGGTGGCCGCGATCGAGAGCTTTCCGAACATGATTCGTACCTTTCGTCGTGAGGCAGGGTGGAGAGCCGATGGATGGTTCTCGCTGAACGAACCGTGGAGCGGGCTGGTTCTCTGCGCTGGTGTGCGCATGGTCAGCGAGAGACCGGCGTCCGGCTGACGGGCGTGGTTGCGAGCAGAGTCGGTGCTGGTGTGCGGATCCAGGTGATGGCGGCGGCGAGTACCCAGGCGAGCAGTGCGAGGATCGGTGCGAACAGCATCGATAGGAGCAACAGGACGGCGGTGATGAGGCCGGCAGCGCGCATCTTGGTGCCGAAGATTCCCGCGGTGTGGCCTTGGACGCTGAGGGTGGCGACGGCGACGGCGGCCGCCCAGGATCCGGCTACACCGGCGAGTGCGAACCCGAGGTCGTTCGACATGCGGAGCAGGTCGGCGCTGGGCAGCGGGTAGCTGCCCACGATCTCGCCTCCGGAGATGTAGCCCATGACCATGCCACCGGCGCCCATCAGGGAGGCGGCCGTGCCGGCTGCGGCGATCGGCAACCGGCTCGGTGACGCTGCGGGGTGGACCTCGGCAATGTGTCGCCAGAGGGCGACGAGGAAGGTCATCAGGGCCAAGCCGGCGAGCAGGAGCAAAAACGCGGTGGCGAGGTGTCCGGCCTGTTCGCTGCGCCCGGTATAGCGGGCGGTCCAGGTCCGGTTGGACGCGTTGTCAGCGGGTGGGTTGCTGACGAACATGCTGGCGATGAAGAAGGTGACGTAGGCGATGCCCGCGTACGGCTCCCAGCGCCGTACCGAACGTGATGCTGACATGGCACGGTCCTCTCGTGTTCGCGTCGGGCCGCGTGCCACGACGGTTCCGGACGTTGCCACGTTCCGGTGGCGATGGCGTCACGACGGGGAGCGATCCGGTGTGGCCTGCGGGATGATCGCAGCGTCACCTCGGAGGATGAGCCTGTGTCGTGATCGAGGGTGACGCGTGTTGGCCGCGTTGGCGTTACAGTCCCGGGCATGCGCGTGCATGCGCTGCTGGACTTCGCCAAGCGCCGGTGCGCTCGTGTAGGCGCCGGCCTGGTCGACGTGGTCGTGGCGTTGATGTTGCTGGCCGTTGGGCTCGCAGCTCTGGCCGTTCTACCTCGGGATCATTCGGTGGTCGTCGCGGTCGCCTCCTGCGTGGTCATGGCGGGCGCGGTGGCGTGGCGTCGATGCAATCTTGGCGTCTCCCCCGGTGGCCGTGGTGTTGACCTCCTACACCCTTGGTCGTTCTGGCGCCCCGCGTCGTCGCGTTCTGCGGCTGGTCCTGTTGGCGGGTCTGGGTCTCGCGGCGAACTGGGCCGTTGCGGCGCGGCTCGAGGAGTCCTCGGGAAACGCTGTGTCGTCCTGGCTGGTCACGGTGATGGCCCCGGTCGGGGTGGGGCTGCTGCTCGCCCGCCGGAGCGCGCTGAGCCGGCAGTTGGCGGCCGCGGTGGAACAGTTGCGCGCGGAGCGAGATCTCAATGCTGCCCAGGCAACGGCGGAGGAGCGCAACCGGGTCGCCAGGGATCTGCACGATGTGGTGGCGCACTGCGTGAGCGTGATGGTCGTACAGGCTGGAGCGGCGCGTCTCGTCGCCGCACACAGCTCAGCCGACGCGGATCGGGCGCTGGCGGTCATCGGCGGCTGTGGGCGCGACGCGATGGCCGACCTTCGTCGTATCGTGGGCGTGTTGCGCCGCACTGACGACCCGGGCTTCGGCCGCGGTGCGGGGATCGGGGACCTGGGAGTCCTGACCGAGCGCATCCGAGCCGCCGGCGTGCCCACCCGGCTCCACATCCTCGGGAGTCCGAACGTGCCGCCAGCAGTTGACGTGGTGGCCTATCGCGTCGCGCAGGAGGCGTTGACCAACGTGGTGAAGCATGCCGGCGTGGGGGCGATCGCCAGTGTGGACGTACGTGTGTGCCCCGAGGCAGTCATTGTCGAGGTCACCAACAAGTCTGCGGCGTCGGCGCGGCCACCATTCACACCATCCGGCCACGGTCTGTTGGGCATGAAGGAGCGGGTCACCGCCTACGGCGGTTATCTCCACTTCGGCCCGGGACCCGATGGTGGTTACGTCGTCCGAGCGCAGATTCCGGTCCACCCGGTTGACCCTTCTGGCGAGGGCGCAACCGTGAAGTCTCGTCGCCAGGCGATACGGCCGTCGCAGTGGATATCGAGCAGAGCCGCCAGCGCCATGATCGTCGCCTTCTGGCTGGGCGTGCTCGAGATCGAGGTTGCCGCCAGCTCAGCCCGGCGCGGACCCTTGCTGCTCAATGCGGCAGTCGTCGGGGCGATGGCGTTGGCCGCCGGCTGGCGCCGGCATTCCCCACTGTTGTTCCTCGCCGTTGTCGGGGGGCTCGCGATCGCCTTGAGCGGAGGGCTCACCTCGCTGGACCGATCGACGATCACCGGCCTGTACGCCCTGGCCGTGCCGCTGTTCACGGTCGCCGCGTGGGGGTCGCGCACCCGGGCGATGGTGGGATTGGTGCTGTGGATGGCTGTAGCCGGCGGTGTCGCTCTCTTGCACCACGGCTCGGCAGGCGGACTTCCCGGAGCCCTGGTGATGGCCATCGTCGTCTGGGCAGCAGGACGCCTGTGGCGCGCGCAGCTGCTCCTGAACGCCGAGCTCACCGAGGCCACGGCGCGGTTGGCTGCAGAGCGCGATCAACGCGCCATGCTCGCGGTTGCGGCTGAGCGCACCCGCATCGCTCGGGACCTGCACGGCCCGGTCGCGCACGGTGTGATCACGATGGTCGTGCAGGCAGAGGCGGCACGGAGCCTGCTGGTCGGTCAACCGCAGGACGCCGAGGCCGCCATTCGCGACATCGAGCAGACCGGACGTGATGCGCTCAGCCAGCTACGACGCATCCTCGGCGTCCTGCGCTCGCCGGCAGACACGCCGAGCTCGACCGCGACCCGCACCGTCGCGATACCACCGGTTCCACGCCTAGGAGAGCGCGCGGCACCAGCCCCCGAACGGGTGCTGACATGACCGTTCGCGTCGTCATCGCCGACGATCAGCAGCTCGTGCGCACCGGGTTCGCGATGATCCTGTCCACCTACAGCGACATCGAGGTGGTCGCGGAGGCAACGGACGGCCACGAGGCCGTGACCCTCACCGCGTCACTCGCGCCCGATGTCGTGCTGATGGACATCCAGATGCCAGGCATCAACGGCATCGAGGCGACCCGGCGCATCGTCGCCGACACGCAGGCGCGGGTGCTGATCCTCACCACCTTCGACCTCGATGAGTACGTCTACGAAGCGCTGCGAGCGGGCGCCACCGGGTTCCTGCTCAAGGACGCACCACCGGAACAGCTCGTCTCGGCGGTACGCACCGCTCACCAGGGCGACGCGCTGCTGGCCCCTTCGGTCACCCGTCGGCTGATCGAGGAGTTCACCCAACCGCGCCATCCCACCCCCCCGACCACCCCGCAGTTCGACCAGCTCAGCCCACGAGAGGCAGAGGTGTTCCGACTCCTGGCCCGCGGCCTGACCAACCACGAGATCGCCGGACAACTCGTCGTCGGCGAGAACACCGTCAAGACACACGTCGGCAGGATCCTGACCAAGCTCGACCTGCGAGACCGAGTACAGGCCGTCGTCCTGGCCTACGAAACCGGCCTGGTCACCCCCGCGGCGTATGAACCCGAACTCCCCCACCAGCAATAGACGAACCATGCGCGCCACCGGCGGGCCGGCACCGCGTTTCCACCGGCACGCGGAGCCTCACGCCGAGAACGGGGCCCACCAGCAGGTAGACGTAGCACCAACGTGCCGATGAGCATGGAGGGCCACCTCCGAAACGGGCCCTGCGCCGAGCCTCGTTGTTGTGCGCTCCTCCATGGGCAGGGGTTTGCGACCAGACGGCCGCCACCCAGCGCCTCGTAAAGCACTCAACGTCCCCTCGCTGTCTCCCGCCAACATTCAATAGGGAGGGTGCACGCGACCGCCGGCGTCGTGGGCCAGGTGAGTCTGTCACGTGATCTGCAGCGGACCCCGAGTGCGCATCGCTTGCCAATCTCATCGGCACGTGTCGACACCGCACTGTGCCCTCGAGGGGTGTTCAGAGGGCAAGGACGATCTTGCTGGGCGCTTTTCGCTCTTCTAGGAGGTCGTGAGCATGCGCAGCTGCATCCAGTGGCACGATCTGCGGTGCCGGCCCGTCGAGCTCACCTCGGGCACGCAGATTCAGCACCGATGCGAGCGCTGTGCGAACCAGCTCGGGGTGCAGGTGTGCGATTCCGCCCAGGCTGATCCCCGCCACCATGGTTGACGTGTGCCACAGAGAATCTGTCGCGACCGCGGTATCCCCGCCGCTCGCGTTGCCCACGATGACGTACCTCCCAAGCGGCGCCATTCGGCTGATCAGCTGCTCACGCAGAACGCCGCCCACCGGATCGAAGACCAAGTCCGGGTGCAGCGAGGCCAGGGTATTCTCATCGTCGGCTACGACCACCTGGGTGCATCCATTGGCGGCCGCAAGGTCGGTCCTCTGTGCCGAGCCGACCACACCGATCACGCTCTGCACACCGCGCGCGCGGGCAAGGCGGGCGGCCTGTCCGCCGACACCTCCCGAGGAGCCGAGGACCACGATGGTGTCCGATGGCTGTATCCGGCCGACGTTGTCGAGGGCAAGGGCCGCAGTCGTTCCGTTTGTGATCAGACCCGCTGCATCTGCCATGTCGAGCTGAGGTGGCAGCGGAATCACGAGATCGGCGCGTGCGTTGACCACATCGGCATATCCCCCGGCCCGGCTGCCCCGGAAGAAGTCGTTCAGCAGAGCAGCGACCGTTTGGCCGGGACTGAGGTCCGTGACGCCCTCGCCGACTTGCAAGACCTCCCCGGTCACCTCGATGCCGGGGATGAATGGGGGCAACAGCAGATCGAAGTAGCCACTGCGAAACAGGGTGTCGACGAACCCGACGCCAGCGAATCGGACCGCAATCGTGACCTCGCCCGCCTCCGGCTCTGGCGCATCGACCTCGCGCATTTCCAGGACATCGGCTTGACCGAAACGGGTGACTACGACGGCCCTCATCTGTTCTCCTCACGTCGTTTTGTGTATTGCGCGCGAAGACCAGCCAGTTGGGCACACCCCGCATCATCGAGATGCTGTGCCAGCGTCAACGGGCTGGGACCGACACCCTCCAAGTACCGCTTCACTGGAACTTCCATCCGTTTCCCAGTCGGCGTGTACGGGATCGAACTCACGATCACGACGCGGTCTGGCGCGTGTCGTGCAGACAGCGCGTTGCGCACGACCGAACGGACCTCGTCGCGGATGTCGGACTCCTCGACACAGCTGCCGTCAGTCGGGGCGAGGAGCATCAGGAGTTCCCCGGCCATGGTTCCGTCCTGGACGTGCACGACCAGGACCTCGGAGTGCGTGAAGTGGCGGCTCATCACGTCGTAGATCTCGCCGGTGCCGATGCGGACACCCGCGCGGTTCAACGTCGCGTCAGATCGTCCGGTGATGATCCAGCCCCCGTGGGGAGTTCGTTCGATGAAATCGCCCTGGTGCCAGAGGCCGGGAAACCGCTCGAAATAGGACGAACGAACCCGTTCCTGGCTGGCATCTCCCCAGATCCGTACCTGCATGGCGGGGCTGGAGTTTCGCACGACCATCTCGCCCGGCCCGGCGATGGATGCGCCGGACTCTTCGACGCAGTCGACGTCGAGCCCCAGCGCACTGCGACTGATCTCGCCGGACCATACGGGGGTGATTGGTGTGGAGCCGACCAGAATGGAACAGACGTCTGTCCCGCCGCTTATCGAGCCCACCAACGGGTGACTCTTGATGGCCCCTGTCGCCCATCGCGCCAGAGATGATGACAGCGGTGATCCGGTGACCCCGAGGAAGCGCATGGCCGAGAGGTCGCTCGCGGCGATTTCGTCCTCCACGGCTCGTGACCGGTCCAGGAAGCTGGGACTCACACCGAAATGCGTGACCTCCAGGTCCGCGCACAACCGCCACAGGCGCGTCGGCGGGTTGAGCGGGGAGCCATCGACCAGGACGATCGAGGCGCCCACGAGGAGGGCGCCGACCATGAAGTTCCACATCATCCAGCCGGTGGTGGTGAACCACAGCATCTTGTCCCCCGCGCGGACGTCGAGCTGCAGACCCAGATCCTTGCAGTGGTGGGCCAGCATCGGCCCATGACCGTGGATCAGGGCCTTGGGAGGGCCGGTGGTCCCTGAGGAGAACAAGACGTAGAGCGGGTGGCCGAAAGGCACGCGTTCGAAACGGGCCTCGACCTCCGCGCAGACGAGCGCGTCCCAGGACTGCACGCTGGCAAGGACGTCGGGAGCGTGGTCAGGGCAGAATTCGGTGAACTGTCCGTAGGGCAGGTGGACAACTGCCTTCAGGGTGTCGAGCCCATTGACGATCTCGTTCACCTCGCGACAGCGGTCGACTGGTCGGCCGTCCCACACGTACCCGGTCACGGCGAAGAGCACGACTGGCTCGACCTGGCTCAGACGCGACAGGGCGGCCTGGGCACCGAACTCGGGCGGGCAGCTTGTCCAGATGGCGCCGAGCGAGGCAGCAGCCAGGAACGCGACCACTGTCTCGGGCGCATTAGGCAGGTAGCCGGCGACCACTGACCCCTGCTCGACACCCAACTCCACCAGTGCGGAGGCAAGCGAAGCAACCTCCTGACGCAGACGCCTGCGGGTCCAGCTCACCGGCGCGGTCGTCTCGCTGAAGGCGTCGATAACGGCCTCGTCGGGATCGCCGCCGGCCAGCACGTTCTCGGCGTAGTTGCAGCGCACTCGGGGGAACCACTCGTCGCGAAAACCCGCGGCGCTTCGTTCGGGCAGCAGAGTGCCTGAGTAGGCCAACGTAAAGTGCTCCCAGATGCTTCTGTAGAACGTGGGCGCGTCGTCGACCGACCATCTCCACAGTGAGTCGTAGTCGTCTCCGTGCGGGACGGCGTACTTCGTCTTCGCCCAGGCCCGGTAGCGGCCGATGGCGGTGTGCTCGTACTGGTCCGGGTCGGGAACCCACGTCGGACCAGCGAGCTGGGCTTCGGCCGTCATCGGATCGCGACTGCGGCGATCGGAGATCCGACCGCGCCGGTGATCGGGAGGGGTTCGGCGATCAACATGAACTCCCAACGGTTATCAGCGCGACACTGGGCCGAGAGCGCCACGAGATCGAACATCTCGCCGAACGCGATACCCATATGCACTAGGGCGACGGTGTGAAGTGGCTGGAACCG
The DNA here is from genome assembly GCA_963792975.1 of uncultured Actinomycetota bacterium. Classification (GTDB taxonomy): domain Bacteria; phylum Actinomycetota; class Actinomycetes; order Propionibacteriales; family Nocardioidaceae; genus Nocardioides. Next base: position 45,743 of record CAWBYG010000004.1, on the reverse strand, counting down.
GTCGATCTCGTTGGGGCGCACTTCGACGCCCCAGGTGTCGGTGGCGACCGCGGCGATCTCGTGACGACTCAGCCACGGCGCCGTGTGCAGGGAGAGTCCCGGAGCGTCGCCGCCAGCGAAATCTTCCCACGCGTTCCGGCGTGCCTGGAGGTACCCGGTGTGAATCAGAACCGCGTCACCCGAGCGGACCTCCACACCCTGGGCGGCGACGACCTCGTCAAGATCAGCTTCGGTGATGGCGTAACCGGGGTCGAGCGACGGGACGCCGCGATGTCCGGTGACGTCGAGGAGCACACCGCGGAACACCATGTGTCCGCACCACTTCTCGACTCCGTTGCGGTTCGCTCCCCTTGTGCTGTGCTCGGCTGCGCTGTATCCGTTCCACATCTGACCGCGGTGGAAGATGTGGGAGAGCGCATCCCACTGAGTTCCCGACTGCAGCGGCATCACGACGATGTCGTCGGCATACCCGAAGCCTTTCGCCGGACCCCACGGCAAAGGGTCCTGCTTGCCTGCCACGTGGTCGGTTCCGGTGGCGGTGGTCAGAAGTTTCGGGTTCTGCCGAAAGCCGCCCGGCTGTGGGCCTGCTTCGTCGTAGGGAAGCGTCAGCGGGACGACTCGACCAGTGCGAACCTCGGCCACAGCGGAGAGGACCGTTTCGGGGCTGGTGAAGTTCACCGCACCGAGTTCGTCGTCCGGGCCCCACCGGCCCCAGCGACTGTGCTGGGAGATGTAGGCCTCGAATTGTGCGTCGAACTGCGTTTCGTCACTCATGACTTGTCCCCTTGACCTGGGCGGCTCCGAGCCCTTTCGCCGCCACCTCGCTCGTCACGGGCTGCGGCCGGGGCGACATCATCTGAACGGCATTCCCCCATCCGCGGCTCTCTTCGCTCACCGCATCGATTGACTCCAGCGCACGTTCGAGCTCGGCCAGTTCGCTGCCACTGAGCCGCCGGTGCGGACGCCGAGGAGGACCAACCTCTCGGCCCATCAGACCGGCCGCGGCCTTGATGCCAGACGGGTAGAGGGGCACGACGGCGTTGAGCACCCGGGAGATGTCGAGCTGAAGGTCGAGCGCTTTGCCGTGGTCTTCTTCCTGCAGCGCCGACCAGAGCCGGCGCAGCAGGGTGGGTATGACCAGACCGGTGATTGAGAAGCACCCAGCCCCGCCCATAGCCCGGTTCGGTACCACGTACTCGGTTCCATGGAAGATCGCGAACCGGGCGCGTTCCTCGCGGCCGATGCGCACGTACTCGAGCATGTCGGCCACGTCTCCGCCGGCGTTCTTCATCCCGACGATCGACGGGATCTCCTGGACCATCCGCTTGAGCAGGTTCGGCGTCACTGCTGCTCCCGCACCGGGATAGGAGTACACCAGGAAGGGCAACGCGGTCGCATCGGCCACCGCGGCGAAGTGGTCGACCATAGCGATGTCATCGAGCCGCACGTGGTACGGGGGCAGACACACGATGCCGTCGGCTCCCAGCCGTGCAGCGACGCTGGCCCGGTGGGCGCTCTGTGACGTCGCAGTCCCGCTGACGTGCACGAGCACCGGGACACGAGCGCCGACCGTGTCGACCGCAGCCTGGAGCATGTGAGTTCGTTCCTCGTCGTCCAAGACGAGCGACTCTGCGGCGTGCATGAATAGGCACACCCCGGACGCACCGGCAGCGAGCAGGAACTCCAGCTGCAGCCGGTAGGTGTCGTAGTCGACCCCACCAGCGGAATCGAAGGCGGTCAGGGGGCAGGCGACGACGCCCTCGAGCTCGGCCATCATCGACATACGATTCTCCCGATCATAACGAAACGTTTTGTTTTCCTTCAGTCGGCAAGGCGTCCACCTTCGGGGCCCGGGGGGCTACCGGCTTTCGATCCCGTCGAAGACCGCGTCGACCAGCGCGTCGAGGAATTCCTCGTCGATCGCGCCGTGCCCGGTAAGCAGTCGGTAGTAGAGCGGCGCGTAGAGCGCATCGAGTGTGGCCTCGACATCGAGATCGGGGCGCAGTTCTTCAGACTCGATGCCCTTGCGGATCACTGCGGTTCCCGCACTTCGCCGAGGCACGATGAAGTCTTCGCGAAACACTGAGGCCAGCTCGGGGTCGGTCTGGCAGTTGGCCATCAGGCCGCGCATCATCTCCCCGCCGACCCCGGCGAAGAACTTCGAGACTCGCGACACCTGTCCTCGCACGATCTCGCGGGTCGTGCCCACCGATGCGTACGGGAGGTTCATTGCGTTGAACTCGAGGAAGGCATCCATCACCACTGATGCCCGGTTGGGCCACCAGCGATAGATGGTGACCTTGCTGACCCCGGTCTCCTTGGCGATCGCCTCCATCGAAACCCCGGAATACCCCTTGTTCTCGAGGAGGGCCATCGTTGCTGCGAGGATCTTCGGCCTGTCCCGCGCACCCTTGAAACGCGGCGGTCGCTGATATTCGTCGGCTACCAGCGTCTCGCTGTTCGTCATGGTCGACCTCCATTGTGCAGATTTGCTACCGGCGTACCGAGGTACGCGGCAATGGTCTGTGGATGTTCAAGACACTCGGCTACCTCACCTGATGAGATCACGACACCGCCGTCGATAACCGACAGGGAGCCACAGAGCCTGCGGATCAGCGGGAGGTTGTGCTCGATGATCAGGATGCCCAGACCATCGGTAGCCAGGGAGTCGATGAGGTCGGCCAGTCCGGGCAGCTCGTCGTCGGGAATGCCGGCGGCGGGCTCGTCTAGCAGCAGGAACCGTGGCGATGACATCAGCGCCCGCGCCAGCTCGACTCTGCGCTGCAGCCCGTAGGACAGTGTCGTCGCTTCGACGTCGGCGACCTCCGTCAACCCGACCCGGTCGAGCATCCCACGTGCCGCTCGTTCCTTTGACCTTCGCGCCGTCAATGCCGAACCCGAGCGCTCGCGTCGAGCACTCGCGGCCACGAGCAGATTCTCGTAGCAGGTCAGGCCCGAGAACAGTCGGGTGTGCTGGAATGTGCGGGCGATCCCGAGACGCGCGCGAAGGTGGATCGGGGTGTCGGTGATATCCGCCCCGTCGAGCACGACTCGACCCGAATCGCCCGATTCCAGACCGGAGACGATGTTGAGAAGCGTCGTCTTGCCCGCGCCGTTCGGGCCGATGATGCCGTGGATCTGCCCCGAGTAGAGCATCACCCCGACGTCGGTCAGGACACGCAGCCCGCCGAACGACTTCGAGACATGCCCCACCTCGAGCACACCGGCAGTCGCGGTAGTCGACTCGGTCCGCTCCGTCGCGCGCTGCGGTTCGCCCGAGGCCTCGATCACGCGCTGCGGCGCCCGCAGCCGACGCCTGCCGAACAGGCCGCGCGGCCTCAGGGTCATCATCGCCAGGACCGCCATCCCGTAGATCAGCAGGCGCAGGCTTGCCGAGGCGCTGAGGATCTCCGGGAGCGCGGTGATGACGAATGCCCCCACCACCGCACCGATCGGCGTTGTCGAGCCTCCGAGAACCACCATCACCAGGAAAGTGACCGTCGCGGGGAATGCGAGGTCGGAGGGCACCAAGACGCCGACGAGGTGGGCGGACAACGCTCCGCCGACGCCGGCGAGCCCGCTGCTCACAGCGAACGCGATCACCCGGTGCTTCTTGACGTCGATTCCCAGAGCGGCCGATGAGATGGGGTCGGCCGCCACGCCTCGGGACCGGTGCCCGTGCGGAGAGTTCTGCAGCCACATCAGCCATCCGAGGGCAACAGCCAGGCACGCGGCGGCCCACCACAGGGTCGTGTTCAGAGGTTGGCCTACGAACCCGACCGCGCCGCCGAACCGGTCGCTGTTGTACAGGTAGACCACCAGCACCTGAGCGAATCCAAGAGTGGCGATGGCGAAGAAGAAGTCGCCCAAGCGCAGAGCGAGGATCGACAGCGGCACGCCGGCCACCAGAGCCGTCAGTCCCCCGAGGGCCAGGCACTCGAGGAATGGCCAGTGCCAGTCGCGGCTGGCCAGTGCGCTGGTGTAGGCGCCGACGCCGACCAATGCGGCCTGGCACGTCTGCATGATTCCGCTCGCCAAGACGTGCTGGTAGGAGACGGCAATGAGTCCGTTGACCAGCGCCAATGTCACGACGTACTCGTAGTAGCCCATGCCATCACACCTTCACCAGGGCGCGCGCGCCGAAGATTCCGGCCGGGCGCACGACAAGAACTAGGAGGAGCAGCGCCCATACGAACACGTCGCGGTAGGCCGGGGAGACGTATTGGGCCAGAAGCGTCTCCAGGACCCCGAGCAGGACGCCGACCGCCATGCTTCCGCGGATGCTGGCCAGCCCGGCGACGACCATGATGACCAGGCCCTTGAACCCCAGCGAGGTGTCCATGAACGGCGACAGAGTCCCGTAGACCGACGCAAGGAGCACGGCTGCAGCGCCAGCCAGCGAGCTCGCGAGTGCCATGGTCGTGGTCGCCACGAGGCGGGTGTTCACCCCGAAGGCTTGGGCGACGTCGGGCCGTTCGGCGGTCGCGCGCATCGCCTGGCCGAACCTGGTGCGATGAATCAGCCACTGCAGACCAGCCATGAGTGCCACACCGATGCCAAGCGCACACAGTTCCGGACTGCGGATCGACACGCCAACAAGATGAACGTTCGCCTCCGGCACCAGTGCCGGGAAGGACACCGGGTCCGGACCGCGAAGCAGCACGACCGCGTTCTGGATGACGATCCCCGCGGCAATCGTGGCAATTGCCGGGGTGAGGAACGATGACCGCTTCAGAGGTCGGATCGCCACCCGTTCGACAACCAGCCCGATGAGTGCGCAGGCAGCCATCGTGATCGGAAGGACCACGAGGACGCCGCCGCCGACGGTAGTTTGCACCGCGTAGCCGACGAAGCCGCCGGCGACGAAGATCTGCGGATGAGAGAACTGCAACACGCCCAGCACGCCGAAGATCAAGGTGAACCCCAACGCGAGCACGGCGTAGGTCACCCCGACGACCGCACCGCCCCAAACCGCTTGGAGGAAGACGTCCATCAGATCTGACCCCCGCCGTGCAGGTAGAGCCCGGCCAGGTCACCAGACGACTGGAGCGCGGTCGGATGCCCCTGATAGACAAGGCGTCCAGCGTTCAGGACATAGGCATGGTCGGCCAGTTCCAGGGCCATGGTGGAGTTCTGCTCGACCAGCACGATGGCGGTGCCTTGTCTGGCGACCTCGCGGATGATCTCGATGATGTCGCGCACGATGACAGGCGCAAGTCCAAGGGAAGGTTCGTCAAGGAGCAGGCACCGAGGCCGAGTCATCAGTGCCCGCGCGATCGCGAGCATCTGCTGTTCTCCTCCGGACAGCGTCGAGGCCAGCTGGCTCTGACGAGCGCCGAGGCGGGGGAACTCGCAGAGAAGCTCTTCGGCCCGGGCGCTCCTCGCAGCCGTGCCGCAGAGGAGGTAGCCGCCTATCTCGAGGTTCTCCCGTACCGACATGCGGCCGAACACGCCGCGGCCCTCAGGGGCGAGCGCGATGCCGTGCCGGGCCCGGACATGGGCAGCGAGCCTGGTCAGCTCCGACCTGGAACCATCGTCGGCGGTGAGCCAGATCCGCCCTTGCGACGTGGGGACCAAGCCCATGACGGCGCCGAGGAGCGACGATTTTCCGGCGCCGTTCGCACCGAGCAGAACCGCGACCGTTCCCGGCGGCACGGCGAACGACACGTTCCGAACTGCGTGCACGGCTCCGTACTTGACGCTGACGTCCTCGATCGCCAACCCGGGCGCCGCCGTTGGGACGGCGCCCGGATCCACCTCGAAGGCCGGCATGACGTCTACTTTGCAGACGTCCACAGGGCGAAACCAGACTTCGTCAGCTCAAGCGGGGTGAAATAGCTGTTGTCGTTGTCGCCGCTGCCGTTCCACGTCACCGAACCCATGGCCGATGCGAAGTCCTTGGTCTGACTCAGCGCCTTCGCGACGCTCGTTCCGGAGGTTGGGTCTTCTGCTCGAGACAGCGCATCTGCGACAACCTGCGCAGCGGAGTAGGCCTGCAGCATCGTTCCGGTCGGGTCGTGGCCCAGGCGGCTGCGCATCGACGCCACGATCGGATTGTCACCGGACGGGTCATAATCAGCGACCGGCTGGTAGCTGATCAGACCGTCGGCGGCGCCGCCGGACTGTTCATAGAGCGCAGGGTTGTTCAACGTGGAGCTCGCAATGAACTTGCCTTCGTACCCGCGCGCGCGGAACTGCTTCATCAGCAGGCTCGCTTCGGTGGCCTGGGCGCCAATCCAGATCGCCTGCGGGTGACCAGCGAGGACGCTGGAGACCTGTGCGGTGAAATCGGTGTCCCCGGTCTGGAGTGCCCGGGGCTTGGGGTCCATCGTGACACCATCCGGCAAAGACCCTTCGAACTGGGAGACCTCGGTGACACTCGCCTCGTTCGCCTGGTCGACGACCGCACCCACCCGGGTCACACCCAGCGACGTCAGCACCTGGGCGGCGTACTTGGGGACCACCTTCGTCAGGGTCGGTGTGAGACGGAAGGTGAAGTCGTTGAAATCACCATTCCATGCTGCCGAGGAGGTTGGCAGTACGAGAGGCACCTGCAGCGACGCAGCGATCGGCGCAGCCGCGAAAGCAGCGTTGCTGCTGTACGGACCGACAACAACGACAGCGCCGGCCTTCGCCGCCTCGCGCAGCACCAGCGGAGCATGCGTGGGCTGGGAGGCGGCGTCGAGCTGGACCACCTTGATCTTGCGCCCCTTGATGCCGCCGGCCTTGTTGATGTCCTCGAAAGCCATGTCGTAGCCGGGATTCGCGGCGTTGTTGAAGTCCTTGGCGGGACCGGTCTTGTCGACGATCTCAGCAACGACGACCGGCCCACCGCCCGAACCAGCCGATTCCCCGCTAGCTCCGCAACCGGCCACCCCCAACGTCCCAACCGCGAACAGGCCAACCACCGTGACGACCTTGCGTGTGCGTCGCATTTCAACCTGCTCCCTTCGATGTGCACCATACTGAACACAACGTTTCGTTCTTGTCAAGAGATTCGGAGAGACGGCGGCCGCCTACTCGCCATTCGTCGTGGGCCTCGACCCGGACCACGCCGGCCAGCCGGAGCAGCGCTGGTGGCTCGGGGAAACCCCGACGACGTCAGGGCGACGGGTTGGGTGAAGACGCACGGGGCCGGTGTGCGCGCTCTTGGTGATTGCTCCCGCCGGCGAGCGTGTGCGTTCCCAGCGTCACCAAGGCACTACTCACTGAATGCACGCGTGGTCGCCGCCGTTCATTGCCTCGCCACAGTGGCGGGGATACGACGACGGGTCACGATGCGATCGTGATCTCGAAGGGCTGGCCGAGGTAATCCAGCAGCGCCGAGGGGTCCTCCGCCGCCACAACCTTGTCCACGCCCGATGAGGTCTGGTCGGTACGCCGGTGGTTTGTCGGTGCGGGGTCGGTCGTCGCGTCATTCACGACTGTCCCGTGGCTGGTTCAGGTGCCCCTGATGCCGAGGCACGCCAGGCTGGTCTCGAAGGTGGTCTTGCCGACACCGTCGTAGACGACTCGCACGCCTGCGCCGTCAGTGACGGTCGCAACAAGGGCGGCTACATCGTCGTAGAGCGCGACGTGGTCGGCACCTGCTGCGGTCGCAGCTGCGACCTTCTCCTCGTTCGATGCGGTCGCGATGACGACTGCGCCGCGGATCTTCGCGACCTGGGTGAGCATCTGCCCGACGCCTCCGGCTGCGACGTGTACGAGGACGTGGTCGCCGGGAAGGATGGGGTAGGTGTCGGTGGCCAGGTAGTGCGCGGTCACGCCCTGCATGAGAACTGCGAGGGCAGTCTCGTCATCGATGTCGTCCGGGATCGGGACCGCCTTCTCGGCTACGACAGCCGTGTATTCGGCGAAGCTGCCTTGACCGCGGAGAACCAACCGACCCGTTGGCCGATGGCCAGGTCCGTGACTTCGTCGGCGACGGCGGTGACAACTCCGACGCCTTCGACTCCTGCGGTGAACGGTGCCGTCATGGGTATCGCTCCGGCCCGCTGGTAGACGTCGAGGAAGTTGACGCCGGAAAGCGTGACGTTGACGAGGACCTGCCCTAAGGCCAGCTCGGGCAGGGCGATGTCGGTGACGGTGAGGACCTCGGGTCCTCCGAAGTCGTTGACGACGATGGCGCGCATGGCTACTTCTCTCTGGGTTGGAGTTCCCGGTTGCCGGCCTGGGGCCGAGTACCGGGTGTCCGGTGCGGTCTGTTGGGTGGTCGGAGTCAGGCGGAGAGGCGGATGTTGACCTGCTTGGTCTGGGTGAAGCCGGTGATCATCCCCTCGAGGGAGACTTCCCGACCGATACCACTTTGCTTGTAGCCACCGTAGGACTGGCCCACGACTTGGCCGCCGCCCTGGTTGACCTGGACCCAGCCGGCCTCGAGTCGGTGGGCAGTCGCGATCGCTTGGTTGACGTCATCGCTCCACACGTAGGCAGCAAGTCCGTATGCCGTGTCGTTCGCAATGGCGATGACGTCGTCGACGTCGTCCCAAGCGATGGCCATGACCACCGGCCCGAAGATCTCCTCGCGGGAGAGGCGGAAGGTGTTGTCGGCCCCAGAAAACACCGTTGGCACGTGGAAGAGCCCTTGGCAAGCGGCCCGTCGGTCGGAGGCAGGCCGCCGAGCTCGAGCTTCAACGCCGGGTTGGCGAGACCTTCGTCGAGGTAGTTGCGGACCGAGTTGAACTGGATGTCGTTGATGACCGCACCGATGTCGGAGTGCTCGTCCAGGGGTTTCCGACGACCAGGGCACCCAGTTTCGTGACGAGTCGTTCGAGTACCTCGTCGTGGATGTGGCGGTGCACGAACAGACGCGACCCGGCTGTTGCGGGGACGCGGCGCTTCTCGGCCGTCCCCAACGAAATGCCGTAGCCGATCGGCGTTTCCTTCCGTACGCAGCATCAGCTTGGCGCGGTGGTCAACCGGCCCACGGTGTGGTCTGACCGATGAATGTTCCGCGCCGTGTTGGTCGTACGCCGAATGGCGACTCACGGGAGGCTGACGCCACGCGGAAAACTGACCTTTGGCATGAACCTGAGCCTGGACGGCTACATCGCCGCGCCCGGCGACGACCTCGGCTGGAGCGTGCCGAGCGACGAGCTGGTGGTCCGACCGGGTGGGGGCGACGGGCATGGCGCTGTACAGGAGCGTCATTGCGCACATATGGGGCGCGATTTCGGTAGCTACGCGCGGGGAGAGCGCACGCTTCATCTTGGATGTGTATGTGTGGCACGCCGCGCGTGCCGTTCAGCCTGGTCGCTACGGAGCCAGATCCCCGCGAACCTCAACCACCACCGACGTGCGCCGGTGGCCGGTCCGCTTCGATGGGGGCATGGCGGGCACTCCAGTTCACGCCCGTGCGGTGTCCTTGCTCATTCGCCATGCGGCACCGGCCACGAACAGTCCGAACCACACGACCGCGTTGACGACGGCGTACCACGGCAGCTGGTGCGTCAGTGGTGCCCGGGCGATCTCGGAGACGCCGTACATCGGGGTCCAGTAGGCGACGTGCCGCACCGCTGCGGAGTACTGGTCGAGCGGGATGAACACGCCTCCCAGGAACGACAGCAGCGCCAGGCCGGGGCCGAGGATCTGCATTGCGTTCTCGCCCGGGACGATGTACCCGACGAAGACGCCGAGGGCGGCGAAGGTGAGGGTGCAGAACACGGTCACGACGGCGCTGAGGATCCAGACGTGGGTCGGCATCTGGGCCTTGCCCTGGAGGAGGCCGACGGCGTTGACCGCCGCGATCGCGAGGCTGCCCAGGACCAGCGCGACCAGCGCCTTCATCAGGATGTAGACGATCGGGTTCAGCGGGGTCAGCCGCAGCTGTCGCGACCAACCCAGGGAGCGCTCGAGAGCGACCATCGAGCCGCCCGCCGCCGCGGTGAGCGCCGCGCCGTACAGGGCCATGGATACCAGGATGTACGCCGCGACGTTGCCGGATCCGGACTTGTCCTGCCAGCCCTTCTGGCCGCCGAAGCTGAGGAGCAGCGCGGCCGGCAGGATCAGGGTGAAGATGATCGTGCGGCGGTTGCGCAGCATCCGCTTGAGCTCGATGCCGAGGACCGTGAGGTTGAAGCCGCCGATCGGCGGACACCCGGCGCAGGCTCGGGTCGATGGTCTGCGTGGTCATGCCTGTGCTCCTTCTACGTCGTCGTCGCCCACGGTCAGGCTGAGGAACGCGTCCTCGAGCCCGCGGGCGGTGATCTCCAGGTCGTGGGCCGAGGTCTCGTTCAGCAGGTAGCGCGCCACCGCGTCGGTGTCCTTGGCGTGGAGGTAGACCGCGTCGCCGCGGATGTCGACGCTCTCGACGCCGGGGAGGGCCGACAGCTCCTGTGCGTCGGGGTGGTCGATCGTGGCTCGGACCGTCCGGCCGGCCGCGAGGGCCTTGATCTGGCTGCCGGTGCCGTCGGCGACGATCTTGCCCTGGCTGATCAGCACGATCCGGTCGGCGTACTGGTCGGCCTCCTCGAGGTAGTGGGTCGCGAAGAGGACCGTGCGGCCCTTCTCGGCGTCCGCCCGGATCGCCGACCAGAACGCACGCCGGCCCTCGACGTCCATACCGGTGGTCGGCTCGTCGAGGAGCAGCAGGGCGGGGTCGGGCAGCAGGGCCATCGCGAAGCGCAGGCGCTGCTGCTCACCCCCCGAGCACTTGCCCACCTTGCGGTCGGCGATCGACGCGATACCGGCGGTGCGCAGCACCTCGTCGACCGGTGCCGTGTCGGCGAAGAGGCTGGCCGTGTAGGCCACGGTCTCGCGGACCGACAGGTCCTTGAGGAGGCCCCCGGTCTGCATCACCGCGGAGACCAGGCCCCGCGCGATCGCCTGCCTGGGGTGGAGTCCCAGGACCTCGACGGTGCCGGTGGTCGGCTGGGAGAGCCCGAGGACCATGTCGATGGTCGTGGTCTTGCCGGCACCGTTCGGGCCGAGGAAGGCGACGATCTCACCCCGCTCCAGGGACAGGTCGATGCCGCGAACGGCGTGGACGTCACCGAAGTCCTTGGTGACTCCGGTGATCTGGACAGCGGGCACCGACCCGGCCGAGGTGCCGTGGGTTCCCGAGATGCGGATCTGGTGCTGGGTCATGTGCCTCATCCTTACGTGCGACAGCCGACGGAGCGCCTCATACCGGTCACGGATTGACGTCGAAGACGATCTTGCGGTCAACAAGGACCCCGAGGCCCCGATCTTCGAGCTCGTCGACCCCGGTATGTGGGGCGACATCCACGCCGCCCCGGGGCGGAGATCCGAACGATGGGGGCGGGAGCGTGGCGATCTCGTTCCGGCTCCCCTCCTGACCTGACACCCAGGCAGCGTTGAGGTAAGGGGCACGTCCGGTCGGGAGTTGCGCCGCGTCGGCGACGCCGGCTCCGGCGCTTGGCTGATGAATGGTGCTCACTGGATCGCGTGCCCGTTATCTTCAAGGGTCCGTACCGCGATCCCTGTCTGTGCGAGGGGTTCGACGACCCGTCCCAGGGTGAGGACCTCCTCGGGGTACCAGGCACCCGGCTTCGCGGCCTCGCCGCCGTCGCGACCGAGCAGCGCGTCGGCGAAGACCACGCTCGTGTCGGCCGCCATCCGGAAGTCCCCGTTGCCCACGACAAGCCGGGTGCCGAGTCGCCGTCCTGCGGTGAGCAGTGCGACGTGGTGGGCGACCGGTTCCCTGCTCGCATCGGCGATCGTGGTGTGTCGGCGCGAGCGGAGCGCGGCTCTTGGCAGCCGCGAGATCAGGTGGGCCCGGTTTAGCGCGAGCATGAGTTCTTGTACCGGGCGCTCGGCCAGGCAGATGTAGGGGCTCACGGTGACGCCGTCGGCCGGCGGGCCGAGCCAGCCGCCGTCGGTTTCGGCGAATCCGAGCACCTGACGTGTCCCGAAGGGCGGTGCCAGCCGCACCTTGGCGACCCGGTGGCGACGGAGCCCGGTGAGCCCGCGGTGGGCGAAGTCTGCGGCTGCCTTGCCGCCACTGCCCTTGGTCGTCACGGTGAAGACCAGCTCGACCTCGTCTGCGTCCGGGTACTCCTCGAGGAGGGACGCGGCCACCAGGTTCGTGACCCCCGGGGCGATGCCGGCGTTCATCACGACGGTCCCGTCCGTCGCGCAAACGCCCCGCAGTGAGTTCAGCGCGCTGGCTGGCTCCGCCGACAGGTTGAGCATGAGGCCGCCGTTCTCCAAGATGTGCCGCTCGGCGGCCAGGGTCGGGTCCGGGACCGTGCTGACGACCAGGTCCACGCCCTCGAGCGCTGCAGGCAGGGTCGAGGGGAGGGTCGAGGCGGCGGCCAAGTCGACGTACCGGAAGTTGTGCGACGCGGTCCGCGTGCGGCCTGCTTCATGGACTGTCCATCCACGACGAGCGAAGGCGTCGACGACGAGCGCACCCAGGGCACCTCTGGCGCCGATGACGAGCACGCTCTGCCGGGAAACGAGGGGCTTGGTCATGACGGTCACCTGATCCCGAAGATCTTGACGAACATGGGGGTATCGATCAGCGTGTGTGGCGCGATCGCGTGGTAGGCCCACACGTGCGCCCACGCGTTGCCGGTGCGCAAGGTGATGAAGGTCTTGAACATCCCTGGTGCGGTGTAGAACAGCAGCACGTAGAGCGCGGAGAGCAGGGCGTCTGTGGGCGAGGCGAGGTTGGTCCAGCCGTCCGAGAAGTGCAGCGACGCGTAGGTCAGCCCTCCCAGGACCACTGTGGCCGGGAACGACCCGGTCAGCCGCAGGTACCGAGGTGTGAGGATGCAGTAGACGAACACCATCGTCGGCAGCACCGTGCCGGCGAACGAGATCACAAACGTTAGCGGAGCACCGAGCAGTAGCTGCCTGGAGTCGAGGTGAAGCACGGCGGGGTCGAGGAGCAACTGCACCGTCGACTCCAGGACCAGCACGACCAGGATCACCTTGAGATCGGCACGCCAGTTCGACGAGCGCAGGCTCAGCTGGCGCGTGGTGTACCGGCGTCGGAAGAAGAGGAAGGGTGCCACCGCGTACGCAACGACGTTGTACGCCGCCCAGGCGAGCGCCTCGTGGGGGACCACCGCCCGATCGGTGCGGATGATCATCCCGTCGAGGTGGAACCCGAACGCGTGCCATCCGAAGGCGTGCGCGACCAGATAACCGCCCACCATGGCGAGCACCCCGTAGGCCAGTACCACTGCGGTCTCCCTCGCCGCCAGCCCTCGCTCGGGTGCGCGCGCAGCTACATCGGGCACCGGATGCCGCCGAGTGATGAGGTGCACGACCCCCATCAGGGCAAAAACCTCGAAGAACATCGCGTTGGTCTGCAGCACCGCGCCCGCGGTCGGCGGGTCGGCGAGCTTCGAGGCGTGAAACGGCAGGTGCCGACCAGCCAAGGCGACCAGCGCCACATTCGTCCCGACCCAGGCCACCAGCGCGATCCGCACAACGGGCTGCCTCACCAGACTGCGCAGCGGGAACCCCTTGTCAGACGCGCGCGTCGGTGCTTCCAGTCGTGGTTCAAGGTGTGTCATACTCGTACCATACGATCGTATTGTACGACTGTCCAGTACGTTTGCATCTATGCTGGGTGGGAAAGGTGGGGATCCATGCCAGAGTCGCCGAAGGACCGTCTGCTCGACGCCCTGGTGACGATCACCGCCGAGCGGGGCCTCGACCAGGTGAGCATCCGTGAGGTCGCCGCCGAGGCCGGTGTGTCGGTCGGGACGGTGCAGTACTACTGCCGCTCCAAGGACGAGATGCTCGAAATGGCCTTCCGGCACATCCTCAACCGGATGTCCGCCCGAGCAGCTGCGACGCCACGGTCAGGGACGGTCACCCAGGTGCTGCGGCGCGCCCTGCAGGAGTTCCTCCCCCTGGACGACCTGCGCAGCCGCGAGTGCCGCGTCTACCTCGCTTTCGCAGCCCGCGCCGCGGTGACCCCCCGGCTCGCCGAGGTGCAGCACGAGCTCCTCGGAGACATGCGCGGTCGATGTGCTGGGGTCTTCCAGGCAGCGAAGGACGCCGGCGAGGCGACGAGCGAGTTCGACCCGAAGGAGGCGGCGGTCGTGACCACCGCACTCGTCGACGGAATGCTGCTGCACATGCTCACCGACCCCACCGGCCTGCGGCGGACGACGGCGACGCGGATGCTCGACGACCACCTGCGGCGGTATGTGTACGTCGGTGAAGCGGGCACGGCACGTCAGTGAACCCCGGAAGAAGGAACTCAGTGGAAGGGAGCTCGGACATCATGGACGTACCGACCGACCAGACGCACAGGACCATCGATCGGCCCGCGGTCGTATTCGGTGCCAGCCCGATGAGGAGCCTGCTCGACACACGGGTGCGATTCGACCTCGCCGAGAGCACCTGCCCAGCAGTGAGCGTGGGCGAGATCGGTGGCTGGTCCGAGCTCGAGGGACTCCAACTCGGCTATGGCACCGTCCAGGGAAACCCGTCCTTGCGAGCGCGGATCGCCGAGGATCACGGCGTGGAGACCGAGCAGGTGATCCTGACGTCGGGGTCGGCCGCAGCGATGCACCTGATCGCCCAGGACCGCTCCCATGGTCGGACGGTCCTGGTCACGCCGTGCTACCCGCCGGCGCTCCTGGGGCCACACGGGCTCGGCTCGCCGGTGGACAAGGTCCACCTCAGGTTCGACGGCGGCTACCGGATGGGGCTCGATGAGATTGCCGACGTACTCACGGCGCAGACCACATTGGTCTCCGTCGCCTCGCCCCAGAACCCGTCAGGAGTCCGGTTCACCACCCAAGAGTTGGGTGGGCTGCTCTCGTTGATGGCCGACCGCTCGCCTGATGCCTTCCTCCTCGTCGACGAGACCTACCGAGCCTCGACGTACGGCGAGGATCCGGTGCCCCAGTCGGCCGCACGTCTGGGACCTCGCGTGGTCACCTGCTCCTCACTCAGCAAGGCCCACGGCGCGCCAGCGCTCCGCATCGGCTGGCTGGCAGCGACCGACCCGTCATTGATGGAGCGGTTGCACACCGCGAAGTTCGTCGGTTCGATTGCTTCTCCCGGTATCGACGAAGAGCTCGCCGACCGGTTGTTGGAGCGGCAGGAAGCCATCCTCCGGCCTCGCGCGGACTTCCTCGAGGACAGGCTCGCCCAGCTCACCGACTGGGCCGCGCACCAACCGGTTGACCTAGTGCGACCGGACGGCGGCGCACTGTGCTGTTTGCGGCTTCCGCCCGATCGCGTCGAAAGCGCACAGGTGCCGGCGTTCTACGCCGAGCTCGAGGATCGGAAGACACGCGTTGCTCCCGGATCGTGGTTCGGCGAGGAGGACCGGGTCTTCCGGCTGGGGTTCGGGCATCTCGGAACGGACGACTTCACCGAGGCCCTGGCGCGGTTGGCCGACGCGTTGGCGGCCTCGGGACGCACTTGCGAAGGGTAGCGCTGACTGAACAGGCGTCCGTCCCTCCGAGTCAGAACTCGCGCTGACTCCGGGGTCGGCCCGTCCGGCGCCGACCAGGACGTCATGCGGATGGTGCTCTCCTGGAGCGGCGTGGCGCAGGACGTCCCGCGACAGATCGCGGATCGTCCACGCCCCACGGATCTGCAGCAGCTTCGAGCTGAAGGGCGGCTCGACCGGACCACCATCAACGAGTACGAGCGCGTGCTGCGCGACTCGAACCCGCGATTCCCTGCTCCCAAAGCAGGTGGGATGGCCGCTTCCCTACAACCCGTCATGTAGGACCAGAACTCCGGTTCACCCTCCACCATCCGGGCGGGCACGTGTCCTGACAGGCGTTCGGAATTGATGGCGCTCCCCCAGATGCGGGTGAACAGGGCGCCGGGGGTTTCGCCGCGCAGTTCCCGCCAGGCATTGAGCGCGGCGACCGGGTCAGTGAGCGCGTGCTGGCCGTGGGCGACGGCGACCTGCTGGCCGTGCTCTTCTTGGTCCATCTTCGATTGCCGGATGTGCAGCAGGAGTCCGGTGGGCTTGTGTTCCATGTCAGTGAGGTCGAAGGCGACGAGTTCTGCTCGCCGGACGGCGGAGGCGTAGCCGAGCAGGATCATCGCGGCGTCGCGGATGCCGTGCGGGGTGCTGCGGTCGATGCCGCCGACGATCTGCCGGATCTCCGCGATCGACAGCGGCCGGGCGAGGCGTCGGGGTGCGGCGCCGTAGGTGCGTCGCAGGCCGCGACGGACCTGGCGGACGGCTTCGGCGGCGATCGGGTCGACCGCGCCGGTGGTGCGGTGGACGTGCCGGATCACGGTGCAGGCCATGTCGAGGGTGCCGGTGGCGCGACCTGCCTCGGCGCGTTCGGTCAGGTAGGCGCACACGGTGAGCGGGTCGGCGGGTACGGCGGCGACGCCACGCTCGGCGCACCAGCGTTGCCATTGGCCCCAGACGACGTCGTAGAGGCGTCGGGTGCCGTCGGTGCGGGCGGCCGCGAGCGCCTCCCCGATCCGTGCAGCATCAACGACCGTGAGCCCCGCGCGGGTCAGATCGGGATCGTGGGTGGTCGTGGACGGGAAGGCGGGTCGGGCGGTGGCCGGCAGAGCGGCGAGCATGAGCGTGTTCATGGCCCTGTCGTAGCGGCGCCTTCGCAGCCACCCGCGAGCGGGCTGGGCCGAGGAGACGTGCACCGCCAGCGTGTTGGTCACATAAGGCTGACATTTCGATGACGCGTCGAATCCAACTGTGGCCGAGCGCGATGGTTCGAGCCCGACTGAGCAGCGTGTCCCCCAGGTCAGCCACCGAATGTAGTCACTAGGAGGAGATCTAGTGGCACCCACCGCATCCCAGGTTTGTCGGCGCCGTGGGCACGCCCGTAGCTAGTGCCGCGGATTTGAAGTTGTTGGACGGTTGGCCTTCGCCAGGATCTGTTCGGCGGTCTTGGTCCAGACGAACGGATGCGCTCGGTCGTGCCAACCGTCGATGAAGGCGCGGATCTTGGTGTTGAGGTCCTTGACCGACTTGAACACACCGCGGCGGATCGCCTGGCGCTCGACGATGCCGAACCAGACCTCCACGAGATTCATCCACGAAGCGTGAGTCGGGGTGAAGTGCACGACGAAGCGCGGGTGCTCGGCCAGCCATGCCTTCACGTTCGGGTGCTTGTGGGCGGCGTAGTTGTCCATCACCAGGTGCAGCTCGACCGGCTGACCGTCGGCGTCGAGCACGTCGCGGTAGGTCCGCTCGATCTGCTTGAGGAACGCCAGGAACTCCTGGTGCCGGTGCTTCGGCTTCAACGCCGCGGTCACTTGGCCGGTCGCGATGTCCAGCGCAGCGAACAGGGTCGTGGTGCCGTGCCGGTAGTAGTCGTGCGAGCGGCGTTCGACCTTGCCCGGCTGCATCGGCGAGATCGGCACCGTCCGGTCCAACGCCTGGATCTGGGACTTCTCGTCGACACACAGCACGATCGCGTTCTCAGGCGGCGCCAGGTACAGCCCGCAGATGTCGGTCACCTTCCCGACCAGCTCGGGGTCGGTGGAGAACCGGAACGACTCCGCCCTCCACGGCTTGACCCCGTAGGCACGCCAAGCGCGAGCGACCGAGGTGTTGGAGATCTTCAGTCGCTCGGCCAGCAGCCGTGTTGACCAGTGGGTGACACCGAGCCTCTTCGGCGGCGGCCTCAGCGTCTCGGCCACGATCGCCCGATGATCCAGCTTCCGCGGACGTCCCGACCGAGGCGCATCGCCCAGCCAAGCCAGCCCCTTCGACTGGTACCGATCACGCCAGCCCAGCACCGTGGTCACGGTGGCGTCCACCAGCTCCGCGATCCGCGTGTTCGCCACGCCGTCCGCAGCCAGCAACACGATCCGCGCTCGCTTCGCCGCCGACGCCGGCACCGCGGAGGAGCGAGCCCACCGCTCAAGCTCCTCACGATCTCCAGACCGAAGAACCAACGCGGGGGCAGCACGATTCGCCATACCTCATGATTTCAGATCCAAACACTCTAGGAACTTACGCCACGCGGCACTAGGCGCGAGCCAAACGTTGAAGTCCACCGCCCGGGAAGGCTGAGAGCGGCCGCCCAGTGGGCGGTGCATTCGAGCGGAATGGTGACCTGGCTTCCCGAGGCGTCATGATCCACGACCTGACCGATGCGCGGTTGATCCCCAGCGTCGGCGCAACGGCCGGCGGTTTGAGGGGGTGGTCTCCATGTTGTCGTTCGGAGTGAACCGATGGGGCCCGGTGGAGTGGCCGCTCGGACAGCCGTGGACCGACCCGGCAACCGCCGATCGACCAACGCCATCGCAGCGAGTTGCAAGACCCTTGACAACTAATAGTATTTTATGGAAAGTTGCGGCCATCGGGACACCACTCGTCACTTCGAGAACCAGAGGACGCCAGATGAGGCCCTACCACTCAATCGCTGGACACAGCTCCCGGATCCTTGCGGCAGGAGCCGTCGCGGCGCTCGTGTGCGCCACGCTCTCGGCCTGCGGCAGCAGCAACAGCGTTAGCAGCGGCTCCGGCGGCAAGACCAGTTTTGGGTTGATCACGCAGCTATCCGTCGGCACGTACTTCGTCACGGAGGCGAATGGAGCCAAGGCTGAAGCGAAGAAGCTTGGGGTCGACCTCCAGGTCGTCGACTCGGGTCAGGACCCGCAGAAGGACATAACTCTCACCCAGTCCCTGATCACGGACGGGGTCGACGGCATCGGCGTGGTGCCGAGCAACACAGACATCGGTCCCCGGGTCTTCAGGTTGACCGACGCCGCCAACATCGCGCTGGTCGCGTCGGACTCGCCGCTGGCGGACTCGAGCGGCAAGAAGGCGCCATTCATCGGTCTCGACCAGAGCGGTTCGGGTCAGCAGGTCGGCAAGATCCTCGCCCAGGAATATGCCAAGAAGGGCTGGTCGGCCTCCGACACCTATTACGCCGTCGTGGCGGCACCGACACTGCAGGTGTGCCAGCTGCGTACCAACGCAGAAGTCTCCGAGTTCGAGAAGGCGAATCCGTCATTCCCTTCCTCCCACGTGGTGACGCTCCCGTACGACGGCACGCCAGGTAAGGGCACTGACTCGATGCGTACGGCGATCACTGCCCATCCCGAGGCCAAGCACTGGCTGGTGACCTCGTGCAACGATGACGGCGTCGTGGGAGCTGCTAAGGCGCTACAGGGTGTGAACTTCTCGCCGGACAACATGCTCGGTGTCGGCCTCGGAGGGGACCTGGCGTGCCAGATCTACACCACGCCGTACCTGACGACCTCGATCCCCACGACGACGTATCTCGATGCGGGCTTGATCGGCGCCACTGTCGTGGACACGCTCTACAAGATCGTGGTCAAGAAGCAGCAAGTGGAGGGCAACGTGTACGTGCCGACGCCGCAGATCGACAAGTCCACCTACGCCAAGCAGGCATCCTGCTCGTGACGACGTCGACGTCCGGCCAAGTGTCGCCACCTCGGTCACCTCCGGACGGGTCGAGGCAGCGGCCCGGATTCGCCGGGGTCGGCACAACGCTCAGCAGGATCCTCACCCGCATAGGTCCGCCGAACGTCGGCTTGCTCCTGGCGCTCGCGATCCTCTGTGGAGCGATCCGCACCCAGAGCGACAAGATCTTCTTGCTGTCGAACATCATCAACATCGGCACTGCCGTCGCCATCCTCGGCATCCTCGCCGTCGCCCAGATGGTTGTGGTGATCTCTGGCGGCCTTGACATCTCAATCGGCAGCACGACAAGCCTGACAACGGTGGTCGTGGCCATGGTGCTGCGTGACGGCACGCCAACCGCCTTGGGGGTCCTGATCGCCCTGGGCGTCGGCTTGGCCGCGGGTGCCCTCAACGGCTTGATCATCGTGACGCTTTCGATCAACCCGATCATCGTGACGCTGGCGACATTCAGCGGCTTCGCGGGCCTGGCCTACGTGATGTCCAAGGGGCTGCAGATCGCAGTGAACGGTGTGTTCTTCCTCAACTTGGGCACCGAGAAGATGCTGGGAGTGCCCTACCCAATCTGGCTGCTCGCTGTGTTCGCGCTGCTGACACACCTCTACATGAAGTACACGACCGTCGGCCGCCACATCTACGCCATGGGCAGCAACGAGAACGCCGCCCGCAACACCGGAATCAGCCTGGCTCGATACCGCCTCGGCGTTTACTCGTACTCGGGCTTCGCCGGCGGTGTCGCGGGTCTCCTGAGCGTGGCCAGCAACGGTCTGGGCCAGGCCAGCACGGCGGGAGCCGACCAGGGGTTGACCGCGATCACGGCCGCACTCCTCGGGGGGGCAGCCCTCACCGGTGGGCGCGGCTCCATCCCAGGAGCCGTCCTCGGGGTCCTCCTACTGGGCGTACTCGACAACGGCCTGGTGCTGATGAACATTAACCCCTTCTACTCCCAGATCGTCGTCGGAATCCTGCTCATCGTGGCCGTTGGACTGCAGCAATCCCACATGCTGCACCGGATCTCCCAAAGCCGACGGACACAGGTCACCTCATGACCGCAACCGCCACCGGCCCCGCGCAGGCCACCGTTCCCATCGACACCGTCCTGGCCTTGGACGGCGTCACCAAGCACTTCGGCGGGGTCACAGCCCTCGCCGGCGCGTCGTTCTCGGTCTCCGCGGGCCAGGTCGTCGGCCTGCTCGGACACAACGGCGCCGGCAAGTCGACCCTGGTCCGGATCGTCTCCGGTGTTCAGCGACCCGACAGCGGCCAGCTGCTCTGGCGCGGCCAACCGATGCAGTTGTCCAGCCCAGCCGACGCCCGCACGCGCGGGATCGCGACGGTCTTCCAGGAGCTCGCGCTAGCCGACGACCTTGACGCGACCGCGAACATCTTCCTCAACCGCGAGCTCAGTTGGGGGCTCGGCCCGTTCCGCGTCAACCGCAACCGCGAGATGCGGCGCCGGGCCACCGAGCTGCTGGAGCGGTTCGCCATCAACCTGCCGTCAGAGGCGATCGACGTCCGCTCGATGTCGGGTGGCCAGCGTCAGGGCGTAGCCATCGCGCGCGCACTGGCCGGGGGCGGCGACCTGCTCCTGCTGGACGAGCCGACAGCCGCCCTGGGGGTCAAGGAGACCCGCCAGGTCGAGGAGCTGATCTTGCGGCTGCGCGACCACGGGTCGGCGGTGCTGCTCGTCAGTCACGACCTCGAGCAGATCCTCACGCTCTGCGACGAGATCGTAGTGCTCCGGCGGGGCCGGCAGGTCGGGGTACACCCGAAGGGTGAGCTGACCAAGGCCGACGTCGTGTCCCTGATCGTCGGAGGATGAGGGATGGCGGTGATGCGCACAGCGGGCGGCACGTCCGGCCGCCCTAC
The DNA here is from genome assembly GCA_963792975.1 of uncultured Actinomycetota bacterium. Classification (GTDB taxonomy): domain Bacteria; phylum Actinomycetota; class Actinomycetes; order Propionibacteriales; family Nocardioidaceae; genus Nocardioides. The sequence continues at coordinate 24,547 of CAWBYG010000004.1, read as the reverse complement.
ATTGGGGAGAGCCTGCGACTGCGCCTGCGCGAACCCAGCAGCGAGACTCGCACCAGGACCCGTTCGAGAGGCGCCATGACAGCCGATGAGCAGCACACCGCAAGCCTGAGCAGCCCGATCACACACTCGCGGCGCGGACTGCACGGGCACGTCGTCGATGTCCTCGGGCAGCGGATCATCAGCGGCGAGCTCTCCTCGGGAACGGTGATCGAGCCCGACCGGCTGGTCACCGAGCTGCAGGTCAGCCGCACGGTCGTGCGTGAGGTCATCAAGGTGTTGACGACCAAGGGGCTGCTGGATGCGCGCCCGCGCACGGGCACTTACGTGCTTCCGCGCAGTCGCTGGAACCTGCTCGACGCAGACGTCATCGTCTGGCGCAACGCACGCAGTCTCGACGCCCGACTGTTGGTCGAGCTGGAGGAGGTCCGCCAGATCATCGAGCCGTGGGGCGCCCGACTGGCCGCGATGCGGCGCTCGGACGTCGAGCTCGAGGAGCTCGAGCGCGCGCTGGCCGCGCTCGAGGCGTCGACCCAGGAGAATCACGAGAGCAAGGCCCTGGCGATGCTCACCGAGGCGGACGTCCGCTTCCACCGAGGGGTTCTGGCCGCAGCGGGCAACGAGCTCCTCGAGCGGCTGGAGCGGCTGCTCGAGCCCGCGCTCCGCACGCGTGACGAACTCGCCTTCGAGCATGAGCACGGGACTGGATTCCTCGCCTCGCACCGGCACGTCGTGGACTGCATCCGCGAGCAGCGTCCGGACGAGGCCTTCGAGGCCATGAGCGACCTGCTCCGGGCAGCCGCGGCTGACACCGACGTCAATCTGGGCCGCGACACCCCAAAGATGACCGGCGGGAAGCGCCGTGATTCGAGGCCGCGTCGCTCCGGTCGGGTGGGTTCGTGACTGCTGCCCGGGGCCTAGCGGCGGCGGTCGATCACGTTCGCGGAGCCAAGATCGCCTCTCTGGTGGACACTCGGGGCTCCGAGTGGCTGCTCCCCCCCGGCAAGCGGGTCCCCGCCGGGCGTGCCTTCACCGAGGCAGAGATGGGCGGCTGGGATGAGTGCGCGCCCAGCATCGTTAGCTGTCTGGCTGCTGACGGCCGCCGGATCCCCGACCACGGAGACCTGTGGGACGTGGCGTGGGACGAGGAGGGCGACGGACTGACAGTCACCGATTCGGCCTGGGGCTATCGATTCTCGCGAACGGTCACCGAAACTGCGGACGGCGCCGTGCGGCTCGGCTACGAGGTCGTGTCAGACCGCGACCAGCCGTTCCTGTGGGCGGCGCACCCGCAATTCTCCGCACCGCCTGGAACCACGGTCGACATCGAGGCAGGCGCCGTGGTCGACGTTCTCGACGAAATCGGGCAGCGCCGACCGCTCGACGGGGTACTCCGGTCGATGAACACCGTCCCCGAAGGTGGGTGCCGCAAGTACTACGTCGTCCCGGAGGATCGGCTGGGGGAGGCGGTGCTTCGCGTGCCCGGTCGAGGCGAGCTGGTGATGACCTGGGACGCCGAGGTCGCGCCGTACCTCGGGGTCTGGTTCGACCGCGGCGCATACGCGAGGGAGCCAGTGATCGCACTGGAGCCGTCGACGGGCTACTACGACTCGCTGCAGACCGCAGTGCGAAATGATCGTGTACTCGAGCTAGAAGCGGGCCGCCCCTGCCGATGGTGGGTCGAGGTGGCCACACGATGAGCAGGCACCTCGACCTGCTTTGCATCGGCGAGACCCTGGCCGCCCTTACCCCGGTCGGCGGTACGTCACAGTCCGCTCTGGCGTTCTCGATCACCCCGGCCGGCGCGGAGTCGAACGTTGCGCAGGTAGTCGCGCGCCTCGGGCACCAAGTTGCGTGGGCGAGCCGGGTCGGCGGAGACCCGCTCGGCAGGAGGCTGGTTGAGTCGATCCGGTCCAGCGGCGTCGACGTCCACCTGGTAGAGACCCTGTCGGAGGCCACCACCGGCCTGCTGCTCAAGGATCGGTCGGCAGCGACAACGAGAGTGCACTACTACCGACGTGGGTCGGCAGCATCGACCATGGATCCTGACCTCCTGCCACGCTGGCGTCACGCCGCGCCGACCGTCGTGCACGTGAGCGGCGTGACGCCCGCACTGTCGGACTCCTGCCGCACTCTCGTCTACGACGTGGTCGTAGGCCGTGCTCTCGTGAACGCCACGGTCTCCTTCGACGTCAACTACCGCCAGGCGCTATGGTCCGGTACGGGCGCCGGTCCGCTTCTGGAGCTGGCTCGTGCCGCGGACCTGGTGCTGGTCGGCCGCGACGAGGCGGCCGATCTCTGGGGCACTGATACGAGCGACGACGTGCGGGCCTTGTTTCCCGAGGTGACCACAGTCGTGGTCAAGGACGCCGCTGCCGAGGCGGTGGCGTACACCGCCACCGAGGTGCGACGGGTGCCGGCGCTGTCGGTTCGGGTGCTGGAGCCGGTCGGGGCAGGCGACGCCTTCGCCGGCGGCTTCCTCGCGGGCCGGATCCGCGGGCTGTCGCTGTCGGGCTGCCTGCGGTTGGGACACATCTGTGCCGCCGCGACACTGATGTCGCCGTACGACCAGGGCGAGATCCCCGACGGCATGACGATCGAGCGAGCGTTGGCGGCCTCGGAGCAGGAGTGGGCGTCGCTGGACCTGGCCGAGGCGGTCGCCTCGTGAGCGCACATACGTCGTTCGATGAGATGTTCGCGAGCCACCGCGTGATGGCGATCCTGCGCGGCTACACACCCAGACAGACCGTCCAGCTGTGTCAGCGGGCGTGGTCGGCGGGCATCGCAGTGGTCGAGGTCCCGATCCAGAGCGCCGCGGCGCTGCCCGCCCTGCGGGCCGCGGTCGAGGCCGCCGACTCTGAGGGCCACATCGTGGGAGCGGGCACGGTCACCTCCCCGGAGCGAATGGCCGCCGCTGTGGAGTGCCGCGCTGCGTTCACGGTAGCTCCGGGGCTGGACGTCGAGATCGCCACGGCGAGCATGGATCGTGGACTTCCCCATCTCCCCGGCGTCGCCACCGCGACCGACATCCAGGCGGCCCAGAAGCTCGGTCTGTCGTGGCTCAAGGTGTTCCCTGCGCGCGAGCTCACCGCGTCCTGGTTCCGGTCAATCACAGCCCCCTTCCCAGACGTTCACCTGGTCGCGACAGGCGGCATCGACGCCGAGAACGCCCTGGACTTCTTGGAGGCCGGCGCCCGGGTCGTCGCGGTTGGGTCTGCCCTGGCATCAGGCGAACAGGTCGAGCGTCTGGCGCGGCTGGACGGCCTTGCGCCGACACCGCGAGACGTGACCCGATGACCGACGTGCAGATCCGCGACGACGGACGCCGCATCACGGTCTCGGCAGCGACGTACAGCTTTTCGTGGGACCGCGTGCGCGACCAGGTCGTGATGACCGACAGGCGTGGCCGGCTCGTCTCCACGATGCCGATGCAGCCGGCCGTCGTCGTTACAGACGACGCCGGACGGGAGATCTGCGTCGGCGGGGAACTCGCCAAGGTGGCCATCGGCGAGGCCTGCCTCGCGGTGCAGTACGACGGGGTGAACGGTTCCGCGCGGATCGACCTCGCCCTGCACTTCGCGCCCGACCACTGCTGGTGGGAACCGGTCACCTACACCGATCCAGCCGGACACTGGGTCCAGGCGCTGCACCTGTTCGCCGAGCCGGGCCCGAGACCGGCACCCGGCCTGACCTGCACCTACCTCGTGCACCCGGGTCTGTGCATGTCCAGCGGGATCAGTCCGGTTCTGCCCACCGAGGTCGGGCTCGACCTCACGAGTTGGCTGGGCCGCGGCAGCATGAGCCCCGACCACGGTATCTACCAGCAGTGGGGGCTGCCCGCCCACTTCTTCTGCGGTGTTACCCGCGACGCCGACCACAACGGGCATGGCTCGATGACCGACCGCCAGTCCGACGCGTTCTGCATCGGACTGTTGGACGTCCCTGACTCCGACTCACTGCTCCACTTGGCCACGTCGAGGTTGAGCATGGTCTTCGACCAACGCGCCGACCTCTGGCGGCACCGTGACGCGAGGGAGGGTGTCCGGCTCGGCGCTCGCACTGCCTGGGTGATCGGCGCCGACTATCGCGAGGCGATCCGGGCCTATTACCGGCTGGCGCGATCCGAGACCCAGCTGCCGGAGGCGTCGTTGGAGAAGCGGCGCATCTTGGCGTCGTCCCAATTCAACACCTGGGGCGCCCAGTGCGCGGCTGAGCAGGTCGCAGGCCGGTTCGACGAAGCCCAGCTCGTCGGCATATATCAGGGGATGCGAGACAGCGGCATGCGCCCCGGGATGTTCGTGATCGACGACAAGTGGGAGGGCCTGTACGGAGTGCTGCGGCATGACGACGTCCGTTTCCCGCACTTCGAGGCGTTTCTCGACCGGGTGCGTGCCGATGGCCATCGGGTCGGACTGTGGGCCGCCTTCCTGCGCACCAACGACCCGACGGCGGTCGGCCTCGGCCCAGAACACCTGATGTGCGATGCGGACGGGGTGCCGATCGAGAAGAGCACCGAGTTCGCCCGCGAGCCCTACTATCTCCTCGATCCCACGCACCCCGAGACGCAAGCGGTTCTCACCGGGCTGATCGGCGACTTCGTGGCGCGCTACAACCCCGACATGGTGAAGTTCGACTTCGGCTACGAGCTGCCCGCGCTCGCCATGTCCAGGCCTTACGACGACCGGTGCTGCGGTGAGCAGCTGCTGCGGTGCGCCCTCGACGTGATCGTTCCGGCCCTTCGCGCAGCCAAGCCGGACATCGCCGTCATGTACTACTCACTCTCGCCCCTGCTCCTGGACCGCATCGACCAGCACTGTCACGACGACCTCTACCTCAACGTCGACGAGTATGACGTCGAAGCCAACCGTCGCACCTTCTTCAGTAGCCTCCTCGCGGAGTGCGGGGTGTCGGTCTACGGGTCCGGCGGCTACGGCTGGCGGCACATGCCCGAGGTGTGGTTCGACACGGCGGTGACAGGCTCGGTGGGTTCGCTCAACGCCTTCACCCCCGACGAGCACGGCGACCTCCCCGCCGCCTGGCAGGTCGCGCTTTACAACGGCACGAGCGCACTGACCCGCCACCCCGGCGAGTGCCGGATCGAGACGGTGTCGCCGGTGTCGGTGGGCAGCTCGCTCGCCGCGCGTACACGCTCGTGGCAACGCAGCGAGCGCGGCGAGGTCGTGGCCGTCGCCGTGCGTCGCGCCGACGCGGCGGTCCTCGGGCGGGCCGTGCCTGGATTCGACACAGATGGCGGAGCCGTCGTCGCGTCCCTGACCGCTGACGGCCTGGCCACCACCGGCCGACTAGGAGTGGTGCCGCACGGCGCGCAGTGGATGGTCATCGAGCGCGAAGGCCTGACAGGCCTCGACCTGACACGTCACCTCCTCGGCCACAGGCCCGTCACCACCCGGATCGACGCGGACGCAGGCTCGGTGCGGGTACCCCTCACCCACGACGGCCCGAACCCCCTCGAGTGGCTAGAGATCATGTTCGAGACAGGGAGCAGAACGCGATGAGCGAACGCCTGATGACCGCCGTGGCCGAGACCCTGGTCGGCCTGCCCTACGAGACCTGGAACTTCGGCGACTCGATCGCCTTCGAGGCGCTGCTGGCCGCCAGCGACCTGCTCGAGGACCCGAAGTACGCCGCATTTGCTCACGGCTGGATGCGTAGCTGGGCCAGCCGGGCCGAGCCCTACCGAAGGCTTGACTGCACGGCTCCAGGCCTGGCCATGGTGCACGCCTCCACGCGCTTCGACGACGGGCTGCTGCTGACCTCCGCTACCGGCCTCGCCGACTACTTGCTGACCCGGCCCCGCGTTGAGGGCGTCTTCGCGACGTGGGACCACTCGCCGCTGCTTGCGCCCTACGGCCCGGCTACTCTCCGCGGAAGGGAGGCCACGCTCCTCCGCGACCCCCCGGCCGGAGTGTTCGTCGACTGCCTGCACTTCGATCCCGGATTCCTGGTCGCGCTCGGCATCGCGACAAGCTCCGAACGCCACTGGCGCGAGGGTCTAGAACAGGCCCTCGGCTACGTCCGCCTACTGCAGCGCGACTCCGGGCTCTTCGACCATTTCGTGCTCGCGGGCGAGCCCGGCAGTTATGGCCCCGCTTGGGGCCGGGGTCAGGGCTGGGCCCTGCTCGGGCTCCTCGATGTGCTGGAGGGCGCGAGGTCTCTGGATGCCGCCACCGGCGGCGCGCTCGACGACCTCACCGACGCGGCCCGTCGCCTGGTGCGAGCCATGATCGACACTCAGGGAGACGATGGTCACTGGCCGGCGGTGGTCACCGAGCCGGACTCCGGCCGGGAGGCATCAACAGCCGCCTTCATGACGGTCGGCTTGCTCCGGGCCGTCGAGCTCGGGATCGTGGGCGACGAGCCGGACGGCGTGCGAGCGGCCGCGGCCAAGGCCAAGGCGGCGACACGAGGCTCGCTCTCCGACGACGGGATGCTGGCTGACGTCTCCGCCGCAGTGTGGGCCAGCACCGAGGCCTCGCACTACCGGTACGTGCCCAGGGGCTTCCTCGTCCCGTGGGGTCAGGGCCCAGCCCTGCTGGCGTTGGGTACCGCGTGACCCCGGGCGCGGGGAGGTTCGAGGGCCGGCACGCCCTGATCACCGGCGCCGCCCACGGAATCGGGGCGGCCACCTGCCGACGGCTCGTAGCCGAGGGTGCGCACGTGATCGTTGCCGATATCGACCTCCCGGGCGCCGAGCTGCTGGCAGCCGCCCTCGGTTCGTCGGCCTCCGCCCACGTCCTCGACGTCGGGGACCCAGACGCCTGGGCCATCCTCGCGGCCGACCTCACCGATAGCCTCACCGCCGGCCTCGACGTGGTGGTCAACAATGCCTTCACCCTCGACGTCGCTCCGGCGTCCGAGCTCGCACTGGAGTCCTGGGAGCGCCAGATCGCAGTCGACCTGAGTTCGGTCTTCCACTCGGTCAAGATGTTCCTGCCGATGCTCACGGAGCGGGGCGGAGCGATGGTGAACGTCTCCTCGGTGCACGCCGTGGCCGGTTACCCGGGCCACCCGGCGTATGCCGCAGCGAAGGGCGGAGTCGCCGCGCTGACCCGCCAACTCTCCGCGGACTACGGCGACCGAGTCCGGTTCAACGCGGTGCTGCCCGGCGCCATCGACACCCGCGTGTGGGAGGGCGCCGACGAGGCCGACCGACTACACCACGCCGGCCTCGCCGCGATGCGTCGCTTGGGGAAGCCAGAGGAGGTCGCGGCCGCCATCGCCTTTCTGGCCTCCGACGACGCGTCATACGTCTGCGGGGCCACGCTCACCGTCGACGGAGGGCTGACCTCGTCGCGCTTCTAGACGAACCGATTGACATTCCGCGGAGCAACGACAATAGTCTGATTATCATATTTATGGAGGTCACGTGAACGAGGCCGCGCTGTCCGGGCTCCGGGTCATCGACGCCACGCAAATGCTGGCCGGGCCCCTAGCCGGGACCCGACTCGGCGATCTCGGGGCCGACGTGATCAAGGTCGAGCCGCCGCGGGTCGGAGAGTTCAACCGCGACCACGGGTTCGCCGACATCAGGGTCGGCGGAGAGATGACAACGTTCCTGTCGGTCAACCGCAACAAACGGGACCTGGCCATCGACCTGAAGGACCCTCGGGGCCTCGCGGCCCTGCACCAGGTGATCGAGGGCGCCGACGTCTTCCTGCAGAACTTCCGGCACGGGACGGCCGAGCGGATCGGCATCGGCTACGAGCAGCTGCGTCAGATCAACCCGCGGCTGGTCTACTGCTCGATCTCGGGTTACGGCTCGATCGGCGACCTCAGCCGGCGGCCCGGCCAGGACCTCGTGATTCAGGGGTACAGCGGGTCGATGTGGTCGACTGGCAAGGACGGTGACGCACCGAGCCCCGGTGCGCTCTGGGCTGCGGACGTGATGGGGGGCTACCAGGCCGTGATCGGTGTCCTGGCGGCGATCCGGGAGCGGGAACGAAGCGGTCTAGGTCAGCATGTCGAGATAGATCTGTTCAACGTGATCCTCGACGCCCAGCTCCAGGAACTCGTCACCTACCTCAACGCAGGAGTGCAGCCCGTGCGTACGGCCGAGGCAAGCGCGCACGCCTCGATCCCCGCGCCGTACGGCGTCTACAAGACCGCCGACGGTTGGCTCACCCTCGCCATGTGCCCCCTGCCCGCACTCGGCAAGGTGCTGGACGACGACGTCCTGTTGGCCATGACGTCGTACAACGACGGCCACGTGCACAAGGACGAGGTCTACCGCCGGATCCGCCCCCGCTTCGCTGAGCGCACGACCAGCGAGTGGATCGCCCGTTGTGACGAGTTCGGGGTGTGGGCGGGCCCGGTGTACGACTATGAGCAGCTCGTCGCCGATCCAGACGTGCAGGACGCCGGCCTGTTCGTGGATCAGCCCCATCACGACGGCGGCACGGTCCGCACAGTCAGGCCGCCGATCCGGATGTCACGCACCAACCCCGACATCCGGCGCGGGGCGCCCGCTCTGGGTGAGCACAGCCGCGAGGTGCTGGCCGAGGCGGGCGTGCCGGCGCAGACCGTTGCCGAGCTGGTGGATGCGGGTGTGGTCGCCGAGCCCCGACAGCGCGATGAGAGCAAGGAGTGAGCCATGCCGACAGCCGTCGAAGGCGATCTGAGCGTGGCCAAAGATGGCTACGTCGCGACCGTCACTATCAACCGCCCTGACAAGCTCAACACCATGACGGTGGCGATGGACCGGAACATGAACGAGCTGGTCCACGAGCTCAATCAGGACTACGACGTCCGAGCCGTAGTGATTACCGGCACCGGGTCGCGCGCATTCAGCGCGGGCAGCGACATCGGCGACCTCGACGAATACGGCACCAACTGGGAGTACCGCAACCGCTTCGACGCCCGGAAGGACTATGCCCGTGCGGTGTGGCTGATCCGCGCCCCAGTGGTGGCCGCGATCCGCGGCTACTGCATTGGCGGCGGCCTGGAGATGGCCTGCGCTTCCGACATCCGCATCGCCAGCCCGGGGTCCTCATTCGGGGCCGGAGAGATCCGGTGGGGCTGGCACGGCGGCTCCGGCGCCACCCAGCTGCTCACCCGGGCGATCGGGCCCGGCCACGCTAGCCGGATGCTGCTCACCGGCCAACGGATCGACGCAGATGAGGCCTACCGGATCGGGCTGGTCCAAGAGATCCGTCCGGACGACGAAGTGGTGCCGGCCGCTCAGGCACTGGCCGCAACAATCGCCTCGCTGGCGCCGATCGCCACCCAGCGCACCAAGTTCATGGTCCGCATGGCCGACAACCTGCCGCTGGAGGCCGGGCTGCTGGTCGAGAACGACTCGTTCGCCTACTGCATGCTGACCGAGGATGCCGCCGAAGGCAGGGCAGCGTTCGCCGAGAAGCGCGAGCCCGAGTTCAAGGGCCGCTGATGGCCGACCTGCCTGACGGCATCCACCGGATCGACACGCCGCTCGGGGAACGGAGGAGCAGCCTGTGGCTTGTCCGGGGTCGGTCTGGCACCGTGCTGTTCGACACGGGGACAGACGCCACGAGTTCGGACCACTTGATGCCCTACTTCGGCGCCACGGGCATAGACCCTCGAGAGATCCGGCATGTGGTGGTCTCTCACGCCGACGTCGATCACTTCGGCGGGATCGCCGACGTCCACGAGCGGCTCCCCGAGGCCCGGGTCGCAGTCCACGAGGCGGATGCGCCGCTGGTCGCCGACTATGCGGCTTTCGAGGACCAGCGGGTGCGCGGCTTCCGCGAGCCGTGGGGCGTCGATGAGGACCCCGCGGCCGTACGGTGGTGCGCCTCGGTGACGCGGGTCGACCGCGTCGACGACCTGCTCAGCGGCGGCGAGAGGTTCGACCTGGGCGACCGCGAGGTCGAAGTCCGGCACGTCTCCGGCCACTCGCGGGGACACCTCGCCCTGCACGACGTCGCCTCCGGTGCCTGGTTGGTCTCCGATGCCGTGCTCGGCGATGCCGTCCCGTTCAGCAACGGCCAGCCGGCATTCCCGCCTACATATCGGTTCGTCGACGACTACCTCGCCACACTCGATCAGGTCGAACGAGCCCGCCCGTCAATGATCGGGACGGCCCACTACGGCACCTACGACGCCGACGGTGCGATGGAATTCATCGACGTCAGCCGTCGTTTCGTGGCCGAGCTCGACCAGGCCGTACTTGAAGCCTTAGCGGAGACCGGCCCGGTCACGCTCGGCGTCCTGCTGCAAGAGGTCAACCGCCGGGTGGCGCGATGGCCCCTCCACGGCACCGAGACCGCCCTGGCGTTCCCCGTCGTTGGGCACCTGGAGCGATTCTGCGAGCGGGGCCAGGTCACGATCGATAAGAAGGTCACCGGCGGAGCGGCCCTGATCAAGCTCATGGGATCGTGACCCCCGACTGGCTGCGTGGAGTGGTGCCCGTACTGGCGACCCCGTTCCATGCCGACGAGTCCGTGGATGGCGAAGGGTTCGCCTCGGTCGCCGATCAGGTCCTTGGCGCCGGGGTCACCACCGTGATGTTCCCGGGGTACGCCAGCGAGATGATGAAACTGTCCGAGGACGAGCGAGACGCCCTGACCACGACGCTGCTCGAGACGGCCCGCCGGCGAGGAGCTCATGTGGTGGTCTCCGTCTCCGACCACGCCACGCGCAACGCCGTACGCCGGGCCGAGCGTGCAGCCGCGGCCGGAGCCGACGCGATCAACGTGCTGCCGCCGTTCCTGCTCGCACCCTCCGCAGCCGACATCGCTGAACACCTGCGGGCGGTCCTGCGGGCCGTCGCACCGTTGCCGGTGGTGGTCCAGTACGCGCCGGTGCAGACCGGTACGGTCCTCCCGCCCGAGCTGCTCGGTCAGACCGCTGTCGAGCACGAGAACCTCGTGGCGGTGAAGGTCGAAGCTACCCCACCGGGTCGCACGGTCACCGCCCTCCTCGAGCTCAGCCCGCCACTGGCCGCCTTCGTCGGGTATGCAGGCCTCCACCTCGCCGACGCCCTACGACGCGGCGCTACCGGGGTGTGGCCCGGCTGCAGCTTCGTGGAGGTGTACGTCGAGCTGTGGCGGCTATGGGAGTCCGCCGACACCGCGGGTTTCGCCGACCTGCACACCCGACTGTTGCCTTACCTGACCGAGTGGATGGGCCACATCGAGATTGTTGTGCAGGTGGAGAAGACGATCTCGAAGGAGCGTGGCGTGATCGCCAGCGACGTGTGCCGGCGCCCGGGCTACCGTCTCGAGCGCCAGGACCGCGGGCTGGTCGACGCGTTTCTCGAGGAGTTCGAGCCGTACCTCCGGGCGACGACGTGACCAACCGCGGCGAGACCCGTATCGAGGCCCAGGTAGACGACGTGCGCCTGCGCCTCGACGGACCGATGCTGACCGTGCAGATGGGCGCTGGCCCAGAGTGGCGGGCGGAGTTCACCCACGGTGGCGACGTTCACGGCGAGCCGATGGAGTTGGGGATCCGACTCCGCTACCGGCCGTTCGCCGACGAAGTCTTTGGGCACGGACCGCTGGAGGTACACGTCGACGTCCGTGTCGAGGACGACGGGGTCAGCGTTGAGATCAACGCTCCGGCCGACTATCCGTTCACCGAACTACCGGACCCGCTCATCACGGCGGACGCTCGGGATTGGTCGTTCCTCATCCCAGACGGGGAAGGACTGGTACTCCGCGGGGACGGGAGCGGGCCCGGACAACGACCCAGGATCGCGTTCGACGGCTTCCGGGTCACCCTGCCGGTGGTCGCGCTCTTCGACGCTCAGGGATCGGCTGTCGTGGTGACCGCGGTGGAGGGCCACGACCACGCCGTCGGCCTCGAGCCTGGCGCCTGGCCGGGGATGCGTCTGGTGCAGCTGGCAGCGGGCGGGTGCTGGGCCTATCGGCGGACCTGGCGGATCGGTGTGGTCGCATCAGGTGGACTTCCCGCCGTGGCCGAGCTGGTACGACGCGAGCTGCGGCGCGGCGGCGTCGCGTTGAAGCCGTTGGGTCAGAAACTCGAGCACGTCCCTCCTGGCGTCCACGGTTCGCTGCGCGGCACGACTGTCTGGGCACACTTCGACACACTGACCGCCGAGCTCGTTAGCTCTCTCCGGGACGCGTCGCTGCGTCAGATCCGGGTCATGGGCCGCCCCGTGGACGAGGCGGCCCGGGCCGCGCTGGCCGTGTCGGGGTACGCGTCGGGCCCCTACTTCCAGACCTTCGACGTGTTCCCGGCTGGCAGCGTCCAGGAACTTGGCTGGCGCGGGACCTACCCTCCCGAGGGCGCCAGCGACGGCTGGACCCACGACTGCATCCGCGACCAGAAGGGCTGGCTCGACCCCGCCTGGCTCTACCTGCCGTTCCCCCGGGGCGAGCGATTCTGGGAGATGGAGGACCATCTTGATCAGCGGGGAGGCCTCGCGCAACGACGTCGCTACCGTCACGGCCAGGTCCAGGTCCAGAGCTACCGCCGCTGCCCGAGCCGGCACCGAGCGGTCATCGAGCGCCACGGGCTGCCGATGCTCAACGAGCTCGGCGCCAGCGCGGTGTTCTTGGACATAGCGACCGCCATGTGGGGTCTGGAGTGCTACGCCCCGGAGCATCCGTGCGACCGGCGCGAGGACGTGCGGTTTCGCCGCGACGCCCTCGCGGCGGTGTCGGACGACCGACGCGCGGTGTACTCCGAGGCCGGCAAATGGTGGGCGCTCGACGATGTCCTCGGCTTCGAGGGGCTGTTGTCCTACGACCAGGAGATGAACGGGGACTGCATGCAGCTCACGGACTACCCCGAGGACCTGGGTCGGCGGAAATACGAGTTCAGCCTCGGCCACCGAGTGCCGTTCTTCGGCATGGTCGCCGGGGATGCGGTCACCCGCACGCTCTGGTGGGGAACCGGACAGGACCGGCACCGCGGCACGTGGCCGTCGAAGGATGCGCTCGCCGCACTGTTCGGAGCGAACCCGATCTTCGTGGTCGACCCCGACCATCCTTTGCGGCCCGGCACGTCACGGTGGCGACGGTTCGTCGACACCGCCTCGGCCTTCGACGCGCTTGCCGAGACGCGGGGCGACGCGCGGGTGACGGCCTTCGAGGTCTCCGGTGATCACGTCGGACTCGTGCAGTTTGACGGCGGAGCCAGCGTGGAGGCGAACGTCGGCTTCGAGTCCTATGACGGACTGGCAGCCGGCGAATTCGTCGTCAGGGACGGCCGTGGCTCCACCGTCGCTCACGTCGAGCCGAGGTCGTCATGAGCACCCCGAACAGCGGCCTATCTCCTGCATCGCGGGATCACGCTCTGCGGGCGATGGCCGAGCACCGGCAGCTCGACGTCCTGGTAGTGGGAGGCGGCGTGGTCGGCGCTGGGGCTGCCCTCGACGCCGCCACACGGGGGCTCTCGACCGCCCTGGTCGAGGCCCGCGACTGGGCAAGCGGGACGTCGAGCCGGTCGTCGAAGCTGGTCCACGGCGGCCTGCGATACCTGGAGATGCTGGACTTCGGGCTGGTCCGCGAGGCGCTGCGCGAGCGGGCCCTGATCACCCAAGTGCTGGCGCCGCACCTGGTGCGGCCGGTCCGATTCCTCTACCCGTTGGCCCGCCGTGGCTGGGAGCGGCCATATGTCGGCGCTGGTGTGCTTCTCTACGACACCCTCGGTGCCGCCTGGGGCACCTCTCGTGGTCTCCCGCGCCACCGCCACCTGACGCGTCAGGGGGCGCTGCGCGAGGCGCCCTGTCTGCGCCCGTCGTCGTTGGTCGGGGCGGTGACCTACTGGGACGCCCAGGTCGACGACGCCCGGCACACGATGATGCTCGTGCGCACAGCTGCGGCGTACGGCGCGTTGGCCGCCAACCGGGCACGCGTCGTCGGCTTCCTCCGTGAGGGGGAGCGCGTGACTGGGGCGCGAGTGCACGACCTGGAAACCGGCACCGAGTTGGAGGTCCGCGCTCAGCAGGTCGTGAACGCGACCGGCGTCTGGACGGACGAGACGCAGCGGATGGCCGATACCCGCGGCCAGTTTCACGTCCGTGCGTCAAAGGGCGTGCACCTGGTGGTCCCGCGCGACCGGATCCAGTCGAGCACGGGGCTGATCCTGCGCACCGAGTCCAGTGTGCTGTTCGTGATCCCCTGGGGGCGGCACTGGATCATCGGCACCACCGACACGGACTGGAACCTCGATTTGGCCCATCCCGCCGCAAGCACTTGCGATATCGACTACCTCCTCGATCACGTCAACTCGGTGCTCAGCTCGCCTCTGTCGCGCGAGGACGTCCAAGGTGTGTACGCCGGCCTGCGACCGCTCCTGTCTGACGAAAGTGAGTCCACCTCCCAATTGTCCCGCGAACACGTCGTGGGGCATCCCGTGCCTGGACTCGTGGTCGTCGCCGGTGGCAAATACACCACGTACAGGGTGATGGCGCGTGACGCCATCGATGAGGCGGTCCGCGCGATGGACGCGAAGGTGCCGCCGTCGTGCACCCAGCACGTCCTATTGGCGGGTGCCGATGGGTACCGACCGATGTGGAACCAGCGCCACCGTTGGGCGGACGCCGCCGGCCTGCACGTCTCGCGAGTCGAGCATCTGCTCGCCCGCTACGGATCGCTGAGCGAGCAGCTGCTCGGTCAGATCTCGGACGATCCGTCGCTGGGACTTCCCCTGCTAGGCGCCGATGACTATCTGAGGGCCGAGGTGGCCTACGCCGTCACCCACGAAGGCGCCCGTCACCTCGAGGACGTGTTAGCGCGCCGTACTCGCATCTCCATCGAGACCTGGGACCGCGGCGTCTCCGCGGCACCCGCAACGGCGGGCCTGATGGCACCGCTGCTCGGTTGGGACGGGCGCCAGCACGCCTCCGAAATAGAACATTACGTGGCGCGGGTGGACGCGGAGCGGGACTCTCAACAGCAGCCGGACGACGCGACTGCGGACGCCGCCCGGCTCGGCGCACCCGACATCATCCCGGTCACTTGATGAGGGCGGCACTCTTCCACCCTCCCCCTTTGGTCGCGGCACGCCCACCACCGCCGCCACGACCCCGCGTCGGCCCGCGTTGACGTGCTCGACATGCTCGACGTCGTGGGCGTGAGGCGTCGGTCCACCCTCACGGCGATGCAACAGGACGGCCTCCGCAGCTCTCAACCGGCCCCACGCTTGCGCATCGACCTTTCGACGTAAGCCGAAGGGACCGTCGCCCTGCGGGGGCTCACACGCATCTTGAGATCACTGGTCACAGCGAGGGCACTCGATCTCCGAGGTCGGAGGAACTATTGGTGTCTGCGAGCTTGCCGCCGCTATGCGTCGACCTCGTCGAGGGCGGCGGCGAGGGTTTCCTCGAGTCCGTTCATGGAGTAGCGATCAACAAGGAGTCCTTAGGAGCTCGCGTGGAGTCTGGGGTGTCAGCTTGTGGCGTTTCGAGATGGCGACTAGAGCTCGCACCGCTGCCTCCGGGTTGACGTCGGCGGTGTTCTCAGCGAACTCACTTCCGGTGATGACGTTGATGTGCGAAGGCACCCTTCCTGCGGGGAAGTCCTTCAAGTTGTCGGTCACAATCACTCCAGCGTTCCCCACGACCGCGGCCGCCACCACGTGTTCGTCGTCTGGATCAGGCAACCCATAGGTACCGTCCAGGGCCTCCCAGCCACTGACGAGCGCATCGTCGAACGCGGTACGCATCTGATCGACCAGGAAGTCGGCCTTGGCCAATGCGTCGGCTGGTTCGCTGCCTCGATCAATCAACTTGTACTGCTCGCCCAGGTGGAGCTCCTCGAGGATCGCCTCTCGGGCGCGTCGCCGGACTTGATGCGGGACCTGCTCACGTCGGTGATCAACGTATTGCTCTCGGCCGAGGCCGACGCGGTCTGCGGCGCCGAGTACGGCACCAGCTCGCCGGAGCGGGTGACCTCCCGCACCGGTTACCGGCACCGCGAGCTGGACACCGGCGCGGGCACCCTGGACATGGCGATCCCCAAGCTCCGCGCCGGGACGTACTTCCCCGAGTGGCTGCTCGAGCGTCGCAAGCGGGCCGAGGCCGCGCTGATCAGCGTGATCGCGACCTGCTACCTGCTCGGGGTCTCCACCCGCCGGATGGACAAGCTCGTCCAGACACTCGGGATCACCTCGCTGAGCAAGAGTCAGGTCTCCCGGATGGCCGCCGACCTCGACGAGCAAGTCACCGCGTTCTGCACCCGCCCGCTCACCGACGCCGGACCGTTCACCTTCGTGGCGGCGGACGCGTTGACGATGAAGGTCCGCGAGAACGGCCGCGTGGTCAACGCCGTCGTCTTGGTGGCGACCGGGGTCAACGCCGACGGGCACCGCGAGATGCTCGGCCTCAAGGTCGCCACCAGCGAGACCCCATGCCGCGTGGATCACCTTCTTCGCCGACCTGGTCGCCCGCGGCCTGACCTCCGGGCCGGACGGGGTGCTGCTGGTCACCTCCGACGCGCCCGCCGGGCTGGTCGAGGCGATCGCGGCGAACCCTGCCCGGCGCCGCCTGGCAGCGGTGTCGCACCCACTACGCCGCGAACCTGATGAGCGTGTGCCCGAAAAGCCAGCTGGGGGTGGGTCAAGGCGCTGCTGCACAGCGTCTACGACCAGCCCGACGCCGAGGCCGTGCACGCCCAGTACGACCGGGCTCCTCGACGCCCTGGCCGACAAGCTCCCCGACGTGGCCGACCACCTCGACGCCGCTCGCGCCGACGTGCTCGCCTTCACCGCGTTCCCCAAGGAGATCTGGCGCCAGATCTGGTCCAACAACCCCAACGAGCGCCTCAACCGCGAGATCCGCTGCAGGACCGACGTAGTCGGGATCTTCCCCAACCGCGACTCGGTGGTCCGGCTGGTCGGCGCTGTCCTGGCCGAGCAGCACGACGAATGGGTCGAAGGTCGTCGCTACCTCGGACTCGACGTTCTCGCCCGAGCCCGCGCCAGCGCCAGCGCTCAGACCAGCGAGCCCACCACCAGCGGCGCCGAGCTGCCCGAGCTGGAGCAGGCAGCATGACCGCCCAGAGCCAGCGCGAGCACGACCTCGCCGTCCTCGCCGCCGGCGGCGTCAGCGGCTGGTGGGACCAGCACGGTCGCCCCGCGCCTTGGCTAGAGGACATCTTCGACCCCGACAGCGATTGGAGGCCCGACACCCAGCACGTCACCCGCAGCCCCGACGAGCAGCCCTTCTAACCAACCCCACTCGAGAGATCAGCAGTTACACCACTTCCGGGGACTCGACCGTTGGAAGTGGCGTCCAGCAGAGTGGTGTACGGATCCCGGTGAGCGTGTCGCGCTGAAGTAGGCGACGGCCATCGGGTGATCCTTCGAGTGATCTGCGAAAACCGACTCGAAGAAGGACACCACGATGACCGTCAACCCCAGTATCGACCCTGCCCGTCTGCTCGAGGAACAGCTCGCCCAGGCCTCCCCTGACCTGCTGCGTGAGCTGCTGACCACCTTCGTCAACACGTTGATGTCGGCGGAGGCCGACGCGGTCTGCGGCGCGGAGTACGGCGCCAGCCAGCCCGGACCGGATCAACCGCCGCAACGGTTACCGACACCGCGACTTCGATACCCGCGCCGGCACCCTCGACGTGGCGATCCCGAAGCTGCGCCAGGGCTCCTACTTCCCCGAGTGGCTCCTGGAGCGCACGCAAGCGTGCCGAACGGGCCCTGACCATCGTGGTGGCGACCTGCTACCTGCTCGGTGTCTCGACCCGCCGGATGGACAAGCTCGTCGCAGTCGCTGGGCATCACCACGCTCGTCGAAGTCGCAGGTCTCAGTGATGGCCAAGGAGCTCGACGACCACGTCGAGGAGTTCCGCACCCGCTCCCTGGCCGAGTGCCGGGCCCGTTCACCTTCGTGGCCGCCGATGCCCTGGTCCTCAAGGTCCGCGAGGGCGGCCGCGTGGTGCCGGTCCACGCCCTGGTCGCCACCGGCGTCAACGCCGACGGGCACCGCGAGATCCTCGGGATCCAGGTCACCACCAGCGAGGACGGCGCCGGCTGGCTGGGTTTCTTCCGCGACCTGACCGCCCGCGGCCTGTCCGGGGTCAAGCTCGTCACCAGCGACGCTCACGCCGGGCTGGTCGCCGCGATCGCCGCGACCCTGCCCGGCGCAGCCTGGCAACGATGCCGCACCCACTACGCAGCGAACCTGATGTCGGCGACCCCGAAGTCCAGCTGGGGCTGGGTCAAAGCGCTGCTGCACTCGGTCTACGACCAGCCCGACACCGAGTCGGTCCACGCCCAGTTCGACCGGGTCGTCGACGCCCTGACCGAGAAGCTGCCCGACCGTGGCCGACCACCTCGAGCAAGCCCGCGCCGACATCCTCGCCTTCACCGCGTTCCCCAAAGAGGTCTGGCGCCAGATCTGGTCCAACAACCCCAACGAACGACTCAACCGCGAGATCCGCCGCCGCACCGACGTCGTCGGGATCTTCCCCGACCGCAGCTCGATCATCCGGCTCGTCGGCGCCGTCCTGGCCGAACAACACGACGAATGGGCAGAAGGCCGCCGCTACCTCGGGCTCGACGTCCTCGCCAAGTCACAGGCCGTCGACACCCACATCGAGGAGGTGCCCGACGACCTGACCCTGCAAGCCATCACGGCCTGAACAACAACGACGAAGGATCACCCGTCGTACACCACCCCAGAGGACTTGACCAGGTTGGAATGTACGTCGAGCCACCGACATCGCCTCAACGATCCCTGCGTTCGAGGCACAGGCCACATTGGGCCGGACTCGGCGTCCCGCGGGCTTACGCAGCCGCGGGGCGCCTCCGCGTTCGTCGCCGCTTCGGGTGTAGTGGCTCGCTGCTCGTGGGTCTAGCGTGCCGGTTGGGGCTTCGGGATCTAGGGTCCGGAGCCGGGCGGGAGACGGACCCCATGCCGTCTCCGGTCTCGGGCCGCTCGTGCCCGCCAAGCCCCGTCACGGCGGGGCGAGCGGCCTGCCCCGGCAATGACGGGCGAGCCCTGCACCACTGGCGACCTACACTTGATCCGATGCTAGCCCGGGGGGCAGTGTGCTGGTTCAGGACATCCCGGAGCCATGTCTCAAGACATCCCGGAGCGATGTCGCGAGTCATCCCGGAGTGAGCGTCGCCCCGGTTCCAGCGTCCGGACATGACACTGAACCGATTGCTGATCACCTCCGTGGTGGTCGAGAACCGACCCGTCCGCGATGTCGCCGCCCAGTACGGAGTCTCTGAGTCCTGGCTCTTCGAGCTCCTCGCCCGCTACCAGGCCGAGGGCGAGGCCGCCTTCGAGCCCCGCTCCCGTCGTCCCCACAGCGTCCCGACCACCACGCCGACCGACACCGTGGAGCTGATCCTCGAGCTGCGCGAGAAGCTGACCGCCACCGGCCTGGACCGCCGGCCCCGACACCATCAGGTGGCACCTCGAGCACCACCACTCGATCGCGGTCTCCAGGGCGACGATCTCGCGCTACCTGAACCGTCACGGCCTGGTGGTCCCGGAGCCGAAGAAGAAGCCCAAGTCCTCCTACATCCGCTTCGCCGCCGAGATGCCCAACGAGACCTGGCAGTCCGACTTCACCCACTACCGACTCACCCGCCCCGACGGCCGACCCGGCGCGGACTGCGAGATCCTGACCTTGCTCGACGACTGCTCCCGCTACGCCCTCTCGGTCACCGCCCACCACCGGGTCACCGGCCCCATCGTGCTGGCCACCTTCCGCGAAACCGTCGCAGAACACGGGATTCCCGCCTCCACACTCACCGACAACGGCATGGTCTTCACCACCAGGCTCTCCCAGGTCAAGAAGGGCGCCGGCACCCGCAACGGGTTCGAGACCGAGCTGCGCCGTCTCAACATCGTCCAGAAGAACGGGCGACCCAACCACCCCACCACCCAGGGCAAGGTCGAGCGGTTCCAGCAGACGATGAAGAAGTGGCTCCGCGGACAACCCGACCAGCCCAGCACGATCGACGACCTCCAGGCACTCCTCGACGCCTTCGTCGAGGAGTACAACGACCACCGACCGCACAGGTCCCTACCCCACCGGGCCACCCCAACGACCGTCTACACCACCCGCCCCAAGGCAACCCCGAGCACCGGCGACCGCGACGACGACACCCACGACCGAGTCCGCTACGACAAGGTCGACAAGGCCGGCAAGATCACCTGGCGCTACCACGGCCAGATGTACTCCATCGGCATCGGCCGAACCCACACCGGAACCCGCGTCATCGTCCTCGCCCAACACCTCCAGATCCGGATCATCGGCGCCGCCACCGGCGAACTCCTCCGCGAGCTCGTCCTCGACACATCCAAGCGCTACCAAGGCACCGGACGCCCACCCGGCCCCACACGCTGAAAACGAAGGAGGGCCGAACCCACGTTCCGTGGGTCCGGGTGTCGCCGATGTCTTGAGACATCACAGGGGCAGCGGGGGCAGGATTTGAACCTGCGACCTCTGGACGTGATCAGAGGCCTGTCCCGGACTACTGCAACTCTCGGGTCCCCTTGGAAAACCTCGGGTTCTTGAGGAGATTCCCCATTGGACGGCTCCAACTGTATCGGAACGTCTTGGGACAGTTGCCCATCGTTTCCGATGACATTTCGATGACTTGTCGAATCCAGCTGCCGCCGAACGCTGCGCCATTGCCTGACGGTTCGACCGCGCACTCAGGCGGGATGAGCGGGCGCTGGGCCGAAGCGACCCAGCGCCCGCTCGGGGGGTCAGTCCCCGATCATCGCGGCGTCGATCGGACCCAAGCGTCGCGTGACCACACGCTTGGGGCTTCGGGTCGCAAGCAGCACCGACGTCAGGGAGATCAGTGCGACGACGGCCACGTAGACCGCGATGGCGTTGGTCGTCCCATATGCGGCGTAGAGCGCCGTGGCGATCATCGGAGCGAACGCGCCCCCGACCACCGCTCCGAGCTGGTAGCCGAGCGAGACACCGGTGTAGCGCACGTCGTCACCGAACATCTCGCAGAACAACGCGGGCGCTGGGCCGTAGGTGAAGCTGAACACCACCTGTGCGACGACGAGGGAGAGGATCGCCGACGCCAGCCCGCCCCCGTTGAGCAACCAGAACGTGGGGAAGAACCAGATGCCGAGTCCCACAGCACCGATGGCGTAGGCGCGGCCTCGGCCGATCCGGTCCGAGATGGCTGCTGCAGCCGGCAGAGTGAACAGCGAGACGACTGCCGCCACGATGACGGCGACAAGGATGGTGTTGCGGTCGTGGCCCAGGTCCTTGGTGAAGTAGGCGAGAACGTAGACCGAAAGCAGGTAGTAGGAAGCGGCGTTGAGCAGGGTTGCGCCGGCGGCGAACAGCGTCTCGCGCCAGTGCTGGCGCAACAGCGCAAGAAGCGGCATCCGCGGCGGGGTGGCCGCGTGCCCGCCGGTCGGCAGGGTCTCGTCGAGGCGAGTCTGTGCGTAGATCCCGACGCCCACCATCAGCACGCTGGCGAGGAACGGAATCCGCCAACCCCACGACAGAAACGCATCCGCGTTGAGCCACGAGGACAGCGCGAGGAAGATGAGGTTGGAGACGATGAGTGCGACCGGGACGCCGAGCTGCGCGAAGCTTCCGTAGAAGCCCCGCCGCCCCTCGGGTGCGTTCTCGGTGACCACCAGGACGGCGCCACCCCACTGGTCGGACCAGCCACTTCCCGGACCCGCGGACCCGACAGCACAACCGGCTTCAAGACGGCACCGCCGGACACGCAGCTTCCCCCTCCGGCGAACTCGCCCGCGCCATCAACCTGGCCAAGACGGAAGCAACCGCAACTTCGGCGAGCATCGAGCAGCTCACCACACCCACGGGCCAGGAGTCGGTCGAACTCTGGCGGACGGCTGCACGGGCCTCGGCGCTCGCCGAGCACGACACCGCACCCGACGTCGCCACCGCGATGTCGGTGCCCCAGGCCCAGGCCGTGGTCGCCGACGTCGCGGCGATCACCCAGGCGCTGGTCATGCTCGACCAGCGCTACCGCAACACCCCCGGCTGGGAACAGCTCGCGCAAGGCAGTCGGCTCGGCTGGGCCGCACTCGCACAGCCCGGTTCGCTGGCGGCCGCGGCGGACGCAACACCTTCGAGCACGAACTCAGGCGACTGCATGTGGCCCAGAAGAACTCCCGACCAAGCCACCCGACCACGTGCGGGAAGGTGGAGAGATTCCAGCAGACCATGAAGAAGTGGCTGCGCGCCCAACCCCGGCAACCGGCCACCATCGCCGAGCTCCAGTCCTTCATCGACGCCTTCGTCGATGAGTACAACCACCGCCGGCCGCACCGCTCGCTGCCGCACCGGGTGACCCCTGCAGCTCGCTACGCCACCATGCCCAAGGCCATGCCTGGCGACTCCCGCGACCCCGACACTCACGACCGGATCCGTCACGACCGCGTCGACAAAGCCGGCTCCGTCACCCTGCGCCACGGCGGTCGGCTGCACCACATCGGAGTCGGACGAACCCACGCCGGAACCTGCGTCATCCTGCTCGTCCAGGACCTTCAGATCAGGGTCGTCAACGCCGCCACCGGAGAACTACTGCGCGATCTGGTCCTCGACCCCAACCGCGACTACCAGCCCACCGGATCGCCCAAAGGCCCTGCTCGACGACCCCCGAAATGAACAACACCCGGACCTGCATTCGCAGGTCCGGGTGTCGCCGATGTCTTGAGACATCACAATGGTAGCGGGGGCAGGATTTGAACCTGCGACCTCTGGTTATCGCGTCAGATCGTCGGCCCTCACCGCGCCACTCGATGACTCGCGAGGGCGTCGCCTGAAGTCAGCCACCGCCTCTCTATCAAGTCATCCGGTCCAGGCTGCGCACCTTCCTGACGAGAACGATCCGGCCCTCGCCGCTGAAGGAGCAAACGATGGAGATGTACATCCAGGCTGGGACGACGGTTTGCTCGCTGGCGGACGCTTGGCTGAGGCAGTTGCGCGTGAGCGGGCATCTTGAGAACACGACGGTCAACGAGTACGAGCGGGTGCTCCGGAAGTTGGTGTTGCCCGAAATCGGCACCGTACGCCTCAACGATCTGACGACCGAGCGCATCAACGCCGTTCTGGCCGAGCTTGGTACTCGGAGCGTCAACCGTCAGCGCAAGGCCAAAGTCGTGACGGGAGCGATGCTCGACGTAGCGGTGGAGTGCGGGGCTCTCTCTTCGAACCCAGCGCGCGGATCAATCAGCGTGAGGCGCCCCCAGACTCAGACCAGGACGCTGACAGCGTCAGACCTCGAGACAGTTCGGGCAGCGGTTCGCGTCTGGGTGAGCAAGAAGAGGTCAGGGCCGAAAGGTACCCGCGATATGGCGGACATCATCGATCTGATGCTTGGGACCGGCGCCCGGATCGGGGAGGTGTTGGCGCTCCGGTGGAGTGACGTCGACCTTAACGCGCAACGAGTCCAGATCAGAGCGACGATCAAGACCGAAACCAGCGTGGGTACTTACCGAAAGCCGCTGGCAACAAGGCGGATCATCGAGCTCCCAGACTTCGTGGTCGCCACTGGTCGCCGGGCACCTCGACGAAACTCGATACCGCGGCGGCTCCCGCGGCCCGCGGCATCAGACTGATGTTGGACGGATCCGGCAATTCGACGCCTTGAACGCGGAAGTTGTAGATCCAGATTTCCGGTGCCAGCGGTCCGATGGTGATGCTCCAGACGCCGTCGCTGCCCTTGGTCATTGGCTGGGTCGTCGCCGACGAACCTGCCACGTCGACCTCACCCGTGAGTTCGACCAGCGTGGCTTGAGGCGCGCGCAGACGAAACGTGACCGTACGGTCCGGATGGACTTCCGGGGAGCGCACGGCCGCAGGAGGGGCCTTGTGCGGCTAGCGTTGCCGCAATCAGAAGTAATAGTACAGCCAACTTCACTGCTGAGAAAACTCCCAGATCAAACGCATCGGCCATCGTCTGATTGCCCGCGTCGTTCGGATGGATGTGGTCGCCGGAATCGTCTTCGGCCTTCAGCCTTGCCGGACGCTGCGCGTCGCGTAGGATCGCATCAAAGTCGACCACCGCATCGAAGTTCCCCTTCTCCCGGATCCAGCGGTTCGCCGCCACCCGGACCTCTTCTCCATGCTCGGAGTAGGTCGGTACGCCCTCGGCCGGAGTGAGCGTGGCTCCCATCACCTTGATGCCCTGCGCATGGCAGCGCTCCAGGATTTGCCGGTAGCCCCAAATCAGTTCTTCGGCGGTCAGCGGGTTCACTCCATTCGGCCGCGTGCGGATGTTGATGTCATTGATTCCTTCGAGCAGGATCACCCACTTTACACCGGGGCGAGTGAGGACATCGCGATCCAGGCGAGCCAGCGCACTGATGCCCGCGCCGTCGCGAAGCACCTGGTTGCCGGAAATGCCTTGATTCACCACCGCGACGTGTTGCGTGGACTTATTCTCTTTCAACCGCTTGGCAAGCAACGTAGGCCAGGCCTGATTCGCATCGCGCGTGGTCGCGAAGCCATCGGTGATCGAATCGCCTAACGCGACCACGGTATACGCGTCGCGTGACGCGGCCACGTCGATACCCGCCAGCCAGGCGTACGCAAACATGGTGGTGGGTTCCGGCATGCTTCGTGAACCCGCTACGTTCCCTTTGGAGATATAGGCGGTGTGC
>CAWBYG010000003.1:0-1293193 GCA_963792975.1 uncultured Actinomycetota bacterium | reverse complement strand
GCGCAAATTCCTTGACGCTATGCGCCGTTCGCGCGACAAGCTGGTGGGTCCGCCACCTGGAGCCTGCGCCATGCCGACCGCGCCCACCGCTGCCCAGTCCGAGGCATCCCGCCAGAACGGCGCCTGTTCCGTCGGGCCCGTCTCCGACGCCGGCAAGGCCCGCGCCGCCCTGAACGCGGTCCGCCACGGCCTGTGCGGGCGGACCTTCTTCCTGCTGGCGGACGAGGATCCGGCCGCCTTCGCCGAGCACGAGGCGGAATGGCTCGCCGCCTGGCGCCCGCGCGACGTTCACGAGCACGAGGCGGCCCTGGCCGCGATCCGCGCCATGTGGCGCGAGACCCGTGCCGACCGGCTGGAGGTGCTGGCGCTGGAGGACCTGTTCGCCGCCGACCGGCTCGCCGACGACGCCGAGCGCGCGCTGGCCAAGGACCGCGCGCTCAGGGCGCTGAACGCGCTCCTGCGCTACAAGGCCCGGCTCGAGCGCGAGCAGCGCCTCGCCCGCGAGGCCCTGGGTGCCCTGCGCTCCCGTCGCCTGGCCCCGCCGCGTGCTCCGGCCCTGCCGGAATCGCCCGCCGCCGGCCCGGCCATGCCGACACCGCGCGAACCCGAGGCCGCTCCGTCCGCCACGGCGCCGCTGGCCCCCGAGGCCGCTCCGGCCGCCACGGCACCGTCAGCTGAGGTGAGGGCGCACGCGGCGATGCCGGACGAACCCGAGCCCGTCGGCCGCAACCGCCACCAGCGCCGGGCCTTCGCCGCCATGGAGCGCCGCCGCGCGGCGTGAGGCGGGAATCACCTGCGCTCGGCGAGGTGCCGTTTGAGCAGTTCCACGTTGCGTCGGTTGGATTTGAAGCGGAAGTCGAACAGGTCGCCCAGGATCGGGATGGCCCCGACCGTGCCGTCGAGGCCGGCATTGGCGAGCATGCGCAGCAGCACCCGCTTGCGGGCGCCGAGCCGCCAGGCTTCCCAGACGGGATAGCAGGCGAAGGCGAGGCTCAGGCCGTCGCCGATGCCGGGCACCAGGCCGACGATGCCGTCGAGGCCGACGCGAAAGCGCGTGCCCGGCACCCGGTAGGCCTCGTCGGACAGGTGGGCGAACCGGTCGAGGCGGCGCAGCGCCGCCCCGACCCGGTCCTGGCCCGCCTCGGCCGTGGCCGCGCGGGCCGGCACCCGGCTAGATGCTGCCGCGCGAGCCGGTATCGGCATCGGTGCGGCGCGTCCAATCGTCGATCTGGCGCTCGGCCTCGTCCTTGCCGATGCCGTAGCGTTCCTGGATCTTCCCGGCGAGCTCGTCGCGCTTGCCCTTGACCTGCTCCATGTCGTCGTCGGTGAGCTTGCCCCACTGCTGCCGCGCCTTGCCCTGGAACTGCTTCCAATTGCCCGCGATCGTGTCCCAATTCATTGGTGGTCTCCTTTCCACTGGTGGCCGTACAGGCCGTTGGGGAAGCAACCGCAAGTGGCGGCGGAAGTTCCCCAGACGGTGCAGCAACCCGCGGGCGGGCGGACCGTTCCATGGCGGATCCATGCCAAGGAGCAGCCGATGGGCAGTCAGGAAACCATGCCGCGCCAGTCGCAGGCGCATCAGCCGGGCCGCGAGGCGGAGATGAACCCGCGCCCGGAGTACGAGCCCCGGTTCACCGGCGTCGGCCGACTCGACGGCAAGGTCGCCATCGTCACCGGCGGCGACAGCGGCATCGGCCGCGCGGTCGCCGTCCTGTTCGCGCGCGAGGGTGCGGATGTCGCCATCCTCTACCGTGAGGAGGGCGAGGACGCGGCCGAGACGGTGGAGGCCGTCCGCGAGGAGGGCAAGGAGTGCCTGGCGTTCGCGGGCGATGTCGGCAGCGAGGCGTTCTGCCGCGACACGGTCGAGGAGATCTTCGACCATTTCGGCCGCATCGACGTGCTGGTGAACAACGCCGCCGAGCAGCACCAGCAGGAATCGATCACCGACATCGACGAGGAGCAGCTGGTCCGCACCTTCAAGACCAACGTGTTCGGCTATTTCTTCATGACCAAGGCGGTCCTGCCCCATCTCGAGGCGGGGGCTGCGATCGTGAACACCACCTCGGTCACGGCCTACAAGGGCAGCCCGCAGCTGCTCGACTATGCCTCCACCCGCGGCGCCATCGTGGCGTTCACCCGCTCGCTGGCGCTGCAGCTGGCCGATCGCCGGATCCGGGTGAACGGCGTGGCGCCGGGCCCGATCTGGACGCCGCTGATCCCGGCCAGCTTCGACGCCGAGCGGACGGCCCAGCACGGCGCCGGCGTGCCGCTCGGCCGGCCGGGCCAACCCAACGAGGTCGCACCCTGCCACCTGTTCCTGGCCAGCGAGGACGGCTCCTACATGACCGGCCAGATCCTGCATCCGAACGGCGGCAGCATCGTCGGCGGCTGAGCCCGTGCGAGGCCGGGAACCGCCTGCGGCGGCCCCGGTTGGGGCACCGCTAGGCGCTGCGCCGCCGCAACCCACTTCCAGGAGACCCCGATGCCCGTGAAGTCCGTCCAGGACCTGTTCGTGCAGGAATTGCGCGACATCTACCATGCCGAGCGGCAGATCACCAAGGCGCTGCCCCGCATGGCCAAGGCCGCGACCGAGCCCAAGCTCAAGCAGGCCTTCGAGCACCATCTCGAGCAGACCAGGGGCCAGATCGAGCGCCTCGACCAGGTGTTCGAGCAGCTGGACCTGCCCAAGCGCGCCAAGAAGTGCGAGGCCATGGAGGGCCTGATCGAGGAGGCCCGCTCGACCATGGAGGAGATCGAGGACGAAAATGTCCTCGACATCGGCATGATCATCAACGCCCAGAAGGTCGAGCATTACGAGATCGCCGGCTATGGCAGCCTCGTGGCCCTGGCGCGCCAGCTCGGCCACAAGGACGCCGCCTCGCTCCTGTCCGAGACGCTGGAGGAGGAGAAGGAGACCGACGCGAAGCTGAACGAGCTTGCCCTGTCCGCGGTCAACCAGCAGGCGGCGGGCGGTGGTGAAGCGTCCGGGACGAGCCAGGGCAGCCGGCGCGCCCGCGGCCGCGCCGAGGCCTGAGGCCGAGGAAGGAGGCGGGGTGTCGAGGGCGCCACGCCTCCTACCGAACCCCCGGCAGATCGCGCTGGCGGGGACTAGACGAGGGTGCCGGTTTCGCGCCCGTTGGCGTCGAGCGCCAGCACCGAGGCCACGCGTTCGAGCGCGCTGCGGAGATGGGATCGGGTGGCGGGTGCCGACAGGGAGATGCGGACCGCCTGGGGGGCGCTGCCGCGGCCGATGAAGAACCGGTCGGCCGGGGCCACCAGCACGCCTTGGCGGGCCAGAGCCAGCGATGCCTCGCCGCTGGTCCACCGCTGCGGCAGACGGAGCCAGACATGGAGTGCCGTGGGCCGGGAACGTATGTCGAGACCGCTGAGCAGCGCGCCGGCCAATTCCTGGCGTTCGGCCATCTCCAGCCGCTGCTGCCGCAGGGCTTCGGCCACGGTTCCGGCCGCGAGCGCCCTGGCGAACAGCTCGCCGGACAATGGCGCATGGCCGAGCGACAGGTCGCGCTGGGCGGCGGTCATCGCCTGCACCAGTTCCGCCGGCCCGGAGGCGAATCCGAGCCGCAGACCCGGGGCCAGGAACTTGGACAGGCTGGTCAGATGCACCGTCCGCTCGGGCGCGAGGACGGCCAGTGGGGGCGGCCGGTCCGGGACCAGCGGCCCGTAGACATCGTCCTCGATCATCACGAGGTCATGCTCGCGGGCCACGGCCACGATCGCCTCTCGGCGGGCGAGGGGGGTCAGCACCGCGGTCGGATTGTGCAGGGTCGGGCTCAGGACCAGCAGCCGCGCGCCCCGTAGGCGGATCGCCGCCGTCAGCGCTTCGGGGATGATCCCGTCATCGTCCATGGCCACCGGCTCGAGCTGCTGGCCGAGGCGGCTGGCGAGGCTGCGCAGGCCGCTGTAGCACAGCTGCTCGGCCAGGATGGCGTCGCCCGGCCGGGCCAACGCCACCATAGCCGCAGCCAAGGCGCCTTCGGCTCCATTCGTCAGCAGCGTACGATCGGGCTCGGCGTCGAGGCCCAGATGGTGCAGCCAGTCGCACGCGGCTACCCGGTGGCGACGCGCTCCGGCGGCGTCGGGGTAGCGCAGCAGATCGGCCAGGACCTCGACCGCGGCCTCCTGGCTCGGCAGCTGGTCGCCCAGCAGCGCCTGCGCCGGAACGGGTGCCGGGAAATTCGAGGTCAGGTCGCAGAGCCCGCCCACCTCCTCCACCTCGTCCGCTGGCAGGCGCAGCGGCTCGCCGCGTCCCAGGACCACCGTGCCGCGGCCGACTTCGCCGCGGGTGAGGCCCCGCTGCGCCAACAGTTCGTAGGCGCGCCCCACCGTGCCGATGCTGACCTTGAGCCGATAGGCGAGGTCGCGTTGTGGCGGCAGCCGCTCGCCCGGAGACATGCGGCCGGCGCCGATCGCGTCGGAGAGGGCGTCGGCGAGTGCCCGATAGGTCGGGCCGTCCCGCGCAGCGAGGTCGAGTGGCTGAATTGTCATCGTGACAATATCGATATTGACTCCGATTGTCCCTGTCAAGATGGTGCGCCAGCGTGAGTCACTAACGCGTCTGGAGCCGACGATGTGGAGCGATATTCGAGATCCCGGTCGGATTGTGCAGCAGCCAGTCCGGAGATCGGGCGGTGCGATTCGGCCTATGGCTGAGCAATCTGCTGGACGCTTGGTCGGAGCGGCACCGGCAGCGCCGTGCCCTGCTCGAGCTCAACGACCATATGCTGAAGGATATCGGCATCGGCCGGAGCGAGGCCTATTGCGAGGGTCGCAAGCCGTTCTGGCGCAGCTGAGCGAGGGTGTGATGCGCTACCGCTATCCTGACCTGCGACGTGTTCACGAGCCGGCGCTTCGGTGGCAACCAGCTGGCGGTGCTGCCGGAAGCTGCCGGCTTGGACGCGGCGGCGATGCAGAAAATCGCCGCGGAATTCAACTACTCCGAAACCACCTTCGTCCTGCCGCCTACCGATCCGGCACATCTGGCGCGGGTGCGCATCTTCACGCCGCGCGCGGAGATGCCGTTCGCCGGTCATCCCACCGTCGGCACCGCCCTGGCCCTCGCCTGGCTCGGCCGCACGCCCGCCAGCGGGGTCTTCGTGCTCGAGGAGCAGGCCGGCCCGGTGGCGGTGACCCTCGCCAAGGACGACGAGGACCGCCTGAGCGCCGAGTTCACCGCCCCCGCCGCTCCGAGCCACGGGCCGGAGATCGGGTCCGGTGCCGTGGCTCGGGCGCTCGGCCTGGACGCCGGCCAGATCGTGACCGGCGGCGGCCTGCCATGCGTGGCGTCGTGCGGCGCGCCGTTCCTGCTGGTCGAACTGGCCAGCCAGGAAGCACTCGTCCGCTCCGCCCTCACCACGCTCGTCGGCCTGCCGGAGGTCGCGGCGGAGGGCGTCTTCCTGTTCACGCGGGACGGCGCCGACGGAGCCACGCATCTGCGCGCGCGCATGTACGCTCCGGCGCATGGCATCCCCGAGGACCCGGCGACCGGCAGTGCCGCTGCGGCACTGGCTGGTTTCCTGGGCAGCCGGCCCGGCCTTGCCGAAGGCTGGCACGCCTGGCGGATCGCGCAGGGCGTCGAGATGGGTCGCCCCAGCATGATCCACGCCCGCACGCTGCGCCGGGAGGGTGTCTCGGCCGAGGTCCGCATCGCCGGCACCGCGGTGCCCGTCGCCGACGGCACCATCGAGGCCGAAGCTTGAGCGACGGTGCTCCGCCGCCGGTGATCTTCTCGACCGACGGTGCGTTGCGGGGAGCACGGGCGATCCTGCCGATCGCACCGGGGGCGGTGGCGTTCGGCCTGGTCTATGGCTTTCTTGCCGGCGAGCACGGCCTCTCCGCGCTGGAGATCGGCTTGACCAGCATGCTGGTCTTCGCCGGTGCGGCACAGTTCCTGGTCCTCGAGCTTTGGGTCGAGCCGCTGCCGGTGCTTGGCCTGGTGCTGGGCGTGCTGGTGATCAATCTCCGCCATCTGCTGATGGGGCCGGCTTTGCTGCCCTGGCTGGCGCAACTGCCGCCGGCCAAGGCCTATGGCAGTCTGTACTTCATGACCGACGAGGTCTGGGGTGTCAGCGTTGCCGAGCAGCGGCGGGGCGGCCGTGACGCCGCCTTCCTCCTCGGCGCCGGTCTCGGTCTCTACGTGGTCTGGGTCGCCTCGACCGTCCTCGGGCGCGCGGCGGGCGACCTGACCTTCCTCGTCCGCGACTGGGGCCTCGACTATCTCACCACCGCCTTCTTCGTCGCCCTCTTGGCCGGCTTCTGGCGCGGCCGTGGCGACGCGCTGCCCTGGTTGGTGGCCGCCGCGGTGGCCGTCGCCACCAAGTGGTCGCTGCCCGGCACCTGGTACATCGTCCTGGGTGCGGTGAGCGGCAGCCTGGTCGGCGCCTGGCGGGACAGCCGATGAGCTTGACCACGACGAACCTGCTCGCCATCGTGCTGATGGGCGTGGTCACCTACGCGACGCGCGCCGGCGGATTCTGGCTCGCGCAGCGCCTGACGCCCGGTCGGTTCCTGCGCGCTTGGCTCGAACATCTGCCCGGTGCCGTGTTCTCCGCCCTGGTGGCACCGATGGTGGCGGATGCGGGCGCGGCGGGCTGGATCGCCGCCGGGGCCGGCTTCGCCACGATGCGCGCCACGGGCCAGTTCCTGCTCGCAATCGTGATCGGCCTAGTGGTCTACCTGATCGGTCAACGGCTCGGCCTCGGCGGCGTCCGCTAGCTGTGATCGGATGCCCGGCTATTGGGCGGGAAGGCCCAGCCTGACCAGGGCCGCGATCAGCAGCTCGGTCTGCGGGCCATCCTGGTAGTCGCTGTGCGCCCGCCAGTCCGCCACCGACTTGAACGGGAATCCCTTCATCATCTCGGTGACCTCGTCGGCCGCCAGATCCGGCTGGTCGGCATAGAGGTAGGCGGCCGCCAGGCTTTGGTGGCAGGGCCAGGAGTCGGGGAGCCGCCGGACGCATTCGCGCAGATAGGGGATCGCACCAGCGAAATCCCCGCTCAAAAGGAGCGCCCGCCCGGTATAATTGTCGTAGAGCGGCGGGTTCAACGGATCGAGCAGAAGTGCCTTGCGCATCAGCGTCAACGCCTCCTCGGCACGGTTCATGAACAACAGCACGTTGGCGAGGCCGGCATAGGTCTCGGGGTCGTTCGGGTTGAGGTCGATGGCCTCCGTCTGCCAACGGACCGCGGCGTCGAACTCGCCCCGCCGCATCACCAGATTGCCCATGACGACGTGGGCGGACGGCAGGGCCGGGTCGAGCGCCAGGGCGCGTCCCGCGAAGTCGATCCCCGTGGCGATCGCCGCCTCGCGCCGCGCCGGGTCCCAGCGCCGCGACACCTCGCGAGAGTAGGTGAAGGCGAGATCGGCGTAGGCCGGCGCCAAGTCGGGATCGCGATCGATCGCCTCCTGGAAATGAGTCCGCGCTCGCAACGTGTCCTCTTTGGACGCTGCTCTGAGAAAGATCTCGCGGCCGAGCAGGAAATCGTCGTAGGCCGTGAGGTCCGTGGCGGCCTTGCGTCGGGCGGAATCGGTCTCCGCGCGCTGGATGCGGCTGCCCAACCGTGCGGCGATGGTGCTCGAGATCTCGTCCTGCAGGGCGAAGATGTCCTGCAGCGGGCGGTCGTATTTCTCCGCCCACAGATGGGCGCCCGTGCGCGCGTCGATCAGCTGGGCGGTGATGCGGACTCGATCGTCCGCCCGCTGCAGGCTGCCCTCCAGGACGTAGCGCACGCCCAGGACCCGACTGATCTCCGTCACGTCGAGCGCCTTGCCCTTGAACGCGAACGAAGAGTTACGGGCGACCACGGTCAGGTATGGTGACTTGGCGAGCGCGGTCAGGATCTCCTCGGAGACGCCGTCGCTGAAATAATCCTGGCCGGGATCGCCGCTCAGATTGGTGAAGGCGAGCACCGCGATTGACGGCTTCTGCTGTTTCGCAAGCGCTGGCGCTGGCATGCTGGCCGGCTCGGCCCATTGCCGCCCGGCGAACCAGGCGCCAGCGCCCAGCAACACGCAGATGCAGGCAGCGGCGATGTGGACCGCGCGTCGGCGTGGCTTGCTCGTCGCCCGAGCGCCAGTCCCCGCCGCTGCTCGCCATAGGCCGTCGTCCCACACGACGTCGAACACGCGGACCGGCTTCGTGATATTCTTGAGCGCCTGCTCCCCACGATCCTCGAAGGTGACCGGCAGTCGCTGCCGGACCGCGTCGCGCACGCTGCGCGACACCGCAATGCCGCCGGCAGGCGCGATGCCCTCGAGTCGCGCGGCCAAGTTGACACCGTCGCCATAGATGTCGGCGCCGTCGATGATGATGTCGCCGACGTGAATGCCCATGCGGAAGATCAAGCGCTCATCGGCCGGCAAGGCGCGATTGGCCTCGGCCATGTCGCACTGGACGTCGACGGCGGCGGCGACGGCCTCGGTGACGCTGGGGAACTCGGCGAGCGCCCCGTCGCCCGTCAGCTTCACCAGCCGCCCGCCATGCCGCTTGACCGCGGGATCGAATCGCAGACGGCGGTGTTCCTGGAGCCGCCGCAGCGTCCCCGCCTCGTCACGCCCCATGAGCCGGCTGTAACCGACGACGTCGACCGCGAGGATGGCGGTCAGGCGCCGTTCGACCTTGCTGTCCGCCATCGGCCCCTCCGTGCACGGCTCGGCTCGTCGTGGCGCAGGTACGCTAGCATGTTCGGCGGCCGGCGCGGCAATGCTTGGGCTCAGCGGCTGCAGCGACTATCCATGAGCCGCCGCCGCGGCCAGCCGCGCCGCCTCGCGGCTGTAGCCTTTGCTGCTGGCGAGCAGCTGCCGGCTGTAGGGATGCTCCAGCATGCCGGAGGCAAGGTCGCCGGCGGTCGCGGTCTCGAGGATCCTGCCCTGCCGCATCACCGCGAGCTCGCCGCAGACATGGGCGACGACGGCGAGATTGTGCGAGACGAACAGGTAGGTGAGGCCGCGTTGGCGGCGCAGGTCGACCAGCAGGTTCAGGATCTCCGCCTGTACCGAGACGTCCAACGCCGAGGTCGGCTCGTCCAGGAGCACCACCTCGGGCTCCAGGATCAGGGCGCGCGCGATCGCCACGCGTTGCCGCTGGCCGCCCGAGAGCTGGTGCGGGTAGCGGTAGCGGAACGCAGGCCCGAGGCCGACTTCGCGCAGTGCGTCCTCCACCCGACCGCTGACCCGATCAAGCCCATGCACCCGGCAGGGCTCGCCCAGGATGCCGTTGATCGTGTGGCGCGGGTGCAGCGAGCCGTAGGGGTCCTGGAACACCATCTGGAGCTTGCGGCGCTCCGCCCCCGATCGCCGTCGCTCGACCGGCTGGCCCGCGAGCAAGATCCGGCCCGACCAATGGTCGATCAGCCCCGCGATGGCACGCAGCACCGTGCTCTTGCCTGAGCCGCTCTCGCCCACCAGCCCGAAGGCGTGCCCGGCTGGCACCTTCAGGCTGACCCGGTCGACGGCAACGACCGCCTTCGCCCCTTCGCCGAAGGTAACGGTGAGATCCTCGACTTGGATCACCGGGCTTGGTCCAGCCAGGACGGGTCGCGTTCCAGCACCGAGAGGCGCTGCTGCGGACGATCCAGCCGCGGCAGACAGCCCAGGAGGCCGCGCGTGTAGGGATGGGTGGCCGCGTGCAGATCGGCCGCCCGGCAGACCTCAACCACCCGACCGGCATACATGATCGCGACCCGGTCGCAAAAGGTGGCGACCAGCTCGAGATCGTGACTGATGAAGATCAGGCCCATGCCGCGTTCGGTGACCAGATCGTCGAGGATCGCCAGGACCTGGAGCTGGACGGTGACGTCGAGTGCCGAGGTCGGCTCGTCGGCGATCAGCAGATCGGGCTCCCCGGCCAGCATCATCGCGATCATCACCCGCTGCCCCATCCCGCCGGACAGCTCGTGCGGCCACGCGGCCGCGACCCGCGCCGGATCGCGGATGCGGACCGCGTCCAGCAGCTCGCGGACCTGCGCGCGCGCCGCGCGTCCGCGCAGGCCTCGATGGTCGCGCAGGCACTCCGCGATCTGGTCGCCCACGCGCATGACCGGGTTCAGCGAATATTTCGGGTCCTGCAGCACCATGCCGATCCGGCCGCCGCGCAGGTCGCGCCACTGGGCGGCGGTGGCGTGGCGCAGATCCACGCCGGCGAATTCCATCCGGTCCGCGGTGACGATCGCGGCGGGCGGCAGCAGTCCCATGATGGCGCGTCCGACCGTCGACTTTCCCGATCCGCTCTCGCCGACGATGCCCAGCTTCTCGCGTCCGACCTCCAACGAAACGCCGCGCACCGCATCGACCATGCCATTTCGGGCTGCGAAGGTGACTCGCAGGTTCTCTACGGTCAGCATCGGCCGGTGCCATATGGCCCCAGCGCCGACGCATGGCGCTCGACGCAGGCGAGGCCGAACGGCGTCGGGCGGTCCGCCGGTGCGCGGTCGTGGACCGCGAGCCCGCAGCGGGCCGCGAAGATCCGCTTGCCGTACGCGATCAGGTGCTCGAGCGAGCGCGTCGCGAACACGATCTCTGGAAGCAGCGCCGCGTAGACGGCTTCGGCTCGCGCGAGGTCCCCAGCCTCCCAATGGGCCCAGATCCGCACGGCGTGGTCGACCATGTCCGGGGCGAGAACGAATCCGCGGCATCCGGCGTGCAGCGAATCCATCATTTCCAGCCCACCTTGGCCGTTGAGGACGGTGAGGCGGTCGCCGCAGCCTTCGATCAGCCGCGCCAGCTGCAGCACCGGCATCTCGCCCTTCACATGCGTGATGTTCGCATGCTGCGCCGTCAGGGACAGAATGCTCTCGGCATCCAGCCCCTGGCCCATGAGCGCCGGCGCGTTCTGAATCGCCACCGGCACCGATGCGGCGTCCGCCAGCCGTCCGAAGCCGCGCATCAGTTCGCCGGCGGCGAAGCTGCCGACCGATGGCGGCTGCAGGATCAGCCATTGCGCGCCAGCCGCTTCCGCTGCCTTCAGCATCTCCAGCTGGCTCCGAATGGAGTTGCCGTAGACGGTGACGCCGAGAGGCGCCCTTCCGGCCAGGTCCTCGATTGCCCAATCGACGATGGCGCGCTGCTCGGCCTCGCCGAGTTTTGCCACCTCGGTCGCGAGGCCTAGGACCACGATCCCGTCGACGCCGGCGGCGAGGCACAGCTCGATCTGCCGGCACATCGCCGCGCGATCCAGTGCCTCGCCGACGTCGAACAGGGCGTAGAGGACGGCATGGATTCCCCCGAAGCGGCGCTCCACCATGCTCTCAGGCGACCCTGGCGTCGTAGCCGGCCCGGTCGATGGCGGCCAACAGCGGCGCCAGATCGGCGGGCCGGGCCAACTCGACCTCGGCCGTGCCGGCCGCCAGTTCGACGCGCACTCGAGCGACACCCGGCAGCTTGCGCAAAGCCTCGTCGACGGCCGCAACGCAACCATCGCAGCCCATGCCCTCGACGCGTAGCTTCACTGTCTCCGCAGCCATCCGGCGCTCCAACACCTGCTCGTGCGACGTCATGGCGAGGTGACCGCCTGTCCGGCCGCCCGTCAAGCACTTGCCTGCGCCCGCCACGGGTGCAGATTGTGACGCGCGTCCGGGCGGGGAACAGGGATGGATCGCCGGTCTTTGGCTTATTGGTCTGTCGCGCCCGGCGTCGGTGACCTGCGGGAGGTCGACCTGCCGCCACTGCGGGAAGGCGAGGTCCAGGTCCGCGCGCTCTGGTCGGGGATAAGCCGCGGGACCGAGGCGCTGGTGGCGTTGGGCCAGGTGCCCCGCAGCCAGTGGGCCGAGATGGCCGCACCCTTCCAGGAGGGCGGGTTCGGCTTCCCGGTCAAGTATGGCTACAGCAGCGTCGGCATCGTGGAGGCGGGTTCCGCTGAGCTGGCGGGGCGGCCGGTATTCTGCCTCTTTCCGCACCAGTCGCGCTATGTCGTGCCGGCTGCTGCCGTGACGCCGGTGCCAGCCGGCATGCCCTCTTCCCGAGCGGTCCTGGCCGCCAACATGGAGACGGCGCTGAACGCGGTCTGGGATGGGGCGGCAGCACCCGGGCAACGCATCGTCGTCATCGGCGCCGGCGTGGTCGGCGCGTGCATCGCCTATATCTGCGGCAGGTTGCCGGGCGCCGAGGTGACCCTGGCCGACGTGCTGCCGGGCCGGGCCAGGATCGCGGCGGCGCTGGGAGTGGCCTTTCGCCATTCCGAAGAGCTGGACGGTGACGCCGACCTCGTGCTCCACGCCAGCGGCAGCCCGGAAGGCCTACGCACCGCTCTTCGGGTCGCGGGCTTCGAGGCGCGCGTGGTCGAGGCCAGCTGGTATGGCGCGACGGAGGTGGCGCTGCCGCTGGGGGAGGCGTTCCACAGCCGGAGACTCGCGCTGGTCAGCTCGCAGGTGGGTCAGGTCGCACAGCGGATGCGACCGCGCTGGCCGCACAGCCGCCGGCTGTCCAAGGCGATGGAACTGCTGCGCGACGACGCGCTCGATGCCCTGATCACCGGCGAGGTCGCGTTCGCGGACCTGCCTGCCGTCTTGCCGAGGCTCGCCGCCGATCCCGATGGTGCGCTCTGCGTGCGCATCCGCTATCCGCAGCCCTGACCAGAGCAGGAGGAGAGGCTTCATGTACAGCGTCGGCGTGCGCGACCATGTGATGATCGCCCACAGTTTCCGAGGCGAGGTGTTCGGTCCGGCGCAGAAGCTCCATGGCGCCACGTTCGTCATCGACTGCGAGTTCCGCAGCGAGCGGCTCACGGCCGACAACATCGTCGTCGACATCGGCCGCGCCTGCGACACCCTAAAGGCGGTCTGCGGCGAGCTCAGCTATCGCAACCTGGACGAGGTCGAGGGTTTCTCGGGCATCAACACCACGACCGAGTTCCTTGCCCGCCACGTCTTCGACCGGATGAGCGCCGCCGCCAGGGCCGGACAGCTGGGGCCGGGCTCGGACGGCATCGCCTCGATCAAGGTGACCTTGTGGGAGAGCCACATCGCCTGGGCCGCGTACGAGGGCGCGGTTTGAGCGCGGCGGGACACCTGGTTCTGGCATTTCCCGGCGATCTCGACACCCGCACCGGCGGCTATCTCTACGACTGGCGCCTGGCGGTGGAATTGGAGGCGCGAGGCTGGAGGGTCGAGCGGTTGAGCCTGGCCGCGAGCTTCCCTTTTCCCACGACCGCTGATCTGGATGCCGCCGGGAAACTGCTGGCGCGCTTGCCGGATCGAACCACGGTCCTGATCGACGGCCTCGCCTTTGGGGCCATGCCCGACGCGGTCGCGGCGGCCGCCCCGCGCCTGAACGTCGTGGCCTTGATCCACCATCCCCTTTGCCTCGAGACCGGCCTCGCGGCGGCGAGCGCGGCTGCTCTGAAGCGGAGCGAGCGTGCCGCCTTGGCCAGGGTGAGGGCGGTGGTCTGCACCAGCCCAAGCACGGCCGACACCCTGTCGGGTCTGCTGGGCGTCCCACGTAGTCGGATCGTCGTCGCCCTACCGGGTACCGATCCGGCGCCACCGGCAACCGGCTCGACCGACGGCCGGCTGCGTCTGCTGTGCGTCGGCACGGTGACGCCGCGCAAGGGACAACGGCTTCTGGTGGAAGCACTCGCCGGGGTTGACGGCGACTGGGAGCTGACGATCGGCGGAAGCCTTGAGCGCGATCCGGCGGAGGTCGGTCACCTTCGCGCCGCAATCTCGGCGTTCGGGCTCGACGAGCGGGTGCACCTCGCTGGAGAGTTGAGCGAGGGCGACCTCGCCGCTTATTACGACGCGGCGGACCTGTTCGTCTCGGCGTCGCTCTACGAAGGCTACGGCATGGCGGTGGCCGAAGCCGTGGCACGCGGGCTGCCCATTGTCGCGGTCGCCGGTGGCGCCGTGCCGGACACGGTGCCGCCCGGGGCAGGATTGCTGGTGCCGCCGGGCGACGTGCCGGCCCTGCGTCGCGCCCTGGGCCTCTGCATGCGCGATCATGCTGTTCGCGAGGGGTTGCGCCAGTGCGCCCTGGCGGCACGCGAGCGACTCCCGAGCTGGAGCGGCACGGCTGTACAGGTCGAGCGTGCGCTGTGGGGCAGCGTGGAATGAGTGAAGGCTTCACCGCCGACTGGCTGAGCCTGCGCGAACCCTACGATGCGCTCGCTTGCGAGCCGCGACTGCTCGCTCGTCTCGGTGATTGGAGC
This sequence comes from uncultured Actinomycetota bacterium, assembly GCA_963792975.1. GTDB lineage: Bacteria > Actinomycetota > Actinomycetes > Propionibacteriales > Nocardioidaceae > Nocardioides. Next base: position 1,279,038 of record CAWBYG010000003.1, on the reverse strand, counting down.
CGGAATCGTCCGAGCTTGCGCGTCGTGGACCTGGGGGCTGGCGCGGGGTCCAACTTGCGCCGGACCGCCGCGCACCTCGCCGTCCCGCAGAGCTGGACTTTGCTGGAATGGGATCAGGCGCTGATCGCGGCTGGCGAACGCCAGCTCGCGGCGGTGCCGGAGGCTTGGAGCTACCGCCGGCTGGATCTCGCGCGCGAACTCGAACGCGTCGCGGACGAGCCTTGCGACCTCGTCACCGCGTCGGCGCTCTTGGACCTGGCTTCGGCCGAGTGGGTCGCGTGCCTGGAAACCGTCCGTCGGCGGCTGGGCGCCGCCCTGTACATCACCTTGAGCTACGTCGGGGGGGTGCGTTGGTCGCCCGCCGATCCTTTCGACGCCACGGCGCTCGAGCTGGTCGATCGCCATCAGCGGACGGACAAGGGCTTCGGACCCGCCTTAGGTCCGTCGGCCGTTTCCGTGCTTCGGGCCTGCCTGCCCTCGGCCAGCGTCTGGGTGGGTGCGAGCCCTTGGCGGCTCGGTTCGGAAGACCAGGGGATCCAGCGCATGCTTCTGGACGGATATGTCGCCGCAGCAGCCGCCATAGCCCCGGAGCTGGGGACGGACCTGCGTCTTTGGTCGCAACGCCGCCGCTCGCTGCTCGACCAGGGACGCTCGGCGCTGGAGGTGCCGCACCAGGATCTGCTGTTCCTGCCGCACCAGCCTCGGACCGTCAGCGGCCGTGGGCCGTTGCCCGGGTGAGGCTGCCGCCCGGCGGCTGAGCGATGCGCGGGTGCAGTCGCGAGGCCCGCGGCAGTTCGAACTCGACGTGGCGCTGCAGTTGCCGGGTAGCTTCGGCGGGATCGTCCGGCAGTTCGGCAGCATCGATCGGCAGGCCGATCGTGAGTTCGAACAGGCGGTCGCGCTTGTTCAGCAGCTCGTGGAACAGCGTGACGTCGCGAAGCTCGTGGCTAAGTTGCGACAGGGCATAGAACAGCCAGCTGTTGCGCGACCGGATGTGGAGCGGAACGATCGGGGCGTCGAACTTGCGCGCCACCGTCACCACCGTCGGCAGCCAGGGCCGCTCCTTGAGGCCGTGCCATTGCAGGAAGGCGAGGCGGCCGGACGGGAAGAACACCAAGGCCGCCTCGTCGCGCAGCGCGCGGGCCACGTCGGCCAACACACGCCGGCTGCCGGCGTTCGTGCGTCGGCTCTTGACCCACTCCACCGGGATGAACAGCTCGGCGAGCCCTGGCGCGATCCGCAGGGCGTCGCCATTGGCGAGAATGCGCAGATCCTTGCGAATCGGGCTGAGCCCTCGCCACAGTGCCACCCCGTCGGCGAGCCCCGTCGGGTGATTGACGGCGATGACCGCGCGTCCCTTGGCTGGCAGGCGCGATGTGCCCAACGTGCGCACGTCCATTCCGATCTCGACCCCGGCGAGGGACATGATCTCGCCACCCGGAAGGTCCTGAACGCGGTCGATTGCCGCCTTGGCCTGATGATAGCCGAGTTGCGGATAGAGCAGCTTGCGCACCATCCAGCGACTGAGCGGCCGTTTCAGCAGTGTGGGCGCCCGCTCCGCGATCAGCTGGTCGACGATGTGCTCCGAGACCGGATCAACGCTGTGCGTCAAGCCCGCTGCATCCCACTGACCGTCCGTTCACCCTAGCGGCTCGGCGGGCTTCCGCCATATACCCATGAGGTGGCGACGTCGTCCGCTGACGCAACGATGGCGGTCACAGGAGGTTCCGGCGGTGGATCGGACGGTCGGGGCGAGGCAGGGCGGAGGGCTCGCCGGCCATGGGTTGGCCGCCGGTCTGGCGCTGGGCATCCTGGTGCTGTGGGCAGCGGCCACCGCGGACACCCTGTATACTCTGGGAACCCGCGCGGACCGCAGCGGTGCCTTGCTTGCAGTGTTCCCGCCCGCGACGAGCGAAGCCGCGGTTCTTGCCCGCGTGTCGAGGGCGCAGGGTGTGCTGGTCGGGTCGACTTGGTTCGGCAATGTCTGGCACGTCTATGGCGAGGCGCCGGACTTCGCAGGCGCGCTGCGCGAACAGGGTGCCAGCCTCGTCCTGCCGCCACTGCCGGTCGCACTTCTCGGCAACAGCGCCTGCTTCGGCATGCCCCTGACGGCGCCGGAGTGAGCGATCAGATGGGCTGGAATGCGTAGGAGCCGTAGCAGTTGCGCCCCACGCCCGCGTAGGTGGCGGCCTGCTCTTCCTGGCGCTCCGGGCGATCGGTCAAGGCCAACGCGGTCGTGGTCGGCACGGCGATGACGACGCTGGCGAGGCAGCTCGTCGCCTTGAACAAGGCATAGAAGGGCGTGCCGATCGCGGTGACCACCGCCTGCCCGTTGGCGGCATCGGCGGACATCGGGGGCGAGCCCGGCGTCCTCGAAGCGGCGCAACCGCTGCAGAGCAAGGCGAGTAGGGCGAGACAGACATGGCGCGACGGCATGGCCGACCTCCTCGACGGTCGAGGTCGCACGACTAGCACAGATTCCAGCACAACTCAGCTCGGATCGGTGGCGCGGCGGAAGTCCAGGTCGAACAGAACGTCGCCGCCCATCAGGTGGCGGGCGCAGCTCGGCCGCAGCGCCTGATCGAGGTGCTCGACCGGTGCCACCGGCAGGGCCGGACGACCGCCGCCCAGGATCAGGGGCGCCACCGCCAATTGCAGGCGGTTCAGCAGACCCGCTTCGAGGAAGCGGCTCACCGTGACGCCGCCACCCTCCACCAGCACCCGCCGCAGCCCGCGTTCGGCCAGTGCGCGGAGCACCGCATGCGGTGCGATCCTCCCGTCCCTGGCCGGCAGATGGAGTGCCGTGGCCTGTTCGCAGAGCAGCTTTTCGCAAGGCGCGCCGGCGGAAGCGCGCACGACCAGGGTCGGCGCGGCGCCGTCGCACAGCAGGCCGCTGCTTGCTGGCAGCCGGCCGTTTGGGTCGAGCACCACACGCACGGGCTGCGGACCGGTCACGTTGCGCGTGGTCAGGCGGGGAGCGTCGGCCAGGGCCGTGCCGACACCGATCAGGATCGCATCGCTCAGTGCCCGCACGCGGTGCTGATGGACGAGGCTTTCGCGACCATTGATGTAGCGCGAATGGCCGGAGCGCGTCGCGATGAAGCCATCGAGGCTCTGCCCAAGCATCGCGATCACATGCCCGGGGCCGCTGCACGCTGCGTGCGCCCCGTGCAACTCGAACAACGACCGGGCGGCGGGCGTGACCGGCCGGCGGGCACGACGCAGGTCACCCGTCGCGGAATCGAGCCAAAGCTGGGTCCGCCGGTCTTCCCGAGGCAGCCATCGCTCACCGGTCTGGCCAAAGCCCCATTCGCCGCGTCGCGTTCGACCGGTGGCCGTGTCGGCTTGCCGCCGAAACGCCAGCAGCAGCCACCAAGCCTCGTCGACGCCGACGGGCGTCAGAGCCTCTGGGCCGACGAGATTGTCCTCAGGGCTGATGGTCTCGCCGGCTGCCCGATTCATCACCGTCCCCTTGATGGATCGCTTGCTCGGCAAGCCGTTGCGCCGTGCGGCGCGTGGGGTGCAACATCCCACAGCAATCTGCAACGCACGGCTACAAAGGATCGTTCCGTTCGCGCGATTGTCAATCAATGGCGTCGACATATGCTGCTAGCCACCGATGGCCGTCGGCCGAGCGCCTGTGCTGACGACCGGGGAACTTGGCGCGGGGAACGGCGGGCCTTGACAAGTAAGGCTGCAACCATCGCAACGTCTGCCCGGGAGGCCCGGCTGGACTTTTTCCGTGGCATTGCGATGTTCATCATCTTCATCGCCCATGTGCCACTCAACCCCTGGATCGACTACATTCCCGCCCGCTTCGGGCCCAGCGACGCCACCGAGATGTTCGTGTTCTGCTCCGGCTTCGCCTCGGCGCTCGCCTTCGGCGGCAGCTTCCGGCGCCACGGCTTCGCCATCGGCACGTTGCGCATTGTCCACCGCTGCTGGCAGGTCTACTGGTCGCATCTCGGCCTGTTTCTCGCCGTGGCTTCCATCGCGGTTCTCGGCACTTGGTGGTCGGGGACGGTCGACTATGTCGAGCTGCTGTACCTGCAGCACTTCTTCGCCGAACCGCGCCAAGGTATCGCCGGCTTGGTCACCCTGACCTACGTGCCGAACTATTTCGACATTCTGCCGATGTATATTGTCGTGCTGGCGATGGTGCCGGTGGTCATGGCGCTGGCTCGGCTCGGCCCGGCGGTGGCGCTGGCCGCGTGTGCCTGCCTGTATGTAGCCCAGCTCGCCTTCGGCTGGGATCTGCCGGCGGAATGGTGGTCCGATCGGCCGTGGTTCTTCGATCCGTTCGGTTGGCAGCTCATTTTCTTTACCGGTTTCGCCTTCGGCTCCGGCTGGCTGCCGGAACCGCCGCGGCGACGGATCCTGTTCTGGGCAGCCCTGCTGTTCGTCCTGGTCATGGTGCCCCTGAACTGGCAGCCGCTCTGGTCGCGCTGGCAATGGCTCGACAGCTTCAGCCTGCTGTTCGTGCCGTTCAAGGACAAGACCCACTTCGGAATCATCCGCTATCTGCACTTCCTCGCCCTGGCCTATCTGGCGCTGTGGGCGGTCAATCCCCACCGGCAGGCGCTTGCCGGGCGCAGGTGCGCGCCGGTGGTGCTGGTCGGGCAGCAGGCGCTGCCGGTCTTCCTGTGGAGCATGGGTCTGGCGTTCACCATGGGCATCGTCCTCGACCATGTCGGTCGTACCTGGCTCACGGTGCCCGCCATGCACCTGGTGGGGTTTGCCAGCCTGATCGGCGTGGCAGCCCTGGCGCGCTTGGTACGGGCTCAACCTTGGCGGCAAAGAGACGCACGGCACCGCCAAGGCCACGCCTACGCCGCCCCAGTTCTGGCGCCGAGCGAGTGAGCGATCGACCGGTTCCCATAGTCCGGACGGCACTGCGTAGCGATCTGGAACCGTGCGCGGACCTCTTCGCGCGCGGCCAACAGGAAATCGAGCCGCGCGATCCGCCATGGCACGGCAGCGAATTCGCGGCGTCGGTGCAAGGCGAGGAACTGCTCGTGGCCGGCGCGGGTCCGGTTGTCGCGGGATTCCTGTCGCTATGGCGGCCCGACGCGTTCGTCCACTACCTCCATGTCGCGCAAGACTGGCGGCGGTGCGGTCTCGGCAGGATGCTGCTCACGGCCGCGCGTGCGGAGGTCGGCAGGCCGCTGGAGCTCAAATGCCTGACCGGCAATCGGCGCGCTCTTGTGTTTTACCGCCATCTCGGCTGGAGGGCAGTCAACGGCGAGGTCACCCCGCCCGCACCCTATGTCAGGCTGCGACAGCCGCGCTGACGCCGCTCAGTCGACGGGCGCTGCCGCGGGCACCTCGACCACGATACCGGCGGGTCCGCCGCCGCGCGCAGGCGCTGGCCTGCGGCCCGTGGCATGTCCCGCGGCAATCACCACCGGAGGAGGTGCAATCTCTTCTGGCGTCGAACAGATGCCGTGTCGTGCCATCCAGGCGCCAACCGAGTGCCACGAGGTGACCACGGCGAACGGCACCGCCAGCACCAGCGGCCCGCAGAACAGGATGGCCCAGATCCGAGCCGAGGCAGGTGCGAGCGCCAAGACCGCGGCGCCCAGCACCAGGCCGACCAGTGTCGGCGGCCACAGGCCCCGGAATGCCTCGGTCCAGGTCAACGACCGCGCGTCGCGCTGCTGGGCCTCCCATCGGATCGTGCGCCCGCCGAGCATGCCCAGAAGCAAGATACTCTGCGCGACCGCCATGATCGGGGCGAGCATGAACGAAAACAGAAGCTCGACCAGACTTGAGGCGGCGATACGCCAGGCACCGCCATGGCGTCGTCTTAGCCGAGGTGTCAGCAGTGCCTGCGCCACGCCCGCCAGCTTGGGCGCGAACACCATGGTCATGGTCGCCGCCAGCAGCACCCAGGGCTCCCACGGCAGCACGGCGCCGAGAAGGGGAGCCGCTGCTGCCTCGGCTGCCGGTGCCTGGAGCAGGCCGCCCGCGGCGATGGCCCGGCCGAAGCCCACGAGCGAGAACAGGATCCAAGCCGGGCCGGAAACATACATCAGGATCGCCAGCCAGAGCGCAAGGCGCCCCATCGCGTGCAGGCCCGGACGGCCGACGAGATGCACATACTGCCAGTTCCCCTGGCACCAGCGCAGGTCCCGCTTCACGAAGTCCGACAGGGTCGGCGGGTTCTCCTCGTAGCTGCCCTCCTCATCGGCGAGGATGCGTACCTCCCACCCGGCTCGCCGCATCAGCACGGCCTCGACTTGGTCATGGCTGAGCACGCGCCCGCCGAGCGGCGGCCGTCCGGGCAGTTGCGGCAACCGGCAGTGCGCCATGAATGGGGCGATACGGATCAGGGCGTTGTGGCCCCAGTAGGGTCCGCAGTCCCCCTGCCACCAGGCGCTACCTATGGTGTAGGCGCGCAGGCCGTGGCGCATGCCGAACTGGAAGATGCGTGGAAATGGGCTCTGGTTGGGAAGGCCTACGATCAACTGCTGCAAGATCCCGATTTCAGGGTGCGCCTGCATCACGCGGACCAGCCTGACGATGGCCCGGCCGGACATCACGCTGTCCGCGTCGAGCACGAGCATGTGATCGTAATTGGCACCCTGCCGCTCGAGAAAGTCCCAGAGATTTCCGGTCTTGTGGCCGTGATTTTGCCGCCGCCGACGATAGTGCAGCCGTTCCGGCCGGCGTGAATCTGCACGCCAGCGGTGGAAGGCGGCCGCCTCCGCCGCGGCGATCGTCTCGTCCTGCGTATCGCTCAGCAGGAAGACCTGAAAGGCCTGTCCTTCGCCGGTGGCATCGAGGCTGGCCACGGTCTCGGCGAGGTGGCGGATCACACGTTCCGGATCTTCGTTGTGCACCGGCATGACCACAGCGATTCGGCTGCTGATCGGATCGTTCGCCTGCATGCGTGCGGCCGGCAGGACATGGCCGATCGGGTCGCGCCGCCCACAGAGCAGTGCTAATCCAACCACGGCATTCCAGAAGCCGATGACGTTCCACGGCAGCATGGCGGCAAAGCAGGCGAGCAGCACGACGTCGCTCGGCGTAAGCCCGTCCGTGCCCAGCACTCGGGCCATGGCGATCAACGCGGCTGCCATGGTGGCAAGCGTCGCAGCGGCGAACGTCATCCGACGACCCCGCAGCCCAGCGGATCGGATCTCGGCCACGCTTGTTTCACCCGCCGTCACCGGAGCATTCCCCGCACTCGTCCGATCATGCCGTATCTGTAGCCGCAGATGCCAAGCAATGGTGAATGGTGTCTCGCCGGTACCGCTCGCTCGGCAACTGGGGTGAATAGGTCGGGGCCTCGCTAGGTCAATGGCCGGGTCGCGGACATCCCAGCCGGCACTGGTCGATGGGCATCGGCATCGCTAGATAGTGAGGACGGGAAGCGTGAACCAACCTGTCGGGCAACGCGTAGGATGAGCGGACCCAAAGCGTTCCGGCCCTGATGAAAGTCAATTAAATGGATGTTCTCGCCGAGCTGACTCCGAGCGCGCCACTCCTTGCCGTCCAGCACGCGGCGAGGATGCTGCGGGTCGGCGGGTGGGCACGTTTGACGGGGACTGGCGTGGCAACCGACGTGATGGCAGCCGAGCCGATGATGGCCGACGGCGCTGCGCCGTTTCCACGAGGCCTGCCCCGCGGGAGCCTGCTGGCCATGACGGGCCAGCGGTTGGCCAGCCTCGGTCTCGCGGCCGACGCCGATGGCATCTATCTGCTGCCGCTGTCCCGCAGCGACGCCGCTCCCGGTCGGATGGCGGCGCTGACGGACCCGACGGCGCCTGCCGAGCCGGCGTTGGACATTCTGACCTTGGCGATCGTCACCGACCGACTCGACGCCTGGGCGGCTGTGGAGCTGTGCAAGCTGAGCGGCCTGTTGCCTGCCGCGCTTCTGGTGCCCGGTCAGCGGCCCGACGCGCAAGTCGCCGCGGTCTCGCTCGCCGCCGTCAGCTCCTATCGCCGCCTGTCCGCGGCGACGCTCCGCCCGGTGAGCGAGGCACGCGTGCCGTTGGCCGACGCCGAAGATGCCCGCATCGTTTCGTTCCGCCCGGCCGATGGCGGCCCGGACCAGTATGCCATCCTCGTCGGTACGCCCGAGCATCGGGCAGCACCCCTGGCGCGGTTGCATTCCGAGTGCTTTACCGGCGACCTGCTGGGATCGTTGCGCTGCGACTGCGGCGACCAGCTGCGCGGCGCCATCCGCCGCATGGCCCGCGAGGGTGGCGGGGTGCTGCTCTATCTGGCGCAGGAGGGCCGGGGCATCGGCCTGACCAACAAGCTGCGCGCCTACATGCTGCAAGACAGCGGGCTGGATACGATCGAGGCCAACCATCATCTGGGCTTCGGCAGCGACGAACGCGATTTCTCGGCCGCGGCGGAAATGCTCCGGCATCTCGGCATCGAGAGCGTGCGGCTGCTCACCAACAATCCGGCCAAGATCACTCAGCTGGAGAAGTACGGCATCGAGGTGGCCGGCCGGGTCGCCCACGTGTTCGGCGCCAACGTCCACAACCGCCGATATCTGCAGACCAAGGCCGAACGCGGCGGGCACATGCTGGCGGTCGACGAATTGCAGCAGGCCGGCGGCGCTGCGAGGGTGCCGGCGATCTGATCTTTTCGCCCGGAGCGGGGCTATGCGGTTGTTCGACCGGGCGTATGGCCTGTGCCGATCTCTGTGGATGTATTACGGCCGGCCCGGCGGCGCCGCGGCCCTCGACCGGTTCTATGCTCAGCTGGTCCCGCGAGACGGGCTCTGCTTCGACGTGGGTGCTCACGTCGGGAGTCGCGCCCGATCCTGGTCGAGGCTGGGCGCCTCGGTGGTGGCTCTCGAGCCGCAGCCCGATTTTGCCCGGTTCCTGCGCTGGCTGTTCCGGTCGGACGGCAAGGTCATCGTGCGCGAGCAGGCCGTTGGCGCGCGGCCCGGGCACCTGCAGCTTCTCGTGAGCCCCCGCACGCCCACGGTGACCACGGGCTCGCACGCCTTCATCGCCTCCGCGACCCGGATGCCGTCCTTCTCCTGGGTACGTTGGGACAGCACCGTAAAGGTCCCGGTCACGACCCTGGACGACCTCATCGCCGCCCATGGCATTCCCGATTTCGTGAAGATCGATGTCGAGGGTATGGAGCACGAGGTGCTGGCCGGTCTGTCGCGACCGATTCCGGCAGTGTCGTTCGAGTTTGTTCCAGCAGCGATGGACAGCGCGCTGGCCAGCCTCGCGCGCCTCGAGCAACTGGGCGACTATCGCTACAACGTGTCCCGCGGCGAGACCCTAGCAATGGAGTTCGCCGTCTGGACGGACGCAGCCAAAATGCGGGCCTGGCTCGCCGGGCGCGACGTCGCGGGAGATTCGGGCGACGTTTATGCACGATTGGATGTGGATGGAACCCGTGCGTGACTGTTGCAGCATCGTGACCTACTGGTCATCTTGTCGGCAACAACGGGTACACCAATGGCGACGGCCCACGCAGCAGCCCTTCCCAATTTTCCGATCGAGGCGATCCGACGGAGCGGCTTCGTCGGCGGCGTGGTCGCGTCCCGCCATCTGAGCTACATCTACGTCCAGAACTGGAAATGCGGCTCCTCGACCGTGCGCTCTACCTTGTGGGCAGCCGAGCACGAGATGGGCCGGGCCGCGCCGCCGGGAAGCCCGCACAAGCCGTCCCAGGAGGCGCCGTTCATCAGCGATCCCTGTCGCTGGGAGCAGGTCGACGACCACTTCGTCTTCACCATCGCGCGCAACCCCTATGTCCGGGTGCTGTCCGCCTACCTCGACAAGATCCGCAATCATCGCGACCAGAACGTGTGGAGCCGGTTTGCCGCGCAGAACGCGTTGGGCGACCGCGCGCTCGAGTTTCGCGACTTTCTGGAGATTGTCGCTGCGACTCCCGAGGGAGAGATGGACCCGCACTGGCGCCCGCAGCACTGCAATCTCGTCCCCAGCCTGATCCCCTACGATTTTATTGGCAGCCTTGAGAATTTCGATGCCGATCTTGCCTATGTCCTGGGTCGGATATTTCCAGACCGGGCGGTGCCGATCCGGGACTACAAGCCGCACCAGACCGGCTCCGCCTCGAAGCTGGCGCAGTACTATGGTCCCGAGGAGGTTCGCCTCGTCCGCGAGATCTACGGCCGCGACTTCGTCGAACTCGGGTACGATCTGGATCTCGCCAGCCCCGCGCGTCGCATGGCGCCCGAGCGCGCGGACAGCCGCATCATCCGCACCTGGGGCCGAGCGTGCCGGAGGATGGGCGAGCGCGACTACGCCACCGCCGAGCGCGATTTCCTGGAGTTGCGCCCCTGGATCGGCGGCCTGTACGTCGAAGAGCAGATCCTCCATTGTCGCTGTGAGCTGAGAGGAACCGACCGGGCGTTGCTGCGGGAAAGCGTCGGCAGAATGGAGCGGGCGCTGGCACGAGGCCATGAAGAGTGGAGTGCCTGGAAGTGGTACGGTCATGGACTCGTCCAGCTCGGTCGGCTGGAGGATGGTTATCGGGCCATGCTGACCGCGACCGAACGGCAGCCGGACAGCGGGCACCGCTCAAGGCGGATTCGGCGACTTGTTTGGCGATTGGCGCTGCTGCGCGCCAGCAAGGGCCGGCTACGCGAGGCCCTGGCGACCCTGGCGCAATCACCGGAAGCGCCGGGTCCGAGCGGCAGTTCGCTGGTCGACACCTTGCGACGCGCGGCGTTGCGGGCGGTCTCCGCCGCCGCCGTGGTGGTCGGCGCACCGTGGTGGCATCCTGATCGCGAGCTGGGAATCCCCGCGGCCGGCGGTTATTCGGCCATGAACGCCACCAGCGCCGCCCCGTAGCGCTCGAGCTTGGCGGCACCAAGGCCCTGGATTCCCGCCAGGTCGCGCAGCGTATGTGGGCGGGCAAGCGCGATCGCCTGCAGGGTCGCGTCGTGGAAGATGACATAGGGCGGGACACCCTGCGCCCGGGCCGCCTGTAGCCGCCACTGGCGCAGGCGCTGGAACAGCGCCTCGGCCTCGGGCGCCAGAGCTGCGGTCGCCCGCGACGGAGCGCGCTCCTTCCCTGCGTTCCGCCGCATGGCCGGATCGTGGCGCAGCTCGATCGAGCGCTCGCCACGTAGGACGGACCGGCAGTCGCCGGAGAGCGAAAGACCGCCATGGCCTTCGACGTCGAACTCGACCAGCCCTCTGGCCGCGAGCTGACGCAGCACCGAGCGCCAGCCCGCCGGATCGACGTCACGTCCGATTCCGAACACCGAGAGCCCGTCATGGCCCAATCGCTCGACGCGCTCGTTGGTCTCGCCGCGCAGAACGTCGATGACGTGACCTGCGCCGAACCGCTGGCCGGTACGATAGATCGCGGAGAGCGCCTTGCGCGCAAGCTCCGTGCCGTCGAAGCTTTCGGGCCGATCCAGGCAGCAGTCGCAATTGCCGCAGCCTTCCGAGCGCTCCTCCCCGAAATAGCCCAGCAGCACCTGGCGGCGGCAGCGGGTGGTCTCGCAGTAGCCGAGCATCGCTTCCAGCTTCTGCCGGTCGACGTGACGCTGCCGCTCGCTTGCCGTATCGGCACGCGCCAGCAGGCCGCGGAGCTTGCCGACATCGTCGAGGCCGTAGAGCATGTATGCCTCTGCCGGCAGGCCGTCGCGGCCGGCGCGGCCGGTCTCCTGATAGTAGGCCTCCAGGCTCTTCGGGAGGTCGAGGTGCAGCACGAAGCGCACATCCGGCTTGTCGATGCCCATGCCGAAGGCGATGGTCGCCACCATCACCAGGCCTTCCTCCTTGAGAAAGCGGTCCTGGTGGGCGGCGCGCATCTCCTTGTCCAGCCCGGCATGGTAGGGCAGGGCGGTGATTCCGGCCGCACTCAGCGCAGCGGCGGTATCGTCGACCTTGCGGCGGGAGAGGCAGTAGACGATGCCGCTGCTGCCGGCCTGATCGCCCTTGAGGTAGCGCAGCAGCTGTGCCTTGGGCTGAAGCTTGGGCGTCACCCGATAGCGGATATTCGGGCGGTCGAAGCCGGCGACGAAGGAGCGGCCCTGGCCGAGTTCCAGCCGCTCGACGATTTCGCGCCTGGTGGGGGCGTCGGCGGTGGCGGTGAGGGCCAGGCGCGGCACGTTGGGGAAGCGTTCGTGCAGCACCTTGAGCTCGAGATAATCGGGACGGAAATCGTGGCCCCATTGCGACACGCAGTGGGCTTCGTCGATGGCGAACAGCGCCAACCGGCATCGGCCGAGGAGGTCCAAGAAGCCGGGTGTCCTGAGACGCTCCGGCGCCACGTAGACGAGGTCGAGCCCGCCCTCGCGCATTGCATGCTCGACGCCAGTGGCGCTGCGAAAATCGAGCGAAGAGTTCAACATGGCCGCCCGCACCCCAAGTTGGGAAAGGGCGGAAACCTGATCCTGCATCAGCGCGATCAGCGGCGAGACCACGACGGTCAAGCCCTCCAGGCACAAAGCAGGCACCTGATAGCACAGGGACTTGCCGCCGCCCGTGGGCATGAGGACCAGGGCGTCGCCGCCGCTGAGGACGTGATGGATCACCTCTTCCTGGAGACCGCGAAACGCGGGATAGCCCCAGACGGTGCGCAGCACGTCGAGCGGATCGCGGCCAACGCTGCGGGCGACGGCGGCGCCGCTCATGCGGTCCGGGGACGTGGACGGGTTTGCGAAGGTGCAGATGGGGTCATGGCGCGTCCGCGGGCATCGAAGGCAGGCGGAACCTAGCACAGGCGGCCGGCCGCGTGTCGCCTTCCGGATCGTATCTTGCGCGCCTGCAATCCTTCCTTTAGGCATGCCCGCGGCTATCTTCGCCGGCCCTGTGGCCGCCCACGGGCGACCTGCATCAGGACAGACGACGAGACCCGGCGCCGGAGCGCGTTGCTCAGGTGCCGACCAGAAGTGAACGAGGACGACCTTGGCGACCACCGGTACTGTCAAATGGTTCAATGCCACCAAGGGCTACGGTTTCATCCAGCCCGACGATGGCGGCCCCGATGCTTTTGTCCACATCTCGGCCGTGGAGCGCGCGGGGGTCGATACCCTGCGTGACGGCCAGAAGGTCAGCTACGAGCTGGTCCGTGGCAAGAATGGCAAGAGCTCGGCCGAAAACCTCCAGCTCAAGGGCTGAGACCCCAAGCTGCAACCGACTGGCCCTCCGGGATACCTCCGGGGGGCCGATCCTTCTGCGCTGTCCAGGTGACCCGGCTCGGCTGTAGGAAGCTGCGGAGCGAGATTGCGGCGCGAGCGCAGTCGGCCGCAGGCCTTGCCGGCTAAGCGAAGATCACATCGACCCCGAAGGTGAAGCCGCCCGAATAGTCGACGAGCCGAACGCTGTGCTCACCGGCGACGGTGATCACCCGGTCGTCCCCCTCCAGGGTGATCACGAGGTCCCCGCGGTCGTAGCCTTCGAACACGAGCTTGTCCTCGCCGCGGCGGAAATCGTTCACGCTGTCGTCTCCGAACGCTCCACCGAAGATGAACTGGTCCTTGCCGCCCGTCGCGGAGCCGTCGAGCAGGCCGTCGCCCCAGAGCTGATCGTTGCCGGTACCGCCGTAGAGCAGGTCGGCACCACCCTTGGCGAAGTCCAGCAGAAGCGGTGCGTCGCCGTAGATCGTGTCCCAGCCGGCACCACCCCGCAGGACGTCGTCGCCCCCGGCGCCGCGTTCGAACAGCGACTGCTTGGCATCGCCGCACAGCACGTCGCCACCGCCATTGCCCCAGAGCCGGTCGTCGCCGCCTTGCGTGACGTCGTCGACGTCCTCGGCATCGCCGACCAGGAGGTCGCGGAACCTGCTGCCGATCAGCCGGTCCCAGCCGCCGACGGTGTCGCCGTCCAGGTCGCCCTGCTCCACATCGCCGTAGAGGAACGACCCTACCGATGCGTTCGAGGCGTCGAGATAGTCGTTGCCGCAGTGGCCGCTGGCGATCTCGAACACGCTGTCACCCACGAGCGTGCCGCCGCCGAACAGCTGGTCGTTGCCGGCACGAGCGCCACCCTCGACCTCGAGCGCGTCGCCGATCAGTCGGCCCGACCCGCCATTCTGATAGATGATGTCGTCGCCGCCGCGCCCGAACAGCTGCTTGCTGGCATCGCCGTAGATGGTATCGCTGCCGTCGCCGCCGAAGATGAGGTCGTTGCCGCCCCGGCCGACTGGCCCGATGATCGGAGCGTCTCCGGAGATGATGTCATCGCCGGCTCGGCCCAGGATCGTGTCGCTGCCGGTGGCGGCGTTCACCATCGCGGCGCTGTCGCCGAAAATGAGATCGTTCCCGCCCAGCAAATCCTCAAGTGGACGGTCGTTGCCGGGGGTTCCGACGATCAGTGCCATCGCTGCAGGGCCTCCCGTTCGTTCCGCACAGCGCTCCTGCGCTGCGGCGGTCGCTTCGTTGCGCGGGATTGAGCCGGCAACCTAGGCGCATACTCAACGGTGTCAAACAGGATCGGCGGTGGCGCCAGCATGTGCCTTGGCGCTGTCCCGTGTCGAACGATGGCACCTCGGCGGATGTCAGCTCCAACGGGAGCAAGAAGTAGCCCTGGCCTTGAACCTCTCCGGCCGCCGCATGATCGCGCAGTCGCCAAACACGCTGCTGGCGGCTTGGCTCAAGATGCTTAGCGTCAGCGATCCGACGCTCTCACAGGCTGATCAAGTGATCGCTGTGTGGCCGCCTAAGGACGGCCGTAGCCCCCACCGCTCGGGGTCTGGATCCCGAACACGTCGCCGGCGCCCACCTCTGCCCGGCAACGGCCGTCCAGCTCCTCCCGAGTTCCGGCAGCCCGTTCGATCCACTGCTCGCCGCAGATGCCGGCACTGCCGCCGTGCAGGCCGAACGGTGGGACCCTGCGGTGGTTCGAGACCAGGGCAGCCTGCATCGGCTCCAGGAAGCGGACACGGCGGATCGTGCCGTCGCCGCCCTTGTGCCTGCCCTGTCCGCCCGAGCCGCGGTTGATGCGGTGGCTCTCCAGCAGGACCGGGTAGCGCCATTCCAGGACCTCGGGGTCGGTCAGGCGCGAATTGGTCATGTGGGTGTGCACACCCGAGGTGCCGTCGAAGCCCGGTCCGGCGCCGCTGCCGCCGCAGATCGTCTCGTAATATTGATGGGTGGCGTTGCCGAAGGTGAAGTTGTTCATGGTTCCCTGGGCCGCCGCCAGCACGCCGAGAGCACCGTAGAGGGTGTCGGTCACCCACTGCGATGTCTCGACATTGCCGGCGCAGACCGCGGCCGGGTGGTGGCAGCAGACGATCGAGCCTTCGGGCAAAATGATGTCGATCGGCTTCAGGCAGCCCTCGTTCATCGGGATGTCGTCGTCGACCAGGGTACGGAAGACGTAGAGCACGGCCGCACGGGTGACCGCGGCGGGCGCGTTGAAGTTCCAGGGCTGCTGCTCGCTGGTACCGGTGAAGTCGACCGTGGCGCGCCGCGCATCCTTGTCGATCGAGATCCGGACCTTCACCACCGGGCCGGCATCGTGGGCGTAAGTGAACTCGCCGTCCTGGAGCACGTCCAGGACGCGCCGCACGCTCTCCTCGGCATTGTCCTGGACATGGCCCATGTAGGCCCGGACGGCGGCAAGACCGAATTGGACCACCATCTTGGCGAGCTCGTTGGCGCCGCGCTGGCAGGCTGCTACCTGTGCCTGGAGATCGGCCACGTTCTGGGTCTCGTTGCGGACGGGGTAGGGGCCCGAGCGCAGGAGATCCAGGAGCGCGGCCTCGCGCAGCTGGCCGTTGTCGACCAGCAGAAAGTTGTCGAACAGCACGCCTTCCTCATCGATCGTCGTGCTGTCCGGCGGCATGGAGCCCGGTGTGATCCCGCCCACATCGGCATGGTGTGCGCGCGCCGCGGTGAAGAAGACCAGGTCCTCGCCCTCGAACACCGGCATGACCACGGTGATGTCCGGCAGGTGGGTGCCGCCATTGTACGGATTGTTCAGCGCCCAGACGTCGCCCGGTCGCAGCCGGTCGCGATTGAGCTCGAGGATCGTGCGCACCGACTGGCCCATGGAGCCAAGGTGGACCGGCATGTGCGGCGCGTTGGCGACCAAGGCGCCATCGGCGGCGAACACGGCGCAGGAGAAGTCGAGCCGCTCCTTGACGTTGACCGAATAGGCGGTGCTCTGCAGCGTCACGCCCATCTGCTCGGCAATGGTCATGAACAGGTTGTTGAAGATCTCGAGCAGGATCGGGTCGCAATGGGTGCCGACGGCGACCTGCCGGGCCAAAGGCTCGATCCGGTCGAGGATCAGGTGGTCGCGCGGAGTGACGGTGACCTCCCAGCCGGGCTCGACGACAACCGTGGTGGTGGCGCCACAGACCAGCGCCGGGCCGGTAATCCGGTCGCCCGGCAGCAGCGCTTCGCGAGTGTAGACCGCGGCCTCGTGCCGCTCGGCCGGCTGATGCGGCGCGTGGTTGGTGAAGATCGGCGTGGTGAGGACGGGTTCCAGGGCGTGGGCGCGGGTCTCGACCTGGCGCTCCGGCTCGACCACTTCCTCCATGGCGCCGATGCCCTCCACGGTCACCGTCTCGACGACGAGACCGCGCCGGTCGACGACGAAGCCGTAGCGCGTACGGTGCTCGGTCTCGAAGGCCGCGCGCATGGCCTCCGCGGAACCCAGCGGCACCTCGAGCGAGGTGTCGGTGCCGGCGTAGCGGACATGGACCCGCGGCTCGATGGCGATGCGGGCATCCTCGACCTCCTGGGCCGCGAGCTCGCTGCGGACCGAGTCCGCCAACCCGGACGCGACCCGCTCCAGTTCGACGACCAGCGCCTGCTCGAGCGGCTTCTCGACCGCTTCCTGGCGCAGCACGCGCAGTTCGGCCAGGCCCATGCCATAGGCCGACAGGACCGAGGCATAAGGGTGGATGAAGACGCGGCCGATGCCGAGCAGGTCGGCGACGTGGCAGGCATGCTGCGAGCCGGCGCCGCCGAAGCAGCAGAGCGCGTAGCCCTTGGTCACGTCGATGCCGCGCTGGACCGAGATCTCCTTGATCGCATTGGCCATGTTGTCGTTGGCGATGGCGAGGCAGCCTTGGGCCAGTTCCTCGGGCGTGCGTTCGATGCCGGTGGCCTTCGCCACCTCGCGCGCCAGTGCCGCAAACGAGGCGCGGACCACCGCGGCGTCCAGCGGCTGGTCGGCGGCGGGCCCGAACACGTGCGGGAAGAAGTCGGGCAGCAGCTTGCCGACCATCAGGTTCGCATCGGTCACGGCGAGCGGGCCGCCACGGCGGTAGCAGGCGGGGCCGGGATTGGCGCCAGCACTCTCGGGGCCGACCCGGAAGCGCTGACCGTCGAAGCTGATGATCGAACCGCCGCCCGCGGCGACGGTATGGATCTTCATCATCGGCGCGCGGATCCGCACGCCGGCGACCTCGGTGTCGAAGGCGCGCTCGAAGGCGCCGGCATAGTGGGTGACGTCGGTCGAGGTGCCGCCCATGTCGAAGCCGACGATCTTCTCCAGGCCTGCCAGCCCCGCGGTCTTGGCCGCACCGACGATGCCGCCGGCCGGACCGGACAGGATCGCATCCTTGCCCTGGAACAGACGCGCGTCGACCAGCCCGCCATTGCTCTGCATGAACATCAGCCGCACGTCGCCGGTCTCGCCAGCGACCCGGTCGACATAGTCGCGCAGGATGGGCGACAGGTAGGCATCGACGACGGTGGTGTCGCCGCGGCCGACCAGCTTCATCAGCGGGCTGACCTCGTGGCTGACCGACACCTGGGTGAAGCCGACAGTCCTTGCGATCTCGGCCACGGCCAGCTCGTGCTCGCGGTAGCGGTAGCCGTGCATCAGGACGATCGCGACCGCACGGTAGCCGGCAGCGTTGGCCCGCTCGAGATCGGCCCGGGCCTGCTCCCGATCGAGCGGCTGCTCGACGCTGCCGTCGGCACGCAAGCGCTCCTCGATCTCGATCACTTCGCCGTAGAGCTGTTCCGGCAGCACGATGTGGCGCGCGAAGATGTCGGGGCGGTTCTGGTAGGCGATGCGCAACGCGTCGCCCAGCCCGCGGGTGATCGCCAGCACGGTGGGCGTGCCCTTGCGCTCCAGGAGCGCGTTGGTGGCCACCGTGGTGCCCATCTTCACCGCCTCGACCGCGTCGTCGGGCAGTGGCGCGCCCTTCGCCAGACCGAGCAGGTCGCGAATGCCCTGGATAGCGGCGTCGCGATATTGCTCGGGGTTCTCGGACAGCAGCTTGTGGATGCGGATCGAGCCGTCGGGTGCCCTGCCCACCACGTCGGTGAAGGTGCCGCCCCGATCGATCCAGAACTGCCAGCCGGCATGCATGGTCCGTCACCCACCTCGTTCCGCGAGCGGCCTCTATAGCCCGCATGGAGCCGCGGGCCTATCGGCGGCGGCGGGCATGTGCGCTGCGGCACGGTTATGGTAGACGAGATCAGGGAGACCCGGTCTGCGAGGTGGAGCATGCGCAAGCTGGTGATCGGCGTGTTTGGTGTGCTGCTCCTTGCGGTGCTCGCCGTCGTCGCGGTCGTCCTCGTGCCCTCGCCTCTGCAGAAATGGGCGGTCCAGCGCGGGGCGACCCTCGCGATCGGCCGGGAGGTCACATTCGGCGAGCCGTTCCGCTTGAGTGCCTGGCCGCCGGTCGGAATCGCGGCAAGCGACGTGCGCATTGCCAACGCGGATTGGGGTACCGCATCCGAGCTCGCGCGGATCGGCGCGCTGGACGCCCGCCTCGATCTTCTCGCCTACTGGCGCGACGGGCGAATCCAGCTCGACCGGCTCGTCGTCACTCAGCCGCAGGTCCATCTGGAGGTCGGCCAGGACGGCCGTCGCAACTGGGACCTGGGCGGCGGCGACACGGGTGCCGGCGACGGGCAGAGCGACGCGGAGACGGCGATTCCACCTTTCGTGCTGGGCGACGTGCGAATCGACGGCGGCACGGTGGTGTACGACGACCGGCCCCGGGGCATGAGCCGGCGGGTCGAGGCGATCGGTCTCAAGGTCGGCCAGGCCGGCGTCGATCAGCCAGTGGCGATCGACGGCGGGCTGACGCTGGACGGTCAGCAGGCGACGCTCTCAGGCAGCGTTGACCGCCCACAAGGTGCGGTGGCGGGCGAGAAGAGCCCCATCCGCCTCGAAGTGGGTGTACCCGGGGCGACCGCGATTTTCGCCGGGGAGGTCGAGACGCGCGCGCCGGCCGCCGGCGGCACCGTCGACATCCAGGTTGCGGCACCGCGGGAACTCCTCGCCTGGATCGGCGTGACGGCACCCGAAGGATTGCCGGGGTCGCTCGCACTGAGAGGCCAACTCGACCTCACCGCAGCCCGCGTCGCCCTGAGCGACATGCAGCTGCAGGCCGATCAGATTGGCGCCTCCGGCAAGGCCGCCGTCGATCTGGCTGAACCGGCCAAGGTGACCGCAGACATCGCACTCGGGCGTCTCGATCTCTCGCCATATCTGGCGCAGCCCGCCAGCGTCGCAGCCGGCGGGTCACCGGCCGAGGCCAGCGGGACTTGGTCGGACAGACCGCTCGACCTACCCCTGCCGCTTCCGGTCGATCTGGACGTCCGGATCCGGGGCGAGGGCCTGAAGGCGGACAGGATCGAAGTCGGGGCGTTCGCGGCCCGCGTCGGTGCGGATCGGCAACAGGCCACGGCAACGGTCGAATCGCTGAAGGCCTATGGCGGCGGGGTGACCGGCAGCGTCCGCGTCGAAGCTTCGACGCCCCCGGCCTATGCGATCAAAGTCGATGCCACGGACATCGGCGTGCTCGCTGCCTCGCAGGCGCTCACCGGCCTGAGCCGCATCGACGGCCACGGTTCCACCCGCATCGACGTTACGACCAAAGGCGCCAGCGTGCGCGACCTTGTCGGCGCCCTGACCGGCGAGGGCAGCGTCTCGGTCAAGGACGGCGCCGTCCTGGGCATCAACATCGCCGGCATGCTGCGGCAGATCATGACGTTGGGCCTCGACCGGTCCGCGACCGAGCAGCAGCGGACGGACTTCGCCGAGGCCGGTGCCGCCTTCCGGATCGAGAACGGCATCGTGCGCACGAACGATCTCCACCTGAACGCGCCGGTACTGCGTCTCGAAGGTGCGGGCGCCGTCGACCTGCCCCAACTCACGATCGACATGCGGATCACGCCCCGGCTCGCGAGCACGCTGGAGGGCCAGGACGCCCGAGACGAGCCCGTGTTCCAGGCGGGCATCCCGTTCGTGATCCAGGGGCCTTATGCCTCGCCATCGATCAGGTTCGATCTCAATGGCACGCTTACCACCGCCATCGACGGCCCCGAGGACGTGGCCAGACTGGCGGCCGACCTCGCGAAGAGCCCCGAGGCGGTGGACGCGATCCGCCAGCAGTTCCGTGTTCTCAAGGACCTGCCCGTCCCGGCCGCGGGCAAGGCGCTGGATGCGCTGAAGGGCGTCCTCGAGGGTGGTGATCCGGGCAAGGCGAAGAAGCAGCAAGGTGCACCCGATCTGGGCAATGCCGCCAAGGGCCTGCTGAAGGGGCTGACCGGGCAGTAGCGGCCGGAGGGGGATTGACCTATCAGACCTGCCGGGAGGTCCCGATGCCGACGGCAGCACATCTCGCCCAGCTCAACATCGCGCGGCCGCGCGGGCCGCTCGACGGTCCGGTCATGGCGGAGTTCATGGCCAATCTCGAGCGGATCAACGGGATGGGCGACGCGAGCCCCGGCTTCGTCTGGCGGCTGCAGGGCGACGACGGCAACGCGACGGCCCTCGAGCAGCCGTTCGGGCCGGAGATCATCGTCAATCTCACCGCGTGGGAGGACGTGGATTCCCTGCGCGCCTTCGTGTTCCGCAGCGAGCATGTCGTGTTCCTGCGCCGTCGCGCGGAGTGGTTCGAGAAGCTCCAGAGCCCGCCGACCGTGCTGTGGTGGATGCCGGCGGGTCACCGGCCGTCGCTGGCCGAGGCGAAGGATCGGCTCGACCGGCTGATGCGCGAGGGCCCAACCGCCGCCGCCTTCACCTTCGCCCATGCCTTCGGTGCGGATGGCGAGCCGCTGCGCCGTGCACTTGCCGGATAGCGCAATGCCAGGCCCGGTCCGCATCCTCGTCGTTGGCCTCGGCAACATGGGCCGCAGCCATGCGCTGGCCTATCACCGGCTGGAGGGGTTCGAGATCGTCGGCCTGACGAGCCGCCGCATCCGCTCGACGGGGGACCGGCTACCTGCCGAGCTGCAGGGCTACCCGCTGTTCGAGGACTTCGAGCGGGCCCTGGATGCGACGCGGCCCGACGCGGTCTCGATAAACACCTACACCGACACCCACGCCGCCTATGCGATCCGGGCCATGGATGCCGGCTGCCATGTCTTCGTGGAGAAGCCACTCGCGACCAACATGGCCGACGCGGAGGCGGTGGTGGCCAAAGCCAGCGCGACCGGGCGCAAGCTCGTGCTCGGCTACATCCTGCGGGTGCATCCGGCTTGGCAGAAGCTGATCGAGATCGGGCGCGGCCTGGGCAAGCCCTTGGTGATGCGGATGAACCTGAACCAGCAGTCGAGCGGCCCGGCCTGGGCGGTGCATCGGAGCCTGATGGAGAGCACGACGCCGATCGTCGACTGCGGCGTGCACTATGTCGACGTGATGTGCCAGCTCACCCGCGCGCGGCCGGTGCGGGTGCACGGGATCGGTGCCAAGCTGTCGGTCGACACCGCGGTCCAGAACTACGGGCACCTGCACGTCGTGTTCGAGGACGGCTCGGTCGGCTGGTACGAGGCGGGCTGGGGGCCGATGATGTCCGAGGTCGCCTTCTTCGTGAAGGACGTGTGGGGGCCGAAGGGCTGTATCTCGATCGTCATGCACCAGGACGGCTCGACCGAGGCCAGGGCCGACGGGGTCAGCACCAGTGCCGACGTCGACCAGCACACCAGGACCAACGCGCTCAAGCTGCACCATGCCGACCTCGATGCGGCCGGCAATTTCGCCCAGGCCGACGAGTGGTTCGACATGTCGGACGAGCCCGACCATCAGGCTTTGTGCGAGCGCGAGCAGGCTTGGTTCCTGCGAACGATCCGCGAGGACATCGACCTCACGCGCAGCATGGACGAAGCCGTCATGAGCCTGCGGATCGTCCTGGCCGCACAGCAGAGCATTGACGAAGGACGGGTGGTCGAGTTGCCCCGCTAGCGGACGGCGGGGTAGTAGAGCATCACCGTGTGGCGGGCCTCGGCGAAGAACAGCCAGCGCTCGGTCAGGGTCCCGAGCAGCGCCGAGATGGCGGCGATGAGTGCGATCGCAACGGCCAGAGCGGGTGCCGGGCCGGCTTGGAGCAGAATGGTCGCCGCAAGGGGCAGTGCGAAGCCCATGACGCGGACCACGAGCCGGAGTCGCCGCGCGTGGCGGCGGGCCACGCGGTAGCCGAACTCGTGCAGCAGGTAGTTGGATTCGGTGTGCGGCGGGTCGAGCGGGCGTACCTCGCCATGGGCGGCCAGCCCGGTGGCCGACGCGAGGTCGGGCAGGATGGTCCGGTGTGACCTTTGCCAATAGGCTTCCTTGGTCACCCATGAGCCGGCAAGGGCCAGAGCCGAAAGGAGCGCCAGCCAACCCGGCGCCCCATCGACGGCGGCGATCGCCTGCAGGACGAGCGCCCCGGTGGCGAGGCTGAGGAGCAGGTAGCCGGCAGGAACGGCCGGCTGGCACCATTGCGGCACCGGCTTCAACGAGGCGTAGATCATCGCCGTGCACCACACGGTGAGCCCCGCCAGCGCGGCGGTCGCCACCGCGAGGAGGCGGGACCATGGACCAGTGGCCGGTCCTGTGAGCAGCAGCGCGCCCAGGGGCGCCGCGACAAGGTAGACGGCCAGCGCCAGGACGCCTTCGCGCGAAAGCCACGAGGTGCGCCATTGGGAAATGGCCCGCCAGGCCCGTTCGGGCCGCCCCAGGTGAAAGGTGGAGGCGACCAGCCCGATCGAAGCCAGCGCCAGCCCCAGGGTCAGGGACAGCAGGGGCCGAGCCGGCGGGCTGCCCGCGGCCAAGGCGGCGGCCACCGTGGCGAGGAGGCCGTAGCCGGCGCCCGAAAGCGTGGTGAACAGGATTACCGAATAGGCTGGACGCATGCAGCTCAGGCGCCGAGCACGCGGTCCAGCCAGCGGAACAGCCGGTCCGCTCCACTCCGGCCCGCCTCGGGCTCCGGCACGCGCGCGATGTCGACGAGTCCTGCCGGCTCGCGCGGCGGCAGGTAGCGGTTGACCGGCCGGTAACCGAGTTCCGGCATCAGGCCGACGCCGCCGCGCTCGGCCACCAGGCGCGACACCGCCGATGCGGGATCGCCCAGATCGCCGAAATGCCGTGCGCTGGTCGGACAGGCCATGACGCAGGCCGGCTGGCGCTCGGCCTCGGGCAGCGCCTCGTTGTAGATGCGGTCGATGCAGAGCGTGCATTTGCGCATGACGTGCTCGACCGGATCGAGCTCGCGGGCACCGTAGGGGCAGGCCCAGGCGCACAGGCCGCAGCCGATGCACAATTCCGCGTCGACCAGCACGATGCCGTCCTCGGCGCGCTTGTAGGAGGCACCGGTCGGGCAGACGGTGACGCAGGCGGGCTCGGCGCAGTGCAGGCAGGAGCGCGGGAAGTGCACCGTCCGCCCGTCGGCACCCTGGCCGGCCTCGAAGCTGTGGACCCGGTTGAGCCAAGCGCCTTCCGGTGCTGCGCCGTACGCATCCACCTCGGCCAGCGGACCGGAATGGCCCTGGTCGTTCCACGACTTGCAGGCCGTGGCGCAGGCTTGGCAGCCGACGCAGGTGTCGAGATCGATCACGAGACCCAGCTGCGTCTGGCCCGGCTCGACCGGCGCGAATTCGGTCATGCGACGGCAGGCTCGATGGCGAGGCCGGCGGGCTCTGCGCCGGCCTCGCCCGGGGCCAGCTTGCGCACACGGACCCGCAGGTCGAACCATGCAGCCTGGCCGGTGACCGGATCGGCATTGGCGTGGCTGTAACCCTGCTGCTCGGGCAGGAGTTCGCCGATCACGTGGTTGAGCAGGAAGCCGTGCTGCGCCTCGGGCGCGTCAGGAGCGAGGCCCCAGGCGCCGACGCGTTTCCCGATGGCGTTCCAGGTCCAGACGGTACCCTCGGCACAGCCTTCCATCAGCCGCAGCTGAGCCCGGGTGCGCCCATGCGGGCTCGCGACTTCGACCCGGTCGCCATCCGCCAGTCCGAGCTGGTCGCCGGTGCGCCGGTTCATATAGAGGAAGTTGCGTGCCAGGATCTGGCGCAGCCACGCGTTCTGCGATCCCCAGCTGTGGTACATGGGCATGGGCCGCTGGGTGATGGCGTGCAAGGGGTACTCGGCCTCCGCATGTGCCGCGTGCTCGAAGGGTTGGTACCAGATCGGCAGCGGGTCGAAGTGCGCGGCTATGCGCTCGCGGTGGCTGTCCGGCGGCTGCGCCGGACCGTGCCCCGCGGCAGCGAGGCGGAAGCGCTGCAGCGTCTCGGCATAGAGGTGGAGCGGGATCGGTGCTGCCGTGTCGAGGAGGCCAAGTTCGCGCGCGCGTGCAAGGTAGGCGCGGTTGATCGGCTTGAGATAGCTCTCCTCCGGCGCCAGCTCGTGGTGCCAGAAGCAGCCGTTCGCGACATATGCGTCGAGCTGCCGGTCGTTCGGGGCGCCGCGGCCGTGCTCGTCGCCCTCGGCGCCGCGCCAGCCGGCGAGCGGGCCGATGCCGGGCTTGCGCTGATGGTGGACCAGATAGTCCGGATAGCCGCCGGGATAGCGCGGCTCGCCGTCGGGATGGGCGAAGGCGGGCAACCGGAGCCGGACGCCGAGATCGATCAGCACCTCCTGAAACGCCCGTACGTCGCGGTCGGGTGCGACCACGGGCTGGCGGATCGCGTCGCCGGGACCGTGCGCATTCCCGATCGGCCGGTCGAGCAGGGAGATGCAGTCCCACCGCTCGAGGTAGGTCGTGTCCGGCAGGACCAAGTCGGCGTAGGCCACGGTCTCGGACTGGTAGGCATCGACGTAGATGAACCTGGGGATGCGGTACTCGCCCGTCGCCGGGTCCTTGTCGGCCAGCATCCGCATGGTCTCGACCGGATTCATGGCCGAGTTCCAGGCCATGTTGGCCATGTAGAGGAACAGGACCTCGATCGGGTACGGGTCGCCGCGCCAGGCGTTGCGGATCACCGTCTGCAGCATGCCGTGGACGGCGAGCGGCGCGTCCCAGCTGAACGCTTTGTCGATCCTGACCGGGCGTCCGTCGGCTTCGAGCAGCAGGTCCTCGGGTCCGCGCGGGAAACCCAGCGGCGAGCCGGGCAGGGGCTTGCCGGCGACGATCTCCTCAGGTCGCCCGGCGGGGCGTGGACCCGGCGGGCATGGACGAGGGTAGGGAGATTTGTAGCGCCACCCGCCGGGGACGTCGACGCTGCCGATCAGCAACTGCAGCACGTGCAGCGCGCGGCAGGTCTGGAAACCGTTGGCGTGGGCCGAGATGCCGCGCATGGCGTGCATCGCCACCGGCCGGCCGAGAAACTGCTCGTGATGCACGCCCCGGGTGTCGGTCCAGGGTTGGTCGACGGTGATCGCATGGTCGAACGCGACGGTGCCGATCTCGGCGGCGATCCGGCGGATGGTGGCCGCGGCCACGCCGCAGCGCTCGGCGACGCTCTCCGGCGCATGGGCGGGGCCGCGGTAGCGCTCGGCCAGGAGCGCGAACACGGGGCGGGCCAGCCGCCCGTCCGGCAAGGTGACGGCACCGCCGAGCCGAGGCTGGTTGATCGACTCGGCCGCCGCTATCGCGCCGGTAGCCGCGTCGACGCTGAGCGGCCGGCCTTGCGCATCGCGTGCGTAGAGACCGTCCGCATCGGTTCCCGGCGCCTCGACCACCAGCCAGGCGGCATCGCTGAGGCGCGTGAGATAGTCGAGATCCACCCGACCGAGCCGCAAGAGCTCGTGGATCAGCGCCAGGACGAACAGGCCGTCGGTGCCCGGGCGAATGCCGATCCATTCGTCGGCGATGGCGGCGTAGCCCGTGCGCACCGGGTTGATTGCCACGACCTTCGCACCGCGCGCCTTGAGCTTGGCGAGTCCGCGCTTGATCGGGTTGCTGTCATGGTCCTCGGCCACGCCGAACATCAAGAAGTAGCGGGCATGATCCCAGTCGGGTTCGCCGAACTCCCAGAAGCTGCCGCCGACGGTGTACTGCCCCGCCGCCGCCATGTTCACCGAGCAGAAGCCGCCATGCGCCGCCCAGTTCGGCGTGCCGAAGCTCGTGGCCCACAGGGAGGTGAGCGACTGGCTCTGGTCGCGGCCGGTGAAGAAGGCGAGCTTCCTCGGGTCCGTCCTCCGCACGGGCGCCATCCAGGAGACGGCGAGTTCCAGTGCCTCATCCCAGCCGATCTCCTTGAACCGGCCTTCGCCGCGCTCGCCCACCCGCAGGAGCGGCGCCCGCAGCCGCGCCGGCGACAGGTGCTGCTTGAGGCCGGCCGCCCCCTTGCCGCAGATCACCCCGCGATTCACCGGATGGTCGGGGTTGCCGTCGATGTAGCGGACGGCGCCATTCTTCAGATGGACGCGGATCCCGCAGCGGCAGGCGCACATGTAGCAGGTCGTCGGCACGACCTCGTCGGCGACCATCGCCGTCGTCGCGATCCGCTCGCGCGGACGGAAGTAGCGCTCAAGCCATGCGCGCATGGCCGTCCCAGCCTGTGCCAACATCAGCTATGGTCACTCAGCTCGCCTTGTGGATGGCATCCACCCACCGCACCGCCTCGGGCTTCTCGACCGGCTCGATGTCGAGATTGACCACGACCGCTTCCTGATCGCTGCGGACCAGCACGCATTCCAGGGGCTCGTCGGTGCTGGCGTTGATCTCCTGGTGCGGGACGTAGGGCGGGACGAAGATGAAGTCGCCGGGTCCGGCCTCGGCCACGAACTCGAGCCGCTCGCCCCAGCGCATCCGGGCCTTGCCGCGGACGACGTAGATCACGCTCTCCAACTCACCGTGGTGATGGGCGCCGGTCTTGGCGTCCGGGTGGATCGTCACTGTGCCGGCCCAGAGCCTCTGCGCACCGGCCGTGGCGAAGTTGATCGCGGCCGCGCGGTTCATGCCCGGCGTCTGGGGCGTGTTGATGTCGAGCTCGCCGGCATGCACCACGCGCACGCCGCGAAGCCGCCAGTCGGGCCGGTCCGGTTCCATGCCGCCTCCTCCCTGCCACAGCCTAGGCTGCCCGGTTCGGGCGGAGGCGGCAAGGGGCTCAGGCGGCGACCATCTGGTCGTAGCAGGCCAGCGCCTGGGCGCCGTAGATCGCCGACGGACCACCGCCCATCTCGACCGCGACGCCCAGCATGTCCAGCAGTTCCGGCCGGGTGACGCCCAGCTTCACGCAGGCGCGGGTGTGGAAGACGATGCACCCTTCGCAACGGATCGCGACCGAGATCGCGAGTGCGGTCAGCTCCTTCTGCTTGTGGCTCAGCGCCCCGTCGGTGCCCGCGGCCTGAACCAGGTCGCGGAAGGCCTTGAGCGGCGTGCCGCCGTCCTTGTGCAGGCTGCGCGAGTGGGCGACGTAGTCGCGCTCCAGCTCGAGGTAGTTCTTGCTCATGTCGGGTTCCTTTCGGCAGCCATGGATCAGCTCGCGGGAGGCATGCCGGCGCCTTGGGTGCCGCATGCTGGGAGAGGAACACCTCGCCGGTGAGATGGTCGATGAAGTCCGGGCGCTCCAGCGCGTCCATTGCGGCGGCAGGTGGTAGAACACAGGCGCGAGAATTGGTATCGTCGGACCGATCCTCAGAGTCGTGAATGCGCCGGTGGGCGGGGTTTCTGCACCCGCCCAGCGGGCACTTGCGCGTTGCCGGGTCGGTACAGACGTAGGTCACTGTGATCAGAGGCTCGGTGCCGGGCTCGTGGTCCGTCCAGGATGCATGCGCACAAAGCTCGCGGCCACGAGGCCCGCGAGCATCGCTCCCAGGAACGCGAGCAAGGCGGGCGTGGCTGCCGAGAGCGAAGCGATCGCGGGTCCCGGGCACCAACCGGCGATGCCCCAGCCGATCCCGAACAGCGCCGCACCGCCGATCAGTCGGGCGTCGAGCGCGGTCGCCTTGGGCAGCTGAAAGCCTGGCGCCCAGAAGGGGGTCGCTCGCCGCCAGGCCAAGCGGTAGCCGACGAACGTCACCGCCAAGGCGGCCAACATCACGAAGGCGAGCGCCGGGTTCCAAGCGCCGGCCACGTCCAGGAAGCCCAGGACCACGGCGGGATCGGTCATGCCGGAAAGCGCGAGACCGGCGCCGAACAGGGTGCCGGCGGAGAGGCCGGCGAGAGTTCCGCGCATGGCGTCGCTCCTCACAGGACGTGGCGGAGCAGCAGCACCGTCAGTGCCGCCGTGGCCATGAAGGTCAGCGTTGCCGCCAGCGAGCGCGGCGACAGTCGCGCCAAGCCGCAGACCCCGTGGCCGCTGGTGCAGCCGCTGCCGAGGCCGGTGCCCAGGCCGACGCACGCGCCAGCCAGGACGGCGCCCCCGACCCCGACCATCGGCGCGCCGATGACCGGCACCCCGCTTGGGTGCGTGGTGAGCAGGGGTCCGGCGATCAGGCCGGCCAGAAACGCGATCCGCCACGGCCAGTCGCCGGCGGGCGCCGGCGGCAGGAGGCCGCCGAGGATGCCGCTGACGCCGGCGATGCGCCCTTCCAACGTCATGAGCAGGACGGCGGCGGCGCCGATCAGGCCGCCGCCGGCCAGGGCGGACCAGACGCCGCTCATGCCTCGCGTGGCACGATCGGGCAGGTGTTGAGGCCGATCAGCTTGTAGGCCGGGCAGAAGCCGGCGGCGGCCGTCACCAGCGGCACCACGCCGATCCAGCCCCACCAGTGGCCGCCGAATACCGCCAAGCCGAGCAGCGCCAGCCCCAGGACGACACGCAGCGCACGGTCGACCGATCCGACATTCTTGCTCATCGCGAAACCCTCCTCATGACCCGCCTTGGTGGCGGCGGGGCCATCTGGCCCTCGAGGAGGGGAGCAGTCGGTGACTAAGTCACGCAGGCTCAGTTGCGTTCGGAAAGTGCTGCGATCTGACGCAGGGTGTCTGGACCGAGCACCTCGATTCGCCCACGCGACAGGGAGACGAGTCCCTGGCGCTCGAACTCCTTGAGCTGGCGGCTGACCACCTCGCGGGCGGTGCCGAGCTCGATCGCCGCTTCCTGATGGGTGTGCCGGATGCTGCGCCCCTCGCGCGCACTGGTGAGCACGAGCCAGTCCGCGAGCCGCGCATCGATCCGCCGAAAGGCGACCTCGTTCAGGAGCACCATCAGATCGGCGAGGCGGTGCCCGAAATCGGTGAAGATCAGGCGGCGGAACTCCGGCGATTCGGCGAGCATGCGCTCGAACAGAGCCGGCGACAGCCCCAGGCCGCTGATCGGCGTCTCCGCGATCCCCTCGGCGGCGTACTCCTCGTGGGCGATCAGGCAGGACGTGGTGAGCACGCAGCTCTGGCCCTGCTCGACGCGGTACAGCACGATCTGATGCCCGCCCCCCGTCACCAGTTGCACGCGCACCGTTCCTTCGGTCAGCAGGAGGTAGAGCGAGCAGGCGTCGCCGGGCCGGAACAGGATCGTTCCCGCTGGTGCGGCGATCCGGGCAGCCTCCTGCAGAACCACATCGCGCACCGGCTCGGGCAAGCCTGCGAGGAGTTGGGGGCCTGACGGCATGATGCTTCGTCCTCCCGGCCGAACGACGCCCGGCACTCTCGATCCGGTGCACCCGCCGGCGCAGGATCAGATGCGGCGTTCCGTGTCCGGCGTGCTTGCCTTAGGCTGTATTCTACCTAGCCCACGGAGGGACTGGAGATGATGCGGCGATGTGGCTGGCATCTGATGATCTGGCTGGTGCTGCTCGGGACGGCCCGTGCGCAGGACGCACCCGCGCCCGAGAATCCCAGCGGCTGGCGCCAGCCGCCGGTGGTCGAGGCCGAGCGGTTCATGATCGTCACGGCCAACGGGCTCGCCACGGCCGCGGGGGCAGAGGCGCTGCGCCGGGGCGGCAGCGCCGTGGATGCGATGGTGGCGGCGCAGCTCACGCTCAACCTGGTCGAGCCGCAATCGTCGGGCATCGGCGGTGGTGCCTTCCTGCTCTACTGGGATGCGGCGAGCCGCAAACTGACCACGTTCGATGGGCGCGAGACCGCCCCCATGGCTGCGACCCCGGAACTGTTCCTCAGACCAGACGGCACCCCGATGCCCTTTGACGAGGCATTGCCCGGTGGCCGGTCGGTCGGTGTCCCGGGGACCTTGGCACTGCTCGAACTCGCCCATCGGCTGCATGGGCGGCTGCCCTGGGCCGAGCTGGTGGATCCGGTGGCGGCGCTCGCCGAGAGGGGTTTCGCGATCTCGCCGCGGCTCGCCGGCGCGGTGGCGGAGAGTGCCGCCGCCTTCGCACCCTTCTCGAACACTCGGGCCTATTTCCTCGATGCGGAGGGTGCGCCGCGCCAGGCCGGCAGCATCCTGCGCAACCCGGACTTCGCCGCGACCCTGCGCCAGATCGCGGCCGAGGGCAGCGCGCCACTCTACCGAGGTCGTATCGGCGACGCTCTGGTGGCAGCCGTTCGCGAAGCACCGGTCAATCCCGGTGCCATGACCGTCGAGGACCTCGCGCGCTACCGCGTGGTGCTGCGGGAGCCGGTGTGCCGGCCGTACCGTGCGGTCGAGGTCTGTGGGATGGGTCCTCCCAGCTCCGGCGGGGTTGCGGTGCTGCAGATCCTGGGCCTGCTGGAGCATTTCGACATGTCGGCGCTGGGCCCGACGGTCGATGGCTTCCAGGCGCTGCTGGAGGCATCCAAGCTGGCCTTCGCCGACCGCAACCTCTACCTCGCCGACAGCGACCAGGTGCGGGTGCCGCTACGCGGATTGCTCGATCAGGCCTATCTGACCAACCGTGCCCAGCAGATCCGCCTCGATGCCTCGATCGACAAGGCCACTGCCGGCAATCCTCCATGGCGCGAAGCGCAGCAGCTGGCACCGGATGCCAGCGACAAATTGCCCGGCACGAGCCAGCTGGTCATCGTCGACGCGGACGGCAACGCCTTGTCGATGACCACGACCATCGAGAGCGGCTTCGGCAGCCGGCTGATGGTCGGCGGCTTCCTGCTCAACAACGAGCTCACCGACTTCTCCTTCCTGCCCGAGGAGAGCGGCCGGCCGATCGCCAACCGCGTCGCGCCCGGAAAGCGGCCACGGAGCTCGATGGCGCCCACGATCGTATTCGACCGGTCGGGCGAGCCGATGCTCCTGGTCGGATCGCCTGGCGGCAGCCAGATCATCGGCTACGTCGCCCAGGCCCTGGTGGGTGTGCTCGACTGGGGACTGACCCCACAGGAGGCCGTCTCCGCCGGGCATGTATTGAGCCGCAACGGCCCGGCCGAGCTGGAGGCGGACACGCCGGCGACGGCACTCGACCCAGCCCTGACGGCGCGCGGGCAGAAGACGCAGGTCAAGCCGCTGAACAGCGGCCTGCACGCCATCGCGCTCGTGAACGGCCGGCTGCAGAGCGGGGTTGATCCGCGCCGCGAAGGCTCCGCACAAGGTGAGTGAGCATGCGGCAGGGAGAGCACCGGATGGACGAATTTCGCTCGGCACTCATCGTTGGCGCGGGCGACGGGCTGAGCGCATCGCTGGCACGTCTGTTCGCTGCGGAGGGCATCCGGGTCGGCCTCGCCGCGCGGAACGTGGACAAATTGGGCGACCTCGCCGCCGGGATCGGAGCGGCGACGGCTACCTGCGACGCCAGCGATGCGGACCAGGTCGAAACGCTGTTCGCGACCATGGACGAAAGGCTCGGCGGGCCGCCGGACATCGTGGTCTACAACGCCTCGGCGCGCAGCCGCGGCCACTTGATCGAGCTCGACCCGCCTGCGGTGGCCAAGGCGCTGCAGGTGTCGGCTTTCGGCGGCTTTCTGGTGGCTCAGCAGGCGGCGCGACGAATGCTGCCGCGCGGCAGGGGTGCGATCCTGTTCACCGGCGCATCCGCCAGCGTCAAGGGCTACAAGCTCTCGGCACCGTTCGCGATGGGCAAGTTCGCCCTGCGGGGACTGGCGCAGAGCATCGCCCGCGAACTCGCGCCCAAGGGCATTCATGTCGCGCACTTCGTCATCGACGGTGCGATCCGCAATCCGGGCCGCAGCGAGCCGGCCGAAGCGCCGGATTCGATGCTGGATCCGGATGCGATCGCCCGAACCTACCTGCACGTCCTGCGACAGGACCGCAGTGCCTGGACTTGGGAGGTCGAGCTGCGCCCGTGGGTCGAGAACTTCTAGCGGCGGCGGGAGAGCAGGGCCACGACGGCACCCGCGGCCGTGGCGATCAGGACGGCGGACAGCGGCTTGGCTCCGACCAGCCTGCCGGCATCCTGCAGCGAGAGCAGCAGCCCCTCACGACTTGCCTGAATGGCCCGCGCACGGCGGCTTGCGGCGGCCCGGTCGAGCATGAGGACCAGGGCGGCCTCGCCCGCGGCGACGAGCACCAGGACCAGCGCCACGATCGCGGCGGCCGCGGCCGGCGACAGCGCTTCAGCCAGCGCCAGGTAGGCGGCCGCGACCGCGAAACCGGCCGCGACCAGAAGCAGCAGCACCGGGATCAGGACCAACGCCACCCGGAGCGCCGCGCGCCGCCCGAGGTGCCGCGCGGCCCGCGGACCTTCGGGCAGCAGCTCGAGCAGCGTCGGCAGCAGCGGCAGCAGGAGCCGCAGGAGGCTCACCGTCGCAGGCTGCCGAGCAGCAGACCGACGGCAAAGGCGATGGCCACGGCGGCCAGAGGCTTGGCGCGGATGCGGGTCTCCAGGTCGGCCAGCTGATCCTTGGCGACGCCGGTCGCTTCCTCGGCGAGCGATCCGGCCTCGGCGGCCAGACGATCGATCGCAACGCCCTGCTGACGTTTGGCGGTGGCTACGGCATTGTCGCCGAGGGTCCTGATCGCGTTCACGACGCCGGCCAGTTCGGAGCGCAGAGCGGCAAGATCGCCCTTGAGGGAATTCGAGGTCGGGGTCCGCTTCCGCGGTGCGCGGCGCTCGCGCCTGTTGAGCCGCATTTGTCATCCGTGCTCCCCCCTCTTGGCGCTGCCGAGCGGCATCGCCGAACGACGTCACTCTGGGGTAGCAGAGGCAGGGCGACAATGACCAAGAAGTTCGGCGAGGGGCACGAAAGAGAGGCCCGGAAGGGTTTCCCCTCCCGGGCATCAGTTGGCCGCGCTGACCAACCGGCCATGCCACGGCGCTCGGGCCAAACTGCAACTCGACACGCGCCATCGAACGTCGAACCGCGACACTGCGCCAACTCGCCACGCTCGGTGGTGGCTCGCCAACGCGCATATCGACCGTGCGCGATGCTGTTACCATGACGACAATCGCTGCGATGCAAAGCGCGTGCCACCACCAAAATCGTGGCAGTGCAGCATGCGGTACGCGAGGCTCGGCCGGGCAATGCCCGCATTGCGGGCGGAAGCCTAAAGGTTGGGCACAGGCGTGAACCTGCCGGAGAGGACGATGCGAGGATCAGAGGCGGGCGAGCGCTACGATCTGATCGTGATCGGCGGCGGCATGACCGGGCTGGCACTCGCCAGTGCCGTGGGCGGGGCGGATTACCGGGTCCTCGTGGTCGAGCGCTCCCCCCTGACCGAACTGGTCTCGGCGCCCTATGACGGTCGGGTCACCGCCGTGGCGCAGGGCGGAAGGCGCCTGTTGGAGGAGATCGGCGCCTGGTCGGGCATGGTCAGCTCCGCCGAGCCCATCCTCGATATCGTGGTCCGCGAGGCGTTCTCACCCATCGAAGTGCACTATGACCACCGCGCCGTCGGCCACGAGCCCCTCGGGCACATCGTCGAGAACCGGACGATACGAAGGGCCTTGATCGAACTCGCCCGGTCGTTGCCCACGGTGACGCTCGCCGCTCCGGCGGAGGTGGCGGGTCTCGAGCGCTCCGAGGTCCGCGCCGACGTCAGGCTCAGCGATGGGCGCAAGGCCACCGCACCGCTCCTGGCCTTGTGCGAGGGGCGGCAGTCCAGCACCCGGGAGAAGTTGGGCGTGGGCGTGCGCCAGTGGGCTTACGGCCAGACCGGCATCGTCTGCAGTCTCGCGCATGAACGACCGCATTCGGGGCTGGCGGTGGAACGGTTCTTTCCCGACGGCCCTTTCGCCCGCCTGCCGATGACCGGCAACCGGTGCTCGATCGTCTGGGCGCTCGACGACTCCCTGAGTGGCAGCGTCCTGGAACTGGACGACGCGGGCTTCTTGGGCGAGGTGGCGGACCGCTTCGGCACGGACCTGGGGCGGCTGGAACTCGCCGGCCCACGCTGGTCCTATCCCTTGGCCCTGGTACTCGCCGACAACTACATCGCGCATCGCGCCGTGCTGGTGGGCGACGCCGCGCGCGGAATTCATCCGATCGCCGGACAGGGCTGGAACCTGGCGCTGCGCGACGTCGCCTCGGTGGCGGAGATCGTGCTCGACCGGCTGCGCCTCGGGCTCGATCCGGGCGACGCCATGGCCCTGGAGCGCTATGCCTCCTGGCGGCGGTTCGACGGGATGGCACTGATGGCGGTCACCGACGGCATCAACCGCCTGTTCGCCAACGACGTCCTGCCGGTGCGGCTGGCGCGCGAGGCCGGGCTGGCCGCCGTGCAACGGGTGGCGCCGCTCAAGCGCTACTTCATGCGCCACGCCATGGGGCTGGTGGGCGATCTGCCCCGGGCGATGCGCGGCGAGGCGCTCTGACGGCAAGAAAATGGCGCGCCCGGGGACCGGACGCGCCAATTGGTCAGGGAGGAACGGTTGCGGCAATGCGTCAGGCGACGCTTTCGCCGTGGAGCGCGAGATCGAGACCTTCGCGCTCGCTGTCCTGGTTGACGCGCAGGCCCATGACCAGATCGAGCACCTTCAGGATCACGTAGGACGCGATCGCGCACCAGCCGATGGTCCACAAGATGCCCTTGACCTGGATCCAGAGCTGCGCCGGGTTGCCGTCGATCAATCCGCGCGCGGAGTCTCCGCCTACCGCGCTGACCGCGAACACGCCGGTGAGCAGTGCCCCCACGATGCCGCCGACGCCGTGCACGCCGAAGACGTCGAGCGAGTCGTCATAGCCGATCATGTTCTTGAGCGAGGTCGCCGACCAGAAGCACACGACGCCGGCGACGAGGCCGATCACCAGCGCACCGCTGGGCAGGACGAAGCCCGAGGCCGGGGTGATCGCGACGAGACCGGCGACCGCGCCCGAGGCGATGCCGAGGAGGCTCGGCTTACCCTTGGCGACCCATTCGACCAGCATCCAGGCGATCGCCGCCGAAGCAGCACCGATGTGCGTCACCGCGAAGGCCATCGCCGCCCGGTCCCCAGACGCCAATGCCGAGCCGGCGTTGAACCCGAACCAGCCGACCCACAGCAGCGACGTGCCGATCAGCGTCAGCACGAGATTGTGGGGAGCCATCACCTCGTGGCCGTAGCCGATGCGCTTGCCGAGGACCAGGCACGCGACGAGACCGGCGACGCCGGCGTTGATGTGCACGACGGTACCGCCGGCGAAGTCGAGCACCCCATCGTTGAACAGGAAGCCGGTGGACGCCCAGACCCAGTGCGCGATCGGCGCATAGACGATCACCGACCACAGGATCACGAAGATCAGCATGGCGCTGAACTTCATGCGGTCGACGAACGCCCCCACGATCAGCGCCGGCGTGATCATGAAGAACGTCATCTGGAACATCATGAAGACGGTCTCGGGGATCGTACCGGTCAGGGAACCCAGTTCGAGCCCTGAGAGGAACGCCTTGCTGAGGTCGCCGACGTAGGCGTTGCCGTCGGTGAAGGCGAGGCTGTATCCGACGATCATCCAGACCAGGGTCAAAACGCAAACCGTCGCGAAGACCTGCATCAGGACCGACAGGACGTTCTTCTTGCGGACCATGCCCGCATAGAACAGGGCCAGGCCCGGGATGCTCATCATCAGCACCAGGGCCGAAGACACCATCATCCAGGCCGTGTCGCCCGTGTCGAGCGTGGGCTCGGCCACGGCTTGCGCGACATCGGCGACGACGGCCTCCTCAGCTCTGGGCGTTTCGACCGAGTCTTGAGCATAGACTGCCGCCGCGGGCGAGAGCAGCAGGCCCAGGAGAAGGAACAGAACTCGTATGAGCGAAATTGACGTTGGCATGCGTTCATCCCGCATCTGTGAGGCCGGCATCGTCCCGGACGGGCGGGGTGGACGCTGCGGTTCACCTGCGTGAACGACACCGGGCACCCCGCCCGCGGACGCGAGCACGATGCGTTGCCGCTCGCGCCTGGCCGGGTTGCCCAAAAACGATGCAAGTTCGATGCCAGGAGCGAGGCCTGCCCGCGAACTGTGCAAGCAGAGGCCGGGTGGCGTCAGGTCACCCAGGCCACGCGCAGCAGGTTGGTGGCCCCGGGGGTGCCGAACGGGAGCCCGGCAGTGATCACCACGCTCTCGCCCGGTGCGGCGAAGCCCTCGTCGCGGGCAATCTGCCGCGCCTTGGCCACCATTTCGTCGAGATCGTGCGCGTCGGCGGTGTGGACCGGGTGGACACCCCATGCCAGCGCCAGCTTGCGGGCGGTGACCATGCGCGTGATCAGGCCGAGAATCGGCCGGTCGGGACGCTCGCGGGATGCCCGCAGGGCGGTGGCGCCCGAGGTGGTGTAGGTCACGATCACGGCGGACTGCATCGTGTGCGCGACCTGTTCCGCCGCCAAGGTGATCGCATCCGCGCTCGTCCGCTCGGCCTGGGCCTGATAGGCGTCGAGATAGAAGCGGTAGAGATCGTCTTGCTCCACGCTGGCGATGATCCGGTCCATGATCGCCACGGCTTCGACCGGGTAGTCGCCCGAGGCGCTTTCCGCCGAAAGCATGACCGCATCGGCACCGTCGTAGACCGCCGTGGCGACGTCGGACGCCTCGGCCCGCGTCGGTGCCGGCGAGCTGATCATGCTTTCCAGCATCTGGGTCGCGACCACCACCGGCTTGCCGAGGTCGCGGCACTTGCGGATGATCCGCTTCTGCAGGCCCGGCACCAGTTCCGGCGGCATCTCGACGCCGAGGTCGCCGCGCGCGACCATGACCGCGTCCGCAAGCTCGATGATTCCGTCCAGCCGCTCGATGGCCGCCGGCTTCTCGATCTTGGCGAGGATGGCAGCACGCCCACCGATTAGGCGGCGTGCCTCCGCGATGTCCTCTGGCCGCTGGACGAAGGACAGTGCCACCCAATC
Source organism: uncultured Actinomycetota bacterium (assembly GCA_963792975.1). Lineage (GTDB taxonomy): Bacteria > Actinomycetota > Actinomycetes > Propionibacteriales > Nocardioidaceae > Nocardioides. Next base: position 1,241,914 of record CAWBYG010000003.1, on the reverse strand, counting down.
GAAACCGAGTTCGATCCCGAAGCTTAGGTCGGCATGATCCTTCTTGGTCATGGCCGAGATCGGCAGCACCGCATTCGGCACGTTGACGCCCTTGCGATCCGATAGGCCTCCACCATTGATCACCGAGGTCTCGGCGAAGTCGGGGCCACAGCGCTCGAATTCGCAGCCGGATGCGGCCGTCGTCGAGCAGGAGATCCTGGCCGGCCTGGAGCACGGCGAAGATCTCCGGATGCGGCAGGTTGCAGCGCCGCTGGTCTCCCTGGGCCGGATCGAGGTCGAGACGGAAATGATCGCCGCGCGCCAGGGTGATCCGGCCGTCGACGAACCGCCCGACCCGTAGCTTGGGGCCCTGCAGGTCCATGATGGTACCGATCGGCCGGCCGCGCTCCTTCTCCACCTCGCGCACCACGGCGAAGCGGTTGGCATGGTCCTCGTGGCTGCCATGGCTGAAATTGAAGCGGAACACGTCCACGCCGGCGTCGGCGAGTTCCCGGATCCGCTCCTTGGTCGTGCTGGCCGGCCCCAGCGTAGCGACGATCTTGGCGCAGCGGTTTCGGCGCATGCCCGTCACTCCCTTGATGCAGCGCCGCCGTTCCCGCCATGGCCGCGCTTGTCGTGCATTGTTGAGCGCACCGATGGCAGCTTCGCTACCGCCACGCAACGATGGCCTGTCCGGGCCATCTGGCGATTGTCCGAAGCCCTATTGCCCTGCTAACGCTGCCGGATAACCTGGGGACGGTGCCGATGCGGAGATCATGGTCGTTCGTCGCCGTCGCACTGGTCATGGTCGTGGCGCCCGCCGTGGCCATGGCACGGGACCTCGCCATCGGCATCAACCAGTTTCCGTCGACCCTCCACCCCAACATCGATTCGATGGCTGCCAAGTCCTACGTGCTGGGCCTGACCCAGAGGCCCCTCACCACCTTCGATCAGAGCTGGCAGCTCGTGTGCATGCTGTGCACCGAGTTGCCGACGTTCGAGAACGGCAAGGCCGTGACCGAGACGGCGTCCGGCGGAAAGGAGGGCGTCGCGGTCACCTTCACCATCCGGCCCGAGGCTACGTGGGGCGACGGTGTGCCGATCACCACGCGCGACGTTCTGTTCACCTGGGAGGTCGGGCGGCACGAGAAGAGCGGCGTCGGCAACGCCGAGATGTATCGCCGGATCCGGCAAATCGACGTGCTCGACGACAAGACCTTCACGCTGCACGACGAGAAGCTGAGCTTCAACTACAACGCCTACAATGATTTCCGCCTGCTGCCCGAGCATCTGGAACGCCCGGTGTTCGAGGCCGATCCTGCCACCTACCGCAACCGCACCCTGTTCGACACCGACCCCACCAATCCCGGCCTCGCCTTCGGCCCCTACCGCATCACCGACATGGCTCCCGGCAGCCAGATCCTGCTCGAACGCAATCCCACCTGGTGGGGCGAGCCACCCGTGTTCGAGCGCATCTCCGTCAAGGCGATCGAGAACACCACGGCACTGGAGGCCAATCTGCTCTCCGGCGAGGTCGACATGATCGAAGGCTCCCTGGGCCTGTCCCTCGATCAGGCACTGGCCTTCGAGCGGCGCCACGGCGACCGGTTCCAGGTCTTCTACAAGCCGGGCCTGGTCTACGAGCACATGGACGTCATGCTCGACACGCCGGCACTGAGCGACGTCCGGGTCCGCCAGGCACTCCTCTACGGCCTGGACCGGCAGGCGATCAGCGACCGTCTGTTCTCGGGCCGGCAACCGGTGGCCGACACCTCGGTGCACCCGTTGGATTGGGTCCACACCGACGAGGTGCGCCACTACGGGTTCGATCCTGACCGGGCTGCGGCACTGCTCGACGAGGCTGGTTGGCGCCCGGGTGAAGACGGTGTCCGCCGCAACGCCGCCGGCGAGCCCTTGCGCATCGAGCTGATGACCACGGCGGGCAACCGGACCCGCGAGTTGATTCAGCAGGTGGCCCAGGGCCAGTGGCGGCAGCTCGGCATCGACACCGTGATCAGCAACGAGCCGGCGCGCGTGTTCTTCGGCGAGACCACGACCAAGCGCCGCTTCACCGGCCTCGCCCTGTTCGCCTGGATCAGCTCGCCCGAGAACGTGCCGCGCTCGACCCTGCATACGGAGGAGATCCCGACCGAGGCAATGGTTGGTCGGGCCAGAACTTCACCGGCTATCGCAACGCGCACATGGACCAGCTGCTCGACGCCATCGAGGTCGAGCTCGATCGCGACCAGCGCGAGGATCTCTGGCACGAGCTGCAGCGGATCTACGCCGAGGACCTGCCGGCCCTGCCGCTGTTCTTCCGTGCCGACGCCCATATCTGGCCGAAGTGGCTCCATGGCGTCGAGCCCACCGGCCAAATGGCGCCGGCGACGCTGTGGGTCGAGGACTGGCGCGTGGACGAGAACTAGGTCCCGGTCGTTGACCGCGTTCCTGCTGCGGCGCCTGGTCGAGAACGCGCTGGTCCTGCTGGCCGTCTCGTTCCTGGTCTACGGGCTGATCGGCCTCATGCCCGGTGACCCCATCGACCTGATGCTGCAGGCCGACCCTTCGCTCACCTCGGCCGACGCGGCGCGGCTCAAGGCGCTGCAGGGTCTGGACCGGCCTCTGGTCGAACGCTGGGCGGGCTGGCTCGAGCGTGCGGTGCGGGGAGATTTCGGCTTCTCGCGGCTTTATTCGGTGCCGGCGGCCACGGTCCTTGCCCAGCGCTTGCCCAACACGTTGCTGCTCATGGGCTTGAGCTTCGCCTTGGCCCTGGCGATCGCCATTCCGGCAGGAGTTTGGGCGGCGGCGCGCCCGAACGGGCTGTTCGACCGCTCCGTTACGATCCTGGCCGTCGCCGGCTTCTCCATGCCCGCATTCTGGCTGGGCATGCTCCTGATCATCCTGTTCGCGGTCGAGCTCGGCTGGCTGCCCGCGGGTGGAAGCGGCAACCTCGGCGCTGGCGGGTGGCTTGACCGGCTGCGTTACCTCGCCCTGCCGGTCCTGACCCTGACGTTGCTCACCGCCGGCATCTTCGTGCGCTTCGTCCGATCGTCCATGCTCGAGACCTTGCGCGAACCGTTCGTCCGGACCGCGCGCTCCCTCGGCTGCCGCGAGGCGCGGGTCCTGCTGCGCCACGCCCTGCCGCACGCCATGCTGCCAGTGGTCACCATGATCGCCCTGTCGTTCGGGTCGCTCTTCTCGGGCGCGCTCGTCGTCGAGACCACCTTTGCCTATCTCGGCGTCGGCAAGCTGATCTACGACGCCATCCTTGGCAGTGACTTCAACTTGGCGTTGCTCGCCCTGATGCTGGCCACCCTGGTGACCCTGGCGAGCAACCTCGCCGCTGACCTGGCCTACGCCTGGCTCGATCCACGGATCAGCTACGATGGCTGAGATGGGAGCCATGCGGGAGGAGGTGGCCAACCAACCGCTGGCACTCTTCGCGCTCCTGCTCCTGCTCGGCCTGGTCGCGGCGGTGATAGCTGGACCGCCGCTCATGGTGTGGCTGGGCTTCGACAGCGCGGCGGTCGATCTGCTCTCAGGCCTCGAAGGTACCAGTCGCACCCATCCTCTTGGCACCGACGAGCTTGGCCGGGATGTCTTGGCACGGTTGCTCGAGGGCGGCCGCATCTCGCTGGCGGTGGGTCTCGCCGGCGCGCTCCTCGCAGCGACCTTGGGCACGCTCGTGGGCCTCATCGCAGGCTATGTCGGTGGTGCCGTCGATGCGCTGCTGATGCGTCTCACCGATCTGGTGATCAGCCTGCCGCTCCTGCCCCTGCTGATCGTCCTGGCCGCCGTCGACCTGAACAAGCTCGGCCTGCCGGCGCATGGCGAGTTCGCCAGCGTGATCCGGATCGTCATACTGGTTGCCCTGTTCGGCTGGACGACCACCGCCCGCCTGGTGCGCTCAAGTGTCCTCAGCCTCCGGACCCGAGAGTTCGTGCGCGCCGCTGAGGCCCTTGGCGCGGGTCCCGCCGCCATCCTGGCCCGCCACATCCTGCCCAACGCGTCGGGGCCGCTGATCGTCGCCACCACGCTCGCCATCGGCAATGTCATCCTGGTCGAGTTGGTGCTGAGCTTCCTCGGTCTCGGTGTGCAGCCGCCGGTGCCGAGTTGGGGCAACATGTTGACCGGGGCGCAGGAGCTCCTGTTCGAAGCCCCGCGGCTCGCTCTGTGGCCGGGTATGCTGATCTTCCTGTCCGTGCTGGCGTTCAACCTGCTGGGAGACGGCCTCCAAGCATATCTCGACCCGAGAAGTCGCGTTCGATGAGCAAGCTTGAGAAACAGGCGGGACAAACGTATAGGTAGAATGAGATGGAGAATGGCTAACTCGTTTGGCAGCTGCGATCGGCGTCTCGGAGTTGCTCCGGCGATCCGCCAGCCGGGCGCTCGACCTGCTGCTCCCGCCGCGGTGTCTGGCCTGCGGGATCGAGATCTCCGCGGCGGACGGGCTTTGCTCCGATTGCTGGAGCGGGCTGCGCCTCCTGGCGCCGCCCTGGTGTCGATGCTGCGGCTTTCCCCTCCCGCATGCTTCGGCCGAGGCGCCGCTCTGCGCGTCTTGTGCCGCACAGGCTCCGACGTTCGATCGCGGCCGTTCGGCCCTGCGTTACGACGGCAACAGTAGCCGCCTGATCTTGGGCTTCAAACGCGGCGGGCGGCTCGACGGTGTGAGCCTGTTCGCGCGCTGGATGGCTCAGGCCGGTGAGGAGCTTCTCCCCGACGTCGACCTCATCCTGCCGGTTCCGCTCCATCGCTGGCGTCTCTTGACACGCGGCTTCAACCAATCGGCGGTGCTGGCCCAGCGTATTGCCGTGCTCACCGGTCGCGCCTGGGCGCCATCCATCCTGCAGCGGCACCGCTCCACCCCGTCGCAGCAGGGCCTTTCCGCCGCCGAACGCCAGCGCAACATCACCAGCGCGGCCTTCCGGGTGAGGGGCGGCGAGCGTGTCGCGGGAGCGCGCCTGCTGCTCGTCGACGACGTTCTGACCACGGGCACGACACTGTCGGCTTGCGTGTCCGTGCTGCGCCGCGCCGGTGCCGAGCGCGTGGACGTGTTGACTCTGGCACGGGTGGTCAGGGATGAGGCATTGCCTATATGACTCAGTTATTGCGCCGCTGTGACGGCGGCGCTTTCTTGGCTGCGGATCCCGGATGGCGACTGTCGAGATCTACACCTCTCCCATGTGCCCGTACTGCTTTCGGGCCAAGAGATTGTTGAAGAACAAGGGGGTCGCGTTCGTCGAGATCGACCTGTGGCAGTTCCCGGGTCGTCGTGACGAGATGATCGCCCGCGCCGATGGTCGCCGGACCGTGCCGCAAATCTTCGTCGATGGCCGTGGCCTGGGTGGCTCGGACGAACTCCACGCGCTCGACCGCGCCGGCGGGCTCGATCCTCTGCTCGCGTCGGGGAGTGGTCCCGCGCCGGTGCAGGAGAGCGGAGCGTGATCTGCTTCTCTCTCCTGTGTGGCAACGACCACAGCTTCGAGGGCTGGTTCCGCGACGGCGCCACGTTCGACCTGCAAGCCGAGGCCGGCGGGATCTCCTGCCCGGAGTGCGGCGACAGCGTGGTCCGCAAGGCGATGATGGCGCCCGCGGTGGTTCGTTCGGCGGTGCGGTCACCAGCCGCAGCCCCACCGCAACCTCCATCCGCGCCCTCGCCGGATCATGCCAAGGCAGCGGTGATGGCGGCCATGCTGCGCAAGATGCGCGAGCATGTGGAGAGGAACTTCGAGAATGTGGGCGAGCGATTTCCGGAGGAAGTGCGCCGCATCCACTATGGCGAGGCGGAAGAGCGCGAGATCTTCGGCAAGGCCTCCGTCGCGGAGGCGCAGGAACTGGTGGAGGAGGGCATCGGCGTCCGCCTCCTGCCTGATCTGCCCAAGCTCGACGGCTGACGCCCGGGCCCGGCTCAGGCCGAGATGGCGTTGCGCCGTGGTGGCCGCGGGCTCGCCCGGTCGATCAGATGGAGAAACGAACCGGCGACCCGCCCGATCGCGCTCCCTTGACGATGCTCCTCGCGACCACGGGCGCAGGTGCTGCGCAACAGTTCGGGGCCTTCGCGGCTGATTTCACGCGCGTAGTGGAACTCATGGCCGCGCCAGCGCCCGCCCTCCGGCCCCAGCGGACCGCTGATCAGGAGCTCGATCTGGCGGTAGCCCAGATGCAGCCGAGGCTCGGCGAAACTGGTGACTACGGGCAGGAGCCCAGCCATCGCGTGGGCTTGCCCGTCGCGATCGATCAGCGCCCGGCCGAGCGTCATGTAGCCGCCGCATTCTCCGTAGACGAACGCCCCGCGTCCGGCCGCGCCGCGCAGGCCGCCGAGGAATTGACCGTTGGCCGCGAGCTTCGCGGCGTGCAGTTCAGGATATCCGCCAGGAAGGAAGACAGCGTCCGCGGCGGCGTCGGGCGCCTCGTCGGCCAGGGGCGAGAACAGCTTGAGCTCCACGCCCTGGCGGCGCCAGCCCTCCAGCACGGCGGCGTAGGCGAACGCATAGGCCCGATCATGCGCCACCGCGATCCGCTGACCGAGGGGCGGCCATGGCCGAGTGTCGGGACCGAGGATCGAGACGCTGGGTGGCCGAGCCAGCCGCTGCAGCCGCTCCAGCTCGACCCGACCTTCCACCAGATCGGCGGCCGCCTCGATGAACGCCGGCAGGTCCGGGTGCTCGGCAGCTTGGACGAGCCCGAGATGTCGGCTCGGCAGCGCCAGGGCCGTGTCGCGCGGGATCATGCCGAGCACGGGCGTGGAGACGTGCTCGAAGCACGCCCGGCCCAGGATTTCGCCGTGATTCGGGCTGGCCACCCGATTGAGGATGACCCCGATCACCTCGACGTCCTCGCGATGGCGGCGGAAGCCGTCGATCAGCGCGGCGACCGAGGCGCCCATGCCGGTCACGTCGACCACGAGGAGCACGGGCACGCCGAACAGGGCGGCGATGTCGGCCGTGGCGCCGGTGCCGTCGGCGGCACCGTCGAACAGCCCCATGACGCCTTCGCCCAGCACGAGCTCGCAGCCACGGCCGCTCTCTTCGAGCAGACCTGCCAAGGTCTCGAAACGCATCCCCCACGGGTCGATATTGCTGGTCGGCCGGCCAGTGGCGACGGCATGGAATGCCGGATCGATATAGTCGGGGCCGACCTTGAACGAGCCCACCGGCACGCCGCGGCGGCGGAGCGCCGCCAGCAGTCCCAGGGTCAGCGTGGTCTTGCCGCTGCCCGATGCGGGCGCGGCGACGAGCAGCCCGGGAGCGCTCACGACGCTGCCCGCGGCGGCGGCTGGTGGTAGGGTCGGGCCGTGAACCGGATGCTCCACATCGCCCACGCTCTATGCGCCCGCCCGGTCGCGGGCAACCGGCAATGACGGCGGAGGCACCCCCGCGTGAGCTCCGGCGTGGCTGGACCACGGGCGCTTGCGCCACGGCTGCGGTCAAGGCGGCTTTCGGCGCGCTGGCTGGGCTTGGCTTCGCCGATCCGGTGACGATCCGCCTGCCGCGCGGTGGAACGGCGAGCTTCGCCCTGGCCGAGCAACAAGCGGACGGCGATGGCTCGGCGACTGCGGCAGTCGTCAAGGATGCCGGGGACGATCCCGACGTCACCCATGGCTGCCTGGTGCGGGCGACGGTTCGCCGCGGCCATCTTGGCAGCGGCATCACCTTCCACGCCGGCAGCGGCGTCGGCGTGGTGACCAGACCCGGACTGCAGATACCGCCCGGTGAGGCGGCGATCAACCCGGTGCCCCGCCAGATGATGTGCGACGCCGTGGCCGAGATCGCCGCCGCCACCGGCGAGACGATGGATGTCGCGATCGTCATCGCGATCCCGGGCGGCGAGGAGCTGGCACACAAGACCTTGAATCCGCGCCTCGGCATCGTCGGGGGCCTCTCCATCCTGGGCACCACCGGGGTCGTGGTGCCCTACAGCTGTGCCGCCTGGATCCATTCCATCCATCGCGGGATCGACGTGGCGCACGCGGCTGGCCTGGAACACGTCGCCGCGGCCACGGGCTCGACCTCGGAGCGCACGGTCCAGGCCCTCTACGGCCTGCCCGAGATGGCGCTGATCGACATGGGCGACTTCGCCGGCGGCACCCTGAAATATCTGCGCCGCCATCCGCTACCGCGCGTCACCTTGGCAGGCGGGTTCGCCAAGCTCGCCAAGCTGGCGCAAGGACATCTCGACCTGCATTCGTCGCGCTCCGTCCTGGATCAGGCGGCCCTGGCTGGGCTGGCATCGGCGCAAGGTGCGTCGGTCGATCTGACCGACGCGATGGTCCGCGCCAACACCGCCAACCAGATGCTGGGACTGGCCGACGCTGCGGGTTTTCCGCTCGCGGACCTCGTCGCCGGGCAGGCTGGACAGATCGCCCGCGCCGCGACGGGGCCTCGTGTGGCGCTCGAGGTGCTGGTGGTCGATCGCCAGGGCAGGGTGGTGGGCCGGGCACCCGGATGGTGAGCCGGGTGCTGATCCTGGGAGGGACGGCCGAAGCCGGCGCTCTGGCGCGCACGCTGGCGATCGGTGGCGCGGTAATGCCCATCCTGTCCCTCGCGGGGCTTACCGACGCCGCCCCGGTCGAGGGCGTGATCATGCGCAGCGGCGGCTTCGGCGGGCCTGATGGCCTCGCCGCCTATCTGCGCGCCACCGGCGTCGCGGCGGTGTTCGATGCGACCCATCCCTTTGCCGCCCGGATCACCGAGCATGCCGCACGCGCCTGCTTGGCCGCCGGCGTGCCGCGGTTTCGCCTGCAGCGCGCCGAATGGCAGATCCAGCCCGGCGATCGGTGGCATGCGGTCGAGAGCCTTGTGGCCGGACTGGATTGGCTCCTGCCGCAGGCACGGCGGGTGTTTGTCACGCTGGGCCGCAGGAGCCTCGGGGAACTGGGCCAGGCGCAGGCGTTCACCTTCGTCATGCGCGGGATCACGCGGCCGGCAGATCTGCCGGAGAACATGATCTGGGTGGCGGGGCGCCCGCCGTTTCCGGTCGAGGCCGAGGTCGACCTGCTGCGCCGCCACGAGATCCGTGCGCTGTTCATCCAGGCGAGCGGCGGAGCGCTGACCTATGCCAAGCTGGCTGCCGCGCGCGAATTGGGACTGCCGGTGGTGATGCTCACCCGGCCTCAGCCGCCGGCGGGGGCTTCCGGGTCGGTGCCCGAAGCCATGGCTTGGCTGGCCGGGGTCCTCGGCCGCAGGACGTGCGAATGATCGGCAGCGTAGAGCCGGCTCTCGCTGAAGGCGGTTTCGCCGAGGACCCGCCCGACCATGATCAGCGCGGTGCGGGTGATGCCTGCCGCCTTCACGGCGGCGCGGATGGTGCCCAAGGTCCCGCGCAGGACAGCCTGATCGGGCCAGGTCACGCGGTAGACCACGGCCACCGGCATGTCCGCACCCAGGATCGGTACGAGGTCGCGCACGATGCCAGCGAGGTTGTTGATCGAGAGGTGGATGCACAAGGTCGCACCGGTAGCCGCGAAGGCCTTCAGGTCCTCGCCGATCGGGCATGGCCGAGGCGCGTACCGCGGTGCGGGTCACCACGACCGACTGGGCGATGTCCGGCAAGGTCAGCTCGCCGCCCAGCGCCGCCGCGGCGGCAGCGAAGGCCGGCACGCCCGGCGTGATCGTCCAGGCGATGCCCAGCGCGTCGAGGCGGCGGATCTGCTCGGCGACGGCCCCGTAGAGCGAAGGGTCGCCGGAATGGACGCGGGCTACGTCCAGCCCTGCGCAGGTCAGCGCGCTCGATCTCCGCCATGATCTCGTCGAGATGCAAGGGGGCGGTATCGATTACCCGTCCTGGAGCCTCCGCCACCACCTCAGCCGGGGACCAGTGAGCCGGCATAGAGGCACAAGCCGCAGCGCTGGATCAGGCGCAAACCGCGCACGGTGATCAGGTCTGGCGCGCCGGGTCCGGCGCCGATGAAATGCACCGTCATGGGACGCGATATCCACGGGGCGTGTAGACCCAGTCGGACCCGTGCAGGCGCGGTGCGCGCCTTGTGCCAGCTGGCGCCGACCAGGACCAAGGTGAGCATGTCGCACAAGTCCGCCGTCAACTCGGCCAACGGCACCGATGCGCGTGGTCTGGTCGGGACGGCCCAGGCTGCGCGCGAGGATCACGGGCGTGGCGGCTGGACGATGCTCCAGGAGCAGGTCGCGGGCCCGGCCCAGAAGCTCGCGCCGGCGCAGCGAGACCGGATTGTAGAAGGCCACCACGAAGTCGCCGCTCGCCGCCGCGCGAACGCGCCGCTCGATCACCTCGACAGGGGTCAGCAGATCCGACAGCGAGATCGCGCAGAAATCGTGTCCGAGAGGCGCTCCGGCGACCGCCGCCGCTGCCTGCAGGGCCGAGACGCCCGGGCTGACGGTGACGGCGACGCGCGACCAGGCGGGATCTCCGGCGGTCTCGATGAGCTCGAAGACCAGGGTCGCGAGCGCGTAGATGCCCGGATCGCCCGAGCAGACCAGGGCCACCGAGCGCCCCTCGGCCGCGCGCGTTAGGGCGAAATCGACAGCGCTCGACCTCGGCACCCAGCGGAAAATCGTGCCGCGGCTTGCCGGCGGCGGCGGGACCGATCAAGTCGAGATAGAGGCCGTAGCCGACCAGTTCGTCGGCTTCGCTCAGCAACTCCTGCGCCTCGCCCGTGCGCCAGCGCAGATCGCCTGGTCCCAGGCCGACCACCGCCAGACGGCCCTGCGGGCTGCCGATGAGGCACGGATCCAGAGTCGTGCGGCGCGATGGCGACGGCGCAAGTGACCCGGTCGCCCTTGCGCTTCGGCGCGATCAGCCGACCGATCCGGTCCCACCGCGGCGAGCGCAGCACCCTCGGCCACGCCCCAGCAGCCCGTCTCGCGCATCACCACCTGCGAGCGCGAGGCGAGACGGGGGGTCTCTTCCAGAAGACGTTCGGCGGCAAGGAACCGTGCCGCTACGCCGAGCCGCGCCGCCAGCGAGTGCACGGCCGGCTCTGCCGCCTTGAGGTCGATCGAAACCACGCAGGCGACGCTGGCCGTCGCCAGTCCATGCTCGGCCAGGAGGCTCACCGTCAGCCGCTCCAGCGCTTCGGCCGAGGCTCCCGCCTCGGCGCCGACGCCCAGCGCCAAGACGGGCGGATGATAGATCAGGCGCTCGGTCGAGCCCGCCGTCTCCCGGTGCGTGACCAGGAGTTCGAGCCGCGCGGTCTCTGCCCAGGGCAGGTCGGCAGAGCTCAGCCAGCCGCAGCCATCGGCATCGGCGTCGGCGATCAGGCGCACCGGCTCGCCCTCGAGGAGCCGCACCGTGACCTCTTGGCGTGCTCCGGATTTGCCAGCGTCCAGCCGACTGGGAGGCGCGTCCAGCGCCAGGCCGAACCGGTTGTCGCCGGCGGTGGTGACCGCGGGCGCCACGCCGAGTGCGGCCGCGATGCTCCTGGCAAGATCGTTGGCACCATGATGCCCGCCCAGGAGCGGCACCACTGCCGAACCATCCTCGGCTACTGCCACCACCGCCGGCTCGGCCGTCTTGTCGCCGAGCCGCGATGCCACCGCGCGGATCAGGATGCCGCTGGCGCAAAGGCCGACAAGGGGGCGCCCGGCGGCGAACAGGCCGGCGATGTGCGCGGTGGCCTTGGCGAATCGAATGTCGGCAGCGCAATCGGCACAGGCCGGAGCGTGGATCTCGCTGCCGGGCAGCAACTCGCGCAGTCGAAGCGCCAGGGCGGCGCTGCGCGCACCCAACGAGACGATGGCCGGCGGTCGGGTCATCTGGCCGTTTGGTTCCGGCCGGCGATGATCAGGGAGAAGTAGGTGACCTCCTCCTCCAATACGACGGACAATGGACGGACCTTCTGCGCCGGTAGCGTCGCACTCTCGACCAGCACGGCGTTCTCGGCCATTCCGGCCGCGGTCAGGGCCTCCTTCACCCTGGCCAAATGCCGACCGACCTTCATCACCACGGCCCGGTCGCAATGGCGCAGGATGTTCGTGAGCCGCTCCGGTCCAACCGTCGCCGGCACCAGGGCGATGGGCTCGTCGTAGTGGCCGAGGGGCAGCTTCGCCACGGCGGCGGCGGCCGTGATCGAGGTGATGCCGGGAATGACCTCGCAGTCGAACCGGTCGCCGAGGCGCTGCAGCAGGTGGCCGAACGAGCCGTAGAGCAGCGGGTCGCCCTCGCACAGGAAGACGACGTCGTGGCCCTGGCCCAGATCGCTGACGATACCGGTCGTGAGCTGACCGTAGGCGCGGCCGGTGGCCTCGCTGTCCTGGGTCATCGGCATGACCGCGATCAGCTCATGGGTGCCGGGGCGGATGTGGGGCGCGGCGATCTCGCGGGCGCGGCTGGCCCGTCCTGCGGCGGCGATGAACGCGATCGTCGACGCGGCCGCCAGCGCCTTCATGGCTTTGACCGTCAGCAACTCGGGATCGCCCGGTCCGACACCGACCCCGATCAGCTTGCCCCGGCGCATCATTTGCGCGCCGCGAGCTGGGTCACCGGCATGGCCGGCCGCCAGACCAACTGGCTGCCCACCGTCTCGGCCCGCGCCAGATCCAGGCGCAGCAGTCGGCCGCCATGAGCGGCATGGAACGCAAGCAGCGCCTGCTCGCCGGCCAGGGTGACCGCGTTGACCACCAGCCGACCGCCACGTCCGAGCCGTGCCCAGCACTGCTCGATCAGGCCCGGCGCGCCGGCACCGCCGCCGACGAAGATCGCCTGCGGCTCGGCAAGCACCGCCAGCGCGGCGGGCGCTTCGCCCAGCCGGATGTCCAGCTCGGGCACACCCAGCCGTTCGGCGTTGACCTTGATGCGTTCGGCCCGGACCGGATCGCGCTCGATCGCGACCGCCTGCATCGCTCGACCGGAGCGCAGCCATTCGATGGCGACGCTGCCGGCACCGGCGCCCACGTCCCACAGCAGCTCACCGTCGCAAGGCGCCAGGGCGGCGAGGGTCACCGCCCGCACCTCCGCCTTGGTGAGCTGACCGTCATGGGCATAGGACTCGTCCGGCAGACCGGGCACGCCGGACAGCGAGGGTAGGTCGGTATCGGCGCGGATCTCGACCGCGAGCAGGTTGAGGTCGGCGAAGCGTGCGGCGCGCTGGCCCTGGGCCGTCCCTTCGCTGCACCGCTCGTCGGCACCGCCGATGTTCTCCAGCACGATGGTCGGGCTGGTGCCGAATCCGGCATCCGCCAGGCACGCGGCGATCTGAGCGGGAGTCCCACCGTCAGCGGTGAGGATCAGCAGGCGCTTGCCGGGCTGGAAATGCCGGCGCAGGGCGGCCACCGGGCGGCCGTGCGCGCTCAATGTCTGCACGTCCTCGAGCGGCCAGCCGAGACGGCTGCACGCCTCCTGGAACGCCGAGACATGCGGCAAGACGGTGACCTCGGAGCGGGGGACGCGACGCAGAAGGAGACGGCCCACTCCATACCAGAGCGGGTCGCCGGAGGCGAGAACCGCGACCCGGCGCGGCCGCAGCGCCAGCAGTTCCGGCAGGGTCTCGGTCAGGGGCGAGCGCCAGCGCAGCCGCTCTCGGCCATCGGCCGGGAGCATCGCCAGATGCCGCTCCCCGCCGACCAGCACCTCGGCCCGGGCCACTGCCTCGCGGGCACTGGCACCCAGGCCGTCCAGGCCATCGGCGCCGATGCCGACGACGGTCAGCCAACTCACGAGGGGTCGACCAGCAGCGCGTTCACCGCGGCCGCAGCCAGGGCGCTGCCGCCTCTTCGGCCGCGCAGCGTGCACCAGGGCAGGTCCAGGCCGCTGTCGATCAGGGCGGCCTTGCTTTCGGCTGCACCCACGAAGCCCACCGGAAAGGCGAAGAGCGCGGCCGGGCGCTCGGGCCAGCGGCGCAGGCCGTCGAGGAGGTGGAAGAGTGCCGTCGGCGCGTTGCCGATGGCGATCACGGCGCCGGCCAGGTGCGGCCGCCACAACTCGACTGCGGCGGCCGAGCGGGTGGTACGGAGCTTGGCCGCCAGCGCGGGCGTCCGCTCGTCGTCGAGGGTGAGCACGATCCGGGTGCCCGCCGGCAGCCTTGCCGACAGCACACCGGCGGCCACCATCCGCGCATCGGCCAGGACCGGCCCTCCAAGGGCCAGCGCCGCCCGACCGGCCGCAACCGGGTCACCGTGCCACGCGAGGTCCGGCGCGATCTCGGGCATGCCGCAGGCATGGACCAGCCGCAGCACGAGGCCGTGCATGCTTGGCGGGTACCGCTCGAGCGGCACTTCTGAACGGATCAGCGCGAAGGAGCGCGCATAGATCGCGTCCGGGTCACGCAGATAGTCGGCCATGGCGCTCGAATTGGGTCTCAGCCGACACCGTTGCCGCGGCGGGTCGGATGGGGATGGGCATGATCGTGATGGTGGTGATGATCATGGCCATGATCGTGGTGATGGTGCCCGTGGCCACCGTCGGTGCCGATCCCCTCGACATGGTGGTGATGGCTTTCCTGTGGTGCTCCGACGTCGCGCTCGAAGCCGATCACCTGGGTGCGGTACTTGCACAAGCCGCAGTTCATGTTGACGTCGCCGGCAGCGATGCCGCGGATGCGCTCGACGAAAGTCTCGACCACCAGCGGGTGGTCGTCGAGATAGTGCGCGTTGACGAACTCGACCTCGGGGTGCCGCGAGGCGACCGTGGCGACGGCCTCGTAGATCCGTCGCACGAGCACACCGGTGAACAGAAAGTAGGGAAACACGACGATCCGCCGGAAGCCCAGGCGTACCGCACGCTCGAGGGCGACCTCGGTGCGGGGATGGGCGACGCCGGAATAGCCGATCTCCGCATGGGCGAAGCCGATGCCCTCCCACAGCATGCGGGCGACCTTGGCGACGTTGCCGTTGGCGTCGCTGTCGGAGGTGCCGCGCCCGACCACGAGCAGGCAGGTCTCGTCCAGGCCGACATCGCTCTCGCCCCGCTCCAGTGCCGCTGCGATCCGATCGCGCGCGGCCGCGAGGAGCTTGGCGTCGATGCCGAGGTCGCGGCCCATCTGCAGACTTAGACCGTGCTCGGCGGCGTAGGCGTTGAGCACCGAGGGCACGTCGTTCTTCACATGGCCGGCCGCGAACAGCATGCCGGGGACGGCCAGGACGTGGTCGACGCCCCTGTCCCGCAGCGAATCCAGGCCTTCGCGGATGATCGGCCGCGCGAACTCGAGGTAGCCCATCGCCACCGGCCATTCCGGCAGGCTCTGGGCGATGCGGTCAACGACCCGGCTGAACTCGACGCAGGCTGCGTCGTCGCGGCTGCCATGCCCGCAGATCATAACGCCGATACGGCTCATGCCGGGACTGCTCCTCGCCCTGAGATTAGGTGGCGCGCGCGGGCTCGCGCTCGTGGCTGAGGCGGTCGAAGCACCAAGCGCTCGAGATGCCCAGCGCCAGCCAGAACAGGAAGCTGGTGACGATCACGGTGACGACGAACCGATGCGCCAGCAGCTGCGGCACGTGATCGTGCGCCTCGACCGGCTGGGGCGCGCCGATCAGATGCGGTGCCACCAGCAGCGCCACTGCCAGCACCGCCCAGACAGGCGCCCTGCGGAATGCCAGCAGGCCCAGCCCGGCCGCGGTTGCCGCGGCGGTGCCGACCCACCAGAGCTGACGGGCTCCGAGTTCGGCTGCGGCCATGCCCGGTAGCTCGGGCGGCAGGCCCAGGGATGGAGCCAGGGCGAACACAACAAAACCGCCGCAGCCCCAAAGCAGCCCCTGCCGCCAGCCGATCTCGCGCCGGGTGATCGCGAAGCCCGCCACCAGCAGGAGGGCGAAGGCCACGCCGGTGACGATGTTCGACAACAGCGTGTAGCCGGTACGCTCGAGCCCATCCTGCGGCGCCCAAGCCTCGGCACCGTGATGATGTTCGTGCCCGGCCGTGGCAGTCGTCGAGACGGCGGTCTCGACGGCTTCCTCGAACACTTCCGCCTGCATGATCAGCGGCACGGTGCCGAACTGCTGCAGCACGGTGAGAAGCACGCCGCTCAACAGACCGGCGATCGCGGCGGCGAAGACGATGGTGCGGAACAGCGGCATGCCAGTGTCCGCGTCGTCAGTGGCAGGGAAAGCCGGCCGAGTGCCGGGTATCGTGGGCGGCATTGTGGACCGCCGCGACCTGCCAGAAGCCGACGCCCGCCAGCAGCACGATCCCGAGTGCCGCTGCCATGAGCGATTGCAGGATGACGCCGCTGCGCGCAACCGGTGCTGCACGTCCTGCGGCCAAAGACTGAGCGGAGGCCATCGTCAGTTCTCCCCAGCGACAACGTCATGGCCGTTGGGGAAATGGGCGAGAGCCGCATGCACTGCCTGGCGCCCTGACCGAAGCCAGCAACGCGTCCGCATCACCTGCCGCACCCACCGGGGCACCCCGCCCGGCCTTCGGACACGTGACGGCGGCAGGTCTCCTGGCTCGCGGGTCAAAGCGTTCCGGCCCTGCCTTCCCGGCTCGCGCCAGTGGCTGGATTCAGGCCGAAGGCTCACCGCTCACAGTTGCGGGGGCAGCCGCGGATTCGACCCCTAAGGCCCTACCGCGTTCCCTATTGCTTCCTTACGGAAACCGCCGTCGACGACACCATGCGCCTGCGTTCAGGCGGGGTCAATCGCCGCGCAGCCGCAGTCCGCTCAGAGTCGTGACCTCGTGGGCCAGGCCCGGCGTGCACGCGGCGGCCCCGCCCTTGCCGAGCAGGCCGTGGTCGGCGACGAAGTCGCTGGCGCGGCCGCCCGCCTCCTCGACCAGGATCAGGCCCGCCAGGCAGTCCCACGACGAACAGAGGTGGGTGACGAAGGCATCGCAACGGCCATCGGCCACCCAGCACAGCTGGACCGCGGTCGAGCCGCAGCGGCGGTGCTCGAATCCCTGGTCCAGGGCGGTTTCGAGCATGCCGACATAGTCTTCGCGTCGCTGCCGGAAATTGTAGGCGACGGCGAGGCACGAGGTGTCGACGCCGGCATTGCCCGAGACGCGGACCGGCTCACCGTTGCGGAAGGTGCCGCCACCGCGGCGGGCGGTGAACATCTCGTCGTGGACGGGGTCGTAGGTGAGGCCGATCTCGATCCGGCCGTCGACCACGAGCGCCGCCACGACGCCCCAGCAGGGGATGCCCTTGAGGAAGTTGAACGTGCCGTCGATCGGATCGAGCACCCAGGTCCGTGGCGCGCCGTCGCCGCCCCCACCTTCCTCGCCCAGGACGGCATCGCCTGGAAAGGCTGCAGCAAGGCGCTCGCGCAGCAGGTCCTCCACATTGCGGTCGGCAATGCTTACCAGATCCTGCTGGCCCTTGTGCTCGATCGCCAGGCTCGCCCGGTTGCGGAAATAGTCCAGCGCCAGCTCGCCAGCGGCACGGACGATCGGGGTGGCGGAGGCGAGCTGAACGTCGAGTTCCTGCGGGGTCATGCCGGACGGTCCATGTCGGTGAGTCGGTGGCGCAGCAGGGTGGTCCGGCGCAGGTCGCTGGTGTCCCGCACCGCACGCTCCAGGGCCTCGGGTTCGGTCAGCAGCACGACCAGCCGCCGTGCCCGGGTGATGGCGGTATAGAGCAGGTTGCGGCGCAACATGCGACCGTGCTGGCGCAGCAGCGGCAGCACCACGGCCGGATATTCCGAGCCTTGCGCCTTGTGCACCGTGACTGCGTAGGCGATGGCGAGGCTGTCGAGCTCGTCCGCCGCGTAGCTCAGCCGGCGACCATCCATCGCGACTTCGATCGACCTGGTGCGATTGTCGATTGCGGTGATCCGCCCGACATCTCCGTTGTAGACCTCGCGGTCGTAGTCGTTCTCGAGCTGCATCACCTTGTCACCGACGCAAAATCGGTCGTGGCCGCGCAGCAGCATGGCCGGCGGGTCGGGGTTGAGGTGTGCCTGGAGAAGTTCGTTGAGGGCCTGGGTACCGATGCGTCCGCGATTGACCGGGGTCAGGACCTGCACGTCGTTGACCGGGTCAAGCCCGAAGCGCTCGGGAATCCGGCGCAGGACGAGATCGAGCAGCTTGGCCTGCGCGTCGTCGGAACTCGTGACCCGGATGCCATAGCAATCGCCGGGGCCTTCCTCGGCTCGGGCGAACACCGGCGGCTGGCCATGGTTGATGCGATGGGCGTTGCGCACGATGCCGCTCTCGGCCGCCTGGCGGAAGATCTCGGTCAGCCGGACCACCGGCACGGCCGCCGCGGCGATCACGTCGGCCAGGACCTGGCCGGGTCCAATCGACGGCAGCTGGTCGACGTCGCCCACCAGCAGGAGGGCCGCCGCAGGAGGCAGGGCATCGAGCAGGGCAGCCATGAGCTGGGTATCGATCATCGACGCTTCGTCGACGATCACCAGTTCGGCCTCCAGCAGCCGCCCCCGATTGCGGCGGAAACCACGCTCCGGGTCGGCTTCGAGCAGTCGGTGCAGCGTGCGTGCCTCGCGACCGGTGCTCTCGCCCAGACGCCGCGCGGCACGGCCGGTCGGGGCCGCGAGGGCCAACCGCAGCCCGTCCTCGGCTATGGCCGCGAGGATGCCGCGCACGAGCGTGGTCTTGCCCGTGCCCGGGCCACCGCTGATCACCAGCACCCGGCTACGGACCGCGAATTCGATCGCCGCCCGCTGGGTCGGCGCCAGAGCCATGCCGAGTGCGGCCTCGCTGCGCGCCAGTGCGCCATCGAGATCCGGCGTCGACCACGGCGGTGGACCCCGCCCCAGCTCCAGCAGGAGGTTGGCGATGGTTCGTTCGGCACGGTCGAGCTCGGCGAGCATGATCAGGGATGTGCCGCCCAGGTCGTAGCGGACCAGACGCCCGGCCTGGCGCTCGCGCTCGATCGCTTCGGCCACGGATTCCTGCGGTACCGTCAGCAGTTCGCCCAGCCTGGTCATGGCATCGGCCACGGGCAGGGCGGTGTCGCCCGTCTCGGCCGCCTCGCGCAGCACCTCGGCCATGGCCGCACCCGTTCGCTGCAGTGAATCGGGCGCCACGCCCAGCTTGAGCGCGACCTGGTCCGCGGTGGCGAAGCCGACGCCGCGGATGTCGCGCGCCAGCGCGTAGGGGTCCTTGCGGATGGTCTGGATCGCGTCCAGCCCGTAGGCTTCGACGATGCGGTTCGCACGGGCGGAGCTGAAACCCTGCTCGGCCAGGAACATCAACGTGTCGCGCGCTCGGCGCTGACCGGCCCAGGCCTCCTGCAGACGGCTCGCCAGCCGGGGCCCGACGCCCTCGACATCGCGCAGGCGCATCGACTCGTGCTCGATCACTTCGCCCAGGCGCAGACCGAATTCGGCCACTAGGCGGCGCGCCAGTTCCTCGCCCACACCCTTGATCCGGCCCGAGGCGAGGTAGGCCACGAGCCCGGCTTCGGTCGCTGGCGCTTCGAGCGTGGCGACGTGGGCGCGAAACTGCCGGCCCCAGCTGCGGTCGTCGTACCAGCCGCCCTCAGCGCGGATCAGCTCGCCGGGTCCCGCCGCTGGGATCACGCCCACGACCACGACGGGCTGGCGCTGGCCTGCGGCGCTGACCTGGAGCACGCGGTAGCCGGTCTCCGGCCGCTCGAACAGCACCCGGTCGACGACTCCCGCCAGCACCTCGCTGCCTTCGCTGGGCGGGCTCGCCATTCCTCGCCGGGCCTCCATCTGCGCGCGGGCGCTTGCCGGATCGCGCGGTGCGTGGAAAGAGCGCCGGCGCAGGAGGACACTCTAGCGGCGGAGAGCGCGATGCGCGAGGACGGCTGGCAGCCCTGGCGCCCGGGTGCGTCCAATCCGTTGCCGGGACTGGCGCCGGTCATCGGTCATCGCGGCGCGGCGGCACGGGCGCCGGAGAACACGCTGGCCGGATTGCGCATGGCGCGCGAGCTGGGTGCCACCTGGGTCGAGTTCGACGTGATGCTGAGTGGCGATGGCGTCCCGATCCTGATCCACGACGAGACCCTGCAGCGGACGACATCCGGGCGCGGCCGGGTGGACCGGCAGAGCGCCGCCGACATCCAGACGCTTGATGCCGGGAGCTGGTTCGCGGCCCAATTCGCCGGCGAACGCGTGCCCAGCCTGGTGGAGGCGGTGGACGTCCTCTTGGAACTCGGCCTCAACGCCAATGTCGAGATCAAGCCCTCGGCTGGGCTGGCCGAGCAGACCGGCGAGATCGTCGCCGGCATGCTGCGGCGGATCTGGCCGCAGGACGGGCCGAGGCTGCTCCTGTCGAGCTTCGAACGGGCGGCCTTGGTCGCAGCACGCACGCATGCGCCCAGCCTTCCCAGAGGCCTGCTCGCCGGATCGTTGCCGAAGGACTGGCATCAGGCACTGACGGATCTCGCCTGCACCACGCTGCATCTCGGCTACAGGTGGACCGACACGGCACGTCTCGGCGAGCTGGCGGCGGCCGGCGTGCCGGTGCTGCTCTACACCGTCAACGAGCGGGAGAGAGCGCGCAATCTGCTTGCCGCCGGTGCGGTGGCGGTGATCAGCGACGTACCGAACCTGCTCAGTAGCGGCGCATGAGCCCGACCAGCCGACCCTGGATCTTCACCTGGTGCGGACCGAAGATCCGGATCTCGTAGGCACCGTTCGCTGGCTCCAGCGCAATCGAGTCGCCTCGGCGGCGGATTCGCTTGAGCGTCACCTCCCGGTCCTCCACCAGGGCCACGACGATTGCCCCGTTCTCCGCGTTCTCGCAGCGTTGGATGACCGCATAGTCGCCATCGTTGATGCCGGCGTCGATCATCGAGTCCCCGACCACTTGCAGCACATAGTGCTCGCCTTGGCCCAACAGGACGGCGGGCACGTCGATCACCGTGTTGGTGTCGTTCAGCGCCTCGATCGGAAGGCCGGCGGCGATGCGCCCGAACAGAGGCAGCGCAGCGCCGCCACCCGATGCCGAAGTCGTGGCGACCTCAGGTCGATTACGCCGGAACGCGCCGCGCACCACGTTGGAGGACGCCTCGAAGGGGGTCGTGTCCAAATCGCTTCCGACCGGACCGTCGGCCAATGGCTTGACCACCTCCAGCGCCCGCGCCCGGTACGCCAATCGGCGAATATAGCCACGCTCCTCCAGACCGGAAATCAGGCGGTGGATGCCCGACTTCGACTGCAGCTTGAGCGCTGCCCGCATCTCGTCGAAGGATGGTGAGACACCCTGCTCGCGCGAGTAGTTCTGGATGAATTTCAGCAACTGCAGCTGGCGTTGCGTCAGCACGCAATCCTCCCAGATCGATACTGGCTGAGCAAAAAGTCACGAAATGTTCTAGTTTGGTTCACGTATCCCGTCAAGGGCGCAGTCGGCGGGTTTCGCCCGCAGGATGCGGCAACTGGACGCTATCGCGCGCACGTTGTGCTATTTCTACCTCAGGTTGGCAAGTGCACTCGCAATGTCAATCGCGGCTAGGGCGGCGCCACTGGCGCGCGCTGGATCGAATGGCGGACGGACCACCAGCGCATCGGCCTGGGCGAACGTTGCGAGCATGGAACTGTCCTGACGCCGCGCGGTGATGACGCGCCGGCCGCCCGAACCTTCAACATAGCTCGCCCGCAGGTAGTCCTGCCGCTGGTCGTTGGCCGGGAGCGCGTTGGCCAGCTCGACCTCGAGCAGGTGGAGCCCGACCGCCAAGCCCAACATCCTCTGCAGGGCAGCCCGCAGGAACACCAGGGCGCAAACCGCGGTCGAGACCGGGTTGCCCGGAAACCCCAGGACCGAAACCGGGCCCAGCCGCCCGAACAGCAGCGGCTTGCCCGGCCGCATTGCGATCTTCCAAAAATCGAGTGCCATGCCTTCGCGGCCGAGAGCGGCCTGGACCAGATCATAGTCTCCGACCGAGGCGCCGCCGGTGGTCGCGAGCAGTTCCAGGCCGCGCGCTTCGCGCACCCTGGCGGCCAACGCCTCGCCATCGTCAGGACAGATGCCCAGATCCACCGGCTCCGCGCCCCACCCCGTGAGCATGGCGCCGAGGGTGATGGTGTTGGAGCTCGCGATCTGGCTGCCCTCGGGCGTCTGGCCGGGCCAGCGTAGCTCGTTGCCGGTGGCGAGAAGCCCGACCCGCGGCCGTCGTCGCACCGCCAGCCACAGATGGCCCAGCGAGGCAGCGAGGCCGATCGCACGAGCGTCCAGCAAGGTACCGGCGGCAAGCCCGCGCCAGCCGCGGCTGAAGTCGAGCCCTGCAGGGCGGACGAACTGTCCGGGCTCGACCGTAGACGCGAACCTTACCCCGCCCTCCAGGAGGCTGGCATTCTCCTGGATGACGACCGCATCCGCACCGGCTGGGATCGCTCCGCCGGTGAAGATGCGCATGGTTTCGCCCGGGCCGAGGCCGATATCGTTCGAAGTGCCGGCGGCGGACTCGCCGACCAGCCGGAACAGCTTGCCCGGCTCGGTCGTGTCGGATGACCTGACCGCATAGCCGTCCATGGCGGACACGGCCACCGGCGGGTGGTCGCGCTCGGCGGTCAGATCACAGGCAAGAACCCGGCCGACCGCCTGCGGCAGAGGCAGCCACTCGGTCGGGGTGAGGGTAAGCCCGGCCAGAATCCGCTCCTGTGCCTCGGCGACCTGAATCATGTCAGGCGCTCGCCCGGAACTCGCCGGAGCGTCCGCCATCCTTGTGGACGAGGTGAACGTCGCCGATGCGCATGCCGCGATCGACCGCCTTGCACATGTCGTAGACGGTGAGCGCGGCGACCGCGACCGCGGCCAGCGCCTCCATTTCCACCCCGGTGCGGCCGGTCACCCTGCAGGTGGCACGGATCAGCACGCAGGACTGCTCGGGGTCCGGGCTGAGCTCGACCCTGACCGAGCTCAGCGGCAGCGGATGGCAGAGCGGGATCAGATCGGCCGTGCGCTTGGCACCCATGATGCCGGCGAGCTGCGCCACGGCCAATACGTCGCCCTTCTTGAAGCCATGGTTGGCGATCCGCTCCAGCGTCGCCGGAGCCATCACGACCCGGCCCTCGGCGGTCGCGCTGCGGTCGGTGACGTCCTTGGCGGTGACGTCGACCATCACCGCATTGCCCGCCGCGTCGAAATGGGTGAGCTCGCTCATGCTGCCGCCAGCAAGCGCCGGGTGGCACCCGCCACGTCGGCCTCGCGCATCAGGCTCTCGCCGACCAGGAAGGCACGTGCCCCGGCCTCGGCCATGCGGCGCAGGTCGGCATGGTCGTAGAGGCCGCTCTCGGCGACAAGAAGTCGGTCCGCGGGCGCTCGTACCGCCAGCCGCTCGAAGGTGCCGAGATCGACGGCGAGCGTCTTGAGGTTGCGGTTGTTGACGCCCAGGAGCGTGCCCGGGAGAGCCAACGCCCGCTCGAGCTCGGCCTCGTCGTGCACCTCGACCAGCACGTCCATGCCATGCTCGGCGGCGGTCGATGCCAGCTCGCGGGCGGCCGCGTCGTCGAGGCAGGCCATGATGAGCAGCACGCAATCGGCTCCCAAGGCCCTGGATTCCAGGATCTGCCAGGGCTCCAGCATGAAGTCCTTGCGCAGCGCCGGCAGGGTCACCGCCGCGCGAGCAGCGCCAAGATAGGAGTCCTGGCCCTGGAAGAAGGGCGTGTCGGTCAGCACCGACAGGCAGGAGGCACCGCCTTCGGCGTAGGACCGGGCGAGCGCGGGTGGATCGAAGTCGGCTCGGATCAGGCCACGGCTCGGCGAGGCCTTCTTGATCTCGGCGATCAGTGCATAGCGACCCTCTGCCGCGGCATCCGCCAAGGCGCGGGCGAAGCCGCGTGGCGGCTCGGCGGGCAGCAGCGCACGCAGTCGCTCCAGCGGCATCCGATCCTTGCAGCGAGCGACATGCTCACGCTTGACCGCGCAGATATGCTCGAGGACGTCGCTCATGCCGGGGCCGAGCTGTTGGTGATGCGTATCAGGCACTCCAAGGCGGACTGGGCGGCACCGCTGTCGATGGACCGCATCGCTTGCTCGGCGCCCTCGCGCAGGCCCTGCACCCGTCCGGCCACGACCAGGGCCCCCGCGGCGCCGAGCACGGCCGCGTCGCGCAAGGCGCCCGGGCGGCCAGCGAGGACAGCCCGAATCGCCTCGGCGTTGTGCGCCGGATCGCCGCCCTGCAGATCTTCCGGGCGGGCTCGCGGCAGGCCGGCCTCCTCGGGCGTCACCTCGAAACGCCGGACCCGCTCGCCGTTCCATTCGGCCACGTGGGTCGGGCCGGTGGTGGTCAGCTCGTCGATGCCGTCGCTGCCATGCACGACCCAGGCGAAGCGCGAGCCGAGCCGTCCCAGCACCTCGGCCAGCGGCTCGATCCACTGTACCGAGAACACTCCCATCAGCTGGCGGCTGACGCCGGCCGGGTTGGCCAGCGGCCCGAGTAGGTTGAAGATCGTTCGCGTGCCCAGTTCGACGCGCGGGCCGGCGACGTGGCGCATCGCCCCATGGTGCCGCGGCGCCATCATGAAGCCGATCCCGGCCTCGCGGATCGCTTGCTCGACCAGCGCGAACTCGGCGTCGATGTTCACGCCGAGCTGCGTCAGGACCTCGGCCGAGCCGGACTTGGAGGACAGGCTACGGTTGCCGTGCTTGGCGACCGGCACGCCGGCACCCGCCACGACGAGCGCTGCCGCCGTCGAGATGTTGTAGGTTCCCGCACCGTCGCCGCCGGTGCCGCAGGTGTCGATCGCCTCGGCCGGTGCCGCGACCGTGACCATGCGCTCGCGCAGGCTCCGTGCGCCCGCCGTGATCTCCTCGACCGTCTCACCCCGCACCCGCAGCGCCATGAGCAGGCCGGCCACCTGCGCGGGCGTGGCGTTGCCGGTCATCATCAGCCCGAATGCCTCGCCGGCCTCGCCCTCGCTGAGCCGGGCGCCGGTGGCGGCCTTGCCGATCAGCTCCTTGAACCGCTGCAGCTCGGCGGTCATGCCCGGCCCCCGACCTCGGCCAGCTCCAGGAAATTCCTGAGGATGCGGTGGCCGTGCTCGGTCTCGATGCTCTCGGGATGGAACTGGACGCCGTGGATCGGCAGGGTCGCGTGCCGCAGACCCATGATCGTCCCGTCGGCGGTGCGGGCGTTGACCTTCAGCTCGTCCGGCATGGTCTCCGGTTGCGCCACCAGCGAGTGATAGCGGGTCGCGGTGAACGGGGTCGGCAGATCGGCGAAGACCCCGGTGCCGTCATGCTCGATCGGGCTGAGCTTGCCGTGCATGACCTGGTGCGCGCGTCCGACGGTGGCCCCGAAGGCCTGGGCGATCGCCTGGTGGCCGAGGCACACACCCAGGACCGGGATGCGGCCGGCCGCGGCGCGGACCAGGGGCAGGGTGATGCCGGCGCGATCCGGATCGCATGGTCCGGGCGAGATCACGATGGCGGCCGGCGCCATCGCGACCGCGTCCTGCACGGTCAGCGCATCGTTGCGGAAGACGATGGTCTCGGCGCCCAGCTCGCCCAGATAGTGGACGAGGTTGTAGGTGAAGCTGTCGTAGTTATCGATCAGGAGAAGCATGGTGTCGCCCGGCCAGGACGCGCCTGGCGGCGTCCACCCGCGAGAGAACCGCACCCTGGTCGGCGCCGTCAAGCGTGGAGCGCGGCACCGATGGGGCCGGCCTTGGTGCGCTGGAGGCACACTCGGCTACGGGTGTCGGCGGTTGTGAATAGTGTCACAGACTCGCGCCGTCGACTGATGGTGCTATGATCCGCGGAGCTAATGGAGGGAAGCATTGTTCGGATCCGGCAGTCGGCACGAGCTGATGGGCCGCGGCAGGCGCCGCAGGCCGCGGCTGCTGCGTCGTGCCGTGCGTGGCATCCTCGATCCGCGCAACCTGCTGCGTCTGGCCGCGGTCTTCGCGGCGCTGGTGGTGATCGCCGCGTCGCTGGTCGGTCCGCCCAGCGGTGCCATGATCGTGCGCGCCGATCTCCCGCTCCACGATGGCGAGGTCGCCGAGGAGCCGGCGGATGATCTGGCGGCCTGGACCGCCGTGCCCAGCCTGTCGGTCAATCCCCGCTTCGAGCTGACCATGGCGCACGAACAGGCCAAGCGCAGGATCGCGGAGCCACCGCCGGCGGTCGCGGCGCCCATCGTCGCCGCAGCGCCGGCCGTGCGGCCACCCGAGCCGACAGCCGCCGTGGCGCCCGGCGCTGGCCCCGCCGCGGTCGCGAGAATTCCCGTGAAGCCGGCATCGGCACTCGGCACCAAGCTGGCTATGATGCCGGTGGTTCCGCGCAAGGAGGTGCCACGCGCCCGGTCGGGACCGCGGCTGGCGATCGTGATCGACGATCTGGGTCCGGCGGCAGCACTGACCCGCAAAGCGATCGCCCTTCCGCTCCCCCTGACCCTGGCCTTCCTGCCCTACGCCCAGGATCTGCCGGCGCTCACCGCCGCAGCCAAGGCGCACGGCCACGAGATCTACCTGCATCTGCCGATGGAGCCCATCGGCACGCCCGATCCCGGGCCGAACGCCATTCTGGTCGGGCTCGAGCCCGACGAGTTCCGGCGCCGGCTGAACTGGGCGTTCGACCGGGTCCCCCTCGCCACCGGCGTCAACAACCACATGGGAAGCCGGGCGACGTCCGAGCCCGAGACCATGCTCAAGGTGCTGCAGGAGGTGCGGCGACGTGGGCTGAGCTTCGTCGACAGCCGGACCTCGGCGATGTCCGTGGCCGACGGTCTCGCGGCACAGCTGCAGATTCCCCACGCCGCGCGCGACGTGTTCCTCGACAACAACCCCACCACGGCCGCCATTCTGGCCCAGCTTGGCTTGGCCGAGCGGCTGGCGCGGCGGCATGGCCACGCGCTGGCCATCGGGCACCCTTATCCGACGACGCTGGCGGTGCTCGCCCGCTGGCTGCCCGAGGCGGAGGCACGGGGCGTTAGAGTCGTGCGTGCCCGGGACCTGATTGCGGCGCAGGAGTGCTGGTCGCAACAGCCGCTCCAGGTCAGCGCCTGTGTCGGTGGGGGCTGCGCGCTGCCGCCCGACTGCTGACGCTCAGCGGGCGCTGCTGGCGAAACGCACCGCTTCCTCGGCCGCGCGGATCAATGCCCGCGCCTTGTTGCAGCTTTCCTGATATTCCGCCTCGGGATCGCTGTCCGCGACCACGCCACCGCCCGCCTGGACATACATCCGCCCATCCTTGATCAGCGCGGTGCGCAGCGCGATGCAGGTGTCCATCGTACCGTCGGCGGCGATGTAGCCGACGGCCCCGCCGTAGAATCCGCGGCGCTCCGGTTCCAACTCGTCGATGATCTCCATCGCCCGAACCTTCGGCGCGCCGCTGACCGTGCCCGCCGGGAACCCCGCCATGAGCGCATCCAGGGCGTGGCAATCCGGGCGGATGCTGCCCTCCACGTTGGAGACGATGTGCATGACGTGGGAATAGTACTCGACCTTCATCTTCTCGGTGACGCGCACCGTGCCGATGCGGGCGACCCGGCCGACGTCGTTCCGGCCCAGATCCAGCAGCATCAGATGCTCGGCCAACTCCTTCGGGTCGGCCATCAGGTCCGCAGCCAGGGCCTCGTCCTCGGCGCGGTCGACGCCGCGGCGCCGGGTGCCGGCGATCGGCCGCACCGTGACGGTGCCGTCGCGCAGGCGGACGAGGATCTCGGGGCTCGAGCCGACCAGCGAATAGTCGCCGAGGTCGAGGAAGAACAGGAACGGCGAGGGATTTAGCCGCCGCAGTGCCCGGTAGAGCGCGAAAGCCGGCAGCCGAAAATCGAACGCGAAGCGCTGCGACGGTACCACCTGGAAGATGTCGCCGGCGAGGATGTACTCCTTCGCCCGCTCGACCATGCCATGATACTGCTCGCGGGTGACGTTGGACACCGGCGCCGGTTGCGGGCTTGCCATGAGCGGCGGCTCGTGGCTGATGCCGCGGTTGAACTCGGCGACCGCGTCGGCGACCCGCTCGCAGGCCTGGTTGTAGGCCTGCCGGGCGGACAGCTCCGCGCTTGGCCACACTGGCGTGACCACCGTGATCCGGTCCTCGATGTGGTCGAACAGGGCTACGACCGTCGGGCGCATGAACACCGCGTCGGGGAGGTCCAACCGATCCGGGTTGGCATCCGGCAAGCGCTCGATCAGCCGGACCATGTCGTAGCCCATCTGCCCGAACAGGCCCGCCGCCATCAGCGGCAGATCCGATGGAAGCTCGATGCGGCTCTCCGCCACCAGTCGGCGCAGGCTCTCG
This sequence comes from uncultured Actinomycetota bacterium, assembly GCA_963792975.1. Taxonomy (GTDB): domain Bacteria; phylum Actinomycetota; class Actinomycetes; order Propionibacteriales; family Nocardioidaceae; genus Nocardioides. The sequence goes on along the minus strand of CAWBYG010000003.1, from coordinate 1,213,912 downwards.
AGGGCGGGCTCGGTGCAGGGTTCGAAGGCGTCGCGCTCGACGCGGGCACGCCGGTTGACCTCCGCCCGATCGCCGCGGCAGCGCCAGATCAGGTCGGGCTTGATGCCCAGGATCGAGTAGCGCCCGCGAACCGCACCGCCGGTGACGCTCTCCAGAAGGAAGCTGAACGGCCGTCCGCCGGCCAGTTTGAGCAGCGCCGAGACCGGTGTTTCGAGATCGGCCACCAGCGACGCCGAAACCACCTGGGCCTTGCCGGCCTCGTACGCCGCCGCGAAACCCGGAAGGTCGGGGCGCGCGTCCATTTCAGCCGCTCCGCCGGCAGGTCATTGCGCCTGCTGCTCCAGTAGCTGAGCCACCACGGACTGGTTGACCGAGACCGAATAGCGCTCGCGCAGGGCCGCCTCGTAGGCGCCAAGAAGCTCGGCTCGAAGCGAGCCGGCCACGGCACGTTCGGTCGCGCCCAGCATCTGCTCGTCCACCTTCGCCGGGACCACCTCGTCGACGCCGACGATGGCGATCCCACCGGGGACATCGACCACGCCCGGTGCCAGCTCGCCGGCGGGTACGGCGAACATCGCCTTGATCGCTTCCGCGCTCACCCCTTGTGCCGCGCCGTCGTCGGAGCGGATGGCCGGCCCGAGCTCGACCAGCCGGGTGTCGGCGTGATCCTGCGCCAGCTGCGGCAGGGCCGAGGTGCTGGACACCTGCGGTCTCAGCTCCTCCGCGCGGGCCTTGGCCCGCTTGGACTGCTCCTCCGCCCGCCATGCCGCCTCGACCTCGGTGCGCACCTCGGCGAGCGGACGCTCGTGCGCCGGTTCCACCGCATCGATGCGGAACAGATAGTAATGGCCGTCGGCCGTCTGCTCGAGCAGCGACGTCTCACCCTTTGCCGCCTCGAACACGGGTGCCAGGATTTCGGCCGTCAGCCGGTCCGCAGCCAGCCGCTCATGGGTGGGCGTATGGCCGGTCCGATCCAAGGGGCCGAGCGACTGCAGTTCCACACCACTTTTCTCGGCCGCGGCATCCAAAGGCGTGCCGGCCGCCAGCTCATCGTCGAGGCGGGTGGCGACATCGGGCAGGCGAGCCGCCGCCTGTTCGAGGGCGATCTCCCGCCGCAGCTCGTCCTTGACCGCGTCGAACGCTTGCACCTGCTCGGGCACCACCTCCTGCGCCCGCAGCAGATGCCAACCGAACGGCGTCTCGACCGGCTCGCTCACCGCACCCTGGCCCAGCGCGAAGCCTGCCGTGTCGAGCGCCGCCGGCAGGTCGCCCTTGGCCAACGGGCCGACCTCGGACCGCTCGACCTTCTGGTCTTTCATCGTCTCGGCGATCTGCGCAAAGCTCTGCCCACCAGCGGCGAGTTCCGCAGCGCGCTTGATGGTGGCTTCATCCGGGGCCAGCAACTGCTCGAACTTCCGCTGCTCGGGCGTGCGGAAAAAATCGCTGCGGCTGTCGTATGCCGCCTGGAGATCGGCATCGGATACCTCGATCTCCGGCAGCAGGTCCTCCGGTGCGAGGGTCAGCAGCGTGATGGTGCGATACTCGGGCGCCTCGTAGGTCTTGGCGTTGGCCGCGAGATAAGCCGTCAAAATCTCGTCGCTCGGCGTTTCGACCTCGATATTGGCCGCGTCGACGAGCACCGCCTTGCCGCGCCGCTCCTCCAGCCGGAACTCGACCAGTTTGCGGGCGAGCAGGTCAGGCGCCTGGACCGGGCCGGTCATGGCACCGATCAGGTCGTTGCGGACCAGATCGGCCCTGATCGCCGCGACATAGTCGGCCTCGCTCATGCCCAGCTGACGCAGATACAGAGCGAAGCGATCGCGCTCGAACCCGCCGCTGCCTTGCAGGGAAGGGGTCTCGCGAATGATCTCGGCCACCGTCTCGTCGGCCGCGGTCAGCTGCAGGTCGCGCGCATGGGCGTCGACGAGGCGGCGGGCGACGCTGGCATCGATCGCCTGCTGCAAGACCCCCAAGCTCGCCGCCATACGTCGATCGAAGGTGGCGCCGAACTGTTGTTGCATCTGCGCGACCCGGTTCTCGAACTCGCGGTCGACTTCCTGGACCGTGATGTCGGTGCCGGCGACCGAGGCTACGGTGCTGCCGCCGTGCGGTGCCCGGAAGATGTCGCCGATGCCCCAGATCGCGAAGCTCAGCACGAGGATGCCGAACAGCACCTTGGCCACCCAGCCGGTGGCGTGCCTTCTCAGACTATCGAGCATGCGGTGGGTGCCGTCGTGGTTGGTCGGTCGCAATCCGGAGAGGGGTCCCCGACGCGGTCAGCGACCATATGGGGTGGACCGGCGATCCGCAACACCTCCAAGGTGCCGTCCGGGCGGCCTGCGTTACCAGCCGAGCCATCTTGCGGTGCGCGCACGATAGGCGTCCCAGTCCGCGCCGAACCGTCGGGCCAGATGCGCCTCTTCGCGCTGGATCGCCAATGGGGTCACGGCCAGGGCCGCAGCGAAGGCAGCGGCCAGGAACCACGGGTTGGCAAAGGCCAGGCCGGCCCCGCACAACGCCAAGGTGTTGCCGAGATAGATCGGATTGCGCGACCACCTGAATGGGCCGGTGGTCACCAGTGCAGTCGCCGGCCGATGCGGCAGGATGTTGGCCCGGTGGCGTGCCATGACGAACATCGCTGAAAAATCGAGGGCGAGGCCCAGGAGCAGCAGGGCAAGTCCGAGCGAGCGTGGTGCGGTTCCACGAAACCAATCCGGACCAGGCAGCATCCATCCCACAACGATTGCAGCGACGAGGGCCGTGCCGAACAGGATGGGTGGCCAGGGGATGCGGTTGGGCGCCCGCAGGTCGCCGACCGTCGTCGAGTCGCCTCTCTCGTCCTCCGCCCGCAAACCGATTGCTCCCGCACATGCGCGGCGTGCCGCCAAGCTGGAAAGCGCCGTGGGGGTGTGTTACCACCCGCCCGGTTCCAAGACACGGCGGATATCTGGATGGGCTGCCCTCGGCCGATCGTCTTCGGCAATTGGAAGATGCATGGGCTGCGCGCGGACGCCCAGGCCCTGGCGGTCGCCGTGGCCGGCCATCCGGGATCGCGCTCGGGTACGTTGGGCATCTTCCCGCCGGCGACCGTTCTCGCCGACGTCGCCGAGGCCGTTGCCGGCAAGGGTGTGATCGTCGGTGGCCAGGACTGTCATGCCGAGGCCAAGGGCGCATTCACGGGCTCGATCAGCGCGGCGATGCTCAAGGATGTCGGCGCCACCGCGGTCATCGTCGGCCATTCGGAGCGCCGGCACGGCCTGGGCGAGACCGATGCGATGGTCAGGGCCAAGGCTGCCGCCGCGCTCGCCGCCGGCCTCCTGGTCGTTCTGTGCATCGGCGAGACCGAGGCACAGCGCGAGGCCGGACAGACCGTGGCGGTGCTGGAGGCGCAACTCGCCGGCAGCTGGCCCGAGCGCGCCACCGCCGACAATCTGGTGGTCGCCTACGAGCCGGTCTGGGCGATCGGCACCGGCCGCACCGCGACCGTCGCGGATATCGCCGAGAGCCATGGCGCCATCGGCCGGAAGCTCGCAGCACTGGGTGCGCCGGACGTGGCGATCCTCTACGGCGGATCGGTCAAGGCCGACAACGCGGCCAATATCATGGCCGTTCCCGGTGTCGCCGGCGTGCTCGTCGGCGGTGCCTGCTTGGACGCCGCTGGTTTTTGGACCATCTACCAGGCGGGTGGCGGCGCTTGATTCCGGGCGTGCGGGCCTCGTCCTGCCTCCCGCCACCAGCCTCGATGCGGAGAATTCCCTTCAGTGACCACTGTTCTGCTCGTCGTTCACCTGTTGATTGCCACCGCGATGGTTGGCGTCATCCTGATCCAGCGCAGCGAGGGCGGCGCCCTGGGCGGTCTCGGCGGCGGCACCATGGGCGGCATGATGTCCGCGCGCGGCACCGCCAATCTCCTGACCCGCACCACGGCGATCCTGGCGGCCTGCTTCATCGCGACCAGTCTGACGCTGGCGATCCTGGCCGGGCAAGCGAAACGCGGCGGCTCGATCATCGACCTGCCCGCGACGAGCCCGACCGAGGCGCCCGCGGCCGTGCCGACGGAGCCCGTGGCGCCGGGCGAGCCCACGGCGCCCATCGCCCAGTAGGCCGTTCGCACTTGCGGCGCGACCCGGCCCCCCAACGCTCCGGCGCGGCCGGTGCCGCGCCATGAAGCGCTACGTCTTCATCACCGGCGGTGTGGTCTCGTCACTTGGCAAGGGCTTGGCCGCGGCGGCGCTGGGCTCGCTGCTGCAGCTGCGCGGCTATCGCGTGCGCCTGCGCAAGCTCGACCCCTACCTGAACGTCGATCCGGGCACGATGTCGCCCTACCAGCATGGCGAGGTGTTCGTCACCGACGACGGGGCCGAGACCGATCTCGACCTCGGGCACTATGAGCGGTTCACCGGCGTTCCCGCGCGGGCGTCCGATACCGTCTCGGCGGGCCGCATCTACTGGACCGTGCTGACGCGCGAGCGGCAGGGCGACTATCTCGGTGGCACGGTGCAGGTCATCCCGCACGTGACCAACGCCATCAAGGAGTTCATCGAGAACGACACCGAGGATGCCGACATCGTCTTGTGCGAGATCGGCGGCACCGTCGGCGACATCGAAGGGCTGCCGTTCTTCGAGGCGATCCGTCAGTTCGCCCTCGAGCATGAGCCGCAGCAGTGCTGCTTCATCCACGTCACGCTGGTGCCCTGGATCGCCTCGGCGCACGAACTCAAGACCAAGCCGACGCAGCATTCGGTGGCGGCACTGCGCGCCATCGGCGTTCAGCCCGACATCCTGCTGGCGCGCGCGGACCGGCCGATCCCGGAGGATGCGCGGCGCAAGATCGCGCTGCAATGCTCGGTGCGGCCGGAAGCCGTGATTCCGGCCCTGGACTGCGCCTCGATCTACCAGGTGCCGATCAGCTACCACGAGGAAGGCCTGGACACGCAGCTGCTGCGGTCCCTCGGCCTGCCCCACGAGCATCGGCCGGACCTGTCCTCCTGGCACCAGATCGTGAACCGCCTGTTCCGCCCGGAGGGCGAGGTGTCGGTGGCGGTGGTCGGCAAGTACACGGGCCTGTTCGACGCCTACAAGTCGCTGAACGAGGCCCTGGTCCACGGCGGTATCGCCAACAATGTGCGGGTCAAACTGCACTGGATCGACGCCGAGGAGTTCGCCCAGTCCGATCACAGCGACCGGCTGCACGGCATGAACGCGGTGCTGGTGCCCGGCGGCTTCGGCGAGCGCGGCGTCGAGGGCAAGATTGCCGCCGTGACCTACGCCCGCGAGAAGGCGCTGCCGTTTCTCGGCATCTGCTTCGGGATGCAGCTGGCCTGTGTCGAGGCGGCCCGCCGGATGGGGCTCAACGGTGCCTCCTCGACCGAGTTCGGCCCGTGCCAGGATCCCATCGTCGGCCTGATGACCGAGTGGGAACAGGATGGTCGCCTCCACCGCCGCGGCGCCAGCGACAATCTCGGCGGCACCATGCGCCTGGGCGCCTACCCTTGCGTGCTCGAACCGGGCAGCCTCGTGGCCGACGTCTATGGCGGTGTGCCCGAGATCAGCGAGCGGCACCGGCATCGCTACGAGGTCAACATCAACTACCGCCAAGTGCTGGAAGGGGCAGGCCTGCGTTTCTCCGGCATGTCGCCGGACGGGCGGCTGCCGGAGATGATCGAACTGCCGGGCCATCCCTGGTTCGTTGGGGTACAGTTCCATCCCGAGCTGAAGTCGCGCCCGATGGCGCCGCATCCTTTGTTCGCCGCCTTCATCCGGGCGGCGCTGGAACAGTCGAGGCTGGTGTGATGTCCGAACAGCGTACCGTCGAGATCGGCAGGATCGCCGTCGCCAACGGCCGGCCATTGGCCCTGATCGCCGGGCCGTGCGCGATCGAGAGCCGCGACCATGCGCTGACCATGGCCGGCGAGCTCAAGCGGCTCACCGACAAGCTCGCCATGCCGCTGATCTACAAGAGCTCCTTCGACAAGGCGAACCGTACCAGCGCCTCGAGCGCCCGCGGCATCGGCCTGGACAAGGGCATCGAGATCCTCGCCGCGGTGAAGGAGGCGACGGGTCTTCCGGTGCTCACCGACGTCCATGAAAGCTGGCAGTGCCGGCCTGTGGCCGAGGTCGTCGATGTCCTGCAGATACCCGCTTTCTTGTGCCGCCAGACCGACCTGCTGCGCGCCGCGGCCGAAACCGGGCGTGCGATCAACGTCAAGAAGGGCCAGTTCCTGGCCCCCTGGGACATGAAGCAGGTCACGGCCAAGCTCGAGAGCTTCGGGGCGACCGCCATCCTCGCCTGCGAGCGCGGCGCCAGCTTCGGCTACAACACGCTGGTCTCGGACATGCGGGCCCTGCCGCAGCTCGCCGCCACCGGCTGGCCGGTCGTGTTCGACGCGACCCACTCGGTGCAGCAGCCCGGCGGCATGGGCGGCACCAGCGGCGGACAGCGCGAGTATGTGCCGGTCCTGGCCCGGGCGGCGGTGGCCATCGGCGTCGCCGCCGTGTTCATCGAGACCCACGAGCAGCCCGACCGCGCGCCCAGCGATGGCCCGAACATGGTGCCGCTGGATCGCCTGGAGGAGCTGCTGACCGATCTCCAGCGCTTCGACGCGCTGGCCAAGGCGAAACCGCCAGTGGCGCTTTAGCGTGCGCCACCTCCTGGGGAGACACGCATATGGGTGAGCTTGAGATCGTCGCTATCCGGGGCCGTGAGATCCTCGACAGCCGCGGCAACCCCACCGTCGAGGCCGACGTCGTGCTCGAGAACGGCGCCTTCGGCCGCGCCGCAGTGCCGTCGGGTGCCTCCACCGGTTCGCGTGAGGCCATCGAGCTGCGCGACGGCGACAAGGGTCGCTATCTCGGCAAGGGCGTGACGCGCGCGGTCGATGCCGTGAACGGCGAGATCGCCGATGCGGTCACGGGCTTCGACGCGCTCGACCAGACCGCCCTCGACGCGGCGATGATCGAGCTCGACGGCACCGAGAGCAAGGAACGGCTGGGCGCCAACGCCATCCTCGCCGTCAGCCTGGCATCGGCCCGGGCGGCGGCGGTCGGCACCGGCCTGCCGCTCTACCGCTATCTTGGCGGCGTCGGCGCGCGCGTCCTGCCGACGCCGCTCATGAACATCATCAATGGCGGCGCCCACGCCGACAACCCGCTCGACATCCAGGAGTTCATGATCCTGCCGGTGGGTGCCGAGACCTTCAGCGACGCTTTGCGGGCCGGGACGGAGGTGTTCCACGCGCTGAAGAAGCTGCTCAAGGATGCGGGGCACAACACGTCCGTCGGCGACGAAGGCGGGTTCGCGCCCAATGTCGATACCGAGCAGGCGCTGGCCTTCATCGAGAAGGGCGTCGAGGCCGCCGGCTACAAGCTCGGCGAGGATATCGTCCTCGGCCTCGATGTCGCCGCCAGCGAGTTCTTCAAGGACGGCCGCTACCATCTGGAAGGCGAGAACAAGACCCTCGACCCCGAGGGCATGGTCGGCTGGCTGTCCGGCCTGTGCGAGCGCTTCCCGATCGTCACGATCGAGGACGGCCTGGCCGAGGGCGACTGGGACGGCTGGCGGGTGCTGACCGAGACCCTGGGCGACGAGATCCAGCTGGTCGGCGACGATCTGTTCGTGACCAATCCCGCGATCCTCGCCAAGGGAATCGAAGAGGACATCGCCAACGCCATCCTGATCAAGGTCAACCAGATCGGGACGTTGACCGAGACCCTGGAGGCGATCCGCCTCGCCACCTCGGCCGGCTATTCCTCGATCATCTCCCATCGCTCGGGGGAGACCGAGGACTCCACCATCGCCGACCTCGCCGTTGCCACCAATTGCGGCCAGATCAAGACCGGATCACTCTCGCGTTCGGATCGTCTCGCCAAATACAATCAACTGTTGCGCATCGAACAGATGTTGGGCGACGGTGCCGTCTACGCTGGAAGGTCGCGGTTGGCGCGCGGCTGACGAAAGGACGAGCGCGGTGGCCTATGTGCTGGAGGCGGTGAACGGTTGGCTCAAGGGCCGCTGGATCGCGGTCGCCCTCACTCTGGTCCTCGCCTATTTCGGCTACCATGCCCTGCATGGGCGGTATGGCTTCCTGGCCTGGATCGACACCTCGCGCGATCTCCATCTGGCCCGAGAGGAACTGGCGGCGCTGTCGGCAGAACGTGCGGAGGTCGAGGGCGACGTCGCCGCGTTCCAGCCCGATTCCCTCGACCGCGACCGGCTCGAGGAGCAGTTGCGGCTGCTGGGCTATGTGCGGCCCAACGAGGTCATCGTCCTGCGGCGCGACGACGAAACGGCCGAGTAGCGGACGGCGGTCGGCTATGGCGGCCATCGCAAACCGTGTAAACACCGGCACACCGAGTGCTGGCCGCCAACGGCGGGCCGAGCGCCGGGGGGAAGTGGGAGGAGTGAGACGCGATGGCAGCCAGGACGTCGCCCAAGGCGGCCCAGAAGCCCGCCGCCAAGACTAGCGGTCCGAGCCCCGAGCAGCTTCTCGGCTACTACCGGCAAATGCTGCTGATCCGCCGCTTCGAGGAGAAGGCGGGCCAGCTCTACGGCATGGGTCTGATCGGCGGCTTCTGCCATCTCTACATCGGCCAGGAGGCCGTAGCGGTCGGCATCCAGCATGCGCTGCAGCCGGGCGACAGCGTGATCACCGGCTATCGCGACCATGGCCACATGCTGGTCTGCAACATGGACCCTCGCCGGGTCATGGCCGAGCTCACCGGGCGCAGCACCGGCTACTCGAAGGGCAAGGGCGGCTCGATGCACATGTTCGCCCGGTCGGTCGGCTTCTACGGCGGGCACGGTATCGTGGGCGGGCAGGTGCCGCTCGGAACGGGCCTCGCCTTCGCCCACAAATACCGCGAGGACGGTGGCATCTGCGTCGCCTACATGGGCGACGGCGCGGTCAACCAAGGGCAGGTCTACGAGAGCTTCAACATGGCGGCCTTGTGGAAGCTGCCGATCCTCTACGTGATCGAGAACAACCGCTACGCCATGGGCACCGCCCAAGTGCGTGCCGCTGCCGGGCCGAAGCTCTGCGAGCGCGGCCATGCTTATGGCATCGAGGGGCACCAGGTGGATGGCATGGATGTGGTCGAGGTGCATGCCAAGGCCGAGGAGCTGGTGCGTCAGGTCCGCGGCGGCGAGGGACCGATCATCCTCGAGGCCATGACCTATCGCTACCGCGGGCACTCCATGTCCGATCCCGCGAAGTACCGCACCAAGGAAGAAGTGCAGGAGATGCGCGAGCGGCACGACCCGATCGATCTCCTGCGCAAGGTGATTGCGGACCGTAAGGCCGCCGGCGACGACGATTTCAAGCGGCTCGACAAGGAAATCCGCGACATCGTCAATGAGGCCGCCCGCTTCGCCCAGGATGCGCCCGAGCCCGATCCGAGCGAGCTCTGGACCGACGTGCTGGTCGAGGCCTGAGGCGAGAGAACGACAAATGCGCTGCAACGCCCGATCCCGGCCCCGGCCGGTGACGCGGCGGCAGCTGGGAGACTGGGATGCCGACCCCGATTCTGATGCCGGCCCTGTCGCCGACCATGACCGAGGGCAATCTCGCCAAATGGCTGAAAAACGAGGGGGATTCGGTCCGATCCGGTGACGTGATCGCCGAGATCGAGACCGACAAAGCCACCATGGAAGTCGAGGCGGTGGACGAGGGGACGCTGGGCAAGATCCTGGTGCCGGCCGGGACCGAAGGTGTGGCGGTCAACACTCCGATCGCGATGCTGCTGGGCGACGGTGAGAATCCGAGCGCGTTGGACGAAGCGGTGCTGCCGGCCGCGGCGGCGGACGAGCCAATAAACTCGCCGCCGGCCGAGGAAAAGAAGCCGGCGAATGCCGACACCGCCGCTTTGCCGAAGACCGTCAAGGCGCCGCGAGAGGCCGAAGTCCCCGAAGGGACAGAAATGGTCCGCCAGACCGTGCGCGAAGCTCTCCGCGATGCCATGGCCGAGGAGATGCGCCGCAACCCTGACGTCTTCCTTATGGGTGAGGAGGTCGCGGAGTATCAGGGCGCCTACAAGGTGAGCCAGGGGCTGCTCGAGGAGTTCGGCGCCAGGCGGGTGATCGACACGCCGATCACCGAGTACGGCTTTACCGGGCTCGGGGTCGGGGCGGCGATGGCCGGCCTGCGGCCGATCGTCGAGTTCATGACCTGGAACTTCGCCATGCAGGCGATCGACCACATCATCAATTCCGCGGCCAAGACGCTCTACATGGCGGGCGGCGAGATGGGTTGCCCGATCGTCTTCCGCGGGCCCAATGGTGCCGCCGCCCGCGTCGGTGCCCAGCACAGCCAGGAATACAGCTCCTGGTACGCCCATTGCCCAGGCCTCAAGGTCGTGGCCCCCTACAGTGCTGCCGACGCCAAGGGCCTGCTCAAGGCCGCCATCCGCGATCCCAACCCGGTCGTGTTCCTCGAGAACGAGGTGCTCTACGGCCAGAGCTTCGACGTGCCCAAGCTCGACGACTTCGTCGTTCCGATCGGCAGGGCCAAGATCGTGCGCGCGGGCGGCCACGTCACCATCACCGCGTTCTCGCTGATGGTCGACCGCGCGCTCAAGGCGGCGGAAAAGCTGGCAGAAGAGGGGATCGAGGCGGAGGTGATCGACCTGCGAACGATTCGCCCCCTCGATACCGAAACTATCGTCGACTCGGTCAAGAAGACCAACCGCATCGTCTCGGTCGAGGAAGGCTGGCCACAGAGCGGCATGGGTGCGGAGATCGCGGCGGTGATGATGGAGCAGGCCTTCGACTGGCTCGACGCGCCGGTGGTGCGCGTTCACGGCAAGGATGTGCCGATGCCCTATGCCGCCAATCTCGAGCACCTGGTGATGCCGCAGGTGGAGGACGTGGTCGCGGCCGCCAAGGCCGTCTGCTACCGCAGCTAGGCCGGAGCCAGCCCATGCCGATCAAGATCCTGATGCCGGCCCTGTCGCCGACCATGACCGAGGGCAATCTCGCCAAGTGGCTCAAGAGCGAGGGCGACGCGATCAAGTCCGGCGACGTGATCGCCGAGATCGAGACCGACAAGGCCACCATGGAGGTCGAGGCGGTCGACGAAGGAACCCTGGGCCGGATCCTGGTGCCCGGCGGCACCGAGGGGGTGAAGGTCAACGAGCCGATCGCGCTCCTGCTCGAGGAGGGCGAGGACCGAAGCGCGCTCGACGCCGCACCCGCCGCGAAGGCGAACGGGGAGGCCAAGCCCGTCGCGGAGGCCAAGGCGCCGGACAGCCCCGCCTCGCCGCAGAGCGGTGGAGTGGCGCGCGAACTGATGACCGAAGCCAAGCCCGCAGATCCCGGCAATCGGATCGCGGCGAGCCCGCTGGCACGCCGCATGGCCGTGCAGGCCGGCCTCGACCTGCGCGAGCTGTCGGGTAGTGGCCCGCACGGGCGCATCGTGAAGTCGGACATCGAGGCTGCGCTCAAGGGTGGCGTCCCGCAGCAGGCAAAGTCGGCAGCGGCGCCGGTGGCCGACATGCCTGCCGCGGAGCCGTCAGCAACCGCGGCCCCCACACCGCCGCCGACTGCGGCGTACGACGAAATTCCGCTCAACAACATGCGCAAGGTCATCGCGCGTCGGCTGACCGAAGCCAAGCAGACCATCCCGCACTTCTACCTCACGATCGACTGCGAGCTCGACGGGCTTCTTGCGATGCGGGCGCAGCTCAATGCCCGCGAGGGTGCGGACTACAAGCTTTCGGTCAACGATTTCGTCATCAAGGCCGTGGCCATGGGCATGCGCAAGGTGCCCGGGGTCAACGCCGCTTGGGGCGGCGACCGGATCTTCCAGTTCAAGGACATCGACGTCTCGGTGGCGGTCGCGATCGATGGCGGCCTGATCACGCCGATCATCCGAAAGGCCGACCAGAAAGGCTTGTCGACTATTTCCGCCGAGATGAAGGACCTCGCCAAACGCGCCAAGGACGGCAAGCTCAAGCCCGAGGAATTCCAGGGCGGCGGCTTCTCGATCAGCAATCTCGGCATGTTCGGTGTCAAGGACTTCATGGCGGTCATCAACCCGCCGCAGGCCTGCATCATGGCGGTCGGCGCCGGCGAGAAGCGCCCGGTGGTCAAGGGTGACGAGATCAAGATCGCCACCGTGATGTCGGTGACTCTCTCGACCGATCACCGCGTCGTCGATGGTGCTTTGGGTGCGGTGTTCCTGCAGGAGTTCAAGAAGCTGGTCGAGGACCCGCTGGCACTGCTGCTCTAGGCGTCCAAAATCTTGTAGTACGCTTGGAGATCGAGATGAGCGAGCTTATCCAGATCAGCGCCCGAGAGGCGAACCAGCGCTTCTCCGAACTCCTGGCCAAGGCAGAGAGCGAAGGGCGGGACTTGGTCGTTACCAAGCATGGCCGGCCGGTGGCGTGCATCCTGCCGTTGGAAACCGGCAGCAGGCGGATCGACGCGGACAAGGAGGCTGCGATGCGGCGGCTGTTCGCGTCGGCCAAGCCCCTGGGCATTGGCCGGACAGGTCGTGACGAGCTTCATGAGCGGGGCTAGCATCGGCCTCGACACGAACATCCTGGTGTACGCGGTTGACAGTCAGGACGCTGACCTGTGTCGGCGCACCCAGGATCTCGTCCGACGTGCTGCCGAAAGCAACCGCAGCGTCATCGCGCTGCAGACCGTGGGCGAGTTCTACGGCGCCGTGACCCCGCGCGGCCTCCGGTCGCCCGAAGCGGCCGCACAGCAGGCCCGTGACTGGATCCGTTTGTTTCCTGTCGTCGAGCCCAGGACAGTCGACACCGAGGATGCTCTCGCAGAGGCAGCCGCCGGGCGGCTCTCCTACTGGGATGGCCTGCTCGTCGCCACCCTGCGTCGCGCCGGCTGCACCACACTCCTGACCGAGGACATGCAGGACGGCGCCGTCGATGGCGGCTTGACCATCCGCAATCCGTTCGCCGGCGAGCGCTTGCCGGTCGAGATCGAGGCGCTGCTCGGCTGAGGCCTGGACAGCGCGCCATGGGAGGAAACTGATGGCCCAGAGCTTCGACCTGATCGTCGTCGGCGGCGGCCCTGGCGGCTACGTGGCGGCGATCCGCGCCGCTCAGCTCAAGATGAAGGTGGCGCTGGTCGAGCGCGAGCATCTGGGCGGCATCTGCCTGAACTGGGGCTGCATCCCGACCAAGGCGCTTCTGCGCTCGGCCGAGGTGCTCGAGTTGATGCGCCATGCCTCGAGCTTCGGCCTCGCCGCGGACAATCCCCGCTTCGACGCCGCCGCCGTGGTCAAGCGCAGCCGCGGCGTGGCGCAACAGCTCAACCGCGGCGTCGGACATCTCCTGAAGAAGAACAAGGTCACCGTGTTCGACGGGGCCGCCAAGCTTGCCGGCAAGGGCAAGCTCGCGGTCGCGCTCAATAAGGGCGGCGAGGAGACCTTGGAAGCCAAGCACATCATGCTCGCGACCGGCGCCCGGGCCCGCCAGCTTCCCGGGCTCGAGGCCGACGGCAAGCTGGTCTGGACCTACAAGGAGGCGATGGTCCCGGAGAAGATGCCGAAGTCGCTCCTGGTCGTGGGCTCGGGTGCGATCGGGATCGAGTTCGCGAGCTTCTACCGCTCGATGAACGCCGAGGTCACCGTGGTCGAGGTGCTGCCGCGGGTCCTGCCGGTCGAGGACGAGGAGATCTCGGCCTTCGCGCAGAAGGCGTTCGAGAAGCGCGGGATCAAGATCCGCACCGGCGCCACGGTGAAAGCCTTGAAGAAGGGCGCCGACAGCGTGACGGCGACGATCGAGAGCGGCGGCAAGAGCGAGGATCTCACGGTCGAGCGCGTGATCATGGCCGTCGGCATCGTCGGCAACACCGAGGACCTGGGGCTCGAGGGCACGGGCGTGAAGGTCGAGCGTGGCCACATCGTGATCGACGAGTGGTGCCGGACCGGCGAGCCCGGCGTCTACGCCATCGGCGACGTCACCGGCCCGCCCTGGCTGGCGCACAAGGCGAGCCACGAGGGCGTGCTGTGCGTCGAGAAGATCGCGGGCGCCGGGCACCCGCACCCGCTCGACATCTCGAAGATCCCGGGCTGCACCTACTGCACGCCGCAGGTCGCGAGCGTCGGCCTGACCGAGCAGGCGGCCAAGGACAAGGGCTTCGAGGTCAAGGTCGGCCGCTTTCCGTTCATCGGCAACGGCAAGGCGATCGCCCTCGGCGAGCCCGACGGCATGGTCAAGACCGTGTTCGACGCGAAGACCGGGGAATTGCTGGGCGCCCACATGATCGGGGCCGAGGTCACCGAGTTGATCCAGGGCTATGTGATCGCCCGGACCATGGAGGCGACCGAGGAGGACCTGTTCCACAGCATCTTCCCGCATCCGACCCTGTCGGAAATGATGCACGAGGCCGCCCTTGACGCTTATGGACGCGCCGTTCACTTCTGACACATGTCCACCGTCACCCTCCTCGACCGCACGACCGTCCAGCGCAAGCCATCCTGGATCCGGGTCAAGGCGCCCACGTCCGAGACCTACCACGAGACCCGGCGCCTGTTGCGCGCCAAGGGACTTCACACGGTGTGCGAGGAGGCGGCCTGTCCCAACATCGGCGAGTGCTGGACCCAGAAGCACGCGACGGTGATGATCCTGGGCGACACCTGCACGCGGGCCTGCGCCTTCTGCAACGTCAAGACCGGCATGCCGCTTGCGGTGGACCCCAAGGAGCCGGCGCATCTGGCCGAGGTCGTGGCTACCATGGGCCTTGCCCACGTCGTGATCACCTCGGTCGACCGCGACGACCTGCCGGATGGCGGCGCCTTCCAGTTCGTGCGCTGCATCCAGGCGATCCGCGCGGCGCGGCCGGAGACGACGATCGAGATCCTGACCCCCGACTTCCTGCGCAAGCCGGGTTCGGTCGACGCGATCGTCGCGGCGCGCCCCGACGTCTACAACCACAACCTCGAGACCGTGCCGCGCCTCTACCGCACGGTCCGGCCGGGTGCGCGCTACTTCCACTCCCTGCGCCTGCTGCAGCAGGTCAAGGAGCTGGACCCGACGCTGTTCACCAAGTCGGGCATCATGGTCGGGTCTGGGCGAGGAGAAGCGCGAGGTCCTGCAGGTCATGGACGACATGCGCTCGGCCGACATCGACTTCCTCACCATCGGCCAGTATCTTCGCCCGACGCCCCGCCATCACAAGGTAGAGCGCTTCGTCGAGCCGGCCGAGTTCGAGGGCTATGCCCGCATCGGCCCGGGCCAAAGGGCTTCCACATGGTCTCGGCCTCGCCGCTCACCCGCAGCTCCTACCACGCCGGCAGCGACTTCGAGCGCCTGCGCGCGGCCAGGAACGCTCAGCATGGCGGCGCCGTACCCGCTCACCTTTGAGATCTTCATGCCGACACACGCCGAGCAGCGGGTCCTGCCCTACCTCCCTGAGCAGCTCTACGAGCTTGTGGCGGGTGTCGACCGCTATCCCGAATTCCTGCCCTGGTGCAAGGCGTCGCGGATCACCCGCCGCGAGGGCGACGTGTTCTATGCGGATCTGGTGATCGCGTTCAAGGTGTTCAGGGAGCGGTTCAGCTCCAAGGTCACGCTCCATCCCAAGACCAAGATCGACGTCGAGTACATCAACGGCCCGTTCCGCTATCTCCAGAACCACTGGCAGTTCGCGCCCCATCCGGACGGGTGTTTGGTCAATTTCTACGTCGACTTCGAGTTCAAGTCGCGCATCCTCCAGAACCTGATCGGCCTGTTGTTCAACGAAGCCGTGCGCCGCATGGTGGCGGCATTCGAGACCAGAGCGCAGCAGCTCTACACTCCGGTGGTGGCGGGCAACGGCGACACGCGGCTGATGGAGCGTCCCGCCATCGGCTGAGCGCTGGGGCACTCCCGGAGACGCCAGCTCGCTACCCCATGATGGCAGCGGTCGCGGGCGCCGGCGGCTGGGTCGCGCGCTTCAAGAGGCCATGCCCCCGTCGATCCAGGCTCGGAACCGCGCCACCTGCTCGTCGGGCCACGGGCGGCCCGGCGGCATGCTCTTGTCGCTGAGGCGGGAAAGGATGCGCGGGGCATTCTTCCGGACCTGCTCGACCGAGGCCAGATTGAGCCCCATCCGACGCATGGCCGAAACGTCCTCGGCCGTGAACAGGGGACGAATGTCCTCGGCGAAGCCGATCTCCTCGCTCATCGAGCCTCCTCCCGGAATTGCGCCACCTCGCCGATCAAGTGGCGAGCGCGTCTCCTGCCGCCTGTCGGACTGCGTGAGACTGCGTCTCGGGCGGACTTGCGTCAACGCGAAGCGATCGCGCGACCAGTGATCGCTTGCTAATGACTGACCAGTCAGTTATAAAATCGGGCATGACCCCGCTTCGACGCCGTCGCAAGGATACCCGACCCGCCGAGCTGCTCGACGCCGCGCTCGCCGTGTTCGCCGAAAAGGGCTTTGCCGCCGCCCGGATGGAGGACATCGCCGCCAGGGCAGGGGCCGCGAAGGGTACCCTCTACCTTTATTTCCCGGGCAAGGAGGCGGTGTTCGAGGCGCTGGTGCGAACGCTCATCGTACCGAACCTGGACCGGGCCCAGGCCATCGCCGCCGCCCATGTCGGTCCAGTGACGCCGCTGCTGCGGCAGGTGATGCCGCTCCTCGCCGGCATCATCCGCGATGGACGCCTCGTGGTCCTGCCGCGCCTGCTGATCGGCGAACTGCACAAGTTTCCCGAGCTCGCCCGCTTCTACAAGCTCACCGTCGCGGATCGCGCCCTGGCGCTGATCGCCGGCCTGCATCGTCGAGGGGTGGCGCAGGGCGAGTTCCGGCCGCAGGACAGCGAGGCCGTGGCGCGGCTGGTGGTGGCACCGGTGCTGATGTTGGCGGTCTGGCGCGCGGTCTTCGCGCCGCACGAGGAACATCCGTTCGATCCTTGGCGGGTACTCGATGCCCATGTCGACACCCTCCTGCGCGGCTTGGCGCCATGAGACCCCTGCTCGCCGCCCTGGGCTGCATGCTCCTGCTCGCCGGTTGCGACGGCAGCGACCAGGGCTGGCTGCACGGCTACGCGGAAGGCGAGTATGTCCGCCTCGGCGCGCCGGCAGCCGGCTGGCTGGAGAGCGTGCCGGTCCGTCGCGGCGACCGGATCGCCGCCGGCGACCTGCTGTTCTCGCTGGAGGACGGGCGCCAGCGCGCGATGGTCGGCGAGGCCGAGGCACAGCTCGAGCGGGCAAAGTCCAACCTCGCCGATCTCAGGCTCGGCAAGCGGCCGGAGGAGATTGCCCGCATCGACGCCAATCTGGCCGAGGCCAGGGCCGCGTCGACCTATGCGCAGCAGGACCTGGACCGCCAGGCGAAGCTGGCGCGGCGCGATTTCGCGGCCGAGGCGCGATTCGACCAGGCGCGCTCCGCGGCCGACGAGGCGCGCGCGCGGGTGGCGGCCATGGAGGCCGAACTCGCCACGGCCCGGTTGCCCGCCCGCGAGGATCAGATCGCGGCTGCCGAGGCCGACGTGGCGATGCGCGAGGCCGCCCTGGCGCAGGCCCGGTGGGAACTCGAGCAGCGCACCGTGCGCGCGCCCATGGCGGCCCTGGTCGACGATCGGGTGCGCGACGGCGGCGAATGGGTCGATGCCGGCGGCATCGTCGTGAGCCTGCTGCCGCCGGACAAGGTCAAGGTCCGCTTCTTCGTGCCCGAGCCCGAGCTCGGGCATGTCCAGGTCGGCCAGCAGGTCGACCTGCGCTGCGACGGCTGCGCCGCGGGCATGACCGGGACCGTCCGGTTCATAGCACCGGAGGCCGAGTACACGCCGCCGGTGATCTACAGCGTCGGCAGCCGCGGCAAGCTCGTGTTCATGGTCGAGGCCTGGCCCGGGGACGGCATCGCCCTGAATCCGGGTCAGCCGGTGGACGTGCGCCTGCGATGAGCCCGGTCATCGACGCGCGCGGCCTGGTCAAGCGCTTCGGCACCCGCACCGTCGTCGACCATCTCAGCATCCAGGTCGAGCGCGGCCGGATCTGCGGCTTCCTCGGCCCCAACGGCAGCGGCAAGACCACGACCATCCGCATGCTGTGCGGCCTGCTCACGCCGGACGAGGGCAGCGGCAGCTGCCTCGGCCACGACATCGTCAAGGAGGCGTGGGCGATCAAGCGCCAGGTCGGCTACATGACCCAGCGCTTCAGCCTCTACGAGGATCTCAGCATCCGCGAGAATCTCGACTTCGTCGCCAGGCTCTACGCGCTGGACCACCGCCGCGAGCGCGTGGCCGAGGCGCTGGATCGCCTGGGCCTGGCCAATCGTCAAGACCAGCTCGCCGGTGCGCTCTCGGGCGGCTGGAAACAGCGCCTTGCCCTGACGGCCGCCGTGATTCACGATCCGAAGCTGCTGCTGCTGGACGAGCCCACTGCGGGAGTCGACCCCAAGGCCCGACGCGAGTTCTGGGACGAGATCCACCGTTTCGCGGCCGGTGGCATGACCGTGCTGGTCAGCACCCACTACATGGACGAGGCCGAGCGCTGCCATCGCATCGCCTACATCTCCTACGGCCGCCTGCTCACCGAAGGTACCATCCAGGAGGTCCTGGCCGGCTCCGAGCTGGTGACCTGGCAGGCGGAGGGGCAGGGAGTGGACGCGGTGGCCGATGCCCTGCGCGGCCGACCGGGCGTCGAGATGGTGGCACCCTTCGGCTCGACCTTGCATGTCAGCGGCATCGACGAGCGCGCGCTCGAGGCCGCGATCGCACCGTGGCGCGACGATGCCGCGCTGACCTGGCGGCAGATCCCGCCCTCGCTGGAGGACGTGTTCATCCATCTGATGAGCCGCAGCCGGGACAACTACGCATGAGCGGCCGCTGGTTCTCCTTCTCGCGCCTGTGGGCGATGATCGTGAAGGAGTTCATCCAGATGCGGCGCGATCGGCTCACCTTCGCCATGATGGTGGGCATTCCGCTGATGCAGCTCACCTTGTTCGGCTACGCCATCAACACCGACCCCAAGCACCTGCCGACCGTCATCCTCTCCTACGACCAGAGCGACCTGACCCGCAGCTTCGTCGCCGCGCTGCAGAACACCGGCTACTACCGCATCGTCCGGGTCGCGGAGAGTCACGAGGAGGTCGACCGGATGCTCGCGGTCGGCGAGGCGCTGTTCGCCGTGACCATCCCGGCCGGCTTCTCGCGCGACCTGCTGCGCGGCGACCGCCCGCAGCTCCTGGTCGAGGGCGACGCCACCGACCCGGTCGCGACCGGCAATGCCCTTGGTGCCCTGGGCACCCTGCAGGCGCGCGCCCTCGCCCACGACCTGAAGGGTCCGCTGGGCAAGCTCGCGAAGAACGAGCCCGCCTTCGACCTGCGCATCCACCGCCGCTACAACCCGGAGGGCCTCACCAGCTACAACATCGTCCCGGGTCTGGTCGGCACCATCCTGACTCTGACCATGGTGATCATGACCTCGCTCGCCGTCACCCGCGAGCGCGAACGGGGCACGATGGAGAACCTCCTGGCGATGCCGGTCACCCCGCTCGAGGTGATGATCGGCAAGCTGCTGCCGTTCATCGGCGTCGGCCTGTTCCAGGTTTCCGTCATCATCGGCGCCGCACTCATCCTGTTCGGCGTGCCGATGCTGGGCAGCCTCACCGCCCTGGCGGCGGGCCTGCTGGTGTTCATCGCCGCCAACCTCGCCATGGGCTTCCTGTTCAGCACGCTGGCGCAGAACCAGCTGCAGGCGATGCAGATGTCGATGTTCATCTTCCTGCCGTCGATCCTGATGAGCGGGTTCATGTTCCCCTTCAAGGGCATGCCGCAATGGGCTCAAGTGATCGGCGAGATCCTGCCGCTGACCCACTTCCTCAGGATCGTCCGCGGCGTCATGCTCAAGGGCAACGGGTTCGCCGAAGCTTGGCCCAATCTGTGGCCGCTCATGCTATTCTTGCTTGCAGTCGCAACCCTCGCCGTAGCGCGTTACCAGCGGACGCTTGACTGAGCTCGAGGGAGGGCCTCGCCCATGCCGCGCAGGTTGCCTGCCATGCTGGCCGGCCTCGTCCTGCTGCCGGTGAGCGCCGTCGCGGAGCAAGCCGTCGACATCGAGTTGGTTCTCGCCGTCGACGTCTCGGGCAGCGTCGACGCCGTGGAGCAGGAGCTGGCGCGGACCGGTCTTGTCCGGGCGTTCCATGATCCCGCGGTGCTCGCAGCGATTAGGGCATTGCCGGTTGGGCTCGCCGTCGCGGTCGTCGCGTTCGCCGGTGAGGGCCAGGTGCGCACGGTCGTGGACTGGCGGCGCGTGACCGACGGCGGCTCGTGTGCCGATCTCGCGCGCGACATCGGCGCGGCCTTTCCGGTCGTGTTTTCGGAAGGTGGCAAGACGGCGATCGGGGACGCCCTGGCTTGGTCGAGAAAGGAACTGGCGACGAACGGCTATCGGGGTCGTGCGAAAATCGACGTCTCCGGTGATGGACGGAGCACCCAGGGCGCCTATCCTGGTCCCGAGCGCGATCTCGCCGTCGCAGCCGGTATAACGATCAATGGTCTCGCCATCCTCAACGAAGAGCCATACCTCGACGAGTACTTTCGTCGGACGGTCATCGGCGGATCGGGCGCCTTCGTGATGACAGCCGTGGACTATGCGACCTTTGCGGCCGCCCTCCGCCGTAAGCTCCTGCAGGAGCTGGCCCCAGGACCGACGTCGGCGCGCGAGCCGGTTTGACCTCTTCGGGCCGCGCGCCTACATCAGCCCTACCAAGGGGAGTCCCGGCAAGGGGCTGAGAGGCCATTGGCGCCGAGCGCGCGGCATGGCGACCCTTCGAACCTGATCCAGGTCACGCTGGCGAAGGGATGGGCGCCTCCGGACAACCCGACGCCCGATCCCTCCGCTACTGACGGGGGAGGCCGATGCACGTGACCGTCGTCGGCGCCGGCGTCGCCGGGCTCGCCACCGCGACCGAACTCGCCGAGCGCGGCTGCCCGGTCGAGGTGATCGAGCGCGGCCCGGCGCTCGGCACCGAGGCATGTTCATGGCAGGCCGGCGGCATGCTGGCCCCCTGGTGCGAGCGCGAGAGTGCGGAGGACCTGGTCGTCGCGCTCGGCCGCGAGGCCCTGGACTGGTGGCCGCGCCATCACGACGGCGTGGTGGGTCGGGGTAGCCTTGTCCTAGCGCCGCGCCGGGACGAGCCCGAGCTGGAGCGCTGGAGCCGTCGCACCACCAACCACCGACGGCTCGACGCCGACGGCATCGCCGAACTCGAGCCCGATCTCGCCGGCCGCTTCTCGCGCGGCCTGTTCTTTCCCGAGGAGGCGCATCTGGACCCGCGCGCGGCGCTCGCTTCGCTGGCCCGGGGTCTGGCTGAGCGCGGGGTGCCGGTTCGTTACGGCACCGCGGCTGGGCATGTGGCGGGAACGGCGGTTGACTGCCGCGGTTTTGCCGCCCGGGACCGGCTGCCGGACCTGCGCGGCGTCAAGGGCGAGATGGTGGTCGTGCGCTGCCTGGAGGTGCGGCTGTCGCGCCCGGTGCGCCTGCTCCATCCCCGTTTTCCGCTCTACGTGGTCCCGCGCCGGGATCAGGCGTTCATGATCGGGGCGACCATGATCGAGAGCGAGGAGCGGGGCCGGGTCACCGCCCGCTCGGTGGTCGAGCTGCTCAACGCCGCCTATGCGCTGCATCCGGCCTTCGCCGAGGCGGAGATCCTGGAGCTCGGCTGCGACGTGCGTCCGGCCTTTCCCGACAATCTGCCGCGCATCCGGCGGCAGGGCGGGACGGTCCTTGTCAACGGCCTGTTCCGCCACGGCTTCCTGCTTGCGCCGGCCCTGGCGCGCCGCGCCGCTGCGGTCGTGCTGGACGGCGCCGTCTTTCCGGAGGTGATGGATGAAGGTGATCGTCAATAACGAGCCGCGCGAGATCCGCGGCCGCACCCTTGCCGAGCTGCTCGACGAGCTCGGGCTTGCCGGCACCGTGGTCGCCACGGCCGTGAACGGCCAGTTCGCGCCCGCCGGCAGCCGCGCCGAACGCGAGCTGGCCGAGGGCGACCGGGTCGAGGTGCTCGCTCCGATGCAGGGTGGCTGATCATGCTCACGGTCTACGGCACCGAGCTGCGCTCGCGCCTGTTCCTCGGCACGGCGCAGTATCCCTCGCCGGCCGTCCTCGCCAAGGCGGTCGAGGCCGCGGGCGTGGAGGTGGTCACCGTCTCGCTCAGGCGGGAATCCGGGGCGGCGCTGGCGGGGCAGGGGTTCTGGTCCCTGGTCCGCGGCCTGGGCGTGCGGGTGCTGCCCAACACCGCCGGCTGCCACAGTGCGCGCGAGGCGGTGACCACTGCACAGATGGCGCGCGAGGTGTTCGGCACGCCCTGGATCAAGCTCGAGGTGATCGGCCACCACGATACGCTGCAGCCCGACGTGTTCGAGCTGGTCGAGGCCGCCCGCGTTCTGGCGGCCGACGGCTTTCAGGTCTTTCCCTACACCACCGAGGATCTGGGCGTGGCGGAGCGCCTGCTCGACGCCGGCTGCCGCGTGCTGATGCCCTGGGGTGCCCCCATCGGCTCTGGCCGTGGCCTCGCCAACCCCTATGCCCTGCGCTCCCTGCGTGCGCGCTTCCCCGACGTGCCGATGGTAGTCGACGCCGGAATCGGCCTGCCCTCGCACGCGACTCAGGCGATGGAGCTGGGCTACGATGCGGTGCTGCTGAACACGGCGGTGGCCAAGGCCGGGGAGCCTGCGCGCATGGCCGAGGCCTTCCGCCATGCCGTCGAGGCCGGGCGGCTGGGGTACTTGGCCGATCCCATGGATGCCCGCGACATGGCCGCACCCTCCACGCCGGTGCTCGGCACGGCGTTCCTGGGCTGAGCCACATGCTCGATCGCTTCTATCTGATCGTCGACGACGTGACGTGGCTCGAACGCCTCCTGCCGCATGGTGTCCGCTTGGCCCAGCTTCGGGTCAAGGATCGGCCGGAACCGGAGCTTCGAAGGCAGATCCGCCAAGCCCGAGACCTTTGCGCCAGCGCCGGCGCCCAGCTGATCGTCAACGACCATTGGCGGCTCGCGATCGACGAGGGCTGCGACTTCGTGCATCTCGGTCAGGGCGACCTCGACGGCGCCGACCTGCCCGCGCTTCGCGCCGCAGCCGTCAGGCTCGGCATCAGCACCCACGACGATGCCGAGCTCGAGCGCGCCCTCGCGGCAGGCCCCGACTATGTGGCGCTGGGGCCTGTCTATCCGACCGTCCTCAAGCAGATGCCTTGGGCGCCGCAGGGTCTGGACAAGCTCGGTCGCTGGAAGCGGCGCATGGGGCCCATTCCGCTCGTCGCGATCGGCGGGCTTACGCCGGAGCGGGCCACGGCTGCGCTGGCCGCCGGTGCCGACAGCGCGGCCGTGGTCACCGATATCCTCCGCCATGCGGACCCCGAAGCCCGGGCCCGCGCATGGCGCCTTGCCATGGACGCGGTATGACCGACCGCTACGCGCGCCAGACGGTGCTGCCGGAGGTAGGCGCCGCAGGCCAACAGCGGCTCGCTGGGGCCCGGGTGCTCGTGATCGGCGCAGGCGGCCTGGGATCGCCGGTGCTTGCGGCGCTCGCCGGAGCCGGGGTCGGTGCGATGAAGATCGTCGACCATGACCGGGTCGAGGAATCGAACCTGCACCGTCAGCCGCTCTACCGCATGTCCGATCTCGGCCGACTGAAAGCGGAGGCCGCGCGTGAAGCGCTGCTCGCCGCCAATCCCACCGTCGAGATCTCCGGCCTCCCGGTTCGGCTTGGAGTCCGCAACGCTCCGGCTCTGGTGGCAGAGGCCGACCTCGTCCTGGACTGCGCCGACAGCCTGGCCGCTACCTACGTCCTGAGCGACTGGTGCCATGCCCACGGCAAGCCCCTCGTCTCGGCTTCGGTCCTCGGCCTCAAGGGGTATGTCGGCGCATTCTGCGGCGGTGGCCCGAGCTACCGCGCGGTCTTCCCGGACATGCCCGACGCGATCGGCAGCTGTGCGGTCAATGGCGTACTCGGCTCGGCCGTCTCCGTCCTGGGCAGCTTGCAATCGCACATGGCGCTCCAGCTTCTGCTGGGCATCGCACCATCTCCGCTCGGCCGGCTGGTCTCGATCGACCTGCGCACCCTCACATTCGGGGGTTTCGCGTTCCCCAACGCCGCAGAGCCAAGTGGCCCTGACATTCCGTTCGTCAGCCGCGATGGGCTCTCGCCCGATGATCTCGTGGTCGACCTCCGTGGCGAGCAGGAGGCGCCGGTGCCGGTAACGCCGGATGCCCTGCGCCTCGGCCCGGACGAACTCGGCAAGGCTCCCGCGGACCGCCGTGTCGTCCTGTGCTGTGCCAGCGGCGTCCGCGCCCATCGCGCCGCGCGCCGCCTGACCGAGCGCGGTTGGCGTGATGTCGCCGTGCTGGCGCTAAGCCTGGGCTGAGCGCGGCGGGCCGTAGGCAGCAAAGAACATCGCCAGGGCGGTTTCGACCTGACGTTCCAGCATCGCCTGGTCGGGCGGCGGATCGAAGGCGAACAGCAGCCGCTTCATCACCGGGCCGCTGCACAGGTCCAGGAATTGTACTGCGGCCACGCCCGTATCTGGGATGGCGAGGCGCCCGGCTGCCACCTGACGGTCGAGATAGGCCGCGAGCCTTGAGGCACCTTGGAGCGGCCCGGCCCGGTAGAAGACCTGGCCGATCCGAGGCAGTTTCTCGGCCACGCCGATCACCATGCGCACTGAGGAAATATGCTCGGGCCGGACCATCATCTGCAGGAAGCTGCGGCCAAGACGCCGCAGGACCTGGCGGGTGTCGGGATCGCTGGCATCGAGCCGGAACAGCGCTTCGGCGAGGGTCGTGCGCTCGTCGTGGATCAGCCTCTCGAACAAGGCCTCCTTGCTCGGGAAGTAGCTGTAGAGCGTGCCCTTGGAGACGCCTGCGGCCTTGGCGATCTCGCCCATGCTGGCGCCGTCGAACCCTGCGGCGAGGAACACTTGACGCGCCCCGTCCAGGATCTGGCGGCGCTTGTGTCCGGCGCCCACCGGTGTGCTGCCGCCGGCGTCGGGTTCGCTATCGACTTTGGATTGCTCCAGGTACAAGTGTCCACGCCTATCTATTGACCGAACCGTTCGGTCGCGCAACTATGTGCCGCGCCGCAGGTGAGGTCAATGGCACTGGACGAGGATCGGGTTGCGGATCTGGGTGGGCGTGACGCCAGCGGCGACGCCCCGACCGGTCGTGCGCCGTCGCGTCCCATCCCCCGGCCGACCCCGGCCATGCCCAAGCCGCCTATCCCTGCGCCAAAGCGCCGGCGTCCGGTCAAGCGGCTGGTTCTCGCCGCCCTGTTGGCCGTGGTCGCAGCCTATGGAGGGCATCTCGGCTACGACTGGTGGACCGACGGCCGCTTCATGGTCGGCACGGACGATGCCTATGTCCAAGGCGACATCACGCTGCTGGCCGCCAACGCCGAGGGCTATGTCACCTCGGTGGAGGTCGTCAACAACCAGGAGGTGCATGCCGGCGATGTCATCGCACAGATAGACGAGGGCGACTACCGACTGGCGCTGCAGGCCGCACAGAACAAGCTCGCGACGCAGGAAAGCGCCATCGCCCGCATCGGCCGCCAGATCGAGGCTGCCGGAGCCGAAGTCACTCGCGCCGAGGCCGCACTGGAAGCGGCCAAGGCGGAGGCTGTCTTCATGGCCGCCGAGTTCGAGCGCCAGAGCCGCCTCAGCCGCACCGACTTCACCAGCAAGGCGAGGCTGGACCAGGCGACCTGGGAGCGCACCCGCGCCCAGGCGTCGATTCGCAGCGCCGAAGCCGCGCTTCAGGCCGAAATGGCCAACGTCGACGTCCTGCGGGCCGAGCAGGCCGAGGCTGGTCGCGTTGCCGGCGAGTTGCGCACGGCGGTGGCTCAGGCCGAGCGCGACCTGTCCTTCACCACCGTCCGTGCGCCCGTCGACGGTGTGATCGGCAACAAGGCGGTGCAGGTGGGCTCCTACGTCAAGGCCGACACGCGCCTCGCGGCGCTGGTGCCGCTCGCCAGCGTCCACGTCGATGCCAATTTCAAGGAGACGCAGCTTGCGCATCTGCGCCCGGGCCAGACCGTGCGCCTCGCGGTGGACGCCTTTCCCGAGCACGACATCAAAGGCACCATCGAAAGCATAGCACCGGCCTCTGGCTCGGTGTTCAGTCTGCTCCCGCCCGAGAACGCCACCGGCAACTTCACCAAGATCGTGCAGCGCGTGCCGGTGAGGATTGCGGTCGATCCGGCCGCCTTGAGGATGGGCCTGTTGCGCCCGGGACTTTCGGTCGTGGTCGACGTCGACACCCGAACCGGGCCGGACCAGCCGGCGCTGGCCGAGCGCTAGCCTCGCATGGCGCCGCCAGGGGCCGCTCCGCCACCTCTCGACCGTCGGCGGCTGGTCACCTTCATCTTCATGGTCTTCGGGATGTTCATGGCGATTTTGGACATCCAGATCGTCTCCGCCTCCCTCGCCGAAATCCAGGCCGGTCTGTCGGCCAGTGCCGACGAGATCTCCTGGGTCCAGACCAGCTACCTGATCGCGGAAGTGATCATGATCCCGCTGTCGGGCATGCTGTCGCGGGTGCTGTCGACGCGCTGGATGTTCACCATCTCCGCGGGCGGCTTCACCGTCATGAGCGTGCTCTGCGCCACCGCGACCTCGATCGAGCAGATGATCGTCTACCGCGCGCTGCAGGGCTTCATCGGCGGTGGCATGATCCCGACCGTGTTCGCCTCCGCCTATTCGATCTTCCGCGGGCGGCAGGCGCTGATCTCGCCGGTGATCGGGCTCGTGGCCACGCTGGCACCGACGATCGGTCCGACCATCGGCGGCTACCTCACCGACCTGTTCTCCTGGCATTGGCTGTTCCTGGTCAACGTCGTCCCGGGCATCGTGGTGACGGCGGCCGCTTGGCTGATGATCGACTTCGACGAGCCCGATTTCGCACTGTTCAGGCACTTCGACTGGGCCGGCCTCGCCTTCATGGCGGTGATGCTGGGTTCGCTCGAATATGTGCTGGAGGAGGGTCCGGGCGACGATTGGTTCCAGGACGAGATCATCCTGGCCCTCGCTCTAGTCTCTGGCGCAGCGGCACTGGCCTTCTTCTGGCGAGTGTTCACCGCCCGGGAACCGATCGTTGACCTGCGCGCCTTCTCCGACCGCAACTTCGCCGCCGGCTGCGCTTTCAGCCTGATCATGGGCGTGGGGCTCTACGGCCTCACCTATCTCTATCCCGTCTATCTCGCCCGCGTACGCGGCTACTCGGCGCTGATGATCGGCGAGACCATGTTTGTCACCGGGCTGTGCATGTTCCTCATGGCCCCGGTCGCCGGCCGCCTCGTTCGCGTGCTCGACCCCCGGGTCATGCTGGCCATGGGGTTCGCGGGCTTCGCCGCCGGCACGTGGATCGTCACCGGCCTGACCAAGGACTGGGACTTCAACGAACTGTTGTGGCCCCAGATCCTTCGCGGCGTCTCGCTGATGATGTGCATGGTGACGGTCAACAACATCGCCCTCGGCACGCTCACGCCCGATCGGCTCAAGAACGCTTCCGGGCTGTTCAACCTCACCCGCAATCTCGGCGGTGCCCTCGGCCTGGCAATGATCAATACGGTCCTCAACGACCGCATGGATCTCCATCTCGAGCGGCTCCACGAGCAGGTCACCTGGAGCGGGTATGCCGCGCTCGAGCGGATCGACGATCTGAAGGAGAGTTTGGCGCGCTTGGGCTCGGACGCGGGCGACGCCGCCTTGAAGGCGCTCGCCGCCACCGTGCGCACTCAGGCGCTGGTGATGTCCTTCGCCGACGTGTTCCTGATCCTGACCGTGATGTTCCTGGCGATGGCTAGCGCCACCGTGCTGATCCGCCGGCCACGGGCGGCAGGCGGGGTTGGGCATTGAGTGGTGCCGTCAGCTCTCCGGTAGCCCGGCCTTGCGCAGACCCGCGATGATCCGCTGGTATTGAGCAAGGAACACGGGATTGTCGGACCAGTCCTCGTGTGCCCAGCGATCGACCGTATAGCCCGGCATCAGCTCGGTAAGCTTGGCCACCGCCGACTTCGCTTCGGCCGCGCGTCCCGTCCATGCGTAGGCCGACGCCAGATCCACATAAGCGATCCAGATGGGGCCAGCTGCGATCGACTTGGTGCACCACTCGATGGCGGCATCATCCTGCGCCAGGTGGGTGTAGGCATGGCCGACCCAGAAATACCAGCGGCTCAACTGTGGATCGCGGGGACTCAGGCGAATGGCCGCCTGCAGGGGCGCGAAAGCCTCCTCGGATCGACCAATACGGGTCTTGGCGTTGCCGATCGCGGCGTAGGCAGGCGCAAGATTGCGGTTGTCCGAGATTGCGGCCTCATACTCGCCAATGGCCGCGTCGAATTCCTTTCTCCCCTTCAAGATCTCACCTTTGACATAATGCGCCATGGCATCGCTGGGAAATGCGGCGAGCACCTGCGTCACGGTGTTGTCGGCTCGCGCCAGCTGCTCGGTGGGTGCGGAGCTCCAGTGGCCCCAGACCTGTTCAGCCAACGTTCGGGCCAGCCCGACCTGCGCTGCCGGGAGGTTCCGGTCGAGCCGGAGGGCCTGCTCGAAGAGATCTTGCGCCTGGGCCAGTTGCTCGCGGGCCAGAGGTCGGTTGAGCACCGACCAAGCGCGCATCGAGAGGTCCACTGCGTCGGGGTTGTTGGGCCGCTCCAACTGGGCGCGACGACTCTCCACGGTGATAAGCTCGAGATCGAGTGTGCGGGCAAGGCGTCCGGTAATCTCATCCTGTAATTCCAGGGGCCTGGACAGGTCTCCCTCGATGCGGTCCGCCCAAACGTCCGCTCCGGTCGCGGTATCGACCAGCCGAGCGTTGATGCGGACCTGATTGTCCGTTCGGCGCAGGCTGCCTTCCAGGATGTAGCGGACGCCGAGCTCGCGCCCGACCTGTTTGGCGTCGATCGCCCTGCCCTTGTATGCGAAGGCGGTATTGCGTGCGATGACGAAGCTGCCGTCGATGCGCGAGAGATCGGTGGTCAGGTCGTCGACTATGCCGTCCGCGAAGTACTCCTGCTCGGGATCATTGCTGAGATTGGTGAACGGCAGGACAACGATGGACAGGCGAGGAAGCGAAGGCGGCGCCGCGCCAGAAACACCCGAGATCGTTGCGGAGGAATCCGGCGACGTCGAAGCGCTGGCGGTCTTGGCTTCGGTGCCTGCCGCATCCTGCGACGGCCGGGCGCCGAGCAGCCACCACCAGACGGCGGCAACGCTGGCGGCAGCGACCGCCGCCGCGATGGCCGTCGTGACCCGGCGGCTCGACCACCGCCGCTGCACCGATTGCTCGCCAAGCGGCAGCGCGGCAAGCGTGTCGCCCCGTAGGGCGTGGACCCGGACGCGCTCGGCGATGTTCTTGAAGCTCTGCTCGCCCAAATCCTCGAATGCGTAAGCTAGCCGGTTGCGAACCTGGTCGAAGACATTGCCGGAAATGTAGACGCCACCTGGCTCGGCCAAAGCTTCGAGCCGTGCCGCCACGTTGACTCCATCGCCGAGAATATCGTTTCCGTCGATCACGACGTCGCCGAGGTTGACGCCGATGCGCAGGCGGATGCGTTCGCAGGTGGCCCGGTCGAGGTCGCGCCCGGCGAGATGGCGCTGAATATCGATCGCAGCCTCGACGGCGCTGACCGCCGAGCCGAACTCGACCAGCGCCCCGTCGCCCATCAACTTGACCGTCCGGCCGCCGTGACGCTCCACCGCCGGCTGAAGCACCTCGCGGCGCAGGGCCTTGAGCCTAGCGATCGTGCCGGCCTCGTCGCGGCCGACCAAGCGTGAATACCCCGCCACGTCCGCTGCCATTACGGCGGCGAGCCGGCGGCCGCCGCGTGGCGCGGCCATCCGATGGCCCCTAATGAGTTGCCGAGACTTGCAAGTCTACGCTCCAGCGCGGCTTCGCACTAGCACGCGATCGGGAATCGTCGGATGGGAGCTTGGCTAGACGTGCGGCAGCCGAGCCAGGTCGGTCTCGACCGAGACCTCCACGGCGGCGTTGACCACACAGATCGTGCCGCCGTCGCCCAGTCCATTCGGCACCAGCATCCCGCCCGGCACCAGCTCGACGGTGACCTCGCCATGCGGCAGGGAAGTCCGAACCACCTCGAGATCGGGGGGCGGCGCGTCCGCTGGCGAGCCCAGGCGAACATGCACCAGCATCCGGCCGCGTGATTCCTCCAGCATGCGCCGGATTCCCGGCAGGTAGTTGCGCTGGATCGCGTCACGTGCGGCGCGCGTCGCGGCCTTGGTAGTGTCCTGTCCCTGCAGGTCGACGCCCAGGCCGAGCTCGATGAACATCACCTGTTTCATGCTTGCCCTCGCTGCGCCCGCGCGAGCGGGCTGATCTGACCGCCGGCGGCGGTGAAGTTGGCCGGATCGAGCCAGGTCTCGAACGCCGCCTTCTGCGCCGGCCATTCCCGGTCGATGATCGAGTACCAGGCCGTGTCGCGGTTGCGGCCCTTGTAGATGGTCGCCTGACGGAAGACGCCCTCGAAGCTGAAGCCGAGCCGTTGCGCGGCCGCGCGCGACGGCGCGTTCAGCGCGTCGCATTTCCATTCGTAGCGCCGGTAGCCCAGTTCGTCGAAGACGCGCCGCATCATCAGGTACATGGCCTCGGTCGCGGCGGGTGTGCGCTGCAGGGGCGGCGAGTAGGCGATGTGGCCGACCTCGATCACCCCGACCTCGGGCTCGATGCGCAGAAAGGAGGCGATGCCGACGGCCCTGCCGGAGACCTGGTCCACGATGGCGTGGAACAGCGGGTCGCGGCTGGCGGCCATGCGCTTGGCCCAGGCCAGGTAATCGTCCAGCCGGGCGAACGGGCCATAGCCGAGATAGGTCCACATCCGATTCAGCGTGTCGGTCTGGTTGGCGTTGTGCAGGTCGGCGCCGTGTCGGGCGGCATCCAGCGGCTCCAGCCGGCAGAATCGACCGAGCATGGGCTCGGCGCCGGGGCGGGGGCGCGCGGACCAATCCGGCACCGGCCAGCCGATCGGCTGGCCCAGCTCGTTCGTCAAGGTCATGGCTCGTTCTCGACCAGTTCCAGTGCTGCCAGAGCGAGGGACAGCGCCGCCTCCACCGTTGCCAGCCGCACCGCCGACCGATCGCCGGCGAACACGTGCCTCTGGTGCAGTACCGCTCCGCCGCGGCGCCCGGCCGCGACGTGCACGAGGCCTACCGGCTTGGCCTCGCTGCCGCCGCCGGGGCCGGCGATGCCGGTGACGGCCACCGCGAGGTCGCAACCCGACCTGGCGAGTGCGCCGCGGACCATCTCGCGGGCGGTATCCTCGCTGACCGCGCCATGGGCGGCCAGCGTCGCCGCCCGCACGCCCAGCATCTCGAGCTTGGCGCGGTTGTCGTAGACGACGTAGCCGCGGTCGACGACCGCCGAGGATCCGGCCACCTCGGTCAGGCAGCCGGCGATCAGTCCGCCCGTACAGGACTCGGCGGTGGCCAGGCGCACGCCCTTGCGCGCCGCCTCGGCCAGCAGCCCTCGGGCCAAATGGGCGCATCCGGCTGGAAAGATGCCCAAGGCTTCAGCCCTCCAGCGCCACGCTGACCACGGCCTGGGCGGCGATACCCTCGCCACGCCCAGTGAAGCCCAGACGCTCGCTCGTGGTTGCCTTGATGCTCACCTGATCCTCCGTCACGCCCAGCACGGCAGCCGTTCGCGCCACCATCGCCGCACGATGTGGTCCGATCTTCGGGTGCTCGCACACGATGACGAGGTCCACATTCTCGATCCGCCCGCCACGCAGCTCCAGCAACTCGGCGGCATGGCGCAAGAAGCGCGCCGAGTCCGCGTCACGCCATTGTGGGTCGCTCGGGGGGAAATGGGTGCCGATGTCGCCGGCGCCGATCGTGCCGAGGACGGCGTCGGTGACCGCATGGAACGCGACGTCGGCGTCGGAATGCCCGGCGAGCCCGCGCTCGTGTTGGATGGTGATGCCGCACAGGACCAGGGGCCGGTCGTCCGCGAAGGCATGTACGTCGAAGCCCAGCCCGGTCCGCCAGCGTGTGGTTGTACCCAGGAGCCGTTCCGCCACGGCGAGGTCCTCCGGCTGGGTGAGCTTGAGATTGCGCTCTTCACCGGCGACCCAGGCCACCGGCAGTCCCGCGGCGGCAGCGACCGCCGTGTCGTCGGTGTGATCGCCATGTGCCGCCGCCCGATGCGCCGCCAGGATCGCGGCGAAGCGGAAGCCCTGCGGGGTCTGGGCCCGTGCCAGACCC
Source organism: uncultured Actinomycetota bacterium (assembly GCA_963792975.1). Classification (GTDB taxonomy): domain Bacteria; phylum Actinomycetota; class Actinomycetes; order Propionibacteriales; family Nocardioidaceae; genus Nocardioides. The sequence goes on along the minus strand of CAWBYG010000003.1, from coordinate 1,181,740 downwards.
CGGCGGTCGGTCTCGCCCAGTACGGCCCTTTCGTCCACGCGCTTGAGCGTGTCCACGACCGGGAGCACCGGGAGGACGGCCGGCCACTCGTCGAGTGCTGCCACCACCCGCTGGATCACGCCGGCCGACACCAATGGCCGGGCCGCGTCGTGGATCAGGACCCGCTCGGGCGCCATCTGCTCGAGGCTCTCCAGGCCCGTCCGCACCGTGGCCTGGCGCGTCGCCGATCCGGTCACCGGAGCCAGCAGGTCGAGTCCCGCGGTGGCGTCCCGGTAGAGCTCGGCATCGTCCGGCCCGATCATCACCCTGATTGCGTCCACGCTCGCCTGCTGAGCAAACGCCAGGATTGAACGTCTCAGCATGGGGATACCGCCGAGGCAAGCATATTGCTTGGGCAGTGCTGCACCGAACCGTTCACCTCGGCCGGCCGCGACGATCAAGGCAACGGTCTGCATTTCCGAAACGCTCCATTGCGGCCACGGGCCGCCCGGATTCTGCCCATGTCGACATCGCCGAAGCCCCGAGCGGCTTGCCTCACCCTGGTCTGGGATATAGGGTCTGCTGCAAAGTTAGGCACAGCGAACGCGATGCCTACCATATCAGCACAAGGCGAAGCGATGCGCTCCTCCCCACGATCCACGTCGCTCGCGCGCGATCGACGATGGGCATTCGACCCGAATGTCCTGCTCCAAAGCATTCCCAGCGCGGTCCTTTCCGTGGACGAGCAGCTGCGCTTCAGCTTCGCCAACCCCGCCGCCGAGCATCTGCTGGGCGCCAGCTGGAACACGCTGGCCGGCCGCATGCTGTCCGAGTTCGTCGCCCCGCACGCGACGATACTGGCACTGATCCGCCAGGTACAGGCGGAGGGCAGCACGATCTCCGACTACGGCATCGAGCTGGTGCTCGCGCGCGGGGAGACGGTCGGGGTCGATTGCCACGTCTGCCCGGTCCCGGAGCTGCCCAACAATGTCCTGGTCGTGCTGCATCCCTGCTCGGTGGCCCGCCGGCTCGACCAGCAGATTTCGCATCGGCGCTCGACCCGCTCCGTCGCCGGCCTCGCCGCGACCCTCGCCCATGAGGTGAAGAATCCGCTCTCGGGCATCCGCGGCGCCGCCCAGTTGCTCGAGCCCGCGGTCGGCGAGGACGATCGCCAGCTGATCCAGCTCATCTGCGACGAGACCGACCGGATCTGTGCCCTGGTCGAGCGCATGGAGGAGTTCGGCGATACGGCCCCGGTCCAGCGCGGCTCGGTCAACATCCATCAGGTCCTGGAGCATGTCCGCCGCGTCGCCATGGCCGGCTTCGCCCGCCATCACCGCATCGTCGAGCATTACGATCCGTCGTTGCCCGAGGTCGAGGGCGACCGCGACCGGCTGGTGCAGGTGTTCTTGAATCTCGTCAAGAATGCGGCCGAGGCCACGCCCGCCTCGGGCGGCACCATCACGCTGGCGACCCAATACCAGCACGGTCTCCGGGTGGCGGTGAACAACAGCCGGACCCGGCTCGAACTGCCGATCATGGTCGAAATCCGGGACAATGGCCCGGGTGTGCCGTCCGACATGATGGAGAGCCTGTTCGAGCCCTTCATCAGCAGCAAGCGCAGCGGCAGCGGCCTGGGCCTGTCCCTGGTCGCGAAGATCCTGGCGGATCACCGCGGCATCGTCTCCTACCTGCCCGGAGAGCCCGGTGCCACGTTCCGGGTCCGACTGCCGGCCGCGCGCCGGCAGCAGGAGCCGGTGCAGCAGCGGGAAGTCGCATGAGTGGCGAGAAGGTTCTGCTGGCGGAGGACGATGCCGCCATCCGCACGGTGGTCAGTCGCGCGCTTACGCGCCAGGGCTACGATGTGCAGGCCACCAGCGTCGCAGCCGCACTCTGGCGGTGGATCGCGGCCGGCGACGGCGACGTGGTGATCACCGACGTCGCACTGCCCGACGAGAACACGCTCGACCTGCTGCCGCGCATCCGGACGTTGCGGCCCGATCTGCCGGTGATCGTGATGAGCGCCCAGAACACGCTGCTCACCGCGGTCCGGGCGGCCGAGCGGGGCGCCTTCGAGTATCTGCCCAAGCCGTTCGACATCGGCAACCTGGTGGCGGCCGTGCAGCGCTCGATCTCGAGCCGCCGCACCACCGCCCAACTCCCCGGCGACAATGGGCTCGCCGAGGAGCAGCTGCCGATCATCGGCCGCTCCCCGGCGATGCAGGAGATCTACCGGGTCATCGCCCGGCTCATGAACACGGACCTCACCGTGCTGATCGCCGGCGAGTCCGGCACCGGCAAGGAGCTGGTGGCGCAGGCGCTGCACGATTTCGGCAAGCGCAAGGGCGGGCCCTTCGTCGCCGTCAACATGGCGGCGATCCCGCGCGAGCTGATCGAGAGCGAGTTGTTCGGTCACGAGAAGGGGTCGTTCACCGGTGCCAATGCCCGGCGGGTCGGTCGCTTCGAGCAGGCCGAGGGCGGCACCCTGTTCCTCGACGAGATCGGCGACATGCCGCTGGAGGCGCAGACCCGGTTGCTGCGCGTGCTGCAGCAGGGCGAGTTCGTGCCGGTGGGCGGGCACCACCCCGTGCGCACCAATGTTCGCATCGTGGCCGCCAGCCATCGCGACCTGCGGCTGATGGTGGGGCAGGGGTTGTTCCGTGAAGACCTGTTCTACCGCCTCAACGTCGTGCCGCTGCGGTTGCCGCCCTTGCGCGAGCGCGTCGACGACATTCCGGCCCTGAGCCAGCATTTCCTGGCCAAGGCGCAGGCCGACGGCCTGCCGCTGAAGACGCTCACCCCGGAGGCTATGGTCCGTCTCAAGTCGCACGCCTGGCCGGGCAATGTGCGCGAGCTGGAGAATTTGGTTCGGCGTCTGGCGGTGCTCTATGCCGAGGACACGATCGGCGAGGACGTGATCACCTTGGAGCTGGAGCAGGCGCGCGCCCCTCTGCTCGCCCAGGATGCCGCGCCGGCCGACGACAATCTGGGGCAGGCGATCGAACGCCACATCGACCGGTACTTCCGTGCCCATGACGGTGCCCTGCCGCCGGCCGGGGTGTACGATCGGCTGATCCGCGAAGTCGAGCGGCCGCTGATCGCCCGCGCGCTGGCGGCCACCCGCGGCAACCAGCTCAAGGCCGCCGACGTCCTCGGCCTCAACCGCAACACGCTGCGCAAGAAGATCCGCGATCTGGACATCCACGTCAGCCGGGCGCCATGATGGGCGGCTGACTGTCGACGGGATCTCTTGTTGCGCGCAACCCTGCCGAGCGAGCCCACGATCGGCGCGACCTTGTGGCAGCGGCTGCGCCGCGTCGACCTGGAACGCCGCCTCGCGCTGTTCCTCACCGTCAGCGCCATCGCCGCCGGTCTCGCGACCTACTGGCTGATCTCGCGCTCGCCGCCCTATGGCCCGGACGTCGGCACGGTCCTGGTCCTGCTGAACCTCGACCTGATCCTGCTGCTGCTCCTGGGCGTGGTCATCGCGCGGCGGCTGGTGCAGCTGGTGCTGCAGCTGCGCCAGGGCTCCGCGGGCTCCCGGCTGCACACCAGGCTGGTACTGCTGTTCAGCGGGGTAGCGGTCACCCCGGCCATCATCGTGGTCATCTTCTCGGTGTTCTTCCTGAGCACGGGCCTGGAGAACTGGTTCAGCGAGCGGGTCAAGAACGCGCTCGACAACTCCCTGGCGGTCGCCCAGGCCTATCTCCAAGAGCACAAGGAGAACATCCGCGCCGACGCCCTGGCCATGGCCGCCGACCTCAACCGCGAGAGCGCCAGCCTCGACTTCGACGCTGCCCGCCTGCGCCAGGTGGTCGATGCCCAGGCCGCCCTGCGCGCGCTGACGGAGGCCGTGGTCTTCGACGGCTCGGGTCGGGTCCTGGCGCGCACCGGTCTCTCCTTCACCATGGAGGCCGAGCAGATCCCGGCCGACGCGCTCGACAAGGCCTTCTCCGGCGACGTGGTCGAGCTCACCAGCGACACCGAGGACCGGGTCCGCGCGCTGGTACGGCTCGATGGATTTGGCGACGCCTATCTGTTCGTCGGCCGTTTTGTCGACGCCAAGGTCCTGGGCTTCATGGAGCGCACCCAGACCATGGTGGCCGAGTACCAGCGCATGCAGAGCGAGCGCTCGGGAATCCAGATCACCTCCGCGCTGATCTTCATGATCGTCGCCCTGCTGCTGCTGTTCGCGTCGGTCTGGATCGGGCTCGCCCTGGCCAATCAGCTGGTGGCGCCGATCAGCCGGCTGATCACCGCGGCCGACCGGGTGCGCAGCGGCGATCTGCTCGCGCGCGTGCCGGAGGACGGGCCGGAGACCGACGAGTTCGTCATGCTCAGCCGCGCCTTCAACCGGATGACCGCCCAGCTCGACGGGCAGCGCCGGGAGCTGATCCAGGCCAATCAGGAGCTGGACGCCCGCAGCCGGTTCACCGAGGCGGTGCTGGCGGGCGTGAGCGCCGGCGTGATCGGGACCGACGAGGCGCGCCGGATCGTCTTGCCGAACCGGGCGGCCCAGGATCTGCTCGACGAGGGTGACGACGGGCTCGCCGGCCGGGCCGTCGACGAGGTCCTGCCCGGTGCCGGCGAACTCCTGGACGAAGGCGACCTGCATCCCGGCGAGGTGGTCGAGCGCCATCTGGTCCTGTTTCGCGGCAAGCGGCAGCGGACGCTTCTGGTGCGGGCCGCGCCACAGCGCGACGACGGCCGAACGCTGGGCTACATCGTCACCTTCGACGACATCACAGTCCTGCTGTCGGCCCAGCGGCAGGCGGCCTGGGCCGAGGTCGCGAGGCGGATCGCCCATGAGGTCAAGAATCCGCTGACACCGATACGCCTGTCGGCCGAGCGGCTGGAGCGCAAATACTCGGCCCAGATCCACGAGGGGCGCGAATCCTTCGCCGCCTCGATCGGCACCATCATCCGGCAGGTCGACACGATCGGTCGGTTGATCAACGAGTTTTCCGCATTTGCCCGCATGCCCGCTGCCGTGCTGCGGGAGGAAAACGTCGCGGCGCTGGCACGCGATGCGGTGCTCCTGCAGCAATCCGCCTGGCCCAGGATCACTTTTTCCATCGAGGCCCCTAGAGGGCCGGTCATGATGGTCTGTGACGGTCAAAAAGTGTCGCAGGCCCTCACGAACCTGTTGCAAAACAGCATCAATGCGTTGTCTGAAGGACAACGGCCGCAGCCGTGGGAGGTCGTCGTTCGTCTGCGGTGGATGGAGACGACGTTGCAGATCGAGGTCGAGGACAATGGCCAGGGCTTTCCGGCCGACGGCGAGCGATTGTTCGAGCCTTATGTCACCACCAGGGCCAAGGGCACCGGCTTGGGCCTTGCCATCGTCAAGAAGATCATGGAGGAACACGGCGGTACGGTCGACCTGCTCGCCGGCGCGACCGGCGGTGCCCTGGTGCGGCTCAGCTTTCCCGCTCGCGGGCAGTGATCGCGGTCCGGCGCGGCCCAGGCCGTCGACGATCCTCCTCCCCTCTGGTCTCAACAGCGCGGGAACACGGCCAGGCACATGAGCAAAGACGTATTGATCGTCGACGACGAGGCGGCCATCCGCGAGGTGGTCGGCGCCGTGCTGGAGGACGAGGGCTACCGCCCTCGCGGTGCGGCCAACAGCGACGAAGCGCTGCGCGAGATCGAGCGCCGTCCGCCGGGTCTGGTCCTGCTCGACATCTGGCTGGAAGGCAGTGCCCTCGACGGGGTGCAGATCTTGGAGCGGGTCAAGGCGCTCCACCCGGAAATGCCGGTGATCATGTTCAGCGGTCACGGCACCATCGAGACCGCGGTCGCCGCGATCAAGAAGGGCGCCTACGACTTCATCGAGAAGCCGTTCAAGTCGGACCGGCTGCTGCACGCGATCCAGCGGGCCATCGAGGCGAGCGCGCTCCGCCGCGAGGTCATGGAGCTGCGCCATCTGGCGTTCGACGAGACCGAGATGATCGGCAACGCGCCGGCGATGATCCGGGTCCGCCAGGCGATCGAGCGGGTGGCGCCCACCGGCTCGCGCATCATGATCAGTGGGCCGCCGGGCTCGGGCAAGGACGTGGCCGCACGGCTGATCCATGCCAAGTCGCGCCGGGCCAACGGTCCGTTCGTCGTGCTCAACGCATCGGCGCTGGCGCCGGAGCGGGTCGACATCGAGCTGTTCGGGGCCGAGCCCGGCTGGCAGGGCGCGGAGCAGCCGCGGATCATCGGCTTGCTCGAGCGGGCGGACGGCGGCACCTTGCTGATCGACCAGGTCGCCGACATGCCGTTGGAGTCCCAGGGCAAGATCCTGCGCGTGCTGCAGGAACAGCGCTTCTCGCGCCTCGGCAGCGACGCCAGGATCGAGGTCGACGTGCGGGTGATCGCCTCGACCAACCGCGACCTCAAGAACGAGATGGCCAGCGGCAAGTTTCGCGAGGACCTCTACTACCGGCTCAATGTCGTGCCGTCTGGCGATGCCGCCCCTGGCCGAGCGCCGGATCGACATCCCCGAGCTCGCCCGCCACTTCATGGTGGCCGCGGCGCGCCATTCCGGTCTGGCACCGCGCCCGATCAGCGACGATGCCATGGCGGTGCTGCAGACCACGGACTGGGCCGGCGATGTCCGCCAGCTGCGCAACTCGGTGGAGTGGATGCTGATCATGGCGCCGGGCGAACCCGGCAGCCCGGTCACCATGGAGGGCCTGCCGCCCGAACTGACCAACGCTGCGACCTCCGGCATGGACCCCAACGCCAACGGTGAACTGGTCTCGATGCCTCTGCGCGAGGCACGCGAGCATTTCGAGCGAGCCTACCTGCAAGCACAGCTGCAGCGCTTCGGCGGCAACATATCTCGAACCGCCAATTTCGTTGGCATGGAACGCTCCGCGCTGCATCGCAAGCTCAAGACCCTTGGTCTCCATGGCGACGACTGACGCCGGGCGACCATGACCCGAATCGCTTATGTGAACGGCCGCTATCTGCCGATCGGTGCCCCAGCCGTCGGGGTGGAAGATCGCGGGCTCCAGTTCGCCGACGGCGTCTACGAGGTGATCAAGTGCCTGGGCGGTCGTCCGCGCGACCTCGAGCGTCATCTCAACCGCCTGGAGCGGTCGCTAGCCGGTTTGGCGATCGCCATGCCGGTGAGCCGACGGGCGTTGCGGACCATTATCGCGGAGACACTGCGACGCAACGGCCTGCGCGAGGCACTGGTCTACCTCCAGGTCGACCGCGGGGAAGCACCGCGCAACCACCTTTTTCCCATCGGTGCCGATCCAACCCTGATCGTGACCGTTCGCAGGCCGAGCTTTCCCGGGCGCGGGGAACTGGCTGAGGGTGTCGGTGTTGTGACCCTGCCGGACCAGCGCTGGAAGCGCTGCGACATCAAGTCGGTCAACCTGCTGGCCAATGTCCTGGCCCGTCAGCAGTCCGCGAGCGCAGGATGCCGCGAGGTATGGCTTTACGACGGCGATGGCTTGGTGACCGAGGGAGCCGGCTCGAACGCCTACCTTGTGGATGGCGAGGGTCGCGTTCGGACCCGGGCTCTGGGGCCGGAGATCCTCGGCGGCGTGACGCGGGAGGTGGTGCTCGAGCTCGCCCGCGCCGATGGCATCACGATAGTGGAAGAGGCGTTCACGGTCGTCGACGCCATCGCAGCCCGAGAAGCGTTTCTCACGAGCACGTCGTCCATGGTTCTGCCGGTCACCCGCGTCGACGGCCATACCATCGCCAATGGCCGTCCAGGATCAATCACCGGCCGGTTGATGGAACGGTATCACGACCATCTCATGAAAGCGGGGTGACAAGCTGTTCCACTTGTGGTTGCTTGTGGCCTGTAGTCGAACTGAAACTTATCGTGTGTGTCGTTGATGCGACCGCGACCGTTCCAATATCTTTGGAAGATGGACCGCGATGGCATCTGGCGTGTGGACCTGCGTGCGATATCCTGACGGATCCCGCGTCGGATATCGATCAAGACGAAGAAAAGAACTAGGACAACCAAAATGGCTACTGAGAAGCAACAGAACCTTCAGGATGTGTTCCTAAACCACGTCCGCAAGAACAAGGTTCCGGTCACGGTATTTCTCATCAACGGTGTCAAGCTACAGGGTGTCATCAGTTCTTTCGACAATTTTTGCTTGCTGCTCCGTCGTGACGGGCATGTCCAGCTGGTCTACAAGCATGCAGTATCCACCGTGATGCCCTCGGCTGCTGTGCGGCTCTACGAGCCGCCAGCCGAAGAGCAACCGCAGCCACAGGGTTGATGGGTCACGTCTGCAAGCCCCGGGATTGATGGCGCGGCCGCGAACGGTGACGGTCGCGCCTGGGTGCTTTCCCCCTACGAGCCAGGCAGCTCGGGTGATCGCACTCCGGCAAGTCGTTTGGCCGAGGCGGTGGGACTCGCCCGTGCGATCGACCTGGAGGTCACGCGCGCCGAATCCGTGCCATTGCGCCAGAAAGTGCCCGCGACTTTGTTCGGGTCGGGCAAAGCCAAGGAGTTCTCCCAGGCGCTCGAGATCGAGCCGGCTGGGCTCGTCGTGGTCGATGCCGCGCTGTCTCCCGTACAGCAGCGCAACCTCGAGCGATTGTGGAAGACCAAGGTCATCGACCGCACCGGGTTGATCCTGGAGATCTTCGGCGAACGCGCCCACACCCGCGAGGGCGTGCTTCAGGTCGAGCTGGCGGCCCTTACCTACCAACGCTCGCGGCTGGTACGTTCTTGGACCCACCTCGAACGGCAGCGTGGCGGCTTCGGCTTCCTGGGCGGGCCGGGTGAAAGTCAGCTTGAACTCGACCGTCGCCGGATCACCGAGCGCATCGTCAAGATCAAGCAGGAACTGGCGGGGGTGCAGCGCACTCGAGGCCTGCATCGCGAGGCGCGCCGTCGCGTGCCTTATCCGGTCGTTGCCTTGGTCGGGTACACCAATGCCGGCAAGTCGACCCTGTTCAACCGGCTCACCGGCGCCGGCGTCGATGCACGCGACCAGGTATTCGCAACGCTCGATCCGACGATGCGCCAACTGACCCTGCCATCGCGCGCGCATGTCATCCTGTCCGACACCGTGGGATTCATCACCGACCTGCCGACCTCACTGGTGGCGGCCTTTCGCGCCACATTGGAGGAGGTGCTCTCCGCCGACCTGATCCTGCACGTGCGCGACATCAGCCATCCCGACAGTGAGGCGCAAAAGCGCGATGTCGAGGCAGTGCTCGATGAGCTCGGTATTGATGTCGAACGGCGTGCCGAGCGGCTGGTCGAGGTGTGGAACAAATGCGACCTCCTCGGATCGGACGAGTTCGACGCGGCCCGGGCCAGTGCCGCCTCCGATCACACGCTCTTGGTGTCGGCCATCCTGGGTAGCGGCATGGACGAGCTTCTACGGCTCATGGACCGGCGGCTCGCGGTCGCCAGAGTGGTGATCAGCTTCGAGCTCGACTATGGTGCCGGCGAGACCCTGGCTTGGCTGCACCGCCACGGCGACGTGCTGGAAACCGTCGACAACGGACGGGGCCTCGATCTCAAGGTCGCCATCGGCAATGCCGAGCGCGCTCAGCTTGCCCACCTGCTCGGGCGGCCCGTCTGATCAGCCTCGACCTAGCGGCTGGCCGCCCGATGCCGCTGCAACCAATCGACGAGGGTCATCACCGCTGAACCCGGCTCAGCGTCGGTCGCTCGCAGAGTGACCGGGGCTTGCGCCTTGCCGGTGACCGTCACGGCGTAGGTCATCATGTCCCGGCCCGCCACTGCGGCGCCACCCCCAGGCGTCTGGTGGAGCGCTGCGTCGACCAGCTCGCGCAAGCGCTCGGCGGCACCGGCGTCGAGGTCGCCTTCGCCGACCGTGAAGGGCGCTTGCCTGATGCCCGGTGCGAAGCCACCATGTTCGTCGAGTGTCACCTGCATGTCGGCTTGCCTCCAGGGCGGCGCCCGATGCTCGCTCACAAAGTGCAGGTTCTAGCGCTTCTCCTTCAGCACCGCGAGGTCCTTGGCGATCGACTTCACCTGATCCGACAGCGTTTCGATCCGCTTCTGCAGGGCGGCGAGGCTGTCGGCCTCCCGCCCGGTGCGGCCGGTCGAGGTGCCGCGCCCACGCCCCGTTCCGCTGACGATGCCGCCGCTGATGCGAATGCCGACCTGACGCCAGGCGTCCGCCACCGCCTGCTGCTCCGTGCCGCCGGAACAATAGACCTGGCCGGCCTTGAGATAGGTGGTGTCGGCGAAGGCCTGGAAGTCCGTGGTGGGGCTCGAGGCGCGCAACGCCTCGTACCAGATGTGTCCCGCCGCGTCCCACGCAGCGCCGCCGATAGCGCTCGCCGTGAGGTAGAAGGCGCGGTTGGGGATCCCCGAATTGATGTGGACCCCGCCATAGTCGCCCTCGTCGGTGTCCGGCAGCCGGGCGAAGCGATCCATGTGATCGGGCTGCGGATCCCGGCCGAAGTCGGGGTTGTCGTAGGCGGTGCCGGGGGCCTTCATCGAGCGCAGGGCATCGGCATCGATACGCGGCGTGAAGATGTCCGATCCGATGAGCCAGTCGGCCTCGTCGGCGGACTGGCCGAGCGACCATTGCTTGATCAGCGAACCGAAGACGTCCGACATCGACTCGTTCAGGGCTCCCGACTGGTTGTGATATTCGAGACCGGCGGCGAACTCCGTGACGCCATGGGTGAGTTCGTGCCCGATCACGTCGAGCGATTGGGTAAAATCGGTGAACAGGATCCCGTCGCCATCGCCGAACACCATCGACTGGCCGTTCCAGAAGGCATTGTTGTAGCCGCTGCCGAAATGGACGTAGCCGTCGAGCCGCATGCCCTGATCGTCGATCGAGTTGCGGCCGAGCACCTCGGCGTAGAATTCGCGGGTGGCACCGAGACCGTCGAAAGCCCGGTCCACCGACGCCTCCCCGACTGAGGCGCTGTCCTCGCTCCTGGCGACGGCCGCCGTCGCCAGATAGCGGCTGTTGCGGCAGTCGAATACCGTGCGCCGGCCATTGCCGGCGGTGGCGCCCCCGAAGAACAGGGCGCGTACTGAGCGTTCGCCGCGCAGACGCTCCGTCGTCATCAGGGTGGCAAGGGCAGCCGCGCGGATTTCCTTGTCCCGGCTCTCCAGCAGGTGCCGCAAGAGGTGGGGCGGGGTGATGCAGCTGATGCAGTCGCAGGTGCGGACCATGGCACGCTCCTCCTGGCCGGTGGACGATAGACTGCGCAGGGACACGGCTATGCATGCGCGCGCGGCCGACGTCGGTGCGGAATCGCACGCCGCCGGAGGGTCATTTCCGGCACGACAAAAAGCAGGCCGCGGAAACCGCGGCCTGCGAGTTGGGGAGGAAACGCCTCAAGTCGGGTGTCGTGGGGGGAACCCCCGGGACACGCGAGGGATAGTGCATTATGGTTGAGTAGGCGTCAAGACATTTATCGCTTATAGCGATGATTATTCCCGTCCGTACTCGCCGGGTGGTAGAGCCTCAGGCGGTGATCTCGCCCGCGCGCTCCGACATCAGTTCGAGCGCCTCGCGCTCGGCGGCCTCCTGCTTGGCCTGCCGCTCCGCCCGCCGGCGGGACAGTTCGTAGAGCACGGCACCGAGCACGGTGAGCAGGATCAGGATCAGCGCCAGCGCGTTCATGGTCGGCGTGATCCCGGTGCGGACCTTCGAGCCGACATAGATGGTCAGGGTGTCGGCGGTGCCGCGCGTGAACAGGGTGATGTTGTAGTTCTCGACCGACTGGAAGAAGGCGATCACGGCGGCGGCACCGATCGCCGGGTACAGATAGGGCAGGACGATCCGGCGCATCACCTGCAGGTTGGATGCGCCCAGATCGAGCGCCGCCTCCTCGAGGCCCGGGTCGAAGCTCTGGAGGCGGGCCAGGACCAGCAGCATCACGTAGGAGATGATGAACGAGCACTGGCCCAGCGTGGAGAGGTGCAGGCCTGCCGGGACGTTGAGTTGGTTCCAGAACAGCAGGGTCGAGATGCCGATGACGATGCCCGGGGTGAGGATCGGGGCCACCATGACCCCGTACAGGAACGAGCGGCTGCGGCCGCGCAGGCCATTGATCAGGATCGCGGCCGCCGTGCCGACCGGCAGCGAGACGGCGACCACGGCGAGTGCCACCAGCACCGTGTTGCGCGCCGATGTCCACATCCGCCCGTCGTTCCACAGATCGACGAACCAGCGGCCGGTGAGGCCCACCCACGGATAGACCGAGGGGAACTTGGTGTCGTTGAGGGCAGCGCCACCCATGATGACCAGGGGGACGAACAGGTAGGCGAAGAAAATCGCCACATAGATGCGGATCAGCAGCCGGCCGAGCGGGTTCTCGATCATCGGCCGCCCCTCACTTGGCGATGTCGGTCAGACGCACGTTCAGCAGCCGCATCATCAGCATGACGAAGCCCGTGCACAGGATGAGCAGGAGGAAGGCGTAGGCCGAGCCCTGATTCCAGTCCTGGCCCTCGAAGAACCATTGCTGGATGATCTCGGTGAACCAGCGCGTTCCCGGCGAACCCAAAAGGCTGGGCACGATGATCGAGCCGGCCGACAGCATGAACACCATGACGCAGCCCGAGGCGATGCCGGGCTTGGCGTGGGGAATCACCACCCGCCAATGCGTCCGCCACAAGGGCGAGCCGAGATCCTCGGCCGCCTCGACCTGGTTCGAGTCCAGCGACTGGATGGCGTTGTAGATCGGCAGCAGCATGAACAGGAGATAGGTGTAGACGAGGCCGATGATGACGCCGTTGCCCCCGGTCAGCCAGCGGATCGGGCGCTCGATCAGGCCGATGCCCAGGAGCGCTGCGTTGAGCGGCCCCTGGTAGGACAGAATGATGAACCAGGCGAAGGAGCGCAGGATCTCGTTGACCCAGAACGGGATCAGCAGCAGCAGGAACAAAGTGGCGGCGTTCTTCGGCTGGACGATCTTCGCCAAGAAGAAGGCCATGGGATAGCACAAGACCAGGCACAGGACGGTGACGAAGGCGCTGGCCAGGATGGTGCGCAAAAAGACGCCGAAATGGATCGTGTTGCTGAACAGGGTGACATAGTTCTTGAGCGTGTAGCCGTCCTCGGGGCCGCCGATCTTGTCGATCGTCAGATAAGGCCGCAGCGAGAACTCGAACATCAGGAAATAGGGCATGGCGACCAGCGCGATCAGCCAGAACGCCGTCAGCCCGATCATGGCCCAGGTCAGACCGTTGCCGTAGCGGCGCGTCAGCTCGCCCATGCCGGGCGCCTCAGTGCCGCCGGCCGATTTCGTCGGCGAGGACCACGCCGTCCTCGCTCGCGAACTCGAGATAAAGTCGCTCTGCGATGTCCGGCAGCGCCATGCTCTGCTCGTTGCGGATCTGGGACATGTAACTCCCTCCGACCTCGCTGCGGGCATGGACGTTGATGAAATTGCCCTCGAACGCGACCTCGGTCACTTCGACCGGGACGGCGTTCTTGCCGGGCGTGGGTGCTGCGTTCAGCACGGAATGCTCCGGCCGGACGTAGAGCTTGGCCATCGCACCTTGCGCGATCCCCGGCCCCAGCCGGGCGCTGAAGGCGCCGAACGCGGTGTCGATCCGCCCCGTGCCGTTGGTGGCTGCGGTCACTCGGCCGGCAAAGACGTTGTTCTCCCCGACGAACGAGGCGACGAAGCCGTTGGCGGGGTGGTTGTAGATCTCCTGCGGCGTGCCGACCTGCTGCAGCACCCCGTGCGACATGATGCCCACGCGGTCGGACATGGCCAGCGCCTCGCCCTGATCGTGGGTGATGTAGATGAAGGTGACGTTGGTGCGCTTTTGGATCGCGCGCAGCTCGGAGCGCATGTGCTGGCGCAGCTTGAGGTCGAGAGCACTCAACGGCTCGTCGAGCAGCATCACCTTGGGCTCGACCGCCAGCGCCCGGGCGATCGCCACGCGCTGGCGCTGGCCGCCGGAAAGCTGGCCCACGGTCTTGTCGGCGGCGGCCGGCAGGTCGACCAGCCGCAGAAGCTCGTCGGCACGCTCGCGCCGGCTGACTTTGTCGACCCCGCGCACCTCGAGACCGAAGGCGATGTTCTCCCAGACCGGCATCAGCGGGAACAGGGCGAGGTTCTGGAAGATCAATGCTGTCGGCCGCTGGTTCGGACGGATGCCGCGCATGTCGCGGCCGCCGATCCGCACCGCACCCTGGGTCGGGTCGATGAAGCCCGAGATCATCCGCAGGATCGTGGTCTTCCCGCAGCCCGACGGGCCGAGGAAGGAAAAGAACTCACCGCCCCTGATGGTGACGTCGACCTGGTCCACGGCGCGGAAGGCGCCGAAATCCATGCACACGCTGTCGAGTTGAACGTCTTCGCTCATCTTGCCTTACCGGCTGGGCGTCCATTTCCCGTGAGCAAGGAGCGGGCCAACCCGGAGGCCGGCCCGCGGTTGCTCACGCAGCCTGGTACTTGTCGGCGTACTCGTTGCGCAAGGTGAGGTAGTCGCTGGACTGGTTCGGCCACCACCAGAGCTTGCTCAGCGCGTCGCCCGGGAACGCGGCCTTGTAGAACGCGCTGACCTTCGGGTCGGCGAGGTCGATCGCCCCCTTGGCCACGGGATTGGCCCGGAACGCCGCGGCGTGCATCGCCGAGCCTTCCGGCGTGGCGATGAACTTCACGAACTCGTGGGCCTGCTCGACGTTGGTCGCGTTCTTCAAGAGCATGTAGCCCTGATTCCAGGCAAACGCGCCTTCCTTGGGCGCGAGGTAGGAGATCGGCAGGCCTTCGCTCTGCAGGTTGAAGCCGGTGGAATCCCAGCAATGGCCCAAGACGCAGCCATTGGTGCGGAACGCGGCCTGGGCTTCGTTCTCGCCCTTCCAGAACTGGGCGATGTTGGGCTTGGCCTTCGCCGCCTCGGCCAGGATGACGTCGAAGTTGGCCCGCATCACGTCCATGTCGCTGTAGCTGTCGATATACGGGTGCGGGAGCTTGCCGAGGCTGTCGAGGTAGCGGCCCATCGCGGCCAGCGCCGAGTGCGGCCGGACCGTGACCATGCCGACGAAGCGGGGGTCGAACAGATCGCCGAGGCTGGCCGTGCCGTACTCCATCGGCGCTTCCTCGGTGTTGAACACCAAGGCTTCCGTGCCCCACACCGCGGGCAGGAAATAGCGGCCGCCGTCGATCGTGGCCATCTCGCCCGCAAGGCCCGTGACCAGACCCGGTTCGTAGGCATCGAGATTGATGCCGCCCATGTTCCAGGGCTGCACGATGCCGTTCTCGTAGTAGCTCTGAACGCGGTCGACGACCGGCTCGCAGAAATCCACCGCCCCGGTCTGCAAGGAGAGCTTGGACTGGGCGAAGATCGACTCGTTGTCCGGCTGTTCGATGAAGTTGACCTTGATGCCGGTCCTCTTGTTGAACGCCTCGAATTCCTCGGAGAAGTCGTACCCGGCCCAGCCCATGTAGTTGACCTCGCCCGAGGAGGACAACGCGCTGCGGCTGACGATCGCGGGCGCGGCGATGGCGCCGGCGAGCACCGCTCCGCTTTTGAGCAGGGAACGGCGCGCGACACCGGTGTTCGCCAGGGGCGAACGGAAGTCTGCAGTCATGCCTCTCACCTCTCGAAGTTCCGGCGTCGCCTTGATGGCGGCGTCCAGTTCGAACCGGTCCCGATCTTGCAGCGCGGAATGCCGGACGGCAAGCGACTGCTGCGGCATCGCGCGAGCCGCCACGCAATACACCGATTTCGCGCGGGCGCCGGCGAGCCGATTCACGAATGGATCATTGGATACGCAAGAAACACCAACAGAACTGTCAACGAACCGAGCAGTGGAATGGCCGAGACCACGATCCCATCATGTGATGCGAGGACCCGGTCGGCTCGGCGGTCAGCTCGCGATCGATTCAGGATGTGGGGCCTGACATGGGCTGATCGACGAGGATCCGGATCGGTGCGATAGCGGCGCGGGAGTTCCGCAGGCTCGTGCATCAAGCTGTAGATCGAGAGGCAAAGCCATCGGATACTCTCGCGGCGGCGGGGCCATGGCAACTCCAGCCGCTGAGCCCATCCCAGCCCGCAGTTTGCCTGGAGCATTGCCGATGCCCGTCCGGCTCGAAGGGTCCTGCCGCTGCGGCGAGGTTCGCTTCGCCGTGGAATCACACAGCCCCTATCCGTACCAGCTCTGCTACTGCACCATCTGCCGCAAGACTGCGGGGGGAGGGGGCTACGCGATCAATCTCATGGGCACGGCTCCTTCACTCGAGCTGATTGGCCGCGACTGCCTTGTGATCTACCGCGCCGAAATGGAGGAGATGGACGACAACGGCATCTGCCGTCTCGCAACCAGCCCGGCGCAACGCCACTCCTGCCGCCATTGCGCGAGTGCCTTGTGGCTGTTCGATCCGCTATGGCCCGAGCTGATCCATCCGTTCGCATCGGTTATCGACAGCGACCTGCCGGCGCCGCCGGGGCGGGTCCACCTGATGCTGCGCTACAAGCCCACCTGGGTTGTTCCGTCTATCGGCCCCGGCGATCTCACCTTCGATGAGTTTCCCGAGCAGTCGATCGAGGACTGGCATCGCAGCCGCGGCCTGTGGATCGAGTGACGTCAGCGAGGCGTTAGCACCGGCCTAGCGGCCTCGTCCGAGAGGGAGACTGTCCCGCGAGAGGCTTGGCAAGGAACGCGTGCCATCCGAGCCGCGCGATCGGGACGCCCGGAACTCCGGCGCAGCCGCCGGCTTTGCCAAGGATCGCCTTGCATCGATGAAGTCGCTTGGTCCTGGGCCGGCTGCGGGGACGAGCAGACGCATGTCCGAGCAGATCGAGCCGGCTGCGAGCGGAACAGGAGCATGAGAGGGTGACGCTGTCGATCTTCGAACTGGCTTCCCTGCTGCTCGTGGCAACCGCGCTGTTCGGCTGGCTGAACCAGCGCTTCGTCCGACTGCCGCAGACCATCGGCCTGCTGATCATGGGTCTCGCCGCCTCCTTGTTGCTGGTGGGGCTGGAGCTTGCCTTTCCCGGCGAGGATCTTCACGAGACCCTCGAGGGAGTGCTGCGCCAGGTAGACTTCTCCGCCACCTTGCTCGACGGAATGCTGGCCTTTCTCCTGTTCGCCGGCGCCCTCCACGTCGATCTGGCGGCGTTGCGCGACCGCGCCTGGGTGGTCGGTGGCATGGCGACGGTCGGGGTCGTGGTCTCGACCCTGCTCATCGGCGGCGGGTTCTGGCTGGCGGCGAGCCTACTGGGATCGCCGGTGTCCCCGGCATGGGCGTTCGTGTTCGGCGCACTGATCAGCCCGACGGACCCGGTTGCCGTCCTGAGCACGCTGAGGCAGGTGCGGGTGCCGCAGTCCCTCAAGCTCGACATCGCCGGCGAGTCCCTGTTCAACGATGGCGTCGGCGTGGTCGTCTTCACCATGCTCGTGGCGATCGCCGATTCCCAAGGCGGGGCCGGCGCCGGCAAGCTGGCCGAACTGTTCGCCGTGGAGGCGTTGGGCGGTGCTGCCTTCGGTTTCGCCACCGGCTATCTGGCCTTCCGCGCCATGCGGGCGATCGACGACTACCCGGTCGAGGTCCTGATCTCGCTGGCGCTGGTCACGGGCACCTACGCATTGGCCGCCCGCCTCCATCTGAGCGGGCCCATCGCCGTCGTGGTGGCGGGGCTCCTGGTCGGCAATCAAGGCCCCGCCCACGCCTTCAGCGATCTCACCCAGCGCTATCTGTTCGGGTTCTGGACCCTGATCGACGAGATGCTGAATGCGGTGCTGTTCCTCCTGATCGGACTTGAGGTCCTGGTCCTCCGCTTCGACAGTTCCTTTGCCTGGGTCGTCGTCGCGGCAGTCCCGCTAGCTTTGGCGGCGCGCCTCGCTGCCGTGACGCTCGCCGTGGGGACGCTCGCTCCCTGGCAGCAATTCGTGCCCGGGACGGTCGCGGTGCTGACCTGGGGCGGGTTGCGCGGGGGCATCTCGGTCGCCCTGGCGCTGTCGCTGCCGGAGACCGAGGCCAAAGCGCCCATTCTCGCGGCGACCTATGCGGTCGTGGTGTTCGCGATCGTCGTGCAGGGATTGACCCTGCAGCGTCTCGTGGTGCGGGTGACCGGTCAGAGCGGTGATCCCGAGGTCGCCGCCGCGAAGCTGGACCGAACCGACCAATCCTGACCACGGGAGCCCACGCCTTCCAGGCGGCTGGAACGGAACTCGACCCCGGTGCGTGTGTTCACGCAGCGACCGTGTTCGCTGCGTCGACACCGGGGAAGAAGAGGGGCGGCCGCCATGATGCGGAGCGAGGGATCTCAGGCGGGCTTGCGCGTCCCCAGCTCCCCGCTGCTGGGAGGTTTGCTCCAGGATCTTCCCCCAAGAGATCGCGCCGCGATCCTGCCGCACCTCCACATGACCGATCTCTCGCGCGGGCGCGTCCTGACGATGCCCGATGCCGCGTGCCGCGATGTGTGGTTCCCCGTCGACTGCCTGGTTTCGCTTCAGCGCACCACGTCTACCGGTGCCTGCGCCGAAGCCGCGACGGTCGGGCGCGACGGCGTGGTCGGCATGCTCTCAGCGCTCGACTGCAGGGATGCCGTGGCCCAGGCCGTCGTTCAAATCGGTGGACGTGCCGGTCGCATGCCGGCGGCGACCTTCCGCGGGCTGTTCGACGAGCATCCTGCTCTGCGCCGAGCCTGTCTCCACTATGCGGCGGAATTGGTTGCGCGGATGGCGCAGATAGTCCTGTGCAGCGCATACCATCCGATCGGCTCGCGCTTGGCCGGCTGGCTGGTCGCCGCCCAGGAAGTTACGGATCGCGTCGTGCTGCCCCTGACCCAGGAGCATCTCGCGCAGATCCTGGCTGTTCAGCGGACCACGCTCACCCAGGCCGCCCTGGCGCTCCGCGAAGGCGGCATGATCGGCTACCGCCGAGGCATGATCGAGATCCACGACCTCCGGCGGCTGAAGCTGGAGGCCTGTGAATGCTACGCACCGTCGGCAAGGATCGACGCTGCGAGTTTGTCGGGTAGTCGACCGACGGCCCGCCGCTGCCAAGCCTAACCTTCTCACCGCAACGGAGGTGAGACCATGGCCCAGCTCGACATGGCGAGCTCGAAGAAGTGCTGCAAGCCCGTGGCTGCGAGGCATACGCGGGTCAGGCCATGAGCAACGCTGCTGCCGCCTGGACCGGCGCCTTCGATCCATGGCTGTCTCTATGCTTGGCGACCAAGCCGCCGGTCACGCCGGCGACATTCTGGCAGTCCTGGAGCTTCGCACCCGAGATCGTCGGTCCGCTGTTGATCGCGGCTCTTGCCTATGTGCGTTTTTCCAGAAAGGTCGCCGAGCCGCAGCGGGCATGGCGCGCCCTGGCCTTCGCTGGCGGCTGGCTGCTCTTGGCGGCGGCTCTCATTTCGCCGCTATGCCGTGCCGCCGCGACGCTGGCCGCGGCGCACATGGTCCAGCATGCAATCCTGGTCGCGCTGGCACCGCCGTTGCTGGTGCTCGGACTGGCGCCGGTGCGCCGCTCGCCGCGAGGCCTGCCGGCGGCCAGCCGGCACCCGGTCGCGGTGGCGACACTCTATGCAATGGCGATCTGGCTGGCGCACGCCCCGGCGATCTATGAGGCGGCGTTGCGCGGTGCCGTCGCGCATCTTGCGCTCGTGGCGGTGCTGCTGGCGACGAGCCTCGCGTTCTGGTCCGCCGTGCTGCGCCCCCGACACGACAGCGGATCCGGGGCAGCCTGCATCACCGGCATTCTGCTCTGCTTCACCGCCATGGTGCAGACGGGCCTGCTCGGGGCACTGCTCAGCTTTGCCCGAACGCCATGGTATCCGATCCTGGCCGCTCGCTCGCCCAGCTGGGGCATCGATCCGCTGGCCGACCTGCAGCTCGCCGGCCTGATCATGTGGGTTCCCATGTCCGCGATCTACGTCGCAGGCTGTCTGATCCTCACGGCACGCTGGCTGCAGTCGGCCGACGCGATGACCTCCGGCGGGCACATTGCGACGAGCGGCTTGGGAGCGGTGCGATGACCAGCCTGCGGGATACCCGCAAGTTGCTCCCTAATGGCGAGGCGAAGCCGGCCGGGGTCGGTCAGCGATTCTTCGGCATCCAGGATTCCAACGGCCGCGGCAGCCATCTCCGGCTAGGGGACGTGATACGATGACAGCTCCCTTCCTCGCGGGACTGGCTGTGTTCGCAGTCGTGTTGCCATCCGGGGCCTGGGCGGGCAACCCCGAGCGAGGCGAGACTGTCGCCTCGCGCTGCGTCTCGTGTCACGGCCCGGCCGGAGTCACGGACAACCCGACCATTCCGAACATTGCGGGGCAGAACGGGGCCTACCTCTTCGCTCAGCTCCACAACTTCAAGGACGGCACTCGGACCAATCCGCTGATGTCGCCGATCGCCCAGGCCCTGACGCCGGAGGAGATCGATGACGTCGCCACCTATTTCGCCCGCCTCGATCGTGCCGGATTGCCGCAGCATGCCGCCGAAGCCGGCGACAATGGAGGCTGAATCGATGATGCCCAGAATGGGACGAGCGCCTCGGAAAATAGGCATGCTTGCGGCTTCCTTGCTGGCGCTGACGGCGGGAAGGGCCCTCGCTCAGGACGATCTCGTCGCCCTGGCGCAGGACGACCGTCAGTGGGTGATGCCGGCGAAGAACTATGCCAGCACCCGCTACAGCGGCCTCGACCAGATCACGGCCGACAACGTGGCGCAACTGCAGGTCGCCTGGACCTTCTCGGTCGGCGCCGACCGCGGTCAGGAAGCGGTGCCGCTGGTGGTCGATGGCACGATGTATGTCGTCGGGCCGTTCCCCAACAATCTGTTCGCCCTGGACGCCACTACCGGCGATCTGAAGTGGCAGTACGCGCCGGCAACGGACCCCGCTTCGCAGGGCGTGGCCTGCTGCGACGTGGTGAATTGGGGGGCGGCCTACAGCAACGGCCGGATCTATTTCAACACCTTGGACGACCACACGGTCGCCGTCGACGCGACGACCGGCGAGGAGGTCTGGAGCACCAAGCTCGGCGACATCAACCGCGGCGAAACCATGACCATGGCGCCGCTGGTAGTGAAGGGAAAGGTTCTGGTCGGCAACAGCGGCGGCGAGTTCGGTGTTCGAGGCTGGCTCACGGCGCTGGACGAGAACAGCGGCAAGATCGCTTGGCGCGCCTACAGCACCGGACCGGACGCCGACGTGCTCATCGGCGACGGGTTCAAGCCCTTCTATCCGCAGTTCAAGGGTAAGGATCTGGGCGTCACCACCTGGCCGCCCGACCATTGGAAGATCGGCGGCGGCACGGTGTGGGGCTGGATCTCCTATGATCCCGAAGCCGATCTGATCTACTACGGCACGGCCAATCCCGGCACCTGGAACGCCAACCAGCGCCCCGGCGCCAATCTGTGGACCACGACGATCTTCGCCCGCGACCCCGACGACGGGGCCGCCCGCTGGGCCTACCAGATCACGCCGCACGATCTGTGGGACCATGACGAGATCAACGAGAACCTCCTGCTCGACCTGCCGATCGGCGACAGCACCCGCAAGACGCTCGTCCATCCCGCCCGCCAGGGCTACATGCATGTGTTCGACCGGCTCACCGGCGAACTGCTCTCGGCTGTCCCCTACGACACGGTCAACGCGGTCAAGGGAGTTGACGTGGGGCAAGGCCGGCCGATCGTCAATGAGGCGCTGGACCCGGTGCCCGGCAAGACGATCGAGAACATCTGCCCGGCCGCGCCCGGCGCCAAGGACTGGCAGCCCAGCGCCTGGTCGCCGCGGACCAAGCTTCTCTACGTGCCCCATCAACATCTGTGCATGAACTGGCAGACGTCGGAGGTCGGCTACATCGCGGGAACGCCCTATGTGGGCGCCACGGTCGACATGTATGCCGGACCCGGAGGCCATCGCGGCGAATTCATGGCCTGGGACCCGGTCAAGCAGACGAAGGTCTGGGCGATTACCGAGGAGTTCCCGGTGTGGAGTGGCACGGTGGTCACCGCGGGCGATGTCGCGTTCTATGGCACCATGGACCGTTGGTTCAAGGCGGTCGATGCCAGGAGTGGCGACGTTCTCTGGCAGTTCCGCACCGGCTCCGGGATCATCGGCCAGCCTGTGACCTTTCTCGGCAGCGACGGAGTCCAGTACGTGGCCATCATGGCTGGCGTTGGGGGTTGGCCGGGCGCGGTGGCCAATGCCGAGCTGGACCCACAGGTGCGCAACGGCGCGTTGGGGTTCGTCGGCGCCATGCAGGATCTGCCCGCCTACACCAAGGGCGGTAGCACGCTCTACGTCTTCGCGCTGCCCCGAAACGGCGCGGGTGCGGCTACGCCAACCGAGGAGCCGGCCGATGCTTCGCCGCAATAACCCGGCGTCTCGCGCTCTTGGCATGCTCCTGCTCGGGGCGGCCATCCTGACCGCGCCCGCCGTTCGCGCGGCGCAGGGTGAGTTGCGGGTATGCGCCGATCCGAACAACCTGCCGTTCTCGAATGATCGCGGCGAGGGTTTCGAAAACAAGCTTGCCGAGCTGATCGCCGCTGATCTGGACCGGACCGTCTCCTATGTCTGGTGGGCCCAGCGGCGCGGTTTCATTCGGCAAACCCTGAAGGCCGGCCGATGCGACGTGGTCATGGGGATGCCCGCCGGTCTCGACATGGTCGCCACGACGCGCCCCTATTATCGCTCGACCTACGTCTTCGTGTCCCGGACCGACCGGCATCTCGCTCTCGCCTCGATCGCGGACCCCCGCCTGCAGCAGCTGCGGATCGGGGTGCACCTGATCGGCAATGACGGTTTCAACACGCCGCCGGCCCACGCCCTTGGCGAGCAGGGCATTGTCGCGAATGTCGTCGGATATCTGATCTACGGCGACTACCGCGAGCCGAATCCACCGGCCCGCCTGATCGAGGCGGTGGCCCGCAAGGAGGTCGATCTCGCCGCCGTATGGGGGCCGGTCGCCGGCTACTTCGCGCCGCGTTCGGCCGTTCCGCTTCAGCTGCATGCGATCGAAGATACGGATCGATTCCCGCCCTTCGCGTTCCAGTACGACATCGCGCTGGCGGTCCGCAAAGACGATGGCGAACTGCTCGCGCAGCTCGACCGGGTGCTGCTCAAGGAACGCTCGCGGATCGATGCCCTGCTGGCCGAGTACGGCGTGCCGGTCGTCGCTCGCCGACCCGGCCTGTCGGCGGCTCGAGGAGACGGCTGATGATGTCCACACGATCGTGGCTGCCGACCATCGCCGCTTGCGCGGTCGCGCTGTGTGGCGGCGCCGCAGGTGTCGCGCAGGAAGATGCGTCCGGCACGCCCGGACCCCAGTCCGTCACCATGCCGGGGCCGCCTCAGGCACCGGACGCCGGGTCGTACGGATCGGGCCAGATCGCCCTGTTCCGCGTCAGGCCCGAGGTGACGCCGCGGGCTCAGTACACACCCGAGGATCTCGCAGGTCGGCTGATGCAGACGCCGACCACCAACCTGTTCCCAGGCTCGGTGGCGGTCGACCCTGGGGTAGCCAATCCCGTCGCCAACGATCCGGATGCCGTCGAGCGCGGCAAGCAGCACTACAACGCCTTCAATTGCGTCGGCTGCCACGCCCCGAACGGCAGCGGCGGCGAAGGTCCGTCGCTCAGCAACTCGCGATGGATCTACGGATCCGATCCCGCCGACATCTTTTTGACCCTGGTGCATGGTCGCCCGAACGGCATGCCTGCCTTCGGGGCGATGCTGCCCGACCAGACCATCTGGGAGCTGGTGGCCTACATCCACAGCATCGCAAAGGACCCGGACGAGACGTTCGGGCGCACGATCTCGCGCAGTCAGCCGGCCACCGAGCAGGTGCCGGCGGAGTACATCCAGACGACCGACCCGTGGCAGCACACGCAGCCCTTCATGAATGGTCAACCGCCACCGCGGGTGGGCGAGGCGACTGGACAACAGCAGGCCCCAGCCCAGGACCAGCCCGATGCGGGTTGAGCCGCGTGCGGACAGGCTCTCGACGGCATGAGCGTCTCCCCCTACATGCGCGCCGGGCTCGGGATCGCGGTTGCGGTGGCGGCGTTCTCCTCTACGCCGGCCGCGGCCGACGCACCAATGAGCTATCTGTGGGGCGCGGGTACGCGTGCCTACCCGGTCGTTACGCATCTCTGGGGCCTGATCGCGATCATGAGCGCGATCGTGCTGATCGTCACCGGCCTACTGATCGGTGGGCTGGTGCGCCCGCGCCACTATCTGCCCCTTGATGCGCACAATCGCGAGCCCGTGCTGCGGTCGCAGGGCGGCATGCGCTGGATCTATGTCGGATCCGGCCTCTCGCTGGCCGGCCTCCTCGTGATCGCGACCTGGAGCTTCGTCGTCCTGGCCGACGTGGCCGGTTCGCCCCGCGTGCCCGCCTTCACGGTCGAGGTCATCGGCCACCAGTGGTGGTGGGAGGTCCGCTACCGCACCGGCGATCCGGCGCGCGATTTCACCACCGCAAACGAGATCCACATCCCGGCCGGTGTGCCGGTTCGGGTGCGGCTGATCGGGGTGGACGTGATCCACTCCTTCTGGGTCCCGGCGCTGAGCGGCAAAACCGACATCATCCCTGGCCAGTCGAACGTGACTTGGCTCGAGGCGAGCGACCCGGGCGTCTATCGCGGCCAGTGCGCCGAATTCTGTGGCCTGCAGCACGCCCACATGGCCTTCGCAGTGGTGGCGCAGCCACCGGGCGACTTTCAGCGCTGGTGGGACCACCAGCTTGCGTCTGCCGCGCCGGCGGACTCCCCCACGCTGGCTCACGACCAGGCGCTGTTCCTCGCCCGCTGCGGCGCCTGCCATCGGGTCCGGGGGACTCCCGCCGGCGGCGCGGTCGGACCGGACCTGACCCACGTCATGGCTCGCCGGACACTCGCCGCAGGCACGCTGCCCAACGAAGCGGGCCACCTCTCGGGCTGGATTGCGGATCCGCAGCAGGTCAAGCCCGGCAATCGCATGCCGACGCTGGACCTCTCGGGAGAGGAACTCACGAGCGTCCGCCGCTATGTCGCGACGCTCAGGTGACGCCGCCATGAGCGCGGCAGATAGCCGTCACCGGCGTGTGCCGACCGTCGCCGCAGCCGCTCCGCCATTGGGGGAGCGCCTGGAGCGGCTGTGGGAGACCGCACCCGGGCTGCGGGGCTTCCTGTCGACGGTGGACCACAAGGAGATCGGCAAGGCCTACCTCGTGACCTCGTTCGCCTTCCTGCTGCTGGGCGGCCTCGAGGCGTTGGTGATCCGAGCGCAGCTGGCGTTTCCCGACCAGAGGCTGGTTGGCCCGGAAAGCTACAATCAGCTGTTCACCACGCACGGCTTCACCATGATCTTCCTCTATGCCCTGCCGGTGCTGTCGGGGATCAGCAACTATCTCTGGCCGCTCTTGCTGGGCTCGCGGGACATGGCTTTCCCGCGCCTGAATGCACTTTCCTACTGGATCTACCTTGCGTCCGGCCTGTTCCTTTACGCTAGCTTTGTCCTAGGCGTGGCACCAAACGATGGTTGGTTCAACTACACTCCCTACGCGTCGAAAGAATTCAATCCAGGGCCGAACATCGATTTTTACGCACTGGGCATGATCTTCCTCGGTATTTCCACAACCGTCGGTGCGGCGAACTTCGTGGTCACCTTCTTTCGCACGCGTGCGCCCGGCATGTCGATCAACCGGGTGCCGATCGTCACCTGGGGCACATTGACCATCTCGGTGGCCAATCTGTTCGCCGTGCCCAGCGTCAGCCTCGCGTTCTTCCTCCTCTGGATGGACCGCCAGTTCGCGACGCACTTCTACGACCCGGTCACGGGTGCGGGCCCGCTGCTCTGGCAGCATCTGTTCTGGATTTTCGCCCATCCCTGGGTCTACGTGATCGTGCTGCCGGCCATCGGCATCGTGTCGGACGCATTGCCTGTGTTCTGCCGCCGTCCGCTCGTCGGCTACACGCCCGTGGCGCTTTCGACCGTCGCCACCATGATCCTGGGCTTCGGCGTGTGGGTCCACCACATGTTCGCCACCGGATTGCCGGCGATGGCGCTGTCGTTCTTCGGCGCGGCTTCCATCATCATCGCCCTGCCCAGCGCGGTCGCGGTGTTCGCTTGGCTCGCGACCATCTGGACTGGGCGGCCGGTCTACACCACCGCCTTCCTGTTCTTCGCGGGCTTCATCTTCGTCTTCGTCATCGGCGGTGTCTCCGGGGTGATGACCGGATCGGTCGCGGCCGATTGGCAGCTAACCGACACCTACTTCGTGGTGGCACACATCCATTATGTGCTGATCGGCTGGAACCTGTTCCCGGTGATTGGCGGCATCTATTTCTGGTTCCCGAAGATGACCGGGCGCATGCTCGACGAACGGCTGGGCCGCTGGAATTTCTGGCTCACCTTCGTCGGCTTCAATCTCGGCTTCTTTCCGATGCACATCTCGGGCCTGCTGGGCATGCCTCGGCGGGTCTACACCTACCCGGCCGGACTTGGCTGGGAGCTGCCCAACCTGATCACCAGCATCGGCTCCTTCATCTTTGCCGTCGGGATCCTGCTGTTCCTGGTCAACGTCGCGGTGAGCCTGCGGCGCGGACGGGTGGCCGGGCCCAATCCGTGGGATGCGCCCACACTGGAATGGGCCACGTCGTCGCCGCCTCCACCCTACAATTTCGCGGTAATTCCCGTGGTCGCCAGCCGGCATCCGCTCTGGGAAGACCGCCTGGATGAAGGCATCGGCCGGTCCTCCGTCGGGCGCGGCATGGTCCTCGACCACGACAAGGAAACCGTGGGCACCAGCCTGCTCGACGCGGAGCCCGACGTCGTCTTGAAGATGCCCCACGACTCCTTTGCACCGTTCCTGCTCACCCTGGCACTTTCGCTGCTGTTTACCGGCGCCCTGCTGCACTGGTGGTGGCTCGCCGCCTCGGGCGCCGGCTTGGCGGCCCTGGTCCTCCTGGTCTGGATGTGGCCGCGCCGCTCGCTCGGACAGACGCGGGGGGCGCCCGCATGAACGACTTGGCATATGTCGATCGGCCGCTGCCGGTCGGCAGCATGGGCCATCAGGCCTCAGGCTTCTGGGGCATGCTGTGCCTGATCGCCACCGAGGGCGCTCTCTTCGCCTTCCTGCTGTTCAGCTATTTCTACACCGCCCTGCTGTCGGTTGGTCCCTGGCCGCCGACCGGGCCGCCGCACCTGCGGCTCGCCGGACCCAACACCGCCATTCTCATCGCCAGCAGCCTCTGCGTCGCCTGGGCGGAGCGCAGCATCCGCCGCCATGACAGCCGCTGGCGCCTGTCGATCGGACTCTTCGGGGGGCTGGTGCTGGGCACGGTGTTCGTCGCCGTCCAGCTCCTCGAGTGGCGCGACAAGCCGTTTTCGATCGATACCGGCGCCTATGGCTCGCTGTTCTTTACCATCACCGGCTTCCACATGGCCCACGTCATCGTCGGCCTGCTCGTGCTGGCGGCGATGCTGGTCTGGTCGTTGATCGGCTATTTCGGCCGCGGCCGCCACGCTGCGGTGACGATCGGCGCGCTCTATTGGCACTTCGTGGACGTGGTCTGGTTGTTCGTGTTCGTGAGCCTCTATCTCTGGCCTCACCTTGGGCTGATGTGAATGGCCGCGCGGCGCCCCAGCATGCTCGATGCTCGCCACCCGGCTCCCCATCGCGATCGCGTCGGCCGGTTCGCCCTGTTGTTCGCGCTTGGCGGCGCTCCGCTGGCATGGAGCATGTTGGAGCTGATCCAGTATGGGATCACCGCCCACGCCTGCTTTCCGCTGAATCGTCCGCGCGCCGTCGTGCCGTCGAATTGGGCCGGGCTCCAGCCCATGCTGCTGGGGGTCGCGGCCTTGGCGCTTGTCGTGGGCGGGACCGCCCTGCTCGTGGCTTGGCGGAACCTGCGCCGGACCGCACAGGAGCATCGCGGGCGGGTTGACGAACTGCTGGAGGTGGGAGAGGGCCGGACGCGGTTCCTGGCGGTCTGGGGCATGCTGCTCAGCGGGGGATTCCTCGTTGCGATCATCCTGCAGATCCTGGCTCTGGTTCTGGTGCCGCCATGCGAACCCTGAGCAGCCTGATCACCGGGGGTTTGGTGCTGCTACTGCTCGGCGGCTGCGACGATTTCGACATCGCGAAAGCCTTTGCCGGGTCGGACCCCGCTGCACGACGTGGCAAGGTGCTGATCGTCGAGTCCGGTTGCGGCACCTGTCACATGGTTCCCGGTGTCGCCCAGGCCGACGGCCTTGTCGGCCCACCTCTGCTGGCGTTCAGCCGGCGCACCTATTTGGCCGGCCTGTTGCGCAACACGCCGGACAACCTCGTCACTTGGTTGCGCTGGCCACAGCAGGTCGTTCCGGGCAACGCGATGCCGGATATGGGTCTGACCGATCGCGAGGCCCGCGACATCGCCGCTTACCTCTATACGATCCGCTGATGGGACGGTCGTGCCATGCCCGGTTCTACCTGTGTTCCAAACCCGGCGAGGGCGAGGTGAACGCCTGCTCCACAAAATGGTGGGTCTGGCTGTCCTGTGCGGTTGCCGCCGCTTGTCTGACAGGTGGACAGCCGGCCCGCGCCCAGGGTTCGGGGGAACCGTCGATCACGACCATAAGCCCGGACGAGGCCCCGGCCCGAGAGCGTGCGCAGGAGTTGCTGCAGACGCGGGTCTCCAACCTCTACGCTGGCGCGGCGGCGGTTGGCGTGCCGCTGCGGAACCCTCGGGGCGACGGGTCGGCGATCGTCGACAACGGTCGCCGCGATTTCATCCAGTTCAACTGTGTCGGCTGCCATGCACCCAACGGCGGTGGTGGTATGGGGCCGTCGCTGAGCGACAGCAAATGGATCTACGGATCGGAGCCCGCGAACATCTACCTTTCGATCGTGCACGGCCGGCCGAACGGGATGCCGGCCTGGAGCGCCATGCTGCCCGACGACATCGTCTGGGAACTGGTTGCCTACATCCGCAGCATCACGGCACCCGCACCCGCCGACGGCAGGTTTGGCCACACCATATCGGGGGCGCAGCTGGCTCAAGGCGTGGAACAGATCCCGGCCGAGATGCTCGATACCCTTGAGCCATGGCAGCACACCGAGCCGTTCAGCTCGGGCCAACGCCCTCAGGCCCAGGGCGGTGAGCCGACGGGCTCGGTGAGCCGCGAATGAAGTATTCCGACGCTGTGAGCAGGAAGAGGCGAGTGATCCACCCGCTCGCTTCCATCCGCTCCGCACCTCTGCCGATCTGTCGTCGAGCTGGAACGCTTGGCGCGGCCGCGGGTTCGGTGACGACATAGGCGACGTCAGGACGAGCCTGGGTCGCTCCTCATCTTGCGAGGCGGAACATGGCTGAGACGACCACCGATCACGACGCCATCATCAAGTGGGCCGAATCCAAAGGCGGCAAGCCCGCAGCCGTGGAGTCCACCCACCAGGCCGGCGACGTCGGGATCATCCGAATCATGTTTCCCGACAGCCCGAACTCCGAGCACGACTCGCTGACCGAAATCTCGTGGGACGATTTCTTCGCCGAGTTCGAGCAGCGACAGCTTGCGCTGCTCTACGATCCGGGCAGCTTGTTCTCCAAGTTGGTCGGGCGCGACAGTGTCGAAAAACGCGCGCAGGGCGATCACAAAGCCGCGCGCTAGGGCGTTTCTGCGGGGAGCGGAACGCGCGGTGCCAATCAGGCTCTACGCAGCTTAGGCCGGAGAGGATTCCTGACCGGCGCTTTGCGCGAGGCGGCGCTGCAGGAAGATCAGGACAGCAACCTCCTCGGGCTCCAGGCCCGACATTTCGGTCCGCAGTTCCTGTTCGACCTCGGTCTTGAGGTTGGCCAGGAGCGAGCCGTCGAGATAGGCGCCGACGATTTCCGGATGGACGTAGCTCTTGCGGCAGATCGCCGGAGTGTTGCCGAGCCGGGACGCCACCCGCTCGATGGCGCTGGTGACGTTCCGCTTGGCGGCCGCCTGACTGTCGAAGGTCTCGAATTCGCTGAGCGCCCACGCCGCCAGCACGGTGGCGGACCAGGTGCGGAAGTCCTTGGCGGTGAAATCCTCGCCGGTGATCTCGCGCAAGTACGCGTTGACGTCGCCCGACGAGATCGGCTGCGGCCTGCCCTCCTCGTCGAGATATTGAAACAGTTCCTGCCCCGGCAGGTCCTGCATGCGCTGCACGAGGCGCGCCAAGCGACGGTTCCGCAGCGTCACCTCGTGCTGCTTGCCCGCCTTGCCGCGGAAGCTGAAGCGGAGTTTGGCGCCCTCCGACCGGAAGTGCCGATCCCGCATCGTGGTGAGCCCGAACGTCCGGTTCAGCCGCGCATACTCGTCATTGCCGACCCTGATCAATGTGGCCTCCAGCAGCCGCACGACCGTGGCCAGCACCTTGTCTCGGCCAAGGCCGGGGCGTGCCAGCTCGGCGTCCACCGCCGTGCGGATGCGCGGCAGGATCCGCCCGAAAGCGAGCATCCGCCCGAACTTCGCCTCCTCGCGCGATAGGCGCCAGCGGGGATGGTAGCGGTACTGCTTGCGACCCCTGGCGTCCCGGCCCGTCGCCAGCAGGTGCCCGTTGCGGTGCGACGAGATCCAGACATCGCTCCAGGCCGGTGGGACGGCGAGGCTCCTGATCCAGCGCAGGGTCTCGGGATCGCGCACCGTCCTGCCTTCGCGATCCCGATACGAGAAGCCCTTGCCGGCTCGGCGGCGGGTGATGCCGGGCATATGGTCGGAAACGTAGCGCAGATCCAACAGGTCGAGCGTCGCGCGATCGGCGCTGCCCTCCTCGGCCGCTCTGTCCTCTCCGTCCATGCGGTGACGGCCAGACTTGCCTAGCCGGTATGTTCGATCGGCCGCGCCAGCCCGTGGTCGGCTACCCAGGCAGGAGTTGGTGACATGCGCCCGATCGGACCCGCGCTGTCGGCCATACGCGCCGTGAAGTCCGCGATCGTCCGTCGCAGGCCGGTGTCGAGATTGATCCGGGGCCTCCACGCCAGCAGCCGCCGGGCCTGCTCGATATCGGGCCTGCGCCGGCGCGGGTCGTCGATCGGCAGCGGGCAGAACTCGATCGCGGCACCGGAGCCTGCGAGCTCCAACACACGCTGGGCGACCTCCAGAACCGAAAGCTCGTCAGGGTTGCCGAGATTGACCGGCCCCACCACCGAATCGGGGCTTTTCATCAATGCGAGCAATGCCCCCACCATGTCGTCAACGTAGCAGAACGAGCGGGTCTGCCGGCCGTCGCCGTAGATGGTCAGGGGCTCGCCGCGCAACGCCTGAGCGACGAAGTTGGAGATGATCCGACCGTCGTCCTGATGCATGCGCGGCCCATAGGTGTTGAAGATCCGCGCGACCTTGATCCGCACACCACGCGTGCGGTGCAGATCGAAGAAAAGCGTCTCCGCGGCGCGCTTGCCCTCGTCATAGCAGGCGCGTGGGCCGACCGGGTTGACGTTGCCCCAATAGTTCTCCGTCTGCGGGTGGACGTCCGGATCGCCGTAGATCTCGCTGGTCGATGCCTGCAGCACTGTTGCGCCGCAGGCATCGGCACGTTCGAGCAGATGCATCGCGCCCAACACGCTGGTCTTCCAGGTGTGCACCGGATCGCGCTGGTACTGGGCCGGCGAAGCGGCGCAAGCGAGGTTGAAAATCCAATCCGGGGCCAAGTCCGCCGGAAGCGGTCGCGTCACGTCCGCCTCGATCACCCGGAAGCGAGGATGATCGGTGAGATGGGCGATGTTGACCCGCTGGCCGGTCTGGAAGTTGTCCAGGCAGATCACCCGGTTCCCGCAGGAGAGGAGCGCCTCGCACAGGTGCGAGCCGATGAACCCGGCGCCGCCGGTGACGAGTGCGATGGGCCTAGCCTTTTCGCGCATGACGCTGTCTCCCTCGCGGCTCAGCCTGCAACCCGGTGGCGACCCGACTTGCGCTGCGCGGCCTGCTGCAGGTAGAGGTCGAGTTCGGCCGCACGCGCGGCTGACGTATGTGCTGCCATCACCTTTCGCCTAGCGGCCGCGGCCACTCCTCGGCGCTCGGGCTCGGGCATGTCGCAAAGCAGGCGCTCCACCTCGGCGCCGGTCTCAGCGACCAGGATCTCGGCTCCTGGCTGGAACAGTTCGTCGAGGCCGGGCCAGGCATCGCTGATGATCGGGACGCCGCAGCTGGCGGCCTCGAACAGCCGGACCGACGGCGACCAGCCGGCGGCGATCATGTCTGCTCGGGTCACGTTCAAGGTGAACCGCTGTGCCGCGTAGAAGGTCGGATGCCGCGGGGGCGCCAAGTGCGACATGCGACTGACGTTTCTCGGCCAAGCAATCGTCTCCGGGTAGAGGGGACCGGCCACGGCGAAACGGCGATCCGGCATTGCCCTGGCGGGCCCGGTCAGAAGGGTTTCGAGCGTCGGCTGCCGATCGGCGCTGTAGGTCCCCAGGTAGCCGAGATCCCAACGCGAAGGGGAGCGGACCGGCCGGTAAAGCCGCTCGTCGACCGAGCAATAGAGTGCTCTCGCCGCAGGCGCACCGAACTCCTCTTCCAGAAGCTCGAGCGTTGGTCCGCCGGTGAACGAAAGATAGAGGTCGAACCTGGGGATCAGCTCGGGCGTCAGATAGTCGTGCTCGCCGCGACGAAGCCTGGCCAGCGTCACGGGCGTGTCGATGTCGTAGAAGGCCTTAAGCCCGCGCGCGGTCCGACAGAGCCAGTCCCCGACTTCGGCGCCGTTCGGCACGAAGGAGCCAAGGATGACGGCATCCGCTTCGGCAATGGCGGTCGAGTGGATGCGCTGGAGAGCGGCGAGATCGGGGTAGAGGCGTGTCGCACAGAAGACCGGGTTTGGCAGATCGCGGTGCGCGGCGTACCAGGGCACGTCCCGTTCGAGGAACAGCACTTCGTGGCCGCGCCGGGTCATCTCCCGTAGGAGACCGCGATAGGTCGTGGCGTGCCCGTTGCCCCAGGACGAGGTGATGCTGAGTCCGAGGACGACGAGCTTCATGCCGCCTCGTCCTCCACCGACCGCCCCCGCAGCGCGGATTCCACCTCGACCGCGCGGAGTGCGTAAGTGTGCTCGGCGAGCACGCGCGACTGGGCCGCAGCGCCGAGTGCCCGCGCACGTGCTGCCCCCAGCCCGGCGAGATGATGGGCCACCTCTGGGCCATCGCGAGCGACCAGGATCTCGCGGCCGGGCTCCAGGAAGCGTTCGACGCCCGTCCAATCATCCGTGATCAGGCAAGCGGCGGCCCCTGC
Source organism: uncultured Actinomycetota bacterium (assembly GCA_963792975.1). Classification (GTDB taxonomy): domain Bacteria; phylum Actinomycetota; class Actinomycetes; order Propionibacteriales; family Nocardioidaceae; genus Nocardioides. The sequence continues at coordinate 1,148,659 of CAWBYG010000003.1, read as the reverse complement.
AGCCTCGAACACCCGGGTCGGCGGTGAGAAGCCGTAGGCGGCCATGCTGGCGCGATTGACGTTCAACACCGCGCGGACGGAGCAGTTGAAGGCGTTGTGGTCGGCAGTACCGACATGGCCGACATAGCGCACGTTGGAGGGCATCGGGCGATCGTCCCACCCAGCCCCGCCCAGGATGAATTTTGCCTGCGGCAGCAGTTCTGCCGCTCCGAAGAAGAACTCTTCGACCCGGGCCTCGCGATCGGGCAGGCGATTGCCCAAAAATCCCAGCTCCGCGGCAAATCGGGGATCGGGCCCGACGGCGAAATGGGTCGTGGGGTCGAGGGCGTTGTAGATCGGCACGCACGCCTTCGCCCCCAGCCGCTCGTAGGCGCGCACCACCGGATCGCCGCCGCCATAAGTGAAGACCCTGTCGTAGCGGGGGATCAGCGCGCGGAACGGATCGCCGGGGTTGCCTTCGACGCGATCGAGTGTCGCTGGCGCATCGACATCCCAGAAAGCGATCTTGCTGCCCGGACGGCGGTGCGCCAGGACGCCGGCTTCGAGCTCGGAGTCGAACACGCCTACGCCACTTGCCTTGACGACCAGGCCGGCGCCGCGACCGTCCTCCAGCACATCAACCATGCCCTGGTGCGAGGCCGGCCAGACCACGACGCGACACCAGTCCGGATTGGGCATGTCGCGCCGGTCCTGGCGGCCGAAAGCGTCCGGCTCGTAAAAGGTGATCTCGTGACCACGCGTGGCCAGAGCCTTGAGCAGCCCCCGATAATAGGTGGCCGCACCGTTCCAGAAGCAGGAGACGAGACTGGAGCCATAGAAGCTTATGCGCATTTCAGCTCTTCCCGCGGCGTCGGCTGGTGAACAACGGCATGAATCGCGAGCAGTTCATCGACGCGGTGTGCGCACGTGTGGCGAGCGGTAATGGCGGCTAGGCCGTTGGCGCGCAGCTCGCCTCGCAGGTCACCGTCCCGCACCACGTCTCTTAGAGCGCGCGTCATCGCACCCTGATCCGTCGCCTGGAGATAGGCCCCGTTGGAAAAGAGTCCCTCCAGGTCGTGCCATGGCGCCGAAATGAGCGGGATGCCGCAAGCGAGCGCCTCGAAGACCCGGATGGTGGGAATGCCAGGCAGCGCCTCGACATAGGGCCGACGCGGCACGTGGATCGTGACCCGATGCCGCGCGAACGCGGCGGGCGCGGCGTGGTTGGCCAGCCAGCCCCGATAAGCGATGCCGGCCGAAGCAAGCTGGCTCAGCGCATGGCTCGGATAGCGAACGCCATGGACGCTGGCGCTCAGCTGGAGACGTCGCACCGGCTCGACCAGGAATTGAGCGAGTTCCCGAGCCCGCTCGCCGTCGCCCCAATTGCCGATCCAGACCAGGTCGGCCGACGGCTCTTGCAGCGGCTGCGGCCGGAACACGGACGTGTCTGCCGCTTCGTGCCAGACCCACACTCGCGAGGCCCAGCCCGCCGCGAGGTAGTGTTCGCGCAGACTGGCGCCGAAGGCGAGCACGCCGTCATAGCCGTCGAGCGCATCGTCGGCGATGAAGCTCCGATCGCTCGCCGCACGATGGTGGGTATCATGAAACAGGAGGACGAACCGGGCTCCGTGTATTCTGTGGCGACCCAGGGCTCGGACCAGCGACGCCGAGTTCCATTCATGGACGAGGACCAGATCCGCACCATCGAGCGCGCGGTCCAGATCCGGCTCGCGCAGGTAGGTTTCCGTGCGCAGCTCCGGATAGGCATCCCGCCAGGCATCCAGTGCCGAGGCACCCTGGTCGCGCACGAGATTGGTAGCGCTCCAGCCATCCGCGGGCTCGAACACCTGCAATTCATGCCCCCGGGCCACGAGCTCGCGCGCTATGCCACGCAGGAAATGGGCATTGCCGTGGTTCCAGCACGAGGCGAGCGAATGGCAGAACAGGACGACCTTCATGCCGCCCGAGCCCGCGAAGAAGAGCGCTGCATCTGCTCGCCGTAGAGCGCGAGGTGCTCGCGAACCATGCGCTCTCGGGAGAAGTCGCGGGCGCGGCGACAAGCGCCAGCCTGGAGCCGTCGTAGCGCCTCGGGATCCTCGCGGAGGTCGAGCAGCGTGCGCTTGAGATCCTCGGCATCGCTTGGCGCCACGAAGCGGGCGGCATTCCCCCAAAGCTCGATCAGACTAGGCAGGCGGCCCAGGACCAGGGCGCATCCGGCGTTCGCCGCCTCGAGGATCGCGAGACCGAACGGCTCATAGCGCGCCGGTGCCACGAAGACCGCCGCCCGCGCCATCACCGCGATGAGCTCGACGCGATCAAGTCGGCCGAGCCACCGCATTGGGCCCGTCAAATCCTCCACCGGCGGCTCGCCCGCGAGGCAAACCGGCCAGGGCAGATCGTCCGCGATGCTGCGCAGGAGCGCGACGTTCTTGGCCTCGTCCCACAGTCGACCGGCCGCCAGCACGAAATCACCGCGCCCGGACCGCGCAGGGATCGTCAGGTCGATCCCGTTGTGAATGACTCTGGCGCAGGGCAACCGGCCCCACGCAGCCGAGAACTCGGAGAGGAATGCTTCGGTTGGCGCAATCACGGCCGATGCTGCCCGCACGCCCGAGCGGACGCCCTCGGCATAGGTCGACCAGCCGGGCGGTGGATCCTCGTGGCGGCAGGCCCACCACCATGTCCTGACGCAGGAATGCGCCGCCATCACCACGGGTGCGGCGAAGCCGGCTCCAGCCTCCCGGAAACCGTTGCAGTGGACGATGTCGGCGTCGAAGGCATCAGCCAGGCTGCGCAAGTGCTCAGCTGCAGTGTCGCTCAGCGGTCCTGCGCGATCCTGCCATTCGAGCTCCAAGCCGGGGACCACGAGCACGAGGCCCGGAATGCCGATCGCTTCGGCACGCTGGGCCGGGCTGGGTCCGGGGCCGATCACCACCACCATCACCTCAACCGCGAGGTCGCTCAGTCCGCGCGCCAGCTCCAGCGCGTAGGTCCAGACTCCGCCGACGGTGTCAGCGGTGAGCAACACGCGACGCGGCGTCATGCGGCCCGTCCCTCCAGCTGCAACAACGGGAGTGGCCGGGCGTCCTGCAGCTCGCTCATGTGGCTGAAGGTGTCCAGATAGTAGTCTACGGCCCGCTCCCATGCGTCATTGTCGGGCAGACCCCAGAGGCGGCGGTAGTCGGGCGAGCCGGGATAAGGGAACAGCGGCACGGGATCGTTCGCCCAGACGCCGGCGCGGCGAAGTCGCTCGCGCCACTGGTCGACGATGGCGGCGTCGTCCTGCGGCATCTCGAGCAGGTTCGCTTGGACGAAAGGAACATGCCGCCGGGCCTCGACAAGACGAAGGGCCAGCTCCTCGGTGCTCAGCCGGCAGTTTTTCGCCAGCTGATCGCGGCCCTCTTGGCTGAGGCTCTCGACGCCGGCCTCAATCGACACGCAGCCGGCCCGGCCGAGCAGCGCCAACATGTCTGGCTTCCAAAGGTCGATCCGCGTCTGGATCCCGAATTTCAGCCCGAGGTCGACAAGTCCTTCGAGCAGAGGTTGGTTCGGCAGGAAGATCTCGTCGATGAAATAGAAGTATTCCACTCCTTGCGCCTTCAGCCGTGCCGCCTCGGTCAACAGAACGTCGGCATCGCGGCGGCGGTAGCGGTCGCGGAAGTTCTCTTTCGCGCAGAAACTGCAGCTGTAGGGACAGCCGCGCGATGCTTCGAGTTCGGCACCCGGACCAATCGCGGCGGCGTCGAAGCGATGATGATGATGGCGATGTCGCGACAGCCACTCGTCCGGCCAGTGCAGCGGGCCCCGATCGACCAGACGAGCCGCCTGCGGGCCGCCGTTCACCCGGACCTCTCCTCCGCACCAGTGGGCCAAGCCCTGCAGCCCATCCCATGCGCCTCCGGCGATGCGCGCGACCACTTCCTCACACTCACCCAGGACCACCCCGGCCACATCCAGCTTGCGCAAGGTGGCGACGGGTGTCGTCGAGCCGTGAGGGCCAACCGCCACGATCCGCGGTGCCAGTCCGGCAAGGCCCCGGACCATCTCCATCGGCACGCGCAGCTCGGGCGGCGCACAGCGCCAGAACAGGTAGGTGGGAGCCGTGGTCACGACGATCAGTTCGGGCCTGAACGAGGCGACCTCGTCCCGGATCGCGTCGGTCGAAAGGTCGAAGAGGTGCCCGTCGATCATATGAACGACATGGTCCTCCTCTTCGAGGAGCATCCGGGACCAGCCGAGTTCCAGCGGCAAATGTGGTTCGCGGCACCCAAAATAGACGCTGCCGTCAAAGGTCCAGTTCGGGTTGACCAAGGCGACCCTCATGCCGGCACGTCCCGGCGCGCCTTGGGCGGCACGACGACATGCTCGCCCAGCCAGTGCGCAAGCGAAGCGAGCCCGTCCGCAAGTTGGAAGCGCGGGTACCAACCGGTCGCCTCCGTCAAAGCGCTGGTGTCGGAGACGTACCAGAGCTGATCGCCCGGCCTCGCCTCCGCGAAGCCGACCTCGGGCTCATGGCCGGTCAGACGCTCAATGTGCTGGAGCAACTCACGCAGGCTGAGGGTGCTGCCGGGGCCGCCGCCAAGATTGAAGGCCTGCCCACGCACGCGATCGATGCTGGCCCAAGCGGCAAGCCAAGCGTCCACCGCATCGTCCACATAGAGCGCGTCGCGCACCTGGAGACCGTCTCCAAAGACGGTAATCGGCTGGCCCTGCAGCGCCTGGATGAGAAAGTGGGCGATCCAGCCCTGGTCCTCGCTTCCGAACTGTCGCGGCCCGTAGAGGCAACTCATCCTGAAGACGACGGTGGGCAACCCGAATACCCGGGCGTAGTCGAGCACATACTGGTCGGCCACGCCTTTCGAGCAGCCATAGGGGCTGTAGAAGTCCAGCGGCATGTCCTCGGCGCAACCGCGGCGCCCTTCCGGTTCACGCGGCTGCCAGCGCGACCCCGCCCGCTCCAGCACAAAGCGGTCCGCCAGCTTGCCATAGACCTTGTTGGTGGAGGCGAACAGCAACGGCGGTGGGTCGGCGCGGCGCCGCAGCGCTTCCAAAAGCACGAGAGTGCCGCGCGCATTGATGTCGAAGTCTGCGATCGGGTCGGCGATGCTGGTCGTCACCGCCACCTGAGCCGCTAGGTGAAACACGGCACCCGCGTCGCGCACGGCATGTGTGACCGCATCCGTATCGCGGATGTCGGCCACGCTCACCGAAATCAGACCGCCGTGACGTTGCTTGAGCCAAGCCAAGTTACGTTCGACACCGGGGCGCTCGAGGCTGTCGAATACGAGCACCGGCACGCCGTCGCCGGCGATACGGTCGGCGAGATTGGCACCCAGGAATCCGGCGCCCCCGGTGATCAGGACAGGCTTGGGCCGTGCGGGAAACCGACGGAGATTGCTCACGCTACCAGCCCCCGCTGCACCAGTTCGGCATTCGCCTCCTCCACCCGATCGATGGCCACCTCTCCGGCCAACCAGACGGCCAGTTCGCGCAAGCCGTGGTCGAAGTCCTCCTGCGGCGCGAAGCCCAGCAGCGCGGACGCGAGAGCGTGGTCGGCAAAGCAGTGCCGGATATCCCCCGCCCGAAAGCGCCCGGTGATCTGCGGCAACAGGTCCGGCCGGCCCACCGCTCGCGCCAACGCCTTCGCGACGTCCACCACGGGCCGGCTGATTCCGCTGCCGACGTTGATGGCGTGACCCGCCGCCTGCGGCCGCTCCAGGGCAGCCAAGCATGCCCGGGCCACGTCGCGGACATGCACGAAGTCGCGGCGTTGCAGCCCATCCTCGAAGATCATCGGCGGACGACCATTGAGCAGCCGGGCGCCGAAAATCGCCAGCACACCGGTATAGGGGTTCGAAAGTGCTTGGCGGGTGCCATACACATTGAAGAACCGTAGAGCGGTGGTCGGCACATCATAGGCGCGGCCGAAAAGCAGGCAGAGCCGCTCCTGCGTGAATTTGTTGAGCGCGTACACTGAACTCAGCGACGGGCGCTTGGTCTCGGGCGTCGGCAAAGGAGCCAGCGCTTCGCCGTCCGGCCCTTCGGGCTCCCATCTGCCACGTTTGAGTTGAGCGAGGTTGCGCTCCTCGGGCTCGACGGCCACGCCATCGCGTCCGCTGCAAAGGCCTTCGCCGTACACGCTCATCGACGACGCCACGACCAGCCGTCTCACGGGGCGCGTGAGGAGCGCTTGCAAGAGGATCCCCGTGCCCAGGTCGTTGATCGCAACATAGTCGGCGATCTCGTACATGCTCTGGCCGACCCCGACGGCTGCCGCCAAGTGGACGACCTCGTCGACATCTTCCAGCGCCGCCTCGACTCGAGCGGCATCGCGCACATCCCCGACCATCAATTCGGCGTCCGGATGTAGATAAGGCGGCCGCTGACAGCCGTCGCCATGTACTTGGGGAACAAGGCTGTCCAGCACCCGCACCGTGCGGCCACTGCCGATCAGCAGATCCGCGAGATGCGAGCCGATGAAGCCCGCGCCCCCGGTGATCAATACCCGCGCCATCACATTTCCCGGACCAAGCAGCCATCGGACGAGGATGCCCGGGCGCAATCTGCCGTTTTCCTTGGGCGGCGCGATCGGAGCATCTTCTTCTATTCGACCAACGCGACCCGACCGACCGGGGTTCCATCGGCACCCGCCGGTGCCGGGACCTCGGAACTCACGGGCAAAGCACCGGTTATCCCAACGGCTTGGTTCAAGCACCGTTGATGCCGCGCAGCGGGAAGGGGCGGTTTTCAGGCTGGCGGGAACATCGTCGGGGGGTGGTACTGGATGTGCGGGCAAGGTGCGTGATGATGGACGAGGAAATCACTCGCCGGCGAATCGACGAGCTCGGCCCGTGGTTCCACAACATGCATCTGGGCGGGGTCTGGACCGCGCCCAAGCATTTCCTGGGCGACTATCCGAATGTGAAGTGGCAGCGCTTCGCGCATGCTGTCCCGACAGACTTGACCGGCCGCACGGTGCTGGACATCGGCTGCAACGGTGGGTTCTACGCGATCGAGATGAAGCGGCGCGGTGCCGACCGCGTCGTGGCGATGGACGCCGATCCCCAATACTTGGCGCAGGCGGAGTTCGCAGCCCGGATGGCTGGGGTCGCCCTCGAGTTCCGTTGCCTATCCGTGTACGATGTCGCCAAGCTGGGCGAGCGGTTCGACGTCGTCCTGTTCATGGGCGTGTTCTATCATTTGCGCCATCCGCTCCTCGCACTAGACCTGATCCACCAGCACGTCGCCGACGATCTCCTGATATTCCAGTCGATGCAGCGTGGCAGCGACGAAGTGGAGCCGGTTGCGCCGGACTATCCGTTCTTCGCCACCGGCAAATTCGATCGCCCCGGCTATCCGAAGCTGCACTTCATCGAAGAGAACTTCGCCGGCGACCCGACCAATTGGTGGGTGCCGAATCGTGCCGCTGTCGAGGCGCTGCTGCGCAGCGCCGGCTTCGGCGTCCTTGAGCGCGCGGAAGAGGAAGTCTTCGTCTGCCGAAAGCGCGCCCTCGAGGTCGGACCGGACGGGCCGCATGCCGTCTACCCAGCGCGGGGCAAGGAACGATGCTCGAAGCCGTGATGCTCTGGAACGAGCCGAACAACAAATCGCATTGGGCGTTCGAAGAGGACCCCGACTGGGTGGCCTTCGCCCGGATGACCGTCCTCGCCAGCGAGGCAATCACGGCCGAGAACCCCGGGCTCGTAAAGGTGTTGGGCGGGATTTCTCCGATCGACGCGCTGTTCGTCCGGAACATGGGCGAAAAGGGTGTCCTGGCGGCGGTGGACGCCGTAGCGGTCCATGGCTTTCCACTCGACTGGAACCATTGGCCGATCGGGGAGTGGCCGCAAAGGTTGAAAGAGATCCAGGCCGTCACCGAGCTGCCGGTTTGGGTTTCTGAGGTTGGTGTCTCGACCTTCGGCGCAGAGGAGGTTCAGGCGTTCGGCCTGAGAAGGACCGCGGAACTGCTGATCGGCCGCGCGCCAATGATCCACTGGTACAGCCTCTACGACCTGCCCAGGGCTTGGCCGGCCACTACCCGTCACCGCGAGGCCGAGGGCTCATCCTACTACCGGCACTTCCATATGGGCCTGCTGCGCGAGGACGGCGCACCGAAGCTGGCGCTGCCGGAGTTCGCGCAATATGCCCCCGAACTCGGCATCTGCCAGTGGTTCCACTTCGAGGATCATCGCCTGGACGATGCCGTGCAGTGGCTGCGCGACCTTGGGGTCCGCCATGTCCGCACCGGCCTGAGTTGGGCGGATTTCTACCGACCCGATGCACTGGCATGGTTCGACCGGCAGATGTCGGCGCTGGACGAGTTCCACGTCACCGCCACCTTCTGCTTCACGCCCGAGCACAAGGGAGTCATCCCACACCACACCAGCCCACCGGTGGACCCGACGGAGTTCGCCGACTTCTGCGGCGCCATGGTGCGACGCTTCGCGCCGGGTGGCACCACCCATGCGGAACTTTCAACCTTGGCCCGAGGCAATGCACTGGACGTACTTCACGGCCTTTGAGGCTACCGGCGGCACCCGTATCGGCAGCTTTACGCCAGAATACGCTTGCCGCAGGCTCATTGCCGCCAAGCGCTCCAGCGACACCGTCGCTTTTCAAGAGGTGGCATGGAGCCACGCTATCGGAGTATCGGCATGCCGGGAAAAGTAAGAGTCGCGGTCGCAGGCGTGGGCAACTGCGCCTCTTCTCTGGTACAGGGGATCGAGTTCTACCGCGGTGCCGAGCCAGGAGCAACCGTACCAGGGCTGATGCATGTCGAGCTGGGCGGGTATCATGTCGGTGACATCGAGTTCTCGGCAGCGTTCGACGTCTCCGCCGCCAAGGTCGGGAGCGACCTCGGCTCCGCCATTCTCGCCGCCCCGAACAACACCATTCGGTTCGCCGAGGTCCCGGAGCTGGGGGTGGAGGTGCGCCGCGGTCCCACGCTGGACGGTCTGGGTCGCTACCTGCGCGACCTTGTCGAGGAGTCTTCCCTGGCACCTGACGATGTGGCACGCACCTTACGCGACACCGCGACCGATGTGCTGGTCTGCTATCTGCCGGTTGGATCGCAGGAGGCGGCAACATGGTACGCCGAGCAGGCGGTGGCGGCGGGCTGCGGGTTCGTCAACTGCATTCCGGTGTTCATCGCCTCGCGCAAGGAATGGCGACACCGCTTCGCCCAGGCGCGGCTGCCGCTTATCGGCGACGACATCAAATCGCAGGTGGGCGCCACCATCGTGCACCGCCTCTTGGCCAATCTGTTCCGAGAACGCGGTGTGCGGCTGGACCGGACCTATCAGCTCAACTTCGGCGGCAATACCGATTTCCTGAACATGCTCGAGCGCGACCGTCTGGAGTCGAAGAAGATCTCCAAAACGCGTGCCGTTACCAGCCAGATCGACCGGGAGTTGGCGCCTGACGACGTGCATGTCGGGCCGAGCGACCACGTGCCCTGGCTCACCGACCGCAAATTCTGCCACATCCGCCTGGAAGGTACCGCATTCGGCGAAGTCCCGCTCCTGGCCGAGCTGAAGCTGGAGGTCTGGGACTCTCCGAACTCGGCCGGGGTGGTGATCGATGCGGTCCGCTGCGCCAAGCTCGCACTCGATCGTCGGGTGGGCGGAGCACTGAGCGGGCCTTCCGCCTGGTTCATGAAGTCGCCGCCGGAGCAGTTCACCGACGCCGAGGCGCTACGCCGCACCGAAGCCTTCATCCAGGAAGGCGAGCTCCACATCAGGATCGGGGAGTGAACGCGCCGCAGTCGACCGCACCACGATCCACTCGGTTGTCGACCGGTGCCATCGGGTACTTGAGTCCGGTGGCGCAATTGAAGAGAAGGGCCAGATCGCCCGAGTCCGCCAATCCTTCGCCCAGGGCGCGCTGGTAGGCAGCCACGGTGGCAGCACCCTCCGGGCAGAGGAGTAGGCCGTCCTGCTCGGCCACATGGTCCCGCGCCGCCATGATCTCCTCGTCGGGAACCGCCATGCAAAAGCCATGGGATTCGCGCACCGCGCGGATGATCAGAAAGTCGCCTACCGCGACCGGGACGCGGATGCCGGCGGCAATGGTGTGCGCATGATCCCATGGAGGTGCGGTCTCCTGGCCCTCGGTCCAAGCCTTGACGATGGGCGCGCACCCGGTGGCCTGCACCGCCACCATTCGCGGCAGAGGCCCTTGCAGCCACCCCATTTCGGTGAGTTCCTGAAATGCCTTCCACATGCCGATCAGCCCGGTGCCGCCCCGGTCGGGTAGAAGATCACGGCGGGAGAGGCCAGCCCAGCTGCTCCGCCAGCTTCAGCCCATCGTCTTCTTGCCTTCGATCCGATAGGGCTCCTTGAGCGTCGAGACGTCGAACCAGCCGACCAACTCCTTGCCGCCAGCGACTATGCGCCCGCAGTCGTTGATCAGTCCGTTGACCAGCACCCGGCCGGCCTCGTAGCGCTTGCCGGTGAGCGAGCATTCGAGATGCGAGACGAATGTCCGCGGAGTCATCGAGGCAGCCCTCACGCTGATCCCTGGCGACCTATCACAGCCAGGCCGGCGATCCGCACGGGAATGTTGCCGCCTGTCCTCCTGGGCCGCCCAGTTGCAGCGCGCCGACGGGCGCGCTATCTCGCCGATCCTGTGGCCTCTGCCGCCCGCATCGGCGTCACGGCGGCCGGAAGAAGGGGCATCTCATGTCGGCACCTCCTAGCGACAAGGGCGAGCCGATCACCGCCAAGCGCGAGCTGGTCGAGTATCTGGCACAAGGTTGCAAGCCGCGGACCGCGTGGAAGATCGGCACCGAGCACGAAAAGTTCGGCTTCACCCGCGAGGACCTCAGGCCGCTGCCCTATGAGGGTTCGCGCGGCATCCGCGCCCTGCTCGAGGGGATGGCCGCTCGCTTCGGCTGGCAACCCGTCCTGGAGGAGGGCAAGCCGATCGCGCTCACCAAGCAGGGCTGCAACATCAGTCTCGAGCCGGGCGGGCAGTTCGAGCTCAGCGGCGCTCCCTTGGAAACGCTGCATCAGACCTGCTGCGAGGTGCACACCCATCTCGACGAGGTGAAGAAGGTCGCCGAACCGCTGCAGATCGGCATGCTGGGAATGGGGTTCCAGCCCAAATGGCGGCGCGAGGACATCCCTTGGATGCCGAAGGGCCGCTACCGGATCATGGGCAGTTACATGCCCAAGGTCGGCAAGCTCGGCCTGGACATGATGCTCCGCACCTGCACCGTCCAGGTGAACCTCGACTTCGCCTCCGAGGCCGACATGGTGCGCAAGTTCCAGGTCAGCCTGGCGTTGCAGCCGATCGCCACCGCCCTGTTCGCGAACTCGCCGTTCGTCGAGGGCAAGCCCACGGGCTATCTCAGCTGGCGGAGCCAAATCTGGACCGACACCGATGCCGACCGATCGGGCATCCTGCCTTTCGTCTTCGAGCCGGGCATGGGCTTTGAGCGCTACGTCGACTGGGTGCTCGACGTGCCCATGTACTTCGTCTACCGGGACGGCCGCTATCTCGACGCCAGCGGCCAGTCGTTCCGCGACTTCATCGCCGGGCGGCTGCCGGCGCTGCCGGGCGAACGGCCCACGCTCAGCGACTGGGGCGACCATCTGACCACGGCGTTTCCCGAGGTCAGGCTGAAGCGCTACCTCGAGATGCGCGGTGCCGATGCGGGGTCATGGCGGTCGCTCTGCGCCCTGCCGGCGCTGTGGACCGGCCTGCTCTACACCGACTCCGCGCTGGACGCCGCCGCCGAGCTCGTGCGCGACTGGACGCCCGAGGACCATGCCTGGCTGCGGGCGGAGGTGCCCAAGACGGCGCTGCAGACTCGTTTCCGGGCCGGCACGGTAGCCGATGTCGCGCGCGAAATGATGGCGATCGCCAAGGCGGGCCTCGCCGCCCGCGCCCGCATCGACTGGGACGGTCAGGACGAGACCCGCTATCTCGGCCGGCTGGAGCAGATCGCCGCCGACGGCCGCACGCCCGCCGAGGAGAAGCTCGAGCGCTTTCAGGAGGCATGGGGCGGCAAGGTCGATCCGGTCTTTGCCGAGTACGCGTTCTAGGCCAGCTTCCTCTGGCGGTCCGCGCCGCCGGAGTACAGGCCGACCCCCAGAGCAGCCGCCATGGCCATCGCCCCGGCGGCAAACAGCGCGTCGTAGCCATGGCTCTGCGCGTACAACCACGACATGCCCCAGGCGCCCGCGGCCTGGGCCAGTGCAAAGGCGGTCGTGGCCGTCCCCCAGGCACCATGCTGATCCCGCCCGCTCGCGATTTCCGCCAGCCGGCCCAGCACCAGGGTCGGCATGCCGGGTGTGAAGGCGCCCATGATCAGGGCCGAAGCACCCAGCGGCACGGCTTGGGGCGCGAGGAGTGGAACGAGCACGCCGCCCAATTGCAGCGTCAGAGCCACGGGAATGGCGCGGCCGAAGCCGATCCGGTCACCGAGCCAGCCGGCGGCGAACGGGCCCGCTATGGCGCCGATCCCGTAGAGCGCCCAGAACGATGCGCCAGCAGTCATGCCCCAGCCCAGACCTCGGGCAATGAAGTCCACCAGGAACACCATGTGCGGCACAAGGCCGAGAGCATAGAGCATGTAGATGACGATCACCGCGCCGACCGATCTTCCCAGCCGTAGTTCCGTGGACCCGGTCGGTCGCGCGAGCGGTGTGTCGGCGGGCCAGCGGTTCCAGGCATAGGCCGTCAGCACCAGAGCCAGCGTGCCCAGCCCTAGCCACGCCGCCACGACACCACCGCGGAGCAGCTGCGGCAGCAGTGTGCCGGAGGCGACGATGCCGAGCCCGACTCCTGCGAACATCACGCCACCCACCCGTCCCCGCGTCTCGGCGCGGACCGCCGCGAGGACGGTCGGGGCCACGGCCACCATGAGCAGGCCGCCGCTGAGGCCGGACAGGAAGCGCCAGAACAGGAACCACGGGAAGCCGAGCCGGAACGCGCAGGCCAGGAAGGTCATGGATGCCAGGAGCATCATCAGCCGAACCAGCTGGGTCGGGCGGATCAGGCCCATCACCGGTCGCGCGCCGACGGCGCCCACGAGGTAGCCGACAAGATTGGCCGCGGCGAGGTAGGCGGCGTCGGGCGGATCGAACCAGCCGCCCTCGATGAGGGCGGGAAGGAGCGGCGTGTAGGAGAAGCGGGCGAGGCCGATTCCCACCAGCGTCGCGCAGAGGCCGGCAGTGGCCGCCCGGATGTCACTCAGCGGAATCGACCGCCTGCAGGGTGCCGCGCACCGCCGGCACGGCACCCGCGAAGTCCACGACCTCGCCGATGATCAAGAGCGCCGGCCCACGCAATTTCATGGACGCCACCTCGGCTGCTAGCGTGCCCAACGTGGCGCGGCACTCCCGCTGCTCCGGCAGCGTGCCGTTCTCGATCAGGGCCGCGGGCAGCGCCGCCGGCAGGCCATGTTCGATCAGGCGCGCGCACAGCCGGTCCAGCGCCTTGTGGCCCATGTAGAACACCAGCGTCTGGCCGGGCTGGCACAAGGCGTCCCAGTTGAGCTCGGGCTCGCCGTCCTTGGTGTGGCCGGTCACGAGGACCAGCGCCTTGGCGTGGTCGCGATGCGTCAGGGGAATCACGGCTGCGGCGGCGCAACCCGCAGCCGCGGTGACGCCGGGCACGATCTCGAACGGCACGCCGGCCTCGAGCAGGGCTTCGACTTCCTCGCCGCCGCGGCCGAAGATCAGGGGATCGCCGCCCTTGAGCCGGACGACGCGCTGCCCGAGCTGGCCGCGCCGGACGAGAAGCGCGTTGATCTCGGTCTGGCGCATGAAGTGGCGCGCCCGCTCCTTGCCGACATAGATCAGCTCGGCCGCCGGGTTGGCCATGGCGAGGATGCCGGGGCCGACCAGCCGGTCGTAGACCACGACCTCGGCCTCGCCCAGAAGGCGCGCCGCCTTCAGGGTCAGGAGTTCGGCATCGCCGGGTCCGGCGCCGACCAGGAACACGAAGCCGCGTGACGGGTCCATGGCTGCGGCTTAGCCCGCACCGGCGAGCACGGCAATCGTGGCTGCGTCGTCGGCGCCTAGCGTTGCGACACGATCGCGAACAGGAACGCGACCTCGGCCGTCTGCTGCACCGCGCCCAGCGTGTCGCCGGTACAGCCGCCGAGCCGGCGTCCGAGCCAGGCCGCGAGCAGAAGGGAGACGACGGCAGCGGTGACCAGCGCCCAGATGGCCGTGGGCAGATGCAGCAGCCAGACGGACCCGGCGATGGCGATGAACAGTCCGAACATCACCCGGGCGGGCTCCGGCGGTCCTGCAGTCGCGGCGAGGCCGCTGGCCTTGGCACTGGGTTGCAGCATCATCACCACCGGCATCATCGCGCGTGAGCTCATGGCGGCGGCGATCAGCACGGCCGCGACCTCGCCCGGTTCCCACAGCGGCGCCAGAGCGATCAGTCGCGCGAGCAGCGAGGTGAACAGGGCGAGCGCCCCGAAGCTGCCGATGCGACTGTCGGCCATGATCTCCAGCGCCTTGGCGCGGTCCTGGCCCGCGCCCAGACCATCCGCCGTGTCGGCGAGACCGTCCTCGTGCAGAGCCCCGGTCGACACGATCATTGTGACGATGGCGATCAGCGCGGACGGCAGGGCGGGCAGACCCATGAGCGAGACGCCGGCATAGACGAGGCCGGCGAGCAGTCCGATGAGCGCGCCGACCAGGGGGAAGGCGTAGACCGCCGCCGACAGATCGCGCATGGTCACGGTCCCGTCGATCTGGACCGGAATCCGCGTCAGGAAAAGCAGGGCGACCTTGAGGTCCCTGAGCAAGCCTGTCCCTCCCGGCTCCGTGCCCGCTTGCAGTCTATAGGGAGCTCGTACCGCCTTGGAAGCAGCGCCCCTCTCCAACCTGGCTCCCGATCTCGATGCGCTCCGCGCGATGCTGCGCCGGCTGCCCGGGTCCGATCAGGCGGCTGTGGCCGCGTGCCGGGCGCACGACCGTGAGCTCACCAAGCCCGCAGGCGCGCTCGGCCGGCTGGAGGAACTCGCGGCTTGGCTGTCCGCCTGGCAGGGCCGGCATCCGCCGCGTCTGCAGCGCGTGCTGATCCTGGTGTTTGTGGGCTGGCACGAGATCGCGCGCCAGGGGGTGTCCGCCTATCCGGCCGAGGTCACCGACCAGATGGTGGCGAACTTCGCCGCCGGCGGAGCCGCGATCAACCAGCTGGCGCGGCTGGCGAATGCGGAGCTGCAGGTGATCGCAGTGGGGCAGGGGCGGCCCTCGCACGATTTCACCCGCACCCCGGCGATGAGCGAGGCCGGCTGCGCGCGCGCCATCGGGATCGGCCTGGACGCGGTCCCCGCCGATGTCGATCTCGTCGCCATCGGCGAGATGGGCATCGCGAACACGACGCCGGCCGCTGCCATGGCTGCGGCGCTGGCGGGCGAGCCCGCCCAGCGCTGGGCCGGACCCGGCACGGGTCTCGATGATGCCGGGGTCAGTCGCAAGGCCGCGTTGATCGATGCCGGGCTCGCGCGCCATGGTGCTTCGATGGTCGACCCGATCGACATTCTCCGCCATGTCGGCGGGCGTGAGCATGCGGCGATTCTGGGTGCGGTCCTGGGCGCGCGCCTGCGCCGCGTGCCGGTGATTCTCGACGGGTTCACGGCCACGGTCCCGGCGGCCCTTCTCAAGGCGATGGAGCCGACCTCGATCGACCATTGCCAGGTGGGCCACTGCTCCGCCGAGCCTGGGCACCGGCACCTGCTGGAGCGGGTCGGCAAGCGGCCCCTGCTCGACCTGGGCATGCGGCTGGGCGAGGCCTCCGGCGCCGCGCTGGCGATCGGCCTGGTTCGCGCGGCCGAGGCCTGCCACAACGGCATGGCGACGTTCGCTTCGGCGCAGGTCAGCAACAGGGACTAGGCAGAGCGCCAGACTAGAGCCAGCTGCCGATGTCCAGCCCCTGACCGACGCCCAGCACGGCCGCGTAGCGGCCGCCTTTGGCGATGGTAACCATCAGGAGGAACGGCAGGATCGGGACCCGCATCATCCCGGCAGCGACCGTGAACGCATCGCCGACGCCCGGCAGCCACGAGAACAGCAGCGAGGACCGCCCCCATCTGCGGTACCACCCCTGCGCGCGCTCCAGGGCGGCGGCACTCACCGGAAACCAGCGGCGATCGGAAAAGCGCATGGCGGCGCGACCGAGCCACCAGTTCATGGTCGAGCCGACGACGTTGCCGAGGGTGGCGAACAGCCACAACAGACCGGAATCGAGCCCCTGAACGAGCAGACCCAGCATCAGGATCTCGGAAGCCCCGGGGAGCACCGTCGCCGCCAGGAGGGCGCTCGCGAACAAGCCGAGATAGAGCGATTCGATCAAGCCCGTTCCCCGCGCCGGCTGCGAGGTGCAAGGTGGCCCAAGGATCGCTGTCCGACAAGGAGCCGCCGCGCGCATCCGCCGCGTTTGCCGTGGATTTCGCAGGGGACTATAGGTGCCTTATCTCCGCGAGATCGGGGCGCTCCCCACTGCGCGGCATCGTGAATTCTACCCTGGGAGAACTCCGTTGCCCGTATCTGGTCAAGACACCCTGCAGGTCCGTCGCTCACTGCAGGTGGGTGACGTCGCCTACGATTATTTCTCGGTCCCCGAGGCCGAGAAGTCGCTGGGCGATCTGACGCGCCTGCCCTTCTCGCTGAAGGTGCTGCTGGAGAACCTGCTGCGCTTCGAGGACGGCCGCAGCGTCACCGTCGATCACCTGAAGGCGATGCGGGCCTGGCTCGAGGCGCGGACCTCCGAGCAGGAGATCGCCTATCGCCCTGCGCGCGTGCTGATGCAGGATTTCACGGGCGTGCCGGCGGTGGTCGATCTCGCCGCCATGCGCGACGCCATGGTCGCGCTCGGCGGCGATCCGAAGAAGATCAACCCGCTGGTCCCGGTCGATCTGGTGATCGATCACTCGGTCCAGGTCGATTTCTTCGCCTCGAGTGCCGCCTTCGCGGGCAATGTCGAGCTGGAATATGACCGCAATGCGGAGCGCTACGCGTTCCTGCGCTGGGGCTCCAAGGCGTTCGACAATTTCCGCGTCGTGCCGCCGGGTACCGGCATCTGCCATCAGGTCAATCTCGAATACCTGTCACAGGTCGTCTGGACGGCCCCCGAAGGCAACAAGCAGGTGGCCTATCCGGACACGCTGGTCGGCACCGACAGCCACACCACCATGGTCAACGGCTTGGCGGTCCTGGGCTGGGGTGTGGGTGGCATCGAGGCCGAGGCGGCCATGCTGGGCCAGCCCGTGTCGATGCTGATCCCCGAAGTCGTGGGGTTCAAGCTCACCGGTGCCCTGCCCGAGGGATCCACGGCCACCGACCTCGTCCTCACCGTCACCCAGATGCTGCGCAAGAAGGGCGTGGTCGGCAAGTTCGTCGAGTTCTTCGGGCCCGGCGTGGGCAAGCTGCCGCTCGCCGATCGCGCCACGATCGGCAACATGGCGCCGGAATATGGCGCCACGTGCGGATTCTTCCCGATCGACGGGGTGACGCTCGACTATCTGCGCCTGACCGGTCGTGCGCCGGAACGCGTGGCGCTCGTCGAGGCCTATGCCAAGGCGCAAGGCATGTGGCGTCACGACGAGATGGTCGATCCCCTGTTCACGGACATGCTCGAGCTCGATCTGGCCACCGTCGAGCCTTCGCTGGCAGGGCCCAAGCGACCGCAGGACCGGGTGGCGTTGCGCTCCGCCAAGCAGAGCTTCGAGGACGGTCTCGCCACTCTCGCCGGCGACAGTCCCAAGGACGCCAAGGCGCCGGTCGAGGGCATGGATCACGATCTCGCCCATGGGGACATCGTGATCGCCGCCATCACCAGCTGTACCAACACCAGCAATCCGGGCGTGATGATCGCGGCCGGTCTCGTGGCCAAGAAGGCCGCGGATTTGGGCCTCAAGCGCAAGCCGTGGGTGAAGACGTCGCTGGCCCCGGGCTCGCGCGTCGTCACCGACTATCTGGCCAAGGCCGATCTCCAGCGTGCGCTCGACGATGTCGGCTTCGACCTGGTCGGCTACGGCTGCACCACGTGCATCGGGAATTCCGGGCCGCTGCCGGATGCGATCAGCGACGCAGTGACCGACGGGAAGCTGGTGGTCGCGGCGGTGCTTTCCGGCAATCGCAATTTCGAGGGGCGCGTGCATGCGCAGGTGAAGGCCAACTACCTGGCATCGCCGCCGCTGGTCGTGGCCTACGCCTTGGCCGGCTCGATGCTCACCGACATCACCACCCAGCCGCTGGGCACCGGCAAGGACGGCAAGGCTGTCTACCTCAAGGACGTCTGGCCGACGCCGCAGGAGGTCGACGCCACCGTCCGAAGGGCTGTGACCGCCGAAGGCTTCAAGAGCTCCTATGCCGACGTGTTCGCCGGCGACGAGCACTGGGCGCGCATCGGCGCGGACAGCACCGCAGTGACCTACAGTTGGGACGACGACAGCACCTACATCCAGTTGCCGCCCTATTTCGCCGGCATGAAACGGGAGCCCGCCACCGCCGTGCCCAACATCACGGGCGCACGCATCCTGGCGCTGCTCGGCGATTCCATCACCACCGACCACATCAGCCCGGCCGGAAGCATCGCCAAGAGCAGTCCCGCGGCGCAGTATCTGATTAGCCGCGGGGTCGAGCAGAAGGACTTCAATCAGTACGGCGCCCGGCGCGGCAGCCACGACGTCATGATGCGCGGCACCTTCGCCAACATTCGCATCAAGAACGAGATGCTGGGCGGCAAGGAAGGTGGCAACACCAAGCACTGGCCCGAAGGTACCGAGAGGTCGATCTACGACGCCGCCATGGAGTACAAGCAGGCAGGTGTTCCGCTGGTGGTCGTCGGTGGCAAGGAATATGGAACCGGCTCCTCGCGCGACTGGGCGGCCAAAGGCACCAATCTGCTGGGCGTGAAGGCGGTGCTGGCCGAAAGCTTCGAGCGGATCCACCGCTCGAACCTGGTCGGGATGGGCGTTCTCCCCCTAGTGTTCAAGGAAGGCATGGATCGCAAGTCCGTCGCCCTCGACGGCAGCGAGACCATCGACATTCTCGGGCTGGAGCAGGGTCTGAGGCCGCGCATGGACCTCACCTGCCGGATCGCCCGGACCGATGGCACGGTCACCGAGATACCCGTGCTGTGTCGGGTCGATACCTTGGACGAGGTCGACTACTACAAGCACGGTGGCATCCTGCATTACGTCCTGCGCAGCCTGCTGAAATCGGCGGAACCGGCGGGGCGGGCCTAGGCCGCCGCCTGCCCCACCCGCCGCGGGCGCTTGACCGCGGAATGACCGGGGTCCTATAGTTGGGCTAAGTGTTTGCACGACCTGAAATAGATGGAGAACTCGATGAATTTCGCCCCGCGCCGCACGGTGCTCCTGGCCAGCTTGATGGCTTTGGGCCTGGCCGGCTGCAGCAACACCGAGGGACCGGTGTCTGCGTCGACCTCTGACGGCGGCGGGAGCAAGGCGGACCTGACCGCCCGTTCCGAAGCCGCCCTGAACGACCTCTATGCCAAGCAGCCCGAGGCCAGAAAGCTCGAGGAGCATGCGAAGGCCGTCCTGGTGTTCCCCAGCATCCTCAAAGCCGGTCTGGGCATTGGCGGCATGGGCGGCAACGGCACGATGTTCGAGGGCGGCAGGGCCGTGAGCTTCTACAACATCTCCGGCGCATCGTTCGGATTCCAGGCCGGTGCCCAGGAGTTCTCGCAAGCCTACTTCTTCAACACCGAAGAGGCCCTCAAGACCTTCCGCGAGACCAAGGGCTTCCAGGCCGGCGCTGGTGCGACGGCCGTTGCCGCCGATTTCGGCGCCAATGCCGCCCTGACCACCTCCACCATGCAGAAGCCGGTCGTGGTGGCCACCTGGAGCCAGGCGGGCCTCATGGCCGGGGCGACGATCGAAGGGGCCAAGATCACCGAGATCAATCCCTGATCACTGAGCCGGCGACTGTGGCCGTCCGCCACAATCTCCGGTCTCTGTCGGGCCCGCAGCGGCGATGGAGGGAACCCTTGCCCCACCATGCGAATTGGACCCGCGTTACGGCACGGTCTGCCTCTGATCGCCAATGAGCAACAAGGCTGTTCGTAACGGTGTCGAGGGCAACGGAGAGAGCAATGTGGGCTCTGACGAGGGACTGGTGGACCGCGGATTCGATCGCTGGCTGAATTGACAACTGCATCGCATTTACGATCCGGTACTTGGTGAGCCTGTACCCGAAGAGATGCTGCGGCTGCTCGACCAGTTCGGACCCAAGCCCAAGCCCAATGGCGAACAGGAAGAGGACGACAAGAGCTGACGGTGCCCGACAAACCTGCGGCGCTCCGTCCCTTGGCAGATGGACACGTCCGGCAATGACGAGCGAGACCGCGCAATCGATCGCGCGCCACCTACCTTTCGTGCGGCGCTACGCGCGCGCTCTCTCGGGCGACCAGAGCTCCGGAGACCAACTGGTCCGCGCAGCGCTCGAGCGCCTGCTCAGCGACGGACGTCAGCTCGAACATGACGCGGTCAAGGTGTCGTTGTACCGGGCGGTCAGCCAGGTGTGGCACGACAAGGTCGCACCGGCTTCCCATCGCGAGGAGGCGACGATCGAGAACGCCGCCATCGTCGCTCAGGGAATTGCTCGGCTCGACGACATGCGGCGGCAAATTCTGATCCTGTCCACGCTTGAAGGGTTCAGCCAAGCCCAGGTCGGCGCGATCCTGGGTCTGGACGAGGCCGAGGTTGTTGGCGAGCTTGCGGCCGGCAAGCGTGCCTTGCGCGATCAGCCGGCGACCCAGGTTCTGATCATCGAGGACGAACCGGTGATCGCGCTCGACATGAGCAACACCCTCGAGACGCACGGCCACAAGGTCACGGGGATCGCCACCACGCATCGTGAAGCCGTCGATCTTGCCCGCGCTGATCCGCCTGGTCTCGTCCTGGCCGACATCCACCTGGGCGACGACAGCTCGGGCGTGGAGGCCGTGGCCGAGATCCTCCAGCATTATCGGGTGCCCGTCATCTTCATCACGGCGTTTCCCGATCGGCTCCTCACCGGGGAGCGCACCGAGCCCACCTTCCTGATCACCAAGCCGTTCGACCCCGAAATCCTGAGCGTTGCGATCTCGCAGGCGATCGCCACCTATCGTAAATGAGGTGATGCGGGAACCATCGCCTCCCGCCAGCGTTAACGTTGCAGCGGACAGGACAAAGTGAAGAAGGGTGCCTCATGAGCGTGTTCAAGGAAGAGGTAGCGGCGCTGATCCCGCACCTGCGTGCATTTGCGCGCAGTTTGACCAGCGGTGATGTTCACTTTGCCGACGACATCGTCCAGGACACCATCGTCAACGCCTTGCAGGCTCAGCATCAATTCACGCCGGGTACCAACCTTAAGGCGTGGTTGTTTACGATCTTGCGCAACCGTTTTCGCAGCCTGATCGCCAGGAAGCATGTCACGGCGGAGGTCGTCGACGACGATCTCGAGCGCCACTACTGGGTCGGTGCCGAGCAGGAAAGCCGCATCGAGGTCGCTGCCTTCAAGCGGGCGTTCCGGATGTTGAGCTCGGCGCATCGCGAGGTGCTGGTGCTGGTGGCGATCCATGGCCTGCCCTATGACGAGATCGCCGAGATCTGCGGCTGCGAAATCGGCACCGTGAAGAGCAGGGTCAATCGGGCCCGGGCGATTTTGAAGCGGATGCTGCTCGAGGACGAACTCCCGATCGAGGCGCGCCGGATGCCGGCTGCCGACCGGGCGAGCCAAGCGCCCGAGGCCGACGATCTGGTTCAGGACATGCTCCTCGCCGCGGGCAACCCGCATGTCGGCGCGAATTCGACGAATGCGAGCCGGCGCTCACTGAGGTGCGTCGCGGCCATCAATAGGGGGCGTTCCCAGAGATCGCCCCCTATTCGTTTGTGGTGCGACGTCTATCGGTTCTGAGCGCGCGCAGCGATCAGGGTGTTGCGCAGGAGGCAGGCTACTGTCATCGGTCCGACACCGCCGGGGACCGGCGTGATCGCTCCTGCCAATTCGGCTGCCGCCTCATAGGCGACGTCTCCGACGAGCCGGCCAGAGCCATTCTCGGCCGGGATTCGGTTGATACCCACGTCGATGACGGTGGCGCCGGGGCGAATCCAGGACCCTTGGATGAACTCCGGTCGGCCGAGCGCCGCCACCAGAATCTCGGCGCGCCGGCAGATCTCGGGCAGGTCGCGGGTCCGGGAATGCGCGACTGTCACGGTACAGTCGGCACTCAGCAGCAGGGCGGCCATCGGCTTGCCGACGATGTTCGAGCGGCCGACGATCACCGCTTCCTTGCCGGCCATTTCGTTCCAGCCGAGCGTTTCGCGAAGCAGGTGCAGGCAGCCATAGGGCGTGCAGGGTACCAGAAGATCCTCGGGCAGCTCACGCCCGGCGGAGAACAGCCGGCCGACGTTGAGCGGGTGGAAGCCGTCCACGTCCTTTTCGGGTCGGATGGCGTGCAGGACGGCCTCGTCGTCGATCTGCGGGGGCAAGGGCAATTGGACCAGAATGCCATGGGTATGCGAATCCCGGTTCAGCGCCTCGATCCGGCCCAGCAACTCCTCGGTCGACGTGATCACCGGTAGTTCGATCAGCTCGCCGTCCAACCCGGCCTCGGCGGCCATTTTGGTCTTCGTGCGGACATAGGCACGGCTGGCAGGGTTGTCGCCGACGATCAGCACGCACAGGCGTGGTCGCCGGCCCTGCCGGTCGGTGAAGCTAGCCGCATCCCGGGCCACGTCTGCGCGCATTCGCGCCGCCGCAGCCTTCCCGTCGATCACCCTCGCCGCCATGGCGCTCCCTTTCTGCTGTCTGGTCGGCTCGCTGCTAGCGCGGTCGGGGCGTGCCGGTCGAGTCATTCGCGCTCGACGGCGGATGACGGATCTGCCACCAGAGGCGCCGCATCCTCAGCTGGTGTGTCTAGGTATGAGCGAGCTCGACACGATCGAGGCCGCGATCGAGGCGATCCGCGGCGGCAAGATGATCATCGTCGTCGACGACGACGACCGGGAGAACGAGGGCGACCTGATCATGGCGGCAGCGACCGCCTCGCCCGATCAGGTTGCGTTCATGGTCCGGCACACCAGCGGCATCCTGTGCACGCCGCTGTCGGCCAGGGATGCCACCCGACTTCGCCTGCAACCGATGGTCAGCGTCAACGACGCGCCGTTGCAGACCGCGTTCACCGTGTCGGTGGACTACCGCTACGGGCTCACCACCGGCATCTCCGCGGAGGAGCGCACCAGCACCATCCGCGCGCTGGCCAACGGCAACTGCGGTCCGGAGGACTTCGTCCGCCCTGGACACATCTTCCCGCTGATCGCGCGCGAGGGCGGTGTGTTGATCCGTTCCGGTCATACCGAGGCCGCGGTGGATCTCTGTCGCCTGGCCGGTATCGAGGCCGTGGGCGTGCTCGCCGAGCTGGTCAACGACGATGGTAGCGTCAAGCGCCTGCCCGCGTGCCTGGAATTCGCACGCACGCATGGCCTGTGCATCGTCTCGATCGCCGATCTCATCGAGTATCGGCAGCGCCGGGATCAGCTGGTCCGGCGGGTTGCCACCTTCGAGGTGCCGACGCCCATCGGCCCCGCGACCGGCATCGTCTATGCGACGCCGTTCGACGCGATCCAGCACGTGGCGCTGGTCTTCGGTGATCTGGCCGGCGGCGAGCATGTATTGGCCCGTATCCACCGCGAGCAACCGCTGAGCGACGGCCTGAGCGGCGGCACGGGAGGAATTTCTCGGGCCCTGGCGCGGATCGGCCGCGACGGTCGGGGTGTCTTTCTGCTCCTGCGCGACGCGGTGATCGGCCAGCCGACCGCGGACAACGATGCCGAGGAGCATGAGAGCGCCCAGCGTCGCATGCGGCAGTGGCGCGAGGTCGGGATCGGCGCGCAGATCCTGCGGGATTTGGGCATCGTCTCGATCCATCTCCTGGCCGCTCACAGGCGCCACTATATCGGCCTGTCTGGCTTCGGGATCGAGATTGCCGAAACCGAGTTGCTCGAGGGCTAGTCGCGTTCTTCTGGATCCGCGAGGCCGAGCGCCGCCAGTTCGTCCATGATCGCCTGCGAGGTCGGGTCGGCCCGGCGCGGAATGTAGGTCTGCAGGGGCGCGCGCCGTGCTTCCAGGCCGGAGCGTGCTTCCAGGCCGGAGCGCGGTCCCGCACCGACAAAGCTGCGTGGCGGAGCCGAACCCACCGCCGGTGCGGCAGTGGGCGTCCGCAAGCGCAAGGTGGTGGTTCGATTGCGTTCGTTCATCGTTGTGCTACCGGTCTGGCGGTCCGCGGCGCGGCGCAGGGTGGGGTCCCGCCAATGCGGGGAAGTCATGCAAGGTTCGGCTCCGGGAGCGTCCGGGCACGCCATGCAACCGTCAGTATCGGCCGGCAACGTAGCAACATTGTGGCGAACCAGTGCAGCTTGGTCGCGGTCCCTAATGGCCGTGCAAACATAAGGTTTTTCACGGATCGTCGCAACAGTGCACGGCGTGGTTTTGCAACCCTTGCGTTAGCGTCGGACGGGTTCCACCAACCGCAGCAACTATCCCTGGCGTGCGTCCACAGCCGACCGGGCGCCACACCGCCGCAACTGGACAATCTCGGCCAGGATGGAGAGCGCGATTTCCTCCGGTGCGATCGCGCCGATGGCCAAGCCCGCAGGTGCACGGAGTGCGCTCAGACATTCCGGTGGAACATCATCCAGAGCCAATTCGGCGTTGAGGCTGGCGGCCTTCCTTCGGCTCCCGACGAACGCGACGTAGGGGGCACGAGAGAGCAACGCCGCGCGGAGTGCCGAACGGTCGCCTCGACCCTGCGTGGCGACGACGACGTAGCCGCGTTCATCTGCCGCAGGCTCGGCAGCAATAGCGTAGCCCATCCGGCTCGCCAGGTCGCTCAGTGCCTGCGCCACCTCTGAATTGCCCATGATAATCAACCGGGGTGACGGCAGGAACGGCTCGACGAACACGTCGACCGTACCGCCGGACGGACAGTGGCTGGGATGGTGCTCGACCCCTCCGGCAGCGCCGCCTGCTACCAGTCCCGCAGCGTCGAGCGTCGCTCTGGGTGCAATGCGGATCAGGCGCGCCTCGCCATCGGCGAGCGTGCGCAACGCCGCCGCGCGCACCGCCCTCTGCACGCAGCCGCCGCCGATCCAGCCCTCCAAGGTACCGTCCTCGCGCACCAGCGCCTTCGCACCGGCCTTGGCCGAGGTCGCATCTTCCGTGCGGACCACGGTCGCGACCGCGCAGGGCACAGCGCGCGCCTTGAGTTGCGCCAGCATGTCGAGCACGCGGTCGGTGGTCAGCACAGCCTCGCCAGCTCCGGCTCCAGGGCGGCCAAGCTCGCCAGATTGTGCGCCGGTGCGAACAGGTCGAGATGGGGCAGGGCCGCGGCCATGCCGGCGGCCTTGGGCTCGTAGCCGGGCCAGCCCAGCATGGGGTTGAGCCAGACGATGCGTCGCGCCCTCCGGCGCAGGGCGGCGAGTTCGGCGCCAAGTGCCTCGGCCGGTCCGGTGTCGAAGCCGTCGCTCACGACGATCACCGCCGTGCGCCGGTCGACTGTCTGGCGCGCGTGATGACGGTTGAACGCGGCCAGGCTCTCGCCGATCCGTGTGCCGCCGTGCCAGCCTTGTGCGATCAAGCTCATCCGCTCGACGGCGCGGCCGGCATCGCGGTCGCGCAAGGCGGGGCTGACATGGACCAAGCGGGTGTGGAAGACGAAGGCCTCCGTGCGCCGGCCGCCACCCAGGAGGCCCTTGAGGAAGCGCACGAACAGAGCGCTGTACTGGCTCATCGAACCCGAGGCATCGAGCAGCAGGACCAGCCGCGGCGGCTTGACCCTGCGGCGGCGAAAGGCGGGGTCGATCGGCGTGCCGCCATGGCCGAGGCTCCGCCGGATGGTGCTTCGCAGGTCGGGCTGGGCACCGCGTCGCGCGAGCCGGTAACGTCGCGTGAGGCGCAGGCGCATCCGCGCTGCCAGATGCTCGGCCAGGGCCTCGACCCGGGCCAGTTCTTCCGGATCGGCGATATGGCGAAGATCGACGTCGACGAGACTCTCGGCGGCACTAGCGCCCGCGCGCCGGCCCATGGGCGCCGCGTCGGCCCCAGCGCCGCGCTCGACCCGATCCGCCAGCCCTGGCCGGGCGACCGGCGCCCCGGCCTCGCGCCTCACGCCCCGGCCGGCCCCGCCGCCGCCGGCCAGCGCGGTACGCACGCCACGGCGGTGCCAGTGAACGTCGAACAACTCGTCGAAGCGCTCGCTGTCGGCATGGCAGCCGCACAGCAGCGCCTTGAGTGCCTGGCGCAGCTCGGCCGGATGCTGCAGCCGAACGGCGCAGGCGAGGCGCAACGCGTCCTCGGCCTCGGCCAGTCCCAGGGCGAAGCCATGCGTGCGCAGCAGCCGTAGGAACCGGGTGAGCCGGGCCAGCATCATGCGACCTTGCCCAGTAGCCGCTCGACCCGTTCACGCGGCAGCTTCGCCGTGTCCTCGTGGGTCTTGAGGAGGCAGAGCAGGGTCTGCTGCATCGTCTCCGGATGGTCGCGCAGGTCGCGCACGTCGAGCCCGACCAGGGCTGCCGCCCAGTCCAGGCTCTCTGCGACGCCGGGCTTCTTCTTCAGGTCCTCGCGCCGGACCGCCTGGACGAAGCCGGCGATCTGCTGGGCCAGCGCGGCCTCGATGTCGGGGATCCGGGCCACGAGAATGCGGGTCTCCTTCGCCTCGTCCGGGTAGTCGACATAGTGATAGAGGCAGCGGCGGCGAAGCGCGTCGGAGAGTTCGCGCGTGCCGTTGCTGGTCAGCACGACCCAGGGGATGCTGACCGCCTTGATCGTGCCGAGCTCGGGCACGCTCACCTGCCAATCGGCGAGCAGCTCCAGCAGGTAGGCCTCGAACTCCTCGTCGGCACGGTCGATCTCGTCGATCAGCAGCACCGGCGATCGGTCCTGCGTGATGGCGCGCAGGAGCGGCCGCTCGAGCAGGAAGGAGCGGTCGAAGACATGCCGCTCCTTCTCAGCCAAGCTCGCCTGCTCGCCCTTGAGTAGCTCGATCGCCAGCAGCTGGCGCTGATAGTTCCACTCGTAGAGCGATGCCTGCGCGTCCAGGCCCTCGTAGCACTGCAGGCGGATCAGCTCGGTCCGCTCGACCACGGCCAGAGCTTTCGCGACCTCGGTTTTGCCGACGCCGGCCTCACCTTCCAGCAACAGCGGCCGCTGGAGGAGGCGCATCATGGCGACCGCGGTCAGGAGCCCGGCGTCCGCGACGTAACCGGCGTCGGCGAACGCCTGCCCCAGGGCGCCGCGGTCGATCATCTCACTTGCCGATGCCCAGCGCCTGGCACTGCTGCCAGACCCGCCAGGGGGTGTGCGGCATCGGCATGTGGGTCACGCCCAGATGGGCGAAGGCGTCGATCACGGCGTTGGAGAAGGCCGACACGCCGCCGACGTTGGGGCTCTCGCCGACGCCCTTGGCCCCGATGGGGTGGTGCGGCGAGGGCGTGACGGTGAAGTCGGTTTCCCACTTCGGCGTCTCGACCGCGGTCGGCAGGAAGAAGTCCATGAGCGAGGCGCCCTGGACGTTTCCAGCCTCGTCGTAGACGATCTCCTGGCCAAACGCGATCCCGAACGCCTCAGTCAGGCCGCCATGGACCTGGCCCTCGATGATCATCGGATTGATCCGGGTGCCGCAATCGTCGAGCGCGTAGAAGCGACGGACCTTGCTCTCGCCGGTCCTGCGGTCGATGTCGACGACACAGATGTAGGCACCGAACGGATAGGTCATGTTGGGCGGGTCGTAGTAGTCGACCGCCTCCAGCCCCGGCTCCATGCCTTCCGGAACATTGTTGTATGCGGCCCAGGCGATCTCCTTCATCGTCACCTGCTTCTCGGCCAAGCCCTTGACCTTGAAACGGTCGATGTCCCAGTCGAGGTCGTCGGGCGACACCTCCATCAGGTGGGCCGCGATTTTCCTGCGCCTTGTCGCGGATCTTCCGGCCGACGCGCGCGGCCGCGGCTGCCCCGCCACCGGCGTCGAGCGCGAGCCGTAGGTGCCGAGGCCGTAGGGGGCGGTGTCGGTGTTGCCCTCCTCGATCATGATGTCCTCGGACGAGATCCCGATCTCGGTCGCCAGGATCTGGGCGTAGGTGGTCTCGTGCCCCTGGCCCTGGCTCTTCGTACCCAGCCGCGCGATCGCCGAGCCCGTTGGATGGACCCGGATCTCGCAGGAATTGAACATGCCGACGCCCAGGATGTCGCAATTCCGGCTCGGGCCGGCACCGACGATCTCGGTGAAGAAGGCGACGCCGATGCCCATGAGCTCGCCGCGCGCCCGCTTCTCCACCTGCTCCCTGCGCAGCCCGGCATAGTCGACCGCATCCAGGGCCTTCTTCAGAGCGGGATGGTAGTCGCCGCTGTCGTATTCCCAGCCGAGCGAGGACATGTACGGGAATTGCTCGCGGCGGATGAAGTTCTTCGCCCGTAGATCGGCCGGGTCCATGGCGAGCTTGCGCGCCAGGACGTCCACGATCCGCTCGATCATGAAGCTGGCTTCCGTGACCCGGAACGAGCAGCGGTAGGCGACGCCGCCCGGCGCCTTGTTGGTGTAGACGCCGTCGACGACCACGTGGGCGGCCGGGATGTCGTAGGATCCGGTGCAGATGTGGAAGAAGCCGGCCGGGTACTTGGTCGGGTCGGCGCAGGCGTCGAAGGCGCCGTGGTCGGCCAGCACGTGGCAGCGCAGGCCGGTGATCCGCCCGTCCTTCGCCGCCGCGAGCTCGGCGGTCATGTGGTAGTCGCGGGCGAAAGCGGTGGCGGAGAGGTTCTCCATCCGGTCCTCGACCCACTTCACCGGCCGGCCGAGCACGATCGAGCCGACGATGGCGCAGACATAGCCCGGATAGACCCCGACCTTGTTGCCGAAGCCGCCGCCGATGTCCGGTGCGATCACGTGCACCTTGGCCTCGGGGATGCCCGAGAGCAGCGAGACCACGGTACGGACCACGTGCGGCGCCTGGAAGGTGCCGTAGATGGTGATCTCGCCCTTGATCTTGTCGAAGTCGCCGATACAGGCGCAGGTCTCGAGCGGGCAGGGGTGGACCCGCTGGTAGGTGATCAGCTCCTTGACCGTGATCTCGGCCGCGTCGAACGCCTCGTCGGCCGCCGCCTTGTCGCCCGCCTCCCAGGTGAAGACATGGTTGGGGTGGCGCCTGGCACCGTGGACGCCTGTGGTCTTGTCCTTGATGTCCTCGCGCAGGATCGGCGCATCGGGCTGCATGGCCTGGAACGGGTCGACCAGGGGGGATAGCGCTTCGTACTCGACCTCGATCAGGTCGACCGCGTCGGCGGCGATGTAGCGGTCGTCGGCGATGACGAAGGCCACCTCCTGGTTGGCGAACAGCACCTTCTCGTCGGCCAGCACCGCCTGCACGTCGCCAGCGAGCGTCGGCATGTAGTGCAGGTTCAATGGCTTGAGATCGTCGGCGGTGAGCACGGCGTGCACGCCCGGCAGCGCCTTGGCCTTGCTCACGTCGATGCTCTTGATCCTGGCGTGGCCGTAGGGACTGCGCGCGAAGTCGCCGTGCAGCATGCCGGGCAGGCGGATATCATCGACAAAGTTGCCCTTGCCCTGGATCAGCCGCGCATCCTCCTTGCGCTTGCGCGAGCAGCCGATGCCGCGCAGCGTCGCCTCGCGCTGCTCGTGGGTCAGCTCGGTCACGGCGCTCATTCGGCGGCCTCCTTGACGGACTGCATCTCGGCAGCCGCATGCTGCACGGCCTTGACGATGTTTTGGTAGCCGGTGCAGCGGCAGATGTTGCCTGAGAGCCCCCAGCGGACCTCCTCCTCGGTCGGGCTGGGATTTTCCTGCAGCAGCCGGTAGCCGCGCATGAGCATGCCGGGCGTGCAGAAGCCACACTGCAGGCCGTGATGCTCGACGAAGGCTGCCTGCAGCGGGTGCAGTGTGCCGCCCTGCGCCAAGCCCTCGATGGTGACGATCTCGGCACCCTCGGCCTGGACCGCGAACATGGTGCAGGACTTCACCGACTGGCCGTCGATGTCGACGGTGCAGGCGCCGCAATGGCTGGTCTCACAGCCGATATGGGCGCCCCTCAGCCCCAGTTCCTCCCGCAGGAAGTGGATCAGCAGCGTGCGCGGCTCGACCAGCGCCTCGATGGCGCGGCCGTTCACGGTCAGCTTGACGATCTGCTTGGCCATGGGTGCGCTCCTCAACGGCCGCGGGCGCGGGCGAGCGCCCGGCGCAGCGCGCGCTCGGTCATCACACCGGCAAGGTGGCGCCGGTAGTCGACGGGCCCGCGCATGTCGGTGACGGGATCGCAAGCGGATTCGGCCGCGGCGCAGGCCGCCGCAATGGCGCCGTCGTCGACGGTGGTGCCGACCAGCCCGTTGTCAACCAGGATCGGGGTCTGGCCGAGATTGGTCAGCGCCACCGCCGCGTGCGTGCAGCGGTCGCCCTCCAGCGTCAAGACGGCGGCGGCGGCGGCGGTCGCGTAGTCGCCGACTTTGCGCTTCTGCTTCTCATAGGCCCAGCCATGGCCTTCCGGCGGCACGGTGATGCGGATGCCGATCAGGATCTCATCGCTCGCGAGCTTGGTGAAGTAGGCGGCCTCGTAGAACTCGCGCGCCCCGATCCGTCGCTCGCCGGCAGATCCCTGGACGACGTAGGTCGCATCCAGACACTGCATCACCGCCGGCAGGTCGTTGCCCGGATCGCCGTTGGCGACGTTGCCGCCGATGGTCCCGCGGTAGCGCACCTGTGGGTCGGCGATCAGCGCTGCGGTTTCGTGCAGCAGCGGGCAGCGCTCGCGGACCTTGTCGGAGGCCAGGAGATCATGCTGCGTGGTGAGCGCACCGATGACCAGCTCCCGCCCGTCCTCGCAGACGCCGGCAAGGCCGCCGATGCCCGCGAGGTCGACGAGATGCGCCGGCTGCGCAAGACGCAGTTTCATCATCGGGATCAGGCTGTGGCCGCCAGCGATCACGCGGCCGTCGTCGCCATGGCGGGCGAGAAGGCCGATCGCCTCCGCCAGCGATGACGGGCGATGATAGTCGAACGCGCCCGGTATCATTCTGCCTCCCGTTCCGTGTTCGCCACCATCTATGGAGCAATCGGCGCTTCCGGCAAGGTGCGCAGCGTCCGAACCGAGCTCTGTGCACGAACAGCAGTTCTCGGCGCACGAAAGGCCTCAGGAAGTGGGCAGTAGCGCCCCTTGCACCCTGCGCAGGTTGGTCCGGCTCACCGGCACCTCGAGGCTGGGCTCCGCGTCAAGGGTCACCACGCCTTGATCGCCATCGCGCCTGAACCCGCGCACCCAGCGCCTGTTGCCCTGGCCAGCAGCAGCTTGCGGCGCAGGAGCTTCGCCGGGCGCAGGGCTCGAGTCAGGACCATGCTCACCACTGCGCCCTGGATCGCCACCAGGATCGAGCAGGACGACCAGTGGGTGGTAGAAGATGAGCATGCGGGCTGGGAACCTGGTTGTTTGCGCGCCCTATAACCGGAGCGGAGCCTGCGCGGGATCGGCTGGCATGGCTCCCAGGAGCCGGTCGAGCGCGGCGATGAAGGCTTCCCGATACGCGACGTGATCGTAGATCGAGACGTGATCGGCGTCCCTGATCCAGGCCACGAGCACCGGTTGCGCCAGCTCGTCGATCAGGCGCCGGGTATGATCGGGCGGGACGATGTCGTCCTGCTCGGCAGCGATCACGGCTACCGGCACTGCAAGACCGGCCAAGGCCCGGTCGGAGCGGAATGGATGGCGCAGTAGCCAGGGCACCGGCACGAACGGGTAGCGTCTGGCAGCCACCGCCAGGATCGAATCGAACGCGGTGACCAGGATCAGGCCGTCCAGTGACCGCCGCCGGGCCAGCTGTGCGGCCACGCCCGAGCCGAGGCTGAAGCCGACCACTACGACGCTTGCTGGCGCCAGCAGCTCGGTCATGCGGTCGTGAATGAACTCCGCGTCGGCCACCAGTGTCTCCTCGCTCGGCCTTCCGCCGCTGGGGCCGTAGCCACGGTAGAAGAACGTCGCGAGGTCGACATCGCCAAGCCAGCTGCCCAGATGGCGCAGCCGCCAGTCGGCGTCCTCGGCATTGCCGCCGAAGATCAGCAACAGGCCGCGGCTCGGCTTCGTCGCGCGGCGCAAGGCCCCGACCAGCCTCACCCCCTCGGGCGTGACCAGCTCCAGCCGCTCGTCGCCGGGCTCGATCCCGGATGCCTGCACCGTCGCGAAGCCCCAGCCGGGGAAGATCATGCGATCCTGCTGCCACCACAGCATGCCAACCACCGCCGACCAGCCGCCGACCAGGGCTACGAGCAGTGCGGTGCCGGCGATCAGCATCGGTCGGAGTCCAGGTCCGGGTCCGCCGCCACCTCCGCGACCAGCCACTGCCGCAAGGAACGCACGCCCCGGTCGAGCGCGCGCTCCTTGCGGCAGACCAGATACCAAGCGCCGGGCTGCGGCACGGCCAGCGCAAATGGCTGCACCAGCCTCCCGGTCCGCAGATCGGTCGCGGCCACGAAGTCGGGCACCACCGCCACGCCGCGCCCGTCCATCGCGGCCTCCAGGGCTAGCAGGTAGCTGTCGAACAGGAGGCTGCGGTGGCTGGCGAGTTCGCCGACGCCGGCCGCCTCCAGCCACAAGGCCCAGTCGCCTTGGGCGGGGTAGACGCTCAAGAGCCGGTGATTGACCAGATCGGTCGGCTGCCGGAGGCCGACGCCCGCATGGACCAGCCCGGGCTCGGCCACCGCGACCAGCCGGGAGCGGAACAGGGGCCAGTAGATCAGGGCGGGGTCGAGTGGCGGCTCGCGATAGATCATGCCGACGTCGGCATCGTCCGCGTCGAAATCCCAGCTGCGATGGCTGGTGCTCAGGCGCAAGCGGACCTCCGGGTTTGCGGACTCGAACCGGTGCAGGCGCGGTAGCAGCCAGCGCGAAGCCACCGTGACGTAGACCTGCATGGTGAGCTCGGCCGATTCGCTCTTCTGGCGCAGCCGCGCCGTCGTCTCGCCGATCCGGGCGAACGCCTCGCGCAAGACGGGGTAGAGCGTGGCGCCGGCCTCGGTCAGCTCGACCCGCCGACCCTTCCGCCAGAACAGAGGTCCGCCCAGCTCGCGTTCCAGGTCCTTGACCTGATGACTGATTGCCGAGTGGGTGACGCACAGTTCGTCGCCGGCGTCGCGGAAGCTGAGATGGCGCGCCGCCGCCTCGAAGGCACGCAGCGCCGAGAGGGCCGGCAGGCGCGGACGGGTGCTTACGATGCGGCGCATTCGGGCAGCCGGTGAAGGCCGGGACTGGCGGCGATCACCGCGGCGCCGGCACAGACCGGAAAGTTGGCCGCCCGCATCGTCTCGATCAGCCGCCGGCGCTGCGCTTCGTTCGAGCCGTGGGTGTGGGCGAAGGCTTCGATGGTGAGGTCGGGAGTTGCGGTCAAAGCATCGGCGACGGCGTCTCGCGCCCGCTCGGTGTCTCCCAACATACCCAGCGTCGCGGCGCGATAGACCCAGGTTGACGGTGTGTACGCCTCGCGCGGCATCCGATCGAATAGGCGCCGTGCCTCATCATAGTGGCCGGCCATGAAAAAGGCGTAGGCGTTGTCGTAGACCGCCCAAGGTGGCATCTCGGGATCGAGCTGGTTGGCACGCAAGGCCGCTTTTGCGCCGTCTTCGGCCGCGCCCAGGTCGCTCGCCCAGCCGGCATACATGGCAAGCAGGTCGGCCGAGTTCGGGTTGATGTCGAAGGCCGAGTCGAACTCGGCCTGGGCGCGCGGTGCGTTGCCGCTGTCCATATACACGGTGGCCAGGGCAACATGCGCCGTAGGGTCGAGAGGGTCCAGTTCGACCGCCTTGTGCGCTGCCGCTTCGCGCGCATCCTGGACCTGCTCGGGATACCCCTCGATCTCGGCGAGGTCACCCAGCGCCATCGACAGGGCCGCCCAGGCCTGCGCGTAGTCGGGGTCCACCTCCACGCTGCGCCGCAGCAGCTCGATCGCCTCGTCCAGCCCGGCCCGGTTGCCCCGTTCCCTGGCTTCGGTGCCCAGAAGAAAAAGATCGTAGGGTGTCCGGTTGTTGGGCGACTTGCGCTTGGCGACATCGCGGTCGGCGGCGACGATCTTGCCCGTGTAGGGACTGGCGATCCGACTGGCCATGGTATCGGAGAGATCCCCCTGCACTTGTAGCAGGTCGCCGCTCGCCTGATCCCAGTGGTCGGCCCACACCGCATGGGCGCTGTCCGCGGCGACCAGCGCCAGCGAAATCCTGAACCGGTCGTCCTGCCGCTGGATCGTGCCGTCCAGGACGTAGCGTGCGCTCAGGGCTTGACCGATCTTCCTGACGTCGGCGGTACCGGTGCTGTAGGCCCGCGTGGTTTCCCCGGCGATCACGTCGACCGTGTGAAAACGGGCGAGGTCCGTGGCGAGCTCGTTGGTCAGGCCCTCGGCAAGCTTGGCCGAAACGTCGTCGCCGGCGGAATAGTGGAACGGCAGGACCGCGATCGAGGCTCGTGTCGGCGGTGTCTGGCCGTGTTGCGACCACCACCACCAACCGCCGCCGGCCACCAGTATCAGCATCAGGGCCGCCGCGAGCCACTTCGCGGGCGGGCGCGGCCTCCGCCAGCGTCGAGGCGCATCCCCCAAGGCCCGCGCCCGATAGGCCCGCACGGGGCGGGTGATGTTCTTGACCTGCTGCTCGCCGACGAACTTGAAGGCAAGGTCGGTCTTGCCTTGCAGATGATCGTAGGCCGTGCCGGAAATCATCACTCCGCCCGGGTCACACAATCCTTCGAGCCGGGCCGCGACGTTCACGCCGTCGCCATAGACGTCGTTTTCCAGCAGCGCCACGTCGCCCAGGTTGATCCCGACGCGGAGCACGATCGGCGTGGCCTCAGGCCGGTCCTCGTTCCGTTGGCGCACAGCCCGTTGGATCGCCGCGGCACAGTTCACGGCGTCGACCACGCTGTCGAACACCGACAGCGTTCCGTCGCCGATGAGCTTGATCAGCCGCCCATGGTGCCGATCGAGCAGGGGGTCGATGATCTCGGCGCGCAGCGAGGTGACGCGGGCGATGGTGCCGGCTTCGTCGGCCTCCATCTGCCGTGAGTAGCCGACCACGTCGGTGGCCATGATAGCGAGCACGCGCCGCTCCAGCGGCGACGGGTCCGCCTGGTGCGGATCAGCCATGGCGGCAGCTTAGCGGATCCATCCGGTGAATCCAGCTCACCGGACGCGTCTCAGGAATTGTTTGGTGTTCGCGCTCGGGCCTGGAAAAATGGGCCACCCTGGCGGTTGGAGCGAAGCGGTGATGAGCGAGTGCGGTCGGCGTGGCGGGCGCGAGGCGCGGCGGCAGTTGCGCGCTGCTCCCCTGGAGGCGGCGCTGCGGCCGGTCCGGCCGGGTCTGGAGGGCGGCCGCTACCGGCCGCTGAGCGAGACCGACATCAGAACCATTCATGGCGCGGCGCTCGATGTTCTCGAACGGCTCGGCATGGCCCAGGCGCTGCCGTCGTGCATCGAGGCCTGCACCGCGCGCGGCGCCTACCAGAACGAGCATGGCCGGCTCAGTTTCCCGCGTGCGATGGTCGAGGACGTGATCGCCGGCGCGGCCCGGCGGTTTCCCCTTCACGGCCAGGAGCCTCGCCACGATCTGGAGCCCTGGGGCAGCAAGGTCCACTACGGCACGGCGGGTGCCGCCGTGCACATGGTCGATCTCAAGACCCGAGAGTACCGGGAATCGCTGCTTCGAGACCTCTACGATGCCGCGCGGATCGTCGACTCGCTCGACCACGTCCACTTCTTCCAGCGTACGCTCGTGCCGCGCGACATGGTCGGCGCCATGGAGCTCGACCTCAACACTCTCTACGCCTGCATCGCCGGCACAACCAAGCATGTCGGCACGAGCTTCTGCCGCGGCGATACGCTGACCGCGGGTCTGGAGATCCTGCACCTGGTGGCGGGCGGCGAGGCTGCTTGGCGCGCGCGCCCGTTCGTGAGCCTTTCCTGCTGCTTCGTGGTGCCGCCGCTGCGCTTTGCCGAAGATGCCTGTCACGGTCTGGAGGCTGCCGTCGCGGGCGGCATGCCGGTGCTGCTGCTGTCGGCGGGACAGGCCGGCGCAACCGCACCTGCGGCGCTTGCTGGTGCCGTGGTCCAGGCCGTCGCCGAGGTGCTGGCCGGGCTGTGCTACGTCAATGCGCTCAAGCCTGGCGCTCCCGCCATCTTTGGCACTTGGCCCTTCGTCTCCGACCTGCGCACCGGTGCGATGTCCGGCGGCAGCGCCGAGCAGGCGCTGCTGATGGCCGCCTGCGCGCAGATGGGCCAGTTCTACGACCTGCCCACCGGTGTCGCCTCCGGCATGAGCGATTCCAAGCTGCCCGACGCCCAGTCGGGCGCGGAGAAGGGCTACAACCACGCGCTGGTGGGCAATGCCGGGGCGAACCTGATCTACGAGGCAGCCGGCATGCAGGCGAGCCTGCTCGGCTTCAGTCACGAGAGCCTGATCATCGACAACGACATCATCGGCGCCAGCTTGCGCACCATCCGCGGCATCGAGGTCACCGAGGCGTCCCTATCCTTCGAGACCATGCGCCAAGTGTGCATCGAGGGCCCCGGCCACTATCTCGGCAGCCAGCAGACGCTGGACCTGATGCAGCGGGACTATTTCTACCCGGCGGTCGGTGACCGCGGCAATCCAAAGGAGTGGGCCGAGCAGGGGCATACCGACATCGTCCAGCGCGCCTCGGCCAAGGTCGAGCAGCTCCTCGGCGGGCACTTTCCCGGCCATCTCGCCGCCGTCGACGGCGTGATCCGCGACCGGTTCCCGATCCGCCTGCCCGAGGCCTCGATGCGTCCCGCCGCTCCTGCGGGGCTCGCGGCATGACCAGGACCGCGCGCGTCGTCGTCATCGGTGGCGGGGCCGTCGGCTGCAGCGCCCTCTACCATCTGGCGCTGCGCGGCTGGACCGACTGCCTGCTGCTCGAGATGAACGAGCTGACCTCCGGCTCGACCTGGCATGCCGCCGGCAACTGCCCGATCTTCTCCGGGTCGTGGACGCTGATGAAGATGCAGGCCTACGGCGCCAGGCTCTACCGGCGCTTTTCGGCCGAACTGGAGGGCGGCATCGGCTATCACGGCACGGGTTCGCTCCGCCTCGCCCATCATCGAGAGCGCATGGACGAGTTCCGCCACGTCGTCGCCATGGCCCGCGCCCAGGGCCTCGCCTTCGACCTGCTCACGCCGGCCCAGGCCCGCGAACTCTACCCGTTTCTGGAGACGCACGACCTCGAGGGTGCCTTGTGGGACCCGATGGACGGCGACGTCGACCCCTCGCAGCTGACCCAGGCCTATGCCCGGCTCGCCCGCGAGGCCGGCTGCCGGATCGAGCGCTTCACCCGCGTGACCAGCCTCGCCCGCGGCAGTTCCGGCGAGTGGCTGGTGGGCACCGACAAGGGCGATGCGATCCGCGCCGAGATCGTGGTCAATGCCGCGGGCTACCGCGCCGGCGAGATCATGGCCCTGCTCGGGCGGCCGCTGCCGATCGTCTCGATGCAGCACCAGTACCTCGTCACCGAGGACATCCCGGCCCTGGTCGAGCGCGGCGCGGCGAAGCTGCCGCTGCTGCGCGACCCCGATGTCTCCTACTATCTGCGCCAGGAGCGCCAGGGCTTCATTCTCGGCCCCTATGAGTGGCAGTGCCGCGCCGAATGGCGGCACGGCATCCCGGCCGACTTCGCCTACCAGCTCTGGCCCGACGATCTGGGCCGGCTGGAGCACTATATCGAGGACGCCTGCGGCCGCGTGCCGATCCTGGCCGAAGGTGGCGTCAAGCGCGTGGTCAACGGCCCGATACCCTACGCCCCGGACGGCAACCCCTATATCGGCCCCGCGCACGGGCTGACCAACTTCTACCAGTGCTGCTGCTTCAGCTTCGGGATCGCCCAGTCGGGCGGGGCCGGGAAGTTCCTCGCCGAATGGGTGGTCGACGGCACCCCGGAATGGGACGGCTGGGTGTTCGACCCTCGCCGCTACACCGGCTACGCCACCACCTCCTACACGGCCGCCAAGGCGATCGAGCTCTACCAGAACGAGTACGCCGTCGGCTTTCCGTTCGAGGAACGACCGGGCGGGCGACCGGCGCGCACGACGCCGCTCTACCCCGTCCTCGCCGCCAAGGGTGCCCGCTTCGCCGCCCGCAACGGCTGGGAGCGAGCCGCTTTCTTCGACCCCGCCGGGACCGTCGAGGAGCCCTCGCTCACCCTTCGCCGCGACCGCAACTGGAACGACCTCGTCGCCGCCGAGGTCCGGTCAGTGCGCGAGGCCGTAGGCGTGATCGACCTCGGCGGCTTCTCCAAGTTCATGGTCGAAGGCCCCGGGGCGGCGGCCATGCTCGACCGGCTGCTCTGCTCGCGGCTGCCCAAGGTTGGCCGCATCGGCCTCTGCTACGCGCTCGACGCGAAGGGCGGCGTGGTGAGCGAGCTCACCGTCACCCGCCTTGGCGACGACCGCTTCTATCTCGTCTGCGCCAGCACCGCGGAGTGGCACGACGAGGACCTGCTCCGCGCCGCGGTGCCGGCCGACGGCAGCGTCCGGCTGGAGCCGATGTCGGGTCGGCTGGCCACCCTGGTCGTCGCCGGCCCGGCCGCCAGGGAGGTTCTTCAACAGGTCACTCCTGCCGACCTGTCGAACGCCGCCTTTCCTTGGCTCTCGGCACAGGAGATCGAGCTCGGGTTCGGCCGCGCGCTCGCGCTGCGGGTCAACTATGTGGGCGAGCTCGGTTGGGAACTCCACCTGCCGACGGAGCAGCTCGTCCCGGCCTACGAGGCGATCATGGCGGCCGGAGCCACGCGCGGCATCCGCGACGTCGGCATCTACGCCGTCGAGTCCCTGCGCCTCGACAAGTGCTACCGGAGCTGGAAGCAGGACCTGGAGACCGGGTTCACCGCCCTCGAGGCCAGCCTCGACCGCTTCGTCGACGTGACCAAGCCCGACTTCGTCGGCAAGGCGGCGCTGATGGCCGAGCGGAATCGCGGCGTTCGCCAGCGTCTCGTGCCCCTGACCCTCGACGAGCCGGGCGAGGCCGACGCGCCCTTCTGCGCCCCAGTCCACGCCGGCGACGAGCGGGTCGGGCTCGCCACCTCTGGCTTCTGGAGCTTCACCCTCGGCCGCAGCGTGGCGCTCGCCTATGTTCGCACCGACCTCGCGACCTCTGGCAGCAAGGTCGAGGTCGAGATCTTCGGCCGCCGGGTGGCGGCCACCGTGGGCCGCGAGCCGCTCTACGATCCCGAGAACGCGCGGCTGCGGGCCTGACCAGCCCCATGCCCGCCTGCCTCGCCCCCGCGCCCACGACCGATCTGCTCTACGCCCGCAGTGCTGCGCTGGTCGTGCTCGCCGGGGTGCTGTGGAGCATGGGCGGCTTCCTCGTGAAACTGGTCGAGGAGGCGGACTCGATCCAGATCGTCCTCTACCGTTCGCTGTTCGTCGTACCGGTCGCCGCCGGGTTCATCGTCTTCCGCGGCGGCGATCTGGTCCGCAGCACCCTGGCGCTGGGCTGGAACGGCTTGTTCGGCGCTGTGTGCCTCGCCACCGCCTTCGTCACCTTCGTCACCGCGCTGACGCTCACGACGGTGGCCAATGCCGCCTTTGTCCTGGCCACGACCCCGTTCGCCGCCGCCCTGCTTGGCCGCCTGGTCCTGGGCGAGCCGATCCGTTCCTCGACCTGGCTGGCGATGGCTCTGGCCGCCCTGGGGGTCGCGGTCATCGCCGCACCCGGGCTTGGACCCGGGCGCCTCACCGGAACCCTGCTGGCGCTCGTCTCCTGCCTCTCCTTCGCCCTGTTC
The DNA here is from genome assembly GCA_963792975.1 of uncultured Actinomycetota bacterium. Classification (GTDB taxonomy): domain Bacteria; phylum Actinomycetota; class Actinomycetes; order Propionibacteriales; family Nocardioidaceae; genus Nocardioides. The sequence goes on along the minus strand of CAWBYG010000003.1, from coordinate 1,108,881 downwards.
AGCGTCACCCTGCGCCGCGGCCGGTTGCTCGACGGCACGCCGTCGCTGCTGATGGCGGCGATCCTGTCCGCCGCAGCCTGCGCGTTCATTCTCCTGCTCCGCGACGGCACTGGCGCCCTCGCCATCAGCCGCCACGATCTGCTCGCCTGCTCGGTCATGGGCATCGTCCAGATCGGCTGCGGCCTCGTCGCGTTCACCGCCGGGTCACGCCACGTTCCCGCCGCCGATCTTGCGCTCCTCGCCCAGACCGAGGTGGTCCTGGCGCCGGTCTGGGCGTGGCTGGTCGTGGGCGAGGTGCCGGCTTTCTGGACCATGGTCGGCGGGTCGATGGTGTTGGCAGCCGTCACCCTGCAGGCGGTCGCCGGCGCGCGGCGGGCGGTTGGCTAGATGCCGAGGTACAGGAAATCCGGGGCGGCGACGATCGCATCACGAGGCATCAGCCGCCATTCAATCGGCGGGGTGCGGCTGCGCACGATCAGCGGCGCCAGCACCCGGTCGCGGCCGGTCCGGGCGAAGTCCGATTGCAGGAGCACGATGTATGGAATCGCCCGCCGCGCGTTCGGCAGCGGGCTGGAAAACAGGTCAAGCTGCCTCATCGCGCTCGCGCACCGCCTCTCGTTCGCGCATCATGTCGGCGAACGAGCCATGCTCCGCGACGAACTCGTTGTAGACTTCGAGTTCCTGCTCGATCTCTGTTCGGATCCTGGCCCGCTCCACCGCGACGAAAGCCGTGGCGATGGCCGTCTCCGCGACCTCCGACAGGTTGAGGCCGGCCGCGCGGGCTCTCTCCCACAGGTCCGTGTTGCAGGGGTAGAATTGCACCCGTCCATCACCATGGGTTCGGCATGACGTCATCGCTTCCCACCCGCGCCGACGTCGTCATCATCGGCGGCGGCATTGTCGGCTGCTCGATCGCCTATCACCTCACGAAGCTCGGCATCACCGACGTTCTGCTCCTGGAGCGCAGGCAGCTCACCTGCGGCACGACCTGGCATGCGGCCGGCTTGATCGGGCAGCTACGGGCGACGCGGCGGATGACCGAGCTCGCCATGTACACCTCCGAGCTCCTGCACGCGCTCGAGGCCGAGACCGGGCAGGCGACCGGGTTCAAGCAGAACGGCTCGATCAGCCTGGCGCTCAATGCCGAGCGGTTCGAGGAGCTGAAGCGCGGCGCCTCGATGGCCAAGAACTTCGGTCTCGCGGTCGAGGTGATCGGGCCGGCCGAGATCAAGGCGCGTTATCCGCTGCTCGAGGTGGGCGACGCGGTGGGTGGCGTATTCCTGCCCAAGGATGGGCAGGCCAACCCGATCGACACGACCCAGGCCTTCGCCAAGGGTGCCCGCCAGCGCGGCGCGCGTATCGTCGAGGGCGTGAAGGTCGAGAGCATCCTGATCGAGCAGGGCAGGGCGGTTGGCGTGATGACCGAGCAGGGTCCGGTGGCCGCCGCCACCGTGGTGCTCGCCGCCGGCATGTGGTCGCGCGAGCTGGCGGCCGCGGTCGGCGTCTCGGTGCCGCTGCACGCGGCCGAGCATTTCTACATCGTAACCGAGCCCCTGGCCGAAGTGCCGCGCGAGCTGCCCGTGCTGCGGGTGACCGACGAGTGCACCTACTACAAGGAGGACGCCGGCAAGCTGCTGGTCGGGGCCTTCGAGCCCGTGGCCAAGCCGTGGGGCATGGGCGGCATCCCCGAGGCTTTCTGCTTCGACAGCCTGCCCGAGGACATGGACCATTTCGAGCCCATCCTCGAGAGCGCCACGCTTCGCCTGCCGATCCTCGCCACCGCCGGCATCCAGACCTTCTTCAACGGCCCCGAGAGCTTCACCCCCGACGACCGCTACCTCCTGGGCGAGACCGCTGAGGTCTGCGACCTGTTCGTCGCCTGCGGCTTCAACTCGATCGGCATCCAGAGCTCGGGCGGTGCGGGCAAGGTGCTGGCCGAATGGATCCGCGACCGCCGCATGCCGGTGGACCTGACCGACGTCGACATTCGCCGGCTGCACCCGTTCCAGAGCAACCGTACCTACCTGCGCGACCGCACTGCCGAGACCCTGGGCCTGCTCTACGCCATGCACTGGCCCTACCGGCAGTACGCCACCGCCCGCGGAGCGCGCCGGTCGCCATTCCACGACCGGCTGGTGGCGGCCGGGGCGGTGATGGGCGAGACCGCGGGCTGGGAGCGGCCCAACTGGTACGCTCCGCCGGGCGTGGCGCCCGACTACGTCTATTCCTGGGGCCGCCAGAACTGGTTCGCGCACACCGCGGCCGAATGCCGGGCGGTCCGCGACGCGGTGGCCCTGTTCGACCAGTCGAGCTTCGCGAAGTTCCTGGTCCAGGGGGCCGACGCCTGCGCCGTCCTCAACCGCCTTTCGGTGGCCGAGGTCGACGTTCCCGCCGGCCGCGTCGTCTACACCCAGTGGTGCAACGAGCAGGGTGGCATCGAGGCCGACCTCACGGTGACGCGTTTGGATGAGACCAGCTACCTCGTCGTCACTGGGGCTGCGGTACAGACCCGCGATCTCACCTGGCTCAAGGCGCACATCTCGGCCGAAGCCCGCTGCACCGTGGTCGACATCACCTCCGGCCTCCCGATGCTTGGCCTGATGGGCCCGCGCTCGCGGGAACTGCTGGCGAAGCTGTCCGGCGAGGATCTGGCCAACGCCGCCTTCCCGTTCGGAACCTCGCGCGAGTTGGAGATCGGCTACGCCCGCGTCAGGGCGAGCCGCATCACCTATGTCGGTGAGCTGGGCTGGGAACTTTACGTCCCGGCCGAGTTCGCTGGCCACGTCTTCGACCGGATCGTCGCGACCGGCGCCGAGTTCGGCCTGACCCACGCCGGCTACCACGCCATGAGCGCCTGCCGCACCGAGAAGGGGTACCGCCACTGGGGCCACGACATCGGTCCCGAAGACGACCCCGTCACCGCCGGCCTGGCCTTTTGCGTCGGCTGGCACAAGCCGGACTTCATGGGCCGCGACGCGCTGCTGCGCGCCCGCGGAGCCGGCCCGCCCACGCGCCGCCTGGTCCAGCTGCGGCTCCTGGACGACACGAAGCTGCTCTATCATGAGGAGCCGGTCTGGGCCGGCGACCGGATCGTGGGCTCGGTCACGTCGGGCATGTACGGCCATCGCGTCGGCGCCCCACTCGGCATGGGCTACTTGGCCCATGAGGCGGGCGTGACCCAAGCCTGGCTCGACGCGCAGGACCTCGCAGTCGAAGTCGCTTGGGAGCGGGTGCCCGCGAAGGCGAGCCTTGCCGCTTGGTACGATCCGCCGAACGAGCGGATCCGGAGCTGACGCACCGCCCCTGTGGCCGCGCCGTCAGGCGGCGCTCGCCGTTGCCGCCCGACGCCGGACGCGATAGGGAGGGCAGATGCGATGGCAGATTCGGGCGGCCCTCATCGCCGCAGCCCTCCTGAGGGCTACGATCACACCGGTTCTCGCCGAGGGGCGCGACGTCGACCAAGAGTTCGTGCAACGAACGGTGATGGCCGGTTACGCGGCGATCGCCAGCGCCGAGGCGGCGGAGGCCAGCGGCAACCCGGCCATTGCCGCGTTCGGCGAGCGGATGGTGAGCGCGCATGCCACGATGAACGACGAGCTGGCTGCGCTCGCCAAAGACAAGGGCGTGCAGCTCCCGGCGGGCGCAAGCCTGTCGGATCAGGCCGAGGGGCTCATGCTTGGCATCCTGCCTGGGGCCACGTTCGACCGGACCTATGTCGAGCAGCAGCTGGTGGATCACCAAGCGATGCTCGACCTGCTGCGCCACGAGGCGAACTCGGGGCAGGATGCGGACTTTCGGTCGTTTGCGGGCCGCTACGTCCTGGTGATCGAAGCGCATATCGCCGAGCTGCAGGAGCTGCGTCGGCTGCCCGAACTGCAATAGGCCGATGACCCTGCCCGGCGCAGGAGACGAGGAGCGCTAGTGACGACCGAATTGACGCCCGAGGGCCGTCGTCTCGTGGAGGAGGTTGCCCAGCGCCATGGCGTCGGCGCCGACGCGGTGGTCACGCTGCTCCGGGCCTTGGCCGCCGGCCACGGTACTGCCGCCCAGTTCGATCATCCGGAACTGGGCGGCATGGGCCAGTGGTCGCAGGGCGGCATGATCATGGTCGGCGACATGTTCAACAACGCGCTGAAGTACAAGGTCGACCAGCTCTGCAACGAGCTGTCGGCCGTGGTGCGCAGCCAGGGCTGGGCGGTACCGGCCTCCTCGCAGTCGCAGTCGCAGAGCCCGGGCGTCCATGGCTTTCAGGGCCAGAGCCGGGGGGGCACGGCATCCGGCGTCAGCCTGTTCGTCCCGGGCGCCGGCAGCCCGGGCAATTGGTGGCCAGCCGAACTTGGCGTGCCGTCCTCGCTCGGCGCGCAGAACGACATCCGCTACGCATGCTTTCCTGCCAGCCGGCGCCTCGCGATCCAGCTCGGCGGCGGCGAGGTCGGCGTTTACGACACCCTCGACCACCAGATCTCCGGCTTCTCCCAGCAGCAGAGCGGCGACGCCTCGCTGAGCTTCACCAGCCAGCATGGGCTGGTGCGGGTCGCGGACCTGCCGCGCGTCGCCGCGCCGGCGCCGCCGACGGCTGCGCCGATCTCCACCGGGTCCAGACCAGCCACCGCGAGATCCGATACCCCGGCATCTCCGACCGTTGCGCACGCCGCCCCCGTCGCCAGTTCGGACGACGAGATCTTCGGCCGGATCGAGCGCCTGGCCGAGTTGCGCCAGAAAGGCATCCTCACCGAAGAGGAGTTCGCGGCAAAGAAGACCGAGCTGCTGGCGCGCCTCTGATCGAGAAGGTCCTGGGGCTTGGCCCGCGGGGCCATCGACCTTGCGCGCCCGCCCCGAGTGCATAGATCCTCCAGATGATTCCTCTCTCCGTGCTCGACCTGTCGTTCACCACCACCGCGACCGCGGGCGCCGCCGCCATTCGGCAGACGGTCGAGCTGGCGCAGGTGGTCGAACGGCTCGGCTATCGGCGGATCTGGGTCGCCGAACATCACAATCTGCCGTCCGTGGCGAGCGGCGCGCCCGAGATCATGATCGGGGCGATCGCCGCCGCGACTTCGTTGATCCGGGTCGGCGCAGGCGGCGTTATGCTGCCCAACCACGCACCGCTGATGGTCGCCGAGCGGTTCAAGGTGCTCGAAGCACTCCATCCCGGGCGCATCGATCTCGGCATCGGGCGCGCGCCGGGCACGGACCCGCGCACCTCCATGGCGCTGCGCTACCGCTCCGAGATGCGTGCCGAGGACGACTTCCTCGACCGGTTCCAGGAGCTGCTGGCCTGGAAGACGGGCGAATTCCCCGAGGGCCATCCGTTCCGGACGATCCGGGTGATGCCGGAGGACGTGCCGGTGCCGCCGATCTGGCTCCTGGGGTCGAGCGATTACAGCGCCGAGCTTGCCGGGCGGCTCGGCCTCGGCTTCGCATTCGCGCATCACTTCGCCAGCCTCGATGCCCGCGTGGCGATGACGCGCTATCATGACCATTTCCAGCCCTCGCGATGGCTCGACCGGCCGCATGCGATCGTGACCGTGGCCGCGATCTGTGCCGAGACAGAGGACCAGGCCGAACGCCTGGCGGCCAGCAGCGACTACGGCCATGTCCGCCGGGCGCGCGGCGAGTACGGGCCACTGGTCAGCCCGGAGGAGGCACTGGCCTATTCCTGGACTCACGACGACGAGGTCCTGCGGCGCGCCAACCGCGCCCGGCTGTTTGTCGGCACGCCCGGCGCGCTGCGCGACCGGCTGGCGGATTTCGCGCGCGGCGTCGCTGCCAGCGAAATCATGGTCATGAGTGCGATCTTCGACCCTTCTGCGAAGGCCCGGTCCTACGAGCTCCTGGCCGACGCCTTCGAGCTACCCCCGCCGAACTAGCGCGGCACCTGCCGGCCTCGGCCCGGCGGCGTCTGATACGCCCGGCGGTAGCTGCGCCCGAAATGCTCGTGCGAGCCGAAACCGGTTGCGACCGCGACGGCCATCACGGTCATGCCGGTCTGCTCCAGCAGCTCTTTCGCCCGCTCCAGCCGCAGCTCCCGGTCGAAGCGCTTGAACGACCTCCCCAGATGCGTCGCGAACAGCCGCTGCAGCTGTCGGGGCGACACGCCCAGCGTCATGGCCGCCTGCGTCAGCGATGGTGGCTGCTCGATCGAGCGCTGGAGCAGGTCGATGGCGGCGAGCACGGTCGGGTTACGGGTGCCGTGGCGCCGCATGGGGGCGAGTTGCTGCGGGGCGGCGGCGTCGCGGATGCCTTGATGGATCAGCTGGTCGGCCACGTCGAGCGCCAGTGAGGGTCCATGCTCGGCGGTGATGGCGGTCAGCGCCAGATCGATGCCGGCGGTGCCGCCGGCACAGGTGGCGACGCGGCCGGAGCGCTCGAACAGGGAGCGGCGGATCTCGACCTCGTCATAGAGCTCGGCGAAAGCGGCGATGCTCTCCCAGTGAAGTGTAACGGTACGGCCGCGCAGGAGCCCGGCCTCGGCGAGTAGGAAGGCGCCCGTGTCGACGGCCCACAGCTCGGCGCCGGTGGCGTCCAGGCGGCGCAGCCAGGCGAGGACGGCACGGCTCGCCGCAGCCATCGGCTCGAAGCTCGTACAGACGATGACCCGCTGCGCCACGACCGCGTCGCGTACCGAGAGTTCGGCGGTGATCGGCAAACCGCTGCTGGCCTGGATCGGCCCTGCCTCGGGACTGACGAACCGCCAGCGGTAGAGCTCCTGGCCGGCCAGCCGGTTGGCGATGCGGAACGGCTCAAGCACCGAGGCCAAAGCCATCAGCGAGAAGCGCGGTAGGAGCAGTACGGCGGAGGCGAGTGTCATGGCGCGATCCGTCAGGTTGGCGGCTGGATAGATCAATAGCCGCGCGCGGCCGCAGCTACCATGGCGGGCGTGATCGCAGACGATGGAGGCGGGCTGCCATGAACCGCGAGGTTGTCGTCACCTGTGCCGTGACCGGTTCGGGCGACTCGGTGGGCAAGCATCCGGCGATCCCGGTGACACCCGAGCAGATCGCCGCCGCCGCCATCGAGGCCTCGCAGGCCGGGGCCGCCGTCGCTCACATCCATGTCCGCGATCCCGCCACCGGCAAGGCCGCGCGCCGGCTCGAGCTCTACCGCGAGGTGGTCGAGCGCGTGCGCGCCTCGGGCGTCGACGTGATCCTCAACCTCACCGCCGGCATGGGCGGCGACTATGTACCCGAGCCCGAGGAGCCCTGGCGCGGCGGGACCGGCACCGACATGGCCTCGGTCACGGACCGGCTGGTGCATGTCGAGGAGCTGCGGCCCGAGATCTGCACCCTCGACTGCGGCAGCATGAACTACGCTATGTCCGCCTATGTCAGTACGCCCGGCATGCTCCGCGCCATGGCGGCGCGGATCAAGGCCGCGGGCGTGAAGCCCGAGATGGAGGTGTTCGACCTCGGCCATGTCTGGCAGGCGAAGATGCTGGTCGAGGAGGGGCTGATCGAGGCGCCGCCTTTGTTCCAGCTCTGCATGGGCATTCCCTATGGGGCCGAGGCCGACCCGCGCGCCGTGCTGGCCATGCGCGACCTGTTGCCGCCCGGTGGCGTCTTCGCCGCCTTCGCGATCGGCCGGATGCAGATGCCCATGGTCGCCCAGGCCGTGCTGTTGGGCGGCCATGTCCGCGTCGGGCTCGAGGACAATCTCTGGCTCGACAAGGGGGTCCACGCCTCCAACGGCGACCTCGTCTCCCGCGCCTGCGAGATCGTGCGGCTGATGGGTGCACGCGTGCTCGGCCCCGCCGAGGCGCGGGCGAAGCTGGGCTTGAGGGCACGCTGATGCAGGTCCGGAAGGCCGCCCTGATCGGCGGCGGCGTGATCGGCGCCGGCTGGGCCGCGCGCCTGATCGAGAACGGCATCGACGTGGTCGTCAGCGACCCCGATCCCGAGGTCGAGCGCAAGGTCGGCGAGATCCTTGCCAACGCAGACCGCGCCTACGCCAAGCTGACCATGGCCCCGCGCGGCCGCCGCGGCTCGGTGAGCTTCGTCAGGGACGTCGAGGCGGCGGTCGAGGATGCGGACTTCGTCCAGGAGAGCGCCCCGGAGCGCGAGGACCTCAAGATCCCGCTGTTCGCGAAGATCGACCGGGCGACCCGGCCTGACGTGATCATCGCTTCGAGCACCTCCGGCCTGCTGCCCTCGCGCCTGCAGTCCGCGATGAACCATCCCGAGCGGTTCACGGTCGGGCATCCCTTCAACCCGGTCTACCTCCTGCCGCTGGTCGAGATCTGCGGCGGCGAGAAGACCAGCGCCGAGACCAAGCAGCGCGCTGCCGCCTTCTACGAGGGCATCGGCATGCGGCCCTTGCACGTGCGGAAGGAGATCGACGGCTTCATCGCCGACCGGCTCATGGAGGCGATGTGGCGCGAGTCGCTGCATCTGATCGACGAGGACGTGGCGACGGCGGAGGAGCTGGACGACGCGATCCGCTTCGGCGCCGGCCTGCGCTGGTCGTTCATGGGCAATTTCCTGATCTACCGCATAGCAGGCGGCGAGCAGGGCATGCGCCATTTCATGGCACAGTTCGGGCCGGCCCTGAAGCTGCCCTGGACCAAGCTCGAAGCGCCGGAACTGACCGACGAGCTGCTCGCCAAGGTCGTGGCTCAGTCCGACGAGCAGGCGGGCGATCGCTCGATCCGCGAACTCGAACGCCTGCGCGACGACTGCCTGATCTCGGTGATGCAGGGGCTGCAGACGCATGACTGGGGGGCGGGACAGGTCCTCAAGCGCTATGCCGCCACGCTCTACGACGCGAGCTATGGCATGCTCGACATCGACTCCATCGACCTCGCGAAGCCGCTGGCGCTCTATCGCACACGGATCCCCGCCGACTGGGTCGACTACAACGGCCACATGAACGAGAGCCGCTACCTACAGCTGTTCAGCGACGGCTCGGATGCGCTCCTGCGGCTCATCGGCCTCGACCAGGGCTACCTCGCCCGCGGCTTCAGCTGGTTCACGGTCGAGACGCACATCATGCACAAGGGCGAAGCCCACGCCGGCGAACTCGTCTCCGTCACCACACAGGTGCTCGCCGCCGACGAGAAGCGGATGCACATCTTCCAAACCGCCACCCGCGAGGAGGACGGCACGGTGGTGGCGACCGGCGAGCAGATGCTGCTCCACGTCGACACCAAGGCCGGCCGCGCCTGCCCGGCCGAGCCCGCCATGCGCGACCGGCTCCTCCGGATCGCCGAAGCGCAGGCGGGCCTGCCGAAGCCGGCCGACGCCGGCCGGCATGTCGGGGAGCGGAGGCGGGGATGAACTTCGGCCTCACGCCCGAGCAGGAGATGGTCGTCGCGACCGTCCGCTCCTTCGTCGAGAACGAGCTTTACCCGCTCGAGGCCGAGGTCGAGCGCACCGGGCAGGTGCCGGCCGAGGTCGGGCGCGAGATCATGCGCAAGGTGCAGGAACTCGGCTTCTACGCGCCCAACATCCCCGAAGAGTTCGGCGGCGGCGGGCTCGATCACCTGACCTTCACGCTGCTCGAGCGCGAGCTGGGCCGTGCCTCCTACGCGCTCTCCGTGTTCTGGGGCCGGCCCTCCAACATCCTGTGCGGCTGCAACGCGGAGCAGCGCGAGCGCTATCTCCTGCCGGCCGTGCGCGGCGAGCGGATCGACTGCCTCGCCATGACCGAGCCCGAGGCCGGCTCCGACGTGCGCTCGATGAAGACCACCGCCCGGCCCCAGGGCGGCGACTGGGTGATCGACGGCACCAAGCACTTCATCAGCCACGCCGACCTCGCCGACTTCGCGATCGTGTTCGTGGCCACCGGCACGGAGGAGACGAAGGCCGGCACCAAGCAGCGGATCACCTGCTTTCTGGTCGACCGGGGCACGCCAGGGTTCGAGATCCGGCCGGGCTACCGGAGCGTCTCCCACCGCGGCTACCACAACTGCATCCTCAACTTCGACGGCTGCCGCGTGCCCGATGCCCAGATCCTGGGCGAGGAGGGCCAAGGCTTCGAGCTGATGAACACTTGGCTCTACGCCACCCGGCTCACCGTCGCCGCGACCAGCGTCGGCCGAGCGCGCCGCGTGTTCGACCTCGCTGCCGACTGGGCGGCAAACCGCAGGCAGTTCGGCCAGGCGATCGGCAAGTTCCAGGGTACGTCGTTCAAGCTCGCCGACATGGCGACCGAGATCGACGCCGCCGACCTGCTCACGCTCAATGGCGCCTGGCTGCTCGACCAGGGCCAGGACGCCAACCGCATGATCGCGCAGGCCAAGCTGTTCGCGACCGAGATGCTGGCGCGCGTCACCGACCAGGCGATCCAGATCTTCGGCGGCATGGGGCTGATGGAGGAAACCGGTATCGAGCGCTTCTGGCGCGACGCCCGGGTCGAGCGGATCTGGGACGGCACCTGCGAGATCCAGCGCCATATCATCAGCCGCGACATCCTCCGCCGTCTCGGGGCCTGAATTGGACCTGCGGCGCCTCCTCCAGCCGCGCTCGATCGCGGTCTTCGGCGGCTGGCAGGCCGAGAGCGTCGTCCGCCGCTGCGCCGAGATGGGCTTTGCCGGTCCGGTCTGGATCGTGCATCCGAAGAAGTCCGGCGCCTTCCGCTGCGCCGCCGACCTGCCCGAGCCGCCCGACGCCGCCTTCGTCGCCGTCAACCGCGAGGCCACGGTCGGCATCGTGCGCGAACTCGCCGTCATGGGTGCCGGCGGTGCCGTGTGCCATGCCGCCGGTTTTCGCGAGGCCGGCGGCCGCGGGGTCGAGCTGCAGGAGGAGCTGATCGCGGCCGCGGGCGACATGCCGATCCTCGGCCCCAACTGCTACGGCACCATCAACTATCTCGACGGGGCAATGCTCTGGTTCGACCAGCATGGCGGCCGGCGGTGCGAGCGCGGCGTCGCGATCCTTACCCAGTCCGGCAATATCGGGCTGAACCTCACCATGCAGCGTCGCGGGCTGCCGATCGGGCATCTGATAACCCTGGGCAACCAAGCCAAAGTCGGGCTGTCGGACTGTCTCGCCGCTCTGGTCGACGATCGCCGTGTCACCGCGATCGGCCTGCACATCGAGGCGATCGACGACGCGCTGAAGTTCGACGCCGCCGCCCGCAAGGCGCTGGCCGCCAAGAAGCCCGTGGTGGCGGTGAAGGCCGGGCGCTCGGAGCACGGCGCTGCGCTGACGCTCAGCCACACCGCCTCGCTCGCCGGCGCCGACGCGGCCATGGACGCGCTCCTGCGCCGGGTCGGTGTCGCCCGCGTCACCTCGCTGCCCGTCCTGCTCGAGACGCTGAAGCTCCTGCACACGGTAGGCCCGCTGCCCGGCCGCGACCTGATCACGCTCAGCTGCTCGGGTGGCGAGGCGGCGCTGATCGCCGATTCCGGCGCACAACGCCGGATCCGCTTCCGCCCGTTCACGCCGCCGCAGGTCGAGACGGTCCGTGCGACGCTCAGCGACCTCGTCACCATCTCCAACCCCCTCGATTACCACATCTTCATCTGGAACCAACCCGAGTCGCCTGCGCGCCACCTTCATCGCGGTCTTGGCCTGCGGCTGGGACCTCGCCTGCCTCGTCCTCGACTTTCCACGCACCGACAGCTGCAGCGACGCCGACTGGCAGGTTTCGCTCGGCGCTTGGGAGGCCGCGCGCGACGCCACCGGTGGTCGTGCGGCCGTGCTCGCGACCCTGCCTGACTGCCTGCCCGAGAGCGTGGCCGAGACGCTGATCGCCGCCGGCATCGTGCCGCTGCTCGGCATCGACGACGCGCTCGCCGCCGCCGAGGCCGCGGCCGACATCGGATCAGCGCAGGCAGCGGCCCTGCCGGAGCCCCTGCATCCCTTGCGGGCGCTCGACGGTGGAGCGACGCTCGACGAATGGCGCGGCAAGTTGCTCCTGGCCGAGTATGGCGTGCCCCATCCGGGCGGCCGTCTCGTCCATGAGCCGGCCCGGGCCTCGGCCGTCGCCGACGAGCTGGGCTATCCGGTCGTGGTCAAGGCCGCGGGCGCGGCACTGGCCCACAAGAGCGAGCTGGGTGCCGTGGCCCTCGGCCTGCGCGATGCCGGCGCCGTGCGCACTGCTGCCGAGCGTATGGCTCAACTCGGCGAGGCGTTGCTGGTCGAGCCCATGGTCACCGACGGCGTGGCCGAGCTGATCGTCGGCATCTTCCGCGATCCGCAGGTCGGCTTGTGCCTCGTTCTCGGCTCGGGTGGCACCCTCGTCGAATTGCTGGGCGACCGCGCGCTGCTGCTTCTGCCGACGACAGCGGACGAAGTGCGGACGGCCTTGCTGGGCCTGAAGTCGGCACCGCTCCTCCAGGGCTTCCGCGGCCGGCCGCCCGGCGACCTCGACGCCGTGGTCGAGACGGCGCTGGCCGCAGCCACGTTCGCGGCGGCCAACATCGACCGCTTGGTCGAGCTCGACATCAATCCCCTGATCGTCCGCCCCGCCGGCAAGGGTGCCGTGGCGGCCGACGTCCTGATCCGACTGGGAGCGACCATATGAGCGAGGCAGTTCGCACGACCGCGGCCGACGGCATTCTCGAGGTGGTGCTCGATCGCCCCAAGGCCAACGCGATCGACAGCGCCACCAGCCGGGAGCTCGGCCGCGCCTTCGCCGCCTTCCGCGACGATCCGCAGCTGCGGGTGGCCATCGTCACCGGCGGCGGCGAGAAGTTCTTCAGCGCCGGCTGGGATCTCAAGGCCGCCGCCGAAGGCTCCGAGCGCCCCGACAGCGACTACGGCGTCGGCGGCTTCGGCGGTCTGCAGGAGTTGCCGGACCTCAACAAGCCGGTGATCGCGGCGCTGAACGGCATGGCGGTCGGCGGCGGCTTCGAGCTGGCGCTGTCCTGCGACTTGATCCTGGCGGCCGAGCATGTCCGCCTAGCCCTGCCCGAGATCGCCGCCGGGACGCTCGCCGACGCCGCCACCATCAAGCTGCCGCGCCGCATCCCCCACCATGTCGCCATGGACCTGCTGCTGACCGGCCGCTGGATGGAAGCGGCCGAGGCCAAGGGCTGGGGTTTGGTCAACGAGATCCTCCCCGCCGACCGCCTCCTGCTCGCGCGCCCGCGAGATCGCCCGTCTGCTCGCCGACGGGCCGCCCCTGGTCTTCGCAGCGATCAAGGAGACCCTGCGCCGGACCGAGGGCCTGCCGTTCCAGTCGGCCATGGACCTGGTGACGCAGAAGCGGCTGCCGTCCGTCAAGCGGCTCTACGAGAGCGACGACCAGCTCGAAGGTGCGCGCGCGTTCGCGGAGAAGCGCAAACCGGTATGGCGCGGCTGTTGATCTGCGACCACAACTATCTGACCCGACTGGTCAATCATTCTGGTGGACCGGTCCGCAGCTCGACGACGCGGGCGTAGTGCTTATGATGGTACTCGACCAGTTCGCGATATTCGGCGACGGCGACCTGCCCGATGCCCAAGCGAGGCCGCGCCGGCAGATATTCCATGACGCGGCGGTCGGCCTCCTCGCGATCTGAACAGCGCCCGAGCGCATTCGCTGCATGGCAGGGTTGCAGGGCCGCCGCAGCGAAGCCTGCAGCCAGGGCTTGATCTGAGCCGCGCGTCGGACAAATCATAAGCAAGCTTATCATAGCTCTGCTTAGGATGGACATGTCTGCCAATCGCCCGGGCTGGAGCGAGCCCACCCTCGGCTTTCTCGTCCACGACGTCGCGCGACTGCTGCGCAAGCGGCTGGAGCAACGCGCACGGGCGGCAGGCATCGGGCTCAGCCGCGCCCAGTGGCAGGTGCTGGCCAACATCGCCCGCTGCGAGGGGATCAACCAGGCCGGGCTCGCCTCCATCCTCGACATCGAACCGATCACTCTGGTCCGCCTGCTGGACCGGCTCGAGGCCATGGGCTTTGTCGAACGCCGCCTCGACCCCAAGGACCGCCGCCAGCGCAACCTGTTCCTGACCCAGAGCGCGGTTCCCGAGCTCGAACGCGTCCGTGAATTGGGTGCGGCCGTGCGCGAGGAGGCGCTCGCCGGCCTCGGCGACCAAGCGCGCAAGCTGCTCCTTGCCCAGCTCGGCTGCATCAAGACCAACCTGCAGGTGGCACTGGCGGGTACCGAAGAGGGGGAGCGCCGTCATGGCTGATAAGGCCGAGCGTCCCAATGTCACCGCCCTGCGCAAGGTCGAGACCGGACGCGAAGGCGCGGCGCCGTTGGATCCGGCGCGGCGCGAGCGCGTGCGGCGGCCAAAGCTGCTGCGCTGGAGCCTGCTCGCAGCCGGCCCGATGCTCGTCGCTGCGGCCACGGGCTGGTTCTGGCTCACCGGCGGTCGCTACGTCGCGACCGACAACGCCTATGTGCAGGCCGACACGGTCAGTGTGGCCACCGACGTGTCCGGCATCGTCAAGACCATCAGTGTGCACGACAACGAGGCGGTCCAGGCCGGCCGCGTTCTGTTCACCCTGGACGACGAGACCTACCGCAGCGCCCTGGCTGCGGCCGAGGCCGACGTGAAGCTGGCTGCGACGCAGCTGGAGGCGTTGCGCGCCAGCTACGCCCAGAGCGAGGCGGAGATCGCCAAGGCCAAGAGCGACGTCGCTTATTTCGAGAAGGAGTATGAGCGCCAGCAGGACCTCGCCACCCGTCGGGTGAACGCTCGGATGCAGTTCGACGCGGCGCGGCACGATCTCGACGCGTCGCGCGGCCAGCTAGCCGCTCTGGTGGAGGAACAGTCCGGCATCGCGGCGCAGCTCGGGGGTGATCCCGCGGCTCCGATAGAGCGTCATCCACGCTATCTCGCCGCCGTGGCGGCGCGCGACCGGGCGCGGCACGACCTGGACAGCACCGTCGTGCGCGCGCCGATCGCCGGCACCACCGCCCGGGTCCCTTCCCTGCAGCCGGGCGAATATCTAGATGCCGGGCAGGCGGCATTCGCCTTGATCGCGCGCGATCAGGTCTGGATCGAAGCCAATCCCAAGGAGACGGACCTGACCTGGGTGCGGGAGGGGCAGCCCGTCGCGATCTCGGTGGACACCTATCCGGGCGTCGACTGGCACGGCACGGTGGCCAGCGTCAGCCCGGCGAGCCAATCGGAGTTCTCCCTCCTGCCGGCGCAGAATACGAGCGGCAACTGGGTGAAGGTGGTGCAACGCATTCCCTTGCGGGTCGCGGTCCAGCCACAGCCCGATGCGCCGACCCTGCGTGCCGGCATGAGCGCCGAGATCGAGGTCGATACCGGCCATCGCCGCCACCTGAGCGACTTGCTGGCGTGGCTGTAGCGGACGGGGACACCCAGCCGGCCAGTTATTGGCCGGTCACGATCTGCGTGATGCTGGCCACCATCATGCAGGCCATCGACACCACCATCGCCAACGTCGCTTTGCCTTACATGCAAGGCAGCCTTTCGGCGACGCTCGACCAGGCCAACTGGGTCCTCACCTCCTACATCGTCGCCGCCGCGATCATGACGCCGCCGACCGGCTGGCTCGCGGGCCGGTTCGGTCGCAAGCGGCTGTTCCTGGTGCAGGTCACCGGCTTCACGTTGGCCTCCGTGCTGTGCGGGTTGGCTCAGAGCCTCGAGCAGATGGTGCTGTTCCGCCTGCTCCAGGGACTGTGCGGCGCAGCGCTGGTGCCCCTGTCTCAGGCCGTGCTGCTCGACACCTGGCCGCGCCACAAGCACGGCTCGGCCATGGCGCTCTGGGGCGTGGGCGTGATGGTCGGCCCGATCCTGGGACCGACGCTCGGGGGTTGGCTGACCGAGAGCTACAGCTGGCGCTGGGTGTTCTACGTCAACCTGCCCGTGGGCATCCTCACCTTCATCGGCCTGTTCACGTTTCTCCGCGAGAGTGGTCGCCGTGACGTTCCCTTCGACTGGTTCGGCTTCGCCACCTTGAGCATCGCCATCGGTGCCCTGCAGCTCATGCTCGACCGTGGCGAGCAGCTCGATTGGTTTGCATCGACCGAGGTCCTGGCCGAGGCGGTCTTGGCCGCACTGTCGTTCTATCTGTTTCTTGCCCACACCTTCACCACCGAGAGACCGTTCGTGAATCCGCGGCTGTTCCGGGACCGCAATTTCACGGCAGGCCTCGTCTTCATCTTCCTGGTCGGCATCATCCTCCTGGCGACGCTCGCATTGCTGACGCCCTATCTCCAGAACCTGATGGGCTACCCCGTGCTCACCGCCGGAGTCGTGCTGGCGCCGCGTGGCATGGGGACCATGCTGATGATGTTCGTGGTCGGGCGGCTGATCGGCAAGGTCGACAGCCGCCTGCTGATTGGCGCCGGCCTGCTGGTGACTGCGCTGTCGCTGCATGAGATGAGCGGCTTCACCCCCGATGTCGCCGCCGCCACCGTCGTGCGGACCGGCTTCACCCAAGGGCTGGGCTTCGGCCTGATCTTCGTCCCGCTGAGCACGGTGACGTTCGCCACACTGCCACCCGAGTGGCGTACCGATGCCACCGGGCTGTTCAGCCTGATGCGCAACCTCGGCAGCAGCATTGGCATCTCGATCGTCGTGAGCCTGCTCGCCAGCAACACGCAGGCGAACCACGCCGAGATCAGCGCCGGCCTCTCGCCCTTCAACGACGCCCTGCGCGATCCCGCCATCGCCCAACATTGGGACGCCTGGACGGCGACCGGCCAAGCGGCGCTCAACGCCGTGGTCGGCACGCAGGCGCAGATCATCGCCTACGCCGACGACTATCGCCTGATGATGTTTCTCACCCTGGCGGCGCTGCCGACGCTGTTGCTGATGCGCCGACCCACTCCTGGCCGAGGTGGCGAAGCTGCCCATGCGGCGGTGGCCGACTGATCTTTGCGTCGCCTCGGGCGGCGGGTTCAGACTGGGAGCCCGATTCCGCGGGCTCGCCGCCGCAGGCGCCGGAACAGTCGGGAAACCTGGTCGCCGGCGCTTGCCGGGTTGATGTCACTGGCCAGCACTTCGGGCCACAGGCTCCTGATCACCGCATGCTGCAGCGCATGGCCGCCGCCCGGACGGCGATGCTGTTCCGGAACCGCCAGGTACAGCTTGAGCAGGCTGCGGGAATTGTAGGGGCTGAAAGTATCGTGCGCCATGTCGAGGTGCAGGAAGCCGCGCGCCACCCGGCGGCTCATCTTCTGCTCCCAATAGAACAGGTCCAGGAGACGGTAGCCGGTGCGCTCGCAGGCGGCGGCAGCGTCGCGCTGCCAGGGCTCGAGATGCGTCCTGACGAAGGGGTGCTGCCCCAGGCCGGGCCAATGCAGGTTGCACAAGGCGGATAGGCCGATCGAGCCGGGGTGCTCGGTCGGGTGCAGCCGGCAGCGCCCGATTTCACCGCCATTGCCGTTGATCACCATCGCGTCCGCCGGCACCAGCTGGGGCAGGGCCTTGGCCGCCGGGGCGAGCTCGTCGAGCGGCGGGCTGTCGCAGGTGGCGAATTGCGCGGCGAAGTCGTGGTCGAGCGGAACGGCCGGGCAGCGGTACAGGTGATGCTGCAGCCCCATGCCGGCCAGCAGCCGGCGGGGTATGTCGACGTCGCGGTGCTCGGCAGTCATCGACCGCTCCAGCGACGGCCACAGGCAGGTGAAATAAGTGGTGGCGGCGCGCTGGTCGCGCGACGCCGCCAGGATGCAGCGGCTGTCGAGGCCGGCCGTGATCTGCTGGTAGACCGGATAGCGGAGATGAGCCGCGCGCACCGAGGAGCGGAGATGGTCGGCGATGCGCCGGGTGCCCTCGTCCAGGCCGATCGGGCTCAGGGGCGCGTGCGGAAAGAAGCGGACCACCTCCCGGGTGGAAAGATCGACATAATGGTTGGCCAGCAGTCCGCGAATGCCGTCATAGGCCGTGCTGGCTCCCGGCCAGGCCCGAATGTGCTTGGGGATCTTGCTGCCCGAGGCTTCCCAGAAATCGCGGGCTTGCGGATCCGGCTGGAGATCGAGCTGCCGCGCCACCAGCGCCGGCTGGGATGCGCACCAGGTCTCCGCACAGGAGGGCAAGGTGTGAACGGCGGTCCGCAGACCCGTCGCATCCTGAAACAGCACCGAGCGTTCGCCGTCCTGGTAGATCATGATCCAGCGGCCGGACAGATCGTCGCTTGCCGACAGGACCTGATCGAGCGTCGTGGTGGCGTTCAGCAATGCGTCAACGATCTCTTCGTCGCTTCGCTCCGGCTGGTCCGGTGAGATGGCAAAGCCCAGAAGCGTGATGCGCCGATCCCCGATGCTTCGCTGCACGCAAGGGAGGAGGGGATGCGTCTGCAGGATCAGGTCGTGGCGGAGCTCCCGCCTACTCCAGCCTGGGAGTTCCGGGTCGGCGCGCGGGCCGAGCAGGAACTGACGCGAGTAGGACAGGCTGGTCATGACGTTCTCCGCGATACTGGCTGCCGCCGCTCGCCTGTCGGGCCCGGGCCGTCGCCGCTTCGCTTTGGGCAGGAGGCCGCGCTCTCGCATCGGCGCCGCGTGAATGGCGAAGTGCCGATTTTCCGCCGCCTCGGCCGCAGCGGCTTGCCTGCAGCGCGTCGGAGCTGCACGTCCACCCGATCCCCGAGCTAGTCCGAGACTCCAGCGCACCGACCAGACGGCATCCGCCCGGTGGCGCTTCGGTGATCAACGACAGCAGGGCTGGCGATCCGTTCAACACCGACCTCCCGGATCGGGGCGGTGAGCATGGCGCGGGCGTAGGCTCGAGGCATGGTCGCTTCCCTCAGTGGGGCGATTGGACGGTGTTTCGATTCAGCATGATGACAACGAGCGCCGCTCCGCCTCGAGACTCGCCGTGTGTAGGACGAGCTGATGGCCCGGCCATTCCTGCACGATGGACGCATGGTCGGCGTACCCGAGGCGTGTGTTGTCGTTTTGACATTGGTGAGCCAAATGGCCCTAGCATACCAGCGCACTCGTGGGGAAGGCGCTTGAGAAGCCGGCGCACGGACCCTAGAGGTTGTGTATGCGGGAACATGCCAGCCAGGGTCCGAGTGCCAGCGTAGACACAGCTCGCGCGCCCGAGATCGTACTCCGTCTCGGCGGCGACTGGACGCTCGCCACGCCGCTGCCCGACGCCGCCGCTGTGCTCGCTGCTGCCGAGCGGAGCGGCAAATTCGAGCGCCTGACTCTCGACCTTGCGGGACTTGGCCGCTGGGATTCCGTTCTGCCGGCGTTCCTCTACGCGGTGGCCACAGGCGCACATGCGCGTGGGGCGGTACTTTCCGCCGATGCCGCGCCCGAAGGTCTGCGGCGGCTCTTGACGATCGCGCAGGCCGTGCCCGCGCGCGCCGAAGGGCCATCCCCGGCTCAGCCAGGCCGCGTCGCCCGGGTTGGAATGGCCGCGCAGGCCTCTTGGTCGGGCATGGTCGATACGGTCCGGTTCGTCGGCGAGGTCGTATTGGCCCTGATCGCCTTCCTCCGCGGCCGTGCCAAGTTCCGCGCGGAGGACGTGGCGCGCGTCTTTGCGGCCGCGGGCCCCGAAGCCCTGCCGATCGTAACGCTGATCGGACTGCTCGCGGGTTTCATCCTGGCCTTCGTGGGCGGCAACGAACTCCAATTGTTTGGGGCGCAGATCTATGTCGCCAATCTGGTCACCACCGGCATGGCGCAGGAGATGGGACCGCTGATGGCGGCGGTGATCATGGCCGGGCGCACCGGCGCCGCATTCGCCGCCGAGCTCGGTACGATGCAGGTCAACCAGGAGACCGATGCCTTGCGCACCCTGGCCGTGGACCCGGTGCAGTACCTGGTCGTGCCGCGGATGCTGGCGCTGATGCTGATGCTGCCGCTGTTGGCCTGCTACGCGATGATGATGGGCATCCTGGGTGGAGGAATCGTCGGGGTGCTCGTGTTCGGTATCGGTCCGCTCGAATACACGCAGCAGATGCGCCAGTTGATCGGGATCGAGGACTTTGCGGGCGGCATCTTCAAGGCGGCCGTGTTCGGTGCCATCGTCGCGGTCGCCGGTTGCCTGCGCGGCATGCGTTGCGGCCAGGACGCGGCTGCAGTCGGCAACGCGGCGACCTCGGCCGTGGTCACCGCGATCGTCGGGATCGTGGTGGCCGACGCCATCATCAACGTGATCTACCATGTCCTCGGCGTTGCCTGAAACGCCACGCCTCGCGGTCGAAGGCCTGGCCTACGGCTATGACTCCAGAGTGCTGCAGCACGACCTGACGTTCGCGGTGGCTCCCGGCGAGGTGGTCTGCGTCATCGGCGGCAGTGGCTGCGGCAAGAGCACGCTGCTGCGCGTTCTCACCGGGTTGCTGACACCGATTGCGGGAAGCGTGTGGATCGACGGGCAGGACTTCTGGGCCGCCGACGCGCCGGCACAGGAGACCCTGATCCGCCGGTTCGGCATGATGTACCAGGGCGGGGCTTTGTGGACCTCGATGACGCTGGCAGACAATGTGGCATTGCCGCTGACGCTCTACACGGGGCTCGATCCGGGCGGTGCCGCTCGGGTTGCCGCCTACAAGCTCGCCCTGGTGGGCCTCGCCGGCTTCGAGCACTTTCTTCCGGCGGCGATCAGCGGCGGCATGGCCAAGCGGGCCGCGATCGCGCGCGCCATGGCCCTGGACCCGGCGATCCTGTTTCTCGACGAGCCTTCGGCGGGGCTCGACCCGATCACCTCGCACCGCCTGGACGACCTGATCCTCGACCTCAGGAGGACGCTCGCGATGAGCTTCGTCATCGTCACCCATGAGCTTGCGAGCATCTTCCGCATCGCCGACCGGGTCGTCTATCTGGACGCCGCCACCCACACCATGACCGCCATGGGTCCGCCCAAGCAACTGCTCGCGGAAAGTCGCGACGCCGAGGTCGTCGCGTTCCTCAGCGGCGGCGAGTCCAGCCGTGACGCGAGAGCCGCGTCGTGAGCGTGCGCGCCAATGCGACCGCCGTCGGCGCCTTCGTTCTCGGCGCCTTGGCGATCGTGGTCGGGATCGTGGTCGTGTTCGGCAGCGGTCTGCTGTTCAGGGACGTGTCGCACTACGTCATCTACTTCGAGGGTTCGCTGGAGGGCCTGACCGTTGGAGCTCCGGTCAAGTACCGCGGTGTCCAGATCGGGCAGGTGGTTTCGATCACGCCTTCGTTCGCGCCCGAGAAGCGCACCGTCGATATCCCGGTCGTCATCGAGCTCACCAGGGGTTCCGTGCAAGGACTGGCCGCGGGCGAGACCGGCACGACGCTGGACCTGCTCATCCGGGAAGGACTGCGCGCCCGCTTGGAGCTGGCGAGTCTGATTACCGGCCAGCTCTTCGTCGGTCTGGACAGCTTTCCCGATGAGCGGGGCCACGATGCGCCCAACCAGACCGTGTTTCCCGAGATCCCATCCGTGCCTTCCCTCCAGTCCGGGCTGCAGTCGGGCCTGATGGACCTGATCGCCGACCGGCCCAAGCTGGCCAGGGGCCTGGATCAGATGCTCGAGCTCCTCAACGCCATGGTAGCCGACGGTGGCGCGCAGCAGCTCGCCGTGACCATGCGCTCGGTAGCCGAACTGTCTCAGCGGCTCGCCGACCCGAAGGGCCCGCTGTTCGAGACGCTCGAGGACCTGCCGTCGCTGATCCGCGAGATCGACGGGAGTATCGCCGCGTTGCAGCCGCTGGTGGCACAGGCGGACCAGGCCCTTGCTTCCGCCAAGGCGCTGGTGGACGGACCGGACGCACCCGTCGTCACAACGCTGGCCGACCTGCAGGAAACCCTGGTCGCACTACGCAGGCTCGGCGACCAGCTGACCTCGACGGTGGGGCAAAGCCGCGCGCCGCTGGTCGCCTTCGCCCAGAGCGGCCTCCCCAATCTTCAGGGGCTCATCCAGGATGCGGACCGGGTCGTCAACGAACTCAGCCGAACCTTGCGGGACCTGCGGCAGAACCCCTCCAAGTTCCTATTGGGCGATCCGGCAGCCCAGGGGGTCAGGCTTCAATGAACAAGCGATCCAGGCGCGGAGTCATGGTCCTGGGTGCAGGCCTGCCGCTGGCGTTCGGCGGCTGCGCCGGTCTGCTCACGGCGCGCAATGCGCCCGCGCCCGCGGAGTACCGACTTACCCCGCGCCCGAGCTTTCCAGCCGACCTGCCGCGCCGCGACTGGGTGCTGGTCGTCGCGGAGCCCAACGCCGAGGGTGCCCTCGACACAGCGCGGATCGCCATCCTGAACGAGGGCCGCGTGGAGAGGCTCGCCGATGCCAACTGGTCGGACCGAGCCACCGCCATGCTGCAATTCCTGATCGTGCAGGCGTTCCAGGCATCGGGCCGGCTACGCGGGGTCGGCACCGACCGCGAAGACCTGCCGGGGCGCTACCTGCTGCAGACCACGCTGAACGCTTTCCAGCTCGAGCCGGAAGCCGGTGGCTATGCCGCCGACGTCAGGCTCTATGCGCGATTGTTGCAGCTGCCCGGCCGGGGGATCGCGAGCGCCCAGGAATTCGTCGCCCGCGTTCCTGCTGCCGCTCCATCCACCGAAGCCGCGATCGCCGCGTTCGATCAAGGAGTCACGGTCGTGCTGGAGGAGCTGGTCGCCTGGACATTGCGATCCGCGCGCGATCGCCGTTGATCCCCAGCTCACACCCGGACAGTGATCGACACCGAGGGCGTTTCGTCCCTCCCGGCATAGACAGCGACATGCTCGCCGATCCGCTCGAAGACGAGGTCGACGCTGGATTCGCCTACGCGCAGCCGCCGGATGATCAAGCGGTCGATCCCGACAGGCAGACAGGGCCGGTCGACATGGATCACATTGCGCCAGCCGTCGACGGTGATACCAAGGCACGCCTGGAGCATCATGAACGCGGAGCCCGCCGCCCAAGCTTGCGGCAGGCAAGCGACCGGGTAGGCAATCGGCGGCTCGCCCGGCCGACGGGGAAATCCGCAGAACAGCTCGGGGAGGCGCATGTCGAAGGTGACCGCGGTCTCGAACATGGCGCTGGTCAGGGCCGCAGCACCGGCCCTTTCACCGTAACGTGCAATTCCCGCCGCGCAGATCGCGGTGTCGTGCGGCCACACCGACCCATTGTGGTAGGACATGGGGTTGTAGCGGGGCTCGCCGTGGCCGAGGGTACGAATGCCCCAACCGGTGTAGAACGCGCTCCCAAGCAGTTCCTTGACCACCCGTCTGCCGCGCTCCGGCGCCGGCAGCCCGACATAGAGGAGATGCCCCGGGTTGGAGGAACGCACCGAGCAGGGGCGACCCGCGCCGTCGAGCGCGAGTGCGTAGGTGCCGAGTTGATCGCTCCAGAACCGATCCTCGACCGCCCGTCTCAAGCGATCCGCTTGGTTGCGCCATGCGGCGACCGCATGGTCGGGCTCGTTCAGCCACCGCGCGATGTCGGCCATGGCCTGGAAGGCTGCAAAGGCATAGCCCTGGACTTCGACCAGTGCCACCGGTCCGGCAACGTCGCCGCCCGCCGCGTCGAACACCGAATCCTCGCTGTCCTTCCAGCCCTGATTGGCGAGGCCACTGGCGGCGCCTCGGGCATAGTCGACGAACCCGTCGCGGTCGGAATCGCCGGCGCCCTCGATCCAGCGCATCGCCGCAAGCAAGGCCGGCCAAATCTCAGCCAGCAGAACGAGATCCCCCGTCCGTGCGCCATATGCTCCGGCAA
Source organism: uncultured Actinomycetota bacterium (assembly GCA_963792975.1). Classification (GTDB taxonomy): domain Bacteria; phylum Actinomycetota; class Actinomycetes; order Propionibacteriales; family Nocardioidaceae; genus Nocardioides. The sequence goes on along the minus strand of CAWBYG010000003.1, from coordinate 1,085,407 downwards.
GCATCACGAACAGGGGCGTGGTGTCGACGCCGCCATAATATCGCGCGAACGGCAGTTCGTGCAGACGGGCCATCTCGCCCTTGCGCGTCTCGTGCATGATCTTGCCCGGCGCGGCATCGGTGAAGCGCGACGTCTCGGTGGACTGGTGCGATGCCAAGAAGCGCAGGACGCCGTGCGCCAGCGAGGCGTCGAGCCACAGCAGCTGAAGCGAGGTGATGATCGCGTCGCGGCCGAATGCGGTCGAGAACCAAGGAATGCCAGCGTAAGGATAGGGTCCGGTGGCGAACTCGGTGGTCAGCAGCGCCAAGTCGGCGCGCGAGCGGTTCAGCCATTCGTTGAAGAGTCGGTTGGAGGCGCGCGGCTGGGCGCCGCGGTGCCGGATTGTCCGCGCCGCCAGCCGCGCCCGGGCCGCCGCGGTGCGGAACCTTTGACGGGACGGCCGCTCGCTTGCCATCGGCCCGACCTCGTAGAACAGATCGGTGCGACCGGAGGGCGGCAATGCCAGCGTGAAGTAGGCAAAACCCGGAGCGAGGTGCCTAGGCCTGCAGCCGAAGGCGAGCGTCGACGTGACGATCAGCCCGTCTAGGCCCTCGTAGCTGAGCACCACCTTGTCGTCGTCGACCGCCGCTGCCAACGCGCGCCCCCGCGCGGCGCGGGTGAGGCCTCGCACCTCGAACATGTCGCGGAAATCGGCAGCGAACTCGAGCCGCAGCGGCAAGTGGGCTTCCAACTCCCCGAAATTGCGCAGCCGCAGGCGCTCGTGCAGGCGGCCTTCCCAGATCAGCCGGGTGCGCTCGACGTGGATCATCCCCTGGCGGGTCGACTGACCGCCGATCGGCGGCAGGGGACGATTGGTCAGGTTGGCCGTGAAAACGACATTATCCTCACTCACCGCGCTGCCCAGCAGCTCGAGCGGGCGCCCCCCCATGCTCAGGCGAAGCAGCGAGAGCAGGCGGGTGTCCTCGTGAAAGAGGCCGTCGCCCTCGCCGGTGATGTCGCCAAATGCATCCGCTACGACGAAGGTGTCGCCTTGCTTGAGGGCGAACAGCCGGGCGGGGGTGCGCGGCCCGGCGTCGTTGTACTCGCCCGACATCAACCGGCGAGTTCGAACGGCGATCGCCTAGTCCGGTCGGCCTGCGAGTTGCGGTATTGGCGCCAGTAGAGGCGTACGTAGTTGCGTGCCATCGCTTCGGCGGTGAACCGCTCCTCGAAACGGGCCCTGACCTGACGGCGGTCGAGCCGGTCCAGGTTTCCGATCGCGGCCACGGCCCCGTCCATGTCGTCGACGATAAAGCCGCTGATGCCATGCTCCACCACCTCGGGGACGGAGCCGCGACGCCATGCCACTACCGGCGTGCCGCAGGCCATGGCCTCTATCATCACCAGGCCGAAGGGTTCCGGCCAGTCGATGGGGAACAGGAGCGCTTTGGCATTGCCGAGGAATTCCGACTTCTGCTCGTCGCCGATCTCGCCGATATAGTCGACCAGCGGCTCGGCCAGCAACGGCTCGATCAACTCGTGGAAATAGGCGCGGTCCGCCGGATCGACTTTGGCCGCAATCTTCAGGCGCACGCCCGAGCGGCGTGCGATCTCGATCGCGCGGTCGGGGCGCTTTTCGGGCGAAATCCGGCCGAGGAAGGCGAGATAGGGCTGCTCGGCCCTGGCGAGGAAGCGGAACGAGCGCCTGTCGAGCCCGTGCGGGACCGTGGCCAGCCAGTTGGCCTCGCGCAACGGGCGCCGCTGGTGATCGGAGATCGATACGAGCGGGAACCGAGGCCAACGCGTGTAGATGGCTCGAAGGTCCTCGAGATCGAGCCGCCCGTGGAGTGTCGTAATGGTCCGATCCGCCACATCGGCGAAGAACGGGAAATGAATCATATCGACATGGAAGTGCAGGATGTCGAATTCATGCTGCCGGCACCGCACCTCGTGCATCATCGCCATATGGCTGGCCAGATCGGACTTCAGCGGGCTCGGATCGAGCCTGATCGCCTGGCTCCTGCTTGCGATCAGCCTAGCGCGCGTGCGGGCTTCGGCGCTGGCGAACAAGCTGACTTCATGGCCCAGCTCCACCAGGGCGTCGGTGAGGTGCGCGACGATGCGCTCAGTGCCGCCATAGAGGCTTGGCGGCACCGCCTCGTACAACGGCGCTATCTGAGCGATCCTCATGCTTCGCACTCGAAGCGCAGCCCGATATTGTATGCAGATGCAGCCGGAAAGTCCCAACCCAGCATAGAGTGTCCCTCGACGCAAGTCGTAGCGCAGCATCTACCCGCTGTAGAGCGCGATCACAACATGCGTCGAGGAATAGTGTTCCTTCTCCGTTCGTCTTGATTCTTCGCTAAGCTTTGACTTGGCATTATCCATCTAGACTGTTGAGCGCGCGATGGTCTTGATCGGGCCACGCGGATTCCCCGACCGTTCCGCGATCGTCCGGTCCTGGGCCTCGATGAAGGCGCGGGCGGGATCGTCGCCGTCGAGCCCGCCGACCTCGGAGCTGGGCACCTTCCGGTTCGAAGTTCGCGATCCGTCCTGGTAGAACACGTCGAACAGGACGAATCCGCTGGGAGTGGGGGGCTGCTTCTTGCGTGCCATCGAGTTGTTCTGCCTCACTCGGTCTCGGTGATCGCGTCGTCGGTCGGCTGCGCATCGCGGGCGGCGCGGCGCTTGGCGACCTCTTCCTCGCGCTTTTGCAGCTTTTCCTGCTTCTTGGCTTCCTTGATGCGGTTCCGTTCGCTGCGCTGCTGGTTGTAGTTCGGCTTGAACGCCATGATTCGATCTCCTTCTCGAAACAGCGCGCGGCATGGCGCGCGGTTTGAACTTGGCCGCGCCCGGCTGCACCGTCGGTATCGCAGGGGCCGAGCCGCGAGCGTGCGAGGCTGCCCGTAGCCCGCCCATCATTATAGCTGTGGCGCGCGCCCTGCCAAGGCGAGGCGCGTGGCGCTCACTCCGCGACGAAGGGCGGCCCTGCCACGGCCTCGATCACGCTCGTCACCGAGCGGCCCCGCGCCTCGCGCAGCAGGAGACCCAGATGGTCGTGGTCGCGCGCCCGCTCGGCGACGCAACCATAGCCCCGCGCGATGGCCAGGAGATCCGGCGTGAACAGGTCCACCCCGATGGTCGGGATGCCCTTGTCCTGCATGTAGTTCTTGATCTCGCCGTAGGACCGGTTGTTCCAGACCAGAACGATCACCGGCGCCTGCGCTTCCATCGCCGCAGCCAGCTCGGGCAGGGTATATTGCAGCCCACCGTCGCCGACCAGGACCACGACCGGCCTGTCGGGTGCGGCCAGCTTGGCGCCGACGGCTGCGGGCAGAGCGTAGCCCAGCGTGCCGTAGCCCGTGCTCGAATTGAACCAGGAACGGGGTCGCTGAGGCCGAAAGAACTGGTTGCCCGCATAGACCGGCTCGGTCGAATCGCCGACCATGATCGCATCGGGCAGGGCATCCTGAACCGTGCCCAACAACCGCTCGTGCGTACGCACCGCCGGCCACCAGAGCGGCGGCAGCCGGTCGCGCAGCGCCTGCGCCCGGGCGGCACCGTCCGTGGCGTGCGCGGCGGCGACAGCGAGCAGAGCCCGCAGGAACTGCCCGGCATCGCTCACGATCGGCAACCCGGCGGGAAAGCCGCGGACCAGCTGCTCGGGGTCGATGTCGACCCGGATCAGCGTGCCGTCGAAGCGGAGCGGTTCCGGCCCGGGATACATCTCGGTCTCGCCGAACTCGGTGCCGACCGCGAGCACGACGTCGGCTGTCCGCAGCGCCTCGCGCAGCGGCGGCCAGGCCATGTTCTCGCCCGCGTAGAGCGGGTGGCCTGGCGGCAGGACGCCCTTGGCGTTGACGGTGTTGATCACCGGCAGGTCGAGCCGCTCGGCCAGCATCACGGCCTCGGCTGCCGCAGCCACGGCACCGCCGCCGATCACCAGCAGCGGCGAGCGGGCCTCGGCCAGGAGACGTGCCGCCCGTGCCACTGCCTGTGGGTCAGGCGCCGGTGGTACCGGCAGCGGGCGTGGCGCCAGCGGCAGATCGTCCGCCGGTGCGGTGATCACGTCGATGGGAATCTCGATGTGCACCGGCCGTGGCCGGGCACTGGCGAACAGGGCGAACGCCCGTGCCAGCACTTCGGGCAACTGGCCTGGGTGCAGGACCGTGTGGCTGAACCCGGCCACGCCCGCCACCACCGCCTGCTGAGAGCGCAACTCGTGCAGGCGGCCCTGGCCCATCGCCAGCTGCTCGGTCCGGTTCACGGCCGAGATTACCAGCATCGGCACCGAATCGCCGTAGGCCTGGCCCATGGCGGTCAGGATGTTGGTCATCCCCGGGCCGGTGATGATGAAGCACACGCCGGGCTTGCCGCTGATCCGGGCGTAGCCGTCGGCCATGAAGCCGGCGCCCTGCTCGTGGCGTGGTGTGACGTGGCGGATCCTGGTCGCCGGGAGACCGCGATAGAGCTCGACCGTGTGCACGCCCGGGATGCCGAACACGATGTCGACCCCGTAGCCCTCGAGCAGGCGCACGAGAATCTCGCCGCAGGTGGCCATGCCGCTCTCCTTCAGGCAGCACCGCGGATGCGATCGCGCACGATCCGGTCGGCCACCTGCAATGGCGTCTCCCCGGTCTCGGCCGCGCGTGCCAGGACGGTGCCGGTGATGTCGCGGATGCGCGCGACCGATGCCAGGACGGCGGCCGGGCTGTCGTCGACACTCTCCTGGTGGAAGTCGATGACGCCGCCGGCATTGGCGAGATAGTCGGGCACGAAGGCGATCCCGCGCGCGGCCAGCATGGCGTCGTGGTGCGGCAAGGCCAGCTGGTTGTTGGCGCCGCCGCAGACCAGGCGCACCTGAAGGTTCGGGATAGTCCGGTCGTTGAGCACCGCTCCGAGGGCGCAGGGTGCGAACACGTCGACCGCCTGCGCGTAGATCGCCTCGGGCCCCACCACCTCCGCGCCCAGCTCGGCGGCGGCGCGGGCGGTCCGGGCGGGGTCGACGTCGCTCACGACGAGCGCGGCGCCGCGTGCCTGCAGATGCTCGCACAACGGATAGCCGACATTGCCCAGCCCCTGCACGGCGAAGCGCAGGCCATCGAAATCGGTGCGCTGGTAGTAGTGGCGAACCGCGGCCTCGATTGCCATCAGCACGCCATAGGCGGTAACGGCCAGCGGCTCCTGCGCGGCGGCGGTAGCGCCGGCGGTGTGGCGGGTGACCTCGCGCATCACGGCGAGATCGGCGAGCGTGGTGCCGACATCGTCGGCGGTGATGTAGCGGCCGCCCTGGCTCTCGATCACTCTGCCCATGGCGTGGAGCAGGGCCGGGGTCTTGTCTCGGCCCGGATCGGCGAGCACCACCGACTTGCCGCCGCCATAGGGCAGCTCGCAGATCGCGGCCTTGTAGGTCATGCCGCGTGACAGGCGCAGCGCGTCGGTCAGCGCCAGGGCCGGATCCGCGTAAGGGTACATCCGGCAGCCGCCGAAGGCGGGACCGAGCCTGGTGCTGTGCAGTGCCACGATCGCCTTGAGGCCGGTGGCCGGGTCGTGCGCATGGAGCACGGCTTCGTGGCCATCATACTCCGCGTGCGTGAACATGCTGACCTCCCGTACAGGCCGGCAGCCCTACTCCAGGCTGTCGAGATAGGCCAGCAGGTCGTCGATCTCCTCCGCCGAGAACGTGAACACCGGCATCTGCGGATGCGCGGTGACGATTCCCTCCGCCAACGCCTCGGCCAGATCTTCGATCGGGTAGCGCAGCTTGAGGTCGCGCAAGGGTGGCGCACCCTCCATCAGGCTCGCACCTTCATCGCCCACCGCGTGGCAGTGCGAGCAATGCAGCTCGGCGAGCTTGCGGCCGGCCTCGACATCCAGGTTGCCTTGCGCCGAAGACGGTCCGGCCCCGAGCAGGACCACGGCCACGAGCACCGCCCTCATGGCTCGGCCAATGGGTAGGCCCCCATCACCTGCTGCTCGAAATCGACCAGCGCCCCGGTCATAAGCGCAGATTCGTCGGAAGCCAGGAAGGCGATCGCCCGGGCGGCGTCGCTGGCAGTGAGCAGGCGGCCGAAAGGCTGCGACGCGCCGACGGCGACGTCCCAATCGGGCGGGCGCCCATGCGTCTGGGTCTGCACCACGCGTTCGCCCGGCGTGACCGTCCAGCCGAGATTGAGGCCGTTGACCCGAACGCGGTCGCGACCGACCGCCGCCGCGATGTTTCGGGTCATCGCCGCCAGAGCCCCCTTGGCGCCGACATAGGCCGTCAGCTGCGGCGTGCCGCCATGCACGGTGATCGAAACCACGTTGACGATGGTGCCGCCGCCCGCCCGCCTCAGCCAGGGCAGCACGCGCTGGATGAGAAAGAAGGGAGCTCGTGCATCGACCGCGAAGATCCGGTCGAACAGCTCGGGCGAGGTGTCGTCGATGGTCCCACGGTCGGTGAGGCCGGCCGCATTGACCAGCCCGTGCAGGGCGCCGAAGCGTTCGCCGGCCCGGTCGACCGCGGCAAAGCAGTTCGCGACCTCGCCCAGATCGGCCGGGATGGCCTCGGCCGGGCAGCTACCAGACGAGATTTCGGCTGCCACCGCCGCGAGCCGCTCCGCATTGCGGTCGACCAGCGCCAGCCCGGCGGCACCCCGCCCGGCCATCAGCCGCGCTGTCGCCTCGCCGACCCCCTGGGCCGCGCCGGTGACCAGCATCACCCGTCCCGCGAACGACCACGCCTCCGCCACGCCCGTCTCCCGCTCGATTGCCTGCGCAGGCTAGGGCGCTGGGACAGCCGCTGGCAACAGCGGTCGGCTATCCGAAGATAAAGTCGCTGGAGTGGAGCGCCACCGTGCCGTTGAGCTCGATCGCCATCTCGACGAAGCTGTCCGCGTCGGTGCTGATCTTGACGTAGGTGTTGCCGCCCGACTGCGTATAGCGCACCTGGTTCGCCGCAGTGAACTGCTCCGTGCCGACAAATTCCAGGTCACCGAAACCGTGCAGACGGATCTGGTCGCCCTCCGCACTGCTGAAATCGGTCACCACGTCACGCTGCCCCAACTTCACGCCGCTTTGCCCGATGTGGAAGACGAACGTGTCTGCGCCATCGCCGCCGGTCAGCCGGTCGACGCCCAGGCCAACGGAGCCCGACCAGTCGTCGCCGTTGAGCTCGTCGTCGCCACCGCCCCCGATCAGCCGGTCGTTGCCCTGAGAGCCGAGCAGCCAGTCGGCGTCCGCGCCGCCGTCGAGGAAATCGTTGCCGTGGCCGCCATTGAGATCGTCGATGCCGGCCCGGCCATAGAGCCTGTCGTTGCCGTCCCAGCCATCGACGCTGTCGTGACCCGCGCCGGCGTCGAGCACATTGGCTACTTCACTGCCGGTGAGATAGTCGTTGCCGGATCCGGTAGTGGCGTTCTCGATACCAAAAAGTAAGTCGAAGCCGAGTTCCCAGGAATCCGCAGTACCGTAGAAACCGCCGAGATCGACGCTGACCTGGTCGGCAGTATCGAAGATGGCTGTATCGTTGCCGGCGTCGCCATAGAGGATGTCGTCGCCGCCGCCACCCTCGAGCGTGTCATCGTCGCCGCCGCCCTGCAGGGTGTCGTCGCCACCCAGTCCCTTCAGCAGATCGTCGCCGAACGAGCCGAGGATGGTGTCGGCACCGTTGGTGCCGATCAGCAGGTCGTTGCCGAATGTTCCGACGATAGGCACGTGATGATCTCCACTAATTTTCGGGTTTCGCCCGGGTCACCCACCCTGAAGGGGGTGGGCTGGATGGTCCGCCGCTAGAGCAGGAAGTCGCTTTCCGTCAGGTTGATGATACCGGAGAGCTCGATCTGCATCTCGGCGCCCGCATTGCCGGCCGTGTTGATAGCGATGACTGTATTTCCACTGCTATGAAAGAACCGCACCTGATCGGGTGAACTAAAGCTGCTTCCGCTTATGAAGTCGAGATCGTTGAAGTAGTGCAGGTCGATTTTGTCGTTTTGCGCCGTACTAAAGTCATGGATGAAGTCGCGATTGCCTGCTCCCACGCCGCTGGTGCCATTCGAGAACACGAACTTGTCACCGCCGCCGCCGCCAATCAGGAGATCGATTCCGCCACCGCCGAGGATCACGTCGGCCCCGCCGCCGCCGTCGATGATGTCGTGGTCCTCCTCGCCATTCAGGAAGTCCGCGCCGGCCCCGCCATAAAGGTTGTCGTCTCCCTCGCCGCCACCGAGCTCGTCGGCGCCTCCGTCGCCATAGAGCGTGTCAGCGCCCGCTCCCGCGTAGATACTGTCGATGCCCATCCCGGCTCGGATGATGTTGGCGACGTCGCTCCCAACGATGATGTCGTTGCCGTTTCCGGTCGTGACGTTCTCGATGCTCGAGAGCGTGTCGTCACCGAGCCCGCTGGAGCTTGCGACGCCAACGGGGAGGTCGAGATTGACGGTGACGTCGCTCGAGGTGCTGAAGACGGCCGTGTCGTTGCCGGCGCCGCCGAACAGGCTGTCGTCGCCCGCACCGCCTATGAGCGTGTCGTTGTCGCCGCCGCCCGACAGGACGTCGTCACCGTCCAGGCCCCGCAGTTCGTCGTTGCCGAACGAGCCGATGATACTGTCGGCACCGTTGGTGCCGATCAGCAGGTCGTTGCCGAATGTTCCGACGATAGGCATGATGATGTTCCCTGTTTGCTGGAGTTTGGCGCGCGGCCGGACGGCCGGGCGGTGTGCCGGCTGAGCATCCGATTTGCGCTAGGCGTGCTGCCGGCTCAGAGCAGAAAGTCGCCGGCGTTCAGATTGACGATGCCGTCGAGCTGTCATCCCAGATTTTTCGAATGCCAATGTTTGATTGACCGCTGCGATTAGCGGCTCGGTCTTTCTAGAGAGCCAATGTGTTTGGAAGATTTCACCTGGACGGTGTTGAATGTTACAAATGTTACACCGCGCGCATCGGTCGTCCTCGCCTACGCCCTCGCGAGCCGCCGGTGCTCCCCGCCGACCCTCGACACGCGACCGACCGTCGTTACAGGGACGTGGTCCGTCGGCACTCTGGCCGCTACCGGCAGCCGCCCTCTTGCGCTACTGCTGGCTCACGCTGGTGGCGACGGGTGGGGGTCATGAGTGACGGCAGCAGCGGGGCCGCCGCGGCCCACATCGTGATCGTCGATGACGAGGCCGACCTGCGCGACATGCTGGCGCGCTATCTCGGCCGCCACGGATTTGACGCCCTCGCGCTGGATGGCGGCCGGGCTTTGCGCGCCCATCTGGCCGAGCGGCAGCCCGATCTCATCGTGCTCGACCTCAACATGCCGGAGGAGCACGGACTCAGCATCGCCGGTCATTTGCGCGAGCATTCCACGGCTGCGGTGGTGATGCTCACCGGCGACAGCGATCCGGTCGACCGGATCGTCGGCCTCGAGCTCGGCGCCGACGACTATGTCGCCAAACCCGTCGACCCGCGCGAGCTTCTGGCCCGGGTGCGCGCAATTCTGCGCCGGTGCAAACGGTCGCAGCCCGTGGCGGCGGCCGCGGCACCGGCCATCCGTCGCACGGTCCCGGTGGGCCAGTGCGTGTTGGACTTCGACTCGTTCCGTTTGGTCGACGAGGACGGTACGGAGCTGTCGCTGACGGCGATGGAGTTCGACCTGCTGCGGATCCTGGTCGAGAGGCCGAATTGCGTCTTGACGCGCGATCAGCTGCTCGAGCTCGCCCACAAGCGCGATCTCGAGCCGTTCGACCGCAGCATCGACGTGAGGATCGCCCGACTGCGCAAGAAAATCGAGCGTGACCCGTCCAAACCGGAGGTGATTCGAACCATCCGCGGGGTCGGGTACATGTTCGTTCCGGCAGGCCCGTGAGCCATGTCGGGTAACGTGACCCCCGATTTCGGCCTTCTGCGCGGGCCTGTCGCTGCCCGATCGAGACCGCCTCAATGGGGCTATCATGCAGGTGGTCGACGACTGCATCGTCGCCATCGACCAGCAGGGCCGGGTGATCGAGTTCAATCCCGCGGCCGAGCTGACGTTCGGCTGGAAACGTGTGGACGTGCTGGGCCGCCAGCTCAACGAGCTGATCGTGCCCCAGGTCCACCGCGCAGCGCACCAGGCAGGCCTCGCGCGCTACCTCGCCACCGGCGAGAAGCGGATGATCGGGCGGCGGGTCGAGATTGAGGCCATGCGCGCCGACGGGAGGATTTTCCCGGTCGAGATCTCGATCACGGAGGTGCCATCGAGTGCGGGCCGGCTGTTCGCGGCCAGCGTTCGCGACATCAGCGAGCGGCGGCGGCAGGAGATCCAGCGGGGCCAGGAGCTGGCTCAACTGAAGAAGGTGCTGGACGCCCTGCCCATCGGGATTTTCCTCAAGGACCGCGATGGCCGCTACCTCGTGGCCAATCAGGAGGCGCGCCGGTTCAACCTCGAGCCGGAACGTTCCTGGATCGGCCTCACGGACGAGGCGTTGTTCCGGCCCGGGCTCGCGGCGCGGTTTCGCGCGGCGGACGAGCGGATCTGGCTTGCGCGCACACCAGAGCGCAGCGAGATGACCATCGACTACCTCGGCGTGGAGCAGAGCTTCCTTTCGGGCAAAGACATCTTTGCGCTCGCCGACGGCCGCGAGGCGATCTTGGGCTTCATTGTCGATATCACCGCTCGGAAGGCTGCCGAGGACGAGGTGGCGCTGCAGCGCGAGGCCCTGCACCAGGCGGTGAAGATGAGTGCACTGGGTTCGCTTCTGGCGAATGTGGCGCATGAGCTGAACAATCCGCTCTCCATCTTACTCGGCCATGCCGTCATGCTGCAGGAAGAGATCGATCCGGGCACGGAAGTGGCCGACATGATCGGCCGCATCCAAACCGCTGCCGAGCGGTGCACCCGGATCGTCAAGACGTTCCTCGACATGGCGCGCCAGCGCCCGTCCGAGCGACGCGAGGTGCAACTCAACCAGCTGGTCAGGGACACGGTCGAGTTGATGGCCTACGGGCTTCGCAGCAGCGACATTTCGGTACGCCTGGATCTCGACCCCAGTTTGCCCGTCCTGGCGGCCGACGGCGATCAGCTGGGTCAGGTCCTGGTCAATCTGATCGTCAATGCGCAGCAGGCGATGCATGGCCAGGTGGCGCGCCGGCTCTTGTGCATCTCGACCCGGACGGGGGCGGACGGCCGCTCGGTCGAGCTCGACGTCGCCGACAGCGGTCCTGGCATTCCGGCCGAAATCATCCAGCGGATGTTCGAGCCCTTTTTCACCACGAAGGCGCCCGGATCGGGGACGGGGCTCGGCATGTCGGTCTGCCGCTCGATCGTTGAAGCCCACCAGGGCACGATCGGGGCGGCGACCGGCCCAGCGGGTGGGGCGCTGATCGCGGTCGAGCTTCCGGTGCAGCCGGCCAAGCCCTTGACCGAGACCGATGCCGAGGCCCCTGCCGCGGCTGGCCTAGCGGTGCTGGTGGCGGACGACGAGCCTGAGCTCGCTGCCATGCTCGCGCGGATGCTGAACCGGCTGGGACACGAAGTCGACGTGGCGCTCGACGGCCATGCCGCGCTGTTGCGCTTGGCAGCGCGCCCTTATGACATGGTCGTCAGCGATATCCGCATGCCCGGATTGGACGGCCCGAGCTTGTGGGAGCGCATCGTCGCCGAGCATCCTCGGCTGGCGCGGCGCGTGCTGTTCGTGACCGGCGATACCCTCAGCGGGTCGGTGGCCGCGTTCCTCGCCAAGAGCGGCGCACCTTGCGTCGAGAAACCATTTCGCCCGGAGCAGATTCGGGCCGCGATCGAGTTGCTGCTGGCGCCACCGGCCTGATAGGGCGGCCGGGCGCCCTACGCCATCAGGCTGTTGGTGGCCGGCGGAGCATGACGTGGTTCCGCCGACCGTACCTAGCTCGTTCACGAGGTCGGGCCGGCGTGCTATGCGCCAAGGGATCGTGCATCGGCTCATGTGCGTCGCTACCGGGGGAACAGCCATTCAGCGGCGCTCAAGTCCCGCTAGACCAAGCGTCACCCGCCTCGCCGCCGGCATGCTGCCTTGACCGAACCCGATCGACTTCTCTTGCGAGATTTTGTCGAGCGGCAGCCGTTGCTGGCGGCGATCAACCTGATACTGGCCGCCCTCACCGCCGCCGTGCTCGCCGCCACCGGTTCCGCGCTTGCGGTCGCGATCTGGCTCGCGTTCATGCTGGTCGCGCAGGCGAGCCGGGTCGCGGTTTGGGTCATGCTGCGCTCGGACGCCGAACTCGCCGGCCGGGGCGCCGCGCGCGCGCTGACCCTCGCCAGTGCCTTCACTGGACTGGTCTGGGGTTCGGCCGGCGTGGTTCTGGCCCGGGCCGATGTGCCGACCGCCGCGATCCTGGTGCCGTTCGTGCTGGCCGGTATGTCGGCGGGCTCGATCACGGCCTTGCCCGCCCACCCCCCGGCCTTCTTCGTCTTCATCTGGGCGGCGCTGCTGCCCTATGCCGTGCAGCTGGGCGCCACCGCGGACCCGACCCTGCGCGCCATGGCGGCGATCACGCTGCTCTACGCCGCCGGCCTGTCGGCGGTCGGCTGGCAGGTGCACCGCACGCTGCGCCGCGCCGCGGAGATCCATCTCCAGAACGCAACGCTGGTGCATCGGCTGGACGATGCGCGCCAGGGGCTGGAGTCGACCGTCGCCACGAGGACCATGGAGCTGCGGGCCACGAACGCGGCCCTGCTGCGCGAGGTCGCGGAGCGGCGGCGCTCGGAGGATCGCGTCCGCCACCTGCTGGCCCACGACGCACTTACCAACCTGCCCAACCGCCTGCTGCTGGCCGACCGCATCGAGCAGTCCCTGGCGCGCTCGACCCGCTACGGCACGAAGACCGCCGTGCTGGTGTTCGACGTCGACCGCTTCAAGGACATCAACGACAGCTTCGGCCATCCGGCTGGCGATCGCCTGCTGCGCGAGCTTGCCGGCCGCGTCCAGGCTGCGGTCCGCGGCTCGGACACGGTTGCGCGCTTCGGCGGCGACGAGTTCGCCCTGGTCGCGCCCGATCTGGGCGGCGTCGACGAGGTCGCGGTCGTGGCCCAGCGCGTGGTGGACGCCTGCCGGCCGCCGTTCGACCTGGACCATGGCCAGGTGCCCATCACCGTCAGCGTCGGCGCCGCCCTGTTTCCCGAGCATGGCAGGGACGCCGACACGCTGCTGCGGGCGGCCGATGCCGCGCTCTATCTCGCCAAGGGAGCCGGCAAGGACCGGGTGGCCCTCTACTCGCAGGCGCTGCACTCGGCCCAGGAGGTCCGACGGCGGCTCGAGGGCGAGCTGCGCCATGCGGTCGAGCGGGACCAGTTCGAGCTCGTCTACCAGCCCCGGTTCGACCTCGCGACCCGGCGCCTGAGCGCCGTCGAGGCGCTTCTGCGCTGGCGCCATCCCGAGTTCGGCGCCCTGCCGACCGATCAGTTCATCGCGGTGGCCGAAGCCGCCGGCCTGATCGGCGGCATCGGCCGCTGGGTGCTGGGCGCCGCCTGCAACCAGGGCCGGCGCTGGGCTGACGCCGGCCGTCCGGTCCGGATCGCCGTCAACCTGTCGGCGGTGGAGTTCCGCCATCCCAACCTGCCGGCCCAGGTCGCCGGCGCCCTGGCGCGGGACGGCCTCGACCCGTCGCAACTGGAGCTGGAGATCACCGAGAGCGCTTACATGGAGCGCGAGGCGGACAAGCCCCATCCAGGCATCGAGGAGGTGCGGCGCCTGGGCGTCCGGCTGGCGATCGACGATTTCGGCACCGGCTGGTCGTCCCTGGCGTACCTGAAATGGCTGCCGTTCGACGTGCTCAAGATCGATCGCTCGTTCATCCGCAATCTCGGCGACGACCCGCGCGATGAGGCCATCGTCGCCACCATCGTCACCCTGGCCCGCCAGCTCGACAAGACGGTGGTGGCCGAGGGCGTTGAGACCGAAGCGCAACTGCAGGTGCTGCGGCGCCTGGGTTGCCAGGAAGGCCAGGGCTTCCTGCTCGGGCGCCCGACCCCGCCCGCGGCGATCACGAACCTGCTGGCGGCCTGAGCGGGGCGGCCCGGTTGAGAGTGGACGACGCGGTTGCGCGGCGGCACAGTGTGGCGTCGTCGCCATCGGGAGCCCGCCATGCCCGCCCGGACCGTCTGCATCTCGCGCACCCTCGCCGCTGGCGGCGAGGAGATCGGCCAGGCGGTGGCCGAGCGGCTCGGCTGGCGGGTGATCGACGCCGAGATCATCCAGCGCGCGGCCGAGAAGGCTGAGATCGATCCGTCCAAGGTGGCGCAGACCGAGCAGCGGCAGTCGCTGATCCGCCGCCTGATCTCCTCGATCGCGTTCGCCGAGCCGCCGGGCGACCTCGCCCCGCAATACTACGCCGTCTATCCCGAGGCCGCCTTCGCCGTCGGCCAGACGCTGGAGGAGCGGCTGCGCGGGCTGATCCGCGAGGTGATCGAGGAGGTGGCGACCGAGGGCCAGGCGGTGATCGTGGCGCATGCCGCGTCCATGGCGCTGGCCCGCCGAGAGGGGGTGCTCAAGGTGCTGATCACCGCCTCGCCCGAGGAGCGTGTCGAGCGGCTGATTTGGGCCAGCGGACTGGAGCGCGGCACCGCCGAGGCGGCGGTACGCGATTCCGACCGCGAGCGGGCCGGCTATTTCCGGCGCTTCTATGGCCTCGACCAGGAACTGCCGACCCACTACGACCTAGTGATCAACACCGACCAGCTTCTGCCGGAGCAGGCGGTCAACCTGATCGTCGCCGGCGCCGGCTAGGCTTGGCGGGCTCTTGAGGTCGGGGCCCGGCGGGCGCATTTTCGCGTCTCCGTCCCGTGCTGGAGTCCGCCCATGCAACCCGTCGAAGGCCTGGCTGCGCTCGACCTGCTCAAGGCGCTGGCCGGCAGTCCCGACCTGATCCAGCGCCCGGAGGGCGGCCGCAGCTTCGAGCTGGTCTCCGACTTCCAGCCGGCGGGCGATCAGCCGCAGGCGATCGCCGACTTGGTCGACGGCCTGCAGCGCGCGGAAAAGGACCAGGTCCTGCTGGGCGTGACCGGCTCGGGCAAGACCTTCACCATGGCGCACGTCATCGCCCAGATGCAGCGCCCGGCGATCATCCTCGCCCCGAACAAGATCCTCGCGGCCCAACTCTACGGCGAGTTCAAGTCGTTCTTTCCAAACAATTCCGTTGAGTATTTCGTCAGCTACTACGACTACTACCAGCCGGAAGCCTACGTCCCCCGCACCGACACCTACATCGAGAAAACCTCGAGCATCAACGAGCAGATCGACCGGATGCGGCATTCGGCGACGCGCGCCCTATTCGAGCGCGACGACGTGGTCATCGTGGCCTCGGTCTCCTGCATCTACGGCATTGGCTCGCCCGAGACCTATGCCCGCATGACCCTAACCTTGAAGCAGGGCCAGAAGGTGGAGCGGCAGCGGCTGCTGCGGGCGCTGGTGGAGCTGCAGTACCGCCGCAACGAGCTCGACTTCTCCCGTGGCGCATTCCGGGCCAAGGGCGACACGATCGAGATCTTCGCGGCCCATCTCGAGGACCGCGCCTGGCGGCTGTCGATGTTCGGCGACGAGGTCGAGAGCATCACCGAATTCGACCCGCTCACCGGCGAGCGCACCGGCCGCCTCGACCAGATCCGGCTCTACCCCAACAGCCACTATGTCACGCCGAGGCCGACGCTGCAGGAGGCGGTCAAGAGCATCAAGGCCGAGCTCGCCGAGCGGCTGGCCTGGTACCGCGACCATGGCCGGCTGCTCGAGGCCGAGCGGATCGAGCAGCGCACCGTGGCCGACATGGAGATGATCCTGACCACGGGCTCGTGCCCGGGCATCGAGAACTATTCGCGCTATCTGACCGGCCGGGCGCCGGGCGAGCCGCCGCCGACGCTGTTCGAGTACATCCCCGAGAACGCGATCCTGTTCGTCGACGAGAGCCATGTCGCGGTGCCGCAGGTGGGCGGCATGTACAAGGGCGACTACATGCGCAAGAGCACGCTCGCCGACTTCGGCTTCCGGCTGCCGTCGTGCATCGACAATCGACCGCTCAAGTTCGAGGAGTGGGACGTGATGCGGCCGCAGACCGTGTTCGTCTCGGCCACGCCCGCGAGCTGGGAGCTGGAGCGGACCGGCGGCGTGTTCGTCGAGCAGGTGATCCGGCCCACCGGCCTGATCGATCCGGAATGCATCATCCGGCCGGTCGAGCACCAGGTCGACGATCTGCTCGCCGAATGCCGCGACTGTCGCGACCGCGGCCTGCGGGTCCTGGTCACCACGCTCACCAAGCGCATGGCCGAGGACCTCTCCGAATATCTGCACGAGCAGGGGGTGCGGGTGCGCTACCTGCATTCGGACATCGACACGCTCGAGCGCATCGAGATCGTCCGCGACCTGCGCCTGGGCAAATACGACGTGCTGGTCGGCATCAACCTGCTGCGCGAGGGCCTGGACATCCCCGAATGCGGGCTGGTGGCGATTCTGGACGCCGACAAGGAGGGCTATCTGCGCTCCGAGACCTCCCTGATCCAGACCATCGGCCGCGCCGCGCGCAACGTCGAGGGCCGGGTGATCCTCTACGCCGACACGATCACCCGCAGCCTCAAGGCGGCCATGGACGAGACCAACCGCCGCCGCGCCAAGCAGGTAGCCTGGAACGAGGCCCATGGCATCACGCCGCAGACGATTCGGCGCCAGATCAACGACATCATCCGCTCGGTGGCCGAGCGCGACTATGTCACGGTCGACCTGGGTGCCGACGCGCCCGCACAGCTCACCGGCATGGACCTCCACGCCTATATCGGCCAGCTCGAAAAGAGGATGCGCGAGGCCGCGGCCAATCTGGAGTTCGAGGAGGCGGCCCGCCTGCGCGACGAGATCAGGAAGCTGGAGGACAAGGAGCTGGGCCTCGCCACCGCGCGCGCGGCACCCGCTCCCAGGCCCGCCGGCGCCGCCTGGAAGCCCAGCTCCGGCTCGCGCGACGACAAGCGCAGGGCAGCGCAGGCCAAGTCCAAGGCGCGCCGACGCGTGGGTCCCTAGGGAGGAGGAATGCGGCGTTCGCACGGCCGGTCCAGTTGGCCGTTCGGAGCAGGCTCACGGCTCCGGGCAGCATTTGATAGGAATTTTGTCGTATGATCAACTAAAAGGGCTGGCCGACCGGGTCGACGACGCCTATCCTGCCCGGTTCACCATCGGCACTCCGAGGAGGCAGCCATGTCGCACTACGTCGCGCTGGTGAACTACACCGACAAGGGGATCACGCACGTCGCAGACTCGCCCGCCCGCCTGGACCGGGCGCGCGCACTCCTGCGCGAGATGGGCGGCGAGTTCACGCAAGTCTACCTGACCATGGGGCCGCACGACATGGTGCTGGTCTACGAGGCACCCGACGACGCCACCGCGGCGCGGTTCACGCTGCGCCTGGGGATGCTCGGCTTTGTACGGACCACGACGCTGAAGGCCTGGCCGGAGGTGGCCTACCGCGAGATCGTCGCGCATCTCGGGGGGTGAGGAGCGGACGGGCGATCCCTTCGGCGCGCCCCGCGTTACCCGGCATCGCGCACCGGCGCCGGCTCGAAGTCGAGCAGCAGCGGCCGATGGTCGGAGACCTCGGGTGCGGCGACCACCTCGAACCGGTCGACGCGGACCAGGTCGTTGACCAGCAGGTAGTCGGCCCAGCGCGGCTGCTTGCGGTAATGGGAGGTGCGCGTGTCGGTGTGGCCATGGGCCGTGACGAGGTCGGCGAGGCCGAGCCCCGCGAGGGTGCGGAAGGTTTCGCTGTCCGGGAGCAGGTTGAAGTCGCCGCAGGCGATGACGGCGTCGCCGCGCTGCGCCACCGCACGGATCAGGGCGGCGAAGCGCTGCGCCTGGGCGTGGCGAGCGGGGGTGTCGGTTTTGCCGGCAGGGTCGCGCAGGCCGTGCAGGTGGGCGATCGTGACGGCCTGGCCGGCGGCATGGTCGAACAGCCGCAGCACGTGGGCATTGCGGGCGCGGGGGTGCGGGCCCCACCCCGTGGCCGCGTAGTCGCCGTGGACGAACCCTTGCGCTTGGCCGATCGGGACGAGGTCGCGGCGGACGAAGGTGGCGAGGCCCCAGCCCGTGGCGACGGGCTCCGCGCCATGGAACAGGTCGCCGCGGGCGGCGGGGCAGAAGAAGGCCTGGTGGCCCGGCAGGGCGGCGCACAACTCGCGGAAAAGATTGGCACGCTGCGGAAGCTCGGCGCCGCCCTCGCGGTAGATGAGCCATTCCTGCGGGCAGTCGGGGGCATGGACGATCTCCTGCAGGCAGAGGATGTCGGCTCCGACGGCGGCGAGATGGTCGACGAGCGAAAGGCCGATCCGGCCGCCCCAGCAGTTGAGAGAGAGGAGGCGCATGACGCCAATCTGCCGGAACATGCGCGTCGGTGATAGTGCTTGGCCCGAAGGAGCCTTGGGATGTGATGGGGGCACGGCCCGGCGGGAGACGCACATGGTGAAGCCGGTGATGAACCTCGACGAGGTCGCGTTCGACGATGTCGAGGAGAACGGGCGCTTCACCTCCAGCCGCGGCTCGATCGGCTGCCACATCGGCGCCCGGCAGCTCGGCTACAACCTGACGGTGCTGCCGCCGGGCAAGGTGCAGTGCCCGTTCCACAGCCATCACGGCGAGGAGGAGATGTTCCTGATCCTGGAGGGTGAGGGCGAGCTGCGGTTCGGCGACCGGCGCTACCCGCTGCGCAAGCACGACGTGATCGCCTGCCCGACCGGAGGCCCCGAGGTGGCACACCAGATCATCAACACCGGCCAGACCACCATGCGCTATCTCGCATTGTCGACGGTGGCCCAGGTCGAAGTCTGCGAGTACCCGGACTTCGCGGAAGATCCTGGTCGTAACGGGCAAGCCCGGCGAGCCCGGGTTGCGCAAGATGGTCAGAGCCGAATCCACGGTCGATTACTACGATCGGGAGGAGGAATGAGGAGAGTATGGTGCCTGCTATCAGGCGACGAAAAACAATCTTAGCGAACTCGGTACGACCTAGTCATCGGCGGCTTGGGGTTTCGGGGCGGTCGAGTACGGTCGGCATCGGCGTCAATATAGCGGCCCGCGCCTGCGCGCGACAGCGAGTTGTCGGCGGTCCTCGGCGCCATGACCCCTGGCATCGGCGCTCTCCTGCGTGCTAGTCGAGGTGCAAATCAGGGAGCGAACATGACCGGCGCCGGAACGGGCGGGACCGCCTATGTCTGCGGCACCTTCGACACGAAGGGGGTCGAGCTGCGCTATCTCGCCGACCGCCTGCGCGCGGCCGGTGTGGCGGTGCGCACCGTCGATGTCGGAACGCTGGGCGAGGGTGGCCCGGTCGACGTGACGGCGGCGGAGGTGGCGGCGGCGCATCCGGAAGGGCCGGGCGCGGTGCTGGGGTCGGGCGATCGGGGTGCCGCGGTGGCGGCCATGGCCGTGGCGTTCGAGCGCTGGCTGCCGGCCCGCGACGATGTCGGCGGCGTGATCGGCGCCGGCGGGTCGGGCAATACTGCCCTGGTGGCGCCGGGAATGCGCGCCCTGCCGGTCGGCGTACCCAAGGTCCTGGTTTCGACCGTGGCCTCGGGCAACGTGGCGCCCTATGTCGGCCCCGCCGACATCATGATGCTGCACGCGGTCACCGACGTGCAGGGCCTCAACCGGATCTCGCGCCGTGTGCTGGGCAACGCCGCGCATGCGTTGGCCGGCATGATGCGGCACGAGGTGCCGGCGGCCGCGGACAAGCCGGCGATCGCGCTCACCATGTTCGGCGTCACGACGCCCTGTGTCCAGGCGGTGACCGCGGCCCTCGAGGCCGAGTTCGACTGCCTGGTCTTCCACGCCACCGGCACCGGCGGCCGGGCGATGGAGAAGCTGGTCGACAGCGGGCTGGTCCAGGGCGTGATCGACGTCACCACCACCGAGGTCGCGGATCTCCTGCTCGGGGGCGTGTTCCCGTGTACCGAGGACCGCTTCGGTGCCATCGCCCGCACGCGCGTGCCCTATGTCGGCTCGGTGGGGGCGTGCGACATGGTCAATTTCGGGGCACTCGACACGGTCCCGGAGCGCTATCGCGGCCGCAATCTCTACGTCCACAATCCGCAAGTGACGCTGATGCGGACCACGGCCGACGAGTGCGCCGCCATCGGCCGGTGGATCGGCGAGCGGCTGGCCACCGGCACCGGGCCGATGCGCATTCTCCTGCCGGAAGGCGGCGTGTCGCTGATCGACGCCCCCGGCCAGCCGTTCCACGACCCGACCGCCGACGCTGCGCTGTTCGCGGCACTCGAGGCGAGCCTGCCCAAAAGGCCGAACCGCCGGGTCGAGCGGCTGCCGCATGCCGTCAACGACCCCGCCTTCGCCGCCGCCCTGGTTTCTGCCTACCACGAGGTGACCGCCTGATGCCCCGCTTCGCCCGCGCCGAGCTCATGGCCAGGTTCCAGGCGATGGCGGCCCGCCGCGAGCCGATCGTCGGCGGCGGCGCCGGAACCGGCCTCTCCGCCCGCTGCGAGGAGGCCGGCGGCATCGACCTGATCGTGATCTACAATTCCGGCCGCTACCGGATGGCCGGCCGCGGCTCGCTCGCCGGGCTCCTGGCCTATGGCAACGCCAACGAGATCGTGGTCGAGATGGGGCGCGAGGTGCTGCCGGTGGCGACGCGCACGCCCGTGCTGGCGGGCGTCAACGGCACCGACCCGTTCCTTTTGCGCGACCATTTCCTGGCCCAGCTCGCCGCCATGGGCTTTTCCGGCATCCAGAACTTTCCGACCGTCGGCCTGATCGACGGCACCTTCCGGCAGGGGCTGGAGGAGACCGGCATGGGCTACGGGCTCGAGATCGACCTGGTCCGCGCCGCGCGCCAGCAGGACCTGCTGACCACGCCCTACGTGTTCGAGCCGGCGCAGGCCGCGGCGATGGCGGAAGCGGGGGCGGACATCCTGGTCCCGCACATGGGCCTGACCACGGGCGGCGACATCGGCGCCACCACGGCCCTGCGCCTCGAGGACTGCCCGGCGCTGATCGACGCCATGGCCGAGGCCGCGCTGGGGGTGCGCCCCGACATCCTGATGCTGTGCCATGGTGGGCCGATCGCGACTCCGGAGGACGCGGCCTGGGTCCTGCGCAATACCGGGCACTGCCACGGCTTCTACGGCGCCTCGTCGATGGAGCGGCTGCCGACCGAGCAGGCGCTGACCGCGACCACGCGCGCATTCAAGGCGATCACCTTCTGAACCCGGGGAAACGAGCATGCCCAAGGCCTATGCCAGCACGGTCCTGAACACGCCCGCCGGGGAGGTCTGGGCGGTGATCCGCGACTTCAACGCGCTCCCGGTCTGGAATCCGGGCGTCGCCGACAGCATGATCGAGGAAGGCAAGGCCGGCGACCAGGTAGGTGCGATCCGCAGCTTCCACCTCAAGGACGGCGCGCACCTGCGCGAGCGGCTGCTCAGCCACAGCGACGTCGACCGCCACTACAGCTACAATTTCGAGAAGACCCCGTTTTCAGTCGCCAACTACCACGCCACGCTGCGGGTCACGCCGGTGACCGACGGCCACCGCGCCTTCGTCGAGTGGTGGACCACCTTCGATTGCGAGCCCGAGAAGATCGACGACTGGGTCCACACCTTCGCCGGCATCGTGTTCAAGGGCGGGCTCGACGCGCTGAAGGCGCGCTTCGGCGGCTGAGGGCGCTTCAGCCGGCTTCCGCCAGCTCCGCCGACTGGCGGCCCCACAGATCGGCGTAGAGCCCGCTCCTGGCCAGCAGGCGCTCGTGTGAGCCGCGCTCGACGATGCGGCCGCGGTCCAGGACCAGGATCTCGTCCGCGTCGACGATGGTGGCGAGCCGGTGGGCCACGACCAGGGTGGTGACGGGTCGGCCCAGGCTGCGCAGGGCGGACTGCACCGCCTGCTCGGTCGCGCTGTCCAGGGCCGAGGTGGCCTCGTCGAGGATCAGGATGCGGGGGCGCTTCAGGATGGCGCGGGCCAGCGCCACGCGCTGCTTCTCGCCGCCCGACAGCTTGAGGCCGCGCTCGCCGACCAGGGAGTCGTAGCCATCGGGGAGAGCCGAGATGAAGGTGTGGAGCTGGGCTGCGCGGGCTGCGGCCTCGATCTCGGCGTGGGTCGCGCCGGGGCGGCCGAAGGCGAGATTGTAGCCGATCGTGTCGTTGAACAGCACGGTGTCCTGGGGGACGACGGCGATGGCGGAGCGCAGGCTGGACTGGGTGAGCGCGCGCAGATCGTGACCGTCGATCAGGATGCGGCCCTGGGTCGGGTCGTAAAAGCGGAACAGGAGCCGGGCCATGGTGGACTTGCCGGCACCGGTAGGGCCGACGATGGCGACCCGACGTCCGGGGGCGAGGCGCAGGTCGATGCCGGAAAGGATCGGCCGGGCCGGGTCGTAGGCGAAGGAGACGCCCTCGAAGGCGACCGCGCCGGGGCCAGGCGGTAGTGGAGCGGCGTCGGCGCAGTCTTGGACCTCGGGCTCCAGGGCCAGGAGCTCCAGGAGCTGCTCCAGGTCGACGAAGGCCTGCTTGATCGAGCGGTAGAGCTGGCCCAGCCGCTCCATCGGCCGGGTGAGCTGGATCAGGTAGGCGTTGACCAGGACCAGCTCGCCCAGGGTCATCGCCCCGGAGGTCACCCGGCCCAGCGCCAGGAACAGGATCAGGCCGGTGCCCAAGGCCAGAATGGTCGCGAACGCCATGCCGGTGAGGCTGCGGAATCCGAGAGCGCGCACGGTCAGGCGCTCGACCTTGGCGAGGCTGTGGTCGTAGCGCTCCGAGATGTGGGCCTCGTTGCCGAAATATTTGACGGTCTCGTAGTTGAGCAGGCTGTCGACCGCCTTGCCGTGGGCGACCGCACCTTCGGCCACGGCCTTGCGCTGATGGGCGCGCAGCCATTCCGAGCCCACCACCAGGGCCAGGGCGTAGAGGGAGAGCGTGACCACGAGGATGGCGGCGAAGACCAGGTCGAGCCGGGCCAGCATGATGACCGCCACGAACAGGACCTCCGCCAGGAGCGGCAGGATCAGGAACACGCCGTCGAACAGCAGTTCGCGGGCACCGTTGAGGCCCTGGTCGAGCACGCGGCTGATCTGGCCGGTGCGGCGGCCGAGATGAAAGCCGAGCGAGAGCCCGTGCAGATGCTCGAGCGCGTGGCGCGCGAGCCGGCGCCGGGTGCGCTGCTCGATCGGGCCGTAGAGCGCCCAGCGCGCCTCGCTCAGGACCTTGGCCAGCCACTGGAGGGTGACGTAGGCGAGGACCAGAGCGCCGGGTGCCGCGAGGATGGCCGTAGCCGGGGTGAGGGCGTCGACGGCCTTGGCGAACAGCAATGGGACGAGCGCGTTGACCAGAGCGGTGAGCGCCAGGAGTGCCACGGTGAGCACGATCCTGCGGCGCAGGCGCGGCTCGGCTTCGCCCCAGAACAGGTGCCATACACGGCGCATAGCCACGCCGCGGTCGGGCGCGCCGGTCGTGGTCTCGAGCGCCCTCAGCTCGCGCGACAATGCCCAGAAACTCTCCGCTGCGACCCCGGGGAGGTGTCACGAAACCCAGGCCGTGGGCAAGTTAGGATAAGTGGGCGCAGCGGCAAACCGCGGCGTTGTCAGGCGCGTCTGCCGGGACCGGGCAAGCGGGCGGCGCCCCGCGGCGCCACCCGTCGGTCGATATCCCGCCGGTCTGCGGCTGGGCTACTTCTTCTTGCGCGCGGACCCGATTTCCTCGACGTCCACTTCGGTACGCCGCACGGTGTCCTTGACCTTCTGCTCGCGCTCCGAGGTGCGCTTGGTGAGCGCGATCTCCTCGACGACCCGCGCCTCCTTGCCGACTTCCAGCTCCTCGGCGGTTTCGGTCATCTCGATGGTACGCTCCTGGAACGCGGTTTCGGCCTCGTCCTCGCGCAAGGGCCGGTCGACCCGGCGCCGCTCGGCCTCGACATGCTCCTCGCGCAGGCGCACGCTCGCCTCGACCGGCCGCTCCTCCACCCGGCTGGTGACCCGGACCCCGCCGCGCGCGACCTTGTGCTTACCGGTCGAGAGTTGTTCCTCGGCCACCGGGACACGCTGCTCGTCCTCGTCCTCTTCGCGGTCGTCCTCCGCCTCGAGCTCGACCTCGTAGCGCTCCATGACCTCGACCGCGTTGTCGACGCGGGCGGCCGGGGCGCTGGCGGCGAGCAGCTTCCGGCCGGACTTGACCGCCCGAGCGAAGGCCTGGGCGTCGTCGCGCTCGTAGCCACGGCCGATGATGGTGCTGACGATCTCGCCTTGCGGGCCCTCGATGATCTCGAGGTCGCCCTCTGCAAAGCCGGCCTTGACCAGCTCCTTGGTCACTTTGTCGACAGAATCGGGCTCGAACACGCCGATGACGGTGGTGGGCATGGTGGTTTCCTGATGGTGGTGGATGGGGCTGCGCAAGCGCGGCCGCCGGTCAGGGCGCCTCGTCCTCCGCAGCGGCGAGGCGCTCGATGACCGCCTCCTCGCTGCGGAGGAGGACCCGCTCCTCGGCCTGGGAGGTCGCGCGGCGACGCCGCACCCGGACCTCCTCGACGAGTTTCAGGCGCGTCTCCACGACGACGACCTCGGCGTGCACCGGGATGATGGTGACCTCGCCCTCCTGGCGGATCTCGACCGGGGCCTCGACCCACCGGTCCACCGGCACCCGCTCGACCGTCAGCTCCTCGCTGGTCACCTGGCCGACGACGACCTGTTCCTCTTCGCGGACATTTGTCCTGACCTGCACCGCGCCAGTGATGCGGGTGCGCTTGCCGACGATTGCCCTCTCCTCGGCCACAAGGATGGTTTGGGTCCCTGCGTCGTGCGCCTTCTTTGCCATTGGTGGCTCCATCGCCTTGGCTGGATCGGCTACTGAACCACGCGTTCAGGCGCCCGTTCCGCTGCGACGCAATAAAATTCTACATTGAAATTTCTTGCGCCTTGAACTCACTCAAGCGCAGCGCGAGCCATGCTATTTCTATTTTTCGGTCGCTTCACCCAAGATAATGCTTGGTCCTGCGGAACCCCATGCTAGAGGTGTTGTTGCAGTGCAAGATTGGCGCGGTGGGCGTGAAACCTGTCCACAGCGCCTCGGATGCAGACTGAGGAGCGATCATGGCGCAGATATCCAATCGTGCCGAGGACACCAAGGCCGGCGAGCAGGCCAAGGATCAGGCAACTAAGACCCAGGACCTAGCCAAGCGTGGCGCCGATGCAGCGAAGGACGGCGGCGAGCGGATGCTGGAAGCGGTCCGGGATACCGCCGAGGCGACCGGCAACGCCGGATCGCAGGTGGTGAAAGAGACGCGCTCGACGATGGGCCGCGGGTTCGACGTCGCCGCCGAGACGGCGCGGCGTACGACTGAGCGGGCCGCACCGGCCTCGCGCAAGGCGCTGGCGGCGGAAGGCGATCTGATCGCCGGTTGGCTGGAACTCAGCCGCGATCAGCTCGAGCACAATGTCGAGACCTTCAAGCGCCTGACCTCGGTTCGCGACGTCCGCGAGCTGATGGAGCTGCAGCAGGAGTATGTCCGGCAAAGCTTGGCCCGGGCGACCCAGCTGTTCTCCCGCCAGATCGGGTTGACCGGCCGTATGTTCGCAGCGGGTCGCGAAGCCGCCGACCGGTCCTGATCGGCCGTTGCCCCGGGGCGGAGAACTCGACCCGCCCCGGGAAGCCAGCAGTCCGGGTTCGGTCCGAGCGAACTTGATCCAGCGACTGATAGCCTAATGTTTTGTCCACTTGGGGCCGAGCGTTTCCGCTCAGCAGGGAAGCGCTTTACTTCTGCCGGCCGATCTCGTCCGCCAGCGCCCCGATCCGCAGCCTGAGCGCGTTGAGGCGGATGAAGCCTTCCGCGTCGCGCTGGTTGTAGACCGTGTCCTTCTCGAAGGTCGCGAACGCCTGGTCGTAGAGCGTCCGCGGCGACTGGCGGCCGACCACCTGCACGCTGCCCTTGAGCAGCTTGAGACGAACGGTGCCGGAGACGTTCGCTTGGCTGCGGTCGATCAGCGCCTGCAGCATCTCGCGTTCGGGTGCAAACCAAAAGCCATTGTAGATCAGCTCGGCGTAGCGCGGCATCACCTCGTCCTTGAGGTGGGCCGCACCGCGGTCGAGCGTGATGCTCTCGATGCCGCGATGCGCTGCCAGCAGGACGGTGCCGCCGGGTGTTTCGTAGACGCCGCGGCTCTTCATGCCGACGAAGCGATTCTCGACCAGGTCGAGCCGGCCGATGGCGTTGGCGCCCCCGAGATCGTTGAGCCGGCGGAGCAGGTTGGCGGGCGACAGCCGCTCACCGTCGACCGTGACCGGATCCCCGCGCTCGAAGCCCACTTCGACATAGGTCGGCTGGTTGGGTGCCGCCTCCGGTGCCACGGTGCGCGTGAACATCTCCTCATCGGCCTCGACCCACGGATCCTCGAGCGCCTTGCCCTCGTACGAGATGTGCAGGAGGTTGGCGTCGGTGGAATAGGGCGACTCGCCGCGCTTGCCGCGGGGGATCGGGATCTGCCGACTCTCCGCGTACTCGATCAGCTTGTCGCGGCTGTCCAGGTCCCACTCGCGCCAGGGCGCGATCACCTTGATGTGCGGGTTGAGCGCGTAGCAGGAAAGCTCGAAGCGGACCTGATCGTTGCCCTTGCCCGTCGCACCGTGGGCTACGGCGTCCGCACCGGTCTGGGCAGCGATCTCGATCAGCCGCTTGGCGATCAGCGGCCGGGCGATCGAGGTGCCGAGAAGATAGCAGCCCTCGTAGACTGCGTTGGCGCGGAACATCGGGAACACGAAGTCCTCGACGAACTCCTCCTGCAGATCCTCGATGAAGATCTGGCGCACCCCCATGAGCTCTGCCTTGGCCCGAGCCGGCTCCAGCTCCTCGCCTTGGCCAAGGTCGGCGGTGAAGGTGATCACCTCGCAGCCGTAATAGTCCTGCAGCCAGCGCAAGATCACCGAGGTGTCCAGACCGCCGGAATAGGCGAGCACGACCTTCTTCACGCCGCTCTGCATCAGAGCACCATCCCCCTCTTGGTCCACATGCGATCCGGCGTCCGGGCTGGCCGCCTCAAGCCGAGGTGTCGATCCGCGCACCACGCGGCGCCTGGGCGCCCGCGCCCTTGGCCACACCCACCAGCGCCGGCCGTAGCAGCCGGTCGGCGATCACGTACCCGTCCTGGATCACCTCGGCAACCGATCCGGGCGGCAGGTCGGCCGAGGGCAGCTCGAACATGGCTTGGTGGCGGTTGTGGTCGAACTTCTCGCCCTTCTGCGGTGAGACTCGCCGGACCTGGTGCTTCTCCAGCGCCGCCTGGAGCGACCGCTCGGTCATCTCCACGCCCTGCACCAGGTTCTTCATGAACTCGCTCTGCTGCCGCGCCTCGGGCGGCACCGAGGCCAGGGCTCGGCCGAGATTATCGCCCACCTCCAGCAGGTCGCGTGCGAAGCCGGTGACCGCGAACTTGCGCGCATCCTCGACCTCGCGCTGCGTGCGGGCGCGCAGGTTCTCCATCTCGGCCAGGGTACGCAGCAGCCGGTCCTTCAGCTCCTGGACCTCTTCGGCCGTGGCGAAGGGCAGGGCCTCTTCGGTCAGGGTTTCGGGCGTCTCTTCGCCACGGTCGTTCGGGTCGTTCTCGATCATCGCCTCGTCTCTGTATCCGGGGTACCCAAGATCCTGCCGACCACCCGCGCGGTGTAGTCGACCAGCGGGATGATCCGGGCATAGTTCATCCGCGCCGGCCCGATCACGCCGATGGCGCCAAGCACCGTGGCGCCCCGCCCGCCGTCGGCTCCGGCGGTGTAGGGGGCCACGATCATCGTGCAGCCGGAGAGGTTGAACAGCTTGTTCTCCGCACCGATGAAGATCTGCATGCTCTTGGCCGACTGCGTGAGGTCGACCAGACGCAGGATGCTCTCGCGCGCGTCGAGCATCTCGAACAGGCCGCGGATCCGCTCCAGGTCGCTCAGGTTGGTCACGTCCTCGAGCAGCTTGGCATGACCCTTGACGATCAGGAGGCCGCCATCGCGCCGCCCGGGGTCGCCGCTCCAGGTGGCGAGGCCCGCCGCCACCACCTTCTCGGTCAGCACGTCAAGCTGGCTGCGATGCTGCTCGATCTCCGCCAGGATGCCCGCGCGCGCCTCGCCGAAGCTGCGCCCGGCCAGCCGTGCGGTGAGGTAGTTGCCAGCCTCGACCAGCGTCGCCACCGACATGCCCAGCGGCACCTCGATGACCCGGTTTTCGACCAACCCATTGTCGCCGACCAGCACCACCAGGGCCCGCCCCGGCGACAGGGGCACGAACTCGATATGTTTGAACGGCCGATCGTTGACCGGTGCCGTCACGATCCCGGCATAGCGCGTCAGTGCCGACAGCGCGGTCGAGGCGTCCGACAGCACGCCTTCGATGCTGCGCCCCCGCACCAGGCACTGGCCCTCGATCTCCCGCTGCTCCTCGTCGGTGACGTTGCCCATCTCGAGCAGGCCGTCGACGTACAGGCGCAAGCCGGCATCGGTCGGAACCCGGCCGGCGGACGTGTGCGGTGCGTACAGCAGGCCGCCATCCTCGAGATCCGCCATGACGTTGCGGATGGTGGCCGGGGACAGCTGTTCCTCGAGCCGGCGCGCGACCGTGCGTGATCCTACCGGCTCGCCGGTAGCGACATAGGCGTCTACGATCTGCCGGAATACTTCCTTGGATCGGGCGTTGAGCTCGACGATCATCCCGGTTCTGGGCCGATCCATGAGTGATGGCCGCTATGTAGGAAGCATGCCGACGGGCGTCAACGAACCGGGACGCCTATGCGCACGGTCCGCCACGCCGCCGCGGTGGCGGCGTGGCGGACCGAGGCCCGATCAGCTCAGTAGCGCGGGCCGGAGCGAGGGCCACGCGGGCCGCGGCCGAAACCGCCGCCGCCCGGGCCGCCCATGTCGTCGCGCGGACCACGCGGACCACCGAACCCGCCGCCGCGCGGGCCGCCGAAGCCACCGCCGCCGCCGTCCGAGCGCGGGCCACGCGGGCCACGGGGACCACCCCCCGGACCACCCGGCCCGCCGGGGCGCGAGCGCTCCTCGGCGACGCGTACCGCCAAGCCGCGGCCACCGAGCTGGTAGCCGTCAAGCTCGCGGATGGCGTTGTCCGCTTCCTGCTCGGAGCCCATCTCGACGAAGCCGAAGCCCCTGGATCGGCCCGTCTCGCGATCCGTCGCGATCTTGACCGACAATACTTGCCCATGAGGGCCGAACAGCGTGTTCAGTTCCTCATCGGTGGTCGAGTAGGGGAAGTTCGCGACAAACAGTTTACAAGACATCGATTTACCCAGGGCACAAAGGGCTAGCGGAGGCGGACGCCAGTACGGCCCCCGAAACACTCCGTTCTACCTGAAGCCCTGCCCTGGACTGCCCATGAACGCCATCAAGCTCTACCAAGGCAATCGACGCCAAGTGGACAGAACCATGGCTGTAGGATCGGCGCCGGATGCGGAGGCGTCGGATCCCCGACAGTGGTACAAGAAACAACAAGTAGACGGCGTCGTTCCCGGGCGATGTTCATCCACCGCTGAATTATAACGCCCTTCCGGACAAGGCGCGAGGGCAAAAATTCCAGTCCGCCAGTGTTTTCACCCCGCTTCCGCCGTCGCGGGCGCGTCGGGCGCGAGCGTCGGCGACAGGGCCACCGCCTTCTCCTGGGCCATGGGAATCACAACCGGCGAGGGCGAGGGCAGCGAGATGTAGGCGCCGCGAGCGACCGCGGCGACGGTGGAGCGGCGGGTCATGCGCCATAGGGCGAACACGCCCAGGGCCAGATGGACCAGCGCCAGGAACACCGGAAAACCGATGGCGCCCATCGCCTGCATGGCCAGCGCCGTGAGCGTCGGCCCGGCGGCGGCGCCGATGCCGAAGGCGAGCACCAGCGCACTGCTGGCGCCGACCATCTGCTCGGAAGTGAGGAAGTCGTTGGTATGCGCCACGCATACCGCATAGAGCGGCAGGGACAGGCCGCCCACCAGGAAAAAGCCGGGGAACAAGAGGATGTTGGGCAGCTGCGGCAGCAGTGCCGGCGGCAGCACGACGAAGCCGGCCAGGAGTGCCGCGACGGCGATCACCCAGCGGCGGTCAAGGCGATCGGAGAGCTGGCCGATCGGCAGCTGGAACACGACCCCGCCCATGATCACCGCGGCCATGAAGGTCGAGATCGCCGCGACCGAGAGCCCTTCCTGGTTGGCGTAGACCGGCCCCATGCTGAACAGCCCGCTGGTGCCGACGCCGACGCCGACGATCCCGACCACGCCGAGCGGCGACAGGCGATAGAGCGCCAGCAGGCCGATGCCCCGGCCGCTGCTGACCGGCGGTGCTGCCACCGCGGTCAGGAGCATGGGCACCGCGGCGATCGAGATCAGGACCGAGACCAGGATGAACAGGTCGAAACCCCGGGGATCGGCGAGGTTGAGCAGAAACTGGCCAGCGGCCATCCCGCCCATCTGCACGACCATGTAGAGCGAGAGGAGCTTGCCGCGGCTGTCATTGTCGGCGCTGCCGTTGAGCCAGCTCTCGGCGACGATGAAGGCGCCGGCGAAGCAGTAGCCGGTGAGCAGTCGCATCAGGAACCAGGCGATCGGCTCCACGAACACCGCCTGGAACAGGATCGCGGTCGAGCCCAGCGACAGCAGCGCCGCGAACACCCGCACATGGCCGACGCGCGCGACCAGCACGGGGACCCGCAGGGAACCGACCAGCAGGCCGGCATAGTAGCCGGACATGACCAGGCCCGTGACCGCGTCGGGAAACCGCTCGATATTGGCCCGCAGGCCCAACAGCGTCCCCTGCAGCCCGTGACCGAGCATCAGGATGGCGATGCCCAGAAACAGTGCCCAGTTGCTGCGCAGGACGCTCAGCACCGGCGGAGCCCCGCAACGACAGCTGCGATGCTGCACCGGCTCTGATCGGGCTTGCCCGTGCGGTTGGACAGACCGTGCTGGACGGCAGACGGGTGCTGGTGGTGGCGGGCGTCGCGTTCCTGCCACCGGCGCGTCTGGTCGGAAGGTGTCATGGCTGGTCTTCTGGTCCGTGCCGGGTCGGCGCGACTTCTAGCAGGGTGTCGGCCCTGGCGGGAGTATGGCCGCATCGCGGATCGCGACGTTGCGCGCTCTCGCCTAGGGCGGTCCCAGGCGCTATCTCTTCGCTCCAGCGTCACGCGCACCTGGAATGCCACGCCCATGCCACTCTACACCTACCAATGCGAGCAGCACGGCGAGTTCGCCGCCTGGGGCACGATGAGCGAAAGCGACGCGCCGCAGCCCTGCCCATCCTGCACCGAGCCCGCGCCGCGCGCGTTGGCCCGTCCGGCCGTCGGCGGTGGTGAGGCGCGCGAGGCGCTGGCCTGCGGCGACGGCGCCTGCGCTCCGGCACGACCGAGCTTCGCCGGCCACGCCTGCGGAGCCGGCTGCGTCCACTGAGGCTGGAGCGCCACGGTCGATGCATAACGGGGGTTGCCGCTGCGGGGCGGTACGCTTCGCGGCCGAGGGCGTGCCCAACTGGATCGCCTACTGCCACTGCGCCAGCTGCAGGCGAGCCACCGGGGCACCGGTTGCCGCCTATGCCGGCTTTCCGGCGGCAGCGGTGCGGTTCACGGCGGGGCCGCCGACCGAATATGTCGCCTCGCCCGGAGTCCGCCGCGGGTTCTGCGGCCGGTGCGGCAGCCCGATCAGTTTCGTCGGCGAGCGCTGGCCGGGCGAGGTGCACCTTCACCTGGGCAGCTTCGACGATTGCAGCGATCTGGTGCCGACGGTCGAGGCCTATGCCGAGGAGCGCCTGCCCTGGCTGCACCTGACGCCGTGAGCTACCGGCTCGCCATCTTCGATTTCGACGGCACGCTGGCGGACAGCCTGCCCTGGTTCCAGCGGGTGATCGGCGTGATCGCCGAGGAGTTCGGCCTGCGCCAGGTCGGACCGGAGGAGCGCCAGGTGCTGCGCGGCTGCCACCCACGCGAGGCCCTGGCGCGGCTGGGCGTCCCCTTGTGGCAGGTGCCGCGGATCGCCCGCCGCCTGCGCCAGCTCAAGGCGCTGGAAGCGCACCGGCTGCCCCTGTTCCCGGGCGTGGTCGACCTGTTGCGCGATCTGGCGCAGCGCGGCGTCCTACGCGCCATCGTCAGTTCCGACGCCGAGACCAACATCCGCTCGACCCTGGGACGCGAGCACGCGGCCCTGATCGATCACTACGCCTGCGGTGCGGGGCTGTTCGGCAAGCCGCCTCTGTTGCGCAAGGTGCTGCGCCACTACCGGCTGCCGCCGGCCGAAGCGCTCTATGTCGGCGACGAACTGCGCGACGCCGAGGCCGCGCGGGCGGTCGGGATCGCCTTCGGTGCCGTCACCTGGGGCTACTCGCCGCCCGATGCCCTGCGGGCACAGGCGCCGCATCGGCTGTTCACCAGCGTGGCCGAGATCGCACCGGCGATCGGCTGAGCGAGGGTGCGCCGGTCGGTTCAACCCGCCAGCGCGTCCTCGATCGCGACCGAGATGGCGTCCATCGCGTCGTAGAGCCCGCCCGTGCCACCGCTGAGTGCCTGAAGGCCGCCGATGGCCATGATCGCCAGGACGGCCGCCAACAGGGCGTACTCGATGGCGGTCGCACCCCGCTCGTCGGCACGCAGGCCGGCAAGCGGACCGTGCAGGCAGGCCAGGATGGCGCGCGTCGGGCTCGTCCTCATGGCGTCCGATCCTAGCGGCCCGTCCTCAACGGGACGTTAAGCCGCGCGCGCGGTCTCTTCATTGACCAGACCTGCCGCAGCTAGGAGCAACTCGGGCCCGTCGCCGCGCTCGGCGAGGGCCAGGCGCCGTCGCCAGGCGCGAGCGCCGGGCAAGCCGTTGAACAGCCCCAGCATGTGGCGGGCGACCGTCCGGACCGGAACACCGCCACGGCCCTGCCGCTCGGCGTAATCGGCCATGACGGCGACGATGTCGGTCCGCGTCGGCGCATCCCCGGGTGTGCCGTAGAGCTCGTCATGGAAGGCTCGCAGCGACCACGGGTTCTCGTAGGCCTCGCGCCCGATCATGACGCTGTCGACCAGTCGCAACTGCTCGTGTGCGCCGGCGGGAGAGCGCAGGCCGCCGTTCAGCACGATCTCGAGCTCCGGAAATTCGCGCTTGAGCGCGTGCACCACGCCGTAGCGCAGCGGCGGCACCTCCCGGTTCTGCTTCGGGCTCAGCCCCTTGAGCCAAGCCTTCCGCGCATGGACGACGAAGCTCCGGCAGCCGGCGGCGGCGGACGCGGACACGAAGCGGAGCAGGAAGGGCAGCTCGTCGCTGTCGTCGACGCCGATCCGGCATTTGACGGTCACCGGCACCGTCGCCGGCACGGCCGCGATCATCGCCGCGACGCAGGAAGCGACATGGTCGGGCTCCAGCATCAGGCAGGCCCCGAAGCGGCCGCGCTGGACGCGTTCGGACGGGCAGCCGCAGTTGAGGTTGATCTCGTCGTAGCCGCGCGCGGCGCCAATCGCGGCGGCGCGGGCGAGATCCACAGGCTCGCTGCCGCCGAGCTGCAGCGCCACCGGATGTTCCGCCGGGTCGAAGGCGAGGAAGCGCTCGGCGTCGCCGTGCAGGATGGCGCCGGCATGGACCATCTCGGTGTAGAGCAGCGCTCGGGGTGCGAGCAGCCGGTGGAAGTAGCGGCAGTGGCGGTCGGTCCAATCCATCATGGGCGCCACCGACAGCCGCCTTCCGCCGTGATGGGCTCGCGTCATGTCCCGCCCTTGGCGAGCGCTTCGGCAGCGGCCCGGAACGGCAGCAGCACGCACTCGTGCCGGCTCGCGACGGCATGCACCGGGGCGAACATCGCAAGCTCGGGCCAGGCCGGAGTGACGGTCCGGCCGGCGAGCAGGCAGCGGAGCTCGGTCGTGGCGCGCTCCAGGTCAACGGCCGAGGCGCCGGCGAGGTGACGACCGAGCACGGAGGAGGCGGCCTGGGTCAGCACGCAGCCGCGGGTGGTCTGGGCGAAGGCGGCGACGGCATCGCCGGCGAGGTCGAGGTCGACGGTGACCCGGTCGCCGCACAAGGGGTTGTCGCAGGTTACGCTGACGTCGGGGGCGGACAGCCGGCCATGGCCATGACGCGCTTTCGCCTCGGCCAGGATCGCATCGTCGTAGAGCTGGGCGGACATGGGCGGCTCCTAGCGCAGCCGTGCGATCGCGCGGTCGAGCCCGGCGATCAGGGCAGCGACGTCGGCCAAGTCGTTGTAGGGGGCGAGGCTGGCCCTGGCGGTGGCCGGCAGGTCGAAGGCGTCCATCAGCGGCTGGGCGCAATGATGCCCGCCGCGCAGGCACACGCCCACCTCGTCGAGCAGCTGGCAGACATCGTGCGGGTGGGCGCCCTCGACGCTGAACGACACCACGCCGAGCCGGCCCTGGGTGCCGGTCGGGCCCTGGATGCGAACGCCGGGCAGGGTGCCCAGGCCGTCCAGGATCGCCGCGGTCAGCTCGATCTCCTGGCGGCCCAGCGCTGCCCAGTCGAGGTTGGTAAGCCAAGCGGCCGCGGCACCCATTCCGATCACCGGCCCGATCGCGGGCGTGCCGGCCTCGAAGCGGTGCGGTGGCGGGGCGTAGGTCGAGCGCTCGATCTCGACCCGACGGATCATCTCGCCGCCGCCGAGGAATGGCGGCAACTCGGCCAAGAGCTCCTTGCGGCCCCAGAGTGCGCCGGCCCCAGTGGGGCCGAACATCTTGTGGGCCGAGAAGGCGTACAGGTCGCAACCCAGCGCCGGCACGTCGATAGGCCCGTGGGGTGCGCGCTGGGCGCCGTCGAGCACGAGCAGGGCGCCCACCGCGTCGGCGGCTTCGCGCAGGCGGCCGACCTCGGTCACCGCGCCGGTGACGTTGGACGCGTGGGTGACGGCGATGATCCTGGTGCGCCGGGTGACCAGCGTGTCCAGCTGGTCATAGTCGAGCCGGCCATCCTCCGTGACCGGAATGGCGCGCACCCTGGCGCCGGCACGCTCCGCCACCATCTGCCAGGGGACGATGTTGCTGTGGTGCTCGAGCTGGGAGAGCAGGATCTCGTCATCCGGCCGCAGGCGCGGCGCCAGGGCGTGGGCGGCGGTGTTCAGCGCCAGGGTGCAGCCGGAGGTGAAGACCACTTCGTCGGCCTCCGCGGCGCCGAGATAGGCCGCGACCTCGGCGCGCGCGGTCTGGAACGCCACCGTCGCCTGGTCTGCCAGGCGGTAGACCCCGCGCTTCACATTGGCCCGGCCCTCGGTTTCGAACCGCCACAGCGCCCCGGCCGCCGCGCGGCAGATCTGGCCCGTGGCGGCATTGTCCAGATAGTGGAACGGTGCCGGCTGGGCGGCGAAGATCGGAAACTCGTCGCGGATCGCGTTCATGGGGCGGCTCCGGCGTAGGCGGCGAGCGCCTCGGGGGTGTCGATGTCGATCAGGGTGCCGTCGCTCTCGGCCTCGACCTCGACCACCGCCCCGCCATGCTCGCCGATCAGGTGCCTCGCCCCCACGTCCCCGGCCACGTTCTGCATCTCGGCGAAATAGGCGCGGCCCCACAGGACCGGGTTGCCGCGCTTGCCGTGCCAGGTCGGCACCACGATCGAGCGGCCCTCGACCGGGTCGAAGGCGGCGACCAGGGCATCGATCAGCGCAGTGCTCACCCGCGGCATGTCGCCAAGGCACACCACGGCGCCGGCAGCGTCCGGCGACAGAGCGGCGAGCCCCGCTTTCAGCGAGGTGCTGAGGCCCTGGGCGAAATCGATGTTCTGGGCGAAGCGGACCTTCAGGCCGCGCAGGGCTTGGCGGACCTCGTGCTGCTGGTGTCCGACCACCACCACGACCGGCTGGGCACGCGACGCGAGTGCGGCCTCGACCACGTGGCGCACCATGGGCTTGCCTCCGACCTCCAGCAGCAGCTTGTTCGGGCCGCCCATGCGCCGGGACTGGCCGGCCGCCAGGACCAGGGCGCCGACACCGCTCGGCGTCGCCCGCGGCTCACCCTCGCGCGGCTGCGGCCGGGAGGGGATCTCGCTCAGCAGGCCGCCGACGCCCATGCCCATGATGTCCCGCCCGGTGACCTGCAGCCCCGCCGCGAGCCGCTGCAGGACCCAGTCCAAGCCGTTGAGCTTGGGCGAGCGGCAACAGCCCGGCAGACCCAGGACAGGCCGTCCGTTCAAACGCGCGAGGAGCAGGAGGTTGCCGGGATCGACCGGCATGCCGAAATGCTCGACCGTCCCACCGGCGCCCTCGATCCCGGCCGGCAGCACGTCGTGACGATCGGTGATCGCCGAGGCGCCGGCGATCAGGACCATGTCGCAGCCCGCGGCGACGGCGGCGCGGATCGCCCCGGTCACGGCAACCGAAGTGTGCGCGCAGCGGGTCTCGCCGGCGAGCTCGCCCGCCACGGCGGCAAGGCGGTCGCGCGTGATCCGCACGGTCTTGTCCAGGACCTTGCCCGGCACGCTCGGCAGCTCGGTCTGAATCAGCCGGGCGCGCCAGGGCAGGAACGACGCCACCCTCAGGAGCGGGCTCTCGGCCAGCGCCACCAGGCACCGCTCCAGAAGGGCCGAAGGAATGGCGAAAGGGATGATCTTGACCGTGGCCACCATCTGCCGGGCCTGGACCACGGCATGCTCCGGCAGGGTAGCCAGCGTCACCGCCTCGTCGATGCGGTTGAAGCCGTCGATCCGGTCGCGATCCAGGACGAGCAGACCGCCAGCGGTGGCATGCAGGTTGGCGCGCCCGGTGAAGGCCCTGGCAAGCTCGATCCGGTCACCGGCCAGCTTGGCCGCGAGTTCCGCGGCGGCACGGTCCTCGGGCACGTCCGCATTGCCGATCCGCGCCGCGACGACGGCCTCAACTCCGGCGCCGCGCAGACGCTCAACGTCCTGCTCCGCCAGGACATGGCCCTTGCGCAGCACGACGTCGCCGGCCTTCACGCTGTGGGCGAGGACCGTACCTTCGGCGTCGGCGAGAGGGAAGCGGTCGAACTCCATCGGCGATCCAGCAAGGCCTTGCGTTCGGGCATATATAGCGACGGCAGCGGGTAAGGTGGAGGGTGCGGCGGCATTGTTCAGCCTGTCACGACCGGATAGCGCTGCGGCGACGCTCACGGGCACGGCCCGTCTGATCGGGCCGCTGCTGCTCGCGAGCCTGATCCTGGTGCCGATGACCTGGTGGCTGCCCCTGTTCACCGCCCGGGTGCCGTTCCTGTGGCGACAGGAGGTTTCGATCGTCAGCGGGTTGATCGAGCTGTGGCGTCTCGACCTGTCGCTGTTCGGCGCCGTGCTGGTGTTCTCGGTGCTGGCCCCACTGGCCAAAGGGTTGGCGCTGGCGTGGGTTTGGTTCTGTGTGCCCG
Source organism: uncultured Actinomycetota bacterium (assembly GCA_963792975.1). Taxonomy (GTDB): domain Bacteria; phylum Actinomycetota; class Actinomycetes; order Propionibacteriales; family Nocardioidaceae; genus Nocardioides. Next base: position 1,048,187 of record CAWBYG010000003.1, on the reverse strand, counting down.
TCGACCGCGCGCGCAGCTGGCTCGACCGCTTCGCGCTCCTGGGCAAGCTGTCGATGACCGAGGTCTTCCTGCTGGCCGTGATCATCGTCGGGCTCAAGGGGGTCGGCATCGGGACGGTCGAGGTGAGCTGGGGACTGCAGGCGTTCGTGGCCGTTGTCGTGCTGTCCCTCGCGGCCTCCACCTGGGCTGCGGTAGCACTACGCGCAAGCGGGTAGCCTGGAGCGGAGCAGGACCATGGAACAGCGTCTGAGCCTGGTGACCCTGGGCGTGGCCGATCTCGCCAGGAGCCGGCGGTTCTACGAGGCGGGGCTGGGCTGGAGGGCCTCGGGGGCGGGCACCGAGGAGGTCGTGTTCTTCCAGCTCGGCGGCCTCGCCCTGGCGTTGTGGGGCCGGGAGGCCCTTGCCCAGGACGCGCGGCTGCCGGAAGCGGGCCCAGGTGGCGGGTTCGGCGGCATCGCCCTCGCCCACAATGTGCGCAGCCGCGAGGAGGTCGCGGCGACCCTGGCGCAGGCGGGCGAGGCCGGTGGCCGCGTCCTGCGTCCGGCCGAGGATGCGTCCTGGGGCGGATGCACCGGCTATTTCGCCGATCCCGACGGGCACCTGTGGGAGGTAGCCTGGAACCCTCACTTCAAGCTCGACGAGGACGGGAGCCTGCAGCTGCCAGCGTGAGGCGGAGCTACGCCTCCGCCGTCGCCCGGTCCCGCGACAGGAAGGCCTTGAACGACGGCCAGATGTCCTCGCGCCGCTCGATCAGCACCGACTGGAAGTTGTCGTCGTCGAGGTGGCGGAAGCGCTCGAGCATCGAACTCTCGTAATAGTGCGAGCCCATCGGCTTGATCTCGCCATAGCCGAACAGGTTGCAGGTGGCGCACAGCTCGCGCGCCGCCTTCATCGCCTCCTCGTTGTCGGACTCAAAGTTGTCGCCGTCCGAGCAATGGAAGGCGTAAACGTTCCAATGTTCCGGATGATAGCGCTCCTGGATCACCTCCAGCGCTTTCCTGTAGCCGGAGGATATCAAGGTGCCGCCGGACTCCCCCTTATGGAAGAATTCCTCCTCGGTGACTTCCTTGGCCTGGGTATGGTGGGCGATGAAGACAATTTCGACCGCTTTGTACTTGGTACACAGGAACTGGTAGAGCAAGAAGAAGAAGCTGCGTGCCAGGTATTTCTTCAGCCGGTCCATCGATCCCGACGTGTCCATGATGCACACGACAACCGCATTGCTCTCCTCGCGCTCGTCCAGCACCAGCCGCTTGTAGGTCAGGTCCTCCTTGCGGAAGGGAAACTTGATCAGCCCGTCGTCCTCGGCTTCGGGTACTTCGTCGGGCTCGCTCAGCGGGATGCCGGCAGCGATCTTGCGGCGCAGCTTGGCCTTGACCGTTCGGCGCCGGTCGAGATGCACGCGGATGCCTGCCTTGCGGTAGCCCTGGCGCTTGGCCACCCGGTCGGCGGTCGCCTGCTTGAGAATCTTGCGCTCGAGGTCCGGCAGCTCGAGGTCCTCGAACATGATGTCGATCAGCTCGTCGAGCGTGATCTCGGTCTCGTAATAGTCGAGCCCGGGATCGCTGCCCGCCGGGCCCTGGCCCTTGTCGCCCTTGCCCCGTGCCGAGCCCACGACCTGTCCGGGCTCGGTGCTGCCGTCGCCGGTCCCGACGCCGCCGGCATTGTCGCCGTAGACGAAGCGGTACTCCTTCACGCCGCGGATCGGGACCTTGATCACCCGGTCCCGGTCGCGGCCGATGATGCTCTCCTCGGCGATGACGTCGGCGATGTTCTCGCGGATCGAGCGGCGCAGCTTCTCGCGGTGCCGCTTGCGGTCGCCGGCGCTGCGGTCGGACCGCAGCGCCTCGGACTCGGAGTAGGGACGGAAGACGGTGCTCATCTGGATCCCGCGCCCGTCAGTCCTTCCACAGATGGTTGGACGCATATTTGAGGATCGTGTCGATGCTGTCCTCGTTGTAGCCCTGCTCGATCAGGTTCTCGACCATCGCCCCGTATTTCTGCCGCTGCTCGTCGTCGCGGGTCCGCGCCTTGGTGATGATCCGGCTGATGTCGCGCACCGAGTTCATCAGCTTCTTCTCGATCGCCTCCTTCAGGGGCTCGTAGGACACGTAGTCGATCTTCTCGCCGCGCCGGGTGGCGGCCCAGAGATAGGCGATGACCTCCTGGCGGAAGCCGTCGGCGGCCGGACCGATGATCGCGATCTGCTCCTCGATCGACTTCAGGAACGCCTCGTCGGGCTGCATCTCATCCCGGGTCGAGGGATCCTTGACCTTGGTCTTGGTGACATAGGCCTCGGCATGATCGAGATAATTGTGGAACAGCGTCTCGGCCTGGCCCTGGAAGCTGTAGACGAAGGCCTTGGTGATGTCCTTCTCGAGCATCTCCAGATAGACCTTGTGCAGGGTGTCCTGCAGGAACTCGAGATTCTGCTTCTTGGTGTCTTCGGAGGTATCCGCTTCCTTGACCATGCCGATCAGCGATTCGCGGACGTTGATCGGGTGGATCGAGCCGTCGTTGCGCGTGAGCGCCGTGTCCAGCGCCTTCATGATGAAGCGGGTGCTGATGCCGAACAGGCCCTCGCGCTTGGCGTCCTCGCGCAGCTCGTGGACGGTCAGCTTCTTCGGCCGGCCCTTCTCCAGGACCTCCTCGCCATTGTAGATCTTGAGCTTGGTGAGCAGGTCGCACTTTGGAGTGGGCTCGAGCCGCGACAGGATCGCGAACATCGAGGCGATCTCGAGCGTATGGGGCGCGATCTGCGCGTTGAACTTGGAGCGCTCGAGGAACTTGCGGTAGATCTTCACCTCCTCGGAGAGGCGCAGATTGTAGGGCACCTTGACCACCACGATGCGGTCGAGGATCGCCTCGTTGGTGTGGTCGGCCTTGAATTTCTGCCACTCGGCCTCGTTGCTGTGGGCCACGATGCAGGTGTCGACGTAGATCGTGCCGTGCCGGCCGGGGGCCGGGACGAACTTCTCCTGGGTCGCGGTGATCATGGTGTGGAGATATTCGGTCTCGTTCTTGAAGACCTCGATGAACTCCACCATGCCGCGATTGCCGACGTTGAAGGCGCCGTTCAGCTCCAGCACACGGGGATCGCCCTCGCTGTAGCGGTCGAGCTTGCTGATGTCCTCCGAGCCGATCAGCACCGACGTGTCCTGATTGTTGGGGTCGACCGGCGGAACGACGCCGATGCCGCGCCGCGCGCGCTTGCTGAACGCCATCGTCTTGATGGGGAAGTTCTCGTACTTGCCTTCATGCTCGTTGATCAGCCGCCAGCGACAGACCGGGCACAGGTCGCCTTCGACCCGGACACCCAGCATGTCCTCGAACGCCTTGCGCAGATGGCGCGGGATCAGGTGCAGCGGCTGCTCGAAGATCGGGCAGCCCTCGATCACGTGCAGCGGCTCGAGGTCCTCCAGACCGCGCTTGAGCCGCTCGACCAGCGAGCTCTTGCCTGAGCCCACCGGCCCCATCAGGTAGAGGACCTGACGCGCCTCCTCCCCGCCCATCGCGGCCGAGTGGAAGTAGCGCACGATCTTCTCGAGCGTGCGCTCCATGCCGAAGAACTCGTCGGCGAAGAAGTTGTAGATCTTGACCGTTTCGTCGCCGAACACCCGCTTCGCGCGCGGATCGGCCTCGAGATCGAGCTCGGTCACGCCCGGGCCTGCCATCATGTCGTACATGCGGCGATGCGCGAGGTCGGCCAATCCCGGCCGCTGCTTCACAAGTTCCAGATATTGCAGGAAAGTTCCCTGCCATTCGAGCTTCTGTCGCTCAGAGCGATCCTGCTCGATGATGGAGGCGAAATCGATCGGGTCACCCGGCATGCACAGAAACCTCGCTGGCTAGCGTGACGTCAGCAGCACTTCCCTTGGTCTCCCCCCGAAAAGCCGTCGTTAAACTGCGGCCACTCCAACATGCAGCAATCGAGCCAACATGAAACCGACGCTGCTCCGTCTCCGCAGCGTAACCTCCCACTAAGCTATTTTTGCCGAAAAGAACGTCGGGCGGCTGTTCGTGCAGCTTACCACAGCGGGCCATCGGCGCACCCGAGCGGATGCATGGAAGAGGCGGATGCCGATTTGCCCGCTGCTGTTATCAACTCGTCACCATGCGGCAGGCTCCCTGCGGAGCGCGCCATGGTCAGCCACTCGTGCGTGTTGCTAGTCTAGGAATTGCGCAGGTGGCGTCAACACCGGTGTGGCCGGACTCACGCGTTTGTCGGCGTAGGCGTGATCGCGGACACAAGATGTGGTTCCGCCTGTATCACGTTGAATTGCGTGGAATTCCCGGAGTCGGCCCGAAAGTTGCTGTGCGGCTCGGCCCTGCCGGGCTTGCCGCTGGTGCTGCCCCGGGCTATGCCGCATGGCGCAATGAGCAGGGAGTGCAACCATGACGGGCTCGGCCACCTATCCCGATCTCCAGGGGCGTTCGGTACTCGTCACCGGCGGCGGCTCCGGCATCGGCGCCCAGATCGTCCGCCGCTTCTGCGAGCAGCGCAGCAAGGTGGCGTTCGTCGACGTGAACGACGCGGCGGCGGCGGAACTGCTGGCGGCGATCGAGGGCGAGGACCTGCCGCTTCCCCGCTACATCCACTGCGACCTGCGCGACATCGAGGCATTGCGCGGCGCGGTCGCCACGGCCGGTGAGGCCAACGGTCCGATCACCGTGCTGGTCAACAACGCCGCGCGCGACGACCGGCACCCATTCGAAACGGTGACGCCGGAATATTGGGACGAACGGTTCGCGGTGAACCTGCGGCACCAGTTCTTTGCCGCTCAGGCGGCCTACCCGATGATGAAGCGGGCAGGGGGCGGCTCGGTGATCAACATGGGCTCGACCTCGTGGATGGTCGGGCAGGGCGGGATGGCGGCGTACACGGCGGCGAAGTCGGCCGTGCTGGGGCTGACCCGCTCGCTCGCGCGCGATTGGGGGCCGGACAACATCCGGGTGAACTCGATCGCCCCCGGCTGGATCATGACCGAGCGCCAGAAGTCGATGTGGCTGACGCCCGAGGGCGAGCGCGAGCTGATGACCCGCCAGTGCCTGAAGCGCAAGCTGGTGCCCGACGACATTGCGCGCGTGGTGCTGTTCATGGCCTCGGACGCCAGCAGCGCCATGACCAACCAGAGCTACATCGTCGATGGCGGCTGGGTCTGAGCGGCAGGCGCCGGAGCCGGCTCAGGCGGGACCGCTGGCCACCGGGCGGAAGGTCATGCTGCCATGCATCGACTGCCCCGGGTCGAGCACGCGCACGCCCGTGCCCGCGACGCCGGCGGCCAAGAGGTTGAAGCCGTTGCCGATCATGCTCACCGGCTCGACGCAGAAGAAGTCCTTGCCCGGCGGCACATAGACGACGAGGTGCCGGAAGAGTTCGTCGGCGGTCACCTCCAACGCATGTCCGGCCTCGGGCCATTCCAGCAGCGCGCGGCCGTTCCAGCCCTGGAAGACATGGTCGAGCACCAGCTCCGCCACCGGCCGGCGGTGGCGGAAGCCCCAGAGCACGGGCACCGGCTCCAGGGTCGTCGGCACGTTCAGGTCGTCGGGCAGCCAGACGCCGCCGACCTCGGCCGATAGCCTCGCCTGGTCGCGGTCGCCGAAATAGGGGTGATGGCCGAGGCCGAACGGCATCGGCTCAGGACCGCGGTTGGTGATGCTCATCGCGATCTCGAGGCGGTCGGGGTAGAGCCAGAAGATCTGCGTCGCGCGGTAGCGCAAGGGCTGCCCGTCGCGGTCATGGACCAGCTCCAGCTCGGCGCTGGTGGCGTTGGTCGCGACCGTATCCCAGGGCGAGGTCCAGCCGTCGCCATGGATCGCGTGCGGCTCGGGCGCGAAGTTTGGCGCCAGCGCGTACTCCCTGCCGTCGAAGCGGAAGCGGCCATGGTCGACGCGGCCGGAAAACGGGACCAGCGGAAAGCTCGCGAAGGAGCGCGGGTCCTCGCTGACCCCATCCCACGGGCGCAACAGATCGAAGCCGCGCGTGCGGAACGCCATGATCGAGCCGCCGCGGGCTGCGTCCACCAAGAGCTCGAGCTCTCCGGCACGGAGCGTGTGCTGGGTCATGGCGTCACCTCCACTAAGAGGAAAGGCGCCCCCGGGGAAGCTCCCGGAGGCGCCATCTCCTTGGCTAGCCCAGGTTCAGCCGCCGATACAGGTATCGGCGTTCTTGGGCGTGCAGACGTCCAGGCCGGTGTAGGTCGGATCTGCCGGGTTCTTCTGCTCGGTCACGATCTCGTAGAGGAAGCCCATCGTCTCGTGGCCCATCTCGAACGGGCGCTGGCCGACCTGGCCCAGCGACAGGCCCTGCTTCATCAGGTCCATCTGCACGGGCAGCGTGTCGGCCACCACCAGCGCGAGGTCGCCGCTGTCGATGCGCGCCTTGTGCTTCTCCGCCACCTTGGCGTAGGCCTGCGGGATGAACTGGGGGAAGCCGCCGGTCGGGATGAAGGCGTCGAGCTCCGGATACTTGCCCAGGATGTCTTCCATCTGCTGCACCGCGCGCGGAAAATCGTCGTCGGTGTAGAGCGGGCAGCCGTCGACCTCGTTCCAGCCGTTCTGGCCGGTCAGGCGGTCGCCGGGGGCGGCGGCGCTCTGTGCGCCGGCCAACGTGTCGCGGATGCCCTGCATGCGCTCATTGTGGTTGGCCGCCGCCGCGCCGCCGGACTGGATGCAGATGGTGCCGCCCTCGGGCTTGATCTCCTGCGCCAGCTTGGCGAGGTTCACGCCGATGTCGTAGTTCTTGGTGCCGACATAGGCGATCCGCAGGGACTTGTCCTTGTCCAGGAGGTCGCTGTCCCAGGTCAGGACCGGGATGTTCGCTTCCTTGGCCTTCTCCAGCGCCTTGCCCATGGCGGCCGCGTTGGCCGGGCTGACGGCGATGCCGTCCACGCCCTTGGCGATCAGGTCGAGCACGACCTGGACCTGTTCCTCACCGCCGCCATGCTCGCCGGGGCCGATATATTCGCACTTGAACTTGCCGCCGCTCTCTTCCTCGGCCTTCTTGCAGCCGTCGCGGGCCTGGTCGAAGAACGGATTGTTCATGTTCTTCGGCACGAGCGCGAAGGTGAGTTCGTCGGCGCTCGCCGGTGCCGTACTGCCGAGTACGGCCAGCACCGCCGCCGAAGCGGTGCCGATCAGGAACTTCTTCATAAACCTACCTCCCTTGTGGGTAACCTCGCCGGGCCGAGACCGCTCAGCCCGAGCGCCTTCCGCGGATCCGCTCCAACAGCACCGCGAGAATGATGAAGATGCCGACGAAGGTGCCCTGCCAGTTCGAATCGACACCGGCCATGAGCAGGCTGTTCCTGATCACCTCGATCAGTGCCGCACCAATGAACGCGCCGAAGGCGCCGCCTTCGCCGCCCATCAGGTTGGCGCCGCCGATGACGGTCGAGGCGATCACCCGCAACTCGTAGCCCTGGCCCAGCGCATTGATCGCCGAGCCTTGCCAGCCCACGATCATCACCGCCGCGATGCCAGCGGTCAGGCCCGACACGATATAGGCCTGCAACTTGATGCGATCGACCGGAACGCCGGTCATGCGCGCGGCGCCCTCGTTGCCGCCGATCGCATAGAGATAGCGGCCCCAGCGCGTGAAATTGAAGACGAAGGCGAACACGAGCGTGAGCACGATCAGCATCCAGACCGGATTGGCCAGTCCCAGGATGTCGCCGCCGCCGATCTCGTTGAACGCATCACCGTAAGGCCCGAACTCATAGATCATCCGGTTCTGCGACAGGACGATGGCGAGGGAGCGCGCAATCGAGAGCATGCCCAGCGTGACCACGAACGGCGGCAGCCCGACATAGGCGATGAGCGCACCGTTGGCTGCGCCGCAGACGCCGCCGGCGACCAGTCCGCTGATCACCGCCAGCAGCCAGTGCTGCTCCGCCTGCAGGAGCAGGCCGCAGACCACGCCGACCACGCCCATGATCGAGCCTACGGACAGATCGATGCCGCCGGTCAGGATGACCGCGGTCATGCCCAGGGCCATGATGCCGACGAAGGCGAAGTTGCGGGTGATGTTGTAGAAATTGTCCATGCTGGCGAAGGCCTGCGGCTGCAGCCACGCCATCACCGCGCAGATCAGCAGGAGCGCCATCAGCACCCAGAAGGGCTGGCTGCTCAGTAGACGCTGCAGGACCGTGCGTTCCTTGAGACCGGTGACGTCGTCGATTTCGACGCTGCTCTGCATGGGACGGCTGTTCTGCATGTGCTTCGACCTCAAGCCGTCCTGATGGCACCGGTGATCAGGCCCGTGACCTCTTCGGGCGAACTGGTCGCGATCTCCTTGTCGGCGACCTTGGTGCCGCGCCGCATCACCGCCACCCGGTCGCACACGGCGAACACGTCGGGCATGCGATGGCTGATGAGGATGACGGCGATGTTCTGGTGCTTGAGGCGGCGGATCAGATCCAGCACCTCGGCGACCTGGCGGACGCTGATGGCTGCGGTCGGCTCGTCCATGAGCACGATCTTGGCGTCGGACAGCCGGGTCCGGGCGATGGCCACAGCCTGCCGCTGGCCGCCCGACATCTGCTTGACCAGGTCACGCGGGCGCGTCTCGGACTTCAGTTCCTTGAACAGCTCGGCGGCTCGCGAGTACATCGCCCCATAGTCGACGATGCTGAACGGCCCGATGCTCCGGTGCGGCTCGCGACCGAGGAACACGTTCTCGGCGGCGCTCATGTTGTCGCACAGAGCCAGGTCCTGATAGACGATCTCGATACCCCGCGCCCGCGCGTCCGCGGGCTGGTGAAAGTGCTGCTGCTGCCCTTCGAGCACCACCTTGCCCTCGGACGGGGGGAAGTTGCCCGCGATGATCTTGACCAGCGTCGATTTGCCGGCGCCGTTGTCGCCCATCAGGCCGAGCACCTCACCAGGCTCGATCGAAAGATCGATCCCCCTCAGCGCCTCGATGGCGCCGAAATGCTTGGCGACGCCTTGCAGCTCGAGCAAAGCCAACACCTGCCTCCCACGGCCGCCCTATTGTTCCCGCTCGCCGCGACCGGAGCATACACGCCGACCGAGGCGGGTAAAGTCCGGTCGTGGCGGATCCGACCTGGGCTCAGGCGCCCAGCCGCAGCGCCGCCGCGGGCGCACCGTGGCGAAAGGCGAAGCGGCCGATCCGGTTGCAGGCTTCCGCCAGACGTTCGTCGGCGGCGGTCAGGCTGATCCGGACATGGCCCGCGGCGGCGCCGCCGAACGCGTCGCCGGAGAGCACGCAGACGCCTTCCTCGGCCAGCAGCCGTTGGGCGAAGGCTTCTGCGGACAAGCCGGTGCGGCGCACGTCGAGCATGACGAACATGCCGCCCCTGGGTCTGGAGCAGGCCAGCCCCGGCAGACCCGCGAGCCGGCGGCAGACCGCGTCGCGGCGGCGACGGAACCGTTCGACCATCAGGGCGTGCTCGGCTTCGTCCTGGGCCAGCGCCACGGTCGCGGCATCCTGGATGAAGGGCGGCGAGCCATAGAGCATGCAGAGTGCCAAGTTGACGCCGTGCTCGATAAGGGCAGGCGGGCCGATCAGCCAGCCGACCCGCCAGCCGGTCATGGCGTGCGACTTGGAGAGGCTGGAGACGGTGACGGTGCGGGCGTCCATGCCCGGCAGGCTGGCAGGAGCGACATGCTCGCCCTCGTAGAGGAGGGTGGCGTAGACTTCGTCGGAGACCAGCCAGAGATCGTGGCGGCGGCACAGGCCGGCGATCGCCTCGATCTCGTGCCGGGTGATCACCGCGCCGGTCGGATTGTGCGGGGAATTGAGCAGCACCGCGCGGGTCCTTGGGGTCACCGCCGCGGCCAGCGCGTCCAGGTCAATGTGGAAGCCACGCTCCGCCACCAGCGGGACCCTGACCATCGTCGCCCCGGTGGCGGCGACCGTCGCCGGGTAGGTGACGTACATCGGCTCGGGGACGATGACCTCGTCGCCCGGCTGGAGCAGGCACTGGCAGGCCGTGTACAACGCCGACTGGGCGCCGGCCAGGACCAGGATGCGGGCAGGATCGATGGTCTGACCGGACAGGCGTTGATGCTGGCGGGCGATCGCCTCGCGCAGCGGGACCTGGCCCGCGATCTCGGCGTAGTGGGTGCGGCCCAGGTCCAGGCTCTCCTTGGCTGCGGCGACGATGGGTGCGGGGGTGGGAAAGTCGGGGTCGCCGATCGACAGCAGGATCACGTCCTCGCCGGCAGCGCGGCGGCGCACTCCTTCGGCGTGGATTTCCCAGGCCGCCGCCTCGGCACCGCCGAGCGCGGCCACGCGCGCCGCGAACCGCGGCACACCGCTGGCGTCGATGTTCATTCTGTCCGTCCCAACCCGGGAAATCGTCGTCACCAACCGCCGGCTCGAGGCACGGACCGGTGACTCACCAATGGCATGGGAGCGCCCATCCCTCAAGCGAGCTGTCCATCCCCACCTTGCCCAATCGGGCTCCGCTGGTAGAGATTGCCTCCGGGCCGCGGCGTCGACGTGGCCGGGGGCAAGAGGAAGCATGGCCGTCTCGATCACGCATCTTTCGATCCCGGAGGTCCGGCTGGTCGTGCCCGATCGCTTCGGGGACGATCGCGGCTATTTCAGCGAGACCTACAGCCGGCGAGCCTTCGCCGCCGCGGGCGTCGCGGAGGAGTTCGTCCAGGACAACCATTCGCTGTCCGCCGAGACGGGCACCGTCCGGGGCCTGCACTACCAGATCGAGCCCTTCGCCCAGGGCAAGCTGATCCGAGTGGTGAGCGGTGCGATCCACGACGTCGCGGTCGACTTGCGTCGGGGCTCTGCGACCTTCGGCGCCCACGTTTCGGTCACGCTCAGTGCAGCCAATGGCCACCAACTCTACGTGCCGGTCGGCTTCGCCCACGGATTCTGCACCTTGGAGCCCGACACGCAGGTGGTCTACAAGGTCACCGCCTACTACAGCCGCGAGCACGACCGTGGCATCCGCTGGGACGATCCGGCCCTGGACATCGTCTGGCCGGTGCAGCCCGGCGCGGCGGTGTTGTCGGCAAAGGATACGGCAATGCCGCGGCTTGGGGACGTTCCGGAGTGCGACCTGTTCGCCGTAGCCTCTCATTGATCGACGCGACGCGGAAGAAGGGTTGATGCGCATATTGGTCACCGGCGGCGCCGGATTCATCGGTTCGGCCTTCGTGCGGATGCTGGTGCGTGAGTTCGGGCACGAGGTGCTCAACATCGACAAGCTCACCTATGCCGCGAGCCCTGATGCGCTGGAAGAGGTGGCGGCCGACAGCCGCTATCGGCTGGTTCAGGCGGACATCTGCGACGGGGCTTCGGTGGCTGCGGCGTTCGCGGAGTTCGTGCCACAAGCGGTCGTGCACCTCGCCGCCGAGAGTCACGTCGACCGCTCCATCGACGGTCCGGGCGCCTTCGTGCAGACCAACGTGGTGGGCACCTACACCATGCTCGATGCGGCGCTGGCCCATTGGCGTGCCCTCTCCGGAGAGGCGCAGGCGGCGTTCCGGTTCGTCCACGTCTCCACCGACGAGGTCTATGGTTCCCTTGGCGTGGAGGGGCGCTTCACCGAGAGCACGCGCTACGACCCGAATTCGCCCTACGCCGCCAGCAAGGCTGCCGCCGACCATCTGGCGCGGGCGTGGCACCGCACCTACGGCCTGCCGGTGATCGTCACCAACTGCTCGAACAATTACGGCCCCTACCAGTTTCCCGAAAAGCTCATCCCGCTCACCATCATCAAGGCCGCGGCGGGCGAGGCACTGCCGGTCTATGGCAGGGGCGTGAACGTGCGCGATTGGATCCACGTCGACGATCATGGCCGCGGCATCCATGCGGCGCTCAGCTCGTGGCCGGGTCGGCGAAGGCTACAATTTCGGCGGCGCCAGCGAGCGGAAGAACCTCGACGTGGTCAAGGCGATCTGCGCTGCCGTGGACCGATTGCGCCCGGAGCCCGGACAGCCCGGCCGCGCCCGCCTGATCACCTTCGTCACCGACCGGCCCGGGCACGACGCGCGCTACGCCATCGACGACACCAAGGCCCGCGCCGAGTTGGGCTGGGCACCAGGGCGCAGCTTCGAGCAAGGGCTGGAGGAAACGGTGCGCTGGTATCTGGAGCACCAGTCCTGGTGGGAGCCGATCCGAGCCGGGCGCTATGCCGGCGTTCGGCTGGGACTAGGCGAGCCTGGGGCCGCCCATGGCGCCTAGTCTGCTCGTCACCGGCGCCGCCGGGCAGCTCGGGTGCGAGCTGATGCGCCGCGGGCCGGCGCGCGGCTTCGGAACCGTGGGTTTGGCGCGGGCAGAGCTCGATATCGCCGACGAGTCGGCGGTAGGGCGGGTGATCGACCGGGCGGAGCCCAGCCTCGTGGTCAATGCCGCGGCGTACACGGCGGTCGACCAGGCAGAGAGTGAGCCCGAGCGCGCGCACGCGGTCAACGCCACCGGCCCCAGAAACCTTGCGCGGGCCTGTGCCGCGCGCGGGCTGCCGCTGATTCACGTCTCGACCGATTACGTCTTCGACGGTGCCAAGCGTTCCGGCTACGTCGAGGACGATCCGGTGGCGCCCTTGGGCGTCTATGGGGCCAGCAAGGAGGCGGGCGAGCGGGCGATCCGCGACGAGCTCCCCGCGCACGTCATCCTGCGCACGGCCTGGGTCTACAGCTCGCATGGGCGCAACTTCGTGCTCACCATGCTTCAGCTCGCTGCGAGGCAAGACGTCCTGCGCATCGTCGGCGACCAGCATGGTTCGCCGACCGCGGCAGGTGACCTCGCCGATGCCATCTTGACGATCGCCTGCCGGCTGGACGGTACGGCCGATCGGTACGGCACCTTCCATTTCGCCGGCGACGGCGTGACCAATTGGGCTGGTTTCGCCCAAGGGGTGATGGAGCTTTGCCTGCCCCGGGGCCGGCCGGTGCCTACAGTGGTGCCGATCGCCACGGCCGAGTTTCCGCGCCCGGCGCGGCGTCCAGCCAACTCGGTCCTGCTGTGCGGCAAGATCGGCCGCGTCCACAAGATCGTGCCGCGACCCTGGCGCGAGGCGTTGGCCGAGGTCGGGCGGGAGATCGCGGCCGACACCAGGGCGGCGAAGGACTGACGGATGAAGGGGATCGTACTCGCCGGCGGCTCGGGGACGCGACTCTTCCCGATGACCCTGGCGATCAGCAAGCAGCTGCTCCCGGTCTACGACAAGCCGATGATCTACTACCCCATCGCCACGCTGATGCTGGCCGGGATCCGCTCGATCCTGATCATCACCACGCCGCGCGACCAGGCGCAGTTCCGGGCCCTGCTCGGCGACGGCTCGCAGTGGGGGCTGGATCTGCACTACGCGGTCCAGGCCGAGCCGCGCGGGCTCGCCGACGCCTTCATCGTCGGGCGCGGCTTCATCGCCGGTCAGCGCTGCGCCCTGGTGCTGGGCGACAACATCTTCTACGGGCACGGCCTCGCCGAGGAGATGCAGGCGGCGCGCGACCGCGAGCGCGGTGCCACGGTGTTCGGCTACGCGGTGAGCGATCCCGAGCGCTACGGCGTGGTCGAGTTCGACGAGGCCGGCCAGCCGGTCGGCATCGTCGAGAAGCCCACTGCCCCGCGCTCCAATTGGGCCGTCACCGGCCTCTACTTCTACGACGAGCAGGTGAGCGACATCGCGGCTGCGGTGCGCCCCTCGGCGCGCGGGGAGATCGAGATCACCGACGTCAACCGCGCCTATCTCGCCATGGGTCAGCTCGCCGTGGCTCGGCTGGGACGGGGCTATGCCTGGCTGGACACCGGCACCTTCGATTCGCTGCTGGAGGCGGCCGAGTTCGTGCGCATCCTCGAGCACCGGCAGGCGCAGAAGATCGCATGCCCGGAGGAGGTGGCGTTCCGGATGGGCTACATCGACCAGGCCAAGCTGATCGAGCACGCCGACCTGCTCGGCAAGAGCGGCTATGGCGACTATCTCCGCCGCATCGCCATGGAATCGCCGCAAGGCTTGTGACGTGCGCGCCCGCGCTCAGCTGCCGCCGATCTCGCGCTGGCAGCGCCCCTAGGGCGTGATGTCGCGGCCGCGGTAGGTGACCTTGAGCAGGCGCAGCTCGCGGTCGGGGGCGAAGGCGTCGGGATCGAGGACAAGTTCGCCGCCCTCCAGCTTGATGCCGAGGATGGCGTAGGCGGCGGTGAGCATGCGGGCGGCGGCGCCGGTGTACCAGCTCCAGCCGCCGCGGAGCTCGTAGCCGGGGCCGTAATAGATGTCGGCCGGCTGCTGGTGAGGCGGCAGGCCGTAGATGTCGAGGAGGTCTGGCCGGGTCTTGTCCAGCGGCGAAATCTTGCGCCAGACCGTGAAGGCCCGGTGGCGCAACTCCTCGGCGGTGGTCCGCTCGCCGCGGGCGCGAGCGTGGTCGGCCAGATCCATCAACGCGTCCACCAGCCAGGACGAGCCATGCGAGTACTGGCCGCCATTCTCGCGCACGCCGGGCGGGTAGTCCGCGATCTTCCCGGGCACGCGTGGCGAGTGCTCGCCGAAATAGGGAGTGAGCAGCAACACCTGGTGCTCGCGCTCCAGGGCTGCGAGCGCCGCCTCCACGGTCTCCCGGCCACGCTCGAAGCCGACGGCACCGGAGAGCACCGGCCAGGAGCCCATGAGCGCGTCGAACCAGGAGATGGCGTCGCCATTGTCGGCGACGAGGCGAGGGTAGCGGTCGTCGTGCCACATCCCGTCGAGCCGCAGACGGATCTGCTCGGCGCGCTCGCGATAGATGGCGGCCTTGGCCAGGCCCTCGCGCCGCTCCGCCAGCGTCGCGAAGTGGGCCAGCGTGTCGTAGAGAAAGAACCCCAGCCACACGCTCTCGCCGGACCCACCTTCGCTGAGGCCGTCGTTCCAGTCGCCGCTGCCGATCAGCGGCAGGCCGTGCGGCCCGATGCGGCCAAGGGTGAAGTCGATCGCCTTGCAGCAGTGCTGATAGAGAGACGCCTCCTCTTGCGAGGGCCGGGGCACGAAGTTGATGCCTTCGGCACCGGCCGGGATCTCCGGCCCTTCGAGGAACGGTACCGGCTCCTCCAGGATCGCGGCGTCGCCGGTCTGGATGACGTAGCGCGCGGTCAGGTAAGGCAGCCAGAGATGCGGGTCGGAGGCGTTGTTGCGGGCTCCGAGGCCGGTACCGCCGGTGGCGGCCGGGTGCCACCATTGCAGCACGTCGCCGGCCAGGAACTGCTGGCGCGCGTGGAGCAGGATCTGGCGGCGGGCGAGGTCCGGGCGGATCGCGAACAGCGGCAGCACGTCCTGGAGCTGGTCGCGGAAGCCGAAGGCGCCGCCGCGCTGACTTGGCCCGCACCGGCCCCACAGGCGGGCGGTCAGCAACTGGTAGGGCAGCCAATCGTTGACCAGGCGGTCGAACGCCGGCTGGCTGGTCTCGACCCGCAGGTCGCCCAGCGTGCTGTTCCAGAAGCGGTGGGTCTCGATCAGCGCATGCTGGGCCACCGCCAGGGCGGCATGGCGCTCGGCGTAGTGTTCGGCCGCCGGCAGGTCGGGCGCCTGGCCCAGAGTGATGGCGACCGCGGCCTCGCCGTGCGCCGCGACCTCGACCGTGCCGCAGAAGGCGGCGATGCGGCGGCCGTCGTCGCCGGCGCTCGGGTCGGGCCGGCCATGGGTGACGAAGTGGGGATCGCTGAAATCACGGTCCGGTCCGCCCAAGAAGCGGTCGCGCACATGTTCCTGCTGCTCCACCGCCAAGCTCGTGACCACGAACGCCCAGCCCTGCCGGAAGTCGTTGCGCGGGTTGGCGAAGTAATAGGCCTTGCGGAAGGAATTGGTCCGGACCTGCAGCCGGCCGCGCGTGTCGCGCGCGACCTCGGCCAGCGCCATCTCGAAGTAGGGTGCGATCCGGAATCGTCGCGCTTTGCCGGTGCGGTTGCGGATGGTCAGCAGGCGGATCTCCAGCGGCTCGTCGGGCGGCACGAACAGGACGAGCTCGAGTTCCAGACCCTCCCGCTGCATGGTGTAGGTGACGTGGCCGTGGCCGAACACGGTCTCGTAGGCGGCGTCGGCGTGACGCTGCGGTGCCAAGGACGGGCTGTCGATCCGACCCGATTCGAGGTCCATGACGTAGACGGCGCTGGCCGGGACCTGCGCCGACACCGTGTCGAGGTTGCAGGGTGTGAGACCGTTCTGCTGGGCGTTGCCGGCGAAGGAGAACACCTCGCCATCGTCTTGCGCCACCGCACCCTGGCCCAGCGGATTGGCGAGGACGTGGTGCCAGGGTCGCGGCGTGGTGCCGGTGATGATCAGCTCGCGGCCGTCGGCGGCATAGCGGAAGGGTAAAGGTGCCGCCGGATCCGTCCGCAGGCTGCTGTCGAGCACGCGCGCCCGGTCGAACAGGGCGGACACCTCTCCGGCAGGCGGCGGCGGCCGCTGGAGGTGGCGCGCGATCATCGCCGCGGCCTCGGTCTCGTCGCCCGCGTAGCCGTCGACCAGGCGCAGTTCGGCAGTGCCGCGTGCCGGCAGCTCGACCCGCAGGCGCAGGCTCGCGATGGGATCGAACGAATAGAGCAGGCCCTCGTCCGCCGGGTCGCGCATCCGGTCCGCGGCCGGGCCTTGCGGCGCCTCCAGCGTGCCGGTGCCGATGAAGCAGGGTCGCGCATCCTGATAGCCGGTGAGCGCCACGGCCGAACCGTCAGCACCACCTGCCGCGTGGAACGCGACCTCGCGAGCGAACGGATAGCCGCCACGAGCGGCCCGGCGCGGCTTGTAGTGGCGATTGCGTGCGAGGATGGCGCCGAGCCCGCGCACGAAACAGGTCCCGACATGCAGCGCGTTGTAGGCGGGCGTGCGGCGATAGGAGTCCCAAGGGGCGATCGCCAGCTCCTGGTAGGTGACGAGCTCGACCACACGCGGCCGGTCGCTGTCGTTGGCGAGCCTGATCCGCCACAGCTCCACCGTCTCTTCGGGCATCACCGCCACCGTTGCCTCGGCGCGGATCCCGTCGCGATCATTGGCGAGGCGCAGGCTGGTGGGCGTGGACTGCTCGAGGGCGAAGGTGGCGCCGGCGTGGCGAACGGGCTGCCAGCCGAGCGACCACCAGGGACCGTCGCCGCCGGCATCCAGGTCGCGCAGGTAGACGAACTTGCCGCAGAGCTGCAGCCGATCGTCCGAGCGGCGCGTCAGGTCGAGCTCGGGAGGCTGGTCGCCGGCGCGCTGGCTGCGGGCGAAGCTGCGGCCGTCGGCGGTGAACTCCAGCGTGTAGCTGCCATTGCCGATGGTGTGCCGCCGATCGGGCGACCAGGCGACCGGCGCCGCGGGAATTGCCGTCGCCGCGGCCCCGTCGCGGCCGCGCAAGCGCATGAAGGTGAGGACGAGCACCGCTGCGCCGATGCACACGGCGTAGCCCAGCAGCACGTCGGCCACTGGCGGCAGCAGGCTGGGTGCGGAGGCCTGCATGCGCTCGGCCTCGCCCCAGACCTGGTCCCACTCGGCACCGCGCGGGATGTAGAAGGGGATCAGCAAAGGCGCCCAGGTCGCGAACCGACGCAAACCGTCGGGCACGCAGCGCGCACGGCCTGAGTGGCCGATCCAGCGCGCCGCCTTCTCGTCGGCGAGGTCGCCGCCGACGAAGGAGAGATTGACCAGGGTGGCCACGCGCAGGCCCATATGGTCGAACCAGATCAGCACCCGGAACCAGTCGTAGGCGAGCAGGCCCAGGAACAGCTGCAGGCTCCAGGCGCGGAAGTCCTCCGGTGACAGGGTCCAGCTCTTGAGCGTGGCCACACCCGTACGCACCGCACCGTCCTGGTCGTACCAGGTGGGATCGGGCGCCATGCGCAGGAAGGAATAGATCACCGGCGCCATCCACAGGCCCCAGCGCAGGACCCGGATCGCCTGCTCGACCAGTCCGATCAGGCCCTGGGCGCTGAACAGCATGCGGATCGGGCCGGTGCTGCGTTGGAGCAGCGCGGTCAGGAAGACGAGGTTGATCGAGAACAGCGGTGCCGCGAGCGACCAGTTGATCACGCCGGAGAGCGACTCGTTGTAGAGCAGCCGCACGCCGCCCTCGGCAGGTCCCAGGCTCAAAGCGCCCCATTTGCTGAACAGCGGGTAGACGATGTAGTCCCCGGCGGGGCTGTAGACCGTGGCATAGGCCTGCAGCTTGGCAGCGACCACCGCTACCTGCGAGGTGTCCAGATACCAGGCGACCGCACCCGCAGCGATGCCGCCCAGGAAGCCGCCCAGGGCGTAGACCCGCCACAGCTGCAGGCGATGGCGCTCGCCGTCGCGGACGGCCAGCAGGTCGCGGGCGATGTCGACGCCGGCATAGGCGAGGGCACCTACCGCGGCACCGAACAGGAAGCGGAACCAGCCGTCGAATGAGGGCAGGTCGACGAGGATGGCCAGTGCCAGGCCGCAGCCGACCACGAGCCCGCGCAGGTAGCCGCCGCGCTCGGCGGCATTGGCGCGTAGGCGGCGGAAGAACGGGGCGGAGCCGTCGAAGCTCTCGATCAGGGTGCGGCCGAGCGGATAGAGGAGCGTTCCGGCGACCAGCGCAGTCAGCGCCGGTGCCGCCGACACCACGGGCCAGAGCAGCGGCGTCTGGGCCAGCCCGGCGAGCTGGACCAGCAGCATGAAGACGAAGCTGTAGATCGCACCCTTGACCGCACCTTCGCGCCAGTGGCGCACCGAGGCGGATACGGTCGGGCGTCGGCCGTGCATGGCATCGAGCATCAGGCCGGTGAGCAGGAAGGTCTGCGCCCACAGGCCGGCCAGGGCCGCGGCCGAGATCAGAGGCAGCAGCACCACGAGGACGATGCGCGGCAGGTCGGCCACATGCGGCCCGGCGCCGAGGCTCGCGATCTGCGGGGTGAGGCTGGCCGCCACCGCGCTGAGCAGCAGGAGTGCGCGCAGGCGCCAGCTGCGGGTCCAGTGGCCGTCGATCAGCCAGCCGCCGCCGACGATGGCGATCTCGTTGAACAGGAACAGGAGGACGATGCGGCCGAAGGTGGCCTCCCCGTACCAGCCGAACCAGCGCCCGACGCCGACATAGCGGCCGATGTCGGCCAGGAGATGGGCGGAGGAGAGCAGGAACAGGCTGGTGAACAGGAAGGGCAGCAGGAAGAGCGCCGCGGCCTCGCGCCAGCCGAGCGGGCGGCCGCGGGCGAGGCCGCTGGCCACGTTGCCGCCGAGCAGGAGTACGAGCCCGAGCCCGCCGCCGACCGGCGACATGGCCAGCGCCTCGGCCCAGGTCGGAGGGGCCTGCCAGACCCGCATGGCGGGGTCCACGGCCCAGGCGATCAGACCGGCCGAGACCGCGAGGATCAGCATGTCCAACCGGGCCGTGGCGCGTTCCCCGGTCGCCGAGCCCACGGCGTAGGCCGAGCTGGTCGCCAGCGCCGCCGCCAGCAGCGCCTGCCCGGGCCCGCCACCGGAGGCGCCGGTGAGCACCGCGGCGATCGCCAGTGCCAGGGCCAGGAGGTGAAGCGCGGGTCGTCGCCACTCGACCGGAGCGCCCGGCGCCATGGCGCGCGGCAGGACGGATCGGCTCATCGCAAGGCTCTCCTGCGGGTGGCGGCCGTCACCGCCTTGCTCGTGCGTGGATTGGATTGGCTCCGACCGATGCGCGCTCGGGTTGAGCTATCCGACGCGCCCGGTTCTCCCCGGCCGTGCCGTGTCCATCCAGGTCGGCTACCGAAGGGCTCGGGCGGGGACAAGCCAAAACTCCCCGCCGAGGCCATCGCTCGGCCGACTGTGCCCTGTCTGCCGCCCTGGTTGGGATCAACCCGCCTGCGCCTCGCGCTGTTCCGCCAGCTCGAGCCAGCGCTCCTCCATCCCGACCAGCTCCGACCGCAGTGCTGCGAGCTCATCAGTGACGCGGGCGAACGCCTGCGGATCGCGGGCGTAGAGACCAGAGTCCTCGAGCAGCAGCTCGCGACGGGCGATGTCGGCCTCGACGGCCCCGATCCGATCGGGCAGCCGGTCGAGCTCGCGCTGCAGCTTGGCGGGGAAGGCGGACGGCCGGGGCGGGGCGGCGGCCCTGACCGGTCGCGGCGGTGCGGTCGTCGCCGGCGTCGGCTCGGGCCGCTGGCGCAGCCAATCGCTGTAGCCACCAGCATACTCACGGGCGAGGCCCGGACCCTCGAACACGATGGTCGAGGTCACCAGCCGGTCGACGAAGTCGCGGTCGTGGCTGACCAGGAGTAGCGTGCCAGGATGGTCGGCCAGAAGCTCCTCGAGCAGGTCGAGCGTCTCGATGTCCAGGTCGTTGGTAGGCTCGTCGAGGATCAGCAGGTTCGCGGGCCGGGCCAGGATGCGGGCGAGCAGGAGCCGGTTGCGCTCCCCGCCGGAGAGCGCCTTGACCGGCTGCCGAGCCTGCTCGTCGCGAAACAGGAAATCCCGGAGATAACCCACGACGTGGCGCGAGTCGCCATGGACCTGGACCCGGTCACCGCCGTGCGGGCAGAGGATGTCCCAGGGAGTGCGCTCAGGGTCGAGCTGGGCGCGATGCTGGTCGAAGCGAGCAAGCTCGAGGCCGGTGCCGAGCCGGACATGGCCGGTGTCGGGGGCAAGCTCGCCCGTGAGCAGCTTGAGCAGCGTGGTCTTGCCCGCACCGTTGGGGCCGAGCACGCCGACCCGGTCGCCGCGCAGGATGCGCGTCGAGAAGGGCTGCAGCACGGTGCGGTCGCCAAAGCTCTTGGCGATGCCCTCGGCCTCGATGACCAGCACGCCCGCTGAGTGCCGGCGAGCCGCCGGGCAGCCTGACCGTGCCGGGCGGCGGGATCAGCTGCCGCCGCTGCTGGCGCAGGTCCTGCAGATTGCGCAGCCGGCCCATGTTGCGCTTGCGGCGCGCGGTGACGCCACGGTGCAGCCAGTGGGTTTCCGCCTCCAGCCGCTTGTCGAGCCTTTGCACCTCGGCCTCCTCGGCCGCGAGGACCTCGGCACTCCAATCCTCGAACCCGGCATAGCCGCGCTCGCTGCTACGCAACGTCCCCCGGTCGAGCCACCAGGTGCGGGTGGAGAGCCGGCTCAGGAATCGGCGGTCGTGGCTGATCACCACGAACGAGCCGGCGAAGGCTGCGAGCCGCTCCTCCAGCCACTCGATAGTCGGCAGGTCGAGATGGTTGGTGGGCTCGTCGAGCAGCAGCACCTCGGGGTCGGCGACCAGCGCCTGCGCCAGCGACACGCGCCTGATCTCGCCGCCGGACAGGCCCTCCGGAACGCGCTCGGGCGGCATGCCGAGCTCCTCGAGCAGGATGTCGGCGCGGTAGCGAGCGGCCTCGCCGCGCTCGGCCTCGGGCAGACCGAGCAGGACCAGATCGGCGAGCGTCGGGGCCGGCGGCAGCACCGGCTCCTGTGGCAGATAGGCGGTGGTCACGCGCGGCTGGACGAACACCTCGCCGCCGTCGAGTTCGGTGTGGCCGGCCAGCACGCGCAGCAGGGTCGACTTGCCGGAGCCGTTGCGGCCCACCAGACAGACGCGATCGCCGCGCGCCAGCACCGCGTCCAGCCCGGCGAACAGTTCCTGCTGGCCGATGCGCAGCCTTGCGTTCTTCAGGGCGAGGACCGGTGGTGCCATGCTCGGGCCAGGGGGTTTGGGTAGGCGGGCCGTGCCGGCGCATGCTAGATGCCGCGCATGAGCACAGCTGGCCTGCCGGACATGCACCAGGATCTGATCGAGACCTTCGAGCGCCTCGGCGTCCGCGATGTAGAGATAACTGGCGACGCCGACAAGGCGCTGGCCCGGATCACCGCGATCTATGAAGGTGCGGTCGTGCGCCTGCGCGCCGGCCTGGAACGATTTCACGAGAACGGGCTGAGCCCCGGTCCAGCCGCCGCCTTCTACCCGTTCGTGGGCGTGAAGCTCGACGCCAGTGCCCTCAATCTCGACGGCCGGCTGGCCTATGGCGCGCTGCACGATCCCGGTGTCTATGGCGCGACCCTGACCCATCCGCGCCTGTTCCAGGACTACTACCGCACCCAGCTCGCGCTCCTGGTTCGCAACCACGCGGTCTCGCTGGCGACCGGCGTGAGCAGCCGGCCGATTCCGCTGCCGTTCGTGGTCGAGGAGATCGGCAGCGGTCTCAGCCAGGCGCAGCTGCACCAGCTGCAGTACCTGTTCCCGATGCCCGACCTCAGCCACACCGACGACGACATCGCCAATGGCACCTGGCGCACCAGCGGCCGCGAGCCGGCGCCGCTGGCGTTGTTCACCGCCGAGCGCGTCGACTACAGCCTGCAGCGGCTCTACCACTACACCGGCACGCATCCCGAGTTCTTCCAGCGCTTCGTGCTGCTGACCAACTACCAGCGCTACGTCGAGCATTTCTGCGACTTTGCCCGCAAGCGCCATTGCCGAGGGCGACGACTATGACCGCTTCGTGGCGCCGGGCGACGCGGTCGAGGTCAACCACCGGCTGCGCACCGAGCGGCGACCGGCCCGGCCTCGCAGCCGGGTCTGCCGCAGATGCCGGCCTACCATCTGACCCGCCCCGACGGGCGCGGCGTCACCATGATCAATATCGGCGTCGGCCCCAGCAACGCGCGAACGATCACCGACCACGTCGCGGTGCTGCGGCCGCATTGCTGGCTGATGCTCGGCCATTGCGCCGGGCTGCGGCGCAGCCAGCAGCTCGGCGACTACGTGCTGGCTCACGGCTATGTGCGCGAGGACAATGTGCTCGACCAGGAGGTGCCTCTGTTCGTGCCGGTACCGCCGATCGCCGAGGTGCAGGTGGCGCTGCAGGAGGCGGTGGTGAATGTCACCGGCCTCAAGGGCTACGACGTCAAGACCCGGATGCGCACAGGGACGGTGATGACCACCGCCAACCGCAACTGGGAGCTGCGCTACGATGAGCTGTTCGCGCGGCTCAACCAGAGCCGGGCGATCGCGGTCGACATGGAGAGTGCGACCATCGCGACCAACGGCTTCCGGTTCCGGGTGCCCTACGGCACGCTGCTGTGCGTGTCGGACAAGCCGCTGCACGGCGAGCTCAAGCTGCGCGGCATGGCCAACACCTTCTACCGCGAGCGGATCGACCAGCACCTGCAGATCGGGCTCGAGACCATTCGTATCCTCCGCGAGGCCGGCTCGGAGCGTCTCCATTCGCGCAAGCTGCGCAGTTTCGACGAGCCCGCCTTCCGCTGATCAGCGGCCTCGGCCCTTGACCTCGCCGGCGC
Organism: uncultured Actinomycetota bacterium; assembly: GCA_963792975.1. GTDB lineage: Bacteria > Actinomycetota > Actinomycetes > Propionibacteriales > Nocardioidaceae > Nocardioides. Next base: position 1,025,085 of record CAWBYG010000003.1, on the reverse strand, counting down.
GCACCACCATGAACTGTCCGCCGGTCGCGACCGGCAGCCGCCAACAGGAGTAGCAATTGGCGAAAGAGGATCTGATCGAGTTCGGCGGCACCGTGTCCGAGGTGCTCCCCAACGCAATGTTTCGCGTCAAGCTCGAGAACGAACACGAGATTTTGGCCCACACTTCGGGACGCATGCGCAAGAACCGCATTCGCGTGCTGGCCGGCGACAAGGTTACCGTGGAGATGACGCCCTACGACCTCACCAGGGGTCGGATCACCTACCGCTTCAAGTAAGGTGGCGCCAATCGCCACGCTGGTCCTGGCCTCGTCCTCGCCGAGACGCCTGGACCTGCTGCGCCAGGTCGGCGTCACTCCCGACCGCATCGAGCACCCGGACATCGACGAGACCCCGCTGAAGGGCGAACTGCCGCGCCCGCACGCGGCGCGTCTGGCGCGCGCCAAGGTGGATGCCGTCGCCGCCAAGCCGGCCGCTGGGAGCGCCTACGTGCTCGCGGCCGACACGGTGGTGGCCTGTGGCCGCCGCATCTTGCCCAAGGCCGAGACCGAGGCGCAGGCGCGCCGCTGCCTCACACTTCTGTCCGGCCGGCGGCATCGTGTGCACGGAGCCGTCTGCCTGCTCGCTCCGGATGGCCGCCGCGCGGAACGCATCGTCACCACCATGGTCGCCTTCAAGCGCCTGAGCGAGGTCGAGATCGCCTGGTACCTCGCCGGCGGCGAGTGGGAAGGCAAGGCCGGCGGCTATGCCATCCAAGGCATGGCCGCCGCGTTCGTGCCGGCGATCAACGGCTCCTACGCCAACGTGGTGGGATTGGCGGTGGTCGAATCGCTGGCGCTGCTCAACGGCCTCGGCTGGAGACGACCGGCATGAGCGTACGCATCGTTCTGGAGGATACTGGCTTCGGCGTGCGTGGGGCGGTGCTGGCCGACGACCGGTTGATCGAGGTGCGCGACAGCGACCGGGACGATCCGGCAGTCACCGAGGCGCTGTTCACGGCGCGGGTGACCGCGGTGGACGCCAAGCTCAACGCCGCCTTTCTCGACTGCGGCCTGCCGCGGCCGGCGCTGCTGGTCGCCAAGGACGCGCGAGCCGTTGCCGGCCAGTCGGCGCGACTGCCGATCCGTCAGCTGGTCCACGAGGGCGACCGGCTGATCGTCCAGGGCGTGCGCGAGGCCGCCGGCGACAAGGGCGCCCGGGTCACCAGCGACGTCAAGCTGTTCGGGTTCGCGCTGGTCTACAGCCCGGTGGGTGAGGTCGCGGAACCGCAACAGCAGCCGGGCCGGCGCCAGGCCGAGGCGCTGCGGCAGCGCGCGGGCGAACTGTTTCCCGACGGCAGGTTCGCGCTGCGACGACACGCAGCCGAATTGCCGGACGCGGCGTTGCGCGCCGAGGCCGATGAGCTGACCCAGCGCTGGCGGCGCCTCAGTAGCGGGGCGAGGTCGGCTAAGCCCGGCCGGTTGCCGGAGCCGGAGTCGGCCCTGCAGCGCCTGCTGCGCGGGCTGATCGACATGGGTTCGGCGACGGTCGAGGTCGCCGACCGCGCGCTGCTGCTCGAGGTGGAGCGACTGATCGCGGCCAGTCCGACCCTGCCGCCCCTGGAATTGGTGCGGCTCGATCCGGACGAGCCGGCGTTCGCGCAGACCGAGGTCGACCAGGCGCTGGAGATCGCGCTGTCGCGCGAGGTGCCGCTGCCGGGTGGCGGCCGGATCCTGATCGAGCCCACGGCCGCCTTCGTCGCCATCGATGTGGACGGCGGCGGACGGGCGCCTCTGGACGTGGACCTCGCGGCGGCGGCCGAGATCGCGCGCCAGGTGCGGCTGCGCAACCTGGGTGGCACCATCATCGTCGATTTCGTCGACCTGCCGAGCCGGCCGGAGCGTCAGCGCCTGGAGGAGGCGCTGCGTAAGGCGTTCAAGCAGGATCCCGCCCCGCTCGAGATCCACCAGATGTCGTCGTTGGGCATCGTGCCGCTGAGCCGGGCGCGTCGCGGCCAGCCCTTGGCGGCGCGGTTCCTCGGCGAGTGCGCGTGCTGCGGCGGCAGCGGCTTCGCGCCTTCGTCCCGCGCCACGGCGGAGCGGGCGCTGATGGCGCTGCGCGCCGCGCGCGGGACCGTGCACCGCCTGCGGCTGCCGCCGGCGGCACAGGCGCTGCTCAAGGGCTCGGCCGCGTGGCGGGAGCTCGGCCGCAAGCTCGGCCCGCTGCCGGCGCTGGAAGCGGACCCGACGCTGCCGGCCGGCGAGGTCGTCCTCGAGGATGGAAGCCATGGGCGGTGACTCAGGACGGCGTGCCTCCCCCACAGTGGCGAAATGTCCGATCTGCGGCCGGCCTTCCGAGCCGCGGCTGCGCCCGTTCTGCTCGGCCCGCTGCCGGGACCAGGACCTGATCAACTGGCTCGATGGTCGCTACGCGGTTCCGGCCGTGGAAACCGACCAAGACGGCGTCGAGGACGATCAGGACGGCTGAAACGAATTGGCGATCGCCTCGAAATGCCGCAGCCTTTGCTGGTTGGCCGCCCGCATCATGATCGCCCAGCGCTCGTCGCCCGCGGCCACCAGGCGCAGGAGCACGCTGAGGCCGAGGCCGTCGGCGGCGTAGCTGCAGCGCATCTGCCAGTGGTCCGGACCGTCCGGGAGCGGCTCCTCGCAGGCGCTGAGTGCCAGGGCCGAAACGCCGGCCATGGCGCGCTTGAGGCTCTCGATGGCCGAGGACGCTTGGTCCCCGGTGAAGGGGCTGTCCGGATCCTCCGCCAGGCCGCCTAGCGCTTCGGACAAATGCGAGGTGTCGGGGGTCATCTGCGCGCGCAGCCAGCCCGCGGGGTCGCCCCACGCCAGCGCGTCGTCCCCGGTGCGTTCGAGCGGGCGCAGGCTCATGCGGCTGAGAAGCGCGAAAGTGCCGCCTGCCGGTGTCACGTCGACCGAGCCCTGCGCCGACCCCGGTGCGCAGACGAGGCCGAGTTGGCTCGGGATGGCGAGCGCGCCGCAGAGGTCCTGGGCCCTGGCGGGAAGCGCCAGGACCAGGAACGCGAGAACGGCAATCAGGCCGCGCAGCGCAGCTTTTCCGACCAGAGGACCTGGACCACGCTGACCACCCGATCCAGGCAGCGGGCGACGTGCTCGGCCTCGCCGCGGGCGAGTTCCTCGAACTGGGCATCGATGACCAGTTCCCTGGCGGCATGGCTGGCCCGCTCGACGTGGCAGCGCGTCGGCACGTGGCCCAGGCGCGCGAACACCTCCATCACGCGCGGCAGCGCGGACGGTTCGGCGTCGGTATGGACGGAAAAGCAGTAGGTGGTGGACATGGTACCCGATCCGGCAGGAAACGACCCGAGATGCCGCAGCCCGACCTCACGCCGAGGTCGGGAGCCTAATTCGGATCGCCTGGATCAGTGCCTGGGCCATGGTGGCCGTTGCATAGTCCCAAGGACGGGGTGGCGTCAATCCGCGACGACGTTGCCGAGCAGCTGGCGCAGATAGGCGCGGCCCGGCTGGGAGACCCGGTAGCGGCCCTTGCTCACCAGGAAGACCCGCTTGGCCAGGAGAGACTGCTTCACGCATTGCGACGGGTTGCCGAGCTTGATGCCCTGCTCGGTCAGCCGGCGGTTGGCGTCGGCGGTGGCGAAGGCGTCGTCGGCGCTGCCGGCCTGGACGTAGAAGCCCGCGGCCAGCATCTTGTCGACGTCGGTGGCCGAGGAGGGCAGCCGCAGGAGGAATTCGCCGAAGCTGCCGAGGTCGGCCGCGCCCGGTTCGCTGACCGCCGGCTCGTGGGCCGAAGGCATGGCCGCCGGCGGTGGCGCGTCGAGCTGGTCCAGGAGGTCCTGGATGCGATCGGCGAAGCCCCGGACGAACTCCTCGCTGCCCTCAACCTCGAACTCACGCTGGGTCAGATTGATTCGCAGCCGGCCACGTTGATCCAAATCGGGCCCTCCAATCAGCACGCTGGCGCTGCATAGTCACGGAACGGGCGGGCCACAATCAAAAAAGCCTGAGTGCGGATCAGTCCTGCCTCAAGGACGCGAGTGCTGCGCGGATCTGGCCCGGGATTGAGACCGGCCGCTGGGTGGCACGATCGACGAACACGTGGACGAAGTGGCCGTCGGCGCAGGCGCCGGGCTCGTCGTTCCTGAATATGCCGACCTCGTAGCGGACGCTGGAGGTGCCGAGCCTGCCGACGCGCAGCCCGGCCTGGACCAGATCGGGAAAGCCCAGCGAGCGGTGGAAGCGGCAGCCGGTCTCCACCGCCATTCCGACCACGGCGCCAGCTCGCGGGTCGAGGCCACCGGCCTCGATCAGGAACCGGTTAATCACCGTGTCGAAGTAGCTGTAGTAGACCACGTTGTTCACGTGCCCGTAGATGTCGTTGTCCATCCAGCGGGTGTGGATGGCGAGGAAGTGCGGGTAGTCTGCGCGGTCGGGCGGCGGCGGGCGCGACATGGCCGTCTCAGCTCCGTCCGGCGCCGAAGCGGGCCTCGATCAGCGCCAGGAGGGGGCGCAAGCCGATGGCCTCGCCGCCGCGCGGCCGCCCCGGGCGGCTGTCGTCGTTCCAGGCGAACACGTCGAGATGCGCCCAGTTCCGCGTGCTCGGGGACGAACTCCTGCAGGAACAGGGCGGCAGTGATCGCACCCGCGAACGGCTTGCTGCTGGCGTTGGCGAGGTCGGCCACCGGGCTCTTCATGTAGCCGAGATAGGCGGCGTGCAGCGGCAGGCGCCACATCGGATCGAATTGCTCCTCGCCCAGCCGCACCAGGTCTTGGGCGAGGGTGTCGTCGGGGCTGAACAGCGCCGGGAGCTCTGGCCCGACGGCGACGCGCGCGGCACCGGTGAGCGTGGCGGCGTCGAGCAGCAGTGCCGGATTCTCGGCGTCGGCGTCGGCCAGGGCGTCGGCGAGGACCAGCCGGCCCTCGGCGTCGGTGTTGGTGATCTCGACCGTCTTCCCATTGCGCATGGTCAGCACGTCGCCCGGGCGGAAGGCGCTGCCGCCGATGCTGTTCTCGACCGCGGGGATCAGGAGGCGGAGGCGGACCGGCACGGCCAGCGCCATCACGCAGCGCGCCAGCGCCAGCATCAATGCCGCGCCGCCCATGTCCTTCTTCATCAGCAGCATGCCGCTGGAAGGCTTGATGTCGAGCCCGCCGGTGTCGAAGCAGACGCCCTTGCCGACCAGCGTCACCCTGGGTGCGGCCGGATCACCCCAGCGCAGGTCGACCAGCCGCGGCGCGCGGTCGCTGGCGCGGCCGACCGCGTGCACGGCCGGGTAGCCGGCGGCGAGCAGGTCGTCGCCGACGGTGACCCGGCATTCGGCATCGAAGCGCTGGGCTACCTCCTGCACGGCGGTGGTCAGCTCCGCCGGCCCGAGATCGTTGGCCGGAGTGTTGACCAGGTCGCGCGCCTGCCAGGCGGCCGCGGCCAGTTCGCGGGCGCGTGCGACGCCGGGGCCGGCCGGGGAGACCAGCCGCGGCTGCGGGATTTCCTCGCGGCGGTAGCGGGTGAACCGGTAGGCGGCCAGCGCCCAGCCCAGCGTGGCCAGGTCGGCTGCTAGCAGGCCGTTCGTGTCCGCGAGGCGCCAGTCGCCGTGCGGCAGGGCGCCCTGGAGCGCGGCGGCATCCCAGGGCTCGCCGGGGCTCGAAACCACCAGCAGGGCGCCGCCGTCAGGCAGCAGCGCCACGGCGCCGGGCTTGGGCCGGAAGCCCGTGGCGGCCAGCCAGTCGCGGACCGGTGCGGCGGCGGAATCCCGCCATGCGGCGTAGCCGGCGGCGGTCACCATCTGGACCGGCCGCGCGGCCGTGCCGGGCGGGGCGAAGCAGTCCTGCATGGCTATGGTCTCTCCCGGCACTGGTCAGCCGATCCGGTGCAGCGCCTGGGTCAGTCGCTCGCGGGTGGCTTCGGCCTCGGCCAAGCGCTCGCGCTGCTGCTCGATCACCTCGGCCGGCGCGCGGGCGACGAAGTCGACATTGGCGAGCTTCTGGCGGCTGCGGTCGATCTCGGTACCCAGCTTGCCGATCTCGCGCTCGAGGCGGGTGCGCTCGGCGGCGAGGTCGACGACCTCGCCCACGGGCATGGCGAAGGTCGCCTCGTCGATCACCACCACCAGGGACTGCGGCGGGACCGGCGCCTCGTCCGCGACGATGTCGCCGACCCGGGCCAGGCGCTGGATGGCCTCGCCGTGGCGCTCCAGCCAGGCCCGGGTCGTGGGCGAGGCGCCGTGCTGGCACAAGCTGAGCCGGGCGGCCGGGGGCACGTTGAGCTCGCTGCGCGCGGCACGAATGGCGCCGATCAGGCGCACCAGCCAGCCCAGCTCGGCCTCCGCCGACGCGTCCACCAGCTCATCGGCGAGCCCGGGCCAGGCGGCGTCGATCAGCAGCCCGCCGGGACGGCCGAACAGCTGCAGCCACAGCTCTTCGGTGACGAACGGGGCGATCGGGTGCAGCAGGTGCAGGGCCTGGGCCAGGACCCAGGCGGCCGTGGCGCGGGTCTCGTCCCTGGCGGCGGAATCCTCCCCGGTGAGCAGTGGCTTGGCGAGCTCGACGTACCAGTCGCAGTAGGTGGCCCACAGGAAATGGTAGAGGCCCAGCGCCGCGTCGTTGAAGCGGTAGGCCTCGAGCGCCCCGGTGACCGATGCGGCGGTCTTCTGGGTCTCGCCGACGATCCAGCGATTGAGCGGCTGGCGGCAGCCGGCCGGGTCGAAGCCGGGCTCGAGCGCGGCCTCGTTCATCTGCACGAAGCGGGCGGCGTTCCAGAGCTTGGTGACGAAGTTGCGGTAGCCCTCGACCCGGGCCGGTCCGAACTTGACGTCGCGGCCCTGGGCGGTCGAGGCCAGCAGCGCCAGCCGCAGCGCGTCGGCGCCGTAATCGTCGATGACCTGCAGGGGATCGACCACGTTGCCCTTGGTCTTGGACATCTTGGTGCCGCGCTCGTCGCGGACCAGGCCGTGGATGTAGACGTCCTTGAACGGCACCTCGCCGGTAAAGTGCAGGCCCAGCATCATCATCCGCGCGACCCAGAAGAAGATGATGTCGAAGCCGGTGACCAGGACGCTGGTCGGGTAGAAGCGCCGAAGCTCTGCCGTGTCCTCGGGCCAGCCGATGGTCGAGAACGGCCAGAGGCCCGAGGAGAACCAGGTGTCGAGCACGTCCTCGTCGCGCCGCAGCGGCACCTCCCGGCCATAGCGGGCACGCGCCGCCGCCGCTGCCGCCTCGGCGCTCTCCTCGACGAACACGGCGCCGTCGGGGCCGTACCAAGCCGGGATCTGGTGGCCCCACCAGAGCTGGCGCGAGATACACCAGGGCTGGATGTTGCGCATCCACTCGAAGTAGGTGTTCTCCCACTGGCGCGGCACGAAGCGAGTGCGGCCGTCCTCCACCGCCGCGATCGCGCCCTGCGCCAGGGTCTTGGCGTCGCAGTACCACTGGTCGGTGAGGTAGGGCTCGAGCGGTGTGCCGGAGCGGTCGCCGTGCGGCACGGTGTGCCGGTGCTTCTCGACCTTCTCGAGCAGGCCCAGCGCCTCGAACGCGGCGACCACGCGGCGGCGGGCCTCGAACCGGTCGAGGCCGCGATAGGCTTCGGGTGCGTTGGCGTTGACGCGTCCCTGCTCGTCCAGGATCGCGATCGCCTCCAGCCCGTGGCGGCGCCCGACCTCGAAATCGTTGAAGTCGTGGGCCGGCGTGATCTTGACCGCTCCGGTGCCCTTTTCGGGGTCGGAATGCTCGTCGGCCACGATCGGGATGCGCCGGCCGACGATCGGCAGGAGCACATGGCGGCCGTGCAGGTGGCGGAAGCGCTCGTCCTCGGGATGAACCGCGACCCCGGTGTCGCCGAGCATGGTCTCGGGCCGCGTGGTCGCGACGGTGATGAACTCCCCCTCGCCGCCCTCGATCGGGTAGCGCAGATGCCAGAGCTGGCCCTCGACCTCGGTCTGCTGGACCTCGAGGTCGGAAACCGCAGTCTGGAGCTGCACGTCCCAGTTCACCAGCCGCTTGTCGCGATAGATCAGCCCGGCCTTGTGGAGCGCCACGAAGGCATGGATCACCGCCCGGCTCAGGCCCTGGTCCATGGTGAAGCGCTCGCGGCTCCAGTCCGGCGAATCGCCGAGCCGGCGCATCTGGCGGACGATGGTGCCGCCGGACTGCGCCTTCCACTCCCAGACCTTGGCGACGAAGCCCTCACGGCCGAGCTCGCGACGGCCCTGATTGGCGCCCGAAGCCGCGAGCTGGCGCTCGACCACCATCTGGGTGGCGATGCCGGCATGATCGGTGCCGGGCTGCCACAGCACCTCGAAGCCGCGCATGCGGTGGAACCGCACCAGCGTGTCCTGGATGGTGTGGTCCAGCGCATGGCCCATGTGCAGGCTGCCGGTGACGTTGGGCGGCGGCAGCATGATGCAGAAGGCCGGTGCGGCGTGGTCACCCTTGGGCGCGAAGCTGCCGCCCGCCTCCCATTCGGCGTAGATCCGCGGTTCGACCTCGCCGGGCCGATAGGTCTTGTCGAGCATGGAAGATGGAGAGCCCCAGCATCGCCGCGACGCCTCGGGCGTCCGGTAGCGGGCTGTCTAGAAGAATCCGGACGCAGCGGCAAGCCGAGCGGCAGGGCTCAGCGCTGCTGGAGGCGCCAGCGGCTGATGGTCCGGTGCAGGAAGGCCTGGTCGCCGACCTCGTCGCTCCAGGCGCGGCTGAAGGCGGGGGTCTGGCTCGCCGGCTGCTCGTCGGGCGCCAGCCGGCGGAACTGGATCTGCATCGGCACCGCGACGCCCTCGCCGGCGATCACCGCCTCGCCGGTCGCCAGGGCCGGCAAGGCGGCGATCAGCCAGTCGAAGCCGTCGGGCAGTGCCCGGCGCACGAACTGCTGGTCGCGCTCGTTGCTGGTGCGCAGGGCGACGATGGTGCCGCACTGCGACAGGCTGCTGGTCGAGAGCTCCGAGGGCCGCTGGCTGACCAGGCACAAGGACACGCCGTATTTGCGGCCTTCCTTGGCGATGCGGTCGATGGCGCGCCGCGTCGGCTCGAACACGGGCGTGCCGTCGGCCGGGACGTAGCGGTGCGCTTCCTCGCACACCAGCAGGAGCGGCGGGCTGTGCTCGCGTTCGGACCACAGCGCGAACTCGAACATCAACCGGCAGAGCAGCGACACCACCACGCTGACCACCTCGGAGGGCACACCCGACAGGTCGAGGATGGTCACCGGCTGGCCGGCCACCGGGAGCCGCAGCAGGCGGCCGAGGATCAGATCGAGATTGTCGCGCAGATAGAGCGACTGGAACATGAAGCCGTAGCGGCGGTCCTCGCGCACGCTCTGCAGCCGGGACAGGATCTGCCGATAGGCGGTGGCGGCCTCCGGCTTGTTCAAGGTACCCATGGCGTCCTCGATCACCCGGGCGAGGTCCGACAGGCGGTAGGGGACGGGCGTGTCGACGGTCAGATGGCCGTGATCCTCGCCGCCGCGATAGATCTGCTTCGCGCGCAGGATCGCGTCGCGCAGGATCACGCCCTCCCCATAGCCGCGGCCCTCCGTCCCGGAGGTGAGGATGACGGCGATCTCCTCGAAGGTCAGGAGCCAGTAGGGCAGCTCCAGGTTCGACGGGTCGAGCCGCAGGGCGAGATCGCCCAGCGCCGCGGCATATTCGTTGTGCGGATCGAGCACCAGGATGTGGGCGCAAGGATGCCGCTCGAGCAGCGCGCGCAGCAGCACCGTCACCGCACAGGACTTGCCCGAGCCGGTGCTGCCCAGAACCGCGAGATTTTTGCCGAGCAGCTGATCGGTGGCAAGGTGGGCGCGCAGCGCCTCGTCGTGGCGGAGGCACCCGATCTCGATGCTGGCCACCGCCGGCCGGGCATAGACCGCCGCCAGCTCGGCGGCGTTCACCGCCAGGAGCGGTGCATCGAGCGCCGGGTAGGCGGTGACGCCGCGGCGGAAGACCACGCCCTGTGCGGCGACAACGGCCTCGCCGAGCAGCTGCAGGTCGACTGCCGACCGGTCCTCGTCCCGGCGCCCCTTGCGCAAGGCGTTGACCACGCCGTAGGCCCGCCCGCGCTGGGTCGGGATGGCGATCAGGTCGCCGATGGAGGTGGCGTTGCCCGGTCGGTCCGGCGCCATGCTGCCGGTCAGGGTCGCGCCCTTGACCGCCACCACGTGGCCGATGATCGCCTCGCCCTGCTCTGTGCTTCCGTCCACGGCCACCTCGTCACGGCTCGACGGTCGAGCCATAGCGCCGTCGCGATGAACATCGCGTTAACCCGGAACCGGAGCGCCGCGGCGCCTCGGTCACGTCAGCTCGGCGCGCCGAGCCAGCTTCTTGACTTCCTGCTCGACGACGCGCTCGACGATGGCGGGCAGGTTCTGGTCGAGCCAGTCGCGCAGCATCGGCGTCAGCAGGTCGACCACGAGCTGCTCCACGCTGATCCCGCTCACCGCGACCGGCCGCTTGTCTTCGGGCGAAGCGGCCTTGGCGAGCCGGGCGAAGGCGTTCGTGCTGGCGCTGGCCGTGACCGGCGAGATCAGCGATTCGGCGCTCTGTGCGGCCATGGCGGGGATCTCCTCTGTGGGCTGTGAGGGTGGCGGGGCTTGGGGCTCGGGCGGCGCCGCGGCGGTGGCAGCCGGCGCCGGCTCGGGTCCGTCGACGATTTCGGTGAGCTCGAGGACGTCGTCCTCCTCGTCGGGATCGATCTCGTCGGCCGGGCCGTCGGCGCCCTGCGCCGCAGCGCCCTGCCCATTGGGTTCGTCCTCGGCGATGATCCGGCGAATGGAGGACAGGATCTCCTCCATCGACGGTTCCTGCGCGGTCTTGTTGTCTGCCATCGGTTCCACTCCTTGCGCCGCGGGGCCGATTCCATGTGCGGCGGCGGGTCGGCCCTGCACTGGGTTGCGCCTAGTCGTCCGGCTCGGAAGGCTTGAGGCCGAACCATCTGCCGCTGGTCTGCCGGTAATGGTCTTTCGGGTCCCGGTAGGTCACCGGCAGGGCCAGATCCTGGCCGGTCAGGCGGCCCGTCGCTGCCAGCAGGCGGTAGGCGGCGAGGGTCTGCTCGCGCTCGGCATGAGCGAGGTCGACCTCGGCGCCGAACAGGTCGCGCTCGGCATCGAGCACGTCAACCACGCTGCGGGCGCCGACACGCGCCTCCTCGCGCACGCCTTCGGCCGTGAAGCGGGCGGCACCGACCTGGCGCCGGATCGCGCGGATCGCCGCGTCCGCGGTCCGGCCCGAGCGCCAGGCGTCGACGATCGCGGCCCGCGCCGCGCGCAGCGCATCGTCGCGGATGTAGCGGCGCTGGCTCAGCTGTTCCTTGCTCTGCCGCACCCGCGCATGGTCGCCGCCGCCCTGGTAAAGCGGCATGACCAGCGTGGTGCCGACCACGGCACCCGGGCCCGAACCATATTGCGTGCCGCCATCCAGCGCGTAGCCGACCTCGCCGGCCAGGGTCAGCCGTGGCTTCAGTGCCGCCAGGGAGACGGCGACGGCTTCCTCGGCGGCCGCGACGTCGTAGGACGCCGCCTGCCAGGCCCAGTTGTCCTCCGCCTCGGCCAGGGCGTCTTCCAGCGAAGGCGGAGCATATTCGGGCAGGGGCGGCGGCTCGAGCTCGCCCGGCGCCTTGCCGACCGCCCTCGCGTACTCGGCTTCCGCGGCGGCCAGGGCGCCTTCGGCGGCGATCCGGTCGGCGACGCCACCCTCGTGGCGGGATTCGGCCTGGTGGATGTCGGTTTCGGTCAGTTCCCCGAATCGCTCGCGGTCGCGAGTGGCCGCCAGCTCCAGGCCCAGGCGGGTCTCGTTGGCTTGGGCGAGCTCGAGCACGCGCCGGTCGCGGACGACCGCGGTGTAGGCGGCGACCACGTCGAGCATGACAGCTTGCTCACTGAGCATGAGACGTGCGCGCTCGGCCTCGATCGCCTGCCGCGCCTGCCGCGTGGCCGCACCGACGCCGCCGCCGCTGTACAGGTTCTGGGTCAGGCTGAGCGCTTGGCGTCCCGCCGGCTGCGTGTCGCCCAGCGCGTTGAACGCGGCTGACGTGGTGGTCGCCAGCTGGGGCCGGCCCGCTGACTTCGCCAGCGGCAGGCCCTCGTCCGCGGCGCGCAGTCCGGCCCGGGCGCCCTCCAGGCGCGGGCTGTCGAGATAGGCGTCGGCAAGGGCCTCGGTCAAGCTTTCCGCCAATGCCGCACCGGCCACGATTGGCGCCACGCCCGCCAGCATGAGGCCGAGCATCATGGGCTTCATGTGACCGCCATAGCATGATTTTCGCGTCGCGCGCTATGATCTTCTATAAAGATTAACCGGAGGTTGCGAAGAAGTTCCGCGGGTCAGAAACGGAACGCGGCGTCGTGGTCGAGGCCGGGCAGGGGATGGATCTGGGCGTCGAAGGGCGTCACCCGGCCGATGGCACCGTGCACCTTGCGCACCAGCGTGACCCGACCGCTGCGGCCATGGGCAACGACCGCGACCAATCGGCCATTCTCGTTCAGCTGCTCGGTCAGCGCCGGCGGCAATGCGGGCACGGAGCCCACCAGCAGGATCAAGTCGTAGGGGGCGTGCTGAGGCAGGCCTCCTTGCGAGGGACCCTGCTCGAAGGCCACATTGTCGCCGCCGATAACGGCAAGTCGCGCCTCGACCGGCTGGACCGGCTCGGACGGCGGCAACAATCCAAACACCGAGCCGGCGAGACGGGAGAGAAGGGCGCTTGCGTATCCTGTAACGTCGCCGACCACCAGCGCCACGTCGCTGCGCATGGGGGTAGCCGTCTGCAGCAGCTTCGCCAGTGCCAAAGGCTCGATCAGGTGCCGGCCGCCGCCCAGGGCCAGATCCTCGTCGCTGTAGGCGCAGTCGCGCAGGACCTCGGGCACGAACAATTCGCGGGGAAGCTCGCCCATGGCCTTGAGCACCCGTGCATCGTCGATGCGGTTGGGGCGCAGCTGGTTCTCCACCATGTTGGCGCGGGCGACGGCGTGGTCGATCATGGCTGGTCCCCGGCAGGCGCTGGACGGCCCCGGTTATAGGGCGGCTGCCGGCCACCGGCAACGCGGGTGGCGGTCGCACCGGGGCCGCCATTGACCGCGGCCGAAGGCACTCCTTATAGAGGTGGCGCCGCCGGCCCGGTGGCAGAGTGGTCATGCAGAGGACTGCAAATCCTCGTACGTCGGTTCGATTCCGGCCCGGGCCTCCAGCGGCCGTTTGGCTCTCGCAGGGCAGAATGGGGGTGGCGGGCCGCGTCCCCTTCTGATAGGCACCCGGACCGTTACCGTGATCCGGCGTGGCGCAGCGGTAGCGCAGCGGACTGTTAATCCGTTGGTCGTAGGTTCGAATCCTACCGCCGGAGCCACCATCCCCCGATACCGTCTTGTGGCATTCGTCACAGTATCGCCTTTCGCGACCGCCTAGCTTCGGCACGCGGCGCGGGACCTGGTGCCGCTGTGCGTTTGGGGATGGAGCCATGTGGTCCTATAGCTGCGAAGCCCAGCCGAGCGGGCGCATCGGACATGTCATGTCCGCGGCCGCCATCGGCGTCACGCTTCTGTTGCTGTTCTTCCTGGGCTAGGCGGCCGGCGCTACGGCGTCGCCGGGGCCGGGCACGGGTCCGAGGCGGAGGTGCCGAGCGAGCTTGATCGAGCGATCCGAAGCCATCGTCGTCCTCACCGGGGCCGGCATCTCGGCGGAATCGGGCCTGCCCACCTTTCGCGGTGCCGGCGGATTGTGGGAGGGCCACCGGGTCCAGGAGGTGGCGACACCGCAGGCGTTCGCGCGCGACCCTCAGCTCGTGCACCGGTTCTACAATGCCCGCCGCGCCAGCCTGCGCGATCCGGCCATCGCGCCGAACCCGGCGCACCTGGCGCTGGCGGAGCTCGAGCGCCGCTGGGCCGGCGGGTTCGTGCTGGTCACCCAGAACGTCGACGATCTGCACGAGCGCGCCGGGAGCCGCCGCCTGATCCATCTGCACGGCGAACTGGCCCGCGCCTCGTGCCGCGGCTGCGCCCGGTCGTCCTTGTGGACGGGTGACCTGGGCGCGGGTTCGGTCTGCTCGCTCTGCGGCGTCGTCGGCCGGCTGCGGCCGGACATCGTCTGGTTCGGGGAGCTGCCCTACCGGATGGACGAGGTCTATGCGGCGCTGGAGAGGTGCGGGATCTTCGTCGCCATCGGCACCTCGGGCCTGGTCTATCCCGCCGCGGGCTTCGTCGAGGCCGCGCGGGCAGCCGGCGCCGCCCGGACGATCGAGCTCAACCTGGAGCCGTCGGCGATGAGCCCGGCCTTCGCCGAGCGACGCATCGGGCCCGCGGCCGAACTCGTGCCCGCCTTGGTGGCGGAGCTGCTGGCATGAGCCGCGCGGACGCGCTGGCCCTGACCCGGCACCTCCTGGCGCTGAACACCGTCAACCCGCCGGGCGACGAAGCGGCAGCGGTCCACCTCGTCGGCGCCGTGCTGGAGGAGGCGGGCTTCGCCACACGGCTGGTCGAGCTGGCGCCGGGCCGCCCGAACCTGGTGGCGCGAATCGATGGCCACGATGGCGGCGCACCGGCTCTGGGCTTCACCGGTCATCTCGACGTGGTGCCGCTGGGCGAGGCGCCGTGGCGCGTCGACCCGTTCGCCGGCGAAATGCAGGGCGACCGGCTGTACGGCCGCGGTTCGGCCGACATGAAGTCCGGGGTCGCGGCCATGGTGGTCGCCGCCTGCCGCGTGGCGCGTCGGCGGAGCCGCCGGGCCGGCCTCGAGCTCGTGCTCACCGCCGGCGAGGAGATCGGCTGCGCCGGGGCGCACGCGGTGGTGCAGCGACCCGGTGCGCTGGGCAAGGTCGGCGCGTTGGTCGTGGGCGAGCCGACCGACCTCGGGCCGCGGGTCGGCCATCGCGGCGTGCTCTGGCTCCGCCTGCGCTTTTCGGGCCGCACCGCCCACGCCTCGATGCCTCACGAGGGCGACAATGCGGTGGTGAAGGCGGCGCGCGCGGCGATCGTCCTGGCCGAGCACGATTTCCATGGCCTCGTCCATCCGGCGCTCGGGCGGCCCACCCTCAATGTCGGCCGGCTCGAGGGCGGACTGAACCTGAATTCGGTACCGGACTCCGCGATCCTCGGCCTCGACCTGCGGCTGGTTCCCGGCCAGAGCAGCGGTGCCGTGATGGCGGAGCTCGCGCGACGGTGGCCCGACGCGGTCATCGAGCCCGTGGTCGATTGCCCGCCCTTGTGGAGCGATCCAGGCGACGAGTGGTTGCAGCGCGTGGCCGACCGGGCGGCCGCGGTGACCGGCATCCCGGCCGGTGCGCTTGGTCCTGTCCCGTTCGCCACCGACGCCGGCTACCTGACCCCTGCCTATGGCGACCCGCCGACCGTGATCCTGGGCCCGGGCGCGACCGAGCAGGCGCACAAGACCGACGAATGGTGCTCGGCTACGCGGATCGAACAGGCGGTCGAACTCTATACCGAGATCGCCTCCGCCTGGTGCGCCGGTCCGGCGGCGGCGCGGGGCCTATCGCGAGCATAGCGCGCCGGCATTGGCCTGGGCCGCGACAGCGTGGGATTCTCCGCTTGCTGCGCAAGGAGGATCCAACATGTTCAAGCTGCTTTTGACCTGTCTGCTGCTCGCGGCGGAACCGGCCCTGGCCGGTGGGTCCGAAGATGCGGTGCGCGAGCTCTACCAGCGCTTCGCGGCCGCGCAGAACGCCCGCGATCTCGAGCGCGTGCGCCCGCTGCTGCTGGATTCGCAGCAGTTTCTGTGGGTCAGCGACGGTCAGTCCTTCTGGGGCCCCGACGCGGTGCTGGCCCGGATGGCCACGTTCCAGGCAGCGGAGGTCTGGCGCGTGGAGCCCGACCTGGGCCGGGCCGTGGCGGTCCCGGTCGCCGACGGCGCCGCCTACCTGCACCTGCCGCTCGCGCTGGTGATCGGGCGCGGCAATGACCCAGACCGGCTGCGTTTCCTGGTCAGCCTGCTGGGGGTGGAGACCCCGCAAGGCTGGAAGATCGCTGCCCTGTTCACGACGAGCGAGAAGGGATCGCCGGCCGGCCCCTAGCGTCACGTCCGGTTGACTGGACCCCGGCCGCGAGCGTGCTAACACCGCTGCGCACAGAGTAGCCCGGGGGAGGCGCACGTCATGGCACTGCCGATCATCTACGGTCCCGCCATCAGCACCTATGTCCGCACGGTGCGGCTGGTGTGTGAGGAGAAGAGCGCACCCTACGAGCTGGTCGAGATCGACATCATGCAGGGCGGCAACAAGACGCCCGAGCATCTGGCGCGGCATCCGTTCGGCCGCGTGCCGGCTTTCGAGCATGACGGCTTCCAGCTCTACGAGACCAGCGCCATCACCCGCTACCTCGACGCGGCGCTGCCGGGGCCGTCGCTCACACCCGGCGATCCGAAGGGCGCAGGGCGGATGCAGCAGGCGATCGCGATGGTCGATTCCTACGCCTACGGGTCGATGATCTCGGCCATCGTCATCCAGCGGGTAGTTATGCCGATGGTCGGCGGCGTGACCGACGAGACGGTGATCGCGGCGGCCCTGCCGACGGCGGAAACCTCGCTGGCGGCGTTCGAGGAGCTGCTCGGCGGCAGAGAGTTCCTGGCCGGCGACGGGCTGAGCCTGGCCGATCTGCACTTGGCGCCGGTCATGGCCTATTTCAGCGCCACGCCGGAGGGGCAGGCACGGCTGCCGAGCCATCCGAACCTGGCGCGCTGGTGGGGTGCGGTCTCGTCGCGCCCGAGCATGGCCAAGACCCAGCCGCAGCTGGGTTGAGCCGCGGCGACCGGAGCTTGGCGGCGTCCGAGACGCAGGAGTGGAACACGAGTTCAGCCCGGCCTCCATAGTCAGTCTACAGATCCGGGAATGCCCAGTCGAGGCAGATCAGAAAGCCGCAGCGCACACCCTCGATCGCGACGCGTGCCTCCACCTGTACGGTCCTCACCGCATCCGAGCCGGACGCGACGCGTTCCGGGCAATGCGCGACATCGGCACCTGCCGCTTGCACCCGCCCGATCAGGTCGCGGGATGTCCCAGATTGCCCGCGATGTCGTGGGTCACCGGCAGCTGGCGGGTGGCCGCCTTCAGGCGCGGCGGCTCCGAGGTCGCCGACGGTCGGATGTCCCAGCTGTACCGGCCGTCCCGCTTCGGCGCGTCGCCTGGAGCCGGGGTCGGTCGGGCGCCGGCTCAGCCGTGGCTGTGCGCGAACTGCGACTTGGCCTCGGCGGAAGCTTCGCTCTGGTAGCGCTGGCGCCATTCCTCATAGGGCATGCCGTAGATCAGCTGCCTCGCCTCCTCGTAGGTCATGCCCTGGCCGCGCTCCTCGGCCGCGGCCCGATACCACTTGGCGAGGCAGTTGCGGCAGAAGCCGGCCAGGTTCATCAGGTCGATGTTCTGGACATCGGTGCGATCGCGCAGGTGGGCGACCAGCGTGCGAAAAGCGGCGGCCTCGAGCTCGGTCTGGGTGTTGGTCTGGCTCACGAACAGGTCTCCTCAGCGTCGGCGCAGGAACTGCAGCAGGTACCACAGCACCCATATGGGCACGACGACCACGGCGCCCAGGAGCACGTACTTCACGGTCCAGCCGATCCAGGCCCCGGCATTGGCCGCGGCGTCGCGCAGGCCGCTGGTCAGCCAGTGCAGGATGTCGTCGGGGCGCACGTCGAACCATGCCATCGCCATCCCCACCACCAGTGATGCCAGGAGGATGCGCAGGATGGTGGCGAAGGTGATCGAGGGCACCGCGGCGCGGCTCCGGATGACTGGAAGTGGATGGTGACGGCGTCGGGTTTGCCTATAGTGGCCTCGACGCTCGCGGCAAGCCCGCGCGGCGCGCCAGAGGAGACGCGACATGGGTCTGATGAGCTTCATCAAGGAGGCCGGGCGCAAGCTCGGCATCGGCAAGGCCGAGGCGACGCAGGCCGAAGGCGCTCCCGCCCCCGAAGCGCCGCCCGCGGCAGCACTCGAGGACGAGGTCAAGAGCCTGGGCCTCGACGTCAAAGACTTGGCGGTCGCGGTCGACGGCGACAAAGTGACCGTCTCCGGCACCGCGCCCGACCAGGCGACCAAGGAAAAGCTGCTTGTGGCCCTAGGCAATGTCGCGGGTGTGGCTACGGTCGAGGAGAATGTCACCGCCGAGGCGGCGGCACCCGAGGCGGTGATCTACACCGTCAAGAAGGGCGACACCTTGTGGGCGATCGCCAAGGCCCACTATGGCGAGGGCTCGAAGTATATGGCGATCTTCGAGGCCAACCGCCCGATGCTCAAGCATCCGGACAAGATCTACCCCGGCCAGGCCCTGCGAATCCCGCCGGAGCCCGAGAAGGCCTAGAGCCGAACGGCGTTGGAACTGTACTCCGACTTGGCGCTCCAGTTCAGGTCGCCCATCGCATAGTGCGCCCCGAACGCTATGCCGATGGCGGCGATCAGGCCCAGAAGGAAGGGTTTCAACGCGGCTCACTCCTTGTCGGCGGGAACGCGCGGCATCAGCCGCCGCCCCTGCGCTTGAGATAGTCGATCAGGTCGTCGCGGTCACGCGGGTCCGGCAGGCGCTGCAACGGCATCTTGCTGCCGGGTACCACGCGATCCGGGCCGAGGTCGAACAGCCGGCCCACCGTCTCCTCGGTCCAGACGATTCCGCTGTGGCGCAGGGCGTCCGAGTAGGCATAGTCGGCGACACTGCCGGCGCGACGACCGAACAGACCCGCCAGCGGCGGCCCGGCCTTGTTGCCGCCGGCGCCGGTAAGGGTGTGGCATGCGGCGCACTTGGCGAACAGCCGCGGCCCCCGGCCCTGGGCAGCCGGATGCGCTTGCGGCAGCGGCTGGCCGAGCAGAGCGCCGGTGGCGGTATCCCACACCCTCACCGCACCGTCGGCGCCGCCGCCCAGCAGGCGCCCGCCTTCGGGCGCGAAGGCGAGCGACCAGATCGCCGGGCCGCCACCGGACAGCACCAGGTGAGGGTGGCTGTCGCCGGCGTCCCACAGCAGCACCTCGCCCGTGGCGCCGGCGCTGGCCAGAAGGCGCCCGTCGGCACTGGCCGCCAGTGCCGCTACTGGCTGCTCGTGCCCGGCCAGTTCGGCGGTCCAGGCGGCCAGCGTCGGGTCCCAGCGGCGCAGGCTGCGATCGATGGAGGCGGTGACGACGATCCCGTCGGGCAAGGCGACGATTCCGGTCACCGCGAAATCGTGCGCGGGCACCTGACGCGCGGCACTCGCCGCGGGCTCCCAGATCCGCAACGAGCCCTCGTGCCCACCGACCAGCAGGGTCGGGCCGCGGAAGGCCAGGGCCGTCACCCGCTCGCCGCCATTGTCGAGCGCGGGCAGAGGCGCTCCATCGACGAGCCGCCAGCGATGCACCTGGGCGTCCCAGCCCCCGGCGGCGATCTCGGTGTCGCCTGGATCGAGCGTCACGACGCCGAGCTTCGCATCCGCGCGCAAGCGACGCCGCAGCGCGCCGCTGGCGACGTCCCAGACCGCCACCGACCCATCGTCGCTGGCGCTCACGGCCGTCCTGCCGTCCGCCGTCAGGACCACGGCGTTCACCGGTCCCTCGTGGCCTAGGAGCCGGTGGCGCACACTCTCGTCGGCCAGATTCCAGACGATCAGGCTGTAGTCGAAGCCGGCGGTGACCGCGGTCGCGCCATCGGCAGTCACGGCCACCGCCTTGACCGGCCCGCCATGGCCCAGGAGAGCTCCGCGTGCCGGCGAGATCGCGGTCAGGGCAAGCAACAGCAGGGCCGGCAGCACCAGGAACGGACGACGCACCGTTCAGCGCTTCGCCGCGGCCCCGCGCGGCCGGTCGCCCGCGCGTCGGATCACTCGGCCGGCGCCCGCACCTCGCCCTCGCGCTCGAGCTCTTCGACCCAGAGATCGTGGTGCTCGCGGGCCCAGTTCAGGTCGACGTGGCCGGTTCCCATGGCCTCGAACGCGCCCTCCATGCCGACCGTGCCGATATAGATGTGCGCGATCATGACCGCGGTCAGGAACACCGCCATCGAGCCGTGCCAGACGGTGGCAAGCTGCTGCTCGGCCATCGGCGTCAGGTCGGTGGGCAGGCCGAGGCCGAGATGGTTCAAGAGGGTGAAGGTGTCGTTGAAGAAGCTGAAGGTGAATGGGAAAATGAGCTGCAGGCCCGACAGGCTGAGGCTCAGCCCAGCCAGCACGACGCTCCAGAAGATCAGCTTCTGCCCGGCATTGAACTTGTGGGCCGGGGGATGCCCCCCGCCGAACATCCCGCCGCCCTTGACGAGCCAGACGAAGTCCGCGCGAGTGGGCATGTTGTGCGCCACCCAGAGCACGAACATCAGCGCGATGCCGACCATGAAGGCGAAGCCTAGATAGTCGTGGGCGAGCTTGCCGGCCATGGTGATGTCGGCGAACAGATCCTTGCCGATCAGCGGCAGGAGAAGATAGCGGCCGAACAGGAGGTTCAGCCCGGTAAGGGCCAGGACCAGGAAGGAGATCGCGGTCATCCAGTGCACGAAGCGCTCGAACGCGGCGAAGCGCTCGACCTCGTAGCCGGACCGGCCCTCCTCGATCCCGATCCGCCCCCGCAGCGCGAAGAACAGCGACAGCAGCGCCACCATGCCCAGGAGCACGTAGCCAGCCCAGATCCTGTAAGGGCCGTTGCGGAACAACCGCCAGCTCTCGCCGCCCGACTGTACCAGCGTGCCGGCCTGCTTGTCGGGGATCGAGACGTAGCCCTGCTCGCCGCGACGCACTTCGCGCCACAGCGGTGCATCGGACGCACCCGGCCGACCGCCCGGCGCCAGCTCCTGTCCCAGCGCCGGTGACTCCGGCGCGGCCTGGGCACCGGCCTGACCGCAGGCGAGCAACAGACCGACCATCACCGCACCGAGCACGCTCACCCATCGCCGCATTCTCGGCACTCCTAGTAGTTCTGCCGCTGCACCCGTTGGGTGATCGCCTCGACCTGGGCCGGATCGAGCGTCTGGTCGGAAGGCCCGCGATACTCGCCCGGCTCGATGAAGATCGGCCGGCGGTCGGCCTGCCGGGCCTCGTCGCCGGTGCGCCAGACGATCGAGACCACCACCGCCAGCACGGCCAGCGCCACGATCCGCGCACCCCAACCGCTGGCGGAACTGCCGGTCATGCCGACCTCACGTCCCGCTCTTCATCTGGTAGGCGGTGCCCCAGCCCCAGGCGCCGGTGCCGAAGCCGCGCGCGACCACGCGCTCGCGATAGATCTCGGAAACGACATCGCCGTCGCCGGCCAGCAGCGCCTTGGTCGAGCACATCTCGGCACAGAGCGGCAGCTTGCCGTCGGCCAGCCGGTTCCGGCCGTAAAGCTTGAACTCCTCGCTCTCGTCGTTGGCCGGGCCGCCGGCGCAGAAGGTGCATTTGTCCATCTTGCCGCGGCTGCCGAAATTGCCGGCCTGCGGGTATTGGGGTGCTCCGAACGGGCAGGCGTAGAAGCAGTAGCCGCAGCCGATGCACAGCTCCTTGCTGTGCAGCACCACGCCCTCCTCGGTCTGGTAGAAGCAGTCGACCGGGCAGACCGCCATGCAGGGCGGGTCCGAGCAGTGCATGCAGGCGACCGAGATCGAGCGCTCGCCGGGCACGCCGTCGTTGAGCGTGACCACGCGCCGCCGGTTCACGCCCCACGGCACTTCGTGCTCGTTCTTGCACGCGGTGACGCAGGCGTTGCACTCGATGCAGCGCTCGGCGTCACAGAGGAACTTCATCCGGGCCATGGTTCAGCTCCCCCTCACGCCGCCTCGAGCCGGCACAGCGTGGTCTTGGTTTCCTGCATCTGCGTGACCGAGTCGTAGCCGTAGGTCTGGACCGTGTTGGTCGACTCGCCGAGCACGATCGGGTCGGAGCCTTCCGGGTATTTCCCGCGGCGGTCCTCGCCCTGGTAATAGCCGCCGAAGTGGAACGGCATGAAGGCGACGCCGCGGCCGACCCGCTCGGTGACCAGCGCCATCACCCGGATCTTGGCCCCGGTCGGCCCATGGACCCAAACCTGCCCGCCGTCGCGGATGCCGGCATTGTTGGCGTCGAACGGGTTGACCTCGACGAACATGTTCTGCTGCAGCTCGGCCAGCCACGGATTGGACCTGGTCTCGTCGCCGCCGCCCTCGTACTCGACCAGCCGGCCCGAGGTCAGGATGATCGGGTAGTCGGTTGCGAAGTCCTGGTCCTGGATCGACTTGTAGAGCAAGGGTAGGCGGTTGAGCTTGCGGTCGGCCCAGGTCGGGTAGTCGGCGACGAGGTCGCGCCGCGGCGTGTAGAGGGGCTCGCGGTGCAGCGGGACCGGGTCCGGGAAGTTCCAGACCACCGCCCGCGCCTTGCCGTTGCCGAACGGTGCGGCACCATGCTTGATCGCCACCCGCTGGATGCCGCCGGAGAGGTCGGTCTTCCAGTTGGTCTTGGCCGCGGCGATCTTGTCGATCACCGCCCGCTCGTCCGCGGTCAGGTCCGTGTCCCAGCCCAACATGGTCAGCATTTCCATGGTGAACTCGGGGTAGCCGTCCTCGATCTCGCAGCCCTTGGGCCAGCTGCCCTCGGCCAGCATGTTGGCGCCATCGCGCTCGACGCCGAAATTGGCACGGAAGCACAAGCCGCCGTCGCTGACCGGCAGCGAGGTGTCGTAGAGGTTCGGTGTGCCCGGATGCTTCATCTCCGGCGTGCCCCAGGAGGGCCAGGGCAGGCCGTAATAGTCACCGTCGCAGGGCCCGCCGACCGCCTTGAGCGTGGTCCGGTCGAAGGTCTGCTGGTTGGCCATGTGCAGCTTGAGCCGCTCCGGCGACTGACCGGTATAGCCGATGGTCCAGGCGCCGCGATTGATCTCGCGCAGGATGTCCTCGACGACCGGGACCGTGCCCTCGACCTGGATGTGCTTGGTCAGCTGGTCCGCGAAGCCGAACTTCTGCGCGAACAGGTACATGATCTCGTGGTCGGTCTTGCTCTCGAAGCGAGGCTCGATCACCTGCTCGCGCCACTGCAGCGAGCGGTTCGAGGCGGTCACGGAGCCGGCGCACTCCATCTGCGTCGTCGAGGGCAGCAGGTAGACCCCGTCGGTGCGGTTGGGGAGGATCGCCGACACGGTCGGATGCGGATCGACGATCAGGAGCAGCTCGAGCTGGTCCATCGCCTTCTGCATGTCGGGCATGCGGGTCTGCGAGTTCGGGGCGTGGCCCCAGAACACCATCGCCTTGATGTTGTTGGGCTGGTCGAGGTTGGCCTTGTCCTCGAGCACGCCGTCGAACCAGCGCGAGACCGGGATGCCCGCTTTCTCCATGAACGCCTTGTCGGCGAACCTGCCCTTCACCCACTCGTAGTCGACGTCCCAGACCCGGCACCAGTGCTTCCACGCACCCTCGGTGAGGCCGTAGTAGCAGGGCAGGGTGGTCACATCGAGGCCGAGGTCGGTCGCACCCTGGACGTTGTCGTGGCCGCGGAAGATGTTGGTGCCGCCGCCGGCCACGCCCATGTTGCCCAGCGCCAGCTGCAGGATGCAGTAGGCGCGGGTGTTGTTGTTGCCGGTGGTGTGCTGCGTGCCGCCCATGCACCAGATCACGGTGCCGGGCTTGTGTTCGGCCATCAGCTGGGCCACGCGCTTGAGTTGCTCGCCCGGGGCGCCGGTGACCCGCTCGACCTCCTCCGGGGTCCATTTCGCGACTTCGGCGCGGATCTGGTCCATGCCCCAGACCCGCTGCTGGATGAACTGCTTGTCCTCCCAGCCGTTCTCGAACAGGTGCCACATGATGCCCCAGACCAGGGCGACGTCGGTGCCGGAGCGGAAGCGGACATACTCGTCGGCATGTGCGGCGGTGCGGGTGAAGCGCGGGTCGCAGACGATCAGCGGCGCCTTGTTCTCCTCCTTGGCCTTGAGCAGGTGGAGCAGGGACACCGGATGCGCCTCGGCCGGATTGCCGCCGATGAGGAAGATCAGCTTGGAGTTGTGGATGTCGTTGTAGGAATTGGTCATCGCCCCGTAGCCCCAGGTGTTGGCTACGCCGGCGACCGTGGTCGAGTGGCAGATGCGAGCCTGATGGTCGACATTGTTCGACCCCCAGAACGCCGCGAACTTGCGAAACAAGTAGGCCTGTTCGTTGTTGTACTTGGCCGAGCCCAGCCAGTAGACCGAATCCGGCCCGGCGGTCTCGCGGATCTGCAGGAGCTTGTCGCTGATCTCCCCGATCGCCTCGTCCCAGCCCATGCGCTGCCATTTGCCGGCGACGAGCTTCATCGGGTACTTGGTGCGCCGGTCGCCGTGGCCGAGCTCGCGAATGGCGGCACCCTTGGCGCAGTGCGAGCCGAGGTTGAATGGGCTGTCGAACGCGGGTTCCTGGCCAATCCAGACACCGTTCTGCACCTCGGCGATCACCGAGCAGCCGACCGAGCAATGGGTGCACACGGTCTTTTTGCGGACGATCTCGCCCACCGCCGCCGCGGCATCGGCCTGCGCCTCGCTCCTGGTGAGCAGGCCGCTCGACAACCCTGCGGCCGCGGCCACCGCGCCAGCGGAGAGGCCCGACTGGCGCAGGAAGGCGCGCCGGTCGAGCGCGCTGCCGTTGCCCGCCTCGACCATGCGGGACAGGCTCGAGCCGGCTGCCGCACCGTTGGTCCGCTTTCTCAGCATGTCAGCCTCCTGCGCGTCCGCATCGTCGTTCCGGGCTCGGCGTCAGAACCGCGCCACTTCGTAGGCCTTCTTGACGTGATCGGTCTCTCGGTAGCCGGGGCGCGCGACCTCCGCCACAGGCACAGCGGCTGCCGCCGGCGCGATCCCAGCCGCCAAGCCGACCGAGCCCGCCGCGACGCCAAGGCCCGCCAGCCTGATGAAATCGCGCCGGCCGCTCGTCGCCTGGACTTCCTTGCTCATCGCCGCGCACTCCTCGTCATCGCTCAAGCGGCCATCGCGAACGCGGTGGCCTCGATCTCCATGAACTTGCGTCCAACCGTACCCAGAGGCGCATAAAGCCGCGACGCCCTCGCCCGCTCCAGGTCGCTGAAGAACCGGGGCGCCCAGGGTGCCAGGTGTCGGTCGAAGAAAAGTCGCTGGGTGACGAGCTTGCCGTCGCCGTAGCGGCCGTCGGCCAGTCCCGCCATGGCCTCGCACAGGCTGGCGACATGGTCTTCTGGATCGCACTGATTGGCGGCCCGGGCGATGCCGAGTCGGGCCAAGTCCCCGCGCACCGCGGCCAAGCGGGCGCTCGTGGAGGAACCCGGTGAGATAGAAAGACGCGTAAGGCACCAACTCGCCGCGCACGAGCCCGATCATCAGCTCGTCATATTCGCTGCGAGCCTCGGCCACCGAAGTCATCCGCGCGGTCCTGGTGAACGCCACCAAGGCCCGGCCGAGCTCGCTGCCGTCGCCTTCGAGCCGGCTCGCCGCCTGCAACGCCGACTGGTCGGGCGGGGCGGCCAGGAAGCGCGCGAGCAGCCGGTAGAGATGGGCGCGCACGGCGTCCTCCTCCGTCGGTGCCGTATCTACCGGCCTCGATGTGCTGATGCTCGAAGTGTCAACGTTGCTGCGCGTGGCCCTGCCGGGCGTTGATGCCCGCTCCCTGTTCTCGTGAAGACAACGTTAGAACCGCTCCGAACCAGAGGCAAGTCTGAGCTATGCCATGGGTTTGGCAGGATCCGGCAGTTCTGCGTCCGCGGCAGGCACTTCTGACGCGCGGTCGGGCGACGCCGCCATCCGGTCGAGAGCCTCGCCGGCGCGCTCGGCGGACGCGACCAGCTCCTTGCCCACCCGGTAGACCGTTCGGATGTCCGGGACCACCCGTGTCGCGTCGGTGAAGTCGGCGGTGACGTAGTGGTCGTCCAGGCCGTCCAGCACACCGATAATCGGGTTGACGCGCCAGAGCCGGCGCAGCGCCGCGCGGCGCAGGGCCGTCGGCACGTCCGTCCCCATGAACGCCTTGAAGTCCGAGCCGTGCTCCAGGGTATCGGGCTCGGGCAGATCCGGCGGCTCGAGCGCCTCGGCCGAGACCGGCGGCTCCACTGGTTCGACGGTCGCCGGCTCGAGAGCCGAATGCTCTGTCGGCTCCAGGGCGGGTTCGTTCCCGGCGCGCCGCTCGGCGGCCTTGCGGCGCGACCATCGGCTCAGGAAATCGGTGTCATCCGGCATGGTCGCCGCCCGCTCCGTCCAGAGGCACGAACTCGCTGGTGTCCGCCGCGCTCTTGTCCGCGCCCTTGCGCCGGCGCTTGAAGAACGGCCGGTCGACATGGTGCAGGGCCACGAACTCCTCGACCCAGGCGGCGATCACTTCCGGCATCGGCACCGCGTCGATCAGGTCCTCGCCGGAATCCAGATAGGCCTGTGCCTCCCAAGGCGACGCGGTCACCAGGAACGGGCGGAACGGCACCGGCTCGGACTCCTGGGCGCGCAGCACCGCATAAAGCTGCGGCGGGTCGGCGGAGAGTGCGGCCTTGAAGTCCTCGGTTGCCTTGCGGTGCAGCTCGAGCTCGGGGGCGCCGGCGGCGTAGCGGCTCCAGCCGGGCCCCTCGCGCAGCAGCCGCCACGGCTCGCCCGCGGCGAGGCCCGGCACGATCTCGACCGTCCGCCAGCGCCACTTGCACCATGCATGCTCGACCTCGCGCCGCTCGACGACGACGCCCACCGCCATTCGTGACGTGCTGGTCTCCATCCGGGATCCCGGCTGATCGGATTTGTCAAACGGACATCGGGCACCCACATTCGCGCCGCCGCCGGCTGGGGTCAAGGCGCCCGGCGGGATGACGGCGGGAGGCGGCATGAACCTGGACGGCAAGCGGTGCCTGGTGTGCGACTGCGAGGGCAGCATGGCCCTCGACCCTGCTGCACTGGCACGGGCCCTGGGCAGCACCGCGCCCCCGGTCGTCCATCATCAGCTCTGCCGGCGCCAACTCGACGCGCTCGGGCAGACTGCCGATCCCGACCTCCTGATCGCCTGCACCCAGGAAGCGCCGCTGTTCGCCGGGATCCTGGCCGAGACCGGGCGCACGGCGGACTATGTCAACATCCGCGAGCGCGCCGGCTGGTCGGAAGAGGGGCCTCGTGCCCTGCCCAAGATCGCGGCGCTGCTGGCCGAAGCCGCCTTGCCGGTGACGTCGGCCACCGCGATCGCGACGGAGTCCGAGGGGCGCTGCCTCGTCCTGGGCGAGGGCGAAATCGCGCTGGCGGCGGCACGCCAGCTCGCCGGCCGGCTCGACGTCACCCTGCTCCTGACCGGGCTCGACGGGCTGCTGCCGCCAAGTCGGGTCGAGTTTCCAATCATGGCCGGCACGGTTCTGGCCGCTCACGGCCATCTCGGCGCCTTCGCGATCGAGGTTCAGGGATTGGCCGCCATGGTTCCGTCGTCGCGCGAGCGGCTGCGGTTTTCGCCGCCGCAGGAGCGCGGCAGGCTCGACGCCGACCTGATCGTCGACCTGCGCCGGGGTCCGGCAATGTTCGCCGCCCATGCGCGTCGTGACGGCTATCTGCGCGCCGAGCCCACCGACCCCGTCGCGGTGCAGCGGGCCCTGTTCGAGGCCACGGGCCTGGTGGGCGAATTCGAGAAGCCCCGCTACGTCGCCTTCCATGCCGATCTGTGCGCTCATTCGCGCTCGCGCCGCACGGGCTGCACCCGCTGCCTCGACCAATGCCCAACCGGTGCCATCTCGCCGGCCGGCGACCATGTCGCCATCGATCCCTGGGTCTGCGCCGGCTGTGGCGCCTGCGCCGGTGTCTGCCCGACCGGTGCCGCCGCCTATGCCGGTCCGACGGCCGAGGATCTGCTCCGCCGGCTGCGGACACTGCTCGGCACCTACCTCGATGCCGGAGGCGAGGCGCCGGCCCTGCTGGTTCACGAGGAGCGTCACGGTGGCGAACTGATCGCGGCCATGGCCCGCCACGGCCGCGGCCTGCCGGCGCGCGTCCTGCCCTTCGCGGTGCCGGAGATCGGGCAGCTGGGATTCGAATTCCTGGCCGCCGGCGCGGCTTACGGCGCCGAACGGTTGCTGGTGCTCGTGCCGGGCGCCAAGGCGGGCGAGATCGCTGGCCTGGAGGCGACGATCGGCTACGTGCGGGCAGCGCTGGACGGGCTCGGCCACGGCGGCCGGCGGCTGGCGCTGCTGGTCGAGGATGATCCTGACCTTGTCGAGGCGGCGCTCTGGGAGCCTGACCGCCGCTGGCCGGCGCCGCGCGGCGACTTCGTGCCCCTGGGTGGCAAGCGGGCGCTGATGCGCGCCGCCCTCGACCAGCTGCACCGCCAGGCACCGCTGCCCGTCGACCAGGTGGCGTTGCCCGAAGGTGCGCCGTTCGGGGCCGTCGAGGTCGACGCGGCCGGCTGCACCTTGTGTCTCGCCTGCGTCGGCGCCTGCCCGACCGGTGCGCTGCTCGACAATCCCGACCGGCCTATGCTGCGCTTCGTCGAGGATGCCTGCGTGCAGTGCGGCCTGTGCCGCTCCACCTGCCCCGAGAGGGTGGTGTCGCTCGCGCCGCGGCTCGACTTCACGCCCGCGGCACGGCTACCGCGCATCCTCAAGGAAGAGGAGCCGGCGCAGTGCACGCGCTGCGGCAAGGAGTTCGGCACCAGGAGCTCGATCGAGCGGATCGTCGCGAAGCTGTCCGGCCGCAATCCGCTGTTCCAGACCTCGGAGCAGGTGGCGCTGATCCGCATGTGCGACGACTGTCGGGTCCAGGCGCAGTTCGAGGCCAAGGACAATCCGATGCGGCTGGGCGAGCGGCCCAAGCCACGCACCAGCGAGGACTATCTGCGCGCGCGCGCTTCCGGCGCGCCGGGAGAGGCCGCGAGCGGGGGCAAGGCGGCAGAATTGCCCGGCCGGACCGAAGATGGCTGACATCGACGCCGCCGCGACGCTGATCTTCAATCCGACGGTGGTCGCAGCACTGGTACCGGCGTCGATCGCGGTGGTCACGGCCACGGCCACCTACACCTGGACGTTCCTTCAAGGACGCCAGCAATATCGCTCGACCCGCAAGAGAACCATTGTGGCTCTCTACACGGAGATCGTGCTGAACCTCCGAGACATCAGAGACACCCTGGGTGCGACGGAGTGGGAGGCGATCGGCGAAGAACTCGAGACCAAGAACGTCCCGATCTACATCGCCTATTCGCGAAACATGAGGTTCTACGAACGGAACCACATCGAGAAACTCGATTTGCCCCCCATGATGCTGAGCGCCGTGGTCGAATTCTATGCCGCGCTCAACAGCGTCTATGCCCAGCTGGACGGTATCCAGGGGCCGGTTTTCGGCAACATCAGCGGCAAGGGCCGCCGGCAGGTCTTGAAGGATCTGGCCGCACTGACCGCGAAGGCCAGCACCTGCGGCACCCGGGCGCTCCACGAGATGGAGATCACCCTGCCATACGACTGGCTACACAAGAAGGGAGTGCCCCTCAGATCGGCCCTGTGACCAGTGGCCTGGGTCCACGACGCATGTCCGATACTCCTCGACAGACGATGATAAGATACGCGTCCCGCCTCGTCCGATCAAGTCGTGGGGATTGCTCTCAAGCGCACTCCTTGCGGATCTGCTGGCGCCGGATCATCGCCTGCTCCGGTGTCAGCTTGCCCGCTGCCTTGTCCCGCTCGATCTCGGCACGCTTGCGGGCCACGCAGTCGCCGCCGACCATGGCGGCGTCGCCGGCCAGGGAGCCCTGCTCGCGCCCCAACCTGACGATGCCGAGCACGGCGGCCGCGCACAGCGCCAGCGCCAGGAGCCGCGGGAGCAGGCCGGTGCCTCGTCGGATCTCGGTCATCGGCGGCTAAGCGAGCTCGATCTCGCCGTCGATGACGACATCCAGGCCGGCGCCGGGAATCTTCAGCCGGACCTCGGCCGGGAGCTTCTCGTCACCGTTGAGGCGACCGGCCGCCAGCGCCTCCTTGATCGCGTCCTCGATCTCGCGCTGGCCGGTGACGCCCACCTTCTTCAGGAACTTGCGCAGGCTCATGTTCAAGATCTCGTCGTTCACGAACTTGCTCCCATCTCGGTTCAGGATGCTGCCGCAAGTGGCAGGTTCACAAGTAGATTTTGCGGCTTGATGCGCAGGATGCGCTCGGCGTTCTGGGCCATGCCCAGATAGATTGGCCGACCGCGTACGTCGGAGCGGATCAGCTCGGGCTGCCCGATCTCCAGGCGAAAGAGCGACAGGAGGCCCGCCATCCGGTCCTCGCCGACCGTCGCACCGGCATAGAGGTCGTTCAGCAGTGCGGTGGCCGCGGCGTCGAGCCCGACATGCCAGCGCCAATGCTGGTCGCGTACCGACTGCAGGGGCTGGATCGAGGAGTCGAGGTCGAGGAAGTGGCGGAGCCAGGCCTCGAGCACGCGGCACAGCGCGTCCAGGCCCGGGCGGGTGAAGCTGACGTCGAGCACGGTGTCGAACCGGTCGCTGCGGGAAAAATAGAGTTCGGCGTCGGCTTGGTTGAGCACGTCGAGCTCGACCGCTCGGACGGGCGCCTGCGCCTCGACCAGAAGCTGGCCGATGCTGCCGAGACCCCCGGTGCGCGCGTGCAGGTCGACGGTGTCGGCGTCGGCGAGGAGGATGGCGCCGTCGCGCAGGGTCACGCTCTGAGGCCGGAACAGGCATTCGGCGGCGCGCAGCCGCAGGCCGTCGCGACAGCCGTCGAGGATCCCGCGCAGGATGGCGTGCGCCAGATGCTCGACGAACAGCGCGGGAATCCGCGCCTGTTCCCGCGTCGCCAGTTGGAGATAGGCTTCCTCGAGCGTGCCCGCGCGCAGCAGCAGGTCGCGGAAGCGGGCGTAGACCTCGTAGTTGTCGCGCGCATCCGGGTCCTGCAGCCGCAGCAGGCTCACCGGCGTGACCGGCCGGTCGGGGCTCTCGAGCAGGGCGGCGTGCAGGGCCCGCTCTCCGGCGCAGGATTCCTCGACCGGCCGCAGCTCCGGGCGGAGCAGATAGGCGCGCAGGAAGTCGGGCGTGACCAGATGGCGGCCGTCCGGGCGCCGGTCGAGCAGGTGCCAGCCCGAACTGCGCCAGAAATCGACGGTGGCAGTTTCGGGGCTCATCCGTCGAGCAGGTCCAAGGCCGCGCCGAGCTCCACTCGCCGCTCGCCGACGAGCAGCGCGCCGCCGGGGTCGAGGCCGGCGACCACGCCCTCCACCCGTTCGCTGGCCAGAGCCAGCCCGCCCGACCGGCCGAGATGGAAGCAGCGCCGGTTCCAGTCGACCCGGATCGGCTCCAACCCGTCCTCCAGCCAGCGGCTGGTCCAGAACAGCAGGTGGCGGGTGACGCTCTCCAGCAGGGCCGCCGCGGTCACCTCGCCCGCACCTTGCTCGTGCAGCGAGGTCCGGTCCGGCAGCCGTCCCGGCGCGTCGCCCAACGGCGCGAGGTCGACGGTGAGCCCGAGCACCAGCCAGGGCGGAACGTCGGCGACGTCGGCCACCGGCGCCAGCGCCGCCCGTACCCGGCCGGTGCGCGCGCCGTCGAGCAGCACGTCACCGGGCCAGGCGAACGCCACCGGCACCGCCGGCGGGAGCAGCTCGGCCAGCGCTTCGCCGACGGCGACGGTCAGCACGTAGACGGCCTCCAGCGTGGGCGCGGCCGGTGCTTCGGGCTCCAGCACCAAGCCTATCTCCAGGCGGTCGGCGCGCTCGGTCCAATAGACGGTGCCGTCGTCGATGCCGCGCGGCGCCGCTCCCACCGCGCGCGGGAACGCCGCCACCTCGCGGTCGAGGCCGATCAAGCTGAACGCGGGCGGCAGTTGCGGCAAAGGCATGGGCGGGCGGCTTGGCTCTGGTCGCCTCGGGCGGCGGCCGATAGGGTCCGGCCGTGCCCCGACGAGGTGGACGATGACGATCGAGAGCGGTCTCTACCACAGCAGCCACTACGACCGCAGCCACCCCGTCGCCAGCTATTGGCAGGCGACGGGCGGCCCGGAGCCCGAGGGCACCGAGGCGCTGCGGGCGGACAGGGAGGCCGAGGTCGCCATCGTCGGCGGCGGCTACACCGGCTTGTCGGCGGCATACCACCTGGCGCGCGACCACGGCATCCATGCGGTCGTGCTCGAGGCGGGACCGATCGGCTGGGGCGCTTCGGGGCGCAATGGCGGCTTCTGCGGCCTCGGCGGCAGCAAGCTCGGCTACGGTGCCATGGCCCAGCGCTGGGGCGTGCCGGCCGCGGCCAGGTTCTTTGCCGCCCAGAAAGCGGGCGTGGCCCTGGTGCGCGAGCTCGCCGAGGCCGAGGGCATCGATCTCCAGGTGGCAGGCGAGGGCGAGCACTACCTCGCCCATCGCGCCAGCCGCTGGCACGAGCTCGAGAACGCCGCCGCCACCGCCCAGCGCCTGTTCGGCGAGCGCTGGCAGCTCTGGCGCAAGCCCGAGATGGAGGAGCGGCTGCTGCGCTCCCCGGAGGCCCAGGGCTGCCTGGTGGTGCCGCACTATTTCGGCCTGCACCCGCTGCGCTACGTGCGTGGTCTCGCCCAGGCCGCCGTGGCACGCGGCGCGGTCGTCCACGCCCGCACCCCCGTCACCGCGTGGCAGCGCACCGGGGGCAGGCACCGGCTGGCGACGCCTGGTGGCACGGTCACCGCGGAACGGGTGCTGTTCGCCACCAACGGCTACACGCCCGAGGGCCTGGACCCGGCATTGCGGGGCCGGCTCCTCCCCGCCCTCTCCAGCATCCTGGTCACCCGCCCGCTTACGGCCGCCGAGCAGGCGGCGCAAGGCTGGACCCGGCCGGCGCTGATCGCCAATTCGCGCAAGCTCCTGTTCTACATCCGGCTCCTGGGCGACGGACGGCTGCTGTTCGGCGCGCGCGGCGGCCTCGACGCCTCGCCCGCGGCCTTCACCAGCCGCAGGGCCTGGATGGAGCGCCGCCTGGGCGAGAAGTTCCCGGCCTGGCGCGGCGTGCCGATCGACTACGCCTGGTGGGGGCTGGTCTGCCTCGCCCGGGACCTCCTGCCCCATCTGGGCTGGCTCGACGAGGGCCGCACCACGCTGGGGGCTTTCGCCTATCACGGCGGCGGGGTCGCCTTCGCCACCATGTTCGGCCGCGCCGCCGCCGCCACCCTGGCCGGGCGCGAGCCCGACCCGCCGCTGCCGGAGTTCCTGCTCGGACCGCCGCCGCGCTTTCCGGTGCCGGCGGTGCGCCTGGCGGCGCTGCGGGCCGCCTATCTCGGCTATGCGCTCCGGGACGAGTGGCTGTGACGACGGGCGGCTAGAGCTGCTTGGCCATCAGCAGCCAGCGCGTGCCCTCGAAGCCGCGACGCTCATACGCCCGCAGGGCCGGGGCGTTCTCCGGGTCGACGACCAGGAACAGGGCGGCGAGCCCGAGCGTGCACGCGTGCGCCTCCAGCAGTTCCAGCACCCTGGTACCGATGCCTCGCCCGCGCGCCTCGGGCAAGAGATAGAGGTCGTCGACGAACGCGTCCGCTCCCCCATACTCGACACCGAAGCCCAGCCCCAGGACGGTATAGCCGACGATGCCGTCCCGTTCGCGGACGAGCCAGGCGCGCGCCATGGGGTGGCCGCGGGCCGCCAGGAGGAGGGCCGCCTCGCCACGTTCGGTCAGCGGATGGCCGTCTTCGGCATGGAAGGCCCGCGCGAGGCGAAGCAGCAGCTCCTCCTGCTCCGGCCCGACCGCCGCCAGCTCGACCTCGGCCATGCCGACCTCCTGGTGGTGCGCCTGCCTCGGCGTGTACGCTCGGGCCGCCCGCGTCAAGCCGGTGGGCCGGCCGGTCAGGCTTCCGGGTCGAGATCCGCCCGGGTCAGGGACTCCCAGTTGCGGCCCGCCGCCAGGATGCAGGCCATGCCCTGGGGCGAGGTGCTCACGATGGTCCAGCTGCCGCTGACCGGTGCGTGGAACACCTGGAGCAAGTTGCCGTTGGACTGCAGTCCCAGCGACACCGGCGCCTCGTGGTAGGTTGCCCTGAGCTGGCGGGCCACCTCCGTCTGGCTGAAGCAGGGCAGTCGCTGCGGCGGGCCGGGTTCCGCCGCCTTGGCCGACATGGCCGGGCCCAGGCAGACGGCGAGCAGGAGGCATGAAATGCGCATGGCGGCGCGGACCTTTCCGTTGCCGACGTCCAGGGGCCGGCTAGGCTCGATTCCACCACGGCACGGTAAAGCGCAGGTTAACGCCTAGCCGCGCACCGGCCCAACCGAGCGAGGTGCCATGGCCGCCATCGATTCCGCCACGCTGAGCGCCGCAGCACTGCTGCGCTGCTACCGCCGCCGAGAGCTGTCCCCGGTCGAGGTCGCCCAAGCCTGCCTCGCGCGCATCGGGCGCTGGAACGGCCTAGTTCAAGCCTTCTGCCATGTCGACGAGGCCGGGGCGCTGGCGGCGGCGCGCGCGTCCGAGGCCCGCTGGCAGCGGGGCGAGCCCTTGGGGCTGCTCGACGGCGTGCCCGCCACGATCAAGGATCTGGTGCTGACCCGCGGCTGGATTCCGCGCCGCGGCAGCCACACCACCGAGGGGCAGCCGCCGGCGACCGCCGACGCGCCGGTCACGGCCCGGCTGCGCGAAGCGGGCGCGGTCCTGCTCGGCAGCACGACCACGCCCGAGTTCGGCTGGAAGGGCGTCACCGACAATCCGCTGGGTTACGTCGCCCGCAATCCCTGGGACGTGTCACGCACGCCCGGCGGCTCCAGCGGTGGTGCCGCCGTGGCCGCAGCGCTGGGCATGGGCGCCCTGCACGTCGGCACGGACGGCGGCGGCTCGATCCGGATCCCAGCCAGCTTCACCGGCATCGTCGGCCTCAAGCCCACCTTCGGCCGGGTGCCCGCCTGGCCGCTCTCGCCCTTCGGCACCGTGGCGCATCTTGGCCCCATGGCCCGAACGGTCGAGGACGCGGCGCTGATGCTCACCGTCATCAGCCAGCCGGACATCCGCGACTGGCACGCCCTGCCGGCCGACGGCACCGACTACCGCATCGGCCTCGAGCGCGGCGTCGCCGGTCTGCGGATCGCAGCCAGCCCCACCTTCGGCTTCGTCGAGGTCGACGAGGAGGTGGCGGCCGCCTTCGCCGGGGCTCTGGCGGTTCTGGCGCAACTCGGGGCGAGGGTCGAGCTGGTCGACCCGCCGGTCGGCCGGCCCGGCGGCATCTTCGCCCGGACCTGGTTTCCCGCGGCCGCCCGCGTCCTCGAGAAGCTGCCGCTCGAGATGCGTCCACGGCTCGATCCGGGCTTCGTCGCCATGGCCGAGCAGGGTGCCCGCTACGGCCGGGCCGAGATCCAGGACGCGATGCTCGAGCGGGGCGAACTGGGCGTGGCGATGCAGGCGTTCCTGGCCGAGTACGATCTGCTGGCGACGCCCAGCACCGCGCTGCCCGCATTCGCCGCGGGCGTGGAATATCCCGATCCGGCGCGCCCGGAGCGCTGGAGCGAATGGGCAACCTTCAGCTATCCCTTCAACCTGACCCAGCAGCCGGCGATCAGCGTTCCGTGCGGTTTCACCGTGGCCGGCCTGCCGATCGGCCTGCAACTGGTTGCAGCCAAGTATGCCGAGGCGCAGGTACTGCAGGCGGCGCGGGCATTCGAGGCCGCGTGCCCGCAGCCGATGCCGGAGCAGCCGCACGGGGCCGTCGTTTGACTTGACGGCGGGCGCATGCTTCGCTCGCGCGAGCAGCGCCGGAACGGCGCCTCGACGTTCCCTTGGGAGGGGCCAACATGCAATCGTTCATCAGAGCCACCGTGCTGGGTGCGGTGTCGGCGCTGGCGCTTGTCGCCGCCGCCGAGGCCAAGACGCTGGTCTACTGCTCGGAAGGCAGCCCCGAGGGCTTCGCCCCGATGCTGTTCACCGCCGGCACCACCTTCGACGCTTCGTCGAAGCCGGTCTACAACCGCCTGATCGAGTTCGAGCGCGGCGAGACCAAGACCGTCCCCGGCCTCGCCGAGAGCTACACCGTCTCCGACGACGGGCTGGTCTACACCTTCAAGCTGCGCCCGGGCGTGAAGTGGCACACCACCAGCGGCTTCACCCCGAGCCGCGACTTCAATGCCGACGACGTGATCTTCACGTTCATGCGGCAGCTCGACCCGAATCATCCCTATCACAAGGTTTCGGGCGGCACTTACGAATACTTCGAGAGCATGGACATGGGCAATCTGCTCAAGTCCGTGGAGAAGGTCGACGACCTGACGGTGAAGTTCACCTTGGCCGCGCCGCAGGCGCCGTTCATCGCCAACCTGGCCATGGACTTCGCCTCGATCATGTCGGCCGAGTACGCCGACCAGATGCTGGCGGCAGGAACACCCGAGAAGCTCGACCTCGAGCCGGTCGGCACCGGGCCGTTCCAGCTGGTCGACTACCAGAAGGACGCGGTCATCCGCTACAAGGCCAACGAGGACTTCTGGGGCGGCCCGGCGGCGATCGACAACCTGGTGTTCGCGATCACGCCCGACGCCTCGGTGCGCTACCAGAAGCTGAAGGCCGGCGAGTGCCAGGTGATGGCCTATCCCAATCCGGCCGATATTCCGGCCATGGCGCAGGACCCGGACGTGAACCTGCTGGAGCAGGAAGGGCTCAACATCGGCTACCACGCCTACAACACCGAGAAGAAGCCGTTCGACGACCCCCGCGTCCGCAAGGCGCTGAACATGGCGGTCAACAAGGAGGCCATCATCGAGGCGGTGTTCCAGGGTGCCGGCAAGGTCGCCAAGAACCCGATCCCGCCGACCATGTGGTCCTACAACGACGCGGTCGAGGACGATCCCTATGATCCCGAGGCGGCCAAGAAGCTCCTGGCCGAGGCCGGCGTGACCAACCTCAAGACCAACATCTGGGCGATGCCCGTCCAGCGGCCCTACAACCCGAACGCCAAGCGCATGGCCGAGCTGATCCAGGCCGACTGGAAGGCCGTGGGCGTCGACGCGGAGATCGTCAGCTACGAGTGGGGCGAGTACCTGAAGCGCTCCGCGGCCGGCGAGCACGAGACCGTGCTCCTGGGCTGGACCGGCGACAATGGCGACCCGGACAACTTCCTGTTCGCGCTCCTGAGCTGCGAGGCCGCCCAGGGCGGTGCCAACCGCGCCCGCTGGTGCAATCAGGAATTCAACGACCTGATCACCAAGGCCCAGCGCTCCAGCGACCTCGAAGAGCGGACCAAGCTGTACGAGGAGGCCCAGGTGGTCTTCAAGCGCGAGGCGCCCTGGAACACCATCGCCCACTCGGTCGTCCACCAGCCGCTGCGCAAGGAGGTGGTCGACTACAAGATCGACCCGTTCGGCGCGCACATCTTCTACGGCGTCGACCTGCAGGGCTAGCCCTGACGCCACGCGCCGCCCGCCGGCAGTGGCTCGGCGGGCGGCGCACGGTAATCCGGACACGATGACGACCGATTACGACAAGCTGACCCTGCGCAGCATCGAGGCCAAGCAACGCCTCGACCATGCCGAGGAACTCTACCAGCGCGCCCTCCATGGCGGCGACGGCGCCCTGTGGATCGCCAGGCGCAGTCGCGACGTGGCGCGCAAGGCCTATCTGGCGATCGAGGCCGACCGCAAGCGCGCGCCCGCGCCGCCGCGGGAGCCTGGGGCGGAGCCTTCCGGGAACTAGTCGAACGCGCCCGCCGCCTTCAGGGCGGGATAGAGGGCCCGGAAGCGCCGCTGGGCGATGCGATAGAGGTGCACCAGCTCCGGTTCGGGTGCCGTCGCCGCGGGCCGTGCCGGTACCGATGCGGCCACGGCCCGGGCGAGGTCGGGTGCCACGCCGCTGCCCACCTGGGCCAGGATCGCGGCACCCAGCGCCGGGCCTTCGGCGGCCGCCCCCGTGGCCAGCGGCACCCGCAACTGCGCCGCCAGGATGGTGCGCCAGAGATCGCCGCGTGCCCCGCCGCCCGTCAGCTGCACGCTGGGCGGCTCGATGCCGAGCTCGCGCATCCGCTCCAGACAATCGGCGAACGCGAAGCCGACCCCTTCGACGAGGGCGCGGACCAGGTGGCGCCGGTCGTGGGCGAGGCTGAGCCCGACCCAGGCGCCACGGGCATGGGGATCCATGTGCGGTGAACGCTCGCCCGCGAGATAGGGCAGGAACAAGAGGCCCTCGGCGCCGGCCGGCACGGTGGCCGCCTGATCGAGCAGCACGCCGAAAGGGTCCAAGCCGTTGGCGGCGAGGAGATCCGCCTCGGCAGCGACGATGCGGTCGCGGTACCAGCCGAGCGAGCCGCCGGCCGCCAGGATGACGCCCATCAGGTGGTAACCGCCCGGCACCGCGTCGCAGAATGCGTTGAGCGCACCTTCCGGGTCGATCCGCGGCGTCATGCTGTGGACGAACAGGGTGCCGGAGGTCCCGAGCGAGCAGACGCCGTGGCCCTCCTCGATCAGCCCGGCGCCGATGGCGGCGCAGGCATTGTCGCCGCCGCCCGCGACCACCGGGGTGCCCGTCCGCAGGCCGGTCAGCGCCGCGGCGGCGGCGGTGAGGTGACCGGTGACCTCAGGACCTTCGAACACCGGCGGCAGCATGCCCTGCGGCACGTCCAAGGCAGCCAGCATGTCCTCGCTGTAGCGGCGGCGGCGCAGGTCGAGGAACAGGGTTCCCGAGGCGTCGGCGGCGTCGGTCGCGTGCGCGCCGGTCAGCCGCCAGCGGATGAAGTCCTTGGGCAATACCAGCGTGGCGGTACGTGCCGCGGCTTCGGGCTCATGTGTGCGCAGCCACAGCAGCTTCGGAGCCTGGAAGCCGGTGCTGGCGCGGTTGCCCGTGATCGCGATCAGCCGCTCGCGGCCTATGCGTCGCTCGATCTCGTCGCACTCGGCATGGGTGCGCGCATCGTTCCACAGCAAGGCCGGCCGGATCGGCTCGCCGGCGGCGTCCAGGAACACGGAGCCGTGCATCTGCCCGGACAGGCCGATGCCGGCGAGATCGTGCGGCCGGGCGGCGGCGGCGAGCGCCCGCAGAACGGTGAGCGAAGCCTGCCACCACGCGTCCGGGTCCTGCTCGGTCCAGCCCGGTCGCGGGGTCAGCAAGGGATAGGCGGCGGTGGCGCGGGCGAGCACGGTGCCGCCAGCGCCCAGAAGGATGCCCTTGGCCCCGCTGGTGCCGATGTCGATGCCGATGGTGACCGTCTCTCGGCCCATATGCCTGCCTCTCCTGCCTACAGCCCGCCCGGCTTTACGCCCGCAGGCCCGTCCTCTATAGGGAGCGACCGCCGTGCCAGGGCCAAGGGCCCGCTCCGTCCACGAGGCCGCGACCGCCCTTGTCCCCCGCCGATCCCACCCGCGACGCCGTGGTCCATTTGGCCCTGCCCAAGGGCCGGATGGAAGAGAGTGTGATGCGCCTGATGGCGGATGCCGGCATCCGCCTGACCTTCGACCGGCGCGGCTATCGACCGACCATCTCGCTCGAAGGCTTCGAGACCAAGATCCTCAAGCCGCAGAACATCGTCGAGATGCTGCATCTGGGCTCGCGCGACCTCGGTTTCGCCGGTGCCGACTGGGTCATGGAAAAGGGGGCCGAGCTGGTCGAGCTGCTCGACACCGCCCTCGACCCGGTGCGGATCGTCGCGGCCGCCGGCCCCGACTTCCTCGATGGCGACCGTCCGGCGCTGCCGGGCTTCGTGGTCGCGACCGAGTATGAGCGGATCACCGCCGCTTGGCTGGCGCGCCGCGGCTTCGACGGCCGGATCGTGCGCTCCTACGGTGCCACCGAGGTGTTCCCGCCCGAAGATGCCGACTGCATCGTCGACAACACCGCCACGGGCACCACGCTCAAGGCCAATGGACTCGTCATCTTCGACGAGCTGATGCGCTCCTCGACCCGGCTCTACGCCTGCCCGCGCTCGCTGGACCATGCCGAGAAGCGCGCCCGGATCGAGCATTTCGTGGTCCTGATCCGCTCGGTGCTGGATGCCCGCAAGCGCGTCATGCTGGAGGTCAACGTGCCGGCCGACAAGCTCGAGGACGTGGTGGCGATCCTGCCCTGCATGCGCGAGCCGACGATCGCACCTTTGCACCACGACGCCGGCTTCGCGGTGAAGGCCGCCGTGCCGCGCGCCGACCTGCCGAGCCTGATCCGTGCGATCAAGGAAGCGGGCGGCACCGACATCGTCGTCTTCAGCATCGCGCAGATCGTGCCGTGACCGGCACGCCCCGCACCGCCCGGGTCGAGCGCCGCACGGGCGAGACCGAGATCCGCCTCGAGCTCAACCTCGACGGCGAGGGGCTGGCCGAGGTCGAGACCGGGCTGGGCTTTCTCGACCACATGCTCACGGCCCTGGCCAAGCATGGCCGGCTCGATCTCGAGCTGGAGTGCGACGGCGATCTCGACGTCGACGACCACCACACCGCCGAGGACTGCGCTCTCGCCCTGGGCACCGCGATCGATCAGGCGCTGGGCGAGCGCCGCGGCATCCGCCGCTTCGGCCATGCCTACGCGCCGCTCGACGAGGCCCTGGCCCGGGTCGTGATCGACTTCTCCGGCCGCCCCTCTGCCCATGTCGACCTGGGCTTCCGCCGCGAGCGGATCGGCGACATCGCCACCGAGAACCTGACCCACGTCTTCGTCTCGCTGGCGACCACCGCCCGCATGACCCTGCACGTCGACGTGCTCAAAGGCAGCAACGACCATCACCGCGCCGAGGCCGCCTTCAAGGCGCTGGCCCTGGCCTTGCGCGACGCCATATCCTTGGATGGCTCGGACGAGGTGCCGAGCACCAAGGGCGTGCTCTGAGCGATGGCGTGGCCGGGATGATGGCGCCGGGTTTGCTATCCGCGAATGTGACGTTCCCGGGCCCGGCACCCGTTGCCGATGGCTGAGGTCGTCATCGTGCCGACCGGCACCGCCAACATCGCCTCGGTCATGGCGGCGTTCCGGCGGCTCGGGGCCGAGCCGCGGGTGAGCGAGCGGTCGGCGGACGTCGCCGGGGCATCGCACGTCATGCTGCCAGGGGTGGGTGCCTTCGGACCGGCGATGCAGCGTCTGGTCGAGCACGGCCTGGACGCGACGCTGCGCGAGCGGATCGCCGCGGACCGGCCGACCATCGCCATCTGCGTCGGCCACCAGCTGCTGTTCGCGACCAGCGACGAGAACCCCGGCGTGCAGGGGCTCGGGATCGTGGCCGGCCATGTCGGCCGGTTTCCCGACGATGTCCGGATCCCCCAGTTCGGCTGGAACCGGGTGCGTCCGGGCGGGGAGGCGC
The DNA here is from genome assembly GCA_963792975.1 of uncultured Actinomycetota bacterium. Taxonomy (GTDB): domain Bacteria; phylum Actinomycetota; class Actinomycetes; order Propionibacteriales; family Nocardioidaceae; genus Nocardioides. Next base: position 984,131 of record CAWBYG010000003.1, on the reverse strand, counting down.
GCCTGCTCGAGGGTGGCTACGCCTATTTCGCCAACAGCTACCGCGCGACGGCAGCGCCGGGTTGGACCGTGGCGGAGGCCACCCATGGCGGGCCGTTCGTGGCGGCCATGGAGCGGGGCAACGTGATCGGCTGCCAGTTCCATCCCGAGCTCTCCGGCGCCTATGGCGAGGCGCTGCTGGCGCGCTTTCTGGAGCTGCGCCGATGCTGACCTCGCGGATCATCCCCTGCCTGGACGTCAGCCACGGCCGCGTGGTCAAGGGCGTGCGCTTCCAGGGGCTGCGCGACGCGGGAGACCCGGCCGAACGGGCGCGGCTCTACCAGGACCAGGGCGGCGACGAGATCGTCATCCTCGACGTCTCGGCCACGCCCGAGGGCCGCGGCCATCAGCACGAGACCATCCGCCGGGTGCGCGAGGTGCTGTCGATCCCGCTCACCGTCGGCGGCGGCGTGCGCGAGGTCGAGGACGCCTGGCACCTGCTCGAGGCGGGTGCGGACAAGGTCTCGGTCAACACCGCGGCGGTCGAGCGGCCGGAGATCCTGTCGGGAATCGCCGAGCGCTTCGGCCGGCAATGCTGCGTGGTCGCCATCGACGCCGCTTGGCGTCACGGCCGGGCGGAGGTGCTGGTCAAGGGCGGGCGCGAGGGGACGGGCATCGACGCGATCGAATGGGCACGCGAGGCCGAGCGGCGCGGTGCGGGCGAGGTGCTCCTGACCTCCTGGGACCGCGATGGCACCCGCTCGGGCTACGATCTCGAGCTGACCGGCGCGGTGGCCCGTGCGATCCACGTGCCGGTGATCGCCTCGGGCGGCGCCGATTCGGCCGAGCACATCCGCGAGGCCTTCGTGGCCGGGGCCGACGCGGTGCTGGCGGCCTCGATCTTCCACGACGGCGACACCACGCCCGACGACATCAAGCTCTACCTGCAGGAGCACGGCATCAGGGTGCGGCCGTGATCGTCCCGAGCATCGACCTGCAGGGCGGCCAGACCGTCCAGCTCGTCGGCGGCGCCGAGAAGGCGATCGACGCGGGCGATCCCGCACCGATCGCCGAGCGGTTCGCGCTCGCCGGCGAGATCGCGGTGATCGACCTCGACGCCGCCATGCGCAAGGGCAGCAACGCCGCCCTGATCGAGGGCCTGCTGCCCCGCTTCGCTGCCCGGGTCGGCGGCGGCATCCGCGATGTCGAGACCGCGATCGCCTGGCTCGACAAAGGTGCCCGCAAGGTCATCCTGGGCACCGCCGCAAGGCCGGAAATCCTGTCGCGGCTGCCGCGCGAGCGGGTCATCGCCGCCCTCGATGCGCGTGACGGCGAGGTGGTGGTCGAGGGCTGGAAGGAAGGCACCGGCCGCGGCATCCTGGAGCGCGTGGCCGAGCTGAAGGCGCATGCCGGCGGGTTCCTGGTCACCTTCGTCGAGCTCGAGGGCCGCATGGGCGGCACCAACCTCGAGCTCGCCAAGGCCATCGTCGCCGCCGCCGGCAAGGACTGCCAGGTCACCATCGCCGGCGGCGTGACCACGGCCGACGAGATCCGGGCACTCGACGAGATCGGTGCCGACGCCCAGGTCGGCATGGCGCTCTACACCGGCCGCCTCGACCTCGCTGACGCGATCATGGCCCCCTGGTCACCGACCGGCCCGACGGCCTCTACCCCACCGTCGTGGTCGACGAGCGCGGCGTCTGCCTGGGGCTGGTCTACTCGTCGCGAGAGTCGATCCGCGAGGCGGTGCGGCGGAAGATGGGCATCTACCAGTCGCGCAGTCGTGGCCTGTGGGTCAAGGGCGAGACCAGCGGCGCCACCCAGGAACTCCTGCGCATCGACCTCGACTGCGACCGCGACGGCCCACGTTTCGTCGTCCGCCAGCACGGCCCCGGCTTCTGCCACCTCGACACCAGGACCTGCTGGGGCGAGGACACCGGGCTGGGCCAGCTTGCCCGCATCTTGGCCCAGCGCCGCGCCCACGCTCCACCCGGCAGCTACACCGCGAGGCTGTTCGCCGACCCGGCGCTGCTCGCCGCCAAGCTGCGCGAGGAGGCGGACGAGCTCGCCGAGGCCAAGGACCGCGAGCACGTCATCTGGGAGGCTGCCGACGTGCTCTACTTTACCCTGGCCCGGCTGGCGCGCCGAGGGCATCGATCTCGCCGAGGTCGAGGCCCATCTCGACCGTCGGGCACTGAAGGTGACCAGGCGGGGATGAGCCTCCTGCGGCGCTGGTCCGGGCTGGTGGCCCCGGTGATGGAACGCGAGGTCCTCGTTTCGCTGGTCGTCCTGGCAGCCGGCCTGTGGGCGTTCCTCGGCCTGGCCGACGAGATCCGCGAGGGCGAGCAGTTCCGGCTCGATCGCGCCATCCTGCTGCTGTTCCGCAATCCCGCCGATCCCACCGACCCGATCGGGCCGGTCTGGGTCGAATCGGCGGTGCGCGACGTCACCGCCTTGGGCGGGACGGTGGTGCTCACCATCGTGACGCTGAGCGCCGCAGGCTTCCTCCTGCTGTCCGGCAAGCGCGGGGCGGCCCTGTTCGTGATCGTCTCGATCGCCGGCGCGGTGGCGCTCAGCTTCCTGATCAAGGCCGGCATCGAGCGCCCGCGCCCCGAACTGTTCCCGCATGGGGTGCAGGTTTACACGGCGAGCTTTCCGAGCGGTCATGCCACCGGGTCGGCCGCCACCTACCTCACGCTGGGTGCGCTCTTGGCCCGGTTCCAGTCGGAGCGCCGGCTCAAGATCTACCTTTTGTCCCTGGCGGTGATCCTGACGCTGCTGATCGGCCTGTCGCGGCTCTATCTCGGCGTCCACTGGCCGTCGGACGTGCTGGCGGGCTGGACCCTGGGGGCCAGCTGGGCGCTCCTGTGCTGGCTGGTCGCCCGCCAGCTGCAGCGGCGCGGCAAGGTCGAGGCCAGTCCCGAGCCAGAAGCCTGACCTCCCGCCAGTGCCGGTGCCAGCCGGCAGTGGTGACTTGCACCGGAGTATGTATGGCGCGGGGCGTCCATTGCCGATTTTCGACAGTCGGGTTACAGATTCGTGATTGGCAGTGGCCGGCGCGGTGCTGCGGCCATGAAGCCGACCAACGCCGTGACGGTGGCTGTCCATGAAGATGAAGTATGGCCCGGGCGTGACAACAGAGCTGGTGGTCCGGATCAATTCGAGTACCATTCGGCGCGTTGCCGTCGGCCTGTTGTTCCTCGACCTCGTCGTCGTTCTATTGCATGTTGTCCCTACCTTGATGGGGCACGGCGGGCGCTTGTTCGACCTGGACGCCGAGGCGAACATTCCGACCTGGTATTCCTCGGCAAAGCTGTTCCTGCTTGCACAGGCACTGGCCGTGCTCGCCCTGGTCCTGTCGCGGCGCAGCCGTCTCGACGCGGCCCCGTTCCTGTTTCTCGCCGCCTTGGCGCTCTTCCTATCCCTCGACGAGACGGCGACCTTGCACGAGCGGCTCGCGCGTCATTTCGAGACCGCGCTCACCGGTGCCGCGCGCAGCGATCTCGAGTTCACCCGGACCGGCTACTGGATGCTGGCGCTGGGGCCGATGCTCGCCGCGGCGCTCGCCGTGGGCATCTGGCTGATGACCAAGCGGCTGAAGATTCCGAGGCACGTCGCGGTCAGGGGCCTGCTCGGCGTCGCGGTCTTCTTTTTTTCGGCCACGGGCATCGAGATCCTGAGCAACTTCACCATCACCCCGATCCTCAACCTGGTCCAGGTGGCCGTCGAGGAAGGTGGCGAGATGATCGGCGTGACCCTGGTCATCTGGTCGCTGCTCGATCTGCTTGCCGCCAAGCTGGAGCCGGCTCCTCTTGCCGCCTCGGCCGACGAGGGCCAGTGGGTCCTGCCGCTCACGGCCTGAAGCGCCTGGCCGGGGTCAGGCGTCGGCCAGGTCGGCCGGGACGAGGACGCGGGCACCGGCCAGGATCTGCGCCTCGCCCGCCAGTGCCGGCGGCAGGATCGCCGCGGCGTAGAAGCGGACCAGGCCGGGCCACGTGCTACCGGCGGGATCGCTCGCCGCCGCGCGGGCGCCGCGCGCCAACAGGCAGCCGCCGACCACCGTGGCGAACAGGCGCAGATAGGCCGCTGCTCCGGCCGCCCGATCGTCCGGCGGGCTCGCCTGCAGGTGCCGGGTCAGGCGCTCGAGCGCATCGAGGCCAACCCTCAGGGCATCCGCGGTCGCGCCGGCATCCCCGGAGAGTTCGGCGCGCAGCTCGGTGGCGAGTTGCCGGGGCAGGGCGCCCCCGGCCATGTCCAGCTTGCGGCCGACCAGGTCCATGGCCTGGATGCCGTTCGTACCTTCGTAGATGGCGAGGATCCGCGCGTCGCGCAGGTGCTGGGCGGCACCCGTCTCCTCGATGTAGCCGACGCCACCATGCACCAGCACGGCCTGCGAGGCGATCTCGTAGCCGAGATCGGTGAGCCAGGCCTTCACCAAGGGCGTGAGAAACGCGACCCGGTTCGCCGCCTCGGCCCGCACGCCCGGCTCCGGGTCGCGCTCGCTGCGGTCAACCCAGCCCGCGGTCCAATAGGCGAGGGCACGCATGGCGGCGATCTGCGCGCGCATGGTGAGCAGCATGCGCTGGATGTCGGGATGCTCGACGATCGCGACGGCCCGGCCCGCCCGGGAACCCTGTACCCGCTGCCGGGCATAGGCCAGCGCCTGCTGGTAGGCGCGCTCGGCGATGCCCAGGCCCTGATGGCCGACGGCGAGGCGCGCATTGTTCATCATCGTGAACATGCAGCGTATGCCGCGGTTCTCCTCCCCGAGGAGGAAGCCGTCGGCCCCGCCCTCGTCGCCGTAGGCGATGACGCAGGTCGGCCCGCCATGGATGCCCAGCTTGTGCTCGAGCGAGACGCAGCGCCAGTCGTTGCGCCGCCCGGGCCGGCCTTCGGCGTCGGGCAGGAATTTCGGCACGATGAACAGAGAGATGCCGCCGGTATCGGCAGGGGCGTCCTCCAGCCGGGCGAGGACCAGGTGGACGATGTTCTCGGCGAGGTCATGATCACCGTAGGTGATGTAGATCTTGCCGCCGGTGATCCGGTAGTGTTCGCCGTCGCGCCGCGCCCGAGTGCGCAATGCCCCCACGTCCGAGCCGGCATGCGGTTCGGTCAGGCACATGGCGCCGGTCCAGTCGCCGCGGATCAGGGGCTCGGCGTACAGTTGGCGCTGTTCCGGCGTACCGTGCGCCAGGATCGCCTCGATCGCCCCCTGGGTCAGCAGCGGGCAGTTCTGGAAGCCGAGATTGGCCGCGGCCCACATCTCGTTGGCGGCGGTGGCGAGCAGCCGCGGCAGGCCCTGCCCACCGTGCTCCGATAGGGCCGTCATGCCGCTCCAGCCGCCTGCGGCATAGGCGCGAAACGCCTCCTTGAAGCCGGGCGGGGTGCAGACGGCTCCGCCCAGGCAGGTGGCGGGGTGGCGGTCACCGACTTGGTTGAGCGGTGCGAGCACATCGGCCGCGAGCCGGCCGGCTTCGGCCAGGATCGCCTCGACCAGGTCGAGCGTGGGCACATCGGGGCCGGCGAGCCAACCGAACTGGCGGATGGCGAAAGCGATGTCGGCAAGCGGCGGCGTGTAGCCGGTCAATGCGTCAATGCCTCGACAATGTCGGAGCGCCAACCCGCCAGCCAAAGACCCTTCGCGAGTTTGGCGCGATCCTCGCGGCTCACGAAACGTTGCAGCAGGGCGTCGGGAAGATCGGGCGCGGGCAGTACACGCCTTAGTTCCTCAATCGCCTGGCGCGCCTCGCCGGCTAGGCCAGCCATGCTCAGGCTGGCGGCATGGCTAAGGTGGCCGAGATAGATGTCCGGACGCATCGCGACCGAGGCCGCGGCGCTCCTTACGGCCTCGCCATACTCGCCGATGAGGAGGCGCGCGAGCGACATGAATTGCAGCCAGACGAAGGCCTGCGGATCACTGGGACTAAGTCTCAGCCCGCGCTCCAGCGGCTCTATCGCGAGCGCGGCGCGCCCGGCGAACATGCGCGATACTCCGAGCATAAAGTGCGCCAGCGCGAAGCTCGGGCTGAGATCGATCGCACGCTGCGCGGCCTCCACTGCCCGCTCGGGATGGCCGGTCACATTGCTGTAGATCGCCTGCGCGTAGCAGGCGTAAGGATCGTCAGGCGCTAGGCTCAGGCCTTGGCGTAGCGCCGCGGCCTCTGCCGTCAAAGCGGCCGCAGGGTCGTCCGACCATCCGAAATAGATCATTCCGTCGAGGCAGCGCACCAGCCACAGATAGGGCTCCGCGAGGGACGGATCCGCGGCATTCGCGCGCTCAAAGTATTCGCGCGCCGACAAGTGATGCTCACGCGTGAAATGGTGAAAGTGCCACAAGCCGCGGAGAAGAAGGTCCCAGGCATTGAGGCTGGACGGCGTCGCACGCCGCGCGCGCTGGCTTTCGGATCGCATCATGCCGGGCTCGATGCTCGCGATGACCTGGCCGACGATTTCGTCCTGAAGTGAAAACAAATTCGCCAAGTCGCGGTCGAAACGTTCTGCCCAGAGATGATGGCCGGTTACTGCGTCAACCAACTGCACGGTTACCCGAATCCTTCTCTGCGCACGCCGAACGCTGCCTTCTAAGACATACCGGATGCCAAGCTCACGCCCGACCTGTTGCACGGGGACATCTCGGCTGCGGAAGCTGAAGCTCGAATTGCGCGCGATCACGAAAAACCAGCGATACTTCGCGAGAGCGGTGATCAGATCCTCGCTGAGGCCATCGGCAAAGTAGTCCTGTTCGGGATCACCCCCCAAATTGATAAACGGCAGCACGGCAATAGACGGCTTGTCGGGCAGAGGTAGGCCAGTGTCGGGAGACCGGGTCGTCGGCGGCACTGCATCGAGCGCCCAGTCCACTCGGAGCGCATTGACGGGCCGGGGAATGTTCTTGAGGTGCAGGGGTCCCAAAGGCTCGATCGGGAAAGCCACCTTTCCGCCGACCTGCTCGTGGACCGAAGCGGCGATTACGATCTGTCCCGGCTCGGCCGCCGCTTGCAAGCGTGCGGCGACGTTCACCCCGTCACCCAACAGATCGTCGCCGTTCTTTACAACGTCACCAAGGTTGATCCCAATCCGAAACCTCAGGCGACGCTGCTCGGCTTGGTCCTGATTTCGCCGCTCAAGCATCCTTTGGACTGCCACGGCGCAGCGGACAGCCTGCACTGCGCTGCCAAACGCAGCGAGCATGCCATCCCCGGCACGACCGAAGACCCGGCCGTGATGCTCCTCGACGAGCGATTCGATAAGCTTCTGATAGCCCCTGAGGGTGGAGAGTGTTGTCTCCTCGTCGATTGCGGCAAGCCGTGAGTATCCCGCCGCATCGGCTGCGAGTATCACTGCGATCAATCGTTCGTCGTGTTCGGATTGCACCGATCGGCCTCGTCGCTCGAAGCGTCCCGGTGCACCCTCTACCACTGATCGGCCGCGGACGCATGCGCGGACCCCGCAGAGCGCTACGCTCTGCGTCTCCGTGGCCGAGCAACCAGCCCGGCCTACTCGGCCGACAGAATCACGCCCGGGTTGAGGATGCCGGCCGGATCGAAGGCCGTCTTCAGCCGCCGCATCAGCTCGATCTCCAGCGGGCTCTTGCGCGCGGCGAGCTCCTCGGCCTTGAGCCGCCCGATCCCATGCTCGGCGCTGATCGAGCCGCCCAGCTCCTGCACCAGGTCGCACACGGCATGATGGATGATTTCGCGACGCTGCGTCAGCCCGGTCGTCTCCAGCGGCAGGAGGATGTTGAAGTGCAGGTTGCCGTCGCCGACATGTCCGAACGGGAGCAGGCGGCCATCGGGTGCCAGCCGGGCGATCAGGGCCTCGCCGCGCGTGATCAGCTCGGGGATGCGCCCGACGGGGACCGAGATGTCGTTGCGCACGATCTGGCCCGCCTGGCGCATGGCCGGGCTCAGCTCCTCGCGCATGCGCCAGAGCATGGTGCGCTGGGCCTCGTTGGCGGCCAGGGTGGCGTCCAGCAGGAGGTCGGCTTCGAACGCATCGGCGAGCCAGGCTTCGGCCGCGGCGGCAAGACCCTCGGGCAGCGACCAGGCGAGCTCCGCCAGCACGTACCAGGGCCCCTTCGTCTCCAGCGGATCGCGCACGCCCGGCAGATGGGTGACGGCCGCCTCGACGCAGCCGGCCGCCATCAGCTCGAAGCTGGAGAAGAGCTCGGCGAAGCGCTCCTTGCCGTGGGTCAGCAGCGAGACCGCGACCTCGGGCGAGGGCACGGCCGCGAACAGGGTCACCCGCTCGCGCGGGCGGGCGAACAGGCGCAAGGCGGCGGCGGTGATGATGCCGAGGCTGCCTTCGGCGCCGAGGAAGACCTGCTTCAGGTCGTAGCCGGTATTGTCCTTGCGCAGCGTGCGCAGGCCGTTCCAGATCCGCCCGTCGCCGAGCACCACCTCAAGGCCCAGCACCAGCTCGCGAGCCATGCCGTAGCGGATCACGTTGACCCCGCCGGCATTGCTCGAGAGATTGCCGCCGATCTGGCAGGTGCCCTCGCTGCCAAGGCTGAGCGGGAACAGCCGGCCCGCCGCCTCGGCTGCGGCCTGCACCGAGGCCAGCGTGCAGCCGGCCTCGGCCACCAGCCACTCGCCGCGCTCGTCCACGGCCCGGATCCGGTCCAGGCTGGCCAGGCTCAGGACCACCTGGCGGCCGGAATGGTCGGGAATTCCGCCGCCGACCAGGCCGGTATTGCCGCCCTGGGGGACGATCGCGACGCCGGCCGCGGCGGCGGCGGCCACGATGGCGGCCACCTCCTCGGCGGTGCGGGGCCGGAACACGGCCGCGGCCTCGCCATCGATGTGCCGCCAGAAATCGACCTCGTACGGAGCCCTGTCGTCCGGCCGGCGCAGCACGCGCTCGGCGCCGACGACGGCGGCGCACCGGTCGAGGAAACCCTGGGGCACGGACGGCGAATTTAGCTGCATCTGGGCGCGGCCCGGTAAAGGAGGCGGATCGACGCGACGATAGAGCGAGCGCACGCGGCGGCAAGCGCGCGTTGTTGACACCTTCCGACCGCCTAGGATACCGGAGCGCTCGTTCGAAAGGCAAAGATCGATGCAGCACGACAATCTGGCCGGCGTGATCGAGGCCGCGTTCGCGGACCGCGAGCGCATCGGCTTCGACACCAAGGGCGAGATCCGCGACGCCGTGGAGACCGCGCTCGACCTGCTCGACCGGGGCGAGCTGCGCGTGGCGGAGAAGACGGCCGAGGGCTGGACGGTCCACCAGTGGCTGAAGAAGGCCGTGCTGCTGTCCTTCCGCCTCAACGACATGGCGGTGATCGCGGGCGGACCCGGCGGCGCGGTCTGGTGGGACAAGGTGCCCTCGAAGTTCGCCGGCTGGGACGGCGCCCGGTTCCGCGAGGCCGGGTTCCGGGCCGTGCCGGGCTGCGTCGTCCGTCGCTCGGCCTACATCGCGCCGGGCGTGGTGCTGATGCCGTGCTTCGTCAATCTCGGCGCCCATGTCGACCGCGGCAGCATGATCGACACCTGGGCCACGGTGGGTTCCTGCGCCCAGATCGGCAGGAACGTGCACATCTCGGGCGGCGCCGGCATCGGCGGCGTGCTCGAGCCGTTGCAGGCGGGGCCGGTGGTGATCGAGGACGACTGCTTCATCGGCGCGCGCGCCGAGGTCGCCGAGGGCGTGGTCGTCGAGCAGGGCTCGGTCCTGTCCATGGGCGTCTATCTGGGTGCTTCGACCAGGATCGTCGACCGGGCGACCGGCGAGGTGTTCCTGGGCCGCGTGCCGCCCTATTCGGTGGTCGTCTCCGGCAGCCTGCCCGGCAGGCCGCTGCCGGACGGCAGCCCTGGGCCGAGCCTCTACTGTGCCGTGATCGTCAAGCGGGTCGACGCCGGCACCCGCGCCAAGACCTCGATCAACGAACTGCTGCGCGACTGATGGACGCCAGAGATCCCGTGGCGCTCACCCAGGCACTGGTGCGCTGCCCGACCGTCACGCCCGATGCCGGACCGGCGCTGGACCTGCTGCAGCAGCAGCTTGAGGCGCTGGGCTTTACCTGCCGCAGGCTCGAGTTCGAGGGCGGCGGCAGCTACCCGGTCGACAATCTGTGGGCCAAGCTTGGCACGGGTGGGCGGCACCTGGCCTTCGCCGGACATGTCGATGTCGTGCCGCCGGGAGCGAGCCAGTCCTGGCGCCACGATCCGTTTGCGGGCGAGATCGAGGCCGGCCGCCTCTACGGTCGCGGCAGCGCCGACATGAAGAGCGGCGTCGCCGCGTTCGTCGCGGCCATGGCCCGGCTGGTGGCCGAGGGCGGCGCGACCGACGGATCGGTCAGCCTGCTGATCACCGGCGACGAGGAATCCGAGGCGGCCAACGGCACCGTCAAGATGCTGGCCTGGGCCGTCGAGCAGGGCGAGCGCTACGACGCCTGCCTGGTCGGCGAGCCGAGCTGCCCGCAGCGGCTGGGCGACACCATGAAGATCGGCCGGCGCGGCTCGGTCACCTGCAGGCTGACCGTGCGCGGCCGCCAGGGTCACTCGGCCTACCCGCAGCGGGCCGACAACGCCGCCCACCGCCTGGTCTCGGTTCTGGCGCACCTGATCGCGACCCCGCTCGACCAGGGCACCGAATGGTTCGAGCCCTCGAACCTGCAGGTGACCTCGATCGACATCGGCAACCCGGCGGCCAACGTCATTCCCGGCGAGGCCACCGCGCGCTTCAACATCCGCTTCAACGACCGCCACACCCGCGACAGCCTGGACGACTGGCTCCGCCGCCAGATCGCGCCGCTGGCCCCGGAGTTCGAGCTTGCCGTGCTGGGCAATGCCGAGGCGTTCGTCACCGCTCCGGGTGCGCTGAGCGAGCTGCTGGCCGCCAGCGTCGAGGCCGAGACCGGCCTGCGGCCGGCGCTCAGCACCACCGGCGGCACCTCCGACGCACGTTTCTTCCCACCCTACTGCCCGGTGATCGAGTTCGGCTTGGTCGGCACCACCATGCACCAGGTCGACGAGCACGTGGCGGTGGCCGACATCGAGGGGCTGACCCGGATCTACCAGCGGTTCGTGCGGCAGTTCCTAGCCGGCTGATGCCGAATTGGCCCGAGATCGTCCGCTCCGTCCAGGCGGCATGGTTCCTGGCGCGCGGCGACACGCGCGGGCTGGCGGGCTTCGACTTCAGCGTGGACGGCTTCTGGAAGTCGTTCGCCGCCGCCCTGGTGGTGGCCCCGGCCTATGCACTGGTCCTCGTCGACCAGTACCGCTACGCCGGCTGGCCCGAGAACACCTGGGGCGCGGCCCTGGCCGAGCTGGTCTCCTTCGCCGTCGGCTGGGTTGCCTTCCCGCTCGCCGCCATCCCGCTCACCCGGCTCCTCGGGCTGAGCGGCCGCTACGTGCCGCTGATCGTCGCCAACAACTGGTCCGCGGTGATCCAGGTGGCACTCTACACGGCGGTGGTGGTCTTCGGCGCCCTTCTGCCGGCGGAGATGCGCACCCTGGCTCTGTTCACCGCGACCATCATGGTCCTGGTCTATCAATGGTTCGTGATCCGGACGGCCCTGGCGACCACGGGCCTGACGGCGTTCGGGCTGGTGGTGATCGACGTGCTGTTGAGCATCACGGTCAGCCGCATCCTGGATGGGATGCTGCAGACGGCGTGAGGTCTACGGCTCCTCGGCCGGGAACTCGACGCCGGCATAGACCTCGTCGAGAGAGAGGCCGACGCCGAGACCCGGTATCCGAACCTCGCCGCCGCCCACGATGTCCTGTAGGGACCAGCGATCGCCCTCGCGCCCGACGACCTGCACGCGACGCGCGTCCTGCCACACCAGGAGTACCGCCTCGACCGAGTTCAGCGAGCGATAGAAGTCGAGTTTCTCGGTGCGGTCGACTTTCTCGGTGGACGGAGAGAGGACTTCGACGATGAGGCGGGGCTCGTGAAAGTACACGGGCGGCGTCGGCTCGCAGCTCACGAACACGTCCGGCAGGCGGAACTCGTCGTCGTCGTCGGTGCGGGCGACACCGCCGCCCAGAGGGGTTCGGCAGGGCCGTTGCAGCTGGCGCATCAGGGCCGAAGTCACGTTGGCGACGATCACCGCGTGCCGTCCGCTCGGCGGTGCCATCGCCACAGGCGCGCCGTGGGCGAGCTCGTAGCGAGTGTCGGTGCCGTCGTCCCAGCGAACGAACTCGGCGACGGTCATGCCAAGGGCGGGTGCGAGGTTGGCCATGAATTTATTCTAGCAGGGTTCGACGGTCACCGTCATCAGCCGGCGCCTCCCAAATGGCAGTGGCAGGACCTGCCGCTCCGGCTTGCGAACGGCATGCTGGCGCTCCTTTTCCCTGAGAGAGCCAGCGATCATCGGGTCTCGTCTCACGTCAGATCGTCGATCGTGACGGCGAGCCTGGCCGCAAGCCGGTGCAGCACAGCGGTTGACGGACGGCGGCGCCGCGCCTCGATCTGGGAGAGATACGGGACGCTGATCCCCGCCGCCTCGGCCAGCTCGGCTTGCGTCAGCCCGCGATACTCGCGGAACACGCGGACCTCGCTCTCACCGGCGAGCATGCGGTCGACGACGGCAAGCGGCAGGTACTCGTCGGCGCGCGCCTTCGCGGCGTCGTAGGCCTGCACTTCGGCGAGCATCTCGTCCGCCTCGACCAGCCGCTCATACTCGGCAACCGGAACCACGGCGTACTTGCGAATACCGTCCTCGTGGATGAACTCAACATTCATCGATAGGCACTCCCCCGCTGCAAGATGTCCTCGACGGCGATGATCCGCACCGTGTCTTCGACCTCGTAGATGACTTGCCAGTCGCCGATACGCAGCCGAAAGCCCGCACGCCCGACCAGTCGCTTCACGTCAAGCCGCGGATCGCGCGGGTCGCGGGCCAGCAGCCCGATGCGCGCACGAATGACCTCGCGCTGTTTGCCTTCGATGCGCCTGAGCGATCGCGCAGCCTGACGGCTTAAGGTGATCGAGTACACGACCTGATATTAGCTGGCAGCTAACCTGTGCGTCAAGCTGGCTCCGGGTACTCCGCACCCACCAGAAACAGCCCCTCCGCCGGTGCGGTCTGCCCCGCCGCCCCCCGATCCCGCGCTTCCAGCACCTCGCGCACCCACCCGATCGGCGCCTTGTCCTCGCCCACCGTCTTCAGCGTGCCGACGATGTTCCTGACCTGGTGGTGCAGGAACGAGCGCGCCCACAGGCGGCATTCGATCAGCTCGCCCGCCCCCACGACATGGATGCCGCCCAGCGTCTTCACCGGCGAGGCGGACTGGCATTCGCTGGAGCGGAAGCTGGAAAAGTCGTGGCGGCCGACCAGGGCCTGGGCGGCGACGTGCATGCGCTCGGCGTCGAGGGACACCGGGACGTGCCAGACCCGGCCGCGCTCCAGGGCGGGCGGGCTGCGGCGGGCGAGGATGCGGTAGAGGTAGCGGCGGCCGGTGCAGGAGAAGCGGGCGTGGAAGTCGGGCGGGGCCGCGCGCGCTTCCAGGATGGCGATCGGGTGGGGGCGGAGGTGGAAGTTGAGGGCACCGGTCAAGCGCTCGGGCAGCCAGGGGCGAGCGAGGTCGAGGTGGGCGACCTGGCCAAGCGCATGGACGCCGGCGTCGGTGCGGCCGGCGGAGAAGACGGTGACGGTCTCGCCCGAGCAGGCGCGGACGGCGGCCTCGATGGCGCCTTGGACGGTGGGCGCGTCGCCCTGGCGCTGCCAGCCCTGGAACGGGCCGCCGTCATATTCAAGCAGCAGGCGCCAGCGGGGCATCGGCTCAGCCGAGCACGGTGCCCACAGGCAGCGGAAAGCCGCGCTGCAGCTCGTCCGGGCTCATCGGCCGCCTGCCGGCGCGCCGGACCTGGGTGACGGCGAGGGCACCGCTGCCGCAGGCGATGGTGAGCGGCAGCGCGACGATCGTGCCGGGTGCACCGGTCGCGGCGCTGACCCGGGCCGACAGCAGGCCCAGCCGCTCGCCCTTGGCCTCGCACCAGCAGCCGGGCGCCGGGTTCAGCGCGCGCAGCCTGCGTTCGATCAGCTGGGCGGACTCGGTGAAGTCGAGCCGGCCCTCGTCGCGCGCGAGCTTGCGGGCGTAGGTGACGCCCGGCTCCGGCTGCGGCGTCGCGGTCAGGGTGCCGGCGGCGAGGCCCGCGACCACGCCCGGGAGCATCTCCGCCGCCAGGCTCGCCAGCCGCTCGTGCAGTTCCGGTGCGGTCGTCGTGGGGTCGATCGGCAGCGGCCGCATGGCGTAGACCGGTCCCGTGTCCAGGCCCTCCTCCATGCGGAAGATGCTGATGCCGGTCTCGGTGTCGCCCGCCAGGATGGCGCGCTCGATCGGTGCCGCCCCGCGCCAGCGCGGCAGGAGCGAGGCGTGCAGGTTGATGCAGCCCATGCGGGGTGCATCGAGGACGGGGCGCGGCAGCAGCAGGCCGTAGGCGCCGACCACCGCGAGGTCGGCGCCCAGCGCCGCGAACTCGGCCTGCGCGTCCGCATCCTTGAGCGTGCGCGGGGTGCGCACCTCCAGTTCGAGGCGCTCGGCGGCCTCGTGCACGGGTGTCCGGCGGAGCTGGTGGCCGCGGCCGGCCGGGCGCGGCGGCTGGGTATAGACGGCCACCACATGGTGGCCGGCGGCCAGCAGGGCCGCGAGGCTGGGCAGGACGAAGCCGGTGGTGCCCATGACGACCAGGCGCAAGGGTTCAGTCACGCCCGCGCCTGGTCTTGATCAGCTTGCGCATGATCATGTTGCGCTTGAGCGCCGTCAGATGGTCGACGAACAGGATACCGTCGAGATGGTCGATTTCGTGCTGGACGCAGCGGGCGAGCAGCCCGTCGACGTCGAGCTCGCGCTGGATTCCCTCCTGGCCGAGGAAGCGGACCTTGACGGCCTCCGGTCGGGTCACGTCGGCGAACTGGCCCGGCAGGCTGAGGCAGCCCTCCTCGGCCGTGGTGCGGTCGGCCGAGCGCCAGACGATCTCGGGATTGACCAGCACCATCGGCCGGCGTTCCTCGCCGTCGGCGACGTCGAGGACGACCAGCCGCTCGGACACGCCCACCTGCGGTGCCGCGAGGCCGATCCCCGGGGCCTTGTACATGGTCTCGAACATGTCGGCGGCGAGCCGCCGGATGCGGTCGTCCACCTGCGTCACCGGCCTGGCCTTCGCCTTCAGGACAGGATGCGGGGCCTGCAGGATCTCGAGCAGGGCCATGGGCGGCGACTTGTTCCGGTGGTGAAAAGCTGCCGTGAGTTAGGAAGTTGGCGCGTTTCGGTCAAGCGACCCGCTGCCGGGCGCGCAAGGCGGCCTCGAGCGTGCCCTCGTCGAGATAGGTGAGCTCACCGCCGACCGGCACGCCGCGGCCGAGCCGGGTCACGGTGCAGCCCAGGGGCTGCAGGCGTTCGGCCAGATAGTGGCTGGTGGTCTGGCCGTCGACCGTGGCGCCCAACGCCAGGATCACCTCGCCGATGCCCTGCTCCTCGACCCGGCGCAGCAGGCGGTCGACGCCGAGCTCCTCCGGGCCGATGCCGTCCAGCGCCTTCAGGGTGCCGCCGAGCACGTGGTAGCGGCCGGCGAAGATCCCGCCCGAACGTTCCAGCGCCCACAGATCCTCGAGCTCGGCCACGACGCACAGCAGGCCGGCGTCGCGCTCTGGATCGCGGCAGATGGTGCAGGGCCGGACGCTGTCGAGATTGCCGCAGATCGGGCAGGGATGGACCTCGCGCGCGCATTCGCCCAGCGCCTCCGCCAGAGGGACCATCAGCGTCTCGCGCCGCTTGAGCATGGCGAGTGCCATGCGCTGCGCCGAGCGTTGCCCAAGGCCGGGCAGCCTCGTCAGCAGCCGGACCAGCTTCTCGATCTCGCCCGCGGCCATCAGAAGGGCAGCTTGAACCCCGGCGGCAGGGGCAGCCCGCCGGTGAGCTTGCCCATCTCCTCCTGCATGTAGGCGTCGATCTTGGCCTTGGCGTCGTTGCAGGCGGCGACGATCAGGTCTTCGAGGATCTCGACCTCCTCGGCCACGGCGAGCGAAGGGTCGATCTTGATCTTGCGCATCTCGCCCTTGCCGTTGAGCGTGACCGCGACCATCCCGCCGCCGGCGGCACCGCTGATCTCGGTTTCGGCCAGCTTCTGCTGCATCTCGGTCATCCGCGACTGCAGCTTCTGCGCTTCCTTGAGCATGTTGCCCAGGTTCTTCATCGGCCCTTGGCCTTCCTTTCGAGGATGGGAACGAACGGCCTCGCCTAGCCGCTGCGCGGCCGGATGTCGACCAGGGTGGCGCCGGGAAAGGCTGCCAGCACCTCCTGCAGTGCCGGCTCCTGGGCGATCTCGGCCAAACGCGCCCGCTTACCGGCGGCCGCCTGCTCGGCCAGCGTCGTCTCGCCCGCCTGCGCCCCGACGATGACCATCCAGCGCCGGCCCAGCACGCGGATGGCCGCCTCGCCGACGCGGCCGGCGACGTCGGTCGGCACGCCCGGATCGAAGCGCAGCTCGACCCGGCCCCGCTCGAAGCGGATCAGGTGGGCGCTCTGCGACAGCCAGGCGGCCAGCGGCGCCTCGCCGCCGTCACGCAGGCAGGCCACGAACTCCGCAAAATCGGCCGGCTCGCCCGAGGGCTGCGGGGCCGGCGCCTCCACCGGCATCGGCGGCGGTGCGACGGGCTGGGCCGCGAGCGGCTGCACCGCGGCCGCCTGCCGCCACTGACCGGGCGCAGGCACGGGCACCGGGCCCGGCCGGGCCGGCCGCGGTGCCGCTTCGCCACTGTCGCCCTCGCGCAGCAGCCGCGCCAGCTCGGCCGGGGAGGGCAGGTCGCTGACGCAGGCGATGCGCAAGAGCAGCATCTCGGCGGCCCCGCGCGCGTCGGGGGCGATCCGGATCTCGTCGATGCCGCGCAGGAGCATCTGCCACGCACGCGCGAGCACCGGCAGCGAGAGATCCTTGGCCATGGCGGCGGCACGGTCGGCGGCGGCGGCGGCGATGCCCAGGCTGGAGGTCGCCTCCGCCGCCACCTTCAGCCGCGACAGCCAGTGGCTGATCTCGAGCAGGTCCTGAGCCACAGCCACCGGGTCGGCGCCCAGGGCGTAGAGCTGGCCGAAACGCTCCAGGGCACCCTTGGGGTCGCCGCGCATCACCGTGTCGAACAGATCCAGCAACTGCAGGCGATCGCCCAATCCCAGCATCGCCTGGACCAGCTCGCCGTCGACCGGCCCGTCAGCGGTGGCGATCGCCTGATCCAGCAGCGACAGGGCGTCGCGCACCGAGCCTTCGGCGGCGCGCGCGACCATGGCCAGCGCATCGGGAGAAACCGCGACGTTCTCCTTGGCGCAGATGCCGGCCAAGTGGTCGGCCAGCTCCTCCGGCTCGACCCGGCGCAGCTCGAACTTCTGGCAGCGCGACAGGACCGTGATCGGCACCTTGCGCAGCTCGGTGGTGGCGAAGACGAACTTGGCGTGCGGTGGCGGCTCCTCGACGGTCTTGAGCAGCGCGTTCCATGCCTTGGGCGAGAGCATGTGCACCTCGTCCAGGATGTAGACCTTGTAGCGCGAATGGCTGGGCAGGAACTGCAGGCCTTCCAGCAGCTCCAGCACGTCGTCCTTGCCGGTCTGCGAGGCTGCGTCCATCTCGATCACGTCGAGTGCCTTGTCCTCGTCGATCGCGGCGCAGCTGGCGCAGACGCCGCACGGCTCGGGCGTCGGTCCGCCGCTGCCGTCGGGTCCGGTGCAGTTCAGCCCGCGGGCGATGATCCGGGCGGTCGTGGTCTTGCCGACGCCGCGGATGCCCGACAGCAGGAAGGCGTGGGCGACGCGGCCCGAGGCGAAGGCGTTCTTGAGCGTGCGGACGAGCGCGTCCTGACCGATCAGCGCCGAGAGCCGGGTAGGGCGGTAGGCGCGGGCGAGGACCCGGTATTCGGCGGGGCGCTGCAGCTGCGGCTCCATCGGCGGGAAGGGGCGGGCAAGGCGCCGAGGCGGAAGGCTGGACAACGACCCGGAGCGAAACCCGTTACGGCTGCTTCCTTCCGGACCTGACCGGTTTGGCGAGGGCCCCGTCCATCGCCAGCCTTCCGGTGCCGAATATCGGCGGTCCGCCGATGGAGCGCAAGGGTGCAGGCCGGCGCGCCATGCGCTATAGCGGGCGGCCCCCGAGCAGCGGCCGCCCGTCATGCCACCAGTCCCACCCATGCAGATCTACGTCGCGCAGGCCCTCGACAGGGCTGCTCATCGCCGGCGCGACGAGTCGTGGCTGGCGCAGGCGCGCCGCGATCCCGGCACCCGGGTGCTGCTGCTCAGCGACCTGCTGGTGCCGATGCACGGCTCAGACGACCAGCCCGTCCTGCACGCACCGACCCTGGCCGAGTTCGGCCGCGAGCTGACGTCCGACAGCGTCTATCTCGGCCAGCGCGACGGTGCGGCCTGGTTCGCGCTGGACGAGAGCGATCGCCCGCCGGCCGCCACGCGCTTGGTCGAGCTGCGCAGCGTCGCGTTGCTCCTGCCGGCCGATGACGCCGCCACCGCCGCCTACGCGCGGGCCCTGGCGCATTGGCATCGCGGGCACCGGTTCTGCGGGCAGTGCGGCGGGGCCACGGTCGCGGTTCAGGGCGGTCATGCCCGGCGCTGTACGGCCTGCAGCCGGGAGGTGTTCCCGCGCACCGATCCCGCGGTCATCGTGCTGGTCACCAACGGCGACAGCTGCCTGCTGGGCCGGTCGCCCCAATTCCCGTCCGGGCATGTACTCGACCCTGGCCGGCTTCGTGGAGCCCGGCGAATCGCTGGAGCAGACCCTGCAGCGCGAGGTGTTCGAGGAGGTCGGCGTGGTGCTCGACGGAGTGACCTATCGCGCCTCCCAACCCTGGCCGTTCCCGCAATCGCTGATGCTGGGCTTCCACGCCACCACGCGCAGCACGGCCCTGCATCTGGATCAGGAGGAGATCGAGGACGCGCGCTGGCTCACCCGAGCCGAGCTCATCGATGCCGATCGCCGGCCGGTCCGCCTGCCCAACCGCGACAGCATCGCCCGCTTCCTGATCGAGGAGTGGCTGGCCCAGGGCGGCTAGGCCGGACGCACCACGACATCGAGCAGCGCCTGGCGCCGTTCGACACGGACGGCGTGCAGGGCGCGGGCGATCGCGCCCGGCAGCTCCGCCGGATCCTCGACACGCTCGCCGTGGCCGCGGCTGGCCCGGATCAGCATGGCGTAGTCCGGCGCGGGCTCGAGCGAGGTCAGCGGCATGGCGTTGGCGCGGGCGGCGTGACCGGTCGGGTAGACCAGGCGCGTGGTCTTGTGGACCGCGTTGTAGAGCCCGTTGTTCAGCACCACGGTCAGCACCGGCAGGGACAGGGCTTCGCCGATCTGGTGGCAGGCGGGCGGATTGGCGAACAGGTAGGAGCCGTCGCCGAGCGTGGCGACCACGGTCCGGTCCGGATGGGCCAATTGCGCGCCCAGGGCGGCGGGCAATCCCCAGCCAAGGCCGCCCGCCGGCGGGAAGCCGAAATAGCTGCCCGGACGGGCGAAGGCCATGACCGACGGGTCGCAGCCGAGCTCGGAGAACAGGATCGCGTCCTCGGGCAGGGCCTCCATCAGCCGGCGGCTGACGAAGCCGGGCGACATGGGCGGACCCGCGCCCGCGTCCGCGGCGGCGATGCGCTCGGCCCTCGCCGCTGCGTGGCGCGCCGCAAGCCGGGCATGGCCTCCCGGTCGCTCGAAGCCGGACAACGACAATGCGTCCGTCAGCAGCTCCAAGGTGGCGGCCACGTCTCCCGCCAGCGTCAGGTCGGAAGGGAAGCCGCGCACCGGCGTGGCGGCGAACAGGGGGTCGGGGCCGATCTGAATCACCCGACAGTCGCGCGCCATCGGATGGCGCAAAGGTATCCACGGTGTCAGGCCGTCCACCACCAGGACGAGGTCGGCTGCGGCCAGCAGCTCTGCAGGATCGAACCCCGCATGCATCGGATGCAGCGCCGAGAGCGAGATGCGCGATGGCCAGAACTCCACCACCGGCACGACGGCATGGGTGGCGAAGCGCTCCAGGGCGGCGAAGCCCGCGGCAAAGGCGCCGGCTCGCTGGGTGATCAAGAGGGGGTGCCGCGCGCGCATGAGCCAACTCGCCGCCTCCTCGATGGTGGCGGCAGTCGGCACGGACGGAGCGGCCGGCCGCTGGCGCGCAGGCTCCGGCACGATCGCGCCGTCGATCTCGGCACAGAGCACCTCGCGCGGCAACGACAGATGGACTGGACCCATGGGCGGGCTCATGGCGATGGCGAGCGCCCGGTCGATCAGGCCCGGCGCTTGCTCCGGCAGCCTCAGCTCGTAGTCCCACTTGACCAGCTCGCGCAGCATCCCGGCCTGGTCGCGCATCTCCTGGCCCCAGTGGATCGGCAGGTCGCGGGCGCCGGTCCGGCCGCCCTCGCCGATCGGGGTGCGACCGGAGAGCAGCAGGAGCGGGACATGGTCGCGCGCGGCGTTGATCACGCCCATCAGCGTGTTGGCCAGACCGACGTTGACGTGGACCATCACCGCCAGCGGTCGACCTGTCGCCAGAAAGTGGCCGTGCGCCATCGCGATCGCCGCCTGCTCGTGGGCGACCAGCACCGGCGTGGGCATGGCCAGGCCCGATCGCGACGCCCGCGACAGGCCCTCGATCAGCGGCGCAAAGTCGGTGCCGGGATTGGCCAGCAGATGGTCGATGCCGCGCAGCTTGAGCATGGCGAGCAGGGCTTCGGCCGCCGTCGTGGCTTCAAGGCGGATCTCGGCCATCGCGCATCGCTCCCACAGCTCGTGACGGCGGATTGTGCCGCCAACCCGGTCCATGCGGAAGGTAGGCTGCCGGTTCGGCAAGCGCCGGCTCGAGCTTTGCGGCCGATGGATGCATCCCAGCATGAGGTGACATTATCGGGCCAAGCCGCCTTGTGGGCGGAAGCGGTGGGCTCGCTGCAGCCATCGGTGAATTGCGGCTGGACGAATGGGTAGGATTGCGCTGCATTGCAGCGACCCCAATCATCTACCTGCAGGATGCCGGCCCGTGAGCAAGCGAGCGCGCGAACATGACGACGGCTTCTCAACCTATAATAGTTTGTGGTATTTTCTTGGACGCTTTGTCGGTTCGGCATTGGTAGGACTGACGGTCCTGTTCGTGCTGGGACAGCCGTCGGCATCCGCTGCCAAGGACAATATTCTGCTGATGATTGCCGACGACTTCGGCGTCGATGCTGCTGGCTTCTACCCCTCGCCCACGCGCCAAGCCACGACCATTCCGGCCCCTCCCACGCCCCGTTTGGCAGATCTCGCCCGGCGCGGCGTGCTCTTCAAGCGGATGTGGGCCACCCCGTGGTGCTCGCCGACGCGGGCGGCGATCCTCACCGGCCGCTACGGCTTCCGTACCGGTATCGGCCGGCCGAAGACGGAGGGGCTGCCTCAACTTGCCATGGAAGAGGTCACCTTGCCGGAGATCTTCCAGCAGCATGCGCCCGACTACGTGCTGGCGCACATCGGCAAATGGCATCTCAGCTCGGGCTTGACCGACCCCAACCTGCAAGGTTGGCCGCTCTACTCGGGGCCCTATCCGAGGCTCGGCCGGATCAACAATTATTTCCAATGGGACAAGGTGGTGAATGGCGTGGTCACGCCTTCGACGAGATACATCACCAGCGACGAGGTGGACGACGCGGTGCAGGTGATCGCCGACGCGAAGCGCATGGACCGCCCATACTTCATCTGGCTCGCCTTCGCCGCGCCGCATGTTCCCTATCACAAACCACCGGACGAGCTGCACTCCCGCGATGAACTGCCGGTGTCCGGTGCGCCGAACAGAGATTATTTCGATGCCATGGTCGAGTCGCTCGACACGGAGATCGGCCGGCTTCTCGATGCCGTCGATCTCCAGACGACCACGGTGTTGTTCATCGGCGACAACGGTACCGACCGGGCAGGAGTCTCGCCGCCCTACGATCCGAAGCGGGCGAAGGGTACGGTCTACCAGGGCGGCGTGCACGTCCCGCTCGTGGTCGCCGGCAGTGGCGTCAGGGGCGCCAACCGGGAAGCGAAGGGGCTGGCGAACGCCGTCGACCTCTTCCCGACCATTCTCGAACTCGCCGGCATGGATCCGGCCATCGCCGTGCCGGCAGCAGTCAGGACGGACGGCATCAGCCTGGTCCCGTACCTCCAGAACCGTCCTCAGCCGCGACCCCGTACCTGGTCGTTCGCCGAAGAATTCACCCTGACCTACGACGGCGACTGGCAGCGCGCGATCCGCGACTCGGACCATGTGCTCATCGAGCGTTACGACGGCTCGCGCGAATTCTACCGTCTCGGTGACGATCCGTTGGAGCGGGCGAACCTGCTCGACGGCGTCCTGCCTTACAGCGAGCGCAAGCGGCTGGACGCGCTGGACCGGCAGCTCGACACGCTGATCGCCACCCACTGAAGGTCTCCCGGTACCCCGATGCGCCGTGTGCGCAAAGGCCGCAAGGCGGCCGGAATCCGCTGGCGGGAAGGTGCTGGGGCCGCCCGGGCAGGTGGTCCAGCGAAGCCGGCTTGATTTCGATCAATGCGCCGCGCGCGGAACATGGTTAACGGTCGCGGTACCTTGCCATGTCGGGTGTCCGGTTACGAAAATGAGCAGATTTCGCGCAAGCATGTTGGGCTTGGGTCTGATTTTGGCCCTGCTCGGCGGGATGCAGTCGGCCGAAGCCAATCGGCGTGACGGCGCATGGGGTCCCAACGGCGCCTGGCCGCTGATCCCGGTTCACCTCCTGCTGCTGCCGGAGGGGCGGGTGCTGAGCTACGGCTCGAACCCCGACGGCACCCAGACCGGCCGCTTCTGGTACGATGTCTGGGACCCGGCGGGCGGCAGTCCCGGCGCCGGGCACCTCACCTTGCGCAACACCACCTCGACCGACCTGTTCTGCAGCGCCCAGCTGGTGCTGCCCGGCAGCAGCGACGCGCTGCTGCTCGGCGGCGACAACTGGATCGCCAAGACCAAATCCACCAACAACCGCGGCAACAACGATTCGCTGATCTTCCGCAACCAGGCCACGCCCAGCCTGGCGCCGGCCTCGGACATGAACCGGCGCCGCTGGTACGCCACCGCCATCACGCTGCCCAACGGCGAGACCTACATCCAAGGCGGCAAGGACGGCACCGACCGGGCGGAGATCCGGGGTACCAACGGCAACTTCCGTCTCCTCGGCTTCGACAGCTCGGCGCTGACCTACTGGTACCCGCGCAACTTCGTGGCGCCGAGCGGCAAGGTGTTCGGCATCTCGAATCTGAGCATGTACTGGGTCGACACTGCCGGTTCCGGCAAGCTCACCATGGCCGGCAACCTGTCGGGCAGCAGCCCGAGCGGGGTGACCACGACCGACGTGATGTACGATGTCGGCAAGATCCTGCGCACCGGCGGCGGCAGCCAGTCCTCGACCGGCTTTCGCGACGCCAAGAAGTCGGCCGTCCTGATCGACATCAACGGCGCCAAACCCAAGGTCACCTCGACCGCCGCCATGCCCTACGGCCTGCACTGGCACACCGGCACGGTGATCGCCGACGGGAGGGTCGTGGTGACCGGCGGCAGCCGCCAGGCCAACCAGCTCATCGGCGTCAACTACCAGGCGCTGATCTGGGACCCCAAGACCGGCAAATGGACGGTGGGCGCCAGTACGCCGACCAACTCGGCCTATGCCCGCCTCTACCACTCCAACGCACTGCTGCTGCCCGACGCCACCATCCTGGTCAGCGGCGGCGGCGCACCGGGTCCGGTGGCCAACACCAACGCCCAGATCTACTACCCGCCCTACCTGTACAACAGCGCCGGAGGCCTCGCCACGCGGCTGCGCATCACCAGCGCGCCGGCCAAGCTGAACTGGGGCCAGACCTTCGATCTCGGAACCAACCAGTCGGCTTCGGTGGCACGGGTGACCCTGATCAAGACCGGCTCGGTGACGCACAGCTTCAACACCGAGGCGCGGTTCATCGAGCTGTCCTTCACCAAGAGCGGCAACAAGGTGAAGGTCAAGGCGCCGGCCAACGCCAACATCGCCACGCCCGGGCGCTACCTGCTGTTCGTGCTCGACGGGCAAGGCGTGCCGTCGGTCGCCAAGGTCGTCGCGATGTGACGCGAGCCGTGGCGCGACGTGGTATGGCTCAGGCGGATGTCCCGCCATCGGCGAACATCGCCTTGATCCGGGCGGCGGCGACAGCGGCGTCGGCCGGCAATTCCTTCCTGCGGCCGTCCGGCCATGGCTGGCCCAGCGGGAGCGCGCGACCGGTCGCGATCTGCCGCTGGTGGATGGCGGTGATGTCGCGTCGGAGCTGGGGCGGGCCCAGGAGCCGGCCCAGGTGGAAGATCAGGCGCCGCAACGTCGGCCGGACCTGGCCTTTGGGATCGGCAAGGTCGTAGATCCACACCGGTTTGCCGGTGGCGGTAGCCTCCACCAGCATCGACATGCTGTCGCTGGTGACCACCACTTGGTCGGCCAAGGCCAGGAAGCCGAGATAGGGATTGTCCGGGTCGTCGCGCTGCCAGCGGTAGAGGCGGTGCGGCACGGTCAATCCGGCTGCCAGCGCGGCGGTCACCTCGGCTGGCGTCCTCACGCTGGTCGAGATCAGCAACGAGCCGCCCGCCTCGCGCGCCATCTCGTCGATGCGTCGGCCGAGGTCACGCGCCTTGGCGGGATCGAACGTCCAGGGACCGACATGGCCGCCCAACAGCACTGTCGTGCGCGGAGCGGGCAGTTCGGCCAGACGCGGCCGCCAGCGCGCGGCTGCCTCGGCCATCACGCCCGCAGAGATCCGGTGCATCGGCGCGTCGGTGTGCAGGATGCGGGGATGGCGCGGCAGGCCATATTGCGGCGTGGTGACGATCAGGTCGAACGCCTCGACCGGCGCCCAGGGCCGCCCGACATGGACCAGGCGGCAGGCGCTCCGTCCGCCCGCCTGGACCTGGATCCAGCGGGCGATCGGCTCGTTGCGCCGGCCTGCCGAGATCACCAGGCCGGGCCAGGGCGGCTGGAGTGGTTCGGAGTGGTGCGGATCGCGGCCGAGCAGCGTGATGCCCAGCAGCCGGTTGGTCAGAAGCTCGCTCGGGCGATAGCGCATGCGCCGGGTCTCGAACGGCCAGCCCAGGGCGTCGGCCAGCGCCAGGACCTGGCCGTTGTCGCCGGGCTTCGGTCCCAGCAGGACCCAGGTCCGCGGCGGCGTGCTCAGGTGGCACCTTCCGGCTCGAGCCGATGGATGCCGCCGCGCGCTTCGTCGTTGAGCAGGTAGACGAAGCCGTCCGGCCCGACGCGCACGTCGCGGATCCGGCCGATCTCGCCCTCCAGCAGCCGCTCCTCGCCCACCACCCGGTCCCCGTCCAGCTCGAGGCGCACCAGGAGTTCGTCCTTGAGCGCACCGACGAACAGGCTTCCGCGCCAGCCGGGAAAGGCGGTGCCGTCGTAGAACGCCATGCCCGAGGGTGCGATGGACGGCACCCAGACGTGCCGCGGCTGCTCCATGCCCGGCTTCGCCTTGCCCTCGCCGATCGGCAGCAGGCTGTAGTCGATGCCGTGGGTGATCACCGGCCAGCCATAGTTGGCGCCAGCGCGCAGGATGTTGACCTCGTCGCCGCCGCGCGGACCGTGCTCCTGCTCCCAAATGGCGCCGGTCCAGGGGTTCAGCGCCAGACCTTGCGGGTTGCGCATGCCGTAGCAGTAGATCTCCGGCCGCGCACCCGACCGGCCCACGAACGGATTGTCCGGCGGCACGCCGCCATCTTCGTCGATCCGCACGATCTTGCCGACCAGATCGCCCAGGTCCTGGGCGCGGTCCATCTGCCCGCGCTCGCCCAGGCTGACATAGAGCAGTCCGGCGCGGTCGAACGCCATCCGCGAGCCGAAGTGCCGCCCCGTGCGGCCGGCGCCGCCGACCAGGACGATCTCGCCGTCGACCAGGCGTCCCCCGGCGAGGCGGGCTCGCATCACATGGGTGGCAGCACCCTGCGGCGTAGCTCCGGCGTAGCTGAGATAGAGAAGGCCGTTCTCCAGGAATCGCGGATGCAGGACCACGTCCAGCAAGCCGCCCTGGCCGCTGGCGGCGACCTCGGGCACGCCCTCGACCGGCCGATCGACCAGCTTGCCGGATTCGACCAGGCGCAGCCGGCCGTCGCGCTCCGTGACCAGCATGCGGTCTTCGGGCAGGAAGGCCAGAGCCCAGGGATGCTCGAGCCCCGTGATCACCTCGACCAGCCGGTAGCCCGAACCGGCCGCCCGCGCGCGCGACCCGGAGCCAGCGGCCAGCAGGCCGGCGCAGGTGCCGATCAGGGAAAATCCGAGAACCTTGCGACGGCGCATGGCGACGCTCCGGAGATGGTTGGCGTTCTCCGCAAGCTTAGGTCGGTGCGGGCCGGCACCCGAGATGGCCACGCCACCGTTACGAGCCGTGAAGGTGCCGGGCATAGGATTCCAGCGCCTGCACGTTCTTGACGACGAGCTCGCCCCGGCCCTTTTGAACGATTCCCGCCGTCTTGAGCTTGGTCAGCAGCCGCGAAACAGCCTCGCGATGGGTGTTGACGCGGTTGGCGATGTCGGCCTGCTTGGGTGCCGGGCGCAGCCGGGCGGTGCTGCCGCTGAGCGGCGTCGCCCGGCTCATGCGCAGGAGCTCGTGGCAGATGCGGACCTCCACCTTCTCGGTCTGCTCCTGAACGCGTTCCGAGAGCAGGCGGACGAGCATGGTGAGCTTGCGCAAGGCACCCAGAGCGACCTCGGGATGCTGCCGCAACGTCGCCAGGAACTCGGGTGCCGTCATGGTCCCGACCACCGCGTCGGTCTGGGCGATCACGTTGGCGGAGCGCGGCTGCCCGTCGATGGCCGAGAGCTCGCCGAAGCTCTGGCCGGCATTCAGCTCGCGGAACTCGACCTCGCGCCCGGACTCCGAGAACAGCGTCACCTTGAGCCGGCCGCTGGCGATGAAGAACAGGTCGTGGGAATCGTCCTGATAGCCGACCACGGTCTGGCCCGGCTTGAACGTGCGCATGCGGATTCTGCGCTCCACGTCCGCCAGGGTGGTCGGCGCCAATTCGCGGAACAGGTCGATGTTGGCGAGCGGGCTGGTGCGTCCGGCATTCATCTGCTGCGGCTCGCTGATTCCGACCGCGCCGGTGGGTTCCGGCGCCTACTGAGGCACCAGGGAGTTGAGCCCATCCCGCCCCCGATTTCAACCGCGCGAACTGGCCGGTCCCAGAGAAAGCGCACGGACTGTGATCATTGTCACAGCAGCTCGATGAGGGCGGCGGTACTGAGAACGTGCCTCCCAGTTCCTCGACTGATTGCCCGGGTCCGAAAGACCCGGGCCATTTTTTTGTCGGCGCTCGACCGGGCCGCACCAGACCTGCTACATGCCCGGCCATGCCTCAGCCCATCACTGGCGACCCGTTTCCCATTGCTGCGCATGATCATCATCGCTGCGTGAGTGCCGCGGTGAGCCGCGCCCACGACCTGTGCAGTCGGCGCGGTGCAAATCTGACTGAACTGCGCGAACAGGTCCTCGAACTGGTCTGGCGCAGCCATGCGCCGATCGGTGCCTACCAGATCCTCGACCAGCTGGCCGCGAGCCGAGGCCGAGTGGCCCCACCCACCGTCTACCGGGCGCTTGAGTTCCTCGGCCGCGAGGGACTGATCCACCGCATCGACAGTCTCAATGCGTATGTCGGCTGTCCGCACCCGGGACAGCCGCACCAGGCCTACTTCTTCATCTGCCGGGATTGCGGCGATGCCGCCGAGATCCACGACGACCAGCTCGCTGCCGCACTTTCCGGCTGCGTCGAACGGGCGGCCTTCCAGGTGGAAAGCGCCACGGTCGAGCTGGCCGGTCTCTGCGCGCGCTGCAATGCCAGGCCCGGCACTCCGCCTGCGGAGGGCCAAGCTAGGAGCTGACCAGGTCCTCGCCGGCGTTGGCCGCGGGAGCCATCTCCTCCGCCTCGGGCGAGCAGACCAGATGGACGATGCCAGCCGGGTTCAGAATCCAGAATCCGTCCAGGTCCGGCGGAAGCCTTTCCACCTCGTTGCACCGTACCACGCCCGCGGCCGCGAGATGCTCGGCGGCCGCCGCGGTGTCGCTGGCCACCAGCTCCAGCCACATCTCGCCCTGGGCGAGGTGCGGCATGCGGTCGATCCACAGCCGGATGGGACCGAACTCGAATGCCTTGGTACCCACGGCGTCGTAGACCATCGCCAGGGCCAGGGTGTCCCGATAGAAGGCGACGGTGGCCTCGAACGCATGCTCGGGCACCTTGATCGCAACATTGCGGCCGCCCGTGAAGGCTTGTGCCGGGGTCTCGCTCATCCGCCGCCTTCCGATTCCATTCCGCCCGAAGCCCATGCCCGCGCGCTACGCGGACAGAGCGTCAACCTTGTAATGCTAACCCAGATGCCGACGATACTGGTCGACGAAGTCGGAGCCGACCAACGCACTATAGCCTTCGATCAAGCGTCGAGTCACCGCGCCGAACACATCCTCGCCGCCGATGCGCATGCCGTTGACGCTCCGCACCGGGCACAGGCACAGGCTGGTGGAGGTCAAGAACGCCTCGTCGGCGGCGTAGGCGTCGTACAGGTCGAGGTCCATCTCGCGGCAGGCGATGCCCAGTTCGCCGGCAATCCCGATCACCGTGCTCCGGCTGATCCCCGACAGGACCGACCGGGTCCGCGGCGTCAGCAGCTCGCCGCCGCGCACCAGGAACAAATTGCTGCCGCGGCCCTCGGCGAGATTTCCTTGCATGTCGAGCAGGACGGCCCAGGCGCCGGGGTCGATGGCGCTCACCTCCTGATCGGCCAGGATCATGTTCAGGTAGTTGCTGGTCTTGGCGCGCGGTGAGAGCGCTTCCGGCGGCGTCCGCCGCATGGCGGGCACGATGACCCGGATGCCGTCGCGAAACAGGCTCGCCCGCTCGCGCAGCGGCAGCGGCGTGCATTCGACCAGCACCGTCGCTCCGGTTCGGCCCGGCTCCTCGCCGTCCACGGCTGCGAGCCCCCGGCTCACGCGCTGCGAGACCCAATAGTCCTCGTGCGCACCGAGGAGGTGGCGGTTGCGCTCCACCACCTCTTCGGTGATCGAGCACATCTGGTCCGCCGGCAGGCCGGGATCGATGCGCAGATAGCGCAGCGAGGCGTAGAGGCGGTCGACATGCTCGCGCAGGCGAAACAGGCGGTGGGCGAACGTGCGTGCGGTGTCGAACACGGCGTCGCCATAGAGGAACCCGCGATCCCGGAACGGCAGCAACGCGCCGCTTTCGGGCACGAAGGCGCCGTTGAGGTAGACGTGGCGTTCGTTGCTCAGGGCCGGCATCTGCTTCGAATCCGAGTTTCGCCGATTCTAGGCGTGGCGGGTTCACATCGCCAGAGCTTGCAATGCGTCTTTGAGCCGTAACAAGCCTGTGGTCTTATCGCCGCAACGGGCCAGAACGACGGGGGCAGCGATGGAACTGGGCGGCGAGCGGCGCAAGGCCGAGATCATCGACGGCTTGGCCAGCCAGATGGAAACCCGCCTTAGGAGTGAGGAAACCGGGCTGGCCCAGCGATTCGTGCGGGCCTATTACCGGGATGTCGCCGCGGACGATCTGGCCGAGCGCGATCCGCTCGACCTCTACGGCGCGGCCCTGGCCCAGCTGCGCTCCGCCGAGGTTCGCGACCCGGGCGAGCTGAAGCTGCGCGTCTACAACCCGCGCCTCGAGCAGCATGGCTGGCAGTCGACCCACACGGTGGTCGAGATCGTCAACGACGACATGCCGTTCCTGGTGGACAGCGTCGGCATCGCGCTCAACCGCCTGGGTCTCGGCGTCCATCTCGTGATCCATCCCGTGCTGGAGGTGAGCCGCGACGAGGCCGGGCGACTGCTGTCCGTCGCGAGCGCGGACCCTGCCGCTGCCGGTCCGCGCGAGAGCTTCATGCTGTTCGAGGTCGACCGGCAGACGCGCCCGGAGGTCCTGGCCCAGATCGAGGCCGATCTGCGCCGCGTGCTCGGCGACGTCCGCAACGCCGTCCAGGACTGGAAGGCGATGCGCGAGCGGATCGGCAGCGTCCTGGAGGAGCTCCGTGCTGCGACCGGCGCGGACATCAACGAAGACCGGGCCGACGCCGAAGCCTTCCTGGCCTGGGTCGAGGCCGGCAACTTCACCCTCCTGGGCTCGTGCAGCTACACGCTGGAAGACACCGCGCAGGGCACCCAGCTCCGCCGCGTCAAGGGCACGGGCATGGGCATCCTGCGCGCCAAGGACGATGGCGCGCTCTCGCAGAGCTTCGGCAGCCTGCCTGTGGAGATCCGTGAGCGGGCCGGCGAGCCGCGACCGCTGCTGACCGTCACCAAGGCCAACACCCGCAGCACCGTGCATCGTGGCACCTATCTCGACTTCATCGGCGTCAAGCAGCTGGCGCCGGACGGCCGCGTGGTCGGCGAACATCGCTTTTTGGGTCTCTTGACCTCGGCCGCCTACAATATGAGCCCGCGGCAGATTCCGGTAATCGGGCGCAAGGTCGAGCGCCTGTTGGAGCGGGCCGGCTTTCCGCCCACGGGCCATGCCGGCAAGGCCCTGCAGCACATCGTCGAAACCTATCCGCGCGACGAGCTCCTGCAGACTTCCGACGACGAGCTGTTCGAGATCGTCACCGGGATCCTGCATCTGGAGGACCGGCCCCGCCTGCGGCTGTTCGTCCGGCGCGACCGCTTCGCCCGCTTCGTGAGCTGCATCGTCTACGTGCCGCGGGACCGCTACAACACGGCCATGCGCGTGCGCATGGAGGCTCTGCTGCGCCAGGCGGTGGGCGCCAGCGAGAGCGAATTCCAGGCGCAGTTGTCCGAATCCAAGCTGGCGCGGCTGCTGTTCACCCTGCACACCCCGCACGGTGCGCCGCCGGTGCTCGACACCGTGGAACTCGAGCGCCGCCTGCTCGAGCTGTCGCGCAGCTGGTCCGACCGGCTGCGCGACGCGCTCCTGGAGGCGGCTGGCGAAGAGCGCGGCAACGAGCTGTTCGACCTGCATGGAGCCGCGTTCCCGTCCTCCTACCAGGAGCGGGTCGACGCCAGGGCGGCGGTGCCGGACATCCTCAGCATCGACCGGCTGTCGCGGAACGACGACGGCGATCTGGCGATGACGCTGTATCACCGGCTCGAGGATTCCGCCGATTCGCTGCGCTTCAAGCTGATCAGGCGCGATCAGCCGGTCATGCTCTCGGACGCGCTGCCGGTCCTGGAGAACATGGGTCTCAAGGTGCTCAGCGAGGAGCCCAGCGAGATCCAGGCGGCCGACGGACGCTGCTACTGGCTGCACGATTTCGGGCTGCAGCCGGTTTCGAGCGGCCCGGTGAACGTCGACGCGGTGCGCGAATCGTTCCAGGACCTGTTCTCGGGCGTGTGGATGGGGCGTCTGGAGAGCGACGGCTTCAACCGCCTCGTGCTCACGGCCGGGCTCAGCCCGCGCCAGATCGTGACCTTGCGCGCCTACTGCCGCTACCTCCTGCAGATCGGCACGCCGTTCAGTCAGACCTATATCGAGCAGACGATGGCGGCCAACCCGAAGATCGCCCACGATCTCGCGGCGCTGTTCGACGCCCGCTTCGACCCCGCGCTCCAGGCCACCAGCATGGAGCTGCAGGCCGGGATCGAGGCTCGCATCCTCGAGGAGCTCAACCTCGTCGCCAGTCTCGATCAGGATCGGATCCTGCGCCGCTACCTCGAGCTGATGAAGGCGACGCTGCGCACCAACGCCTGGCAGACCGACGCCGCCGGCAGGCCCAAGGACTATGTGTCCTACAAGTTCGACCCGAGCCGCATCCCGGCACTCCCGGCGCCACGCCCGGCCTTCGAGATCTTCGTCTACGCCCCCTATGTCGAGGGCGTTCACCTGCGCGGCGGCAAGGTGGCCCGCGGCGGTCTGCGCTGGTCGGACCGGCGCGAGGATTTCCGCACCGAGATCCTGGGGCTGATGAAGGCGCAGATGGTCAAGAACACCGTCATCGTCCCGGTCGGCGCCAAGGGTGGCTTCGTCCTGAAGCGCCCGCCACCCGCCGCGGACCGGGCGGTGTTCATGGAAGAGGGCGTGCGCTGCTACAAGGTGTTCCTGCGCGGGCTGCTCGACATCACCGACAATCAAGGCCCGGGCGGAGTCGTGCCGCCGCGTGACGTGGTGCGCTACGATGGCGACGATCCCTACTTGGTCGTGGCCGCCGACAAGGGCACGGCCACCTTCTCCGACTACGCCAACGGGGTCAGCCGCGAGTACGACTTCTGGCTGGACGACGCCTTCGCATCGGGCGGGTCGGCCGGCTACGACCACAAGAAGATGGGCATCACCGCCAAGGGTGCCTGGGAATCGGTCAAGCGACACTTCCGCGAGCTGGGTCTCGACACCCAGACCCAGCCCTTCACCGTGGTCGGCATCGGCGACATGTCGGGCGACGTGTTCGGCAACGGCATGCTGCTGTCGGAGCAGATCCGGCTGGTTGCGGCATTCGACCATCGCCACATCTTCATCGACCCCGATCCCGACGCCGCCCTCTCCTTCGCCGAGCGCCAGCGCCTGTTCGACCTGCCGCGCTCGAGCTGGGAGGACTACGACAAGCGGCTGATCAGCCGGGGCGGCGGCGTGTGGCCGCGCAGCGCCAAGTCGATCGACCTGTCGCCGGAGGCCCGGCGCGTCCTGGCGATCGAGGCCGAGACCGTCAGCCCCAACGAGCTGATGAACGCGATCCTCAAGGCACCGGTCGACCTGTTCTGGAACGGGGGCATCGGCACCTACATCAAGGCCACGAGCGAGAGCCAGGCCGAGGCGCAGGACCGGTTGAACGACGCCATCCGCGTCAACGGTTCGGAGCTGCGCTGCCGGGTCGTGGGCGAGGGTGGCAATCTCGGCTGCACCCAGAAGGGCCGGGTCGAGTTCGCGCTCACCGGCGGCAGGATCAACACCGACTTTATCGACAATTCGGCCGGCGTCGACTGCTCGGACCACGAGGTCAACATCAAGATCCTGCTGCGCGCGGTGCTCGACGCCGGCGAGCTCACCATGAAGCAGCGCGACGAGTTGCTGGCCTCGATGACCGACGAGGTGGCCGACCTCGTCCTGCGCGACAATGTGCTGCAGAACCTGGCGCTCAGCATGACCGAGGCGATCGGCTCGGAGCTGTTGGACGCCCATCTGCGGCTGATGCGCCGGCTCGAGGCCGAGGGCCGGCTCGACCGCGAGGTCGAGGATCTGCCCAGCGACGCCGAGATCGCCGAGCGCCGCAAGCTGGGCAAGGGCCTGACCCGGCCGGAACTCGCCGTTCTGCTGTCCTATGCCAAGATGACGCTTTACGACGATCTGCTGCGGACCGAGCTGCCGGAGCGTGCCTACCTCGTCCTCGACCTGAGCAAGTATTTCCCGCGGCCACTCCGCAAGCGCTTCGCCGATCAGATCCGGGAACATCGGCTGAAGCGGGAGATCGCCGCCACCTGGATCTCCAACAGCGTGGTCAATCGCGGCCTCGCCGTGTTCGTCTCCGAACTCGAGGACGAGACCGGCGGCAGCCTCGAGGACGTGCTGCTGGCCTACGTCACCACGCGCGACGCGTTCGGCCTGCTCAAGGTCTGGGCGGCGATCGAGGCGCTGCCCACCACCATCTCGGGCGACCTGCAGACGCGGTTGTTCGTGGCCTCGCGCGACGTGGCGATGCGGGGGACACGCTGGTTCATCACCCAGGGCGACCGCCCGTTCCGCATGCGCGACACGGTGTCCCGGTTCCGCCCGGGTGTCGAGGCCGTGATGGCCAACCTGGAATCGGTGATCGGCCCCCGGCATAAAGCCGAGATCGACGCGGTGCGCTCCGGCCATGAGGCGGCGGGCATCGCACCCGACGTGGCTCGGCACCTCGCCAGCCTGCCGCAATTGCTCGCGGCCTGCGACATCGTGCGCACCGCGCCGGCCACGGGCGGCGATGCGGCGCTCCTCGACGCCGCCCGCGTCTATTTCGCGCTCGACGGTGCCCTGGATCTTCCCTGGTTCAAGGCCTGTGTCCGGGCGACGCCGCGGCGCGGCCGCTGGGACCGCCTGGCGCTGACCGGGATCGAGGACGACCTGTCGTGGATCCTGCGCGGGCTGACGCAGGCGGCGGTGGCCGCCGGCGCCGCGGGCCAGGATCCCGAGGCGGCGCACCTCATGGTCGAGGGCTGGCTCGAGAGCAAGCTGCACGGGTTGACCCGCTACCGTTCGTTGCTCGCCGAGCTGCGCGAAGTGCCGGAACCCGACCTTGCCATGCTCAGCGTTGCCGTGCGCACGCTGGCCGAGCTTGTCCCGCGCGACTCCGATCACTAGTTTACGCGCGGTCGTTGCAGGGAACGCGGGCGATATCTCCGGGTTTGCCTTCGCGCGCCGGTCTGGCTATGGTCCGCCGTCTTTCGGTGCGGCTGGCCAGAAGACCAGCGCGACGCCCAGCAACGAGTGCCCATTACCGGCGAACAGGGCGCGGGCAGGCTGTAAACACGTCTGTTGCGCAGGAGTCCCAATGATGCAGCCAACCGAGCTCACCAAAGAAGGCGAGCTGTTTTTCAGGCAGTATTTGCGCTCGCCTCGTTCGGTGGGGTCGGTCATTCCGTCCTCGCGCGCCCTCGGCCGCGGCGTGGCCAAGGAGACCGCATGGGAGCCGGGCCAGTACGTGGTCGAGCTCGGCGGTGGCACCGGCTCCATCACCATGGGCCTGATCGAGCGCGGCATCCCGCGTGACCGGCTCGTGGTGATCGAGCTCGACGGTCCGATGCACGGCTACCTCAAGGAGCGTCTGCCAGGGGTCAACGTGATCCAGGGCGACGCCACCCGCCTGGACGAGATCCTGGCGCGGCATGGTGTCGATCAGGTGTCGACGGTGATTTCCGGGATCCCGATGGTCGGCAATCCGATCTCGCTGCGTCGGGCCATCGTCGGCCAGGGCATGAAGGTCGTGCGTCCGGGTGGCTTCATGCTCCAGTACAGCTACTCGCCGATCGCGCCGATCCCCGCCAAGGATTTCGGCGTCCGCGCCAAGCTCGCGCGCTACGTGTTGTGGAATTTCCCGCCTGCATCGGTGTGGCGGTACACGAAGCTGGCCTAGCCTGGGTCGGGACGACTGCTGGAGAGGCAGCCGGCGACGACGATCATCGCCGCGCCGACGGACAATCCGAGCGTGGCTCCAGCCAGGCCGAAGACGACGAGGAACAGGGTGGGGACCAGCGGGTGGCGTAGGCCATGGTCGCCGTCACCCGCCCGTCTCTCCGTCGGATTCCGCGGTTCCCGGCTAGATTGCCGAGGGCCAGCGGTCCGATGCCGGCGGCGATCGTCGCCAGCAGGGGCGTGAGCCCGGGCAGGATGGTGTCCTCCAGTATCAGGTGGAGGATGGTGCAGATCAGCGCCGAGATTCCTCCGGCCCGACCGAGCACGTCCGGTGCCTCGTTGCCTTGCCACAGGCAAAACACGCAGTAGGCCGCCCAGCACGCAACAATCGATAACTCGAGACCGGCCCCGACCCACACACCGGTGAGCGCTGCCGGCTCGGTGACCAGCATCGAACCCGGGTAACGGCACATCCCACTGTTTCGGGCGGGCCGGGCGGAATGAGAACGGCCCCTCCGACTACCGGCTGACAGGCCGGCGGATAGGAGCTATGTGCTCCATCCAGAGCTCAGAAGGGGGGGCCGTGCGGGACGATCGACGAGCGTGCTGGACGCGGCGCGCACGTGCTTGTGGCTGGCGGCGATGAAGCTGCCGTCGCTGGTCGACATCGACACGCTGCCCAAGCTGCTCCTGCACAATGCCGCGAACTGGCCCAACGACGTGGCCATGCGCGAAAAGGAACTCGGCATCTGGCACGAGTTCAGCTGGACGCACTGCCGCGACCAGGCGCGTCTGATCGCGCTGGGCCTAGCGGAGTTGGGGCTGAAGCGGGGCGAGGTCGTGGGCCTGATCGGCCGCAATCGGCCCAACTGGGTCTGGGGAGAGCTCGCCGCGCAGGCACTGGGCTGTCAGACCCTGGGGATCTACGAGGATGTCCTGGCCGCCGAAGCCGGATTCCTGCTCGCTGCGGCCACGGTCGGGGTCGTGCTGGCAGAGGACGAGGAGCAGGTCGACAAGCTGTTGGAGCTGGGTGCGGCGGGACCGCGCCTGATCATCTACCATGACGATCGCGGCATGCGGAAATATGACGATCCGCGCCTGGTGAGCTGGGAGCGGCTGATCGCCGCCGGCAGGCGGCTCCTGGAGGCGGAGCCCGGCCGGTTCGAGGCCGAGATCGCGCAAGGGCAGGGCTCGGACGTGGCGATCCTGTGCACGACCTCGGGAACCACGGCAGAGCCCAAGCTCGCCATGCTGCAGCACCGCCCGTTCCTCGAACACATCGCCGCCTATCTGCGGGCCGACCCGCGCCTGCCGACCGACGAGTACGTCTCGATCCTGCCGCTGCCGTGGATCATGGAGCAGGTCTACGTCGTCGCGATGCCGCTCTTGTGCCGGATCCGGGTGAGCTTCCCGGAAAGCCAGGAAACGGCCATGCGCGACCTGCGCGAGATCGGCCCGACCCATGTCCTCCTGGCGCCCCGCGTCTGGGAGCAGACCGCGGCCGACGTGCGCGCGCGGATCATGGATGCGGGAGGATTGACGCGGCGCCTGTTCGACTGGGCGGTCGCGAGCGGCACGGCCGCGGTGGAGCGGGGCGGCCGGCACGCGCTGGCCGACCTCCTGGTGTTCTCGGCGCTGCGCGACCGGCTGGGCTTCTCGCGGCTGAAGTCGGCCGCCACCGGCGGCGCAGCACTCGGACCCGACACCTTCCGCTTCTTCCTCGCCATGGGTGTTCCGCTCAAGCAGCTCTACGGCCAGACGGAGGCGGCGGGCGCCTACACGCTGCAGGTCCATCCGGAGGTCGACTGCGACAGTTCGGGCGTGCCGTTCGACGACACGCAGATCCGGGTGCTCGATCCCGACGAGAGCGGCGTTGGCGAGATCGCCACCCGCCATCCGGGTCTGTTCAAGGGCTATTTCGGCAATGAGGACGCCACCGGCGAGACCCTCGACGCGGAAGGCTGGCTGCGGACGGGCGATGCCGGCTTCGTCGATGCGAAGGGCCGGCTCACGATCATCGACCGGGTGAGGGACATCGCGCGCACCGCGAGCGGCACCCGGTTCAGTCCCCAGTTCATCGAGAACAAGCTCAAATTCTCGCCGTTCGTCGGCGAGTGCGTCGTCCTCGGCAACGGCCGCGCCTTTCTGGCCGCCATCCTGTGCATCCGCTACTCGATGGTGGCCAAATGGGCGGAAGGGCGGCGGATCGGTTTCACCACCTACCAGAATCTCGCCGCGCATCCCTCGGTGGGTGAGCTCCTGGCCGGCGAGGTGGCCAAGGTCAATGCCAGCCTGCCCGAGCCGCAGCGGATCCAGCGCTTCCTGCTGCTCTACAAGGAGTTCGATCCCGACGACGGTGAGCTGACCCGCACCCGCAAGGTGCGCCGCAGCGTGGTCGACGCGCGCTATGCCGAACTGATCGAGGCGATCTACCGCGGTCAGCCGCAGGTCCATGTCGAGACCGACGTGACCTTCGAGGACGGGCGCAAGGGGCGGATCGAGGCCGAGCTGCAGATCCGCGATACCGAGGCGCGGCCCGTGCTGGCGGAGGCCGCCTGAGCGATGCCGGCGCATGATCCGGATTCCGTCCTGCTCGCCGTCGACAACATCTCCTTGCGGTTCGGCGGCATCCGTGCGCTGAGCAATGTCAGCTTCGACATCCGCCGGGGCGAGATCCGCGCCATCATCGGCCCGAACGGCGCCGGCAAGTCCTCGATGCTCAACGTCATCAACGGCTTCTACCAGCCGCAGGAGGGCGAAATCCGCTGGAAGGGCCAGGTCCGCCGCCGGATGACCCCACACCTCGCGGCGTCCTCGGGCATTGCCCGGACCTTCCAGAACATCGCCCTGTTCAAGGGCATGAGCACGCTGGACAACATCATGTCCGGCCGCAGCCTGCGCATGCACGCGGGCTTCTTCTGGCAACTGTTCCGCCATGGGCCGGCCTTGCGCGAAGAGCTGGCGCATCGCCGCAAGGTCGAGGAAATCATCGACTTCCTGGAGATCGCGCACATCCGCCGCACGCCGGTGGGCAAGCTGCCCTATGGCCTCCAGAAGCGGGTCGAACTCGCCCGGGCGCTGGCGATGGAGCCGGAGCTCCTGCTGCTCGACGAGCCGATGGCCGGCATGAACGTCGAGGAGAAGGAGGACATGTCGCGCTACATCGTCGAGGTGAACGAGCATTTCGCCACGACCATCGCCCTGATCGAGCACGACATGGGCGTCGTGATGGACCTGTCGGACCGCGTCGTGGTCCTGGACTATGGCCGCCTGATCGCCGACGGCGCGCCGGCGGCAGTCGCTGCCGACCGGGCGGTGATCGAGGCCTATCTCGGTCTGGCCGCCTGAGACCGCCGTGGATATCCTCTACGCCCTCTTCGTCGACCCGTTCGTGCAGATGGTCGAACTGCCCGACTTCTTCCTGCAGGTCCTGTGGGAAGGACTGGTCTCGGGGATCCTCTACAGCCTGATCGCCCTGGGCTTCGTGCTGATCTTCAAGGCGTCCGGCGTGTTCAACTTCGCGCAAGGCATCATGGTCGTTTTCGCCGCTCTGTCGCTCGTCGGCCTGCACGCCGCGGGGGTGCCGGCGTTCGCTGCCCTGGCCTTGTGCGTGCTGATCATGCTGGCGCTCGCCTTCGCCATCGAGCGGGCGGTTCTGCGGCCGCTGGTCAACCAGCCCGACCTGATCCTGTTCATGGCTACGATCGGGCTCACCTACTTCCTGATCGGGCTGGGCGAGTTCATCTTCGGCGGCGAGCCCAAGGTGATGATCACCGAGCAGCTGCTGCTGCCCACCGGCTCCTACGACTGGGAAGTCTTGGGCGGGCGCGTCATCTTCCAGCAGATCGACATTGCCGCGGCGGTGATCGCCGCCCTGATGGTGGCGGTACTGGGCCTGTTCTTCCAATACACGCGCATCGGTCGCGCCCTGCGCGCGGTCGCGGATGACCACCAGGCGGCGCTGTCGGTGGGCATCTCGCTCGAGCAGATCTGGGTCGTGGTCTGGTTCGCGGCGGGGATCGTGGCGCTGGTGGCCGGAATCATGTGGGGCGCCCGCTCCGACGTCAGCTTCGCCCTGCAGATCGTGGCGCTCAAGGCATTGCCGGTGCTGGTGCTGGGCGGGCTCACCTCGGTGCCGGGCGCCATTGTGGGCGGCCTGACCATCGGCATCGGCGAGAAGCTGGGCGAGATCTATTGGGGGCCCTTGCTGGGCGGCGGTATCGAGACCTGGCTCGCCTACGTCATCGCGCTCGTCTTCCTGCTGTTCCGCCCGCAGGGGATGTTCGGCGAGCGCATCATCGAGCGGGTCTGACCGATGCTCTACCGCGAGGCCGGACACTACAAGACGAGCTACGCCGCCGACCAGGCGCTGTTCCCGATCGCCCTGGACCGCGCCGGCATGGTGGCGATCGCGGTGATCGCGGTGGCGCTGGTCCCGCTGTTCGGCAGCGACTTCTTCATCACCACGGTGATGATCCCGTTCCTGGTGTTCTCGCTCGCCACCATCGGGCTCAACCTGCTCACCGGCTATGCCGGCCAGCTTTCCCTCGGCACCGGCGGGTTCATGGGGGTCGGCGCCTATGCCTGCTACAAGCTGGCGACCCTCTTCCCCGAGGCGAACATCCTGGTGCTGCTGGTCGCGTCCGGCCTGTTCTCGGCCGCGCTCGGCGCCCTGTTCGGGCTGCCGTCGCTGCGGATCAAGGGCTTCTATCTCGTGGTCGCGACGCTGGCGGCGCAGTTCTTCCTCGACTGGTGCTTCAACCGCATCGCCTGGCTCTACAACTACAATGCCAGCGGCGCCATCGAGGTGCCGACACGGTCGGTGTTCGGCGTCGTGGTCACCGGCCCGACCGCCTCGCCGCTGGCCCGCTACTACGTGCTGCTGCTGATCGTCGGCCTCTTGACCTGGGTCGCGTCCAATCTCGTGCGCGGGCGGATCGGCCGCGCCTGGATGATGGTGCGCGACATGGACATTGCCGCGGAGCTCATGGGCGTGCGGCTGCTGCGCACCAAGCTGCTGGCTTTCGCCGTCTCCTCCTTTTACTGCGGTGTGGCCGGGGCGCTCATGGTGTTCCTCTGGCTGGGTGCCGCCGAGGCCTCGAGCTTCAGCATCAACCTTTCGTTTCAGATCCTGTTCATGGTGATCATCGGCGGCGTCGGCAGCCTGGTCGGCTCGTTCATGGGGGCGGCGTTCATCTGGGTGCTGCCGATCCTGATCCGCACCGTGCCGGAACTCTTGGGAGTCAATCTCGCGGCGGCCGGCGTCGAGCACCTCACCTTCATGATCGTGGGTGGCCTGATCATCCTGATCCTGATTCTCGAGCCGCACGGGATGGTGCGTCTCTGGCAGATCACCAAGCAGCGCCTGCGGACCTGGCCGTTCCCCTATTGACCCGCGACCGACACCGCCATTTGCTGCCCACTTGGACATCCGAAAACAGGGAGGCTCCCATGAGGAGATCGTCGTTGCTCGCCGCCGGTGCCGTGTCGGCGTGGCTCGCGCTCGGCCCCGCCCTCGCCGCGGACCAGCTCTATGTGCCGCTGCTTACCTACCGCACCGGGGCCTTCGCCGGCTCGGGCATCCCGATCGCCGACGGCATGCACGACTATCTCGAGATGCTGAACCAGCGCGATGGCGGCATCGGCGGGGTGAAGATCGCGATCGAGGAGTGCGAGACCGGCTATGATGCCCAGAAGGGTGTCGAGTGCTACGAGAGCACCAAGGGCAAGGGCGCGCTGGTCTACAATCCCTACTCGACCGGCATCACCCTGCAGCTGATCCCCAAGGCATCGGTCGACAAGATCCCCGTCCTGTCCATGGCCTACGGTCTGTCGGCCGCCGCGGTCGGCGAGGTGTTCCCGTGGATCTTCAATCCGCCGGACACCTATTGGGACGGCGCCTCCGCGATCGTCGAGCATATCGGCGAGCAGGAGGGCGGCCTCGACAAGCTGCAGGGCAAGAAGATCGGCTACATCTATCTCGACGCCGGCTATGGCCGGGAGCCGATCCCGCTCATGGAGGCGATGGCCGCCAAATACGGCTTCGAGCTGACCAAGTATCCGGTTCCGGCCAATGAGATGCAGAACCAGAGCTCGCAGTGGCTCAACGTCCGTCGCGACCGGCCGGACTGGATGGTCATGTGGGGCTGGGGCGCGATGAACCCGACCGCGGTCAAGGAAGCGGCGAAGATCCGCTACCCGATGGACAAGTTCATCGGCATCTGGTGGTCGGGCGGTGAGGACGATGTGCGGCCCGCCGGCGACGGCGCCAAGGGCTACAAGACCCTGAACTTCAATGCCGTCGGTGCCGACTACCCCGCATTGCAGGACATCAGGTCCCACGTCGTCGACAAGAACCTCAGCAAGGTGAGCTCGCCCGAGCGCGTGGGCGAGAACCTCTACAACCGCGGCGTCATGAACTCGGTCCTGATCGCGGAGGCCATCCGCAACGCGCAGCAGCGGACCGGCAAGGCGGTGGTGAACGCGGAGGATGTCCGCGCTGGCTTCGAGAGTCTCGACATCACCGAGCAGCGTCTGGGGGAACTCGGCCTCGCCGGGTTCATGCCGCCGTTGAAGGTGACCTGCGAAGACCATTCCGGCAGCAACGACGTCTACGTACAGCAGTGGGACGGCAAGTCCTGGCAGAAGACCAGCGACTGGTTCGCCCCGATGACCGAGATCGTGCGGCCGATGCTCGAGCAGGCTGCCGCCGAGTACGTCACCGCCAATCCGGGCTGGCCCAAGCGCACCGAGCCCTGCAGCTGACGGCGGCGGTCCGTGAGCGAGGCGGCATTGCTCGAGCTCGAGAATGTCGAGGTCGTCTACGATCACGTCATCCTCGTCCTCAGGGGCGTCTCGCTCACGGTGCCCGCCGGCGGCGTCGTGGCCCTGCTCGGCGCCAACGGCGCCGGCAAGAGCACCACGCTCAAGGCGATCTCCAACCTGCTCCAGGCCGAGCGCGGCGAGGTCACGCGGGGCGCCGTCCGCTTCGACGGCCAGGAGGTGACCGGCCTGCGGCCCAACGAGATGGTGCGGCGCGGCTGTCTCCAGGTCATGGAGGGCCGGCACTGTTTCGGGCACCTCTCGATCGAGGAGAACCTGCTTACGGGCGCCTACACCCGCCGTGACGGCGGTGCGGAAGTGCGAGGCGATCTGGAGCGCGTCTACGGCTACTTCCCGCGCTTGCGCGAACGCCGGCGCACCCAGGCCGGCTACACCTCGGGCGGCGAGCAGCAGATGTGCGCGATCGGCCGTGCGCTGATGGCCCGGCCGCGGCTGATCCTGCTCGACGAGCCGTCGATGGGTCTGGCCCCGCGACTGGTCGAGGAGATCTTCGCGATCGTGGCACGGCTGAACCGCGAAACCGGGGTGACGTTGTTGCTGGCCGAGCAGAACACCAATGTCGCGCTGCGCTACGCCACCTATGGCTATATCCTGGAGGGTGGCCGCGTCGTTCTTGACGGCGCTGCCGAATCACTGAAGAACAACGAGGACGTGAAGGAATTTTACCTCGGCCTGAGCGCCTCTGGCCGAAAGAGCTTTCGCGACACGAAAAGCTTCAAGCGGCGGAAACGATGGCTCTAGCTCCCGGTAGGTCTCGTGGGGTTGTCGCATACGGATGACGCGCGTCCAGCGGCGGATCCCGCCCTTGCCGCTCTCCTGACCGAATTGCTGCAGCGTCGCCTTCGCCACGCGATCGGTGCTGAGCGCTTCGGCGCGCAGGGCCGGCTGATCGATTGGCGGTTCGGCCTCGTGGACCGCAGCGAGCCCGCGAACATGAACGGTCGGCTCCAGGGCTTGTGCCTGCGGCTGAGCCGGCCAGAATGCGCCATGGCCCTGATCCTCAACTCGTTCCTGCCCTGGCGGGGGCAGCTCGAGACGCTGCGTCTCGCAGGTGACCACGGCTTCAC
This sequence comes from uncultured Actinomycetota bacterium, assembly GCA_963792975.1. Classification (GTDB taxonomy): domain Bacteria; phylum Actinomycetota; class Actinomycetes; order Propionibacteriales; family Nocardioidaceae; genus Nocardioides. The sequence goes on along the minus strand of CAWBYG010000003.1, from coordinate 941,226 downwards.
CGAGCTGTACTTCGCTACCCGGTGCCCCACGGGCGTGCGCGGCACGCCCCCGAGCGTCGACGTGGTCGTATCGGGTCCGCAGGGCATGGTCGCCGCCGCCGTGCGGGCGTTCGACTATCTCGCACCTCGTCGCGCGCTGATGTCCGACAGCTATCGCTCGCTGCGGGTCCCGGAGGGCATGGTGGCCTGGGTCGAGCTGATCCACGATTGCGCCACCTTCGTGCATGTCGACGTGCCCGCTCTGGCCAAGGTCGCCATCGGGCTCAGCCGCCTCTTCCGCCATCGGCCGCTCCGACTGCTCTACCTGTTCCTGGAGCCGCACAATCCACACGCCGCCATCTTTCGCGCGCACCGGGCAGAGATCGAGCGGGTCGCCGACCGCGTCGCCGGCAGTGATGTCGGCTTTGCCGCCTGCAGCCTGCACGAGCTGTGGCAAGGCTGGTGCGACGACGACACGCCGTCAGGGGTGCGCGCCATCGCCACTGAGCTGGCGCGCCGCTATGACGTGGTCATGCCGCAGGCCGCGCGGCTATGATGACCTCAGCTCGGCACGGTGCCGCGCCGACCGGGGACTCGATGCCAGAGAACGGGGGCACCTACTACGATCGCCAGGAGGTGCGGAGCCCGGCGGACCGGGAGGCGTCGATGTTCCACGCCCTGCCGGGATTGATCCGCCACGCGCTGGACAACGCGCCCTACTTCGCCGAGCAGCTCGCCGGCGTCGAGCCCGACGCGGTGGTCGACCGCTCCGCGCTCGCGCGCCTGCCACTCCTGCGCAAGTCCGAACTGAGCGATCTGCAGGCCCGTCACCGGCCGTTCGGCCGCCTCACCGCCACGCCGCTCAAGCGCTTGGCGCGGGTCTTCGCTTCGCCCGGGCCGATCTACGATCCGGAAGGGGCGCGGTCCGACTATTGGCGCTTCGCCCGTGCCATGTACGCGGCCGGCTTCCGCACCGGAGACATCGTCCACAACAGCTTCTCCTACCACCTCACCCCGGCGGGGGCGATGGCCGAGAGCGGGGCGCGGGCGCTCGGCCTGCCGGTCATTCCCGGCGGCACCGGCCAGACCGAGCTGCAGCTGCGAGCGCTGGCCGACCTCGGCGCCACCGCCTATGCGGGCACGCCCACGTTTCTCCTGAGCCTGGTCGAGAAGGGCAGGGAGCTTGGGATCGTCACGGACACCCTGCGCAAGGCGCTGGTCTCCGGCGAGGCGTTCCTGCCCGCCACCCGGACCCGGCTCGAGGCGGAGTTCTCCATCCGTGCCGTTCAATGCTACGCCAGCGCGGATCTCGGCCTTGTCGCCTATGAGAGCGTCGGCGGCGAGGGCCTGATCGTCGACGAGGCGGTGATCGTCGAGATCGTCCGGCCCGGCACCGGCGATCCCGTGCCGCCGGGCGAGGTCGGTGAGGTGCTGGTGACGGTCTTCAACCCCGACTACCCGCTGATCCGCTTCGCGACCGGCGATCTCTCGGCCGTCCTGCCCGGCCAGAGCCCGTGCGGGCGCACCAACCAGCGCATCCGCGGCTGGCTGGGCCGCGCCGATCAGGCGACCAAGGTCCGCGGCATGTTCGTCCAGCCGCGCCAGGTCGGCGAGGTGCTCCGCCGCCACGAGCTGATCGGCAAGGCGCGCCTGGTCGTCACCCAGTTGGACGGCCGGGACGAGATGCGCCTCCTGTGCGAGGCGGTGGGGCAGCCGAACGGCCTCGAGGAGAGGCTGGCCGAGACCGTGCGCTCGCTGACCGGCCTGCGCGCGACCGTCGAGCTGGTCGCCCCCGGCACCTTGCCCAACGACGGTCGGGTGATCGACGATCGGCGCTGACCCGCCGCCGGCGCCCGCGACCTTCGCCGCCGAGGAGCTCGCCTGCTTTCGCGGCGGCCGGTTGCTGTTCGAGGCGCTGTCCTTCGCTCTTGGTCCCGGCGACGCCCTGGTCCTGCGCGGCCCCAACGGCAGCGGCAAGTCGTCCCTGCTGCGCCTGCTCGCCGGCTTCCTGCGCGCCGGCGCCGGTGCGATCTCCTGGGACGGCAGGCCTTGCCAGCTCGATTCGACGGAGCACCGGGGACGACTGCACTTTGTGGGACATGCCGACCCGCTCAAGCCTCTCTTGTCGGTCGCCGAGAACCTGGCCTTCGCCGCCGGCCTCGGCGGCGGCTCCGGCACCGTCGCGCCGGCCTTGGCCGGTTTCGACCTGGAGGGCCTCGCGGCCACCCCGGCCCGGTTCCTGTCCTCGGGCCAGAAGCGGCGCGCCAACCTCGCCCGCCTGCTCGCCGGGAGCCGGCAGCTGTGGCTCCTCGACGAGCCGGGCGTCGGCCTGGACGTGGCCAACCGCAAGCGCCTGCAGCAGGCGATCACGAGCCATCGCGCGGCCGGCGGCATCGCCGTGCTCGCCACCCATGGCGACGTGAGCGTGTCCGACGCCTACATCCTCGACTTCGCGGGCTGAGCCCGATGCGCGCCCTGGCCGCCCTGTTCCGCCGCGACCTGGCCCTGGCGAGCCGCCGCCTCGCCGACAGCCTCATGGGGCTTGCCTTCTTCGTCGTGGCCCTCTCGCTGTTCCCGTTCGGGGTCGGCGCGTCGCCCGACATCCTGGCCCGAATCGGCGCCGGCGTGGTCTGGGTCGTCGCACTGCTGGCGGTGCTCCTGACCCTCGACCGGCTCTGGCAGGCCGACTACGAGGACGGCTCGCTCGAGCTGATCCTCCTGGCCCAGGCGCCGCTCGAGCTTCTGGTCGTGGTCAAGTGCCTGGCGCACTGGCTGACCAGCGGCCTGATCCTGGTCGTGGCCTCGCCGCTGCTGGCGCTGCTGATGAATCTGCCGGTCGAGAGCCTGTGGGCCGTGCCGCTGGCCCTGCTCCTCGGCACGCCCACGCTGACCCTCATCGGCTCGATCGGGGCCGCCCTGCTGGTCGGCAGCCGGCGTGGCAGCGTCCTGATGGCGCTGCTCGTCCTGCCGCTCTATATCCCGGTCCTGATCTTCGGCGTGGCCGCGGTCGAGAGTCAGATGCTCGGGCTCGGCGGGTCAGCGCCCTTGCTGATCCTGGCGGCCATGTTGCTGGCGGCCCTGGCGCTGACCCCTTTCGCCACGGCCGCCGCTTTGCGCCTGGCCCTCGAATAGACCACGGCCGCGCCGGTGCCGCGGACCGAGCGGTCGTCTCTGCCACCGGCGCGATCACCCCAGCTCACCGTAGTCCGACCGTTCTGCGGCGCGCTGCCGCGCCTCGCAGGCGAGTTGATCTGGATCAGTGCGCTCGCGCGCATTCATGTCCATGACTCTTGTGGCGGAAGGGCTGCGGGCAACGGGACGCCGATGGATCAGGAGCGGACGGTCGGGCATGTGCATTCCGTTCGGGGTGCGGTCGTGGACGTGCGCTTCGATGTGGCGCATCTGCCCGCCATCGACACCGCCCTGATCGTCGACTGGGACCGGCCCGAAACCCTCGTGCTGGAGGTTCACAGCCAGCTGGACCCGACCACCCTGCGCGCGGTGGCCCTGCAGGCGACCGCCGGTCTGTCCCGTGGCGTCCGCGTCCGCTCGACCGGCGGGCCGGTGTCCGTGCCGGTGGGCGACGCCGTGCTGGGTCGTCTGCTCGACGTGCTGGGCACCGTCCGCGACCTCGGGCCAGCGCTGCCCGAGAGCACGCCCCGTCGCAGCATCCATGCGCGCCCGCCGCTGCTCGAGACGCAGAGCGGCGCCACGAAGGTCTTCGACACCGGAATCAAGGTGATCGACCTCCTGACGCCGATGGCGCAGGGCGGCAAGGCCGCGATGTTCGGCGGTGCCGGCGTGGGCAAGACGGTGCTGGTGATGGAGCTGATCCACGCCATGGTCGAGAACTACCGGGGCATCTCGGTCTTCGCCGGCATCGGCGAGCGTTCCCGCGAGGGGCATGAACTGCTGACCGAGATCCAGGCATCGGGCGTGCTGGCGCGCACGGTCCTGGTCTACGGCCAGATGAACGAGCCGCCGGGCGCGCGCTGGCGGGCTCCGCTGACCGCCCTCGCCATCTCGGAGTACTTCCGGGACCAGAAGCACCAGAACGTGCTGCTGCTGATGGACAATGTGTTCCGTTTCGTCCAGGCGGGTGCCGAAGTGTCGAGCCTGCTCGGTCGCCTCCCGTCGCGGGTGGGCTACCAGCCCACATTGGCGACCGAGGTGGCGCAACTGCAGGAGCGCATTGCTTCGGTCGCGGGGGCCGCCGTGACGGCGATCCAGGCGGTCTACGTGCCCGCCGACGACTTCACGGATCCGGCGGTGACGACCATCTCGAGCCATATGGACTGCGTCATCGTCCTGTCGCGGACGCTGGCCGCCGAGGGTTTCTATCCGGCGATCGATCCGCTCGCCTCGTCCTCGATGCTGCTCGACCCGCTGGTGGTGGGCGAGGCGCATTACCGCATCGCGGAACAAGCGCGCGAGGTGCTGGCGCGGTTCAAGGATCTGCAGGACATCATCTCGCTGCTCGGGATCGAGGAACTGGGTGCGGCCGACAAGCTGGTCGTGAAGCGCGCCCGGCGGCTGCAGCGCTTCCTGAGCCAGCCTTTCATGGTGACCGAAGCCTTCACCGGCACGCCGGGCGTCAGCGTCGGCCTCGCCGACACGCTGGCCGGCGTCCGCGCCATCCTCGACGGCGAGACCGACGACTGGGCCGAGGGCTCCCTGTACATGGTGGGCACGCTCGAGGACGCCCGGACCAAGGAGGCCGCCGCCACCAGGGCCGAGCGTGCCGCATGAATCCGCCTGCCCGCCTGACCTTGAGGATCGTCACCCCGCTTGCGGTCGTCGTCGACGAGGCGGTGGCGAGCGTGCGTGCGGAGGATGCGAGCGGCGGCTTCGGCGTCCTGGCCGGGCATGCGGACTTCCTGACCAGTCTCACGATCTCGGTCGTGAGCTGGAAGGATGGGGACGGCACCCAGCGCTGGTGCGCCGTGCGCGGCGGTGTTCTGACCGTGAATGGCGGCCGGGTCGTCGCGATCGCAACGCGCGAGGCGGTGACGGGCGACGATCTGGCGACGCTCGACCAGACCGTGCTCGCCCGCTTCCGCTCCGACCTCGACCTGGAGCGTACCGAGCATGTCGAAGCGACGCGCCTGCAGCTGAGCGCGGTGCGTCGGCTGGTCGGTCGGCTCGGCCAGCGCCGGGGGGCCGGGGCTTTCGCATGACCCAACCCGACGACAGGGATCCGCTCGTCGAACAGGCGAGGCTGCGGCGCGATCGCCACGCACGCTGGCTGCGCGAGGGCGACATGTCCGTGGCGCGGCGCCTGGCGCAGATCGGTGTGCTCGGCTGGATCATCGTCACGCCGATGCTGGCGGGCGCCTTCCTGGGGCGCTGGCTGGACGGGCGGCTCGCGACGGGCGTGTTCTGGACAGCGCCGCTCTTGCTGCTCGGGCTCGTCCTCGGCGGCTGGGTCGCCTGGAAATGGATGAACGCGCCGTGACCGCGCTGGCGCCCGACGGCCTCGCCATGCCGTTCGTCCTCGCGGGCTGCCTCGCGGCAGGCGTCGTGCTCGGGCTCGTCTATTTCATGATGCTGCGGCGTGTGGCGGTGCTCGTGCTCGGCGGCGGGCGGAACAGCTTGCTCCTCACCCTGACCGTCGCACGCTTGGCATTGCTGGTCGGCGGACTCTACTGGATGTCCAGGTTCGGGGCCCTGCCGCTCCTCGCGGCGGCGGCCGGCGTGCTCCTCGGCCGGCAGTGGATGGTCCGAGCGCACGCAGAGGACGGGACATGAACTCACCGCTCGATTCGGTCCCTCTGTTCTTCCTCGGCCCGATCCCCATCGCGTCCGCGGTGCTCGTGACCTGGGCGATCATGGCCGCGCTGACGCTGGCCGGGGTCCTGCTCACCCGCCGCCTGTCGTCCGCTCCTTCCGCCGCGCAGGCCATGGCGGAACTGCTGGTCGAGAGTGTGGACGGCCAGATCAGGGACACGACCGGGGCCGCCCCCGCCCCATATCGCGCCTTCGTCGGCACCCTGTTCCTGTTCATCCTGGTCGCCAACTGGTCGGCCTTGGTCCCCGGCGTGGAGCCGCCGACCGCACGGCTCGAGACCGACGCCGCGCTGGCCGCGCTGGTCTTCCTGTCGGTGATCTGGTTCGGCGTGCGTGCGAGCGGGTTGGGCGGCTATCTGAAATCCTTCGCCGCGCCGAATCCGGTGATGATCCCGCTCAACCTGCTGGAGAGCGTCACCCGCACCTTCTCGATGTTCGTGCGCCTGTTCGGCAACGTGATGAGCGGGGTGTTCGTGGTCGGGATCGTCGTCTCGCTGGCGGGGCTGTTCGTGCCGATTCCGCTGATGGCGCTCGACCTGCTGACCGGCGCGGTGCAGGCGTACATTTTCGCGGTGCTCGCGATGGTCTTCATTGCCGCCGCCGTGGAGAAGGGTCCGCCGGCGCCCGCAGACCCCGGACCTGGTTGATCGAAAGGGACAGACCGTTGGACTATCTGCGTCTCGCAAGCATCGTCTGCGCCGCCTTCGCGGTCGCCTTCGGCGCGCTCGGCCCGGCACTCGCCGAGGGCCGGGCGGTCGCCGCCGCGATGGACGCGATTGCCCGCCAGCCCGAGGCGGCCAACACCATCTCGCGCACCCTGTTCGTCGGGCTCGCGATGATCGAGACCACGGCGATCTACTGCCTGGTGATCGCGCTCCTGCTCTTGTTCGCCAATCCGCTGCTGGCATGAGGGGATGACGCTCGACTGGTGGACGCTGGGCATCCAGGCCGTCAACGTCCTCGTTCTGGTCTGGCTGCTCCGGCGTTTCTTCTGGCGACCGGTCGCGGACGCCATCGCGCGGCGGCGCGCGGAGGCCTCGGCCATGCTGGCCGACGCCGAGGCGAAACAGGCCGAGGCGAAACGCGCGCTGGCCGAGGTCGAGACGACGCGCGCCGGTTTTGCCGCCGAGCGCGACGCCATCCTCGCTGCGGCGCAGGTCGCCGCCACCAACGCCCGTGCTGCCGCCCTCGACGCGGCGAAGGCCGAAGCCGATGCGCTGCGTGAGGCCGCCGAGGCGGAAATCGCGCGCGCCGCCGACGCCGCCGCCAAGGCCCGCGCCGACCAGGTCGCGGCTCTGGCCGCCGACATGGCGGCGCGGCTGGCGGCGCGTCTCGACGGTACCGCCGTGCGCCAGGCATTTCTCGGCTGGCTCGTCGGCGAGATCCGGGCGATGCCGGAGACGGCGCGTGAGGCGGTCGAGAAGTCCGACGGCGGTGCGCTCGAGCTGGTCAGCGCCGCGGCACTCGACCCGGCGGAGCAGACGCAAGTCCGCGGCGCGGTGGCCAAGGCGTTCGGCGGGTCCCCCGCGATCACCTTCGCCACCGACCCGAGCCTGATCGCCGGATACGAGTTGCGCGGGCCGCATTTCTCGCTGCGCAACAGCTGGCGGGCCGATCTCGACCGCATGCGCGAGGGACTGCGCGATGACGGCTGACCCGGAAGCCTGGCTCGGCCGGGCGCGGACCAGACTCGCGGCGCTCGATCTCGGCCCGACCTCGGAGCAGATCGGCCGGGTCGAGGAGATCGGCGACGGGGTGGCGATGATCTCCGGCCTGCCCGATGTGCGGCTGGACGAGCTGCTGCGGCTCGACGAGGGCCAGTTCGGCTTCGCCCAGGTGCTGGACGCCGACCGCGTCGGCTGCGTCCTGCTCGATGCCGCGACCACCATCGGGGTCGGGGATGCGGTCCGTCGCACCGGCGATGTGGTGCGCACGCCCGTGGGCGAGGCGCTGCTCGGGCGGGTGGTGGACCCGCTCGGCCGCCCGCTCGACGGCAAGGGGCCGGTCGCGGCCGGTGCCACCCTGCCGATCGAGCGCCCGGCACCCTCGATCATCGAGCGCGATCTGGTGACCGAGCCGGTGCAGACCGGGCTGGTGGTCGTCGACACGCTGTTCGCGCTGGGGCGTGGCCAGCGCGAGTTGATCGTCGGCGACCATTCCACCGGCAAGACCACACTCGCCGTCGATGCGATCATCAACCAGAAGACCAGCGACATCGTCTGCGTCTACATTGCCGTCGGGCAGAAGACCTCCAGCGTCCGCCGCGCCATCGACGCGATCCAGGCGCGGGCCGCCCCCGAACGCTGCATCATCGTCGTGGCAGGCTCGGCCAGCTCCCCCGGGCTGCAATGGATCGCCCCCTTTGCCGGCTTCACCATGGCCGAGTACTTCCGTGACCGCGGCCGCCACGCGCTGGTGGTGATCGACGATCTGTCCAAGCACGCCGCCACGCACCGCGAGATCGCGCTGCTCACCCGCCAGTCGCCGGGGCGCGAGGCGTATCCGGGCGACGTGTTCTACGTCCATGCGCGGCTCCTGGAGCGGGCGGCGAAGCTGTCGCGGGCGAAGGGCGGCGGCACGCTCACGGCACTGCCGATCGCGGAGACGGACGCCGGCAATCTCAGCGCCTACATCCCCACCAACCTGATCTCGATCACCGACGGCCAGATCGTGCTCGACGCCAAGCTGTTCCACGAGGGACAGAAGCCGGCGGTGGACGTGGGGGTCAGCGTCAGCCGGGTCGGCGGCAAGACCCAGGCGCCGGTGCTGCGCGACGCCGCGAGCACCTTGCGGCTCGACTATGCGCAGTTCCTCGAGATCGAGATGTTCACCCGGTTCGGCGGCATGCCCGACCAGCGCGTGCGCCAGCAGCTGGCGCGCGGCGGCCGCATCCGGGCGATGCTGAAGCAGCCGCAGCATGCGCCGATGCGCCTGGCCGACGAGGTGGCATTGGTGCTGGCGGTACAGTCCGGCCTGCTCGACCCCTTGCCGCTCGAGGCGGTGGCGTCGTTCCGCCAGGGACTTGCGCAGGCGCTGGATCTGCAGGTGCCGGCCCTGGTCGACACGATTGCCGGGGGAGCGGCACTCGACGAGGCCCAGCGGGCTGCGCTGATGACGGCCCTGCAAGGCTACGCGCAGACCGTGGCCGCCCAGGGCGCCGCCGCCGCGGAGGTCTCGACCGCCGAGGCGGCCGGATGACCGAGCGCCTCGCCGACGTCTCGGCTCGCATCGACGGCATCCGCCAGCTGGACGCGGTGGTGAACGCGATGACCGGGATCGCCGCCGCCCGCGCCCGGCAGGCGCGCGAACAGCTGGCCGCCGTCGACGGCTACGCTGCCACCATCGCCGCCGCCATGGGCCGGGTGGCGGGTGCCGTCGGGGCCGGGGCACCGGACGGCGCTGCCGCCGCGCCGCGGGCCTTGCTCGTGTTCTGCGCCGAGCAGGGCTTTGCGGGGGCGTTCAGCGAGCGCGTCCTCGATGCCGTCGCCTGCGGGGGCGAGGGCGCGCTCCTGTTCCTGGTCGGGACACGCGGCCAGGCGATCGCCGCGGCACGGGGGCTTGCGCCGACATGGAGTGCTGCGATGCCGTCCCATTCCCCTGGCGTCCCCAAGCTCGCCGACCGCATCGTGCAGGCGCTCTACCTCCGGGTCGGCACGGGCGAGGTCGACCGGATCGAGGCGGCGTTCAGCGTCTGGGACCATGGCCGGGTCACGGTCGAGCGCCGGCTGCTGCTGCCGGTCGACCTTGCCGCCCTGCCGCCGGCACGCGGCAACGCGCCGCTCATGAACCTGCCGCCCGCTGCCCTGCTGGAGTCGCTCACCACCGACTACCTGCACGCGCTGATCTGCAACGCGGCGCTGCACGCCTTCGCCGCCGAGAACGAGGCGCGGATGGCCGCGATGTCGGCTGCGCGACGACAGATCGAGCACGAGCTGGCGGCGCTGCAGGCCACCGAACGGCGCGTGCGGCAGGAGGCGATCACCGCGGAGATCATCGAGCTGGTCACCGGCGAGCGGGCCAGCCGCGCCGCCCGCCGTTCCTGACCGATGGCGCGGACCACATTCGGGCTGCGCGCCGACGCCGAGCCCGATCCACCCGTGGCCGAGGCGGCACACGCTGGTCCGGTCTTGAGATCGTGCGGGCTGGCAGCTTCACTCCATCGCCACATGCCGATGCTCACACTGATCGGCTCGATCAGGTAGCGTCATGTATCGGAACATCGCCGTCATCTTCGCGTTCGTGTTTGCCTACAGTCTCGTCGCTGGACGTCTCGAGCGGACGCCCGTCGCCGGGGCGATCCTGTTCACCGCGTTCGGGTTTCTCTGCGGCCCGGTCGGGCTCGGCCTCGTGACGTTCCAGATCGACGCCCAGGGCCTGCGCACCCTGGCGGAGCTGACCCTGGCCCTGGTGCTGTTCACCGACGCCGCGGGCGCCGATCTCGCCGTACTGCGACGCAACCGGGCACTGCCGGAACGCTTGCTGCTCATTGGCCTGCCGCTGACGATTCTGCTCGGTGCCCTGGTAGGTGCGGCTGTCTTCCCGCATTTGGCCCCCCTGGAACTGGCACTCCTCGGCACCATGCTGGCGCCGACCGACGCGGCGCTCGGCAAGCCCGTGATCGTCAATCCGGCCGTGCCGGCGCCGATCCGTGAGGGGCTGAACGTCGAGAGTGGCCTCAACGACGGCATCTGCGTGCCCGTGCTGCTGGTGCTGCTGGCGCTCGCCACCGAAGCAGGTTCCCCGGGCGAAACCTTGGGCACGGCCCTGCGCCACTTTGTGGCCGAGATCGGCATCGGTGCGCTGGTCGGCGCGACGTTGACCTTCCTCGCGGTGCATGCGCTGCGGCTCGCCGGTCAGCGCGGCTGGACCACGGAAACATGGCGCCAGCTGACGGTCATCGCCCTGGCGCTGACCTGCTTTGCCCTGGCCCAGGCGACCGGCGGCAGTGGTTTCATCGCCTGCTTCGTCGGCGGCCTGCTCGCCGGTGCGATGGGTCGTCGACACAAGCACGCCTATCTGCTGGCCGCCGAAGGTGCCGGCAACCTGCTCACCCTGGCGACCTGGGTGGCATTCGGCTCGGTCGTGGTCGGGCAGGCGATCGGCCGGTTGAGCTGGAACGTGGTGGCCTATGCCGTGCTCAGCCTGACCCTGGTGCGCATCCTGCCGGTGCTGCTGGCACTCGCTGGCAGCAGGCTGACGCTAGACGCCCGGCTGTTCGTCGGCTGGTTCGGCCCGCGTGGCCTCGCCAGCATCGTGTTCGCGGTGATCGTGCTCGACGCGCGGCTGCCGGGCAGCGACACGCTGACCGCCGCCGTCGCCTGCACCGTGATCTTGAGCATTCTGGCGCACGGGCTGAGTGCCAACCCGCTGGCGACCGCGCTCGCCGGGCGCAGCCGCGGCGACCCGGCCGCCAAGCACTCCCCCCGACCCTGATCCCCGCCGCGTCTCGCGTCGGGAGTTCGATGGATCCATTGTCGGGGACACTGCGGGCTCGATCAGCGGCGAGCGCCCGGCGCCGAGGTTCGCCCGCGACGCCGGCATCTGCGCCCGATAGGTGCCCCCCTTGTCCGGCGCTCGACCATGCGCGATATCCGCCGGGTCCACTGAGGATCGCCAGTACCATGCACGCTCTCGCCAATCCGCTCCGGTTCCAGAAGATCGCGGATGCCGTCTATCCCTGGACCGCCTGGGGGACCGCGATCCTGGCCCCCGTCGGCCTGGTCCTGGCGCTGGCCATCGCACCGGCCGACTACCAGCAGGGCGAGGCCTACCGGATCATCTTCATCCACGTGCCCGCGGCCTGGATGAGCATGCTGTGCTATCTGTGCGTGGCCGCCGGCAGTGCGGTCGGGCTGATCTGGCGCCATCCCCTGGCCGAGGTGGCCGCACGGGCGGCGGCACCGGTGGGTGCCGTGTTCACCGCCATAGCACTGATCACCGGCTCGCTCTGGGGCAAGCCGATGTGGGGCACCTGGTGGGTCTGGGACGCGCGCCTCACCTCGGTCCTGATCCTGTTCTTCCTCTATCTCGGCTACATGGCGCTCCACGACGCCTTCGAGGACCCGGCCCGCGGGGCGCGCGCGGCCTCGATCCTGGCGCTGGTCGGCGTGGTCAACCTGCCGATCATCAAGTTCTCGGTCGACTGGTGGAACACCCTGCATCAGCCCGCCAGCATCATCCGCATGGACGGGCCGCACCTGGCACCCGCGATGCTGTGGCCGCTGCTCACCATGGTGGTGGTGTTCCACCTCTACTTCGTCACGGTCCTGATCCTGCGCATGCGCGCGCAACTCACCGAGCGGCGGATCCAGAATTTGCGGCTGAGTGCCGCAGCGGCGGGATGAGGCCACCCGACGCCCGATCCTGGTGATTGTGCCGCCGGCGCAGGCGGCGGCGCCCGTCGGTGCCTGCGGACCAGGGGCCGCGATCACGATCGGCTGGTGAAGCCGGCGAGGGTCCACAACCCTGCGGGCCAACGCCACCGAGCTCGAGGCGGCAGGGCGGATTGAGTTCGGACCAGTGCCGTCGAGGGTGATATTCCTCACAAGCCGGCGACCTGCGTCAGCCTACAGTCGAAATATTCGGGGCTGCCGCGCGCGGTGAGCCGAAGCCGGGCCGATGCAGGTTTGCGGGTCTGGCGCGAACGGCCCCATGGCCGTTCCAACGCATCAGGAAAGTTCAGGGCGATGTCCAAGAGTTCATCGATTGTGCTGCTGGCATTGATGCCAGGCTTGCTCGCCAGCGTCGCCATTCCGGCGGCGGCGACTCCGATCGAGCGGATCAGCGTCGGTCCGGGCGGGGTCCAGGGCGAGTTCGACAGCTTTGTGCGCTCGATTTCCGGCGACGGCCGGTTCGTGGCTTTCGATTCGGGCTCGACCGGCCTGGTCGCCGGCGACAGCAACGGTCGCACTGATGCGTTCGTGCGGGACGTGCGGGCCGGGATCACGAGCCGGGTGAGCGTCGCCACCGGCGGCGGCCAGGGCAATCAGGACAGCTTCAACCCGCAGATCTCGGGATCGGGGCGGTTCGTTGCCTTCGGCTCGAGCGCCACCAACCTGGTGCCCGGCGACACCAACGGTGCCGACGATGTGTTCGTCCGCGACCGGAAGACGGGCACCACCCGGCGGGTGAGCCTGCGGTCCGGCGGCGGCCAGGGCAACGGCAACAGCTTCGTCGAGGCGATCTCCAACCGCGGCCGGTTCGTCGTCTTCACGTCCGACGCCAGCAATTTGGTGCCGCACGACACCAATCGCGTGGCCGACACCTTCGTGCGCGATCGACGGACCGGCACGACCGAGCGCGTCTCACTTGGTTCGAGCGGCGGCCAGGGCAACGACTTCAGCCAAGGGGCGGCGATCTCTGCCGACGGCCGCTACGTCGCGTTCGGCTCCTCCGCCAGCAACCTCGTGCCGGGCGATACCAACGGGTCCCGCGACATCTTCGTCCGCGACCGCAACACCAACACCACGACCAGGGTGAATGTCAGCTCCGCGGGCCGACAAGCCAATCTCCCGTCCCTTTTCCCCAGCATTTCCGCGGATGGGCGCTATGTGGGCTTCTGGTCGGGGGCGACCACCCTGGTGCCCGGCGACACCAACGCGGTCACCGATGCGTTCGTCCACGACCTGATCACCGGGACCACGATCAGGGTGAGCGTCGCCCCCGGCGGGAGCGATGCCAACGGGGCAACGGAAGAACCGTCGCTCTCCGCCAAGGGCCGCTATGCCGTGTTCAGCTCGGATGCCTCCAACCTGGTCGACGGGGACACCAACGGCGACGCCGATGTGTTCCTACGCGACCTGCAGACCGCCACCACCAGCCGCCTGAGCCTCAGCGCTGCCGGGGCGCAAGGGAACTCATTCAGCGTCGGACCGGTGATCTCTGCCGATGGTAACACCGTCGCCTTCAGCTCGGATGCCAGCAACTTGGTGCCCGGCGACACCAACGCCAGATCCGACGTCTACGTCCGCGCCCGCTGACCGGCCTCTACGTCGCGTTCAGCTCGGAGTCCGGCAATCTCGTGCCCGGCGACACCACCGGGGCTGGCGATGTGTTCGTCCGTGACCGTCAGACGGGGACCACGAGTTGCATCAGCTTGAGCAGCACCGGGGTTCAAGGCAACGATTACAGCAACAGGCCAGTGATCTCGCTCGACGGGAACACCGTTGGATTCACCTCGAATGCCAGCAACCTCGTCGCTTGCGACACCAACGTCGCGCTCGACGCCTTCGTGCGAGCCCGCTGACAAGGACAAGGGAGCCACCAGGCCGCTGGGCGGCGATCGTGGTGAGGGCTGGCGGCGATCTCGCCCCGCCAGCCATTGTGATCTCGTTGGCCGGTACCGACGCCGCTCCTGAGCGCGTGTTGGGACATGGCGGCGCTGGTGGCCAGCGGTGCCCCCGTTTCGGGGGCCCGCCGACGAGTCGCCGCCCGCGCCGCATCCGTCTTGGCCCTGGTCGGCGTGGGTCAACCTGCCGATCATCAGGTTTGCGGTCGCTGGTGTAACACCCTGCACCAGCCCGCCAGCATCATCCGCATGGACGGCCCCAAGCTCGACCCGGCCATGCTGTGGCCATTGCTGACCATGGTGGTGGTGTTCCACCTCTACTTCGTCACGGTCCTGATCCTGCGCATGCGCGCCCAGCTCACCCAGAGGCGGATCCAGCACCTCCGGCTGAGCGCAGCATCGGTTTCATGATCGGCAGCTGTAAGGCTTCGCTGTAGCTGAGCTGCAAGCGATATTCTGGCCCTTCAACGGAGCAGCGCCTGCAGGAATCAGCCGATTGACCGATGTGAATTCCCGCCCTACGTTCACTGTCCTACCCAACTGATCAGGGTTGCGCCATGTTTCGAGCATGCATATCGGCAGGTGTACTTTTTGTGCTGACCGCTCAGCCGGTCCCAGCCTGGACCATAGGGAATACCGAACTTGTCGACGTGAACTCAAATGAAAAACAATCGAACAGAGGCGGAAATAATCCTGATCTTTCGATCAACGGAAATATCGTAGCTTTCATTTCGTCGTCCCGTAATCTTGATCCTCGCCCAGGCAATGGAGCAGTGGATGTCTTTGTCCGCGATCGCTCTCGCGGGACTACCAGACGGGTCAGTGTCGCTACCGGGGGTGCCGCAGGCAATGAGAACAGTGTGGCGCCCGCCGTGTCGGGTTTGGGCCGATATGTCACCTTCGGTTCTGCAGCGAGCAATTTGGTCCCGAACGATCACAATGACGACTTTGATGTATTTATCCACGATCGCAGGACCGGCAAGACTGATCGGATCAGTGTGAGCGCGAGTGGCGCCGAAGCAAACGGCCGTAGCATAGAGAGCGACATTTCCCGACTGGGTTGGCACGTCGCTTTTGCCTCCGACGCTAGTAATCTGGTCAGCGGCGATTCCAACGGCAAGGGTGATATCTTCTTGCGTAATCGGCGGACCGGCTCGGTTGCGCGGGTCTCGGTCAGCACGGGCGGCCAGCAGGCCAATGGCAATAGTTTCGTCCCTTCTCTGTCGTCGAATGGTCGCTACGTCGCGTTTGCTTCTGACGCAACGAACTTGGTCCCCAATGACACGAACGGTCTTATCGATATATTTGTTCACGATACACGCTTGCACAGAACCTCGAGAGTGAGTGTTGGTCCAGGTGGAGTACAGGCGGAC
Source organism: uncultured Actinomycetota bacterium (assembly GCA_963792975.1). GTDB lineage: Bacteria > Actinomycetota > Actinomycetes > Propionibacteriales > Nocardioidaceae > Nocardioides. Next base: position 925,800 of record CAWBYG010000003.1, on the reverse strand, counting down.
GGTGCCTCGTCGGAACTGGAAATTTCCGGGAATGGCCGTTTTGTGACCTTCGCATCAGGCGCCACAAACCTAGTCCCCAACGACAAGAACGGGATCCAGGACGTCTTTGTCCACGATCGGGCTACAGGCATCACGAGCTTGGTCAGTGACGTCGGTGTTGACGGGATCCGCGGTAGCGACGACCCGTCGATTTCAGACGATGGGCGCTACGTGGCGTTCTCCACCACCAGCGATGGACCTGACTTCACCCTCAAGGTCGGCATTTTCGTCGCGGATCGGAAGACTGGGGCCAGGTCGTTGGCAAGCGTGAACGACCTCGGCGAGGAGGCCGACGGCCAGAGCTACTTACCTTCTATGGCAGGTGGCGGACGAAGCCTGGGCTTCTTCTCCTTTGCGTCCAATCTGGTCCCAGACGATACCTACACAGCAGGGGGTGACGTGTTCGTCCGGGACCGGTGAGCGGCCGACGGCGACATCCTACAGCGGGATGTTGCCGTGCTTCTTCCACGGGTTCTGCATCTGCTTGTTGGCGAGCCAGCGCAGCGAGTGGGCGATCCGCTTGCGCGTGCCGTGCGGCATGATCACGTCGTCGACGAAGCCGCGGTTGGCGGCGATGAACGGGTTGGCGAAGCGCTCGCGATATTCCTGGGTGCGGGCCTCGATCGCGGCGGGATCGCCCATGTCGCTGCGGAAGATGATCTCGACCGCACCCTTGGGGCCCATGACCGCGACCTCGGCCGTGGGCCACGCATAGGTGACGTCGCCGCGCAGATGTTTGCTCGCCATGACCACATAGGCGCCGCCATAGGCCTTGCGGGTGATCACCGTCACCTTGGGCACGGTGGCCTCGGCATAGGCGTAGAGCAGCTTGGCGCCGTGCTCGATGATGCCGGCATATTCCTGTGCCGTGCCCGGCAGGAAGCCCGGCACGTCGACGAAGGTCACGATCGGGATGTTGTAGCAGTCGCAGAACCGGACGAAGCGCGCGGCCTTGCGTGAGCTGTCGATGTCGAGGCAGCCGGCCAGCACCATGGGCTGGTTGGCGACGACGCCCACGCTCGAGCCCTCGATCCGCGCGAGCCCGGTGATGATGTTCTTGGCGAAGTCCGGCTTGAGCTCGAAGAAGTCGCCCTCGTCCACGACCTTGGTGATCAGCTCCTTCATGTCGTAGGGGCGGTTGGGGTTCGGCGGCACCAGCGTGTCGAGCGAGAGGTCGATGCGGTCGGCATCGTCGGTGGTGGGCCGGACCGGCGGCTTCTCCCGGTTGTTCAGCGGCAGGAAGTCGACGAAGCGCCGGACCTCGTGCATCGCCTGGACGTCGTTGTCGAAGGCGAGGTCGGCCACGCCCGAGCGCGCCGTGTGCGTCGTGGCCCCGCCCAGCTCCTCCTGGGTCACGCTCTCGTTGGTGACGGTGCGCACCACGTCGGGGCCGGTCACGAACATGTAGGAGCTGTCGCGGACCATGAAGATGAAGTCGGTCATGGCCGGGGAGTAGACGGCACCGCCCGCACAGGGGCCCATGATCAGGCTGATCTGCGGGACCACGCCGCTGCCCAGCACGTTGCGCATGAACACCTCGGCGTAGCCGGCGAGCGAGGCCACGCCCTCCTGGATGCGCGCACCGCCCGAGTCGTTGATGCCGATCACCGGAGCACCCAGCTGGATCGCGCGGTCCATGACCTTGCAGATCTTCTCGGCGTGTGCCTCGGAGAGCGAGCCGCCGAACACGGTGAAGTCCTGGCTGAACACGAACACCAGCCGGCCGTTGATCGTCCCCTGGCCGGTGACCACGCCGTCGCCGGGCACGCGCTGCTCGGCCATGCCGAACTCGGTGCAGCGGTGCTCGACGAACATGTCGGTCTCTTCGAACGAATCCGGGTCCAGCAGGAGCTCGATCCGCTCGCGCGCGGTGAGCTTGCCGCGATCGTGCTGGGCCTTGATCCGGCGCTCGCCACCGCCGAGCCGGGCTGCCGCGCGCTTGGCGTCCAGCCGATCGAGGATCTCTTGCACCGTGCGCTCTCCGTGCCTTGGATTGTGACGGTCGGGTAGCATGGTCCCTGCTGCACCGCAAACCGAGGCCCGCGCGGCGAAAGGCGCTGCTTGCCACCTCGGATGCCGTGACGCAGGTTGGCGCGCCACCCGAGACGAGGACGGAGATGCCGCCAACCGCGCGCCCCACGGTGCTGGGCCTGCTCGGCTTCGCCTTGCGCGACGTCCTGGGCAATCTCGGCGGTCTGGCCCGGATCGCCTGGCCGTATTACGCCCTGGCCGCGGTCTGTGCCGCGCTCGGGCTGGCGCTGGCGGGCGACGATCTCGCCGGCAGTCTCGCCATGTTGCTCGGCCCCGGCACGGCGTCGCTGCTGACCGGGATCGCCGCTCTCGCCTGCACCGTCACTTGGCAGCGCCACGTCATCCTGGCGGAGCCCCTGGCCGGCATTGCGCCGCTCAACGGCAGGGCGGCACGCTATGCCCTCTGGAGCCTCGTGGTCACCCTGCTCTGTGCTTTGCCGGTCCTGGCCGGCTTCGGCATCGCCTACGCACTGGGCCTGATCGGTCCCGACCCTACCGGCGAGGCGGTATATGGCATCGGCCCCACCGGCATCGCGATCTGTCTCGCCGGCTTCGTTCTCGGCGTGCTGTTGGTTCTGCGCTTCGTCCTGGTCCTGCCGGCGGTCAGCGTCGAGGAGCGGACGATGTCGTTCAGGCGCTCCTGGCAGCTGACCCGCGGCTACGGCCTCCGGCTGCTGGCGGCGCTGCTCCTGCTGACCGGCGGCCTCGCCATCCTCGGTGCGGTGACGGGGCTGCTCCAGGCGGCGCTGGAATCGGCCGCCGATGGCTCGTGGGTGGCCAGCGTCACCGGCCTCGGGCTGCAGGCGCTGGTCAACCTGATCGCCAGCGTCGCCGCGGCCAGCCTGATGGCCCGCGCCTACGTGCTTCTGGTGGCGGACGCGGCTAGCGCAGCAGGGTGAGGTACCGCTCCGCCGCCGCCAGGTCGGCGCGCAGGCGCTCGTGGCGAGCAGTCTGCAGCGGATCCTCGCCCCACTGCTCGATCTCGAACAGCTCTTCGAGGAGCGATGCCGCGAGGGCGGCGTCGGCGCCAAGCTCGCCCGCCTCGATCGCGAGGCCGAGGACCAGCGAGCCCGTGGCGGTGGTGGCGGCGTGCAGCCCCACCAGCCGCCAGTCGTCGAGCCGCTCCACGGCGGCGCGCAGGCTGCGCAGGGCCACCTCGTCCTGGGGGGCCGGCATCACCCCGGCCGCGGCCCGGAGACGGGCGTCGAAGCGCAGTTCCGCCCAGTCGAGCCAGGGCTGCCATGTCGCCGCCTGCCGGGCCGCGAGCGTCGCCGGGCTGGCCGCGCGGTAGCAGAGCAGGTCGGTGGCGGCGTAGCCGGACGCCTCGGCGACGGCGTCGTCGCGCCGATCCGGCATCAGGTCGACGGCCGTGGTCGCCAGCCGCGTCAGCCGCATGGCCTGGCTGTCGATCTGCTCGCCCTGCTCCTGCCACTCGGCCGCGACGGCGGCGGCCAGCGGCGCGGAAGGCAGGAGCAGCACCCGGCGCGCCGGCGTGCGTACCGGCCGGCCATCGAGCAGGACCGTCCGCCCGCCCGCGGCCAGCCCGACGTCGGCATCGGCGTAGAATTGTTTCATGCGGGTCCGGCACCTTCGCAGCGATCGACCAGTGATGAGGTCGGCGCGCATGCGGATCAAGCGGGACGGTGCGGATGCCGTGCTTCATCCCGTGCGCGGCGGCCGGCCCATCGCCTTTTCCGCGGCACGGACGAGCGCCACCGTGCGCAACAGGACATCCGGTGTGACGCTGATCGAATCGATCCCGTGCTCGACCAGGAAGCTGGCGATCTCGGGGTAGTCCGAGGGCGCCTGCCCGCAGATGCCGCTGTGACGCCCGTTGCGTTTGGCGCCTTCGACCGCCTGGCGCAGGAACTCGGTCACCGCCGGGTCGCGCTCGTCGAAGTCGAACGCCACCGTCGGGCTGTCGCGGTCCACGCCCAGGGTGAGCTGGGTCAGGTCGTTGGAGCCGATCGAGAACCCGTCGAACCGCTGCGCGAACCGGTCGATCAGGATCACGTTGGCCGGGATCTCGCACATCACGTAGATCTCGAGCCCGTCCTCGCCGCGCCGCAGGCCCCCTTCGGCCATGGCCGCCAGCACCCGGTCGGCCTCGTCGAGCCGCCGGCAGAACGGGATCATCAGCTTGACGTTGGTCAGGCCCATGTCGGCGCGCACCCGGCGCATGGCCGCGCACTCCAGCGCGAAGCCCTCGCGGTAGGCGGGGTGCGCGTAGCGCGAGGCACCGCGGAACCCGAGCATCGGGTTCTCCTCATGCGGCTCGAACGCGGCCCCGCCCAGGAGTGCCGCATACTCGTTGGTCTTGAAGTCCGACAGGCGCACGATCACCGGTCGCGGCCAGAAGGCGGCGGCGATCGTGCCCACGCCCTCCGCGAGGCGGGTGACGAAGAACTCGCGCCCGGAGGGCCAGCCCACCAGCATGGCCTCGATCGCCCGTCGCGCCGCGTCGTCCGTGATCCGCTCGGGGTGGAGCAGGGCCATCGGGTGGGCCTTGATGTACTCGGTCACGATGAACTCGAGCCGGGCCAGGCCCACCCCGTCGGCCGGCAGGTGCGACAGGGCGAAGGCCAGCTCCGGGTTGCCCAGATTGATCATGATTTCGGTCTGCGGCCGCTCGATGCCGGCGAGATCGACCGTGGCGACGTCGAACGGCACCGCACCCCGGTAGACTCGGCCGACATCGCCCTCCGCACAGGACACCGTCACCGTGGCGCCCGCGGGCACGGCCGTGGTGGCGCCCTCGGCGCCGACCACGGCCGGGATGCCCAGCTCGCGCGCGACGATGGCGGCATGGCAGGTGCGGCCGCCGCGATTGGTGACGATGGCGGCCGCCCGCTTCATCACCGGCTCCCAGTCCGGCGTGGTGGTGTCGGCGACCAGCACCTCGCCGTCCTGGAACTCGCTGAGGTGGCGCGCGTCCACGACCAGCCTGGCGGCCCCGACCGCCGCCTTGGTGCCGACGGCGCGGCCGGTGGCCAGCACCGGTCCGCTGCCGCGCACCGTGTACTCCTCGACCGTGCCGCCGCGCCGCTGCGAGGTGACGGTCTCCGGTCGCGCCTGCACGATGTAGAGGCGCCCATCCACGCCATCGAGGGCCCATTCCATGTCCATCGGCATGGCCCGGCCGGCCTTGGCGGCGTAATGGTCCTCGATCCGGATCGCGTGGCCGGCGAGCTCCAGGACCTGCGCGTCGCTCAGGCAGAACCGCCGCCGCTCCTCGGCACTGGTGACCTTGTTGATCACCGGCTCACGGGTGCGGCCTTCGGCATAGACCATCTTGACCTTCTTCGAGCCCAGCACCCGGCGCAGCACGCAGCGGCTGCCGGACCGGTAGGTCGGCTTGTGGACGTAGAACTCGTCGACGTCGACCGCACCCTGGACCACGTTCTCGCCCAGGCCCCAGGCACCGGTGATGAACACCGCATCCTCGAAGCCGGTCTCGGTGTCGATCGAGAACATGACCCCGGCGCTGGCGAGGTCGGAGCGGACCATCTTCTGCACCGTCACCGACAGCGCCACCTGGAAATGGTCGAAGCCCTGGTCGATGCGGTACGAGATCGCCCGGTCGGTGAACAGGGAGGCTTGGCAGCGGCGGACCGCGTCCAGGAGAGCCTGGTCGCCGCGGACGTTGAGGTAGGTGTCGTGCTGGCCGGCGAAGCTCGCGGTCGGCAGGTCCTCGGCCGTGGCCGAGGAGCGGACCGCCACCGACAGCTCCTCGCCATGGAGTTCGCGCAGCCGGCCGTATGCGGCCAGGATCTCAGCTTCCATCTCGGCGGTGAGGCCGGCACCGTAGACGATCTCGCGGCAGCGCCGGCCCGCGCGCGCCAGGGCGACGACATCGTTCTTGTCGATGCCGTCGAGCACGGCGTGCAGCGACCGCCAGGCTCCCACCCGCTCGAGCGCTTCGCGATAGGCTGCGGCCGTGACCGCAAATCCGTCCGGCACCGGCACGCCGAGCGGCACCAGCTCGCGGTACATCTCGCCGAGGCTCGCATTCTTGCCCCCGACGAGACCCACATCGCCTATCGACAGCTCTGAAAACCAACGCACGTAGCGTGAAGCGGCCATCACCATGCTCCTCGGGGCCCGCCCCCAGGATCGAGGATGCACGCGATGAAGCCGATGCGCGTTGAGCTGGATCAATTCGCAGGTGGCGAAAGCAGCTCGTGCAGCTCCTCGAACCGATCGAGCACCCGCACCGCGCCGGCCGCCGTCAGCTCGGCGGCGGGGTGATTGCCCCAGCTCACGCCTACGGGCAAAGCGCCCGCCGCCCGCGCCATCAGGATATCGTAGGTGGTGTCGCCGATCAGCATGGTGGCCGTGGCCGGCAGCCCGGCGTCGAGCATCGCCGCCTGCAGCATCGCCGGGTGCGGCTTGCTCGGATGAAGGTCGGCCGTCTGCAGCGTGGCGAAGTGCCGCTCCAGGCCGTGATGCTCGAGCACGAAGCGCAGGCCGCGCATCGCCTTGCCGGTGGCGACGCCCAGGATGAAGCCCTGGCCGAGCAGCTCGTCCAGCAGCTCGCGCGTGCCCGGAAACAGCGGCTCGTGGAAATCAGGCCGGGCTCGGTGCTCCCGGAACGCCGCCTTGTAGTGCTCGGCCAATCTGGCAACCGCGGCCGGATCGGGCTCGGCCATCAGCTCCAGCACGGCCTCGGCCAGGGACAGGCCGACGATCCGTCGGATCGCGTCGGGGGCCGGCGGCGCCAGGTTCTCCGCACGGAAGGCAGCCTGCACGCAGGCGACGATCGTGGCTTGACTGTCGACGAGCGTGCCGTCGCAGTCGAAGACGAGCAACCGCACGCCATCGCCGAACTGACGCATCCGGCCCATCTCGGCTGTGGGATCGACGGGCCCGCCGACGGCCGGATCCGCCCCGCGGGAGGTCAGCGCGGCCGCTCCTGGGCCATGATGGCGAGAATGCGGCTGGCCAGCGGCGCGCTCGTCACCTCGTCGACCAGGTAGCGAGAACGCCGCCGCCAGTTGGGATGCCCGGTGATCGTCCCGGGCAGGTTCGGCTGCTCGACCTCGTCTCCCAGATCCTCGAGCTGCACGGCCGCGAGGACCGACGCAGAGCGCGCCAGGTAGCGATGCAGGGCGAGCGAGCGAGCCTCGCCATCCTCTTCTTGCCCGAGCAGCCCGAGGGAGCGCAGACGATCGAGCAGCATTTCGGCCTCGTTCCGCCGCAGGCCCCGGTCCGCCTCCACCAGCTCCGGGCTGGGGTAAATCCCCAGGCGTTCGCGCCAAGCTATGTCCTGCCCGGCGAACCAGCCGCGCACGGTCGGCAAATCGTGGGTCGAAACCGTGGCCATCGCCTGGGCCGGGAAGTGCTCCGGCGCTCGAAAACGCCCGTCACCGTGCCAATCGCGCTCGAACCATGCCACGCGATAGCCGAGCAGTCCGGCTTGGGACATGGGCTCCCGGAAGCCATCGGGAACCGTGCCCAGATCCTCGCCGATCACGATGCAGCCGGCGGCTTGCGCCTCCTCGGCGACGACGCGGAGCAGGCGGCGATAAGGGTACCGGACATAGGCGCCCTCGGCCGCGCTGCCCCCTGGCGGAATCAGGAACAGCCGCATGAGCCCGAGCGCATGGTCGATACGCATTGCGCCCGCCCGGCGCATCACCGACCGCAGCGTCGCGCGCAAGGGCCCAGCATCGGTGCGCGCGAGCACCAGCGGCGAGGGTGCTACCACGTGCCAGTTCTGCCCGAACGGTCCCAGCGGGTCAGGGGGCGCGCCCATGGTCGCACCTTGGACCAGGGCGCCCGGATCGGCCCAGGCCTCCGCGCCATCGGGCACGACGCCGGTGGCGAGGTCGGCATAAAGACCGATGCGCATGCCGGCATCGCGGGCGCGCTGATGCGCCCGCGCCAGCTGGCGGTCGGCGAGCCATTGCAGGAAAGCGCGCCTGTCGACGGTATCCCGCTCCCGCTGGGCGACGACTTCGACCTCGCGCGTGTCGGGCGTGCGCAACTCCGGCGGCCACTCCTGGAAGGCAAGCGCGCGACCCCGTTCGCCCGCGACGAGCCCGGCCAGCATCTGGAACCGGCAGAACCGCTCCAGGTCCTGGCCCTGCTCCGCCCGCCACGAGCGAAACTCGTCGCCCGCGGCGGTTCCGGCGCCAGCGAGGTGCAGCGTGCGGAACTCCTGCCACAAGCGGTCCAGGGCCGTGCTCTTTGCTTCCGCCACCGCCGGGTAGTCGATCAGCTCGGCGGCGCGAAGCTGCTCGAATCCCGCTGTCTCGACCGGAAGCAGATCGAGCTCGCGGGCGGCGACGTCCACGGCGACGTAAAGCTCGTTCAGCCAGCGGCGACTCGAGGGAGAGTACGGGCTGGTACGGGCGGGATCCTCCGGGAACAATGCGTGCAGGGGGCTGAGGCCCAGAAAGTCGGCGCCTAGGTCCGCGAGCCGCTCTGCCAGGACGGCGATGTCCTCGAAGTCGCCGATTCCGGCATTGCGGGTCGAGCGGAGACCGTAGGCCTGGCAGGTGACGCCCCATCCGCGGCCGACACCGACTTCGCGCGGCAGCGGACAGGCCGGAGTTCGGTCGTCCGGCCCGGGCCAGGACAGGTCGCGGGCTGCGGCGGCAATGCCCGCCTCGTCCGCGGGATCGAGCCCCAACGCCATCACGAGCGCCCGCTTGGTGGCGGCGGGTGCGGTCTGCCACCGGCCGGCAAGGTCCCAGTAGCCGCTCTCGATGCCGACCAACTCGGCAAGGCGGTCGATGTCGCCCGCGGCTTCCGTCGGCATGGGCACGCTGCTACTCCGTCCACTCGTCGAGGCTGCCTCCCGGCAGCTCAGGATCGTAGAGCCCGAGCCAACGTAGGCCCGCCTTGAAATAGGGCGGCGGCTCGGCCTTCAGCCGAAGGCGGCCGCGTCCCGGACCGGGCAGCTCGAGTTCGCGTGCGTGCAGCAGCAGGCCCTTGGGCGCGCCGGTCGGATGCGCCGCCTTGCCGCCATACTTGCCGTCGCCGATGATCGGGCAGCCGATCAGGGCGGCGTGCGCGCGAAGCTGGTGGGTGCGGCCCGTCAGCGGCATCAGACCGGTCCAGGCCGCGACCTTGCCGGCCCTGGCCAGCACCATGAAGCGCGTGCGCGCATTGCGTCCGGCACCGTCGGCGTCGTCGTCATGGTCGAGGTGGCGCATCTTTTCCTGACCGGCCGGGCCAGCCTTGGCCAGGGGCAGGTCGATCAGGCCCTGGTTGCGCTCCGGCCCCTTGAGCAGGACCGCCCAGTAGAGCTTTCGGACCTTGTGCTGCTGGAACGCGAAGGCGAGCTCGCGCGCGGCGGCTGCGGTGCGTGCCACCACCATCAGGCCCGAAGTGTCGCGATCCAGCCGGTGCACCAGGCGCGGCCGCTCGCCACCTCTCTTTGCCAAGGCCGCGAGCAGCCCGTCGACATGGCGCGTCGTGCCGCTGCCGCCCTGGACGGCGAGGCCGGCAGGCTTGTTGAGGGCGATCAGCCGCTCGTCCTGATGGACGATCAGGCTGCGGATGAAGTCGGCGTCCTGCGCCGCCACCGGCCGTGGGCCGGCCTTGGGTGCGGCCGCCGGCAGCTCACCCAGGGGCGGCACGCGCACGAGCTGGCCGGGCGCCAGCCGCTCGCTGGCCTCGATCCGCTTGCCGTCGAGGCGGAACTGGCCGGTGCGGCACAGCTTCTGCAGCTGGCCGAATCCCAAGGTGGGATAATGCGTCTTGGCCCAGCGGTCGAACCGCCAGCCATCCTCCTCCGCCCGCACCGTGACTTGCTCGACCTGGCTCATGACACGATCCCGTAGACACCGACCGGCTCGGAAAAGCCGCGCAGGGTGAAGCGGCCGAGCGACTCCAGTGGCGTCTCGACCAGGGCGGCCAGATCCTCGGTCACCAGCAGCGGGCGCTCCAGCTCCTTGGTCAGCGGCTCCAGCCTTGCGGTCAGATTGACCGCAGGCCCGACCGCGGTGAAGTCGAGCCGGTCGCCGGCGCCGATATTGCCGTAGCTGACATCGCCAACATGCAGCGCCATCCCGCAACGTGCCGGTGGGTCCGCATCCAGGGCTGCCAGCGCACCGAGCGCGGTACGGGCCGCCCCGAGCGCGGCCTCGCACACGCTGCGCGGGTCGCCGGCGGCGAGTGGGAAGATGGCGAGCATCCCGTCCCCGATCAGCTTGAGCACCTCCCCGCCTGCCGCCTCGACCGCCGGCACGAGGCAGCCGAAGACCGCGTTCAGCCGCCCGATGACCTGCTCGGAGGTGGCATGGTTGCTGTAGGCCGTGAAATCGCGCAGGTCGCTCACCATGATCGCCGCCGCGATCCGCTCCACATCGCCAGGGCGGATCGCTCCTTTGAGAATGCGTTCGCCGCTGGCGTGCCCGACATAGGTGTCGAGGAGGGTCATGCCCAGGCGGCGCAGGGCCATGATCTCGAGCACTCGGGCGAAAGGCCGCAGGATGTCGGCGAGCACCGCGAGGTCGCGCTGCTCGAACCCGCCCCGCCGCCGGGTCGCCCAGCTCACGGCGTGCACCTCGCCATGGCTGAAGCGTATCGGTTGCATCAGGTAGTCGACATAGCCCTCGGCACGCAGCTCCGCCAGGATCGACGGTTCGTCCTCGCTCGCCGGCAGGGTGAAGTCGCGGCGCAGGCTCTGCCCGGTGCGCACCACCTCACGGACAGGGCTTAGCCGGTATTCGAGCTCGGTGGCGAACTCGCGCGGCGCCGGCCAGACCTCGATCGGTCGGTCGGGCACCCAGCGCGACGAGAAGCCGAGGAACTGCGGATGCAGCACCTCGACGAACAAGCCGGCCCGGTCAAGCGGCAGCCCGTCCGCGCGCAGGCGGCGACAGAGCTGCTCCATGAGGTCTGGAGGACGGTCGGCGGAGGGCGCGCCGTCCAGCAGCCAGTCGAGCAACGCACTCACGTCCCGTCCTGCTCCGATCGCTCGAGGCGCAGCGCTTCCAGCCGAACCATGCGCTTGCGCAGCTCCGCCTCGCGACCCTGGTCGGTCGGCTCGTAGAACCGCTGCCGCGCCATCCCCTCCGGGAAATAGTCCTGGCCGGAGAACCGCTCCGGCGCATCGTGGTCGTAGTCGTAGCCCTGGCCGTAGCCCAGCTGCTTCATCAGCCTGGTCGGGGCGTTGCGGATGTGCAGCGGCGGCGGCAGCGAGCCGTGCTCGCGAGCGGAGCGCTGCGCCGCGCCATAGGCGAGATAGGCCGCGTTCGACTTGGGCGCCAGGGCCAAGTAGAGCGTGGCCTGCGCCAGGGCCAGTTCCCCCTCGGGCGAGCCCAGCTGCTCGTAGGTCTCGGCGGCGGCGCGGGTGAGCGGCAGCGCCTGCGGATCGGCGAGGCCGATGTCCTCGATCGCCATGCGCACCAGGCGCCGGGCAAGGTAGCGCGGGTCCTCGCCGCCCTGCAGCATGCGGGTCAGCCAATAGAGCGCCGCATCGGGATCGGAGCCACGCACCGATTTGTGGAGCGCGCTGATCAGGTTGTAGTGCGCTTCCTGCCCCTTGTCGTAGACCGGTAGCCGGCGCTGCAGCACCGCGGCCAGCGCCGCCGCATCGAGCGCGGGCTCCGGCGGCAGGTCGGTCAGGGTTTCGGCCAGGTTCAAAAGATAGCGCCCATCGCCGTCCGCGAGCTCGGCCAGCCGGGAGCGGGCGGTCCCGTCCAGCGGCAGGCGATGGCCGAGCGCCTCTTCGGCCCGTTCCAGCAGCGTGAGCAGCGCCGCCTCGGCGAGCCGCTCGAGCACCAGCACATGGCTGCGCGAGATCAGCGCCGGGGTCAGGGCGAAGGAGGGATTCTCGGTGGTGGCACCGATCAGCGTCACCGTCCCGTCCTCGACCTCGTGCAGCAGGCCGTCCTGCTGGGTGCGGTTGAAGCGGTGGATCTCGTCGATGAACAGGATCGGCCGCCGCCCGCGCGCCCTGAGCTTCCTGGCCTCGTCGAAGCTCTTCCGTAGGTCGGCGACGCCGGCCATCACCGCCGAGAGCGCCATCAGCGGCTCGCCGATCTCCTTGGCCAGGAGGCGGGCGAGGGTGGTCTTGCCGCAGCCGGGCGGGCCCCAGAGGATCAGGGAAGCGAGCCGGCCGCGCTCCAGCATGCGGGCGAGCGGCGCCTCGGGCCGCAGCAACTGCTCCTGGCCGACCAGCGCCGCGAGCGTTGTCGGCCGGAGGCGATCCGCCAGCGGCCGGTCGGCCACGGCGCGTGGCGCGGTGGCGGGCTCGGGTTCGTCTTGCGCGAACAGGTCGGGCATGGGTGAATTCTAGCAGGGCGCGCGGCAGCGGTCTGCCCGGGCCGTGTCACGGAAGCTCGGGTTCGGATGTGCCGATATGGGAAGTCATTCGTGCATTTTCGCATCGATCGGCCGCAGCTCCGGCAGGTCAACAGTGATAGGAACAAAGACCTGGACGAATGTCGGATCGGGGTCGTCCGGTTAAGTCGAACAGCGGACGGCTGGGGCCAAACTGCGCCCGGCTTGGGAACCACGGATCGGTGATCGAGGGCGGATCGGATTTCATCTGCGCCGGCCTTGGCGAGCCCGCCCGGCACCACAGTTCCGCGGTGCGGGAAAATTCTTCATAGGTGTTCGATGCGCGGTGCCGGTCTCTCGATCCTGGCGGTGGGTCTGTCGCTCGCGTGCAAAGCCCCCGCCACGGCGGCCGAGGGGGAACCGGAGGTTTCCGCATTTTCCCTGTCGCTCGGTGGCGGCGGTATCCTGGCGCCGGACTATCCCGGCTCGAACCGCTACCGCGTCCGGCCGCTGCCGGCGGTGGATGCGAAGTACCGCGACCTCGTGTTCCTTTCCGTCCAGGACGGGCTGGGCGCCAACCTGGTCCGGGCGGGCGGCTTCACCGCGGGTCCACTCGCCGTCTACCAACCCGGGCGACACGAGAGCGACAACAGCAGCGCCCTGCGCGGGCTCGGCCAGGTCGGCGACGGGATCGGCGTCGGCGGGTTCGCGACCTACGCCTTGGGCGACTGGACGGTGAAGGTCACCGCCGTCCAGGACGTGACCCAGGGCAACCGCGGCTTGGTGGTGAACCCGACCCTGACCTACGGCACCTTCCTGCCGCCCGTGGTGGTGGCGGTCACGCCCGGCCTGACCTTCGCCGACGACCGCTACAACCGATCGTTCTTTGGGATCAGCGGGGCGCAGTCCCGGCGGTCGGGCCTGCCCGCCTACGACGCCGACGGCGGCCTGAACAGCGCCGACCTCGCGCTCACCGCCATCTACGACCTCACCGACCGGGTCTCGCTGGTGGGGCTCGCCGCCTACAGCCGGCTGCTCGGCGAGGCCGCGGACAGCCCGCTGGTGGAGGACGAAGGCTCGGCCAATCAGTTCGCCCTCGGCCTGTTCCTGACCTACAAGCTCTACTGAACGGAGTTCCGCGCCATGCCCGCGCCGACCCTGCTCGACCGCTGCCGGCAGGCCGCCAACCTCATGCTCGCCCTGGCCCAGCTCGCCGCGCCGTTCTTCGCCGAGGCGACCGGCATCGGGCAGCCGATCGAGTCCCGCCAGCCCATCGACCCCGCGACCATGCCGGAAGGCCCTGCAGGCTACGCCTTCGGCATCTGGTTCCTGATCTTCGCCCTGGCCCTCGGCTACGCGGTGCGGCAGGCCCTGCCGAGCGAGGCGACCCGTATGCTTTACCGCCGCGTCGGCTGGCTCACCGCCGGCCTGTTCCTGACCAGCACGCTCTGGATGCTGCTGGCGCAGGCGGTCGGCGACGGCTGGCATCTGGTCGCGGTGATCGTGGGGATGTGGGCGCTGGCCCTGACCGCCTGGCTGCGGGCGCTGAGCACGGAGGCGACCGCCGCCGCGGACCGGGTGGTGCGCGTGATGCTCGGGCTGTACGCGGGCTGGCTGACGCTCGCCGTGGCGCTGAACACGACCTCGGTTGCGCGCCTCGTCCTGACCGACCGGCCGGACCCCACCGATTGGGCCCTGCTCACGTTGCTGCCGGCGGGCGCTGCGGCCATCATGCTCGCCGGTCTCTCGGGCGGCCAGCGCTGGTACTTGGCTGCCGTCTTGTGGGGCCTCGCCGGGATCGTCGTGGCCAATCTGACTCCCTCGGGGAATCCGACCGTGATCGGGGTGGCCATGGCGCTGGGTGCTGCGCTGCTCGCCGTCGCGTGGCTCGTCCGGCGACGGTCGGCTGAGACGGTCGGCGCGGGGCCGGGTGGGTCGGGTTCGCGCGGGGCGAACAGGTCGGCCATGGGGTCAGTCTAGCAGCCGCGCGCGCCGCGGTCGTGCTCAGCCCTGCCGCTCGGCGCTCTTGGCCGCCGTCCACAGCGCCTCGAGCTCGTCCAGGCTCATCTCGGCCATGGGCCGAGCATCTGCCGCGGCGGCCGCCTCCATGCCGCGGAAGCGCCGCTCGAACTTGGCGTTGGTCGCCCGCAACGCGGCTTCCGGATCGACCTCGAGGTGGCGGGCGAGGTTGACGATGGTGAACAGGAGATCGCCCAGCTCCAGCTCGCGCTCGCTCGCTGGCAGCTCGCGCGCCACCGCGTCCTCGAGCTCGGCGATCTCCTCCTTCACCTTGGCGAGGATGGGCGCCGCCGCTCCCCAGTCGAACCCGACCCGGGCGGCACGCTTCTGCAGCTTGAGCGCGCGGGTCAAGGCCGGAAATCCGAGGGGCACGTCGGCAAGGACACTGGCATCCCCGCCCTTGCTCGCGCGCTCGGCGGCCTTGCGTTCCTCCCAGATCGCCTTCAGCGCAGTGCTGCTCTCGACCTCGTCGGCGCCGAAAACATGCGGGTGCCGCTCGACCATCTTGTCCGCGATCCCGTGCGCCACGGAATCGAAGTCGAACCGGGCCTGCTCGGCCCCCATCTGCGCGTGGTAGACCACCTGCAGCAACAGGTCGCCGAGCTCGCCGGGCAAGGCGTTCCAATCCTCGCGCGCGATCGCGTCGGCCACCTCGTAGGCTTCCTCGATCGTGTAGGGTGCTATGGTGGCGAAGCTCTGCTCGACGTCCCAGGGGCAGCCGGTCTCGGGGTCGCGCAGACGCCGCATCACCGCCAGGAGGCGGTCGATCCCGCGGCCGGCTCCGCTCACAGGAGGCTGCCCTGTTCGCCGCCGCGGCGGGTCGTGCGCCCGCGCGGCCGGTCGATCCGGCGCACGGGCAGCTCGCCGTCGGCGAACAGGATGTCCAGGTCGGCCTCGGCGCCGAGCGCGGCCAGTCGCGGCACGACATGGCCGCTCGCCCGGGCGCGCACGATGGCATAGCCGCGCTCCAGCACGCGCGCGTGGCTCAGCGCCTCGAGCTGGCTGGCCTGCGCTGCCAGACCCTGTGCCAGGCGGTCGAGCGTCGCGCCCATTCCATGCGCCAAGGCCGCCTGCTCGCGATCGAGCCGCGGCCGGAGCTGGTCGAGCCGGCCGCCGATCAGCTCGGGCACGAGCCGCGCCGCCTGGCCAGCGAGGTCGGCGCCGCTGCGGCGCAGCCGGTCGCCCAGAAGCTCGGCCAGGCGCGCATGCCGGGTCTCCAACCGCTCGCGTTGCAGCTGGACCAGCTCGGTGGGACTGCGCA
The DNA here is from genome assembly GCA_963792975.1 of uncultured Actinomycetota bacterium. Lineage (GTDB taxonomy): Bacteria > Actinomycetota > Actinomycetes > Propionibacteriales > Nocardioidaceae > Nocardioides. The sequence goes on along the minus strand of CAWBYG010000003.1, from coordinate 910,214 downwards.
GCCGCAGCCGTTCCCCGAGATCGTCGAGGCGCTGGGTCGCCAGCCCGAGCAGCATCTCCGGCCGCGGCAGGCCTCGCGCCAGGCCATCCACGCGCTGGAACAGCTGGTCGATCCGTCGCGCCATGCCGTGGCCCAGCCTGCCGCCGAGATCGTCGATCTGCAGCACGAGGTCGCGCCGCACCGGCACCGCCATCTCGGCCGCCGCCGTGGGGGTAGGCGCCCGGCGGTCGGCGGCATGGTCGATCAGGGTGGTGTCGGTCTCGTGGCCCACCGCCGAGATCAGCGGAATCGTGCACTCGGCCGCCGCCCGGACCACGGCCTCCTCGTTGAACGCCCACAGATCCTCGATTGAGCCGCCGCCGCGCGCCACGATCAGCACGTCCGGGCGCGGCACCTCGCCGTCCGCCGGGAGGGCGCTGAAGCCGCGGATCGCGGCGGCGATCTGGGCCGCCGCACCCTCGCCCTGCACCAGCACCGGCCAGACGAGCACCCGGCGCGGGAACCGGTCGGCGAGCCGATGCAGGATGTCGCGGATCACGGCGCCGGTCGGCGAGGTGACCACGCCCACCACCTCGGGCAGGAAGGGCAGGGGCCGCTTGCGGTCGGCGTCGAACAGCCCCTCGGCCGCCAGCGCCTTGCGCCGCTCCTCGAGCAGCGCCATCAGGGCGCCCGTGCCGGCGGGCTCGATCTGCTCGACGACGAGCTGGTACTTCGACCGCCCGGGATAGGTCGTCAGCCGCCCGGTGCAGATGACCTCGAGCCCGTCCGCCGGCTCGAACGCCAGCTTCGGTACCGAGCCGCGCCAGGCCACGGCGTCCATGCAGGCCTTCTCGTCCTTCAGCGTGAAGTAGAGATGGCCCGAGGCCGCCTTCTTGAACCCGGACAGTTCGCCCCGCACCCGCAGGAGCCCGTAGGCTTCCTCCACCGTTCGCTTGAGCGAGAAGGCGAGCTCGGTGACGGTGTATTCGGCGAGGTTGGTGACGGGTGCGAGCATGGGCGGGATGTAGCAGAGGGCCGGCGGACCTGTCAGTCGCAACGAGGTGGCCCTGGTCTGAACGGGCGCGGTCGGCGGCTGGGGGCGTCAGAGCTGGCGCTCAGATCGTGACCAGGGTGCCGAGCTCCACCACCCGCCCGGCCGGGATGTTGAAGAAGTCGCTGGCGTTGGTGGCGCGCCGCGCCAGGGACAGGAAGAGATCGTCCTGCCAGCGCGGCATGGCCGACTTCGTCGCCGGCTTGATCGAGCGGCGGCCGACGAAGAACGAGGTCTTCATGATGTCGAACTTGAGGCCCTGTCGCTTGGCCTGGACCATCGCCCGGGGAATGTTGGGCGTCTCCATGTAGCCGAAGGTGAGGGTGACCCGGCTGAAGTCGTCGGACAGCCGCTCGATCTTGACGCGATCGCCGTCATCGACACGTGGAATGGTGGCGGTGCGCACGTTCATGACGACGTTCTGCTCGTGCAGGACCATGTTGTGCTTGAGATTGTGCAGCATGGCGGTGGGCACGATGTCCGGGTCGCTGGTGAGGAAGATCGCGGTGTTGGGCACTCGTGTCGGTGGGCTGCGCTCGAGCTGGCGGATCAGGTCGAGCAGCGGCAGCCCGGTATGGGTCTTGTGGAAGATCAGCCGCATGCCCCGAACCCAGGTCCACATGGCGATGACGATCGTGCCGGCGATCGCCAGCGGCACGTAGCCGCCGTCCAGCACCTTGGCGAGATTGGCGAACAGGAACGCGCCGTCGACGAACAGGAACGGCACGATGAATGCCGTCGCCAGGACCAGCGGCCAGCGCCACGCCTTCCACACCACGATGAAGGCCAGGAGCGTGTCCACGGTCATGCTGCCGGTCACGGCGATGCCATAGGCCGAGGCGAGGTTGCTGGAGGTCTGGAACATGAACACCAGCAGCAGGATGCCGATCAGCAGCAGCCGGTTGACGTCGGGCAGGTAGATCTGCCCGGCATGGACGTCGGAGGTGTACTGGATCTCCATGCGTGGCAGGAGGCCGAGCTGGATCGCCTGCTGGGTCACCGAGAACGCGCCGGTGATCACCGCCTGGCTGGCGATCACCGTCGCAACGGTGGCGAAGATCACCAGTGGCAACAGCGCCCAATCGGGTGCGAGGAGGAAGAACGGGTTGGCCAGGGCCTCGGGGTGCTTCAGGACCAGGGCACCCTGGCCCATATAGTTCAGGGCCAGGGCCGGGAAGACCAGCCCCGCCCAGGCGGTCTGGATCGGGGCGCGGCCGAAATGGCCCATGTCGGCATACAGCGCCTCGGTGCCGGTGACGGCGAGGAAGACGCTGCCCAGGACCGCGAAGCCGACTGCACCGTGCGCGAACAGGAAGCCCACGGCGTGGATCGGGTTGACGGCCGCGACCACCCCCAGGTCATCTCGGATGTGCAGCAGGCCCAGGCCGGCCATGGTCAGGAACCACAAGGCGGTGATCGGGCCGAACAGGGCTGCCACCTTGCCGGTGCCGTGCCGCTGCGCCGCGAACAGACCCAGCAGGATCGCCACCGTGACCGGCAGGACGTAGGGCTCGAACACCGGCGTCACCAGCTTCAGCCCCTCGACCGCGGAGAGCACCGAGATCGCCGGGGTGATCAGCGCGTCGCCATAGAACAAGGCGGCACCCGCCACGCCGAGCAGGAAGACGATCGAGGTCGAGCGGCCGAGCGCGCGCTGCGCCAGCGCCATGAGCGAGAGTGTCCCGCCCTCGCCGTGATTGTCCGCCCGCATCAGGAACAGGACGTACTTGCCGGTGACGATGAAGATCAGGGCCCACAACAGGAGCGAGGTGACCCCGAGCACCTCCGCGCGCGTGACCCCGCCTTCCTCGGCGTGATGCAGTGCTTCGCGCAAGGCGTAGAGGGGGCTGGTGCCGATGTCGCCATAGACGACGCCGACCGAGCCGAGCGCCAGAGCCCAAAAGCCGGCCTTGCTCGCATGCTGGCCGTGCTGATCCGCGCCATTGCCGTCATGGCTCGCTTCCACGGTCACCGACATTGGCGCGTCTTCTCCAATAGCGCGACGGATTCTGGCGGCGAACCCGTCTTGCCTCGCGCCGGTTCACGATCCGGAACGGGCGGCGCGTCTACGCGGGAGCCGCGCCGGCTGGCAGGCACAGGCATCTGCATAGCGAAGTCTCGGACCGGGGCAAGTTGTCAGGTGCGCTCGGTGTCAGGCGCGGCCGCAAAAGGCCCAGTCGAGCCCGCGGCGCACCAGGCCCTGCTTGACCGAATGCGCGCGCACCCGATCCAGCGCATAGGCTCCGCCGGTCGCGATCGCATCCGCGGCAAGCAGGCCGGAGCGCACCGCCGGGCCGATACCCTCGCACAGATCCCGGGTCGACAAGCCGGCCGAATCGCCGATCAGGAATGCCTCGTCGCGTCGGACCACGTCCTGCCGGGGCCGCAGATAGTAGGTGTAGCCGCCGGTTTCCCAGGTCCGTTCGCTCACGAGCCCGCTATCGGCAAGCTTGCCGGTGAGGCGTTGCCAATGCGGCCGGATCGTGTCGCGCTTGCTCTTCAGTTGCTGCGCCATGGCGCCGATGCCGACATTCAGGTGTCCGCCCGCCTTCGGCACGTACCAGGCATAGCCGGGCAGACCGCGCTCGAAGAACCACAGCCGGCAGGTGCCGTCCTGCCAGTCGTAGGGGAACTCCTCCTCCAGAACGGCGGCCTGGAGCGCCTCGTCGCGCGGCGCCGCCTCGCGGAAGAACGCGCGATGCACCGGACAGCGGGTGCCGCCGGCGCCGACCAGATGCCGGCAGCGATAGGTCTCGTCGAGGACGTACCAACCGCCGTCGCGCCGGATCTGCCTCACATTGTGGGTCGCGACCTCGGCTCCGGAGCGACGCAGGAGCCAGTCGTCGAACTCGACGCGACGGATGGAGTGCTGGACGGTCGGGAGCGTCAGGCCGAAGCCCTTGAAGCTCAGCCGCAGCGCCTGGAAGGTCAGGAAGCTCAGCGGATACTCGTCGGGCGCCAGCTCCAAGTCGCGCAGCACCTTGGGCGTGACCCATCCGGCGCACAGCTTGGGCCGCGGAAACTCGGCCCGATCCAGGATCAAGCAGTCGACGCCGTGACGCCGCAAACGCCAAGCGCAGCTGGAACCGGCCGGCCCGCCTCCGACGATGATCGTGTCGACCGAGAGCATGCGCCTCCGACCCTGCTGCCTTGTGTCGCCGGCAGAGAGCTAGCGCGCGGCAATAGCGTTGGCGAGCGGGCAGAACGACACCGCGACGCCGAACGTTGCGCGGAATTCCGGGTCGGGCGTCGCCAGCCCGTGCCTAGGCGGCGTCCGGGGAGTGATCCGCTGTGACCAGCTCCAGCTCGGGGACCTCGGCGGGCGCCGAAGGATCGACCAAGGCACGGACCAAGCCGCAGATCGCTTCCTGGTGGCGGCGACTGGGCAGTGCGGTAAAGTTCCGGGCGAGCTCCAGCAGCAGCCGCTGCTGCGGCGTCGGCTTGAAATCCTCGGGACGACCGTCGATGCCCTCGTAGAAGTAGCTGACGTCCACGCCCAGGGCCTTGGCGATCTGGTAAAGGCGACCGCCGGCGATCCGGTTGATGCCCTTCTCGTACTTGTGGGCCTGCTGATAGGTGACCCCGATCAACTCGGCCATTTGCTGTTGGGTAAGTCCCAGCATGATCCGGCGCTCGCGCATGCGCGCGCCGACATATCGGTCCACGTCCTGCGGACGAGAACGGGTGGGTTCACTGATCGAACGAGCACGAGCTGCTGCCACCATGGCATACTCCAAATCGCATCCACCGAATTGTCCGATGACGACACCCTGATTTCCGCCACGTGCAACGGCCTGCTGCCGAAGCGTCCCCGCTAGCTGAGGCGTAACGTTTTGAGCTCATCAAAAAGGCCGTTGGACCCGGATCGCGCTAATGACGTTTAAGTTGACTGGAGCTGCCCTTAAGCACGATGTGCGACAAAAAAGCAAGGTAAATGCGCGCAAAAAACGTCGAGAATTTTATCGATACAACCGGAGAGTGATGCCTTGGGAGGCCGACGAAACGGGCCATGCCCGAGTTCCGTGGCTTCGGGAGCCCATCCATCAACGGATACGAGAGTTTGCCTGCGCCATCGCGAGACGGGCTCCAGCTCGGCGCTGCGCGCGGCCGGTCGGCACGCAGATGACGGGACGCCACACCGTCCGCCAGCCATCGGCCGCCGGTTTGACAGTGCCAGCAATGGCTTGCTGTGTTTTCCGCATCTCGAATGCGCGGCACGGCGGCGCCGCAGATCGGCCAGCTTGGCCGAAGCGGCCATGTGTGGCCGGGAAGCCGTTATCTTCTCGGTGAGGGCATCTGCGGCGTCACGCCGCAGCATCGCAGCCCTGGGCCGCGCCTTCCGCCGTTCGAGCACGCTTTCATCCCAGCTCGAAGCTGGTGATGCCGTAGATCTGGTCGAGCGGCAGACCCGGCGCGACGCCCCGATACATTCTGGCGGTCTCGAAGCGTTGCGTCAGGCCGAAGCCCTCCGCCATGCGCATCGCCGCGGCGTTGGCGCCGGGCACGTCGAGGAAGAGCTCCTCGCCCGGCGCGAAGGCGGCCAAGGCAAGCAGCAGCCGCTCGGCCGAGTGCCGGTCCCGGGCATGCAATGGGCCGATCTTGCAGCCGGAGAGGCAACGCCGGATCGTCCCCAGGCCCACGATCTCCCCGTCGCGCATCAGGGCCAGGGTGCGGCTTTCGGGCATCGCGAGCCATGCCGCCAGGAATGAGTCGCGGGCTGCAGGGAACAAGGCGGCGTCGAACCGGGCGAGCTCGGCGAAGGGCAGCGTGCGCGCGTCGCGCAGGCCGGGATCGTCCCGCCCCTCGATCACGCCGCCGAAGCGGTGGTTCGGCCAAGCGTAGACGAACCCGGAGCGCCGGTACTTGTCCTGCTGCGCCACGACACCGTCCAGCCCGACGGTGCGACCCTCCAAATGGGCGAGCCCCGACTGCCACAGCTTCAGGCCGTAGCCGCGGCCGCGAAGGTGCGGCGCCACGATGTAGAGGCCGAGAAAGCCGAAATCAGTGCCGTAGCGGACGACCGAGATCACCGCGGCCGGCTCGTCCTCGACATGCCCGATCAGGAACCCGCCGGGGTCGGCGATCTGGAACGGCAGCGCGTCGGCGCGACCCGGGTTCCAGCCCTCGGCCGCCGCCCATGCGAGCGCCAACTCCACCTCGCTTCCGCTCATCCCGCGCACGTTATAGGCCATGACGGCAGAATTGACTCCGGCGGCCGGTCAGGTCAACCCCGCGCGCGGTAATCTAGCTAGGGTTCAGACCATCCCCTTGCCCGCGTCCGAGCCCTTGGCCGCCTGCCGTGCCCGCAGCCACCAGAGCACGCTCAGGCTGGTGCCGATCACCACCAGCGACAGCGCCGTGGTCAGGGTCCCCAGGGCGTAGATCACCGGGGTGGTGGCGTTGGTCTGCATCGCCTGCAGCTCGAGCGGCAGGGTGTTGAGGGCACCCAGGGCCTGCGAGCTGCGGGCGAGCTCGTCGTAGGAGAGCGTGAAGCCGAACAGGGCCACGCCCACCAGCGAGGGCAGGACGATCGGCAGGACGACGTGGCGCACGGTCTGGTAGGGCGTAGCACCCAGATCGCGCGCGGCCTCCTCGAACCGCTTGTCGAAGCGGTTGAACACCGCGAACATGATCAGGAGGCCGAAGGGCAGGGTCCAGGTCAGATGCGCGCCCAGGCCCGAGCTCCACCAGTTGCGCTCGATCCCCAGCATCTCGAACAGAGCGCCGATCCCGAGCGAGACGACGACCGAGGGCATGATCAGGCTGGCAACGGCGACGTAGAACAGCGCGGCCGAGCCGGCGAACCGCTTGCGGAAGGCCAGGCCCGCCAGGAAGGACGTGGTCACGGTGAGCGCCATGACGATGAGCCCGAGCCATGCCGAGCGCTGGAAGCTGCCGCCGATGTCGCCGATCGATTGCGGCTGGAACACCTGGGCGAACCAGTGGGTGCTGACGCCCTGCATCGGGAACACCAGGCCGCCGCTCGGACCCTGAAACGACAGGACGGTGATGGTGAGGGTGGGGCCGTACAGGAACAGCACGAAGGCGGAAAACAGCAGGCCCAGGAGGACGAAGCTTCGGGGATGCGCCTCGCGCAGCATCGGCCTCAGAGCTCCCGGCGCACGTCGACGATCCGGCCCAGGGCCACGATCATCAAGATCACGGTGAGCAGGAGCACCATGGCGTTGGCGGCGGCCGGGGGGAACTGCAGGTAACTGAGCTCGGTTGCGATCGACTTGCCGATGGACGCCACCTTACCGCCGCCCAGCACGTTCACGGTGACGAAATCGCCCATGACGATGGTGATGACGAAGATCGAGCCGATGACGATGCCGGGTTTCACCAGCGGCAGGACGACGTGGCGGATCGTCTGCCACTCGGAAGCGCCGGCGTCGGTGGCGGCTTCGATCAGTGATTTGTCGATGCGGACCATCGAGTTGAAGATCGGGACGATCATGAACAGCGTGTAGAGGTGCACGAAGCCCAGCGTCACCGAGAAGTCGGAATAGAGGAGCCACTCCTGCGGCTGGTCCACGATGCCCAAGGACAGGAGCGTCGAGTTGACCACTCCGTTGCGGCCGAGCAGCGGGATCCAGGAGATCATCCGGATCACGTTGCTGGTCCAGAACGGGATCGTGCAGATCAGGAACAAGGTCATCTGCCAGCTCAGCGAGCCGACATAGAACGCCAGGAAATAGGCGATGGCGAAACCCAGCACGAGCGTGATCGCCCAGACCAGGAGGCAGAACTTGATGGTGCTGAGATAGGTGTCCCAGGTGACCTGCTCGGAGAAGACGTCGACATAGTTCTGCAGGCTGAAGGCCGGGATCAGCATGTCGTAGGCTTCGTAGTCGAAGAAGCTCACGACCATGACCAGAACCATGGGCACGACGAAGAACAGCAGGAACACCAGCGCCATGGGTGCCACGAGCAGATAGGGCGCGAGGCCCATGCCGGCCGCACGCTTCGCGGGCGCCGCCGGGGCGGCGGTGATCGCGGGCAGGCTGGCGCTGAGGGCCTCGCGCACCGGATCAGCCTAGGCCGCCACGAACTCGTTCCATTTGCGGACCATGTACTTGTCCTCGTCCATGACCGTGTTCCACACCGCCACCGCACCCATCCGCTCGTAGAACGAGCCGCCGTCGCGGACCTCGCCGGCCTTGGCGATCACCTCCCCGGTCGGCGAGACGATGTCCTTCTCGGCGGGCTTGCCCTCCATCCAGTAGGCCCACTCGTAGGGCTCCATGTTCTGCTGTGCCGTCGGCAGCACCGCCGAATAGTAGCCCTGCCGGTTGAGGAAGCCGCCGGCCCAGCCGGACAGGAACCAGTTCACGAACTCGTAGCAGGCATCCAGTGTCTTGCCCTCGACATGGGTCGGGATGCCCAGGCCCGCGGCCCAGGCGCGGTAGCCTTCCTTGAGCGGCTGGTACTTGCACGCGATGCCCATCTGCCGGACCTTGGTCACCGCCGGCGACCACATCGACTGGATCACCACCTCGCCCGAAGCCATCAGGTTGACGCTCTCGTTGAACTCCTTCCACAGCGCCCGGAACTGGCCGGCCTGCTTCAGCTCGATCATGTAGCCGATGGTCTTGTCGATCTCCTCCTTGGTCATGTTGCCCATGTCGCCGTACGTGACCACGCCGCTGGCCTGCGCGACCTGGCCGGCATCCATGATGCCGATCGCCGGAATGTTCAGGATCGAGGCTTTGCCCTTGAACTTGGGGTCGGCGAGCTGGGACCAGCTGTCGATCGGCACGTCGATCAGGTCGGGGCGGATACCCAGCGTGTCGGCGTTGTAGACCGTCGGGATCAGGGTCATGTACTCGGTGGGATCGGCCGCGAAGTCGGTGGCCTCGGCGCCGGTCAGGTAGCTGACCTTGATCGGCGCCACGCCGATCCGCGTGGTCTCGGCTCCGTCGGGCAGCTTGCCCTTGGTGAAGATCGGCACGATCTCGTCGTAGAGCTTGATCTTCTTGGTATCCATGCCGCGCAGGTTGCCCGACGGCACGATCTTCTTGAGCATCCAATATTCGGAATCGAGCATGTCGAACGATGAGGGCTGGGTCACCGCCCGCTTGACCACGTCGTCGGAGGTCAAGGTGGTGTACTGGATGATGATCCCGGTATCTTCCTTGCACTTGTCCGCCAGCTCCTTGAACGCGTTCACGCCGGTGCCGGCGTAGCGGAGCGTGATCGGGTCGTCGGCGTGGACGAAGGGCGCGGGGAAGGTACTGGCCGCGGCCGCGGCGGTGCCGAGCAGGGTCGCACGCAGGACGTCGCGCCGACTGACACCGCCGCTGCGGTCGATAAGCTGGTAGCTGGTCCGAGCCATCGGGATTCCTCTTCTGTTCGTTCGTTGGTTCGATCAGGCGGCGAGCGCGCGCGCCGCCGCGCGCGGCCAGCTCAGGCTCACCCGTTGGCCGGCGGCCACCGGCGCGGCATCGAACGCCGCTTCCTCGAGCAGGACCTGGACCTCGCGGCCCGCCGGTGCCGCAAGGCGGATCTGTACCGAGGTGCCCTGGTACTCCACCAGCGAGACCGCGGCCTCCAGCCCGACCTCGCCCTCGCCGGCGGGGTGCAGGCTGGCGCGATCGGCGCGCAGGGCGACCTCGCCGTGGCCGAGGCCGAGCAGATCGGCGGGCAGGACATTGTGGCCGCCGATGAACCTGGCGACGAAGGCCGTGTCGGGCTCGTGGAAGATCGCGCGCGGCGAGCCCGCCTGCACGATCCGGCCGCCGTTCATCACCACCATGATGTCCGCCAGCGCCATGGCCTCGTCCTGGCCGTGGGTGACGTGGACGAAGGTCAGGCCGGTCTCGGCCTGCAGCTTCTTCAGCTCCTCGCGCATCTTGATGCGCAGGAACGGGTCGAGTGCGGAGAGCGGCTCGTCCAGCAGGAGCACTTTGGGATTGGTGATCAGTGCCCGCGCCAGCGCCACCCGCTGCTGCTGGCCGCCCGAGAGCTGGGCCGGCAGGCGCTCGGCATAGGCCTCCATGTGCACGCGCTCGAGCATCATCTGGGCCTGACGCCGCCGCTCGGACTTCTCGACGCCGCGCATGTGCAGGCTGAAGGCGACATTGTCGACGCAGCTCAGATGGGGAAACAGCGCGTAGGACTGGAACATCATGGCGGTACCGCGCTGCGCCGGCGGCAGGTCGTTGACCACCTGGTCGCCGATCACCACGTCGCCGCGGCTGATCGCTTCGTGCCCGGCGATCATCCGCAGCGTGCTGGTCTTGCCGCACCCGGACGGCCCCAGCAGGCAACAATAGCTGCCGTCCCGGATCTTCAGGCTGATGTCGTCGACGGCGCGGGTGGCGCCGTAGAGCTTGCTGACACCGGCTAGCTCGACGCTGGCCATCTAGGGTTTCGGCTCCGCTCCCGCGACTGGTCCCGTCCGTCACCAGCAAGGCTGATGCCAGGGACGCAAGCCAACCGCAGACCGCCGCGACGCCTGAAGTCTGCGCAATGGCGGGGCACCCGCCAAGCTCGTGCTTAAAGATGAGGCAGCACCTTCTGCGCCCGCCGCGCCCCGCCGCTGGCTTCATCTTTGCTTTGAAGATCCTTCGGACCGCCGCCGCGTTTCGCGTGCCAGCGCCGTGATCTATCACGAGGACGTCGGGCCGGTTCGTCCAGCCCGACGGGAGGTGACCAGAAGATGAGTTCCGGCGCAGCGGGTGGCCGCCTGACCACCCATGTCCTCGACACCGCGACCGGCCGCCCCGCGGCCGGCATGAAGCTGGAGCTGTTCCGCTGGGACGGCGGCGGTGGGTCCAGCCTGCTCAAGACCGTCGTCACGAACGGCGACGGCCGCTGCGATGCCCCGCTGCTCCAGGGACCGGAACTCGTCGCCGGCCGGTACGAGCTGGTGTTCCATGTCGGCGCCTATCTGCGCGCGCTCGGGACACGGCTGCCAGACCCGCCCTTCCTCGACCTCGTGCCGCTGCGCTTCGGCATCGCCGACGTCGCCCAGCACTACCACGTGCCGCTCCTCGTTTCGCCTTATGCCTACTCGACCTACCGCGGCAGCTGAGGAAGCTCGTCACCCCCAACCCAGGCCAAGGCATGACCATGACCGTCCAAGTCCATCCCGTCGATGAGGTGCTGCCGGCTCCCAAGCTGCTCACATTGGGGCTCCAGCACGTGCTGGTGATGTATGCCGGCGCGGTGGCGGTGCCGCTGATCGTCGGCCGGGCGCTCAGCCTGTCGCCGCAGGAAGTGGCGATCCTGATCAGTGCGGACCTGTTCGCCTGTGGCATCGCCACGCTGATCCAGAGCGTGGGCTTTCCCGGTGTCGGCATCCGGCTGCCGGTCATGATGGGCGTGACCTTCGCCTCGGTAGGCCCGATGCTGGCCATGGCCGGCAATGCGGACGTCGGGCTCCTGGGCATCTACGGCGCCGTGATCGCCGCCGGCATCTTCGGCGTGGTCGTCGCACCCTTCGTCAGCCGCCTGCTGCCTTTGTTCCCGCCGGTGGTGACCGGCACGATCATCCTGGTGATCGGCGTCTCGCTGATGCGGGTCGGCATCAACTGGGCCGGCGGCGGCTTGCCCATGCTGACCAAGGTGATCGACGGCCAGGCCTACAGCTTCGCCAATCCGGCCTATGGCGAGCCGGGCGGACTGCTGATCGCCTTGTTCGTCCTGCTCGTGATCCTGGTCCTGACCAAGTACGGCAAGGGCTTCGTCGGCAACGTCGCGGTATTGCTCGGCATCGTCGTCGGTTCGGTGCTCGCGGCGATCATGGGCCGCATGAACTTCGACAAGGTCGCCGCCGCGCCGATGGTCGACATCATCTATCCCTTCCATTTCGGCCTGCCGACCTTCGACCTCGTGGCGATCGCCACCATGTGCCTGGTGATGATCGTGGTGATGATCGAATCCACCGGCATGTTCCTGGCCCTCTCCGACATGACCGAGCGGCCGCTGGACGAGAAGGGCCTGACCCGGGGCCTGCGCGCGGACGGCGTCGGCACCATCATCGGCGGCGTCTTCAACACCTTCCCCTACACCTCGTTCTCGCAGAACGTCGGCTTGGTCGGCGTCACCGGCGTGCGCTCGCGCTGGGTGACGGCCACGGGCGGCGTGATCATGCTGCTGCTGGGTCTGCTGCCGAAGATGGGGGCGCTGGTCGAATTGGTCCCGGTCGTCGTGCTGGGCGGGGCCGGTCTGGTCATGTTCGGGATGGTGGCCGCCACCGGCGCGCGTATTCTTGGTGCGGTCGACTTCCGCACCAACCGTCACAACCTGTTCGTCGTGGCGCTCTCCATCGGCTTCGGCATGATCCCGCTGGTCGCGCCCAACTTCTTCAAGCAATTGCCGCATGAGCTGCACCCCCTGCTCGAATCCGGCATCCTGCTCGCGGCGATCGCGGCGGTGCTGCTCAACCTGTTCTTCAACGGCATCGCCAGCAGCGGCGAGGCGCGCGCCGCCGCCGCGGCCACCACGCACGGTGCCGAGGCGTGAGACTGGAGCCGCTCGGCCAAAGGCGTAGGATGGGTTCCCATGCGTGACACGGTCCGCTTTCTCCTCGGCCGCGAGCTGGTCGAACTCGCCACGGTCGATCCGACCATGACGGTGCTCGACTGGCTGCGGATCGAGCGCCGGCGGACGGGCACCAAGGAGGGCTGCAACGAGGGCGACTGCGGCGCCTGCACCGTGGTCGTGGCGCGACCCGAGGGCGAGCGCCTCGCCTACCGCGCCGTCAACGCCTGCATCCAGTTCGTGGCGACGCTCGACGGCTGCCAGCTCCTGACCGTCGAGGATCTCGAGACGGAGGACGGGCGGCTCCATCCGGTGCAGCAGGCCATGGTCGACCGCCACGGCTCGCAATGCGGTTTCTGCACGCCGGGCTTCGTCATGTCGATGTTCGCCCTGACCCGCAACGCCGAGGCGCTGCCGGGCGGAGAGGCGATCGACGACGCGCTCGCCGGGAATCTCTGCCGCTGCACGGGCTACGCCCCGATCGTCCGGGCGGTCGAACAGGCCTATGCCGCGGGGCCGCGCGACGATGCGCTGGCGGCCGGCGCCGAGGAGACCCTGGCCCGGTTGCGAGCGCTCGCCGACGAGGAAACGCTTGTGGTGGGTGTCGGCGGGCGGCGGTTCATCGCGCCGCCGACGGTCGACGCGCTGGCGGTGACGCTGCTCGCCGAACCCGACGCCACCATCGTCGCCGGTTGCACCGACGTCGGCCTCTGGGTCACCAAGCAGATGCGGCGCCTGGATCCCGTGGTCTATCTCGGCCGGATCGAGGCGCTGCGGCGAATTGAGGAGACGGCGGATGCCGTGGTCCTGGGCGCCGGAGTCAGCCACAGCGACGCGATGGCCGCCCTGGCGCCGCACTATCCCGACCTCGGCGAAATGTGGCGGCGGTTCGCCAGCGTGCAGATCCGCAATGCCGGCACGCTCGGCGGCAACATCGCCAACGGCTCGCCCATCGGTGACGGCAACCCCTCGCTGATCGCGGCGGATGCCACGCTGCAGCTGCGCCGTGGCGCGGAGCGCCGGAGCCTGCCGCTGGAGGACTTCTTCGTCGCCTACGGCAAACAGGACCGCCGCCCGGGCGAGTTCGTCGAAAGCATCACCGTGCCGAAGCCAGCACCGGGCACGCGGTTCCGGGCCTACAAGATCAGCAAGCGCTTCGATCAGGACATCTCGGCCGTGATGGCCGGGTTCCGGCTCCGGGTCGAGGGCGGCACGGTGAGCGACGTTCGCCTCGCCTATGGCGGGATGGCCGCGACGCCCAGGCGTGCGGCCGCAGCCGAGGCGGCGATCCTCGGCCGGCCCTGGACCGTGGCCACCGTGGAAGCGGCGGCCGAGGCGCTGGGCGAGGACTTCCACCCGATCAGCGACATGCGGGCCTCCGCAGGCTACCGCCTGGCGGTCGCGCGCAACCTCCTGCGCCGTCTCCATCTCGAAACCACGGGCACCGTAGAAACCCGCCTGGTCGGCGACCGGAGCCTCGCCCATGTCTGAGCGCATCCAGGGCGGCGCCCACGACCCGCGCACCCATGACAGCGCCCGCCGCCACGTCACCGGCGAGGCGCTCTACATCGACGATCTCCCCGAGCCCGCCGGGCTGCTCCACATCCAGCTCGGCCTGTCGGCCAAGGCGCATGCGCGGATCGTGAGCGTCGATCTGGCGCCGGTGCGGGCCGCGGAAGGTGTGGTCTGCGTGCTCACCGCCGCCGACGTCCCGGGCGAGAACGACGTCAGCCCGACCCATCGCCACGACGAGCCGCTGCTCGCGACCGATCTGGTCGAGTTCGTGGGCCAGCCGATCTTCGCCGTGGCCGCGGTCACGCGCGAGCAGGCGCGTCGTGCCGCCAGGCTCGCCGTGATCGAGTACCAGGAGCTGCCCGCGATCCTCGACGTCGACGCCGCCCTGCCGACCGGCGTACTTGTCACGGACCCGCTGACCCTGCGCCGCGGCGACGCCAAGGCCGCCATCGCCGCCGCACCCCGCCGGCTCGCGGGTCGGATGCGCGTGGGCGGCCAGGAGCATTTCTACCTGGAGGGCCAGATCGCGCTGGCGGTCCCGGGCGAGGACGACGAGGTCACCGTCTGGTCCTCGACCCAGCACCCGTCCGAGATCCAGCACATGGTCGCCAAGGTGCTGGGCACCGCTTCGCATGCGGTCACGGTCGAGATCCGCCGCATGGGCGGCGCCTTCGGCGGCAAGGAGACGCAAGGCAACCTGTTCGCCTGCCTGTGCGCGCTGGTCGCCAAGAAGACCGGCCGTGCCGCCAAATGCCGGCCCGATCGCGACGACGACATGGCGATCACCGGCAAGCGCCACGACTTCCTGGTCGACTACGAGGTCGGCTTCGACGAGGATGGAATCATCCAGGGCCTGGACATGACGTTTGCCGCCCGCTGCGGCTGGTCGTCGGACCTTTCGGGCCCGGTCACCGACCGCAGCCTGTTCCACGCCGACAATTGCTACTGGCTGCCCGCGGTCGAGCTGCGCTCGCTGCCGCTCAAGACCAACACCTGCTCCAACACCGCTTTTCGTGGCTTCGGCGGCCCGCAGGGCATGGTGGTCGGCGAGCGCGTGCTCGAGGAGATCGCCTTCGCCCTCGGCCTCGATCCGCTCGAGGCCCGCAAGCGCAACTTCTACGGCACCGACCGCAACAACGTGGCGCCCTACCATCAGGTCATCGAGGACAACATCATCCACGAACTCGTGGCCGAGCTGGAGGCGAGCACCGATTATGCCGCGCGCCGCGACGCCGCGCGCGCCTTCAACGCCACGAGCCCGGTGCTCAAGCGCGGCCTCGCGCTCACGCCCGTCAAGTTCGGGATCTCGTTCACGCTGACCTCTTACAATCAGGCCGGCGCGTTGGTGCACGTCTACACCGACGGCAGCGTGCACCTGAACCATGGCGGCACCGAGATGGGGCAGGGGCTCCACACCAAGGTGGCGCAGGTGGTGGCCGAGGAGTTCCAGATCGACCTCGCGCAGGTGCGGATCACCGCCACCACCACGGGCAAGGTCCCCAACACCTCGGCCACCGCCGCCTCCTCCGGCACCGACCTCAACGGGCAGGCGGCACTGGCGGCGGCCCGGACCATCAAGCACCGCCTGATCGACTTCGCCGCCGAGCACTGGTCGGTGCCCCAAGAGCAGGTGGTGTTCCTGCCCAACCGGGTCCGGGTCGGCAACCAGGAGATCCCGTTCCGGGCCTTGGTCTGGCAGGCCTACATGAACCGGATCTCGCTCTCCTCGACCGGCTTCTACAAGACGCCCAAGATCCACTGGGACCGCGCCTCGGGCACCGGTCGTCCCTTCTACTACTTCGCCTACGGCGCCGCCTGCAGCGAGGTGCTCGTCGACACGCTGACCGGCGAGTACCGGGTCGAGCGCGTCGACATCCTCCACGACTGCGGCAAGTCGCTGAATCCGGCGCTCGACATCGGCCAGATCGAAGGCGGCTTCGTCCAGGGCATGGGCTGGCTCACCACCGAGGAGCTGTGGTGGGACCAGGAGGGCCGCCTGCGCACCCATGCCCCCAGCACCTACAAGATCCCCGCCTGCGGCGACCGCCCGCGCGTGTTCAACGTCCGCCTGTTCGAGAACGAGAACCACGAGGACGCGATCTTCCGCTCCAAGGCCGTGGGCGAGCCGCCCTTCATGCTCGCGATCTCGGTGCTGCACGCGCTGTCCGACGCGGTCGCCAGCGTCGCCGACTACCGCATCTGCCCCCGCCTCGACGCACCGGCCACTCCCGAGCGCGTGCTCGAGGCGGTCGAGCGGCTGCGCACCGAGGCCGGTCCGAAGGAGCGGGCGGCGTGAGCGACGCCCTGGCCCGGCACCTGTCCGAGCTGCTCGCCGCCGGCACCCCCGCCGTTGTGGTGACCGTGGCCGAGGCCAGGGGCTCGACCCCGCGCGAGGCGGGGGCCGCCATGCTGGTCACCGACGCGCGCAGCTTCGGCACCGTCGGCGGCGGCCGCCTGGAATGGGAGTGCCTGGCCCAGGCGCGCAAGCTCCTCGCCGGCGGACAGCTTGAGGCCTGGGCCGATATCCCGCTGGGTCCCGCCGTGGGCCAGTGCTGCGGCGGCCATGTCCGTCTCCGCCTGCGGCGGGCCGGTGCCGGGGATCTCGCCCTGCTGGAAGCGGAGGAGGCCGAAGCCGCGGCCTCGCTGCCGACCGTCCTGCTGTTCGGCGCCGGCCATGTCGGCCGCGCGCTGGCCGCCGCGCTCGCGCCGCTGCCGCTGCGCCTGCGCTGGATCGACGCCCGCGCCGGCGAGTTTCCGCTGGAGCCGCCGCGAGGCGTCGAGGTCCTGGTCACCGATCGCCCGCTCGCCGAGATCGCGAACGCGCCCGCCGCCAGCGCCGCCTTCGTCCTGACCCACAGCCACGCGCTCGACTTCGAGCTCTGCGCCGCGATGCTCGAACGCGGCGACTTCGCCTATCTCGGCCTGATCGGCTCGGCGACCAAGCGGGCCAGGTTCGAGCGCGGCTTCCGCGAGCTCGGCATCTCCCAGGCGCGCATCGACGGCCTGGCCTGCCCGATCGGCGGCACCGCCCTGCGCGACAAGCGCCCGGCGGTGATCGCCGCCCTGGCTGCGGCCGAGCTCCTCCTCGCACTCGCACGAACCAGCACCGACGCGGCGTCGGCCGCGCAAGAAAGGGCCGCATGATGACGGAGGGCAGGGCAGCGCCGCTGCGCCTGGAGCTGCGGGGGATCACCAAGCGCTTTCCCGGGGTCGTCGCCAACTCGGACGTCGGCTTTTCCGTGGCGCCGGGCGAGATCCATGCGCTCCTGGGCGAGAACGGCGCCGGCAAGAGTACCTTGGTCAAGATCATCTACGGCGTGCTCCACGCCGACGAGGGCCTGATGCTCTGGGACGGCAAGCCCGTCCGCGTCGCCGATCCCAAGGCCGCTCGGGCCCTCGGCATCGGCATGGTGTTCCAGCATTTCTCGCTGTTCGAGGCGATGACGGTGCTCGAGAACGTGGCCCTGGGCGTCGACGGCGTCACCGACATGAAGGCCCTGGCCGCCAAGGTGCGCGAGGTCAGCCACGCCTATGGCCTGCCGCTCGACCCCGAGCGCGAGGTCCACACCCTCTCGGTCGGCGAGCGGCAGCGGATCGAGATCGTCCGCTGCCTCCTGCAGAGCCCGCGCCTCCTGATCATGGACGAGCCGACTTCGGTGCTGACGCCGCAGGAGGTCGACAAGCTGTTCGAGACCTTGCGACTGCTCGCGGCCGAGGGCTGCTCGATCCTCTACATCAGCCACAAGCTGCACGAGATCAAAGCCTTGTGCGACCGCGCCACCATCCTGCGCGGCGGCAAGGTCGTGGGGGCGTGCGACCCCAAGATCGAAACCGCGAAGAGCATGGCGCAGCTGATGATCGGCGCCGAGCTCCGCACGCTGATCCGCCGCGAGGGCGCCAAGGCGGGCGAGCCGCGCCTGACCGTCCACGGCCTCGACCTGGCCAGCGAGGAGCCCCACGGCGTCGACCTCAAGCGCATCACCTTCGAGGTCCGCGCCGGCGAGATCTTCGGCATCGCCGGGGTCGCGGGCAACGGCCAGAACGAGCTGCTGCTGGCCCTTTCCGGCGAGCGCACGGTCGATCCGGACGCCACCATCCGGATCGACGGCACGCCGGTGGGCCAATTCGGGCCGTCCAAGCGGCGCACGCTCGGCCTGTGCAGCGTGCCCGAGGAGCGCAACGGCCATGCCGCCGTACCCGAGATGAGCCTCGTCGACAACGGCGTGCTCAGCGGCCGCCAGCGCCAGGGCCTGCTCGCCGGCGGCTTCATCCGTGGCGGCAAGGCGCGTGCCTTCGCGGCCCGGATCGTCAAGGAGTTCGACGTCCGCACGCCCGGCATCGACACGCTGGCGCGCAGCCTCTCGGGCGGCAACCTGCAGAAGTTCGTGGTCGGCCGCGAGGTGCTGCAGGATCCCGGCGTGCTCGTGGTCTCGCAGCCTACCTGGGGGGTGGACGCCGGTGCCGCCGCCGCCATCCACCAGGCCCTGATCACGCTGGCCGCCAACGGGGCCGCGGTCCTGGTGATCTCGCAGGATCTCGACGAGCTGCTCATGCTCACCGACCGGCTGGCCGTGATCAATGTCGGCGTCCTGTCGGACCCGCTGGCCACCGCCACCGCCTCGGTCGAGGAGATCGGCCTGCTCATGGGCGGTGCTCACGGCATGGGCGAACCGGAGCTGGCCGCCGGAGGGCTCGCCCATGTCGCTTAGGATCGAGCCGCGCCGGGGCGTGTCCTGGCAGATGCTCTACGCCACCCCGCCATTG
The DNA here is from genome assembly GCA_963792975.1 of uncultured Actinomycetota bacterium. Classification (GTDB taxonomy): domain Bacteria; phylum Actinomycetota; class Actinomycetes; order Propionibacteriales; family Nocardioidaceae; genus Nocardioides. The sequence continues at coordinate 891,418 of CAWBYG010000003.1, read as the reverse complement.
GCCGTGGCGCTGACCATCGTCACCGGGTTCTTCCTGTTCCTGTTCATGGGCTACGATCCGTTCCAGGCGCTGATGAGCTACTTCGTCTCGCCGCTGCTCACCTTCTACGGCCTGTCCGAGCTGGCGGTGAAGGCGGCCCCCCTGATCACCATCGCGGTCGGGCTGGCCATCGGCTTTCGCGCCAATGTCTGGAACATCGGCGCCGAGGGCCAGCTCACCATGGGGGCGCTGGCGGGCGGCGGCGTGGCGCTCGCCACCTGGGGTCAGGCGGGGGTGTGGATCATGCCCGCCATGCTGGTGGCCGGCATCCTGGGTGGCATGGCCTATGCCGCGATCCCCGCCTTCCTCAGGGCTCGGTTCGACGTCAGCGAGATCCTGACCAGCCTGATGCTCACCTACGTCGCCACCCTGTTCTTGAGCGTCATGGTCTACGGCCCGTGGAAGGACCCGGAGGGCTACGGCTTCCCGCAGTCGCGCATGTTCAGCGAGGCCGCGATCGTGCCGGTCATCCTGGAAGGCACGCGGCTGCACATCGGTGCGCTCATCGCGCTCGCCGTGGCCGTCGCCGCCTGGGTGCTGATGGCCCGCGCCATCATCGGCTTCGAGATCAAGGTGGTGGGCCAGGCGCCGGCCGCCGGCCGCTTCGCCGGCTTCGACCGCAAGAAGATCATCTGGCTCTGCCTGCTCCTCAGCGGCGGCCTGGCCGGCTTGGCGGGCACGATCGAGGTCTCGGGCCCGATCGGGCAGATCATCCCGGTGATCAGCCCGGGCTACGGCTTCACCGCGATCATCGTGGCCTTCCTCGGCCGCCTGCATCCCTTGGGCATCATCCCCGCCGGCCTGCTGGTGGCGCTGTCCTACATCGGCGGCGAGAACGCGCAAGTCGAGGTCGGCGTGCCGCAGGGGGTCACCGGCCTGTTCCAGGGCCTGCTCCTGTTCTTCCTGCTCGCCTCGGACTTCCTGGTCCGCTACCGCATCGTCCACACGCCGGCACGCCGGGAGGTCGCCCCCGCATGAGCCTCGAGGTCGCGGTCCCCATCGTCATGACCGTCGTCAGCGCCGCCACGCCGCTCCTGCTCGCCGGCATCGGCGAACTGGTGGTCGAGCGCTCCGGCGTGCTCAATCTCGGCGTCGAGGGCATGATGCTCGCCGGTGCCGTCACCGCCTTCGCCGTCGCCTTCGCCACCGGCAGCTACACCGCCGGCATCCTGGCCGCGGCGCTGGCCGGCATGCTGCTCGCCCTGATCTTCGGCGTGCTGACCCTGACCCTGGTCAGCAACCAGGTCGCCACCGGCCTGGCGCTCACCCTGTTCGGCCTCGGCCTGAGTGCCCTCCTGGGCGACGCCTTCGTCGGCTCGCCGATCCAGCCTCTGCCCAAGCTCGCCGTCCCGGGCCTGTCGGACATCCCGGTGGTGGGCCCGATCGTCTTCGGCCAGGATCTCCTGGTCTACCTGTCGGTGGCGCTGACCCTGGGCACCGCCTGGTTCCTCAAGCGCACCCGCGGCGGGATGATCCTGCGCGCCTGCGGCGACAGCGACGTCTCGGCGCACTCGATCGGCTACGACGTGATCCGCATCCGCTACCTGGCGGTCCTGTTCGGCGGCATGTGCGCCGGCCTGGGCGGCGCCTTCCTCTCGCTCGCCTACACGCCGATGTGGGTCGAGAACATGACCGCAGGGCGGGGGTGGATCGCGCTCGCGCTGGTGGTGTTCGCCTCCTGGCGGCCGCTTCGCCTCCTGGCCGGTGCCTACCTGTTCGGCGGTGTCACCATCCTCCAGCTCTACGTCCAGGGCATGGGCGGGATCGGCGTGCCGTCGCAGATCATGTCGATGCTGCCCTACCTCGCCACCATCCTGGTGCTGACCGTGATCTCGGCCGGCTCGGTGCGCGGGCGGCTCGACGCGCCCGCCTGCCTGGGCAAGCCCTTCCGACCGGCCACCTGATCCATGCCCATCACTTCGAGGGAGAACAACGAGATGACGCTCCACCTCCGGCGCCGCGGCTTCGTCCTCGGCACCGCCGCCACCGGGCTCGGCCTCGCCGCGGGCATCCGGCCCGCGCTCGCACAGGAGCCGCTCAAGGTCGGCTTCGTCTATGTCGGGCCCACCAGCGACAATGGCTGGAGCTATCGCCACGACTTCGCCCGGCAGGAGGTCGAGAAGGCCTTCCCCGGCAAGGTCACGACCAGCTTCGTCGCGAGCGTGCCCGAGGGTCCGGACGCCGAGCGCGTCATCCGCCAGCTGGCCAGCTCCGGCCACGGCCTGATCTTCACCACCTCGTTCGGGTTCATGAACCCGACCCTGAAGGTCGCCAAGCAGTTCCCGAACGTGAAGTTCGAGCATGCCACCGGCTACCAGGTCCTGCCGAACCTCGCGGTCTACAATGCCCGCTTCTACGAGGGGCGGGCGGTGATCGGCACCATGGCCGGCATGATGAGCAAGGCCGGCGTGGCGGGCTATATCGGCTCGTTCCCGATCCCGGAGGTGGTGATGGGCATCAATGCCTTCACGCTGGCCGCCCAGAAGATCAATCCCGAGTTCCAGACCAAGGTGGTGTGGGTGAACTCCTGGCACGACCCGGGCAAGGAAGGCGACGCCGCCAAGACCCTGATGGACCAGGGTGCCGACATCATCAGCCAGCACACCGACAGTGCCGCGCCGCTGCAGCAGGCCGAGCAGCGCGGCATGTACGGCTTCGGCCAGGCCGCCGACCAGAGCGCCTTCGCGCCCAAGGGCCAGCTGACCGCGATCATCGACAATTGGGGTCCCTACTACATCCAGCGCACCCAGGCCGTGCTCGACGGCACCTGGGAATCGCACAATGTCTGGTACGGCCTGAAGGAAGGCATGGTCGGCCTCGCCCCCTTCGGACCCTCGGTCCCGCCCGAGGTGGCGGCCGCGGCCGGGGCCGTCCGCGACGAGATCATCGCCGGCACCCGCCATCCGTTCACCGGCCCGATCACCGACGTTTCGGGCACCGAGCGCGTCGGCGACGGCCTGACCATCCCCGATGCCGACCTCGCCAAGATGGACTGGTACGTGAAGGGCGTGCAGGCCTGACCGACTGTCCACGTTGCGAACAGCCGCACTCCGCCTTGGCCAAGGGCATGGCTAAAGCGGAGTGCCCGTCGTGACCACCTTCACCGTCCATGCCGCCAAGACCAATCTGTCGCGCCTGATCGAGCAGGCTCTGCGTGGCGAGGAGGTGGTGATCGCGCGCGGCGACAAGCCCGTGGTGCGGCTGGTTGCGGTCGACGCGCCCCAACCACGGCGCGCCCCGGGCACCCTGAAGGGCAGGATCGAGGTGCCCGACAGCTTCTTCGAACCCCTGCCCGAGGAGGAGCTGAAGCTCTGGGAGGGCGGCTGACCGGCCGTGCGGCTCCTGCTCGATACGCACGCCCTGCTGTGGTCGGCGCTCGATGATCCCAGTCTGTCGCGACCGGCCTATGCCGCCATCGCCGCATCCGACGCCCTGGTCCAGGTCAGCACCGTCTCGGCCTTCGAGCTTGCGACCAGGCATCGCCTTGGCAGGCTTTCGATCGCGGGCGGGCTCGCTGGACGATCTCGCTGGCTACCTCGCCGGGCAAGGCTTCCACGTTCTGCCTCTGGATCTGGCGAGTGCGCAGCGCGCCGGGCGCTTTCCCGGCCTGCACCGCGACCCGTTCGACCGCCTGCTGATCGCCCAGGCGATCGCGGCCGACCTCGCCCTGGTCTCGAACCGGGCGGTGTTCGAAGCCTATGGCGTCCGGCGCTTATGGTAGCGGTGGAGTGCACCCACGCGTCCCATTCGCCTGTAGATTGGGCGCACGGGTGTGGTCGGCGTAGGCCTACAAGACCGACAGATTTGGCGGCACGGGCCTGTTTCTCGGTTGAGTGTCGATTCTAGGCCACGCCACAGTCTCGCCTCCAGCGGGACCGTCAACTCCTCTCTGCGCACTCTTGGATCAACGATAGGATTTTAGTTGCCGTGGCCATCGGCAACGGCATGTCCGATCAGGTAGTCGCGTGTCTGTAAGCTGTCCAACAAGTAGCTTCTTCCGCACGCGCCTGGATCGCACCCGCCATCCCTTCACCGGCCCGATCACCGACGTCGCCGGCACCGAGCGCGTCGGCGACAGCCTGACCGTCCCCGACGCCGACCTCGCCAAGATGGACCGGCACGTGAAGGGCGGGCAGGCGTGATGCGATCCGGGAGGGGCCGCAAGGCCCCTCCCGGCTGTCGCGCGACCTGCGGGCCGCCGGCACCTTTCGCCATGAGCGAAAGCGGCTCCGGTGTCGGGCGGGCGCCATGACGCAACGCAAGTCTTGTTGGTCATCGAAGAAGTTAAGGGCTGCTAATCGGACTTGGTGGGGTTAACCAACCGCGCCCGACCGGACGATCAGGACGGTTGCAAAGGTGCAGGCGGATCTCACTCTTCGTCAAAAATCACAATCGAGTCCGGATGATTCCGGAAGTGGCTTAGCAAAATATACTCGTCAGTGCTGGATGTGTAGTGATCGTCACCCTCCATATATGCAATCCAACGGCCACTTTTTTGATTCTTGGCGAGGTAAAAAGTTCGCCCTAAATAGGTGCCTTTACGTAAAATTGTGTTATTTAGCAGAGCTTCATTGCGAATGTTGGAGCCAGATGTAATGTTAACAACATGATTCTTACAAAATTCATTGTCCATCCACCGCAAAAATACAGAAGCATTGATCGCATAAGCGGTATCAGCCGCGTGCACTAGATCAATGTTGACCCCATCCGGATCGTAAAACAACTCGGTGCGAACTCGTGTCTGTACTAATGCTTCGAAAAGTGGATAGAAATCAAGATCACTAGTTATGATCGTAGCAATGTCCATATTGCCTTGAATTGCGTGCTGATAAACTTCGATAGCCAAAAGCACGTCAATACCCTTTTGCTCAACGCCACGTTTCTTTCGATATCGACTTTCGCCTGTGTGCACACGCAGCTTCGGTATCATATTGAGGCGATTGAACAGGGATTGTTTATTCTTCACTCGTTCGTCATGCTCTTCGGACGACAGCGACATAGATCGATCTGGCAGGGAGTTGTAATAGAAGGCTCTGCTGTATGAGCTTAGAAGCTTTTGAGAGTCCAATCGCTCGAACAATTGGAATTCTGGTTCGATCCGTGCGCCAATACGCTGACAGATTCCCTCAAAAAAGGCTCCGTCTATGAACAGATACTTGTTCACGGACTTAGCCGCACCGCTAGAAGCTGCCCACAAACTCGACCGCAAGGCGCTCGCTCACAGCCTCCGCGCTCTGACTTGCAGCTCGGTTATCGCAGCTACATCCAATGCTACAATTGCCGTGGCTAAAGAGACCTTCAGCTTCCGCCTCGCTTCCACCATCTCGATCGGCCCTTAAAAATTGGCGTGCCCGGCGGGATTCGAACCCACGACCCCAGGATTAGGAATCCTGTGCTCTATCCTGCTGAGCTACGGGCACCCGGCCTGTGCTATAGCAGCGGCCATGCGCGGGCGGCAAGCTGGGCGGATGCGGGGATGGGCGGGCCGGTGGGGCATCGCGGCCCTGCTGGCCTGTGGGTTCGCGGCGGTGGCGCCGGCCCAGGAGCTGCGGCTCGCCGACGGCCGGGCCGTCGTGCCGGCCGGGATCGTCGCCCTCGCACCGCTCGACGCCGCGACGGCCGTGGCGCTGCGCGATCCGGCGGCCGCGGGCCTCGACCGGCACGGGCGGGTCCGCGGGCAGCTGCGCGACGCGGACGGGGCGTGGCTGCAGGCCCGGCTGGTGGCTGAGGGTCGCGCCGTCGTCGCACCCGCAGCCGACGTGCCGGACGCGGTCCTGGTCGAGCTCTTGGGCCTCGAGCGCGCGGCGCGCGAGGCCGGGCGCGGCCGCTGGGCCGACGGCGGCCTCGGGCCCCTGCCGGCCGAGGCCGTGGCGGCACCGGCCGGCAGCTTCGTGCTGGTGCGCGGGACGGTGCGGGCGGTGTCGCGGCGGCAGGACCTCACCTATCTCGACTTCGGCCCGGACTGGCGGCGCGACTTCACCATCCGTGCCGACAACCGCAGCCTGAAGGGGTTCGCGCGCGCCGGGCTTGACGTGGCAGCCCTGGCGGGCAAACGGATCCTGGCGCGCGGCTGGCTGTTCGAGAATGCGGGACCGATGATCGAGCTGGTGCATCCGCTGCAGGTCGAGGTGGAGGAATGAGACGCGCGCTGATGGGCATGCTCGTCGCGGCACTGGCGTTCGGCCAGGCGGCGTGCACGGCCGTACGCAATCCGGCCACGGGCGAGCTGCAATACACCTCGCTCTCCCCCGCCGACGAGCGCAAGCTCGGCCAGCAGGAGCACCCCAAGGCGCTGCGCCAGTTCGGCGGCGCCTATCCGGATCAGGCGCTGCAGGCCTATGTCGACCGCGTCGGCGAGCGGGTGAAGGACGCCTCGGAGCTGGCCGACCAGGATTTCACCTTCACCCTGCTCGACAGCGACGTGGTCAACGCCTTCGCCCTGCCGGGCGGCTACGTCTACGTGACCCGCGGGCTGATGGCGCTGACCGACAACGAGGCCGAGCTCGCCGGCGTGCTGGGCCACGAGGTCGGCCACGTCACCGCCCGTCACAGCGCCCAGCGCTACGATCAGGCCCGGCTGGGGCAGTTCGGCACGCTGGCCGCCCAGCTGGGCGGCATGCTGCTGGGCGGCTATCTCGGCGGCGCGGAGGGAGCACAGCTCGGCGGGCAGTATCTCGGCCAGGCGGGCTCGCTGGGTGCCGAGGCCTGGGTGCAGAGCTACTCGCGCGAGCAGGAGTTCGAGGCCGATCAGCTCGGGATCCGCTATCTGGGTGCCGCGGGCTACGAGCCCGCCGCCATGGCGAGCTTCCTCGCCACCCTGCAGGCCGACGACGCCTACCGGCAGCGCACGCAGGATGGCGGCAAGGACGAGGCGAGCTTCCTCGGCGACTGGTTGCCCGTGCCCGCTTGATCGTCACATCGAGCAGGAGTCGCACCACCTCGCGCCTGTCGATCAAGTCGGCTGTCTTCCAACCGTCCTGAAGTGTGTTGGCGGTCAGGAGCCGTCGCAACGCGGGAGACGAAACAGAGGCAACTTGCTGACTCCGCAGATGCTCGATTGCATCTTCGATCCTCTTCGTCTCGGCTGCGTAGGCGCGCAGCGTCAACTCGCCCCTATCACGTAACTTCTCGACGGCATCGAGCTCGGCATCCTTCTCCGCAACTAAGGAGGCGACGTCCGGACCCCGGGTGGCGGCTGTCTCGCGACGCTCGTGGGCATCTGCCAAAGCACTCTGAAAGTCTGGCCGCTCGAACAGGGCCATCAGAACCGCCTCGACCCGCTCGTCGACGCGGTCCGCTGTCGCTGTGACTCTCATGCAACCCTCGGTCCTGCAGGTGTAGGCGCGCGGAATCCTGCTCACGTTCGTCGCCGCCTTCACCCGCGCGCCGCACTCGCCGCACAGCGCGATGCCGGACAGCAGGTGTCTAGGAGCCGGCCCACGCGGATTGGAGACGGAGAGCCGAGACGGATCCTTCAGGAAGTTTCGAAGCCGAAGCCAGGTGCCATAGTCAACGATCGGTTCCCAGACTGCAGGTCCGATGTCCTCGCCACGGTGCACGCGCCGTCCCGCCACAGTTGGGTTGAGGAGCAATTGCCTCAGCGTGCTTGGCTCCCAAACCGTCACGACGCCTTTCGGGTTTTCTGCCAGCGTCTGCTTTCGCGCTCTCCGCGGGGTGGGGACACCGCGGGCATTCAGATCTCGGCAGATCTGCCGCAGCGTCACACCTTTGAGCACTGCCTGGGCAGCTTCCGCAATGACCTGAGCCTCGGGCGACAGGCGACTCGGATCATGTTCGTCGTACGGGCTCTGGTTGACGAGCACACCCGTCTTTGGGTCGTAGATGCGCCGGAACCCGTAGGGGATCCTCCCGTGCGGTGTCCCCCGCAGCGCGTTGGTCTCGACGCTGTCAATGTTGCGCTGCTTGATCCGGCGCGCCTCTGCTTCGGCCATGACGCCCTGGAAGGCGAGCGGCAGCCAGTCGTTGACCTTGGAGGGGTCGTAGCGGGTTCCCGACACGGCGATCTCTAAGCCATTGTCCGAGCAGGCGTTCACCAATCCCATGAACTCCTCGAGATCACGGGACGACCGAGAGACCTCCCAAAGGATGAGCAGATCCGCTTGCCCGCGCTCGATCAACCCCCGAACGTCGGCGAAACCAGCGCGCTCACGCGACCCGCGCGAGGCCGACTTGTTGTCGTCGCGAATCTCTGCGACGACCTCCACCTCCTCCCGCTTGGCATAGTCCCGGCCACGTTCGAGCTGCTTCGTGACACTCGTGCCGCCGCCCCTGGGATCGCGAGAGGCGCGGCCGTAGATGATGCCCCGCTGCGCCATACTCTCGAGCGTAACTCGAATACCGCCTTTTTTGTATGTTGTCTCCGGCCAGCAACGGCAGCGTGCACATCTTGACCAGGGCCTCGCGGGCGGAGTTGGCATGCAGGGTGCACATTCCCGGCACGCCCGCGTTGAGGGCGAGCAGCAGGTCGAGGCACTCCTCGGCCCGCACCTCGCCGACGAGGATGCGACTCGGCCGCATCCTCAGGCTCTCCGTCACGAGCTGGCGCAGCCGGATCTCGCCGGTGCCCTCCAGCCCGCTCTGCCGGGTCTGCATCGCGACCCAGTCGGGGTGCGGGAAGCGCAGCTCGAAGACCTCTTCCGCGCTGACGACCCGCTCACCGCCGGGGATGGCGGCCGCCAGGCAGTTCAACAGGGTCGTCTTGCCCGCCTGGGTCGCGCCCGCGACCAGGATGTTGAGCCCGGCCCGCACCGACGCCTCGAGGAACGCCGCCGCCGGCGGGGTCAGGGTGCCGAGCTCGACGAGCTCGTGGAGCCGCGCGGCGGTGAGCACGAACTTACGGATGTTGACCGCCGACCAGCCACGGCTGATGCCCTCCAGTACGACGTGGAGGCGGTGCCCCTCCGGGAGCATCGCGTCGACGAACGGCCTCGAGATGTCGATCCGGCGTCCGCTGGACTTCAACATCCGTTCGACGAGCTCCTGCACCTGCGCCGCGGTCAACATCAGGTTGGTGAGCTCGTGGCGCCCGCGACGGGCCACGAAGACCCGGCTCGGGTCGTTGATCCAGATCTCCTCCACCGTGGGGTCGTCGAGGAACGGCTGGAGCGGCCCGAACCCCGACACCCGCGCGACCAGCTCGCCGACCAGCGCGTCGACGTCGCTGACCGGTGCGACGGCTCCGGTCAGGCTGCGCTCGTCGTGGGCGCGAACCACCGACTCCGCGAGACGGCGTACGACGCCGGGGTCGCGCTGCGGGTCGACCCCTTCACGGCGTACGACCTCGCGCACGCGCTGGTCGAGCGACTCGACCAGCTCGGCGTGCGCGTCAGCAGCGACGACGGACATCGCGATCCCTCTCCCGAGTAAGAGATCCGTTCCCGCAACCTACGACGCTCCCCCGGCCCGCCGAAAGGGGTCGGGATCAAAATGTGGAGGACCCGCGTCAGCGCGGGTGACCGTCGACCGGGTGCCGACGTCATGAGTGCGACCGCGATGCGCCGGGCCGACGGGTTCCATTTCTCGGACGACGGGTGGGCGTCAGCCGCTTCGGGCGCCGCTCGACGCGCCGACCTCGACCGGCTGCTCGGGTACGAGCACCGGCACGGGGGTGGTGTGGTCGGGCAGCCACGACAGCCAGCGCGGGAGCCACCAGGTGCGGTCGCCGAGCACCGACAGCACGGACGGCAGCAGGACGGCGCGTACGACGGTCGCGTCGAGCAGGATCGCGACCGCGAGGCCGACCCCGAGCTGCTTGAACGTCGTCATCGACAGCGTCGCGAACACCGCGAAGACCGCGACCATGATCGCGGCCGCGCTGGTGACGACACCGGCCGAGATCCGGATCCCGTGGGCGACGGCGTCCTGGGTGGACAGGCCACGGTCGTGCGCCTCGCGGATCCGGGACACCACGAACACCTGGTAGTCCATCGACAGGCCGAAGAGGATCACGAAGGCGAACAGCGGGATCCACGACTCGATGGCACCGACACCTCGGCCGCCCACCAGGCCCGCGCCCCAGCCGTGCTGGAAGACCGCCACCATCACGCCGAAGGCCGCCGACATCGACAGCACGTTCAGGGCCACCGACACAGCGGCGATCGTCACCGAGCGGAAGGCCACGAGCATCAGCAGGAAGGCGAGCACCAGGACGAAGAGGATCACCGGCAGGAAGACGTGCTCGAGCTGGGCGTTGAAGTCCTGCGAGAACGCCAGCTCGCCGCTCACGTGAGCCTGTACGCCGGGCAGCCGGCCGAACGTCGCGGGTACGACGTCGGAGCGCAACGCGTGCAGGGCGCGGACCGAGGTCGAGTCGGACCCGCTGCCGGCCAAGGGCACCGAGATCTCGACGACGTTCACGTCGGGGTGCACCGTGACGAGGATCGGGTCGCCGACCAGCCCCGTGGCCGCGGCCCGGGTCTTGAAGTCGGCCACCGCGGCGGTGACGTCACCGCTCGTCACGTCGGGTGCCTGCACCACGACGCGCGCCGGAGTCGGTCCACCGGGGAACTGGGCCGCGATGTGGTGGTAGCTCTGCATGATGCTGGCGTTCGCCGGCAGCAGCTTGTCGAGGCTCAGCTGCTCGGTGTGGATGCCGATCACCGGCGTGGCGAGCACGAGTAGGAAGCCGACCGCCGCCAGCACCGACACCGCGGGGCGCTTCAGCACGCGGCCGAGGATCGCGCCCCAGACCTTGCTGCCGTCACCGGGGCGCCGCATCCGGCCGAGCCCCGGCACTCGCCCGAGGTCCACGTGGTCGCCGAGCAGCGACAGAAGCGCGGGGAGCACGGTCACTGAGCCCAGCACCGCGACCAGGACGACCAGGATCGCGGCCGTGGCGAAGCCGTCGAAGATCAGCATCCCGGACAGGAACATGCCCGACATCGCAACGACCACGGTCAGCCCCGAGACCAGCACGGAGCGCCCCGAGGTCGCGGCCGCGATGCGCAGCGCCGTCTCGGGGTCGCGGCCCTGGGCGCGCTCCTCGCGCTCACGGCGTAGGTAGAACATGCAGTAGTCGACGCCCACCGCCAGACCGATCAGCAGCATCACCGAGCTGGCGGAGCTGTCGAGCGCCAGCCGGTGGCTGATCAGGGCGAGGACCCCGTTGGCCGCCAGGAACGACGTGAGCGCGAGCCCGACGGGCAGGACGGCGGCGAGGAACGCGCCGAACGCCACGAGCAGGATGCCGAGCGCCAGCGGTACGGCGGTCCACTCGGCGCGCTGGAAGTCCTTCATGATCGTGTCGTTGAACCACTTGTTGGCCGAGCCGTCCCCGAACTCGTCGATCCGTACGGCGGGGTGGGCGCTGCGGGTAGCCGCGACCGCGTCGAGGATCGGCTGGACCCGATCGGCCGCGGTCATCGGGTCGCCGCTCATCGACACGCGCACCAGTACCGAGTGCCCGTCGGCGGACACCAGCCCGGCGTCGTACGGGTCGACGACCTCGGTGACGTCCGGCGTGATCCGCAGCCGGCCGACCAGGTCGGTCACGGCGGCCCGCGCCTCGGGGGACGTGACGGGGGCCGTGCTGGTCACCAGGATCATCTCGCCGGCCGGGTTGCTGAGGCCGGCGGCGTTCTCGATCTGGATCGCCCGGGCCGAGTCGCCCGTCGCGTACTGGTCCTGGGTCATCTGTCGCTGCCCGGCCATGGAGCCGATCGTCATCGCGACCACGACGAAGACGAGCCAGCCGACGATGGCGACCGCCCGGTGTCGCACGCTCCAGCCGCCCATGGCGGCGGCGATGTTCTTCTGCTCGCTCATGCCGGACTCCTCTGCACGCTCACCTCCCGATTCTTCGACGAGTCACGGGTCGCCGCGAGGGCCGAACGTCATCAGTCGAGGGCCGATGGCCCGGGACGACGCGCCGACCGCCATGTGGTCCGCGCGCGGCCTACCGAGACGTACGGGCGCGCCGCCAGGCCCGGCTCGACCTCGCGGTCGCGCGCGGGCTCCTCCACGACCTGCTGCTCACGGGTGGCCGGAGGCGTGTCGACGTCGCGATGCGCGAGCACGCCCGGTCCGCCATCGCCGCGCTGCTGTCGTAGGTCGGTCACCACAGCGCCCTTGCGCCGCTCGAACAGCCCGCTCGAACAGTCCGCTCGAACAGTCCGCCCGATCAGGTGCTCTCGAGGCGGAACCCGACGCCGCGGACGGTGACGACGCGCTCGACGGTGCCGGCGGTCTCGAGCTTCTGCCGGAGCCGGCCGATGGTGACGTCGAGGGTCTTGGTGGAGCCGTACCACCCCTCGCTCCACACGTCGGCCATCAGCTGCGCACGCGACACCACCTTGTCGCGGTGGGCCGCGAGCACGGTCAGGACGTCGAACTCCTTGCCGGTCAGCGGCACCTCGACGTCACCGACATAGACGCGATGGGCCTCCACGTCGACGTGCAGCCGGTGGCCCCCGGCGGGTGAGGCGCCGACGCGGGCGCGCACCGACGTACGCCGGAGCAGCGCGCGCAGGCGGGCCATCAGCTCGGCCAGGCCGAACGGCTTGGCGAGGTAGTCGTCCGCGCCGGAGTCGAGCCCGACCACGCGGTCGAGCTCGCCGGACCGTGCGGTCAGGATCAGTACGGCGCCGTCGTAGCCGGCCACGCGGAGGGCGCGGCACACCTCGAGGCCGTCCATGTCGGGCAGGCCGAGGTCGAGCAGGACGATGTCGGGCCCGTCGCCGACCGCCTTCTCGATCGCCTGCTGCCCGGTGCGGGCGCGGTCGACGGCGTACCCCTCGCGCTCGAGGGTCTGCACGAGCGGAGAGGCGATGTCCTCCTCGTCCTCCACGACGAGCACCCGGTGCGCCATGTGCCGGAGCATAAGCGGCCTCTCCCGTGGTTCCCGATGACCGAACGGTCAGTTCCGCCTGGTCGATCCGGAGCAGGCGACACGCTTGAGCGTCGAAGAGGGGGAGCGTGGACCGCCCGCAGCGGGGACCACGGGCGGCCACGGGCTGAGCCGACCCCACCCCCCGGTAAGTCGGCAGCCACCGGCACCACGCGGGTTTTGGAGCTCGCCAGGGCCGGGCACCGCAACCGTACGTAAGACAAGGCAACGTTTGCTCCACGCTGGATCCACGGAATGGTAACGAGGCAGTACTGGACGCAACACTCGGCAACAGCGTGGCCACGACAGCATCGCGAAAGCGCGAGGCGCGGGGTCAGTCCGTGAACAGATCTCCGTGCTCCGCCACCCGCGCCAGCACCTCGTCGTACCGGAACTGCTCGAGGCCGAGGGGGTCCTCGGCGCCCTCGGAGACCTCGTCCCACGACACCGGCGTGGCCACGGTCGGGCGCTCGACGCCCCGGAGTGAGTACGGCGACACCGTGGTCTTGGAGCCGGCGTTCTGGGACCAGTCGAGGAACACCTTCCCGGAGCGCTTCGCCTTGGTCATGGTCGCCGTGACCAGCTTCGGCTGCTCGCCCTGGAGCTCCTCGGCCAGCTCCTTGGCCAGAGCGCTGGACTCGTCGGAGTCGACCCGCCGGGGCAGCGCGGCGTAGATGTGCAGGCCCTTGCTGCCGCTGGTCACCGGGCGGGCGTCGAGCTTCCGGTCGGCGAGCTTGTCGCGGACCAGCAGGGCCACCCGGCAGCACTCGTGCAGACCGGCGGGCTCCCCGGGGTCGAGGTCGATCACGAGTCGGTCGGCGCCGCGCGGCTTGCCGGCCGTGGTGACCGTCCACTGGTGCACATGGAGCTCGAGGGCCGCGAGGTTGGCGGCCCAGGTCAGGGTGGCCAGGTCGTCGATGATCGGGAAGACCAGCGTGTCTCCCCCGTGCTCCGGTGATCGAGCCTGTCGAGATCCCCCGCGCGACCCGGTGGTCGGGACCTCGGCGGTGCGCACCCAGGACGGCGTACCTGCGGGTGCGTTCTTCTCGAAGAAGCGGTCGCGCTCGACGCCGTGGGGCCAGCGGACGCGGGTCACCGGCCGGTCCTTGAGCAGCGGCAGCAGCACGGGCGCGACCTGGGCGTAGTAGTTGAGCACCTCGCCCTTGGTCGTGCCCGTACGCGGGTAGAGCACCTTGTCGAGGTTGCTGAGCCTGAGGGTGCGGCCCTCGACGTCGACCCGGACCTCGTCGCTCACCGGCCGACCGCCATCAGCGGGACCTTGGCCGGGTCGAGCCGCCACATCATGCGCCGCAGGAAGGGCCGGGGGGCGCTGACACAGCCGGCGGTCGCGCCGCTGCCGTTGACGTGCAGGAAGATGCCGGCGCCGCGGTGGCGCACCTGACTGCGGTTGTAGCTGGTGACGATCGACAGGTCGTACGGCACCGGGAAGTCCAGGAGCCGCTCGGAGCTGTTGGCATCGCTCGCCGGCAGCCACCAGCGGAAGCCGCCCTGCGCCTTGCTGCGGTAGCGGTTGTAGAACCGCGACCCGTTGTCCTCGACCCAGTAGTCGCCACGACGGATGCGGCGGTACGGGAGCCCCCAGCTCGCAGCCCGCCGCTCGCGGCCGAACGACGAGATCAGCCGGACCGTGCCGAGGGGCGTGGTGCCGCTGCCCTGCACCCGATGGAGCGGAGCGGCCAGCCCGCCGTACCCGATGCGGCCGTCGCGTACGTCGTACACGCGCTGCCAGCGGTCATGCCGCTCGACCCAGAACCCGATGCGGGCGTGGTAGCCGTGGGTGTGGTCGACCGTCACGACCTGGCGCGTGTGGGCGTGCAGGATGACGGCGACGCCTCCGAGGGTGACCCGCTGTGTGCCGGCGTGTGCGGGAGTCGGCGTCAGGACGGCGAGTGCGACCAGGACGGCGGCGAGCTTCTTCACGAGAGGTCCTCCGGGTTCAGGTCGGCGCGGACACCGACGTACGACGGCTGGCGGAGCCGGCCCTGAGCGGACGGGCCGAGCGACTCCACCTCGACCACCAGCACCGGCTCCACCCACGTCGTACCCAGCGCGTCGGGCTTGGGCACCTCGTCGGCGAACGGCGTCGAGTCGCGCCCCAGCCCGCCGAGCACCTCGCGCAGGATCGCCGCCTTCTTGCCGGCGATGCCGCTGCCGACCCGGCCGCGGTAGCGCAGCCCGTCGGGTGTCGGCTCGCCCACGAGCACGGCACCGAGCCGGTCGAGCGAGTCGGTCTCGCGCCGCCAACCACCTACGACGTACGAGTCGCGCCGTCGGTGCGCGAACTTCAGCCAGTCCTTGCTGCGCCAGCCGGGGCGGTAGCGGCTCGACCGGCGCTTGCTGACGATGCCCTCGAGCCCCTGCTGCAGGGTGGCCTCGAAGAGCATCGGCCCGTCGTCGTACGTCGGTGGCGTCTGCCAGCGGTCGTCCTGCAGGTCGAGGCCGGTGAGGACCTCGCGGCGGGCACTCAACGGCTCCTCGAGCAGGTCGCGGTCGTCGAGGCGCAGGACGTCGAAGACCAGCAGGGTGACCGGGATGCGCTCGGCCAGGCGCAGCGCCCGGTCGGCCCGCGAGACGTGCATCCGCTCGGCGAGCGCGGCGAAGCTGGGAGCACCGTCCGCCAGGGCGACCACCTCGGCGTCGAGCAGCGCGTCGTCGACCGGGAGCCGGCTCAGCTCCGGGAACGACACGGTCGCGTCGTTCTCGTTGCGGCTCCACAGCCGCGCGTCACCGCGTCGTACGTCGACGAGGACGCGCATGCCGTCCCACTTCACCTCGTGCTGCCACTCGTCGCCCGTCGGCACGTGGGTGCCGCGAGTGGCGAGCATCGGACGCATGCCGGTCATTGTCCCTCGTCGGCGTCGGTGCTGGCTGGCACGCTGGCGCCATGAGCGACCATGCGGCCACGATCCGCCGCTTCTGGGAGACCACCGAGGCCCGCGACTGGACGGGCCTGGGCGAGGTCCTCTCCACCGAGCTGGTCTACGAGATGGCGCAGACGCGCGAGCGCGTGCAGGGTCGCGAGGCGTTCCTACGGTTCTTCGCGGCGTATCCCGGCGACTGGCACCTCACCGTGCGCCGCGTCGTCGCCGACGACGACGGCGCGGCCACGATGCTCGACCTCGTCGTCGGCGAGGAGCAGATGACCGGCATCAGCTTCTTCTCGTTCGACTCCGTGGGTCTCATCAACCGCATCGACGACCTCTGGCCCGAGCCCTACGAGCCACCCCCGGGCCGCGAAGACCTCACCGAGCGGTTCTGACGCGGGTTGGCTCAGCTCTCCACCGTTGCGGTCAGCGCGGCGGTTCCCGGATCCGTGCCACCCAGGTCGAGCCGGAACGGCGGGTACTCGTCGGTCATCAGGCCGGCGTACGCCCACACCCGCAGCACCCAGCGGTTGAGGCCGAGCACCAGGTCGAAGACGCCGCGTGGGTAGCGGCCGGTGAAGAGCAGCACGATCGCGGCCACCAGCACCAGCAGGCCGATCAGGCCAGCGCCGGCACCGTTCGAGCCGGAGTGGTCGGCAACAGCCCAGCCACCGCCCAGGAACAGCCCGAGGACCAGGTAGTGCGGGATCGCGAGCAGCCACCACTTCACGAGGACCAGGCCTCGCGAGAGGTGCTCGGGGTACTCGATCTCGAGGTGTGCCGGGTAGTCCGGTTTGTCCTCGAGGCTGAACGGCGGGTACTGGTCGGTGCCCAGGCCGCCGCACGCGTAGTAGGTGACCCGCCAGGTCCAGCGCAGCACTCCGACGTTGAAGTCGAAGATGCTCCGCGGGTAGCGCCCGGTGAACAGGATCGCCACGAACGCGAACACGCTCATCACGACGAACGCCAGCCAGAGGAAGACCAGGACGATGAAGTGCGGGATCGCCAGGATCCACTTCACCATCCACAGCCAACGGCTCAAGTGGCCGTCGAGGGTGGCGTCGACACGGACGGGGTACGCAGGTGTGCTCATGATGTCCTTCCTTTCCGACGCTCTCAGCCTTCCCCTCACGTCGGTACGCGCCCAGAGGCGGAGGTCACGTGCGCCGGGCCCGTTCGGAGGACGGCGGGATCTTCGCGCGTGCGTTCGGCGCGCCGCTGGTCGATACTGGACCGAAGCGACGAGTTCACGGAGGTATGAGATGCGTGCGATCTGGAAGGGCGCGGTGTCGTTCGGGCTCGTCAGCGTGCCGGTGAAGCTGTACGCCGCGACGGAGTCGCACGACGTCTCGTTCCGGCAGGTCCATGCCAAGGACGGCGGCCGGATCAAGTACCAACGCGTGTGCGCGATCGACGGCGAGGAGGTCGAGTACGCCGACATCGCCAAGGGCTACGAGACCGAGGACGGCGAGGTGGTCATCCTCACCGACGACGACATGGCCTCGCTGCCGTCGGAGTCGTCGCGCGAGATCGCGGTCGAGAAGTTCGTGCCCAGCGACCAGATCGACCCGATGCTCTTCGAGAAGAGCTACTACCTCGAGCCGGAGAAGACCGGCGCCAAGCCCTACGCCCTGCTGCGTCAGGCCCTGCTGGACGCCGACCGGATGGCCGTCGTGACCGTCGCGCTCCGCCAGCGGACGACGGTGGGGGTGCTGCGGGTCAAGGACGACGTGATCGTGATGCAGACCATGATGTGGCCCGACGAGGTGCGTCAGCCCGACTTCAACGTCGAGGCCGGTGAGGTGAAGCCGGCCGAGGTCAAGATGGCCAACATGCTGGTGGAGACCCTCGCGGGCGACTTCGACGCCAGCGAGTTCGAGGACGACTACGCCGGGGCCGTCGAGGCGATGGTGAAGGCGAAGATCGAGGGTGGTGAGGTCAAGAAGACGCCGACCTCCACCAAGTCCTCGGGCGAGGTCGTCGACCTGCTCGCCGCACTGCAGCGCTCCGTCGATGCCGCCAAGACCGCCCGCGGTGAGTCGACGTCCGACAGCGACGCCGCGAAGAAGCCGGCCAAGAAGGCCGCCGCGAAGAAGACCGCCAAGAAGAAGGCCAGCTGAGGCGTTCTCTCACAGGTCCGGCCGCACGGACACACATAGGTCCGGCGGAACGCCCGCGGAAGGCGCGATCGGCACAGCAACGCGTGTCGTCAGGGCTGCGTCGCCGAACCCACGAGCTCCTTGCTCAGGATCGCAGTGGGCCGGCTCTCCTTGGCCAGCAACATCCGCTCCTCGTCACGCCAGCCGCAGTGGCGGTAGAACGCCACGGCATCATCACCGGTCGCCACCCAGACCCGGTCGTGTCCGCGACTCCTCGCCAGGTCCTCGATCGCCGCGACCATCAGCCGGCCGACGCCGCACAGGCGCTCGGGGCCCCGGACGATCATCCCGAGCAGCCACGGTCCGCGCTCGCGTCGCTCCGCCTCGGCCAGCGCGTCGTCGCGCTCACCGAGCGCCACCGCACCCAACGCATGGCCGTCCAGGCCCATGGCGACGAGCGTGACGGGGAGGTGCTCGCTCCCGGCCTCTCGGGCCGTGGTCTCGATCCAGTCGCCCGGCGTCGGCGCATCACCCCACTCACGCCAGCGCAGCACGCCGACCTCGGCGATGAGCTCAGGATGGTCCGCGAGCAGCCCGAGAAACAGCGGAGGGCGCTCTCCCATGGCGAGACCGTAGCGGTCCCGGTCACCGGGCGCAGGTCAGTTGGGCGGCGACGGCGCCGTCGTACCGTGACCGCATGGCGCGACTGATCCTGCTGAACGGACCGCCCGCCGTCGGCAAGACGACGCTCGCCCGACGGTGGGCCGACGAGCACCCGGGCACCCTGATCTGCGAGATCGACCTACTACGGACCCTGGTGGCCGGCTGGGAGACCGACGCGGTCACGGCCGGTGCCCGGATCCGTACGGCGGCGCTGGCGATGATCACGGCGTACCTCCGCGCGGGCGGGGACGTCGTCCTCCCGCAGCTCCTGGCCGACCCGGCGGAGCTCGGTCGCTTCGTGCAGGCAGCGACCTCGGCCGGCGCGCAGTACGTCCACGTCCTGCTCACGGCACCGGAGGAGGAGATCGTCCGCCGCTTCCACGACCGCGGCGCGGATCACGCCTGGGGGACCCGCACCCGGGAGATGGTCGAGTCCGACGGTGGTGACGAGGCACTCCGCACCTGGATCGCCCGGCTCGGCGAACTGGACGGAGTGCGGGTGCCGAGCACCGACCCGGCGGCGACGTACGACGCGCTGGTCGCGGCGCTGGGCGACGTCAGGTCGTCTCCCAGCGGAAGAACATCGCCGCGACCGCGCTGACCACGATCGCGAACCCGGCCAGCACGGCCACCGGCAGGAGTACGGCGCTCGCCGGCTGGCCGCGCACCATCACGTCGGTCATCCCGACGTTGAGCCAGCGCAGCGGCAGCAGCCTCGAGAACGACTGGAGCCAGCCGGGCGACCCGTCGAGCGAGAAGAACGAGCCACTGAGGAACGACATCGGCAGCACGATGAAGTTGGCCATGTTGACCGCGCCCTCGGTCGACTTGGCCACGGCCCCGGCCAGCAGCCCGACGGCCATGAAGCACAGGGTCCCGACGACGAGGAGCGGGATCGCGGCCGGCCAGGCCCCGGTGAGCTGCAGCCCGAACGCCGCGGTGCCCAGACCCAGGAAGATCGCCAGCTGACCCAGGGCGATCGCCACGGTGACCGCGATCCGGGCGCCGACGACGGTGCCGGTCGGTACCGGAGCGAGCTGGAGCCGCCGGAGCAGCTTGCTGTTGCGCCAGCCGTTCAGCGTGGCCGCGGCCCCGAACGACGCGCTCATCGCGACCGCCCAGCCGAGCAGCCCCGGGGTCACGTACTGGATGACCTTCAGGGACTGGTCCTCCACGCTCTCGGTCCGCAGGGAGTACGTCGGTGGCTTGCCGCTGGCAGCGACGTTCGCGCCGTCGACGAAGGCCTGGAGGACGACCTGCGTCTCGCCGGCCTTCACCCGGTCGGTGTTCGTGTAGTGGGCCACCAGGTCGTTGCCCCTGGCCTCGAGGGCCACGTCGGCATCACCCTTGCGGACCCGGGCGATGGCCCCGGCCCGGTCGTCGCTGTGCGTCACCTGGAAGGTGGCGTCGAACGCGGTACGGGCTCCCGGCGGCAGGTGCTCGAGCAGCGAGACGTGGCCGACCTCGATCAGGTCGATCTTCGACTGGCTCTGGTCGCTGAAGATGCCGCCGAAGAGGACCAGGAACATCAGCGGGAAGACGACCGCGAAGAACACCGCCGCCCGGTCGCGCAGGAAGCCCTTGAGGATCGCCGCCGACAGGGCGCGGAAGCTCCTCATGCGCGGTACTCGCGTCCGGTGACGTCGAGGAAGACGTCCTCGAGGGTCCCCGTGTGCACCTGGATGCCGTCGAGCGCCTCACGCTCGGCGAGCAGGGTGAGGACGGCGGCCGGCGTACGGGTGGTCAGGACCAGCCCGCCCGGATCCTCGTCGGCAGCGTCGACGCCGGCCAGGCCGCGGCCGTCGGGAAGGCTCAGCTGCCCGCTCGCGACCGTGATCCGGGTCGGGGCGTCGAGGTCGCGGACCAGCGCCGCCGGCGAGTCGAGGCGCAACAGCACGCCGTGGTCCATGATCGCGACGCGCTCGCAGAGCGCCTCGGCCTCGTCCATGTAGTGGGTGGTGAGCACGACCGTCCGGCCCGACTCGGCGAGTCCGGACAGCAGGTCCCACAGGTTGCGGCGGGCCTGCGGGTCGAGGGCGGCGGTGGGCTCGTCCAGGAAGACGATCTCGGGGTCGTGGACGAGCGCGCAGGCGATCGACAGCCGCTGTACCTGTCCGCCGGACAGCTTCTCGACCCGCGTCCCGGCCTTGTCGTCGAGACCGACGCGGCCCAGCCACTCGTCCGCCCGGCCGGGTCGTACGCCGTACATCGCGGCGAACGTGTGGATCTGCTCGCGGGCGGTGAGCCGCTCGAAGAACGACGACGCCTGCAGCTGCACCCCGATCCGCGGCAGGATCCCGGGGTTGCGCGGCCACGGGCGCTCGCCGAGGACGGTGATGGCGCCGGCGTCCGGTTTGCGCAGGCCCTCGATCAGCTCCAGCGTCGTGGTCTTGCCGGCGCCGTTGGGCCCGAGGATGCCGAAGAACTCGCCGGCCCCGACCTCGAAGCTCACGCCGTCGACCGCCCTGAGCTCCCCGTAGGAGAGCGACAGGTCGGTGACCTCGATCGCGGCCGGCACGAGGCCCGAGGCTAGCGAGCGGGGCACCTGCGGGCCAGTGACTAATGTCAGGGTCGAGGTCAGCCGCGCATCCTCGGCAGCCGTGTCGAAACCCGGCCGCGCCGTACGACGTACGGACGAACCCGGCAACCGACGAGAGGAAATCCCATGCGGTACCTGTGTTTCGTGAAGATGGACGAGGCCGAGGCCGACCCGCCCGCCGCCCTGATGGAGGCCATGGGCGAGCACGCCGGTCAGGGCTTCGCCAGCGGCATGCTGGTCGACGCCGGCGGCCTGTACGGCGTCGCGGACGCCGTCGAGTTCCGCGTGAGCGCCGGCCACCTGAGCGTGACCGACGGCCCGTACGCCGAGGCCAAGGAGGTCATCGGCGGCTGGGCGATCATCAAGGTCGACTCCGAGGAGGAGGCACGCGCCGAGGGGCAGAAGATGGCCGACCTGCACCTCGAGCACTGGCCCACCTGGGAGGGCGCCATCGAGCTGCGCCGGATCTCCGAGCCCGACGAGGCGCCCGTCGGCTCCTGAGGGCCTCCCCGAAGGGGGGTTCCGCCTAGTCTGACCGGGTGACCGGCAGTGCGGGCGGGACCACCCAGTCCACTCAGGACACGGTCCAACGGGTCTGGCGCGACGAGTCGGCCCGGCTCGTCGGCGCCCTCACCCGGCTGACCCGCGACCTGTCCCTCGCCGAGGACCTCGCCCAGGACGCCCTCGTCGCAGCGCTCCAGCAGTGGCCGCGCGACGGCGTACCCGACAACCCGGCGGCCTGGCTGATGCAGACCGCCAAGCGCCGCGCCATCGACCAGTTCCGGCGCGCCGACACCCTGCGCCGTCGTACGACGGAGCTCGGCCACGCCCTGCAGAGAGACGGGGAGGAGGTGGAAATGCCCGACCTCGACGCCTTCGTCGACCACATCGAGGACGACGTACTCCGGCTCGTCTTCCTCACCTGCCACCCGGCACTCTCGCCCGAGAGCCGGGCCGCGCTGACGCTCCGGCTGGTGGGTGGCCTCACGGTGCCGGAGATCGCGCGCGCCTACCTCACCAAGGACGCGACCGTCGGGCAGCGCATCTCGCGAGCCAAGAGGACGCTGGCCGGCGAGTCCTTCGACCTGCCCGTCGGGCCGGAGCGCGAGGAGCGGCTCGACGACGTGATGGGCGTGCTCTACCTGATCTTCAACGAGGGCTACACCGCGACCGCGGGCGACGACTGGATGCGCCCCGACCTCTGCGCCGAGGGGATCCGGCTGGCCCGGATGCTGGCCGGTCTCGCGCCGCTCGAGCCCGACGTACACGGCCTGCTCGCGCTGATGGAGCTCCAGGCCTCGCGACTGCACGCGCGCACGGATGCCGCCGGTCAGCCCGTCCTGCTCGACGACCAGGACCGCAGCACCTGGGACGAGCTGCTCATCCGTCGTGGCCTGGCCAGCCTCGACCGGGCCATCGCGCTCGGCCGTCCGGTCGGCCCCTACGTGATCCAGGCCCGGATCGCGGCCTGTCACGCCCGCGCCCGCACCCCCGAGGAGACCGACTGGACCGCGATCGCCGGGTGGTACGACGTACTGGCACAGCTCGGCGACAACCCCGTGGTCGAGGTCAACCGCGCCGTCGCCCACGGCCGGGCCACCGGACCCGGCGCCGGACTGGCGGTGCTCGACGCCGTCGCCGGCCACCCGGCCCTCGCCACCTCGCACCTCCTGCCGAGCGTCCGCGGCGACCTCCTCGCCCGCGCGGGGCGCCTCGAGGAGGCGGTCGCAGCGTTCACGGAGGCAGCGCGGCTGACCGGCAACGGCAGCGAGCGCACGCTCCTCCTGGCCAGGGCCGCCGACTGCTCGACAGGAACGCCACCAGGCCCTGTCGAAATCGACGACTCCCATCCGACGCAGGGGTGACCCACACCCACTCAGGAGCCCGAGATGACCACCACCGCCTCATCCACCACGCAGGACGCCATGACCGCCACCCAGTACGCCACCTCCGCCGACGGCACCCGGCTCGCCTACGAGGTCCGCGGCGCCGGCCCCGCGCTCGTGCTCGTGGACGGCGCCCTCTGCCAGCGCAGCATGGGCCCGGCCAGGAAGCTGGCCGAGCAGCTTGCACCGTCGTTCACCGTCCACGCCTACGACCGTCGCGGTCGCGGAGAGAGCGGACCCGGAGAGAGGGCGTACGACGTTGAGCGCGAGGTCGAGGACCTCGCCGCCGTGATCGCGGCCGCGGGTGGGCACGCCCACGTCTTCGGGTCCTCGTCCGGAGCCGCGCTCGCTCTCGAGGCCGCCCAGAGGGGGCTGCCGATCGACCGGCTGGCGCTCTACGAGGCGCCGTTCATCGTCGACGACACCCACGCGCCCAACGACCCCGAGCTGCCGGCCCGGGTACGAGCCCTCGTCGACGACGGCCGGCGCTCCGACGCGGTGCGGCTCTTCATGCGTACCGTCGGCGCACCCGCCGCGATGGTGGCCGTGATGCGGCTGACGCCGGTCTGGCGGAAGCTGACGGCCGTGGCCCACACCCTGCCGTACGACCTGTCGATCGTCATCGACCACGAGCAGGGCCGGCCCCTGCCCGCCGGTCGGTACGACGCGGTGTCGCAGTTGACCCTGGCGATCGCCGGCGGCAAGAGCCCGGCGTACCTGCAGAACGCCCAGGCGGCCGTTGCTGCCGCCGTCCGCCACGGCCGGCTGGAGACCCTGCCCGGCCAGACCCACATGATCAAGGCGAAGGTCACCGCACCCGTCGTCGCCGCCCACCTGCTCGAGACCCCATCCACCGAAGGAGATCCGTCATGACCACCACCGGGGAACCCTGCTGGCTCCACCTGTTCACCTCCGACGTCGACACCGCCGTGTCGTTCTACGGCGGGCTCTTCGGGTGGTCGGCCGGCGAGCCGAGCGAGGAGTTCGGCGGCTACCGGATGTTCCTCCGAGGTGAGGAGCCGATCGCCGGGCTGATGCCCAACGACACGTCCAACCCGAGCGTCTGGGAGATCTTCCTGCACACGCACGACATCGAGGCGACCGTCGAGCGGGCCCGCGCCCGCGGAGCCGCGGTCGTCACCGACGTGATGCAGGTGGCCGACCTGGGCACGTTGACCAGCCTCGTCGACCCGGCCGGCGCGCTGGTCGGGGCCTGGCAGCCCGAGAGCTTCCCGGGCTTCCGGACGCGGGCGGCCGTCGGCGCGCCCGGCTGGTTCGAGACGCTCACGACGTCGTACGACGACGCGGTGGGCTTCTACGAGGACGCGTTTGGCTGGGAGACCCATGTCGTCAGCGACACCCCGGACTTCCGCTACACGACGCTCGGGGTCGACCAGCACGCCCGGGCCGGGATCATGGACGGCACCGCGTTCCTCGGCGACGAGCCGTCGCGCTGGAACGTCTACCTCCAGGTCGAGGACACCGACGAGACGGTCGCCGAGGCCGTCACCGCGGGCGGCCAGGTCGTCGTGGCGGCCGAGGACACGCCGTACGGGCGGATCGCGGAGCTGCGCGACCCGGCCGGGGTGGCGTTCCGGATCCTGGGCCCCAACCTCGAGGCCAGCTGAGCCCGGTTGCGGCAGTCGTCCGCCCCACGCCGTACTAGATGACGGCGTCAGGCGGACGACCCGAAGGGTCAGGGGGCGACGAGCGGCCAGGGGCGCGCCGCCTCGAGCTGGGCGGCGAGGCTGAGCAGGGTCTCCTCGCCGTCGGTCCGCCCGACCAGCTGGCAGCCGATCGGCAGACCGTCCTCGGCGGTGCCCGACGGCACGGAGCAGGCGGGGTTGCCGGCGAGGTTCCACAGGGCGGCGTAGGCGATCGCCGGCATCGCCTTGAGGGACGCCCGGACCGAGCCGGTGCCGTCGAGCACGCCGACCCGCGGCGGGCGGTGGGCGATGGACGGCGTGAGCAGCACGTCGACCGACTCGAAGACCCGGTTGGCCTTGGCCGACACCTTCTCGGTCTGCCGGAGCGCGAAGTCGATCACCCGTGGAGTGACCCAGGCACCGAGCCGGCATGTCTCACGGGTACGACGCTCCAGGCGGTCGTAGTGCTCGACCGCGGCCGCCTCGGTCCGGATGCCGGCGAAGAACTGCGGCACGAACGCCGCCGTCGGGTCGGGGTGGTGCGGGTCGATCTCGCGTACGTCGTGACCGAGGTCGATGAGCAGACGGGCCGTGTCGCGGACTGCCGCGACGTGCTCGGGATGCGGCTTGACGCCCTTCGTCACCGGCTTCACGGTCCAGCCGATGCGGAGCCGCCCCGGCTCCCGGCTCGCGGCCTCGACGAACGACCCGACCTCGCCCGCCCGCCACCGGTCGGTCGGCAGGTTGCCCCGGATCACGTCGTAGACGATCGCGGAGTCCAGCACCGTCCGCGTGAGCGGACCGACCGTGCCGAGCGCCCACCAGAGGTGCTCCATCGGCGCGGTGGTGACGCGTCCGCGCTGGGGCTTCAGCCCGAACAGCCCGCAGCACGCGGCCGGGATGCGGATCGACCCCCCGCCGTCACCTCCCATGCCGATCGGGACGAGCCCCGCGGCGACCGCGGCCGCCGTACCACCGCTGGATCCGCCGGGGGTGAAGCCGGTCCGCCACGGGTTGCGGGTGTAGCCGTAGGCGTCGGACTCCGTGTAGGGCCAGGCCCCGAACTCCGGCATGTGGGTCTTGCCGACCACGATCGCGCCGGCCGCGCGCAGCCGGCGTACGACCTCTCCGTCGGCCGCCACCGGGGTGCTGTTCGCGACACCCCCGAACGTCGTGACGCAGCCGGCGACGTCGAGCTCCTCCTTGATCGCGACCGGTACGCCGTACAGCGGGCCGCGTCGGTCGACGTGGCCGAGCGAGAGGAAGCGGGCCTGCTCGCGGGCCTCGTTGGCCAGGACGACGGAGAAGGCGTTGAGCTCGTCGTTGCGGGCCGCGATGCGAGCCAGGGAGTCCTCGACCGCCGCCTCCGGTGAGGTCTCGCCCGCGGCGATGCGGTCGACGAGCTGGGCAGCGCTGAGCGGGCCGTCGGTCACGCGAGCACTCTAGGCGTGCCCGATCCTTCGATTCCCGGGCGGTCGGGGACCGGATGGGTGATGATCTTCGCGGTGGCCGAACCGGCAAGGGGCTGGGCACGTGTCACCTGTCGGCTGCCCGATCGTGGCAGCGAAGGGGGACTCACATGACCATGCGTCTCGTCGCGGCCGCGGCCGTGCTGGCCTCGGCTGCCATCCATCTCACCTTGTGGTTCCAGGGCATGCGCGAGGTCCACGTGATCGGTACGGCGTTCCTCGTGAACATCACCGGCGGTGTCGTGATCGCCCTCCTGCTCGCCCGGTGGCGGCACTGGGTCCCGGGGGCGCTCGCCGCCTGCTTCGGCCTGCTGACCCTCAGTGCGTTCACACTGGCGAGCACCGTCGGCCTCTTCGGCGACCACGAGAAGTGGGGCGGTTTCTACGTCTTCGGCGCGGCCGGAGCCGAGATCGTCGCGCTCCTGATCGGGCTCGCGATCGTCCTCGAGGACCCCGAGCAGGGACCCGCCCCGGCCCCCGCACGGGTCACCGGCGCTCACGTCCGGGTCAGCGGCTCGGCCTCGTCGAACCGGTCCGACAGGGCATAGGTCAGCAGTACGACGTCGCCGAGCTGCTCGGTGGCGGCGAGGACCGCGCGGCGCCCCGGATGCCAGGGGAACCGCCCCTCGCCCACGAAGCGGCGCGCGCCAGGCTCCCCGACGAAGAACGGCGCCACCACCAGCTGCAGCTCGTCGACCAGGTCGTCGGCCAGGAACTGGGTGTGGACGGCGCCGCCACCCTCGACCATCAGCCGGCGTACGCCGCGCGCGGCCAGGTCCTCGGTGAGCGCCCGCATCCGCACCGGGTCGCCCGCGTCCACGACCTCGGCCACCTCGTCGAGGCGGTTACGCAGGTGGTCGACGACGCAGGAGTTGCCGTAGACGAGCTTCGGGCTGCCGTCGTCCGCGAAGAACCGGGACGACGCGTCGAGCGCACCGCGCTGGGTGACGGTCACCTTGAGGGGGTTCTCCCGGAGGCCGCGGTCGCGGCGCTGCCGGCGACGGCCCGGGTCGCGCACCAGCAGCCGCGGGTTGTCGTTGCGGACCGTGGTGGCGCCGACCAGGATCGCGTCGACGCGGGCCCGCTCGCGGTCGACGCGGTCGAAGTCCTGCTCGTTGGAGAGCAGCAGCCTGCTCTCGGTGGCGCCGTCGATGTAGCCGTCGATCGACATGCTGCAGCTCAGCAGGGTGTAGGGGCGCTCAGCCATGACCGGACACCTCGATCGGGTCCAGGGTGGTCATCCGTGGCGTCTCCGCCGGCGTCCGGGTGCGCCGGGTCACCGCGTCCACGACCAGGATCGCGGCCCCCGGGAGCGTCGACACCGCCGCCACCACGCCGTACACGACGGCGACGGTGAGTCCCGCGGACGAGCCGAGACCCACCCAGGCGAACGCCCATGCGGCGGCACCCTCACGCGGGCCCCAGCCCGCGACGTTCAGCGGCACGGAGGAGAGCACGAGCACGGCCAGGCCGGTCGACACCAGCACACTCCACGAGGCGTGGACGCCGGCGGCCCGGGCCGCGACGAGGAAGACGACCAGGTGCCCGAGGGTCGTGCCGCATGAGGCGAGGGCGACCCGGGTCGCCGTACCGAGGCGCAGCAGCGCGCGCACGTCGGCGCCGAGGCGGGAGCCGCTCACCACGGGCGAGCGTTCGTGCACCGTGACTCCGACCAGGGCGACGAGGGCGATCGCGCCGATGACGAGCGGCGCGAGAACGCGCAGTGGCGACGGGAGGACGACGAGCGCGAGCAGGGTGAGCCCGACCTGGACGACCTGCCCGGCGACCCGCTCCCATACGGTCGCGCGGACGCCGGCGCCCACGTCGCCGACGTCGCGCCCGTGCCGGACCGCGCGATGCGCGTCCCCGAGGATCCCTCCGGGCAGCGTCCCGTTGAGGAACTGGGAGCGGTAGTAGGCCGCCACGGAGGTGCGCGTCGCGAGCGGGACGCCGAACGCGCGGGACACCACCCGCCAGCGCCAGGCGCACGACAGCGTGGTCAGCGCGGTGAGGGCCACGGCAGCGGCGACGACCGGCCACGTGGTCACCCGCCAGGCCTCGGAGAACGGCCCGGAGCCGAAGTGCCACAGCAGGGCTGTCAGTACGACGCCGCCGCCCAGCAGGCGCAGCCACGGCCAGGCCCGGCGTACGGCGACGGGCGTGCTCAGCGAGGCACTCATCTCCGCGCTCCCGTCGTGACGCGGGTGCCGACGCGGGTCAGCACGGTGGACAGCTCCGCTGCGGTGCGGTCCCACCCGGACAGCATCGGCCGGCGCGCAGCGGCCGCGCGCGCCAGTCGTTCGCGCTCGCGCGGCTCGTCGAGCCAGCGGGCCAGGGCCTCGGTGAGGGCCGCGGCATCGTCGGGCGGCACGAGCACTCCCGGCAGCGTGCCGTCGGGCGTCCGGCCGAGTGCCTCGGGAACGCCGCCGACCCGGGTCGCCACCACCGGCAGGCCGTGGGCCAGCGCCTCGCCGACGACCATGCCGTAGCTCTCGGCGTGCGAGGGCAGCACGACCAGGTCTGCGCCGTCGTACGCCGCCTCCAGGGCGGGTCCGACGAGCGGGCCGGCGAACGTGACCCGCTCCTCCCAGCGCCGGGCGTAGACCTGCGTCTGCAGGGCCGCGACGTGGTCGGGGTCGATCTCGAGCGAACCGGCACAGGTGAGCGTCCACGGCCGGTCGCCGAGCCCGGCCAGGGCCTCGAACAGCAGGTCGTGACCCTTGCCCGGGTGCACCGTGGCCACGCACAGGAACGACGTGCCGGCTCCGCCTCCTCCGGCGAGGGTCGCCGGATCGGCGCCGGGTGGGACCGCGTCGACCTGCCTCAGGCCGTACCACTCCCGGATCCTGGCGCGCGACCAGTCACTCGTGGTGACCACCGCCGCCGCCGACGCCAGCACCGTCTCCTCGGTCACCTCGGGTCCGACCGGCATATGCAGGAGAACGACGATCCCCAGCCGCCCCGAGGACGCCGGGAGCACCGAGGCTGCCGCCGTCGCCACGAGACCGTCCACCAGCAGGAGGGAGTCGTCGGTGAGCCCCGCGAGCAGGAGCGAGAGCCGCGCCAGGTCGGCGAGGGCGGGCCGCGGCCAGTCGCCCCCGAGCTCGTGCTCCTCGACCGTCCAGCCGAGGGACCGGAGCCCGTCCAGCACCCGGCGGTCGTAGACGTTGCCGCCGCTCGGCCGGGAAGGGTCGTCCACCCCCGCGGGGAGGACCGCGTGGAGGACGTCCGGCGTGGGGGTCACGGCGCGCGCTCGTAGCTCGCCCAGGCGACGGGCGACTCGCGCAGCGTCACCGTGATGCGCGCGAGTGCGGCCGCGTCGACGCCGAGACTTCCGTCGTGCACCCGCGCCGCGAGCCGGTCGGCGATCAGCCGCGCGAGCACCTCGGTCGTCGTGTTGGCGCCGGCGAGCCCGTCGACGTCGTCGAGGTTGCGGTAGGTGAGGTCGGAGAGCACCGCGTGCAGCGCCTCGCTCGCGCGCCCGATGTCGAGCACGATCCCGTCGCGATCGAGGTCGGCGCGTGCGAACGTCGCGTCGACGACGTACGTCGCGCCGTGGAGGGCTCGCGCTGGACCGAACACCTCGCCGCGGAGGCTGTGCGCGATCATCATGTGGTCGCGGACGGTCACCTCGAACATCAACGCTCCTCGGTGTCGTAGGTGATCGTGTGGCACAGGGCCGGGATCGAGCCGGAGGCGAGCTTGGCCATCACCTCGGGCAGCTCCACGAACGCCGACTCGCCCGTCAGCAGCACGTCGAACGCGGGGTCGGCCAGCAGGGAGAGGGCGAGCGCCAGCCGGTCACCCCGGCTACGGCGGCCGCGCCGCGCTGACGCGACCTCGCCGACCTGGCTGGCACGGATGCCGAGACGCGCCGAGTGGAAGCGCCCGCCCAGCGACAGCTGCACCGGGGCGTCGCCGTACCAGCTGAGGTCGGTCACCGTGCCGTCGTCGCCGAGCAGGTCGAGGGACAGCTGGAGGCCGGCGGCGGTGCCGCTGGCGTGTACGACGAGGTCGAGGTCGCCGGGTGCTTGCTCGGGGGCCGCGAACCCCGCTCCGAGGGCGGCCGCGACCTGCGCCCGGTCGCGCACCGTGTCGACGAGGGTCACCTGGACGCCCGGGATCATGGCCAGCAGGCGGGTCACGCAGCACCCGACCATGCCGGCGCCCACGACCGCGACCCGGTCGCCGACCAGCGGCCGGGCGTCCCAGAGCGCGTTGACCGCGGTCTCGACGGCGCCGGCGAGCACGGCGCGCCGCGCCGGGACGCCGGCGGGTACCGGCGTGACGGCCCCGGCGGGTACGACGTACGACGTCTGGTGGGGGTGGAGACAGAACACCGTGCGACCGATCAGGTCGGGAGCGCCGGACTCGACGACGCCGACGCTGAGGTAGCCGTACTTGACCGGTCCCGGGAAGCCGCCCTCCTGGAACGGCGCGCGCATCGCGTCGTACTGGCTCGGCGGCACGCCGCCACGGAAGACGAGGGACTCGGTGCCGCGACTGACGCCCGACACGAGGGTGCGCACGAGCACCTCGGACGCACCCGGGTCCGGCAGTTCCGTCTGTCGGATCTCGCCGGACCCGGGCTCACTCAGCCAGAAGGCACGGGACGTGTGTGTCACGTCGGCTCCCTCCACGTCCGGCTCGGTCGCTGAACCGACGCCGTCCCGTCCTCGTATGACTGGTAACCGGACATACGGAGGCAGCGTGCGGGTGGTTCATGCGGGTCCCCTCGCCGTACTTCCGTGCGCCTCGGGTGTGCTCGCGTCGCTGGCCGTCACGGTCGGTCTCGGCCGGCCGGCAGTGGCGGCCGGAGCGCTCGTCGCGATCGTCACGTGGGCCCTGGTCGAGGTGGGGATGACGCGCAAGGGCCTGACCCGGCTCGGCCTCGCCAACGCGGTGACCCTCGTCCGCGCGACCCTCGTCGCCGGCGTCGCCGCGCTCGTCGTGCAGTCCTGGCACCACGACGTGTCTCGGCCGCTGCTCGTCGGGCTGACCGCGGTCGCCCTGACGCTGGACTTCGTCGACGGTCGGCTCGCGCGGGCACGCGGCACGGTCACCGCCTTCGGCGCGGCGTTCGACATGGAGACCGACGCCTTCCTGATCCTCGTGCTCAGCGTGTACGTCGTACCCAGCGTGGGCGCGTGGGTGTTGCTCATCGGTCTGGCACGTTACCTGCTTCTCGCCGCCGGGGTGTGCTGGCCGTGGCTGACCGGATCGGTGCCACCGCGCCCCTGGGCGAAGGTGGTGGCGGCCATCCAGGACATCGTCCTCACCGTGGCAGCCGCGCAGGTACTGCCCACCGTCTGGGCGCAGCTCGCCCTCGCCCTGGCGCTCGTGCTGCTCGCCGAGTCGTTCGGTCGTCAGGTGGTCACCCTGTGGCGGCATCGTCACGAGCAGGCGGTACGACGCTCGCCGCTGGTCGCGCTGGTGGTCGACGTGGCCGCCGTGGCCGTGGTGTGGCTGGCCCTGATGGCGCCCCACCGCCCCGACCAGATCTCCCTCTCAGCGCTCGTCGGCATCCCGATCGAGCTCGTGGTGTTCCTGGCGCTGGCGCTCGTGCTGCCGACCGTCGCCGGACGCGTACTTGCGGGCGTGGCCGGCCTCCTGCTCGCGCTCACGCTGGTGGTCGCCGGACTCGACGTCGGCTTCTACGAGGCCTTCGACCGTCCCTTCGACCCGATGACCGACCCCGGCTACCTCGGCTCCGGACTCGACCTGCTGCACTCCGCCGTGGGCCGCGCCGGGCAGGTGCTGGTCGTGGCCGGCGTCCTGCTCGCCGTCCTCGGCGTCGTGGCCCTCCTGATCTGGGCCACGCTGCGGGCACGGCGCGCGGTACGGACCGCGCCACGGGCGTGGACCCGCGTGATCGGCGGTCTGACGCTCGTCTGGACGCTGGCCGGTGTGGGTGGCGCCGAGGTCAGCGGACTCCCGGTCGCCTCCGCCCCCGCCGCGTCGCTCATGCGTGCCCAGGTCGACCAGGTGCAGAGCGACCTGCACGACCGTGGCGTGTTCGAGAGGAAGGTCGCCCACGACCACTACGCCCGCACCCCGGTGCGGCAGCTGCTCACCCACCTGCGCGGCAAGGACGTGCTGGTGGTGTTCGTCGAGAGCTACGGTCGGGTCGCGGTCGAGCACTCGTGGTTCTCACCGCTCGTCGACCACACGCTCGGCAAGGCCACCGGGCAGCTCTCGCAGCTCGGCTTCCACGCGCGGAGCGGCTGGCTGCGCTCACCGACGTTCGGCGGCATCAGCTGGCTCGCCCACTCGACCCTCGAGAGCGGGCTCTGGATCGACTCGCAGCAGCGCTACGACCAGGTGCTCTCGAGCAACCGGTTCACCCTCACCCAGGCGTTCGGTCGCGCCGGCTGGCGCACGGTCGGCGACGTACCGTCCGATCCCGCGGGCTGGCCGGAGGGCCAGCGGTTCTACCACTTCGATGCGCTGTACGGCGCCTCCGACGTGGGCTACCAGGGCCCCCGGTTCAGCTACGCCCAGATGCCCGACCAGTACACCTTCAAGGCCTTCGACGACCTCGAGCTCGAGCGTCCCGGCCGCGCGCCGGTGATGGCGGAGATCGACCTGGTCTCCAGCCACACGCCGTGGACACCGCTTCCCCATCTGGTGCCCTGGCGGACGCTCGGGGACGGGTCGGTCTTCGACGGGATGCAGGAGGCGCACACGTCGTTCTTCCACTCCTTCGGCGACGGGACCACGAGGCAGCACAACTACGCCGAGTCGATCCGGTACTCCCTCGAGTCGCTGGTGTCGTTCGTGAGGCACTCCCACGACAAGAAGCTCGTGATGGTCGTGCTGGGCGACCACCAGCCGAACTCCGTGGTCAGCGGGACCGGCGTGTCGCACGACGTCCCGGTGTCCCTGATCGCCCACGACCCGCACGTCCTGGGACGCATCTCGGACTGGGGCTGGTCGCCCGGGATGCGACCCGCGTCCTCGGCGCCGACCCTGCGGATGGATCACTTCCGCGACCGGTTCCTGTCCACCTTCGGCTCTCGCCGGACGACGCCCTGACCGAACCGATCGCCTGTCTCGCTCGTGTCACCCAGAGAAGGGCCGCCAGGCCCGGAACGGAGAAGCCCCATGCCCGTACGACTCATCGTCGCTGCCGCGGTCCTCGTCTCGGCGTACGTCCACCTGTGGGAGTGGCTGAACGGCGGGAACAGCGGCTACCGCCACGTGCATGTGATCGGCCCGCTGTTCATCGTCAACGTGGTGGCCGGCGTGATCATCGCCGTACTGCTGGTGAGCTGGCGTCACTGGCTCGCCCCGTTCCTGGCGCTCGGCTTCGGCGCGTCTACCCTCGGCGGCTTCGCCATCTCCGCCCAGTGGGGGTTGTTCGGCGACCACGAGAAGTGGCAGGGCCCCTACATCTGGACCGCGGCCGTCTCCGAGGCCGTGGCGATCGTGGGTGGCCTGCTCGCCCTGAAGGCGGAGCTGCGGACGGCCCCCGTCCGCGAGCGGAGCACGGTCAGCTCATGAGCTGACGCGGGTACGCCCCTGACGCGAGAGCCGACCTTGTCCCCCCACGTCGGCTCTCGTGCGTGCCGGGGCCCCTCTCGTGCGTGAATCGTGCGTGAAGGGCGCCCGTGCGTGAAGGGTCAGACGGCGGTACGCAGGACGGGCGAGCCGTCGAGCCGCGTCACCTCGACCGAGCGGATGTCGCTCGCCCGCGCGGCCGTGGCGGCCGTCACCTGCATCGCCCGGCCCGGGAGCCCGTTCCAGGTCGCGACCCGCTGGGTACGGCCGTCCGTGGTGTGCACCACGAGGGCGTAGGCGCCCGCCTCGTAGTCGCCCCGCACCATCGGATAGGTGCAGGCGAGGTCGAGTCGGGTGCCCCAGGCCACCGACGTCAGAGCGACGGTGGCGGTCATGTGGTCGCGGCCGACCTGCTTCATCACCAGCGGCGTGCCCGGGGGGGTCAGGCTCGAGTGGGCGGCCGGGGGCGAGGACGGACGGTCGACCAGTACGGCGCCGCCGACGGTCACGGCCGCTGCTGCGGCGGCGGCCACCCCGGCCGTGAGCCAGGTACGGCGGCGCTGCCGACGGCGTACGGCGGCCATCACGCGCGGCCGCAATGTGTCGGGAACCGGCTCGACCGGGGACTGCTCGAACACGTCGGGGCCCACGCGCCCGAGCAGGCCGGGCATCCCGGCGAGGTCGCGGACCGCGAGCGAGCACTCGTCGCAGCCGGCGAGGTGGGTCTCGAACTCGCGGCGGTCGGCCGGCGAGAGCGAGCCCAGCACGTAGGCCGCGTCGGACATGGCGTAGGCGCAGCTCATGCGACCACCCCCATCTCTTCGAGGGCCAGACGCAGGGCGTGCAGCGCGTAGTGGGTACGGGACTTCACGGTTCCTTCCGGGATGCCGAGCCGACGCGCGGCCTCGGCCACCGGGTGGCCCTTGAAGTAGGTCTCCTGCAGGACTGCACGGTGCTCGGGGGACAGCTGGGTCACGGCGTCGGCCACAACCCAGGTCATCAGCAGCTGGTCGCTCTGGTCGTCGGTGGTGGGGGGCTCGGGCAGCTCACCCATCGCGATCTCGGAGCGGTAGCGCTTCGTGCGGGACTCGTCGATCACGATGTTGCGCGCGACCGTGAACAGCCACGCGCGCACCGAGCCCTGGGACTCGTCGAGGAGGTCGGCGTTGCGCCACGCGCGCAGGAGCGTCTCCTGGCACACGTCCTCCGCGCGGACCCGGTCGTGGTTGGTCAGGCGCAGGCAGTGACCCCACAACGCACCGGCATGGTCGTCGTGGAGTCGTTGCATCACCGCGTCCGGGCTGTCAGCCATCACACCTCCCCACCTCCAGGTATACGGAGCCACGCCTCGATCGGTTCGATCATCCCTCGCGCGTGCAACGAAACCCGGGAGTACGGCGTAGACAATGTGTGACCGTGACCCAGGAGGCTCCCGAGGCGTTCGCCGAGTGGATGGCGGCTCGTGGCGGCGCACTCCAGCGGTTCGCCTACCTCACCACCGGGTCTGCGGACGACGCGGCCGAGGTCGACGACGGCACCAACGTCCGCGAGCTGACGACGGCGGACTGCCGGCCGCTGTTCGGGTCGCGGATCATCGACACCGAGGGCATCGGCCGGGCGTTCGAACGCTGCTCCCCGCCGAGGAGACGCTGACCGCTCACGCCAGCGACGCGAGCCAGGCCTCGTGCAGGTCGGAGAAGCGGCCGTCGCCCCCCGCGATCAGGTCGGCCGGCGAGCCGTCCTCGATGATCCGGCCGTGCTCGAGCACCAGCACGCGATCGGCGATCTCCACCGTCGAGAGCCGGTGCGCGATGATCACCGCCGTACGGCCGGACAGGATCGTGCGCAGCGCGCGCTGCACCAGGCGCTCGGAGGGTACGTCGAGCGAGGACGTCGCCTCGTCGAGGATCAGCACGGCCGGGTCGGCGAGGAAGGCACGGGAGAAGGCGATCAGCTGCCGCTGGCCGGCGCTGAGCAGCCCGCCGCGGTTGGAGACCTGGGTGTCGTACCCCTCCGGCAGGGCCGCGATGAAGCCGTGGGCACCGATCGCGCGCGTCGCCCCCTCGACGTCGTCCATCGTGGCGGTGGGTCGGCCGAAGCGGATGTTGTCGGCGATGCTCCCGGAGAAGAGGTAGTTCTCCTGTGTCACCATCACCACGGCGCGGTGCAGATCCGGCGCAGTGAGCGACCGGAGGTCGACGCCGTCCATGGTCACGGCGCCACCGCTCGGGTCGTAGAAGCGCGTGGCCAGCTTGGCGATCGTGGTCTTGCCCGCCCCGGTCGTGCCGACGAGCGCCACGGTCTGGCCGGACGGGATGGCCAGGTCGAGGTCGGGCAGCACCGTCACACCCTCGACGTAGGAGAACCGGACGTGGTCGAAGCGCAGGTCGCCGCGTGCCTCGGGCAGCGCGACCGGGTCGGTGGGCTCGGGAACACCGGGCTCCTCCTCGAGGACGCCGGAGAGCTTCTCCAGCGCCGCGTTGGCGGACTGGAAGGTGTTGTAGAACTGCGAGATGTCCATCATCGGCTCGAAGAACTGGCGCAGGTAGAGCAGGAACGCCGCGAGTACGCCGACGGTGACGTCGCCCTGGAAGGCGAGGTACCCGCCGTACAGCAGGACGACCGCGATCGTGATGTTGCCGATCAGCCGGATCTCGGGCATGAACCACGCGACCAGCCGAAAGGCCACGAGGTTGGCGGCGCGGTACTGGTCGTTGACGTCGTCGAAGATCTCCTGGTTGCGCGGCTCGCGGCGGAAGGCCTGGACGGCGCGGATGCCGTTCATCGACTCGACGAAGTGCACGATGACCAGCGCGACCTTCTCGCGGGTCACGCGGTAGCTCTTGGCGGACTCCTTGCGGAACCAGTTGGTCGCCCACGCCAGGAAGGGCC
Organism: uncultured Actinomycetota bacterium; assembly: GCA_963792975.1. Taxonomy (GTDB): domain Bacteria; phylum Actinomycetota; class Actinomycetes; order Propionibacteriales; family Nocardioidaceae; genus Nocardioides. The sequence continues at coordinate 854,956 of CAWBYG010000003.1, read as the reverse complement.
CGCACAGGAGCGCGACCAGGCCCAGCTTGAGGTTGAGGTAGAGCAGCAGGCCGGCGGTCCCCACCAGCGTCAGGGCAGCGGTGATCAGGCCGTCGAAGCCGGTCTCGAGCATCTCGTAGATGGCGTCGACGTCGGAGGTCTGCCGCGAGATCACCCGGCCGGAGGTGTAGGAGTCGTGGAACGCCGGGCTCAGCCGCTGGAACTGCCGGAACACCCGCTGCCGGATCTCGAAGAGGATGTCCTGCCCGATCTGGCCGGAGCGCACCAGGAAGATGTTGCGTGAGATCGCCTGGACGATCGTGGAGAACAGCACGATGCCGACGATCTCGAAGAGCGGCACGAGATTGTTGTGGTCCCTGATCGGGGGGATGCCGACGTCGATGCCCTTGGCCACGAGCAGGGGGATCGAGAGCCGTGCGGCGTTCTCGACGAGGACCGCGATCATCAGCAGCTTGAGCACCCGGCTGTAGGGCCGCAGCAGGTCGCGCAGCAGCCGGCGCGACCGGCCGGCCAGCTTGGCGGTGGTCTCCTCGGTCAGGTCGTCGCGCCCGTCGGCGGCGACGCCGCGCCAGGCCTGCTCGGGTGCCGGCGTCGAGGTCTGGGTGCTCATGCCGACTGCTCCTCGAGCTCGTCGGAGTCCGCCGCGAGCAGCTCGCGGTAGGCCGGCACGGTGGCGAGCAGGTGGCTGTGCTCACCGACGTGGGTGATCGTGCCGTCCTGCAGGAGCGCGACCTTGTCGGCGAGCAGCACGGTGGAGGCCCGGTGGGCGACGACGAGGCCCGTGGTCGCCCCGAGCACCCGGCGGAGCGCCTCCTCGACGAGCTTCTCGGTGTGGACGTCGAGCGCGGACAGGGTGTCGTCGAGGACCAGCACCTTCGGCTGGGCGAGTACGGCGCGGGCGAGCGCCAGGCGCTGGCGCTGGCCACCGGACAGCGACATGCCCTGCTCGCCGATGCGGGTGTCGAGCCCCCAGGGCAGGTCGTGGACGAAACCCGCCTGGGCGATGTCGACCGCCTCGGTGATCTCGTCCGCGGTGGCGTCGGCCCGGCCGAGGGTGAGGTTCTCCCTGGCACTCATCGAGAAGAGCGTCGGCTCCTCGAACGCCGTCGCCACCAGCGAGCGCAGCTCCTTCAAGGAGTAGTCGCGGACGTCGACGCCGTCGATGGTGACCCGGCCGCCGCTCACGTCGTACAGGCGCGGGACCAGGGCGGTGAGCGCGGTCTTGCCGGACCCGGTGGCACCGACCAGGGCGAGGGTCTCGCCGGGGGCGAGGTCGAGGTTGACGTCGCGGAGCACGGGGGTGTCGGACCCGGGGAAGGTGAAGTCGACGTGCTCGAACCGCAGGTGACCGAGCGCCGTCGGCGAGGCGGCGTCACCCGAGACGATGTCGGGCGACATGTCGTAGATCTCGAGGACCCGCGCGGCGGCCGTCATGGCCTCCTGGGCCATCGCCAGGATCACGCCCAGCGACGCGACCGGCCAGACCAGCGACAGCATCAGCGTGATGAACGCGACCAGCTCGCCGGGCGTCAGCGCGCCGCGACCGACGCCGATCGAGCCGAGGAGGAGTACGGCGACGACCGCGAGGTTGGGGATCATCTCGAGGAAGGTCCAGAACTTCGCGGACAGCCGGACCTTGTCGACGCTGGTCTCGAGCAGCGTGCGTGCGGCCGTGTCGTACTGGTCGGAGACGTGGGCGGTGCGCCCGAACGACTTGATCACCCGGATGCCGACGGCGCCCTCCTCGGCCAGCGTGGCGAGGTCGCCCTGCTGGTCCTGGACGCGGCGCGAGACCACGACGTAGGCCTTCTCGAAGCGCATCGACAGCCACACGATCGGGGCGGACGTCGCGGCCACGACCAGGCCCAGGGGCCAATACATGTTGAGCAGCACCAGCGTGGTCACCACCACCTGGGTGATGTTGACCAGCAGGAAGAGCATGCCGAAGCCGAAGAACCGGCGGATCGCCGACAGGTCGGTCGTCGCACGGGAGAGCAGCTGACCGGACTGCCACTGGCTGTGGAAGCTCATCGGGAGCTCCTGCAGCCGGTCGTAGAGGTCGCGGCGCATCTGGGTCTCGACGGCGAGGACCGCCTTGTTCTGGACCCAGCGGCGCCACCAGATGAGGAACGCCTCGAGCACGCCGAGCCCGAGCACCAGGAGACCGAGGGGCAGGATGCCTCTCGCCCGGTGGTCGTCGATCGGGCCGTCGATCAGGGCCTTGATCACGAGCGGGATGGCGATCGCGACGCCGACGCCCGCCATCGACGTGGTCAGCATGATCAGCAGGGTCGGGAGGTGCGGCTTGAGGTAGCCACGCAGCCGCCAGAGCGACTTCACGCTGGCGGGCGGGTGGCTGTGGGGATCGGGTGGCATCGTTGCTCGACTCTAAACCCGATGACCGACACAACCGAATCGATTTTGTACGATGCGCTACCCGGATCTGGGTCTTACCACCTGGCTGCCGCCCGTAGGCTCCGGGTGTGGCCCTGGTCGGTGTATGTGAGGACGAGCCCGCCCTCCGCTCGGTGCTGACCCGCGCCCTGCGCGCGATGGGACACGATCCGGTCGTCGTCGCCACCGCCGCCGAGGCGCTCCGCGCCTTCGGGCGTCGCCGCCCCGACGTGCTCGTCCTCGACATCGGTCTGCCCGACGCCGACGGTCGCGACCTGTGCCTGGCCCTGCGCGCGTCCGGGGTCGACGCTCCGGTCGTGTTCCTGACCGCCCGCGACGGGCTCCACGACAAGATCGCCGGGTTCGAGGCGGGCGGCGACGACTACGTCACCAAGCCCTTCGAGCTCGACGAGCTCCGAGTCAGGCTCGAGGCGCTGCTGCGTCGTACGGCGTCGCCGACGGCGCAGGAGCCGGGTGGCCCGGTGCTCGACCCGGCGCGCCATGCACTGATCCAGGGCACTCATGAGGTCGCGCTGACGCCGACGGAGTTCCGGCTGCTCGGCCGGCTGATGGCCGACCCGGCCACCGTCGTACGACGGCACGCACTCGTGGCGGCCGCGTGGCCGCACGGCGCGATGGTCAGCGACAACACCCTCGACTCCTATGTCCGCCGGCTCCGCAAGAAGCTCGAGCCGCTGGAGCTTTCGGAGATCAGCACCGTGCGCGGGGTCGGCTACCGGTGGCAATGAGACCGGCGTCGCTGCGGGCCAGGATGGCCGCGACCGCACTGCTCGTCTCCACCCTCACCGCGGCCGTGCTGGTCGTCGGCGTCCAGGTGCTGCTCGCCCGTAGCAACGACGCCACCGCCCACTCGCGCCTGACCACGCGTGCCGCGGCCGCCGCGGCGACGGTCACCCGCACCTCGCTCGGCATCCGGGTGCTGGAGGGACAGTCCCGCGTGCTCGACCAGAACGTCTGGATCTTCGACGCCCAGGGCACGCTCATCGACGGTCGGCTCGTGCAGCCCTCCCTGTCGCACTCCGTCCGCGACCTCTCCACCGTGTCGCAGCCGAGTCAGGTCACCACGGGCGAGGTCTCGTTCTACGCCCTTCCGGTCGTGCGCGGCGGCAGCCGGATCGCGACCGTGGTCGCGGCCGAGGACCTCGAGCCGTACGAGTCCACCGAACGCCACTCGCTGTGGCTGTCCCTGCTCCTCGGCGTCGCGACCGTCGTGGTGGCGACGGCCGCCGCCTGGGTGGCGGCCACCCGCTCGCTGCGCCAGGTGCAGGCGATGTCCGACCTGGCCGACGAATGGCGCGAGCACGACCTGAGCGCCCGCTTCGACCCGGGACCCGGCGGCGACGAGATCGCACAGCTCGGCCGCACCCTCGACCAGCTGCTCGACCGGATCGTCGACGCCCTCTCCGCGGAGCGGCGCCTGAGCGACGAGATCGCCCACGAGCTGCGGACGCCGCTGTCGGTGATCCTCGCCGAGGCCGACCTCGCCCGTCGTACGACGACCGGCGCGCCGGACGAGAGCATCGACGGCATCCGGGCGGCGGCGCTGCAGATGCGCGACTCCATCGACACGATGCTCGCCGTCGCCCGTGCCCACGCCAGCCGCGACGAGCGGGCGACCGTCGGTCAGCTGCTGGAGTCGCTCGGGCTGCCGCCGTCGTCGTACGACGAGGTGGTGCTGGCCGCGCCGGTGCCGGCCCTCGCGGCCGCCGTACGTCCGCTCATCGACAACGCCGAGCGCCACGGTGCCGGCATCCCACGTGTCCACGTGTCCCGCGACGGCCGCACGGTGGTGATCGCGGTCCTCGACGACGGGCCCGGTGTCGACGCCGCGGACCTCGAGACGGTCTTCGAGCCCGGGCACACGACGCGCGCGGACGGCTACGGGCTGGGGCTGCCGCTGGCCCGGCGGATGGCCCGGGCCGTGGGCGCCGACCTCGTGGCGAGGGCCGGGCCGGGCGGGCGGTTCGAGGTGCGTGCCCCCGCTCGGTGATCCGTGGTCAGGTTCGTGGCAGGCAACGGTCCGCACCCTGGAAGCGGCACCATCCCTCGGTCGGACGCCACCCCCCGGCTTTCCCGAGACCTCTGGCGGGGCGGCGTCTGCGGGACGGCCGCGCACTCACGCTCATCACGTAGCGCGGCCGTCCCGAGCGAGGACGTTCCGCCCCGGCGCAGCCGGGGCGGAACGACCGCAGCGAGCGCCACACGAGCTCGCTCGCGTGGCCACCACCCAGCCACCGCAGCCGGGGCGGAACGACCGCAGCGAGCGCCAGCTCGCTCGCGTGGCCACCCGGCCAACCCCAGCCGGGGCGGAACGACCGCAGCGAGCGCCACACGAGCTCGCTCGCGCGGCGAGCAACGAGGACGTATGACGTGGCCCTGTCAGTTGGCGAGCAGCCCGCGGACGACCCGGAGGCCGACCGACATCCGGGCCAGGTCGGCGGTGTCGTCGGAGCAGATCTCCTCGAGGGTCGCCGCCGCGCGGGACACGACCACCGAGTCCCCGTCCTCCCAGGCCGCGATGCGGGCCGGGACCGTGTCGTCGGGCGAGGTGTCACGGAGCAGCTGAGCGGTGAGCTGGGCGTGGACGGCGTACACGTCGTCGCGCAGCGCCGCCCGTGCCATCGTCTGCCAGCGGTCGTCACGTGGCAGCGCGAGGATCCGGGTGACCAGGTCGGGCAGGCCGAGCCGTTCGCCGAGGGCGAAGTGCAGCCGCGCGACGTCGACCGGGTCGAGCGACATCCGGTCGGCGATCTCGCGTACGCCGAGGAGCATGTACGCCGGGTGGAGGACGGCGATGCGGCTGGCGAGGTCGTCGGGCACCTGCTGGTCGGTGAGGGTCTTCATCCGGCTCTGGTAGGCCCGCAGCTCGCGACCCGTGAGCAACGACGGCAGCTCGCTCACCAAGGCCTGTACCGGGCCGGTGAAGTAGTCGACCGTGCCCTCGCTGTCGAGCGGGGGACGGCGGTTGTTGAGCAGCCACCGCGACGCCCGCTCGACGAGCGTCCGCATCTCGATGCGCATCCGGGTCTGGCAGGCCGCGTCGAGCACGTTGTCGTGGGTCCTGATCTCCTCGCGCATCGGCAGCGAGCCGAAGATCTCCCGGGCGACGAAGTTGGCCCGGGTGAGCTCCTCCGGCGTCGAGCCCGTCTCGCCCGAGAGCCGTGGCCAGTAGGTGATGCCGGCGCCGTTGACGAGGTCGTTGACGACCTGGGTCACGATGATCTCGCGGCGCAGCGGGTGGCTGGCGATGGCCGCCTCGAACCCCTCCCTCAGCTGGGTGGGGAAGTAGGCCATCAGGTCGACGTGACAGTAGGGGTCGCCGGGCAGGTCGGAGTCGATCAGCTTGTCGGCGAGCACGATCTTGGTCCAGGCCAGGAGTACCGACAGCTCCGGCGCCGTCAGGCCCTCGTCGCGGTCGGCCCGACGGCGTACGTCGCGCGAGGTCGGGAGCCCCTCGAGCTCGCGGTTGAGCACGCCCTCGCGCTCGAGGGTCCGCATCCAGTCCTCGTGCACGTGGAGCAGCGACGGCGCGTTGGCCAGGGCGTTGGCCATGGCGAGGTTCTGCTCGTAGTTGTCGCGCAGCACCAGCGCGGCCACCTCATCGGTCATCTCCGCCAGCAGGTGGTTGCGCTGCTTCTCGGTGAGGTCGCCGTCGGCCACCACCCGGTCGAGCAGGATCTTGATGTTGACCTCGTGGTCGGAGGTGTCGACGCCGGCGGAGTTGTCGATGAAGTCGGTGTTGATCGCGCCTCCGCGTCCGGCCGCGCCCCGTACGGCGTACTCGATGCGACCCTGCTGGGTGAGCCCGAGGTTGCCGCCCTCCCCCACGCACTTCGCCCGCACCTCGTGGCCGTCGACGCGGATCGCGTCGTTGGCCTTGTCGCCGGCTTCGGCCTGCGTCTCGTCCTCGCCCTTCACGTAGGTGCCGATCCCGCCGTTCCACAGCAGGTCGACGGGAGCCTGCAGGATCGCCTTCATCAGCTCCGCCGGGGTCATCGCGGCGACATCGGACCCGAGGTCGAGAGCCTTGCGGACCTGCGGGCTGATCGGGATCGACTTCAGCGCACGCGAGTAGACACCGCCTCCCTCGGTGATCAGCGAGGCGTCGTAGTCCTGCCAGCTCGATCGCGGCAGTCCGAACAGCCGCTTCCGCTCGGCGTACGACGCCGCCGGGTCGGGTGTCGGGTCGAGGAAGACGTCGCGGTGGTCGAACGCCGCCACCAGCTGGATGTGCTCGGAGCACAGCATGCCGTTGCCGAAGACGTCACCCGACATGTCGCCGATGCCGACGCAGGTGAAGTCCTGGGTCTGGCAGTCGACGCCGCGCTCGCGGAAGTGCCGCTCGACCGCTACCCAGGCGCCGCGGGCGGTGATGCCCATCGCCTTGTGGTCGTAGCCGACCGAGCCACCGGAGGCGAACGCGTCACCGAGCCAGAAGCCGTAGGCCTTGGCGACGCCGTTGGCGATGTCGGAGAACGTCGCGGTGCCCTTGTCGGCGGCGACCACGAGGTAGGAGTCGTCACCGTCGTGGCGTACGACGTCTCGGGGCGGCACGTTCTGCCCCTCGCGGAGGTTGTCGGTGATGTCGAGCAGCCCGCAGATGAACGTCTTGTAGCAGGCGATCCCCTCGGCCAGCCACGCGTCACGGTCGGCCGGCTGTGCCGGATCCACGGGAGGGAGCTGCTTGCAGAAGAAGCCGCCCTTGGCGCCTACCGGCACGATCACGGTGTTCTTCACCATCTGCGCCTTGACCAGTCCGAGCACCTCGGTACGGAAGTCGTCGCGCCGGTCGGACCAGCGCAGGCCGCCGCGGGCGACGGCACCGAAGCGCAGGTGGACGCCCTCGACCCGCGGCGAGTAGACGAAGATCTCGAAGCGCGGCCGCGGGGCCGGCAGGTCGGGGATCGCCGACGGCTCGAGCTTGAAGGACATGTAGGTGTGCGGCCGGCCGTCGGTGTCGGGCTGGAAGTAGTTGGTCCGCAGCGTTGCGCGGACGTGGGTCAGGTAGGAGCGCAGGATCCGGTCGTGGTCGAGGCTGGCCACGTCGTCCAGTGCGCGCTCGATGCGGGTCGTGATCTCCTCGATGCGCGCCGTACGGGCCTCGGCGTCGGCGGCCAGGCCGTTGCGGCCGGGGTCGAAGCGCGCCTCGAAGAGCTGGACGAGCAGTCGCGTGATGTCGGTGTTGGCGCGCAGCGCCTCCTCGATGTAGTCGACCGCGAAGGGGCTGTTGCCCTGCTTCATGTACTTGGCGTAGGCGCGGAGCACGGTGGCCTGCCGCCAGGTGAGGCCGGCCGCCAGCACGAGCGCGTTGAAGCCGTCGATCTCGTTGTAGCCGTCCCACACGGCGCGGATCGCGTCCTGGAAAGGCTCGCGCATGCTGTCGGGCATGCCGGGGCCGTAGCGGAGGCCGAACTCGTAGATGTACGACGTGTGGTCGACGTGGTCGAGCTGGTAGGGGCGCTCGTCGATGACGTCGACGCCCATCGACGAGAGAGCGGGGAGCACCTCCGACAGCGAGATCGACGCCCCCCGCCGGAAGACCTTCAGCCGCGCCTCGCCCCTGGCCGCGTCGAGCGGCGAGAAGAGGGACAGGTCGGTGCCCGACTCGCCGAGCGCCTCGAGCCGACCCAGGTCGAGAGCGCCGGTGGCTGCCGAGAAGTCCTCCTTGTAGGCCTCGGGGAACGACGACTGGAAGGTGCGCGCGAGGCGTGAGCCGACGTCCTCGCCGAACTCGACGATGGTCGCCGCGGTGAAGTCGTCGCGCCACGACCGCGACGCGTCGGTGAGCCGGCGCTCGAGGTCGGAGACGTCGACGTCAGGGATCGCCGTACCCCGCGGAGGGTGGATCACGAAGTGGACGCGCGCGGTCGTGGACTCGCTCATCCGGACGGTGAACTCGACCGTCTCACCGCGGAAGGTCTCCTTGAGGATGTCGGCGAACCGCTCGCGAACGGTGGTGTTGTAGCGGTCGCGAGGCAGGAAGACCAGGACGCTGACGTAGCGGCCGTAGGTGTCGCGGCGTACGAAGATGCGCAGATGCCGGCGGCCCCGGGTCTCCATGACCCGGCTGGACATCGTGGCGAGCTCGTCGACCGGGGTGTGGAACAGCTCGTCGCGCGGGTAGGTCTCGAGGGTGTCGATCAGTGCCTTGCCGGCGTGGCTGTGGGGGTCGAGCCCGATCAGGTGCAGGACGTCCTTGGCCTTCTCGCGCAGCAGCGGCACGCGCCATACCGACTCGGTGTAGGCGGCGCTGGAGAACAGGCCGAGGAAGCGGCGCTCGCCGGTGACCTCGCCGGCCTCGTCGAACGTCTTGACCCCGATGTAGTCGAGGTACGCCGGGCGGTGCACGGTCGAGCGGGAGTTGGCCTTGGCCAGCACCAGCAGGGTCTTCTCGTGCGCCGTCTCCGCGGCCTTGTCCGGGAGCTTGCCGAACGACGGCCTCGACATGTCGGGGTCGTTGCGCAGGATGCCCGCGCCCGTACCGGGCACACCGCGGAGGTACTCGCCGTCGCTGCGGTGGTCGAGGTGGTACTCGCGGTAGCCCAGCAGCGTGAAGTGGTCGGCGGCCAGCCAGTTCAGGAAGGCCACGCCACGGGAGACCTCCTCGTGCGAGATCGACGACGGGGGCCGCGACGTGAGGTCCTCGACGATCTCGTCGACCTGCTGCCGCATCCGGCCCCAGTCCTCCACCGACTCGCGTACGTCGCGGAGCACGCGCTGCAGGTCGTTGACGATGGTGTCGAGGTCCTCGTCGTGCCCGATCCTGCTGATCTCGACGTGCATCCACGACTCGCGGGCAGCGCCCTCCAGGGGCTCGGCCGACTCGTTGTCGGGGCAGGCGATGCGCTCCAGCCGGCCGGTCACGTCGCGGGTGACGTCGAACTGTGGGTGGACGACGAGGTGCACGTCCCGCTGCTGCCGGGTCAGCTCCATCACCACCGAGTCGACCAGGAACGGCATGTCGTCGGTGACGACCTCCACCACCGAGTGCCCCCCGGCCGACCAGCCGTGCTCGCCGAGCGCCGGTGTGAAGACGTGGACCCGGGCCGTGCCCTGCGGGCGGAGGTCGGCCGTGCGGTAGTGCGAGACCAGCGCGCCGTACAGCTCCTCGGCGGAGCGGTCGATCACGTCGTCGATCGCGACGTGCCGGTAGTAGGCCATGAGCAGCGGCCCGACCTCGCTCTTGGGCGGTCCGCCGGTGCCGGAGCTCCGCTCGGCGAGGGCGATCGCCTGGGTGAGCAGATGGGACTTCTCGAGGTCGGTCGACATTGACACAACCCGACAGTAGAACTCCCGAGACGCCCTGACCAACCCCGCCTGCGGAGCGTCGTACGGCGAGGCGGTCGCGGGCCGGCGACGCCCGTATCCAGTCGGCCGCGAGCCCGGCATGATGGGCGCATGCGAGTGACTCACGAGGTGCGGTACGACGCGTCGCCGGACGACGTCTACGCGATGCTGACCGACCCGGCGTTCCGGGAGCAGGCCGCCGGAGCGCAGGGCGCCACGAAGGTGGACGTGACCGTCGAGGGAGCGTCGGTCCGCATCGACATGGTCTCGCCCAACACCGACATCCCGGCGTTCGCCCGCAAGGTCGTCGGTGTGTCCGTGCACGCCATCCAGGAAGAGGAGTGGGACGGCCACGCCGCCGACTTCACGATCACCACGCCGATGATGCCCGCCAGCATCCACGGCCGGCGCGAGCTGGTCGCCGACGGCGACGGGTGTCTCGACACGTTCGAGGGCGAGTCGAAGGTCCGCATCCCGGTGATCGGCGGCAAGCTCGAGAAGCTGTTCGCCGACAAGCTCGCGGCGGGCTGGGACGCCGAGCACGGTGCCGGCCTCTCGTGGCTGGAGGGAGAACGATGAGGCGGGTCAGCCACACCCTGACCTATCCCGCGGCGACGGTGCATGACGTGTTCTCCATGTTCGGGGACCCGGCGTACCGGAAGGCCGTGGCGGACTACCAGCGCGTCGTCGACTTCGACTGCCAGATCTCGATGGACGGGGACGGGATGGACGCGCGTCTCGAGCAGGCGCACGGCACCGACCGGATCCCGGCGTTCGCGCAGAAGCTCGTAGGCCCCGAGATCCGCTTCGTGCAGCGCGAGACCTGGACGTCGCCGTCCTCGGCGGACATCCATGTGACCATCCCCGGCAAGCCGGGCGACATGACCGGCACCCAGACCCTGGCCCAGTCCGGAGACGACGTGGTGGAGCGGATCGATCTCGCGGTGAAGGTGTCGATGCCGCTCGTCGGCGGCAAGATCGAGGAGCTCGTCGCGGGCTTCATCGGCAAGGCCTTCGACGCCGAGCACAAGGTCGGCGTGAAGTGGCTCGCCGGGGAGTGGCGCGCCTGATCGCCGAGTCGTCGTATGACGACTCGGCGCGATCCGAGTGTCTCTTTGCGCCGACTCGGCGTGATTCGAGCGCCTGTTTGCGCCGACTCGGCGTGATCTGAGCGTCCTCGCTCAGCCCATGTGCGGGTAGCGGTAGTCCTTCGGCGGGACGAAGGTCTCCTTGATCGACCGCGGGCTCGTCCAGCGCATGAGGTTGGCTGCGGAGCCGGCCTTGTCGTTGGTGCCGGAGGCCCGGGCGCCCCCGAACGGCTGCTGCCCGACGACCGCGCCGGTGGGCTTGTCGTTGACGTAGAAGTTGCCGGCGGCGAAGCGGAGCAGGTGCTGGGCCTCGGCGATCGCCCGACGGTCCTGGGCGATGATCGAGCCGGTCAGCGCGTACGGCGCGAACGACTCCATCTGCTGCAGGACGCGGTCGTAGCGGCTGTCGTCGTACACGTGGACGGCGAGGATCGGACCGAAGTACTCGGTGGAGAACATCTGGTCCTTGGGATCGGTCGACTGCACGACCGTGGGCCGCACGAACCAGCCGACCGAGTCGTCGGTCTGCCCGCCGGCGAGGATCGACAGGTGGCGGTTGCGCTTGGCGCGGGTGATGGCGCGCTTGTGCTTGGCGAACGCCCGGTCGTCGATCACCGCACCCATGAAGTTGGACAGGTCCGTGACGTCGCCCATGGCCAGGCCCTCGACCTCGGCCACGAACCGGTCGCGCATCTTCGCCCACACCGACTTCGCGACGTACGCGCGGGAGGCGGCGCTGCACTTCTGGCCCTGGTACTCGAAGGCGCCGCGGATCAGCGCCGTACGCAGTACGTCGGGGTCGGCGCTCGGGTGCGCGACCACGAAGTCCTTGCCGCCGGTCTCGCCGACGATGCGCGGGTAGGAGCGGTACGACGCGATGTTGGCGCCGACGGTCTGCCAGAGGTGGTGGAAGACGCGGGTCGAGCCGGTGAAGTGGATGCCGGCCAGGTCGGGGTGCGCGAGCGCCACCTCGGAGACGTCGTGCCCGTGCCCCGGGAGCATGTTGATGACGCCCGGCGGGAGACCGGCCTCCTCGAGGAGCTCCATGGTCAGGTTGGCCGCGAGCTGTTGGGTGACGGCGGGCTTCCAGATGACGGTGTTGCCCATCAGGATCGGAGCGGTCGGCAGGTTGCCGGCGATCGCGGAGAAGTTGAACGGGGTGATCGCGTAGACGAAGCCCTCGAGCGGTCGGTAGTCGGTGCGGTTCCAGATCCCGGGGCTGTTGGCGATCGGCTGCTCGGCGAGGATCTGACGGGCGAAGTGGACGTTGAACCGCCAGAAGTCGATCAGCTCGCAGGCCGCGTCGATCTCGGCCTGGAACGCCGTCTTGGACTGACCGAGCATGGTCGCCGCGTTGAGACGCTGTCGCCAGGGACCGGCGAGCAGGTCGGCCGCCTTGAGGATGATCGCGGCCCGGTCGTCGAACGACATGGCCCGCCAGTCGGGCGCGGCGTCGCCCGCGGCCTTGATCGCGGCCTCGGTGTCACGATGCGTGGCGCCCTTCAAGGTGCCGAGCACGTGCTGGTGGTCGTGCGGCTGCACGACCTTGATCTCGGCTCCCCCGCCGTTGCGGCGACGGCCGCCGATGTGGGCGCGCAGAGTCACCTGCCGGCGTTCCTGTCGCACCAGCTCGGCGACCAGCGCCTCTCGCTCGGCGCTTCCCGGAGCGTACGTCAGGTTGGGCTCGTTGACCGGGTGCGGCGGGTGAGTGACAGCGTCCATGCCCGCGATGTTGTCAGACCGGCACCGGCCGCTCAATTCCCTGTCGAGTCGGGAGAATCGGTCTGACCATATGCGCCGTCTCGACAGACCGTTTTGGCCCACTCAACGGAGGAGGCCGGGGATCTCCTGGGTGGCGTACCAGCCGAGGTCGTCGTCGGGGTCGACACCGTCAGCGGGTACGTCGTCGTGGAGCTGCTGGAGGAGCTCGATGGTCGCGGGGAGATGGAGCCTCACGACCACACACCCGGTTTGCGCGTGCCTCGGCGGGACCGCCCGCGTGGCACCTTCGGCCGCGCGTCACCCGACGTGTCGAGCAGCTCGTCGAGCGCGTCGTTGAGGCACACCCCGAAGACGTCGGCGTCGGGCATCAGGTCGCGGTCGGCGGTGACGCCGTAGTAGACCTGCCCGTCGTACGACGTGACGCCGATCGCGAGCGCGTGCCCGGGCAGCAGTGGGGGGACGGGGTACGTCTGCTCCATCCGCGCGCCGGCGCAGAAGAGCGGCGACTGCGGGCCGGGCACGTTGGTGACCGAGATCTGGAACCCTCGCCGCAGCTCCCCGGCCGCGACCCGCGAGCCGATCGCGTGGAACGTGGACGGTGCGAAGCCCGAGATCCCGGCGATCCGGTTGGCCGCAACGGCGCGACCCGTCTCCTTGTGGGCCTTGAAGGAGTACGAGACCTGGTGCAGTCGTACGACGGGGCTCGGCTCGCCCACCGGGAGATCGACGAAGTGCGCGGCGATCTGGGTACCCAGCGAGGTCGCCTCGAGGTCGTGGTCGTGGACCGACACGGGGACGACGGCCCGCACCTGGCGCAGCCCCCCGAGCGACTCGGCGCGCGTCATCAGCCAGCTGCGCAGACCACCCGCCACGGTCGCCAGGATGACGTCGTTGACGGTCCCGCCGTGGGCGTCGCGTACGGCGCGGTGCTCGGCGAGCTCGCGTCGTACGGTGACGAAGCGCCGCTGCTGCGAGAGCGTGCCGCCGATGGGCGTGTCCTGCTCCGAGCGCCCGCTGGCCAGGGCGTTGACGACGTGGGACACCCGCCGCGCGGTGGCGTCGGCTCCGCGCAGCCACGAGCCGGCCGCCCCGCGCACCGTGTCGAGCGTGGTGTACGGCGTGACGACCGAGTCGCGTACGGCGTCCAGGACCAGGCTGGTCGACGAGACGGGACGCTCGGGCCGCCACTCGTCCGACCCCAGCTCGCGGCGCTCGGGCGTCCGGTCGAGGAGCACCTGGGCCAGGTCGACGATCTGGGCACCGTCGACCAGCGCCTGGTGCGACTTCGACAGGACTGCGACGCGGCCGCCCTCGAGCCCCTCGACGAAGTAGACCTCCCAGAGCGGGCGGTGGCGGTCGAGTGGCCGCGAGACGATCCGCGCGACCAGCTCGCGCAGCTGGTCCAGTGAGCCCGGGCGGGGCAGCGCGGACCGGCGGACGTGGTAGCCGAGGTCGAAATGCGGGTCGTCGACCCAGACCGGGTTGGCCAGATGGCCGGGGACCGACCGGACGCGTTGCCGGTAGCGCGGCACGAACGCGATGCGATCACCGATCAGCCGCACCAGCGTGTCATGGTCGAAGCCCGAGGAGCCGGGGTCGAAGATCTCCACTGTGGCGTTGTGCATCGGCGTGGTCGGCGTCTCGGCCGTCAGGAAGGCCAGGTCGCGCGGCCGAAGACGATCGGTCATCCGCCACCCCCATGCCTCGAGACTCGTCCCCGCATGGGAGTCTTCCAGAAGGCCCGTGACGGGCTGCCCGGTCCGCCTGCGAGAAAGGCCACACCCGTGCGCCGATTGGTCGCCGCCACCGCCCTGCTGCTCCTGACCGGTACGTCGCTCGCCGCGTGCGGCAGCAGCAGCTCGTCCCCGCCGACGGGAACGCTCCCGACCATGGTCATCGACATCACCATCAACGGCGGCTCGATCAACCCGAACGGCGACCGGGTCTCGGTCGCCGTGGGACAACGCATCGAGTTCGACGTCACCGCGGACGCACCCGGTGAGATCCACGTCCACTCCTCCCCCGAGCAGGAGCTCGCGTACGACAAGGGGTCCACCACCCTCGAGGTCAAGCCGATCACGACACCGGGCATCATCACCGTCGAGTCGCATACGCTCGACAAGGTGATCCTCCAGCTCCAGGCCCAGTGAACCTCCTCCTGCTGCCGGCCCACGGGCTCGGCGGCGCCCAGGACCTGCCGATCTCGCGGACCGTCGCGGTCCTCGGTGCCGCCGCGGCGGTCGCGGTCTCGTTCGTCGTCCTGGCGCTCGCCTGGCGCGAACCCCGGTACGACGCGACCACCAGCGGACGCCTCGCGCCCGCGTGGCTGGCCCGCACCGTGGACTCGGCGGCGTTCCGCGGCCTACTCCGGCTGGTCGGGCTGCTCGGCCTGCTCTACCTCATCCTGGTCGCGGTCCGCGGCAAGGACCTGCTGATCAACCCGATCTTCGGCATCTTCTACGTCTGGATCTGGGTCGGGATGGTCCCGGCCTCCCTGCTCTTCGGGCGGGTCTGGAAGGCGATCAGCCCCTTCCGGCTGATCAACTCCGGCCTGGCCCGCATCTCCGGCGGCGACGCCGACGAGGGCGTGTTCACCTACCCCGAGCGCCTCGGCACCTGGCCGGCGGCCGTCGGTCTGTTCGCCTTCGTCTGGATGGAGCTGGTCTACCCCCACAACGTCGACCTCGCCCCGGTCCGGCTGTGGTGCGCGCTGTACCTCGCCGCGATGATCGTCGGCGGGGCGCTCTTCGGCAACGCGTTCTACGCGCGCGCCGACCCGTTCGAGGTCTACTCGAGCCTGGTCGCGAAGGTGTCGGTCTGGGGCTACCGTGACGGTGCCCTGGTGATCCGCAGCCCGCTCGCCAACCTAGACACCAGTGAGGCGACTCCGGGCCTGATCGGCGTCGTCTCCGTGCTCTTCGGCAGTACGGCGTTCGACGCGTTCCGCGAGTCGACGCGGTGGCTGACCTTCATCCAGTCGACCGGTGCGTCGACGTACGTCCAGAACAACCTCGGTCTGCTGGGCTTCTGCGTCGGCGTCGGCCTGATCTTCTGGCTCGCCTGCATCGCCACCGGGGTCGGTCCCGACCAGTCGCGCCGGCAGCTGCCGAGCCAGCTGGCCATCTCGGTGGTGCCGATCATCGTCGGCTACATCGTGGCCCACTACCTCAGCTACTTCGTGGAGATCGGTACCCAGACGCTGATCCAGGCCAGCGATCCACTGAGCAACGGCAGCAACGTGTTCGGCACCGGCAACTGGTCGGTCCCCTACTGGCTGTCGTACCACCCGACGTTCCTCGCGGACTCCAAGGTGGTCGCGGTCGTGCTCGGCCACGTCGTGGGCGTGATCGTGGCCCACGAGCGCGCGATCAAGCTGCTGCCGAAGAAGCACCAGCTCACCGGGCAGCTGCCGCTGCTGGGCGCGATGATCGCCTTCACCGTGGGCGGGCTCTACCTGCTGTTCTCCTCCTGAGCCGACCGTTGTTGCGAGGTGCCGGCGACGACGGGGGCACGAGCGCGTCGGCCACCGCACCGACGGCGCGGCCCAGTACGGAGTCGGAGTCGTCCACCACGCTCGAGCCGGTGACCAGGGCGCGGTCGGCCGCCGGACGGTCGTCGGGCACGAAGTGGATGCCGGCCAGGCGGGTGAAGCCCTCGACCATGCCGGCGATCTCGCGCTCGGACCAGCCGAGGCTCGCCCGCATCCGGTTGACCACGACGCGCACGGGGGCACCGGCTCGTCGCTCGCGCAGGTCCACGAGACCACGGGCCAGGCGCGAGAGCCCGACCGGGTCGGCGCTGCCGACCACGACCACGTCGTCGGCGACGTCGAGTGCGCCGAGGGTCAGGTGGTTGCGCCCCGGACGCGAGCCCAGGTCGCCGGCCGGGTCGTCCTCGAGGCTGAAGCCGGTGTCGACCACGACCTGACCGTGCGATCGCCCCACCTCGAGCAGGCGCTCGACGACACCGGCGCGCACCTCCACCCAGCGGTCGGGGCGCGGAAGGCCGGTGACGACGGTGAGGCGGTCGCCGAGGGCCCGCTGCACGGACCCGAACCTCGCCTCGAGCACCCCGTCGCCGGTCAGCCGGGCCGCGCTCAACAGACCCGAGACCTCGTCGAGCACACCGAGATGCTGCGCCACCGAACCGCCGTAGGGATCGGCGTCGACGAGGGTGGTGCGGAGGCCCCGGCCCGCGAGGGTCGCGGCGAGCGCCGTCGCGACCGTCGTACGGCCCGGGGCTCCGGCGGGACCCCAGACCACGACGATGCGCCCCGCCCCGGTGGCGGTCGGCGGCTCGAGGTCGTCGAGCGGGTCGGCGGTGACGGGCGCCGGGTCGTCGTCGGCCTCGAGGACGTCGGGGACCTGCCCCACATCGGTCTCGTCGACGAGTACGTCGACGCCGACCCGTGCCGCCCGGGCCCGCGCGGCGTCGCCGGTGCCCGCCACCGCGACGACCCGCACCTGGTGCCGGTGGAGCAGGTCGACCGCCGACTGGTCGAGACCCGGTGCGTCGAGTGTCACCACGGCGGCGTCGGCCTGTCCGGCGCTGCTGGCCGCCAACAGGTCGTCGACGTCGACACAGCGCTTGAGTACGACGATGCCGGGTCGCGCCGCCATCAGCTCGAGGAGGCGCGACTCCCAGGCGGCACCAGCGGCCACGACCAGGACGACGACCATGCTCAGCCTCGGCCGACCACGGTGAGCGCCGGGCCGTCCGTCGAGGCGAAGAGGCGGAAGAACCGGTGCGCCTGGCCGCTGCGCATGCCGAGCACCAGCATGCGACCGCCGTCGGAGCCGAACTCCTGGTCGACCGGCGGCGCGTCGAGCACGGTCACGCCGGCCAGCACCGGTCGACCGCCGCAGACCGGCGCGTCCTGGCATCCGCTGTGCGAGGCCGGCCGGAGGTAGACGTCGACGAGCGTGCCGACTGCGACGTCGCGTGGCACCTGGTCGGCGGCCACCGAGATCGGCACCTGACGCAGCGAGACGTCGGCACCGGGACCGAGCGCCGCCCGGGGCAGCAGCTCGCCCGCGCCGACACCGCGGAGCAGCCGCAGGTCGGCCGGCAGCGGACGGTCGGCATCGAGGTAGAGCGCCGCGTCGGACGAGTCGGCGAACCGGACCCGGCGTACGGTCAGCTCGCCGGCGGTGACCGCCTGCCCCGCACCCATCGCGTCGGTCGTGGCCCAGACCGGGACCGTGTCGTCGGAGGTGCCGAGCACGAGGGCACCGGCCAGCACCGAGGCGGCGACCATGGCGACGCCGATCCACAGCCGAGGGTCACGCCAGCCGGGCGCTGAGGCGCGCTGGGCCGAGGGCGTGTCAGTCATCCCGAGATTCCTGCTCACGGAGCCATCATCACCCGAACCCACCCGTCCGCGGCAGCCTCCTCCACAGGTGACTTCGAGGAGCGCCGGTGGTCCGGTCACTCGTGCAACCATGGCCCCATGGCCGTCACGCCTCGGTTTCTCACGCTCGCGGACGTCGCCGAGATCCTCAGCACGTCGAGCGCCCAGGTCTACGCCCTCGTCCGGCGTGGCGACCTGCCCGCCATCAAGATCGGGGGCCGCGGACAGTGGCGGGTCGAGGCGACGCAGCTCGAGGCCTACATCGAGCGGATGTACGACGAGGCGCGGGCCTTCGTCGACGCCCATCCCTTCAGCGAGACCGAGGCCGGCCCGGCCGACCCCGCATCCCCCGACCTGCCGGGCGTCAGCGCCGACTGATCAGCTGAGGCCACCCGCGGGGTTCGCCTCGGACGAGCCGTTGATCGCGGGCTGGCCGCCGGCCCGCACGGGGACCTTGTCCACCGGGGAGCCGTACTCCGGGCTGTAGGTCTGGCTGTACCGGAACGTGTCGACGAACTGCTGGAGCCGCGGGTCGGTCGGGCTGGTCACCCGGAGCTGGTAGCCCCACGAGCTGATCACGATCGGACTCGGCAGGCTGTTGTCGACCCACGGCGTGAGGTCGACGAACCGGTTGGAGCGGCCGCCGTCCGACGACTCGGGGATCATGGACTGCTTCTTGAAGAAGTCGACGAGCTGGGACACCTGCGAGGCCGGCAGGCTCGGTCGGTAGGTGATCCACACGGCACCGTGCTCCAGGTTGTGCACGGCTCGCTCGCTCGGCACCGGCTTGGTGTAGACGCCGGCGTTCATCCAGACCGGGTTGTGCGGCCCACCCACCGGCGGCGTGACGGCGTACGTCACCGGCCCCGCGACGTGGTCGTGGCCGAGGGTGCCGCTGGTCGGATCGCCGGCTGCCGGGTAGCCAGCGGTGTTCCATGCCAGCACGCCCTTGATGTCGGTCGGGTTCGGCACCGACTCCGGCTTCGGCTGCACCGTGGTCGCACCCGACACGGCGGCCGGCAAGATCTGGTTGCTCGTCGCCGAGAGCTTGGTGTGGTGCAGGCTCTGGAGGACGGCCAGGCCGATGCCGACGATCACCAGGACGACGACGACGCCGGCGACGATGACGCGCCGGCGTTCGCGTTGCTGGTGTGCGCGCTGGATCTCGGCGGCGCGCTGGCGTCGTGCCACCTCGGTGGCACGACGGGAGCTCTTGGTCACGACGACACCCTAGAAGAGCGTCCCAACCCGAGGCCGCGAACGACGCCGCGGAGGGAGTGTGCCGGCCTCAGCCGACCTGCGAGCCGAGAGTGATCCGGAGCCGGAGCTCACTGCTGCCCCGGGTCACGGTGAAGGGCACGGTGTCGCCGGGTTGGTGGGCCCGGATCGCCACGATCAGCGCGATCCCGTTCGCGACCTTCTCGCCGGCCACGGTCGTGACCACGTCGTCCTCGCGCAGACCGCCACGGTCGGCCGGGCTGCCGGAGTTCACATGGAGGATCTTCGCGCCGGTGTCGGTGGTGCCGCCGGTGTTCACGGTCGCGCCGATCACGGGGTAGCGCGCCTGACCGGTCCTCAGGATCTGGTCGGCGGTGATCTTCACCTGCTCGATCGGGATCGCGAACCCGACGCCGATGTTGCCGGCCTGCCCGGCGCCGCTGCTGCCGGTGGTCGCGATGGCGGAGTTCACGCCCACCACCCGCCCGGCCAGGTCGACCAGCGGACCGCCGGAGTTGCCCGGGTTGATGGCCGCGTCCGTCTGCACGGCGTTGATGTACGACGAGTCGGAGCCGGACTCGCTCGTGGTCACCGGCCGATTGAGGGCGCTCACGATCCCCGAGGTGACCGTCGAGCTCAGGCCGAGCGGGGAGCCGAAGGCGACGACCTGGTCACCGACGTGGAGTGCCTGCGCCGAGCCCAGACTGGCGGGCGGCAGCTTCGGCGCTCCCTTCACGTAGAGCACCGCGAGGTCGTAGGTCGGGCTGCGCCCCACGACCTTGGCCGGGAACCGGTCGCCGTTCTGGTCCATGATCTCGATCGGTCCGTCGTTGCTGACGGCATCGGCGACGACGTGGTTGTTGGTGATGAAATGGCCCGAGCGGTCGAGCACGAAGCCCGACCCGGTCGCGCCGTCCTTCTTGCCGTGGTACTGAGCCAGCACCTGGATCGTGCTCGGCAGCAGCTGCTGGGCCACCGAGGCCACGGAGTGGTTGCCCACCGGGAGGGGTGCCTGCGAGACCGTGCCGGCCGCGGACAGCCCGCCCGAGACCCGACCCTCGGTGCTCGTCCGGTGCCAGCGCTCGTACGCCGCTCCGCCGACGAGACCGCCGATCACGCCGACGATCAGGGCCAGGACCGAGACGACCGGCCACAGCCAGCCCGGCACCCGTCCGCGCGCGGACGGCGTCGGCTGCGGCGGCGGGAGCCCCGACTGCACGGCGTACTGCGGGACCGGAGGCACGGCCGACGGGTACGACGGTCCGCTCGCGGTCACCGGACCCGGAGGTGCCCACTGGTGCGGAGGGGGCTGCTCGCGCGGCGGCAGCCAGCCGTCATCCTCGGGGACTGACGGCGCCCTCTCGTCACTGCTCGGATGCTCGTCGCTCACGCGGTCCTGACTCTCCCCGGGGTGCCGTCGGCTGCTGTGGCGCGTCGGGCCCGACGAGGCCCTAGGGCGTGAGTGTACGACGCAGCGCGCTCGCCAGCAGCGCGGTGTCCGGGCTGCCGTGACTGCGTCCCGGGCGCGTCGCGGGCGGCGAGTCGCGGTCCAGGGCCGAGGCGATCACGTTGCTCAGCGAGGTGCCGACCGGCGAACCGGACGGACCGGTGACGGCGCCCGGCGCGTTGGCCGGCGAGGCACCCAGGGCGAGCACGCTCATCACGGCCGCGCCGACCGCGCCGCTACTGATGCCGGCCACGCCGAGGTGGCGTCGGCTACGCATGGTGCCCGCGCCGACCAGGTCGCGGTCGATCTCGTCGGACCAGTCCTCGACGAGCCCGCGGACGAGCAACGAGCCCTTGAGGTGGGACGGTGCGGTGGCTCCGGCGAACTGCATGCTCGCGAGCCGGGTCTTGACCCAGCCCTCGCGCTCGACGGCGTCACGGCACAGATGGCACGAGTGGACGTGCTCCCAGGCGCGCTCCTCGTCAGGCGTGGAGAGCTGTCCGTCGAGCAGTGCGCTGACGCGGGGTCCCAGGTGGCCGATCACGACGTCGACCCCTGGATCTGAGGGGCGGGCCCGCGGTAGCGGGTGCGACCGTCCGCCGGCGCGCGGTGGGCCAGCGTCTCGCGGAGCATGGCTCGGCCGCGGTGGATGCGCGACCGCACCGTGCCGAGCTTGGCGTCGAGGATCTGCGCGATCTCGTCGTACGACAGGCCCTCGACGTCACAGAGCACGACCGCGGCCCGGAACTCCGGCGGCAGCGTGGACAGCGCGCGCTCGACGTCGTCGTCGAAGGTCTGGTCGGCGTACGCCGTGTCGGGCGTGGGCAGCTGGCTGCGGAGGCGGTCGGCGCGCTCGTCGGAGAGGGCGTCGAAGCGGATCCGCTGCTTGCGGCGCGCCTGGTCGAGGAAGAGGTTGGTGGTGATGCGGTGGATCCAGCCCTCGAACGTGCCCGGCTGGTAGGTCGAGAGGCTGCGGAAGACCCGGACGAAGACCTCCTGTGTGAGGTCCTCGGCGTCGTGGCGGTTGCCGGTCAGGCGCATCGCGAGGCGGTAGACGCGGTCCGAGTGCCGGTCGACGATCTGCTCCCACGTGGGCACGCCGCCGGACTCGTCGTACCGCTGGTCAGAACCGGCGTCCACGAGCTCCTCCTGCTGGCGCCTGTGCGCCGATGACCTGAACAGTGCCGTTCCCTTCGCTCGAACTCTCGTCTGCACGGCTGAGAGGAACCTGTGAGAAGCGCCCTCCCCCGCATGTGAACGTCTCTGGTCCAACGAGCGGAGGGGTGCGCAATGTTCCCGGGACCGACGTCCGGAACGGCGCGGGTTCGGCGCGCTCACGACGCCCGCTGACGACCAGCACCGCGCGATAGGGTCGCCCTGACCGCGGCGCCGCGCCCGCGCGCGCTGCCACTGAACCGGAAGGCCGCGACCGCCATGTCCGTTGCTCCGCCCAAGCCCGCCAGCTGGTCCTACGCCGAGAGCTTCGTCGCCGAGGACGAGGTGCTCGCCGCGGCCCGGGCCCGGGCCGACGAGGTCGGCGTGGTCGCGATCAGCCCCGGTGTCGGCGCCGCCCTGCGCCTGCTGGCCTCGGTGATCGACGCGCGAGCCGTCGTCGAGGTCGGTACCGGGACGGGCGTCTCGGGCATGTGGCTGCTGCGCGGCATGCGCTCGGACGGCGTCCTCACCACCGTGGACATCGAGGCCGAGCACCAGCGGCTGGCGCGCGAGACGTTCACCGAGGGCGGCATCGCCCCGCAGCGCGCTCGCACGATCGCGGGGGCAGCGCTCGACGTACTCCCACGCCTCACGGACGGTCACTACGACCTGGTGTTCTGCGACGGCGACAAGGCGGAGTACGCCGCCTACCTCAAGGAGGCGCTCCGGCTGCTGCGTCCCGGCGGGGTGGTGGCCTTCGACAACGCGCTCTGGCACGACCGGGTGGCCGACCCCTCGCAGCGCGACGAGGAGACCACGGTCATCCGCGACCTCGGCCGCGAGATCGCCGCCCACGACTCCCTCGTCCCGGCCCTGCTGCCGGCCGGCGACGGCCTCCTGGTCGCCAAGAAGGAGTGGTCACCCGAAGCCTGAGCGAGGACGGGACGCTCGGACACCGTCCGTGAGCGAGGACGGGACGCTCGGACACCGTCCGGGCGTCCCACCGCAGCGAACGCCGCGGCGAGCTCGCTCGCAAGGCGCCACCCGACCCACCGCGGCGCGCTCGCTCGCCAGGCGCGCCACCCGACCCACCGCGGCGAGCTCGCTCGCAAGGCGCCCGAAACGGTCGCGTCAGCCGCGGCGCTGAGGCTGGAAGCCCGCTCCGCCCTCGGCGATCGCCACGACGACGCAGGCCTCGATCAGGACCGGCGGGCTGCCGATGATGACCGACCCGGGCGCGTCGGCGGCGCCGGCGGTGAAGGTCTCCTGGAACGCCGCGCGGCTCGCGTCGTCCGCGAAGACGTAGCACCCCTCGAACCACTCCCCCGGCACCATCCGCCAGGTCTTGAAGGCGAGGTCGGGCAGGCCGCTGAACCGGTCGTACGACGTGTCCCCGACGTAGGAGATCAGCGCTTCCTCGACTCCCGCCCGGGCGTCGGCCAGCGACCAGCGGACCGTGAGGCCCGAGCAAGGACCGGCGGAGAGCTTGCTCGCAGGGCGCAGGTCGGTCACCCGCCGATCCCGTCGAGCGGGTCGGGGCCGGTCAGCCAGTCGAGCAGGGCGCGAGCACCGAAGCCCGAGGGGCCGGTCGTCCACTCGTAGGAGTCGGCCGGCGAGTCGCCGACGGACGCCAGGTCGAGGTGGGCCCAGGGGACGTCGCCCGCGAAGTGCTGGAGATAGAGCGCGGCGGTGATGGCGCCGGGCCCGCCCGGGGAGTTCTTGGCGTCCGCGATCGTGGACGACAGGACGTCCTCGTAGTCGGCCTCCAGCGGCATCCGCCACAACGGCTCCCCCGCCGCTTCGCCGGCGGCGAAGAGCCGGGCCGCGAGCGCCTCGTCGTTGGCGAAGTAGCCACCGACCCGCTGCCCCAGCGCGACCTTGATCGCGCCCGTCAGCGTCGCCACGTCGACCAGCACCGCCGGGTCGAGCTTCTCGACGGCGTACGCCATCGCGTCGGCCATCACGACCCGCCCCTCGGCGTCGGTGTTGAGCACCTCGCTGGTGCGGCCGCCGTAGTGGGTGACGACGTCACCGGGGCGCAGGGCGTTGCCGGCGATGGCGTTCTCAGCTGCCGGCACCAGCGCCGTGACGCGCAGCGGGCAGCCGAGCCGGCCCAGCGCGGCCAGCACGGCCATCACCACGGCGCCCCCCGTCATGTCGCGCTTCATGGTCGACATGGCCTCGCCGGGCTTGATCGAGAGACCGCCGGAGTCGAACGTGATCCCCTTGCCGACCAGGACCACGCGCGGGGCCTTGCGCGCCGACTTGGGGGGCGCATAGTCGAGCCGGATCAGCCGGGGGGGAGTCGCCGACGCCTGACCGACCGCCACGATGCCGCCGAAGCCCTGCTTGGCCAGCCGGACCTCGTCCCACACCTCGCAGGTGAGCCCGTGCTCGGCGGCGATCAGCTCGGCCTGCTCGGCGAGCCATTGGGGGGACTTCAGGTTGGAGGGCACGGTCGCGAGCATCCGGGCCCGCCAGCCCGCGCCGCCCAGCTCGAGCCCGCGCTCGAGGTCGGCGGAATGGTCACTCGCGGACTGGCCGGCGAGCACCATCCGGCGCGGCGGCTCGTGCTCCGGTCCGTGCGAGCGCCAGTGGAAGACGAAGGACCCGAGCATCGCCCCGACCACGAACGCCGTGAGCGCGTCGGAGTCGCCGGCGGCCGCGATCGTCGAGGCGACCGTGTCGCGGTCGAAGGTCGCGCGCGCCAGGGAAGCTCCGGCCCGGCGGAAGTCGGTCGCCGACTCGTCGCCGAGCCCGACCAGCAGCACCAGTCGCAGCGTCGGGTGGCCGGGCGTGCCGCCGACCGGGACGCGGACGACTTCGCCGCCCTTGCCCTTCGCCCGCTCCGCCATGAGTACGGCGAGCAGGTCGATGCCCAGCGCCTCGGCGCCCGCCTCGGCCCCGGGACCGAGCACCGGCTGCCCGTCGTACGACGTGAACGGGTAGGCGACCGCCTCCACCCCGGCGAGCTCGTGCGGTGGCAGCCCACTCAGCGCGAAAGCGGGCGGTGAAACCTGGGGCGGGAGGGTCGCGGTGGTCGCGGGCACCTCAGCCCACGACGTCCTTCAGGGCATCTCCCAGTGCGCCGGCCTCTTCGGCGTTGAGCTCGACGACGAGCCGGCCACCGCCTTCGAGAGGCACACGCATCACGATGCCACGGCCTTCCTTGGTGACCTCGAGCGGACCGTCACCTGTCCGCGGCTTCATTGCCGCCATCCGCGCACCTCTTCTTGTTGTTCGGACCCAAGACGTGCGGAAGGTGAGAGCCCCCCACACGCCGATGCGTAGGCCATTATCCCTCATCGGGCCCGGGCCCGCCCGCGAACCCCGGCCCGGAACTGGCACAGTGACCGCATGCGCGCTCGTTCGGCCCTGTTCGACGTGTACGGCGATCACCTCCGGTCGCGGGGCAACCAGGCCCCCGTGTCCTCCCTGATCCGGCTCCTGGAGCCGGTCGGGATCACGGCGCCGGCGGTACGCACGGCCATCTCGCGGATGACCGCGCAGGGGTGGCTCGAGCCGACCCGGGTCGACGCCGCCCCGGGCTACCGCGCGACGCGTCGGGCCATCGAGCGGCTCAGCGAGGCCGCCGGCCGAATCTACCGCCGGGCCCCCGAGCCGTGGGACGGGCGCTGGCGGCTGGTCTTCGTCGACCTGCCCCGCGACCGCGGCGCGCGCGGACGACTCCGCGAGGAGCTGCGGTACCTCGGGTACGCCGAGCACGCCCCGGGGGTGTGGCTGTGCTCCTTCGACCGTCCCGAGGTCGACGAGGTCGTGTCCCGGGCCGGTGGGAGTGCCCGCCACGCCGTCGCCGTCGAGCTCGCGCCCGAACCGGTCGGCGCGTGGGACCTGACCGGTCTCGCCGCGTCGTACGCCGCCTGGCCGGGGGTCGCGGACGCGCTCGTCCGGGGCGAGCCGCGGCACGACGACGAGGACGAGGCGGCGTTCGCGGCCCGCTTCCGGCTCGTGCACGAGTGGCGCAAGTTCCTCTTCGACGACCCCGGGCTGCCGGCCGAGCTGCTCCCCCGCGACTGGCCCGGCGCACCGGCCGCCGAGCTGTTCACGAGCGAGGCGGCGCGCCTCAAGCCGGCGTCCGACCGGTTCGTGGCCCGGTGCCTGGGCGTGTGAAAGCCTGCGATCATGACCCCTGACGTCTCCCCTGTCCTGCTGGAGGTCGCCGACGGCGTCGCGACCGTCACCTTCAACCGTCCCGACGCGATGAACAGCCTCGACGTGGCGACCAAGGAGGCGCTTCTCGCCGCCCTACGCCGGGTTGCGGACGACCACGCCGTGCGGTGCGTGGTGCTCACCGGCACCGGCCGCGCGTTCTGCGTCGGACAGGACCTCAAGGAGCACATCGAGATCCTGCGGAGCGAGTCGCCGGACTCGCTCTTCCGCACCGTCGACGAGCACTACAACCCGATCGTGTCGACGCTCGCGGGCATGGAGAAGCCGGTCATCGCCGCGGTCAACGGCGTCGCCGCGGGCGCCGGCGCGAGTCTGGCGTTCGCCTGCGACCTGCGCATCGTCGCCGACACCGCCGGCTTCAACCTGGCCTTCGCCAACGTCGCCCTCTCGTGCGACACCGGGTCGAGCTTCACGCTCCAGCGGCTGGTCGGCAAGGCCAGGGCGATCGAGCTGCTCTACTTCCCGCGCACGGTCGCGGCCGACGAGGCGCTGACCCTCGGCCTCGCCACGCGCGTCGTACCGGCCGGCGAGCTGGCCGAGGTCGTCGCCGACCTCGCCTCGCGACTGGCCGCCGGCCCGACCGTGGCCCTCGGCGCCATGCGCCAGTCGGTGGAGTACGCCGCCGGGCACGACTTCGCGGAGGTCCTCGCGTTCGAGTCGACGCAGATGACCCGCACGGGCGCCACGGCCGACCACGCCGCCGCCGTCTTCGCCTTCCTGGCCAAGGAGAAGCCGGTCTTCGAGGGTCGCTGAGTCCGGTCGCATCGGGCGTGGGCCGGAGCCCGGCGTACGACGATCAGCCGGTCGGGCGGGGGACGCCGTGGACACCACCGCGCCAGGCACCGAAGAGCCGCAGGATCGCGTCGGGCGCGGCGCGCAGTCGAGCGGCCGGTGGGGAGGCGCCGTACTCGACGGTGAGCGCGAAGCCCTGGAAGCGGTGGTTGAACCACATCGTCATGGTCCCGTGGCAGCTGCTCCCGCAGTTCAGCGACGTCATCGGCAGCCCCAGTGCGCGGGCTACGCGGCGGGAGAACCTAGGTCGCTCGGTGACGTCGACGGCGTGCAGCGGCTGGTGGAAGGACAGGACGTACGACGGCCGGATGCGTGACAGGAAGTGCATCATCGCCCGGGTCTCGGGCTCGGAGGCCGGCTTGGGACCCGAGTCGTAGTTCCCGGTCTGGCGGATCCACTTGAAGGGGTAGTTGCGGTTGGGGTCGACACCGTGGGCGTTCTTGCGCGTGTGGTGGGCGAACCCGTCGGGGTTGTAGACCGGCACCACCCAGAGGTCGAGGTCGTGGACCGGCGCGCCGTTGCGCAGGTCCATCAGGATGCGGCGCGGCGCGGGCTCGTTGCCGTGCATCACGGAGATGAGGACCACCTTGGTGTGCCCCGGCTCGCCGAGGTGCCAGGCCACGATCGGCCGCCCCTGGACGGAGTGCCCCAGCACGCGGCGACCGATCACCGCCGGACGCGCGGAAGAGCCCGAGGAGGCGCCGGCGTTCGACGGCCCGGCCGGTAGGACGAGCAGGGCCGGTAGGAGGGCGAGGGAGAGCCCCGCGGCGGCCAGACCGCGGCGGCGTACCCGAGACAGCTCAGGCATCAGTTGTGGGTGGCGAAGTACCAGGTGAACACGACCACACCGACCACCATGCCGACATGCGCGAGCACGGACAAGCCTGGCCCCTCGGACCAGCTGTCGTCGGCGCTGCCCGAGGCGTGCCTGCCTCGGCTGGGCACCCAGCGCAGCAGGATCAGGAGACCGACGAGGGCGGTCAGCCAGTAGAAGAAGAGCGCGACGACGCCGACCATCGAGTTGTCGTGGCCGGTGACCAGGAAGAACACCCAGAGGGCCAGGGCGAGCACGCCGCACACGGTATGGGCGTTGACCGTGCCCATACCGACCTGGTGCTGCCCGGCGGCGCGCGACTGGGACAGCCGGATGCGGGTGAGCAGGACGACGACAGCGGACAAGAAGGTGAGGACGTAGACGATGTACTCAGGCTTCACGATCGCACAGTGTGCCCTAGTCGGCGTGGTCGGCGTCACCCTCGCGGGCGTGCCGTGCGTCCTCCGCCTCACGCTCCTCGGCGAGGCGTTCGAGCAGCGCGTCGACCTCCGCCATCCGGTAGCCGCGGACGGCCAGCGGGAAACGGATCCGGCGCAGGTCGTCGGCCGTGACCGGCCCCTCCGCCGGAACGAGCGAGTCGGGTGCGTCGTCGTACGCCGTCTCCATCGGCGCCCCGCGGCCGGCGGCGACCATCGCGATGCCGCCCAGCGCCAGCACGATCAGGGCCGCGAAGAGCCACATCATGACGAGGTCTCCGGCCGGCGCGCCTCCACCATCAACGCCACCGCCTCGTCGGGGTCGTCGGTGACGTGGAGCATGTCGATGTCGCCCTGGCTGATCGTGCCGTGCGTCAGCGCCCGGTCGCGCAGCCAGTCGATCATGCCCTGCCAGTAGTCGATGCCGAGCAGCACCAGCGGGAAGCTGGTCACCTTCTGCGTCTGCCGCAGCGTGAGCGCCTCGAACAGCTCGTCGAGCGTGCCCAGGCCGCCCGGCAGCACGATGAAGCCCTGGGAGTACTTCACGAACATCGTCTTGCGGGCGAAGAAGTAGCGGAAGTTGATGCCGATGTCGACCCACTGGTTGAGGCCGGACTCGAACGGCAGCTCGATACCGAGACCGACGCTGATCCCGCCCGCCTCGCTGGCGCCCTTGTTCACCGCCTCCATGGCTCCCGGGCCGCCGCCCGTGATCACCGCGAAGCCGGCCGCCGTGAGCTTGCGACCGACCTCCTCGCCGATGGAGTACGTCGGGTCGTCGGGCTTGGTGCGGCTCGAGCCGAAGCAGGCGATCGCCGGGCCCAGCTCGGCGAGGGCGCCGAAGCCCTCGACGAACTCGGCCTGGATCCGCAGCACGCGCCACGGGTCGGTGTGGACCCAGTCGGACGCGCCGCGCGAGTCGAGCAGTCGCTGGTCGGTCGTGGTGCCGTCGACCTGGTTACGACGCATCAGCACCGGGCCCTTGAACTTCTCGTTCATAGCGCGCCTCCCAGCCACGAGGCCAGGACGCGCTCGCAGTGACGGATCTGGTCGAGTGGCACGAGCTCCTCCTGCTTGTGCGCGAGCATCGGGTCGCCCGGGCCGAAGTTGACCGCCGGCACGCCGAGGGCGCTGAAGCGGGAGACGTCGGTCCAGCCGAACTTCGGGTTCACCGTGCCACCGACCGCCTCGACGAACTCCTTCGCCGCCGGCCGGTCGAGACCGGGCAGGGCACCCGGCGCACTGTCGCTGACACGCACGTCGTACCCCTCGAAGAAGCCGCGGACGAACGCCTCGGCCTCCGCCTCGCTCCGGTCGGGGGCGAAGCGGTAGTTGACCGACACGGTGCAGACTTCGGGCAGCACGTTGCCCGCGACGCCGCCGGTGATGCCGACCGCGTTCAGGCCCTCGTGGTAGGTCAGGCCGTCGATCACCGGCATCCGCGCGTCGTACGTCGTGAGCCGTTGCAGGACGGGGGTCGCGCGGTGGATGGCGTTGACGCCCTTCCACGAGCGCGCGCTGTGGGCTCGCTCGCCGTACGCCGTGACGTCGACCCGCATGGTGCCCTGGCAACCGGCCTCGACGACCGCGTCGGAGGGTTCCATGAGGATCGCGAAGTCGGCCTGCATGAGGTCGGGGTCGCTCTGGGTGAGCAGGCTGAGGCCGTTGTAGGCGCTCTCGATCTCCTCGGCCTCGTAGAGGATGAAGGTCACGTCGCGGTGCGGCTCGGGAACCGTGGCCGCGAGGCGGAGGATCACCGCGTCGCCGCCCTTCATGTCACAGGTGCCGAGGCCGTGCAGGTGGGTGCCGTCGTTCCGGCTCGGCAGGTTGTCGTTGAGCGGCACGGTGTCGAGGTGACCGGCGAGCACCACGCGCTCGCCGCGCCCGAGCTCGGTACGCGCGACGACGGTGTTGCCCCGGCGGGTGAGGGTGAGGTGCGACAGCGGTGAGAGCGCCGCCTCGACCGCGTCGGCGATGACCTGCTCGTTGCGGCTCACCGACTCGATGTCCACGAGCTGCTCGGTGAGCGCGACGACGTCGGCGGTCAGGTCGAGTTCCACGGGTCCCATCAAACCAGCCGCTCCGGCGGCGCACTTCGCATCGGTGACAGTTTCATCGGGTGCTCGGCGACACCGGCTTCACCAGGTGAAGGTGTCGAGCCTCCGCTTCTCGTGCTCTGCTCATCGTGAGAAGCGGTGGTTCGCCCACATCACATGATGAGACCGGGGCAGCGGCCGCGGTGCCACCCAGTCCTCAGGCCCGCGACAGCTCGATCACGGGCGACTCCAAGTCGGCCTCGTGGACCGCCAGGGTCGTCGCGAGGGTCTCCCGCTCGATCAGGGCGGCATGGGTCCGCGCGGCGTCCGCCACCGCGGCACTCGCGGTCACGTCGACGACGATACGGTCGGACACGTCGAGTCCGGCGTCGCGCCGCGCCTGCTGTACGGCGCGCACGAGGTCGCGCGCGACGCCCTCCGCCTCGAGCTCGGGCGTGACGGCCGTGTCGAGGACGACGAACCCACCACCGGGCAGCATCCCGGTGGCCGAGTCGGAGCCTCCACTCGCGACGGTCTCGAGGGCGAACTCGCCCTCCTGCAGCACCAGCCCACCGGCGGTGACCTCGCCGGATTCCGACATCGACCAGTCGCCGGACTTCGAGGCCCGGATCGCGGTCTGCACGTCCGACCCCAGCCTCGGCCCGGCGGCGCGGGCGTTGACCGTGAGCCGCTGCGAGACGCCGTACGACGCGGCGTCGGGGTGGTCCGCGTCGAGCAGCCGCACGTCCTTGACGTTGAGCTCCTCGGCCACGACGTGCTCGAAGCCGGCGAGCCGGTCGGCGCCGGCGACCACCACGGTGAGGGACGAGAGTGGCAGCCGGTTGCGGAGCGCCGCGCCCTTGCGCAGCGCCGACCCGGCGGAGCAGACGTCGCGCACCTGGTCCATCGCCGCGACCAGCTCGTCGTCCGCGGGCAGGTCGTCGGCCGCCGGCCAGTCGGTCAGGTGCACCGACCGCTCCCCGGTCAGGCCGCGCCACACCTCCTCCGTGGTCAGCGGCAGCAGCGGCGCGGTCACCCGGCAGACGGTCTCGAGCACCGTGAAGAGGGTGTCGAAGGCGTCGCTGTCGGTGCCGCCGTCCGCAGCCCAGAAGCGCTCGCGGGAGCGCCGGATGTACCAGTTCGACAGCACGTCGAGGAACGCCCGTGTGGAGTCGCACGCGTTGGCGACCTCGTAGTCGTCGAGCTGCCTCGTCGAGGCCTCGACGTACTGACGGGTCTTGGCGAGGAGGTAGCGGTCCATCGGGTGCGTGGACGCGGTGCTGCGGCTGGCGTCGTACCCTGCGGCGTTGGCGTAGAGCGTGAAGAAGTACCAGCAGTTCCACAGCGGGATGAGCACCTGCCGGACGCCCTCGCGGATCGCCTGCTCGGTGACGATCAGGTTGCCGCCGCGCAGGATCGGTGACGACATCAGGAACCACCGCATCGCGTCGGCGCCGTCGCGGTCGAAGACCTCGCGCACGTCGGGGTAGTTGCGCAGCGACTTCGACATCTTCTGCCCGTCGCTGCCCAGCACGATGCCGTGCGAGAGGCAGGTCTCGAACGCCGGCCGCTCGAAGAGCGCCGACGCGAGCACGTGCATCGTGTAGAACCAGCCACGCGTCTGGCCGATGTACTCGACGATGAAGTCGCCGGGGAAGTGGTGCTCGAACCAGGCGGCGTTGTCGTGCGGGTAGTGCACCTGGGCGAAGCTCATCGAGCCGGACTCGAACCAGCAGTCCATGACGTCGGTGACCCGGCGCATGGTCGACCGGCCGGTCGGGTCGTCCGGGTTGGGTCGGGTCAGGTCGTCGATGAAGGGCCGGTGCAGGTCGGCCGGTCGTACGCCGAAGTCGCGCTCGAGCTGGTCGAGGGAGCCGTAGACGTCGATGCGCGGGTACGCCGGGTCGTCGCTCTTCCAGACCGGGATCGGGCTGCCCCAGAAGCGGTTGCGCGAGATCGACCAGTCCCGGGTGTTCTCCAGCCACTTGCCGAACTGGCCGTCCTTGATGTGCTCGGGCACCCAGCGGATCTGCTGGTTGAGCTCGAGCATCCGGTCGCGGATCTTCGTGGTGGTGACGAACCACGACGACACCGCCATGTAGATGAGCGGCTCGCGGCAGCGCCAGCAGTGCGGGTAGGGGTGCTCGTAGGACTCGCGGCGCAGCAGCACCGTGCCGGGCGTGACCGCACCCGTGTCGCCCTCTCCTCTGGTCGCGTTCTTGAGGTGCTCGATGATCGCGAGGTTCGCGTCGAAGACGTGGAGGCCCTCGTAGTCGGTGATCGGGTAGGTGAAGGTGCCGTTCTTGGCGACCGCCACGATGAGCTCGATCCCCTCGCGGTCGGTGATCGCCTTGTCCTCCTCACCGAACGCGCCCGCACTGTGCACCAGGCCGGTGCCGTCCTCGGTGGTGACGAAGTCGGCCTCGACCACGCGGTGGCTGTGGGGATGGCCCAGGAAGTAGCTGAAGGGCGGGGTGTACGAACGGCCCAGCAGGTCGCGACCGGTCAGCCGCTCGACGACCTGGTCCTCGACCGACTCGCTGTCGTCGTTCTTGAGCTCGCGGGAGTACGACGCGAGCCGGGCCGCACCCACGACGTACCGCTCGGTGGCGCCGGTGACGTCGGACTCGACGACGACGTACTCGATGTCGGAGCCGACCATGATCAGCAGGTTGGACGGGAGGGTCCACGGCGTCGTCGTCCAGACCAGGGCGATCTCGCCGGTCTCCAGCCGGCAGCCGACGGTGACCGCCGGGTCCTGTCGCAGCTGGTAGACGTCCTCGTCCATGCGCAGCTCGTGGTTGGACAGCGGGGTCTCGTCGTTCCAGCAGTAGGGCAGGACGCGGAAGCCCTCGTAGGCCAGGCCCTTCTCCCACAGCTGCTGGAAGGCCCACATGACCGACTCCATGTAGTCGAGGTCGAGGGTCTTGTAGTCGTGGTCGAAGTCGACCCAGCGCGCCTGCCGGGTCACGTAGTCGCGCCACTCGCCGGTGTACTCGAAGACCGACTTGCGGCACTCCGCGTTGAACGCCTCGATGCCCATCTCGACGATCTCGTCGGTGGTCTTGATGCCGAGCTGGCGCATCGCCTCGAGCTCGGCCGGCAGCCCGTGCGTGTCCCAGCCGAAGCGACGCTCGACACGTCGGCCGCG
Source organism: uncultured Actinomycetota bacterium (assembly GCA_963792975.1). Taxonomy (GTDB): domain Bacteria; phylum Actinomycetota; class Actinomycetes; order Propionibacteriales; family Nocardioidaceae; genus Nocardioides. The sequence continues at coordinate 821,853 of CAWBYG010000003.1, read as the reverse complement.
CATCGTCCGGTACCGCGGGATCAGGTCCTTGACGTAGCCCGTCAGCAGATGGCCGTAGTGCGGCAGGCCGTTGGCGAAGGGCGGACCGTCGTAGAAGACGAACTCGTTGTCGCCGTTCTCACCGGCGTCGCGCTGCTCGACACTGGCCCGGAAGGTGTCGTCGGCCGCCCAGTAGGCGAGCACCCGCTCCTCGATCTTCGGGAACCGGGGCGTGGCCGGCACGCCGCCCTCGGCCGAGGCGTCGGTGGAGACCTGGGGGTAGGTCATCGGTGGCTCTCCTGGGTCCTCGTGGGTGGAGCTTGTCGAAACCATCGAGGACGACCCCGGACTTCCGGGACCGCGGTACCACCTCGCTTGCCGCTCTCGTGGCCTCGACAGGCTCGACCGACGAGGGCGACCGCTCGTTCCAGGCTGTGACGGGCCCACCCGTCCGGTTCTACCGAGGTCGCGCGACCCGTTCTTCCGGAGGCTCGCCGCTGATGACGGCTCGAACGCCTGTCCCCACAGCGTACGGGGTGCCCTGACCGGACAGACAGGGGGTTTTGCCGGTCGTCGGACCGAACAACCGAGACACTCTCAACGTCTGTTCACACACCACTCATCCATCCCTCAACTTGCCGGGGGACCCTGCGAAGGTGAGCTCGGTTGTCGACCGCGGGGTCCCGGCGAACGGAACCACGGTGACCGAGCTCGCACCGCGTCGGACCCTCCCGGGCTTCGGCCTGCCCGAGCGCCCGGGCCCCGGTCGCTGGCTGGGTCGCCGGTGGGGCGACCCTCTGCTCGTCGGGGTCGTCGCCCTGGTGATCTACGCCCTGCACGGCTACCAGGGCATCGTCGAGCGCGACCTGGGCGTCTTCCTGTACGGCGGGGAGCACGTCGCGCGAGGCGTCCCGCCGTACGTCGCGATCTTCAACTCGGTCGGTCCGCTGGCCGACGCCGTCCCGGGTCTCGCGATCTGGCTGGGCCACTTCGTCGGGGTGGACCCACTGCTCTCGGCCCGGCTCCTCTTCACGCTGCTGTCCGCGATCTGCTGCTCGCTGCTGTGCGTGCTGGCACGGGACACGTTCGGCTCGCGCGCCGCCGGCTTCGTCGCGCCGGCAGTCTTCCTCACCTTCGAGCGGTTCCTCGAGCTGGCCTCCGACGGCCCCCGCGAGAAGACCACGATGGTGGTGTTCCTGCTGGCCGCACTGATCCTGGTCGGGCGCCGGCACTGGCTGGCCGCCGGGGTCTGCGCGGCCCTGGCCACCCTCGCCTGGCAGCCCGCGATCCTGGTCGCCCTGGCCGCCGTCGTCGCCTCGGTGCTCGTCGACCGCCGCGACCGTCGGCGTACCGTGGCCGGGTTCCTGGCGGGCGGCGCGATCCCGAGCGTGGCGGCGGTCCTCTTCTTCCTGATCGCGGGCGCGCTGCAGCCGGCCGTGCAGGGGTTCGTCGTGATCAACGTGAGGTACACGAGCCAGCCGTCGGCGATCACCTCGCCGATCACCACCTGGCACATCCTGTGGACGGCGTACCACCTCACGCTCCTGGTCGCCCTCGCCGGACTCCTCGCGATGATCGTGCTCGCCGTCCGTGCGGTGCCCTTCGTACGCCGTTCAGCACCCACCAACACGCTGGTGGCGCAGCGCCTGGTCGTGATGGGTACCGGCGCGGCCGTCGCCACCGCCTGGACGATCGCCGTGGTCAACGGCGGGCCCGACCTCTTCGTGGTGCTCCCGTTCGCGGCTCTGGGCGTGACCGGGACGGTGCTCCTGCTCGCGAGCCGCGTGCCGCGCAGGCTCGGCGTCTGGGTCGCGGTCGTGGCCGTGGTCGCCGGCGTGACCGTCGCCGGGGTCGAGTCCGTGCGGACGCGCTCGTACGACCTCGTGCAGCAGCGGGCCGACATCCGTGCGGTGCTGGCGACGCAGCCGGCCGATGCGACCATCCTGTCGGTCGACGCGCCGCAGGTGCTCGCGCTGGCGGGGCGCGACAACCCGACCCGCTACCAGCTCTTCTCCTCGGCCATGGAGTCCTACCTCGACCACACCAGACCCGGCGGCGTCCGGTCGTACGCCGCGCACGTGAGGCGGCTGCGGCCCACGTTCATCGTCATCGGCACGTCGTACCAGGGGTACTGGCCGTATCGCGTGCTCGACCACCACTACTGGCGGATCGGTCGCGGCACCAACTGGAACTGGTATCTGAGCCGCAGGGCCGGCGTCGGCGCGCTGCTGCGGGCCCGGGAGGCGAACGCGTCGGCGATGGCCGGAGGCACAAACGATTTGTCGGTCGCGCGAGCACCCGGCAGAGTTCGACCACGTGACTGAGCGCAAGTATCCCGACATGTGGGTCGACCCCGAGGACGACCCGCGCGAGACCGAGACCGTGGCCGTCGGCGAGAAGGCGGTGCTCGCCGAGTACCTCGACCGCTACCGGCTGACGCTGCGGATGAAGTGCCAGGGCCTGGACGCCGAGCAGCTCGCGCGGCGTTCCGTGCCGCCGTCCTCGATGTCGCTGCTCGGGCTGGTGCGCCACCTCGCGCGCGTGGAGCACCACTGGTTCCGCAGAGCGCTCGAGGGCCATCCGGAGCTCGACCGGCTCTACCGCACCGAGGAGGACCGCGACCTCGACTTCAACGGCGCGGTGCCCGACGACGCGGTGGTGGCCGACGCGTGGCAGTCGTGGGAGCGCGAGGTCGCGCACGCCCAGGCCTGGCTCGAGGCGGCCGGCGACCTCGGAGCCACGGTCGACTACCAGGGTGACCAGGTCGAGGTCCGCGACATCATCGTGCACATGATCGAGGAGTACGCCCGCCACGTGGGTCATGCCGACCTGCTCCGCGAATGCATCGACGGCCGCACCGGCCAGTAGCGTTGCCCGCGTGAGCGAGCAGAGGGCCGGCGGCTGGGGCCTGGTCAGTGAGGTGACCGGTGGCGCCGGCACGGGCACGGCGCTCGAGGCGTGGTTCCCCGCGCCGGCCCTGGGTGAGGCGTCGGACGAAGGCCCTGCGCCCCAGGAGCTCGAGGCCCTGGTCCGCGACGACCCCGCCCGCCGGGTCCGCACCCAGGTCGTCCACGTCGCGGTCGACCTCGCCGCCCCGCCACGCGACGTACCCGACGCCTATCTCCGGCTCCACCTGCTCTCCCACCGCCTCGTCCGGCCGCACGGGCTCAATCTCGATGGCATCTTCGGCGTGCTGGTCAACGTCGCCTGGACCAGCGCCGGGCCGTGCCCCGTCGACGACTTCGAGGCCACCCGTCTGCGGCTGCGGGCCGCCGGACCGCTCCAGGTCTTCGGGATCGACAAGTTCCCGCGGATGACCGACTACGTCGTGCCGAGCGGCGTCCGCATCGCCGACGCCGACCGCGTGCGGCTCGGTGCCCACCTGGCCGAGGGCACGACGGTCATGCACGAAGGCTTCGTCAACTACAACGCCGGCACCCTCGGGGCGTCCATGGTCGAGGGCCGGATCACCGCCGGGGTGGTCGTGGGCGACGGCTCGGACGTCGGCGGCGGCGCCTCGATCATGGGCACGCTGTCCGGCGGCGGCAGCCAGGTCGTCTCGATCGGCCGCCGTTGCCTGGTCGGCGCCAATGCCGGCATCGGCATCTCGCTCGGCGACGACTGCGTCGTCGAGGCGGGCTGCTACGTGACCGCGGGCACCAAGGTCACGATGCCCGACGGGCGGGTCGTCAAGGCGCTCGAGCTGTCGGGCGGAGACCATCTGCTGTTCCGCCGCAACTCGGTCACCGGCACCGTCGAGGTCGTGCCGTGGCGGGCGGGCGGAGTGGCGCTCAACGAGGCGCTCCACCAGAACTGATGGGACCCCTCAAGCGGACGGCCGCGGTCGTCGTACCGCTCGGCCTGGTGATCGGCGGCGTCGCGTACGGCGTCGCGCACCACCACCGGGGCGGCGACAGCACCATCGGCGAGTGCACGACCAAGGTCGACGGCCTCACCGTCGTCCTCACCGACGCGCAGGCGCGCAACGCGAGCCTGATCTCGGCGATCGCCGTACGCCGGGGCATGCCCGCGCATGCGGCCACCATCGCACTGGCCACGGCCCTGCAGGAGTCGAAGCTCTACAACCTGCATGGCGGCGACCGCGACTCGCTCGGCCTGTTCCAGCAGCGCCACTCGCAGGGCTGGGGTACGACGCAGCAGATCCTCGACCCGGTGCACGCGACGAACGCGTTCTACGACGCGCTCGTGCGGGTCCCCGGCTACGACACCTTGCCGGTGACCGTGGCGGCGCAGCGGGTGCAGCGCTCCGGCTATCCCTCGGCGTACGCCGTGTACGAGAGCGACGCGCGGGCGCTCGCCTCGGCGCTCACCGGCTACTCCCCCGCCGCGTTCTCCTGCCATCTGGCCACGCCCGCAGCATCGCGACCGCCCGCGGCGCGGGAGGCCACGACGTTGCGCCAGACCCTCTCGCCGGCCTTCGGCACGGTGAGCGTGGCGGTGGCGTCGGGTTCCCGCCTCGAGGTGTCGGCCGAGAGCCGCCCGCGCGGGTGGGCGATGGCGTCGTACCTCGTCAGCCATGCGCCCTCGCTCGGGCTCACCCACGTGCGGTACGCCGGGCGCACGTGGTCGGCAGGCAGCAACGCCGGCTGGCAGCACGACTCCTCCTCGACGTCGGGAGCGGTCAGCGTCGACTGAGAGGTGGCCGCCGATCGGGTCAGCAGGCATGGTCCGGACGGACCACGCATTTCACCCTCTTGACGAACATTGATGAACCCGCGAAACGCCTCGATGACTTACCCTGGGGGTGTCAGTGCCAGCCCGGGGGGGCTCAATTCGGGGGAGATTCGCATGCACAGCTCGACCATCTTCACGATCGGTACGGCCCTACGCCGCGCCGAGACCAACACGTTGCCCGTCGAGGTTCTCGTCGACGGACACTGGCTCAGTGGCACCGTCGCCGGTGTCGACGGCCACGGTGTCATCCTGACGACCCACTCCGAGCACTGCGTGGTGCGCCTCGAGTCGATCAGCGCCGTTCGCATCCCCGAGACCGTCCCGGACGCGCCGGTGGCCGAGTCGTTCGAGGAGCTCCACCACGAGCTCACCGTGGCACACATCAGCTCGGACGAAGAGGCCTGGGCGATGCCCGGGCCCGTCAACGCCTGACCGCTCACCCGCCGCGTCAGGACGCGGCGCGAGCCGCGTAGGCCGAGGCCGCGCCGTACACCTCGCGGACGTACGCGTCCGAGTGGTTGTAGGACCGTACGGCGGCCGACCAGCCCTCCCCGGTCGCAAGATCCTGCCCCGAGGCACACAGGTAACGCGCAGCCCCCAACGACGCGTCGTCCAGGTCCTGCGGATCGGATCGCCCGTCGCCGTCCCCGTCGGACGACCAGGTGTCCCAGGTGGACGGCAGGAACTGCATCGGTCCGACCGCCCGCTCCCACGCGCCGTTCGCGGCGTGGACGGCGGCGAGTCGATGGGACCCGTCGAGGACGGGGCCGAGGATCGGCCGGTCCGGTCGTCCGTCGGCAGCGACACTGCGCCCCCCGATGGTGCCGTGCTGCGACTCCACCCAGCCGAGCCCGGCGAGCGTCGTCCACCCGAGATGGCAGGCCGGGTCGGTGCGCGCCAGCTGCAGGGTGGCCGCGGCGTACGCACGGACGGCCGGCTCCGGGATCCCCGCCGCGGCCGCGGTGTCTGCGACCCAGCGCGCGCTGACCACCGGCGCCGTCTGACCCAGGGAGTGAGCCGCCGAGGGCGGAGCGAGCGGGGGCGCGGCCGGTACGACGATCCGTGCGATCTGCAGGGGCTCGGCGCGGGTGCTGCCGAGAGACACGACCACGAACAGCAGCCCCACCAGGAGGGTCGCGGTCGTCGCGATGCCGATGACCTGACGCACCCCGCTCAGCCGAACCGGCCGTGGACGTAGTCGCGGGTGCGCTGGTCCTGGGGGTGGTCGAACATCGCCTGGGTGTCGCCGTACTCGACGATCACGCCCGGCGTGTTGTGCGAGGCCAGGAAGAACGCGGTCTGGTCGGAGACACGGGCAGCCTGCTGCATGTTGTGGGTGACGATGACGATCGTGACCTCCTTCGCGAGGTACTTCATCGTCTCCTCGATCACCCGGGTGGATGTCGGGTCCAGGGCAGAGCAGGGCTCGTCCATCAGCAGCACCCGCGGCTTGATCGCCATCGACCGCGCGATGCACAGACGCTGCTGCTGACCTCCGGACAGACCCCCGCCCGGCGCGTCGAGGCGGTCCTTGACCTCGTTCCACAGGCCGCCCAGCCGCAGGCAGTGCTCGACGAGGTCGTCCTTGTCGGAACGCGACGCCTTGGTGCCGGTCAGCCTCAGGCCGGCCAGGACGTTGTCGCGGATCGACATCGCGGGGAAGGGGTTGGGCTTCTGGAACACCATGCCGATCGCGCGGCGGGCGTCGGTGAGCTTCCGGTCGGCGGCGTAGACGTCCTTTCCGTCGATCATCACCTCACCGGCGAGCTTGGCGCTGGGCACCAGCTCGTGCATCCGGTTGAGCGTGCGCAGGAACGTGGACTTGCCGCAGCCGGACGGGCCGATGAGCGCGGTGATGCCACCGGCCGGCATCGTCAGCGAGACGCGGTCGAGGACCCAGTGGTCGCCGAACCAGCAGCTCACCTCGCGCGCCTCGAGCGTCGCCAACCCCCGCTTCTGGGAGTCCGGCGCCTCTGGGCCGCGCGTCGTGGTGGCACCGGGGTGGGTCGCGTCGATCACGGGTAGCACCTGCGTCCGGTCGATGGTGGTCATGGTCGGATCTCTCAGCTCGGGTTCACGGGGACGAGAAGGCGGTGGTGGGCCGGGTGGTCCCGGCCCACCACCGGGGGGTGACGTGTCAACCCGCGGGTGTCACGTCAGGAGTTCACTTCTTGCGGGTGATGGTGATCGTCGTGGACTTGCTCGGCGGCTTGAAGTTCCCGGACGGGACGTACTTCACGTCCAGCTGGTTCTTGCCCTTCTTCAACGAGGAGCCCTTGACCGTGATGGTCACCTTGCCGTTCTTCAGGGTTCCGGTGCCGATCGTCTTGCTACCGAGCATGATCTTCACCGAGCCGGTCGGCTTGGCCGAGCCCGTCGCCGCCTTGACGGTCACGCTCACCTTGGACTTGACGCTCGCGTCGGCCAGCGTGGACGGGTCGGCGCTCGCCGTCACCTTGGTTGCGACCTTGCCCTTCACCTTGGCGTTGAACTCGTCGTACGACGAGCCCAGGGCGCTGTGGCCGCCGTTCGACGAGTTGGCACCGAAGTGGGTCGGCAGGTAGGCGACGTCGAACGCCTGCTTGCCCTTCACCGAGCCCGGCAGCTTCACCTTGGCCTTGCCGCCGGTCAGCTTGACGGTCGTGTGGTACGACGCGCCCGGTGCGTGACCCGGGGTGCCCGGAGCCGCCACCACGACCTGGACCGAGCCGGTCGGGGTCGAACCCTTGGCCGTGACCTCGATGTGGACCGCACCACCGGAGAAGAACGCGCTGGTCTTGGTCGCCTTCCCCTCGCCCACGCCGTTGGAGGCGAACGCGTTGATGGTGTCCTCGGTGTTGGTGTTCTTCACACCGCAGCTGCCGGTCGCCGTCCCGCTCACCAACGGCCAGAAGCCGGCGTCGGAGATGTCGGCCTGTGCGGTGGCGTCGGTGCACACCCAGCCCGTGTTGGAGAACAGGCCCTCGAGCACGCCGCCGTCGCTGCCGTACAGGAACGGAGTGGAGTCGGCGCCGGAGATGGCCGCGCCGCGGACGACGTGGTAGAGCTCGCGGTCCTCCGACCAGCCACCCTCGATCCGGACGCTCTTCGAGACCTTGTTGGCCAGCTGGGCGCGCCCGTACGAGAAGGGCTCGATCGCGTTGGCGTCCGCGGTCAGGACCGAGGGGTCGTGCTCCTCGACGTTCGCCGTCCCGGTGTTCCAGTTGGAGTTCGTGATCGGGTTGCCGGGTCCCTGCCACGTCTGCGACGCGGCCGAGTGCGAGGTCGGGTCGTTGTCGGTCCCCGGAGCCTCGTTGACCCCGTCGAGGCTGGCGAGGAATGACAGGAACACCGCCAGCGTGCCCGAGCCGGTCTTCGGCATGTACACGTGGATCGGTGCCTTCTTGCCACCGACCTGGTTCCAGTTCGTGAACGTGCCGTTGTAGATCTTGAGGACCTGCTGCCCGGTCAGCGAGGCCGGGGCCGGGCCTCCCGGGTGCGTCGCCACGACGATCTTGTCGACCGCGAACGGGAAAGCGATCAGGCCGGCGGCCAGGTCGGTGGTGTTGATCGGGCCCGACGAACGGCTGTAGGCCACGTCGTCGAACAGCGGGTCGGCCGGGGTGCGCAGCAGCGTGCGGCCGTCTCCGGAGCCGTTCGGCAGCGGGTGGCCGGTGGCCGCTGCGTCCACGACTCCCTCGTCGCGCTTGACGCCGGCCTGGGTGCCGGAGTGGTCGGCACCGCACGGGAAGCCGGAGCCGTCCGGGTTGTCGCCGAGTCCGGGGGCGCCGGCGGTGGTGTTGCCCAGGCAGGCGTCGAAGTTCGCCCAGGCGACGGCCGGGGTGGTGGTGTCGTAGTCGGCAGAGAGCTGCTCGTCCACCCACTGGACGGTGTCGGAGCCCACGCCGATGACGGTGGTGCCGAGGGTGTAGGTGCCCGGCACCCCACCCTGACCGGGCACGGTGTCCGCGTTGGCAGCGGCCAGCGCGGTGAAAACCAGGCTGCAGGCGGCCACGGCGGCCAGCCCCAACTTGGCGCTTTTCTTACGGACAGACATCCGTTGCTCCTGATCTCGTGTTCTTCTTCTGTCTCGATGCGGTTACATCAAGTTCGGTAGGAGGCGCATGACCTGGTCGGTCACGGCCCAGGCGAGGGCGATGGCGACGGGCGACGCCACCAGCCAGACCAGCTGGGCCTGGAGGTGGCGTCGGGCGATGCTCACCGCGAGGACGAGGGCCGCCACGAACGCCAGGAACAGCACCAGCAGCGGTAGGGCGCTCGGGTCGCCCTGCATCGCCTTCTCGGCATCGGAGACCGACGAGTAGACCGGGCCGGACGGGTACGCCTTCGTGGTGTCGGCATCGACGTAGACCACGTCACGTGGACGCAGCAGGGACAGTGATCCGCTGCCGTCCGCCGTGGCCAGGATGAGTCGACCCGCGGTCGCCCCGGTCGGGGACGCCGGGATGGGGTCGCCCGCGCGCCGTACGTCCGTGACGGTGTACGTCGTGGTGCCCTGGGCCCCGGTCGCGCCGATCCGATCACCAGGACGCAACGCGGTGAGGTGGGCGAACGGTGCGCCGTACGTCGTGCTGCGCCCCATCACCAGCGAGGTGCCGATGTTGCCGGGCAGCGGAGTGGTGCGCAGGTGGCCGGGTCCGTCCAGGAGGTCGCCGGACGCGGTGCCGTCGACGACCACGTAGCTGAGGTGGAGGGCGGGGATCGTCAGCAGCGCTACCGGGCTGCCCTCGGCGACAGGCTTGCCGTCGTAGTCCAAGGCGCCCGAGGGTGCGGTCTCCGTGGCGAGCTGGGTGCGGAACTCGCCGTACAGCAGGTGCTGCGCTCGGGCCTCGCTCACCCGCCCGAGCACCAGCATCTGGAGCAGCATCCAGACACAGACGATCACGACGATGGTGCAGGCCGACGAGACCAGGTAGAGCGTCTCCGCCGGCTCGCCGGGGCGGATCGGCCGGGGCTCTCGCGCCCTGCCGGGTGCCTGCGACGTCGCGGGTGCCGGCATGGGGGACGACATGGTCGGCGCGCTCATCGCAGCCTCTTGAACCACAGGGTCGCCCTACCGGCGAGCGCCCCGAGGCTCGCAAGGACCCCGACGACGAGCAACGCGATCAGGATTCCGCCCCCGAACTTCGAGGAGACGGCGGCCGTCCTCACGATCGGAGCGGTCACCACCGGCGGCTTCGTCGACGGGCTCTTCGTCGGTCCGGTCGGCGGCGCAGGGGCCGACGGCGCATCGCTCGGTGCCGGCGGCGGCGGGGTGGTCGACTTCGGAGGCTTGGGCGGCTTCGTCGGCGGCGGGCTCGGCGGCGCTTTCTGGGCGGCGACCGCCGCGGCTACCTGCTGCGCCTGGTCGAACAGTGCCTTGGTCGAGCCCGTCTTCGTGATCGGGAGATAGCCGGCGGCCAGCTGCCCGTTGCCGCGGCCCGGCGTCTGACCCTCGGTCGAGGAGACCCGGATGAACTGTGCGACGTGGGCCGCGGTCGCCGGCGAGAGACCGTAGGTCTTGGCCGCGGTGTACACCACCATCGCCCCCGGATAGGCGCTCTTCGAGGTCCGGATCTGCGCCTGGGTCAGGTCGAAGGGGTGCAGGTCCGAGGTCGGCTTCGCCAGGGCGAGCGCGGCCTTGATACCGGCGTTGTCGGCCGCCACGTAGTGCCCGGGTGCGGCCTGGAGCTTCGCCGTCGTCAGCCCGTACCTCTCGGCGTCCCCGAGCGTGACGAGCCCGAGCATGAACCGGTTGCCCAGCCCCTGCGGCGCGACCCGGCCCAGCTGGAAGGGGTCGCTCTTCGTGCCGGTCCCGGTGCACCCGGTGCCCACGTTCGGCCAGTTGTAGAGCAGGGCCTGCGCCACCAGCTGCATGCTCGTCGTCGGGTTGGCGATCAGCGGCATGTACGGCGGCATGTTCTTGCCCTGCGCCTTGAGGCAGGAGTTGGGTGCAGCTCGGAACTGCCAGGTGTCGCTCTGTGGCCAGGAGTCCACCGGGAGCTTCATGCCCCGGTACGCCGGGTTCACCCGCATCGTGTACGGGCCGTCGTGCTCGGGCTTGCCGTCGAGGAAGGCCATCGCCTTCGGGTCGGACGCGATGTAAGACGTCAGCTCGGACATCACCGCCGACGGGGTCTGGATCGAGAGCAGGGTCGCCGCGGCCTCCGACCAGTGCGTGAGGTCGAGCCCCGGATTGAGCCGGTAGAAGTCGGGGTCGAGGTTCAGCGAGAGCGGGTTGTGGGAGAAGCCGGGATGGCTCGACGCGACCGTGGTCGAGCCCGGATACGACTCGGTGAGCAGCTTCGCGAGCAGGAGTGCGGTCAGCTTGATCGACATCTGCTGCCCGGCGTTCCCCGGCTTGTCGATGTCGAAGGCGATCGCCCATCCGGTGGCGGCGGTCGGCGCGTACCCGATGCCGGTGTCGTCGAGCCCTCGGGCGGAGACCTCGGCTGCTGCCCCGTCACCGGTCTGCATCTCGGCAAAGGCACCGGCGTCGGGCATCACGTTGTCCTGCCAGTTGAACCGTGCGTGGTTCAGGCAGTAGGCCGGGATCCACTGCAGCGCCGCCTGGTCGAGGAGCTCCGAGCCGTAGAACGGCACCGGCTTGCCGGCCTGGGCGACGGTGCACACGGTCGGCGGTGGCGAGAAGGCGAGCGGCACCGGGACGCGGCGTTCCCAGTTCGAGGCGGAGGCCCAGAAGGCGGGTGCGACGGCGTCCTGCGGAGCCTGCCCGTTGTTGACCTGGCCCGGCGGGAGGGCGCCGATCTGGTTGCACGCGGCGGTCACGTCCTGGTTGTCGCAGTTGATGCCGTCGATCGGGATGGCCTCGAGCGTGCACGGCACCGCCGACGAGCACCCGAGCGACCGGTTATCCAACGACGTGCGCACCTCGAAGGGAAAGGTGCCGGTGCCGTCGGTGTCGGTGAAGGCGTAGACCTCGTTGGGGATGCTCACCGAGCTGACCGTGGCCTCCGGCGGCATCGACTGGGAGGAGCATCCGGCGAAGCTCTTGCCGCTGGTCGCCAGGAACGGCGTGATCAGATAGTCGAACTGGGTGTTGACGTTGCAGTTCTTCGGGATGTGGCCGGTGATCCCCTGGATGTGGGTGGTGTCGTCGTTGTTGGCGGCGTCCTGCTCCCAGATGCCTTGGCCCGGGCTGGCGGAGTTGGTGCGCTGGAAGTAGGTGTTGGTCCAGCACGTCTGCGGCGAGACGGCCTCGATCCCCTTCGGTACGTGGCCGCTCCGGTAGTCCTTGGGGTCCGCACCACGGCACTCCATGAGCACGACCGGGTACTCCTGGGGCAGGCCGCTCTCGCCGTACGGGTTGAGCGAGCGGCCGCCGGTGACGTGGGCACCCGACCAGGACACCGTGATCCGCTCGTGGTCCTGCAGGTCGGTGTGCTTGTCGACCCTCAGCCGGAAGCAGTTCTTGGTGGAGGCCGGGCCCTGGGCGTCGTAGAACGACCGGTGCAGCGCCTCGGTGGCGCTCCACGAGTCACCCTGCGACCGGCCGCCGTACGAGTCGGTGCAGCCCTGCGCCGCGGAGGCTGACGGCCCGGGCACGAGCGCCAGCATCGTGGCGCCGGCGAAGGCCAGTACGGCGACCAGCGCCTGGAACCTTCCGATGCGGTTCATCGGGCACCCCTCCGGCGATGCAGCCACCCGACGTAGAGGCCGGGGATCAGCACGATCGCGAGCAGCTCGATCACCGCGGTCCAGCCCCAGATCGAGTTGTCGTTCGCCGACTGCGCGGCGAGCACCGTCGTCGACGGCGCGATGCCGGCCGTGGTGACCGTTCCGTCGTTGCTCGTGGTGCCGTCCGGCACGGTGGTGCCGTCACCGGTCGACGGCGTGCTTCCACCAGGAGGGGCCGTCCCGTCGGACGTGCCGCTGTTCCCGTTCCCGTTGGTGCCGTTGTTCCCGTTGCCGTTCCCGTTGCCGTTGCCGTTGCCGTTGGTGCCGGGCGGCACGGTGCTGTCGCCGCACGGCTCGGCCGTGGCCTTCTGGCACGGCAGCGGCTGCGGCGCGATCTGCGCCAGGTGGTTGGCCCCCAGGTCGCCCTTCACGAAGGTCGGGTTGTCGCAGGCCGCCAGGTTGGCCGACGGGTTCTTGACGTGGACGCCGGAAACGGCGCCGCCCTCGGCGTCCGGGCCCAGCTTCTCGAGCTGGCCGAAGGCGCCCTTCACGAGGTTGAGCGGCAGGGGCGAGTAGCCGTACGGACCGGCCAGGCGCTGCCCTGTGCACAGCGAGTAGCTGAGGAAGTCCGCCAGCGTCTGCCGCTTCGGCACGGTCATGCGCTTGTCGCTCTTGCTGGTCGGGATGATCATGTAGGAGTACGACGAGAGCGGGTACGTCCGCGGGTCCTTGTACGTGTAGACGTTGTCGAGGTTCTGGGTCAGGTAGCTGTTCGCGGGTACGCCGTGCGGGCTGCACTGGCCGCCCTTGTTGCAGCCGACGATGCGGGCCTGGGTCAGCGCGACAGCCACGTCGTACTGCGTGGGCTGCACGTAGTAGCCGGCCCGGTTCTCGACGTACACCACCGGGTAGTGCGCCTGGAGCGGGTAGGAGTACTCGGTGTAGCCGATCTCGCCCTCACCGCCCGCGCCCTTGATGGTGTTCATGACCCCGGCGTCCTGGGCGACCGCTATCTGGTTGCCCTGACGGGGGTAGATCGAGGTCAGCCCGGCCTTGCCACCGTTGAAGGGCCTCCAGAGGGAGGGGAACTGGTTGTCCATCCACAGTGTGAACTGAGCGGTGGCACCGGAGCCGTCGGAGCGGACGACCGGCTTGATGGTCTCGGAGGGCAGCGCGTGGCCGCCGTTCTCCTTGGTGATCTCGGGGTCGTTCCAGTTGGTGATCTTGTTGGTGAAGATCTTGGTGACGGTCTGCCCTGACAGCCGCAGGTTGTTCACCAGGTGGCCGGCGACGGTGATGTGGTAGGTGAACGCGGTGCCACCGGCGACCACGGGGAGATAGGCGTAGGGCCGCTCGCTCGCGTCCGTCTGGCCGGTCGTCGGATCCACGCCCTGGTAGGGGATGTCGGAGTCCCCGAAGTCGGTCACCCCGTTGGCGAAGTCCTTGCGGCCCTGGGACGAGCCGGACTGGTTGAAGGTGATCTGCATGCCGTACGCCGCCTGGACCTGCGCGATCCAGGGGGCGATGATCCCGTACGCCCAGGTCGAGCCGGACCCCTCGATCTCGGCGTACTCGGGGGAGGCGCCCGCGGGCGCGACGGCGAACATGACCATCATCCCGAGAGTGAGGGCGGCGGCCCCCAGCGCGGCGGGGCGGGACGGGCGGCGGTTCACGTGGGCTCCTCGGTGACGTGGGATGGAACGGCGGACGCGGCCCCGGGGGCGGGGCGTCGTACCGGCTCGAGCGAGCGCCGGAGGCGACGCGCCACGGACGGCTTGGCGGAGGGCGGCCGAGCCAGCACGCGCGCGATGACGAATAGGGTCAGGACCAGCATCAGGAGCACCGCCGCCGTCGCGTAGCCGCGCACGACCGCCTGGGGCTCGGGCGCGATGACGCTGTTGTAGACGGAGAGCGGGAGTGAGCTCATCACGCCATGGAAGGGATGGCTGACCAGGAAGGTGGCATAGCCGGACGCGATCAGCACGGGCGAGGTCTCACCGATGCCGCGGGCGACCGCCAGGATCAGCGCCGTGGCCAGGCCCGGACGCGCCGTCGGCAGTACGACGTGCCAGACCGTGCGCCACCGGCTCGCGCCGAGTGCCAGGGAGGCCTCGCGCAGGCTTCCCGGCACGACGCGGAGGACGACTTCGGAGGCGCGGGCGATGATCGGGAGCATCATCACGCTGATCGCCAGCGCACCGGCGAAGCCCGAGCGCGGCCGGCCCAGCTCGATGATCCACAGCGAGTAGATGAACAGGCCCGCGACGATCGACGGGAGCGCCGTCATCGCCTCGACGACGGTGCGGATGATGCGGGCGAACCGTCCGCCGACCTCGTTCACGTAGACGGCCGTGGCCACGCCCAGCGGCAGCGTGATGGCGATCGCGATGCCCAGCTCGATCAACGTGCCGACGATGGACTGCAGCACACCACCGTGGCTGTACGGCGCGTCCGGCAGCGTCGTCTGCATCGTCTGGGTGAAGAAGTTCCAGTGGTGCAGCGCCGGCCATCCGCGCTTGAAGACGAAGGCGAGCGTGGAGCCGAGCGCCAGGAACACGATGACCGCGCCCGTCGAGAAGAGCCACTGCGCGACCCGGTCGGTCATCGCGACCGGGTTGTCGATCACGAGCGTGCCGACCGCGAGCAGCATCAGGTTGCACACGGCGGCGACCACCACGAGCCAGCCGAGCCCCTGGATCGGCAGCAGCCGCTCCACGATCACCCAGGACAGCCCGACGGCTCCGATCCGCGCGCCCCATGTCAGGAAGCGGTACTCGAGCGGCAGGACACCCAGGGACGTGCGCGGGACCGGCGCCTCCTCGTCGGAGCGCCGGGAAGGGAGGAACGTGCGCGCCCGCACGGCGCGGTCCTCGTCCTGAGCGAGCACCGCCGTCATGACGTCTCGTTC
Source organism: uncultured Actinomycetota bacterium (assembly GCA_963792975.1). Classification (GTDB taxonomy): domain Bacteria; phylum Actinomycetota; class Actinomycetes; order Propionibacteriales; family Nocardioidaceae; genus Nocardioides. The sequence continues at coordinate 806,654 of CAWBYG010000003.1, read as the reverse complement.
CCGGAACGGCTCCGGTTGACCACGATCGCCGCCAGCGTGTTCACGACGAGCGTGATGACGAAGAGCACGAAGCCCGCCGTCAGCAGCGCCTTGAGCTGGATGCCGGTGGCCTCGCCGAACTGCGCCGCGATCGTGGACGAGACCGTCGCGGTACCGGTCTCGAGGACTTTGGGCTTGATCTCGAAGACCTGGTTGATGATCAGCAGGACCGCGATGGTCTCGCCGAGCGCGCGACCGAGGCCGAGCATGGTGCCCCCGATGATGCCGCCCTTGCCGAAGGGCAGCACGACCGCCCGGATCATCCCCCACTTGGTCGAGCCGAGCGCGAGCGCCGCCTCCTTCTCGCCGGGAGGGGTCTGGCTGAAGACCTGGCGCATGATCGCGCAGGCCATCGGGAGCACCATCATCGCCACCGCTATGCCGGCGATGAAGGCGCTCTTCTGGAAGGACGACGCCTCGGCCGCCAGGTTCGCGGCGTTCGGGTCGGCGTTGACCGTGAGGCAGACCGGCACGAGCGCGACCGCCGCCGCCAGGGAGAGGTAGAGCGGGATCCCGACCCACCGACCCTTCAGCTGCGCCGCCCAGCGCAGCACGAGCCAGATCGCCGCGCTGGTGAACATCACCACCAGCAGCAACGTCAGCATCTCTCCGTGCACGGCCAGCGGGCCCACATGGCGGTCGACGAACATCGCCAGGCTGCCTGCGTGCGGCTGGATCAGGTCGCGACCCCACAGGCCGTAGACGATCGACGGCACCGCTGCCATCAGGTCGATGGCGGACACGAGCGTGGCCTGCAGCCTGGGAGGGGCGTACTCACTGATGTAGAGCGCCGTGGCCAGCGCGAGCGGGAACGCGATCGAGATCGCGATCAGGGCGACCTCGACGGTGCCGACCAGCAGCGAGGCCACGCTGACCTGGTCGGTGTCGAAGTTCCAGCCCCGGTGGACGCTGAAGAAGCCGGTCCCGTAGTGCCGCAGCGTCGGCACCGACTGCAGCGCCAGGAAGACGCCGATGCCGCCGGTGATGATGAGCACCGATGCCCCGACGGAGCGGAAGCCCTGCACGAAGACCGCGTCACCGCCGGTAGGCCTCCGCGACACCTGACGGGGGACCGGGAGCACATCCGTGGGCCGATCCCGCAGCGGGAGACTGGTCATGGGCGGATCCCGGCGGAGCGGGAAGTGGACCGGCCGGGCCCCTTGACGGTGGACTCGGGGCCCAGCCGGAGTCGGGTCCGTCGGGCGCGCGGCAGTCCGCCGATCCCGAGGAAGCTGAGTGCGAGGACGGCGCGGGCACCCGAGGCCCGGCGCGCGATCTTGCGGGGCAGGAGCTCCTCGTCCCGAGGGGCCTGCACATGCATCGTGGTCACGTGTGTCTGTTGCTCTCGTTGCCGGCCGGCCCCACCGTGGGCCGGGACGCGAGAAGCGTGGGCGGGACAACCCAACGGCACCGCCGACTCAGGTGAACGGCGAGAGAACAGCCAGACAGGATTCGACGAATCCCCTGTCTTTACTAGGGTTCCTGGGCTTCTCCGGCCACGGGTCTGGGACAGAGTCACCCTCCGCTACACCGAAATGACGCTTACCGTTCATGTGACCGTGCGAGGCTCCGCGCCGTGGGAGGCTGGGTGGTCGCTTCGGACCGTACGTCGCGCATCGTCCTGCCGGCGGCGTACCGCACGGGCAGCCATCTCTCCCAGCACGCACAACGCGTGCCCGAGCGTTGGGGCCATGCCGTCGATCGCGACGCGGAGAAGACGCTGTGCGGCATGCAGGTGCGCGGGCTCTTCAGGTTCGACTCGATGCTGTTCGAGCACCTCGGCCATCACCTGCGCTGCCGGGCGTGCGACGAGGCCGCGGGACACCCCCACTCCCCGGCCCCCGACTCAGGCGTCCGCCCGAAGTCGGGTCGTCACCGCCCGGAGCCGCTCGTCGGTGACGGTGAGGGCGACGCGCACGTGCCGGCTCCCCCCGCTGCCGTAGAAGGCACCGGGGGCGACCAGGATGCCGAGGTCGGCCAGCCCGGCGACGGTCTCCCAGCAGTCACGGTCACGGGTGGCCCAGAGGTACAGCGAAGCCTCGGAGTGGTCGATCCGGAAGCCGGCCGACTCGAGGGCTGAGCGCAGCGTCGTACGACGGGCGGCGTAGCGGCGGCGCTGCTCGTCGGCGTGGGCGTCATCAGCCAGCGCGGCCGCCATCGCGACCTGCTGCGGGCCGGGCTGCATCAGGCCGAGGTTCTTGCGTACGGCGAGCAGCTCGGTGACCAGAGCGGGGTCGCCGGCGACGAAGCCGCAGCGGTAGCCCGCGAGGTTGGAGCGCTTCGACAGCGAGTGCACCGACAGGATCCCGTCGTACGACCCGCCGCAGACGTCGGGATGCAGCACCGAGACGGGCTCGGCCTCCCAGGCGCACTCGAGGTAGCACTCGTCGCTGACCAGGACGGTGCCGCGCTCGCGGCACCAGTCCACGACCTTGCGCAGGTGGGCCGGCGGGAGGACGCGCCCGGTCGGGTTGGCGGGCGAGTTCAGCCAGAGCAGGGCCGGCCGCTCGGGCCCGAGACCGGTCAGCGCGTCGGTGGCCACCGTCCGTGCTCCGGCGAGGGCGGCACCGACGGCGTACGTCGGGTAGGCGAGCTCGGGGATCACGACCAGGTCGCCGGGCCCGAGGCCGAGCTGCGTCGGCAGAGACGCGACCAGCTCCTTGGTGCCGAGCACCGGCAGCACAGCGTCGACGCCGAGCCCGGTCACGCCGTGCCGGCGGGCCAGCCAGTCGACCGCTGCCTGACGCGTCTCGACCCGGCCGACGGTCTGTGGGTAGCCCGCCGAGTCGGACGCGGACTCCAGCGCCCGGCGTACGACGTCCGGCGTGGGGTCGACGGGCGTGCCGACCGAGAGGTCGACGATGCCGTCAGGGTGCGCGCGAGCCCGGGCGGCGTACGCCGTCAGCTGGTCCCACGGGAAGTCGGGCAGCCGTTGCGAGACGAGGCCGACGTGGTCTCGACGAGATCGACCGACGTCGGACGCGGTCACTCGTCGTGTTCTTGCGGCGGCAGCGCCGCGACCAGCTCGTGGTCGTGGTCGATCTCGCCGAGCTTGGCAGCACCGCCCGGCGAGCCGAGGTCGTCGAAGAAATGGACGTTGGCGTCGTAGTAGGCCTTCCACTCCTCGGGGGTGTCGTCCTCGTAGAAGATCGCCTCGACCGGGCAGACCGGCTCGCAGGCACCGCAGTCGACGCACTCGTCGGGGTGGATGTAGAGCATCCGCTTGCCCTCGTAGATGCAGTCCACCGGACACTCGTCGACGCAGGCCCGGTCCTTGAGATCGACACACGGCTGGGCGATGACGTAGGTCACCTTGGTCCTCCTGAGGAGACGAGCGATCGGTTGCGACGCCAGCCTAGTATCCCTGGGTGCCCGATCCCCGACCTGCCCACGGCTTGGGTCCGCACGTCGTCGGCAGCCGGGTCGTCGTACGCCGGGTCCTGCCGGGCGAGACCGGGCCGTCGGGCGGTCCGGCCATGACCGACGTGCTGGGGATCTGTACGTCGTGGGCCGACGGCGTCTGCACGGTCCAGCCGGAGTCGGGGCCGGCCGTCGCGATCCGGGTGGCCGACATCGTGTCCGGCAAACCCGTCCCACGCCGGGCGTCGGTCCGGCAGCGGGTGTCCGCGCGCGACGCCGAGCGGCACTCGCGTCCGATGTGGCCCGCCGTCGAGCGTTCGGCGTACGGCGAGTGGGAGCTGCGCACCGACCCGGCGCCGGTCGGACGCCTGCTGAAGCGGGCCAACTCGTGTCTCGCCCTCGGCGACCCGGGTGTCCCGATCGCCGAGGCCGCGACCGTCGTCCGTGACTTCTACCTCGCGCGGGGCCGGACCCCGCTCGTGCAGGTCGAGCTCGGGTCGGAGACCGAGCGCGCCTTCGCCGATCTCGGCTGGACCGTCGTACCCGACGGGGACGCCCACTTCATGGTGACGTCGCTGGCGATGGCCTGGCGGTCAGCGGGGCAGGACACCGAGGCGGACCTCGAGGAGGACGGCCCGCGGGTGCGCGTCGTACGCCGCTCCGGGGCGCTGGAGGTCGGCAGCGGTCGCGCCGCGCTCGACGGTGACTGGCTCGGCATCCATGGCTTCGAAGTGGTGCCGGAGCATCGAGGACAGGGGCATGCGACCGCGATGATGGCGGCGCTGCTCGAGTGGGGTGCCGAGCAGGGCGCCACCACGGTCTGGCTGCACGTCGAGACCGACAACCTGCCGGCACTCAGGCTGTACGACGGCCTCGGCTTCGTGACCCACCACACCAACCGCTATCTGGCTGCACCCGGGTCGCCGGCGTGACGGCCGGCTCCTTCGCCACCCCCGCGTCGGCCCGCGAGGCCGAGCTCCGGGCCATGCCGCAGTGGATCGGGACCAACACCGTCGAGCTCGGCGAGTGGGTCCTGCGGACGGTGCCTCACCCACCCGGCGTCCGGCTCCGGCGTACCAACTCGTGCCTGGCGGTCGGCGACCCCGGCGTCCCCGTAGGCGACGCGGTCGACACGGTCGGCGCGTTCTACGACGCCCGCGGCCGCGAGTCGCTCGCCCAGGTCGAGGCCGGGGGTGACGTCGAGCGCGCGTTGCTCGGCCTCGGCTGGCATGTCGTACCCGTGGAGGTCGCGCCGTTCCAGGTCGCTTCCCTCGCGCTGGCCCTGGCCGCCGCCGGAGCCACGGGCGAGGTGGAGACGAGCATCGAAGGCACCCGCATCCGGGCCGTCGTCTCTGTGGCCGGACGCGAGGCCGGACTGGCCAGGGCCGAGCTGAACGGCGACTGGCTCGGCGTGCACGGGCTCGAGGTCGACGAGGCACTCCGGCGTCGCGGCATGGCGCGGGCGTTGATGGCGGGCGTGTTTCGGCTCGGCGCGGCGCACGGGGCGACCATCGCCTGGCTCGAGGTCGCAGCAACGAACGAGCCGGCGCTCCGCCTGTACGACGACCTCTCCTTCGTCACCCACCACACCTGCCGCTACCTGATCTCGCCCGCCTCGCCCTGAGCTCGGGCTGAGCGTCAGACGAGGACCTCGCCGTCGCGAACTGCCTCCAGCGCGCGCTCGCGCGCGGTGAGCAGGTCGTCGAGCCGGTGGTGCAACTCGTCGTACTCCACGGCGCCTTCGGCGGCGTCGACGCGCGAGTTGATCGCGCGGATGGTCGCCTCGATCGAGCCGAGATCCCGCGGGATGTCACGCGTGATCAGCAGTTCCAACACCTGGTGCCTGGTCATGGACCCCCCTCCCGACGATCCTTTACCCACTCTTTGTGTTTCCCAACCCTCCACCCGGACCATCTTTTCCCGGGGACGCGCGCCGTGTCGCTGTCGACGTCAAGGAGCGCCCTGCTCCTCGCCACGGACATGGGTCTGCGATGGTTGGGACGCAGGAGGTTCTCCGGCACCTGGTGCCGAGGATCCTCCTCGTCGGGGTCGTTCTGATTCGTACGGCGCCGCGGTCGCGCCGTACGCTGGTCCCCGGCGGACGCGGGGCCTGACGAACCCCCTCGATCCCGAGCGCAGCGCCCGCCCGTGCGTACGACGTGACAGCGAGAGGCCGGTCTCATCCGGCGAAGGTGTGGTGGCACCGCGACCTTGCCCCCGCCCACACCTCCAGGGCCTTGTTGCTGGAGGTGAAGAGATGTCCCGACCCCTGTCCGTCGAGCGCACCCTGTGCGCCGACCTGCCCGGCGCCCCGCCCGGCACCACCGTGCGGCTCGCCGGCTGGGTCCACCGCCGTCGGGAGCTGGCGAGGGTGACCTTCCTCGTCGTCCGCGACCGCAGCGGTCTGGCCCAGGTCGTCCTGCCGGCCGGTACCGCGGTTCCGCCGGAGGAGACGACCGTCGAGGTGACCGGCACGGTCACGGCCAACGACCAGGCGCCCGGGGGCGTCGAGGTCACGGAGGCGACGGTCACGGCGCTGACCGAGCCGGCCGAGACGCCACCGTTCGAGCTCTGGCGGCCGGCCCTGACCGCCGGGCTGCCGGCGCAGCTCGACCACGCGCCGATCAGCTGGCGCCACCCGGCCCAGCGGGCCAAGTGGGAGCTCGCCGCCGCCAGCCTGCGTGGCTTCCGCGAGACCCTCGACGGGCTCGGGTTCACCGAGGTCCAGACCCCGAAGTTCGTCGAGTCGGCGACCGAGTCGGGCGCCAACGTCTTCGCGGTCGACTACTTCGGCCGGCCGGCGTACCTCGCCCAGAGCCCGCAGTTCTACAAGCAGCAGCTGGTCGGCGTCTTCGAGCGGGTCTACGAGGTGGGCCCGGTCTTCCGCGCCGAGCCGCACGACACGGTGCGGCACCTCGCGGAGTACGTCTCCCTCGACGTCGAGCTCGGCTTCATCCGCGACCACCGCGACGTGCTCGCCGTCCTGCGGGAGGTCGTGGCCGGCATGGTCGCGGGCATCCGTACGCACGCGCCGTACGCCGTCGAGCGCAGCGGCGCGCTGCTGCCCGAGGTGCCCGACGTCATCCCGGTACTGCACTTCTCCGACGCCCTGGCCCTGGTCGGCGCCGACCCCGAGGAGCCCGACCTGGCCCCCGAGCACGAGCGCGCCCTCGGAGCCTGGGCGCGTGCGGAGCACGGCAGCGACTTCCTCGCCGTCGAGGGGTACCCGATGGTGAAGCGGCCGTTCTACACCCACCCGTGGGTCTCGACAGGCTCGACCAACGAGGAGGTCTCGACGGGCTCGACCAACGAGGGGGTCTCGACGGGCTCGACCACCGAGGAGGCCTCGACAGGCTCGACCAACGAGGAGGCCTCGACAGGCTCGACCAACGAGGAGGCCTCGACAGGCTCGACCACCGAGGAGGCCTCGACAGGCTCGACCAACGAGGAGGTCTCGACGGGCTCGACCACCGAGGACCCGCGCTGGTCCAACAGCTTCGACCTGATCTTCCGGGGCATGGAGCTGGTGACCGGAGGGCAGCGGCTCCATCGCCCGAGCGAGTACGACGCGGCGATCCGGGCCCGCGGCGAGGACCCGGCGACGTACGCGGCGTACCTCCAGGCGTTCCGGCACGGCATGCCTCCGCACGGAGGTTTCGCGATCGGGCTGGAGCGCTGGGTCGGCCGGCTGGTCGAGGCGGCCAACATCCGAGAGGTGGCGCTCTTCCCGCGCGACCTGCACCGGCTGGCGCCGTAGCGCGGGCGCTCAGTGGTGGTGATGGTGGTGATGCGACCGGCACACCACGGCCGCCACCGGGGAGTAGTGCGCGTGGTAGGCGCCGGTGTGGTCGACCGTCGCGGTGCCGGTGGGTGCGAAGCTGCGGGTCACCGTGACGTCGAAGCCGTCGCGGCCCGGCCGGCTGTGGCAGTTGGCGCCGTGCCCCACGATCCGGCCGGCGGGCACGACGTTCACCGGGTCGCTGTGGCTCGAGGTGACGGTCCATCGGCGGGTGGACCACAGCGTGGCCGTCAGCGAGCCGCCGTGCGACGACGTCGGGCGGCCCACCACGATCGAGACCAGCACGCCGTACGGCGAGTCGTCGATGAAGGTGAGGTCCTGTCCGTCGAACAGCGAGGCGTCGCGCCCCATCGGGAAGGAGCCGCCGTACGACGGGAGGGTGGCGTGCGAGCCGAGCTGCAGCCCGCCGAGCCAGGCCGCGTTGAAGACGCCGGTGGCGAGCGCCGTACCCGCGCCGTGGCCGGGGAGCGCCTCGCCGAGGGCACCGCGCAGCGAGAGACTGTCGCCCGGCTTCAGGACCGTGCCGTCCAGCTGGACCGCGGCCGACATCAGCCGGTCGGTGTGCAGGCCGCGCCGCAGGTGGACGGTGAAGAACGAGATCGGGTGCCGGATGCGGAGCTGGCGCGCGTCGGCGTTGGTGAACGACGCCGGTGCCATGCTGGCGTGCACGTGCGCGGTCCGGCTGGGTGAGCGGATCGCCCGCATCAGCGCCGACGCGACGTCGTCGGGCGCGAAGGTGAGTCCCGGCCTGGCCTTCACGACGCGTGGCCGGCCGCCGACCAGGGCGACGGTCGCGTCCCTCGGGGCATCGATCGGGGCGCCCCCGCTGAGGCGCGCGTCGACGAGGTGGGCCAGTGCCTTGGCGCGGATCGTGGGCACCAGCCGGTTGCCCCGGTGATGGGAACCGAGCAGGCTCGCGTACGCCGCGGGCTGCAGCCGGAGCGGCGTGTGGCCGAAGCGCAGCTCGATCGGCGACGACAGCGCCGGGTTGGCGAAACGCTGGATGAAGTCGTGGATGGCCGCGGCGTCGATGACCGGCGGCGTCGGCGTGAGCTGGAGCTGCACCGACGGCTCTTCGGTCAGGTAGGCGCCCCAGAACGCCGTGCTCGCTGCCTTGAGGTCGACCTGCAGACCGGGATGGGGCGCGACGATCCGGAAGCCCTCGTGCGTGAAGACGACGGACCCGTTGCTCGCGGTGCGCCCGTCGGTCGCGTCGAGACGCTTGACCAGTCTGGCCAGCCTGGTCTGGTCGAGGGTCAGCACGGGGTCGATCGCGCCGCCGGCGGTGTAGTAGCTCCACAGGTGCGACGGCGACCAGCTCTGCTGCGCACCGGCCGCCCGTACCGAGGCGACGTAGTCGACGTCCAGCCCGACCTGACGGGGCCGCACCTGCTGGGTACGGCCGTTGACGTTCACCGTGAACGGCGTGCTCGCCCGGTCGGCGAGTCCCTCGCGCAGGAGTGCCACCGCCGTGGACTGGCTGTGACCACCGATCTCGACGCCACCCACGCGGGTGCCGACCGGCACCTTGTCGCCCGCGCCGAGGTACGCCGCGACGTAGCAGCAGCCGGCCAGCAGGGCGAGCCCGAGGATGAGCACGACGACGACCCGGCCGCCCTCACTCTCCGGCGCCGGCCAGTCGTCGTCGTACCCAGGCGAGCGAGCCACGGCAAAATGTTAGGCGCGATCAGGCTCTCGGGTGGGGGAACGCGCCGGATGGCCGGATCGGCTCACAGACCTGAGAAGAGGTCGGACTCGCGTCCGTCGGGCCCGGCCTCGCCCATCCGGCCTTGGGCGATGCGGAAGAACTCGACCCCCCATGCGCGGTTCACGACGTTGTTGGAGAGCGCGAAGAACGGGCCGTCCACCGAGATCTGCGTGCGGTGGGCACGGAGCGCGTCGAGCTTCTGCTCGACGTGCTCGTCGGCGTCGACCACGGCCGCGATGTCGTCGTCGGGGGTCGCCATCGGCAGCGGCCCGTCCGGGTCGATCCCCCCGAACGACGTCAGGTCGCCGGCCTCACGCAGCGCCCGCACCCGCTCGCGCATCCGGCTCTCCGGCATCGCCGTCCAGTAGATCTTGGCGACCTGCCAGGGCTTCCCGAGGTCGTGGCGGTACGACGGCACGCCGGCCAGCTGCGCGCCGTACATCGCGACTCGGTGGGCCTGGATGTGGTCGGGGTGCCCGTACATGCCGAACTGGTCGTAGGTGACCAGCACCTGCGGCCGCACCTCGCGGACCACCTCCGCGAGCAGGGTCGCCGCCTCGGTGAGATCGGCGTGCCAGAACGCGTTCTCGTGGATGTCGTCCGCCGGGACCGCGTGGCCGTCCTCGTGCCACTTCATGCCCGAGTCGCGGTAGTGGCCGAAGCCGCCGAGGTAGCGATGGTCGGTGACGCCGAGCACCTTCATCGCGTCGTCGAGCTCGCCGCGCCGGTGCTCGCCGAGCCCGTCGTCGCGGTCGGCCGCCAGGTGCTCCAGCTCCGGGACGAGGATCTCGCCCATCTCGCCGCCGGTACAGGTGATCAAGGTGACGCCGCGACCCTCCGCGACGTACTTGGCCATCGTCGCGCCGGTCGCGATCGACTCGTCGTCGGGGTGCGCGTGGACGAGCAGCAGCCGCTGGGCCGGAGAGTCGCTCATGCCTCCGAGACTAGGGGGTGTCGGATGGACCTCGGCCGTCGCGAGCGACGTCCAGCGCGTGCGCTGGCTACCCGGAGGAGCGAAGGCGATGCGGAGCATCGTCGAGTCGACGACAACGCCGCCAGCGTGCGTGAGGGGCGGCGCGCAGCAGACCACGGGGCCATCAGGCACCCCCAAGGAGCAGCGCCCGCAGCTCCCCGAGGAAGGGTCGGTCGGGCTCGAGCCAGTCGACGTCGTCGAGCCCGGCGGGGCCGAGCCAGCGCAGCTCGTCGTGGTCGGCTCGCGGACGCGGCTCGTCGCCGAGCAGTCGGCAGACCGCGACGCGGAGCACGTACGACGTACCGATCGGCTGCGTGCCCTCGAGCCAGCGCTCCACGACCACCCGGCAGGCCAGCTCCTCGACGAGCTCGCGGGCCAGCGCGTCCTCGGCGGTCTCACCCTCGTCCACCTTGCCGCCCGGGAGCTCCCACCGGCCCGCGGCCTCGGGAGGCGTCGTACGGCGGGCGGCCAGCAGGCGGCCGTCGCGGACCACGCCGGCACCCACCACGAGTGCTCTCGCTCGCCCGGACGCGTCGGCCATCGGTCAGGGTGCCAGTCCGCTCGACGCCGGGATCCGCGGCGCCTGCTGGCTGCTGCCCGGCACCGGCAGGGTGCTGGTGTCGAGCTCGGGCACGCCGAGCTGGCCGACGTAGAGCGCCAGCCAGGCTGTGGCGAGGTTCTCCGCGGCGTACTCCTCGCGACCCGGGTAGGTGTCCTGCGTATCGGCCACGGCCGGGTCGATCGAGTAGGTACGCCCGTCGTCGGCGCCGCTCGTGCTCCAGAGGGCGCGCTGCCCCTGCTCGTGCGCGGCCAACGCATCGGCGGCCGACCACCCGTCGGCACCGAGATAGCCGGCATAGACCAGGGCATGGGCGTCGAGGCTGACGAAGTGCGCCCGGCGTACGACGCCCCAGTCGTCGCCCTGGGGGTAGTAGACGGCGTCGGAGTCGGGCACGTAGACGGTGCCCCCGGGGTCGTCGTACACGCCGCCCGCGGGGCTCGGCGCACCCGGCTGGAACTGCACGGTGCTGAGGCCGGAGTAGACGAGCCCGCCGTTGTGGAACATCGCCTCCGGGACCTCCTGCCCGGCGAGCCGGTCGAAGTCCGCGGCCAGCCAGAGCAGCTGGATGCTGCCGGCGTAGTCGGGGTGGATGCGGTGGTGGTTCTCCACGGTGCCGTCCGGGTAGGCGTTGAACCCGTGGAGCCTGGTCTCGAGGGGTACGCCGTTCACCGTCGCCGTCGAGGTGAGGTCGGGCTGGATGGCGTACGCCGCGACGGCAAGCTCGGCGGCCTTGGCCCGCCACAGCGCGGCATGGGGCGCCGACGGCATCATCGAGCTCGCCAGGGAGAGGAGCCCGGCATTCCAGGCGCACTCCTCGGCCCGGGTGTCGCCGGGTGTCGCGATGGAGCCGTCCGGCCGGCCCCAGTAGGGCACGGCGACCTGGGTCTGGTGATCGGCCTCGGCGACCAGCATCGCCGTCACGTCCGACTGCGTCTGCGGGGTGAGCTGGTCCCAGACCAGCCAGGCGGCGGCGCCGGTCAGCATCGCCCAGTGGGCGGTCTCCCAGCCGAGTCCCCAACCGCCCGGGCTGACCGCCTCGTGCTCGCACGCGATCGAGCGGACCAGCTGATCGACGTACACCTCCGGTGTGGTGGAGCTCTTGGCCGTGACGGACCGGTCGTGGGCGTCGGTCCGCAGGCCGATGGCGACCGTGAGCGACGACATCGCCGGCAGCCGGATGGCGATCTCGTCGTTGGACCGTCGGCCGAGCAGGCTCAGGTAGGCGCGCGAGGCCCTGGCGCGCCACGTGGAGTTGTAGCGGGCGCCGAGGAGGAAGCGCTCCGCCTGCTGCAGCGAACCGCGCACCCGCCGCGCCGTGGGATCGACGGCGGCGCTGACGGCGCGGCCGAGGACGGCGCTCGGCACGACCCACGAACGACGACCCGGCAGAGTGGCGGCCGACCGCGTCGGACACGTCGAGTCGCCACGTGAGACCGGCACCCGCCAGGACAGCGGTACGTCGCGGTCACCTCGGGCGAGCTTCGGCCGCTCCACCGTGCGCGGAGCGGTGGCCGAGTCGCTGAGATACCACCTGGTCCCCCGGGCGACGCCGAGGCCGTCGGTGCCGTCACCGTCCCAGTCGCCGACCACCGGCAGGTCCCCGTGGGTGCCGTAGGACACCTCGGTCGGGTGCGTGACGTGCCCGAGCGGCTCGGCCAGGAACCAGGTCCCGGCGCGGAAGAGGCCGACGCCATCGGTGCCGTCCCCGTTCCAGTCGCCGGTGACGGGGACATCGGTGGCGCTTCCGAAGTAGAAGTGGCGCCACACCGCCGGTGAACCCTGGTCGCCGGACTCGCCCGGGACGCCTTCGCTGTCGCCGTACGGGCCGAGCGTGAGGATCCACTCGTGGCCGCGCACCACCCCGAGGTCGGTGACGCCGTCGCCGTTCCAGTCGCCGGTGACCGGCCGGTCACCTGCTTGGCCGAAGGACATCTCCACGTCGGGGCTGCCGGCACGCACCACCTCGTCGTACAGCTGCCAGTGGCCGGCGGCGAACGTGCCGGAGGTCTGGGCGCCGTCGCCGTTCCAGTCGCCCCAGACGCGCTGGGCCTTCTTGGGCAGACCGGGGAGGCGGTACGTCACCCGGCCGCCGACCCGTAGCCGGGCCGTCACGCGGGTGGGGCCGGCGTACGCCGGGACGCTCACGGTCGCGGGGCGCGCGCCCGCCGCGTGGGCGGGAGTCGTGGCCGTCGCCACGGTGGGCAGCACGGCGCCGGCCAGGGCGCACGAGAGCGCGCACAGGCCGAAGCCAGACCCCCATCTGGACACGCCGACCCCCTGTCGGTCCTCCCGAGACGCATCAGGTCTGCGGTGAGGGTAGCGGCTCGCGAGGGTGCCTGCACGCGAGATGCGCAGACCCGATCGGGGGCCGGATTCCGGGCCTGGTCAGCTCGTCGTCGCCCGCGGCTGGCGTGCCAGCTGCCGGCTCTGCGCGACGAGGCGACCCGCGGAGTCCCAGACCTCGCAGTCCTCCTCGAACATCCCGCCGGCCAGGTTGCGGGTCTCGTGCCGGAGCTTGAGCCAGCCCGGAGCCGGCCGGGCGCGGACGTGTGCGGTGAGCTCGAGCGTCGGCGCCCAGCCGATCCGGCCGAGCTCGAAGGTGACCGGCGGCATCGCGTCGACCGCCAGCAAGAGCGCGAGGGGGTCGGGCTCGCGGTCGTCGTTGAGGCGGAACCACGCCTGGATCAGGGGACGACCACCGGGCCGCCCGACCGCCCAGCCGGCCGTGGCGGGATCGAACAGCATCCGGAACCGGCTCTGTAGCGGGGGTGCCAGTGCACGGAACTCCGGCGGCGCGAGGTCCATCCCCCAGCACTCGTCGCGCGGTGGTAGGGCGGGCTCGGTCGACGTCGTCCCCACGTCGTCAGGCAGGCGGTCGAGGTCGCCGTACGTCGCGAGCGCGGTGATCCGCGTACTGCCGTCCTGGTCCAGGTCGGCGGCCAAGGTGGACGTGCTCCCGCCCTCGCGCAGCTGTCGCGGACGCACCGTGGCCGGGCCCGGGCTCGAGGCTGCGAGGTAGTAGGCGCTGATGGTCAGCGGGTCGGGATGGGCCGAGGCCCGGCGTAGGGCGTGCCCGAGCACGGCGAGCAGGTAGCCGCCGTTGAGGCCGCCGCCGACCACCCACCCGGGTCGCAGGTCGGCGGAGTACGCCCGGCCGCCTCCCGGCTCGTCCTCCGTCGGGGTCAGCGCGATGTCGCGGTCGAACTCGGCGGTCATGCCGCGAGCGTAGTGAGCCTCTCGTGGGGCACGATGTGCTGCGTGACGACGCGGCAGCCGCGCTGGGTGTACGACGAGGGCGACGAGCCCGACCCACGCTTCACGTTGGCCAACGAGCGGACGTTCCTTGCCTGGGTACGCACGGCCCTGGCGATGGTCGCCGGTGGGGTCGCTCTCCACGCGATCCCGGTCGATGGTCCGCACCGGCTCCGGACGGTGCTCGCGGTCGGGCTGGTCGTGCTCGGCGGGGTGGTCGGCGTGGGCTCGTTCCTGCGCTGGGCCCGGGTCGAGCGGGCGATGCGGCTGCATCAGCCGCTACCGTCGTTCTGGCTCGGGCTGGCGATGACGGGCGCCCTGGCCCTGGTCGCCGTACTGCTGGTCGTCGTCCTGGTCTGAGCCGTTCCGGCCGCCGGACTGCGGGCTTCGGCTCGTCACCGGTGACGGGTCAGGCGGCCCGGTGGTGGGTGAGGCGGCGGACCAGCGCACGCAGGCCCGAGTCGGCGTGCACAGGACGACGCAGCGGCAGCAGGTCGGTACGGCCCTCGCGGACGGCGATCATCTCGATCGCCTCCTGGTCGTACTCCGCGGCGAGCCGCTCGGCACGGTCGAAGTCGTTGTCCGCGACGGCGATGTTGATGGCCTCGACGAAGCCGTCGTGCAGGGTGTTCAGGTCGTCGATCAGGCGGGACATCTCGGTTCCCTTCGATGGATCTTGCTCTTGCTCCCAGTGTGAACCGGTTTCTTGGAACGATCCAATCGCGGACACTGTGACGTCGCTCTCGCGCCCCGCCTCCGGTCAGCTGGCGATGTGGGGCGCGGTGTGCGGGGCCTCGGTGGAGCGCAGGTGGTCGTCCTCCTGCGTCAGCATCACCATCGGCGTCTGGGCCGGCCTACGACGTACCGACACCGCGTCGCCGACGAGCTCCCGGGCACCGACGGCGTTCTCGCGCGCCTCCGCGAGATCCAGCTCGGTCGCGTGGCGCTTGCGCCGGCGCCAGGCATCGATCACGTTGTGGCGCTCGCGGGTGCGGAGGTCCTCGGCCAGCGCCGCGCGGAACCAGTGCGCGGCATCCATCAGCGAGTCGTACTCGTGCAGCGGCTCGCTCGCACTCCCGGCGACGACCGCCTCGAGCACGACCTGCAGGTGCTCGTAGCGGTCCTGGGCGTCCTCCGACAGGAACAGGCCGCCGCCGGAGTAGTACCACTTGCGGAGGTCGAGATGGAGGTGGGTCGCGTGCTCGCGGGTCGCGTCGGTGTGCGGCCAGCGCGACACCACGCTGGTGCGCTCCCACACCGCCGGATACGTGCGGATCCGCTCGTCGCGGAGACCCTCCGCGACCTTCTGGCGGTCGCTGAGCCACGAGTTGATGAGGGCCAGCACGGCCGCGACTGCGAGACCGATGATGGCGCCGAGGAGCCCGTTCACGGGATCACTGTGACAGAGCGGGGCCTGCTCCGTCAGGCGTTCGCGAGGCTCGGCCTTCAGTCGCTGCGGGTCCTCGGTCGGCCTCGCTTCGGCAGCGGGCCGGCCCGCTTCGGCATCCGTCCGGCGTCGGCGAGCGCACGACGTAGCAGCATCTCGACCTGGGCGTTGAGGCTCCGGAGCTCGTCGTCGGCCCAGCGCATCAGGGCGTCGTGCACGGCCGGGTCGACACGCAGGAGGACCTGCCTGCGATCGCTCACGTATACAGCGATCCGGCGTTCACGACCGGGGAGGGCGGTTGGTCGCCGCAGAGTACGACGAGCAGGTTGCTGACCATGCTGGCCTTGCGCTCCTCGTCGAGCTCGACGACGTCGTGCTCGGACAGCCGGTTGAGAGCCAGCTCCACCATGCCGACCGCACCCTCGACGATCCGGGTCCGGGCCGCGACGACCGCGCTGGCCTGCTGGCGCCGCAGCATCGCCTGTGCGATCTCCGGCGCGTAGGCGAGGTGGGAGATCCTCACCTCGACCACCTCGACGCCGGCGATCGCCACCCGCTCGGCCACCTCGTGGGCCAGCTCGCCGGCCACGAGGTCGGTCGCTCCGCGCAGCGACGTGCCGGCGCCGTCCGCGTCGTCGTACGGATGGCTCATCGCGACATGCCTCAGCGCGGACTCCGACTGCACCGAGACGAAGTTCTCGTAGCTGTCGACGGCGTACGTCGAGCGCGCGGTGTCGGCCACCTGCCAGACCACGATCGCGGCGATCTCGACAGGGCTGCCGTCCAGCTCGTTGACCTTGAGCCGGTTGGTCTCGAAGTTGCGGACCCGGATGCTGACCCGGCGACGGACCGTGAGCGGGACGACCCACCAGAATCCGGGCCGACGGAGTGTGCCGACATAGCTGCCGAAGAACTGGATCACCGAGGTCTGGCCGGGCGGCACCACGACGAGCGAGACGGCGATCAGGACGCCGACGACGATCGGGACCCAGCTCCAGATCGAGTGGTGTCGCAGGGCGAAGTTCGCGATGACGATGCACACCGCGACCGCCAGCACCCCGAGCCAGCCCGAGAGCGCGAGCGGCGGTCGCTCGGTGATCTCGACGCGGGCGCCCTCGTGGCCCACGGGGGTGACGGTGTCAGGGGACTCGGAACTGGTCATGACGTGCTCCTCCATAAAGTGATACTAAAGTGATATCACTTTATGGAGCGGTTGCCAAGAGTCACAAGTGAGCTGGACCGACCGGCCCCTCCCACGACCAGCGCGGGACGACCGGGTCGTCGGGTACGTCGTCGGCCGAGTACGGATGGGCGTCCATCAGGCCGATCCCCCACCGGAACCACGCGGCCAGCGTCGCCCGCAGGTCGGGGTCGTCGGGCAACCAGGCGTCGTCCATGGCCTGGGCGAAGCACGCCACCGCGCGCTCGTCCATCTCGTGGTGCAGGCCGTTGCCGGAGTGCATCCGGACGACCTGGCTGTGGTCGCCGAGCTCGTCGCTGTACGCCGCCGGCCCGCCGAGCTGCTCGCCCCAGTACGCGGCCAGCCGCTCGGTGTGGTCGTCGGCGAATCCGTGCTCGAACGCGTGGGACACCACCGGGTCGGCCAGGCAGCGCTCGTGCCACGCATGAGCCAGCGCCAGCACCCCCTGCGCCCCGCCCGCCGCGTCGTACACCGACTCGCGCATGGGCCCATGCTGGCACGGTTCGGGTCTGGCCGCTCGCCCATCGGGGTGCGTTGGTACGACAGCGCCGAACCGGTCGCTCGGGTCGAGCGGCCGGTTCGGTGCCGAGATGTGCGCGGAGCGGGTCAGACGCGTCGGGACACCCTCCCGGCTCCCTGGGAGGTGATCAGCACGCCGGCTCCGCCCAGCAGCAACAGGGCGATCCCGCCGCCGATCATGAACTGGACGATGGGCACGAAGGAGACGGGCTTGAGTGTGTTGTAGTCGCTCAGGCGGTTGTCGAACCTCGCCGTGAGGTCCTGGAACCGTCCCATCGACTGCGGCAGCCCGGCGAGGGCGGCAGTGGTGGCGGGGAAGTTCTTCGCGAAGTAGGTGTTCAGCTGTGCCGGGGTCATGTTCAGCTGGGTCGCCAGATCCGGCATCATCTTCTGCTGCATCTCGGTGCCCATCGCGGACAGCGTGGTCAGTGACGAGTCGGCCCCGGTGATCAGCTGCTGGGTGTAGACGGGCTTGAGGTTCGCGTTCATGGTGTCGGCGTACGACGCCTTGTGCGGCATGCTCAGGACCAACGGGATCGCGATCAGTGCGGCCCCGACCACGGTGGCGGCGACTGCGCTTCCGCGCGGCTTGAACCACACCCAGACGCCGATTCCTGCTGTCACCAACCCGACGCCGAACAACGACCACGGCACCGATGTCGCGGCGACCGAGGAGGTCGGGATCGCATCGGCAGCCTCGAAGTACGGACGCTGCTGGTCCAGCGTGGTCACCAACGAGGTGAAGCTGGGCGTGATCTGTGGCATCGCGGCGAGCCCTGCCGTCACGGCGGGATACTGCCTGGCCATCGTCGTGGAGAACTGTGCCGGCGTGACGCCGAGCTGCTGCGCCAGGGCAGGCATCATCTTGTTCTGGATCTCGGTGTTCGCGGCGGCGAGGGTGGCGATGTCCTGCTGGTCGGTCTGCAGCGCCTTCTGGGTCATGATCGGGCGGAAGTCGTTCGTGAGCCGGTCGAACGCGGGTCCCACGTGGAAGAGGTTCGCCCCCAGGGCGACGCCCACGAACCCGACGCCGATCAGCACCAGGAGTCCAGCCGCCACGCGGTGGGGCCAGCCGTAGGCCAGCTTCTCGCGGCTGACCGCGGGGCGATGGAGGTGGGCGTGGGCGTTCGTGGTGGTCATGATCGTGCTCCTTCTCGCCGCAGTGGGCGGGAGCCCGTTGCGGCGAGCAGCACTCGGGCGCCCAGCAGCATCGTTTCCCGGCACCGTGGGTGGGGGCAGAGTCCAAAGGTCCCTCTCGGGCGACGAACGGCACGTCAGCCCGCCCGGCGGTTGCGCCGTCGTACCGTCGCCGGCTGCCCGAGCCGCTGACCACCTCGCCGGCCCTTGGATCAGGCGGTCGGCTCCTTGCCCGGCGTGGTGTTGACGGTGATGGTCGCGATGCCGACCAGCAGGCCGGGCTTGACGGCGTCGGCGCCGTACACGCGCTGCACACCGGGGTCGACGTTGACGTTGGTCAGGTCGACCGCGGTGCTGCCGCGGTGAGCGAGAGACCGGATCCGTTGTGCTGGATCTCGCCGATCACGTAGGGCACGATCTGGCCCTTCTTGAACACGCTCACGCTGCCGCCGGTGATGGGGAAGATCAGCGAGTCGACCCGAGCGATCGGCTGCGGGCGCCGGAGCTGCTGCTGCCACAGTGAGCAATGTCGGGTTGTCTGGCTGAGGCGTGGGTCACGACGTGGTCGCCGGGGCGACCAGGCCCTGCTCGCCCAGAGCGGTCCACACGTCGTCCGGAACGGCCCGCTCCCACCGCGTGACCAGATCGTCCACCTGCGCTGCCGTCCGGAGGCCGACCACCACGCTGACCACGGCCGGGTGACGGCCGGCGAAGGCGATCGCGGCGGTCGGTAGGTCGATCCCGAGCCGCTCACAGACGCGGGCCATCCGAGACGTGCGTTCGAGTACGGCGGCAGAGACCCGGCCGTAGTCGTACCGAGCGTCCGGTCGAGGACGCCGGCTCGAGAGCAGTCCGGTGGCCGAGACTCTAAACGCGAATAGATCGGATCGGGACTGCATCAGACGTTGAAGCGGAACGATCACGCGAGGTCTTGGCTGTAGTTGGTCATCGTCGGTTGATGCCGGAAAATACGGTCTGACCTGCGGAAACGCGTTCGCGGGACCGTTGGGCGTCGTCGGCGATCGTCGGTCTCGGCCGGACTTCTTGCGGACTGTTTGCGGACTGCTGGGTCACCGCGAGAGCCCTCTGGCGAGAGCGGCGTCGAACAGCGTCCGGGCGACCTGCTCGGCCTTCTCGGTCGCCGCAGCCCCGACCGGCTTCGCCTCGTAGCGGTCCTGGTTGCGAGCACGACGCAGGCGGTCGAACTCTCGTGCCGCCCGTTCTGCCGGCGGCTTGTCGAGGACGGCGCGCAGGTAGCGGCCGAGCGCCTCGTGCTGTCCCGGCCCGTTGGTCGTCCGGAAGCCGTACGCCGCCAGCAGCGCCTCGCCGGTGTCGTGGCAGGCGTCGTAGGCGATGCCGTACCTGACCACGACACTGGTGAGCAGCGGCAACTGGTTCAGGCGCTCCTCGGCCTGGCGCAGGAACGACGTCGCCCGCGCGACGTCGGCGGGCACGACATCGAGACGACGCGCTTCCACCAGCGCGAGGACCGTCGCCTGCTGGACGCGGGTGAGCGGAGTCAGCGCCACGGCAGCTCGCCGATCACGGCGACCGCCGGGCCGCTGCGCACGTTGTCCAGGAAGCCAGAGGGCGCGGCGAACTCCTCAGGGGTGAGGACCGTCGGGTTCACGGGACGATGCACCGCGGCCTCGACTCGAGTGCACGCCTCGTAGACCGCATCCACTTCGGGCTGCCCGAGCACCATGACATCGATGTCGTGCGGTGCCGGACCGGCATCCCCCAACATCCGCGCGGCGAAGGATCCGTAGAGGAACGCCGACTCGATCCCGTCGATGCGGCCGAGCTCCTCGGCCAGGACCACGACCGGGCCGGTCACGATCCTGACGATCTCGCGCAAGGGGTCCACCAGCGGGCTCTCTCCACTTGCGCGGATCAGCCTCGTGCGGCCCACCTGTCGCTCACTCAGGATGCCGGCGTCCAGCAGGCGCGCGACCTCGCGATGCACCGTCGGGTAGGCCAGGCCAGCCCGCTTGGCCAGATCCGCGACGCTCAGCTCATCGCCGGTCAGCAACAATGTGGAGAGCACGCGCGCCTGACCGTCCGACCGGAAGATCGGAGCGAGGAGCGGCGCCTCAGTTCTCATATAACTGAGATTATCCTCCACCATATCGAGAATCAACGGGTCCGTCCCGCCCGCAGTGTTTCGGCCCGGGCGCGCCGGAAGCGGATCACTCTGTGCCGGCCAGGTGGTCAGTTGACCGCCAGACGGTCACCGCTGTGGGCTGGTGGCCGCGTCGTCTTCGATGGGGACAGCGGATCCACCGATCAGGGCTGCCCGGTCGAGCAGCTCGACCTCGATGCGGCTGGGGCGCCCCATCTCGACGCCCTGGGTGATGACGAAGGCGTCGCCGGTGGCTGCGCGGCCGTGTGCGCGCAGGTAGCCGGCGAAGGCTGCGGCGGCGGCACCGGTGGCTGGGTCTTCGACGACGCCGCCCCAAGGGAAGGGGTCTCTCGCTCGCCAGGCTCCGGGGCCAGTCGAGGCCACCAGTTGCACCGTCACCCAGCCGTGGGCGCGGCAGAGCCGTTGGACTGCATCGAAGTCGTAGGACAGGGTGGCGAGCCGGTGGAGGTCGCGGGCGACCAGGACCGGGTGGTGGTTTCCGCCGAAGCCGACGGCCGGCGGCAGGTCGGGGTCGAGGTCGTGGGCGGACCATCCCAGCGCCGCCAGCAGCTCGGCGAGCAGCTCCTCGGCCAGAGGGAAGCAGTCGACGGCGGGGCTGCGCAGCGTCCCGACTGCCCGGTCGCCTTCGAGGGTGGCGGTGATCTCGATCGGACCGACCTTGGTCTGCAGCGTGTAGGTGCCGGCGCCGGCGAGCTGGCCGATGGCCACCGCGGTGGCGATTGTTGCGTGGCCGCAGAAGTCGACTTCGCCCTCGGGTGCGAAGTAGCGGATGGGGATCGCTCCCGCGCCGTCGCCTTCGATGGGTCCGGTCACGAACGCCGTCTCGCTGTAGCCGACCTCGGCGGCAACCTGTTGCATCCGCTCCTCGGTCAGGTGCGAGGCGTCGAGGACCACCCCCGCCGGATTGCCGCCGGCCGGGTCATCGCTGAACGCCGCATAGCGCCGCACATCAGGGTGTCTGGTCATGAGATTCCTCCGAGGCAGGTCCGCGGGCCCCGTTGGTCCTTGACGCGGGTGATCCGTCCGTTCGGTTCGCTGCGCCCTGTTCCAACAGCCCAGTGACGAACCGCGGCGCCCGCAGGGTCTCCACCGCGAGCGTGGTCTCGACCCGCTGGATTCCTGCGATGGGCCAGATGTGCTCGACCAGGAGTTGGCGCAACTCGGTCAGGTCAGCGACGCGTGCCCGCACCAGCAGGTCGGTCGAACCGGTGACGATCGAGATCTCCTCCACGCGGTCGATGCTGCGCAGTTCGTCGACGATCTGCTCGATATGACTCGTCTTGTCGGTCAGGAGCGAGATGTGGGCCAGCGTGGGCAGCCCCAGAGTGGCCCAATCGATGTCCACGGTGAACCCGCGGATCACCCCTCGCTCCGTCAGCCGAGCGATCCGATCCGCGACCGAGGGCCCAGACAAGCCCACCGCTGCACCCAGACTCCGCAGCGACATCCGAGCATCAGCAGCCAACAGCGTGAGCAACTGTGTATCCACCGCATCCAACGACCACGCCCCCGCCGATGGATCCGAAGCAACCCCACTCATGTTGCAACCTTACATTCAACGGGCCCAATCGCCTTCATGCACACACAATAGCGCTCCGTATAGCCCGTCTAGTAACATTATGAATGTTACTCTACGATCTAGCCATGACTCGAGAAGCCGTACACGCACTGTCCGCACCCGCGGCCGTCGGCCCTTACCCCCACGCGGTGCGGCACGGCGAATGGCTCTTCCTCTCCGGGCAGGCGCCGCTCGACCCCGAGACCGGGACCGTTGTCGAGGGTGGCATCGAAGCGCAGACCCGTCAGGTGTTCTCCAACCTCCGCGCCGTTCTCAGCTCGGCAGGTGCGACCTTCGACGACGTTCTCAAGGCGAACATCTACCTCACGAATCTCGACGACTTCCCAGCTGTCAACGCCCTCTACGCCGAGCACTTCGCCGAGCCCTATCCGGCCCGGACCACCATCGGGGTCGCCGGGCTGCCCCTCGGGATCGCCGTCGAAATCGAGCTGGTCGCCCGCTCTCCCATTGACTGACAAGGCATGAGCACACACTCCACAGCAAAGGACGACCCAGACATGGTTGAGCCCGGTAACACTGTGACCCAAGACCTCCGAACAACGCTCCAGTCAGCTGCCGCCGGCTCAGGTGATGGACTCCGCCGCGGCCTGTGGCTCAGCTACCTGGACCCCTACGGCCTGGAGGTCGCCACCGACTGTGGCGCCGACTGGGGCGCCGTCGACCTCCAGCACGGCAACGTCGAACCGCACGACCTCCCCGGACTCCTGCGCGTCGCCGAGTCCGCAGGAATACCCCTGCTGGCCCGCACGCCCTCCCACGACCCCGCATCACTCTGCCGGATCCTGGACGCAGGGGTGAGCGGCGTCATCGTCCCCATGGTGGAGTCGGCCGACCAAGCCCGAGCCATCGTCTCGGCATGCCGCACTCCACCGTTCGGTGCCCGCAGCACCGGCGGCTGCCGATCGACGCTCGGTGTGACTCGAGCGCCCGCCCAACAGCTCGTGCTGCCGATGGTGGAAACCGCAACAGGCCTCGACCACGCCGCCGACATCCTCGCCGTCCCCGGAATCGACGGGGTCTTCTTCGGCCCGTACGACCTCTCGATCTCCGCCGGCTACCCCGCCGCGAGCTCACCCCAAACCATCCAGGCACTCCAAGACGTCATCAGCCTCGCCCGCGCGGTCAACAAGATCGCGGGGTTCATGGCAGGGAGACCTGAACTGCTCGCCGTAGCGCCCCAGGCCGATCTCGTCGCCGTCGACACAGACGTCTCAGCGCTGCGACTGGGGCTGGCGCGGCTGTTCGCGCAGTAGCCGGCGACGCGGCCCGGTGTTGGCGCCCATCTCTGCACTGCTCGCCCTCGACGGGTCGCTCCGCTCCTGCCCCATAACGGGCCGCCGAACGGCGTGCGGACTGACCGCGGACCGGCTCGACGCCAAGAACGAGCAATCATCAACGCCTACTGGCGAATCCCGACGACGCTAAACATTGAAGCGGAACTCCACGACGTCGCCGTCGTGCATGACGTAGTCCTTGCCCTCCATGCGGACCCGCCCGGCTTCCTTGGCCCTGAGCATGGTGCCGGCGGAGAGGAGGTCGTCGTACGACACGATCTCGGCCTTGATGAAGCCGCGCTGGAAGTCGGTGTGGATGACGCCGGCGGCCTCGGGGGCGGTCGCGCCCTTGCGGATCGTCCAGGCGCGGGTCTCCTTGGGGCCAGCGGTGAGGTAGGTCTGCAGGCCGAGGGTGTCGAAGCCGACGCGCGCGAGCTGGTCGAGGCCGGACTCCTCGATGCCGAGCTCGTGGAGCATCTCGTGGGCCTCGGCGTCGTCGTCGAGCTCGACGAGCTCGGCCTCGAACTTCGCGTCCAGGAAGATCGCCTCGGAGGGGGCGACGAGATCCTGCATCTTCTTCTTGAGGTCGTCGTCGGCCAGCTCGTCGGCGTCGCAGTTGAACACGTAGATGAACGGCTTGGCGGTGAGCAGCGAAAGCTCCCGGATCAGGGCGCGGTCGATCGTGGTGTTGATGACCGGCGTACCGGCCTCGAGCGCGGCCATGGCCTCTCTGGCGGCGTCGAGGTTGGCGACCAGCGACTTGTTGCCCCGCGCCTCCTTCTCCAGCCGCGGGATCGCCTTCTCGACCGTCTGGAGGTCGGCCAGGATCAGCTCGGTCGAGATGGTGCCGAGGTCGGACTCCGGGTTCACCTCGCCGTCGACGTGGGTGACGTCCTCGTCGCGGAAGACCCGGGTGACCTGGCAGATCGCGGCCGACTCGCGGATGTGCGAGAGGAACTTGTTGCCCAGGCCCTCACCCTCGGAGGCACCGCGGACGATGCCGGCGATGTCCACGAACTCGACCGTCGCCGGCAGGATCCGGGCGGAGTCGAACAGCTCGGCGAGCGGCTGGAGCCGATCGTCGGGGACGCCGACGACGCCGACATTGGGCTCGATGGTGGCGAACGGGTAGTTCGCCGCGAGCACGTCGTTCTTGGTCAACGCGTTGAAGAGCGTCGACTTGCCCGCGTTGGGGAGCCCGACGATGCCGATGGTGAGAGCCACGGCGGGCGAGTCTACGGAGCCACGCGCGTCTCCCCCAATCCGCTCGTCGTCGAACAGGCACGATCCGCAGACGGTCGGGGCGGTCACGCTCGAGCCGGTCCCACCGACACCATCGTGCCTGTTCGAGTACGACGAGAGTCCGCCTCAGGCCGCGGAGCCGAGCAGCTCGCCACGGTGGGTCCAGGCGAACCGGAGCACGGTGATCGCGAAGACCCAGGTGACCCCGACGATGACTGCCTCCACGACTCCTCCGCCGCCGGAGGTGAAGATGCCGTGCTCGAGGTCGTAGAGCAGGTCCATGCAGCCGAGGTAGAGGCCGGCCGCACCGGCCGCGACCAGCCAGAGCAGCGCGATCGGCTGCCGTCGTACGAGGGTGACGAGCGCCAGCACGCACACGGCGCCGAGCCAGAGATCGGCCAGGGGGAACGCGTTCTCGAAGTCGTAGTAGGCCCGGGTGTGCTCGCTGGCCAGCCAGTCACGCCGGGTGAACCAGATCGACCAGTACGCCGCGTCGAGGGCGATCGCCACCATCAACATGACCGTCACCGCGCGTCTCATGGGCAGATCCAACCAGTCGGCGTGCCTCTCGCGTTCCGTGCCGACCGACGCGAGACATGACGACGCCCGGCTCGTGGGGTGAGCCGGGCGTCGTGGGGGTGGTGCCGGTCGGGGTCAGCCGTCGCTGCCGTGGCCGTGGTCGTCGCCGTGGTGGCCGCCGTCGTCGATGCCGCCGTGACCACCGTTGTCGTCGCCGGGCTCGGTGGCCTGGCCGCCGTTGTCGTCGCCGGGCTCGGTGGCCTGGCCGCCGTTGTCGTCGCCGGGCTCGGTGGCCTGGCGGTGGTGTCCGGCGGGGTCGTCGGCGCCGTGACGGTGATGACCCGCGGGGTCGTCGGCGCCGTGGCGGTCCGTGGTCCGGACGTGCGCGGCCGGCGAGTCCGAGGTGGCCGCGTCGGCCGCCCAGGCGCCGAGCCCGGAGGTGGCGACGAGGGCGCCGGCTGCGGCGAGGTAGGTGATGCGCTTCATGGTGGTCTCCTTGGGAGGTCGTGATCCGATGTCCCCAAGGTGTCGCGAACGCGGTCCGAGTTGCCATCGGACGGTGGTCCTACGACCAACGGCCCACCCCGATGTACGACGAGCCGCGCCGGCCGGCGACCGTAACGGCGCAGGTCAGCGCGTCAGGCCGGTCGCTCGAGCCACCCGCCCCTTCGCACCGGAGGCCCAGCACACGCCGCCCCGTACGCACTGCACCGAGTCATAGCCGGCCCCGAACCGCGTCCAGCCCCGCCCGCCGTCGTACGTCACGTCACTGCCGGTCGTCCCGACCGCGATCGCCATCGAGATGGCGCCGGGCACCCAGTCGACGCCCGAGCGATAGCCCCGGAGGTCGCCGCCGTTGGTCCAGGTCCGGCCGCCGTCCGTCGTGTACGCCGAGGCGTCGCGGCCGCGGGCCGGCTTGGTGAAGTCGCCACCGACCGCGAGGCCGCGCCGGACGTTGCGGAACGCCAGGCCGAAGGTGCCTCCGGCCGGCGCCGGCGGGATCGTCGACGGAGCGACCTTCCAGGTGGTGCCGCCGTCCGTCGTCCGGAAGACGCGGCTGGAGCTGCCGCCGGACGCGATCCAGGCCTGTCGGTGGCCGGCGGTGACCAGGCAGGTGCCCGATGCCGCGAACCCGAACTCACCGTCCGTGGCCGGAGGGATCCCGGCAGGGTCGACGAGCTTCCAGTGGCGTCCGCCGTCGTGAGTGCGGATCACCCGGAACCTCCCGTGCACCGGGTCGCTGACCGCGAGCCCGTCGCGGCCGCCCGGCCACATGCCCAGGCAGTCGAAGAAAGCGGTCGGGCTGTGGTTGACGAACGTCTTCGTCCACGAGTCGCCGCCGTTGCTGGTGCGGTAGATCCGGCTCTTCTGCCGCGGACCGATCGCCAGGACCAGCGCGTGCCGCCCGTCGGTCGCCTCGACGTCGCGGAACAGCAGCCGGTGCGAGTGCGGTGGCGCGACGTTCTTCCAGGTGGTGCCGCGGTCGGTGGTGAGCCAGACACCACCCTTGTCGCCGCTGACCCACGCCGTCCGCGCGTTCACCGCGTCGAGGCCGCGGAGCTCCTGGTCGGACCCGACTGTGGAGTGGTGCCAGTGCAGGACCGGCCGGTCGGCGGTGGCTGGGGCGGTGAGCCCGACGCCCAGTGGGGCGGCCAGCGCGAGGGACACGGACATCACACCGAGAGCGCGTCGCATGCTTCTCACCCTGTCCATCGATCGCGCCGCTGTCCACCGCCCCTAGGCTGGCCCGATGCGGATCGCCACCTGGAACGTCAACTCCCTCAGGTCGCGCATCGACCGGGTCGAGGCCCTGCTGCAGCGCCACGACATCGACGTGCTCGCCTGCCAGGAGACGAAGGCGCGCGAGGACCAGCTGCCGCTGATGGGCCTCCAGGCCCAGGGGTACGACGTCGCGGCGGCGGGCACCAACCAGTGGAACGGCGTCGCCCTGATCAGCCGGGTCGGGATCGACGACGTGACCGTCGGCTTCGACGGCATGCCCGGGTACGGCGACCCGGTCGCGGCCGAGGCGCGGGCCATCGGCGCGACGTGCGGCGGCGTACGCATCTGGTCGCTCTACGTGCCCAACGGCCGCAAGCCCGACGACCCGCACTACGTCTACAAGCTCGACTGGCTGGCCCGGCTCCGCGAGGCGGCCGGCGCCTGGATGGACGGCCAGACCGCACTCGTCGGCGACTGGAACATCTGCCCGACCGACGCCGACGTCTTCGACCCCGAGCAGTTCAAGAACTCCACGCACGTCACGCCGCAGGAGCGCGCCGCCTTCCAGGCGCTCCTCGACGACGGGTACGCCGAGGTGACCCGGGCCTACGCGCCCGGTTACACCTACTGGGACTACTACCGGCAGAGGTTCGAGCGCGACCGCGGCCTCAAGATCGACTTCGTCCTCGCGACGCCGACTCTGGCCGGGCGGGTCACCGGTGCGTTCATCGACCGCGAGGAGCGCGCCGGCCAAGGCGCCTCCGACCACGCACCCGTCGTCGTCGACCTGGAGGACTAGCCGCAGCTGGGCTTGAAGGTGACGTGGGCGACCCAGGTCACGCTGCCGGCGCCGGCCTGGTCGTGGTAGGTGAACACGACCCCGGTGGTCTTGGCCGGGAGCTGGGTGGGATCGACGACCAGGTGCAGGAAGACGTTGTACGACGTGCCCTGGTCGAGGGCGGCGCCGGCCGCGGTGACCCGCTTGCTCCACTGCACCGTGTTGCTGTCGGTGAGGATCGACGGCGGCGGCCAGCCTGCGACCAGCCCGGTGCCGGCGTCAGCGGGAGCCGGCGCGACCCAGGCGCCGGCCACGCTGACACCGGCGGTGTGGACGATCGAGACGCCGTCGAGGTCGACCAGCGAGTTCGCCTTGACGATCACGGGGTAGTCGACGTACTCCGCGGTGGTGTTGCCGGCGTCGGTGTAGCAGCTGTGCGAGTGCCTGCCGTCGGACCTCGGGCTGAAGTGCAGCGCCGCCGGTGGGGGCGTCGTCGGTGCGGACGAGGTGGGCGTCGAGGTCGGCACGCTCGTGGGTGCGCTCGAGGTCTCGGTGGACGTCGGCGGGGACGTCGGCGCGTGGTGGCGCGTGTGACCGGCCTGCGGCGAGCTCGACCCCGACCCGCTGCCCAGGCAGCCGCTGAGCAGCACGCAGGCTGCCAGCGCCGCGGCCAGGGAGCGATGTCTGTGCCTCATGAGGTGCAAGTTATCGGGTGTTGTCGGTGGTCCCTGGGACGGTGGGCTCCATGGATGTCATGTCGTCTCTGCTGATGCTGGGGATCGGCCTCGCGCTGGGTGCGCTGCTCGGCATGCTCTGGGCGCGCTCCCGCCCGTCGTACGTCGACGGCCTGGGGCAGGGCATGGTCGACCAGGCCGAGGTCATGCAGGGCCTCGACCGGCTCAGCGACCAGCTCCAAGGCTTCGAGCACGCCCGGGCCACGTGGCAGGGCCAGCTCAACGAGCAGGTCCTCGACATGCGCCACACCACCGACACCCTGCGTCGCGAGACCCAGACCCTCTCGACGGCGCTGCGACGTCCGCAGGTCCGGGGGCGCTGGGGCGAGCTCCATCTCAGGCGCGCCGTCGAGCTCGCCGGGCTGGTCGATCGGTGCGACTTCCAGGAGCAGGTGCACCTCGCCGGCGGCGCTCTGCGGCCCGACCTCGTGGTGCGGCTGGCCGGCGGCCGCGCCGTGGTCGTCGATGCCAAGGTGCCACTCGACGCGTTCCTCGACGCGACGTCGGCCGACGAGCCCGACGAGCGCGAGGCCCACCTCACCCGCCACGCGCGCCAGCTGCGCGGTCACATCGAGCTGCTCGGCTCCAAGCGCTACTGGCGCTCTCTGCCCGAGACCCCGGAGTTCGTGGTCCTGTTCCTGCCTGCCGAGTCGTTCCTGGCGGCCGGGCTCGAGGCCGACGGCTCCTTGATCGAGTACGCCGCGGAGCGCGGTGTGGTGCTCGCCAGCCCCACCACCCTGATCGCATTGCTCCGCACCGTCGCCCACGGCTGGCGGCACGAGGCACTCGCCGACCAGGCGCGCGAGATCCATCGCGTCGGCCGCGACCTCCACGATCGGCTCGGCACGATGTCCGGCCACCTCGGCAGGCTCGGACGCTCGCTCGACACGGCGGTCGGCGCCTACAACCAGACCGTCGGCTCGTGGGAGGCGCGGGTGCTGGTGGCCGCGCGGCGCTTCGAGGAGCTCGACGCCACCGACGACCTCCTGGTGGCGCCGGCGGAGGTCGAGGTGGCGCCGCGGACGGTCGGTTCGGTGCATCCGCTGCCTCGGCGCGCCGCGGGTGACGAGGGCGTGGGCGAGCATACGGTGGCACCGTGAGCGAAGCGAGAGCGCGCGTCGGTCCGCACCCGCCCGCCGCCCGCACCGGCGCGCGAACTGCGAGCTCACCCAGGAGGCACCGTGAGCGAAGCGAGAGCGCGCGTCGGTCCGCACCCGCCCGCCGCCCGCACCGTGCGCGCGAACTGCGAGCTCACCCAGGAGGCACCGTGAGCGAAGCGAGAGCGCGCGTCGGTCCGCACCCGCCCGCCGCCCGCACCGTGCGCGCGAACTGCGAGCTCACCCAGGAGGCACCGTGAGCGAAGCGAGAGCGCGCGTCGGTCCGCACCCGCCCGCCGCCCGCACCGTGCGCGCGAACTGCGAGCTCACCCAGGAGGCACCGTGAGCGAAGCGAGAGCGCGCGTCGGTCCGCACCCGCCCGCCGCCCGCGGCGCGGCGTACGGCGCTCCTCGGGTCACCCGGAGTGAGGCTCCCCTCCTCCGGTGGGACGGCGCGACGCGAGGTAGCGAAGTGGCCGCGCTCGCCACGGCGGTGGCCCTCACCGTGGCGGCCGCGGAGGTCACGTTCGTCGGCCACCTGCGCCTGTTCTTCGATCTGTGCTTCGTCCTGATCTGTCTGGGAGCCGCCGTGACGGTGCGGCCCCGCGACTTCTTCACGGTCGGCGTGCTGCCACCGCTGCTGATGTTCGGGACCATGCTGGTCGTGGCCCTGAACGGGCCCCAGGTGATCGCGACCCGCCGCGACGGCGTCGTACAAGCGGTGGTCACCGGCCTCGCCCACCACAGCATGGGGCTCTTCGCCGGCTACGCCGTCTGCCTGCTCACCCTGCTCGCGCGCCAGCGTGCGAACGCCCACTGAGCGGCGTCACTCCTCGAACCTCGCGGGGTCGCCGGACCCCCGCCGCACGACCTCGGGGTAGCCCTCCGACCAGTCGACCACGGTCGTCGGCTGGGCCAACGTCTCCCCGGCCTCGACGACGAGGTCGACGACGTGGTCGAGCTCCTCCTTGATCTCCCACCCGAGGGCGCGCGGCTCGGTCTCTCCGGGCAGGATCAGCGAGCTGGTCACCATCGGTTCCCCGAGCTCGGCGAGGAGTGCGTGGCACACCGCGTGGTCGGGGATCCGTACGCCCACGGTCCGCTTCTTCGGATGCATCAGCCGCCGCGGCACCTCGGCGGTCGCCGGGAGGACGAACGTGTAGGGACCCGGCGTGGCCGACCGGATCGCTCGGAACGCACTGTTGGAGATCTGGGCGAACTGCCCGAGCTGGGCGAAGTCCGAGCACATCAACGTGAAGTGGTGCTTGTCGTCGAGCTCTCGGATGGCCAGGATGCGTTCGCGCCCCGGCACGTTGCCCATCCGGGTGCCGAGCGCGTACCCGGAGTCGGTGGGGTAGGCGATGAGTGCGTCGTCGCGTACGGCGTCGGCCACCTGAGCGATCAGCCGCGGCTGGGGGTTGTCCGGGTGGACGTCGACGTACAGGGCCACGCGCCGAGTCTAGGAGCGAAACGCTCCCAGGCGATTCACAGGCGGCCCGAAGCGGCGTCGCAGGCGCACGCCGTACCACTGGAGGCATGGACCCACCATCGCCACGACGTCTCTCGTGACCGGCCTGAACGCCGGCCGGCGGGCCGTCGCGCGGATCCCACGAAGCGTCGTCGGCTTCGTCTCCATCGGCCTGCTCAACACCGCGATCGACCTGGTGCTCTTCGCCCTTCTCGAGGCGCCGTTGGGCATCCTCGTCGGCAACTTCGTGTCGACATCGGCCGGCATGGCCTTCAGCTTCGTGATGAACGGGCGGCACACCTTCGGCGCCCAGCACCGGACACTGCGCCAGGCCGGGCTCTTCGTGGCATCGAACGCCGCCACGATGTGGGTCCTGCAGCCACTGCTGATCCACGCGGCGTACGACGTCGCGGCGGTGCCGTTGATGCTGGCGAAGGTGGTCGCCCTCGGCGGCAGTCTCATCGCGAACTTCCTGCTCTACCGGTACGTCGTGTGGCGGCCGGACTGCAGGCCGCGGGGGACGAGCGGACTGCGTCGTGAGGGAGGAGTGAGCGAGCGCACGGCCGAGCCCGCGAGGCCGTGACGGCGATGGGAGCGCAGCCGAGCCCGAGGTACGAGGGTTCGGCGTGGGCGCGCACAGGTTGAGCGAGCGCACGGCCGAGCCCGCGAGGCCGTGACGGCGATGGGAGCGCAGCCGAGCCCGAGGTACGAGGGTTCGGCGTGGGCGCGCACAGGTTGAGCGAGCGCACGGCCGAGCCCGCGAGGCCGTGACCGAGAGTCGAAACCCCGAATCAGGTGCCTGGGGCCCTCAACCGTGGTCTCGACCGGCTCGACCGACGGGGCTGGGCCTGGGTCTCGACCAACTCGACCGACGGGCAACCGTGGTCTCGACGGGCTCGACCGACGGGCAGCGTCAGGCCTTGGCCGCGGCCCGCAGGTCTCGACGTAGCTCGGGAGGCAGGGCGAAGATGAGCGACTCCTCGGCGCTGTGCACGGCCTCGGCGTCGGGGTAGCCCCGCTCGGTGAGATAGCTGAGCACGCCGTCCACCAGCGCCTCGGGCACGCTCGCGCCGGAGGTCACGCTGACCTTGTCGACGCCCTCGAGCCAGGCGTCGTCGATCTCGCCGGCGTCGTCGACGCGGTGCGCGGCCTTCGCCCCGGCCTCGAGAGCGACCTCGGCCAGGCGGACGGAGTTGGAGGAGTTCGCGGAGCCCACCACGATCACCAGGTCGGCGTCGTGGGCGATCTCCTTGACCGCGAGCTGACGGTTCTGCGTGGCGTAGCAGATGTCGTCGCTGGGCGGGTCGAGCAGCTCGGGGAACCGCCGGCGGATCGCGTCGACGGTGGCCATGGTCTCGTCGACCGACAGGGTCGTCTGCGAGAGCCAGGCCACCTTCGACGGGTCGCGGACCACGATCCGGTCCACGTCGGCCGGGCCCTGCACGAGCTGGATGTGCTCGGGCGCCTCCCCGGAGGTCCCCTCGACCTCTTCGTGGCCGGCGTGGCCGATCAGCAGGATGTCGTAGTCGTCGCCGGCGA
Source organism: uncultured Actinomycetota bacterium (assembly GCA_963792975.1). Taxonomy (GTDB): domain Bacteria; phylum Actinomycetota; class Actinomycetes; order Propionibacteriales; family Nocardioidaceae; genus Nocardioides. Next base: position 774,623 of record CAWBYG010000003.1, on the reverse strand, counting down.
AGCGCTTCGCCTCGTGATGGACCTTCGTGACGAGGGGACAGGTGGCGTCGATCGTCTTGAGTCCGCGCTCCTTGGCCTCTGCGTGGACCGTCGGCGACACCCCGTGCGCGGAGAAGACGACCGTGGCACCCGTCGGTACCTCGTCGAGCTCCTCGACGAACACCGCACCGCGGGACTCGAGGTCCGAGACGACGTGCTTGTTGTGGACGATCTGCTTGCGGACGTAGACCGGGGCGCCGTACAGGTCGAGCGCCTTCTCGACCGTGATCACGGCGCGGTCGACGCCGGCGCAGTAGCCACGGGGCGCGGCGAGGCGCACGCCCGGTGTCGGCATGCCGAGGTCGACGTTGGCGGGGGTGTTCACGGGCCCGAGTCTACGGACGTACGGCGAGTGGTCCGAGTCGGCGTGAGGTCGCGGGAGACGACCGTTTCATCATGTGAAGGTGCCGAACTCGCACTTCACACGGCGAGCTCACCGTGGGGAGCGGAGGTTCGCCTTCATCACATGATGAAACTCGCGCCCCACGACCTCCCCACACGACCAGCACCGACGCCCGCCCGGCGCCCGTCGTACGTCGTCGGCGCGGTGGCCTACGCTCGCGGCCATGGCACTCGAGACCTCACCCGAGGCGCCGGCACCGGTCCGCCAGATCGCGCTCGCGATCTCCGGCTGGGTCGACCGGCTCGGCCCCGTCTGGGTCGAGGGCCAGATCGCCCAGGTCAGCCGTCGGCCGGGTCTGGGCACGGTCTTCATGACGATGCGCGACTCGGCGGCCGACATCTCGGTGCCGGTGACCTGCGCGCGCACGCTGTTCGACAGCCTCAACCCGCCCCTCGTGGAGGGTGCGAGCGTCGTCCTCCACGCCAAGCCCGACTACTACGCCAACCGCGGCACGCTGTCGCTGGTGGCCCGCGAGATCCGGATGGTGGGTCTCGGCGAGCTGCTCGCGCGGCTGGAGCGGCGACGCCAGCTGCTCGCGGCGGAGGGCCTGTTCGCACCCGAGCTGAAGAAGTCGCTGCCCTTCCTCCCCCGCTGCGTCGGGCTCGTCACGGCCCCCGGCTCCGCTGCCGAGCGCGACGTGGTCGAGACGTCGCGACGACGCTGGCCCGGCGTCGAGTTCGAGACCGCGTACGCCGCGATGCAGGGCACGCGAGCGGCTACCGAGGTGATCGATGCGCTGGCCCGTCTCGACCGCGACCCTCGCGTCGACGTCATCGTGGTCGCGCGCGGTGGCGGCTCGGTGGAAGACCTCCTGCCCTTCAGCGACGAGGGACTGATCCGGGCCGTCTCCGGCACCCGCACCCCCGTGGTGTCCGCGATCGGCCACGAGCCGGACACCCCGTTGCTCGACCTGGTCGCCGACGTCCGAGCCTCCACCCCGACCGACGCCGCCAGGCACGTCGTACCCGACATGGCCGAGGAGCTCCGCGGCGTCGACTGGGCCACCGCGCGCATCCGTGACCTGGTGCGGCAGCTGGTCGATCGAGAGACGCGGGCCCTGGCCGACCTGCGCTCCCGACCCGCCCTCGCCGACCCGCGCAGCCTGCTCGACGCGCGTGGGGTCGAGATCGCCGACCTGCGCGACCGCACGCGTCGCTCGTTGACCCACGCACTGGCCCGGGCCGGCGACGACATCGCCCACCAGCGGGCCCGGGCCCGCTCCCTCTCCCCGCTGGCCACGCTCCAGCGCGGGTACGCCGTCGTCCAGGCCGTGGACGGGTCCGTCGTCATCTCGACCAGCCAGGCAGCGGTCGGCGACGACCTGAGCATCCGGCTCGCCGACGGTCGCCTGCTGGCGACGACGTCCGGTGTCGAGCCCGCCCCCGTCCCCGAGGAGGACCATGAGTGACGAGAAGCCCGGCTACGAAGCCGCGCGCGCCGAGCTGATCGAGGTGGTCCGCGCTCTCGAGGCCGGCGGCACCACCTTGGAGGAGAGCCTGGCGCTCTGGGAGCGGGGCGAGAGGCTCGCGACCATCTGCCAGGAATGGCTCGACGGCGCCCGGCGCCGGCTCGACGCCGCCATCGACGGCGACTGACCCGCTACAGCTTCTCCGCGGTCAGCGAGCTCGCGACCGCCTCGAGCTCCGACCGCGAGGCGGAGCCGAAGACCATCAGCGACTGGTGGTGCCAGTGCGCGGTGAGTGCCGTGTCGCCCCCGGCGTCCGTCCACGTGTCCCACCGCCCGACGAGACCGGAGTGAAGGGTGACCGGCGCCCCGGCGGTCGGATGGGGATCGACGTACGTCGTCAGCAGCTCGGGCAGCGAGAGAGGCGACTCCTGGAGGCCGGCGTACTCGTTGCGGGGCGTCAGCATGGAAAGGCCCAGCTCCGGCCGCCGACCCGCTGTGTAGTCGACACGGGTGACGTACCAGCCGCTCGGCAGGGTCGCCGGGTACACGAGGTCGGCGCCCGCCTGCTGCGCGAACCCGATCTGGGCGAGGTAGTCCACGTGCTGGGGCCGGACGGCGGCATTCGTGTTGGTACAGGCGCGGAACCCGACGAAGGCCAGGATCACCAGCAGGGTCACCAGCAACGCGCCGACCATGCCGGAGGTGGACCGCTGGTACCGTCCGGGCTGCTCACTCACCGACGTCCTCCCCCACCCGACCATCCTCACAGGTCGCCTACGCTGCGCGCGTGCCCCCCGTGTCGGACGTCGTCGTCGTCCTCGCGCTCGGCGGCATGCTGACGGTCGCGTTCGTGCACCCGACGAGACGGGTCGAGGCCCTGGCCGGAGTGGTCTGCTCGGGAGCGACGCTGGCGACGGGGCTGTTGACGGGCCCGCAGGCGCGCTCGGCGGTCACCCACCTCGCCCCGGTGGTCGCGTTCCTGGTCACGATCCTGATGGTGTCCGACGTCTGCGCCCGGGCCGGGTTGTTCGCCGCCGCCGCCCAGCGCGTGGGCCGGTGGAGCGGCGGCCGGCCGGCGCTGCTGTTCACAGGCGTCTTCGCACTCGCCGCGGTGGTGACGATCGCGCTCAGCCTGGACGCGACGGTCGTCCTGCTCACCCCGGTGGTGCTCGCGGCCGGTCTCGCGCGCGCCGTACCGACCGAGCCCGGAGCCTTCGCCTGCCTCCGAATGGCGAACTCCGCCTCGCTGCTGCTGCCGGTCTCGAACCTCACCAACCTGCTCGCACTGCCACACCTCCACGTCACGTTCACCGGGTTCGCGCTCCGGATGGCGCCGGCCCTCGCCGTCGTCCTCGTCGTGGAGTACGCCGGACTGCGGCTGCTCTTCCGGGACCGGCTCAGTGGCGACTCGCAGCCCGACACCCCGGAGCCCCTCCCGGTCCCGGTGTTCCCGGTGGTGGTGGTCGCGCTGATGCTGGTCGGCTTCGCCGCGATCTCACCGTTCGGTGGGCAGCCGTGGTGGGTGTCGCTGGCCGCCTCCGGGGTGCTCGGCGCCTGGGGGTTCCGCGAAGGTCTGGTCGGGCTCCGCGACCTCGTGCACGCCGCCAACCCGGGCTTCGCGCTCTGAGTCCTGGCTCTGGGCGTCGTCGTCGCCGGTGTCGCCGTCGGCTTCCTCGGCGACGCGGTGCAACGGACCGTGCCCGACTCGCTCTCACTCGGCGGGCTGCTGGTCATCGCACTGGTCGCGACCCTGCTGGCGAACCTCCTCACCAACCTGTCGGCGACCCTGCTCCTCGTGCCGTTGGTCGCGCCGCTCGGCACGACCGGGGTCCTCACCGCGTTGCTCGGGCTCAACATCGGCTCCGGCCTCACCTGGACGGGCTCCCTGGCCAACCTGCTCTGGCGCCGCACGCTCACGGCGTACGACGCGACACCGGGCCATGCGGCCTTCCACCGTGTCTCGTTGGTGCTCACACCCCCAACGCTGTTGGCGGCCGTGGTCGCCCTGTGGCTGACCTCATGACCCGTAGTTCCGCAGATTCGGATGTATCTAGCCCTGACCCCCGCACATGCGGAATACTTCCTGTGTGACGTCCTACCGAATCGCGGAGGCAGCGGAGCTGCTGGGCGTCAGCGACGACACCGTTCGGCGCTGGATCGACGCCGGTCGCCTCGCCGCCGACTCCACCTCCGGCCCGGCCGTCATCGCCGGGCCCGACCTCGCCGCGCTGGCCCAGTCCCTGGCCGACCAGCCCCACCGCGTGCCCGATCGGGCCTCGGCGGTCAGCGCCCGCAACCGCCTCGAGGGGATCGTGACGCGCGTCCTGCTCGACACCGTGATGGCCCAGGTCGAGGTGACCTGCGGCCCCTATCGCATGGTCTCGCTGATGAGCGCCGAGGCCGCGACCGAGCTCGGTCTGGAGCCCGGTGTCCGCGCCATCGTGTCCGTCAAGTCCACCAACGTCGTCCTGGAGCGCCCGTGAAGCGCCTCCTCGCCGTGCTGTTCGCCCTCCTCGCCCTGCTCCCGCTCTCCGCGTGCGGCGGGAGTGGCAAGACCACGATCACGGTGCTGGCCGCGTCGTCTCTCACCGGGACCTTCACCCAGCTCGGGCAGGAGTTCGAGAGCCAGCACCCCGACGTCACCGTGAAGTTCGCGTTCGACTCCTCGGCGACGCTCGCGCAGCAGGCGGTCGGCGGCGCGCCGGCTGACGTGCTCGCCACGGCCGACACCACGACGATGGACGGCGCCAAGGTGGTGCAGGCCGGCACTCCGAAGGTGTTCGCCACCAACGTGATGGTGCTCGCGACGCCGGCCGACGACCCCGCGCACCTCACGTCGTTCGCCGACCTCGACCAGGGCTCGGTCAAGTACGTCGTATGTGTGCCCACCGCGCCGTGCGGCATCGTGGCGCAGGCCCTGCTCGACCAGGACCACATCACCGCCAGGCCGGTGAGCACCGAGGTCGACGTGAAGTCCGTGCTGGCCAAGCTCACCGAGGGCGAGGCCGACGCGGGCCTCGTCTACACCACCGATGCGATCGCGGCCGGCAGCCAGGTAATGCACCTGCCGATCCCCGGAGCGGCGAAGCAGACCACCACGTACCCGATCGTCACCCTCGAGCAGTCGAACCACGCCGATCTGGCCCAGCAGTTCGTCGACCTGGTCACCGGCTCGACCGGTCAGCAGGTGCTGGCCCAGGCCGGCTTCGGCAAGCCGTGAGCCCGACGGGAGCACCACGGCTCGGACGGGCGCCGCTGGTCCTGGTCGTCCCGGCCGCACTCGCGGCTCTGTTGCTCGTCGTACCCATGGTCACGCTCGTCGTCGACACGCCTTGGGGGGACTTCGTCGACCAGGTGACCTCCCGTCCGGTGCTCGACGCGCTCCGGATCACGGCGCTGGCGTCCCTGGCCACCGTCGTCGCCTGCCTGGTGCTCGGGACCCCGCTGGCGTGGCTGCTCGCCCGCATCGAGTTCCCGGGCCGATCCCTTCTTCGCGCCGTCGTGACCGTGCCCCTGGTGCTGCCGCCGGTCGTGGCCGGGGTCGCACTGGTCACCGCGCTCGGCCGCTCCGGCCTGATCGGGCGCCGGCTCGACGAGTGGTTCGGCGTGACGATCCCCTACACGACTCTCGCCGTGGTGATCGCCCACACCTTCGTCTCCATGCCGTTCTACGTGCTCAGCGTCGAGGGCGCGCTGCGCTCCTCCGGCGAGGAGTACGACGCGGTGGCGGCGTCGCTCGGTGCCGACCGGTGGACCACCTTCCGACGGGTGACGCTGCCGCTCGCGCTGCCCGGTGTGGTGGCCGGCGCGGCGCTGGCCTGGGCCCGCTCCCTCGGTGAGTTCGGGGCCACGATCACCTTCGCGGGCAACTACCCGGGCACCACGCAGACGATGCCGTCCCTGATCTACACCGAGCTCCAGTCCGACCCGCTCGTCGCCCGCACCCTCAGCATGGTGCTGCTCGTCGTCTCGATCGGCGTACTCGCACTGCTCCGCAACCGCTGGCTGACCCGGCCATGAGAACCACCCCGCGGATGACCGCGCTCGAGCTCGACGTCACCGTGCCCGGCCGGCTCCAGGCGGCCGCTTCCGCCGAGGCCGGCGACGTGGTGGCCGTGATCGGGCCGAACGGCGCCGGCAAGTCGACCCTGCTCCGTGCCATCGCCGGCCTGGTCACGAGCGACGGCGACATCCGCGTCGACGGTGCGTCCTGGTCGTCGCCGCCGCGTCCGGTGCGCGAGCGCTCGGTGGGGCTGTCCTTCCAGGACCAGCTGCTCTTCCCCCACCTCAGCGCCCTCGACAACGTGGCCTTCGGACCGCGCAGCCGTGGCGTCACCCGTCAGGCGGCGCGGGCCACGGCCCAGGAGTGGCTCGAGCGCTTCGGCGTTGCCGACCTGGCCGTCCGCCGACCGCGCGAGCTCTCCGGCGGCCAGGCGCAGCGTGTCTCGATCGCCCGGGCCCTCGCCACCGAGCCGCAGCTGCTGCTGCTCGATGAGCCGTTCGCCGGGCTCGACGTCGGTGTCGCCACGGGTCTCCGCATCGAGCTGGCCCGCCACCTCGCGTCGTACGACGGGGTGACGCTGCTCGTCACCCATGACGCCATCGACGCCCTGACGCTGGCCGACCAGGTCTGGGTGCTGGACCGGGGCCGGCTGGCACAGGTCGGTCCGCCGCGGGACGTCGCGGCGCAGCCGCTGACCGACCACGTCGCCCGGCTCGTCGGTCTCAACGTGCTGGCCCTGGGCGACCGCTTCATGTCGTTCAGCCCGCGCGTGGTGACGGTTTCGCTCGCCGAACCCGCCGGGTCGGCCCGCCACCGCTGGCACGGCGTCGTGACCAGTCTCGCGCCGCACGGGGACGCCGTACGGCTGCTGGTGGCGGCCGAGCCCGACCTGCTCGCCGACGTCACACCCGAGGCGGTCGCCGAGCTGGGCCTCGCGCCCGGCCGGACGGTCTGGCTGTCGGTGAAGGAGACGGCCGTGCGCAGCTATGCGGCGGCCCCGGCGTGACCGATACCATCGCGGCATGACGGAGAGCCTGGAGGCCGCCCCCGACTCACCCGATCGCAACCTCGCCCTCGAGCTGGTGCGGGTCACCGAGGCCGCGGCCCTGGCCGCCGCCCGCTGGGTCGGCCGAGGCGACAAGGAGGGCGCCGACGGCGTCGCGGTCGACGCGATGCGCAAGGTGATCTCGACCGTCCAGATGCGCGGGGTCGTGGTGATCGGCGAGGGCGAGAAGGACAACGCCCCCATGCTCTACAACGGCGAGGAGGTCGGCGACGGCACCGGCCCGGAGTGCGACGTCGCCGTCGACCCGATCGACGGTACGACGCTGACGGCCAAAGGCATGAACAACGCGGTGTCCGTGCTGGCGGTGTCGCCGCGCGGCTCGATGTTCGACCCCTCCGCGGTGTTCTACATGGAGAAGCTCGTGACCGGGCCCGATGCGGCCGACGTCGTCGACATCCGCAACCCGGTCGCCGACAACATCCACGCCATCGCCAAGGCCAAGGGCTCGCACCCCGAGGACGTCACCGTGGTCATGCTCGACCGCCCGCGTCACGACAAGCTCGCCGACGAGGTACGGGCCACCGGCGCACGGCTCAAGCTGATCGTCGACGGTGACGTCGCGGGCGCGATCATGGCGGCCCGACCCGACACCGGTATCGACCTGCTGCTCGGCATCGGCGGCACGCCCGAGGGGATCATCGCGGCCTGCGCGATGAAGTGCATCGGCGGCGTGATCCAGGGCCGGCTCTGGCCCAAGGACGACGACGAGCGGCGGCGGGCGCTCGACGCCGGACACGACCTCGACCCCGACCACGTGCTCTACACCGATGACCTGGTCACCGGTGACGACTGCTTCTTCGTGGCCAGCGGGATCACCGACGGGGAGCTGATGAAGGGTGTGCACTTCCGAGCCCACGGCGCGACGTCGCAGTCTCTGGTGATGCGTTCACGCAGCGGTACCGTACGGCTGATCTCCAGCGAGCACCAGTTCGAGAAGCTACGCGCCCACGGAGCGGCCGGCGCCTGAGAGCGCGTGCCGTACGGCGCGGATCACCGTCGGGTCGACGGCCATCCCCAGGTGCGACGACCGCACCTCGACCGGGGTGGCGAGCGGGTCGATGCACGCGCGCCAGTCGACGATGCCGTCGCGGCGGGAGTAGATCGCGGTGAACGCCACGTCGGGCGGCAGCGGCAGCCGGCTCTCCTCGAAGCTGGTGCGGGCGCACTGCCCAGCCACGCAGTCGAGCGCCATCACGCCCGGGACCCCGGCCCGGCTGAGCCGGACGAGCGCCTCGAGGCTGCGGGTCAGTGAACCGTGATGAGCCGCCGGCGCGAGCATGGGGCTGCCCAGGGTGACGATGCCGGAGACCAGATCGGGACGGCGTACGGCGAGTCCGCGCGCCAGCATGCCGCCGAGGCTGTGACCGACGATCTGCACCCGGCGTCCGCGGCGCCACGCGATGGACTCGAGCCGCGCCTCCAGCTCGGCGGCGGCCTCGAGCGTGCAACCGACGTTGGCCCGGATGTGCGAGCGGTAGGTGCGATGGCCCCGGTCGCGCAGCGCATGGGACAGGATCGCGAGGCTGACGTCGCCGGCCATGAAGCCGGGCACAAGCACCACCGGGTCCACGTCGCGGAGCGCGGCGTGGCCGGCATACGGACGGCGCGGACGCGCCATCCGGCGCCCGATCCGCGACCAGGCGAGCCGTCCGGCCTCGGTGACCACGCTGGCCTCGCGCAGCACCGCCGCCGGGCGGGGTGCGGCGTACCCCTCCGGGAGGAGGAAGTCGGCGACACTGAAGGTGGCCACGAGTCACGACGCTACGTCCTTCCACCCGCCGAGTGCGTCACCTAAACGGATCACGCCGGGCGTTTCGCCGGGACGCCTCGGATACGGTGGGTATGTGAGTGCTGGCTCCGCCCCCGTCTCCCCCGAGACCCCGGCGAACCCCGAGGCGTCCGCAGACACGGCCGACTCCGACGTCCCTCGGTCACCGGAGCTCTTCGCGCCGGTCGCCTCCGGCATCGAGCTGTGCTACCAGACGTTCGGAGACCCCGCCGGCGAGCCGATGCTCCTCGTGATGGGGCTCGCCACCCAGATGACGTACTGGGACCCTGCCTTCTGCTCCATGCTGGCCCGGCGCGGCTACTACGTCATCCGCTTCGACAACCGCGACGTCGGCCGTTCCTCGCGCGGCCGGGGGCGGGTGACGCGCGGGATGCTCGTGCGGGCCTTCGCCGGTGCCCCGGCACGCGCGCCGTACTCCCTCCACGACCTCGCGGGCGACGCCTTCGGCCTGCTGGACCAGCTGGGCCTCGGCTCGGTCCACCTCGTCGGCGTCTCCATGGGCGGGATGATCGCGCAGACGATGGCGATCGAGCAGCCCGGGCGGGTGCGCTCGCTGGTCAGCATCATGTCGACGTCCGGCAAGCGCACGGTCGGCTGGATGCACCCTCGGCTGGTGCCGGCCATGCTGCGCCCGGCTCGCCCGGGTCGCGAAGGGTACGCCGATGCCAGCGTCGAGATGTGGCGCCTGATCGGCTCGCCCGGCTATCCGCGCCACGAGGACCGCACCCGAGAGCTGGCCGCCGAGGCGTACGACCGCGGCGTGTCGGCCAGCGGCGCCCTGCGGCAGATGCTGGCGATCCTTACCCAGCCCGACCGATCGGACGCGCTGCACCGGTTGCGGATGCCCGCCCTCGTGGTGCACGGGCTCGACGACCGCCTGGTCCACGCCTCGGGTGGCCGCGCCACCGCGGCCGCGATCCCCGGCTCCGAGCTGCTGCTGGTCGACGGGATGGGTCACGACCTCCCGCCCGACCTGTACGGGACACTCGTCGACGCGATCACGCGCACCGCATCCCGGGCCTGAGCACTCCGGAGCCGGCCGCGATGAGCGGCCGGCTCCTGGCGTGGCAGCAGACTCGTGGCGTCGGCCGACCTCAGTCGGACAGACGCTCGCCCGTCTCCGTGTCGAACACGTGCACGCTCTGTGGCTGGGTGGTCACGTAGATCGTGTCGCCCTTCTTCACCGAGTCGCGGGCGCTGCTGACCCGCACGATCACGTTGCTCGGGGCACCCTCGACGTCACAGGTGCCGTAGACGAAACCGTCGGCCCCGAGCTCCTCGACCACCGTCACGTCGATCGGGAGGCCACCCTCGCTCTCCGAGACCAGCCGCCATGCCTCGGGCCGGACGCCGACGGTGATGTTGCCGCTCATCTTGCGCTGGGACGTCGGGTCGACCGGGACGTGGTACTTGCCGATCTGGGCCTTGCCGTCGACCGCCTTGGCCTCCATCAGGTTCATCTGTGGCGAACCGATGAAGCCGGCCACGAACAGGTTGACGGGCTTGTCGTAGAGGTTGAGCGGGGTGTCCACCTGTTGGAGCACGCCCAGCTTCATCACCGCGACCCGGTCGCCCATCGTCATCGCCTCGATCTGGTCATGCGTGACGTAGACGGTGGTGACGCCGAGGTCGCTCTGGAGCTTGGCGATGTCGGTCCGGGTCTGTACCCGCATCTTGGCGTCGAGGTTGGACAGCGGCTCGTCCATGCAGAACACCTGCGGGTTGCGCACGATGGCACGGCCCATGGCGACACGCTGGCGCTGACCGCCGGAGAGGGCCTTGGGCTTGCGCTCGAGGAACTCGGTCAGGCCGAGGATCTTGGCAGCATCATCGACGCGCTTCTGCCGCTCCTCGGACGGCACCTTCGCCATCTTGAGGGCGAACGCCATGTTGTCGGCGACGCTCATGTGCGGGTAGAGCGCGTAGTTCTGGAACACCATGGCGATGTCACGGTCCTTGGGCGGGATGTGGGTGACATCGCGGTCGCCGATGAAGATGTTCCCGTCGTTGACCTCTTCCAGGCCGGCCAGCATCCGCAGGGTCGTGGACTTGCCACACCCCGAGGGTCCGACCAGCACCATGAACTCGCCGTCTCTGATCTCGAGGTCGATGCCGGGTACCGCGGGTGAGTCCGACCCTGGATACCAACGCTGTGCCTTCTCGAAGGTCACTGAAGCCATGCTGATGTGCTCCCTCCACCGGCAGGTACGTGCCGGACGATCCGTTGTGAAGTGACGCCGCTCACAGTAGGGCCTGCCCCACGCCGTGCCTAGACCGGGTCGAAGTGCGGGCGGGTCTCGTCCTCGCGCGCGCCGACGAGCCGCAGGCCGGCGTGGTCCGATCGCCAGGCAACCGCCACGGGGTCGATCACGCCACCGGCGAACGTCCCGTCCTCGTGTTGGTTGCGGAACGCCAGGAACCGCCAGGCACCGCCCGGAAGCTCGACCACCTTGCCCACGTACAGGCGCTCGTCAGTCAGCCTCACTGCACCGTCGAGGTCGGTGCATCGGCCCTCACCCCACGACGACGGCGGCGGCACGGCGATCGACCACGTCCCGCCTGCATCGCCCCGGTCGGCCGGCATCTCGGCACCGAGGCAGGAGAACAGCATCACCCAACGCCCCTCGACCCGCTGCACGGAAACCACCTCGGCCCACCGGAAGCGACCGCGCGACACCGCGAACGGCGGCCCGATGCTCCAGCTGACGAGGTCCGGGGAGGTGGCGTGGGCGATCGACGCCGTACCCGCGCCCTGCGTCATGGCGGTCGCGACCAGGTGCCACAGCCCCTCGTCGTCACGCAGCACCCACGGATCACGCCAGTGGGTCTCGCGTACGCCGTTCCCTCGCACGGCGTACCACCGAGGGTCGGCCTCGAGCAGCGGCCGGGGGTCGCGCGACCACGTCATCAGGTCCTCGGAGGTCGACACCCCGATGCGTTGTACCTCGCCGCCGTCGGCACGCGACAGCCCGGTGGTGAACATGTGCCACGTCCCGCGATCGGAGCGCACCACCGACCCGGTCCAGGTGGCGAGGTCGTCGAACGCGGGTGCCGGCTGGGGGTCGAGCGCGTCCGCCACCCGAGTCCACGAGCGGAGGTCCGGCGACACCGCGTGGCCGACCGAGGCGTGGAGATGCCGAAGCTCGGGAGCCCCGAGGGAGCGCGGAGCCTTGAGGAAGAAGCAGTGGAACGACGTGCCGTCGTGCGCCACCCAGAAGTCCCAGACCCAGTCGTCCTCGAGGTCAAGCACGAGTGCTCGCTACCTTGCCGCGCACGGAGTTCCCGACCAGCAGCGGCATCGGGACCAGCCGGGTCCCGCTCGGCCGCCGCGGATCGAGCAGCAGCTCCACGGCGAGGGCACCCATCTCGCGGAAGGGCAGCGTGACCGATGTCAGGTGCGGCCGGAGCCACCATGCGAGGTCCGACCCGTCGAACGACACCACCGAGACCTGGTCGGGCACGGCCAGGCCGCTCTCGGCCAGCGCCTCGTAGGCGCCCATCGCCACCCGGTCGTTCATGCAGATGAGCCCGCGCGGCACATGCCCCGCCCCGAGCCACTCCTGGGTCGCGACGTACGCCGTCTCGACGCCCCACTCGCACGGGACGATCCCGGCGACGTCCGCACCCGCCTCGCTCAAGCGCTGCCGCACTCCCTCGAGGCGCAGCGGTCCCGCGATGGCCAGCGGCTCGGGGTCCTCGCCCACCACGAACACGTCGGTGTCGATGCCCGCCCGGAGGAGGGCCTCCGCCGCCGTGCGGCCGCCGGCCCGCTCGTCGGCCAGCACGGCCGGAGCCGAGCCGTCCGGGTCGAAGCAGTTCAACATCACGGTCTGCGCTCCGCGGAGCTTCGTCGGCAACGGCGTCTGGAGCGCCGTGCGGGTGACGTAGAGGATCCCGTCGACCTGTCGGTCGAGCATCTCGTCGATCAACCGGTCGCAAACCGCGACGTCGCCTTCGCTCTCGCCGATGACCAGGAGGAGATCGGCCTGCCGGGCGGCAGCATTCGCTCCCGCAAGCATCGCGCTGGCGAACATGCCGCTGGCGACGAAGTCCGTGATCACGCCGACCGTGCTCGTCTTCGCCGTCCGGAGGCTGCGGGCGTTGCGGTTGGGTCGGTAGCCCAAGCTGGCGACGGCCTCGCGGACCCGGCGTTCGGTGTCAGGTGAGATACGCATCTGTGCCGCGCGCCCGTTGAGGATGTAGGAGGCCGTCGTCGTCGACACCCCGGCACTGGCAGCGACCTCAGCGAGCGTGACCTTTCGCGACCCGGACACCTCAAGTTCTCCCGTCCGGGGCCGCGGGATGGCGCGCCGTAGCACGCTGGCGGCCCCATCCACGCCGTCCGATCATCGGTGGCGCCGAGCCTTGACAGCGAATTCACTGGCCCGTAATGATCAGGCTGATTCGATTCAGCAAGTGGTGTCTATCACATTGCGGGTGCGGATCGCACTCCCGAGTCGCAGGGACTGAACACCGGAGGAGCAATCAATGAGGAGCCCCGTCATCCGTAGGACGACATTGCTAGGCACCGCGCTGTTCACGGCAGCCGCCTTGAGCCTCACCGCGTGCGGTGGTGGTGGAAGCGGCGGAGGCAACAGCAAGACCGTGACCATCTGGTCGAGCGTCGACCAGCCGGTCCAGGACGGTCTGAAGAAGGCCCTGTTGGCCAAGCTGAAGGCCCAGAACGCGGACGTCACGATCAACTGGCAGAAGGTCGACAACATCAACCAGCTGATCATCACCAAGATCCAGGCGGGCGACACGCCCGACATCGCCTTCATCCCGCAGCCTGGCGTCGTGGCCCAGATGAACCAGCTCGGCGCCATCAAGCCGCTCGACGACGTCGTCGACATGAGCACGCTGCAGTCGAGCATGGTTCCCGGCACGCTCGAGGCCGGCACCATCGACAGCAAGCTCTACGGCTTGCTGGTCAGCGCGAACGTCAAGGGCCTGGTCTTCTACCCGAAGAAGGCCTGGGCCTCGGCCGGCTACTCGGCGCCTGACTCGATCCAGGCGCTCAACGACCTGACCGACCAGATCAAGTCCGACGGCAACACCCCGTGGTGCATGGGCATCGAGTCCGACACGGCGACCGGTTGGCCGGCCACCGACTGGCTCGAGACCCTGTTCATGAAGTACAACGGCGCCGACGCGTACAACCAGTGGGTCGCGCACAAGATCATGTTCGACTCGCCGGAGCTCAAGAAGGCCACCGACGAGTTCTCGCAGCTGCTGTTCACCCAGGGCAACACGCTGGGTGGCCAGGGCGCGATCGCCAGCACGAACTTCGGCACCGCAGGCAACCCGATGTTCCCGTCCAGCGGCTCGCCGAAGTGCTGGATGTACAACCAGGGCTCGTTCATCACCGGCTTCTTCCCGAAGACCACGCAGAAGAACCTCGACGCCAACGTGGGTGTCTTCGGCTTCCCGCCGGCCACCGCCGGCGGCGACAACCCGGTCGAGGGCGGCGGCGACATGATGACGATGCTCAGCGACTCCGACAACGTGAAGACAGTGGTCAAGGACCTGTCGGAGACCAGCATCGGCAACGACGCGGCACCCACGAGCTCGTTCATCTCGCCGCACAAGGACTTCGACACGAGCCTGTACCCGAACAAGCTCACGGCCCAGATCGCGGGGGTCATGTACAGCTCCACGCAGTTCCTGTTCGACGGCTCCGACGCCATGCCGGCCCAGGTCGGTGCGGGTTCGTTCTGGAAGGAGATGACCGCGTGGATCAGTGGTCAGGAGAACGTCGACTCCGCACTGAAGAACATCGACTCGAGCTGGCCCAGCTCGTAGTCACCGATTGACGGGTGGGGGGCGCGGGACGAGCGCCCGCGTCCCCCCAGCCGTGCTCGCTCCGCGCACGCCGAGTCGAAGGGAGGCCATCGGATGGTGGCCAAGGCACTGACGGCCCTGATCACGGTCATTCTCGGCATCGGGGCTTCGTTGATCCTGTACTGGGTCCTCAACAAGCTCGCCGAGGTGCTGCCCGGTGTCTGGGAGCACCGGATCAAGCCCTACCTCTACATTCTCCCGGCCTTCGCCGCGATCCTGGTCTTCTTGATCTACCCGGCCATCCTCACCGTCATCAACAGCTTCAAGGACAACTTCTCCCGCAAGTGGGTCGGCACCAAGAACTACACCACCCTCTTCCATTCGCCCGACTTCAGACACACGCTGATCAACACGTTGCTGTGGATCCTGATCGTGCCTGCGGTGACCGTGGTGATCGGGCTGATCGTCGCCGTGCTCGCGGACCGGCTCAAGCCCGGTGCCGAGAAGGCCGCGAAGACGATCATCTTCCTGCCGATGGCGATCAGCCTGATCGGTGCGGCCACGGTGTGGCGCTTCGTCTACGACGCCGAGCCCAAGGGTCAGCCCCAGATCGGACTGCAGAACGCCTTGATCGGCGTCTTCCACTGGGGCCCGATCGCCTGGTTGCAGAAGAGCAACCTCCACCTCAACAGCCTGCTGCTCATGCTCATCCTGCTCTGGGCACAGGTCGGCTTCTCGATGGTGCTGCTCTCGGCTGCGGTCAAGGGTGTGCCGGTCGACACCCTCGAGGCCGCGCGCATCGACGGTGCCGACGAGCGACAGATCTTCTTCCGGGTCGTCGTACCCCAGATCAAGGGCACCATCATCACCGTCTTCATCACCGTCACCATCGGCGTGATGAAGATCTTCGACATCGTCTACGTCAACACGAACGGCAACTTCAACACCAATGTGCTCGGCAACGAGTTCTGGAACCAGATCAGCACGTTCTTCAACTATGGCGCCGCCTCGGCCATCGTCGTGATCCTGATGATCGCGGTGATCCCGATCATGTGGTACCAGGTGCGCCACTTCAAGGCGGAGGAGGCAGGGGCATGACCTCGACCACGACCACTCAGGCGGCCGCGACACCGACCGCGAGATCCCGCCGGAAGGCGTCGTCGTTCGACCCCAACCCTGCGAAGGCCGGCTGGTTGACCAAGACCGTGCTCGCGCTCCTGTGCGTGCTGTGGATGGTCCCCTTGCTGGGCGTCCTCGTCACGTCGTTCCGTCCGCTCGACGACGTCAACAGCTCGGGGTGGTGGCAGGTCTTCTACAAGCCGACGTATCTCAGTCACCTGACACTCGGCAACTACCACAAGGCGCTGGCAGGCAACACCCACATGGGCCGCGACTTCATCAACAGTCTCGCCATCGCGCTGCCGGCGACCTTCATCCCGATCCTGATCGCGGCGTTCGCGGCCTACGCGTTCACGTTCATGGAGTTCTGGGGTCGAGACATCCTCTTCCTCACCATCGTCAGTCTCTTGGTGGTGCCGAACTACGTCGCGTTCATCCCGATCATCAAGCTGTACAAGAGCTTCAGCCTCAACGGCACGTTCGCCGCCGTCTGGCTGGCCCATATCGGGTTCGGGATGTCGCTGGCCGTCTACATCCTGCGCAACTACATGGCCACCCTGCCCAAGACCGTGATCGAGTCGGCCAAGATCGACGGCGCCAGCCATTACCAGACGTTCTTCCGGCTGGTGCTGCCGATGTCGGTGCCGGCTCTGGCGTCGTTCGCGATCTTCCAGTTCCTGTGGGTATGGAACGACCTGCTCGTCGCTCTGGTCTTCATCGGGCCCGGCGAGAACGAACCGGTGACGGTCGGCCTCACCCATCTCAAGACGTCCTTGGGCCAGGGGTGGGAGCTCACCACCGCGGGCGGCTTCCTGACGATGATCCTGCCCATCCTCGTCTTCCTCGCCCTGCAGCGGTTCTTCGTCCGCGGTCTGACGGCAGGCGCGGTCAAGGGCTGACGCGGCAACCCTGTCCTCACGACTCCCGGACCACACGCCCTGCTGGCCCGGTCGTCGTGAGTCGCAACCTCCCGGGAACTCCCGCCGTTCCGTCGTCCCAGAACCAGGAACCGTCATGCGCTTCCCGTCCCGTGGTCCGCACGTCACCGTGCCCCTGACCGCCCTCGAGCTGGACGAAAGCGGCGACGGTCTCCCGCTCGTCACCTGGGCCGGGCACGTGGGCCGATCCGGGGGTAGCGGCCCGCCCACCGCGCACGGTCCGAGCATGCCGCTGCTGGGTGAGCACGCGCACGCGCGCTTCACCCGACCCCATCTGCGCGGGTACCGCCTGGACGAGGAGGGCGTCGGTCGCGCCTGGACGACGTACTTCCGGACCGACGCTCTCGACACGACCGATCTGCGGCTCCGACTCACTGCCTCGGACCGCGAGGCGGAGCTCGGCCTGGCGCTCGACCTGGAGTCGTTGCCGGGCGGCGCGCTTCGAGCGCGGTGGACGCTGACGAACCTCGGCGCGACGAGGTACGTCGTCGACGGCCTCGAGGTGGTGCTTCCCGTCCCCGACCACCTGAGCGAGGCGCTCGACTTCACCGGGCGGCACGAGCGAGAGCGAACGCCGCAGCGTCGTCCGGTGACCGACGGGCTGTGGCTGCGCGAGGCACGCGGCGGCCGACCCGGCCTCGACGCCGCCACCATGGTGGTCGCGGGGACCCCGGGATTCTCCATGACCGCTGGCGAGGTGCTGGGCGTTCACGTGGCCTGGAGCGGCAACAGCGTCCTGCGACTCGAGCGGAGCGCGGCCACCGGTACGACGATCGGCGGCGGCGAGCTCCTGCTGCCGGGGGAGGTGGTGCTCGCCGGCCAGGAGAGCTACGCGACGCCCTGGGTCTTCTTCGGCTCGGCCGACGACGGACTCGACGGGCTCGCCGCGTCCTGGCACGACTGGCAGCGCTCCCTCCCGGCGCATCCGGCCACCCAGCCGGTGGTGCTCAACGTGTGGGAGGCGGTCTACTTCGACCACGACCTCGAGCGGCTGAAGGCGATCGCCGACCGCGGAGCCCGGGTGGGTGTCGAGCGGTTCGTGCTCGACGACGGCTGGTTCCGGCACCGTCGGGACGACACCGCCGGCCTCGGAGACTGGTGGGCGGACGAGACGGTCTGGCCGGACGGGCTCACGCCGCTGATCGAGCACGTCCACGGCCTCGGCATGGAGTTCGGCCTGTGGTTCGAACCCGAGATGGTGAACCCCGACTCCGACCTGATGCGAGAGCATCCCGACTGGATCCTGTCCGCCGGCCCGCACCGGGCTCCGCTGGAGCACCGCAACCAGCAGGTACTCGACCTCTCGCGAGCCGAAGTGTGGGACTTCCTCCACGGGCGGATGTCCCAGATCCTGCTCGACTACCCGATCGACTACGTCAAGTGGGACCACAACCGTGACCTGTTGGAGGCCGGGTCCAGCGCCACCGGGGGCAGACCCTCCGTGCACCACCAGACGGTCGCCTTCCACGGCTTGCTCGATGCCCTGCGTGACGCGTTCCCCGCGGTGGCGTGGGAGTCGTGCGCCTCCGGTGGCGGCCGGATCGACTTCAGCGCTCTCGAGCGGGTCCAGAGGGTGTGGACCTCGGACATGACCGATGCTCTGGCCCGGCAGGTGATCCAGCGATGGTCCGTCCAGCTCGTTGCCCCCGAGTATCTCGGCTCCCACGTGTCATCGCCGACGTCACACACCACGGGGCGCACCCTCTCGCTTGACTTCCGTTGCGCCACCGCGCTCTTCGGTGCGTTCGGGATCGAGTGGGACCTGACGGAGCCCACGGAGGACGACCTGGTGCGGCTGTCCGGATGGGTCGATCGACACCGCAGGTTCCGTCGGCTTCTGCACTCGGGTCGGGTCGTCCGTCCCGAGTGCTCCGACCCGGCCGTGCTCCTGCACGGCGTGGTGGCGCGCGACGGTTCCGAAGGTCTGCTCGCCCACGTCGCGATGGACGAGAGCACCCACAACCGAGGTGTGTGGGTGCGCATCCCGGGGCTTCCGGAGGACCCGCTCTACAAGCTGTCCTGGGAGGGCCCCGTCGCCGCCGAAGCCGTCAGCATGTCTCAACCGCTGCGCCCGGAGGGTCCCACCGGAGGGGAGGAGATCACGGGCCACCTGCTGGCGACCCACGGCTTCTGGATCCCTCGCCGCCGTCCGGAGACCGTGACCCTCATGCATCTGCAACGGGTTCGTGACTCTCGGTAGCCGCTCCGTGGCGTCACACCTGCCGCCGCAGACGTGCATGCGCCGCCTCGGCGGACCCTTCCTCGAGCGCCTCGGCAGTATGCAGGTCACGGCTGCAGGAGCAGACTGAGGCGGGTGGTGCCCGATCCGGAGATGCTCGGCTCCGAGCCCGTCCGACTCGAGCCTCGGAGTCGCGCGAGTCCCGACGCCGGCGACGAGGTGCGTACGCCGTCCCGGCCCAGGCCGCGATGGCAGAAGGTCACGCTCGCGGTCGTCGCCCTGGGCATCCTGACCGGCTGGTACGTCGACCACCGGGTCGCCCACCATGAGTCCACATCGCTCCAGCGCTGCGACGCGCACCTGAGATCGGTGTCGCGGGTCTACGACACTCGCATGGGCGCGATGTTCGAGTACATCAGGCCGTCGCTGAGCCTGGGGACTCGCAGTCACCGACGCCTGGTCAGCCACCTGATGTCGCAGCCGGCGCGGAAGGTGCTTCCCTCGGCAGCAGCCACCTGGGCTCGGTGCCGGCAGATCCGCGTCCTGCCGTGGCACTCGTCGCACGTTGCACATCGCGACACCGATCTGGCCTACGCGGCCGCCCTCGTGCAACGGCTCGAGACCGTCGCCGGCCATCAGGTCGACTTCCGGGCCTACGACCCACATCTCGCCCGCCTGCGAGCGGCCGTTGGCATCCCGGCCGCGCTCGGGCCCTGACGAGGAGCTCAGCGGCAGGCGGCAGGCGTGTCCTCGTGGTCAGCGAGCGACACGGAGGTGTAGAGGTCATGAGCCCCGTCCTCGCGAGCGGCCTCGAAGTAGAACCGAGTCCCTCCCTGGGGGAGGGGCACCGCCGAGGCGTACCGCAGCGCACCGTCCGACCACGGTGAGGTCGCGACGGGGTTGTCGGGTCCGGCCACCAGACGCCCGTCGCGCTCCGTCGCCAGGCCGGTCATCTCGTGCCAGTTCTGCTCCGCGGTGGCACGACCGTCGTACAGGACGACGAGCGGGCACTCCTGGAGCACCGTGGTGACCCGGGTGCCACGGGCATCCCAGGTGCCGAACGTGGGCGACAACACGGCGCCGTGGACCTGCCAGGTCAAGCCGTCGGCGCTCGTCGCGTACTTCGTGGACATGCGATCCTCGTGGCCGACGTCGGTCAGGGGATGGCAGCAGACCCACATCCTCCATCCCGTCTCGTCGACGAGGATCACAGGGTCCTTCACCGCCTCGGTCGCGCTCCCGGGGAGGGCGCGCGTGCGACGTCCCTCCGGGAGCTCCTCCGGGCGATCGGCGTCGACCGCCTCGATCCACCAGTGCTTCGACGAGGCCGTGGCGCACGAGAGGTAGAGGCGCCATCCGCCGTCGGGACGTCGCACCACGACCGGCCGTTCGAACGACTCCGCCTCGAACTCGCGCTGGCGCACCTCCGCCACCTGCTCGAAGGCGACGCCGTCCTCGGCACGCGCGACCACCACCGAGACGCCTCTGCCCGCCGTCAGGGGGCGCCTGATCCGGTAGGCGAGGTAGACGGTCCCGTCGACCAGGGTCGCGCTCGGGGCGCCGGCCCAGTTGCCCGGCCCGGAGCCGGGAGCGGGAACGACGACCTCCGCAGCATCGAGACGAGGTACGGCGAGGTCGCGTGCGCTGGGCATCGCGAGCAAGCCTAGGCGATCCACCACGCCACACCGACGCCACACCCGGCCACCCCGGTCCGCTCCGGTCAGGCGGCTAGCGAGGCTCCAGCCGACGGGAGCTGCGGCCCTGACCCGGGGCCGGGCGGCGGGACACGCTGACCCCGCCCATGATCGCGAACCCCCGGATCCGGACCACGGGGCTGTTCGCGTCGACCTCGGCGGGCGTGCGGTCGGACGGGCCGGAGTAGCCACCCATGATGCCGGTGCCCTCGAGGACCACGTGGGTCTGGGGGTTCACCGTGATGTCGGCGCCGCCCATGATCGCGTTGACGGTGATCACGACCTCCCGCCCGGCGAACTGCGCCTGCCGCATGTCGAGGTTGGCACCGCCCATGAAGGCGACGACGGTCAGGTGCTGCGGGACGACCCACATCCCCTTGCGGTCGAAACCGCTCAGGATGGCGAGGTGGCGCTCCTCGGCTGGGCCGGGCACCACCGGCGACGGGTTGGCCGCCGCGCGGAGGGTGGGCTGACCGGTCGTGGGCGTGGCCGGGAGGTCGAGCGTGATCGGCACGAGGTCGGCGTAGGTGCGAGCGGCGTACGTCGCGTCGAGGCGCTGGTCGAGCTCCTCGAAGTCGATGCGTCCCTCGCCCGCGGCCTCTCGCAGGACCTCGGCGACCTGGTGCCGGTCCTGGTCGGAGATCCGCAGCTGGGACGGGTCCGGCGTGTCCATGGCGCCCACACTAATCCCCGCCGGCGCCTCGGGTCCCCGGGTCGTCCGCCCGAGGCGGGGCTCTAGTACGGCGTGGGGCGGACGACCCGATCGGGCCGCGGCTTGGTGGCCACCACGATGTCGCGGACGATCGCCTGGTCGACCCGGTGCTCGAAGCAGCGGTACGCCTCGGTGTCGAGCGGCTCGAGTCCGGAGTCGGCCAGCACGGCGAGCGTCTCGGCCCGCGGAGCGGTGCGGACGTTGACCGCGACGCCGAGGGCACCGCCGGGCCGGAGCACCGCGGCCCAGCCGGCGACGGCGGCGGCGAGCAGGTCGAGCGGGCTGCGCTGCAGCTCCCCGCCTGAGCGGCTCCCGTGCTGCACGCCGTACGGCGCGTCGGTGACGACAGCGTCGACGCTCGCAGCCCGGAAGATCGCGGGTGTTTCCAGGGTGTCGGCCTCGGCCACACTCACGGAGATCCGGTCGCCGGCCGACCAGGCGGCCTTGGCCAGGGCCAGCTCGGCGTCGAACCGCCGGCCGAGGGTGCGTCCGTCGCGGCGCAGCCGGCCTGTCGTGGCGGTGTGCTTGAGCCGCTTGTCCTTCAGCCAGCGCGACAGGAAGGCCGCGTAGGCGTCGACGTCCTTGGCGTCGGCATCGACACCCGAGGCGTGCCAGCCGTACATGAGCACCTGGTTGAGCGTCGTACCGCGGCCGCACAGCGGGTCGAGCACCCGGAGGCGATCGGTGAGCATCCGCCCGGCACCGGCGGAGGCCAGCACGGTCACGTTGAGCAGCAGCTTGGTGAACAGCTCGTTGGTCTTGCCTTGGTACTTCAGGATCGTGAGCAGGTCGTCGTCGAGGCAGTCGAGCCGCTGGAGCGCGATCGGCCGCAGCGCCTCGACCTCGCCCTCCCGCGGACCAGACATGCGCTCGTAGAGCGCGAGGGCCGCGGAGACGTTGGCGATGTGGGCGAGTGCGGGCTCGTCGAGATCGCCGTCGAACGTCACGTACTCGACGCCCGCGATCTCCTCGGACCGTGCCCTACCGAGCCGGTCGGGCAGCACCGTCTCCGCCAGGACACCCAGCTCGGCGACGGTCAGCGGACCCGCGCTCCGTGCATAGACGCGGTTGGCCGACGGCGAGACGAGCAGGGCGTACGACGACATGGTGACCGGAGCCTACGGCGACACGCCCCGATCAGCCCCAGCGGCAACCCGACCTAGTGCACGCACTGGCGGGACGGGCCGACGACCGCCGGCCGGGCACCAGCGATCCGCAGCTCGGCCCGTGATCGGTAGCCCGCGGAGCCGGACTAACCTGCGCGTGTGAGCGACGCCGTCCAGCCCGAGTTCCGCTACTCCGACCTGCTGCCGATCACGGCCGACGAGACGCCGTACCGGCTGGTCACGACCGAGGGCGTCTCGACGTTCGAGGCCGGCGGGCGCACCTTCCTGCGGGTGTCTCCCGAGGCGATCCGGCAGCTCACCGCCGAGGCCATGCACGACATCGCGCACTACCTGCGGCCGGCGCACCTGGCCCAGCTGCGCAGGATCATCGACGACCCCGAGTCCAGCGCCAACGACCGGTTCGTGGCGCTCGACCTCCTCAAGAACGTCAACATCTCCGCCGGCGGTGTGCTGCCGATGTGCCAGGACACCGGCACCGCGATCGTGATGGGCAAGAAGTCCGAGGGCGTGCTGACCGGCGTCGACGACGGCGAGGCGATCAGCCAGGGCGTGTACGACGCCTACACGAAGCTCAACCTGCGCTACTCCCAGCTCGCGCCGCTGACCATGTGGGAGGAGAAGAACACCGGCACCAACCTGCCGGCCCAGGTCGAGATCTACTCGACGCCCGATCACGACGGGGCTCCGGAGTACAAGTTCCTCTTCATGGCCAAGGGCGGTGGCTCGGCCAACAAGTCGTTCCTCTACCAGGAGACCAAGGCCGTCCTGAACCCTCAGCGGATGTTGGCCTTCCTGGACGAGAAGATCCGCTCACTCGGCACTGCCGCGTGCCCGCCGTACCACCTCGCCGTCGTGATCGGCGGCACCAGCGCCGAGTTCGCCCTGAAGACCGCGAAGTACGCCTCGGCGCACTACCTCGACCACCTGCCCACGTCGGGATCCCTGTCAGCACACGGCTTCCGCGACCTCGAGCTCGAGGACGAGGTCTTCAAGCTGACGCAAGGTTTCGGTATCGGCGCACAGTTCGGCGGCAAGTACTTCTGCCACGACGTGCGGGTGGTGCGGCTGCCCCGCCACGGTGCGTCGTGCCCCGTCGCCATCGCGGTCTCGTGCTCGGCAGACCGGCAAGCGCTCGGGAAGATCACCGCGGACGGGGTGTTCCTCGAGCAGCTCGAGACCGACCCGGCGACGTACCTCCCCGAGACGACCGACGAGCACCTCGACGACGACGTCGTACACCTCGACCTCAACCAGCCGATGGCCGGCATCCTGGCCGAGCTGACGATGTACCCCGTGAAGACCCGCCTCTCGTTGACCGGGCCGCTGGTCGTCGCGCGCGACATCGCCCATGCCAAGATCCAGGAGCGGCTCGACGCCGGCGAGGAGATGCCGTCGTACCTCCGCGACCATGCGGTCTACTACGCCGGGCCCGCCAAGACACCGGCCGGGATGGCCTCGGGCTCCTTCGGCCCGACCACGGCCGGGCGGATGGACTCCTACGTCGAGCAGTTCCAGGCCGCCGGTGGTTCGCTGGTGATGCTGGCCAAGGGCAACCGCAGCAAGCAGGTCACCCAGGCCTGCGCCGCGCACGGCGGCTTCTACCTCGGCTCGATCGGCGGTCCGGCCGCACGGCTCGCGCAGGACTGCATCAAGTCGGTCGAGGTGCTGGAGTACGCCGAGCTCGGCATGGAGGCGGTCTGGAAGATCGAGGTCGAGGACTTCCCGGCCTTCATCGTCGTCGACGACAAGGGCAACGACTTCTTCACCGACCCGGCTGGCGCGGTGACCGTGCCGCTGACCGGGATCCGGGTCCGCTCGGCCGAGTAGGTCGCAACCTTTCTGGTCCGCGTCGCGTAGGGATGGGTGAGGGACCACCACCGGACGAAGGAGCCGCATGCGTCGCGAGCAGCGGGACGACGAGTTCGAGGAGTTCGTGACCGCGGCCTGGCCGCGGTTGCGCCGCGCGAGCTTCCTGCTGACCCACCACACCCAGGATGCCGAGGACCTGTTGCAGAACGTGCTGATCCGGGCGTACGCCGCATGGCCGCGGGTACGCCGGGACGAGGCCTACGCCTACGTGCACCGAGCCCTGGTCAATGCCTACATCGACTCGACCCGTCGCCGACGCCCGACGCCCACGGACGGCCTCGAGGAGCGATCGGTCCCGGCCGGGCAGACCGTCGTCGACGACCGCAGCGAGCTGGTCGACCTGCTCCGGCCGCTGACACCTCGCGAGCGGGCCGTCATCGTGCTGCGCCACTATCTCGCGACCCCCGAGCGTGACGTGGCCGCGGCTCTCGGCGTCACCCCCGGCACCGTCAAGAGCACGGCCTCGCGGGCGATCGGTCGCCTGCGCGCCACCCACCAACCGACCGAGAAGAAGGGCATCGCGCCATGACCGAGCTCCAGGATCTGCACGACCTCGTCGTCAACGACTCGATCTCCCCGACCCGTCCCGATGTCGCCTCTCTGATCCGGCGAGGCCGGCGACTCCAACACCGCCGGCAGGCTGCGTACGGTGCGGTCGGCGTCGCGGTAGTGGCCGCGGCGGCCACCGCTCTCGGCGCGGGACACGGTCCGGCCCGCGACCCCCACACCGGCTTCGCGAACACCTCTGGCCGGCACACCGCCACGGCGAGTCCCCACCACCGGGCCCACTCGAACACCGTCGCCCCCTCGGCGAATCTCTGTCCGGTGACCGGAGCGATCTTCGTGTGCGAGCAGCCGCCCCGGGAGCACCATGCCCCGCTGGGCGACGTGGTCCGCATCGGGCACCGGACCGACCAGGGCGACCCCGAGGTGCTGTACGCCGTCCAGCAGCAGGGCCGCGACCTCCAGACCGGGAAGGCCGCGACCGTCGTCTCCGTCCACGCGGGGCTGCAGCGCGCCGATGGTCTCCATGGCACTGCCTTCGGCCTCCAGCCAGGGTTCGGCCCCGACCTCCCGATCTTGATGAGCGGAGGCACGCAGACCGGCCGCTACGCCATTGCGGGTGCGGTGCCGAACGGGAGCTACGACTCCATCACGTGGACCGACGCCACCGGCGCGACGCACCCCGTCACCGGTCTCAGCACGACCATGGTGCCCGGCTGGACCGTGTTCTGGCTCTACGGCACCGACGGTCAGGGTCCGCCCTACGACTTCGACAAGGTCGTCGTCCACGCCGGAGCCACCTCGTGCTCCCTCAGCCGGTGTGCGGTGCAGGGCGGCTTCTGAGCTCAGACCGAGATCGACGTCGAGAGGGAGCCGCGCCGCCGCTGGTCGAGGGGGGAGGTACGCCGGTCGAGGCGGCCGTCGAGCAGGGCCAGAGCCCGCTCTGCCTGGTGGTCGCTCACGAGGCAGAAGAGCAGGGTCTCCTCGACGATCTCGCGCTGCGCGGCCGAGCCTCCGACACGCGGCAGCCCCGGCATCACGTCCGAGAGCAGGCCGGCAGCCCGACCCCACTGCTGCTCCCCCGCCGCCAGCAGGGCATCGCACACCGTGGCGACCGTGGTCCGCATCGTCGGGTCGCCCGAGCCGCCGCAGTAGGTGCGGAGGCGGCCGAGTCGAGCCAGGTCGCCCGCCGCGGCGATGGCGAGCGCGGAGTGCAGCCCGATGAAAGGTGTCTGCGGCCGGTCGAGCAGGTCGGCGCCGACGGCCTCGAGCACGCACTCGATCGGAGGGGGCTCGGCCTCGCCTGCGAACGTCGTACCACCGGCGGCTGCGTCCCAGCCGGACGTCGTCACGCACCAGCGCCACAGCAGCGACGCCGAGTCGACGAGCGCCCGGACACCGTTGACGGTCGGCGGAGCGAGCTGGGTGCAGTAGCGCTGCCGTACGGCCTCGGTGTCGCCCAGGGCGAGCTCGTGCAGCGCCGCGTGCCAGGAGAAGTGCGCCCGATGGCTCGCGGCTCGGCCGCTCTCCGTGACCCAGTGGTCGAGCCACGCCCGGCCCGTCTCGTGGCGCCCGGTCTCGTAGAGCACGTGCGTCTGCGCGTGTACGGCGTGCCCGGACGTGGGTTCGCACGACAGCGCACTCTCGGCGAGCAACCCGGCGTCGTCGAAGCGCGACTGGTCCTGGCGGGTGAACGCGAGCAGGGAGATGTACCACCAGTGGTCGCCGTACGCAGGCGCCAGCCCCTCGACGACCTCCCACGCCTCCTGCTGGAGGTCGGTGACACCGGAGAACGCGATCGTCGGCACCGCGGCCGAGACCGCGAGCACGTCGCGCGGGTACTGCGCGATGTGCTTCATCAGGGCGGTGGCACCGGAGCGACGGACGTCCTCGACGCGGCGCCCGACGACCTCCACCAGGCTCTGCTCCCGGTCGTCGGCACGGGTCCGCGCCGCGTGCCGGGCCGCGTCGAGCGCGGTCGCGACATCGAGGTCGGCCCCGGCCTCGTGCCCGAGCATCGCCAGCGCTGCGTAGGCGAGGGCGAAGCCGGGGTCGAGCGCCGCCGCCTCCTGGAGCTTCTCCTCGGCGCCCGACTGGAGCCGCATCAGGCGCTCCATGCCGGCGTTGTACGCCGCGGCCGCCTCGGCCGTGGTCGACAGCGGCAGACCGAGCGGGTCGCGTGGCCGCGCGATCGGGTGATGCCCGCCGACCAGCCGCCCGTCGGCGAGGCGCCGGGGCAGCGGGGCGATCTCGTCGAGCACGGCCTCCGCGACCTGGGCCGCCTGGGTACGGATCTCGGGGATCGCGGTCGACTCGAGGAGCTCGCCGCGGCGCAGCGAGCCCAGTGTCCAGATCGGGGTCTCCGTGGAGCCGGCCGAGTCCATGAGCCGGCCCGCGTCGGTGCACAGCCCCAACCCGGCGGTGCTCACGCACCCGGGGGCCGGGCCACCCCCGGGAGTGATGAGGTCGTCGTACAACGGGTCGGTGCCCGGCGCGAGGGCGGCGGTCCGACCCGTGCAGCTCACCACCCAGCCGACGTCGCGTACGACGCCGTCGGACAGCGTCACCCGTAGCCCTCCACCGGTGAGCGGCTCGGTGCCGATCACCTCAGCGGCGGACCGGCCGAGCACGCCGCCCCGCTCCAGCGCCTGGACGACACCGGCCGAGCCGGGCGGCATCCGGTGTCGGAGCCGGCCCCACGTGCTCGCGTCGGTGCGCAGGAACTCCTCGCGATCGGCCTCGCCGAGCCGCTGCCACAGCGGTTGCACGACCGTCCGCAGACCGTCGACCGCAGGTCGCCAGTCGCCGGTCGCGCGCCGTACCCGCGTCAGGTGCTCGCGCGCGTGGGTGCGGTAGTCCGCGAGGGTGTCTCCCCAGTCGTCGATCTCCGGAATGGCCGCGAGCTGTACCTCGTCGCCGTGCCGCTTGGGCAGCCGGCCCTGCCGCGACACGGCGTGGAACCGTCGGTCCGGCCGGCGCGACGGTCCGGTCAGGGAGAGGACGACGTCGACCATGGTCAGGCCGGTGCCGACCACCAGGACGTCCGCCGGCCCGGCCGCGTCGCGTCGTACGCCGTCGAGGGCACCCGGTGACCACGGGTCGGCCACGAAGAACGCCGAGTCGCGGAGCGCCGCCGGCGCCCACGCGACACTCGCGGCCCGCTCACC
The DNA here is from genome assembly GCA_963792975.1 of uncultured Actinomycetota bacterium. GTDB lineage: Bacteria > Actinomycetota > Actinomycetes > Propionibacteriales > Nocardioidaceae > Nocardioides. Next base: position 746,825 of record CAWBYG010000003.1, on the reverse strand, counting down.
GGTGGCCAGGACGACGGCATCCGCGCGGATCCTCTGACCGTCGTCGGTGGCCAGCGCGACGCCGGACCGGTCGCGACGGAGTCCCGTGGCGCGGACCCGGAGGTGTCGGAGCCGCAGCGGCAGGGCTCCGCCGCAGGCCTGCTCGAGCGTCTCGTCGAGGTAGCGGCCCCACTCCGCGCGCGGCGCGAAGGCACCCGGCTCGGGCGCGCGGTCGGGGTGCTGCCGGGCACGCCAGGCCACGAAGTGCCCCGGGTCCTCGGGCAGGGCGCTCATGCCGACCGCCGGAACGTTGAGCAGGTGGCGCTCGTCCGTCGTCCCGAACGCGGTGCCGCGAGCCCGGTACGGCGCGGGGTCGAGCAGCGTGACGACGAGCGGCGTACCGCGGCGTCGGGAGGCCCGGGCGAGGTGCAGCGCGGTCAGGGTGCCCGAGGCGCCGGCGCCGACGATGACGATCTGCGGCGCGGGCCGGACATCGGGCATGCAGTCCTCCATCGGCGGGCCGGTGAGGTACCGGCGGGATTCAACTCGACCTGTTCACTTCACAATGGCGTATGCCACCAGCTCCCTACTCCCATCGGCGCCTGGCCGGACCCTACGGTGGGGCCGTGGACTACGTCGAGGTGGCGCGTCGCGAGACCGGGCACGGCGAGCTGGTGCTCCGCGAACGCCGTCCCGAGGACGGTGGGCCCAGCGTGCTGGAGCTGCGTGCGAACGGAGCCTTCGTCATGGACACCTCCGAGCACGCCTCCGAGCGGGCGCTGGCCGACGCCGCCCTGGACCTCGTCGAGGCACCGACCCGGGTCCTGGTCGGGGGTCTCGGGCTCGGCTTCACCCTCGACCGCGTGCTCGGCGACCCGCGCGTCGAGCACTGCGACGTGGTCGAGCTCGAGTCGGCGCTGGTGGAGTGGATGCGCGACGGCACGATCCCGCACGGGCGCCGTCTGCTCGCCGACGACCGAGTCCGGGTCGTGGTCATCGACATCGCGAGCGCCGTCGCCGAAGCCGGGCGCGCGTCGTACGACGTCGTACTGCTCGACGTCGACAACGGGCCCGGCTACCTCGTGCACGACGCCAACGCAGCGCTCTACCAGCGCCCCTTCCTGGCCACCGTCCGGGAGCGGCTCAGGCCCGGCGGTGCCCTGGCCGTCTGGTCCGCGGACCGCGCACCCGAGCTCCTCGCCGAGCTGCGGTCCGCGTTCGACGGCGCCGAGGAGCGCCCGCACGACGTGCGGCTCCAGGACCGCGACGAGCACTACTGGCTGTACGTCGGGCATCGGACGTGACGTCCACCGGGAGCCCGGGAGGCGGATGACGAGCCCCGACGAGGAGCTCAGCGCGTCGGCGCAGCGTGTGCTCGACCGGCTCCACGTGCTCCGACCTGCGCTCGGATCGGCCGTGGGGGCCGCGTAGCCTCGGGCTCATGAGCGGCGACTTCCGCACCGAGCACGACTCCATGGGCGACGTCGCGGTCCCGGCCGAGGCCCTCTGGCGGGCGCAGACGCAGCGCGCGGTCACCAACTTCCCGATCAGCGGCCGGCCGCTCGACCCGCCGCTGATCCACGCACTGGCCCGGATCAAGGCAGCCGCCGCGCGCACTAACGCCGACCTCGACATCGTCTCGACCGAGCAGCGCGACGCGATCGTCGCCGCCGTCGACGCGATCACGGACGGCGACCACGACGACCAGTTCCCGATCGACGTGTTCCAGACCGGCTCGGGGACCAGCACCAACATGAACGTGAACGAGGTGATCTCCTCGCTCGCCGCCAGATCCGGCGTCGACGCCCACCCCAACGACGTGGTCAACGCCAGCCAGTCGTCCAACGACACCTTCCCCAGCGCCATCCACGTCGCCGCGGTGCTGGCCTCCCGCCCCCTGGACGACGCCCTCGCCACCCTGGCCCGCTCGCTGCACGCGAAGGCCGACGAGTTCGCGGACGCCGTGAAGTCCGGGCGGACCCATCTCATGGACGCCACCCCGGTCACGCTCGGCCAGGAGTTCGGCGGCTACGCCGCCACGGCGTCGTACGCCCGGGAGCGCCTGGCCGGCGTGCTGCCGCGGGTCAGCGAGCTGCCGCTCGGCGGTACGGCGGTCGGGACCGGCATCAACACGCCACCGTCGTTCGCCGAGCAGACCATCGCTCACCTGAACGACGACACCGGCGAGACGTACGTCGAGGCGCGCGACCACTTCGAGGCCCAGGGCACCCGCGACTCGCTGGTCGAGCTCAGCGGCGTGCTCAAGACGATCGCCGTCGGCCTCGCCAAGATCTGCAACGACCTGCGCTGGATGGGCAGCGGCCCCACCGCCGGCCTCGGCGAGATCCACCTGCCCGACCTGCAGCCGGGGTCGAGCATCATGCCCGGCAAGGTCAACCCGGTCATCCCCGAGGCCACCCTGCAGGCGTGTGCTCAGGTGATCGGCAACGACGCGGCGATCACCTTCGCCGGCGCCTCCGGCAGCTTCGAGCTGAACGTGATGCTGCCGGTGATCGCCCGCAACCTCCTGGAGTCGATCCGGCTGCTCACCACCACGTCGGGGCTGCTCGCCGCGTGCGTCGACGGGATCACCGCCGACCGCGAGCGGCTGCGTGCGTACGCCGAGTCCTCCCCCAGCATCGTCACGCCGCTCAACCGCACGCTCGGCTACGAGGCCGCCGCCACGATCGCCAAGCAGGCGCTCGCGAACGGCGCGACGATCCGCCAGACCGTGCTCGACCTCGGGTACGTCGAGCGCGGCGAGATCACCGAGCAACAGCTCGACGAGGCGCTCGACGTGGAGCGGATGACCCACCCGTGAAGACCTTCGCGATCACCGGCGGCAGCGACGGCATCGGCCTCGAGTGCGCGAGCCAGCTGGCGGCGTCAGACCCGGGCTGCCGGCTCGTGCTGGTCGGCCGCAGCCCCGACCGTACGGCCGCCGCTGTCGGCCGGATCCGCGCCGAGCAGCCCAGGTGCCGCGTCGACGCGCTGCTCTGCGACTTCGCCGACCAGGCCGCCGTACGCCGTCTGGCCGAGGATCTCCTCAAGACCTGCGACCGCATCGACGTGCTCGTGAACAACGCCGGCACGGTCTTCTCCCGTCGTACCGAGACGGCCGACGGCATCGAGTCGACCTTCGCGGTCAACCACCTCGGTGGCTTCCTCCTCACCGAGCTGCTCCGCGACCGGCTGGTCGAGAGCGCGCCGTCGCGGGTCGTCTTCACGTCGTCCGCGGGTCACTACTCCGGGACGATGGACCTCGACGACCTCGGCTTCGAGCACGGCTACTCGATCATGCGGGCCTACAGCCGCTCCAAGCTGGCCAACGTGCTGACCGCGCGGGCGCTGGCCCGACGGCTCGAGGGCGCGGGGGTCACCGTGACCTCGCTGCACCCGGGCGCGATCGCCACGAACATCTGGAGCGGCGCTCCCTGGTTCGCCCGCCCGGTCCTCGCCCTGGTCAAGCGCTGGAAGATGGAGTCGCCCGCGGTCGGCGGCTCGCGGCTCGCCTACCTCGCCGCGAGCCCCGAGGTCGAGGGCGAGACCGGTGGCTACTACCAGGGCAACCGCCTGCGAGAGCCGTCGGAGCTCGCCCGCGACGACGCGCTCGCCGAGCGGCTGTACGACGTCAGCTCGCGGCTCGTCGGTCTCGACCCCGCACCTGCCTGAGGTCACACCGGCGCGCGACCGCGCGGGCCGCAGCCGAGGTGACGGGCGCCGGTCGACCCGTCAGTACCAGCCGTGGCCCTGCTTGAAGCCCCAGGCGCCGCACGGTGAGCCGTAGCGCTCCTGGATGTAGCCCAGGCCCCACTTGATCTGGGTGACGGGGTTGGTGCGCCAGTCGGCGCCGATCGTGGCCATCTTGGAGCCCGGGAGCGACTGCGGGATGCCGTACGCACCGGACGAGACGTTCTCGGCGTTGACCCGCCAGCCGCTCTCGCCCATCCACAGCGGGACCAGGCACGACATCTGCGAGGACGACCATCCGAACGACGGGAGCAGGGCCTCCGCGACGGCCTGCGGGTCCTGGGCGGAGAGCTTCTCCTGGCCGCCGACGGCGGGCCCCTGGGTCAGCCCGAGGGCCGCCGCCTTGGCCGGGTCGCGGCTCTCACGACGGTCGAGCGAGCGGGAGACGAGGGCCGACCGCTGGCCGAGGTCGGTCGTCGTCGACGGCGGCTGGGGGTTGGACGAGGGGGACAGCGAGTCGGCGAGGTTCACCGCGGCGCTCGGGGTGTGCACCATGCCCGCGGCGACCGCGACACCCGTGGCGGCGGCCGCCAGACCCGTCAGGGTCACCGTGGAGCGCAAGGCCTTGCGGGCGGGCCGCGCGCGGGTGCCGAGATGGCGCGGTCCGACCAGGCCGGCCGGCGGCGTCGGGGCGGGCGCGGCTCGGTGCTTGGCGACGTACTGTTCAGGGGGCACAGGGGGACTCAGGGGTAGACGACTCGGGTGCGCCCGCAGAAGACGGGGTCCCGAGTTGTCACCCGACCGCGTAACGGACTGCCTGCCACCCTGCATGAGTTCGACAGGCTGTGCAAACCGAACGCACGAGAAAGTGCTTGAAAATTGCCGCACTGACCGCCTCAGACGTCACTGGTGTCACATAGGCCACCTCCGCCCCAGAACCGGGGTCGACCCGATCACGAAATGATCACGGGCGGACACCCCGCGAGCACGTTCTGGGGCCGAGTCAGAGCGTCACGTGCTCCAGCATCTCCGTGACCAGCGCTGCGATCGGCGAGCGCTCCGACCGGGTGAGGGTGACGTGGGCGAAGAGCGGGTGTCCCTTGAGCTTCTCGACCACCGCCACGACGCCGTCGTGGCGGCCGACCCGGAGGTTGTCACGCTGAGCGACGTCATGGGTGAGCACGACCTTGGAGTTGGCACCGATCCGCGACAGCACGGTGAGCAGGACGTTGCGCTCCAGGGACTGTGCCTCGTCGACGATCACGAAGGCGTCGTGCAGCGACCGGCCGCGGATGTGCGTCAACGGCATCACCTCGAGCATGCCGCGGTCCAGGACCTCCTCGATCACCTCGCGTGACGTGATCGAGCCGAGCGTGTCGAAGACCGCCTGGGCCCACGGTGACATCTTCTCCGACTCCGAGCCGGGCAGATAGCCGAGCTCCTGCCCTCCCACTGCGAAGAGCGGACGGAAGACGACGACCTTCTGGTGCTGGCGCCGCTCCAGGACGGCCTCGAGCCCGGCGCACAGGGCCATCGCCGACTTGCCGGTGCCGGCCCGCCCGCCGAGCGAGACGATGCCGACCTCGGGGTCGAGCAGCATCTCCAGGGCGATCCGCTGCTCGGCCGAGCGACCGTGGATCCCGAACGCCTCGCGGTCTCCTCGCACCAGATGCACGTGCTTGTCGGGTCCGACCCGGCCCAGCGCCGTACCGCGGTCGGACAGCAGGACCAGGCCGGTGTGGCAGGGCAGCTCGCGGGCCGCCTCGACGTCGGTCCACCCCTCGTCGTACAGCTCGTCGAGGACGGCGGCCGGGACCTCGAGCTCGGCCATGCCGCTGTAGCCCGGGTCGGAGTCGCCCATGTGCTCACCGTGGTACTCCTCGGCGCGCAGGCCGACGGCGGACGCCTTGATCCGCATCGGGAGGTCCTTGGAGACCAGCGTGACGTCGTGATGCTCGTTGGCGAGGTTGCGGGCGACGGCCAGGATCCGGGTGTCGTTGTCACCGAGCCGGAAGCCGGACGGGAGCGAGTCGGCGTCGGTGTGGTTGAGCTCGACGCGGATCGAGCCCCCCAGCTCACCGATCGGGACCGCCTCGTCGAGGCGCCCGTGCGTGACGCGCAGCTCGTCGAGTACGCGCAACGCCGTACGGGCGAAGAAGCCGAGCTCCGGATGGTGCCGTTTCGCCTCCAGCTCGGTGATCACCACCACCGGAAGGACGACCTGGTGCTCGTCGAACCGTCGCATGGCGCCGGGGTCCGACAGCAGCACGCTGGTGTCGAGGACGAAGGTTCGGACGGCTGGCTTCTGGGACGTGGACCTGCGCGTTCCCTTGGTGGTCTGCGGCACCGGACACCCCTCATCAGACCGCGCGGGCAGCTCCTCGCCCGGTCCTCGGACGCTCTAGCTGGTGGACCGGGAAGGGGACCGAAGGCCGGAGTGCCGACCCCCTGGGCGTAGCGGAGTCCGCCACGCTGTCTGGTCGTGGACTGTCACGAACGGGCCTCCCGATTCGGAGGGGTTTCCCATCCCCACCGATGTCGCGAACGTACGCTTCTCACTCAGAGATTCGGTGGGGACACGCCCGAACGCGGCGTGAACAGTGCGGGCGGTCGACGCGGCCCGATCAAGTGCCGCCCTTCGAGACGCTCGCTTCGCTCGCTCCTCAGGAACCGTACCGGCGGTCGCGGTGGGCGTAGGCCCGGATGGCCCGTAGGAAGTCGACCTTGCGGAAGTCTGGCCAGTAGGCCTCGCAGAAGTAGAACTCGCTCTGGGCGCTCTGCCAGAGCAGGAAGCCGCCGAGCCGCTGCTCCCCGGACGTGCGGATCACGAGGTCGGGATCCGGCTGGCCCTTGGTGTAGAGGTGCTCGGCGATGTGGTCGACGTCGATCACCTCGGCGAGCTCCTCGAGGCTCGTGCCCCGCTCGGCGTGCTCCTGCAGCAGCGAGCGGACGGCGTCGGCGATCTCGCGGCGGCCGCCGTAGGGGACCGCGACGTTGACCAGGAGGCCGTCGACGTCGCGGGTCGCCTCCTCGGCCTCCTTGAGCCGGGTGGTCACGGCCGCGGGGAGCAGGTCGAGGGCACCGACCGGATGGATCCGCCAGCGGTGCTGGGCGGCGAGTGCCTCGACGGCGTCACCGATCACGGTCAGCAGCCCCTCGAGCTGCTCGGGCGGGCGGTTGAGGTTGTCGGTCGACAGCAGCCACAAGGTGACGACCTTGACCCCGACCTCCTCACTCCACTGGAGCAGGGGTTCGATGTTGGCGGCACCAGCGCGGTAGCCGTGGTTGCTGTCACCGCCGACGCCTTTGGCCCAACGCCGGTTGCCGTCGAGCATGACGCCGATGTGCTGTGGGATGCGGTCGGCGGGGAGCGCCTTGACCATCCGCGCCTCGTAGGCGGGGTACAACAGTCGGCGTACACGCTCCTTCAGCTCCGGGATCGCTGCCACCCCCCGATGGTAACCGGGTGGATCGGCAGCTTCCGGGTATGGCGTGCCCCGGCCACGCGTACTGTCTTCGTATGAACGACTCCCTCCGCGCCGGCCTGGACTCCCTGGCCCATCAGGTCGCGGAGCAGGTCGCCGAGGTCAAGCCCCACCTGCGTGGATGGCTCCACCTCGCCACCGCGCCGGTGACGCTCGCCGCCGGGATCGTCCTGATCGCCTTGTCCCCCACCGCCGCCACCAGATGGGGCTCGGCCGTGTACGTCGCCTCGGCGGTGCTCCTGTTCTCGACCTCGGCCATCTACCACCGCGGGCGCTGGTCACCACGGGTCGGCGACGTGCTGAGACGGGCCGACCACGCCAACATCTTCCTGCTGATCGCCGGCTCCTACACGCCGTTCTCGCTGCTGCTGCTGACCGGCACACCCCGGATCCTGATGCTGGCGGTGGTCTGGTCGGGTGCCCTGCTGGGCGTGGCGTTCCGCGTGTTCTGGATCGGTGCGCCCCGCTGGCTCCACACCCCGATCTACATGGGTCTCGGCTGTGCCGCTGTCGGCTTCCTGCCACAGTTCACCCAGGGGGCCGAGCGGCTGGGTGTCGGCATCGGCATCGCCATCATGGTGCTGATCGCCCTGGGTGGAGCGCTCTACCTCCTGGGCGGGGTGGTCTACGGCTTCCGTCGTCCCGACCCGTGGCCGCGCTGGTTCGGCTTCCACGAGGTGTTCCACAGCCTCACCATCATGGCCTTCGTCTCCCACTACGTCGGCATCTCGCTGGCGACGTACGCCTCCCGCTGACTCTTCCTACCCCGACCGCCGAGTCGGCTTATGACGACTCGGCGTACTTCCGTTGCCTGCTTGCGCCGACTCGGCGTACTTCCGTTGCCTGCTTGCGCCGACTCGGCGTACTTCCGTTGCCTGCTTGCGCCGACTCGGCGTGAGCGGCCTCACGGGGGATCGAGGAACAATGAGGAGGGCCCAGGCGTCAGACCCTGGGAATGGCCGAGAACACGCACACCCTGAACTATCCGACCGTCGTCGCCGGTGCGGTGGCCGCAGCGACCGCTACGGCCCTCTCCCACCAGCTGGGACTGGTGGGCACGGTCGTCGGCGCGGCGGTGGCCAGCGTCATCAGCGCCATCGTGACGAACGCGCTGGGCGGCTGGATCGGACGCCTCCACGGCGCCACCCGCGACCGCGACCCGCTGCCGTTCCAGCGACTGCTCGTCGGCACCGTCGCGATCGCGCTGGTCGTGCTGGCGTTCCACACCGGCCTGAACCTCGTGACCAGCGGCATCCCGGCAGACAGCTTCGCCGGACGGCTCGCCGCCCAGGTCGGCCTGCGCTGACCGCTCACCTGCGCGGTGACGTCAGGACGCCGGCGGCGCCGCGGGGATGCGGACCGTGAACGTCGAGCCCATGCCCTGGGTGGACTCGACGTCGATACTTCCGCCGAGCCGCGAGACGATCCGGTGGGAGATGGCCAGCCCGACTCCGCTCCCCGGCAGGCCCCGGGCCGTCGGGTCGTGCGAACGCCCGGACATGTCGAAGACCGTCGCCTGGTCCTCGGGCGAGATGCCGATGCCGTCATCGGCGCAGGCGAACTCGACCGCGTCACCGGAGCGTCGTACGGCGATCCGGACCTCGCCGTCGGGCAGGCTGAACTTGACCGCGTTGCTCACGATGTTGGCGTAGACGCGGGCCACCGCGTCGGCGTCGACCGGCACCAGCAGCTCGTCGGGCAGGTCGAGCACGAACCTCACGCCCCGCTGCTCGGCATCGACCTCCGCATGGTGGCACGCATCGTGCACGAGGACGACGAGGTCAGCGGCGCCGGTGTGACCGGTCAGGCCTTCCTCCGCCCGAGCGAGCGCGAGCAGGTCGTCGACGAGGCCGGAGAGGCGCTCGGCACTCCGACGGATCGCCGCCACGGGGTGGGAGCCCGCCTCCGCCAGCCGGCGGTCGGAGGCGAGGAGCTCGGTGTTCAGGGCGATCGCGGTGAGCGGCGTCTTGAGGTCGTGGGTGATGGACGCGACCAGGTCTCGGCGGTACTCGTCGAGCTCGCGCAGCTCGTCGACCAGGTGCCGGTCGCGCTGACGGCTCTCCAGCTGCTGCACCACACTTCCCAACCGTCGACCCAGGGCGCGCAGAGCGTCCTGCTCGTGGTCGGTCCACAGCGGGTCGTCGCCTGCCCGCAGCACCAACAGGGCGCCGCGCACGTCCGTGCCACTGCCGATGGCGGCCAGCAGTGCCTGCTCCCGCCCGGCGAGCGCGGCCAGCCGGCCGAGCAACGGCGTGGTCTCGTCGGTCGCGGTCGAGTCGTCGCGCCAGCAGGCGCCGACGATCGGCTCGACCAGGGTGCAGATGTCGACACCGAGCCACTGGGCCACCTCGGCGGGGTACGACGCGGCCTCCGCGTGCACGCCGGTGGCGATCTCCGCGCAGGCCCACACCCCGCGTGCCCTCATCATTCGGGCGACGTTCGCGGCGACCGACTGCAGCATCGCTGGGGTGTCTGGCTGCTCGACCGCCTCGTGGAGCACCACCTGGGACGCGTCGGAAAGGCGCACGTGCTCGGCCATGGTCGCGTGCGCGCGCAGGAGGTCGAGCGTGAACCGCGCCTGGTCGGCGTACAGCTCGACGAGTTCGCACGCGCCGTCCGGCAGGGCGTCGACCTCGACCAACCCGTCCGTGACCAGCACGCCCACGAGGTCACCCTCGGCCGTGTGCAGGGGCGCCACCAGGATGGCCGACTCGCCGGGGAGCCCCCCACCACCGGTGGGCACCTCGACGTAGGAGACGGCTCGGTTCGTGGTCAGGTGGAGGCGGCCGAGCTGCTCGGCGGTGTCGAGGACGCGCGCGAGGTCCGTACGACGCCAGAGCCGGGCCGACAGATCATCTCCGGGGATGGCGCCGGCGACGGCGACGACCTCGAGCCACTGCTCGTCGACGACGCGGCTGATCGTCGCCGCGCGCGCGCCTACGGCCTCACGCACCGCCTCGGCAATCCGTGCGACGTCGTCGTATCTCACGTCAGCGGGCTCGGACGCACGGTCGCGCGTCTCTCCGCCGGCTCGTTCCCCCACTGCCGAACCTCGTTCTGCTTCTCCGCACCCCCCGGTCGCGGTCCTCAGCAGACTAGTTGAACCCCAGCGGCTTGGGGGCCAAATCGCCAGGTCTCGTCACCGGGGCCGCGCAGACGTGATCGCGGCACACGTACGCCGCCGGCTCCCCGGCCACCGCCGACCGCCCGAGCAGCAGCGGTACGCCGGGCACGGCCGCGTCCGCGACCACCACCGTCGCGCCGGGCCACGACCTGGCTCGGCGCTCGAGTACGTCTCGGGCCGGGCCGGCCGGTCCGACCACCGCGATCTCGGGCGCGCGATCCACCAGACCCTGGGCCGCGGCCAGCGACCAGCCCGCGAAACGCGGTGCGCGCCGCGCCAACATCGACACCGTCGCGAGCACCTCGTCGGCCGCGTCCCGCCAGCGCCCCTCCCCGGTGAGCGCGTGAGCCGCGACCAGGGCGTGCACGGTGGCCGACGTGCCGGAGGGGCTGGCGTTGTCGCTGGGGTCACGAGGCCGGGAGACGAGACGCTCCCCGTCCGAGGGGGTGTCGTGCAGGCCGCCGTCGTCGGCGCGGAAGTGGCCGAGCGCGGTGTCGAGCAACGACGTCGCCCGGATCAACCAGCGCTCGTCGGCGGTGACGCCGCACAGGGCCAGGAAGCCGCCCGCCACGGCTCCGTAGTCCTCGAGTACCCCGCTGGGGGCACCGACGCCGCCGTTGCGCGACACCCGGCGCAGGCGGTCGTCGACGACGTGGAGGCCGGCCAGGAGCTCACCCGCCCGCAGGGCCGCGTCGACGTACTCGTCGTGGCCGAGGAGGCGGCCGGCGTCGCAGAGACCGGCGATGGCCAGGCCGTTCCACGCGGCGACGACCTTGTCGTCACGGGCGGGACGCACCCGCAGCTCGCGTGCGGAGAGCAGCCGCGTTCGTACGTCGTCGTACCGCGCCCAGTCGTCGGGGTCGCCCGGGAGCTGCAGGGTCGACGTACCGTGCTCGAAGGTGCCGGTGACCTCGAAGAGCTCCGTCGCCCACCGCCCGTCATCGGCGCCCAGGACGGAGTCCAGCTGCGCCGGCGTCCAGACGTAGAAGCGTCCCTCCTCACCCTCGCTGTCGGCGTCGAGGGCCGAGGCGAAACCGCCCTCGGGCGTGCCCAGCTCACGGAGCAGGAAGTCGGCGGCCAGCCGCGCGATGCGGTCGCCGAGCTCCGAGCCGGCCCTCGCGTAGAGCCCCACGAGCTGCGCGTTGTCGTAGAGCATCTTCTCGAAGTGCGGCACCACCCATGCCGCGTCGACGCTGTAGCGCGCGAAGCCACCCCCGAGCTGGTCGTGCAGACCGCCGCGCGCCATCGCCTCCAGGGTGCCGTCGAACATCGAGCTCGCGCGCTCGTCGACCCGAGCGCGGCGGCGGAGGAACTCCAGCACCATCGACGGCGGGAACTTCGGCGCTCCCCCGAACCCGCCGTGCACGTCGTCGTAGTCCTGCCCGAGGAGGTCGACCGCGTGTCCGAGGTCGTTCGCGGTCAGGGCGTCGCCGGCCAGTGCGGGCTGCCGGGCCAGGTGCTCGCCGACCGACGCGGCCGCACGTCGTACGTCGTCGGGGCGTTCCTGCCAGGCCTCGGTGAGCGCGGTCAGTACCTGGCGCAAGGACGGCTGGCCGCCTCGCGGGCGGTCCGGGAAGTACGTGCCGGCGAAGAACGGGTTGCCTTCGTGGTCGAGTACGACGGTCATCGGCCAACCGCCCTGGCCGGTCATCGACACGGTCGCCTCCATGTAGACGGCGTCGACGTCGGGCCGCTCCTCGCGGTCGACCTTCACGCACACGAACCCGGCGTTGAGCTGGGCGGCCGTGGCGTCGTCCTCGAACGACTCGTGCGCCATCACGTGGCACCAGTGGCACGCGGCGTACCCGACGGACAGGAAGATTGGTGCATCACGACGCTTCGCCTCGGCGAATGCCTCGGGTCCCCACTCCCACCAATCCACCGGATTCTCCGCGTGTTGGAGCAGATATGGGCTCGTTGCCGAGGCGAGGCGGTTGGCCATTCCTGTGACTCCTGACGAGTGGCACGTGCATCACTTTTCCTTGAGTGATACACGAGAGTGATACACGAAACCGGCGTACGATGGTTCCTCCAGCCTAGGAGGTGCTCGTGGCCACGCGCTCTCAACCGAAGCTGCTCGCGCAGGGCAAGCCGCGCACGATCGGCGGCAGTCACGCGGCCCTGGCGGGTGCGGCTCTACGCCCCGGCGCCGGGCAGCAACAAGTACCAGGTCATGTTCCGGGCGCCGGCCGGCGAGGGCGAGCCGTGGAAGCGGGTGCTTCGCCGCGCTGCCTCCGAGGATGAGGCCCGCAAGATCTTCGCGCAGGCCGAGGCAGCACTCGACACCGAGCAAGCGACGCCCGTCGGCGCTGACGTGCGCGCGTCCCGAACGATCCGGATGCTCGGCGAGGAGTACCTCAAGGACAGTCGATCGAGCGCGGCAAGCAACCCCGCACCATGGAGGGGCGCGAGTCCCGCCTCAACGCCCACATCCTCCCGACCATCGGCGACGTGCCCGTGACGAAGTGGCGCGTCGAGCACAGCCGCAGGGTGATGGAGAAGGGCGGCAAGACGCTCCTCTCCCAGCGCGGCCGCGAGGACCTGCGCGGCCAGCTCTGCTGCGATGCGCAAGCTCGCCTGGCGGCTGGGCTGGCTCGACCGGAGCATCGACCCGCTCGACGGACTGGAGATCGGGCGGGCCAACGTGCTGCACGGAGCGACGGCGCAGTACGTCGACCCGCGGCTGCGCCCGGAGACCCGGCAGGTGAAGGCGATGGCCGCTGCGGCCGACAAGCTGTGCGGACCCGGACGGCACCGACCCGCTGATGACCCGCCTGCCGCTGTTCGGCACGAAGATCCGCGTCGCCGGCTTCGGCGGGCTGCGCCTCGGCGAGCAGAACGCACTGCGCGCGATCGACGTCTTCTTCGAGCGCGGCTACGTCCACGTCAACGGCTCGTGGATCACGCCCCGCAAGGCAGCCGGGCTTCCGCGGCCCGGTGAAGAACCACACTCTCCACGAGGTGCCGCTGCCCAAGTCGCTCATGCACGACGAGCTCCTTCCCCGCGTCAAGGAGCTCCTCGGCCTGCCGGCGAACGGCGTCGCTGCAGCAGGTCCTCAACGCCCAGGAGGAGGAGCGCCAGCGCCGGGCGTCGCTGGCGGCGCGGGAGAAGGACCGGAGCCTCGCCTGGTGGAACTACCCCGTCCCGCCCGAGGACGAGCTGTGGCTCTTCGTCGACACCGTGACCGGCCTGCCCGTCAAGCCGGAGATGCACAACGAGCGCTGGCACCGCGTCCGCAAGTGGGTCGACGAGAACGACCCCGACAACGCCTGGCCGCGACGATCGTCTACCGCAACCTCCGCCACCACGCCGCGACCAAGTGGTTCCACGAGGAGCTCGGCGAGCCGTGGGAGGTCGTCGCCCAGTACCTCGGCGACAAGCTCACCACCGTCCTCAACCACTACGTCCGCGCCGGCGAGGACGCCCTGCGCGACTCAGTCACCAAACTCGCGAGGCTGTAGGCCGACGTGTGCTCGCAAGGCTCGCCAATGGACCACTAGGACGCGATCAGAACGGTTGGCAGGTCGACGGCCGAGGCCTCCCCAATGCCCCAACCGGTTCGTTCGGCGAGAAGGACTGTGTCGCAGACACCAACCCGGGGACCCGCTGCATTCCGCCCAGATAGGGCTACGTCCGATCGTCCGCGGCGGGACTGGCTCGCAACGTAGGACCGGACCTGCCGGTGTAGGCCACTGCGAGCCTGAACACGGACCACAGCACACCCGTCACCGCGGTGGCGACCATGGTCAGCACGAGGTCGGGGGCGAACCGGCGCAGCGTGCCCAGCGGGGTGCCGAACAGGTTCGGCACCAGGCCGAGAAGGACCCACGCCGCGGCGAGTGTGGTGAGCAGTGGGAACCACAGGCTGAACAGGCCGGGAAGGCCCGACCTCACCTTGGCGCGAACCTTGTTGCGGCGAAGCCAGGCCCAGGCCATGCTGAGGAGGTAGATGATCGGCAGGGCCACGAGACCGATGAACAGGGCCTTTCGGGACCACCCGGATCCATCGACGTCGTCGTCGAGGCCGAGCGCCCGGTCGGCGATGCCGACGCGGAGGTGGCCCGTCTCTCCGAAGCCGAATCCACTGCCGCCGTTGACGAGCACGACCGCTGCCTTCTTCTCGGCGGGGACCATCATCGCGAGGGTCTCGACGCCGGGGCTTGACCCGTCGTGCCACACCGCCCCGGTGCTGGGCTCCAGCTTCCAGCCGAAGCCGTAGGACGGCGAGGCAGCGCTGGCCGGGCGCATCATCAGCGCCTTGCCTTCGGCGCTCAGCACGTCGTCTTCGCCGTTCATCATCACCTGCAGGTAACGAGCCAGGTCGGTGGCGCTCGCCACGATCCCCCCCTGCGGAGCCGTTGCCCGGTCGGTCGGTCCGTCAGGCATCGGCCGCTTGGTACCGAACCACGGCAGGTGCCCGGTCGCCATGCCTTCGTGGACCTCGCCGTCGGCGACGAAGCTGTGCTCCAACCCGAGCGGCTCGAGGATGTGCTGCGCAACGTAGGCCTGGAACTCCTGCCCGCTCACGACCTCGACCACGCGACCAAGAATCTCGTAGTTCGCATTCGAGTACTCCCACTGCGTGCCGGGTGCGCCTGCTGGCGTGACCGCCGCGAGTTGTTCCACCCCTTGCGCGAGTTCATCCCCCTCGCCGGTCGGGTCCGGATGCGCGGCATTGCCCTGCCCCGTGGAGAAGCCGCTCGTGTGGCTGAGCAACTGCCGGATGGTGATGACCCCGGCGGGCCGGCCCGAGAACACGTCGAGATAGCGAGAGACCTCGCTGTCCAGGTCGATCTTGCCCGCCTCGACCAGCTGCATGACGGACAGTGCTGTGAAGCTCTTGGAGATCGAGCCGATCACGAACGGGGTGTCCGGCGTGACCAACACCTCGCCTCCGAGCCTCACCACGCCCCGCGCACCCGCCGTGGTGATGCCGCCGTCGGCCACGACTGCGTAGGCCAGACCGGGTACGCCGGAAGCAGGCATTTCGCTGTCGATGAAGGCGTCGATCGATCCCTCCGGCACACTCGCGGGAAGGAGGGCACTGACACCGAGTGCGAGGACCGCCAGAAGTGTCCGCACCGAATCATCTCCTCGCTCATGTTGCATTCACGGACAGTGGGTTGAACTCGCCCGTTCGGCCCGAGCACCACCGTCGCGGCGCCTCGGACCCGTTCGACGACGCCCCGCCAGCGTGCTCAAGAGGGAAACCGCCTGTCCAAGTTCGGGTGCTCCACAGGATGCGCACGCACTGGCTTAGCCGTTGGCATTGTCTACCTGTTCTGTCAGCCAGTCGCGGATGACGGTGTTGATTCGGATGCCGAGATCGATCTGCGGGCTGAACGCCTCCGGTAGCTCCGAGCCGTGAAGCTGGGCTCGCAGATCCTCGAGTTCGTCGAGCTCGAGCTCGACGTGACGGAGGTCGCGCTCGTAGGCGATGCGCCGATCGGTGGCGCCCAGGAGCGGGGTGAGGAAGAGTCGTACGCCGCTCTCGTTGCGCTGGGACCGGTCGGGCTCGGCCTCGACCAGCCAACGACGCAGGTCCTCGCGGCCGGGACCCGTCAGCCCATAGGTCTTGCTCCGCCGTGCTCCGCGTCCGACCACTTCCACCAGCCCGGCGCGCTCGAGCTTGCCGAGCTCGGGATAGATCTGGCTGTGACTCGCGTGCCACGAAGTCCGCAGCGAGCGATCGAAGGTCTGGGCCAGCTCGTAGCCAGTCGACGGGCGTCGGGCCAGCAGGCCGAGGATCGCGTAGCGCAGGGACACAGCCACAGCGTAGCCACAGTTGTTGGACTTGACATGTCGATATCAACATGTCATTTTCTATATATGACCGAACTCGCGAGCCTCTCAAGCCGGACACCACACACCGCCGCCACCACCACACCTTCCACCTCCACCACGACCGCCTCATCCCCGGTCCCCGTCGCCATGTCGCCCGTTCTGGTCCGCGCCGGAGGCATCGCCGCCCAGGTCGTCGCCGGCACCTACGTCGTCGGCTTCCTCGCCATGGTCGCCTACCTGGTCCCCAGGGGTTTCACGCCACTCATGGAGGATCCGTCGGGGTCGCTGAGCTTCCTGCTGGATCACCAGGCAGAGATGGCTAGCTGGTACTTCGTGCTGTACCTCCTTGGCGGCGCCGCCATGGCGCTGGTCTCCCTGGGAGTCGGCGAGCGACTTTCCTCGGTCCCGGCGCTCGCCAGAGTCTCCACCGCGCTCGGACTCATCTGGTCCGGGATGCTCGTCGCCAGCGGGAGCATCGCCCTGGTCGGGCAACACGCCGCGGTCGAGTTGCACGCGCAGAACCCGGATCTGGCGCTGAGCACCTGGGTTTCGACCAGCGTCATCCAAGACGCCCTGGGCGGCGGCATCGAGGTCGCGGGCGCACTCTGGGCAGCGGCCGTCGGATTCGCAGCCCTGCGTAGTAGAGCGCTCTCGGCCGCGCTCGGCGGGCTCGCGCTCGGTCTCGCGGCCGTTGGTATGGCCACGGTCGTTCCGTTCGCCGCCGAGGTCGCGACGTCGATCTTCGGGCTCGGACTCATTGTCTGGTTCACCTGGCTCGGACTGGCGCTGCGGCGCCGCTGACGCGCCTGCCCACCGACGATGCAGGAGGAGCTCATGCCGTCGCTTGACGCACTTATCAGTCAGTGGACCGACCAACTGAGCGCCACTTACCCCGAACTCGTCCCCCACCTTGGCGAGCTTGCAGACCACGTGCGCTCCAGTGCACAGCACCGCATCGACCGCGGTGCGGCCGTAGAGGACGCCTTCGCATCGGGGCTGGGATCCTTCGGAGCACCCACCGACCTCAGTGCGGAGTTCTACAAGAACTCCACGATCAGGAAGCGCAAAGAGCGCAGGGCCGTGGGTAGCTACCTGCTCATCACCGCAGTCTTCACTGGCGCAGTGCTACTGGTAGACAGGCGCTACGACCTCGGTGACCAGGCGCTCGCTTGTTTGCTCGTGGTGTGGATGGTCACCACCGGACTGCACGATGTACTGCTTCGCCGCGCACGCCACGGACTTGTGTCGGACTGAGCCAGACGCGTCCGACGGCCGCAACAACCCGCCCGACTGACGCGGTGAGGACGGCCGCCTTTGCCCGTACCTAGCCGCGCTCCGTGTTGTGCAGCATTCCGCCGCCCAAGTGCGCGCTCATGCCGATGATCGGTGGTTGAGGTGCGAGCGCCAGCGAGCCTTCGAAACCACGGCACCCCGGGCGTGACTGGGCACTACAAACAGGCAGTTCAGAGTCAGGCTGCCGTGATCCACGCTCAACGACCGCTCGACCGCGACGAACTGCCTGTTCGTGGTGCCCAAGGCGGAGTCACTGGGCGTAGCGACCGGACCGGCCGCGATCCGGGTCGATTGCCAGCCTGCGTCTTCCCCGACGTCAATGCCCGTCAACCGATCGCTGACTGATCTGAACGTTGCCGTCGGGCGATCCCGTTCAGGCGATGCCGAACGGTCGCGCTGCACCGCCGAACTGCGTTGCGGGCCAGACCGTACGCCGCTTGCGTGTCGACTGCCGACGCCTACGGATCTCCCCGCTCTTCCATCTCCTGCTCTTCACCTCTGGCCCATCCGCCCATCACCAACCACCAATGGCTCCGCAATCTCCTTCTCGTCCGACCCCTTCTCCTATCCCTTCCAAGCGGCACGCATGCTACGAAGTTTCGTAGCGGGACGGGCGCTGATGTGGCCGCTGACCTGCGGTTTCACGGTTGTCGATGGTTGGTGAGGGAGGTGTTTCGATGCACGGCGGCATGAAGATCTACCGCGGCGCCGCCGCCGCTGCGCGCCACTACGTCGAGGCCGATCGCTCCCGAGCTGACGACTACTACCTCGCCGAAGGCAGCGGCGTCGCCATGCACTTCGCGGCAACCCCGGACGGCGTCGAGCGCCGAGCCGACATGGACGGCGAGACCTACGAGCGATGGGTCGCCGGATACGACGTCGACACCGGCTCACGAAGGGCAGGCTGCGGAAGGACGAGAAGGGCGTCCGATTCGTTGAAGTCACGGTCAACGGGCCGAAGACCTGGTCGCTCGCGGCCGCGCTGCACCCCGAGATCGCCGAGGCATACGACGCCGCCCAGATGGCGGCGGCCGAGGAGATCATCGGGTGGCTCGCACCCACGCGACGACACGCGTCGGGCCTCGGGATCGGCAGGTGCAGGTGCCGGTCGAGCAGATCGAGGCGGCCGTCGTACGCCATTTCACCTCCCGGGCCGGCGACCCACACCGGCACCTGCATCTCCAGATCAACGCCCGAGTGTTCGCTGCCGGCGCCTGGCGCGGGCTGCACACGGTCGGCGTCCGCGACAGCCTGGAGGCGATCAACGGGATCGGGCACGCGGCGGTGATGACCAACCCGGAGTTCCGAGAGGCGCTCGCGAGGCGCGGGTTCGACCCTCGACGCCGAGACCGGCGAGGTCGTCGAGCTGGCGCCGTACACGGGAGCGTTCAGCGCACGGGCGAAGCAGATCGAGGCCAACATCGACACCTACGAGGCCGAGTGGCGCTCCGAACATCCCGGCGAGGAGCCCGGGCCGGCGCTGCGGCAGGCATGGGATCGGCGAGCGTGGGCCGACGCGCGGCCGGACAAGGTCGTGCCGACCAGCGGTGAGGAGCTGCGGCAGCGCTGGGTCGAGGAGCTGCACGAGCTCGGCTACGTCGCTCCGGCGCCAGGCGCTCCGCTACTCGTGTTGCGGACGGGCGCCGTCGACCGCGACGGCGTCGTCGAGCTGGCTCTCGTCCGGCTGGGCTCACGTCGCTCGGCGTGGAACGCGGCCGACGCCCGGGGTGAGGTCGAGCGGATCATCGCGTCCGGCGGAGGCGTGGTCGACGGGGCCGTGCGCCGTGAGTTGGCAGAGGATCTGACCGCTCGCGTCGTCGCCGCCTCACGCCCGCTACTCCCCCGATCGGACGTGCCCGAGCACGTGCGTTCGTTCACGTCGGTCGACGTGCTGGCCGTCGAGCACGAGATCGTCGACCGCCTTGCGACTCGTGCCGAGGCCAAGACGATCACCGTGATCGAGGGCGCGGCCGGGGCTGGCAAGACCGCCCGTCTCGCGGCAACCCGCGAGCGCGCGATCGCGGCCGGGCGTCGGATGGTCGTGGTGACACCGACTCTCAAGGCGGCCCAGGTCGCAGAGGGCGCAATCGGCGCGGCGTCGTACTCCGCAGCCTGGCTGCTCCACCAGCACGGCTTCCGCTGGGACGAGGACGGTCGGTGGAGTCGAGTCGACTCCGCGCCCGACGTCAGCGCCCGACTACGTCGAGGCGACCTGCTCGTCGTCGACGAGGCGGGCATGGTCGACCAGGACACTGCCCGCGCGCTACTCCGCCTGGCCGACGAGACCCAGGCACTCGTGATGCTGGTCGGCGACCGCCATCAGCTCCCCGCCGTCGGCCGTGGCGGGGTCCTGGATCTGGCGATCAGGTACGCACCCGATCGGGTGCAACAGCTCGACGGCGTACGCCGCTTCAAGGACCCCCGCTATGCCGAGCTGTCGGTGCGGATGCGGACGGGCACCGCGCCTGGCGAGGTGTTCGATGAACTCCTCGCCCGCGGCGAGATCGTCATCCACGGGAGCGACGTCGAGCGGACCCGACGCCTTGCCGCTGAAGCCAGCGTCGGCAAGCTCGTCGTCGCCGACACCCGCGAGCAGGTGGGCCGGATCAACGCCTTCGCGCACCGGATCCGCAAGGCGACCGGTGAGGTCGACGAGCAGGTGCTGACCGCGGCAGGTGAACGGCTCGGCGTCGGCGACACCATCGCGACCCGGCGCAACGACCGCGATGCCGACGTCGCGAACCGCGAGTTGTGGACCGTCGTCTCGTGCGATCGCGGCGCGCTCACCGTCAGGGGCGAGGCGGGGACTCGTGTGTTGCCGCCCGACTACGTGCGCCGCGATGTCGAGCTCGCCTACGCCACGACCGCCTACGGCGCGCAAGGCGCCACTGTCACCGAGAGCCATGTGCTGGTCGGCGAGCACAGCGGAGCCGCGTCGGCGTACGTCGGGATGACACGCGGCCGCGAGCGAAACGTCGCGCACCTCGTCGCCGAATCCGTCGAGGATGCGCGCAAGCAGTGGTGCGACGTGTTCGGCCGGGACCGTGCCGACCTCGGGCCGGCCCACGCGCGGGAGGCGGCGGCCGAGGCGATCGAGCGGTACGGACCGAAGGCACCAAGGCGGCGGGCGGCGCCGCGTCTTCCTGCCGAGTTCGATTCCCGGCCTGCGGCATCGCCGTCGGCACCGGGCATCGGGTTCTGAAGCGCGGTTGAGGCACCGGATCGGGTTCAGCCCGTTCGCCACAGCCTGATCAGTTGCTCGCCGACGTCGAGCCTGTCGTCGTAGGGCTCGACCGTGACGCCGACGACGCATCCGGGTCCGCTCGGCGCAAGCACAACGGTGTGGCCGTTACCCAAGTCCGCCCACCTCCGCGCGAACGCGACTCCAGCGTTCCAGGTTGCCGGGGCGGCGGGGTGCCGCGACGTTGCCAGTTGAGTGGCGAGCCGTTCGGCGATCTTGGCGACGGTCGCTGCCGGCTTCATCCCGTCGCCGTCCGCAGTCGGCTCTGGCGGACGCGGGTCGAAGCGCGTCCGGATGAACCGCACCCGCGGCTCCTTCGGAGCCGGCGCCCTCCTTGGCACTGCTTCGTGTCCGCGGACCCACGCTTCAGCCGTGAACGAGTCGTCCCCTCGGCCCAGGATCCGCACGGTGTCCGGGTGGGTCGGTCCCCGCGCGATCACAATCGGCCACTTCCACGCCTCGCGGACCGCGTCCG
Source organism: uncultured Actinomycetota bacterium (assembly GCA_963792975.1). Classification (GTDB taxonomy): domain Bacteria; phylum Actinomycetota; class Actinomycetes; order Propionibacteriales; family Nocardioidaceae; genus Nocardioides. The sequence continues at coordinate 725,753 of CAWBYG010000003.1, read as the reverse complement.
GGAGGTCGAGCTCCTCCCACACGTCGACCAGGAGGGGGCCGTCGATCCAGCGGATCATCTCCTCGGGCGAGCCACCTTGGAGCAACTGCTCGTAGACGCCCTTGCGCTGTGCGCGGTCGTGCATGTCCCACTCGCGCATCGGCCCGTCGCCGACGAGGTCGGGGAACGCCAGGATCGCGAAGCAGTCGGGCGTCTCGACGTGCCACAGGGTGCTCGGCACCCAGAAGTGCCCGACTCCGGGCGCTTCGTGCTCGACCCAGTCGATGAGCCGGCGCAGGTTGAGGTCGTAACCCGCGGCCTCGAGGATCCGCGCGGCGACCTTGAGCGTCGGCGACTTCAGACCTCGTTCGTACGCCGACATCGTCGCCTGCGACGTACCGGATCTGGCGGCGAGCTCAGCCTGCGTCAGGCCGCTGGCTCGTCGTGCGACTTCGATCAGGTACGCCCGATCCATCCCTCGACGATATCCGATCGAACGTATTTGGCGCTCTGTGCGGCACGGCCCTCACACCTACCTGTCGCCCACGATCCTCGCGGGCCAACGCCTGACAGGAGGAACCATGAACAGCAACACCCACGACGTCCCCTTCCACGCGCGCCACGACGACGAGCTGCTCACGCTCGATGACGTCGCCGAGATCCTGCGGACCCCGGTCAACACCGTGCGCTGGTGGCGCCAGGAGGGCACCGGGCCGGAGTTCTTCAAGATCGGCCGGCGCCTCTACACGACGGTCGGCGACCTGCGGACCTTCATCCGCACGCAGCGCCTCGCCTCCCAGCCGGTGCTCGGCAAGCCGAAGGCGGTGTGAGACGCCATGGACGACCCGCGCCACGTCTTCCTCAGCGCGAGCGAGGTGATGGCTCGCTACGGCTGGGGCAAGACGAAGGGCTACCAGAACCTCAAGGACCGCGAGCTGGTGCCGCCGCCGGTGATGACCCATCCCGATCGGTGGCGGCTCGATCAGCTGCTTGGCTGGGAGGAGAAGCGGATGGCCTTGGCGGAGGCAGCTCTGGAGGCGCTCGTCACGCCGGACCGGGAGCCGACGTCCGTCAGCGACCTGCTCCCCAAGCCAAAGCGGCGCCGGTCCGCTTGACCCATCAGGGCCGTAAGGCGGCAACCGACTCGACGAGGCCGTCACGTTCGAGCATTGCCAGGACATCAGCGAACGTTGCCGGAGGATTCCCTCGAGAGTCCGCGATCCGCTGAACCGCTCCGTAGACCGATGTCGTGGCTCAAGTCGATCTGATCGAGGATGAAGTCGTCGGCCGACTTCGCCTCCATGTCCCACTCCTCCAGCACGGTGGACGGAAAGTCCTTCAGGTTGTGCGTCACGATCACTTGGGCGCGTGCCTTGATCGCTGCCGCGAGCACGTGGCGGTCGCCGGGGTCCGGCAGGTCGACGGCGTCGACCAGGGGCTCGTAGCCCGTCACGAGGCAGTCGCGGACCGCGCGGTTCATCAGTTCGCGCGTGCGGACCAGCCGCTGCGGATCGAGGTCGGGCCGATTCGTGGCTAGGTTGCGGAAGACCTCATCGAGGATCTGGTCGGTCCACTTCGCCTGGACCAGGCCCGCTTGAGCGACACGGATCAGCAGGTCTCGGAGCGTGCTCGGGTAGAGCACGTTGGCGTCGTAGAGGACGACAAACGACACCTCAGAGCAGGCCCATCTCTTGGTTGAGCCGGGTCAGTTCGTCTGCGGCCTGACGGCGCTCCTGGTCGTCGCGCGCCATGTAGGCCATCAGCGACTGCGCCTTGATCCGCCGGTGCTTGCCCACCTTCCGGTACTCGATCTCGCCAGCATCGAGCAGACCGATGAGGAACGGCCGGCTGACGTTGAGCAGCTCCGCCGCCTGCTGGGTGGTCAGCTCGGCGTGGGCAGGCACCACCGACACCCCCTGCCCCGCAGCCATGTGCGCCAGCACCTGGGCGAGGAGCTCCACGGCACCGCGCGGAACAACGAGGGTCTCCTCAGGGTCGTCGGCGACCACGAGCCGGATAATGCTGTCGGCGTGCTCGGCCAGGTAGCTCTTGACGTGAGGCAGCGCCTCGACAGCGGTGTTGATGTCGGACTCGTCAGGCTGTACGGGCGTGAGTGCCAACGCGGTCATGGTGTCTCCTCTCCTGAGTGATCATTATTCGCAATATTCGAAGCAAACGCAATAGTCGCTGACCACCAGCATGAGCTTCGTCGCCCGAGCATGAGAGCTCTTGGCGTGGTCCCTCCTCTCCGTGTTCGTCATGACGCGACCCGACTGCGCCGCGGCATCGTGCCGACCAGGGCGATCCCGTCGCGCAATATCTCGGACACGACCGGCTCGCGGTCCTCTGGAGCCAGCTTGAAGTGGTCGCCGGTCAGGTGCAGCACGTCGCAGTCATTGCCGAGGCGCTCCTGGACCTGCTGCTGCAGTTCCGCCTGACCGTCCCACGCCCCGGGGGCGATCACCACGAGGTCGACGTCGCTGTCTGCGTGGGCATCGCCGCGAGCAACTGATCCGAACACGATGACGGCTTCGACGCCTCGCACGGTCTCCTCCACGACGCGAGTCAGCATCTCGATCGGGCTAGCCAAGGAACGCAACGGGGCGATGGCTGCATGGCCTTCGTTGATGCGATGCACGCCGGCACGCCCGATGGCCTCCGTCGTGATCAGCCCCAGCCGATCGAGGTCTCGCAGCGCCTGCTGCACAGCACCCAGGCTGTGGCGATCCGCGACCAACGCGTGCACGCGCCGACCGGTCAGGGGCGCGCCAGTGCGAAGCAGCACGGCGAGCGCCGCACCGCGCGCTCCAGGCATCAGGCCGCCGAAGGGTTCACCGAAATCCATATGAACAGATTACTGCTCATGTGAGCAGAAATCTAGTCATAGGCCAAGCGCAGACTTCTGCGAAAGGTCGACCGGACCGTCTGCAAACGGTCAACTCAAGACCCGGGTGATGCACGATGGAGGGCCTCGTTTGGTGCACCCGAACCCTGAGAGTCGTCAACCTGCTCCCGGAAAGTTGGGTGACATCCTTCTGACCCCTGCTGACCGAACTGCACTGATCTACTTGCCCGCCCAGACGTCTCTCAGCAACTGGTTTCCGTAGGTCTACCGGCAGGATTGACGCCGTGAGCGATCTGCAAGCCGAGCTGGAAAGTCTGCGGACCGAGAACGCGCGCCTGCGCAAGCTCCTCAAGCTGACCGACGCTGAGGCGGCTCCGGCTCGTGGCACCCAAGCAGCGTGGTTCGACAAGGCACCGGGTCAGGTGGACGGGCATTCCTCCTCGCGGGCCAAGGTCGAGTTCTATGCCGCGTTGTTCGGCGCACGACGTGACGTCTACGCCGTGCGCTGGGAGAACGCCCGCACGGCAAGTCGGGGTGGATGCCCGCCGTCGAGGGCGGGTGGCGCAAGGGCCGCCCAGCCTCGGAGGTGCGGCACCTTCCACTGACCCCCGAGGTACTGGCCGCGCATCTGACCGGCGACGTCCACATCGGCCTCTATCCGATGCTCGCCGGCGACCAGACCTGCTGGCTTGCCGCGGACTTCGACGGACAGGCCGCCATGCTCGACGCGCTCGCCTACCTCAAGGCAGCACGAGCCGTTGGCGCGCCTGCCGCGCTTGAGGTGTCCCGGTCCGGGATCGGCGCGCACGTGTGGATCTTCTTCACCGACCCGGTCCCAGCGGCCACCGCACGCCAACTCGGGACGGCTCTCGTCCGCGAAGCGATCGCCATCCGTGGCCGGATGGACCTGCGCTGTTACGACCGGCTCTTCCCCTCCCAGGACGTGCTGCCCGGTCAAGGACCCGGCAACCTGATCGCGGCCCCACTCCACGGCAAGTCACGCAAGCTCGGCACCACGGTCTTTCTCGACCTGGCCACGCTGGAGCCGTTCGAGGACCAGTGGGAGTACCTCTCCACCCTGGAGCGCCTCACCCCGAAGCAGGTCACGAAGCTCGCCTCTGCGCTCCGGGAGCCGGCGGTCGGGGCACGCGTCGACCGTGCCCAGCCCGCCCGGTCGACCAAGACCCAGCCGAATCCGGCACCGATCGTGCATCTGAGCCTTGGCGGCACGGTGCGAATTCCCGGCTCGGAGCTGAGCCCCTCGCTGTATGCGACCTTGAAGCACGCAGCATCTACGTACAACCCCGAGTTCTACGACCGCCAGCGCCGCCGCCAATCGACGTGGAACGTCCCACGCATCATCACCTCCTACGACGAGACGCTCGACGACCACCTCGTCCTCCCACGAGGGCTACGCGACACGGCGACGCGACTCATCGAGGGAGCCGGCAGCAAGCTCGAGGTCGACGATCAGCGAGTCGCCGGAGATCCTTTGGACCTCTCCCCAACCTTCGATCTCAGGCCGCAGCAGCAGGAAGCAGTGGAGGCGGTGCTGCCGCACGAGTTGGGACTCCTGGTCGCTCCGCCCGGCTCCGGGAAGACCGTCATGGCCTGTGCCGTCATCGCCCAGCGAGCCGTTTCCACGCTCGTGCTGGTCGACCGCAAGACGCTCGCCGACCAGTGGCGCCGCGAGATCACCGACCTCCTCGGCCTCAAACCCGGGCAGCTCGGCGGCGGCCGTTCCAAGCTCACCGGCATCATCGACATCGCCACCTTGCAGACCCTCGCCCGCCGATCCGACCTCGCCGACAAGCTGGGCGCCTACGGCCAGGTCATCGTCGACGAGTGCCACCACGTCCCGGCAGCCGCGTTCGAGGCCGCCGTCCGCGCGATCCCAGCCCGCTATTGGGTGGGGCTCACCGCCACGCCGTACCGGCGCGACGGCCTCGATGACCTGATCGGCTTCCAACTCGGCCCGGTCCGCCACACCTTCACTCACGCCGACCCCGACACCCTCGAAGGCGCCGGTGCCGACCGGCCCCGCCCCGTACTCATCGTCCACCCCACAGCATTCCAGTTGTCGGAGCCGGTCGACTTCGCCATTCCGGGCGCGATCGCGAGCGTCCACACGGCACTCGCAGAGGACGGGGCGCGCAACGAGCAGATCCTCGCCGATGTGGTCGACGCCCTGGGGCGCGGACGACACTGCCTTGTCCTGGCCCAACGCACCGGCCACGTCGACCACCTCGCAGCAGCGCTCACTGGACAGGGGCTGGATCCAGTGGTTCTCAAGGGAGGGATGGGCGCCAAGCAACGCGCCGCGGCGACGGATCGGCTGGTCCCCACCGATGACGGCCCACCTTTGCTCGTCGTTGCCACGGGCCACTTCGTCGGGGAGGGATTCGATTGTCCAGCACTCGACACGCTCTTTCTGGCCGGGCCGATCTCGTTCAAGGGACGCCTCGTCCAGTACGCCGGCCGCGTCCTCCGAGCCCATCCGGGCAAGCAGACCGCGGAAGTCCACGACTACCACGACATCGAAGTTCCCGTCCTCGCGGCCGCGCTCACCAAACGCGCACCCGGCTACCTCAGCCTCGGATTCCCCGACCCCCGCAAGCTCGCTTGAACGTCGGCCGCGGCTCCAGCAGGAGTTCACCCGCGCCCGACTCCCGTGACTTGGCGATCTTGACAGATGCCTGACTACTCAAGATGTCACCCATCGGCGCGAGGTCCATCGAGGATCTGCAACACCGGATCCAGCAATCAGTCGACTGAAACCCCGGCAAAAGGAAGAACGACAGTTCCGGAAAAGGTCGACTCCAATCTCTGCAAAAGGTAGACTCGCGCCATGGCGACCTACCTGCCCCGCATCGCCGACGTGGAGCTGGAGCAGCGACTCGGCTACATCGGCGCGGTCCTGATCGACGGGCCGAAGGCATGCGGCAAGACCGCGACCGCGAGCCGACACGCACAGACGGTGATCCGGCTGGACGAGGATCAGACAGCGCGCACCTGGGTGAGACTTGCCCCTGAACGGCTCTTCGACGGCCCCACCCCGATTCTGTTCGACGAGTGGCAGGTCGAACCAACGATCTGGAACAAGGTCCGGCGTCAGGTCGATGACCGGGACGGCAAGGGCCTCTTCATCCTCACCGGATCAGCGACACCCACCGACGACGCAACGCGGCACTCAGGCGCCGGACGTTTCTCGGTGATGAAGATGCGACCGATGGGCCTCTTCGAGTCCGGTCACTCCACCGGCGAGATGTCGCTGGCCAGCCTCCTCCGGGGTGAGCGCCAGACAGGGCTCGGCACCCACCTCAGCTTCGATGAGCTACTCAACCGCATCGTGATCGGAGGTTGGCCCGAACTCATCGGAGCCGACGAATCGAGCGCTCGACGCTGGCTGCGCGACTACCTCAGCAACATCGTCGAGGTGGACATCCAGAAGCTCGGTTCGCGGCGCGACCCAGCCAACCTCCGAAGACTGCTGGAGTCACTCGGGCGCTCGGTTGGCCAAGCAGTCAAGGGCATCGAACTCGCGAAAGATGTCGGTGGAGAGGACGGCCCCATCGCGAAGGAAACCCTGACGGCCTATCTCACCGCTCTCGACCGGCTCCACCTGCTCGACAACTCGCCAGCCTGGCTCCCCCACATGCGTTCGCGTGCCCGGCTGCGCAGCGCGCCCGTCCGCTACTTCGTCGACCCATCCCTCGGCCCCGCTGCACTCGGCATCGGCACCAGCGAACTGATGGCAGACCTCAACGCGTTGGGCCTCCACTACGAAGCCCTCGTCATCCGCGACCTCCGGATCTACGGGCAATCCATCGACGCGCGCGTCGAGTCCTGGCGTGACGCCAGCGGCCACGAGGTCGACGCGGTCGTCAGCGTCGGGCCGAACAAGTGGGGAGCCTTCGAGGTGAAGCTGAGCCCCGACGCGGTCGATGAAGGGGCAGCAGCCCTCCTCCGCTTCAAGTCGAACGTGGACACGTCGCGGCACGGGGAGCCTGCCTGTCTTGGCGTGATTACCAGCACCGGCGCTGGCGGTCTCCGCGAGGACGGGGTCCACGTCATCCCGATCGGCTGCCTGGGGCCGTAACGTGTCCGGTGTTCGATTGACCGAAAGCCGAACACCGAGGACCGGTCACGGCTGCCACTGGGTGACCAGTGATGGGGCCAAAGTGATGCACGAGAGTGATGCACGAAGCCCCGGAATCGGTGTCCAACGGCGGTCTTCGGCGAAACGACCTGGACCGCCACACCCCGTCTGACCTGCGGTTTCGTCAAAATCCGCTGACAGCCGCCAAGCGGGGAACCTCGTGGCACCAGTGGCACGCGGCGTACCCGACTGATAGAAGAATTGGTACGTCGCGGCGCTTGGCTTCCTCGAACGCTTCGGGACTCCACTCCCACCAATCCACTGGGTTTTCAGCGTGTTGGAGCAAGTACGGGCTCGTCGCTCCTGCCAACCGGTTGGCCACCCGACCCACCCAACCACGACCGTCCCCGCCGACGACACCTCGAACCCTCGGTCGCCGGATCCGGCGCACCCCTGACGTTCACCTTGGGCTAGTAGAAACGGCGCATGGCTGCCGATCACCACGAGGTCGAGGACAAGTACGACCTGGACGAGTCCACCGTCCTGCCGGACTTCGCGACCCTGCCCGGGGTGCGGTCGGTGACGACCGCTGAGCACGAGCTCGTGGCGACGTACTTCGACACCGAGGACCTCTCCCTGGCCGCGGCCGGGATCATCCTGCGTCGGCGTACCGGTGGTGACGACGCCGGCTGGCACCTGAAGCTGCCGATGTCGGAAGGCCGCCTGGAGATCGGTGTCCCCTTGAGTCGTGCGGTGCGGAACCCTCCGTCGGCACTGCGCAAGGTGGTCCTCGGCGTCACCCGGGATCAAGCACTGACTCCGGTCGTCGTGATCCGGACGGAACGCCGACTCCTCCGACTGCACGGCAAGGCAGACGACGTGCTCGCCGAGGTCGCCGACGACCGGGTGTCGGCGGAGCCGGTCGCCACGGACCCAGCGGGCCTCGCTCCGATCACCTGGCGGGAGGCGGAGGTGGAGCTCGGGTCCGGCAAGCTGGCCCTGCTCGTCCGGACCTTCGATCTCATGAAGTCGGTGGGTGCACGCCGGTCCGACAGCCCGTCGAAGCTGTCCCGGGCACTGGGTGATCTGCACGCGCAGGTGGAGCCGGTGGCACTGCCGAGGCCGAGCAGGAACGGCCCCGCATCGGACGTGATCCAGCTCCGGCTGATGCAGCAGGTGGCGGCGCTGCGGCAGCTGGACCCGTGGGTGCGCCACGGCGCACCGGAGGCCGTGCACGACATGCGGGTCACCGTGCGTCGTCTGCGCAACGCTCTGGCCAGCTATCGGCCGTTCCTCGACACCGAGCAGTCCGAGCCGCTCCGCGACGAGCTGAGCTGGCTGGCGGCCCTGCTCGGCGGCCCTCGCGACAGCGAGGTCCTGCGCGACCTGCTGCGCGGACTGGTGGACGACGAGCCAGCGGGCCTCGTCCCGCGCGCGGTGAGGTCCCGCATCGACGGGGACGTCGGCCGCCGGTACGACGCGACGCGGGCCGAGCTCCTGTCGGGGATGACCTCGCAGCGGTACTTCGACCTCGTGGATCGCCTCGAGGCGTTCGCCGCCAAGCCGCCGTGGAGCGACGCGGCTCAGAAGAAGGCCGGCCGCGTCCTCTCCAAGGGTCTCGACGACGACTGGAAGCGACTGCGCTCGCGTGTCATCGCGGCCGCCGTCGGTGCGGGCAGTGCCGGAGCCGGAGACGCCGGCGACCTGCACGACGTACGCAAGGCCGCGAAGCGGGTGCGGTACGCCGCGGAGACGCTGGTTCCGATCTCCGGGAAGCGCGCCCGGCGGATGGTCAAGGCGCACGAGCGGATCCAGACCGTGCTCGGTGACCACCACGACGGGACCGAGGCACTCCACGCGCTCGTCGAGCTCGCCCGCTCCGCAACGTCCGCCGGCGAGAACGCGTTCGCCTACGGACGCCTGCACGCACACGTCGAGCGTCAGCGCTCCGCGCTCGCGGCGGAGTTCGACCAGGCCTGGGAGGACTCGCTCACGGCCCGCGCCCGGTACCGGGCCGGTTGACAAGCCCCGGCACGGCCGGGTCAGACCGCCGGCAGCTGCGGCAGCTCGAGCTCGTCGAGCCAGGTGTCGAGGAGGTCACCGCAGGCGGTCCCGCCGACCTCCACCACCAGCTCGGCGAACTCGGTGCGCCCCACCGAGCCGTGTCGGTGACGGGCGACCCAGGTGCGTAGGAGGTCGAAGAAGGTCTCGTCGCCCACGGTGAGTCGCAGTGCGTGCACGAGCAGGGCGCCCCGCTTGTAGACGCGGTCGTCGAACATGTCGTCGGGTCCCGGGTCGCCGAGCACCAGGTCGTGAGGGAGGTCGTCGATCCGCTTCCAGTGCTCGCGTGCCTTCGCGTCGGCGGACTCACGCCCGGACTCCTCGGACCAGAGCCACTCGCCGTAGCAGGCGAAGCCCTCGTGCATCCAGATGTCACGCCAGGTGCGGATGGTCAGGCTGTTGCCGAACCACTGGTGGCACAGCTCGTGGGCCACCAGGCGCTCGGTGGACCAGTCGTCCTCGAGGAAGTTGGCGCCGAAGATCGCCAGGCCCTGCGCCTCGAGCGGGATCTCGAGGTCGTCCTCGGTCACCACGGACCGGTACGGCGCCTCGAAGGGGTAGTCGCCGAAGAGCCGGACGAACACATCCATCATCTCCGGCTGCCTCGCGAACGGCCCGAAGGAGCCGTCGCGGACCGCCTCGGGGAACACGATCTCGACCGGCACCGGCTCGTCGGCGAGGCGGCGCACGGCGTAGCGCCCGATCTGCACGGTGGCGAGGTACGTCGCCATCGGCTCGGACTGCTCGTACCGCCAGGTCATCGTGCTCGCTCCGCGGCGCTGCTCGACCAGGACGCCGTTGCAGACGACGCGGTACGCCGTGGAGGCGGTGAGCTCGACGACGTACGTCGCCTTGTCGGACGGCCGGTCGTTGCAGGGGAACCAGGACGGGGCGCCGTGCGGCTGCGCGGCCACGATCACGCCGTCGGAGAGCTCCTCCCAGCCGGCCTCGCCGAGCGGGCCTCCGACCGGAGCCGGGCGTCCGCCGTAGGTGATCGCCACGGTCAGCTCGTCGCCGACGGCGGCCGGCTGCTGCAGGCGGATCTCGAGCCGGCCGTTGCGGTGGCCGTACTTGGCCGGCCGGGCGCCGTCCACCGTCACCTTCGAGACGGCCAACCGGTGGAGGTCGAGCAGGATGCGGTCGGTGTCCTGCTCCATGCGGCAGCGCAGGGTGGCTCGGCCCGCGAGGCGGTTGTCCTCGACGTCGTACCGGAGGGAGAGCTCGTACGACAGCACGCCGAAGCGGAGGTCGCCGTGCCCGGGGACGTAGTCGTCGGCCTGCTCGCCCGCGCGCTGGCTCAACGGGGCGAGCCGTCCTCGGCGTCGGCCCACGGGCCGATCGGGTTGCCGATCCAGCGCGTCTTGCTGGGCACGGACTCGCCTCGCATGACCAGCGACACCGGGCCGACGGTGGCGTGCTTGCCGAGCACGGCCGCCGGCAGGATCACGCTGTTGGGCCCGAGGGTCGAGCCGGCCCGCAGGCTCACGACGTCCATGCTCATCATCCGATCATGGAAGAGGTGGGTCTGCACGACGCAACCCCGGTTGACCGTCACTCCGTCTCGCAGCTCGACGAGGTCGGCCTCCGGCAGCCAGTAGGTCTCGCACCAGACCCCACGCCCCACGCCTGCGCCGAGGGAGCGGAACCAGACGTTGAGGATCCAGGTCCCGGTGGCGGGGCGGGCGAACCACGGCGCGGCGAGCAGCTCGACGAACGCGTCGGCCAGCTCGTTGCGCCACACGAAGCTGCTCCACAGCGGGTGTTCGGTCGCCCGGATGCGCCCGACCAGCGCCCACTTGGCGACGGTCGCCGTACCGGCGGCCACGGCCCCACCCGCGATCAGGACGAGCCCGCTGAGCAGCCCGGCCGCCCACCATCCGACGTGCCGCCACAGCTCGAGCAGCGCGCCGGCGGCGGCGAGCACCAGCACGAGGTTGACCATCACCGGCACCAGGCGGCACACCTCCACCAGTGCCCTCGCCACCTTGAGCCGCGTCGCGGGCTCGTAGGTGCGCGTCTGGTCGACGTCACCGGCGAGGCGGCGCAGCCGTGTGGGAGGGCTGCCGATCCACGACATCCCGGCCTTGGCCTTGGTACGTCGCGGCGCCGCCGACAGCACCGCCACCAGACCCCGCTTCGGGACCTTGCGGCCGGGAGCGGCCATGCCGGAGTTGCCGAGGAAGGCGTGCTTGCCGATCTTCACCTCGTCGATACGGAGCCAGCCGCCGCCGAGCTCGTAGCCGCCGAGCAGCGTGTCGTCGGCCAGGAAGGCACCGTCGTTGACCGAGGTGAGCTTGGGGATCAGCAGCACCGTCGATGCCTCGACCTCGGAGCCGATCTCGGCACCGAGAGCGCGCAGCCACACCGGCGTCACGGTGCTCGCGTACAGCGGATAGAGCCAGGACCGGGACTCGTCGAGCAGTCGGAGCGTCGACCAGGCCTGCCAGGCCAGCCGACCGTGCACCGGGTGGTGGCCGGGCGCCAGCCCGATCGCCAGGAGGCGGGTGCCCAACACCACGAGCGTGGCCAGCACCATGAGTCCGACGACGGTCGCGAGCGGCAGGGTCGCCGTCGCCGTCACGAACGCGTCGCCCACGGACGTGGTCCCGCGTAGCCAGTGCGAGACCGCGAGGAGCCCGGAGAGGGCAGCCACGATCGGAAGCAGCGAGATGAGCAGCGCGGAGACGACGTACGCCAGGAGCCAGCGCGCCCGGTTCCGCGGGACGGTGTCCGACCAGGGTCCGCGGGCGACCCCCGCCCTGACAGCCGGCGCGCCCGACCAGTACTCCCCCGGCGGCACCTCGCCGAAGACCGCCGACCCGGCGCCGACCTCGGCCTCGGCGCCGACGACCGCGCCCGGGCAGAGCGTGCTGCGCGTCCCGATGCGGGCGTTCGGGCCGATCGTGATGCTCCCGACCTGGAGCACGTCGCCGTCGAGCCAGTAGCCGGCCAGGTCCACCTCCGCCTCGATCGAGCATCCGGCCCCGAGACGGAGCAGGCCCGTCACGGACGGGACGGAGTGCAGGTCGACGTCCTTGCCCACCGAGGCGCCGAGCGCCCGCGCGTACACCTTCAGCGCCGGGGCGCCGGAGAGCCGGAGGACACCCGCCTCGTCCACCAGGCGCTCGGCGAGCCAGATGCGCAGGTGCGTCCGCCCGCCGCGCGGGTAGGCGCCGGGTCCCACACCGCGCAGCACGAGCCGGACACCGGCGGCCGCCACAACGAGCCGGCCCGGAGGGCAGATCAGCAGGAGCCAGCCCAGACCGATCAGCCACCACGAGGACGCCGGCAGCCAGTCGAGCCCCCACCATGCGCGGGCCACGTCCGCCGTCGCCGCGATCCAGACCGACCAGCGCAGGCCGGTGAGCGTGCGCAGGGGGATCGTGAAGACGGCCTGTCCGACCTGCGTCTTGGCCGGGACCGGCGACACCGTGCGGTTGGCGACGGAGGCCGGGCCCTCCATGGCGTCGAGTACGACGGCCAGCGCCCCCAGCGTCGGGGTCTCGTACACGTCGGCCACGGTGACCTCGGGGAAGCGCGAGCGGAGGCGCGAGACGAGCTGGGCGGCGGTGAGGCTGCTCCCACCGAGATCGAAGAAGTCGGCGGCCGGGTCGTCGACCTCCGCCCCGAGCAGGTCGGTCCACAGCTCGTGTACCCAGGCGGCCGTGCCCTCCAGCCTCGGGGCGGCGACGCTGCCGCCGCCCACGCTCGTCGCGGGCCAGGGCAGGGCGTCGCGGTCGACCTTGCCCGACGTCCTGGTCGGCACGGTCCCGACCACCACGAGGCGCGGCACCAGAGGAGCCGGGAGGGTGGTCCGGAGCCGCGCCAGTGCCGACCGGGCGTCGAAGCCCGGACCGGTCGCGACGTAGCCGACGAGGACCCGGTTCCCGGACCGGGTGGTGCGGACCGCCGCGGCCGCTGCGGTCACGTCCGGGAGCGCGAGCAGTGCGCTGTCGATCTCCCCGAGCTCGATCCGGCGACCACCGAGCTTGACCTGGTCGTCCGCCCGGCCGAGGAAGACCAGCCCCTCGACGTCGTACCGGACCAGGTCACCGCTGCGGTAGGCACGATCCCAGCCCAGCACCGGCATCGGTGCGAAGCGCTCCCGGTCCAGCTCGGTGTCGAGGTAGCGGGCGAGGCCGACCCCACCGATGATCAGCTCGCCGACGCCACCCACGTCCACCGGAGTCCCGGTGGCATCGACGACGGCGAGGTCCCAGCCGTCGAGTGGCAGCCCGATGCGCACCGGTCCCTCGCCGGTGAGGCGGGCGCCGCACGAGACCACGGTCGCCTCGGTCGGGCCGTAGGTGTTCCAGACCTCCCGTTCACCGGTGGCGAGGCGCTCACCGATCTCGGGCGGGCAGGTCTCGCCGCCGAGGATCAGCAGCCGGACCTTGTCCATCGCCTCCGGCGGCCAGAGCGACACCAGGGTCGGGACCGTGGAGACGACGGTGACGTCGTTCGCGACGAGCCAGGGTCCGAGGTCCATGCCGCTGCGGACCAGCGAGCGAGGCGCCGGCACCAGGCACGCGCCGGACCCCCAGGCCAGCCAGATCTCCTCGCAGGAGGCGTCGAAGGCGACCGACAGGCCGGCCATCACCCGGTCACCCGGCCCGAGCGGTGTTCCACGGAGGAAGAGCCTCGCCTCGGCGTCCACGAAGGCGGCCGCCGACCGGTGCGTCACCGCCACGCCCTTCGGCTTACCCGTGGAGCCGGAGGTGAAGATGATCCACGCGTCGTCAGCAACGTCGGGCTCGGCCGGAGCGGACGACCGGGCGGTGGAGACGCTCTCGATCGAGAGGCCGTCGCGGATCACCGCGTCCACGCCCGCCTCGGAGAAGACCAGGACGGCGCGCTCGTCAGGGTCGTCGGCGTCCACCGGGACGTAGGCGGCGCCGGCGAGGAGTACGGCGGCGATGGCGACGTACAGCTCGGTGGTGCCGGAGCGGATGCGTACGCCGACCCGCCCGCCCCTGCCGACTCCCAGCTCACCGAGCAGCGACGCCAGCTCGGCCGCCTGCTCCAGGAGCTCGCTGTAGGTGAGCACCTCGGCGCCGTTGTCGATCGCGGGAGCCTCGGGGTGCGCCTCGGCCGTGCTGCGCAGGAGGTCGACCAGCGTCCTCGGAGGCGAGGCACGACCGGCCCGGAGCAACGTCACGGCCGGCTCGTGTCCGCTCGATCCACCAACGGAGCATGGCCTGCCAAGGTGAACGCCACGTGTACGGCGAGACCTCGGCCCACGCCCGGGGCGGCCGGCGGACGGTCTCCCGGCCTCAGCCCTGGGCGATGGCGGCCGTCGTGGCCGAGGTGAGGGCCGTCAGGTCGACCGGTGCGAGCTCGACGTCCAGCCCGCGCCGGCCCGCCGAGACCAGAACGGTCGCATGCTCCAGCACCGACACGTCGAGGACGGTGGGGTGGCCACGCTTCTGGCCGAGCGGCGAGATGCCGCCGACGACGTAGCCGGTCGCCCGCTCCGCGGCCGCCGGGTCGGCCATGGCGGCCTTGCGCGCGCCGTACACCCGCGCCAGGGCCTTGAGATCCAGCAGGCGCGACACGGGCACCACCGCGACCACGAGCGCTCCGTCGACGTCCGCCAGCAACGTCTTGAAGACCCGGGACTCGTCGAGGCCCAGCGCGTGCGCGGCCTCCAGCCCGTAGGACTCCGCCCTGGGGTCGTGGTGATAGGGGTGCAGCACGTGCGTCACCCCGGCGGCCTCGAGCACCCGGATGGCGGCGGTGGCGCCGCTCGGACGGGACGCGCGGGCCACCAGGGTCAGTCCCAGCTCGTCGCGTGCGCCTCGAACTCGTCGCCCGACTGCACCGGTACGACGCAGAACACCAGGCCGCCGGGGTCGGCCATGATCGCGTAGGAGTCGCGTTGGTCAGTGACCCGGGCACCCAGCGCCTCGAGCCGCGCGACCTCGGCCGGTACGTCGTCGGCCTCGATGTCGAGGTGGACGCGCGGCGGCGTGCCGGCACCCGTGCGCTGGAGCTCGAGCAGCACCCCGCCGGACAGCCTGGCCAACGACTCGTAGGGGTCGTCGTCGGTGAAGGACCCGGTGCGCTCGGAGCCGTGGGCGGCCGCCCAGAAGGCCGCGGCCGCGTCGTACGACTCGACGGGGTGGTCGACCAGGACGACGCCGATGCGCGAACGATGCATGACCCGACCCTACGACGGGGGCCGGTCACCGCGCGGACGCATCGGCCGCGACAATGACCGTATGGACGCCGAGACCTGGAACGAGCGGTACCGCGACACGGAGCTGGTCTGGTCGGCCACACCCAACCAGTTCGTCGAGTCGGAGCTGGCCGACCTGCCGCCCGGGCGGGCCGTCGACCTGGCGGCCGGCGAGGGCCGCAACGCGATCTGGCTCGCGCGGCGCGGCTGGCAGGTCACCGCGGTGGACTTCGCCCAGGCCGCGCTCGACAAGGGCCGCCGTCTGGCCGGCGACCTCCCCGTGGAGTGGGTCTGCGCGGACGCGACGACCTGGTCGGGCGACGCGTCGTACGACCTGTGCGTGGTGGCCTACCTCCAGCTCGTCGCCGAGGAGCGACGGGCCGCGGTCCGACGGGGCTTCGCGTCCTTGCGCGCCGGCGGCACGTTCCTGCTCGTCGCCCACGACACAAGCAACCTCACCGAGGGTGTCGGCGGTCCGCAGGACGCGTCCGTGCTGATGACCACGGACGACGTGCTCGCGGACCTCGCCGGAGAGGGCTTCGAGGTGGTGCACGCCGAGCGGGTCCGGCGCGAGGTCGGGCAGCCCGACGGCAGCACCCGTACGGCGTACGACGCGCTCGTCCGGGTTGTCAGGCAGCACTAGAGTTCCCGCGTGACCCCGACCCAGCTGCGGGCCTTCGCGAAGGTGGTGCGACTCGGGTCCGTGAAGGCTGCCGCCGCCGAGCTCAAGGTCAGCGAGGCCGCGGTCTCGATGCACGTGGCACAGCTGCGCAAGGAGTTCGACGACGACCTGTTCCGTCGTACGTCGTCGGGGCTGGCGTTCACGCCGGGCGGTCTCCGGCTCGCCAGCCGGGCCGTGGAGATCCTCGGCCTCCAGGACCGCACCCTCCTCGAGGTCCACCAGGCCGGTAGCGGCAAGCGGGTGCTGCGGGTGGCGACGTCCAGCCTGTTCGCCGAGCACGCGGCTCCCGGGCTGATCGAGCTCTTCGCCGGCCGGGCCAACGACCTGCAGGTCGAGCTGAGCGTGCGCCAGGCCGCCCGGCTGCCCAGCCTGCTGACCGCCCGAGCCGTCGACGTCGCCATCGGGCCGGCGCGCCTGGCGCCCGACCCCACGCTGGTGCAGGTGCCGTTCCTCAACTACGAGGTGGTCGCGGTCGCGCGGCCCGACCACCCACTCGCCGGGTCGGCGCTCAGCGCTGACCGCGTGCGCCGCCTCACGTGGTGTCTCGGGCCCTCGGCCGCGGAGCCCGACGGTGTCGTGCCCGCGATGCTGCGCCGGCTCGCCGTACCGGAGAAGTCGCAGCAGATCTTCCAGAGCGACGCCGCCGCCCTCGAGGAGACCAAGCGCGGCGACGGCGCCACCCTCGCGGTCCGCTTCGCGGTGGCCGGCGACCTGGCCGCCAAGCGGCTCGTGATCCTGACCGGCCCGGGGCTCCGCGCCCAGGGCAGCTGGATCGCGATCGGCCTCCCCGCGCACGCCCAGACACCGGCCGCAGCCGAGCTGCTGCGCTTCATCACGACGCCGCGCGCGACCCAGGCGATGGTCCGCGGAGCCGGCGTCAACGTGGGTCGCTTCCGGCCGGCCGTGCACGTCACCCTCTGGAGCTGAGCCTGCGGGACCGTGGCGCTGGCTACTCGGTCGTGATGGCGTCGAGGATCCTGAACCGGGCGGCTCGGCGGGCCGGGAACACGGCGGCGACGCTACCGACGAGCACCGACAGGGCCACGAAGATCGCGAGCTGCAGCCACGGGATGGACAAGGTGTCGACACCGCTGTCGGCCACGGATCTCTGCAGGACGATGCCGAAGGCGACGCCCATCGCCACGCCGAGAACCGCACCCAGGGCCGAGATCGCGATCGACTCCAGCCGCACCATGCGTCGGAGCTGTCGCCGGCCCAGGCCGATGGCACGGAGGAGTCCGACCTCACGAGTGCGCTCGATCACCGAGAGCGCCAGCGTGTTGGTGATGCCGAGGACGGCGATGAGGATGGCCAGGCCCAGCAGGGCGTAGACGATGTAGAGCAGGGTATCGATCTGGGCCTTCTGCTCGTCCAGGAACTCCTGCTGGTTCTTCAGGGTGACGGTCGGGTTGTCCTTCAGCACGGCGTCGATCTCGGCCCGGACCCGTGACTCGGTTGCGCCGGCCGACGCGGTCACCAGCACCACCGTGTCCTCGGGGGTGAACCCGGCCGCCTTCAGCTGGGCCGTGGTCAGCACCAGGTCGGAGCCGATCGGGCCACCGGACGCGAAGACGCCACCGACGACGTACGTGTGCGTCCCGGTGGGGAACGCGACATCGAGGCGGTCACCGATGCCGAGGCCGCGGTCCGCGGCCATCGTGCTCGCGACGAGGACCCGGTGGCCATGCAGCCCGGCCGTGACTCCGGCACCCATCGGCAGGCGGAGCGCGCCGTCGAGGACGCCCGGCCCGACGGCGATCACGGAGACCGAGTGCCCGTCACTGCGTCCCGTGGCGGCCCGGATCACCGCGGCGGTCCGCACGCCGCCGAGCTTCCTGATCTCCCTCGCGTACGCCGACGAGAACGGCTGCTCGGTCACGTTGGACACCACCAGGCCGGCGGTCAGCGACCCGTCGATGGCCTTGGCGGTGCTGACCTTGGCCGACTGCCCGAGGATCGACATCAGAGCGACCAGGGCGAGCCCGATCATCAGCGCGCTCGAGGTGGCCGCGGTACGTCGTGGGTTGCGCAACGAGTTCTGCGTCGCCAGATCGCCGACGACCCCGAAGACGCGGTGGTAGAGGGTCCCGAGCCCGCGCAGGACCGGCTGCCCGATGACGCTCGAGGTCAGCGAGACCCCGATCAGGATCACCAGCATGCCGAGCCCGGTCAGGGCCAGTCCGTGACCCACCACCCCGGAGCCTCCGGCCACCATCAGCACGATGCCGCCGCCGACCATGGAGGCACCGGTCCACATCCGGCGGTGCAGCGAAGTCTCGGGAATCGACACGTCGTCGCGCATGGCCTCGACGGGTGAGACGCGCCCCGCCCGGTACGCCGGCAGGAAGGCGGCCACCACGGTGACGGTGACGCCGACGGCGTACGACACCAGGACCGTGCGGGGCTCGAGCGGCATGGCGGCCTTGCCGAGGTCGAGGCCGATCGCGCCGAAGAGTGCCTTGAGGCCGTGCGCCAGCAGGTAGCCGAGCCCGATCCCGACGGTGGAGCCGAACGCCCCGACGACGAACGCCTCGACGATCACCGACACGTTCACCTGCCGCTTGGAGGCTCCCATTGCGCGCAGCAGCGCCAGCTCCCGACCACGCTGCGCGACCAGGATGGAGAACGTGTTGACGATCAGGAAGGCGCCCACCACCATCGCGACGCCGGCGAACACGAGCAGGAAGGTGTTGATGAACCCGAGGATCGTAGCGATCGACTTCTCGGTCTGCCGGGCGACGTCGTCGCCGGTCCGGGCCTCCACACCCTTCGGGAGCACCTGCTGCACCTCGTCTCGCAGGCGTGCCTGCGAGACGCCGTCGGCGGCCTGGACGGAGATCCCGCTGTACACCGGCCGGCCGTCGAAGAACAGGTCGCGGATCGCGCGCAGGTCGAAGATGGTCAGCGTCGCGCCGACGAGCCCGCCGCTCGACCCGAACCTCACCAGGCCGGTCAGGGTGGCGTGGCGGACGGGTGGGTCACCCGGTGTCGCGAGCGTCACCCGGTCGCCGATCCGGTAGCCGGCCTTGCGAGCGGCGTCCTCGTCCAGCGCGATCTGGTGGATGCCGACGGGCAGGCGCCCCTGGGTAAGGGTGAGGATCCGGTCGCCGGCGATGGCGGTCATGTCGGTGTAGTTGAAGGCCAGGCCTGGCGGGCCGTTCCCGCCGACGAGCTTGCCGTCGGCGCCGATCACGAAGACGCCCTGCACCTCGGCGGTCCCGGCTACCTCGGCCGCGTCCGGGATGGCCCGGATACGTCGGATCAGCGACGCGGGCAGGGTCCGGGCATCGGTTCCCACGCTCTCGACGTCGATGACGCGGTGCGGCGCCACCTCGACGTCGGCCGTCGTCCCCTTGACGATGCCCTCGAACGCACCGCTCAAGGAGTCGGTGAACACGAACGACCCGGCCACGAAGGCGACCCCGAGGACGATGGCGAACGCGCTCAGGGCTAGCCGCAGCTTCCGGGCGATCAGGTTGCGCAGGCTGACTCTCCACATGGTCAGCCGCCCAGCGTGGCCACCGCGGTCACGGTCGTGCTCAGCGGCTTCATCTTCTCCAGCACTCCGTCGGTGGTGGGGTCACGGAGCTCGTCGACGACCTTCCCGTCGGCCAGGAAGACCACCCGGTCGGTGTACGACGCAGCGGTGGGGTCGTGGGTCACCATCACGATCGTCTGGTGATACCGATCGACGCTCATCCGCAGTAACGTGAGGACCTCGCGTGAGGCCAGGGAGTCGAGGTTGCCGGTCGGCTCGTCCGCGAACACGATCTCCGGACGCGACACGAGTGCCCGTGCACAGGCCACCCTCTGCTGCTGACCTCCGGAGAGCTCGTTGGGGCGGTGGTCCAGCCGGTCTCCGAGACCGACGGCGTCGATGACGGTGCGGAACCACTCCCGATCCACGCGGCGGCCGGCGATCGCCAGCGGGAGCTCGATGTTCTCTCGCGCGGTGAGCGTGGGCACCAGGTTGTACGCCTGGAAGACGAATCCCACCTTGTCGCGTCGCATCCTCGTCAGCTCCTTGTCGCCGAGCCGCGAGATGTCCACGCCGTCCAGCACGATCTGCCCGGACGTCGGCGTGTCCAGGGCAGCCAGGCAGTGGATCAGGGTCGACTTGCCGGATCCGGAGGGGCCCATCACGGCGGTGAACTCGCCGGTACCGAAGTCGAGGGTCACCCCGTCGAGAGCCGCCACCAGCGCGTCCCCTGCGCCGTACTCCTTGTGCAGCCCCACGGCTCGCGCGACCGCACCCACCGCGACGTCCGTCGCGTCCATGACTGCCCGCCTCGACACGTCGCCCTCCCGGCCTTCCATGGGCGCGACACGAGCGCGCCCAACTGCCCTGCGCACTACCCACGACACCTCATGGCGGTCACCGGGGGTGAGAGACGAAGGTCCCGCGTCGTCCGGCAGCAGACCTGGGTTCGGCCTAGGTACGTCGCCTTCCGACGCCCTCCGCACGGTCACCCGCGATCGCGTCCAACACGGCGGGCAGCGCCTGCAACCGGTCGGCGGGGAGGAACGCGTCGCAGAAGGGCAGGGCGGCGGCCATCGAGCCTACGAGGGGCTGGAACCCCACCGCGGCGGCACGTGGATTGAGCCAGACGATCCGGCGGGCGCGGCGCGCGGCCTTGGCCATCGCGGAGGCGAGCCGCTCGGGCGGATCGCTGTCCCAGCCGTCGGAGGCGATCACGAGCACGCCGCCGCGGACGGAGCTGCCATGGCGCGACGCGAGCAGCTCGGCCAGGCAGGCGGCGAGGTGGGTGCCGCCGTACCGGTCGACGACCAGGTCGCTCGCGCGGGCGACCGCGGCCGCGGCCGAGTGGTGCGAGAGCGCCGGCGTCAACCGGGTGAGAGAGGTCGAGAACGCGAAGGTCTCGGCGCGGCGGGTGCGCGCGAACGCCCGCATCAGGTGGAGATAGGCGCTCGACCAGCTCTGCATCGACTGGCTGACGTCGACCACGAGGGTCACCTTGAGGGGCCGGAGTAGGGGATGGTGGTGTCGCAGCTCGAAGGGCTCCCACCCGGTGTGCCGTGCGGCAGCGATGGTCTCGCGCAACGCCAGCCGGCTGCCGCCGGACCGCACCTGCGTACGACGGCTGCGGCGGGTCGGCCACCGGTGCGCCGACGCCTCCAGCCATCGACCGAGCAGGGCCAGCTCCTCGGGGTCGAGGGCGTCGAGCGGGGTGTCGGCGAGCCGCGCGACCGCGCTCGGGAGGGGGTCGGGCAACCGTGGTACGTCGTCGGTGTCGTCCTCGTCCGACGGCTCGGTCTGCGGCAGCGTGTGCCACGGCAGGCTGCTCGCGACCTCACCAGCCAGCGGCTCGCCGGCGACCGAGGTCAGCGAGTCCTCGGTCTCACCGACCGGGTCGTCCGGCGAACGTCGAGCGTGTGGGTCGACCGGCAGGATCGCGTCCCGGAACGCCGCGTCGAAGACCCGCTCGAAGGCCGGCAGCTCCTCGTGCCGGGCGACCAGGGTGAGCCGGGCGAGCCAGTACAGCTCGTCGACCGTCGCCGGGAACGACGCCGCCAGCGCGTCCGCGAAGGTGGTCATCGAGGTGAGCGTCGCCGGTACGCCCGCCCGGCGCAGCCGGTCACCCAGAGCGGCCACGAAGGCGGCGCGGTCGACGCCGCCGATCGGTCCGCCGACCCCGTGCTCCACCGGTCAGCCGAACGCGAAGGAGTCGAGCGAGTCGATGACCAGGTCGCGGTCGTCGGGCGTCTTCGCGAGCGCGCCCAGGGCGGGCACGACGAGCTCGCGAACGAGCTCCGTCGCACCGAGGGCGGACAGCGCCGCCACCCAGTTGATCGCCTCGGCCACGCCGGGAGGCTTGTCGACGTCGAGCGTGCGCACGTGCCCGACGAACTGGGCGGCCGACTCGATGAGAGCCACGCTCGCCGCGGGCGCCGTACGACGCAGGATGGCGACCACGCGGGTGGGCTCGGGGAACTCCAGCCAGTGGTAGAGGCAGCGACGGCGCAGTGCGTCGTGGAGCTCGCGGCTGCGGTTGGAGGTCAGTACGACGATCGGCGGCTGCTCGGCGGTGAAGGTGCCGATCTCCGGCACGGTGACCGAGCCCTCGCCCAGCGCCTCGAGCAGCAGCGCCTCGAACTCGTCGTCGGCGCGATCGACCTCGTCGATGAGGAGGACGGGCGGTTGGGGACCGTGGTGGCGCACGCAGCGCAGGATGGGCCGCTCGACCAGGAACTCCTCGCTGAAGAGGTCGGCCTCGGTGATCCGCTCGTGCTGCGACTCGGCCAGCCGGATCGCCAACAGCTGCCGCTGGTGGTTCCAGTCGTAGAGCGCCTCGCTCGCGGTCAGCCCCTCGTAGCACTGGAGCCGGACCAGCGGAGCGCCCAGCACGCGCGCCAGTACCTGGGCCGCCGCGGTCTTCCCGACGCCGGGCTCGCCCTCCAGCAGCAGGGGCAGGCCGAGCTCGAGGGTGAGGAACAGGGCCGTCGCCGTCCCCTCGTCGGCGAGGTAGCCCTCGTCGTCGAAGCGGCGCCGGATGTCGTCGGCCGAGGAGAGCGCGGGCATCGCCGTCACTCCTCCGTCGCGAGGAGCGCGTGGTAGTCGTCCCAGGTGTCGACGTCGAGAGGGACCGGTCCCGGCACCGGCACGTGTACGACGTCGTCGCCGGCGTCGACGAGCTTCCACACGGCCTTGTCGCCGTGCAGCCCGCGCAGGGTCTCGAACATGCTCCGATCGAACCACAGCGGATGACCCAATGCGTCGTCGTACGAGCAGACACCGACCGCGTGGCCACGGGCCGCCTCCTCGAGCGCTCGGATCGCGTCGACCGACACCGTCGGCTGGTCGCCGAGCAGCAGGACGAGGCCCTGCATCGCGGGATGCACGTGATCGAGGCCCGACCGCATCGACGTCGCGCAGCCGTCGGCGAAGTCGGGGTTCACGACGACGTCGAGATCGCCCAGGTCGACGCGCGCGCGTACGTCGTCGGCCGCACCGCCGAGGGCGACGACGACCTGCTCGAAGCCGGCGGCCCTCGCCGTCGTCAGGGTGGCGTCGAGGAGCGTGGCGCCGCGGTAGTCGAGCAGCTGCTTGGGCGTGCCCAGGCGCTGCGACCCGCCCGCGGCCAGCACCAGCGCGGCCACCCCGTCGTGCAGACCGCCGGTCACGACGCCTGGTCTGCGAGGAAGCGTTCGCGGCAGCCGGGCATGCAGAACCAGTGGTCGACGCCGTCGACGACCGCGTGGGGTGTGTCGGGCCCGATCGTGACCGTCATCCCGCACACCGGGTCGATCGCCGTCGTCGCCTGGGCCGAGTCGGTGGCCGCGAGGGTGGCGAGACCGCCGACGCGGAGCTCGCGCACGAGCTCGGCCAGGATCGAGAGGGCGACCTCGGGTGCGGTGCGCGCGCCGATGTCGAGGCCGACGTGGACGTGGACCCGCGCCTCGTCGTCGGGCGACAGCGTCAGCTCGTCGAGCAGCGCCCGACCACGGGTCCGGCTACAGACCACGCCGATGAACTCGACGCCGGCGTCGAGCGCCGCCCGGACCGCGCCGGGCTCGTCGCCCCCGTGGCTGGAGACGACGACCGCGGTGGCACCGACCGGCGACGCCTTCGGGCCGGCCCGGTCGACCACGAAGCCCAGCGCGGGCGCCAGCGCGGCGATGGCTTCCGCGGTGGGTGAGCTGCCGACGACGTAGAGCCGCGGCGACGGCAGCAGCGGCTCGAGGTAGATCTCCAAGGCACCTCCGGACAGGCAGGGGTTGACGACGATGCTGGCGCCGGGCGACTCGGGGAACGCGTCGTTGCCGTCGGGCAGGACCCGCAGCAGCAGGCTCTCACCCGAGCTCAGCGCCGCGAGTGCCGCCGTACGGACCGAGCCGGCCGCGCACTGGCCGCCGACGAAGCCCTCGATCGAACCGTCGGCCAGAATGATCGCCCGGTCGCCAGGGCGCGCCGAGCTCGGCTCCTGTGCGCGCACCACCGTCGCCTGCACGAACGGCACGCGCGTGCGGGTCAGCTCGTCGGCCCGCTCCGACATCGTGGTCGTCACCGGCGCCCTCCTCAGATCGGCGGCGTCGGCCGGCCCTGCATCGCGTCCCACACCCGCGAGGGAGTGAGCGGCATGTCGGCGTGCCGGATGCCGAAGGGCTTGAGGGCGTCGATGACGGCGTTGACGATGGCCGGCGGGGAGCCGACCGTCGCCGACTCGCCGACACCCTTGGCGCCGATCGGGTGGTGCGGGGAAGGAGTCACCGTGTGTCCGGTCTCCCAGTGCGGCACCTCGAGCGCGGTGGGGATGAGGTAGTCCATGAGCGAGCCGGCGGTGCAGTTGCCGTCCTCGTCGAAGGAGATCATCTCCATCAGCGCCATGCCCACGCCATCGGTCAGACCACCGTGGACCTGGCCCTCGATGATCATCGGGTTGATCCGGGTGCCGCAGTCGTCGACCGCCACGAACCGGCGTACCTTCACCGCTGCCGTGCCCGGATCGACGTCGACCACGCAGATGTAGGCACCGAACGGATAGGTCAGGTTGGAGGGGTTGTAGCAGATCTGCGCCTCCAGGCCGCCCTCGATGCCCTCGGGCAGGTCGCCCGCGCCGTGCGCGCGCATCGCGATGTCCTGGATGGTCACCGCACGGCTCGGGTCGCCCTTGACCGAGAAGGAGCCCTTCTGCCACTCCAGGTCGGCCACCGACACCTCGAGCATCCCGGAGGCGATGATCTGGGCCTTGTCACGGACCTTGCGGGCGACCAGAGCCGCGGCCGCGCCCGACACCGGGGTCGACCTGCTGCCGTAGGTGCCGAGCCCGAACGGCGTCTGGTCGGTGTCGCCGTTCACGACCTGGATGTCGGCCGGTGGGATGCCGATCTCCTCGGCGACGATCTGGGCGAACGTCGTCTCGTGGCCCTGGCCCTGGCTCATGCACGACAGCCGGACGACGGCCTTGCCCGTGGGGTGGACCCGGAGCTCGGCCCCGTCGGCCATCCCGAGACCGAGGATGTCCATGTCCTTGCGGGGTCCGGCGCCGACGGCCTCGGTGAAGAACGCGACCCCGATGCCCATCAGCTCGCCCTTGGCCCGCTTCTCCTCCTGCTCGCGGCGCAGGTCGTCGTACCCGGCGAGCTCGAGGGCCAGGTCGAGCGCCCGCTCGTACTCGCCCGAGTCGTAGACCCAGCCGGTCTGCGTCGTGTAGGGGAACTGGTCGGGCTGGATGAAGTTCTTCCGGCGCAGCTCGACGGGATCCATCTTGAGGTCGTAGGCCAGGCAGTCGACGATCCGCTCCACGAGGTAGACGGCCTCGGTGATCCGGAAGGAGCAGGCGTAGGCGACACCGCCCGGCGCCTTGTTGGTGTAGACGGCGGTCATCGAGCAGTACGCCGCCTCCAGGTCGTAGCTGCCGGTGAAGACCCCGAAGAAGCCGGCGGGGTACTTGATCGGTGCGGCCGTGCCGTTGAAGGCGCCGTGGTCGGCGAGCACGTGCGTGCGGATCGCCAGGATCTTGCCCTCCTTGGTGGCCGCGATCTCGCCACGCATCACGTAGTCGCGGGCGAAGCCGGTGCTCACGAGGTTCTCCGAGCGGTCCTCCACCCACTTGACCGGCTTGCCGATCACCAGCGACGCGACGATCGCGCAGACGTAGCCGGGGTAGATCGGCACCTTGTTGCCGAAGCCACCGCCGATGTCGGGGGCGATCACCCGGATCTTGTGCTCCGGCAGGCCCGACACGAGTGCGTAGACCGTGCGGTGGGCGTGCGGCGCCTGGCTGGTCGTCCAGAGGGTCAGCTGGCCACCGACGCGCTCGTAGTCGGCCACGCAGCCGCAGGTCTCCATCGGAGCCGGGTGGACGCGCGGGTAGACGATGTCCTCGGTGACGACGACGTCGGCCTTCGCGAAGACAGCGTCCGTGGCGGCCTTGTCGCCGGTCTCCCAGTCGAAGCAGTGGTTGTCGGTCTTGCCCTCGCGGTCGGTCCGGATCACCGGGGCGTCGGGCGCGAGCGCCTTCCGTACGTCGATCACCGGCGGCAGCAGGTCGTACTCGACGTCGATCAGCTCCAGCGCGTCGCGCGCGGAGTAGCGGTCCTCGGCCACCACGAACGCGACCTCCTGGCCCTGGAAGCGCACCTTGTCGGTGGCGAGCACGGCCTGGACGTCGTTGGACAGGGTCGGCATCCAGGCCAGGCCCTTCTCTGCGAGATCGGCGCCGGTGATGACGGCCTTTACCTTGGGGTGGGCCTGGGCCGCGGAGACGTCGACGCTGACGATGGTGGCGTGCGCGACCGGCGACCGCAGGATCGCCAGGTGGAGCATGCCGGGCAGCTGGATGTCGTCGACGTACCTGCCCATGCCGCGGATGAAG
Organism: uncultured Actinomycetota bacterium; assembly: GCA_963792975.1. Taxonomy (GTDB): domain Bacteria; phylum Actinomycetota; class Actinomycetes; order Propionibacteriales; family Nocardioidaceae; genus Nocardioides. The sequence goes on along the minus strand of CAWBYG010000003.1, from coordinate 699,572 downwards.
CGCGGGTCCTCCTTGCGCAGCATGCGCCCGTGACCGACCGGGTGCTGGTCGTTGTCGGCGTGCTCGAGGTCTTCGCGCTCGTGCTTGGTCGTCGTCATGACTCGCTCCCCACGGTCGCGGCGTCGCGCTCGTGCTCGGCGGCCCACTGCACGGAGCGCACGATGGTGGTGTAGCCCGTGCACCGGCAGATCTGGCCGGAGATGGCCTCGCGGATCGTGTCCTCCGAGGGATCGGGATCCCGGTCGAGCAGGGCGCGGGCCGTCATCAGCATGCCCGGCGTGCAGAAGCCGCACTGCAGCCCGTGGCAGCGCATGAAGCCCTCCTGCACCGGGTCGAGCACGCCGTCCTGCTCGAGACCCTCGACGGTGCGCACCTCGCGGCCGCCGGCCATCGCGGCCAGCACCGTGCAGCTCTTGACCGGCTCGCCGTCGAGCCACGTCACGCAGGTGCCGCAGTTGCTGGTGTCGCAGCCCCAGTGGGTGCCGGTCAGGCCGAGCTCGTCGCGCAGGAAGTGGACGAGGAGCATCCGTCCCTCGATCTCGCGCGTCACGCTCTCGCCGTTGACGCTCATGGTCACCTGCATGTCAGCCGTCCCTTCCCTGGTCGCCCGCACGGTCTCCCGCCTCGCCTGCCTGGATGCGCTCGACCGACGTACGCAGCGTGCGCCGCGTGAGCTCGTCCGCGAGGTGACGCTTGTAGTCGGCGGTGCCGCGGTTGTCGGTCGCGGGGGTGCAGCTCTGCGCCGCGATCGCTCCGGCGCGTGCGAACAGCTCGTCCGACGGCGGCTGGCCGCGGAGTGCCTCGGAGATCGCGGGGATGCCGGTCGTGTTGGGACCCACGGCCGCGAGCCCGACCCGCGCGTCCGAGATGTTCGGGCCGTCCATCCAGACGGCCGCACCGACCGACGTCACCGCCCAGTCACCGGCCCGTCGTTCGACCTTGGCGTAGGCACTGGACCCGTTCGGCCGGACCGGGATGCGGATCTCGACGAGGATCTCGTCGTGCTCCACGGCGGTCTCGTAGGGGCCGCGGTGGAACTCCTCCATGCTGACGACGCGCTCGCCCGTGGAGCCGCGGATGACGCAGCCGGCATCGAGCGCCGTACAGACCGCGGTGAGGTCCTCGGACGGGTCCGCCTGGCACAGCGAGCCGCCGATCGTGCCGCGGTTGCGTACGACGGGGTCGGCGATGACCTGCTCGGCATCGGCGAAGATCGGGAAGAGCGCGGCCAGCTCCGGCGACTCGAGCAGCTCACGGTGCCGGGTCATGGACCCGATCCGGACCTCGTCGGTGCCGACGCGCACGTAGCCGAGCTCGTCGTGCAGGTCGTTGATGTCGATGACGTACTCGAGGTTGGCGAGCCGCAGCTTCATCATCGGCAGCAGGCTGTGACCGCCCGCGATCAGCCGGGCCTCCGGACCCAGCCGTTCGAGCAGTCCGATGGCGTCCTCGACGCTCGCGGCGCGTTCGTACTCGAACGGGGCGGGGACCTGCATGGGCAACCTCCTGGGACCCGGGCGTGACCGTGGCAGCCGACTCTGGTCCCCCCTCAGGGCGTCGTCAACGAGTGCCTAAGCGTTCTGTTGATTCGCTCCCGTGAGGCCTCAGACGAGGGTGGCGAGCATCGCCGCCATGGATAGGGCCATGACGACGTCACAGGTGGCGTCCAGCCGCGCGACCGGGCCGGGCGAGCGCCGTACGACGACCGGGACGCGCAGCGCCGCGACCAGCGACAGCGCGGCGAGGAGTACGACGACGAGCGGAGTCGTGGACCCGCCCGCCATCGACATCGCCGCCATGCCGCCACCGGGACGGGACGGTGCGGCTGCCTCTGCGGGCGCGGCCAGGGGCAGGGTCATCACGGCCATGGTCGCCGCCCCGACCACCAGCCGTACGTGCGCGGCGCTGCCGGACCGGCGTTCGACGGCGAGGACCCCCCAGCACAGGCCAGCCGTCGCCACCGCGAGGGCGGCCACGGCCAGCGGTCGTGAGAGCGCGCCGACGAGCATGGCCACCATCGTCGCGGACATCAGCACGTGCCAGGCGTCGACGTCGCGGCGATGCTGGTCGCCGCCACCCCATCGGCGTGGCGCCACGGCTCGAACCAGGCAGTAGAGGACGACGGGCACCAGCAGGGCCGCCAGCAGGACCGGCATCCGTGGAGCATCGGACGGCCGCGACCCGGCGGTCAACGATCGGTTCAGCGGATGCTGAGGTGGCGCGGGTCTATTCGGATCTGGTGTGGGTCGGTGGCAGGTCGTCGGCGGGGTCACTCGGCTCGTCGAACACGCCGGCCTCGTCGGCGGCGTTCACCTTGCGCATCTGCCGGACGAAGCTCCAGCACAGGAAGGCCACGGCCAGGATCAGCAGCGCGAAGACGCCGAACGCACCCCAGCCGGCCTTGACGTCGTTGTCGCTGGGCACGGGGTCGAGTGCCTGGACCAGGAGAGCGAGGTACGGCATGACTCCATTGTCTCAGGCACTTGGTGTTTCAGGAACGACGGACCCCCGCGAAGAGGTCGTCCTCGGGAAGCGTCGACTCCACGTGGCTGGTGACCAGCTCGTAGTCCTCGGTGGGCCACACCTGCTGCTGGATCTCACGGGGGATCGCGAACCACGGTCCGTCGGGGTCGATCTGCGTGGCATGCGCCAGCAACGCCTGGTCGCGGACCCCGAAGTACTCGCCGCAAGGCACCCGCGTGGTGATCCGCTTGTCCCACTCGGGGTCGCGCTCCCAGTTCTCCAGCCGCTCGGTGTACGGCGACTCGAGGCCGTGGGCGAGCAGGGCGTCGTGGATCGACTTGATCTTGTGATAGCTCCAGCCGTGGTGGTAGTAGAGCTTGAGCGGCTGCCACGGCTCCCCCGCGTCGGGGAACTGCCCGGGGTCACCGGCCGCCGCGAACGCGGCGACGCCGATCTCGTGGCACCGGATGTGGTCGGGGTGGGGGTAGCCGCCACGCTCGTCGTACGTCGTGAGGACGTGCGGCCGGAAGTCCCGGATGACCTCGACCAGCCGCTTGGTCGCCTCCTCGAGCGGCACCAGGGCGAAGCAGCCCTCGGGCAGCGGCGGGGGCGGATCGCCCTCGGGCCAGCCGGAGTCGACGAAGCCGAGCCAGTCCTGACGGACCCCGAGGATGTCGCGGGCCCGCTCCATCTCCTGGCGGCGGATCTCGGTGATGTTGGCGGCGATGTCGGGCCGATCCATCTTCGGGTTCAGGATCGACCCACGTTCACCACCGGTACAGGTGGCGACGTGGACGTCGACGCCCTCGGCGACGTACTTGGCGGTCGAGGCCGCGCCCTTGCTCGACTCGTCGTCGGGGTGGGCGTGCACGTGCATGAGCCGGAGGCCGGCGCCCGGTCGGGCAGCACCAGGGTCAGCGGGCATGCCGGCGAGTCTAGGGCGTGGCTCCTTCCTCTCGGCCGCCGCGCAGCAGGCCATGGAGTCGGGGGCCACGTCCAAGGTGTCGCCACTTCGCGTGCGACGATGAGGGACGTGGACCAGGCCCTCTCCGAGCGGTACGCCGCGCCCCCCGTGTGGCGCCGACGGGTGACCGTCGTGGGCGTCGTGGTACTCGCTGTGGTGGCGCTCGCCTGGCTGGGCTGGGCGGCCTTCGTGCAGTCGACCCCCGAGGTCGAGTCGCAGCTCGTCGGCTGGGACGTCGTCGACGCGCACACCGCGACCGCCCAGATCGACGTACACCTCAGCGACGGGGTCGCCCACCCGACCTGCACCGTGCGGGCCCTCGCGAGTGACCACTCGATCGTGGGCGAGCTGACCTTCACCCCGACCTCGGGATCCAACCGGGTCACCGTCCGCACCGAGCGCGAGGCGACCGCGGTCGACCTTCCCGGCTGCCTCGCCGATGGCCAGGATCGGCCCCGCTGACCTGCGCGTTTGTGGGTTTGCAAGCGTTGTCTTGATAGAATATTCGCTTCTGGCCGCGCCACACGACGACGCATCCAGCACGACCCAGCAGTCCCCGACCGGTGGCGCACCCACAACACCGAAACGAGACAGGCGCTTCGACGCGTCTCGAGGAGTTCCGCATGATCTGGCTGACCCAGCAGACCTTCGACCGGCTCAACGCCGAGCTCGAGCACCTGCGCGGCCCTGCGCGCGCCGAGGTCATCGAGAGGATCAGCTCCGCCCGTGACGAGGGTGACCTCAAGGAGAACGGCGCCTACCACGCGGCCAAGGACGAGCAGGGCAAGATGGAGGGCCGCATCCGCCAGCTCGAGGAGATGCTCGCCCAGGTCACCACGGATCCCTCACCCGATGACCAGACCGTGTCCGCAGGCAAGGTCGTCACCTACCGCTTCGCCGGCGACGACGAGGAGAAGTTCCTGCTCGGTGCGCGCGAGATCGCCGAGGACCACATCGACATCGACGTCTACTCGCCCCAGTCGCCCTTGGGTGCGGCGCTGGTCGGCGCCAAGGCCGGCGAGACGGTCGACTTCGCCCAACCCAACGGCAAGGTCCGCAAGATCGAGATCGTCAGCGCGGCGCCGTACGCCGGTTGAGCGGCGCCTACTCGAACACCTGGTACCCGCACTCGCGGAGCCGGGTGAGCAGCATCTCGGTGTGGGCCTCGCCGCGCGTCTCGAGCTGAAGCCAGACCTCGACCTCGTCGAGTGACAGGTCGGCGTCGATGCGGGCGTGGGCCACGTCGATGACGTTCGCCCCGGCGTTCCCCACCTCGGCCAGCAGCCGCGCCAGGCCGCCGGGCAGGTCGGGGATGCGGACCGTGAGGTTGAGGTAGCGACCTGCCGCCGCCATGCCGTGCTGGATCACCTTGCCGAGCAGCAGCGGGTCGATGTTGCCGCCGGACAGCACCGCCACGGTCGGCGTCGCGAAGCGCCCGGGATCGTCGAGGATTGCAGCGACGGCCGCCGCCCCGGCCGGTTCGACGACCATCTTGGCCCGCTCCAGCGTCGCCAGGACGGCCCGCGACAGCGAGGCCTCCGACACCGTGACCACCTCGTCGACGAGGTCACGGACCGCGGCGAAGGTGACCTTGCCGGGCAGCCCGACCGCGATGCCGTCGGCGATCGTGGACATCGAGCGCAGCGGGATCGGGTGGCCGGCTGCCAACGACGCGGGGTACGCCGCCGCGCCCTCCGCCTGTACGCCGACGACGCGGACCTCGGGCCGGCGCCCCTTCACCGCGATCGCGATCCCGGACAGCAGCCCACCCCCACCACAGGGCACGACGACCGTCTCGACGTCCGGCGCCTGCTCCAGGATCTCGAGCCCGACCGTGCCCTGGCCGGTCACGATGTCGGTGTTGTCGAAGGGGTGGATCAGGACGGCGCCGGTACGGGCCTCGAACTCCCGGGCCGCCACCAGCGCGTCCTCCAGGTAGCGCCCGTGGAAGACGACGTTCGCGCCGTACCCACGCGTCGCCTTCTCCTTCGGGATCGGGGCGCCCTCGGGCATGAAGACCGTCGCCTCGATCCCGAGCGTCTGCGCGGCCAGCGCGACGCCCTGGGCATGGTTACCCGCGGAAGCGGCGACGACGCCGCGCGCGCGCTCCTCGTCGGAGAGACGCGACATCCGCAGGAACGCACCGCGCACCTTGAACGACCCGGCTCGCTGGAGGTTCTCGCACTTGAGCCGTACCGGGCTGCCGGTGAGCGCGGACAACCACCGCGATTCCTCCATCGGCGTACGGACGGCGAGACTGTCGACCAGCTCCCTCGCCTGCTCGATGTCGTCGATCGAGACGCCCACCCCTTCAGTCATCGTCCTCCTCCGCGTGCAGCTCGTCGTCGGTCTCGTGAGGTCGGCCCGTGTCGGCGTAGTCGTCCCCCAGCGCCTCCCCGGGATCCTCGCCGACCGCGGTCGCGCCGGCGAGGTGCTGGGCCACCGCGTTGGCGGCCGCGGCGAAGGGTACGGCGATGAGCGCGCCGGCCACTCCGGCCAGGAGGATGCCCGCGGCGATCGCGACGATCACCCCGAGCGGATGGACCGAGACGAAACGGCCCATCAGGAACGGCTGCAGCACGTGGCTCTCGATCTGCTGCACGAGCACGACGGCACCGAGCATGATCAGCGCGACGATCCAGCCGTGATCGACGAGGGCGACCAGGACGGCGACGGTCCCGGCCACGAAGGCGCCGACGATCGGGACGAACGCGCCGAGGAAGACGAGCACGCCGATGGCGAGCACGAACTGCACCCGCAGGATGGATGCCGCGATCATCACGCCGGCCGCATCGGTGATGGCCACGATCACGGTGGCCCGGACGAACTGCGTCAGTGAGATCCAGGCGACGCGGCCGGAGCTGTCCACGTGGGCGCGGGCGGCCCGTGGCGACAGCCGGACGAACCACGCCCAGATCCGCTCGCCGTCGGCGAGGAAGAAGTACGTCGAGAACAGCACCAGGAACAACCCGGCCAGGATGTGGCCGAGAGCGCTGCCGATGTTGGTCACCTGGCTGAGGAAGGCGCCGTTCGCGGCCTTCGCCTTGAGGGAGTCCTGGGTCTTCTGGATGTAGTTGTTGATCTGGGAGTCGCTGACGTGGAGCGGCCCGGTCTGGAGCCAGTTCCGGACCTCGCCGAGACCGTCGGAGACCTGGTTGGCCAGGTCGTTGGCGCCGTTGGCGACCTGTTGCCCGGCGAAGGTGAGCATCGTCGCCACCAGGGCGAGCAGGCCGATCACGACGATGGCCGCACCGATGCCGCGGCGGATCCCGACGCGCTCCATCGCCGACACGACCGGTGAGCCGAGGGCCGCGATGAGGAGGGCGATCAAGATGGGGATCGTCAGCTCGGCGAAGAAGACCACGCCGCTGAAGAGGGCGTACGTCGCCAGCCCGATCACGATCAGTCGCCAGGCCCAGGCGGCGGCGATGTCGAGCCCCCACGGGACCGAGGCCCGGGTGAAGCCGGTCGGGTGGTGGGCGATGCGCTCGGCGAACCGCTCCCCCGAGCCGTTGCCCGGCGCGGGGGTGCCGCGCGTCGGTGTGGCGTCGTTGCTCACGGGCTCAACCTATGCGACCGGGGAGCCCACGAGTCGGCTCACCAGTCGGCGGGACGCGTCGCGATGTCCGGCGGCCAGCAGACCGGCCGCGGCGAGCACGTAGTCGGTGTCGACGGTGACCTCGGCACGCCTCGGCAGCTGCCATCCGCCCTCGATGTCCGCGCCGACGCTGCCGGCGAAGATCCGGCCCGCCACGCCGGGCCGGCCATGCCGCAGCACCCCGCCGGAGCCGACCACGAGGTCGACCTCGCGCAGGTCCTTGCCCGAGCGCTCCACGACCCGGCCCTCCGGACTGACCACGACCTTGCTCCGGCCGGCATGACGTCGCAGCGCGAGCCCGACGGCCGCGCGTGCGAGCTGCTCGTCGAGATCGGCCTCGACGTCGTCGACCGGGACGAAGTCGGGGTCGTCGTGGCGGCGGGCCGCGGCGGCCGTCAGGTCGTCGCGACCCACCGCCTCGACGGTGGTGAGGGCCGACCAGCGCATGCCCAGGTCACCCTCGACCGTGCGGGTCACCCGAGTGGTGGCCACGACCTCGCGGTCCAGAGGTGGTCCGGTTCCTGAGGAGGCGAGGGACGAGCCGTCTCGAAGGGCGGGATCGAGCTCGACGACGCTGTGGACGTCGGTCGTGGCACCGCCGACGTCCACGACGACGGTGTCGCCGGCGACCTCGGCGAGCAGCTCGACACCGGTCAGTACGACGTCGGGAGTCGCGCCTTGGACCATGTCGAGGAAGTGGTCGCGGCTGCTCAGGTGCTTGCCGCCGATCACGTGGGACAAGAAGAGCTCGCGGATCGCCGTCCTCGCCCCCTCGGGGGCGAGGACGCCGATGCGCGGGACGATGTTGGGGGCGACGACCAGCGGGTTGCCGGCCAGCAGCGCGGCCACGTCGTCGCGGGCGTCGACGTTGCCGGCGACGACCACCGGACCGGACCAGGCCGTCGACAGTGCACGGGCACAGGCCAGGATCGGCTCGGGGTTGCCGCCGTCGGTGCCCCCGGTCAGGAGTACGACGTCGGGTGCGCTGTCGGGCACCCCGGCCAGGTCGTCACCCCGGCTCGCGGCGAACACCGCGACCACCTTGCCGCCACTGGACATCGCCACCCGGCGACCGGCCTCGGCGGTGACGAGCTCCTCGTTGCCGACCACCGCGATGCGGAGGCCGCCGCCGGCGCTCGAGCAGGCCAGCGTGGGCGCCGCGGTCGCACGGGCGTCCTGCTCGACCAGCGACGCCAGGCACGCGTCGTACCCGTCGAGGACGTCGGTGTCGATGGTGGTGGGGTGCTCGGCCGCGGCCGCGATGCGCCCCGCCCCGAGCTCCACGAGCGTCGCCTTGGTGAACGTCGAACCGAAGTCGACGCAGATGACGCAGCCGGTCTCCGGTGGTTCCGAGACGCTCGCCGGCGCTCGCTCCTCAACCAACGGACAAGGCACGGTCGAGGTCCGCGATCAGGTCGTCCGCGGTCTCGATGCCGACACTGAGCCGGATCAGGTCCGCCGGGACCTCGAGCTCGGTGCCGGCCACGCTCAGGTGCGTCATCCGGCCGGGGTGCTCGATCAGGCTCTCCACGCCACCGAGCGACTCACCGAGCGTGAACACCTCGGCCCGCGCGCAGGTGTCGAGAGCCGCCTGCTCGCCGTCGGCGTGCCGGAAGCTGACGATGCCACCGAAGCGCCTCATCTGACGGGCCGCGATCTCGTGGCCGGGGTGCTCGGCCAGACCGGGGTAGATCACCTGCGACACCCGCGGGTGGCCGGCAAGGAACTCGACGACCCGCTCGGCGTTGTCGCAGTGGCGGTCCATGCGCACGCCGAGCGTCTTCAGCCCACGGTGGGTGAGGAAGCAGTCGAACGGGCCGGGGACCCCGCCCATGGCGTTCTGGTGGAAGGTGATCGCCTCGGCCAGGTCGAGGTCACGGACCACGACCGCGCCGCCGATCACGTCGCTGTGCCCGCCGACGTACTTCGTCGTGGAGTGCACGACCACGTCGGCGCCGAGCGTGAGCGGCTGCTGGAGGTACGGCGAGGCGAAGGTGTTGTCGACGACGAGCAGCGCTCCTGCTTCGTGCGCGACCTGGGCGAGCGTCTCGATGTCGCCGATGGTGAGCATCGGGTTGGTCGGGGTCTCGACCCACACCAGACGGGTCGTGCCCGGGCGGATGGCGGCACGTACGGCGTCCACGTCGGCGACCGGCGCGGGGCTGTGCTCGAGGCCCCACACCTTCTCGACCTTGTCGAACAGGCGGAACGTGCCGCCGTACGCGTCGTCGGGGATGACCGCGTGGTCACCGGGCCGGGTGAGTGCGCGGACGATGGCGTCCTCGGCGGCGAGACCGCTGGCGAAGGCGAACCCGCGCTCCCCCTCCTCGAGGGCGGCGAGCGCACCCTCGAGCGCCGTACGCGTGGGGTTGGCGGAGCGGCTGTACTCGTACCCGCCGCGCAGCCCGCCCACACCGTCCTGCTTGTAGGTGCTGGTGGCGTAGATCGGCGGGATCACTGCCCCGGTGGTCGGGTCGGGCTCGTAGCCGGCGTGGATCGCTCGCGTGTCGAAGCCGGCCTTCTGACGGTGTTCCTGGGTCACAGGATGACGGTAGTGGCAGGGCTCGTCGTGGTCTCGACAGGCTCGACCGACGACGTCATGGTCTCGTCACATCTCCCGGGAACGCTCCGGTCGCGCCGGATGTTGCACACTGTGAAAGCACCAGACGAAGGAGTGCCCGTGTCGATCTTCTCCCGCCACAAGACCACCCTGCCGACCGCGGACGAGGCCCTGCCGGGCCGCGCCAGCAGCGAGTTCGTGATCGCCCCCCAGCACCGCGTGCTGGACGCGCCGGTGGTCACGCCGACCGCGCCCGAGGGCTACGAGGTCGCGATCTTCGGGCTCGGCTGCTTCTGGGGCGCCGAGGAGATCTACTGGCAGAAGCCGGGTGTGTGGTCGACCTCCGTCGGCTACGCCGGCGGCACCACGCAGAACCCGTCGTACGACGAGGTCTGCAGCGGCCGCACGGGTCATACCGAGGCCGTGCGGATCGTCTTCGACCCCGCGGTCATTGCGTACGCCGACCTGGTCAAGACGTTCTTCGAGGTGCACGACCCGACGCAGGGCATGCGCCAGGGCAACGACGTCGGCACGCAGTACCGCTCGGCGATCTACTACACGACGCCCGAGCAGGAGCAGACCGCGCGCGAGCTGACCAAGATCTACGGCGACGAGCTCGCCCGCCGCCGGTACGGCGACATCACCACCGAGATCCGCCCCGCGTCGGAGACGCCGTACTACTACGCCGAGGACCACCACCAGCAGTACCTCGACAAGCACCCGCACGGGTATCGATGCCACGCGAACACCGGCGTCCCGTTCCCGGCCGACGCCTGAGCGACCGCCCGCGTCCGTCGCAGCCTGATCGAACCGCCCAGGGCATCGGCTCGTAGAAACGGGCGTGCGTGACCGCGGTCATCATCCTGGGTTGGATGGTGTCCGCGGTGTGGCGATCGTGCTGGTCCTCGGTCAGCACGCCCCGACCAAGCCGTTCGCCAACGGCTACCTCGGCGTGACCGTGTTCTTCTGCCTCTCGGGGTATCTCATCACCACGCTCCTGGTCCGCGAGCTCCAGACCGGCACCATCGGTGTGCGTGCGTTCTACCGCCGGCGGGTGGCCCGCCTCGGCCCAGGGTTGGTGGCAGTCGTCGTGGTGACGACCGTGGTGCTGCTCATCGATCGACGGGACCTCGGCTTCTGGCAGGTTCTGACACCCGCCGGCACGGCTCTCCTCTATGCCACCAGCGTCTATGACTGGACCGGCCACGTCTTCGCGACGTACGACTACTTCAACTACACCTGGTCGCTCTCGGTCGAGGAGCAGTTCTACCTGCTCTGGCCGTTCGCGCTGCTCTGGGGCTATCGCCGCAGCCATCGGGCGTTCGCCTCGCTCACCTTGTTGCTGATCGGGACCAGCCTGGCGCTGAACGTGTATCTCGGCCTGAGTCGAGCGGTGAAGTTCGATCCCCACGAGTACTTCGGAAGCGACGTCAACGCACTGCCCATCCTGGTCGGCTGCCTGCTGGCGATCGTCCTCGACAACGACTGGCTGCCACGGACGATCCGGTTCGTGGCGCCGTTCGCCGTACTGGCCCTTGCCCTGCTGCCAGTCCTGGCCTCTCGCAACGACAGCGAGCGGACGGCCCTGGTCAGGGTCGCAGGGACCGGATTGACGCTCGTGCTGCTGATCGGTGTCATCACCCGACCGCGATCGGCCGTCGGCCGGCTGCTCGCCAGCGGTCCGATGCGGTGGCTCGGCGAGCGGTCGTACTCGATCTATCTGTGGAACGTCCTGGCCCGCATCACGATCCTCCACGCCATCGGGCATTCGAGAGTCGGTGACATCGTCTGGATCTCCATGTTCTTCCTCATGGCGGAGGTGAGCTACGAGCTGGTCGAGTGCCCGCTGCGGGTCAGGTTCGCGCAGAGGCCTGGGGCGGCCGGCCCACCGACGTCGGATCCGGGCGTGGAAGCGGGGCGAACGTCACCGCAGTCCCCGACCAGCAACCCTAGGGTGACCAGTGCACGCCAGCACCGGCGTGGAGAATCCCGCCTGCCGATGTCGTATCCGCCGTACGCCGTTCGTGGCAGGGGTGGAGGCGGACACCGGGTCCGCCGCTGCGACGAGGAGTGACCATGACCGAGTACCTCATCTACTTCAACCAGCAATGGGTGGGCGACCACACCGAGGAGTGGTTCGGCGGGCGCGGGCCGCTCGCCCGGGCGGTCGTCGACGAGATGAGGGCTGCCGGCGTGTGGGTGTTCGCCGGAGGGCTGGAGGAGGAGACCGACACGGCCTTCAGCGCCGATGCGACCAGCGGCACGTTGGTCTTCACCGACGGGCCCTACGTCGAGACCAAGGAGTACCTGGGCGGGCTCACGATCGTCGACGTGGCCGACGACGACACGGCGCGGATGTGGGCCGGCAAGGTCGCGGAAGCATGCGGCTGGCCCCAGGAGGTCCGCCGGTTCAAGCGGGGTCCCGAAGCGCGGTGACCACCGCGCCGCCTTGGCGTCGTCGGCGGCGTGAGGGACGCTGACCTCATGAGCGAGCAGGGTTGGCGTGGCTTCCTCGCCGCGGAGGGGATCGACGACTGGGTGGTGCTGCACGGCGGGGCGACCGCGGTGTTCCGCACCGGGTCGCTGCTCGAGGCGGCGCGGCTGGCGACGGCCGTCGCCCAGGTGCCGGGCCTCGAGAGCTCCGGGGTGCTGCTGACGGTGACCGGCGCCCGGCTCACGGTGCGACTCACCCGCGGGGTCTGGCGGCTCGAGCAGGCGCACACCGAGCTGGCACGTGCGGTCTCCGAGGTCGCACGGACGCAGGGAGCGGTCGCCGACCGTGCCGCGGTGCACGAGGTCCAGCTCGCGGTCGCCGCCAAGCCAGACGAGATCGACGTCCGCTTCTGGCGCGCCGTACTCGGTCACGACGAGTTCGACGACGACAACGCGGTCGACCCCCTCGGCCACGGCTCGACGGTGTGGTTGCAGGAGCTCGACCCCGCGAAGGCGCTGCGGCACGCCATGCACGTCGACGTGTCCGTGGCCCGGGAGCACGCCGAGGAACGCCTGGCCGCTGCCCTCGCGGCGGGAGGCCGCATCGTCGAGGAGACCGCGGCCCCGTCGGCCCGGATCCTCGCCGATCGCCCCGGCATCCGGGTGTGCCTCACCGCCTGGCCCGACGGCGCCTGAGGCAGGTGGCCCGACCAAGCCACGACGACCCTCGGTCGCGGGCCCGGCCAAGGCACGACGACCCTCGGTCGCGGGCCCTTGTCCTCTGACGCAGCAAGGGGCTCCGATCGCACCGTGGAGGGGATCGTTCTCACCCCATGGAGACGAAAGGCAGGAGCATGTCTGCCTCCTTGCGCGGCCTCATGGCGACCGCGGCCTGCATCCTGGCGACGCTGATCGCCATCCCCACCTCGACGTCGGCGCCCGCGTCGGCGGCTGTCGTCCAGGCACCCACCGCCGGTCCGCTCGTCGCCGGTCCGTTCGCCACCGTGCTCTTCTCCCGCACGGAGATGACCGGAGCGGACGGGTGCACCCCGGACGACAGGAACATCGCGCGCCTCGACACCACGGTCGCGCCGTACCTGCACTCCCTCGGCATGACCGGGGTGGGTTCGCTGCAGACCGCCAGCGTGCGCCAGTCGGCGGACAAGTGCGTCCACTACAGCTCGACGATGATGGCCTCCTGGGACGAGGCTCAGGCACTCGCGGCCGAGGGCTGGTCGTTCGTCAGCCACACCGCGACCTACCCGATGAACGTCGACCTCCCACCCGCGCAGGCGGATGCGGAGACCTGTGGCAGTGCGAACACCATCGAGGCCCACGGACTGCCCGGCGCGCACGGCCTGATCGCCTACCCCGGCGACCTCGAGCAGCCGACGCAGCTCCAGACCCACTACGGCTCGACGTGCTTCGCCTGGGGGCGCTGGTACGGCAACGACGGGATCACCACGGCCTCGGACGCCACGACGCCGCCCTTCTGGCAGCACATCACGGGAGCCGGCGGAGGACCCTGCAACGACAGCACGAAGGCGTGCTACCGCCTGTCCATGGTGTCCGGCTCGAAGCACTACACCCTGCCGAGCGCCCTGATCCACGACGTGGGCCTGCTGGGACCCGGCAAATGGCTCACCCTGCAGGCGTTCGTGCTCGTGACTGGCAGGAGCCCGGCGTACTCCACCAGCAAGGTGGCCTGGGACTGCACCTCGGCGAACCCGGCGCTCCACTGGACCAACGACAACGAGCGCTACTGCCTGACCGACTTCGAGCAGGTGCTCCGGGCCCTGGCCGCGGTCCCCGGCATCACCGTCACGGACCCGTTGACCGTGGGCATCGCCATGGGGCGCCCGGCGAGCTACCCCCGTTCGGCCCTGGGCTCCGACACCCAGCCACCTACGACTCCCGGCCAGTTCGTGGCCACCACCGTTCCCCCGGACCCCGAGGTGTCCCTCTCGTGGACGGCTTCGACGGACGACACCGGCGTGGCGGGATACCGCCTGGAGCGTTCGACCGACCAGACGCACTGGACGGTCCTCGCCGCCAGCCTCAGCAGCCGGTCGTACGACGATGCGTCGACCAACCCCGGGACCCGCTACTACTACCGTCTCCAGGCACTCGACTTCGCCGGCAACTCCTCTCCCTACGCCCATGCGTCGGTCACGACGCCACCGCCGGCCGGCACGATCCAGCTCGTCACCAACTCCGGCTTCGAGAACGGGTCGGTGGCCGGCTGGACCGGGTACAACGCGACGTCCCGGGTGACCGCCGTACGGCCGACGGGCGGCTCCGAGGACGGTCTCTGGGCCGGCAAGGCGACGAACACCCGCACCGCACCCGGCACCGCCGGGATCGTGAGCGCCAAGCCGCACTGGGTGAGCTCCACGCACGCCGGGCGGACCTACACCGCCGCCGGCTGGCTGTCGGGCCCCGCGGGCACGGTGATCACCGTGCAGCTGCGGGAGTGCAACGCGAGCGGATCCACCTGTCCCGGCGTCGGCAAGGTCCAGGTCACCCTTCCGGCCAGCGGATGGGTCCATGCCTCGGTGCCCTACCGGGCGGTGAAGGACGGCGACGTCTTGAAGTACTCGGCGTTCGGCAGGCTGCCGGCCAGAGGGAGTCTGCTGGTCGACGACCTGACGCTCACCGCACCCCGATGAGTCACCGCGCGACCGGGTGACGAGGGCCCGCTACGGCCGCCTCCACCACGGGTCGGGGAGAATGGCGCCATGACCGAGCTGCCACGCAAAGCCGTCGCGCGCACCGCACGGCTCGCCGCGCTGCCGCTCGGGTACGCCGGCCGCAACGCCCTCGGGCTCGGCAAGCGGATCGGCGGGAAGAACGCCGACGCGGTGATGAACGAGATCCAGCAGCGCACCGCCGAGCAGCTGTTCCGTACGCTGGGAGAGCTCAAGGGCGGGGCCATGAAGTTCGGCCAGGCGATGTCGGTGATGGAGGCTGCGCTCCCCGACGAGCTGGCCGCGCCGTACCGGGCGGAGCTGACCCGCCTCCAGGACTCCGCACCGCCGATGCCGACGCAGACCGTCCGCGACCAGATCGCCGCCGATCTCGGCGCCCACTGGCGCGACGAGCTGGTCTGGCTGGACGGCGGGCCCACCGCGGCGGCCTCGATCGGCCAGGTGCACCTCGGCCGCTGGGCCGACGGCCGTGAGGTCGCGGTGAAGGTGCAGTACCCCGGGGCCGGCGAGGCCCTGCGCAGCGACCTGCGTCAGCTGGCGCGGCTCGCCCGCACCCTGGGGCCGATGGTGCCGGGCGTCGACGTGAAGCCCCTGATCGCCGAGCTGCAGGCCCGCGCCAACGACGAGCTGGACTACACCCTCGAGGCCGAGGCGCAGCAGGCGTTCGCGGACGCCTTCCGCGACGACCCCGAGATCGTCGTACCCGACGTCGTCGCGGTGGGCGAGCACGTCCTGGTCTCCGAGTGGCTCGAGAGCCCCGCGTCGCTGGCGTCCGTCATCGAGAGCGGGACCCAGGAGGAGCGCGACCACTACGGCGAGCTCTTCGTCCGGTTCCTCTTCGCCGGCCCCGCCCGCACCGGCATGCTCCATGCCGACCCGCACCCGGGCAACTTCCGCATCCTCCCGCAGGCCGACGGCAGCCCCGGCCGCCTCGGCGTCCTCGACTACGGCGCGGTGGCCCGCCTACCCGACGGGGCGCTGCCCCACGCCATGGGGGCTCTGATCCGGATCGCCGGTCTCCGCGACCCGCACGAGCTGGTCGCCGGCCTGCGCCGGGAAGGGTTCATCAAGCCCGGGGTGAACCTCGACCCCGAGCTGGTGCTCGACTACCTCGCGCCGTTCGTGGAGCCGACTCAGGTCGAGCGCTTCAGGTTCTCCCGCGAGTGGATGCAGCAGCAGTTCCAGCGGCTCAACAACCCCAAGGAGCCGACGTTCACCCTGGCGCTCAAGCTCAACCTGCCGCCCGGCTATCTGCTGATCCACCGCACCTGGCTCGGCGGGGTCGGGGTGCTCAGCCAGCTGGGCGCCGAGGCGCCGTTCCGAGAGATCCTCCGGGAGTACCTCCCGGGCTTCGCGGGTCCGGACTGAGCTCAGCCACCGTCGCCCAGCTCGAGATACATCACGTGCAGCCCCACCCGTCCGTGGGTGGCCGAGCGGAACGCGGCGGGAACGGTGCCGACGATCCGGAAACCGAGCGACTGCCACAGGTGCACGGCCGCGGCGTTGGTCTCCACCACGGCGTTGAACTGGATCCCGGAGAACCCGTGCCCGCGGTGCCACTCCACGACGTACGACGCGAGCGCGCGGCCGACGCCCCGCCCGGATACTTCGGGGTCGACCATGAACGACGCGGTGCCGACGTGGTCGCCCCGGCCGGGCCGGTTGGCGCCCATCTCGGCCGAGCCGAGGATCCGACCGTCGTCCTGGAGTACGACGGTCAGGGCCGGCGGCTGCTCCATCCACCAGCCCCGCCCGGTCTCGACGGTGAGGCCCTCGGGGAACGCGTAGCTCTCCCCGGCCCCGACGATCGCCGAGAAGAACGGCCAGATCAGCGGCCAGTCGTCGGCGGTGGCCGCGCGGATCCGGGGATCGACGGTCATGAAGGGGGTCTTACTCCCCGGTCTCGCCGTCGATCGACTCTCGGATGAGGTCGGCGTGGCCGTTGTGCCGGGCGTACTCCTCGATCATGTGCAGGACGATCCACCGCAGGCTGAACGGGGTGCCCTCGCGACGGCTCTCCTCCACCGACTCCGCCCCGAGCCCGGGGCCGGAGAGCGCCTCGTCGAGGACCGCGTCGGCTCGGCGCACTGCCTCGTCGAAGAGCGCGAAGAGCTCTTCGGGGGTGTCGTCCTTGGCGGTGTGCCACTCCCAGTCGCGGTCGGCATCCCAGTCGACGGTGTCGAACGGTGGCATGTGCGGGAGGCCGGCGAAGCTCTCCTCGAACCAGCCCGACTCCACGAGGGCCAGGTGCTTCATCATCCCCCCGAGGGTCATGTCGGTGGGCGCCAACGACTGGGCGAGCTGCTGTTGGGTGAGACCGCGGCACTTCCAGCGGAACGTCTCGCGGTGGTAGTCGAGGTACGCGCGGAGCGTGGTGGCCTCGTCCGCGAGCAGGGGCGGGTCGATGCGGTCGACGGGAGGCGGCGTGGGCGGCGTCATGCCCGCGACGCTACCCAGATCCGCCGACCCACCGCACCCGGCTTTCGGCGTACGCCCTGCTCCGCGCCCTCACCAGAGCCCGACCACGTCGCCGCCGATCCGGACGATGAACGCGCAGACCACGACGACGAAGCACAGCCGGACGAAGCCGGCGCCGCGCGCGACCGCCGTACGCGCGCCGACGTAGCCACCGACCAGGTTGCCCACCCCCATCACCAGCCCGACCCTCCAGAGCACGGCGTCCTGGGGCACGAAGACGCAGAGCGCCGCCAGGTTGGTCGCCCAGTTCGCGAGCCGGGCCTTGGCGGAGGCCTCGAGGAAGCTGTAGCCGAGCAGGCCGACGAGAGTGACCACGAAGAAGCTGCCCGTGCCAGGGCCCAGCGCGCCGTCGTACACCCCGATCACGAGGCCGGTGCCCATCGCGGCCCCGGTGTGCCGCGTGCCGCCGTAGCGCAGCACCGTGCTGGTGCCGAGCGTCGGGCGGAGGAGGACGTAGCCGCCGACCACGACCAGGACCACGAGCACGATCGGTTCGAAGGCGGACGCGGAGAGGTGCGAGCCGAGCAGCGCGCCTCCCACCGAGCCGACGAAGGCACAGGCCATCAGCGGGGCGAAGGTGTGCGGGTCCGGCCTGATGCGGCGGTAGTACGTCGCGCTGCTCACGGTGGTGCCGCAGATGGAGCTGACCTTGTTGGTCGCCAGGATGTTCACCGGCGCCGCCGACGGGAGGGCGATCAGGAGAGCCGGGAGCTGGACCAGCCCGCCACCGCCCACGACGGCGTCAACGAACCCGGCCGCCAGCCCGGCCAGTCCGAGCAGGAGGAGCACGGTCGTCGTCGGGTCGCTCATCAGTAGAAGCCGTGGCGGGCGAGCGGGCCGCGCAGCTCGCGCTCCTCGTAGGCCAGGTGGCTGACGAGCGTGTCGGCGAGCAGGTCGACGGCGACCTCCAGCCGGTCGAGGGCGTCGCCGGGCGCCTCCTCGCCCACCAGGTCGACCAGCGCGCGATCGAGCCGCTCGAGCACCTCGTGGATCACGTGGTGCTCCTCGGTCAGCCGGTCGAGCACGGGCCCGGCGCCCGGCTCCGACCTGCGCAGGTGCGGGAAGACCGCCGTGTCCTCCATCGTGTGGTGACCGTTGACGAAGCTGCAGTACGCCGCGCAGTAGGCGCCGAGGGTCCAGTTGTTCTGGCGCAGCGTCATCGCGTGGATGCCCGACCTGGCCCCGTCCACGGACAGCAGCCCGCGGCGTACCTGGGCGACCAGGTCGCGGACCTGCGCGAGCTCGCCGCGCAGGTGGTCGTGCACCTCGACCAGGTGCTGCGCGACGGACTCCTGCTCTGGGGGGTACGTCGCGTCGCGAGGCTCGTCGAGCGTCGGACGCATCGCCTCGTCCCAGGGGAGATCCCGAGCCGCGCTGCTCACGTCGTCCATGTCGGCTCGACCCTAACGGCGAGCCGGACGGCTCGTAGGCTGGCGTCCGTGCGCATCGTGTCACTGCTCCCGTCCACCACGGAGATCCTCTTCGCGATCGGGGCCGGTGACGACGTGGTCGGCGTGACGTTCGAGTGCGACTACCCCGAGGAGGCGCGCGGCCGTCGCATCGTCTCGACGTCCGCGATGCCGGAGGGCCTGTCGCCCGCGGAGATCGACACGTTCGTGGTGGACGCGATGGCGAGGGGCGACGACCTCTACCACCTCGACGAGGGCGCGCTCGCCGGCCTCGACGCCGACCTCGTGGTCACCCAGGACCTCTGCGCGGTCTGCGCCGTCGACGTGTCGGTGGTCGACGACGCGCTCGCCCACCTCGGCTGCAGTGCCGAGGTGCTGACCATCGACCCCCACACGCTCGACGAGGTCCTGGAGTCGATCCTGACCCTCGGCCGCGTCACCGGGCACGAGCCCGAGGCCGAGCGGCTCGTCGCCGACCAGCGCGCCCGCCTCGACGCCGTACGACGGTGGGTCGGCGCGACCGCCAGGCCCCGGGTGATGTTCCTGGAGTGGACCGACCCGCCGTTCGCGCCCGGCCACTGGATCCCCGAGATGGTCGAGGCGGCCGGTGGCGAGGCCCTGCTGGCCACGCCCGGCGAGAAGTCGCGGCGCGTCACCTGGGAGGCGGTCCAGGCTGCGGAGCCCGACGTGGTCGTGGTGGCTCCGTGCGGCTTCGACCGGGACGGCTGCCGGCGCCTGGCCGACGAGCTCGTCGCGGGCGGCGCCCTGCCCGACGGCGTACCCGTGCTGGCCGTCGACGCCAACGCGTCCTGGGCGCGACCCGGCACCCGCCTGCTCGACGGCATCGAGGAGCTGGCCGGCCTGCTTGGCGCGCCACATGCTCGTCGATGACATGGCGCGACTCCAGGCCCCTTGATCCCCCCGGCGCCGCGGTATCGCAATCGGTCTTCGCGGCGGCCGACGGTGGAGGATCTTCGGTACCTGGTGCCGGGGCGTAGTTGTCAGGCCGCCTCGCCCGCAAGCGTTCTACGGCGCTCACTCCGGTCGTTCAGCCCCGGCTTCGCCGGGGTTGAACGTCCTCGCTCGGAAACCGCACCTGCGCGAGCAGCCCGCCGTACGACGAGTCGCCGAGGCGGATGTCCCCGCCGCGGCGGCGGACCAGCTCGCGGACGATCGCGAGCCCGAGACCCGTGCCGCCGCTGTCGCGGTCGCGGGCCTCGTCGAGCCGGGCGAACCGGTCGAACACCCGCTCGCGCTCGGCGGCCGGTACGCCGGCACCGTCGTCGGCCACGCTCAGCACGACCTCGCGCGCCGTACGGCGGAAGCCGAGGTCGACCCGCGACCGGGCGTGCCGGAGCGCGTTGTCGACCAGGTTGCCCACGACCCGCTCGAGCTCGAGCCGCGTCATCGGGACGGTGCCCTCGGCGAGCTCGCCGACCATCACCTCCGGCCCAGCCGGGTCGTCGGGCGACGTCGCGAACCCCGGGAGTACGACGGCGGGCGCGGCGGGCGGGTCCGCCGGTGGCAGCTCGTCGCCGGCGTCCAGCCGGGCGAGCACCAGCAGGTCCTCGACGAGGGCCGAGAGCCGGCCGAGCTCGGCGGCCAGGTCGGCGTGGTCCTCGTCGGAGGCGCCGTGCCGGCGGTTGACGTCGGCCTGGATGCGTAGGGAGGCCAGCGGGTTGCGCAGCTCGTGGGCCACGTTGGCCACGAAGCTGCGTTCACGGTCGCGGGCCGCGGCCAGCCGGTCGAGCATCGAGTTGAGGGTCACCGCGAGGGCATGGATCTCGTCGCGCGAGGCCGGCTCCGGAAGGCGCTCGTCGTGACCGGAGCCCGACACCCGTTCGGCCGCTGAACGCAGCGCCTCGACCGGCCGTAGCGTCGCGCCGATCACCCGCCAGGCCACCAGCCCCAGCACCACGAGGAGCAGGGGGAAACCGATCAGCAGCGTGACGACCAGCAGGTGCTGGCTGCGAGCCAGGTCGGCCACGGGTTCGGCGACCACGACGATCGGGGCGTTCGCCGCGGTCGAGGCGGGCGTCGCCGTCACTCTCAGCGACGACGTCATGCCCAGGCGCGAGCCCGGCACCGTGACCGGCCCCGAGCGGGCGCGCGCCAGCTCGTCGGGGGTGAGCAGGGAGGTGAGCCGGTCGCCGTTCGCCGACGCGCTCAGGACGCGGCCCCGGGCGTCGACGACCTGTACCGACTCGGAGCCGGTGACCGGGATCGGGTCGGGCAGGCGGCCACTGGTGACCAGCTCGGCGACCTGCTGGGCCGTGTCCGCGGCCCGGCGGTCGAGATCGTGGCGGCTCGCCACGGACAGGGACACGTACAGCGCGACGCTGCTGACCGCCTGCACGACCGCCAGGCCGAGGAGACCGATGGCCATCAGCCGAGCGCGCAGCGAACGGCGGCTCCACCACCCCGCGACGGGCACCCGCCCCGTCATCGCGCCAGCCGGTAGCCGGCGCCGCGTACCGTCTCGATCACGCCGGCTCCGAGCTTGCGGCGCAGGTAACCGACGTACACCTCGACGGTGTTCGGCTCGTAGCCGACGCCGCGCGCGTCCCATACCCGGTCGAGCAGCTCGATCTTGGTGATCACGCGGTCGGGGTGGCGCAGGAAGAACTCCAGCAGCTCGTACTCCCGGCGGCTGAGCAGGACCGGCTCGCCGCCGACCGTGACGTCCCGGGACGCCGGGTCGAGCCGGACGTCGCCGCGGGCCAGCACCGGTGGCCGCGGGTCGCTCTGTCGCCGCAGGAGGGCACGGAGCCGGGCCAGCAGCACGACGTAGTCGAAGGGCTTGGTGAGGTAGTCGTCGGCGCCGTAGTCGAGACCATCGGCCTGGTCGTAGGGCCCGTCCTTGGCCGAGACCATCATCACCGGTACCCAGTTGTCCTCTGCCCGGAGCCGCTTGACCACCTCGTAGCCGGACAGTCCGGGCAGCATCACGTCGAGGAGTACGGCGTCGTACTGGCCGTCGCGGGCCGCCTCGAGGCCGGTGCTGCCGTCGGCGGCGAGATCCACCGTGAAGCCGTCCGCGACGAGCCCGCGCTTCAGCGCGCGGGCCAGCCGGGCCTCGTCCTCGACCACGAGCAGACGCATGCGCCCACGATGGCACGGGCACCACGAAGACCGCGGCAGACCGCGGCTGACCGCCGTCACAGGTTCTCAGCCGACTCACAGCGCCGATCCGGATCATGGACCCATGCCCACGCCTTCCCGTCCGCACCTGTCCGCCCGCCGTGCCCGCTGGGCTTTGCCGGTGGTGGCGGCCCTCGCCCTGGCCGGGGTCGGACCGCTCGCGACGTCGCTCACCGCCAGCGCTCGTGGCTCTCTCCCGCCGCGCACCGCCGCGCAGCTGCTGGTCGACGTCCAGCGCGCGAAGCTGCAGGCGCTGTCCGGCACCGTCGTCGAGACCTCGAACCTGGGCCTGCCGTCCCTGCCGGACATCGGCGGCGTCGGTGGCGGCAGCACGAGCTTCTCGTCACTGGTGTCGGGCTCGCACACCCTGCGGGTCTGGTACGCCGGGCCGGACCACCTGCGAGTGGCACTGCTCGGCCAGCTCGGCGAGTCCGACCTGGTCCGCAACGGAGCCGACCTCTGGGCGTGGTCCAGCTCCGACAACACCGCCACCCACTGGTCGGTGCCGACCACCGGTGCCCCGCCGACCACCGGACCTGCTGCCGGGCCTGCTGCCGGGCCCGCGACGCCGCAGCAGGCCGCCGAGGCCGCCCTCAAGGCGATCGACCCGAGCACGCGAGTGGCCACCGACCCGACGGCCGTGGTGGCCGGCCGCTCGGCGTACCAGCTCGACCTCACGCCGCGCGACCCCCGCTCCCTGGTCGGCTCGGTCCGGATCGCCATCGACGGGAAGACCCACCTCCCGACGCGGGTGCAGGTGTTCGCCCGCGGCGCGACGTCTCCGGCGTTCCAGATCGGCTTCACGTCGTTCTCGACCGCTACGCCGCCGGCGTCTACCTTCGCCTTCCAGCCGCCGCCCGGTGCGATCGTGAAGCAGGCCGGCAGCACCCCAGGCCAGTCCGGCGCCCCGCACCACGCGTCGCAGCACCACGCGTCGCAGCACCACGCGTCGCAGCACGGCGCGGCCCCGCAGGTCGTCGGCAAGGGCTGGACGTCCGTCGTGGTCGCGCGGGTCGGCTCGGGGACCTCTGGCCAGACCGGCGCCCTCGGCGCGGTGCTGAAGTCGCTGCCCGCCGTGTCCGGCTCCTGGGGCTCGGGCCACCTCATGCGCGGCGCGCTGTTCTCCGCCGTACTCACCGACGACGGGCGCCTGGCCATCGGCGCGGTCGCCCCGCAGCTGCTGTACGACGCACTGGCGCATGGCTGATCCCGCGCCCGGCCTGGCTGTCAGCACCGCCGGTCTGACCAAGCGCTTCGGTACGCAGACCGTGGTCGACGGCGTCGACCTGGCGGTACCCCACGGAGCGGTCTACGGGTTCCTCGGGCCCAACGGATCCGGCAAGACCACCACCATCCGGATGCTGCTCGGCCTGGTCTCCCCGACGACGGGCGGGGTCGCGCTGCTGGGCGCACCGATCCCCCGTCGAGCCCCCGAGATCCTGCCCACGGTCGGCGCACTCGTCGAGGGCCCGGCCTTCCACCCGTACCTCTCGGGGCGGCTGAACCTCCTTCGGCTCGACGCCGCCGACCGCACCGCCGACCCGCGCACGGCCACCGCACGGATCGACGCGGCCCTGGACCGGGTGGGCCTGCTCGCTGCGGCCCGCAAGCGCTACCGCGCGTACTCCCTCGGCATGCGGCAGCGCCTGGCCATCGCCTCCGCTCTGCTGACGTCCAAGGACCTGCTGATCCTCGATGAGCCCACCAACGGGCTCGACCCCCAGGGCACCCGCGAGGTGCGGCAGCTCGTCGGCTCGCTCGCGAACGACGGCGCCACGGTGCTCGTCTCCAGCCACCTCCTCGCCGAGGTCGAGCAGATGTGCACCCATCTCGGGGTCATGCACGTGGGCCGGCTGGTCGCGCAGGGCACGAGCGCGGAGCTGAGGGGTCACGGTCGGGTGGAGGCGACGGTCGACACCGACCAGCCGGCCGATGCGGCCCGGGTGCTGCGCGAGCTGGGAGCGACCGAGGTCCACACGACGCGCACTTCGGCGACCGGGCACCTCGGCGACGTGCCACCGGAGAAGGTCGTGGCCGCGTGCGTCCATGCCGGGGTCGCGGTGACCGGGTTCCGGGTCGGCCGGCCGACGCTCGAGGACGTGTTCGTCTCGCTCACCGGGGAGGGATTCGATGTCAGTGGCTGACCGCGCGACGAACGTCGTACGCCGACCGGCGGCGCCGGTCTCGCCGCGCTTCCTGCTCTCGGAGCTGCGGCTGATCTTCGGCCGTCGGCGCAACCAGGCCGGCCTGGTGGTGCTGGCAGGTGTGCCGATCCTCATCTCGATCGCCGTCAAGAGCACGCTGTCACAGCCGGGTCAGGACGCACCCAACTTCTTCCGGTCCATCACCGACAACGGCCTCTTCGTCGCGCTCGCGGCCCTCACCATCGAGATCGGGCTGTTCCTCCCCCTGGCCGTCTCGGTCGTCGCGGGTGACTCGGTGGCGGGGGAGGCCAACATCGGCACGCTGCGCTACCTCCTCGCCGTACCCGTCACGCGACTGCGTCTGCTCATGGTCAAGCTCGCCGCGATCACCGTCGGCGCCTTCGTCGCGACGTTCACCGTCGCTCTCGTCGGCATCGTGATGGGGCTCGCCCTCTTCGGGGGCGGCTCGATGACGCTGCTCTCCGGCACCCAGATCGGCTTCGGCGAGGGGCTGCTGCGCGTGACCCTCGCGGCGACGTACCTCGCCTGCGGGCTGGCCGCCCTCGGCGCGGTCGGGCTGTTCCTGTCGACGCTCACCGAGCAGCCGATCGGGGCCACGATCGCGACCGTGATCTTCAGCTCCACGTGCTACATCCTCGACTCGATCCCGCAGGTCGGCTGGCTGCACCCCTACCTGCTGACCCACCACTGGCTCGACTTCGGCGACCTGTTCCGCGATCCGATCGCGTGGAACAACCTGCTGGCCGGCCTCTACCTCGCTGCGTCGTACGTCGTGATCTTCTCCGCGGCCGCATGGGCCCGCTTCGCCGGCAAGGACGTCACCAGCTAGGTGGCGGATCTTTCGGGTCGTCCGCCTGAGGCCGTCCTAGAGCACTGCGTGGGGCGGACGACCCGATGGGGCCGGAGGTGAGCAAGCTCGCTGCGGCGTTCGCTCCGGACGTTCCGTCCCGACTTCGACGGGGGCTCGTGTCAGGCCGCCTTGCGAGCAAGCTCGCTGCGGCGTTCGCTCCGGACGTTCCGTCCCGACTTCGACGGGGGCTCGTGTCAGGCCGCCTTGCGAGCAAGCTCGCTGCGGCGTTCGCTCCGGACGTTCCGTCCCGACTTCGACGGGACGGAACGTCCTCGCTCACACCCAGAACCCGCGGCTGCCGAACCAGTCGCCGTAGTGGCCGTCGGGTCCGCCGGATCCTCGTGAGCCGAGGTAGGAGCCGACCACGGCGGCGCCCAGGTCGTCGAGCTCGGGTGCTACGACGCGGCCGTCGACGCGGCGCGCCATCGAGTCGACGAACCGCGCGAGCCCGGCGTCGGTGCCGAGCCGGAAGAAGGTCACCTGCGCACCCAGCCGGCCGGAGTTGTCGAGCTCGCGGACCGAATAGGCGACGGTCAACGGGTGGGGCGGGTACTCGAAGTAGACCTCGCCGTTCGGCTCCAGGTGCGAGGTCGGCTCGCCGTCGGTGACGATCAGCAGCACCGGCTGTGCGGTCGGGTGCTTGCGGAAGAACCGGTTGGCCAGCAGCAGCGCGTGATGGAGGTTGGTGCCCTTGTCCCACATCGCGTCCAGGCCGGTGAGCTCCTCGACGTCCATCACCTGCGCATGGCGGCCGAAGCCGATCAGCTGCAGCGCGTCACCACGGAAACGCGACCGGATCAGCGTGTGCAGCGCCAGCGCGGTGCGTTTCATCGGCACCCAGCGGCCGTCCATCGCCATCGAGAACGACGTGTCGACCAGCAGCGCGACGGCGGCCTGGGTACGGGCCTCGGTCTCGCTGACCTCGACGTCGGCCACGGTGATCCGGACGCCGGGACCGACGGCCGGGCCGGCCCAGGCCAACGGACCCGTCTCGCCGACCACTCTTCGTACGGCGTTCGTGATCGTGCGGGTGACGTCCCAGGGCTCGGTGTCGCCGAACTGCCACTCGCGCGTCGCACCGGAGAGCTCGCCCGCGGCTCCGGCCTGGCGCAGCTCGCGCTGGCCCTGGCGCCCGCTCATCCGGGTCGCAACGTCTCGCAGGAGTGCCTTGCCGAGCTGGCGCATCGCCTTCGGGCTGAGCTTCAGGCGACCGTCACTCGTGCGCTTGAGATAGCCGGAGTCGCGCAGCGCCTGCTCGAGCCGCTGGAGGGTCCGCGCGTCGACGGCCGCCTCGTCGCCGAGCTGCCGGGCGAGCTTGTCGAGGTCCACGTCGTCGAGCCGCGCGCCGTCGTACGACTGGGCGAGCTGCTCAGCCAGGTCGTCGAGGTCGGCGAGGTCCTGGAGTACGCCGGTCCCGTCGCCGAGACCGAGCCCCTGCTCACCGTCGAACCGCTCGGATCCGCCCCAGTCCTCTCCCGGGCGCAGCGACTGGAGGTTGGCGTCGAGCTGCGAGAGCTGCTGCGTCAGCTCCGGCGAGCCGAACGCCTGCTGCGCGAGCTCCATGAGCTCGGCGCGCTGCTCGGAGGTCATCGAGTTCATCATGCGCTGGGCCGCCGCGGCCCGCTGGGCCAGCGCGTCGATGAGCTCGTCGACGTTCTGCGGATTCTCGGGGAAGAAGTCGCCGTGCTTGTCCATGAAGTCGGAGAAGGCTTCATCGACGGCGGCCGTGTCCTCACTCGTCGTTGCCTGCTGGTGCTTGGACAGCAGGTCGTTGAGGTCGGTGAGCATCTCGTTGATCGCCGCGCGGTCCGCGTCGGTGGCGTTCGCCAGCGCCTGCTTCATCCCCGCGAAGCGCTGGTCGAGCAGCTCGCGGCCGAGGAGGTCCTTGATCCGCTCGTAGTCCTCGCGCGCCTCGCGGCTCTGCCAGTCGTACGACGAGAGCTCGCTCACCGCGGCCGCCGTCGAGGGCGGCAGGTTGTCGAGGGTGAGCTCGCGCAGGGCCCGGTCACCGTCGTCCATCCCGATGTCGCGGGCGAGCTGGCCGCGCTCGCTGAGGACGGCGTGGTCGAGCAGCTCTCGAACCTCTTCAAGAGTGCCGTCGAGCTGGTGCCTCTCGGTCAGCTCGCGGCGCCTCTCGGCGATCCGGCGGGCCAGGTCGTCGAGTCCGCGCTGGTCGCGCGCGCCGCGGCGGAGGAACTCGCGCATCGCCCGCTCGGGGCTGTAGCCGGCCATCACGTCCTCGCCGATCGCGTCGAGCGCCTCGGCGATGTCGACGGGAGTGGCCAGCGGGTCGGCCCCGCCGTCGTACGCCGTGTAGCGCGAGCGCGGCTGGTGGGCTCTAGCCATCAGCGCGCCGCCCCACCGTCATCCCGGCCCGGAGGGCGCGGGGGATCTCCGCGACCGTGTCGACGTGCTCCAGCAGCGCCGCGACGTCGTCGGCCGACGCCGGAGAGTCGACCTCCACCTGGTAGGTGATCCCCGTCGACTGCCAGGTCTCCTCGTCGAACTCCCCTCGAGCGGAGACCTTGACCCCGGCGACCGCCACGTCGCGCGCCAGCGCCTCGCGGAAGGTGTCGTTGAGCACGCACAGGGCCACCGCCACGTGCAGCACTCCCGCGCCGTTCGGCACGGTCTGGATCTCCACGCCGGTGTCGGTCCACTGATGGGGCACGAGCCAGCCTGCGGAGGGCTCGGCGAGCAGCGATCCGGCGGTGAGCACGGCCGGGAACTCGTCAGCCATACACGGTCTCCCCGCCGCCGGACTCCTTGCTGATCTTGCGGGCGAGATAGAGGCCCTCGAGGGCCAGCTCGATGGCGCCGGCGCGCTCGCCGTCGTTGCCGGCGTCGAGGCGGTCGCACACCTCGTCGTACAGCTCCGACTCGCCGAGCACGGGTAGGCCCGTGAGGAAGTCGCGAGCGCTCACCTGCTCGCCGGTGGTCACCATCTGGCCGGCCTCGATCCGGTCGACCAGCAGGGCGAAGTCGATGCCGCGGAAGTGTCCGCGGACCGCCTCCGCCGTGGCGGTGCGCAGCAGGTGGGTGAGGATCTCGGTCTCGCGGCCCTCCTCGCCGGTCTCGAACTCGATCTTGCCGCCGAGCACGTCGAGGGCGGTCTCGAGGTCGACCACGCGCGCGACGGCCTGGTCCTCGCCCTGCCGGGTCTTCCGGTGCAGGGCGGACGCCGCGATCGTCTCGGCGCCGGCGATCGCGAACCTCGCACTGACACCCGAGCGCTGGTCGACGGAGGTGCTCTCGCGCAGGTTGCGGGTGAAGCGGGCCAGGATCTCGATCAGGTGGTCGGGCACCTCGGCGACCAGCGTCGCCTCCTGCCGGATCACCGCGATCTCGTCGTCCAGCTCGGTCGGGTAGTGGGTCCGGATCTCGGCACCGAAGCGGTCCTTGAGGGGGGTGATGATCCGGCCGCGGTTGGTGTAGTCCTCGGGGTTGGCGCTCGCCACGACCAGCGTGTCGAGCGGCAGCCGCAGTACGTAGCCGCGGATCTGGATGTCGCGCTCCTCCATCACGTTGAGCATCGCGACCTGGATGCGCTCGGCGAGGTCGGGCAGCTCGTTGATCGCGACGATGCCGCGATGGCTCCGCGGGATGAGCCCGAAGTGGATGGTCTCGGGATCACCGAGATGACGGCCCTCGGCGACCTTCATCGGGTCGACGTCGCCGATCAGGTCGGCGACCGACGTGTCGGGGGTGGCGAGCTTCTCGGCGTACCGCTCGTCGCGATGCCGCCACTCGACCGGCAGCTCGTCGCCGAGCTCGTCGGCCCGGCGCCGCGACGCGGGTGTGATGGGGTCGTAGGGGTGCTCCCCCAGCTCGGCCTCGCCGATCACCGGGGTCCACTCGTCGAGGAGACCGGCGAGGGAGCGCAGCAGCCGGGTCTTGCCCTGCCCCCGCTCACCGAGGAGTACGACGTCGTGCCCCGCGAGCAGCGCGCGCTCGAGCTGCGGGATGACGGTGTCGTCGAAGCCGTGCAGGCCGGGCCACGGGTCGTCGCCGGCCGCGAGCTTGGCGAGGAGGTTGTCGCGCAGCTCGTCGCGCAGGGACCTCTGGACGTGGCCGGACTCGCGGAGCTGACGGAGCGTGCGTGGGGTGGGAGCGTCTGTCACGCGTTCCACGCTACTCATGTGCCCAACGACTCTCGGGCCCTGGAGCCCGGACCCTGTGTGGATAGTCCCTGACGAAACGGTCGCCAAATGGCCGAGATCGCAGCCGTTTCGTCAGGGACTATCCGCCGGAACCTCCCCTCGCTGGTCGCAGCACGGGGCGGCGTACCGCCATGCTGGGCGCATGCCCCGTAGACGGATCCTCGGCATCGCCGGGGCACCGGGCGCGGGCAAGACGACGTACGCCGAGCGGTTGGTCGCCGAGTCGGAGGTGCCGGCGGTACACCTGCCGATGGACGGCTTCCATCTCGCCGACGTCTCGCTGCGCCGCCTCGGGCTGCTCGACCGCAAGGGCGCCCCCGAGACCTTCGACGCCTGGGGGTACGCCGCGCTGCTCCGGCGTCTGCGCGAGGTCCGGTCGACGGTCTGGGCACCGGGGTTCGACCGCGACCTCGAGCAGCCGCTCGCCGGTGTCGTCGAAGTCCTGCCGCAGGTCGAGCTGGTGGTGACCGAGGGCAACTACCTCCTGCTCGACCGGCCGGAGTGGCGGGCGGTCCGGGCGGGGCTCGACGAGGTCTGGTTCCTGGACGTCGCGGAAGAGAAGCGCCGGCCGCGGCTCGTGGCACGTCACGTGCAGTTCGGGAAGTCGCCCGCGGAGGCCGAGGCCTGGGTGACCCGGGTCGACGACGCCAACGCGGCCCTGGTCGTCGCGACCCGACCCTCGGCCGACCGGATCGTCGCCGGCTGACGCCTGCCGCGGGCGGGAGATGCAGGAGACCCGGGCCCCGGCAGCGCCGGGGCCCGGGTCTCCGGGGGGAATAGCGGGCCAGGGGGGGTGGGCTCGCTTGTCCATCAGAGTGCGCGCGGACGCCGACCCCGGTCAGAGAGTTAGGTCACCTCTCGAGGGGCCGATCGTCCCGCGGTCGCGGGACGTTCAGCCGACCGGTGCGGTCGGTACGACGACGACGGTCGCGGGTGCGTGCTCGACGACCGCCACGGCCAGGGCCTGCCCGAGGGCCGAGGCCACGGCGCCCTCGTGGTGGCTGCCCACGACGATGATGTCCTGGTCCGACGCCGCGGCGACCAGCGCACGCGCCTCGGGGTCCTCGACGTCCTTCTCGGAGACCCGGACGTCGGGGTACTTGTCACCCAGGTCGCTCAGCAACGCGGTCAGGCGCTCCCGGTCCTTCCCGTCCGCGTCCTCGCCGGCGTTCCGGCCGAACCACGGGAAGTCGGGACGGAAGGCCAGCACGGTCAGTCGCTGGTGGCGGGTCGAGGCCAGCCGGAACGCGTACTCCAGCGCCGGGCGCGAGTCGTCGCTCAGGTCGGTGCCGACGACGACGCCCTGGTGCACGCCGTCGCGCGACGGGCGGCGGACGACGACCGGGCAGGAGGAGTGGCGGACGACGGCTACCCCGACCGACCCGAGCAGCAGGCTGGTGACGCGCCCGCGGCCGCGGGACCCGAGGACGACCATGGAGGCCGCGTGCGAGGCCTCGAGCAGCGCGGTGCGTGCGTCGGCGTGGTACGTGACCTCGTAGATCTCGAGGCCCGGCGCGGTCTCGAGGGCGGACCGCTTGGCGGAGTCGAGCAGTCTCTCGCCGTACTGCCTGAGCTCCTGCTGGAGCTCGTGGTGGTCGACGCCCGCGGTCTCCATCCAGAAGATGCTGTCGATGTGGTAGGCGTTCACCAGGGTGAGCGGGCGGTGCTCGAGGGCGGCCTGCTCGGCGGCCCAGGTGACCGCCTCGGCCGCGGACGGTGATCCGTCCACACCGACGACGATGCTGCCGGCGGGGAACGGCGTGGTGGTGTCGAGGGTGGTGGACATCGTGGGCCTCCTTGGTCGCTGTGGTTGATGTCCGGAGGGAGACGTCGTGCGCCTCCTTGGGCCGACTCCAGCCTCCTGCGCAGCCCGCTTCCAGGGCAGGCGCATAGGACCCTCACGTCGGGACCATCGGCCCTGAACGCCCGCGGCCCCGGCCCGGACGATGGTGTGAACGGAGATTCCGTGGGAGTGCCTCAGGAGGTGGCTTCGGGTGTACGAGTCCTTCGACCTCAACGAGACCGAGTGCGCGGAGCTGCTCCGGGCCGGTCTGGTCGGACGCGTCGCCGCGTGCACCCCCAACGGGCCGCACATCGTGCCGGTGAACTTCTCGGTCGTGGACGACGCCATCGTGGTGCGGACCACGCCGTACAGCCTGCTGGGCAGCCATGCCCGCGGCTCGGTGCTGGCGCTCGAGGTCGACCAGTTCGACTACGAGTACCAGCGGGGCTGGAGCGTGGTCGCGCGCGGTCGCGCCGAGGTCGTCGTGGACAGCGCGGAGCTGGAGCACATCCGCGAGGTCTGGAACCCGACCGCCTGGGCGTCGGGCGGGCGCACGCTCTACCTGCGGATGCGGTGGTCGGAGCTGACCGGCCGACGACTGGGGAGCGGCTGGGACCCGATGGCCTCGCTGCCCGTGCAGCGCGCCCTGTGACGCCCCCTGTGACGCCCCCTGCGACCTGCTCCGGGTGACCTGCTCCGGGTGACAACCGGCCGGCCACGGCGCGGTCCAGGCTACGGCGTGCACTCGACGCCGCGCTCACTCTCGGAACGCGACCCCGACCACTCCCGCCACGGTCCCGGCGAGCACCCGCGCGAGCTCGCGTGCATGCGGCTCGAGCGGACCGTCGATGCGGACCACCCCGTCCACCACCTCGACACCGCAGACGACGTCGGCAGCGCGGAGGAGGCCGTCGACCTCGGCCGCGATCAGCGGGTCGCGTCGCGCGAGCACCGCGATCACGTCGCGGCGGCTGACCACGCCGACGACCCGGCCGTGGTCGACGACGGGGAGGCTCTTCACGTGCGTCTCGACCAGCACCGAGGCGGCGGCCGCGAGGTCGGCGTCGGCCGTCACGCTCATCACCTCACGGGTCATCACGTCACCCACGGTGAGCGGTCCGGTGCGCCCGTCGACGCGCACCGGGATCTCGTGGGCGCGCCGGTCGGGCAGCACGGCGCCACGCAGGACGTCCGCCTCGCTGACCACCCCCACCAGCAGGTCGTCGTCGTCGACGACGGGCATGGCCGTGATCCGGTGGGCGTCGAGCAGCTCGATGGCCGCCTTGACGTGCAGCTCCGGGCGCACGGTCACGACCTGGGTCGTCATCACGTCTCGCACCAGCATCGCTGCGGCCTCCTCGCGCGGGTTCGTCGTACGCCGGTCCCAGCACACGGCGCGCGCCGGCGGGCGCACAGGGGCCGACGGCCCGTGGGCCGGGGCACAAGGGCCCTCCCCCGGGTCCATGCGTCCACTGACGATGGTCCCAGGAGGAATTCGTGAACACCAGCGACATCGCGGCACACCCGCACGCTCCGGCGCCCGTCGTACCGACGACCGCGCCGGCCGACGTGCTGCTGGCCGACGGCTCGGTGGGCGTCGTACGTCCGCTCCACGAGAGCGACCGCGACGCGCTGTTCGCACTCCACGACGAGGTGGGCCTGGAGAGCCTGCGCCTGCGCTTCTTCGGGGTGAGCCGGAAGGCGGGTCACGACTACGTCGACCATCTGCTCGCCCAGCACGGCAGCGGGCGCGTGCTCGCGTTGGGGCTGTGGCAGCACGCCGCGCTGGTCGGGCTGGCCACCGCCGAGAGGTCGGACGACGACGCCGAGGTGGCCTTCCTGGTCGCGGACGCACTACGCGGCCACGGTGTCGGCACCCTGCTGCTCGAGCACCTCGCGGCCGCCGCACGAGCCGCCGGCGTACGACGGTTCACCGCCGACGTGCTCGCCGAGAACGCACCCATGTTGCGCGTCTTCCTCGACGCCGGCTTCGAGGTGACCCGGCACCTCGAACAGGGCATCGTCACGGTCGAGATGGACACCCGGCTCTCCGAGTCGTCGCTCCGTGCCGCCGACACCCGCGAGTCCCGGTCCGAGGCCGCCTCGCTGACCGCGCTCCTGCGCCCGCACCGGGTGGCGGTGGTCGGCGCCCGCCACGACGGCACCGGGGTCGGCGCCGCGATCATCGACTCGATCGTGGAGGGCGGCTTCCTGGGAGACCTGGTCGTCATCCACCGGGCCGCCCAGACGATCGGCGGGGTCGCTGCCTACCGGTCGTTCCAGGACGCGCCGGGACCAGTGGACCTGGTCATCGTCGCCGTACCGCCGGAGCAGGTGACGTCGTGCGTCGAGCAGGCGGCCGACGCCGGCGCCCGCGCGGCGGTGGTCATCACCTCGGGCTTCGCCGAGATGGGCGAGGCCGGCCTCGCACTCCAGCGCGAGCTCACCCGTACGGCGCGCGCCCGCGACATCCGGGTGGTCGGCCCCAACTGCCTCGGCCTCCTCGACAACCAGCCGGACGTCCGGCTCTCCGCGACCTTCGCCGGCGCCAACCCGCCGGTCGGGGGTCTCGCGATCGCCTCGCAGTCCGGGGGCGTCGGCATCGTCGTGATCGACCTCGCTCGCCGGCTCGGTCTGGGTGTCGGGCACTTCGTCTCGCTCGGCAACAAGGCCGACGTCTCCAGCAACGACCTGCTGGCGGCCTGGCTCGACGACCCCGGGGTCACCGCGGCCGCGCTCTACCTCGAGTCGTTCGGCAACCCCGCGAAGTTCGCCCGCGTCGCGCGGCGCTTCGCCGAGACCAAGCCTCTGCTGGCGGTCGTCGGTGGCCGGTCGGGCAGCGGCCAGCGGGCCGGTGCCTCCCACACCGCCGCCGCGGCCACCCCCGGGGTCTGCGTCGACGCCCTCTTCGCCCAGGCCGGGGTGATCGGCTGCCGCGACGCCGAGGAGCTGACCGAGACCGCACTGCTGATCTCGGAGCAGCCGCTCCCGCTCGGCCCGCGGATCGCGGTGCTCGGCAACGCCGGCGGACTGGGCGTGCTCGCCGCGGACACGGCCGCCCGCTACGGGCTCGAGGTGCCCACGCTCTCCGAGGAGCTCCGCGAGCGCATCTCGCCGCACGTGTCGGGCACCGCCGGCACGGCCAACCCCGTCGACGCCGGTGCGGGTGGTGGCGCCGACGAGCTCGGCCAGATCACCGCCCGGCTCCTGGAGACCGACGAGGTCGACGCCGTCCTGCTGGTCCTGGCCAGCACCCGCACCCTCGACCCCGAGGCGACCCTGGCTGCCTTGCGCGCGGCGCGGAACACCCACCCGGGCAAGCCGATGGTGGCCGTGCTCCTCGGCGGCCTCGAGGGCGGCCCGCTCCCGGGAGTCACCGTCCTGCCGTCCGTGGACGCGGCGATCCGGTCGCTGGCGCACGCTGCCGACCACTCCGCGTGGCTGCGCACCCCACGGACGGTCGCGCCGGTGACCGACCCGGTCCGGCTCGCCACGGTACGACGCTGGGTGTCGACGTACCTCGCGGACTCGGGGGCGGGCTGGCTCGGCCCGGACGCCTACCGCCACCTGCTCGCGTCGTACGACGTAGCCCCCGCCGGAGTCGTCGCGCGCGGCCCGTCGGCCGCTGCCGCCGCGGCCGTGGAGATCGGTCTGCCGGTCGCGGTGAAGGTCGCCGACCCCGAGGTCGTGCACAAGACCGAGCGGCACCTCGTGCGCGCCGGTCTGTCGACGGTCGAGGCCGTGCAGAGCGCTGTCGAGGACTTCGCCCTCACGACGGGCGAGCCCCACGTCGCGACGATCGTGCAGCCGATGGTCCACGGCGTCGAGATCGCTCTCGGTGTGATCCGTGACCCGGGCCTGGGCCCGATGGTGATGGTGGCCGCCGGCGGTACGGCCACCGAGCTCTGGAACGACCGGACGCTGCTCCTGGCACCGGTGTCCGCCCAGGACGCGTCCCGGGCCTTGCGGTCGCTACGGATCTGGCCGCTGCTGTCCGGCTACCGCGGCAGCGAGCCCGTGGACGAGCAGGCGCTGGTCGACCTGGTCGTCTCGCTCGGCCGACTCGCCGTCGACGTACCCGAGCTCGCGGAGGCCGACCTCAACCCCGTCGTCGCCACCCCGCTCGGAGCCGAGCTGGTGGACGTCAAGCTCCGGCTCGACCACGGGACACCGGTCGACGCCGGCGTCCCCCGGCGCCTGCGCGACCCGGCCTAGGGAGTGTCATGACCTCCTACCCAGAGACCGAGCTGATGTCGGACTCCAGTCGCAAGCTGCTGGAGGCCGTCATGGCCATCTCCTCCGACCTCGACCTGCGCAGCGTGCTGTCGCGGATCGTCGAGGCGGCGACGGCGCTCACCGGCGCCCGGTACGGCGCGTTGGGCGTGCTCGGCTCCGACGACGCCCTCGGTGAGTTCGTGACGACCGGCCTGACCGAGCAGGAACGCGCCCGCATCGGGGAGCTCCCGAAGGGGCGCGGCATCCTCGGCCAGCTGATCACCGACGCCCGGCCGTTGCGGCTGACCGACCTGACTCGGCATGCGGCGTCGTCCGGCTTCCCCCCGCACCACCCGCCGATGACGTCGTTCCTCGGGGTGCCCGTAGACATCCGGGGCACCGTGTTCGGCAACCTGTACCTCACCGAGAAACAGGGCGGAGGAGACTTCACCGACGCCGACGAGCGGCTCGTCGTCACCTTGGCCAGCGCGGCGGGGCTGGTGATCGAGAACGCCCGCGCCTACGGCCTCAGCGAGCGCCGGCGGCAGTGGCTCGAGGCGGCCGCCGCACTGACCGACGACCTGCAGCCGCCGGTGGAGCGGGAGATGGCGCTCCAGCACATCACCACCACCGCCCGTCGCGTCGGCCGAGCGTGGGCCACCGCGGTGGTCGCGTCCGCGCCCGAGGCCGACGTGCTCACCGTGGCCTGCGAGCCGGCCGACGTCGCCACGGTGCTCGAGGCCGTCGAGTCGGCTCTCGAGGCCCTCGGCGACCTGCCGACCGGCGATCCCGTCGACGTCGTGCTCGGCTCGGTGACCGCGACCGTCGTACCGCTCCGCGCCCGGCTCGACGACGGCGGCATGCTCGTCGCCCTGTTCCGTCCCGACGAGCAGCGTCTGCGCGACCTCGACGACCGGGAGCTGCTGATCAGCTTCGCCGACCACGCGGCCCTGGCCCTCGACCGCGCCATGGCGGTGGACGACCGCGAGAAGCTCGCCGTCCTCTCCGACCGGGAGCGCATCGCCCGCGACCTCCACGACGTGGTGATCCAGCGGCTCTTCGCCGTAGGGATGCAGCTCCAGGCCGCGTCACTGCGCGGAGGCGACGACATCCGCGACCGCCTGGCGTCGGCGGTCCACGACATCGACGGCACGATCCGCGACGTCCGGGCCACGATCTTCGAGCTGCAGACGCAGGGGTCCGACACGCTCCGGGGTGACCTGCAGGCTCTGGCCCGCGACTACGTCCCGGTGCTCGGCTTCGCCCCCACCGTGCGCACCAGCGGTCCGGTCGACACCGCCGTACCCGAGGTGCTGCGCGAGCAGCTGCTGCCGGTGCTGCGCGAGGCGCTGTCCAACGTCGCCCGGCACGCCCACGCCACGCGGGTCGAGGTCGAGGTCGGGGTGGCGCTCGGTGACCTGACCCTCGTCGTCATCGACGACGGCATCGGGATCACGCCCCACGCTCGCGAGAGTGGCCTGCGCAACGCCCGCGAACGCGCCCACGCCCTCGGCGGCGAGCTCACGCTCTCGGACGGTGACCCCCGCGGGCTGGTGCTCCGCTGGCGCGTACCCCTGCTACCCGGAGGCGGTCAGGACTGACCGTCCTGCCCCAGCAGCTTGGAGGCGAGCACGGCGGCCTGGGTACGACGCTCGAGGCCGAGCTTGGCGAGAATGCTGGACACGTAGTTCTTCACCGTCTTCTCGGCCAGGAACATGCGCTCGCCGATCTGCCGGTTGGTCAGGCCCTCGGCGATCAGGGCGAGCAGCTTGAGCTCCTGCTCGGTCAGGCCGGCCAGCTCGGGCGCCGTACCGGGCCCGTTGCGCACGCGCTCGAGGACCCGGGCGGTGAGGACCGGGTCGATGAGGGAGTTGCCGGCGGCCACCTGGCGTACGGCGCCGATCAGGTCCTGGCCGGTGATCTCCTTGAGGACGTAGCCGGCGGCACCGGCCATGATCGCTGCGAACAGCGCCTCGTCGTCGTCGTACGACGTGAGGATCAGCGCCTTGATGTCGGGGTCGACGCCGCGGACGGTCCGGCACACCTCGATCCCCGAGCCGTCGGGGAGCCGGGCGTCGAGAACGGCGACGTGGGGCCGCAGCGCGGGGATGCGCGCGGCGGCCTCCGCGGCCAGGCCGGACTCACCGACCACCTCGATGTCACCGCCCGACTCGAGGAGCGCGCGCAGTCCCTGTCGGACGACCTCGTGGTCGTCGAGCAGGAAGACGCGAATGGGCGTAGGGGCTTCGCTCATGGGGTATGTGTAGCACCGTCTCTCGTGTCGAGGTGGACGACGTCGTCCAGGCGGTCGAGTCCGACCGGCTCGTGGGTGATCCAGACGACCGCGCGATCGCTGTCGTCGCCCAGGATCTGGGCGGCCAGCTGCTCCGCCGTCGCGTGGTCGAGATGAGCGGTCGGCTCGTCGAGCACGAGCACCCGCTGGTCGGCCAGGAGCGACCGGGCCACGGCCAACCTGGCCCGCTCGCCACCGGACACGGCTGCTGCGCCGTCGCCCAGTCGCGTGTCGAGCCCGGCGGCCAGTCCGTCGAGCCACGGCGCCAGCCCCGCGTCCCGGAGCGCCTCCTCGATGTCGTCGTCGGAGGCGGAGGGCCGGGCCAGGCGGACGTTCTCGGCGACGGTCGTCGCGAACACGTGCGGGTCGTCGTCGACCAGGCCGACGCTGCGTCGTACGTCGTCCAGGGCGAGACGGGGGAGCTCGACGCCACCGAGGCGGACCGAGCCCTCGACCGGGTCGACGAAGCGCAGGAACAGGGCGGCCAGCGTGCTCTTGCCGGAGCCGGAGGGCCCGACGATCCCGACCCGGCGCCCGCTGGGCACGCTGAGGGAGAGGTCGCGGAGCGCGGGCCGGTCGTCCCAGGACGCCGTCACGCCGCTGACCTCGACCGCGGTGCTGTCGGAGGCGTCGGCCGGCGTGGCCGGGGCCGTGACCGCCGGGGTGAGCGAGAGCAGAGCGGTGAGCCGGGACTCCGCCGCGCGTGCCCGGGCGGACGCCGTGCCCGCGTCCACGACGGGGACCACGACCTCGCCGAGCGCCAGCGGCACCAGTACCAGGAGCGCGGCGAGGGGAGCCCCGAGGTGCCCGGCCGTGACCGCGGGAGCGGTGAGCAGCGCGACCGACGCGACCCCCGTGCCGCAGCCACTGAGTGCGATCGCGCGGCCGAGCCCGAGCCAGCGGGCGCTGCGGACGGAGCCGGCCGCGACCTCGTCGCTGGCCTCCGCCACGGCCGTGACCGCGCGCTCACCGGCCTGCCACATGAGCAGCTCGTCGGCCACCTGGGTGGTCTCGACGACGCGCTCGGAGAGCTGCGCTCGGGCAGCCACGCTGCGCTGCTCGCCGCGTCCGGCGCCGGCCCGGGTCAGCAGATAGGCGCCCAGCCCCATCAGGCAGGTGCCGGCGACGACCGCACCGACCCTGGGGTCGAGCAGCCCGGTGATCAGGGTCGCCAGCGCACCGACGATCGCCAGGCCGCGGAGCGGGATCCGGCTCCGCAGCTCACGGTCGAGGACGCTGTCGACGTCGTCGACGACCGACGCGAGCACGTCGCCCCGGCGTGGGCCGAGCCGGGCCGGGGTGAGCGGCACCAGCGCGTCGTACACCTCGGCGCGGCGGCGGGCCAGCAGCCCGAGGGCGGTGTCGTGCGACCAGAGCCGCTCGACGTACCGGAGCAGCGGCCGCGCCAGGCCGAAGGTGCGGACGCCCACGATCGCGACGAGCAGCGTCAGCACGGCCGGGCGGGTCGAGGCCTGGACGATCAGCCAGCCCGAGGTCGCGGTGAGCGCGACGCCGGAGATGGACGCCAGGGCACCGACGACGGTGGGCAGGAGCAGGCGCGGGCGGCGGTACGACGCAGCGGGTGTCAGCGGGGCGATCCGGGCCGCCGCTGCGGCTCGGATCGGTGTCGGCGTCTCGAGGACAGGTGCGGCGGACGCGGCGAGGTGGACCACGTGGTCGGCCAGCCCGACGAGGGCCGGGCGGTGGGCGACGACGAGCACCGCACGGTCACGGGCGAGCTCGACGAGGGTGTCGCTGACGACGTGCTCGGTGAGGGCGTCGAGGTGGGCGGTCGGCTCGTCGAGCAGGACCCACGGACGGTCGCTGAGCACGATGCGCGCCAGCGAGACACGGGCGCGCTCGCCGGCGGACAGAGTCGTGCCGTCCTCGCCGAGCTCGGTGTCGAGGCCCTGGGGCAGCTGGCGAACGCGTTCCTCGAGAGCCACCCGTCGCAGGACCAGCCAGACGTCGGCGTCGCTCGCGCTCGGTGCACCCAGGCGTACGTTGTCGGCGATGCTGCCGGCCACGAAGACCGGTCGTTGCGGGAGCAACGCGACCTGCGCACGCCAGGCCTCCCCACCGACGGGCTGACCACCGACCAGGAGGTGACCGGCGTCCGGCGTACGCAGCCCGGCGAGCACCGAGAGCAGGGTGGACTTGCCGCTGCCCGACGCACCCGTGACCGCGGTGATGCCGGTGCGTGGCACGACCAGGGACACCCGGTCGAGGGCCGGGACCACCCGGCCGGGGTAGGTGACGGTGGCGCCGTCGACCACGAGGTCGCCGGTGCGGCCGGGGCCGGTCGAGACCTCGGGCGACGTCTGCGACAACAGCTCGTCGACGCGCTCGAAGGTCGCCACGCCCTCGGCAGCGGCGTGGAACTCCGCACCGACCCGGCGCAGCGGCCAGTAGGCCTCGGGGGCCAGCAGCAGCACGATCAGGGCGGTACGCAGGTCGAGCCCCCCGCCCGCGAGCCGCACCCCGACGGTGACGGCGACCAGCGCCACGGACAAGGTGGCGACCAGCTCGAGCACCGCCGAGGAGGCGAAGGCGATGCGGAACGTCGCCAGGCTCGCCTTGCGGTAGCGCTCGGTGACCTCGCGGATCCGCGACGTCTGGGCCTCGGCGCGCCGGAAGGCCACCAGGGTGGGCAGGCCGCGCATCACGTCGAGGAAGTGGCCGGAGAGCGACGCCATCGCCCGCCACTGGCGCTCCGCCCGGTCGCGCGTCGCGAGACCGACGAGGGCTCCGAAGACGGGGATCAGCGGGAGCGTGGCGAGCACGATCACGGCGCTGGTCACATCCTGAGTCGCCATCGCCACGACGGTGAGGACCGGCAGCACGCCGGCCAGCACGAGCGCCGGCAGGTAGCGGGTCAGGTAGGGCTCGGCCGCGGACACCCCGCGGGTGACCAGGACCGCGGTCTCGCCCGCTCGGGGCGATCCGGCGTACGCCGGTGAGAGCACCGCGCGCACCAGCTCGCGTCGTACGTCGGTGCCGACGACGCCCGCCGCCCGCGCCGCCGCGAGCTCGGAGACCAGCCCGACCAGGCCTCGCGCCACGAAGACTCCGGCGACCGCCAGCGCCCAGGGCAGCACACGCCCGCCGTGGGCCACGGCCACGACCACGCCGGCGACCAGCCAGGCCTGGCCGATCACGAGCAAACTCGTGACGACGCCGCCCGAGATCACGAAGCCGAGCTGGCGTCGCGCCGGGGCCAGGCGGCGTACCAGCCGAGGATCCGTCGGTCTCATCCGACGGGCGCCTCGGAGGGCTCGGCCGGGATGTGGTGCACCGCGATCCGCTTCCGGAACACCCAGTAGGTCCAGGACTGGTAGGCCAGCACGATCGGGGTGAAGACCACCGCGACGATCGTCATGACCTTCAGCGTGTACGGCGTCGACGAGGCGTTGGAGGTGGTCAGGCTGAACGCCGTGGCCGTCGAGCTCGGCATCACGTCGGGGAAGAGCGCCACGAAGAGGCCGGCCACGGCCAGGGCGAGGCAGACGAAGGTGCCGATGAACGCCCACCCCTCACGGGCCCTCAGGATCGCGAACAGCCCGCCGACCAGCGAGGCCGCCCCCAGCCCGAAGAACACCGCGGACCCGACGTTGCCGGTCTTCACCTGCGTCCAGAGCAGGAAGACGACCGCGACGACCGCGGCCGCCAGACCGACCTTGAGGGCCAGCCCGCGGGCGCGCTCGCGGATCGGACCGTCGGTCTTCAGCGCGATGTAGATCGCTCCGTGGGTGAGGAACAGCAGCAGCGTGCTCGCGCCACCGATCAGGGCGTAGGGGTTGAGCAGGTTGAAGAAGCCGCCGGTGTACTCCTTGTGGGCGTCGATCGGGACGCCGCGCAGGATGTTCGCGAAGGCCACGCCCCACAGCAGCGACGGCAGGAAGGAGCCGATCACGATCGCGGCGTCCCAGCGGTTGCGCCACTGGTCGGCGTGGCCCTTGGCGCGGTACTCGAAGGCGACCCCGCGCACGATCAGCGCCAGCAGGATCAGCAGCAGCGGCAGGTAGAACCCGCTGAAGAGCGTGGCGTACCACTCCGGGAAGGCCGCGAACGTGGCCCCGCCGGCGACGAGCAGCCACACCTCGTTGCCGTCCCAGACCGGGCCGATGGTGTTGATCATGACCCGGCGTTCGCGGTCGTCCTTGGCCAGGATCGGCAGCAGCATGCCGACGCCGAAGTCGAAGCCCTCGAGCGTGAAGTAGCCGATCCAGAGGACGGCGATGAGGGCGAACCAGACAGTGGTGAGCTCCACGGCAGTCTCCTAGTAGGCGAAGGCGAGCGGTCGGTCGGTGTCGCCCGCGTCGTCGATGGGCGGCGGGTCGTCGGGCAGGCCGGTCTTGATGGTCTTGAGCAGCAGCTTGACCTCGATCACGGCCAGTACGGCGTACAGCAGGGTGAGGGCGGTCATCGACACCCAGACGTCGAAGGCGGTCACGGTGGGCGAGACACCCTGTGCGGTGGTCATCACCCCGAAGACCGCCCACGGCTGCCGGCCGATCTCGGTGAAGATCCAGCCGAACGAGTTGGCCGCGACCGGCATCAGCGGGAGCAGGATCCCCAGCCCGGTCCACCACCTGCTGGTCGGGGCTCGGCCCCGCCGGGTGACGAAGAGGATCGCGATGGCCGCAGCCGCACTCAGCAGCCCGAGCCCGATCATGAAGCGGAACGACCAGTAGGTCACCGGGATGATCGGCGTGTAGTCACCGGGTGAGTAGTACTTCTGGCCCGGGTCGGTGCCGTACGTCGCCTGGTACTCGGCGCGCAGGTCGTCGATGCCCTTGATCTCGCCGTTGAAGCTCCCGGTGCCGAGGAACGACAGCAGGCCCGGGATCTCGATGATCGACGTGTGGTGCTCGCCGTTCAGGCTGCCGAGCTCGAAGACCGAGAACGGCGCATGGCTCTGGGTGTCGTAGAGACCCTCCGCGGCCGCCATCTTCATGGGCTGCACGTCGGTCATGATCTTGCCGGAGATGTCGCCCGGTGACCGCGACGCCGATGCCGGCGACGAGCAGCAGCGCCGCGCCCGTCCGGACGCCGCGACGGAAGATCTCCTTCGTCTCTCCGTCGGCGCGCTGCATGCTCCACAGCGCGACGCCGAGCACGAACGCCGCACCCGTGAGGTACGCCGACATCACCACGTGCGGGAAGGTCGCGAGCTGCACCTTGTTCAGCAGCACAGCGAAGAAGTCGTGCAGCTCGGCCCGGCCGGTCTTCGGGTTGTAGGAGTACCCCACGGGGTGCTGCATCCAGGAGTTGGCGGCCAGGATGAAGTATGCCGAGAACAGCGTGCCGAGGTGCACGAGCCAGATGCAGGTCGCGTGGAGCTTCGGCGACAACCGGTCCCAGCCGAAGATCCACAGGCCGAGGAACGTCGACTCCAGGAAGAACGCCAGCAGTCCCTCGACCGCCAACGGCGCCCCGAAGATGTCGCCCACGAACCGGGAGTAGTCGCTCCAGTTCATGCCGAACTGGAACTCCTGCACGATCCCGGTCACGACCCCGATCGCGAAGTTGATCAGGAAGAGCTTCCCGAAGAACTTGGTCAGCCTGAGCCAGTGCGGGTTGCGCGTGCGCACCCAAGCGGTCTCGTAGCCGGCCACGATCGCGGACAGGCCGATC
The DNA here is from genome assembly GCA_963792975.1 of uncultured Actinomycetota bacterium. GTDB lineage: Bacteria > Actinomycetota > Actinomycetes > Propionibacteriales > Nocardioidaceae > Nocardioides. The sequence goes on along the minus strand of CAWBYG010000003.1, from coordinate 656,715 downwards.
GTCACAGGCACGAACAGGAAGTGGTAGACGGTGATGATGCCGAACTGCCAGCGGGCAAGGTCAAGTGGGTCCACGGGGCGATCCTCCTGGAAGCCATCGTGCGCCATGACGGGGAGAAGGACCTACCCGGGGGGACCTTGGTCCCTCCGGCCTGTGCCGAGCGGGTCAGGCCGGCATCGGTTGCCGCCCGGAGTACGCCGCGAGCCGGTCCAGCGCGGCAGCCCCCTCCGCGGCCGCGACCTCGTCGGCGAAGGCGAACCCGCGGCCAGACGGGATGATCGGCTCGGCCAGCTGTGCGACGTACGCCACGACCTCGTCCGAGACCGCCATGCCCTGGCCGCTCGCCTGAGCGAGGTCCCACCCGTGGAGCAGCAGCTCGATGGCGAGCACCGCCGGGCTGAACGACGCCGGCACCTCTTCTCCGGCCGGGTCGGTGACGGTGCCCTCGAGGCCGCGGGCCTGCCAGGCACGGAGCGTCTGGTCCGTCATCGTCGACACCTTGCTCTCGAGGGACCCCTCGGCCGGCATCTCGACCGTCGCGCCGGCCATCGCACCGAGGCCCGAGATCGACTCCATGAGGTGGACCGCGACCTGGTGACAGCTCAGGTCGGTGCACGGCGTCGGCTTGGGCCTGTCCTCGGCGGTGAGGGCGCGCAGCACCGGCTGCAGCGCGGCCAGCGCGGCGTACCCGACGACGATGGGGTCGAGGTGCTCCGGTGCCCACGCCCACTCGTCCGGGCCGGCGTCGCCCTTGACCGCGACCCGCTCCAGGCGCTCGAGGTAGTGATCCCAGCCCTCCGCGTGACCCTTCAGCTGGTCGCCGACCAGACCTGCGTGCTCGAGCGTCAGCCGGCTGCCGCCGGCCGTCTCCTCGATGGTGACCGTGACCGTGGAGCCGTCCGGCGGGAGCGTGTCGTCGCCCTCCCAGCCCCAGCCGAGCACGACCCGACGGCCTGGCTCGAGCTCGCGGACGCTGCCGGCGGCGATGTGGCCGGGCGTCACGGTCCATGTCCAGCTGCCGCCGGCCCGCAGGTCGACGGTGGCGCAGACCGCCGTCCAGCGGCGCAGCCGCTCGGGCTCGGTCACCAGCGCGAACGCCTCGTCGGGGCTGACGGGCAGGTCGACGCTGGAGGTGAAGACGTCGTTCATGGTTCCTCCTCGGGTGCGGATCGGTGGCCGACGCGCTGGGCGTCGCGGACGAGCTCGTCGAGCTCGCGGGTCCAGAAGGTGGCGATCTCGGCCTGGAGCCGCGCGATGCCCGAGGGCTCGATGCGGTAGAGGCGTTGGCGTCCCTGCTGCTCGGCGGTCGCCAGCCCGACCGCGACGAGAACGCCGAGGTGCTGGCTGATGGCCGGACGGGTGACGTCGAAGTGGCCCGCGATGTCACCCGCGTACTCCGGGCCGCGCGCGAGCAGCTGCAGGATGCGGCGCCGGGTCGGCTCCGCTGCTGCGGCGAATGCGTCGGTCACGGCCATAAGTTAGTCATCACTAACGCATTGCACAAGTGCCGAGCCGACCGTAGAAGGTATGAGCCACCGAGCATCCGCAAGATGTGCTCACGCTGCCGGTGGCGGTCGGAGGGTCTGTTTGCTCATCACTTCTGCGAGAGCGACGGCCGCCACCAACACCTCGCGCACGGCATCGGGATGGAACATCACGTCCTCCCACGAGAAGCGCAGCACGATCCACCCGTGGATGACCAGCCGGTTGTAGCGCCGCGCGTCGGTGGCCAGCTGCTCGCGGCCGCCGTGCCACGCGAAGGAGTCCGCCACCAGGACGATCCGTAGGCGTTCGTCCACGAGGTCGGGGCGGGCGGTGAAGTCGCCCTCGGCGATCGTCACCTGCGGGCGCACGCGGAGCCCGCGAACGTCGAGGCAGATGGCGCGGAGCGCGGACTCGAAGGGGTTGGCCGCGAGCGGGCTCGCCTCCGCGGCGACCGTTCGCGCCATCACCGAGCCGGGACCCCGAGCTCGCTCGGCCAGCCGCGTGAGGCTGGCCGACCCGAAGCCGTCCCTCAGCGCTGAGTCCGCGACGGCGAGGGCCGCGGGCAACGGGAGGGTGCGTACGCAGTGCTCGAGGGTCGTCCACGGCTCCGTCACGTGATCGCGCACCTGGTCGGGTCGGAGCTCGGCGACATGGAGCCGGGCCCTCGCCGAGAGCGGATGGCGCTTGCGGCCCCGGCTGATGGTGATGTGCGGCCGGTCCGGGATCTCGAGGACAGCCCAGCCGTGGTGCAGCGCGGCGGTGGTATGGGACACGGCCCCTCCCAACGTCGCCGCGAGGCCCACGGCGTCGTCGAGATCGGGGAGGCCGTAGCGGCCCCGGCCAAAGCGCACGATCTCGCCGTCGGTGACGGCACGATCGACCTCATGACGCGAGGTGACCCGCACCAGCGCGCCGCGCCTGGCGACGCCGCCGAGCTCGCGCAGACACTCCGGGACGGTCACTCCACCAGGATCACCGAGACGCAGTCCGCCTGCGCCGCGTCCTCCACAGGGTCAGGCGCCGGCGAGGAAGGCCAGGAGGTCCTGGCGGGTGAGGACGCCGACCGGCTTGCCGTCCTCGTGCACGAGTACGGCGTCGGCGTCCTCGAGCAGCGCCACCGCGGCCTGGGCAGACTCGTTGGAACCGATGGTCGGCAACGGTGGCGACATGTGGTCCTCGACCCGGTCGGTCAGGTGGGCCGCACCGGTGAAGAGCGCCTCGAGCAGGGTCCGCTCGGACACCGACCCCGCGACCTCGGCCGCCACGATCGGCGGCTCGGCGCGCACCACCGGCATCTGGGACACGCCGTACTCCTGCAGGATCGCCACCGCCTCCGCGATGGTCTCTCCGGGATGCGTGTGGACGAGGTCCGGCAGCTGGCCGGACTTGCCTCGCAGCACCTCGCCCACGGTCTGCTCGCTTGACGCCGCGCCGCTGGCGAAGCCGTACTGGGCCAGCCACTCGTCGTTGAAGACCTTGGTGAGGTAGCCGCGCCCCGAGTCGGGCAGCAGTACGACGATCACGGCGGCATCGCCCTCGGGGGTCCCGGCGAGCTCGCGCGCGACCTGGCGGGCCGCGAAGGCCGCCATCCCGGACGAACCACCGACCAGCATCGCCTCCTCGCGCGCGAGGCGCCGCGTGAACGCGAAGGAGTCGGCGTCGGAGACCTCGATGACCCGGTCGGTGACGTCGCGGTCGTAGGTCTCCGGCCAGAAGTCCTCGCCGACACCCTCGACCAGGTACGGCCGGCCGGTGCCGCCGGAGTAGACCGAGCCGGCGGGATCGGCACCGATCACCTGGACGGCCGGCCCGCCTCGCTCGGCAGAGCGTTCCTTGAGGAAGCGGCCGACGCCGCTGATCGTCCCCCCGGTGCCCATGCCGCACACGAAGTGGGTGATCCGGCCGTCGGTCTGGGCCCAGATCTCGGGGCCGGTGGTCTCGTAGTGCGAGCGCGGGTTGTTCGGGTTGGAGTACTGGTCGGGCTTCCAGGCACCGGGCTCCTTGGAGAGCCGGTCGCTGACGTTGTAGTAGGAGTCGGGGTGCTCGGGAGCGACCGCGGTCGGGCAGACGACGACCTCCGCGCCGTACGCCTTGAGCACGTTGCGCTTGTCCTCGCTGACCTTGTCGGGGCACACGAACACGCAGCGGTAGCCGCGCGCCTGGGCGACCATGGCCAGCCCGACCCCGGTGTTGCCGGAGGTCGGCTCGACGATGGTGCCGCCCGGCTGCAGCTCGCCCGAGGCCTCGGCGGCGTCGATCATCCGGGTGGCGATCCGGTCCTTCACCGAGCCACCGGGATTGAGGTACTCCACCTTGGCGAGCACCAGCGGCTCGGCCGTGCCGTCGGGCAGGTCGAGGGTCCGGTGCAGCCGCACCAGCGGGGTGTTGCCGACCAGGTCGAGCAGCGACTCCACGTACTCCATGCGGGTCAACATAGTCGCGCGCTCGGGCCCGGATCACATCGGCGAGAATGGCCCCGTGGACCCCGACAGCCCGGCCAGCCGTACGGCGCTGGGGGCCGCGCGGCACCGGGCGGTCCACCAGCTGCTGGAGGACGGAGCGATCTTCCGCGACCCGCTCGCGGTGGCCGTCACCGGCGACGATCCCGACGACCTGGTGGCGAGGGCCCGCGCCCGGGGCGACGTTCGGATGCGGCTGTTCGTGTGCGCCCGGAGCCGGTTCGCCGAGGACGTGCTGGCCGACGCGGTGGGGGCCGGCGTCGACCAGCTCGTCGTCCTCGGCGCCGGACTCGACACCTTCGCCTACCGCAGCCCGTACGACGGGGTGCGGGTCGCCGAGGTGGACCACCCGGCCACCCAGGCCTGGAAGCTCGAACGGCTCGCCGGCGCCGGGATCGACGTCCCGGGCACGGTCGTGCACGCACCCGTGGACTTCGAGCGCGACGATCCGCTGGAGGTCCTCGAGCGACACCGCGTCGACCTCGGCCGGCCGGTGCTCTTCTGGTGGCTGGGCGTGACGCCGTACCTCACGCACAGCGCCGTCGAGGGCACGCTGCTTCGCCTGGGGTCGTTGCCGTCGGTCGCGGTCGTGCTCGATCATGCCGCGCCGTCCGCGGGGCAGTCGCGGAAGGTGAGCAGGGTGATGCGGCGCCGACGCGAGGCGGTCGCGCGGCTCGGCGAGCCGTGGATCAGCGAGTACTCCTACCCCCAGCTCGCCGGCGTGCTCCACGGCTGCGGCTTCACCGACGTACGGGCCGAGCCCGAGGGGCCGCTGATCCGCCGCCTGCTCGGGCTGCCCCCGACGGACGAGGTGCGACCCACGCACCTCGCCCTGGCCTCGAGGGGCTGGCCGGTGGCCACGGACCGGCCTCGATAAGTTGGCGCCATGGGGAAGGCAGCCGCAGCGCGGAAGCTCGCCTCCGCCGCGGCGTTCGGCGGCGGCGGCCTGTCGGTGCTCGGCGCCGGCCTGTACGGCGTGCTCCGCGCCGAGGCGTCGCTGGCACGGCGCACGATCGGCAACGCCGGCGATGAGCCCCCTCCGGACTCCACGGGCTGGTACGGCCGCGGTCGTCCCGGACCCGCGATCAAGATCGCGCTCCTGGGCGACTCCAGCGCCGCGGGCTACGGCGTGGACCGTGCCGTGGAGACCCCGGGTGCCCACCTCGCCAGCGGGCTGGCGTCCGGAGCCGACCGGCGCGTGCACCTGCGTGCCTTCGCCAAGGTCGGCGCCCAGTCCTCCGATCTCGACGGGCAGATCGACCGGGCGCTGAGCACCGACCCCGACCTGGTCGTGATCCTGATCGGGGTCAACGACGTCACCCACCAGGTACGGCCGTCGCAGTCGGTGCGCCAGCTCGCCGCCGGCGTACGACGGCTGCGCGAGGCCGGCCCCAAGGTGCTGGTCGGCACCTGCCCCGACCTCGGTACGGTCAAGCCGATCCCACCGCCGCTCAAGCAGGTCGCGCGATCGTGGTCGCGGCGCCTGGCCGCCGCGCAGGCGATCGCCACCGTCGAGGCGGACGGCGTCGCCGTCTCGCTCGGCTCGATCCTCGGGCCCGACTTCGAGGCCGCACCGGCCGTGCTCTTCGGGCCCGACCGGTTCCATCCGTCGGCCGAGGGCTACCGCGCGCTGACCGAGGTGCTCGTGCCGAGCGCGCTCAGCGTGCTGGGCCTCGGCGGCGAGGAGCCCCGTCGTACCCGCGGCGAGGGCACGATGCCGGTCGCGGCCGCCGCCGTCCGCGCGGCGAAGACGCCGGGTACCGAGCTCGGCGACAAGAAGGGCCTCTGGGTGGAGCTGCGCCGGCGTGCCCGGCTGCGCTCCGTCCCGGAGGCCCCCTCGGAGGAGGACGTCGTCAGCGACGCATGAACGCCAGGATGCGCAGCAGGTTGGTGTAGATCCAAACCAGGCTGACGGTCAAGGCGAACGCCGCACGCCACGACTCGCGCTCGGGCAGACCGGCCCGGATGCCGTTCTCGACGAAGTCGAAGTCGAGGATCAGCATGAGGATGCCGAGCACCAGTCCGAGCAGCGAGAACACGAAGCCGATCCCGGTCAGGCTGCCGATGCCGAGGTCGCCGCCGAAGACGCCGACGACCAGCTGCAGGAGCCCGAGGCCGACCATGCCGAACATGGCGGCGATGACACCCATCCGGAACTTGCTGCTCACCTTGATGTCGAAGAACTTGTACGCCGCCAGGGTGCCGGCGAACGCGGCGAACGTGCCGATCACGGCCTGGATGACGATGCCGCCGCCGTACTGGTACTCGAAGAACTTGCTGAAGGCGCCGAGGGCGACGCCCTCCAGCGCACAGAAGGCCAGCACCAGGGCCGGGCTGATCACCCGCTTGAAGGAGTTGACCATCGACAGACCGAACGCTCCGAGCCCGCCGATCATCATCGCGGTGTAGAGCTGGTTGGCGTTGTTCGCGTCCAGACCCGCGACCGAGGGCGTCAGCACCCACGTCGCGAACGCGGTCACCAGGAGTACGAGCAGTGACAGGCCGGTCTTCTGCACGACGCTGTCGATGGTCATCGGTCCCGTGGGGGCCCGGGTGTCACCCGGCGTGCCGACGCCCCAGCTCGACGGGTCGGAGGCGGTCTGCGGCTGACCGTAGCCTGGGTACGCCGCGCCGCCGGCGCCGTACACCTGGTTGCCGTAGGCGTTGGTGGCGCGTCCGTTGAACTCGTCGGAGTTGCGGAAGACGGGGTTGTTGCTCTGCATGGTCTCCTCCTTGGAGGCCGTCACGGCCGTCGCTCTGACGGAACGCTTGTCTCGATGGTACCGATCGGCCGTGCCGAACCGGAGCGCCGGCCGCCCACTCTCAGCCTCGGCTCGGTCGGTGGTCGCTGTTAGGTTCGCCGGATGCGTTTCGGTCTCAGCGTGCCGCCCTTCACCGACCCGGCCGACGTCGTCGCCCTCGCACGCACGGCCGAGAGCAACGGCTGGGACGGTTTCTTCCTGTGGGACCACCTCCGGTGGGACGACGCCGTCGACGCGCACGACCCGTGGGTGCTGCTCGGGGCGCTCGCGCAGGAGACCGCGCGGATGCGGCTCGGCACCATGGTCACGCCGCTGTCGCGCCGCCGGCCCCAGCTGGTCGCCAAGCACCTGACGACCCTCGACCACCTCAGCGCCGGGCGGGCGACCCTGGGCGTGGGCCTGGGCGACCCGCCCGACCTCGACTTCTCCGACTTCGGCGACGAGGCGTCGTACCGCGTGCGGGCGGCGATCACCGACGAGGCGCTCGAGATCGTCACCGGGCTCCTGGGTGAAGGGCGGGCGTCCTTCCACGGCGAGCACTTCGACGTCGAGGCGTCCGTGCGCCCTCGTCCGGTGCAGCGCCCGCGCATCCCGATCTGGGTGGCCGGCCGCGCGCCCTACACCCGGCCGCTCGCCCGGGCCAGGCGCTGGGACGGCTTCGTCCCGATCTCCCAGGACTTCCTGTCCCCCGACGCGCTGGCGTCGTACGTCGGGGAGCATCCGCATGCCGACTGGGACCTCGTCGTCCAGTGGGCGCCGGGCTACACCGCCGACGCGTTCGCGGCCGCCGGCGCGACCTGGCTGATCAGGTCGGTCTGGCCGCACGAGGACGGCTGGCTCGACGAGCTCCGCGACCTGGCCGGTTCCGCCCCCGCCTGACCCCCGGGTCGCGGGTGGCGCGATACTGAAGGGACCCGAAGAATCGGGAATAACGAACCCTTTTCCCCAATTGGCGTGACGATGCTCCCTCACCCTTTTCTTTACCTTCACAGTGTGAGCAAGCCGTGGGTGCGCAGCGCCGTCTATTTCGCAGCTGTCACCCTCGTGGCCGCGATGACGATCCGGCACGACTTCGCTCGGTTCCTTCCCACCAAGCTGGCCAACGAGATCGGCCACAACCGGGAAGCCCTGGGCCTGGCCCTGCTGCTCTGCCCGATCATCCAGTGGTTCCGGCCTTGGGCCGCCCGGCAGCGTCGGCCGATGTGGTGGGCCCTGGGCCTCGCAGTGGTGCTCTACGCGTTCGGCTGGTGGATGCTGCACAAGTCCGGATGGACCTCCGACTGGTACACCTTCAGCGAGTCGTTCTACGGCGCCGCGTTCATCACCGTCTACATCCAACCCCGCCGGCCGATCCGCTGGGCGATGTGGGTGCCCCCGGCGGTCGTCGCCGGCATCGTCCTCTTCGAGCACACCGGCTGGGTGCTCGACCAGTCCGAGGACCTGGTCATGATCCTGCTCGCGCCGTTCGCCTTCGACATCTTCGACCGCCGCATCCTCGACCGCAGCGCGGCGGACCGGCCCGGGCTCCGAGCCGGCTGGGTGGCCTCACTGGTCGTGGCCTGGTTCGTGCTCTGGCGCCTGGCCAACGCCGTTCGGCCGGACCTGTCCGGACCCTTCGACTACACCGTCGACTACGCCTACCGCGCCGCCGAGGCCTACTGGGGCATCTGGCTGGTCCACGTCTACTTCTCCTACTGGCTCGGCCGCTCCTGGCTGGACCGCACGCCCAACTCAGCAGACCCCGCGTCGGTCCAGAGAGCCCTGCATCGCGCGCGCGGGATGCACGCCTCGACCTGACCCGAGCCGTTTCCGACGTCGGCCGGGTGGTGCCCCCGCTGGGAGTCGAACCCAGACTTGGATCGCTTTTAAGGCGACTTCCTCTGCCGGTTGGGATACGGGGGCCGCGCGGACGTCGTACGGACGGTGCCATCGCCGGCTCGCAGCGTATGACGTCCGGCCCTCATCCGTCCTCGGCGAGGTCGCGGGCGGCGGCGAGCACCTCGTCCAGCATGGCCGGGGTGAGCCGGCCGGTGAAGGTGTTGTGCTGCGACGGGTGGTAGCACCCCAGCAGGCGCACTCGCCGCTCCCCGTGCACCAGCCCGACCTCGGCCCCGTGACCGAACCTCGGCTTGGGTCTCGGTACGACGAACCCGGCACCGGCCAGTCCCCGCAGCGCGCCGTCCCAGCCGTAGGCACCGAGGGCCACGACCACCCGCATCGTCGGCGTGAGCAGCTCGAGCTCGCGGTTGATCCACGGCGCGCATGCGTCGCGCTCGGCCACGGTCGGCTTGTTCTCCGGTGGTGCGCAGCGCACGGTCGCGACCATCCGCGCACCGACGAGCGCCTGCCCGTCGCCGGCGTGATCGCTGCGCGATCGGCCGGCGAGCCCGACCCGGTGGAGGCTGGCGAAGAGCCAGTCACCCGACGAGTCGCCGGTGAAGACGCGGCCGGTGCGGTTGCCGCCGTTCGCGGCCGGCGCGAGCCCCACCACCACGATCCGGGCCTCTCCCGGCGCGTCGGTGGGCGCTCCCCAGCCGGCGATCGGCCGACCCCAGTAGGGCTGGTCCGCGAACGACGCGCGCTTGTCGTGGGCGACTGCCTCGCGCCAGCCGACCAGGCGCGGGCAGGCCGCACAGACACTGACCCGTGCGTCGAGCTCGTCGAGGTCGTCGGTCGCCGCGAGTCGTCGTACGGCGGCAGGCGAGCGCGCGACCGGGGTGTCGGCATCCGCGGGGTCACCCGGCCAGCCGGTGCCGGGCGGCACCGGGCTCGCGAACGGCCGGCCCGTCACCGGATGCGGCAGCAGGACCGGGTCGCTCATGCGTGGGCCTGCGCCAGCGACCAGGCGATGCCGTCGAGGATGTCGGCCTCCGAGATCGTGAGGGTCGAGACGCGGGTACGTCGGAGCACGCGGTCGAGGATCAGCGCGCCGGCGTCGATCACGTCCGCGCGGCCCGGATGCATGTAGGGCAGCGCCAGCCGCTCCCCGACGGTCAGCCCGACCAGCCAGTCGATGTAGGCGTGCAGCTCGGTCACGTCGATCACCGCCTGGTCGGTACGGCTCGGGTCGTAGGCGCCCAGCCCCAGCACCCCGCTCGCGATCGTGATCGCGGTGCCGGCGACCCCGACGACCTGGGCGGCCCGGGCGAGGTCGACCGATCCGGAGTCCAGTGCGGCGTCGATCTCGGCCACGCAGGCAGCGATCTCGGCCGGGGCCGCGGGGTCGCTGTGCAGCAACCGCTCGTGGAGCCGGACGGAGCCGATGTCCATCGAGTCCGCAACGGTCGCAGTCGGCGTCGGCTGGCCGCTGCCCAGGATCAGCTCCGTGGACCCCCCGCCGATGTCGACGACGAGCACCGGGTCGTACGGCGCGGCACGGAGGTTGCGCACCGCTCCGTCGAAGGCGAGCGCGGCCTCCTCGGCACCGGTCAGGACCTCCGGCCACACCCCGAGCCGGTCGTGCACCCCCTCGGCGAACACGTCGCCGTTGGCCGAGTCGCGGGTGGCCGAGGTGGCGCAGAAGCGGATCCGCTCCGGCGGGATGTCATGCTCCGCGACCAGTACGGCGTACTCCTCGACGGCCGTGAACGCACGGGCGAGCGCCTCGTCGGCCAGCCGGCCCGTCCGGTCGACACCCTGGCCGAGCCGGACCATTCGCGACGTCCGGACCGACGCGTGGGGTGGCCGGCCGACGAAGAGCTTGATGGTGTTGGTGCCGCAGTCGACCGCGGCGATCTCAGACACAGGGATCTCAGACACAGGGATCTCAGACACAGGGATCTCAGACACAGGGCACATCCACACAGGGACCCTCGGACCACCACGGGCCGAGCCGGGCGAGCACCTCGTCACCCAGCACGTTGACGCCCGGCCCCGCGGCCAGGGCCTGGGCGGCGAGGGCGTGCAGGCACTTCACGCGCCCGGGCATCCCGCCCGCCGAGACCGTCGCGATCTCGGGGACCTCACCGAGCTCGGCTCGGGCCGCGAGGTATGCCCGGTGCGCACCGGCGTACGACGCGGCCAGCTCGGGGTCCGACGCCAGGCGGGCCTCCATCTCGCGCATCAGCCCGGACCCCTCGAGGGTCCCGATCAGCGACGCGGCCCGCGGGCAGGTGAGGTAGTACGTCGTGGGGAACGGCGTACCGTCGGGCAGCCGCGGCTCGGTGACGACCACGTCGGGCAGCCCACACGGACAGCGGTGACCGACGGCATGGGTGCCGCGCGGCACGCGCCCGAGCTGGGCCCCGACGGCGGCCAGGTCGGCGTCCGCGACCTCGTCCGGCCCGCCGGCCCGGCTCACCGGCCGTTGCCGCCGAGGTACTTCAGCGGCTGGTGCTTCGTCTTGAGCTGAGGCGGGTCGCCGGCGAGCTGGACGGACTTCCACTCGGTCGTCCACCAGGCGGTGGGAGTCGCGATCTTCGACGTGCGCGGGTCGCTCAGCGTCGCCTGGGCCGCGAGTGGCTTGCCGTCGTCGCCGATCACGACGTACGACGTCTGGCCCGGCATCAGGTAGCCGAAGCGGGCGCGGGCCTGCTCGCGGACGTACGCCGGGTCGTGCCAGCGGGCCTTCTCGCCCTCGAGCTGCTGGATGCTCGACTCGCTCGACGCGATCTGGCTCCGGAGCTGCTGGATCTGGCTGTGCTGCTGGAAGTAGGCCTTGAGCGACGACGCGTAGGAGATCGTCAGCACCGAGAGCACGAGCACCAGCACCATCGCCCGGCCGGTGAACCGCGACGGGCGTGGCTCGGGGACCGGAGCCGCAGCGGCGGCCGGCGTCGTGGCGCGCGTCCGCTGGCGCTGCCGTGGCCCACCAGGACGCGAGCCCGGGCGGCCGGTAGGGACGCGACGTGGTTGCGACATCGCCGGTCAGGCCCCGTAGCGGGGGAAGGCCCGGGCGCCGGCGTAGCGGGCCGCGTCGCCGAGCTCCTCCTCGATCCGCATCAGCTGGTTGTACTTCGCGACGCGCTCCGACCGCGCGGGCGCACCCGTCTTGATCTGGCCGCAGTTGATGGCGACCGCGAGGTCGGCGATCGTGGTGTCCTCGGTCTCGCCGGAGCGGTGGCTGATCATGCAGCGGAAGCGGTTGCGGTGCGCGAGGTCGACGGCGTCGAGGGTCTCGGTGAGCGACCCGATCTGGTTGACCTTGACCAGCAACGCGTTGGCCTGGCCGCCGTCGATGCCTCGCTGGATGCGCTCGACGTTGGTCACGAAGATGTCGTCACCGACGATCTGGACGCGGTCGCCGAGCTCGTCGGTCAGGGTCTTCCAGCCGTCCCAGTCGTCCTCGAAGAGCGGGTCCTCGAGGCTCACGATCGGGTACGACGCCACCAGGTCGGCGTAGTACGCCGTCATCTCGTCGGCGGACTTCGTGCCGCCCTCGAACGCGTAGGTCCCGTTGTCGTAGAACTCGTTGGCCGCCGCGTCCATCGCCAGGGCGATGTCGGTACCGAGCTTCAACCCGGCGGCCTCGACCGCCTCACCGATCAGGTCGAGCGCGGCGCGGTTGCTGTCGAGGTTGGGGGCGAACCCGCCCTCGTCGCCGAGCCCGGTGGCGAGGCCCTTCTTCTTCAGCACCGACTTGAGCGCGTGGTAGACCTCGGCGCCGCTGCGGAGCGCCTCGGCGAAGGTCGGTGCCCCGATCGGCGCGATCATGAACTCCTGGATGTCGACGTTGGAGTCCGCATGCGAACCGCCGTTGAGGATGTTCATCATCGGCACCGGGACCAGGTGGGCGTTGGGCCCGCCGAGGTAGCGGTAGAGCGGCAGGCCGGCCGACTCCGCGGCCGCGCGGGCGACCGCGAGCGAGGCGCCGAGGATGGCGTTGGCGCCGAGCTCGGCCTTGTTGGGCGTGCCGTCGAGGTCGATCATCGTCTGGTCGACGAGCCGCTGGTCGTCGGCGTCCATGCCCTCGAGGGCGGGTCCGATCCTCTGGACGACCCCGGCGACGGCCCTCTGCACGCCCTTGCCGCCGTACGGTCCCGCCCCGTCGCGCAGCTCCACGGCCTCGAAGGCTCCGGTCGAGGCACCGCTCGGCACGGCGGCCCGAGCGAAGGCACCGTCGTCGAGCAGCACCTCCACCTCGACCGTGGGGTTGCCCCGCGAGTCGAGGATCTCGCGCGCGCCGACAGCTTCGATGATCGCCATGCGGCTCAGACTAGCCACGCGTCACGGTCGATCCGTGCAGCACCCGCGCGACGGACGGCGACCCGCTCCATCGCGCCACGATCAGGCGGCCGTGCAACGCAGCACCGCTCGGGAGAAGAGCGCCTCAGCCTGGAGTGCCGCGCGCGACCGCCCGGCGTACGGCGTCGCGCAGCGCCTGCTCGGGGTCGGAGCCGGCGGACCGCGCCTCCGCCACCAGTGCCAGCAGCCGGTCGCCGAGTTCGGCGTCCGCGTCGGTGGTCGCGGGCAGCCCGGTCGCGACCTCGGGGGTGCGTTCGAGCACCTTCGTCGCGAGCAGCAACGCCGGCAGCCCGTCGGCGATCCCGTCGTACGGCGAGGTGCGCGGCCGCTCGCTTCGCTTGATCTCCTGCCACTGGGCGTCGACCTCGGCCGACGACAGCAGCGACGGGGAGTCCGCGCCGAACACGTGGGGGTTGCGGCGGTGCATCTTGTCGCTGATGCCGCGGGCGACGTCGTCGAGGGTGAACATCCCAGTCTCCTCGGCGATCACCGCATGGAAGTAGACCTGCAGCAGCAGGTCGCCGAGCTCCTCGCGCAGATGGTCGGCATCGCCGGAGTCGATCGCCTCGATCGTCTCGGCGGTCTCCTCCTGGAGGTAGCGCGCCAGCGAGCGGTGGGTCTGCTCGCGCTTCCACGGGCAGTCGCGGCGCAGGCGCCGCATGTCGTCGCGGAAGTCGAGCAGCGGCTCGCCCTCGGCCACGGTCAGCCGCAGACCTGCGCCGGCGGCAGGGCACCGACGTACGCGGGATCCTGCTGCGAGGTGGCCGAGGTTCCTTGGGACGCCAGCGCGCTCAGCGGGTAGGACGTCTGGTCCGTCGCCGGCTTGAACTGACCGCCGTCGACGGCGACCCCGAAGACCGGGTCGATCCTGATCGAGTGGCTGGTGAGCCAGTCCTGGGTGGCGACGACGCCGCGCTGGAGCGCGGCTTTGAGCGAGCCGGCCGGCTGGCCGGACTCGGCCAGCAGCTTCTGGCCGATGGCGACCTGCACCGTCTGGAGATAGGCGTCGCCGCCCTCGACGTCGACGACGGCCTTCTTCGCGTCGGGGGAGGCGCTCGCGAACTGCTGGGTGATCTGGTCGATCCGCTGGGTGTACTGGGAGCCCGGCTGTACGTCGTACTGGCTGGCGAGCTGCTCGCCCAGGAGCCGCTGGCTCAGGCTGGCCGCGACGTACTGGCGCAGGAGCCGCATCGGGATCTGCTTCGTGCTCGACTGCTGGATCTGCGGGAGGTAGGCCCGGCAGTAGAGCGCCGTCGTGTCGTCGATCTTGCTCATGGACAGGGACTCGTCACCGACGACGGCGGCCGAGCCGGGATGGATGCCGACCGAGCCTCCGCAGCCGCTGAGGACCAGGCCGACCAGGGCCAGCCCGGCGAGGGCCACGGACCGACCGACCGAGCGGCCGCGCTGTCGCGACGACATCACGATGCCCTCCGGCGAGCTCGCAGTTCGCCCGCAGCCGCGCGGTACCAGAAAGCGCACCGGCCGACGCGCGCTCTCGCTTCGCTCACGATGACTCCCTCGGATCGATAGCAGTGTCGATGACGGTGTCGATGACGGTGTCGATGACCGTGCGAGCCCATTCAAGCAGGGCGACCCCGTCGATCGGACGCCCCTCCTGCTGCGGACGCGGCACGAGCAGGCTGCCGAGCTGGGTCTTCACGATGCTGCGCGGGTAGAGCCGGTTGAGGCGTACGACGCGCGACTCCGGCAGGTCGACCGGGGCGAACCGCACGTTGCGGCCGGCGATCGTGACCTCGGAGATGCCGGCCTGACGAGCCCGGGCCCGGAACCGCGCCACCAGGAGCAGCGAAGCGACCTCGACCGGTGGTTCGCCGTAGCGGTCGTCGAGCTCGTCGCGGATCTGGTCGACGTCGGCGTCGGAGCGGACCTCGGCGAGGCGTCGGTACATCTCCAGGCGCAGCCGCTCGCTCGGGATGTAGGTATGAGGCAGGTGGGCGTCGACCGGGAGCTCGATGCGTACCTCGCCCAGCTCGTCGGGGGTGCCGCCCTCCTGCCGGAACTCCTGCACGGCCTCGCCGACGAGCCGGACGTAGAGGTCGAAGCCCACGTCGGCGATGTGGCCGGACTGCTCGCCGCCGAGGAGGTTGCCGGCGCCGCGGATCTCGAGGTCCTTCATCGCTATCGCCATGCCTCCGCCGAGGTCGGAGTGCTGGGCCAGGGTCGCGAGCCGCTCGTGGGCGGTCTCGGTGAGCGGCTTCTCGGCCGGGTAGAGGAAGTAGCCGTAGGCACGCTCGCTGGACCGGCCGACCCGGCCACGGAGCTGGTGGAGCTGCGAGAGCCCGAGGGCGTCGGCCCGCTCGATGATCATCGTGTTGGCGTTGGACACGTCGAGACCCGACTCGACGATCGTCGTACAGACCAGGACGTCGAAGCGCTTCTCCCAGAAGTCGAGCATCACCTGCTCGAGCTGGTGCTCCCCCATCTGTCCGTGCGCCGTCGCGACCCGGGCCTCGGGGACGAGCTCGCGGATGCGGGCAGCGGCCTTCTCGATGGACTGCACGCGGTTGTGGATGAAGAACACCTGCCCCTCGCGCAGCAGCTCGCGCCGGATCGCGGCGGTCACCGTGCGGTCCTCGTAGGCGCCGACATAGGTCAGCACCGGGTGGCGCTCCTCCGGCGGGGTCGTGATCGTCGACATCTCGCGGATACCCGTGATCGCCATCTCCAGAGTGCGCGGGATCGGGGTCGCGCTCATCGACAGCACGTCGACGCTGGTACGCAGCCGCTTCATCTGCTCCTTGTGCTCCACCCCGAACCGCTGCTCCTCGTCGACCACGATCAGGCCGAGGTTCTTCAGCCGGACGTCGGGGTTGAGCAGCCGGTGGGTGCCGATCACGATGTCGACCGAGCCCTCGCGCAGACCCTCGGCGACCTCGCGCGCCTCCTTGTCGGTCTGGAAGCGGCTCAGCGCCCGGATCGTCACCGGGAACGCACCCATCCGCTCGGCGAAGGTCGAGTAGTGCTGCTGCACGAGCAGCGTCGTCGGCACGAGTACGGCGACCTGCTTGCCGTCCTGGACCGCCTTGAACGCCGCCCGGACCGCGATCTCGGTCTTCCCGTAGCCGACGTCGCCGCAGACCAGCCGGTCCATCGGCACGGTCAGGCGCATGTCGGACTTGACCTCCTCGACCGTCGTCAGCTGGTCGGGAGTCTCGTGGAAGGGGAACGCGTCCTCGAGCTCGCGCTGCCAGGGAGTGTCGGGCCCGAACGCGAAGCCCTGGGTGGCCTGACGCGCGGCGTACAGCTTGATCAGCTCGGCGGCGATCTCGCGGACCGCCTTGCGCGCCCGGCCCTTGCGCTTGGCCCAGTCGGAGCCGCCGAGGCGGTCGAGGCTGGGATGCTCGCCGCCGACGTAACGGGTCACCTGGTCGAGACTGTCGGCCGGCACGAACAAGACATCATGGTGCTGCCCGCCCCGCGCACTTCTGGGCTTGGATGCGCCGTACTCGAGGACGAGGTACTCGCGCGTGGCGCCCTGCACCTCACGCTGCCGCATCTCGACGAACCGGCCGACGCCGTGCTGCCCGTGGACGACGAAGTCGCCGGCGTTGAGCTCGAGCGGATCGATCTGCCGTTTGCGGCGCGCGGGCATCCGGCTCTGGTCGCGGGTGGCCGCGCGCTGCCCGGAGAGGTCGTCGCCGGTGATCAGCACCAGGCGGAGCGCGGCGTCGACGAAGCCGTGCGCGAGGGTGCCGGTGGTGACCAGGACCAGGCCGCTCTCGAGCGGGCCGTCGTCGCCGGGCTCGACCAGCCGCGCGGCGACGTCGTGCTCGCCGAGCACCTCGACCATGCGCTGGGCGGGTCCGTGGCCGGGGTGGACCACGACGACCCGGTGGCCGTCGGCGACCCAGCCGCGCAGGTCGGTGACGGCGCGCTCGAGATCGCCGCGGTAGCCGTCGACCGGGGTGGCCGACACGGTGTGGGCGCCGGTGTCGTCGAGGCCGAAGGGGCTGAGGGTCCACCACGGCATCCCGAGCTCGCGGGCGTGCTCGCGGACGTCGTCGAGCTCGCGGTACGACGCGGCGCCGAGGTCGATGGGTGCGACGCCACCGCCGGCAGCGGCGGCCCACGACGCACCGAGGAACTCCTCGCTGGTCGCGACCAGGTCGTGGGCCCGGCTGCGGACCCGCTCCGGGTCGACCACGAGCACCTGGGTCTCCGCAGGCATCGCGTCGACCAGCAGCTCGAGCTCGTCGACCAGCACCGGCGCCAGCGACTCCATGCCCTCGACCGCGATGCCGGCCGCGATCTTGGTCGTCATCTCGGCCAGCTGCGGGTGGGCCTCCCCCAGCTCGGCCGCGCGGCGGCGTACGTCGTCGGTCAGGAGCAGCTCGCGGCAGGGCGGCGCCCACAGATGGGACATCGGCTCGATGGTGCGCTGGTCGGCGACCGCGAACGACCGCACCTCGTCGACCTCGTCGCCCCAGAACTCCACCCGGATCGGGTGCTGCTCGGTGGGCGGGAAGACGTCGACCAGACCGCCCCGCACGGCGAACTCGCCCCGCTTCTCGACCAGGTCGACGCGGGTGTAGGCGGCGTCGGAGAGCCGGCGTACGACGTCGTCGATGGTGATGGTGTCGCCCGGGGCGAGGTCGACGGGCTCGAGGTCACCGAGGCCCTGCACCTGCGGCTGCAGGATCGAGCGGACCGGTGCGACCACGACGCGCAGCGGGCCGGTGGCGGCGTCGGTACCGGGGTGCCGGAGCCGGCGGAGCACCGCCAGGCGCCGGCCGATCGTGTCACTGCGCGGACTGAGCCGCTCGTGGGGGAGCGTCTCCCAGCTGGGGTAGTAGGCCAGGCAGGCGGGGTCGACCAGGGAGCCCAGCTCCGCGGTGAGCTCCTCGGCCTCGCGGCCGGTCGCGGTCACCAGCAGCACCGTGCGCCCGGCCCGGAGCAGTCCGGCGACGACGAACGGACGCAGCCCCGCCGGTGCGGTGAGGTCGAGCAGACCCAGCCGCGGCCCTTCGGCGAGGGGCTCGGCCAGCGCCGGGGAGGCCAGGACCGCGTCGGAGACGGCGGAGAGGAGCACGGACACCTCGATCGATCGACGCACAGCACGAGAGCCCCCGCCCGGGCTCGGGAGGGGGTAGGCGGCCAGGATAGTCGGCGCCGCCGACAGCCCTCAGGCGGCGCCGGCAGCCGTGCCCAGGCGGCGCCGGCCGCGGTGCTCAGTCGATACCGGCAGCCGTGCCCAGGCGGCGCCGGCCGCGGTGCTCAGTCGATACCGGCAGCCGTGCCCAGGCGGCGCCGGCCGCGGTGCTCAGTCGATACCGGCCGCCGTGCCCAGGCGGCGCCGGCCGCGGTGCTCAGTCGATACCGGCCGCGGTCCGGAGCCGGGTCAGCGTCGCCGCGTCGTGGAAGGACGCGCGCCCCTGCGCGGCCACGGTCTGGAGCAGGGTGACCAGCGTGCCGGAGTACGACGTCGCCGCGTCACGCCGGGCGACGAGCGCGAAGTGCCACGGCCGTACCGACACGCGCCGGCACATCCGGTCGGCTCGCTGCGCACCGCGCAGGAGCCGCTGCGCCCGCGCGGCCATGAGGTCGGCGAGGTGCAGCTGCTGTACGCCGAGCGTGGTGCGTGGTGCGGGTCTGACGTAGGTGGCCAGCAGGCCCATTCGCGTGTCCGACAGGGCCGACGCCTCGCGCAACCGGTGCTCGCACGCGCCCATGGCCACGGCCTCGTGCGCCCGCGCCCGCCCGTCGGCGTACGCCGCTCCGGCGCCCACGACGATCACCAGTGCCAGCCCCCACCAGAGCCAGCGCGAGCGATGCCCGGACGGCTCGGTGCGGTCGCGCAGCTCGGGCTCGTCCCGGCGCCCTGGCCGGGGGACGGGCTCGTCACCGAGCAGCTCGGGGTCGAGCGACATGCCCCCAGTGTGCGCCTGCGCAGCCTCGGGCGGGAGGGGTCACGGACCATCGGCTACGAAGGGTCGGCGACCCGCCCGACGAAGAGTGGCGTGCCGTGGTCGACGTCGTGGATCACGAACAGGAAGGGTCGGTCGCAGACCAGAGAGTGTCCGGTCAGCACACCGCTGGCCTCGTCCATCACGACGGCGGTCGCCGCGGCGGCCTCGGTCCCGCTCTCGTCCACGGCCACGAAGGCCTGGTGCAGCACGGCGTGGATGTAGAGCGGGTCCGTCGGCGACATCGGGGAGAAGTCGGCAGAGTCCACGAACGCGGCCGGCATCCCGAGGTCGATCAGCGGCTGCTTCAGGTCGGACGGGGTCCGGAACGTGAAGCGCGGCAGCTCGATGTGTACGCCGCCCTCGGTCGGCGCGGTGAGGCCGCCGCCGAGCAGCTCCGTCAACGCGTCCGGCTCGTGCCCGGGATCCGGCAACGCGACGGTCATCGCGAGCCTCTCGCCGGCATACCGGAGACGAGCGGCCTCGTAGTGCGGCCCGGTCAGGTGGGCCGCGCCACGTGGGTCGGCCCGCATCATCTCCGCCTGGACGCGCGAGCCGTCGGCCCGGGTGAAGGGCTGCCGGGCGGTCGCCGGCTTCTCGAACGGATCGGCCCACGGGGCCTTGAAGTACAGCGCGTTGACCAGCACCAGCCGGGTCGACAGGTCGACGGTGCCGGCCGGAAGGATGGTCGGGATCCGGTCGTGGGTCTGTCCGGCGGTCCATGCGTTGATCAGCTGGCGGGCCGCCTCGGCCGCGTGCCGGAAGTCCACGGTGCGCATCCCCGCGCCGTACTCCTTGGCGAGGACCGTCAGGAAGGCCTTGCCCCACTCGGTCTGTCCGTCCCCGAACAGCTGGTTGGCCGCGGCCAGCGCGATGTCGTCGGTCTTGCCGTCGGGCATCGGGACGGGACCGGCGAGCCCCTCGATCTCCTGGGTCAGGGCGTCGATCCCCGCGTTGTACGACGCCAGCGACCCGATGTGGAGCACGTCCTGCATCTGCGACCGGGTCCGGCCCGCGGCTCCGTTGGCGGTCATCGCCAAGGCGACTGCGATGGAGTACGGCGAGAGCGCGAGGTTGTCCGCCGGCGTGCCCAGGTGGCTCCAGAGGTCCGTAGCGAAGGCGCCCATCGCGGACACGACGTCCGCGACGGCGCCGGGGCTTCCGGCGCTTCGCGCCACCTCGGCGCTGACGAGCCGCAGACCGGTGTCGGAAGCGAGAGGCGCCGAGCCGGCCCGGTCACCGCAGGCCGTCAGCACGGGTGCGGCGAGGCCGGCCGCGCCCAGCATCCGCAAGGTGTCGCGTCGAGAGAACATGCCGGTGGGACGGCCGGCGCCTCGGGTCGGTTCCGGCTCAGCCGGCCGGCTCCTCGTCGTACGACGCGCGCCGGCCGTTGCAGTCACACCGGTCGGAGCAGGGCAGGAAGCTGTGCGCGGCGTGCCGGCACCACGGACACGGCATCTCGTGCGAGAGATGCGTGGTGCTCTCGACCACGGTGTCCCACATGACCGCCTCCTCGGTATCGACATCAGGAGGCGGCACGCACTGTCGCAGATACCGCCGTAGCGTGGCCCGTCGGGTGCCTCAGTCGGTGCCGTGGCGGCGTACGAACGCGAGGATCTGCTCCGACAGCTCGGGCCGGCACACGACCAGGTCGGGCAGTGAGACGTCGTCCTGGTTGTAACGCAGCTCCGAACCGTCGACCCGCGAGCAGAACAGGCCGGCGGACCGCGCCACCGCCACCGGCGCGGCGTTGTCCCATTCGTACTGCCCACCCGCGTGGACGTAGGCGTCGGTGAGGTCGCGGACCACCGAGATCACCTTCACCCCCGCCGAGCCCATGGGCACCAGCTCGGCGTCGATCTCGGCGGCGAGTGCCTCGACGAAGGCGGGAGGTCGCGTGCGCGAGACCGCGATGCGCGGCCGCTCGCTGCTCCGCGGGGGTACGACGGGCGGCTCGCCGGTGTGGAAGGTCTCGCCGATAGCGGGCTGCGCAACGGCCCCGGCCGTCAGCTCGCCGTCCTCCCAGAGGGCGACGTGCACCGCCCAGTCGTCCCGCGGTGGCTCGGAGAACTCGCGGGTGCCGTCGAGCGGGTCGATGATCCAGACCCGACGCGCGGTCAGGCGGGACTTGTCGTCGGCGGCCTCTTCCGAGAGCACCGAGTCGGCGGGACGGTGCTCGGCGAGCAGCCGGGCGAGGAGATCCTGTGCGGCACGGTCGCCGGCGTCCTTGAGGTCGCGCCCGGTCAGCCCCTGCTCCCGCACCTCGAGGAGGCGCGTACCGGCGGTCGTGGCCAGCCAGGCGGAGAGGGCGTGGTCGTCGAGGTCCGAGGGGTCGGGTGAAGTCGTCACGGACGCAGCCTAGGCCGTGTCTGCCGACGCCGAGCCGTGCCGGGTCGGACGCCGGTAGGCCTCAGGCAGGCTGTGCGACGAGCTCGACCGAGGCCCGGTGACGGGCGCCGTCGAGCTCGTAGAGCAGGGTCAGCCGCTCCTCGGCGGCCGGGCCGCTCACGAC
Organism: uncultured Actinomycetota bacterium; assembly: GCA_963792975.1. Lineage (GTDB taxonomy): Bacteria > Actinomycetota > Actinomycetes > Propionibacteriales > Nocardioidaceae > Nocardioides. The sequence continues at coordinate 635,387 of CAWBYG010000003.1, read as the reverse complement.
CATCGTGAGGTTCTGGTCGCCGGCGTGCAGCGTGGTCCGCCGGGGCATCATGTTGGCCGACGTACCGCCGAGCTCCATCCCGACCACGGTCGGGAGCGCGCCGTCCACCGGGGCGCACGAGATGTCGAGGGCGATCCGGTAGCACGGGCTGTCGGCGCGACCGGGCAGCCGGAGCACCTCGGAGACCCCCGTCACCGTCACGGTGCTCACCGGCGCGGTCTCCACGACCGGCGCAGCTGCGGGCTCGGGAGCCGGCGTACGGACCCCCCACACCTGGGCCCGGACGACCGCCCGACGGCTCGGGCGGGGCCCGGCCGGCTGCGGCGCCACATCGGGTACGACGTGCAGGGCCGGCGTCGACCGACCGTGCGACGTAAGAGCGAACTCCACGACACCATCCCCCATCGAGACCGAAGGTCTCGCCCCATGGCCGGGATCGATGTCGACTCCCCCGAGTCGGATCCGGCCTGCCCCCATCTTGCGCTACGGATCTGCTCCCTGACAGGCCGGACCGCAAGTCTTTACGCAAAATATCGCGGAGCCGGCGACCGATCCGGTCGCTACCCCGCCGGCCGTCAGTCCGGCTGCAGCAGGAACGGCGGGGGCTCGGTCGAGCCGACCGCCCGCATCCGCGCCGCCACCTGGATGTCACCCGAGGTCAGGTCGTCGGGGTCGGCCCAGATGGCCAGCCCACGGCGACCCAGCTCCTCGGCGATCAGCCGCTGGTGGTCGTCGGCGTGCTCGGAGAACGACTGGCGGCGTGGCATCAGCAGCGGGCACCTGCCCTGCTCGAGAGCCATCAGGGCGGTCCCCACCCCGGAGTGGCTGACGACGAGGTCGGCCTCGGACATCGCCTGCTGGAGGTCTCGGCGGGAGACCTCCGCGACACCCTCGAGCGGCAGCCCGGAGGTGTCGGTCGACCCGGTCTGCCAGAGGATCTCGACGGACGGCGAGCAGAGCTCGGGCAGGACGCGCACCAGCGCCTCCAGGGCGCGCCGGAAGCCGAAGTCACGCTGCGTGCCGAACGTGACCACCACCTTGTCGAGCGGTCCGATCGGGCGCGGTGCTCCCTGCGTGAAGCCGTCGAAGACGGAGCCTCGGAACTGGACCCGACCCGAGGTCCACGAGGGGTACTGCCCGTACATGCGGACGCCGGGCAGCTTGGCCACCATCTGCCCGGAGAGGCTGAGACCCTCGCTCCGCGCCGCACTCTCGATGTAGTGGGCGGCGAGCTTGTTGCCCCTCGCCAGGCCGAGGAACGGCACTGCGACGGCCGCGCCGGTGGAGATCACCCGGACGAAGCGGCGGCTGCCGAGCAGGCGGATGGCCTCGACACCGTCGAGCAGTGCGCCCCTGGCGTCTCGCGACTTGGCGAAGGGCACGTAGTGCACGATCTCGTCGGCGAGCAGCTGGCGGGCCTGCGGGGTGTCGAAGGTGGCCCACTCGACCTGGTCGAGCACGGGCCGGAAGCGCTTGCGCAGCTGGTAGAGCTCGTCGAGGTGTCCACCGGTGGAGGCCACCAGAAGGGTGCGCCCCGGCCGGATCCAGGACTCCGCCTCCGCATCACCCGACAGCGTCGCTGCGAGGTCGGGCGGCGGCTTCGGCACCGGCCAGGAAGGGCGCTCACGGCGTACCACCGGGCGCGCCGAAGGCAGGCGTCCGCGCAGGTCGAGCAGCTCGCGCTGCTGCGTCATCGTGGTCCCCCTCGCCGTTCCTTTGAGTACGAACGTAGGCCGGGCGGGGGAGGGCTCGCGTCGCTCATATCGAGGAACTGGCACCGGCGCCGGCCGGGCGTTACTCAAATTGGGCGAGTCGGGTCCTCGGACCCGCCCCGTAACATCCCGGCCCGTAGGTAGGTGCGCTGGAGCGCGCCGCTCGGCTAGGGGGAGCCATGGCGACAGGTGACATTTCTCGGGCATGCGCACGCTGTCTCCCCTGCGTGGTCCTCACGACCGCTCGGGTCGGGAGCAGACCACATGACCGAATCTGAGACAGTCAGTGCTGTGGGTCGAACACAGGATGCGAGCCATCCGTCGGTCGCGGTCGTCGTGCCCACGCACAACCGCCCCGAGCTGGTACGCCGCGCCGTGCAGTCGGTGCTCGACCAGCAGTACGCCGGCGCGCTCGATGTCCTCGTCGTGTTCGACCGCGCAGACCCCGACATGTCCCTCGAGCAGGACGTGCCCGGACGGTCGGTCAGGGTGCTCAAGAACGACCGCACCCCGGGGCTGGCGGGCAGCCGCAACACCGGCATCCTCACCGCGTCGGCGCCACTGATCGCGTTCTGCGACGACGACGACCTCTGGCTGCCCGGCAAGGTCGAGACCCAGGTGGCCGCGCTCGAGGCCGCACCGGAGGCGGAGTTCGTCACGACCGCGATGACGGTCGACTACCGCGGTGAGCGCACCGTGCGGCTGGCCGGACGTGATCGCGTCGACCATGTCGCGCTGATCCGCTCGCGGATGGCCATGCTGCACTCGTCGTCGTTCCTCATCCGGCGCGCGGCTCTGCTCGACGGCATCGGCCTCGTGGACGAGACGCTGCCGCGCAGCATGGCCGAGGACTGGGACCTGCTGATCCGCGCGTCGGCGCGACGTCCGATCCTGCACGTCGACGAGCCGCTCGTCGAGGTGACCTGGGGAGCGTCGTCGTACTTCTCCGAGCAGTGGAGCGACCGGAACGCCGCCCACGCCTGGATGCTCGACCACTATCCCGAGATCGCGGCCGACCGCACGGGCGCGGCCCTGATGTACAGCAAGCTGGCGTTCGGCTGTGCCGCTCTCGGACAGCGGCGAGACGCCCTGCGCTGGGCGCGCCGCTCGATCCGCACCCGCTGGCGGGAGCCCCGTGCCTGGATCGCGCTGGCTGTCACGGCCCGACTCGTGAGCTGGCAACGCGTCTCCACGGCCCTCAACCGCCGCGGGCACGGCATCTAGGCGTCGGGATGGGTTCGCGTCATGGGGGGACGCCAGAGGGGGTCGGCGGCCAGGGTCTCGGGGTCGTAGCCGAAGGCCAGCATGTCGTCGGCGTACCTCGCGACGATGCGCCGGCGGATGCGGCGACGCCACGGGCTTCCGGCGGTCATCGCGGCCCAGCGCTCGGCGTACGTGTCGCTACGACCCGTCCTGATCGACGACCCGTCGACGGGCGTCGAGAGGCCCAGCAACGTCGCGATCCCCGCAAGCTCCGCGTCCGGCCGCGACACCAGGTCCTCGTACCTCAGCACGTGCACGCGGGGCAGGTGGGGCAGGTCGTGGCGCAGCGTCTCGTGGGCGCGTGCCCAGTTCTCGACCCGGCCCACGAGCGTCGTACGACGTCGTCCGTTGCGGGCCACGAGCAACGGGTTCCACTTCTCCAGGGCCAGCGCCGACACGACCGGGTTGCGTACCACGACGACGAGCGCCGACCCCGGGAACAGCGCCTGCAAGAACCTCCCCATGACGAGGTTGGCCGGCGACTTCTCCAGCAGCAGCCGACGGTCGAGGTCCCAGTACGGCGTCAGCGACGCCAGCAGCCGGGCCGCGTTCTCGGGTGTCACGAGCTCGGAGCCCTCCGTCAGGTGGGCCCGCGGGTTCCGCGCGAAGCTGCCCATGCCACCGAGGGTGCGCAGTCGGGGATAGACGTCCTGCAGGTGCTGCCCCTCGTCCTCCGGCACCCCGGTGCCGGTCAGGCCGCTGATCTCCGCGTGGGTCGCGAGCGCGCGCGACAGTGGCGTCGTACCGCTGCGGTGCAGGCCGCCGACGAACACCAGGCGGTCGCCGGGGATGGCAGGTGGGTGGTCCGAGTCGCTCATCGTGGTTCCTCCGCGCGTGCCGTCGGACGTCATCCAACCACGGGGTGGTCGGCATGCTGACCCGGATGACCCGGCAGCCGGGATGGCAGCTCGGCCTGCTCCTGATCGGCTACCCGGTCTGGTGGCTGCTCGGCCTGGTCCCGTTCGTGCTGCTGTTCACCGCCGTGTCCCTGGCACTCGAGCTCCGACGGCGACCGCTCCGGCTGCCGCCCGGCTTCTCGCTCTGGCTGCTGTTCGTGATGTGGGCCGGGCTCGGCATCCTCGTCGTCCAGTCCAACGCACCGCTCGCCGTGGAGGGGCTGAACCCCAACCGCTATCTCACCTGGGGTCTGCGGCTCTTCTACTACCTGGTCGCCACGATCATCCTGTTGTACGTCGTCAACATCCGCGACCGCGCGAGGTTCTCCCGGGTGCTGAACGCGTTCGCCTGGATGTTCGTATGGATCGTGGCCGGCGGTCTTCTCGGCACCCTGCTCCCGGGCGTCGACTTCCCCTCGCCGGTCGAGCTGTTGCTCCCGTCCCACCTGTCCGGCAACGCCTACGTCCTGTCGCTGATCCACCCCAACCTCGTCGAGCACGCCCTCCTCACGGGGACGGCCCGACCGAGCGCGCCCTTCCCGTACGCCAACGTCTGGGGACTCAACTTCGCGTGCTTCCTGCCGTGCTTCGTCCGCTCCTGGATCGGGTCGCCGTCGCATCGCCGCCGCGCGGTGGGCGTCCTCATCCTGCTCGCCTCGGTGGTCCCGGTCATCACCTCGCTGAACCGGGGGCTCTGGCTCGCGCTCGCGGCGGCCGTCGTCACGGTGGTCATCCGGCTGGCCTTCGAGCGCCGGGCCGGGCTGCTCATCGCCATGGTAGGGGCCGTCGCCGTAGCCGTCGTGCTGCTGGCGGTGACCCCGCTCAGCGGCGTCATCAGTGCGCGACTCGCCTCGGACCACAACAGCAACCAGGGCCGGACCGAGCTGGCCACGCGGGGCTTCACCAGCACGCTCGCCTCACCCGTCGTCGGATACGGCACGGCTCGCAGCGTGCAAGGGAGCCTGGTGTCCATCGCCGGGGGGGCGACGTCGACCTGCCCTCGGTGCAGCCCGCCGTCGTTCGGCACCCAGGGGCAGCTGTTCCTGGTCACGTTCACGACGGGATACGTCGGGGGCGCGTTCTACATCGGGTTCGTGCTGCTGATGCTGATCAGGGGCTCACGGATCCGAGGACCCGACGTCACCATGGCGTCGGCGATCCTGGTCATGCACCTGTCCACGATGATCGTCTACAGCGCCGACAACCTCGCGATCCTGCCGATCTTCCTGGCCCTGGGCGTGATCGGGCGTGAGCTCCAGCTGCGGCAGCCGCAGCAGGCGAGGCGCTCGCCCTGGGCGGTCCGGGCGCTGACCGCCCACCCGCGAGTGTCGGTCGCCGTCATCGCGTGCGGAGCACTCGCCGGGGTCGCCTACCACCTCGTCGTACCGACGCCGGTGACGGTGAGCACCTCCGTGATCATCCCCGATGGTGGTCAGAACGGCGCCGACGACACCACCCGCTTCCTGCCCACGTCTCTCGACACGCTCGCCCAGATGGTCAAGGGCGACACCGTGGTGCAGGCCGTCGGAGCCGCGACCGACGCCACGCCCGACGCCGTGAGCAGGCACCTGGACGTGAGCGCCATCCCCAACACCCGGATCGTCAACCTGCTCTACACGAGCACCTCGCCGGCGACGGCCAGGGCGGGATCGCTCGCCGCCGCCCGTGCGCTCATCCAGGCGCGGACCGACCAGCTGGCGAGTCAGCAGCGCGTCGAGCTGCACGGAACGACCACCAAGGTCGACCTGATCGGCGGCGTCCTGCAGGACTACCAACGTGGCCTCGACGTGGTGCAGGCGCACCTGCTCGGGCCGGTCACCCACAACGTCGCCCGACAGATGACGATCCAGCAGATCGCCGTGACCAACGCCTGGGAGAGCGTCGAGGCCGACCGGGTGAACCTGCTCCTCGATGCGCCGTCGAACGGCGATCTGGCCCTGACACCCCATGCCATGGCACAACCGGTCTCGTGGGGCGAGCCCACGGCGAACGGCCTCGCCGGCGGCGTGCTGCTCGCCACCGGGGTCGGCCTGACGGTCCCGAGAAGACGCCGGCGTACGCCCGGCTCCGCAACCCGAACAAACGAGGTGAACGTGAAGACTTCCGGCAGGCCCCACCCCGCGCGGGGCAGTATGTACTCGAACAGTGGGGAGGCACGGGTGGCACGTCTGGAGCCGCGAGGTCTGCGCGACCCCGAGCCGGTACCGGCTCGGGCGGCGGGCCCGACCAAGAGCACGCTCAGGCTCGGCTCTGTCCTCCTGCCCGTACGGCGTCGCTGGGTCAGCGCCCTGATGACCTTCCTGGTGGTGGTTCTTCTCGCCGGCGCCTACTCGATGGTGCACTCTCCGACCTACAGCTCGTCGACCACGGTGTTCCTGCAGCCGCTGACCGGCAACGCCCTCGCCACCGCCTCGTCCTCCAACCCGACGGCCCTCACGGTCGCCATGGAGACCGAGGCCAGCCTGGCCAGCTCGCACCAGGTGCTCGACCTCGCCGCACAGACCCTGGACCGCACGCCCGGACCGGTCAGCGCGATCGTGCCGGAGAACACCCAGATCGTGCGCATCCGCTACACCGGTACGACGCCCGCGAGCGCCGAGGCCGGTGCGACCGCCGTGGCCGACGCCTTCCTCGCGTTCCGTACCAGCCAGGCGGACGCGAGCATCCAGCGGCAGAGGAGCAACATCCGCCAGCAGATCACGGCCACGAAGGCGTCGCTGAAGAAGACGCTCGCCCAGATCTCAGCCGGCACCGTGTCGGCCAGGACGACGGTCGACGTACAGCTGCTCACCACCAGGCTCTCGGGTCTCACCGACAGCCTCGCCACCGTCAACGCCCTCAACACCAACGCCGGCTCCATCGTGAAGGCTGCGACCCATGGCAAGCCGCCCCTGCTGGGCAGGCCGGTCGTGGAGCTGACCGGCGGCGTGCTCCTCGGTCTCGTCGCGGCGTTCGGCGTCGCGCTGCTCCGCGAGCGGACCGACGACCGGATCCAGGTCGGCCGGCTGTCCTCTCTCGGCGCCGTACCGATCCTGGCGAGGATCGCCGCCTCCAAGGACCGCAACCTGAGCCACTTCGTCGACGGCCTGGAGCCCGGGCACCCGATCCGGGAGGCCTACCGTCAGGCGCGCGCCGGGGTGCTGGCGGGGACGTCCCGGCCGGCGGTCATCGCGATCACGACGTTCGCCGGCGCCGGCCCGGTGAGCTACGCCGGGGGCAACCTCGCGCTGGCCCTGAGCGAGGCCGGGTATCGCGTACGGATCGTCGACGCGAGCCTCGAGGACCAGGCCCGCCAGGACTTCCCGGTCGGTGTCCGGGTCGGCCTCGCCGACCACCTCGTGAGCAAGCAGCTCAGGGAGCTGAAGCTCTCCCGCTGGCACCACGTCGAGATGCTGCCTGCGGGTCGGGACCTCGGATCCGTGCGCGACCTGTTCTCCAGCGAGCGGATGAGCGGGCTCCTCGACCGGCTGAGCAAGGTCGCCGACTATCTGGTCGTGCTGGCTCCCGAGGCGTCGACGTCCGAGGCCGCGGCCCTCGCCGGGCTCGCGGACGTCACCGTCCTGGTCGGTCGCGACCACCACACGACCCACACCCAGGTGCGAGACCAGATCTCGCGCTACGAGTCGCTGGACGGCACGGTGCTCGGCCTGATCGTCCTCGACCAGCGTGCGTCGACCGGGGCCGCGCCGGCGACGCCGGTCGTGTCCACGGCCGACGAACCGACATGACGGTCAGTCCCCACCTGGCCGAGCTGCTCGAGACGCTCTGGCCCGGAGGGTCCGACGCCCCGCCAGGGTTGCCCGACGTACGGCTGGTCGCGCTGCCCAACGCGCGCTCACCGCGCGTCGTACTGCCCGGGCGGCCGTGGCGGGTCTCGGCCGGCGCCCTGCGTCATTACCGCACGTCCGCCACCGGCGTACGACGCGTGGCCGCCTCGGCCGGGAGCCTCGGCCTCCGCGCCGGCCTGGGCGAGCTGATGCCCGGCCGGCTGCGTCGGCCCGCGGCCGACGGCATCGACGCCCACCTGTGCGACGTACTGGGACGACAGGTCCACGTCTCGCTGTACGTCGGCCCGCAGCGCGCGGTGCAGAAGCCCGTGCTCCAGGTGCTCGACGACACCGGCCGGCCGATCGCGTTCGCGAAGGTCGCGGTCAACACTCTCACCACCGACCTGATCCGGCACGAGGCCGCCGCGCTCGACCTGCTGCAGGACGCCGGGTTGACGAGCGTGCGCGTGCCACGGATCCTCCACCGGGGCGAGTGGCACTCCCGTGAGCTGCTCGTCCAGGAGGCCCTGGTGCCGACCGGCCGGGCCGAGGTCGCTCCCCCGCTGCTGGCGGAGGCCGCTCGCGAGATCTCGGCCGTCGGCGGCCATCACGACCACGACCTCGCCGACAACCCCTACGTCGCGGACCTGCGGGCCCGCGTCGCGGCGCTCCCGCCGCACGCGCACTCGGGCGCCCTGAGCAGCACCCTCGACGCGGTGTTGGCTGCGCCGGGCATCCGGCTCACGCTGGGCAGCTGGCACGGCGACTGGGCCCCGTGGAACATGGCGCAGGCGCACGGCCGGGTGCTGGTGTGGGACTGGGAAGGCTTCGGTAGCGGGGTCCCCGTCGGCTTCGACGCCTGCCACCACGAGGTCTTCGACCAGGTGACCTTCCGCGGCACGGCGCCGACCCAGGCGTTCCGCAGCCTGTTCGACCACAGCGAGGCGGTGCTGGGACCGATGGGTGTCGAGGCCGACGCCCGCCCCTGGACGGCCCTGCTCTACGCGGTCGAGCTCGCCACGTCGTACCTCGAGAACGGCGAGGCCGTCGTCGCCGGCACGGTGCTGAGCCGCCTCGACGACTGGCTCGACCAGACGTTGGGCGCCGGGCGGTCGGCGATCGAGCAGCGGGTCAGGTCGTGAGCGTGGAGCCCGAGGTCGCCCCGGCCGGCGACGCGGGTTCCTCGGCCGGCGACCTGCGGGCAGTGGCCCGTGGCGGGGCGGCCAACCTGCTCGGCTCGGTCATCACCGGCGTCGCGATCTTCGCCATGACGGTGCTCGTCACACGCAGCCTGCCGCGCGTCGATGCCGGCGTCTTCTTCACCAGCACCTCCCTGTTCCTCCTCGTCACCGCCGTGGGTCAGCTCGGTACGACGACCGGGGTCGTCTACTTCGTGGCCCGCGCGCGGGCGCTGCACTCCGCCGGCAGCATCCCCGGACTGGTCCGTACGGCGCTGGGCCCGGTCGTCGGCGTCGGCGTCGTAGCCACGGTGGTGGCGCTCGTCGCGGCACACCCGGTCGCCCACCTGGTCGCCGGCAGCCACGCCGACCAGGCCACCGTCTACCTCCGGGTCCTCAGCGTGTTCGTCCCCCTCGCCGGCGCCGAAGCCGTGTGGCTGGCCGCGATGCGGGGTTTCGGGTCGATGCGGGTCAACGCGATCGTCGAGCTCGTCGGGCGGCCGCTGCTCCAGCTCGGCCTCGTCGCGATCGCCCTCACCACGACGTCGGCCGGGTGGATCGGGCTGACCTGGGGTCTGCCGTACGCCGCGGCCGCCGGTGCGGCGTACCTCTTCTGGAGCCGTACGGCGACGCGCCTCCGGGCCGGCGGCGAGGTCGAGGGGGTGACCTCGGGCGAGTTCTGGCGGTTCACCGGGCCCAGAGCCGTGACGAGCGTGATCCAGGTGCTCATGCAGCGCTTCGACATCGTGCTCGTGGGTGCTCTTGCCGGGGTCGCACAGGCCGCCGTGTATGCCGCCGCGACGCGCTTCATCGTGGTCGGCCAGATGGCGGTCACCGCGTTCACCCAGGCGACCCAGCCGCGGCTCAGTCACACCATCGCCCGCGAGGACCGGGGCGGGACCAACGAGATCTACCAGCTCTCCACCGCCTGGCTGATCCTGCTCACCTGGCCGCTCTACCTGACACTGCTGATCTTCCGTGCGCCGTTGCTGCAGGTCTTCGGCCACGGCTACGAGACCGGCGGCGCCGTCCTGGTCTGGCTCTCGCTGTCCATGCTCGTCGCCACCGGCTGCGGCCTCGTCGACGTCGTCCTGTCCATGGCGGGGCACACGTCGTGGAACCTCATCAACGCCATCGGTGCACTGACCTGCAACATCGTGCTCGACCTCCTGCTGATCCCGGGGCACGGCGTCCTCGGCGCGGCCATCGGCTGGTCGGCCGCCATCTGCCTTCGCAACCTGGCCGCCGCCACCCAGGTAGGCCTCGCACTGCGGCTGCACCCGATCGCACGCTCCACCGTGCTGGCGGCGGTGCTCACCCTCACCGCCTTCGGGCTGGTCGCGGTGCTCGTACAGCAGGCACTGGGAGACGGCTGGGCCGGGCTCGTCGTGGCCGCTGTCGTCGGCACCGGCCTCCTGGTGGCCGGGACCCTCGCCGCGCACGAGACCTTCCAGCTGCGCGCCTTCGGCTTCCCGGTCTCCCGAGGGACCTGACCACGAGCAGGTGTACGCCGGTCACCACCGGGTGGGAGTCACCGGGCGGTCGACGGGCCGGCGCTCAGAGCCGCCAGCCGGGCTGACGGCCCAGCAGGTGGGCGAGCCGGGCGTCGTGGAACTTGTAGTGGTCGTGGAGGCGCCCGCGCACCGGCTCCGGCATCGGGTCGCTCGGCCGGGCGTTGTGCTGCTCGAAGCCACCGGGTGACCACGGGTCGAGCGCGAGGAAGTCCAGGAGCGAGGCGAACTCCCCCTCGGGATCGACGAAGAACCGCTCACTCTCCATCACGTGGAGCTGGTCGGCCGGGAAGTGGTCGAGCACGCGCTCGAGCTGCTCGGCGTACTGTCCGCGGCGCGTGTACGCCTGGTGCCGGTGGGCATGGCTCTCGTAGTCGGGGTTCAGCCGCATCCGCTCGACCTCACCCTCGAGGCGGTCGTCCTCGAGGTCGAGGGCGCGGTTGAAGTCCGGCTCGGTCTCGAACCCACGCGCGAACTCGTGCTTGTACGCCGAGAAGGCCCGCTCCACCGGGTCGCGGAGCATCGCGACCAGCTTGATGTGCGGGAAGTCGGCCGCGATCCGCTCCATGGCGAAGGGGTGGAACAGGTAGTAGGTGCAGGCCTCGAACGCCACGGGCGCGGACCGGCCGGCGCGTCGGCGCGCGGGGCCGGCCATCGGGAAGTGCCCGCGGTACCACGAGCGCCCGCGGGTGTAGTTGAGCGTGAAGTAGTCGGTGCCCTTCTCGACCGGTGGCCGCATCACCTGCGGATGGTCCGAGAGCGACTTGAAGATGCTCGTGGTCCCGCACCGCTGCCCACCGATCACCAGGAACGACGGCTCCATGCGGTAGCGCGAGGTGGCCGGCCCGATCTGGAGGTAGAGCTGACGCGCGGCAGGCTGCAGCGGGCGCGGCACGAGATGGCGCATCTGGCGCAGCCTCGGTCTGTCCGTGGTCGCCTTCGGCACGTCGTTCGCTCCATCCTCCGTGAGGGTCAATCGAACCATGCGGCCGTCCGGCCACGGCTCCACCAGTTTGGGGAGACGGGTCAGGGGGACGCTTGGGCGCCGGCCTCCATCAGCGTACGCACGGCCGGCAGCAGGGACGGGTTCAGTGCGAACCGGAAGTCGCAGCCCGCGGCCCCGGTGTGGTCCCACAGCGCGAGCGCCTTGATCTGCGGGTGGCTGCGCAGCACCGACGGAGCGTCGTCGAACCAGCCCGGGGTCGGACTGTCCGGGCCGGGCAGCGGGACGGTCCCGGACTCGCTGATCATCATCGGCTTCCGGACGTCGATACGGGCCGCGGCACCATGCGCATGGAGGTAGTCGTAGAAACCGAGGGTCGCGTCCGCGAACGAGCGGTACCGCGCCGGGTCCGCGGTGCCGGATCGGCAGCCGGCCTGGTCGTAGGCCTCCCAGCTGATCCAGTCGACCACGTCGTTGCCGGGCCAGAACGCGAGGGACGACGCGAAGGTCTGGGGCAGCCCCATCACCACCCAGACCCAGACCGCGTTCGTGGCGCCGTTCGCCTCGAACACCTGATGCACGTGCCGCCAGGCCGCGATGAAGTCGGCCGGCGTACCGAGGGCGCTGCGCGAGGGTTGGTCGGGCTCGTGGTCGAAGGTCAGGAACACCGGCACGCCGAGACCGGCCACGCCCCGTGCCTGGGCTCCCAGCTCCTGGTCGTAGGTGCCGGCCGCCACCGCCTGCCAGCTCACCGGGCTCTCGGCGGACCCCGTGAAGTCCCGCGCGTCGATGTCGATGTGCAGGACCTGTCCGCGAGCCACGACCGCCTGGTCGTACGCCGACGGGATCGCGTCGTTGATGTCGTGGAACGAGTAGACGAGGCCCGGCCGGGCGCCGATGGCCTGCTCGGACCGCTCCAGGTCGGCCAGCGTGGGGGCCGGAGCCGTCAGCCCGATCAGGACACCACAGGTCGGGACGAGGTCCCCCGACAGCCGGCACGAAGGGGGATCGTCGCGCCGGGACAGCACCCCGGCGACCAAGGCGGCCAGGACCAGCGCCGTGACGCACGCGAGCAACGCCAGGCGGCTGGGTCGGCGACGAGGCGGTGGGGAGGCAGGCTCGGTGGTCAGGCCACGATCCTTCCATCCTGGGCAATATCGCCCATTTGGGGGGCGATCCGGCCACCGACGCGACCTACCGTCGGATCGGGCTGGCCTGCTTGTGCTCGCCCATGATCACGCGGCCCGGGGGGGTGGCGGATCCCGAAGGATGGGGAAGTCAATGGCACGTCGCCGCATTGTGGGAATCCTGCTGGGTCTCTCCCTGCCGATGCTGGGGTTGCTGGCCTTCGAGTCGGCGCCGGTCCAGGCACACCAGCCCTCGACACCAGCGCCGTCACAGGGCGCCCTGCCGTCGGCGGTGCCCTCCTCGATCACTCCGCAGATCGACAACGGCGCCGTCTGGAGCGTGGCCCAGGTCGGCAACACGCTCGTCATCGGCGGCAGCTTCACCAAGATCGGCGGCGTCTCGCATCCCTACCTCGCAGCGATCAACGCGACGACGGGCGCCCTCAGCACGACGTTCAACGTGAGTCCCAACGACCAGGTCTACTCGGTGATGCCCGGGCCCGACGGGCACTCGGTGTACGTCGGCGGCGCGTTCACCCAGGTGAACGGTCAACCGCAGCAGATGCTCACCCTCGTCGACACCAACACGGGGCAGCCCGTCGCGGGCTTCCACGCGCCCGCGTTCGACTACGGCATGATCCGCGACATGGCCGTCTCCGGCGGCCGCCTGTACGTCGCCGGGTTCTTCAGCAAGGTCGGCGGCAAGAACCACGCGGGCATCGCCTCGCTGAACGGCACCACCGGAGCCGTGGACCCCTACCTCAACGTGCAGTTCGCGGGTCACCACAACGACACCGGCAGCGGCGCCCAGGGGTACGTCGGCCCGTGGGCCATCGACGTGTCGCCCGACGGCACCCGCCTGATCGCCACCGGCAACTTCAAGACCGCCGACGGCCTGGTGCGCGACCAGCTCGCCATGATCGACCTCGACTCGGGCGGCGCGGTGGTCGACCCCAACTGGGCCACGACGCGCTACTCGCCGTACTGCTTCAGCTGGGCGTTCGACGGCTACACCCGCGGCGTCACCTTCGCGCCCGACAGCTCCTGGTTCGCGGTCGACGCCACCGGTGGCGGCAACCCGGGCACCCTGTGCGACGCGACGTCCCGCTTCGAGACCGCCTCCACGGGCACCAACATCCAGCCCACGTGGGTCGACGAGACCGGCGGTGACACGGTCTGGGCGACCACCATCACCCCGGACGTCGTGTACACCGGCGGCCACAACCGCTGGAACAACAACCCGCAGGGCGTGGACCGCGCCCAGCCCGGCGCCGTACCGCGCCCCGGACTCGCGGCCCTCGACCCGGTCAGCGGTCGTCCGCTCGCCTGGAACCCGGGTCACAACCCGCTCGGAGACGCCGTGTACGCCATGCTCGCGACCCCGACGGGGCTGTGGATGGGCTACAACTTCAACTGGATCGGCAACTACCAGTACAAGCGGATGAAGATCGCCTTCTTCCCGTACCAGGGTGGCTACACGATGGCTTCGACGACGACCGGTCAGCTGCCCGGCAGCGTCTACCTGGGGAACCTCGCCTCCAACGGCCAGACCAACGTGCTCTACCGCGTCGACGCCGGCGGCCCCGCGATCGAATCGACCGACGGCGGGCCCAACTGGAGCGAGGACGACGCCGCCTCGCGGAGCCAGTACAACAACCACCAGAGCAACATGGCCGACTACGGTCCGGTCGCCCACCTGAACGCGAACGTGCCGTCCACGACGCCTGCGGCGATCTTCGACCACGAGCTCTGGAGCCCGACGGACAGTCCACCCCAGAACTGGGACTTCCCGGTCCCGGCCGGGACGCACACCGAGGTGCGGCTCTACTTCGCCAACCGCTACACCGGCACCAGCCAGGTCGGGCAGCGCCTGTTCAACGTCAGCCTCGAGGGCACCACCGTGCTCGACCACTACGACATCGTGGCCGACACCGGCGACCAGACCGGCACCATGAAGTCGTTCGACGTGACCAGCGACGGGCACGTCAACATCTCCATCAGCCACGTGACCGAGAACCCGCTCATCGACGGCATCGAGATCATCAACAAGGACATCCCGGCGCCGCCGCCGCCCACGGACACCCTGTCCGCGGTGGGCTTCGACGGCAGCACCGCCACCGGGCCGTCCACGGTGCCCAACACCGGGATCCCGTGGAGCCAGACGCACGGCGCCTTCGTGGTCGGCGACCAGCTGTTCTACGGCGCGAGCGACGGCTTCCTGTACCGCGCGACGCTCAACGGCTCGACGTTCGGCACGCCGTCCAAGGTCGACCCCTACCACGACCCGGTCTGGGACGGCGTCGACACCAACGACGGCACCACCTTCGACGGCGCGTCGCCGCAGCTCTACGGGCAGATGTCGTCGGTGACCGGCATGTTCTACAACGCCGGCCGGCTGTACTTCACGCTGAAGAACGACGCCAACCTGCACTGGGCCTGGTTCTCACCCGACAGCGGGATCGTCGACAACACCGAGTTCACCGCGACGTCGTCGGTCAACTTCAGCGACGCGGACGGCATGTTCGTCTCGGGCAACACGCTGTACTACGTCAAGAAGAGCGACGGGAGCATGTACTCCGTCGGCTTCGCCAACGGAGTCGTCACCGGCAGCCCGACCCTGGTCAACGGGCCCGGCACGGGCGGCGTCGACTGGACCAACCGCTCACTGTTCTTCGCACCGGCGCCGCCGGCGAACCACAAGCCCACAGCGGCCTTCACGTCCAGCTGCACCGGTGGCGGCTGCGCCTTCGACGGCAGCGGGTCCGCGGACTCCGACGGCTCGATCGTCGACTACTCGTGGGACTTCGGAGACGGCTCGCCGGCCGGCAGCGGGGTCACGACCTCGCACGCCTACGGCGCGCTCGGCGACTACGACGTGACGCTGACCGTGACCGACAACAGCGGTGGCACCGACACCGTCACCCACCAGGTGTCGATCACCTCGCTGAGCAAGCAGATCGCGTTCGTCGGCGCCGACCACTCGGGATCGGGAACGCAGACGAAGAAGTCCGTCACGATCCCGTCCACCGCGAGCGTCGGCGACACCATGGAGCTGATGTTCACGTACGCGAAGTCGTCCACGTGGAGCGGGCCGGGCGCCGGCTGGACCCAGGTGGGCTCCACGCTGACGAACGTGACGATCCGCTCCTCGGTGTGGGTGAAGCAGGTCGCGCCGGGCGACCCGGGCTCGGACGTCTCCTTCACCACGGCGAGCGCGGGCAAGGCGGTGGCGAGCCTGGGGGTCTACAGCGGTGTCTCGACCTCCGACCCGGTCGATGCGATCGCGGTCGTCGGAGACCCGGGTGGCACCAGCCACACGACTCCCACCGTGACGCCGACCGCCGGCGACTGGGTGATCTCGTTGTGGACCGACAAGTCTCCGGGCGTCTCCGCCTGGACGCCGCCGGCGGGCGTCACCAAGCGCGACGACGGCTACGGCACCGGCAGCGCGGGACGCTACAGCGTGCTGCTCGCCGACTCGGGCGGTCCGGTGACGGGTGATCCGTACGGAGCCCTCACGGCCACCACGGACTCGACCAGCGACAAGGCCATCATGTGGACCATCGCGCTGCGGCCCGGGGCGGTGGGGTCGAACCAGGACCCGCACGCGGCGTTCAGCTCGAGCTGCGACACGACCGGGCTCTGCTCCTTCGACGGATCCACGTCCATGGACCCCGACGGCAGCATCGCGTCGTACTCCTGGACGTTCGACGACGGTGGTACCAGCACCCAGGAGAGCCCGTCGCACACGTATGCGGCCAGCAACACCTACAACGTCACGTTGCAGGTCACCGACAACCAGGGCGCGACCAACTCGGTCACGCACCAGGTGTCGGTGACCGTCAACGGACCCCCCACCGGGGTGGCGTTCGTAGCGGCCGCGCACTCGGCTCCGGGCGCACAGGCCTCGAAGTCGGTGACCATCCCGGCGGCCGCGCACGCGGGAGACACCATGGTGCTGGTCTTCACCAACGGCACCGGTGCCACCTGGTCCGATCCGGGGGCGGGCTGGACCCAGGTCGGGACGGCGCTGGCCAACGGCACGATCCTGTCGAACGCGTGGACCAAGCAGGTCGCACCCGGCGATCCCGGCAGCGACGTCACCCTCACCGCGAACAAGGCGGGCAAGGCGATCATGAGCCTGGGCGTGTTCTCCGGAGTCTCCGCGAGCACCCCGGTGGACGCGTTCGCCAACGTGGGCGACGGCGGCGGCACCAGTCACACGTCGCCCGTGGTGGCTGCGGCGAACGGTGACTACGTCGCGACCTGGTGGACCGACAAGTCCACCGCGGTCACCGCGTGGACGGCGCCGGGCTCGGTCACGCAGCGCGACGACGCCTACGACTCCGGCGGCTCCGGACGCTTCAGCGTGCTGTTCGCCGACTCGGGGGGCTCGGTCGGGTCAGGCTCGTACGGCGGCCTCTCCGCCACCACGGACGCCAGCAGCGACAGGGCGGCGATGTGGACCATCGCCCTCGACCCGGCCTGAGAAACCGGAGCGCCAGCGGACCCACACACCGACCCCGAGCACCCCACGGCAGACGGGACGGTGTGTGGGATATCCGCGTGCTGGCACGCCGGAAACGCGGTGTCGGGAGGCGCCAGGGTTCGCGATGACGGCGAACCTTCCCTAGTCTGTGTGGTCTCGCAGATGCCCCCGCAGAGATCGAGACCTCATGAACAACGCCCCCGTCCGCCGGATCCTGTCGATCCTGACCGCCCTCGCAGCCGTCTCCCTCGTCACGTTCGCCGCCCCTGGCGCCAGCGCCCTACCGTCCTCAGAGGCGTCACGTTCCGCCACCCGGAGCTGCCACGTCTCCGCCAGGCTCGTGCCGTCCTGCGGCCTGTGGTGGGGGGTGTCGCCCGGGATCTGGCAGGACCGCGAGCAAGGCACCCATGCCTTCGAGCACCAGATGGGTGCCCGGGCCGACGTCTACAAGTCGTACCACTTCAACGGCCAGCTCTTCCCGACGGTGTCGGAGCGGAGGATCGCCCGGCAGCCGGGCCATCACCGGCTGCTCGACCTGGACTACGTCCCCGACGGCCAGTACTCGTGGGCACAGGTCGCGGCCGGCGCCGACGACACGCAGCTGGTCCACGAGGCGCGGTACCTGCGCCAGACCTTCCGGCACCGGCTCTTCATCAGCGTGCACCACGAACCCGAGGACGAGGTCGTCGAGTCACCCGGCTCCGGCCACCAGGCGTCGGACTTCGCGGCCATGTTCCGGCACGTCGTACAGGTGTTCCGCAACCAGGGCGTGAAGAACGTCGTCTGGGTCTACAACATCATGGGCGACCAGGGCGCCGACTCCGCACCGTGGTTCAAGGACCTCTACCCCGGCAACCACTACGTCGACTGGATCGCGGCCGACCTCTACGGCTGCTTCGCACCCAAGGTCTGCCACAGCTTCGCCAAGAGCAGCATGAACCAACGGTTCGGTGCGCACGCCTCGTGGCCGGGCTTCTACCGCTGGGCCACCCACCACTACCCGCACAAGCCCATCATGCTGTCGGAGTGGGCGGCGTTCACCAGCTCCGGCGAGGCCATGCGCTCGGACTACTTCCGGACCGTGCGGCACCAGCTCCACCGGTTCCCACGGCTCAAGGCGATCAACTACTGGGACTCCGACCGGGGTCCGCGCGGAGACCCGCACCTGGTCCCCGGCACGCGCGCCTCGCAGGTCGTCGCCCACCTGGCGCAGAGCTACCACTTCCGGCAACGCGTCCACTGAGCCGACGACCGGAGCGCGGCGCGTAGGGGCAGCGGCTCAGGAGAGCGACATCGTCACCGGCAGGCGCGCACGGTCGAGTCTCGTGCGCGTCTCGTCGGTGACCTGCTCGATGGTGGAGATCTCGCGGTCCGTGAGCCGGCTCCGCCAGCCCGTCGCAGCCTCGTGGCCCGAGCGGTGGAGGTTGTGGAGAGCGGTCGGGTCCTGGGGCGCCGACGCCCCGGACGACGACTGCGCGAACTCGTGGGTCGTGGCCCGGCCCCACGTCAGCCCGACCGCGTCGAACAGCGCCTGCCCCGCTCCCTCGCCGTGCTCCGCGAGCTCCTCGTGGGACACGATGACGGCCGTGGTGCCGGTGCTCTCCAGCCCGTCGAGGGCCAGGTCGTAGAGCGTCGACCAGAACCAGCCCATCGCCACCAACGGGTCACTCGCGGCCTGGGCCGGGACCTCCCGCGGGCGACCCGGGCCGCTCTCCGGGTGGAGCGTGGCCAGCACGGCCCGCAGCTCGTCGAGGTCGGGCTGCCAGCCCATGCGCTGGTAGCTCACCAACACGGCCCCCGGATGACGGAAGAGGACGACGGGCAAGGCGCCGGTCGTGCGCGCGATCACCGGCAAGGACAGCAACGCGAACGGGTCCTTGACGACGACCCGCACCCACGGGAGCGGCGCGGCCCACTGCTGGCGACCGTACCGACCGAACACGAGCGGGTTCCAGCCTCGATACGCGCTCTGCAGCGCGATGCGCTGATGCACCGTGAGGTCGGAGAGGCTGGCCCAGCCCGCGAGAGTGCCGCCGAGCGCGTACTGGCGTCCCCGAGGGTTCATCGGCTCCCGTCCGGCCAACGCCGCACGCGGCGACGTCGCCAGCACCCGTGCCAACCAGGTGGTACCGGACCGGGGTACGCCCGTGACCAGGATCGGTGCGCTCACCTGGCCCTCGCCACGATCACGTCACGAACCTCGCGTCGAAGCAGCTGTGAGCAGACGCCGAGCTGACCCGGAACCGCCACGTGCCCGAGCTGGGCAGGGTGATGTGGATCGGGAAGTAGTTCCACTGGGCCGCCTGCTCGACGTGGGTCGAGCGGACACGTACCGGTGCGCCTCCCCCACCTACCCGGGTGGCCGTCACGGTCACGCCCTTGACCGACCGCGACATGGGAATGACGTAGAAGAACGACTCGCCGGCGTCGTAGGCACCCTTGGCCTTCGAGAACTTCGACCTGGCATCGGCGAAGTTGCCCATGGCCATCCGCCCGGAGCGCACGTCGGTGCGCGTCCCGACCGCCACGCAACCCGACTTCTTGCTGCCCGGCAGCTGTGTGAGTACGGCGTTCTGGTTCTTCGGCGACTTGGTGCGGGTGCCGCTGGTGTCGTCGTACGTGCCCTTCCCCGGCCCGTCGTGCCGGCCCGAGTGGCCATGGCGATGCGAACCGTGGGCATGGCCGGAGTGCTGACCCGCGTCGTGGCCCGTGTGCGACGACGGAGGTGTCCCGGTGGCCGCGCGGTCCGCCGGGTGCTGTGCTCCGCACCCGGCCGTCCCGAGCCCCACGAGCAGCGTGGTGGCAAACGCGATCGCTACCCGAGCGTGGACCACGACGAACCCCCCTCGTGCCGGGCACGCGAACCCAGCGCACGCGCCTGAGGGCCGGCCTCGCCGGCCTTGAGAACGGCTCCGCTCCGGCCGTGCGGCCCTGCGGCCGTGACCGGTCGGCCCGACATCCGGTGCGGGCTGACGCCGTCGGCCGGGAACTCGCGTTCCGGGGCCGGAGGCCGCCATCGGACCTGGTGGGCGATCCCGACCGCGGTCAGCTGCGACCCGACCTGGAGCTTGGCGAGCACCGCCTTGACCTGGGTACGGACGGTGGACTCCGAGACGAACCGGAGGCGCGCGATCTCGCTGACCTGCTTGCCGGTCATCAGCTGACCGAGTACCTCGGCCTCGCGGGTGGTGAGCTGGTCGAACCGCGCCCGGAGCTCACCTTCGGCTTCGGCCGTCGCCCGCCAGGCCGACAGCAGCTGCTCGCGCTCCTCACGCGACATGGCGGCCAGACCGTTGCTCACCCGGGCGATGGCACCGAGCGTCTCGGACAGCGGCCCCGACTTGGAGAGGACGGTGGCCGCGCCGTTCGAGAGCGCCTCGCCCCTGCGGGAGGGGTCGGCGTCGCCGGTGACGACGACCACCGAGATGCCCTCACCCGACAGGGTGCTCGCGATCCGCATGCCGCTGCCCGCGGCACCCAGGTCGAGGTCGAGCAGCACGATGTCGGGATGGGTCGCCATCACGCTCTGCTCGAGGTGGGCGGACCTGGCCGAGGCCGCATCGGGTATGACGCAGCACGCGAGGTATCCCTGGGCCCGCAGCGCGATCACCATGGACTCCGCGAACAGCGAGTGGTCGTCCACGACGGTCACCCGGGTCGGGGCGGTCATGCCGCACCCCCGAGCGCGAGCGCCGGCAGCGTCAGCTCGAACTCCGCGCCGACGACACCGTCCTTGAGGTCGAGGTTCCCGCCGAGCCCGCGCATCAGCGACCGGGCGACGGAGAGACCGACACCCGTGCCGCCGGTGACCGGGTCGCACGTGCCTCGGTCGAAGATGCCGCGCCGTAGCTCCTCGCGAACGCCCGGACCCTCGTCGCTGACGGACACCCGGATCACCCCGTCGTCCGCTTGGACCTCGACGTGGACCGCAGCGCCCGGCGCGTGCCGTGCGGCGTTGACGAGCAGGATGTTGAGCACCTCGACGAACTCGTCCCGGCGACCGGCGATCCGATGACCGGTGGGCCGCCAGTTCACGCGAGCACCGGTGAGGCGACGGAGCGCCACCACGGACTCGATGACCTCATCGAGGTCGAGCTCCTCGACGGGCTGGAGGTGCGGCAGGTTCTCGGGTGCGACGAGCCGCTTGAGCCGCTCGACCTCGTCTCCGAGCATCTGCGCGATCTGCGGGCGCTGGCCCTCGGGTCCGACGACGTCGGACATGGTGAGGGCGTGGACGGCGGCCGCGACCGCAGCAAGACTCCCTCGCACCTCGTGCAGGCGCGCCTCGTACTCCCCCAGCATCTGCTCGGTGCGTGCGTCCACCGGCTTCACCGTGGCGTGCCATGACTTCTTGCGGCGTACTGATCTGTGATCGCGATCTGCGAACCGGACGTCCTGAGAGACGCCAGCGCGCACCCGAGCCAAGGTCGGCTCGTTCATGTTGTTTCCCCCCACTGCATTGGGACCGGCTGCCTGCCGGCCCGATCAAGCCCCGGTCGGCCGTCCCCCTGACGACCTCGGGACCCGTGCGCCAGTCGTACGGCGCCGTGGTCCTGACCGGTTGATGCGGTGCTGCTTCCTCCTGCTCTCGATGAGGCTCACCCGCCGCACTCGCCCTTCGGGCGCGGTGTGTACGGCGAGCGAGGCGAGCTCGAGCCCTTCCCAGGGGCTGCTCTCGCTCCGGTGACCCGGGCCTCGCGTGGGCCGCGCCGGGTACGACGACGACCGGGGGCGGGTGGTTGCGGGGGCGACCCGGGCAACCGGGCCGGTCGTGGTCTCCCTGCGTCGACCGAGACGCCCACGACCGCTGGAGATGAGGGCGCGCCCGAGCGTCGACGGACATCGAGACGACCCGTGACTGTCGGCAGGCGTGCGTGACGGATCACGAACGCCCCTCAGCACCATTCCCATACTGCGGCTCCCCCGAACCACTGGTGGCATGACCACCCGGCCCCAGGAGCATGTCCCCCGACAGCTCCTGCTCACCCGTTACAACGGGAAAGAGAACCCCCCTCGGCCGTGGATACATTCTCCCCCCAGGTCGAGGCCGGACGCTAGGGGGGAAGGTAAAACTCTGGGAACGAAGCTCCCACATCTCGGCCAATGACCCCGGTGGGCCAGGGGCTGACGGCGTACGTCACGAGTTGAAGCGGGCCTGGGTGCGTTCGAGGCCGTCGGACACGAGGGACTCGACCGCGTCGGCTGCGGTGATGACCTGGAACGGGACGGCCTTGCGCTCGGTCGCGGAGTAGTTCGACAGCACGAAGTCGGAGACGTCCTGCCGGCCGTGGGGGCGGCCGATGCCGATCCGCACCCGATGGAAGTCGCCCGTACCCAGGGAGCTACGCAGGGAGCGCAGCCCGTTGTGCCCGTTGTCGCCGCCACCGAGCTTGACCCGCATCGAGTCGAACGGCAGGTCCAGCTCGTCGTGGACGGCGATGATGTGCTCGGGTGTGACCTTGTAGAACCTCGCCAGCGCGGAGACCGGGCCTCCGGACTCGTTCATGTAGCCGCGGGCCCGCACCAGCACGACCCGAGGCCCATCGGCGCCAGGCGCGGCGAGGCGTCCTTCCACGACGTCGGCGCGTCCCGACTTGTGGGCGCGGAAACCCGAGCCCATGCGTTGGGCCAGCTCGTCGGTCACGAGATAGCCGACGTTGTGCCGATGACCGGCGTACGACGGACCGGGGTTGCCCAGGCCGACGACCATCCAGGCGTCACCAGCAGCCATGTCACCCGCCTCCGCGCCGGCCGCCCGCGCCGAGCGGCTGCGGCGACGCAGCCAGCCCGGACGGTGCGGAAGTCTCACTCGCCGGCGTCGCCCTCGGACACGGCGGGCTCGCCGCCCTCGCCCTCGGTGCTCTCGTCGCCGGTGGCCCCGGCCTCGACGGTCTCCTCAGCGGCCTCGTGGACGATGCCGGCGTCGGCCTCGGCCTCGGCGAGCTCGGCCTCGAGCTGCTCGACGGTCTGCGCCTGCGTGACGTTGACCATCAGGGTCTCGGGGTCCATCAGCAGCGACGTGCCCTCGGGGAGGACCAGGTCGGAGGCGTGGATCTGGGTCCCGACCGTGGCGCCCTGGATCGACACGTCGATGTACTCCGGGATGTGGGTCGCCTCGGCCTCGACCTGGACGGTGGAGTTCTCGGTGACGACGAGGGTCTCGGAGACGGCCTCGCCGACGACGTGCAGCGGCACGTCGACGGTGACCTTCTCACCGATCCGGACGGCGACGAAGTCGATGTGCTCGAGCACGCGGCGTACGGGGTCGACCTGGACCTCGCGGGCCAGCGCCAGCTGGGTCGTGCCGTCGATGTCGAGCTCGAGGACGGCGTTCGAACCCCCGTGCTTGAGCGCCATCATCGTCTCGTGCCCGGGCAGCGAGAGATGCATGGGCGCATTGCCGTGGCCGTAGACCACGGCGGGGATCTGGTGCTCGCGCCGGATGCGGCGTGCGGCACCCTTGCCGAACTCGGTGCGCAGCGCTGCGGTGATCTTGTCGGCCATGGGGTTCTCCTCGTACGTCGTCGTGGTCATGCGCGACCACCGGGTGTCGGGCCTGGCACGAGAAACGCCGCGCGACCGAGTCAGCGCGGCGTGAAGTCAGCCGGCCCTGTCGATCACGGACGCCCCTGGAGCTCCAGGGGATCCCTCGCCGAGGCAACGGACAGAGTCTAGACAACGCCGGGCGAGGGAGGCGAATCACCGCAGTCGGCCCGTCCGCCCGTGGTCGGGTCGTGGGTGGCTCCCCTAGTGTCGGACGGGTGTCGCTCACCTACACCGAAGCCCAGGCCCGTGCCGCCCGCATCTCCGACGTCACCTACCGGATCGACCTGGATCTGACCTCACGCGAGTCGTTCGGCTGCCGTACGACGGTCACCTTCGCCCTGCTCGACCCGAGAGCCACGACGTTCCTCGAGCTGTCCGACGCCGTGGACCTCCGGCTCACCGTCAACGACTCGCCGGTCGAGGACCCGTCGTACGACGGCAACAGGATCACGCTGCACGACCTCGAGCCGGTCAACGAGGTGGTCGTCGACGCGCGGATCCCCTACGTGAACGACGGCGACGGGATGCACTCCTTCACCGACCCCGCGGACGACGCGACCTACGTGGCGGCGTACGCCGGGATGGACCTGGCGCACAAGATCTTCGCCTGCTTCGACCAGCCGGACCTCAAGGCGCCGATCACGCTGACGGTC
The DNA here is from genome assembly GCA_963792975.1 of uncultured Actinomycetota bacterium. Classification (GTDB taxonomy): domain Bacteria; phylum Actinomycetota; class Actinomycetes; order Propionibacteriales; family Nocardioidaceae; genus Nocardioides. The sequence continues at coordinate 611,302 of CAWBYG010000003.1, read as the reverse complement.
AAGGCGCCCGACGACTGGACCGTGATCGCCAACGGCCGGGACGCCGTCAGCGACGTCGACACCTGGCGCTTCACGACCACGCCACCCCTGTCGACGTACCTCTTCACCGTCTGCGCCGGCCCGTGGCACTCCCACACGTGGGAGCACGCCGGGCTGCCGTTCGGCTGGCATGCGCGGGCGTCGCTGGCCGCCGAGCTCGACCGCGACATCGAGAACATGCGGGAGGTCACCGAGGCCTGCTTCGACTTCTACACGCGCACCTTCGACGAGCCGTACCCGTTCGACTCCTACGACCAGGTGATGGGTCCCGGGCACAACTGGGGCGCGATGGAGACCGCCGGCTGCGTGACCTTCCGCGACGAGTACCTCCCCCGCAACGAGCCCGACGCCGGCGAGCTGGTCGACCGGGCGACCGTGATCGCGCACGAGATGGCTCATATGTGGTTCGGCGACCTGGTCACCATGAAGTGGTGGCAGGACACCTGGCTCAACGAGTCGTTCGCCGACTTCATGGGCTACCACGTCGCGCACGAGGCAGGCGTGTCCGGGTCGTGGCCCGACTTCTCACTCAACCGCAAGCCGACCGGGTACGCCGCAGACGCGCGACGCTCGACCCACCCGATCGCCGAGGACGCCGAGCACCTGGTCGACGTCGACACGGCGTTCAACAACTTCGACATGATCACCTACGCCAAGGGCGCGTCGGTCCTCCACCAGCTCGTCATCTGGCTCGGCTGGGACACCTTCGTCGCGGGCACCAACCTCTACCTGACCCGGCACCGGTTCGGGAACGCCGAGCTCGCCGACTACCTCGAGGCGCTGGACTCGGTGACCGACCGCGACGTGCGCAGCTGGGCCGAGGCCTATCTCCGCAGCACCGGCTTCGACACGATCCGGGTGACCCGCGACGGCGACGTACCGGTGCTGGAGCGTGAGGGCACCCGACCGCACCGCCTCAGTGTGGCGGGCCTGGACGGCGCCACCGTGACCGGCACCGTCCTCGTGGACCTCGAGTCCGAGGCACGACCGCTCCCCGAGCTCGCCGGTGCGGCCGTGATCCCCAACGCCGGGGACGAGGCGTACGCCGCCGTTCTGCTCGACGACCTGTCCTGGCAGTCGGCCGTGGACGGCCTCGCGGACCTCCCCGACCCGTTGCTGCGTGCGGTCACCTGGACCAACGCCTCGACCCGCGTCCGGTCCGGCATCGCACCGCTGGGCGACTACCTGCAGATCGTGAACCGTCACCTGGGGCGGGAGTCCGACCCGGTCGTGTTCGACAGCGTGCTGCGCCGCCTGCTGCGGATCGTGCTCCCGCAGTGGACCGCACCGGAGGCGTACGCCGACGCCGAGCGCGTCGTCGCGGAGGCCTGCCGCGCCGCGCTCGAGGCCGGCGACGCCGACCGCGGTCTCGCCGCGATGCGGGGCCTGGCCCGCACCGCTACCGACGTCTCCCTGCTGCGTGGCTGGCTGGAGCGCGGTGCGGCCCGCCCGGGGCTCGCCGTCGACCGCGACACCCGGTGGCTCGTCGTCGAGCGCCTCGTGGTGCTCGGGGCTGCCGGTGCCGACGACGTCGAGCGGGAGAAAGCCTCCGACCGCTCCTCGAGCGGTCACCAGGCCGCGCTAAGGGCTCTCGCTCGGCGCCCCGACGCGGCGGCCAAGGCCGAAGCATGGCAGCGCATCGTCGACCCGTCGGTCTCCAACCGCGACTTCGAGGCGCTCGTGGCCGGGCTGTGGACGCCTGGTCAGGAGGACGTCATCGCGCCCTACCTGGACCGCTATCTCGAGGACGCCCCGCGCATCGCCGAACGCGGACAGGCCTTCGCCCAGGAGGCGGCGTACTCCGCCCCACGGGTGCCTCTGGCGCTCGACCGTCTCCAGCGGCTGCGCGACGACCTCGAGGCCGCGTCGGGTCGCACCGACAACACCGTCCTGCGCCGCGGCTGGCGCGACAGCGTGGACGACTACGACGTCGCTCTGCGCGTACGACGCGCGGGTTGAGCTCCGGCCGGGTCCGTCAGCTGCTGGGCGCGAAGCCGGGCAGCGTCATCCGGCACAGGTGCAGCGCCTTGACGAGCTTCGGGTGGGAGACCCTCGTGCCGACCGGGAAGTGGATCGGCCCTCCCGCATCGGGACCGGACGTCCCGGTCGGGCCGGCCATCGGGGACCCGCTCATCGCGCGCTCCGCGTAGGCATGGTGGAAGCCGGCGGCCCTGAGGCACTGCAGGATGCCCCGAAGCTGGGCGGAGGAGTGGGCGCCGCTCGAGGCGCTGCCCGTGGTCTGGCCCCCCGCCGTCGAGCTGCTCGCGCCTGCGCCGCAGCCGGTCAACAGCAGCAGCACGGCCAGCGAGATGGCTGCCGCGCCGCGGAACGTGCGTCTCATGCGTTCATCCTTCCCTGGAACGGCTCACCTCTCTCTGACGACCGAGGAGCCCCGGCGGTTCCGAGCGAGGACGCTCCGACACGGCGGAGCCGGGGCGGAACGACCGCAGCGAGCGCGGCGCGAGCTCGCTCGCGCGGCGACCACCAGAACGCGTGACGTCCCGGGCACCCTCAAGCGTGGCCGTCGAACATCGAGGTGACCGAGCCGTCCTCGAAGACCTCGCGGATCGCTCGGGAGAGCAGCGGCGCGATCGAGAGGCAGGTCAGCTTGTCGAAGCGCTTCTCGTCGGGGATCGGCAGGGTGTCGGTCACCACGATCTCGGTGACCGCGCTGTTCTTGAGCCGGTCGACCGCCGGGCCGGACAGGATCGGGTGGGTCGCGGCGATGACCACGCCCGCGGCACCGTCGCTGGCCAAGGCCTCGGCGGCCTGCACGATCGTGCCGCCGGTGTCGATCATGTCGTCGACCAGGACGCAGATGCGGCCGCGGACGTCTCCGACGACCCGGTTGGCGACGGTCTCGTTGGGGCGGTCGATGCGCCGTGACTTGTGGATGAACGCCAGCGGTGCGCCGTCGAGCCGGGCCGACCAGCGCTCGGCGACCTTGATCCGGCCGGCATCCGGGCTGACCACGGCCAGCCGCTGGTCGCCGTACTTCTCCTTGACGTGGTCGGCCAGGATCGGCAGTGCCATCAGGTGGTCGACCGGGCCGTCGAAGAAGCCCTGGATCTGGTCGGCGTGCAGGTCGACGGTGATCAACCGGTCGGCGCCGGCGGTCTTGAAGAGGTCGGCCATCAGCCGCGCCGAGATCGGCTCGCGGCCGCGGTGCTTCTTGTCCTGGCGGGCGTAGCCGTAGAACGGCATCACCACCGTGATCCGCTTGGCGCTGGCGCGCTTGAGCGCGTCGACCATGATCAGGTGCTCCATGATCCAGCCGTTGATCGGTGCGGTGTGGCTCTGGATCACGAAGGCGTCACAGCCGCGGACGGACTCCTCGTAGCGCACGTAGATCTCGGAGTTGGCGAACTCGAACGCCTGGGTCGGCACGAGTCCGATGCCGAGCTCCGTCGCGACCTCCTCGGCCAGGAGCGGGTGGGCCCGGCCGGAGAAGACCATCAGGTGCTTCTTGGTGGTCCTCTTGTTCTTCGCGGTCACGGGTCAGGATTCTCCCCCACCAGCGGCGGCATCCCCAACCTCGCGCGACTCGTCGGCCGGCTGACGCGTGGCCCGCGCCCGGCCCTCGAGGTTGCGCTGGGGGCCGCCCGAGACGGCGAGGGCACCCGGCGGCACGTCACGGCGTACGACGGCACCACCGCCGGTCATGGCTCCGTCGCCGATCGTCACCGGGGCGACGAACGTGTTGTTGGCACCGGTCTTCGCTCCCTTGCCGATCGTGGTGCGATGCTTGGCGACCCCGTCGTAGTTGGCGAAGATCGTGCCGGCGCCGATGTTGGTGCCCTCGCCGATCTCGGCGTCTCCGACGTACGACAGGTGCGGGACCTTCGCGCCGTCGCCGATGGAGGCGTTCTTGGTCTCGACGAAGGTGCCGATCTTGCCGCCGGCGCCGAGCATCGTCGCGGGCCGGAGGTAGGCGTAGGGGCCGACGGTGGCACCGCCACCGATCACGGCCAGCTCGCCGTGCGTGCGTACGACGCGCGCGCCAGGGCCGATCTCGCAGTCCTTGAGGGTCGTGTCGGGCCCGATCACGGCGTCCTCGCCGACGACGGTCGCGCCGAGCAGCTGGGTGCCGGGCAGCAGGATCACGTCCTGTCCGAGCTCGACGGCCGAGTCGATCCAGGTCGTCGCCGGGTCCATCACGGTCACGCCCTCGCGCATCCAGCGCTCGAGGATGCGACGGTTCAGCACGTGGCCGAGGTTGGCCAGCTGGACCCGGTCGTTGGCGCCCTCGGTCTGGATGACGTCGGCGAGCGGGAAGGCTCCGACCGTCAGTCCCGCCTCGCGGGCGAGCCCCACGATGTCGGTGAGGTAGTACTCGCCCTTGGCGTTGTCGTTGCCGATCCGGGGCAGCGTCTCGACGAGGAACTCGGCATCGAAGGCGAAGATCCCGGACCCGATCTCGTGGATCTCCCGCTGCGCGGGTGTCGCGTCCCGCTCCTCGACGATGGCCTGGACGTCACCCTCGTCGTTGCGCACGATCCGCCCGTACCCGAAGGGGTTCTCCACGACGCCGCTCAGCACGCTGACCGCGCTCTGGGCTGCGTCGTGCTCCTGGGCGAAGTCGCGCAGGCTGTCACCGCGCAGCAACGGGGTGTCGCCGTACACGACCAGGACCGTGCCGGAAGACGTCCCGGCCGCCTCGACGGCGATGCGTACGGCGTGACCGGTGCCCTGCTGGTCGTCCTGGACCGCGAGCACGACGTCGGGCAGCAGTGACTGGATGTGCGGGCCGACCTGGTCGCGCTGGTGGCCGACCACCGCGACGACGCGGGCGGGCTCCAGCGCCTGCACCGCGTTCAGCACGTGGCCGACCATGCTGCGGCCGCCGATCTCGTGCAGGACCTTCGCCGTCTTCGACTTCATGCGGGTGCCGCCGCCCGCCGCCAGCACGATCACGGTGAGGTCTGTGGGCATGGGGTCCAACCTAATCCCCGCCCCGGGTCCGACCACCATCGTCCTCGGGGCTGATCCTCTGGGGCGCGCGAACAGCGCAATTGCACCACGCGAGCGGTCCGTGACGGCTCCGGACTGTCCCAACGGCGCGATTGCGCCACTTGTGCCGGGCCAACGTGCCGCCCCGCCTGGCGGGCCCTACCCCTGCTAGGCATTCCCCGGTCGGTCTGCCGGGCCAACGTGCCGCCCCGCCTGGCGGGCCCTACCCTTTCTAGGCATTCCCCGGTTGGTCTGCCGGGCCAACGTGCCGCCCCGGCTGGCGGGCCCTACCCTTTCTAGGCATTCCCCGGTCGGTCTGCCGGGCCAACGTGCCGCCCCGCCTGGCGGGCCCTACCCTTTCTAGGCATTCCCCGGTTGGTCTGCCGGGCCAACGTGCCGCCCCGCCTGGCGGGCCCTACCCTTTCTAGGCATTCCCCGGTCGGTCTGCCGGGCCAACGTGCCGCCCCGCCTGGCGGGCCCTACCCTTTCTAGGCATTCCCCGGTCGGTCTGCCGGGCCAACGTGCCGCCCCGCCTGGCGGGCCCTACCCTTTCTAGGCATTCCCCGGTCGGTCTGCCGGGCCAACGTGCCGCCCCGCCTGGCGGGCCCTACCCTTTCTAGGCATTCCCCGGTTGGTCTGCCGGCAGGGCCCGCCTGACTTTGAATCAGGACTAGCGACGTAGGTTCGACTCCTACCCGGGGAGCCACACAGGGACGTCGGGCGTGATTGAGTAGCGCGGTGACGCGGGTCCTGGACACCGACTACCTCGTCGTCGGCGCGGGTGCGATGGGGATGGCGTTCACCGACGCCCTGATCGACCACGCCGACGTACGCGTGACGATGGTCGACCGGCGCGCGGCACCGGGCGGACACTGGCTCGACGCCTATCCGTTCGTCCGGCTGCACCAGGCATCGGCGTTCTACGGTGTCGCTTCGACCCTGCTCGGTGGGGGGCTGATCCAGCGGGAGGGCCCGGAAGCGGGGTTGCACGAACGAGCCACGGTGGCCGAGATCTGCGCGTACTACGACCGGGTGCTCACGGATCGACTGCTGGCCTCGGGCCGCGTGGAGTTCCTGGCGGGCCACGAGTTCATCGACGGGCGGGTCGTTGCGGCGAGCGGTGCGGTCTTCGAGGTCCCCGAGCGGTGCCGGATCGTCGACGCGCGCTACCTCGAACCCACCATCCCGGCAACGACGGCCCCGCCGTTCGACGTCGCGGACGGCACCCGGGTCGTGGCGGTGAACGACCTGCCGCGGCTCGCTGACCCGGTGAGCCGGTACGTCATCGTCGGCTCCGGCAAGACCGCCACCGACGCATGCGTCTGGCTTCTCTCCCAGGGGCTCGACCCCGACGCGATCTGCTGGGTGCGCCCCCGGGAACCGTGGATGCTGAACCGGGCGGTCGTCCAGCCCGACCCGGCGGTCTTCATCGACATGGTCGCCGACGTTCTGGAGGCGGCCGGCACCGCGACCTCACTGAACGGCGTGTTCCTGCGGCTCGAAAGCGCCGGAGTCATGCTGCGCATCGACAGCTCGGTCAATCCGACCATGGCGAAGACGCCGACGTTGGCCAGCTGGGAGCTCGACCAGCTGCGCACCCTGGAGGACGTCGTCCGCCTCGGCCACCTCCGCCGTGTGGAGCCCGGGCGCATCCTCCTCAACGAGGGCTCGGTCGAGGTCGCGCGCGACGCCGTGGTGGTCCACTGCGCCGCCTCCGGCCTGCAGAACCCACCCCTTGTTCCACTCTGGGGCGAGCGGGCGATCACGCTGCAGCTCATCAGAGCGGGCTTCCCGTGCTTCTGCGCTGCCTTGGCCGGGTACGTCGAGGCGACCCGGCACGACGACGCTGAGAAGAACCGCCTCTGCCCCCCGACCCCCTACGCCGACACCCTCGCCGACTGGGCGGCCATGAACCTCCTCGGAACGCGCGCGACACGCTCCTTCAGCGCCGAACCCGACATCAAGGCCTGGGCCGACACCATCGCGCTGAACCCCGCACGCGTGCCGCCCGAGCGAGCCGCCGACCCGGCGCTGAACGACGCGCTGCAGCGCGTGCAGACTCACGTCCACGCAGGCATGGCCGGCCTGGCGAGGCTGAGCGGCATCGCCCCGGGCTGACCCCACCCACCGGGCCCGGGAAGGCTAGGGCCCCTCGTGTTTCCGCGTGGCGGCATCCGCTTCATCGACGTGAAGTTCGAGACGTTGCCGGAGTGGGCCGACCGGTGGCCGGACCTCGTCGCCGAGATCACGATCGACTGGCCGGGACTAGGGTCGCGACATGGACCTGCCCGTGCTGCCGCCGGTACGGCCGATGCTGGCCAAGAGCGTCAAGGGGATCCCCGACCCGGCGAAGTTCACCGTCGACGGGATCACGGGGCTGAGCTTCGAGCCGAAGTGGGACGGCTTCCGCTGCCTGGTGTTCAAGGACGGCGACGAGGTCGAGCTGGCCAGCCGCAACACCAAGCCGCTCACGCGCTACTTCCCCGAGGTGGTCGAGGCGATGCGGACCCAGCTGCCCGACCGCTGCGTGCTCGACGGCGAGGTCTTCGTGGCCCTGCGGGGTGACGACGGGGTCGACCGCTTGGAGTTCGAGACCCTGCAGGAGCGCATCCACCCCGCCGCGAGCCGGATCGCCATGCTCGCCGAGAAGACGCCGGCCGGCTTCGTCGCCTTCGACCTCCTCGCCCTCGGCGACGACTCGTACGTCGACCGGCCGTTCGGCGAGCGACGCGCGGCCCTGGAGCACGCGCTGACCGGCCTGACCGGCCCCTGCTTCCTGACCCGTACGACGACCGACACGGCTCTGGCCGAGGAGTGGTTCCACCGGTTCGAGGGCGCGGGGCTCGACGGGGTCGTCGCCAAGCCGCTGGGCGCGCCGTACGTCGAGAACGCCCGCACCATGCTCAAGATCAAGCACGAGCGCACCGCCGACGTGGTCGTCGCCGGCTACCGCGAGCACAAGACCAGCACCCCCGAGCGACCGTTGCTCGGCAGCCTCCTGCTCGGGCTGTACGACGGTGGGGAGCTGCAGCACATCGGCGTCAGCGCCAGCTTCACCGAGGCCCGCCGGGCGGAGCTGATCGAGCAGCTCCAGCCGCTCGTCGTACCCCTCGAGGAGCATCCGTGGGGCCGGTGGGCGGAGTTCCTCACCGCCAACCCCGACCGGGTGCCCGGCACCCAGAGCCGCTGGAGCCAGGGCAAGGACCTCAGCTTCACGCCGCTGCGCCCCGACCTCGTCATCGAGGTCGCCTACGACCACATGGAGGGACGCCGCTTCCGGCACACGGCACACTTCCGCCGGTGGCGCACCGACCGCGACCCCGAGAGCTGCGGCTACGACCAGCTCGACGAGCCGGTCTCCTACGACCTGACCGACGTGCTCGGCGGCTAGGCTTTCGGCGGCACGGAGCCGCGATCCACATCCCCGGGAGCCCTCATGACCGAGACCTACACCGTCGTCCTGCTGGTCGAGCAGGCGCTCTCGGCGGCCGACGCCGCCCAGGTGCGGTCACTGCACGAGGGGCTCGACGACGACGTGCGCTACCACGTGCTGCTGCCCGCCGAGGACGCCGCGGCCCGGATCGAGGCCGCGATGAGCGCCGTCGGCGGCGACTCGGTCGGAAGCCCGTCGGTGCCGTTGAGCGCCGACGATCTCGAGACCGTGCGCGAGGAGACCGAGCGGCAGTCGTCGCGCGACCTGGCCGCGACCCTCGCGGCGCTCCGCGCCGCGGGCGCGACCGCGTCGGGCGAGGTCGTCGACGGCGATCCGATCGAGGCGCTCTCCGCGGCCGTGTCCCAGGCCGACGGTCGCGAGGCGATCATCCTCACCCGCTCCCACGTGGTCTCGGAGTTCTTCCACCTCGACTGGACCTCCCGTGCCCGCCGCGCCATCGGCGTACCCGTGCTCCACCTGCTCGAGCACGAGAGCTTCGACGAGCAGGCCGGCAGCGGCGAGGGCGTCACGGGCCTGTGACACCGGCCCCCTTCGACGCCATGGTGCGGGTCGCGAGCGGGTCCCACCCGACGCCGGCCGTGGCGGCGTACCGGGTGAGTGTGGCCCGGGGGCGCCTGCGGCTGACCACCGCTGCGGCGGTCGGCACCGTCCTCGACGTACCGCTCGACCGGGTAGCCGCGCGGCCGCTGGGGCGAGCCGGGGCCACCGTCGTCGAGATCGACGGGTCGCCGGTCCTGGTCGACTTCACGCGCCGTGACCCGAGCGCCCGGGGCGGCGCGGCGGGCGTCGTACGCAGGATCGGCCCGGCGCTGCACGGGCGGTGGATCCGCCGACGCTTCATGTCCGCAACGAGGCACGCCGCCCGATGACGTCCGCCGGGATCTTCCTCACCCACCAGCGCTCGCCCCGGATCCGCCGTCACTTCCAGCGCCTGGTCAAGGAGAGCGGACACCTGATCACGTGGCACTTCGTCTTCAACCCCGACACGGGCGCCCGGCCCAAGGCGCCGTTCGCCTACGACGACCCGACGCAGGTGCTCGCCGGTCGCTACCGCGCGATGGTGCGCAACGGCGGCGTCCAGGGTGGCTACCTCGACACGCTGCTGATCCCGGTGCTCCGCGCCCTGCCGGCCGACCACCTGTGGGTGATCGAGTACGACGTCGACTACGCCGGGCGGTGGGACGACCTGTTCGGCCAGTTCGCCGACAACGACAGCGACCTGCTCACGACCACGCTGATGTACCGCTCGGAGCAGCCGCGATGGCCCCACTGGCAGGCGGCGCAAGCACCCTCCTGGGTGCGCGACGACCGCTGGGTGCGCTCGCTGAACCCCTTGATGCGGGTCTCGCGGCGCCTGCTCAACACCTACGCCGTCGCGATGGCCGACGACGACTGGCAGGGGCACTACGAGTTCACCCTGGCGACGTCGGCGCTGGTGAGCGGGGCCCGCGTCGAGGACCTCGGCGGAGCCGGCTCGTTCACCCCGCCCGACCGGGTCTCTCGCAACTACGTCGGGAAGGTGCCGAGCGGTCAGGACGAGGAGCTCACCTTCGCGTTCCGGCCGGTCCGCCAGCGCTACTTCCACGAGGCGCCCGAGGCGTTCCCGCGGCCCGAGATGGTGTACCACCCGGTGAAGCCCGGGGTACGCGCGTGGACCGAGCAGAACAAGAACCAGCCGCCGGCGAAGCGGCCGGGCTGAGCTCAGCTCCGCGCCTCGCGGTGTCGCCTCCGGTTGGTCCGCAGGCTCCGCCGTAGCCTCTTCGCGGCCTCCCGGTCGAGGCGGTCACCCCGCTCGTCGAGGAGGCCGAGGAAGGTGCGGGTCCAGCCCCGGACCCGTCCGCGCTTGATGACGAGGTCGATCAGGACGTCCACATCGGACGCCTGGTCGCCGCGCTCGGTGAACTCGCGCGAGGAGTCGTCCGGGATCCAGCCGGACGCGTTGTCCGCGTGCAGCCGATGGTCGATCAGGACGTCGTCGAGGTTGCGCCGCTGGCCGAACGCCGTCGCGAGCAGGGCGACCCAGAAGTCGTGCGAGATCGAGGTCGAGGCGGGAGGCCAGCCCCAGGTGTCGAGGAAGGCCCGGGTCACGGTCATGCTGCAGCCCTTCAGGGCGACCCCCGGGCCGAACCCGCGCTCCGCCAGTACGCCGTAGAACGACGGCGCGATCAGCGTGCCGTCCTCCGACTGCAGGGCGAAGTCGTGGAACAGCGCCTGGCTGCCCGTAGGGTCCGCGGCCCGCGAGACCGTCTCCAGCTTGGGCGGGCGCCAGGAGTCGTCCTGGTCGGCGAAGAAGACGAGGTCGCCGGAGCACTCACCGCTGACCGTCACGAAGTTCTGGGCGTAGCCGAGCCGCTCGCCGCCGTCCAGCACTCGCACCGGGAAGGGCGCGCGGCCGGCGTACTCGTGCAGCACCCGCAGCGTCCCGTCGGACGAGCCGTCGTCGCGTACGACGAGCTCGTCGGGGAGCAGCGTCTGCATGGCGAGGCTGTCGAGCATCTCGGGCAGGAACGTCTCACCGTTGTAGGTGGCCATCGCCACGGAGAGCGAGGGTCCGCCCCCGCTCGAGCGTGCGGAGCCCGACGCAGCCATGCCCCAACCCTAGGGCTCGGGGGTCAGTCCTCGATCCGGTTGCCCTCGTCGTCCCAGTGCGACGCGACCTTCTTGCTCGGCTGCACGCGTGGCGGCTCACCCGGCATCTTGGGGTAGTCGGGCGGGTAGCTGAGCTCGACGGACCCCTGCTCCTCGAAGAGCCGCAGCAGCGGCTCGATGGAGTAGTGCTCGTCGTCGATCGTGGCCCAGGGGTCGCCGTCGTCGATCCGGTCGGGCACCGTGAACAGGTTGTACGGCGCGGGGTCGGTCACTCCGGCCAGCTCGTCCCACGTCATCGGCGTCGACACGGGGGCACCCGGGATCGGGCGGAGGGAGTACGCCGAGGCGATGGTGCGGTCGCGGTTGTTCTGGTTGAAGTCGACGAAGATCCGCTCGCCCCGCTCCTCCTTCCACCAGGCCATCGTCACGCCGTCGTCGCGCTTCGCCAGCTCGCGGCCGAACCCGATCGCCGCGTGCCGTACGTCGACGAACTCCCACCGCGGCTCGATGCGCACGTACACATGGACGCCGCGGTTGCCGCTGGTCTTGGGGTAGCCCTTGAGACCCAGCTCCTCGAGCAGCTCCCGAGCGACCCCGGCGACGCGCACCGCGTCGGTGAACGTCGTACCGGGCTGGGGGTCGAGGTCGATGCGGAGCTCGTCGGGACGGTCGACACTGGTCGGATCGTTGGGGGCGCGTCGTACCGGCCAGGGATGGAAGGTGAGCGCGCCCATGTGGGCGCACCACACCGGTACGGCGATCTCCGTCGGGCAGATCTCGTCGGCCGTGCGGCCCGACGGGAACGTGACCTGCACGGACTCGAGGTAGTCGGGCGCACCCTTGGGCACGCGCTTCTGGTAGAACGCGTCCGCGTCGCGGTCCTGCGGCCCGGTGGCGAGCTTCATGCCGGGGCGTACCCCCGAGGTCCAGCGCTCGAGTGCGGTCGGGCGGTCGCGCAGCGCGCGCATCAGACCCTCGTCGGCCCGAGCGAAGAACTGCGCCACCATCAGCTTGGTGACCTCGGGCGTGTGCTCGGTCGCCTCGTAGATCACCCGGTCGGGGCTGCTCACGCGCACGGCCCGGTCTCCGTCCGGCCCCGGGACCACGACCTCCGCAGCGGGTGTCTTCGGCATGCACGTCAGGCTAACCGCCCCGTCCCGTCATCACCTCGTAAGCCGCAGCCCTCACGGCCGGGTTGCCCGCTCTACTACCGTTGAGGCATGAGCTACCAGGTGGAGAAGACCGACGACGAGTGGCGGCAGGAGCTCTCGGCGGAGGAGTACGCCGTACTCCGCAAGGCCGGCACCGAGCGCGCGTTCGTCGGCCAGTACACCGACACCGAGACCAAGGGCGTCTACCGGTGCAAGGCCTGCCGGGCCGAGCTCTTCGAGTCGGACACGAAGTTCCACTCCGGGTGCGGCTGGCCGAGCTTCTACCAGCCGATCACCGACACCGTTGAGTACCTCGAGGACAACGCTCATGGCATGAAGCGCGTCGAGGTGCGCTGCGCCAACTGCGGCTCCCACCTCGGCCACGTCTTCCCCGACGGCTACGGCACCCCCACCGGTGACCGGTACTGCATCAACTCGATCTCACTCACCCTCGAGCCCGCCGACCTCCCCGCCCAGGCCTGAGGCCCAAAGTCGGGGTTGAGGCGTCACAAATCGCCGGTTGAGCGGTCACAGATCCACGGTTGAGCCGTCACCAATGGTCGTGTGAGCAAGGTCTTTTGCGACGGCTCAAGGGTCGATATGTGACGGGTCAACGGGTCAGGGGAGGCGGGCGAGGAGGTCCGGGATCGGGGTACGGGCGCCGGTGTAGAAGGGGATCTCCAGACGCACGTGGCGCCGGGTCTCGGAGCCGCGCAGGTGACGCATCAGGTCGACGATCCGGCTCAGGTCGTCGGCCTCGAAGGCCAGGATCCACTCGTAGTCACCGAGGGCGAAGCTGTTGACCGTGTTGGCGCGCACGTCCGGGTAGCCCCGTGCCATCTGGCCGTGCTCGGCCAGGAGGCCACGACGCTCGGACTCCTCGAGGAGGTACCACTCGTAGGAGCGCACGAAGGGGTAGACGCAGACGTGCGCCTTGGGCTCCTCCTCGGCGAGGAACGCCGGCACGTGGCTCTTGTTGAACTCCGCCGGACGGTGCAGCGCCAGCTGCGACCAGACCGGCGCGAGGCGGCGACCGAACGCCGTACGACGGAAGCGGTGGTAGGCGTCCTGGAGCTGCTCGCTGGTCGGCGCGTGCCACCAGACCATCACGTCGGCGTCGGCGCGCAGGCCGGCGACGTCGTAGGTGCCGCGGACGACGACGTCCTCGGCACCGAGCTTCTCGAACAGGTCGGTGACCTCGGCCGCCTCGGCGCCCCGGACGGATCCCTCGTCGTCGGGCCCGAACTGCTGCTCGAGACGGAACACCGACCACATCGTGTAGCGGATCAGGTCGTTGATCTCGCGGGTGCGGGCGGCCCTGTTGGAGGTCGGGCTGGGCGTGCTGCTCATGACGTCATTCTGCCTCGGTCACCTCGGTAGCCGCGCGGCGGGCGGAGGCGATCACGGCCGGGATGCCGACGCCGTCGTACGCCGCGCCGCAGACCGCGAGCCCGGGCACCTCGGCGACGGCCGACCGGAGGCGTGCGACGCGGCCCAGATGGCCGACGGCGTACTGGGGCAGCGCCCCGCCCCACCGCTGGACGTGCGCATCGACCGGCCGCACCGCCTGGCCTGTCGCGGTGGACAGGTCGTTGACCACGTGCGCGACCAGCTCGTCGTCGGAGGCCTGCAGCGACGCCTCCTCGCGGTGCCGCCCGATCGAGGCACGGAGGATGCGCAGGTCGGCGGCGGCGCCGACCCAGGCCCACTTGTTGAAGGAGTACGTCGACGCCTTGATCCGCCGGCCGTCCACGGCCGGCACGAGGAAGCCGGACGAGTCACCCACGTCGAGTGCCGGCACGGCCAGCGTGATCACCGCCATCGACGCGTACTCGATCGCACCCAGCTCGGCCGACGCCTCGGGTGCCACCTCGGCGAGCAGGCGGGCGGCCGGCGGACCCGGTACCGCGACCACGACCCGCGGCGTCTCGACGACCTCGGGCTCCCGGTTCGAGCCGACCGTCAGCCGGAAGCCCGAGCCCGACCGCTCGAGCACGCGCACCGTGGCCGACGTACGGATCTCGAAGCCGCCCGCGTCCGCGAGTGCCTGGGGCAGGCGGCCGAGGCCCCCGTCCAGGCCCGCGAACATCGGCTCGGGTGACGGTGGCGGCAGGGCCGCGGCCGCGGCGAGCAGCGAGCCGTGGTCACGGAGCATCGCGACCACCTGCGGAGCCGTCGCGGCCGCCGAGAGGTGGGACGCGTGGCCGGCGTACACCCCGCCGAGCAAGGGCTCCGCCAACCGGTCGACGACCTCGTGCCCCAGACGAGAGCCCAGCAGCTCCGCGACCGAGACGTCCTCGGCCTCGAGAGGATGCACGGTCTCCACGCGCGCGCGGGCGAGACCGTCGCCGGACAGGACGCCCGTGGTCGCAAGCGCATCGAGGTCGAGGGGTACGCCGAGCAGCGTGCGCGGCAGGGGGCGCAGGGCGCCCCGCGTCCAGAGCTGGGTCGAGCCCGTGGCCGGGTGGACGACGTCCAGCCCGAGCTCGGCGGCGAGCCCCACGGCCTCGGGCCGGCGCGCCAGCATCGACTCCGCGCCGACGTCGACGACGACGCCACCCACCGACGCGAGCCGGAGCTTGCCGCCCAGGTGCGGGGAGCTCTCCAGCAGCAGCACCTTCAGCCCTGCACGGCTCAGCTCGCGGGCCGCCGTCAGGCCGGCGACACCGCCGCCCACCACCACCGCATCGCGTCGCCCGTCCGTCACGCCGCCACTCTTCCACCTCGGCGCGAGCACTCCTCAGGGGCCTTGGTCCGGGACCAGGGGGTGTCGCCCGGTCCTATGCTGAGCGGGTGCCCAGCGCGCCGTACGTCGTCCCGCCGCTGCTGCTCACCGCCACTCTCGTCGTCAGCGCCGTCGCCAAGCTCCGAGACCCGCGTGACGCCTCTTCGGTGTTCCTCCAGCTCCGGCTCCCTCGGGTGCTGCTGCGGCTCCGGGCTCCGCGCCTGCTGCCGTACGGCGAGCTGGTCCTGGCCGCGTTCCTCGTCGTCGCGCCCGGCGGCTGGTACGTCGTCGCAGCGACCGCGACGCTGCTGCTGTTCCTCGCCTACTTCCTGGTGATCCTCCGGGCCGTGCGTCTGCCCTACCCGGTCAGCTGCAGCTGCTTCGGACGGCTCGGGCTGGGCGAGGTCACGCGGTGGACCCTCGCCCGCAACGGCGTGCTGCTGGCCCTCGCGCTCGTCACCTGGGCCGACTCCTGGCGCGGTGCCGGCGTCGCGCGGCGGCTGAGCGACCTCGGTGGCTGGGCCTGGTGGGTCACCGGCGCGGCACTGGCGGCCGTCGCCGTGGCGTTCCTCGCTCGCGTGCACGGTCGTCCGGCGCCGGCGGAGCTCGACCCGGACGCCTACCGCCCGGTCCCGACCCCGGACGGCGTACTGCACGGGCCCGACGGAAGCGTCCGGGTGTGGGAGCTCAGCGACGTCGCGGCCCGGCTGCTGGTGTTCTGCGACCCGGTCCGTGACGCCGCGATCGCCCGGCAGGCGGCCGGCTGGGCGGACCTGCTCGCGCCGGTCCGGGTCCATGTCGTGGCAGAGCAGGGTACGGCGGATCCCGGCGAACCGGTGTGGCGCGACCCTCGCGGTGAGCTCGCGCGACGACTGGGCGTCGCGTCACCCGGCGCCGTCCTCCTCGGCACCGACCGGATGCTCGCCGGCGGACCCGTCACGGGCGCCGACGCCATCGCCGAGCTGGTCGAGGCTGTGGCCACCGAGCTGCACGTGGCCGGACCATCGGCTCAGCAGCCCTGAACGGCTCCGAGGCGGACGGTCACGGAACGGCCACCGTCTCGTCACGTTCGGGCATCGGGGGAACCGGCTGCCTCGGGGCCACGTCCGAACGCCATGACCCTCACCCGTCCGCGCCTCGCCATCGTCGGCGTCCTCAGTCTTGTCGCGCTCTCCGGCTGCGGTGGAGCTGGAAGCGGTGGCAGCCCCACTACCGCTTCCGGCCAGGACAGGATGGCGGCCGCCGGGGCCGACCCCCAGGCGGCGAAGCCGGGGAACACCGGGAACGGCCATGTGGCCGACGCCTCTTCGAACGGAGCCGCCTCGGGTGACCTCGTGCAGAAGTCGATCATCAGGCACGGCGACGTCGCGATCCGCACCGCGGACCCGCAGCAGGCCCGCGACCGCGTCGACGCGCTGCTGACCCGCCGCCACGGCTCCATCGACGACGAGCAGACGGTCTACGACACGCACGGCAGGATCAAGGACTCGAGCCTGGTGCTGCGCATCCCGGTCGCTTCCTTCACCACCGCCATCCACCGCCTCGAGCAGTTCGGCACCGTGGTGCACTCCAGCAGCACCGGCAAGGACGTCTCGAGCCAGGTCATCGACGTACAACAGCGCCTGAAGACGCTACGGATCAGCCTGCACGACCTCAACTCGTTCCAGCGTCAGGCCGCCAACATCGACCAGTTGCTCCGGTTCGAGAACGCGATCACCCAGCGACGCGGCGAGTACCAGTCGCTCAAGGCGCAACGCAACCACCTGGTCAACGAGACGAGCATGTCCACGATCAACCTGGACATCTCCGTGCCACCCAAGGTGGTCCCCCCTCCCCACCACCACCACGCAGGGTTCGCGACGGGGCTGCGGCACGGCTGGTCGGCCCTCACCCGCGCGGTCGTGGTCGCCCTGACCGCGGTGGGCGCGGCGCTCCCCTTCGCCGTGCTCGTGGCGGTCATCGGCCTGCCGTTGTGGTGGTGGGGACGGCGCGTACGACGGGTGCGGCCGGCCGTGGATGCTCCTGCGGCTGACTGACCGCCGGGATTCTGCGCATCGGGAGCATCCTGCACATCGGGAGACCGGTGCGCTCAGGTCAGACGACAGGCGCCACGTCAGGTCCGCCTCGCCGAGGTTGCAACGGGTCGTGCGTCAATGAGCCCCGTTGGGCTCATTGAGGTACTACGCGCGCGTGGTCGGCGACGCCGCCCTCCGACTGATCCCGGGTTCAGGAGCCCGGACGTCAGTAGCTCGGCCCTCAGTAGGCCTGCACGAACTCCGTGAGCCGGGCGAGCTGATCGGGGTCGGTGGACGGGATCACGCCGTGGCCGAGGTTGAAGATGTGGCCCTTCGCGGACCGGCCCGCCTCGATGATCTCGGCCGCACGGCGGGTCATCACCTCGGTCGGGGCGAAGACGAGCGTCGGGTCGAGGTTGCCCTGCACGGCGCGGTCGCCCACCAACGGGATCGCGTCCGCGAGCGGCGTACGCCAGTCGACGCCGACGACGTCGGCACCGGCCTCGCCCATCAGCCCGAGCAGGCTCCCGGTGCCGACACCGAAGTGGATGCGGGGGACGCCGAGCGCTCCGGCCGCGGCGAGCACCCGAGCGGAGTGCCGCATCACCGAGGCTGCGTAGTCGGCCGGGGTCAGCGCCCCTGCCCACGAGTCGAACAGCTGCACCGCGGAGGCTCCGGCCCGCACCTGCACCTCGAGGTAGGCGGCGGAGATGCCGGCGATCTTGGCCATCAGCGCGTCCCACACGTCGGGAGCGCCGAACATCATCGCCTTGGTCTTCGCGTGCTCCTTGGACGGCCCGCCCTCGACGAGGTACGACGCCACGGTGAACGGCGCGCCCGCGAAGCCGATCAACGGCGTCCCACCGAGCTCGGCGACCAGCGAGGTGATGGCCGCGGTGACGAACGGGACGTGATCGGGGGTCAGATCGGGGATCGCCGCGACGTCGGCGAGCGTGCGCACCGGCTTGGCGACGACCGGCCCGACGCCCGGCACGATGTCGAGGTCGACCCCGACCGCCTTGACCGGCAGCACGATGTCGGAGAAGAAGATGGCGGCGTCCACGCCGTAGCGGCGCACCGGCTGGAGCGTGATCTCCGTGACCAGGTCGGGAGTCATGCAGGACTCGAGCATGCCGACGCCCTCGCGCAGCGCGAGGTACTCCGGCAGCGACCGGCCCGCCTGGCGCATGAACCAGACCGGCGTGTGGGACACGGGCTCGCCCCGAGCGGCGCGCATGAAGACGCTGTCGCGAGGGGAGGTCATGCCCGAATCGTCGCAGGTCGGACTCCGGGTCGTCGGGTGGGGCCGCATGGTCTGACGAGAGGGTCATCTCGTCAGACCATTCGGCCCGACTCGACCCGGCGTGTTCGCACCTCGCCCGTGGGAGCCCGACCTAGGGTGAGGACATGGTCGCCGGTCCTGAGGCGCGCCCCGGCACGGGCGCCCCGCCGAGCCCTCCTGAGTTCCAGGAGGCGGTACGCGCGATGGGCGACGCACGCCTGCGTCCCGAGGTGCTGGCCGAGCCGATGCCCGCGCCGCAACGGATCGCGCCGTACGCCGCGGCGCTGAGCGCCGACGTGACCGTGGACGGCGTCGACATCAGCACCGGGCGGCTGATCCTGCTGCACGACCCGGCCGGCAACGACTCGTGGGACGGCACGTTCCGCTGCGTCGCCTATGCCCGGGCCGAGATCGACCTCGAGATGATCACCGACCCCGCCCTGGCCGATGTCGGGTGGACCTGGCTGACGGAGGCCCTGGCCGCCCACGGTGCGTCGTACGCCTCGGCCTCGGGCACGGTGACCCGGGTCGCGACCGACAGCTTCGGCTCGATGGCCGACGACACCGGCAGTGCCCAGATCGAGATCCGCGCCTCGTGGACCCCGGTGCTCGAGGACGGGCGCCTCGACATCGAGGGTCACGTCGAGGCCTGGGGCGAACTACTGTGTACGGCGGCGGGCCTGCCGCCGGTCCCGGAGGGTGTGACGGCCATGCCCAGTCGTCGTGGTCGGCGCGGAGCCGGTCACTGACGATGAACCCAGACGCCGAACCCGAAGTCCCACACGCCCTCGACGGCACGCCGCCCGACGACGCGCCGGATGACGCGAGGGCCGACGAGACCGAGCCGGAGGCACCGCCCGCGCCTCTCCTAGGCCTGCGTGACGGGCTGCCGCCGCTGACCGACACCCCGCCGGCGCTGACCGATGCCTGCCGGGCCCTGGCCGCCGCAACCGGGCCGGTCGCCATCGACGCGGAGCGCGCGTCGGGCTACCGCTACTCCTCCCGCGCCTACCTGATCCAGCTGCGTCGCGACGGTGCCGGCACGTTCCTGGTCGACCCCATCGGCTTCGACTCCCTCGCCCCGCTGCAGGACGCCCTGGCCGACACCGAGTGGATCCTGCACGCCGCCACCCAGGACCTCGCCTGCCTGACCGAGGTCGGACTGTCCCCGGCGGCGTTGTTCGACACCGAGCTCGCCGGGCGCCTCCTCGGCTACCCCCGGGTCGGGCTCGCCACCCTGGTCGAGACCCTGCTCGGCTACTCGATGAAGAAGGAGCACTCCGCCGCCGACTGGTCGACGCGCCCGCTACCGGCCGCGTGGCTCGACTACGCCGCCCTCGACGTCGAGGTGCTGATCGAGCTGCGCGACGTACTCGCGGACGAGCTCGTGGCGGCCGGCAAGGACGAGTGGGCGCGCCAGGAGTTCGACGCGTTGCGCAGCTTCACCCCGGCCACGCGCAGCGAGCCGTGGCGGCGTACCTCCGGACTCCACCGGGTCCGCGGCCGGCGGCTCCTCGGCGCAGTGCGCGAGCTCTGGGAGGCGCGCGACGAGCTCGCCCGCGAGCGCGACGTGTCCCCCGGTCGCATCATCGGCGACAGCGCGATCGTCGCCGCCGCGACGGCGATGCCGACGACCCGCGCGACACTGCTCGCCACCAAGGGCTTCCACGGTCGTGGCGCCCAGAGGTACGCCGACCGCTGGGTCGACGCGATCCAGCGGGCCGCCGACCTGGCCGAGGACGACCTGCCCGCTCGCGCCCCGCGCACCGACGGTCCTCCGACCCCCCGCGCCTGGGCGGAGCGCGATCCGGTCGCGGCCGAGCGGCTCGCCAAGGCGCGCGAGGCGATCGCCCTGGTCTCGGAGGAGTACGACGTACCCGCGGAGAACCTCCTCGCGCCCGACACCGTACGCCGTCTCATGTGGACCCCGCCCGAGGCCGAGCCGACCGCGGTCGCTGCCGCGCTGCTCGCGCACGGCGCCCGTCCGTGGCAGATCGAGCTCACCACACCGCTGATCGTCGACGCGATCGCCTCGACCGAGCCGGCGGAGGAGTGACCGGGCTGCCCCACGCCGAGTCGTCACGTGCCGACTGAGCGATGACTCACTCGGCAACTGACAACTCGGCGAGACGCTAGCTGCCGGCGCTCGGGCTCGCGCCGTCCGCCGTCCCGAGGATCGGTCGCGACGTCGCATCGATCCGGCGGGTCAGGGCCGGGATGCGCGACGGCCGGCTGCGGAACAGCTGCTCCAGCATCGGGCTCACGGCCGCATCGAGCTGGTCCCACTGTCCCAGCTCCGGCGGGTAGACCATGCTCTTGACGCTGAACGTGAAGACCGATGCATGCTTCGGCAGTCTCTTCGGCTGCAGGAAGGCGTCGGAGAGCGCCGCAGTCTGGTTCGCCGGCTGGAGGTAGCCGACCGACGCCACCTCGCCCAGAGCCTCGGGAGAGCTGGCATAGACCATGAAGTCGGCGGCGGTGCCGGAGTCGCGGGCCCGCCGCGAGACGCACAGTCCGGTCACGTCGCCCATCGTGGCCGGTGAGCCGAGGCTCGGCATCGGCATCACGTCGAAGTCGAGTCCGAGGCGGCCGCGGAGCTGGGGCACCAGCCGGCGGGATGCCTCGATCATGGCCAGCTTGCCGTCGGCGAACCACTCCTCCGGCGTACGACGCGCGAGCTGCGCCCTCGACAGCGTCAGGTGCCGGCCACGGAGCGCACGCCTGGTCCGGGTCAGGGCCTGCTGGCTCGAGGCGTTCGACAGGGCGAGCGAGGTCGGCGGGTTGGCTCCCTCGAACAGCTGACCACCGCCGGAGAGCACGAAGGGGCCGACGCCGGCGATGGTCTGGTCGAGGTAGGCGCCGGTCACGCCGGGGTGGTGCCGCACGGCCCAGCGCGCGGTCGCCGCGAACTGGTCGAGCGACCAGCCCTGACCGGCCGACGGCGGGTCGACCTTCATCCGGCGGAAGTGCACGAGCCTCTTGTTGAAGAAGATCACCGACGGGTCGATGTCGTAGGGCAGGCAGTCCAGCCTGTTGTCGGTGCCGAAGGCGGTCAGCGAGCTCCGTGAGTAGTCGTCACCGAAGTCGACGCCGCGGTCGTCGAGGAGCTGGTCGACGGGTTGGAGGATCTGGTGCTGGTTGAGCCAGGCGAGGTCGCGGCGCGCGGCCAGGAACACGTCGGGCACCTTCGCGCCGTTGCGGAGGTCGGCCATCAGCGCGGCGTCGTCCGGCCAGGACTCCACCTGTACGGTCACCTGACGGTTGAGGGGTGCGAAGCGGGAGGCCATCTGCTCGTAGGCGGCGATCTCGGCGGCGGCGCCGACGACGCCGAAGGTGAGCGTCTGCTTGGGCACCTGGACCGGGGCGGACGAGGTCGGCGAGGAGCTGGGGCCGGGTTCGATCGACTTGGAGGACGACGAGGAGTCGCAGCCGGCCAGGGCGACGCCCGCGAGGAGCCCGGCAGCGATCAGGGCGGAGACCCGATGTCCGCTCCCCGCTGCCTTCACGCCGAAACCCTAGCCGCAGAGCCGAGAGGGTCGTGCGCCGGACCGGGAGCGCCTCACGGCGCGTGGCCGCTCGCAGCGGCTGATTTTGGGACCCGGGGCTGCCACGGCCCGGCGCACACCGACATTGTAACGAGACGTTCCCCTGGACTGTTCCCGTTGTCCTCAGGTGGGTCGGATCGGGTTCCCCGGTCCAGACCAGGGTTGACGACTGTCGGCTGGTGCGCGAGCGTGCTGCGCCGACCCCTCCGCGGCCGTCCGCTCCGGCTCCGCCGGATCGCACGGCGGCCGCTCTCAGGCGAGGTGGCCGGCGATCTCCAGCCGTGCGGCGCGGTCGAGCTGGTCGGCGACGGACTGCATCCGGGCGGCGGCCAGGGCGTCGCTCTCGGGCAGGGCGGCCCGTCCGGTCGCCACCACCCGCGCGAAGGCCGCGGCGCGGAGGAGTACGTCGGCGAAGTCGCTCGCGGCGATGCCACGCAGCACCTGGTCGACCATGGCCCGCAGCTCGTCGGGGCCGGGCGGGTCGGCCACGCCGGCGATGACGTCGTCGACGGTGGCGTGGGCCCGCCCGGCGTCGAACTCGCGGGCGACGGCGACCGGGTCGGCATACACCCAGGAGCGGAGGAGGTAGAGCCGCCACAGGCAGCCGGCCACCGAGTCGGCGGGCCGGGCGGCCCAGGCCTCGGCAATGGTCTCGATGCCCTCGGTCTCGGCGAGGTGCAGAACGCGCTCGGCGACCTCATCGTCGTCGGAGGCGCGGGCCCCGCGGACCAGCAGCACCGCAGCCCGGTCGGCGGCCTCGGCCATGCGGACCGGGTCGCCGGTGGCCGCCTCGAGGCCACCGAAGAACTGGTCGCCCGGCGTGAGCGGACGATGGTGCGGACGCTGGGTCACCGCACCACCCTAACGACCGGTCGGGGGTTGCCGGGCCGCTTGGCGCGAGGTCACGTCGCGAGGAGCTTGCGGATCCGCTGGTCGCTGACCGGGCCGTCGGTGCCGAGCTGCTGGGCGAAGAGGGAGACGCGGTACTCCTCGAGCATCCAGCGGGCGCGCCGCAGCCGCTCACCGGGCGGTCGTCCCTCGGGCAGCGCCGAGAGCTGGTGGAGCCAGGCTTCCTCGAGACCGGTGACCTGGTCCATGAGCCGGCGGTCGCGGACGACGTCGTCCTCGAGCCGCTCGCGGCGGCGCCGCATCGCCAGGAGGTACGTCGGGTAGCGGCGCAGGCGGTCGGCGCCGGCCTCGCCGAGGAAGCCGCGCCCGACCAGCCGGGCGAGCTGGGAGCGCAGGTCCTGCAGCGCCGGGAGCGTGGCCAGCTGGGCGCGGCCGCTGAGCATTCGGTCGGTGTCGCGCCAGTCGGCGAGCACGCGCAGCAGGTCGGTCAGCGCGGAGTCGGTCCGGTCGGCGAGAGCATCGCGGCCGGCCGCCACCAGCGCGTCGTACTCCTCGGGGGTGCGGGGCGGCGGGTGCGTATCGACGACGTCGGTGAGGATCGCCGCGCGCAGGTCGTCGAGCAGCTCGGCGACCGTGGGGTACGGCGACCCGGCCAGGGCGAGCTTGTCCCTGGTGTCGAGGCCGGCGCTCGGGTCGCCGGCGGGCAGGCCGAGCAGCAGCAGGCGCCGTACGCCGAGCCGGTGGCGGGACTCGGCCTCGTCCGGCGACCCGAAGACGGCGAGGCCGACGGTCGGCCCCTCGTCGGTCAGCGCAGGGTAGGCGAGCACCTCGTGCCCGGCCCGGCGCTGCAGGATCTCGGGAGGCAGCTCGCCGAAGGTCCAGTCGGTCTGGCCGGTGGCGCCGAGCCCGCTGTCGTCGGCGACGGCCGCGAGCGCGTCCTCGAACTCGCCTTGCAGCGGCGCCTTGAGCGCCTCGAGATCCTTGCCGCGGGCCTGCTCCTGGCCGTCGTCGTCGACCACTCGGTACGTCGGGCGCAGGTGCTCGGGCACCCGCGACCAGTCCCACGCCTCACGCGGTACGACGACGCCGGTGGTGGCCCGCGCCCAGCGTTCGAGCGCGTCCAGCAGCGGCTCGTCACCGGGTGGGGTCGTGGCGAGGAACTCCCGAGCCCTGTCGGGAGCCGGGACGAAGCTGACCCGGAGGTTCTTCGGCAGGCTGCGGATCAGGCTGGTCACGAGCTCGCGCCGGACGCCCGGGACGTTCCACGAGAAGTCGTCGGTGGCGACCCGGTTCAGCGTCGCCACCGGGACGTCGATGGTCAGGCCGTCGTCGGCGGCGCCGGGCTCGAAGTGGTAGCTGATCGGGAAGGCCAGCCCCTCCCCCTGCTGCCAGGCCTCGGGGAAGTCGTCCGCGCTCACCTCGTCGGCGGTGTCGTGCGTGAGCATCGACGGGTCGAAGGTCAGCAGGTCGGGCCGCTGGCGACGCTCCTGCTTCCACCACTGGTCGAAGTGCGCGCCGGACACGACGTCGCGGCCGACGCGGGCGTCGTAGAAGTCGAAGAGCGTGTCCTCGTCGACGACGATGTCGCGCCGGCGGGCGCGGTGCTCGAGCTCCTCGGCCTCCTCCAGCAGGCGTTGGTTCTGCGCGAGGAAGCGGTGCCGGCTCGACCACTCGCCTGCCACCAGGGCGTGACGGATGAAGAGCTCGCGGCTCAGCTCCGCGTCGATCGTGCCGAAGGCGACGAGGCGATCGGTGACCAGCGGCACGCCGTACAACGTGACGCGCTCGTGGGCCAGCACGGACGCGCGCTTCTTGGACCAGTGCGGCTCGCTGTAGGTGCGCTTGACCAGGTGGGCGCCGATCCGTTCGGCCCACTCGGGCCTGATCGCGGCGTTCTGGCGCGCCCACAGCCGCCCGGTCTCGACGAGCTCGCCGGCCATCAGGTACGGCGGGTTCTTGCCGCGCAGCCCGCTGCCCGGGAAGATCGCGAACCGCGCGCCCCGGGCGCCGAGGTACTCCCGCGGACCCCGCGGCCCGCGCTGGCCGGGGGCTCCGCCGCCGGTCGGCCCGGTCGGGACCCGCTCGTCGAGCACCCCGACGTGCGAGAGCAGCCCGGACAGCAGCGCCTGGTGGATCCCGTCGGAGTCGGGTTCGCCGCCCCGGGCGGTGGTCGAGCGTGTCGCCTGTCCTGAGGAGGCGAGGGACGAGTCGTCTCGAAGGGGGACCCCGAGGTCGACCTTCAGCTCGCGGCAGACCTGGCGGAGCTGCGACTCGAAGTCCTGCCACTCCCGGACGCGGAGGTAGTTGAGGTACTCCCGCTTGCACATCCGCCGGAAGGCGCTGCTCGACAGCTCGCGCTGCTGCGAGCGCAGGTGGCGCCACAGGTTGAGCCAGGTGAGGAAGTCGGATGTGGGGTCCTTGAAGCGGGCATGCAGCTGGTCGGCCTGCGCCTGCTGCTCGAGGGGCCGCTCGCGTGGGTCCTGCAAGGACAGGGCGGCGGCGATCACCAGGATCTCGCGAACGCATCGCTGCCGCTCGGCCTCCAGGATCATCCGGCCGAGTCGTGGGTCGATCGGCAGCCGGGCCAGCCGCCGGCCGAGCCGGGTGAGCCGTGGACCGGCTCGACCGCCGGTCGAGCGCTCTCGTACGTCGGTCGGGACCAGCGCGCCGAGCTCCTCGAGCAGCTGGACGCCCGCCGCGACGTTGCGGCGGTCGGGCGGCTCGACGAACGGGAACCGGGCGACGTCACCGAGACCGAGCGACGTCATCTGCAGGATCACCGAGGCCAGGTTGGTCCGCAGGATCTCGGGCTCGGTGAACGCCGGCCGGGCCGCGAAGTCCTCCTCGTCGTACAGCCGGATCGCGACGCCCGCCTCGACGCGACCGCAGCGCCCCGACCGCTGCTGGGCGGACGCCTGGCTGATCGCCTCGATCGGCAGGCGCTGCACCTTGGTACGCACGGAGTAGCGCGAGATCCGCGCCACGCCGGTGTCGACGACGTAGCGGATGCCGGGGACGGTCAGCGACGTCTCGGCGACGTTGGTCGCGAGTACGACGCGGCGCACCGTGGACGGGTGGGACGAGAAGACGCGGTGCTGCTCGGCCGCGGAGAGCCGGGAGAACAACGGCACGACCTCGAGGGTGCGTCCGGGGCCGGCCGCTCGCCGATCGGTCTCGTCGAGATCGCCGAGGGCGTCGGCGGTGTCACGGATCTCGCGTTCACCGGGCAGGAAGACGAGCACGTCTCCGGGCCCCTCGGTGGAGAGCTCGCGGACGGCGTCGATGATCGCCTCGGTCTGGTCGCGTACGACGGCCTCGCCCTCCTCGTCGGTCTCGGGCCGGTCGACGAGAGGTCGGTAGCGGATCTCGACCGGGTAGGTGCGGCCGGAGACCTCGAGGATCGGGGCGGGCCGGCCGCGGCCGTCGCCGAAGTGGGCGGCGAAGCGCTGCGGGTCGATCGTCGCGGACGTGATGACGAGCTTGAGATCGGGTCGCCGCGGCAGCAGGCGCTTGAGGTAGCCAAGGAGGAAGTCGATGTTGAGGCTCCGCTCGTGGGCCTCGTCGATGAGGATCGTGTCGTAGCGGCGCAGATCGCGGTCGCGCTGCAGCTCGGCCAGCAGGATGCCGTCGGTCATCACCTTGAGCCGGGTCGCGGACGAGGTCTTGTCGGTGAACCGCACCTGGTAGCCGACCTCGTCGCCCAGCGTCGTACCCAACTCCGACGCGAGGCGCTCGGCGACGGCCCGTGCCGCGATGCGTCGGGGTTGGGTGTGCCCGATCAGCCGGCCCCGGCCGCCGGCGCCGCGGCCGAGCTCGAGGCAGATCTTCGGCAGCTGCGTGGTCTTCCCGGAGCCGGTCTCGCCGGCGACCACGACGACCTGGTGGTCCCGGATGGCCGCAGCGAGATCGTCGTGCCGCTGGCTGATCGGCAGCTCGGGCGGGAAGGAGATGTCCACAACGCGGGTGATTCTCCCCCAGGGGGCTCCCCGCCCCGCAATCAGATTCCTTGCAGGTAACCGACACGGCGATGCCAGGGCCTTCACAGGAACCGCACAGCCGCGCGGCCCACAGTAGGGACATGACTCTCATGAAGCGCAGCCGGCGCCTGCAGGTCGGCCTGGCCGGACTCAGCCTCGTCAGTGCCGTGGGCGCCGCCGTGGGCCTCGGCCTGACGACCCATACCGGCAGCTCCGCCCAGGCGAACCAGGGCGTCGGCAACGGCAACCAGGCCACCACCACGACAAAGAGCTCGCACGCGGAAGGCGAGGGAGACGACGACAACCGCTCCAGCTCGACGACCAGCTCGTCGACCAGGCAGAAGAGCAGCCCCGTCACCCAGCCGACCACCACCGCCCCGCAGGCGACCACGAGCGGCTCCTGACCATGATCACCGGCGAGAGGGACACGACGTACCGCTTCGAGCTCTGGAGTACGACGGCCTCGGTCGTCGTGACCGATCCGGCAGCTCTGGCGTCGGTCGTCGAGGTCGTGCGGGCCGGGCTCGACGACGTCGAGCTCGCCTGCTCGCGCTTCCGTCCCGACTCCGAGCTCCAGCGGCTGCGGCCGGGCACCACGACGCTGTCGCCCCTGCTCGCCGACCTGGTCGGCACCGCCCTGGACTCGGCCGAGGCCAGCGGAGGACTCGTCGACCCGACCGTGGGCAGCGTCGTCCGCGAGCTGGGCTACGACCGCAGCATCGAGCTGCTGCCCGGTGACGGCGACCCGGTGACGCTGATGCACGAGGTGCCCGGGTTCCGCCTGGTCCAGCTGCACGGCGAGAAGCTCGAGCTGCCCGTCGGTGTCGAGCTCGACCTCGGCGCGACGGCCAAGGCGCGCGCCGCCGATCTCACGGCCCGCCGGGCCGCCGAGATCGTCGGGGTGGGTGTGCTCGTCGAGCTCGGGGGCGACATCGCGACCGCCGGCCCGGGCCCCGAGGACGGCTGGCAGGTGCTGGTGCACGACTCGGACGACGACCCGGACTGCCAGATCACCCTCCAGCCCGGCTGGGCGGTCGCCAGCTCCTCGACGGTACGACGCGCGTGGCGCCGCGGCGGCGTACGTCTGCACCACATCGTCGACCCCCGGACCGCGGCCCCGGCGACGCCCGTGTGGCGCAGCGTCGCCGTGGCCGCGCCGACGTGCGCCGAGGCGAACACCGCCTCGACCGCCGCGGTGATCCTCGGCCATGAGGCCACGCGCTGGCTCTCCGAGCGCGGCTACACCGCGCGCCTCGTCGACCAGCGGCACCGCGTGTGCCGCGTCGGCGGCTGGCCCCAGGAGGTGGCCGCATGAGCGCCGCCCTCTGGGCGCTGGGTCGCGGCACCGGCATCGTCGCCCTCGTCCTCTTCACCCTCTCGATGGTGCTCGGCATCGTGGCGCGGTCGGGCCGCACGGTGCCGTGGCTGGGCCGCTTCGGCACGAGCGACCTCCACCGGACGGCCGCTCTGACCGGCACCGGCCTGGTGGCCGCCCACGTCGGCACGCTCTACTTCGACCCGTACGCCCAGCTCAGGCTGGTGGACTTCGTCTTCCCGTTCCTCGGCGCGTACAAGCCGCTGTGGCTGGGCCTGGGCACGCTCGCCTTCGACCTGCTCGGCGTGGTCACCGTGGTCTCGCTGCTGCGGCACCGGGTCGGGCCGCGCGTCTTCAAGGGCGTCCACTGGGCGACGTACGTCCTCTGGCCAGTGGCGCTGCTCCACGCGCTCGGCAACGGCACCAACGGCGGCGCGGGCTGGTTCCGCGCCCTCGCGGTGGTCTGCATCAGCGCAGTGGTCACGGCCATCGGGTGGCGCCTGGCGCCGTCGTTCGAGGGCCGTGGCTGGACCAGACATCCCCGAAGGACAGGCGCATGACCACGACCATGGCCCCCACCACGACCCGGCGTCTGCTCGACGCCGCGGGCACCGACGCCGCTCGCCACGTCGAGCTGTACGGCCGCCTGCCCCACCCCAGTCTCAACGAGCTCCTGCAAGCGGTCACCGCCAGCGGGCTGACCGGTCGCGGCGGCGCGGGTTTCCCCACCGCGACCAAGGTACGTGCCGTCGCGGCGGCGAGCCGCAAGCCGGTCGTCGTCGGCAACGCCATGGAGGGTGAGCCGCTCAGCCACAAGGACGCCGTCCTGCTGACCCGCAACCCGCACCTGGTGCTGGACGGGCTGGAGGTCCTCGCCCGCGCCCTGAACGCCAAGCGCGCGATCCTCGCGGTCGGTCCGGAGCTCGACCCGGCACCCGCCATGCACGCGGCGCGCCACCGCAGGATCGAGGTACGCCACCTCGACGGCGGGTTCATCGCCGGCCAGGAGACCGCCCTCGTCAACCAGCTGGACGGGCGGCCGGGCCTGCCCCGCGACCCCTTCACCCGGGTCACCGAGGCCGGCGTCGACGGGCGTCCCACGCTGGTCCTCAACGCCGAGACGCTCGCCCAGGTCGCGCTGGTCGCGCATCGTGGCGCCGCCTGGTGGCGCACGGCCGGTACCTCGGACGACCCCGGTACGTCGCTGTTCACGATCACCGGCTCGGTCTCCCGCCCCGGCGTGGTCGAGGCCGAGCGGGGCGCGCGGCTGAGCGACGTACTCGCGGCCGCTCAGCCGGTGCGCCCGGCCGCCGTCCTCGTGGGCGGCTACCACGGTGCCTGGGTGCCCGCCTCGCAGCTCGACGTACGCCTGACGAAGTCTCAGCTCGCGCCGTGGCATGCCGCGGTGGGTGCGGGGGTCCTGCACGTCCTCGACGACGGCACCTGCCCGCTCGCCTTCGCGGCCGAGGTCGTCGACTACCTCGCGGAGGCGTCCGCCCGCCAGTGCGGCCCGTGCCTCAACGGCCTCCCGCACCTGGCCCGGAACCTGCACCGCCTCGCCGCGGGCGTCCGCGACTCGCGGCTGCCCGGGGACATCGCGCGGATGGGCGCGCAGGTGAGCGGCCGGGGCGCGTGCGCCCATCCGGACGGCAGCGCCCGGTTCGTCGCGTCGACCCTCGACGTCTTCCGCGACCACGTCGCGGCCCACCTCGAGGGTTGGTGCCCCAGCCGGATGCGGAGGGTGTCATGACGACCAGGAAGAAGACCCGCCTGCACATCGACTGGACCCGGTGCGACGGCCACGGGAGCTGCGCCGAGCTGCTGCCCGAGGTACTGGACGTGGACGACTTCGGCTTCCCGGTCTCGCGGTCGGGCGACCGCGACCCCGTCGTACCCCGACGCCAGGCGGAGGCCGCGCGGCACGCCGTACGCAACTGCCCGCTGATGGCGCTGAAGGTGTACGACGCAGCGAGCTGACCGCTCGGACCCGACCGCCCCCCGCGGGAACCGCGTCAGCGGGTCGACTGCCCCGGGTTGAAGGGCTGCTGGCCCGGCTGCCCGGGCATCCGCATCGGGCCACCCGGGAACACCCGCTGACCACCCTGGAAGCCGCCGGGGCCGGGTCCGAACCGGCCGTCCCCGCCGTTCGTCCGCTCGCCGAGCACGAAGCCGCTGAGACCGCCGATGATCAGCATGGCGAGCGCGACCGCGATCACGCCGCGCATGTTCATCATCTGGTCGCGGAAGCGCGGCGCCTGGGCGGCGTACGCGGGCTGGCCGGGCTGCGGCGGCACGGGGGCCTCCGTCGCGACGGTGGAGGTCTGGTCGAGGTCGCTCATGTCCACAGTGTGCGCCCGATCGCTGTGCTGGGACTGTGCTTCGGCTCAGAGAGCGTCCTGCCCTGGCGACAGGATTCTCACAGGAAACACACAGACGAAGCGCCCACACTGCTCCCATGGAGCTCACTCGTCCGGACGGCGGTCCCTTGCGCGTGCTGGTGGTCGACGACGAGGTCAACATCGCCGAGCTGATCAGCATGGCCCTGCGCTACGAGGGCTTCGTGGTCTCGGCCGCGTACACCGGCGCGAAGGCCGTCTCCGAGGCGAAGTCGTTCGACCCGGATGCGGTGGTCCTCGACATGATGCTGCCCGACTTCAACGGCCTCGAGGTGCTGCGCCGGATGCGGGCCGCCGACCCCGACGTACCCGTCCTGTTCCTGACCGCGCGCGACGCGGTCGAGGACCGCGTCGCCGGCCTCACCGCCGGCGGCGACGACTACGTCACCAAGCCCTTCTCGCTCGAGGAGCTCGTCGCCCGGCTGCGCGGCCTCATGCGCAGAGCCGGGGCGCGCCGCGCGGAGTCGACGTCGACGCTGGTGGTCGGCGACCTCGAGCTCGACGAGGACAGCCACGAAGTACGCCGCGCCGGCGACGAGATCACGCTGACCGCGACCGAGTTCGAGCTGCTGCGCTTCCTGATGCGCAACCCGAAGCGGGTCCTGTCGAAGGCGCAGATCCTCGACCGGGTCTGGAACTACGACTTCGGTGGCCAGGCGAACGTCGTCGAGCTCTACATCTCCTACCTGCGGAAGAAGATCGACGCCGGGCGCGACCCGATGATCCACACCATGCGCGGCGCGGGCTACGTGCTGAAGCCGTGAACCGCTTCGCGTCCCTCACCTCGCGCCTCGTCGTGACGGCGGTGCTGCTGGTGGCGGTGGTGACCGCGCTGATGGCGGCTGCCGCGACGATCGGTCTGCACTCCTACCTCGCCGACCGTCTCGAGCGCGACGTACGCACGTCTCTCGGCCAGGCCGTGCAAGGTGCCGAGCACACGCCTGTCGGCGGTGGTCCGGTCCAGCCACCCGGCGACGGCGACGCGGACAACCAGGGGCCCTTCGACGGGCCGCGACCCGACATCCTCTTCGGCCTGGTCGCCAGCAGCGGCTCCGGCGCGGAGGTGCGCAACGACGACGGGCCGCACGCCCTCCCCCGATCTGCCGTGGCGATGCTTGCCGGCGTACCCGCAGACCAGCACGGCCACGACGTGAACGTGGCGGGTTACGGCGAGTTCCGCGTCGCAACCGCCCAGACGAACAACGGGCTGATCATCGTCGGCCTGCCGTCGTCGTCCGTCGACGGACCGGTGTCGCGGCTGCTCGCTTGGGAGGCCCTGTTCGGTGGCCTCGGGATCGCGGCCGCCG
Source organism: uncultured Actinomycetota bacterium (assembly GCA_963792975.1). Taxonomy (GTDB): domain Bacteria; phylum Actinomycetota; class Actinomycetes; order Propionibacteriales; family Nocardioidaceae; genus Nocardioides. Next base: position 579,708 of record CAWBYG010000003.1, on the reverse strand, counting down.
CCGGCGTCGGGACGGTACTGGTGCGCCGCCAGCTGCGGCCGCTCCGCGAGGTCGCGGCCACGGCTCACACCGTCGCCGAGCTGCCGCTGGCGAGTGGTGAGATCGACCTCGCCGAGCGCGTCCCCGAACGGTTGACCGACGAGCACACCGAGGTCGGCCAGGTCGGTGCGGCCCTCAACACACTGCTCGCGCACGTCGAGTCCTCGCTGCACGCCCGGCACGAGAGCGAGCAGCAGGTGCGGCAGTTCGTCGCCGACGCCTCCCACGAGCTGCGCACGCCGCTGACCACGATCGCGGGCTACACCGAGCTGGCGCGCCGTCGTCCGGACGACCCGGAGACGGTCCGCACCTCGATCACCAAGGTCGAGGAGGAGTCCGCACGGATGACCTCGATGGTCGAGGACCTCCTGCTGCTGGCCCGGCTCGACTCCGGCCGCCCGCTCGACCGCGCCCCGCTCGACCTGTCCCGCCTGCTCGTCGAGGCGGTCTCCGACGCGCGCGTGGTGAGCCCCGACCACAAGTGGCGGCTCGACGTACCCGAGGAGTCCGTCGAGGTGAGCGGCGACGTCCAGCGAATCCACCAGGTCGTCACCAACCTGCTCACCAACGCCCGGAAGTACACCCCGCCCGGTACGACGGTCACCGTCACCGCCCGGCCGCGCGGCTTCAGCGTCCACGACGACGGTCCGGGCTTCCCGTCCGGCCTCGCGGAGCACGCCTTCGAGCGGTTCGCGCGCGGTGACGTGGCCCGCACCCGCGGAGACGCCGGCGGCGCCGGTCTCGGGCTGGCCCTCGTCCAGGCCATCGTCACCGCGCACGGCGGCAAGGTGGCCCTCCAGTCGCGGCCGGGCTCCACCGAGGTCACCGTGGTCCTTCCCGGATAGTCCCTGACGAAACGGTTGCCATCTCGGCCACATCACCGCCGTTTCGTCAGGGACTATCCGGCTGTAGGGCACTCACAGAGACGCCACAGGACGGCGAGGGTGCCCTGCCAGTACCACCCCCGACAGTGGGGCCATGACTCCGGACACCACCTCCCCGGCGCTCGCTCGGCACACGCGACCCATCCACCGTCCCCGCCCTCAGCTGCCGTCCGACGGGCCGCCACCGCGGCCGACCGAGAGGCGGGGGCACCAGGCGGCGGGCGCCCCGCCTTCGCGGTTCCCCCTGCCGCCCGAGCGGCTGGCGCTCGCCGTCCTGCTGGTGGCCACGGCGGCCCTCTACCTCTGGGGACTCGGTGCCTCGGGATGGGCGAACTCCTTCTACTCCGCCGCCGCCCAGGCCGGCTCGGCGTCGTGGAAGGCGTTCTTCTTCGGCTCCTCCGACGCGGCGAGCTCGATCACCGTCGACAAGACGCCGCTGGCGATCTGGCCGATGGCGCTGTCGGTCCGGGTCTTCGGGCTGTCGTCCTGGAGCATCCTGGTGCCCCAGGCTCTGGAAGGCGTCGCCGCGGTGGCCCTGCTGCACGCCACGGTCCGGCGTACGACGGGGTCCGCGGCCGCCGGCCTGGTCGCTGGTGCGGTGATGGCACTGACCCCCGTCGCCGTCCTGATGTTCCGCTTCGACAACCCCGACGCGATGCTGGTCCTGCTGCTGGTCGGGTCGGCGTACGCCACCCTGCGCGCGGTCCAGGCGTCGGCAGCGACGGGCTCGACCTCCGGAGGTCGGCGGGCCGCGCGCTGGCTGGCGTTCGCCGGCGTCCTCGTCGGGCTCGCGTTCCTGGCGAAGATGCTCCAGGCGTTCCTGGTGCTGCCGGCGCTGGTCGCCGTCTACGCCCTCTTCGCCGGCGTCGTCTGGCGGCGACGCGTCCTGCACCTGCTGGCCGCGGCGGCCGGCCTCGTGCTCGCGGCGGGATGGTGGATCGCGATCGTGAGCCTGTGGCCCGCCGCGTCCCGCCCGTACGTCGGCGGCTCGCAGCACAACTCGATCCTCGAGCTGACGCTGGGCTACAACGGTCTCGGCCGCCTGAGCGGCTCGGAGACCGGCTCGGTCGGAGGCGGCGGCGGCAACAGCGGAGGGCAGTGGGGTGCCACCGGACTGTGGCGGATGTTCAACTCCGAGGTCGGGACGCAGGTCGCCTGGCTGATCCCGGCCGCGCTGATCCTCGGGGTGGCGGGGCTGTGGTTCGCCCGCGGCCGAAGCGGTCGGGCGGTGCGCGCGGGCCTGACGCTGTGGCTCGGCTGGCTGCTGGTCACCGGCCTCACCTTCAGCTTCATGGCCGGCATCTTCCACCCGTACTACACGGTGGCCCTGGCCCCGGCGATCGGCGCCCTGGTGGGCATCGGAGCGCTCGTGCTCTGGCGCCACCGGGACTCGCTCGTTGCCACCGGCCTGCTCGGGCTGACGGTGGCTCTCACGGCCAGCCTGTCCTTCGAGCTCCTCGCGCGGGACGCGTCCTGGCACCCCTGGCTCCGGTACGCCGTCGCGACCGTGGGCTTCGCCGCCGCGGTGATGATCGTCGGCGTCCGGCACCTTTCCGCGAGCGCCGCACGAGCGGTCGCCGCGGTGGCGCTCGTCGCCGGCCTCGCCGGCCCGACGGCGTACTCCCTGGCGACGGCGGCGACCACGCACTCCGGAGCGATCCCGAGCGCCGGGTCCGTCGCAGGCCGGCTTCGCCGGCTTCGCCGGCCAACCGCCCGGCGGCGGGATCGGGCGAGCTGCCACGCAGAACAGCCAACGGGGCGGGAACCACTCCAGGCACCGGCACCAGCCCCGGAGGCTCGAGCACGGGCGGCACGAGCACCGGCGGCCTCCTCGACGGCAGTACGCCGAGCGCCGCGCTGACCCGGCTGCTCGAGACCGACGCCTCGTCGTACACGTGGGTGGCCGCGGCCGTCGGCTCCAACAGCGCAGCGGGCTACCAGCTCGCCACCCAGGACCCGGTGATGGCGGTCGGCGGGTTCAACGGCAGTGACCCGAGCCCGACGCTCGCGCAGTTCAAGGCGTGGGTCGTAGCGGGGAGGATCCACTACTTCATCGCCAGCGGCCAGGGCGGGTTCGGCGGCGGCGGTCCGAGCGCCGGCGGTAGCACGGCCACGCAGATCAGTAGCTGGGTCGAGAGCACCTTCACGGCCAAGACCGTCGACGGCGTCACGCTGTACGACCTGACCACCACGAGCTGACGGGCGGGGCGGGCACGTGCGGGGCGGGCACGGTCGGGGTGTGCACTAACGTCGCGTCCATGGCCGTGCCGTCCCTGCCCTCCCGCGTCGACCAGCTGATCGTCGGCGCCGGATTCGCCGGCCTCTGCGCCGCGATCAAGCTCGCCGAGGACGGCGAGACCGACTACGTCGTGATCGACAAGGGGGACGACGTCGGCGGCACCTGGCGCGACAACACCTACCCGGGCGCGTGCTGCGACGTACCGAGCCAGCTCTACTCGTTCTCCTTCGCTCGCAACCCCGAGTGGTCGTCGTCGTACTCCCCGCAGCGGGAGATCCAGGACTACCTACGCCGCATCGCCCGCGAGTACGCCGCCGTCGCCGACAAGACCGTGCTCGGCACCGACCTGGAGCGGGCCACCTGGGACGACGGTGAGCAGGTCTGGCGCTGCCGTACGTCGTCCGGCGACGTCGTGGCGCGCACCCTGATCACCGGCACCGGGAGCCTGTCCGAGCCCCGCCTGCCCGAGATCGAGGGCATCGACACGTTCGCCGGGAAGCTCTTCCACTCCGCACGGTGGGACCACTCGGTCGACCTGGCCGGTCAACGTGTCGCGGTCATCGGTACCGGCGCGTCGGCGATCCAGATCGTCCCGGACGTGCAGCATCTCGCCGCCCATCTCGACGTCTACCAGCGCACCGCGCCCTGGGTGATCCCGCGCAACGACCGCCGTTACTCCAGGCCCGAGCGGCTCGCCCTGCGTCACGTCCCGGCCCTGTCCAGGCTCTACCGCACCGGCATCTACTGGGCGCACGAGGGCTACGTCCCGGCGTTCACCTGGCAGCCCAGGCTGGCCGCGCCCGCGGAGAAGGCCGCGACGATCAACCTACGGAAGGGGATCAAGGACCCCGAGCTCCGGGCCAAGGTCACGCCGGCGTTCCGGCTGGGCTGCAAGCGGGTACTCCGCTCGAACACCTACTACCCCGCTCTCGCGGCCGACAACGTCGACCTCGTCACCGACCCGATCACGCGGATCACCCCGACCGGGATCGTCACCGACGACGGGGTCGAGCACCCGGTCGACGTGATCGTCGTCGCGACCGGCTTCTGGACGACCGAGCAACCCGTGGCCGAGCGCATCGTCGGCCGGGAGGGACGCACCCTCACCGAGGAGTGGGCAGCGGGTGGGATGTCGGCGTACAAGGGCACGACCGTCCACGGCTTCCCCAACCTCTTCATGCTCACCGGACCGAACACCGGCCAGGGCCACACCAGCGTGGTGTTCGTCATCGAGTCGCAGGTCGCCTACGTCCGCGACGCCCTGCGCACGATGCGCGAGCGGGGGTACGCGACCGTCGAGCCGCTCGCGGAGGCGCAGCGCCGGTGGAACGCGAACCTCCAACGGCGGATGAAGCGCACCGTGTGGACTACCGGCGGCTGCTCGTCGTGGTACCTCGACCGCCACGGTCGCAACACCGCGCTCTGGCCGAAGTCGACGTTCACCTTGCGGCGTAGGCTCGCCCGCTTCGACGTCGAGGCGTACGACGTCCAGCCGGCGCGCAGCGACGAGCCGGAGGCCGTGCCCGCGTGAGGACCCTCGACGGCAAGGTCGTGGTGATCACGGGCGCCGCGTCCGGCATCGGCCGGGCCCTCGCGCTGGACGTCGCCCGGCGCGGAGCTCTGGTCGCGATCTCCGACATCGACGAGTCCGGCCTGGCCGAGAGCGTCGAGCTGGTGAAGGCCGCCGGCGCACGCGAGGTGCGCAGCGACCGGCTCGACGTGTCCGACCGCGCCGCGATCGCGTCGTACGCCGCGGCCGTGGCCGAGCAGTTCGGCCGCGTCAACGTGCTCGTCAACAACGCCGGCGTGGCCCTCGCCGGCGACGTCGAGGACCTCGCCTATCGCGACATGGACTGGGTCATCGGCATCAACTTCTGGGGCGTGGTCAACGGCACCAAGGAGTTCCTGCCCCATCTGATCGCCTCCGGCGACGGCTACGTGGTGAACCTGTCGTCGCTGTTCGGTCTGGTCTCGATGCCGGGCCAGTCGATGTACAACGCCGCGAAGTACGCCGTGCGCGGCTTCACCGAGGCGCTCCGCGAGGAGATGCTGGTGGCCCGCCACCCGGTGGGGGTCACCGCCGTACACCCCGGGGGCATCAAGACCGCGATCGCCCGCAACGCCCGGGTCTCCGACCGCGAGGACCACGACGAGAACGCGCGCTACTTCGACGAGCGGCTCGCCAAGATGTCGCCCGAGCGGGCCGCCGAGATCATCGTGACCAAGGGCATCCTCGGCAACCGCGCACGCGTCCTCGTCGGACTCGACGCCCACGTGGTGCACCACCTGGCCCGGCTCTCCGGCTCCCGCTACCAGGACGTCGTCGCCGCCGTCGCCCGCCGTACCAAACCCCCCAAGCGCTGACCCCCTGCTCGTTGAGAGGATCGGGGGGTGGAGTTCGAGGTGGGTGAACCGGTCCGGATCGAGATGGAGAAGTGGGGCGGCCGGGCTCACTGGCAGATCCCGGCGCACTGGCTGGGCAGCGACGAGTACGGCGACTGGGTCGGCATCCCCGCGGGCACCCGGATGACCCGGCCCGGGCGCGACCTCCGCTCCGGGCACGACCATGTCGGCCTGGTGCCGTCGCGCGAGCTCGCCGACGAGGAGCGCGGATGGCTGGCCGCGTTCCACGTGCCGCAGGCGGAGACCTGGGTGTACGTCGACATGACCACCCCACCGAGGTGGGACGGCCCGGTCATTCGTGCCGTCGACCTCGACCTCGACGTGATCCGGATGAGGGAGGGGTGGGTGCTGGTCGATGACGAGGACGAGTTCGACGAGCACCGGGTCGTGTTCGGCTACCCGCCGGAGGTCGTCGCGCTGGCCGAGGCGACCCGCGACCGGGTGCACGCCGCCATCCTCGACGAGGACCCGCCGTACGACGGGAGCCACGAGCGCTGGCTGCAGCGGCTGAGCGACGTACTCGGTGACTCGCGATGAGCCCGGGAGCCGACACCCCTAGAAACGGAGCCCGGCGCGCAGGCTCGTCTGCCCGACCGCCCTGGCCAGTCGTGGGTAGCCGAGGATGTCCTCGGTCGTCGCCAGGAGCCCGTAGAGGTTGTGGTCGGACATGTCACGCGCCCCCGGCACGATGTACGGCGACAGGACGTACGTGGGGATCTGACACGACGGCTGCTTGTTGTACACCGACGGCAATGTGCAGTCCGACCCCCTGGTCGCCGTTCCGCTGCCTTCGTCCCAGGTGAGAACGATGAGCGTCCGGCCGGCCTGATAGCTCGGCGTGGCCGTGATCTGCCCGACCACCTGCTTCAGCCACTGGTCCCCCGTGTGGACGGCCTGGCTCCGGGACTCGGGGCAGTAGGTCTCCCAGTGCATGTTGTCGCAGTCGTCGGGCGTGATCCAGGCGTACGTCGGCAGCCCGTCGTCCGCGAGGTCGTCGGCCAGCCTGGGTGCCAGCGGGACGTCGCGTGTCGCGCAGGTGTTCACCGGACTGCGTAGGTCGGTGTACCAGTGCGCGGGGTCGTGCCACGAGGAGTACGGCTTCTTGTTCGGCCCGCAGTTCTTCGTCATCGTCTCCTGGTAGGAGGTCCATGTGTCCCCCGCCACCTGGGCCTGGTGGAGCACGTTGTCCTGGGTGCGCATCGTGCCCATCGGTGTAGGCATCCCGCTGGTCGCGGCCATGTAGTTGGGGTCGGACGCGTGCGTGGCCGCGTGCATGAAGCCCTCGCTCCCACAACTGTTGCCCACGTCGGTGAGGAAGGGGGCCGTGTTGGGCGTGAGCTCCGAGGGAGACCGGTTCTCGTCCATGATCACCACGATGTGGTCGTACGACGGCGGGTGCGCGGCGTCGTACGGCAGGGTCCCGCAGGGCCCACTCGGTGGCGTGCCGTCGGTGACGGACACCGTGTGCATGACCAGACCGGTCGCACCGTCGTCATCGGTGACGGTCAGCGTCACGGGCTTGTCGCCAGCGGTGAGATAGGTGTGGTCGGGCCGTTCGTCGGTGGAGGTGCCTCCGTCGCCGAAGCTCCAGGCGTAGGAGACGATCGAGCCGTCGGTGTCGTCCGAGCCCGAGCCGTCGAAGGACGCGGTCAGCCCCGTCACCGTCGAGGTGAACCGTGCGGTCGGGGGCCGGTTGCCGGGCGGACCGTCCGACACGGGCGACAGGGCGACGGTCCAGGTGATCGCATGGCTGCTGGCGGCGTTGGTCGTCGCTGTCAGCCCGCCGTAGCTCCCGGCCGGCACGGCTCCACCCGAGTCCACCCACAGTGAGGCGTAGCGACCACTGCCGGTCTGGATGGAGACGTCGCGCTGAGTGACGCCGGCTGGCGCCGTCCACGACGTCGTGCTGGCGCCCTCGTCGGCGTAGTAGGTCAGGACCCAGTCACCTGCGGTCGCGGCCACGTTCGGTGAGGTGTGCGAGGCAGACTTGTTGTCCCCGTTCCGGGCCGAGGCCACGATGGGGTTGACCACGTCGACACCGGAGTAGACGGCGAGGCTGAGCACCCCCTTGCGGTACGCCGACGAGGACATCGTCACCGTCTTGCCCGGGTCACCGGCGGCGACGGTCTTCACCCACATCGTCGACGAGATCGCGCTCTGCGTCCCGGTCGACACCTGGGTCCATCCGGTCACGCCGGTCGGACCGGTCCACGTCACCGAGCTCCCCTGCGTGAAGAACATCACCATCGTGTCGCCCGGCTTCGCGGCCGCCGGCACGCTCACCGACTTCGTCTTCTTCGCGCCGTCCGCGGAGTGCGCCACGCCAACGAGAGCCACCGAGGTGCTGCTCGACGCGCCCGGGAACGGCGCGGGGAAGGCCATCACCCCGGCCTGCGCGGCGGCACCCGGAAGCCCGATCGTGAGGCCCAGTGCTGCGGCGACGAGAGTCGCCCACCAAGCGCGGGTCACCGACGAACTCCGCGTGCGCGGCATACGACCTCCATGTTGGACTGCTGGTGCCTCCGGACCCCGGGGGCGACGACCCGACTGAACGGTCAGGCGCCGGACGGTCGCAGCGCGACGGTCCAGGTGATCGCATGGCTGCTGGCGGCGTTGGTCGTCGCTGTCAGCCCGCCGTAGCTCCCGGCCGGCACGGCTCCACCCGAGTCCACCCACAGTGAGGCGTAGCGACCACTGCCGGTCTGGATGGAGACGTCGCGCTGAGTGACGCCGGCTGGCGCCGTCCACGACGTCGTGCTGGCGCCCTCGTCGGCGTAGTAGGTCAGGACCCAGTCACCTGCGGTCGCGGCCACGTTCGGTGAGGTGTGCGAGGCAGACTTGTTGTCCCCGTTCCGGGCCGAGGCCACGATGGGGTTGACCACGTCGACACCGGAGTAGACGGCGAGGCTGAGCACCCCCTTGCGGTACGCCGACGAGGACATCGTCACCGTCTTGCCCGGGTCACCGGCGGCGACGGTCTTCACCCACATCGTCGACGAGATCGCGCTCTGCGTCCCGGTCGACACCTGGGTCCATCCGGTCACGCCGGTCGGACCGGTCCACGTCACCGAGCTCCCCTGCGTGAAGAACATCACCATCGTGTCGCCCGGCTTCGCGGCCGCCGGCACGCTCACCGACTTCGTCTTCTTCGCGCCGTCCGCGGAGTGCGCCACGCCAACGAAAGCCACCGCGGAACCCTGGGTTGCCGTCGGAGTCACGGCGTTCGACAAGGCCGACATCGCGCCGGCGCCCTTCACGTTCACCGCCGCCACCTGGAACTGGTACGCCGTCCCGTTGGTCAGTCCCGTCACGAGCAGGCTCCGGGCACTCGAGCCGGCCGAGAGCAGCGGACCCACCTGCTGCTGCGTGGCAGCGTCGACCACCCGCACCTGGTAGCCGGTGATCGGCGACCCGCCGTCGTTGCCCGGCGCGCTCCAGGTCGGGGTCGCCGTCCCGTCGCCCGCCGACGCCGTACCGATGGTGGGCGCATCGGGAACGGTGACGTTGGAGGACTGTTGGTTGGCGGCGCCGGGCGTCCCGCCCGGTGCGAGCGAGAGCGCCCAGTTCACGGGGTCGTTGTTGTCGGAACCCGGGTTGAGCAGCTCGAGCGACTGCCCGCTCGTGGGCTGCGGCCAGCCCGTGCCACCGTACGCGACGACGTCGTCGACACTGCCGTCCGCACGCGTCAGCGTGATGGTCTCACCGGACGACAGGTGTCCGCCGTACGAGCCGCCCTCGAAGATCGTGCTGCCGTAGGTGGTGCGGAAGACGGAGTCGTTGGAGCTGAACACCATGAAGCCGTGCGGCAGGATCACGGTGCCGGGCTGGATTCTCAGGTCGACGGCGTCGGCGATCGACCAGCCCGAGAGGTCCACCGCCTCGGTCGCAGACGGGTTGTAGAGCTCGAGGAACTCGGCGTCGTTGCCCAGGGTCGGCGTGTGCTGGATCTCGTTGATCACGATGTTCGGGTCTGCCGACTGGGCACCCGGCATCCGGGGGTCGGAGGCGAACACGTTGCGGCGCGCCTGGATCGCGGCGAACAGCGCGGTGCGCTGCTTGTCCCAGGCCATCCAGGGCTGCGTCGGCCAGGCGTTCATGTCGAGCGCCGCCGTGTCCTTCGCAGGACCGACGTGGGTGTCGTAGTACGACTCCAGCGCGCCCGGGGTCAGGATCTTCCCGGTCAGGGTCTGGAGGCGCCGGAAGTACATCTGCCGCCAGTCCGGTTGGGACAAGATCGCGTGCATCAGGTTGTTGGTGGGGTCGCCAGGCTCATCCGGTGTCACGAACGTGCTGTTCACGCCGCAGCAGGTGTTGCCCCACGTCTTGTCGTTGTCCCACGGGATGATGCTCCACCGAGCGGATGTGGGGTCCTGGGCGAAGAAGAAGTTGTGGGCCGCCGCGTCCGAGCTCTGCATGATTGCCGTTGCCGCGGCGTAGTTGATCATCTCGGGGATGTTGGCGTTGCCCAGCAGGTAGTTCCTCTGGGCGGTACCGCTGGACTCCACGCCGTCCATGAAGGCGCGCAGCGGGGTGAAGTCGCCGTCATCCGGGTTCTTCTTCTCGAAGCGCGTGCTGAGTGACTTGCTCTCGGTCCACACCGAATGGTCGGCCTTGAAGAACTGGTCGTCGGTGAGTCCCTGGCGGTCGCGCCAGGTGCCGTCGTACTGGTCCTGATAGGTGTAGAGGCCCTGGAAGTTGCTGTTGCGCTGGGTACGGATCGGGAACGCTTGGGTGTCGACGCTGCCGGCCTCGCGGTAGGCCTCCCACGCGAGCTGCGAGCGGCCGTGCGAGTGGTCGGCGAACTCCGACTGCATCAAGAAGTTGTCGACCGGTGCCGCCAGGCCCGGCAGTGTGATGTCGTGGTCCTTGGGCATCAGGAACTGCCAGTTGGGCTTCGGCGAGGTCAGGGAGACGTTGCCGTGCAGTCCGGCCGTGACATTGTCATAGACCGCACCGTTGTAGGCCAGCACCGCCGGCTTGTTGATCGGCTGGGTCGGGTTCTGGGTGATCTGGTTGTAGTCGGCGTCGGGGATGAACCACTGGAGCTCGGGGATCGTGCTCGTGATGCCGTCGGCCGCGACAACGCCCTGGTAGATGATCGTGTCATCGACGCGCGGGAACCTGCTCGTGCCGGCCGAGTTGACGGCCTGGATGCGGTAGCGGAGCAGGTGCCCTGCCGCCACCCCGGGCAGGGACGCGGTGAACGAGTCGCCTCCCACCGCGGTCATCGGCTTGCTCTGCTCGGAAGCGAAGTCGGTGCGGTAGAAGATCGTCGCCCCGGTCAGCCCGGTGACAGTGGCAGACACCGTGACGGCCTGGTTCGCCGTGGGCTGCTGCGGTGAGGCCGAGACGCCGGAGATCCGTGGGGTGAAGCCAGTGCTCCTGGCCACGGAGTTGGCCGCACGGATCGTGTTGCCCGAAGCAGCCGTCGAGGCCGCCCAGTTCAGCGGGTCGTTGTGGTCGAGTGCCGGGTTGACCAGCTCGAGCGAGGGTCCGGTGCCGTCGGGCGTCGTGGGCCAGGGGTCGCTCTCGCCGTACGTCACACTGTCCGCCACGACGTTGCCGCTGTCCGCCAGCGTCACGGTCTCGCCGCTGTTCGAGAGCTTGCCCGTGTAGACGGCCGCGGGGCCGAACCCGTAGGTCTTCTGGAACTGGACGGCGTCCTCGCCCACCACCAGATAACCGTGGGCGGCGATGGACGTTCCCGCGGGGAAGCACAGCGTGACACCGCTGGTGAAGCACCAGCTCGAGATGTCCTGGCTGGCCGACCCCGTGTTGGCGAGCTCGAGGAACTCGTCGCCGTCGAGACCGGACGCCGGGTGGTACATGATCTCGTTGATCACGACGTTCGTGCTCGCCGCCTCGGCGCTCTGTACGAACGCAGTGATGCTCGTGACGGCTCCCAAGGCGACTGCCACCGCCATGGTCCATACCCGCGAGCCTTGACGGTTCGAACTCATGACGCCCCCCAGTGATGGCACCCCCCGGACGGTGTGTCACCTGAAGGTAAACCAGGGGGTTCTGAGGGCGACCCCCATATTGGGGAACCTCGGACACGGCTCTGCGCTCTGCGATCTCCCTACTCCACGAAGCTGAAGAGCCGCTCCGGCCGATGTGCGGCTGAGGGGTGGTCGACCACTTGGCCGAGACGTGTCACGCCCACCCGGTACGACGCGTTGTGGGCTGTACGAACGCGACCTCCTCGAAGCCTGCGGCCCAGAAGAGGCCACGCACCCACAGGGCCGGGTCGTCGGCCTGGAGCGTGGCATCGTCCTGCACACGGCTGCCTCGCGTCCAGATCACTGCGCCGCCCGGCGCGAGCATCGACCGCGCGGCCCGGACCGTGTGCTTCACATCGTCGTCGGTCACGTTGCCGAAGACGCCGCACAGCATGAGGACGTCGACCGGCAACCGGTCGGCGAAGGTCGCCCTCGCACCGGCGTCGCCGTTCCGGACGTCGAGGTCCAGCCTCGCGGCCAGCGCCGTCCGTCGTGCTCTGTCCACCAGCGCCGGGTCGAGCTCGACGAGACATGCGTCGACGCGGCGGTCCGAAGCAGCCAGGACCGGGAGGGTGTCGCGTCCGTCGCCCGCGCGCACAGGCTCAACAGCCGGGTCCGAGATCCGGCCGGCGCCGCGGCAAGAAGGGCCGACAGCTGCGACCGGACCTCGACCAGGCGACGTGACAGCGACGAGGTCGGATCGTCGTACTCCTCGTGCCACGCCAGCCAGTTGCGCACACCCACGTCAGTAGCCTCCTTCGGGCACGACCATCTCCAGCCGTACGCCGAGCAGGCGCACCGGGCGCTCGTGCTCGACCCGGTCGAGCAGCGACACCGCGGCGTCGGCCAGCTCGGTCGGGTCGTTGGTCGGCCGCGGCAGGGTCAACGACCGGCTGACGGTGATGAAGGGCCGGTAGCGCACCTTGATCCCGACCCGGGCCGCCGGCCGGCCCTCGCGGTCGATGTCCTCGACGACGCGCGTGGTCAGCGCCCGCACCTCCCCGGGTACGGCGTCCCACGTCAGGTCGGTCTGGTAGGTCTCCTCGCGTCCGTGGGCTCGAGGTACCCAGGGGCTGGCGTCGACCGGGCTGGAGTCGGCACCGCGGCCGAGCCGGTGGTACCACGGCCCCATCGTCGGCCCGATCGCGTCGGCGAGCATCCGCGCGTCGGACTCGGCGAGCTCGCGCACCGTGTGGACGCCCAGCGACGCCAGCCGCCGACCGGTCTTCGACCCGATCCCCCACAGCGCCGTCGTCGGCCGCTCCCCCATCACGTCGAACCACTCGGTCTCGGTCAGGTAGCCGATGCCCGAGCCGTCGCCCTCGCCGGTCTTGCCGAACGACGTCGCGATCTTGGCGCGGAGCTTGTTGTCGCCGATGCCGACGCCGCAGCTCAGCCGCGTCGCCTCGAGCACGGTCTCGCGGATCCGCTGCGCGAAGACGCGCGGGTCGCCGAGCTCACCATGGCCCTCGCCGGGCGCCAGGAACGCCTCGTCCCAGCCGAGCACCTCGACCACCACGGGCACCCCACCCCACTCGAGCGCCCGCAACGTCGCCATCACCAGCGCCGACGCCTCGTCGTACGCCTCGCGATCGACCGGCAGGAAGACCGCGTCGGGGATCTTCTTGGCCGCGGTGCGTAGCGGCATCCCGGATCCCACGCCGTACTCGCGGGCGGCGTACGACGCGGTGGCGACGACGCCGCGCTCGGTCGGGTCGCCCCGGCCGCCGACGACCACCGGCCGTCCGACCAGCTCGGGGCGCCGCAGCATCTCGACCGCCGCGATGAACTGGTCGAGGTCGACGTGGAGGACCCACCTCACCGTCTCACCGGCGGCGCGTCGGTGGCCCCGAGCGGGCCCAGCGGATGCGCCTGCATGCCGCCGATCATCGCATCACGCCCCGCGCACTGAGCATGCGAAGTCGGCGATGAGGGCGGGACCCTTGTGACACACCTGACCAGCGGCGAGGATCGGGCCCATGGTGCATCCCCTCGACCCGACCGCCGCCGGCTTCCTGATGGCGGAGAACCGGCGGATGCCGATGCACGTCGGGGGGCTCCAGCTGTTCCGGAAGCCGGAAGGTGCGGGGCGCAACTACGTCGGCGAGCTCTACAAGGAGCTGATCGAGTCCGAGGACATCGCGCCGCTGTTCCTCAAGCACCCGGTGCGGTCGGTCAAGACCGGCGGCCAGTGGGTCTGGGTCGAGGACGACCAGTTCGACATCGAGTACCACGTCCGCCACAGCGCTCTGCCCAAGCCCGGCCGCGTCCGCGAGCTCCTCGAGCTCTGTTCGCGCCTGCACTCCAGCCGCCTCGCCTACGAGCGGCCGCTCTGGGAGTGGCACCTGATCGAGGGGCTGCGCGACGGCCGCGTCGCGATGTACTGCAAGCTCCACCACGCCCTGGTCGACGGGATCTCGGCGATGCGGCTGCTCCAGAGCATCCTCTCGAACGACCCGACGCGCACGGGCATGCCGGCGCCGTGGGCCAACCACCCCACATCCGCGCGCGTGCACGAGGCGCGCGACGAGACGGAGACCAGCCTCTCCGACGTACCGATGCAGGCGATGCGGGCGGCGCTCGGCATCGGTGCCGAGGCGGCCGGCCTCCCCGGCGCGCTGATCAAGACCCTGAACCGGTCGGTGCGCAACGAGACGTCGGCGCTCGCCCTCTACGCACCCCGCACGATCCTCAACCAGCCGATCACGGCGGCCCGTCGTTTCGCCGCCCAGGACTGGCCCCTCGACCGACTCCGAGCCATCGGCAGGTCCACCGGTACGACGATGAACGACGTCGTACTGGCCATGTGCAGCGGCGCCATGCGCACCTACCTGCTGGAGCTCGACGCCCTGCCCGACACCACGCTGGTCTCGATGGTCCCGGTGGGCCTCAAGGCCAAGGAGTCCCACGTCGCGTCGGCGTCCGGTGGCAACGCGGTCGGCTCGGTGATGGTCAAGCTCGGAACCGACCTGGCCGACCCCGGTGAGCGTCTGCAAGCCGTCCACCACTCGATGGTCGACGGCAAGCGGGCCCTGGCGGAGATGACGCCGGTCCAGATCCTGGCGATGAGCGCCATCGGTCAGGCGCCGGCCATCCTCGGCCCGATGCTGCGGCTGGGGGGCATCGTGAAGCCGCCGTACAACCTCATCATCAGCAACGTCCCCGGCCCGCGCACCACGCAGTACTTCAACGGCATGCAGCTGATGGGCACCTACCCGCTGTCGATCCCGATCGACGGCATGGCCCTCAACATCACTTGCAACTCCTACGCCGACCAGATGGCCTTCGGGCTGACCGGCTGCCGTCGTACGGTCCCCCACCTCCAGCGCCTGCTGATCCATCTCGACTCCGAGCTCGACGCCCTCGAGAAGGCGGCCGGCCTCTAGATCTGCAGTGTCCAGCACGCGAGGTCGTGCATCAGTCCCTGGTATTCGCGGACCCCGGGGCGTCGGCGTCGAGGGAGTCGAGAATGCGCGTCAGGGCGCGGCCGTCGGTGTCGGCGTCGAAGTGGAAGGCCGATGCGAACGACGCACGCACGAACGGGCCGCTGGGAACCGGTACGTCGGGCGTGCAGGACACGACGTCCAGGGTGTGTCCACGGACGGAAGCGATCAGGTACTCGTTCGACGGCGTGTAGCCGGCCCCCCGGATCAGCACGACCCGCTTCGGTGTCGGGGCGAACATCAGGCTGAACATGCCGCTGCCCGCGAACCCTGCGACCGCCCGGGCTCCGCGCACCAGCGCTATCTGGTCGGGGAGCTTCAAGAGCTCGGGGCGTACGACGGTGAAGCCGCGGGCGGCGAACCGCTGCTCGACCAGCGGCGTCTCGTGGCACCAGCGGTTGGAACCCGGCGGACGCGTGATGAACACGCGTGCGCCCGCGCCGGGCATGGTGGATCGGCGTTCCAGGACATCGCCGATGCGGTCCCAGGTGTCGGCGATGTCCGGATGGACGTAGTCGGGCATCGAGAACATCGGGGTGACGCCGACGAGCCGTTCGACGACCACGGGACTCCCGAAGCTGACGACGTCCGCACGCGAGATCCCGAAGGCCTCGAAGAGCTCGAGCTCCCACTCGGTCGGCTCCTTCCGTAGGGACCCCCTCGACACGAGCAGCCGCAGATCCGGGTCGGCGGCCTTCGCAGCCGGCCAGGCCCACAGCCGGGACAGCTGCTCGCTGGTGACGTGGCCGAAGTGATGTCGGAGCTCACCGTCGAGGTAGTAGTAGGAGCCGTTCAACCGCGTCGCCTCGACCGGGTCCTCCTGGGCGAACCACCGGGTCAGGGGGGTCAGCCGCCGGTTGATGAGCCGCGGGTAGCGTCCGTGCCGGTACGTCTCCGGCAGGACCAGGTTCCCGTGCAGGGCGATCTGACCGGGGACGCACAGCACGTCGAGGTACTGCCGCACGGACAGTGCCGGTACGGCGAAGCGCTTCGGCTGCCGGACCGGGTCGCGGACCACGCTCTTCCCGAGTACGGCGCGACTGACGAACCGCATCGGCTCCTGGTGCTCCAGCAGTCGCATCGACGGGTCGGCACGCAGACGAGCGACCGCGTTCGCGCGCTCGTCGCGGAGTATCGCGAGTGCGGACGTCCCGTTGGTCAGCACCACGTGGCGCGGGCCGATCTCGAGCCGACGGACTGCCGTGGCCCAGCTCACCGCCACCGCCTTCAGACCGCGGACGTGCGGCGCCACCTGACCCCGCAGCTTCGTCAGTCGGACCAGATAGGGCCAGAACTCGGCATCCGGTACGACGTTGCGGCCGGACGCCGCGACCGGGTGGTCGAGGAGCACGAGGTGGCCACCGCGACGAAGGTGCAGGAAGCTGGTCCGGAACAGCACCAGTGAGCACTCGCCACCCGTGGTGGCGTCGACCAGCAGGTCGAACCGGCCATACGCCGCGAGGGTCACGTGCAGCTTCGGCGGCCGCATCCGGCCCTTGAGCCTGTGGATCCGGGCTTGTGGCAGCCTCTGCCCCAGCCGTTCGGCCACCCTTGCCGCACGACGGCCGCCGAAGACCCCGATGACCGGAGCGTCGACATCGCTCACGAGCGGCAGGATCGCCCCGAGCCCGGCACCCGCGCGCGGAGGCGGCCTGGCGGAGCCCCGGGCCCGCTCCACGAGCAGGTGTTCCTGGTCCAGCACGACCCGCCCCACGTCGCCGGGGGCGACGCTCGCGGCTGCTGGACCCTCGGTCGAGGCGGACCGGGCGTCGAGCAGCTCGACGATCCGCGACCACAGCTGGTCGTGCATCCGCGGCACAGGATCGCCGCCCGACCGTCGGAGACCGGCCGCGACGTACACCCCTCGGTGCGACAGCCGGGGGAAGGTGCGGTCGAGGAGATCGACGCGTGCCTCGGGATCGCGGCTGCCGTCGAGGATCACATCGAGGCGGCCGCCACGCGACGTCGTACGCCGCCATCCGCGGGCGGCGACGTCGGCCACCTCGACCTCTGCCTCCGGGTAGGCGGCCCGCACGACCTCAGGAGGTACGACGGAAGCCCCGTCGTAGACGGTCATGAGGAGTCGCGGCTGCCGCCGAGCCGAGAGCACACGGTCGAGGTCACCGAGCAGGGCAGCGGTCCCGGTGTCCGCGTCGGGCATCAGGCCGGCGAGTCCGCCCGTCAAGGTGCCGTCCTCGCGTTTCGGAGTGCGGCGCCGAGCAGGTAGGGCGGGCGGCCATGCCAGGTCACACCTCGACTCTTGCCCGCGCTTCCTGCTAGGAACCTGAGTGCGCTGGGCAGAGCAAGACCTGGTCGCCGATGCGCGCGGCGCCGTAGGTCTCAGGAGTAGAGACGGGAGATGATCGCGTCGAGAGCGCGGTCGGGAAGCACCCGCCGGGCCCCGACGATCGTGCCGGCGCCCTTGCCGACGGGGTAGCGCGCTCTCGGGTGCGCGACGGTCGCGACCTTGACGATCTTCTTCGCGACGACGTCGGGGCCGCTGGCGCTCCGGGGACCGTCGGCCTTCTCCATCCGCCGGCGCACGGCCTCGGCGCGCTCCTCGTAGGCACCGCCCCGGCTGGTCTCCACCAGACTCTCGCGCGAGATCGTGTTCCACTCGGTGAGGATCGGCCCGGGCTCGACGATCACGACCTCGATGCCGTACGGCGCGAGCTCGAGGCGCAGGCTGTCGCTGAAGCCCTCCACCGCGAACTTGGTCGCGTGGTACCACGCACCCAGCGGCTCGTAGAACTTCCCGCCGATGCTGCTCACGTTGACGATCCGGCCGCTGCCCTGCGTCCGCATGTACGGCGTGACGAGCTGGGTCAGGCGGGCCAAACCGAAGACGTTGACCTCGAACTGCCGCCGGGCCTCGTCGATCGGCACGTCCTCGACCGCGCCGTACGAGCCGTAGCCCGCATTGTTCACCAGGACGTCGATCCGGCCCTGCTCCTCGATGATGCGCTCGATGCCGGCCACCATCGACGCGTCGTCGGTGACGTCCATCGCGAACGCGGTCACTCCCGCGGCGTCCAGCGGCTGCATCCGGTCGACCCGGCGCGCCACGGCGTACGTCGTGAAGCCGGCCGCCTGCAGGCGCAGCGCCGTCTTCTCCCCGATGCCGCTCGAACCGCCGGTCACCAGCGCCACGCGTGTCGTCATGCGCCCATCATGGCGCTCCCGCGCGAGACCGGACCTAGAGTCTCCCTGCCTCGAGCTCGGCGAACCCGCCACCGACCGCGTCGGCCACGGCGCGCAGCCGGGCCCGGGTGACGTCGCTGACCCGGGAGTGGCCCGCGAGGTCGGCGTTGGAGCCGGGGCGGGTGGGCTCGGGCGAGTTGACCGACAGGCAGGTTCGCCGGCCACCGTCGACGGCGTTCTGCAGCGCGACGGCGTGGCCCGTCGTACCACTGCCGGCGTAGGGGTCGAGCACGCGGGCGTCGTCGGGCATCGTCTCGAGGATCCGGCGGAGCAGCCCGGTCGGCTTGGGCGACTCGAAGAGGTGACCGACCAGCGCCTTGAGCTCGGCCACGGCGGTGTCGGTCGAGCCGATCTCGGAGGCCAGCCAGATCGTGCGCAGCTTCTTGCGCCGGCCCTCGTGCAGCCAGTCCAGCTGGTACACGTCGGCCCGACGACCGGTGGCACCGCCGACCCAGCGGCAGACCAGGTCGTCGGGCCGGGCGGTGATCCGGGCCGCGGACCAGCGCCAGACGGCGGGTGCTCCGTCGCCGAAGACCGGCTTGATCTCCAGGCAGTCGGCGAAGGGCTCGGCGGAGACCCGGCCCGACTCCGGGGATCCGTAGATCGCGAAGTTCATGGTGGGCGCGGTGATCGGGTTGAACTTCTTGTTGGTGTTGCGTAGCGGCAGCCGTCGGTAGCGCCGGCCATCGTCTGCGGTCAGCGGGAAGTCGGCCGGGTCGACGATCGACGGGCTCGACGGGTCGAGCGCACAGGCCGGCAGCGACCGTGCGTACACCAGGAGGTACTCGTGAGACGTCGCGAAGCCGGCCCCGAGCTGGCGCCCCTTGGGGTTGAGGTTCACCACGACCTGCGCGACGAAGCCGTCCTCGCCGAAGACCTCGTCCATCAGCAGCCGTAGGTGGGCCACCTCGTGGTCGTCGATGCTGACGAAGACCGCGCCGCGCTCGGTGAGCACGTCGCGGACCGCCTCGAGCCGGGGCCGCATCGTGGCGAGCCAGGCGCGGTGCCGGTCGGTGCGCGGGCCGGCGACGCGGTCGTTGTAGGCGAACGGGTTCCCAGTGTTGTACGGCGGGTCGAGGTACACCACGTCGTACCGGGCTCCCCGTGCCGCGAGCCGGCCGAGCACGTCGAGGTTGTCACCCTCGACGAACGTGTTCCACGGCTCCACGCCCCTCACGCTAACCGGCCGCGGGGCCGGCGCCTCGGAGGCGCCCGGTGGGCCGGGTCAGTCCGACCCGGGGACCGCGGCGATCGCCACAGTGGTGACCGCGGCCAGGCACTCGGGGAGCGGGCTGGCGACCTCGTGGGGCACGATCTCGACCTGGCCGTCACGGTCCAGGATGACGTCGGCACCCGGCGGGCGGTCGCAGCCGATCGCGACCACGGCCCCGAACAGCGGCAGCCCCTTCGGCTCGGCCCTCCTCACGACCTCCCTGATCTGGTGGGTGATCGCCGGTACCCGGAACTGCGACGTGAAGGCCTTGACCTGGGCGGGGGCGTCGAGCTCGCTGGCAACCAGGGAGACCCGGCCCCCGCCACCGGTCATCGAGATCAGCGGGAAGACGCGGGCGCCCGCGACGGGGCCGGGTGAGGGGCTGTCGGGACCCGCGGTCGTCGAGGACGTCGACGATCCGCAGCCGACCGTCGCCAGCAGTGCGGTCGTCGCGAACAGGGCTCCGAGAGTGCGTCGCATGAGGGTCGGACGGCTCGACCGAGGACCGGGTTCCGTACGCCGGGTCACTCGTCGCCGAAGGGCTGGCCCTTGCCGAGCACGGTGAGCCCGTCCTCGACCATGAAGCCGCGCTTGCGGTCGAGCTCGTGGTCGACGCCCAGCTGGGCTCCGGCCGGGATCCGCACCTCCTTGTCGAGGATCGCGTTGCGGACGACGGCTCCCTCGCCGATGTGGACGCCGTTCATCAGCACGGAGTCCTCGACGACCGCGCCGGTCTCGACGTACGCCGCGGGCGACAGCACCGAACGGCGTACCTGGCCACCCGAGATCACCACCCCGGGCGAGAGCAGCACCTCGTCGGCGACGGGATCGGCGCCGTCGGCGCCCTTGACCAGCTTGACCGGTGGCTGCGGACCGTAGGAGGTGAAGATCGGCCACTCGAAGTTGTAGAGGTTGAAGACCGGCAGGGGCGAGACGACGTCCATGTGGGCGTCGTAGTAGGACCTCATCGTCCCCACGTCGCGCCAGTAGCCGCGGTCGCGGTCGGTCGCGCCCGGCACCAGGTTGTCCTTGAAGTCGTAGACGCCGGCCTCGTTGCGGCGTACGAACGCCGGCACGATGTCGCCGCCCATGTCGTGCTTGGAACCCGTCATCGTCGAGTCGCGGGTCACGGCCTCGAGCAGCGCCTGCGCGTCGAAGACGTAGTTGCCCATGCTCGCCAGCACCTCGTCCGCGTTGTCGGGCAGGCCGACCGGGTCGGTGGGCTTCTCCAGGAACTCGCGGATGGAGCTCGGATCCGTCGGGTTGACGTCGATCACGCCGAACTGGTCGGCCAACGCGATCGGCTGGCGGATCGCCGCGACGGTGCACGGCGCTCCGCTCTCGATGTGCTGGTCGACCATCTGCGAGAAGTCCATGCGGTAGACGTGGTCGGCGCCGACGACCACCACGATGTCGGGCTGGTCGTCGTGGATCAGGTTCAGGGACTGGTAGATCGCGTCGGCGCTGCCGAGATACCAGTGCTTGCCGACTCGCTGCTGGGCCGGAACGCTCGCGACGTAGTTGCCCAGCAGCGTCGACATCCGCCACGTGGTGGTCACGTGACGGTCGAGGGAGTGGGACTTGTACTGGGTGAGCACGACGACGCGGAGGTAGCCGCTGTTGACGACGTTGGACAGGGCGAAGTCGATGAGCCGGTAGATGCCCGCGAACGGCACGGCCGGCTTCGCCCGGTCGGCGGTGAGCGGCATCAGCCGCTTCCCCTCGCCACCGGCGAGGACGATGGCCAGGACCCGCTTGCGTGTGCTGGGGCTCATGGTCAGCCACCGTAGCGACGGGCGGTGTCAGCGGTCGAGTGTCGGTGGTCGAGCCTGTCGAGACCCCGCACGGCGCCGGCGATCGAGCCAGTCGAGACCACGCCCGGCGCCGGCGGTCGAGCCCGTCGAGACCACGCCCGGCGCCGGCGGTCGAGCCCGTCGAGACCACGCCCGGCGCCGGCGGTCGAGCCCGTCGAGACCACGCCCGGTGCCGGCGGTCGAGCCTGTCGAGACCACGGCCGCACGCGGTCGGCGGTCGAGCCCGTCGAGACCCCGGCCGCACGCGGTCGGCGGTCGAGCCCGTCGAGACCCCGGGCCGCACGCGGTCGGCGGTCGAGCCCGTCGAGACCCCGGCCGCACGCGGTCGGCGGTCGAGCCTGTCGAGACCCCGGGCCGCACGCGGTCGGCGGTCGAGCCCGTCGAGACCCCGGCCGCACGCGGTCGGCGGTCGAGCCCGTCGAGACCCCGGGCCGCACGCGGTCGGCGGTCGAGCCCGTCGAGACCCCGGCCGCACGCGGTCGGCGGTCGAGCCCGTCGAGACCCCGGCCGCACGCGGTCGGCGGTCGAGCCCGTCGAGACCCCGGCCGCACGCGGTCGGCGGTCGAGCCCGTCGAGACCCCGGCCGCACGCGGTCGGCGGTCGAGCCCGTCGAGACCCCGGCCGCACGCGGTCGGCGGTCGAGCCCGTCGAGACCACGCCCGGCGCCGGCGGTCGAGCCTGTCGAGACCCCGGGCGCACGCGCAGGAGTAGCGTCCGGCCATGCGCGTCGACGTCCTGACCAAGGAGTACCCGCCGGCGATCTACGGCGGCGCCGGGGTCCACGTCGCCGAGCTGGTACGGGCGTTGCGCGGGCTGGCCGACCTCGACGTGCGCGTGCACGCGTTCGGTGCCCCCCGTAGCGAGCCCGGGGTCACGGCGTACGCCGACCTCCCCGAGCTGGGCGCGGCCAACGCGGCGCTGCAGACCTTCGGCGTCGACCTCGCCATCGCCGGTGGATGTGCGGGCACCGACCTGGTGCACTCGCACACCTGGTACGCCAACCTCGCCGGCCACCTCGCGGGCCTGTTGTACGACGTACCGCACGTCGTCACGGCGCACTCGCTCGAGCCACTGCGGCCCTGGAAGGCCGAGCAGCTCGGTGGCGGCTACGCCCTCTCGTCGTTCGCCGAGCGCACGTCGTACCTCGGCGCCGCGGCGGTGATCGCGGTCTCCGCGGCGATGCGCGACGACGTGCTGCACGCCTACCCCGACGTCGACGAGGCCAAGGTGCACGTCGTGCACAACGGCATCGACACCGTCGGGTGGTCGCCCGTCGACGACCCCGACCGCGTCCGCGCGCAGGGCGTCGACCCCGACCAGCCGTCGGTCGTGTTCGTCGGCCGGATCACCCGGCAGAAGGGCCTCCCCCTGTTCCTGCGCGCCTGCGCCGCGTTGCCGCCCGATGTCCAGCTCGTGCTGTGCGCCGGCGCCCCCGACACCCCCGAGATCCTGGCCGAGGTCGAGGGCCTCGTCGCCGCCCTGGCGGCCACCCGCCAGGGCGTCGTCTGGATCCGCGAGATGCTCCCGCGTGCCGACGTGGTCGCCCTGCTCAGCGCCGCGACGGCGTTCGTCTGCCCGTCGATCTACGAGCCGCTCGGCATCGTCAACCTCGAGGCGATGGCCTGTGAGACCGCGGTCGTCGCCACGGCCACCGGCGGCATCCCCGAGGTGGTCGTGCACGGCGAGACCGGGCTCCTGGTCCCGATCGAGCAGGCTGGGCCGGGTCAGGGCGACGGCACCGGCACCCCGCTGGACCCCGACAGGTACGTCGCGGACTTCGCCGAGGCGCTCACCTCGGTGGTCACCGACCCCGACCGCGCTGCCGCGATGGGCCGCGCCGGCCGGCAGCGCGCGATCGCGTCGTTCTCGTGGGACGCGATCGCCGAGCGCACAGCAGGCATCTACCGCTCCCTCCGCTGACCCTTGGGGTGGGGCTTGGCCGGGTAGTCCCTGACGAAACGGTCGTCCGGAAGGCCATTTCACGACCGTTTCGTCAGGGACTACCGTCACGTATGGCGCTTGCTTGCCCGTCGTCACGATCAGGCAATACGTTGTCGCGGTGGAGTTGCTGCCTTCGGCCCATGTCGACACGTTCTGCCGTGACCACCTCCCGCCGGTCGACCAGTGGCCACTGCTGAGCTTCGACCTGCCCGAGCTGCACTACCCCGACCGGCTGAACGCGGCGACCGCCCTGCTCGACGACGTGGCGGCGCGACACGGCGGCGACCGGCCGTGTCTCCATCAGCCCGGCGTCCCCACCTGGTCGTACGACGAGCTGCTGGCGGCCGCGAACCAGGTGGCCCGGATGCTGGTCGAGGACCTCGGGATCGTCCCCGGCAACCGCGTGCTCCTCCGCGGGCCCAACAACCAGTGGCTCTCCGCCGCGTGGTTCGGGGTGCTGAAGGCCGGCGCCGTCCTGGTCACCACGATGCCGCTGCTCCGCACCGGCGAGCTGCAGACCATCCACGAGATCGCTCATCTCGACGCGGCGCTGGTCGACCACCGGTTCCTCGACGCGGTCGAGCCGCTCGGCATCCCCACCCTCGCCTTCGGCGACGACGCGTGGGCCGAGCGCGTGGCCGGCAAGCAGTCGACGTTCGACGACGTGGCGACCTCGTCCGACGACGTCTGCATGCTCGCCTTCACGTCCGGGACCACCGGCCGCCCGAAGGCGACCATGCACTTCCATCGCGACGTGCTGGCGATCTGCGACACGTTCTGCCGACACGTGCTCCAGCCCTCACCCGACGACGTCTTCACCGGGACGCCGCCGTACGCCTTCACGTTCGGGCTCGGCGGGGTGCTGCTGTTCCCGCTGTACGCCGGTGCGTCCACCCTGCTGGTCGAGAGGGCGACGCCGGTCGAGCTCGCCGACCTCATCGACGCGCACCGGGTGACGATCTGCTTCACCGCGCCGACGGCGTACAAGGCGATGCTGGCTGCGGGCAAGACCGTGCCCACGCTGACGAAGGCGGTCTCCGCCGGCGAGCACCTGCCGAAGGCCGTGTGGGAGGCGTTCCGCGACGCCACCGGCGTGGAGATCATCGACGGCATCGGCGCGACCGAGATGCTGCACATCTTCATCTCGGCCGCGGGCGCCGACATCCGTCCCGGCTCGACCGGCCGTGCCGTCCCGGGGTTCACCGCCACGGTCGTCGACGAGGCCGGCCGCGAGCTGCCCTCGGGTGAGCCCGGTCTGCTGGCGGTCCGGGGACCGACCGGCTGCCGCTATCTCGACGATCCGCGCCAGGCGACGTACGTACGGCACGGCTGGAACATCACCGGCGACACCTTCGTCCGCGACGACGACGGCTACTTCTGGTACCAGGCCCGTAGCGACGACATGATCATCAGCTCGGGCTACAACATCGCCGCACCCGAGGTCGAGGAGGCGCTGCTGAAGCACCCTGCCGTGGCCGAGTGCGCCGTCATCGGCGTGCCCGACGAGGCCCGCGGCATGCTCGTGAAGGCGTACGTCGTGTCCGCGGCCGAGGCGGGGGACGTCACCACAGGTGAGCTGCAGGACTTCGTGAAGGCCGAGATCGCGCCGTACAAGTACCCCCGCGCGATCGAGTTCGTCGCCGAGCTCCCCCGCACGGCCACCGGCAAGCTGCAGCGGTTCCGCCTCCGCGAGACCACGGCCTCGCCCGATGCCTGACCGCTCGCCGCGCCACCTGATCCTGACCTTGTTCGGGCTCTACGCGCGCGACGCGCCGAACTGGCTGTCGGTGCGTGCGCTGATCGCGCTGATGACCGACCTGGAGGTCGACGCGGCCGCCACCCGCTCGTCGGTCTCACGACTGAAGAAACGCGGCGTCCTCGCGCCCTCGCGGCACGACGCGCAGGCCGGCTACACGCTGTCGGAGTCGGCCCTCGCCGTGCTCGCCGAGGGTGACGCCCGCATCTGGTCGCGCCCTCGGGCATCGGTCGCGGACGGTTGGCTGGTCGTGGTGTTCTCGGTGCCGGAGCTCGAGCGCGGGAAGCGCCACGAGCTGCGCTCGCTACTGACCCGGCTGGGGTTCGGCACGGCCGCCCCCGGTGTCTGGGTCGCCCCCGGCACGGCGTACGACGAGACGCTGGCCGCGGTGACTCGCCAGGGGCTGGCGTCGTACACCGAGTTCTTCCGCGGGTCCTACCTCGGCGTCGGCTCGGTCGGCACGCGGGTCGGCGAGTGGTGGGACCTGGCCGGTGTCGCCACGCTGTACGACGAGTTCCTGGCCGAGCACCGACCGCTCGCCCGGGTGCGGGGAGCCGACCCGACGCGCGCCTTCACGGCGTACGTCCCGATGCTGACCGCCTGGCGGAGGTTCCCCTACCTCGACCCCGGCATCCCGCTGGAGCTGCTGCCATCCCAGTGGCCGGGGGTCGCGGCGGGGGACCTCTTCGAGTCGCTCGACACGCGGCTGCGCGAGCCCGCCGCCGCCCACGCCCTCTCCCTGATCGGCTGACTCGTGGGCCGGGGTCGCCCCAGCTTCACCATGAGAAGTGGTCGAACCACCGCTTCACACGGCGAACTCACCATGTGAAGGGGAGGTTCGCCTGCCTCACATGATGAAGCCGTGCACAACCCTCAGAGGACCGCGAGCCCCTGGACCTCGACCAGCGCCTCGGCGTCCCAGAGCCGGGTGACGCCGATGCCGGCCGAGGCCGGGTAGCCGGTGCCGACCAGGCGTCGCCAGACCTCGCCGATCTCGCGGGCGTGGGCGCGGTAGTCGTCCATGTCGACGATGTAGATCGTCAGCGAGGCCAGCCGGTCAGGGGTGCCCCCGGCCTCGGCGAGCGCGGTCAGCAGGTTGGTCAGCGCCTGCTCGAACTGCGCCACGACCCCGCCTCCGACGATCGCGCGGTCCGCATTCATGCCGGTCTGGCCGGCCAGGAATACCGCCGTACCCCGGCCCACCACCGCGTGGGAGAAGCCCGAGGGGCGGGCGAGCGAGTCGGGGTTCACCCGGTTGAGGTCGGCCATGGTCGTGTCTCCTTACTCTCGGCCGTCGCGAGCGGCGGCCAGGGCGTGCGATGGCTTGGCGGAGGAGCGAGGCGATGCGGGCATCGTCGAGTCGACGACAACGTAGCCAGCGTGCGTCATGGGTGTCGCGCAGCAGGCCATGGAGGGAGGAGACACGACCTAGCTCTGCACCGCTCCTCCGTCGACGTTGAGTCCCTGGCCGTTGACCGCTCCGTTGTCGACGCACAGCATCACCGCGGCGGCGACCTCTTCGACGGTGACCAGCCGCCCGATCGGCTGCATCCTCTCCAGGAGCTGCCGGGCCTCGGCCTCGGGTCGCCCGGTGCCGGCCGAGATGCTCGCGACCGACCGGTCGGTCATGGGGGTGTCGACGTACCCGGGGCACACGGCGTTCACGGTGACGCCGCTGGTCGCCACCTCGGCGGCGGCGGTCCGCACGAGGCCGAGCACGCCGTGCTTGCTGGCGGTGTACGCCGCGATTCGCGGGCTGCCGATCTTGCCGGCCACCGACGCGATCACCACGACGCGGCCGAAGCCGGCCTGCGTCATCGACGGCAGCGCCCGGCGCAGGCAGCGGAACGGCGCGGTGAGGTTGAGGTCGAGCATCCGCTGCCAGTCGTCGTCCGTCGTACGCACGAGCGGCGCGGACATCGAGGCACCGGCGTTGACGACGAGGATCTCGACCGGCCCCCACTCGCTCTCGACGCGGGCGAACGCGGCGTCGAGGGCGGCCGCGTCGCCGACGTCGGTCGGTACGACGAGCGACTCGCCGGGCAGCGACGCCGCGACCTCGGCCAGCGCCGCCTCGTCGCGCGCCACGAGTACGACGCGGTGCCCGGCCCGAGACAGCGCCAGCGCGCAGGCGGCGCCGATCCCCTTCGAGGCGCCGGTGACGAGGGCGATCACCGGAACGCCGGGATGCCGGTGAGCTCGGCACCGATCGAGAGCAGGTGCATCTCCTCGGTGCCCTCGTAGGTCATCACCGTCTCGAGGTTGTTCATGTGTCGCATCACGGTGTGGTCGAGCGTGATACCGGCGCCGCCGAGCGTCGTACGCGCCTCACGAGCGACGTCGAGAGCGGCCCGCACGTTGGCGTACTTGCCGTAGGAGACCTGCGTCGGTGTCAGCGTGCCGGCGTCCTTGAGGGCACCGAGCCGCCAGGCCACCAGCGAGGCGTTGTTGACAGCGACGGTCATCAGCGCGAGCTTGCGCTGGGTGAGCTGGAACGACGACAGCGGCTTGCCGAACTGCGTGCGCTCCCCGGTGTAGGCCAAGGACTCCTCCAGGCACGCGCGGGCGGCGCCGACCACGCCCCAGGCGATGCCGTACCTCGCCTCGTTGAGGCACGACAGCGGACCCTTGAGGCCGCGCACCTCGGGCAGGACGGCGTCGGCCGGCAGGCGTACGTCGTCGAAGGAGAGCTCGGCGGTGACCGACGCCCGCAGCGAGAGCTTCCGCTGGATCTTGTGGGCCTCGAAGCCCGGCGTGTCCGTGGGTACGACGAAGCCGCGGATCGCTGGTCCTGAGCCCGTCGAAGGGTCAGTCTGCGCCCACACCACCGCGACGTCGGCGAGGGTGCCGTTGGTGATCCACATCTTGGAGCCGTTCAGGACCCAGTCACCTGGCGCCCGTCCTGAGCCTGTCGAAGGGTCCCGGCGGGCGTGGGTCCTCATCGAGCCGGGGTCGCTCCCGGCGTCCGACTCGGTCAGCCCGAAGCACCCGATCGCGTCGCCGGCCGCCATCCGCGGCAGCCACTCGTCCTTCTGCGCGTCGCTCCCCCACCGGTGGATGGCGAACATCGCCAGCGAGCCCTGCACGCTGACGAAGCTGCGGATTCCGGAGTCGACGGCCTCGAGCTCGCGGCAGGCCACGCCGTACGCCGTGGCGCTGGTGCCGGCGCAGCCGTAGCCGTCGAGGTGCATGCCGAGCAGGCCGAGCTTGCCGAACATCGGGCCGAGCCCGTCTGGCAGCGTGCCCTCGTCGTACCACTCGGCGACGTGGGGGGCGAGCTCGCGCTGGGCGAAGTCGCGCACCGTGTCGCGGATCGCGCGGTCCTCGTCGGTGAGCAGGTCGTCGACGAGCAGGAAGTCGTGGGTCATCGGCCCGTCCATTCGGGTGGTCGCTTGGCGTTGAACGCGGCGTGGAACTCCGCGTGGTCCGCGGTGGTCATCAACAGCGCCTGGGTCATCGCGTCGAGCTCCATGGCCGGGCCGAGCGGCATGTCGAGCTCGCGGGTGATCAGGCTCTTGGTCTGGGAGTAGCCGAGCGTCGGGCCGTCGGCCAGCCGGCGCGCGAGCCGCTCGACCGCGCCGTCGAGCTCGTCGGGCTCGACCAGCTGGGTGACCAGGCCGTAGCGGTCGGCCGTCTCGGCGTCGATGGTGTCGCCGAGCATCAGCAGCTCGGTGGCCCGGCCGTAGCCGACCAGCCTCGGCAAGAGGTACGCCGCACCCATGTCACCGCCGGACAGCCCGACCTTGGTGAAGAGGAACGCGAACCGCGCCTGCGTCGTACACACCCGGAAGTCGGACGCGATCGCGACCACGGAGCCGGCGCCCGCGGCGATCCCCTGGATGCCGGCGATGATCGGGACCGGGCACTCCCGCATCGCGCGGATCACGTCGCCCGTCATCTTGGTGAAGCCCATCAGGTCGCGGGCGTCCATCGCGATCAGCTCGCCGATGATCTCGTTGACGTCGCCGCCGCCGCAGAAGCCCTGGCCCTGGCCGCGGATCACCAGCACGTTCGTATCGCCACGGTGGGGGAGCTCGGCGAGCAGGTCGCGCAGGTCGGCGTAGCTCTCGAAGGTGAGGGGGTTCATCTTCTCGGGACGGTTGAGGGTCACCGTCGCGACCCCGTCGGCGACGGCGAAGTCGAAGTGCTGCCAGTCGTCGGTGAGCTTCGCGCTGGCTCGGTAGCGGCTCACTCGTACTCCTTCAACAGCCCGCGGGCGATGATCGTGCGCTGCACCTCGGAGGCACCCTCGTAGATGCGGGGTGCGCGCACCTCACGATAGAGCCGCTCGAGCAGATGGCCCCGCTGCAGTCCCCTCGCGCCGTGCAGCTGGACGCCCTGGTCGACGACCCACTGCGCCATCTCGGTCGCGAACAGCTTGGCCATCGCGGCACTCGTCGTGATCTCCACGCTGCTCGCCTCCGTGGGTCGAGCGCCCTCCGGGGGTCGGGCTCCCTGCGTGGGTCGGGCTCCCTGCGTGGGTCGAGCTCCCTGCGTGGGTCGAGCTCCCTGCGTGGGTCGAGCTCCTTGCGTGGGTCGAGCCTGTCGAGACCCGTCGTACGACGCGGCCGCGGCCCGGACCAGCAGCCGCCCGGCCTCGATCCGTGTCGCCATCTCGGCCAGCGTGTGCTGGGCCGCCTGCTGGTCGATGAGATTCCCACCGAACAGCTCTCGCTCGCGCGCCCACGCGAGGCTCGCGTCGAGCGCTGCCTGGGCCATGCCCACCGCGAACGCGCCGACGCTCGGCCGGAACAGGTCGAGGGTGCGCATCGCGACCGCGAACCCCTGGTCGACCTCGCCGAGGAGGTCGTCGCGCCCGACGCGCACCCCGTCGAAGATGAGCGTGCCGAGGGCGTGCGGCGCAAGCATGTCGAGCCGCTCACCGGTCAGGCCCGGGCTGTCGCCGGCGACCGCGAACGCGGTGACCCCACGGGCGCGGTTGCCGGCAGTGGTCCGGGCGAAGACGGAGTAGACGTCGGCATCGGGCGCGTTGGAGATCCAGGTCTTCCGGCCGTGGAGGGTCCAGCCATCGGCGTCGGGGCGCGCCTCGAGGGTGAGGGCGGCGGCGTCGGAGCCGGCGTCGGGCTCGGAGAGCGCGAACGCCGCGACGACGTCGCCGGAGAAGACGCCGGGGATCCAGCGGTCGCGCGCGGAGTCGCTGCCCGCCTGAAGGATCGGGTAGGAGCCGAGGCCCTGCAGGGCGAGGGCGGTCTCGGCCTCGGTGTCGATCGTCGCCAGCGTCTCGCGGAGCAGGCACAGCTGCATCGCCGCAGCGTCGCGCGGGGGTTCGCCCGGCTCGCCGCCGAAGAGTCCGCGCAGCAGACCGGCGTCGCCGAGCGCCTTCACGAGCGGCCGGTTGACGGCGCCGGGTACGGCGTCGATCCCGGCCAGCCGCTCGGTCGCCTGCGACCGCACCCACGCGGCGTACTCCTGCTGGCCGGGCGTGAGCCCGTACGTCGTCCCGCGCACGCGTCCGACCATACCGGTGACCGTATTGCGCCTTGACAACGCCCGTCAAGAACACACTATGTTTGGATAGTCCCTGACGAAACGGTCGTGATTTGGGCCGAAACGCAGCCATTTCGTCAGGGACTACCCCGGGGAGAGCCCGTCCTATCGGAGGCCAGAGTGCGGATCGCGGTGATCGGTGGTGGACCGGGCGGTCTCTACTTCAGCGCACTGGCCCAGCAGCTCGCCGCGACGACCGGGCAGAGCCACGAGATCACCGTCTGGGAGCGCAACGCCGCCGACGACACCTTCGGATTCGGGGTCGTGTTCAGCGACGAGACGCTAGGCGGCATCGAGCACGCCGACCGTGTGGTGTTCGAGCAGATGCAGCGCGAGTTCGCGATCTGGGACGACATCGACATCCACTTCAAGGGCGAGGTCGTCACCAGCGGGGGGCACGCCTTCGCGGCGATGGGCCGGCACCGGCTCCTCGAGATCCTCCAGGCGCGGTGCCGCGAGCTCGGCGTCACGCTCCACTTCCGTACCGAGGCACCCGACGTCGGCGAGCTCGCTGCGTCGTACGACCTCGTGATCGCCGCCGACGGCCTCAACTCGGCGGTCCGGCAGCGGTACGCCGACACCTTCCAGCCGAGCCTCGACGTGCGCGACTGCAAGTACATCTGGCTCGGCACCGACAAGGTCTTCGACGCGTTCAAGTTCTACATCGCCGAGACGCCGTACGGCGTGATGCAGATCCACGGCTACCCGTACGACGCGACCGGCTCGACGTTCATCGTCGAGATGACCAGCGAGGTCTGGAGGCGCGCCGGGTTCGCCGACTTCGCCGACCCTCCGACGAGCTCAGGACAGGCCGCGCTTCGGCCCGGCGAGTCGGACGAGAAGTCGATCGCCCTGATCCGCGAGCTGTTCGCCGACGTGCTCGGAGCGCACGAGGTGATGGCCAACAACTCGCGCTGGATCAGCTTCACCACGATCCGCAACGAGCACTGGGTCCATCAGAACGTCGTGATCCTCGGCGACGCCGCCCACACGGCCCACTTCTCGATCGGCTCCGGCACCAAGCTGGCGATGGAGGACGCTCTCGCGCTCGCCGCGTGCCTGCACGAGTCGCCGTCGGTCGGCGACGCGCTCGCGACGTACGAGGTCGAGCGCAAGGCCGTCGTGCTCTCCACGCAGCGCGCCGCCCAGGCCAGCCTGGAGTGGTTCGAGAACCTCGCACAGTACGTCCACCAGGAGCCGACGCAGTTCGGCTTCAACATCATGACCCGCTCGCGCCGCGTCACCTACGACAACCTGCGGCTCCGCGACCCGGAGTACGTCGCCAGGTGCGAGCAGTGGTACGCCGCGGACTGCGGCGGCCGGCCGGAGACACCCCCCATGTTCCAGCCGGTCACCCTCCGCGCGGCGGAGGGGCCGGGACTGACCCTGAACAACCGGGTGATCGTCTCGCCGATGGACCAGTACGTCGCCGCGGACGGCACGCCGTCGGACTTCCATCTCGTCCACCTCGGCGGCAAGGCGCTGGGCGGCGCCGGCCTGGTGATGACCGAGATGATCTGCGTGTCGCCCGAGGGCCGCATCACCCTCGGCTGCGGCGGCCTCTGGACCGACGAGCAGCGCGACGGCTGGGCGCGCGCCGTCGACTTCGTGCACCGCGAGTCGGCGGCCGCGATCGGCTGCCAGCTCGGGCACTCCGGCGCCAAGGGCTCGACCAGGCTGATGTGGGAGGGCATGGACGAGCCGCTGCCGTCGGGCAACTGGGACGTCGTCGCCGCCTCGCCCGTCGCCTACTCGGCCGACAACCAGACACCGCTCGAGCTCGACCGGTCCGGACTCGACGCGATCCGCGACGAGTTCGTCGCCTCCGCACGCCGCGCGGCGGACGCGGGCTTCGACCTGCTCGAGCTGCACTGCGCCCACGGCTACCTCCTCTCCGGCTTCCTGTCGCCGGTGACCAACCGGCGTACGGACTCCTACGGCGGCGACGTCGCCGGCCGGCTGCGCTTCCCGCTCGAGGTCTGGCACGCGATGCGTGAGGTGTGGCCGGCGGACCGGCCGATGACCGTACGCATCTCCGCGACCGACTGGGTGCAGGACGGCCAGTCGCTCGAGGACGCGCTGGCCGTGGCGGCGGCGTTCGCGGGGGCCGGCGCGGCCGCGATCGACGTGTCCACCGGTCAGGTCACGAGGTCCGAGCGGCCGGCGTTCGGTCGCAGCTACCAGACGCCGTACGCCGATGCGATCCGCAACCGGCTCGGCATCCCGACGATCGCGGTCGGCGTGATCTCGTCGTACGACGACGTGAACTCGATCCTGATGGCCGGCCGCGCCGACCTGTGTGCGCTCGGGCGGGTGCATCTGTACGACCCGATGTGGACCCTGCACGCCGCGGTCGAGCAGGACTACGACGGGCCGGGCGCGGTCTGGCCCGACCCGTGGCGCGCCGGGCGGCGCAAGCCGCAGACCGGTCGCAGCGACGGACCCAAGCCGCGGCTCGAGCTGATCCGGGCCGGTGACTCGGAGACCTCGCACCGCCGGTGGCGTCCCCAGGTACGCCCGCGGGGTCGCTAGGAGATCGCCCGCGACACCGATCGTCTGCGCGACGCCAGGTCGACGACGTTGGAGCGCGACGGGCGCGGCTCGTCGCGGTTCGGCGAACGCAGGACGCGCCGGGTGACGCGACCGCGGGACACGGTGATCGTGACCAGCTCGCGGGTGTCGGTGTCGAACGCCGCCACGATGCCGCGGAACCGGCCGGGGCGGTCCATGGTGGCGAGGAGGTAGCGCAACGACTCGAGGCAGCCGGCGACGTCGGCGCCCTTCCTCGGTCTGAGGCTGCGGCCGTCGCGGGTGGGCGTCCAGGACATCGGGACGGCGTCCGCGTCGCCGGCCAGGCGTCGTACGTAGGCGATCTCTGCCGCGGTCAGTGGATGGTCGAGGTCGACCGCTCCGGCGTACTCGGTGGTCATGTCTGCTCCTTCGTCGGGATAGGCCTCCGTCCTTCCCCGCCAGAGGCGTCGTCCCACCCGCCGGTCGGCGGCCTGTGGAGAACCGTTCGCGACCGCGGCTCGATCGGAGCAGGGTCGGAGGCATGAACGACGAGCCCTTCCGTCCGCTGGTCCGCACCCAGGCCGAGCTCGAGCAGCTGTGGCGCCGGCTGATGTCGCCGCTCGGCTTCTCGGGACACACCCTGTGGATGGTGGTGATCCAGGACGAC
Source organism: uncultured Actinomycetota bacterium (assembly GCA_963792975.1). GTDB lineage: Bacteria > Actinomycetota > Actinomycetes > Propionibacteriales > Nocardioidaceae > Nocardioides. The sequence goes on along the minus strand of CAWBYG010000003.1, from coordinate 546,090 downwards.
CGGCCGGTCCCGCAGATCATGGAGATCGTCGACGCGGCCGACGCCCCGGCGGACGACGACATCGACGCCTTCGCACGCGTGCTCGAACGCCTCGCGTCGTCGGGCACCCGGTTCGCGTTCCTGCGGACGCGGCCCGGCGGCGGACGGCCCGACCCCCTCGATCGCGCCTGGGCCCGGGCGTTGTACGGCGCCGGCCGGCAGTCCGGTGCGGCACTCGACGTGGTCCATCTGGCGCACGACCACGACGTGCTCCCCATCGTGCTCGACGACCTGCTCGCCGAGCCCGCGTGATTCATCCACAGGAGCGGAGCGACAGGTGCCGAGGGACGCCATCGTGGGTACGGTGTGGACACATCGGAGCCGGTTCCGTCTCGGGAGGTCAGCCGCGATGCGCGTACGTCGTACCCTCACCGCCCTGCTCGCCGTGCCCACCCTCCTGCTCGCCGGCTGCGGCGGCGGCTCCTCCGTCGCCGACCCGCCCGTCTCGAGCGGACCCACGTCTGCTCCCACCACCCAGCCACCCACGCACGAGAGTCCCCAGCACTTCATCCGCCGCTGGGCGGATGCAGAGAAAGCGGATGGAGAACACAGGGAGGACCAAGCCTTACCTGGCGCTGAGCAAGGGCTGTCGAGGCGTGTCGGACGTTGGCGCGATCAGTGCGCGGCTACTACGCCGCCGGCGGATATCATCGATTGGCGAGGGCTGGCTAATCCTGTCCATCACGCAAGTACCCATACCAGCGGGCCGGACCATAGCGTTCGCCGTTCAGTTCCGACTCGTCCCCGACCCAATACCAGACAGTCAACGATGGCACGTCGCCAAAGCATCTCAGCTGGCGGCCCCATCACCACGGAGCTTCGAGCTCAACCAGTCCAAGGTGGGTCCTGGATACGTCAGCGCGCAAGAGCGGAATTGGCATCAGAAAGTGAAGACTGCGACCTTGTCTGCTTCACGCTGCTCGTGCTGCGCTGTTCTGCAGGCGACCGTTCGCTCAGCGGCTCGAGTGCACGTGGCTGGACGGAACGTGCTGCAGGTGTCACATCGATCTTGGGCAAGCCGCAGCACGTTGTGTGAAGTCCGGCTCTGAGACCAACGGCTACATCGCTGGCCACTCGGACCACACGTACGCGATCCGGCCGGCGTGCGAGATCGGCGGGCAGGCGCTGTGCGCACGGCCCGCACAGTGCCAGGTGGACGGCCACCCCGGCTGGCTCTACAACGTCTATGAGGACCAGGACCCACAACCGCTGGACTGGCAGGCCTGCCTGACCCACCAGGAGGCCCATCACCTCGGCGGCCTGACGCCGGGGGCGGTGCGGCACGCGTTCGAGCGACTGTCCTGGCCGGCGTCGACGCTGGTGGTCCAGCCGCCCAGGGGCAGGACGCTGGTCAACTTCGACACGAACTTCTACACGACCAACACGCACCCCACGACCCGGACCGTGACCCTGGTCGGCCAGCCGGTGACGATCCAGGCGACGCCGACGGCGTACACGTGGCACTTCGACGCGCCCGACGCGGACGCCGGTCGGACCACCGCCGACCCCGGGGCGGCGTACCCCGACCTCCGCGTCACCTACCGCTACCTCCGCGTCGGCGCCGTCCACCCGAGCGTCGACACGACGTACTCCGGCCGCTATCGCGTCGGCAACGGCCCATGGCGCAGGATCCCAGCCACCCTGACCGTCACCGGCACCGCGGTCGATCTCCAGGTCGTCAGCGCGACCCCGCACCTCGTCGGCTACTGACGCCTGCCCACGTCCGCCGGGCATAGCGCACCTCTCCGTTGTCAGGAAGCGCGGAAACCCCTCTCCACAATGGCTCTCACGTCTTCGCGCGCGACCGTGTGCGAACAGATGCCAGCCACGTGGCAGACTCCCGCCGTGACCTGGAACAGCCGCCGCAACGCCTGGCCGATCGCTGTCGTGGCGGACGCGTTGGTCGTGATCGTCTTCGCAGCCGTGGGCCGGGCCAACCACCACGAGTCGGCCGGCGCGAACGGCGTCTGGCACACGGCGTGGCCGTTCCTCCTCGGTACGACGCTCGCACTGGGCCTCACGGCACTCACCAAGGCCGATCCGCTCGGCCTACGCGGCGGCGTACGCGTCTGGCTCTGGACCCTCGGCATCGGCATGGTGGTGCGGCACTCCATCGGCCACGGCACACCCCTGGCCTTCGTGATCGTGGCACTGCTCGTGCTCGGGGCGCTCTTCCTCGGCTGGCGGCTCGCGCTGGGCCGGCAGCGCTGGCGCTCGCGCTTCCGCTTCTTCTCGCGCTGACCGGACTTCCGGAACCCGGCATGCCCGCGCCCCGCGACCCCTACGCTGAGGGAGACGACAGGGAGGTCCGGGCGTGCCGAACGACGTTGTCTCGCTCCGGCGCGAAGGCGCCGGACCGCTCCCCCGTCTCGCTGCCGAGCGGGCACGCGCGGCGGCACCCGACGGCGCCCCGGCCGACCTCGCCGACGCGCTGCAGGTGGCCCGCGATCTCGGCCCCTGGGTACCGCTGCCGATGCAGGGCGACACCCTCACGCTCTGGGAGTCGCTGGCGAGCATCGGCGCCGTCCACCTGACGATCGCGCAGGTGGTCGAGCCGCACCTCGACGCACTCTCGATCCTGCGCGAGGCACGCCGCGACGAGCGGATCCGCGACGAGGACTGGCACCGACACTCACCCGACTGGAGCGCGGCGGGGCTGTGGCAGGTGTACGCCGCGGACGGCAGCGACCGTGTCATCGCGGCTCCCGGCGAGGAGGGCACCTGGGAGCTCACCGGCACCAAGCCAATGTGCTCCCGGGTCGACCACGCCAGCCACGCGCTGGTGACCGCCTGGGTCGACGACACCCGGAGCGCCCTCTTCGCGATCGACCTGTCCCACCCGGCGGTGCACCCCACGGTGGGCTCCGCGGCTCCCGCCGCGACACCACTGCCCGACGCCGCGATCACGTTCGACGGGCTACCGGCCATCCCGATCGGCGAGCCGCATTGGTACCTCACCCGTCCCGGCTTCGTCTGGAGTGGCGTCGGGGTCGCCGCGACCTGGTACGGCGCAGCCGTCGCCCTGGCACGGACCCTGCACTCGGCCGACGAGCTGCGCGAACCCGACCAGGTGGCGCTGATCCACCTCGGCGCGGTCGACACGGCACTGGCCCGCGCCCGCGCCGTACTCGCCGAAGCCGCCGCCGTGGCCGACGATGCCGGGACGACACCGGATGAGGCGGGCGTGGCGTCGCAACGCGCGCGTCAGGTCGTCGCCGACACAGCCGAGGAGGTGATGGCGCGGGTCGGCCGCGTCCTCGCACCCGAGGAAGATCGTGACCGTCGGATCGCCGACCTCACCGCGCACATCCGCCGGCACCACCGCGAGCGCGACCTCGCCGTCCTGGGCGCGCTGGTGCTCGGCCGAGAAGCGGTGGAGGATCCCGCCGGATGGACCTGGTGGTGACACCCCACCGCTGAGGCCGCCGGACCATCGAGAGATCAGAGCCAGCCGGTGCGCCGCGCCGGCAGCGCCGCCTCGGTGCGGCTACGGGTGCCGGTCCTGCCGATCGCGTCGGAGAGGTGGTTGCGCACCGTGCTCGGCGAGAGGTCGAGCCGCGTGGAGATGTCGGCGACCGCGGCGCCGTCCTCCGACGCGACCAGGACGTCGCGCTCGCGCGGGAGCGGACTCACCGCGGACCGCGACGGAGGACGTCAGCGCAGCGCAGCGGCGAGCGTGCGCGGCGAGAGGTTCTGCGGGTAGTTGATGCTCGTGGCGTCGCGCGTCGGCTCCGGCTGGAGCGGCGAGTGGAAGCGCACCCACCGGCGGTAGCCGAGGGCGGTCGTCGAATGGTAGGCGAAGCGGCGTTCGCGCAGACCGCGCTCGACCTCGAGGCTGAGGCCGTCGGCGATCAGCATCCCGTGCACCTCTCCGGGGCGGGACTCGGCGCGGAGCCAGTCGACCGACATGGCGAGCTGGTCGAGCGCCCCGATGCCGACCGCCGTGGTCTTGGCCTCGACCACCAGCCAGTCATCGGCAGCACCCTTCTCGCAGTCGGCCGTGAAGCGCATCAGCAGGTCGGCACGACGGCCGTCGACGAACATGTGCTGCTGCCCGCGGATGCCGTCCATCTCCTCGCTCGCGAGACGTACGGCGTAACCGAGCGCGTGCAGGAGATCGAGACGGGCGAGCAGCCAGCCCTCGAAGGTGAGGCGGTTGGGCAGGCCCCACACCTGGTAGGGAGTCGGCTGACCGTCGGCGGCGGGCGAGAACATCGCGAGCCACGCGTCGAGGATCGCGAGCGAGCGCTCTGCGTCCGCGTCGTCGATCATCAACCGGTCCATGCAGCGTGCCAACAAGCCGAAGCGGCCGATCATCGGATACCGCGCGATCGTCTCGATCGGCAGCATCAGAGTCTCGGCCAGCTCCGGCTCGGTGACATCCACGCTCTCCGGAAGCTGCCACTGCCCGTCGCCGAGCCGAAGCAGCAACCGGTCGAGCACCGGACAGCCGAGCCGTCCGATCACCAATGGCGGCGCCACGACAGAGATGTCATCGGTCAAGCATTCGTCCACGGTCTCATGTGCGACCGTGCACAGCTTGGACACCTTCTCGTACGAGTCGCCCGTCGTCTTCATGACGGCGTTGATGACCTTGTCTGACTCAGCCATGCGCCACACCCCCCCAGATGTTGAGGCAAGCGTACAAACGGGCGCGGCGAACCACCTGACCCTGCCGGGCCACGTGGGTTTCTTTACCTTGCCGGGTCGCTCCCCTGAGGGGCGCCCGGCCGGACGAGCTCCACGCCATGTCTACGGGGCCGATCGGGGCGGTGTCCGGCTTTTGCTTGAACCTTTGCCCATCAGCGTGGGACCCGTGACGACGCGTTTCAGCCGGGGTAGGTCCGACAGGGCTGGGAGCGCAGCGACCGGCACGGCGGTGCCTTCGTCGGTACGGCGACGCCCGGCACCGCCGATAGCACCAGCGACGACGGGTGCTTCCGGTCGGTGGCGATCGTGACCCGCTGCCCGTGGTCGAGCGTCTTGAACGCCCACAGCGGCTTGGCACCGCCCGGCGCGTCGAGCGTGATGCGCAGCCGGTCGCCGGCCCGGAAGGGCTGGGCGAAGGGCATGATCTCGATGCGGAGCAGCCGGTACTTCCCGTGCGGCATCGGCTGCGCATCGCGACGCAGGTCGGTGTGCACCGGCTTGGTCGCCGTCGACCGCTTCGCGATCAGCTTGCGGTGGCTGGCCCGCAGCCACCCGCTGTTCACGTAGACCTCGGTGCCGTTGGGCCGCACGTCGCTGACGGTGGCCTCGAGGTCGACGTCCTTGGTCGCCGACCTCACCCAGACGTCGAGCGAGCCGCTGCCGATCGTCACGAGGTTCTTCCTCAGCGGCGCGGTGATCCAGCCGAGGCCCTTGCCCTGGGGGATCTGCTTCCAGTGGTACTTCGGGTGGGCGCCCCAGATCGCACTGCTCGACCCGGAGTAGTCGGTCCGCGGGAGAGCCTTCGGGTCGGCGGAGAACGAACGGGCGTGCTTCTTGCCGGCCGGGACCTTCGACGACGACAGCCCGCCCTGCGGCGTGAGGTAGAGCCGGGTCTGCTTCCGGCCCGGGATCGGCCAGGACTTGAAGGTCCGCACGAAGCGAGGGAGCGGCGCCCCGGACGGCTGGCCCTTGGCAGCGCCCTCCTCGAACTCGATCCGGATCGGTCGCGATGCGTTGTAGTGGTGCTTGGCCTGCTTGAACGTCATCCCGGAGTAGTCGGGTTGCGGCGGCATGCTCAGCCCGGTCACGCCGGTGAGGCTCGCGGCGAGCTGGGGGCCGACCAGGCTCTTGACCCCGGTGGGGATCCGGTGCGCGACGTAGAAGTCGAGGAAGTCGGCGTACCGACCGAACTCACCCAGGCTCAGCGACTCGGTGTGCGAGCCGTTGCTCATCGTCGCGAACAGGTGCGGCGACGACGTGAACCGGTGCAGGAAGTCCGGGAAGTGCCCACCGGTCTGCTCGTCCTGCCAGGCGCCGGCGAGGTACACCGGCACGTTGATGCGGTGCACGAAGCGGCTCGGGTCGATCCGCTGGTAGTAGGTCTTGTTGTAGAACGGGTTGTCCTCGATGGTGCTGACCGGGTCGGGGTTCTGCAGGCGTACGTCCTGGTTCGCGGCGCACTGGTCGACCTGCTGAGGCGTCGCGCCGAGGGGGTCGTGCTCCCAGCCCTCGCCGTACGGCGCGGCGTCGTGCGCGCGGTCGGTGGCCCACGACGTCGCGAAGCCGGTGTTGAGGATGCCGCCCGGCCACAGGGTGCCGCGGTAGGTGTCGTCGATGACCGACAACGGCGAGATCGCGGAGAGGTGGGGCGGCTGGGTGCGGGCGACGTACAGCTGCTCGATGCCGGGGTAGGAGATGCCCACCATGCCGACCTTGTGGAACTTCGCCCACGACTGGGCGGCGATGGTCTCGATGGCGTCGTACCCGTCGAGGCTCTGCACCGGCTCGAACGGCAGGAAGGAGCCGCCCGAGCAGCCGGTGCCGCGGATGTTCACGCCGACGTAGGCGTAGCCCAGCGTGTTGAAGATCGTCGGGAACGACGTCTCCCGCGGGTTGCTCGGGTCGTAGCCGCTGTACTCGACGACGGTCGGGTAGGGGCCGGGCCCGTAGATGTTCGGGTTCGGGAGGACGACGTTGGCCGACAGCGTCGTACCGTCGCGGGTCTGGATGAAGTTGAACCCGTTCTGCAGCGTCTGACCGCTGTAGAACGACTGGTCGGGCGCCGCTGCGTGGAAGCCCGACACGTGCGTCGGCGCGGACTCGTACGCCGGAGCGGGGGCGACGGTGCGCACGGAATAGCGTCCGGGCTTCAGCAGGCGCCACTCGAAGCTGCCCTTGCCGGTGTTGTTCCCGCCCGCGTCGACGGTGCCCGTGCCTACGACGGCGCCACGGTGGAGGAGCTCGAGCTTCGTGCCCTTCGGCGCGCCGAGCACCTCGAGCTGCTGCGTGCCCGCCCGCACCGTGAACGGCGGCGGCGCAGCGGACGCGGTCTGGACGACGCTCTGCGTGGCCAGGGCGAGCGTGAGCGCGAGGATCGCGAGGCCGGCGAGCAGGGCTCGCGTGAGCGGCGTACGAGGGGGCATGGTCGGATCGTGCCACGCCTCGCCGAGACCCGCACCCACCCGCGGACCCGTCGGGCGATCGGGTCAGCCGACGCGGTGCCGCCCGACCTCGGTGAAGAAGGCGAGAGGCAGACCGCTCGGCGGTGCCAGCGGCCGGTCCGCGGGTGCCGACGCGTGAGCCGGCTCGAGCTGCCAGACGGCCTGGTAGTCGGTGTGGTCCCAGATCCAGCCGCGGACCTTCGGGACCACCGAGAAGGCGTAGACACCGAGCGTGACGACCGTCAACGGCCACCAGGTGAGCCAGTCACGGAAGAGGTCGCCGGCGCGGCCGTTGAACACCAGCCGACGGCCACCGACCGTCAGGTGCCGCGCGTTCCAGCGCTGCACGAGCACGAGCGCCAGCGGGAAGCCGAAGCCCAGCGTGAGCACGGTGACGAGCGCTGCCAGCACCCGCGTGCCGAGATAGCCGACGACCTCGCCGTCGAAGACGAAGCGTCCAGAGTTGTCAGTCATGTCCGAGATACCCCCGTATCTCCCGAACAGCCCTTCCCGGCCACCTCGTACGGCGGTTCCGGCCGGGTGAGGGCTGCGTATCGGTTTCTGTCGTTGTTCTGTCCCCAGGACCAGAAACGTTCTTGAAGACTAGGTAGTCCCGCGCCCCTTCGTGGGGCATTTGCCCAATCATTGCCAAACGCGGTCCCGACGCCGGGTCGCGATGCTGGGGAATCCGGCTCGTCGGCCCTCGGTTGTACGAGCATGACCGAGAAGCAGGTCCTCGTCCCGGGCCCGGACCACCCGATCACCGTCGTACCCGCCGACACCACCGTGGAGGTCCGGTTCGGCGACCGGCTGATCGCCAAGACCGACCGCGCTCTCGTCCTCCGGGAGGCGAGCTATCCGCCGGTCTACTACTTGCCCCTCGACGACGTCGACGCCGAGGTCCTCGAGCCGTCGTCGCACGAGACCTACTGTCCCTTCAAGGGAGACGCGTCGTACTACTCCCTCCGCGACGGCGACACCGTTTCCACCGACGCGGTGTGGACCTACCTCACGCCGTACGACGCGGTGTCGGCGATCGCGAACCACGTCGCGTTCTACCGCGACCGCGTCGACATCACCGCCTCCTGACGCCGGGCCGCTCCCTGGACGTGCCGGAGGGGGCACCACCGATCGGTGGCACCCCCTCCGCACTCCCTCCTGCCCAGGACCTGGCAGCGAGGGCGTCCTGCTACTTGAAGAGCCCCAGACCCTTCGGCGTTCCGACACCCGAGACCCCGTCGAACCCGGGCTGCGAGTTGCACTGACCGCGCAGGGCCTTGACCTTCGAACCGCTCAGCCCCCAGGCACAGTCGACCAGCCCGCCCGGGCCGGTGTTGGGGTTCGTGCCCGTGAAGCCGCCGCCGTAGATGACGAAGCCCAGGATGCCGCTGCACGCCTTCGGCGACTGCGTACCGCAACCGCCGTTGGCACCCACGGTGACGTCGTAGGTCCCCTTCTTGTGCTTGAAGTTGTCGTACAGCGTCTTCGCGGGGTACTTGACACCCTTGTGCGGACCGCCTGCCAGACCCCACAGCCCCGCCACGACGGGAGAGGCGAGCGAGGTGCCACCGAAGGTGGCCCACCCGTCGAACTCGGGGTGACCCTCCCAGTCGAAGGTCTCGAAGGTGTCGAACCCGGTGAACTCGTCGGCGATGGCCGCGATGTCGACGCCGCTGCGGTGCGATCCGCAGCCGAGTGACTTGAAGCCCTTGGCGTGCTTCTGCCACGACGGCGCCTTGAACAGCTTGCTGCACCCGCCGCCGGCCGCACCCGGCCCGAAGCCGAAGGTGTTGGCGGCGCTGGCGCCGTACACGTCCGCGGGGCCGTTGTCGTTCCAGACGTCCTCGCTCGCGCGGCTGCCGTTGGGGTTGAGGTAGAGCGACGTACCGCCGACCGCGACCACCGTCTTGAACGAGGCCGGTGTCTGCGGCTTCCCTGCGGAAGGCGAGCCGAAGTTGACGTTGTCCCAGTTGTACCAACCGTCGTCCCCGGTCGAGGCCAGGATCGCGACGCCCTTGTGGTTGTAGGCCTTCGCGTGTCCCTTGCCCTCGGGGCCGCCGTAGGAGTTGCTGACGATCTTGGCGCCCTTCTTCACGGCCTGGTCGACCGCCGCGGCGAGGTTGGCGTTCTGGTTGTTGTCGGCCTCGACGAGCAGGATCTTGCAGTGGTGGCAGACCGCACGCACGCTCTGGACGTCGAGCGTGATCTCGCCGGCCCAGCCCTCGTCGGGCGTCGGCAACGGGCTTGCGTGGCCCTGCTGGTTGACCACCTTGAACGACTTCTGGGTCTCCTTCGGCAGCCCGTAGTGCTTGTCGAAGAAGTTCAGGTCGGACCTCACCGACGGGTTGTCGAACGCGTCGACGATCGCGACCGTCTGCTTCGTCTTGCTGTTCGGGTTGATGCCGTACGCCGCGGCGAGCTGCTTGGGCGTGTAGCCACCGGCCGGGCCGAAGCCGAGCTTCTTGCTCGGCCGGGCGAGGCCCGCAGCCTTGAGCTTGGCCGCCTGCGCGTTCGACACCCGGCGGGTGACGACGCGGATGGCGTCGCAGGACTTGTGCCCCGACGTGGCGGCCTTGCACAGGTGCTGAGGTTCCTGGACCTTCTGGGTGCCGGCTGCACCGGCGCTGTTCGGTGTCGCGATCATCGCGACCGTCAGGATGGCTGCGAACCCGAACGTCGCGAGCGCCGATCCTCGTATGTGCACAGCACGCATCGATTCCCCTTGTGAGTAAGGCCGGGCGAGCCCGGCGAGAGATGACCGGGGTGACTCTAACCCGGTGACGCCCCGCCCGGAACGAACGAACGTGCCTCTTTCCTGCGGCGAATGCGCGGGTCTATGTTGTGGACCGCCGTCGACGATCGGGCGGGCGGGGCTCACCGGGGTGAGCCAAGCATGGTGCGCTGCGGCCCGAGGCGACCGCAGCCGGAGCTCCCGGAGAGTGCGATGAGCCAGGCCCCAGAACGTCCCGCGACGAACGACGACGACGACGCCCGGCTCGCCAGCCTGGGCTACCAGCCGCAGCTGCACCGCGTGTTGGGGCTGTTCTCCAACTTCTCGGTCGCGTTCACCTATCTCTCCCCGATGGTGGGCATCTACTCGCTGTTCATCCTGGGCCTCGGCACCGGCGGACCGGCGTACATCTGGCTGAACTTCATTCCGATCATCGGGATGCTGTTCGTCGCGCTGGTCTTCGGTGAGCTCGCCAGCCACTACCCCGTTGCCGGCGCGCTCTACCAGTACTCCAAGTTCAACGTAGGGCCCGGCTACGGCTGGTTCGTCGGCTGGTTCTACGGCTTCGCGCTGCTGATCACCGTCGCCGCGGTCGACACCGGCGTGGTCACGTACTTCGCCGCGCTCACCCACAACTGGTTCGGCTGGAACCTCGACCCCGCCGACCACAAGACGGTCCTGCTGGTGACGGTGGTGCTGCTGCTGATCCAGACGATCCTCAACATCACCGGTGCCCAGGTGATGGGGCGGGTCGCCCAGTTCGGCGTGTACGTCGAGATCATCGGCACGTTCGGGATCGCGGTGATCCTGGCCATCCACGGCTTCCACCACGGGCTCGGCTACCTGTTCAGCACCCAAGGCGCAACGCACGCGGCCAGCAACCCGTTAGGCGTGAACTTCCACGGCAGCTTCCTCGCCGCGGGGCTGATCGCGGTGCTGGCGCCGGTGTACATCTACTACGGCTTCGAGTCGGCCGGCGACATCTCCGAGGAGACGAAGGACGCGGGCCGACAGGTGCCACGCGCCATGCGTCTGGCCGTGATCTGGGGCGGGATCGGGTCTCTGGTGCTCACCGCCGCCCTCCTGCTGGCGATCCCGGGCAAGGGGTCCGCCGGGGTCGGCGACGCAGTCGGAGGCGGCGTGCCGTTCATCCTCGGCCAGCTGCCATCCGGGATGCAGGACTTCCTGCTGCTGATGATCATCTTCGCCTTCTTCTCCTGCGGAACGTCGATCCAGGGCGCCGGCAGCCGGCTGGCCTTCTCCTATGCGCGGGACGAGGCCCTGCCGGCGTCGTCGTGGATCTCCCGGGTCCACCCGAGGTTCGGGACCCCGATCAACGCTCTGGTCGGCGGGGCCGTCGTCTCGGTGCTGTTCGTGCTGCTGGTGTTCGTCTCGCCCGCGCACGACAAGCATTTCCTGTTCATCACCTATCCCGGCGGGCTCAACGCCCTGTACGCCCTGGTCTCGTTCGGCGTCAGCGGCATCTACCTCTCGTTCCTGCTGACCGTCATCGGAGCGCTCGTCGCGCGCTCGCGAGGCTGGGTGCCCGAGGGTCGCTTCACCCTCGGCCGCTGGGGCATGACGGTGACGGTGATCGGGGCGGCGTACCTGGCCCTGATGCTGGTCAACGTCGTGCTGCCGACCGGCCTCGACTCGCCACGAGGCGCGCTCTTCAACTACGACTGGATCACCCTCCTCGTGATCGTGATCATCGCCGTGGTCGGCGCGGCCTACTTCTTTGTGGCGCGGCCCGACCGCGGAGTCGGTCACCACCTGCACGACGAGCTGGAGCAGAGCGCAGCCGAGCGTCCTCATTGACCGGGGTCCCACCGACCCGGGTCGTCGTCCTCGGTGCCGGGTTCGGTGGGTTGGAGGTCGCGGCCACCCTGTCCGAGGAGCTCGGCGGCGACGTCGACGTCGTACTCCTCGACCGCACCGACGGGTTCGTCTTCGGCTTCGCCAAGCTCGACGTGATGTTCGGGCGCCGTACGCCCGCTGAGGTGCACCACGCGTACGCCGACATCGTGAAGCCGGGGGTCCGCTTCGTACAGGCTGACGTGGTGGCGATCGACCCCGGGACGAGGCGCGTCGAGACCACCGCCGGCTCCTTCGACGCGGACGTGCTGGTGGTCGCCCTCGGTGCGGATCTCGACCCCGCCGCGACCCCGGGGCTGGCCGAGGCGGGGCACGAGTTCTACACCGAGGCGGGTGCCTTCGCGGCGCGCGACGTGCTCGACCGGTTCGAGGGTGGGAGGGTGGTCGTCGGCGTCTCGGGTACGCCGTACAAGTGCCCGCCGGCCCCCAGCGAGACGGCCCTGCTCGTGCACGACCATCTGGTGTCGCGAGGGCTCCGCGACCGGTCCGAGATCACGCTCGTGCTGCCGCTCCCGAGCCCGGTCCCGCCCTCGCCGGCCGCGTCCGCCGCCCTGCTGGACGCCTTCGCCGAGCGCGGCATCGAGTTCCGGCCCGACGCCGCGGTGACGTCGCTCGACCCCGCGCGCAAGGTGGCCCTGCTCAGTGACGGAGACGAGCTGCCCTTCGATCTCTACCTCAGTGTGCCTCTGCATCGCGCACCGGCCGTCGTCGTCGAGGCGGGGCTGACCGTCGACGGCTGGGTCCCCGTCGACCCCTTCACTCTCGAGACCCGCTGGCCGGGCGTGTACGCCGTCGGTGACGTGGCGAGCGTCGGCACCCCGAAGGCCGGTGTCTTCTCCGAGCGGCAGGCCTCCGTGGTGGCCGGCGCGATCATCGCCTCGGTCCGCGGATCGTCGTACGACGAGAGCTACGACGGCCGGGGCACCTGCTACGTCGAGTTCGGCCAGGACAACGTCGCGCTCGTCGATGTCACGTTCGTCAGCGGCCAGATCCCGACCGGCAGCCTCGAAGGCCCGTCCGCCGAGCTCGCGGTGTCCAAGGCGGAGTTCGGATCGAGCCGGGTCGCGCGCTGGTTCGGCGCGGCTGGCGCGGCTCCGGGACCCTGAGGAGACTGGCGGGATGACTGCGATGAGCGGCGGGACGACCGGCAGCATCGAGTCCGTGGTCGCGGCGATGCAGGCGCGACTCGACGGGCTCACCCCCGAGCAGGAGCACCTGCGCGCGTTCCTCGGCACCTACCTGCGCACCACGGTCGCCGTCGGCAAGGCTGTCCACGGAGGGGCGTTCGAGGACCCGGAGTGGGTCGAGCGGTGGGATGTCGCGTTCGCCGAGCTCTACGTCGACGCGCTCGACGCCCACCTCGGCGGCGATGCGCCCGCGCGGCCCTGGCGGCTAGCGTTCGACGCCCCTCACGACCTGCCGGCGCTGCGGCTGGTGCTGCTGGGCATCAACGCGCACGTGAACTACGACCTCCCGCAGGCCTTGCTGGCGGTGATCACCGACCACGACTTCGCCGACCCGGTGCTGATGGACCGTCGCCGCCGTGACCACGAACGGATCGACGGGGTGCTGGCCGGCCGCGTGGCCGCCGAGGACGACGAGCTCGCGGCGCGCTCGGCCCGCTCGCTCCTCGACCGCGCGCTGCAGCCGCTGAACCGGGTCGCCTCCAAGCGGTTCCTCCGTGAGGCCCGGCTGAAGGTCTGGCACAACACCACCGAGCTGCAGGTCGCACGCCTCGCCGGCCCCACGGCGTACGACGCTCGGCTGGCCGAGCTGGAGGTGCTCAGCGCCGCTCGCATCGCCGACCTGCTCGCCCCGGGCCAGGTACTGCTCCGGCTGGCGGTGGCCGGCTTCGGCGTCGTCCTGCCGCCGCCTGCCTGACCCGACGACTCAGGCGGCGGAACTCAGGCGGCAGTACTCAGGCGGCCGGCGCGACGGGACGCGGCCGCAGCTCGTAGCTCATCCAGAGGTAGCCCGACCCGGCCAGCGTCAGCAGGCTGCCGATCAGCAGCGGCCAGGTCAGGGCCCGTCCCGCGACCATCTCGTCGCGCGCCCGGACCGCGGCGACCAGGATCAGTACGAGCATCACCGCCTCGACCTGGAGCATCAGCCGGACCGAGCTCCATCGCGCGTCCCGCCAGACCCCCACGCCGGCGCCGCCGAGGCAGAACACGGCACCGACGACCCGGCAGGTCAGCGGCGTCAGCGGCCACGGCCACACGTCGATGACGGCACTCGGTGCGACGAACATGACCACCCCCTGTGCGAGCGCGACGACGCCGACCGCGGCGATGACCGCGCGCTCCACCGGACGGAGCAGGACGTCGTCGGCGGCCGGTGGGGCGGCGTACCTCCGGTTGGCGAGCCAGGCACCGACCACCAGCAACGGTGTCGTGAAGTAGAGGCCGGCCCAGAGCCAGAAGGCCACGTGCTGATGGGCGAACTTGTCCCAGTGCATCAGCGTCGCCACCCCCAGCAGGCCTGCGAACGTGGTCACCGCGAGGAAGCCGGTGCCCACGCTGTGCCACCGCTGCTCGCGCGCCACCCGGGCGAAGAAGTAGGCGCCGCCGAGGTACGCCGAGGCGAGCACCATCGAGGTCATCTGGATCGGGATCGTCCACGACCAGACCCGTGCGGTGTGGCCGGGGAACAGGTAGAGGATCACCCAGGCCACGACCAGGAACGGGATGATGAACAGCGACAGCCCACGCGTGAACGGCAGCACGCGGTCGTCCCTCGGCACATCCTCAACAGCCACGCCGGCCTCGCAGAGCTCACGGAGCCCGAGTGCTCGTCCAGGGCTCGAGTCTCCACCCCGGCGTGGGGGCCGGCAACGAGCGAGCGGTCAGGCAGGCAGACCGAGCTTGGTGGCCACCAGCTCGCGCACGTCCGCGGCGCTGTCCAGAGTGAGCGCCTGCTGGGCGATCACCTCGCACAGCTCGAGGTCGAGCTCGCGTATCCGCGCCTTCACCCGCGGTACGTCGTGCGGGCCCACGCTCAGCTCGCGAACACCGAGGCCGACCAGCACCGGGATCGCCGCGTCGTCGGCCGCCGCCTCCCCGCAGACCGCGACCTCCACCCGGCCCAGAGCCGCCCGGCAGACCCGGTCGACGAGCTGGAGGACACCCGGGTCGAGGGGATCCGACAGCGCAGCGACAGCGGGGTTCCCGCGTTCGGCGGCCAGCGTGTACTGGGTGAGGTCGTTGGTCCCGATACTGACGAAGTCGAGATGCGCCAGGAACGACTCGATCTTGAGAGCTGCCGACGGCACCTCGACCATCATCCCGATCCGCAGGTCGTCGGGCACCCCGTCCGGGCCGGCCGCCTCGGAGAGGAGCTCCCGGGCGGCAATCAGCTCGCCGAGTGTCGAGACCATGGGGAACATGATGCTGAGAGGGGTACGACGCGCCACCCGGCACACTGCCATCAGCTGGTCGCGGAGCAGGGCCGGTCGGTCGAGGCCCAGCCGGAGCCCTCGCAACCCGAGGAAGGGGTTCGCCTCGACGGGCACGTGGAGGTAGGGCAGCGGCTTGTCACCACCCACGTCCAGCGAACGCAGGGTGCTCCGGCGACCTCCGAGGGCCGCGGAGATCGCGGCGTACTCCTGCTCCTGCTCGTCGATGTCGGGAGCCGAGCTGCGTCCGAGGAAGAGGAACTCGGTCCGCACGAGTCCCGAGCCGTCCGCCCCGGCGGCGAAGGCGGTGCGGGCGTCCGCGACCGACCCGAGGTTGGCCGCCACCACGACCCTGGTGCCGTCGCGCGCCACGGCCGGCTCCTCGGCCCGGGCGAGATGGCGAGCCTGCCGCTCGGCCAGATCGAGTGCGCGGCGCTGGTACTCCTCGACGGTGTCAGGATCGGGGTCGAGGTGAATCTCGGCCGGCGCCGCCGTCGACGATCACCCGCGTGCCTTCGGGCACGTTCAGCACGTCGCGCCCCGCCGAGACGACCAGCGGGATGCCGCGCGACCGCGCCAGGATCGCCGCATGCGAGGTGGGGCTCCCGGCCGCGAGCACGATCCCGCGGATCAGCGACAGGTCGAGCCCCGCTGTCTCGGCAGGGGTCAGGTCGCGGGCCACGAGCACGCCCTCCGCGACGGCCTGTGGGGCCACGCCTCCGGAGAGCACGCGGCGTACCTGCTCCCCCACGGCGTGGACGTCGGCCGCGCGCTCGCGCAGGTACGCGTCGGGTAGATCGGCCCACTGGCGCTCGATGTCGGACAGGCAGAGCGTCCAGGCACTCGACGCACTCGCGCCGCGGCCGATCCGCTCCTTGACCTCCGCCATCATCTCGGGATCCGCGAGCAGGGTCAGGTGGGCGTCGAAGATGCCCGCCTCGACGGCACCCACCTCACGGACGGTGAGCGCGCGCAGGTGCTCGATGTCGCGACGTACCTCCGCCACGGCTTCCGCCACTCGACGCCACTCGACGGCCGGGTCTCCGACCTCGGTGTCATCGGTCTCCGTGTCATCGGTCTCAGAGTCATCGGAGTCGGCGGGCGGTGCCGTGAGTCGGGTGGCGGGTCCGATAGCGATCCCGGCAGCGGCGGCGACCGGCCCGGCCCCGGCGGTCGCTACGTCCGGGGCCGGGACGGGGTTCGTGTCGTCCGCCTCGTCGAAGCGTCGGGCGGCGAGGGCGACCAGGTGCTCCACCGCCTCACGCGCCTGCGGACCGGTGGCGCGGATCTCGACGACGTGCCCCTGCTGAGCGCCCAGCGTGGCCACGCGGCTCAGGCTGCCGGCCGGCACGGGCCCGGTGCCGGTGGTGAGGTTGCGCAGCTCGACCGTCGCGTCGAGATCGACGACCTCGCCGACCAGTCGAGCGGCCGGTCGGGCGTGCAACCCGTGCCGGTTGCTGACCGTGAAGCGCGCGACCTCCTCCGCACCGGCCGGAGCGGGCTGCTCCGGGACCTCGTCGCCGGTACCGGACCGCTGACCCGGGATGGACAGGTGCGCGGTCTTGCCCATCAGGGCGGAGCGCGCCTCGGCCGCCACCTCGGCACGGCTCGCACCGGACGACGCCGCCACGGCCGCGACGATCAGGCCCTCGACGATCGGCGCGGCAGAGAGGAGGACGCGGTCGCGGGCAGTCGGGTCGTCGAGCAGGTCGAGCGCCAGCTCCGCGCTGAGGACGGCGCTGCCGAGGTCCATCAGGACGACGACGCCCTGGGGGCCGTCGACCTTCTCGATGGCCTCCTTGACCTTGACCGCGTCGGTGCCGAACGTCGTCTCGTCGAGGCCGGCGGCAATCTCGATCCTGACGGCTCGGCCGTGCAGCATCTCCGCCGCGAGCCCGAGCGCGGCCCTCGCCAGCGCGCGGCTGTGGGAGACGACCACGATGCCGACGCCCTGACCGGAAGTCATGTGAGGTCTCCTCCCCGCTCGCTCAGGCAACGGTCTCGGCCGCGGCTGCGACCAGCAGTGCGGTGCTCGTCGCACCGGGGTCCTGGTGGCCGACGCTGCGCTCGCCGAGGTAGCTGGCCCGGCCTTTGCGAGCCAGCATCGGGATGGTGGCGTCGCGGCCCGCGTCGGCGGCGTCGCGGGCCCGGGCGAGCGCCTCGCCGAGGGAGAGTCCGTCTGCGAGCGCGGCGTCGAGCGCGTCGACGGCCGGAGCCAGTGCGTCGTACATGGTCTTGTCGTCAGCTTGGGCCTTGCCGCGGGCGACGACGCCCTCGAGGCCGGCCCGGAACGCCTGCGCGAGCGTGCTCGGGCGACACCTCGGGCACGTCGCCCAGGGACGTGCCCATCCGGAGGAAGAGGGTGCCGTAGAGCGGCCCGCTCGCTCCGCCGACCGTCGACACGAGCGTCATCCCGACCTTGGTGAGGAGCGGGCCGGCGCCGGCCGTCCCGAGCTCGTCCAGCGCGGCCACGGCGGCCGTCATCCCCCGATCGAGGTTGGACCCGTGGTCGGCATCGCCGATGGCCGCGTCCAGCTCGGTGAGGTGGTCCCGGTTCTCGCGACACGAGGACGGCGAAGCGCCGTACCCATGCGTCGAGGGCCGCCGTGGTCGCGTTGATCAGCCATCCGTCAGATTCCCCACCTGAGTGCCGAAGTCCTGACCGGAGCGTCCCAGAGCGAGAGCAGCTCGTCGTCGGCCTTGAGCAGCGTGACCGACGAGCCGGCCATCTCCAGCGAGGTGATGTACGACCCGACGAGCGAACGAGCCACGGTGACGCCGTGCCCGGACAGGATCCTGTTCACCTCGTTGTACATCACGTAGAGCTCGATCAGCGGCGTGCCACCCAGACCGTTCACGAACGCGATGACGCCGTCGCCGGAGACGAAGGGCAGGTCGGCCAGGATCGGCTCGACCAGCATCTCGGCGATCTCCCTGGCCGGAGCCAGTGGCACCCGCTTGCGGCCAGGCTCGCCGTGGATGCCGACGCCGAGCTCCATCTCGTCCTCGCCGAGGTCGAACGTCGGGCTGCCCGCGGCCGGCACGGTGCACGAGGTCAGCGCGACCCCCATGCTGCGGCCGTTCGCGTTGACCTTGCGGGCGATGTCGGCGACCGCGTCGAGGTCGCGCCCCTCCTCGGCGGCCGCGCCGGCGATCTTCTCCAGCAGCACGGTGACACCGACACCGCGACGGCCCGCCGTCCAGGTGCTGTCCTGGACCGCGACGTCGTCGTCGGTGACCACCGAGACGACGCGGGCACCGGTCTCGGCCGCGGCCATCTCGGCCGCCATCTCGAAGTTCATCACGTCGCCGGTGTAGTTCTTGACCACGTGGAGCACGCCGGCGCCGCCGTCGACGAGCTTGGTGGCGGCGAGCATCTGGTCGGGCACCGGCGAGGTGAACACCTCACCGGCACACGCCGCGTCGAGCATGCCGAGCCCGACGAAGCCGCCGTGCAGGGGCTCGTGGCCGGAGCCGCCGCCCGAGATGATGCCGACCTTGCCGGGCCTCGGAGCGTCGGCGCGGTAGATGATCTTGCTGTCGTGGTCGACCTGCAGGTCCGGGTGCGCGGCCTCGATGCCGAGCAGGGCCTCGCGACGACGTCCTTCGGGTCGTTGATCAGCTTCTTCATGACGTGCCTTTCGGGGTCTGGCCGTTCGGGATCTGGCCGTTCGGGATCTGGCCGTCGGACTGCGTCCGGGGTCAGGCCGATGCCGACTGAGGCACGGACGACGGCTCGGGGTCGGCGAGGTCGATCCCGTCGGTGACGACGGCGCGGTCGGCCGGGGTGTGCGCGATGAAGGCGTAGGCCAGGGCCGCGGCGGCGCCGGCGAGGAGCTCGGCAGCCAGGTAGACGGGCAGCTGCTCCCACTTGACCGTGCCGCCGGCGATCTGCTGGACGAGCATGGGGCCGAACGTGCGCGCCGGGTTGATGGACGCGCCGGTGGCCGGAGCGACCGGGATGATCGCGGCGAACACGACCAGGCCGATAGCGACACCGGCGAAGCCGGCTGCGGCCTTGCGGTGGATGACGCCGAAGATCGTGAACACCAAGATGAAGGTGCCGACGAACTCGGCGGTGAACGCCTGCGTCCAGCTGATGCCGCCGTACGACGCGACCCCGAGCCCGACGTCGCTCGCCTTGTGGCCGAGCACCCCGATGATCGCCGACGGCGCCGACGATCGCACCGACGCACCTGGGCGGCGATGTAGCCCGGGACCTGCGACCAGGGGAACTTGCCGGAGACGGCCAGACCGACCGTCACGGCCGGGTTGATGTGGTTGCCGCCGACATGCCCGAGGGCGTAGACGGTGGCGATCACGATCGTGCCGAAGGCCAGCGAGATCATGCCGAGATCGGCCATCGTGAACGGAGCGTCGCCGTTGACCATCAACGTGGCCGGGACGGACCCGACGCCGATGAAGACCAGGAACGCGGTGCCGATGGCCTCCGCGAAGAGCTTCTGAGCTGTGGTGGTCTCGTCGAGCATGTCCTGTCCTTTCGTGCCCGAAGATCGAATAACGTTCGATATTGTCGAATGTTGCGTGGACGTTACTACCATGGTTCGCTAGTTGACAAGAGTGTTCGGCATACTTCTCACACTCGATCCCGACGACGACCACGACCCAGGAGGGCCACAGCGGTGATCCAGTCCATCGACCGCGCGATCCGGGTCCTCACCGCCCTGCAGGGGGCCAGGCGGATGAGCCTGTCGGAGCTGGCGACGCGGCTCGACCTGGCGCCGTCCACGACGCACGGGATCGTACGGAGCCTGGTCGAGCACGGCATGGTCGTGCAGGAGCGCGGATCCAGCCGCTACCAGCTCGGGCCGGCGGTGCTGCGGCTGGGCAACGTCTACCTCGACACCCTCGAGCTGCGATCCAAGGCGATCCCGTGGGCCGAGGACCTCGCTCGCCGTACCGGGCATGGCGGTCCGGACCGGGGTCCTGCTGATCGACGACGTGGTGATCATCCAGCACGAGCCGCGACCCGACGGAAGCCGACAGATGCCCGAGGTCGGGATCGTGATCCCTGCCCACGCGAGCGCGTTGGGCAAGGCGATGCTGGCCTTCAGCCCGGAGAACGCCGACCGCATGCTGTCCGGCGGCTCCGCTGCGCAGCATGACCGGCGAGACGCTCACGTCGCCCGACGACCTCCGCGCGCCAGCTCGACGAGATCCGTCGTACCGGGGTCGCCCGCGAGCAGGACGAGGCCGTGATCGGCGAGGGCGCGGCTGGCCAGCCCGGTCTTCGACTCGTGGGGTGATGTCGTGGGCGCGGTCGGGGTGGTGATCTCCGGATCCAGCGACGCCGATCCCGGTGACCTGGTCCGTGAGACCGCTCGGGCGCTGTCGCGAGAGCTCGGCGCGCAGTCGTGGCCGCCACCTCCTCGCGACTGACCTCCTCGCGACCGGCCTCCTCGCGACCGGCCTCCTCGCGACCGGCCTCCTCGCGACGGGCCGGCCACGCGGCGGCATGATGATGGGTATGCCCGACCCGACGTCCGGTCATGTGTCCGAGCGCAACGTGCTCGGCGGACCGCTGGAGCCCTGCGGCACCGACCCGATGACCGGGTTCTACCGCGACGGCACCTGCTCCTGCGGCGACGACGACGTCGGCCTGCACGCGGTCTGCGCCGTGGCGACCGAGGAGTTCCTGGCCCACCAGCGCTCCATCGGCAACGACCTGAGCACGCCGATGCCGCAGTACGGCTTCCCCGGGCTGCACCCCGGCGACCGGTGGTGCGTCGTCGCGGTCCGCTGGCTGCAGGCGTACCGCGACGGCGTCGCGGCGCCGGTCGTGCTCGCGTCCACCAACGAGCGCGCCCTCGAAGTCATCCCGCTGTCGGTGCTCCGCGATCACTCGGTCGACGTACCGCCCGACCTGAGTGCCCTGGAGTGAGCGGCCTGGAGTGAGCGCCCTGGAGTGGGCGCCCTGGACTGAGCGCCCTGGACTGAGCGCCCTGGACTGAGCGCCCTGGACTGGCCGGCGAGCGGGCTGAGACGCGGGCGACGCCGACCGACGGGCAGTGCCGAAGGGAGGGCAGCGCCGAAGGGAGGGCAGTGCCGAAGGGAGGGCAAGGCAGAAGGACGGCTGTGCAGAAGGAGGGATGCTCGAATCCCTCGGGATCCGACCCGAGCACGAGGACGTCTACCGCGAGCTGCTGTCGCGCAGCGAGGCCGCGGCCAAGGCGCTCGCCGGGAGAAGCCGACGCGTGCCCAGCTCGCCGCGCCCGAGCTACTCGCTGAGATGCCGGCCGAGGAGCGGCACCGGCCCGAGGACATCGTCGAGGTACTGGTCACCGGCGTGGTCGAAGCCGATGCGACCACCGCGGAGCCCGGCGTCTGCGCCGACCTTCGACTGGCACTCGGTGGAGGTCACAGGGCCAGGGCGTAGGTCTGGCCCACCAGGTCGACTCCGTAGCTGTGGTGCGGCTCCTCCGACACGAGCTCGAACCCGGCGGAGAGGTAGATGCGCCGCGCCGCGACCAGTGGGTGGTTGGTCCACAGCACCACTCGCCGATAGCCCGCGGACCGGGCGAAGTCGAGACAGGCGTCCACCAGCCGGGTGCCCAGCCTCTGGCCGCGCGCATCGGGGTCGACCAAGAGGATCCGGAGCCGCGCGGCCTCGTCGTCGTCCCGCACGAGGAACACGCAGCCGACACGTACGCCGTCCTGCTCCGCGATCCAGGCCGCCTCGCACGCGTCGTCGTGCGCGGCGGCGTACTCCGTGACGATCCCCGCCACCAGCGCCTCGAAGGTGCCGTCCCACCCGAACTCGCGCGCGTACTGCTCTCCATGTGCCTGGATCACCCAGCCGAGGTCACCGGGTCGTCCGAGCTGCCGAATCGTCGCCATGCCGCCGCCTCCTACTGACACGACTGTATCAGTGAGTCACAATGACCGCATGACAGGGGTCCACATGAAACGGGCCGACAGGACAGGGGCCGACAGGACAGGGGCCGACAGGACAGGGGCCGACAGGACAGGGGCCGACACGACACGGGCCGACAGGACAGGGGCCGACACGACACGGGCCGACAGCCCGCGACGGGTCGAGCTCATCGAGGCGGCGTACGCCTATGCCCTGGAGCACGGGCTGGCGGCCGCCTCGCTGCGGCCGGTGGCCGACGCGATCGGGTCGAGCACCGGCGTCCTCCGTTTCCTGTTCGGCTCGAAGGACGGTCTCGTGCTCGCCCTCCTCCAGCGGGCACGGCGCGACGAGCTCGACCTGCTGGACGGGATCCCCTCCGACGGAGACCTTCACCACGTCGCCCACGCTGTCTGGGACTGGCTCCGCGATCCCACCCACGCCCCGGTACTGCGACTGTGGGTCGAGTCCTACGCAACGTCGCTCGGGGACGACGCCGGTCCGTGGGCGGGATTCGGGTTGCAGACCATCGAGGACTGGCTGGCACTGCTCGCTCGCAGCCAGCCGTCCGGCGTACGTCGTACCGCAGCCGGGCGGGCACAGCGCACGGCCGTGTTGGCGGTGCTCCGCGGCGGGCTGCTCGACCTGCTCGCCACCGGCGACGACGCCCGCGTGAACCGCGCCGTGCGCTCCTCCCTCGCCGTCCTCACCATCTGAGCGGGTGGGGCGGTCGTGGCAGATTCGCTGCGTGCCCGAGCCCGAGACGTACCGCGCCCTCGCGGAGCCGGCCGGGCGCTGGGTGCTGTCCCAGGTACGCCGCGACGGCGACGACGTGTGGCTCCCGGAGCCTCCGGCGCAGTGGGAGCCCTGCGAGTGCCCCTACGGCATGCACTCCGGCAGCGACGGACTCGCTGGGGCCGCTCATGTCGTCACCGAGGTCTCGACCAGCTCGACCGACGGGCTCGACCGACGGGCTCGACCGACGGGCTCGACCGATCGGCCCACCCGCTGAGGCCGGCGACGCCTCACGTCCGTCGCGTGAACCGGACGTCGCCATTGGGCAGCCGGTCGCCCCGCCAGCCCGCGTGGTGGGCCCGATGGTGGTGAAACGAACAGAGCAGCACGCCGTCCCCCAGGTCGGTCTTCCCACTCCGCGACCAGGGGCGCTCGGCGTGATGCGCCTCGCACCAGGCAGCCGGGATGTCGCAGTCGTCCGCCCGGCAGCGGCGATCGCGGATCGCGAGTGCCTTGCGCTGAGCGGGTGAGAACAGTCGTCGGCTGCGGCCGAGGTCGAGAATCTCGCTCTTCCCGCCGAGGACCACCGGGATCACACCGGCGCCGCACGCGAGACGGCGTACCTCCCCTGCCGTCATCGCCCCGCCCATGGCCGTCATGGCGGCTCCGCCCTTCGACCGGAGCGCCTCAAGGTCGACCATCACCATCACCGATGTCGGCGCTCCGCCGTGGGAGGGCAGCCCGTCGGCCGGCAGGTGCTCGAGTAGTGCGCAGAACGCTTCCCCGCGACGCCGGGGGAGCGACAGCTGGTCGACGTCACCGAGCGGCTGGTCGAGACGACGTCGGCGCGGCCCGGTGAACGCATCGAGATAGACCCGCAGCCGGTCGGCCACCTGGTCGGGCAGGCGCGCCAGCACGTCGGTCACGCCGCCTCGTGGCCGGAACGACACGCGCAGCTCGGCCCTGCCGCGGTCCTCCTCGGCCAGCAGCAGCCGCGCCTCCTCGCGCTCGGCCACCGACGGCGCGGCCGCCTCCAGCACCCGACGGCCGAGAACCCGCAGCTCGCGCGGCCCGAAATGCCCGGCATCGGCGAGGAGCCGGGCCTCGGCCTTGCTCTCCAGCTCGGAGTCGAGGTCCGGCGGCAACGCGTCCAGGGCTCGCGTGATCACCGCTGCCTGAGCGGGGTGGACCCGGCCCTCCTGCAATGCCGTCGCGACGCCGCGCCAGCGAGCCATCGCGTCGGCGGACCTCTGATCGCGCGCACCCGACGCGGCACCAGCCCGCATCTCGACGGCCAGCCACACGCCGGCCGAGCGAGCACCCCGCTCGTCCGCCACGTCGTCGGACGCCGCGAGCAGACCCAGGCGCAGCCCCTCGAGCCTCGCCAGCTCACGGCTGACCGCCGTCAATGCCCGCTCCTTGTCGGGCGTCGACAGGAACGCCGGGTCGAGCTCGGCCACCTCGTCGAGCGACGCATCGACGCAGGCCAGCGCACGCAACAGCGGGTGGTCGGCCATCGGCGCCAGGAACGTCATATCCGCACTCAAACGCGGACCGCCGACATCCTCGTCGATATCCACAGGCCATTTCTCGCATTCCGAGACAATCCACAGAAAGTGTTGTTTCCCGTCTTTTCGGCCCGATTACCGTCCACAGAAAGGCGTCGATCCGCTGGCCCTTCCACAGGGCAGGGGCGCCGCACCAACGGAGGCCGGCCATGCCGTCACGGGGTCCGACGAGCTCGACCGGAGGCTCGCCCATGGCGTTGGCCGTGGTGGTTGACTCGGGAGCCATGAGCATGATCCCCGAACGGGACCCCCACGCGACCGAGCTGTTCGGCAACCGCTTCTTCACCGAGGAGGTGCCCTCGACCACGTTCCCCGCGTCCGGGATGAGCCCGACCGACGCGATGCGGCTGGTGGACGAGGACCTCGACCTCGAGGGCGACCCGATGCGCAACCTGGCCACGTTCGTGACGACCTGGATGGAACCGGAGGCGCAGCGGATCATCGCGCAGAACCTCCACCGCAACTTCATCGACCACGCCGAGTACCCCATCTCGGCCGAGATCGAGCAGCGCTGCATCCGGATGCTGGCCGACCTCTTCCACGCCCCGGGCGAGACCACCGGGTGCCGCACCCAGGGCTCCTCCGAGGCGATCATGCTCGGCGCGCTCTCGCTGAAGTGGAAGTGGAAGCAACGGCGCGAGGCGGCCCAGCTCTCCGCCGACCGGCCCAACCTCGTCTTCGGCGGCGACGTACATGTCGTGTGGGAGAAGTTCTGCCGCTACTTCGACGTGGAGCCGCGGATCATCCCGCTGGCGGAGGGGAAGTACACGATCGGCCCGGACGATGTCGCTCCCCACCTCGACGAGAACACCATCGGCGTCGCGGCGGTGCTCGGTACGACGTTCACCGGCCACATGGACGACATCACCGGGATCAACCGGCTGCTGCTCGACGTGAAGGCCGAGAAGGGGCTCGACATCCCGATCCACGTGGACGGCGCCAGCGGCGGGTTCGTGTGGCCGTTCCTCTACCCGGACTCGGCGTGGGACTTCCGGCTCGAGCAGGTGCGGTCTATCAACGTGTCGGGCCACAAGTACGGCCTGGTCTACCCGGGCATCGGCTGGCTCATCTTCCGCGAGACCGCCGACCTCGCCTCGGACCTGGTCTTCTACGAGAACTACCTCGGCAAGACGGATGCGACGTTCACCCTCAACTTCTCGACCGGCGCGGCGATGGTGCTGGCGCAGTACTACAACTTCGTCCGGCTCGGCCGCGAGGGCTACACCTACGTCATGCAGCAGCTGCAGGCGAACGCGCGCTGCCTCGCCGGCAACCTGCGCGACAGCGGCCGCTTCGAGGTGATCGGCGACGACCTCGAGCAGCTGCCCCTCGTCGCCTTCCGGTTGGCGGGTGACACCGCGTCGAATGGCGGGGGGTCGTACGACGAGTCGGACGTCGCCTGGCAGCTCTCGGCCGAGCGCGGCTGGATGGTGCCGGCGTACACCCTGCCGCCCGACGCGCAGCACGTGAAGATCCTGCGCGCGCTGGTCAAGGAGACGATGAGCCGGGGCCAGGTCGAGCGCCTGACCCAGGACATCCTCCAGGCCTGCACCACCCTCGATGCCAAGGGCGGTGCCCACCCGGCCGAGCGGGCCCGCATCAAGACGGGCCACGGATACTGAGGCGCTGGTCAGTCGGTCCGCGAGACAAGAGGGCAGCGCTTGGGGCACACTCGCCTCACCGACGCCAGAGCTGGACCACCTCAGCCTGTGGGCTGACGCCGGTCTCACCGGGAAGGACACCCATGCGCACCAATTCCGTGATCGGAGCACTCAGCCTCACGCTCGCCGCCGGCGTACTGGCCGGCTGCGGCTCGAGCGGCGGTTCGAGCTCCGCAGGCACCTATTGCACCGAGCTCAAGGCCGACAAGGCCTACTTCCAGAGCCTCAGTGGCTCCAGCGCAGGCGTCAGCAACCTCGACCAGGTGTTCGCGAAGCTGCACGCACTGGCCGCCGTCGCCCCGAGCAGTGTGTCCGCCGACTGGAAGACCCTCGACACCGCCATCACGACCATCGAGAGCGCCCTCAAGGACGCCGGTCTGACGGTCAGTGACCTCGCATCACTGGAGAGTGGCCAAACGCCTCCGGGCGTCGACCCGACGAAGCTGGCGGCTCTGGCCCCGAAGCTGGAGGCTCTGAACAGCAGCGGCGTCAGCGACGCGGGGGACCGCATCTCGGCCGACGCCAAGACGTCCTGCGGGATCGACCTGTCCGGGAGCTGAGACACAGCAACCGGTCGGTCGAGACCATCAGCACGGGGCGCCGAGCTCGTCCGCTCAGCGAGCGCCGAGCGACCGCCAGTAGTCGTTGAGCGCGCCGTTGGTCTTGACGATCCAGACGATGATCCCGACGAAGAAGAACCAGCCGAGGAGCAGCGCCCAGAGCCCGGTCAGCGCGGTGACCGGCGGCTTCTGACCGCGCCGCTCGTAGAGATGGCCGACCTCGTTGGAGCTGAGGAACGGCATCACGATGCCGACCAGGATGGCCAGCAGCAGGGCGATCCCGCCGCCGATCCCCTCGCCGCTGTGCCTCCTCATCTCCTCGTGCGTCTTGTAGTACCAGACCCAGCCGTAGATCCCCAGCGTCAGGAACGACAGCAGGATGACGGTGCCCGTGCTGCGGATCTGCCCGATCGGCGCACCCGCGACCGCGCCGGCCTGCGTGGCCATGGGCGCGCCGTACGGGTTGGCCGGCTGGCCGTGCGCCGGCGGCGACGGCTGGCCGTACGCCGGCGGAGGCGGCTGGCTCAGGTCCGGGGAGGGGGTCTGGCTCGGGTCCGGTGGCGGCATGCTCGGGTCCGGTGGCGGCGGCATGGTCGGGTCGGTCATGGGTCCTCCCAGAAGAGCCTCGCCGATCGGCGAGCGGTGGCCCACACCCTAGGGCCGCTTCGACCGCCGGGCACGTGATCAGGCCATCGAGCGGTCCTGCGGGATCGTGAGCACCAGCACCGCCGCTAGCACGCTGGCGAGGGCACAGACCGCGAACAGCCAGCGGTACGCCGTGAGGCTCGACGCGCCGTCGACGACCTGGCCGTCGACCACGTGGTAGACGAGCGACGAGGCCAGGATGCTGGTGCCGACCGCTGTGGCGAGCGTGCTGCCGAGGCTGCGGAAGAGGGTGTTCAGGCCGTTCGCGGCCGCGATCTCGTGGGGCGGCGTGTAGCGGTTGATCAGCGACGGCATCGCGGCGTACCCGATCCCGGTGCCGATGCCGATCACGGCCGTGCCGACGATCACCTGCCACAGCGAGCCGGTCATCACGATCCGCAGCACCCAGCCGACCGCGACGATCGACGCGCCGAGCGCCAGGGTCTGTGGGGCGCCGCGGACCGCGATCAGCCGGGCCGCGACCGGCGCGAAGAACAGCATCGCCAGGCCGCTGGGGAGCAGCGCCAGGCCGCCGGTCAGCAGGCTCGAGCCGAAGCCGTAGCCGGTCCACGTGCCGGCCTCGATGAACGTCGAGGTCCCGATGAACGACGCGAACAGCGCGAACCCGAAGCAGATCGAGGCGAGGTTCGTCGTGATGATCGGGCGCCGACGTAGCGCGGCCAGGTCGACCAGCGGCTCGCGGCGCCGGAGCTCGTACGCCGCGAAGGCCACCAGGATCACCACCGACGCCACGACGAGAGCCCAGACCCGCGCGGATCCCCAGCCCCACTCGTGTCCCTGCTCCAGCGGCAGGATCAGGGACACCAGCCCGCCGGAGAGCAGTACGGCGCCGACCAGGTCGACCCGCCCGCCCTCGCGGTGGTGCGACTCGGGCACGACCATCAGGATGCCGATGAACGCCAGGACGCCGACGACGGTGTTGATCCAGAACAGCGTGTGCCAGTCCCAGTGCTCGGCGACGAACCCGGCCAGCGGCAGCCCCAGCGAGCCACCCACACCGAGCATCGCGCTGATCAGAGCGACCGAGCTCGCCACTCGTTCCTTGGGCATCAGCGTGGCCAGCAGGCTGATGCCCAGCGGGATCGCCGCGGACGACGCGCCCTGGATCGCGCGTCCCACGATCAACCATCCGAGATTCTGTGCCACGGCGTCGATCACCGACCCGAGCGTCACCGCCCCCATGGCGACCAGCAGCAGGAGGCGTTTGCCGAACATGTCGCCCAGCCGGCCCATGATCGGCACGCTCACCGCCGCCACGAGCAACGTCGAGGTGAGCAGCCAGTTGGCGTTGCTGCCGAACTCCTGCTGCAGCTCCCCCAGCACCGGCACCAACACCGACTGGCTCAACGAGACGACGAGCGCCCCCAGCCCGACGAACATCAGCTCGAGGTTGGCTCGACCACCCGTGGTATGAGAGCGGACAACCTCGTCCTCCGGCTCCGCCCCGGCTGCCAGCTCGGCACCGGTCGGCCCCATGAGCTCGGCGGGGTCGGCCTGCTCGGACATGCTGACCCTTTCGTTGCCTACGTCAACGACAACCCTAGGGCATCAACCGCGACTCGAACTCGTCCTCCGGACGAGCCCGTTCGTCGGTCGAGCCCCCTTCGTCGGTCGAGCCCCCTTCGTCGGTCGAGCCCCCTTCGTCGGTCGAGCTTGTCGAGACCATCGAGCTGGCCCACCCGTGATGGCGCGGCCGTCTCGGCGGTGCCATGATCGGGACCTGCTCCGCCGGGAGGTCGCCATGAGACTCGAGCCGTTGTACCGGATCCGCTTCATCTACCCCGAGGAGTGGGCGATCGAGCTCGAAGGCGGCTGGGAGGAGTACTTCTTCCTGGCCGAGGGTCGCTGCGAGGGATCGATCACCGGCCGTTTCCGCGGGGCGAACTTCCCGCGACGCCGTTCTGGAACCGGGCCGTTCTGTCCGGACTTCCGGGCCGCGATCGAGACCGACGACGGCGCGACGATCATGTTCGAGTCCCACGGCTACGGCCGCGCCTACCCACCGGGGAAGCGGCAGATCGTCGGATCCGTGCTCCACCTCAGTGACCACGAGAACTATCGGCGCCTCAACGACGTGATGTGCGTGTGCGTGGGCGAGGTGCGGTCGTCCGCCGCCCCCGACGAACACGCCGACCTCGTGCTCGACGTCGCCGAGCTGATCTGGGAGCCGATCGCCGACTGACCCGACCTCGGACAGGTACTGAGTCAGACCCAGGTGGTCGATCGACGTGCAGCCTCAGCCGGTCCTTCCCCTACTTCCGCCAGCGTGTGACGACCAGCTCCTGCCCCGAGACCTGCATACCGAACCCGCACCATTTCCGGCACGAGGAGCTCAGCAGCCGAAGATGTGTACTGCTCGCACGTTCGTCGTGTTGCCGGGCATGAAGAACGTGTCGAGGCGCCTCACGACGGAGTTGTACTCACGCTTGGGCGTCATCGTCTCGTTGTGCTTCAACGCCTGCGGGACCATCAGGAACAAGTAGTCGGCGTGCCTGCAGAGGTGACACTTCCAGAAGTCGAGTAGGTCCATGTTGTTCGTGGTCGTCTTGCCTCGCTCGACCTCAAGAAGAATCCCGCTCTCCCCGACGGATCGGAAATGGTCCGGTCGCAGCTTGTTCTCGTACTCGAGGAAGAGGCCCTTCGCCTCGCTAGTGAACCCAACTCCGTTGCATAGGGCAGGAAGGTCGCCTGGACCTCTGCGCTCGACATCCCAGGCAGATTGGCGGCGGCCATGAGGTCGAGCGCTTCGTCGGTGTTCAGGTGGGTCAGCAGCAGATCGCTGATGTCCCGCACGGCTCGACTCTCGTCTCAGCTGCAGCCGCTGGTGCTGCCGCAGCCTTCGCAGACGTAGCAGGAGCCGGCGGGGCGCATCTTGGTGCCACAGGTCATGCAGAGGGGGGAGTCGACGGCGGTGCCGGTGATCCTCTCCAGGAGCTCGGCGGAGGTGTGGGCCTCCTTCGGGGCCGGGCGGGGAGCGAGGTCGTCCGTCGCGTTGTGCTCCGCCTGGGTCTCGACAAGCTCGACCGACGACGAGGCCGTGGTCTCGATCAGCTCGGCCTCGACCGGGGCGGAGAGGTCGCCGATGACCTCGGCGGCGTTGCCGACCTCGGAGATCAGCTCGTAGGAGCCCGTCTCGAGGTAGCGCTGGCGCTCATCGGCGGAGTAGATGCCGAGCGCCTGGCGGGACTCGAAGTCGAGGTAGTCGAGGGCGAGGCGGCGGAAGATGTAGTCCATGATCGACTTCGACATCCGCACGTCGGCGTCGTCGGTCAGGCCGTTGGGCTCGAAGGACAGGTTGGAGAACTTCGAGACGTAGGTCTCCAGCGGTACGCCGTACTGCAGTCCGATCGACACCGCGATCGAGAAGGCGTCCATCACGCCGGCCAGGGTCGAGCCCTGCTTGCCGAGCTTGAGGAACACCTCGCCCAGCTCGCCGTCGTCGTGGGCACCGGAGGTCATGTAGCCCTCGGCTCCGCCGACCGTGAACGACGTGGTGCGCGACGTACGCGACTTCGGCAGGCGCTTGCGGGTCGGGCGGTAGACGATGACTTCCTTGGTCTCGACAGGCTCGACCGCCGAGTCTGACGACTTCGCCTTGGCGTCGGAGAGGGGCTGGCCGACCTTGCAGTTGTCGCGGTAGACCGCGGTCGCCTTGAGGCCGAGCTTCCACGACTGGAGGTAGATGTCCTCGATCTCCTCGACCGTCGCGGTCTCGGGCAGGTTGACCGTCTTGGAGATCGCGCCGGACAGGAACGGCTGCGCGGCCGCCATCATCCGCACGTGGCCCATCGGCTTGAGAGCGCGGGCGCCCATGGCGGTGTCGAAGACCTCGTAGTGCTCCGTCTTCAGCCCGGGCGCGTCGATCACGTGGCCGTGCTCGGCGATGAAGGCGACGATCGCCTCGATCTTCTCCTCGTCGTACCCGAGGTTCGCCAGCGCCCGCGGGATGGTCTGGTTGACGATCTGCATCGAGCCGCCGCCGACCAGCTTCTTGAACTTGACCAGCGAGAAGTCGGGCTCGATGCCGGTGGTGTCGCAGTCCATCATGAAGCCGATGGTGCCGGTCGGCGCGAGCACCGAGGCCTGCGCGTTGCGGAAGCCGTTGGCCTCGCCCAGCGCGATCACGTCGGCCCACGCCTGGGTGGCGAACTTCGCGACCTGCGCGTCGGCGACGTGGAACGTGCGCACCGCGTCGTTGGCGGCCTGGTGCTTGCGCATCACCCGCTTGTGCGCCTCGGCGTTGCGGGCATAGCCGGCGTACGGGCCGACGATCGCGGCCAGCTCCGCGCTCCTCTTGTACGACGCGCCGGTCATCAGCGACGTGATCGTGGCGGCCATCGACCGGCCACCGTCGGAGTCGTAGCCCAGCCCCATCGCCATCAGCAGCGCACCGAGGTTGGCGTAGCCGATGCCCAGCTGGCGGTAGTCGCGGGTGGTGTCGCCGATCGCCTCGGTCGGGAAGTCGGCGAAGCAGATCGAGATGTCCATCGCGGTGATGATCAGCTCGACGGCCTTCTGGAAGAGGCCCGAGTCGAAGGTGTCGTCGTCCTTCAGGAACTTCAGGAGGTTGAGGCTGGCGAGGTTGCAGGACGAGTTGTCGAGCGACATGTACTCGGAGCACGGGTTGGACGCGGTGATCCGGCCCGTCTCGGGGTTGGTGTGCCAGTCGTTGATGGTGTCGTCGTACTGCAGGCCGGGGTCGGCGCACGCCCACGCGGCCTCGGCGATCTTGGTGAACAGCTCGCGGGCGTCGACGGTCTCGATCACCTCGTGGGTCTTGCGGGCGCGCAGCCCGAACTCGGTGCCGTCCTCCACCGCGCGCATGAACTCGTCGCTGACGCGCACGGAGTTGTTGGCGTTCTGGTACTGCACGGAGGTGATGTCGTGGCCGCCGAGGTCCATGTCGAAGCCGGCGTCGCGCAGCGCGCGGATCTTGTCCTCCTCCTTCGCCTTGGTCTCGACGAACTCCACGATGTCGGGGTGGTCGACGTCGAGCACGACCATCTTGGCGGCACGGCGCGTGGCACCGCCCGACTTGATGGTGCCGGCCGACGCGTCGGCGCCGCGCATGAAGGAGACCGGGCCGGACGCCGTACCGCCGGAGGACAGCAGCTCCTTGGACGAGCGGATGCGGGAGAGGTTGAGGCCGGCGCCGGAGCCGCCCTTGAAGATGAAGCCCTCCTCCTTGTACCAGTTGAGGATGGAGTCCATCGAGTCGTCGACGCTGAGGATGAAGCAGGCGCTGACCTGCTGCGGCGACGGCGTCCCGACGTTGAACCAGACCGGGGAGTTGAACGAGAAGTACTGGTGGACCAGCAGCCAGGTGAGTTCGTGCTCGAACGTCTCGGCGTCCGCGGGGGTCGCGAAGTAGCCGTGGTCGACGCCCGCCTTGGTGTAGGTCTTCACCACTCGGTCGACGAGCTGCTTGAGGCTCCACTCACGGACCTCGGTGTCGACCGCGCCGCGGAAGTACTTGGTGGTCACGATCGTGGAGGCGTTGACGCTCCAGAAGTCGGGGAACTCCACGCCGCGCTGCTCGAAGACCGTCTCGCCGGTCTTCCAGTTGGTCTGGACGACGTCGCGGCGCTCCCAGGTGAGCTCGTCGTACGGGTGGGTGCCGGGCGTGCTGAAGACACGCTCGATGGTCAGGCCCTTGCCGACCTGAGCACCCTTCACCTTCGGGTTCACCGTCTGGCTCATCGCATCTCCTCTGTCCCGTGATCCTGCTCTGTCCGTGATCCTGCTCTGTCCCGTGATCCTGCTCTGCTACTTCTGTGTCTGCTGACCGATGGTTTCGAGACGCTCGCTGCGCTCGCTCCTCAACCAGCGGTCAAGTGGTGCACCCGGCGCGCAGCTTCCCCACTACGCGCCGGGTGGTCTGTGGGTTATCCCGTGGGTACGGCGCGTGGTCGCGCGTCGCGGTCGGCCGGGGTCTCGACGAGCTCGACCGACGACTCTCGCCCGGCCGACGACTCTCGCCCGGCCGACGACTCTCGCTCGACCGAGGGCGCGGCGGCGTCCTGCTCCATCCGGAGCAGCGCGATCTCGTCCTCGAAGTCGTCGGCGGAGCTGAACGCCTTGTAGACGCTGGCGAACCGCAGGTAGGCGACCGGGTCGAGCGCACGGAGCGGGCCGAGGATGGCCAGGCCCACCTCGTGGGCCGGCACCTCGGCGGCACCCTCGTTGCGCAGCGCGTCCTCGACGGTCTGGCCCAGGCAGGCCAGGTCGTCCTCGGAGACCGGCCGGCCCTTGCAGGCCTTGCGGACGCCGGTGATTGCCTTCTCGCGGTTGAACGGCTCGGTCGCGCCGGAGCGCTTGAGCACGGTCAGCTGCATGAGCTCGACGGTGGTGAACCGCTTGTCGCAGGCATCGCAGCGGCGCCGGCGGCGGATCGCCGTACCGTCCTCGGACACGCGGGAGTCGAGGACCTTGGTATCGGTGTGACGGCAGTACGGGCAGTGCATCGTGTGTCCTCCTCTCCCTGTGTGGTTCAACAACGCCGGGGCGCGCCGAATGCCCCGGCGACGGGGGTGTTTCGCTGTGGACTGGGGCCCTGCGTCTGTGGACAACCAGTGCTGATCTGTGGGTTCGGCAGCCACTCCGTGTGGACTACATGTGGAAAACCACAACGGTGTAACTACTAGATGTAGTGGTAACCGTACGTCCGGGTGACAGGGCTTGGCAAGGGCCTCCGAGGAGTTTCGGCGAGATGGGTGCGGGGTGGTGCCACCGAGTACGCATTCCCACAGGTCAGGGCCCTGATGGGCCTCGAGAACCGGCTTTCGTCTCCGGCGTGTCGTGCCCATCGCCGATCGGTCACAATGGCGGACGTGGAATCTTCGGGCAGGCACAGCGCGCCGCGCCATGCTGCCCAGCCCGGTCATCCTGCCCAGCCCGGTCATCCTGCCCAGCCCTGCCAGCCCGCCGAACCGGTGCGTCTCGACACCGGTCGCGTCCCGACCGTCTCGCCCGCGGGTGGTAGCGGTGGCGGGCGACTGCCGCTGCTGCTCCTCGCTCTCGGCATCACCGCGGCCGTCGTCGCGTGGGGCTACCTGGTCTATCTCGCGATCGACTTCGGCACGTCCGCCCGCGACGGCGACTCCCGTGCCTGGTGGATGCTTGCGCTCGCGACCGTGGGGGCGATCGCGTGCCTCTTCGTCGGGATGATGCTGGGTGCGAGGTTCGTCCAGCGCCTGCGTGCGGACGCCGCGCCGCCACCGCCGCCCCGCACGCCCGGCGGACGCCGAGCGGCGCGCTGAGCCATGGTCGCGAGCACCGGAGCCGGCTACTCGGGCACCCCGCTCCCCCGCAAGCTCGGGGTCAAGGACGGTCACGTCGTGCTCCTCGACCGGCTGCCCGACGGGCTCGACCTGGGCCTGCCGCCGGAGGCGCACGTCGTACGGCGGTTGCGCGACGGGCTCGACCTGACGCTGACCTTCCACACCAGTCTCGACGGGTTGGCGCGCCGGCTGCCGGTGCTCTTCGAGCACACCGCGACCGCCGGGATGGTGTGGGTCTGCTGGCGCAAGCAGGCGGCGATCAAGCGGCTCGGTCTGGAAACCGACCTCACCGACAACACCGTGCGCGCCGTGGGGCTGCGGATCGGCTGGGTCGACGTGAAGATCGCCGCGATCGACGAGACGTGGTCGGGCATGAAGTTCGTCCGCCGGCTCCGCGACCGGTGACTCCTTCCGGCGCCGTGGTCTCGACGAGCTCGACCGACGGCCACCGGGGCTCCACCGACGGCCACCGGGGCTCGACCGGCGGCCACGGGGGGCAGCGCAGCATGGGGCAACGCCGCCCCCCGTCTTCCCCGGCTCTCCGCCGGTCGGGGTCGAATCGGCCGGCGGAAGATCATGGGTCAGCTCGGCACGCGGAGGTGCTGGCCGACCTGGAGCACGGTGGAGTCGAGGTGGTTGATCGCCTCGAGGTGGCTCATCGTCGAGCGGACGTCGCCGCCGCCGGCGACCCCGGCGGAGATGTCCCACAGCGTCTGGCCGGGCGCGACGGTCACCACGTGGGTGCGCTCGGGGTGGTCGTTGGCCATCGACCCCGATGCGGCCAGGAAGCCCAGGCCGAGCACCGCGGTGACCGAGGCGGCGAGCACGACGAGGCGGCCACGGCGCGTGAGCCGCACGGAACTGCGACGCGGCGGCACGACCTCGAGCCGCTGCTCGTCTCCGTCGTACTCCGCGACGAAGAAGTCGTCGAGGCGGACCCGGCGGAGCGGGGTCTCGACAGGCTCGACCAACGAAGCAGGCTCGACCCACGAGGACGGGGTCTCGACAGGCTCGACCCACGAGGACGGGGTCTCGACAGGCTCGACCCACGAAGCAGGCTCGACCCACGAAGCAGGCTCGGCCGGCGGAGTCGGCGCGACGCGGGTGACCACCGTCGACCGCTCGTCGTCCACCACGATCCGCAGCACGGGCCGCTCGGCCCGGCCCACCACGGAGAACCCCTGTCCAGTGGTCGTGCGGCGCCGCGTGCTCTTGCGGGTCGGCTCGCCGGGCGGCGCGAACCGCGGTGCGCGGGTGGCGGTGGTGCTGCTCATGGGGACCTCCAGGGGAAGTGCCGCCGACGTTCGGCGGCTGTCGGTACCTGTGTTCGATCTCCTGTCTAGTGGTGACCACCGACAGTGGGCCCTGGCGGCGATCCGATCAGACGTTCGATCGAACACATGTACGACGTTAGAGCAGGTGTTCGAACGATTTCAAGCACGACACGAACAACTGTTCGAATGATTCGTCACACCTGCGAGGATCGGAGACCGGATCGGAGACTGGGAGGTCCCGACATGACCAGCAAGCTCACCGAGATCGCGATCGACTGCGCCGATCCGGCCGCCCTCGCGCGGTTCTGGTGCGCGGTGCTCGGCTACGAGGTGCAGGACGCGGACGACGGAGTCGTGACCATCGGCTCGCCCCTGGTACCCGAGGGCAAGAGCCGTCCCGGGCCGGTGCCACCGACGTTGACCTTCGCGCAGGTGCCGGAGGGCAAGACCGTCAAGAACCGGCTCCACCTCGACGTCAACCCGACCGACAGCGAGCAGGACGACGAGGTACGCCGCCTGCTCGCCCTCGGCGCCCGACACGCCGACGTCGGCCAGGGCGACGCGAGCTGGGTCGTCCTCGCCGACCCCGAGGGCAACGAGTTCTGCGTCCTCGCCGGCCGCCACCCCTGAGCGGACGTCCGCTCAGCCGCGACCGGCACGCCGGGCGATCACCCTCGCGCCACGAGCGGCGAACAGCGCCGTACCGTGCTTGGCCACCGACGGCGCCAGCGCGCTGGTCCGGACCACCGCTCCCCGCCAGCCCGGCAGGCTGCGTACGACGCGCCGGGTGCCGACGAGCGCGACCGCTGCATCGGCGGTCTCGTCGACGGTGAGGATCCGGCCGCCGGAGTGCACCAGCTGCGAGCCCAGCGCCGAGTGGTCCTGCGCGTCCAGCATCGCCGTCTGGACGCCGTCGGGGCACAGCGCGTGCACGCGTACGCCCCGCGGCACCTCGGCGGACACCGACATCGTCACCGAGACCACGGCCGCCTTGGTGGCGGCGTACACGGCGTAGCCGGGCACCGGCCCGAGCCCGGACAGCGACGCGAGGTTCACGACGTCGCCGCCCCGGCCGTCGAACGCAGCGATCGCCGCGCGCATCCCCCACAGGCAGCCCAGGAGGTTGACCTCGACCAGGCGCTGCACCTGCCTGTCGGACAGGTCGACCAGCCGGCCGTCGTCACCGATGCCGGCGTTGTTGAACCACGCGGCGAGCCGCCCGTGGTCGAGCGCCGTGGTCGCGACGAACCGGTGGGCGGCGTGGTCGCTGACGTCCTGCTCGAGCCCCACCGCGGCCCCGATCTCCGCAGCAGTACGACGCGCGCCCTCGCCGTCGACGTCGGTGACGACGACGGCGTACCCCCGACCGACCAGCCGCTCGGCGATCCCGCGTCCGATCCCCCGAGCCCCACCGGTGACCACACAGCTCTCCATGCGCCCGATCCAACCAGGTGGGCGACACGCCCGTTCGAACAGGTGTTTGATTCTCGGGCGGCCGCCGCCGTACGGTTCGGACCATGACGAAGAGCAGATCGCGGAAGGTGACGCCCAGCTTGGTCAGCGAGCTGCCCGACGGGCCGCCCGACGCCACCGGCCTCACGCCGCGCCAGACCCGCGTCCTGGCCACGATCAAGGACGCCATCGAGAAGCGCGGCTACCCGCCCAGCATGCGCGAGATCGGCGAGGCCGTCGGGCTGACCAGCAGCTCCAGCGTGGCCCACCAGCTGCGCGTGCTCGAGGAGAAGGGCTTCCTCAAGCGCGACCCCAACCGGCCTCGGGCCCTCGAGGTCTTCCTGCCCGAGGTGATGGCCGCGCGGCGCTCGATGGGCTCGAGCACGGCCGGTGACGACACGTCGTACGACGAGACCGACGTCGGCGACGCGATGCCGGCCGCGAGCTACGTCCCGCTCCTCGGCACGATCGCGGCGGGCGGTCCGATCCTGGCCGAGGAGACGCTCCAGGAGGTCTTCCCGCTGCCCAAGCAGCTGGTCGGCGAGGGCACGCTGTTCCTGCTCGAGGTGAGCGGCGACTCGATGGTCGACGCGGCGATCTGCAGCGGCGACTACGTCGTCGTCCGCCAGGAGCAGACCGCCGAGAACGGCGACATCGTGGCCGCGCTGATCGACGGCGAGGCCACGGTCAAGACGTTCCAGCGCAAGAACGGCCACGTCTGGCTGCTGCCGCACAACGCGTCGTACGACCCCATCGACGGCACCCACGCCACCATCCTCGGCAAGGTGACGGCGGTTCTCCGTCGTATCTGACGGAATGTTTCGGCCTCCTCGCGCGTCATAAGGGAGATGCAATTTCTTTGCATTGGCTGAGAGGATGGTCCGGATGAGCGTGAGGTCCAGCCTGCCTGCGATCGCCCGAGGGGGACTCCTGGGGCGACGTGGCGTGCGCGAGATCGCGCTGATCGGCGGCCTCTATGTCTTCTACTGCGTCACCCGCACGTTCGCCGAGGACGGCCTCGGCCCCGCGCAGGATCGTGCCTTCGACCTCCTCCATCTCGAGAAGGTGCTCCATCTCGACTGGGAGCACGCGATCAACAACTGGTTCGTGCGCAACGACTGGGCCGCGGTGCCGGCGTGCTACTGGTACGCGGGCGCGCACTACATCGTGACGCTGTGGGTGCTGGTCTGGCTCTTCCGCAAGGGCCCGGCGACCTACGCGCCGGCCCGCTGGGCGCTGGTCGTCTCGTGCCTGATCGCCCTGGCCTGCTACCTCCTGCTCCCGACCGCGCCGCCGCGGCTGGTCGGCGGCGGCTACGTCGACGTGCTCAGCCTGCACTCCGGTGCCGGCTGGTGGGGTGCCGATGCCTCCGCACCCAAGGGCATGGGTGGGCTCACCAACCAGCTGGCCGCGTTCCCGAGCCTGCACGCCGGCTGGGCGCTCTGGGTGGCTCTCGTCGTACGCCGTCACACCGGCAACCGCTGGGCCCGCGGGCTGGCCTGGGTCCACGCGTTCGTCACGGCGTCCGTGGTGATCGGCACCGGCAACCACTGGATCCTCGACGTGTTCGTCGGCTGGGCCCTGGTCATCGTGGCCATGTGGCTGGTCGACCCGTGGTTCATCGACCAGCGCGAGCGGGTGCGCGTCCAGTTCGACCAGCGCGTGGCCGGCCACCCGGGCCCGGCCCCGACCTCGACCGGGCCGACCGTCTCGGCGGCCGCCACCACGCACGACGACAGCTCTCCGGCTCGGGTCGTGTGCCGCGGACAGGCAGACGACGCCGCCGACTCCGAGTCCGCTCGCGCTCGGGATCGCGAGCGCGGGTCGGGCTGAGCCGGCCGCGCTCCGCTCCGGGGTGGCTGCGTCAGGGTGCCGTCGGCGCGGCCAGCCGGGCCAGTGCCTGGCGCACGAGGTCGCCGTCGTACGTCGTCCACATCGGCGGCAGGCTCGCCCTGAGGAAGCCGCCGTAGCGCGCGGTCGCCAGCCGCGGGTCGAGGATCGCCACGACCCCGCGATCGGCCGAGGTGCGGATCAGCCGGCCCGTCCCCTGCGCCAGCAGCAGCGCGGCATGGGTGGCGGCCACCTGCATGAAGCCGTTGCGGCCCTCGCGGTCGGCGGCGCGCTGCCGGGCGGACATCAGCGGGTCGTCCGGCCGCGGGAAGGGGATGCGGTCGATCAGCACGAGCTGGCACGTGTCGCCGGGCACGTCGAGCCCCTGCCAGAGGCTGAGCGTGCCGAACAGGCAGGTGTGCGGGTCGCCGACGAAGAGCCGGGCGAGCTCGGGGAGCTGGGCGTCCCCCTGGGCGAGGGTGGTCAGGTGGGGCAGGCGCTCGCGGACGTGTTCGGCGGCGCTCTCAGCGGCACGCCGTGAGCTGAACAGTCCCAGCGTCCGCCCCTCGGCCGCGTCGACCAGCGACACGATCTCGTCGAGCTGGGCGGTGCCCAGCCCGTCGCGCCCCGGCGGGGGCAGGTGGCGAGCGACGTAGAGGATCGCCTGCCGGCCGTAGTCGAACGGCGACCCGACGTCGAGCCCCACCCAGGGCAGTACGCCGGGGGCCCTCTCGTCGTGGACCGACTCGACCGGCTCGACCGACTCGACCGAGCTCGACCGGCTCGACCGACTCGACCGACTCGACCGACTCGACCGACGAGGCCACTCGCTCG
Source organism: uncultured Actinomycetota bacterium (assembly GCA_963792975.1). Lineage (GTDB taxonomy): Bacteria > Actinomycetota > Actinomycetes > Propionibacteriales > Nocardioidaceae > Nocardioides. The sequence goes on along the minus strand of CAWBYG010000003.1, from coordinate 506,229 downwards.
TCCGGCTTGAGCCCGACCGAGGTGGCGAGCGCGTCGAAGTCGCCGCCGAGCATCAGCGTCGCCGACGTCAGCACGACGGTCTTGTCGGTCAGCAGCTTCTCGCGCATCGGCCCCCACACCTCGAGCGGCGCCACGCAGAGTCGGGGTGGGAAGCGGCGTGGTCCTGAGCTCGTCGAAGGGTCGCCTCCCTCGGTCAGCCACAGCACGTCGGACTCCGCGACGACCGCCATCCGCTCGGCGGTGACGAACACCTCCTGCACGGAGCCGCGGGCCTGGGTACGGCCCGCGTCGGCGTCGCTCGCGTCGGTCTCCCGCGGGTACGCCGACAGGCAGGCCCGCGCGGCGTCGCGCACGAGCGCCAGGGAGTCGGCCAGTGCCTCGGGCACCACGTCGAACCGCCCGGGCGAGGACTCCGCGATGGCAGCCGCCAGGGCATCTCCGGCATCGGCGAGGTCGTCGGCGGGCGACGTCTCGCGGTCTGCCTCGGAGACCCAGCGGCGCGAGCGCCGCGCCGCGCGGTCGACGTCGGAGGCGGCCAGCTCGTCGGTCGCGGCCTGGGTGACCCGGCTGACCACCTCGTGCGCCTCGTCGACGACGACCACGTCGTAGTCGGGGATCATCGGCACACCCTCGATCGCGTCGATGGCGAGCAGCGAGTGGTTGGTGACGATCAGGTGGGACCGGTGTGCCTTGTCGCGGGCCTGCTCGGCGAAGCACTCCTCACCGAAGGGACAGCGCGACGCCCCGAGACACTCGCGATGACTGACGCTGACCTGGCGCCAGTCGCGGTCGGTATGGCGCGGAGCGTTGTCGCGTTCGCCGCTGCCGCCGCCCTCGGCCTCCTGCTCCGCCCAGGCCCGCAGCTCGAGCACCTTCTTGCCCTGGGAGCCCTCGGGCACCTCGATCAGGGCACCCTGGTCGTCGGGCACCCCCTCGCGGATGCGGTGCAGGCAGGCGTAGTTGGACCGGCCCTTGAGCACGGCGTACGACAGGCCCCGGGGCAAGAGGTCGGCGACCGCTCGGGTCACCGCCGGGATGTCGCGCTCGACCAGCTGGTGCTGCAGTGCGAGTGTCGCGGTGGCCACCACCACCCGGTCGCCGTGGAGCAGCGCCGGCACGAGGTAGGCCAGCGACTTGCCGGTGCCGGTGCCGGCCTGCACGACCAGGTGACGGTGCTCGGCCATGGCCGAGGCGACGGCGTCGGCCATCTCGATCTGGCCGGGTCGCTCCTGCCCGCCGAGCGCCTCGACGGCGACCGCCAGCACCTCGCGCACCGGCGGGCGCGGGTCGGCTGGGGGGCGAGGCACCGCTGCACCCTATCCGCGCCCGCGGACAACCCCGGCCGGCGCGGTGCCGCCCGGTCCGCCGAGCTCGTCACCCGGCGACGAGGCTCGCGAACGTCTCGTCGGCGGCCCCGAAGGAGGCGTCGCCGTGCCCCCCGGGTACGACGTGCAGGTCGCTGCTCGGCAGTCGAGCCCGGAGCCACTCCGCGTGCGCGAGCTCCGTCATCCGGTCGCTGTCGCCGTACACGAGCCGGACGGGTGTGGTGACCGCGGCCAGGTCGACGTCCCAGGCGTCCAACCAGGAGAGGTTGTCGCGCGCGAAACCGTCGGAGGTCGTGATGGCGCGCTGGAAGTCCGACTCGAACGCCTGCTTGAGGTCTGGATGCCGGTCGAGCCAGCTCTCACCGGGCGGTGCCATCGCGCTCAGCGCGGCGGAGAACTCCACCGATGACAGCCCTCGCAGTCCGCCGAGGTCCGCGTCACCGAGCGTCACCATGATCCGCATGGCTTCCTCGTGGTCGCCGACCTCCAGTAGTGCGAACGCCCGGCGGTCGTCGTCGCCCAGCACGTCCGGCTTCACGTCGGCATAGCAGCCGGGTCCGGCGTGGACGGCGACCGCGGTCACCCGGTCGGGTGCGGCCGCGGCGACGGCCAGGGCGAACGGCCCGCCACCCGAGCTGCCCATCAGCGCGAATCGACGGAGACCCAGCTGGTCGGCCAGCTCGAGGGAGTCGGCTGCGGTGACGGCCAGGCCCGGCGGGCTCATGGTGGAGGCGCCGTACCCCGGCCGGCTCGGTGCGACGAGCCGAACGCCCCGGCCCCGGGCGGCGTCGGCGACCACGGTGGCTTGGCCAGCGGTCCCCGGCGTCCCGTGGAAGAAGAGCACGGGCGCACCGGACGGGTCACCGAGTTCGGCGTACTCGAGGGTGCGTCCGTCGCGGAGGATGACCGTCGTGAGCACGTAGCGAACGTAAGGGGCTGCGCGGGTCCTGCCAAGCGCGAGCCGCGGTCAGTCGTCTCCGCGGGTGTCGCCGGACAGCGAGAAGTGCGGGATCCCGGAGACGCAGCGTGCCGCGACGATGCCGGACTTGTCGTCGCCCACGGTCTTCGTGAAACGCACCCGGACCTCGACGGGACCGCGCGAGAGGACCGTGTAGCGCCAGTCCGCGCTGGGGAACGCCGAGACCAGGCTCGCCGACGAACCCCGGCACTCCGCCGCGACGTGACCGGCGGCGCCGCTCCAGGAACGGCGTTCGGCCTGGGGGCCGGTCGGGGGCGGCGTCGAGGCCGGTGAGGTGGGAGGCGGGACGACCGGCGTGGTCGGCGGCGTACCGGTCGGGGACGACGAGTCGGACGGACGCGGCGACAGCGTCACCCCCGGGCTCGGGTGACCCGACCGATGCCCGTGGCCGGGCACCGGCAGCGAACCGGTCAGGTCGGCCTGCGGCTGGCTCACCGGTACGACGCCCTGCCCGGCACGGGCGATCACGACCCAGACCAGGGACGAGACCGCGACCACGACCCCGCACCACAGGACGGCGCCGAGGACGGCCGTGCGGAGCCTGGTCATGGGTGCATCATCGCTCGCTCCTCCGAACCGAAGCGGGCGTTCCCATCCAGGAGCCCGTTACCGTCTCCGCATGAGCAGCATCCTCGTGATCGAGGACGACCCGGCGATCCGCTCCGGCGTGCAACGCACCATGTCCGATCGCGGACACGCCGTGGCCGTGGCGTCCAGCGGGATGTCCGGCCTCGAGCACGTGCTCCGCGAGAAGCCCGACGTCGTCCTGCTCGACCTCGGCCTGCCCGACGTCGACGGCCTCACGATGATCTCGATGATCCGCGCCGCCAGCGCCGTCCCGATCCTCGTGATCACCGCGCGCGACGACGACGCGACGATCGTGAAGGCTCTCGACGGCGGTGCCGACGACTACGTCGTGAAGCCGTTCGGGGCCGACCAGGTGGCGGCCCGCATCCGAGCCCTGCTGCGACGCGGCGCCGTACAGGCGGTCAACGAGCCGATCCGGGTCGGCGACCTCGTCATCGACGAACGGTCGCGCACGGTCACGCTCGACGGCACGCCGCTGGAGCTGGCGCGCAAGGAGTTCGACCTGCTGCTGGCGCTGGCCCAGCGGCCGGGCGAGGTGGTCACCAAGCGCGAGCTCCTGGCCGAGGTGTGGCGCCAGGCGTACGGCGGCTCCGACCGCACCGTCGACGTCCACCTCTCGTGGCTGCGCCGCAAGCTCGGTGAGACCGCGGCGGAGCCCCGCTACCTGATCAGCGTGCGCGGTGTCGGGGTGCGCTTGGTGGACCCGGGCCGGCCCTGATGCGGAGCCGGATCTCATGGCTGGTCCTCGCCACGACCTCGGCCATCGTGATGGCGTTCGTGATCCCGTTGTGCCTGCTGGTCCGTACCCTCGCCACCGACCGAGCGATGAACGCGGCGGACCAGGCGGCCCGCAACGTCGCGCTGGCCGTGTCGGGGATCCACGGCGGCGCGCAGCTCGGCGGGTACCTCTCGGACCTCAACGAGAGCAGCGTCCCCCAGGTCGCGGTGCTGACGGCGAACGGGCGCAGTCTCGGTACCGACCAGGATCTGCGCCAGGACCCCGACGTACGCCGTGCCCTCACCGGCGAGGGCCTCCGGGTGACCAATGCCGAGGGCGGCGCGGTGCTGCTGCCCGTGGACGTGTCGGGGGGCACGCTCGTGGTACGGGCGAGCGTCAGCGAGGCCGACCTGCGACGTGGGGTCGCCGCCGCGTGGTCGGGGATCATCGGGCTCGGGTTGGTGCTGCTGGCGCTGGGCTGGGTGATGGCGCGCCAGCTCGGGCGCCGGATCAGCGAGCCCCTGCACGACGTCGCCCAGACCGCCCATCAGCTCCGGGAGGGCGACCTCTCCGCTCGTGCCGAGGTGCGCGGCACGCCCGAGACCGTCGAGCTGGCCCGCGCCCTGAACGGCCTGGCCGAGCGCACCACCGAGCTGCTGGCCGCCGAGCGCGCGGCCGTCGCCGACCTCTCGCACCGCCTGCGTACGCCGGTCACCGCGCTGCGCCTGGACGCCGAGTCGGTCGCGGAGCCCGTGCTCTCGCGCCGGCTGCAGGACCACATCACGGTGCTCCAGCTGACCGTCGACCAGATCGTGAAGGAGGCCCGGCGTCCCGTCCGGACCAACCTCCGCGCACAGTGCGACGCGGCCGCGACCGTCGCCGAGCGGGTGGCCTTCTGGTCGGCGCTCGCCGAGGACGACGGACGGGCGCTCGACGTACACATCGAGCCCGGCGCGACTCTGGTGCCTGTCTCGGCCGCCGACGTCGCCGACCTGCTCGACGTCCTCATCGACAACGTCTTCGCGCACACGCCGGACGGCACCGGCTTCGCGGTCACCCTGCGCCGGGTCACCGGCACGTGTCTGCTGACGGTCTCCGACGACGGCGCCGGCTGGACGGCCGAGCCGCGACCCGGCCCCGGCCACACCGGGCTCGGCCTCGACATCGCACGTCGTACGGCGCAGGACTGCGGCGGTCACCTGGTCACCGGCAGCACGGCCTCCGGTGGCGCCCGGATCGAGGTCGCGCTGCCCCTCGTCGACTGACCCGTCGACCGACCCGTCGACCGACCCGTCGACCGGGCGGCGCGCCCGGCCCCGGTCAGTCGTCGCCCGGTCAGTCGTCGTGGCCACCGCCGTCGTCACCGTGGTGTCCTCCGCCGTCGTCGTGGTGCGGGGCGGGCGACGGCGTCGGGGTGGAGTGCGGGTGACGAGGGGTCGGCGCGGCCACGTGGACGGGCGCGGCCGGCGCGGCCACCGCGGGCACCGGGATGGTGACCACGTGGGTCACGTGGGTGACGCAGGCACGTCCCTGGCGGACGGCCGGCTTGGCGCACGGCGCCCACTTGAACGTGGGGCCGGGCTTCACCGGCTGGGCCTTCGGGTGCTGCGGGGCCGCGGCCGGCGCCGCCGCGGCGTGCGCGGGGGCGGCGACGGAGTAGGCGCGCATCCCGCCGGCGAAACCGGCGAGCAGGGCAAGGGTGGCAACGAGGACGGCGAAGAGCTTCATGCCCCCACGGTGGGGCACGCCGGCCTATGGGCGCCTCGCGGTTGCGTCAAGGTCTCGTCAAACCCGATGGCCGACTCCATGACGCGAACTTGAACGAGGGATGAGACGTCCTTGCCGCACGATCGCCCACTGTGGTCCGCATGACTCCATCACGCAGCCGTGACCGCTTCCGTCTCGGCGTCTCCTCCCTCACCGCCATCGTCAGCGCCGGCAGCCTCACCGCGGTCGGCTGGTTCGCCGGCACCGCGGCCCGCGAGCAGCAGACGAAGCAGGCTCATGACGACGCCGCTCAGGCGATCGCCACCGCCAAGGCCGCCAGCGCGCGAGCGAAGTACGACGCCGCGGTCGCCCGCCAGAAGTCCGCGTCGTTCCCGAAGCGCGTCGTGCTCCGGGCCCGGCCGACGCGGACCGTCGTACGCACCCAGTACGTGCAGGGCGCCACGGCACCGGTCGTGGTCGGCGGCGGCACGTTCTCGCCCAGCCCGGGCAGCCCGCCGCCGATCGTGCACCACCCGCCGGTGTCGCACCCGGCGCCGCCGCCCCCGCCGCCGCCTCCCGCGCCGACGTCGGGGTCTCACCATGGCTGAGACCTTCTCCGCGTTGGGCACCTATGTGTTCGTCGCGACCCGAGACCCCGCTCGGCTCGCCACCGCCCGCCGGCTGACCGAGGCCGTGCTGGCTGAGGTCGACCGCACGTGCAGCCGCTTCCGCGACGACTCCGACCTGGTGCGGGCCAACGCCGCGGCCGGTCACTGGGTCGAGGTGGACCCCCTGCTCGTGGCCGCGGTGACGGTGGCCGTGGACGCGGCGCGCGCCACGGACGGGCTGGTGCATCCCCTGCTCGGGCGCCAGCTCGTCTCGTGGGGCTACGACCGCGACTTCGGCGAGCTCACCGACACCGGCCCGGTCACCCCTCCGACCGCCCCCGGGCCGCGGTCCTGGGCCGGGCTCGGCCTGGCCGACGACGCGATCCGGGTCCCGTCCGGCACCGCCCTGGACCTCGGCTCCACAGGCAAGGCGTTCGCCGCCGACCTGGTCGTCGCGACCCTGGCCGGCGAGCTGGACACGGCCGCGATCGTCAGCGTGGGCGGCGACCTCGCCGTTGCCGGGCCGGACGGCGACCCCTGGCCGGTCGCCGTCTTCGGCCGGCCGGGCGAGTCCAAGGTGCTGGTGTGGCTCGAGCGCGGCGGGCTCGCGACCTCGAACACCCAGGTACGCCGCTGGACCCGGGCCGGCACGGCGTACCACCACCTGCTCGACCCGCGCACGGGCGCGCCCGCCACCAGTCCCTGGGTGACCTCCAGCTGCCTGGGCACCACCGCGGTCGCCGCCAACACCGCCAGCACCGCCTCGATCGTGCTGGGTGCCGATGCGCTTGCCTGGCTCGACGCCCACGGGGTGACCGCGCGACTGGTCGCGCCCGACGGCACGGTACGACGTACCGGCGCCTGGCCGGAGGACGAGGAGCAGGCGGCATGAACGCACTGCTCCACGGCCCGACGCTGTGGTACCTCAACCGCAGCACCGGGCTCGTCCTCCTGCTCCTCCTGACGATCACGACCGTCCTCGGCGTGCTCTCGACCGGGCAGGGCGGCCGGATCGTGCCGCGCTTCGTCGGCCAGGCCCTGCACCGCAACCTCGCCCTGTGGTCGGTCGTCCTCCTCCTGCTCCACGTGACCACGGCGGTCGTCGACACCTACGTCGACATCCGCTGGTGGCAGGCGTTCGTGCCGTGGGCGGGCTCGAGGTACATGCCGTTGTGGCTGGGACTCGGCACGCTGTCGCTCGACCTGCTCGTGCTGGTGGTCGTCACCTCCCTGGTGCGGGCGCGGATGCGGCACCGCACCTGGCGGCTCGTACACCTGATGGCGTACGGCGCCTGGGGTGTCGCGGTCGCGCACGGCCTCGGCATCGGGACAGACCTGCGCCAGGCCGGGTGGGAGCGCAGCGCGGTGTACGCGTCGGTCGCCCTCGTCGCCGGTGTCGCGCTGGTGCGACTGGTGGGAGCGACCGCGCGCCAGGCCCTCGGGGAGACGCGATGATCTCCTCCCCGATCGCGATCTGTGAGGACCCGGACGTCCACCAGGGGCCGGCACTGCTCTCGGGGCTGGGGGCGGGACCGAGCCTCGTCGCGCACCAGCGGCAGTACGGCGCGGCTCCGAGCGTCTCCCTCGACGAGCTCGTCTCCGCGGCCGAGGACACCGGCCTGCGGGGCCGGGGCGGCGCGGCCTTCCCCTTCGCGGTGAAGCTGCGCGCGGCCGCCGGCGGATCCCGTCGTCCCGTGGTCGTGGTCAACCTCAGCGAGGGTGAGCCGGCCAGCAGCAAGGACAGTGCCCTGGCCCGGACCCGACCCCACCTGGTGCTGGACGGGGCGGTCGCCACGGCCCGAGCCCTCGGCGCCCACGCGGTGCACGTCGTACTCCCTGGCGACCGGCCGCTGACGGTCGCGGCCATGGATGCGGCGATGTCCGAGCGGGCCGATCGGCGGATGCGCTTCGTGCGGCACGTGGCGTCCCCTCGCTTCGTGGCGGGGCAGGCCCGCGCCGTGCTCGAGCTGATGGCCGGGCGTCCGAATCTCCCCGTGACCGCCTGGGCCCCCGAGGCGGTCACGGGGCACCGGCACCGCCCGACCCTGCTCTCGAACGCCGAGACCTGGGCCCACGTCGGGCGGCTGCTGCACACGGGCGCCCCGCACGGGCTGGGCACGTCCGACGAGCCGGGTACGACGTTGCTCACGCTGCGGCTGCCCGGGTCGCGGGTCGCCGTACGCGAGGTGGAGTACGGCGCGTCGCTGCGGTCGGTACTGCCGTCCGGGGACGACGCGGCCCTGCTGCTCGGCGGCTTCCACGGGACGTGGACGTCGGCCCGGGCCGCTCGTCGCCTGCGCGTGTCGGTGCCCGGCCTCCGCGAGGCGGGGTGCGCGCTCGGCGCGGGGCTGGTCCTCGTCGCCGACGACTGCCCGGTCTCGTGGACCCAGCGGATCGTGACCTACCTGGCGGGTCAGAGCGCCCAGCGTTGCGGACCCTGCCGCAACGGGCTGCCTGCGCTGGCTGCGGCCGTCTGCGCTATCGACGACGGAACGGGCACGGCACGGGTCGAGCAGCTGTCCACGCTGGTCGAGCGGCGGGGTGCCTGTGCGCATCCCGACGGCACGGTCCGACTCGTGCGGTCGCTGCTGACGGCGTACCCCGACGAGGTCGACCTGCACGGCGCGGGTCGATGCACGTGGATCCGCCCCGCGAACGTCGTACGCCGGCTGCGGAGTGTGGCCTCGTGAGCCGGGCGTTGCGGGTCGACTGGCCGGCGTGCCAGGCCCGAGGGGTGTGCCACGAGCTGCTGCCCGAGGTGGTCGAGCTCGACGAGTGGGGCTACCCCATCGTGCGCGGCGAGGTCACCACAGAGCTGGTCGGCCTGGCCCGCGAGGCGGTGCGGATGTGCCCGCGCCTGGCGCTGCGGATCGTGGAGTCCTAGGGCGCACGCCTCTGTCAGACCGGGTACGCCGCCAGCTCGCCGGCCAGGTCGGCGTGGGCGCGACCGCGGACGACGGTGCCGTCGCCGGTGTGCTCGAGCGACTCGATCTCGCCGTGCTGGTGGAGCCGGTCGAGCAGGTCGCCCCGGGCGTAGGGCACCAGCGCGGAGAACTCGACGCCCGGGCGCGGCAGGTCGGCCTCGAGCAGCGCCAGCGCGTCGGGGATGCCCTCGCCCGTTCTGGCGCTGACGACGACGGAGTGGGGCTCGCGCTGCTTCAGCCGCGCCAGCACCATCGGGTCGGCTGCGTCGGCCTTGTTGACGACGATGATCTCGGGAACCCTCTCGGCGCCGATCTCGGCCAGCACCTCCCGCACCGCCGCGATCTGGCCCTCGGGGTCGGCGTGGGAGCCGTCGACGACGTGGAGGATCAGGTCGGAGTCGGCGACCTCCTCGAGGGTGCTCCGGAACGCCTCGATCAGCTGGTGGGGCAGGTGCCGGACGAAGCCGACGGTGTCGCTCATCGTGTAGACGCGGCCGTCGCTCGTCGTCGTACGACGCGTGGTCGGGTCGAGGGTGGCGAACAGCGCGTCCTCGACCAGCACACCGGCACCGGTGAGCCTGTTGAGCAGGCTGGACTTGCCGGCGTTGGTGTAGCCGGCGATCGCGACGCTCGGGATGTGGCGGCGCCGGCGCTCTTGACGCTTGGTGTCGCGGGTGCCCTTCATGTGGGTCAGCTCGCGGCGGAGCCTGGCGATCTTGGTGTTGATCCGGCGCCGGTCGGTCTCGATCTTGGTCTCACCGGGGCCGCGGCCACCGATGCCCTCGCCGCCGGCGGCGCGTCCACCGACCTGGCGCGACAGGTTGCCGCCCCAACCGCGGAGGCGCTGCTTCTGGTAGCTGAGCTGGGCCAGCTCGACCTGTGCCTGGCCCTCCTTGCTCTTGGCGTGCTGGGCGAAGATGTCGAGGATCAGCGCCGTCCGGTCGACGACCTTGACCTTGACCTGGTCCTCGAGGTTGCGCAGCTGGCTGGGCGCGAGCTCGCCGTCCATGATCACGGTGTCGGCGCCGGTGGACCGCACGATGTCACGGAGTCCGTCGACCTTGCCGCGGCCGATGTACGTCGCGGGGTCGGGCTTCTGGCGCCGCTGGTAGATCGCGTCGAGCACCTCGGAGCCGGCGGTCTCCGCGAGCGCGGCGAGCTCGGCCATGGCGTTCTCGACGTCCTCGACCGCGCCGGAGGTCCAGACGCCCACCAGGATGACCCGCTCCAGCCGCAGCTGGCGGTACTCGACCTCGCTGATGTCCTCGAGCTCGGTCGAGAGCCCCTGCACCCGGCGCAGGGCATACCGCTCGGCGAGATCCTGCTCACCGGTGGTGAGCTCGGGGTCCTCGTCGGCGTACCCAGACTCCCAGCCCGCGTCCTCGTCCTCGAAGGGAGCTGCGGGCGCTGCGGGCGCTGCGGGCGCGAGGACGTCGGGGTCGTCGAGGACGGCGAGGTCGTCGGCGGGGTCGTCGTCCCAGCCGGAGGTGGCGTCCAGCTCGGTGTCGAGGCTGAAGTGGTCGGGTGCGTTCGTCATATGCCGTCCAGGGTAGGTCGGTGCCCCCTCCCGCGCGAACCCGTTTGCCCACGGCGTACGCCCCCGAGCGGTGGCTCAGGACTGAAATCCGTGTCCACCATCGGTCCCAGGTCACCGCCGCAGGTCTGGCCACCTGGCCAGCGGTGAGCCAGGACCGAGATCCGCGGCTGATGTCGGTCCTCACCCACCGCCTGCCCGCGGGTCGCACACAACATCGGCCGCGGGCCGCGTCATCCACAGGATCGGGATCTCTCGAGGGAGCCGGATGCCGGAACCGGGCAGCGTCAGGGCCATGCGAGACATCCCGGCCGCCTTGATGTGCGGACCGTTCAGCCGAGCGACCGCGACGCAGCTGGGCGTCTCGAAGTCCATGTTCGCGGGCCAGCGGTTCGTTCGCCTGCACCCACGAGTGTGGCGGCACCGCGACCACGTGATGACGTGGTCGGACGAGGTCGCAGCTGCCCGGCTGGCGCTGCCCGAGGCGGCACGGCCGACCCACCTCACCCGGATCCAGATGCTCGGGCTCGACCAAGGTCCGCGGCGACCGCTGCACTTCGTGATGCAGTCAGATCTGCACCTCGCGCTCCATGGGATCTTCCTGCATCGCACCGTGGAGCTTGCGCCGTGCGACGAGTACGGCGTGGTGCCCGCCGCTGCTTACCTCGCCTGCTGCGTCGACGCCCGGGTGATCGACGCCATGGCGGTCGGCGACTGGCTGATCCACCAGGGCCACATGACCGTTGACGAGCTCGTCGACCTGGCCCTGTCTGCGCCGTGGCGCGATGGCGCCGACGAGGCGCTGTGGGTCGCAGACCTGCTCGATGGCCGGTCACGTTCGATCAAGGAGTCCGAGCTGCGAGCCGTCCTCGTTGCCAGCGGTCTGCCCACGCCGCAGCCCAACCATCCGGTCGCGCTGGGCGGTGACGCCGTCGCGATCGGCGATCTGGTGTTCAGGCCGTGGGGACTCGTGGTCGAGTACGAAGGCTCCCACCATCAGGTCGATCGCAGGCAGTACAACGCTGACATCGAGCGCTTCGCACTCTTCCGCGACCACGACGTGCCCTACCTACAGGTGACCAACGAGTCGCTGGCGCGGCCCCAGACGTTGGTCGGGACCGTCTACCGCCGGCTTCTTCGCTTGGGCTACGTCGGGCCCGCCCCACAGTTCGGCGAGGCCTGGACCACGCTGTTCCGGCCGATTCGTCGGGCGCTGCCGCCACGTCGTACGAGACTGCGCGGGCTCGCGTCCCGACGCCGGTGAGTCACGACCGGAAGGTCCGGCTGGTTCCGGTCCCACGTCACCGCAGCGTGCGCCTCGACGCATGACCCGGACCGCTACGTTGTGCCGGTGACTCCCCCCGTGCTGCCGGACCGAGCCAGGGTCGTCGTCATCGGCGGCGGGGTGATCGGCTGCTCGGTCGCCTACCACCTCGCCCACGAGGGATGGACCGACGTCGTCGTCCTGGAGCGCGACCGCCTCACCAGTGGTACGACGTGGCACGCCGCCGGGCTGATGACCTGCTTCGGATCCACCTCCGAGACGAGCACCGGGATCCGCCTCTACTCCCGGGACCTGTACGCGCGGCTGGAGGCCGAGACGGGCTTGTCGACGGGCTTCAAGCCGGTCGGACTGATCGAGGCCGCTGCCGACGCCGACCGACTGCACGAGTACCGCCGGGTCGCGGCGTTCCAGCGACCGCTCGGGCTCGAGGTCGAGGAGATCTCGCCGAAGGAGATGTCCGACCTGTTCCCGTGGGCGACGACCGACGACCTGCTGGCCGGCTTCCACGTCCCCGGCGACGGCCGGGTCAACCCCGTCGACCTGACCAACAGCCTGGCGCGCGGGGCCAAGAACCTCGGGGTCCGGATCGTCGAGGGCGTTCGCGTCGTCGACGTCGCCGTCGAGAAGGGCGAGGTCAGGGGGGTCCTGGTCTCGACGAGCTCGACCGACGGACGCGGCTCGACCGACGGACGCGGCTCGACCGACGACGGCCAGACGCGGATCGAGTGCGAGTACGTCGTGAACTGCACCGGCATGTGGGCCCGCGAGCTCGCCGAGAAGAGCGGCGTCGTCGTACCCAACCAGGCGGCCGAGCACTACTACCTGATCACCGACACGATCGAGGGCCTCGGCCAGGACACGCCGATCTTCGAGGACCCCGCCGCCCACGGCTACTACCGCGAGGAGGGCGGCGGGATGATGGTCGGCCTCTTCGAGCCGCGCGCCGCCGCCTGGGCCGTCGACGGCATCCCGGGCTCGGCGTCGTTCACGACGCTGAAGCCGGACTGGGACCGGATGACGCCCTTCCTCGAGACCGCGATGGCCCGGGTGCCGGTCACCCTGGACGCGGGAGTGCGCACCTTCTTCTGCGGCCCCGAGTCGTTCACCCCCGACCTGATGCCGGCCGTCGGTGAGGCGCCGGGGCTGCGCGGCTACTTCGTCGCCGCCGGCATGAACTCCGTCGGCATCCTCTCGGCCGGTGGTCTCGGCCGGGTGCTCGCGCACTGGATCGTCTCCGGTCTGCCCGACGTCGACGTCACGGCGTGGGATGTGTCCCGCTTCCGCGCCGACCAGCTCGAGCCGTCGTACCGCCGCGACCGCACCACCGAGATCCTCGGCACGGTGTACGCCGCACACACGCCCGGCAAGCAGCTGCGCACCGCCCGCGACCGGCTGCTCTCCCCGGTACACGAGCGCCTCGTCGCGAACGGCGGGCTGCTGCGCGAGGTGTCGGGGTGGGAGGGCGCCGACTGGTTCGCCGGCCCGGGCCAGACGGCGGTGGCCGAGCCGACGTGGGGGCGTGCGCCGTGGTTCGAGCAGTGGGAGGCCGAGCACCGTACGGTCCGTGCGGGCGTCGGGCTGATGGACATGTCCTTCATGGCGAAGTTCGCGGTGACCGGCAGCGACGCCGGCGAATTGCTCGACCACCTCTCCGCCGGCGACGTCGACGGCGAGCCCGGGTGGATCACCTACACCCAGTGGCTCAACGACGACGGTCGCATCGAGGCCGACCTGACGGTCGCGAAACTCACCGACGACCGCTTCTTCGTGATCGCCTCGGACACCGCGCACGGGCACGTGGCCGGGCTGCTCGGCCGGGCGGCGCGCGGCCGCGACGTGACCGTCCGCGACCTGACCGCCCGGTTCGCGCAGCTCAACCTGCAGGGGCCGCTCTCCCGAGACGTCCTCGCGAAGCTCACCGGCGCGGACCTGTCCACCGAGGCGTGGCCGTTCCGCGGCGTACGCGAGATCGAGGTGGCCGGCGTGCCGGTCCACTGCGCCCGGATCACCTACCTCGGCGAGCTCGGCTACGAGCTGTACGTCGCGGCCGACCGCGCCCTCGAGCTGTACGACGCGCTGGCGGCGGGCGACGGCGTACGCCCGGTCGGGCTCAAGGCGCTGGCGTCCCTACGGATGGAGAAGGCCTACCGCGACTACGGACACGACATCGACAACACCGACTGCCCGCTCGACGTGGGCCTCGGGTTCGCGGTCGCGTGGGACACCGACTTCCGCGGCAAGGAGGCGCTCCTCGCCCGCAAGGCCACCTTCCCGTCGGCGTCGCGGCTGGTGCAGGTGCGGCTGACCGACCCGGACCCGTTGCTGTACCACGCCGAGCCGATCCTGCGGGACGGCGAGGTGGTCGGCTACGTCCGCGCTGCGTCGTACGGCTGGACGCTCGGCGCCTCGGTCGGCCTCGCCTTCGTGACCGCCGACCAGCCGGTGACCAAGGACTGGCTGGACGCCGGGAGCTGGGAGGTCGACATCGCCGGCGAACGGTACGCCGCCGAGGTGTCGCTGCGGCCGATGTACGACCCGACCAGCGCGCGGGTTCGCGTCTGAGCTCAACCCAGGAGCTTTGCGTCCGATCGTCAGGGTCGGAGACTGGACGTCCTGGGGGACGGGCCGTCTTCCCTGATGCCCCCGGGACGTCTTACGTTTCGGTCGCCCCTGGCTCGCCAGAACGACCAGAACGTATGACGTTGAGCGAGGCGCGCGGGTCAGAGCGTGATCACCAGCTTGCCGCCGACGCCGCCGGCCGCGAGGCGGCGGTGGGCGTCGGCGACGCGTTCGAGCGGGTAGGTCTCGGTCGACGGTCGGGCGGACGCCGGCCGCGACCTCGGCGCTGAGCGCGTAGAGCCGGTCGCGCCCCGGCCGCATGAGCACGCCGTGCAGGTCGATGTTGCGGTCGATCGCGAGGTCGAGGTCGCCGGTGAGGTCGACGATCGTGGCGGCATGACCACCGACTCGCACGTGCGGCAGTGACGGCACGAGCTGACCGCCGACGAGGTCGACCACGGCGTCCAGCGTCACGCCCGAGCCTCGCGGCGGCGGTAGCCGCGGCGGAGGGCTCGGCGCGGTCGACCCAGAGATCCACCCCGAGCTCCTCGAGTCGCTCGCCGGTCGCCCGGGCGAGCAGGCGGCGGCGACGTGCAGGCCGACCCCGCGTGCCATCTGCACCAGCAGGTGACCGACCCCGCCGGTCGCGCCGTGCACCAGCACCCACGACCCGGCGTCCAGCCCCATCCGCTGCAGCACCTGGAGCGCCGTACAGCCCGCCAGCGGCAGGGCGGCGGCCACGATCGGGTCCAGCTCGGGTGGACGCGGGGCGACGTACGCCCGCGGGACCGCGACCTGCTCGGCGAGCGCACCGTGCCTCGTCCCGCGCACCGGCAACAGCGCCCACACGGCCTCACCGGTCTCGACGACCCGTCCGGCCAGCTCGTACCCGAGGACGTACGGCGCCCGGAGGCCGGCCCACGAGGGGTCCGTGCGATTGCCGAGGTCGACCGGGTTCACGCCGACGGCCTCGACCTCGACGACCACCTCGTCGGGCCCCGGTGTCGGTGGCGGCACCTCGACGAGCCTCAGCTGCTCGGGTCCACCCGGGCGCTCGACGACGACGGCGCGCACGTCAGCGGGCCGTCATCTCGGTGGCATCCGGATGCCACCGTCGACGCGCACGACGGCACCGTTCATGTAGGAGTTGGTGACGCACTCCATCACCATCGAGGCGAGCTCGTCGGGGGTTCCGAGGCGCTTCGGGAAGAGCACCGACTCCCCCAGTCGCGCCTTGAACTCCTCGGCCTGCTCGCCCTCGCCGTAGATCGGGGTGTCGATGAGGCCCGGCGCGACGGTGTTGACGCGTACGGCGATCGCGGCCAGGTCGCGGGCGACCGGCAGGGTCAGGCCGACGATGCCGCCCTTCGAGGAGGAGTACGCCGCCTGGCCGATCTGGCCGTCGAACGCGGCCACGCTCGCCATGTTGACGATCGAGCCACGCTCGCCGGACCCCAGCGGCTCCAGCCGGCTCATCGCCGTACCGGCGAGGCGGATCGCGTCGAACGTGCCGATCAGGTTGATCGCGATCACCGACTTGTAGAGGTCGAGGTCGTGGGCCGAGTCGTAGGTGCCGTCGCGGCCGACGGTGCGCGCGGCCGGGCCGATGCCGGCCGAGTTGACCAGCACGCGCAGGGGTGCGAGCTCGCCGGCGGCGTCGACCGCGGCCGTGATCTGCGCGGTGTCGGTGACGTCGACGTGGGCGAAGACGCCTCCCAGCTCGTCGGCGAGAGCCCGCCCCTTGTCGTCCTGCACGTCGGCGACCACGACCGTGGCGCCGGCCTCGGCGAGCCGCCGGGCCACCGCCGCGCCGATGCCCGACGCGGCTCCGGTGACGAGGGCCGAGGATCCGGTGATGTCCATGCGGCGGAGCCTAGCGAGCGACGTCTCCGCTCGAGTCGTCACGCTGCCGAGTGAGTGCCCGCTCAGTCGTCGCCTGCCGACTCGGCGGTCAGAGATCGGTGGTGCCCGACGCCACGATCACGGCAGGGCCGGTCAGGAAGACGTGCCCCGACTCGTCGCGCGAGACAGTCAGCTCACCACCGGGTACGTCGACCCGCCAGCGCCCCGGTCCCTCGCCGGCCGCCGCCACCGCCGCGGCACATGCCCCGGTGCCGCACGAGCGGGTCTCGCCCGACCCGCGCTCGTGCACGCGCATGGCGACGTGGTCGGGCCCGCGGCGTACGACGAACTCGACGTTCACCCGCTCGGGGAACACCTCCGCGTCGTACGCCGGCTCCTCGGCCAGCGATCCGGCCTCGGCCAGGTCGTCGACGAGGACGACCGCATGCGGGTTGCCGGTGTCGACATGGATCGCCGGCCACGACCGGTCCGCCACCGCGATCTTGGTCTCGCCCAGGATGCGGGCGATGCCCATGTCGACGGACCACCTGTCGCCGTCGCGGGTCACCGTCCGCACTCCGGCCCGCGTGGCGATGCGGACCGGCTCGTCGGACGGCACCAGGCCCTCCGCGACCAGGTGGAGCGCGAATACCCGGATGCCGTTGCCGCACATCTCGGAGAGCGAGCCGTCCGCGTTGCGGTAGTCCATGAACCACTCCACGCCCGGGGTGGTGTCAGGCCACCTCGCGAGCAGGCTCGCTTCGGTCTCGCTGCGGCCGCTGCGCTCCGACCTCGTCGGACCCCACCGTCCTCGCTCGCGGATCACCCGGATGACGCCGTCGCCGCCGATGCCGGCGCGGCGGTCGCAGAGCGCCCGGACCCGCGCCGCGGGCAGCTCGCCGTGGACCGAGCCGTCATGATCGGGGAGCAGCACGAAGTCGTTCTCCGTGCCGTGTCCCTTGAGGAAGCGGTAGTCCACGGCACCATGGTACGAACGCAGCGGCGGAAGGAGCCACGCGTGGCGCTGTTGGAGGTCCGTGACCTCACCCGGACCTACGGTCGGGTCACCGTGCTCCAGGGCCTCGACGTCGACGTGGACGCCGGCCGCGCCGTCGCGCTGGTCGGCCCCAACGGGGTCGGCAAGTCGACCGCGCTGCGGTGCATCGTCGGCAGCGACGCACCGACGAGCGGCTCGGTCAGCCTCGACGGCACGACGTACGACGAGCGGTCGCCGCGGGTGCGCGCTGCCGTCGCCGTGGTGATGGACGACCTCGACTTCTTCCCGGACCTCAGCGTCGTCGAGCATCTCGACCTCATGGCCAAGGCCCACGGCGTCGAGCACGCGGAGGACGAGGTCGACCGGGTCCTGGCCGACCTCGGGCTGACGGACCAGGCCGACCAGCTGCCGGGGTCGCTGTCGTCGGGCCAGCGGCGTCGTCTCGGTCTGGCGACCGCGCTGGTGCGACCGGCCCGCCTGATGGTCCTCGACGAACCTGAGGCGCGCCTCGACCAGGAGGGTCGCGCCTGGCTCGTACGTCGTCTCGTTGCGGCGAAGCACGAGGGGCTGGCCGTCCTGATGGCCAGCCACGACCAGGAGCTCGTCGCGGCCGTGGCCGACCGGGTGATCCATCTCGGGGAGAGCCGCTGACCACGCCGACCGCCCGCGAGCTGCGGGCCGACCTCAGGGCCTGGCGCCGGGAACGCGCCACCGCGAAGCTGTCCGAGGTCCTCGAGGAGCTGTACGTCGCCGGCTTCGCGGTACTCGTGCTCGGCTCGATGGTCGTCAGCGTGCTGGTCAACCTCTCGCGGGAGTCCGACCGGGCCTGCGTCTCGGCCGGGTGTCAGGGCGCGCGCGCCATGCTGCCCTGGCTCGTCGCCGCGGGTGCGCTCGTCGTACTCCTGACCCTGGCCCGCCTCCTGGGGCCGGTGTTCGTGTCCCCCGCCGCCGCCTCCTGGCTGCTCCCGACCCCCGTCGACCGACCCGGCCTGCTCCTGCTGCGCCTGCTGTCGATCGGTGGGATCTTCGCGATGACCGGCGGGATGGCGGCCGCGGTCGGAGGCATCCTCGGCGGCCTCGGTGCGGGTGCGGTCACACTGCTCGCGTCGTCGTGCGCCGCCGTGGTCGCGGCGGCCGTGGGCATCGCCGGGCTCGCGCAGTCGCGGCCGGGCGGGGCCGCGCGCATCCTCGACCGGGCGCTCGCGGTTGCGGCCTGGATCGTCCTCGTCGCGACCGCGGTCGGCCGGCCACTGCTGAGAGACCCGGTCCGCAGCGTCGGGTTGGGCTGGTGGGTGATGCTCGTGGCCAGCCTGGCCGCCGCCGCGGCAGCCGCCGCCGCGGCGCTGCACCGCCTCGACGCCCTCCATGCTCGGAGCGTCACGCCGGGGGGCCGGCTGCTGCCCGCGGTGTCCGGCGCCCTGTCGGGACTCGATCTCGCGCTGGCGTACGACGTCGTCGTCGCCCACCAGTCCCGCACCCGCGGGTTCGTCCGCTCCCGGAGGGGAGGTCCGTCGGGGCTCGGCGCCCTGGTCCGGCTCGACCTGGTGCGGCTGCGCCGCCACCCCGGCCCGCTGGTCCTGCTGCTCGCCTCGCTGGCCGTCCCCGCCGCGGCCCGCGCGGCCGGCGGCGGCCGGGTGGTGATCCTGATCGCGGCGCTGGTCGGGTTCCTCGCCGGGCTGCCGCTCCTGGTGGCGCTGCGCGTGGTGTCGAGGACGCCCGCGCTGGCCCGTACCCTCCCGTTCCGTACGTCGACGGTCGTCCAGGCGACGGTGACGGTCCCGGCCGTCGTACTGCTGCTGTTCGGCGGAGCCTCCGTGCCGATCCTCCACTCGGCGGCGCGGAGCGGATGGCTCGCGGCGGCGCTCACCGGTCTGGCGGTCGCCGCCTCGGCCCTCGCCTCGGGCATCCGCTGGATGACGGCCCGCCCGCCCGACTACGCCCGGCCGCTGGTCTCCACGCCCGCGGGCGGCGTGCCGACCAACCTCTACGGCAGCGTCTTCCGGGGCTTCGACGTGCTCCTCGTGACCACGACGCCGGTGCTGCTGACGGCCCGACCGCAGGGGGCGGTGATCTCGCTGGCGCTCAGTCTCGCGGTCGCGGCGTACCTGCTCCGGCGAGACCGCTGACGGCAACCAGCACGCGGTCGAGCCGGTCGGGGGCGTCCCACGGGACCCACAGGATGCGCGGATCCTTGCGGAACCAGCCGTCCTGTCGCCGCGCGAAGCGCCTGGTCGCGGTGATCGTGGCCCCGACCGCCTGCTCGAGGCTCCGCTCGCCCGACAGGTACGACGCCACCTCGCGGTAGCCGATCGCCGTACCCGCGGTGCGTCCGTCGGCAAGCCCGAGGTCGAGCAGGCGGCGCACCTCGTCGACGAACCCCGCGTCGAACATCGCCCGCACCCGCTGCTCGATCCGCGGGTCGAGCGTGGCACGGTCGATGTCGACGCCGATCTGGATGGTCGCCGGGTCGACGTACTCGTGCTCGGGCAGCGTGGCGCCGTAGGGCCGACCGGTGATCGCGGCCACCTCGAGGGCGCGCACGATCCGGCGGCCGTTCTCGGGCAGGATCCGCTCGGCGGCAGCCGGATCGGTCTCGGCCAGGCGACGATGGAGTGCCGCCGGGCCGGCGTCCGCGAGCTCGGCCTCGAGCCCGCGTCGTACGGCGGGGTCGGTCCCCGGGAACTCGAACCGATCGAGCACCGCTCGTGTGTACAGCGCCGAACCGCCCACCAGGACCGGCGTCCGCCTACGCGACCGCACCTCCGCGATCGCGGACCGGGCTCGACCCTGGAACTCGGCGACGGTCAGCGGCTCGGTCACGTCGAGCAGGTCGAGGAGGTGGTGCGGGACGCCGCGCCGCGCGTCCGGCGCGGGCTTGGCGGTGCCGATGTCCATGCCGCGGTAGACCGCCATCGCGTCGGTGTTCACGATCTCGCCGTCGAGACGCTCGGCGAGGTCGAGGGCCAGGCTGGTCTTCCCGGCCGCGGTCGCGCCGACCACGGCGACGACGGGGCTCGGCTCCCCTGGACCACCGGCTGGCATGCGGCCAGTCTCGCAGCGTGGGCCCCGGGATTACTGTGGGCGCATGCCAGGGGTACGGGAGGACGAGTTCGACGAGGACTACGGTCCCGACGACGACGCCACGCCGTACTGGTTCCCGGGCAACCGGATGCCGGCCGACGCCCAGCTCATGGGGTTGACCCATCACGTGCCCGACGGGGCGATCCTCGACTTCGCCGGGAAGCTCGACCCGAGCCGGCTGAAGCACCGCATCGCGGCGTGGGTGATGCTGGTGGTCTACTGCCTGCCGGTCTTCTTCTACATCCTGCGGCTCGCGCTCGACGTTCTCCCGGCCACCCGGGGCTAGGTTGTGGACAGGTCCGAGCCTCCGCCGGCCCCCTACCCGAGGAGTGACCATGGGATTCATGGACGCCGCCAAGAAGCTCATCGGCAAGCACGACGAGCAGGTGGATCAGGCCATCGAGAAGGCCGGCGACCTCGCCGACCAGCAGACCGGCGGGAAGTACGCCGCCCAGGTCGACAAGGTGCAGGACATCGCTCAGGAGAAGACCGGCGAGGGCGACACGGCTGAGTGACCGATCGCTTCCGGGTGGTGCCGGCGTCGTACGTCTTCCTGCTCCGCGACGGTGGCGCCGGTGCCGAGGTGCTGCTGCAGCTGAGACAGCACACCGGCTACATGGACGACCACTGGGCCGCGGCCGCGGCCGGCCACGTCGAGCGCGGCGAGACGGCGTACGACGCAGCGCGGCGCGAGGCCCGCGAGGAGATCGGCGTCGACGACGTCGCTCTGGAGTTCGTCACCTCGATGCAGCGCACCCGGCACGCGGACCCGATCGACGAGCGCGTCGACTTCTTCTTCACCGCTCGCGCGTGGTCCGGCACGCCGCGGATCGTCGAGCCGGCGAAGTGCGCGGCTCTCGGTTGGTTCCCGCTGACGGCGCTGCCCGACCCCGTCGTCCCCCATGAACGTGTCGTCCTCGACGGTCTGGGTACGGGGTTGGCGAGCTACACGACGTTCGGTTTCTGACGCGCCAGGGAGGGCGTGGGGGGAGAACAGGAATGATCGACCTGGGAGCACAGCCGGCGCCGGCGATCGAGCCGGCCGAACCGCCACCCGGTGGTGTCGACGCGGTGGAGGACCCGGATTCCTCCACCGTCCCGGTCGTGCCGGACTTGACGGCCGTTCTCACCACCTCGTCGGCGGATGAGATGCCCGAGGAGCTCCGAGAGCCGGAGGAGAGCAACGCCGGCGCCGCGACCGACGGCGCCGGCGAACCCGAGAAGGGGGCACCCGCGTGAGTGACGACAAGGACGAGCCCGCCCAGGACACCGAGCTCCACGACACCGAGCTCCAGGACACCGAGCTCCGCGACTCCAGCCCCAACGCCGGCGGGCCTCGGCGCGCGGCAGGGGGAATGGGCCTCAGCAGCGAGCGTGTCGGAGCGACCGGACCCGATCAGGAGTCGACGGACGGCGAGCGCGACACCCGCCAGGCCGGCACCTCCGGCGACTCCGGCCCCGCCGACCAGGACACCCCACCCGAGCAGAGTCCCGGTGGCCCGGAGGACAACCCCGAAGGCATCGAGCCCAGGGCCGGCTACCCCTCGAAGGACCCGCGCAGCCACTGACCCCGTCGCTGTTGAGCAAGGGAGCGGGTCAGGACGGGGCGCCGACGCTCGGCATCCCGAGGATGACCGCGGTGGAGGTGGGCGAGGGCCCCGGCGCCGCGGTGCGCGCTGCCCAGGCGTCGCCGGAGCGGGTACGACGATGAGCCAGGACCGTGCCGTCGGCCACGAGGTGGTGCGGCGCGGCGTACGTGATCTCCACGTCGACCACGTCTCCGGGCCGGATTGCTCCGTCGGTCGAGCCTGTCGAGACCCCGGACGCGTCGAAGTGCACCAGCCGGTTGTCGCGCGCCCGACCCGTCAGGCGATGGGTGGCGGCGTCCTTGCGGCCCTCCCCCTCGGCGACCAGCAGCTCGACGCGCGAGCCGACCAGGGCGAGGTTCTCCGCCCAGGCGACGTCCGTGACGACCTCGACGAGCCGCCCGTAGCGTTCGCGTACGACGTCGGGCGCCACCTGGCCGGGCATGGTCGCGGCCGGGGTGCCCGGGCGGATGGAGTACTGGAAGGTGAACGCCGCGGCGAAGCGCGCCTCGCGCACGACCTCCAGCGTCTGCCCGAAGTCGGCCTCGGTCTCCCCGGGGAAGCCCACGATGATGTCGGTACTGATCGCCGCGTCGGGGATGGCGGCGCGGACCCGCTCGATGATGCCGAGGTACTTACCGCGGCGGTAGGAGCGTCGCATCGCGCGCAGCACGTCGTCGGAGCCGCTCTGCAAGGGCATGTGCAGCTGCGGCATCACGTTCGGCGTCTCGGCCATTGCCGCGATGACGTCGTCGGTGAACTCCGCCGGGTGCGGCGAGGTGAAGCGCACCCGCTCGAGCCCCTCGACCTCACCGCAGGCCCGGAGCAGCCTCGAGAACGCCTGCCGGTCGCCGAACTCCACGCCGTACGCGTTGACGTTCTGCCCGAGCAGGGTCACCTCACTCACGCCCTCGCTGACCAGCGCGCGGATCTCGGCCAGGATGTCGCCGGGCCGGCGGTCCTTCTCCTTGCCACGCAGGCTCGGCACGATGCAGAAGGTGCAGGTGTTGTTGCATCCGACGCTCACGCTGACCCACGCGGCGTACGCCGACTCGCGTCGCGTGGGCAGCGTCGACGGGAAGACCTCGAGCGACTCGAGGATCTCGACCTGCGCCTCCTCCTGCACCCGCGCACGCTCCAGCAGCGCCGGCAGCGAGCCGAGGTTGTGGGTGCCGAAGACGACGTCGACCCACGGCGCCTTCCGCGTGATGGTGGCGCGGTCCTTCTGGGCCAGGCAGCCGCCGACGGCGATCTGCATGCCGGGCCGCGCGGCCTTCACGGGCGCCAGGTGGCCGAGGTTGCCGTAGAGCTTGTTGTCGGCGTTCTCCCGCACGGCGCAGGTGTTGAGGACGACGACATCCGCCGGCTCGTCTCCCGCTGCGACGTACCCCGCCTCCTCCAGCAGCCCGGTCAGGCGCTCGGAGTCGTGCACGTTCATCTGGCACCCGTAGGTGCGGACCTCGTAGGTGCGGGCGGTGCCCTCGGCCGTGGCGCTCATGACCGCCCCAGGGTACGGCGCGCCGCGGGCGGAGCCTCAACCGAGACGGGCGCCCGTTGCGCGGACGCCGTCCAGGACGGAGGGTGGACCCACCATGACCGAGCAGCCGACCCCGCACCCCCTGCACCGTCGATCGCTGCTGCTCGGAGGCGCCGGGCTCGGAGCCGGCCTGGTCACGAGCGAGGCGCTGCTGGACTTCCCGGCCGCCGCCGCGGGCACCCGGATCACCAAGCGCTTCCACGGCCACTTCAAGAACCCGAAGACGCCCGACTGGCACTACCTCCCGTTCACGATGCCGAAGGGCGTGCGGTCGCTCGAGGTCAGGTACGACTTCCAGCCCCACGACACCGGTCTCGGCTTCAGCACCAACGTCGTCGACATCGGCGTCTTCGACCCGTCGGGCGAGGGGCTGGGTGAGGCCGACGGTTTCCGGGGCTGGTCCGGCGGCGCACGCCGGCACTTCCGGCTCACCCACCACTGGGCGACCCCGGGCTACCTCGCCGGACCCCTCACCCCCGGGCGCTGGCACGTGATCCTCGGCCCGTTCCTGATCACCCCGCCCGGGACGCCCTGGCACGTGCGCATCACGATGGAGTACGGCGACCCGGTACAGCCGGCCTTCCACGCCGACCACGCGCCGACCGCCGTACCCGACACCGGTCCGGGGTGGTACCGCGGCGACCTGCACCTCCACTCGATCTTCTCCGACGGCCATTGGACGCCGACCCAGCTGGTCGCCAGGGCGCGGGCCAACGGCCTCGACTTCATGGGCACCTCCGACCACAACACCAACGCCGCCACGCGCGTCTTCGGTCACCACGTGCCCGACGACTTCCTCGTCGTCAGCGGCGAGGAGGTCACCACGCGCAACGGCCACTGGCTCTCCACCGGCACGACCCCCGGCACCTGGGTCGACTGGCGCTACCGTGCGAAGGACCACCAGCTCCGCCGGTTCACCGACCTGACGCACAGCCTCGCCGGGGTGGCGATCGCTGCCCACCCGTTCGTACCGGTGCCCGGGACGCGCTGGGACTTCAGCTCCACCTATGCCTGGATGGACGCGGTCGAGGTGTGGAACGGTCCGTGGGCGATCTGGAACCAGCTGGCGGTCGCGGACTGGCACAGGCAGCTCGCCGCCGGGCACTACACGCCCGCCGTGGGCAACTCCGACTCCCATCACGACGGACAGGTGGTCGGACTGCCGCAGACCGTCTATCGCGCCGAGACCCTGTCGACGGCCGCGATCATGGCCGCGGTCAGGGGCGGCCACTGCTGGATCGCCGAGTCGTCCGCGGTCGACCTCACCTTCACCGCCACCGGCGCCGGCGCCACGACGACCGTCCGCGGACCCGGCGACACGGTGACCCTGGCCGACGGCGAGCTACTGGCCTGCCACCTCGAGGTGACCGGCGTACCCGGCACCGTCGCCCAGCTGATCGGTACGTCGGGCGTGCTCGCCGGCGCGATCGACACCGGCGGCTCCATCACGCTGGACATCGACATCGACGTCGCCGAGGCATTCGTTCGCGTGGAGGTACGCCGTCCCGCCAGCCCGCCGGCCGACCCCACGACCGACCAGTCGGCGTCGCCCATGGTCGCGCTGACCAACCCGGTCTTCTGCCGCGTCTGACCGCGAGCACCCTCTCCTGGATTGGTATAGTCCACTGGTGGACCACACCAGCTGGATGCGCCGCGAGATCGAGGAGCAGCCTGCCTCCGTCGCCGCCACCATCACCGCCTCGCTGGCCCGGGCGGACGAGATCCGCGAGGCCTGGTCCGGACGCGGGCGGGTGCTCTTCGTCGGCCGCGGGACCTCGGACAACGCCGCCGTCTACGGCCGCTACCTCCTCGAGACCCGTACCGGCGTCCCCGCCGCCCTGGCCGCACCGAGCGTGGCCACCCACTACCGATCGCGGCTCGACCTGCGCGACACCCTGGTGGTGAGCATCTCCCAGTCCGGCCGGACCGAGGAGATCGTCGAGGTGCAGCGCTGGGCCGCTGAGCAGGGGGCGGCGACCCTGGCGATCACCAACGACGGCGACAGCCCGCTCGCCCGCGAGTCCGGCCTGGCGCTCACCACCCGGGCCGGCGAGGAGCGGGCCGTGCCGGCCACGAAGTCCTACACCAGCCAGCTCGCCGCCGTCGCGTCGCTGGCCGGCGCGATCGGCTCCGACGACGCCCTCACCGACCTGCTGGGCGCCGTACCGGCGGAGCTGAGCCGGGTGCTCACCGAGGCACAGGGAGTCGCCGAGGCCGTCGACCTCCTCGCGAGCACCGGCGACGTGGTGGTCACCGGGCGCGGCCTCGTCTACGGTACGGCGCTCGAGGTGGCCCTCAAGCTCGAGGAGACCTGTCTACGCCCCGTGCGGGGCCTGTCGTACGCCGACCTCCGGCACGGCCCGATCGCCGTGGTCAGACCCGGTGTCACCGCCGTCCTCGTGGCGGCCGGCGACGGGCCGATGGTCGCGCCGATGCTCGAGCTCGCCCACGACCTCGGCGGCCGCGGCGCCCAGCTCGTGGCCCTCGGCGGTGACGCGGCGCTGGCCGCGGCCTGCTCCCACCACGTCCCCGGGCCCGACCTCCCCGAGGCGGTCGCGCCCCTCGCACTGATCGTGCCGGCCCAGCTCGTCGTCGAGGCGGTCTCCCGGCGGCTCGGACTCGATCCCGACGCCCCCCAGGGGCTCTCCAAGGTGACCACCACCGACCCCTCCTGACCGGGTCGTCCGCCTGAGCCGGTACTACAGCACGGTCTGGGGCGGACGACCCGAGTGGAGCAGGGCGCGGGCGGCGGCCAGAGCCCGCTCGGCCCCACCCGCCCCGGCCCGCGCGATCAGCACTTCGTACTCCGGCTGCTCCTCCGCCCTCGCGAACGCGTCCCGCGTCGGCAGGTAGCCGCAGTAGCCGTTCGCGTAGCCGGCCAGCACCGCGGACGGCTCGGCTGCGGCCGCGTCGTCGGCGAGGGCCAGGAACGGTTCGCCACCGAGCCCCACCAGCCGGATCCCGCCCAGATCGAGTGCCGCGACCGCAGCCGGCACCGGCCCCTGCGCTGTACCCGGGCCCGACCCGGCACCCAGCCCAGCACCCAGCTCGGCACCCTGCAACGTGACCTGGGCGTCCCTGATCCGGCCCGGGTCCCCGGACTCCTCGGCGGCGGCCAGCGACCGGCGTGCCTCGTCGAGGGCCTGGTGCCGGAAGGCCGCCCCGGGGTCGGCCGCGTCGAGAGGTACGACGGCGACGTCGCCGGCCAGCGGTCCGCTCGCCTCCCCGAGCGCGGGCGTCGCCGCCACCTCGACCAGGAGGTCGGCGGTCAGCGAGCCGAGCCGATCCACCTCGGCCGACGTCTGCTCCCTGCGGTGCGGGCGCGTGCTCACGTCGCCCGCCGCTCCGGTCAGCACCACTGACCAGGCCCCGGCCCGGTCCGCCACACCGCGTCGTACGCCGCCCACGAGGTCCGCGGAGAGCCGGAGGTTCGCGGCGGAGAGGACGGTCGGGTGTACCGGTACGACGCCCACCAGCCCGCGCAGCCCGCCCTGCGGGTCGGCCACGCGGACCACGTCGACCGGCACCGTCGTACGACGGCTCGCGCCGGTGCGCTGACCTCCGACCCCGGACAGCTCCCCACGATGGCGCGTCAGCCGTGCGGGTGACGCCGTACACGTGGCCTCCGTGGCCGCCCGCGTGGCCGCGGCCACGACCAGCTCCGCGACCAGCCCCGGCTCCGGGCCGGCATGGGTGTGCGTGGCACTCAGCCACACCAGCGACGGGTCCGTGCCCACCCCTGCCGCGACGGCGGCACGAGCGGCTGTTGCCAAGTCGTCGTCGACCTGCAGCAGGTCGGCGACACAGATCACGGCCATCGCACCACCCGGGTCCCGGAAGGCGATCGCCTGCACCTCCAGGGGGTCGAGCACACCGTCCGAGACACCCTGGCGGGCGACGTAGCCCGCCAGCGCCACACCGTCCGGCACCTCGATCGTGGCTGCGCCGTGCCCGACCCGCCAGGAGTCAGGCATCCGCCGCCAGCGCCTCGCGCACGCTCGCGCCGTTCCGCAGGCGCTGCCGCGCCGCGTCGGCGTCCACGTCGGCCAACACCATCACGACCGCGACCTTGACCGAGCCCTCCGCGTCGGCCAGCGCCTCCGTGGCGCGACCGGCGTCGCATCCGGTCGCCTCCTGCACGATCCGGCGGCCGCGGTCGCGGAGCTTGGCGTTCCCCGGCGCCACGTCGACCATGAGGTTGCCGAAGGTGCGGCCGAGCCGGACCATCACCAGCGTCGACAGTGCGTTCAGCAGGATCTTCTCGGCCGTGCCCGCCTTGAGGCGGGTGCTGCCGGCGACGAGCTCGGGGCCGGTCGGGGCCTCGATCGCGATCTCCGCGACCGTCGAGGTCTCGGCACCCTCGTTGTTGGCGATCGAGATGGTCAGGGCACCCGCCGCGCGCGCGGCCCGCAGGCCCCCGACGACGTACGGCGTACGCCCGCTGGCGGTCACCCCGACCACGCTGTCGGCCGAGCCCACCCCCAGCTCCGCCAGAGCTGCCACGGCCGCGTCTCCCACGTCCTCGGACGCCTCCGTCGACCGGGCGAGGCCGACGGCCCCGCCGGCGATCAGCGCGACCACGAGGTCGGGATCGGTGCCGTAGGTGGGCGGGCACTCGGCGGCGTCCAGCGCGGCCAGCCGCCCGGGCGTGCCGGCACCGAGGTAGATCAGCCGCCCACCGTCGGCCATCCGCGCGGCCACCGCGTCGACGGCCTCCGCCAGGGCCGGGGCGGCCTGCTCGAGGGCGGCGTCGACCGCGCGCTGCTCGTCGAGCGCCAGCCGCACCAGCTCGGTCGTGCTGCGCAGGTCGAGGTCGTGCAGCTCGGCGCGCACCGCCTCCGTGGCCAGTCGGGCCAGCCGCTCGCTGTCGGGGGCCTGTGTCATGTCGGGTCGCTCCTTCGTGGTCGCGTGGTCGGGTCGTCTCGGAGTTCGGTCCGGAGCCGGACGGCGTTGGCTACCCTCGACCGGTGAGCAGCCGAGGAGCCCAGCCGCTCCGGCCCGGAGATCTGGAGCCGGCCGAGGACATGCCTCCGACCGGCGCCAAGGGTGCCCGCCTGCAGGAGATCTTCGAGGCGTGGGTGGCCGAGCTGCCACCCGGGAGCCCGATCCCCAGTGAGCGCGACCTCGCCGAGAACTTCGGGGTCGCCCGGATGACCGTCCGCCTCCAGCTGGACCGGCTGGCCCAGCGCGGGCTGGTCTACCGCCACCGCGGCCGGGGCACGTTCGTGGCCGAGCGCAGGTTCGCGCACACCGAGCACCTCACGTCGTTCACCGAGGACATGCACGCGCGCGGGCTCGAGCCCGGCTCCCGCCTGCTCGGGGTCGAGGAGATCCGCGCCGGCGTCGACCTCGCGGCTCGGCTCGAGATCTCGGCGACCTCGCGGGTGATCCGCATCCGCCGGGTCCGCACCGCCGACGCGGAGCCGATGGCCTCCGAGCAGACCCACCTCCCGGCCCGCCGGTTCCCCGGGCTCGTGCACGCGGACCTCGACCACGGCAGCCTCTACGAGCTCTTCGAGAGCCGGTACGGCGTGCGGATCGCCGAGGCGACCCAGCGCGTCACGGTCCTCGATCTCTCGACCGACGACGCCGGGCTGCTGGAGACGGAGCCCGGCCGGCCGGCGTTCCGGATCGAGCGGACGACCCGGGACGCCGACGGCGCGGTGCTGGAGTTCGCGTCGTCGGTCTACCGCGGCGACCGCTACGAGGTGCTGATGCACGCCCGCCGCGAGCCCGGCTGACCCGCGACCCTGGTTCACGAGCGCAGCTTCGCACCCACGTCGACGACGCCCGCGGTTCCCGCTGCGACGGCGTACGACGCGAGCGCGGCGACGTCCGCACCTGCCTTGCGCCGCCGGTTGAGGACCTCGAGCGTCATCGGCAGGTTGAGACCGGTGACCATCTCGACGCCGGGCTCGCGCAACAGCGACGCCGTGGCGTTGCCCGGGCTGCCGCCGAAGAGGTCCACGAGCAGCAGCAGCGGCGGGTTCCCCACGGCTGCCGACATCAGCTCGCGCACCTCCTCGACGACCTCTCCGGGATCCTGGTCCGGCCGCAGCCCCACCGCATGGACTCCTGCTTGGGAGCCCATGATCAGCTCGGCGCCGTCGAGCACGCCCTGCGGGAAGCCGCCGTGCCCGACCAGCACCACGAGTGCCATCACCTCCGTGGCGGCAGTATCGCTCACGGCGACGCCGGGACCGGGGCCACGTTGGTGAACCAGCCGTTCCAGCCGAGGGTCAGCCCGAGGGCGAAGACGATCACGATCGCCCAGAGCGGGTGCAGGTTGTACCGCTTCATCAGCCAGTAGATGAGACCGGTCAGCAGCACCGGCATCAGGTAGGGCACGACCTGGTCCAGCTGGGTCTGTACCGGCACCTTCTGCTCGACACTCTTGCCCTGCACGGTCACCGTCTGGTGGTAGGTGAGCGTCGTCCAGAGCTTGACGATCGACGGGATGAACCCACCGAGCACCACCAGACCGAGGATCGTGGCGGCCTCACTGAGCCGTTCGAGGGCACCGCCGGCCATCTGCGAGGCGAGGTTCTTCCCCTGCCGGTAGGCGAAGAAGAACTGCCAGCGTCGTACCAGGAAGTACGGCACCAGCACCATCACAGCGGCGAAGTAGAAGCCGAGCATCTTCCCCTGGATCGCCCAGTTCGCGGCGATCGTGAAGATGATGCTGTTGTACAGCGCGAACGTGAGCGAGTCACCGACGCCGGCCATCGGGCCCATCAGGCCGACCTTCACGCCCTCAGCGCTCGACTTCGCGTGCGCCTCCTCCATGGCGATCGCCGACCCGACGATCAGCGGTGCCCCGATGATCGGGCTGGTGTTGAAGAAGGACAGGTGCCGTTGCAGCCCCTCGGCGTACTCCTCCTTGTCCGGGTAGATCTTGCGCAGCACCGGCTCCATCGCCCAGGCGAAGCCCAGCGCCTGCATCCGCTCGTAGTTCCACGAGATCTGCAGGGAGAAGAACATCCGCCAGAACGACTTGTTCAGGTCGCGCTGGGTCAGTACGCCGGCCGGGGATGCCGCCGGCGGGTCGACGGTGGTGGTCTCAGACATGAGCTGCCTCCTGGTTTCCGGGAGTCCCGGGCCGGTTGTAGCGCAGGGTCATGAAGATCGCGGCGATGGCGACGCCGAAGATCGCGATGCCCTGCAGCGGGACCTGTAGATAGGCGAACAGCACGAAGCCGATCGGGAGCATGTACCAGAACCGCTTCACCGGCATGATCCGCAAGAGCATCGCGAAGCCGACCGCGGGCAGCATCCCTCCGACCAGCGTCATGCCCTCGGTGAAGCCGCCGGGGATGGCGTCCTGGAGGTTGTTGACCGCCGATCGTCCGGCCTGGACGGCGATGAAGGTCGGGATGAACCGCACCAGGCCCCAGGGGATGAACGCGGTCCAGTGCAGGAGTGTCAGTCGTCTGCCGTCCCCTTCGACGGCGGCTCGGTCGGCGGCGTGGATCCAGAACGTCGGCAGGAACCGCCCGATCGGGTCCAGCGCCGAGAGCAGCACGGCGGCGGGGATGCCGATCGTCAGGCCGATCGCCAGCTGGCTGGAGAAGGTACCCGAGGCCGAGGCGGCGAGGGCGGTGCCGACGATGGCGCCGGTCGGGTAGTCCGGGATCGTGGCGCCACCGTAGGTGTAGACGCCGAGCGCGGTGAGCTCGAGCGTGCCGCCGATGGCGAGGCCGAGGGTCGGGTCGCCGACGATGATGCCGGCGACCGTGCCGGCGATGAGTGGCCTGCCGGCGTAGATGAACGTGGGGCCGAGGGTGTCGTAGATGCAGAACGTCGCCCACAAAGCCAAGATCAGTGCCTGGAACACGGGCTACCTCCCTGGGAGTGATGCTGGAACGGTTGAGTGGTGCTGGTCGTGTGGTCGGCCGAGCGGACTCAGCGGACGCCGGTCACCTCCTCCGATACGTCGTCGACGTGCAGGCCCGAGATCCACACGTCGCGCAGCCTGGCGTGGTCGTCCAGGCGGACCAGGTCGGCGGGTCCGCCGACGTGGAGCCGGCCGACGTCGAGGCCGGGCAGCAGCCCGGCCGGCACCGAGGTCGCCATCGCGACCGCGGTGGGAACATCGAGGCGGAGGTGCGAGACCGCGTTGGCGACCGCCACGTCCATGGTCAGGGTGCTGCCGGCCAGGGTGCTGGTGCCGTTGACGCGGGCCTGTCCCTCGACCACGTCGACCACCTGCCCGCCGAGCTCGTAGCGGCCGTCGCTCATGCCGGTGGCGGCCATCGCATCGGTGACCAGGCAGACCCGTCCGGCGCCGGCGGCGTGCACCAGGGCACGTGCGGCCACCGGGTCCACGTGGACCAGGTCGAGGATCAGCTCGCAGGTGAGCTGGGGCAGGTCCATCGCTATCCCGACGGCTCCCGGACGCCGGTGGTGCAGCGGGCTCATCGCGTTGAACGTGTGCGTCACCGCCGTGGCGCCGGCGTCCACCGCCCGTCGTACCGTGTCCGCGTCGGCGTCGGTGTGGCCGACCGCCACCGTGATGCCGGCCGCGACCAGACGTCGTACGAGCTCCAGGGCGCCCGGGAGCTCGGGGGCGAGGGTGACCGTCCGGATCCGGCCGGCACCGGCCTCGAGGAGCCGGTCGACCTCCGCTGCGTCGGGGTCACGCAGGGCGGTCTCCTGGTGGGCGCCGCGCCGTACGACGGACAGGAACGGGCCCTCGAGGTGGATCCCCACCAACCGAGCGACCGGCTCCGGGGACGCCCCGGCCTCACTGTCCACCACGTCGGCGACCAGGCGGGTGACGGCACCGAGGAGTACGCCGGGCGGCCGGCTCACGGTCGACGCGAGCATCGCGGTCGTGCCGTGCCGGCCATGCACCCGACGTACGGCGATCCGCGCCGCGGCGTCCTCGGACATCACGTCGCCACCGAGCCCTCCGTGCGAGTGGACGTCCACGAATCCCGGCGCCAGCCAGTCGCCGGCCAGGTCGACGACCGACGCGGCCGGAGGCGACTCGCCCTCGCCCAGAGCGGCCACGCGACCTCCCGCCACGGCGACCCAGCCGTCCGTCGAGGGCGCCGCCGGGTCCGCCACCCGCTCGCCGGTGATCAGCCGGGCGCGTCGGAGGACCAGGTCGTGCGGGGCGGGGGTCACAGCTTCTTGCCCGCCAGGGTCTGCAGGAAGTCGGTCTTCTTGTCGTTGGGCATCATCCGCTGCTGGAGGGTGAACCCCTCCGCGGCGATCGCCCGATAGGTCTCGGCGTCCTCCGCGGTGACCGCGATGCTGCGGGTGACCATCGTGAACTTGGTGCCGGGACGCGGCGCCTGGTTGCCGACGTTGATCTCCTCGGGTGCCAGGCCGCCCTGCACCAGCGCGAGCGCGTCGGACGGCAGCTTGGCGATCACGAAGATCGTCTCCCCCGCCGCCTGCTCACCGGCGCAGTACGCCAACGTGTCGGCGATGCCGAGCACCGACGTCGGCACGCCCCGCGCGGCCTGCGGCAGGATCATCCGCTGCATGTCGTCCGCGGCGACCTCGTCGTTGCTGACGATCAGCCGGTTGGCGCCGAGCTGACCGGCCCAGGCGACGGTGACCTGGCCATGGATCAGGCGGTTGTCGATGCGCAGCTGACGGACGGTCATGCCGACTCCAAAGGTCTATACCACTGTGGAATAGACCACACCGTACGCCGGGTCGCCCCCGCTGTCGAGAGCAGAGGCTGGACTCAGGTCAGGCGAGCGAGAGGAACAACCTCTCCATGCGCTTCACGTCGAGCTGCTCACCGCCGGCGTCGGTGACCATGCACTGGCGCAGGCCCGAGGCGATGACCGCGAAGCCGGCCCGGTCGAGGGCCTTGGACACCGCGGCGAGCTGGGTGACGACGTCCTCGCACGGCCGGCCGTCCTCGAGCATCCGTACGACACCGTCGAGCTGGCCGCGCGCCCGCTTGATCCGGTTGATGACCGGCACCATCTCGTCCGCTGGGAGATCCATCACGACCCCTTCTCGGCGGCCGCGACCTCACGGCGTACGACGTCCATGTCGAGGCCGCGGACGGCCTCGATCAGCTCGCCGAGCGCCGGCTCCGGCAGTGCGCCGGCCTGCCGGAACACGAGGATGCCGTCTCGGAACGCCATCAGCGTCGGGATCGAGGAGATCTGGAGGGCGCCGGCCAGGCCCTGCTCCGCCTCGGTGTCGACGCTGCCGAAGGTCAGGTCGCCGTGCGTCTCGGAGGCCTGCTCGTAGATCGGGGCGAACATGCGGCACGGGCCGCACCAGGAGGCCCAGAAGTCGACCAGGACGATGCCGTCACCGGTCACGGTCTTCTCGAAGGTGTCTTCACTCAGGGTCAGGGTGGCCATCGGGAACCTCGCTCTCGTAGGGAAGTATACCCCCGGGGGTGTTACAGTCGGAACGTTGATACCCCCTACCGTATGGACGAAGGGAATCGCCATGTGTCACCCCGTCCGCTGCCGCGTCTGTGGCAACACCACCTGGGCCGGGTGTGGACGCCACGTCGCGCAGATCAAGGCGATGGTGCCGAACGACCTGTGGTGCAACCGCGGGCACACCCCGGAGGAGCGTGCGGCGGCCGGAGGAGGCGGATGGCTGTCGAGGATGCTCGGTCGCTGAGGCGCTACCCCCCAGTCGCGGGTCGGTCGGCGAGCGCCTGCAGCACCTCGACGCGGTTGCCGTGCGGGTCGTTGACGTGGAAGCGCTCGTAGCCGTCGAAGGTGCGCCGCTGGCTCCAGTCCGGGTCACCCCCGACCACGGCGACCGCCTCCGCCGTGACCCCGAGGTCGTCGACGACGAACGCCGGGTGGGCCTTGCGGACCGGTACGAAGGGATCCTCGACCCCCACGTGCAGCTCGGCGGCGACCGCGCCGTGCTCGTCGTACGCGCGGAACCAGGCACCGCCGCGACCCCTGAGGTCCTCGGGCTTCTCGACCTCGGTCAACCCGAGCCCGTCGACGTAGAACCGGCGGGACGCGGTCTCGCCACCGGGCGGGCAGGCGACCTGCACGTGGTGCAGCCGGATCGTCATCGTGTGGCCGGGTCGGACGGGACCTGCGCGACCACGAACACCCGGCGGAAGGGCAGCACCACTCTCCCGTCGCGCTCCGGGTAGGCCTCTCGGAGCCGCCTCCGGTACTCCGCCTCGAACCCCGGCCGCAGGTCGCCGGGCAGCGCCTGGAGCGTTGGTCGGGCACCGGTCCCGGAGACCCATGCGAAGACCGGGTCGGGGCCGGTGAGGACGTGGAGGTACGTCGTCTCCCAGGCGTCCACGCGACAGCCGAGCCCGGCCAGGGCCTCGAGGTAGACGGCCGGGTCGTGGCTGCCCGGCACCGCGACGCCGCGCGTGTGGGCGTCGTACGGCGCGTCCGCGGCGAGGTCTCGGCGGATGGTGTGGCTGGGCTCGTCGAAGTTGCCGGGCACCTGGAACGCCAGCCAGCCGCCGCTCCGCACCTTGTCCACGAGCGCAGGCAGCAGGTGGAGGTGGCCGGGCACCCACTGGAGGGTGGCGTTGGAGACGAGGACGTCGACGGGTTCGGCGTCGCGGGCCCAGGTGGTCAGGTCGCCGACCTCGAAGGTGATCGTCGGGTCGACCGCGCGCGCCTTCTCGATCATCTCGGGGCTCGAGTCGAGCCCGCGCACGACGGCCTCGGGCCAGCGGGCGCGGAGCAGGGTCGTCAGGTTGCCGGGGCCGCAACCGAGGTCGACCACGGTCCGAGGGGACTCCGCACCGACCCGGGCCAACAGCTCGACGAAGGGCCGGCCGCGCTCGTCGGCGTACGTGAGGTAGTGCTCGGGGTCCCAGGTGTGCGGCATCGGCGGCTCTCCTCGAAGTCTCTTGATGTCAAGATACTTAGTGTCGGACGCACTCGTCTTGATGTCAAGAATCTCGACAAGACCTAGACTGTCACTCGTGCGTGACGAGGTGGACGAGCTGATCGAGGCCTGGGGTCGCGAACGCGGCGACCTCGACCTGGCACCGGTCGCGGTCTTCAGCCGGGTCAGCCGGCTCGCGCGCCGCCTCGACCTGGCCCGGCGTGACGCCTTCGCCAGTCACGGCATCGACCTGTGGGAGTTCGACGTACTGGCCGCGCTGCGTCGTACGGGCGCGCCGTACGAGCTGTCTCCCGGCCGCCTTCTGCGCGCCACGCTGGTCACCAGCGGCACGATGACCAACCGCGTCGACCGACTGAGTGCCCGGGGCTTCGTGGAGCGTTACGCCGACCCGGACGACCGTCGGGGGGTGATCGTGCGGCTGACGACCGAGGGCAAGCAGACGGTCGACGCGGCCTTCACCGCGCTGCTGGAGGCCGAGCACGCGCTGCTCGAGGACCTGCCGGAGCGCGACCGCCTGAAGCTCGCCGCCCTGCTCCGCACCCTCCTCGCGCCGTACGCCGACTGAGCGGTGGCCCGCCGAGGGCGCGCCCTACTCGACGACCTCGGCCGCCTCGAGCCACTCGAGCTCGAGCCGCTCACGCTCGGCGGCGAGCTCGGTGAGGGCGCGGGACAGGTCCGCGAGCCGCTCGTGGTCCGAGGCATGCGCCAGGACCTCGGCGTTCAGCTCCGCCTCGCGAGTGGCGACCTGCTCGAGCTGCTTGTCCACGCGTGCCAGCACCTTGCGCGCCGCTCGTTCGTCCGCGCTCCCCGCGCGCGCCGTACGCCGAGTCGGCACGTGACGACTCGGCGTGTTCTCGGCGTCTGTTGGCGCCGACTCGGCGTGAACGCGCTGCTCTCTCGCGCCGACTCGGCGGGCGAGATACTCGTCGACCCCGCCGGGCAGCATCGAGATCAGGCCGTCGTCGAGCAGGGCGTACGTCGTGTCGGTCACGCGCTCGAGGAAGTAGCGGTCGTGGGAGACCACCACCAGGGTTCCGGGCCAGTCGTCGAGGTAGTCCTCCAGGACGTTGAGCGTCTCGATGTCGAGGTCGTTGGTCGGCTCGTCGAGGAGCAGCACGTTCGGCTCGGTGAGCAGCAACCGGAGCAGCTGGAAGCGCCGGCGTTCGCCGCCCGAGAGGTCGCCCAGCCGAGCGGTCAGCCGGTCGCCGGTGAAGCCGAAGCGCTCGAGCAGCGCCGATGCCGTCACCTCGCCGGTGGTCGTCTGCGCGACGCGCCGGACGGACTCCACGCTGTCGAGCACGCGGGCCTGGGGGTCGAGGAGGTCGAGCGCCTGCGTGAGGTGCTGGATGACCACGGTGCGTCCGTGCTTCACCCGTCCGGCCGAGGGCGCCAGCGAACCGTCGAGCAGGGCGAGCACGGACGACTTGCCGGCACCGTTGACCCCCACGATCCCCACCCGGTCGCCGGGCCCGAGACGCCAGGTCGCGTGCGAGAGCAGCCGTCGTTCGCCCCGGCTGAGATCGACGTCCTCGACGTCGAGGACGTCCTTGCCGAGCCGCTGGGTGGCGAAGCGCTGGAGCTCGAGCCGGTCACGAGGAGGCGGCTCGTCGTCGATCAGCGCCGACGCCGCCTCGAGGCGGAACTTCGGCTTGGACGTGCGTGCCGGTGCTCCACGGCGCAACCAGGCGAGCTCCTTGCGCACCAGGTTGCGGCGTCGGAGCTCGGTCGCGGCGGCCTGCCTCTGCCGCTCGGCCTTGGCGAGGACGAACGCGGCGTACCCGCCGTCGTAGCTGTCGACGACGCCGTCGTGCACCTCCCACGTCTGCTGGCACACCGCGTCGAGGAACCAGCGGTCGTGGGTCACCACGACCAGGGCCGAGGGCAGGCTCGCCAGGTGGTCCGCCAGCCACGCGACGGCCTCGACGTCGAGATGGTTCGTCGGCTCGTCCAGGACGACCAGGTCGTGCTCGTGGAGGAGGAGTGCGGCCAGTGCGCACCGCCGCCGCTCACCACCGGACAGCCCGATCACGGCCCGGTCGAGCTCGACCCCGACGAGCAGCTCCGTCACGAGCTCGCGGGTCCGCGGATCCGCCGCCCACGCATGGTCGGGTCTGCCGGCGAGCACGGCGTCGCGCACCGAGTGGGTGTCGTCGAGCGTGTCGCCCTGGTGCAGGTAGCCGATCGCGAGCCCCCGCGTCATCGTCGCCCGGCCGCCGTCCGGCGGCTCCTGGCCGGTCAGCACCTGCAGGAGCGTGGTCTTGCCGTCGCCGTTCCGCCCGACGACGCCGATCCGCTCCCCCATCGAGACGCCCAGCGACACGTCCGTCAGCAGCGGCCGCACGCCGTACGCCTTGGAGACCCGCTCGAGGTTGACCAGGTTGCTCACGGCGCCTCCCGGTGAGCTCGCAGCTCGCGCGCCACCGCACGGTCGCCGCAGAGGTGCGGGTCGAGGCGCGCTCTCGCTTCGCTCACGGCTGGACCACGTGGGCACCCGCGACCGGCCCGTGCGCGACGAGTACGACGCGCCGGTCACTGCCGGCCGAGAGGCTCGCGGCGACCACGCGGGCATGAGCGGCGGACTCGCACAAGAACACGCAGGTCGGTCCGGAGCCCGACACGAGCCCGCGCAGGGCTCCGGCGGCGTTCCCCTCGGCGACCAGGTCGGCCAGGTCGGGGCGGAGGTCGAACGCGGCTCGCTCGAGGTCGTTGTGAAGAGCCGCCGCGAGCCGCCCCGGCTCCCCGCTCGCCAGCGCGGCCCGGATCGCGTCCGGCGGGCCGGGCACGCGTGGCGCGTCCGGCCGGAGCTCGTCGTAGTGCCCGTACACCGCCGGCGTGGACATCCCCTCGGGCGAGGGCACGACGACCCACCACCACGAGCCCGGGTCGGCGACCGGCGTGACCTGCTCGCCGTGGCCCTCACCGAGGGCGGTGGCCCCGAGCAGCGCGAAGGGTACGTCGCTGCCGAGCCCCGCGGCCAGCGCGAGGAGGTCGTCGTCGGAGGTGCCCAGGCCGTGCAGCCGGTCGAGCGCGAGCAGGGCCGCCGCGCCGTCCGCCGATCCGCCGGCCAGGCCGCCGGCGATCGGGATGGACTTGTCGATGCGTACCCGGGCGCCGACCGGGCGTCCGTGGTGGGCGGACAGGGCGGCGGCGGCGCGGTCGACGATGTTGTGACCCGGCGCCGGGAGGTGAGTGGCGTCGAGGTACCGCGCGACCTCGGTCTCGACGGTCAGCTCGCCGGCGGCGATGACGGTCACGTCGTCGTACAGGCTGACGGCCTGGTAGACGGTGACGAGGGTGTGGAAGCCGTCCGGACGCGGGGCACCGACACCGAGCAGGAGGTTGATCTTGGCCGCGGCGCGGACGGTCAGGCTCATGCCAGGGCCTCGGCGATCCGCGCGAACTGCTCGATGCCGAGCGACTCGCCGCGAGCCAGGGGTTCGACCCCGGCCCCGTCCAGGGCAGCGGTCGCCTGCTCGATCGAGCCTGCCAGGGTGCGCAACGCGCCTCGCAGGCCCTTACGGCGCTGCGCGAACGCCGCGTCCACGACCGCGAAGACCTGCTCGCGGGTGGCGGTGGTGGCGGGCGGATCACGCCGGGTCCAGGCGACCAGCCCCGAGTCGACGTTGGGTGCCGGCCAGAAGACGGTGCGCCCGACGGTGCCGGCGCGTCGTACGTCGGCATACCACGCGGCCTTGACGCTCGGGACGCCGTACACCTTGGAGCCGGGTGGGGCCGCGAGCCGGTCGGCGACCTCCGACTGCACCATCACCAGGCCGTGCTCGAGGCTCGGCAGCAGGGCGAGCAGGTGGAGGAGGACCGGCACGGAGACGTTGTAGGGCAGGTTCGCGACGAGCGTGGTGGGCGGCGGCCCGGGGATGGCGTCGATGCGCAGTGCGTCCGCGGTGAGGACCTCGCAACGGTCGGCGTGGTCCGGGGCGTACGTCGCCAGCGTCTCGGGCAGCGCCGCCGCCAGCGCGGGGTCGACCTCGACGGCCACCACGCGGGACACCTCGCCGAGCAGCGCCAGCGTCAGCGAGCCGAGCCCCGGCCCGATCTCGACCACCACGTCGTCGGGACCGACCGCGGCCTCCCGCACGATCCGCCGGACGGTGTTGGGGTCGATCACGAAGTTCTGCCCGCGCTGCTTGGTGGGGCGTACGTCGAGTCGCGCGGCCAGCGCCCGAACCTCCGCCGGCCCGAGGAGTCTCGGGCCGCCGGAGGTCATGCGATCAGCCTAGTGACGCGGGTCCCCCGCCATCCCGCCCCATCTGTTGAGTCACTGAGGAAGGCCGAGGGCCTGCGAGCAGGCCGGCCAGGCGCCGTACCCCCCGCTGGCGTTGCGGACCTTGGTCGCGATCGCGATCTGGGTGAGCCGCGAGGCGCTGCTGGGCAGCCCGGCGCCGCCGTACGCGCGCCACGTGCCGAGGGAGAACTGCAGGCCGCCGTAGTAGCCGTTGCCGGTGTTCGCGGCCCAGTTGCCGCCCGACTCGCAGTGCGCGATCTTGTCCCACACCGTGGTGCCCGAGGCGAAGGTCGGGGCGACGGCCTTGGTACCGACGCGCTCGATCTGGGGGATGGGCGCGCGGAGCACCTGCTGCGAGACCACCCGGCGCGCGACCAGACGGCCGTTGCGGTAGGTGATCCGGTACGTGACGTTGCGGAGCCCGTCATGGCCCGCGCGCACCACCGTGCTGCGGCCCTGGAGCATTTGCGAGTCGTCGTGCGTGACGGTGCCGTAGCCCATCGACTCGGCGGAGACGTGACGGCGGACGATCCGGATGCGGGTCAGCACGAGCCGGTCGCCGTCGCCGATGCGGTGCCGGAGCCCGGGGTGTACGACGTCGTGCCTGCCCACGTGGACGTGCAGCGCCTTCAGCGCCTGGCGAACGTTGATGGCGGGGACCGTTCGGTGTACGGCGTGCTTGCCGCCGAGGACCACCGTGAGCTTCTTGGGCGTCGCCACCGTGATGCGCAGACCGTCGCGGGTGATGCCCGCGCCGCGGCTCACCGACAGGTGGGCGCGGTCGAAGCTGCGGTTGATCTCCTGCAGCGCGCCTCGTACGTCCGTCGCGGTCACCCAGTACGTCGAGGTGTGGCCGTCGACGTCGAGCCGCAGCGGCTTGCCGTAGCGGACCGCGATCGTGGTGCCGTCCGTGACCGGCTGGTCCACCGCGGGAGCCACCTCGTCGTGCGACCCGAGAGAGATCTCCTGCGAGGCCAGGACCTGGCCGACCGTGTCACCGGTCGCGGTCACGTGCTCGATGTGTCCGTCCACGTTGAGTGTCACCGACCGGCCCATCGACGCGTAGCCGACGGTCGTGCCGATCACCGCCGCCGCGGCCACGGCGGCGGCGCCCACCAACGCGGTCCTGCTCTTGATGATTCGTGCGAACTTCTGGCGCACAGCTCTCCAGACGTCGTACTTCCCGGCTCTCGGGCCGACGCCCCCTACCTCGAGGCGCCGGTCGAACGCTCACCCGATCCCGGCCAACAAGCACACGACCCTACGGAGGTCCCCGAGCGATCCCAACTCCTCGGCCCGGTTCTGCGGACGAACGTGAGCAGCGTCTCGTGTCCGAAAACCGCCGAAAAACGGCTACCAGGTGCCGCCGAACGCGGCGTCCGTGTTCGCCTCGATGGCCTCGCACATCGCAGTCAGGTCCTCGCCCCGGACCTCGGCCATGGCGCGGACCGTCACCGGCACGAGGTACGACGCGTTGGGACGGCCGCGGTAGGGCGCCGGGGTGAGGAACGGCGCGTCGGTCTCGACCAGGACCCGGTCCGGCGGCGCGAGCGCCAGCGCGTCCCGCAGCGGCTGGGCGTTCTTGAACGTCACCGTGCCCGCGAAGGACAGGTACGCACCGCGTTCGAGACACGCCCGAGCGAAGCGGGCGTTGCCCGAGAAGCAGTGCATCACCCAGCGGTCGGGCGCCCCCTCGGCGTCGATGACGTCGAGCACCTCGTCGTGGGCGTCGCGGTCGTGGATCACCAAGGTCTTGTCGAGGCGCTTGGCCAGGTCGAGGTGCCGGACGAACGACTCGACCTGGACGGCCCACCCGTCCGGCCCCGTGCGGTAGTGGTCGAGCCCGGTCTCACCGATCGCACGGACCTTGTCGTGGGATCCCGCGATGCGCTCGATCTCGGCGAGCGCAGCGTCGAGCCGCCCCTCGGCGGCGAGACGCGGCGCCTCGTTGGGATGGAGCGCCACGCCCGCCACCAGCGCGTCGTACTCCTCGGCGACGTTGACCGCCCACTGCGCGCCGGGCAGGTCGCAGCCGATCTGCACGATGCGGGGTACGCCGACCTCGGCGGCGCGAGCGATCGCCTCCGTCGTCGCGAACCATTCACCGTCGGCGATGTCGAGGTGGCAGTGGTTGTCGACGACCGGGTGCGGCAGCGGCTCGGGCGGGGGCGGACGCTCGCGGTCGCGGCGCTGCCCCTGCTCGTCGTCGGCCGTCCGGTTGCGCAGCGGCTCGCTCACGCGTCCTCCCCGACTCCGTGCACCGCGTCGTAGACCACCCGCTTCGGGGTTCCCGCACGCGTCGTCACCGCCTTGATCGCCTCCTTGCGCCCCTGGCCCGCGGCCTCGAGGGCGGCGACCGCCGCGCGCAGCGAGTCGGCGTCGGCCGCCACCCTCGCCGGACCGGCACCGGCGACGACGATCGTCACCTCTCCGCGTACGCCGGCTTCGGCCCACCCGACCAGGTCGGCGAGCCCGCCGCGGCGTACCTCCTCGTGGGTCTTGGTCAGCTCGCGGCAGACAGCGGCCGGGCGACCGGCACCGAACGCCTCCGCCATGGCGGCGAGCGTCGCGCCCGTCCGGTGCGGGGCCTCGAAGAACACCAGCGTCCGCTCCTCCCCGGACAGGCCCGCCAGCCGGCGGGCGCGCTCGCCGGCCTTGCGCGGCAGGAAGCCCTCGAAGCAGAAGCGGTCGACCGGCAGCCCACTCACGGCCAGGGCGGTGAGCACCGCAGAAGGCCCGGGTACGGCGGTCACGGTCACGCCGGCCTCGATCGCGGCCACCACCAGCCGGTAGCCAGGATCGGACACGCTGGGCATCCCGGCGTCGGTCACGAGCACCACCCGCTCGCCCGCGACCAGCCGCTCGACCAGACCGGGCGTGCGCGCGGCCTCGTTGCCGTCGAAGTACGACGTGACCCGCCCCTTGACGTCCACCCCCAGCTCCGTGGCCAGGCGGCCCAGCCGCCGCGTGTCCTCCGCGGCGATCACGTCCGCGCCGGCGAGCTCGGCCGCGAGACGGGGCGGGGCGTCCCCGGCCTGCCCGATGGGCGTGGCTGCCAGGACGAGGACACCGGATGGGGAGGCCACGCGTCCGATCATGTCAGCACGTTGGCACGTAGAGTTCAGCACCGTGACGACCCGAGCCGCCGCGTCGACCGCGGACCGCGGGCAGGGGTCGGAACCCTCGCGAGACCTGATCGGTCTCTCCTACGACGTCGACGGGAACGCCGTACCCCTCGCCGGGGAGCGCGGCCGCCGGCGTCGCAGCCTCGAGGATCCCTTCGTCGGCTGGACGGCGTCCCTCTCGATCAGCCTGCTGGCCCTCTTCCTCCGGCTGTGGAAGCTGGGCACGCCGCACTCGTTCGAGTTCGACGAGACGTACTACGCCAAGGACTCGTGGAGCCTGTGGCACTTCGGCTACGCGCGCGACTACATCAACAACGACAACGGCGTCGCCAACAAGCACATCCTGGCGGGCCAGACCACCGACCTGTGGAAGCCCAACGCGTCAATGGTCGTGCACCCCGAGGTCGGCAAGTGGCTGATCGGGATCGGCGAGAAGACCTTCGGCTTCACACCTCTCGGCTGGCGCGTCGTACCGGCGATCGTGGGCACCCTGCTGATCCTCGTGATGATCCGGTTCGTACGGCGGCTCACCGGCTCGACCCTGCTCGGCTGCGTCGCGGGCGTGCTGATGACCTTCGACGGGCTGGAGTTCGTGCTGTCGCGGCTCGCCCTGCTCGACATCTTCGTGGCGTTCTTCCTGCTCTGTGCCGTGCACTGCCTCGTGCTCGACCGCGACTGGTACCGCGCCCGGATGGCGTCCCTGGTGCCTCGGCAGGTCACCTCCGGGTGGGGGCCCGTCAAGGGCCTGCTGTTCCGGCCGTGGCTGCTGGCCTCCGGTGTGTGCTGGGGGCTCGCCTGCGGCAGCAAGTGGGAGGCGATCTACCCGCTGGCCGGCTTCGGACTGCTCGCCGTCGCCTGGTGCGCCGGGGCCCGGCGTTCGTTCGGCGTCTCCTGGGCCGGCCTCAGGGCCCTGCTGGTCGACGGCGTGCCGGCGTTCTTCCACCTGGTACTCGTCGGCCTCGTGGTCTACATCGCCACCTGGAGCGGCTGGCTCATGCACTCCAGCCAGTACGTCCAGTACCTCTCCTCCACGCAGTACACGCAGTACGTCTCCGGCGGCTCGGACTGCGGCCAGGGCATCAAGGAGGACCCGAAGAAGCACTGGCCGACAGCCGACCAACCGGTCAAGCACGGCCTTGCCGGACTGGTGCAGGGTCTCGAGTCGCTGGCCTACTACCACCGCGACGTCTACGTCTTCCACACCCATTTCCTCACCGGCTGCACGCACACGTACGCCTCACGGCCACGCGGCTGGCTGCTCCTCAACCGACCCGTCGGTGTCGACGCGCAGACCGGCATCAAGCCCGGCACCGACGGTTGTACCGCCCCCGCGAAGAGCGACTGCCTCCGCCAGGTGCTCCTGCTCGGCACCCCGGCGCTGTGGTGGGGCGGCATCGCCGCACTGATGTACGCCGTCGCCATGTGGATCGGCGCTCGTGACTGGCGGTTCGGGGTAGCGGTGGTCGGCGCCGCCACGACCTGGCTGCCGTGGTTCCTGTACGCCGACCGGCCGATCTTCAGCTTCTACTCGATCGTCACGCTGCCGTTCCTGGTGCTCGCCCTCACGCTGACGATCGGCAAGCTGCTCGGCTCGTCCCGCGAGCCCACCGTGCGTCGTACTGTCGGCGTTGTGGTCGCCGGCTCGTACGTCGTGCTGGTGATGCTGAACTTCGCGTGGTTCTGGCCGATCTACACCGATGGCCTGCTCACCCACGCCCAGTGGCTCGATCGCATCTGGTTCTCCCACTGGATCTAGGCCGTGGCTCCTTACTCCATGGCCTTCTGCGCGGCCGAGAGCAAGGACCCACGCCCTTGCGGGACTACTGGTGCCCGGCCACCCCGCGCGGCGCATAGTCCGCGCCGAGCTCCGCGATCTCGCCGGTGGTGAGCTCGAGGTCGACGGCCGCCACCGCGTCGGTGAGGTGCTCGGGCCTGGTGATCCCGACGATCGGCGAGGTGACCCCGGGCTGGGCCATCAGCCAGGCCAGCGCCACCTGAGCGGCCGAGACACCGCGTTGCCCAGCGAGGGCGAGGACCTTGTCCACCACGGCGGCATCCTCGTCGCGGTAGAGCGAGCTGCCCCAGTCGTCGGTCTCGGACCGACTCGTCCGCGTGTCCCACGGGCGCGTGAGCCGGCCGC
This sequence comes from uncultured Actinomycetota bacterium, assembly GCA_963792975.1. GTDB lineage: Bacteria > Actinomycetota > Actinomycetes > Propionibacteriales > Nocardioidaceae > Nocardioides. The sequence continues at coordinate 461,625 of CAWBYG010000003.1, read as the reverse complement.
GCGCCAGCGGGCTCCACGGGATGACCCCGACGCCCTGGTCGCGGCACAGCGGGATCATCTCCCGCTCCTCCTCGCGGTAGATCAGGTTGTAGTGGTTCTGCATCGACACGAACCGTGTCCAGCCGTGCGCCTCGGCGACGTGCTGGGCCTTGGCGAACTGCCAGGCATACATCGACGAGGCCCCGATGTATCGCGCCTTGCCGGCACGCACCACGTCGTGCAGCGCCTCCATCGTCTCCTCGATCGGGACGACAGGGTCCCACCGGTGGATCTGGTAGAGGTCGACGTAGTCGGTCCCCAACCGCGAGAGGCTGGCGTCGATCTCCTGCAGGATCGCCTTCCGGGACAACCCCGCGCCGTTCGGGCCGGGCCGCATCCGGCCGTTCACCTTGGTGGCCAGGACGACGTCCTCGCGGTCGGCGTGCTTCCACAGCGAGCGCCCGGTGTACTCCTCGCTGGTGCCGGCCGAGTAGACGTTCGCGGTGTCGAAGAAGTTGACGCCGGCCTCCAGCGCGGCGCTGATCGTCTCCTCCGCGAACGCCTCGTCACGAGTCCAGGGTCGCGTCGTACCGCCGTCGCCCCAGCTCATGCACCCCACGGTGATCCGCGAGACCTCGAGTCCGCTGCTGCCGAGCCGGGTGTACTCCATCGGTCCTCCTCGAAACACCTCGTCCTCACCCTGCCACGCGGGTCAACCCGCACGATCCGTGCGCACAATCCGCAAAGCCAGGACACGGGTGTCCCCCTCTCCGCATACTCGACTCGGGTCCATCAGGCGAAGGTCGCCACCCAAGGAGTTCCTCCCATGTCCAAAGCCTCGGCACCGAGCGACGTCTTCGACGGCCTGGTGCTGGCCCTTGGCGTCGCGATCGGCGTCGTCTCGGCCGTGGAGACCGCCCAGTCGGGCCTGGAGAACTTCGGAACCGCGATGTTGGCCGTGCCGCTCATCGTCGTCGTGGCCCGCTTCCCCATGCTCCTGGACCGGGGTGGCGGCGGCCTCGAGGTGGGATTCGACTCCTGCGTCCTGATGTTCCTCCTGCTGACCGTTCCGCCCCACGTGGCCATGACCGTGTGGACCGTGGCCGTCGTGGTCACCCAGCTGACCAGCGGCAAGCGGCTTCGCTCCAAGCTGTTCAACACCGGTGTCGGCGTCGTGGGAGCGGCCGTGGCTGCCGTCACCGTGGCGCAGCTGCGCGGCGACGCGTTGGGCGGACCCCGCGAGCTGCTCGCCGTGGCGATCGCGGCCGTCGGCTACTTCGTCGTCGACTTCGTCGTGTCCGCGGTCTCGGTGGCCCTCGAGCAGCACGGGTCCCTCAAGGAGCAGCTCGCCCAGCCCGGCACCATGCTCGCGGTCGCCTGCTTCGTCCCGTTCGACTGCCTCGGATACCTGGCCGCGGTGGTCAGCCGGTCGACCTCCTGGTGGACGTGGGGCCTGCTCGCCGTACCGCTGATGACGCTGCTGGTCGCGACCCGGGCGGTGACCCGCGGCCGCGAGAACGCACGTCGCCTGTCGGTGCTGTTCGACACGGCCGTGCGCATGCACACCGCACCGGACGAGACGACCGCTGAGAACACCCTCCTCGCCAACGCCCGCAACCTCCTGCAGCTGCGCAACATCGCGTTGCGCGAGGCGCCGCCCGGCACCCAGGAGGTGGGGGCGATGGTTCAGGACGAGGAGCGCAAGCTCTGGGTGGTGGCGCCCGCGCGACAGCGAGCCCGCTCCACGAGCGCTGCAGACAAGGAAGCCCTCGAGGCGATGGCGGCGGTGAGCTCGGACGCCTTCTCGCGACTACGCCTCACGCAGTCCATGACGCATCTGGCACGCCACGACGTGCTGACCGACCTCGCCAACCGCGGGCTGCTCCTCGAGCGCACCCGGCGGGCCCTCGAGCGGGCGGCCATGTCGGGCGGACGCGTCGCCGTGATCTTCTGCGACCTCGACGGCTTCAAGCCCATCAACGACCGTTTCGGCCACGCGGCCGGCGATGCCGTGCTCATCGAGGTGGCGCAACGCCTGGCCGCCAACGTACGCCGCGGCGACACCGTCGCCCGCCTGGGCGGCGACGAGTTCGCGGTCCTGCTCGAGGACGTGCACGCCGCGGACGTCGACCCCACCTGCGACCGGCTGCTGACGGCGCTTCGTCAGGGTGTCGTCATCGACGACCACCACATGCCGCTCAGCGCCAGCGTCGGCACCGCCTTCGGCGACGACATCGACGACGCCGAGGAGCTCCTGCGCCGGGCCGACCTCGCGATGTACGAGGCCAAGGCGCGCGGCAAGAACCGGCACCTCCCTTACAACGAGACCCTGGGCAGGTCGCACCAGCACCGCATGGAGCTCTTCGAGTCCCTGCGCAACGCGGTCGCCGACGACGAGCTGAGCGTGGCCTACCAGCAGCTCGTGGAGGTCGGCACCGGCCGCGTGTCCGGCGTCGAGGCCCTGGCTCGCTGGACCTCCGAAGGCAAGAGCGTGCCTCCCGACGTGTTCATACGGGTCGCCGAGAGCAGCGGTCTCATCGTGCCCTTGGGTCAGCGGGTCCTCGAGCAGGTCACGAACGACGCCCCGGCGCTGCAGGCGGCCGCGGGGGGCGACTTCAGCGTCGGTGTCAACGTCTCCGCCCAGCAGCTTCGCGACCCCGCGTTCGTCGGGCAGGTGACCACGGCCATGGAGCAGATGCCCGGAGTCACCTTGATCCTCGAGCTGACCGAACGCTGCGTCGTCTCCGACGACGACGCGACCAAGACCGCGATGACGACGCTCGTCGACGCGGGAGCGGTCTTCGCGATCGACGACTTCGGCGTCGGGTTCTCGTCCCTCAGCTACCTCAAGCACCTGCCGGTGAAGATCCTCAAGACCGACGCGTCGCTCTCCAGCGACATCGACGTCGACGAACGGTCCTGCCGGCTGCTGAGGTCCGTCGTCGCGATGGGCGACGCCCTCGGGCTCGACGTGATCGTCGAGGGGATCGAGCGCGACACGCAGCTCGAGCACCTGCGCGACCACGTGGGCGCCCCGTTCGCCCAGGGGTTCTTGATGCACCGGCCGGCGTCGGGAGAGTCCGTACGCCGGCGGCTCCTCGCCCTCGCTTAGGGCGTGCCCTGGCCCGGACCCTTCCTGCGACCTACCCGCCGGTCAGGCGACGGGCAGCGGGAACTCGCGGATCACCTCGTACGGCGGCGACGCGCCCCCCTTCGCCGACGCGAACGTCGTACGGACCAGACTCAGCTGGGACGCGACCCAAGCGCTCCCCTCATGAGCGTCGAGCCCGGCGAGCAGCCGCTCGAGGAAGGCCAGGTCGGTCGTGGGGGTGATGCGTCCGATCGGGAGCCAGGGCCGGAAGCGTCGTCGGTCGACGGCGTACCCCAGTCGGTGGACCGTGGGTGCGATGCTGCGCGCGACCTCCTCGAGAGTGTCCACGCCGCCGACTGCCTTGGCCCACACGTTCTGGTCACCGGGCCACTCGAGGGCGGCCCCTCCGGAGAACCGCAACGTCGGGGCGGTCGGCCACCGGACGGAGAGCTTCGACAGCGCGGAGACGAGGTTGGCGGAGTCGCCCCGCGTCACGTTCCCGAACATCGTCACCGACATCTGCATGTCGTGCAGGGGGACGCGCTCGAGATCCTCGTCCGTGCCCGCCGCAGCCGTCACCACCGCGTCGAGCGCCTCGAGCACGTCGAGGGGCGGCACGAAGGCCGTGGAGAGCAGCATCGCGACCGTCACCTCGCCTGGACGAGCCCACTTGAGGTCGCCACTGTAGGGCATTCGCAGCGGCACCGACGGCCCCCCACGGCGGAGCCTGCCTCGTCGGGCTCGGCCATCCAGTGCTGACGACCGATCGCGAAAGGCCACGCCCATGGCCAGGAAGTCCGTGTCCACGAACGACGCCCCACCGGCCCGCGGACCGTACAGCCAGGCCATCGTGGCCCAAGGGCGCGTCTTCTGCTCGGGCAGGCCCGGCATCGACCCGGCGACCGGATCGGTCCCCGACGGGATCGAGGCGCAGACGGAGCAGGCCATGCAGAATCTCGGTGCGGTGCTCACGGCTGCGGGCTCGTCACTGGACCAGCTCGTCAAGACCACGATCTGCTACGCCGACATCGCGGACTTCGCGACGTTGAACGAGGGCTACGGGCGGTACAAGCCCACCCCTCCGCTGGCTCGATCGGCTGCCGCCGACATCCGGCTGCCGCGCGGGCTGCCCGTCTCGATCGACGCGATCGCGACGCTGGACGAGGCCGGAAGCCTCGATCGACGGCCAGGAGCACGTCACGCGTGCGTCCAGACGACGCACGCGTGACGCCTAGCCCCCCGGCCAGCACGTGCAGTCTATACGTCGGTGCCGTCGGTGCCGATACCCTGAAATCCATCCGTTCGGGTCAGACGTCGTAGTCCAAATGGACCAGTAAGGGCAAATTTGCCTGCGAAGTTCGTCGTCTTGGCACATTTCGTGACCGGATCCCCGAATCGTCGGTCACAATCAGCACATGGACTCCCGCGATGCAGCCATGCTCAAGGAGATCGACCCCGCCCAGCTGGGCGATCGGATCCGCGCTGCCCGAGTCGCCAAGGGGTGGACCCAGACCCAGCTGGCCGGCACCGAGATCTCAGTCGGCTACGTCTCGCGCATCGAGTCCGGGCAGCGCCGTCCCAACAGCATCGTCCTCGATGACATGGCCACGCGACTCGGGGTACCCGTCGACCACCTCATCCGCGGCGTCACCGCCCGCGAGTACGACGAGATCAAGCTGACCCTCGACTTCGCCGAGCTGTCGCTCGAGTCGGGCCAGCACCTCGAGGCGGAGTCCCAGGCACGCCAGGCCCTCGACCGGGCCACCGGCACCTCGCAGGAGGAGCTGGTCTTCCGGGCTCGTTTCCTGGTCGCGCGCGCGCTCGAGAACCAAGGCAACATGGATGACGCCATCCTGGAGCTGGAGCCCCTGGTCGAGTCGCCTGACGGCGGCATCCTGCGGATCAAGTGCGCCATCTCCCTCAGCCGCTGCTACCGCGAGTCCGGTGACTTCAGCAAGGCGATCGAGGTCGGCGAGCGGGTCCTGGCACAGCTCGCCGGCACCCCGCTCGACAGCGCCGACGAGGCCGTGCAGATGGCCGTGACGCTGGCCGCCGCCTATTACGAGCGGGGCGACGCCGGCCAGGCCGTTCGCACCTGCCGCAAGGCCGTGTCCAAGGCCGAGATCCTCGCTTCTCCTCTCGCCCGCGCGTCCGCCTACTGGAACGCCAGCATCATGGAGGCCGAGCAAGGTTCCGTGCGCGACGCCGTGCCGTTGGCGGCGCGGGCACTTGCGCTGCTGGCCGAGGGCCAGGACGGCCGCAACCTCGCGCTGCTCCGCACCCAGCTGGGCATCATGCAGCTCCGGCTCGACCCCCCGCAGGTGGCGGAGGCTCAGCAGCACCTGGACAAGGCCGCCGAAGAGCTCGTGTGGTGCAGCGCCAGCTCGGTCGAGGTGGCTCGCAACGACCTGGCCCGCGCCCGAGCGTTCTTCCTCGACGGCAACATCGTCGAGGCAGAAGCCATGAGCGCCGCGGTCTTCTCCAGCGTCAAGGAGGACTCGCCCCTCATCGCTGCGGACGCGAAGTCACTGGAAGGACAGGCGGCCGCCGTACGCGGTGACGTCGATGCTGCCAAGCGGGCCTATCGTCAGGCTGTCTTCGGTCTCACCGGGATCGGCGCGGACAGGTCCGCGGCCCAGCTGTGGTTCGAGCTCGCCGGACTTCTCGAGGACGTCGGAGACTTCGAGGCCGCACGTGAGGCCTACCGAAGTGCCGCCGCCTCCGCTGGTCTTCGCACTCGACCTGGAGTGCGCGCGACCGTCTAGCGGGACGTGCTCTCGACCCCGGAACGGGAGTCGATTCAGTGCGTCAGCAGCACCACTGGTTGTCACGAGAGTTGCTCGTGACCTTGCCCGCGTGCGACGCAGTGGCCGGCGAGATCGCTGCCATGCCGAGGGCCGCGACGAGCGTCGTGGCGAGTGCTGCGATCTTCATCTTGGTGTGACGTGCCATGTCAATCTTCTCCCTGTGGTGGTGCCAGTTATCGAGCTCCGGGAGAAGCATGGGGCATACACAGGCAAATTTGGAAGTCCCGTTTTACCCTGGTGTGTCGTTTCCGCCTCAGATCACCCTTCACATGGGCCCCTTAGGGCCCTCGGAACGGCCGTTTTGAGCGTGAGAGTGGTCTGTTTCGTAAAATCGCAGGGTTTTTCAGGAATCTGTCTCCGGGACGGGCAAGACGTGTAAACTTGAGTCAACATCAGGTGGCAACCCCCCAGCCACCAGATGGAGACCTCGCAGGCGCCAGCCCCCCAGGCCACCGGCAAGGTCCGCGGTTGGTTCACTCCAGTCGCGCCAGACCCCCCGCACTCGTGCGGGGGGTCCGTACATTTACGGGTGGTGCGTTCCAGTGGCGATGACGCTGATCGGCTCCAGATGATGGTGCTGCTTGGTTGGCGTTCGGAAGACCCCTCGTCCCGGCCGACGCCCATCCCGAGCTCGAAGGCCGACCAGGCGGGCGAAGAGCTGGGCGCCTGCTGCAGCTGACGCGACTCGGCCGGATCCAGGCCCAGGACATTGGTCCCTCGCTCCGGGCCGACCGGCTCTGCACGCGAAGGCGTCGACGGTGGATGCTTCAAATGTGACTGCTTCAACCGCCGTTGATGTATGGGAAGCGAACGGGAGTGCCGTCGCCGAGGCTCGGGTGAGACTGCTGGCCGTCGTCGCGCATCCGGTGCGGTGGACGGTGTTGCGCCGGCTGTCGGCCGGTCGGGCGTGCGTGTGCGAACTGCAGGCCCACGTGACCGTCGCCCCGAACCTGTTGAGCTACCACCTCAAAGTGCTGCGTGGGGCCGGGCTGGTCACCACGACCAAACGAGGTCGCTGGGTCGACTACGAAGTCGCGCCGGACGCGTCGGGACGGCTGACCGAGGCCCTACCGGTGTCGTGATGAGTGTCATCGAGCGGATGCCCACCTCGACCCGGGGTCGGTGGCTGACGCTCTCGGCGGCGGTGGGTGCGTGGGTCCTCGCGTACCGGTGGAACGGACGGCTCTGGGACTGGCTGCTGTACGACGTCTCCGGGATGGATCCGGAGAGCCGGGCCACCGAGACGCTCCACTTCTTCGCCTACGACTCGGTCAAGATCGGGCTGCTGCTGTCCGGCATCATCTTCGTGATCACGGTCGCCCGCTCCTACATGAGCATCGAACGCACCCGGGCACTTCTCGGTGGGCGCCGGGAGGGCGTCGGGAACGTGATGGCCGCCGGGCTCGGGGTGATCACCCCCTTCTGCTCCTGCAGCGCGGTCCCGGCGTTCATCGGCTTCGTGGCCGCCGGCATCCCGATCGGGGTCACGCTGAGCTTCTTGATCGCGAGCCCCCTGGTGAACGAGGTTGCGATCGGGCTGTTGCTGACCATGTTCGGCTGGCAGGTCACCGCCGCCTACATCGCGGCAGGCGTGAGCATCGCGATCCTCGCAGGATGGGTGCTGGGTCGCCTCGGGGTCGAACGGTGGGTAGAGCCCTTCGTGTTCGAGACCAGGGTCGATGGCCAGGTCATCGACTCGACCGCCGACCTGACGTTCGGGCAGCGTCTGCGGATGGGCGCCCAAGAGGTCCGCAGCATCCTGCACCGGATCTGGCCGTACCTGCTGGTCGGCATCGGGCTCGGTGCGGTCATCCACGGTTGGGCACCGCAGAGCTTCTTCGTCCGGTACGCCGGTCCCGGCAACCCCTTCGGGGTCCTGGTCGCGGTGCTGATCGGCATCCCGCTGTACTCCAACGCCGCCGGCATCATGCCGCTGGTGGTCGCCCTGTACGACAAGGGCCTGCCGATGGGCACCCTGCTGGCCTTCATGATGGCCGTCGTCGCGCTGTCGCTGCCCGAGATGATCCTGTTGCGCCGCGTCCTCAAGGCCCAGCTGCTGGCTACCTACGTCGCCGTGGTCGGGTCCGGCATCGTCGCGGTCGGCTACCTGTTCAACGTCCTGCTCGCTTGAGCTCACAACACCCTCGTCAGGAGGCAAGCACCATGAAGATCAAGATCCTCGGATCCGGCTGCAAGAACTGCGCAGCCCTCGAGAAGGCGACACGGCAGGCCGTCGACAACCTCGGGCTGGACGCCACCGTGGAGAAGGTGACCGACTACCCGACCATCGTGGCCTACGGGGTGATGGCCACTCCGGCGCTGGTCGTCGACGAGCAGGTCGTGATCTCCGGCCGCGTCCCGACCGCCCGCGAGGTCGGTGATCTGCTCACCGCCAACCCTGCTTGAGCCGCTGTGGTGCCACGCTCCTCCAGGTCTGCGACGAGGAAGGCCGACTGTCGTCGACAGCCGGGCAGTGAGCCGTCAGGCGTGCGGGACGAGTGAGGGTGGCAGCTCGATGTCCGGCACCAGCTCGACCAGCAGACCGCGGACCCGGTTGTCGATGTCGGCGACGATGCGGCGGACGGTGTCGTCGTCCTGCCCCTTGGGGTCGTCCAGGGGCCAGTCTCGGTAGCGGGCTCCTGGGACGTAGGGGCAGTTCTCGCCACAGCCCATGGTGACGGCCAGGTCGCTGCCGGCGATCATGTCGGGCGTCAGCAGCTTCGGCTCCTCCCGCGAGGTGTCGAGGCCGAGCTGTTCGAGGACGCCGGCGACCTCGGGATGGACGTGGTCGCCCGGCTCTGTTCCGGCCGAGAGCGCCTCCACCCGCCCGCCGGCGTAGCGCTCGGTGAGGAGCCGACTGACCACGGAGCGTCCGCCGTTGGCGCGGCAGGCGAAGACGACCACTGGGCGGTGACCCGGAGCGCCCTTGGCCGGGTTGTCGGAGGTCGTGATGCTCGTCATGGGCAACTCCTGGATGTTGCCTCGGTGTCGGTCGCTGTCGGTGTCGGTGTGGTGTGGCACGACGATCTCGTCGGCGATGTCGCCGATGTGGGGGAACACGAATGCTGTGAGCGCGACGGCGACGACGAGCCCGACCAGCTGGGCGGCGATGAACCCGGGGACCGAGCTGGGCGCGATGCCGGTGAAGCTGTCGGAGAACATCCGGCCGATGGTGACGGCTGGGTTCGCGAACGACGTACTGGAGGTGAACCAGTACGCGGCACCGATGTAGGCGCCGACGGCCGGTGCGGCGAGCAGGCCGCGGCCGGTGCGGGCCATGGCGAAGATCAGGCCGACCAGACCCGCCGTGGCGACAACCTCGCCCAGGAGGAGGTGGGCGCCGGTGCGGTCGGTGGTCGCGAGCCGGCCGACCGGCACCTGGTACATCAAGTTGGCCAGCTCGGCGCCGGCGATCGCGCCGACCACCTGGGCTGCGGTGTAGGCACCGACCTCGGTTCCGATCAGGCCGGCGCCGGCGCGCCGGCCCAGGAACCAGTCGGCGAGCGAGACCACGGGGTTGAAGTGGGCACCGGAGACCGGGCCGAACCACAAGATGAGCACGGTCAGCCCGAACGCCGTGGTGGTCGAGTTCTCCAGCAGCTGCAGGCCGATGTCGTCGGGGCTGAGCCGCTGGGCCGCGACCCCGGACCCCACGACGACGGTGACCAGCAACATGGTCCCGAGCGCCTCAGCCAGGAGGCGGCGCCGTAGATCCGCAGGGGTCGGCCATGCGTGGTGGGGAGGAGAGCCGGTCTCGGGCACGGGATTCCGTTCGTTGGGATGGGACAGCAGGAGGAGCGGCGATGCGGGTGCGGGTTCAGCCCTTCTCGGCGGGCACGTGCAGCTGCTCGAGGAGGGCCAGGACACGTCGTTCGACCTCGTCGCGGATCGGCCGGACGTCGTCCAGGTCGAGGCCGGCGGGGTCGTCAAGGGTCCACTCCTCGTAGCGCTTGCCGGGGAAGACCGGGCAGGCGTCGCCGCACCCCATGGTGATCACGACGTCGGCGGCCCGGACCACCTCGTCGGTCCATGGCTTGGGGAACTCTGTTGAGATGTCGATGCCGCGTTCGGACATCGCCGCGACGGCTGCAGGGTTGATGCTGGTGCCGGGTTCGGAGCCACCCGACCACGCGACGGCGGCGTCGCCGGCGTGGTGGTTGAAGAATCCGAGCGCCATCTGGGAGCGGCCGGCGTTGTGGGTGCACAAGAACAGCACCACCGGCTTGCCGTCGGTGCGCAGGCCTTCGACGCGGGCCAGGGCCTGGAGCCGCTGGCGAGCGAAGCGTTCGGCGAGGAGGGGCAGGAAGTTCACGACCGTGGCCCGGTCCGCGAACTCGTCGTAGGAGGAGAGGAGGAGTCTCTCGATGGTTTCGGGGCCATAGAGGACTGCGAAGTCACCTGCGAGCCGGGCCGCGGCGCCATGCAGCGCGACCTGCTGGTCCAGGGTGATGTCGGGCCGCGGGTAGCGATCCGATCCCGAAGTCGGCTGTGAGACGGGCTGCGAGGTGGGCGTGTGAGGTGTCATGGGCTGCTCCATGGGGACGTAGCTGCTCAACGGGTAGCAAGGCTCGGAGCGAGCTGGGTGACCCGCCTTGCCAGGTCGTCGTACGCCGAGTCGTAGGCGGCCCGGGTACCGACTGGGACCGGGTCGGGCACGGACCAATGCAGGCTGCGGGCGGTCAAGGTGGGACGTGTCGAACGAAGGCCCGAGGTCCGATCCAGCTCCTCGTGCGCGCGGTCGCACACGGTGACCAGGAAGTCCTGGTCGCGAAGCACCTCGGCCAGCGAACGGGGTGCCACCTGGCCCAGCGCAGTCCCCCGCCGCGCCGCCACCGCGACGGCGCCCGGGGCGACCGACTCGGCGGGGTGGGTCCCGGCCGAGGTGGCCGGCACGTCGCTGGCGTGGTTCCACAGCACGGCCGCAAGCTGGGACCGGGCGGTGTTCGCGGTGCAGACGAACACCACTCGGGGCACGGTCACCTGCGATCGGTAGGAGTCGGGAAGCAGCTCGTGGAGGCGCTCGTGGTCCAGACGGAGGTAGGTCCGGCGCCGGTCGGCCTCGGATCGGTGTCTCACGATCAGTCCCGCGTCTTCCAGGGTCCCGAGGTGGTGGGCGAGCAGGTTCGAGGCGATGCCCAGGTCACGCTGGAGATCGGTGGGCGACGCGTCGCCGAGACTGAGCGTGTCCACGATGCGGAGCCGGGCAGGGTCGGCCAGGGCGGCGTGGAGCCGCACCCTGCGAGCCACAGCATCCCCGGCGCGTCGATTTCGCTCAGTAGACATTGAGGCAATGATCATTGAGCGAGAACGTCAGGTCAAGGGGTGGCGTCCGGCCCGCGAACCGGCGGGGGGAAGAGGAGGTCGGCATGCCCCTGACCTGCAGGTGTGGGTGGAGCTGAGGGGACTCGAACCCCTGACCCTCTCATTGCGAACGAGATGCGCTACCAGCTGCGCCACAGCCCCGTGCGTCGTACGACGCGAAGCGAAACGGTAGCACCGGGCCCGGCGCGGATCCGAATCGAGTCAGCCGGGTGTCAGGAGTTGACGGCTTGCTCGTCCGAGTCGCCCTTGCGGTCGGCGCGACGGCGTTCGCGATCCGCCGACTCGGCCTCGCGGGCCAGGGCTGAGTCGGCCTCGGAGCGCCCGGAGGTCCAGACCCCGGTCGAGTCGAGATCGATGGTGCGGACACTGCGACGCGCGGGCGGCTTCGAGACGTACGTCGGCAGGGTGACCGGTACGGGGTCCCACAGCTTCGGGTCGCGTGCGACCGGCTCGGCGGGATCGACCGGTGAGAGAGAGCCGGTCTCCGCTTCGTCGTCGTCGGTCTCGACGAGGGCGGCCGGAAGCCAGGCCCGCTCCTTGCGCACCATCACGCGACACGCGACCAACCACACCACGAGCATGGCGACCGGGAGCCCGACGTATGGCCAGGCGAGTCGGCCTGCGACGCATGCTGCCACCACGGCCGCGAGAGCGAGCAGCAGGACGGAGAGGACGCGACGCCGACGCCTGGTCGCCCGTGAGGTCGCCAGACGACGGGCAGTGAGCAGCTCCTGGGGCGACGGAGCCGAGGCAGTGCGGTCGGCCTCGAGCACGAGACGGGCTGCCCGGGCACTGACCGGTTCGCGACGCGCCAGCACCCGCATGCCTGGGGAGAACCGGTCGATGGAGCGACCTCGCACGTCGTCGTCGTGGTGGCGCAGCGCCTTCGGGATCAGGTAGGCGGCCCAGGCCACGGCGAGGGCCACGAAGATGACTCCGCTCAGTTCCACGGCCCGAGACTAGGTTCGCGGGCGCAGGGCCCCGGGGATGTCAACTGGTGTGTCGTGAAATCACTCGTGTGACTCGTGGGAAAGTCGGGCCATCATTCCCTCCGGGCACTCCTCGACCGTGATCGCATAGATCCGGTGGTCGCGCCAGGCTCCGTCGATGTGCAGGAAGCGCGGCGCGTAGCCCACCTCGGCGATGCCGAGCTTCTCCACGACCCGGAGGGAGTTGGAGTTCTCGGGCCGGATCGCCACCTCGATCCGGTGCAGTCCGGCCGAGCGGAAGCAGTGGTCGATGACCAGCGCCACCGCGGTCGGCATCACGCCACGGCCGGCCTGGTCACGATCGAGCCAGTAGCCGACGGACGCGAACTGGGCCGAGCCCCGCACGATGTTGTTGACCGTCACCTGGCCGGCGAACACCCCGCCGACCTCGACCGCGAACGGCATGCCCTGGCCCAGACTGGCGTGCCGGTTGAGTCGGGTGACGAGGGCGCGGAAGGTCACCGGCCTCTCCGAGCCGCCCGGCGGAACGGTCGCGTCCCAGGGCCGCAGCCACGCGGCGTTCCGCCGGCGGGCGGCGCGCCAGGCGCGGGCGTCGCGGTAGCGCAGCGGGCGCACGGTGACCTCGCCGTACTGCAGCGTGGCCGGCCAGCCCGCGGTCATCCGGGGTGTCCGCGGAGACGTCCGGCCGACGGTGGAGGAGGCGGACGACGTCGTGGGGTGCTGGTCAATGATCGCTCCCGACGATCTGCTCGACCGCGTGCACGAGGAGCGGCTCGAGCACCGCGATCGCGTCCTTCACCCCGCCGCGCGAACCCGGCAGGTTGACCACCAGGCAGTTGCCGCAGACTCCGGCCAGACCGCGCGAGAGGGCCGCCGTCGGCACGCCCTTGCGCACGCCGTACGCCCGGATCGCCTCGGCGATGCCCGGCACCTCGCGGTCGAGCAGAGGCCGGGTGACCTCCGGCGTGAGGTCTGTGGGGGTCAGCCCGGTGCCGCCGGTGGTGAGCACGACCCGGGCACCTCCGTCGGCTGCCGCCGAGATGGCGCGGCCGACGGGTTCACCGTCCGGGGCTACCTGGGGCGGCTCGCACGAGAAGCCAAGAGAGGTCAGGAAGCCGACGAGGAGTGGGCCGGTCGTGTCGTCGTACACCCCGGCCGCAGCACGGTTCGAGGCCACCACGACCGCGGCTCGCATGGTCACGCGCGACTCCTGCGCAAGCGTTCACGTAAGCGCTGACGGAAAGCGGTCATCGGGTCCAGTCTCCCGACTTGCCGCCGGTCTTGGACAGAACGCGGATGTCGGTGACGACCGCCCGCTTGTCGACGGCCTTGACCATGTCGATGACCGTCAGCCCGGCCACGGCGACGGCGGTGAGTGCCTCCATCTCGACGCCGGTGCGGTCGGTCGTGCGGACCGTGGCGACGATCTCCACCGCCTCGTCGCCCACCTCGAGATCGACCGTGACGGAGGAGATCGCCAACGGGTGGCACAACGGGATGAGCGACGGGGTCTGCTTGGCGCCCATGATCCCGGCGAGACGCGCGACGGCCAGCGTGTCGCCCTTGGCCACGCCGGCCCCGCGCAGCAGCTCGACCACCTCCGGAGACACCAGCACCCGGCCGGCAGCCACCGCTTCACGGGCCGTGACGTCCTTGCTCGACACGTCGACCATGCGGGCCGCGCCGGACTCGTCGACGTGGGTGAGTCGGTCGCTTGGGTCCACTAGAACTCCTCGTCGAGCGGCAGCACGGTCACTGTCTCACCGGCGTCGACCGAGGTCACGGACTCCGCCACCACGATGAGGGCGTCGGACGCCGCCAGGTCGCCGATCAGGTGCGACCCCTGGGGGCCGACCGGCGTCACGGCGAGCCGGCCGTCGACGACGGACAGGACACCACGGGCGAACTGGCGACGCCCGTCTGGCGACCTCAGGTCGTGGGTCAGGACGGCGTCAGCCTCCGGCCGGGTGTACGGCGTACGGCCCATGAGCTTGCGGATCGCCGGGAGCACGAACTGCTCGAAGGAGATGTACGACGACACCGGGTTGCCCGGCAGCGTCACGATCGGCACCTCGTCGTCGCCGACCAGGCCGAAGCCCTGGGGCTTGCCCGGCTGCATCGCGACCCCGCCGAACCACACGCTTCCGAGCGGCGACAGCGCCTCCTTGACGACGTCGTAGTCGCCCATGGACACGCCACCGCTGGTGACCACGAGGTCGGCCCTCACGAGCTGGTCGGACAGCGCGTCCATGAAGGCGCGCGGCTCGTCGGGCACGATGCCGACCCGGTAGGCGATCGCGCCTGCCTGTCGGGCCGAGGCCGCGAGCAGGAAGGAGTTGCCGTCGTACACCGAGTCGTGGCCGAGCGAGGTTCCGGGCTCCCGCAGCTCGGAGCCCGTCGACATGACCACCACCCGCGGACGCGGACGCGACCGGACCGACGACCGGCCGACGGCAGCGAGCAGGCCGAGCTGCCGCGGGCCGAGCACGGTCCCGTCTCCCACGATCAGGTCTCCGACGGAGACGTCCTGCCCGGCGGGACGGATGTGCTGGCCGAGCTCGGGGGCCCGGGTGATGACGACGTTGGCGACGCCGCGGTCGGTCCACTCGTAAGGGACGACGGAGTCGGCCCCGGCCGGGACCGGGGCGCCGGTCATGATCTTCACCGCCGTGCCGGGCGACATCGCGAGCAGGGTCGCCTGCCCGGCGCCGATCTCGCCGACGACGGGCAGGTGGGACGGGGCCTCATCGGTCGCGGCGGCCACGTCGGCATGACAGACGGCGTACCCGTCCATCGCGGAGTTGTCGAAGCCCGGCAGCGCCACGGTGGCATGGACGTCCTCCGCCGCCGAAAGGCCGAAGGCCTCCATCAACGGTTGGTCGAAGGCGGGAAGCGGCCGGATCGCGCTGAGGATGCGATCGCGGTGCTCCTCGACGGAGACGAGCGCGTCAGTCATGCTCCAAGACGCTACCGGGCGGGACCCGGTCGGCCGCGGCGGTCTCCAGGGACACGTCGCCGACCACTTTGACCTCGCGCCCGAAGGTCCAGTCTCCCGAGACCTTCAGCGAGGTCGCCTCGCGCAGCGACGGGGCGCCCTCGGGGAAGCGCCGCTCGAACTCCGGGACGAGCTTGTAGTAGGCCGCGTCGAGCTCGACGTACGGAAGCGGGTCGGCCGCCGGGCTGAGCACGAAGTCCTGCCCCACGTCGTACACATCCGAGCGGAGGACCAGCAGGTCGTTGGTGGTCTTGACCGGCACGAAGCGGGCGCGACCGACCTCGATCGTCCGCGCATCCTCGAAGACCTCGATCGCCGCGCCCATCGCCGTCTCGATCTGGATCACCTCGGGGGTGCGTGGGTCGGCAGGGTCGACGGTCTTCACGTTGCGGATCAGCGGCAGGCCGAGGATGCCGTGCCGGGCGTCGAGCGCCTCGGACATCGCACGCAGGTCGAACCAGAGGTTGTTGGTCGAGCAGAAGCGGTGGCGGTCGAGGTCGCCCAGGGCGTTCTGGTCCTCGACCGAGGTCTGCGCGGTCTCGCGGAGCACGATCCGGCCGTCGGCCTTCCGCCGGGCGAAGTGGCCGCCCTTGCGGTCGGACGGGGTACGGCGTACGGCCTCGATCGCGAACGGCGTACCGGTGCGGGCGAACCACCCGGCGATGCGCGGGTCGGGCACGGCGCCGAGGTTGTCGGCGTTCGAGACGAACACCCGCTCGTAGCCCAGGTCGACCAGTCTCTCGAGCAGGCCGGTGCCGCGCAGGGCGGTGTAGAGGTCGCCGTGGCCCGGCGGGCACCACTCGAGGTCGGGGTCGCGCTGGTAGCTGACCGGGGTGAGGTCGTGAGCCAGCAGCTTCGGCTCGCGGTTCTGCAGGAACTCGACCGGCAGGCCGTCGACCGGGAGGTCGGCGTAGCGGGCGAGGGCGTCCATGGTGTCGACGGACGTGCGGAAGCTGTTCATGAACATCAGCGGCAACGGGGCGTCGTGGGCGCGCCGCAGGTGGAGCACCTGCCGGGCGATGACGTCGAGGAACGACCAGCCCTTGCGGACACAGAGCAGGCTCTTCGCGCGCTCCATGCCCATGGACGTGCCGAGGCCGCCGTTGAGCTTGATCACCGCCGTACGACGCAGCGCCGCCGACGCCTCCTCGTCGTCGATGTCGACGTCGGCCAGCGACTCCATGTCGAGCGGCTCGATCGAGGACTCCGGGATGATGCCGGTCTCTCCGTGTTCCAGCAGGCGGTAGTAGTGGGCGAAGGTGTCGATCGCGACGGGGTCGATCCCGGCATCCGACATCTTCGCCCGGGCGCGTGCGAGTCCGGCACTGCTCATACCGCGATCGTAGGCTGGCCCGGTGGCCCCTCCGCAATCCCGATCCGGCCGAGAGCCCGCCTCCGCGGCGTCGGCGGCGAAGATCGCCCTCCGCGACCAGATCCGCACGTCGCGTCACCGGCGTCCACTGGTCGAGGTGGTGCAGGCGGGGCACGACCTCGCCGCGGTGGTGATGGCGCGTCCGGAGGTACGCCGGGCGGCGACGGTGGCGGCGTACGTCTCGATCGGGTCGGAGCCCGGCACCGGCGCGCTGCTCGACGCTCTGGACGCGGCCGGCAAGCGCGTCATCCTGCCGGTGGTGCTGCCCGACCTCGACCTCGACTGGGGCACCTGGCGCGGACCCACGGCGCTCGTCCCGGCGCGGATGGGACTCCTCGAACCCGTCGACCGGCTCGGGCTCGACGCCGTGGCCACCGCGGACGTCGTGATCGTGCCGGGCCAGGCGGTCTCGCTCTCGGGTGACCGCCTCGGCCAGGGCGGCGGCTGCTACGACCGTGCCCTGAGCAGGGTGCCGGTCGGGACCCCCGTCGTGATCTGCCTGTACGACGACGAGGTCGGCCGCGACGTACCCGTCGACGACCACGACCGCCCGGTCACCACCGCGGTCACCCCGACCCGCTGGATCCCCCTGCGCTGAGCTCGGCTCGGGCAGCCGCCGCCAGCTCCTGCTGGGGCCGGCGGCCGGTGATCGTGCCGTACCATTGGCAGTCGCCGGTGGCGAGTGCCAGCCGGTCAAGCCGTTCGACTCCGAGGATCGCTGCGTTGCCCACCTACCAGTACCGCTGCACCGACTGCGGTCACGAGCTCGAAGAGTTCCAGAGCTTCACCGACGATGCGCTGACCGTGTGCCCGGTGTGCGGCGGCCGGCTGCGCAAGGTGTTCAACGCCGTAGGCGTGGTCTTCAAGGGTTCGGGCTTCTATCGCAACGACAGCCGCCAGGCGAGCTCGACCGGCGCCACCGGGTCGTCGTCCGCAGGGTCGGACGCGTCCTCGTCGACGGGCTCCGCGAACGGCTCCTCGGAGTCGTCGAGCACCCCGGCGAAGTCGAGCACGAGCTCCTCGTCGCCGACTCCGGCGACCCCCGGCACGTCGGGGTCCTCCGCCGGCGGCTGACCGAGGGGCCTGTGGAGAGACTCCGCGCCAGTCCCACGCTCCCGCCTACCGTCGTGGGATGAGCACAACCCTCACCCCCGTCCCGGCCGGTCGCCGCGAGCGCCTGCGCCGCGCCGTACGTCGCACCGTGCTGGCGCGCCGGCGTCCGCTCGCGGCCGTGTGCGTGGCACTGGCGGTGCTGACCGGTCTCCACTCGGTGCGCCCGCACCCCGGCCCCCAGGTGACCGTCGCCGTGGCCGCCCGCGATCTCGACTCCGGCACCGTCCTCTCGGCGCACGACCTGGTCGAACGCAGCTACCCGGCCGACGTCGCGCCCGTGGGGTCATCGACGACGGCGGTCGGACGCACCCTGGCCGCGCCGGTGCGCGCCGGCGAGCCGGTGACCGACGTACGCCTCGTGACGCCGTCACTGGTCAGTGGCTACCCCGGACGGGTGGCCCTGCCCGTACGCGTGGCGGACGCCGACGCGGTCGCGCTGCTCCGGGTGGGTGACACCGTCGACCTGGTCGCCGCCGACCCGCGGCGAGGTACGGCGTCGTACGTCGCCCTGGACGCGCCCGTGCTGGCCCTCCCGGCGCCGGAGACCCGGAGCCCTGCCGCCGCCGGGCTCACCGGACGCCTGGTGGTGGTGGCAGTGGACGCGTCCGAGGTCGACGTCATCGCGGGCGCATCGGCGACCGATCTCCTCAGCGTGGTGCTTTCCGGATAGCGTGACGCGCGTCCGACCCAGCGAGGCCGTCGACTCGGCGGCCGACAGGAGAGTGTCATGACCGGGTTCAAGAACTTCATCCTCCGCGGCAACCTGATCGAGGTCGCCGTCGCGTTCATCATCGCCACGTCCTTCGCAGCCGTCGTCACCGCCTTCACCACCTGGCTCACGAGCGTGATCCCCGGCGTCAAGAACACCTTCGACGACGCCAAGTCCGGCGGCCACTTCGGGAACACCCTGATCGCGTTCGTGGTCCTGGCCGCGATCGTCTACTTCCTGATCGTCGTGCCCTACACGAAGGCCAAGGAGCGCTTCTTCCCCAGTCCCGAGCCCGGCACCCCCGAAGACGTCAAGCTGCTCCAGGAGATCCGCGACCTGCTCGCGGGGCAGGGCGGCAGCACCTCCTGACCTCGAGCCCGGTCAGGGGAGCTGGGTCCCCTCAGCCGTGGTGCGGCGGGACCTGGGCGCGCAGCCAGCGTTCGCCGGCCTCATCGTCGGACGGTGACTGCGGGTCGCGCTCATCGGACGTGGTCTCGGGGAGCACGTCACCGAAGACGGCGGCGAGACGCCGACGCCTCTCCCAGTCGGGCTCCTCCGACGACTGCGCGGGGCGTGAGTCGGACATCAGGCGCAGAGGCCGTTGGCCAGGTTGTCCTGCGCGGCCTGCTGCTCGCCCTCACTGTTGCTCGGGCGCGACGACGGGTCGCCGGACTGGGTGACACCCGGGACGTTGTGTGCGTTGATCGAGCCCGAGAGCAGGGACTTGGGCAGGACCTTGTCGTTGAGGAGGTCCTGCCACAGCAGGTGGGCCGTCGGCGCCCACACCACGCGGTTGGGGTCGCTCGGGTCGACCTCCCACGGCGTGGTCACGAACTGGATCTTGTCCAGCCCGATGTGACGGAACTGGTAGGCCAGCCCGACCAGCTTGGCCAGACTCTTCAGGCCGGGGTCGACGGTGAGCGACTTGGTCGCGGCGTCGAGGAACTTGCCGAGGTGGATCGGGTTGGCCAGGGTGTTGGCGCTGATGGCCGTGTGCGCCATCGAGGCGATGAACGCCTGCTGACGCTTCATCCGGCCGATGTCCGAGCCGTTGCCGAGGTCGTGACGCTCACGGACGTAGTTGAGCGCCTGCGTCCCGGAGAACTTGTGGGTGCCGGCCGGCAGGTTGATGTGGCCGATCGGGTCGACGACGGGGTGCGGGAGGCAGACGTCGACGCCACCGATGGCGTCGACCATCGACTTGAAGCCGGCGAAGTCGACCACGATGAAGTGGTCGATCGGTACGTGGGTGAGCTGCTCGAACTGCTCGATCGTGCACGCCGCGCCGCCGATGTTGAAGGCGTCGTTCCACATGGCGCCGGTCGCCGGCGTGGAGATCTCCTTGCCGGCGTTGTCGTAGCAGGCGGCGCGGTTGACGATGGAGTCGCGCGGGATGCTCACGCCGTACGCGTGCTGACGGTCGCCCGACAGGTGGAGCAGGATCGTGGTGTCCGAACGCTTGCCGATGCCGGTGAGGTTGTCGATGTGGTCGCCCGGCGCGTCGCGGTTGTCGGAGCCCATCACGAGGATGTTGAGCGGCCCGGACGGCCCGGTCGGCACCTTGTGCGTAGGTCGGTTCTTCAGCGCGCCACTGACATCGAGGACGTTGAGATTGGCGTTGTAGTGGCGATAGAGGAACACCACGCTCAGGCCGGTCACCAGCGCGATCACCACCATCGTCGCGGCCACGACCTTGCCGACGGTGTGGTGGACCTTGACCTTGCCCTTGCGCTTGCCACCGACCGAGACGTCACCGGTGGACCCGGTGCCGTCGGGGGGAAGTGCAGACATCGAGCAAACCTTCGGTCAGGAAACCCACCGGCCGGGCGCGGCCGGATCACCTCGAACGTACGGGGCGTGACCAAATTGTGACCGGGAGATGGCCAGCAGCCAATTCCCCGTCGTACCGACGGGTCACTACGGCCTCCGTCCGGCACGCACCCACTGCCCGATCGGACAGGTGACGCGCCACCCCCGGACCGCCACACTGAGTGGATGCGTCGACTCGTCTCGGTCCTGTTCCCGCTCTCGCTCGTGCTGGTGGCCGCCTGCTCGTCGGCGTCTCCGGCCGCCCACGAGCCGGTCCGCACCCGCCCGTCGAGTGGTGTGGCCACGACGTTCACCCCGTGGTGGACGTACCACCAGTCGCCGTCGCGTGCCGGCCACGTGGCGCATGCGGCGGGGGACCCGTTGCAGGGGGCCTGGACGAAGGACCTCGGCGCCGCGGTGTACGGCGAGCCGCTCGTCGTCGGCAGCACGCTGATCGTCGCGACCGAGGGCGACAAGATGTTCGGTCTCAACGCCCGTACCGGCCACGTCCGCTGGAAGAAGGGCCTGGGGAAGCCGCAGCCGATGAGCGGGCTGCCCTGCGGCGACATCGACCCGCTCGGCATCACCGGCACCCCGGCGTACGACGCTCGGACGGGCTCGATCTTCGCCGTCGCCGAGACGGTCGGCGGCCACCACATCCTGTGGGCGCTGAACGCGAGCAACGGTCACCGCCGGTGGCACCGGTCCCTCGACGTCCTGCCCCACCGCAACCGCAAGGCCGAGCAGGAACGCTCCGCGGTCCTGGTCGAGAACGGCCGCGTCGTCGTCACCTTCGGCGGCCTGGCGGGCGACTGCGACAACTACGTCGGGTACGTGACTTCGACGTCCGTCACCGGCAAGGGCCACACCTACCACTACGCCGTACCGACCGCCCGCGAGGCGGGGATGTGGTCACCGGCCGGACCCGTCCTCGGCCGCAACGGCCACATCTACGTCGCCAGCGGCAACGGCGCAGAGCTCGACGGCCGATTCGACAAGAGCGACTCCGTCACCGAGCTCAGCACCAAGAAGCTGCACCGGCTGTCGATCTTCGCGCCGGCCACCTGGCGCGACGACAACCGGAGCGACCTCGACCTCGGCTCGTCGTCCCCCGCGTCGGTCCCAGGCATCCATCGGCTCGTGATCGCCGGCAAGCGCGGCACCGTCTACCTGCTGCGCGAGCACCTCGGCGGGATCGGCTCGGCCGTGCAGACGCTCGACGGGTGCAACGCCTTCGCGGGTACCGCCGTCACCGGCCGGACGGTGCTGATGCCGTGCCTCGGTCAGAACCAGGTGCGTGCCCTGCGCGTCGGCCGCTCGAAGCTGCACTGGGCGTGGTCCGCCGGCGTCTACGGGTCGCCCGTCATCGCCGGCTCGCGGGTGTACGTCGCCGACCGGAACTCCGGCGACCTCGTGGTGCTGAACCTCTCCGACGGCACCCAGGTGCAGCGCATCCACGCCGGCGACCTCACCCACTTCCCCTCCCAGGTGGTCGACGGCGGCTTCGTCTTCGTCCCGACGCTGACCGGCATCACCGCCTTCCACGGCTGAGACGCATGACAGGATGTGCTGCGCCGAAACCGGCGCAGCGCCCCAGTAGCTCAGTGGATAGAGCAGCCGCCTCCTAAGCGAAAGGTCGCCAGTTCGACTCTGGCCTGGGGCACCACCACTCGGCACCACCACCCAACCGCAGCAGCGAGCAGCCGACTCCGCCGAACGCGAAAGACCGCCAGTTCGACTCTGGCCTGGGGCACCACCACTCGGCACCACCACCCAACCGCAGCAGCGAGCAGCCGACTCCGCCGAACGCGAAAGACCGCCAGTTCGACTCTGGCCTGGGGCACCACCACTCGGCACCACCACCCAACCGCAGCAGCGAGCAGCCGACTCCGCCGAACGCGAAAGACCGCCAGTTCGACTCTGGCCTGGGGCACCACCACTCGGCACCACCACCCAACCGCAGCAGCGAGCAGCCGACTCCGCCGAACGCGAAAGACCGCCAGTTCGACTCTGGCCTGGGGCACCACCACTCGGCACCACCACCCAACCGCAGCAGCGAGCAGCCGACTCCGCCGAACGCGAAAGACCGCCAGTTCGACTCTGGCCTGGGGCACCACCACTCGGCACCACCACCCAACCGCAGCAGCGAGCAGCCGACTCCGCCGAACGCGAAAGACCGCCAGTTCGACTCTGGCCTGGGGCACCACCACTCGGCACCACCACCCAACCGCAGCAGCGAGCAGCCGGCTCCGCCGACGTACGCAAACACCAGGCGAACGGTGGCGGTGTCGGGCACTCTGGAGGTGCCTGCGGACGCCGCCGCGAACCACATCGTTGTGATTCTCAGAACCGCGTGACCCGGGGTACCTCCCACGGTTAACGTCTGCCACATGCGCAACAGACGTCGCTCGCTTCGGCGTGTCTCCTTGACACGTCGCATCGGCGTTCTGCTGCTCCTGGGTCTGCTCTGTGCACTCGCTCCGATCCTCCATCCGGAGTCCGTCAGCGCGGCGTCCGGCGTCGACGACTACCCCTCGCGACTGAAGAACGCGGCCCAGGACTCCCTGGTCGACCCGTGGCAGTTCTACAACCGCGAGTGCACGTCGTTCGTGGCGTGGCGCCTCAACTCCGAGAACGACGTCGCGTTCAACGACTACTTCGAGGGCGTCCACTGGGGCAACGCCTCGAACTGGAAGAAGGCCGCGACCAGCCTGGACATCCCGGTCGACGACAACGCCACCCGCGGTGCGGTCGCCTGGTGGGCGGCCGGCTCGGCCGGATCCTCCCGCGGGCACGTGGCCTGGGTCGAGACCGCGAGCGACGGTGCCATCACGATCGAGGAGTACAACTACCTCCACGCGGGTCGCTACGACACCCGCACGATCTCCGACACCAGCTCGATGTGGCCGAGCGGCTTCATCCACATCCGCGACACAGTCGTCCGCAACACCCAGTCGCCGACTGTCTCGGGCACACCTCAGGTCGGCATGAAGCTCAAGACGAGCCACGGCTCGTGGAGCGAGCGCCACCTCACCTTCCACTACCAGTGGCTCGCCAACGGCAAGCCCATCGCCGGAGCCAACGGCAAGACGTTCCAGCCCACCGCCGACCAGGTCGGCAAGCACCTCCGGGCCAAGGTCACCGCCACGAAGTCGGGTGCGCACAGCGGCAGCGCGAAGAGCCCGCCGACGGACTCGGTCGCCCACGGCGTCTTCGTCAACTCCGCGCCGCCGAAGGTCTCGGGTACGGCCCAGGTCGGCGTACCGCTCAGTGCTACGACCGGCACCTGGACGCCGACGGCCACCTTCAGCTACCAGTGGTTCGCCGGGAGCCAGGCGGTCAGCGGCGCCACCGCCTCGACGTTCACCCCGACCGCCACCCAGCTGGGTGTGCCGATCAAGGTCCGTGTCACGGCCAGCGCCCCCGGCTACAAGACGATGCGCGTGGCCTCCGCCGTCACCGAGTCCGTGGCCCCGGGAGAGTTCACGGCCAAGTCGCCCCCGACGGTCTCCGGTACGGCGCAGGTCGACCAGGTGCTGACCGCCACCCCGGGCAGCTGGACGCCCGCGGGCAAGCTCCACTACCAGTGGCTCGCCGACGGCACGCCGATCAGCGGCGCGACCGGTACGACGTACAGCCCGACGCCCGACGACCTCCGCAAGCAGATCGCGATCCAGATCCGGGTGACCCAGACCGGCTACACCGACGCGCTGGCGACCTCGGCCGCCACCGACGCGGTGGCGCCGGGCACCTTCCTCAACACCCGCGAGCCGGCGGTCGTCGGCACTGCGCAGGTCGGCGTCGAGCTCCGGGCGGACCACGGCGCATGGACGCCGAAGGCGACGATCGAGTACCAGTGGACCGTCAGCGGCCTGCCGGTGCTGGGCGCGACCGACAAGACGTTCACGCCGCGCCCGCAGGACCTCGGCCAGCCGGTCGGTGTGAGCGTGAAGGCGTCCCGCCCCGGCTACCTCACCGCCATGGTGC
Source organism: uncultured Actinomycetota bacterium (assembly GCA_963792975.1). GTDB lineage: Bacteria > Actinomycetota > Actinomycetes > Propionibacteriales > Nocardioidaceae > Nocardioides. The sequence goes on along the minus strand of CAWBYG010000003.1, from coordinate 437,491 downwards.
CGAGTGCCGCGACCGCCGACGTGCTCCCGGGCGTCATCCGGTCGACCAAGGCGCCGACGCTCACCGGCCACGCCGTCGTCGGCCACCGGCTGCAGGCGACGAGCGGCTCCTGGTCCATCACACCCGACCAGATCACCTACCAGTGGTACGCCGGCTCGCTCCTGAAGAAGGGCGCGATCAAGTCGACGTACCGACCGACCGAGGCCGACGCCGGCCACCGGATCCACGTCGTCGTCACGGCCCACTCCGCCGGCTACACGCCCGCGCCCGCCACGTCGAACACCTCCGACAGGGTCGTGTTCGGTCGCGCGACCGAGGACAAGCCGACCGTGACCGGTCACGCCGTCGTGGGCCGCACGCTGACCGCGCACGTCGCGACGTTCGCGCCCAGCACCGCGACGGCGCACTACCGGTGGTTCCGCGGCGACCAGCCCGTGCGGGGCGGCCGCGCCGCGACGTACGTGATCCGGCCGCGCGACATCGGACACCACGTCCATGTCGAGGTGACCTACCGTGCGACCAACTGGATGCCGGTCACCCGGCGCTCGGTCGCCGTCCACGGCATCCGGACCGTCCCCACCCTGCACGTGCGTACGACGATGCGGCACGGGCGGGTGTACCTCCGGCTGCGGGTCCACGCACCCGGCGTGAGCTCGCCGCGCGGCACGTCACGCGTCCTCAAGGGCAAGCACGGGCTGGGACACTTCGACGTCGTCGACGGCCACGGCGGCACGCTCCTGGCGCTGCTGTCGCCGGGCACGCACGAGCTCACCGTGGTCTACCACGGCGGGGCCCGCCAGAAGACGGTGCGGACGACCGTGCCGGTCACCGTGCCCTGACGGGGGCTACAGCACCTCGAAGCGCAGGCCTGCGGCCAGCAGGCGCTCGGTCAGGTGGTCGCCCATCGCCTGAGCGGTGGTGACCTGTCCGGCGGTCGGCGGGTTGTCGTCGAACGCGAGGCACAGCGCCGCCTCGGAGAGCATCTTCGCGGTCTCGTCGTAGCCCGGGTCACCCCCGGACACCCGCGTATGCACGACCTGTCCCCCGCCCTCGCCGACGAAGTCGACGGTGAACCACGACTTGGCACGACGCGCGGCATCGGGGCCGTCGCCCTGCTTGATGTGGCCGAGCATGGAGTTGCGGACCGGCTTGACCTGAGCGGCCACCCCCAGCGCTGCCACGCCCGCGGCGCCGCCGACGGCGTAGCGCAGCGTCTTGGTGCCGGCGTAGTGGGAGTAGCGGAACTCCGGGCCGTACGACGCGAGGGCGGCGCCGCTGCGGGCGACGATGATCGGGTCGATGGTCGGGAGCGGCAGGAGCCAGCGGCCGAGCACACGGTCGCGGTGGGGCTTGCCGGAGACGACTCGTGACGACCGACCCTCGGGCCGGGGCTCGGCATGGCGGCGGGCCGAGGAGGCCAGCTTCATCTGCTTGGCCCGTGACATCGCGGTCATCGCGGAGTGGAAGGTGCCCCCGGAGAAGCCGGCGCGCGACCGCACCACACCGCGCACGGTCAGCGGCACGCCCTCGGGCAGCTGCTTCACCGTGAAGTAGGCGCCGAGGTCGTGCGGGATGGAGTCGAAGCCGCAGGCGTGGACGATGCGGGCGCCGGTGTGCTCGGCGGTGGCGTGGTGGGCGACGTACATCCGGTCGACGAACTCGGGCTCGCCGGTGAGGTCGACGTAGTCGGTGCCGGCCTCGGCGCACGCCGCGACCAGGGGCTCGCCGTACTGCAGGTAGGGGCCGACGGTGGTGATCACGACGCGGGCCCGGCCGACGACGTCCTTGAGCGAGACGTCGTCGTTCACGTCGGCGACCAGGAGGGTCAGGTCGGAGAGGCCGGGGTCGATCGTGGCCAGGTGCTCGCGGACCCCCTCGAGCTTGGACTCGTTGCGGCCGGCGAGGGCCCAGCGCAGATCCGAGGGCGCGTGTCGGGCGAGGTACTCCGCGGTCAGGCGACCGGTGAAGCCGGTCGCGCCGAACAGGACGAGGTCGAACTCCCGGTCAGAGCGGGACACATCCGTCATGGCCACATCGTGGCAGCCGGAGGAAGGTTGCGGCCAGTGCGGTCGCCTGGTGACCCTGCTACGTCGTACGGCGGCGAGGGCCAGGTGCCTGAGGGCCGGCCGACTGAGGACCGGCCGACTGAGGGCCGGCGGACTGAGGACCGGCCGACTGAGGACCGGCGGACTGAGGGCCGGCCGACGAGGTTCCTGGCCGCATGGGCGCGGCGTAGGCTCGACGCCATGTGCCGCAACATCCGTCCGCTGAACAACTTCGAGCCGCCGGCCACTTCGCAGGAGGTCTCCGCGGCCGCCCTGCAGTTCGTCCGCAAGGTGAGCGGCTCGACCAAGCCGTCGGCCGCCAACGCGGAGGCGTTCGACCGCGCGGTCCACGAGATCGCCCACATCACCCAGCACCTCCTCGACGACTGGGTCACGGCAGCAGCGCCGAAGAACCGCGAGATCGAGGCCGAGAAGGCGCGTGCCCGAGCCCGCACGCGGTACGCCAGTTGAGCAGGGCCGATTCCCTCGTCGAGCCGGGCAGAGATGTCGGTTGAGCTGGGCGAATGCGTGGTCCCGGAGGTCCTCCTCGGCGGACGTCTGGTGGTCCTCACCGGTGCCGGGGTCTCGACCGACTCCGGCATCCCCGACTATCGCGGACCGGGCTCGCGGGCCCGGCAGCCCATGACCTACCAGGAGTTCCTGAGCGGGCCGGCCGCCCGGCAGCGCTACTGGGCACGGAGCCATCTCGGGTGGAGCCGGATGCGTCGCGCCGAGCCCAACGACGGCCATCGCCTGCTCGCCCGGCTCGACCCCGACCTGCTGATCACCCAGAACGTCGACGGCCTGCACGAGGCCGCCGGGTCACGCCGGCTCGTCGCCCTGCACGGCCGGATCTCCGAGGTCACCTGCCTCTCCTGCCGGAGTACGACGAGCCGGGCACGGCTCGAGGAACGGATGACCGCCGCCAACCCGGGGTTCGACGCGGCCCACGCGGGGGCTGCGACCCGGCCCGACGGTGACGTCGACCTCGACGAGACCGCCGGGTTCGTCGTACCCGGCTGCGACGGCTGCGACGGCGTGCTCAAACCGGACGTGGTGTTCTTCGGGGAGAACGTCCCGGCTCCTCGCGTGCGGCAGTGCTACGACGCCGTCGACGCCCTCGCGCCCGATGACGCACTGCTGGTGGTCGGTTCATCGCTGACGGTGATGAGCGGGTTCCGTTTCGTACGACGAGCCGCGCGGGCCGGCGTACCGGTCGTGATCGCCAACCGCGGACCCACCCGCGGCGACGAGCTCGCCACCGCGAGGCTCGAGGTCGGGTGCAGCGAGTTCCTCACCGCGCTGAGCGCACGCCGTACTGCCTGACGGATCCCGCCCACTCAACGGTCCTTATCCGCCCACTCAACGGTCCTTTTCCGCCCACTCAACGGTCAGACGCGGGAGACGAAGATGTGGGCCGCGGCATCGAGGTCGAGCTCGGCGCTCTCGCCGCCCGACCCGACCAGCACGCCGGCCTCGGTCGCGGAGACGCCGACGACCTTGTCGGGGACGGCACCGATCCGGCGCAGGGTGCCCATCAGCGGCTCGTCCTTCTGCAGCTCCTCGGAGATCCGGCGGACGCGGACGCTGGCGCGCTGCTCGCCGGCCAGGTCGGAGAGCAGCTCCATGCCCACGAGGAACTGGTCGGCCGCGGCCGACTCGCCCAGCTCGTCGAGCCCGGGGATGGGGTTGCCGTACGGCGACTCGGTCGGATGGCCGAGCAGGTCGACGAGGCGCCGCTCGACCGTCTCGGACATCACGTGCTCCCACCGGCAGGCCTCGGCGTGCACCAGCTCCCAGTCGAGCCCGATGACGTCGGTGAGCAGCCGCTCGGCCAGCCGGTGCTTGCGCATCACCCGGGTGGCCAGACGCATCCCCTCGCCGGTGAGCTCGAGGTGGCGGTCGCCCTCGACGGTGACCAGCCCGTCCCGCTCCATCCGGGCGACCGTCTGCGACACCGTTGGACCGGACTGGTGGAGCCGCTCCGCGATCCGGGCACGCAGCGGGACGATGCCCTCCTCGACCAGCTCGTAGATGGTCCGGAGGTACATCTCCGTGGTGTCGATCAGATCGCTCACCGGGTCATTGTGACCCATCGCCTCACGGCTGGCAGAGTGGTGCCGGTCGTAGCCGACCACCAGGAGCTCCATGCCCGACGTCATCGTGCCCTCCCGCTTCTGCGGGCCGCCCTCCTCCGGCAACGGCGGCTGGAGCGCCGGAGCTCTCTCGGCGTACGCCGGCGACGAGTGTCCGCGCGACCACGCCCTCGCCTGGCCGGTCGTGACCGTGTCGCTGCACGCGCCGCCGCCCCTCGACGTACCGATGCCGCTGGCCCCGGCCGCGGACGGCGGGGTGACCGCGTCGTACGACGGCCGGCCGGTGCTCTCGGCCGCCTGCAGCCACGAGGACGTGCTCGACGTCGCGCCCGTCGCGCCGGACCAGGCGCGGGCGGCGCAGGCGTCGTACGCCGGTCTCGACGACCATCCGTTCCCGAGCTGCTTCTCCTGCGGCACCGCGCGAGCACCCGGCGACGGGCTGCGCATCTTCCCCGGCCGGGTCGAGGGCGCACCCGCCGAGGAGGGCGAGCCGGCCCGGCCACGCGTCGCCGCGACCTGGACCCCCGACCCGAGCGTGGCCGAGGACTTCCACGCCTACGCCGACGAGCACCCGCGGGCCGGCCTCCCGGTCACGTGGGCCGCCCTCGACTGCGTCGGCGGCTGGGCGGGAGACGTCGAGGGACGCATGATGGTGCTCGCCCGGATGACCGCCCGCCTCGACTCGCTGCCGGTGATCGGCGAGGAGCACGTGCTGGTCGGGATGGGACGCGGGCGCGAGGGACGCAAGGCCTGGACGTCGTCCACGATGTACGACGCCGACGGCCGCGTCGTCGGCTCGGCCGCGCACCTGTGGATCGCCGTCGACCCGTCGGACTTCTCGTGACGACCGCGTCGAACGCCGACCACCCCTGGTGGAAGCACGCCGTCGTCTACCAGGTGTACGTCCGCAGCTTCGCGGACTCCCGCGGCGACGGCCTCGGCGACCTCCCGGGCATCACCTCGCGCCTGCCCTACCTGCGCGACCTCGGGGTGGACGCCGTCTGGATCACGCCGTTCTACCCGTCGCCCCAGCACGACGGGGGGTACGACGTGTCCGACTACGTCGACGTCGACCCGCGGTTCGGCGCGCTCCGCGACGTCGACGCCCTGCTGGAGAAGGCCCATGCGCTGGGGCTGAGAGTCATCGTCGACATCGTCCCCAACCACACGTCGTCCGAGCACCGGTGGTTCCGCGAGGCCCTCGCCGCGGGCCCAGGCAGCCCGGAGCGCGCGCGGTACCTCTTCCGGCGCGGCAGGGGCCGGGACGGTGCGTCCCCTCCCAACAACTGGCTGTCGGTCTTCGGCGGCCCGGCCTGGACCCGCGTACCGGACCCCGAGACCGGCACCCGACACGGCGGCGAGTGGTACCTCCATCTCTTCGACCAGACCCAGCCCGACCTCGACTGGCGCAACCCCGAGGTGCCGGCGATGTTCGAGGACGTGCTCCGCTTCTGGCTCGACCGTGGCGTGGACGGCTTCCGGATCGACGTCGCCCACGGGCTGTTCAAGGTGAGGAGCCTGCGCGACCAGCGCGGAGATGTCGGTCATGACCCCGCCACGGCCGAGGCCGCGGGCGAGTCGCGAAGCATGGTCGAGCGCACCGTCCGCGACGAGCCGATGTGGGACCAGCCGGAGGTGCACGGCGTCTACCGCGACTGGCATCGCCTGCTCGCGTCGTACGACGGCGACCGGATGGCCGTCGCCGAGGCGTGGGCACAGACCCCGGAGTCGATGGCGCGCTACGTGCGCCCCGACCAGCTGCAGCAGGCGTTCAACTTCGCCTGGCTGCTCGCGCCCTGGTCGGCCACGGCCTTCGCCGAGGTGATCACCGGGTCGCTCGCGGCCGTGGCGCCGGTCGGGACGGTGCCCACCTGGGTGCTCTCCAACCACGACGTGACCCGCCACCCGACGCGGTACGGCGGCGGACCCGTCGGCGTGGCCCGCGCCCGCGCGGCGACCCTGGCGATGCTCGCCCTGCCCGGGTCGTCGTACCTCTACCAGGGTGAGGAGCTCGGGCTCGAGGAGGTCGACGTACCCCCGGAGCACCGGCAGGACCCCGCATGGTTCCGTACCGGCAAGCCCGGTCGCGACGGCTGTCGTGTGCCGCTGCCCTGGCGCGGCTCGCGGGCGCCGTACGGCTTCTCCCGCGCCGGCGTTCGGCCGTGGCTCCCCCAGCCCGACGACTGGGGGCCGCTGACGGTTGCGGCCCAGCGCCAGGACCCCGGCTCGACGTGGTCGTTCTACCGGGCGGCCCTGCGGGCGCGGCGCCGGTTCGTCACCGCGCCCGACGAGGTCGAGCTGGTCAGCGGCCGGGCCACCGTCCTGGAGTTCCGGCGCGGCCCGCTGACCGTGGTCTGCAACTGCGGCAGCCGCCCCGTGCGGCTGCCACGTGGAGACGTCGTGGTCGCGAGCGGTCCCCTCGAGGGTGGTCTGCTGCCGCCGGACACGGCGGTCTGGCTGGCCTGACCCGGTTCACTCGAGGGCCGCGTTGTAGCGCGACAGCCCGGTGACGAACTCTCGCAGGTCGTCCTCGGACCAGTCGCCGAGCCGCTCGTCCAGCCACTTGCGTCGTTCGCGGGAGCTCGCCTCCATCCGGACCACCGCGTCCTTGCTGGCGGAGACGAGCACCGCGCGGCCGTCGAGCGGATCGGGCTCGCGGTCGGCGAGCCCGAGGTCGACCAGGTGCTGCACCTGGCGGCTGATGGCTCCCTTGTCGACACCGAACCGGTCCGACAGCACCGACGAGCGCTGCGGCCCGGACGTCACCAGGAAGTTCAGCATGAGGTACGACGCAGGCTGCAGGTCCTCGTGCACGGCACGGGCGCGCTCGCCGATCACGCGCCGTACCCGGCGGATCAGGACGCCCACCTCCTCCTCGAGCCGACCGAGCTGCTCAGCGCGTGGCATCCGGCGCCACCTTCTCGTCCATGATCACCTCGTCGTCGACGCGCTGGGTGGTCCTCCGCGGGCATTTCGCGGACGAACAGCACGCACACGAGGGCCAGCATGGGCCAACACAGCCGGGATCAGGAAGAGGGGGCGCCGCGCGCCGCGATGGCGACGTACGCCCGAAATGCAGACAACCCGCAGGTGTGGTCACGGAAAGCCTCCGGGACCCCTCCTGTCCGGACGTAGGACCGGATCACCTGCGGGTCGGGTGTCTGCGTTTGGATTGCCAGCAACACTTCGGGCTGGCCGGTTGCTGCTAGACCGCAGCCACCTCACGCGTCCTGAAAGTATTCAACTCTGGACCACCTCCTTTCCCGTGTGTCGACGACGGTATCCCGCCGCTCCACGTCCGCCAAGCGAATTGCCCGCCAGACCGAGCTTCGTCCGGCCGCGCGCCCTCGTCGTCACGACTGGGGAGCCTGCGATGCACGGGGCACACCACGAGCTCCCCGGTCGGGTCCATCCTCACCGGCAGTGACGGCACTGCCGCATGAAGCCCTCCCAGCCGCCCCGCCGGAGCAGGACATCGAGCCGCTGGGCGGTGCGGCAGGCCCGCCTCGTGACCTGACCCCAACCGAGGCGGATCGTGCGTACGTTCTGGGCCACCGCGGCAGCGAGATCTCGGTCGAGGTCTGCATCACGGGCACCGGCGTTGTCGTGGAAGGTCCGCCCATCGAGCTCCACGACGATCCCGAAGGGGCCGTAGGAGACATCCCGGTCGACTCGTCGGCCCTCGATCGTGACCGCGAGCCGGCGCTCAGCGTGCGGCAGCCCGTGGGCGTGCTCGACGCGATGGAGGTACTCCCGCTCGAGCACTGAGTGGGTCCCGAGCGCGAGGTCGTCGAGGACATCCTCGAGCCATCGCCGACCTGGCAGTCGGGCACGGATCGCGACAGCGGCGCGGGGCTGTGCGACCGTCGCATGTCGGGTCTGGACCACGTCGTTCAGGAGGCTGACCGAGGCCAGCTCGTCGGGAGCCACCGCTGCGGCGTCGAGCGGCATGCGGGATGCGGACTCGCGGAGGGGACTTCCTCCAGTCGACGAGCTCCTCGAACTGTCGCATCCGATGCACGCGGACACCGGGCGGCGCCGCCGTACGACGATCGTGGGAAACCGCCACATGAACGATCGGGGTCGTTCGCCAGGTCGTGTCATGGGCCAGTGCAGCGGGCCAGCACTGCATCACCGCCGCCCAGGTCGACTGGACCCAGCTCAGTTCACCCGTGTGGTCGACGTACACGCCCGGTGAGAGGCGTACCAGCTCCTTGCGCCGGAGCAGGCGCTGGAGATCGGCGTACGTGAGGCCCAGAGCCTCGAGCTGGCTACGGCGTACGACGCCGTCCTGCACGTCCAGCAGGAAGGTCAGATCGTCCGCGTCGAAGCCCACTCGCGGACTGTGCCACCGGCCGGCTCAGCGCACACGAGCCGCTGCACCGTCTGTGGAGACCAACGGGGAGCCTGCGATGCGCGAGGCACACCACAAGCTCCCCGACCGCTCAGGCGGCGTCCTCCGCGGGTGCCACGAACTGCGCGTTGTAGAGCCGGGCGTAGGCACCTTCGGCCTCGAGGAGCGACTCGTGGTTGCCCTGCTCGACGATCTCGCCGTCCTCCATCACCAGGATCAGGTCGGCGTCGCGGATCGTGGAGAGCCGGTGCGCGATCACGAACGACGTACGGTCGGTCCGCAGGGCCGCCATCGCGTGCTGCAGGAGCAGCTCGGTGCGGGTGTCGACCGACGACGTCGCCTCGTCCAGGATGAGCAGCTCCGGGTCGGACAGGAACGCCCGGGCGATCGTGACGAGCTGACGCTCGCCGGCGGAGAGGTTGCTGCCCTCCTCGTCGATGTGGGTGTCGTAGCCGTCGGGCAGCGAGTGCACGAACCGGTCGACGTACGTCGCGCGGGCGGCCTCGAGGATCTCGTCCTCGGTGGCGCCCGGTCGGCCGTAGGCGATGTTGTCGCGGATGGTGCCCTCGAACAGCCAGGTGTCCTGGAGCACCATGCCGATCTGGTCGCGCAGGTCGGCCCGCGGCATGGACGCGATGTCGATGCCGTCGAGCGTGATCCGGCCCACGGTGACGTCGTAGAAGCGCATCACCAGGTTGACCAGCGTGGTCTTGCCGGCGCCGGTGGGACCGACGATGGCGACCGTCTGGCCGGGGCAGGCCACGAGGGACAGGTCGTCGATCAGCGGCCGGTCGGGGTCGTAGGAGAACGACACGTGCTCGAAGCGCACCTCACCGTGCCGCTCGCCCGGGGCGGCCGCCGAGCCGGTCGCGTCGGCCTCCTGCTCGGGTGCGTCGAGGAGCTCGAAGACCCGCTCGGCGCTGGCGACACCGGACTGCAGCAGGTTGGTCATCGACGCCACCTGGGTCAGGGGCTGGGTGAACTGCCGGGAGTACTGGATGAACGCCTGCACGTCGCCCAGCGAGATCGAGCCGCTGGCGACCTTGAGGCCGCCGAGCACGGCGATCACGACGTAGTTGAGATTGCCGATGAACATCATCGTCGGCATGATCAGCCCGCTCACGAACTGGGCCCCGAACGACGCCTCGAAGAGCTTGTCGTTCTCCTCGGCGAAGGTCCGCTCGACCTCCTCCTGACGGCCGAACACCTTGACCAGCGCGTGACCGGAGAAGGTCTCCTCGATGTGCGCGTTGAGGCGGCCGGTACGGCGCCACTGGTCGATGAACATGCCCTGGCTGCGCTTCATGACCGCGCCCGTGACCACCATCGTGATCGGCACCGTCACCAGCGCCACCAGCGCCAGCTCCCACGAGATCGAGAACATCAGGACCACCACGAAGACCACGGTCAGCAGCGAGGTCAGCAGCTGGCTCATCGTCTGCTGGAGGGTCTGGCTGATGTTGTCGATGTCGTTGGTGACCCGGCTGAGCAGCTCGCCCCGGGGCTGGCGGTCGAAGTAGCTGAGGGGCAGCGCGTTGACCTTGTCCTCCACGTCGGAGCGCATCCGGAGCACCGTCCCCTGGACGACGTCGTTGAGGAGGTAGCCCTGGAGCCACGACAGCATCGACGCGGCGACGTACACCGCGAGGACGAGCTCGAGCACGTGCGCGACCGCGGTGAACTCGACGCCCCGACCCACGACGAAGTCCTTCATCGAGGCGATCATCGAGGCCTGCTTGTCGTCACCCCGTTGCCGGAGCCCGTCGACGACCTGCTGCTTGCTGGTGCCGGCCGGCACCTTCCCCGACAGCTGCCTGCCGAGCACGCCGGCGAAGATCAGGTCGGTGGCCCGGCCCAGGATGCGTGGGCCGAGCGACATCAGCCCGACGCTCAGGACCGCGAGCCCGAGCACGCCGAGCGCCTTGTTCTTCTCCGGCGCCATGCGGCGGACCAGCCGCTTGGCCGACGGCTTGAAGTCGTTGGCCTTCTGGCCGACCATGCCGCCGCCGAACGGACCACGTCCGGGACCGGGCCCGGCCTGGACCCGCTCGGTCTCCTTCAGCTTGCCGGTCGACCCGCCGGTCGACCCGGTCGAGACGTCGCTCATGCGGCCTCCTCCGCGCTGAGCTGGGACGCGACGATCTCCTGGTACGTCGGTGAGCTGACGAGCAGCTCGTGGTGGGTGCCGCGACCCACCACCACGCCGTCCTCCATCACCAGGATCAGGTCGGCGTCGCGGATCGTGGAGACCCGCTGCGCCACGATCAGCACGGTGGCGTCCCGGGTGACCGGGCGCAAGGCAGCGCGCAGCCGCGCGTCCGTGGCCAGGTCGAGCGCCGAGAACGAGTCGTCGAACAGGTAGATCTCGGGACGGCGGATCACCGCCCGCGCGATCGCGAGGCGTTGTCGCTGGCCGCCGCTCACGTTGGTGCCGCCCTGGGTGATCGGCGAGTCCAGGTCCTCGGGCATCGCCCGCACGAAGTCGTCCGCCTGGGCGATCTGGAGCGCCTGCCACAGCTCGTCGTCGGTGGCGTCCGGCTTGCCGTGCAGCAGGTTGGAGCGCACGGTCCCGGAGAACAGGTAGGCCTTCTGGGGCACCAGCCCGATCAGTGACCAGAGCAGCTCCGGGGCCAGCCGGCGTACGTCGACGCCGTCGATCCTCAGGCTGCCGCCGGTGACGTCGAACAGCCGCGGCACGAGGTTGACCAGGGTGCTCTTGCCGGCGCCGGTCGAGCCGATCACGGCCACCGTCTGGCCGGGGTGCGCCGAGAACGACAGGTCGCGGAGGACGGGTACGTCGGCCCCGGGGTAGCTGAACTCGACGGCGTCGAGCTCGAGCGTGCCGCGGTGGGGCAGGTCGGTGACCGGCACCTCCGGGCGGGCGACCGACGTGTCGGTGTCGAGCACCCCCATGATCCGGTCGGCGCAGACCGCCGAGCGCGGGATCATCATCATCATGAAGGTTCCCATCATCACCGACATCACGATCTGCATGAGGTAGGCGAGGTACGCCGTCAGCGCGCCCACCTGCATGTCACCGGACTCGACCCGGTGTCCGCCGAACCACAGGACCGCCACCGACGCGACGTTGGCGACCACCATCACGGTGGGGAACATCGCGGCCTGCCAACGACCGGCCCGGACGGCGACCGCGGTGAGGTCGCGGTTGGCCCCGGCGAAGCGCTCGGTCTCGAGCGGCTCGCGGACGAAGGCGCGGACTACGCGGACGCCCGTGATCTGCTCGCGCAGCAGCCGGTTGACCTCGTCGATCTTGGTCTGCATCACCCGGAAGCTCGGCACCATCCGGGAGATGATGAAGGCCAGCGCCAGCGCCAGGACCGGCACCGTGACCCCGATCAGCCAGGAGAGCCCCAGGTCCTCGCGGATCGCCATGATCACGCCGCCGACCATCATGATCGGCGCCATCACCATCAGCGTGCACGACAGCAGCACCAGCATCTGCACCTGCTGCACGTCGTTGGTCTCGCGGGTGATCAGGCTCGGCGCACCGAAGTCCTGCACCTCGCGCTGGGAGAACGTCCCGACCCGGTGGAAGATCGCGGCACGGACGTCGCGGCCGAAGCTCATCGCCGTACGTGCGCCGAACCAGACGGCGGCGACCGAGCAGCTGATCTGCAGGAACGCGACGCCGAGCATCACCGCGCCGATCCGGACGATGTAGCCGGTGTCGCCGGTGACGACCCCGTTGTCGATGATGTCGGCGTTGAGGCTGGGGAGGGTCAGGGCGGCGACGGTGCCGATGAACTGCAGCACGAACACGACGGCCAGCGGTCGGCGATAGGCCGCGAGAAACCTACGGACGAGGCGGAGCAGCATTCAGTGAACCTTTCGAGCGAGGACGCCGCCGAGCAGGAGGTCGGCGATCTGTTCGGGGGTCAGGGACGGATTCAGGCCCAGCTCGGGACGGTGGGCGCCGAAGATCAGGCTGCGCAGGGCGATCGCCGCCGTCGCGGGGTCGACGGCGAGCAGGTCGCGGTGGGGCTCGAAGAGCCGGGTGAGCCGGCGGTGCAGGTCGTCCTGCGCCCTGAGGACGAACGCAGGCGGGCCGATCTCGGGCTTGCCGCCCGCCGACTTCTGTTCGTGGAACTCGGCGATCAGCAGGGGGCGGACCGCCATCATCACCGACATGGTCAGGCGCATCCGGTCGCGCACCCGGCGCGTGACGACGAGGACGCCCTCACGGAGGTCCGTGACGTCGGCGAGGGCCGCATCGAAGGCCTCCTCGCCTCCGGCAGGGTTGATGGCCTCCTCGGCCGCGGCGAGGAACAGGCTGCGCTTGTCGGGGAAGACCCGGAAGATGGTGCCCTCAGCGATGTCGGCCGCCTGGGCCACCTCTTTGGTGGTGACGTCGCTGCCCCGCTCGACCAGGAGCGGGATCAGCACCTCGACGATCGCCTGCCGGCGGTCCTCGGGCGCCATCGGACGGGCACGTGGGGTCACCCCGCGACCATAACTGAGTGATCACTCACTCACAAGCGGCTTTTCGGATAGTCCCTGACGAAACGGCTGTTGGTGGGCCGAGATGACCACCGAAACGTCAGGGACTATCCGGAGGCGGGCCGGATGATCGAGTGCTGGATGTCGATCGGGCCGTGGCCCTGGTAGAAGATGCCAGGGCGGGTCTCGAACTTCCCGCTCACGTTGGCGGCGAGCGTGGACCAGTGGATGTGCAGCGTGCCGGACCGGTCGTTGCTGACGTAGAAGATCGCTCCGCCACCCTCGTTGGCGTGGTTGTGCCTCATCAGCGTCCCGCCGACCCGTACGACGTAGCGGTTGCCGTCGGTGTAGATCGCCCCGCCCGACCCGCCGCCGGGAGAGCCCGCCGGCTGCGGGTTGGCACCGTGCCCGGTGGCCCGGTTGTGCACGAACCTGCTGTTCAGCACCGTCCACGAGACACCGATGCTGCTCAGCCCTGAGCCGTTGCTGCACCGCCCGCCTCGGAACGTGCTGTCCACGACGTACACCTGACGGCCGTGGGACTGCGAGAGCGCGCGTACGGCGGCGCCCCCGAGGTCGGGTCCGGTGCGGTCGCAGCGGTTGCCGACGAACCGCGAGTGGACGATCTTCAGCTGTCCGCCACGATCGAAGATCGCACCGCCACCGCCACCCTCGAAGTGGTTCCCGGTGGAGTTGCCGTGGGCCAGCGCGAGGTTCTGCACGACGAGGTGGGGGTACGCCTGGTCGTCGCAGTGGTCGGTGGTCCAGACCTGTCGTTGGTCGCAGGTGTCCTGGTAGAGGATCCGGCGCCGCCCGGCCCCGTCGAGGGTGACCAGTCCCCCGCCGTCGAGCACCACCCGGTGGGTCGGCCTGATGCGGTTGTCGGCGGTCCGGTGACCGTTGACGACCTTCGCGGTGTGATGCATGCGGATCACCACCGGATCGGCGCCGCAGTCGAACGTGATGACCCCACCCTTGGCCACGGCCGTGACGACCTTGTCGCCCGTGCAGCTGGCGGGGGTGCCGTTCCCGATCACGTGGTCGGGGTGGCTGGTGTCGACGGCGCGGCCGGCGGCCGGGACGGGCACGTGCTTCACCCCGCGGGCCCGGGCGGTGGTGTGCTGAGGCTCGCGGTGTACGCCGTACGCCGCCGGACCGGCCGCGAGGAGTGCCGTCACCGCGATCAGAGGGACCGCACGCATTCGTCTCACCCCCTCACCGTAGGGGTAGTCCGACCAGCCCTCACGGGGCGAGGCGGTGGACCGACCAGGAGCCGCCGTCACGTTGGTAGACGAGCCGGTCGTGCATCCGACCCGGGCGGCCCTGCCAGAACTCCACGGCCTCGGGTACGACGCGGAAGCCGCCCCACTCGTCGGGCACCGGCACCTCGCCCGGGTACGACGCGTCGGCCGCGGCGTAGGTGTCGTCCAGCTCCTGGCGCGAGGCGATCTCGTGCGACTGGTGGGAGGCGTGAGCACCGAGCCGAGCGCCGCGCGGCCGCGTGCCGAAGTACGCCGTCACCTCCTGGCGGGGCAGCTCCGTGGCGCTCCCGTCGACGCGGATCTGCCGCTCCAGCGGGTGCCACGGGAAGAGCAGCGCACAGGAGGGGTTGGCGAGCAGCTCCGTGCCCTTGCGGGAGCCGAGGTTGGTGAAGAACACCCAGCCCGCTTCGGAGAACCCCTTCAGCAGCACCATCCGCGCCGACGGCCGGCCGTCGGCCGAGACGGACGCCACCACCATCGCGTTGGGCTCGTAGACCCCGGCCGCCACCGCCTCGTCGTACCAGCGCCGGAACATCGCGAACGGGTCACCGGCCAGATCGGACTCGGCGAGCCCGCCGTCGGCGTACTCGCGTCGGAGGGTGGCATAGCTATCGCTCACCCCTCGATCCAACCACCGCATCCTCGGTGCCCGCCTCCGGAGCGCCACCCCGGCGTGCGTCGTGGGGGTCCGCCGGGCAGAATCGACGAGAACCCCCTGACGACGAAGGAGTCGCATGTCCGAGGTGCACGAAGGACTCGAGGGTGTGGTCGCTTTCGCGACCGAGATCGCCGAGCCCGACAAGGAAGGGTCCGCACTCCGGTACCGCGGCGTCGACATCGAGGAGCTCGTCGGCCGGGTGCCCTTCGAGAAGGTCTGGGGCCTGCTCATCGACGGCACCTACGAACCCGGCCTCCCGCCCGCCGAGCCCTACAACATCCCGATCCACACGGGCGATGTGCGTGCCGACGTGCAGGCCGCCGTTGCGATGCTCGCCCCGATGCTCGGGATGAGGCAGACCTACGACATCTCCGACGAGCAGGCTCGGCTCGACCTCTCACGGGTCGCAGTGATGGTCCTGTCGTACGCCGCGCAGGCGGCTCGCGGGCTCGGCCTGCCGATCGTCAGCCAGCGCGAGGTCGACCGGGGCCGGACGCTCGCCGAGCGGTTCCTGATCCGCTGGAAGGGTGAGCCGGACCCCGCGCACGTCAAGGCGATCGACGCCTACTGGAGCTCGGCCGCCGAGCACGGCATGAACGCCTCGACCTTCACCGCACGGGTGATCACCTCGACCGGCGCCGACGTCGCGGCCGCGTTCTCCGGGGCGATCGGCGCGATGAGCGGGCCGCTGCACGGCGGAGCCCCGTCGCGGGTGCTCGGCATGATCGAGCAGGTCGAGAAGCGCGACGGCGACGCCACCGGCTACGTCAAGGAGCTGCTCGACAACGGCGAGCGGCTGATGGGCTTCGGCCACCGGGTCTACCGCGCCGAGGACCCGCGCGCCCGCGTGCTGCGTCGTACGGCGCGCGAGCTCGACGCCCCGCGCTACGAGGTCGCCGAGGCACTCGAGAAGGCCGCGCTGGCCGCGCTCCGCGACCGACGTCCTGACCGCGTGCTCGAGACCAACGTGGAGTTCTGGGCCGCGATCGTGCTCGACTTCGCCGAGGTGCCCGCGAACATGTTCACGTCGATGTTCACCTGCGCGCGCACCGGCGGCTGGTCGGCCCACATCCTGGAGCAGAAGCGCACCGGCCGGCTGATCCGCCCCAGC
This sequence comes from uncultured Actinomycetota bacterium, assembly GCA_963792975.1. Lineage (GTDB taxonomy): Bacteria > Actinomycetota > Actinomycetes > Propionibacteriales > Nocardioidaceae > Nocardioides. Next base: position 421,507 of record CAWBYG010000003.1, on the reverse strand, counting down.
GCGATCTACACCGGTCCGGCCCCACGGTCGGCCGACAGCGTCGAGGGCTGGAACGCCGCCTGGGCGACGTGAGGGCTCGACGACCTCGGCTTCATCACGTTATGCGGGCGAACCGCCGCTCCTCATGGCGAACTCACCATGTGAAGCGGCGGTTCGGCACCTTCACATGGTGAAACTGTTGCCCATGAGACCCACCCTCGTCACCGAGCGGCTGTGGATGACCCCGCTGGCCGAGACCGACCTCCCCCACCTGGTGGCGATGAACGGCGACCCCGAGGTCATGCGCTACCTCACCGGCCGCGCGTCCACACCGCAGGAGGTGGCCGACGAGCTGCCCGCTCTCCTCCGCGACGAGCGCGAGATGGGCCTGTGGTGCGGGTACGACGCGGCGTCGTTCGCGGGCGTGTGGTTCCTGACCGCCGACCCGGGCGACCCGGGTGCCGGCGAGGTCGGTTGGCGGCTTCCCCGGTCGGCCTGGGGGCGTGGCCTGGCGGTGGAGGGTGCCCGCGCCCTGGTGGCGCACGGGTTCGAGACCGTCGGCCTCGAGCGGCTGTGGGCCGAGACGATGACCGTCAACGCGCGGTCCCGGCGGGTGATGGAGCGGCTGGGCATGCGTCACGTCCGTACCGACGTCCGGGACTGGGACGACCCGATCCCCGGCTGGGAGCACGGAGAGGTCGTCTACGAGCTGACCCGGGACCAGCACGCGAGCGGGTCCCTGCTGGACTCGGACACATGACCGACGAGATCGCCAGATGGAACGCCGAGGCCCGCACGTTCGACGAGCCGGCCGACCACGGGCTGCACGACCCCGCCGTACGCGCTGCCTGGCGCGAGCTCCTGCTCGACCTGCTCCCGCCGGCCCCCGCACGGGTCGCCGACCTCGGCTGCGGCACCGGCACGCTGTCGGCGCTGCTCACCGACAACGGGTACGACGTCACCGGCGTGGACTTCTCCCGGGAGATGATCGCGCGCGCCCGCCGGAAGGCGCCCGCCGTCGAGTTCGTCGAGGCCGACGCCTCGGCACCCCCGCTCGAGCGGGCGTCGTACGACGTGGTGCTCAGCCGGCACGTGCTGTGGGCGATGCCGGACCCGCCGGCTGCCCTGGCCCGGTGGGTGGACCTGCTGCGCGGCGACGGCCGCCTGGTCCTCGTCGAGGGCAGCTGGTCCACCGGCGCCGGCCTCACCTCGGCCGAGACCCTGGCGCTGGTGGAGAGCCTCGGTCGCACCGCGACCCTCCGGCCGCTGACCGATCCGACGTACTGGGGCCGCACGACCGGCGACGAGAGGTACGTCGTCACCGCCTGAGCTCACCGGACCACGGCGCCGCCAGGGCGTGGCTCCTTGCTCTCGACTGTCGCGAGCGTCGCCGTCCGGAGTGCCTGGCAAGGCGGAGGAGGGAGACGTGGCGCAGCCACGGCGACTCACGACAACGCAGTCCAGGTGCCCGGACCGCGGCGCGCAGCGGGCCATGGACCGTCCTCACCGCGGTGGCTGTCTTCACTCACTTCCTGCCCGGCACAGCGGCCGGCTCGCAGATCGGCAGCATCGTCGGTGCCGGCGGTCCGAGCCCGACACCCGGCCTGCTGGACACCCTGTCTGGCACGCGAGCGCTGGCGACCATGGTCGCCTGGATGGTGGCGCTCCCGGTCGCCTCGTGGTGGCCGGCCCGGCGGCGGGACGTGGCCTGAGCCCCGGGGCAGCCGATCACCAGCTCTCGACGAGGTCCTTCGCCTGGCGCAGACCCATCCCGGTCTGCTCGCGCACGACCTTGATGGCGTGGATCTTGCTGCCCGCGGCCGCCAGCGCGCGGGCCTCCGCGAAGGAGTCGTCGACCGGCGTCGCCGTCGGTACCGACAGCGGGGTCGGCGTTGCCGACGCCACCAGCCGGGCGGCCCTGGCCGAGGTCGACTCCTCGGCCAGGGCCGCGGTCAACCGGGCGACCTGTTCCTCGAGCCGCGACACACGGTTCTGCAGCTCGAGCAGCTCGCCGCGGTCCGTCATCCGTCCGAACAGTCCCACGCGGAGCAGACTAGACCGCCACGGCGCTCAGGACGCGGCCGTAGCAGCGGTTGAGAGGCGCGTCCTTGTAGTAGCCGAACGACTCCACCCGTTGGTAGCCGGCGGACTCGTAGAGGGCCATCGCCTCCGGCTGTGCCGTGCCCGTCTCGAGGATCATCACGTCGGCACCGGCCGCACGGGCGGTGGCCTCGAGGTGGGCGAGCATCAGCCGGGCCAGCCCGTGTCGGCGGGCCGTCGCCGCGACGTACATCCGCTTGATCTCGGCCGCGTGGGTCGAGCCGAGCCGGGAGACGTCGGGCCGGAAGCGCCAGCCGCCCATGGTTACCGGGACCTGGTCGCGGTAGCCGACGTAGAAGGCGCCGTCCGGCGGCTCGAAGTACGACGGCTCCATCGGCGTGCGGTCGTGCCCGCCGTAGCGCACGACGTACTCCTGCTGTACCTCGTCGATGAGACGAAGCGCGTCCGGATGGGTCAACCCGACCTGGTCGACGCGGAGGTCAGCCGGCAAGGGCGGCACCGCAGCCGGCGCACACCGGGGCTGCCCTGTCGTTGACGGCGCGGCAGTGTGGGCAGCCCGGACGCGACGGGGCGGGCGAGCGCATGAAGCCCACCTGCAGGCACCAACCGGCCGGGCCGAGCAGCAGCAGCCCCACGAAGGCCATCCAGATCTGGTCGGCCGCCTCGTGGGTGTCAGAGCCCAGCGACGAGAAGAAGTCCTTGAGGCCGACGCCCAGCAGTCCCAGAGCCAGCACCAGCAGCACGAGCCCGACGGCGCGGAAGCTGGTGCGCGCGCGGTCCTGACCACCCCGCCCCGGTGTGCGCGTGGCGCTCATCTGGTGTCCTCCCGTCTGCCGTGGTCGGTGGCCCTGACACAATAGTCAGCGCCGACAGCGTCGTCAGGCAGTCCACCGAACCTCATGGAAGGTTGCTCATGACCGACGCGATCTCGATCCCCGCGGACCTCAAGCCGGCCGACGGCCGGTTCGGCGCGGGGCCGTCCAAGATCCAGACCGACCACCTCGACGCCCTGGCCGCGACCGGTTCCTCGCTCATGGGCACGTCCCACCGCCAAGCGCCGGTCCGGAGTCTGGTGGGACGGGTGCGCGAGGGATTCGCGACGTTCTTCTCCCTGCCCGAGGGCTACGAGGTCGTTTTCGGCAACGGCGGTGCCACCGCGTTCTGGGACGTCGCCACCCACGCGCTGATCCGAGAGCGGAGCCAGCACCTCTCGTTCGGCGAGTTCTCCTCCAAGTTCGCGGCCTGTGCGTCCCGGGCGCCGTGGTTGGCCGGGCCGTCGATCGTCACGAGCGAGCCGGGCACCCGCCCCGACGCGGTGGCCGAGGAGGGTGTCGACGTCTACGCCTGGCCGCACAACGAGACCTCCACGGCGGTGATGGCACCGGTACGTCGTCCAGCGGGCGCTGCCGACGACGCCCTCGTCCTCGTCGACGCGACCTCGGGCGCCGGCGGCATGCCGGTCGACCTGCATGAGGCGGACGTCTACTACTTCGCTCCGCAGAAGTGCTTCGCCTCCGACGGCGGGCTCTACATCGCCCTGATGTCGCCGGCCGCGCTGCAGCGCGCCACGGAGATCAAGGACGCCGGCCGGCACATCCCCGCCTTCCTCGACCTGGTCACCGCGATCGACAACTCTCGGCTCAACCAGACCTACAACACCCCCTCGATCGCCACCTTCTTCCTGATGGCCGAGCAGCTCGACTGGATGAACGCCAACGGCGGCCTGACCGGGATGGTCGAGCGCACCACCGCGTCGTCCGACGCCCTCTACGGCTGGGCCGAGAAGACGTCCTACACCGCGCCGTACGTCGTCGACCCCGACCACCGCTCCCTCGTCATCGGCACCATCGACTTCGACGACGACATCGACGCGGCCGCGATCGCGGCGACGCTCCGGGCCAACGGCATCGTCGACACCGAGCCGTATCGCAAGCTCGGCCGCAACCAGCTGCGGATCGCGATGTACCCCGCGATCGACCCCGCCGACGTCGAGGCCCTCACCACCTGCATCGACTACGTCGTCGATCGCCTCTGACGACCACGGACGACAGCGGCGCCGGACGAGGTGTCCGGCGCCGCCGTGCGTTCAGGCCCGCTGCAGCGTCACTCGCTCTGCAGGCACCCGCCACCCGTGCTGGCGAAGTCGAGGTTGCTGAACTCCTCCTGCGTCAGGTAGTTGTGGCCGTTGATCACCTGGTTGTACAGCGAACCAGCGGTGCCCTGCGTCGCGCCGTAGACGTAGGCGCACTCGTCGCCGTTCTCGAAGCCGCTCGAGTCGTACCAACCGGTGTTGACGTCCGGATCCGTGATGGCCTCCATGATCTCGTGGCTCGTCGGACTGATCTCGGTGTCGGCGTCGGCGTTCCCGTTGGGCGTCTGTACGTCGGGGAACCTGGCGTCGCTACCGCAGGTGAAGCCGACCGACGAGTCGTAGATCGCGAACGGCATGTTCGCGTACACGCTGCCGCTCGACGCCTGGCTGTGGTACGCGCAGTAGGCGGCGCTCGGCTGGTGGTTGATCGTGCACGCGTTGGCCGACGTGTTCGTCGCGCCCGGGAAGAAGCAGGACATGACGTGCTTGGGGAGGAACAGCACGTAGATGTGTGCGTAGTCGCGCGGCAGGTGCCAGTTCGTGACGACCCGGTCGGTCTCGGCGATGACCTGGTCGTCGTCGATGCACGAGTTGTAGCCCGAGCCGTCCGCGTACACGTTGGCGGTGTCGACCGACTCCACGGTGCAGGCGCTCGCTGGCAGCGCATGCTTGTCGTTGATCGCCGGACGGACCTTGATGTTGTAGCGGATGTTGCCGCCGTTCGTCCCGAAGTACTGGGTCAGCGTCGAGTAGACGTTGGTGTGCTGACCGCTCGCCGCCGCCACGTCACCGAGGTACCGGTTGATGATCTGCTTGTAGTTCGGGGCGATCTGGTGGTGCTTCGGGGTCCAGTAGATCGGCCGGATGACCAGCGGCCCTGTCTGGTTCGTGTCCATGACCGGCCCGCCGTGGAAGAGCAGCGGCGGGGTGCCGCCGGCCGGGTCGCCGGTGTTGTGGACGCAGCCGGACCTGGTCGACACCGCGCGGGTGATGCCCCCGAGGCGGCCGACATGGCCGGGCAGGCGAACCTGTGCCGCGCAGGCGTTCGAGGCGTTGTGCGAGGGACGCGTGGCCGCCTGAGCCGACGCACCCACTGCTGCCAGCGTGGCCACGATCAGCAGCCCGACTGTCGTCGCGGCCAGGAGTTCTCCCCGTCCGCGCCTCTGATGTAGTGCTCTTCTCACGATGTCCTCCATCGGTGAAAGTCGGCACCCGGGCGGTTCCCCCTGAGGATTCAGAGCCCTGACAAGATGCTCGACGAGGGTCAGACTCTTCCCGCGGACCACGGGTGTCAATGGTTTGGCTGGGCCCGGGTCAGATGCAGGAGCCAGTCGTTGCCGGTGTCGATGAGCGCGTAGCGCCGGGTTGCCTCGCGACCGTGGAGCACGAAGACGAAGCGTCGCGCGTTGCGGTCCTCTAGCTCCCACCAGCCGGTGTCGGCGATCGCCTTCGTCTCGTCCTCGTACGACGCGTGCGCGAGGTCGTGGTCGTCGACGGCGACCGCGAGCCGGTCCGTGCGGGAGTCGGTCGGCAGCCCCTTCGGCACCGCCCACGAACGGAGCACCCCGCGTTCCTCCAGGCGCAGGTCGAAGTGGTGCCGCGGCCGGTGGTGCTCGTGCAGCACGAAGACCGGACGGTCCTCAGCCATCGACCGCCGCCACCAGCGCGTCGTACGCCGCGTGGTCGAAGGCGACCATCCGCGCCTCCTCGACCCGCGTCGCCGCGGCGCGCAGGGTCGAGACGGCGGCGGCGACCGCGTCGTCGAACGGCCAGTGGTAGGAGCCCGCCGAGATCAGCGGGAAGGCAACCGACCGAGCGCCGAGCTCGTCGGCGACCGCCAGGGCGTGGACATAGCAGGAGGTGAGCAGGGAGCGGTCGCGCTCGCCGCGGCCCCAGTTGGGCCCGACCACGTGGATCACCCACCGGGCGGCCAGCTCCCCCGCGGTGGTCCAGCCCGCGGCGCCGGTCGCCAGCCCGTCGGGGAAGCGACGGATGCAGTCCTCGAGCACCGCCGGCCCACCGGCCCGGTGGATCGCACCGTCCACGCCCCCGCCGCCGCGCATCGCCCGGTTGGCGGCGTTCACCACGGCGTCGACGTCCTGTTCGGTGATGTCGCCCTCGACCACCGTGATCTCCATCGGGCCTCCTTCGGCAGCCGTAGCACCGCACGCTCCAGGATGGTCCGTCGCTCGCCCGGTGTCACCGCCGTGCGCCGGGTCGCGGCGACGATCGTCCGCCCCGTCGACTCACCCCGAAGGGCCCGCCCGCACCCTGCGACGAACGACGGACGCCCGACCCCTCAGCGAGGGCGCAGCGCCCGTACGAGCACGACCAGCGCAGCCAGGGCCAGGAGCCCGCCGGCGACCCAGGGCCACGCGTCGTGCGACGCCGGGTCGGTCGCGGACTCCGACGAGGCGACCGGGGCCGGATCGCCCGAGGGTGACGCGGACGGGCTCCGCGGCGCCATCGCGAGCCGCAGCGCGGCCGGCGGCCGCACCTCGACCACGGGCGACCGGACCCCCTCGGACGACAGGTAGACCGACCCGTCCGGAGCCACCGCGATGCCCTCTCCCTGCTGCTGCGACGGGAGGTCGAAGGACCCCACGGACCGCAGCGAGGGCCAGTCGTAGACGACCGCCGAGGAGTAGTCGCGGATGAGCAGGTGTCTCCCGTCGGGGAAGAACGAGCCGTCGGTGGCGATCGGCAGCACCCGGCCGATCCTGCGCAGGCGGTTCGTGCCGTCGGCGCTCAGGTGCCGTGGTACGGCGTACAACGTGCCGCCGAAGACGTCCTTGCTGGCGACGTACAGCCGCCCCGTGACCGGGTTGCGGACCATGGTCTCGGCGTCCGTCGGGCCGTCGGGGTAGGTGAGGCGGTACGACGCGGGAGTCACCGTGCGCTCCCCTCGCCCGACCGGTACCCGGGAGATCGAGATCGAGGAACGACGCGCGAGGTTGTCGCCGATGTCAGCGACCCAGACGTGGCCCGGCCCGGCGGGCGCCAGCGCCTCGCAGTCGGTCGGGTCGGCCGACCAGTGGGTCACCCCGACCGTCTCGCCGGCGCGGTCCACCGTGAACACGCGGCCGGTGTCTCCGGAGTCGTTCGTGGTCACGAAGAGCCCGTCGGAGACGACCAGGGCGCTCGCCTCGACGATCGCCGGGTCGCGGAACGTCAGGACGTGCGTCCCGTGGGGGGCGGCCGGCGTGACCGCCACCCCCAACGCGAACGGAGTGGCGACCACCAGCCCGGCCAGCCAGCTACGCATCGGCGAGGATCTCGCCCAGCCGCGGGCGGACGCCCCACGTCGCCACCAGCTCGTCGTACTCCTTGCGCGCGGAGCCGCCACGGACGGGCCCGCCGGTGCGGACCGCGCGGAGCAGGGTGTTGCGGGGGGTGTGCTCGCTGCCGACGAACTGCATGACGTCGACCCGGTAGCCGGCCAGGCGCAGCAGCGACGCCCGGAGGCCGTCGGTGAGGGTGTCGGCGAAGCGCTCGCGCAGGATGCCGTGCCGGGTCAGCACGGCGTACGGCGCAGGCGTCGGCGCCCGGCGGAGCTGGGCCGCGATGTCGTGGTGGCAGCAGGGCGCCGCGAGCACCAACGGCGTCTCCCACTCCACCGCTCGCGCCAGCGCGTCGTCCGTGGCGGTGTCACAGGCATGGAGCGCGAGCACCACGTCGGGACGCTCGGGGAGCACGACCTCGCCGATCGAGCCGGCGACGAACGTCGCGTCGACGCCGAGCTCCCGGGCGATCCCCTCGTTGTGGCGCCGTGACTCGTCGCGTTGGTCGACACCGGTCAGCTGTACCGGGAGCCCGCGTACGTGGGTCAGGAACCGCTCGGTGACGAACGTGAGGTAGGCGTTGCCACAGCCCAGGTCGACGATCCGCAACGGATCCTCGGGTGTCGGCGTCCGCAGGTGACCCCTGCTCTGGGCGTCGACGATCGACGCGTCGAGGATGCGGAGGAACTCCTCCACCTGGCGGTACTTGGCCTGCCGGCTCTGCTTCATCCGCCCTTCGTGGTCGCTGAGGCCGAGCGCGCGGAAGACGGGGTCGTCCTCGGGCAGCAGCCGGCCCTTGTCGCGGTCGTGGTCGCGGTCGGGCTCGGTCTGCTGTGCGCGGGTGTGCACGACGGCCTCGAGCTTCTTGGTGACCCGGAGCTGGTGGGTCTCGGTGGTCGTGTCGACGTGCCAGCTGCCGAACGGCTCGTCGAGCAGGTCGTCCACCGCGTCACGCGCTGCGTCGCCGACCGCGTGGTTGTGCGTGTGCGCCTGCGTCTCGTCGTACGTCGTCACCTGGAGGTGCCGGCCGGACTTGAGGTCGACGTACCTCAGCTCGGCGCGACGCCACGGCGGCTCGGTGCCGCGCTGCCGACCCGACGCGACGGCTCGGACGAGCGTCTCGTCGTCGAGGAGGTGGGCGCGCATCCGGGCCAGCGCGCGCAGGAGAGGTTCGCTCATCGTCGGGGTCCCTGCGGCGGTGCGAGCGCAGCGAGCATCATCGTGGGGTGATTCATCGCTTCGCCACCGAGGCGATCAACACGATGAGCAGGAGACCGGCCAGGGCGAGCGGGATCACGAGACGCCGATGCCGGGGGTTCACCCTCCGAGTCTAGGGACGAGTCCTAGGCGGAGCCGCCGGAGGCCAGGGCCGAGCGGACGACGTCGAGCACCTCGACCCGGCCGCTGTCGATGTCGGCGACCGGCACCCAGGCGACAGCATCGGTGGTGCCGTCGACCTCGGCCACGCGTGGTTGGGCGTCACCCGCCACGTCGGCCCGGAACACCAGGTGGATCCCGTGGAAGTCCTCGAACCGTCCCGAGGGTGCCGTGCCCCCGAAGTGCAGGTCGTGTACGTCGAGCAGGTCGCCCACGCGGCAGTCGACGCCGCACTCCTCGCGCACCTCGCGGACCAGCGCGTCGCGCGGCGACTCGCCGTGGTCGAGCCCGCCACCCGGCAGCGTCCACGAGCCGGTGTGGAAGCCGCGCGGCGAGATGCGGGTCAGCAGCACCTCGTCCGCCCGGCGGATCAGCGCGTAGACGCCGACCCGCTGCAGCCGGAACGGCTGGTGGTCGTCGAGCGCCTCGATGACGATGTCGGTCACGGGCAGGCCGCCCGAGCGCACTTCGGAGACCGGGTGCCAGGCGACCGCCGCGGTCGAGCCACCGACCTCGAGCACGCGCGGGTCGGGGGCGTCGGCGGGCACCCACGCGTCGTACACGATGCGGAGCGCCTGGTAGTCCCAGCGGCGCCCCTGCCGCCACATCGACGGCAGGTGGACGGAGTAGACCCGCGCGGTGTCGCCCACCTCGGCCTCGAGACCCGTCTCCTCGTGGATCTCGCGGATCAGCGCGTCGCGGGGGTTCTCGCCGTGGTCGACGCCTCCGCCGGGCAGGTGCCACTTCTCGTCGGAGGAGATGCGGCTGGCCAGCTGCGTGAGGAGGATCTGCTCGTCGCGCAGGATCAGGGCGTACGACGCGACGCGCTGCAGCTTCGGCAGGGGCTTGGGCATGACGCGTCTTCCTCGGAGTGGGACGGCCACATCCTGTCAGGCGAACGGCGGTCGGGCCTCGCGGGCGTGTGAGTGTCGGCCCGCCCAGCGCCACACGCGGGCGGCGCGGTCGCGGTCGTCGTCGGTGACCAGGTTGCCCATCCACCGCAGCGCCAGGGTCATCATCCAGTCGGACCGCATGCCGGCCGGACCAATCGCGGCCAGGACGCGGGGCACGGTCACGAGCCCGGCGAGACGCCGCGCGATCGAGAACGACTCGCCGTACTGGTGGGTCAGCGTGGCCGGCCAGGCGGCCGCGAGGTCGGCGTCGTCGGCCAGCAGCTCGGCGACGAGTCGGCCGCCCTCGACGCCGTAGTCGATGCCCTCGCCGTTGAGCGGGTTGACGCAGGCGGCGGCGTCACCCACCAGGGCCCAGTTGGGGCCGGCGACGTTGGTCACGGCGCCACCCATCGGTAGCAGGGCACTCGTCGGCGCGCGGAGCTCGTCGCCGAGCTCGAAGACGGGCCGCTGCTGGTCGGCGTACGACGTCATCAGCTGCTTGACCTGGAGGTTGGCCGGGCGCTTCGCGGTGGCCAGGGTGCCGACGCCGAGGTTCACCTCGCCGGTGCCGAGCGGGAAGATCCAGCCGTAGCCGGAGAGCACCTCGCCACGGTCGCCGCGCAGCTCGAGATGGGAGCTGATCCACGGGTCGTCGGACATGGTCGAGGTGACGTAGGAGCGACCGGCGACGCCGTACACCGTGTCGCGGTGCCATTCGCGTCCGAGCACCTTGCCGAGGGGCGAGCGGACGCCGTCGGCGACGATCACCCGTTGGCAGGCGACCTCGACGGTCTCGTCCCCGCGCCGGAACACCACGGTCGTGACCCGGCCACCCTCGCGTCGTACGTCGACCGCGCGGACGCCGTCGAGGGCGCGGGCGCCGGCCTTGATGGCCGTCGTACGGAGGTGGTCGTCGAGCTCGGTGCGGGCGACCGCGCTGCCCCAGTCGGGAAGCGAACCGCCCGGCCAGGGCAGCAGCAGGGTCTGGCCGAAGCCGTGCGCCCGGAGGCCGTGGTTGACCGTGTGGGCGCGGAGCCAGTCACCGAGCCCCAGGCGCTCGAGCTCGCCGATCGCACGCGGGGTCAGCCCGTCACCGCAGGTCTTGTCGCGTGGGAAGACGGCGGCGTCGGTGAGCAGCACGTCCATGCCGAGCCGCGCCACCCAGGCAGCAGCGGCCGAACCCGCGGGCCCGGCGCCGACGACGAGGACGTCGGTCTGCTCCCGTTCGGTCATGGCCCCGATTCTCTCAGGACCCGTGAGGATCCCCGGAATCCGGGCCCCAGCCGCTGATCCCGGACTATCCCCTCACACCCAGATCGCCGCCGGGAGGCCGTCGGAGAAGGTCTCAGGCGGGTCGGGCAGCGACTCGGAGAGGCCCGCGGCCACGCGGGCCGCGGTCCAGGCGGCTGCGCAGGCATCGAGCAGGTCGTCGGCGCCGTACCCCTGCCCGCGGACGTACGGCGGCGGCTCGATGCCGGCGGTCCGCAGCGCGGCCGCCCGGCTGCTCTGCCCGGCGGCCGTCCGCTTCGCCGGGACCACGCAGTCCGAGTCGATCGCGGCGAAGCTGACCTCCGGATGAACCTCGACGATCCGGCACGTCCTCGGGGAGCGGACGTAGGCGTCGACCTCGAGGATCTTCGGGATCAGGCCGAAGGCCTGGACAGACAGGCCGACCCGGCCGGTCGCGGCCCGGTGGGCCGCGCTGGCCTCCGCGTGGGACTTCGCGGCGCAGGCCGCGCGGGTCGGTGCCGGGAACACCGACGACTTGCGCCCGGCCGGCAACCGCTGCCGAGCGAGCAGATCCGCTCGGCGCGGTACGTCGTCCGGGAGCCCGATCGGGATGTCGATGCCCACGGTGCCGAGGTCCGGGTGGGCCAGCCGGGCCGCGGTCACGAGGTCGGCGATCGTGGCTCCGACGACGGCGGTCGCCGAGTCGCCGTCGAGGACGACCCCGACCCAGCCGGCACGACAACTGTCCACGCCGAGCACGACCGCGTCGCCCGGCTTCCCGCGGGGCCCGTTCGCGGCGACGTCCTCCACCCGCGCCAGCACGTCGGACACCGCCCTGTCGGCTGCCACGATCGCTCGCCCCAGCGAGTCGAGCGCCCACTTCGCCGCAGCCGAGAGGTCGTCCACGAAGGTGCGCTCGTCGGTCACGCCGTCATTGGAACACGACTGCCCTCCCGCCCGCCCCTTTCGCCGAGTTGTCACAAGCCGACTGGGCGAAATTTCGCTGTCACTTCGCGCCGACTCGGCGAAGCGAAGAAGGCCGGGCCCGCTGATGCGGACCCGGCCCGACCGAGAAACGTCCCCTCCCGGCGTGCCGGGAGGGGACGTTCGCAGCGAGCGGTGACGCGAGCTTGCTCGCGGGCCGACTGCTCGATCAGTTCTGGTACGAACCGAAGTCGAAGTCGTCGAGAGCGACGGCCTGACCCGGAACGGCGTTCCCGAACTCGTAGTCGTAGGAGTCGTACCCGGTGACGGCGTACGCCGCGGCCCGCGCCTCCTCGGTCGGCTCCACGCGGATGTTCCGGTAGCGCTCCAGGCCGGTGCCGGCCGGGATCAGCTTGCCGATGATGACGTTCTCCTTCAGGCCACGGAGGCTGTCGGAGCGGGCGTGGATCGCCGCGTCGGTGAGCACCCGGGTCGTCTCCTGGAAGGAGGCGGCCGAGAGCCACGACTCGGTGGCGAGCGACGCCTTCGTGATGCCCATCAGCACCGGGCGACCCGAGGCGGGCTTGCCGCCCTCGGAGACCACGCGACGGTTCTCCTCCTCGAAGCGCACCCGGTCGACCAGGTCGGACGGCAGCAGGTTGGTGTCGCCGGACTCGATCACCGTGACCCGGCGCAGCATCTGCCGCACGATGATCTCGATGTGCTTGTCGTGGATCGACACGCCCTGGCTGCGGTACACGGCCTGGACCTCCTCGACCAGGTGCTCCTGGGCCTTGCGGACACCGAGGATGCGCAGCACCTCGTGGGGCTCGGGCGTCCCGACGGTCAGCATGTCGCCGACCGCGATGTGGTCGCCGTCGGCGACCAGCAGGCGGGAGCGCTTCGAGACGGGGTACTCGAGTACTTCGGAGCCGTCGTCGGGTGTGACGAGGACCTTGCGGGTCTTGTCGGTCTCCTCGATCTCGATCCGTCCGGCAGCCTCGGAGATCGGCGAACGCCCCTTGGGGATGCGCGCCTCGAAGATCTCCTGGACCCGCGGCAGACCCTGCGTGATGTCGTCGGCCGAGGCCACACCGCCGGTATGGAACGTCCGCATCGTCAGCTGGGTGCCCGGCTCGCCGATCGACTGGGCCGCGATGATGCCGACGGCCTCGCCGATGTCGACCATCTTGCCGGTGGCCAGTGAGCGGCCGTAGCACTTGGCACACGTACCGGTCTTGGCCTCACAGGTCAGCACCGAACGCACCCGGACGATCTCGATGCCCGCCGCGACCAGCTCGCCGATCTTGACGTCGCCGAGGTCGTCGCCCGCGGCGGCCAGCACCTGGCCGGTCTCCGGGTGGGAGATGTCGACCGCGGTGGTGCGGGCGTACGCCGAGGTCTCGACGTTGTCGTCCTTGCGGACGCTGCCGTCCTCGCTGCGGACGCCGATCCGCTTGTCCATGCCGCGCTCGGTGCCGCAGTCCTCCTCACGGATGATGACGTCCTGGGACACGTCGACGAGCCGGCGGGTCAGGTAGCCCGAGTCCGCCGTACGCAGCGCCGTGTCGGCCAGGCCCTTGCGGGCGCCGTGGGTGGAGATGAAGTACTCCAGCACCGACAGGCCCTCCCGGAAGTTGGCCTTGATCGGCCGCGGGATGATGTCGCCCCGCGGGTTGGCCACGAGACCACGCATGGCCGCGACCTGCCGGATCTGCATCATGTTTCCGGAGGCACCCGAGTCGACCATCATGAAGATCGGGTTCTTCCGGTCGAAGGACTTCTCCATCTCCTTGGCCACGTCGTTCGAGGCCTGGGTCCAGATCTCGACGAGCTCCTGACGACGCTCCTCGTCGGTGACCAGACCGCGCTCGAACTGCTTCTGCACCTTGACGGCCTGGCCTTCGTACTCGGCCAGGATCTCGCCCTTCTTCTCGGGCGTCGTGACGTCGTCGATCGAGACGGTGACTCCCGAGCGGGTGGCCCAGTGGAAGCCGGTGTCCTTGAGGGCGTCCAGCGATGCGGCCACCTCGACCTTGGTGTAGCGCTCGGCCAGGTCGTTGATGATCGCGCCCATGGCCTTCTTGCCCACCTCGTAGTTCACGAAGGGGTAGTCGGCCGGCAGGGTGTCGTTGAACAGTGCCCGACCCAGGGTGGTGTCCAGCGTGATCGACTGGCCCTCCTCCCAGTCCGCGCCGAGCTCGAGCTCGAGCGGCGGCACGATGTCGGTGAACCGGATCTTGACCTTGCTCTGCAGCGAGATGTCGCCGCGGTCGAGCGCCATCAGCGCCTCGGCGGCCGAGGAGAAGGCGCGGCCCTCACCGGGCTCGCCCTCGCGGTCGGTGGTCAGGAAGAACAGCCCGATGATCATGTCGAGGGTCGGCATGGTCACCGGTCGCCCGTCGGACGGCTTCAGGATGTTGTTCGTCGACAGCATCAGGATCCGGGCCTCGGCCTGCGCCTCGGCCGACAGCGGCAGGTGCACCGCCATCTGGTCACCGTCGAAGTCGGCGTTGAAGGCCGAGCACACGAGCGGGTGGATCTGGATGGCCTTGCCCTCGATCAGCTGGGGCTCGAAGGCCTGGATGCCGAGTCGGTGCAGGGTGGGTGCCCGGTTGAGCAGCACCGGGTGCTCGGTGATGACCTCTTCGAGGACGTCCCACACCACGGCGTACCGCGAGAGCCCGGACGTCGCGCGCTCGACCATGCGCTTGGCCGACTTGATGTTCTGGCTGTGCGACAGGTCGACCAGACGCTTCATCACGAACGGCTTGAACAGCTCCAGTGCCATCTGCTTGGGCAGACCGCACTGGTGCAGCTTCAGCTGGGGGCCTGACACGATCACCGAGCGGCCGGAGTAGTCGACGCGCTTGCCGAGGAGGTTCTGGCGGAAGCGACCCTGCTTGCCCTTGAGCATGTCGGACAGCGACTTCAGCGGCCGGTTGCCGGGCCCGGTGACCGGGCGACCGCGACGGCCGTTGTCGAACAGCGAGTCGACGGCCTCCTGGAGCATCCGCTTCTCGTTGTTGACGATGATCTCGGGGGCCCCGAGGTCGAGCAGACGCTTCAGCCGGTTGTTGCGGTTGATCACGCGGCGGTAGAGGTCGTTGAGGTCGGACGTCGCGAACCGGCCACCGTCGAGCTGCACCATCGGGCGCAGGTCCGGCGGGATGACGGGTACGGCGTCCAGGACCATGCCCTGGGGCTTGTTGTCGGTCTTGCGGAACGCGTCGACGACCTTGAGCCGCTTGAGGGCACGGACCTTGCGCTGGCCCTTGCCGTTGGCGATGGTGTCGCGCAGGGCCTCGACCTCGGCCTCGATGTCGAAGTCCTCGAGGCGACGCTGGATCGCGGTCGCGCCCATGAAGCCCTCGAAGTACTTGCCGAACCAGTTCTTCATCTCGCGGTAGAGCATCTCGTCGCCCATGAGGTCTTGGACCTGCAGCGACTTGAAGGTGCTCCACACCTCCTCGAGGCGGTCGAGCTCGCGCTGCGACCGGTCGCGGAGCTGCTTCATCTCACGCTCCGCGCCGTCGCGGACCTTGCGTCGCGCGTCGGCCTTGGCGCCCTCGGCCTCGAGAGCCGCGAGGTCCTCCTCGAGCTTCTTGGAGCGGTCGTCGATCGCACCGTCGCGGCGCTTCTCGAGACGATCGCGCTCGAGGCCGACCTTGTTCTCGAGCGAGGACAGGTCGCGGTGACGCGCGTCCTCGTCGACAGAGGTGATCATGTAGGCGGCGAAGTAGATGACCTTCTCGAGGTCCTTCGGTGCCAGGTCGAGCAGGTAGCCGAGCCGGCTGGGCACACCCTTGAAGTACCAGATGTGGGTCACCGGGGCGGCGAGCTCGATGTGGCCCATCCGCTCGCGGCGGACCTTGCTCCGGGTCACCTCGACGCCGCAGCGCTCGCAGATGATGCCCTTGAAGCGCACCCGCTTGTACTTGCCGCAGTAGCACTCCCAGTCCCGGGTAGGACCGAAGATCTTCTCGCAGAAGAGGCCGTCACGCTCGGGCTTGAGCGTGCGGTAGTTGATCGTCTCCGGCTTCTTGACCTCACCGTGGCTCCACGTGCGGATGTCCTCCGCGGTGGCCAGGCCGATCCGAAGCTGGTCGAAGAAGTTCACGTCGAGCACGTTGGCTGCATTCCTTCGGTTGTGATGAAAACTCTTGAGACTGTGGACTGACGTCCCCCGCCCGGTGGTCTCGACAGGCTCGACCAGCGGGCGGGGTGGTTCAGACTTCTTCGACGGAGCTGGGCTCGCGACGAGACAGGTCGATGCCGAGCTCCTCGGCAGCCCGGAAGACGTCTTCCTCGGCGTCCTTGAGCTCGATCTGCGAACCGTCCTGCGAGAGCACCTCGACGTTGAGGCAGAGGGACTGCATCTCCTTGACGAGCACCTTGAACGACTCCGGGATGCCGGAGTCGGGGATGTTCTCGCCCTTGACGATGGCCTCGTACACCTTCACCCGGCCCGGTACGTCGTCGGACTTGATGGTGAGCAGCTCCTGGAGGGCGTACGCCGCTCCGTAGGCCTCCATCGCCCACACCTCCATCTCGCCGAACCGCTGGCCGCCGAACTGGGCCTTACCGCCCAGGGGCTGCTGCGTGATCATCGAGTAGGGGCCGGTCGACCGAGCGTGGATCTTGTCGTCGACCAGGTGGTGGAGCTTGAGGATGTACATGTAGCCGACCGACACGGGGTCGGGGAACGGCTCGCCGGAGCGCCCGTCGAACAGCGACGCCTTGCCGTCGTGGCCGACCACCCGTACGCCGTCCCGGTTGGGGAGCGTCGAGCCGAGGAGCCCGGTGATCTCGTCCTCCTTGGCGCCGTCGAAGACCGGGGTGGCGACGTTGGTGTCGGGTCCGGCCTTGTCGGCATGGATCGAGATCAGGCGGTCCTTCCAGTCGGCCTTGCCCTTGTCCTCGCTGATGTCGAGGTCCCAGCCCTGCTTGGCCAGCCAGCCGAGGTGGAGCTCGAGGACCTGGCCGATGTTCATCCGGCGCGGCACGCCCAGCGGGTTGAGCACGACGTCGACCGTCGTGCCGTCCTCCATGAACGGCATGTCCTCGACCGGCAGGATCTTCGCGATCACGCCCTTGTTGCCGTGGCGGCCGGCGAGCTTGTCACCTACCGAGATCTTCCGCTTCTGCGCGACGTACACGCGCACCAGCTGGTTGACGCCCGGCGGCAGCTCGTCGCCCTCCTCACGGTCGAAGACGCGGACACCGATGACGGTGCCCTCCTCGCCGTGCGGCACCTTCATCGAGGTGTCGCGCACCTCGCGCGCCTTCTCGCCGAAGATCGCGCGCAGCAGCCGCTCCTCCGGGGTCAGCTCGGTCTCGCCCTTGGGCGTGACCTTGCCGACCAGGATGTCGCCCGTGGTGACCTCGGCCCCGATGCGGATGATGCCGCGCTCGTCGAGGTCGGCCAGCATCTCGTCGGAGACGTTGGGGATGTCGCGGGTGATCTCCTCCGGACCCAGCTTGGTGTCGCGGGCGTCGACCTCGTGCTCCTCGATGTGGATCGAGGTGAGGATGTCCTCCTGCACCAGGCGCTGGCTGAGGATGATCGCGTCCTCGTAGTTGTTGCCCTGCCACGGCATGAAGGCGACGAGCAGGTTGGTGCCCAGCGCCATCTCGGCCTCGTCGGTGCAGGGGCCGTCGGCGATCGGGGCACCCTCGACGAGCTTGTCACCCTCGCTGACCAGCGGTCGCTGGTTGATGCAGGTGCCCTGGTTGGAGCGACGGAACTTCGACAGCTTGTACGTCGTGTAGGTGCCGTCGTCGTTCATCACCTCGATGGCGTCGGCGGACACCTCCTTCACGACACCGGCCTTGTCGGCCACCAGCACGTCGCCGGCGTCGACCGCGGCGCGGTACTCCATGCCGGTGCCGACCAGCGGGGCGTCGCTACGGATCAGCGGCACCGCCTGACGCTGCATGTTGGCGCCCATCAGCGCGCGGTTGGCGTCGTCGTGCTCGAGGAACGGGATCAACGCGGTCGCCACCGACACCATCTGGCGCGGCGAGACGTCCATGTAGTCGACCTCGTCGGCGAGGATCTCGCTGACCTCTCCGTGCCGCTGCCGGACCAGCACCCGCTCCTCGGCGAAGCGGGACTTGTCGTCGAGCGGAGCGTTCGCCTGGGCGATGACGTACTTGTCCTCGTCGTCGGCGGTGAGGTAGTCGATCTGCGTCGTGACCTTGCCCTTGACGACCTTGCGGTAGGGCGTCTCCACGAAGCCGAACGGGTTGATCCGGCCGTAGGAGGCCAGCGAGCCGATCAGACCGATGTTGGGACCCTCGGGGGTCTCGATCGGGCACATCCGGCCGTAGTGGCTGTGGTGGACGTCGCGGACCTCCATGCCGGCGCGGTCACGGGACAGACCCCCGGGACCCAGCGCCGACAGGCGGCGCTTGTGGGTCAGGCCCGAGATCGGGTTGGTCTGGTCCATGAACTGGCTCAGCTGCGAGGTGCCGAAGAACTCCTTCAGCGCCGCGACCACGGGACGGATGTTGATCAGGGACTGCGGCGTGATGGCCTCGACGTCCTGGGTCGTCATCCGCTCGCGGACCACCCGCTCCATGCGGGCCAGACCGGTGCGGAGCTGGTTCTGGATCAGCTCGCCGACGGTCCGCATGCGGCGGTTGCCGAAGTGGTCGATGTCGTCGGCCTGGACCTCGAGGGGCTTGCCGTCGGCGTCGAGGTACGTCGTACCGGCACCGTCGACGAGGGCGTCGTCGCCGTTGTGCAGCCGGACGATGTAGCGGATCGTCGCCACGATGTCGGCGATCGTCAGCGTCTGCTGGTCGAACGCCTCGGAGGTGCCGAGCTTCTTGTTGATCTTGTAGCGACCGACCTTGGCGAGGTCGTAGCGCTTGGGGTTGAAGTAGTAGTTGCGCAGCAGCGTCAGCGCGGCCTCGCGCGTGGGCGGCTCGCCGGGGCGCAGCTTGCGGTAGATGTCGAGCAGCGCGTCGTCGGGACCCTGGATGTGGTCCTTCTCCTCGGTGAGCACGATCGACTCGTACTGACGGAGCTCCGTCATCACGGCGTCGTAGTCGTATGCCTCGCCGGTGTCCTCGGCCACCGCGATGAGGGCCTTGAGGAGCACGGTGACGTTCTGCTTGCGCTTGCGGTCGAGGCGGACGCCGACCATGTCGCGCTTGTCGATCTCGAACTCGAGCCAGGCGCCGCGGCTCGGGATCACCTTGGAGGTGTAGATGTCCTTGTCGGACGTCTTGTCCGCGGTCTTCTCGAAGTAGACACCCGGGGAGCGGACCAGCTGGCTGACCACGACCCGCTCGGTGCCGTTGATGATGAAGGTGCCGCGGGGGCTCATCAGCGGGAAGTCGCCCATGAAGACCGTCTGGCCCTTGATCTCACCGGTCTCGTTGTTCGTGAACTCGGCGGAGACGTAGAGCGGCGCGGAGTAGGTGAAGTCCTTCTCCTTGCACTCCTCGACGGTGTACTTGGGGTCGTAGAAGACGGGGTTCTCGAAGGAGAGGCTCATCGTCTCGGAGAAGTCCTCGATCGGTGAGATCTCCTCGAAGATCTCCTGGAGACCGGACTTGTGGGAGACGTCCTCGCCGACGGCCTCGCGGGCCTCGACCTGGGCGAGCCAGTCGTCGTTGCCGATCAGCCAGTTGAAGCTGTCGGTCTGGAGGGAGAGGAGCTTGGGAACTTCGAGGACTTCGTTGATCTTCGCGAACGAGATGCGCTGCGGCGTGGTGGAGGATTTTTCGGCGGTGGTACGCGCGGCCAAGAGAAGTGTCCTTCGACGAGACGCTGGCGGAGACGCGCCGACCCACCACTTCGATCAGCCACCGGGCAGGCGATCAGCATTTGAGAGTGGGCGCAGACAACAGACTGTACCGCAGAAGCGCGCGCACCACAAATAGCATCCGACCCACTCGGCCGAACGTTTCCACGATGATGAACCCGGTCGGCGCTCAGGTCAAGCACATCGGCACAACTCGGGCCACCCCGCAGACGTCCGCGGGGTGGCCCGCCGCCGCCTCAGGACGTGGCGGCGTTGGTCGTCAGGTTGTCCACCAGCCAGCTGCCCCCCACCTTCGCCATCGTGACCGTGACCTGGTTCTTGTAGTCCACGGGCGTCTTCGGATGCTGCTTGTTCAGCGTGGCCTGGTTGACGAACACCAGCACGTCGACGCGGTCGGTGCCGGAACGGACGATCCCCGACGCGAGGTACTTCGCCTTGACCACGGTCCCGGTCCGGGGAGCGTTCTGCCGGATCACCGCGAAGAGCTTGTCGTACTGCTGCCGCTCGTTGTCGGTCAGGTACGGCGTCGCCTGGGCGGCGCTCCGGTCGAGGTGGTGGGCGTCGTACGACAGCAGCGGCACGATGGCCCGCTCGGCGGCCGCCTGTGCCGCACTCGTGGCGCTCTCGACCGAGGCGGGCGAGGACTGGGTCAGCGTCACTCCGACGTAGCCGAGGGCGACCGCGGTCAGGAAGGCCATCGCGACCAGGGCCCAGCCGGGGACCCGGGGGAGCGACCGACCGTGGGTCCTTGCGAGCAAGCCCGCTTCGGTCTCGCTCCGGTCGTTCCGCCGCGGCTTCGCCTCGTCGGAGCGTCCTCGCTCGGCCGCGGCGTCGTACGCCGCCCGCCGGCCGGGGTCGAGCAGCACCTCGGCGGCCTGGTTGTAGACCCGGAACCTGCGGTCGGTCGGGTCGAGGTCGGCGACGGCAGAGCGCCAGGCAGCCCGGATCTCGTCCGCGGTGGCGGTCCGCTCGACGTCGAGCACGTCGTACCAGTCGGCGTTCATGACGTCGTCACCGGCTGGTAGGAGTCGACGAGCCACTTCCCGTCGATCTTGTCGAGCGTGACCCGCAGCCGGAACGGCGCCGGCTCGCCGGCCGAGACCCGCTTGCCCACCTTGTTGAGCACGGTCTGGCTGATCGACCCCGCGACCAGGACCTGGGCCGAGTCGCTGTCGATCACCTCGGTACCGGTCGCGTAGACGGCGCAGGTGCGCTTGAGGTGGAAGCTCTTCACGGTCCTCTCGGCCACGGTCACCCCCTGGTCGAAGGACACCGCGAACTTCGGGGTGATCACCGCCTTGACCCGCTGGCGGTACGACGGCATCTGGCCCTGCGAGTCGAGCATCGACGGGCCGTAGGTGTTGACGCGAAGCACGAACTGCTGGGTCTGCGCCATCGCGGCCTCGCGGTCGGCCTGCAGCGTGTCGGAGCCGCCGGACGAGAACGGCCACACGTCTCGGCTGCGTCCGAGCACGACGCCGACCACCACCGAGGCGACGAGCGCGACCACGAGCACGCCGAGCAGCACGGCCCGGAAGCGGGTCGCCGGCGGGGCGTTCACGGGACCCTCCGGCGGGTCGTCAGGGGTCACCTCGACGGTTGCGTCAAGGGCTGTAGCAGTAGCCATTTCCACGACTCCTCTCCAAGCGTGGCCGGGGCGGGGCTCCCCGGATCCATGAGTGTGGGCTCGAGCTTGCGGGCGCCCCAGCGGAGCCGCCCGGTCTTCGGGTCGTACGACGCCACCGGGGTCCGGTAGGACGCCGCCGGGCGGTTGGACGGGGCGTTCTGTGCACCGCGCGGGTCGGACTGCGACGCGGGCTCGGTGCAGCGGGCGTTCGTGTTCATCGGCCGGCTGGAGCCGTCCTGGGGCGGGCGGGTGTCGGTGCCCTGGTAGCCGCCGTGGCAGACCGTCGGGTCGTTGGTGAGCACCATGCCGAAGTGGGCGTCGTACAGCCCGGTGTCGGGCGACTTCGACACGACGGTGAATCCCCCCTCGACGACGTAGGGGTAGACGATCAGGATCTGGCGGATCCCCGGCAGGTGCTTGACCACGATGTCGCCGGTCGTGACGAGGTTGTTGATCAGGCTGGCGAGGTGGACCTTGTTGTCCTGGAGGAACGTCCGCAGCTGCGTCGCCGTCACCGAGCCGTTGTCGATCACCCGGCGCAGGTCCTTGTCGTGTCCGGCCAGGGTGCCCGAGAACAGCTTCAGGTCGTGGGCGAACGACCGGATCGCGTCGGCCGAGGCGACCTGGCCGCGGAGCACGGTGTTGCCGTCCTTGATCAGGGCCGTGGTGACGTCGAAGTTGCGGTTGGCCGTACGGATGAACGACGAGCCGGTGTCGATGATCCGTTGCAGGTCGGAGCCGGTGCCGGCGAACGCCGTACCGAGCTGGTGCACCGTCGTCCGAAGGGAGCGCTGGTTGACCGACTCGACGGTGTGGGAGATGTCGCCGAGGAGCCGCTGCGTCGGCAGGGGGGTGCGGGTGTCGGCCGTCGGGATCTGCGAGCCGTCGTGGAGGAACGGCCCGTGGTCCGTCTGTGGCTGCAGGTCGACGTACTGCTCCCCCACCGCCGACCTGTTGCCGACGACGGCCAGGGCGTCGGAGGGGATCTTGTCGTCCCAGCCCTGGTCGATGTCGAGGTAGGCGTCGACGCCGTTCCGGGTCAGCACCAGCCTGCCGACCTGGCCGACGCGCACTCCGCGGTAGGAGACCATGCCGCCGGCGTACATGCCGCCGGAGTCCTGGAAGTGCGCCACGACGGTGTACGACGTGCGGTAGAAGACGCGGTTGAGCTGGGCGTACTTGGCGCCGACGAAGCTGACGCCGAGCAGCGTGATCGCGGCGAAGAGCGCCAGCTGGACCTTGGTACGACGGGCGATCATCGCGTCACCATCCCCGGGACCAGCAGGCTGACCAGGGCCGGGTCGTACAACCGCGACAGCTGCCCCATGGTCGGGCCGCGGGGTCCGAACGCCACACGTCGCGCCTCGTTGCCCGAGCGCGGGAGGAGGGTCGGGATCAAGGTGGTCGGCAGCGTCAGCGTCGGGACCCCGGTGCCGCCGGTCGGCAGGCTCGGGATCGAGTTGAGCACCTGGCAGACGGGGTTGCCCTGGTGCTTGTGCTTCTGGCACTTGGTGATCAGCCGTACCAGCTCCTCGGGGTCGCTGAGCACCTTCTGGCAGGCCTTGCTGGTGATGTCGCCGCTCTGGAGGCACCGGGCGACGTCGCCGAGGATCTTGGTGATCTCGGAGGTCGGCAGGCTCGTCGGCAGCGTCGTCGGCAGGGTCGGCAGGGTCGTGGGCAGACCGGTCGGGAGGGACGGCAGGCTGCCGAGCCCGTCGAGCGAGAGGTCGAGCTTGATCGAGAGGTTGGTGTAGTCGCCCATCTGGAGGTTCCGAGCCACCTGGGGGTCGCGACCGACGACCTCGTCGACGAACGGATAGGTGAGTGCCACGTTGAAGGCGTTGACGAAGTCGCTGCCCGAGGCCTGCAGCTGCCCGAGCACCGGGCTGAGCTGGCGCAGGGTGTCGATCGTCGACTGCTTTGACAGCTTGATGACGTGCACGCCGACGCCGCTCAGGTGGGCGAGCGCCTTGAGCATCCGGACCAGGTCGTGGCGCTGGGTGTTGATCGAGTGCAGGGCTCCGGGGAGCTCGCCGAGGGTCGCGTCGATCGTGGAGCGCTGCTTGTTCAGCGACACCGAGAGCCGGTTGAGTCCCTGCAGCGCCTGGACGATCTCGTGGCGGTGCCGGTCGAGCTGACCCGAGAACGACCGGATCTGGTGGAGCACCGACCGGGCCTCGCCCTCGCGACCGTGCAGGGTGTGGTTCAGCTCGCGGGTGATCGTCTGCAGCTGGCCGACGCCTCCGCCGTTCAACAGCAGGCTGAGCGCACCGAGCACCTGCTCGACCTCGGGGTTCTGGCCGGTGTGGGTCATGGGGATGATGTCGCCGGTCTTGAGGGCGTTGGGGCTCGGGTCCTGGGCGGGAGGCGCCAGCTCGACGAACTTCTCCCCGAGCAGGCTCGTCTGCTGGATGGTGGCGACGGCGTTGTCCGGCAGCTTCGTGCTGTTGCGCAGCTGCATCGTCACCTGCGCCGTGTAGCCCTGGAGCGAGACGTCGGTGATCTTGCCGACCGTCACGTCGTTGACCTTGACCGTCGACTGTGGCACCAGGTCGAGCACGTCGTGGAACTCGGCCTTGACCGTGATCGGGTGGCTCCCGACATCGACGCCGCCGGGCAGCGGCATCTTGTAGACGTCGAAGGAGCAGCCGGTGAGCACCAGCGCGGCGGCGACCACGGCGACCAGCAGCCGGATCGCCGGACGGGGGAAGGTACGACGGGTCATCCCGCACCGCCTCCCACGAGCCCGCCGAGGGTGGGGTCGGAGCGGTCGGGCGTCGTACGGCTGTGTGTGCGGCCGTGGGTCAGCGCGCCGGTGCGGCCGTTGCCGAGGATCTGCCGGATGGCGTCGCACGCGGCGCCGCTCTGGTTGGCCTGGTCGAGGATGCCGCACAGGAACGTCGCCGGGTCGGACGTGATCTGGTGCCCGATGTCGCCGAGGTTGGCCCTCGTGTCGAGGGTGCCGGCCTGGGGGTTGTAGGTCAGCAGCAGGTTGTTCAGCGCGAGCGGTGCGTCGCGGAGGGTCTCGGCCAGGGCGGTGCGCTGCTTGACCAGGATCTTGGTGACCTTGTCGAGCCCGGTGATGTTCTTGCCGAGGATCTCGCGGTTGTCCTTGACGAAGCCGGAGACCTGGCGCATGGCGATCGAGAGGTTGTGCAGCGAGGCCGACAGGTCGCCGCGCTCCCCCTTCAGCATGTGGGAGACCGAGGCCAGCGACTGGTTGAACGACCGGACCGTCCGGTCGTTGCGCGAGAGCGTGTGCACGAAGCCCTCGAGCTGGCGCACCGAGCCGAACAGCTGGTCCTTGTTGTCGGCCAGCGTGCCGCTGAGGTGGCTGAAGCTCTCGATCGTCCGGTGGAACTTCTTGCCCTGACCGCCGAAGTTGGCCGCGGTGGTGTCGAGCAGGTCGGTCAGCGCGCCCTTCTTGTTGGCGCCGTTGGGCCCGAGGGCGACGGTCAGGTTGTCGAGACTGGAGTAGATCTGGTCGAGCTCGAGCGGCACCGCCGTACGGTTCAGGGAGAGGTGGGCGCCGCTCGCGAGCACGGAGCCTCCGGAGTACGCCGGAGTGAGCTGCACGAAGCGGTCGCCGACGATGGACGGCGAGACGATGACGGCCTTGGCTTGCTGCGGGATCTGTACGTCGGCGTCGTAGTGCATCGTGACGACCACGTCGGTGCCGGACGGGGTGACCGAGTCGATCTTGCCTACGGGCACGCCCAGCACCCGCACGTCACTGCCCTGGTAGATCGAGACCGTGCGCGGGAACTCCGCTGTCAGCGTCTTCTGGTGGCCGCCGCTGAACAGGAACGTCACGAGACCGACCGCCACGAGGGCCAGCAGCAGCACGGGGAGGACGAGCTTCGTCAGGATGCGCATCTCAGCCGCCCACCTGCGGGACCGGCGGGATGTTCTGGATGTAGGTGTCGAACCACGGACCGTTCCCGAGGGTGTTGGCGAACACGCGGTAGAACGGCGCCATCAGCCGCAGGCTCTGGTCGATCTGGTCGGAGTCCTTGTTGAGCACGTCGACCACGCTGTTGAGGTGGGTCAGCGCGGGCTTGAGGTCGCCGCGGCTCTGCCGGACCAGCCTGGTCAGCTGCACGGACAGCTCGGAGGTCGACGTCAGGAGGTTGTGGATCGCCTGGCGCCGCTTGTCGATGGCCTTGAACAGCACCGACGAGTCGCGCATCAGCCCGACGATGTCCTGGTCACGCGCGTTCAGGGTGTGCGAGACGCCGCGGAGGTGCTGCAGCAGGGTGCCGATCTGGGTGTCGCGCGCGGCGAGGTTGCTCGACAGCGCCGAGACGCCGGCGAGGGCGTGGCGGAAGTTGGTCGGGGTGTCGCGGGTCAGGTCGGCGAGCGTCGTGAGGCTGCTGGCCAGCTGATGGGTGTCGATCTGCTCGGAGGTGTGGGCGAGGCCGGAGAACGCCTGCACGACGTCGTACGGCGACTGGGTGCGCGAGACGGGGATCTCGCTGCCGTGGGGGAGCTGACCCGGCCCGGCGGGCTCGAGGGCGAGGTACATCGCACCGAGCAGCGTCTTGACCTTGATCGCGGCCCGGGTGTCGGTACCGAAGTCGGCGCCGTCCTGGATGCGGAAGGCGACCTTGACGTGGTCGCCGGCGAGGGAGACCGAGTCGACCTTGCCGACGCGGACGCCCGCGATGCGGACCTCGTCGTTGGCCTTGAGGCCACCGGCCTCGCTGAAGTCGGCGTAGTACGTGTCGCCGCCGCCGATGATCGGCAGCTTCTCGGCGTTGAAGGCGAGCAGGATCAGCCCCGTGATCACGGCGATGCTGATCGCCCCGATCACCACCGGGTTGCGCTCGCGGAACGGCACGCTCATCTCGGGGCCCCCGCGGAAGTGCGAGCGCCGCCAGCAGTGGCGTGGGGTGAGATCACTGGAGATTGCACCTGCTCGAGCCGGTCTGGTAGCTCACCGGGACCGCGGTCTTGCCGATCCGGATCTGGCCGGTGAAGTCGCAGAGGTAGAAGTTGAACCACGAGCCGTAGATCGCCGTACGGCCGACCTTCGTCAGCTTGATGGGCAGCACCTGCAGGGTGCGGTCGATCTCGGCCTTGCCGTGGTCGAGGTTGGCCGCGAAGCCGCGCAGGTGGTGGATGTCGGAGACGAAGGGCGCGCGGATGCCGGAGACCAGGTCCGCGGTCTGGGTCGACAGGCTGGAGATCTGGTCGAGCGAGCCCAGGATCGCGCCGCGGTCGTGCTTGAGCCCGCCGACGAACTGCCGGAACGTCGTGATCAGGTGGTTGAGCTGGCGGTTGCGGTTGCCGACGTGGGCGAGGATGGAGTTCAGGTTGGTGATCAGCTGACCGATCACGTGGTCTCGGTTGGCGAGGGTCTGGGTGATGGACGCCGTGTGCGCGAGCATCCCGTCGAGCGTGCCGCCCTGGCCCTGGAAGACCTGGATGATCTCGTAGGACAGCTCGTTGACGTCGGCCGGTGACAGCGCCTGGAACAACGGCTTGAAGCCGTTGAAGAGCACGGTCAGGTCGAGGGCCGGCGAGGTGTGCGCCACCGGGATCGTCGAGCCGGGGTCGAGCACGCCGGTGCTGCCGATCTCGTTGGTCAGGGCGATGTAGCGCTGCCCCACCAGGTTGCGGTAGCGGATGTCGGCATGCGTCGACCTCATCAGGGCCGTGTCGCTGGCCACGCTGAACGTCACCATCGCGTGGGTGCGGTCGACGATCGAGATGCCCTGGACCGAGCCGACCCGCACCCCGGCGATGCGGACGTCGTCGCCCTTGACGAGCCCGGTCGCGTCGACGAACTCCGCCTGGTAGGAGTGCGTCGACCCGAACGAGATGTTGCCGATGATGATGGCCAGCACACCCGTCGCGAGCGCGGTCACCACCATGAAGATGACCAGCTTGACCAGGGCGGCCATGGTCTTGCCGTCGAGGCGGGCCATCAGCGACCACCCGCCGTACGGCGTGCGTCGGTCGTGCGGAGGAGGGTCATCGCAGCGACACCTTCGCGCCACGGGCCATCGGCCCGACCAGCAGCACACCGAGGTCGGGCACGTCCTGCGCCGACATCCCGAGCGACGGGCCGAGCAGGCTCTTGAGCACACCCGCCTCGGCGACGCCGCCGGCGTAACCGGTGCCACGGCTGAAGTACGACGGCGCCACGCGGTCGGTGCCCTTGCCGGTCGGGGTGTTCACCCCGTCGTTGAAGTTCGGCTGGTGCCGCACCGGGTTGGCCTGGCTCCACGGCGCGTCGGGCAGGTGCAGGCAGTTCGGGCCGCGGGTGTCGCCGTACACCGGCTGGTCGGCCGCCGTGTAGCCCCGCGGCTGGTTGGGCAGGGTCTCGAGCACGATGTGCAGCGTGAAGCCGCGGAAGGCCTGCGCCTCGAGCTTGCCGCTACGGACGAGGCCACCGAGCAGGCACGGGTACTCCGGTGCGTAGCGCGCGAGCAGCTGCGCCTGCGGCCGGCTGACCTGTCCGAGCCGGATGATGTTGTCGCCGTTCTGGCGGAGGAAGTCGTGTGCGGTGTCGGAGAACGCCGTGACGTCGCTGAAGAGGGTCTGCAGCTGCCGGCGCCGGTCGTGGAGCGTGCCCGTCGTCTTGACGGTGTTGCGCAGGATCTGGGCGATGGACGGCATCACGTCGGCGTAGGTGTTGGAGACCTGGGTGGTGAGCCGGAGGTCCTGGACGATCTGCGGGATCTGCGGGTTGACGCGCTTGAGGTAGTGGTCGACGGTCACCAGGTCGTTGCCGAGCTGGTTGCCGCGGCCCTCGAGCGCGGTGGAGATCGCGTTGAGGGTCATGTTGATGTCCGCGGGCTGCACCGTGCGCAGCAACGGATAGAGGTCGGCCAGCACCTTCTGCACCTCGACCGGCACCTCGGTGTGCGTGATCGTGGCGCCCGGCTGGAGTGAGTCCGGCGACGGCGGGTCGGGTACGACGAGGGACACGTACTTCTCGCCGAACAGCGTCTTCGGGACGATCGCCCCGGTGACGTTGGCCGGGATCGTGTGCATCTGGCTGGGGAAGATGCCGAGCCTGACCTTCGCACCCTGGTCGGTCGCGCTGAACCCGAGCACCTCCCCCACGATCACGCCCCGGATCTTCACGTCCGCGTGATCGGGCATCTGCAGGCCGATCGTGGAGGCGTCGAGCGTGACCTCGTCGAAGCTCGTGAACTTCTGCGTGAAGACGCCGTAGGTCAGCCACACGCCGGCGAGGAGCAGGCAGATGAAGACCACGCCGAGGACCTTGAACCGGATGCCGCTGACCATCGTCAACCCGCCAGCCTGACGGTCGTCGTCGCGCCCCAGATCGCCATCGAGAGGAAGAGGTCGATCACGTTGATCGCCACGATGCTCGTGCGCACGGCCTTGCCCACAGCGACGCCCACGCCGGCTGGTCCGCCGGACGCGTTGTAGCCGTAGTAGCAGTGGATGAGGATCACCGTGACGGCGAAGACGAGCACCTTGCCGAACGACCAGAGCACGTCTCCGGGTGGCAGGAACGTCTTGAAGTAGTAGTCATAGGTGCCGGTGCTCTGCCCGAAGAACTGGGTGACCGTCAGCCGCGTCGCGAAGTACGACGACAGCAACCCCACGACGTACAGCGGGACGATCGCGATCAGGCCGCCGACGATCCGGGTACTGACCAGGAACGGGAGGGACGGGACGGCCATCACCTCGAGCGCGTCGACCTCCTCGGAGATCCGCATCGCACCGAGCTGGGCGGTGAAGCCGCAGCCGACCGTCGCCGCCAGGGCGATCCCGGCCACGAGCGGCGCGATCTCGCGGGTGTTGAAGTACGCCGACACGAAGCCCGAGAACGCCGCGGTGCCGATCTGGTTGAGGGCGGCGTACCCCTGGAGACCGACCTCGGTGCCGGTGAAGAAGCACATCGCGGTGATCACGCCGACGGTGCCGCCGATGACGGCGAGGGCGCCGGACCCGAGGGTGACCTCGGCGAGGATCCGCAGGATCTCCTTCTGGTAGCGGACCACCGTCTTGGGGGTCCACGCGAGCGCGCGCAGGAAGAAGGCCAGCTCCGCGCCGAGGTCGTCGAGGGTGCGGAGGGGCTTCTCGTAGACCGCCTTGAGGTTCGCCATGGCCGTGGTCAACCCGTCTTCGGCGGGACGAGCTGGAAGTAGATCGCGCTCATCACGAAGTTGACGACGAACAGCAACATGAAGGAGATGACGACCGACTCGTTGACCGCGTCGCCGACACCCTTCGGCCCTCCCCCGGCGTTCATGCCCTTGTACGACGCGACGATGGCCGCGATCATCCCGAAGACCAGGGCCTTGGCCATGCCCTGGTAGAGGTCGGGCAGCTGGGCGAGCGCGGTGAAGCTCGCGATGTAGGCACCGGGCGTGCCGCCCTGGAGGACCACGTTGAAGACGTAGCCGCCGGCGACGCCGACGACGCTGACCAGGCCGTTCAGGAAGACCGCGACCATCATGCAGGCGAGGACGCGCGGGACGACGAGGCGCTGGATCGGGTCGATCCCGAGCACCATCATCGCGTCGAGCTCCTCACGGATCTTGCGGGATCCGAGGTCGGCCGCGATCGCCGAGCCGGCGGCGCCGGCGATGAGCAGTGAGGTGGCGATGGGGCCCGCTTCACGTACGACGGCCAGCACGGACGCCGAGCCGGTGAACGACTGGGCGCCGAACTGCTTGATCAGCCCGCCGACCTGGAGCGCGATGACGGCGCCGAACGGGATCGCGACCAGGGCCGTGGGGACGATCGTCACCGAGGCGATGAACCACGCCTGCTGGATGAACTCGCGCACCTGGAAGGGACGCCGGAAGATTCCGCGCCCCACGTCGAGGCCGAAGGCGAAGAGCTTGCCGGCGGTCCCGATCGGGGCGAGGACGCGCGACGAGGTGAGGGTGGCCAAGGTCAACCGCCTACGCGCATCGACATGTTCTCCGTGAAGGAGCCGGGCGGTGGTACGACGCCATTCGCGCGGCACCACTCCCCCGGTGGCCGCTGGCTGCGCCGTGGGATGCCGTTGGAGGGCTCCTGCTGGAGCGGGATCGGCGGGAGGGGCGGGAGCTCCTGGCCCTTCTCCGCCTCGAGCTCGTCGGCGTCCTTCTCCTCGGACATGCCGATCGGGCCGATCGTCTGGGCGTTCAGGAACTGGCGGACGACCGGCTCCTCCGACGACAGCAACATCTCGCGCGGGCCGAACATCGCGAGGTGGCGGTGGTAGAGCAGGCCGATGTTGTCGGGCACGGTGCGGGCGGTGTTGACGTCGTGGGTGACGATCAGGAAGGTGGCGTCGATCTGGGCGTTGAGGTCGATGATCAGCTGGTTGAGGAACGACGTACGGACCGGGTCGAGGCCGGAGTCCGGCTCGTCGAACAAGACGATCTCGGGCTCGAGCACGAGCGCCCGCGCCAGGCCGGCGCGCTTGCGCATACCACCGGAGATCTCGCCCGGCAGCTTGTCCTCGGCACCGAGCAGGCCGACC
The DNA here is from genome assembly GCA_963792975.1 of uncultured Actinomycetota bacterium. Lineage (GTDB taxonomy): Bacteria > Actinomycetota > Actinomycetes > Propionibacteriales > Nocardioidaceae > Nocardioides. The sequence goes on along the minus strand of CAWBYG010000003.1, from coordinate 390,805 downwards.
AGATCCATCTTCTCCATGACGATGGCGCGGATCTCGGACTCCGACTTGCGGGTGTGCTCACGCAGCGGGAAGGCGACGTTGTCGTACAGGTTCATGGAACCGAACATCGCGCCGTCCTGGAACAGCACGCCGAACAGCTTGCGGATCTCGTAGAGCTGCTTCTCGGGGCAGGTCGTGATGTCGACGCCCTCGATCATCACGCTCCCGCGGTCGGGCTTGAGCAGGCCGATCAGGGTCTTGAGGAGCACGGACTTGCCCGTGCCCGACGGGCCCAGCATCACGCAGATCTCACCGGCAGGCACGGTCAGCGTCACGTCGCCCCAGATGAGCTGCTTGCCGAAGGACTTGGTCAGGCCCTCGATCTGGATCTCTACACCCATGGGTCTGCTGCCCTCCCAGAATCAGCCGGCCACGCGGTGAACGTGTTCGTCGTACGCGTTCTCAACGGCGCCGACCCCGAGAAGTTACGGGCCCGTCACCACCCGGTCATGCGGAAGGGCGGGCACCCGTGGGGTGCCCGCCCTTCGCGCGGTCGGCCGGCGGTCGCCGGCCGGGAGTCACCTGAGCGTGACGGTGGCGCCGGCGCCCTCGAGCGCCTCCTTGGCCTTCTCGGCGGCGTCCTTCGCGACGCGCTCGAGAACCGGCTTGGGAGCGGCCTCGACCAGGTCCTTGGCCTCCTTCAGGCCGAGAGAGGTCAGGGCGCGCACCTCCTTGATCACGTTGATCTTCTTGTCGCCGGCGGACTCGAGGACGACGTCGAACTCCTCCTGCTCGGCGGCCTCCTCGCCGGCGCCGCCCGCGGCACCCCCGGCGGCGGGGGCGGCGGCCACCGCGACCGGTGCGGCCGCGGTGACGCCGAAGGTCTCCTCGAACTGCTTCACGAACTCGCTCAGCTCGATCAGCGTCATCTCCTTGAACGCGTCGAGCAGCTCGTCGGTGTTGAGCTTCGCCATGATGGCTCTACCTTTCGTTCTTGGCCCGGGTCGGGCCTGGGTTTGTGATGGGTACGACGGCCGGTCAGGCCTCCGTGGTGTCGCTCTCGTCAGAGACGTCGGTGGCCTCGGCGGCCGGAGCCTCGTCGGTCTCGGCAGCGGCCGCGTCGTCCGTGGACTCCGTGGCGGTGACGTCGTCGCCGGTCGGCACGGTCTCCGTCAGGGCCTCGGCCACGTCTGTCTCAGGTGCGTCGGTCTCAGGTGCGTCGGTCTCAGGTGCGTCGGTCTCAGGTGCGTCGGCAGCCGCGTCGGGTTCGGCCGACGTCGGCTCCTCCTCGGCCCGCTTCGCCTGCAGCGCGCCGGCGAGCCGGGCAGCCTGGGCGAGAGGGGCGTTGAACAGGTAGACCGCCTGGCTGAGCGACGCGAGCATCGCGCCGGCCAGCTTGCCCAGGAGCACCTCGCGCGACTCGAGGTCGGCGAGCTTGGCCACCTCGGCTGCGTCGAGGGGCTTGCCGTCCAGGACCCCGCCCTTGATGACCAGGGAGGGGTGGGTCTTGGCAAAGTCACGCAGACCCTTGGCGGCCTCGACCACGTCGCCGTTGATGAAGGCGATGGCGGTCGGTCCGGTCAAGAGGTCGTCGAAGCCGTCGATCCCCGCGTCCTTCGCGGCGAGCTTGGCCAGCGTGTTCTTGACCACGGCGTAGTTGGCGTTCGCACCGAGAGAGCGCCGCAGTTCCTGCAGCTGCTTCACGGTGAGACCGCGGTACTCGGTCAGCACTGCGCCGGCGGCACCGTTGAACGAGTCAACGATCTCCGCGACGGCGGCCTGCTTCTCTGCCCGCGCCATGGGTCTCCTTCCGATGGGGTTGAGCTCGGTTCGAGCCGGTCGAGACCACTCGGCCCGAGGACCCCGGAGAAGACGAACGCCCCGGGCGCAGGCCCAGGGCGTGGACGCACCACACATGAGTGCGATGCCGCTCTGTCACCTGCGCGGGCCGCCCGCTCTCGCGGACTCTTCGATCGGGCTGCGGGGCAGCCGCGACGACCAGCGGTCTCTGGTTACGAAGAGGAACAGTACGGCGCGGGGTCCGCTACGGCCAAATTCGGGACCGGAGGCCGCCCTCGACGGGGCGGAAGATTTGACCGTCGAGCTGGATCTCAAGCGCGAAAGCGACTGGTACGGTCATCGAAGCGAGACGGTTCAACGGGCCACCTATGACGCGACTTTCACTAATTGGGCCGGGTGGTCTGGTCCAGCCTTGCCCTGTTTCGGCGAACTACCTCGCTCCCTCTTGATTACTGGTTCCATCAGGGTATGGACTTCAAACTGACCTCCATGTCCGCCGTGCTCGAGCGGGCCGATGGCCGACTGCGCAGCCCCGAGGGCGGCGCGCGTCTCTGGCCGACCGGTTTCCCGCTTCTGGACGAGGCCATCGGCGGCGGTTTCCGGGCCGGCAGCCTCAATCTGCTCGGCGGTCCTCAGGGCCAGGGCAAGACCTTCTTCGCGCTCCAGGCCGCACGCGCCGCGGTCAAGGCCGGACGCTCCGCGGTGTTCTTCTCCTACGAGCTCGAGGCCGACGCACTGGTCCAGCGGCTCGTCGCGATCGAGGCCGGCGAGCTGGACCCGTTCGACGCACCGTCGCTCAACCAGATCCGCAGCATCTTCGAGGGCCGCGACGGCGGTGCCGGCGGCCTCATCGAGCGGATGGCGACCACGACCACCGGTACCGAGGCGCTGACCGCCGTCACCGAGTACGCCGACCGCCTGGTCGTGCACCGCTCCACCGCGACGCACACCGACATCATCGAGATCAACGACACGATCAAGAAGGTCATCGGGAGCACCGGGGAGCCGCCGCTGGTCATCGTCGACTACCTCCAGAAGGTCGCGATGCCGCTGACCGAGCTCGACGAGGAGGACCGCATCACGCGGATCACCGAGCAGCTCAAGGACATCGCGATCGAGTTCGACTGCCCGGTCTTCGCAGTCGCGGCCATGGACCACGAGGGCCTGGAGCCCGGGAGCCGCATGCGGACCCGGCACATGCGCGGCTCGACGGCGCTGTCCTACGAGCCTGACGTCGTCCTCATCCTCGCGACCAAGGCGGACATCGTGGCCCGCCATCACCTCGTGTACGGCGCCGGCAACGCCGAGCGCTTCAAGGAGTGGTCGGTGCTCACCGTCGAGAAGAACCGCTCGGGCAGCGGCGGCGCCGAGATGGAGTTCAAGAAGCGCTTCGACCAGGGCCGCTTCGACCCGGTCGGTCAGATCGTCACCGAGAAGCTCGTCGACGAGCGCGTCTTCACCGAGTAGCTCCCCGACCGGCCGCGCCCACGCTAGGTCGGGTCCAGGGGAAGTAGAAGGCCCGGCCACCTGAGGGTGACCGGGCCTTCCTGCTTGCTGATCTCGGGCCGCCTTGCGAGCGAGCTCGCAAGGCGTTCGTTCCGTACCGGGATGCCGCCTTGCGAGCAAGCTCGCTGCGGCGTTCGCTACGGCCGTTGCGACCCGACTTCGTCGGGTCGCAAGGGTCCTCGCTCACTCGTCGGCGACGGCGACGTTGCGGGTGCGGTTCGGGTCGACCTGGACACCGGGGCCCATGGTCGTCGAGAACGTCACCTTGCGCAGGTACCGACCCTTGGAGCTGCTCGGCTTGAGCCGCAGCACCTCCTCGAGGGCAGCGGCGTAGTTCTCGGCCAGCTGGGTCTCGGAGAACGACGCCTTGCCGATGATGAAGTGCAGGTTGGCGTGGCGGTCGACGCGGAACTCGATCTTGCCGCCCTTGATGTCGGAGACCGCCTTGGCGACGTCGGCCGTCACGGTGCCGGTCTTGGGGTTCGGCATCAGACCACGCGGACCGAGCACGCGACCGAGACGGCCCACCTTGCCCATCATGTCGGGGGTCGCAACCACGGCGTCGAAGTCGAGCCATCCGCCGTTCACCTTGTCGATGAGCTCGTCGCCACCGACGACGTCGGCCCCGGCCTCACGCGCGGCGTCGGCCTTCTCGGCGTTCGCGAACACGAGGACCCGAGCCGTCTTGCCGGTGCCGTGCGGCAGGTTGACGGTGCCACGCACCATCTGGTCGGCCTTGCGGGGGTCCACACCGAGACGCATGACGACGTCGACGGTCTCGTCGAACTTCTTCTTGCTGCCGTCCTTGGCGATCTTGATCGCGGTCAGCGGGGCGTACATCTCGTCCTGGTCGAACGACTCCGCCGCTGCCCGGTAGGTCTTGCTGCGCTGCATGCTGGTCTTCCTCTTCTCCAGTGTGGTCATCGGGCCAGCGCGGCCCTGCCACGGGTTTCTTGGTACGGGGTGGCCGCGGTCCCCTGTCGGCGCTGAGCGCCTCGTGGGCCCTGGGCCGGGAACGGGTCAGTCCGTACGGACGCCCATCGAGCGAGCGGTGCCCTCGACGATCTTCATGGCGGCGTCGATGTCGTTGGCGTTGAGGTCGGGCATCTTGGTCAGCGCGATCTCGCGGACCTGGTCCTTGGTCAGCCGACCGACCTTCTCCTTGTGCGGGACGCCGGAGCCCTTCTGCAGGCCTGCGGCCTTCTTGATCAGCTCCGCCGCCGGCGGGGTCTTGGTGATGAACGTGAACGACCGGTCCTCGTAGATGGTGATCTCGACCGGGATCACGTTGCCGCGCATGGACTCCGTCTGGGCGTTGTAGGCCTTGCAGAAGTCCATGATGTTCACGCCGTGGGGGCCGAGGGCGGTACCGACCGGAGGAGCCGGAGTCGCGGCGCCCGCCTGCAGCTGGACCTTGACCAGCGCAGCGATCTTCTTCTTGGGAGGCATTGCTCTTCTGTGTCCTTCGTGGTTGTACGTCGTGGTCATCGCGAGCCGGACCGGCTCTGCCACCTTGCGTTGCTGCGTGGTGCCTGGGCAACCGGATCATTCTGGTCCGTCGCGGGCTCGAACGCGAATCGTGCCCCGTCGGTCCTGCCTGCCGTCGGTCGAGCTGTGCCGTCGGTCGAGCTCGTCGAGACCCACGTCCTCAGGCCTCAGGCACCGTCACCGGGTTTCGAGACGCGCCACTCAGTCCCTCGCTGCGCTCGGGTCTGAGTCGGACGCCCCTCAACCTCTTCGGCCTGACGCCCGGAGCTCCGCTCCGGGCGTGGCCTCAGACCTTCTGGATCTGGCTGAAGCTCAGCTCGACCGGGGTCTCCCGGCCGAAGATCTCGACGAGGGCCTTGACCCGCTGTGCCTCGGCGTTGATCTCGGTGATCGTCGCGTGCAGCGTGGCGAACGGGCCGTCGACGACCATCACCGAGTCGGACTCCGCGAAGTCGGCGACCTCGACCGGCTTCTTGGTCGCGGCCGTGCCGGAGCCACCTGCAGCGCCACCGCCGACGGGAGCCTCAGCGCGGGCGATCACGGCCGGGGCCAGCATGTTCTCGACCTCGGCCATGCTCAGCGGCACCGGCTGGTGGGCCTGGCCGACGAACCCGGTCACCGAGGGCGTATGACGGACCGCCGCCCACGACTCGTCGGTGAGATCCATGCGGACGAGGACATAGCCCGGCAGGACGGTCCGCTTGACCATCTTGCGCTGGCCGTTCTTGATCTCGGCGACCTCTTCGGTGGGGACCACGATCTCGTGGATGTAGTCCTCCATGTTGAGGGAGACGATGCGGTTCTCCAGGTTGGAGCGCACGCGGTTCTCCATGCCGTAGTAGGTGTGGACGACGTACCACTCACCGGGCTTGGCCCACAGCTCGCGGCGGAACTCCTCGAGGGGGTCCTCCTCGGCCGCCGCCTCGTCGCCGGCCTCGGACGTCTCGTCGGCGGACGTCTCTTCCGTGGACGCCTCGTCCGTGGACGCCTCGGCGTCGGCGGTCTCGACCGCGTCCTCGGTCACCGGCTCGGTCTCGACCGCGTCGTCGCTCACCTCGGCGGCCACGGGCTCGACCGCTTCGTCGCTCACCGGGGCCCCGGCGGTCGTGGGGGCCTCGTCGTTCGTGGTGTCCTCGACGGTCACCTCGTCCGCGACCTCAGCGGTCGGCTCGGTGAGCTCCGGCTCCGCGGACTGCTCGGGATCGGCGACGGCCGGCGCGGCGGAGAGGTCCTCCGGTGCGGCGTCCTGCTCGATGTCGTACTGCGACACGTCTACTCCATACCTCAGCTCTGGGAACGTCCGTTGAAGACCCAGAAGATCAGCTTGCCGATGCCCAGATCGAGCCCGGAGACCAGCGCCATCATGAAGATGACGAAGGCCATCACGACGAAGAAATAGGTGACCAGCTGCTGCTGGGTCGGCCAGACGACCTTGCGCAGCTCGGCCACCACCTGGCGGTAGAACAGGACCGGGCCGGTGCGCTCGGAACGCCGGTCGTCACGCGACCGGACGGCGTTGCCTCCAGACACGTGGTCACCTCTTCCTGAACTCACGTGGTCGGCCCGTTCGGCCGGCCACTCGTGGCGGTGCTGTTGTCTTGCAGGGCACGAGGGACTTGAACCCCCAACCTTCGGTTTTGGAGACCGACGCTCTGCCAGTTGAGCTAGTGCCCTCCGCGGAACTCCAGCCAACTGGTGCGTAGGCATGGCAAAGCCTTGGGGAGATCCACCAACTCGGAACTCTACCCGGCGGTCCCGAGCGAGTCGAACTCGCGACCGCGACACCGGGTCGGTCCGGTGACCGACCAGCGGCTCGGGCACCACGGGCGGGCGCCCTTACGATGGGGCCATGACAGAGGCCCCCACCGGCAGCACCACCAGCAGCCCCCGCGACCGCCGGGTCTCGGGGCGGATCGGCGCGATCGCCGAGTCCGCGACGCTCAAGGTGGATGCCAAGGCGAAGGCGCTCAAGGCCGAGGGCCGGCCCGTGATCGGCTTCGGTGCCGGGGAGCCGGACTTCGCCACACCCGACTACATCGTCGAGGCCGCGGTCGAGGCCTGCCGCGACCCCAAGAACCACCGCTACACCCCCGCCGGCGGCCTGCCCGAGCTGAAGCAGGCGATCGCCGACAAGACCCTCCGCGACAGCGGGTACGACGTCCGGGCGGTGCAGGTCGTGGTCACCAACGGCGGCAAGCAGGCGATCTACGAGGCGTTCGCGACCATGCTCGACCCGGGGGACGAGGTGATCGTGCCCGCGCCGTACTGGACGACGTACCCCGAGGCGATCCAGCTCGCCGGCGGTGTCGCCGTGCCCGTCCTCGCCGACGAGACCCAGGACTACAAGGTCACGGTCGACCAGCTCGAGGCCGCCCGTACCGACCGCACCAAGGTGCTGCTGTTCGTGTCCCCGTCCAACCCCACCGGAGCCGTCTACACCTCCGACGAGATCCGGGCGATCGGCCAGTGGGTCGAGGACCACCAGCTGTGGGCGCTCACCGACGAGATCTACGAGCACCTCGTCTACGACGACGTCGAGACGGGATCGCTGCCCGTGCTGTGTCCCGCCCTGGCCGACAGCTGCGTGGTGGTCAACGGCGTCGCCAAGACCTACGCGATGACCGGCTGGCGCGTGGGCTGGCTGATCGCGCCGACCGATCTCGCCGCGGCCGCCGCCAACCTCCAGTCGCACGCTACGTCCAACGTCTCCAACGTCTCCCAGCGCGCGGCACTGGCTGCCGTCACCGGCGACCTCACGGCCGTGGAGCACATGAAGGTCGCCTTCGACCGGCGCCGCCGCACGATCGTGTCGATGCTCAACGAGATCGACGGCATCGTCTGCCCGACGCCCGAGGGCGCGTTCTACGCGTACCCCCAGGTGAAGGGTCTGCTCGGCCGGGAGTACGACGGCCGGCGGATCGAGTCGTCGGCCGAGCTGGCCGACTACATCCTCGACGAGGCCGAGGTGGCCGTCGTACCCGGTGAGGCCTTCGGCTCACCCGGCTACCTACGGCTCTCCTACGCGCTCGGCGACGACGACCTGGTCGAGGGCATCACGCGGTTGCAGAAGCTCTTCGCTTGAGCTCCGGCGGAGCCGCCGCCGGCCCGAGGCAGAGGTCGCTGGCGACCTTGCCGAAGGCCCATCTCCATCTCCACTTCACCGGCTCGATGCGGCACCAGACGCTGCTCGAGCTCGCCGAGCGCGACGGGATCCTGCTCCCCGACCCGCTCGTGAGCGACTGGCCGCCCCGGCTGTCGGCGGCCGACGAGAAGGGCTGGTTCCGGTTCCAGCGGTTGTACGACGTGGCCCGATCCGTGCTGCGTACCGAGGACGACGTACGCCGGCTGGTGCTCGAGGCCGCCGAGGACGACGTCCGCGACGGCGGCCGGTGGCTCGAGATCCAGGTCGACCCCTCGGGGTACGCAGCACGCTTCGACGGCGTCACCGCCTTCACCGACCTGGTCCTCGACGCCGTCCGCGAGGCCACGGAGACCACCGGCCTCGGCATGGCGGTCGTGATCGCGGCCAACCGCACGCGGCATCCCCTGGACGCGCGCACCCTCGCCCGGCTCGCCGCCCAGTACGCCGGCCGCGGGGTGGTCGGCTTCGGGCTCTCCAACGACGAGCGGCGCGGGGTGACCGCGGAGTTCGCCCCGGCCTTCGCCATCGCCGAGCGGTCCGGGCTGGCGCTCGTGCCGCACGGCGGCGAGCTCGTCGGGCCCGGATCGGTGCGCACCTGCGTGGAGACACTGCACGCCGACCGGCTCGGCCACGGCGTCCGCGCGACGGAGGACCCCGACCTGCTCGCCCGGATCGTCGACGCGGGCATCGCCCTGGAGATCTGCCCGGTCTCCAACGTCGCCCTCGGCGTCTACTCCGACCTGACGTCCGTGCCGCTGCCGGTGCTCCTGGAGGCCGGTGCCACCGTGGCGCTGGGCGCCGACGACCCGTTGCTCTTCGGCTCTCGGCTCGCCGCGCAGTACGCCACCATGCGTGCTGCCCACGGCCTGACCGACGAGACGCTGGCCGATCTCGCGGCGATGTCGATCCGCGCCTCCTACGCTCCCGACGACCTGAAGACAGCCGTCCTCGGCGAGGTCGCGGACTGGCTGACCGGGGCGCCGGCTTCTGCCACGATGACCCCATGAGCGACGATGACCTGCCGCCCACTCACCGGCCCTGGGGGTCCGGCGACAGCGCGCCGCAGGGTCCCTACCAACCGCCGTCGAACCCTTACCCGCAGCCCGGATCCTTCGACCAGTACGCCGCTCCCAACCCCTACGGCACGCCACCCTACGGGGGCTACCCGCAGGGGTACGTCGCCGGCCAGCCCGAGCATCCGGCCGCGACGACGGCTCTCGTGCTCGGCATCATCGGACTGGTGGGGATCGCCTTCTGCGGTGGCCTCACGCTGGTCCTGTCGCCGTTCGCGTGGGCCATCGGACGACGCTCGGTGAACGAGATCGACGCCGCGCCCGGCCGCTACTCGGGTCGCGAGAAGGCCAACGCCGGCAAGATCATGGGCCTCATCGGCACCATCCTGCTGGCCGTGGGGGTGGTCGCGATCGCGGGCGTCATCCTGCTCGCATTCGCCCTCACGCCGGGCCACGTCGAGATCAACCCGAACCCGACCCCGAGCCATCACCACCAGGGCTTCCTGCACTCATAGCTCGCAGCCCACCAGCACCGGCTCGTTGACGAGTCGGATCCCGAACCGCGCCTCGACGCCGTCGCGGAGCTCGCGGGCGAGGGCCAGCAGGTCGGCCGTCGTGGCTGCTCCGCGGTTGGTGAGCGCGAGGGTGTGCTTGGTCGACAGCCGCGCCGGCCCGTCGCCGTACCCCTTGCCGAAGCCGGCCCGCTCGATCAGCCAGGCGGCGCTGGTCTTGACGAACCCGTCGGGCTGCGGCCAGGCCGGAGCGCCGTCGGGCACCTGGTCGGCGGGCACGACCGGGTTGGTGAAGAACGAGCCGGCACTCCAGGTGTCGTGGTCGCCGGGGTCGAGCACCATGCCCTTGCCGGCGCGCAGGCCGAGCACCGCACGGCGTACGTCGGTCAGGGGAGCGCGGGTCCCGGGCTCGACGTCGAGGGCGCGGGCCAGCTCGCCGTAGGTGACCGGCGTACCGAGCTCGCCCTGCCGGAACTGGAAGGTCACGTCGAGCACGACGTGCCGGGACGGGTCGGCCTTGAACCTGCTGGTGCGGTAGCCGAACCCGCAGTCGCCCGCGGCGAACGTGCGTACGCCGCGGAGTCGACGGTCCCAGACCCGTACGGCGGCGACCGTCTGGGAGACCTCCTGGCCATAGGCGCCGACGTTCTGGATCGGGGTCGCGCCCACCGAGCCCGGGATGCCGGCCAGCGCCTCGACCCCTACCCAGCGGCGCGCGACCGCGGTCGCGACGAAGGCGTCCCAGTCCTCGCCGGCCGCCACCGTGACGACGACGCCGCGACAGGTCGGGTCGTCGTCCAGGACGTCGGCCTGCACGCCCGAGGTCGCGACCTCGACGACGGTGCCGTCGAATCCGGCATCGGCCACCACGACGTTGCTGCCTCCCGCGAGGACGAGGACGGGCTCACCCGCCTCGTCGGCACGGCGTACGGCGTCGACGAGCTCCGCCTCGGTCGTCGTGCGTACCCAGGAGCGGGCGGGACCACCGAGCCGTAGCGTCGTGTGGTCGCGCAGGACCTCAGGCACGCACGACTGCCTTGGGCATCCCGAGCACCTTCTGGCCGCCGCAGGTGACGGTGAGCGCGAGGGTGCACACGCCGTCCGTGGCCTCGGACACGGTGCCGTCCACCACCACCTCGACGCCGGTGTCGTCGTCCGGGACGACCACGGGGTTCGTGAACTTCGCGCCCATCTCGACCACCTCGGCGCCGTCGGTCCAGGTCGCCACGGCGCGCGCGGCCAGCGCGAGCGTGAACATCCCGTGCGCGATCACTCCGGGCAGCCCGACCGAACGGGCCACCCGGTCGGACCAGTGGATGGGGTTGAAGTCGCCCGCGGCCCCGGCGTAGCGCACCAGGTCGGCCCGGCGTACGACGTAGGTCTGGGTGGCGAGCACGGCTCCCTGCTCCATCACTCACCGCCCCGGTGGACGAGGATGGCGCTGGTCTCGCAGACCACCTCACCGGTGTCGTCGGCGACCACGCTGGTGGTGCCGACGATGTCGTTGCCGCCGATCTGGCGCAGGCTCGCCACGGTGAGCGTGGCGGTGAGCACGTCGCCGGGCACGACCGGGCGGTGGTAGCGGAACCTCTGGTCGCCGTGGACGATCCGGAAGAGGTCGACCTGCTCGGCGTCGAGGAAGGCGTTCATCGCCTCGAAGGCCAGCACGATCGGGAAGGTGGCCGGCGCGGGACCACCGTCGTACGCCGCGCCGGTCGCGGTCGCGAACTCGCGGACCTTCTCCTCCGAGACGCGGTAGGACCGGGTGGGAGGGAATACCCGCCCTACGAGCGACTGGTCGATCGGCATGGCCCTGAATGTACCGACGCCCGCCCGGCAGAGCCGGACGGGCGTGGGGCGTGGTCTCGACGAGCTCGACCCACGGGCACGAGGCCGACCCACGGGCACGAGGTCGACCCACGGGCACGAGCTCGGGCGACGGGTGGGTCAGCGGGTCTCGCGGTGCGGCGTGTGCTTGCGGCAGCGCGGGCAGAACTTCGAGAGCTCCATGCGGTCGGGGTCGTTGCGACGGTTCTTCTTGGTGATGTAGTTGCGCTCCTTGCACTCGGTGCACGCGAGTGTGATCTTGGGGCGAACGTCGGAGCTCTTGCTGGCCACGGGAAGTCCTTCGAGTCGGTCGTGCGGTCGAACCGGGCCGACCCTCGGTCGACCCCTTTGGAAATGGAAATGGAGCTGTGTAGTGGGGGCGGGATTCGAACCCGCGACACCACGATTATGAGCCGTGTGCTCTAACCACCTGAGCTACCCCACCGGGAGAGGGTCTCCGCCCCTGCCCAGAGCCCCTTTACGGAATCGAACCGTAGACCTTCTCCTTACCATGGAGACGCTCTGCCGACTGAGCTAAAGGGGCAACGACCGTGAAGGATACACAGGCGTAGACATGATCCCGAAATCGTCTTCCGCCGCTTCCTTCTACCGTCTCACGGGGTCTCCGGACGGCGCCGTCGAGCGGGTCGAGGCGCTGCCGACGACCGCCGGTCCGTGGTCGTCCGAGGCTCAGCACGGCGGCCCGCCCGCGGCCCTGTCGGCGCGTGCGATCGAGGCCCTGGGCGCCGGCGTCGTCGGCCGCTTCACCATGGAGCTGCTGGGTCCCGTGCCGGTCGCACCGCTCGACGTCTCGGCGTACGTCGTACGCCCCGGGCGGACCGTCTCGTTGGTACGCGCCGACGTCCGCGACCCCGCCGGCGACCGGCCCGTGGCCACGTCGACGGCGTGGGTGTTCCCGCGCAGCGACTCCGGTGCCGGGTCCAAGGGCCCCGCGTTGCCGCACGGGCCGGCCGACGGAAGTACCCGTGACCTGCCGACGAGCTGGAGCCCCGGCTATCTCGACGCGGTCGAGTGGCGCTGGATCTCGGGCGGAGTCGATGTCCCGGGACCCGGCGTCGTCTGGATGCGGCCGCCCGGGCTGGTCGAGGGCGAACCGCTGTCGCCGCTGCAGCGCCTGCTCGCCTGCGTCGACTCCGCCTCGGGGGTGAGCGCGATGCTCGACATCCGCGAGTGGGCGTTCCTCAACACCGAGCTCACCGTCCACGTGCTGCGCGAGCCGGTCGGCGAGTGGGTCTGCCTCGAGGCGGCGACCATGCTCGGCCCCGGCGCGGTCGGCGTCGCCACCTCCACGGCGTACGACGAGCGCGGCCCGGTCGCGCGCTCCGCACAGGCACTGCTCGTACAGCGCCGCTGAGTCACTCGTCGGCGACGTCGATCAGCACCTTGCCGATCGTGCCGTGCTCGACCGCGTCATGGGCTTCGGCCGTCCGCTCCAGAGGGAAGCGGACCAGCGGGAGGCCCGCCTCCTCGCCCACCTCGATGGCGCCGTCCGCGACCGCCGCCGAGACGTCCTCGGCCGCGGCCCGGAGTGCGGTCTCGCCCACGGTGTAGAGCATCACGAGCTGGATCCGCGCATTGAGCATCATGAAGGTGCGGAACGGCAGGGTCGCCTCCGTGCCGCCGGTGTTGGCATACGCAGCCACCGAGCCGCGCGTCTTCAGGACGGAGCCGACGAGGTCGACGTTCTGGATCAGGGCCACGTCGGCGACGAGGTCGACGCCGTCTGCGGCGATCTCGCGGATCGCTGCCGCGGGGTCGCCGACGGTGTAGTCGACGACATGGTGCGCCCCGGCCGCGCGGGCCAGGCGTGCCTTGTCGTCGCTGCTGACCGTCGTGACCACCGTCGCGCCGGCCCAGGCGGCGAGCTGGATCGCGGCATGACCGACCGCGCCGGCGCCGCCGGTGACCAGCACGGTCCGGCCGGCGAGGACGCCGGGCGCCAGCCGGGCCGGGCCGTCCTCGTGGACGGTGAGGGTGCGGTGGGCGGTCATCGCCGGGACGCCGAGGCTCGCGCCCACGTCGTACGACGTGCCGTCCGGCAGCCGGACGACGGAGCTCGCCGGCTGCACGGTGAGCTCCGTCGCTGTGCCCATCGGTCGCTGGTGCTGGGCCAGGTAGAGCCAGACCCGGTCGCCCGGCCTCAGGTCGGCGACGCCGTCGCCGACGGCGTCGACGACCCCGGCGCCGTCCTGGCCGGGGCTCACCTCGGCGAACGGCAGCGTGCTCGGCCCGGTCACGCCGGCCCGCGCCTTCCAGTCGGTCGGGTTGACTCCCGCGACCAGCACTCGTACCCGGACCTCGCCGGGGCCGGGCTCGGGGATCGGGCGGTCGACGAGCTCCAGGACCGAGGAGCCGCCGGTGGTCGAGTAGACGACGGATCGCATGCTCCCGACGCTAGCAACCGGGGGACGACGGGAAGGCCGGCGACCGTGGATCTCAGGCGTCGCGGAGGAGCGGCCACGGGCGGGCCTGCTCGAGCTCGTAGGCGAGCTCGAGGAGCATGGCCTCGCGGCCGTGACCGGCGGCCAGCATCATCCCCTGCGGCAGTCCGGCCGCCGTCGTCGCGAGCGGCAGCGAGATGGCGGGCGCCCCGGTCGCGTTCTGCAGTGGGGTGAACGCGACCCACTCCAGCAGCCGGCCCATGATCGTGTCGTAGTCCTGCTCCGGGTCGAGCCAGCCGATCTCCGGGGTCTCGCGGGCCAGCGTCGGGGTGAGCACGACGTCGTACGTCGTGTGCAGCTCCCGTGCGAGCTCGCCCGACCGCCGCAACCGGTGGATCGCGCCGGGCATGCGGTGGAGGTGGGTGCGGCAGTGTCGGTCGAGGCCCAGGGTGAGGTGGTCGAGCCGGCTCCGGTCCCACGAGGATCCGTGCGCGGCACGGCCGGTCGTCACCGCGAGCGTGGCGAGGGACGCCCAGTAGAGCAGGAAGTCGTCCTTGAACGTCGCCGGCATCGGCTGCTGGATCCACTCGACGCGATGCCCGAGCGACTCGAGGAGTTCCGCGGTCTGCCGGGTCAGCGCCTCGACCTCGGGAGTGGCCCGGACGTCGATGCCCTCGGTGACCACCGCGACCGTACGACGCGCCCGCACCGGCCGGGTCACGTCGCCGATGGGGGCCAGGCTGAGGTCGCGGTAGATGCGCTCGACCTCGCGGAAGAACGCCGCGGTGTCGCGCACCGATCGGGTGAGCACCCCGTCGGAGACGATCCGGACCGGCATCTGGCGGAGCAGGCGGTCCTGGGCGAGCCGGCCGCGCGTGGGCTTGAGCCCGACCAGGCCGTTGACCGCCGCGGGGATGCGGATCGAGCCGCCGCCGTCGTTGCCGTGGGCGAGGGGTACGGCGCCCGCTGCGACGAGGGCCGCCGTACCGGCGGAGGAGGCGCCGGCGGTGTGGTCGGTCGACCAGGGCGAGCGGACCGGGCCGATCCGCGGGTGCTCGGCGGACGCCGAGAACCCGAACTCCGAGAGCTGTGACTTGCCCAGCAGCACGAGACCGGTGGCGACGTACATCCGGGCGAAGTCACCGTCGTGGCGCAGCGGACGCGGGTCGAAGGCGTCGGCGCCCTGTTGGGTCGCCAGGCCCGCGACGTCGACGTTGTCCTTGATCAGGGTCGGGACGCCGCTGAAGAAGCCGCCGCGGGGCGCCCGTGCCTCGGCGCGGGCCCGGTCGTAGCACTCGGTCGCCACGGCGTTGAGCTCGGGGGCGACGCGCTGGGTCCGCGCGATCGCGGCCTCGACGACCTCCGGCACGGACAGCCGTCTCGCGGCGATCGCCTCGACGAGCCCGACCGCGTCGAGGTCAGCCAGGGCGTCGTCGGTGAAGGCGTGCACGCGAGCCATGGTCGGGAGGCTAGTGGGTGCGGAGAAGGTGACGGCCGCCGGTGTGGGGCCGGCGGCCGTCGCGTGGTGCGTCGAAACGCCCCACAGGGATTGGTGCCCGACCCCCGTCGACCGGGCACGCACAGAGGAGGAGCGAGGAGGTGGTCCTGATACGTCTGCGGATCAGGAAGTGCGGCCGCGGCGGTGGCAGCCGACGAGGTGGTCGTCGACGATGCCGATCGCCTCCATCAGGGCGTACATGGTCGTCGGCCCGACGAAGGCGAAGCCCGCGTTCTTCAGGGCCCTCGACAGGGCGAGCGACTCCGGCGTGCTGGCCGGCACGTCACCGGTCTCGCGCGGAGGGCGCGGATCGGCCGGCCGGTGTGCCTCGATGAGGAAGGCGAGGCCGCCCTGCTCGCGCAGTGTCATGGTGGCCCGGGCGTTGGTGATCGCCGCGTTGACCTTGGCCTGGTTGCGGACGATGCGGGCATCGGCCATCAGCCGCGCGACGTCTCGCTCGTCGTACGCCGCGACGCGGTCGGCGTCGAAGTCGGCGAAGGCCTCGCGGAACGCCGGCCGCTTCAGCAGGATCGTGCGCCACGAGAGTCCGGACTGGAACGCCTCGAGCGTGAGCCGCTCGAGATGGGCCGCCTCGCCGACCACGGGGAGCCCCCATTCGGTGTCGTGGTAGGCGCGCATGATGTCGTCACCGTCGCCCCACGGACACCGGGCGACCCCGTCGTCGCCCACGACCACACCCGCCATGCGGCGATCCTGACAGAGCCCGCCGACGTTCCCAGTCCCGTGCCGCCACTGCCCCAGAGTCGCCACTCCACCGGCCGCCCAGTCCCCTCGAAGATCCGCTCATGCCGACAGCGGAAACTCCGCGAGGCACGGACGCGGAAGCGACCCCACTCGTCATGGGGTACGAGTGGGGTCGACTGCTGATGTCCCCCCGGAAGTTCCGTACTGAGGTCGATTCTGGCCCGGCGTTGACTGACCGTTCGGTGCCGAAGGTCCCACGCGATGAGGTACGTCGGCCCGCAGAGCGGAGATGGGTCACGAGTGCTGCTACCGGGGGTTGGGCGCCACGGTGCTGGCGTCGAGCCTGGTGAAGGTCACGGTGGGGTCGATGCCACCGTTGGCCCCGCCGATGTAGGTGTCGATCAAGTCCTCGGCTTCGCACGTGAACGAGAGCGCGTCTGTCGCATCGACGTACCCGGTCGCGGAGACCGTCACCGGCGACTTGACCTGGTAGGCGATCCCGAAGACCGCCTTGGGCTGGCTGGCCGTCGTGAAGTAGCAGCTGATGGAGTAGCCGTTGGAGTAGATGCGAGCGGGGACGTCGTACGACGCGAGATAGCTCCCCGGCGGCAGATCCGGGAACGTCGCCACGAAGCCGTAGTCGTCCGCGGCGCCCCAGAGGCGGTAGGTCCAGGAGTGGGTCCGCAACGCCGCGGCATGGACGCCGTCGACCCGGTCCGCGTTGAGCCGGGCGACCAGGCGATGCGACGACACGGCCAGCGGTGGCGCCCCCCGACGGGTTCGCAGCATGACGGCCGGACCGCGCCCGTCGTTGTCGATGGTGGTGGTGCTGACGGCGTGGTTGCCACCACCCAGCAGGATCGGGTGGCCGTTCGCGGCGTACGCCGCCAGGTCGGCGCCGCCGACCAGCACCGCAGCGGCGGCCAGGACGGGCATCACCCGTCCGCGCAGTCCGGACATAGGTCCTCCTTCGGATCGTGGAGCTCACCTCCTGCCTACCGTCTCGGCACGACTGGGCGACACTGTCGTAGGGCACCGATCGGCGGGACGAACTACCCCGCGCCCTCATCGGCTGAGCAGAGGCACGTTGGGCTGCAGGAGCGACGGGTGAGGTCTGGCCGTTGTGACGCTAGCGGCGGGACTTGAGCCGGGCGTTGGGCATCGGCGGTGCCGGGATCGGCGGCAGGTGGTCGCCGTTGACGATCCCGAACCGCCCGTCGTAGATCTCGGAGCTGTCCTGCAGGATGCCGTTGTTGTCGGTGATCTGCGACATCCAGTCGGCGCGAGCCTGCTCGATCTCGGCGTGGTCGCGGGCGACGAAGTTCCACCACATCACGATCTCCTCGCCGAGCGGCCGGCCACCGAGCAGCAGCAGGTGGGCGAGGTCGTCGGCCTCGATCTCGAGCGGCTCGCCGGGCGCGACGTACGCCAGGTGGTGCTCGGTGACCTCGATGCCGTTGACGTGGATCGTCCCGAAGTCGACCAGGACGCCGTACTCGAAGATCGAACTGGTGTCGGGCGTCATCCGGGTGCCGCCGTCCATGATCATCTCGGCCCCGAGCAGCGGACTGAACGTCTCGACGGGAGAGGTGCTGTCGAACATCGAGCCCAGGAAGACCTGCGCGTCCCAGCCGGGGCCGTGTACGACGGGCGGCGCGTAGTGGGCGAACGCCGGCACGACGTCGCGGTAGGCGCCCGGCAGCGCGACCCAGAGCTGGACGCCGTGCAGCACCGTGGCCTCGTCGGTGGAGACCTCGGAGTGCGAGATGCCGCGCCCGGCGGTCATCAGGTTGAGCTCGCCCGGCTTGACCAGGGCGTGGGTGCCGACGCTGTCGCGGTGCTCGATGCTGCCACCGAACAGCCAGCTCACCGTCTGGAGCCCGATGTGCGGGTGGGGCGAGACGATCATGCCGCCGGTCTCGTCGACGTGGTCGGGCCCGTAGTGGTCGAGGAAGCACCACGCACCGATCATCGAGCGCTGCCGCTGCGGGAGCGTACGGCGGACGTTCATGGCGCGCAGGCCACCCAGCGGGACGTCGCGGGGGACGAGGATCTCGGTCATGAGTTGGAGTAGACGGCCGGCCCGCCGTCGTCGGTCGTGCCTCCTTCGGTGTCGGGTCCACGGCCGGCCCAGGTCCAGGCGTACGCCGGGTCCTCGGCCGCGATCCCGCCCTCACCGAGGTCGAGCGGAACGAAGGTGTCGATCATGACGGCCAGCTCGTCGAACGACTCGGCGCCGAGAGACGCCTCGATGGCACTGGGCTGCGGCCCGTGGGCGTGCCCGCCGGGATGCAGCGAGATCGAGCCGATGTTGATGCCCGAGCCCTTGCGTGCCTCGTAGTCGCCGCCGACGTAGAACATCACCTCGTCCGAGTCGACGTTGGAGTGGTAGTAGGGCACCGGGATCGAGAGCGGGTGGTAGTCGACCTTGCGGGGGCAGAAGTTGCAGATCACGAAGTTGTGGCCCTCGAAGACCTGGTGGACCGGCGGCGGCTGGTGCACCTTGCCGGTGATCGGCATGTAGTCCTCGACGTTGAAGGTGAACGGGTAGAGACAGCCGTCCCAGCCGACCACGTCGAACGGGTGGGTGGCGTAGGTCAGCCGGGTGCCGACGACCTGGCCGCCGGCCCGGTGCTTGACCAGGACGTCGACGTCGCGCGGGTCGCCGGTCGAGCCCGTCGAGACCACCGGCGTCTCGGTCGGTCCGTGCAGGTCGCGCTCGCAGTACGGCGCGTGCTCCAGCAGCTGCCCGAAGCGCGAGAGGTACCGCTTCGGCGGGGCGATGTGGGAGTTGGCCTCGATCGCGTAGAGCCGGCACGGCTCGCCGGGCACCCAACGATGGTCGGTCGCCCGCGGTACGACGACGTAGTCGCCGGTGCGGTAGGGCACGGTTCCGAACACGGTCTCGACGCGGCCGGTGCCGGACTCGACGTACACGCACTCGTCGCCGATCGCGTTGCGGTAGAGCGGAGAGGGATCGGTCCCGGTGACGACGTAGGAGATGCGGACGTCGTTGTTGCCCAGGATCATCCGGCGGCCCTCGACCGGGCACGCCCCGCTGGTCGAGCCTGCCCCGCTGGTCGAGCCTGCCCCGCTGGTCGAGCCTGCCCCGCTGGTCGAGCCTGCCCCGCTGGTCGAGCCTGCCCCGCTGGTCGAGCCTGTCGAGACCCCCGCGTCGAACAACGTGTGCAGCTTCAGGTGCCGCGGCTTGAGCGGATGGTTGGGGATACGGGTCTGGTCGGGCAGCTCCCAGATCTGCGAGTCGACGATCGCCGACGGGACGCCGCGGTGGTAGAGCAGCGAGGAGTCCGAGGAGAAGCCCTCCTCCCCCATCAGCTCCTCGTGATAGAGATTCCCGTCCTCGTCCCGGTGCTGGGTGTGCCGGGTCGGCGGCACACTTCCGACGCTGCGGTAGTAGGGCATGGCGACCAGACTAGGACGTCCGCGAAGGCCCCGGGCCGGGCTGACGGGACGTGGTGCTCGACCTTCCTAAACCGGTCGCCCCTCCCCGGCTCGCGTCGTTACCCTCGAAGAGCCATGCGCGACTTCCCTCCGGTGATTTCCACCTTCTTCAGCGCGCCCGGACACCCGACGGGTCCGGCGCCCGACACGCGCACCCCGGCCGCGTTCCTCCGGTGGTTCATGAGGCTCCAGTGGCCGGTGATCCTGCTCTCGACCGTGGTCGGCGTGCTCTGGCAGCTGCCCCTGACGGTCGGGCCGTGGCTGTTCGGCAGGGCCGTGGACGACGGCATCGTCGCCGGGTCGCTGAGCGGCACCCTGAAGTACGCCGAGCTCCTGCTGCTGGTGACCCTGATCGGGGCCACCTTCGGCATCGTCATGCACACCCTGATCGTGCGCAGCTGGCTGATCGGCCTCTACGGGACGATGAAGCTGGTGACCCGCAAGGTCGTCCAGATGGGCCACGTCCTGCCCCGGCGGGTACCGACCGGCGAGGTGCTGAGCGTGGCGTCGTCCGACTCCGACGAGTTCGGCGCGCTCACCGAGATCCTGTCCCGGGCCGGCTCGCAGCTGGTCGCCTACCTCGTCGTCGCCTTCATCGTGCTCAGTACGTCGCCGGAGCTCGGCGTACTCATGCTGCTCGCCGCGCCGGTGCTCGTCGGCGCCGCGATGCCGCTGCTGCGGCCGCTGCACCGCCGCCAGCAGCTCGAGCGCGGCCGCAACTCCGACCTGACCTCGATGGCGACCGACATCGTGGCCGGTCTGCGCATCCTGCGCGGCATCGGCGGCGAGCGGACCTTCGGCCGCAACTACGACAACCAGTCGCAGCTGGCCCGCCAGGCCGGTGTGTCCGCCGGCATCTGGCAGGCCGCGATCGAGGCCGTCGGCGTGCTGTTCTCCGGCGTCTTCATCGTGCTGCTGGTCTGGCTCGGCACCCGCCAGGTGATCTCGGGCGACCTCACCATCGGCCAGCTGATCAGCTTCCTGGGCTACGCGTTGTTCATGATCTACCCGATCCAGACCTTCTTCGAGCTGGCCCAGAAGGTCACCCGGGCGATGGTCTCGGCCCGCAAGGCGGTGGCGATCTTCGAGCACCAGCCGCCGTGGCCCGACCGCGCCGAGAGCACGCCGCTGCCCGAGCACGCCGACCTCTACGACGAGCTCTCGGGGTTCGTGGCGCGCGAGGGCGAGCTGACGATCGTCGTGTGCGGCGTACCCGAGGACACCGCCGCCCTCGCCGACCGCCTGGGCCGCTACCTGCCCGCCGACACCGAGCCGGTCAGCCAGGAGCTCGAGGAGGGCATCAAGGGTCGCGCGGCCCGCCGGGCCCGAGCTCAGCGGCTGGCCGAACGGGCGCGCCTCGCCGCCCTCGACGAGGAGCTCGCGAGCCGCGAGTGGGGTGTGCGGCTCGGCGGCGTCGACCTCGGCTCCGCCTCGCTGGACGACGTACGCCGCCGGATCCTGGTCAGCGACACCGGCAGCCAGCTCTTCGCCGGGACCCTCCAGGACGCCATCGACCCGCACGGGCGGCTGACCCGCGAGCAGGCCGAGGAGGCCATCCGGATCGCCAACGCAGAAGACGTGTACGACGCCCTCCCGGGTGGCTGGCAGGGCCTGCTCGACGAGCGCGGCCGCGGCCTGTCCGGTGGCCAGCGCCAGCGGGTCGTGCTGGCGCGCGCCCTGGCGGTGGACGCACCGATCCTGGTACTGGTCGAGCCGACGTCGGCGGTCGACGCCCACACCGAGGCGCGGATCGCCGCCCGGGTCGCCGGCGTACGCGGCGGCCGGACCACCGTGGTCAGCACCGTGTCGCCGCTGTGGTTGCACTACGCCGACCGCGTGGTCCTGATCGAGAACGGCCGGGTCCTCGAGACCGGCACGCACGAAGAGCTGCTGAGCGACAGCCCGGCCTACCGCCGCGTCGTCGCCCGGTCGATGGACGCACCGGTGGAGGAGGTGGACAGCCATGAGCACAGTGGTGTCTGACCCGCTGGCGACCTCGCGCGACACCTGGCGCGAGCGGTCGGCGACCCCGCCGGCCATCCCTCCCGAGCTGGTACCACCGCCGCACGGCACCCCGCGTCGCGAGCGGCTGTCCGCGCTCCACCGGCGTCACCTGCTCCGCGAGCAGCGGGCGCAGGAGACGTACGCCGCCTCGCGTCGTCCCGAGCGCGGCTGGCCGGTGGCCGACAACCACGCCGTCCTGGCGTTCTTCCGCGGGCTGCTCCGCGAGCGCAAGGGCATGGTCGTCTGGCTGGTGGTGCTGAACGCGCTCGCCGCCGGTACGGCGCTCGTCGTACCCCGGCTCCTCGGCAACCTCGTGAACCGCACCGTCGGCCACGGCAGCCGCAGCGCCCAGCTCAGCCAGCTCAACCACCTCGCCCTGCTGATCGTGGCCGTGGTGTGCACCCAGGCGCTGCTGACCTTCCTCGCCCAGCGGATCTCGACGATCTTCGGGCAGGACCTGCTGTCGTCAGCGCGTCAGTTCATCGTGGCGACCGTGCTGCGACTGCCACTGGGCCGCGTCGAGGGAGCCAGCACCGGCGACCTGGTCACCCGCGTGACGCGCGACGTCGGCACGATGAGCCGTTCGGTGCAGTTCGGCGTCCCGCAGGCGATCATCTCCGGGCTGACGGTCGTGCTGTCCGTGGTCGCGATGCTGCTGAACTCCGTGGTCCTGGCGGTGCCCTGCCTGATCCTGATCGGCGCCTCGACGTTCCAGGTCCGCCGCTACCTGCAGCGCGCCCCGAAGGGCTACATCACCGAGGGGTCGACGTACTCCCGCATCAACACCACCCTCACCGAGACGGTCGAGGGCGCCCGCACGGTCGAGGCGCTCGGGCTGTCCACGTTGCGGGTCGGGGCGGGCGACGACGACATCGCGGTGTCGGCCCAGGCCGAGCGCTACACGATGACCCTGCGCAACCTGCTCTTCACCGTCATCGACGTCGCGTTCAACGCGCCACGGGTGGTCACCGTGCTGGTCGGGGCGTACGGCTACCACCGCGGCTGGGTCTCGCTCGGCCAGATCACGACGGCCCTGCTGTACGTCGAGTCACTGAGCGGCCCGCTCGACCGGCTGGTCGGCGAGATGGACCGGCTCCAGGTCGGGGTCGCCTCGACCAGCCGTCTGCTCGGCATCGCCCAGGTGCCCGAGGACCGCACGCCCGGCACCGAGCGGCCGGAGGGTCCGCACCTGGTCGGTCAGGACCTGCGCTTCGCCTACCGCGAGGGGCACGACGTGCTCCACGGGATCTCGCTCGACCTCGCGGTCGGCGAGCGGCTGGCCATCGTCGGTCCGTCGGGGTCCGGCAAGTCCACCCTGGGCCGCCTGCTGTCGGGCATCAACGGGCCGCGCACCGGCTCGGTCACGGTCGGCGGGGTCGACCTCGTCGCGCTGCCTCTCGAACAGCTGCGCACGGAGGTCGCCCTGGTGACCCAGGAGCACCACGTGTTCGTCGGGAGCGTGCGCGACAACATCATCCTGGCGCGCGAGGACTCCTCTGACGAGGCGGTGTACGACGCCCTGTCGGCCGTCGGCTCGCGCGACTGGGTGGAGCGCCTTCCCCAGGGGCTCGACACCCTGATCGGGTCGGGCAACCAGTCGCTGACCCCTGCCCAGGCGCAGCAGATCGCCCTGGCCCGGCTGATCATCGCCGACCCCCATACGCTGGTGCTCGACGAGGCGACGTCGCTGATCGACCCGCGCACCGCCCGCACGCTCGAGGGCTCGATGAACGCCCTGCTGGACGGCCGGACCGTGGTCGCGATCGCCCACCGGCTGCACACCGCCCACGACGCCGATCGGATCGCGGTCGTCATCGACGGCCAGATCGTCGAGCTCGGCTCGCACCACGAGCTGGTCGCCCAGGACGGCGAGTACGCCGCCCTCTGGACCGCCTGGACCAGCTGACCCCGGCCGCCTCCGCCCTCCCGCCTCCGTCCCTCCGCCGCCGCAGGTGCACGCCGAGTCGTCAGTTGACGACTCGGCGTTCCTGGGACGTCTCTTTGCGCCGACTCGGCGTTCCTGGGACGTCTCTTTGCGCCGACTCGGCGTCAGCTGCCGCGGTAGGCCTGGGCGATCCGGCTCACGAACTGGTACACGCCGTCCTCGTCCGGCGCGAGGGGGCCGGGCTCGAAGTGCGGGGCGGCCATCCCGCGCTGCACCGACTCGCAGGCCGAGAAGTCCTGGCGGTTGGTGAGGTCCCAGAAGTCCACGGCGTACGCCGGGCTGAAGCCCTCGCGCGCGGCCACGTCGGCCGGGAACGCCCACGAGCAGGTGACCCGGGTCGTCCGGGGCGTGAGCGGCACCAGCCGGTGGGTCATCACGTAGTCGGGATGCAGCGAGATCAGCAGGTTGGGCAACACGGCGACGTACATGACCGTCGAGAGCTCGTGCTCGTCGAGCCGGGCCATCGCCACGCCGCCGCTCCGGCCGTCCAGCGACATCGTCTCGGCGCCGGCCCTCAGCTCCATGAAGCCGCCGACCCAGTTGCCCTCGCGCTCGAGGTTGGACCCGCTGGTGGGCGGCGAGACCCGGCACAGCTCGGGATGGATCATCGAGCAGTGGTAGCACTCCTGGTAGTTCTCGACGATCACCTTCCAGTTGGCCGCCACGTCGTACTGATGGCTCTCGCACGTGACCAGCGAGCCCGCGTCGTACGGCGCCACGATCTCCTCGAGCTCGCCGATGTACGACGTGAAGTCCTCCGCCGACCCGGTGCGGTCCACGAAGACCCAACTGTGCCATTCCTGCACGCGCACGGGCTTGAGGCCGAGCGGGGCCTTGTCGATCCCCGGGAAGTGCGGGGCTCCGATGAGGCTGCCGTCGTGGCGGTAGGACCACGCGTGGTAAGGACAGACGATCGCCTTGGGCGACTCCGCGGACCCGCCGCACGGCAGCAGCTCGTGACCGCGGTGCCGGCACGCGTTCTCGAAGGCACGCAGCTCGCCGTCGTTGTCGCGGGTGAGGAGTACGCCGTACTCCCCGACCGACTCGGCCCGCAGCCCGCCAGCATGGATCTCGGCCGAGCGACCCAGGCACATCCAGCCCTCGAAGAAGTAGGTGCGCTCCCAGGCGAGGACGTCGTCGGACAGGTATGCGTCGCGGGGCAGCATGTGGCTGGAACCGAACGGCGCCAGGGACCTCGCCAGCTGCGCCTGGTCGAGTGGTGCGGGTGGGATCGTCGGCATCTCGCCTCCTCTACTGAATGGCTGTTCAGCCAGTCTAGGCCTCACCCGCGAACACGTCGATACGGCCTCCGCCCTTCTCGCCGCGGGTGAACCAACGATAGCCAAGGAAGCCCACGGACACCGCCAGGAGCGAGGCGACCAGGAGCAGGGTGGTGAGGGCGTTGAGCGCCGGCGTCGGCGCCGCACGGGCCGTGTTGTAGACCTTCACCGAGACCGGCTCGGTCGAGGAGTCGCCCGACAGGTAGCGGACGATGATGAAGTCGTCGATGACGTCGGCGAAGACGAGGACGGCGCTGGCGAAGATCGCCGGGAACAGCATCTTCAGGAGGACGCGGCGCACCGCGCCGAGCCGCGACGCACCGAGGTCCACGGCAGCCTCCTCGTAGTCGCGACCGATGGTCAGCAGGCGCGCCCGCACGATCACGACCGGGTAGGACAGCTGGTAGGTGACCAGCCCGATCACCTGCCCCGACGTGCCGAGGTCCACCGGGGAGACCAGCACGGTCGCGACGAACAGCAGCGAGATGCCGATCAGGATCTCCGGCAGGACGAACGACAGGATCACCGCGAGGTTGGCGGCACTCGGCAACCTGCCGCGCCAGCGGTCCAGGCCCAGTGCCATCGCCACCCCGAGCGGGATCGTGATCGCGGTGACGATCACCCCCAGCAGGAGTGTGTACGTGAGCGCGGTGTGCAGGCTCGAGTCGTGCCAGACCGACCGCAGCGGGTCGCCGTAGTACCACCGCATCGAGAAGCCCTGCCAGGTCACCCGGGACCGTCCGGCGTTGAACGAGAACATGACCGCGACCAGCACCGGAAGGAGGGACCAGGCGAGGTAGCCGATCGTGATCACACCGAGCGCCCACGGCCGCCGCCACGGGTTGCGCCACCAGGCCACGGGGGTTCTCATGCCCGGCCCCTCACGAGGCCACCTCGACACCGCTACGCGTGCTGCGCACGTAGAGCAGCATCGGCAGCACCGAGACCAGCAGGATCAGCAGCACGAACGCGCCGGCCTGCCCGGTCTGTCCGGGTGTGAACACGGAGTTGTTGATCAGGTTGCCGATCATCGAGGTCGAGGGCGATCCGGAGAGCAGGTCGTTGGTGAAGTAGTCGCCCAGCATCGGCAGCGAGGTCACCAGCAGGCTGACCAGCACCGCGGACCGGGTAAGGGGCCAGGTCACCCGTCGGAACGTCTCCCAGCGACTCGCTCCCAGGTCGCGCGCCGCCTCGAGCATCGAGACCGGCGCGCGGTCCAGGCCGGCGTACAACGGCAGGATCATGTACGGCACGTAGCCGTAGACCAGCCCGAGCACCACGGTCGTGGAGTGACCCTGCAACCAGTCCACATGGACGTCGAAGAGGCCGCCGGCACTCAGGGTCTTGTTCAGCAGGCCGTCGGTCTGAAGGAGGTTCACCCACGCCAGCATCCGCATCATGTAGCTGATCCAGAACGGCGCGATCAGGGCCGCGAGCAGCAGGCCCTTCCAACGGCCGGCGAAGCGGGCCGTGAAGTAGGCGACGGGGTAGGCCACGAGCAGGCAGAGCAGGCTCGCCACCGTGACGTAGACGACCGTCCTGACCAGGGCCGGACGGAAGAAGTGGGAGGAGCCGACCACGTGGTCCCAGACGTAGTTGAACTGCGTGAAGTCCCAGCTCAGCGGGTTCCACACCGGCAGGGGCTCGCGCAGGATCGGGTCCACGCCACCGAACAGGATGGCGAGCACGACGTAGAACGGCGCCACGAAGAACAGTGCGATCCATACCGTGCCGGGCAGCGCCAGAAGCGGCCAGATCAGCCGGCTCCCCGGGGGGCGCCGACGGTGGTCGGACTCAGCCACCGGCCTTGAACTCCTGCCACACCTGGTGCCACGCCGTGTCGGATGCGGGCGGCAGCTGCAGCAGGGGGAACCCGGTCTTGAAGTCCTCTTCGCGCACGACCGCCGACGAGAGGTTCTTGGGGACGTAGCCCTCCGCGACCAGGGAGTCCGGCGTGAACTTCTTCAGCGGCGGCTGGTACCCGGTGTAGCCGAAGTTCTGCTTCGCGATGCCGTTGTCGAGAATGGCGTTCATGAAGAAGTGCGCAGCCACGGGGTTCTGGCCCTGGGCCAGGCACACGACCAGGTCGTTGTCGACCTCGCCCTTTCCGTCGGACGGGAACCAGTAGCGCAGCACGTCGGGGGACACGCTCTTGGGGAGGTAGTAGGGCATGTTGATGGCGTCGCCCGACCAGAACTGCGCCAGGCCGTACTGACCGGCAGGCATGTCGGTGTACATCGAGATGGTCACCTTGGGGTGCATCGTCGACCGCAGCTCCAGCAGCTGCTTGCGGATCAGCGCCAAGTCGGTCGACGACGTGGTGTTGATGTCGTTGATCCCGTTGCGAAGCAGCACCATGGCCATCGCGGTGTGCCAGTCGTCGAGGATCGCGACGTTGCCGGCGTACGTCGTGTCCCACAGCACGTCGTACGGGTTGTCCATCCCGGCGATGTCACCCGACGCCAGGTCGGTACGCCAACCGATGCCGGTGGAGTAGACCGTGTAGGGGATGGTGTAGCGCGCACCCCGGTCGTACCAGGGGTCCTGCTGGCTGTCCCACAGGTTGTCGTAGTTGGTCAGGTAGTCCCTGGTCAACGGGCGCAGCAGGTCGGACTCGACCAGCTTCCCCAAGGAGTCGTAGCTGGGGAAGTAGAGGTCGAAGCCCAGCTTCTTGGCCGCCACCTTGGTCAGGGCCTCGTCCGCGTCGTTGAACGTGGAGAGGTGGATGTTCACGCCGTGCTTCTTCTCGAAGTCCTTCAGCACACGGGGCGACAGGTAGTCCGCGTAGTTGTAGATGCGAAGGGTGCTCCCCGCCTTTGGCGTCTGTCCCGCTGCGATCGCCGCGTTCGCGGTGCTGAGCGGCCACGTGACCGGGTTGGTCGGTGACGGGATCTTCAGCACCGAGGTGCCGGCGTGCTTCGTGCCGCACGCCGTGAGCAGGGCCGACAGGGCGGGCATCGAGAGCCCGGCGGCGAGCGACCCCTTGAGCACGCTTCGCCCTTCTTTGAAGCCGGGTCCGGTTGCCGACATCGAGCCCCACCCTTCGCTCGCAGCGAGTCTTGTTCCCTCGAGAAACTGTCACATAGACTGAACGATCAGTCAACGAACCGAGTCGGGCGAGGAGCCCCATGACCACGACCGAGATCGCACCCGAGCTGTCCACCCGTCTCGACGCCTTGATCGAGGACGAGACCGCGCTGTTCGTCAGTCGCCAGTCCGGCAGCGCCGCGATGACCGAGCGCGCCCGCACGCTCGCCGGTGGGGCCACCTCCAGCTGGCAGATCGCCGAGCCCCACGCCGTATGGATCAGCCATGGCGCCGGACCGAAGGTGTACGACGTCGACGGCAACGAGTACTCCGACTTCCACGGCGGGTACGGCGCGTGCCTCGCCGGGCATGCCCATCCCGCGGTCGTCGAGGCGGTCCGGGCCCAGGTCTCCCGCGGCACCCACTTCGCCCAGCCGACCGAGGACTCCGTCGTCGTGGCGGACAACCTGTCGGAGCGCTTCGGGCAGCCGCTGTGGCGCTTCGGCAACTCCGGCACCGAGGTGACGATGGACGCCGTCCACCTCATGCGTGCGGCCACCGGTCGCGACCGGATCCTCAAGGTCGAGGGCTGCTACCACGGGCACCACGACTCGGTGATGGTGTCGGTCTACCCCGACGACAGCGCCGACACCGGGCCCGACGACGCGCCGAAGGGCGTCCCGGACAGCGCCGGGCTCCCGGAGGGGATCACCCGCCTGGTCACCGTCGTCCCGTTCAACGACCTCGCGGCGGTCGAGGCCGCCCTCGCCCGCCATCCCGGAGAGATCGCGGGGATGATCGTCGAGCCGATCATGATGAACGCCGGCATCATCCACCCCGACGACGGCTACCTGGCCGGCCTCAAGGAGCTCCTCCACCGCCACGGCGCGCTGCTCACCTTCGACGAGGTGAAGACCGGGCTGACGGTCGGCCCCGGCGGGGTGTCGCGACTGTCCGGGGTGATCCCGGACCTGGTCTGCGTCGCCAAGTCGGTCGGCGGCGGGGTGTCCACGGCGGCCATCGGCGGCAGCAGGGTGATGGAGCTGATCGTGCGCGGCGAGTACGAGCAGGTCGGCACCTTCAACGGCAACCCGCTGGCGATGGCCGCGGCCCGGGCGATGCTGACCGAGGTGCTCGACGACTCGACGTACGCCCATCTCGACCACCTCCGCGACCGGATGCGCGACGGGCTGCAGGACGTCATCGACCGGCACGAGGCTCCGTGGCGCGTGGTCACGGCCGGCGCGAAGGGCTGCGTCTCGTTCCTGCCCCATCGCATCCGCAACTTCCGCGACTTCCGAGAGCTCGACGGCCGGTTCGGTCACGCCCACTGGCTGGTCCAGCACAACCGCGGCGCCTTCCTTCCGCCGTGGGGCAAGGTCGAGCAGTGGCTCATCTCGGTCCAGCACACCGACGAGGACGTCGATGGCTTCGTGGCCAACTGCGACCACCTCGCGGACGTCATCCTCGGGGCCCCCGCCTGATGGCCGGCGCCCTCTCACTCCGCGGGCTCGTCAAGCACTTCGGCGACGCGGTAGCGGTCGACGGGCTGGACCTGGAGATCGGGGAGGGTGAGTTCTTCTCCCTGCTGGGGTCCTCGGGCTGCGGCAAGACCACGACGCTGCGGATGATCGCGGGCTTCGAGGAGCCCGACGAGGGCAGCATCGACCTCGACGGGAGCGACCTCTCGCGGGTGCCTCCGCACAAGCGGCCGGTCAACACCGTCTTCCAGTCCTATGCGCTGTTCCCGTTCCTCGACGTCGCCGAGAACGTCGCCTTCGGCCTGCGCTACCAGCGCGCCAGCAAGCCCGACGTACGGCGCCGGGTCGACACCGCGCTCGGGCTCGTGCAGATGGGACAGCTGGCCAAGCGCAAGCCGCACCAGCTGTCCGGCGGCCAGCAGCAGCGCGTCGCCCTGGCCCGCGCACTCGTGCTCGAGCCCACGGTCCTCCTGCTCGACGAGCCGATGGGCGCGCTCGACGCCAAGCTGCGCAAGCAGCTGCAGCTGGAGCTGCGGGCCCTGCAGAAGGCGGTCGGGACGACGTTCGTCTACGTGACGCACGACCAGGACGAAGCCCTCACCATGAGCGACCGGCTGGCCGTGCTCGACCACGGCCAGGTGATGCAGGTCGGCACGCCCAGCGAGGTCTACAGCACGCCCGCGAACACCCATGTGGCGACGTTCCTGGGCACCACCAACCTCTGGGAGGCCGAGGTCGTCTCGGCCGACGGCGGCAGTCTGTGCTGCAAGATCGGCGGCATCGACCTGGTCGTCAGCGGTGGCGGGCAGAAGGCGGGCGACCAGGTCTCGGTGATGGTCCGCCCCGAGCGCGTCGCCGTCTCGCAGACGCCGGACGGCGAGAGCGGCACGAACGTGCTGAAGGCACGCGTCGACACCATGACCTTCCGCGGCGCGCGGACCGCGGTCATGCTCGACTGCCGCGGCTTCCGGCTGGAGGCCGAGGTCGCCAACGTCCACGGGGAGCCGCCGGACTGGCTCGAGGAGGGCGCCGACGTCACGGTGCAGGTCTCCCCGCGCGCGCTGCGCGTGCTGACGGGCTGAAGCGTCAGGCGATCGCCCGGACGCTCCAGGCGACGGCCTCCTGCTCGAAGGGCGGGTCGGGCAGCAGCTCGATGCACCGCTCGTACAGCTCCTGTCGGTGGTCGTCGTCGAGGGTCGCGACGTAGGCGCCCAGCGGGCCGACGCCCAGCAGGTACGGCGCCCACCACTCGTCGTACGTCGTGAAGGGGACGCGCACCGTCAACGCCGAGGACTCGATGCGGCCGAGACCGGCCGCCGCGGCGAGCTCGGCGAGCTCGCCCTCGTGGGTGCCCGGCAGGTCGGCCTCGTGTGGTGCGGCGGGGTCGAGGTCCTGCGCGGCGTCCCAGAACAATGACAGCGGCGAGCCTCCGCCGGCGTGGTCCCACACGCACGCGGTGACGACTCCGCCCGGCCGGGTCACCCGACCCATCTCGCGCAGCCCCGCCACCGGCTCGGCCATGAAGTGCACGACGAGCTGGGCCAGGGCCGCGTCGAACGAGTCGTCGTCGTAGGGCAGCGCCTCGGCGACACCCTCGCGTACGTCGATGCCCGGGATGCGCTCCCGGGTGGCCTCGACGAACGAGACCGACGGGTCGATCGCGGACACCGAGGACACGTCGTACCGATCGACGAGCCGTGCGGTGAGCGCGCCCGGACCGCAGCCGACATCGAGCACGCGGCCGTCCCGGGGCAGGCCGGCCTCCTTGATGAAGAGCTCGCCGAGGGGCTCCGAGAACCGGCCCATGAACCGGAGGTAGGCGTCCGCCGAGACGTCGAAGCTCACGAAGCCGGCACCCCTGCTCTCACGCGGACTCGAACCACGGGTGGTGGAGGTCGTAGAACCTCGCCCCACGCAGCATCGCCTCGAGCCCCTCGCGCACCTCGGGCGGCGGCTCGACCTGCTCGCCCTGGCGGGCGCTCGCCTCGTCGCGGAACGCGATGGTCTCGGTGAAGGTGCCGTCGGGCTCGAGGGCGAAGGTCCCGCCGATGATGTCGGGCCGCATCTCGTGGAGCATCGTGGTGTCGGCGAGCATCGCCTTGAACCGGTCGGGCTCGTCGACCTGGCCCTGGATCACCTGGACGAACCCCGCGTCGTCCGATCCGCCGTCGAGGAACAGCGTCACGTCGTCGCAGTCGTGGAACTCCACCGGGCCGTCCATCAGCGACATCATCCTCTCGGCCCACGCACCCTGCTCGGGTCGCGCCGAGTTCGCGATCGCCGTCTCGCGCGACTCGAAGCGGACCACACCGATGAACAGGTCGTCGTCGGTGAACCCGTAGGTGCCGCCGAGCCAGCCCGTCGCATCCGCACCCACCTCGTCACGCCAGCCCTCGCCCATCGCGCGGAGCTCGTCGTGACGGCTGCACCTGCCCTGGATGACCTGAATGAACATCGCCCGGCCTCCTCTCGCACCGACCACCCTCGGGAGAGGTGGTCCCGTGTCATCACCGACGCTAGAGCCGTCGCCCGGACGGGGCCAGACCCGGCCGGGCCCCGGGGGAGTCTCAGCGCTTCTTGGCGGCGCGGGACCGGCCCTTGGTGAGGCCCAGCTCCGTGAATGCGACGTCGCGCGCGATCTTGCGCGCACGCTCCGCGTCGACCACCGGGTCGTCGAGGGCGACCTGCACGACCAGCCCGTCGAGCAGCGAGCCCCACATGATCGCGAACGTCTCGACGTCGAGCTTGCCGATCTCGCCGGCGTCGATGCCGGCCTGGACGACACGCGTGATCAGGTCGCGCCACTGGGCGTCGAGCTCGGCCCGGTCCTTCTTCACCTCGGGATGGCGGAACGCCTGTGCCCACAGGTCGAACCACAGACCCCAGTCGCCGGTGAGCGCGGTCTGCTGGTCGGGCACCAGCGTCCACTCGACGAGGATCTCGAGCCGCCGGCGGAGCGTCCTGGTCGAGCGCAGCATCTCCTCGGTGGCGGTGTAGAAGGAGCGCTCCGACCAGCGCAGTGCCTCGGTGAGCAGGCTGTCCTTGGTCCCGAAGTAGTAGATGACCAGGGCCGGACTGGCTCCGACGCGGCCGGCCACGTCGGCGATCCGGGTATCGCTGAAGCCCCGCTCCGCGATCAGCGTGGCGGCCGCCGCGAGCATCTGGTCACGGCGTACGTCGGCGACCGCGTCGCCCTGCTCGCGCGTGGCCATCGGCACCTCCCCGGGAGTCCCGCTTCTTGTGGCGCACGCTAGCACGGTCGTAGACTGAACAGTCAGTCAGGAGAGCACTCCCGTGGGCCGGCGGCCCCTCACGAACGGTGGACCATGACGAGCAGCGACGGCGGCGGGTGACGCTCGCCCCGCCGCCCCGGCTGCGGGCCATGATGGCCGCCCGGTCGGTGGCCGTGATCGGCGCTAGCGAGCGGCCCGACTCCTTCGGCCTACGGGTGACGGCCGAGGTCCTGCGCAGCCCCGGGCTCGAGCGCGTGCACCTGGTGAACCCCGGACGGTCGTCGGTGCTCGGCCGGGCCTGCGTCCCGACCCTGGCCGACGTACCGGAGCCGGTGGACCTGGTGCTGCTCGGCGTCCCCGACGCGGCACTGGTACCGACGCTCGAGCAGGCCGCGGCGCGCGGTGACGCGGGCGCCGTCGTCTACGGCCCGGCCTACCTGCTGCGTGAGGAGGTCGTCGCGGCGGCCGGCGAGATGGCCGTCATCGGCGGAGGCTGCATGGGCTTCGTCGACACGACCACCGGCGTACGCGCGATCGGCTACCTCGAGCGCGAGCCGTTGCCCACCGGTCCGATCGCGCTGGTGACCCACTCGGGGTCGGTGTTCTCGGCACTGCTGCGTACCCACCGCCGGCTGGGGTTCTCGGTCGCGGTGTCGTCGGGACAGGAGCTCGTGTCGACGACGCCCGACCATCTGGCCTACGCGCTGTCGCTCCCCGAGACGCGGGTGATCGGGCTCGTCCTGGAGACGATGCGGGACGCGCCGCGGCTCGAGGCCTGCCTCGCCGAGGCGGCCGCTCGCGACATCCCGGTCGTGGCGCTCACCGTGGGGACGTCGGTCCAGGGGCAGGCACTCGTCGATGCGCACTCGGGGGCGATCGCCGGCTCCGACGCCGGGTGGGAGGCGCTGTTCACGGCGTACGGCGTGCACCGCTGCACCGACCCGGCCGACCTCACCGACAGCCTGGAGATGTTCGCGATCGGTCGACGCCCGCTGGCCGGGTCGGGGCGCGGCCTGGCCACGGCCCACGACTCCGGCGCCGAGCGGGTGCTCGTCGCCGACGTGGCCGAACGCCTCGGCGTACCGTTCGCGTCGCTGGCGCCAGCGACGCTCACACGGCTGGCGGCGCTGCTCGAACCCGGGCTCGAGCCGACGAATCCGCTCGACGTGTGGGGCAGCGGCGCCGACACGGAGCGCCTGTTCGGGGAGGCGCTGGCGACCCTCGCCGACGACGCCGCGGTGGGCGCCGTCGCGTTGGCTGTCGACCTGGTCGAGGAGTACGACGGCGACGAGTCGTTCCCGCGGGCACTGGAGACCCTGCTCGAACGCACGCCGAAGCCCGTGGCGGTCCTCACCAACCTGCCCAGCGCGGTCGACCGGGCGGCTGCCGCGCAGCTGCGCGACCTGGGGATCCCCGTGCTCGAGGGCACCACCTCGGGGCTCCGGGCGCTCGGCCACCTGCTGGCCTCCCCGCCGCGGCCGAGGCCGGCGCCGACCGTCGACGACGCCCGCCAGGAGCGCTGGCGCGAGCGACTCCGAGCCGGGTCGGCGCTCGACGCGGCGGAGTGGGCCGCCCTGCTGTCCGCGTACGGCATCGGAGTCGTCGGCGGCGAGACCGCCGCGACCACCGACGAGGTCGCGGCCGCGGCGGAGCGGCTCGGCTGGCCGGTGGTGCTCAAGACCGACGAGCCCGGGATCCACCACAAGACCGAGGCCGAAGGCGTACGCACGGGGATCGCGGACGCCGACGCGCTGGCAGCGGCGTACGACGACCTGGCCACGCGCCTCGGGCCTCGCGTCGTCGTACAACGCCAGGCGTCCGGCGTCGAGGTCGCGCTCGGGATCGTCCGCGACCCGCTGCTCGGCCCCCTCGTCGTGGTCGCGGCCGGGGGCACGCTCGTCGAGCTGGTCGCCGAACGCGGAGTGGCCCTGCCTCCGCTCGACCACGACATCGCCCTGGACCTCGTGCGGGGCCTGCGCGTCTCACGGCTGCTCGACGGCTACCGAGGGTCGGCGCCCGCCGACGTCGAGGCCCTCGCCGATGCCGTCGTCGCGCTCGGCCAGGTCGCGGTCGAGCTCGGAGAGCACCTCGACGGGCTCGATCTCAACCCGGTCATGGTCGGCCCCGCCGACTCCGATCAGGGCGCCCTCGTCGTCGACGCCCTCGTCCTGCCCTCCTGACCGAGTCAGGAGGTCGTCTCGGGGAAGGGAAGGGCGACGGGGTCGGGGTCCAGCCGGCTCCGGCCGGACGCGTCGAAGCGGTCGAGCCCGAGCTCGGTCACGTCGAGCACGTCGGTGGTGCCCGCGACGGCCAGGTGTGCGGCCGCCTGTGCGACGCCGGGGCCCCACATCATCCCGTGCCCACCGGCGGCGGCGACCCAGGCGCCGTCGATGACTCCGTCCCCGCCGATCGCCGGGCCGAGGATCGGCAGGTGGTCAGGTGTGAAGTCGATCGTGGCCGCCCAGGCCTTGCGCAGCCCGACGCGCGCCGTGGCCGGCACCAAGGTGGCCATGCGCTTCGCCATCAGCCGGGCGTAGTCGTCGTCGAAGGCCCGCGCCTCGCCGGGCTCCTCGTCCGGGTTGCTCATCCCCCACATCAGGCCGCCCTCCCAGGGGCGCCAGTAGATCCCGGACGCCAGGTCGAAGACCATCGGCAGCCGGTCGGGCGCGAACTCGGGGTGGCTCTCGGTGACCACGACCTGATGACGCGCTCCACCGGACGGGATACGGACACCAGCCGCCGCGCCAACAGCCGCCAGAGTCGGGCCGCCGGTCAGTACGACGCGGCTCGTCGCGATGTCGCCGGCCGACGTCTGGACGCCGACGACGCGACCGGCCTCGACCGCGAGTCCGGTGAAGGCGGTCCGCTCGCAGACGCGGACTCCCGCCAGGAACAGCGCGGCGGTGTAGGCGAGGACGTTGCGCGGCGGGTCGAGGTACCCGTCACCCGCGGCGTACGACGCCCCCAGGGTCAGGCCCGGCGCCATCGCCGGGTTCATGGCGTCCACCTCGTCGCCATCCACCCAGCGCACCTCCAGCCCGAGCGACTGCTGCATGGCGATCCGGGCACGGGTCCGCTCGACCTCGGCCTCCGAGAAGCACGGCATGAAGTAGCCCTGGGCGACGAAGCCCGAGTCGATCCCCAGCGTCACCTGCTGCCCGGCGTAGAAGTCGCGGCTGAACATGCCCAGTCGCACGGCGGCCTCGGTCCCGCCCTGGGCTCGCACCATGCCCGCGGCCCGCGAGCTGGCACCCTGTCCGAGGGTGTCGCGCTCGACCAGCACGACCTCGGCGAGCCCCGCCTGCCGCAGGAACCACGCGGTCCAGGCACCGATCGTCCCGCCACCGACGACGACCGCGTCAGCACTGCGCGGCACAGTGGTCATGGCCGCCACGCTGACATAGACTGAACGGTCAGTCAACGGGTCTCGACAGGCCCCACCGACGATGGGAGACGGCACGGTGTACGGACTGACTCCCGACGACCTCGAGATCCAGGCGCGGGCCCGCGGCTTCGCCGACGAGCTCATCCCCCACGAGGAGTACGCCGAGGCCCATGAGGGCGAGCTGCCCGAGGGCGTCGCCCATCGCCTCGAGGCCCGTGCCGTCGAGCTCGGCCTGACCGCGACCAACATGCCGACCTCGGTCGGTGGCCGCGGCCTCACCCATCTCCAGCAGGTGCTGGTGCAGGAGCAGGGCGGGCGCGTCACCAACGCCCTCGCCTGGTGCCTCACCACCCCGCCGGCGTGGTGGCCGCCGGTCGCCAACGAACACCAGCGCGACACCTATCTCCTGCCCACCGTCGAGGGGCGGCGCGAGGAGTGCTACGCCATCACCGAGGAGTACGCCGGCTCCGACCTCTCCGACCTGGAGGCGACCGCTGCCCGCGACGGCGACGACTACGTGCTGAACGGCGAGAAGTGGCACGTCACGTCGTACAACAAGGCCGACTACGTGCTCTTCCAGGCCGTACTCACGACCGGCGAGCACGCCGGCGACCAGGCGCTCTTCGTGGCCGACAAGGACACCCCGGGCATCAGCGTCGTACGCACCCCGGCGTACACCCACACGATCGCCCACCACCACCCGATCGTCGCCTTCGAGGACGTCCGCGTGCCGGCCAGCCAGCTGATCGGCTCGGAGGGGGACGGCATGTCGTTCGTCTACGAGTGGTTCCGCTACGAGCGGCTGATGGTCGCCACCCGTTGCCTCGGCGCCGCCGAGCGGCTGGTCGACGAGATGAGCGCGTTCGCGTCCCAGCGCGAGGTCGGAGGCGAGCGGCTGGCCGACAAGCAGCTCGTGCAGGGGATGCTGGCCGACAGCCTGACCGAGCTCTTCGCAGCGCGCGCCATGGTCTACGAGGTGGCCCGTGGCCTGGACGACGGGATCGATCTCAAGGTCGCGCACGCCCAGTGCTCGATGGCCAAGCTCTACAGCACCGAGATGGCCGGCCGGGTCGCCGACCGTGCGGTCCAGGTCTTCGGCGGCCGCGGCTACATGCGCGAGAACGTCGCCGAGCGCTTCTTCCGCGAGCTGCGAGTCGAGCGCATCTGGGAGGGCGCCAGCGAGGTCCAGCGGGTGATCATCGCCGACCAGCTCCGAAAGCGGGGCCGGGCCCGACTCGTGTAGCGCTCCCTGTGGTTGGCTGGCTCCGTGAGCAGCCTCCCCGCAGCCTGGGCCGGTCTCGTCGACGACGCCGCGATCTTCCCGCCCGGTGACGTCGCACTCCCCGACGCGGTCGAGGCCTACCGCGGCCGCCAGGGTGAGTGGTACGCCGACCTCGTCGGCCCGCTGGTCGTCACCGACACCCGGCTGCCCGACGTACCGACCGACCTCCCGGTCTCGGTCGTGCTGACCGGAGGCGCCGGAGCGGTCGCCGGGGTGGCGAACCTGGCGGCCCGCACCGGTCACCGGCTGGTCGCCCTCGAGGCCGCGGTCCGCGACCTCGACGACCCGGCCGGCAACGTACGTCGCATCGTGGCGGCCGTCGACGCCGCGCGCGCCGACGGCGGGCTCGAGGGCGTCGAGGTGTACGTCGAGCTCCCGCAAGCCGACCCGACCTCGGCCTGGCTGGCTGCGGCGGACGTCGTCAGCGAAGCTGAAGCTCACCTCAAGTTCAGGACCGGAGGTGTCGAGGCCCAGCTCTTCCCCAGCGCGACGACCGTCGCCGCCTGGATCGACGCCGCCCTCGACCGCGAGACGTCGTACAAGTGCACCGCAGGGCTCCACCGCGCGCTGCGGCATCGCGACCACGACACGGGATTCGAGCACCACGGCTTCCTCAACGTCCTCCTCGCCACGCGGGTCGCGTTCGACGGAGGGTCGACGTCGGAGGTCGCGACCGTGCTCGACGACCACTACGCCAACGACCTGGTCGCGATGGCGCGCACCAGCGACCTGGCCGGCGCGCGGCGCTGGTTCACGTCGTACGGCTCGTGCAGCGTGCGTGACCCGCTCGACGACCTGCTGGGCCTGGGCCTGCTCGAGGCACCCCGTGAGTGACGGCTTCGGGCTCGACCACCTGCCGTACGGCGTCTTCTCGGTCGGCGGGGACGTACCACGCGTCGGCGTCCGGTACGGCGACAGCGTGGTCGACCTGCACGCACTCACGGGCCGCGACGAGTTCGCCCGGCCCTCCCTCAACGCCTTCATGGCGCTCGGGCCCGTTGCCTGGTCGACGACCCGCGCCGAGCTCGTCGCCCGGGTGCCCACGGCCGACGCGCTGCCGCTCGAGGGCGTCGACCTGCACCTGCCCTTCAGCGTCGGCGACTACGTCGACTTCTACGCCTCGCTGGACCACGCCTCCAACGTCGGGCGGATCTTCCGGCCGGACCAGGAGCCGCCGCTGCTCCCCAACTGGCGCCACCTGCCGGTCGGCTACCACGGCCGCGGCGGCACCGTCGTCGTGAGTGGTACGCCGGTCGTCCGGCCCTGCGGGCAGCGGGTCTCGACAGGCTCGACCACCGGGGGCGGCTCGACCACCGGGGGCGGCTCGACCACCGGGGGCGGGCCGATCCCCGAGTACGGTCCCAGCCGCCGGCTGGACATCGAGGCGGAGCTCGGGTTCGTGATCGGGATCGGCTCCGCGCTGGCATCGCGCATCGGCGTCGGCGACTTCGCCGACCACGTCTTCGGCGTCGTCGGTCTCGATGACTGGTCCGCGCGCGACCTCCAGGCCTGGGAGTACGTCCCGCTCGGACCCTTCCTCGGCAAGTCGTTCGCCACCTCGATCGGTGCGTGGGTGACGCCGCTGGCCGCGCTCGACGCGGCCTGGTGCGACCTGCCCGGTCAGGACCCGACGCCGTTGCCGTACCTGGTCTCGACAGGCTCGACCACCGACGGAGGCGGCTCGGACGGCGCGGGAGGCGGCTCGGACGGCGAGCCGCGCGGGCTCGACATCGAGGTCGAGGTGGTGCTCAACGGCGAGGTGGTGAGCCGCCCGCCGTACCGCACGATGTACTGGTCACCTGCCCAGATGCTGGCCCACCTCACGGTCAACGGCGCCTCGACGCGTCCCGGCGACCTCTTCGCCTCGGGCACCATCAGCGGACCCGAGCGCGAGACGCGCGGGTCGTTCCTGGAGCTCAGCTGGGGCGGGACCGAGCCGTTCGCAGGTGGCCACACCTTCCTCGAGGACGGCGACGAGGTCACCCTCCGCTACTCCGCGCCCGGCACCGGTGGCGGACGGATCACGCTCGGCGAGGTCACCGGAAGGATCGAGCCGGCGCGGATATGAGCGTGCGGTGGGCGGCCGCTGCCGGCGCCGGCGCCCTCGTGCCGGCGGGGATCGCCCTGATCGCGTTCGGGTTCACGCAGGAGCACGACGAACTGACGGTCTGCGGCATCGTGGCCGTCGTGCTCGGCCTCGCCTGCCTGCGCGCGCTCTTCTGGGTACGCCGCGCGCGCCTCCTCACCGAGGCCGGCCGTACGCTCGGCGCGTGACCCAGTTCGGCCAGCTCCCGCCCCCCAGCCATGTGGTCGCCCACATCAGCGACACGCACCTCCTCGCCGGCGACGCGCGCCAGTACGGCGCGATCGACACCGTGGCCCACTTCAGGTCCGTGCTCGACCGGCTCATCCGGATCGACCCTCCGCCACAGGCGCTGGTCTGCACCGGCGACCTCGCCGATCTCGGCGAGCCGCAGGCCTATCGCGCCCTCCGCGAGCTGGTCGAGCCGCGCGCGGCGGACATCGGCGCCCGGGTGATCTGGTGCATGGGCAACCACGACGAGCGCGCGGCGTACTCCCGCGAGCTCTTCGGCGACGAGTCCGAGGAGCCACAGGACCGGGTGT
This sequence comes from uncultured Actinomycetota bacterium, assembly GCA_963792975.1. GTDB lineage: Bacteria > Actinomycetota > Actinomycetes > Propionibacteriales > Nocardioidaceae > Nocardioides. The sequence continues at coordinate 351,209 of CAWBYG010000003.1, read as the reverse complement.
ACGACGTCGCCGGCCTGCGGATCGTCAGCCTCGACACCAGCGTGCCGGGCTGGCACCACGGCGAGATCACCGACGACCAGCTGACCTGGCTGGCCGACGTGCTCGCGACACCCGCCGAGCACGGCACGATCCTGGCCCTGCACCACCCGCCGATCCCGTCGCCGCTCGTGCCGGCCGCCGAGATCATCGAGCTGCAGGAGACCGAGCGACTGGCTGCGGTGCTACGCGGATCCGACGTACGCACGATCCTCGGCGGGCACTACCACTACACGTCGCACTCGACCTTCGCCGGCATCCCGGTCTCGGTCGCCGCGGCCACCTGCTACACCGTCGACACCGCTCCCCTCGACCGGCTGATCTCGGCGGTCGACGGACACCAGGCCTTCAACGTCGTCCATGTGTACGACGACCGCGTCGTCCACTCGGTCGTCCCGGTGCCGACGGCACCCGAGGTGGACGGCTTCGGGACCGACGTCGCGCCACTGCTCGAGGCACTCGACCCCGTGGCGCGCCTCGACATGGTGTCGCGCAAGGACTCGCCCCTCAACACCGGCCAGCTCACGGGCGAGCTGCCGCCGCTGGGCGGCTGATGATGCACGGACGTGTGATCACGAGCGAGCAGCTGACGCCCGCCATGGTGCGCATCGTGCTCGGCGGCGGCGACCTCGAGCACCTCGTGATGCCCGACGCCACCGACGCCTACGTCAACGTGGCCTTCCGCCCCGGCGACGCGTCGTACGACGAGGTGTTCGACCCGCAGGCCCTGCGGGACACGCACCCCGACGAGCCGCAGCCAGCCCGGCGCCGCTACACGGTACGTGCCTGGGACCCCGACCGCCACCAGCTCACCATCGACTTCGTCGTGCACGGCGACAGCGGCGTGGCCGGCCCGTGGGCGGCCGCTGCCCGGCCCGGCGACGTGCTCGTCTTCACCGGCCCGAGCGGTGGCTACCGCCCCGACCCCGCGGTCGACTGGCACCTGCTCGTCGGCGACGAGTCCGCGCTCCCCGCGATCGCCGCCTCGCTCGAGGCGCTCCCGGCCGCCGCGCGGGCCGTCGTACGGCTGGTCTGCGACGGGCCGGCACACGAGACCGAGCTGGAGTCCCGCGCCGACGTCGACGTCCGGTGGCATCATCGCAGCGGTACGCCGGACGACGGCGACCTCCTGGCCGGCGCCGTACGCGACCTGACCTTCGTGCCCGGCCGCCCGTTCGGCTTCGTGCACGGCGAGGCGGACGAGATCCGCGCCGTACGTCACCACCTGCTGCACGACCGCGGACTGAACCGCGCGGACCTCTCGTGCTCGCCGTACTGGCGCCGGAGCCTGACCGACGAGGCGTGGCGACTCGTCAAGCGCGACTTCGTGGCGGCCATGGAGGCCGAGGTCTAGGTCTAGACACCCTCGCGCTCGTGGAAGCCCAGGTGGGCGAACGCCTCTCCGCGCTTCATCGACTCCACAACTCCGGGGTGCACCCGGTGGAGGTGCACGATCGCCTTGCGGCGGAAGCGCACGATCTGAACGGCCCCGAACGCCCAGAAGACGAACTGCACCGACATCGCGACGCGGAAGTCCCCGAGGTCGTACGACGTGCCGCCGCCACCGCCGCTGTGCCAGTCGAGCAGCACGCCGATCAGTGCCATCGTGATCAGGCTGGCCGAGAAGCCGCCGACGTTGACGAAGCCGTTCGCCCGGCCCGAGGCCTCCTTGGGGATGAAGGTGCGCGCGAGGTCGAACCCCACCATCGACGCCGGACCGCCGGTCGCCATCAGGCAGACCAGCACGACCAGCATCCACAACGGAGCCGGCGTCGGCCGGAGCAGCACCACCGCCCAGCCCACCGCCATCGAGGCGACGATGCCGAGCACGAGCCACGACCGGTAGAAGGGGAAACGCGACACCAGCATGCCGAGCACCAGCCCGCTCACGATCACCCACCCGGTCATCACCATGAGCAGGCCGCTCGCCGTACCGGACGAGAGGCCCTCGCCGCGGACCAGGAAGGGGAAGCCCCAGAGCAGCGTGAACACCGTCGCCGAGAACTGGGACGTGAAGTGCGACCACATCCCGAGCCGGGTACCGGGGTTCCCCCAGACCAGCCGCAGGGTGCGGCCGAGCGCGCGCACCTTGACGCGGACCACCTCCTCGCGCTGGTACGGCGAGTCCGTGACGAGCACTGCGACCACGACCATCAGCGGGACCCCGATCGCGGAGGCCAGCGCGAAGGTGTGCGTCCACCCGAGACCGCGCAGCGCGATCGACAGCGGCGCGGCGGCGGCGATGGCGCCGACCTGGCCGACCTGGCCGGTGACCTGGGTGACCAAGGGAGCCTGCCGGACCAGGAACCACAGCGTGACCAGCCGGATCACGCTGACGAAGATCGTCGCGTCACCGGCTCCCATCACGGCGCGAGCCGCCACGGCCACCGGGAAGGAGGTCGCGAACGCGAAGGTCAGCTGCCCGGCGGTCATCAGTGCGAGGCCCGTGAGCAGCAGGACGCGTGACCCGTAGCGATCCAGCAGCACGCCGATCGGGATCTGCAGGCCGGCGTACACGACGAGCTGCAGGACGGTGAAGAAGGAGAGCTGGGTCGCGGAGATCCCGAACCGGTCCTGCGCGAGCAGCCCGGCGACACCGAGGGAGCTGCGATGGAAGACGGCGAGGACGTACACCGACAGGGCGACGAACCAGATCACCCACGCCCGGCGCCGGCCGATGTCGTGGATCTGCTCGTTCACGAGCCTCATCGTCTCGTACGAGAGGCGACCTCAGCCGACCGGGACGGTCCAGACCAGGGTCGTGCCGCCGAGGTCCGGGACCTCCGCCACGACCATCGACCCGCTGCGTTCGACCGCGCGGCGCCGCATGTTGTCGAGACCGCTACGACGTGCCACCTCGCCCATGCCCGAACCGTTGTCGCTCACGGTGACGGTGAGCTGCGACGTCGTGGCATGGAGGCTGAGCTGCACGGCCGTTGCAGCAGCATGCTTGGCGACGTTCGTGAGGGCCTCGCGGACGATCGCCACGACGTCACCGGTGAGGTCCTGGGAGCTGACCGAGTCGAGCGGGCCGTCGAGGTCGAGGCGGGGGTCGAACCCCAGCGCCGGCCGGACCTCTCCGAGCACGTCCATCACGGCCGAGCGGAGTCCGTTCACCGAGACGGGCTGCAGCTGGAAGATCGAGACCCGGATCTGCTTGATGGCCTCGTCGATCGAGGCGACGACATCGGAGAGTGCCGTGACGTCGCGACCGTCGAGGTGGGAGGCGGTGGCCTGCACCATGAGGCCGGCCGCGAAGAGCTGCTGGATCACGTGGTCGTGGAGGTCACGAGCGATGCGGGCACGGTCCTCGAGCAGCCGTGTGCGCTCCTGGTCGTGCCGGGCCTCGGCGAGCTCGAGCGCCGTCGACGCATGGTTGGAGAACGTGGCCGCCATCTCCATGTCCGTCTGGGTGAAGGGCCTGCGGTGCCGAGCCCGGGCGACGACCAGAGACCCGCGCACTCGCTCGCGACCCAGCAGCGGCAGCACCATGACGGGTCCGACGCGTACCTGCCCGGCCATGTAGATGGTCCGTCCGCCGACCGCGGCGGTGTCCTCGGCGTCGATGAGCCGTACCGGGGTGCCGGTCTCGACGACCATCTCACTGAGGGTTCCGGCCCGGGGGTATTCGGTGCCCTCGAGCTCCTCGGCGTCCATCCCCTCGGCGACGGCGATGCGCAGCCCGTCGTCCGCCGGCAGTACCAGGGTGGTCAGGTCGGCGTCCGCCAGCGTGAGCACGCTGCGGGCGACGAGCCGGAGCGAGTCCTCGTCCCCGGCCAGCATCCGGTGGGTGGTGTCCGAGGAGGCCGCGAGCCATTCCTGCCGGTGCACGGACTCCTGGAAGAGACGGGCGTTCTCGATCGCGACACCCGCGGTCGCCGCGAGCGCCAGCACCACCTCCTCGTCCTCCTCGGTGAAGGGCACGTCGTCGAGTCGCGTCAGGTAGAGGTTGCCGAAGACCTCGTCCCGGACCCGGACCGGAACGCCGAGGAACCCCTTCATCGGGGGGTGCCCGGCCGGGAAGCCGGTCGAGCGCTCATGGTGCGAGAGATCCTCGAGGCGGATCGGTTCGGGCTGCTCGATCAGCAGCCCGAGGAGCCCCTTGCCCTCCGGCAGGCTGCCGATCTCGGTCACGGTCTCGGCGGCCATCCCGACGTGGATGAACGCCTCGAGTCCCGCCCCCTCCGGCGCCACGACGCCGAGCGCGCCGTACTGGGCATGGACGAGCCCGACCGCGGCCTCGACGATGTGCCGCAGCACCGTCGGGAGGTCGAGGTCGCTGACGACGGTGCGGTTGGCACGGAGCAGGGCCTGGAGCCGGTCCTGGGCGTCCTGGACCTCTTGGGCACGCTCGATGAGCTGCTGGAGCAGCTGGTCGAGTCCCAAGTTCGGCCCGTCCTGCCCCTGCCGGTTCGTGGACTCCTCATCCGCCACCTTCGAAGGGTAGCCCTACGACGGCGCGGGCGCTCCGACGCGGCTCGGTCGCCGTCAGTGGTCCAGCCGCACCCGCTCGCCGAATCGGGGCACGACGGCGCACCAGTGCAGGTCCTCGGTGATCCGGTGCGCCAGAGCGGCGGCCGACCGAGGCTCGCCGTGTACGACGTACACCGTGTGCGGCGGGCTGGGCGTGCGGCCCAGCCACGCCACGAGCTCGTCGCCGTCCGCATGCACCGAGAAGTCGGGGATCTGCACGATCTCCGCGTGCACCGGTACGTACCTGCCGTGCATCTTGACCTGCCGGGCACCCTCGAGCAGCTGACGCCCCCGGGTCCCGACGGCCTGGTAGCCGGTGAGCACGACCGTGTTCCGCGGGTCGGGCAGCTGGTGCCTCAGGTGGTGCACCACCCGGCCGCCGGTGGCCATGCCGGACGCCGAGATCGTGATGCAGGGGAAGGCCGGCCGGTTGAGCCGGATCGACTCGTCGGCGTCGCGGACGGCGTGCACGCCGGAGATCTGGAGCAGGTCCTCGCCGGCCCGTCCGCGCCGGACCGGGCCCGCCGGGTCACGGGCCGCGCGGCGGTAGACCTCGAGGGCCGCCAGCGCCATCGGGCTGTCGACGTAGATCGGCAGGTCCGGGATGCGGCCGGCGCGGCGCAGCCGGTCGAGCTCGAGCAGCACGAGCTCGGTGCGATCGACGGCGAAGGCGGGGATCAGCACCGAGCCTCCGCGCTTGACGGTCCGGCGTACGGCGTCCGCCAGCAGCTCGTCGTCGGGTGGCGGGTGGGTCCGGTCGCCGTACGTCGACTCGACCACGATCACGTCGGCCTCCGGCGGGTCCGCCGGCGGGTGCAGGAGCGGGTGGTGCGGCCGGCCGAGGTCCCCGCTGAACAGGACGCGGGCGCCGTCGACCTCGAGCAGCGCGGTCGCCGAGCCCAGGATGTGCCCGGCCGGCCGCAGGGTCACCGTGACGCCCGGGCCGAGCGGCGTGGGCTCGCCGTACCCGACCGGAGACATCAGCGGCAGCGTCTTCTCGACGTCCGAGGCGTCGTACAACGGCAGGGCCGGGCGGTGCTTGCTGAACCCGACGGCGTTGGCGTACGCCGCGTCCTCCTCCTGCAGGTGGGCGCTGTCCCGGAGCACGATGGCGGCCAGCTCCGCGGTCTGCTGGGTGCACACGATGCGGCCGGCGAAACCGTCGCGCACCAGCTTGGGCAGGTAGCCGCTGTGGTCCAGGTGCGCGTGCGTCAGCACGACCGCGGCGAGGGTGGCCGGTACGACGTCCAGGTCCTCCCAGTTGCGGCGCCGTAGGTCGGCGAGTCCCTGGAAGAGACCGCAGTCGACGAGGATCCGCGTCTCAGCGCCTTCCACCAGGAAGCGGCTCCCGGTCACGGTGCCCACCGCGCCCAGGAAGGTCAGGGTCGGGCTGGTCATGACGCACCTCCTTCCTGAGCAGGGCGACGGCTACGACGAGGGCCACGACCATGACCGCGGTGCTCGTCACCGCCGCCGGGACGCCGTTCATCGCCGAGGTCGCCGAGGTGAAGTTGTACGCCGTGTGCCACAGCGCCACGAGGAGGATGCTGCGCCCACCGGCGGCATACAGCCAGGTGAGCACGATCGAGCCGGCGTACAGCCCGATCATCCAGCCGAGGACGGCGAACCCGAGCCCCCGGAACGAGTCGAGGACGAGGAAGAGCGGGAGGTGCCAGCCGGCCCACACCAGGGCCACGAACGACGCGGTGCGCAGGAGGCCGTGCCGCTCGAGCAGACGGTCCACCAGGAACCCCCGCCAGCCCGCCTCCTCACCGAGACCGTTGACCACCAGGGCCAGCAGGAAGGTGAGCGCCAACCCGAGGTCGGGCGCACCGGTGTACGCCGAGGCCCCGGCCGGCAGCACGTGCCCGGTGCGGACGAGCTCGGTGCCGAAGCCGAGCACCAGCGTCAGCGCGACGAACAGGTAGCACCATGCAGGCATCCGAAGGCGGAGGATCCGCCGCCCCCAGTCCGCGAGGGCGTGGCGCCCACCGGTCAGGGCGAGGGTGATCGCGGCCGCCGCCGCGGGACCCATCAGGCCCGGCAGGTCGGTGGGCCAGCCGTCACCCTGGTGGACGATCGAGCCGTTGCGCACGAGCGGCAGCCAGCACGACCACGAGATCGTGTAGGCCAGCACGACGTACGTCGCCAGTGGGTGACGGCGGGCGAGCTGCCGGACGGCGCTCATGCCGACCGGCTCACCCGACTCGGGCGGTGACCGGAAGCTCGAGGTCGCGCAAGGTACGACGACGCACCCGATCGGGCTCGGGGACGACCACCACGGGCACCGGCGAGTGACGGATGCAGTACTCCGCGACCGACCCGAGGGTCTTGCGGCTGTGCGAGCTCTGGGTGCCTCCGCCGACGACGACCATGGCACCACCCTCGGCCCGCGCCACCAGCACCCGGCCGGCGTAGTCGTGGACCACGAGCTGCGACACCCTGGGCCGGGCCTGCAGACGCGACAGTGCGATCTCGACCAGGCGGTCCTGCCGCTTCTGGTGCACGGCCTTGCCGCCCTCGACGTCGGTCTGGTGACCCAGCGGGCGGAAGGCCGGGTCGAGCATCCAGGCGGTCACGACCTCGACGGCGAGGCCGCGGTTCAGCCCCTCGGCCAGCGCGAAGTCGAGCGCTGCCTCGGATCCCGGGCTCCCGTCGACACCGACGACGATGACGCCAGCCTGCTCACTCATGTGTCCACGGTGCCTCGGACCTGGCCCGGCCCACACCGGCCATCGGCCCGTCTCGTCGGGACGTTAGACCTACGGACGCGACGTCGCGCGTCAGGCGCTGAGCACCGCCGCGCCGGTGAGGCGCCCCTCGGCGAGGTCGTCGAGGGCCTGGTCGGCGTGCTCGAAGGAGTACGTCGTGACGGTGGCCCGGAGGTCGAGCCGTGCCGCCAGCGTGAGGAGCTCCTCGCCGTCCGCGCGGGTGTTGGCCGTCACGCTGGTCAGGGTGCGCTCGCGGAAGAGATGGTCGGCGTAGTCGAGGCTCGGGATGTCGCTGAGATGGATGCCGGCCACCGCGAGGGTGCCGCCCTGGTCGAGCGCCGCGAGCGCGCCCGGCACCAGGTCGCCCACCGGCGCGAAGAGGATCGCGGAGTCGAGTGCCACCGGCGGCTGGTCGTAGGCGCCCCGGGCGGAGGCGGCGCCGAGCGTCAGGGCGAGCTGTTGCGCCTGCTCCCCTCGGGTCAGCACATGTACCTCGATCCCCTGCGCCACGGCGAGCTGCGCGGTCAGGTGGGCGCTGGCGCCGAACCCGTAGATCCCGAGCGTCCCGCCGACAGGCACCGCGGCTCGGCGGAGTGCCCGGTAGCCGATGATGCCCGAGCACAACAGCGGCGCCGCCTGGACGTCGTCGAGCTGACCGGGCAGAGCGTAGACATAGGCCTCGCGCACGACCGCGAGATCTGCGAAGCCACCGTCGGCGTCCCAGCCCGTGAACGACGCGGCGCGGCAGAGGTTCTCGCGCCCGCTCCGGCAGGCGTCGCAGACGCCGCAGGTATCACGCAGCCAGGCGATGCCGACCCGGTCACCGACGGCGAGACGGACCGCGTCGGGACCGAGCTCGGTGACCTCGCCCACCACCTCGTGGCCGGGCACCCGACCCGGCTGCTTCGGTGGCAGCTCGAGCTCCGCGAGGTGCAGGTCGGTGCGGCACACTCCGCACGCCGAGACGCGTACGAGGACCTCGTCACCGACCGGGCGGGGACGCTCCAGCTCGACCCGTTCGAGCCGGCCGGGCCCACCCGGACGGCCGCTCACGGCCCACGCGCTCATCGTCGCCATCTCGCACCCTCCGTCGTCTGACGTCCCTCTCACATGCTCGTCCGCCCACGAGGTGCCGCGGTAGGCCCTTGGGCCCGAGATGAGCACACCTTGGACCCTGACCTCGGCCCGGCCCGACCGCTCACCGTTGGCGCATGAACGACGCACCCACCCGCAGCCTCTGGTACGACGTGGGCTGGCCGGTCCTCGCCGGGGCCGTGACCGCGGCGGGTTTGCTGACGGCGTACTTCTCGATCGGTCTGGTCGCCTGTGTCGCGGCCTTCATGCTCGTCGAGCTGACGGTCGCGCCGACGGCCTGGAGCATCATGACGGACCTGGGCAGGTCGGGCGGCCCGGCCGTGTTCGAGCTCGCACCCCGGTGCGCGCTGGCGACGGTGGTGACCTTCGGCCTGGTGAGCGCGACGGCCCTCTGGTCGGTGCCCGTCCTCCTGCTCGTCCTGCTCACCTCGCCGCTCCTCCGGAGCCGGAACGGCATCCTGCTGTTCGAGCGCAACCACGCGGAACAGGCCGAGCTGCGACGCAGGTTCGACGAGATCGTGGCGCACGGCTTCCTCGACGACCAGGCGGACGACGACCGGCCGGGCAACCGCTGACGCTCAGCGAGCCAGCACGGCCCGCGTCTCCCGGGCCACCTCGACGTCCTCCGCCGCGGTCACCACGACCGTACGGACGCGGGCGTCCGAGGCGGACACGTCACGGTCGCCGTGCACCTCGATCGTCGGGTCGAGCCGGACCCCGAGATGAGCGAGCCGGGCCGAGGTCGCCGCTCTCAGCTCGGGCGAGTGCTCCCCCATGCCGCCGGTGAAGACCAGTACGTCGAGTCCGCCGGCACTGGCCGCCATCGCCCCGATCTCGCGCACCAGGCGGTGCACGTAGACGTCGAAGGCCAGCCGGGCATCGGCGTCCCCGGCGGCGCGAGCGTCGAGCAGGTCGCGGAGGTCGCCGGACGTGCCGGACAGTCCCTTGAGCCCGGACTGGTGCTCCAGCACGCTGCTCAGCGTGGGGACGTCGACGCCGCCGTGCTCGAGCAGCCAGAGCAGGATCCCCGGGTCGACCGAGCCCACCCGCGTCTGCATGACCAGCCCCGCGAGCGGCGTGAAGCCCATGGTCGTGTCGACCGAGCGGCCACCGTGCACCGCGCACAGCGACGCCCCGGCACCGAGGTGGCAGGAGATGATCCGGGCCGACGACGGGTCGCGGCCTGCGAGCTCGGCCCCACGTCGTACGGCGTACGCGTGCGAGAGCCCGTGGAAGCCGTACCGGCGCAGCCCGAACTCGTGGTTCCACTCCCGCGGCAGGGCGTACGTCGCCGCCTCGTCGGGGATGGTCGCGTGGAAGGCGGTGTCGAAGGCCGCTACGCGGGGCAGGTCGGGAAGCAGCTCGTCGACCGCGCGGATCGCGGCCGTCGCGCGCGGGTTGTGCAGCGGGGCCAGGTCGGAGATGGAGTCGAGGTAGGTCAGCACCTCGTCGTCGACGCGGACCGCGGCCCGGTAGCGGGGCCCGCCGTGCACCACTCGGTGGCCGACGGCGGCCGGCTGGGGCACGTTTGCGAGGAACGCGCGCAGCGGTTCGAGGTCGGCGGCGCCGTCCCACCGCTCGACCGTCGTCGACCCCTCGACCCGGTCGTCGTCCAGCGCGCTGAGCTTGAGGCTGCTCGATCCCGCGTTCACCACCAGGACGCGCACGGTCGCGGCCTCAGGCCTCGGACGCGTCGCCGGGCCACTGCCAGGAGCGGATCTCCGGGTGGTCCTCGCCGTACGTACGGATGTAGAGGCTGTGCTCGATCAACCGGTTGCGCAACGCCTCGCGGGCCCGGCCCCCGCGTTCCTGCAGCGACGGCACCCGGTCGATGACGTCGATGGCGAGGTCGAAGCGGTCGAGCTGGTTGAGCACCGTCATGTCGAAGGGCGTGGTCGTGGTGCCCTCCTCCTTGTAGCCGCGGACGTGGAAGTTGGCGTGGTTGGTACGGCGGTAGGTGAGCCGGTGGATCAACCAGGGATAGCCGTGGTAGCCGAAGATGACCGGCTTGTCGCGGGTGAACAGCGCGTCGAAGTCCGCGTCGCTCAGCCCGTGCGGGTGCTCCTGGTGGTCCTGCAGCCGCATCAGGTCGACGACGTTCACGACGCGGATCTTCAGGTCGGGGAAGAAGCCCCGGAGCAGGTCGACCGCGGCCAGCGTCTCCATGGTGGGTACGTCGCCGGCGCACGCCATCACCACGTCGGGCTCCTCGTCGACCGCGGTGCCGGCCCAGTCCCACGTGCCGATGCCCTTGGTGCAGTGGACGACCGCCTGGTCGATGTCGAGGTACTGCAGCGCGGCCTGCTTGCCGGCCACGATCACGTTGACGTACTGCTTGCTGCGCAGGCAGTGGTCCGCGACGGACAGCAGGCAGTTGGCGTCGGGCGGGAGGTAGACCCGGATCACTCCGGCCTTCTTGTTCACGACGTGGTCGATGAACCCCGGGTCCTGGTGCGAGAAGCCGTTGTGGTCCTGCCGCCAGACGTGCGAGGTCAGCAGGTAGTTGAGCGACGCGATGGGACGGCGCCACGGGATGCGGTTGGTCGACTCGAGCCACTTGGCGTGCTGGTTGAACATCGAGTCGACGACGTGCACGAACGCCTCGTAGCACGAGAAGAACCCGTGCCGGCCGGTCAGCAGGTAACCCTCGAGCCAGCCCTGGCAGGTGTGCTCGGAGAGGATCTCCATCACCCGTCCGTCCGGCGCGAGGTGGTCGTCGTACGGCAGGGTCTCGGCGTTCCAGGCACGGTCGGTGACCTCGAGGACGTCCTGCAGCCGGTTCGAGTTGTTCTCGTCGGGCGAGAAGAGCCGGAAGCGGTCGTCGTTGCGGGCCATCACGTCGCGCAGGAAGGTGCCCAGCACGCGGGTGGACTCGACCGCTCCGGTGCCGGGGTGCTCGACCGGTACGGCGTAGTCGCGGAAGTCGGGCAGTCGCAGGTCGCCCAGCAGCAGACCGCCGTTCGCGTGCGGGTTGGCGCTCATCCGCCGCTCGCCAGCGGGGTGCAGGTCACGGATGTCGGGCACGGGGGCGCCGGTCGCGTCGAAGAGCTCCTCGGGCCGGTAGCTGCGCATCCAGTCCTCGAGGACCTTGCGGTGTCCGGCATTCGCGCGGGCGTCGGCGAACGGCACCTGGTGGGAGTGCCAGTAGCCCTCCATGCGCTGGCCGTCGACCTCCTTGGGGCCGGTCCAGCCCTTGGGGCTGCGGAGCACGATCATCGGCCACGACGGACGCCCGTCGAGCTCTCCCGAGCGAGCCCGCCGCTGGATGTCACGGATCTCGTCGAGGCAGTGGTCGAGGGTCGCCGCCAAGACCTGGTGCATGGTCTCCGGGTCGTCGCCGGACACGACGTACGGCGTGTGGCCGTAGCCGCGCAGCAGCGCCTCGAGCTCCTCGTCGGGGATGCGGGCGAGGACGGTCGGGTTGGCGATCTTGTAGCCGTTGAGGTGGAGGATCGGCAGTACGGCGCCGTCGCGCGCCGGATCGACGAACTTGGTGCTGTGCCAGCTGGTCGCGAGTGGGCCGGTCTCCGCCTCGCCGTCTCCGACGATCGCCGCCACCACCAGGTCGGGGTTGTCGAAGGCCGCGCCGTACGCATGGGAGAGCGAGTAGCCGAGCTCGCCGCCCTCGTGGATCGACCCGGGAGTCTCGGGAGCGACGTGGCTGGGGATCCCCCCGGGGAACGAGAACTGCTTGAACAGCCGCTGCATCCCCTCCTCGTCACGGGTGATGTCGGGGTAGGTCTCGGTATAGGTGCCCTCGAGGTAGGCGGACGCGACGAGCCCGGGGCCGCCGTGACCCGGCCCGATGATGTAGATCAGGTCCAGGTCGCGCTGCGCGATCGCGCGGTTGAGGTGGGCGTAGACGAAGTTCAGCCCGGGCGTCGTACCCCAGTGGCCGAGCAGGCGGGGCTTCACGTGCTCGGGCCGCAGCGGCTCGCGCAGCAGCGGGTTGTCCATGAGGTAGATCTGCCCCACGGACAGGTAGTTCGCTGCGCGCCACCAGGCGTCGATGCGGCGGAGCTCGTCGGGGTCGAGGGGGGTGCTCGTCGTCTGCGACAGGGCGTGCGTGGTCATCGGGTGGCCTCCATGTCTCCGACCCTACGGAGCGCGGGTGCGCCCCGGCCACGGACCTTGGTCCCGGTCCCGGCATCCGGGCACGGGTCACTTGATCCGGTCACTTGGGCCCGGTCACTTGATCCCGGTGTTGGCGATGGACTGGACGAAGTACCGCTGGCCGAACAGGAACATCAGCAGCACCGGGATCTGGCTGATCATCGTGGCCGCCATCAGGACCGGCCAGTTCGTGAAGTGGGCGCTCTGGAAGGTCGCGAGCCCGAGCTGCACCGTCATGTGCTCCGGTGTGGCGATCACGACGAGCGGCCAGAGGAAGTCGTTCCAGACCGACAGGAACGTGAGCACGGCGACCGTGCTCAACGGCGGACCCATCAGCGGGAACAGGATGCTGCGCAGGACGCGCAGCCGCCCGGCACCGTCGATGAGGGCGGCCTCCTCCAGCTCCACCGGCAGCGAGACGAAGAACTGGCGGAGCAGGTAGATGCCGAACGGCGTCGCGAGGTTGGGTACGACGAGCGCCGGCAGCGTGTCGACCAGGTGCAGATGCTTGACGATCAACAGGGTCGGGATCATCACGACCTGGAACGGCACCATCAGGGTGGCCAGGATCCCGATGAAGAGCAGGCGCGAGCCCGGGAATCGGAGCCGGGCGAACGCGTAGCCGGCCAGGCTGCACAGCACGAGGTTGCTCGCTACGCAGGTCACCGACACGATCGCGCTGTTCACCAGCCACTGCGCCATGGGCGAGTCGTTCCAGGCCGCGGAGTAGTTCGCCCAGTGCAGCCCGGCGGGCAGTCCCGGCGGGAAGCGCCGGGTCTCCTCGAGGGTGGAGATGCTGGTGACGAACATCCACAGCAGCGGGGCTGCCATCAGCAGTGCGGTCGGCAGCAGGACGAGGTGCCACCCGGAGGGCCGGTGTCGTCGCCCGCGTGGTGCCGGCGCGCGTCGTACGCCGGTCGAGACGGTCATCGCTCGCCCGTCCCTGTGGCCGACGGGTCACGGGTCAGGCGGAGCTGGATCAACGTGATCGCGGCGATCACCACGAAGAGCACCGACGCGATGGCGGCGGCGTACCCGGCGTGGAAGAACTGGAACGCCTGCAGGTAGAGGTAGTACACGATCACGGTCGTCGCGTGCAGCGGGCCGCCCTTCGTGGTCACGTACACCTCGTCGAAGAGCTGGAGCGAGTTGATCGTCAGCCAGACCAGCAGGAAGCCGGACACCGGACGCAGGAGCGGGACCTCGATTCGCCAGAAGGCGCCGTTGCGCGTGCAGCCGTCGATCTGGGCCGCGTCGAGGAGGTCCTGCGGGATCCCTTGCAGCCCGGCCAGGTAGATCAGGGCACCGAAGCCGACCCAGCCCCAGACGGTCATGGTGACGACGGCGTACAGGGCCTGATGCGGTGAGGAGAAGAAGCCGAACGTGGGCAGGCCGAGCTTGCTCAGGCCGGCGTTGATCAGGCCGAAGTCGGGATCCATGAGCCAGGTGAAGATCACGCCGGTGGCGATGGTCGAGGTCACCACCGGGACGAAGACCGCGAGGCGGTAGACGGTGATGCCGCGGATGCGCCGGTTCAGGGCCGCCGCGGCGAGCAGCGAGAGCACGAGCGTGATCGGGACGAACAACGCGGTGTACAGGAGCGTGTGGCGTACCGAGTCCGCGAACACGTGGTCATGCGTCAGCTGCCGGTAGTTGTCGAAGCCGGCCCACTGCCCGGGGGTCTGCAGGTCGTTGTGCTGGAACGAGAGGAGGAAGGCCCAGACGACGGGGACCAGCCCGAAGAGCCCGATCAGGAGCACGCTCGGCCCGACCATCGCCCAGCCGGTGACGGCGTCCGACCGCGCCAGGCTGGAACGCGTACGGCGTGGCGGCAGGAGGGTGCGTCGGCTCCTCGATCTCACTGGCCTGCCAAGGCCGAGGCGACATCCGAGGACGCCTGGCTCAGGGCCTGGTCGGGAGTCGCCTGGCCGAGCAGCACGGACTGCACCATGGTCCCGATCACCGAGGACACCTGGGGGTAGGAGGCGATGTTCGGCCGCACGTGCTTGACGTTGTCGAGGTTCGCGACGAAGACCTTCTCCGCGGGGTACTTCTTCAGGAACGTCTGGTAGCCGGGCTGCTTCGTCTCCGACTTGCGGACCGGCAGGTCACCCGTCGCGATGGCGAACTTCAGGTGCTCCGGTGCCGACGTCAGCCAGGTCACGAACGAGAACGCCGCGTCCGACCGCGCCGACGAGTGGTCGAAGAGCAGGTAGAGGTCGGGCCCGGAGATCGTCTCGTGGTTGCCCTGGTAGCCCGGGAGATACGTGACGCCGTACGACACGTCGGCGTTGATGCTCGAGAGGTCCCACGGGCCGGTCCAGAGCATCGCGACCTTGCCGCTGTTGAACAGGTTGAGGTACTGGCCGTTGCCCTGGTCGAGGTAGACCGACTTGTCGGTGACCGCCATGTCGTACAGCTGCTGGAGCGACGCCTTGCCGGCGGCGGAGTCGAAGGCGGGCCGGGAGTTGTCCGGGGTCAGCAGCGACCCGCCGGCCTGCCAGAGCATGGCGAGGTAGCGCCACACGGTGTCCTCGCTGCCGTCGTTCACGTAGGCCCAGCCGTAGGTGTGCGTGCTCGTATCGGTCAGCTTGCGCGCCGCGGTGCGGAAGTCGTCCCACGTCCAGCTGTTGGTCGGTGGGGCCACGTGAGCCTGGGCGAAGAGCTTCTTGTTGTAGACCAGGCTGAGGTCGTCGACGAGCGCCGGTACGCCGATCACCTTGCCGTCGACCGTCGCGGCCTGGCGCTCGGAGGGGTAGAAGTCGTTCCAACGCACCGCCGGGTCGTGCATCTTGGCGGTGAGGTCGACCAGCTGCGGCTGCCGGACCAGCTGGGTGGCTGAGGAGCCGTACTCGTAGGCGATGTCCGGGTAGTTTCCGGCGGCGAACCCCGCCACCGTCTTCTGCAGGGCACCGTCGTTGCCGCCGTTGAACTGCAGCGAGACCTTCTCGTCCGGGTGCTGGGAGTTCCAGTCCGCCGCCGCCGCCTTCAGCGCGGTGGCCTCCACATCGGTGTAGCCGTGCGCCAGCACGATGCCGGTCCCCTGGCTGCTGCCGCCTCCGCAGGCGGTCAGACTCGCCGCGACGAGCACACCGGCGACGGCACTCCAGGCGCGACGACGTGCGGGCCGTGCGCGGCGGGCTGGGGTGGCTGCGCTCAGTGTCATCGGGCTTCCCTTCGGCCGCAGATCACGCACATTCGATCGTGAAGTCTGCTCACCCTTGCACGGTTCCGAGGGGCGGTCAAGGAGTGTTCGGCCCTCGCTCCCTGCCGGAAATGAGCACAGTCGTGCGCGTACTGTGCCCTCATGCGTCAAGAAGTCCGCCTCGGGCTGATCCTCCAGGAGCTCAACGCGAGCGGGTCGGTCGGCGTGACCGAGCTCGCCGGACGGCTCGAGGTGTCGGAGGCCTCGGTCCGTCGCGACCTCCACCTGCTGGAGAACCAGAACCTCCTCACGCGTACCCACGGCGGGGCGGTCGCGTCGGGTGTGCTCTACGAGCTGCCGATGCGCTACCGCGGCGGTCAGCACCACGACGCGAAGCGCGCGATCGCGGCGGCCGCCGCCGAGCTCCTGACCCCGGACATCTCGTCCGTCGGCCTCAACGGCGGTACGACGACCACCGAGGTCGCCCGCGCGCTCGCCGCCCGCCCCGGGCTGCGGGTGGTGACCAACGCCCTCAACATCGCCTCGGAGCTGGCGGTGCGGTCCAACATCGAGCTGGTCGTCTGCGGAGGAAGTGCGCGGGCCGAGTCCTACGAGCTGGTGGGGCCGCTGGCCGAGCTGACCCTGGCCAACCTCAACCTCGACCTCGCCATCATCGGGGTCGACGGCATCACCGCGACGGCCGGCCTGACGACCCACCACGAGGTCGAGGCGCACACCAACCGTGCCCTGCTCCGTGCTGCCGAGCGCGTCGCCGTCGTCGCGGACTCCAGCAAGATCGGCCGGCGCGGCTTCGCCAAGATCGGCGGCCTCGACCTGGTCAGCGACCTGATCACCGACTCGCTGGCCGCGCCCGCCGACGTCGAGGCCCTGCGCAGCGCCGGCCTCCGGGTCCATCTGGTCGAGGTCGACTGACGCCCTCGGCGCTCTCCTCAGAGCGAGAGCGGCTGCCGGAGTGCCTCCGGCAGCAGGTCGCCGTGCGCCGCCACCATCTCGTCGGCCAGACGCCAGATGGCGTCCACCGACAGTGTGGCGGCGGTGTTCGGGTCGACCAGCATCGCTCGGCGTACGAGCTCCGGACGCGCCTGTACGGCGGCCTGCACCGTCAGCTCGACCACCGACAGGAAATGGCGGTTCAGCGCGGCGCACGCGGGCGGGAGCGCCGCCACGGCCTGGGGTCGCGCGCCCTCGCCGTCGAGCCGGCACGGCACCTCCACGCCCGATCCGGCGGGCAGGTTGGGCACGAGGTTCTCGTTGACGACGTTCACCTGGATCGTGCGCGGCTGTCCCGTCACCAGGCTGTGCACCACCTGGGGCGCGTACTCGGCCGCCTCGTCCTCGGGCTCGACGTACCGACCCTCGGCCACGAGCGGCACCAGCGACTCGATCTCGGCGAGGTTGTCGGCACTGATCTGCAGGTAGTCACCGACCGGGATGCGGAGCCGCTCGATCTCGGCCTCGTCGTGGAGATACCACGGGACGTACTCGCTCGAGTGCTCGCTGGTCTCGGTCGGGTAGTAGCCGAGTCGTCGGTACATGTCGACGCGGACGCGTCGGCGCAGCTGCGGGTCGGCCTCGATCCGTGCGTCCAGCAGGGGGTAGAGGCTCTCGCCGGCACGTTCCCAGCGCAGCAGCCAGGCCTGGTGGTTGACCCCTGCGCTGGCGAACGTCACCTCGTCCAGCGGCACCCCGACCAGCGCGGACAGGTCGTGGACGGTCCAGTACACGGAGTGGCACAGACCGAGCACCCTGAGATCGGGATGGGTGGCGCCGAGGTACTGGACGTTCATCGCCATCGGGTTGGAGTAGTTCAACAGCCAGGCGTCCGGACAGACGGCGCGCATGTCGTCGGCCAGCTGGTCGAGGACGACGAAGGTGCGCAGGGCCCGGAAGATCCCACCGACGCCCAGGGTGTCGGCGATGGTCTGGCGCACGCCGTAGCGGGCCGGGACCTCGAAGTCGGTCACGGTCGCGGCATGTCCGCCGACGTTGACCATGTTGACGACGAAGTCGGCACCCGCCAGCGCGGCCCGCCGCTCACGCTCCGCGCGTACGACGACGCCGGTCCGGCCGTGCCGGGCGATCGCCAGCAGCGCCAGGTCGTGGGCCAGCTGCAGCCGCGTCTCGTCGATGTCGTGCATGACCAGAGTGAGCGGGCCGAGGTCGTCGTACGACAGCAGGTCGCGCAGGAGCTGACGGGTGAAGACCGCCGAGCCCGCGCCCACGAAGCACACCGTCGTCATGGGGCGAGCATGCCAGCCCTGACCGTAAACGAGCAAGAAACTGCACGCATCCTGATTGTTTCTGGACAGATCGGACCCGCATCCGCCACGATGAGGCGGTGCCCTCCGACGACCTCCGAGCCTCCGGCCCGCGGCCGGGCGTGCTGGTAGTCGGCGACGCGAACCCCGACCTGGTGCTGACTGGCGACGTGGTCCCCCGCTTCGGTCAGGCCGAGCAGCTGCTCGAGGACGCCTCGCTGGTGATCGGAGGATCGGCGGCGATCACCGCGCACGGGTTGGCGCGTCTCGGCCGGCCGGTCGCGCTGGTGGCCGCGGTCGGCGACGACACCTTCGGCGAGCGCCTGCGCGCAGAGCTGGCCGAGGCGGGGGTCGACGTCGGCCGCGTCGTCGTACGCCCCGACCTGCCGACGGGCCTGACGGTGGTCCTCGGCCGAGGTGAGGACCGCGCGATGCTCACCCACACCGGAGCGATCGACTCGTTGACCGCGCCGGAGGTGCTGGCCGCCGTCGACGACCTCCGCCGGCGCGGCGTGGCGCACGTGCACGTCTCGTCGCTCTACCTGCAGCCGGGCCTGGCCACCGGACTGCCCGACGTGCTGCGCGCCGCACACGAGGCCGGACTGAGCACGTCGCTGGACACCAACGACGACCCGACAGCTCGGTGGGCCGGGGTCGACGCGCTGCTGGCTGACCTCGACGTACTGCTCCCCAACCGCGCCGAGGCGATCGCCCTCGGCCGGGACCCCGATCCCCACCGCGCTGCTGCTGCCCTCGCCGCCCGCGGCCCGCTCGTGGTCGTCAAGGGCGGCGGCGTCGGTGCCTTCGCGGTCACGCCCGACGGGGACGTCGTCGAGGCGGCGGCGACCTCGGGACCGACGGTCGACACCACGGGAGCCGGTGACACGTTCGACGCCGCGTTCCTCGATGCCTGGCTGGACGACGCGCCGCTGCCGACGGCCCTGCGCCGGGCGGTGGTCGCCGGCACCCTCAGCGTCGGCGCCACCGGCGGCACGGCCGGCCAACCCACCCGAGACCAGATCGACCGGGCGCTGTGCGACCCGGTCCAGTCAGGAGACCCGTCATGACCTCTGGCCCCATCCCCCACGTCCGGGGCGAGATCGCCCGGCAGCCGGAAGCCTGGACCCACGCCGCCGAACTGGCGCCCGACCTGACCGGGGTCCTCCCGCGCACGGGTGAGTCCGTCGCCGTGATCGGCTGCGGTACGTCGTGGTTCATGGCGGCGGCGTACGCCGGGCTGCGCGAGGCCGCGGGCGCGGGGCTCACCGACGCCTTCGCGGCGAGCGAGCTCCCGACCGGCCGCAGCTATGACCGCGTCGTCGCCATCTCCCGCTCGGGTACGACGACCGAGGTCGAGCGAGCGATCGAGGCGACCCGCTCACCCGTCGTGGCGATCACCGCCGAGGCCGGAACCAGCGTCGCCACCGCGGCGTCGGACGTCGTCGTCCTCGACTTCGCCGACGAGCAGTCGGTCGTGCAGACGGTGTTCGCCACCACCGCCCTCATGCTGCTACGCGCCTCGCTCGGCGAGGACCTCGGCCCGGTCATCGCCCAGGCCAACGAGGTGCTGGCCGGTCGCCATCCTCTCGACGACGCGCTGGGCGAGGTGGAGCAGATCTCCTTCCTGGGCCGGCACTGGGCGTTCGGCGTGGCTCAGGAGGCCGCGCTCAAGCTGCGTGAGGCCTCACAGCTCTGGACGGAGGCCTATCCGCAGATGGAGTACCGCCACGGGCCGATCGCCGTGGCTCAGCCGGGGCGTGCGGTGTGGGTCCTCGGGCGGCCGGTCCCCGGCCTCGCCGACGACGTACGACGTACCGGTGCCCTCCTCGTGGACGACGACCTCGACCCCGTCGCCGACCTGGTGCGCGCCCAGCTCCTCGCCGCCGATCGGGCCGAAGCGCGCGGCCTGGACCCGGACCGTCCCCGCAGCCTGGCTCGCTCGGTGGTGCTGGCGGACTCGTGATCCTCTGCGTCTGCCTCAGCCCGGCCGTCGACGTGACCTACCACGTGGATCGGCTCCGCGTGGGCGGCACCACCCGCGTCCGCACCGTGACCGAGCGTCCCGGCGGCAAGGCCGTGAACGTGGGCCGCGTGCTCCACCGACTCGGCGAACGCGTGCACCTCGTGGCCCCGGTGGGTGGCGACACCGGGGAGGAGCTCCGACGCGGTCTCGCTGCCACGGGCCTCGCGGCGACACTCGTGCCGAGCAGCCACCCGACCCGCCGTACCGTCACCGTGGTCGTCGAGGGGAGTGCCGAGGCCACGACGCTCGTGGAGCCGGCGCTGCTCGACTGCTGGCCCGGCGTCCTCGCGGCCGTCGACTCCGCCCTGACCGGGGCCGACGTGCTCGTGGTCAGCGGGACCGTCCCCCACGGCGTCCCTCCCGACGGTCTCGCCACGCTGGTGGTGCGGGGCCGGCGCCTCGGTCTGCCCGTGCTCGTCGACACCCACGGCCCGGAGCTGATCGCTGCGCTCGCCGCCGGCGCGACGGTGGTCAAGCCGAACTCGCTGGAGCTCGCCACCGCCACCGGTGACGACGACCCCGTCCGTGCCGCCCGCACCCTGGCCGAGACGTACGACGCCCTCGTGGTGGCCTCGCTGGGTGAGGCCGGTGTCGTCGTCGCGTCGCCGCACGGAGCCTGGGAGGGCCGGCCCGCTGCCGCCCTGACCGGCAACCCGACCGGAGCCGGCGACGCGCTGGTGGCCGGCCTGGCGCGGGCACTGCGACACGACGCGACGCATGCCGTGACACCCGAGCAGATGCTCCACGACGCGGTCGCGCTGTCCGCAGCGGCAGTGCTCTCGGCCGAGGCCGGCGACGTCGACCCGGTCGAGCACGCCGCACAGCTCCGCGGGACCGTCGTACGCGCCCTGGACGGCGCGCGATGACCATCGTCGATCTCGGGGTCCTGGTCGCCGAAGCCCAGCGGTGCCGAGGCGCGCTGCCGGCCTTCAACGTGATCACGCTCGAGCACGCCGAGGCGATCGTCGCGGCCGCGACCGAAGCGGGTCGCGGGTTGGTGCTCGCGCTGAGCGAGAACGCCATCCGCTACCACGAGGGCGCGGCCGAGCCGATCCTCGCGGCCGTGCGCACGCTCGCCGAACGCGCCGAGACACCACTGGCGGTCCACCTGGACCACCTCACCGACGACGCCCTGGTCGACCAGGCGATCCACGGACCGCTACGGCCCTACATCAGCTCGCTGATGTACGACGGGGGCGCGCTCCCCTATGCCGAGAACCTCGCGCGGACGCGTGCCGTCGTCGAGGCGGGCCACGCGGCCGGGCTCTGGGTGGAGGCCGAGCTGGGGTACGTCGGGGGCAAGCCCCACGCCGCGCAGAGCGCGCACGATCCCGGCGTACGCACCGACCCGGAGGAGGCCGCGACCTTCGTCGCCGAGACGGGCGTGGACGCTTTGGCGGTGGCCGTGGGCAGCTCGCACGCGATGACGACCCGCACCGCCCGGCTCGACCATGCGCTGATCGCCGATCTCCGTGATCGGGTACCGGTCCCGCTGGTGCTGCACGGCTCGTCCGGCGTACCCGACGACGAGCTCCGCCGCGCCGTGGCGGCCGGGATGACCAAGATCAACATCGGCACGGCGCTCAACGTCGCCCTGACCTCGACCGTGCGCGACCTTCTCGCCGCGGACGCCACTCTCACCGACCCCCGCCGCTACCTCGCTCCCGCCCGTACGGCGATGCGCGACTCCGTCCTGCACCTACTAGAGACCCTGGAGTGACCATGCGAACCCCCACGGCAGCCCTCGTCCTGTGCCTCGGCTCGGCCCTCGCCGGACCCCTCGGTGCCGCCTCTACCTCCCCGGCCGGAGCCGCAGGCGTCGCCC
Source organism: uncultured Actinomycetota bacterium (assembly GCA_963792975.1). Taxonomy (GTDB): domain Bacteria; phylum Actinomycetota; class Actinomycetes; order Propionibacteriales; family Nocardioidaceae; genus Nocardioides. The sequence goes on along the minus strand of CAWBYG010000003.1, from coordinate 329,509 downwards.
GGCCGGTCCTCTACGTCTCGCCCACCGGCGACGACAGTGCGCCGGGCACCCGGCAGGCGCCGTTGCAGACACCCCAGGTGGCCGTCGACCAGATCGGTCGAGGCGGCATCGTCCGACTCCTGCCGGGTACGTACGCTCGCCAGCGCATCCTGATCCGAGGCCGCCACGACGTGATGGTCACGGCCACCACGCAGGGCAAGGCGATCCTCGACGAGTCCGGGCTGGTGCCGCCCGACGGCGACTCGGGCGTCGTCCAGATCCAGAACAGCAGTGGCATCACGGTGCGCGGCCTCGACATCCGTGACTACCGGACCCGGTCGATGGCCAAGGTGCCTGTCGGCATCTACGTCACCGGGCACGGCTCGCGGATCACCGTGGCGCACAACCACGTGCACCGGCTCGGCAACGACAACGGCACGCTGGGGAGCTTCGACATCAACGCCCACGGCATCGCGGCGTACGGACGCGACCCGAAGCGACCGATCACGCGCCTGCGGATCAGCCACAACGAGGTCGATCACCTGAAGCTCGGTGCCAGCGAGAGCGTCGTGGTCAACGGCAACGTCACCCGGTGGCAGATCACGGCCAACCACATCCACGACAACAACAACATCGGCATCGACGCCATCGGCTGGGAGGGCACGGTCCCCGGTCGGCACCGCTTCACGACGGTCGACCGGGCCCGGCGGGGCGTGATCGCCCGCAACAGGGTGAGCCGGATCATCAGCAAGGGCAACCCGGCGTACTGGGAGGGCGACGGCTGGTGCAACTGCGCCGACGGCATCTACATCGACGGAGCCGGCCACATCGACGTGCGCGACAACGTCGTCCGCACCAGCGACATCGGGATCGAGGTGGGTGCGGAGAACCCGCGCGGCTACGCCAACGCCGTCCGCGTACGACGCAACGACGTGAGCGGGAGCCGGTACGTCGGTCTCGCGCTGGGCGGCTACAACCCCCACCGCGGCGAGGTGTACGACGTACACGTCACCGGCAACCACTTCCGCGACGACAACACCCTGCGCGACGGCTCGCCCGAGCTGCTGCTCCAGTTCAAGCTGCACGAGACGACCATCGCCGGCAACACGGTCGTGGCCACGAACCGGTCGACCCCGCTGCTGCTCCAGCGCGTCCGCCTCGTCGGGGGCGGGCGGCTCAACGCGCACGTGCGGCTCGACCGCAACCGGTACGCCGCACCCGTGCGCGCGGGCCGGGCGACGTTCATCTGGCTCGGTCACGAGGTGACCGGCTTCGCGTCGTACGTCCGGAGGAGCCACGAGGACGCGCGCAGCAGCTACCACCCCACCGGCTGAGACACGGACCAGGCACGACCGCCCGTGACCGGCTTGGGTCACGGGCGGCGGTGGTGCTGGTGGCAGGTGAAGGATTCGAACCTTCGAAGCTTTCGCGACGGATTTACAGTCCGCTCCCATTGGCCGCTCGGGCAACCTGCCGTGCCGTCGAGCACCCGCGTTTGGCGAGGCGACAGCAAGTCGGAAGAATAGCAAGGCAGCCCCGGAGACCCGAAACCGCCAGGAGGCAGTCAGACATGGCCGACAGCTCGTTCGACATCGTGAGCAAGATCGACCGCCAGGAGGTCGACAACGCGCTCGGCCAGACGGCCCGCGAGGTGGCGACGCGCTTCGACTTCAAGGGCACCGGCGCGTCCATCGAGTGGCAGGGCGACCACGACATCGAGATCACCGCCTCCGCCGACGATCGCGCATCCGCGGTGCTCGACGTCTTCAAGGACAAGCTGATCAAGCGTCAGCAGAGCCTGAAGATCCTCGACGCCGGAGAGCCGCGGCAGTCGGGCCAGGTCTCCAAGATCTCGATCACCCTCAAGGAGGGGATCACCTCCGAGAACGCGAAGAAGATCTCGAAGCTGATCCGCGACGAGGGCCCCAAGGGCGTCAAGGCACAGATCCAGGGCGACGAGCTGCGGGTGTCGAGCAAGAAGCGCGACGACCTCCAGGCCGTCCAGTCGCTCGTGCGCGGCCAGGACTACGACTTCGCCGTCCAGTTCACCAACTACCGCTGACGAGACGGCGTTTGCGGCTCAGAGCTGGTCGGTCTTCTCTCGTCCGCGCTCAGAGGCCCAGCTGGTCGTTCAGCAGCGCGATGATGGGCCAGGCGCCGTCGGTCCAGTTGGAGATCACGGTGTAGGTGAGCTCCTGGCCGGGGTCGTGCAGGCTGGTGAACGACACGCCGGCGTCGTACCCCTCCAGCCACGCCGCGCCACCGGTCGCATGCAGGTGGAATCCCAACCCGTAGCGACGGGACTCCTCGGGCCAGTCGCTGCGTGGGGCCATCATCCGGCCCACTGTGTCCGGGGAGACGATCCGCCCGGAGTGCAGCGCCTCCCAGAAGAGGTGGAGGTCGGCGGCGGTGGAGTACGCGCCGCCGTCGCCCACCCCGACCACGGGGAGGTGCAGCACGTTGGTCCTGAGCCCGTCGCGGGTCAGGTACCCGCGGGCGGCTCGTGCGGGGAGCTCGTCGCAGCGCAGGAACGCGGTGTCGGACATGCCGGCAGGCTCGAGAACGCAGCGGTGCACCAGCTCGTGGTAGCCGGCGCCGCCCGCGCGTTCGACCAGTAGGGCGAGGACGACGTACCCGGCGTTGTTGTAGGCGAAGCCCTCGTCCGCGGGGAACGCCGCCGGGTGGCCGGCCAGGACGGTGAGGTAGCTCTCGGGAGTGTCGAGCTGGTGCACCGGGACCGAAAGGACGTGCTGGGTGCGGTCGTCGAGCTCGTCCTCCTCGAGGTAGTCGCCGATGCCGGAGCGGTGCCCGAGCAGGTGCTCGACGGTGACGTCGTCGGCGACCTCGGGGAGGTCGTTGCCGAGAAGCGACCGTGCGGTGGTCGACATCTGCAGACGTCCCTGCTCGATCAACGCCATCACGGTCAACGCCGTGAGCCCCTTCGCGGCGCTCGCGGTCCCGAACTGCGTGGTGACGGTGTTGGCCAGCCCGTACGCGCGATCGGAGTCCCCGTAGGCCCGGGCCACCTCGGTCCTGCCGTCCCGGTCGACCCGGACGACGCCGGCGAACCCCTCGGCCAGAGCCGTGGCGTCCACGAGCTCCTCCAGGGCCGTCACGGCGACGAACCTAGCAACCCATGGACCTCCCGATCAGCGGACGTCGGGTAGTCACATCGCTCCCGGGCGGACCGCTGGCCCGGCAGGCAGGATGTGAGGCTCCCGGGAAGCTCTTCGCACTGGTGAGGTGGATCCGATGTCAGTGAACGAAACAGGGAGGGCCGTGCTCGGCAACGGGATCGTGGTGCTCTCGGGTCCGCCGTGTTCTGGCAAGCCAACGGTCGCCCAGGCATGGGCGAGCGAGGAAGCCTCGACTGGCCACGGGCGAAGGCACCTGGAGGTGGACACGTTGTTCGACCTCTTGTTCCCAGGCTCCGATCGCAACCGCGACGACCGACTCCGCGCGTACGACGCCGCACACAGGCTCGCCCGAATGTTCCTGGACAGTGGCGAGACCGTAGTCCTCGAATGCACCTACGCACGTCGCGACCAGCGGGCCAGTCTTGTCGAAGCATATCGGTTCGCCGGTACCGCTCTGGGTGGTCGAGTTCTGCGTGACTGCGGACGAGGCCGTGAGCCGTTTCCGAAAGCGATCTCAGGTCACGGATCTCGACGATGAGCTCGTCGCCGAGCGTGTCGACGACTTCCACTACTCCGATGGGGCTCTTCGACTCCGGTCGTCCGAGGGGACGCCCGAAGAGCACGCACGGAGCATCCAGACGTGGCTGGACGGGTTCCCCCAGTCGCTGGACCCGGAGCTGTGGAGCCGGGCCGGCCGCGGCTGGAGCTGAAGACCACACACATCGGTCATGGAGTACGCCGGTAGGCGGCGGAGTTGCGCACCGGGTCGGGATCCCCAAGTGTGGCGACGTACGGGGTTGGGACCCGACTTAGGGTTTCGGGTGGGCATGCTCCTTCGAGACGGGAGCCAACATGAATCACTCTGCAACCACACGACGCCTGACGGTGGCCTTCGCATCCGGCGCAGCGATCTTCGCGCTCGGAATGACCACACCCGCGATGGCGGAGCCGGGCAACGGAGCCAACAGCGGCTGCGGCGCCTACTGTCCGACGAACGTGGGCGCGCCGACCGGCAATGGCGGCGGCAACGGCAAGGCGACTGGCGAGCCGGGTGCCGGCACCGTGGGCAATGCCGACTCCAAGAACCCTCCCGGACAGTTCCCTGACGGCTCGGACGCCAACAACGGCTACGAATGCGACGGGAATCAGGGTGTCGGCCAGACGAACCCCGCCCATACCGGTTGCAACCTCACCAGCTGACCAACGGCTCACGTCGTTGACGGACGACCCCGCCTGCTTCGGGTGGGGTCGTCGGTGATGGTCCGCGATCGTGGATGAGGGCGCTGACCGTCGTCGTGTTCCAGGGTTGCCCGTGACGGTGCCGCACGCACGGATGCGCCCGCCAGGCAGGGATCCGCCGAGCGGGCGCATACGAGGAGTGGGCATGCAGATGACCCCTCATTGAGTCAGCGACAGTCACACCCGAAGCGTCACGGCACGACTCCGACCAGTGGTCGACCGAGGTGGTTCGTCGCGCCCTGGAGCGTTCGATGATGCCGACCGGGTGCACTGTCGCCGCCGTCAGAGGTGATGGTGCCCCACGCGGGTACGGAAACCCTCGACGGCCACCAAGGCGATTCCGACTGTGATCACAGCGACCCAGACACCGGCCGCACCGACGTCGCTGACGAGCAGGACCGCACCGGTGAGCATGAGGACCACGGCGATCCGGATCAGAGGCTGCCTCATCGCGGATCCCTCCCAAAGTGTTCCTTGACGCTTCTCCCTTCATGTGACGCCCAGCAGTTGTTTGCCGCCAGAGCCCTTGGACCTTGAAACCTCGGTCGTTGCGACATTCCCACTCGCTGTCGACTCTTCGGCAGGGCCGCGCGACCTGCTTGCGGCGGAATGGTCACCTCAGCATGCGGCGGCTTTGAAATGAGGCACCGCCATCGGCCTGGCTACCCGAGGAAGTGCCAATTGACGCCGACGCTGACGGTACTCCCGATGACGCCGAGGACCATGCCCTCCCACGCGGTACGACGACCCTTGAGACCGCCGCGGGACGCTGCAATGTCCCGGAGAGCACGGCCGCCGACGTAGACAGCCGGAATGCCCGTCAACGGGCCGAAGCAGAGCAGGGAGGACACCCCGAGCCAGAACGCGTTCTTGGCGCGACTGTAGGTCAGCCCTACGAAGTACTGATCCGACGGAGAGGGCTCAGTGCCGGGCGGTCCCGGCGGGTACCGTCTGCGTTCACGCTTCCCCTCTCGGCAGGCGGTCAGTGGATGATGCCACGGGTTCGGCACTCAACGGTCACAGATCCACCGGGCGTGGCGGCGCTCTTCGGGGCCGGCGGCACGCACTGGCCGGTCCGTCGGCGCCACCGTCGACACAGCCGCTTTCGCGGTGGAAAGACGCACTTCCAGCTTCGCTGCATCCGGCACCCGAGGCCGTACTTCTTTCGGTCGCGCGGCCAAGACCGAGGCCTCAGGGGCAGACCGAGACACTGCCCCCGAGTGTCTGCGCCCGCGTCGTAGTCCCCCGTGTGGTTCATGCCGCCTTCGTGCGGGCGGAGGTGACGAGCGCGAGCAGTCCGGCGCAGCAGCCGACCGCCAGGGCCGCGGCGAAGGGGTCGCCTGCGGTACGCGCCACGACCGCAAAGACCGCCCCTGAGACGGCGATCGTCGTCGCGCCGCCGAGAGCGTCGGCGATCGAGAGCGCCGCGGAGTTGAACCCGCGCTCGGAGTCTCCCGACTCGGCCAGCATGGCCACGCTGGTCCTGGGGTAGGCGAAGCCCATCCCCGCGCCGGCCAACACATACGCGGACGCGGCGATGAGCGCGGGCGCGTGCACCCACACCAGGATCGCCAGACCGAGGATGCCGGCCAGCACGGCGGCGCTGCCGTGACGCATCGCTGCCGTGTCGCCCAACGTGCGGGAGAGGCGGGACTGCGCCCAGCTCGCCGCTGACCAGGACAGGCCGACGCCTGTCAGGGCGAGCCCGGCGATGCCGGCGCTCAGTCCCCACCGTTGCTCCAGAACGAAGACCACGTACGCCTCACCGCAGAAGAAGGCCCCGCTCAGCAGGCCGCGGGTGGCGATCACCGCGGGCAGCCCACGCGCCGCCCGCAAGGTGCCAGGAGGCAACAAGGGGCGGATCGCGAGGAACAGCACGGGCGCTGCGACGATCGTCAGTGCCGCCAGGGCGTCGGGTCGCGACCCGAGCAGCTGGATGGCGAGCACCGCGATCGCGCCGACGCCCGCGCAGGCGAGCCGCGACCTCGGGAACCGCGCTCCCGCCGTGGGGGCGTCCAGCCCGCGCAGAGAAGGAGTGATGCCAGCAGCCGCGACCACCACCAGCGCCACGACACCGAGGAACACCCAGCGCCACCCGACGACCTGAGCGACGTACGCCGCGAGGGCCGGCCCGAACAGCGTGGGCAGGATCCACGCCGCTGAGAAGCTCCAGAAGACCGCCGGTCTCAGGGACGGCGGGTACATCAGGCCTACCAGCACGTACAGGCAAACAGTGAGGCCCCCGCCGCCCAAACCCTGAACGATGCGGGCCGCGATCAGGAACTGCATCGAGGAGGCCAGCCCGCAGCCCACGAGCCCGGCGGAAAAGAGGACGAGCGCGGCTGCCAGCGGGCCGACCGTGCCACTCCGGTCGCTCCACCCACCGGCCACGACCATGCCGACCACGCCGCTGGCCAGCGGCGCGGCAAACACCAGCGAGTAGAGACGGATCCCGTGCAGGTCGGCGGCGACCCCCGGCATGATCGTCACCACCGCGGTCGCCTCGAACGCGACAAACGCGCAGAGAGCGAACAGGCCGCCGGTCAGGGCGGCGTAGCGCCGCGACAAGAGCCCGGGCCCGCACTGTTGTTCGGTAGTAGCCCCGCTCATCACGTCGCACTCTAGGACTTCAAGTCCGCTCAAGGTCAACGGAGCCGGTCTTGACGCGGCGTCCCGAGACGCGCCCACCATGGAGCGGCCCCGACGCCGTACGACAGGGGCGGCCAGGGGAAGGCCGGGCGGCTGAACACCCAGTCTCGTGTGCGTATCGATCCGGGGGCTGAGAGGTCGGGACCTGGTTGCGCGGACAATGGTGGACCGAGATGTCAGGCAAGCGAGGATGGGACACAGGGAGGTCCGGATGAGGGCGATAGTGGTGACGGATCGAGCCGCGGGGACGGCCGGGATGAGGTTGGTGGAGAGACCCGAGCCGCCTGCTGCGATCAACGACGTCATCGTGCAGATTCATGCATCGGGGTTCGTCACGACTGAGTTGTCGTGGCCCTCGACCTGGACCGATCGCCGCGACAGCGACCGAACACCGTCGATCCCTGGGCACGAGGTGGCCGGCGTGGTCACCGCTCTCGGGTACGGCACAACGGGGCTGTCGGTGGGTCAGCGGGTGTTCGGCCTGGCCGACTGGCATCGTGACGGCACCCTTGCCGACTATGTGGCAATGGAGGCGCGCAACCTCGCGCCGTTGCCGGGCGATGTCGACTTCACGGTGGCCGCCAGCCTGCCGATCTCGGGCCTGACTGCGTGGCAGGGACTGTTGCAGCATGGTCGCCTTCAGCCGGGGCAGCGTGTGCTCGCGCACGGCGCGGCGGGCGCGGTGGGGACGATGGTCACCCAGCTCGCACGTGAGGCTGGTGCGCAGGTCATCGGCACTGGGCGTGCTGCCGACCGCGGGAAGGCGATCGACTTCGGCGCTCACGAGTTCGTCGACCTCGACAACGACAGCCTCGAAGATGTGGGCGGAGTCGATCTGGTCTTCGACGTCATCGGCGGAGACGTCCAGAAGCGGTCCGCAGGCCTGATTCGCGCTGGAGGAACACTGGTGTCCGTCGTCGGACCGGTTGAGGCGCGGCCGGCCCAGGGCCTGGCGGTCGACTTCGTTGTCGAGTGCGATCGCGCCCAACTGGGTGAGATCGTCCAGCGGGTGCGGGACGGACGCCTGCGGACGAACATCGGCAGGATCGCGAGCCTCGACGATGCCGTCGCCGCGCTGAACCCGACCGAGCGGAACAACGGCAAGACGATCATTCGCGTTCGTCCGTGACCGCTCGGGTCAGCGACCTCTCCGCCCGTCCCCGTAGGTGCCCCGGCTGTACCAGTGTGGTACCACCGCATCTCTCGACGCTCCTGGCTCATACGCCCGCGAGTGATGGCGATCAGACGCGGCGGAGAGACCCACCTGTCAGCAGCACGAGCGTGTGGGCTCGTGAGAGGGTTCTGTGATGGCAGGTGACGCCGCTCGGGGCGAGGAGGTCGTGCTCGAAACCGATCGCCTGCGGCTCAGGCCATGGCGGGTTGCCGAGGCCGTCATCCAGCGTGAGATGTGGATCGAACGGGATCCACGCGTGCCCGCGCACCGCCGCATCGACGCAGACGGGCAGCCCACGGTCGCATCCTTTGAGGAGGCGATCCGCGCCAACCAGCCGTCGTCGGTCGGGTTGTTGGCGGTCGAGCGGAAGGCCGCTGGCGACGTCATCGGCTACTGCGGCCTGATCCACCGCGGAAACGAAGCACACGAACCGGATCTGGCCTTCGAGTTCCTACGCCGGTTCTGGGGACAGGGATACGCCACAGAGGCGTCCTGGGCGGTGCTGGACTGGGCGAGATCGTCTGGGTACGAACGGCTGTGGGCATCGGTCTGGGACTGGAACACCGCGTCTCGCCATGTGCTGGCGAAGGTCGGATTCACCGAGAGCGACCGTGAGGAAGCGACCCACGGTACCAACCTGCTCACCACGCGACGGCTCTAATCTGCACCCCTCCACCGGACGCAGGTGCCGTTCTGGTCGGACCTTGCCGAGGGTGCTGAGAACCGCGGTGTTCCTTTGGGGGTTCCGCCTTGGGGGTTCCGCCTTGGGGGTTCCACCTTGGGGGTTCCGCCCGGCAGGGCCGACTGCCGAACGCCATGGGTGATTGCCGTCCCACTCGGGCGGCCATGGTTGGATCGCGGCTGCGGGTCGTCGAATGCCAACGAGCTGGATGGGCTGCCCGAACTGCCGCTGACTCACGCTCGATGGCCGCCGCCGACGCACGGACGGCAGGACGCGAGTAACGTCGAAGGCATGTCCCCCTCCTCGCCACTCATCAGTGATCCCCTCCCGGCCTCCGAGGAGGAGTGGCGAGAGGCCTCGGAGGTGGGCACCGAGGAGTCGCGGACGGCCTGGGCGGAGGCGGCCCGGCCGATCCTGATCGAGGTCGCGCACCGCTACCACGCCGTGATCACGTACAAGGAGCTCGCCGCCGAGGTCCAGCGGATGACGGGGATCCGTACCAAGCAGCTGACTCACTACTGGATCGGAGACGTGCTCGGACGCGTGTCCCGCGACTCGGCCAGCCGTGAGGAGCCCCTGCTCTCGGCTCTCTGCGTGAACGCCGAGGGCAGTGTCGGCGACGGGTACGCCGCCGCGGTCGCCGCCGCGGACGGAGAGGTGACCGGTGACGGTGATGACCACGCCGCCCAGCAGCGGCTGGCGTGCTACCGCTTCTTCGAGGCGCCCGACCTCCCTGCCGAGGGTGGTTCTGCTGCCCTCACACCGCAGCTCGCGGCGCGCCGTACGCGACTCCGGAAGGCCCGGATCGCCGAGGCGCCCGCCGATGTGTGTCCCACGTGCCACACCCAGCTGCCCGCGACGAAGGTGTGCGACAACTACTGCACGTGAGTCCTCGGGCGTTCGGGCCGAGCGGCTTCAGGAGACCGATGCGAGCGCCGGAGTCATCGCCGGCCCGGTCGCGGCCCCGGAGGACGGCGTGAACCAGATGCGCGTGCCCTCGGCGAGCCGGAGTGCCCGCGAGTGGGCGCTCGTGGTCACGACCGTCACCTCCTGACCGTCCTCGGTCCCGACCAGGAGCCGCACCTCGAAGCCGGTCCGGCTGGTCAGACGAGTCACGGATCCTCGCTCTCGGCGGGTCGACCGCCCGCTTCTGGGTACGACGGTCGCCGGGGGGCGCGGGCGGTGCCGGAGAGCGTCGCGTCGGAGCACACGCGCGTCGTGGTCGGACTCACTGTCCAGATCACTCGATCTGTTCGGCTCAGCCCGGCAGCCGGACTATCGTGGGGGAGTTGCGCGGAGCACCGGAACGCCCGGGAAATCCTGGCGCGACACGCCACGGCGACGAAAGGTTGTGCACGCAGGTGTCCAAGCAGGTCAAGCGGCTCGACCGCGTGATCATCCGCTTCGCCGGCGACTCGGGCGACGGCATGCAGCTGACCGGTGATCGGTTCACCCAGGAGTCCGCCTCGTTCGGCAACGACCTCTCGACGCTGCCGAACTTCCCGGCCGAGATCCGCGCCCCGCAGGGCACGCTGCCCGGCGTCTCGTCGTTCCAGGTCCACTTCGCCGACCACGACATCCTCACGCCGGGCGACGCGCCCGACGTGCTCGTGGCGATGAACCCGGCGGCGCTCCGGGCCAACCTCGGCGACCTGCCGAAGGGCGCGGCGATCGTCGTCGACACCCATGACTTCTCGGCCCGCAACCTCACCAAGGCCGGCTACACCGCCAACCCGCTCGAGGACGGCAGCCTGGACGAGTACGACGTCCACCCGGTCGACCTGACGGGGATGACCGTCGAGGCGGTCAAGGAGTTCGGGCTGTCCCGCAAGGACGCCGCCCGCGCCAAGAACATGTTCGCGCTGGGGCTGCTCTCCTGGCTCTACGGCCGGCCCACGGAGTCGACGGTCGCGTTCCTCGAGAAGCGCTTCGCCGAGGTGCCCGACATCCGCGACGCCAACGTGACGGCGTACCGCGCGGGTTGGAACTTCGGCGAGACCACCGAGACGTTCGTGGTGTCCTACGAGGTGAAGCCCGCGCCGATGCCGATGGGGACCTACCGCAACATGACGGGCAACCTCGCGCTGTCCTACGGGCTCATCGCGGGCAGCGTGCAGTCCGGGCTGCCGGTCTTCCTCGGCTCCTACCCGATCACGCCGGCGTCCGACATCCTGCACGAGCTGAGCAAGCACAAGGCCTTCGGCGTCACGACGTTCCAGGCCGAGGACGAGATCGCCGGCATCGGTGCGGCCATCGGCGCGTCGTTCTCCGGGAGCCTCGGCGTGACCACCACGTCCGGGCCTGGCATCGCGCTGAAGTCGGAGTCGATCGGCCTGGCCGTGATGACCGAGCTGCCGCTGCTGGTCATCGACGTCCAGCGCGGGGGACCGTCGACCGGCCTGCCGACCAAGACCGAGCAGGCCGACCTGCTGCAGGCGATGTTCGGGCGCAACGGCGAGTCCCCGGTCCCGATCGTCGCGCCGCGGTCACCCGGCGACTGCTTCGACGCCGCCCTCGAAGCCATCCGGATCGCGGTCACCTATCGCACGCCGGTGATGCTGCTGTCCGACGGGATGCTGGCCAACGGCTCCGAGCCGTGGCGCATCCCCGAGCTGTCGGAGCTGGCCACGATCGACCCCGGCTTCGCCACCTCGCCGAACCATGTGGTCTCGACGAGCTCGACCGACGAGAAGCGCGAGTTCTGGCCGTACGTTCGCGACGAGGAGACGCTGGCGCGACCGTGGGCGATCCCCGGTACGGCGGGCCTCGAACACCGCATCGGCGGGCTCGAGAAGGGCGACGGTCACGGCAACATCTCCTACGACCCGGCCAACCACGACTTCATGGTCCGCACGCGTGCGGCCAAGGTGGAGCGGATCGCCGGGTCACTCCCGCCACTCGAGGTCGACGACCCCGAGGGCAAGGCGAAGGTGCTGGTCCTCGGCTGGGGATCGACGTACGGCCCGATCGGCGCCGGCGTGCGACGCGTGCGCAACGCCGGCTACCGCGTCGCGCAGGTGCACCTGCGCCACCTCAACCCGTTCCCGCGCGACCTCGGCGACATCCTGGCGCGCTACGACAAGATCCTGATCCCCGAGATGAACCTCGGCCAGCTCGGGATGCTGATCCGGGCCCGTTATCTCGTCGACGCGGTCGGCTACAACCAGGTCAACGGCATGCCGCTGAAGGCGGCCGACCTCGCCCACGCCATCGCCGATCTGGTCGCCGAGGCCGAGGGCATCGAGGCGCCACTGGGCGTGTGGGGCGAGACCGTCGTCAAGGAGCACGCGAGATGACCACCACCGACCTCCCGCAGCCGATGATGCGCAGCGGCATCGAGCTGGTGCCGACGACCGAGGAGCCCCAGACCGGCAAGGACTTCACCAGCGACCAGGAGGTCCGCTGGTGCCCGGGCTGCGGCGACTACGCCGTACTCAAGGCCGTGCAGAGCTTCCTGCCCGATCTCGGCCTGCGCCGGGAGAACATCGTGTTCGTCTCCGGCATCGGCTGCTCGTCGCGGTTCCCCTACTACCTCGAGACCTACGGCATGCACTCGATCCACGGACGTGCGCCGTCGATCGCGACCGGCATCGCGACCTCGCGCGCCGACCTGTCGGTGTGGGTCGTCACGGGTGACGGCGACGCGCTCTCGATCGGTGGCAACCACCTGATCCACGCGCTGCGCCGTAACGTGAACATGACGATCCTGCTGTTCAACAACCGCATCTACGGCCTGACCAAGGGTCAGTACTCCCCCACCTCGGAGGAGGGCAAGGTCACCAAGTCGACGCCCATGGGCTCGCTCGACCACCCCTTCAACCCGGTCTCGCTGGCGCTGGGTGCCGAGGCGACGTTCGTCGCCCGCACCATCGACTCCGACCGCAAGCACCTCACCTCCGTGCTGTCGGCGGCCGCCGCGCACCGCGGGACGTCGTTCGTGGAGATCTACCAGAACTGCCCGATCTTCAACGACGGCGCCTTCGACGCCATGAAGTCGCCGGAGACGCGCGACGAGGCGATCATCCCGCTCCGGCACGGCGAGCCGATCCGCTTCGGCGACGAGGGTGCGCGCGGGCTGATCCGCGACGCGGCGACCGGCGGCGTCAAGATCGTCGACGTCGGCGACGGGCACGACCAGGTCAGCCCCGACGACCTGCTGGTGCACGACGCTCACAGCGCCGACCCCACGACCGCGTTCGCCATCTCGCGGCTCACCGATGCGGGTCAGCTGCACCGGGCCCCGATCGGGATCTTCCGCGAGGTCACCCGCCCGACGTACGACGACCTCGCGCGCGACCAGATCGCCCAGGCCTCGGCCGGTGTCTCCGGCACCCCGACCGAGCGGCTCGCCGCCCTGATCGGTGGCGGCGACACCTGGACCGTCGCCTAGCGTGGAGCCCGAGTCACGCCGCGGGTTCCTGCTCGGCGTCGCGGCGTACGCCCTGTGGGGCGCGTTCCCCCTCTACTGGCCGCTGCTCGAGCCCGCCGGTGCGTTCGAGATCCTGGCCCACCGGATCGTCTGGTCCCTGGTCACGATGGGGCTGCTCGTGGTCGTGCTGGGCCGGCGGTCGGTGGTCCGTGGCCTGATCGCCGACCGGCGGGTCCGCGGGCTCCTCACACTGGCCGCGTGCCTGGTCACCGTGAACTGGGCGACGTACATCTGGAGCGTCAACAACGGACACGTGGTGGAGACCTCACTGGGTTACTTCATCAACCCCCTGGTCACCGTGCTGATGGGCGTCTTCATCCTCGGTGAGCGGATGCGAACGGTGCAGTGGGTGGCCATGAGCGTGGCGGCCCTGGCCGTGGTGGTGCTGACCCTCGACTACGGGCGCCTGCCGTGGATCGCGATCGTGCTGGCCCTCTCGTTCGGGAGCTACGGGCTGTGCAAGAAGCAGGCCAACGCTCCCGCCGTCGAGAGCCTTACCCTGGAGACGATGGTGATCGGTCCGATCGCCCTCGCCTACGTCGGCTGGCTCTCGTGGCACGGGGAGTCCAGCTTCGGCAGCCACGGGGTCGGGCATGCCGCGCTGTTGATGACGACCGGTGCCGTGACCGCGGTCCCCCTGGTCTGCTTCGGCGGCGCGGCGATCCGGGTACCGATGGTGACCCTCGGGCTGCTGCAGTACCTCGCGCCGGTCCTGCAGTTCGCCCTCGGCGTCGTCTACTTCCACGAGGACATGCCGGCCGGGCGCTGGATCGGCTTCGGGCTGGTGTGGGTGGCGTTGGCGATCTTCACCCTCGAGTCCGTGCGGCACCGGCAGGTCACCCTGCGGCTCGCCGCCGAGGCCGTCGCGATCTGAGACCGTGGCCCTAGCTGGACCGGAAGGCGACCAGGTCGGCGAAGGACTCCAGCGCGTCGCGTACCGGCCCGGCCCGCAGGGCGGTCAGGAACGACTTGGCCTCCTGGGCCCGGGCGACGACGTAGGCACGTGCCTCGGCCATCGCCGGGTGCGCTCGCAGCAGGGCGAGGGCCTCGGCGTGGAGGTCGTCGTCCGTCAGATCGGAGTCGAGCAGCTGGAGGAGGCGGGCGTCCTCCGGGCGGGCGGACCCGCGCGCCATGAGTACCGGCAGGGTCGGCACGCCCTCGCGCAGGTCGGTGCCGGGCGTCTTCCCGGACTCGTCGGAGTCAGACGCGATGTCGAGGATGTCGTCGGAGAGCTGGAACGCCAGCCCGACGACGTCGCCGTACGACGTCAGCGCCTCCTCGACCTCGCGGGTGGCGCCGCTGAAGCGCGCGCCGTAGCGGGCCGAGGTCGCGATCAGGGCGCCGGTCTTGCCGGCGAGTACGTCGAGGTAGTGCTCGATCGGGTCGTCGCCCGCGCCCGGCTTCATGGTCTCGAGGATCTGGCCCTCGACCAACCGGGTGAACGTCTGCGCCTGGATCCGGACGGCGTCGGCACCGAGCTGCGCGGTGAGCTCCGAGGACTTCGAGAAGAGGAAGTCGCCGGTGAGGATCGCGACGTGGTTGTCCCACCGGGCGTTGGCGGAGTCCGTACCGCGTCGCAGGACGGCCTCGTCCATCACGTCGTCGTGGTAGAGCGAGGCGAGGTGGGTCAGCTCGACCACGCAGGCCGCGGTGATCACCTCGTCGGCCTCTGGGCGCGTCCCCGCCTCGGCGGCCAGCAGCACCAGCAGCGGACGGAACCGCTTGCCGCCGGCCTCCATCAGGTGGCTGGCGGCACTCGTGACGAACGGCGCGCGGCTGCGCACGTGGCTCGCGAGCGCCTGCTCGACGACGTTCATCCGGTCGGTGAGGCGATGTGCCAGCACCTCGTCGGTCACCGGCATCGCCAGACCGGAGAGCTCCGGGCGAGCAGCGGCGTCGGTCACCTGATGAATTCTCCTGCCACCCGGGCCAGGTCGAGCACCGGCCCGGGGAGGACGCCGAGGACGAGGGTGGCGGCGGCCGAGATCCCGATCGCGGTCGCGGACAGCACCGACGGGTGGGCGACGTGGGCGCTGTCGGAGTCGGGCTCGTGGAAGTACATGACGACGATGACCCGTACGTAGAAGAACGCCGCGGCGGCGCTGGCGAGTACGGCGACGATCACCACGGGCCAGGCTCCGGCGGCGAGCGCCACCTCGAACACGGCCCACTTCCCGACGAAGCCCGACGTCAGCGGGATGCCCGCCATCCCGAGGAGGAACAGCGCGAAGACCCCGGCGACCACCGGAGAGTGCTTGCCGAGACCGGCCCAGCGGGTGATCGTCGACTGCTCCCCAGCGGAGTCGCGGACCAGCCCGACCACGGCGAACGCTCCGAGCGTGGTCAGGCCGTAGGTGACGAGGTAGAACAGCACCGCCTGCAACGACGTGATCTGACCGGGGTGGATCTCGTCGGTGGCCTGGAGGCCGAGGACGCCGGTCAGCAGGAAGCCGGTGTGGGCGATGGAGGAGTAGGCGAGCATCCGCTTCATGTCGCTCTGGACGAGCGCGAGCACGGTGCCGACCACCATGGTGAGGATCGCGATCACCCACATCATCGGCTGCCAGGTCCAGCGGGCGCTCCCGAAGGCGACGTAGAACAGGCGCAACAGGGCACCGAAGGCGGCCGCCTTGGTGGCGGCGGCCATGAACGCCGTCACGGCGGTGGGCGCACCCTGGTAGACGTCGGGCATCCAGGCCTGGAAGGGCGCCGCGCCGACCTTGAAGAGCAGGCCGACCGCGAGCATGCCCATGCCGAGGACCAGCAGCGTCTGGTTGCCGGTGTTGTTGGCGACGGCCTCGTTGATCGCACCGAAGTCCATCGACCCGGCGTAGCCGTAGATGAGCGCGACGCCGTAGAGGAAGAAGGCGGAGGAGAAGGCGCCGAGCAGGAAGTACTTCATCGCGGCTTCCTGGCTGAGCAGGCGCCGGCGCCGGGCCAGGCCGCACAGCAGGTAGAGCGGCAGCGACAGCACCTCGAGGGCGACGAACATGGTCAGCAGGTCACCGGAGGCGGGGAACAGCATCATCCCGCCGATCGCGAACAGCAGCAGGGGGTAGACCTCCGTGTGGTCGAGCCCCGCCGACTCGCGCTCCGACTCGGTGCCCGGGAGTGCGGCCGCCTGGCCGGCGAACGCGGAGACGCCGCCCTCGACCCGCCGCTCGCCGAAGAGGAGTACGCCGCCGAGGCCGAACACGAGCACCAGGCCCCACAGGAACATGGTCGGCCCGTCCAGCGCGATGGTGCCCTCCGAGCCGAAGAGTCCGCGCGCGGCACCTCCGCCGAGTCGCGGCAGATCGTTGGCGACGAAGCCGACGCCGACCAGGGCGACGACGAGGGCGAGCAGCGAGAGGCCGAACTGCGCGACGTACCGCCGCTCACGCGGGAGGAACGCCTCGATGAGCACTCCGATGCAGGCCGCACCGAAGACCACCAGGATCGGCCACAACGAGCCATAGGCGAGGTGCGGCTTGGCGAAGGTGTCCGGCGTCGCGAGCGCGATCACTGCTGTCCTCCCTGAGGCGGTGCCGCCTGAACGCGCGGCGCGGGGTCGGTGACGCCGACGTGGTGGAGCGTGTCCTGGACGTAGGGGTTGATCACGTTGAGCAACGGCATCGGGTAGAAGCCGAAGAGCACCAGCCCGACGAACAGCGGCGCTAGCACGCCGACCTCACGACGGTCGAGGTCACGCGTCTCGGCCTCGCGGCCACCGAGCAGATCGGGGCCGGTCATCGCGCGCTGGTACATCCAGAGGACGTAGAACGCCGCGAGCACGATGGCCGTCACCGCGATCGCGCCGGTCCACCAGTGGTGCTGGAAGGCCGCGATGATGACAAGCATCTCGGAGACGAACGGCGAGAGGCCGGGCAGGCCGAGCGCGGCCAGGCCGAAGACCAGGAAGAGGCCGGCCAGCACCGGCGCGACCTTCTCCACGCCGCCCATGGCGCGGATCGAGGCCGTGCCGCGGCGCCGGATCAGGAAGCCCGCGACCAGGAACAGGGCGGCCGTGCCGATGCCGTGGTTGACCATGTAGAGGATCGCGCCCGACCCGCCCTGGCTGGTGAACACGAAGATGCCCAGCACGATGAAGCCGAAGTGGGACAGCGAGGTCAGGCCGATCAGCCGCAGGAGGTCGTCCTGGCCGATCGCCACCAGCGCGCCGTACACGATCGAGATCAACGCGAGCGTGACCACGACGGGCGTCGCCCAGCGTGAGGCGTCGGGCAGGATGCCGAGGCAGTAGCGCAGCATCCCGAAGGTGCCGATCTTGTCGAGCACGCACACCAGCAGCACGCTCGTGCCGGTCGTCGCCTGCTCGGTCGTGTCGGCCAGCCAGGTGTGCACGGGGAACATCGGCGCCTTGACGGCGAAGGCGATGAAGAAGCCGACGAACAGCCACTTCTGGGTGGTCGGATCGATGGTGAGGCCGGAGAGGTCGGAGAGGAGGTACGACGGGCTGCCGTACTTCGCGGACACGACGTAGAGGCCGATCACCGACGCCAGCATCACGAGCCCGCCGGCGAGCTGGTAGATCAGGAACTTCACCGCGGCCCGGCGCCGACCGTCGCGGCCGAAGCCGCCGATCAGGAAGTACGCCGGGATCAGCGTCGCCTCGAACACGACGTAGAACAGGAAGACGTCGGTCGCCGCGAAGACCGCGACGGCCGTCGACTCGAGCGCGAGGACCCAGGCGAAGAACGCCTTGGTATGACCCTCGTCGGCGTCGTACCAGCTGGCGCCGATCACGATCGGCACCAGCACCACCGTCAGCAGCACCATCAGCAGGCCGAGGCCGTCCACGCCGAGCGCGTAGTGCGCCCCGAACGCCTTGATCCAGGTGTGCTCCTCGTTGAACTGGAAGCCGCCGTGGAGGTGGTAGCCGAACGACATCACCACTGCGAGACCGAGGTTCGCCACCGAGACCCCGAGGGCGAGCTGCTTGGGCAGCGCCCGGTCGTGGCCCTGCGGCAGGGCGGCCGTGGCGACCGCGCCCAGCAGCGGCAGGGCGATCAGCAGGGAGAGCCAGGGGAACCCGTTCATTTTCTGGGTCCCCGTCCAAAGCGGAGCGAAGCGAGCATTTGAATGGGGTGGATCATGCGATGTTCACCGCCAGGAGGGCGACGACGACCAGCAGGGCGCCGCCGAGCAGGGACAGGGCATAGGACCGCACGAACCCGGTCTGCATGAGGCGGAGCACGCTGCCCACGCCGCCGACGGCGAGGGCACTGCCCTCGACGACGCCGTCGACGCCGTAGCGGTCCATCGTGGTGAGCCCGGCCACGAGCCGGCCGCCCGGGCGGATCACCAGCTCGTCGTTGACCTCGTTGCCGTAGAGCTCGGCGCGCGCGGCGCGGGTCGCGAAGGAGACCTCCTGGGGGGCCTCACGCGGCACCTCCTGCCGGCCGACCAGGAACCACGCGGCCCCGACCCCCACCGCCACGACCAGCACGACGATCAGGGAGATCACGATGCCGGGCAGGGGCGGGCTCTCCTCGGACGCGGTCCCGACGATCGGGGAGAGGAAGTCGACGATCCAGTTGCCGGCCAGCATCAGGCCACCGAGCACGGACAGCGCAGCCAGCACGATCAGGGGGACGGTCATCACCTGGGGCGACTCGTGCGGGTGTACTCGGTTGCCTGAGCTGTCGGCCCCCCACCTTTCCCGCGTGAAGAACGTCATCAGCATCAGCCGGGTCATGTAGAAGCCGGTGATCCCGGCGCCGAGTATCGCGAGGACGCCGACCAGCCAGTTCTGGGTGAGAGCGGTCTCGATGATCTTGTCCTTCGACCAGAAGCCCGAGAACCCCGGGAAGCCGATGATCGCGAGGTAGCCCATCGCGAACGTCAGGAACGTGACGGGTAGCGCCTTGCTGAGAGCGCCGTAGTGACGCATGTCGACGTCGTCGTCCATGCCGTGCATCACCGAGCCGGCACCGAGGAACATGTTGGCCTTGAAGAAGCCGTGGGTGAGCAGGTGGAAGATGGCGAAGGGGTAGCCCGCGATGCCCAGCCCGGCGCCGAGCATCATGTAACCGATCTGGCTCATCGTCGAACCGGCCAGCGCCTTCTTGATGTCGTCCTTCGCGCAACCGATGATCGCGCCGTACAGCAGGGTGACCGTGGCGACGATGACGACGACGGTGCGGGCGTGCGGCGCGTAGTCGAAGATGAAGTTGGAACGGACGATCAGGTAGACGCCCGCGGTGACCATCGTCGCGGCGTGGATCAGGGCCGACACCGGGGTCGGGCCCTCCATCGCGTCGAGCAGCCACGACTGCAGGGGCACCTGGGCCGACTTGCCGCAGGCGGCCAGCAGCAGCAGCAGGCCGAGTGTCGTCATCGTCGCCTCGGACGCGTGGGGCGCGGCCGCGCTGATCGTGGTGAAGTCGGTGGTGCCGAACGTCGTGAAGAAGAGGGCGATGCCCAGGGACAGCCCGATGTCGCCGACGCGGTTGACGATGAAGGCCTTCTTGGCCGCGGCCGCCGCCGAGTGCCGGTACTGCCAGAAGCCGATCAGCAGGTACGACGCGAGCCCGACGCCCTCCCACCCGAGGAACAGCCCGAGGTAGTTGGCCGAGAGCACCAGGGCGAGCATGGCCGCGACGAAGAGGTTGAGGTAGCCGAAGAAGCGTGGACGGCGCGGATCGTGCTCCATGTAGCCGATGGAGTAGATGTGGATCAGCGAGCCGACACCGGTGATCAGCAGCAGGAACAGCGCCGACAGCGGGTCGTAGAGCAGGTCGAAGCCGACGTGCAGGCCGCCGGCCTGGAACCACGTGAAGAGGTGCTGCCCGACCTGGCGGTCGTTGCTGTCGCGCCCCAGCAGGTCGATGAACATCACCAGGCTGACCACGAAGGAGGCGACCGGCAGGAGGGCCCCGATCAGATGACCGTGCTTGTCGAGGCGCCCTCGGGCGAGCGGCCCGCCGACCAGGAGGATCGCGGCACCCAGTGCGGGCAGCGCGATGACCAGCCAGCCGAGGGACAGCACCCCGTCAGCCGAAGCGGGCTGCACGACCGGAGCCACGGCCTGCGCGAGAACGAACATCGAGTCAGTCTCCTCAGTACTTCAGCAGGCTCGCGTCGTCGACCGAGGCCGACCGGCGGGTGCGGAAGATGGTCATGATGATCGCCAGCCCGACCACGACCTCGGCCGCGGCGACGACCATCACGAAGAAGGCCGCGATCTGGCCGTCGAGGTTGCCGTTCTGCTTGGCGAAGGCGACCAGGGCGAGGTTGGAGGCGTTGAGCATGAGCTCGACGTTCATGAACACGACCAGCGCGTTGCGGCGGGTGAGCACCCCGACACAGCCGATCGTGAACAGGATCGAGGACAGGACTACATAAGGGGTCATAGAACATCGCCCCCGATGCCTAGGCCCCCGCGGAGGCGCGAGCGCGGCGAGCGGTTGCGTGGGGTGGTGACGACGTACGGCGTCATGTGGTCGGCGCCTCCTCGTCGGCGTTGTCCTGAGCTTGTCGAAGGGTCGTGGCGGGAGCGGACAGGTCACGCCCGGCGTGGTGGGCGCCGTGGATCTGCTGCTCGATCGCGGCGATGTCGTCGGCCATGGCGGGAGCCGAACGCACCGTGCCGCGGGCGGCGAGCACCCGGGAGACCGACGCCTCGGCGGCGGTGCCGTCGGGAAGCAGGGCCGGGGTGTCGACGGCGTTGTGCCGGGCGAAGACGCCGGGCGTCGGTAGCGGCCCGAGGTGCTTGCCGTCGTCGGCGTAGTCCTGGAGACGCTGGGCCGCCAGGCTGGCCTGCGTCGGCTTGGGCTCGAGGCGCTCGCGGTGGGCCAGCACCATCGCGCCGACCGCCGCCGTGATCAGCAGGGCGCTGGTCGTCTCGAAGGCGAACACGTAGCGGCCGAAGAGGATGTCGGCCAGGGCTGGGATGTTGCCGCTGGCGTTGGCGGTGTCCAGACCGACGACGGCACCGAGGCTGAGCTGCGTCAGACCGATCACGAAGATCGTGCCGAGCAGCAGGCCGCCGACGATCGCCATCAGCCGCTGGCCCTTGATCGTCTCGACGACCGAGTCGGAGGCGTCGACGCCCACCAGCATCACGACGAACAGGAAGAGCATCAGGATCGCGCCGGTGTAGACGATGATCTGCACCGCGAACAGGAACGGCGCGTCGAGAACGGCGTACAGCACGGCCAGGCCGATCATCACGATCGCGAGCAGCATGGCGGCATGCACGGCCTTGCGGACGAACAGGATGCCGAGCGCGGCGAGCACCATGATCGGCGCCAGGATCCAGAAGGCGATCACGACGGTGCCTCCTCGGTGCGGGCCGGGTCGGGGGACTTGAACGTGCCACGGTAGTAGTCGCCCTCGTCGTCGCCGAGACGCATCGGGTGCGGCGGCTGTTCCATGCCCGGCAGCAGCGGAGCGAGCAGGTCGGACTTCTCGTAGATGAGGTCGGCGCGGTTGTCGTCGGCCAGCTCGTACTCGTTGGTCATGGTCAGCGCCCGGGTCGGGCACGCCTCGATGCAGAGCCCGCACAGGATGCAGCGCAGGTAGTTGATCTGGTAGACGCGACCGTAGCGCTCACCGGGGCTGAAGCGCTCGTCGTCGGTGTTGGACGCACCCTCGACGTAGATCGCGTCGGCCGGGCAGGCCCAGGCACACAGCTCGCACCCGATGCACTTCTCGAGACCGTCGGGCCAGCGGTTGAGCTGGTGCCGCCCGTGGAAGCGGGGTGCTGTGGGCTCCTTCTCGAACGGGTACTGCTCGGTGACCACCTTCCTGAACATCGTCCGGAAGGTCACCCCGAACCCGGCAACCGGGTCCCAGAGCTGCTCCTTGAGGGTCTTGCCCTCCTCGGGGGATGTCACGAGTCCTCCTCGACGGCCGTCACGGTGCGTCCGGTGTCGAACGTCAGGATGGCGGCGGCACCGCGGACCGCGCCTCCGGAGGGCATCGGCGGCACGGGGAACCCACCGTCGTACCCCTGCGGGACGGCGTCGCGCTCCTCCTCGTCGATGGCCGACTGGTCGCCGACGAAGAACACGGCCAGGAAGAGCACCACGGCGACGCCGAGCCCGATCAGGAGGTACTTGCGGTCGATCCCGCCGTCGAGCGAGGCGGTCCGGATCGTGGCGACCGCGACGATCCAGAGCAGAGAGAAGGGGATCAGCCGCTTCCAGCCGAAGGCCATGAACTGGTCGTAGCGCATCCGCGGCAGCGTGCCTCGTAGCCAGATGAACACGAAGACGAAGAACATGACCTTGCCCATGAACCACAGGAAGGGCCAGTAGCCTGAGTTGGCGCCGTGCCAGAGGTGGTCGATCCAGAACGGCGCGTGCCAGCCGCCGAGGAACAGCGTCGTCGCGAGGGCGGAGACGGTGGCCATGTTGATGTACTCGGCCAGGAAGAACAGCGCGAACTTCAGGCTGGAGTACTCGGTATGGAAGCCGCCCACCAGCTCACCCTCGGCCTCGGGGAGGTCGAACGGCGCGCGGTTGGTCTCGCCGACCATCGAGATCGTGTAGATCACGAACGACGGCATCAGGATCAGGCCGAACCACCACTTGTCCTGGGCCGCGACGATCTGGCTGGTCGACATCGAGCCGGCGTACAGGAAGACCGCGACGAGGGCCAGGCCCATCGCGACCTCGTAGGAGATCATCTGCGCGCTGGAGCGCAGCCCGCCGAGGAGGGAGTACGTCGAGCCGCTCGACCAGCCGCCGAGCACGATGCCGTAGATGCCGATCGACGCGATGGCCATCACGAACAGCACGGCCACCGGCATGTCGGTCAGCTGCAGCGGCGTCGTACGGTCGCTGAACGGGATCTTGACGACGGGGCCGAACGGGATCACCGAGAAGGTGACGAACGCCGGGATCGTGGCGATCACCGGGGCCGCGAGGAACACGACCTTGTCCGCCGCCTTGGGGATGATGTCCTCCTTCAGCGCCAGCTTGACGCCGTCGGCGAGGCTCTGCAGCAGACCGAAGGGGCCGTTGACATTGGGTCCGATGCGGTGCTGCATGCGGGCCACGACGCGGCGTTCGAACCAGATGTTGAACAGCGTCAGCACGACGAGGATCACGAAGATCAGGACGGCCTTGATCAGGATCACCCACCAGGGGTCCTGGCCGAAGGCGTCGAGCCCGGGAGCACCCGCACCGGGCGAGGTGGCGAACACCGTTGCACTCACTGCTCGGCTCCCTTCACGCGTACGCCGCTCCCCGGTGACGCGAGGTCGGCGAGGACACCGCGGCCGGTGGAGTTCGCGGGCACCCAGACCGTGTCGTCGGCGAGGTCGTCGGCCACCTCGACCGGCAGGGTGACCGAGCCGCGGTCACCGGTGAGCGTCACCATCTCACCCAACGCCGCGGCGGCGCCGCGCGAGACCCGGCAGGCCGGGGTGCGCGCGGTGGCGCGGAGGTACTTCTCGCCGTCCTGCATCGAGCCGTTGTCGAGCATCAGCTTCCAGGTGGCCAGGGCCAGCTCGTTCTGTCCGGGAGCCTTCACCCGCGACGCCGTGGGCGAGTCCAGCAGCGTCGCACGCTCGCCGTCCCACGGACCCATCTCGACCATCCGGGCATGGGCGTCGCTGGTCGAGCGGAACCCGAGCGGGCGCCCGAGCTCCTCGGCGATGCCGGCGAGGATCCGCGCGTCCGGCAGGGAGTTGCGGTTGGTGAACACCGCCTCGAAGGCGCGAGGTCGGCCCTCCCAGGTCACGAAGGTGCCGGCCTTGTCGGTCACCGGCGCCACCGGGAAGACCACGTCGGCCGCGCGCGTCACGTCGGTCTCACGCAGCTCGAGGGCGACCACGAAAAGGGCCGCGTCGAGTGCGGCCCGGAACGCCGCGGGGTCGGCCGTGTCGTCGGGGTCGACTCCGCCGACGACGAGGCCGCCGAGCGCGCCGGAGGCCAGTGCCGCGACGATCGCGTCGGCGTCGCGCCCGGGCTGGTCGGGCAGGCTGTCGATGCCCCACGCGGTGGCGGCGTCGACCCGCGCGCCGGCGTCGGCAACCGGCCGGCCGCCGGGCAGCAGGTTGGGCAGGCAGCCGGTCTCGACGGCTCCCCGGTCGCCGGCCCGGCGCGGCACCCAGGCCAGCTTGGCGCCGGACGTGTGCGCGAGCCGGGCGACGGCGGCGAGGGCACCCGGCACGGTGGCCATGCGCTCGCCAACGAGGATCACACCGGCACTGTCGAGCTCGACATCGGCGTGGTGGATCAGGCCCTCGACGACCTCGGTCTCGGAGCCCGGCCGCGTGGCGAGGAGGGTGCCGCCCATCTTGTGGAGCCCGTTGGTCGCGTACGGCGCCACCGACCAGATGCGCGTGCGGTGCTTGCGGTGGGCCTTGCGGAGCCGCAGGAAGATCGCGCCCGCCTCCTCCTCCGGCTCGAGCCCGACCAGCACGACGGAGTTGGCGGTCTCGAGGTCGGCGTACGTCGCATCCTGACGGAGCACGACCTCGGAGGCGAGGAACGCCGCCTCCTCGGCCGAGTGGGGACGCGAACGGAAGTCGATGTCGTGGGTGCCCAGGGCCACGCGCGCGAACGTGCTGTAGGCGAAGGCGTCCTCGGCCGTCAGCCGCCCGCCGGTGAGGACCCCGCTCGCCCCGGCGTCGGCCAGGCCGCGGGCGGCGACGGCGAACGCCTCGGACCACGACGCGGGCCGCAGCTCCCCGCCCTCACGGATGCGGGGATACGTGAGGCGGTCATCGAGGTGGCCGTAGGTGAACGCGAAACGGTCCTTGTCGGTGATCCACTCCTCGTTGACCTCGGGGTCGTTGCCGGCGAGGCGGCGCATCACGGAGCCGCGCCGGTGGTCGACGCGGATCGCGGAGCCACAGGCGTCGTGCTCGGCGATCGACGGGCTGGAGACCAGGTCGAACGGCCGAGCACGGAAGCGGTAGTCGGCGCTGGTCAGCGCGCCCACCGGGCAGATCTGGATGGTGTTGCCCGAGAAGTAGGACTCGAAGGGCTCCTTCTCGTAGATGCCCACCTGCTGCAGGGCACCGCGCTCGACGAGGGTGATGAACGGGTCGCCCGCCACCTGCTCGGAGAAGCGCGTGCACCGCGCACAGAGGACGCAGCGCTCTCGGTCGAGGAGGACCTGCGCGGAGATGTTGATCGGCTTGGGGAACGTCCGCTTGACGCCTCCGCTGGCGGCGAAGCGAGACTCGCCGCGGCCGTTGCTCATCGCTTGGTTCTGGAGGGGGCACTCGCCCCCCTTGTCGCAGACGGGGCAGTCGAGCGGGTGGTTGATCAGGAGGAACTCGATCATCCCCTCCTGGGCCTTCGCCGCGACCTCGCTGGTGGCCTGGGTGTTGACCACCATGCCCTCGGCCACCGCGATCGTGCACGAGGCCTGGGGCTTGGGGAACGGGCGTCCGTTGCCGGCGTCGGGGATGTCGACCATGCACTGACGGCACGCGCCGACCGGCTCGAGCAGCGGGTGGTCGCAGAACCGCGGGATCTGTACGCCGACCTGCTCGGCGGCGCGGATCACCAGGGTGTCCTTGGGCACGCTCACCTGGACGCCGTCGATGGTCAGCGTCACCAGGTCGGCGTTGTCCTGAGCCCGTCGAAGGGTCTTCTCGACCTCGGCGGTGCTCATTCGGGGTCCCCGCGGTGCTGTTCGACGGAGGAGCGCACCGGGGGAGCCGAAGAAGGCCGTGGTGTGAATCTCATGTCGTGGCTCCCTCGGCGGCGAACACGGTGGACGCGATCGGATCGAACGGGCACCCGCCCTGGGTCAGGTGGGCGAGGTACTCGTCGCGGAAGTACTGGATGGAGCTGGAGATCGGGCTGGTGGCACCGTCACCGAGGGCGCAGAAGGCGCGACCCAGGATGTTGTCGCACTGGTCGAGCAGGAGGTCGAGATCGGCCTCGGTGCCGATGCCCTTCTCGAGGTTGGTCAGGATCTGCACCAGCCACCAGGTGCCTTCACGGCACGGCGTGCACTTGCCGCAGGACTCGTGCTTGTAGAACTCGGTCCAGCGGAGGACGGCGCGCACCACGCAGGTGGTGTCGTCGAAGATCTGCAGCGCGCGGGTGCCGAGCATCGACCCGGCCTCGCCCACCGCCTCGAAGTCGAGGGGGATGTCGAGGTGCTCGTCGGTCAGGATCGGCGTCGACGACCCGCCGGGGGTCCAGAACTTGAGCTCGTGGCCGTTGCGCATCCCACCGGCGAGGTCGATCAGCGTGCGCAGCGTGATGCCGAGCGGCGCTTCGTACTGGCCGGGCCGGGCGACGTGACCGGAGAGGCTGAAGATCCCGAAGCCCTTGGACTTCTCGGTCCCCATCGACGCGAACCAGTCGGCGCCCCGGGAGATGATGCTCGGCACCGACGCGATCGACTCGACGTTGTTGACCACGGTCGGGCTCGCGTACAGACCGGCCACTGCGGGGAACGGCGGCCGCAGCCGCGGCTGGCCACGCAGACCTTCGAGCGAGTCGAGCAGCGCCGTCTCCTCGCCGCAGATGTAGGCGCCCGCGCCGGCATGGACGACGACGTCGAGGTCATAGCCGTAGCCGTGGATGTCCTTGCCGAGGTGACCGGCGCGGTAGGCCTCGCGCACGGCGCGCTGCAGACGTCGTACGACGTGGAGCACCTCGCCGCGGACGTAGATGAACGCGGTGTTGGCCCGGATCGCGTAGCTGCTGATGATCACGCCCTCGATCAGCGTGTGGGGGCTCGCCATCATCAACGGGATGTCCTTGCAGGTGCCCGGCTCGGACTCGTCGGCGTTCACCACGAGGTACTTGGGCCTCGGGTTGTCCTGCGGGATGAAGCTCCACTTCATGCCGGTCGGGAAGCCCGCACCGCCACGACCCCGGAGGCCGGAGTCCTTGACCGCGGTGATCACGTCGTCCGGCGACATGCGCAGCGCCCGCTTGAGCGCGTCGTACCCACCGCGCGCCTGGTAGGCGGCGATGGTCCAGGAGCGTTCCTGGTCCCAGTTGTCGGTGAGCACCGGCGTCAGAGTGTCAGCCACGAAGTGTCCTCTCCCGGTTGTCGAGGAGGTCTCGACAGGCTCGACCCACGACGTCTCGAAACACGGTCACTGACCCTCTTCCTGCGAGGCCTTGGCGGCGCCGGGGGCGATCCAGCCGTGCTCGCGGGCGATGCCGAGCCCCACGAGTGAGGCCGGACCGGCGGCCGGGCCCTCGTCGGCCAGCTCGTCGGGGAAGCCGGCCAGCACGCGCTCGGCCTCGCGCCAGGTGACGATGCGCGGTCCTCGCGTGGAGCGGACCTCCTTGCCCTCGCGCAGGTCGTCGACCAGCTCGGTCGCGGACTGGGGTGTCATGTTGTCCATGAACTCCCAGTTGACCATCACGACGGGGGCGTAGTCGCAGGCCGCGTTGCACTCGACGTGCTCGAGGGTGATGGCGCCGTCGGCCGTGGTCTCGTCGTTGCCGACGTCGAGATGCTCCTTGAGCCGCTCGAAGATCACGTCGCCGCCCATGACCGCGCACAGGGTGTTGGTGCAGACCCCCACGTGGTAGTCGCCGACCGGGCGCCGCTTGTACATCGTGTAGAACGTCGCGACCCCGCTCACCTCGGCGGCGGTGATGTCGAGGATCTCCGCGCAGGCCTCGATGCCCTCGGGCGTGATCCGGCCCTGGGCGGACTGGACGAGGTGGAGCATCGGCAGCAGGCCCGACCGCGGCTGCGGGTAGCGGCCCGCGATCTCTCGCAGCTCGTCGTACAGAGCAGGGTTGCTTTCGGTCACCGCTTGCGACGTCGTGGGTCCGGTCGTCTCGTCCGTCACCGATCCACCCCTCCCATGACCGGGTCGATGCTCGCGATCGCCACGATCACGTCGGCCACCATGCCGCCTTCGGACATCACGCTGGTGGCTTGCAGGTTGGTGAACGACGGGTCGCGGAAGTGGGCGCGGAAGGGTCGGGTGCCGCCGTCGGACACGACGTGGGCGCCGAGCTCGCCGCGGGGTGACTCGATCGGGACGTAGACCTGGCCGGGTGGCACCCGGAAGCCCTCGGTGACCAGCTTGAAGTGGTGGATCAGGGCCTCCATCGACTCGCCCATGATGTGGCGGATGTGGTCGAGGCTGTTGCCCATGCCGTCGGAGCCGATCGCGAGCTGGCTGGGCCAGGCGATCTTCTTGTCGGCGACCATCACCGGCTCGCCCTCGAGCCGGGCGAGCCGGTCGGCGGCCTGCTCGACGATCTTCAGCGACTCCCACATCTCGGCCAACCGCACCCGGAACCGGCCGTAGGAGTCGGCGGTGTCCCAGGTCTGTACGTCGAAGTCGTAGGTCTCGTAGCCGCAGTACGGCTGGGTCTTGCGGAGGTCCCAGGGGTAGCCGGTCGAGCGGAGCACCGGCCCGGTCAGGCCCAGCGCCAGGCAGCCGGCGAGGTCGAGGTGACCGACACCCTCGAGTCGGCCCCGGAAGACCGGGTTGGCGTTGCAGAGGTCGGCGTACTCGGGAAGCCGCTTCTTCATCAACGCGACGAAGCTGCGGATCTCGTCCAGCGCCCCCGGTGGGAGGTCCTGGGCGACCCCGCCCGGGCGGATGAACGCGTGGTTCATCCGCAGGCCGGTGATCAGCTCGAACAGGTCGAGCACCAGCTCCCGCTCCCGGAACCCGATCGTCATCACCGTCAGCGCACCGATCTCCATACCACCGGTCGCGATGGCCACCAGGTGGGAGGAGATCCGGTTCAGCTCCATCAGCAGGACCCGCATCACCGAGGCCTTCTCCGGGATCTCGTCGGCGATGCCGAGCAGCCGCTCCACCCCGAGCACGTAGGCCGCCTCGTTGAAGAACGGCGCGAGGTAGTCCATCCGGGTACAGAACGTGACGCCCTGCACCCAGGAGCGGTACTCCATGTTCTTCTCGATGCCGGTATGGAGGTAGCCGATCCCGCACCGCGCCTCGGTCACGGTCTCGCCCTCGAGCTCCAGGATCAGCCGCAGCACCCCGTGGGTCGACGGGTGCTGCGGACCCATGTTGACCACGATCCGCTCCTCGACGTCCTCCAGACCCTGGGTCACCGAGTCCCAGTCCTGACCGGTGACCGTGAAGACCCTGCCCTCGGCGGTCTCAGCCGTGCCGGCATACATGTCGCGTCGCCGTCGGTCGAGCTCGTCTCGTCGGTCGAGCTTGTCGCGTCGGTCGAGCTTGTCTCGTCGGTCGAGCTTGTCGAGACCATCAGCTGTACGACCTCCTCTCGTCCGGCGGCGGGATCGTGCCGCCCTTGTACTCCACCGGGATCCCCCCGAGCGGGTAGTCCTTGCGCTGCGGGTGGCCCGGCCAGTCATCGGGCATCAGGATCCGGGTCAGCGCCGGGTGACCGTCGAAGACGATCCCGAACATGTCGTAGGTCTCGCGCTCGTGCCAGTCGCTGGTGGGGTAGATGCTGACGATGCTCGGGATGTGGGGGTCGGCGTCCGGGACGCTGACCTCCAGCCGCACCCGGCGGTTGTGGGTCATCGACAACAGGTGGTAGACCGCGTGCAGCTCACGGCCCGCATCACCCGGGTAGTGCACCCCACTGACCCCCGAGCACAGCTCGAACCGCAACGCCTCGTCGTCACGGAACATCTGCGCCACGAACGGCAGGTCCTCACGACGTACGTGGAAGGTGATCTCACCCCGGTCGACCACCACCCGCTCGATCGCGGCGTCCAGACCGGTCTGGCCCAGTCGCGCCGCCAGGGCGTCGGCCACCTCGTCGTACCAGCCGCCATAGGGACGCCGGCTCGCGCCCGGGAACATCGTCGGCCTGACCAGACCACCGTACCCACTCGTGTCGCCCGTGCCGGAGACCCCGAACATGCCCTCGCGCACGCCCATCGTCTCGACCTCGCCCGGCTGCGCCAGAACGTTCTGCGCCGGAACGTTGCTCTCCTCCTCCGTCACCTCAACAGGCCCTTCATCTGCGAGGTCGGCAGCGCGCTCAGCGCGGCCGTCTCGTCGCCCACGATCTCCGCGCGACGGTTCGCACCCAGCTTGGTGTGCTGCACCTGGTCGTGGAGCTTGAGGATCGCGTCGATCAGCATCTCCGGACGCGGCGGACAGCCCGGGAGATACATGTCGACCGGTACGACGTGGTCGACGCCCTGCACGATCGCGTAGTTGTTGAACATCCCGCCACTGCTCGCACACACCCCCATCGCCAACACCCACTTCGGGTCCGGCATCTGGTCATAGATCTGACGCAGCACCGGCGCCATCTTCTGGCTCACCCGGCCCGCCACGATCATCAGATCCGCCTGCCGCGGGCTCGCCCGGAACACCTCCATGCCGAACCGCGCCAGGTCGTACTTCGGCCCACCGGTCGTCATCATCTCGATCGCACAGCACGCCAGACCGAACGTCGCCGGCCAGAAGCTGGCCTTGCGCATGTAGCCCGCGACACCCTCGACAGTCGTCAGCAGGACGCCGCTCGGAAGCTTCTCTTCCAGACCCATCAGCAGGCCTCCTTCCACGAGGGTTGAGCGTCGTGAGGCGCGTGCCATGCCAAGGCTCCGAGGAGCCGGCCCGGGATCGGGGTCAGGCGACGACAACGAAGGCAGGGTGCGTGCATCGCGGCGCTCAGTCCCAGTCCAGTCCGCCGCGACGCCATACATAGGCGTAGGCGACGAACACGGTGGCGATGAACAGCACCATCTCGAGCAGCCCGAAGCCGCGCAGCGCGTCGAAGTGCACGGCCCAGGGGTACAGGAAGACGATCTCGATGTCGAAGACGATGAACATCATCGCGGTGATGAAGTACTTCACCGGGAACCGTCCGCCGCCCACGGGCTGAGGCGTTGGCTCGATGCCGCACTCGTAGGAGTCGAGCTTGGCCCGGTTGTACCTCCGGGGCCCGACCATCGACGACATGATCACCGAGAAGACCGCGAAGCCCGCGGCGATCAGTGCCAGCACGAGGACTGGCGTGTAGAGCTGCATCCCGCCTCTTCCTTCCTGCCCGCGGCCCGTGACCTGCGTCACGAGTTTGTGACTTTGTGAACGACTTCACGAACCGGCCGGGTCAGTCTAGGACTCAGCCCCAGGTCCCGCACCCCCGGGTCCGACGCCCCTGTCGGAGGCCCGAGGAACGTCGCTCAGGCGGTGGCGCGGTGGAGGGCGACGATGCCGCCGGACAGGTTGCGCCACTGGGGGCGCAGCCACCCGGCCTCGGCGACGAGACCGGCGAGCGCGGCCTGGTCCGGCCAGGCGCGTATCGACTCGGCGAGGTAGACGTAGGCGTCCGGGCTCGAGGAGACCGCGCGGGCGACGGGAGGCAAGGCGCGCATGAGGTACTCGACGTACGCCGTCCGGAACGGCGCCCACGTCGGGTGGCTGAACTCGCAGACGACCAGCCGACCACCCGGCCGGGTCACCCGCCGCATCTCACGCAGGCCGGCGACGGGGTCGACGATGTTGCGCAGCCCGAACGAGATCGTGACCGCGTCGAAGGTGTCGTCGGCGAAGGGCAGCCGGGTGCCGTCGCCGGCCGTGAAGGGCAGGCGCGGGCGGTGCTGCTTGCCGACCCGGAGCATCCCGAGCGAGAAGTCGCACGGCACGACCGTCGCGCCGGCGTCGGCGAACGGCTGGCTCGACGTACCGGTGCCGGCCGCGAGGTCGAGCACCACCTCACCCGGTAGGGGGGCGACCGCGTCGATGACCTCGCGCCGCCACCGGCGGTCCTGACCGAGGGACAGAACGTCGTTGGTGACGTCGTAGCGGCTCGCCACGGCGTCGAACATGCGACGTACGTCGGTCGGCTGCTTGTCGAGATCTGCACGGGCCACGGGCAGAGCGTAGGGCGCGCTCCTGTCGGACCGCTGTGCCGGTGCGATGAGGTCCGTGCGAGCCACGGCACCGGGACGCGCCCGCGGCACGACAACCAAATGCGGGGCTTTCGCGTCTTCAGGACCGACACTGAGGCGTCCTCACCGCGCCTTGGACCGTCGCGGACTTCCCCGGAGGAGACGAATGAGAGTCCTCAAGGCCCTGCTGGCCCTGGCGCTGGTCGTAGGCCTCGTCGGGGCGGCCGGCTTCGCGGTCGGTCTCGTGGTGCGCCACCACGATCAGCAGACGGTCGCGTCCGCACGGGACCTCCCGGCCGGACACCTCTCCACCTCTCCGACACCATCGCCGCCGTCGACCTCCACGACGCCGTCATCGCGGGCGACGCGCCACGAGCCCACCTACGACGTCCTGCGGCCGGGCGCCGACGGCACGCGGGTGCGCGAGCTCCAGCAGCGCCTCTCGCAGCTCGCGTGGCTGCCCGAGACCACGACCGGCGTGTACGACGCCGCCACGGTCGCGGCCGTGCGCGGCTTCCAGGCCAAGCGGGGGCTGCCCGCGACCGGCCGGCTCGACCATGGGACCTGGCAGCGGCTCGTGGCCCTGACCCGGCGGCCGACGCACGACGCGATGTTCAACATCCTGCACCCGGGCAGGGCGATCTTCGGCCCTGGTGACCACGGCCGCGACGTGCGCGTCGTACAGGCGCGGCTGAAGCAGCTCGACTGGTACTTCGGCGACGTCACCGGCAGGTACGACGCTCCCACGGTCACCGCGGTCAGAGGGTTCCAGGCCAAGCGCCAGATCCCGGTCACGGGCAGCGTCGACCAACGCACCCTCGACCGGCTGGACGCGATGACGTCCGTCCCGACCCACGACGAGATGCACAACATCGTGCCCTCACCGGGGAAGCTCGACCCGCGCTGCCTCACCGGCCACGTGATGTGCATCGACAAGACCAGCAGGACGCTGCGCTGGGTGGTGGACGGTCACGTCCTCCAGACGCTCGACGCGAGGTTCGGCTCGACGCTCAACGACACCCCGACGCGCGAGGGCCTCTTCCATGTCTACCTCATGGACGCCGACCACGTGTCGCACCTCTACGGCTCCGCGATGCCGTTCGCGATGTTCTTCTCCGGCGGCCAGGCCGTGCACTACTCCTCGGACTTCGCGGCCGTCGGGTACGCCGGCGCCTCGCACGGCTGCGTGAACATCCGCGACCACGACGGCGTCGAGTGGCTGTTCTCCCAGGTGCACGTCGGCGACAAGGTCGTCGTCTACTGGTCGTGACGTTGGCGACAACGCCGCCCACCGAAGCGGATCCGCCCGGTCCTGCCGGGTACGCTTCCCGACTGTGACGAGCCCTTCGCCGACGTTCGGGTCGGGTGCCCTGACGGTCCGCACGACCGAGCTCACCGTCGACGACCCGTTGCTCGAGCTGATGCCAGAGGACGAGCCCGTCACCTGGCTCCGCCGCGACGAGGGCCTGGTCGGCTGGGGCGCGGCCGCCCGCATCCGGACCCACGGCCTCACGAGGTTCTCCGACGCCGACAAGTGGTGGACCGAGACCTGCGCACGTGCCGTCGTCGTCGACGAGGTCAACGAGCCCGGGAGCGGCCTGGTCTGCTTCGGGTCGTTCGCGTTCGCCGACGACCCCGGCGACTCGGTGCTCACCGTCCCGCGGGTGGTGATCGGTCGCCGCGCGGGGCGCACCTGGCTCACCCTCGTCGACGGCGCGTCGTACGACGGTCCGGCCCCGAGCCCGGCGGCGCCCGAGAGCGTCGCCTTCGCCGACGGAGCTCTCGACGGCGAGGCCTGGATGGCGGTCGTGGCCGACGCCGTACGCCGGATCAACGACGGCGCGCTGGAGAAGGTCGTGCTCGCCCGCGACCTCGTCGCCACCGCCGCCGCCCCGATCGACGTCCGCTGGCCGCTCGCTCGGCTCGCGGCGACGTACCCGATGTGCTGGACCTTCCACGTCGACGGCCTGTACGGCGCGACGCCCGAGATGCTGGTCCGCCGTGAGCGCGGCCTGGTGACCTCCCGGGTACTGGCCGGCACCATCCGGCGGACCGGCGACGACGAGCGCGACCTCGCCCTCGCCGCGACGCTCGCCCGGTCGAGCAAGGACCTCGAGGAGCACGAGTACGCCGTGCGCTCGGTCGCCGACGCCCTGGAGCCGCACTGCTCCTCGATGAACGTGCCCGAGTCGCCGTTCGTGCTGCACCTGCCCAACGTGATGCACCTGGCGACCGACGTCGCAGGTGTCGTGCACGACGCGTCGACCGTGTCGTCGCTGCAGCTCGCCTCGGCGCTGCACCCGTCGGCCGCGGTGGGCGGCACCCCGGCCGCCGACGCCGTACGGCTGATCGCCGAGATCGAGGGCATGGACCGCGGCCGCTACGCCGGGCCGGTCGGGTGGATGGACACCTCCGGCGACGGGGAGTGGGGTCTCGCCCTGCGGTCGGCGCGGCTCTCGGGCGAGACCGTACGGCTCTTCGCGGGCTGCGGCATCGTCGCCGACTCCCACCCCGAGGACGAGCTCGCGGAGGCGCAGGCGAAGTTCGTGCCCGTGCGCGACTCGCTGGCCGCGGGCTGAGCTGTCGTTCGCCTGGCCCGGCATGCAGGCGGCGGCGCTCCTAGCGGTCGTGCCGCCCCGGTTGCGCCGACACGTCCTCACTCGAGGTCGGCGCCGTCGGCCAGCCGGACGTACGACGAGGTCTCCGGCAGCAGCAGCCCGAAGTGCCCGTCCACGATCCGGAGGCCGGCCTCGGAGTAGACCCGGTCGTGGATCGCCACGTTGCGAGGGGCGCCGACGGCCCGGGCGAAGTCGATGCCGTCGGCGGCCCGCATCCACGGCGCGCAGACCGGGACGCAGAGCACGTCGACGTGCTGCTCGGGCACCGTGAGGGCGTCGCCGGGGTGGTAGACGGTGGTGTCGCCGAGCCTGAAGACGTAGCCGGAGTTGTAGAACCGCGGCAGGTCGGGGTGGATCACCGCATGCAGCTCGCCGACCGACACCGCCGGGATGCCCGGGTCGAACGAGTCCCCGGGTGAGACGACCGTGACCCGCTCGGCCACGTCGGGGGCGTCGTCGCGGAGCTTCGCCGCCACGGCGGCGATGGTGAAGACCGGCGCGTCGGTGCGTGCGAGGTGGTCGGGCAGGTAGTGATCGGGGTGCTCGTGGGTGATCACGACCGCACCGGCGCCGTCGAGCGCCTCGGGGTCGGTGAACATCCCGGGGTCCACGACGACCGCGTGACCGTCGTACTCCAGGCGCACGCAGGAGTGCCCGAACTTCGTGATCCGCATGCGACCAGCCTAGGGCGCAAGCGCCGTTCGCTCCGATCGCTCGCTCCGGCTCGCCGGACCGGACGGTCCTCGCTCAGGCGGTCACGTGGTGGACGTAGCACCAGCGCCAGTCCTCACCGGGCTCGGCGGACTCCATGACCGGGTGCTGGGCCTCGCGGAAGTGCCCGGTCGCGTGACGACGCGGCGAGGAGTCGCAGCAGCCGACGTTGCCGCACCCCAGGCACTGGCGCAGGGCCACCCAGTTCGTCCCCTCGCGCAGGCAGTCGCCGCAGGTGGGCTCCGGCACGGTCTCGATCGCCGGGGTCGACCGGAGGTGGTCGCAGGTCTCACCCGTACGACGACGTACCACCGCCGCCGTCCGCAGCT
The DNA here is from genome assembly GCA_963792975.1 of uncultured Actinomycetota bacterium. GTDB lineage: Bacteria > Actinomycetota > Actinomycetes > Propionibacteriales > Nocardioidaceae > Nocardioides. Next base: position 293,812 of record CAWBYG010000003.1, on the reverse strand, counting down.
CGTCGCGGCTCTGCACGCTGATGTCGAGCATGGACTCCTCGACGTCCAGCTGCGCGAGCACGTCTCGGACCACCTCGCTGGGGACCGTTCCGGACTTCCGGATCTCGAGCACCCTGGATCGCTCCGCCTGGATCATCGCCAGCCGCACCCGCGAGTAGAGCTCGCTCGGCGACTCCTGGTCGGCCACGGTCCCGAGCTGTTCCCAGGCCGCGAAGTTGCGCTGCTCGATGCGCTGCTTGAGCAGGGCGAAGACGTCGTGGGGGTCGTCGTACTCGAGCTCGTGGAGCAACTTGTAGCCGGCCTTGGACGCCTGCTGCAGCACCGTGGCCCGGGCCAGGGCGTCCTCCAGCGGGTCGGGACCGGGTACGTCGAGACGTCGCGCCAGCCAGGGCAGCGACAGGCCCTGGAGGAACAGGGTGCCGGCCACGACCGTGAAGGCGATCAGCAGGAGCACCTCGCGGTCGGGGGTGTCGGCGGGGATCACGAAGGCCGCGGCCAGGGTCACCACGCCGCGCATCCCGGCCCAGCCGAGCAGGAACGTGAACGTCGCCGGTGGTGCCTTGCCGAGGTCGGGGTCGGGCCCGGGGCGGACCAGCAGGTAGCGCGCCACGAGGACCCATGCCAGCCGGAGCACGATCACCGCGACCAGGGTCAGCACGCACAGCGCGGTGATCCGGCCGGCCGAGACCCGGCTGCTCCCGACATCGTCGATGATCCAGCTGGCCTGTAGCCCGATCAGCATGAAGACCGTGTTCTCGAGGAAGTAGGCGATGGTGCGCCAGTTCATCCGCTCCGCGATGCGCGACTGGGCGGTCTGGATGATCGGCGCCTTGTGCCCGAGCAGCAGCCCGGCGACGACCACGCTCACCACGCCGGAGGAGTGCGCCTTCTCGGAGGCGATGTAGGTCACGTAGGGGACGACGAAGGAGATCGCGGTGTCGAGGATCGGGTCGGTGACGTGCCGCCGTAGCCGGGCGACCACGACGAACACCGCGAAGCCGATCAGTCCGCCGCCGATCGACGCGACCAGGAAGTCGGTGCCGACCCGCCACATCTCGACGCTGCCGGCACCGGCCGCGATCGCCGTACGCAGCGCGACCAGGGCCGTGGCGTCGTTGAACAGCGACTCGCCCTCGAGGATCGTGACGATCCGGCGCGGCAGCCCGATCCGGCGTCCGATCGACGTGGCGGCCACCGCATCGGGCGGTGCCACCACCGCACCGATCGCGATCGCCGCCCACCAGTCGATGCCGGGCAGCAGCGCATGGACCAGCAGCGCGACCCCCCCGGTCGTGAACACGACGAGCCCGACGCTGAGCAGGAGGATCGAGCGCCGGTTGGCGTTGAAGTCGAAGAGCGACGTCTGGATCGCCGCGGCGTAAAGCAGCGGTGGCAGCAGCCCGAGCAGTACGACGTCCGCGGTCAGGTGGATCGTCGGCACGAACGGGAGGTACGACGCACCGACGCCGACGAGGATCAGCGCGAGCGGTGCCGGGAAGTCGACCCGATCCGCGAGTGCCGTCCCGGCGAGCACCGTGACCGCCAGCACGACCAGCAGGAACGCGATCTCCACGCGACCATTGTGTCGGGCCGCGGGCTCAGGCCGACCGGGCCACCCACCTCATCGGGTCTCCCCAGCCCAGCTCCTCGATGCCCTGGTGGTCGAACGCCAGCACCACGAGGGTGCGCCGGTGGGCGGCGAAGGTCAGCACGTGGGCGATCATCCCGCCGTACGTGAACACCTCCGCCGGCTCGCAGAGCGCGTCGACGAACGTGTCCCCCAAGCGCCCGTCGGCGCAGACCTCGCGCACATGGGCGAGGTAGCGCGGTCCCTCGACACCGAGCCGCTGCCGCATCGAGTCGAGGGTCTCGTGCTCCTCGACGCCCCAGTCGTAGTCGCGGGTCGCCATGGCGGCGTTCCACATGCCCATCTGGCCGATCAGCCGGCTGAGCAGCGAGCGGATCGTCTGCTCGTCCTCGTCCACCGCGAGCCCGATCGTCTCGTCGAGCTGGTCGTCGGTCAGGCGCCCGGCCAGGCGCACCATCTCGCCGGTCAGCCAGATGTGGTGCTCGACCATCTTCTCCAGCAGCTCCACGCCACTCACCTTGTCTCTCGAGGGCAGCCGGATGCTGCCGGGTGGTACGAAGTGCACGGCGCCGGGTTCGCCGATCTGGGTATGACCCGGCTTCCTGCGCCACGCGCGCGGGGGCGCGTCGTACGCCTTGGTGAACGCGCGGGTGAAGGCCTCGTGCGACGAGTAGCCGGCCTCCACCGCGATGTCGAGGAGCGGCACCTTCGTCGTGATCATGCGGTACGCCGCGCGCTCGAGCAGGATGCGGCGGCGCAGCGCCTGCGGTGGCTCCCCCGCGACGGACTTGATCATCCGGTCGAAGTGGAACCTGGAGAAGTGGTGCCGGGCCGCCCAGTCGGCGCCGGTCGCCTCGTGGTCGTCGAGCGCGTCCGCAAGGCCGTCGACGAAGTCGGCGAAGGTGTCCGCGGCGGTGCTCATGCCGTCATGGTGCCGCGTCGCTGCACCCCACGTCTTGATCCGGCTTGCGCAGGGGGGGTCAGGCCAGCGCGCGGATGCGCTCGTCGAGGTCGCGCCGGTTGTCGCGGCGGCAGACGGCCTCGATCACCTCGATGCCGCCGTTGGGGCTCGCCAGCGCCTGCTCGAGGGCGGCGCGCGAATCGACCCGCAGGTGCGGCGTCCGCGTCGCGGCGCAGAGGCTCGCCAGGTCGACGCCGTGGGGTGTGCCGAAGAGCGCGTCGTAGCGGTCGGCGTACGCCGGCGCACCCTGCTCGAGCATCGCGAAGATCGCACCGCCGTCGTCGTTCACGACCACGATGGTGAGGTCGGGCTCGACCTCGCGCGGGCCGAGCACGAGCCCGTTGGAGTCGTGGAGGAACGTCACGTCTCCGACCAGGGCGAGGCTGCGGCTCGAGGTGCGGCCGAGGGCGGCCCCGATCGCCGTGGACACGACGCCGTCGATGCCGGACAGGCCGCGGTTGGCGATCACCTTGCGCCGGGCGCCGACCTCGTAGCGGGGCACCATCAGGTCGAGGTCGCGGATCGGGCTCGAGGCACCGACGACGAGCAGTCCTTCGCGCGGCAGGGCGTGCGCCACCGCACCCGCCACGTCGTACGGCGTGAGCTCGGGCTCGGCGGCGAGCAGCGCGTCGAGAGCGCGGCCGACCCGATCGTCCGCCTCCAGCCAGCGGTCGAGCCACGCGGTGTCGATGTCCTCCTCGACGTGGAGGTTGACGAAGTCATGATCGACCGCGAACGGACGTTTCCCGGCGAGCGACGGGCCGCTCCATACCTCGACGTCGTCGCGGGCCAGAAGCCGGGAGACGGGTCGCGACAGCGTCGGGTGGCCGAAGACCACCACGCGCTCGATGTCACGGCCCAGCTCACCGTCGAGGAACAGGCGGTAGCAGCGGAGGGCGTGGGTGCCGGTGCGCGAGCCGCTGGACGGCTCGGCCAGCAGGGGCCACTGTGCGCGCTGGGCCAGCATGCGGGCCGGCGGGCCGCTGTCGTCACCCGCCACCACGACGGTGCGGGCTCCCAAGGGGATCTTCGACAGCGGCGTGTGCCGCGCCGGGCCGGTCATCCAGTGACCCGGCGTGAGATCGGGGGTCCACCGGTCCTGCGGTGTGAGGGGGTCGTCGAAGCAGACGTTGAGGTGGATCGGCATGCCGCCGGGTGCGCCCGGTCCGCCCAGCCGCGTCTGCAGCTCGGGATAGGTCCCGCCGGCCACGTCCACGGTGCGCACCAGCGGCCCGAAGATCCCGACCTGGTCGGTGGTCTGGTTGGCGCTGGTGCCGCGCAGCCGCGCCGGCCGGTCGGCGGTGACAGCGACCATCGCGATGCCGGCATGCGTCGCCTCGAGCAGCGCCGGGTGCAGGTTGGCGACGGCGGTCCCGGAGGTGCAGATCACCGCCGCGCCCGACCCGACCTTGGTCAGCCCGAGAGCGACAAACGCGGCAGAGCGCTCGTCGACCCTCGTGTGCAGCCGGAGCAGCCCGGCTTCCGCTGCGTCGTACGCCGCGAAGGCGAGCGGTGCGTTGCGCGACCCCGGCGCCAGCACGATCTCGCGGATCCCCCTCTCGACCAGGTGGCCGACGACGGCGCGCGCGAGCTCGGTGGACGACATCACGGCTGGCGATCCCTTCGTGACGGTCGCTGCGCGACCTCCTCAGGACGAGCCTTCCGCACGGCCAGGACCGCCGCCAGCCGGTCCTCCCACCACGCGACGGTCTCGGCCGAGGCGGCGACGGCGTCGAGCGCCGCGGTTGCGACGACCGGCCGGACCACGGACAGCGCACCGTCCACCGGGACCAGCTCGGGAGCCGCCACGTCCGCGGTCAGCAGAGCCCGGGTCGCCAGCCCACAGGCATGGTCGAGCGTGGGCAGGGCGGCCGCCAGCGCGACGCCTGCGGCGAGGCCGAGCGAGGTCTCCAGTGCGGACGACACCACGACCGGCATCCCGATGTCGGCGGCGATCTCGAGGCAGGCGCGCACCCCGCCGAGCGGCTGGACCTTGAGCACCGCGATGTCGGCCGCCCCGAGGTCGCGGACGCGGTAGGGGTCGGCCGCCCGGCGGATCGACTCGTCGGCCGCGATCGGGACCGCGACCCGACGTCGTACGGCGGCGAGGTCCGCGACCGACGCACACGGCTGCTCGACGTACTCCAGGCCCCCCGCGGCGCGATCGAGCTCGCGGATCGCGGCGGCCGCGGTGTCGACGTCCCAGACCCCGTTGGCGTCCACGCGGATCCGGCCGCCGGGTCCGAGTGCGTCGCGGACCGCCTCGACCCGGGCGAGGTCGTCGGCCAGCGGTGTCCCGGGGTCGGCCACCTTGACCTTGGCGGTCGTGCAGCCGGACCGTACGACGAGATCGTGCGCCGCCCGGGGCGAGACGACCGGGACCGTGGCGTTGACCGGCACGCTCGTCCGCACCGGGTCGGGCCAGTCGCCGGCGGCGGCCTCCTCCGCACACCGCAGCCACGGCTCGGCGACGTCGGGCGGGTACTCCACGAACGGGCTCCACTCGCCCCAGCCCGCGGCGCCCTCGACGAGCGCGCCCTCGCGGACGGTGATGCCGCGGAAGCGCGTCGTCAGCGCGATCGAGAAGACTCTCATCCGGCGGGCCGCCCGGCGAGCTCGCGTACGGCGAGCCGGTCGACCTTGCCGTTGGCCAGCATCGGCATCGCCGGTACGACGACGAGGTCGCGCGGCGCCCAGGCCCGCACGTGGCGCGCGCCGACCCAGTCGCGGGCCTCGTCCAGGGCCAGCTTCTCGACCGGCTCGACCAGCGACACGACCGCCACGACGCGGTTGCCCCACTCGGGGTCGGGCACTCCGACCACCTCGGCCGCGGCCACCGCGGGGTGCTCGCGCAGGCGCGCGGCGACGGCGGCCGCCGGCACGTTGACCCCGCCGCTGACGACCATGTCGTCGACCCGGCCGAGCACGGACAGCCGGCCGTCCTCGTCGAGCCGGCCGGCGTCGGAGGTGACGAACCACCCGTCGACCAGCGCCTGCGAGGTCGCCGACGCATCGTCGAGGTAGCCGGAGAACAGCATCGGTCCTTTGAGCCGGACCCGCCCGTCGGCGGCCAGCGCGACGCCCACGCCGTCGAGCGGCAGCCCGTCGTACACACACCCGCCGCAGGTCTCCGCGGAGCCGTACGTCGCGACCAGCCGCAGCCCGGCCTCGTCCGCCTGCGACCGCAGGGCCGGGTCGATCGGGCCACCGCCCACGAGGACCGCGTCGTACGCCGCGAGCGTCGAGCGGTCGTCCGGGGCGTCGAGCCACCGGTGCAGCTGCGTGGGCACGACCGACACGAATCCCCGCTCCATCCCGGCCTCGGCCGGCGTGCGCTCCCCGAGCACCGCCGGCCGGTGGCCGGCGACCAGCGACCGGCAGACCACGTTGAAGCCCGCGACGTACGACGTGGGCAGCGCGAGCAGCCACGGCCCCGACCCGCCGAGTCGTGCGGCCGACGCGGAGGCCGAGGCGAGCACGGCCTCGCGGGTCAGGACGACCTCCTTGGGTGTCCCGGACGAGCCCGAGGTCGCGAGGACGACCGCGTCGGAGTCATCGGCGGAGAGCCACGCCTCGACCGCGGCGACGTCGACCCCCGGCTCGCCGGTCAGCCGCAGGAAACCCATGCGACGAACGCTACTGGCGGCTGGAAGAATCCGAGCGGTGCCCACCTGGTTGCAGCGGATGCTTCCCGACGACCCCGTGGCGCGTCGCTTGTCGGTCCAGTCCATCCTCTACGCGTTCGGCGAGGGCACCTTCGTCACCGGCAACGCGGTCTACTTCACGCAGATCGTCGGGCTCACGGCCGCCCAGGTCGGTCTCGGTCTGTCACTCAGCGGCCTCGTGGTGCTCACCCTCTCCGTGCCCATGGGCAAGGTGGCGGACCGGTTCGGCCCGCGCCGCATGTGGGCCGTGGGTGCGCTCCTCGAGGCGCTGCTCTACCTCAGCTACCCCTTCATCCACGGGTTCCCGGCCTTCTTGGCGCTGCTGACCGCGTTCTCGCTGGTGGAGACCGTCGGCAACGCCGGCCGCGGTGCCTACACGATCGGGATCTTCCCCCGCGCGGAGCGGGTGCGCTACCAGGCCTTCCTCAGGTCGGCCCTCAACATCGGCTTCACGCTGGGCGCTCTCGGCGGCGGCCTCGCCCTCGCGAGCGACAGCCACGGCGTGATCCGGATGGTCCCGGTCCTCACCGCCGTGGTCCTGGCGACCAACGCCGTCCTGATCGGGCGCCTGCCCGACGCGCACGAGGAGCCGGTCGAGGCGGACGCCGCCGCGAGCCCCGCCCCGCAGGAGGACCAGGACGCGAGCCCGAAGGCCCTGAAGAACCGCGGCTTCCTGGCCACCTCGGTGCTCAGCGGGATCGCCGGCACCCACTGGATCCTGCTGCTGGTCGTGATCCCGCTCTGGCTCGTCGAGCGCACGGATGCACCGCACTGGGTCCTGGCGTGGCTCTTCGGCACCAACACGGTGCTGGCCGTGCTGTTCCAGGTGCCGGCCGCACGCGGCATGAACACCGTCAGGGGGGCGCTGCGGGGGGTGCGGCTGGCCACCGCCTTCATGGTCGTCTCGTGCGGTCTGGTGGCGATCACGGGCGACACCATCGGCTGGGTGTCGATCGTGCTGCTCCTGGTCGGTCACATGACGGTGACGGGCGCGGAGCTCTTCGAGTCGGCGGCGACCTGGGGCTTCCTGGCCGAGCTCTCGGACCCGGCGCGACGCGGTGAGTACCAAGGCGTGTGGGGCCTCGGCGGCCGGATCACCAACATCCTCGGCCCCGCCGCGTACACCTGGCTGGCGCTGAACCACGGCACCCTCGGGTGGGTCGTGATCGCGTCGACCATCGTGCTGGCCGCCGCGCTGCTGCACCCGGCGGTACGGTCGGCCGAGCGGTTCCTGACCACCCACTCGCTGGACGCCTCCCGCGCGACTGCTTGAATCCGGCCATGGCCCCACGCCCGTCCGACTGGCTCGCCGGCGCGCGACCCCGCACCCTGCCCGCAGCCGTCTCACCGGTCCTCGCCGGCACGGCCGTGGCGGTGTACGACGACGCGGCGGTGTGGTGGAAGGCCGCGCTCGCCCTGGTGGTCGCCCTCGCCCTGCAGGTCGGCGTCAACTACGCCAACGACTACTCCGACGGCATCCGCGGCACCGACGCCGACCGGGTCGGGCCGATGCGTCTCGTCGGCTCCGGTACGGCGTCACCGGGCGCGGTCAAGCGTGCGGCCTTCGCGGCGTTCGGTGTCGCGGCCGCGGCCGGCCTGGTGCTGGCGGCGACGACGGCCTGGTGGCTGGTCGCGGTGGGGGCCGTGTGCGTGGTGGCGGCGTGGTTCTACACCGGCGGCTCCAAGCCCTACGGCTACCTCGGGCTCGGCGAGGTGATGGTGTTCTGCTTCTTCGGGCTGGTCGCGGTGACCGGCACGGCGTACGTCCAGACCGAGACGTGGCGCCTCCCGGCCGGGTACGCCGCCGTCGGCATCGGCGCGCTCGCCTGCGCGATCCTGGTCGCCAACAACCTGCGCGACATCCCCACCGACCGCGTCGCCGGCAAGCGCACGCTCGCAGTACGGCTCGGCGACGACCGCACCCGCGGCCTCTACGTGCTGCTGCTCGCGCTCGCGACGGTGGCCCTCGTCGGGGTCGCGCTCACGACGTCGTGGTGGGCGCTGCTCGCGCTGCTGTACGCCGTACCGGCCGGACGGGCCGCGCGGGTGGTGCTCGGACGCGCCTCCGGTCCCGGCCTGATCCCGGTGCTCCAGGCCACCGGGGTCGCCGAGCTGCTCTACGGGGCCGGTCTGCTGCTCGGCCTGGCGATCGGCGCCTGACCAACGACGTACGCTGGTCGCATGTTGTTCTGGGTCATCCTGCTCGTCATCGTGGTCGTCGGCTTCACCGCGTGGAAGCTGCGGGCTCCCCTGCTCGCCAAGATCCTCGGTCAGTCGCGGTCGCGGATCGACCGCCAGCTCAACCGGAGGAAATGAGCAGCTGCGCGTGAGCAACGAACGCGCAGTGTGGGCGAACGCAGGTTGAGCGAGCCCACGGCTGAGCCTGCGAAGCCGTGCTGGGCGAGTCGAAACCGATGGCCGGTGCTCGGACCCGTGGTCTCGACAAGCTCGACCGACGGGCCAGAGGTCGACCGACGGGCCAGGTCGACCGACGGGCCAGAGCTCGACCGACGGGCCAGAGCTCGACCTTCCTTCGCCCACGCCGCCCGCTCGTTCCTCGCGCGCGGCTGCTCACTTCAGTCCACGTCTTCCTTGGCACGCATCTCCTCGAAGCGCTCGGTCGCCCTGCGGGCCCGCGCGTCGACGTGCTGAGCCAGCGCGACCCGCTGCCGGCCGAGGAGGAAGTACGAGCCGATGCCGCTGAGCAGGAGCCCCACGAGCAGCACCCACATGATCGGCGCCGAGCCGGCGACGGCCAGCCAGATCCCGAAGACGACCGCGACCGAGGCGACGAGCAGCAGGATCCGTAGCCCGGTGTAGATCCAGAACTCCTTCACGACGTCCAGGGTAGTCAGCGGAAGAAGGTCCGCCCGAATCGCGGGTCCGCACCCACGACGACCACGGGCGATCTACTCTTGGGGGCGTGTGGAGGTTCGTGTTGCTGCTCGCGATCGTGGCAGTCGGGTCCTACTACGCCGCTCGCTTCCTGCTCGAGGGCTGGCCACGTCGCCCGCACCGGACCGACGAGATCGAGCGGCCGTACGGCCCGGATGACGACGACGAGTTCCTGGCCCGGATCTCGCGGCGCGACAAGGGACCCGACGACCCCGGCAGCTGAGGACCCTCAGCGGTCGCGCAGGCTGACGACGGGCGCGCCGTTGGCGTAGGAGTGCTGGCTGGTCGTCGAGAAGTAGTTGATCCCGATGAAGTTGAACCACAGGCTCGCGACGCCGACCAGGGCCAGGATCGCCGCGTTGCGGCCCTTCCACCCGGCCGTCGAGCGGGCATGCAGGTAGGCGGCGTACAGCACCCAGGTGATGAACGCGCACACCTCCTTGGGGTCCCAGTTCCAGTACGACGACCAGGCCTGGTGGGCCCAGATCGGCCCGCTGATCAGCACCGCGAACGTCCACACCGGGAAGCCGAACGCGTGGATCCGGTAGGAGACCCGGTCGAGCGTGGCCAGCGAGGGCAGGCGCGCGACGTAGCCGCGGTCGGCGTCCTTCGAGCGCATCTTGACCAGGTAGAGCGCCGAGGTGATCCCGCCGAGGGTGAACGCCCCGGTCGCGATGATCGCCGACATCACGTGGATCACGAGCCAGTAGGAGAGCAGCGCCTCGGTGAGCGGCGCCACCGGGTCGTAGAGCCACAGCACCGCGACCATCAGCAGGACCAGCTCGATCGCGGTGACGATCGGGCCCATCCACGCCAGGCCGTAGCGCCGGCGCAGCAGCAGGTAGCCCGCCACGACCACGAACGAGCCGGTGACCGTGAACTCGTACATGTTGCCCCAGGGCACCCGGTTGGGGTCCGCGGCCATGCCGCGCGCCACGAGGCCCAGGAGATGGGCACAGGCGGCGATGATCGTCAGCAGCCAGCCGAGCCTGCCGAACATCTCGATCCGGAACGTCTTGGCGTCGTCGACCGCGTCGCCGGCCATATCGCCCGCCGTGTCGCCGGTGGCGGCCGTCGAGGCGATGTCGTCGGTCGAGCCAGTCGAGACCACCCCGGCCGGCACCGCCACCTTGGCGGCGCCGCGTACGGGCACGGTGCGCAGCGCGCTCCACTCGACGAGGTGCGCCATCAGCGCGAGGAAGTAGACCACCCCGGCGGTCGCGATCGCCTGGTTGCTCAGGGTCTCCCACGCGGCGTCGCTCATGCACCCTCCTCGTTCGTCGTACGTCGGCCGGGCTCCTGCGGCGTCTGCAGGGAGTCCACCACCGACGAGAGTACGACGGCGAGGTCACCGCCCCCCGACCGGTCCAGTGCGGCCACCTCGACGAGGGTCGCGTCGCCGTCGCGACGGGCCCGCACCCATACCCGGCGCGGCCGGATGAAGAGCGACCCGAGGAGACCGACCAGGGCCAGGATCACGCCCAGCAGGGTCAGCCAGACGTCGGGGGTCCGGCTGATCTGCAGGCGGGTCCAGTGCTTGACCTTGTGGAAGGTCACCGATCCCAGGTGGTCGGGCAGCGTCACCGTCTGGCCGGGCTGGAGGTCGACGCGGAACGCCTTGCCGTCGGGCTTCTTGAGCTGGGTCAGGTGCGCCTTGTCGAGCGCGTAGACCGACTGCGGGACGCCGGTGTCCATGCCGAGGTCGCCGACGTAGGCCAGCAGCGAGAGCGTGGGGTTCTTGTCGTCGCCCATGATGTTGATCGGGGTGCCGTTCACCAGCGCGAACGTCGGGTAGAACAACCCCTCCAGGCCGATGCCCCGGGGCTGGGCGTCGGGGGCCTTGACCACACCGAACGACTCGAAGTTCGAGCTCTCGGGCAGGAAGACCGTGGGACCGCTGTAGACCTTGTGCCCCTGGCCGTCGCGGACCGTGATCACCGGCGCGTAGCCGTGCCCGATCAGGAAGACCTGGGTCCCACCGATGGTCAGCGGGTGGTTCACCTTCAGGTCGTACGACTGCTTCGGAGCCCCGGGCGACGTGCGGTAGGTCAGCGGGGCCTGGAAGCCGAGCGCCATCCCCTGGCGGGGACCGGAGTCGAGCCACTGCACCTTGAAGTCGTGGACCTTGAAGTGGAAGGGCTCCATCTTGTCGGCGTCGAAGAGCGAGCCCGGGTCGAAGTCGTCGTACTGCGTGAGCGTGTTGCTGAACCCGTCGCCGACGACCAGGATCACGCCGCCCTTGTAGCCGTAGAGGCTGCCGATCCCGAAGCCGACGAGCACGACCAGCACCGACAGGTGGAAGAGCAGGTTGCCGGCCTCGCGCAGGTGTCCGCGCTCGGCCGCCACCCACCCGTCGCCGATCGAGACCCGGTGGCGACGCCCGAGCGTCGAGGCTGCACGACTCAGCACCTCGTCCGGCTCCGCGTCGGTGGTGTACGACGCGTGGTCGGGCAGGCGGGTGAGGTTGCGTGGGGCCGTGGGTGGCACGGCGCGGTAGCCACGCCAGTACACGAACAGGCGCGGCACGATGCAGCCGACCAGCGACACCATCAGGAGCAGGTAGATCGCGGCGAACCAGGCTGAGTGGTAGACCGCGAACAGCCCGAGCCTGTCGTAGATCGGGGTCAGGTGCGGGTGCGCCGTCTGCCAGTTGGCCGTCTTGAGGGCGTCGACGCCGCGCTGCGGGATCACCGAGCCGGGGATCGCGCCGAGGGCGAGCAGGAGCAGCAGCACGAGCGCCGTACGCATCGAGGTCAGCTGGCGCCAGGTCCAGCGGACCAGCTCGACCGGTGTCAGCTCTCCGGCACGGCGATGGTGGTCGCGGTCTCCGCTCGGCCGCCAGAGCGGGTCGTCGTCGGGCTTCTCGGGGGTCTCCGCCTGCTCGGTTCCGAGGTCGCTGGTCACAGCGAGACCTGGGAGTCGTTCACGAGATGCACCTGCATCCAGGTGACGGCCTGGTCCCACCAGCCGGTGACCAGGGCGAGCCCCACCAGGACCAGCATCAGGCCGCCGATGCGGGTGACCCACTGCTGGTGGCGTCTGATGAACGCGAAGGCGCCGAGGGCGCGCCGATAGGCCAGGGCCGCGACGATGAACGGCACCCCGAGCCCGAAGCAGTAGACGCCGGAGAGCAGCGCGCCCCGCCCGGCCGTGGCCTCGTTGAGCGACAGGTTGGTGATCGCGGCGAGGGTGGGGCCGATGCAGGGGGTCCAGCCGACGCCGAAGAGGAAGCCCAGCATCGGTGCGGCCGCCAGCCCGACCGCCGGCACCGAGTGGATGCGGTAGTCACGCTGGAAGAACGGCACCAGGCCGGCGAAGGCCAGGCCGAGCAGGATCGTCACGATCCCGAGCACGATCTCGAGCTGGTGACGCCAGGTGACCAGCCAGGCTCCGACCGACCCCGACACCCAACCCAGCAGCACGTAGACGACCGAGAAGCCGAGCACGAAGAGCACCGAGCCGGCCAGCATCCGTCCGCGCCGCGCGTGCTCGAGGTCGGCGCCCGAGAGCCCGGTCGCGTAGGAGAGGTAGCCCGGCAGCAGCGGGATCACGCACGGCGAGAAGAACGACAAGAGCCCGGCGATCAGCGCCACCGGGATGGCGAGCACCAACGAGCCGGACGAGGCCTGCTGCTGGAACCAGTCAGCCATGTCGGGCCACGTCCTGCACGATCTCGACGAGGGTCAGGGCGGACGGGATCTCACCGATGAAGCTGGCCGCGACGCGGCCCTGGCCGTCGAGGACCACGGTCGCGGGGATCGTGTTGGGTGTGAGTACACCGCGGAAGGCGAGCAGCGCCTTGCCCCCGTAGGAGTAGTACGACGGCCAGGTGGTGCCGAAGCGGGCCTCGTAGGCCTTGGCCTGCGAGGTGCCACCGTCACGGACGTCGATCCCGACGAAGTGGGCAGTGTCTCCGAGCTGCTTCCGGGCGTCGACCAGGAACGGCGCCTCGGCCCGGCAAAAAGTACACCAGGAGCCCCAGACGTTGACCACGGCCGGCTTCCCGCGCAGCGGCGCCAGCGACAGCGGCCGGCCGTCGAGGTCCTTGCCGGTGAGCTCGACCGGCTCGCCCCGGTCGGCGGGCGCCACCTGGTGGATCGAACCGTCACCGGACACGAACCCCTTGTCGCCGGTGCCCTGCAACGACGTGCAGCCGGTCGCGGCCAGCAGCAGCGCCGCCGACGCGATCAGGGAGGCCACACGACGCACGCTCAGGGCCTCTTCGCCTCGGGTGCGTCGCCGGCCGAGAACGGCGCCTTGCGGTCGCGGCCCGGGATCAGGTCGCCGGCGGGCTCGGAGTAGCTGATGGCACGCAGCTCGTCACCCTCGAACTGCAGCGAGGTCAGCGAGCACAGCGAGCACTGACGCTTGCGCGGGTCGTGCAGGAACGACCGCTTCTCGCAGGCCAGCCGGGTGGTCCAGATCGGCAGCTGGTGGGAGACGACCACCGCTTCGTGCCCGCGGGCGGCGTCGCGCGCGTCGTACACGGCGGCGAGCATCCGGCCGACGATCTCCTGGTAGGGCTCTCCCCAGGACGGGCGCCACGGGTTCCACAGGTGCAGCCACGCCGACGGCTTGCGCAGCGCGCCGTCGCCGACCCCGAAGCGCTTGCCCTCGAAGACGTTGGACGACTCGATGACCCGCGGATCGACGACCGGCGTCAGGCCGCGTGCCTCGGCCAGCGGAGCGGCCGTCTCCTGGGCGCGCTCGAGCGGCGACGTGCGGAGGTGGACGATGTCGCGGTCGCCGACGGCGTCCGCCACGCGTTGTGACATGGCGCGACCGAGGTCGGAGAGGTGGTAGCCGTCGCGGCGGCCGTAGAGCACACCCTCCGGGTTGTGCACCTCGCCGTGCCGGAGCAGGTGGACGACGGTCGTGTCAGGCATGGCTTCCTTCGTTGACCGAGGCGGCGGCCTCCGCGGCGGCGGTGGCTGCCGCGGGTAGGGCGTCGAGGACGGACCGGACCGCCCGCTCGTCGTGCGCCGCGGAGACGAACCACGCCTCGTACGCCGAGGGGGGCAGGTAGACGCCGCGGTCGAGCATGGCGTGGAAGAAGGCCGCGAAGGCAGTGGTGTCCTGCCGTCGGGCGTCGTCGAAGTCGCGTACCGGGCCATCGGCGAAGAACACCGAGAACATCGTGCCAGCCGACTGGACGGTGTGGGGTACGCCGGCCGCGGACAGCGCCGCGGTGGCGGCCTCCTTGATCGTCGTACCGGCGTCGCTCAATTGTGCGTACACGTCGTCGGTGGCGAGCCGCAGCGTCGCCAGGCCGGCCGTCGTCGCGATCGGGTTCCCCGACAGCGTGCCCGCCTGGTAGACGGGGCCTTCGGGCGACAGCATCGACATCACGTCGGCCCGGCCGCCGAACGCAGCAGCCGGGAACCCGCCGCCCATCACCTTGCCGAACGTCATCAGGTCGGGGACCCAGCCCTCGACCGCGCCGTCGAGCCCCCACTGCCCCTGGCGCGAGGCACGGAAGCCGGTCATCACCTCGTCGCTGACGAACAGCGCACCGTGGGCCGTGCAGGTCTCGGCCAGGAACCGGTTGAAGCCGGGCTCCGGCGGGACGACGCCCATGTTGCCGGGCGCTGCCTCGGTGATCAGGCAGGCGATCCGGTCGCCCTCCGCGGCGAAGAGCGCGGTCACGGCGTCGCGATCGTTGTAGGGCAGCACGCGGGTCAGCGCGGTGGCGCTCTCGGGTACGCCGGGCGTGCCGGGCACCGCGAAGGTGGTCAGGCCGGAGCCGGCGGAGGCGAGCAGTGCGTCGACGTGGCCGTGGTAGCAACCGGCGAACTTCACCACGACGTCACGGCCGGTGAAGCCGCGGGCCAGCCGGATCGCCGACATGGTGGCCTCGGTGCCGGAGGAGACGAAGCGCACGCGCTCGACCGGCGTACGCCCGACGATCTCCTCGGCGAGGTCGACCTCGGCCTCCGTCGGCGCGCCGTACGACGTGCCGCGCGCGAGCGCGTCGCGTACGGCGGCCATCACCTCGGGGTGGGCGTGTCCCAGCAGCATCGGGCCCCAGGAGCCGACCAGGTCGACGTAGTCGTGTCCGTCCACGTCGGTCAGCCAGGCGCCCTGGGCGGATCGGATGAAGCGCGGGGTGCCGCCGACGGCCTGGAAGGCGCGCACCGGCGAGTTCACGCCGCCGGGCGTGACGGCGCAGGCGCGGGCGAACAGCGCCTCGGACCGGTCGGGAGTCACCGGGCCATTGTGGCCGAGGCGACCAACCAGTCGGCAATCGCGGTCGCCCGCGGTCTGGACATCGCGGCCCGGCCCACCCGAACTCGCGCGTAACATTCTGCGATGACGGTCGTTTGAAGTGGCATCAGGGAGGGAACCCTGACCTCGGGGCCACGGCTCCCGCTGACGCGTACGCGTCGTACAGCGGCCGAGCCGGAGGGCCGAGGACGACGAGACCCTCCCGACGACCCCACGAGGGAGGGAAGGTCGATGGCAGTCGCGAGGTCGGGCCGGGCGCAGAAGGCGTCCGCCCTGCTGCCCCTCGCCGTGCTCTCGGTCGCCTGGACCGCCGGCCTGGCCACCGCCGGGTCCGACGCCTCCGCCTCCGCGAGCTCCCAGGGTCTGCCCGACGGCACCCAGGTGCCGTCCCAGGCAGTACGCGCCCCGGCCAGCCTCACTCCCCCGGGCACGCTGACCCCAGGCATCCATGGCAACGTCGACCGCGTCGTGTCGACGGCCTCCGCGACCGGCATCCCCGCCGTGGCGCTGGCGGCCTACCAGCGGGCCGCGACGATCATCGACGCCGCCGACCGGTCCTGCCACATGCCCTGGCAGCTGGTCGCCGCGATCGGCCGCGTGGAGTCCGACCACGGCCGCAGCAACGGCAACGTCCTGACCAACCGCGGCATCGAGAGGCCCGGCATCTTCGGCCCGGTGCTCGACGGGAAGCACGGCACCACCCGCATCCGCGACACCGACCTCGGCCGGCTCGACGACGACGCGAAGTTCGACCGCGCGGTCGGCCCGATGCAGTTCATCCCCTCGACCTGGGCGATCGTCGGCGTCGACGCCGACAACGACGGGCAGCGCAACCCGCAGGACATCTACGACGCCTCGCTCGGCTCGGCGGTCTACCTCTGCTCCGGGCCCGACGACCTGTCGACCGATGCCGGGCAGCGCTCCTCCGTGTTCCGCTACAACCACAGCCAGCGCTACGTCGACCTCGTGCTGGCCATCGAGCACGCCTACCTCGCCGGCGACTTCTCCTCGGTGCCCAACGGCACCACCAACGCCGGCTACAGCTTCGGCAACCCTCCGAGCGTGAGCGGCCAGCACCGTCATCACCACCACCAGCGTCATCACGGCGGCCACCACCACGGT
Organism: uncultured Actinomycetota bacterium; assembly: GCA_963792975.1. GTDB lineage: Bacteria > Actinomycetota > Actinomycetes > Propionibacteriales > Nocardioidaceae > Nocardioides. Next base: position 277,356 of record CAWBYG010000003.1, on the reverse strand, counting down.
CACCACCCGGGAGGCAACCCCACGGGCGGGCCGACGACCGCTCCGACGGGCGGGCCGACCACGAGTCCCACCACCGGACCCACGGGTGACCCGACGACCGACCCGACGCACACCCCGAGCGTGCCGGTGACCCTGCCGACACTGCCCACCTCTCTCCCGACCCTGCTCACGAAGGCGGAGGCCATCGCCCAGTGCCTCGCGGAGGGCCTGATCGACAACCCGCTCAACCCGAACGACGCCTTCGACAAGTGCGTCTACGACCTCACCCACTGACGCCGCGCTGCGGGGACGGCGAGGCTCAGCGAGTCAGCAGGCGCGCGGCCTCGGCCGCCCAGTAGGTCAGCACCACGTCGGCACCCGCGCGACGGATCGAGGTCAGCACCTCGAGGATCGCGCGCTCGCGGTCGATCCAGCCCTGGGCCGCGGCCGCTTCGAGCATGGAGTACTCACCCGAGACGTTGTACGCCGCCACCGGCACGTCCACGGCGTCGCGGACCCGGCGTACGACGTCGAGGTAGCCCAGCGCGGGCTTGACCATCACGATGTCGGCGCCCTCGGCGACGTCGAGCAGGGCCTCACGCACTCCCTCTCGGGCGTTGGCGGGGTCCTGCTGGTAGGTACGCCGGTCGCCCTGCAGCGAGGAGTCGACCGCCTCGCGGAACGGGCCGAAGAACGCGGAGGCGTACTTGGCGGAGTACGCCAGGATCGACACGTCGGTGTGCCCGGCGGCGTCGAGGGCGCCGCGGATCGCCGACACCTGGCCGTCCATCATCCCGCTGGGACCGACCATGTCGACGCCGGCATCGGCGTGGGCGAGCGCCATCTCGGCGTACACCTCGAGCGTGCGGTCGTTGTCGACGCGCCCGTCGGGTGTGAGTACGCCGCAGTGGCCGTGGTCGGTGAACTCGTCGAGACACAGGTCGCTCATCACGGTCAGCGCGTCGCCGACCTCGGCGACCACGTCGGTGATCGCGACGTTGAGCACGCCTGACGGGTCCAGTGCCCCGGATCCCTCGGCATCCTTGTGCTCGGGGATGCCGAACAGCATCAGCCCGCCGAGACCCAGGTCGGCCGCCTCGTGGGCGGTCTTGAGCAGCGAGTCGCGTGAGTGCTGGACGACGCCGGGCATCGAGGAGATGGGGCGCGGCTCCTCGGCACCCTCACGCACGAACACCGGCAGCACCAGCTGCTGGGGCGCCAGGGTCGTCTCGGCGACCAGGCTGCGCAGACCTCCGGTCGTGCGGAGCCGACGCGGCCGGGCCAGCGGTCGCGGCACCTGGGTTGGGCTCGTCGGTTCAGTCACCGGGTTTCGAGACGGTCGCTGCGCGACCTCCTCAACCTCCTCGCTTCGCTCGGATCTTGCGGGACGTCGGCTTGCGCTCGGACGGCTTCGTCACCGGCTGGCCGGCCTCGACCATCGCCGCACGACGGGCAGCACCGAAGTCCGCGAGAGCCTCCACGAGCTCGTCGACGTCGGGCTTCGACGCGAGGACGTCGACCCGCAGCCCGTGCTCCTCGGCGGTCTTGGCCGTGGCCGGGCCGATCACCGCGATCACGGTCGACGGGTGCGGCTTGCCGGCGATGCCGACCAGGTTGCGCACCGTCGAGGACGACGTGAAGACGACCGCGTCGAACTTGCCGCCCTTGATCGCGTCGCGCACCGGCGCCGGCGGGGGCGCGGCCCGCACGGTGCGGTACGCCGTCACGTCGTCGCACTCCCAGCCGAGGTCGACCAGGCCCGCCACGAGGTTCTCCGTGGCGATGTCGGCCCGGGGCAGGAACACGCGGTTGATCGGGTCGAGGAGCTCGTCGTACTCGGGCCAGTCGTCGAGCAGGCCGGCGGCCGACTGCTCGCCGCTCGGCACGAGGTCGGCGCGCAGCCCCCAGTCGGCGATCGCCTCCGCGGTCTTGTCGCCGACGGCGGCGATCTTCAGGCCGGAGAAGGCGCGGGCGTCGAGGCCGTACTCCTCGAACTTCTCGCGGACCGCCTTGACCGCGTTCACGCTGGTGAAGGCGATCCACTCGTAGCGCCCCTCGACGAGGCCGCGGACGGCCTTGTCCATCTGGAGCGGGTTGCGCGGAGGCTCGACGGAGATGGTCGGCACCTCCTCGGGGACACCGCCGTACCCGCGCAGACGCGATGACAGCGAGCCCGCCTGCTCCTTGGTGCGCGGCACCAGGATCCTCCAGCCGAACAGCGGCTTGGTCTCGAACCACGACAACGCCTCGCGCATCGCGACGACGTCGCCGATCACGGTGACCGCCGGAGGCGACAGCCGGGCGGCCCGGACCTCGGCGGCGACGTGCTCGAGCGTCGAGGTCACCGTCTGCTGCTCGGTCGTCGTCCCGGTGGAGGTCAGCGCGACCGGGGTGTCGGCCGACCGGCCGGCCGCCATCAGGGACCGGGCGATCTCGCCGATGGAGCCGACGGCCGACAGCAGCACCAGCGTCGGGGAGTCGACGTAGCGGCTCCAGTCGACCTTGTCGCCGACGGTCACGACCGTGACCTCGCGGTGGGTCTTGGTGGTGAGCGGGATGCCGGCGTACGCCGGGACCGCGCCGACCGAGGAGACCCCTGGCACGATCTCGAAGGCGATGCCGGCCTTGGCACAGGCGGCGGCCTCCTCCGGGCCGGACGCGTAGACGAACGGGTCGCCGCTCATCAGGCGTACGACGCGGACCCCGCGCTTGGCGTGCCTGACCACGACCCTGGCGCGCGCGGCGTGGGTCAGCGGCTGCCCGTCCTCGCCGAACCCGCCGTCGACCAGCTCGGGACCGCCCTCGGAGCTCTCGGGCAGGCCCAGCAGGTCGCGGACGAGCCCGGGATGCTCGGGGCCCTCGGTCACCACGACGTCGGCCTCGCGGATGAGGTCGGTGGCGCGCACGGTCAGCAGGCCGGGGTCACCGGGCCCGCTGCCGACGAACGCCACCCACCCCCGCGCCGCGGAGGAGGGGGTTCGGGTGGACTGGCTTCGCGTCATGCGTCTTGCCTTTCGCAGTCGGTCACCGGCTGCTCGTGCGGTGCGTCCGTCAGCTGTGCAGCCCCCTCGTCGAGCATGGCGCTCGCGAGGCGGTCGCCGACGCCGGCGGCGTCGGCCGGGTCGCCGGTGGCGGACATCCGCACCGCCAGCTCCCCCTTGGGTGAGAGCGCGATCGCCCGCACCCAGAGCTCGTCTCCGTGGTCACCCTCGACCACCTCGGCCAGGACTCCGACCGGTGCCGCGCAGCCGCCCTCGAGGGTGGCGAGCACGGCGCGCTCGGCGGTCACCGCGGCCCGCGTGCGCGGGTCGTCGAGGACGGCCGCCTCGGTCGCCAGGTCGTCGTCGGCACGCGTCTCGACCGCCAGCGCTCCCTGCCCGGGGGCCGGCAGCATCTGCAGCGGGTCGAGCACCTCGGTCGCCTCGTCGAGTCGTCCCAGCCGGGCCAGGCCGGCCCGGGCCAGCACCACGGCGTCGTACGCACCGTCGCGGACCTTGGCGATGCGGGTGTCGACGTTGCCGCGGATGTCGACGACCTCGACGCCGTACCCGAGGGCGTGCAGCTGAGCCGCGCGCCGCGGTGAGCACGTGCCGACACGGCTACCGACCGGGAGCTGGCCGAGGGTCAGTCCGTCGCGGGCCACGACGACGTCGCGAGGATCCTCCCGCTCGGGTACGGCGGCCAGCGCGATGCCGTCGGCCGCGCCGGTGGGCAGGTCCTTGAGCGAGTGGACGGCCACGTCGATGCGCCCGTCGAGCAGGGCCTCGCGCAGCGCGCTCACGAAGACGCCGGTGCCGCCGAGCTGGGCCAGCGGGGCCGCGCTGCGGTCACCGGTGGTGGTCACCTCGACCAGCTCGACCGGACGGCCGAGCGCGGCGCCGAGGCGGTCGGCCACCGACTGCGACTGGGTGGTGGCGAGCAGGGAGGCACGGGTCCCGATGCGGATCGTGGCCGTCATCACCCCTCACCACCCGAGATCGGCGCGTCGGGAGGCACGACGGAGCGGGTCACGGCCTCCACGGCGTCGGGGTCGAGCGCGAAGAGCTCGGCGAGGGCCGTCGCGTAGGAGACCGCGCTGCGGTCGCCGAGCTCCTTGGCACGGATCGTGGGTTGGTGCACGAGCTTGTCGGTGACCCGGCGCAGCGTCTGCAGCACCTCGGCACGGGTCGCGTCGTCGAGATCGGGCAGGCGCCGGTCGAGCCGTGCCATCTCGGAGTCCATGACGCCGGTCGCCATCGTGCGGAGCGCGACGACCGTCGGCGTCATGCCCGACTGCCGCCGAGCGGCCAGGAAGGCCTCGACCTCGGCGGTGACGATCGTGCGGACCGCCTCGACCTCGGCCCCGGCCTCCGTGTTGTGCAGCTCGGCCGCAAGGTCGGCGAGGGTGACCAGGGTGATGCCCGGCAGGTCGGCGACCGACGGGTCGATGTCGTGCGGCAGGGCCAGGTCGACCAGGGCCAACGGGCCGGACGCCGCGGCGACGGCCTCGCGGGAGACGAGGACGCCGGCAGCACCGGCGCACGCCACGACGATGTCGGCAGCCGCGATCTCGGCGGCGAGGGCGGACAGGGGCGCCCAGCGCGCGGCGTACTCACCCGCCAGCCGTTCGGCCCGCTGGGGGGTGCGGTTGACGACGACGACCTCGGCCGCGCCGCGGCGTACGACGGTCGCGACGGCGAGGCCGGCCATCGCGCCGGCGCCGACCACCACGACGCGGCGTCCGGCCACGTCGTCGGTGGCGCGATCGAGGGCCGCGGAGACGAGGGTCGGGGCGACGCGGTCGATGCCGGTCTCGGCATGGGCGCGCTTGCCGACGCGGAGCGCCTGCTGGAAGACGGAGTTGAGCACCGACCCGACCGAGCCGAGCTCCTGGCCCAGCTGGAGGGCGTCGCGGGTCTGGCCGAGGATCTGGGCCTCGCCCACCGCCATCGAGTCGAGCCCGGCGGCGACGCGGAACAGGTGGGAGATCGCGCCGTCGTCGTAGTGGATGTAGAGGTGGGGCAGCAGCGTCTCCACGCTCTCGTCGACCGGGGCGAGGAGTCGTTGGGAGAGCTCCTCGACGCTGCCGTGGAACCGGTCGACCGCGGCGTAGATCTCGAGCCGGTTGCAGGTCGCCACCACCGTCGCCTCGGAGACGTGGGGGTTGGCCAGCACGTCCTCGATCAGCTTGGTGGCGCCGTCGCTGTCGACAGCGAGCCGCTCGAGCAGCGAGATCGGCGCGGAGCGGTGGGAGATCCCCACGACCAGGGCGGTCATGCTGGGTCCCCGCGGAAGTGCGAGCGCAGCGAGCAGTTTCGTGGGGTGCTCATGCGGTCGCCTCCTGTGCCTTGCGCTGCTCGTGGTAGGCCAGGATCTGCAGCTCGATGGACAGGTCGACCTTGCGTACGTCGACCCCGGGGCCGACGTTGAGCACGGTCGGCGCGAAGTTCAGGATGCTGGTGATGCCGACCGAGACCATCTTGTCGGCGACGGACTGGGCGGCGGCCGCCGGCGTGGCGATCACGCCGATGGCGACGCCCTGCTCGCGCACGATCTGGGCCAGGTCGTCGAAGGGCCGGACGTCGACTCCGGCGACGACCTCGTCGTGCCGCTCCGGGTCGGCGTCCAGCAGGGCGACGACACGGAAGCCGCGGCTGCGGAACCCCGAGTAGTTGGCGAGTGCGTGGCCCAGGTTGCCGATGCCGACGATGACCACGGGCCAGTCCTGGGTCACGCCGATCTCGCGGGCGATCTGGTAGCGCAGGTAGTCGACGTCGTACCCGACCCCGCGCGTGCCGTAGCTGCCGAGGTAGGAGAGGTCCTTGCGGAGCTTCGCGCTGTTGACCCCGGCGGCGGCGGCGAGGTCCTCGCTCGAGCAGGTGCCGGTGCCGGCCTCCGACAGGGTCGTGAGGGCCCGCAGGTAGACGGGCAGTCGGGCCACGGTCGCCTCGGGGATCTCCCGGGCGGTCTCATGGGACGTCCGTGCGGTCAAGGCTCTATCTCTCCAGCCACCGGACCCGGGGGTCGACCCGTGGTGGGACAGGCCCGGCCCGAGCGGCGTCGTTCACTGTAGGAGTTTGTGAACGCGAGAACAAAATGGCGGGTGCCCGGCCCACGATCCGGGCACCTCGTACCGGTTCAGGGCGAGACGACCTGGGCGCCGCTCGTCGCGGCGACGAGGCCACCGCCCGTCGTGGCCTGCGCCTTGGCCTGGTCGACGTTGGGGATCAGGTAGCTGACGACCGCCTGCGAGACCACGCCGATCACCGCGATGGACAGCGGCTTGTTCCAGGTGCCGGTGTTGACCCAGGCAACGGCCAGGGTCGCCAGGGCGGTGCTCTGTGTCGCCATCCACTTGCGTGTCGGCATCCAGTTCGTCGTACTCATGTCTTCCCCCGTGGTGTGTGCGTGCTTCACGTCATGTGGATGAGGACGTTCGTGCTGCGTGCTCTGATACATCGGGTCCCGACCGCGGCGTCGCTTGCCGTTCGGCCAAGCGGTGACAGGGACTCCTGCACGACCCGACGGTGTGAGCTCAAGCGAGGCCCCAGAACGCGCCCGTGAGCCCGACGTCGCGGAGGTAGTCCGCAGCATCGCTCGGCTCGCGGCGGACGTACCCGTGCTCCAGCCTGCCGGCGTACCAACCGGACGCGAGTCGCCACAATGTGGCGAGGTCCATGACGTAGCCGCGCTCGTGCCCGGAGCGATCAAGCCAGCCCGACAGGCACGCCTCGGAGCAGAAGATCCGCTGGTTGCGGCAGGTGTGGACGACGTCGTCCCACATGTGCGCAGCGGGCACGAGGAAGTGGGCGATCTGATCGCCCACCGGCGGCTCCCGATCGTCCACCTGCCAGGCGTGGGCCCGACCGCACGACGGGCAGGTGGTCGCCACGGCCATGGGTCCCTGATCTGGCAGCAGGTGCGGCATCGCGAACGAGTCCCACGAGCATCCGCCCCACCACAGCGTGTCTCGGCCCATCACCGAGAATCCCAGGGGAACGGCGGTGAACGGGTGCGCCATCGCCACCTCGCCGTCCGCGCCGAGCGCCAGGTGGCGTTGAGCGGCGAGCTTCTCCAGGCCGGATCGCACCTCGTCGGGCGCGGTGACGAGTGCGTCAGCCAGAACGTCGACTCGGGGAAGGTCGCCTCGGCGAAACTCGTAATAGACGGCAACCCGCAGGTCCTCGGTCTCCATGCCTCGAAGGCTAGGGCGCAGTTGCATCCCCCCGCGTCGGCACAGGGGGGCGAGGTTGTGGGGGGTGGGTCTGGGCGGGGACAACTCAGGCACCCGCCACCGACACCCGAAGGACCGAAATCCCCTTGTCCACAAGGGATCCCGAGACTTTCTCAAAGTACTTCAAGCCGCCACCACGACGAGTAGCCCACCCAACCCGGAAGCAAGACAACTGCCGCCACCAGGCCCCGCAACCCACCACCACCACCGCAACCACCTTCTCGTCGGCTCGGTCTCGAGACGCTCGCTAGCCCGAGCTCCTCAACCAGCGACGGACCGCGAACCCCTCAACCAGCGACGGACCGCGAGCCCCTCAACCAGCGGTGAGTGCGGCGCGGAGGCGGACGGGGTCGACGCGCCAGAAGTCGTGCTGCCGACCGTCGACGAAGGTCACCGGGACCTCGTCACCGAACCGCCGCCGGAGCTCGGGGTCGTCGTCGATGGAGACCTCGACGTACGACTCGCCCAGCTCGGCACAGACCTGCTGTACGACGGTGCGCGCGTCGTCGCAGAGGTGGCAGCCCGGTCGGCCGTAGAGCGTGACTCGCGGCCCGGTCACTCGAGGAGCCCCAGGGACCGCCGGCGCTCCATGCCGCGGAGGCGACCCTTCTGCACCTTGCCGGTCACGGTCAGGGGCAGCTCGTCGACGATCTCGATGCGCGACGGCCGCTTGAAGCGAGCCAGGCGTACGGCGCAGTGCTCGCGTACGGCGTCGGCGACGTCGTCGTCTGCCACACGGTCCACCGAGCGGATGTAGGCGACCACCGCCTCGCCCGTCGCGGAGTCCTCGACGCCGATCACCGCGGCCTCGGCGACGGACGGCACCTCGCGGATGACGTCCTCGACCTCGATCGGGTAGACGTTGAAGCCCGACACGATCACGAGCTCCTTGATGCGGTCGACCAGGAACAGGTCTCCGGAGTCGTCGAGGAAGCCGACATCGCCGGTGGCCCACCAGCCGTCCTGGTCGGGCCCGCCGGCGCCGTCCGGCCAGTAGCCGCTGAACAGGTTGTCGCCGCGGACCCAGATCTCGCCCGGGTCGCCGCCCTCGGGGTCGTGGCCGAACTCGTCGAGCACCTTGACCCCGACGCCGGGCAGGGCCGCGCCCACGGAGCCGGGCTGGAGCTCGCGGCTGCACAATGTGCTGGTGACGATCGGCGACGCCTCGGTCAGTCCGTAGCCCTGGTGGACCGCGATGCCGGTCGCATCGGTGAACCGCTCGATCAGCTCCGGCGACAGCGGCGCCGAGCCCGAGAGCATCAGGCGCACCGGACCGAGCCGCTCACGCAGGTGCTCCTCCGGCAGCCAGTAGGCGAAGACCGGCGGGGCGACCGGGACCACGCTGACCGCCTCGTCGTCGATGACGTCGAGCGTCGCCTGGGGGTCGAACCGGTCGATCAGCACGAGCTTGGCCCGGTGGCGCAGCACGCTGCCGAGGACGGCGTTCAGCCCGTAGACGTGGAACAGGGGCAGCACCCCCAGGACGACGTCGTCGCCGTGGATCATCGGCGGGTCGACCTGTGCGGCCTGGTCGATGTTCGCGACCAACGCGCGATGGGTGAGCATGGCCGCGCGCGGGCGGCCCGACGTGCCGCTGGTGTAGAGCAGGCACGCCAGCTTCTCGGGATCGGGCAGCGGGGGCACCGGGCGGGAGGCGGTGGCCCGGAGCGCGTCGTACGCCTGCTCGCCGGGTCCCGGCTCCGCCTCGACGACGTACACGTGCGGGTCGTGTGCGCGCTCGAGGATCTCGGCGTCGAGCTCGTCGGTCTCGCCCGCGCGCGCGGCTCGGACCAGGTCGACCGCCACGCGTACGGCGTCGATCGTCTCGTCGTCGGCGACCAGGATCCGGGAGCCGGAGTCGGCGATCATCCGGGCCAGCTCGCCGGTCGTGGCCCGCGGGTTCACGGGTACGGCGACCACCTGCGCACGCAGCACCCCGAGGTACGCCGTCACGAACTCGATGCGGTTGCCGAGTGCGAGCAGCACCCTCTGGCCGGCCACCAGCCCGGCGGCACCCAGGCCGGTCGCCACCCGGGCGACCTCGTCCTCGAGCGCGCCCCAGGTGATGCTGCGCCCGGCTGCCTCCACCACGGCCAGTGCGTCGGGACGGTCCGCGGCTGCCTCGGCCACGAGCGAGGAGACGTCGTGGGTGGTCGGCATGGGGGCGATGATCCCACAGCCCGAGCGAGGACGTTCCGCCCCTGCGCAGCAGGAGCGGAACGGCCGCAGCGAGCGGCGAAGCGGGCTTGCTCGCAAGCCTCCGCAGTCCAGCGCCGCAGCGAGCGGCGAAGCGAGCTTGCTCGCGAGCCCGCCCCGACCCGTGCCCCCGATAGTCTGGCGTCGTGACTCCCGAGAAGAGCCGCAAGCCGCTGAACCTCAAGCAGCGCTCGACTCTTGCCGGAGAGGCGGCCGCTGCGGCCGCCGAGGTGGAAACGGCGCTGACCACGCCGGCGGACCCGGTGGCGGCTGCGTTCTTCGACGTGGACAACACCCTCATGCAGGGCGCGAGCATCTTCCATCTCGCCCGCGGTCTGCACCGCCGGCAGTTCTTCACCACCCGCGAGATCGTCTCGGCCGCCTGGAAGCAGCTCTACTTCCGCGTCGTCGGGGTCGAGGACCCGGATCACGTCGCCGAGACCCGGGCCTCCGCACTGTCGTTCATCTCCGGTCACACCGTCGCCGAGCTCGAGGAGCTCGGCGAGGAGATCTTCGACGAGGCGATGGCCCACCGGATCTGGCCGGGCACCCGGGCCCTGGCGCAGCTGCATCTCGACGACGGGCAGCGGGTCTGGCTGGTGACCGCCGCGCCCATCGAGATCGCGCAGATCATCGCCCGCCGTCTCGGCCTCACCGGCGCCCTCGGCACCGTGGCCGAGCACGAGAACGGCGTCTACACCGGCCGGCTGGTCGGCGAGATGCTCCACGGCCCGGCCAAGGCCGAGGCGATCAAGGCGCTGGCAGCGCGCGAGGGGCTCGAACTGGCCGCCTGCTCGGCGTACTCCGACTCCTACAACGACCTCTCGATGCTCTCCCTGGTCGGCGACCCCTGCGCGGTCAACCCCGACGCCCGGCTGCGGGCCTACGCCAAGCACCAGGGATGGCGGATCCGCGACTACCGCACCGGGCGCAAGGCGGCCCGCGCCGGGCTGGTCACGGCCGCCGCGGCGGGAGCCGTCAGCGGCGCTGTCGCGGCCGGGGTCGCCGTACGTCGCCGCCGGTAGCTGCTGTAAACGCGTGTCACATTTTGTGTCGCAGACGGTTTCGCCCCCGCTGAGCCCCGCTTACCATGACAGATGCGCCAGCACCGGTCCTCGGGAGGGATTCACGATGACGTGGGGTGACCACGACACGGCACGCGGATGGGACGACCTCCGTGCTGCCGTCCTGGCGGTGCTCGGCCTCCGGCCGCAGCCCGCCGGGGTCCCCGCGTGGATGCTCCTGAGCGAGGCGGCGGTCGGCGGCCCGCCCGACGGCCGGTACGACGACTCCGACCAGGCCGCGTCGTCCGAGGAGTCCGCGGCCGAGCGCACCCGGCTCATCGCCCTGGTCGAGCTCGCCCGCGGTGGCGACAGCGAGGCCTTCGGCCAGCTCTACGACCACTACCACGGCTCGGTGTACCGCTTCGTCTACTACCGCAGCCGCTCGACCTCACTCGCCGAGGACCTCACCTCGGAGACGTTCGTGCGTGCCCTGCGCGGCATGGCCAACTTCCGCTGGCAGGGCAAGGACTTCGGCGCCTGGCTGATGACGATCGCCCGCAACCTGTGCACCGACCACTTCAAGGCCGGCCGGACCCGTCTCGAGCTGACCACCGAGGACATGGGTCTCCACGACGCCCCGGCCGAGGGCCCGGAGAACGAGGTCCTCGCCTCACTCACCAACGAGGTCCTGCTCGACGGCCTGCGCCGGCTCTCCGACGAGCAGCGCGACTGCCTGATCATGCGGTTCCTCCAGGGGCTCAGCATCGCCGAGACCGCCGAGGTCCTCGGACGCAGCGAGGGTGCGGTGAAACAGCTCCAGCTCCGGGGGGTGCGCAACCTCGCCAAGCTGATCCCGGCCGGGTGGCGCGATGCCTGAGCTGCCCACGTGGGCGGGCGTAACCCGCCGCGTGGGCCCGTCGTTGTGCTGGTCGTCCGGCATTCGCCGTGACCGACACCAAGGACGGACACAGTGATCACGGGGCGGAGCGCTCAGCGGTTCCACGAGCTCGTCGAGGGTTCCTCGACGAGCGGCGCTCACCTGCCGTCGTACGCCGAGCTGCTCGACGTCGTCGGTGCCCTGCGTGCCACTCCTGCTCCCGAGCCCGACCCGGCGTTCGTCGCCGCCCTGCGCGAGCGCCTGCTGGTCGAGGCCGAGTCCTTGCTCACCGCGGCCGCGGCCGACCGTGCCGAGACCGATGCCCGGCTCCGCCTGCGCCCGGCGGCACCGCGCGCCCGCAGCCGCAACCGGCGGCTGGCCGCCGTGATCAGTGGTGTGACCCTGGTCGGTGTCACCGGCACCATGGCCGTAGCCGCCCAGTCGGCACTCCCGGGTGAGGGGCTCTACCCGCTCAAGCGCGGCATCGAGAACGCCCACGCCGAGCTGACCTTCGACCGTGCGGCGCGTGGTCGCCTGCTGCTCGCCGACGCCGCGACCCGGCTCGACGAGGCCACCGCGCTCAGCCGTCAGGACACCGCGGGCTCGACCGTGGTCGGCGACACCCTCGACGAGTTCACCCAGCAGGCCGTGGCAGGCTCCGACCTGCTCGTCTCCGACTACCAGGCCACGGGCAACCAGTCTTCGATCACGTCCGTCCGCTCCTTCACCGCGGCCAGCATGGCCACGCTGCACCAGCTCCAAGGCATGGTGCCGCCGGCCGCCGACGACCAGCTGCTGCAGGCGGCCCAGGCCCTCGACCAGGTACAGCAGGTCGCGGTCCACACCTGCCCGAGCTGCCCCGGCCCCTCGGTCACCTCGGTGCCGAGCGTGCTCACCGACGCGGTGGCGGCCGCTGCCGACTTCTGGCTGGTCGCCCAGCCGACCACCGGTGGCACCACCCACCAGCACGGCGGTCACACCGGCCCGTTCGGTACGCCGCACCTACCCCACGTCGGCGATCACCTGCCCCCGGCCAGCGTGACCGACCCGACGCAGCCGGGCACCGACGTCGCGGTCCCGACCGCCCAGGACGTGCAGCACACCCTCCAGCACCTGACCGGCGGTCTCACCCAGGACCTCCAGAACGAGCTGGGCAACACCGTCGCGGACACCACCAACAACCTGCTCGACGCGGTCGGCGCGGCGGGTAACGTGCTCGCGAGCACGCTCGACGACACCGTCGGCGGCCTGAGCAGCGCGCTGCCGACCGATCTGCAGACGTTGCTGCCCTGAGCGGTTGCGCCGGCGCTCAGCGCCAGATCGAGTCGCGCTCGACGAGCAGCTGGTAGAGCGACGACTGGATCGTCTCGCGCACCTGGTCGGTGACGTTGAAGACCAGCATCGGGTCGTCGGCAGCGCCGGCGTCGTAGTCGTCGGTGCGGATCGGCTCGCCGAACTCCATCAGCCACTTCGACGGCAGCGGCACCAGGCCGAGCGGCCCGAGCCACGGGAAGAACGGCGTGACGGGGACGTAGGGGATGCCGAGCAACCGGGCCAGCGCGGGGATGTTGCCGACGAGCGGGTAGATCTCCTCGGCGCCGACCACGGACAACGGCACGATGGGTACGCCGGTACGCAACGCTGCCGCGACGAATCCGCCACGACCGAAGCGCTGGAGCTTGTAGCGGTCGTGGAACGGCTTGCCGATGCCCTTGAAACCCTCGGGCCAGACCCCGACCAGCTCGCCGCCGGCCAGCATCCGCTCGGCGTCCTCGTGGCACGCGAGCGTGGCGCCGCCCTTGCGGGCCAGGCTGCTGACGAACGGCAGCCGGAAGACCAGGTCGGCACCCAGCGGACGCAGGAAGCGACCGATCTCGTCATGGATGGTCAGCATCGTCATCAGGCCGTCCATCGGCAGCGTGCCGGAGTGGTTGGAGACCACCAGCGCCCCGCCCTCGGTCGGGAGGTTGTCGACGCCGCGTGCCTCGATCCGGAACCACTTCTGGGCCAGCGGGCGGAGCGACGCGAGGAGCAGCTGCTCGGCGACCTCCTGGTCGAAGCCGTACTCGTCGACCTCGTAGTCGCCGGTCATCCGGCGCCTCAGGAAGGCGAGGAACCGGGCGAGCTGAGGCTCCCAGTCGTCACCGAAGACCTGGACGGCCCCCGACTGCAGCGCGGCCAGCCACTCGCCGGACGAGATGCCACCGAGCGGCGCTCGGTCGCGGGTGGTCGCGGGACGGCGTACCTCGGTCACCGGGATCTCGTCGTCGTCAGGCGGTACGGCCCTCTTGGGCGCCGGCTTGCGTGCGGGGCGCGCCGTACCGCCGGCGAGCGTGCGCGATGCCCGCGACGGCCGGGCGCTGCCCGAGCCCCGCCCGGGCCGGCCGCCGCTCCCGATCGGGATGATCTCGGCGTCAGCCACGGCCGGCTCCGGGAGCGGTGGGCTCGGGGTGGGGCAACGCGGTGGACAGCCCGTCGACCAGGCGCTCGACGGTGCCCGGGGGATGACCGATGGCGGTCGCGAAGTCGGCGAACGTCTGCGCCGTGGTGTGGTCGGGCTCGAACCCGAGACCGGTACGCATCCGGGTCGTGTCGATGCCGCGCCCGAAGGTGAGGAAGCCGAGCTGCTCGGGCGAGAAGTCGGCCATCCGGGCCGACTTGAGCAGCCCGGCGAGACCGCCGACGGCGGGGCGGGGCAGGGACACCGTCGGCTTGCGGAGCCGCCGGACGGCCTGCGACAGCAGCATGACGCCGTCTCCGGCGATGTTGAAGGTGCCGGCCACCTCCGCGTGCACCGCATGGGTCAGCGCCCGCATCAGGTCGTGCTCGTGCACGAACTGCAGGCGTGGGTCGAAGCCGAGGACCGTCGGGATCACCGGCAGCCGGAAGTACGACGTGATCGGGCTGGTCACATGAGGACCGAGGACGTTGGCCAGCCGCAAGGTCGTCACCCCGACGTCGGGACGGCGACGGGCGAAGCTGCGGACGTAGCCCTCGATCTCCGCGACGTCCTTGGCATAGCCCGAGCTGGGGGCTCGCCGGGGCTCCATGTCCTCGCGGAACATCGCCGGGTCGCGGCTGGATGCGCCGTACACGGTGGAGGTCGACTTCACGACCAGGTGCCGGATGCCGGGGGCCTTCTGGCAGGCCGCGAGCAGCTGCATGGTCCCGATGACGTTGAGCTCCTTCATCGTGCCCCGCCCACCGGCGCTGCCGGGCGTGGCGATCACGCTCATGTGGACGACGGTGTCGACGTCCTCCTTGGCGATGACCTTGGCGATGACGGGGTTGCGGATGTCGGCACGCACGAAGGTGACGTCACCGATGTCGTCGCGAGGGGGTACGGCGTCGACGCCGACCACCCGGTCGACGTCGGGATGGGCCGCGAGACCGCGCGCGAACCTGCGGCCGAGGTCGCGGGAGACCCCGGTGACCAGGACGACCTTCCCCACGGCGTCGGAGCCTCGTACGGGTTACTTGCCGAGCTTGCGACGCTGGACGCGCGTCTTCTTCAACAGCTTGCGGTGCTTCTTCTTCGCCATCCGCTTGCGCCGCTTCTTGATGACAGAACCCACGAAAGACCTCTTCCAGCTACGACCTCAGGGTCCCGGAGGTGCGCCGGGACGACCCCGACAGCGTAGCCGCCGGGCTGACCGGCGCAGAATCCGAGCGCTTCGTCCGAGCTCGCGAGGACGAAGGAGAGCGAGGAGATTGAGGAGGTCCGGCTCAACCCGAACGAAGTGAGGGCTGAGCGGCCTGTCTCGAAATCCCCGAGCGCTTCGTCCGAGCTCGCGAGGACGAAGGAGAGCGAGGAGATTGAGGAGGTCCGGCTCAACCCGAACGAAGTGAGGGCTGAGCGGCCTGTCTCGAAATCCCCGAGCGCCGAGCCGTGGCACGGGCGAGCGGGCGGCGGTCTCAGCCGGCGCTGTAGAAGCTCTTGCGGAGGTACTCGTTGACGTCCTCCTCGGTCACCCGGAAGGAGCGACCGACGCGGACGGCGGGCAGCTCACCCCCGTGGACCAGGCGGTAGACCGTCATCTTGGACACGCGCATGGTCGCGGCCACTTCGGCCACGGTCAGGAACTTGACGTCGGAGATGTCTCCGGGCTGGTGGGCAGGCATCGCAGGCACCGTCTCTCTTTTGCAGGCACGCACCGGCTTCCCCTCCGGTGACTCCACGTCCCGCGCTCACGTGAGAATAGAGCCTGATGTGACTCGTGGGGAAGGAAATCGCTACAGAAACTCAAGGGAACCAGGCGTGTCGAGTTGAAAACCCCTCGAATTTTACCCCGGGCACACTCAGGGCAGCGGGTCGAGGCCGTGCAACGGGAAGATCTCCTCGCGCGTGGCCATGATCGTGCGGTCCAGCCAGGTGCCGGGGTCGTAGCCCTCCGACCAGTCGCGGTACGACGGGTCGCGCCCGTCGGTGAGGCGGTACGGCGCGGTCCGGCCGAGCCGCTCGCTGACGTGCTCGCGCCACGACAGAGGGGTCTCCGTCGACGTCTCCAGCGGCTGCCCGCCGACGACGGCGAGCAGGTGGCTCCAGGCCCGCGGGACCACCTCGACCAGGGCGTAGCCGCCCCCACCGGTCACCACCCACTTGCCGTCGCACACCTCGTGGGCGAGGTCGTGCAGTGCGAGGTACGACGCGCGCTGGCCGTCGACGCTCAGCATCAGGTCGGCGAGCGGGTCGTCGCGGTGGCTGTCGCAGCCGTGCTGGGTGACCAGGACATCGGGCGCGAACTCGCGGAGCAGCGCCGGGACGGTCGCATGGAAGGCCCGCAGCCACCCGGCGTCCGCCGTACCGGGGGGGAGCGCGACGTTGACGGCGCTGCCCCGAGCCTCCGGCCCGCCGGAGTCCGGGGCGAAGCCGGTGCCTGGGAACAGGGTCTGGCCGGTCTCGTGCAGCGAGATCGTGAGCACCCGCGGGTCGTCGTAGAAGATCTTCTCGACGCCGTCGCCGTGGTGGACGTCGACATCGACGTAGGCCACCTTCCGGGCGCCGTTCGCGAGGAGCCACCTGATGCCGACCGCGACGTCGTTGTAGATGCAGAAGCCGCTCGCCCGGTCGGGCATCGCGTGGTGCAGGCCGCCCGTGATGTTGGCGCTGTGCAGGCTCTCGCCGCTCCAGACCTGCCGGAACGCCTCCACACTCGCGCCGACGACGTGGCTCGCGGCGCGGTGCATGTCGTGGAAGACGGGGTTGTCGTCACTGCCGAGGCCGTACGACGGCTCGAAGCCGGCCGGATCGGCCCCGGCCCGCATCACCGCCTCGATCAGGCCGGGCTCGTGCACGGTGGCGATGAGGTCGTCGGAGGCCATCGGCGCGGGGACGGTGCGGATCCGGTCGAGGACACCGAGGTCTCCGGCCAGCCGCATGGTGAGGTCGACCCGGACCGGCGACATCGGGTGGCTCGGCCCGAAGTCGTACTCCGTCAACGTCGGGTCGAACACCACCGTCGCGGGACCCGAACACGGTGGCATCCCTGCACGCTACCGGTATCCTCACCGTGTGCTGATGTGCCAGAAGTCCTGCTGGTGGCCCGCCTGACGGCGGACCACCGATCGAGCACGCACTCCATCCACGGCCGCCCACGGGCGGCCGTTCTTCGTCGCATCTGCTGGTCGGGACCAGCGCTCGTGGGCCTCGACAACCAGGAGCCACCATGGACCGCAACCTCTCCCTCATCACCCCCACCGGGCGGCTGACGCTCGGCAACCACCTCGGCGCGCTGCGCCGCTTCGTCGACGCCCAGGTGGGCTCGACGCCCGACGACTGCTTCTTCGGGCTGTCCGACCTGCACGCCCTGACGACCCCGCAGGAGCCCGCAGTCCTCCGGGCGACCATCACCGAGATGGCCACGCTGTTCCTCGCCGCCGGGCTCGACCCGGCCCGCGCGACGCTGTTCCGGCAGAGCCAGGTGCCCGCGCACCGCGAGCTGGCCTACCTGCTGGAGTGCACGGCGTACACCGGCGAGCTGAACCGGATGATCCAGTTCAAGGAGAAGGGGCGCGGCATCGCCTCGACGCGGGCGTCGCTCTACACCTACCCGGCACTGATGGCGGCCGACATCCTGCTCTACCGGCCGTCGCAGGTGCCGGTCGGCGACGACCAGCGGCAGCACGTCGAGCTCACCCGGGACCTGGCGATCCGTTTCAACCACACCTACGGGCCGGTCTTCGTCGTACCGGAGGTGCGCACGCCCCCCGCGGGTGCGCGCGTGATGGACCTCCAGAACCCGACGGCGAAGATGTCGAAGTCCGCCGGCGGCGACGCCGGGGTGATCCGGCTCCTCGACCCGCCCGACGTCGTACGCCGGAAGGTGGCGCGGGCGGTCACGGACTCCGACACCGGCCCGGACGCCGTACGCGTCTCCGCCGACGACAAGCCCGGCGTGACCAACCTGCTCGACATCCTGGCCGCGTGCGGCGGATCGGCCGACGGGATCACGACGTACGGCGCGCTCAAGTCGGCCGTCACCGAGGCCGTCGTGGCGACGCTCTCGCCGTTGCAGAAGTCGTACGCCGAGCTGGCCGCCGAGCCGGCCTACGTCGCCTCGGTCTTCGCCGACGGCTCCGCCCACTGCCGCGAGGTGACGGCGTCCGTCCTCGCCGACGCCACCGCCGCGATGGGGTTGTAGGGGGTTCCCCAGTCGGGCCATCGGCCACTGGCTCGAAGGCGCACCGCACCACGTACGTCGCGGACTCGAGCTAGACCAGGTCGCAGCCGGCTCCACAGGGCACAGGGGATCCATCCCAGCCGCGAGTCTGCAGGAGCCGACCGATCGCGCCGGCGGTGCGACAGGGTCGACCGTAGACCTGCCCCCACCCGAGGCGGATGGTCGACCGCCCGCCGACGGCCGCGTCGAGGTCGCGATCGAGGTCCCGGTCGCGCTGGTCGGCGGTGTCGTGGAAGAGCCGACCGTCCAGCTCGACGAGCAGTCCGTACCTTCGATAGCTGACGTCGCGATACACGGGTCCTCGATCGGAGCTCTCGCTCGGCTGTCGCGCCGGACGCGGGAGACCGTGAGCACGCTCGACGTGGACCAGATATCCGTGCTCGAGAACCGAACACGTCCCCTCGGCAACGTCACGCAGGACCTCGGTGAGCCAGCGCCGCTCACGGACCCGGCCCCGCTCCGAGAGGTGGACGAGGATGCGCCTCGCCGTGGTACGGCGTGTCTGGCAGACATCGGCCAGGACCGCGATCGTGTGCCAGCGGTCGGTCTGTTGCGAGGCCACATCGATGGCCGCATGCTCGGTCCGGATCCTCGGGGGACCCGTGTTCCACCTCACCCGCGTCTCCAGGTCGACGCATCGACGTACGCGGTAGCCGGCCGCGTTGCGCACCGTGCGCTCGACGCCGACCGCGATCTCGATGGGCGCCGCGTCGTCGTGGTGACGCCAGCCGGGACCGGCCCCCGCGCGAAGCGCCGGCCTCCCGGCCAGGGCCGCCGGTTCGTAGAAGAGCACGCCGGCCCACGCGCGCTGTTGCCAGGAGGGGCTGCCCGTGTGGTCGAGGAACACTCCCGGCAGCAGGCGCACCCACTCACGTCGCCTCAGCGCGCGCTCGATCGAGGCCGGGGAAGCGCCGGCCGTCAGGACCTGGCGCCGGGTGATCACCCCACCCTGCTCCGCGAGCAGATGCGCGATCTCGTCCATCCGTCGATGGTCGAGTCGCAGACCCACCCGCGCCACCGGCCCAGGCCGGCCCGTGGACGAGAGCCTGAGTCGAGTCCGCAACGCAGTAGGTACGTCGCGGGCTCGACCCAAGCCCTCCGTGGCACCGACCGGTCAGGGGGTATAGATCCAGGCCCTCCCGCTCAGTCCGGTCCGGTGCTGGCCCTGGCAGTTCGCACCGGCCGGCAAGACGAGCTGGCCGCCGGCCCACACGGCCGAGGTGAAGTACGTCGACATCCCAGCCCCGAGTCGGCTGCCCGTACGGCGAGCAGCGAGATCCGGCGCCAGCTTCGGTACGCCTTGGCGAACGCGGTCTGTACGGCGTCCTCCGCGACGCCGAGGTCACCGGACACGGCGTACGTCGTGCGTACGAGGCGTGGCCAGGGGCGACGTAGAAGGCGTCGTACTCCGGCACCGTCGTCATCGCTCCTCCTCACTCGAGGAACGTCGACGGCGGCGCGTTCGGTTCCTTCCCGCGGTCAGGTGCCTTCGGCGAGCTGGGCCGAGCGATCGCTGGCCGCCTCGAGCGCGGCCAGGAACGCGGCCCGCACCTTGTGGATCTCCAGCTCGCGCAGCGCGGCGGCGGTGGTGCCGCCCGGAGACGTGACCTGCTCGCGCAGCACCACCGGGTGGGATCCGGTCTCGCGGAGCATCTTCGCCGAGCCCACCACCGTCTGGACGACCAGCTCGGTGGCGGTCGCGCGCGGCAGCCCGAGGTGGACACCGGCCTCGATCATCGCCTCGACCACGAAGAAGATGTACGCCGGACCGGTGCCGGAGATCGCGGTGACGGCATCCATCTGGCGCTCGGCGATCCGCAGCACCCGACCGGTCGACGCGAGCATCTGCTCGGCGATCGTGAGGTGGTCGTCGTCGCAGTGGGAGCCGGCCGCGATCGCGGCCATGCCCTCGTCGACGAGCGCCGGCGTGTTGGGCATCACGCGGACGACCGGCACACCGTCGGGCAGGCGCGACTCGAGGAACGACGTGGTGATGCCCGCGGCCATCGAGACGACCAGCTGGCCGGGCCGCACCTCGGGGCCGATCTCGTCGAGCAGGCCGGCCATGTCCTGCGGCTTGACGACGAGCACGATGGTGTCCGCGAGCTTGGTGGCGTCGAGGTTGGAGACGACGCTGACGGCGTACCTCTCGTGGAGCTCGCGAGCGCGCTCGGTGCGCTTCTCGCCCACCAGCAGCTCGGCAACCGGGCGGCCGCCGCGGATCAGCCCGGAGAGCAGCGCCTCGCCCATCACGCCGGCGCCCAGGATCGCGGTGACCGGCGACTTCGACGACATGGCTCTGCCCGCTCCTGGCTACTTCTTGCTGATCAGGGACCTGATGAAGAATGTCAGGTTCTGTGGTCGCTCAGCGAGACGTCTCATGAGGTAGCCGTACCACTGGGTGCCGTAGGGCACGTAGACGCGCACGGTCTCGCCGGCCGCGACGAGACGACGCTGCTCGTCGGGCCGGGTGCCGTAGAGCATCTGGTACTCGTAGCTGCCCGCGTCGCGGCCGTTGCGGCTTGCCAGCGACGACGCGATCGTGATCATGCGCGGGTCGTGGGTCGCGATCATCGGGTAGCCCTGGCCGGCCAACAGCACCTTCAGGCAGCGCACGAACGACTTGTCGACGTCGAGCCGGGAGCGGAAGGCGACCGACTCCGGCTCGTCGTACGCCCCCTTGCAGAGGCGTACCCGCGAGCCCTCGTAGGCGAGCGCGCGGCAGTCGGCCTCGGTACGGCGCAGGTAGGACTGCAGGACGGCGCCCGTCTCGGGGAAGTCCTTGCGGAGCTCGCGCAGCGTGGCCAGCGTGGCGTCGGTGGTGGTGTGGTCCTCCATGTCGAGGGTGACGCTGGTGCCGGCGTTGCGGGCGGCGCGGCAGATCGTGCGGGCGTGCTCCAGCGCGATCTTGTGACCTTGGGCGGGGAGGGCCTGCCCGATCGCGGAGAGCTTCACCGACACCTCGGCGTGCCGGGTCAGACCCCGCGCGGCGAGGGCCGCCAGGAGCTCGAGGTAGGCCTGCACCGTCGCCTCGGCCCGGTCGGCGTCGAGGGTGTCCTCGCCGAGGTAGTCGAGGGTCGCCCGGAGGTGCTCGTCGACGAGACCGGCCGTCGCCTCGACGGCGTCACCGACGGCGTCACCGGGGACGTAGCCGTGCACGATGCCGGCCGACACCGGCAGCGTCGTGACCAGCTTCTTGATCCGCTGGCTCCGGGCGAGGAGGAGCAACGGTTGGCGCAGCAACGGCATGGCCGAAAGGCTACGCCGTGAGCTCGCGCTCCGTGGTCAGGGCGTACGACGACGAAGCGTCGCCGCGCCGAGGGCGAGGGCCGCGAGCGCGAAGGCGACGACGATCCCCAGGTCGTGCCAGACGTCGCCTACGGCGCTGCTCGCGACGAGCGACTGCATCGCGTCGGTCGCGTAGGAGAGCGGCAGGACGTTGCTGACCGCGTGCAGCACGTCGGGCAGCCCCGCCCGTGGCACGAAGAGACCGCACAGCAGGATCTGGGGGATCACGAACAACGGCATGAACTGGACCGCCTGGAACTCGGTACGCGCGAACGCGCTGACGAACAGCCCGAGCGCCGTACCGAGGACCGCGTCGGCGACCGCCACGACGCCGAGCAGCCACACGGGGCCGGCGATGTCGAGGCCGAGCAGCCCGACGCTCAGGGCCACGGCGAGCGCCGCCTGGGCGGTCGCGACCACGCCGAACGCCAGTGCGTAGCCGCCGAGGAAGTCGAGCTTGCCCATCGGCATCGCGAGCAGCCGCTCGAGGGTGCCCGAGCTGCGCTCGCGCAACGTGGTCACGCTGGTCACCAGGAACATCACGATGAACGGGAAGATCGCGAGCAGCCCGGGACCGAAGCGGTCGAAGAGCTGGCCGGGGTTGTCCTTGAACATCCACCAGAGCAGGGTGATCAGGACGCACGGCAGTACGAGCAGCATGGCCGCCGTACGACGGTCCCGGCGCAGCTGGGTGAGCACCCGGGTGGTGACGGCGAGCAGGATCCGGGGGTTCATGCCACGCTCCCCTCGCTCGCGGCGTCGACCAGCGCCAGGAAGGCGCCCTCGATGTCGTCGGTGTGGGTCTGCGCACGGATGTGGTCGGGGGTGTCGTCGGCGATGATCAGCCCCTCGCGCATGAGCAGGAGCCGGTCGCAGCGGTCGGCCTCGTCCATCACGTGGCTGGACACGAAGACCGCCACGCCGTCGTCGGCCAGGCGGTGGAAGAGGGCCCAGAGGTCGCGGCGGAGCACCGGGTCGAGCCCGACGGTCGGCTCGTCGAGGACCAGTACGTCCGGCGTACCGAGGAGGGCCACGGCCAGGCTGACCCGTGAGAGCTGGCCGCCGCTGAGCCGGCCCACGACCTGGTCGGCGTGCTTCGTGAGGTCCACCCGCTCGATGGCGAGCGTCACCGAGGCGGGATCGGTGCCGAGGACGCGGGCGAAGAACGTGAGGTTCTCGCGGACCGTGAGGTCGTCGTACACGCTCGGGTCCTGGGTGACGTAGCCGATCCGGTGCCGCAGCTCCTTGCTGCCCGCCTCGACGTCGTCGATCCTCACGCTGCCGGACGTCAGTACCTGGATCCCGACGATGGACCGCATCAGCGTGCTCTTGCCGCAGCCGCTGGGGCCCAGCAGCCCGGTGAC
The DNA here is from genome assembly GCA_963792975.1 of uncultured Actinomycetota bacterium. Lineage (GTDB taxonomy): Bacteria > Actinomycetota > Actinomycetes > Propionibacteriales > Nocardioidaceae > Nocardioides. The sequence goes on along the minus strand of CAWBYG010000003.1, from coordinate 254,755 downwards.
GCTGCCCCGCTCGATGGTGAGGTCGAGCCCGTGCAGCACCGGGCGTCCACCACGATCGACGACGAGCCCCCGGATCTCCACCACGTTATTCACCATGCGTTGAATTCTCCTCCAACCAGTGGCTACGGTCAACCGGGCGACGTCGATCGACGCGAACCCACCAGGTCACGGCAGGTCGCCGGTGAGGTAGCGCTGCAGCGTCGGCGCGTACGTCGCCACCAGGGTCTCGGCGGGCATCGAGGCGAGGGGCTCGAGCTCGAGGACGTAGCGGCTCAGGATGATCCCCAGCACCTGGCTGGCGACCAGCGACATCCGCAGCTCCGGGTGGTCCAGCCCCAGGGTCCGACCGACCGGCTGAAGCACGACCGGCAGGAACCCGTCGCGCATCAGGTGGTTGGCCGAGGGGTCCAGCAGGGTGCGGGCCAGCGCCACGAGGACCGGGGTGTTCGCGGGGTCGTCCCAGACTCCGACGAAGACCGTCAGCACCCGCCGTCCGGCGCCGTCGGGACCCTTGGCGAGCGCCGGGGCGAGTGCGGCACGCGGGTCGACCGGCAGCTCGAGGGCCGCCACGAAGAGGTCGTCCTTGGTCCCGAAGTAGTGGTGCACGAGCGCCGCGTCGACGCCGGCCGCGCCCGCGACCGCGCGGATCGTCGTACCGGCGAAGCCCTTCTCCGCGAACGACGTGCGGGCCGCCCCCAGGATGGCCGTCCGCGTGTCCGGCGCCCCCGGACGACGCCCACGGGGGGCGGTGCTCACGGGGTCCCGACCGGGAAGTGCGTGCGGGCGAACTCCAGCGACTCGCGCAGGTCGGCCTCACGCTCCTCGCGGGTGCTGGCCTTGCGGGTGTTGATCTCGAGCACGAGGTGGCCGGCGAAGCGGGTCCGGGAAAGGTGCCCGAGGAAGCCCGCCGCGTCCATCGTGCCGCGACCCGGCACCAGGTGTTCGTCCTTGGCCGAGCCGGAGCCGTCGGTCAGGTGCACATGACGCAGCCGGTCGCCGAGCCGCTGCGCCATCTCCACGGGCGGGGACTGGGCGATCGCGGCATGGGAGAGGTCGACGGTGGCGTTGGCGTAGGTCTCCTCGGAGGGGTCCCACCCCGGCAGGTACATCTCGACACCGCGTCGCGCGGACGCCCGCCACGGATACATGTTCTCGACCGCGAAGGCCAGGCCGGTCGACTCCTCCAGGGCTGCGATGCCGTTGACGAACCCGGCGGCGTACTCCTTCTGCCACCGGAACGGCGGGTGTACGACGACCACGTCGGCGCCCACGGCGTGCGCCATCTCGGCCGAGCGCTCGAGCTTGCCCCACGGGTCGGTGCCCCAGACCCGCTGGGTCCACAGCAGGCAGGGCGAGTGGATCGCGCACACCGGGAGCTCGTGGTGGTCGGAGAGCTGCTTGACGGCCGAGGTCTGCTGGCTGAGGGCGTCGATGCCGACCATCACCTCGACCGCGTCGTACCCCAGCGCCGATGCATAGGCGAAGGCGTGGGCGCTCGACTCGGGGTAGACCGACGCGGTGGAGAGGGCGACCAGCGACACGTCAGCCCGCCGCGATCTGGTCGAGGCGCTCGAGGATGACGCCCTCGCGGAGCGCCCACGGACAGATCTGGAGCTCGGCGAGGTCGAAGATGTCCATCACCGCATCGGCGACCAGCGCGCCCGGCACGATCTGGTGGGCGCGGCTGCTCGAGACGCCCGGCAGCTCCGCCAGATCGCCGGGGGCCATCTCGACGAGCCGGGGGATCCACTCCTGGAGGCCGCCGTGGGCCAGCACCCGATCGACCAGCGGTCCGTCCTCGGAGGGCGCGGCGCCGCAGATGCGCGCCAGCGACCGGAAGGTCTTGGACGTGGCGGCCGCCATGTCGGGCGGACCACCCCTGAGCAGATGGCCCGCGTCGCGGGCGATGTCGGCCCGGATCTTCTTGCGCAGCTCACGGAGGCCCTGCGCTCCCGGGTTGCCACCGCTGAAGTAGTCGCGGGCGAGCCGGGCCGCGCCGATCGGCAGCGACCAGGCCGCGTCGGGCTCCTCGTCGGCGCCGCCCGCGATCTCGAGCGACCCGCCGCCGATGTCGAAGACGGCCAGCCGCCCGGCCGACCACCCGAACCAGCGTCGTACGGCGAGGAAGGTCAGCCGCGCCTCGTCCTCGCCGGGCAGTACGGCGATGCGTACTCCGGTCTCGTCGGCCACGTGCTCGAGCACCGCGTCGCAGTTGCCGGCGTCGCGCACCGCCGAGGTGGCGAAGCCGAGGATGTCCTGGGCGCCCTTGTCCTCGGCGACGACGAGCGCATCGGCGACGAACGTGGTCAGCGCCTTGATGCCGCTCTTGGTGACCGCACCGTTCTCGAGGTGCTCGGTCAGGCGCAGGGGCTCCTTGTGGGAGTACGCCGGCAACGGGGCCGCGCCGCGGTGGGCGTCCACCACCAGCAGATGCCCGGTGTTGGAGCCGATGTCGAGGACGCCGAGGCGCATGCGCCCGAATCTACTCGGCGTACGCCCGTAGGCTGGGCCGGTGCCCGAAGTCGACCTCGTCTTTCCCCGCGCCTTCGTCGAGTTCGTGGACCCGACCGACGCCGACCAGGTCTTCCGCTGCGACCTCACCTGGCTGACGTCGCGCTACCAGTGCATCTTCGGGCAGGGCTGCAAGGGGATCTACGCCGACGCACCCGACACCGGCTGCTGCACCCTGGGCGCCCACTTCGCCGACAAGGGCGACGAGCGACGCGTCGCGTCGTACGTCGACCAGCTCGACGCCGCGACCTGGCAGTTCCGCCCGCCCGGCCGGGTCCGGAAGTCGGACTGGATCGAGACCGACGGCGAGGGCGCGCGCAAGACCCTGGTCGTCGAGCACGACGGCCAGTCGGCGTGCATCTTCCACAACCGCGCGGACTTCGGCACGGGCGCCGGCTGCGCGCTGCACTCGCTGGCGCTCCAGCAGGGCCGCAACCCGCTCGAGACCAAGCCGGACGTCTGCTGGCAGCTGCCGATCCGGCGCACGTTCCGCACCGTCGAGCGGCAGGACGACACGTCGTACACCGAGGTCACGATCGGTGAGTACGACCGCCGCGGGTGGGGCCCGGGAGGTCACGACCTCGACTGGTACTGCTCCGGCAACACCGAGGCGCACACGGCCCCCGACCCGCTCTACGTCACCAACCTGCCCGAGCTGGTCGAGCTGATGGGCCGCCCGGCGTACGACGAGCTGGTCGCGCACTGCGAGCGGCACCTGGCCTCGCGCGCGCGTCTGGCGGCCCATCCCGCCGACCCGAGCGAGGACCGTTCGATCCGGCGCTAGCCGGAGCGGACGTCCGCAGCGAGCGGCGCAGCGCGCATGCGCGCAAGCCGGAACCACCCGCCGGCGACGACGTCTCGACGTCAAGAGAACCCGACCCCCCTGTGGGGAAGTGCGGACGACGTGGCGCAGAATGCACCGCATGCGACTGGACCACATCTCCTACGCCGCCGGCCCCGGCGGCCTGGCCGGCACCGCCCAGCGCATCGGGGGGTTGCTCGGCCGTGAGTTCGTCGACGGGGGTGTGCATCCGCGTTTCGGGACGAGGAACATGGTCCTGCCGCTGGCGGACCACACCTATCTCGAGGTCGTCGAGGTGCTCGACCACCCGGCGTCCGACAAGGCGCCGTTCGGCCAGGCCGTGCGAGCACGCTCGGCCCTGGGCGGCGGCTGGCTCGGCTGGGTCGTCTCCGTCGACGACATCGCCGCGGTCGAGCGCCGGCTCGGTCGCGAGGCGGCGCCCGGCAACCGGCACCGTCCCGACGGCACCGAGCTGCTGTGGAACCAGATCGGCATCAACGGCCTGATCTCCGACCCCCAGCTGCCCTTCTTCATCCAGTGGCTGAGCCCCGACGAGCTCCATCCGTCAGCAGGCGGCTCGCGCGACTGGTCGCTCGCCTGCCTCGAGATCGCCGGCGACCCGCAGCGGGTGAGCGAGTGGCTCGGCGAGACCGTCGAGGCGCCTCTGGAGGACGTGAAGGTCGAGTGGGTGGCCCTCCACGGCACGCCGGGGATCATCGCGGCGCAGTTCCAGACGCCGTCAGGACTCGTCCGGGTCTGAGGATGTCGGGGTCACCGGTGCTCGGAGAGCCGCCGGTGGTCGGCTTCGAGGTCCGCGCTGATCTGGGCGTCGGTCGTGTGGAAGTCGCGCGACACGATCTCCAGCACGGTGATGACCCGGTTGAGGTTGGTGGCGTTCGCCGAGAGGTACCCGCCCAGGATCGAGGCGAGCGTGCGGGCCTCGCTGAGCAGCGGCAGGATGTCGAGCACCCCGATCGGGGTGTCGGCGTGCAGCGGAGAGTTGTCCGGCGATGAGCGATGTGCCGCGTGGCGCGATCCGCAGCCCCAACATCTGGCAGCACCCCGCGACGTACGAGCTGGAGAACCTCGCCGTCGACCGCGACGGCCTGATCGAGAGCGCGATGCGGGCACGGGCCGACTGGGCGGGCCGGGTGGTGCTCGACGTCGGCTGCGGGAGCGGCTTCCACCTCCCGCGCTTCGCCGCCATTGCGGCGCAGGTGTACGGCGTGGAGCCGCATCCCGGCCTGGTGCGACTGGCGGCGCGTCGTACCCGCGCCCTCCCGAACGTCGCCGTCCTCGCCGGCACCGCGCAGGCGCTGCCGCTGCCTGACCGGTCGGTCGACGTGGCGCATGCGCGGTGGGCCTACTTCTTCGGGCCAGGGTGCGAGCCCGGGCTCGCCGAGCTGGCGCGCGTCGTACGGCGGGGAGGCACGGCGTTCGTGATCGACAACGACGCGACCCGGTCGACGTTCGGAGGGTGGTTCCGGCGCGGCTACCGGCGCGTCGACCCGGTCGAGGTCGAGCGCTTCTGGTCGCGTCACGGATGGACCCGCACACCGCTCGGCCTCGAGTGGCGGTTCGCCGAGCGGGCCGACCTCGAGGCCGTCGTACGGATCGAGTTCGCGGCCGACCTGGCCGACGCGATCCTCGCCGAGCACTCCGGGACGACGGTCGACTACGCCGTCGACCTGTGGTCGAAGCAGCTCTGAGCGGTCAGCCCGAGCTGAGGCGTACGGCGAGGGTCGGGATGAGGAGCTCGCCCTGGCCGGTGACCGGCGGCGTGGAGAGCAGCCCCTCGAGCGCCTTGACCAGCTCGACGGCGACCTGCTCCAGCGGCTGGCGCACCGACGTCAGCCCACCGGGCACGACCTGGGCCACCTGCGAGTCGTCGAAGCCGACCACGGCGATGTCGCGACCCCAGGCGATGGCCCGGTCGCCGAGCGTGTGCAGCACGCCCATCGCCAGGGTGTCCGACGCGCACACGAAGGCCGTCGGGTGGGCCTCGTCGAGCAGGACGGCCGCCGCCTCGCGCCCGCTGGCCACGGTGTCCTCGACCCGGGAGGCCAGGCCGGTGGTGGGGAGGTCGCGGGCATGCATCGCGCGGGTCCAGCCCGAGCGGCGGTCCTCGCCGATGAAGGAGTCCTTGCGCCACCCGATCCACGCGATCCGGGTATGGCCCTGGTCGAGCAGGTGGTCGGTCGCGAGCTCGGTGCCGGCGGCACCGTCGACGTCGACCCACGGGTGGGTGGCGTCGGGGTTGTCCCAGGGCCGGCCGAAGGCGACGAACGGGGCCCGGCGCTCGGTCAGCCAGGCCGCTTGTGGATTGCCGAGGTAGGTGTCGGTGACGACGAAGGCGTCGACCGCGGTCGACCGCAGGAGGTCGTCGTACCCCCCGAGCGGGTCGTCGGTGCTGCCGGAGAACAGCAACAGGTGGTAGCCGCTGTCGCCCGAGGCCTCCACCAGGGTATGGACGAACCGGTCCATCGCCGCGTTGGCCGTGCCCTCCTGGGCGGGATTGAACTTCAGCCCGATCAGGTGGCTGGCGCGGGTGCGCAGGTTGCGAGCTGCGCGGTTGGGTGAGTAGCCGAGCTCGTCGATCGCATCCTGCACGCGTGCGAGCGTGTCGGGACGCAGCAGCTCGGGGCTGTTGACGGCGTTGGAGACGGTCTGGCGGGACACCCCGGCGCGCTCCGCGACGTCCGCGAGGGTCGGCGGCGTGAGCGACAAGCGCCCGGGCCAGGCCGACATGGCTTCCCCTCTTGATCGATCCAACAACGCACTGAGGATACCTTCCGGGCTCCTCCCGGGGATCGCTACACCCGAAGGGCTGCGACGTACGGCGGGTCGACGGCGACTGTCGGCGCGGACCTCTAGCGTTCCCGCCATGTCGAAGACCCCGCGCGCGGCCTACCGATGCTCCGAGTGCGGCTGGACCTCCGGCAAGTGGGTCGGCCGGTGCGGCGAGTGCCAGGCCTGGGGATCCGTGGCCGAGGCCGCCGCGCCCCGGAGCCCGCGGGCCGACCCGGGGCCGGTGACCAGGGCCGCCGTCCCGATCGCCCAGGTCTCGGTCGAGGCGTCGTTGTTCCGCAGCAGCGGGGTGCCCGAGCTCGACCGCGTGCTCGGGGGCGGGCTCGTGCCGGGCGCCGCGATCCTGCTGGCCGGCGAGCCCGGGGTCGGCAAGAGCACGCTGCTGCTCGAGGTCGCCGCGCAGACCGCTCGCTACCAGCGGCGCACTCTCTACGTCACCGGCGAGGAGTCGGCGTCGCAGGTGCGACTGAGGGCCGACCGCACCCAGGGCGTCCACGACGAGCTCTACCTCGCCGCCGAGACCGACCTCGGCGCGATCCTGACCCACGTGGAGCAGGTCCGGCCCGAAGTGCTCGTGGTCGACTCCGTGCAGACGATCGGCTCGGCCGGCCTCGACGGCGTGCCCGGCGGTGTCACCCAGGTCAAAGAGGTCGCCGCGGCCCTCATCAGGGTGGCCAAGACCCGCAACATCACCACGATCCTCGTCGGCCACGTCACCAAGGACGGCTCCATCGCCGGACCGCGCATCCTCGAGCACGTCGTCGACGTCGTGCTCCACTTCGAGGGCGACCGGAACTCCCGCTTCCGCATGCTGCGGGCGATGAAGAACCGCTTCGGCCCGATCGACGAGGTCGGCTGCTTCGACCTAGGCGCCGACGGCATCACCGCGGTCACCGATCCCACCGGCCTCTTCGTGGAGACCCACCAGCAGCGGGTGCCCGGCACGTGCGTCGCGGTCACCATGGAGGGTCGCCGTCCGATGCTGGCCGAGGTGCAGGCCCTGGTCACCAAGAGCGCGCTCGAGCGGCCACGACGTACGACGTCGGGGCTCGACTCCGCGCGCGTGGCCCTGGTGCTCGCCGTGCTGCAGCAGCACTGCGGCATCACCCTGCACACCCAGGACGTCTTCGTCTCGACCGTGGGTGGCGCCCGGCTCACCGAGCCGGCCTGCGACCTCGCGATCGCGATCGCCATCGCGTCGGCCACCACGGGGTCGTCCCCGCCCCGAGGCGTGGTCGCGCTGGGCGAGATCAGCCTGGCCGGCGAGATCCGCAAGGTGCGCGACCTGCCGCAGCGCGTGGCCGAGGCGGCCCGCCTCGGTTTCCAGCTCTCGGTCACGCCGGTGACCTCGCGCGAGGGGCGCGACCCGCGCGACCGCCCCGGTCAGAGCGTCGACGGCATGACCGTCCACGAGGCGTCCGACCTGGCCGCCGCCCTGCACCGGCTCGGCGTCACCGGCTCCGCTCGCCGGGCGGCCTCCTGACTCGCCAGGCTCCCTGAGCCCTCCCCTACACTGAACCCGCGGCCTGGGCCGTGACCGAGCAGAGGGGAATGCCCGTGGCTGCCAACGCACCAACAGAGGAGATGCTGCGCCTGCGCGCCACGCTGTCGGCGATCGCACCCGGCACCGCCCTGCGCGATGGGCTCGAGCGCATCCTCCGCGGCCGCACGGGCGCCCTGATCGTGCTCGGCCACGACCGTACCGTCGAGTCGATCTGTACCGGCGGCTTCACCCTCGACGTGCCCTTCACCGCCACCGGCCTGCGCGAGCTCGCCAAGATGGACGGCGCGATCATCGTCGACCGCGAGATCACCCGGATCACCCGCGCCGCGGTCCACCTCATGCCCGACCCGGCGATCTACTCCGAGGAGACCGGCACACGCCACCGCACCGCCGAACGCGTGGCCCGGCAGACCGGCATCCCGGTCATCTCGGTGTCCCAGTCGATGCAGATCATCGCGGCGTACGTCGGCGGGACGCGCCACGTGATCGAGGGTTCCGCGCAGATCCTGTCGCGCGCCAACCAGGCCCTGGCCACGCTCGAGCGCTACAAGCTCCGCCTCGACGAGGTGTCGGCCACGCTGTCGGCGCTCGAGATCGAGGACCTCGTCACCGTCCGCGACGTCGCCGTCGTGGCCCAGCGGCTCGAGATGGTCATCCGGATCGCCCGCGAGATCGAGGACTACGTGCTCGAGCTCGGTACCGACGGCCGGTTGCTGTCGTTGCAGCTGGAGGAGCTCGTCACCGGTGTCGACCAGGAGCGCGAGCTCGTGGTCCGCGACTACCTCCCGTCGGGGCGGCGCTCCAAGGGTCCCGAGGCCACGCTCGCGCGGCTGGAGGGGCTCTCGTCGATCGACCTGGTCGACCCGACGTCGGCATCCCGCGCGCTGGGGCTCGGGGAGCACCTCGACGGTGCGGTCGCACCGCGCGGCTACCGACTGCTGGCCAAGGTGCCCCGGCTCCCTCCGACCGTGGTCGAGCGGCTGGTCGAGCACTTCGACACCCTGCAGAAGCTGCTGTCCGCCGGCGTCGACGACCTCCAGGCCGTCGACGGCGTGGGTGAGCTGCGGGCCCGCAGCGTGCGCGAGGGCCTCTCGCGGCTGGCCGAGTCGTCGATCCTCGAGCGCTACGTCTGAGCCTCGGCCAGGCCGATGGCGTCCGACTTCGGTGTCAGACGCCTCCCCCGCCACCGTCGATGGTCCACGACTGGTTCGCCCGCTCCACGCTGGCGTCGTCCTTCGGCGCCGGCTCGAAGCCCGGCCCCTTGAACGTCCGGAGGGTCGGCACCAGGAACCACGCCCCACCACCCACGAGGACGACGGCAACCGCACCGATGACCCACCACATGGCGGTTCCTCTCGTGGACGATGTCGCACAGGCTACGCCCGCCCTGGCGCCGGGCTCGCCGTACGGCGATACCTAATGCTTCTTGTGGTGGTGGTGTGCGTGGCGGTGGTGCTGCGGCTGTGCGGTCTGGGTCACCTGCGGCGTCGGCGGCGCCTGCAGCACGAACGTGACCTCCTGCGGCTGACCCGCCAGGGCGGCCACGTCGAGGTGATAGGTGCCGAGTCGTGCCCAGTCCGTCAGCCGGGGGCACCCGGGCTCCGAGCGCCGGGCGTTCCAGGTGATCTTCACCCGGGTCGGTTCGGACCTGCGCAGCACGAGGCCCTGGGTGGGGATCGTCCGGGCACACTGCACGGTCGTCCAGATCAGGTCCCGACCGGAGGTGATCCGCAGCGCGAGGGACTTCCCCGAGAGCGTCCAGTTGCACGCCGGCGTCGTGACGGTGGAGATGTCCAGGACCAGCGAGATGTCGCGGCCGGCGATCGGGTGCGGCACCGACGGGGTGATGGCGATGTCGTCGGCTGCGCAGGGGCCCGACGGCAGGGCGAGCTGGGTGGTGGGGTCCGAGGGCCGGTGGTGGTGCCCACCGTGGTGCTTCGAGCTCGACCCGCCGGTGGTGGGCGCCGGCTTGTCGGCCACCGTCGTGGCCCGGTCCGGCCCGCTCGACCCGCCACCGGAACCTCCGAGGAGCTGGCCGATCCCCACGACGAGCAGGGCCGCCACGCCGAGCAGCATCAGCCGGCGTACCCAGTAGACGCGAGCCGGCAGCCGCCCACGCGTCACTCCGGTCATGCCGGCCACGCTAGTCAGCGCCCCGCCCGAGACGCGGTTGCCACTCCCGAGCGAGGACGTCTCGATCGGACGAAGTCCGAGCGAGACGACCGCAGCGAGCGGCGAAGCGAGCTTGCTCGCGAGCCGGCAACGACAACCCGAGACGACCGCAGCGAGCAGCGAAGCGAGCTTGCTCGCGAGCCGGCAACGACAACCCGAGACGACCGCAGCGAGCAGCGAAGCGAGCGTGCTCGCGAGCCTTCTACCATCACACCGTGTCCGCCCTCCACGGCCCGCTGCTGCAGTGGTACGACGAGCACGCGCGCGACCTGCCCTGGCGTCGTACGACGGCGACGCCCTGGGGGGTGCTGATCTCGGAGTTCATGCTCCAGCAGACCCCGGTCGCCCGCGCCCTGCCCGTGTACGACGTGTGGGTCGAGCGGTGGCCCACGCCCGCGTCACTGGCTGCCGAGCCGGTCGGGGAGGCCATCCGCGCATGGGGTCGACTCGGCTATCCGCGCCGGGCGATGCGGCTGCACGCGGCCGCCGCCGCGATCACCGAGCAGCACGGCGGCGCGGTCCCCGACACCTACGAAGCGCTCGTCGCTCTGCCCGGAGTCGGCGACTACACCGCGTCGGCGGTGCTCGCCTTCGCCTTCGGCCGTCGCCAGGCGGTGCTCGACACCAACGTCCGGCGTGTCCTGGCCCGCCTGGTCACCGGCGTGGAGTTCCCACCGCACTCGGTGACCGCGGCCGAGAAGACCGTCGCCGTCCGCCTGCTCCCGGACCACCCGACCGCCGCGACCTGGTCGGTGACGCTGATGGAGCTCGGTGCGCTCGTCTGCACCGCCGCCTCACCCGACTGCGAGGCGTGCCCGGTCAGCTCCTCGTGTACCTGGCGCGCCGCCGGGCACCCCGCGTACGACGGACCGACGCGCCGCGGGCAGGCCTGGGCCGGCACCGACCGCCAGTGCCGCGGCCGGCTGATGGCTCTGGCCCGGGAGGCGCACGGCGCCGTGTCCGCACGAGCCATGGCGCAAGGCTGGGCCGATCCCGAGCAGCGCCGTCGCTGTCTCGGGTCCCTCGTCGCCGACGGTCTGCTGGTCGCCTCGGACGACGGCTATGCCCTTCCCGGCTGCTCGTCCTGACGAGCCGAGGGACGAGGCGTCACGGCTGGGGCCCACTGGGCCGCGACGGAGTCCGCCAGGTCGGAGACGGTCCGGCGCACGCGGGCACGCGTGTCCAGCGTCTCGTCCAGCTGCAGGCCCATGAACGTCGAGTCGACGAGGTAGGCGACCCGGCGCGCTGCGGAGCGGCCCAGCCCCGCCCTCATGAAGTGCCCGGTCGCGGCGCCCATCCAGGAGGTGTTCACGTCACGCACCTGCGAGGCATAGGGCTCGCGCCCGAACAGCCCGAGCGCGGCCGCCTCGAGATACAGCCGCTGACAGGCCTCCTGGTCACCTGTCGACACCGCGCGCCACAGGTCGAGGACGGCGGTCCGCAGATCGGGGGATGCCGGAAGCGCATGGAGGGTCGCCACGGAGCGGGCGTTCGCGGTCTGCAGGATCGTCGTGACGAGGTCGTCCTTGTCACGGTAGTGATAGAGCAGCATGCGGTCACTGGTACCGATCGCCTCGGCCAGCGGCCGCAGGCTGAGCCCGATCAGGCCGTGCTCGAACGCGTAGTCGGTCGCCGCCCGTGCCAGCTCCTCGCGCCGTGTGGCCACGCACTCACCTCCCAACCGGTATTCGCTTTGATCCCTGCGTAGCACTTGCTACAGTAGAGGATGTAGCAACCGCTACATTCGCCGAGAACGAAGTGATCATCATGTTGAGCCCGTTCGTCGTCCTCCTCGCCGCGATCGGCGTCGAGGTGGGCGCGACCACCATCCTGCCGCGTACGCGGGGCTTCCACGACCTTCCGTGGTCCCTCCTGGTCCTCGGCGGCTACGCCGTGTCCATCTGGATGCTGGCGGTCGTGGTCCGGCAGATGTCCGTCTCGGTGGCGTACGCCGTGTGGTCGGGCCTCGGGACGGCGGCCATCGCCGTGGTGGGCGCCCTCGTGCTCGGCGAGCGCATCGACGCGGTGAAGGTCACCGCGCTGGCACTCATCGTCGTCGGCGTCGTGGTGCTCAACCTCCACGCCGCCCACTGAGTCGCTTCAGGCGCGGGCCGAGACACTCTCGAGCGGAGGCTCGGTGAACGGCCGTTTCGGCAGGTCGCGCAGGCGCTCGAGCAGGAGAGACAGCTCTCCGCGGACGGACTCGGGCATCGGGAGCGGGATCTCGGTCGAGGCGGGCGGGTCGACGTGCTCGAGGAACCCGAGCTCGAGAAGGGTCGCGACGTCGTCGATCGCCGTACGCTCGTAGAGCCGCTGCAGCGAGGCCCGCGTCTCGTCCTCTCCGAGGTCCTGCTCGAGCAACGTCGCGATCATCCGGAAGAGCCGCGCACGCCGGTGACGCTGGCCGACGCTGTGACCCGACTCGAGCAGCGCGAGCCACTTGCGGGCGAACTCCTCGTGGTCCGGCGACTCGTAGTGGAGCACCCGCAGCGCGTCGTCGGTGTACGTCGCCAGCCGTGCGCCGGTCGCGTCGACGGCTCCGTGGATCCCGAGGTGGACGTCGGCCGCGGGGCGCACCCCGACCTTGCCACAGAGGTGCCCGCGGAAGTACGAGCCGTTCACCGCGCGCGAGATCACACCGCGCGACTGGAGCTGGGCGAGCTCCTCGGGCTCGAGCCGCCGCTTGAACCACGTCGGGTCGCCCGCACCGCCCGCACCACTCACGGCCTCGAGCGGCACCAGCAGTACGGCGCGCCACTCGGGAGCGAGAGTGGCGAGCAGCCCGCGGTCGAGCTGGACCGCCTCGTCGCCGTCGATGTGGAACAGCCACTCGACCCACGGCAGGTCGCCGAGGAGTCGCCCGGTCATCGCGGCGTTGATCCGCTGGCGCTCGTTGAGCCGGTCGGGACGCGTGTCGCCCCACCACTCGCCGTACGCCGGGATGCACGTCACGTGGGCGAGACCGTCGAGAAACGCCTCGACATCAGGCAGCGGCGAGTCCACGAAGACGACGAGGTGGTCGATGCCGCCGGCGAGGTTGCGCGCCACGAACCTCTCGATGTTGGACAGCGAGTCCTTGACGGTGCTGACCGACAGGATCATCGGCCCGGCCGCCTCCCGTTGAAGGGGACGACCGGGCCGCTGATGACCAGCCGGCCGGTCAGTCGGTGCCGCCGGACTTCTGCACGTCCGTCGGGCCGGGCGTCTCGTCGTCGCCCTCGCCCCGCCCGGACTCGCCCATGGCGGGCTCGACCGGAGCGTCGACGGAGACCGGCTCGAGCGGCGGCAGGTCGGGCAGCTCGCCGACCTTCTGTCCCTCGAACGTGAACGACGCGTCCGGACCCTCGCCGTCGACGCCGACGAGCACGATCTGGCCGGGGCCGACCTCGCCGTACAGCATCTTCTCGGCGAGGGCGTCCTCGATCTCGCGCTGCACCGTGCGCCGCAGCGGCCGGGCACCGAGGACCGGGTCGAAGCCGCGCGTGGCCAGGAGGTTCTTCGCCGGCTGGGTGAGCTCGAGCGACATGTCGCGGTCCTTCAACCGCAGCTCGACCGACGCGATCATGTTGTCGACCATGTGGATGATCTGGTCCTGCGACAGCGGCGGGAACACGATGATCTCGTCGACGCGGTTGAGGAACTCCGGGCGGAAGTGCTGCTTGAGCTCCTCCTGCACCTTGTTCTTCATCCGGTCGTAGGAGCCCGCCACGTCGCCGGTCTGCGCGAAGCCGAGGTTCTGGCCCTTGGCGATGTCCTTGGTGCCGAGGTTGGTGGTCATGATGATCACGGTGTTCTTGAAGTCCACGACCCGGCCCTGCGAGTCGGTCAGGCGACCTTCCTCCAGGATCTGCAACAGGCTGTTGAAGATGTCTGGGTGGGCCTTCTCGACCTCGTCGAAGAGCACGACCGAGAACGGCTTGCGGCGCACCTTCTCGGTGAGCTGGCCACCCTCCTCGTAGCCGACGTAGCCCGGAGGCGAGCCGAACAGCCGCGAGACGGTGTGCTTCTCGCTGTACTCGCTCATGTCGAGCTGGATCAGCGCGTCCTCGTCGCCGAACAGGAACTCGGCCAGCGTCTTTGACAGCCACGTCTTACCGACGCCGGACGGGCCGGCGAAGATGAACGAGCCACCGGGGCGCTTGGGGTCCTTCAGACCGGCACGCGTACGACGGATCGCACGGCTCAGCGCCGCGACGGCCTGGTCCTGGCCGATCACCCGCTTGTGCAGCTCGTCCTCCATCTTGAGCAGTCGGGTGGACTCCTCCTCGGACAGCTTCACGATCGGGATGCCGGTCGCCACGGCGAGCACCTCGGCGATCAGCTCCTCGTCGACCTCCGCGATCTCGTCGAGGTCGCCGGCGCGCCACTGCTTCTCGCGCTCGAGCTTCTTCGCGGTCAGCTGCTTCTCCTCGTCGCGCAGTCGCGCGGCCGCCTCGAAGTCCTGGCCGTCGATGGCGGCCTCCTTGCGCTGGCGCACCTCGGCGATCTTGTCGTCGTACTCGCGCAGGTCGGCGGGCGCGGTCATCCGGCGGATGCGCAGCCGCGAGCCGGCCTCGTCGATCAGGTCGATCGCCTTGTCGGGCAGGAACCGGTCGGAGATGTAGCGGTCGGACAGTGTCGCCGCCGAGACCAGCGCCTCGTCGGTGATCGTCACCCGGTGGTGGGCCTCGTAGCGGTCGCGGAGTCCCTTGAGCATCTCGATCGTGTGCGCGATCGACGGCTCGGCCACCTGGATCGGCTGGAAGCGCCGCTCGAGGGCGGCGTCCTTCTCGAGGTACTTGCGGTACTCGTCGAGCGTGGTCGCCCCGATGGTCTGGAGCTCGCCCCGGGCCAGCATCGGCTTGAGGATGGAGGCCGCGTCGATGGCGCCCTCCGCCGCACCGGCGCCCACGAGGGTGTGGATCTCGTCGATGAAGAGCACGATGTCGCCGCGCGTACGGATCTCCTTGAGCACCTTCTTCAGGCGCTCCTCGAAGTCGCCGCGGTAGCGACTGCCGGCCACCAGGGCCCCGAGGTCGAGCGTGTAGATCTGCTTGTCCTTGAGCGTCTCGGGCACGTTGCCGCGGACGATGTCCTGTGCCAGGCCCTGCACGATCGTGGTCTTGCCGACGCCGGGCTCACCGATGAGCACCGGGTTGTTCTTGGTACGGCGGCTCAGGATCTGCATGACCCGCTCGATCTCCTGCTCGCGACCGATGGCCGGATCGAGCTTGCCGTCGCGGGCGTCCTGGGTGAGGTTCTGGCCGAACTGGTCGAGCACGAGCGACGAGGTCGGGGTGTCGGCCGGGGCACCCGACGTGGCCGCCTGGGTGCCGGCCTGCTCCTTGCCCTGGAAGCCGCTGAGCAGCTGGATGACCTGCTGGCGGACGCGGTTGAGGTCGGCGCCGAGCTTCTGCAGCACCTGGGCGGCGACGCCCTCACCCTCACGGATCAGACCGAGCAGGATGTGCTCGGTGCCGATGTAGGAGTGACCGAGCTGCAGCGCCTCGCGCAGTGACAGCTCGAGCACCTTCTTGGCGCGCGGCGTGAACGGGATGTGGCCGCTGGGGGCCTGCTGGCCCTGTCCGATGATCTCCTCGACCTGTGCGCGCACGGCCTCGAGCGAGATGTCGAGGCTCTCGAGCGCCTTCGCGGCGACGCCCTCGCCCTCGTGGATGAGGCCGAGCAGGATGTGCTCGGTCCCGATGTAGTTGTGGGAGAGCATGCGGGCCTCTTCTTGGGCCAGCACGACCACCCGCCGGGCTCGGTCAGTGAACCGCTCGAACATGCCTATCGCTCCTCTACACGGGTCTGGGGCACCCGCCGACAACGAAACTGAGGACGCCCTCGGTCATACGCAGGGGCGTCGACTGTTCCAACTGGTCTCCCAGCCTACGTGTTCCCGGGCCGGATCGAACGCCGTCCGCCCACAGCGAACGCGCAGTCGGGCGTGAGGTACGAACGCCCGGCGTGGGCGCGTGGAGGTTGAGCGAGCCCACGGCTGAGCGTGCGAAGCCGTGCTGGGCGAGACGAAACCCGGTGGGCTCGGTCAGTGGGCCGCTTCGAACGCATCGCGCACGTCGGCCGGGATGCGGCCACGGTCGGGCACCTTGTGGCCGTTGGACCGGGCCCAGTCGCGGATCTCGCGGGCGCTCGTGCCCATCTGCGTACGACGCTTGGCCGTCGCGGTGGCGCGGCCCCCGGACCGCCGCGCAGCGCCGACGTAGCGGGACAGTGCGGCGCGCAGCGCCCCGGCATTCTTGTCGTTCAGGTCGATCTCGTAGGTCTTGCCGTCGAGACCGAATGAGACGGTCTCGGTCGCGTCACCACCATCGAGGTCGTCTTCGAGAGTGATGTGCACCTTCTGCGCCATGGGGTCAGCCTTTCGGGGGTCACGGATCGCCGATATCCGTTTGTCGGGGGATCGATCGCGATAAACCTACCGTCGCCTCCGGAAATGTCGCAAACCGGCTCGCCTTTCCTGTGGGCCGTGTCGATAGCGTGCGCTCCTCAGGAGTTGCGTGCGTACACCATCTCCAGGCCCTGCAGGGTCAGCCAGGGCTCGTGGGCGGTGAAACAGCGACATTCGTCGACCACCAGGTGGGCGAGATAACCGGTAGCGACGACGGTCACGTCGCCGGGCGAAACCTCGAGCTCGGCGACCATCCGGGCCACAATTCCGTCGACCTGGCTGGCGACCCCGAACACCATTCCCGACTGCAGCGCCTCGACGGTGTTCCGGGCGATCACCGAGCGTGGCCGTCGCAATTCGACCATGCGTAATTGGGCACCCCGGCGCTCGAGCGCCTCCAGGGATATCTCGATACCGGGTGATATGGCCCCACCGATGTATTGTCCCTGCGGATTCACCACGTCGAATGTGGTCGCGGTGCCGCCGAAGTCGACCACGATCGCCGGCCCGCCGTACCGCGTCGCGACCGCAAGGGCGTTGACGATGCGGTCGGTCCCGACCTCGCGCGGGTTGTCGGTCAGCACGGGTACGCCGGTCCGCACACCCGGCTCGACCACGACGCTCGGCAGGGCTCCGAAGTGGCCGGCCAGCATCGTCCGCCACTGCTGCAGGACGGCCGGCACCGTGGCGCAGACGACGATCCCGCCGACCTCCGCCTCGCGGTCGCCGAGCAGGCCGCGCAGCAGCACCATCCACTCGTCGGAGGTCCGCGACTCCACGGTCGCCACCCGCCAGTCCGCGGAGACCTCCCCCTCGCGGATCAGTCCGAGCACGGTGTGGCTGTTGCCGATGTCGGCCGCCAGCAGCGTCGTCCCGGTCGTCATCGCAGGTCCAGCCCGAGGTCGAACACCTGTACCGAATGGGTGAGCGCACCGACGGAGATGAGGTGGACGCCGGTCTCGGCCACCTCGCGGGCCCGCTCGAGGGTGAGGCCGCCGGAGGCCTCGAGCGAGGCGCGTCCGTCCGTCAGCCGGACCGCCTCCGCCATGGCCGTCGTGTCCATGTTGTCGAGCAGGATGCGGTCGCAGCCGGCCTCCAGCAGCTGGGCCAGCTGGCCGAGGTCGGTCACCTCGACCTCGACCGGGAGGTCCGGGTAGGCGGCGCGCACCGCCTCGTACGCCGGGACGACACCACCCGCCGCAACCACGTGGTTGTCCTTGACCATGGCCATGTCGGACAGCGAGAAGCGGTGGTTCGTACCGCCGCCGCACCGCACGGCGTACTTCTGCAGAGCGCGCCACCCCGGCAGCGTCTTGCGGGTGTCGAGCACGCGGGCGCGCGTGCCCTCGAGCGCTGCCACCCACCGCGCGGTCGCGGTGGCGACCCCGGACAGGTGGGAGGCGAAGTTGAGGGCCGTCCGCTCGGCGGTCAGCAGGGCGCGCGTGGGACCGGCGACGCGCATGACGACATCACCGGCGCTCACCCGCGAGCCGTCGGGGAGCCGGTCGCTGACGGTCACCTCCACGTCCACCCGTTGGAAGACCAGCGCGGCCACGCCGAGACCGGCCACCACCCCGGCCTCACGCGCGGCGAAGACGCCGGCGCCCGTCGCGTCTGCGGGGATCGTCGCCACACTGGTCACGTCGACGGCATCGCCAGGCAGGTCCTCCTCGAGTGCCGCGTCGACCGCAGCCACGACCGCGTCGGGTTCGAGCCCGGCCGCGGCCAGCTCGTCGACCAGCGCGTCGTACGGCGTGCTCATGCCGGCACCTCGTCGGAGACCAGGTCGGTCGGGTGCGCCGGCCGGAAGGCGCCCGCCGGCTCTCCCTGCACCACCCACCAGTCGTGGTGACCCGACTGGTGCACGTCGTCGCGATCGGGGAAGTCGTCGCGCCAGTGCGAGCCGCGGGTCTCCTCACGTCGCAGCGCGGCTTCGGCCAGGAGCGCCGCCACCGTGAGCACGTTGGTCGCCTCCCAGTCGTCCTGGTCGACGTTGTCGGGCGGCGCCTCTGCCAGCTCGCCGAGGCGTGCCAGCGCGGCCCGGAGACCGTCGGCCGATCTCAGGACGCCCGCCCGCGACGTCATCTCCTCCTGCAGGGGGCGCAGCGAGCCCCCTGGCGCGAGGATCGCCCGGCGCGGGTCCGGCACGGGGTCGCTCCAGGGCCGTAGCTCTCCCGGCAGCACCTCGGCGATCCTGCGCGAGAACACGAGCCCTTCGAGCAACGAGTTGGAGGCCAGGCGGTTGGCGCCGTGCACCCCGGAGCACGCGACCTCGCCGGTGGCGTAGAGACCCGGCAGGCTGGACCGGCCCCAGAGGTCGGTGGCGACGCCACCGGAGGCGTAGTGGCAGGCCGGCGCGACGGGGATCAGCTCGGTCATCGGGTCCACGCCGTACCGCCGGCAGGTGGCGAGGATCGTCGGGAAGCGCGTCTCCCAGGGTGCGTCGAGCCGGCGGGCGTCAAGCCACAGGTGCGGGTGGCCGGTCTCCAGCATCCGACGGGTGATCGCCTTCGCGACCACGTCGCGGGGAGCCAGGTCGGCCAGCGGGTGCACGCCCTGCATGAACCGCTGGCCCTCCCAGTCGACGAGAAAGGCGCCCTCGCCACGGACCGCCTCGGAGATCAGCGGCTGCTGGCCACGGGAGTCGGGGCCGAGCCACATCACGGTGGGATGGAACTGCACGAACTCGAGATCGCGCAGCACCGCGCCGGCCCGGTAGGCCAGCGCCATCCCGTCGCCGGTCGAGACAGGGGGGTTGGTGGTCTGGGAGAAGACCTGGCCCAGCCCGCCGCTGGCGAGCACGACGGCCCGGCAGCGTACGGCGCCCACTCCGTCGTGCTGGCCCTCACCCATCACGTGCAGGGTCACGCCGGCGACTCCGCCGTCGGCAGCGGGCAGTAGGTCGACCGCGAGAGCGTGCTCGACCACTTCGATCTCGGGCGCGCGGGCGACCGCCGCGATCAACGCCCGCTGGATCTCGGCACCCGTGGCGTCGCCGCCGGCGTGCGCGATCCGGTCGCGGTGGTGACCGCCCTCACGGGTCAGGCTGAGCTCGCCGTCGGCGTGCAGGTCGAAGTTGGCACCCAGCCCGATCAGCTCGCGGACGGCCTCGGGGCCCTCGGTCACCAGCACCCGCACGGCCTCGGCGTCGCAGGCGCCCGCCCCCGCCATCAGCGTGTCGCGCTCGTGCTGGGAGGGCGTGTCCCCCGGGCCGAGGGCGGCGGCGATGCCGCCCTGGGCCCACTGGGTCGAGCCCGCGCCGAGGACGTCCTTGGTCACGACCAGTACCCGGTCGACGTGGTCCTTGAGCCGGAGCGCGGCGGTCAGCCCGGCGATGCCGGACCCGATCACCACGACGTCGGCGGCCACCGACCAGCCGGGATCGGGCGCCACCAGGCGGCCGACCACACGACGTACGCTCACGAGCCGAGGCTACTGGGCACCGAGGCCGCGACCCCCGGTCGGCCCCGCGATAACCTGACCGCTCCGTCCTCCGTTCGCCCGGCCCTCGGGGCCGTGCTCCGAAAGGCGCACCATGAAGATGAAGGCCCAGCGTCGCGCCAGACGGATGGCCGCGCTCGACGCCGCCGAGGCCACGGTGCCGGTCAGCTTCGCGATTGTCGGGGTCCAGAAGGGCGCCACCACGAGCCTCTACCGGATGCTGGCCAAGCACCCCGACATCGTGAGGGGTCCCGAGCCGGAGATGCGCTTCTTCATCGAGCGCCGCGACTGGTCCGCGCCCGACTACGCCAGCTACCGCCGCCCGGTCATCAAGGGCGGCAGCGTCGCCGGCGACGCGACGCCGGCGTACCTCTTCTGGCCGGGCGCGATGCAGCGGCTCCGCGACTACGACCCCGGCATGCGGCTGATGGCGATCTTCCGCGACCCGGTCGAGCGGGCCTTCTCCCAGTGGGCGATGGAGCGAGGTCGGCGCCCTGCGTACCCCGACCTGCCGGTGGCGATCGACAAGTATCTCGACGACCCGCTACCCCCGGAGGGCCTCGAGCATCCGTTGCCGAGGCAGCTCCGACGCTCCCTCTTCGCCCGCAGCCGGTACGGCGAACAGCTCGAGCGTGCGCTCCCACTGTTCCCCGCCGAGCAGTGGCGGCTCTTCGAGTTCCGAGCCTTCCTCTCCGACCCGGAGGGGCAGATCGACCGGGCCACCGACCTGCTCGGGCTGTCCCGCTTCGACCGCTACCCGCGGCTCCCCCACCGCCACCCCACCGGCATCGTCCGCGGCGAGGCGCCGTCGGTGGCGGCGTTCGAGCGGCTCGTCCAGCGGTACGCCGACGACCTGCCGCTGTTCGAGCGGCTGTCGCAGATCGACACCAGCGGCTGGCCGACCCGCCAGGTGCTCGACGGGACCCTCGAGCTGGAGGCGTTCCACGCCCGGATCTGCGCGAAGCTCGGTCGCTGAGCGCCCGCCTCACGTCTCAGCCGGCGACGCGGTCGCCCCTCGACAGCTCGGCGGCTCCGAACGTCTCGGCCGGGTCGTCCCCGAGGCCGATGGGGCGGTTGGCGGCGTCGACGAAGACCACGCGCGGCCGGAACGACGTCGCCTCCGCGGTCTCCAGCTGGCCGTAGGCGATCAGGATCACGATGTCGCCCGGATGCACCAGGTGCGCGGCGGCGCCGTTGATGCCGAGCACCCCGCTACCCCGCTCGCCGGGGATCGCGTAGGTCTCGAGGCGAGCGCCGTTGGTGACGTCGACGATGTGGACGAGCTCGCCGGGCAGCAGGTCGGCGGCCTCGAGCAGCTCCTCGTCCACGGTCACCGAGCCGACGTAGTGCAGGTCCGCCTGGGTCACGGTGGCGCGGTGGATCTTGCTCTTCATCATCGTGCGCAGCATCAGCGCTCCGTCTCGTCGTTGCTCGGGCCGGGCGCGATGCCGAGGGTCAGCGGCAGGTTGTCGATCAGCCGGGTGCCACCGACCCGCGCCGCGACCAGCACCCGGGCCTCCGTCCGGCCCGACGCGCCCTCGTCGACCTCGGCGAGATCCGACGTACGGATCTGCAGGTAGTCGACGACGACGGCCCGGTCGTCCAGCTCGGCCAGGGCCGCACGCCGGGCCGCCGCCGCGCCGTACGACGCGCCGTCCTGCGCCGCACGGAGCGCCCGCGAGAGTGCCAGGGCGGCGCGACGCTGGTCCGGGCCGAGGAAGCGGTTGCGGCTCGACAGCGCGAGACCGTCGGGCTCCCGGACGGTGGGTGCACCGACGACGTCGACGCCGAGGCACAGGTCGCGGCTCATCCGCCGGACCAGCACCAGCTGCTGGTAGTCCTTCTCGCCGAACACGGCGAGGTCGGGCCTTGCGAGCCCGAAGAGCTTGGCGACGACCGTGAGGACGCCCCGGAAGTGTCCCGGCCGCGACACCCCCTCGAGCTCGGCGGCCAACGGTCCCGGCTCGACCGTGACCAGCGGCTCGCCGCCGGGGTAGACCTCGTCGACCGAAGGCGCGAAGACGACGTCCACACCCTCCTTCTCGCACAGCTGGAGGTCCGTCTCGAGCGTGCGTGGGTAGCGGTCGAGGTCCTCGCCGGCCGCGAACTGCATCGGGTTGACGAAGAGGGAGGCCACCACCGAGCCCGCACCGACGCGCTCCCGGGCCACCCGCAGCAGGCTGGCGTGTCCCTCGTGCAGGGCGCCCATCGTCGGCACCAGCGCCACCGGGGCATCGGAGCCCCGACGAGGTGCGAGCACGTCCGCGAGCTCCTCGCGTGTGGACGCGAGGAACGGCGGTGAGGTCATCGCTGTGGAGTCCGGCGGACCGGCACGTCCGCGGCCGCGGCCTGGTCGAGGACGCGGCGGATGGCGGCGGCCCGGATCGGTAGGACCCGGCCGTCGGTGACGACGCGGTCGAGCGTGGCCCGGGCGAGCGCGACGTACGACGGCAGCGTGTCGGGCGCGTTCGACGCGATCTCGGCCAGGTGGGCGCGCACGGTGTTGACGTCGCCACGGACGATCGGCCCGGTGAGCGCCGCGTCGCCGTCGGTCAGGGCGTTGTCGAGCGCGGCCACGAGCAGGGGCCGCAGGATGGCGGCCGGGTCGTCGGCGCCGGCGCCGCTCAGCAGCTCCATCGCCTGGGAGACCAGGGTGACGAGGTGGTTGGCGCCGTGCGCGAGACCGGCGTGGTAGAGGCTGCGGAGCTCCTCGGAGACCCACATCACCTCACCTCCGAGCTCTCCCACGACCTGCTCGGCCCAGGCCCGCTCGTCGGGGCCGACGGTCACGCCGAAGACGCACTCGGCCAGGCGGTCGAGGTCGCGGGCGGTCCCGGTGAACGTCATCGCCGGGTGCAGAGCCACCGGCCGGGCACCGACCCTGGTCGCCGGCTGGAGCACCCGGAGGCCGTGGCTGCCGCTGGTGTGGACGACGTACTGCCCGGCGCGGAGGGAACCGCTCGCGGCCAGCTGCGTCACGACGTTGTGGAGCATGTCGTCGGGCACGGTCAGCAGCAGCACGTCGCAGGAGCGGGCGACCGCGGTCGGCTTGTCGACGGCGACGCCCGGCAGGAGCTCGGCCGCGCGGCGGAGCGAGGCGTCGGACTCACCGGCCACGGACACGATCACGTGGCCGCGCGAGCGCAGTGCTGAGGCGAGGACGGCGCCGACACGACCGGCCCCGATCACGCCCACCCGTAGTGGGGTCATGGACTTTCCTTGACGTTCAGGTCCCTCCGACCACCCTCGGATGAGGGCCGGTGTGGGTACCGCACGGTTGGGAACACCATGAAATGTACGCCGCGGACGGCGCCCGCCGTAACCGACAGCCGGTGTGACGTGAGCGACTCCCTCAGGTACGGCGTCCGCGTCGCCAGCGAGCGGTCTGGCGGGCCCAGAGCTCGCGGGCCAGGTCGCGACGGCCGACGTCCGCGAGGGACGACGACCCCGACCGCCCACGCTGCCGGGCCTCCTTCAGCTGCGCGGCCAGCGCACGCTGACGTTGCAGGGCACCGGACACCACGCCGGAGACGGCCAGGGCGGCGGCCTCGACGGAGATGCGATCGGGGCCGAGGTCGGCGGCGTCGGCAGCCGGCTCGTCGGGCAGCAGGAGGCACGACGGGTCGCCCACGACGTTGATGCCGAGGCGGGCGATGGTCTCGACGCGGCTCTCGCTCCGCTCGGCCACCAGCGGCCCGGCCCACGCGGGCAGACCCGGCACGGCGACGTCGCCGCTGCTGCGGCCGGCGGTCTGCAGCTCCCTGACCATCCCCTCCTGGATGAGCCGGACGTACTCGCGGTCGGGCCACTCGTGCTCTGCGAACTCACGGTTGACGCGGCGCAGCACCTCGACGGCGTTCATGCTCAGCGAGGCGTTGGTCGACTCGGCGGGTGTGAGCAGACCGGCGGGCAACCCCAGCAGGTGCTCGAAGGTGCGCGGCAGCAGCTCGCGGTCGGAGTCGTCCGTCACGACCAGCGTGAAGCGGTCGGGCGGGAGGACATCGAGCCATCGCGACGCCATGTACGCCACGTCGTGGGAGGTCCAGAAGCTCCGGTGGACCTCGTTCGAGTCGTCGCCCTCGAGCAGCTCGCGGAGCCACTCGTCGTACGAACGGCGCTCATGGCTCTTCACCCGCTCCTGCCAGTGCGAGGGCATCAGGCGGTGGTAGGCGCGGGCCACGGCGATGACGTGGAGGCGGTCGGCACCGAGGTCTGCGACGACCTTGCGGCTGCGTTCCGCGCTGCGCAGGCGGCCGAAGTCCTCGGTGCTCAGGCAGACGCGGACGTCGGATCGGGCCCGGACGCCGGCCGCGAACTCGTCCCACACCGACACGGGAGGGACCGGCCGGCCGCGCGGGGCCCACTGCATGAGGGCGTGGCCCTCGCGGAAGAGGCGGCGCCACCGACCCGGGTAGAGGACGCCGTGCTCGGCCAGCACGGCGCGCTGGTCGAAGAGGGCCTGCTGGATGGCGGTCGACCCGGTCTTGTAGGGCCCGATGTGCAGGAGGACGGCTCCCTCGGGGAGCGTCTCGACCGGGGTCACCGAGCCTTCACCTCCTTCGAGGACCTGCCGGACTTGCGCCGGCTGTCCGCGAGGAGCTCTTCGACGGCTCCCACCACCGCCTCGATCGCGATCGAGGAGGGCACCTCGGGGGCCGCTGCGTCGGGGCTCGGACCGCTGTCCGCCGAGACCCGCGTGGCCGCGGGATCGCCGATGACGTCGAGCCCACCCGTGCGCAGGAGGTCGATGCGGCCCGCGCTCAGCTCCGCCGTACGACGCAGGTGGTCGCCCGACAGGGGCGGGATCTTCACGTCGAAGGGGCTCGGCGGCGCTTCGCGCAGGCCGTTCACGATGGCGCCCTGGAGCAGTCGACGGCGCAGCCGGTCGGGCCAGCCGCGTTCGTCGAAGACCTCGTTGAGGCGACGGCAGAGCTCCACGCGTTCCCACGTCATCGAGCTGTTGGGCCGCTGCATGGGGTCGAGCATCCCCTCCGGCAGACCGAGGAGGCGCTCGAAGGCGCCCGAGGTCGCGCGCGGGTTGCCCTCGTCGGCCACCACCACATGGAGGTGGTCGTGCGGCAGCACCGCCTGCCAGCGATCCAGGAAGCGCTCCAGGCTGTGGGCCGCCCAGAACGACGCGGACTTGTCCTGCGAGCCGGCCGGGTCGGCGGACAGCACGTCGTCGAGGAACTCGTCGAAGCTCCTGGTCTCGTTGGAGGACTTCACGCGTTCCTGCCAGGCCGAGGGCAGCAGTCGGTCGAGCCGGCGCTCCACGCGTACGACGTGCACCCGGTCGGCGCCGAGGTCGGTCACGACCCGCGCCACGGTCTTGGTGCCGGCCGTGCTCAGCCCCTCGCTGCTGACCACCGTCCGGGGGGCGTCGACGTGGTGGATGTCGGCGACGAGCTCGTCCCACTCCTCGGCCGGGACGGACGGGACACCACGCGGGCCGCGGCCCATCACCGCCGCGATCGGCCGAAGGTGCCGGTAGGCCGTGCCGGGGTAGTGCACACCGAGCTCGCGGATCTCGTTGCGCCGCGTGTGCAGGGCCATCTGCAACGACGACGACCCGGTCTTGAAGGGTCCGACGTGGACCAGGATCGCTCCCGACGGCAACAGCAGGTCGGCGTCGTCAGGGGATCTGACCGGCACCCGGTCAGCCTAGCCGACCGGTCCGAGACGTCGTCCGGCTCCGCTCGCGCCGTAAGGCGTCGACCAGAGCCTCCAGACCCCCGACCGCCGCCTCGATCGGGACCGATTCCGGGCCGTCGAGCTCGGCGGGGACGCCGTCCGGCGCCGGCGCCAGCAGCCGGGACACGTCGCCCACCACGCGGACCCCGGAGTCGACGACCTCGCGGACCCGCTGCTCGCTCAGCTCGGCCACCCGGCTCGCGGCCCACGCCGGCAGCGGCGGGATGGCCGACTCGTCGGGCGCGGGCTCGGCCGCGGCGAGCCCGGCGAGGAGACCGCGATAGACCAGGCGGCGGTAGCGCCGCTCGTCCCAGCCGTGGTCGCCCGCCGCGCGGTTGAGGGCGCGATAGAGCTCGGCACGGTTCCAGCTGAGCGAGGGGTTGCCGGCCGGGCCGTCGGTCAGCAGGTGGTCGGGCAGACCGAGCAGCTGCTCGCACACCCGTCGCAGCTGGGTGCGGTCGGAGTCGTCGGCCACCACGACCGCCACCCGGTCGGCGGGCAGGACGTAGGTCCAGAGCCGGATCAGGGCGGCGAGAGAGTGGTGACGCCAGAAGACCGCCGCACTCGGGCCGTCGGGCGGCTCGGCCACCACCTCGGCGAGGAACTCGCGGTAGCTCCTGGTCTCGTTGACCGACTTCACCCGCTCCTGCCAGGCCGACGGCAGCAGCGTCGAGAGGTTGCGCGCGACCATCAGTACGTGGACCCGGTCGGCACCGAGGTCCTGGACGGCACGGGCCGCCTGGTCGGGCGCCAGGGTCGCGAAGTCCTCGGAGCTCAGCACGACGCGGGCCGCCGCGGCACGTCGTACGTCGTCGACGAGGTCGGTCCACTCCTGCTCGGGTACGTCGGGCATGCCCGGCAGGGCGTGGCCCAGCAGAGCGAACACCGGCCGGGCGTGCCGCCGCTGGGTGCCGGGATAGAGCACGCCGAGGCCACGCAGCTCGTCGCGATGCCGCTCGAACGAGGCCTGGAGGGCGGTGGTCCCCGTCTTGTAGGGACCGACGTGGAGGAGCACCGCACCAGGGGGCAGCAGCAGGCCCGGGTCGGGCACGGCGCCTCCTTCCGGTACGGCGGATCGGGTGGCCGCACCCGGGTGCTCGTCGCGCTTCCATGGACCCCGGGTGCTTATGACACAGTTTCCCCCATGCAGGACGAGACCTCGGCGCACGCCGGGCCCAGGCAGATGCTGGTCGTGGCCGGATCGGGTCGCAGCGGGACCAGCCTCTTCACCGGTCTGACCGGCCGGCTGGGCGTCTACATCCCCAAGCCCGAGGTCAGTGCCAACCGCTCCAACCCGCGCGGCTTCGGCGAGCCGCGATGGCTGGTCGACTACCACAACGACCTGCTGTCGTCGGTCGACGTGGTCGTCGAGGACGGGCGTCCCGAGGCGTGGGACCTGACCAGCCGGACCGCCGACAAGCCCCAGGTGCTCGACGGTCTCGTGACCTGGCTCGACGAGCAGTTCGCCCAGAACGACCGGATCGTGGTGAAGGATCCCCGGCTGGCGTGGTTCTTCGAGCTCCACCGGGCCGCCGCGGGGAAGCTCGACGCCGAGATCCACGTCGCGACCATGCTGCGCCACCCGGCCGAGGTCATGCGCTCGCGCGAGATCGCCTACGGCACCAAGACCAACAACACCACGCGCACGATCGGCTGGATGACGATGATGCTCGGCATCGAGTCGCGCACCCGCGACCTGCCCCGCGCCACCATCCGGTACGACGACCTCCTGGCCGACTGGCGGTCCGCGCTGACCGACGCCGACGCGACGCTCGACATGGGGCTCTTCGACCGAGCCACCCCCGAGCAGCTGGCCGACGCCGGCGAGCTGGTCGACCCCAGCCTGCACCGGTCCAAGACCGACTGGGACGAGCTCCAGCTCCCCGCCCGGGTGCTCGACCTGGCGACCCGTTCCTACGACGCCCTCGGTGCCCTGGTCGGCGTACCCGCCGCCGAGCAGGGCGACACGCGGGCCGAGCTCGACGCGCTCCAGGCCGAGCTGACCGCGTACTACGACGAGTCGTTCGACGTCGCGCGCACCCGCACCGGCGCCTTCGCCCGGCGCGAGAAGCGCAAGGCCGTACGCCGGGTGCGCGAGGAGCTGAGCGCGAGCCCGTCGGCGGAGGGCCGGCTGACCGCGCTACGGCGTACGGTCACCGACAGGCTGCGGGGGAGCTCGTGACCGGTGCCGCGGCGCCGCGCGTCGCCGTGCTCCTCGCCGGAGGCGTCGGCACCCGGGTCGGCCTCGACATCCCCAAGCAGCTGATCAAGATCGCCGGCAAGACGATCCTCGAGCACACGCTGGCCGCCTTCCAGGCCCACCCGATGGTCGACGAGATCGTGGTGATGATGGCGCCGGGCCACCTCGACGCCGTACGCGCGATGGTGCGCGGCGGCGACTACGACAAGGTCACCCAGGTGCACGAGGGTGCCGAGACCCGCAACGGTACGACACTCCGGGCCCTCGACAACCTGCCCGCCGACTGCCCGGTGCTGTTCCACGACGCCGTCCGCCCGCTGG
This sequence comes from uncultured Actinomycetota bacterium, assembly GCA_963792975.1. GTDB lineage: Bacteria > Actinomycetota > Actinomycetes > Propionibacteriales > Nocardioidaceae > Nocardioides. Next base: position 226,914 of record CAWBYG010000003.1, on the reverse strand, counting down.
TCAGCGAACGCATCATCACCGAGTGCTTCGAGGCCCTGGAACGCTACGACGCCGTCGACGTCGCCATCCCGTCCGCAGACACGATCATCGAGGTGGGGCCGGAGGACAACACGATCCGGGCCATCCCCCCGCGGGCCAACCTGCGCCGCGGGCAGACGCCGCAGGCGTTCCGGGCGTCGGTCCTGCGCCAGGCCTACGACGTGGCCGGGCAGGACCCCCACTTCACCGCCACCGACGACTGCGGCGTGGTCCTGCGCTACCTGCCCGACGTCCCGATCTGGGTCGTGGCCGGCGAGGAGCGCAACATGAAGGTCACCGACCCGATCGACGTCTTCCTGGCCGACAAGCTCTTCCAGCTGACGAGCAGCTTCGTGCCCGAGGGCCACAGCCACGACGAGTACCGCACGGCGCTCGAGGGCTCGGTGTTGGTGGTGCTCGGTGGCAGCTACGGCATCGGCGCCGACATCGCCGCCCTCGCCCGCGAGTACGGCGCGACGGTCGAGACGTTCAGCCGCTCCAGCACCAACACCCACGTCGAACGCCGCTCCGACCTGGTGGCCGTGGCCGAGCAGGTGATCGCCGAGCACGGCCGGATCGACCACGTGGTGGCGACCGCCGGCATCCTCCCGCGCGGCTCCCTGCTCGAGACGAGCGAGGAGACGATCTACGCCGCCACCGAGGTCAACTACCTCGCACCCGTCTTCATCGCCCAGGTCTTCTTCCCGCACCTCCACCGCACCAACGGCAGCCTGCTGCTGTTCACCTCCAGCAGCTACACCCGGGGGCGCAGCGGCTACAGCCTCTACTCGTCCGCGAAGGCCGCGGTCGTCAACCTCACCCAGGCCCTCGCCGACGAGTGGGCAGAGAGCGGCGTGCGGGTCAACTGCGTCAACCCCGAGCGCACGGGTACGCCGATGCGGACCAAGGCGTTCGGCGAGGAGCCGGCCGACTCGCTCCTCGACTCCCGGTCGGTGGCGAAGTCGTCGCTCGACGTGCTGTTGTCCGGCGGCACCGGTCACGTCCTCGACCTCCGCAAGCTCGACCCGCTGGCGGATCCGGTGGACCCCGCGGAGCTCTCGTAGGGCGGGCTCGCCGAGTCGGTACGACCGGTCGCGGTGTCCTAGCATGAGGAGTCGCCCGAGGGGTATCTCCCGCCTGGCCACACGTCGTACACCACAGAGCTCTAGGGACAGATGCGCAACCGCCTGATGCCGCCCGCCCGACTGTCGAACGCCCCGCTGGCGCGGGCGAGACGACTGGCGCAGAGCGCTCCCGAGCGAGCCCGACGAGCCAGCGACGGCGCCCGCATCCGGGCCCGGCGTGCGGTCCACCGGGGCGGCTACGTGCCCGGGCTGCTGTCGATCGTGGTGCCCTGCTACCAGGTCGAGGACTTCCTCGACGAGTGCCTGGTGTCGCTGCGCTTCCAGCTCTATCGCGAGGTCGAGATCATCGTGGTGGACGACGGGAGCCCCGACCGCAGTGGCGAGATCGCGCGCCGGCACGCCCGCCGCGACCTGCGCGTGCGGGTCGTCACCCGCGAGAACGGCGGGCTGAGCGCCGCCCGCAACACCGGGATCGAGCACGCGCGTGGGGAGTTCCTCACGTTCGTCGACTCCGACGACGTCGTCACCGCCGACGCCTACACCAGCACGATCGAGGCGCTGCGCGAGTCCGGCTCGGACTTCGCGCTGGCGAGCTACGACCGTCTGGAGAACAAGAAGCGCGTCCCGGCCGGGAGCTGGATCCGCAGCACGCACGCCGTACGCCGGCTCGGTGTCGACCTCGACACCTTCCCGGAGGCGATGGTGAACGCCGTCGCGTGGAGCAAGACCTACCGGCGCTCGTTCTGGGACCGCGCCGGGCTCAGGTTCCCCGAGGGCAAGATCTACGAGGACCAGCCGGTCAGCGCCGCCGCGTTCGCGCAGGCCGAGGCCTTCGACGTCGTACCCGAGGTCGGCGTCTCGTGGCGCATCCGCAACGACCGCTCGTCGATCTCGCAGGGAGCCTGGTCCAGCCGCAACCTGGCGGCCCACAACGACGCGGTGACCGCGTCGTTCGAGGCGCTGCGGGCCGCCGGCCGCGACCGCGCCGTACAGATCCGGGCGCTGCAGCTCATCTCGTTCAACATGCCGTTCTTCACCCGCCACCTGGCCAAGGGCGGCCCGGAGTTCTGGTCGCTCCTGCGCGAGGGCATCCTCGACCTGGTCCCGCGAGTATCGCGTGACGAGTTCGTGCGCAGCGTGGGAGCGCAGGACAAGGTGCTCGTCGAGCTGATCGCCAACGACCGTCGCGACGAGGCCGTCGACTACATCGAGAACTGGGGCAGCGAGGTACGCCGCTTCCCGACGCGGGTCACCCCGGACGGCATCCGCGTCGAGCTCCCCCTGACCGAGGGCCTGCCCGACGACGTCAACATCCTCTCCGACCGGCAGCTCGAGCTGACGGCTCGCGTGATGCGGGTGACCTGGGAGGGCGACCTGCTCACCGTGGCCGGCTGGGCCTTCATCCGCAACCTCGACCTGGCCGCGAACCCGCCGCAGGTCTCGGTCGAGCTGGTCTCCGCCGACGGTGCCGCGCGCATCCCCCTCGACGCCGAGACGTTCTCCGAGCCGCGGCTCGACGTGCTGGGTGGCCACTGGCACGCCGACTACCGCCCGGGCGGCTTCCGGGCCCGGTTGACCGCGCAGCAGGTGCCCGACGACGACCAGGACTGGACCTTCCAGATCACCATGCGGGCCGCGGGCCTGAGCCGCACCTCGCGCATCCGCGACATCTCCACCGCCGGGTCCGCGGCCGTCGCCCAGACGCACATCGGGCCCGGCGGCGTCGCCCGCACGGTCCTGCGCGGTACCGAGCGCCAGCTGGTGCTCCGGGTCATCCACTACCCGGCGTACGCCGTGTCCCAGACGCTCGACGGCGAGGGCATCGCAACGCTGACCTTCCACGCGGCCGCGCCCGATCGGGTGGTGATCAACCACATCGACCAGGGCAAGAAGGAGCTCCTCACCGCGACGCCCTCCCGGTCCGGTGACGGAGCCTGGCAGGTGCGGCTCGACCTGTCGGCGCTGCCCATGCCCACGTCCAACACCACGCAGTTCGGCGTCGTCACGCGGCCGCTGCGGCTACGCGTGCGCGATCGGTCCGGCGAGTACACCCCGCTGTTGGCGCCACCCGGCACGATGCCCTCACCGGGAGTGATCGACGACCCGACCGTCGTACGCCGGCTCACGCGGAGCAAGGGCGGTGAGCTCGAGGTGCTGGACCGCGTGCCGGTCGCGACCGACTACGCGCTGACCGACGGCAGGCTGACCGTGACCGTCCACTCGAGCCTGGCGCTCGACGGCTTCACGCCCGTGCTCTTCACCCGCGACCACGAGGTGACCGGCACCACCGCCCACCCGCCCGGCGGCTACGAGCTGGCGTTCCCACTCGTCGGTACCCGCTGGGGGTATGACGGGCTGGAGCTGCCCAAGGGCCGGTACGCCGTCATCCTGCGCGCCGCGGGCGACGACCGCGAGCAGGACCTTCCGGTCACCGTGTCGTCCGACCTCCTCGACCGGCTGCCCGTCGAGGAGCCGACCACCCGCTTCCGCAGCCTGATCGAGGTGTTGCCCAACAAGCCTCCGGTGCTCACCCTCAACGTGCAGGAGCCGCTCGACGACGAGACGCGTGGCCAGCGCAACCAGTACCGCCTCCGCGAGGCGGCGCGCGTCGAGGTGGCCACCCAGGACAGCGTGTTCTTCCGGGCGCTCTACAGCGAGGTCGCCAACTGCAACATGCTGGGCGTCCATCACGAGCTCGGTCGCCGCGGCTCGGCGCTGACCCGCTACTGGTCGGTCCGCGACCACTCCGTCCCGGTGCCCGACGGCGGCGTACCGCTCGTCGAGGGGACGCGCGAGTGGCACGAGGCGCTGGCGACGTCGCGCTACGTGATGGTCAACGTCCACCAGCCCGAGTGGTACCAGAAGCCCGGCGGCCAGGTGCTCATCGAGACCATGCACGGCTACCCCTACAAGGTGATGGGTCACGAGTGGTGGGAGAAGGGGGGCTTCCCGTCGGGGCAGATCAACAGCTTCGACAGGCGGGCGCGTGACTGGGACTACTTCGTCTCCCCTGCGACGTACGCGACGCCCCTGCTGGAGAAGGCGTTCCTCGAGCCGGCGGGCGCGGCGGCGCAGGTGCTGGAGATCGGCTACCCGCGCAACGACGTACTCCGGTCCGACGAGGCGCCGGCGATCCGCGCTCGCACGCGCCGGATGCTCGGCATCGGCGACACCCAGAAGGTCGTCATGTACGCACCGACCTTCCGCGACTACCTGTCCGCCGACGACATGGCGGCCGAGCGGATCGACTTCTTCGACGTCGACCGCGCGGCCCGCGACCTCGGGCCGGGCTACACCTTCCTGGTGCGCGGCCACGCGTTCAACGCCCGCGCCGGCGGGCGTCACGAGGGCGGAGCCGGCATCATCGACGTCACCCCGCACCCGGACATCAACGACCTGATCCTGGCCTCCGACGCCGCGATCCTCGACTACTCCTCGCTGCGCTTCGACTACGCGCTGGTCGACAGGCCGATGATCTTCCTGGTCCCCGACCTCGAGAAGTACGACGCGGTGCGCGGCGGCGTGATCCCCTTCGGCCCGACCGCTCCGGGGCCGCAGGTGGCCACCACCCGCGAGGTCGTCTCGCTGGTGCGAGACCTCCGCGGCCTCGAGCGCCGTACCCGGGCAGCGCGCGAGACCTTCCGGCGTGACTACGTCGACCTCGACGACGGCCATGCGTCCGCACGGCTCGTCGACGCGGTCTTCGTACCCCGCGGCGACGCCTGAACGCCGAGTCGGCGCAAAGCGACGTCTTAACCACGCCGAGTCGGCGCAAACAGGCAGCGAAATCACGCCGAGTCGTCATGTGCCGACTCGGCGGAGAGTCCGAGCCGGGACAGTTTCCTTTCTCGTGACGCTCAGAGCAGGGCCAGGATCGCGTCGACCATCCGCTCGGCCGCGTGCCCGTCCTGCCAGGGGTTGAACTGCGCGTCGAACGCCCGGACCCGGTCCGACCAGGACGTCGCGAGGACGGGTACGTCGCGGACCTGGGCCACGACCTCGTCGGTGGTCCGCACCAGCGGCCCGGGGGCGGTCTCGGTGAAGGGGAAGAGGAAGCCGCGCACGCCGGCGGTGTAGTCCGCGAGGTCGGGCACCAGGAAGACCATCGGCCGGCCGGTGAGGGCGAAGTCGAAGCGCAGCGAGGAGTAGTCGAGCACCGCGACGTCGGAGGCCAGGAGCAGGTCGTTGATCTCGGGATGGTCGGTCACGTCGACCACCCCGCGCCGTGACCGCCCGGCTGGGTGGAACCGGTGACCGCGCAGCAGGACCACGTGGGAGTCACCGAGCGCGGCGGCGGTCGCGTCGACGTCGAGGTGCTCGGTCATCGGCGCCGCCCGGGGCCGCGTCGCGAGCTGGTCGCGCCAGGTGGGTGCGTACAGCACCGCGGTCTGGTCGGGGGCGATGCCGAGCAGGCGGCGGCAGTCGGCGCGGGTCCGGTCGGCCTCGGGTCCGCGGAGCGCGTCGTTGCGGGGGTAGCCGTGCTCGGCTGCGGGCCCGTCGTAGCCGTACTGCGCACGGTAGACCTCGGTCATCGCCGGGGTCGGCGTCGAGATCAGGTCCCACGTGTCCACGCTCCGGCGGCGCATCACGCGGACCCGGCTCGGCGGCAGCTCGCGGGCGAGCCACTGCGACTCGCCCATCGCCTTCGACGGATAGCCGTGGAAGCACTGGACGACGAGCTGGTCGGGGCGCCGGCGGTACCACTCCTCCAGCTCGGTGTTGGTGACCAGGCACCGGGCGGTGCCCAGCACGTCGTACCAGGCGCGGGAGCCGATCACGACCGGCTCCGACCCCTCCGGCGTCCAGTGACCGTGGTCGAGGATCCCCCACCCGACCCGGAGCTCGGGCCGGCGGCGGCGCAGCTCCTCGAAGACGGCCCTGGGGGTGTCGGTCGCGGAGCGCCCGGCGAAGCTCTCGAAGTACCAGAGGCCGGGATCGGTCGGCCGGGGGTCCACGGCGTACGACGTGCGGAGCTGCTCCTGGCCGTAGGCGCCGAGCTCGTCGTCCGCCCGAGGGGGTCCGAGGTGGAGCTCGCCGGGACCGTCGCCGTCGGGGAGGACGCGGAGACGGAGCCGGTCGCCGAGGCTCTCGACCGGGAGGCGCGCCCGGCACACCGGAGCCAGGCCGACGCCGCCGTTGCGCTCGAGGTGGTAGCGCGCGGTCGCGAGCCGGACCTGGCGGCCGTAGAGGTCACGCTGTGTCTCGAGGACGACGGTGCCGTCGCGCTGCGGCTCACCCGGCAGGTCGGTGCCGGGGCCGCGGAGGCGAAGGCCCGCCGCAGGCGCGTCCAGGTGTACGACGAGCCGGTCTCCGTCGAGCGTGATCGCCTCGACGAGCGGAGACCGACCGGTCTGCGCCGCGGGTCGCGGTGGTACGTCGACCGCACCCGAGCGCTCGACCCCGCCGGCGCGGGCGGTCACGCTGAACCGGGTGACCCCGTGGGGGACGGTCACCCGCACCGCACCCTCGGCAGCCGACTGGAAGCGGGTCCCGGCCCACCGGTTCGCGGTGGGGTCCACACCCGCGACCACCTCGAGCTCGGCCCCGCCCGCCTCGGCCGCCACCTCCAGCCGGTGCTGCGCCAGGTCGACCCCCTCGATGCGCACGAACAGGTCGACGTGCCGGGCCTCCGGAGCTGTCGAGCTGCGGACCACCCGGATGCGGAGGCGGGTCTCGTCGTCCGCGAGCAGGCGTACGGCGGTGGGGAGCTCGACCGATCGCCAGGCGGCCATCGGCAGTCCGTCATCGGTCAGCTCCGTGGGGATGTCGTCGCCCAGGCTCTCGAGCTCGGCGGCCAGGGCCTCGACGTCGTCGCGCCGGCCCTGACCCGCGAGCCAGAGCAGCGACCGTGGAGCGGCACGCAGTCCCAGCTCGCGCGGCGCATGGACGAGCTCGACCAGCCGGAGCCAGGTGGGCTCGTCGGCGCGCTCGGCGTCCGCGACGAATCGCGGCAGCAGGACGTCGTACCAGTGCCGGAGCCAGCCGTCCGCCAACGGCGTGCCCGTCAGGGCCGCGCCCACGAGGTCGCGTCCCAGCAGCGCGCCCTCGAGGCGGGGCAGGGGGCTGGGCCGAGCGCCGTACGCCCGGTGTCCCCGATCGTGGGAGAACACCGCGACCGGACGGTCGAGCACGTCCACCGTGGCCTCGGGCAGCAGATGGGCGAGGGAGGACGAGCAGAGCCAGTCGTCGTTCTCGACGAGCCGCAGTCGGCGGGCGAAGTCGCGGGTGAACGCCTTGTTGGCGAGCGTGAGGTCGGCCGTCTGCTCGACACTCGCGGGACGGCCGGCGGCCGGCTCGTCGTGGCTGTAGGCCTGCGATCGTCGTAGCCACCGCTCGGGCTCACCGGCCTGCTCGAGGACGCCGGAGGCGAGGTCGGAGCCGCTGGCGGCGAGCGACCCCGCGAGCAGCTCGAGTGCGTCGGGCAGCAGCCGGTCGCAGCCGCGAACCAGCACCACGTGGTCGCCGACGGCAGCCTCGATCCCGCCGTTCGCCGCGGCGTACGACGTGGCGACGGCCGGTCTGGCCCGGAACCGCGGGTCCTCCGGCAGCCCGGCCTGCGCCGGTCCGACCGGGCAGACGAGGGCCTCGAGCAGCGCGTGGGACTGTCCGCGCACCGAGGCGAGGCACTCCTCGACCCGGTCACCGACCTCGACGACGACCACCACGGAGACCAGGCCGATCTCGGCGCCCGAGATGCCGGCCAGCGTGCCGACGGCCTTCAGGACGCGCGAGCGCGCCGCGCCGGGCACCAGGCCCAGCGCCGTACGCCCGGCCGCGCGGAGGCGGGGTCGCGGCGGCATGCCGGGCATCGTAACGAGGCGCGCGAGTCACAGGGACGGACCCCGGTCCACTCGCCCTTACTGGGCCGATGTTGGCGCGCTGGCTGGGTCGGACCACGATGTCCGAGATCGACCGGCGACTGCCGCGTCCCGTCCGGCTCCGCCGCCGGGGCGGCACCGTGATCGTCATCGCTGATCGCCGTAGCCAGGTCAGGGCGCTCCGCGTCGCCAGGAGCCCGTGGGCGGAGGCGCACGTGGTGGCCCTGGTCGGGAGGTCTCCGGCGCAGCTGCACGAGGAGCTCGCGGCGATGAGCGAGCTCGGCCTCGTCGTCGACGTACGCCCCTCGTCGGGCCGTCGGCAGCTGCGGGCGTTCCGGCAGAACTTCCTGCACCTCGATCCCGACGACGCGTGGGTGGCCCTGCGCGGCGCAGGTCCGTCCGGCGGCCGCCAGCAGCTGGTCGGTCCGGCCCGGAGTCTGCGCGGCGCAGGTCCGTCCGGCGGCCGCCAGCAGCTGGTCGGTCCGGCCTGGAGTCTGCGCGACCCTCGGTTCCGCCGCGAGGTCGGCCTGCCGTGGCGCCCCTTTGCGCGCTCCGTGGCCCGGGGCGCGCGTCGTCGCCGGGTTCGGCGGAGCGGGCATGTTCAGCCTCGTGTATGCGCAGTCGGTCGAGACCGTCATCGTGCTCAACCGGTCGGCGTACCACGCACGCAACGAGCACCTGTTCGCAGCGGCCCTCGGGGCACACCTGCACTGCTTCTGGAGCAGTCCCCATCTCGAGCACCCGCCCGGCGAGTACTCGTACGACGCCCACCAGAGCGGGTGGACGTTCGACTTCGACCGCAACGAACGGCCACTCTGCGAGCTGCTCGAGCGGCTCGCAGACTGACCGTCCGTCGCGTCGCGTTGCTCAGCCCAGACCGGCGTCGGCGAGGAACTGGTCGGCGACGTCCTGCGGCTTCTCCCGGTCGACCGCGACCTTCGCGTTGAGCTCGGTGAGCTTCTCGGTGGTGAGCGCCGCCATCAAGGAGTTGAGCGGTGCGGCGACGTCGGGGTGGGCGGCCAGGAAGCTCGTCGACACGGCCGGCACGAGGTTCTCCGCCGGCTGGATCTGCTTGTCGTCGGTGAGCAGGACCAGACCCTGGGTCTGGAGCGTGCCGTCCGTGGTGCTGGTCTCGCCGAGCTGGGACTCACCGTGGAGCACCGAGGCGTAGGTCTGCTGACTGGCGTAGCCGAGCCCCAGGATCTTGGTGATGTCGATGCCGTACGCGCTCCGGAGACCACCCTCGCAGTCGACCCGGCCCTTGCAGTCGGGAGCGGCGGCCAGGACGACCGACTTGCCCTTGAGGTCGGACAGGGTCGAGACGCTGTTCTGGTCGGCGTACGTCTTGGAGACGAAGAACGCATTGGCATCGGCGGCCGCCGAGGGGTCGAGCAGAGTGATGCGCGCCTTCTTGAGCAGCGGCTTGGCGTCGGCGATGGACTTGGCCGGGTCGGAGAGCGTGACGGGCTTGGCGTTCGCGCCGTTGTAGGTGCCGTTGAGGAACTCGAGGATGCCGCCGACGTACTCGGGCACCACGTCGACGCTCTTGGGGAACACCTTCATGTAGATGTCGCGGGTGCCGACCAGCTTCACGTGGGGCGTGTAGCCGGCCTTCTTCAGTACGCCGGCGTAGAGGTCGGCGACGATGACCGCCTCGGGGCTGAAGTTCTGGCCCGAGATGGTGACGACGCCTCCGCCGGAGGTGGCGGGCGGCGTCGAGGTGTCGCCGGTCGTCGTGCTGCTCGAGCCGCTGCCGCAGCCGGCGAGGAGGAGGACGGCGCTGACCGCCGCTGCTGCCCGTGTCATGAATCGACGTTGATGCATGGATCTCACCTTCTGTGTCCCGCGCTCAGGAGCGCGCGTGTCCGGTGCCCCTGATCATGCCAGGGCAGGAAGAGACATCATCCACCAGCGACTGCGGGGGCGCGACCACCTTTCCGGGTGGTGGCCCGGCGTACGGGATCGACGGCGCGCTCGGCGAGCGCGCCGAGCATCTCGAGCACGAACGCCACGACCGCTACCACGATCGCCGCGGCGATGCCCTTGGCATAGTCGGTGCGGTAGAAGCCCTCGGTGATCAGGGTCCCGAGCCCCGGCCCGGCTACCAGCGCGGCGATCGTGGCCGTCGCCCAGACCTGGACGAGCGCCAGCCGGATGCCCGAGACGATGAGCGGCATCGCGAGCGGCAGCTCGACGCGACCGAAGCGCTGCCAGCCGGTCATCCCCATCCCGCTGGCCGACTCCTTGACCTCGGCCGGCACCTCGTAGACCGCGACGTAGCCGTTGGTGATGATCGGTGGCAACGCGAAGAGGCTCAGCGAGATCAGCGTGGCGAGGCCTGCTCGGCCGTAGGGACCGAACGTCTTGACGCCGGGGTGGTCGAGGGTGACCAGGATGGCGAGCAGGGCGAAGGTGGGTACGGCGCGGCCGATGTTGGAGATGTTGATGGCCAGGAAGCCACCCCGGCCGAGGTGGCCGAGCCACAGCGCGATCGGCAGCGCGAGGAGCACCGTCACGGCCAAGGCGGTGACACTCAGCAGGAGCTGCTGGACCAGCAGGGTCCAGATGCCGTCCGCACCGTGCCAGTGCGACCCCGTGGTCAGGTAGTCCCACGTCTCGCGGAGGGTCCTCACGCCGACCGCCCCCGCGTCCACGGCGTGACGAGCCACTGGGCGATCACGATCAGGGCGTCGAGGGCGAAGGCAAGCACCACGCACAGCGCGCTGGCGGCGAGCAGCTCGGCCTTGAAGTCGGTCTGGACGCCGTCCGCGATCAGGTTGCCGAGGCCGCCGTAGCTGACCAGGGTGCCGACGGTCGTCAGGGCGACGGTCGACACGGTGGCGACCCGCAGCCCCGCCATCATCACCGGCAGTGCGAGCGGTACGTCGATCAGGAAGAGCATCCGGGTGGCGCCGTACCCGAGTCCCTTGGCGGACTCACGCACCTCGCCGGGTACGCCGTTCAGCCCCGTCAGCATGCTGCGCACCAGGATGGTGAGGGCGTAGAGCGCCAGCCCGATCACCACGGTGGTCGCGGTGATCCCGGTGAACGGCACCAGCAGCGGGAAGAGGGCCAGGCTCGGGATCGTGTAGATGGCGGTGCTCGTCCCGAGGATCGCGCCCTGCAGCCACGGCAGCCGGCGGGCGAGCAGCGCCAGCGGGAAGGCGATGGCGACCGCGAGCGCGATCGAGACACCGGTGATCTGCAGATGCTGGACCGTGGCATGGACCAGATCCTGGTAGCGGTCGTGGAGATACGAGCGGCAGACCCAGTGGTTGGTGAGCCGGCTGTAGCAGCTCGGCTGGATCGAGATCCCGCCGGCCGCTAGTAGGGTCACGGGCATGAACGCTACCGCGCCCGTGGGGGAGCAGGCGCCGGGCGAGGCGATGATCCGGCTCGAAGGAGTCGGCAAGAAATACGCCGACGGCACGGTCGCCGTCCAGGAGCTCGACCTGGCCGTCGCGCGCGGTGAGGTGGTGTGTCTGGTCGGGCCGTCCGGCTGCGGCAAGTCCACCACCCTGAAGATGATCAACCGCCTGATCGAGCCGACGTCGGGACGGATCTTCATCGACGGCCGCGACGCCACCTCGGAGGACCCGGTCCGCCTGCGGCGCAGGATCGGCTACGTGATCCAGCAGATCGGGCTGTTCCCGCACCAGAAGATCGCGACCAACGTCGCCACCGTGCCGTCGCTGCTCGGCACGCCCAAGGCACAGGCCTACGAGCGCGCGCGCGAGCTGCTCGCCCTGGTGGGACTCGACCCCGACGTGTACGCCGACCGCTATCCGCACCAGCTCTCCGGCGGTCAGCAGCAGCGGGTCGGTGTCGCCCGGGCCCTGGCCGCCGACCCGCCGGTCCTGCTCATGGACGAGCCCTTCGCCGCGGTCGACCCGATCGTCCGGGCGCGCCTTCAGGACGAGTTCCTCCGCCTGCAGAGCGAGCTCGCCAAGACCGTCGTCCTGGTCACCCACGACATCGACGAGGCCGTGAAGATGGGCGACAAGGTCGCCGTACTCGCCCAGGGCGGGCGGCTGGCGCAGTTCGCCACACCGGCCGAGCTCCTGGGCCGGCCGGCCGACGACTTCGTGGCGGACTTCGTCGGCTCGACCGCCGGCCTGCGGCGCCTCACGGTCACCAAGCTCGACCGCGACCACCTCGAGCCGCTCGACGGGGTCGCCACCGGCGACCTCGCCGCCGCGATCGACCTCGACTCCTCGCTCGAGGAGGCTTTGGCCGTTCTGCTGCGCGACGACCGGCCGATGATCGGGGTCAAGGACGGCGCACAGTTCGTCGGCGTCCTCACCCCCGACGGCATCCACCGGGCGCTGCGCACATCCCTCTCCGAGTCGGCGCAGACCGGCCGCTGAATCCCGCCGAGTCGGCGAAGAAGAGCATGCCGAAGACGCCGAGTCGTCACCTGCCGACTCGGCGTGTGTTGGGGGTCAGGCGTGCCGGACCTGGGGCGGGTGCCAGGAAGTCGCGGCGTCCCGCTCGGCACGCAGGACGTCGTTGTCCTGCTCGAGCTCGGCCATCCGCACGATCGCCTCGGCGGCGCGCTCCTCGGACTCGTCGAGCGCGACGGCCAGTCTGCCGCCCTCGGCCTCGGCCCGCTCGGCGCGACGTGCCTCGCTGCCCAGCTTGCGCATGGCCTCGGCGGCACGGCCCTGGGACGCGACAACGGCGGCCTCGAGCTGAGACGCGGCCCGCTCCGCTGCGCTGACGCGACCCTGCATGGCCGTGGCGAACTCCTGGTGCTCGGCGGCCCGGGTGTCGGCCAGCGCGCGGTAGGACTGCGCCTGGCGGGCCCGTTCGGCGCCGGCGTCGCGCCGCGACTGCACCAGCTCGGAGTAGGTGATCCGGACGGCCGCGGCACCGAGTACGACGGCCACGAAGGCAGCGATCGAGACCAGGGTCAACGATCCGCTGAGGACGGCGCCCAATGAGGCGACCGCCGCGATGACGACCAGTGCGGAAGCGGACGCCACGCGGGCGCTGCGCTGCCGACGACGAGCCTTGGGGGAAGACATGAGGTCAGGCTAGGGCTCGTCGTCCTCCGGAGGGACGCGACACGCGCGTTCGAGGAGCAGCCCCGCGACGACCACCAGGAGGCCGGCGAGGCCCGCCACGGCCGATCGGACGGCGCGTTGGGCGGCCAGATCGCTGCCGTCGCCGAGCCAGCTGATGGCGTAGCCGACATAGCCGCCGGCGACCAGGCAGCCGACGTAGGCGCAGGCACGCGCGAGCACGAGGCGGTTCACGGCGTGGTCGGGCGAGAGCCGGACGCGTGCGTGCTGCACGCTCCGTCGCGTCGACCAGGCGGTGCTGCCCAGGATCGCGGCCACGAGGAAGAGGGCCAGCGGCTGGGCCCACGACACCAGCGGCGCCGGGCGGGTCGTCTCGTCGAGGAGGCGGTGGTAGAGCCAACCCGCCACCAGACCGACCAGGGCCCAGGCGCACAGCGTCGCCGCACTCATCGGCCGGAGTCTGCCTTCGGGACGGGGAGGCTCCTCGGGTGGCTCGGCGCTCACGGGGCGAGGCTCGGACGGAGGTGACTCACGCGTCGGGCTACTGCACCTGGAGCAGGATGTCGTCGCGCTTGGTGATCCCGCTGCGATCGGCCTTCTCCAGCAGGTCGGCCACGGTGCCGGCGTCGGGGATCACGGCGTCGGGCTCGACGTCGTACCACGGCTGGAGGACGAACGCCCGCTCGGCCGCGCGCGGGTGCGGTAGCCGCAGGTTGTCGTCCTGACCGCGGCGGTCGCCGACCACGATCAGGTCGACGTCGAGGGTGCGCGGCGCGTTGACCTCGCTGGTGCGGTCGCGCCCGAAGGCGTCCTCGATCGCCAGGGCCCGGTCGAGCAGGCGGCTGGCGGCCAGGGTGGTGTCGAGGAGGACGACGGCGTTCAGGAAGGCCTCGGAGCCATCGGGCGCATCGACGGGGTCGGTCTCGTAGACCGGAGAGACCTCGGTGACCCAGACGTCGGGCGTGTCCGCGAGCGCGTTGACGGCGCCCTGCAGGCTCGCCAGCCGCTCACCGAGGTTGGAGCCCAGCGCCACGACCGCACGCCGGATCGGTCGCATCTCACCGGTCAAGGTGTCCGCGTCGACGATGTGCGGGTTGGGCGTCTCGGTCACGGTCGCACCTCATTGGCTTCGAGATCGGTCGGTGATCGTCGGGTGATCGTCAGCGTCACGTCGGCGAAGGTCGCGTCGATGGGGGCTCCCGGCTTGTGGACCGTGACCCGAGCCCATTCAACACGGTCGTCCAAGAGGCAGACGTCCGAGATGCGTTGGGCCACGGTCTCGACCAGATCGACCGGATCGGACTCGACTGCGGCTTTCACGTGCGCCACGAGACTTCCGTAGTCGACCGTGTCGTGCAAGTCGTCAGAGGCCGCCGCCGACCGGGTGTCCAGCCCGAGAACGAGGTCGATGACGAACACCTGGCCCTCGCGTCGCTCGTGCTCGAAGACCCCGTGGTGGGCGAAACACTCGATGCCCGCCACCGACAGCTCGTCCAGCGGAGCGCGGGCAGCACGCGTCTCGTCCGTCATCCCTGCCTCCAGCGCTCGAGCGTGACCAGGGCGTCGCGGCTCGCGCGGACGTCGTGCACACGCAGCCCCCACACGTTCTGCTGGGCGAGCAGCACGGTGAGCGCCGTCGTCGCATGCTCGCGGTCGTCGACCGGCCGCGGCTCGCCGCCGGCGTCGACGAGCAGGGACCCGAGGAAGGACTTGCGGCTGGCGCCGACGAGCACCCGCAGGCCGAGCGACTTCAGCACCGGGACGCCGGCGAGCAGGGTCCAGTTGTGCTCCGGCCTCTTGGCGAAGCCCAGGCCGGGGTCGAGCACGATGCGCTCGTCGGGTACGCCGGCCGCATGCAGCGCGTCGACGCGCTCGCACAGCTCGTCGCGGACGGCCGCGAGCACGCCGCCCGGGCCGTCGTACACCGCGAAGTCGGTCATCTTGTCGCTGTGGGCACGCCAGTGCATGCAGATGTACGTCGCCTGCGAGTCGGCCACCACGTCGAGGATCCGCGGGTCGGCGAGACCACCCGACACGTCGTTCACGATCGAGGCACCCGCCGCCAGCGCCTCGACCGCCACCTCGGAGCGCATCGTGTCGACCGAGACGGTCGCACCCTCGGCGGCCAGGGCACGGATCACGGGTACGACGCGGCCGAGCTCCTCCGCCACGAGGGGGCGGGTGGCGCCGGGGCGGGTCGACTCGCCGCCGATGTCGAGGATGTCGGCACCGTCGGCCAGGAGGTCGCGCGCATGGGCGATGGCGGCGTCGGGCGTCGACCAGCGCCCCCCGTCGGAGAACGAGTCGGGGGTGACGTTGACGACCCCCATGAGCAGCGGGAGGTCCATGTCAGCGCCGGTGGCCGCTGATCAGCGCCATCGCCTCGGACCGCGTGGCGGCGTTGTGCATCTGGCCCCGCACCGCCGAGGTGATGGTCCGGGCTCCCGCCTTGCGTACGCCGCGCATCGTCATGCAGAGATGCTCGGCCTCGATCACGACGATCACTCCGCGGGCTTCGAGAGCCTCCACGAGCGCGTCGGCGACCTGCGTCGTCAGCCGCTCCTGCACCTGCGGTCGCTTGGCATAGACGTCGACGAGACGCGCCAGCTTGGACAGTCCGGTGATCTTGCCGCTCTCGGCCGGGATGTAGCCCACGTGCGCCACTCCGGTGAAGGGCACGAGGTGGTGCTCGCACATGGACCAGAGCTCGATGTCGCGCACCAGCACCATCTCGTCGTGACCGATGTCGAACGTGGTGGTGAGGACGTCGCCGGGCGACTGACGCAGGCCCGACGTGAGCTCGGCGTACGCCCGGGCGACGCGCTCGGGCGTGCCGCGCAGACCCTCGCGCTCGGGGTCCTCGCCGATCGCCAGCAGCAGCTCGCGTACGGCGGCCGCGGCCCGGTCGTGGTCGAACGGAGGGACCTCACCCGGCGGTCGCTCCGGGCAGGCGATCGGGTCGGTCATGGGGTCGTCGTCACGCCGGCGGCTCGGGTACCGCCGGTCCGGGGCCGAGCGGGCCGCCGTGCAGATCGCCGCCGGATCCCGGCGGGGTCAGGATGGCGCCCGCCTCGGACTCCGGCTTGGTGCCGTTGCTGGCGACCCGGTCCCGGATCTCCTGCGGGATCTCGACCGGCGGGATGCGCGACGGGTTGCGGTCGGGCGAGCCGGTCCAGGCGGGACGCGCCGTCCGGCGGCGAAGGCCCTCGAAGACGCGCGCGACCTGCTCCTTGTCGAGGGTCTCCTTGTCCACCAGCTCGAGGACGAGACTGTCGAGGACGTCGCGGTTCTCCTCGAGGATGTCGTAGGCCTCCTGGTGGGCGTTCGCGAGGAGCTTCTTGGTCTCCTCGTCGATGATCGCGGCGACGTCCTCTGAGTAGTTCTTGGTGTGCCCGAAGTCGCGGCCCAGGAAGGGCTCGCCGTTGCTCTCCCCGAGCTTGATCGCGCCGAGTCGGTCGGTCATGCCGTACTGCGTGACCATCGCCCGGGCGACCGCGGTCGCCTTCTCGATGTCGTTGCCGGCGCCGGTGGTCGGGTCGTGGAAGACCATCTCCTCCGCCGCCCGGCCGCCCATCATGTAGGCCAGCGCGTCGAGCATCTCGCTCCGGGTCTGGCTGTACTTGTCGTTGTCGGGAAGGATCATCGTGTAGCCGAGAGCCCGGCCCCGCGGCAGGATCGTGATCTTGTGCACGGGGTCGTTGCCGGGGAGCGCCGCGGCCACGAGCGCGTGCCCGCCCTCGTGGTAGGCCGTGATGAGCTTCTCCTTCTCGCTCATCAGTCGCGTACGCCGCTGGGGGCCTGCGATGACGCGGTCGATCGCCTCGTCGAGCATCTCGTTGGTGACGAGCTTCTGGTTGGAGCGCGCGGTGAGGAGGGCCGCCTCGTTGAGGACGTTCTCCAGATCGGCGCCGGTGAAGCCCGGGGTACGACGGGCGACCGACAGCAGGTCGACGCCCGGCCCGAGGGGCTTTCCTCGCGCGTGGACCTGGAGGATCTTGTGGCGGCCCTGGAGGTCGGGCGCGTCGACCTGGATCTGGCGGTCGAAGCGTCCCGGGCGCAGCAGTGCGGGGTCGAGCACGTCGGGACGGTTGGTGGCGGCGATCAGGATGACCCCGCCGCGGACGTCGAAGCCGTCCATCTCGACGAGCAGCTGGTTGAGGGTCTGCTCACGCTCGTCGTGGCCACCGCCCATGCCGGCGCCGCGGTGGCGGCCGACGGCGTCGATCTCGTCGATGAAGACGATCGCCGGGGCGTTCTCCTTGGCCTGCTCGAACAGGTCGCGGACCCGGCTCGCGCCGACACCGACGAACATCTCGACGAAGTCGGAGCCGGAGATGGAGTAGAACGGCACGCCCGCCTCGCCGGCGACGGCGCGCGCCAGCAGCGTCTTGCCGGTGCCGGGAGGGCCGTAGAGCAGCACGCCCTTGGGGATCTTGGCCCCGACGGCCTGGAACTTCGCCGGCTCCTGGAGGAACTCCTTGATCTCCCCGAGCTCCTCGACCGCCTCGTCACAGCCGGCGACGTCGCTGAACGTGGTCTTGGGCATGTCCTTGGAGATGAGCTTGGCCTTGGACTTGGCGAACTGCATCACGCCACGGCCGCCGCCGCCCTGCACCTGGTTCATCAGGAAGAGGAACAGCAGGATGATCAGGACGAACGGCAGGAGGGTGGTGACGATCGAGGCGAGCAGGCTCGGGTGGGAGATCTTGACGTCGAGGGTCTTCGTGGTGGGGTACTTGTCCACCTGCGTCTGGATCGCCTTCTCCAGGGAGTTCTGGGTGCCCTCGAGGAAGCTCGACGTGACCTGGGAGCCCTGCGAGCGGACGCCGTCCACCAGGGTGGCCTTGATCTGGTCGTCGCCGCTGATGACCGTGATGTCCTTGAACTGACCGGCCGCGATGTAGGCGTTCATCTGCGACGTCTTGATCTCGTCGTACCCGCCGGACGGGGCGAGGTACTGCAGGGCGAAGAGCACGCCGAGCACGGCCACGACGATCCACAGCCAGGGGCTTCTGACGAAACGCTTCACAGGACTCTTTCGACCACTTCGCTGCTGCTCCTCGGGGTCACCCGCGAAGCACTGGTGAGGGGATGAAGACGGTACACGTCATCCCCCAAGGACCATTGTTCCCTCCGCTCGCCCTGACGCCTACTCCACGTCGCGATTTCACGCTCCGTCAGGCGGAACGGGAGCCACAGATCACCCTCCAGGCCCATGACGGAGGAGCGTCGCGTCGGCCACCATGGTCGTCGAGGACGCGTCCTCGTCGGATCACCGGCCCAGGAGTCACCATGACCGTCACCCGCTCGCCCGCCCCGTGGTGCGCGTCGTTCCTGCTGCTGGTCGCGGCCGGGACGCACATCCCGCTGATCCGGTCCCACCTCGAGGAGGCGCCGTACGTCGGGTGGCTGTTCATCGCGCTCAGCGTCGGGTGCATCGTGCTCGCCGTGGCGATCCTGTTCGTCGACAACCCGGGGCTGTGGATCGTCAGCGGGGCGGTCTGTCTCGGTGCCGTGGTGGCGTTCCTCGCCTCGCGGACGGTCGGCCTGCCCCAGATCCGTGACGACGTCGGCAACTGGACCGAGCCGCTCGGCATCCCGGCCGTCGCCTCGGAGCTCCTGATGGTCGCCCTGGCCTGTGCGCACGTTCGCCGGATGCTGCAGCGCCGTACGGCGTGAGGGCTGGTCGCGCCTGCGGGCCCGGTTTCGACCCGCGGTCACGACCTCCCACGCTCGGTCGTGCGCTCGCTCAACCTGCGCTCGCCACGCCGGCCGCTCGTGCCTCGCGGCCGACTGCGCGCTTCAGGTGTAGACGTGCGGCGCGAGGGTCGCGATGTCGCGCAGGTTGCGGTACTTCTCGCGGTAGTCGAGGCCGTAGCCGACCACGAACTCGTTGGGGATGTCCCACCCGATGTACTTCGGCTCGACCGGCATGGTCAGCGCGTCGGGCTTGCGGAGCAGGGTCGCGATCTCGACGCTGGCGGCGCTGCGGCTGCCCAGGCTGTTGACCAGCCAGCTGAGGGTGAGGCCGGTGTCGATGATCTCGTCGACGACGAGCACGTGCCGGCCGGTGATGTCGGTGTCGAGGTCCTTGAGCAGCCGCACCACGCCGCTCGACTTGGTGCCCGACCCGTAGGAGCTGATCGCGATCCAGTCCATCTCGACGTGCCGCGGCAGTGCCCGGGCGAGGTCGGCCATCACCATCACCGCACCACGGAGGATGCCGACCAGCAGCAGGTCGAGACCCTCGTAGTCCGCCGCGATCTCGTCGGCCATCTCCCGCAGCCGGGCCTGGATCTGCGCCTCGGTGTAGAGGACGTGCACGAGGTCCTGATCCGCCTGGGACGCTTCCATGCCGAGAACCATAGGCGACCGGCTCAGCCGCCTTCGAGGAGGACGGCACCGTCTCGTCGTACGGCGCGGAGCCGGCCGGGGAGGTCGACCCACTTCTGCCCGTGCCACCCGGTGACCAGTGCGTCCATCGCCAGCACGTGCTGGTGGAACAGCTCGCCCGCGGGGGCACCGGCCACCAGCGCGGCGAGGCGGAGGACCCGGGTCCGGATCGCCGGCGGCAGCTCCTCGAGCACCTCGACCGAGAGCCCGCCCTCGACCGTCGCGTCGGCGAGCGACCGTTCGGCGTACGCATCGAGGAGCTCCATGTCCGGGCGGAGCAGGTCGGCCGTGCGGGCCAGGGCCTCGGTCACACCGGGGCCCAGCTCGTCCTCGAGGACGGGGAGCACGCGCTCGCGCACCCGCACCCGTGCGTACGACGGGTCCGCGTTCTGCGGGTCGTCCCAGACCTCGATGCCCTCGACCTGGCACGCGGTGACCGTGTCGTCGTGGCCGACGTCGAGCAGGGGGCGGCGGTAGCCGTCGAACGCGCGCCGCATGCCGGCGATCGCGCGGCCGCCCGACCCGCGGGCCAGGCCCAGCAGCACGGTCTCCGCCTGGTCGTCTCGGGTGTGGCCGAGGAGCACGGCCTCGGCGTCGAAGCGCTCGCGGAGCTCGTCGAGGACGGCGTACCGGGCGGCCCGCGCCGCGGCCTCGGGCCCGAGGCCCGGGGCCTCGACGGTGGCCCGGGCGCTCACGGTCTCGTCGACCCCGAGCCCGACCAGCTGGGCCACCACGGCCGTGGCGCGCTCGGCCGAACCCTCCTGGAGACCGTGGTCGACGGTGGCGCCTACGACGTACCACCCCTGCTCGCGGCCCTCGAAGACCGTGGCCGACGCGAGCGCCATGGAGTCGGCTCCGCCGCTGCAGGCGACGACCAGGCGGGCACCGGGTGCCAGGTCGGCCAGCCCACGCCGTACGGCGTGACGCACGGCCGCGACGGACGGGTGCAGGCTCATCGCTACCCCTGGAGGACCCGGGCGATCCAGGCGTGCGGGTCGTGGATCTCGGCCTTGGAGGGAAGGTGCTCCGGCGACTGCCAGACCGAGTTGAAGTCGTCCATGCCGACCTTGTCGACGACGGCGCGCACGAACACCGCACCGTCGCGGTACTGCGCCATCTTGGCTTCGAGCCCCAGCAGCTTGCGCAGCATCCGGTCGAGGGTGCCGACGCCCTTGCGACGCTCGTCGAAGCGGGCACGGATGCCGGCCACGCTGGGGATCACGCTCGGCCCCACGCCGTCCATCACGACGTCCGCGTGCCCCTCGAGCAACGACATCACCGCGGTGACCCGGTCGAGGATCGCCTTCTGCTCGGGGCTGCCCATGAGGTCGAGCAGGCTGCCACCCTGGCCGCTCTTGAGCGCCTCGGCGAGGCGTTTGAAGCCGTCGTCGAGCAGGCGTTGTGGCTCGACGGTGTCGGCCAGCGAGGTGAACTCCGCGAAGAGGTGCTCCCGCATCCACGGCACCGCCGTGAACTGCACCCGGTGGGTCTCCTCGTGCAGGCAGACCCAGAGCCGGAAGTCGTGGGGGTCGACGCCCAGCTCGCGCTCGATGTGGACGACGTTGGGCGCGACGAGCAGCAGCCGCCCGTTCGGCTCGTGGAACGGGTCGAACTGCCCCAGCACCTTGCTCGACATGAAGCCCAGCAGGCCGCCGACCTCGGCCGCGGTGACCCGCGAGCCGATCGCCTGCGTGATCGCACCCGGCGGGCCCTTGCGCGCGGCGACCTTGTCGATGATCGGAGTGAGCAGCGCGGAGAAGCCGTCGGCGTTGGCCTGGATCCAGTCCGGTCGGTCGACCACGAGGACGGGCGCCGTACGCTCGCCCGCCTCGAGCCCGGTGAACTCGCGGACGTACGACGTCGAGCGGTCGGCGCCCTCGCGGAGCTCGGCGACCGTGGCCGCCGCCTCGGCGGAGGTCACCTCCGGCCCGGCGCCGGCGATCCGCGTGCCGAGCGTGACCGCCAGCTGCCAGTCGACCATCTCCGTGCTCATGCGCTGGAGCCTACGTGTCGCACGTGCGCAGCCTCGCGGCTCAGCACCGGCAGTCGGCCAGGGCGGACGCGAGCCGGTCGAGCGCGGCCCGGGCGTCGAGGGTGCCGTCGACCGGGATGTGGTTGCCCACGAACGCGAACACCAGCGGGCGCCCGCGGGCGTCGGTGACCAGGCCGGCGAGAGCGCTGGTACCGCTCAGCGTCCCGGTCTTGGCCCGGACCCAGCCCCGGCCGGTGGCGTGGTCGAACCGGTCCTGGAGCGAGCCGTCGAAGCCGGCGACGGGCAGCCCGGTGACCACGGCACGCAGCTCGGGGTGGTCGGGCGAGGACGCGAGCTGGAGCACCTGGACGAGGCTGGCGGCGTCGAGCCGGTCGTCGCGGGAGAGGCCGCTGCCGTCGTACAGCGTGTCGTGGTGGAGGTCGACGCCGAGACCGGTCAGGGTCCGTCGTACGGCGGTCACCCCACCCGCGAACGACCCGTCACCCGCGACCGACAGCCCCACCTGGCGGGCCAGCACCTCGGCTCCCTCGTTGTCGCTGTTCCGCAGGACCCGCTCGACGATGTCGGCCAGCGGGACGCTCGTGACCCGGGCCAGCTCGTGGCCGGCGCCGGATGCCGGGCGCTCGCGGACGGGTCCCCTCACCCTGATGCCGTCCTTGCCTAGGTACGCCGCGAAGTCGCCGGCCGCGGTCGCGGCGGGGTGGGCGACGCGGCCGTGCCCGTCGGCCGCGACGCCCTCGTCGGCCCAGAGCGCGGTGATCGGGGAGACGACCGCGTCGGGGATGTAGGCGCCGGGCCAGTGGGGGTTGACCGGCGGGCCGGTGAAGAGCGAGGCGTCGTACCCGACGTGCACCGCGTGGGTCCCCCGAGCGAGCAGCCGCTGCGCGGTCATCCGGGCGAGACTCTGCAGGCTCGCGTCGTGCGCGGCCGGCCCCTTCCCGGGCTGGTCGCCGGCGAGGAACGGGTCGCCGCCGCCGACGAGCGTGACAGCCCCCCGGCCTTGGCTGACCGCGCGGGTCGCGAACGTGTGGTCGGGGCCGAGGACCTCGAGCGCGGCCGTCGTGGTGAGCAGCTTCAGGGTGGACGCCGGCGTCGACCGACCGTGGCCGACGTCGAGCACGGGCCGGCCGGTGAGCGGCGCGACCACCGCACGCAGGTCGGCCAGATGGGGGTCCCGGAGGCCGGCGGCGAGCGCGCGCCGTACGGCGTCAGCGGCCGGAGGACCCGATGGCGCCGGCCGCGCGACCAGGGACGGCGACGGCACGGGTGGGAGCTGCAGAGTCTTCACGGGGCTGGGAGCCTGCGTCCTCGGGGCGGCGCCGAACCAGCGGGTGCCGAGGTCGAAGTGGTACGCCGCGGCCGCGCCCGCGAACAGAGCCACGACCAGGACGACCGGTCCGCAGAGGAACAGCCGGCGACCACGGCCGGGTCGGCGGCGATCGCTCCGGGCCACGGTCCACGCCTCTCGTCAGCCGTGCCCGGGTGGGCACGCGGGTTCATTCTGCGCGAGACTGGGCGGCGTCAGGGGCCGGGGTCGGCCCCGTCGTCCGTGTCGCTGGAGGATGCCGTGCTCGAGTTCGACGTACTCGTGGAGATCCCGAAGGGGAGCCGCAACAAGTACGAGGTCGACCACGACTCCGGTCGGATCCGGCTGGACCGCACGCTCTTCACGTCCACGCAGTACCCCGCCGACTACGGGTTCATCGAGCACACCCTGGGCCTCGACGGCGACCCGCTCGACGCTCTGGTGCTGCTGATCGGGGAACCCACCTTCCCCGGCTGCCTGATCAAGTGCCGTGCCATCGGGATGTACCGGATGACCGACGAGGCGGGCGGCGACGACAAGGTGCTGTGCGTGCCGGCCGCCGACCCACGTCTCGAGCACATGCGCGACATCAACCACCTGCCGAAGTTCGACCGCCTCGAGATCGAGCACTTCTTCACCGTCTACAAGGAGCTCGAGCCCGGCAAGTCCGTCGAGGGCGCCAACTGGGTGGGCCGGACCGAGGCCGAGCTCGAGGTCAACGCGTCGTTCGCCCGGCGCCAGGCTCACGAGCACACCGAGGACGACCACTGAGCGAGCCACCGACGGCGCACGGCGCCCACGACTTCGAGGACGACCCCCGCAACCGGGACGTCCTGATCCATGTCAACGGACGTCTGGTGCCGCGGGCGCAGGCCGTCGTGTCGGTCTTCGACGCGGGCTTCGTGCTCGGCGACGGCATCTGGGAAGGCCTGCGGGTGGTCGGTGGCCACCCGGCGTTCCTCGACCAGCACCTGGACCGGCTCTGGGAGGGCGCCGCCGCGCTGGCGCTCGACATCGGGCTGACGCGCGACGAGCTGACCTCGCGGATCTACGAGACGCTCCGGGCCAACGAGATGACCGACGGCGTCCACGTGCGGCTGATGGTCACCCGCGGGCCGAAGTCCACGCCGTACCAGGACCCGCGCTTCTCCGCCGGACCGGCCACCGTGGTGATCGTGGCCGAGCACAAGGACCCGCTGCCCGCGACGGTCGCGGGTGGGTTGTCGCTGTTCACCGTCCACGTACGGCGCGCCTCGCCCGACACGCTCGACCCGAAGCTCAACGCGCACAGCAAGCTGAACGACATCACCGCCTGCATCCAGGCCTACACGGCCGGAGCCGACGAGGCGCTGATGCTCGACCCGCAGGGCTTCGTGGCGACGTGCAACTCCACCCACTTCTTCGTCGTACGACGAGGTGAGGTGTGGACGTCGTCCGGGGCGTACTGCCTCGGCGGGATCACCCGGGGCAACGTCCTCGCGGTCTGCCGCGAGGCAGGGATCCCGACGCAGGAGAAGCTGTTCAGCCTGACCGACGTCTACGCCGCGGACGAGGCCTTCGTGACCGGCACCTTCGCGGGAGTCGTCCCGGTACACACCGTCGACGGCCGCCGGATCGGCACCGGTCGGCGCGGGCCGATGGCGGAGCGGCTCCAGGGTCTGTACGCCGGGCTGGTGACGCGCGACATCGCCGGGCGCACCGCGCCGTGACCATCCGGCTCGCCTGCTGGTCGGGTCCGCGCAACATCTCCACCGCCACCATGCGCGCCTGGGAGAACCGTGCGGACTGCGAGGTCGTCGACGAGCCGCTGTACGCGTGGTACCTCGCTCACACCGGCCTCGACCATCCCGGCCGCGACGACGTCATCGCCGCCGGAGAGACCGACTGGCGGCTGGTCGTCGACGCGCTGACGGGCGAGTCGCCGGACGGGCCCGCCCTGCAGTACCAGAAGCACATGGCCCAGCACCTCGTGCCCGACCTCCCCCGCGACTGGATCGGGCCGTTGCGCAACGTGCTGCTGATCCGCGACCCGGCCGAGGTGGTCTCGTCGTACCTCCGTTCGCGCGCGACCGCGACACCGGACGACATCGGGGTGCTCCAGCAGCTCGAGCTGTACGAGCTGCTCGACGGGGAGGTGCCGGTCATGGACGCCTCGGACTTCCTGCGCACGCCTGCGAGCTATCTGCGCTGGCTGTGCGACTACGCCGGCGTCGACTTCATGTCGTCGATGCTGTCCTGGCCGGCCGGTCCGCGCGCGAGCGACGGGGTGTGGGCGCCGTACTGGTACGACGCCGTCCTCCGCTCCACCGGCTTCGAGCCGTACCGGCCGCGCCGGGTCGAGCTCACGCCCGAGGGTGAGGCCGTCGTGGCGGCCACGCGTCCGGCGTACCAGCGGCTGTATGACGTCCGGCTGGTGCTCTGAGCCCTGGTCTCGTAGCCGAACAGGCACGTTGCCCGGTTGAGGCCAGGCCTCCAGCGCGAGAGGCTGCCCAGCAGCCGAGCGTGCCTGTTGTCGTACGAGCTGCTCAACCCAGCCGGGAGCAGAAGGCGTCCATCGCGCGGACGATCTCCACGTGGGTCTCGGCGCTGCGTACGACGTCGCCCGCCGCGAGCATCCCGTGGTCGGCGCCCGGGACCTCCAGTACGTCGCAGCCGCGGGCTGCCAGACCGCGCGCCACGGTGGCGTCCCAGGACTCGTCCGCGGTGCCGCCCACGAGCAGCTGAGGTGCGGGGTTGGCCGCGATCGCGTCGACCAGCGACGGGATCTGGAGCAACGGGGTGAGCCAGACCGCCTCGTAACCGCGCTCGGCGGCCAGCGGTGCGGCGTACGTCGCGAGCGACTTGCCGACGAGCAGGACCCGGCCGCTCTCCGGCAGCGCGTTCTCGACCTGCTCCCGGACCCAGGAAGTGGTCTGCTCGTGGGTGTCGTACGACGGTGGGTCCCACCAGACCTGCTCGACGGCCCAGCCGTGCTGGGTCAGCACGAGCGCGGAGAAGCCCAGCAGCAGTGCGCTGTACTGCGGGTAGCGACCCGGCAGCGCGATGGCCGTTCCGACGGGCTCACCCGCCGGCTCGAACCTCGCAGCGAAGCCTCCGGGATGCCCCGTCACCCGACTCTCCTCCCCGTGGGCTCAGGGCCGGGCGTAGAAGTTCGGGGTGATCCAGTAGTACATCGAGACCTCTTCGACGTTCTCACCGGTGCGCGGCGCCTGGATGATCATGCCGTGCCCGACGTAGAGCGCGACGTGGTAGATCGACGACGGGCTGCTCGAGGATCCCCAGAACACCAGGTCGCCCGGGCGGAGCGAGCCGGACGAGATCCGCGTCGAGGCGGCGTACTGGGCGACCGAGTAGTGCGGCAGCGAGATGCCGCCGGCACGCCAGGCACCCATGGTCAGGCCCGAGCAGTCCCAGGCGTTCGGGCCGGCGGCACCCCAGACATAGGGGTCGCCGATCTGGTGGCGCGCGAAGGCGATGGCGGATTCAGCGCCCGACGCCGGAGCCGGTGGTTTTCCCGTCGGGGGGGTTGACGGTGGGTTGGTCGGGTTCGTTGGCTCCGGCGTCGGGTCGCTGGTCGGGGGTGCGGTCGGACCCGAGGTCGGACCGGCGGTGGGGGTGGGGTCGGGACTCGGGGTCTGGGCCTGCTGGGCGGCCTGCTCTGCCGCCTTCTGGGCAGCCCTCGCGGCGGCTCGCTCGATGCCGGCCTGACGCTGCTCGGCGAGCGCGACGCTGACGTGCTGCAGCTTCGCCATCCGGTGGATCAGCCGGGTCTTGCGGTCCGAGATCGCCTGGGTGGTGCGATCGGCAGCAGCCGCCGCCGCCGTCGCGCGGTCGCGTGCCTGGCGGGCTCGAGCTGCGAGGGTCTCGGCCCTGGCCCGGGCCGCGTCGGCCTGGGAGCTCGCGACGTCGGCCAGCGTCGAGGACGCCCGGTAGGAGTCGTACATGTGGTCCATCGCGTCCTGGGCGTTCTGCAGCGTGGCCATCGTGCCGGCGACGTCGGAGAGACCGGAGCTCCCGCTCAGGGCCGAGAGCGGGCTGAGCGAGGGACCGAGCTCGTACGACGCTACGACGGTGGCGGCGTACGAGTGGCGCGTGTGTACGGCGTCGGCACCGGCGATCCGCGCATGCCGGTCGGCGACGCGGGCGTCGCGCCGAGCCTGCTGGAGGTGCCAGCGTGCGCCGTTGTAGCGCTCCGCCGCCCGCTCGGCCCGCACCGCGGCGGCCTGCAGCTGTACGTCGGCCGTCACCAGCTCGGCCTTGACGCCGGCGAGATCGTCGGCCGCTTGGGCGACCTGGTGCCGGGCGTGGTGCACCTGGTGCTTGGTCGGGTAGACGTGGTGGCCCCCGACCGCCTCGGCAGCCGCCACCCCTCCGAGGGCTGCAGCAAGGGACAGGGCGAGGGCGGTGACGCCGACTCGATGCACGGATGTTCCCCTCAGCGCCGCGGATGTTGGTGGTGGTCGCCTCGGGTGACTTCCTCACCACCCGAGGCAACTCGCAGCACGCTAATGCGCTTGCGTCACAAAGGGAACAACTTTCCCAAAATTCACAGGAGTCACCGGCGTGTCGGCTTGACGAACTACACCGTTGTAACTTCTTCGTGCAGCTCCTCCACGGCTACTCGGTGGCGGACGAAGGTCTGGTTGCTGGCCCGGCCACCGACGTAGAACGCGACCAACGCGATCGCGACGCCGGCGACATCGTCGGCGACGTAGTGCCAGCCGAAGTAGACGGTGGAGACGACGGTCAGGCAGAAGTTGACCCAGAAGAAGATCTTGATCCAGCGGTTGCGGATCGTGTACTGCACCATCAGCGTGACCAGCAGCGTGATGCCGCAGTGCAGGCTGGCGAAGCCGGCCACCGACTGGAGCGACCCGGCCGCGTCGTTGAGGAAGAACTGGCGTGTTCCCTGGATGCTGGCCATCAACCGGATGGCGCCGGTGTTCTCGAGGCCCTCGTAGCGGAACGGGTAGTTGAGTCCGGGGCCGATCGTCGGGAGCGCGTAGTAGGAGATCGTGCCGAGCGTCCAGGCGATGCACTGCGACGTGGCGAACCAGTAGCCGTGCGCGAGGTCCTTCGCCCAGATCAGCCAGCCGGTCAGGCACAGCGGCACCAGAGGGAGGAACCACAGATAGACCGTCGACAGCACCTCGGCCGCGAAGCCGGTGCCGAGCAGGCCGTGCAGAACGGGCCCCGGGTAGTGGCCGAGGAACAGCGCCCGGTCGATGGTGTTGAGCTCGAAGTCGAACAGGTGGTGCCGGCCCTCGACGAACGGCACCTGCGACTTGAGGTTGCGGTAGCTGACGTAGGTGACGTAGAAGCTGAGCAGGCCGCTCAGGACCAGCGCCATCCGCGGTCGCGTCCAGTGCTGCTTCACCCGGGAGCGCCACACCTCGCGCATCCGGCCCGGCCGGAACCGTGAGACCCACAGCGTGCGGGGGACCAGGTCGACTCCGAACGCCAGCGCCACCAGCAGCGGGAGCCGCAGCCAGCTGGGACCGAGGAAGCCGTCGGGGTCGACCAGTGGCTTGCTCGAGATGATCCCGATCAGCAGCGCCAGCGCGCCCATCACCACGGCGATGGAGATCATCAGGAGCTGTGCGCGGCGGAACACCCGGTCAGTCTAGGTCCGGCGACCCCCGGCGCGAATCGCCGTGGAGAGCGGCCATCCGGGTGCGGTCGACGGACAGCCGTACGGCGTCTCCGGGGGCGAGACGGAGGTCGAGCGACGCGACCGCGTCGACCTCACCCAGGTCGGTGGCACAGACCAGACGCACCTGCCCGGGCGTCGCCCGCACCGTCAGCACCTCGCCGGCGAGCGGACCCCGGTCGTCGACGGTCAGAGCCGAACGTCGTACGGCGACCGCCCGAGCCGCGGGCAGACCTGCGGCCGCGAGCAGTCGCGCGGCCGGCTCGCCCTCGAGCACCCGGGCGTAGCCGAGGAACAGAGCCGTCTCGGCGTCGACCGGCGCCCGCCAGACGTCGGCGATCGGCCCGGCCTGCACGATCCGTCCGGCCCGCATCACCGCCAGGTCGTCGGCGACGGTGAACGCCTCCTCGTGGTCGTGGGTCACCATCACCGCCGTGGTGCCGGCCTCGACCAGGATCCGTCGGAGGTCGTCGGCCAGGCGTTGCCGGAGCCCGGCGTCCAGCGCGCTGAGTGGCTCGTCGAGGAGCAGCAGTCGGGGATCGGCGGCGAGCGCTCGGGCCAGGGCGACGCGCTGGCGCTCCCCGCCCGACAGGGTGGCCGGGAGCCGGTCGGCGAGACCGGACAGCCCGACCAGCTCGAGCAGCTCCGCGACCCGCGCGCGTTCCGCCGGTCGACCCCGTTCCGTGGGTCGAGCAGTGTCCGTGGGTCGAGCAGTGTCCGTGGGTCGAGCAGTGTCCGTGGGTCGAGCAGTGTCCGTGGGTCGACCAGTGTCCGTGGGTCGACCAGTGTCCGTGGGTCGACCAGTGTCCGTGGGTCGAGCCAGTGTCCGTGGGTCGAGCAGTGTCCGTGGGTCGACCAGTGTCCGTGGGTCGAGCACCAGTGTCCGTGGGTCGAGCAGTGTCCGTGGGTCGAGCAGTGTCCGTGGGTCGAGCCAGTGTCCGTGGGTCGACGCAGTGTCCGTGGGTCGAGCCTGTCGAGACCCCCGCGTACGACGGAGCCGGAGCGGGTAGGCGACGTTGCGGGCGACGGTGAGCTGGGGGAAGAGCTGGCCGTCCTGGAACATCAGCGCGAAGCCCCGCTTGTGCGTGGGAGTGCGGGTCAGGTCGGTGCCCTGCCAGACGACGGAGCCGGTAGCGGACTCCAGCCCCGCGATCGCCCGGAGCAGAGTGGACTTGCCGCAGCCGGAGGGCCCGAGGACCGCGAGTACGCGGCCCTCGGCGAGCTCGAGGCCGGCGTCGGACACGGCCGGCACGCCGTCGTACGTGACGGAGAGACCGCTGACGGACAGCGCGGGATCGGCGCTCACAGGGTGCCCGTCGAGGGGACGCCGAGCCGCTCGACGGCGAGCATCACGAGTGCGGTGGTGGCGCCGAGGACGACGGAGGCGGCCAGGGCCATGCCGTAGTTGAGGTCGCCCGGGCTGCTGATCAGCCGGAAGATCACGACCGGAAGCGTCGGCCGGTCGTCGCGGACCAGGAACGAGGTGGCGCCGAACTCGCCGAGCGAGACGGCGAACGCGAAGCCCGCGGCGGCCAGGAACGGCTTCCACACGACCGGCAGGTCGACGACCAGTACGGCACGCAGCGGCGAGGCGCCCAGGGTGGCCGCGGCCTGACGTAGCCGGTCGTCGACGCCCGCGAGCACCGGCACCAGGATCCGGACGACGAGCGGCAGCGCGACCAGCGCCTGGGCGACGGGGATCAGCAGCGGTGAGTCGCGCAGGTCGAGCGGAGGCCGGCCCAGCGTGATCAGGAACCCGAAGCCGAGCGTCACGGCGGACACTCCGAGCGGCAGCATGAACAGCCCGTCGAACGTCGCGCGCAGGCGTCGTTCGGCCCGCGTCCGTGAGCGCCGGGTGACGATCACCGCGACGGAGACACCGAGCAGCAGGGACATCCAGGTGGCGTCGACGGCGATGCGCAGGGAGTTCGCCAGGGCGGTCGTGACCGGCACCAGCAGCGCCTGGTGCGACCCCGGCGTCTGGAGGGCGCGGTAGTTGGCCAGGCTCCAGGCGCCGTCGACGCGCAGCGACGACGTGACGAGGGACGCCAGGGGGCCGACCACGAGGACGAGCAGGAGCAGCGTGGCCGTGACGGCCGGCAGGTCGGCCCTCGTGGGTCGCCGCAGCCGCGCGCGGGTGCGCGCCACCGTGGCGTCCGGCGTACGACGTGCGCGGGCCGCCGCGAGGAGCAGTCCGGCCACCACCACGAGCTGGAGCACCGACAGGGCGGCCGCGGCCCGGAGGTCGAGCAGGTCGGCGGTGAGCAGGTAGATCTGGGTCTCGACGCTGGAGTAGCGCAGCCCGCCGAGGGTCAGCACGATCCCGAACGCGGTGGCACAGAAGAGGAAGACGACCGTCGCGGCCGAGACGATCGCCGGGCGCAGCGACGGGAACGTGACGTCGCGGAAGACCTGCCAGGGCGTCGCTCCCAGGGCGGCCGCGGCCTCGCCCGGTCTCGGGTCGAGCGTCTCCCAGGCCCCGCCGACGACCCGGATCACGACCGAGGCGTTGAAGAAGACGAGTGCGGCCACGATCGCCACAGGGCTGCCGTCGAGGCCGAGCGACGCCAGGGGGCCGCCGGTCCCGATCAGCAGCTCGAAGGCGACCCCGACGACGACGGTCGGCAGCACGAACGGCACGACCAGGACCGCGCGTACCCACGTCCGGCCACGGAAGTCGAGGCGGTGCAGCACATGAGCTGCGGGGAGGCCGAGCAGGCACGCGAGCGCCGTACCGGCGGACGCGGACCAGAGCGTGAACCACAGCGCGCGGCGGATCTCCGGCCTGCGGATCACGTCGACGACCCCGCCCAGGTCGAGGTGTCCGTCGTGCACCAGGCCACGGCCCACCATCCCGCTGACCGGGAGCACGAAGAAGATCCCGAGCACCAGCAGGGGAACCGCAGCGGTCGCGACCAGCGCCGGGAGCCGCGTCCAGGTGCGCTGCGTCCGGGTGGGCTGCGTCATCGGCTGATGATGTCGCTCCATTGCCGCAGCCAGGAGTCGCGGTGGGCGGAGATGAGTGCGGGGCTCACGGTGAACGGGTGGCGCGGCTGTACGGCGTACTTCGCCCAGGCCGTGGGCAGCGAGATGCCGGTGCGGACCGGGAAGACGTACATCGCGTCGGGCAGCGCCTTCTGGACCGCCGGGGAGAGCAGGAAGTCGACGAAGGCCTCCGCACCCTTGACGTTCTGTGCGCCGGTGAGCACGCCGGCGTACTCGACCTGGCGGAAGCAGGTGTCGAGCAGCGCCTTCGTGGTCGACGCGTCCGAGCCCTTCGGCACCGTGAACGCCGGCGAGGAGTCGTAGGAGACGACGATCGGCAGGCGGCCGTGGCCGCCACCCTGGGTGAAGTCGGTCTCGTAGGCCTGCGTCCAGCCGTCGGTGATCGTCGCGCCGTTGGCCAGCAGCGCGGTCCAGTACGACGGCCAGTGCGCGCCGTACCGGCCGATCGTGCCGAGCAGGAAGGCGAGGCCGGTCGAGCTGGTCGTGGCGCCGGGGATGGCGAGCAGTCCGTGGTACGCCGGCTTGGTCAGGTCGCCGAGGCTGCGTGGCGGGGTCACGTGGTGGGCCTGGAACCAGGTGGTGTCGACGTTGACGCAGACGTTGCCGTTGTCGACCGGCGCGAGGCGATGGTCGTCGCCGGGCAGGAGGTAGCGGCTCGCGCCGGGCGGCAGGGACACGTCGTACGGCGCGAACACGTCGGCGTCGAGGGCACGACTGGCGAAGGTGTTGTCGACGCCGAAGGCGACGTCGCCCGTCGGGTCGCCCTGGGTGAGCACCAGCTTGTTGGTCAGCGTGCCGCCGTCGCCCGCCGCGTGCACGACGAGGTGGTAGCCCGACTGCCGGTCGAACTGCGCGATCAGCGCCTTCGGCAGCACGAACGAGTCGTGCGTCACCAGCACGACGTCCTTGGACGACGCGGTGGAGCCGTTGCCGACCAGTGAGCAGGAGGTGAGGCTGGCGGCGGTCGCCGCCGCCGCGCCGGCCACCGCCAGACCCCTGACCAGGCGAGCGCGGACAGAACGGTTCGAGATCATCTGACTCCCTTCGCCGGTGCTAACCGGATCAGGTTCGGAGGGTCTGCGGCTCGTTCCGCACTCTCAGCCCCGTCGGGGCTCCCCTGTCTTGTGCCTCGAGTCTAGGGCGTGTCCCGTGGGCCGGTTCCGCCAGGTGTCTGCCCACCCCTGGATCAGCCGACTGGGCCTCGGCGCACGGCGGTCGCGGGTAGGCGAGACTGTCCGCGTGCAGGGCATCGCGTCGTACGCCGGGTTCGGGGGCGGGCTGCTGGCGCTGACCGGCAGCACGGTCGCCGTGGCTCGCTGGGCACGCGTCGGCCTGGGCTGGTTCCCGCTGGTGGTGGTCGTCCGCGCGGCCGTCCAGCTCACCGTGCTCGCCCTGCTGCTGCGCGGGATCCTGGCCGTGCCGTGGACGGTCGCGGGGTTCGTGCTCCTGATGCTGACCACCGCCTCGTGGACCTCGGCGCGCCGTATCCGGGGACTGTGGCACGGCAAGAGGATCGCCGTGGCCGGTGTGCTGGCCGGCGCCGCGGCTGCGCTCGTGGTGATCTTCGGGCTGCGGCTCGTCGACCCCGACGTCCGCGACCTGGTCGCCGTCGCCGGCATCGTGATCGGCAACTCGATGAGTGCGGCCACCCTCGCGGGCCGCAACTTCAGCCGCACCTCACAGGCCCGTCGCCCCGAGATCGAGGCGTGGTTCTCGCTCGGGGCCACCCCGTCCCAGGCGCACGAGGAGATCGGGCACGAGTCCGTGCGCGAGTCGCTCCTGCCCACGCTCGACCAGACCAAGTCGACCGGGCTCGTCACCCTGCCCGGCGCGTTCGTGGGCGCATTGTTCGGTGGCGCCTCCCCGGTGGTCGCCGCACAGTTCCAGCTCGTCGTCCTTGCAGGGGTAGCGCTGGCGATGACCCTCACCGGCATCGTGGTGACCCGGCTGGCGGGCCGCACGCCGTACGTCGTGGAGGGGTGACCGGGCGGGACGACCCGGGGCGGTCAGGCGGAGGCGGGCGCCAGGTCGCGCGCGAACTCGCAGAACGCGGCGTACGCCCGCGGACCGTGGATCGTCGCCGGCCCGCCCTTCATCAGGAACGTCACGCCGATGGCCTCGGCGGCCTCCTGGCAGGTCGCACCGGCCCGGGCCGCGGCCTGGGCGTGGGAGGCGATGCAGCCGTCGCAGCCCTCGACCACGCCGATCGCCAGAGCCATCAGCTCCTTGGTCCGGGTGTCGAGCGCGCCCGCCTCGAACGCGGCGCGGTGCAGCTCGCCGAAGCCCTTGTAGACGTCCGGGACCGCGCGCCGCAGCTCGCGGTGCAGGGGCGAGAGCTCGTCCAGGACCGCACGGCCGTGGGAGTGCTGGGGTGACATGGTGTCCTCCTGGGTACGTCGGGGGCCGGTTGCTCAAAGAGTGGTGAGCTCGCTGTCGGGCTCGTCCTTCTGTAGGTGGAACCAACGACCGGTCACGACCTCGGGCACGAGCTCGACCACGTCGTACTTCAGGGTCGGCACCCACGGGTGCAGCGGGAGGTCGTCGACCCGGTGCTCCTGGTCCTCGGGGACCCGGTGCAGGTGCCCGCGGGCGACGACGGACCAGGCCGACAGCTCGTCGTGCCAGTCGATCTCGAGGGCCACGTCGGAGTGCAGCGCAGCGGCGAGCAGCTTGTTGCCGGACGCCGTCCGGAAGAGCAGGCTACGGCCGTCGGTGACGAAGTTGATCGGGACCACGTGCACCTCGTCGACCAGACGGTAGGCCAGGCGGCCGAACTCCTCGGCGTCCAGGAGCTCCCAGCACTCTTCGTCGTTCAGTGTGACGATGGCTTCGTCGTTGGTCGATGACATGTCCCCTCCCGATGGGTTGCGGGGGGCTCCCCCGTGGGAGCTCGTACCACGAAGGTACGGCGACCCCTGTGCCTCGGCGAGGGCCGTTGGTCCCGGGCGGCACGGCAGGAGGACACGGCCCTGCGTCCTACGTCTGGGCGTCAGGCGTCGAGCGCGGCGGGCAGGCGGAGCACCTCGAAGAGAGCCGGGCCGAAGGTGGTGATCTCGGCGATCCGGTCACCCTCGACCCGCAGCACGTCCAGCTTGACGGCACGGTAGGCCCGGTCCCCAGGTCGGCGCAGGTAGCTGGCCGCCGCCGGCATCCGGTTGGTGCTCGTCGCCAGCAGGCGCCAGTCACCTTCGCGGTCGGGCCCGAACGCGCGCTCGAGCAGCGGCCGCAGGGCGACCAGCCCGTCGTACCGCCAGGGGTACGGCGGCATGGTGACCCGCAGGTCGGTGGCGGCGGCGGCCAGTGCGGCCTCGGCGTCGCAGCGCTCGTGCGCGTCGATGAACGAGTCGAGGAGGCGCTTCTCGTCGCCGGACGGCTCGGCGGCGGCCCACTCGGTGCGGTGCGACGGTAGGTGCGCTCGCATCGTCTCGCGGGCCCGCTGCAGGGCGCTGTTCGCAGCGGCGACGCTGGTCTCGAGCATCCGGGCGGTGTCGGCGGCCGGCAGCCCGAGGACCTCCCGCGCGAGCAGCGTCGCGCGCTGCCGAGGAGGCAGCACCTGCAGCGCCGTCAGGAACGCGAGCTCGATCGTCTCGCGGGCCACGTAGGCCTGGTCGGGCTCGTCGTCGTCGGCCGGTACGTCGTCCAGCAGCGTGTCGGGGTACGGCGTGAGCCAGCTGACCTCGAGGCCGGACCGGGCGCGCCGCTGCTGCGCACGGGTGCGGTCGATGCAGACGTTGGTCGCGATCCGGTAGAGCCAGGCCCGCGGGTGCTCGCCGTCGAACGACTCCCTCGTCCGCCACGCGCGGAGGAACGTCTCCTGCACGGCGTCCTCCGCGTCGTCGTACGACGCGAGCATGCGGTAGCAGTGCACGTGCAGCTCGCGCCGGTGGCGCTCGAAGGCGCTCTCCAGGGCCTCCATCAGCGGACGTGGTGCTTGATCTCCTGAACCGACCAGGAGTTGCCGTCGGGGTCGTCGAAGAAGACGAAGGAGCCGTAGTCGGCACGGTCCGGCTCGAGTCCTGGTGCCATCTGCCCGTCGAGGAAGTGCTGCGGACCGGTGTTCGCGACCCCGCGCTCCTCGAGGAACGCGTGCACGGCCTCGATGTCCTCGACCGCCAGGGTCGCGCCCTTCAGCGAGCCCGGCGCGACGCCACCGCCGAGCCCCGTACCGAACACGATCGAGCAGGCCGATCCCGGCGGGGTCACCTGGACCACCCGGAAGTCCTCGTTGGGCGCGAAGTCGGTGTCGAGGGTGAAGCCCAGGGTGTCGACGTAGAACGTCTTCGCGCGCTCGACGTCCGCCACCGGGGCGATGACCACTTCCAGCTTCCAATCCATGTCGTCCTCCTTGGTCGGTGGCCCACTGTCGCAGGCTCATCAGTCAGTGGAACGACGGGGACGACGCGAACTCATCGGTCTGCCGACGAGTTGGGTCCGACTCGTCCGAGGCCCCGGGGAGGAGAGATGATCGACCCATGACCGAGGTGACCCCCAGGCTGGCTCGTCGCATCCGGCGCGACTACGGGCCGGGGATCTCCGACGAGGTCATGGAGGCGATGGCCGACATCCCCGAGTCGCTGCCGCTGGCCGAGAAGCAGAGCGCCGAGCGGCTCCAGGCCGCGGTCGTCCTCGGCCACGCCGGCACCTGGGAGTCCGTCGTACGCCGGCTGACCACGCTGCGCCGCGACTGGCGCGACGGCCTGGTCGCTGCCGGGTTGGAGAACGGCGACTGGCCCCGACGGCTCGACGACGAGCTCGGGCCACCCTGAGGGTCCGCGTCAGCGACGGGACCGGGTCCGACCGTGCTCCCGGTCGTGCAACCAGCCGCCGTGGTGCTGCTCGGCCCACGACCGGCGTACCCGGCCGAGGACCATGCCACGCAGGGCGGGACGCGTGGACGGGTTCACCACGGCCATGAAGACGTGCGCACCCACCAGCACCATGGCCACCACGACCGCAGCGCCGTGCATCGAGCCGGACCCCTCACCACCGGAGTTCGCCGCCACGATGCCGGTGTAGACCACGACGGCGACGGCCAGCGAGAGTGCCCAGGACAGCACCTTCTGGCCAGGGTTGAACATGCCCCACTCGCCATGGCGGCCCTCGCGGCCGCGAGCCGGCGACCGGTGCAGGTGGTCGCGCAGCCACGCCACGTCGCGACGGTCGAACGCGAAGAGGTGGTACGCCGCGGCCAGGAGCGCGCGGGTGTTCCCCACGACCAGTGCCACGGCGAGTCCTGCGCCGATGAGGATGACCGACCCGATGTGCGCCGTCAGCATCGGCCCGGACTCAGCCTCGTCACCCAGCGCCAGGCCGGTCAGCAGCGCGGCCGCCACCATCGAAACCGTCCACCAGTGGGCGAAGCGTTCGGTGAAGCCGAACCGGTGCACCCATTCCTCGCGGCGAGGGCTGTCGGCCTCCCGCCGAGGTCGCTGTGCCTGTGCCCCACGCGTGCTCATCGCGCCACGCTCCTTCCGACGCAGTGGTCCACCTCCATTGCATCGGGAGATGCCGGATCGGCACAGGGCACAACGACCTCACCTGCCGGGCAGGTGGACGGTCGTGTCGCGGGCTCCTGGGCTGGACCCGGGCCGGGTGGAGCCGCCTGTCGGAATCGAACCGACGACCTATTCATTACGAGTGAATCGCTCTACCGACTGAGCTAAGGCGGCGCGCTGCCCGGGTACGACGTACGTCCGGGCAACGGCCGGAAGTATACGGAGCGCGGCCGGGCGCACGGGAATCGGCGGGGACCGGCGTCAGCAGGAGGTGTTGTTCTTCGGTACGACGCCCGCGACGAGGTAGGACTCGACGGCGTGGTCGATGCAGCTGTTGCCGGTGTGGTAGCCCGTGTGGCCGTCGCCGTCGCGGCGCAGCAGCACTCCGGAGTCGAGCTGGTGGGCGAGGTCGACCGCCCAGTGGAACGGCGTCGCGGGGTCGCGAGTGGTGCCGATGACCACGATGGGGGCCGCCCCCGACGCGTGGATGACCGGCACCGGCTGGTCGCTGCGCGGGGTGAAGCCGTGGCACGACGACAGGCTCCACGCGAACACCTTGCCGAACACCGGCGACGCCTTCTCGAACGCGGGGTACTGCGAGGGGACCTTCGCATAGGGGATGGACGACGGGTCGTCGAGGCAGGAGATGGCGTAGAACGCCTCCATGGAGTTGTTCTGGAACGTGCCGTCGGAGTTGCGCGAGGCGTAGGCGTCGGCGAGCGTCATCAGCTGGGACCCGTCACCGCCGAGCGCCGCGCGCAGGGCGCTGCTCAGCAGGACCCAGTAGTTGCGGCTGTAGAGCGTCACGGCGATGCCGTAGAACGCGTCGCCCGCGGTGAGCTCTCGGCCGCCGCCCGCCGGCAGCGGATGTCGGGCGATCTGGTCGACCAACGTGCTGACCGCCCGGAGGGCATCGGGCACGGTCTTGCCTAGGAAGCAGCCGCCGGAGGAGCTCACGCAGTTGGCGGCGTACGACTCGAGCGCCTGCTGGAAGCCCGCGGCCTGCTGCAGGGTCTGTGCGCGCGTGCTGAGGGAGACGTCGACCGCGCCGTCGAGGACGAACCTGCCGACGCGCTGCGGGAAGAGCTGGGCGTACGTCGCACCGAGCTTGGTGCCGTAGGACGAGCCGAGGTAGTTGAGCGTCGGGTCGCCCAGCGCCGACCGGAGGATGTCGAGGTCGCGTGCCGAGTCGACGGTCGAGATGTGGGAGGCGAGCGCACCCGACAGGCGGCTGCAGCCGGTCGCGAGCGCCCGCTGCGATGCCTTGAAAGTGGCGAGCTCGGCCGGCGTCGAGGGGTCGGGATCCTCAGCGAGATAGGTGTTGAGGTCGGCGTCGCTCAGGCAGTCGACCGGCGCGCTCTGGCCGGTGCCGCGCGGGTCGAAGCCGACGATGTCGTAGTGGTCGAGCAGCGGCTGACCGAACGCCTGGGCGCCCAGCGCGGCGTACGACGTGCCGGGCTCGCCCGGGCCGCCGGGGTTGATCACCAGCGAGCCGACGCGCGCGCCGGGATCGGCGGCCGGCACCTCGAGCACGGCCAGCTGGATCGTCGTACCGGACGGGTCGCGGTAGTCGAGCGGCACCGTGAGCTTGGCGCAGCGGTCGCCGTTGTCGCAGTCGGACCACTGGAGCTTCTGGCCGTAGTACGACGCGAGCCCGGCGACCGGCGGGAGGTCGGGAGACGCCGTCGGGGTCACCGGCGTGGGGCCGGCGCCGCCGCTCGAGGGGCCGGACGACTGCACAGCGGCGAGGATCCCGGCGCCGGCCACGAGGACGACCGCCAGCACGAGGAC
This sequence comes from uncultured Actinomycetota bacterium, assembly GCA_963792975.1. Classification (GTDB taxonomy): domain Bacteria; phylum Actinomycetota; class Actinomycetes; order Propionibacteriales; family Nocardioidaceae; genus Nocardioides. The sequence goes on along the minus strand of CAWBYG010000003.1, from coordinate 188,335 downwards.
CGCGACGCCGAGACGCCTCACCGGCCGGGCGCCTTGAGCGCGACCATCAGCGACTCGAGCGCGAGCGGCACCGGCACGTTGAACTCCAGCATCTGCTCGCGGGCGTCGAAGATCCAGCCGATGCGGCGGAGGTTGAGCTCGGGGCTCGCCGTCGCCGCGATCTGCTCGATGTCGCCGCGCAGCTCCTCGTTGACGAGCTCTCCCCCGCCGGTGGCCAGGGCGATGGCGTCGCGGTAGACCGAGACGAGGTCCATCAGGCTGCGGTCGACGGCATCGAGGTGGCGGCGCTTGGCGCGGGTCTTCTGGGCTCGCTCCATCGCGGCGAGGGCGGGTGCGTAGTCGCGGGGTCGGCGCCCGCGCTCCACCACGCCGTACGACGTGTCGAGGTCGGCGCGCTCGCGGGCGTCGAGCTCGCCGGTGATCACGTCGGCCTCCTCCTGCGTGGTCTCGGCGAGGTTGGCCGCGGCGTTCATGCATGCGCCCAGGCCGGTCAGGCCGGCCGGGATCGAGACCACCTCGCGCCGGCGGTTGCGGGCTCCCTCGTCGCGGGCGAGGGCGCGGGCGCGGCCGATGTGGCCCTGGCTGGCGCGTGCGCAGTAGGACGCGAGGGCAGCGTCGACGCCGTCGACCCGGGTCAGGAAGCCGGCGACCTCGGCCGTCGACGGCGTGGTCAGGGTGACCAGCCGGCAGCGCGAGCGGATGGTGGGCAGGAGGTCCTCGACCGTGGGGGCGCAGAGCATCCAGACGGTGCGGTCGGTCGGCTCCTCGATCGCCTTGAGCAGCGCGTTGGCCGCCTGGTCGGTCAGCCGGTCGGCGTCCTCGACGATCATCACCTGCCAGCGGCGGCCGTTGGGCGCGAGGGCCGCCCGCCGGACGAGGTCGCGGATCTCGTCGACCCCGATGGACAGCTTCTCGGTGCGGACCACGGTGACGTCGGCATGGCTCCCCGCCAGCACCGTGTGGCAGGAGTGGCAGGTGCCGCAGCCGGGTGGGTCCTGCTCGCACTCGAGCGCCGCCGCGAAGGCGATCGCGGCGTTGGACCGGCCGGACCCGGGCGGCCCGGTGAACAGGAAGGCCTGGCTCATGCCGTGGCCGCCGGCCGCTGCGCGCAGCGCCTCGATGGCCCGGCGCTGGCCGACCAGGGTGTCCCACACCGTCGGTGCGGACGCGGTGGTGGTCATCGCCGCCCCTGCCCGAGCAACGGCTCGACGCGTTGCCAGACCCCGGCCGCGATCTCGTCGACCGGACGCCGGGCGTCGAGCACGAGGTAGTGCTCGGGGTCGGCGGCGGCCATCTCCAGGAACGCCGACCGGACGCGCTGGTGGAACTCCGGCGACTCGCCCTCGATGCGGTCGCGGCCGTCGAACCGGCCGAAGCCGTGCTCGGGCTCGACGTCGAGGACGACGGTCAGGTGGGGGCGCAGGTCGCGGGTCGCCCAGCGGGCCACGCGCTCGACGTCCTCGACACCGAGGCTGCGGCCGACCCCCTGGTACGCCAGCGTGGAGTCGACGTACCGGTCGGTGATGACGACCTCGCCCCGCTCGAGCGCCGGCAGCACGACGGTGTCGACGTGCTCGGCCTTGTCCGCGGCGTACAGGAGCACCTCGGTGCGGTCGGACAGCTCGCCGGTGGCGGGGTCGAGCACGATCCGGCGCAGCTCCTTGCCGACCGCGGTGTCGCCGGGCTCGAAGGTCAGCAGCGTATGGAAGCCACGCTCCTCGAGGGCGCTCGCCAGGGCCTGCGACTGCGTGGACTTGCCCGCGCCCTCGCCACCCTCGAAGGCGACGAAGACCCCGGTGGTGGTGTGCACGCCGCTCGCCTTCTGCTGGTCGCTGCTGGTCGCTGCTGCTTCGGTGCTCTCGGTGGTCGAGCGTAGTCGAGACCACCGACCCCGCTCGCTACGGTTGCGCCATGAGCGCCACAGCCGCGACGCCCACCTTCGTCCGTTCCGACAAGACGATCCTCGGGGGCGCGGCCGGGTGCGTGCTGCTGGCGGGTCTCGCCGAGTACGGCGGCTGGAACTCCGTCCTCGCGTTCGTGGTCTCGGCAGCTGCTGTCTGTCTGCTGGCGTCTCTCGTCGGCCGTTCGGTCGAGCAGCTGGGCGACCGGTTCGGGCCGGGAGCGACGGGCGTGCTCCAGTCCGCGCTGGGCAACCTGCCGGAGCTGTTCATCTGCATCTTCGCGCTCCGGGCCGGGCTGGTGGACGTCGTACGCGCCGCGCTGGTCGGCTCGATCCTGGCCAACCTGCTGCTCGTGCTCGGCCTCGCCTTCGTGGTGGGCGGCCTCAGGCACGGCACCCAGCAGCTCGGGTCCGAGCGGGCGCGCACCATCGTCGTCCTGATGCTGCTGTCGGTGACGGCCTGGGCCATCCCCTCCCTGACGCACTGGCTGCACACCGCCGCCATGGACCACGAGAAGCCCTTCTCGGTGATCGTGTCGATCCTGCTGCTGGCACTGTTCGCCCTGTCGTTGCCGTTCTCGCTGCGCAAGAACGACGAGTCGAGAGACGACCCGACGGTTCCGCACGAGGTGCCGCGCTGGCCCGTCGGGCTCGCGATCTCGCTGCTGGCCGTCGCGGGTGCGGCGGCCGCCTTCGTCTCCGACTGGTTCGTGCACGCCCTGCAGCCGGCCATGGACTCACTGTCGATCAACCAGACCTTCGCCGGTCTGGTGGTCGTGGCGATCGCCGGCAACGCCATCGAGAACGTCGTCGGTGTCCAGCTCGCGGCGAAGAACCAGTCGGCGTACGCCTTCTCGGTGATCCTCAACAGCCCGGTCCAGATCGCGCTCGTGCTCGCACCCGTGCTGGTGCTGATCTCCCAGATCTTCGGGTTGGCCTCCCTGACACTCGTGCTGTCTCCGCTGCTCGTCGTGGTCTTGATGCTGTCGGTGATCCTGGCCGCGTTCATCGCCTTCGACGGGGAGTCGACCTGGCTCGAGGGAGCCTCGCTGATCGTGCTGTACGCCATCGTCGCCACTGCGTTCTGGTGGGGAGGTTGAGAGGTCTTCACACCCGGCGCAGCCGGGAGTGAAGACCGAGCGACCCGCCGAAGCGAGCTGGCTCGCGAGCGGCCCCGCGGAGCGGAGCGATGCCGTCCGTGACCGAGCCTCACACCCGGCGAAGCAGGGAGTGAAGACCGAGCGATCCGCCGAAGCGAGCTGGCTCGCGAGGGGCCCCGCGGAGCGGAGCGATACCGTCCGTTGTCGCGGGAGACCAGGCATCGTCACGGGGTCTCGACAGGCTCGACCAGCGGGGAGTGGCCTCAGTTCTTCGACGCGGCCTTCTTCGTCGACCTCTTCGCGGTCTTCTTGGTCGACTTCTTGGCGGTCCGCTTGGCGGCCTTCTTGGCGGGCCCCTTCTCACGGCGCTCGGCCAGCAGCTCGGCCGCGCGCTCGAGCGTGATCGCCTCGACGGTGTCGTCCTTGCGGAGGGTGGCGTTGTACTCGCCGTCGGTGACGTAGTCGCCGAACCGTCCTGACTTCACCACGACCGGCGAGCCCGACACCGGGTCGTTGCCGAGCTCCTTCAGCGGCGGAGCGGCCGCGGCCCGGCCCCGCTGCTTGGGCTGGGCGTAGATCGCCAGCGCCTGGTCGGCGCTGATCGTGAAGAGCTCCTCCTCCGAGGTGAGCGACCGCGAGTCGGTGCCCTTCTTCAGGTAGGGCCCGTAGCGGCCGTTCTGGGCGGTGATCTCGACGCCCTCGGCGTCGGTGCCGACGACGCGGGGCAGCGAGAGCAGCCTCACCGCGTCGTCCAGCGTGATCGTGTCGAGCGACATGGAGGCGAAGAGCGAGCCGGTGCGGGGTCGCGCCGACTTCGGCGCATCCTCGGGCAGGAGCTCGGTCACGAAGGGGCCGTAGCGCCCGTTCTTGGCCACGATCTGCAGCCCGGTCTCAGGGTGCTGACCGAGCGGCTTCTCCTCACCGGCCGGATTGGCGAGCAGCTCCTTGGCCCTGGTCAGCGTCAGCTCGTCGGGCGGGAGGTCGTCGGGCACGTTCGCGCGTACGCCGGCCCCGTTGCCGTCCGCGTCACCCGGGCCCTCGAGGTAGGGGCCGTAGCGACCGACCCTCAGCACGATCCCGCTCTCGGGGCCGCCCACCGGGAACGTCGCCAGCTCGCGGGCGTCGATCTCGCCGAGCTCGTTGACCAGCTGGTGCAGCCCGACCACCCGGTCGGACCCGAAGTAGAACTCGCCGAGCTCGGTGCCACGATCGGCGCGCCCTGCCGCGATCTCGTCGAGGACGTCCTCCATGCCGGCGGTGAACTCATAGCTGATCTGGCGCGGGAAGTGCTCCTCCAGCAGGCGTACGACGGAGAACGCGATCCAGGCCGGGACCAGCGCTGCGCCCTTCTTGTAGACGTAGCCGCGGTTGAGGATCGTGCCGATGATCGAGGCGTACGTCGACGGCCGGCCGATCTCGCGGTCCTCGAGCTCCTTGATCAAGGTGGCCTCGGTGTAGCGGGCCGGCGGCTTGGTCTCGTGGCCGTTCGCGGTCAGCGACGCCGCGGACACCGGGTCGGCCTCGTGCAGGTCGGGCAGCGGGGTCTCGGCGTCGTCCTGGCGCTTGTTGTCGTCGGTGCCCTCGACGTACGCCTTGAGGAAGCCGTGGAAGGTGATCACGCGGCCGCTCGCGGAGAAGACGACGTCGCGCCCGTCGGCAGCCTCGCCACCGAGCCGGATCGTCACCGAGTGACCGACGGCGTCCTTCATCTGCGACGCGACCGTGCGCATCCAGATCAGCTCGTAGAGCCGGAACTGGTCGCCGGTCAGCCCGGTCTCGGCCGGAGTCCGGAAACGGTCACCGGACGGCCGGATCGCCTCGTGGGCCTCCTGGGCGTTCTTGACCTTCGAGGCATAGGTGCGCGGGGCGTCGGGGAGGTACTCGGCGCCGTACAGCTCCCGCACCTGCGCCCGCGCCGAGTCGACTGCGGACTTCGACAGGGTCGTCGAGTCGGTGCGCATGTAGGTGATGAAGCCGTTCTCGTACAGCCGCTGCGCCACCGACATCGTCGAGCTGGCGGTGAAGCCGAGCTTGCGGCTCGCCTCCTGCTGCAGCGTGGTCGTGCGGAACGGCGCGTAGGGCGAGCGGCGGTAGGGCTTGGACTCGACGGACCGCACGTCGTACGACGTGTCGCGCAGCGCCGCGACCAGCGCCTCGGCGGCGTTGCGGTCGAGATGGACCCGGTCGTCGGTGCGCTTGTCCTTCAGCTCGCCGTTCGTGCCGAAGTCGCCTCCGCCGGCGACCCGCCGCGCGTCGATCGAGTGGAGCTTGGCCGGGAACATCCGGGGCTCCTTGCCGGAGCCGGCGTCGAAGGTGCCCTCGAGGTCCCAGTACGACGCGACCCGGAACGCCATCCGCTCGCGCTCGCGGTCGACCACGAGCCGGGTCGCCACGGACTGCACGCGCCCGGCGGAGAGGCCGGACATGACCTTCTTCCAGAGGACCGGCGAGACCTCGTAGCCGTAGAGCCGGTCGAGGATGCGCCGCGCCTCCTGCGCCTCGACGAGGTCGTCGTTGATCTCGCGGGGGTTGGCCACGGCCTCGAGGATCGCGGCCCGGGTGATCTCGTGGAACACCATCCGGTGCACCGGGATGCCCTTCGGCTTCAGCTCGTCGAGCAGGTGCCAGGCGATCGCCTCGCCCTCGCGGTCCTCGTCGGTGGCGAGGTAGAGCTCGTCGGCGTCCTTGAGCAGGCTCTTGAGCTTGGCGATGTGGCTCTTCTTGTCGCGCGGCACGACGTAGTAAGGAGTGAAGCCGTTGTCGACGTCGACCGCGAGGCGTCCCCACGGCTTGTCCTTGATGCCGGCCGGGGTGTCAGCGGCGGAGTTGGGCAGGTCGCGGATGTGGCCGATCGACGACTCGACCACGTAGTCACTGCCGAGGTAGCCGCCGATCGTCCGCGCTTTCGCGGGCGACTCGACGATCACCAGCTTGTGGGCCACTGCTTCTCCTGACTCGACAACCGTGGCCCGGACCTGATCCGGGCTCACGGCGGCTCACGGTAGCGCGTCCGGTCGAATCCTCCGGAGTCGATGCCCTCTCGGGACGACTCAACCGGGCGCCAGGAAGCCCTCGTCGACCAGGCGCCGTACCGCCGGGAGGTACGTCGCCCGGAGCTCGACGCGATCGCGCCCGAGCAGCTGCGAGAGGGCGTCGAGGATCTGGCCCACGCTCAGGTCGCCGTCGCAGGCGCCGGCGAGCGCCGCCTCCACGGTGTCGACCTGGCGCGCCCGCCGCAGGCCACGCTGCCGGCGCAGCGTGATGACTTCGGGATCCTCGGCACCCGGCCGCCCACGGGTCTCCTGGACGACATCCGGCCGGAGCACCAGGCGTGTGTCGTCACCGAGCGTCGCGGCCCGGTCGCGGGCCCACTCGGCGACGGCCGGCGCGATCGGCTGCTCGACGGCGTACGGCCAGTCCAGCAGCTCGCGGGCCGAGCCGCCCCGGCGCACGTTGACCCAGCCGAAGCCGACCCCCTCGATGCCCTCGCTCTCGAACCACGCCAGCCACGCGTCGTACCCCTCGAGGTAGCCGGCGGTGCCGTGCCGGCCGGCGTCCTTCAGCCACAGCTCGACGTACGACGCGGGCTCGAGCACCTCGCGCTGGACGACGAGAGCGTCGCAGTCGTCGGTCAGCCACGTGGCGACGCGCTCGTCCCACGGCAGGCCCTCGTGGATCGCCCAGTTGGCGACGACGTGGCACCAGGCGCCGGGCGCCAGGTGGGCGGGCACGCCCCGCACGATGGCCTCCACGACCTGGTCACCGGGCAGCCCCGAGTCGCGGTAGACGAGGCCCTGGGTCGTCGCCGGCGAGATCACGAACGGCGGGTTGCTGGTGACCAGGTCGAACGTCTCGCCCGCGACCGGCTCCCACAGCGAACCGGCGCGGACGTCGATGGTCACGCCGTTGAGGGCCGCGTTGAACCCGGTGACGGCGAGGGCACGCGGCGTCACGTCGGTCGCGACCACCGTCTCCGCGTGGGTGGAGAGGTGGAGCGACTGGACGCCGCAGCCGGTGCCGAGGTCGAGCGCGCGTCGTACGGGTGCGCGGGTCGTCAGCCGGGCGAGCGACGTCGAGGCCGGGGTGACCCCGAGCACGTGGTCGGCCTCGACCCGGATGGGCTGGCCGTCCAGGCCGGGCGTGAGGTCGCTGACCACCCACCAGTCGTGCGCGTCGTCGGCGTACGGCCGGCAGTCGAGGCGAGCGCGTACCTCACCTCCCGAGCCGACGAGCATCCCCCCGGCGGCCAGCGGCTCGACGAGCCCCGGCAGCGCCCGGTCGGCGGCGTCCCGGTCCACCGATGCCTGGAGGAGGAACAGCCGGACCAGGGTCGCGAGCGGCGAGGGTTCCGTCGTACGCCGGAGGGCCGGGGTGGTCTCGTTGCGCAGCAGCGCGGCGTGGGCCTGGGAGCCGAGGAGCTCGCCGACCGCGTCGTACGTATAAGAGGAGTCGGTCAGCGCCTCGCGCAGGCGGGGCGCGAGGTCCGGCGCCGGTACGACGGTCGGCGGTGCGGGTGGCGCGACGGGGACCATGGCGCCATCGTGGCACCGGACCGGATGTGCCGGGACGGTGCCCGGAGGAGGCCTCGGGCTGCTTGAATCGGACCATGCCACATGTGCTCCGAGCCCTGGCCGCGACCGTGCTGGCCGCGACCGGGCTGACCGGCGGCCTGCTGGTCGCGACGGTCGGCCCGTCGGAGGCCACCCATGGCCCCGGCCCGCAGGGCGGCGGCGGCGACTCTTCCGCCCACCCCGGTGCCGTCCGCGCCGTGATCACCTTCACCAAGAACCCCGCCCACCCCTGGAACAGCCTCCTGTCGTGGGAGGCGCGCCGGCAGCGGGCCGACGGCACGTGGCGCACGGTCGCGCACGACTCGTGGCGCGCGGGCTCCGGGTTGCCCGGCCGGTCGACGGAGAGCTCCTGCGTCAAGGGCCACGGCTGGCTCCCCAACGGCACGTACTCACTGCGGCAGTACGACGACTACCACGGCACGCTGATCCACGGCCGGGCCTTCCGTCTCTCCGACAAGCACTGCGCCAACGGCACGCTGCGCGAGCAGCTGTTCATCCACACCGAGTCGGGGCCGGGCAACCGGCAGTGCGCCGACGGGCCCGGCGACCAGATCTGCCGGTGGGAGTTCCCCAAGATCAACGACTACACCTCCCACGGCTGCATCAAGCTGTCCCCCTCGGCGGTCCTCGCGCTCACCTCGGACTACCACCGCTTCTTCCGGCCCGGGGTCGTCTACCCGCGGGCGCGGGTGCACCTGCTCGTCCGCTGACTCGGCGCAAAGAGACACCGGATTCACGCCGAGTCGGCGCAAAGAGACACCGTATTCACGCCGAGTCGTCACGTGCCGACTCGGCGTGGAACAGAGCAGCCCGCCCGGATCGTTCCGGACGGGCTGCCTGTGGACGGTGCTGGTGTTGCGATGGCCTGGTGCTGCGACGGGGCGGTCAGCCCTGGGTCTCGAACTGGTGCGTGGGCTCCGCGTCGAGCGGCGTACCCGGCTCCGAGGAGGGAGCCGGCGGCGGCGGCGGCGCGGTGTCACCCGAACCCTCCCCGAGGACGACCTCACGCTGCTTGGCGACGTAGATCGCCACCACGATGATCGCCACCGCGACCAGCGCGATGATGATCCGCAGCGGGGTGTTCTTGTCGGGGCCGACGCTCAGCGAGACCACGGCACTGGCGATCAGCAGCGAGACCAGGTTCATCACCTTGATCAGCGGGTTGATCGCCGGACCTGCTGTGTCCTTGAACGGGTCGCCGACGGTGTCACCGATGATCGTCGCCTCGTGGGCGGGCGAGCCCTTGCCGCCGTGGTTGCCGTCCTCGACCAGCTTCTTGGCGTTGTCCCAGGCACCACCGGAGTTGGCCAGGAAGACCGCCATCAACGTGCCAGTGCCGATCGCACCGGCCAGGAAGCCCGCCAGCGACGTGACGCCGAGGCCGAACCCGACCGCCACCGGCGCCATCACCGCGAGCAGACCCGGCGTGATCAGCTCACGCAGGGAGTCCTTGGTCACGATGTCGACGACCTTGCCGTACTCCGGACGACCCGTGCCCTCCATGATCCCGGGGATGTCCCGGAACTGACGGCGTACTTCGTAGACCACCGCACCGGCGGCCCGGGCCACGGCGTTGATCGCCAGGCCGGAGAAGAGGAACACCACGGCCGAGCCGAGGAGTACGCCGACAAGGACGGACGGGTTGAAGACCAGGAACTTCTGGAGCTGGTCGCTCAGGTCCTTGTCGGACCCGACCTGAGTGAGCTTGTCGATCACCGAGGTGGCGTAGGACCCGAACAGGGCGGTCGCCGCGAGCACGGCCGTGGCGATGGCGATGCCCTTGGTGATGGCCTTGGTGGTGTTGCCCACCGCGTCGAGCTCGGTGAGGATCTGCGCGCCCTCGGGGCTCACGTCGCCGGACATCTCCGCGATGCCCTGCGCGTTGTCCGAGACCGGGCCGAAGGTGTCCATCGCGACGATCACGCCGACGGTCGTGAGCAGACCGGCGCCGGCCAGCGAGACCGCGAACAACGAGACGGTCAGAGACGCGCCGCCCAGGAGGAAGGCGCTGAAGACGGCGGCACCGATCACCAGGGTGGTGAAGACCGCGGACTCGAAGCCGACCGAGAGGCCGGACAGGATCACGGTCGCGGCACCGGTGAGCGACGTACGGCCGACATCCTTGACCGGCTTGTGCTCGGTGCCGGTGTAGTAACCCGTCAGCGCGAGGATGGCCGACGCCATCACGATGCCGATCACGACCGCCACGGCGGCGATCAGGGCCGGGTTGCCGGAGTCGCTGGTCCCGAAGAGCTGGTCGAGCGTGTTGCTTCCGACCCCCGAGAAGGACGAGAACTTCGTGGGCAGGTAGATGAACGACAGTGCGGTGCACGCCACGGCGGAGACGGCGGCGGAGATGTAGAACGCGCGATTGATCGTGGTCAGGCCGTTCTCGCCGACCTTGGGCTTGCAGAGGTAGACGCCGAGGACGGCGGTGAGCGCGCCGATCGCGGGGATCAGGAGCGGGTAGACCAGGCCCTTCTCGCCGAAGGCCTGCGAGCCGAGGATCAGCGCGGCGACCAGGGTCACGGCGTACGACTCGAAGAGGTCGGCGGCCATGCCGGCGCAGTCACCGACGTTGTCACCGACGTTGTCCGCGATGGTGGCGGCGTTGCGCGGGTCGTCCTCGGGGATGTTCTGCTCGACCTTGCCGACCAGGTCGGCTCCGACGTCGGCGGCCTTGGTGAAGATGCCGCCGCCTACCCTCATGAACATCGCGAGCAGGGCGGCCCCGAAGCCGAAGCCCTCGAGGACCTGCGGAGCCTCGTTGCCGAACGAGATCACCACGAGGGCCGCGCCGAGCAGACCGAGACCGACGGTGAGCATGCCCACCGTGGCGCCGGTCCGGAACCCGATCCGCATCGCCGGCTCGCGGCCGGCGTCATTGGCTCCGGCAGCGACGCGGAGGTTGGCCTTGACCGCCAGTGACATGCCGAGGAAGCCGACCGTTGCCGAGAAGCCGGCCCCGACCAGGAAGAAGACCGAGCGGAAGATCCGCACCGTGAGATCGTCGGCGGGCAGAGCCAGCAGCAGCAGGAACGCGACGACCGCGAACACCGCGAGAGTGCGGAACTGCCGAGTCAGGTAGGCGTTCGCGCCCTCCTGCACCGCGTGCGCGATGTTCTTCATGTTGTCGGTGCCTTCGCCGGCGGCAAGGACCTCCTGGCGGAACATGTACGCCATCGAGAGCGCGCCGAGCGCGATCAGGGCGACGATGATGACCAGCACGAGGTTGCCCCCGGAGAGGTGCACGACGGCGGGAATGATCCCGGTCATGGGTCTCCTCCTGGGAATGACGCTCTTCTGACGAACGGCGCGGATTGTGCGCGCGCCCCGGGGATCATGTCAGACCGAAGGGGCACGAACCACATCGGGCGCGCACAGCGCGGACGTCTCGCGAGCACAGACGCAGCAGTTGTCTCAGCTCGGTGCGAGAGCCTCTTCGGCCGTGTCGTGGATGACGAACACCTTGGCCAGACCGGTGATCCGGAAGATCTTGAGCAGGCGGTCCTGGTTGCACACGAGCTGGAGCGAGCCCTCGTGCGCACGCACCTTCTTCAACCCGCCGACCAGGACGCCGAGGCCGGTGGAGTCGAGGAACTCGACCTCGGACATGTCGATCACGAGGTGGTAGGTGCCGGCCGCGACGAGCTCGGTGATCTCCTCGCGCAAGCGCGGCGCGGTGTAGACGTCGATCTCGCCGGCCACCGAGACGACGGTGCGGCCCGCGGCCTCGCGCGTCGTAATCGTCAGATCCACCAGTGCACTCCTGAGCTCCCGTCCAGGCGGCGGGAGCCAGCGGGCCCCGACCCCGTTCGGCAATATCAAACCACGGTCCGACGAGTCATGGAGAAATTCTCCACGCTCCCCGCCCGGCTCCGTCGGCGGCCTTTGCGAGACTGCTCCTGTGGTGGGTGTCGTGCATGGATCGGTCGACAGCCACGACGACCGCGTCCCGACGGCACGCGGCACGACCGTGGCCGCACTCGGGCGAGGCCTCGCGGACGGTCAGGGGCGCGAGGACTCCCTGCGTCACCTCCGTGTGCTCCCCCGCCGGGAGGCCCGTACGGCGGCATGGCCGGAGTGGGTGCACCCCGGCGTGGTGGCGGCTCTCCGCGAGCGGGGCATCGAGGAGCTGTGGCGCCATCAGGCGGTCGGCGCCGAGGCCGCCCGCGCCGGGCAGCACGTCGTACTCTCCACCGGTACGGCGTCCGGCAAGTCGCTCGCCTACCAGCTGCCGGCGCTCACCGCGATCCTCGACCGCCGCGGCCCGCGGGGTGAGCGCGGCGCCACGACGCTCTACGTCAGCCCCACCAAGGCGCTGGCCCAGGACCAGCTCGCCGGGGTCGCCGGCCTGGGGCTCGGCGTGCGCGTCACCACCCATGACGGCGACTCGACCCTCGAGGAGCGCGACTGGACGCGCGAGCACGGTGAGTACGTGCTGACCAACCCCGACATGCTCCACCGCTCGCTGCTGCCGCGACACGAACGTTGGCACGGTCTGTTCGGGGCGCTCGACCTGGTCGTCATCGACGAGTGCCACCACTATCGAGGAGTCTTCGGTGCTCACGTGGCCCAGGTCCTGCGCCGGCTGCGGCGCGTGTGCACGGCACACGGCTCAGACCCGACCTTCGTGCTCGCCTCGGCGACCGTCGGCAACCCCGCCGAGCACGCCTCGCGGCTGACCGGCCTCGAGGTGATGGCCGTGCAACGCGACGACGCCCCGCGTGGCGAGGTCGCGATCGCGTTGTGGGAGCCGAGGTTCACGTCGTACGCCGGCGAGAACGGCGCGCCCGTACGCCGCGCCGCGTCCTCCGAGACCGCCGACCTGCTGGCGGACCTGGTGAGCCAGGGGGTCCGGACCCTCGCGTTCGTACGCTCCCGCCGTGCCGCCGAGTACGTCGCGGCCACCACGGCCGATCTGCTGGCCGAGGTGGATGCGTCCTTGCCGGGACGGGTCGCCAGCTATCGCGGGGGGTACCTGCCCGAGGAGCGTCGCGAGATCGAGCAGGCACTACGCGACGGCCACCTGCTCGGGCTCGCGGCCACCAACGCCCTGGAGCTGGGCATCGACGTGTCGGGGCTCGACGCCGTGGTCGTCGCCGGCTTCCCCGGCACCCGCGCCGCCTGGTGGCAGCAGGTCGGCCGGGCCGGCCGCGGCGCCGGTGACGCCTTGGCGGTCCTGGTCGCCCGCGACGACCCGCTCGACACCTATCTCGTCACCCACCCCGAGGCGCTGCTGGACCGGGCCGTCGAGCAGACGGTCTTCGACCCGACCAATCCCTACGTGCTGGGACCGCACCTGTGCGCCGCCGCGCAGGAGGTCCCCCTGCGCGAGGACGAGCTCGGGGTGTTCGGGACCACCGCCCGTGAGCTCGTCGAGGAGCTGACCGAGTCTGGTCGGCTCCGGCGGCGAGCACGGGGTTGGTACTGGACCCATCCCGAGCCGGCCCATGCCCTCACCGACATCCGGTCGGGCAGCGGGCGCCCGGTCTCGCTCGTGGAGGCGTCCACCGGCCGCGTCGTCGGGACCGTCGACGGGTCGAGTGCCCACGCGACGGCGCACACCGGTGCGGTCTACGTGCATCGCGGCGAGACCTGGCTCGTCGAGTCGCTCGATCTCGACGAGCACGTCGCGATGATCGAGCGGGCCGAGGTCGACTACTCCACGACCGCGCGTGAGCTGACGGACATCGCGATCTGCGGAGAGCTCGAGCACCGCGACTGGGGATCCGCCCGCATCTGTCTCGGCACCGTGGAGGTCTCTCACCAGGTGGTGTCGTTCCTCCGGCGACGGCAGCCCTCGGGTGACGTGATCGACGAGACGCCGCTGGACCTCCCCGTCCAGACGCTGACCACCCAGGCGGTGTGGTGGACGCTGTCCGCCGACGCGCTCGCGGAGAGTGACCTCGTCCCGGCCGACCTCCCGGGCTCGGCACACGCCGCAGAGCACTGCTCGATCGGGCTGCTGCCGTTGTTCGCGACCTGCGACCGCTGGGACATCGGCGGCGTCTCGACCGCTCTGCACGCCGACACCGGGCGGCTCACGGTCTTCGTGTACGACGGCCACCCCGGCGGCGCCGGCATCAGCGCCCGCGGCTTCGCCGCGGCGAAGGCGTGGCTGACGGCCACCCGGGAGACCATCAGGTCGTGCTCCTGCCCCGACGGCTGCCCGTCGTGCGTGCAGTCGCCCAAGTGCGGCAACCAGAACAGCCCGCTGGACAAGCCGGGGGCCGTCCGCCTCCTCGACGTGCTTCTCGCCGAGTCTCCTCACGAGTAATCTGCCGGGCATGCTCGTGCTCGGACTCCTACTGATCGCGATCGGCGTCTTCGGGATCCTGGCTGCGGTCTTCAGCACCAGCGGCACCGCGAGCTTCCTCGGCGCCGACCTGGGCGCTCGGACGATCTTCCTGCTCGGCGTGGTCGCGGGTGTGGCGATCCTGTGGGGCTTCACCATCTCGAAGTTCGGCGTACGGAGGACGATCCGCCAGCGCCGCGAGACCAAGCGTCTGCGTGAGCTCTCGGAGCGCGACCGACCTCAGGAGGCGCCCCCCGACGACGCCCCCAGGCCCTGACTCAACCCGGCCCTGCTCTCGCCTGGGCCGTGAGGTCGGACGTCTGGCCGAGCCAGTGTGGCCCGGCGGCCACGACGGACACCGTCACCACGGTGCCGGTCGCCCGACAGGTCGTGAGCCGCACCTGGTTGGCGCGGGCGATCACGGCCGCCTCGGCGCAACCGTCTCGCCCGAGCGCCAGGCTCTTCGCCCCCGCGAGAGCGGCGAGATCGGCCCCCGACTGAGCCACCCGATGGGCCTGCACCATCGCCGCGACGACGCCGAGCACGGCCCCGAGCAGCATCAGCACGCCGGCGAACGCGACCACCAACACTGTCGCGGAGCCTCGTTGACCGCGGTGGCGGGTCATGGCGACTCCACGGCCGTCACCGCCTGTGCCCGCAGCCGTACCGATGGTAGGAACCCCAGCAGGCCGCCCGGCGGAGTGACCGAGCCGGTCGCCGTCGAGACCACCCGGCCGTCGCTCGTGACGACGGTGACGGTAGCGCCCGGCTCCACCTGCTCGCCGCGCGCGACGGCCTCGCTGACGGCGTCACCTCGGGCCGACGCCCGGGCCGCCTCACGGGCGGCGTCGACCATGCGCACCTGGGCCGCGCCGACACTGAGCAACCAGACCAGCCCCAGCGTCAGGGACACGAGCAGGGGAATGGCCAGGGCGAGCTCGGCCGTGGCGGCTCCGCGCTGGTCGGGCCTCACCCCACCCCCAGGAGAGAGAGCACGTGGTCGAACAGGGTGCGCAGCAGCTGCTCTCCGAAACCTCCGGTCAGCAACTTGAACAGCAGGCCGGCGAGGCCGGCGCCGGCCGCCGTACCGACGGCGTACTCCGCGGTGGTGATGCCGCGCTGGTCGTAGTGGTCGTGCATGACTCTCCTCTGTCTCGCGTGGCCGCCGGGTTGCGGCCTGTCGGCACTCTGCTCGTCGGCGCGACCGTCTCGGGGACGGGCAGCGGGCCGCTGTGGAGGGCGGTGGAGCCAACCCGGCCGGTGGACGGTTCGCGGCCCACTCGGGGCGATCACAAGGCGAGCGACTGCAGCAGGCTCACCACGAGCGGCACCACGCCGATGAGCACGAAGGAGGGGATGAGACACAGGCCGAGCGGTACCGCTGCCTTGACCCCGACCGCCCGGGCCCGCTCCTCGGCCTGGAAGCGTGAGCGTTCCGCGAGCTCGTCGGCCAACCGTGAGACCTCGTGGGTCACCGAGGCCCCGGACCGCCGAGCCCGCACCATGGCCCGGCCCAACGGAGCCAGCCGCGGGTCGTCGAGCGCCGGCTGCCAGGCGCTCGCCGGGTCGACGCCGAGGGCCAGCCGAGGTGGCACGGTGGAGAGTGCATCGGACGCCGGCCCCGGGTAGGCGTCACAGACCAGTCGCACCGCGTCACCGACGTCGCCGCCGGCCGTGAGCGCGGAGGCCAGCAGGTGTACGACGCCGGGCAGGTCACGGGCCAGCGCCTCGCGGCGACGCCGCTCGCCCGCCGGCTCGGTGCGCCCGATGAAGACCCAGACGGACACACCCGTCACCAGGCCGGCCGGCACGGCCCACCTGCCGGACACGAAACAGGCGCCGGCCAGCCCCGAGCACAGGGCCCAGCACCAGCGCCATCGCCACATCCATCCGGGGTCGGCCGTGGAGACGGGGACGGCGCGCCCCGGAGGCAACCGTGCGGGAGGCCGGCACCACCACAGGGTGCCGGCGCCGGCCAGAGCCGCCACGACCCACGACGTCACCGGTCGGCCTCGCGGGCGATCAGCTCGATCCACCACAGCCCGAGGAAGCCGATGGCCAGGCCACCTCCGAGGCACGCCAGCCCGTAGGGCGTACGGACCAGGAACGACCAGGGATCCGCACCTGCCCCGCTGCCCATCAGCAGAGCCATGACGGGCAGGCCGGCCACGAGCTTGGACGTGGCCCGGGCCGACGACAGCTCACCGGCGACGACCCGGTGGGTGGCCTGGTCGCGGCGTACGGCGTCGGCGACCCGGCGCGTGCTCTCCGCGAGACCCGCGCCGGTGCGGTGGGACACGGCCCATGCGCCCGCGAGCAGACGGAGGCCGTCGGCTCCCGGCGTCCGGGCCAGCTCGCGGAGGGCGACCGGCACGTCGCCACCCAGCCGACACGCGTCCGACACCGGCCGAAGCGCGGCCCATGCCACGGCCGCCTCGTCGAGAGCGGCGCCGGGCGGACTCCCCGATGCCAGCTCGGAGGCGAGCAGGTCACAGACCTCCACCATCCGCGCGGCGGTCGCCTCGGCCTGCCTTGCCTGCTCCCGACGTCGCCAGAGCGTCCGAGCCGCCAGACCAGCGGCTGCGAGGATCGCCAGCGGGCCGATCCACTGCCCGGACACGAAGAGGCACAGCCCGACGACCGCGCCGGCGAGCACGAGGCCCATCCGCCGGCCGGCCGGGTGGAGGACGGGTGGCCCGCTCCACATCAGCATCAGGCCGAGAGCAGCCGAGCCGGCCGCGAGCAGACCCGCGCTCATCGACACAGCCGGGCCGCCAGGTCTGCCTCACCAGGGCCGGTCGCGGCGACACCGTCGGCGAACCTCACCGCCGTCTGGACGTCGGCCAAGCCGTCGGGCCGCCGCACCGGCACCGCGACCTCGCGAAGGACGCGCCGCCCGTCGGTGTCACGCCCGAGGTGGAGGACCGCATCGACACCGGCCAGGAACTGGCTGTGGGCCGCGTCCCGACCCAGGCCGGCGGCGAGGGCGAGAGCCTCCACCCGGGCCGGGACGTCGCGCGCGGAGTTGGCGTGGATGGTGCCGCATCCGCCCTCGTGGCCGGTGTTGAGGGCTGCCATCAGCTCGACCACCTCGGCACCGCGGACCTCGCCCACCACGAGCCGATCGGGCCGCATCCGGAGGGCCTGCCGCACCAGGGTGCGCAGGCTGACCTCACCGACCCCCTCGACGTTGGGTGGTCGAGCCTCGAGCCCGACCACGTGCGGGTGGGCGGGTCGCAGCTCGCTGGCGTCCTCGACGAGGACCAGCCGCTGGTCGGGGGGCACGAGCGAGAGCAAGGAGTTGAGGAGCGTGGTCTTGCCCGACCCGGTGCCGCCGCTGACCAGGAAGGCCAGGCGGCGTGACACCAGGATGCGGAGGAGCCGGGCTCCGTGCTCGGTCACGGTGCCGGCGGCGAGCAGCTCGTCGATGCTCAGCACCCGGTGATGAGGCACCCGCAGCGAGAGCACCGTGCCGGGCCGGGCCAACGGAGCCAGTACGGCGTGGAAGCGGGTGCCGTCGGTCAGCCGTACGTCGACGTGCGGGGTCGCGTCGTCCAGCCGGCGGCCGCCCGCGGCGGCGAGGCGCTGCGCGAGACGGCGTACGGCGCCGTCGTCGGCGAAGGTCACCCGCGTCGGCTCGAGCCCGGACCCGCGGTCGAGGAACACCTGCTCGGGACCGTTGACCAGGACGTCGGTGACGCCAGGCAGGCGCAGCAGCGGCTCGAGGGGACCGGCGCCGACGACATCGCGCCGCAAGGCCTCGTGTACGGCGAGCACCGTGGCGTCACCCACCGGCCGACCCGACGCCCGCAGAGCCTCGGCGACCCGATGCGGCGTGAGTACGCCCTGCTCGCGCGCCAGCCGCTCGCGCACCTGCTCGACGAGCTCGGTCGACGCGTGCATCAAGCCGCGCGCGTGGAGCTCGACCCCAGGGCGGTGAGCGCGGTCGACGCGGCCCGCCCGAGAGGGCCGCGACGGGACCGCACCGGCCCGAACCCGAGGTCGATGGACTCGGCCAGGCCGCGCTGGTCGGCCATGCGCACCACCACCGGCGCGCCCATGACCCGGGTCAGTGTCTCGTCGTCGACCCCTTGCCCGCGGACCACCAGCCCGAGCACCCCGGGATCGGCGAACCGCCCGCACAGGCGGACGGCCGCCGCCACGCCTGGGACGCTCGGCACCACGGCCACGAGGACCTGGTCGCAACGGGAGGCGATCTCGTCGGTCAGGGCGTCCGCGCCGCGGGG
The DNA here is from genome assembly GCA_963792975.1 of uncultured Actinomycetota bacterium. Taxonomy (GTDB): domain Bacteria; phylum Actinomycetota; class Actinomycetes; order Propionibacteriales; family Nocardioidaceae; genus Nocardioides. The sequence continues at coordinate 170,219 of CAWBYG010000003.1, read as the reverse complement.
CAGGTCGACGACGACCGTGTCGTGCCCGCGGCGCGCGGCCGAGAGCGCCTCGCGGACCGCGAACGCCTGCAGCCGCCGTGGCTGCGGACCGGCGTACCACGTGAGCGCCGCGACGCCCTCGCGGCGCGGCAAGGAGTCGCGCAGGGCCCGGGCGCTCAGCCGGCCCGTCGTGTGCCCGAGGGCCTCCCACCGGACGCCGTCGACGAGGTCGAGACCGAGCACGCGGTCGACCCCGGGGCCGAGCGGGTCGGCGTCGAGGACGACCGACGAGCCAGACCGGCCGGCCAGCTGGCCGAGGGCGCACGCGAAGGTCGTCGCGCCCGCGCCGCCGCTGCCACCCATCACGCCGATGGTCAGGCCACGCGCGGGACCCGTGTCGACCACGTCGGTCAGCCGCTCGACGAGCCAGCCCTCGGAGCGCGGCAGCTCGGCCACGCTCTCGGCCCCCAGCGCCAGCGCCGTCTGGAAGACCTGGTCGGGGCTCGGCGCGAGGAGCACGACGAAGACGGCGTCGCGTCGCGTCGGCGCGGCCCGGGCGAGGGGCTCCGCGAGATCGGCGCCGACGAGCACCAGCGGCGCCTTGAGCCAGCCGCGCAGCGCCGACGGCACGTCATGGGCCACGTCGGGAGTGGTGCCGGCCGCGGCGGAGAGTCGGAGGAGCTCGTCGAGGAGAGGCTCGTCGGCGGTCACGAGGAGAGGCGCGGTCATGGCTCCACGGTGCCCGTACGGACGGCATCGTGCGGCCGGCGGCCGACACCCTGTGGACCGATGGCGCGCCGGAGGCGACTGTGCACGTTCAGCGGGCCCGGCCTGCCGCCGCCACCTACCATGAAGACATGTCGCAGTACCGCGGTCCCGCACCCGTACGGCGTTCCGCGGCGTTCTTCGACCTCGACAAGACGATCATCGCCAAGTCGAGCTCGCTGGCCTTCTCCAAGCCCTTCCAGGCCGGGGGGTTGATCACCCGCGGCGCGATGCTGCGCTCGGCGTACGCCCAGTTCGTCTACCTCGTCGGTGGCGCCGACCACGACCAGATGGAGAAGATCCGGGCCTTCATGTCCCAGCTCGTCGAGGGCTGGGACGTCGAGACCGTGAAGGAGATCGTGGCCGAGACGCTCCACCACGTCGTCGACCCGATCGTGTACGACGAGGCCGTCTCGCTGATGGAGGAGCACCAGGCGGCCGGCCGCGACGTGGTCGTGGTCTCCGCCAGCGGCACCGAGGTCGTCGAGCCGATCGGCGAGATGCTGAACGCCGACCACGTGATCGCCAGCCAGCTACGGGTCGTCGACGGCAAGTACACCGGCGAGATCGACTACTACGCCTACGCCGACGAGAAGGCACACGCGATCGAGGCGATGGCGGCCGAGCGTGGGTACGACCTCGAGGACTGCTTCGCCTACAGCGACTCGATCACCGACGCCCCGATGCTCGAGGTCGTCGGCCACCCGCACGCCGTCAACCCCGACCGCGAGCTGCGCAAGCTCGCCGCGAGCAAGGGCTGGCCGGTGCTCCAGTTCACCCGGCCGGTCACCCTGCGCAGCCGCATCCCGGTCAAGCCGACACTCGCCGCCCTCACCGTCGGTACGGCGCTCACCCTCGGCGGCGCGATCTGGTTCAACCGCCGCCGGCGGCTCGGCGCCTAGTCACCGCCGCACGAAGACGTTGCCGTTGGTGTCCACGGCCACGCAGAAGTGCGCCGTCGGACACGACAGCCCGGTGATCGTGGACGAGTAGCCCGCCGGGACGATGCGACTGGGCGCGCGCCACGCGGCAGCGCGGAAACGTCGTACGTCCCCCGTACGACGCGCGTCGACCGCCGTGCAGACGGACGCCGACGCGCAGGACATCGGCCCGAGGCCCGCGACGTGCTCGGGAGCGCTCCAGGCGTCCGGTGAGTCGAGCCGGTAGACGTTGCCGAACTCGTCGTGCACCGCGCAGAGCTCTCCCTCGCACGACATCCACGAGAACCGGTCGTGACCTTCTCCGTCGAAGCTCGTGGCGATGGTCAGCGGCACGGTCCAGCCCGTGCCGTCGTGCGAGCTCACGTCGCCGCTCTCGCCGCCCGCCCAGCAGTGACCGGCAGCGATGCAGTCGAGGGCGGCGACGTGTGCCAGTGCGACGGTGCCGGCGTCGGTCCAGGTCGTGCCGTCGGTCGTCAGGACATGGCTCACGGCGTCACCGGAGGAGTCGATCGCCATGCAGAACGACGGCTTCACGCACGCGAGGTTCGACCAGCGGCCAGGCGGCAGCGTGTGCAGGAGGAACCATGCGTTCCCGTTCCAGGTCATGGCCTGCTCGTGGGAGTCGACGGCGACGCAGAACTTCCGCGAGGCGCACGAGACGGCAGCGAGCCGCGGGACCGGCGGCGGCGAGCCGCTGTCGGGCAGGTGCTTGCGCACCCAGCCGTGGCGGGCGTGGGAGAGCCGCCAGGATCCGCGAGCACCGTCCAGAGAGAGACAGAGGTGCGACGGCAGGCACGACACCGCGGGCGTCGGCGTCCGATCGGCCGGGTACGACGCGCCGTCGTTCCAGCCCTGGCCGAGGGCGAAGACGCCACCCAGCCCGTCGAGCACGAGGCAGCGGCCGCGGGCAGCGCAGGAGACCCGGTCGGGTTCGGTCGGCGTCGGACCCTCGTCGTAGTCGTGGAAGACCGCCGGCGTCGACCATGAGCCGTCGAAGGTGGCCGCGACTCCGCCGGCCGTGGCGACGGCCAGGCAGAAGGTCGTGGACGTGCAGGCCATCGCGTCGGGCACGAACCCCAGGGCGACCCGGGTGCCGGTCCAGTGGCTGTGGCCGTGGTACCGCGAGACCTGCTGGGTCCCACTCGCCACCATGCAGAAGGCCCTGGTGACACAGGCGATCGACCACCTGCTGCCGATCGCCGGCACCTCACCGGCATGCCTCCAGACGTGGCCGTCGTACCGGTACGCGGCGCCGGTCTCGGTGAGCGCCATACAGAAGGTGTGCGAGACGCACGAGAGAGAGGTCAGGTGCGGCGGAGCGCCGATGTGGTGGTGCGCCCAGTGCGTGCCGGAGTACCGGATCGCGAACCCGGTCGCGCCGAGCGCGAGGCAGAAGTGCCGGGACGAGCAGGAGACGGCGAACATCCGCTGGATCGGCACCACGTGCAGGTGCCCCCATCCGTCCGTCGTACGGGTGACCGCGCGGCGGCCGCCGACCGCGGCGCAGAACTTCGCCGTCGGGCACGAGATCGCAGCCAGCGAACCGAAGTGGTCGTCCACGTTGTGTACGGCGCTCCACGACGAGCCGTCGTACGTCGTCGCGTTGCCCTGCGAGTCGACGGCCCGGCACGCGGTGGGCGCCGCGCACGAGAGACCGGTCGGGACACCGGCCCGGTCACCGCCCAGGTGGACCGGTCCCGACCAGTGCGAGCCCTCCGCGGCCGAGGCCCCGGGAGCCACGAGCAGGGCTACCGTCATCAGCACCGGCAGCCACCACCAGAGCCGCGCGTGTCGCAGGTCGTGCATGTCCAGGCCCTTCGTCCGTGCCCGATTCTGCAGGTTCTGACGCCCGACGCGCCCGAGAAGTTCACTCGCTCTGGCGACGTGCGCTCGCGACACGCGCGCCCACCCCCACCGACGAAAGTCAAGGTCTTGTGGCGGCCCCGCGACCGGCGTACACATGGAGCAAGCAACAACTGCAGACCAGCACGCGAACCAGGTACCCACGCGGCGATCCACCCTTCATGAGGGAGCTCGTCATCGGGAAACTCCCGGGGCGGCGACTGAGAACAGCACGCCTGGTAGCCAGGTTTCGCGTGTCAGCGGCGGCACCCGAGCGATCGGGTGCCGCTCGCACGTCCGAACCCAGCCTGACCGGAGCGAATCGCCGGGCAGGCGTCGGGCGAGGAGGTTGAGGAGGTCCGGCTGGGACGCGCGCGAAGCGGGCGGCTCAGCGAGCCGTCTCGAATCCAGGTTCGTTGACAGGTCTCATCGGTCCCGCACCGGGCTCGCCTCCGCGCCGGCGGCGTAGGCCTCGGCGCAGTAGAGCAGCCAGGCCTGCAGCCCGGCGCGACCGCCGTCGGCGTACGCCCGCAGGTTCGACTCGTACACCGGTCGCAGGGCGAGGTGGCCCGCCTCCGGTACGACGAGCGACTTCGCGTCGAGCCCGCTGCTGACCAGGACGAGCCGCTCCGCGGCGCGGGCGACGAGGCCGTTGGCCGAGACGAACGGCGCGCCGCAGGCGAGCTCGGCATGGAGGACGGCGGCGGTCAGCAGCGCCGGGCGTCCCCCGTCGAGGATCCCGAGCGCGGCTCGGAGCCGGGCCGTCGCGGCGGCGTCCCGGGGGCGCCCCCGCTCGTCAGCGGGCAGGGACGGCGACGCCGCGAGAGCATGCAGCCGCGCGAGCGCCTGCGCCGGGGCGCGTCCGAGCACCGGCACCAGACCCATCAGCTCGACCGAGACGCGCAGCGAGGCCTGGGCGACCGCGTCTCCGTGGCCGGCGCGCACCTCGTCGAGCGAGGAGCCCGAGCCGTCGAGGACGGCGCTCGCGTGCGCGCCCCTGAGCAGCGACTCGGTGGTCAGGTCGGAGGAGGTCTGCCGCAGCCCGCGGTCGCGAAGCATCGTGTCGATCCCGTCGCGGGTGGCGGCGAACGCCGAGGCCACGCCCTCGAGGCGATCGACGTCGGCCAGACTCTCCACGACGGCACAGTAGTGAGTGCTCGGAGACCGCCTCCGGGACGGGTAGCCTCGGTCCCGATGACCGACGAGCAGACGCCGGCCCCCGGCGAGGAGCCGCCCGACTGGGCCCACTCCTTCGGCGGCGTGGCCCAGGCCTACGAGCGCGGGCGACCGTCGTACCCGGCCGAGGCCGTGCGCTGGATGCTCGGCGACCAGCCGCGCAGCGTGCTCGAGCTCGGCGCCGGCACCGGAAAGCTCACCCGCGTACTGCTCGAGCTCGGCCACGACGTCCACCCGACCGACCCCGATCCGGCGATGCTCGCCCTGCTCGAGGAGCACCTGCCCGGCACCCGCAGCGCCGTCGCGAGCGCCGAGGACATCCCGCTCGCCGACGCGTCGGTGGACGCGGTGGTCGCCGCGCAGGCCTTCCACTGGTTCGACCTCGACCGGGCGCTCCCCGAGGTCGCCCGCGTGCTCCGGCCGGGCGGCCGGGTCTGCCTGTTGTGGAACCAACGCAACGAGAAGATCCCGTGGGTACGCCGGCTCGGTGCGCTGATCGGCACCCAGGAGCAGTTGCGCGACCCGGCGCAGTCGCTCATCTTCAGCGAGCTGTTCGGCTTCGTCGAGGAGGGCGAGTTCAGCCACTGGCAGGTCATCGACCGTCGTACGATCCAGGACCTCGTGCTCTCGCGCTCCAACATCGCCGTGCTCGACGAAGCGGGCCGTGCCGCCAAGCTGGCCGAGGTCGTCGCGTTCTACGACGACTTCGGGCGCGGCATGGACGGCATGCAGCTGCCCTACGTCACCCGCTGCTACCGGGCGACCGTGCTCGACCGCCCGACCTCGTCGAGCGCGACCGAGGGCGGCGAGGCCGCGCCCGACGACCCCGACGACGAGCTGCTGATCGACTTCCGCTGAGCTCGGGTCAGAGCCCGTTGCGGCCGATCACGTCGGCGTACCACCGCGCGGAGTCCTTGGGGAAGCGCTCCTGGGTCGACCGGTCCACGCGCACGATCCCGAAGCGCTTGTCGTAACCCCAGGCCCACTCGAAGTTGTCGAGCAGGGTCCACACGTAGTAGCCACGGACGTCGGCCCCCTGCTCGATCGCCGCGTGTACGGCGTCGAGGTGGTCGCGGAGGTAGGCGATCCGGTCGTCGTCGTGCACGGCGCCGTCGACGACGACGTCGGGGGCCGCCATGCCGTTCTCGGTGACCCGGATCGGGAGCGCGACGTCGCGCTGGGTGCGCAGCAGCAGGTCGGTGAGGCCCGACGGCACGATCGGCCAGTCCATGACCGTGCGCGGTGCCGTGGTCTCGGCGTGCGCGGCGCGGTCGGTGCCGGGGAAGGTGGGGCCCGGTCCGGAGTGCGCCCGGATCGTGGCCGGGTTGTAGTAGTTGATGCCTACCGAGTCGAGAGGCGCGGCGATCTCCGCCTCGTCGCCGGGCAGCACGAACGCCCAGTCCGTGAGGCCGGTGGCGGTGGTCAGCAGGGCCTCGGAGTAGCCGCCGCCGAACATCGGGTCGAGGAAGATCCGGTTCGCGATGAGGTCGACGTGCTCGGCCGCGGCGAGGTCCTCCTCGCGATCGGATGCGGGGACGACCTGGTGGAGGTTGAGCGTCACCGACAGGTCGGCGCTCGGCGGCAGTACGTCGCGCAGGGCGGTCACGGCGCGGCCGTGCGCAAGGTTGAGGTGGTGCGCCGCCCGATAGGCCAGCGCGGGCGTCGTACGTCCGGGGGCGTGCTCGCCGCTGGCGTAGCCGACGAACGCCGAGCACCACGGCTCGTTGAGCGTCGTCATCGCGGGCACCCGGTCGCCGAGCTCCTTGCCGAGCACGAGCGCGAAGTCGACGAACCGGTCGGGCAGGTCGCGCGACAGCCAGCCGCTCTCGTCGCCCTCGTCGAGCGCCTCGGGGAGGTCCCAGTGATAGAGCGTCATCAGCGGCGCGATGCCGCGCTCGAGCATCCCGTCCACCAGCCGCCGATAGAAGTCGAGACCCGCCTGGTTGACCGAGTGCCCGTCGGGCATCACCCGCGACCACGCCACCGAGAAGCGGTACGACGCGATGCCGAGCGAGGCCATCAGGTCGAGGTCCTCGCGCCACCGGTGGTAGTGGTCGCACGCCACGTCGCCGGTGTCGCCGCCGGCGACCTTGCCCGGCCGGTGGGAGAACGTGTCCCAGATGCTCGGGAGCCGCCCGTCCTCGGCCACGGCCCCTTCGATCTGGTACGCCGCGGTCGCCGTGCCCCAGACGAACCCGTCCGGGAAGCGCTTCGGGTGGCCCGTCGGGGCGGACCGCGTGTTCGGGTGGGTCGAGCTCATCCCTTGACCGCTCCTTGCATGATGCCGCCGACGATGTAGCGACCGAGGACTCCGAAGACGATCAGCACCGGCAGCGTGCCGTAGAGCGTGCCGGCCATGATGATCGACTGCTGCGGCGCGTAACCGGTGGCCAGGCTCTGGAACGAGACCTGGATCGTGGGGTTCTGAGAGCTGAGCGCGATGATCGGCCAGAAGAAGTCGTTCCACGACATCAGGAACGTGAGCATCCCCAGCACCGCCATCGCCGGACGGACGGCCGGCACGACCACGGCCCAGAAGATGCGGAACGGCGAGGCTCCGTCGATCCAGCCCGCCTCGATCAGCTCGTCGGGCACCGCGCTGGTGATGTACTGGCGCATGAAGAACACCCCGAACGCGGTGACCAGGGTGGGCAGGATGACCGACGAGAGGTGACCGGCCAGGCCGAGCCGCGACATCAGGATGTAGAGGGGGATCACGCCCATCTGCAGCGGCACCATCATCGTGACGATGCACAGACCGAGCAGCACGTTGGACCCGCGGAAGCGCAGCTTCGCGAACGCGAACCCGGCCAGGGTGCACAGCGACACGGTCCCGAGCGTGACCAGCCCCGAGACGATCACGGAGTTGACCAGCCCGTGGTTGAGCGGTGCCAGCTGCAGGGCGACGTGCATGTTGTGCCAGATCGAGCCGCTCGGCAGCAGCGGCGGGGTGTTCGCGGCCATCTCGGCGTTGGTGTGCGAGGCCATCACGATCGTGTAGTAGAGGGGGAAGGCCGACAGCAGGGCGACCAGCCCCAGTACGACGTACGTCACCCAGGTGCCGCGCATCGTGGCTCCGGAGCTCATCGCGCCCTCACCTCCGGTACGGCCGCACCGATGATGTCGGCACGGCGTCGGCGCTGGTGGTGGCCCAGGCCGCTGCGTTCACGACGCCTGGCCAGGAAGAGGTTGATGAGCACCGCCGCGACGATGATGAGGAACATCGTCCAGGCCGTCGCGGACGCCAGGCCGAGCCGGTCGTTGGCCCAGCCCTGCTGGTACATCAGCAGCCCGAGGGTCTGGTACTGGTTCTGCGTACCGCCGTCGGGAAGGCCGCTGTGGTACAGCAGCGGCTCGCCGAAGACCTGGGCCGCCCCGATCGTGGAGATGACGATGGTGAAGAGGATGGTCGGCCGCAGCCCCGGCAGGGTGACGTGCAGGAACTGGCGCCAGCGACTGGCGCCGTCGATGGCCGCCGCCTCGTAGAGGTCGGTGTTGATCGCCTGCATGCCGGCCAGGTAGATCAGGGCGTTGTAGCCCGTCCACCGCCAGGTGATGATCGCGGAGACCGCGATCTGCGAGGGCCACTTCGAGCCCTGCCAGTCGGCCGTCGGCAGGTGCGCGGTGTGCAGCACCCAGTTGACGAGGCCGAGCTTGGGATCGAAGAGCTCGGTGAAGATCACGGTCGCCGCGGCCAGGCTGGTCGCATAGGGCAGTAGCACCGCGACCCGGAAGAAGGTGCGGCCCCGGACCTTGTAGTTGAGCAGGTGCGCGATGCCCAGGGCCATGCAGAGCTGGGGAACCGTCGAGATGATGCCGATCGAGATCGTGTTGCGGAAGGCGTTCCAGAAGAACTTGTTCGTGAACAGGTTGCGGTAGTTGTCCAGGCCGATGAAGCTCGATTGGTGGTACGTCGACAGCCGGGTGTCGTGCAGCGACACCCAGGCGGTGTCGAGCCAGGGATAGACGCTGAAGGCCAGGAACACCACGAAGAACGGCAGCACGTAGACGTAGGCGATCCGGCTGCCGGGCAGTCGGTGCCGGCGGAGGGAGCGGGTGGGCTCCGTCACGACACCGGCGCCACGACCCGACTGCTGGAGGACGGTCATGGGCACCTTTCGTCAGGGCCGGAGGCGGCGGGCGGGCTCAGCGGGATTCTCGCGCGCACGAGGCGGCTCCCGCCACGACGCGAGACCGGGCCACCGACCAGCGCAGGTAGGTCGGTGGCCCGGTGGTCGGTCAGCCGGTGACCTGCTTGATCGCATCCAGGGCACTGCTGAACGCGTCGTCGGGAGACGTGCCCTTGGTCTCGACATTCGTCAGCTGCGTGGTGAGCGCCTGCTGGATCTGCGTGTCGTAGAGACCGATCGGGGGGATCTTCATCTTCGAGGAGATGTCCCCGAAGATCTGACCCACCGGTGCGTTGCTGAAGTAGGCACTCGTCGCGCCGGCCACGGCCGGTGCAGCTGCCGCGTCCGAGTTCGACGGGAAGTGCCCGCCCTGGCTCCACATGGTCACCTGCTGCTGCTTGGCCGACAGCCACTCGACCAACGCGATGGCGGCGTCCTTGTTCTTGGCCGCGGTCGGTACGCCGAGCCACGAGCCGCCCCAGTTGGTCGCGCCACCCGGCAGCACCGGTGCGATGTTCCACTTGCCGGAGTAGGCGTCACCGGCCTGGCCCTGGATGTAACCCATCATCCAGGTGGGGCAGGCCAGCGTCGCGAAGGCGCCGTTCGAGAACGCCTTGTTCCATGGGGTCTGGAACTGCGGGAGCCCTGCGGTGATGCCGTCCTGGGCCGCCTGGCTCGCGTACTGCCAGGCGGACTGGACGCCGTCGCTGTTCTCCACGTCGGGCTGACCGTCGGCGTTGTCGTAGGCCTCGTTGCCCTGGTAGACGGCCGTCGAGAAGATGCTGGCCGCCGAGTCGACGAAGTGGGAGCCGGCCTGCTTGGTGGCCGACGCCTCGTACTGCTTGCCGAAGTTGATGAAGTCGTCCCAGGTGGTCCACTTCTTGGCAAGGACCGTCGGGTCGGACGGGAGGCCGGCCTTCTTCAGCAGGTCGCTGCGGTAGCAGATCGCCTCGGGGCCGGTGTCCGTCCCGAGCCCGACCGTGGTGCTGCCATCGGCGGTGCTCGCCAGCCCCCACTTCCAGGGGAAGAACTCCGCCTTGTCGGCGGCGGCGTTGGGCACCGTGTTCCAGTTCACGAACTGGTCGGCGTGGTTCTGTACGACGTCGGCCACGAAACCGATCTCGATGCCCTGGACGTCGTCCAGGCCGTTGCCGGCCGCGAGCCGCGTCTTGAGCCGGGTCCAGTAGTCGGCCGACTGTTCGACGTCGTCCTCCTTGATCGTGATGTTGGGGCAGAGCTTGTGGTAGGCGTCCCAGAGACCCGCCTCCTTGAAGCCGAAGGTGCCGAAGAGGCCGACGGTCACCGTGGTGTCAGCGGTGGTCCCGCAGGGGCCGGCTGCGGCGTTGTCGGTCGTGCCGGACGACGAACTGTTCCCGCCGCAGCCCGCCAGCACGATCGCGCCGGCCGCCGCGAGGGCCACGAACGGGGCCGTCCGCTGGCGGTTCCTGGAACTTCTGCGCATGGGGTCCTCCTGCAACTCGCCGGTACCAGAGCGGGAACTCCCCGTTCTGTGAGAGCGCTCTCACGCTGGTCATGAGAATGGGTGACGGGCGTCACGTTGTCAAGGGACTGAGGTCACGAACGCCCAGAACGCCTGCCGATCAGGCGGTTTCGCGGAGTACCAGCTCGACGGGCAGGACGGTGCGACGGCTGACGGTCTCGCGACCGTCGATCCGCGCGAGCAGCAGCCTGGTCATCGCCGTGCCCAGCTCGGCGATGGGCTGGCGCACCGTCGACAGCGGTGGGTGGAGCTCCGCAGCGGCCGGGATGTCGTCGAAGCCGATGACGGCCACGTCGCCGCCGACCTGTCGCCCCAGGGCCTGGAGCGCCCGGACCGCCCCGAACGCGGCCAGGTCGGAGGCCGCGAAGATCGCGTCCACGTCGGGGCGCTGCTGCAGCAGGCGGACGGTGGCGGCGTACCCCCCGGCGGAGGTGAAGTCACCCACCGAGACCAGGGTCTCGTCGAAGGTCAGCCCGGCCGCCTCGACCGCCGACCGGTAGCCGGCCAGCCGGTCCTGGCCGGCGCACATGTCGAGCGGCCCGGTCACCGTGGCCACGCGCGCACGACCCGACTCGAGCAGGTGATGGGTGGCCAGCTCACCACCACCGACGTTGTCGGCGTCGACGTACCACAGCTTCCTCCGGCCACTCAGCGGCCGGCCGCTCAGCACCGTCGGAACGCCCAGGGCCTCGAGCCGTTGCGGCAGCTTGTCTCGGCCGTGCAACGACAGCAGCAGTACGCCGTCGACGTGCCCGCCGGCGGCGTACGCGAGGAAGCGGTCCTGGTCCTCGGGCCGGGTCATCACCGTGAAGACGAGCTGGAGGCCGGCGTCGGCGACCGTCTCCTGCGCGCTGCGCAGCATGCCGAGGAAGAACGGGTCGGCGAACATCCGCTCCTCGGACTCCTCGACGAGGAAGGCGATCGAGTCGCTGTGCCCGGTGACCAGCGACCGGGCGGCGAGGTTGGGCACGTAGGAGATGGCGCGAGCGGCCTCGAGTACGACGGTGCGCGCGTGCTCGCTCACCTTCTTGTCGTCTCGCAGCACCCGGCTCGCGGTCGCCCGCGAGACACCCGCCCGGGCCGCGACCGCCTCGAGGGTCGGTGCCGCCCGGGGGCCCTTGGCAGGACGGGCCGGCGTGCTCACGGCCGCAGTGTGACACGCGCGGCCCTACTCTGTGCCCATGCCATGGTGGCGCGTCCTGCGTCCCGGCTACCTCGGCACCGAGGCTGACCGGGCCACCTTCCGTACGCTGCACACGGCCACCCAGATGACCAGCGTGCTGCGCACCGGTCTGACTCCGACGTCGGCCGAGCGGTCCGCCCGGCACCTGGCTGCCCTGCTCGGCTGCCCGGCGATCGCGGTCACCGACACGGCCGCCACCCTGGCCTGGCACGGGCGGGGCCATCATCACGCGGGCCTGGTCGGGCCGCTGGCCGAGCGCTGCGTGGCGGACGGCGCGACCGCCGTACGCGACCACCGCGACTTCGCGTGCGGCGAGCCGGGATGCGCGCTGCGCCAGGCGATCGTCGCCCCGCTCACCGTGGAGGACACCGTGGTCGGCACCCTCCAGGCCTTCACGCCGACGGCGTCGGCCGGGCTGGTCCGCGCGACCGACGAGGTCGCCCGCTGGGTCTCGGGGCAGCTCGAGCTCGCCGAGCTCGACGTCGCCCGTACGTCGCGGATGGAGGCGGAGGTGCGGGCGCTCCGTGCCCAGATCTCGCCACACTTCGTCTACAACGCGCTGAACACCATCGCGTCGTTCGTCCGCACCGACCCCGACCGCGCACGCGACCTGCTCCTCGAGTTCGCCGACTTCACCCGCCACTCGTTCCAGCGGGCGGGCAGCTACACCACGCTCGAGGACGAGCTCCGGTCGATCGAGCGCTATCTGTCCTTGGAGCAGGCGAGGTTCGGCGACCGGCTCGCGGTGATGCTCCGGATCGCCCCGGAGGTGCTCGGCGTCAGCATCCCGGTGCTGTCCTTGCAGCCGCTCGTGGAGAACGGCGTACGTCACGGCCTGGCGAACAAGGACGCCCCCGGCACGATCACGATCCTGGCCGAGGACAACGACTACGAGGCCGTGATCACCGTCGAGGACGACGGCGTGGGCGAGGACCCCGAGCGCGTACGACGCGCCCTGGCCGGCGACGAGTCGATGGACTCGATCGGGCTCGGCAACGTCGACGAACGGCTCCGGTCGGCGTTCGGCGACGAGTACGGCCTCGTCGTCGAGACCGCCCCGGGAGCAGGCACCAAGGTGACCGTCCGGGTGCCGAAGTTCGCGTCGGGGGTGCGCGCGTGAGCGAAGCGAGAGCGCGCTACGGCCGGCACCTGACCGACCACCGTGAGGTGGCGCGCGAACTGCGAGCTCACCAGGAGGCACCGTGAGCGAAGCTCTGCTGAAGGTGCTGGCTGTCGACGACGAGCCGCCGGCCCTCGACGAGCTGACCTTCCTGCTCGGCCGCGACGAGCGCGTCGGCGAGGTGCTGACCTGCGGCTCCGCCACCGAGGCCCTGCGGTTGCTGCGCAGCGAGCCGGTCGACGTCGTCCTGCTCGACGTCGCGATGCCCGGGCTGAGCGGACTCGAGCTGGCCGAGGTGCTGCGGCGGTTCCGCCAGCCGCCGGCGGTCATCTTCGTGACCGCCCACCAGCACCACGCCGTCGACGCGTTCGACCTCCACGCGGTCGACTACCTGCTCAAGCCGGTACGCGAGGAGCGGCTGCGCGAGGCGATCCGCCGGGTACGCGACGACGCCGCCACGCTCGACCCCGACGAGCACGTGCCGGTGGAGCTCGGCGGCGTCACCCGCTTCGTACGACGGTCCGACGTGCGCTACGCGTCGGCCCAGGGTGACTACGTCCGGCTGCACACCGCGACCGAGGACCCCTTGGTCCGGATCGCGCTCGGCGCTCTCGAGCAGCGATGGGCCGACGCGGGCTTCGTCCGTATCCACCGCAGCATCCTGGTCGCGCTGGCCCACGTACAGGAGGTGCGACTGGGGTCGGGCCGCCCGACGGTCGTGGTCGACGGGGTCGAGCTGCCGGTCAGCCGCCGGCACCTGCCCGACGTACGCGGTGTGCTCCGGCTGTCACGGACCGACGAGCCGTGACCGACGAACCGCTCGAACGGGTCCGGATCACCAGCCCGCGCACCGTCGCCGCCCGCTCCCGGGCCAGGCGGTCCAACGCCTCGGAGATCGACGCGCTGACCCGGCTCGGCGAGGTGTACGTGCAGAGCCTGATACGCGCCCAGCTCCGGCTGGCGGCGTACGTCGTGGTGGCACTGGCGGTGACCCTCGGCGGTCTGCCCCTCCTCTTCCGGCTGTTGCCCGTCGCCCGGGTGCACCTGCTCGGGGTGCCGCTGACCTGGCTGCTGCTCGGCGTCGCGGTCTATCCCTGGCTGTTGGTGCTGGGATGGTGGTACGTCCGCCGCGCGGAGCGCAACGAGGCGGCGTTCGAGGACCTCGTCGAGAGGCCCGAGCAGCCATGAGAGCGCTGACCGCCCTGCTGGCTGTCGCCGTGGTGGCCACGGCCACCTTGGCGATCGGCGCCTTCGGACTGCGGGTCTCGCGCACCACCAGCGACTTCTTCGTGGCCTCGCGGCGGGTCGGCCCGTTCCTCAACGCGTCGGCGATCGGCGGTGAGTACCTCTCCGCCGCGTCGTTCCTCGGCGTCGCCGGGCTGGTCCTCGCGCGCGGGGTCGACATGCTGTGGTACCCGATCGGCTGGACGGCCGGCTACCTCCTGCTGCTGGTGTTCGTCGCCGCGCCCCTGCGCCGGTCCGGCGCCTACACGCTGCCCGACTTCGCCGAGTTCCGGGTCGAGTCGCTCGCGGCACGGCAGGTGGCGAGCTGGCTGGTCTGCCTGATCGGCGTGCTCTACCTGGTGCCGCAGTTCCAGGGGGCCGGCCTCACCCTCAGCGCGCTGACGGGCGCTCCCACGTGGGTGGGCGCCGCGCTCGTGGCGTCGGTCGTCCTCGTCAACGTGGCGGCCGGCGGCATGCGCAGCATCACGTTGGTCCAGGCCTTCCAGTACTGGCTCAAGCTCTGCGCCCTGCTCGTGCCGCTGCTGGTGCTGTGGCTGACCTGGCGTGGCGACGGGTCGTCGGCGCGTCATCTCCATGCGTCGGACTGGGTGGAGCCCCTGCAGGGCCCCCACGCGACGTACCTCACCTACTCGCTCATCGTCGCGACGTTCCTCGGCACCATGGGTCTGCCCCACGTGGTCGTGCGCTTCTACACCAACCACGACGGCCGCTCCGCCCGTCGTACGACGGTGGGAGTGCTGGCGATGCTGAGCGCCTTCTACCTGATGCCCACGGCGTACGGCGTGCTCGGACGCGTGTACGCCTCCGACCTCGTCGCCTCGGGCAAGACCGACTCCGTCGTGCTGACCCTGCCCGACCGGATGCTCGGCGGCTCGGCCGCGATCCTGCTCACGGCCCTGCTCGGGGCCGGCGCCTTCGCCGCCTTCCTGTCCACGTCGTCGGGGCTGGTGGTCTCGATCAGCGGCGTCCTCAGCCAGGACCTGCTGAGCCGCCGCTTCGACCCGGTGACCGCGTTCCGGTTCGGCGGTGTGTTCGCGGCCGCGGGCACACTGGCGCTCTCGCTCGGCACCGAGGGCCTGCCGGTGGCGCACGCGGTCGAGCTGGCGTTCGCGGTCGCGGCGTCGACCTTCTGTCCCCTGCTGCTGCTCGGCATCTGGTGGCGCGGGCTGACCGCCCGCGGTGCGATCGCTGGGATGCTCGGGGGCGGAGTGCTGTCGGGCAGTGCGGTGCTCGCGGTGATGGTGGGCGCCGCTCCCGGCGGCTGGTGGGGTGCGCTGCTCGCGCAGCCGGCCCTGCTCACCGTGCCGGTCGCCTTCGCAACGATGGTCGGGGTGTCGCTGGCGGACCAGGCCCGCGTACCGGTCCACGTCGGCCGGGCCATGGTCCGCCTGCACCTCCCCGAGGCGGTCGAGGTCGACCGCGGCAGCTATCGACCAGCCGGAGCGTGAGCGAGGACGGTCCGACCCGGCGGAGCCGGGGCGGACCGACCGCAGTGAACCGCGTGGCGGGCTTGCCCGCACGCGGCCAGACCGACTGACGGTGGGTATTGGGCTTGCCGGCACGCGGCCAGACCGACTGGCCGTGGGGCATCCGCGCGCGGGCACCCGAAGCCCGGCCGCCGGGCCGGCCGGCCGTTCGTCGTACGGATCACGCCGTTCGTCGCACGGTAGGGGCCGTACGTCGCGCCCGGACGTCCGCTGACCGCACGGCGTGGTGTGAGCACTGTCGACGACCGTCGGGGCTCCCTAACGTCCGGGCTGTCCTACGAGAGAGACAGGAGCACTCCATGTCCCAAACCCCGACAGCTCCAGCCCCGGCGCCCGCAGCCCGCGTGCCCGGCGCTCATATCGCCGATCCGGCCCCCCTCGGACTGGCCGGCTTCGCCCTCACGACGTTCGTGCTGAGCATGGTCAACTCCAACATCATCCCCGACACCCTGGTGGGCGGTGCCCTGGGCGCCGCTCTCGCGTACGGCGGCATCGCCCAGTTCGCGGCCGGGATCTGGGAGTTCGCCAAGGGCAACACGTTCGGGGCCACGGCGTTCTGCTCGTACGGCGCCTTCTGGATCTCCTTCTGGTGGCTCGCCGAGAAGGACCTGGCGAACCTCGGGCCGGAGGCGTACAAGGTCGTCGGCGCCTACCTCCTCGGCTGGGCGATCTTCACGGGCTACATGTCCGTGGCCGCGATGAAGGTGAACATGGCCGTGCTGACCGTGTTCGTGCTGCTCACGATCACCTTCGTCATCCTCGCGATCGGCTGGTTCGACAAGGAGTCGAGCGGCTGGATCCACCTCGGCGGCTACCTCGGCCTCGCGACGGCGCTCGCCGCCTGGTACGCCTCCTTCGCGGGGGTCACCGCCTTCACCTGGGGCCGGCAGGTGTTCCCGGTCGGCGCCCCCAAGTAGCCCGATCAACCGCCGCACTTTCGCAGCCGGGACCAACGCCGATCCAACCCCGTGGTTCTAGGGTGGAACGACGGTCCCGGCTGCGATGGGACGTCGAGAGGAGACAAGAGTCGTGAGCGAAGAAACCCTGTCCAACCTCATGCACGAGATGCGCCGGTTCGAGCCCCCCGAGGAGCTCGCCGCGCAGGCCAACGTGACGGCCGCGGCGTACGACGAGGCCGACGCGGACCGCCTCGGGTTCTGGGCGAAGGCGGCCGAGCGGCTCACCTGGGAGACCAAGTGGGACCGCGTGCTCGACTGGGACGGCGCGCCCTTCGCGAAGTGGTTCGTCGGCGGCAAGATCAACGCGGCGTACAACTGCGTGGACCGGCACGTCGAGGCGGGGAAGGGCGACAAGGTGGCCTACCACTGGGTCGGTGAGCCGGAGAACGACACCCGCGACATCACCTACGCCGAGCTCAAGGACCTCGTCTGCCAGGCCGCGAACGCCCTGACCGACCTGGGCGTCAAGAGCGGCGACCGGGTCGCGATCTACATGCCGATGATCCCCGAGACCGTGGTCGCGATGCTGGCCTGTGCCCGCATCGGGGCGCCCCACACGGTGGTGTTCGGCGGCTTCTCGTCGACGGCGCTGCGCGACCGGATCCAGGACTGCGACGCACGCGTCGTGATCACCGCCGACGGCGGCTACCGCCGCGGTGCCGCGGCCGCGTTGAAGCCGGCCGTCGACGAGGCCGTCGCCCAGTGCCCCGACGTACGCAGCGTGCTGGTGGTCAAGCGCACCGGCCAGGACGTCGCGTGGGACGACCAGCGAGATGTCTGGTGGGACGACGCCGTCGGGAAGGCGAGCACCGAGCACACCCCGGAGGCGTTCGACGCCGAGCACCCGCTCTACGTCATGTACACCTCGGGTACGACGGGCAAGCCCAAGGGCATCCTGCACACCACCGGCGGCTACCTCGTCGGTACGTCGTACACGCACTGGGCCGTCTTCGACCTGAAGCCCGAGACCGACATCTTCTGGACCGCCGCCGACATCGGGTGGGTCACCGGCCACTCCTACATCGTCTACGGGCCGCTCGCGAACGGTACGACGTCGGTGATGTACGAAGGCACGCCCGACTCCCCCCACAAGGGCCGCTGGTGGGAGATCATCCAGCAGCACAAGGTGACGATCCTCTACTGCGCCCCGACGGCGATCCGCACGTTCATGAAGTGGGGCGCCGAGATCCCGGCGAAGTTCGATCTCTCCACTCTGCGGATCATCGGCTCCGTGGGTGAGCCGATCAACCCGGAGGCCTACATCTGGTACCGCGAGACGATCGGAGGGGGCAACGTCCCCGTCGTCGACACCTGGTGGCAGACCGAGACCGGAATGACCATGATCAGTCCGCTGCCCGGGGTCACGGCCGGCAAGCCGGGCTCGGCGATGAAGGCCCTGCCCGGCGTAGGCGCCCAGGTCGTGGACGACGAGGGACATGCCGTGAAGCCGGGTTCGGGCGGCTACCTGGTGCTCACCGAGCCGTGGCCGGCCATGCTGCGCACGATCTGGGGTGACGACGCTCGCTACCAGGACACCTACTGGTCGCGCTTCCAGGGTCTCTACTTCGCCGGCGACGGCGCGAAGCTCGACGAGGATGGCGACATCTGGCTGCTGGGCCGCGTCGACGACGTGATGAACGTGGCCGGCCACCGGCTCTCGACGACCGAGATCGAGTCCGCGCTGGTGTCCCACCCGAAGGTCGCCGAGGCCGCCGTGGTGGGCGCCAACGATCCCGACACCGGTCAGGCGGTCACCGCGTTCGTGATCCTGCGCGAGTCCGCCGGCGACGGCGGCCCCGAGGTGGTGCAGGAGCTGCGCGACCACGTGGCCAAGGAGATCGGGCCGATCGCCAAGCCGAAGTCGATCATGGTCGTGCCGGAGCTGCCCAAGACCCGGTCCGGCAAGATCATGCGGCGCCTACTGCGCGACGTCGCCGAGAAGCGCGACGTCGGCGACGTCACCACGCTGGCCGACTCGACGATCATGGACCAGATCAAGGAGGGCCTCGCCTCCGGCAAGGCCGACGAGGACTGACGCCGGTCCCTCCCCACCGCCACGCTGACCACGCCGAGTCGGCAGGTGACGACTCGGGAACGCCCGGGAACGCCGAGTCGGCATATGCCGACTCGGCGTTGTCAGCGTGCTCGTTCGCGCCGACTCGGCGTTGTTCAGATGTCCCCTTGCGCCGACTCGGCGGGCTTGCGGCGCAGCATCACTGCGCCGACCACGGCCGCCAGCACCGACGCCGCGAGCACCGCTGTCTTCGCGGCCTCCGCCTCCCCACCGGTGAACGACAGCTCGGAGACGAGCAGCGACACGGTGAAACCGATCCCCGCCAGGACGGCCACCCCGACGACCTGGGTCCACGAGAGGTCCTCGTTCAGCTCGGCGCGGGTGAAGCGCGTGACCAGGAACGTGCCGGCCAGGACGCCGAGTGGCTTGCCGAGGATGAGACCGGCGAGCACACCGAGCACGATCGGGTCGCGGACGAGCGACCCACCACCCTGCAGCGACACCCCGGCCGACACCAGGGCGAACAGCGGTACGGCGACCGTGGCCGAGAGCGGGGCCAGCCGGTGCTCCAGCTGCTCAGCCGGTGAGTGCTCCTCGCCTGCGTCGCGCCGTACCCGGCTGAGCAGTCCGAGGAGGACCCCCGCGATGGTCGCGTGCACCCCGCTCTCGTGCATGAACCACCAGGCGGCCACGGCGATCGCGAGGTAGACGGGCCACGCGCGGACGCGTTGCCGCTGCAGGACCGCCCAGACGACCGCCAGGGCGAGCGCGACGGCGAGGTCGACCAGGTGCACCTCGTCGGAGAACACCACGGCGATGATCACGATCACGACCAGGTCGTCGACCACGGCCAGGGTCAGCAGGAACGCGCGGAGCGCCACCGGCAGGTGCGACCCCACGACGGCCAGCACCGCCAGCGCGAACGCGATGTCGGTCGCCGCGGGGATCGCCCAGCCGCCCGTCTGCCCGCCGGGCGCGACCAGGTTGACCAGGAGGTAGAGAAGGGCGGGTACGCCGACCCCGCACAGGGCGGCGGCCACCGGCACGGCCGCGTCCGCCGGACGCCGTAGCGAGCCGACCACGAACTCCCGCTTCAGCTCGAGACCCGCCACGAAGAAGAACAGCGTGAGGGCACCGTCGGCTCCCCAGTGCTCGAGATCCAGTGGGCCGAGCTGCCACCCGACCATCGAGTGGTACGACGCGTCCCACGGGGAGTTCGCCCAGGCGACGGCCACCACGGCGGCGGTCAGCGCCAGCAGACCGCCGACCGGCTCGCTGCGCAGCAGGTCGCTGAGGAAGCGCGCCTCGCCCGGCTCGGGGAGCGGGAGCATACGGCGTACGACTGACACGGCAGGTCCTCACGGATGCGGGGGACGACCGGCTGCCCGGGCACTGCGAGACCAAGGCTAGGGCATGTGCCGAGCGGCCCGATCGACGCCGAACGCGCCGTTGTAAGGTCGCCACGACCACCTGCCACCGAGGGAGCCCGAAGCCACATGGCGAACGAACCCGTCAAGGACACCGATCCCACGATCGGCCGACTCGTCTCGGACGCCAGCCGCGACATCTCCAGCCTGATCAGCAACGAGATCAAGCTGGCCAAGTCCGAGCTGCAGGTGAGCATCAAGGCCGGTGGGGTCGGGATCGGTCTCTTCGCGGCGGCCGGCTTCTTCGCGCTGATGTCGCTGATCATGCTGTCGGTCGCGATCGCCTACTTGATCAACTGGAACGGCCACGGGTTGTCACTGCACTGGGCCTTCCTGATCGTGTTCGGCTTCTACCTCCTGCTCGCTGCGCTGCTCGGCTTCGTCGGCGTACGCAAGGTGAAGAAGGTGCGCGCGCCGGAGAAGGCGATCGCGCAGGCGCAGGGGGCCAAGCAGGTGCTCAAGCGGGGTTAGCGGCTTGCGCGCAAGCGCGCTACGCCGTTCGCTGCGGTCGCCCTCTCCGGCTCCGCCGGATCGGACGGTCCTCGCTCAGGCCGCGCAGCCCTGGGTCGAGACCGGGCGCGACGCGACCCGGCCGGAGGCCGCGGCCTGGCCGACCTGGGCGGCCGACAGCGCATAGCCGGTGTCGCCGCTGGTCACGGACGCGGCGAACACGACCCCGACCACGCGTCCGGCCGAGTCGATGACGGGGCCACCGGAGTTGCCCGGCCGGATCAGCCCTCGGACGGACAGCACGTCGCGGATCACGGTGCCGTCGCCGTAGATGTCGGGTGAGCGCAGCCGCTGGTCGGCGCGGACGCGGCCGACCTGGACGTTGTACGGACCGTTCTGCGGGAAGCCGAGGATCGCCACACCGTCACCGGAGGACGACGGGCCACTGGCGAAGCGGAGGGGCCGCGTGGTGCCGGTAGGCACGGAGAGTACGGCGATGTCGACGTCGGGGTTGTAGTAGATCACCTGGCCCGGTACGGCGGTGCCGTTGACCTGGACCGACGGGTTCGAGACGCCGGCGACGACGTGGGCGTTGGTCATCACGCGGTCGGGGGCGTAGACGAACCCGGAGCCCTCGACACCCTGTCCGCACTTGTTGGTGGACCGCACGCGCACCACGCCGGCGGCTGCGCGGTTGACGTCGGGGTCGGTGAGCAGTCGCTTCGGCCCCGGCGGCACGGCGACGATCCGCTCGGGGGCGAAGGGCTCGAGGTAGCGCGGGAAGAACGTCGTACCGACGACGTCGTTGAACGCCGAGAGCTTCGACCCCGCCGACGCCGGCAACAGGGAGTTGACCTCGGAGAGGACCTTGGAGTCGCGCACGAGGGGGGTGATGCCGCGCAGCCCGGAGCCGGAGAGCGCGACGCCCAGGGCCCAGGCGACGAGCAGGGCGGCGGCGGCGCTCAGGACGGCTCCGCCGATGGCGTCGATGGCGCGCACCGGCTGCCAGGTGATGCGGTCGCGGATGCGGGCACCGAGCAGCTGGAAGACCGCCTGGCCGAGCGACGCGCAGAGGATCACGATGAACACCGCCGCCAGCGAGACCAGGATCGACGGAGTCGCGTTGCCGAGCGCGGTCGGCGCGAGCCACACCCCGATCAGCCCCCCCAGCAGCAGCCCGAAGGTCGCGAAGGCGCCGGTGACGAAGCCCTGCCAGTAGCCGGAGACGGCGTACAGGACGACGATGACGACCAGCACCCAGTCGAGCAGGTTCACGGTCGCTCCTCGGATGGGGCGGGCCTCGCTGCCGCCGCGCGAGGTACACCTTGCAGCATGTGGTCCGGCAGGTCACGCACCCGTCGGGGATCCCACGGACGCGCCCAGCCCAGGAAGTCGAGCAGCCGGGCGATGATCCCGGCCGTGAAGCCCCACAGCACGAGGTCGTGGCCGGGCCCGATCAGGAACCCGGGACCGACCCAGCCGCTGGGATGGCGCACGGAGACGCGATGGGTGGGGTCGAGGAGGTCGTCGAGCCGGACGCGGTAGACGGCGTGCACCTCGGCCGGGTCGACCACACCGACCGGGGTCTCCTCGGCCCACCAGCCGAGCACGGGCGTCACCGCGAAGTTGCTCGGGGGCAGCCACAGCTCGGGCAGCGCGGCGAAGACCTCGACGCCCTCGGCGTCCAGCCCGGTCTCCTCCTCCGCCTCGCGAAGCGCCGCCTCGGCCGGCGTCTCTCCGGGGTCGATCGTGCCGCCGGGGAACGAGACCTGGCCCGGATGCGACCGCATGTCGTGAGCGCGCTCGGTCAGCAGCAGGTCGCGCTCGGAGCCGAACAGCAGGAGTACGGCGCCGCGCCGCGTCACGGTGTCCTCCGGCGCGACGAACCGGGTCAGGTCGTCGGCGGTCATCTCGCCGGCCGCCAGGGCGACGGGCTCGAGCCACTCGGGGATCACCCGCCGACCCCGAGGTACTGCTGCGCGGCGGCCGCGACGTCGGCCTCCGTGCGCAAGGCGCCCGCCTCGATGTGGACGACCT
Source organism: uncultured Actinomycetota bacterium (assembly GCA_963792975.1). Taxonomy (GTDB): domain Bacteria; phylum Actinomycetota; class Actinomycetes; order Propionibacteriales; family Nocardioidaceae; genus Nocardioides. Next base: position 147,963 of record CAWBYG010000003.1, on the reverse strand, counting down.
TCCCGCTCGCATCGAGGAACACCGTGATCGGGAGGCCGGGGATGTGGGGCAGGGGCGACGCGTGGTCGAGCTGGACGCCGGGGTCGGCCACCAGCGGGTAGCCGACCTTGCTGACCTGGGCGAGCTGGAGAGCGCCGCCCGGGTTGGGGTCGGCGTAGTCGATGCCGAAGACCTGGACCCTCGACTGGCTACGTGCGTACGACGCCAGCGCCGGCATCTCTTTGCGGCAGATCTCGCACCAGTTGGCCCAGAAGTTCACGATCATCGGACCGCGCAGACCTGCGACGTCGACCGAGCGCCCACCGCCCAGGCACGGCAGGGTCACCGAGGGCATGCCACCGGGGGCGCTCGTCGCGGCGACGCGGGGACAGTCGGGTACGTCGGTCTTCTTCTTCAAGGAGACGAGGTCCTTGGTGCCCACGTCGACGTGGGAGGCGCCGCCCCCAGTCACCGCCGTGGCGCCGTGCGCACCGCAGCCGACGAGGAGCGGCATCAGCAGTACGGCGAGGAGGGCGCGTCTCATGCCGGCCCCTCGGTCCTGACCAGTCGCGCCGCGGCCACCGGGTCGACCGGCCCCTCGCCGTACGACGGACACCAGCGCGCGACCGGACACGCACCGCACGCCGGCTTCTTGGCGTGGCAGACGCGACGGCCGTGCCAGATGAGGTGGTGGCAGAGCATCACCCAGTCGCGCTTCTCGAAGAGTGCGCCGACGGCGTGCTCGACCTTGACCGGGTCGGTCTCGGTGGTCCACCCGAACCGCCGCGCCAGGCGCCCGAAGTGGGTGTCGACGGTGATGCCGGGGATGCCGAAGGCGTTGCCGAGGACGACGTTGGCGGTCTTGCGGCCGACCCCGGGCAGCGTCACCAGGTCGTCGAGGCGCGCCGGCACCTGGCCGTCGTACCGCTCGACGAGGGCGGCGCTCAGCCTGAGCAGCGAGTCCGTCTTGGCGCGGAAGAACCCGAGCGGACCGACGATCTGCTCGAGGCGCGCGCGCGGGGCGGCCGCCATCGCCGCCGCGTCGGGGTACGCCGCGAAAAGGGTCGGGCGGACGGCGTTGACCCGGCGGTCGGTGGTCTGGGCGCTCAGGACGGTCACCACGAGGAGCTGGAACGGGTCGTCGAAGTCGAGCTCGATGCGGGCGTCGGGATAGGCGTCGGCCAGCGCCCGGTCGATCTTGCGGGCCCGCCGGACCAGGCCCGTGCGGGTCTCGGGGGCGGACACGGCTGGCACGCCGACAGCCTACGGCGGCGCACCCACCGGCTCGGCGGCGACCGAGGGGTGGGTGTGACATGGGCCACTGGTTAGGATCAGGCTGAGCCCGCCGCCAGAGCGACGTCCCGGCGTGCAGGAGCCAACGATGGAGGGTGGGTCGTGGACAACGAGGTACTGCGTCAGGCACCGCTGTTCAGCGCGCTCGACGACGAGGCCGCGACGGCCCTCCGCGGGTCGATGAGCGAGACGAAGCTGCGGCGTGGCGACGTGCTCTTCCACGAGGGCGACGCAGGCGACCGGCTCTACGTCGTACTCGACGGCAAGATCAAGCTCGGCCGTACGTCGAGCGACGGTCGCGAGAACCTCCTCGCGATCCTCGGCCCCGGGCAGATGTTCGGCGAGCTCTCGCTGTTCGACCCCGGGCCGCGCTCGGCGACGGTGACCGCGGTGACCGACGCGACGTTCGCCTCGCTCTCCCACGAAGACCTGCTGCGCTGGCTCGAGGGCCGGCCCGTCGTGGCTCGCGGGCTGCTCGCCCAGCTCGCGGGGCGGCTGCGCAAGGCCAACGACGTCGTCGCCGACCTGGTCTTCTCCGACGTACCCGGGCGCGTGGCCAAGGCGCTGCTCGACCTCGCCGACCGCTTCGGCCGCACCGCCGACGACGGTGTCCACGTGCACCACGACCTCACCCAGGAGGAGCTCGCCCAGCTGGTCGGTGCCTCGCGTGAGACCGTCAACAAGGCCCTCGCCGACTTCGCCTCCCGCGGCTGGCTGCGCCTCGAACCCCGCTCCGTCGTGATCATGGAGGTCGACCGCCTCCGCCGCCGCTCCCGCTGATCTGTTGAGAGGTCACATGTGGCTTGTTGAGGAGTCACATTCGTCGCATCGAGGCGTCCCGAATGGTCAGGACCGGGCGTAGACCCGACGCGGACGACGCTGCGCATCGGCCAAGGCATCGCGAACGGCGATCAGCCAGTCAAAGTCTGCACCGGGAGCGAACGCCGACGCGTCGACCACGATGACGGTCCACCCATGCTCGCGCAGCCAGGTACGGCGAGCCTCATCGCGCACACGGTCCCCCGCCGAGGCGTGATGCTCCCGCCCGTCGTACTCGATCGCGATGCGCGCTTGGGGGTACGCCAGGTCCAAGCGGTACGTCGGGACGCCGTCGACGTCCACCCACCACTGCAGCTCAGGGGCGGGTAGCCCGAAGTCGTGCATCTCCAGTCGCACCCAGGACTCGCGCTGCGACTCGGCTTCGGATCTCACCAGCGGGACGAGCTGACGGAGCTGGACCACGCCGCGGCGTCGGAAGTAGCGCGTGATCTGCCGGGCGAGGTCGGCGCTGGAGAACCCCTGCGACCGCGCCAGCGCGTCCATCGCGGCCAGAGCCTCCCGGCGGTTGAGGCTGCACCCGAGGTCGAGCGCCGTACGCACAGGGGTCGTGACCTTGACGCCGTCCAGCTCGACCCAGTCGTCGGGAGTGAGATCGCGCACCCCTCCGCAGGTCTCCGCCCTACGTGTGCGGGTGCCACCACGAAGCACGAAGGTCTCCACCGGCGGAACGACGTCCAGCTCCCCGAAGGAGAACGCATCGACCTCCCAGATCCACGCGGCTGTCCGGTCGCAGGCGACCGCGTTGGGGCTGATGACCAACGCTGCCGCGGCGAGCTTCACGGGCATGGTCACGGTGAGGTCTGCGCGTAGATAGACGCCGTGCAGGAGACGCCGTACGAAGCGGGCCGCGCACCATCGCCGCAGGCCGGCCGGTGTCAGCCCGAGCTCGACCGCCTGGGAAGCGGTGAAGGGGAAGGCCGGCAGCTCCGAGACGTCCATGGCGCCGATGGTGCGCCGGTTGCCGGAGGCGCGCAGCCGGGTCGGCGCCTGCCTGTGGACAACGGGGCCGATCCTGACCTCTCATTGCGCGTTTTGCGCCGCCTCAACAAGCGGTTTGTGACTCTTCAACGGTGGAGGTAGGCCAGCTGAGCGCGGACCGAGAGCTCGGCGGCGGGCCAGAGGATCGGGTCGACGTCGGCGTACACGATCTCGACGACGCGGTGGGCAAGAGAGTCGTCAGTGAGAGAGTCGTCAGTGAGGGAGTCGCCGGTGAGGGAGTCGTCGTCGAGGGGTACGGCGGGGGGTGAGATCGTGCGGAGCGCCTCGCGCACCTGGTCGAGCCGCTCCCTACGGTGGGCGAGGTAGTGGTCGAGGACGGGGAGGGCCTGGTCGATCACCGGGCCGTGCCCCGGCCAGATCGTGTCGATATCGTGCGCCTCGGCGAGCGCGTGCAGCCGGTCGAGCGAGGCCAGGTAGGCACCGAGCTCGCCATCGGGGTGCGCGACGACCGTCGTACCCCGCCCGAGCACGGTGTCGCCGGTCAGTACGGCGCGCTCCGAGGGGATCACGAACGACAGCGAGTCCGACGAGTGGCCGGGCGTCGCGACGACCCGCACCTCGAGGTCGCCCACGGCGACCACGTCACCCTCGCCGAGGCCCTCCGGGCCCAGCCGGTACGCCGGGTCGAGGGCGCGGACGCCGCACCCGACGCGCTCGGCGAACGCACGGGCCGCCTCGGAGTGGTCGAGGTGATGATGCGTCAGGAGTACGACGGCCACGTCGCCCGCCGCGGCCGCTACGGCGTCGAGGTGCGACGGGACCGGCGGACCCGGGTCGACCACCACCGAGCGCGACGAGCCGGGCGCGCGCAGTACCCAGGTGTTCGTCCCGTCGAGGGTCATCGGCGACGCGTTGGGGGCGAGCACGCACTGGGCGACGGACCCGAACGGGCCACCCGTCCAGGTCACGAGCCGCGTGCCTCGACCAGGGCGGCGAGCCATCCGGGTGTCGACAGCGTGGTCGCCTCGCCGTCCACCTCGAGCGCTGGGGTGAACATCTCGACGACCCGCTCGGCCGCCGCGGCCATCACCTCAGCCGGCGTCCCGTGCTGGGCGATCTCGAGGCAGGTGAGGTACGTCGGAGGCATCATCCCGAGCTCTCCGGAGTCGACCGCGTCGCAGGCCGCCTGCGCGGGCAGCCACGTCACCGACGACGACTCGGTCGACACGTCGCGCGTCCTTTGCCCGGCCGGGAGGCTCGCGACGAAGAACCAGGTACGGAACCGCCTCGGCTCGAACGTCGGCGTGCACCACCCGGACCAGGCGCCGAGCAGGTCGGTGCGGAGCACCAGCCCGCGCTGGTCGAGGAACGCCGTGAACGACAGCTGCTTGGCCTCGAGGGCCTGCCGGTCGCGCTCCCAGTCCTCACCCGTGGTGTCCGCGACGACCTCCGCGGCGGAGGCGCCGGCCAGCAGGACGCCGGACTCCTCGAACGTCTCGCGGACCGCGGCGCACACCAGTGCCCGCGCCAGGTCCTCGGTCGTCGCCAGGCGCGACGCCCAGCTGGCCGCCGACGGGCCGGCCCACGCGACGGAATGGTCGGAGTCGCGCGGGTCGACCCCGCCGCCCGGGAAGACGCACATCCCGCCGGCGAACGCCATCGACGCCTGGCGTCGCAGCAGGTAGACCTCGGAACCGTGGTCGCCGCCTCGCAGGAGTACGACGGTCGCGGCGTCGCGCGGCTCGGCCGGCGTCCGCGAGCCGTCTGCGAAGGCGCGGGCGGTCTCCACCAGCTGTGGCGGCAGGCTCACCCGCACGTCAGACCTCGACGAGGATCTCGACCTCGACGGGCGCGTCCAGCGGCAGCGCGGAGACGCCGACGGCCGACCGCGCGTGCACGCCCGCGTCGCCGAACGCCGTACCCAGGAGCTCCGAGGCGCCGTTGGCGACCTGGGGCTGAGCGGTGAAGTCGGGCGTCGAGGCCACGAAGCACACCACCTTCACGACCCGCTTGACCCGGTCGAGGTCACCGAGCTCGGCCTTGACCGCGGCGATCGCGTTCAGCGCGCACTGCTGTGCGCAGGCCGCGGCGTCCTCGAGCGAGACCTCGGCGCCGACCTTGCCGGTCGCGATCAGCTGGCCCGAGCGCATCGGCAGCTGGCCGGAGGTGAAGATCTGGGACCCGGACCGCACCGCCGGCACGTACGACGCCACCGGCTTGACCACGTCGGGCACGGTCAGGCCGAGCTCCGCGAGCCGGTCCTCGACGGCGCTCATGCGTCGGCCATCGGGCGCTTGAAGTAGCCGACCATGTTCTCGGGGTTCATCCCCGGAGCGACCTGCACGAGCTCCCACCCGTCGGCCCCGAAGTTGTCGAGGATCTGCTTCGCGGCATGCACGAGGATGGGTGCGGTGAGGTACTCCCACCGTTGGTTCTGCGTCATGGCGCGACCCTACTCGCCGACCTCCCGTCGAGCTCCCGAGGTCAGGCGGGCCACTCGGCCAGGGTCACCCGGCCGCCCGCGACCCCCACGGTGAGGACGACGGCGTCCGGCCGACCCTTCTCGAACACGTCGTAGGTGCCGGTCACCAGCTCCGGGAAGACCAGCGACGGCACCGTGCCGTCGCCCACCGGACGCGGTACGACGGCGACGTGCACCAGGTGGTCGTGCACCTGGTCGTGCACCTGGACATGCGTGAGGTCGTGCGTGAGGTCGTGGTCGTCGTGGTGACCGGGCCAGTGATGATGCGGGTGCGGGTGGTGGCCACCCTCCGCCCCGACCGGCCGGATCTCCACCTCGAGACCGACCGTGGCCTCGGGCATGGTGACCACCAGCGCGCCCACGTCGTCCCCGATGTCGAGCAGGACGGAGCCCTGCCCCGCAAAGGGGTTCTCCGACGTCGCGTCCACCGTCACCCCGACGTCGTTCCGGGCGTGGTCTGGTAGCCGCCGCCCGGGCTCGCCAGGTAGGGGAAGACCGACGGGGTCGGACCGTTGGTGTCGGTGGTGCCGTCGGTGACGACACCGGCCGCTCCGTCCGGCGTGAACGACGGATCGACCAACGGGATGGTGACGCCGGCGAGCGCGCGCAGCTCGATGGTCACCACGTCGTCGTTCACGCGCCGCCCGTTCGGGTAGCCCGCGAGGTCCCCGCCCACCACACCCAGGGAGTCGGGGCTCGTGGCCGGCGGGATCGCGACGTTGAGCCGGAGCATGTCCGACTCCACCGGCCCGGTGTAGTTCTGGAAACCGCCGACCACGCCCTTCGGGATGCCGGTCAGCAGGATCGCGTTCAGGTCGGCCCGGGGCTTGTGGTACGACGCGAGGTGCGGGAAGACACCCGGGTAGAGGATCGGGAGCAGCTTCGCGAGCTCGGGGTGGTTGACGTACTTCGCGAAGTCCTGGTCGCCCTTGGGGGCCCGCGCGTTCCAGTTGTCCTTGTGGGACATCGGTACGAGCACCTCGTTGAACAGCGGGTTGCCCAGCCGCGAGACCTGCTCCCAGGGACCGTGACCGACGTACGCGCCCTTGGCCTTGTCGAACATCCGGGACTTGCGACGGCTCGCGGTGGCCCAGACGCCGATCACCGAGCTGCCCTTGCCGGGCTTCGTCGGGACGTCGCCGTGCCGGGTGAGCTCCTTGATCGGCACCTGCAGGGCGATGGTGTGGACGTTGAACGCCTGCAGGGTGTTCACGCCCACGGCGTCGGCACTCGGGATGATGTGCAGGTGCTCGAACGGGCGCAGGACGCCGAGGTCGAAGATGCTGCCCAGGTCGACGTGGAACGCGTCGGCGCGCTGGCCGGCGAAGACCCGGCGCGGGCCGACCTCGTGCACCGCCTCCGCCTCCAGGTTCGCGTAGTCGGGGGTGCTGCGCGGACCGATGTTGACCGGCGGGCAGGCGAGCTTCTGCGCGAGCACCTTCTTCTTGCCGTCCTTGATCCGGGTGATCGAGTAGTGCTGCGGACGGTTCCAGGTGGTGTCGTTGATGTGCGTGATCGGCCCGGTGTTGTAGAGGAACGTCGTCGGGTTGCGGATCGCGGTGTGGAAGTGGAAGCGGTAGGTGATGTCCGGCTCGGCCCTGCCCTTGTTGGAGATGTGGATGTCGTAGGCCACGTCGTCACCGAACTCGTAGAAGTTCGGCCCGCCGTCCGGCGCCTGGAGCGGGATGTAGTTGGCGATCAGCGTCACCGTGTCGGGACGGTTGGGACTGACGAAGGCGTAGAGGTCGGTGCTGTCGGCGACGGGGTCCTTCGCCATCTCGGGTGCTTCGCGGTGTGACGACATCTCACTTGCCTCCCGCCGCGTTGAGGATGCGGTGCACGAGGTCGCGGTCGTGTACGACGACCTCTCGCTCGCCGACCATGAGCCGGACCTCGCTGGACGTGTGGTCCTTCACGTAGGCCACGACCGACTCCCGAGGGCTGGACGAGGAACGTCGCGCTTCACCCGCCTGCGCAGGTGCGACGGTGAGGCCGATCGTGCCTGCGGCCACCCCCGCTCCGGCCGTGGCCAGGAGCTGTCGTCTGTTCGTGTCGACCATCAGAGCCCTCCAGTGCTGACGTGCCCTCTCTGTCGGAGGGCCAACACCTGGCATTCGGTGCGCTCGGGTCGACGGGTGGGTCGAGGTCGTGACGAGTTTCGGTCAGCCGTCACCGGGTGCGGTCGTGTCGGGCTCCCGGGTCGCCGCGACCCGGGACTTCGTCCGCTCGGCCAGCTCGGCCATGGCCGAGTCCCCGGCCACCACCAGTCCGCCGAGCGCGACCGCGGCCAGCGGCGCCGGCAGCGCGGAACGGCGTACGGCGGAGACGGCCAGCAGCATCACCGCCGTCCACGACGCCCCCGACGTCGCGAACGGCACCACGGCCTTCCGCCACGGCTCCGCGTCGTCGTCTGGGACGACGACGAGCACCTGGAGACCCGGCTTGTCGAGCGGCCAGCCCGCGGCGTACGACGCCACCACGGCGCGGGTGCGGCTCCGGAAGCTCGGCAGCAGGCAGGCCAGCGCCACCCCCGCGCCACGCACCACCGACCCGTAGCGCAGCCTCACGCGAGGATCTCCGGCCCGGTCTTCTCCCGCACCTCGTCGAGGGTGACGTCGGGGGCGAGCTCGACCAGCCGGAGTCCCTCGGGCTCGACGTCGAGCACGCAGAGGTCGGTGATGATCCGCTGCACGACGCCGCGACCGGTGTAGGGCAGGTCGCACTCCTCGAGGATCTTCTGGGAGCCGTCCTTGGCGACGTGCTCCATCAGCACGATCACCCTCTTGGCACCGTGCACGAGGTCCATCGCGCCGCCCATGCCCTTGACCATCTTCCCGGGGATCATCCAGTTCGCGATGTCGCCCTTGGCGCTCACCTGCATGGCGCCGAGGATCGCGGCATCGATCTTGCCGCCGCGGATCATCCCGAACGACGTGGCCGAGTCGAAGAACGACGCTCCCTTGCGGAGCGTCACGGTCTCCTTGCCGGCGTTGATCAGGTCGGGGTCCTCGTCGCCGTCGTAGGGGTAGGCGCCCACACCCAGGATGCCGTTCTCCGACTGCAGCACGAGCTCGACGTCGTCGGCGACGTAGTTCGGCACCAGCGTCGGCAGGCCGATGCCGAGGTTGACGTAGGAGCCGTCGGTCAGCTCCGAGGCGGCACGTGCCGCCATCTCCTCACGGGTCCAGGCCATGTCAGCTGCCTCCGGTGGTCTCGACAGGCTCGACCGACGAGACAGGCTCGACCGACGAGACAGGCTCGACCGACGAGACAGGCTCGACCGACGAGACAGGCTCGACCGACGAGTCCGGTCGAGGTCGGGTGGTGCGTTTCTCGATCTTCTTGTCGGCCGCCTGCTCGGGCGTCAGCGCGACCACGCGCTGTACGTAGACGCCGGGCGTGTGGACGTCCTCGGGCTTGATGTCGCCCGGCTCCACGAGGTTCTCCACCTCGGCGATCGTGACCCGGCCGCACATCGCGGCCAGCGGGTTGAAGTTGCGTGCGGACTCGCGATAGACGAGGTTGCCGTGCCGGTCGCCCATCCAGGCCCGCACCAGCCCGAAGTCGGCGACGATCGCCTCCTCGAGCACGTACTCGCGGCTCTCGCCGTTGATGGCGAAGTCACGCGTCTCCTTGGGCGGTGACGAGACCACCACGTTGCCGGCGTCGTCGTACCGCCAGGGCAGGCCGCCCTCGGCCACCTGGGTGCCACCGCCGGTCGCCGTGAAGAACGCCGGGATCCCCGAGCCGCCCGCCCGCATCCGCTCGGCCAACGTGCCCTGCGGGGTCAGCTCGACCTCCAGCTCGCCCGAGAGGTACTGCCGAGCGAACTCCTTGTTCTCACCGACGTACGACGAGATCATCCGCCGCAGCCGCTTGCTCATGAGCAGCCGGCCCAGACCCCACTCGTCGACACCGCAGTTGTTCGACACCGCCTCGAGGTCGGCGACGCCGGCCTCCAGCAACGCCTCGATCAGCACCGAGGGGACGCCGCACAGTCCGAACCCGCCGACCGCCAGGGTCGCGCCGTCCGGGATGTCGGCCACCGCTTCCGCCGCGCTCGCCACGACCTTGTCCATCCGCGTACCTCCTGCGCTGATCCTGCCACCCGGACGGGACGGGCCGTCCAGGGCCCGCGCGAGACGTCGTACGGCGCGCTGGTCAGGCCGCGGCGGGGTCGGACATCGACCAGACGGCCCCGTCGAGGAGCACGTGGATCCGGCCGCCGACCGCGCTGGCGGCGTGCAGCTGCCCGTCGGGCACCGGATGCGCCTTCCAGGTCGCACCGTCGAGCCAGCAGATCCGGTTCCCCTTCGTGGTGGCCGCGACGAAGACCGGGTGGTCGGCGTACGTACCGTCCACCACGACGACGGGTCGTGCGGTGCCCTCGACCGCCTCTGGAGCGAGGGTGATCGTGGGCATCGGCACCGCCGTCGTACGCAGCGGACCGCGGAACGGCAGGTCGAGCAGCTCGAAGATCACCGGCTCGTCGCCGCGGCGTCCGGCGATCCAGGTACGGCGACCCGCACGGCCGGCCGACACCGAGGAGAGCTCGCAGGGCGTCGGCGCCAGGTGGACGCGGCGCCAGCCCAGCCCGGCGAACACGTCGTTGGGGTCCTTGTGCACCGCCCAGGCCGCCGCCGAGGGCTCGGCTCCGTCGCCGATCGCACCGGCCACGACGACCGGCCCCGCCTGGCGGAAGGCGTAGGAGACGTACGCGTCGGGTGGTCCGCCGAGACAGAGCTCGGCCCCTCGGGGCGCCCGGCCGGCCCGGGCCTCGGCCAGGGTGTGGGCCCGCAGCCGCCAGCCACCGTCACCGGCGTACGCCGTGAGCACGAAGGCCGCGCGCGCGTCGAGCGCCGGCACCGCCCACATGGCGTCGAGGCCGTCCAGCGCCTGGCCACGGACGAAGTCCGGCTCCTCGGGGCTGGTGACTCCCCACAGGTGCAGACGGCCGTCCTGGCCGCGCCCGGTCAGCCACGTGCGGTCACCGGCGGAGACGCCGACGACCCCGCAGGAGTCGAGCGCCAGCGGGTCGACCGTCACGACCGGCGGATCGTGGTCGCCCAGCAAGGCGATGACCGCCGTGCCGTCCGCCGTGACGCCGGCACAAACCGACTCCCTCATCGCGGTCATGCGACCGCCCAGGTCAAGCTTCTTCCAGTCCATCGTGGTTCCCCCCGAAACGACGGTAACCCGGGTGGGGCCCGCCCGACCCGAAGACTGCGAAGGCTTCACCATTACGCTCGTGGAGTGCCGACCCACCACTTCCCCCAGGCGCGCCTCCACATCGTCACCGGCAAGGGCGGCACGGGGAAGTCCACGGTCGCGGCCGCCCTGGCGCTGGCGCTGGCCTCGACGGGCAAGAACGTGCTCCTGTGCGAGGTCGAGGGTCGGCAGGGCATCGCCCGGATGTTCGACGTCGAGCCCCTGCCCTACGCCGAACGACGCATCGCCACCGGCCTGGTCGGGCCGCAGGGTGAGCGCGGCGGGGTGGTGCACGCGCTCCACATCGACCCGGAGTCGGCGCTTCTGGAGTACCTCTCGATGTACTACAAGCTCGGCCGCGCCGGGAAGGCGCTCGACCGCTTCGGCGTGGTCGAGTTCGCGACCACCATCGCGCCCGGCGTCCGCGACGTACTGCTGACCGGCAAGGTCTACGAGGCCACGCGGCGCAACAGCCGCCACAAGGGCGCCATCACGTACGACGCGGTGGTGCTCGACGCGCCGCCCACCGGCCGCATCGCACAGTTCCTCGGCGTCAACAACGAGCTCGCCGGGCTGGCGCGGATGGGTCCCATCAAGAGCCAGGCCGACTCCGTCACCCGGCTGTTCAGCTCGCCGCAGACCGTGTGCCACCTGGTCACCGTGCTCGAGGAGATGCCGGTCCAGGAGGCCGCCGACGGCATCGCCGAGCTGCGTCGGCACCGCATCCCGGTCGGTGGGGTCGTGGTCAACCAGGTCCGGCCGCGCGACCTCGACGACCGCGACCTGGCGGCCCTCCGCTCCGGCAAGGTCACCAAGAAGAGGGTGTCCACCGAGCTGGCGTCGGCCGGGCTCACCGGCACCGCGCAGCTCGTCTCCGGCCTGCTGGCCGAGGGCCGCGACCACGCGGAGCGCCGGGCGCTCGAGGACAGCCAGCGTGCCGTGGTCGAGCAGCTCGAGGTGCCGCCGTTCGAGCTGCCCCTGATCGTCGGTGGCATCGACCTCGGCGCGCTCTACGAGCTGGCCGGTCAGCTGCGCGACCAGGGCCTGGCATGAGCACTCCCCTCCACCCGCAACGGCAGCCCAGCCGGTCACGCAGCCGGGTCGGCCCCCAGTCCGTCACCGGCGGGCGGGTCCTGGACGTCGACGCGCTGCTCGACGACCGTCGTACCGGCATCATCGTGTGCTGCGGCTCGGGCGGCGTGGGGAAGACCACGGTCTCGGCCGCCCTCGCGCTCCGGGCGGCCGAGCGGGGACGGCGGGTCGTCGTCCTCACCATCGACCCGGCACGGAGGCTGGCCCAGTCGATGGGCATCGAGGCGCTCGACAACACCCCACGACCGGTGGCCGGGGTCTCCCTTCGAGACGGCTCGTCCCCCGCCTCCTCAGGAGAAGCGACAGGCTCGACCAGCGAGGGCTCGCTCGACGCGATGATGCTCGACATGAAGCGCACCTTCGACGAGGTGGTCGAGAGTCAGGCCAGCCCGGAGAAGGCGAAGCAGATCCTCGAGAACCCGTTCTACGTCGCGCTGTCGAGCTCCTTCGCGGGTACCCAGGAGTACATGGCGATGGAGAAGCTCGGCCAGATCCATGCCGACGCCCAGCGCGACCACACCTACGACCTGATCGTCGTCGACACCCCGCCGTCACGGTCGGCGCTGGACTTCCTCGACGCTCCCGAACGCCTCTCCAGCTTCCTCGACGGGCGCTTCATCAGGCTCATGCTGGCCCCGGCCAAGGGCCCGGCCCGGTTGATGAGCGCCGGGGTCTCGCTCGTGACCAACGCGCTGACCAAGGTGCTCGGGGCGCAGGTGCTGCGGGACATGCAGACCTTCGTGGCCGCCTTCGACACGCTCTTCGGAGGCTTCCGCCAGCGGGCGCAGAAGACGTTCGAGCTGTTGCAGGCCGACGGTACGGCGTTCCTCGTGGTCGCGGCACCGGAGCCGGACGCGCTGCGCGAGGCGGCGTACTTCGTGGAGCGGCTGAGCGAGGACGACATGCCGCTGGCCGGCCTGGTGGTCAACCGCGCCAGCCCGGAGCCGCAGGGCGACCTCTCCGCCGAGGAGGCGACCGCGGCGGCTCAGCGGTTGCGCAAGGACCGGTCGGACTCGTTGACGGCCGGCCTGCTGAGACTGCACGCCGACCGCGTGCGGATGGTCGAACGCGAGGCGGGACTGCGGCGCCGCTTCGAGGCGGCGCACCCACAGGTGCCGACGGCCGTCGTACGCGCCCTGGCGGGCGACGTGCACGACCTCGACGGTCTGCGTCAGGTCGGCGCGCTCCTGGCGGGTGAGCGGCCGACCTGACGCAGGGTGTCCCGACGGTCGGTGTCTTCGTCAGCGCGGCTCAGGCGCTGATGACCACACCGGTGTGCTGCTCGCGTGCGCTCTCGAGAACGACCCTCCATGAGGCGTTCGGACGGCGGCGCAGCAGGGCTCGGCGCTCGCGTTCGGTCATCCCGCCCCAGACGCCCCACTCGATCTGGTTGTCGAGAGCCTCGGCGAGGCACTCGGTGCGTACCGGGCACGCACCGCAGACCTGCTTGGCCTTGTTCTGCTCTGCTCCACGGACGAACAGCTTGTCGGGCGTTGAGGCCCGGCACGCGGCCTGGGCAGCCCAATCTTGATTCCACATAATGACGTCCCCACGATCGTCTGGCTGAATGCATCCCCATGACGCCATCCGCAGAACGGATGTTCAGCCGTGACCTAAAGGTAAAGAACGCGGGAGACCACGGACAGGGCCTTCTGGATCTAACCCCGTAGTCCCATGTGACTAGTCCATGGGGGCTACAAATGGGCAGGCCACACACCCTTCGCGTAGTCTCAACGGCATGTCCGTGCCCCCCGATGAGCGCCTGCCCGCCTCTCGAATCGCCTCACATCTGGGCGTGATGGCCATCGTCGCAGCCGTGATGGGCGTCGTCGTGGCCGGTCTGGCCCTCCCCTTCGCGGGCGTGCTCGGAATCGGCGCGAAGTCGCTGTCCCACACCGTCGAGGACCTCCCGGCCAACCTCCGCACGGAGCCACTCGCACAGCAGACCCGGATCGTCGACGGGGCCGGCAACACCATCGCGTCGCTCTACGACCAGAACCGCATCAACGTCCCGCTCAGCCAGATCTCGCGGAAGATGGTCCGCGCCATCGTCGCGATCGAGGACTACCGCTACTACCAGCACGGTGCACTCGACCTGAAGGGCACGCTGCGGGCCCTGATCACCAACCAGGCGAGCGGCGGGGAGGTGCAGGGCGGGTCGTCGATCACCCAGCAGATGGTCAAGATGACGCTGGTCGACCAGGCCAAGACGGCCAAGCAGCGCAAGGCGGCCACCGCCGACACCTACGCCCGCAAGCTCACCGAGCTGCGCTACGCGATCGCCTTCGAGCAGAACTACTCCAAGGACTGGATCCTCGAGCGCTACCTCAACATCGCCTACTACGGCGACGGCGCGTACGGCGTACAGGCGGCCGCACGCCACTACTTCGGCACCAACGCGAAGGACCTCACGCAGCTCCAGGGTGCGACCCTGGCCGGCCTGGTCAAGAACCCCAGCGGGTACGACCCGATCACCAACCCCGACCGCGGCGTACAGCGCCGCAACGTCGTGCTCGACCGGCTCGCCCAGCTGCACCAGATCTCCCAGCACAAGGCCGACCGGCTCAAGAAGAAGCCGCTCGGCCTCCACCCGGTGCCCACCCCCAACGGCTGCGTCAACTCCAGTGCGCCGTTCTTCTGCGACTACGTCGTGAACTACCTCGAGCACGACCCGTCGCTGGGCAAGACGGTCTCCGCCCGCAAGAAGCTGCTCTACACCGGCGGTCTGACGATCCACACCACCGTCAGCCTGCGCGACCAGCGGGCGGCCGACAACGCCGTGCGCGCCCACGTGTTCCCGAAGGACCAGGCGATCGGGGCGCTGGCCATGGTCACCCCGGGCACGGGTGACGTGAAGGCGATCGCGCAGTCGCGGCCGATGGGCCGCGACGCGGCGGCCGGCCAGACCTACCTGAACTACGTCGTCCCGCAGAAGTACGGCGACTCCGCCGGGTTCCAGCCCGGGTCGACCTTCAAGGCCTTCGTGCTCGCCGCCGCGATCAAGCAGGGGATCCCGCTCAGCCAGACGATCGCCTCGCCGTGGCAGGTCCACATCCCGATGGACCAGTACCGCGTGTGTGGCGGCCAGCACTTCCAGAGCACCGACACGTGGTCGCCGCACAGCTCCACCATCCACGGCACCATGAACGCCTACACCGGCACCCAGGAGTCGGTGAACACCTTCTTCGCCAAGCTCGAGCTCCAGACCGGCCTGTGCATGCCCTACCACCTGGCCCAGAAGATGGGCATCAACCTCACCGACCCGGCCACCGAGATGGTGCCGTCGTTCACGCTGGGCGTCGCCTCGGTCAGCCCGCTGGAGCTCGCCGACGCCTACGCGACCTTCGCCGCCCGGGGCCTGCACTGCGACCCGCGGCCCGTCATCTCGATCGACGACTCCAACGGCAACCAGCTGAAGTCCTACCCCCAGCAGTGCCAGCAGGTGATCGCCGCTCCGATCGCCGACGCCGTCAACGACGTGCTGCGGGGCGTGGTCTCGCCGACCGGCTTCGGGGCCGCGCTGCAGCTCAACCAGCAGGCGGCCGGCAAGACCGGTACCAACGACAACAACATGTCGGTGTGGTTCATGGGCTACACGCCCAACCTCGCCACCGCCGCGATGGTGGCCGGCGCCAACGGCCTCGGGCACTGGATCAGCCTGAACGGGCAGACGATCGGCGGTTCGTTCACCAACGTCGCGCACGGCTCCACGACCGCCGGTCCCATGTGGTACGACGCGATGAAGATCATCCAGCAGTGGCTGCCCGACGCGACCTTCACGCCACCCAACAGCGCCGACGTGGCCGGCGTCCTCACCTCGGTGCCCGACCTGGCCGGGGTCCCCTTCGACCAGGCGGCCGCACAGCTCCGGCAGGCCGGCTTCCAGGTCACCGACGGCGGCTACCGCAACTCCGGGTACGCCAAGGACACCGTCGCCTACACGACGCCGTCCGCCGGAGCCCAGGTCCCGAGCGGCTCGGTGATCACCGTCTACCGCTCGAGCGGCCACCCCGCCCCGCCGCCCGGCGGTGGTCATGGGCACGGCCACGGGCACGGGCACCACGGCCACTAGCGCCCCGGCTGCACCCCGGCCTACGCCCCGAGCTGACGGCGTACCTCGGCGGCGACGACGCCTCCGTCAGCGCGGCCCTTGACCTGCGGCGACACGACGCCCATCACCTTGCCCATGGCCCGCATGCCCTCGTCGGCGGCGCCGGTCTGCGCGATGGCGGCGGTGACGAGCTCGGCGATCGCCGCCGCGTCGAGCTGCTCGGGCAGGTAGTCGGCCAGCACGACCGCCTCGGCGCGCTCCTTGTCGGCGAGCTCCGCGCGACCCGCGTCGGCGAAGGCGGTGGCGGCCTCACGCCGCTTCTTGGCCTCGCTCGACAGCACCCCGACGACGTCGTCGTCGCTGAGCTCGCGGGCCTCCTTGCCGGCCACCTCGGCAGTGGTGATCGCCGTCAGCACCATGCGCAGGGTCGAGGAGCGCAGCTCGTCGCGCGACTTGATGGCGGTGGTGAGGTCGGCGCGCAGCCGGTCCTTGAGGGCGCTCATGGGGTCCATTGTGGCAGCCTTGCGGCGTGACCCCCGCCCGGTTTCTGCTGCGCAGTCTCGGCCTCGGCGCCGCTCTCGGAGCTGCGACGACGGCGTACGCCGTCTGGGAGTCGCGAGCCTTCACGCTGCGCTGCGCGACCATGCCGGTGCTCCCCGAGGGCGCCGCGCCCCTGCGGGTCCTGCATCTGAGCGACGTACACCTGACGCCCCACCAGTCGCGCAAGCAGGAGTGGGTCCGGTCGCTCGCCGACCTCGAGCCCGACCTGGTCGTGAACACCGGTGACAACCTCGCCCACCTCGATGCGCTGCCGGCGGTGCTCGACTCCCTCGGACCCCTGCTCGACGTACCCGGTGTCTTCGTACTCGGCTCCAACGACTACTTCGCGCCCACACTGCGCAACCCGCTCCGCTACCTGCTCCCCGACGACGGCAGCCGCAACACCCAGTCCGCCAAGCTGCCCTGGCAGGAGCTCAAGGACGCCTACACCGACGCCGGCTGGCTCGACCTGACCAACCGGCGCGCGGCGTCGACCGTGGGCGACCTGACGATCGCCTGGGCCGGCGTCGACGACCCACACCTGGCGTACGACGACCTGGTCGCCGTAGGCGGTCCGGCCGACAGCTCGGCGGACCTGCGGGTCGGCATCGCGCACGCGCCGTACCTCCGGGTGCTCGACCAGTACGCCGCCGACGGGTACGACGCGATCTTCTGCGGGCACACCCACGGCGGCCAGGTCTGCCTGCCCCTGAAGGGGGCGCTGGTCACCAACTGCGACCTCGAGCCGGCCCGCGCCAAGGGGCTGCACCGGCATCCGGCCGACTCGCGCCCGGGCGACCCGGGCTCGTCGTGGCTGCACGTCTCGGCGGGCGTGGGCACGTCGCCGTACGCCCCGTTGCGGGTCGCGTGCCGGCCCGAGGCCACGCTGCTGACGCTGACGTAGGCCGGTCGTCACGCGGCCTTCGAGAGCACCGTCCGACCACGGTCCACGCCTGCGAGACGGCGATTCGGAGCGCCCCGACCCACCCGGTATGCTCGCCGATGCTCGTCGCCCGGGTCACCCCGGACGCGGCGATCGGGCTGTGGCGCAGTTTGGTAGCGCGCCTCGTTCGGGACGAGGAGGCCGCAGGTTCAAATCCTGTCAGCCCGACCAATGTGAACAAGAAGAAGGAGCGGTGCGGCCCTCACGCATGCGATGACGGCTCTGTGATGTGTCGGGTATCGGCGTACCGCACCGTCACGCGCCGCTTCTCGGCGTAGTCGGCGACGAACGTGGCGCCCGGGTTGTCTCGCAGCAGGCTCCCCCAGTCCGACACGTGCGGCGTCCCGAAGGCGTAGGCGCGGAACATCGCGTGGACGGCCCGGACGTTCGGCCGCCCGCTCAGCACGGTGCCGCCGTAGGAGTACCGGTCGGCGACGGCGCTGCGCTCGAGGTTGTCGGGCTCGGTCTTCAGCCGCACCAGGGCACGCCTGCCACCGCGAAGCACGTCGGTGTCGACGATCACGTGGCGCGGGTTCATCCGGCGGACGTGGCTCAGGAGCTCGTTGTAGCGCAGGGTGTGGTACAGGAACCCCAGGCACATCACGACGTCCACCTCGAAGGTCCGGTCGTTCAGCACCTCGTACACGTCGCCGGCGACGAACTCGTACGTCGCAGGATCGACCCCGTGCCCGGCGCAGGTCGCCCGGGCGCTCTCGACCAAGCCCTCCTTGGCCTCGATCCCCGTCACGTGGCGGGCCCCGGTCTTGAGGGCCGCAAAGGACCAGCGACCGTCGTGACTGGCGATGTCGAGCACCCGCGCGCCCTGGAAGACCTCACGGTTCTCGTCGAAGATCGCCTCGTAGCGCAGGTTCAGGCGGTCCGGGTGCGGCGTCGTCTCGCTCGTCTCGTAGAACTCGGGGTAGTCGTCGAAGAACCCACGCGACGGACGGCTGCCGGGAACAGATGGGGGAGCCAGGCGACGAGCTGGGCGGTACTCAGGGTTGGGCACGGATGTTCCTCCGACGTCTTGGTGGGACTCGCCACTCACTTCCGACGGAGCGTAGCGGGGGGTGGTCATGGAGCCAGGTGATGATCGGGTCTGCGCCGGGGCGCCCTTCGGGTTCTGGAATACTCCCCGGATGCCGAGAGCTTCCCGGGACCGTCGTCGAGCCGACCGTGCCGGTGGTGTCCGCCTGGTCATGGTCGTCGTCGTCACGCAGGTCGTGATCGCGCTGCTGACCGCGACCCTGGTGTACGCCGCGTGGCGGCACCTCGACGCGAATCTCCAGGCGGGCGGCAGCATCCCGCACCCGCAGGGGAAGCGAGTCCCGACGAAGGACCAGCAGGTACCCACCTCGCCGCTCAACATCCTGGTGCTCGGCACCGACAACCGCTCCGGAGCAGGCGACTCGATCGACGGCGAGGCGGGCTGCAACTGCTCCGACACCACGATCCTGGTGCATCTCTCGGCCGACCGGTCGTCGGCGTACGCCGTCTCGATCCCGCGCGACGCCCTGGTGAGACCGGTCGCCTGCACCCGGGACCACCCGTACCTGGACACCGGCCTGGTCGAGTGGAACCAGGCCTACGCCGCGGGCGGCGCCGCCTGTACGGCGGAGCAGCTGCAGCAGGACTTCCACGTCTACGTCGACGACTACGTGGTGATCGACTTCAGCGGGTTCAGGAACATGGTGAACGCCATCGGCGGCGTCAACGTGTGCATCCCGTTCGAGCTCTCCGACCCGACGTACGACAAGGTCACCTTCCAGCCGGGGAAGGCGGTCCACCTCGACGGCGACCAGGCGTTGGCCTACGTCCGGCTCCGCCACGTGCTCGCCGGCACCGACATCGGCCGGATCAAGAGGCAACAGGCGTTCGTGGCTGCCCTGACGGCCCACCTCGTGTCGGCGGACACCCTGACGCGCCCCGATCGTCTCTACCGGTTCGCGGACGCGCTCACGAAGTCGATCACCACCAACCCCGAGATCGCTCACGTCCGGGCCCTGGTCGACCTCGCCCGCCAGTTCCGCGCCATCGACGTGCGGCACATCCGGTTCGTCACGCTGCCCAACCAGATCTACGACGTACCGCGGACCGACGAGCGCTGGGGACGCGTCCGGATCCTGCCGGCGGCGTACCGCCTGATGAGGATCGTGGACCGCGACCGGCCTCTGGGCGCCTTCAGCCGGGGCTCGGTGAGTGCCGCCCACCGGCCGAAGCACACCAGCGCCGAGGCCAGGGCCGCGGCAGCCGCGGCCGGGGTCTGCGCCTAGCTCGCGCCCGATCTCCGTCGACGCCGCCGCAACGTCATACGTTCTGGTCGTTCCCGCGACCACTTCGTATGACGTCCCGGCGGGTGTCCCCGCGGGCCGCGTCGGCTCGGGGGTGGTGGATCATGGAGGCGGGCCCTCTGCCGAGGCCCTACTGCCGAGGAGGTGCCGTGGCCGGCGAGCACGATCACGCCATCACCGCGGACACCGACCGTCGGCTGCTCCTCGTGGCCTTCGGGCTCATCGTCGCCTTCATGGCCGGCGAGGTCGTCGTCGGCTTCGTGGTCGGGTCGCTCGTGCTGCTGGCCGACGCCGGTCACATGCTCACCGACGCCGGCGCCATCGGGCTGGCGCTGGTGGCGATGCGGCTGGCCGCCCGACCGGCCGTGGGCGCCTACACCTACGGACTCAAGCGCGCGGAGATCCTGTCTGCCCAGGTCAACGGCCTGACGCTGGCGGTCCTGGTGGTCGTCTTCGTCGTCGAGGGCGTACGCCGGCTCCTCGACCCCCCGGACGTGCCCGGCGGTGCGATCTCGGTCGTGGCGGCCGTCGGGGTCGTGGTCAACCTCGGTGCCGCCGGACTGCTGGCCCGGGCCGACCGGCGCAGCCTCAACCTGGCCGGCGCCTTCTGGCACATCGTCACCGACCTCTTCGCGTTCCTCGCCACGCTGGTCGCCGGTCTCGTGATCGCTCTCGCCGGATGGGTCCGCGCGGACGCGGTCGCGGCGCTGTTCGTCGCCGTACTCATGGCGCTCGCGTCGTACCGCCTGCTGCGCGACAGTGCCCGGATCTTCCTCGAGGCATCACCGCGCGGCCTCGACCCGCAGGCGGTGGAGACCGCGATCCGCGCCGTCGACGGCGTCACCGACGTGCACGAGCTGCACGTGTGGGAGGTGACGTCGGGGTTCCCGGCCCTGTCGGCGCACGTGCTCGTCGACTCCGGCGTCGACTGCCACGAGCGCCGGGTCGCCCTCGAGACGGTGCTGCAGGACGCCTTCGCGATCGACCACACCACCCTGCAGGTCGACCACCGCCACGACGTACTCCCCGCCTCCGACCTGGGACGACGCCTTCATCCCGGCGCCGAGGACCCTCACCACTGAGGCGTGGCAAACTGCCCCCATGGCGGATGACGAGCGGTCGGAGGCCGGCCCGGACGCCGCGCGCGAGCCGGACAAGGGTCCGTCGCTCGAGCTGCCCAGCCTGAGGTCGGCGCTCGGGTCCCGCCGCCGTCGCACGGATCCGTCCTTGCCCCCGGTCCCCGACGATCAGGCCGAACCCGCACCGCCCATCTCACCCGGCCCGGTCGGGCTCCCGGAGGCCCACCCGGAGGTCGCGGCGGCGTCGGCGAAGACCGCCGACGACACCCCCCGCGAGCGCCCCGAGCGCCGGCGCCCGCACCTACCGGGACCGATCGTGGCCCTGGTGACGGGCGCCGTGGTCGGGCTCGCGCTGGTCGGCCTGGCCTCGGCCAGCCTGCACCTGTGCTCGAGCATGCGCGGCACCTCGTCGTGCGGCAAGCCGGGCCTGCTCGTGCTGCTGGTGATCACCGCCGCGTCGGTGTTCCTGGGCTCGGTCCTGCTGCGGGTCGCCGGCGTCGCGTCGTATGGCAGCACGAGCCTCCTCGGCGTCGGGCTGCTCGTCGTGGTCATCCTGCTCGCACTGCTACCGGTGGTCTTCCGGTGGTGGATGGTGATCGTGATCCCGCTCGTCGCGATGACGACGTACGCCGTCTCGTGGTGGCTCACCACGACGTACGTCGAGCCCGGCGAGCGGGTGCACTGACGGGTCGGTCAGACGGTCGCGCCGTACGACTCGGTGTAGAAGCCGGCCTTGATGTACGCCGGCTTGACGTAGCCGAACCCCTGGTCGCCCCACCCGGTGCCCCAGCTGTTGCGGACGATGAAGCGCCCATCGGTGCGGTAGCCCACCAGGGCCACCGCGTGACCGCCGCGTACCGTGTCGGGCTTGAACACGTCGATCTTGCCGCCGTTCGCGCCCGCGTCGTCCCAGCTCTGGTCGACGTTGAGCCCGACCAGGATCGGGCCGTTGTTGGCGAGCCAGGTCTTCCAGTCGGTCAGGTCGCGCTTCAGGTTCGTGTACGACGCGATCCGGTGCTGGGAGGCCTTCGCGTAGAAGGTGTTCTCGTCGCCGGTGTACATCGTGGTGGCGATGTGGAACGGCAGGTCGGTCTCGAGCGCGACCCCGAACTTGTGGGCGACGTGCATCGCGGCCTTGAGCATGGTGCCGGACTCCTCGAGGAACGTCTCGGGGATGCCGCGGATCGAGTCGGTCTCCTTCGACGCCATCCACACGTGGCGCGGCGACAGCATGGTGGCGGGCTTCAGCTTGCCGGCCTGGTGCAGGTGCCAGCGCACGACGCCGTCGGCGGTGGCCCAGCCGACACAGGAGCCGGTGTTCTCCTGGTCGTTGATCTTCCACCAGCTCGCACGCAGGTCGACCGAGGCCGGGAGCTTCCCCGCCGTCGGGAGGACACCCGCGGCGACGGCGTCCTTGATCGTGAAGTCCTGGTCGGTGTCCACCGAGGGCACGACGTTGCAGATCCGGTCGCGGAACATGGACGCTCCCGAGGTACGGCGCGAGGTGGCGGCCTTCTTGGCCGGGGTCCTACTGGCGGGCATGGGTGGCTCCTCTCGGGCAGGGCCGTCGGACGGCTCGTACTCGAGGAGTGTTCCCCTTCCGCGGAGATACGTGTCAGCGTGCGGCCGCGACCAGCTCGGCGATCTGTACGGCGTTCAGGGCCGCACCCTTGCGCAGGTTGTCGTTGCTCACGAAGAGCACGAGCCCGCGGTCGTCGGGCACGCCGGGGTCCTGCCGCAGTCGGCCGACGTACGACGGATCGCGGCCGGCGGCCTGGAGCGGCGTCGGGATCTCGGACAGCTCGACCCCCGGGGCCGCGGCGAGCAGCTCGGTGGCGCGGACGACGGTGAGCGGGCGTGCGAACTCGGCATTGATCGACAGGCTGTGCCCGGTGAAGACCGGGACCCGGACACACGTGCCGGAGACGGCGAGGTCGGGGAGGCCGAGGATCTTGCGCGACTCGTTGCGCAGCTTCTGCTCCTCGTCGGTCTCGCCGAGCCCGTCGTCGACGATCGAGCCGGCCAGGGGCAGGACGTTGTGGGCGATGGTGCGGGCGTACTTCACCGGCTCGGGGAACGCGACCGCCGCGCCGTCGTACGCGAGCTCGCGCGCCTTGTCACCCGAGGCCGCCAGCTGGTCGGCCAGCTCGTCGACCCCGGACAGGCCGCTGCCGGAGACCGCCTGGTACGTCGAGACGACCAGCCGCAGGAGGCCGGACTCGTCGTCCAGCGGCTTGAGCACCGGCATCGCGGCCATGGTCGTGCAGTTGGGGTTGGCGATGATCCCCTTCCGGGCCTCGGCGATCGCCTCGGGGTTGACCTCGGAGACGACGAGCGGCACCTCGGGGTCCATCCGCCAGGCCGAGGAGTTGTCGACCACGACGACCCCCGCCTCGGCGAACCGGGGCGCCAGGGCCCGCGACGCCGTCGCTCCGGCGGAGAAGAGCGCCACGTCGAGCCCGCTCGGGTCGGCGGCCTCGGCGTCCTCGACGACGATCTCCAGGTCGCCGAAGGGCAGCACGGTGCCGGCGGAGCGGGCCGAGGCGAAGAGCCGGATCGAGGCGATCGGGAAGGCGCGCTCGAGCAGGATCTGGCGCATCGCGGCCCCGACCTGGCCGGTCGCGCCGACCACACCCACGTGCAGCGGCGGGGTCATCTGCCGGTCCCGCCGTAGACGACCGCCTCGACCTCGGCGCTGTCGAGGTCGAAAGCGGTGTGGGTGGCCTGCACGGCCGCCGCCACGTCGGACTCGTCGACGACCACCGAGATGCGGATCTCCGACGTCGAGATCATCTCGATGTTGACGCCGGCGTTGGCCAGGGCGGCGAAGAACTTCGCGGTGATCCCGGGGTGCGAGCGCATGCCCGCGCCGATCAGGGAGACCTTGCCGATCTCGTCGTCGTACATCAGGCGGTCGTAGCCCACGGCGCCCTGCAGCTTCGCCAGCGCCGCCATGGCCCGCTGCCCGTCGTCGCGTGGCAGCGTGAACGAGATGTCGGTGAGACCGGTCGCGGCCGCAGAGATGTTCTGCACGACCATGTCGATGTTGACCTCGACCTCGGCCAGCGCCTCGAAGATGCGCGCGGCCTCGCCGACCTTGTCGGGTACGCCGACCACGGTGATCTTGGCCTCGCTCCGGTCGTGGGCGATGCCGGCGATGATCGCCTGCTCCATGTCGGTTGCTCCCTCCTGGGGATCGGGCACGATCCAGGTGCCCTCCTTCTGCGAGAAGGAGGACCGGACGTGGATCGGGATGCTGTAGCGGCGGGCGTACTCGACGCAGCGCAGGTGCAGGATCTTGGCACCGGACGCGGCCATCTCGAGCATCTCCTCGGTGGAGAGGCGGTCGAGCTTGCGCGCGGTGGGGACCAGCCGCGGGTCGGCGCTGAAGACGCCGTCGACGTCGCTGTAGATCTCGCACACCTCGGCCCCCAGCGCCGCCGCCAGTGCCACCGCCGTGGTGTCGGAGGCTCCCCGGCCGAGGGTGGTGATGTCTTTGGTGTCCTGCGAGACGCCCTGGAAGCCGGCGACGATGGCGATCGCGCCCTGCCGGATCGCGTTCTCGATCCGGCCCGGGGTGATGTCGATGATCTTGGCCCTGCCGTGGGCGGAGTCGGTGATCACGCCGGCCTGGGAGCCCGTGAACGACTGGGCCTTGTGACCGAGCTCGGCGATCGCCATCGCCAGCAGCGCCATCGAGATGCGCTCGCCCGCGGTGAGCAGCATGTCGAGCTCGCGCGGCTGCGGGGTGGGGCTCACCTGCTCGGCGAGGTCGCGGAGCTCGTCGGTGGTGTCGCCCATCGCGGAGACCACGACCACGACGTCGTGTCCGGCTCGCCGGGTGTCGACGATCCGGCCCGCGACGCGCTTGATGCCGGCGGCGTCGGCGACCGAGGAGCCGCCGTACTTCTGCACGACAATGCCCACGGTGAGGTCCTCGATAGGGGGTCGGAGACGGGTACGGCGCCCGGCGCGCGGCGCTGCGCGGAGGCGACGTCGAGTCTATCGGGGGGTGTCGGGCGGGCTCTCCAACATCTCATTCGCCGCGGCGACCTGGTCGTTCTCACCGGTGAACTCGACGTCGAGGCGGTCGTGGGCGACCACCGAGAGCAGCGCGTTGACCACGGCTCCGGCGAGGTTGCCCCACGACGAGACGTAGGAGAACTGCCACCACCACAGCGCCTCGGCGGTGTTGCCGAGCCGGAAGTGGCGCAGGCCGTTCTCGAGGTCGCTGGCGATGCTGGTGAGGTCGTCGGACAGCTGGCTGTTGACCTGCTCGGGGTCGTAGGGATCGAAGACGAAGCTGTAGGTGTCGACGTTGCCGAACAGGTCGGCCAGCCGCAGGCGCAGCCCGTCGAGGTCGGCGTCGGGGCCGACGTCGGGCTGGTAGTCCTCCTCAGGGGTGAAGTCGACCTGGGCCCCGAGCCGGGCGCCGGCGAGCAGGATCTGGCTGATCTCGAGCAGCAGCAGCGAGATGCCACGGCCGGCGTCACCCTCGATCGCCACCGCACGCAACGCGATCAGGAAGCTCTCGACCTGGTCGGCGATCTGGGCTGCGAACTCGTCGGCCGGCTCGACCGGCGGCAGGTGAGCGGCCGCCGCGATGAGCTCGTCGGTGGTGCGTTCGGTCATTCGGCCATCCGCCTTCCTGCGAAAGCCCGGCCGAGGGTGACCTCGTCGGCGTACTCGAGATCGCCGCCGACAGGCAGCCCGCTCGCCAAGCGGGTGATGCGTAGTCCCAGCGGTCTGAGCATACGGGTGAGGTACGTCGCGGTCGCCTCGCCCTCGAGGTTGGGGTCGGTCGCCAGGATCACCTCGGTGAGCGCGCCGTCGGCGAGCCGCTTGAGCAGCTCGGCGATGTGGAGCTGGTCGGGGCCGATGCCGTCGATCGGGGAGATCGCGCCGCCCAGGACGTGGTAGCGGCCGCGGAACTCCTTGGTGCGCTCGATGGCGACGACGTCCTTGTACTCCTCGACGACGCAGAGCACGGTCTGGTCGCGCCTCGGGTCGCGGCAGATGCGGCACTGGTCGTCCTCGGAGACGTTGAAGCAGATCGAGCAGAACTTCACGCGCGCCTTGACCTCGAGCAGCACCTCGGCCAACCGTCGTACGTCGTCAGGCTCGGCCTGGAGCAGGTGGAACGCGATGCGCTGCGCCCCCTTGGGGCCCACACCGGGGAGCTTGCCGAGCTCGTCGATGAGGTCCTGGACGATGCCTTCGTACACCCGATCGCCTAATCGCCCAGGCCGGGGAGGCCGGGGATGCCGCCACCCGGGAGCGGGCCGATGGCCGAGCTCGCGAGGGAGTCGGCCTGGGCCTTCGCGTCGCGGTAGGCGGCGACGATCAGGTCGCCGAGGTCGCTCAGGTCGTCGTCGCTCGAGCCGTCGAAGCCGCCGGCCTTGATCATGACGGCCTGGAGCTCACCCATGCCGTTGACCGTGACGACGACCGCGCCGCCGGCGACGGTGCCGTCGACCCGGGCATCGGCCAGCCGCTCCTGGGCGCTCTCGAGCTGCTCCTGCATCTGCTGCGCCTGGGCGAGCAGGCCTTGGAGGTCGAAGCCGCCGGACTCACCGCCGCCGAGGGCGTCGAACGGGTTCTGAGTCATGGTTCACCTGTCGTCTCTCACTGGTGGGGGATCTCTTCGATGACCTGGGCACCCAGCGCCTGCTGGAGCAGCTCGGCACCGTCGAGCCCGGTGGACTCGTCGGCGTCGTCGTGACGGGCGCCGCCCTCGGGGTCGGTGGGCTCGGTCGCCGCGGCATCGGCCGGACCGGTGGTGCGGGTCGGGCTGATGGCCTGGCGGGCCGAGGCCGAGCGGCTCTGCGTGGGGTCGGGGGTGGACGCCGCCTCCGACGCCTCCGGCCCCGTCCTGTCCGCCTCCGTCGTCTCGAGCTCCGTCGTCTGGGGCTCCGTCGTCTCGGGCTCCGTCTGGGGCGGGCCCGCCTCCGCGGGCGCGGCCTCCGCCGGCGCGGCCTCGGCAACCGGCGGTGGAACGGGCCTGCTGGTCGCCGGAGGGGTCGGTACGTCGGCGACCGCGCCCGGGTCGACGATGGTCTCGACCTGCCAGTCGTGGCCGACGACGTCGATCGCCGACTGCCGGACGATCTCGGCGCTCCCGCCGTTGTCGAAGGAGTCGCGCGCCCCGGCATTGCCGAAGCCGAGCGTCAGCGTGGTCTCGTCGACCGCGACGATCTGGGCCTGCTGGGTGAGGTGGATCCAGGTCACCCGACGGCGCTGCTTGGTCGCCTCGACGATGTCGGGCCACAGCCGGCGTACGTCGACCAGGGTCAGCGTCGACCCGGCCGGGGTCGTGGTGGCCGGGTGGTGGGAGGCCGGCTCGGCCACCGGCTCGGTCACCGGCTCGGTCAACGGCGGCTCGGCGGCCGCCTCGGCCACGGTCGGCTCCGCGAGCGCCGGCTCCTGACCGCGCTCGGCCATGGGTGGCGCGACCGACGCGTCGCCCGCCGGCGGAGGCGCGGGCCTCTCGACGCGGAGCGGCGGCTCGGCGATCGGCGCGCGGACCGGCACGGGCTGACCCGGGTCACCACCGGTGATGGTCATCCGGCGCTCGAGCCGGTCGAGGCGCGCCTGGACGCCCTCGCTGGAGTGGTCCGCGCCCGGCAGCAGCACGCGGGCGCAGATCAGCTCGAGCAGGAGCCGGGGCGCGGTCGCGCCGCGCATCTCGGTGAGACCGGTGGCAACCAGGTCGGCGGCGCGGCTCAGCTCGGAGGGGCCGAACCGGGCCGCCTGGCCGACCAGCCGCTCGGCGGCGTCCTCGGCGATGTCGATCAGGCCGGTCGCCGGAGCGTCGGGAACCGCCGAGACGATGACCAGGTCGCGCAGGCGGCGGAGGAGGTCTTCGGTGAAGCGGCGAGGGTCCTGCCCGGTCTCGATCACCTTGTCGACCACCCGGAAGACCGCCGAACCGTCACCGGCCGCGAACGCGTCGACGACCTCGTCGAGCAGGGTGTCGGGGGTGTAGCCGAGCAGGCCGGCCGCCAGGGTGTGGGTGATGCCCTCGGGACCGGCCCCACCCATCAGCTGGTCGAGGACCGACAGGGTGTCGCGGGCCGACCCGCCCCCCGCGCGTACGACGAGCGGCAGCGCCGCGGGCTCGATGTGCACGGACTCCTTGTCGCACAGCTCCGAGAGGTACGACGACAGCAGCCGCGGCGGGATCAGCCGGAACGGGTAGTGGTGGGTGCGCGACCGGATCGTCGGCAGGACCTTCTCCGGCTCGGTGGTGGCGAAGATGAACCGCAGGTGGGGCGGCGGCTCCTCGACGAGCTTGAGCAGCGCGTTGAAGCCCTGGGCGCTGACCATGTGGGCCTCGTCGATGATGTAGACCTTGTAGCGGCTGCGGACCGGCGCGAAGAACGCCTTCTCACGCAGGTCGCGGGCGTCGTCGACACCTCCGTGGGAGGCCGCGTCGATCTCGATGACGTCGATCGAGCCGGGCCCGCCGCGGGCGAGGTCGTGGCACGAGTCGCACTCGCCGCACGGGTCGGCGACGGGCGCCTGGTCGCAGTTCAGCGCCCGCGCGAGGATGCGCGCCGAGGTGGTCTTGCCGCAGCCGCGCGGCCCGGAGAAGAGATAGGCGTGGTTGACGCGGTTGCCCGCGAGCGCCGCCCGCAGGGGCTCGGTCACGTGGTCCTGCCCGATGACCTCGGCGAAGGTCTCGGGACGGTAGCGCCGATAGAGCGCGAGGGGGGACTCCACTCCTGAACACTAACCAGCCGCGCCGACAACCGGGCGAGTGAGGACGCTCCGAGCCCACGCAGTGGGCACGGAGCGTCCGTAGCGAGCGGCGAAGCGAGCTTGCTCGCGAGCCGCCGGGCGAACCGTGGTCAGTGCTGGCCGTGGAAGTCACGGCGTACGGCCATGGCGCCTCCCGCGACGGTGACCGCCAGCATGACCAGCGCACCGAGGATCAGGGCCGCCCCCTCCCCCGGCCGGAGGAGCCCCAGCTGGGCGCCGATGGTCGCGGCGGCCACCGGTACGCCGAGCTGCGCGCCCGCGAGCATGGCGTACGGCGCGGGCTGACGGAGGGCGACCGGCACGAGGTGCGCCGCGGTCGCGCCGGCGCCCAGACACAGGCCGAGCACGATCATCGACGGGTGGTGCACCAGGTCGCGCAGCTGGAGCCCGGCACCCAGCCAGACGAAGAACAGCGGCCCGAAGAACCCCTCGGTGACGGCGAAGAGCTGCTTGGCCACCCGCCGCGGCTCTCCGACCGCCGAGACGGCGAGGCCGGCGACGAAGCCGGCCAGCATCAGCGAGACGTGCATCGCCACCGCCAGCGCGGCCATCGCGAACAGCACGGTCAGGCTGACGCGGAGCTCGACGGCGAACTGCCGGTCCTCCGAGACGTGGTGGACCCGCTCGCGCACCCCGCTGCGCTCGACCTGGCGGAGCAGCACGAGGAACACGGCTCCGGCGACCAGTACGACGGCCGCGCCCAGCGCCGCGCGGCCCAGGTGGGCGGTGTCGATCGCGAGCGGGAGCAGCACGATGCACATCGCGTCCGCGATCGCGATCTGGGGAAGCAGGTCGACGAGGTCGGGCCCCTCGAGCTGCAGCGAACCGACGATCGGCAGCACCAGCGCCGCGGACGACGACGCCATCACCACGGCGTACAGAGGAGCGTGAGGGATGTCGACGAGCCGCGAGACGGCGTACGCCAGCGCGCACGCCGCGACGCCCGCCACCAGGGCACGCGCCAGGCCGGTGCGCAGGGCGGGTCGCAGCCGCTCGTCGCGGACCGGCACGTGGGTGCCGGCCACGAACATCACCAGGACGAAGCCGGCGTTGCCCAGGAAGGTGAACGTCGACCCGCTCGCGTCGAGCACGCGGAACCCCGTGACACCCAGCACGACGCCCGCCACCAGCTCGCCGAGGACGACCGGGAGGTGCCAGCCCTTCGGCGCCGCGAGGAGCGGGCCTGCGAGGGCCACCGCACAGACGATCGCCAGGTCGAGGAACGACACGACCGGATGCTAGACCGCAGGCCGATCGCACCGCCGCTGATCGAGCCGGCCGAGATCCGGACAGGAAAGGGCCCCCCACGCACCCGGCAGAGCCCGCCTGCCCTTGCTGCCTTCCGGCCCTGGGGGAGTTCAGCGAGATGCCGCCGCATGGGGGGTTGCCGGCGAGTCTAGGCGACCGTCGTACGACGTACGAAGTCGGCGGCGGCACCCCAGGAGGTCATACGTCGTGGTCGCCCTAGCGGCCAGTACGTGTGACGTTGCCCCCGGCCGAGCGATTTCGTGGGCCCGTCGACCGCCGGTAGCCTCCTCGGCGGAGGATTCGCCTAGTGGCCTATGGCGCTCGCTTGGAAAGCGGGTTGGGTGCAAGCCCTCAGGGGTTCGAATCCCCTATCCTCCGCCAACGCTAAATCGGCTCTGACCTGGGCTTCTACACCCCAGGTCGAGTTGTTTCCAGGGCTCATGTGCCGAAATATGTGCTAAGCCTGATCGAGGTGCGCGGCGAAGCGATCCACCGCGGCCTTCTGCATCGTCGGGGTGACGTGGCTGTAGATGTTCATCGTCGTGGTGATCGTGGAGTGCCCGAGTCGTTCCTGGACGACCTTGGGGTGCTCCCCAAGCTCGAGAAGCAGGGTCGCGTGGGTGTGCCGCAAGCCCTTGAGGGTGACACGCGGCAGTTCGTCTATCTCGGTCTGCGCGCGCCGGACGCGGGTGGTCCAGCGCCGGCTGACCTCGTTGGGCGAACGGATCTCGCCCGCGTCGTTGCCAAACACGTAGGCATCCGCGCGGGCCAGATCCAGCGAGATGGCTCCTCGCCTCGCTTTGTACGCCTTGAGCACAGCGAGGCTGTCGGTGTCGAGGTCGAGGACTCGCGCCGATCCCGTCTTGGTGGTCTTCGCCGTGTTGCGTGTGGTCACGTCGGCCGCCCGTCTGATCGCGAGCCTGCCGTTGGTGAAGTTGATGTCGCTCCACCGCAGAGCGAGGGCTTCGGAGCGGCGCATGCCGGTGTAGGCGATGGTGCGCCATAGCGGGAAGAGTTCGTCATCGAGCTCGTCGTGGTTCCAGGTGAGGAAGGCGTGGAGCTGCGGGCCGGTCCAGGTGATGATCTCGGGCTTCTGGGCGCGGACCTGGCTGGAGCTGGGTGGGTTGACGGTCCGCTTCTTCTTGGCGGGGTTGATCAGGATCAGCCCGTCATCGACGGCGGCGTCGAGCATGGCGGCGAGCAGGACGTGGACCTTGGAGACGGTGTTTGCCGACAACGGCTGGCCGTAGCCGGGCTTGTCGCGGCGGCCGGAGGCCTCGAGCTGTCGGTAGTGGGACGCGATCCGGGTGGCGGTGAGCATGTCGAGCCGGATCGTGCCGAGGTAGGGCGTGAGGTGGTTGCGGATGATCTTCTGGTAGCCCTGGATGGTGGAGTTCTGCAGCCGAAGCCCGGCGATCCAGTGTTCGGTGTACTCGCCGATGGTGGGGGTCTTGACCTGGAATAGTCCGTTGGACTTCTTCTTCCGCAAGGCCTCTGCGAGTACTCGCTGTGCCTCCTCGAGGCTCTTGAAGCCGCCGCGGGTGATGCGGGTGTCGCCGTGCTCGGGTCGCTCGGGGTCCTTGGGGACATAGATCTGGAACTTCCAACGCTGGCCGCTCCCGGTTGCGTACGACGTGATCGATCCGGCGTGCCGGGACCGAGAACGCCGGACCGGCTTCCCGGGCATGTCAGGCCCACCCGTCGGCGGTGTCGTCACGAGGGGCGGGCAGGGCATCGGGGTCGAGCGCCAGGAGCCGGACGCGAGCAGCATCGCGACGCGCGCGAAATGAGGCCAAGCGCTCCTCGTAGGTCCCGCGGTGCATCTGGTTGCCCTTGCCGTCCTCGGTGTACTGCAGCAAGAGGTTCTCGTAGTAGTGGATGGAGCTGACCGCGGAGAAGTACTCGTCCTTCCAGTAGCGAGCGAGGTCCTCCACGGTGAACTTGGCCTGGCCCCGGACCCACGCCTGGATCTCCTCGTGGTTGAACTGGCCGCTGGGCACGCCGGTGGGCGGCGGGGCACCCTCGGGTGGGGCGAGCAGCGCAGCCGGCGTGGTCTGCAGGATGTAGGCGAAGACGCTGAGGTCATCGACGTCGACTCGCCGGTCGCCGTTCTCGGTCTTGCTCAACGCCGAGGTCGACATCGCGCGTCCGGTCTCTTTGACCCGCTCGGAGAATGTCCGCAGGTCCATGCCGATCGCCTGCCGCGCTCTGCGCAGGTTTGCCGCTACATGCGCGTTCGTGTTTCCAGCTGGGTTCCCTCGCTGACGTGACTCCATGTAAGAAACGTACATCGTCGCTCTTGAAACATCAAGCGCGAACGTGTACAGTCGGTCGCCTCCACGGGACGCGGGGATGCAGGGAGATTCGACATGAGAGCAGCAACCATGACCATCGAGACGCTGCGCAGTGCGCCCAGCCTGGTCATCACCCGCACTGACGCCGCAGCAGCTCTCGGCGTTGACCCCCGGACGGTCACGGCCGGGATCGAGAATGGCACGATCCCCTCGGTCAAGCTCGGCCGCCGCGTGCTGATCCCACGGGAGAAGTTCCTCAAGATCTTCGACCCGGAGGCCTGACTCACGTTTGGTCCGGCGACTACACCGACGGGTCCACGCGAAGAAGCGTGGGGCCATGCGATACCGCATAGCCGAACGCTGACAATGGATAGGAGCGGGCGTTAGAGCTCTGGGCACGTGTCGTTGTTGATCATCCGCGCGACGCCGGGTCTCAGCATGCGGCAGTTCAATTCGGCCGCCATTCCATTCGACCTCTCATGCCGATGTGTGTGCGTTCGGGAGCCCAGCGTCTACCCCTGGGTACGTGTGTCGAACACGCAGACGGGATCGGACAAGGGTCGATGTCCGTCACGGTTGCCAGAGCTTCACGACAGCCAAGCCGGTCCCATTCCACTTTAGGAGTTGAGCAAGAACGCGTCGATGTCGATGCGAGGGTGCCCGGGCGTGGCCAGGTTGACCACCTTCACGGTGTGAATTCCCTCCGGCATCCACTTCTGCCAGACCACCACCCGGTTCTTGGTTGACGGCGAGTAGGTGTTCACGGTCGCGGTAATGGTGCCGTCGATCACGATGTTTGCCTTGCCTCGGTTGGCCGACGTCGGCATCACCACCCCGACGTGATCCCCTCTTTGGAAGCTGTAGGTGAAGCCCACCGCCGCGTTCTTGGCGGTGGCGTAGCGCGTCTGCGGCTTGTGATAGACGGCCGTGTCTGGTCCGGTGGACTCCCAGCCGCCACCGGAAAAGCAAAGGCACTCCACCGGTGTCCAGGACCCTGAGTAGATGACAGAGGCTGTCCGTCCTCCAGGACCCCGTCCGTCCTCCTGGAACACGTTCAGGTCCCAGGACTGCTGAGAGACCGTGGCGACGTCGCCGTTGTTGTCGTAGGCCCTGACCCGCCAGTAGGCGATGCTCGACCCGCCGCCGTACTCCGACTCGTAGTCGTCACGGGTGTAGGCCCTGTGGTTGGCCTTGCTAACGCTGAAGAAGCCCTCCTCCCACGGGAGTGCCTCGAGCTCGATGTGGTCGATGCCTTCGGGTGCGCTTGCAACCCAATACTGGTCTAGGGACACATCCGACCAGGTCGGCCATGAGGGCATGGATGCGTCGGCCCAGCTCACGTTGCTGATCGTGGAACCCACCACGAACTTCGGCGTGGCGTCCACGGTGAGCTTTGGCGGCACGCCCGCACCGATGGTGGCGGATTGCGATGGGGCGGTGAGGCCCGCCGCGAGTGCGGTTGCCACTGCGGCGAGCACCGCCGCCCTCAGCCTGCTTGAGCTGTACATCACTTCATGTCCCCAAGCAGGCGCATAGCACGTAGCGTTCGTGAAGACGTGCGCATTGGACGTCCCTTCGCCGCGAATGCAGTTGGTCGTTGTTTTCGCTGGGCGGGGCGCGAGCCCCGTTGTCTCCGAGATCTCCGAGGGCTGCCACGAAGTTACGTCGATGCATGGGGCTTTGGAACCCCCCGGATCGGCCACGAAATGCTCCCTGTGCGGCATCGAGATTTCCGGACCCGGAGGCTTCGGACGCACTCCTATGCCGCTGACCGTGAGCCGTCATGCCGTTGAGCCGTGAGCGCGAATCGGCCCAAGGATCGCCTCCGGACGCCTCACAGCTGCCCATGCATAGCCTCAAGTCTTCGGTCGGTTGAGGCGGCGGTCCATCAGCGGTTGATACCGGACTTGTCATGCGCCTCGGGCGGGGGATCGGCCTGGACGTGCTTCACCTTCCCGCAATAAGTGCAGGTATGAATTGCGCCCCGTTCCAAGCCCTCGACCGGCCCCCACGTGTGGCCACGCAACATGCATCGAAGGGCCATGACGATCACCTCCCTCACTCGAGGCGAGAAGCCTCACCGATGCGACTGCCGCTCCTGCCCGAGATCAACCTCCCGCTCGTTCGAGTGTGACTTCGCCCGTCAGTGCTTGCAACCCAGATCCATCGCCTATGCCCCTGTCCGACGCACCCTCATGCCGATGAGAGGACGTGAGTTAGCCGTGCTGGATGCCGAACCGGTCGGCCTGACCGGGCGCCGTCCACGCGGACCCGCCGGGAACTCGGAAGGCATAACTCGACTTGAGAAGGGGCCGCCCGGTGGGACTTCGGAGCTCCAGATAGAGCCCCTCAACATTCGGTGTGACTCCCGTGTGGGCCCTGACCGGCCCGCCACCTTCGATCGCCCCTTCGAGGCTTCCAAGAGTCCAGCCGTGGAGCGGCCCGTCAGGCACCGTCATTGCCACCGCGAGGGCGCTCTCAAGGGGGTGCAGAATCTCAACGGAGTCGACCGTGAGGCCATACTTCTCGGCGGCCGCCTGGACCTGGTGCCGGAGCGCTTCGTCGCTCGGGGACTCGAAGACCTGCCCTCCGACCACGCCGCCGTGCCCCAGATACGTGACGACCGTCTTTCCCGACTGGTTGCGGTCCACCAGTTGGGCCCCGTCGAGTACGCCACTGGTTGTTGTCTGGTTGGTGCGCATCAGGTCCTCCACGGCACCTTGCAGCAGTTGTGCCAACCACTCTTGCTTGACGCTGTCGCCGTCGTTGCTGTCGCCGTCGTTGCTGTCGACGGCGACGCTGAGCCACTGCCCCGAGTCTCCGCTGTCTGCCGGTGCGTCGATAACGGTGGCTGAGGTTACGGACGGGGCGCCAAGGGCTCCGAGGGCTTGCTGCGTGGCTTCGTCAGCGCTCATCCCTGGGCCGAGTTCCTGGCGGCTCCTGGTGAACTGAAGTGACCTATCGACGGCGGTGGATGCTCCTGGTGGCGGTTCAGCAGGCCGTGGACCAGACGCCGAAGTGCTCGACTGCTCGGCTCCGCAGCCGCTGATGGCGACCATCGCGACGCCAATCGCGACAGCGTGCCGTGTCCTCACAACGGTGAGTGTGGTGCCGAAAGGGGGACCCCGCCACCGCCGTGATCGGATCGGTACTCACATGCCGCTGTCCGGCTCGACGGTCGGGGCGTCGGTGCCGCTGATCGAGGACCTCGGCCGGGTTTCAGGTTCCTGCGGCCATGTAGGCGGCGAGGATGTAGTTGGGGTGTCGGTCGAGGTTCTTGCGGGCGCGGTCGTAGCGCATGGTGGTGCGTGGGTCGGCGTGGCGGGGTGCGATCTGGACGTCGCGGAGGTCGACGCCTGCGTCGAGCATGGTGGTGACGTAGGTGTGGCGGAGCATGTGGGGGTGCATGCGCGCGGTGGTGACGCCGGCTGTCAGGGCGAGGTGGCGTAGCCGGCGGGCGGCGCCGTGGCGGTCCAGACGGTGGGCGCGTCGGTTGAGCAGGATCGGGCCGTCGTCGCGGTCTCCCGTTGGCGCGTTCGATGGCGCGGGCGACCGCCGGTGGCAGTGGTGTCAGGACGTGCTTGTCTCCCTTGCCGCGGACCAGCAGGACCCGGTGGCCGTGCTCCTCGCCGAGGTCGTCGATGTTGGCGCCGGTGGCCTCGAAGATCCGGAGCCCGAGGAGGCCGAGCATGGCGACCAGGGCGAAGTCGCAGTTGTTGGTCGAGTCGCGGGCCGCGGTCAGGATCGCCTCGAACTGCAGGTGGGTCAGGCCCAGGGTCGGGGACTCGTTGGAGATCCGTGGTCGGCGGACGTGGTCGGCTGGTGAGTGCTCGAGGAGTCCGTCGATGACACAGGTGCGGTAGAAGCCGGCCACGATCGAGACCCGGCGCGAGACGGTCGAGGACTTGAACCGCCGGTCTTCCTGCATCCACCGCACGTAGAGCTCGACATGCGCCTCGCTTGGCGGCAAGCGGCGGGAGGTCGTGGTCTGTGCACCACGTCAGGTAGCTCCGCAGGTCGGACTCGGCGTGGACTCGGGACTGGCCCTTGAACCGGGCCAGGTAGGCGGCCACGGCCATGTGCATCACATCGGGCGTCACGATCAGGGTGCCGGGAACGGCCGGCTCGATAACGAAAGGTTCCATACCCAAGGGCACGCCGCTGGCACCGTCCGGTCAATGAGTTGCCGGCTCAGCAGATGCGCTCCCGGTCTTGATGCGGGGCGAAGGAGCCATAGATAACTGCGGGCGCTTGAGCGCTCATGGTCCCGGTCGAGGTGAGTAG
This sequence comes from uncultured Actinomycetota bacterium, assembly GCA_963792975.1. Classification (GTDB taxonomy): domain Bacteria; phylum Actinomycetota; class Actinomycetes; order Propionibacteriales; family Nocardioidaceae; genus Nocardioides. The sequence continues at coordinate 111,639 of CAWBYG010000003.1, read as the reverse complement.
CCTCGGGGGCATGTCTGGCAAGTCCGAACGGCGTGCTGCGCAGGAGACGGTTGCGGCCTATCACGAGGCCGAGTTGGCCGGTCTGATTGAGCACGTGGGTGGGGCCATTGATCGCTTTCGTGGCGGCGGAATCGATGCCTTCGACGTCGACCGGGTCATCTTCCAGTTCAGCCGTGCGGCCAAGGAGCTGTGGAAGTTCTGCAACTACTCCGACGTCGAGTTCGCCGCCCGGGAGATTTCCGAGCGGGCCCCCACCGGTTGGTGGGAACGGGCGGCGCCGCGCCAGCGCTGAGTCATGACCCGAGTCACTCGGGTGCGCAGTGCCGGACAGCGGCAGACATCCCAGGTTCTTAGGGTGTCAAGCGGTGTCGGTCATGATGTGTGCCCAGGCGGTGTGTTCGTCGTAGGTGGTGTGGGTTTTCAGGCAGCCGTGCAGGATGCCGACGAGGCGGTTGGCGAGCTGACGTAGCGCGGCCTCGTGGCCGATCTTGCGGTCGCGGAGCTGGTGGTAGTAGGCGGTGGCTCCTGGTGATCCGCGCAGTGAGCAGAATGCCCATTGCTGGAGGGCGTCGCCGAGTCTGCGGTTGCGGGCGTAGCGGGCCAGGACGATCTTCTTGGTGCCCGAGGCTTTCGTGATCGGTGAGGTGCCGGCGTAGTTCTTGCGGGCTTTCGCGTCGCGTAGCGGTCCGGGTCGTCGCCGAACTCGCCCAGGATCCGGGCTGCGAGTTCACACCAAGGCCGGGCAGGCTGAGGTAGATCTCAGCGTCCCGGTGTCGGCCAAAATGGTCGCCCACCACCGCCCCGAGCTTGTCGATCTGGGTGTTGAGCGCGCCGATGATCGCGACCTCGCTGGCCACGACCGCGGCGTAGGCGGTCTGCAATACCGGTGGCTGTCGCAGTTCGGGTGCGCGCAGGATGTTCTGCAGCTGCTGGGTGCGGTCCTCGATGTGGCGCCGGCGGGCACGTGTCAGGGCCGCTCTGATCGTCTTCGAGCTGAGCCGGGCGGCCTGGTCGGGTTCTGGTGCGCGGCCCAGCAGCTCGAGGGCATCGGGTGCGTCGAGGTCGTCGAAGGCCAGCAGGGCTGCGGGAAAGTACTCCCGCAGCGTCGACCGCAGTCGGGCCACGTGACGGCTGCGGTCCCAGATCAGCGACTGGTGGGTGCGAGCGGTCAGCTTGATCGCCTCGCCCAGATCCGTGTCGTCAGCGACCGGCCGATGGTGGGGGCGGTCAAGCCGGACGATCTCGGCCAACAGGTGCGCGTCAGCCGCATCGGACTTGGCGCCCGAGGTGGAGTGCCGCTCGCGGTAGCGGGCCACCGACAGCGGGTTGATCGCATACACCTCGTAGCCGGCCGCGACCAGAGCAGCAACCCAGGACCCGCGGTCGGTCTCGATGCCGACCTTCACCAAAGCCGCGGCCTCCTCGGGGTCGCGATCGACCCAGTCATCAGGCATCTGCGAAGCGACCAGCGAATGCAACCGCGTGACTCCCTCGATGCCCTCGGGCAACCGTCTACGGACCAGCACCTTCCCGTCATCATCGACGATCTCGATGTCGTGATGGCCCTCTGCCCAGTCATCTCCCACAAACAACATCAGCACTCCCGTCCGGGTCTGCACCCTGCCGACACCCCTCGGCAGCGTGGAGGAGACAGCCAGCGATCTAATGGTCAAGTGCTCACCGCAGAACTCACGGGGCACGACATCCCAGCAGCGGTTTTCGCCTCCTCACGACCAGCAGGCGCACGGTCTGCCGCAAGACCTCAAGGGTCAGATGAGAAGAGTGCTGACCTGCCAGCCGCTACCGGAGCCAAGCCTGGCAAACAGGCCCGGCAGATGCCATTAGATGAGTGCGTTTCGACGACTACGTTCACGGGCACGATCGGCTGTGGAGGAGTGATGAGCGACTACACACCGGGTCGGTACACCGGCTTCAAGAACCTCGTCTATTGGATGGCGACGAAGCGGCGCAACTGGTGGGCATTGGCCATCTTCCTCGCGTACGTCGGCGTGGCTGCTGTTTCTGTTGGCATCGCGTTGGCGGATCGGGGCACCCGGTCGGCATTGCCATGGGTCATCGGTGTCGGCGCGTATGGCGCCCTCGGCTTGGTTGCAGTTGTGCTCATCGGGCTCTCGCTGCACTGGGGGTTCGACCTCTTCCCTGACCGAGACCAGCGTCCTGAGCGCAAGTAGCTACGCGGATCCGCAGGACACCGGACAGCGGCATGGTCGGACGCTACGCACCGACAGCGGCATGGTCGGACGCTACGCACCGACAGCGGCATGGTCGGACGCTACGCACCGACAGCGGCATGGTCGGACGCTACGCACCGACAGCGGCATGGTCGGACGCTACGCACCGACAGCGGCATGGTCGGACGCTACGCACCGACAGCGGCATGGTCGGACGCTACGCACCGACAGCGGCATGGTCGGACGCTACGCACCGACAGCGGCATGGTCGGACGCTACGCACCGACAGCGGCATGGTCGGACGCTACGCACCGACAGCGGCATGGTCGGACGCTACGCACCGACAGCGGCATGGTCGGACGCTACGCACCGACAGCGGCATGGTCGGACGCTACGCACCGACAGCGGCATGGTCGTGCGCTACTCGCCCTGTAGGGCCGCACCGCCATCAGACGATGCGAATACGATCTTGGCTGAGGCCGGTATGCCTCTGTTCGAGCCGCTATCGAACGCAACGGCTACGGGCCGGGCGAGGGCGACTCCTGCAATCCTCAGGCAGTGGCTGTCTGCGCCAAAGGTCGCGAGGCGCTGGCCGCGTTCAGCGGCGAGAGCGTCTGCCGCTTCTCGGGTTAGACCGATGTAGGCCAAGTCTGAGGAGCTCACACTCACGGGCCTGGGGAAGCAATGGGAGGCCCAGGTGGGAGTGACGGCGTCCTCGCGGTCACTGTCGTTTGAGGCATGCAGGACCACCAGCAGGCAGCCGGTCAGGATGACCGCAGCGAGGCCGCCAAGCCAGGCGACGGTGCGCTTCGACACCCAGCAAGGGTCGCACAGTTTGCAAAGGAGGGCGTCCGCTCATCGGCATGTGCGTGGGACCGGACAGCGGCATGAGTAGACGCCTAGAGGTAGACGATCTTCCGCTCCGTCGAAGTCACTCGGTAACCCGATGCCTGCAGCCGCCCCAACACTTCCGCTCGCCCGGAACACATGAAGTAGCACTCGCGCTCCCCGGCGCGGATCCCGATGTAGGCAGTGCCGAACCACCCCCGAGCCGGGAAGACTTCAACCTCGTCGGCAGGAGAGACACGCATCGGACGGGCACCGAACATGCGGCCTAGCCAACGGGGCCGAATCCGCACCTCTACCGAGTGGTCGTTGGCGCCCAAGAACCCGAGTGGCCAGGTAGCCGAGACCTTGCCAAAGGAGCCCTGCATCACCACCGCACCAATCAGGCTCCAGGGATGTTCGTGCCGGAAAGAAGGCGAAGCCTCCACCACGACCGCAGTCTCACGAGCGGGCGTGTGGCCTCGGCGGTGGCCCATGAACATCAGCACGACTGTGCTGACGCCGCCAACGGCTACACAGAAGATGACCCACTCAACCACGCGCGGCCGCCCTTCGAATCAGTCCGGTGAGCAGGCTACGACTCTCATCCGATTCAGGAGGCGGATCCCCAGGTTTGCACGCCCGCTCATCGCCGGTGCGGACACCGGATCGCCTCAAGTGAGTGCGATTCCACGGGTGGATGGGTCAGGGCACACCTACGCCGATGCCGATGGCGACTCCGGTCCATCTGATCGACGGCTCTCCCGGATCGATCCCGCGGATCTTCCATGTATGTCCCTCGAGATAGAGGCGTGCGGTAACGGGTGCTGGGCAGGCACACCCCACCTCGTAATACTGCACCGTTGCAGCAATCCCCTCGACACCTGAAACGGAGACGACGTGGATCCCTTCCGGCATCTGCGAAGGGGCCAGCTGCTCCAGGCGGGTCTCGCAGAAGCCCATCGGACCGCCTGGGTCGTGGGCGAACTCCGTCTCGACGAACTCCGAGGTCACCATCGTGTGGCACCCGAGAAAGGGATTCGTCGTGTGGTCGAACTTCTCCACGACAGCGACGGCTGCTCGCGCCTGGCCGGACGGCAGGACGCCGTCGCAACCTCGTGCACCGAGAGCCCGCGCCAGCGCATGGCGTTCGTTGATCGCGTCTTCGAAACGCGTACCCGCAGCGGCGAACTGCTCCGGAGTTCGAGTCTGGGCTTCGAGACGACGGGCCCGATAGATCTCCAGCGCGTTGCCTTGGAACTCAGTGAAGGCGTCGGTCAAGGACGCCGGTGGGTGCAGTCCCGTTAGGAAAGTGTTCGCGCGTTGAACGCCCGCCGCTTGCGCGGCCGTCTCGGCGCGGCGCGTCGCCGCACCCGTTACGGGATGCCGTTCGTCGACGACTCGCTCCTGGACATAGAAGGCTCGGCAGAAGTGCTGGACCCCGTGCAGGAAGACCCTGTACTCGGCTGTGTGCAGCACCGGCGTGGCCGCCTTCACAGTCGGCACGGCCGTCGAGGCAGAGAGCGAAGGCCCGGATGTGGTCTTGCCCGCGTACACCGTCACCGAGCACCCGCAACAGGCGACCACGGCGAGCAAGAGCAGGGTGGTCAGCGGCGTCGTTCGTCCCCGAGAGTTCCGGCGCATCGTGATCCTCCCCTTCAGCGCTAGCGAAGCCAGACTCGCAGCCTCGACAAACCGTGTGACCTTTTCGCGAACTCTCCCGCTCCGCGCTGCCACACTTCGGAACGGAGCTTGCGTCCCCGCCCCTAACGCGCCAGACGCACCAACGAAGCGCCGCATAGTCGCGAACTCGTCGCCACCCACCTGCCGCCACTACCTGTCGTCACAGATACGCAAACGCCCCGCGAGGTTTGCTACGCGGCTATCGCCTGATTAAGCCTACGGCCACCGAGCATGTTAACCGTGCACAGGTCGACATCGCATGTTCCAATCCCAGACCATACGAAGTGCGAGATCCGTGCGCGCCCTTACATACGAGCGATGCACACCGTGCGTATTGCGTACCGGCGCAGAGCGGTCCCGAGCACGTCCCAACGGCTCGCTGCTTGTGCGTCCAGCCCAGGAGAGTGCTGATAACCGCTGTACGCAGGTGTCCCAGCGCGCTTGCTGTCCGCTACCTCAGGATCTGCGAGCCGTGCGATTGCCGCCCTCACCGCACCCGCGCAGAGCAACATACGTCGATATCCCACCGCAGATCGCAGACTGCATCGCGCCATGTCATTACGCGTTGAGGCCTACGGTTCCCACACCACGATGTCAGATGCTCCTCCTGGCCGTAGTGCCAGCCGTACCCGCACCGCTCATCGCAGATCCGAGCGCACAGCGCATGTGAGTGCGTCGCCCGCATGTGAGATTTCAGGCGGGACTAAGGCAGATGTTCCACTGCTCGTGACACTGCTGCTCGATCTGCGCGTACCCGGGATTCGGTTTCCCGCTTCCCCGTCACGCGCCTTCATCCTGCGCCGCCAGCGCGCCCGCACAACCAGTCGAGTACGAGCATCGCACCCACAAAGAGAACAACAGCACCGATGAACAAACCATGCCCACAGGCGCCCCTTCCAGAATCGGGCGTCACCGTGCGCCACACCCGAAGCGTACGCCCAAAGGTTCCGCCGAGCCGTCGCTTTCAACGCGCTCCCGAGATGATGGGGGTGCACGTGCGCAGCGGCGGGCCCGACAGCGCATAGGAGTGCGTTGCACGAGACCATGCATCTGGTGGAGGAGAAGCCGCGCATCACCCATCGCGATTACCCTCGTGAACGAGTTCAGCGGAATCGATGAGCGCGGTACCTGTGACACTGAACGCTCGGCGCTTGCACGCCTTGCGCGTCACTGCTCTTGTTGTCGCCGCGATGCGTACGGGATGGTCATCGTCGCGCAACCGTGGAGCGACGTGGCACCGCTGTCGATCGCGTCCTCAACACACAACAGCGACGTCACACTGCAGCCCTGTGCCCGTACTTCTGCACTCGTTCAAACTGTCACGTGACTCGGTCAACCCACACGTGGAGCACAACGACAGCGGAAGGCATCCATTCGTTTGTGTGGAAGTGGCTTCCAATGAACAGATTCTCGATGCCTGCCCAACGCGCATCGCCACGGGCTCGCCACGATCCGTGTCTCTCAGCTTCAGAGTGCATACCTGACCCTAGCAACCTGCACATCGCGTGAGCGCCCACAGCCGCATGTGAGTGCGTTGGCGTGGCCGGTCGGAGGAGAAGCCCACCGAGCTATACCGACCCGTCCTTCCTGGATCGAACGGGTGCAGGATGGCAATCGTGGCCACTCGCATCGCGCGTCACGCGACACACCTCGCGATCGGCGCACGTCCGTTTGAGCTTGCTCGCGCGCTGAGCGTCATAGCGCGCTGACCATCGTGGCGTGATTCTGCTCTGCCACAGCGGCAAACTGACACCATCCGCAAAGACACGCCGTTCGCGCTCCTGGCGTCACGCGTCGACGCTCGGTCACTCGTGTTGCGCGGGCCTGTGCAGGCTCGAACGCCTCGGATGGCAACGAACCTGCGCACCATCGACGTGAAGGTTCTCGATGGCGCCGGTAAGAGCGACCATGCCCAGTTCGAGTGGCACCCGAGGTGACAGCCTCGGGTCTCGGCGCGGGCGACCGGCATATATTTTTTTTTTTTTTTTTTTTTTTTTTTTTTTTTATTATTATTATTATTTATATATATTATTATTATTATTATTATAATAATATATATATTATTATTATTATAATATATATATATATTATATTTTATATTGCTCGCCATCTACAACCGACCGCTCGTCCAAACTCATCTCGAGCGAGTCCCTCGCCGAAGAGATCGCCCGCACCATCGTCACCTCGATTGCCTCATCCTCGCGTACCAATCACCACGCATCGCAACCCTTGTCACTTCCACAGCGCCATCAGACTCCCAAGTGTCTTTTGAGCGCCGCAATCGAGTACGTCCGCTCACCAGCATGAGAGGCGCGCAGCGTCCCGTACGCACCTCTCGCGCTAGCCGCGCTGCTAGATGCTGAGTCCGCGCTCGTCTGTTGTCCGATGCGCGTTGGTTGCGCGCCAGCCCGCTCCGTGGTGCCGCTGCTTGCTCACTTCGATCTCGAGGCTCAGCGCGCTTACTCGATGTAGTGACGCTCGTCCGATGGAAGGATTCGATGTGGTGAGATCGCACGCACCGTGTCCGCGCTCGCGCCACCGCTGGCACAGCTTGCGCTGTGGTTCCGCTACTGTTCATAACGCGCATCTCGTCGTCGTAACGCCGATGTCAGTTCTTCGCCTCACCCGTGCCGCCACCATCTGCTTGAGCGCGCACCGCCCGCACATGCTACAGCACTGCACACGTTGGCTTCGTGTGTTGATGACGCAGCGCCCACGCTTCCCCGTCGCGAGTCGTGCGCCCATCTGCCGTGTCGCACGCTTCCCCACCGTTCACTACAGTCGCTTGCTCATGCCTCCGCCTGAGCGCATCAAGCCTCCGCGCAGCGCCCACCAGTCTTCTCAGCGTTGCGTCCCATGCGCGTCGTGCTGCGTGCGTATCGAGGTAGGCCTGCCCGTCGCGGTGCCTGGAGAGCAGCGGCCCTAGGGCGCGGTCACGGACCGCCGTGAGGTCAGCTTCGGCTTGGAGAGGTCGGCGCGGCCGGAGGCTTCCTCGCGCGCGTGGGTCTGGGATTGGGTGGCCAGTAGAGCGGCGGCGTGTTCCCATCGTGCTGCTTGGCGCTCTGCCGTGGCGATGGCCTCGAGCAGCCGTGCGCGTTCGCCGTTGACCACCTTCACCGGTCCCTCAGCCACCAACCCCGCGACAGCGACGTGGGCTCCGGCGGTTGCTGCCTGGAGGCCGCGGTCGGCACGGTCGCGGTGGAGCGCGTCGATGAACTGCTCGCGGGCTTCGTCGAGGCCCTCGGCGACGATGTGCAGCACGTTCGCATCGCGGCCGCGGGTCATCCCGACGTAGACCCCGGACGCGTCCAACGCTTCCGATAGCAGGGTGTGGGCCGTCGTGGTCGTGACGCCCTGGACTCCGTACGCGGTTGCGGCGTACGCGAGATGCACGTGCTCGCTGACGTAGGAGTCGGGGAGGGCAACCGACCGCGGGTGTTTGGACCGGCTGGAGCCGTCGACCGCCCAGACGGTGCCGTCGTCGCCGATGCTGCGCACGGTCCAGGTCTGCCGGTTCGCGACCCCCAGCGTGCTGTCGTTCTTGCGCGTGGTGATCACGTCGCCGACCCCGATGGGCAGCCCGTCGTTCCCGGATGCCGTGGTGGTGTCGTCGACTTCGCCTCGTGCGACGCGCTCGGTGCGGACGCGGTCGTTGAGGGCCCGAGCGTCGTCGTTGGTCGCGACTGTTGTGGCGACCGTGCTGGTGGCCCCGATCGCTGCCCTGATCGCGGCGGTGGTTGCGGCGGCGATGGCCTCGTGGGCGTCGTCGGTGCCGCGGTGCAGTCGGACATGTTCGAGCGCGTGCAGCTGGTCGAACAGGTGCGCCGGGTCGCGCCCTGCTCGGAGCTGGAGGGTGAGGTCGGCGTAGATCGGGTCGATGAATCGGTGGACCGAGTCCATGTCGAAGACGGCTCGGCCACTGCTCGCGGTCAGTTCTGCGGCCATGTCGAGCACTCCGCCACGTCCCACGGCCGGGAGCTGGGCTCGGTCTCCGACGAGGGCGACAGTGGCTCCGGCCTCGCCCGCCACCGTGAGGAGTGCGACGGCGCTGTCGTGGTCGAGCATCCCGGCCTCGTCGACCACGACTCGTTCACCATGCGCCAGTCGCGCCCACACAGGTGCCCCGCCGTACAGCCCACCGGTGTCGGGATCGGGCTCCCCGACGGCAAGCCGGGTCCACACGCCGTCGGCGTTCCAACGCCAACCGTGGGCATGAAGCAGCTTGGCGACCGATTCGGCGGGTACGCCGAGCTCACGGGCGGCCACGTCGGCGGCCTTCTTCGTCGGCGTCACGATCCTCGTGGTTCGACCCTCTACTGCGGCACCGTCGATGGCGACGGAGAGCATGGTCGTCTTTCCTGCACCTGCGGCGCCCTCCACGACCACCAGCGGGCGGGTCGAGGCGACCGCCGCGGCGGCGCGGGCCTGCCCCGGATCAAGTCCTGGTCCAGCCGCCGCTCGGCGGCCAGTGTCGTCACATCGAGGATCTCGGTGTCCGCGGTGGCGGCCACAAGGTCCGTGAGCAGGTCACGCAACCGGGTCTCGGCGGCGACCACCTCGAGGCTGGTCAGGTGGGCGACGTGCTCGGGTCGGGCCGTTCCTGGCGGTAGCACCGAGAGACAGTCCCCGACGGCCAGGTCGGTGGCGAGCTCGACCAGATCGCGCAGCTGGGCGGGCTCGGCGCGTACGCCGTACTCGGTGAGGATCCGGGTCACCTGCTCGGCGACGGTGTGCCGGTTCCACGTCGATGCCTGTGCGGCGCACCGGTCCAGCGCCCGGGAAGCGAGGGTGAGCACCTGGAGGTCTTCCGAAGAGACCGGTACGGATGCCACCCGGTGGCCGCCTACTCGAGGCGATGAGAACAGTTCGCGGTCATACCCGGCATCGGCCAGCTCCTGACGCCAACCGTCCTCGTGGGCCAAGGTGGTGGGTCGCTTCTGTGGCCGGTCCTTGGCCCAGGCTGCGGCGACCATCCGGGAGGTGACGACGGGCCCGGGTTCCTGACCGGGATGCGCCTGGGCCCACTCGGCGTCCAGGTCGATGAGGTTCTTCTCCACCTGGCCGGCGCGCTTGGACATCACCGCGTTGAACGGCTCCAGCTCGACCACCTCGCCGGTCACCGGGTCCAGGGTGAGGCCGTGTCGGTCCAGCACCTGGGCGAGTCCCGGGTGGGCTGCGATGACGGCGGTGCCGAGTGCCCGGATCGCGCCCTGTTGCTTGAACAGGGCCGCGGTGTCCAGGCCGCGCCACCTGCCGGCCGCCCACACCCGGGTGCCGATCTGGAAGTGCACGTGTCGATGCGGGTCGCCCGCGCGACTGGTCTTGTGGACCACCGCGACCGTCTGCAGCCACTCGACCGGCACCACCTCCTGCCTGCCACGCGCTCCGACCCGGGTGACCGAGTGCAACCCAAGGAACCGTCGGATCTCAGCGACCGCGTCGCGCCTGCGCTGCATCCAACGCCTCCGACACCTCAGGATGCAGAGCGGCGGCGATCGACAGCGACTTCGGGGTGTTCACCACCATCTCCGCGAACCGCGGCGACCCCCGCTTCCCCGAAACCTCCTCACCCGGCAGCCGCGGCCTGCCCATCGAGCTCCCTGTCAGCGGGTCGATCCAGTCCACCCAGCCTGCATACCGCTCGGCGTCCAATGCGCAGGCTGCCAGCACCTCGCCACTGCCGTCCGTCACGGTGAAGGCGGCCAGCGCTGTCCCGCCCTCCAAGTAGTAGTCGTCAGCGCGCGAGCGATCCGACTCCAGGTAGCGGCACGCCGCTGCGCCCGATCCCCGGAACAGGATCACTCCACCCCTCATCGCCAACTCCGCTCATTGTGCGCGCAATGTTTCTACAATCGCGCGCTACGTATCTACCACGGTAGCATACGTCCATTCAAAGGAGGGAAAGAGAGGGATGGTGAGAAGAGGGCGGAGTGGAGGAGGCAGGGGAGGCAGGGAAGGGAGAGGAGGGAGAGGAGGGCCAGTAGGAGTGAAGGATGAAGGGGAGAGGGGGTTGGTGGCAGGAGGAGGTCAGAGTGAGGTGGTCGGCTGACTGAGCTGTGGAACCTGCACTACTGCTGAATCGCCTTGCTGGTAGGATCGACTAGTGACCAGCCAACAGGCCTTCGAGAAGGTCAGTCTCACGATCGAGTCCGACGTCCTCCACCGCGTCCGGGACCGCGTGGAGCCGGGCAAGGTCTCGGCCTACGCCACCCATGCCCTACGCAGGCAGCTCGAGCGGGACGGCCTCGATGACCTGATCGGCGAACTGGTCGAGATCAACGGACCCCTCGACGCCGACGCCGTCGCTCGGTACGTCGACGAGTGGCGCTGAGCCGGGTGGCACGAGTCCTGATCCTGGACTCCGAAGCTGTCTCGGCCCTGGCCGAGAACCGCAAGGGGATGGCCGAGAGATTGGCGGCCGCCCAGCAAGCCGATCACCGCGTGCTCATCCCCGCAGTGGTTCTCGCCGAGGTCGCGACCGGCGCGCCAACCGATGCCGCGATCTGGCACATCCTGGGGAAGATCCCCACCCTCGACCTCCCCAAGGGCGTGGCGATGCGTGCCGGAACGCTGCGCACCCGTGCCGAGAAGGTGCGACGCAAGAAGCGTGACCTCACCGTCGACGCCATCGTGGCTGCCACCGCGGTCGAGCTGGCCCCGTCGGTTGTGATCACAGCGGACACGTCCGACCTGGAGCTCCTCGTCGACGGATTCGACGTCAAGATCTCGGCAGTCTGAATTCGATCCTCATCATCAGCCATGTTCGACGCCGGCGAAGTCCGCGGCGAACGGGTCTCGGCCGACTTAACGAGTGCGCACGAACGCCAAGCGAATCAGCGATGACGAGGCCCCTCATGTGCTAACTCATGTGCTACCGGCGTTGTAGATGCGGGTATCCCAACGATGTCGTTTGCTGCACCGGCATGGGATTCACGCTCAATTTGAGCGTGAATCGGAGCCCCGGGGCGTCGAGGCGTCGGGCCGACCCCGCCAGTTCGAATCCCCTATCCTCCGCCAGGTGTCGCAGGCCCTGAACTGCGAGAACGCTGACCATGGCCCTCGTGATCCGATGGGTGTTCGTGGGCAGCGACGGCTCGTCGTCTGAGTTCGAGGCTCGGTTGGCCTGGCTCAAGGGCGCCCGCTCAGTTCGGCGGGCGCTGGTCGGTAGCCGCGCTTTCGTCGTCACCCAAGGCGCCGGTGCGTCCCGCCGGAAGCCGGCTCGGCCCGCCGTTGCCGCGCCCCTGCAACGGTGCTCGGCTGCCTCACCGTCGGCACAATTCCTCCGGCGTCTACCTCGGTCAAGCGCTCGGAGCCGCAGGTGCCGGTCTGTTCCTGGACCACCCACTCACCCCGGCCCGTCTCCCGCTGGTCGATGCTGCGCTGGGTATGGCAACCCTCACCGCCCACCTCCTCACCATGCGTGGGAAAGCGTTGCCCGACGCCCCACCGGACGCCGTGCAGTGCGAGATCCCCTGGTGGGACGGCAGGTCCGGTTGGTCCGGTGAGCCTGCGACGTCACCGGTGGCGGCTCCACTCGGGACCACTAGCCTTGGGGTACCCCACGCTGCCGGAACGCGGCGAAGCCGACCACCACGAGGGTCACCGCAATCGCCGACAGGACGACGAGCGAGCCGGTTTCGACCGTGCCCTGCGGTGGGTTGCCGACGTGTGTGGTCGGCGAGAGGTCGAGCACCCACTGGGACAGCTTCAGGCCCGGACCGAGGAACGCGACGAAAGTGACCACGGCGTACGCCGCCCACGCGAGCCCGAGCAGTCGGGGACGAAGGCCGTAGAGCGCCAGCGCCAGCCCGGCGAGCACCAGCTCGGCCGGAAGGTAGGCCAGCCCCGAGCCGGCGATCGGACCCAGCATGGTCGTGTCGCTGGTCGACAGGGCGGTCGCGGCGCCCAGCACGACCAGCGAGGCGACCACGATCGCGACCAGGCCACCGAGCACCACCAGCGCGTGCGCGGCCAGCCAGCGGGTCCGCGACAAGGTGCCGCTGAGGCGGGTCTCGAGTCGGCCCTCGGCCTCCTCGGTCCGCAGTGTGCCGATGGCCTGGACGACGTAGCCGGTCGCGATGGCGGCGAGGTAGAGCTGGACGGCAGCGACGACGCCGTCGGTGGGCCGGCCGTCGCTGATGCCCATCGCGGTGGTGAGCGCGTGGTTGCCGGCCATCGCGTCGAGGAGCTGCTGGGAGAGCGCGCCCATGGTCCCGGTGAGCACCACCCCGCCGGCGAGCCAGCCGAGGGTGGCGGGGCGGTGGATCCACACGGCGAGACCGATCGGGTTGCGTAGCCGTGTGGCGGTGCGCTCGGGGCCACCCCTGCCCCGGAGCAGAGCGCTGCCCAGGTCTCGCTCGGCAGCCAGCCGCAATGCCACCCCACCGAGTGCCAGCCCGACCGCGAACGGGATGACAAGGGCCCACCACCGCTGGTCCCCGAACGGTGCCGCCTTCTCCGCCCAGCCGAGCGGGGACAGCCAGGTGATCCAGGTGCCGGTCACGTCTCCGACGCCGCGCAGCACGTAGGAGGCGGCGAGGACGATCAAGCTCCAGGTGTAGACCCCCCGGGCGTGCAGGGTGAGCTGGGCCAGCAGCGCCGCTACCCCGGCGAAGACGAAGGCCAGGCAGCCCAGGGACGCGGCGTACAACAGCGAGCCGGCGACCGGAACGCCGGAGCCGATCAGCCCGGCGGCGAACAGGGCACCGGTAACGCCGATCGTGCCGGTGGCCACCAGGAGCGCTGCGAGGGTCGGCTGGTGGCGGGCGATGCGTCCGCCGAGCAGCAGCTCCAGGCGGCTGGACTCCTCCTCGCGACGGGTGGCTCGCGCCACCAGGCTGATCCCGAGGAGCGGCAGCAGAAATGCGGCCATGAAGCCGAACTCGTCCGCGATCACGCCGCCGAGGGAGTCGATGCCCTCGACCTTGCCGTTGATCGCGAGCAGGGCGTTGCCGGCGGTGACCGCCGCGGCGTAGGTGTGGATCTTGGCGGGGGTGTCGTAGAGCGAGGCGATGCTGGCCGCGGTGCCGATCATGCTGCCGCTGAGCACGAGCACCCAGACCAGGGCACTGCGCCGCTGGATGCGCGCGGTAATGCCCAGCATGGTGCCCAGGCCCTGCCGACCATCCGCCCCTGCCGGGCGCCGGGCGCTCATCGCGCGACCTCCACGAGACCGTCGTCGGCAGACGCCGTGCCGGGTACCGAGGCGTCGTCGTAGTTCTGCAGGAACAGGTCGTCGAGACTGGGTGGAGTGGCGGTGAGCGTGTGGATGACGGCCTCGTGGAGCAGCCCGACGGCAGTGTCGAGCCGATCCGGCTCAATGGTGAACCTCGAGTCCACGCGGCCATCGAGCCGCTCACCGTGGTAGTCGGCGACGCCGTCCGCGTGGGCCAGCCCGGCGGGGTCGTGCTCGGTGACGGCGTGGACGGCGGTCCGGGTGTGCCGGCGTAGCTCGGTCAGGGTGCCGCTGGTGACCGTACGCCCGCGTCGGATGATGCTCACCCGGTCGGCCAGCGCCTCCACCTCCCCCATGATGTGGCTCGACAGCAGCACCGTCACCCCGTCCTCGCGGCGGTCGCGGACGCAGCGCTGGAAGGCCCGTTCCATCAGTGGGTCGAGCCCGGAGGTGGGCTCGTCGAGCACCAACAGCTCGGCGTCGGCGGCGAGGGCGGCGATGAGCGCGACCTTCTGCCGGTTGCCCTTGGAGTAGTCCCGGACCCGCTTGGTGGGGTCCAGCTCGAACGTCTCGACCAGGTCTGCTCGGCGGCGTAGGTCGACGCGGCCATGGGTGGCGCCCAGGACGTCGAGACACTGGCCCCCGGTCAGCCCCGGCCAGAGTGCGACGTCACCGGCGACGTATGCCAGCCGACCGTGCAGCCGGGGGGCGTCGCGCCAGGGGTCGCCCCCGAACAGCTCGGCGCTGCCGGAGGTGGCCTTCATCATTCCGAGCAGGACCCGGATGGTGGTGGACTTGCCCGCGCCGTTGGGCCCGAGGAACCCGTGCACCTCACCGGAACGCACCGTGAGGTCGAGACCGTCCAGCGCTCGGACGGTACCGAAGACCTTGGTGAGTCGCTCGGTGCGGATGACAGGGGTGGCGGTGGTCATGGCAGTGGTCATGGCAGCGGCTCCTTCGCAGGGGCCACGAAGGCGCCCGTGAGATAGACGGCGGTGGCTTCCCTGGCCCACCGGTCGAGTCCGGTGGGCGTCAACGGGTCATCGCCGATGGCGGTGGCGATCTGGTTGCGCAGCAGGATCAGCGCGAGGTCGTTGACCAGCAAGAACGCGGCCCGGACCGCGGGGTCCTCGCTGGGGACAGCGGCGCCCAGCTCGACCATGGCGTCCAACAGCCGGCGGGTGGCGGCGTACCACCGACCGAAGAGCGCGGCGCCGGCCGGGTCGTTGGTGAGCAGCAGTCGGCGCAGGTAGGCCGGCAGCGGGGATCCGTGGGGGAAGGCCCGGGTGAACGCCTCCGCGATCGACCCGGCGGCCTCTCCATCCGCCAACATCGCGGCGAGGTCCTGTTCGCCGATCTCGGCGAAGAGCGCGTCGAACGACTCGCCTGCGTGGGCGTCCACGGCCGCGCGCAGGCCGTCCTTGCTCCCGAAATGATGAACCACCAGGCCTGGCGACACTCCCGCAGCGGTGGCGATCTCGCGCACCGTCACCGCATCGTGACCTCGCTCGGCGAACAGCCGCAGCGCGGCGTTGCGGATGTTCGCTCGTGCCGTGAGGTCTCGTTCGTCCGTCGTTGAACTCATGGTCAGGATTCTAAACACGTGTTTAGCCCTGGCGCAAATCGCCCGCCAGAGGCGGCCGGGGACCTGCGTGGATCGGTCACAGCCACGTCGCGCCATCGCCACCGCGATCGACCGACCGATCCCTCGGCTCGCACGGACAGCAACCCCCTGGGCCGGCGGAACCGCACCGGTCCGTTCGGTCTCCGCCCGGCGCGTGACCCAAGGTGCCTCGCAAGCGGAACCACTATCGACGTCGTTCAAATCACCCCGACACCCGGCGCAGTCAGTTCCGCAAGGGATCCTCACGGCGGAGCGTGACCACAGCCGGATGATCGCGCGGGACGACGCGGAACTGCCGGTCAGCGCCCGCAGTTGACCCGTCATACGCGGAACGGCGCTCTCTCGCTTTCGCGAAAGGACGCATCCGCGTTGCGACAGGGTGCTTTGGGGTGTCTGCGATCCGGCGTCGAAGCGCGGGCGGGCTCTCAGGAACCACGGTAGATGCCTGCTCGAGGGGTCGGGTCTCAGGGGACCGGGAAGTCCTTCGGAGCGCCTTCTCCAGTGGCCCCGTCGACTTGCTCGCGGAGCAGGTCGGCGTGCCCGGTGTGGCGGGCGTACTCCTCGATCATGTCGGCCAGCAACCGGCGCAGACTCATCCCGTCTTGGGTCGTCTGCTCCAGCCCCCCGCGAGACAGCGCCTCGGCCAGGGCATCGCGGGAGCGGTGCACGGAGTCGACCCAGAGCGCGCGGAGGGCGTCGGGTGTGTCGCCGGCCGCCGTACTCCATGCCCAGTCTTCCCAGTCGCTCTCGAGATCCAGCTGGTCGAACGGCGCCATGGAAGCGCGACCGGCGAGTCGGTTCTGGAAGTACAGCTCCTCGACCCAGGCCAGGTGTTTGAGCAGGCCCCCCAAGGTCACCGACGAGGCGCCGAGGCTCGCACGCAGCCCATCGGCGTCGACATCGGCACACTTCCACGCGAACGTGAGCCGGTTGCGTTCCAGAGTGATCACGGCCGTGTCGACCTCGTCGCCGCGCATGAAGCGCTCGAGGTCCCAGTCGGGTGGCTGGCCAGGGGCGAAGCCGAAGGTGCTCGTCATGAGGCCCAACATAGGGACTCTTCCGGACGCTTCACGTCCGCAAACCACGTCCACTCTCGCTCGATCCTGTCGACTTCGTGCCAGGAGGCGAGCGCTTCGGGCTGACACCCGCGGCCCACGCGAGACTGCTCGGAGGTCGACCGACCGCCCAGTCGGAGGCCGGTGCAGGACCGGTGCGAAGCGGGTACGCGAGCGCTCCTCGGCTGACAGCGCCGCTCGAGCCGCGCCGACAGGCGGCCGAAGTGACGCGCTCCCAACATTTCCGTGAGACCGGCCCCGGCCTCTCAGCGCTTCCGGTGCGGAGTGACCATGTTCATGACCCGGATCCGTCCTAGACCAGTGGCTCGAAGGACGAGGTGAAGTGCCTCAGGGTCTTCGGCTCGACAACGATCCGGTAGCCCGGGAGAGCGTCGGCACGGGCGGCCACCTGCTCGCAGACCTCGATCACGTAGTCGATGTGGCTCTGGGTATAGGTACGCCGCGGGATGGCGAGCCGGACCAGGTCCATGGAAGCCGGTGCCTCGGTGCCATCCGGCTGTCTGCCGAACATCACGGTGCCGATCTCGCAGGAGCGGATCCCGCCCATCTCGTAGAGAGCGACCGCCACGGACTGTCCGGGATATTCCAACGGGTTCAGGTGGGAGGCCAGCGCCCGTGCGTCGATATAGACGGCGTGCCCGCCGAAGGGGCTGAGCACCGGAATGCCCCGCTCCTCGAGCGCCTCCCCGAGGTAGGCGGTCGACAGAATCCGATACCTCAGGTAGTCGTGTTGCACGACTTCCTTGAGACCCTGTGCGAGCGCCTCCAGGTCGCGCCCCGCGAGGCCGCCGTACGTCGGGAATCCCTCGGTGAGGATCAGTGTGTTGCGGCAGGCCACCGCGAGGTCGTCGTCGTTCATGGCGAGCCAGCCCCCGATGTTGCCCATCGGGTCCTTCTTGGCGCTCATGGTCATCCCGTCCGCCAAGGCGGCGATGTCGCGCACGATGTCGGCGACCTCCCGGTTGCCGTGGCCCTGCTCGCGCTCCCGGATGAACCAGGCATTCTCGGCGAAGCGGCACGCGTCCAAGAACAACGGCTTGCCGAAGCGGTTGCACAGCTCGCGGACGCCACGCAGGTTGGCCAGTGAGACCGGTTGCCCGCCGCCGCTGTTGTTCGTGATCGTGACGAAGACGCACGGTACGTCGCTCGCCCTGCTCACCAGCAGGTCCTCGAGCGCGGCCAGGTCCATGTTCCCCTTGAACGGGTGCTGGGACGAGCGGTCATGACACTCGGGGATCGGCAGGTCGGTCGCCAGCGCACCGGTCACCTCGACGTTCGCCCGCGTCGTGTCGAAGTGGGTGTTGTTCGGGACGATCTTGCCGGGCCCACCGATGACCGAGAAGAGGATCCTCTCGGCTGCGCGGCCCTGATGGACCGGGATGACGTGCTCGAACGGGAACAGCTCGCGAACGGCGTCGGCGAAGATGTAGTACGACGGCGACCCGGCGTACGACTCGTCACCATGCTGGATCGCCGCCCACTGGTCTCTGCTCATGGCACCGGTCCCTGAGTCGGTCAGCAGATCGACCAGGACATGCTCGGCGCGCACCTGGAACAGGTTGAAAGCAGCTGCTCGGAGATACTCGCGACGCTCAGCGCGGGTGCTCATCCTCAGGGGCTCCACCGAATGGATCCGGAACGGCTCGAAGATCGTGTGGTAAGTGGGCTCGTCCATGCGTCACATCGTCGCGTAGTCCGACCTGGCGCGAAACGGCCGCACAGCGCCGGCGCGGCTCAGATCCGCTCAGCTGGACGCCCGACGCGAGCTCGACGGTCGAATGCTCAGGACGTCCGTGCGCGGTGCCGGTCCGCCGGCGACCCGAGCCGGGTCGTCATCGCACGCCTCTCGGTCCGCAGGCTCCGCCGTACACATGGCCGGGCGTGGGGATCACGAGGGGTGCGCCGGCGGACTCCGGCCAGCCGCCCAGGTAGCGCACGTCCCCGTCGCGGGAGACGAGGCGGGCCGGCACGCGCGCCCGGGCCAGCCAGGCCTCTGCCTGGTCACCGGCGACGACAGCGGCCGTCGACGCAGCGTTCGCGTCGGCGCACGTCACGGCGGCGACGCTGACCGTGCGCCAGGGCGCGTCAGCGGGGAGTCCGGTCCGAGGATCCACGATGTGGTGCATCTGCCTCCCGGCTCTACGCCACTGGCGGCAGGCGATCGAGGACGTCGCCACGGCTCCGGTGACGAGACGGACCTCCTGGCTGCGACCGGAGCCGGCAGGATCCGGTTCGTCCGCGACGAGGATCGGCCAGCCATCGCGCGGGGGCTGCCCGTCGACCGCGATGTCCCCGCCGAGACTGACCAGCACTCCGCCCTGCTGCCGGTTCGCCGCCATGGCTGCCCGGACCGCCCGGTCGGAGCCCAGGCCCTTCGCCGTCGCCCCCAGATCGAGCCGGACACCCGCCGGCAGGCGGAGCATCGGCCCGTCGAGCTGCACCGTCTGCCATCCCGGCGCCGCCTTCGCGCCGGCGAGCGGTGCGCGCCCTTCGGGATCGATGTCTGCGAAGTCGCGGTCGTAGCCCAGAGCGATCAGGGCGTCACCGACCGTCGGATCGGTCAGCCCACGGGTCCACCGCGCGGCTGCCAGCGCGACGCCGATCGCCTCGGCCAACCCGTCGCCCAGCAGGTACATACCGCCGTCCTTGCGGTGCAGCCGGGAGATCTCCGAGTCCTGCCGGAACCGGCTCGCCTGACGATCCAGAGCCGTCAGGACACCGTCCACTGCTTCGAGCGCTCTGCCGAGGCTCTCCGGCGGCCACACCGCGACCCGCGCCGTGGTGCCCAGGGCGTCGCGTTCGGCGACGGCGATGGTGGTGTCGCCGGTGTCGACGAGGCGCCACAGCGCCGTCACAGTGACCTCGTTCATCGACATGCCCATGTCAGCGGTCGTGGTTGGTGGAGGTGGATGCCTTCTGGACATGGGTGACCACGGTCTTGCCGTTCACGACCTGCGTGGTCGTGTACGTCGTGACGCCTGATGCACTGGTGGTCGCCACGGTGTGCGTGACACGAGGTCCGGTTCCCGCGTTGGTGACCGTCGTCGTACCGACGCCCCCGGTGCTCGAGACGGCGCCGCCCGGAGGAGTGGCAGGCGGAACCAGGTTGTAGGCGAGGGTCACGGCGGCGGCGCCGCTCCCCACCATCAGCACCCCAGCCGTCAGCCGCGACCTACGTCGTGCGCGGCGATACGTGTCGCCGTATGACCGTGAGGACCGATCCGCTCGGGCCGTGGGGTGCTCCGGGAGCGGGACCCAGGCACCGACCGGAGGCTCGGCCGATTCCGAATGCGTGATCCGGTCGTCGTGCGCATCGCGCTCGTTGTTCATGTCGGTTCCTCTCGTGTTCGCTGCCCGGGTCCCACCCGGCACACCCACTGTGGGCCGGGTGCCGTGTACCGACCGTGAGAGAACGATGAGAACCCTCACATCTGACCGGGTCTTTGGCCTCCTCTGTTGCCGCCCGGTGCTGCGTAGCGTGAGAGAGGTGCGAGTGCTCGTGATCGAGGATGAGGTGCGCATGGCGCAGCTCATCAGGCGCGCCCTCGAGGAGGAGGGGTACGCCGTCGACGTGTCCGGCGACGCTCCCGATGGCCTCTGGCTGGCCACGGAGAACCGCTATGCGGCCATCGTCCTCGACGTGATGCTTCCGGGGTTCGACGGCTTCGAACTGTGCCGCAGGTTGCGAGCGACAGAGATCTGGGTCCCGGTCCTGATGCTCACCGCTCGCGACGAGATCGGTGACCGCGTCCGCGGCCTCGACGTCGGTGCCGACGACTACCTGGTCAAGCCGTTCAGCCTGCTCGAGCTCGCCGCGAGGCTGCGCGCCCTGACTCGGCGCGACGACCGCAGCCGCCCGGCGGTGCTGGCCGTCGGCGACCTGCTGCTGGACCCGGCCACCAAGCGGGCGTGGCGCGACACCGCCGAGCTCGAGCTCTCCCCCAAGGAGTTCGCGCTGCTCGAGTTCTTCCTCCGCCATCCGGGCACCGCGCTGACCCGTACCCAGATCATCGAAGCGGTCTGGGACTTCGCCTACGACGGCACCTCGAACGTGGTGGACCAGTATGTGAACTACCTGCGCCGCAAGGTCGACGTACCGTTCGGGCGCCACGACCTCGAGACGGTACGCGGCAGGGGCTACCGGCTGCGTGACGAAGCGAGTGGGTGAACCATGTCGATCCGCCTGCGACTGGCCCTGGTGTTCGCGGTCGCCTCGGCCGTGCTGACCGCCCTCGGTGGCTTGCTGTTCGTGAACCAGCTGTCCGCCTCGCTGCAGGGCTCGATCGACTCCCAGCTCGCCGTTCAGCTGACCCAGGCCCCGCGCTTCCTCCCGACGTCGGACGCCCCACCCCCAACGAACGGCCCGGCTCCCGGCGAGTACGTCGTGCAGGTCGTCGACAGCTCCGGGCAGGTCCGGGGTGGCAGCGCCGACGCCGGGGCGAGCTCCCTTCTCGGTGCCAGCGACCTCCTGCAGGCCAGGCGCGGCAGGCTCCTCGCGACGGTCATCGCCGAGGGCGAGCGGGAGCGCGTGCTGGCGGCGCCGCTGGCCGGCCATCCGGGCTGGGTCGCTGTCGCGGGTGTCTCGCTGGAGACCATGGACGCGACGTTGCGCCGTGTCACCGCGGAGCTGTTGGTCGCTGGGTTGCTGCTGGTGCTCGTGGCGGGGTTCGGGGCCTACGGTCTCGCCCGCGCCGCCCTCTCCCCGGTCGAGCTGCTACGGCGCGAGGTCGCTGATCTCTCCGAGCGCGAGGACGCCCCCGGCGTACGCGTGCCGCGGACCCGCGACGAGATCGCCGCGCTCGCCACGACCATGAATCAGCTGCTGGACCGACTCCGCGGCGCACTGGCGCGGCAACGCGCCCTCGTGGCGGACGCCAGCCACGAGCTGCGGACACCGTTCGCGGTGCTGAGCGGCGAGCTCGAGCTCGCCGCTCGGCCGGGCCGCAGCCGCGAGGAGCTCGCCCTCGCCATCGAGCGTGCCGGTGAGGAGACCGCGCGGCTGGCCCGGCTCACCGAGCAGCTGCTGTTCCTCGCCAGGAGCGACGAGGACCGGGCTCCTCCCCAGCGTGAGCAGACCGAACTGCGCCCGCTGGTCACACGGAGCGCCGACCACGCCGCCGCACGCGCGCTGGCGGCCGACATCCGGTGCGAGGTGGACGCGCCCCAGGACCTCGTGGCAACGCTGGACCCCGTCCGCATCGGCGAGGCGATCGACAATCTGGTCGACAACGCCCTTCGGTTCGCACCGGCCGGGACGGCGATCGTGGTCTCGGCCCGGGCAGCCGGCCACGATCTGGTGATCGAGGTCGCCGACTCCGGACCGGGCTTCCCGCTGGAGTTCCTGCCGCACGCCTTCGAACGCTTCGCCCGACCCGACTCCAGTCGTGCCCGGCGCGACGGGGGCGCCGGCCTGGGGCTCGCGATCGTCAGCGCCATCGCCCAGGCCCACGGGGGTACGGCGACCGTGCACAACCGGCCCGAGGGCGGATCCGTGGCGGCCCTGGAGCTGCCGCGCTGTGTCCCCGAGCCCCCGCGTCAGGACTCGAACTGACATGGGTGCCGTTCGGGCTGCGCCGACAGACGGCGGGTTGACTGCACCCGTGAGTGTCCCCGGCTCCCGGCCATGACTCATCGCTGATGAGCGGACGTTTCGCTAGCCCCTATGGCACGCACCACGATGTCGTGCTCATTCACGAAGAGTCTGATCCTGTATGGGTCGAGGTCGGCGGTGATCGCCTCGACGTCGGGAGTTGTGATCTGAGATCGGAGGTATCCCTCGAGCTGGGCGGCTGCTGCGGCTTCGTCGCGACCGAGACCGATGAGGAATTGCGCCAACTCCTGGCCATGCTCCAACCGCCTGCAAACCCGACGGCCTCCCATGCTGGGAGGGTGGCCATGAGCGCACTCAGCGCTTCGGGTCGAGGCCGTCACCTAGCGTTCGGGGATGCATGGCCACAGACACGAGGGGACGAGACCGCCCAAGGAATTCGGTGTCGCCTTTCTCGAGTGGCTTCGGCGGGCGAGCGAACATGCTTGGTCCGGCCTCGTTGACCGCCGGACTATCGCTTGTTTCTGTCGACACTGCACAGCACCACGCCCTGGATGCGTGGCGGCACGTATGTCGACGAGGAGCACGTCGAGGCCTTCGAAGCACCCGGGTTCTGCGCAGCGACCCCAAGCCGACGCTGATCCCGATCTTCGGCCACCGCTGCATCGTGGCCGACGACACTCAGTGGATCTTGTCGATCGTGGGGACCGACGCGATCATCTACGCCGAGAGTTGCCACTTCCCGAACACTCCGTTCACTGCGACGGCGGAAACCTGGAAGCGCGAGAACGGGTCATGGAAGGACGAGGCTGCCGGCCCTCGGCCCCAAGGGCACGCTCATCGAGAAGAGTGCCTTCATCAAGTCCGGTTCGCGGCGCATAGACCGCACGTGCCCGCGGCCATCGGCAGGCAGGTCTATCCAAGACGCTTCGTCATCTACGTTGCGGACTCGGTCAGCCGCTCTGAGCGGGCAAGAATCCTCGCCGCCGTCGCGGCAACCCGGTGAGGCCGCACAGAGCGCATCGACGACCGCTCACCGGCTGACGGGCCCGTTCGACCAGCGCCGAAAGCCGGCGGAATGGCTCACCGATCGGGCGGCAGGACGCTGCGCTCCGAGGTGCGGGTCAGATCAGCGTGAGGAGGAGGTCCGCGATTCGCTCCGGTTGGGAAAGGAAGGGAGAGTGTCCGGTCGGCCACTCCGTGGTGGTTGTGCAGCGCCGGGCGAGGATGCGTTGGAGCTCTGGATGCACGGCCTGATCGTGGGCGCAGACGACGTAGGTCGAGGGCTTGTGCTTCCAGGCCACCGCCGCGGGCTCTTGAGAAAGGTTGAGCATCGGCTGCGGTCCTACGTGGGCCATGGCCCACGCGACCTCCGCCGGGCCGCAGTCCTGGTAGAGGCATGATGCAGCGCTGGGCAGCAGCGTCGAGGTGCCATCGTCGTGGAACGTCAGCGATGCCCCCAGGTCGGGGCGGCCCTCGTGGGAGATGCCAGCCGACTCAGCGACCGCGGCAGCCTGACAGGTCTCGCCGTGGTCGAGGGCCAGCCCGCTGAGGTACACCAGATGCCGAACCGCCTCATGCACACCAGCCTCTGTGATGACTGCACCGCCGTAGGAGTGACCGAGTAGCACCACATCGCTCAGCCCTTCGAGTGCCGCCGCTACGCGCTCCGCGTCTCCATGGAGATCGGTGAAGGGCCCGGGGTCATCGCCGTGGCCGGGCAGATCGACGGCGATCCCGTGCACGTCGGCCGCGGCCAGAAGCGACCTGACCCGATCGAAGCACCATCGCCCGTGCCAGGCTCCGTGGACCAACAACACCTGCGCCGACACCCGTATCCCTCCTCACGCCCGCCTCCAGTGTGGCGCGCCGCCCCCTTCCTGGGAACGCGGAACGTGACCTCGTTGCCGGCGTTGGCGGGTACGGGTTCGCGGCCTCGCCATACGGCTCCGAAGCTGCCCTCGCAGCCAGCGCCCGCGTGCTGTGTGACGCACAGGTCAGGGCATGATGGCCAAGTGACAACCGCAGCCTCGAACGACAAGGCAGCAGCACTCCTGGGCCTGCACCGTGGTTCCGGCTTCGTGCTCCCGAACGCGTGGGATGCCGGCTCCGCACGCATCTTGGAGCACCTCGGCTTTCCAGCGATCGCGACGACCAGTGCGGGCATCGCCTGGTCTCTGGGGGTCCCGGATGGAGGAGCGCTGGACCGCGACACCATGCTCGACCACGTCGGCCGAATCGTGGCTGCAGTGAGCGTTCCCGTGACCGCGGACCTGGAAGCCGGGTACGGCGCGACCCCCGACGAGGTCGGGGAGACCGTGGCTCGCGCTGCGGCGCTCGGAGCGGTGGGCGCGAACGTCGAAGACGCCCACACTGCCGGGTTGTACGGCCTCGGCGAGGCGGTAGACCGGCTCGCGGCCGCGCGGGCCGCCGCACCGAGTGGCAACTTCGTTCTGAACGCCCGTACGGATACCTACTTCGCTGGCGTCTACGGAGACCCTTTCGAAGAGACGGTGGAGCGCGCGGTCCGCTACGTCGAGGCGGGCGCCGACTGCGTTTTCGTGCCAGGCGTCGTCGAGGAGGACGCGATTCGCCGGCTCGCTGAGGCGATTCCGGTGCCGCTCAACGTCGTGGCCGGGCTGGCGAGCACCACCGACGCGCCGACGCTCTTCTCGCTTGGGGTGAAGCGCGTCAGCCTGGGCGGCAGCCTGGCTCGGGCCTCGCTGAGCATGCTGGAGCGCGCGGGTCGGGAGCTGCTCGACTCCGGAACCCTCGGCTTCCTCGACGGCGCGATCGCCTACAGCGACCTTCAGCAACGCTTCGGCTAGTACCCCCCTGTGCGCCACCCGGAGCAGCACTCGACGGCGCGAACTTCCGGCGGTATGACTCACATCATCGCCTGGCTCTCAAGCAGGACCATGGAGTGCTAGAGCACCGTCTCCACGGACGCCCTGCTCGACCCTGCCGAGGGCGTTGCTCCGGCCAGTAGTCCGAGCCCGTCACGGCGTACTGGACCAACTCGGCGGGTCGTAGTCGGGGGGTGCATCGGGTTCGAACCATGACTCAAGGTCAACCAGGTGCGGCAGCATCGGATGCTCGGGTTCAGGCACGCCAGAATCTCCCACCGCCGAGCGGTCAGGGGCACAGGAGAGGGCGCCGCCTCAGCCCGCGCAGTCGTTGACCGACCGGCGGCTCAGAGATGCACCTCGGTCCCGCGGTGTCGTGCCGTGAGACTCGCGTATGCCGGTGGTCGGTCTTGCCACGCCGTCGAGATAGACCTGGCCGTCCGGCTGAGCGGTGACAGTCGGGACGGTTGCACCGTGAGGCAGACGTTGTGTCCGTGGTGCACCCTTTCGCCGGTCATAGCTCGTTTCGTCGTCTGTTGGCGGAGCCGATGATCGCGCTCACCCCCGTGTGACATGCCGCTTGGGTGGAGCGCAGGCCTCCGTGTGTCTCACTGCGTCCGTCGCGCAGACCACACGGACCGGCCGCCCCCGACCTCACACGCCCCGTGCGCGCAGATCTCGAAGGCCTCATCCTTTCGGGCCCAACCTCGTCGAACCAGCAGCCCATGGATCTCGCAGCCCAGGCACAGGCCCACGGCCGACTCGAGCCACATGAGAGTAAGGCAGACAAGACAGATCGACCGGGGCAGCCAGCCCCGGATGCCGGCGTTGGTGATGACGGTCATCGCGCCCGCCATCACTAGCCCGAGCGTCCACGCGAAGCGCTTCGGCTTGGCCGACACCCAGTCCGGCGTCTGCCGCCGGGTCATCCACCCGGCCGCCAGACCGATTGGGCTGCGGGAGATCCCGGCGCTTACCCGGATGAAGAACTCTACGAAGAAGAACGGGGACACGACCTGCAGACCCCGGTACCGATGCTCGAAGTAGGCGTAGGCGAACGCCACGGCGCCCAGAGCCATCGTGGTGCCGGCCGCCGCACGCACCTGGTGCTCGTTGACAACGGGCGCCAACACCGGCCGACCGTCGCTGGCGAGACCCTCCAGCACTTCGTGTGTCAACAGGTACCGCACCGTCGCTCTCCTCGCTCCAGGGTGCTTTCCACGGCGGTTATTCGCGGAGCAGCTGTACAACCGCTCAAGGCCGTGGGCCGTCTCGCATGGAGGAGCGGCTCGCTGCAGCATTGATACGTGGTAGCCGCTGAACCCGCTGTCCTGGTGGCCCACCATGCGCGGTTGCGCCTGATGCTTGGCCGCTCCTCGGCCCCACTGTTCGAGCCAGGACGGATAGATCGGCAGGCGGCGGATCGACGCAGCCGCTGACCGGGTCGGGATCGGGCTGTTGGAGCTTCTGATATTGCCGTGATCCTGCTCGGCCTCGGATTCCTAATGCGGTCCCTTCTGCGTCGCTGAAGCAGCACCTCGAGGGCCGAAGGCCGAGCAGTGTCCAGTTCGTGTTCGACAGCAACCCCATAGTCGGGTCGCCGGAGCTGACGCTTCAGGCGGATGAAGTCGAGGCGGCTCACTGGCTCGACCCTGACGACGCCGTCGCCCTCCGTGGCGAGCGTGGACAGGCGCGGATGCGTGCGGCGATCCACGCGCACGCGGGAGGGCCAGTCGCGTTCATCGACTCCCGGCTCACGAGTGGTCCCACGACCGCTTATCAGGCACGAGAGTTACTCCTCTCGAGCGACCGAGACCCGGCGGTGTGACACACCTTTCGCAGGCATTGAGCGGTCGTTCGCAGTTCGATCTGACTTCGCGACCCAGGGTGGCGTTTCGTGGGCGACGCCTGGATCCCAGGGCGGTTGCAGGGGCTATCGGCCCGGATGTGGCCGAAGCTTGAAGAGCAGGATGCCGAGGTACTTGTTCATCCACGCCTGCTTGTGCGGGTAGCGCTGTCGAGCATCCTCAGACAGCTGCGGTTCCACTACCGTCTCGATCCACAGCCCTGCTGTGCTGAACACGTTGATGAGGTCGGACATGGTGTAGGGCCGTTTGGTGAGGCTGATCTCGTCGTTCCACCCGGTGAGGTATGAGAACGACGCGGTCGAGAAGTACTCCTCACCCAGCGAGGTCCCGTTCTGCTCAGCACGTTCGACCGCGTACCGGATGGGTTGAGTCTTGGTCAGCAGGATGAACCCATCCTCGGCCAGCATCTCGCGAGCCGATTGCAGCGTGCGGACTGGATCCTTCGCGTAGCCGAACGACTGCAGGAACAGAATCCGGTCGAACCGACGACCGGCCAGCCCCGGCACCGAGTCCAACTCGGAGAGATCGCCCTGGATCAGCTCCATGCCAGGGGGGCTGGGACTGAGAAAGTTGCCACTCAGATCAACACCCACCGAGGCGGTCGCGCCCTCCTCGATGAGCTGTGCGAGCTTGCTGCCGTTGCCGCAGCCGAGGTCTAGCACCGACCGTCGGGTGACATCCCCCAGAAGGGTTCGCTGCGCGGGCCACTCGACGAGCCGATCCAGAGAGTCCTCGCGGGATCGGGCCCGCTCGTAGTGGACGGCGAGGCCTAGCCACTCTTCGCCCGAGTCCCCTCGGGCAGCCCCGTGCGAACTCCTCGATTTCGGTGAGTCGTCTCTCGTGGTCACGGAACAGACCCTACGAGTGCAGCCCCCGATGCCTTGGGCGGACGCTGGTCCGGTGCGGGCATGACCCGCGCCGACACTGATCAGCGGACGTTGCCAAGTGCCCAGAGGTCACAGGCCGAGCATCACTGGCGTGCCCGGGATGTCACCGGCGATCAGCGCCGCCAGTGGTGTGGCGATGCCACGGGGTGAGAACAGGTCGGTTCCGCCGTATTCGGCGATGTCTCCGTGCCGCCACCATCGCATCCCGCTGATGTGCTCGGCGGCGAGGGCGTCATCGGACAGCGCTCCGCGCGGATCAAAGCGCGTGGTGCGGACGAGGAAGTAGTCGTTGACCACCCCGTCGTAGCCGTCCGCGTGGCTGGAGGCGGCGACCTCCTGGTGCCAGACGTGAGGCGGGTCGGCGTCAATGACAAGCCCCGTCTCCTCGTGCAGCTCCCGGCGCAGTGCCGCCAGCGGCAGTTCACCGCGCTCGATGCCGCCGCCGGGGGCCGCCCATACCCCCGTTGCGCCCTTCGGTACAGCTGGATGCGGGAAGCTGAAGCGGCACAGCAGGACACGGTCATCATCGGCCAGGATGACCGCCCGGACGGCACGTCTTACCCTCGCCGTGGCAGGCGTCTCGCTCATGCACAGATCCTCGGGGCGCCAGCGGCCGGGCGGCAAGCCGGTCATGGTCCGACCGCTCACGGGCTGAGAGTTGCACTGCGCGCCCGCCAGCCGGCGGACATGACGCGCCGGCCATCAGGCATTCGGCCGGTTGTCGCCATCCTCGGCGTGAATGGGGAGGAGGGCTCCTGTGCGATGACGACGGCAGTGGGCTGGATGAGGGATTGGTGAGACTCTTGGAAGCCGCGGGTCCACTCGACCGTGTGCCCGTCATGATGGGCTCCTATGAGGGTGCTGGTGGTCGAGGATGATCCAGCGTTGGCGGCAAGCCTGCTTCGTTCGATGGTGTTCGAGGGTTACGAGGCTTCCCATGCTGCTACTGGTGAGGATGCGGTCCTCGCGCTCACCGCGAACGGCTTCGACTGTGTGGTGCTGGACGTCGGACTCCCAGGGATCTCGGGGCTGGAGCTGACACGGCGGCTCCGACGGCAGGGCGATGAGATCCCGATCTTGATGTTGACGGCCCGTCAGCTGACAGGGGACCGCGTCGCCGGCCTGGACTCCGGGGCGGACGACTATCTGGTGAAGCCCTTCGAGCTGGAGGAGCTCCTGGCGAGAATCCGTGCCCTGGTGAGGCGCAGCATGCCGGGGGAGGACCACGGGGTGCTGCAGGTGGCTGACCTGCGCATGGACACCCGCGCCTATCAGGCATGGCGCGGTGAACGCGAGATCGTGCTGACGCGAACCGAGTGGCACCTTTTGGAGTACCTCCTCTCGCACACGGGCCAGGTGTTGACGCGCCAGCAGCTGTGGCAGCACGTGTGGGGATACGACTTCGACCCCGGCTCGAACACGTTGGACGTGTTCATCGGCTACCTCCGCCGCAAGACCGAGGCGGAGGGTGAGTCGCGCCTGGTGCAGACCGTACGGGGACTGGGCTACGTCGTGCGAGACCGTTCGGCTGTCCAGTGAGAAGTACTCGGCCCCTGTGGGTCCGGGTCCGGCCCACTGGTCGTCGGTGGAGCCTGCGTGCCCGGCTGGGTCTGGTGTCGACGATCGCGGTCATGGTCGGGTTGGGGATCGCCGGGGTCACTGCGTACGCGGTCACCTCGCGGGTCTTGTACCAGCAGATCGACGCATCACTGCGCCATGCACCGCCGTCGATCGGTCCGGAGGGGCCTGCGTCGAGCGTGCCGGGAGGCGCTGGGTTCTGCCAGCTGATCAGGTCGCCTCACGGGCCGTCGCCAGGCCTGTACGCAATAGCCCTGCTGAAGCGCGACGGCACGGTGTGCACCGACCCCAAGGGGGTCTCGGTCGTCGTTGTTGCTGCTGACTCCTTGGCCTCTGGCGGCGAGAAGACGATCCACCTGCGCGACGGGTCGTTGAGCGACGGGCACGCCGCGAGGGTCGCGGTCGTGACGACGGGCACCGGAGACGTGCTGCTGATCGCTCGGGACACCCAGTCGATCCACAACGTCCTGACGGTGCTGAAGCTCACCCTCGCCGGTGTCACCTTGCTGGGGGCGCTACTGGCGCTCGGCTTGAGCAGGTGGACCTCCGGTGCCGGACTGCGACCGATCACGAGCTTCACCCGGGTGGCAGAGCAGATCGCGGCGACCGGCGAGGTCGACGCGTTCGTCGGGTCCGACGCGCACACAGGTTCCTCGGGAACGGGGGACGAGCTGGACCGACTGTCGGCGGCGTTCACCATGATGACCAGCGTGCTCGCGGACGCGCAGCTGCGTCAGCGCAGGCTGGTTGCCGACGCCGGCCATGAGCTGCGCACACCACTGGCGAGTCTGGGGAACAACATCTCGCTGCTGCGGCGGTCCCGGAGCGTAGGCAAGCCGCTGCCTGCCGCGGAAGAGGGACGGCTCCTGGAGGACCTCTCCTCCCAGGTTGCTGAGCTGGCCCATCTCGTGGACGATCTCGCAGCCCTGGCGGAGTCTGACCCGGGGAGACCCTTCACGCAGGTCCGACTCGACGCATGCGCGGAACGCGCTGTACGTCGAGCCCGGAACCGCTCGCTCGACCACCGCATCCAGGTGGAGCTGGAACCGTGGACGGTGTCAGCGGACGCCGGCGCGCTCGAGCGGGCAGTCGTCAACCTGCTCGACAACGCCCTCAAGTTCTCACCGGCCGGCACCGACGTCGAGGTGAGCCTGTCGGACGGCACCCTGGTGGTGGCGGACCGCGGAAGGGGTCTGGTGGACGGCGAGGGTCAGCGCGCCTTCGAACGGTTCTGGCGGTCACCCGGCGCACGGTCCCTACCCGGCAGCGGTCTGGGCCTGTCGATCGTCGAGGACATCACCCACCAGCACGGTGGCTGGGTCACGCTCGCGCCTCGCCCTGGAGGCGGCGCCGTGGCGACTCTCCACATTCCAGGGTGCGGCGACGCCCACCCGGGCTCCTCCAGCGACTGAACCAAGCGTCCGACGCAAGATCTCATCAGTCCCTCACATTTCCTTGCAGGCGCACACACTCCGACCCTCCACTCTGAACGAGGAGCGCTGAGCTCTGGGTCCGGGATCCCGTACTCGTGAGACTCAGCGCTCGCCAACGTCGACGCCCGCTGGAACCGTCCGGAGGAACCCATGGCCCCGCGCTCCGTTGCCCGTCCGTCGCGGACGACACGGGTGAGACCGATCTCCGCCGGCAGCATTGATGCGGACCTCACCGGCTCGGCCGCCACCGTCGGATCGGCCACCGCGAGCCTGCGAGCCGCCAGACGGGCCTCCGCCCCAGGTCGTGCGCAGGAGAACAACGCCGTCCAGCCAGTCACAGAGGTTCGACAGCCTGGTCATGGTCATCGGCGAGGTCCCTCCGCTCCGATGTACCTGGCGTCGGCGTCGCCCGCCGGTCCCTTCCCGAGGAGAGGTCTGTGATGTCTTTCCGGTCCCAACTGCGTCACCCGAGCCGGGCGTGGCTGATCAACGGATTCCTGGCGCTGGCCGTCGCCCTGGTCGGGGTCGTGGCCTACCGTGCCGTCGCCGTGGGCTCGACATCGAACACCGACGCGACCAGGACCACGACGGTCGACACCGGCACGGTCACCGCCACCGTGACCAGCAGCGGGAACATCGCCGCCGACCGGACGCTCGCAGTGGACTTCGAAGGCTCGGGCGGGATCGTCAAGGCGATCTACGTCAAGCCGGGTGACGTCGTCCACAAGGGACAGAGGCTGGCTCTCGTCGACGCCACGTCGTCGCGGCAGGCGCTGGCATCTGCGCAGGTGCAGCTGGAGTCGGCCGAGGCGTCGTACGGCGCCTCGGTGCAGGGGCAGACCTCGCAGGAGCGGGCTGCCGACCAGCAGTCGATCGCGGGCGCCCAGGTGTCAGTCCGCAGCGCGGGACTCTCCCTGCGCCAGTCGCGCCAGACCGCGGCTCTGGACCGGCGCCAGAAGGACGCGTCGGTCGCCCAGGCCGAGCGGTCGCTGAAGGAGGCTCAGCAAGCGACGCCGGTCGACCACGCTGCCGTCGAGACAGCCCGGACGGCGTTGAGATCGGCCCGGCAGGCACGGGCTGCCACGGTCCTGGCCGACCGCCACCAGGTGGAGTCGCAACAGCAGGCACTGGCTTCTGCCCGTCAGCAGCTGTCGAGCACGAAGACCACGGTCGCGGTCAACGAGGAGCCTGCCCGCGCCTCGAGCGTCGCCCAGGCCCAGTCGCAGGTCGACAGCGCCAGGATCGGGGTCCAGCAGGCGCGCAGCACCCTGGCCCAGGCCACCCTCCGTGCACCCGAGGCCGGCCGCGTGGCCGCGGTCAACGGCACGGTCGGCCAGTCCTCCAGCAGCAGCTCCTCCAGCTCCGCCTCGTCCTCGTCGACCAGCTCCGACTCCACGTCCAGCTCGTCCTCCGGGTTCGTCTCGCTGGTGTCCTCCAGGACCCTCGAGGTCACGGCGGACGTCGCCGAGGCGGACATCGACAGCGTCAAGGTCGGCCAGCCGGTCGCGGTCACGCTCTCGGCCGACGACAAGCAGCTCACGGGCACCGTCGCCGAAGTCGCCGACGCCTCGACCGTCACCAACAACGTCGTGGAGTACGCCGTCACGGTGCGGCTGGACCGGACGAAGGGAGTCAAGCTCGGGCAGACCGCACAGCTGGTCGTCACGACCGGCGAGAAGCAGTCCGTCCTGCGAGCGTCCAGCTCGGCACTGACCACGATCGGCAGCACCACGACCGCCACGGTGCGCAGCTCCGACGGGTCGACCGTCACCCGCCAGGTCACCACCGGCTTGAAGGGGGACACCTACACCGAGGTGCTCAGCGGGCTCCAGGCCGGGGACGTCGTCGTCCTGCCGACCCAGTCCACGACCGGCAGCACCGGCTTCAGCTTCCCCGGTGGTGGCGGACCGGTGGGCGGCGGCCTCGGATGAGCCCGATCGACCCCGTCCACCCTGTCATCGAGATGCGCGGGATCACCAAGGTCTACGGCTCCGGCGACACCGAGGTCCGGGCCCTGGCCGGCGTCGACCTGGTCGTCGAGCCTGCCGACTACGTCGCCATCATGGGCGCGTCCGGCTCCGGCAAGTCGACCCTGATGAACATCATCGGGTGCCTCGACGTGGGCACGTCGGGCCGGTACCTCCTCGACGGCATCGACGTACGCCGCGTCTCGGAGGCAGGGCTCGCTCTGGTCCGCAACCGCAAGATCGGGTTCGTCTTCCAGAGCTTCAACCTGGTCCCTCGTACGTCGGCACTGCGCAACGTCGAGCTCCCTCTGGCCTACGCCGGCGTGCCGCGTGCCGAGCGCCGCGCACGCGCAGTGGAGGCGCTCACCCTGGTGGGTCTCGCGGACCGGCTCGAGCACCAGTCATCGGAGCTCTCGGGCGGTCAGCAGCAGCGCGTCGCACTGGCTCGCGCCATCGTGACCGGACCCGCGCTCCTGCTGGCCGACGAGCCCACGGGCGCGCTCGACAGCCACAGCACCGCGGAAGTGCTCGCGCTCTTCGACCAGCTCGCGATCCAGGGCCGTACCGTGGTCGTGATCACCCATGAGCGCGACGTAGCGGAGCATGCCAAGCGGATCGTGCACATGGGCGACGGCCAGATCCTCTCCGACGAGCGGCACGTGGCTGTCGATGCCGATCCGCCGCGCTGGGCAGGGCCGGACGAGGTGCCGGCGTGAACGTCCCCGAGACCGGGCGTTTCGCCTGGCAGGGCGTCACCGCGAACAAGCCGCGCTCGGCCCTGACCACGCTGGGCATCCTGATCGGCGTCGCCGCCGTGATCATCCTGGTTGCGGTCGGCACCGGCTCCAGCCGCAGCGTGCAGGAGCAGATCAGCTCGCTGGGCAGCAACACGCTGACCGTGCAGGCATCCTCGACCGCCTCCGGCGGCCGCGGGGGTCCGGGCGGCGGGTTCGTGTTCGGCGGAAGGGGCGGGCTTCCCGGTGCCTCGACCTCGGGCTCCGACGTGTCGCAGAACGCCACGAAGACCCGCACACCTGAGGTCAGCCTGGCTGACGCCCGCGCGATCGCGACCAGCAAGGAGGCACCCGACGTCCTCGGTGTCGCGCCGGTGGTGAACGCCTCGTCGGTGACCGCGACGTACCAGGGCGCCTCCCACTCGGTGGGGACCACGACGGGGACCACGCCGACGTACCTCCTCATCGACAACTCCTCCGTGCAGTACGGCGCGACGTTCACCGACGCCGACTACACCGAGCACCGACGTGTGGTCCTGGTCGGTCGGACGGTCGCCGAGGACCTGGTCGGCACCGACGTGGAGAGCCTCGTCGGCAGGACCATCCAGCTCAACGGGATCGAGTTCACCGTCGACGGGATCCTCACCGCCAAGGGAAGCACCGGCCCCCAGGACCAGGACGACCGGGTGATCGCACCGCTGACGGCGGTCCAGGACACGCTGTCCGGCTACGGCGCGCTCAGCTCGGTCTCGGTCAAGGCCACCTCAGCCGACGCGGTGACCCTGGCCGAGAGTGAGGTCGAGTCGATCCTGGACACCCGTCACAACGTGACCAGTACCGACCGCGACTACTCGGTGTCCAGTGCGTCGTCGATCCTCAGCGCCGCCACCTCGTCGAACCGCACGTTCACCGTCCTGCTCGGGGCGGTGGCGGCGATCTCCCTGCTGGTCGGGGGGATCGGGGTCATGAACATCATGTTGGTGACGGTGACCGAGCGGACCCGCGAGATCGGGATCAAGAAGGCCCTCGGCGCCGGGCGCGGGGACATCGTCGGCCAGTTCCTCGCCGAAGCCGTGCTGCTGTCGGTCTTCGGTGGCCTGGTCGGGGTCGTGGTCGGCCTGGTCGGGTCGCGCTTCACGATCGTGGGTGTGCAGCCCGCCGTCGCGCCGTACTCGGTGTTCCTCGCCTTCGGGTTCGCCATCCTGATCGGTCTCTTCTTCGGCCTCTACCCCGCCAACCGGGCCGCGTCACTGCGGCCGATCGACGCCCTCCGCTACGAGTGAGGGCTACCCATGAGCCAGGAGTCCCCCGTGTCCCACACCAGCACTTCGTCATTTCCTACCGAGGCCGAGACCGAGATCCTCGACGCCGACTGGCTGGCGGCGCCGTCGCGGCGTTCGCGCTTCCGGATCGGTGCGGTGGTGCTCCTGGCCGTGCTGTTGGTGTTCCTCGGCGGGGTCGAGGTGCAGAAGCGGTGGGGAGCCGGCGACTCGTCCTCCACGAGCGGCCGACCGACCGGCGCCTTCCCCACGGGTGGGTCGTTCCCGGCCGGAGGGCTCAGCGGCTTCCCGACCGGAGGCAGTGGCACGCCGAGCGCAACGCAGAACGACGGCACGACCTCGGGTACCACGACGCCGGCGGTGATCGGCACCCTGATCCGGGTCAAGGGAGACACCTGGACCGTCAAGGACCTCGGGGGCAAGACCCACACCGTGAAGGTCGGCACGAAGACAACAGTGACCCGCTCGCTGAACCGGGCCACTGCTTCGATCCGCACCGGCACCAGCGTGACCGTGCAGGGCACCACCCATGGCGACGTGATCGCCGCCACCGCCATCACCATCCGCTGACCCGCCACCACCCGAGAGGAACCCCCATGTCTGTCCGTCTCACCCAACGAGTCGCCTCGCTGTCGCTCGTGGGCCTGTTGAGCGTCGCGGCCCTCGCCGGCTGCGGCTCGTCGTCCTCGTCGTCCACCGGCTCGGGCCCACCTCAGGGGTTCGGGTCCGGCGGTCCTGGCGGGGGCTTCACACAGGACCCTGCATTGTTGAAGAAGGTCCAGAAGTGCCTCAAGGCGGCCGGGATATCGTCCGGCTTCCCTCAGGGCAGGCCCAGCGACATCCCCTCGGGTACGCCGTCGGGCTCCCCTCCCTCCGGCTTCCCCAGCGGTGGTCCCTCCGGTGGCCCGGGCGGCGGCTTCAGCGACCCGCAGGTCCAGTCAGCGCTCAAAGCCTGCGGAATCACCCTCAACCGCCCCTCCGGCGTACCCAGCGCCGCCCCCAGCTCGTGAGCCGCGGAGCGGAGGCTCAGGGGCGACGGCCACGTCGCCGATCGACAGGGGGGCTCCATTGACCCGCTCGTCCCGACGAAGCTGGACCAGCCCCAGTGCATCGGGCCATGGCCATCGTGACCAGGGTTGAGCAGGACGGCCCGGGAGACGCGGGCCGCACCCACGAGGCCGACCAGCACCCGGCCGTGCTGCGCGTCGACGGTCGCCACCCCCGGGGGGAGGTCCGTTGTCGGACCGGTCAGGGTGGCGACCACGACGCATCCTTCGGACGGAGGACTCGCGTCCCCGGCGACTCGAGGGTCGGCTGCTCGGGAGTTCCCACTGGAAGTCGATGCCCGTCTGGGCACCCTGGAACTGGTCGAGGTCGCCTCGTACAGACGCCTGGCCCCACTCTCCGTCCCGGCCGGCCGGATGTTCGCGGAACGCGAGCAGGGAGGACCAATGCCGGAACAGAGGCGACGAACGTCCCGACCCACCGGCCGCGCGACTGCGGTAACGCGATCCGGTGCGCGTGCGCTGTCAGGGGTGACACGCGTCCGACCCGGACGTCCCCACGCAGGAGGAGCACCGCATGTCCCCCTCTCCGATCCGACGTACGGCGACCGTCGTCGCCGTCCTGGCGACCGCCGCCGGCGTGGCCGCCGTACCGGTCCTCAACGCCTCGGCCACGGGCGGCCGAGCGGCCACGTCGCTCGCGATCCGCGTGGTCCACCCATCCGTCAGACCCGGCGACAGCGACACGGTCACCGGCGCGCTCGGGGTGGCCGGACCGGGGACCCCGGCCGGTCGCATCGTCACCCTCGAGGCGCGCCCGATGGGTGCCACGAGCTTCACGCCCGTCGGCGACGCCACCGCCCGCGACCACGGTGGTCTGACCGAGACGGTCACCCCCGACGTGACCACGCGCTACCGCTGGCACTACGCCGGTGACACCGATGCACGGCCGAGCGTCAGCGGCGTAGCCGTCGTACGGGTGCGCACCAGGCAGCACCCGGCTCACCGGATCCCGACGTCGCTGTCCATCCGCGCCGTCCACCGCGTGGCCAAGCACGACGGGATCGACGTCATCCGCGGCCGGCTCCGGGCCGAGCGCGTCTCGCTCCCGCACCGCCGCGTGATCCTCGTGTCGCGGTCCGACGGCGACGCCTGGACCTTCGCCGGCGTCCACCGGACCCGCCGGCACGGTGTGGTCGCGTTCCGGGTCGCGCCCGCCGCCGACACGGCGTACCGCCTCGTCTTCCTCGGTACGCCGCTCCTGCGGCCCGCCCGCAGCGCCGTGGTCCGGGTGATCTCGCGTCCCGACGTCTCCATCTCCGCGACGCCGAAGCGGATCGACCCCGGTGACCCGACGACGGTCTCCGGCACGGCCACCGACGACGGCGCACCCGTGGCCGGGGCGACCGTGAAGCTGCTGGCCCGCAAGGTCGGCTCGAAGCACGGCCTGCACCTGGTCGGCACCGGCACCACGGCCGCCGACGGCAGCGTCAGCATCACCGACACGCCCGCGGTCTCGACGGTCTACCGACTGCACCTGCTCCGCGCCCCCGGTCAGCCGGGAGCCGTCAGTGACCGCACCCGGGTCTTCGTCCGCATCCCCACCTCGCTGTCGATCCGTGGCAAGGACAAGGCGACGCAGTTCATCGTGAGCGGCGAGCTGCGCGGCGGCGGGCACGCCCTCGGCGGCCGCGTCGTGACCCTGCTCGAGCAGGCTCCCGGGTCGGCCACCTGGACCGAGGCCGGCACCGACACGACCGGTCCCCACGGAGTCGCGCAGTTCCATGAGCCGCAGGCACCCGGCACCGGTTACCGTCTCGCCTATGCGGGTGGTCCGCGGTTCGCGCCGAGCTCCAGCGGGACCGTCGTCTCCTGAGGCCGGCAGCCGACTGCTGGAAGGCAAGGCGCTGGACCACACGGGAATCCACGATGCCGCCCATCGGGCCGACTCCACGGGGGATCGGACCGGTGGGCGGCAGCCTGCCCCGGGCCAGCTGGACGAGGCACTCGGACTCGCCCGCAGCGGTGACGAGGCCGGGTTCGTCGTCCTCTGGCGCACGCTCCACCCGCCCCTGCTGCGCTACCTCACCGTGCGCGGCAACGAGGCTCCCGAGGACCTGGCGGCCGAGACCTGGCTCCAGGTCGTGCGCGATCTCGCCGGGTTCACCGGCGGCGCCGCGGACTTCCGGGCCTGGCTGTTCACCGTCGCCCGCCACCGGGCGATCGACCAGGGACGCGCCCGGGCGGTGCGGCCCGTCGTACCGGTGGCGGAGCCGCACGGCGAAGGGGCCGAGGCCAGTACGCCGAGCGCCGAGCAGGACGCCGTCGAGCGGGAGGCCACGGCCGCTGCCCTCCGGCTGGTGGCGTCGCTGCCCCCCGACCAGGCCGAGATGGTGATGCTGCGCGTGGTCGCCGGGCTCGACGTCGCGGTGGTGGCCGAGCTGGTCGGCAAGAAGCCCGGCGCCGTCCGGGTGGCGGTGCACCGAGCACTGAAGTCCCTGTCCCGCGACCCGCGGGCACGTGCCGCACGGGAGGTGGTGTGAGATGAGCGAGCTCGACGACGACCTGGCCCGCTGGGCCGACGACGACCTGGTCCACGCCCTGCGCGCCCCCGGCACCGCCCAGGAGCTGGCCGACCAGGACCGGTACGTCGCCGCCTTCCGCGAGACGCGTCCGGGCAAGCCACGTCTCCGGTCGCTCCCCCGGCGGGCGGCCGGACGGCTCGGCGTCGGTGGTACGGCGGTCGTGGTCACCGTGGCCCTGAGCAGCGGAGTGGCCGCGGCGTACACCGGCAACCTCCCCGACCCGGTCCAGAGCGTCGCGCACTCCGTCCTCGGCGCGCCCGCGCCCGACTCCGCGTCCCACCACGTGACGAGCGCCGGGTCCACCAACGGCGGCAAGGTCGTGGTCGCCCCCGCGACCGGTACGACGTCCGCGCCCGACCCGTCGGCCACCACCACCCCGTCGTCCGGGCCGACCCCCTCGACCGGCAGCGGACACCGCCACCACCCGACCGGGCCGGGCCACGGCCCGACGGGCGGTCCGACCACCGGTCCGACCACCGGCCCGACCACCGAACCGTCGTCGTCACCCACGAGCGACCCCGGCACCGGCTCGTCCGCGGCCGGGATGACCATGGGCGCGCCCACCCACCGGGTCCTCGTCGACCAGCCCCTCACGCTCTCGAGCCTGGTGACCGCGGCCGACGGGACTCCGGTGGCCGGTCAGCAGGTCGTCCTCCAGGTACGCGGCGCGCGCCGCTGGCGTCCCGTCACGGGCGCGACGACCGACGCGACCGGGGTCGCCTCGGTGACCACGCCGCCGGTCACGCGCTCCGCGAGGTTCCGCTGGCACACCGTGCCCCACCTGCACAGCACCGTCTGGCGGGTCCGGATGGTGCCCACCCTGTCGACCACGGCCGACATCGGCGGCGCGAGCACGCTGATCTCCGCCGCCACCCAGGGCGGCCGACCCGGCGACCGGGTGCTGCTGCTGCGCTGGGTCCACCACCGCCTCGTGCGCTCCCAGCACGGTCGGCTCGACCCGAGCGGCTCGGTCGGCTTCCAGGTGTCGACCCCGCCGCGCCGCAGCGTGTACGCCGTACGCCTGCTGCCGACGCGGCGCCATGCGGCGGCCCGTTCCCGGATCCCGATCCAGCCCCCGGCCGTGGCCGCGGTCGGCATCTCGATGCCGAGCCATCGCGTCCCGGTCGGCGGAACGCTGCCCGTGACGGGCGTCGTCCGCGCGGCCGACGGCACCGCACTGGCCGGCCGGCGCGTAGCGCTCCAGGCCCGGGGGCCGCGGCGGTGGCGCCCCGTCGCCTCGGCGACCACGGATGCCGGTGGGTCGGTCGCGTTCATCACCCCGGCCGCACGGGTGACGATCCGCTATCGGCTCCGTGCCCCGAACGGCGTGCACAGCGTCCCGTGGCGGGTCGTCATGGTGCCTACGATCGGGGCCACGGCCGCGCCCGACGG
Source organism: uncultured Actinomycetota bacterium (assembly GCA_963792975.1). Lineage (GTDB taxonomy): Bacteria > Actinomycetota > Actinomycetes > Propionibacteriales > Nocardioidaceae > Nocardioides. The sequence goes on along the minus strand of CAWBYG010000003.1, from coordinate 71,942 downwards.
CGCCATCGACGCCAACGCCATCGGCGGCCGCACCGGCGACCGGGTCGTCCTGCTGCGGCGGGTGAACGGGCAGCTGGTCAAGCTGCAGCACGGCACTCTCGACCCGGCCGGCCACGTCACGTTCCAGGTGACGCCCCGGCGCGGGAAGACGGCGTACGTCGTACGGCTGCTCGCCACGAAGAGACACGGCTGGGCGGTCGCCCACGTCACCGTGCCCGGCACAGGCTAGTCAGGGCGGCGGGTACGCCGGGTCAGCAGCGGCCGCAGGATCGACGCGACCAGCACGACCGCGCCACCGACCAGCCCACCCCAGATCGCGAGGTGGCGCGAGTGGTGGAGTGCGTCCCCGACCGGCAGGGGTGCGCGGACCGGGGGCGTGTGCTCGGGCTGCGCGCGCAGCCTGCTGAAGCCTCCCCATCGGGCGGGGGTGAGCGGCCGGGTGAGCGCGTCCACCGGCTGCACCACTCCGGCACCGAAGGAGAGGCTCGCGTCCGCGCCCGCCTCCGGCCCGTGGCCATCGGGAGAGGTGCCGCTGGCGGTGTCGACGATGCGGGCCGCGATCTGGCTGGGTGACTCACCGGCGTACCGGTCGAACAGCAGCGCGGCGATGCCTCCCACCTCGGCCGCGGCCCACGAGGTCTCGGCGGTGGAGAGCAGGCAGCTGCCGCCGTTGAGGGCCGCGGTCACGCCGCGCTCGGTCGGGACGACGACGTCCAGGGCGTGGTTGGGGATCGACCCGGGGTTCTCGGTGAGGCCCGCGCCCGGCCCGGTCGTGCCGGCCGTGAGGACGCCCGGCTCGCGTGCCGGGGCGATCTGGCCGAAGCCGTCCTGGCCGGGCCGTGCGGTGAAGAACTCGCTGAGGTAGCCGGGGCTCGCATCCGGTGGACGGTTGCCCGACGGCGCGACGACCAGCACGCCCTCGGCCTGTACGGCGCGCACCGCCGCCGCGAGTGCGCGGGTGTGCGGGACCGCCAGCGAGGTCACCGCCACCTTCACGTGGAGCGCCCGCGCGCGGGGCGCCAGCCACCGCAGGCCCTGGACCAGGCCCTCGGTGTCGGGCCGGGTGGGTGTGCCGCTGGCACCGTGCGGCCACCCGTACACCTGGACGTCGACGATGCCCGAGCCCGGTGCGATGCCGGTGAGCAGGCCACCCGGTCGACTGCTCCCGGCGACGAGCCCGGCAACAGCGGTGCCGTGGTAGAACACCGGCTTCACCGACGCGGTCTGGACGGAGTGCGAGGCGACCACCGGGATCTGACCACCGGAGGCGACACCACTGTCGAGGACCGCGACGTTGACGCCGGCGCCGGGCCGCCGCCCGGGTCGGGCGACGAGGCGCTGTGCGTCCTGGATGTCGAGGAGGTCGAGCGGCCGGCTCACCTGGTGGCTGACCTGGGCCGCCACGTTGTCGCTGGTCTCGGTGCAGTCGGGGACGCCGCCGGCCGAGGCCGGGGCCGCCGCCGCCAGCGGCAGACACCCGAGCACGACCCCGAGCGCCGTCGTACTCAGGAGGGTCACGAGCAGCCCTGGGGATCGGACTTCCCGGGCTGGCACAGGGCCAGGCTGGGCGACAGCACCGCCCCCGTCGGGAAGAGCTTGACCCAGCCGTCGGGCACCACCGGCGCGGCGACCCCTGAGTAGCCGAGCTTGTCGGCCGCAGCACCCTCGAGGACGTGGCTGTTGCCCTTGAGGTCGATCAGGAACGGGAGCCCGTGGGTGGCCTCGGCGAAGTCGGCCGACAGTACGTAGGCGCCGACCCGTGGTGCCACCCCTGCGTCGCGACGCCCGGCCGGGACTCCGGCGGCCGTCGCCAGGGCACCCGGCTCCGTGCCGAGCGCCACCTCCGGCTTGGAGCCCGCGCTGGACCGGAGCACCGCGCAGAGCTCGCCGGTCGCCGGGGTCATCCGCCCGTCGGGCCAGCTCGCGGAGTCGAAGGGGCTCACCACGGCCGGCTTGTCCATCGTCGGCCGGTGCCACGTGCGGAACCCGCCACCCGGCGGGCTGCTGGCCTGGTAGACGCCCGACGCGAACGTCGTCAGCCGGACCGGGCCGTCGGGCGCGAGCAGGTAGCCCGTGCCACCGACCTGCACCAGGTCGCCGACCGTGGCCTGCGGCAGGTGGATCTGGCCCGCATAGCCGACGCCCTTGCCGTACGCCGAGCCCGGGATCCCGAAGCTCTGCCACGAGAGGTCGCCACCCGCCGGCCACAGGCCGAGCCAGGCCGCGGGCACGCGGACGGCCTCGTTGCCGACGCCGAGGCCCACCGACTGCAGGAACCGGTCCTGGGCACCGCCGGCCGACGGGGGCAGCAGGTAGCGGTAGGCGCCGGTGCCCGCGGCCGAGGTGGCGACGAGCCAGCGCCGGCCGCCGCTCTGGACCACGAAGCCGTCGCGATCGGCGTACGACGCGTCGGGGGTGGGGGCGACGTAGGTGCGGACGCCCCGGTGGGTCGCCGTACAGGCCGTCCACCCGGTGTCGACGAGCTCGGAGGTGTCGGGCACCGTCGCGGGCGCGCCCAGGATGCCGATCTCGGCGCCGATCGTCTGCTCCTGGATGGTCTTCTCCGGGACGATCACGGGCTCGACGGACGAGCCCAGGATCAGCCGTGCGGACGTGATGTTGATGACCGGGTTGAGCACCGGATGCTTGCTCGCCCGGGTGATCACGTAGGGCTGGCCCTTCTCCTTGCTGAGGATCAGGCCGGGGTTGTTCCAGTCCACCTGGGTACGGCCGGCGAGCACACCGCTCACCGCCGCCCCGGCCATCAGCAGCACGCCGAGCGCGATGCCCCCGACGATGGTGCGACCGGGCCGCGCAGGCTCGACCTCGCGCCCGCCGGGGGCGCCCGACACGAACGCCGTCACCAGCCGACGTCGGCTGTAGGAGTGCGCCTCGACCAGGTCGCGCTTGGTGGCCATCAGCTGTTGATCGAGGAGAAGATGCCGGTCGCGATGACGAGGGCCGGCAGGAGGGCGAGCAGGGCGACCGACTCGGCCACGTCGCCGAGGCGGCTGCGGCGTACGGACGTGCCCTGCGGGAGCAGCGTGAGGGCCAGCAGTACCGCGCCGGTCGCGGCGAGGGCGACCGCCGCGGTGGGCCGCCAGGCGGAGTGCAGCCAGAGCACGGACACGGCCGTCGAGAGCAGCCCGAGGACTCCGGACGAGAGACCGACCAGCACCTCGGCGCCGGTGCGGTACTGGCGGGTGCGCAGCATCACGACAACGCACGCCAGGACCGACACGACCGTGCCGGCCACGCCGAGCGAGACGGCGAGCGGGGCCACGAGGATCAGCAGCGCGCCGACGGTGGCCGAGACCCCGACCAGGATCTCGTGGGCCACGCGCGCGTCGGCCCCGACCCGGCCGGGGTCGATCGGGTCGGACTCCTGGGTGATGTCGGCGGCCGAGAAGAGCTGGTCGACGCTGGTACCGGTGGCGCCCAGCGCCAGCCACGGGAAGACGCTGCCCGCGATCACCACGAGGGCGAGCGTGGTGGTGAGGACGACCGCCGGGTCGAACGTCGACGCGTTCATCACCAGCCCGGTGGCGAGGAAGACGGCGCCCACCACCACCGGCGGCAGGAGCAGGGTGTGGCCCTCGGCGAGACCGAGGGCAGCGACCAGCCCCGCGACCAGTGCGGCACCGCCGGCGGCTGCGACCGGCGTACCGAAGAACGGCGTGCCCCACGCGATCATCAGCCCGGAGACGGCGGCGTAGACGCAGCCCATCAGCGCGACCGCGACCGCCGCGTCGGTCTCGCCCTGCGTGCGTGAGAGGGCGACGGCACCGAGCACCAGGACGACCGCGACCACGACACCGGCCGCCGCCGCGATCGCCGAGCCGTGCTGCATCAGCAGCGAGGCGGCGCCGACCAGGAGCAGGAGGACCGCGGCCCCCAGCGCCGTACGGCGTCCGGCCGCGGCGTCCCACGGCTTGAGGTCGCGCTCGACGACGTCGGTCATCGCCTCGACCACGTCGTCGTACACGCGCGGCGGCTCGTCGTCGACCCCGGCGGCCACGGTGATGACCCCGCCGTCCTCGACACCCTGGATGGTCAGCCCCGACTCGGTGGCGAGGGCCCGGCCGTCCTGGGTGACGAGGCGGTAGCCGCCGTACACGGTGACGGCGTCGAGCAGCCCGACGCTGCGGGCCAGCTCGGGGACCAGCTCGGCGACCGGGACGGCGCCCGGGAGCACGAGGTCCACCCGCCGGGTGCCGGAGGTGACGGTGACGCGCACCAACCCCGATGCACCGGTCGGCGCCTGGCTCATCGTGACCCCCGGAATCGTCAGTCGGCTGGGATGGTACCGCCCGGCCGGGCGACTCCCGTCCGCGTGGGCTGCGATCGCCGGTGTCAGTGCAGGACCCCCGGGGACGCCTCGTCCTCGTCGAGCCAGTCGTCGTTGTCCTCGAAGAAGTCGAGCCCGGACGCCCGGCGCTTCTTGCGGCCACGGTCGCCGCGACCTCCCGCGCCGGCGCCTCCGCCTCGGCCGGCGGACGTCGCCCCGGTGGCCGCGCCGCGAGCGCCGGCAGCCGTCGCGCCGTTGGCGCGTGAGGCCGCGAGCATCTCCTCCTCCGTGAGCGTGGTGGACATCGCCGAGGCGCGAAGCGCGCCGCTCACGCTCGAGGCGCCACCGATCATGCCGCCGCTCAGAGCTCCGCCGAGCATGGTCGACGGACCGATGGTGCCGCCGGGGACCTGAGCACCGCCCGGAGGCAGGCCGGGGGGTCGGCCACCCCCGGGCGGTGTGGTGGATGGAGGCGGCTCACCGGGGAACCCGGGTCCCTGCGGCGAGCCCGGGTGCCCGCCGTGGGGCCAGCCGGGATCGCCTGGCGACCCGGGTTGGCCGGGGTAGCCGGGGTCGTGCGGCGGAGTGGGCGTTCCCGGCCCGGTGACGCCGCCGGTGCTCGGGCCGGTGATGGTGGATCCGCCCACGGGGTTGCCGGTCTGGCTGCCGCCCGGGATCGAGCCGCCTGGCACGGAGGTACCGGAGCCCGTGCCGGTGCCCTTCGTATGCGAGGGCGGCTGGCCGTGGATGCCCTCCATCACCTTGATCGCCTGCTGGTAGTGGGTGTCCACGGTGGTGGTCGCGGCCTGCGCCGTGCGCTCGCGCTCGGCGTACTCGCCGGCGTACTGGGACTGCGCGCTGTTGGCCTGACGCTGCCGGGTGTGGAACGACTCGGGCGTCTCTCCGGACTTCTGGGTCGGGTCGGCGGGCGGCGAGGTCGGTGCGTTGCCGAGGCCGTGATGCGTCGACTGCGCGTCCTCGAGCGCGTTGCTCGCCGTGGTGAGGGCGGTGCTCGCCTTCTTCATCTCGGCAGCCTGCGTGCGGACGTTCTTCGCGACGGACTCGAACGCCGCTACGGCGGCCGGCCCGGTCTGAGGGCCGAAGCGCGTCAGCAGGTGGGGCTTGGCCGACTCGAGCGCCTGCGCCAGCCGCTCCAGCGCGGTGTGGCCGTGGTCCCACACCTTCGCCGAGTAGCGGATGTTGTCGACGTTGCCGGCGCTGACGTAGGAGTCCAGCCGCAGCTCGTGCGGTCCCTTAGGCATGGTTACCTCCCGGCTGCGGGTGGTAGTAGTGGTTGCGCTGGTGCGTGTGGTCGAAGTCGGCCGACCGGGACAGCGCCAGGATCGCGTCGTGCCGGTGCTTGAGGTCGGCGGCACTCTGGGTGTCGGCACCGTCGACGGCCTTGGCGAACGTCTGCAGACCCGTGCGGAACGTGTGCAGGTCCTGGAGTACGGCGGTCAAGGTGTCGGCGACCTTGGCGTGCGCCAGGCTGTGGTGGTAGCCGAGCGAACCACCCACGGACGACTCACCGAACACGGTCTGGTTCACGTGGTACTTCTGGAACCCCGTGTGGTGGACCTCGTCCTCGTTCTGGGTGAGGTCCGCCGTGATGTCGTGGATCAGCTCGACATCGACGAACAGCTCCTGCAGCTCGGCGCCCAGATGGGCGATCTGGTCGAGCGAGAACAACTCGGACATGCGTTCCTCTCCATTCCCCGGCGACTCACCTGGAGCCGGGCTCCCGAGCCTCGTGCTTGAAACCTGCTCAGCGGGGACCGTGACCCTTCGGTCACGACCCCCGCCCGGGCGCCTTCCTCGTGTTGCTCAGATGTCGAACGAGCGCGCCCCGCGGGCGTCCGCTGCGCGGTACTCGGCGTTCGACTGGGTCACCTGCTGCGACGTGCTGCGGAGCAGGTCCTTCATCTCGTGGATGGCGCCGTCCCACCGGCCCTTGGCCACGGTGTAGGCCTGCTGCGCGTCACCGATCCAGTTCGAGCGCAGCGGGTTGAGCTCCTGCTCGAGGTGCTGCATCCTCGCGTCGATCTTGTTCACGATGCCCATCAGGTCGTCGGCCGCCTGGTCGAGACCGGCGTGGTTGACCTTGAGTCCGTCGAGTTCCATGGTCTCTCTCCTGTCCTACGCGCGCTCAGCCGAGGCGCTGCTGGTTGCGGGTGAACGCGGACGACTGGGTGTCGTCGGTGCTGGTGTTGTCCTTCTCGGTCGAGCGCAGCGAGGCCTCGAACTGGTTGAGCGCGTTGACGATCGTGCGCTGCTTCTCCGACCACGCGTGGCCGAGCGAGTTGAACGCCGTACCACCCTGGCCGCCCCACTTCACCTTGGCGGCGTCGATGTGCTGGACGAGCTGGCTGTTGAGACGGTCGAAGTCGTGCTTGGCGTCGGCGACCATTCCGGCGGCGGCCGAGAGAGTTCCCTGGCCCTGACCCATTTCGTTCGATGACGACATCCGCCGTCTCCTTCCTCCGGGCGCGGCGAAGTGCCGCTCGTGAAATCCGTGTGGTTCCTGGTCGTGCTGCCCGAGTCACTGGCCCGATCCGGACAGCCAAGGTCTACCCCGCCCCCACCGGGCTAAACATCAGGACGTCAGTTCCCACAGATGCCGGAAGAAGCCGCTGGCTACCAGCACGAGCGCCAGGGCGGAGGAACCGCAGAGGGCCTCGGCCACCTCGGCCCGTCGCGACCACCATGCCGAGCGCCAGCCCCGGCCGGTGGCCATGGCCGCCAGCAGCACCAGCAGCGCCAGGCCGATCGCCGACAGCGAGAGGGTGAGCAGCTGTGCGGTCGTCAGCCGAGGAGCGGCGTACGTCGCGAGAGCGAGCCAGCAGGCCAGGCCGGCACCACGCAGCAGGAGGCGCGCCGCCGGGTGCCGGTAGCTCCGGCCCGCCAGCACCAGGCCGGCGCCGACCAGTACGACCTCGAGGCGGGCGCCGACCCGGTCGACGGGCAGCGTCGCGGTCCACAGCAGCAACGGCGCGGAGACCAGTGCCACGACGAGGACGGCGGCCGCCGCCGTCGCCACGAGCCGCGCTCCGCGGTCGGCGACCTCGGCCACGGCGGCCACCGGGACGATCGAGCGCACCCGGCGGCGCGGCCCGCGGTCGCGCGCCGACCAGGCGGTCACCGCCAGCCGCTCGAAGTCGACGAGGTACTGGTCGGGTACGTCGATCGCCACCCCCGGCACGAACCTGGCCGCGAGCAGAGCACCGGCGAGCAGGACCGCCCAGTCGGCGTGGGGCGCCCAGCCGAGCAGGGTGAGTGCCCCGGTCACCCCGAAGACCAGGGCACCGGCGATCACGAGCACCTTGAGCTGGGCCTCGGCGCGGCCGGCGACCGCGCGGGTCAGGGCGGCACCGACCGCGACCGACGCGGCGGTGATGCCGACGACCATCGGCAGGCGCTCGGGAGCGGGGTCCCACGCCCACGCGAAGCCGGCGGCACCGGCGAAGCACTGCGCGGCGATGACGCGGGGTACGGCGTGCGGCCCGGTCGGCACGAGCCCGAGCAGCGCCACGGCGACCAGGACCCCGATCGCCAGGTCGTGGTCCCGCGGACCCGCGTCGGCGGCGCACCAGCCGGCGAGCGCGGCGACGCCGCCCGCCACCGCGCACCACAGCACCGCGATCGGGCCGGCGGTCGGCCGCGCCGTCGGGGCGGGGCGCCGCGGTCTGCCCGTTGACGGACGTGGGACCCCGGTCGTGGCGACGAGGATGCCGCCCGTGTCGATGCCGAGCTCGTCGAGGGTCGCCGTCGCCGGCAGGAGCTCACCGGTGCGTGAGCAGAGCAGGGGGATCGCGGCGAGATCCGCCTGGGCGGCGTACTCGCGGGAGACGTCGACCACGGTCGCCGTGCCCGGCACCATGAGGTCGAGGGCACCGACCGGCCCGTGCACGGTGATCGCGAGGACGTCGGCCGCCGGCCGCACGCGTCCCTGCGTCATCGGCAGTCCCCTCGTCGTACCCGGCTACGCCCCGATCCCGGCAGGGTAGTCCCTGCCCGAGGGGCCCGCCTATCATCGCGCAGGACAGGGCGACACTGCCTGCACGATCGTTCTTGGGAGACTCGTTGACGACCACCCTGCGTGGCAGCCGGGCCGAGCAGCCGGAGCTGCCGACCGGTGAGATCGTGCTGCAGGCGCCCCCGGAGATCGAGGAGGCCGAGGGCGCGAGCGGGGTCCTGATGAACGCCATCCCCATGCTCGGCAGCCTCGGCTCGATCGTGCTCGTCGCGACCATGGGCAGCTCGGTGCCGGGTGGCCAGGGCCGCAGCTTCCTGGCGGCCGGCATGTTCCTCTTCGCCACGCTCGGCTTCATCGTGGTCCAGCTCGACCGGCAGCGGAAGCAGCGCACCCAGACCGTGACCGGCACCCGCACGGAGTACCTCCGCTACCTCGGCACCGTGCGCAAGATCGCCCGGGACGCCGCGGCCCAGCAGCGGGCCGCGCTGCTGTGGCAGCACCCCGCTCCGAAGGCCCTGCCCGCGCTGGCCGAGGAGCGGTCGCGGGTGTGGGAGCACACCGTCAACGACGCGCAGTTCCTCCAGGTCCGGTACGGCGTGTGCGCCCAGCCTCTGTCGCTCGAGCTCGTGCCGCCCGACTCCGCCCCGATCGAGCAGGTGGACCCGGCGGCGGCCTCGGCGCTGCACCGACTGCTCGCCGTACACCGGGTACAGCCGAACCTGCCCGCGGCCGTCGACCTGCGCGCGTTCGACCGGATCGAGGTCTGCGGTGCCGAGGAGGACGCCAGAGCGCTGGCCCGCGCGATGATCTGCTCGGCGGCCGCGTTCCAGTCTCCCGAGCACCTCGCGATCGCGGTGCTCGCCTCCGACGACACGCTGGCCCAGTGGGACTGGGTGAAGTGGCTCCCCCACGCGCTCTCCGCCCAGGAGACCGACGCCGTCGGACCGCGCCGGATGGTCTCGACCAGCCTCGCCGAACTCGCGTCGCTGCTGCCACCCGACCTGGCAGAGCGTCCGCGCTTCGGTGCCGACGAGCGGCCGCCCAACCCCCACATCCTCTTCGTCGTCGACGGCGGCGTGCTGCCCCCGGGCAACCACGTGATCCCGTCCGACGGGCTGCACGGCGTCACGGTGCTCGACCTGCCGAACCGGTGGGACGAGCTCGAGGACAGCACCCGGCTGCGGCTGCTGTTCGAGGACGGCGCGGAGCTCGCCGACGGCCGGCTGCCGCTCAGCGCGCTGCGGCTGCGCGAGACGCCGGTACGCGCCGCGGCCGACCAGTGCGACCTGGCCACCGCCGAGGCGCTGGCGCGACGGCTCGCGCCGCTGCACGTCGTCACCGCCGGCGTCGAGGCCGAGCCGGCGAGTGCGGGCGAGATCAAGGGGCCGGCTGACTTCATGGACCTGCTCGGGCTCGGCGACGTACGCCGCTACGACCCGGGCACCGCCTGGCACTCCCGGCCGGCCCGCGACCGGCTGCGCGTGCCGATCGGGCTCGGTGACGGCGGCGGGATGATCCACCTCGACATCAAGGAGTCCGCGCAGCAGGGCATGGGACCCCACGGCCTGGTGATCGGGGCGACCGGCTCGGGCAAGTCGGAGTTCCTGCGCACGCTCGTGCTCGGCCTCGCCCTGACCCACTCGCCCGAGCAGCTGAACATGGTGCTGGTCGACTTCAAGGGCGGTGCCACGTTCGCCGGGATGTCCTCGATGCCGCACGTCTCGGCCGTGATCACCAACCTCGCCAACGAGCTCACCCTGGTCGACCGCATGCAGGACGCCCTGTCGGGCGAGATGGTGCGACGCCAGGAGCTGTTGCGCGACGCCGGCAACCACGCGTCCATCCGCGACTACGAGCGGGCACGTGCCGCCGGCGACGACCTCGAGCCGATGCCGTCGCTGTTCATCGTGGTCGACGAGTTCTCCGAGATGCTGTCGGCCAAGCCGGAGTTCATCGACCTCTTCGTGGCGATCGGGCGCCTCGGCCGGTCGCTGGGGCTGCACCTGCTCCTCGCGTCCCAGCGGCTCGAGGAGGGGCGCCTCCGCGGTCTCGAGTCCCACCTCTCCTACCGCGTCGGGCTGCGCACCTTCTCGGCCCAGGAGTCGCGCACGGTCCTTGGCGTGCCCGACGCCTACGAGCTGCCGCCCATGCCCGGACTGGGTTTCCTCAAGCCCGACCAGTCGACGTTGCTGCGGTTCAAGGCGGCGTACGTGTCCGGCCCGCCGATCGGCCGCGCCCGGTCGGTGGTGCGCGACGAGGGCGGTGCGGTGCAGGGGATCCTGCCGTGGACGATCACGGAGGTGCAGCTGGCCGAGCAGCCGGAGCCGGAGCCGGCGCCCGAGCCGCGGCCGGTTCAGACCGGCGAGCAGGAGTCCCTGCTGACCGTCGCGGTCGGCCAGATGGCTGGCTTCGGACCGGCCGCCCACCAGGTCTGGCTGCCGCCGCTCGACGTACCCGACACTCTCGACGAGCTGATGGCCGACCTGGCACCCGACCCGGAGCTGGGCCTCGTCTCCCAGCAGTGGCGGGCGCTCGGTGGTCTGACCGTCCCGCTCGGGACGGTCGACCGGCCGCGCGAGCAGCGCCGCGACACCCTGACGGTCAACCTGTCCGGTGCGAGCGGCCACGTCGCGGTGGTCGGCGGCCCCCGCACGGGCAAGAGCACGCTGCTGCGCACCCTCGTCACCAGCCTGGCGCTGACGACGACGCCGGCCGAGTCGCAGTTCTTCGTGCTCGACTTCGGGGGTGGCACGTTCTCGGCGATGCAGTCGTTGCCGCATCTGTCGGGCATCGGTTCGCGGTCCGAGCCCGACGTCGTACGCCGGATCGTCGCCGAGGTCACCGGCGTGGTCGACCGTCGCGAGGCCTACTTCCGGGCCCAGGGCATCGACTCCATCGAGACCTACCGGAGCCGTCGCGCGCAGCGCCGCGCCGACGACGGGTACGGCGACGTGTTCCTCGTCGTCGACGGCTGGAGCACGCTCCGCGCCGACTTCGACGACCTGGAGCTCGACCTGCAGCAGCTCGCCTCGCGCGGCCTCACCTTCGGCTTCCACGTCGTCACCGCCTCGTCGCGGTGGGCCGACTACCGCGCGGCCGTGCGCGACCTGTTCGGCACCCGCCTCGAGCTCCGGCTCGGCGACCCGATGGACTCCGAGATCGACCGAAAGCTGGCGACGCTCGTACCCCCCGGCCGGCCCGGACGCGGCCTCGTGCCCGGCAAGCTGCACTTCCTGTCGGCTTTGCCGCGGATCGACGGGGACCCCGACGCCGGCACCCTGGGCGACGGCGTCGAGCAGATGGTGGCACGGGTGGCCGAGGCCTGGCCCGGACCGGCCGGGCCGAAGCTGCGACTGCTCCCCGAGCTGCTCACCGTCGACGATCTCCTCACCCAGGCCGGGGAGGAGGCACGGCAGGAGCCGCGGCTGCTCCTGGGTGTCAACGAGAAGGATCTCGCCCCGGTCGGTCTCGACGCCGACGCCGAGCCGCACTGGCTGATCTTCGGCGACGGGCGGTCCGGCAAGAGCGCGGCGCTGCGCAGCTATCTCCACGAGGTGATGCGCACCCGTACGCCGAAGCAGGCCCAGATCGTGGTCGTCGACTACCGCCGGTCGCTGCTGGGCGAGGTGTCCGACGACTACCTGCTCAACTACCTCACGTCCGCCGCGCAGGCGACGCCGACGCTCGCCGACCTCGCCGGCTACCTGGAGAACCGCATCCCCGGACCCGACGTGACCTCCGAGCAGCTGCGCAACCGCTCGTGGTGGACCGGTGCGGAGGTGTTCGTCGTGGTCGACGACTACGACCTGGTCGCCACCCAGCAGAGCTCGCCGGTACAGGTCCTGCAGGCACTGCTCCCGCAGGCCCGCGACGTCGGGCTCCACCTGGCCGTCGCCCGTCGATCGGGCGGCGCGTCTCGGGCGCTCTACGAGCCGGTGATCCAGTCGCTACGCGACCTGGCGATGCCCGGGCTCGTGCTCTCCGGAAGTCCCGACGAGGGTGCCCTCATCGGCACCGTCCGGCCCACCGCCGCACCGCCGGGCCGCGGCCGCCTGGTCACCCGCGATCGAGGGGTCGAGGTCGTGCAGCTGGCCTGGCGCGACCCGACGCTGTGAGCCCGACCCTCCGGCGTACGGCGTCGCTCGGGCTCGCGGCCGTCGCCCTGGTCGCCGCCGGCTGCGGCTCGTCGGGACCGGACTCGGCCGGCCCGGCCGCACCGTCGGGCGGGACGTCCCCCCCGCCAGCCCCCTCGAGTACGCCGACGAGCACGCCGACCGGACCGTCTTACCGACCCGCGGGCGGCCCGAAGGTGACCCTGCAGAGCTTCGCGGTCAGGGTTCCCGCCAAGTGGAAGCTCGACCACAGCTTCGGACGGGCCATCGTGTTCGCCGACGACCCCCACTACCGAGACGAGTTCACCTTCAGCGACACGTCGATCTATCCCGGCACTCCGCTCGCCCGCGCCGAGCGCATCGTCTCCCGCGACGACACCTGGACGCAGACCCCGAGGAGCCTCCCGCAGGTGGTGCTCGACGGGGCGACGTTCTTCCATCTCACGGGTCCGGCCGCCGGAGGCCACCGGTACGACGTGTACGGCCACGTCGCCGGCTCCAGGCTGGTCGAGCTCGCCCTCGAGACCGACGAGTCCCCGGCCGTCCGGGAGCGGCTGGTCGGGTCGGTGCTGGCGACACTGCGACTGGCGGAGGGCTCGCAGTGACGCCGGTCGGTCACCCAGGACGTGCCCCCACCTCCCGCGCCAGCCACGAGAGCGCCGTACCGGTTCCGGGCGGCGTCCTATGTTGACGTGATGGGCGAGGACATCTGGGCCGGTCTGGTCGACCAGTTCGCCGACAAGGCGTACGCCTCGGTGAACGGTCTGGTGCGGACCTACGTGATGCACCAACACCTGGTCGAGCACCTGCCGCCGGCCCCGGCGACCGTGCTCGACGTCGGAGGCGGCGCCGGCCATCAGTCGTTCCCGCTGGCCCGAGCCGGCTACGACGTGACCCTGCTCGACCCGTGCGCCACCGCGGGAGGCATCGTCTCGATCATGACGGGCAACGCCCGGACGACGGCGGTGCTGCCGGCCCTGGAACGACGATGGGACGACGCCTTGGCAGCGTTCGACACCAGCACCGGGATCGGGGTGCTCGGGGTGCGCGGCCGAGCCGACACGGTGGAGGAGGTCAGTGACCTGATCCGGGCCCGGGGCGTCGAGCCACTGCGCTGGTACGGCGTCTGGCTGTTCGTCGACTGGCTCGAGTTCAGTGGGGTCGAGCTGGATCAGGATGACTCCGAGCAGGTGGCGGCGACGGCCGCTGTCGAGCTCGAGGCCAGCAGGCGAGACCCCTACCGCCAGCTCAGCCGCGTCTTTCATCTCGTGGGACGCAAGGGTCCGGCCTGAGGCTGCTCAGCGCCGGCCGACCCCGAACATCCCGCGCACGGCCTCACGGGCGGCGTACCGCACGGCGTACTTGAACGTGCTGGACCTCACGACCTTGTCGAACGTGCTGTCCTGAGGCTTCGCCGGCTTGGGCTTGGGCACCCCCTGGGACGTGCCGGCCTTGGCGGCGTCCTCCTGGGCGGCCTTCTCGGCACCGGCCTGCATCCGCGCCGCCAGCTGTTCACTTGCCGACTCGCGGTCGACGGTCTGGGAGTACGTCGCCCAGCCCGGGCTCGCCCGCACCGACGCGTCCATCGCCGCGGCGTCTGCGGGGCCCATCCGCGACTCGGGGGCGCGCAGCCGCGTCCAGGCCACCGGGGTCGGCGCCCCGCGCTCGTTCATCACCGTCACGATCGCCTCGCCGATGCCGAGCGAGAGGATCACCTTGCCGAGGTCGTCGTACGACGAGGTGGGGTAGGTGTTCACGGTCTGCTTGAGCGCCTTGGCGTCGTTGGGCGTCGCCGCCCGCAGCTGGTGCTGCACGCGCGAGCCGAGCTGGGCCAGCACCGCGTCGGGTACGTCGGTCGGGCTCTGCGTCACGAAGAGGACGCCGACGCCCTTCGACCTGATCAGCCGCACCGTCTGGGCGATCTGGTCGAGGAACGCCTTGGACGCGTCGTCGAAGAGCAGGTGGGCCTCGTCGAAGAAGAACACCAACTTGGGCTTGTCGACGTCGCCGACCTCGGGGAGGTCGTGGAACAGGTCGGCGAGGAGCCACATCAGGAACGTCGAGAACAGCGCCGGACGGTCCTGGAGGTCGGGCAGCTCGACCATCGAGACCATGCCGCGGCCGTCGGGGGCGGCCTGGAGCAGGTCGGACGACTCGAACTCGGGCTCGCCGAAGAACGCATCGGCACCCTGGCTCTCGAACGCGATGAGCTCGCGCAGGATCACGCCGGCGGTGGCACTCGACAGACCACCGAGCTCCTTGAGGTCGGCCTTGCCCTCGTCGCTGTTGAGGTAATGGACCACCGCACGCAGGTCCTTGAGGTCGAGCAGGGGCAGGCCTGCCTGGTCGGCGTAGTGGAAGACCAGGCCGAGGCTCGACTCCTGCGTCTCGTTGAGGCCGAGCACCTTGCTCAGCAGCAGGGGACCGAACGACGTCATCGTCACGCGGAGCGGGATGCCCGTGCCCTGGCCGCCGAGCGCGTAGAAGGTGACCGGGAAGCCGGTGGCCTGCCAGGTCTGGCCGACCGAGGCGGCACGGGCCTTGATCTTGTCGTCCTCGGTGCCCGGCGTACTCAGGCCGGACAGGTCGCCCTTGATGTCGGCCGCGAACACGGGTACGCCGGCCGCCGAGAGCTGCTCGGCCATCAGCTGCAGCGTCTTGGTCTTGCCGGTGCCGGTCGCGCCGGCGACGAGACCGTGCCGGTTGAGCATCCCGAGCGGGATGCGGATGTGGACGTCGGACAGAGTGGTCTCGTCGAGCATCAGCCCACCGAGCTCCAGCACCGGGCCCTCGAACTGGTATCCCGGGGCGACCGCCGCGGCGATCGGATCGTCCGTCATGCCCACGAAGCGTAGTCAGGGCCGGTCACAGGCCCTCTCAGTACACTCCCCCGCGTGATCTTCAAGCGGATCGGGGACGGTCGACCGTACCCCCCGCACGACCTGACGTCGGGCGCCTGGGCGGCACTTCCGCCACGCCAGATACGTCTCGACGAGCTGGTCACCACCAAGGACACCCTGCACCTCGACGCGCTCCTCGACGAGGACTCCACGTTCTACGGCGACCTGTTCGCGCACGTCGTCAGGTGGCACGGCGAGCTCTACCTCGAGGACGGTCTCCACCGCGCCCTCCGCGCGGCTCTCCAGCAGCGGCACGTGCTGCACGCACGCGTGCACGAGATGGCCGACGCATGACCCTGACGGCCCACCTCAAGACGCTCCTGACACTGGCCGTCCTCACCGTCCTGGTGCTGTTCGGCGTCACCTGGGGCTGGTCGGCCATGACCACCCCGTTCCCCAAGAAGGCACCGGCCAAGGTGTGCATCCCGACGACAGTGCAGCCGGGAGACCGGGTGTCCGCGCCCGAGGTGACGGTGAGCGTTTACAACGCCAGCACCCGGATCGGCCTGGCCGAGGCCACGGTGTTGTCGTTCGAGGACCAGGGCTTCGGCCCGGGCAACGTCGGCAACGCGCCCAAGGGGACGATCGTGCTCTACGCGCAGATCTGGACCGACGACCGGAAGAACCCCGCCGTCCAGCTCGTGATCAGCCGGCTCGGTCCGCGGGCGCACATCCTGGAGAAGCCCACGCTCGGCCCCGGCGTCACGGTGGTGCTCGGGACGCAGTTCGACAAGCTCGTGTCGGGCAAGTCGTCGGTCAAGGTCACGGCCGCCGCGACGATCTGTTCGCCGCCGGGCCCGTAGCGGTTGCTACCGCTGGTCGAGCCAGCGCCCCAGCCGACCGTGCGCGGAGACCGTCCGCAGCCGCTGGACGGTCCGCTCTCGCTGTCCGCGCGGCGTCACGATGAGCAGGTCGTCGCCGCGGCGCAGGACCGTACGACGTTCGGGGACGATCGCGAGACCGTCGCGGACCACCATCGACACCGATGACCCGGCCGGCAGCCGCAGCTCGCCGACCTCGACCCCGTGGAGCAGCGACACCGGACTGACCGTCACCTGCAGCATGTCGGCGGCCACCCGTTCCAGCGGCGCCACCTCGAAGTCGAGCTGTCGTGGCTCGGAGCGACGGGTCACCCGGAGGCGCTTGGCCACCACGGGCAGCGTCGGGCCGGTCAGCAGCGTGGAGATCACCACGATCACGAACACGATGTCGAAGAGGCGCGCCGCGTCCGCGACGCCCTCGGCCAGCGGGATCGTGGCGAGCACGATCGGCACGGCCCCACGCAGCCCGGCCCAGGACACGAAGGCGACCTCGCGCAGCGGCATCGGCTGCACGACCGAGCTCGCCAGCACCGTCAGCGGACGCGCGACCAAGGTGAGCAGCAGGCTGCCCACGACGGCGATGCCGATGACGCCGCCGGTGATCCGGCCGGGCGACAGCAGCAGGCCCAGCATCACGAACAGCCCGATCTGGGCCAGCCATGCGACGCCTTCGGCGAACGACCGGGTGGCCGCCCGGTGAGGCAGCTGGGAGTTGCCGAGGACGAGCGCGGCGACGTAGATCGCGGCGAAGCCGGAGGCGTGCAGGCCGGCCGCGGCGCCGTACGACAGGAGGGTGAGGCAGAGGACCGCGAGCGGATAGAGACCCGAGGACGGAAGCGCCGCACGGCGCATCAGCCAGGCACCGCTGAAGCCGACGCCGAGCCCGACGAGGGCTCCGGCGACGAGCTCGAAGACGATCACGAGGACGGTGACCGCGACGCCGTGGTCCGCGACGGCGCCGGTCGAGATCAGCGTCACCAGGACGACGGTGGGCGCGTCGTTGAGACCCGACTCGACCTCCAGCGAGCCGACGAGCCGCCGCGACAGCGGCAGGCCGCGGAGCACCGAGAAGACCGCGGCCGCATCCGTCGGTGAGGTCACCGCGCCGAGCAGGACCGACAGCTGCCAGGAGAGGCCGAGCAGCAGGTGGGCACCGACGGCGACGATGCCGACCGAGACCGCGACACCGAGCGTCGCCAGGGAGACGCCGAGACGCACCGACGGCCGCACCTCGATCCAGCTGGTCGTCAGGCCGCCCTCGGCCAGGATCAGCGCGAGGGCCCCGAAGCCGAGAGCATGGGCGAGCTCGGCGTTCTCGAAGTGGATCCCGATGACGCTCTCGCCGAGCACGACGCCCATGAGCAGGTAGAGCAGCAGGCTCGGCAGTCCGGCCCGGGTGGAGACCCTGACGGCGAGGATGGCGAGCAAGGTGACGCCCGCGCCCACCAGGACGAACGTGTCGAGCTGGTGGACGTCGAAGGCCACGGTGTCACTTCGCTGTTCAGCAGGGGCGGCGGGGGCCCAGCGTACCGGCGGGGCCGGTCGCGATCGGCTCCGTCGGCCGGGCGTGGACCCCGGGTACGACGGTCCGCACGCGGTCGTCCACAGCCCTCCTCGACGCGCGTTCCTGCCGGCCGAGCATCGGGCACTGTGCCGTCGTACCGGGCGATCCTCGGCCGGCGGAGGACAGGAGCACCGATGTACGGCGACTCGACCGTGATCCGTCGGCTCGCGGGTGCGCTGCGCGAGCAGGGCACCGACATCCGGGCCGAGGCCGACGCGCTGGTCGGGCGGGCCGAGGCGGTGCCGTGGACCGGCCTGGCCGCCGACGCGATGCGCGCGCTGGCACGCGCCCACGCCGGTGACCTGCGGGCCTGCGCCAACGAGCACGACGACGCCGCCGAGGCACTCGACCGCCATGCCCGCGAGGTCGACCACGTCAAGGACGTCATCTCCGCGATCGAGCGGAGCGTGGCCCACTTCTTCGACTCGATCGGCCACGGCCTGTCGAGCCTCGCCCACGGTTTGGCCGGGCACGTCGTACCCGATGCCGTCGACCACTGGGTCGACCACTTCGAGGCGCCGCCGCACGGCAGCATGGGGTGGCTCGAGGTGCACCTGCCGAGGTCGGCATGACCCGCGTGACGCTGCACGCCGCCTCCCCGCGACCCTTGACGCGGATGCGGGCGGCGGCCGGCTCGCACGAGGTCGCCGCCGCGCTCTCCGAGCTCTCGGCCGGCGAGCTGCTGCTCGACCTCGACCTGGCCGTACGACGGTGGCCCGGCGCGACGGCGCGCCTGCAGGCCCGGCACGGGCTGCGCGACGGCATCGTCACCGCCGTCTCCACGGCCCTCACGGGGGAGGTCGAGGTGGCGCGGTTCGACGTCTTGCACTGGCAACCCGAGCTGGCGAGGTCGGTCCTCGTCGTACCGCCCGACAGCAGCCCGGCGCCACCGGCGCGCACCCTCGAGCTGCCCTGGGACCTCCTGCTGGGCACGGGCGCCGCCCTCGCCCGCCACCGCCCGGAGCTGTACGACGTGCTGGTCGCGCGGGCGGTCGGGTCCGTCCGGGCCGGTGCCGAGGTCCTCGACGCGGCCGGCTGCCGCGAGCAGCTCCGCCTGGTCCACCACTCGGCCACCGGCCGGCTGCGGGTGATCGGCGCCGGCCGCGCCCCGGGCGGCCGCAACAGGATCGGCTGGGTCAGCTGGCTGTGGTTCGCCGACGGCTGGCGCGCGCTCACGCCGTACGCCGGGTCCGAGGCGAGTGGTGCGGGACGCGCGATGGTGCGGATCGAGCCGCGGCGACCGTCCGACCTGGGGCTCGACGTCGCGCGCTGGATGACGGCGGTCCGTTCATGACCACACCCCCGATCACCCGGGTCACCGGCGGCGTCGCCGGGATGGCCGCGACCTATGCCGCCGTACGCGCGCTGGCCGACCACTACGACGCCGCCGGCGATCGGATGCGCGGCTGGGCGGCGACGGGCGGGCGGACGCTGGCCGACCCCGACCTGGCCGAGTCCGCTCCCCTGTCGCCGCTGACCTTCGCCGAGGCCGAGGAGAAGGTCCTCGCGGCCACGACCGGCGTGCACGGCATCCTCGTCGAGTCGGTCGTCTACGAGACCGATGCGCTGCTGGTGCGCACGACCGTCGAGGCGTTCGAGGAGTGCGACCGCATCGTGCGTGGTGCGTTCCAGACGCTCGACTATCTCGTCGGTCGCGCCATCGGTTACGACGTGGCGGCCGCCGCGCCGTACGCCGTCGCCCTCGGGGTGGTCGCGACGCCGGCGGTGTGGGCGACCTGGAGCAGCCTTCCGGAGTGGGCGCGTGACGACGTCCGCCGTGACGGAGACGTCGCGGCCGGGCTGACCCAGGAATGGCTCGACGAGCACCCCGCCGCGGAGCAGCACCTGATCGACGGCAGCGGTGGGCTGCTCGACGGCCTGCTCGCGGGCACGGCGACGCTCCTGCCCGCCGCCGCGCTCGGCCTGTCGGCGTTCCATCCGACCACCGTCGACGCGGCGGCCGACCTGGCTGGGCTGTATGCCCCCGAGGGTCCGCCACACGTACGGAGGCGCCGCGACCTGACGGTCCGGCTGGGCGGCGTACCTCCACGTGACCTGGCCGGCCTCATGCACCACCTGGCCGAGACCGACCACCTCTCACCGAGCGACCGGCCGGGAGGCCGGGGCACGATCGAGGTCCAGACGCTGCACGCGCCGGACGGCTCGGTCCGCTACGTCGTCTACCTGCCGGGCACCGACGACCTGACCACGACGCCGCTGAGCCAGGACTCCGACGTCCGCGACCTGGCCACCGACCTGCACCTGATGGCCGGCCACGACACGACGTACGCCGAAGGGATCCAGCAGGCGATGACGCGCGCCGGGATCGGACCGCACGACCCGGTGCTCCTCGCCGGGCACAGCCAGGGCGGGATGGAGGCCGCGGCGATGCTGAGCCACGGCACGCGCTTCCACATCACCCACGTGGTGACCGCCGGCGCGCCGATCGCGCAGGTGCACGGCTACCCCCCGGGCAGCCACGTCCTCTCCTTCGAGAACCGCGGCGACGTCGTCCCGCTGCTCGACGGCCAGGACAACCCCGACTCGCGGCAGCAGGTCACGGTGCAGTTCGACGACCACGAGACCTCGGTCGCGGGCAACCACACCCTCCACCACTACGTCCGCGGGGCCGCGGCGGCCGACGCCTCGGCGGACCCGTCGATCCGCGAGCAGGTGCGCAGCCTGCACGACCACGGCTTCCTGGGCGGCCGCGGCACGGCGTCGAGCAGGGTGTACCAGATCACCCGCTGAGGGTTTGGAACACTGCAGCCGCGGGTAGGTGCCCCCCGACCCCCCGAAGGAGCACGCATGTACGGCGACACCCTGGTCATGCGCAAGCGGGCCGGCCAGCTGCGCGAGCAGAGCGCGGAGATCCGCGCCGCCGCCGACCAGCTCGCGGCGCGGAGCGAGGCGATCCCGTGGCGCGGCCGCGCCGCCGAGGCGATGCGCGAGCGCGTCAAGGAGCGGGCGAGCCACCTGCGGGCGGCCGCTCGCGCCCACGAGACGGCCGCCGACTCGCTGGTCCGCCACCTGGCCGAGGTCGACCGGCTCAAGGAGGCGATCGCGGAGACGGAGAGCAAGCTGGGCGGACGGGTCACCGAGGCGCAGCACCGGGTCGAGGCCAGCGCGTACGACGCGTCCGCGGCCACCGACCACGACCGCACCCTGTCCGGCATCGAGCTCCCACCGGCGGGCCACGCCGACTGGCTCGCCCTCGAGCTGCCCGGGAGCTGACGTGGCCACCGTCGACCTGACCAACCCACCGCCGCCGCCGACCGGTCTGCTCGACGCGCTGCCGCGCCGGCTGTCACTCACCCTGCCCGAGCTGAGGCTCGCCGCAGAACGCGCCGGAGGTGCGCCGCTCCCCTTCGTGCTCGCCGAGCCCGCCGAGCCGGGTGGCGCCCTCGAGGACCGGCTCGGCCTGAGCCGCGGCTCCACCGAGGACCAC
Organism: uncultured Actinomycetota bacterium; assembly: GCA_963792975.1. Lineage (GTDB taxonomy): Bacteria > Actinomycetota > Actinomycetes > Propionibacteriales > Nocardioidaceae > Nocardioides. Next base: position 50,836 of record CAWBYG010000003.1, on the reverse strand, counting down.
GCGTACGCCGCCGCCCTCGCCTCGCTGCACGACCCGGCGGAGACCCTCCGGCGCCGCGGTCTGCTGACCGGTGAGTCGCTCGACGAGGGGCTGGCCGGCGCACTGGGGCTGCTCGCGACGCCGACCGTGGCGGTCGACCTCGACGTCACCATCGAAGGCACGCGCGCCCGCGCCTGGCACCGCGAGGCAGGTGGCGCGGTCGCGACGCTGGCGACCGTCGACGGTGTGGTGTTCGAGCTCGCCTGGTTCGCGGCGGCCGCGTGGGCCGCCGAGCTGGGCCGGGCCGCCATGCTGCCGTCCGACCGGTCGGTGCGGGGCACCACGCTGCCCGACGTGATCGACGTCCCCTTCGAGCTGCTCGACGCCGCGGGTGAGGCGGTCCGCACGGGCCGCTCCGACCTGTTGCCTGTGCTCGCCGCTCGTCACTCCGGCTCGGCCGTCGACCCCGACGGGGTCCCGCTCGGAGACGTCGCCCTGGCCTCGATCCTGTCGGCGCTGGTGATCGATGCCCGAGGTCGTCTGCGTGCGCTCGGTGCCGACGTGTCGGGTGACGAGACCCGGCTCGTGGGTGTGGTGTCGTGGGTGCTGCTGGCCGACGGGTGGCACGCCCTGCGGCCGCATCGCGTGGGTGACGACCACCGCGTCGAGGTCCGTCGCGTCACGGTCGAGGACCTCGCCGGGGACCTGGCGTTCGTGCTCGCCGGGGTGGTCTCGTGACCGAGGCGAGCGAGCGACGGACGACCGAGGCGTCGGTGAGTCCCGACCGGTACGACGAGCTGCTGCGCCTCGCCGACCTCTTCGAGGCCACGGGTGAGGATCTCCGTGCCCGCGCCCGCCTCGGCGCCGAGGTGCTGAGCGACGACGACGTCGCGGCCTCCGAGGAGCTCTCGACCACGACGTACGCCTCGGCCGCCGACGACATCCGGGCGGCGACGACCGGCAAGCACGGCGTGCTGACCCGCTCCATCGAGCTCGACGCCGATGCGCTCGTCGTCCGTGCGACGGTGCTGACCTACCGGTGGATCGACGAGCTCCAGGACGCCGCCTACCGCACCCTCGGCTCGATCGCCGGGCGCGCGATCGGCTACCTCGCTCCCGAGGTGGCGCTGGGTGGCGCGATCGTCTCGGCCGGGCTCATCGAGACCGACGTCGTCGACCGCGACGGGATCGCGACGTACCTCAGCGAGCTCGCCGAGAACAACCCCGACCTCCTCGACCACATCACCGCCGGTGGCGGCGGACTGGTCGAGAGCCTGCAGCTGCGGTCGCTGCTGACCGCCGGAGTGCTGGGCGGCGAGACCGGCTCGCTGGCCGCGGCCGGTGGTCTGCGGAGCGCCGGCATCGAGCCGTTCGTGGCCGACACCGCCGCGGCCGTGCGCGACATCGCCGGTGAGTTCGTCCAGCCGGAGGAGGTGCTCCCGGCCGGGGAGTCCGCATCGGCGTCCGGGCTGCCGGTCGGGCTGTCGGGCCTGATCGCCAACCTGGGCGCCACCACGAGCGGTGTGGGTGTCCACCGCGTCGGCGAGGGTCGTTACATCGCCTACCTGCCCGGGCCCAACGGCGGGAGCTCGGCGCGACTCCGGCTCGTGGGCGGCGACCTCACGTCGTACTCCCGTACGGCGAGCGAGACCCTGGCCCGGTCCATCACCGACACCGCCGCGCGGGTGATGCTGGTCGGGAGCGGTCCCGGGGGTCTCGTGGCGGCCGAGCTGGCCGGCCGGACGACGCCGAGCTACACCGTCGAGCAGGTCGTGACCGCCGGGTCGCCGAGCGCCCAGGCGCCCCGCATCCCCTCCGGCGTACGCATGCTCTCGCTCGAGGACCGCGCCGACCCGGTCGCGCTGCTGGGCTCGCTGATGAACGCCGAGTCGGCCAACCGGCTCACCGTGGTCTTCGAGGACGACGGGGCCGATGGGAGCGACCCCTACCTGGCCGGTGCCCGGGTGGCCGACGAGGCCGCACATCCCCGGCTCCGTGCCGAGCTCGACCGCCTCGTGGAGCTCGGCTACCTCGCCCGCTGACCCTCGTCGAGAGGGGGGTCAGGAGAGGGCGTGGACGAACTCCGAGAGCTGGGCGAGGTTGCGGCACTCGACCATGGGTACGACGGACCCGTAGACGCTCGCGGCCGAGTCGCCGGTGTCCCAGTGCCGCGGGTGCTCGGGGTTGAGCCAATGTGCGTGCCGGGCCCGGCCGGCGAGGTCGCGGAGCACGTCGACGCCGAGGTCGCTGTAGTTGGACCGGGCATCGCCGAGGATCAGAAGTGACGACTTCGGCCCCAGCGCGCCGGCGTACTCGTCGACGAACGTCGTGAAGGCGCGACCGTAGTTGGTCCGCCCCCACAGCGCGGCCTGCGAGGTGCGCGCGGCGAGCTCGGTGAGGACGTCGCCCGGGTCGGCGCCGGGCCGGAAGACGTCGGTGACCTCGTGCACCTGGTCGACGAAGGTGAACGCCCGCACCCTCCCGAACTGCTCGCTCAGTGCGAAGACGAGCATCAGCGTGAACTGGGCGAAGTTCGCCACCGAGCCGCTGACGTCACAGAGCACCACCAGCTCGGCGCGGTGCGGCCGCTTCGGCCTGTGGTACGTCGTGAGCGGGACGCCGCCGGTCGAGACGGACGCGCGGACGGTACGCCGGAAGTCCAGCGGGCCACGCCGCCTGGCATGTCGCTCCCGGGCCATCCGGGTCGCCAGCCGCCGCGCCAGCGGGTAGATCTCGCGCCGCATCTCGACGAGGTCGGCCCTGCGCGCGGACGTGAAGTCCAGCCGGTCGAGGCTCGGCCGCACCGCGACCCGCGCCACGTGGTCGGGTCCCTTCTCGGCGGCGATCCGGCGACGCGCGTCGGCGTCGACCAGGGCACTGAACGCGCCGACGCGTCGGTCCGCCGTACGCCGCGCCTCGTCGTCGACCCGGCCCTCGGCAAGCAGCGCCGCGACCACCTGGTCGACCAGCGTCTGCGGCGACACCCGCTGCAGGGTCGTGTACGCCGACCAGCTGGAGAGACCGGGGGCCCGCCCGCGCATCCCGCCGAACCTCCCCACCGCCTCCGTCGCGAGCCGTCGTAGCGCGTCCTGGTCGCCGGTCGTCAACGCGTCGGCGAGACGCGCCCGGACCTCCTCGAGCGCCGCCCCGGTGTCTCCGGCCGAAGGCGCCGCACCGCCGGCCTCCGTCCCGACGCCGTCGCCGACCAGGCGAGGGAAGTACAGGTCGAAGAGCGTCTCGAACGTCGGGCGCTGAGACTGTCGCTTCAGCAGCGTCGCGGCGTACCCCTGCTTGATCGCGTCCCGGTCGCCCCAGTCGAGCACGCTGAACGCCGCGATCGCATCGAGGTCCTCGGCGAGCGACACCGGTACGCCGGCGCCGCGCAGCGCCTCGAGGAACGCGATGTGCGTGGTGAGCAGGCCGCTGGTCATCGGGGCAGCCGGAGCTCCTTGACCGCCCGCTCCTGGTCGGAGGCGTGCTTGAGGACGACGCCGAGCGTGTCGGCGACCGCGCGCTCGTCGAGGTCGCCGATCTCGAGCGCGACCAGGGTGCGTGCCCAGTCGACGGACTCGGCGATCGAGGGCGACTTCTTCAGCTCGAGGTCGCGCAGGCGCCCCACGGTGTCGACGACCTGGCGGGCGATCCGCTCGTCGAGGTCGGGCACCTGGCCGCGGACGATCTCGCGCTCGCGCTCGGCGTCCGGGTAGTCGAGGTGCAGGTAGAGGCAGCGCCGCTTGAGCGCCTCCGACAGCTCGCGGGTGGCGTTGGAGGTGAGCACGACGTACGGCCGGCGTACGGCGGCGAGCGTGCCCAGCTCGGGGATCGTCACCTGGAAGTCGCTGAGGATCTCCAGCAGCAGACCCTCGACCTCGACGTCGGTCTTGTCGACCTCGTCGACCAGCAGGACCGTCTGCTCCTCGCGCCGGATCGCCGTCAGCAGCGGGCGGGTGAGCAGGAACTCGTCGGTGAAGATGTCGTCGTGGGTCTGCTCCCAGGCCTGGTCACCGGAGGCCTGGATCCGGAGCAGCTGCTTCTTGTAGTTCCACTCGTAGAGCGCCCGGGCCTCGTCGAGCCCCTCGTAGCACTGGAGGCGCACCAGGTCGGCGCCGGTCGCCTTGGCCACGGCCTTGGCAAGCTCGGTCTTGCCGACCCCGGCAGGACCTTCGACCAGCAACGGCTTCTGGAGGGCACCGGCGAGGTACGCAGTCGTCGTGGTCGCCGGGTCGGCGAGATAGCCCTCAACCGCGAGCCGCTCGCGCGCGTCGGTGGGCGAGGCGAACCAGTCGGGCGTCACCTCGCGAGCATAGAAGCCGGGGGTCAGAACGCGCCGTGCCGGCCCTCGCCGCTGCTGAACCTGCGCGCCCCCGCGCCGGCGTCGGCCGCCAGCGACCGTACGCCGTACGCCAGCTCCTGGCGGAGCGCCTCCTCCTCGTCCAAGCCCTGCTGGCCGAGGAGCGAGAGGCGGTCGTTGCGCAGGCACTGCTGCGGGAACGCGGCCAGCTCGGCCGCGAGCGCCTCGGCGTACTGCCGAGCCGTGCCGGACGGTACGACGCGGTGGACGAGGCCGATCCGCTCGGCCTCGTCCACCGTGACTGCGCGGCCGGTGAGGATCAGATCCATCGCGCGGCCGGCGCCGATGAGCCGGGGCAGCCGGACCGTGCCGCCGTCGATCAGCGGGACCCCCCACCTCCGGCAGAAGACCCCCAGGGTGGCGTCGTCCGCCGCGACCCGGAGGTCGCACCACAGGGCCAGCTCGAGGCCGCCCGCGACGGCGTACCCCTCGATGGCGGCGACCACCGGTTTGCCCAGTCGCATCCGCGTCGGCCCCATCGGCCCGTCTCCGCCGGCCTCGACGCGGTTGTCCATCGCCTTGAGGTCGGCCCCAGCGCAGAACGTGCCGCCGGCGCCCGTGAGCACCGCGACGGACTGGCCCTCGTCTGCGTCGAACGCCGTGAACGCCGCGGCCAGCTCTTCCGCCGTCGCGCGGTCCACGGCGTTCCGGGCCCCCGGCCGGTCGATGACGACCGTGGTGACGGGACCGGCGATCTCCACACGGACTGTCATGCCCGCGATTGTGCCCCGCGCAGCCGCACGAACGAGACGACACCGGCCACCAGCATCGCGACCGCGACGACGACGAACGGCCACGGCGACCACTCGTCGGTACAGCTGCTCGACGTGCGTGTCACGGTGCAGTGCGAGCCCGGGCCGTCGCGGTTGAGCCAGGCGACGTACAGGACCGGAACGGCGGCGCCGGCCACGAGCCCGGTGATGGCGGGGCCCACTCCGACCCGCCACAACAGGAGCCCGCACGCCACGAGCGTCACGAACAGGACGGCGAACCCGATGGTCAGGATCGAGAGGACCCCGAGGCACAGCCCGGTCCCCGCCAGGCACCAGAGCCCGAACGCCCACCACGTGTACGCCCGCCGGTCCATCCGGCCATCCTCACACCATCTCGCCTCGGCGGGCAGTCGGCCCGGGACGCGAGGACGTCTTGACCTCGCTGGCACCTGCGGACGCTTCCGCAGTGGGCAAGCCATCGCCGACCCGCCCCGGCCAACCCGCCCGAAATCGCCGGACGGCGACACCCGTGCAGACCCTTGACCTGCGCTGATGCCGCCGACGTGTGGCGGTGGCGGTGGGATTTGAACCCACGGTGGGCTTGCGCCCACACACGCTTTCGAGGCGTGCTCCTTAGGCCGCTCGGACACGCCACCGCCGGAGAGGCTACCCGAGGCGTTGGCGGGCGAAGAAATCGTCCAGCGGCTCTCGGCACTCGTCGGCAAGGACCCCGGCGACCACCTCGGGGCGATGGTTGAGCCGGCGGTCGCGGACCACGTCCCACAGGGAACCCACGGCACCGGCCTTCGCGTCGTACGCCCCGAAAACGAGGCGGTCGAGGCGCGACAGGACGAGCGCTCCGGCGCACATCGTGCAGGGCTCGAGCGTCACGACGAGGGTGCAGCCGGTCAGCCGCCACTCCCCCAGGGCCGATGCCGCGGACCGGAGCGCGACCAGCTCGGCGTGGCCGGTCGGGTCGCCGTCGCGCTCGCGGACGTTGTGCCCACGACCGATCACCGACCCGCTGGGGTCGAGCACGACCGCGCCGATGGGTACGTCGCCCGACGCCACCGCCGCGCGCGCCTCGACGAGCGCGGCGCGCATCGCCGCGTCGTACGACGTCATCGGGTCAGGCAGAGGTGAGGCCGACGGCCTCGTCGAAGAGCGGCCCGAACCCGGCGCGGCGCGCCACGTCGGAGAGCATCTCGTCTGGGTAGAGGTCGAAGTCGTCGAGCAGCACCGCCATGTCCATCGCCGCCATGCCGAGGTCGCCGAGGATGTCGAGGTCGCCGGCCGGGACCTGCTCGTCCTCGTCGAGCGGCTCGGGCAGCCCGAGCTCCTCGACGGCCGAGCGCGCGAGCTCCCACTCGTCGGCCGCCGTGATGTCGGACAGCAGCAGGCGTACGACGGGACCCGCCACCCGGACGATCAGGAAGAAGTCCTCGTCGATCGCGACCAGGCCGATCGCACCGCCGTCACCGGGGAAGCGGCGGAGCGCGGCCGAGAGCCGCTCGACGTCGGTGAGCACGTCGTGCACGAGCTCGACCACCTGCCACTCGCCCTCTTCGCGGTAGGCGGCCACCGCGAAGTCGACACCGTCGATCTGCTCGCTCATGGCTACCTCCGATCACGCTCCGGCCAGGCGGGACATCTCAAGAGTGACAGAGGCCCCCTGCCCTGCCAACCCCGTTGCGCGACGGTAGGGCGAACCCCCAGCAACCACTAGGGTTCGCAGCATGCGCACGATCGTCGTCGACCATCCCCTCGTCGCCCACAAGCTGACCGCGCTGCGCGACGAGAACACCGACTCCCCGACCTTCCGTCGGCTGGTCGACCAGCTCGTCACGCTGCTCGCCTACGAGGCGACCAGGGACGTCCGCGTCGAGCCTTGCGAGATCACCACGCCGGTGGCGCCCACGACCGGCGTACGTCTGTCGGCGCCGAAGCCGATGGTCGTGCCGATCCTGCGGGCCGGACTCGGGATGCTCGAGGGGATGATGCGGCTGCTGCCGTCGGCCGAGGTGGGGTTCCTCGGGATGGTGCGCAACGAGGAGACGCTGCAGGCCTCGACGTACGCCGAGCGGCTGCCCGACGACCTCGCCGGCCGGCAGTGCTACGTGCTCGACCCGATGCTGGCCACCGGTGGCACCCTGGCCGCCGCGATCCGCTTCCTCACCGACCGCGGCGCCGACCACATCACCGCGATCTGCCTGCTCGCCGCGCCCGAGGGGTGCGCCCGGCTCGAGCAGGGGCTCGAGGGGCTCGACGTACCGGTCACCGTCGTCACCGCGGCGATGGACGAGAAGCTCAACGACAAGGGCTACATCGTCCCGGGCCTCGGTGACGCCGGCGACCGGCTGTACGGTCTCGCCGGCTAGGAGCTAGCTACGCCCCGAGGTCGTCGTACGCGCTCAGCCGCCCGGGAAGATCGGCACCGTGCCGGTGGCGATCAGGACCGCCAGCACCATCACCAGGATCCCGAGGACGGCGTACGCCACCTCCTTGTTGATCCGGGTCTCCCTGGACTCCGGCGCCTCGTACCGGTGCCCGTCTGGCTTGAGCATCGGGTCAGTGTCGTCGTTCTTGGTCATGGCGTCTCAACGACGAACACCGCCGTTTGGTCACAAACCGCAACTTTCGGCCCCGAAATGTCGCCGTTTGGTGCCAAACCGCAACTGGTCAGACCAGCCTCACAGCGCCTTCACGGCGTTGAGCAGCTTGCTCATCGTGTCCTTGGCGTCACCGAAGAGCAGGGAGGTGCGCTCCTCGAAGAGCAGCTCGTTCTCGATCCCGGCGAACCCGGGGCGCATCGAGCGCTTCATGAAGACGACCTGCCTGGCCTGGTCGGCGTTCAGGATCGGCATCCCGTAGATCGGGGCACTCGGGGTCGTACGAGCGGCGGGGTTGACGACGTCGTTGGCGCCGACCACCAGGGCGACGTCGGTGTCCTTGAAGTCGCCGTTGATGTCGTCCATCTCGCGCAGCTGCTCGTAGGGCACCTGTGCCTCGGCGAGGAGCACGTTCATGTGGCCGGGCATGCGGCCGGCCACCGGGTGGATCGCGTAGTCGACCTGCACACCGCGGGCGATCAGCACGTCGACGAGCTCACGCAGCGTGTGCTGCGCCTGGGCCACCGCGAGACCGTAGCCGGGCACGATGATCACGCGGTCGGCGTACGCCAGCATGATCGCGGCGTCCTCGGCCGTCACGCTCCTGACCGGTCGGTCGCTGGCCTCGCCGGCCCCGAGCGTGGAGCCGCCCTTCAGCGCACCGAAGAGGATGTTGGCGACCGAGCGACCCATGGCGCGGGCCATCAGCAGGGTGAGGAACGTTCCGGAGGCGCCGACCAGGGTGCCGGCGATCAGCAGCAGCACGTTGGACAGGACGTAGCCGCCGGCCGCGACGGTCAGGCCGGTGAACGCGTTGAGCAGCGAGATCACGATCGGGACGTCGGCGCCGCCCACCGGGAGCACCAGCAGCAGGCCGATCAGCAGTCCGATCAGGCCGAGCACGATGCCGAGCGACATCCGCGGCTCGTTCACCAGGAGTACGGCGACCACGACGGCGCCGATCAGGGAGGCGCCGAAGAGCACCGGCAGACCGGGGAAGACGACCGGCCGTGAGGTCATCAGGTCCTGGAGCTTGGCGAAGGTGACGATCGAGCCGGCGAACGACACCGACCCGACGACGATCGTGAACGCGGTCGCAGCCAGGTTGAACCACGAGTCGTGGCCCCCGGCGTCGATCACGTCGTGCAGCTCCAGCAGCGCGACGAGCGCGGCGGCCCCGCCGCCGACGCCGTTGAACAGGGCCACCATCTGCGGCATCTGTGTCATCTGCACCGTGCGGGCGCCGTACACGCCGCCGGCGGTGCCGATCACGATCGCACCGATGATCAGCGGGGCGTGGTGCAGGTGGAGGCTGGACCAGAAGAACGGCACCACGCAGGCGACCACGGCCGCGCCGGCGCCGATCAGGTTGCCGTTACGGGCGGTCCTGGGGCCGGACAGCCCCTTGAGCGCGAGGATGAAGCAGACGCCACAGGCCAGGAAGACCAGCTGGATCCAGGTCGGCATCAGGCGGCCCCGCCCTTGGTCGACGAAGCCTCGTCGGTCTTCGCGGGCTTCTTGCGTACGAACATCTGGAGCATCCGGTCGGTCACCACGAAGCCACCGACCATGTTGACCGAGGCGAGCACGATCGCGACCAGCCCGACCGCGACCGCCAGTGAGTTGTCCGTCGTACCGGTCACGATGATCGCGCCGAGCAGGATGATCCCGTGGATCGCGTTGGCGCCCGACATCAGCGGCGTGTGGAGCGTCGACGAGACCTTGGAGATCACCTCGATCCCGACGAAGACGCTGAGCACGAAGATCGTGAGCCATACGACCCCTTCGCTGAGGATCACTGGTCGGCCTCCTGGTCGTAGGGGAGATCGAGCTGGGCGTCGCCCGGCGCCGGTTCCTCGGGGGACATGCCGTCGTCGTCGGCGACGCCCGCGTCGTACGACGCGGGCTCGGGCTCGGTCGCGGTGACCCCGGCCGATCCCTCGATCGCCTCGCGCGTCGGCTCGTGCCGGATCACCCCGTCGCGGGTGACGCAGCTGCCGACGACGATCTCGTCCTCGAAGTCCGGGGCGAAGGCGCCGTTGCCGTCGTCGTCCTTGGTGGTCATCAGGGTGACCAGGTTGACGATGTTCTGGGCATAGAGCTTGGACGCCGGGCCGGGCATCTGGCTCGGGACGTTGCGGCCGCCCCAGACCTGGGCGTTGCCGATGCGGACGACCTCACCGGCGGCCGACCCCTCGACGTTGCCACCGGTCTCGGCTGCGAGGTCGACCACGACCGAGCCGGCCTTCATCTGCTCGACCATCTCGCGGGTCACCAGCAGCGGAGCGGTGCGCCCGGGCACGGCCGCGGTGGTGATGAGGGCGTCGGCGGCGGCGATGTACGGCGTGAGCAGCTCGCGCTGCCGGGCGGCTCGGTCGTCGGTCATCTCGCGGGCGTAGCCACCGGCGCCCTCGAGCGTCTCGAGGTCGAGCTCGATGGCCTTCGCCCCCATCGACCGGATCTCCTCGGCCGCGGCCGCGCGCACGTCGTACGCCCGGACGATCGCGCCGAGCCGCTTCGCCGTGGCGATCGCCTGGAGCCCGGCGACGCCTGCGCCGAGGACGACGACCTCGGCGGCCTGGACGGTGCCGGCCGCGGTCATGTTGAGCGGGAAGAACCGGCGCAGCATCCCTGCGGCGACGATCGCGCAGCGGTAGCCGGACACCAGGGCCTGCGAGCTCAGGCCGTCCATCGACTGCGCGCGCGAGATGCGCGGGATCAGCTCGACGGCGTGGGCGGTGATGCCCGAGTCGCGGAGCTCGACGACGGTCGGCTGCTCCTGCATCGTGGACAGGAAGGAGATCGTGGTCGTGCCGCGCGCCAGCCGGCGGATCGCCGCGATGTCGAGCGGCTGCACCGAGACGACGGCGTCGGCGTCGGCGAACGCGTCCGGGTCGACGCTCGCGCCGGCGGCGGCGTACTCCTCGTCGGTGATCAGCGCATGCATCCCGGCGCCGGGCTCGACCGCGACGTCGTACCCCAGGCCGGTGAGCTTGCCCACCAGCTCGGGCACCATCGCCACGCGTGCCTCGCCGTCGCGGGTCTCCTTGGCCACTGCGATCTTCACGTCCTTGAAACTAGGGCATAAGCGCGCCCGGCTCCCAACCACCGCGGCGTTCCGGGCGGGTGTTGTCCACAACCACCCCGGACTACCCCTTCAGCGCGAACTCCTCGACCGTCTCGTAGCGGGGGCGCCCGCGCTGGCCTGCACCGAGGTACGACGCGACCAGGGCGACCCGGTCGGCGCGCCAGGACGGTCCTCGGTAGGAGTCGAGGAGCCGTACCCAGCTCGACACCTCCTGCGGCCCCCCGAGACGCGCCACGGTCACATGCGCACGGAAGCGCTGGCCGTCGACGGGCACCCCGGCTCTGTTGGCAGCGGCCCGCGCGCCGGTCGCCAGCCGCGACAGCTCGGTGCGTCCGAGGTCGTCGAGATCGAGGCCGGCCCACACCACCCGGGCGCGGCCGGCGTTCGGAAAGGCTCCGCCGCCGGTGATCGCCGTCGCGAAGGCGGTACGACGGGCGGCGGCGCGGGCGAGTCGCGCCACGAGGTCGTCCAAGGCCCGGTCCGGGACCTCCGCCAGGAAGGCGAGCGTGACGTGGAACTGCTCGGCCGTGGCCCACCGGAAGGCGGCCGCGGCCCGGCGTACGTCCAGGAACTCGTCCAGATGCTCGACGGCGTCACTCGGCGGCCGCAGCGCGACGAACATCCGCATCTCAGATGTGGGCGCCGACCAGGCTTCCGACGAAGTAGGTGACGACCATCGCGAGGAGGCCACCGGCCACGTTGCGGGCGACCGCGCGGCCGCGCGGGCTGAAGCCCAGCCGTGCCTGGATGAAACCGGCCACGGCCAGTGCGATCGCGACGGTCACGACCGTGGCCCAGACCCGGATCGACAATGGGGTCAGCGCGATCACGAGCAGGGGTAGGAGGGCTCCGATCGTGAACGCGACCATCGACGCGAACGCGGCATGCCAGGCGTTGGTCAGCTTGTCGGGATCGATCCCGAACTCGATGTCGGCGTGGGCCGCCAGCGCGTCGTGCTCGGTCAGCTCCCGAGCGACCCGCTTGGCCGTCTCGCGGCTCAGGCCCTTGCGCTCGTACATCTTGGCCAGCTCGCGCTGCTCGGTCTCGGGCATCCGCTCGAGCTCCTCGGCCTCCAACGCGAGCATCGCCTGCTCGGAGTCGCGTTGGGCGTTCACCGAGACGTACTCGCCGGCGCCCATGCTCAGGGCACCCGCCACCAGACCCGCGACGCCGGCCACGAACACCGGGGAGCGCTCGGAGGTCGCGCCCGCGACACCCATCACGATGCCGGCGACCGAGACGATGCCGTCGTTGGCGCCGAGCACGCCGGCCCGCAGCCAGTTCAGCCGGTTGCCGACGTCGTCGCCGATGTCCTCGTGCCAGTGCTGGGGATTGTCGTCGGTCCCGATCTCCATGCTCACCACTCGATCCTCCCCATCCCCTGGTCGGGTCGCAACCAAGGAGAGCCTGCGCTACCCCCGGCACCCGTCGCCGTACCCCCACGGACGTTGCGCAGGCTCAGTCCTGGGTGTCCGTGCCCTCGGCATCGAGAGCGTCGAGGATGCGCGCCAGTACCCGACCGTCGGTGTCGGCGTCGAAGTGGAAGGCCGATTCGAACGACGCCCGCGAGAAGACGCCGGGAGGAGCCGGGATGTCGGGCCGGCACGACACGACGTCGAGGGTGTGTCCTCGGACGGAGGCGATGAGGTACTCGTTCGACGGGGTGTAACCGGCCGACCGGATCAGTACGACGCGCTTCGGGTTCGCGGCGAACATGAGGGTGAACATGCCGCTGCCGGCGAATCCCGCCACCACCTCGGCGGCACGGACCGTGGCGACCTGGTCGGGCAGCTTCAGCAGCTCGGGACGCATGACCGTGAAGCCGCGGTCGGCGAACAGCTGCTCGACGAGCCGCGTCTCGTGGCACCAGCGGTTCGAGCCGGGCGGGCGGCTGAGGAACACGCGCGGGCCGGCCGGGGAAACGGTGGATCGGCGTTCCAGGGCCTCCCCGATGCGGTTCCAGGTGTCGGCGATGTCGGGGTGGACGTAGCTGGGCATCGAGAACATCGGCGTGACACCGATGAGCCGCTCGACGACCACGGGATGATCGATGCTCACGACGTCCGCGCGGGGGACCCCGGCGGCCTCGAAGAGCTCGATCTCCCACTCCGTCTGCTCCTTGCGATCGGCCGCCCGACTGACGAGCAGCCGCAGACCCGGGTCTGCGGCCTTGGCGGCCGGCCAGGCCCACAACCGCGACAGCTGCTCACTGGTGACGTGACCGAAGTGATGCCTGAGCTCTCCGTCGAGGTAGTAGTACGACCCCTCCAGGCGCGCCGACGGCACCGGTACGTCGTCCACGAACCAGCGCGTGATCCGGGTCAGCCCGCGGTTCGTGAGCCTCGGGTAGCGCCCGTGCCGATAGGTCTCCGGGAGGACGAGATTGCCCAGCACCGCGATCTGGCCGGGCTCGCACACGACGTTCTGGTACTCGCGCAGCGACAGCCCGGGCACCCGGAAGGTCTCCGGCTCCCGGACCGGGTCGCGGGTGACGCCCTCCCCCAGGACGGCGCGGCTGGCGAACCGCAGAGGCTCCTGGTGCTCCACCAGGCGCATGGACGGGTGTGCGCGGAGAGCTGCGACGGCGTTCGCGCGCTCGTCACGGAGCACGGCGAGCGCCGCCGTGTCGTTGGTGAGCACGAGGTGGCGCGGGCCGATCTCGATCCGGCGGAGCGCGTCGGCCCAGTTGGCATCGGCCGTCACGGGTCCGCGGAGAGCGACCCTTCCCCTGCCGCGGAGGCGTGTGAGGCGCACGAGGTAGGGCCAGAACTCGGCGTCCGGTACGACGGTGCGGCCGGACGCCGCGGCCGGGTGGTCGAGGAGCACGAGGTGTCCGCCGGGGCGCAGGTGCAGGAAGCCGGTCCGGAACAGGGCCCGCGAGCGCTCGCCGCCCGTGGTGACATCGAGCAGGAGGTCGAACCGGCCGTACGCCGCAAGGGTCGCGTGCAGCTTCGGCGGCCGCATCCGGCCTTTGAGCCTGTGGACCCGGGCCTGTGGCCACCGCCGCGACAGCCGCTCGGCCAAAGCGGCCGCGCGGCGGCCCCCGAAGACCCCGATCACCGGCGCGTCGACGTCGCGGACGAGACGCAGGATCCCGGCGAGCCCAGCGCCCCCGGACGTCGTGGCGGGGCCCCGGTCGGTCCTTTCCACGAGGAGGTGGCTCCGTCCCAGCGCGATCCGGCGCAGGTCGGCGCTGGACACCCGCGCAGTCGTCGCCGGCTCGGTCAGCGCGGAGCGGGCGTCGAGGAGCTCGACCAGCTGCGACCACAGCGCGTCCTTCGCCCACACCACGGCCTCGTCACCCGGTCGTCGGAGGGCGGCCGCGACGTACCCGCGGCGGTGCCCCAGCCGGCCGAACGTCCGGTCGAAGAGCTCCCGTCGTGCCTCGGGGTCCTGGCTGCCGTCGATGACCAGGTCGAGGCGACCGCCACCGGACGCCGTACGCCGCCAACCGCCGTCGGCGAGGTCGACCACGTCGACCTCCGCCTCCGGGTAGGCGTTTCGCACGGCCTCAGGAGGTACGACGGACGCACCGCCGTGGACGGCCATCAGCACCCGCGGCCGCCGGCGTGCGGAGAGGGCCCGGTCGATATCGCCGAGCAGGGCGGCCGTCGCGGCGTCCTCGCCGGGCATCAGCCCGGCGAGTCCGCCCGTCATCGTCTGGTCCACGCGGTGCTGTCGCCTCGGCTCGTCGTCGTCTCGGACCCTGCTCCGAGTGGGACGCCTCGCTCGTGCGATCGGTTCGGCACATCGGGCGCCGTCGTCGACGAGAACCTCGTCGGCGCACGACGCGTACCACCTTCAGCGCCCGGATCGCTCATGCCGAAAGCCTAGGTCGCGGGTGGAGGAGTCCCGGCAGCGACGGCGCGTGTCACCGCTTCGCGCGGCTGCGGCGGCGGGAGATCTGCCGCGGCCTACCCTGGCCGCGTGACGAGTCGGATCCCGCGACGAGGGCTCCTCCTGGCAGGTACTGCCGGTGCCGTGGCCGCGTGCGCACCGCACGACGCGCAACCACCGCACGACTCGCCGGCGCCGCCGGTCTCGCCCGACGGCATCGCCTCGTCGGGCGGCGGACCGAGCGGGGCGGACTGGCGCCGGCTGGCCCGGAGCGTGTCGGGCTCGCTCGTCCGGCCGGGCTCCGCGTCGTACGACACCGCGCGACTGCTCCAGAACCCGCGCTTCGACGGCGCCCGGCCGCTCGCCGTGCTGTCGGTCGCCGGTGCGAAGGACGTGGCCACCGCGTTCGCCTTCGCCCAGGACCACGGGCTCCGCGTCGCCATCCGGTCGGGCGGCCACAGCTACCCCGGCTGGTCGGCCGGGGACGGCGCGCTCGTCGTCGACGTGCGGCCGCTCCACCGCGTCTCTCTCAGCGGTACGACGGCGACGGTCGGCGCCGGCGCCTCCCTCGTCCAGGTGTACGACGGGCTGGGCACGCGCGGCCGCGGGATCGCCGGCGGCTCCTGCCCGACCGTCGGCATCGCCGGACTGACCCAGGGCGGCGGGGTCGGGGTCCTCACCCGCGCCCACGGCCTCACCTGCGACGCGGTCACCGCGATGCGGGTGGTGCTCGCGGACGGACGCATCGTCACCACGACGGCCGACCACGAGCCCGACCTCTTCTGGGCGCTCCGTGGCGGAGGTGGGGGCCACCTCGGCGTGGTCACGTCGTTCACGATGCGGACCTTCGCGGCCCCCACGATCACCCGGACCTACCTCGCCTGGCCGTACTCCGCGGCCGACCACGTGGTGCCGAACTTCCTGCGCACGGTCCCGCGGGCCGACCGGCGGCTCTGGGCGACGCTCAAGCTCCTCGGCGGCGCCACCCACCCGTCGGGACCCGTGATCTTCATGTCGGCGACCTGGACCGGCCACCCGTCGGCCATGGACACGGCACTGCGGCCGTTCCTGTCGGCGGTACCGCCCCCGACGACGGACTCGCGGCACACCGACAGCTATCTGGACACGATGCTCACCTACGCCGGCTGCGCAGCGATCCCGGTGAGCAGGTGTCACACCGGGCCCGGCGGAACGTTGCCGCGCGAGGCGTTCGCCGCGACGTCCCACATCGTCGTTGCGCCCGATGTCGACACCGACGCCCTGCACGCCCAGGTCGCGAAGGCCGCCGGCAGCGGGCTGAAGGAGGCCGGCATCTCCATCGACACCTTGGGCGGGGCGGTGGACGACCTCGGAGCCACCGACACCGCGTTCGGCCACCGCGGGGCGCTGGCCACCGTGCAGTACACCGCGACCTACACCTCAGGCCCGGCCACCGCGGCCACGTCGTACGTCCGCGGCTTCCGCGCCGCGATGACGGGAGCCTGGGGCTCGGGCGCCTACGTCAACTACGCCGACTCGTCCCTCGAGCACTACCGGGCCGACTACTTCGGCGCGAACGCCGCCCGCCTGGCGGCCGCGCGCGCGACGTACGACCCGAACCACTTCTTCACCCAGCCGCAGGACTACTGAGCACCTCGACGACCCAGCACCTCATCGACCCAGCACCTCGTCGACCCACGCCGGCACGAGCTCGGTGGCAGGTCCCCGCCGTACGTCGTGGAAACCGGAGGCCACGTGACTCTCCCCCAGGTTGAGCTCGAGGGTGCGGGCGCCGCAGGCCGCGGCGACGTCGCCGAAGGCCGCCGCAGGGTAGACCAGGCCCGACGTACCGATGGCGCAGAACACGTCGGCGGACGCGACCGCGTCCAGGACCTCCGACATCCGGTAGGGCGCCTCGCCGAACCACACGACGTCCGGTCGCATCGACGGCTGCCCGCACCGAGGACACGGCGGCCACGAGCCGAGGTCGCCCACCCACGGCGTCCGGTTCCGGCAGGCCTCGCAGCGTGCGGCGAGCAGCTCGCCGTGCATGTGTACGACGCGCGCGGACCCGCTGCGTTCGTGGAGGTCGTCGATGTTCTGGGTGACCAGGAACAGGTCGTCGCCGAGCTCGGCCTCGAGCCGGGCCAGCGCCTGGTGGGCGGCGTTGGGCTCGACCCTCCGGAGGGCCGCCCGGCGCTCGTCGTAGAACCGGTGCACCAACCCCCGGTCCGCGCGATAGGCCTCGGGCGTCGCGACGTCCTCGGGACGGTGGCCCTCCCAGAGACCGTGCGCGTCGCGGAAGGTCGGCAGCCCGCTCTCGGCCGAGACCCCGGCTCCGGTCAGCACGACGAGGCGTGGCATGTGCACACGGTAGGGGTTGGGCGGGCACCCCTTCGGGACGACGACCGGGTGTGATGGGATCGGGTCCTCCGATCAGTACGACGACCGGGAGGGTCTGTGGAGCTCTGGCCTGGGACGGCGTACCCGCTGGGTGCGACGTTCGACGGCAGCGGGACCAACTTCGCGGTCTTCAGCGAGGTGGCCGAGCAGGTCGAGCTCTGTCTCTTCGACGACGACCGGGCCGAGACCCGCGTGGCGCTCACCGAGGTCGACGCGTTCGTCTGGCACTGCTACCTGCCGGCGGTCCAGCCGGGCCAGCGCTACGGCTATCGCGTGCACGGCCCGTACGACCCGGAGAAGGGGCTGCGCGGCAACCCGGAGAAGCTCCTCCTCGACCCCTACGCGAAGGCCACGGCCGGCGCGATCACCTGGGACCCGGCGCTGTACGGCTACGACTTCGGCGACCCCGACTCACGCAACGACGACGACTCGGCACCCCACATGACCCTCGGCGTGGTCATCAACCCCTTCTTCGACTGGGAGGGCGACCGCCGGGTCAACATCCCCTACAACGAGACGCTGATCTACGAGGCGCACGTCAAAGGGCTCACCGAGCTGCACCCCGGCGTACCCCCGGACCTCCGCGGCACCTACGCGGGGCTGGGCCACCCGGCCGTCACCGAGCACCTCACCCGGCTCGGGGTCACCGCCATCGAGCTGATGCCGGTGCACCAGTTCGTGCAGGACTCCACGCTGCTCGACAAGGGCCTGCGCAACTACTGGGGCTACAACACGCTGGGCTTCCTCGCGCCGCATGCCGACTACGCGGCCGCCGGGCAGCTGGGCCACCAGGTCCAGGAGTTCAAGTCGATGGTCCGGTCGATGCACGAGGCCGGCATCGAGGTGATCCTCGACGTCGTCTACAACCACACCGCCGAGGGCAACCATCTCGGCCCGACCCTGAGCTTCCGCGGCCTCGACAACCCGGCGTACTACCGGCTGATGGACGACGCGCGTTACTACATGGACTACACCGGCACCGGGAACTCCCTCAACGTCCGGCACCCCCACTCGCTGCAGCTGATCATGGACTCCCTGCGGTACTGGGTGACCGAGATGCACGTCGACGGCTTCCGCTTCGACCTCGCCGCCGCGCTGGCGCGGGAGTTCTACGACGTCGACCGGCTGTCGACGTTCTTCGAGCTCGTGCAGCAGGACCCGGTCGTCAGCCAGGTGAAGCTGATCGCCGAACCCTGGGACGTCGGTCCCGGCGGCTACCAGGTCGGCGGCTTCCCGCCGCAGTGGACGGAGTGGAACGGCAAGTTCCGCGACACCGTCCGCGACTTCTGGCGCGGCGAGCCGTCGCTGGGCGAGTTCGCGAGCCGGCTCGCCGGGTCCTCCGACCTCTACGAGAACTCCGGCCGTCGCCCGGTCGCCAGCATCAACTTCGTCACCGCCCACGACGGGTTCACGCTGCGCGACCTCGTGTCGTACAACGACAAGCACAACGACGCGAACGGCGAGGACGGCAAGGACGGCGAGAGCCACAACCGCTCGTGGAACCACGGCGTCGAGGGACCGACCGACGACCCGCAGATCCTCGAGCTCCGCTCGCGGCAGCAGCGCAACTTCATCGCCACCCTCCTGCTCAGCCAGGGCGTGCCGATGCTGCTGCACGGCGACGAGGCCGGCCGCACCCAGGACGGCAACAACAACACCTACGCCCAGGACTCCGAGATCTCCTGGCTGCACTGGGACGACGTCGACGAGCCGCTCGTGCAGTTCACCGCGAGCGTCTCCCGGCTGCGTCGCGACCACCCGACGTTCCGTCGTAAGCGCTTCTTCACCGGTACGACGGTCCGCACCGGCAGCGGTGAGGGCGAGCGCCTCAACGACATCGTGTGGCTGCACCCGGGCGGCCACCCGTTCGAGGACGGCGACTGGACCGCGCCCGACGCCCGCTCCATCGGCATGTATCTCAACGGCCACGGCATCCCCGGCCTCGACGCCCGCGGCGGCGAGATAGTGGACGACCACTTCCTGCTCTACTTCAACGCCTCGGCCGACGACGTACCGCTGACCCTGCCGCCCGAGGAGTACGCCGCGGCGTGGCAGGTCGAGATCGACACCGCAGGGGCCGAGCGAGCCGATGACGCCCTGGTGGCCGGGTCGACCTCGACGCTCGGGGGCCGCAGCGTGCTGGTGCTGCGCGAGCGCACCGCTGCCGTGGCCGCACCCGACTCGTCGGCCGCCGCCTCTGTCGCCGCCTCGGTCGCGTCGCGCGCCGACCGGCCCGGATGAGCCGACCAGCCGGAGATCCGACGACGTGATGCGCCCACCGGTCAGCACCTACCGCCTGCAGGTCACGGCCGGGTTCGACCTGTACGCCGCCGCCCGCACACTCACCTACCTCCACGACCTGGGTGTCGACTGGGTGTACCTCTCGCCGCTGCTCCAGGCGGAGCCCGGGAGCGACCACGGGTACGACGTGGTCGCGCACGACCGCGTCGACCCGGCGCGCGGCGGGGTCGGCGGGCTGGCCGCGCTGTCCGCCGAGGCCGGACGGCTCGGTCTCGGCGTCCTCGTCGACATCGTGCCGAACCACGTCGGCGTGGCCACCCCGGTCGTGAACCCCTGGTGGTGGGACCTGCTGACGCACGGGCAGTCCTCGCCGTACGCCGCTGCCTTCGACGTCGACTGGGACATCGGCGGCGGGCGCGTCCGGATCCCCGTCGTCGGGGACGACGACCTTCTGCCGGACGGCCGGATCTCGAACCTGACGGTCGTCGGTGACGAGCTGCGCTACCACGACCACCGCTTCCCGCTCGCGCCGGAGTCGTCACCGGCCTCGGGTCCGTCGGTGGTCTCGACGAGCTCGACCGACGACGAGCCGGATCCCGACCTGGTGCACGCCCGCCAGCACTACGAGCTGGTCGGCTGGCGCCGGGCGGACGCCGAGCTCAACTACCGACGCTTCTTCGCGGTCAACACCCTGGCCGGCATCAGGGTCGAGGACCCGACCGTCTTCGAAGAGTCCCACGTCGAGTTCCGGCGCTGGTTCGACGAGGGCCTCGTCGACGGGCTCCGGGTGGACCACCCCGACGGCCTCCGCGACCCCGCGTCGTACCTCGACGACCTGGCCGCGCTGACCGGCGGCGCCTACGTGCTGGTCGAGAAGATCCTCGAGCCCGGTGAGCAGCTCGAGGCAGGCTGGGCGACCGCGGGCACGACCGGGTACGACGTGCTCGGGCTGGTCGACCGCGTCCTGACCGACCCCGACGGCCAGGAGCCGCTGACCGCCCTCGAGGCGCGACTCCGTGGCGAGCCGGTCGACTGGGTGGAGCTGGTCCACGACTCCAAACGGGCCGTGGCCGACGGCATCCTCGGCTCGGAGGTCCACCGGCTCGCACGTGATGTCCTGTCGCAGCCCACGTCGGTCGAGCTTGTGGAGACCGCGGGAGCACTCCGCGACGCTCTGGCCGAGCTGCTCGCCTGCTTCCCGGTGTACCGGTCCTACCTCCCCCACGGCCGCAGGCACCTCGACACGGCGTTCGCCGATGCCCGGCGACGCCGTCCCGAGCTGGCCGCGACGTTCGACCTGCTCGCCCCGATCCTCGGCGACGCCGGGCAACCCGCGGCGCTGCGTTTCCAGCAGACCAGTGGCGCGGTGATGGCCAAGGGCGTCGAGGACTGCGCGTTCTACCGCACCTCGCGCCTCACCTCGTTGACCGAGGTCGGTGGGGACCCGAGCGAGTTCTCGCTGACGGTCGACGAGTTCCACACCGCCATGGCGAAGCGCCGGCGCGAGTGGCCGCAGGCGATGACGACGACGTCGACCCACGACACCAAGCGTGGCGAGGACGTGCGTGCCCGAATCGCCGTCCTGGCCGAGCTGCCCGAGGTCTGGTCGGCCGCCCTGGACGCCCTGCTCACCCTCGCGCCGCTGCCCGACCCGTCCTTCGGCAACCTGCTCTGGCAGGCGGTCGTCGGAGCCTGGCCGGCCGCGCGGGAGCGGCTCCATGCGTACGCCGAGAAGGCGATGCGCGAGTCCGGCGACCGTACGACGTGGACCGCGCCCGACCCGGCGTACGAGGCGGCCGTCCACGGCGCCGTCGACGCGGCGTACGACGACCCGTCGGTGCGTGCCGTGCTCGACGAGCTGGTGGCGCGCGTGGCCGGCCCCGGCTGGAGCAACGCGCTCTCGGCCAAGCTCGTGGCGCTGACCCTGCCGGGGGTGCCCGACGTCTACCAGGGCAGCGAGCTGTGGGAGCAGAGCCTGGTCGACCCGGACAACCGGCGGCCGGTCGACTTCGACGTACGACGCGACGTGCTCTCGCGCGTCCTCGGCGGCGAGCGGCCCGTCCTCACCCCGTCCGTCGACGACCCCGGCCATGCCAAGCTGCTCGTCACCCAGGCCGCGCTGACGCTGCGTCGTACCCAGCCACACCGGTTCACGACGTACTCACCCGTCACCGCCCGCGGCGTCGCCGCCGGACACGTCCTCGCCTTCGACCGCGGCGGCGCGATCACCGTGGCGACCCGACTGCCCGTCGGCCTGGCCGAGCACGGCTGGGGTGACACCGTGCTGCCGCTGCCCGATGGCGAGTGGGGCGACCTGCTGAGCGGGCGCGAGTGCGCCGGCGACGCGCCGCTGCCCGAGCTCATGGCGGACTACCCGGTGGCGCTCCTGATCCGCGAAGGGGCTTAGCGGTGGTCCCGACAGGCTCGACCGACGGGAGGCACGGCCGGTTCGCCGTCTGGGCGCCGGACCGCGACCGGGTGCGGTTGGTGTGCGGCGACAACGTCGGGGGTGGAGTCGTCGAGATGGCCCGCTCGGACGACGGCTGGTGGTCGCCGTCGCAACCGCTTCCGCCCGCCGGATCCGAGCCCGACGTCGACTACGGCTACGTCCTCGACGACGATCCTCGCGACTACCCCGACCCGAGGTCCCGGCGACAGCCCGGTGGTGTGCACCAGATGTCGCGCAACTTCGACCCCTCGTCGTACGAGTGGCACGACCGGGCCTGGACCGGGCGGCAGCTGCCCGGGTCGGTGGTCTACGAGCTGCACGTCGGCACCTTCACCCCCGAGGGCACACTCGACAGCGCGGTCGACAAGCTGGACCACCTGCGCTCGATCGGCGTCGACCTGGTCGAGGTGATGCCGGTCAACGCGTTCAACGGCACCCACAACTGGGGCTACGACGGCGTCGACTGGTTCGCCGTCACCGAGGAGTACGGCGGCCCGCCGGCGTACCAGCGCTTCGTCGATGCCTGCCACGCGGCCGGGCTGGGCGTCGTGCAGGACGTCGTCTACAACCACCTCGGCCCGTCCGGGAACTACCTGCCGCTGTTCGGCCCGTACCTCAAGGAGGGCCGCAACACCTGGGGCGACCTGGTCAACCTCGACGGCGAGGGTTCGCCGGAGGTGCGTCGCTTCATCCTCGACAACGTCCGGATGTGGTTCGCGGACTACCACGTCGACGCGCTGCGTCTCGACGCCGTGCACGCGCTCGTCGACACCTCGCCGGTCCACCTCCTCGAGGAGATGGCGATCGAGACCGCAGCCCTGTCGGCCCACCTGGGCCGGCCACTGACCCTGATCGCGGAGTCCGACCTCAACGACACGAGGCTGGTCACGCCGCGCGAGGCGCGCGGCTACGGACTCGACGCCCAGTGGAGCGACGACTTCCACCACGCCGTGCACGTGGCGCTCACCGGTGAGACCTCCGGCTACTACGCCGACTTCGAGCCACTCTCGGCGCTGGCGAAGGTCTGCGAGAGGGGCTTCTTCCACGACGGCACGTGGTCGTCGTTCCGCGGTCGCGACCACGGCGTGCGGATCGACACCGACCACCTGCCCACGTGGCGGCTCGTCGTGTGCAGCCAGAACCACGACCAGATCGGCAACCGCGCCCGCGGTGACCGGCTCTCGGACCCTGGGCCGGGGCACCTCGACGATGACCAGCTGGCGTGCGCGGCGCTGCTGACCCTGTGCGGACCGTTCACCCCGATGCTGTTCATGGGCGAGGAGTGGGCCGCGTCGACGCCCTTCCAGTTCTTCACCTCCCACCCCGAGCGCGAGCTCGGGAAGGCCACCGCCGAGGGGCGGGTCGAGGAGTTCGCACGGATGGGCTGGGACCGGGCCGTCGTACCCGACCCGCAGGACCCGGCCACGTTCGAGCGCTCGAAGCTCGACTGGTCCGAGCTCGAGGGTGGGCGGCACGTCGTACTCCTCGACGTCTACCGGCGGCTGGCGACGCTCCGACGTACCCTCCCCGAGCTGACCGACCCGTCGTTCGCCCTGCTCGCCGCGACCTCGGACGAGCAGAGTCGGCTGTTCACGCTTCGACGTGGCGGGCTGCTGCTCGCTGTCAACTTCGCCGACGAGCAGGTGGTTGTTCCGCACGCTGGCGAGCTGCTGTTCACGACGCCGACCGCGGCGGTCGTCGGCGACGGCGGCCTGCTCCTGCCGCCGCACGCCGGCGTCCTGCTACGCCTCGACGCGAGCGGCCCGTAGCGCGACAATCGGCCTGTCTTGGCCCACGCCCCAGGAGGCCCCATGACCGACCACGGCACCTCCCGCCGCACCCTGGCGAGTCCGTCGACTCCATCGTCGTGGCCGGGTTCCGCTTCGTCATGAACAAGACGACCTGACGTCGTCGGCGTCGTGCAGCTCAACACCCCCGACCTGGTGATCAGACCACCGGTGCCCGAGGACGCGCCGGCGGCGTACGAGCTGCTCAACGACCCCGACGTACGCCGCTGGAACCCGGGCCGCGCGTGTCCCGACCTGGCAGCGGCCGAACAGTGGTGCCTCGACGGCGCCGACTGGTCCGACGGCACGCATGCCACCTGGCACGCCGTGCTCCGCGACACCGGCTCCATGGTCGGCAACGTCAGCCTCTTCGTCATCGATCTCGAGGACCGGGTCGCCAAGATCGGCTACCGCGTCCTTCCAGCGGCGCGCGGCCGCGGCGTCGCCACTCAGATGGTCGATGCGGTCACGCGCTGGGGGTTCACCGAGCGTGATCTCGCGCGCGTCCAGCTCGAGCACGGCGTACCCAACGTCGCCTCGTGCCGCGTCGCCGTCCGGGCCGGCTTCCTGCTGGAGGGGACGACCCGGTCGGCGTACGCCGTACCCGGTGGAGGCCGCGAGGACTGTCACGTGCACGGCCGGCTGGCCACGGACCCAACGCCCACGATGATGGGGTCATGACGGAACCCGAGGGGAGCTCCATCGTCGGTGTGGAATCCTCCTCGGGATCGGTCGTCCTCACCTACGACGACGGCCCGACCCCGGGCGTCACCGACCAGCTGCTCACGGCCCTGGCCGAGGCGGACGCCACCGCCACCTTCTTCGTGCTCCTCACCCGCGTCCGCCGGCACCTCGCGCTCCTCCAGGAGCTCCTCGCGGCCGGGCACGAGATCGGCCTTCACGGCCCGGACCACCGACGTCTCACCACGCTGCCGCCGGAGACCCGGGCGGCGCTGCCTCGCATCCTGCGGGAGGCCAAGGACGAGCTCGAGGGCCTCGCGTCGGTCCCGGTCCGCTGGTTCCGCCCGCCGTACGGCGCGCAGGACGCCGGCACCTGGCACGCCGTACGCGAGGCGGGCCTGACGCCGGTGCTCTGGACCCTCGACTGCCAGGACTGGCTCACCCGGCCGCTCGAGGACCAGCTCGCGAACGTCCGCACCGCTCCGCTGGCCGGGAGCATCGTCCTGCTGCACGACGGGTACGCCGATGCCGACGACGGCGTCGACGACGGTCCACCACCCGTCCTCGACCGTCCCGCCCTCACCTCGGCTGTCCTCACCGAGGTCCGCGCCGCCGGCCTGGAGGCCCGGAGCCTCGGCAACGCCCTGGTGTCCACGCGCCCCACCTGGCGGCCATGGTTCGACGAGGGCTGAGACTCCTGCTGCGACGCGCCCAGTTCACGAGGCCTCGGCGAGGCTGAGGTCGATGAGCCACTCGACCGGCGCCAGGTCGTCGGTGTAGACGCGGCCTCCGGGGAGACCCGGCGCCATACGGTCCGCGGTGGTCCCGACGAGCTGGCGCAGGTCGGGCGGGAGAGTGGGCAAGGCGGCGCGCAGGCCGACCGCGGGTGGCGGGCCGAGGGTGGCGACCAGCATGGTGTTGGTCGCCTCGCTCGGGTCGCGCCAGACCCGGTCGGTGCCGAACTGGGAGGCCATCGTCGCCGTGAGCACCTTCTCCAGCGCCACGGAGCCCTCGGGGTGGGCGGCGTTGATGATCAGTACGCCGCCGGGGTCGAGATGCTTCTTGGCCAGGGCGAAGAACTCGGCGGTGGTCAGGTAGAACGGGATGTAGGGCTGGCGGTAGGCGTCGACCATGATCACGTCGTAGCGGCGGGTGCTCGCGTAGAGCCAGGGCCGCGCATCGGCGGTGTAGGTGTGCAGGTTCGGCCCGCGCAGGTCGAACAGCTCTCGCCCGACCTGCGTCAGAGCTGGGTCGAGCTCCACCGCGTCGACCCGGGCCTGGGGGAAGTAGTGGTCGACCTGTCGGGCATTGGTCCCGGCGGCGCTGCCCAGGATCGCGACCGACCTCGGTGGCGCTCCTCTCGCGAGCGTCAGGGCGAACATGTCGTCCCAGTAGTCGCCCGTCAGCCACTTGCCCGGGTCGTAGAGGGAGTGCACCGCGTGTCCCTCGTTGAGCTCCAGGTAGCGCGTGCCGCCGGGCTCCTGGATCACTCGTGCGTACTGGTACTCGGTCTCCTGCTCCCAGATCACTCGGCCGCCGTCGACATCGGCTGACTTGATCGTCCCGGTCGGCAAGGCCAGCAGCGCGCCGATCGTGATCGGTACCGCCGCGGCGCGCACCCGGCCCCGAGTCATGAGCGGAAGGGCCGTCACTGCCATCGCCACCGCGAAGACCAGGAACGTCCGCCGGGTACCGACCATCGGAATCAGCAACAGCGACGCCGAGAACGTGCCGACCAGCGCCCCGACGGTCGACAGCGCGTACAGCCGGCCCGCCGTCCGACCGGCGTCGTCGACCGAGTCCAGCCGCAGTCGGATCGCGTACGGCGAGACCATCCCGATCAGGAACAGGGGCAGGGCGAGCAGCACACCGACGCCCACCAGGGAGCCCAGGAACGTCGCGACACTCAGCTGGTCGACCGCCTTGACGGCCAACGGCAGGAACGGCTCGCTCGCGAACGGTACCGCCGCGAGCAGCACAGCCGCCGGGAGCACGACCCTCGCCAGACCCTCCGGGCGAGGGTTCCGGTCGGCCACTCGACCCCCGACCGCGTAGCCCGCCGAGAGCGCCACCAGCACCACGGCGATCGTGTTGGCCCACACGATCGTGCTGGCACCGAACCACGGCGCCACCAGACGCGCCCCGGTCACCTCCGCGCCGAGGCTCGCCGCACCGACCACGAAGACCGTGAGCTCCAGCCACCGCCACCTCACGTTGCCGCTCCTCGGCGTACGACGAGAGCCGTCACGATCGCTGGCCACACGGGGATGCCGTTCATGCTCCGGTGAGGTGGATCTGGATGGTGGGGGCGATCTGGGCGACGAGGTCGTCGAACGGGAGGTCGCGCAAGGGCGGGATCGCCGTGATGTGGCGGACACAGGCCACCCCGAGAAGCTGGGCCATGGCCAGCGCGAAGCCGGCCTCCGGATGCGCTCGGGGGGTGGCCGTGGTGTAGACCTCGCCGAGCATGCGCTGGATGACGGGACGGAGGCGTGACATGGCGTCGTCGCTGGCGAAGCCCGAGCGTACGACGATCACCATCTGGCTCCGGGTCTCGGGGTTCTCCCACAGCTCGAGGTAGGCGCGGGTGAGGCGCTCGCCGATTCCTTCGGGGTCGCCGTGGAGGGCCGTCTGGAGGCGCGCGACGGCGTCCTCGGGGAACTCGAGGGTCGCGGCGAACAGATCCTCCTTGGAGCCGAAGTAGTGGAGGATCAGCGCGGGGTCGACCTCGGCAGCGCCCGCGATCGCGCGGACGGTCGCGCCGCGGAACCCCTTGGCCGAGAAGCTGTCCCGGGCCGCGTCGAGGATCTGCCTCCTCGTCGGGGTCTCGCCGGGACGCCGGCCTGTCCGGGCACCGGTTCGTGCGCGGGTTCCGGTCATCGCACGTGTGGCCACCTTCCCAGCATCGGGTGGGAGGCTCGGGTCAGGGTGCGCCGGCTCCGGACCGGCTCGCGGAACTCCTCGACGGTCATGCCCCGCATGCTTGTCACGGTAGGTGGCTCGCACCCTGGAAGTCAACGCTTGTTGAACCGGGTCTCCGGCGGCTCGTGATCCCCCGAGGGCCTACGAGCCACACGGGTGCCATGGACGTGATGGAGCGAGAACCGGTCAGCAGGAAACGTTGATCGTCAGGTCGGTCAGCCCCACCGCTCAGCGGAAGGCGTCACACCGAGATCACCCGCCAGGCCGCATAGCCCACTTCGCCCAGAACGACGCATCCCCGTGGAACGCCAGCGCACCGGTGGCCCAACGGCGTCGGTCTACATGTCGGTTAGCGGCCATAGCCTGAGTCGCATGCGAAAGACGGTCGAGCCCCCGTATCTGAAGCCCGTATCGTCGAGCCTCTCGGCGCTCGGTGCCCTATATCGAGACATGCTCAACGACCTCGACACTGACCGCCATGGGTTCGGCTGGTGGCATGGGCATCTCGACGTCAAGCGAATCGCAGTCATTTCGGAGTACCTGATCGCATCAGTGCACGGCGCCCAAATGTCTTTGGGTGACGCAGCGTTTGAGCTCGCCGAGTTCAATGAGCAGGTTCACGCGCACGACCATTGGCAACGAAAGCAGCTCGCGACCGTGAGCCCTGGTGCCGAAGACGACAGTTACCTCAGGGTGTTATGGCATGACCCGCCGGCCGACAAGCGGGATCGGCGTATCCGGCTTCATCGCGAGCACTTCATCTATCACGTCGCACAGACGTTGGACCGACTGGCAGCGGTCGTCATCGGCGTCGGCGGATTGAGTGCGGAAATCCTTCGAGCCGATTGGGGCGTCCTCGATCGCCACAAGCCGAAGAAGTCGCAACAGCCGCCCGCGGGCCACGCTGAGCAGGTCGCTTTAGTCGCTGCGGTGGCGGAGGCCGTTCGCGTCGCCGGACCGAGGGACTGGATGGACTGGTCGATCGCACAACGCAACACAGCAGCGCATCGCGCTCCAAAGATGGCCATCGTCGTGATGACGAAAGGGTCCCGCCAAGAGTCGTCTAGGTTGGTCGCCGTGCTTGATCGACAGCCGGAGTGGTCCGAGACTCTCGCCTTCGCCGCGGGTCAGGACGGCGAGGGTCTCGATAACACCTTCATCATCGAGGACCCCGCGGTCGTCATGGGCGGGATCCTGGCGTCACTCGACGATCTGATGGCAACGGTGACCGCTGAGTGCGTCGAATTGTGGGGGCGTCGTCGAGATGACCCGACCTTGATCGTGCAGCCAGGGCAGCAATGGAAGCGCCTCGAGGTTGAGCAGCTGCACTTCGACGGGTACGGCAAGCCGATGAAGATCATCACCGGCGGGACGGCGAGGGTGTCTCCTGACATGGCGCGGCGGATGTCGGCGTCAGGACTGTTCAGCAAGGACCTTTGGACGTAATCCACGACCCAAGGCCTGCGTCCTCGGCAGACCAGCGGCCGAGTGCCGGTCTCCGACAGGACGGCTCTCCGATCATGACTTGACACGCGTGGGTCTTTCCGCATGTGGGGCCAGGCACGGGTGAGACGCCATGCGGCGATCAAGGCCGGGGGCCCAGCTCGTCCAGGTACTGGGCCAGCCGCTCGGCTGGCCACTGCTCCTCCAGATCAGCGACCACCCGGTCACACACGTCATTGATGCTGCCCGCTGCGGGAGTCCACTCGCCCCGGGTCCAGCCCGACAGATAGTCATCGCTGCTGGTGTCACCCAGACGCATGGCGGCCTCGTCGATCGCTTCCTGGAAGCGGGGGCCCAGCGGACTCTTCGTCACCTGGTCTGCATCGCGGGCCACGACGAGCGATGGCAGGTCTCGCCACGAGGTCACCTGGTACTCGGTCACATGGCGGAGGCTAGTAGCACGGGTCCGCAACGACAGGTTTGGCCGCGGACCGGCGAGTCATTGAGCCGGGAATCCTCACCGGGCTGGTGCTGGCGGCCGGCGGTGCTGTGCCTGGCGAGTGGGCCGCGCGGTCGACGGGGTCTCGGAACTTGGAGCGCTGATATCGTCTCGGTGGCTTCGACCTGGGAAGTCATCTGCCGTCTCCTGCGGGATGGAGCGGGTGGGTCGTCGGGGGTGCGGAAGCGCCTGCGGTTCCCGTCAGTGGTCAGGGAAGCGGCAGGTGAGGCACAGCATGGTGGTTGGTGTGGGTCTCGTTCTGGGGCTACGTTCGATGTGCTTCACGTCGAACGCACGACGAGGCGCGTGGCTGAGAGCCAGGGGCCGTGATCGTCGGAGGGTGCTGTGGATCCGAACCCGCCAGGCCGGCCCGATGCCGAACACTGGCGGTGCCACCGCGCTGGTGGTCAGCCCCGATTCAGCGTGGTCGTTCCCGCGGTCAACGAGGCAGCCGACATCGGCCGGTGTCTGACCTCACTCGAGGCTCAGGACTACCCGCACCCCTTCGAGGTCATCGTGGTGGACAACAACTCCACCGACGAGACCGCTGCGATCGCGCGTGCACACGGAGCCACTGTCGTGTTCGAACCCCACCCCGGCGTCTGCTGGGCGCGCCAGAGGGGCACGGGGTCCGCCCATGGGGAGATCGTCGTCTCCACCGACGCGGACACGACGTTCGATGCCGGCTGGCTCACTCGCATCGCCGACGCCTTCGAGCGGGAACCATCCCGCATCGCGGTCGCCGGACCTTGTCGGTGGGTGGATGGCCCTCGATGGGGGTCGCTCTACGCCACCGCACTGTTCGGCATCGTTGCCCTGGTGTACCGGCTCACGGGACGCGTCCTCTACGCCTCGGCGACGAACATCGCGTTCCGGAGGTCCGCCTGGCGTGGGTACGACATCAAACTGACACAAGGCGGAGACGAGCTCGACCTCCTTCGTCGGCTGCGCTCGAAGGGTCCGGTCCACTTCGAGCTCGGCAACCCGACCTTCACCTCGGCACGGCGCCTGCAGCGGGGGCTGCTCTACAACGTCTTCGTCACGTGCCTCTACTACTACCTGCTGGCCTACGCCCTCAACCGGACCTTCGGCCGAACCGTCCTCGGGACCGCCCCACAGATCCGCGACCGAGGGGCGCACCCCGGGACGCGTGGGCTTCGGGCCAGTCTCACAACCGTGGCAGTCGTCGTCGTCGCGGTGACGGCGAGCAAGCTGGGCCTCGACCTCGCATGAGCCACCAGTTCGTGGGCCGTCTCGCCCTGGGTGCGCCTCTTGCCCTCGCGGCCGCCGGGTACTGGGCCACGATGTCGCCGTACTCCCAGCTGTGCGGCACGTTCCCGTTCCGGGCCGACACTTCCGAAGGCCGACGAGCCAAGACGGTCGCCCTCACCTTCGACGACGGTCCCAACGAACCGTTCACCTCGCAGATAGCCGCCCACTTGGACGATCGTGGCATCAAGGCAACGTTCTTCCAGGTCGGTCGATGCGTCGAGCGCCATCCCGACACCAGTCGTCGCCTCTCGGCATCGGGCCACGTGATCGGGAACCACAGCTATGCCCACCGGTTCGGCCGGTGCTGGAGCGAGCGTGACATCGCCGACGAGCTCCGGCTGTCCCAGAGCGTCTTCCGCAACACCCTGGGCCTCGAACCCGCCCTGTACCGACCTCCCTGGCTGGCGCGCACCCCGACCACGTTCCGAATCCTGCATGATGCCGGGCTCCACCCGATCTCGGGGGAGTTCTGCCATGCGCTGGAACCTCTCCAACTCTCGGCCCGCCACATCGCCCGCCGTGCCTTGGCGAAGGTCCGACCCGGGAGCATCGTCATCTTCCACGACGGGTACGACGCCCAGGGCGCGGATCGCTCCAGCACGGTCGAAGCAGTCAAGGTCGTGGTCGACACCCTCCTCCAGGACGGCTTCTCGTTCTCGACCGTCGACGACATCCTCGGCATCACGGCATATGCCCCTTAGCCCGGATTCGCCGCGCCCCTCTGTTGACCGACCTCAAACGCGCCGAGAACCCGGAGCCAGCGTCCAGGACAACGCCGAATCCCGCTGTTTCCCATTCCGCGGGCTGTCGGCGCGGCTCGGACGCAACTCTCATGGCCGATGTGAGGCCGTCGGGGTCGAGCCATTTTCAGGACCCCCTGGTGGCAATGGCAAGGTCGTTCGCATGGATGTAGCGATCCGGCCAGTCGAGGCAACCGACCACGAGGCCGTGATACGCCTGGCCCCGCGACTGCTCGTCGGGGTGGACCCCTCCAGGCCAACCGATCTGGTCCGCACGGCCATCCAGGGGTGGGTGGACCAGTCAGTGAAGTCGGCAGGCAGTGACACCCAGGCCGGGTGGGTCGCCGAGCACGACGGCTCCATCATCGGGTTCGTATCGGTCTCAGCGGAGGACCACTGGTGCGGAGAGACAGATGCGTGGGTCGGGGAGTTGATCGTTGACCAGGGGTTCGAAAGGAAGGGCGTCGCCAGGTCGCTGATCGGTAGGGCCGAGGAGTGGGCTACTGAACGCGGCCTTCGCCACATTCGTCTCACGACAGGGGCCGCCAACGCCGGAGCCCGAGCCTTCTACGAGGGGCTCGGCTATGGACTGAACGAGGTCACGCTGACGAGGGAACTCCCCACCGAGCCGACCGCCTGAACGCACGCAGATGCCCGCTGACCGTGCGCGGACCAGTCGAGGTCGAGGTGCGTCTTTCCGCCGGGTCTCGGTCGCTTGAGAGAAGTAATTCTCAGCCGATGTGAGGTCGAAGCGTCAGGCACGACGGTGGTGCGTGAGATCACGATCAGGGGACGAACCATGACCGGACAGGTGCGCCCTTTCGGGTGCCGTCGACGGTCGCGCGCAGCACTGCCCGTCGGGCGAACAGCTTCACGACCTGCTGTTGCGCCACCCACTGGGGAGCGGGTGGGGCGTCTCTGCCCAGCAGTGGGGGCCGATAAGTGAAAGGTTGCTGTCCGTCAGGCTGGTCCGAATAGGGCAATCGCAGTGTCGGCACGAGCACGCCGGGACTAGCGATCAGTGGGCTGCCGCCAGGGTCTGACCCGTCTGGTCGATCAAGGTCGTACAAGGGGGCCACGGGGTCGTCTCTTGCGCATTCGGCGACAAGTCCCGTGTTCGACGCGCACACTGGCGTGCAAAGGGGACCACACCATCTTCGGGGGAATCATGCAGAGTTTCGAAGACCCACTCGACGGCAACGTCACGCCGACCCCCGCCGAGGACGGACGCGACCGGGTGAATGACCTGGAAACCGATCCCACAGAGTCGATCACGCACAGCGACAGTTCAGCGAACCCCGCAGCGCGGATGCTCGAGCTGGCCGCCATGACAGCTGACCAGCTCGCTACCGAGGCGCAGACAGAAGCCGAATCGCTGGTCACCACCGCGCAGGCCAAGGCCGACGCGATCCTGGAGGCCAGTCGCAACGAGGCACACCAGGTCGCCGCCGAGCTGACCCGCACCCGGCACGAGCAGACCGCCGAACTCGACCGGGAACGGGCCACGGCACTCGCCGGACTGGCCCAGGAGAAGGCCGCAATCGAGCTTCAGATCGCCAACCTACGCCAGATGCAGAGCGATCACCGCAACGAGCTGCGACACCACCTCACCACGCAACTGGCGCTGCTCGACGCCACCACGCCCGAGCCGCCGGCCGCCAGCTCCCGCTGACATGCCTGCCGGCCCGCCGCCGCGCGGCCTCACGACGCAGTACACCCCAGCTGCCCAAGGACTGGCACTGCGTTCAGCCCACGTTTGGCGCACGACGCTCCGCCGGCTGTCGGCGCCGGCCGAACGACCCTGTCGTGCCGACGGGAGGTCGCTCCGGTGCTGCCTCGTCAGTCGCGATCTACAGATCCGAGTGCCATCGTGATCGATCGTTCGATACTGCCCGGGAAGTCCAGCATTGCCCCCAAGGGCATCCCGTAGGTCGAGCCGTCGACGAGGCGCGTCAACCGGATGTCGGCTGGGCGGATCCCCCGGGCGGTCAGCACCACGTACACCTCGGGGATGGCAATGAATGCCGCCCACGCCCCGTGCGCGTCCGGATCGTCGGGCACCACCAGTGCCTCGACCTTCTCGTCGTCAACAGTCCACCCGACCGTGGACCAGTCCTGGTATCTGCTGGACTCGAGCTGGGCTCGTTCGTCATGCGCCTGGGTTGACCCGAAGCCGCGACTCATCCACGTGTAGAGGGCGACCTCGTGCACCGCATCGCTGTGGCCGTCCCCTTCGTGCGCAAAGCGCGTGTGAGGCAGACTGCGGACCTCCGCCCACGGACCACTGTCCGCTGATAGGTCCTCGCTGCGACCGTGCGCGAGGTGAATGGCGACGGGAACCTCACCGACAGCGCCTTCGTAGAACCGCAGCCACCGAGGTCCGTCCCAGGTGGCTTCAGTGAGGCCATAGACCGGGAAGTCGGCTGGTGGCGACTGGCGAGATGTCATCTCGTCATGGTCACGCACCCCCACAGTCAACGCGAGCGATGCGACCGCCGCGCGATGCGCGCTATCGCGGTGCAGCCGCATCGTCCTCGTTCCACAACGAAATCGTGTGCCCCGCCGACCCAGATGAGGTCGACGTACTCCCTGCGTTCTCCGCTCTCAGGCACCACCGCACGAGTCAAGCATCGTGTCTCGCCTCAGCGGCGTGCGGGGCACCTCGAGGAAGACTGGTCAGAGCAGCTCGGTGTGTTCGTTGTCGGCGCCGTACTCGGTAGGGCGCAGGGCGCCGAGCCGGTTGTGCCACGCCCCTGAGGTCTCCGTGCCCGGAACCACCTAAGGTCGCGGGGATGCCGCGGATACGGATGCCCGGCCGGCGAGGAGATGCTCGATCGATGCACAAGATCACCGTCCAGTACTTCGACCCCACCGACGGCAACGACTTCGAGGCTGCCTACCGCGAGCGGCACGTGCCGCTCGTGCAGGCAGTCGCCGGTCTCGAGCGCTTCACCATCAGCCTTCCCCACGCTGACGGCGCGCCATGCTTGGTCGCGGAGCTGTGGTTCGCCGACGGCGACGCCCTGAGCACCGCCCGGACCTCCGACGAGATGGATGCGGTGAGCGCCGATTCTGCGTCGTATGACGTGGCCCGGCGGGTCATTTTCGCCGGGAGCGTCGAGGACGTCTGATCCAGCGTGGACTGGCGCTGACCTCCTCCAGGTCCTTCGCCACCCCCGGACACACCGCGACCCGTCGCACCAACGCGCACGGATCTGCCCCAAGGTCGCGCACGGATCTGCCGATGTGCGTGTGCACTGGGTGTTGGACTTGGTGACCAACCACGGCACCGCGATATCAACCAGCGTCGAGACCACTTTGTCGGCTGCGGATCTAGCCCTCGCTCTATCCACCACCAAAGATCTTCATGAATCGCCCCGGGTTTCGTGGAGCCTCCATCAGACCTGGGGCGATTCAGTCTCTCCGGCTCTTGTGACATGTCCGTGGGTCACCGTTGAGCGTGAACCCGGCGGATCCCCTGTGGTTGTTGGGCCTGCTGGCCTGGTGCGCAGCCCGCTCCTGGCGGACTGAAGGGGACCCACGGATACGTCAGGAGGCCGTCTTTCCAGCCGGGATCTGGCGATTCCAACCTGCGACGCTCCACCGCGACGGTGCACAGTGGCCACGTGCCGCGACGCTAGGCCGGCGGCGGGACCGTCTGCGTCCGCCTCGGCGTCGAGTTCGACCTTTCGCTGAGCGGAACTCGACGGGTGAGATGCCCTCGCGAGTAGGGTCCTGGACATGGCAGCGCGCTCGCTTCCGCCGTTCCGTGCCGACCACGTCGGCAGTCTGCTTCGACCGCCGGCGCTGCTCGACGCGCGGGCCCGGCACCGGGTCGGTGAGCTCGACGACGTGGGGTTGCGGGCGATCGAGGACGAAGCGATAGGCAACGCGGTCGCCCTCCAGCGCGAGGCGGGCGTTCGCACTGCGACCGACGGCGAGTTCCGTCGTACGTCGTGGCACATGGACTTCATCTACCAGCTCGAGGGCGTCGATGCGACCGACGAAAAGTTGGCGGTGCACTTCCGCAACAAGGCCGGTGACCTTGACTTCGAGACCGCGGCACTGAGCGTCCACGACCGGGTACGGCTCGGGCACACGATCTTCGGGGACGCGTTCGAGTTCTTGTCGGGAGTGACGACCGGCGACCAGGTGCCGAAGCTGACGATCCCCTCGCCGAACATGGTCCACTATCGCGGCGGCCGGGCGGCGATCGACGAGTCGGTGTACGCCGAGCTCGAGCCGTTCTGGGCGGACCTCACGGCGGCGTACGCAGACGAGGTACGACGCCTTGGGGAGCTCGGCTGCACCTACCTCCAGCTCGACGACACCAGCCTCGCCTACCTCAACGACCCCGACCAGCGCGCGATGGTCGCGGCCCAGGGCGGGGACCCCGAGCACCTGCACGAGCAGTACGTCGCGAATGTCAACGCCGCCATTGCCGGCCGCCCGGAGGGGATGCGGGTGACCACGCACATGTGCCGCGGCAACTTCCGTTCGTCGTGGGCGGCCGAGGGCGGCTATGACTTCGTGGCTGAGGTTCTCTTCTCGCAGCTCGACGTGGACGGCTTCTTCCTCGAGTACGACGACGAGCGCTCCGGTGGCTTCGAGCCGCTGCGGTTTGTCCCCGAGGGCAAGCAGGTCGTGCTCGGGCTGGTCACCACCAAGACCGGCGAGCTCGAGGACAAGGACGAGCTGAGGCGACGCATCGACGAGGCCTCGAAGTACGTGCCGCTCGAGCAGCTCTGCCTCTCGCCCCAGTGCGGCTTCTCCTCCACAGCGGAGGGCAACGAGCTGAGCGAAGAGCAGGAGCGAGCCAAGCTACGGCTGGTCGTCGAGACCGCCGAGGAAGTCTGGGGGTAGGTCATGGCACTACTCGACGGCGTCGCCTGGGAAGGCAAGGTCTTCAAGGGCGGCGCATGGACTGGCGGTCGCGGCGGCACGTACGCCGTCGTGGAGCCGGCCACCGGGGGCGAGCTCGGCACGATGGGGCGGGCGGATGCCGAGGACGTGGCCGAAGCCGCTTCCTCCGCGGCGGAGGCGCAGAGGGAGTGGGCGGCGCTCCCGCACACCGCGCGAGCGGCCGTGCTCCGCAGAGCGGGAGATCTGTGGGCCGAGCACGCTGACGAGATCCGTGGCTGGAACGTGCGCGAGGTCGGCGCGATCCCGCCGATGGCCGACTTCGCGATGCACGTCGCGGCCGAGGAGTGCTACCAGGCCGCATCGTTGCCGGGCCAGCCGATTGGTCAGGTGCTGCCCAGCGAGCAGCCGCGGCTCTCCATGGCCCGCCAGCTGCCAGCTGGTGTGGTTGCTGTCATCTCGCCGTTCAACGTCCCGATCATCCTCGGCATCAGGTCGGTGGCCCCGGCGCTCGCTCTCGGAAACGCCGTGCTCCTCAAGCCCGACCCGCGCACGGCCGTCACGGGCGGCACGGTGATGGCGCGCATCTTCGAGGAGGCCGGGCTGCCGGCCGGCGTCCTCCAGATGCTCCCCGGTGGCAAGGACGTCGGTGAGGCGCTGGTGACCGACCCACACGTCCGCGTGATCTCGTTCACCGGCTCGACAGCGGTCGGCCGCTCGATCGGCGAGCTCGCAGGCCGACACCTGAAGCGGGCACATCTAGAGCTGGGCGGCAACTCCGCGCTGCTGATCCTCGATGACGCGGACGTCGAGAAGGCGGTCGGGCTCACCGGCTGGGCGTCGTTCCTCAACCAGGGCCAGATCTGCATGACGACCGGCAGATACTTCGTGGCCGACGGCATCTACGACGACTTCGTCGACCAGCTCGCTGCGAAGGCCGGCCACCTGCCGGTCGGCGACCCGGCCACCGAACAGGTGGCGCTCGGTCCGGTCATCGACGAGAGGTCGCGCGACAAGATCCACGGCCTGGTCACGGCAAGTGTCGACCAGGGCGCGCGCCTGGCTGCGGGAGGGGAGTACGACCGCCTCTTCTACCGCCCGACCGTGCTGGCCGAGGTCCCACTCACCTCGCCCGTCTTCACCGAGGAGGTCTTCGGCCCGGTCGCTCCCGTCACCCGAGTCTCCTCGGTCGAGGAAGCCGTTCGGTTGGCCGCCGAGAGCGACTACGGGCTGTCACTCGGCATCGTCACTCGCGACGTGATGCGCGGACTGGCGCTCGCCGAGCAGATCCCGACCGGCATCGTGCACATCAACGACCAGACGGTGAACGACGAGGCGAACGTCCCCTTCGGCGGCGTCGGCGCATCCGGGCTGGGCCGGCTCGGCGGCGCGGCCGCGAACATCGAGGCATTCACCGAGACCCGCTGGATCACGATGCGAGGGGAACCTGCGAGCTACCCGTTCTGATACTCGTCGGAAGGCACCCGTCAGGTGCGTCTGGCCGCGATCGGGTCGGGTGGGCACCGTGCTGGACACCGCACGGTTCGTACTCTCGGGCTCGACGTCACACCTCCAGGACGACCTTGCCGGGTGCGGTACGGGTCTCCAGAGCCTGGTGCACGAGAGCCGCGGTGGCGAGGGAACGACCTTCGGAGCGGGGCCACTGAGATCACCGGCGGCTCTCAATGCGAGTACCTCGGCGAGGGCGCTCCGAATGAGCCCGGGGTGCAGGTGGGCGATGCCGCCGGGGCTGAGCCCGGCGGCCATGGTCGAGGCGAGCCACAGGTCGTCGGCCATCACGGCGGTGTCGACGCCGGCGGCGTCGCCGACCCCGTCGGGCCGCAGACGCGTCAGCGCTGCCTCGTCATGTGGACGGCCCTCATGCGTTCACCACCTTCTCGTGTCTGTCTGGTGCGACCTGACCGTGCTCCGGATGGCTGCGCGGTGGGCCCGATGTGAGAGCCGGCCCGGACGCACCCGTGGTGGCTTCTATGGCTGCACCAGGGCGGCGATGTCGCCCCCACCCGAGGTCAGGCCGTGGCATCGAACGTAACCGGACTGTCCCGCCTGGAGCTCTGCCCTCACCGTCCGTCGCCTCCGGAAGGCTGGACTGCGATCCCTGCCTGGGCGAGCGGGTTGAGGAGTCGCTGCAGGGCGAGCACCTCCTCGGGGTACCAGGCACCCGGCTGCGCCGCCTCTCCGCCATCGCGGCCGAGCAGCGCGTCGGCGAAGACTGCGGTGCTTTGGGCCGCCATCCGGTAGTCCCCGTGGCCCCGAACGAGCCGGGTGCCGAGTCGTCTTCCCGCGGAGAGCACCGCGACGTGATGGGCGACTGGTTCCCTGCTCGCATCGGCACCGGTCGTCGGCCGACCGGAGCCGAGCGCGGCGCGGGGAAGCAGCGGCAGCAGCCGGGCCCGGTTCAGCGCCAGCATCAGTGTCTGCACCGGGCGCTCGGCCAGACAGAGGTAGGGACTCACGGTGACCGCATCGGCGACCGGCCCGAGCCAGCCGCCGTCGGCCTCGGCGAAGCCGAGCACCCGTCGAGTGCCGAAGGTCTGCGCCAGCCGCACGGTGGAGATCCGGTGGTGACCGAATCCGGTCAGGCCGCGGTGTGCGAAGTCAGCGGCAGCCTTGCCGCCACTGCCCTTGGTCGTGACGGTGAAGACCAGTTCGACCTCGTCCGCGTCCGGATGCTCCGCGAGGAGGGCCGCGGCCACCAGGTTGGTGACCCCAGGAGCGATGCCGGCGTTCATCACGACCGTCCCGCTCGCGGTGCCCTCACCACGCAGGGTGGTCAGTGCCGTGGCCGGCCCCGCCGAAACGTTGAGCATCACGCCGCCGTTGGCCAGGACGTGTCGTTCGGCGGCCAGGGTCGGGTCCGGGACCGTGCTGACGACCAGGTCCATGCCCTCGACAGCGGCTGGCACCGTCGTGGGAGCGGCCAGGTCGACGTAGCGGAAGCCCGGCGAGGTGGTCGGCCTTCGGCCGGCCTCGTGGACGCGCCACCCACGTCGTCGGAAGGCATGCGCGACGATGGTGCCCAGGGCACCTCCGGCGCCGATGACGAGCACGCTCTGAGTGAAGTCGATCGGTTCGACGGGCTTGTCCATGGGGTTCACCTGATTGCGAAGATCTTGACGAACATGGGGGTGTCGATCAGCGTGTGCGGCGCGATCGCGTGGTACGCCCAGACGTGAACCCACGCGTTGCCCGTACGCAGCGTGAGGAAGGTCTTGAACATCCCGGGTGCGGTGTAGAACAGCAGCACGTAGAGCGCGGACAGCACAGCGTCGGTGGGCGAGGCGAGATTGGTCCAGCCGTCCATCATGTGCAGCGACGCGTAGGTCAGCCCGCCGAGGATCACCGTGGCCGGGAGCGAGGCGGTGAGCCGCAGGTAGCGCGGCGTGAGGATGCAGTAGACGTAGACCATCGTCGGCAAAACCGTTCCGGCGAACGAGATCACGAAGGTCAGTGGGGCACCGAGCAGGAGCTGCCGGGCGCCGAGGTGAACGACGGCGGGGTCGAGGAGCAGCTGCACCGTTGACTCCAGCACGAGCACGACCACGATCACCTTGAGATCCGCCCGACGGTCCGACGAGTGCAGGCTCAGCTGTTCGGTGGTGTAGCGGCGTCGGAAGAGGAGGAAGGGTGCGACGGCGTAGGCCAAGACGTTGTACGTCGCCCAGCCGACCGCTTCCTGGGGGACCACGGCCCGACCGGTCCGGATGATCATCCCGTCGAGGTGGAAGCCGAACGCGTGCCAGCCCAGGGCATGCCCGAGGGCGTAGCCGCCGACCATGGCGAGCGCCCCGTAGGCCAGCGCCACTGCGGTTTCCCGGGCGGCCGCCCCGCGCTCGGGTGCTCGCGCCGCGAGGTCCGGCACTGGGCGTCGCCGGGTGAGGAGGTGCACGACGGCCATCAGCGCGAAGACCTCGAAGAACATCGCGTTGGTCTGCAGCACCGCGCCCACAGTCGGCGGATCGGCGAGCTCAGAGGCGTGGAACGGCAGGTGCCCACCACCCAAGGCGATCAGGGCCACATTCGTCGCGACCCAGGCCACCAGCGCGATCTGCACACCCGGCCGCCCGAGCAGGCCGCGCAGGGCGCGCAGGGCGCGCAGCCGAACACCCACGTCCGGGGTACGCGTCAGCGGTTCTGGTCGTGGTTCGAGTTGTGTCATACTCGAACAGTACGCTCGTATAATACGACTGTCTAATACAATCGTATGAGGCTCGCTGATCACCCACCTGGCCGCGACCTCGCATCAGAAGTGGGGGGTGGGTCCGTGAGCGAGTCCCCGAAGGACCGCCTGCTCGACGCTCTCGTGTCCATCACGGCTGAGCGAGGCCTCGACCAGGTCAGCATCCGGGAGGTCGCCGCCGAGGCCGGGGTCTCGGTCGGGACCGTGCAGTACTACTGCCGCTCCAAGGACGAGATGCTGGAAATGGCCTTCCGGCACATCCTCACCCGCATGTCCGACCGAGCCGCTGCGACCCCACCCTCCGAAACCGTCACCGAGGTCCTGCGGCACGCTCTGCACCAGTTCCTGCCACTCGACGACCTTCGCCGCCGCGAGTGCCGCGTCTACCTGGCCTTCGCCGCCCGTGCCGCTGTGACGCCGCGGCTTGCGCAAGTGCAGCACGAGCTCCTCGGGGAGATGCGGGGTCGATGCGCCGGTGCCTTCCAGACCGCCAAGGACCGTGGCGAGGCGACCACGGACTTCGACCCGAGAGAGGCGGCGACCGTGACGACGGCGCTGGTCGACGGCATGTTGCTGCACATGCTCACCGACCCCACCGGCCTACGAGGGAAGACCGCAATCCGGCTGCTGGATGACCACCTGCGGCAATATGTCCGTGTCGACGAAACGGGCAGGGCAACCCGCTGACGGCCGTGCTTGGCATCGCCGGGCGGGAGCGGACCCAGCCTCCGCCAATGCTTGCTCCGGCGCATACCCCTGATCGACCAAGCTCGACACTGATACGCACCTCTGGCCCACAAGGGGCCTAGGGGCCGCTGACCTGCGGAAACTGGCTGCGCTAGTAGTACCAGGGGAACTTTGCATCGTTTCCACGGCCCTTAGTGATCGTCGTCGGTAGACGCCGGAAAGTCGCTCTGACCAGCGCAAACACAGCGTTGGTCGTCGTTGGGTGCCGATGGCCCGCATCGGTCTGAAACGAACGTCTTGCGGACTTTTTGCGGACTGAACGCTCACGAGAGAACGCCATCGCAGCAGTGGGTGAGCGGACCAGTCAACGGTCCTTCAGCGCGGCGAGTGGCGAACGCACCGGGACGAGTGTGGCAAACGCTCCTACTAGCAGCGCGGTGAACTCAGTGGCGCCGATGTTGCCGATCACCGACGGCCACACGATGCTCGGCGGCGCTTGCAACCAGAAGCACACAGCGACGGCCAGCGGCGTCGCCACGACACACGCAAACGCCACGTGGCCAATCAACTCAGTCGCTCGGATGACGCTCCGGGTTGCGTAAGGGGCACCCAGCGTGGCGTAGAGGGCATCCTGGCTTCGCCTTACGACTGCGAGCAGCCACCACAACAAGCCCAACAACCAGCCCACGGCCCAAGGGGCGAACCGGGTCAACCGATGAGTGTACTGGTCTGGGTAGTCTGCGGCGAACTGTCCTGTGACCAGTTGATCCGCGACGACCGTCGGCGTTTGCCTATTGTGGTCGGCGAGCAGCGCTGGCAGGGCATCGCGGACCGCCTCGCGATTACCTCCGCTGGCCCGAACGATGCAGTAGTCGGCTTGGCGAGCGGCTGACGTGGGCACGATAGCTCCGGAACCCAGGTCGGATCCCAGGATCGACAGCCCATGATCCACCGCGATCCTCATTGGCGCTTCCGGGAGTTCAGCAGAACTCGCGGAAGGGTCGACCGGTCCCTCGCCCGGGAGATACCTGGGAGAGCGAAAGGCGACCCAGCCGCCGGTGGTAAGCCCGAGTTCGCGCGCGGTTTCGGGGTCCACAAGCGTAGTTGCGCCGAGCTCGGCCCGATCTAGCAGGCGGGCTATCCCTGCGGTGCTAGTGGTCACCAGCAGATCTGCGTCTGGCTCGGCCGCCAGGCCGACCGGCTCGGCCTGCGGCGTTAAGGCGGCGGCGGCGTTCACGGCCGAGAGCCGATTCAACTCTTCACATGCGGTCATGGACACACCCGCGTCTTTGTTGCTTGCAACCAACAGGTCGCCACCAGCCGCGATGAACATTCGCTGATGGGTCGCGAGGTTTACAGTCTGGGTTGTGTCGGCCACGGCGATGCTGGCACCGGCCGCCACGAAGGCACCGCTGACTAACCACACGGCAAACCGGCCTGCAAACCAGTTCGTCAAGCCCTCGTTCACGGTTGTCGATAGGCGCCAGCCCCCGTCTCGCGATCTCATTGAGGTTGCAGCCGCCCGTCGACTAGCTCGTACAACTCGGCACAACGCTCGGCCACGGCGCGATCGTGGGTCACCACGACGAGCCCTCGCCGTAGCTTCTCCTCGTTGTGCTCCGTGGAGGCGACCAAAGCATCGATGACTGATTCGGTGTTGAACCTGTCCAGTTGCCCCGTGGGTTCGTCGGCAAGAGTGAATGGCCGCCCGCTCACGAGGGCACGAGCGATGCCGACTCGTTGGGCCTCGCCTCCGGAAAGCAAGCGGATCGGTTCATCGGCCCGATCAGCCAATCCGACGCCAGCCAAGGCATTCAGGGCGAGCTCTCGAGCGCCGCAGTGAGTGAGGCCGCCGGCCAGCGCACCGATGGCGACGTTGTCTAGCACGCTCCGGTCTGGAAGCGCGTTCATCGTCTGCAATATCCATGAGACGTTGTCGGCGACTTTCGTCGACGGGTCGCTGGCGTCAATCATGACGGTTCCTTCATCAGGTTGGATGAGCCCCCCAAGCACCGCGAGGAGTGTCGTCTTGCCGCTGCCGGACGGGCCGACGATGGCTATGCAGTCACCCTGCTGCAGAGTGAAGTCGAGATCGCAGAGGATTTGACGATTCGGGTAGCTGTAGGAGATGTCTCGGGCTATTAACCGCACGAGGGATCCTGTAAGACCTGTAGAGGGTTGACCAAGACGGTCTTGATACCGACAGCCGCAGGAAGGTCGACGGTGCCCGCCCCGCTGCCCATCGCGGTGACCTTGACGGCTCCTCCGGCCACGGTCGGGAAGACGCAAGTCCGTCCCGCGCTGTCCGTCACGACAGCCGTCGCTGGCACGGTCAGCACATCCGCGGCTCTCGCGCTTATGACCTCGCCCGCACCAGTCCCGCTCGTGCCCACCACTGACCTGATCTGGCGCACCGCAGCAGGCGCCTTCACCTTGCCAGATCCAGCGGCATAAGGCACGCGGACGTCTCCGACGACGAGAAGATGACGGCTCCCCGGCGACGGGATGCCACCTGTCGGCTCAGACACGAGAATGGCCTGAGGTGTTCGCGCCCCGGTGAATAGCGTGCTACCCGGGGCGATTCGGTCGCCAATCCGGACGGCAACTGCGCCTGCCTCGATCGGATGCGAACCCAGCCAAGCGATCGACGAGACGTGGAATGTCGAACGCGCCTCTGACCGGCCGTATCGGTCGTTGAAGGCCTCCACTGCAATGATCGTGGGGCCGTCGAACACTCCTACCTGACCCGAATGCTTCTCCATCAAGTGAAGCCGCCTCAGAAACGACTGCAGGCGACTCACGTCGGTTCCGCGTGCACCCGGGCCGAGATCGCGGAACAACGGTGAAGGAGAAATCATGCCGACGACTGCCGCATCATCCACGTCGGCTACCAACTTCCCTTCCCCAACCACCTCCCCAGTCCGCACTCTCACCCGGGTCACCCGTCCATTGGCGTCAGTCGTGACAGGCAAACCGTCGCGGTATGACACTTTGACGCCTACACCCACATCGTCTCGCCGTTTGGCAACGACGACCGGCACAACGGTGGCTTGCACGTGGCGTCCTGGCGTGAGCACATCAGGGGCAGCCGAGCGGACCAGGTGTGCGCTAAGCGCCAGCGCCGCCACGGTGGTGATCAACAGGGCAAAGACAAACACGCCGCTCGAGGACACAGCGCCTATCCACCTCCGGCCCCGCCTCACCACGTGTAGCCGGACTTGTCGATGCAGTCCACCCCTTTCGAGTCCGCCATTTCGCTCGCCTTCACGAGGATTTCCCGGCGGCTCGCATTGCCGTCGACGTGAACACCCAACTTTTCGAGACACGCCGTGATCGGTTCCCGGTATGGCTCGAAGTGGGCCTCGACCGCCTCCAGGACAGCGGGAGACGTCTGATAGGCCTCTTCGACCCACTTGGAGTTCTCGGCGACGCACTTGTCCGCGAGAGCCAAGGTTTCCTTATCGGACCTCCCGGGCGATGACCCCGCAAAGGAATAATCGAGCAGGGGATACCCGGATACGTTTGAAACCTTGTCACCGACAACGTCGATCCCAGCCTCCCGTATACATGTAAGAGACCTTTCGACGGCAGCCCTGTAGTCGCGGAATCCAACTGGTTGCTTCTTCAGAATCGCCAACTGCGCAGCCCCGGCACCACCGGCCTGGGCTTGGGAAACCAGGTCGACGTCAAGGGCCGGTGCCGTCTCGGTGTGGGACGCCGCACAGGAGGCGACACCGATGGTCAAGACCAACGGAGCGAAAATGAGGCGCCATCGAACGATACGAGAGCCCAATGGAGTCGCTCAGCC
The DNA here is from genome assembly GCA_963792975.1 of uncultured Actinomycetota bacterium. Taxonomy (GTDB): domain Bacteria; phylum Actinomycetota; class Actinomycetes; order Propionibacteriales; family Nocardioidaceae; genus Nocardioides. The sequence goes on along the minus strand of CAWBYG010000003.1, from coordinate 6,287 downwards.
AGCTGAGTTCGAGTGCTGCCCGGCGTACATTTCAGCCGCAGAGGCATCCTGCGCGGCGTCGGCATCGTATTTCCATGCGGTCCAGTAGTCGTTCCCGCTCCACGCCGGGTTGTAGTGATGACGAGCACCAACCGTGCCGCAATACCCATTGATGTCGACGGTCCTCGCCCAGTCATTCGCGTAGTTGTTCGTGTCGCCCCGCGCACAGGCCACGGCGTGGGCCGGCGCCGCGACAAGCAGCGTGGTGGTGGGCAGGGCCATTGCGCTCACTACAGTCATAGATCGTCTCATGAGTCCTCCCGAAAACTCCGGGTCCCGTAACGGGACCGAGCACACAACTTGACAAAAGTATGCTCCCACGGTTATGCGCCTTGCGGCAATGGTCGTGGCAGGGCGACCATGGACACCACCACGCTGGAGGCGGGGAGGTACGACGGTACCCGGCCGTCGACGGGTCCCTACCGCCTAGGTTTTTGGGCCCTTGTCACGTATCCGTGGGTCGTTGAGCGCGTCTGAAACGTGAGCACGCCGTTCCTGTCTAGGGTTCTGAGCTGTTGAGGAACATGAACCAGTGAGCGGAGAACGGCGCGCAAAGCGCCACCTTGTGGCGCGCCCTGCTGGGGGTCGAGAAGACGGTCGTCAAGGACATCGAGTTCGACGAGGACGCGCAGTTTCTGGTGGCCCACGTGCGGCCGGTGCAAGCGCTGATCGCCTGCCTATGACCGCGGTGGGGGACGACGCCGGCGGCGGGCCCTGGACCTGGGCACGGTCCAGGTGATGCTGGAGGTGGCGGCGCCGCGGGTGAACTGCGCGGTGCACGGGCCGACGGTGGCCGCGGTGCCGTGGGCTCGGCACGGTGTCGGGCACACCTACGTGTTCGACGAGCAGGTCGCGTGGTTGGCCACCCAGACTTCGCAGTCCGCGGTGACCGAGCTGATGCGGATCGCCTGGCGCACCGTGGGCGCGATCATCACCCGGGTCTGGGACGACGTCGAGGCCCTGACGACCGGTCGCCGACCTGACCCGGGTCGGGATCGACGAGATCTCCTACAAGCGCGGCCACCGGTACCTCACCGTCGTGGTCGAACTCGATTCGGGCCGGTTGGTGTGGGCCGCGCCCGGACGGGACAAGGCCACCCTCGAGTGGACCACTTCCTAGTGCCCCGGCACCTGCCTGGCCTCGCCCGGCTCCTATGCGATCACCTGAAACAGTTGACTCTTCACGGTCCCCAAGATCCTCCTCGATTCCTTCGTCGACCAGCCCTTCAACCCCTCCTCTACAAGCGGCACGCATGCTACGGTGATTTCGTAGATCGCTCGCCCTTCCTGGGCGGGCTTTCGTGCATTTCTGACGGTAATTGATGGCTGTTATCGGACGTTATCGACTGTTGTTGGCGAGTGCTTGTTGTCGAAGGTTTGCAGGGGGTCTCGGTTTGCATGGCGGGATGAAGGTCTACCGCGGGGCGGCAGCTGCCGCGCGGGCCTATGTCGAGGCCGACCGGTCCCGCGCGGATGACTACTACCTGGCCGAGGGCACCGGCCTGGCCACCCGCTACGTCGCGACCCCAGAGACGGTCGGTGAGGCGGGGGGGCTGGACGGCCCAGCGTATGAGCGGTGGGTGGCTGGTTACCGGGTCGAGACCGGGGAGCCGAAGGGCCGGCTGCGCGCCGACGAGCACGGGGTCCGGTTCGTGGAGGTCGTGGTCAACGGCCCGAAGACCTGGTCCCTGGCCGCGGCCCTGCACCCAGACGTCGCGGCGGCCTACGACGCGGCCCAGGACAAGGCCGCGACCCAGATCATCGGCTGGCTGGCCCAGCACGCCACCACCCGGGTGGGGCCGCGGGGTCGGCAGGTCCAGGTTCCGGTCCAGGAGATCGAGGCGGCCGTGGTGCGGCACTACACCTCCCGGGCCGGGGACCCGCACCGCCATCTGCATCTCCAGATCAACGCCCGGGTGTGGGGGGCGGGTAAGTGGCGGGGACTGCACACGGTCGGGGTCCGCGACAGTCTGGAGGCGATCAACGGCATCGGCCACGCCGCGGTGCTCACCGACCCCGGCTTCCGGACCGCGCTGGCCGATCACGGGCTGGAGGTGGACGCCGAGTCGGGCGAGATCGTGCAGCTCGCCCCCTATGTGGGTGGGTTCAGTGCCCGGGCCGCGCAGATCGGCCGCAACGTCCACCGCTATGAGGCGGAATGGCGTGCCGCGAACCCGGGCGCCGAGCCGGGCCCGCGCCTGCGGGCCGCGTGGGACCGGCGCGCCTGGGCCCAAGCCCGACCCGACAAGGTCGTACCCACCGACGGCGCCGACCTCGTGGCGCGGTGGAACCAGGAACTGTGCGAGCTCGGCTTCCGCGACCCGGTCCACGCTGGGCCGCCGACCCCAACCATTTCGAGTCGGGGGGCGGTGGGCCCGGGGGTTTCGAGGGGTCCGAGGGTCGGGTGCTTGGACCGTGACGGGGCGGCTGGGCTGGTGGTCTCTCGGTTGGGGGCGGCCCGCTCGGCCTGGAACGCCGCCGACGTCCGAGGTGGTGTTGAGCGGTGGGTCGCGGCCACCGGCCTGGTCGCCGACGCGGCCGTGCGGATCGAACTGGCCCAAGACATCACCGCCCGCGCCCTGAACCGGTGTGTACCGCTGCTGGCCGCGCCCGGGGTTCCCGAGCACGTCCGCTCCCTGACCTCCCGGCGGGTGCTCGATGTCGAGGCCGACCTGGTGGCCTCCATGACCAACCGAGCCAACCGAGCCAGCGACCCGGTAGAGCCGTCGGCGCCGACGGCGCGGTCGGGGCACAGGGTCGTCACGGCAGCCGGGCTGGGTGGTCTGGGCCGGGCCCAGCAGGGCGCCGTGGCCGTGCTCGCGGGTGACGCTCGGCTGGTCGTGGTCGAGGGTGCCGCAGGCGCAGGCAAGACCACCACCCTTGCCGCGGTCCACCACGAGCTCGCACACCAAGGCCGGCGGATGGTCGTGGTGACCCCGACGCTGAAGGCGGCCCAGGTTGCCGAACACGAGACCGGGACCCGGGCGTGGTCGGCGGCGGCGCTGGTCCACCAGTTCGGCTGGTCCTGGGACGACGACGGCCACTGGCGCTACGACCCGACCTCGGCAGTAAGCACCCAGGCACCCCTGGGCCGGGGCGACTTGTTGCTGGTCGACGAGGCCGGGATGCTGGATCAAGACACCGCCCACGCCCTGCTCCAGGTCGCAGACCATAGCGGTGCCCGGATCGCATTCGTCGGGGATCGGCACCAGCTCCCCGCGGTGGGTCGCGGTGGGGTCCTCGACCATGCAGCCCGTTGGGCCGCGCCTGGGGCGGTGGTGGATCTTGACGTGGTCCACCGGTTCAGCGACCCGGAGTACGCCGCGATCAGCCAGGCCATGCGCACCGGTGAACGCATCGGCGTACCCCCCGGTCGACACCCCGGTGGACCCGTTGGTGACCAGAGCAGGCAGCCGGCCGGTAAGCGGTCTGGCCAGGCGCCTGGTGAGGCGTTTGGTGAGCCTGGCCCGCAGGCTGACGAGGCGCCTGGTGAGCGGCGTGGTGAGCGGGCTGGTGAGGTGTTCGACGCACTGTTGCGTCGTGACCAGATCAGAGTCCACGCCAGTGACGCCGAGCGCCTGCACGCGATCGCGGCCGAAGCCGCCCACACCATCGCCGAGAACATGTCCAGCGGCGCGGCCGGGGCGGGGGCGGGTGTGGTGGTGATGGCGGACGGTCTGGCCCAGGTGGCCGCGCTGAACGGTGTGATCCGGGACCGGCTCGTCGCCGCCGGACACGTCGACGACACCCGGGCCGTGGTTACCGACGCGGGCGAGCGGATCGGGGTCGGCGACCGGGTCGCCACCCGCCTCAACAACCCCGGTCTGGGGGTCGCCAACCGCGACACCTGGACCGTGGCCGCGGTCGCCACCGATGGCTCGCTGACGCTCGCGCCACTCTCCCAGGACCGCGCGGCCGGTCACGTGCAGGCTGCTGTGGTGCCCGCCTGGTATGTCCGCACCCGCGTCGAGCTGGGCTACGCCAGCACCGTCTACGGCGCCCAGGGCCAGACCACCGGCACCGGGCACATGCTCATCGGCGAGGCCACGAGTGGGTCGGCTGCCTATGTGGGGATGACCAGGGGACGGGACCACAACGTCGCCCACCTCGTCGCCGACAGCCTCGGCGAGGCCCGAGCCACCTGGAACGCGGTGATGGGCCGTGACCGGGCCGACCTCGGACCCGCGCACGCCGCGCGCGCCGCAGCCGGCGAGATGGACGCTACGCACCCCAACGCCCCCGCCAGATCCTGCTCGACCAGCTCAAGGCCGCCTGGTCGAATCAGGCCGACCTCACCGACCAACACACCCAGCTCGACCATCTGCGGCAGGAGCTCGAAGACGTGAGGGCGATCCGCGCCACCTACCAGCCCCAGCTCGACCGGGCCGGTCTCGCCGAGCAGACCGCCTACCAGCGGTGGGAGACCACCCACCACCGTGCCCGCGACCTCGAAGTGGCCATCGCCGACCAACAGCGCGACCTGACCGCCGGAATAGCCCGGCCTGGCGTACCGCAGCCCCACGCATACCAGGCATTGGATGTCCTCCGCGACGGCGACAGGCCGCTGGCACGGCACCGGGCCCGTGTCCGCGTGGCCCGCAAGGACCTGCTCGGGTGGGCACGCCGCTGGGAGCCGATCCTCCCCGAACTGACACCTCACACCGATGACCCTCGGCAAGGCGCCGAGCACGTCGCCGCGGTCATGGACCGGCTCGGCCAGGCACCCAACGGCGAGGACCGGGTACGACAAGCCATCAGCAGCTACGCCACGGACATCCTCGCGGCCGCCCACCGCGAACACGACACGGTCGTTGCCGAAGCCGAGCTCACCGACGCGCGCTACGCGCCACCGAACAGCGGCGCACCGACCTACGCGACCAGCAAGGCAAAGAGCTCAGGGCCCATCGTCGGCTGGCCTACGCTGCCGATCTTCCCGGGCACCTCGACCAGACCCGGCGCGACCTCGACACCCTCGGCCAGCGGCTCGCCACCGCCACCGAGCGCGTCGACAACTTCGCCGGTTCCCCCGAGGTCCGCAGCCTCCCCGCCGGGCGCCTCGAGGGCGTACGTGACCAGTGGCGGGCCGGCCCAGGCCGAAGATCAGCAGGCAGCCCTGGCCCAGGCGCGTCGCCGGGCGGCCATGGCCCAGGCCCGTGCCGCCGAGGAAGCCGCCCGGGGACTTTGGACCCCAGCACCCGACCCGCTGCGACCCTCTGGCCGGGACTACGGGCCCGGCATGGGGTGCTCGTCCCACGACGAGATCGCCGCGCTCTGGTGTCCGAACCCCCACCACGACGTGCTACTCCCAACACCCACCAACCACAGGACGCCGGCATGAACGAACACCAAGACGACCGCCGACAGGCCCCGTCGCGGGCCATGGCGCGAACTTTCGGGGGAACGCCGCCTGACCAGCTCAAACACCGCAACACCCGCCACGTTCCCCCCGCCCGTCGTCGGTCAGGGGGAACGAATCCGGTAACACCACCCCCGAACGCTGGGCCCATGACCACCCACCACGACCACAGCAGGCCCCGACTGTGTCCCCGACGTTGCCACCGACATCAGCGCCAGCGACGAACTTCTCCGCCCGCGATTTCCCGTTCGTTGGACGGGCGAAGCCTGACCTGCACAAACAGCGACCCCTGGCGTGCGCCCCGTCCCGCGCCCCCTCCCGGGACGGGCGAAGCCAGGACGGGCGAGTTTTGGTGCGCACGCGCAGGACAGTGGCTTACAGCGTGTCCACTCGCCCCCCGTTTCCTGCTTGCAGTACCAGGAGCACCCATCCACCACCACCACCACACCAAGGAGAGCCCGATGAGCATCCAGCCCAACCCCGACCGCCACGACGCCCACGCCCTCGACCCCGCTGAGTACGCCCGTCGCCTCAAGGCCGGCGACGAGATCCTCTACCTCAACGAAGCCGCGGCCTTCGTGCGTAGACCCGAAGGCACCATGCGCTACTACCGCCACCTCGGCATCGGACCCCGCAGCTTCCGCCGCGGCCGCAACGTCGCCTACTTGGAAGACCGACCTCATCCTCTGGCTCGCCGAAGAATCCACCGCCCCCCAAGGTCGCGACAACGGCGACCACGCGCACGCCCGCCCACACGTCAGGCCGCTCACGAACCACCAACCGCGGGACGCACGAGGCATCATGAAACCATGGCCGGAAACATCGCCAAGAGACCCGACGGACGCTGGCGCGCGCGCTACCGTGACGACGCCGGCAAGGAACACGCCCGACA
>CAWBYG010000002.1:0-16772 GCA_963792975.1 uncultured Actinomycetota bacterium | reverse complement strand
GTGTGCGTACGCCGGCCCCAGGGCCGCCTCCATCCGCGACCAGAACTCCGTGTGTCTCACAGCTCCCTCCTGCGGCCATGATCGTAGAGGCCGGGCCAGGGCGCTCGGCAGAGACCCGACCGGCGAGCCTCGGTCAGCGCGGCTGCCAGCTGAGCGCGTCCGACCAGGCGATCTCGCGGCACGACGGGCAGACGATCCTGCGTTGTGCACCCGTGTCGACGTCGGTGACCACGATGCCGCTCGCGAGCACGGCCACGTGCGAGCCGTCCGGCGACCAGGTGGGAGACGAGGCGGGGCCTACGGGAGGGACTCGCAGTCCGACGGGATGGGCCAGCGAACCGCTGCCGTGGCCGAAGAGGGCGCCGTTGTCTCGCGGCCTCGGCGGAGGCGCGAAGGTACGAGGTGACGTCGGGAGGGCGCCGGCGGTGGAGGCCGACGGCCCCGCTGCGACCGGCGCCGAGGACGGTGACCCGGAACGGAAATGGACCATCGCCACGACCACGCCGGCCACCACCGTCAGCGAGAGCCCGGCGGCAAGGCGTCTCCGCTGGCGGGACCGCCCCCGGTCGTCGAGGGGCGGCGTGCCGACGGACACGACGTCCTGGTCGGCCGGGTCACGCATCACCGGGAACTGCCCCATGACTCATGATGGTTGGGCGATCCCCGCCAGTTGACGCGGGCTGGCGGAAAATGGTTAGTCGTACCTGCTCAGGGAGGAACCCATGCGCACCACCGCGCTCTCCGCGGCGCTGCTGGCCGCCCTACTGGCGCTGCCGGCTCCGGCCGGCGCGATGCCCGCCGAGGCCAAGGCCCACGTGAAGCCCCGCTCGAACGCCTGGGAGACCAAGGTCCTCCGGCTCACCAACGCGCGCCGGAAGGCGCACGGCGTCAAGCCGCTGAGGGCCGCGAGGTGCCCGGACCGGCTCGCCGAGAGGTGGACCCGGCACATGGCCCGCACCCACGACTTCGAGCACCAGTCCCTCGATCCGTTCTTCGGGTGTCCGAGCACGTCGACGGCCGGCGAGAACATCGCCTACGGCTTCGAGACGCCGCACGCCCTGGTCAGCGCCTGGATGCACTCCGCGGGCCATCGCGAGAACATCCTCGACCCCCACTTCCACCGGATCGGGGTCGCCGGCTGGCGCGACACCGACGGACGGACCTACGCCACGCAGGACTTCATCGGCTAGCTCGCGGTCGGCGTCAGGTCAGGAGCAGGCTGTCGAGCCGTCGCCGTACGATCACCAGCCCGACCATGCCCATCGCGACGAGGTAGACCACCGAGACACCGGACTCCCATGACAGCGCCCCCGTGGTCAGCTCGCGACAGAGTACGACGCCGCGGTAGAGGGGGGTCGCCTCGACGACCCAGCGCAGGACGCCGTGGAAGGCGGTGACCGGGAAGAACGTTCCGGAGAAGAGGAAGAGCGGCAGCTGGGCGAGGGTGATCTTGTCGAAGTCCTGCCAGGAGTTCATCCACGTGGTGAGCCCCATGCAGACGGCGCTGAACGCGAAGCCGATCAGCAGCGTCGCGGGGAACGCCAGGACCGCCCACCACGAGTGCACGAGGCCCAGCGCCCACATCACCACCAGGAACGCCACGGAGTAGCTGGCCCCGCGCAGCTGGCCCCAGACGATCTCGCCGCGCGCGATGTCGGAGGTGGTCAGCGGCGTGACCAGCATCTGGTCGTAGAGCTTCTCGTACTTCATCTTGAAGAAGACGTTGAACGTCGAGTCGAGGAGGGCGCCGTTGAACGCCGACGCCGCGAGCATCCCGGGAGCGACGAACTCGGCATAGGGGATCGCGTGACCGTTGACCTCGAAGGCGTGGATCAGCTTGCCGACGCCGATGCCGATCGAGAAGAGGTAGAACACCGGCTCGAGGAAGCCGGTCAGGAAGAGCTTCCAGGCACTCTTGTAGGTGATGTAGTTGCGCATCACGAGCAGGCCGGTGCCCTCGAGCGGGCGCAGCGGCGAGCCGGTCGGGGCGCTCATGTCTCGAGCCTCCGGGTGAGCGTCCGGACCGCCACGAACCAGCCGAGCACCAGGACCGCCAGCAGCACCGCGGTGTTGACCAGCGCCGTCGAGACGTCGACGTGGTCGAGGCACAGCATCCGGGTGAGGTTGACCCCGTGCCACAACGGCGTGCAGCGGGCGACCCAGGCACCCCAGTGACCGAGGTTGCCGATCGGGAAGAACGAGCCCGAGAACAGGAACAGCGGGATCAGGCCGAGCCGGAAGATCAACCCGAACGACGCCTCGCTGCGCACGTGGGCACTGAACGCGAAGGTCCAGGTGGCGAACGCCATGCCGACCAGCATCGTCGCGAGCCAGGCCAGGAAGGGCCCCCACCAGGACTGGAACACCCCGAAGGGCGCCATCACCAGGAAGTAGACGCCGCAGGTGCTCCCGACCCGGAACAACGTGAACAGCAGCATCGCGTTGGCGAGGTCGCGCACCTCCAGCGGGCTGGCCAGCTGGGCATAGAAGCTCTTGTGCCACTTGATCGCGCCCATCACGGGGTACGTCGTCTCGAAGACCGCCGACTGCATCGCCTGGGCCGCGATCAGACCCGGCACGATGAAGGCGAGGTACGACGTCGCGCCTTCCAGCCGCGCGGGGACGGCGTGGATGAAGCCGCCGAGCAGCACCCCCATCGCCAGCACGTAGAACAGCGGCGACACGAAGGAGGTGATGACCGAGCCCTTCCAGGTGCGGAGGTAGACGGTCCACCAGTAGTCGAACTGTCGTGCGACTCCCTGTAGCGGCGTCAGGCGTCCGGCGGCCGGGCCGGTGGCGGAGGTCGAGAGCGGCGTCATCAGTCGACCAGCGTCCGGCCGGTGAGCCGCAGGAACACGTCCTCCAGGGTGGAGCGGCGTACGAGCGTGGCGATCGGGTCGAGCCCGCGCTCGTGGACCTTCGCCAGCACGGCCTCGCCGTCGTTGCTGTAGACGAGGATCCGGTCGGGCAGGACCTCGGTACGGTCGCCGAGGTCGGCGATCTTCTCGGCCGTGGCGTCGTGGTCGCCGACCGGGAAGCGGAGCTCGGCCACCTCGCGCGTGGAGTGCTGGCGGATCAGGTCGAGCGGCGACCCCTCGGCCGCGATGATGCCGCGATCCATCACCACGAGCCGGTCGCAGAGCTGCTCGGCCTCGTCCATGTAGTGGGTGGTGATGACCAGCGTCACGCCCTGCTGCTTGAGCCGGAACAGCCGGTCCCACAGGACGTGCCTGGCCTGCGGGTCGAGCCCGGTGGTCGGCTCGTCGAGGAGGAGCAGGTCGGGCCGGTTGATCAGCGAGCGGGCGATGGTGAGCCGCCGCTTCATCCCACCGGAGAGGTCTTCGACCTTGGACTTCCGCTTCTCGGTGAGCTGGACGAACTCGAGCAGCTCCTCGGCCCGGGCGCGCACCTCGGCCTTGTGGATGCCGAAGTAGCGGCCGTAGACGTAGAGGTTGTCGAAGACGTTGAGCTCGTTGTCGAGCGTGTCCTCCTGCGGGCAGACCCCGAGCCGGGCCCGGATCGCCGGACCGTGCTCGGCGGGATCGAGGCCGAGGATCCGCAGCTCTCCCCCGGTGACCGGGGAGACCGCCGCGATCATCCGCATCGTCGAGGACTTGCCGGCGCCGTTGGGGCCGAGGAAGCCGAACGCCTCGCCGCGTCGTACGTCGAGGTCGATGCCCTTGACGGCCTCGACCGTCTCGCCCACCTTGGACACGAACGACTTGCGGAGGTCGCGGGCCCGGATCATCGCATCGCTCGACACCCGACAGACCCTACAAAGATCCGCCGACACACCACACCGAGTTAGTGCTCGGCGGTCTCGTCACCGTGACCGGGCCACCAGGCGGCGTGCCCGATCATTGCCGTCAGCGAGGGGGTGAAGAACATCGCCATCACGAACGCGGCCACGAAGATGCCGAAGGAGATGGAGAACCCGAGCGCGGTCAGCAGCGCGTTGCCTCCCAGCATCAGGGACGCGAAGGTGCCGGACAGGATCAGCCCGGCGGCGGCGACCGTCGGCCCGGCGTGCTTGATCGTCTCCGCTGCGGCGTGACGTGCGTCCAGACCTTCGCGCGCCTCTTCTCGCAGCCGCGCGATCATCAGGATGTTGTAGTCGGTGCCGAGGGCCACGACGAAGAGGTAGATGTAGATCGGCAGCAGGAAGATCAGCCCGGCGCGGCCCTCGATGTGCTGGAAGAGCAGGACGGCGGCGCCGAGCGTCGCTCCGAAGCCCAGCCCTACCGAGGCCATCAGGTACCACGGTGCGACGAGGCTGCGCAGCAGCAGGCCGAGGATGATCATGATGACCACGGCCGCCACCGGGAAGACCACGCGGTAGTCGCGGTTCATGGCCTTCTGGAAGTCCACGAACACCGACGTGGTCCCCCCGACCAGGGCCTCGGTGCCTGGCGGCGCGGCCGCATGGGCGGCGTCGCGGATCGGTCCCTTCACATCGGCCAGCGCCTGGTCGGAGGTCGGGTCCTCGTCGAGCACGACGCTGTACGACGCGGTGGTCTTGTCGGCGCTCAGGCTCGCCGTACCCACCTGCCCGACGCCATGCGCCTTCCCCAGGGCGGCGGCGTACGACGTGAGCTCGCCCTGCGCGAGCGGCCGGGCGTTCGTGGAGTGCAGCAGCACCGTCGTCGGGTCGGTCGCGCCGGCCGGCAGCCCCTTCTGCAGCGTGCGCAGCGCCACCGCTGACTCGACGTTCTTCGGGGCACCGGAGTCGCCGAGGTCGAAGTTCGGGTTGAAGTCGAGGGCGAAGATCGCGAGCACGGCGAGCACGAGTCCGGAGGCGATGGCATAGACGGCCGGGCGACGGCCCACGGCGTCGCCCAGCACCGCGAAGCGCGCGCCCCTTGGCTCGACCCGCCACGACTTCGAGGGCCAGAAGACGCGCGTGCCGATCAGCGAGATGACGGCGGGCACGAGGGTGAGCGCCGCGATCACCGTGACCGCGACCGCGATGGCCAGCGCCGGGCCGATGGACTTGAAGATGCCCAGCGAGCTCAGGATCAGGGCCATGAACGACACGATGACGGCGCCGCCGGCGGACGCGATCGCCTCTCCGGCCCTGGACACGGCCTGGGCGACCGCCGTACGGCTCTCCTCGCCGGTGCGCAGGCGTTCGCGGTAGCGGAACAGGAAGAAGAGGATGTAGTCGGTGCCGATGCCGAACAGCACCACGATCAGGATCACCTGGATCGAGCTGTCGGTCTTGAGGTCGAAGATCTTGTTGGCGACGCCGATCAGCCCGACCGCGACCTGCGAGACCAGCCCGATCACGAACAGCGGCAGGACCGCCAGGATCACGCTACGGAAGATCACGATCATCAGCAGCAGGATCAGGCTGAAGGTCGCCAGGGCGACGATCGTCTCGGCGTTCTTCGACGCCTCCTGCGAGTCGAGGGCCTGGGCGGCTGCGCCGGTGGTGCCGAGCCGTAGGTCGGTGCCCTTGACGAGCGCCTGGCCGTCGACCCTCATCTGCCTGGCGCCGTCCATGGCGTCCGGGTCGTAGGGGTTCTTGTCCTTCGCGATCCCGACGACGGCGATCTGGACCAGCTTGTTGTGCGAGGGCGGCTGCGCGGCGATGCCGGAGAAGACGGCGGCGAGCTTGGGCTCGAGCCCGTCGACCACGTGCTGTACGTCGGCCGAGTCGGCGTGCGTCAGCGGCTTGCCGTCCTGGCGGTCGAACACCAGGATCGCGCCCACCGCGTTGTTCTGGGGAAACGCGTCCGACTGGAGGTTGGCCGCGCGGATCGACTCGTACTTCCCGGGCAGGAACTCCGACTGGTCGCTCGTCGCGCTCAGCTTGGGGGCGGTCGCGATGATGACCACCGACACCACGATCCAGCCGACGATGACCAACCAAGGGTGCCGCGTCGCAAGCCGGCCGAGTCCGGTGAACACGTGGGCGAGACTACCCACCGGGATGCAACCAACCTTTCACCCACTCTCGCGCGTCCCCGGAGTGTGAGCATGCAGCGCACGGACCGACGGGTCGTCACGTTCGACGACTTCGTCCGGGTGCGCCTGCCTCACCTGCTCCGGCTCGGCCGGGCACTCACCGGGGACGAGCACCGCGGTGCCGACCTCGTCCAGGACGCGCTCGAGCGTGCGCTGCCGAAGTGGGCCCGCATCCAGGCCGACGACCCGGAGGGTTACGTACGCCGGATCATGGTCAACCGGAACGTCTCGATCTGGCGCGGCGTACGACGTGAGCGACTCACCGACGAGACCCCCGAGCGCGTCCACCACGACCCCGAGCACGACGATGCTCTCTTCGCCGCCCTGCGCCGACTGCCGGCCCGCCAGCGCACCGTGATCGCGTTGCGCTACCTCGCCGACCAGACCGAGGCCCAGACCGCTGCGGCGATGGGTTGCTCGCTCGGCACCGTGAAGAGCCAGGCCAGCGCCGCCGTGAAGACCCTCCGGGCGCTGCTGGCGGAGCAGGAGACGGACCGATGACCGACCTCGAGACGCGCCTGCGCGACGGCCTGCACGCCGATGTGGAGCAGCCCGACATCGACCGCTTCGTGCACGACGTACGACGTGGGGTCGCCTGGCGGCGCGCGCGTCGTGCCTCCGCCGCCACGGCCCTGGCGGTCGTCGCACTCGTCGGAGGGTCCGTGCTGCTGCAACACGGGCGTGACAACCGGTCAGCCCCTGAGCCGATCACCCACGGACCGACATCGAGCTCCACCACGACCCCGTCGGATGGTGCCGGCCTGCACCCGCAGGTGGTCGACGTGTCGACGGCCGGCAGCGCTGTGTTCCGGCTGACCTCGAACGTCGGCTGCACGGCCTGCAGCAGTGTGTGGCTCCGCGACCCCACGGGGGCGTGGACCCACCTTTACGACTTCTCGGGGTCAGCCGCGTACGGCGGGCGGGTGGACCAGGGCTTCGGGCCTGTGGAGCACCTCGCGATGGCCGCCGACGGTCGCGACGGTTGGGCCTGGGGTCGGCGCCTGTGGGCGACCCACGACGGTGGGCACACCTGGTCGATCGTCACCGAGGGACCGGGTGTCCACACCGTCTACGGGTACTCCCTGGCCGTCGGGACCGACGTGGCCTGGGCCCTGCGTCGCACCGTCGCCGGCGGAAGTCTGTGGCGGACCACCCTCGGCTCCGACACCTGGCAGCAGGTCACGGACACACCCCGGCTGCACCACGTCGCGGGTTCCGGCTTCGTGGGCGTGCTCGACGACGACCGCGTCGCCCTCCAGGTCTCCGGTGAGGGGGGCTCGGGCAGCGCACTGGTCGTCGGAACCACCGGCTCCTGGCGCCAGGTACCCCTCCCGTTCGGCGCGGACGTCGTCGTACGTACGGATGGCGCGGGCTTCTGGGCCAGCCTTCCCGAGCCACAGCGGAGGATCCGGATCCTCCACCTGCGACACGGCTCGTGGGTCGATCTCGGCAAGGTCGCCGCCCGCGGCTGGTTGCCACTGGACGAGCATCGGCTGCTGATCGACCGAGCGACTCTGGTCGTCTTCGACGACAGCGGTACGACGGCCACCGATCTGCACCGCGGTGGCTATCTGTTGCGCGTCTCCAGGACCTCGGACGGGACCTTCTGGCTGATCACGCTGGGTGATCACGTCTTCTCCAGTCCGGACGGCCTGCACTGGACCCTTCAGCCCTGACGCCTACGGTGGGCGCATGGACCGTCGTCACGCCCGCTCCGGATCGCCGTACGAGAGCTCGATCGGGTTCAGCCGCGCCGTACGCGTCGGCAACACCGTCGCCGTCTCCGGCACGGCACCGGTCTGGCCGGACGGGCACGTGGACCCCGACCCGACCGTGCAGACGAGACGCTGCTGGGACATCGCGCTGACGGCGCTCGAGGAGCTGGGCGGACGCGTGGAGGACGTGATCCGGACCCGTCAGTACGTCGTCACGGTCGACGTCGCCGACGCCGTCGGCGCCGTGCACGGCGAGATCTTCGGGGAGGTGCGCCCGGCCAGCACGATGATCGTGATCGCCGGGCTGCTCGACCCACTCTGGAAGGTCGAGGTCGAGCTGGACGCGATCGTCTCCTGACGAGCCGCGCGGGCAGGGCACGTCCAGAGGATCGGCGTGGGTCGGCCCGACCTGGAGCCTCGCGCCGGGCACCCAGTCGTCATGACCGAGCGCCCGGCGAACGATGACTAGCTCGGCCAGTGCCTCTGCCGCGAGAGCAGCGGACGCGGGCGCTCCGTCCAGGCTCTGGACGGGTGCGCCATCCACCGACGGTGCGAGCTCGATGCCCGCCGGAGGTGGATGTCGCGCTTCACCTTGGTGTGAGCGCACTGAATGACACCGCAGGCGAAGATCGTCACCTTGGCCATGGCAGGACCCCGAGCGTAGGTCCCGACCGGCGAGACCAACCGCACGGACCAGCGGCGAGACTGGCCGTCGCACGTCACGTTCGTGCCGGAGTCTGCCTGGATCTTCAACCGCCCGGCCAGCTGGAAGAGGTGGGCCTGCACTCCGGCGAAACCCTCACCGTGGGTACAGCGGTAGGTGCCGTGGATCATGGCGGCGCCGCCATGGAAAGCCACGCCCCGCTTGGCGATCGTCACGTGTACGTGGGGTGTAGGTGCGTTCTTCAACGTCAGGACGAGGTCGCCGCCGATCACGTCCGTGTCTGAGAACGCCATGATGTAGTACGTCACGCCGGGCTTCGCGCGCACCCCCACCGATCCGGGCCCGCAGGTGATGAGGGAGTCGGCGGTCGGGGTGCCCTGGAAGACCATCAGGCCGGCGCTGTAGTTCGAGGCGGCCGTGTCCAGCACGACGTTGCGCTTCTTGCCGGGCGAGTAGCGGTACCAGACCGAGGCGTTCGTCGCGGGCGCCCCGCAGTTCTCGTTCAGCGCATCGTCGCCGGCGTTGGTCGTGGCCTCGGTCGTGTCCTGCTCCACCTGGTCACCGAGGTGAACCCGGGGGGCCCCTGGGAACTCGTCGTTCCCCGGTGGCGCCGCACTCGCAGACCCTGCTGCGAACGGCACGAGAGCCACGGCGAACATCGCTGCGACGAGAAAACGTAGTGTCCTCATGTGCCGACCCCTTCGGTGTGCCTTGGACCCTCTCGCGGAGACTAGCCCCCGGTGCGAGTCCGTGTCGCCCGCACGAACCGCCGATTCTCGTCGGTCGCGCGCGGCGCCCCCGGGTGACATCGGCGCGTCGGCGGCCCGGCCGGGCCTGGCCGGTTCGGACGATGGGCGCCCGGGCTGCGCTGGCGACGAACGTGCCCCAGTCGGCGATGAACTGCGGGAAGCCGAACGTGCCGGGGATGTGCTCGGTGACCACCCGGACGCGACCGGACGAGTCGGCGACCGCGGCGAAGTACTTACCCCAACGCTCGACGCCGGCACCGTGCCCGTGTGGCCGGACGGTGAGGTCGACGCCGACGCGACCGGGCAGGCGATCCGTTGCTGGGGGATCGCGGTCGGGGCGCCCAAGGAGTGGGTGGGCGCGTCGAGGACGTGATCCGCACCCGTCAGTACGTCGTCACGGCCGACCTCGCCGACGCCGTCGGAGCCGTGCACGGCGGGACCTTCGGCGACGTACTGCCCATCAGCACGATGGTGGTCGTCGCGGGGCTGCTCGACGACCGCTGGCTGGTCGAGGTCGAGCTGGACGCGATCGTCTCGTGACGAGCCGGCTCGTACGGGACGGGGCTCAGGCCGCAACCGTCACCGGGTAGCGGTAGTCCACCCGATGGCCGGGCTGTGGTGGCGCGGTGGATCCGTAGGAGCGCCCACCCGGCCTCCTGATCTCCAGCGTGTGCCGGTCTCCCGGCGACGGTCTCGCCCGCCAGCCGAGACACTCCTTGCCGTAGTTGCACGCCTCGCACAGCCCTTGACCGTTGGTGAGGCTCGTCGCCCCGCCCGCGGCGACGCCGACCACGTGGTCGTGATGGCGGATCGTCGCGTCGCACCACGGCGTACGACACGTCTGGTCGCGCAGCTCGATCAACCTCCTCAGACCTTCGGGGAAGCATCCGGACCGCGAGTCCGCAGCGACGAGCTCCCCGGTCTCGGGCTTCGCATACAGCCGTCGCAGCTGCGCGACATCCCGCTCGGCCGCATACTTGGCCAGCTCGCGCGCGAGCTCGGCCGGGATCGGGCCGAACCCGTCGAGCCGGGCCGCCTCCTCCGAGGTGCCGAACAGCACGTCGTCGGCCACCACCACGGAGGTCAGCACGGGGAGGTTGGTGGGCTCCTCGATGCCGAGCAGCCGCGCAACCAGGGTGTCGGCCATCAGCTGGCCACGGCTGCGGGCGTCACCCGCGGCGCGCAGCGAGTCGGCGCGCTCACCCAGAGTGCGGATGACCGCGACTCCCTGCGCCACGGGAAGCTCGGCCGACAGGCGTGACATTACGTCGGGGGCAGCACGCAGCGTCACGCGTCGTTCGGACTCGGCGATCCGGCGCCGGGTCACCCACGCCTCGGCGTCCAGCTCGTAGCAGTGCCGGCGTACCGCGTCGCCGAGCGCGCGATCGCCCATCGCCTCGAGTGCGTCGCGGTCGGCCGCGACTCGCCGATCGACCCAGGTGCTGCTGACCACGATGCGGTGACTCACGCCGGGCGAGCGCGATCTCGTGCGTGACCCCCCGACCACGCCGTGCCTCCGGAACACCCCGCTCGGCTGCCCGCTCGCGCATCGCGTCGCCTACCTGTCCGCCGCGCGCAAGCCCCGCAGCCCAGGCATGGACCAGCTCGGCATCGAGCACCGCCGTACGCGGTGTGGCCCGAGCGGCACCCGTGTCGAACATGTGTTCGATCCTATGCAAAGGACGCCGACCGAGTCGAGAGGGCCGCCACACCTGTGGACAGGGCCACCCAGACTGCGGCTGGATTCGTGCCAACCTGGGGCCGGTTCACATGCGTTCTCATGGATGAGGGGGTTGTCGTGGAGGACGAGGAGTTCACCGAGTGGGCGACCGGCGCTCAGCGACAACTCCTCCGATCCGGGTTCCTGTTGACCGGCGACCTGGCCCGCGCCGAGGACCTGGTTCAAGAGGCCCCGATCAAGGTGGCCTTGCGCTGGTCGCGGTTGCGGACCGGCAACCCCACCGCCTACTCACGCACGATCATGGTTCGCGACAACATCTCGTGGTGGCGTCGCCACCCGGATGTGCCGAGTCCGACCGTGCATGAGTCTGGGCTGGTCGACACGAACGACGACTTCGGGGGCGGCAAGCTCCCGGTGATCGCGGTGCTCGACGACGGCACCGCTTTGCTGCAGGTGCCGGTGTTCGGCAACGACTTCGGCTGGCGGCTGGTCGCATGGAGCACCAGCACGGGCGAGCTCAGCACTGTCGCGCGTGGCACCGGACCCGCGCCGGCGTCCTACGCGCTCGGGGTCCGGAACTGACCAGACCCGGTCCACTGTCGGTGCCGTGCGCAAGGATGGAGCGGTGCCGGAGGCGTTGGACCAGTTCAGCGCGCCGACCCGCGAGTGGTTCGGGGCGGCGTTCGCCGAGCCGACCCCGGCGCAGGCCGGGGCGTGGACGGCGATCGCCCAGGGCCGGCATGCCTTGGTGGTCGCACCGACCGGCTCGGGCAAGACGCTGTCGGCCTTCCTGTGGGCGATCGACCGGCTGTTGACCGACCCCGGTCCCGACGGGCTCGACCGACGTCACCGCGGCACCCGCGTGCTCTACATCTCCCCCCTCAAGGCGCTGGCCGTCGACGTCGAGCGCAACCTGAGGTCCCCGCTCATCGGCATCCGCCAGACCGGAGAGCGGCTCGGCGCACGACTCCCCGAGATCACGGTCGGCATCCGCTCGGGCGACACCCCCGCCGCCGAGCGCCGTACTCTCGCGCGCACCCCGCCCGACATCCTGATCACCACTCCCGAGTCGCTGTTCCTGATGCTCACCAGCCAGGCGCGCGACAGCCTGCGACACGTCGAGACGGTGATCGTCGACGAGGTCCACGCCGTCGCCGGCACCAAGCGCGGCGCCCACCTCGGGCTCAGCCTCGAGCGGCTCGACGCGCTGCTCCCCCGGCCCGCCCAGCGCATCGGCCTGTCGGCGACCGTCCGTCCGCTCGAAGAGGTCGCGCGGTTCCTCGGCGGCACCGCGCCGGTGGAGATCGTGGCCCCACAGTCGGTGAAGCAGTGGGACCTCAAGGTCGTCGTCCCGGTCGAGGACATGACCGCCCCCGCGCCGTACGACGACTCCGACGACGCCGACAACCACGCGGCCGCCTCGATCTGGCCACACGTGGAGAACCACGTCGCCGACCTCATCGCGCAGCACCGCTCGACCATCGTCTTCGCCAACTCCCGCCGTCTCGCCGAGCGCCTGACCGCGCGGCTCAACGAGATCGCGGCCGAGCGGGCCGGGCTCGACCCCGCTACCGATGCCGGTCCGGCGCAGGTCATGGCCCAGTCGGGAGCGTCGTCCGGAGCCGAGGCGGTCATCGCCAAGGCCCACCACGGGTCGGTCTCCAAGGAGCAGCGGGCGCTGATCGAGGACGATCTGAAGCGCGGCCGGCTGCCCTGCGTGGTCGCCACCAGCAGCCTCGAGCTCGGCATCGACATGGGCGCGGTCGACCTCGTGATCCAGATCGAGTCGCCGCCCAGCGTCGCGAGCGCGTTGCAGCGGGTCGGCCGCGCGGGTCACCAGGTCGGCGAGGTCAGCCGCGGCGTGCTCTTCCCCAAGCACCGTGGCGACCTCGCGCAGACGGCGGTCGCGGTCGAGCGCATGCGCTCCGGCCTCATCGAGTCGATGCGCATCCCGACGAACCCCCTCGACGTGCTCGCCCAGCAGATCGTCTCGATGGTGGCGATGGAGGCGTGGTCGGTCGACGAGCTGTTCGAGCTCACCCGCCGCTCCGCGTCGTACACCCAGCTGCCGCGCGGCGCGTACGACGCGACCCTCGACCTGCTGAGCGGGCGCTACCCGAGCGACGAGTTCGCCGAGCTGCGACCGCGCGTCGTGTGGGACCGCGTGACCGGGCAGCTGACCGGTCGCCCGGGCGCCCAGCGGCTCGCCGTCACCAGCGGCGGCACCATCCCCGACCGCGGGCTGTTCGGGGTGTTCCTGGTCGGCGGCGAGGGCTCTGCCAACCAAGGGGGCCGGCGCGTCGGCGAGCTCGACGAGGAGATGGTCTACGAGTCGCGGGTGGGTGACGTCTTCGCTCTCGGCGCGACCAGCTGGCGGATCGAGGACATCACCCACGACCGCGTGCTCGTCACGCCGGCACCCGGCATCCCCGGGCGCCTGCCGTTCTGGAAGGGCGACGCGCTCGGTCGGCCCGCCGAGCTCGGCGAGGCCATCGGTGCGTTCACCCGCGAGCTCGCAGCCGCCCCACGTGAGCGCGCGACCACCGCCGCCGAGGAGCGCGGGCTCGACGCCTGGGCGGCGGGCAACCTCGTCGGCTACGTCCACGAACAGGTCGAGGCCACTGGCATCCTGCCCAGCGACCGCACCCTCGTGGTCGAGAGGTTCCGCGACGAGCTCGGCGACTGGCGGCTCGTCGTCCACTCCCCCTACGGCACGCCGGTGCACGCCCCGTGGGCGCTGGCGATCAACGCACGGCTGCGCGAGCGGTACGGCGTCGACGGCCAGGCGGTCGCGTCCGACGACGGCATCGTCATCCGCATCCCCGACACCGATGCCGAGCCACCCACGGGTGAGGTGATCGCCTTCGAGCCCGACGAGATCGAGCACCTGGTGACCCAGGAGGTCGGCGGCTCGGCGCTCTTCGCCGCGCGCTTCCGCGAGTGCGCGGCCCGGGCCCTGCTGCTGCCCCGCCGCGATCCCGGGCGCCGTTCGCCCCTGTGGCAGCAGCGGCAGCGCAGCGCCGCCCTGCTCGAGGTCGCTGCCAAGTACCCCTCGTTCCCGATCGTGCTCGAGGCCGTCCGCGAGTGCCTTCAGGACGTCTACGACCTGCCGGCACTGGTCGGTCTGATGCGCCGGGTCGAACGGCGCGAGGTCGGCATCCACGACGTCGACACGCACCAGCCGTCGCCGTACGCGCGGAGCCTGCTGTTCGGCTACGTCGCCCAGTTCGTCTACGAGGGCGACTCGCCGATCGCCGAGCGCCGGGCAGCCGCCCTCGCTCTCGACCAGGGTCTGCTGGCGGAGCTCCTGGGGCGCGCCGAGCTGCGCGAGCTGCTAGACCCCGAGGTCCTCACCGAGATCGAGGCGACGCTGCAACGCACCGATCCCGAGCGACGGGCCCGCGACGCCGAGGGGGTCGCCGACCTGCTGCGCTGGCTCGGGCCGCTGACCGATGACGAGGTCGCCCGGCGCTGCGTCGACGGCGCCGACGTCACGCACTGGCTGTCCGCGTTGGCCGACGCCCGGCGCGCGGTCCGGGTCCGGATGGCGGGCGAGGAGCGCTGGGCCGCCATCGAAGACGTGGGCCGCCTCCGCGACGGGCTCGGTACGCCGGTGCCGCCCGGCGTCCCCGACGCGTTCGCGGAGCCGGTCGACGACCCGCTCGCCGACCTGGTCGGCCGCTTCGCCCGCACCCACGGCCCCTTCACGGTGGGCGACGTGTCGGTCCGGCTCGGCCTGGGCGCTGCGGTCGCCCGCCAGACCCTGCAGCGCCTCGGTGGCCAGGGACGGGTGCTCGAGGGTGAGTTCCGACCGTCCGGATCCGGCGCCGAGTGGTGTGACGCCGAGGTGCTGCGGATGCTGCGGCGCCGCTCGCTGGCCCGGCTGCGGCAGGAGGTCGAGCCCGTCGAGCCGGCGGCCATGGGTCGCTTCCTGCTCGCCTGGCAGCACGTCAACCGGCCCCAGCGCGGTCGACCGCGCGGTGTGGACGGGCTGCTCCAGGTGGTCGACCAGCTCTCCGGGTACGCCGCCCCCGCCTCCGCGTGGGAGTCACTGATCCTTCCTGCCCGGCTGCCCGACTACGAGCCGGCGCTGCTCGACGAGCTGACCGCGTCGGGAGAGGTCACCTGGGTCGGTCATGCGGTGCTGCCGGGCTCCGACGGCTGGGTGTCGTTCCACCTCGGTGACCAGGCACCGCTGACCCTGCCGCTGCCCGAGCCGGATGCCGACGAGGTAGATCAGCGGACGACCGAGCTCCACCAGGCGGTGCTCGACGCCCTGGCTCCCGGCGGCGGCTGGTTCTTCCGTCAGCTCGCTACCGCCACCGGAGCGACCGACCGTGCGCTCGCCGACGCGCTCTGGGAGCTCGTCTGGGCCGGCCGGCTCACCAACGACACGCTCGCGCCGCTGCGCGCCCTCACCGGCGCCGGAGGCGGCACCCACCGCACACGCCGTACGCCGCCGCGCGCCCGACCGAGCCGACCGGGGCGCGCGAGCCGCGTCGCCGGCCTCCGCCCCGCCCCGCCGACCACCACCGGCCGCTGGGCCCTCCTGCCACCGGTCGACACCGACCCGACCCGGCGCGCGCACGCCACGGCCGAGCGGATGCTCGAGCGACATGGCGTCGTGACCCGCGGCGCGGTGGTGTCCGAGCGCACCCTGGGCGGGTTCGCCGCGGTCTACAAGGTGCTCTCGGCGTTCGAGGACTCCGGCCGCTGCCGGCGCGGCTACTTCGTCCAGGGCCTGGGCGCGGCCCAGTTCGGTACGGCGGGGGCCGTCGACCGGCTGCGCACCTTCGCCGAGATCTCGACGAGCTCGAGCGCCGAGGGAGGCGGAGGCAAGCCCGAGGCTGTCACGCTCGCCGCCACCGACCCCGCCAACCCGTTCGGCGCGGCCCTGCCGTGGCCCGAGCGCGAGACGTCCGGCGGTCACCGACCCGGCCGCAAGGCGGGCGCGCTCGTGGTCCTGGTGGACGGCGCGCTGACCCTCTACGTCGAGCGCGGCGGCAAGACCCTGCTCACGTGGACCGACGACGCGACCATGCTGGGACCTGCCGCGCAGTCGCTGTCCGAGGCGGGCCGACGCGGCGCCCTCGGCCGGCTCACGGTCGAGAAGGCCGACGGCGAGCAGATCCTGGGCGGCGGGTCGACCCCGCTACGCGAGGCGCTCGACGCCGCCGGCTTCGTGTCCACGCCACGGGGGCTGAGGCTGCGTGCCTGAGGGCGACACCGTCTGGCGCGCCGCCCGCCGGCTCGACCGCGGCCTGAGCGGACGTCCGCTCACCGCATCCGACTTCCGCGTCCCAGCCCTCGCCATGTGGGACCTCCGCGGCGGCACCGTCCGCGAGACGGTCTCGCGCGGGAAGCACCTGCTGACCCGCATCGAGACGGACTCGGAGTGGACGCTGCACACCCATCTCAAGATGGAGGGCACCTGGCGCGTCCTCACCCACGGCCAGCGCTGGCCGCGCCCGGCCCACACCGCCCGCGTCGTACTCTCCACGGCCGAGGCCGTAGCGGTCGGCTTCTCGCTCGGCGTCGTCGAGATCGTGCCGCGCGACCGCGAGCACGAGATCGTCGGCCACCTCGGGCCCGACCTCCTCGGCCCCGACTGGGACCCAGCCGAGGCCGTCCGCCGCCTCGAACGGCAGCCCGACCGCCCGATCAAGGAGGCCCTGCTCGACCAGACCCTGCTGGCGGGCATCGGCAACATGTACGCCGTCGAGCTCTGCTTCATCTCCGGCGTGGCGCCCGAGACCCCGGTCGGCCGGGTGCCCGACCTGCGTCGCATGGTCGCCCGCGCACACCAGCTGCTCGAGCTCAACAGCACTCGAGACCAGCAGTGCACGACCGGCGACCTGGCGCGCGGCCGGCGGTTCTGGGTCTACGACCGCGGCGGGCAGGCCTGCCGACGCTGCGGTACGACGATCCGCGAGGCCCTGCTCGGCGAGCCGGGCCGCGAGCGGACGACGTTCGCCTGTCCGGTCTGCCAGCCGCAG
>CAWBYG010000001.1:0-132477 GCA_963792975.1 uncultured Actinomycetota bacterium | reverse complement strand
GCAGATCTGCGTCTGGCTCGGCCGCCAGGCCGACCGGCTCGGCCTGCGGCGTTAAGGCGGCGGCGGCGTTCACGGCCGAGAGCCGATTCAACTCTTCACATGCGGTCATGGACACACCCGCGTCTTTGTTGCTTGCAACCAACAGGTCGCCACCAGCCGCGATGAACATTCGCTGATGGGTCGCGAGGTTTACAGTCTGGGTTGTGTCGGCCACGGCGATGCTGGCACCGGCCGCCACGAAGGCACCGCTGACTAACCACACGGCAAACCGGCCTGAAACCAGTTCGTCAAGCCCTCGTTCACGGTTGTCGATAGGCGCCAGCCCCCGTCTCGCGATCTCATTGAGGTTGCAGCCGCCCGTCGACCAGCTGTACAACTCGGCACAACGCTCGGCCACGGCGCGATCGTGGGTCACCACGACGAGCCCTCGCCGTAGCTTCTCCTCGTTGTGCTCCGTGGAGGCGACCAAAGCATCGATGACTGATTCGGTGTTGAACCTGTCCAGTTGCCCCGTGGGTTCGTCGGCAAGTGTGAATGGCCGCCCGCTCACGAGGGCACGAGCGATGCCGACTCGTTGGGCCTCGCCTCCGGAAAGCAAGCGGATCGGTTCATCGGCCCGATCAGCCAATCCGACGCCAGCCAAGGCATTCAGGGCGAGCTCTCGAGCGCCGCAGTGAGTGAGGCCGCCGGCCAGCGCACCGATGGCGACGTTGTCTAGCACGCTCCGGTCTGGAAGCGCGTTCATCGTCTGCAATATCCATGAGACGTTGTCGGCGACTTTCGTCGACGGGTCGCTGGCGTCAATCATAACAGTTCCTTCATCAGGTTGGATGAGCCCCCCAAGCACCGCGAGGAGTGTCGTCTTGCCGCTGCCGGACGGGCCGACGATGGCTATGCAGTCACCCTGCTGCAGAGTGAAGTCGAGATCGCAGAGGATTTGACGATTCGGGTAGCTGTAGGAGATGTGTCGGGCTATTAACCGCACGAGGGATCCTGTAAGACCTGTAGAGGGCTGACCAAGACGGTCTTGATACCGACAGCCGCAGGAAGGTCGACGGTGCCCGCCCCGCTGCCCATCGCGGTGACCTTGACGGCTCCTCCGGCCACGGTCGGGAAGACGCAAGTCCGTCCCGCGCTGTCCGTCACGACAGCCGTCGCTGGCACGGTCAGCACATCCGCGGCTCTCGCGCTTATGACCTCGCCCGCACCAGTCCCGCTCGTGCCCACCACTGACCTGATCTGGCGCACCGCGGCAGGCGCCTTCACCTTGCCAGATCCAGCGGCATAAGGCACGCGGACGTCTCCGACGACGAGAAGATGACGGCTCCCCGGCGACGGGATGCCACCTGTCGGCTCAGACACGAGAATGGCCTGAGGTGTTCGCGCCCCGGTGAATAGCGTGCTACCCGGGGCGATTCGGTCGCCAATCCGGACGGCAACTGCGCCTGCCTCGATCGGATGCGAACCCAGCCAAGCGATCGACGAGACGTGGAATGTCGAACGCGCCTCTGACCGGCCGTATCGGTCGTTGAAGGCCTCCACTGCAATGATCGTGGGGCCGTCGAACACTCCTACCTGACCCGAATGCTTCTCCATCAAGTGAAGCCGCCTCAGAAACGACTGCAGGCGACTCACGTCGGTTCCGCGTGCACCCGGGCCGAGATCGCGGAACAACGGTGAAGGAGAAATCATGCCGACGACTGCCGCATCATCCACGTCGGCTACCAACTTCCCTTCCCCAACCACCTCCCCAGTCCGCACTCTCACCCGGGTCACCCGTCCATTGGCGTCAGTCGTGACAGGCAAACCGTCGCGGTATGACACTTTGACGCCTACACCCACATCGTCTCGCCGTTTGGCAACGACGACCGGCACAACGGTGGCTTGCACGTGGCGTCCTGGCGTGAGCACATCAGGGGCAGCCGAGCGGACCAGGTGTGCGCTAAGCGCCAGCGCCGCCACGGTGGTGATCAACAGGGCAAAGACAAACACGCCGCTCGAGGACACAGCGCCTATCCACCTCCGGCCCCGCCTCACCACGTGTAGCCGGACTTGTCGATGCAGTCCACCCCTTTCGAGTCCGCCATTTCGCTCGCCTTCACGAGGATTTCCCGGCGGCTCGCATTGCCGTCGACGTGAACACCCAACTTTTCGAGACACGCCGTGATCGGTTCCCGGTATGGCTCGAAGTGGGCCTCGACCGCCTCCAGGACAGCGGGAGACGTCTGATAGGCCTCTTCGACCCACTTGGAGTTCTCGGCGACGCACTTGTCCGCGAGAGCCAAGGTTTCCTTATCGGACCTCCCGGGCGATGACCCCGCAAAGGAATAATCGAGCAGGGGATACCCGGATACGTTTGAAACCTTGTCACCGACAACGTCGATCCCAGCCTCCCGTATACATGTAAGAGACCTTTCGACGGCAGCCCTGTAGTCGCGGAATCCAACTGGTTGCTTCTTCAGAATCGCCAACTGCGCAGCCCCGGCACCACCGGCCTGGGCTTGGGAAACCAGGTCGACGTCAAGGGCCGGTGCCGTCTCGGTGTGGGACGCCGCACAGGAGGCGACACCGATGGTCAAGACCAACGGAGCGAAAATGAGGCGCCATCGAACGATACGAGAGCCCAATGGAGTCGCTCAGCCAGCTGAGTTCGAGTGCTGCCCGGCGTACATTTCAGCCGCAGAGGCATCCTGCGCGGCGTCGGCATCGTATTTCCATGCGGTCCAGTAGTCGTTCCCGCTCCACGCCGGGTTGTAGTGATGACGAGCACCAACCGTGCCGCAATACCCATTGATGTCGACGGTCCTCGCCCAGTCATTCGCGTAGTTGTTCGTGTCGCCCCGCGCACAGGCCACGGCGTGGGCCGGCGCCGCGACAAGCAGCGTGGTGGTGGGCAGGGCCATTGCGCTCACTACAGTCATAGATCGTCTCATGAGTCCTCCCGAAAACTCCGGGTCCCGTAACGGGACCGAGCACACAACTTGACAAAAGTATGCTCCCACGGTTATGCGCCTTGCGGCAATGGTCGTGGCAGGGCGACCATGGACACCACCACGCTGGAGGCGGGGAGGTACGACGGTACCCGGCCGTCGACGGGTCCCTACCGCCTAGGTTTTTGGGCCCTTGTCACGTATCCGTGGGTCGTTGAGCGCGTCTGAAACGTGAGCACGCCGTTCCTGTCTAGGGTTCTGAGCTGTTGAGGAACATGAACCAGTGAGCGGAGAACGGCGCGCAAAGCGCCACCTTGTGGCGCGCCCTGCTGGGGGTCGAGAAGACGGTCGTCAAGGACATCGAGTTCGACGAGGACGCGCAGTTTCTGGTGGCCCACGTGCGGCCGGTGCAAGCGCTGATCGCCTGCCTATGACCGCGGTGGGGGACGACGCCGGCGGCGGGCCCTGGACCTGGGCACGGTCCAGGTGATGCTGGAGGTGGCGGCGCCGCGGGTGAACTGCGCGGTGCACGGGCCGACGGTGGCCGCGGTGCCGTGGGCTCGGCACGGTGTCGGGCACACCTACGTGTTCGACGAGCAGGTCGCGTGGTTGGCCACCCAGACTTCGCAGTCCGCGGTGACCGAGCTGATGCGGATCGCCTGGCGCACCGTGGGCGCGATCATCACCCGGGTCTGGGACGACGTCGAGGCCCTGACGACCGGTCGCCGACCTGACCCGGGTCGGGATCGACGAGATCTCCTACAAGCGCGGCCACCGGTACCTCACCGTCGTGGTCGAACTCGATTCGGGCCGGTTGGTGTGGGCCGCGCCCGGACGGGACAAGGCCACCCTCGAGTGGACCACTTCCTAGTGCCCCGGCACCTGCCTGGCCTCGCCCGGCTCCTATGCGATCACCTGAAACAGTTGACTCTTCACGGTCCCCAAGATCCTCCTCGATTCCTTCGTCGACCAGCCCTTCAACCCCTCCTCTACAAGCGGCACGCATGCTACGGTGATTTCGTAGATCGCTCGCCCTTCCTGGGCGGGCTTTCGTGCATTTCTGACGGTAATTGATGGCTGTTATCGGACGTTATCGACTGTTGTTGGCGAGTGCTTGTTGTCGAAGGTTTGCAGGGGGTCTCGGTTTGCATGGCGGGATGAAGGTCTACCGCGGGGCGGCAGCTGCCGCGCGGGCCTATGTCGAGGCCGACCGGTCCCGCGCGGATGACTACTACCTGGCCGAGGGCACCGGCCTGGCCACCCGCTACGTCGCGACCCCAGAGACGGTCGGTGAGGCGGGGGGGCTGGACGGCCCAGCGTATGAGCGGTGGGTGGCTGGTTACCGGGTCGAGACCGGGGAGCCGAAGGGCCGGCTGCGCGCCGACGAGCACGGGGTCCGGTTCGTGGAGGTCGTGGTCAACGGCCCGAAGACCTGGTCCCTGGCCGCGGCCCTGCACCCAGACGTCGCGGCGGCCTACGACGCGGCCCAGGACAAGGCCGCGACCCAGATCATCGGCTGGCTGGCCCAGCACGCCACCACCCGGGTGGGGCCGCGGGGTCGGCAGGTCCAGGTTCCGGTCCAGGAGATCGAGGCGGCCGTGGTGCGGCACTACACCTCCCGGGCCGGGGACCCGCACCGCCATCTGCATCTCCAGATCAACGCCCGGGTGTGGGGGGCGGGTAAGTGGCGGGGACTGCACACGGTCGGGGTCCGCGACAGTCTGGAGGCGATCAACGGCATCGGCCACGCCGCGGTGCTCACCGACCCCGGCTTCCGGACCGCGCTGGCCGATCACGGGCTGGAGGTGGACGCCGAGTCGGGCGAGATCGTGCAGCTCGCCCCCTATGTGGGTGGGTTCAGTGCCCGGGCCGCGCAGATCGGCCGCAACGTCCACCGCTATGAGGCGGAATGGCGTGCCGCGAACCCGGGCGCCGAGCCGGGCCCGCGCCTGCGGGCCGCGTGGGACCGGCGCGCCTGGGCCCAAGCCCGACCCGACAAGGTCGTACCCACCGACGGCGCCGACCTCGTGGCGCGGTGGAACCAGGAACTGTGCGAGCTCGGCTTCCGCGACCCGGTCCACGCTGGGCCGCCGACCCCAACCATTTCGAGTCGGGGGGCGGTGGGCCCGGGGGTTTCGAGGGGTCCGAGGGTCGGGTGCTTGGACCGTGACGGGGCGGCTGGGCTGGTGGTCTCTCGGTTGGGGGCGGCCCGCTCGGCCTGGAACGCCGCCGACGTCCGAGGTGGTGTTGAGCGGTGGGTCGCGGCCACCGGCCTGGTCGCCGACGCGGCCGTGCGGATCGAACTGGCCCAAGACATCACCGCCCGCGCCCTGAACCGGTGTGTACCGCTGCTGGCCGCGCCCGGGGTTCCCGAGCACGTCCGCTCCCTGACCTCCCGGCGGGTGCTCGATGTCGAGGCCGACCTGGTGGCCTCCATGACCAACCGAGCCAACCGAGCCAGCGACCCGGTAGAGCCGTCGGCGCCGACGGCGCGGTCGGGGCACAGGGTCGTCACGGCAGCCGGGCTGGGTGGTCTGGGCCGGGCCCAGCAGGGCGCCGTGGCCGTGCTCGCGGGTGACGCTCGGCTGGTCGTGGTCGAGGGTGCCGCAGGCGCAGGCAAGACCACCACCCTTGCCGCGGTCCACCACGAGCTCGCACACCAAGGCCGGCGGATGGTCGTGGTGACCCCGACGCTGAAGGCGGCCCAGGTTGCCGAACACGAGACCGGGACCCGGGCGTGGTCGGCGGCGGCGCTGGTCCACCAGTTCGGCTGGTCCTGGGACGACGACGGCCACTGGCGCTACGACCCGACCTCGGCAGTAAGCACCCAGGCACCCCTGGGCCGGGGCGACTTGTTGCTGGTCGACGAGGCCGGGATGCTGGATCAAGACACCGCCCACGCCCTGCTCCAGGTCGCAGACCATAGCGGTGCCCGGATCGCATTCGTCGGGGATCGGCACCAGCTCCCCGCGGTGGGTCGCGGTGGGGTCCTCGACCATGCAGCCCGTTGGGCCGCGCCTGGGGCGGTGGTGGATCTTGACGTGGTCCACCGGTTCAGCGACCCGGAGTACGCCGCGATCAGCCAGGCCATGCGCACCGGTGAACGCATCGGCGTACCCCCCGGTCGACACCCCGGTGGACCCGTTGGTGACCAGAGCAGGCAGCCGGCCGGTAAGCGGTCTGGCCAGGCGCCTGGTGAGGCGTTTGGTGAGCCTGGCCC
The DNA here is from genome assembly GCA_963792975.1 of uncultured Actinomycetota bacterium. Taxonomy (GTDB): domain Bacteria; phylum Actinomycetota; class Actinomycetes; order Propionibacteriales; family Nocardioidaceae; genus Nocardioides. The sequence continues at coordinate 126,327 of CAWBYG010000001.1, read as the reverse complement.
GCAGGCTGACGAGGCGCCTGGTGAGCGGCGTGGTGAGCGGGCTGGTGAGGTGTTCGACGCACTGTTGCGTCGTGACCAGATCAGAGTCCACGCCAGTGACGCCGAGCGCCTGCACGCGATCGCGGCCGAAGCCGCCCACACCATCGCCGAGAACATGTCCAGCGGCGCGGCCGGGGCGGGGGCGGGTGTGGTGGTGATGGCGGACGGTCTGGCCCAGGTGGCCGCGCTGAACGGTGTGATCCGGGACCGGCTCGTCGCCGCCGGACACGTCGACGACACCCGGGCCGTGGTTACCGACGCGGGCGAGCGGATCGGGGTCGGCGACCGGGTCGCCACCCGCCTCAACAACCCCGGTCTGGGGGTCGCCAACCGCGACACCTGGACCGTGGCCGCGGTCGCCACCGATGGCTCGCTGACGCTCGCGCCACTCTCCCAGGACCGCGCGGCCGGTCACGTGCAGGCTGCTGTGGTGCCCGCCTGGTATGTCCGCACCCGCGTCGAGCTGGGCTACGCCAGCACCGTCTACGGCGCCCAGGGCCAGACCACCGGCACCGGGCACATGCTCATCGGCGAGGCCACGAGTGGGTCGGCTGCCTATGTGGGGATGACCAGGGGACGGGACCACAACGTCGCCCACCTCGTCGCCGACAGCCTCGGCGAGGCCCGAGCCACCTGGAACGCGGTGATGGGCCGTGACCGGGCCGACCTCGGACCCGCGCACGCCGCGCGCGCCGCAGCCGGCGAGATGGAACGCTACGCACCCCAACGCCCCCGCCAGATCCTGCTCGACCAGCTCAAGGCCGCCTGGTCGAATCAGGCCGACCTCACCGACCAACACACCCAGCTCGACCATCTGCGGCAGGAGCTCGAAGACGTGAGGGCGATCCGCGCCACCTACCAGCCCCAGCTCGACCGGGCCGGTCTCGCCGAGCAGACCGCCTACCAGCGGTGGGAGACCACCCACCACCGTGCCCGCGACCTCGAAGTGGCCATCGCCGACCAACAGCGCGACCTGACCGCCGGAATAGCCCGGGCCTGGCGTACCGAGCAGCCCCACGCATACCAGGCATTGGATGTCCTCCGCGACGGCGACAGGCCGCTGGCACGGCACCGGGCCCGTGTCCGCGTGGCCCGCAAGGACCTGCTCGGGTGGGCACGCCGCTGGGAGCCGATCCTCCCCGAACTGACACCTCACACCGATGACCCTCGCCAAGGCGCCGAGCACGTCGCCGCGGTCATGGACCGGCTCGGCCAGGCACCCAACGGCGAGGACCGGGTACGACAAGCCATCAGCAGCTACGCCACGGACATCCTCGCGGCCGCCCACCGCGAACACGACACGGTCGTTGCCGAAGCCGAGGCCGCCGAGCACGCACTACGCGCCACCGAACAGCGGCGCACCGACCTACGCGACCAGCAAGGCAAAGAGCTCAGGGCCCATCGTCGGCTGGCCTACGCTGCCGATCTTCCCGGCACGCTCGACCAGACCCGGCGCGACCTCGACACCCTCGGCCAGCGGCTCGCCACCGCCACCGAGCGCGTCGACAGACTCACCGGTTCCCCCGAGGTCCGCAGCCTCCCCGCCGGGCGCCTCGAGGGCGTACGTGACCAGTGGCGGGCCGGCCGGGCCGAAGATCAGCAGGCAGCCCTGGCCCAGGCGCGTCGCCGGGCGGCCATGGCCCAGGCCCGTGCCGCCGAGGAAGCCGCCCGGGGACTTCGGACCCCAGCACCCGACCCGCTGCGACCCTCTGGCCGGGACTACGGGCCCGGCATCGGGTTCTAGTCCCACGACAAGAAACCCGCGCTCTGGTGTCCGAACCGACCCACCACGACGTGCTACTCCCAACACCCACCAACCACAGGACGCCGGCATGAACGAACACCAAGACGACCGCCGACAGGCCCCGTCGCGGGCCATGGCGCGAACTTTCGGGGGAACGCCGCCTGACCAGCTCAAACACCGCAACACCCGCCACGTTCCCCCCGCCCGTCGTCGGTCAGGGGGAACGAATCCGGTAACACCACCCCCGAACGCTGGGCCCATGACCACCCACCACGACCACAGCAGGCCCCGACTGTGTCCCCGACGTTGCCACCGACATCAGCGCCAGCGACGACTACCCACCCACGATTTCCCGTTCGTTGGACGGGCGAAGCCTGACCTGCACAAACAGCGACCCCTGGCGTGCGCCCGTCCCGCGCCCCTCCCGGGACGGGCGAAGCCAGGACGGGCGAGTTTTGGTGCGCACGCGCAGGACAGTGGCTTACAGCGTGTCCACTCGCCCCCCGTTTCCTGCTTGCAGTACCAGGAGCACCCATCCACCACCACCACCACACCAAGGAGAGCCCGATGAGCATCCAGCCCAACCCCGACCGCCACGACGCCCACGCCCTCGACCCCGCTGAGTACGCCCGTCGCCTCAAGGCCGGCGACGAGATCCTCTACCTCAACGAAGCCGCGGCCTTCGTGCGTAAGCCCGAAGGCACCATGCGCTACTACCGCCACCTCGGCATCGGACCCCGCAGCTTCCGCCACGGCCGCAACGTCGCCTACTGGAAGACCGACCTCATCCTCTGGCTCGCCGAAGAATCCACCGCCCCCCAAGGTCGCGACAACGGCGACCACGCGCACGCCCGCCCACACGTCGGCCGCTCACGAACCACCAACCGCGGGACGCACGAGGCATCATGAACCATGGCCGGAAACATCGCCAAGAGACCCGACGGACGCTGGCGCGCGCGCTACCGTGACGACGCCGGCAAGGAACACGCCCGACACTTCCAGCGCAAGATCGACGCACAGCAATGGCTCGACCAGGTCAGCTCGACGGTGCTGTCGGGCACGTACGTTGACCCTGCGGCAGGGAGGATCACCTTCCAGGGGTTCTACGACGACTGGTCGCGACGGCAGCTCTGGGTACCGGCGACCAGGGCCAACGCTGACCTCGCCACCAGGTCCGTGACGTTCGCCGAGCTGCCGATGAAGTCGATCCGGCGCTCGCATATCGAGGCGTGGGTCAAAGTCATGTCGACAAAGTTGGCGCCAACCACGCTCAAGACCCGGTTCGTCATCGTGCGGTCTGTCTTCCGGGCCGCAGTCGCCGATCGGATCATCACCGTCGACCCGTGCACCGGGGTCACCCTGCCACGACTCCGCAAGGCCGAAGCAGCGATGCAGATCCCGTCTATCGAGGACGTCGGGCTACTTGTCACGCACGCCGACAGCAACCGTGTCTCCACCCGCAAGGGTTTCCGGGCGTACGTCGCCCTGTGCGCTTTTGCCGGGCTTCGCAAGGGCGAGGCCGCCGGGGTGCAGGTTGGTGACATCGACTTCCTGCGTCGTCAACTCACTGTGTCTCGGCAGTTGCAACGCGACGGCAGCAGCTACACCGTGCGACCGCCGAAGTACGGCTCCGAGCGGGTGGTCTACTTGCCCGACGAGCTGGTCACCATCCTTTCCGAGCACGTCGCCGGACAGCTGAACCGCACAGATCCGGACGCCTGGTTGTTCACCGTCGGTGAGGAGCCGATGTACGACAACGCCATCACGTGGCGCTGGCGGGCCACTCGGACGGCGGCCAAGCTCCCCAGCGTGCGGCTCCACGACCTGCGCCACTTCTACGCCTCCGGGTTGATTGCCGCAGGCTGCGATGTCGTTACCGTCCAACGCGCTCTTGGCCACTCGGCGGCCACGACGACCCTGAACACCTACAGCCACCTGTGGCCGACGGCCGAGGATCGAACCCGGGCGGCGGCCGGCGGGCTGATGAAGCAGGCGCTCAGCCCACGAGCTGCTCCGGAAGCAGACTCAGTGCGTTGACGTGGCGCGGCCGGACCACCGTGAAATGGCGGCGGTCGAGAGTCGCAACCTCGGTGACTCCCAAACGCTCCGCCACGGCGACCACGGATGCGTCAGTCGTGCCGAGTGGTAGATCGTCGTACTGCTCGATCAGCTCGGCGATACGGGTGTAGTCGTCGTCCTCAAGGTCGACGGAGACCAGGTCCCGCCGCGACAGTGCCCGGATGAAGGCCGTTTCGGCTCGCGTGCCGCCCAACTTCTCCAGCATGAACGCCGTTTCGGCGACCACTGTTGGCGGGACCAGCAGATCACGGCCGGCCAGCCGGAGACCGGTGAACAGGTCCACACATGCACGGTGGTCAGACTGCTTGGTGATCGCGGCTGCCACCAACGGTCCGGTGTCGACCAGGATCACAACGAAGCGCGACCGAACCCAGACTCAGCCAGGAAGTCATCGACGTTGCGCGCGATATCGGTCGGAACCTCGCGGCCGTCGATGATCCCGAAGAACTCTGGTGGCCAGGTGCCCTCCGACTTCGTCTTGGGCAGCCTCCGGCGCAGGTCGGCAATCGCGGCGGCCACCTGGTCATCAGGGAGCTCGCCCACGAGGTCGTACAGCTCGTGTCGGTCTGCGGTCACGGAGCGAGTGTACGCCGCGGTTCAGTGGGCGGTTGGCGCACAAAGCAGAGCGCTCTTGCTGGCAGGCGTTGAACCTGTTGCGGACTATGTGCGGACTTGACGGGGCCACACCCACTCTGACCTGCATAAACGCGCTAGATCAGTAGTACCAGGGGTACGACGACCAGTCGGGGTCGCGCTTCTCGAGGAACTGGTCGCGTCCCTCCTGCGCCTCGTCGGTCATGTAGGCCAGCCGCGTCGCCTCGCCGGCGAAGAGCTGCTGGCCGACCAGGCCGTCGTCGATGAGGTTGAAGGAGTACTTCAGCATCCGCTGCGCGGTCGGACTCTTGCCGTTGACGAGTCGCCCCCACTCCAGACCGGTGGCCTCGAGCTCGGCGTGCGGCACCGCCCGGTTGACCGTGCCCATGCGCACGCCGTCCTCGGCGGAGTACTCCTGGCCGAGGAAGAAGATCTCGCGAGCGAGCTTCTGACCGACCTGCCGGGCGAGGTACGCCGAGCCGAAGCCGCCGTCGAACGAGCCGACGTCCGCGTCGGTCTGCTTGAACCGCGCGTGCTCGGCGCTGGCCAGGGTCAGGTCGCAGACGACGTGCAGCGAGTGGCCGCCGCCGGCGGCCCAGCCCGGGACGAGGCAGATCACGATCTTCGGCATGAAGCGGATCAGCCGCTGGCACTCCAGGATGTGCAACCTGCCCAGTCGCGCCTGGTCGACCCGGACGACGGCGTCGCCCTCGGCAGCCGCGTCCGGCTCGTCGTACTGGTAGCCGGTCTTGCCCCGGATGCGCTGGTCGCCGCCGGTGCAGAACGCCCACTTGCCGTGCTTGCGGCTCGGCCCGTTGCCGGTCAGGAGAACGCAGCCGACGTCGCTCGACGTACGCGCATGATCGAGGACGCGGAGCAGCTCGTCGACGGTGTGCGGGCGGAACGCGTTGAGCACGTCGGGCCGGTCGAAGGCGATCCGCACGGTGCCGTGCGCCCGGGCCCGGTGGTAGGTCACGTCGGTCAGGTCCTCGAAGCCGGGCACGTCGTCCCAGGCATCCGCGTCGAAGATCTCCGACACTCCGTCGATCTCACTCATGGCGCGAACCTACCGGCCGCGGGTGCTGCTCACATGGCGGCGTGGATCTGGTTCGCGATCTGCGTGCCCTGGGCCGCGGTGACGTAGTCGAGCCCGCTGGTCTGGATGAAGACGTCGCCGAAGAGAGCGCCGAACGACGAGAAGCTGGAGACTCCGAGTGCGCCGGCGTTACCCTTCGGGTCCTTCTGTGAGAACGCCTCGTCACCCACACCCGGGACCGGGTTCGGGTCGTAGCCCATCGTGTGCAAGGTGTCGAGATCGGCCTGGTAGCCGATCGCGCCACCCGAGACCGTGACCGAGATGGTGAGCTGGTCGTACTTCGCGTTGGTGTAGTTGCAGCTGAAGATCTGGCCCTCGACCGAGTCGGGCTCGGTCTTCGTGAACTCCGTACCCGTGTCCTGCTTCAGGGCGCTCGGTGACATCAGCGAGCAGACGTCGATCGCACCTGCCGAGGCCGACGCGCTAGCAGGGGCGGCCGGCGGCGTCGACACCGAGGCGTCGGCACCGCCGGTCGTCGTGCTGGTCGTGGACGGACCTCCGCCCCCGGCGGCCTCCGAGCCCTTGCTTCCGCATCCCCCCACCACGCAGAGCAACCCGCCAAGGGCCACTGCCCCGATGATCCTCGTCCTGACCATGACTTCCCCCTTCTCCCGGAGGCATCAGATCGTCACGCCGTAACGGGCGGGTAACGCACGACGCTCGCACCGGAATGGCGCGCGGCGGCACCGCGTTACGTCGTACATGGCACTCAGCGGAACGTACGTCCCCAGCAAGCAGCAGTGGGTCCGCGACCAGGTCGCGGAGTTCGAGGCGTCGGAGGGGTCGCGCGCGAACACCCTGCGCGACACCGGCGACCCGATCGTCGTGATCACGTCGGTCGGTGCGAAGTCGGGCAGCCTCCGCAAGAACCCGGTGATGCGGGTCGAGCGCGACGGCACGTACGTCGCCATCGCGTCGAAGGGCGGCTCGGACGACCACCCGGAGTGGTACCACAACCTGCTGGCCCACCCCGAGGTCGAGCTCCAGGACGGGTCCGAGCGACACCCGTACACGGCGCGGCTGGCCCAGGGCGCCGAGCGGGCCGAGTGGTGGGACTACGCCGTCGCCACCTGGCCGACGTACGGCGAGTACCAGAAGAGGACCGATCGCGAGATCCCCGTCTTCTTGCTCGAGCGCGCCTGACGCTCGGTCGAACCCGTCACCGTGCAGACCGGGCGATGGAGGCGGCGAGACCGACCAGGTGACCGAGCCGGGCCAGCTCGGAGTCGAGGAACTCGGGGCCACCGCGGCGGCCGAGTACGACGACCCGCTTGTGGCCGACCGGGGCGACGGCGACCAGGTCGTCGCCGATCGTCTGTCGGTCGAGGCCCGAGCCGGGCTTGAGGTCGAGCGACGTGGGGGCCCCCTCACTGGCCCGCTCGATCACGAAACCGTCGGCCCCGGCCCTCGCCCGGGCCGCCCACTCGCAGCGGAAGGCGACCGGCAGGAGCTCGATGAGACGGTCGAGCGCGGTCTCCGGCTCGGTGGTCAGCGACTCGACGACCTCGAGGTCGAGGAAGAGGTTGCCGCCGGCGAGGTAGCGGCTGATCCAGAGGACCTTCACCCCGTCGAGCGCGTTGCACGCCGACACGACCGAGTCGGGCATCGCGCCGTCCATGGTGTCGAGGAGTACGTCGTCGACCGCGGTGCCGTCGTACCGCTTCTCGACGATCTCGATCGCCTCGATGTCTCCACCGGCGGTACCGATCGCGCTCGCCAGTCGGCCCAGCGACCCGGGCACGTCAGGGATCTCGACACGGAGCAACAACATGTCGTCGACACTAGCCGCGCGACATGACGCTCAGGTTTCGTCGCCCGGTGGGTGGGCGAGCCGGTCCGCGAGCCCGCTGGCCCGCCGAGCGGGTCGACCCACCGCCAGCCGGATCGCCGCCTCGGTGCCGACCACCGTCACCCGCTGCTCGGCGCGGGTCAGCGCGGTGTAGAACAGCTCGCGCGTGAGCAGCGGTGAGTCCGCCGGCGGCAGCAGCACGGTGACCTCGCGGGCCTGGCTGCCCTGGCTCTTGTGCACCGTCATCGCGTGCATGGTCTCGACATCGGTGAGCCGCGAGGTGGCCAGGCTCCGCGTGCCGTACGGCGTGGCGACGGCCGCGCGCACACCGGCGCCGTCGGCCACGACGACCCCGGTGTCACCGTTGAAGAGGTCGAGTCCGTAGTCGTTGCTGGTCAGGAGCAGCGGGCGTCCGACGTACCACTCCTGGCCCCAGCCGCCACCGATCGGGAGGCCGGTGGCATCGGCGAGACCGCGCTCGACGAGACGGTTCCAGTGGCCGACTCCCCACGGCCCCTCACGATGTGCGCAGAGCAGCCGGTGGGCGTCGAGCACCTGGACCGCCGCATCGGGGGTTCCGCGCTCGGCGGCCGCCCGCAGCGTCAGCGCGTGCGCCACCAGGCGGTCGCGGAGGAGACCCGCGGTCGCAGGGTCGTCGGGGTCGAGGACCTCGAGGTGGTCGCCCCCAGCACGCAGCATCTCGAGTACGACGTCGGGCCGGTCGTCGCGGACCGCACCGGCGAGGGTGCCGATCTCCTGGCCGAACCGGTGCGACGTCTCGAGACGCGTCACCGTCGAGGCGTCGCGCCGGCCCAGGCCCTCGACCAGGTCGGCGAGGACCGCACCCGCCTCCACCGAGGCGAGCTGGTCGGGATCGCCGACGAGCACCAGCCGGCAGTCGGACCGCACCGCCTCCATCAGCCGCGCCATCATCGTCAGCGAGACCATCGAGGTCTCGTCGACCACGATCACGTCGTGGGGCAGCCGGTTGCGGCGGTCGTGGCGGAAGCGGTTGCGGCTGCCGCGGGTCCAGCCCAGCAGCCGGTGCAGCGTCTGGGCACGGGGCTCGCCGACGGCGGCGGCGTACGGCGCGAGCGTCGGCGTTGCGAGTGCGGTGCGGACGGCCTCCTGGAGCCGGGCGGCCGCCTTGCCGGTGGGTGCGGTGAGGGCGATCCGCAGCGGCCGGTCGGTCTGGTCGGCGAGCAGGGCGAGCAGCCCCGCCACCGCGGTGGTCTTGCCGGTGCCGGGTCCGCCGGTGAGCACGCTGCTCCACGCCCGGGCGGCCACCAGCGCCGCCGCCCGTTGCTCGTCGTACCCGGGACCGAAGACCGTGCCGGCCAGGGCGGTGAGCCGCTGCTCGTCGATCAGGGGTGGAGGCAATGCCAGCCGGCCGTCGAGGTCGTCGCGCACCTGGCACTCCTCGCGCCAGTAGCGGTCGAGGTACACCACACTCCCCTCGACGCGCAGGACGCCGGCGGCCGCCAGCCGGCTGCCGGCCACGCGCGCGAGCCAGCCCGCGCCGTCCGTCGGCACGACCGACCCGGCGGAGCGGAGGTCTCCGGCCAGCAGGTCGAGACAGACCGAGCCGTGGCGCAGCGACCGCACCGCCAGGGCGAGCGCGAGGGTCGCCTGGTCGTCGTTCTCGCCGGCCAGCACGCCGATCCGATCGGCCGCGTGGACGTCGGCCGTCTCGACGAGCCCGGCCGCGTTGGCCAGGGCCAGCACGCCGGTAGCGCCCAGCGCGAGGCGGCGGTCGCGCGGGTCGTCGGTCTCGAACAGCTCGATCGTCATCGCGACCCGCCGTCCAGGAGGTCGCTGAGATCGGTGACCAGCGCCGCTGGCGGACTCCAGTCGAAGACGCCGGCGACGTGGCTGTCGACGACCGGGGTGTCGGGGCCGCACATGCCGCGCAGGAAGAGGTACAGCACCCCGCCGAGATGCCGCTCGGGGTCGTACGACGGCAGCCGCCAGCGCAGGAAGCGGTGCAGCACCACGGAGTAGAGCAACGCCTGGAGCGGGTAGTGGCTGTGCAGCATCGCGGCGGCCAGCTCCGGATGACCGTAGGCGGCCGTCGTGATCGGGGTGCCGGGGTCACCGAGGACGTTGGTCTTGTAGTCGACCACCACGTAGCGGTGACCGTCGTCGCCGGGCACCCGCAGCACCACGTCGATCGACCCCGAGAGGTAACCGCGCAGCGACTGGTCGCCGAGCGGACCGGCGAGCTGCGCGGCGTACGGCGCGAGCGGATCGCCAGCGGCCAGGTGAGAGGTGAGCAGCGGCGCCAGGTCACGAAGGCGTACGTCGCGCCGGTCGCCCACGCGGAGGTCACCGCCGTTGAGGGGGAACTCGAAGTCGAGCTCGCACATCCGGTCGCGCAGCGGGATGTCCACGAGGCGCCGATCGCCGGACAACCCACCCAGCGGCGTGTACAACGAGGGCAGGAGGGCTTCGGCCAGCTCGTCCGCGCCGACGCCGACGGGCCACCACGACAGCTGCTCGCGGGCTCGGGCCGCGAGCTCGGCGGTGAGGTCTCGCGCCTCGGGGTCGACCAGCTCCAGCACGCCGTGGACCAGGCTGCCGAACGCCGCACCGGACGGCAGCTCGGCCATCGGCGACAGCATGCCCCCCTCCGACTCTGTCAGGCCGATGTCCGGCGTCCTCGCGAGCAAGCTCGCTTCGGTCTCGCTGCGTCTACCGGCATCCGACTCCGTCGGATCCCACCGGTCTCGCTCGGGCTCGGAGGTCACGCCGACGGGCTGCTCCTGCACCCGGATCAGCCCGGAGTACGACGTACGGCGCCACTCGGTGTCGACCTCGCGGTCGAAACGACGGGCGGTCATCGGCCGGGCGGCACGGTCGGTGGCGTCGCTCGTGACCTCTGGCACCACCGAGACCTCGGGCTCCGGCCCACCCAGCTCGGCGAGCATGCCCAGTACGCGGGAGACGTAGTCGTCGTCGCGCACGTCCTGACTGTCGGGCACCTCGGCCTGGCCCGGCTGGCGCCCGAAGAGCAGCCGGTGGAGACCGCCGCCGGGGGTGTTGTACGTCGGCGCCCACCACGTGACCACCTGCGACTGGCCCCGGGTGAGCGCGACATAGAGGTCCCGCAGCTCCTCGCCCGCGTCTTCGCGCAGGTGGGCCTCGGCATGGGCGCGCCACTGCGGGCCCGACCCCGAGACGTCGAGCATCCGGGTGCCGTCATCGTCGTGGTAGAGCGCCACCGTGACGTCGCGGCCGGCTCGTAGCGAGGCGAAGGGCAGGTAGACGATCGGGTACTGCAGTCCCTTGCTCTGGTGCAACGTCGTGATCTGGACCGCGGCCGCGTCGCTGTCGAGACGGCGTACGCGCTCCTGCGACGCCGACTCGCGCTCCGACCGGAGCCAGTCGAGGAGGCCGGTCAGACCGAGCTGGTCGCGGACGGCCGTCTCGTGGAGCGTCTGCGCGACGTGGCGCAGGTCGGTCAGCAGCCGCTCGCCGCCGAGCTCGCCGAGCACCCGCGCGGTCAGCCCGCGCTCCTCGGTCGCCTCGAAGAGCGCGGCCACCCCGCGGCCGCGCAGCAGCAGCGCCCAGCCCCGCATCCGGTCGGCCAGCTCGTCGGTGAGCGCCTCGCCGCCCGCGTCGAGCTCGGCCAGGGTGCGCCCGACGAACGACGTCAGGGCCGCGGCTCGTACCCGACCCGACCGATGCGGCTGCTCGAGGGCCTCGAGGAGGGCCAGCCACTGGCCGCCGGCCGGCGAGGTGAGCAGCGAGCTGCCGCCACCGACCACGGCCTTGACGCCGCGCTCGGACAGGGCACGCTGCACCAGGTCGGCCTGGCTCCAGGTCGAGACCAGCACCGCAACGTGCTCGGCCCGGACCGGTGTGTCGCACCACGTCGTGCCCGACGTCAGCAGTCTCGCGATGTCGCCGGCGCAGTCCCGGGCGATGTGGTCACGGGCAGCGTCGATCTGGATCAGGTTGCCCTTGACCGTCTTCAGGCCCGCGCGGCGTACCTGGCGGATCCGGAACGGCGCCGACGCGGCCCCGCCCTGAAGCCGGCTGCCGGGGTGCGCAGCACTCACCTCGCGTACGACGATGCGCGGGTCGCCGAGGGCGGCGCCGCGGAGCACGACCTGGAGCCGCTCGACCAGGGCAGCGTCACTGCGACGGTTGGTGTCCAGCGTGGCCTGGGTGTCGGCGCCCGACGCCGCGCCGAGGTAGGTGACCACGTCTCCCCCACGGAACGCGTAGATCGCCTGCTTGGGATCACCGATCAGGACCACCGTCGCGTGACCGGAGAACGCCCGGTCGAGGACCTGCCACTGGGTCGGGTCGGTGTCCTGGAACTCGTCGACGAGCACGATCTTCCAGCGCCGGCGCATGCGTTCGCGGGCCGGTGCGTTGGCGTCGGCGAGCGCGTCGGCCAGGAGGCCGAGCAGGTCGTCGTACGACAGGATGCCGCGGCGTCGCTTGCGACGCTCCACCTCTCGGCGTACCTCTTCGGCGAACGCGACCTGCGCGCCGCCGTCGGACTCGGCGTCGGCCACGGTGGCGAGCGTCGCGTGGGCGTCGGAGACGACGGTCCGGGCCAGTGCCAGCGCCGCAGCCCGGCCGAACGGCGGTGCCGTGGCCAGCCGGCCGAACCGTCGCAGGTAGACGTCGTCGACCACCTCGACCACCAGCTCGTCGAGGGAGTCGACCAGCGTCGCGCCGGTGTCGGTGTCGCCGGCCACGCCGAGGGAGCGCAGCACGATCTGGCAGAACTGGTGGGTCGTCGCGATCGTGGCGGCGTCGAACGACGCGAGCGCGTCGCGTAGCCGGGCACCCCGGCTCGCGAGCTCGGCGTCGTCGCCGCGGAGCAGGGTGTCGATCACCGGGTGGGAGCGGTCGGCGGCCGCCGGGTCGGCCAGCGCACGCTCGGCCAGCACCAGCTGGTCGCGCACCCGCTCGCGCAGCTCCTGGCTGGCTGCCCGGCCGAAGGTGATCACGAGCAGCTGGTCGAGCGTGGCGTGGCCCTCGGCGACGTAGCGCGTCACGAGGGCGGCCACGGTGAAGGTCTTGCCGGTGCCGGCGCTGGCCTCGAGCAGCGTGGTGCCGGTCGGGAGCCGGCCGGTGATGTCGAACGACTCCATCACCAGCCCCCCTGCTCGGCCTGGATCACCGGGCTCCACACACGGAGGGCGAGGGCCCCGAAGCGCGAGGTCTCACCCCCGAACTCCTCGCCCGGTGCCGGCGCGGCCGACACCCCCGGCAGCGGTGCGTCCGCGCCCCAGATCCGGAGTACGGCGTCGCCGTCCCGCTCGCCGCCGAACTTGCTCCGCCACTCGTAGCCGGCCTTCTCCAGCGCGTCGGGTACGTCGGCCCGGGCCCGGCGGGCGCGGGCGTAGCGCAGCGAGGTCTTGAGTGGCACCGGCAACGGCTCGCGCAGACCCGCGTCGCGCAGCGCGACGAGGTCCCGCAGCACATCCGGGGCCGCGTGGTCGAGCGGCCCGAGGAGCGAGGCGGCGAAATGCTCGCGCGAGCGGCTGTTGGTGGGGCGGCCCAGCGTATGAGCGGTCCAGCTGCGGTCGTCGTCGGAGGCCGCGAGGGCGAGCAGCCAGAGCCAGGAGGCGATGCGGTGCTTGGCACCCAGCCGGGAGTAGTGCACCGCCACCAGCCGGTCGCCGTACACCTCGGGCACGGTGCCGCGCAGCCAGCGACCGTCGCCGAGGTCGACGCTGACATCCACCGACCGCGGCTCCGCGGTACGCCGCTCGAGCCCCGCGTCGCGCAGCGGGAGCGCCTTGGTCACGATGTCGTCGAGCATCCGCCAGCCGAGCCGCCCGGGCGGCAGCAGACCGCGCCGCCACTCACGCTGCTTGACCACCTCCGGGTCGACCCCGGCGAGCAGGTCGCGCAGGACCCGGTCGCCCACGGCCCATTGCGCGAGGTTGTCGATCTCCACCGGCAAGGAGTCCTCCGGCTGCTCCTCGTCCGCCGCCAGGGCGACGTCGACGCCGTCTCGGCCCAGGAACCCCTTGACCGGGTCGCCCCAGAAGCGCACCAGGTCGGTGAGGGAGACATCGGCGGACGGCCTCGGGGGCAGCGGCCCCACGACGAACGGCGTCGGTGCGACCCGTGGTCCGTGCGCGGCCCGAGCGCCCGAGGCCGCGGCGGCGTCGAAGGAGAACACCTGGCCGGCCACGAGCTCCCCGGGGACCAGGTTGCGGGGATCGAACGGCTGGAGCGGGTGGTGGATCGTGACGGCCCCCGACACCGGCCGGCCGTCGGCGGTGGCGGCCGTGCCGTCGAGGGCGTCGAGCACCTCGCCCAGGGGTACGGCGGGTGGTCGCGGCAGCCCGGAGAACTCGTTGGCGCCGGTGTAGGTCACCACCAGCGTCTCGGTCGCGGCGAGGATCGCGTCGAGCAGCAGCTGGCGGTCCTCGCTGCGGGCGTCGCGCTCGCCGGTGAGGGGGTCACGGGCGAGCACGTCGTCACCGTCGACCGAGCCCTGCCTCGGGAACACCCCGTCGTCGAGGCCGAGCAGGCACACCACGCGGTGGGGCACCGAGCGCATCGGCACCATCGTGCACACGGTGAGGGTGCCGGTACGGAAGTTGGCGCGCGTGGGGCGGCCGGCCAGACGGTCGGACAGGAGGGTGCGCACGTCCGGTAGCCGCAGGTCGAGGGCGCCCAGCCCGGCCGCGGCGTGACGGACGCGGCCGAGCTCGCGCTGGACCTGGCCCGCCTGCCAGCCGTCGGCGGACGAGACCGAGGTGAGGCACTCGATCCCCTCGCCGAGCGCGTCGAGCCAGTCGTCGAGAGGTTCCCGGCCGCGCAGCCGGTCGGTCGCGTCGCGCAGCCGGTCGACGTACTCCGTGAGGCGCCCCACGAGGTCGACCTGGGCGCTGCCGACATCGTCCATCGGCAGCGCCCGGTCCAGCCAGGCAGAGGAGTCGTCGGACAGGGCGACGCCCGTGAGCAGCCGGTCGAGGCCGAACTCCCAGGTGTTGGCGACGTAGTCGGAGAGGCCGAAGTCCTGACGATGCTCGGCATCGAACGCCCACCGCACCCCCGACTCCCGGACCCAGGTGTCGAGCTGGTCGAGGTCGTCGTCGCTGAAGCCGAAGCGCCGGCGTACCGGGTCGGCGCGGGCGAGGTCGAGCACGCGCGTCGCCGGCGCCCGGCCGCCGGCGATGTCGAGCAACGAGCGTGCCACGGCCAACAGCGGGTTGGTCTGACCCGGCGACCGGTCGGCGAGACGGACCCGCAGCCGATGGGCGGGGTGTCCCGCGTCGCCCACCACGTCGATGAGGCCGAAGCCCGCCTCGATCAGCGGTGCGTAGGTCTCGACGTCCGGACACATCACGAGGACGTCGCGTGGCTCGAGGGTCGGGTCGTCGGCCAGCAGGCCGAGCAGCACCTCGCGCAGGACGTCGACCTGCCGGGCCACTCCGTGGCAGGCGTGGACCTGGACCGAGCGGTCGTCCGGGCGTACGACGCGCCCCTCGGGGCACGGCGCATCGGTACGGAGGTCGTCCTGGAGCCACCCGAGCAGCGTCGTGGGGACCGCGGGCAGGTGCGGCTCCTCGACGTCGGTGGCCGGTGCGGCGGCCGACAGCGCCCGCTGGAGCTCTCGGGTGTCGCGGCCGAGGCTCGCCAGCAAGGGGTGCCGTACCCGCTGGTGGCTGTCGTCGGCCGATCGGGCGACGGTGCCGGTGTCGCCCGCCAGCGATCGCCACAAGGTCGGCGACGGATGCGGCAGCCAGAGGTGGACGTCGCGGCCGATCCCCAGGGCGGCCAGCAGCTCGACCTCGCTGGCCGACACGCGCGTATGGCCGAACAGCGAGACCACGAGCGGCAGGTCGAAGGCCTCCGGGTCCTCGGTGAGACGTACGACGGTGTCGCGCTGGCGCTCCAGCGGCGAGGGTACGGCGACCCGCTCGACCAGTCGCCGCCACAGCTCCGGTTGCCAGGCGAGGTCGTCGGCGAGGGGGTGGCCGGCGCCGTCGGTGTCGCGGCCGGCGGACCAGTCGGCGACGAGCGACGGCCGCTGACCGGCGTACGACGCGAAGAGCCCGGCCAGGCGCCGAGCGACGGAGAAGCGTCGGCCGAGCCGCAGGTCGGCCTCCTCGCCGGTACGACCGTGGCCGAGGTGTCGCGCCAGGGTGGTCGCCCACGGCTCGTCCAGGCAGTGGTCGATCACGTCGAGCAGCGGCCAGGCCAGCGCGTCGGGCGCCCACGGGTCCTCGTCGCGGGTGCCGGTGATCTCGGCGATCAGGGACCACGGCGAACGGAGGTCGATGGCCGCGCAGACGCCGTCACCGGAAGGGCCGGCACCGAGCACGTGGGAGAGGCGCTGGCTGAGCCAGCGCTCCATGCCTCGTGCCGGCACCACCACGACCGCGGTCGCGAAGGGGTCGGGCAGCGGCTGTACGAGGAGCCGGCCCAGCGCATCGGCGAGCACGTCGGTGCGCTCGGCGCGGTGTACGTGCAGACCCACGCGACCGACCCTAGGGGGTGTGGCCGACGTCGCCCTGACGCCGTGGACGCGACAGCCCCCGCCCCGGAAGCCCGGGGCGGGGGCCGACGAGTCGTCGCCGAGTCAGTAGTACCTGCGCCGCGTGCCGCCGATCGGCACGAAGTTGAGGACCAGGCCGACGACCAACAGGATCGCCCCGATCACCGTCAGGATGCCGATGGACGCGACCAGACCGATGATCAGAAGAATCAGGCCGAGGATGACCATGAGTGTTTCCCTCCCTCTCGTGGTGGTCCGTCGGACCCTGCCCCAGGGCGGGACCCGCGGATACACCCCTCCGGGTGAGGACGTGCGGCGAGCGGGAGGGCCTACGCTGCGGCGGTGACCATTCGGCTCGCGATCGTCAACGACTACGAAGTGGTCGTCCACGGACTCGCCTCCATGCTGCGGTCCTACGACGACCGCGTCGAGGTGGTCGAGGTCGATGCGAACGCGCATCCGCGGTCCGAGGTGGACATCGCGCTGTTTGACACGTTCGCGCAGAGCTTCAACGACCGCGACCGCATCGCGCGGCTGGTGTCCGACCCCCGGATCGCCAAGGTCGTGGTCTACACCTGGAGCGCCGACGACCCGGCGGTGAGCCAGGCCCGGGTGCCCGGCATCGCGGCGTACGTCAGCAAGCGCCTGGCCGCGAGCGACCTGGTCGCGGCGCTGGAGCGCATCCACGCCGGCGAGACCGTACGGCTGCAGGACTCCGGGCGGGGCCCGCTGGTCGGTGGCGACTGGCCGGGCCGCGAGGAGGGCCTGACCGCCCGCGAGTCGGAGGTTCTCTCGCTGATCACGCAGGGCTACTCCAACAACGACATCGTCGACACCACGATGCTGTCGATCAACTCGATCAAGTCCTACATCCGCTCGGCCTACCGCAAGATCGGCGTCACCTCCCGGCCCCGCGCGATCCTGTGGGGTATCGACCACGGGTTCCAGCCCGACCGGTCCCGGCTGACGGGCGACCAGATCACCGCCCAGGAGCGGTAGGGAGCAGCGGGTCCCCGGCGACCCATCTCTTCTCGGGCCTCGCGGTGAGCGGGTCGTCGACGTCGGCCACGTCCTCAGCCAGGTGGTGATCGCGGTCCGTACCCCGAGCTCTCGAGCCGAGGTGATCAACCCGCGGCTGCCGCCCTCGTCGGCAGCAGCAGCCGAGCGCACACGCCCAGCCAGACCAGCGTGACCACGAAGCCGGTGAGGACGTCGCTGAGGTGGTGGGCGCCCTCGTAGAGGCGGGCCAGCATCGTCCATACCGGGATCACCACCAGGACCACCAGCCACCCGCGGGCGGCCCGGGTGTAGCACCAGAGCAGGACCGCGAGCGCGCCGGCGATCGCGGTCGCCGTACCCGTGTGTCCCGACGGGAAGCTGTGGTCGAACACCAGACCGGACTGGAGGATGTGCACCGGCGGCCGGTTGCGCGGGTCCAGCGTCGTCGACGCCAGGTAGAAGAGGCCGATCCCTCCGTCGAGCGCGAGCACGAACAGCACCGGCCACCACGAGCGCTGCCACAGGCCGAACGCGACGCCCAGCACCGCCAGGGCGATCAGGCCGGTCAGGGTCTGCCCCATCAACGTCCCGAGGTCGGCCAGGTGCGTCAGGCCGGTGGTCCGATGGTCGGCGAACCACCTGTTCAGAGAGTTCTCGTGACTCATCGCACTCTTCAGGGGGTGCGTGATCAGCCAGCCGATGCCCACCTCGACGCCGCAGATGACCACCACGCTCACGACCAGCAGCACCAGCGTGCGGCCGAGCGACCGGTCGGTCGGAGGGGCGAACCGAGAGGGAGCGGACATGGCGTGGATTGTTCCGCATGAGCCGTTCTCGCTGCACCATGGCCGCTCGACGCCGGACCGCCGGCGACCGAGGCTCCGGGGGCGGCCACCACGGCTGATACCCCTGTTCGCCCCGAGCAGACCGCAGGCGCCGATCGGACGGAGATCGGGCAACTCGGTGACGGCAGCGGGCCGTTCGCCCTATCGTCGAAGGCGTGAACCCCCCGTCACGCCGGTCACTCGCGTCCCTCCTCGGCCTGCTCGGCCTCGGGTTGGCGGCGCTCCAGCAGGGTGTCGCAGCCGCCGCGCCCTCCCCCGAGAGCAGCACCCGAGCCCTGCGGGACGCCGCGACGGCCGCCGCGACGACCAACCCGCACAACCCGCTCGCCGGTCGCAGGTGGGGTGTCTACGAAGGCAACGCCGACCCGGCATGGAAGCCCTACGTCGCCGCCTCGGGCGACACCAAGCAGGCCCTCGCCACGATCGCGCTGGCACCCAAGGCGAAGTTCTTCGGCGCCTGGATCCCCAACGACCTGATCGCGCAGCGGGTGCAGGAGTACGTCGACAACGCCACGAGCGGTGACCCGAAGGCCCTCGTCCAGCTCGCCCTCTTCCGGATGGTGCCCTGGGAGCAGGACGCCTGCCACCGGCTGCCCACCAAGGCCGAGCGCGCGTCGTACAAGCAGTACGTCGACATCGTCGCCCGCACGCTGGGGCACACCCACGCGGCGGTGGTCCTCCAGCCGGACGGCCCGGTCCTGCGCTGTGTGCCCAAGGGCTCCCTGGTCCCGGCCCACCTGCTGCGCTACGCCGCGCACACCCTGAGCGCGCAGCCGCACGTGTCGGTCTACATCGAGATGGGATCGTCGGACTGGTTCGTCGGTCGCCCCGACGAGGCCGTCCACATGCTCCTCGAGACGGGCATCGCCCACACCCGCGGCTTCGCGCTCGACACCTCGCACTTCGACTCGGTCAGCCGTCAGATCAGCTTCGGCCACAAGATCGTCAAGGGGCTGGCCGCGCACGGGGTGCACCACAAGCACTTCGTGATCGACACCTCCGACAACGGTCATGCGTTCACCGGTGAGTGGTACCACCGGACGCACCCGAACTCTCCGCTCGGCTACGCCCAGCCCTGCAGCGCGGCCGGCCAGAAGCACTGTGTCGCCCTGGGCATCCCACCGACGACGGATGTCGCGTCGCCGTCCTGGGGCCTTTCGGCCGCCCGCAGCGCCACCGCTGCCCGGCTCGTCGACGGCTACCTCTGGGTCAGCCGGCCGTGGCTGGTCAACCAGTCGGGCTCGTTCAACCTGCAGCGGGCCCTCTCGGAGATCCGGTACTCGCCGTACCAGTAGGAACGACGAGAGCCGCCGACCGGGGGACCGGTCGCGCGGCTCGGTGGAGATCTGTGCGCGCCCGTAGGGATTCGAACCCCAAACCTTCTGATCCGTAGTCAGATGCTCTATCCGTTGAGCTACGGGCGCATGCCCCCGCCGGGTGGAAGCCCCGACGAGGACTGCACGAGGATAGCCGACCCGTCGTACGCCGCCGAATCCGGATCTCGGCCGCCCTCGGAGCGGCTGCATGCACATGTCGAGGGCGATGTGACGCAGGCCACGGACCCTTGATCGATCCAATATGTCCGGAGTCCTGACACGGGTAACCTCCGCCTCAACAGTCGGGCGACAACGACGCCGGCCGATCGCAACACTTCACGTTCACCCCGTCGCAAGACGGACCGGTGGCCCCTCTCGGAAGCAGGACGGCGGCCACCGCGACGTACGAGAGGCAGAGATCACTGATGACCGCCGACACCCAAGCCCGCCCCACCGCCCCGACCACCCACCAGGGCATCCTCGACTTCGTCTCCGAGGTCGCCGCCCTGACCACGCCGGACCACATCCACTGGTGCACGGGCTCCGACGAGGAGTGGACCGAGCTGACCGACGCGCTCGTCGCCTCCGGCACCTTCACCCAGCTGGACCCGGCCAAGAAGCCGAACTCCTTCCACTGCGCCTCCGACCCCTCGGACGTCGCTCGTGTGGAGGACCGCACCTACATCTGCTCGGTCGAGGAGAAGGACGCCGGCCCGACCAACAACTGGATGGCACCCGACCAGATGAAGGACATCATGCGCGGGCTGTACGCCGGCTGCATGAAGGGCCGCACGATGTACGTCATCCCGTTCGTGATGGGCCACCTCGAGGCCGAGAAGCCGATGTTCGGGGTCGAGCTCACCGACTCGGCGTACGTCACCGTCTCGATGCGCGTGATGGCCCGCATCGGCACCGAGGTGCTGCACAAGATGGAGGAGATCGACGCCTCGTTCGTGGAGTGCCTGCACTCGGTCGGCGCGCCCCTCGCCGACAGCCGGGTGGACGTCTCGTGGCCCTGCAACGACACCAAGTACATCGTGCAGTTCCCCGAGGAGCGTGCGATCTGGTCGTTCGGCTCCGGCTACGGCGGCAACGCCCTGCTCGGCAAGAAGTGCTACGCCCTGCGCATCGCGAGCGCGATCGCCCGCGACGAGGGCTGGCTGGCCGAGCACATGCTGATCCTCAAGCTCACCAGCCCCGAGGGCGTGACCAAGTACGTCGCGGCGGCCTTCCCGAGCTCGTGCGGCAAGACCAACCTCGCGATGCTCGAGCCGACCGTGCCGGGCTGGAAGGTCGAGTCGGTCGGTGACGACATCGCCTGGATGCGCATCGGCGAGGACGGCCGGCTGTGGGCGGTCAACCCCGAGTACGGCTTCTTCGGCGTCGCCCCCGGCACCAACGAGCACACCAACCCCAACGCGATGCGCACCATCAACCAGGGCAACTCGGTCTTCACGAACGTCGCGCTCACCGAGGACGGCGACGTCTGGTGGGAGGGCCTGGAGAACACCCCGGCCCACGCCACGAGCTGGAAGGGCGAGCCGTGGACGCCCGACAGCGAGGAGCTGTCGAGCCATCCCAACAGCCGCTACTGCACGCCGATCAAGCAGTGCCCCATCCTCGCGCCGGAGTACGACGACCCGCGCGGCGTGCCGATCGACGCCATCCTGTTCGGTGGCCGCCGGCCGACGACGATCCCCCTGGTGACCGAGGCCCGCGACTGGACCCACGGCACGTTCATGGGTGCCACCCTGAGCTCCGAGACCACCGCCGCCGCGGTCGGCGCGGTCGGCGTCGTCCGCCGTGACCCGATGGCGATGCTCCCGTTCATCGGCTACCACGCCGGCGACTACCTCAACCACTGGATCACCATGGGCAAGGACAACGACGAGTCCAAGCTGCCCAAGATCTACTACGTCAACTGGTTCCGTCGCGACCAGGACGGTGGCTTCCTGTGGCCGGGCTACGGCGAGAACAGCCGGGTCCTGAAGTGGGTCATCGAGCGCCTCGAGGGCACCGCCGCCGCGGTCGAGACCCCGATCGGCCTGGTGCCGGCGCCGGGTGCGCTCGACATCGACGGGCTCGACCTCACCGAGGACGAGGTGCGCCAGGCCCTCGCAGTCGACGCCGAGGAGTGGCACCGCGAGATCCCGCAGATCCAGGAGTGGTTCGAGAAGTTCGGCGACCAGCTGCCCGCCGTCCTGTGGACCGAGCTGGATGCGCTCAAGGCACGCCTCGGAGTCTGAACCCCACACGTCCACCGTCACAGAACTCCCCACTTCCTGTTCGACAACGTGACGGGGTTCGGTGCCGATGTGCGACGATGCGGAGGTGCGTGGAGCCGAAGGGATGACCGGTGCCAGACCTCGGCCCTGAGGAGCGCGAGCTCTTCGAAACCGTTGCGACGCCACTCTACGAAGAAGCCGCCCTCAACGGCGGGCTCCGCGATGCGGACCCGAGGATCAGCGAGGACGGCGAGGCGCGGGCCGGCCTCGACCTCTTGGTGTCGCTGAACCTGCTGGTGCACGATCGCTCGACCCACGAGTACGTCCCGGTGGACCCCGCGACCGTCTCGTCGCACGTCGTCAGCCCGATGAGCCACCAGGGTGCCGAGCTCCTCAACGAGTCCTCCGAGTGGGCCCGGGCGTTCGGTCAGCTCTCGCAGTCGTGGCGGCGCTCCCCCGCCTCCTCGGGCGGGCCCATCACGGAGTTCCGGGACGCGGCCATCGGCACCTTCATCTCCGGCGCCGTACGAGAGGCGGAGCTCGAGCTCCTGACGGCGCAGCCGCAGGACGAGCGCGACAGCGCCTCGCTCTCGGTGGCCGCGGTACGCGAGAAGGCGGCCCTCGACCGCGGCGTCACGATGCGCACCCTCTACCAGCACAGCGCCCGGCGTCACTCGGCCACCCGCAAGTACGTCGCAGAGGTCGCCGCGCACGGCGCGGAGGTACGCACGCTCGACGAGTTCTTCAACCGGATGATCGTGATCGACCGTCGGGTCGCGATCATCCCCGGAGCCGCCGACCTGTCGGTCGCCATGGCGATCCGCGAGCCGGGGCTGGTGGCCTACCTCGTCGACGTGTTCGAGCGGGCCTGGGAGCGAGCCCGCCCGTTCACCAACACCGAGCGCTCGATGATGAACGACATCGCCAAGGAGCAGCGCGGGATGACCATCCGGATGCTGATCGAGGGTCACTCGGACCCGGTCAGCGCCAAGCGCCTCGGCGTGAGCGCCCGCACCTTCGCCGGCTACGTGGCCGACCTCAAAGAGGAGTACGACGCCGAGACGAGGTTCCAGCTCGGCTACACCATGGGCCAGGCCGGCGTGTCAGGTACCGAGGACGAGTAGCACCACTGTTCGGGTCGGACGACCGACGGGACGGGACCCGATCGGTCCAGTCCCGTCGTCGTCGCTTGAGACCGCCGGTGGGGGGTGGCGAACAGGAGCGGCGTGTGGGGGGTGAGCCGGCTCCCTGTCTCAAGCCTCCTGGTGGCTCCTTCGTCCGTGCGTCCCGACAGCTACTCGCCGCCGCCGACGCGCAGGCAGGTCTTGCAACCCCACGTGGTGTCGGCGTGCGCCGGTGCGGAGATCCCAACAGCTCCGATGCTCAGCAGTGCAGCCACGACCGCCAGTCCGACCTTGCGCATGTTGTTCTTCCTCACGTCAGTTCCTCCCTGTGGGGGCATTCATCACCCGTACTGCCATTCTGGGGGAGGGTTTGATGACACGAGAACTCAACGGTGGCTCAGAAACTTGCAATGCAACTTCCTGCAACTTCTTGCAAGGAACCACCGCTGCGGCGAGACGGGGCCAGCCTACGGCACAGGCCTCGTCGATGTCTCGGACGAGGCCTGTGCCACTGGCGGAGGCGGCGGGATTTGAACCCGCGAGAGGGGTGAACCTCAACCCGCTTAGCAGGCGGGCGCCATAAACCGGGCTAGGCGACGCCTCCCGACAGCGAGCACAGGTTACAAGGAGTGCTCGCCGGAGACCCAATCACCCCGTGCCCTCGTCGACCTTGTCATCACCCGAGGTGTGGGCGTCGCGCAGGCGCCGTCGTACGTCGAGAGCGACGACGTCCGCGTCGCCGGCGAGGGCCGCCACCGGGATCCGAGTGGCGCGGCCGTCGGTCAGTCGGAGCACGAGGCACGGTTCTCCTCCGGGAGTGGCCGCCACAGCTTCGTCCACCTGGGTCCACGACGCAGTCGCGACCCCGATGCCGCCGAGCAGTCGTACGGCGTACCCCTCGCCGGTCAGGCGCAGCGTCCACGCGCGCCGGAGCAGCCACCACGCCCACCCGCCGACCAGGAGCAGTCCGAGGATCGTGACGACGCCCGCGGGCACCCAGCCGGGGCCGGCGGCCACGCCGACGCCGGTGGCGAGCGCGACGAGCAGGGCGAGGGTCACCAGGCTGCGTCCGACGAGGCGAGCAGCCAGCGCCGGGGCCAGCCCGTACGACGTGTCGGGGATCGGGTCGGTCACAGGCAGATTCAACCGGCAGCCGGCGCGTGGCACGAAAACGGTGACTTCTGGACCTTGCCCCGCGGGCGCGCGGGGTCCACAGTGGGGAGCACCACCCGCCCAGCACTCGGGAGGTCCACATGGCTGCGACGACCGGTTCCCTCCACGATCTTCTGCGGCCTCAGCGAGACCGCGACAACGTCGACGCCTGGCGATGGGCGGTCAGCCGCCAGCTGGTCCCGGTGCGCGACCGGCTCCTCCGCGAGCACGCGGTACATCCCGAGGCGTGGCTCTCGGCGCGGGCCGGTCGCGCGCTGCACGAACGCGACCTGCTGGTCAAACGGCTCAACCGGCTCGCGTCCCAGGTGCTGAGCGTGCCCGACGTGGACGCCGTCGCCGGTCAGCTGAGCCGGCTGCTGGGCGACATCGAGCACCACGTCCAGCGGCTGCACGACCTGGCGTACGACGCCGTCGAGCTCGAGATCGGCGGCTCGGAGTAGTCGGTCCGCGGCGTGAGCGAGCTCGCGCCGCGCTCGCTCCGGTCGTTCCGCCAGGCTCCGCCGTGTCGGAGCCTCCTCGCCCGGCCCCTAGACTCGGCCCGGCGCGTCGCACCTCGTGAGGTCCGGTGCGCTCGGAGGGGTGCCGGAGTGGCCGATCGGAACCGCCTTGAAAGCGGTCGCTGGCAGAGATGTCAGCCGCGGGTTCGAATCCCGCCCCCTCTGCTCCGGCCGGTCGTCAGCGGCGGACGGTGAGCTCCACGAGCACGTCGCCCTCCTGGACGACGTCGCCGGGAGCGACCTTGACAGCCGTCACGACACCCGCGATCTCCGCGAGCACCGGGATCTCCATCTTCATCGACTCCATCAGACAAACGGTGTCTCCGGTGGCGACCTCGTCGTCGACGCCCACCTCGACCACGATCACGTTGGCCACCATCTCCGCCAGGATCCTGACCGTCTGCTCGCGCGCCACGCCACCGAACCTAGTGGATACCCGCAGGTAGTCCGACCTGCGCGGGTCGTCCGCCCCACGCCTTGCTCTTGTACCGTCTCAGGCGGACGACCCGACAGTCGATGGGTGGTCCGGTCACCAGAGGGCGTGGGTCCGGCCGGGCTCTGGTCGTACGGCGCCGGCCTCCTCGTCCTCGGCCAGCCGCCGCCCTCGCGGCCGGGTCAGGAGCAGGTCGGCACGGATCAGCAGGAAGCCGAGGAGCAGGCCGATCACGACGCCGTACGCCGCGGCGAGGCCGGCCTCGAGGACGGTACGGCCGGGGTCGACCAGCCCGTAGGCGACGGGCCCGGTCACCGCCACACCGAACGCGCACACCCACCAGCCCTGACGGCGGCGGGCCCGCATATGGGTGCCCCAGGTCAGGGCCGGCACCCCGAGCAGGGCGATGATCGGGCGTGGGAAGGCACCGAGGTGGTGATGGCTCCAGCGCACCGCGTCGTCGAGCCCCTCGACCACGCTGTGCGTGCCGTAGCGCTGGAGGAGCTCCGCGTACCCGAGCGTGAGCGCCAGCATCACGCTGCCCGCCACCACCGCGAACACCCCGCGACTGCCGAGCCCGTGGAAGCCCGCGCCGAGGCGGAAGACGGTCACGAAGGCGGCGACCAGTGAGAGCCCGAGGGCGGTGTACTGGAAGCGCTCGAGGTTGACGACCGGAGCCCACGCGACCGTCGCCATCGAGCCGATCGCCGCCACGACCAGGGCCACGACGTTCTCCCGGACCGCCCCCACGAAGTGCACCGCGGGCACCGTCAGCATGACCGCGAGGACCGCAGTGAGCACCGCCGTGACCACGGCGGCACCGCTACGCAACGAGTCGTCGTCGAGGCCGACCACGAAGCCGCAGAGGGCGAGTGCGAGGAGCGAGAAGACCAGCGGTCGCCCGCCCGTGCGGGCCGCGAGCGCCCAGGTGTACGCCGTACCGATGACGACCGCGCCGGCATCGGCGAGCCGGGTGTTCGTCGTACCGAGGAGGGCGTAGACGAGGTCGGCCGCAGCGGCGGCGACCACCAGCAACCAGAGACCGACACCGAGGCGATGGGCCGCTCTGCGCGGCACCGATGGCGTCGGATCAGGGGGCCCGGTCGACCGCACCGGCTCGGCCGGCGCGGCCGTCGCGGCCGTCTCGCGGCGCGTGTTCCTCCGGGCCGGGCGCCTGCCGGCGCGCTGGTCGGCACGTCGACGCGGAGCAGCCCTGGACACGCTTCGTGAGGCTACAGGCGACGGTTGGCGAGAGACGGGTTGGTACGACGCGCCTGCGCCACGGCACCGGGATCGAGGTCCGCGTGCAGGGTCTCCGCGTCGAGACCGCCCACGACCAGGACGTCGCCGAGGGGTCCGACGACCATCGAGTGACCGGTGTAGCGCGGGCCAGGCTGGCCCACACCCACGACATGGACGGTGTTCTCGATCGCGCGCGCCCGCAGCAGCGTCGTCCAGTGGTCGACCTTGCGACTGCCGGCCACCCAGGCCGAGGGCACCAGCAGCACCTCGGCCCCGCGGTCGACCAGCGCGCGCGCCAGCTCTGGGAACCGCAGGTCGTAGCAGGTCAGCAGGCCGATGGTGGTGCCGCCGAGCTCGAACGTGGCCGGCGTGAGTGGGCCGCCCGCCAGGACGTCGGACTCGCGGTAGCCGAACGAGTCGTAGAGGTGGATCTTCCGGTAGTCGACGTGGGCCTTCCCGCGCACCACGACGGTGTTGAAGGGCGCCGCATCGGTCTTCTCGAAGAGCCCGGCCACCACGGTCGTCCCCCGCTCGGCGGCCACCCGCTCGACCTCGGTGACGAACGGTCCGTCGAGCGGCTCCGCGACGTCCGTGAGATCGGACCCCGGCTCACCGAAGTCGCGGGCGAAGGCCTCGGGCAGCACCACGAGGTCGGCGCCACTGGGCACGAGGTCGGCCAGACGCGCGCGGTTGACGTCGGGGTCGAGGGCCGACGCCACCTGCACGAGCACCACCTGCATGCGCCCAGCCTGCCACGACCAGGCGGGCGCTCTCGCCGGCTGTCAGACTGACGGGGTGAGGTGGGCGGCGGTGATCCTGGCAGGCGGCACGGCGGCACGGCTCGACGGCGCGGACAAGTCCTCGCTCGAGTACGACGGTCGCTCGCTCCTCGAGCACGCCCTCGACGCCGTCTCGGAGTCCGCGGAGACGGTCGTCGTGGGTCCCGAGGTCGTGACGCCCCGACCGGTGACGTTCACCCGCGAGTCACCGGTACGCGGCGGGCCGCTGGCGGCGCTGGCGGCCGGCGTCGCAGCCCTCCACGGGGCGACACCCCTGGTCCTGGTCCTGGCCGTCGACATGCCCCACGTCACGGCTGAGACCGTGCGTCGTCTGGTGTCCGCAGTGGGTGACGAGGACGGTGCGTGGCTGGTCGACGGACGCGGCCGGCGCCAGCTCGCGGGCGTGGTACGTCGTGCCCTGGTCCCCGCCCCCGGCGAGGCGCACGGCGTACCGATGCGTCGGCTGATGGACCGCGAGCGGACCGTCGACGTGCCCGCACTCGGACCCGAGGCGGACGACATCGACTCGTGGGCCGATGTCGCTCGCCTGCGCAACGGCGCGACCTGATGCGAACCGCCCAGCTCCCGGACTTGAACACCGGCCCCCGATTCGCGAGATTTGGTCCGTGAACCTCCACGACTGGATCGACGAGCTGTGTGACGCCCTCGACATCGAGACCGAGGTCGACGAGGCGCTCGTCCTCGACCTGGCCAAAGTGGCCGCCGACAACGTGGTCCGGATGGCGGCTCCGATCACGACGTACCTGCTCGGGTTCGCGGCCGGCATCCAGGGGGCCGACGTCGAGGAGATCGAGCGCCTGGCCGCCAAGGCACAGGCGCTGGCCGAGGGCTGGGACCACCCCTCCGGCGCACCGGACCCGGTCGACGTCGACGACGACGTCCCCGACGACAGCGTGGTCGACCACACCGGTGACGAGTACGAGTGAAGGCCGCCGTCGCCCGGGCGCCTGGTCCCCCGGAGGTGCTCGAGTACGTCGACGTCCCCGACGTGGAGGCCGGGCCGGGGGAGATCCTGATCGACGTCGCGGCGACCGCCGTCAACCGACCCGACGTGCTGCAGCGCCAGGGCCACTACCCGCCCCCGCCGGGCGCCTCGGAGATCATCGGGCTCGAGTGCAGCGGCACGGTGGCGGCGCTGGGTGAGGGTGCCGCGACCGGCTTCGAGGTGGGCGACCAGGTGTGCGCGCTGCTGGCCGGTGGCGGGTACGCGACCCGGGTGGCCGTGCCCGCCGGACAGGTGATGCCGGTGCCCGACGGGATCGACCTGGTGACCGCCGCGGCACTGCCCGAGGTGGCTGCCACCGTGTGGTCCAACCTGATGATGATCGCCGGGCTGCGGGCCGGCGACAACCTGCTCGTGCACGGCGGCGCCGGCGGCATCGGCACCTTCGCGATCCAGCTCGGACACGCCCTGGGCGCCCGCGTGCTGACGACGGCCGGTACGGCGGAGAAGCTCGCGCATTGCGCCGAGCTGGGCGCGGACGTGACGATCAACTACCGCGACCAGGACTTCGTCGAGGTGGTCCGCGAGACCACCGAGGGCCACGGCGCCGACGTGGTCCTCGACATCATGGGAGCGTCGTACCTCGCTCGCAACGTCGCGGTGCTGGCGACCGAGGGGCGTCTCCTCGTGGTCGGGCTGCAGGGCGGCCTCAAGGCCGAGCTCGACCTCGGCATGCTGATGGGCAAGCGCGGCGCGGTGATCTCCACCCGGCTGCGCCCCCGCCCCGTCGCCGAGAAGACCACCATCTGTGCCGAGGTCGCCGAGCACGTGTGGCCGCTGGTGGCCGATGGAGCGATCCGGGTGGTCGTCGACCGCACCCTGCCGCTGGCCGAGGCGGCGGCGGCCCATGCGCGGATGGAGAGCGGGGAGCACGCCGGCAAGATCGTGCTCGTCACCCCCTCACCCGACCCGGTCCCTTTGTAGGGTGGAGGGGTGACGTCACCGAGCAACGAGCCCGAGTCCGGTCAGCAGCACCTGATCGTGGTCGGACCCGACGGCCAGCCCGTCGCCGTACCCGCGGAGGCGGTCGAGCAGGCGGACGACGGTGACGACCTGCGCGAGCTGACCGAGCTGGTGGAGCAGCCGGCCAAGGTGATGCGCATCGGGAGCATGATCCGGCAGCTGCTCGAGGAGGTGAAGTCCGCTCCGCTCGACGACGCGAGCCGCAACCGGCTCAAGGAGATCCACGCGTCGTCGATCAAAGAGCTCGAGAGCGGGCTGGCGCCCGAGCTGGTCGAGGAGCTCGAGCGGCTCTCCCTGCCCTTCACCGAGGACTCCACGCCCTCTGATGCGGAGCTCCGGATCGCGCAGGCCCAGCTCGTCGGTTGGCTCGAGGGCCTCTTCCACGGCATCCAGACCGCGATCTACGCCCAACAGGTCTCGGCTCGCGCGCAGTTCGAGCAGATGCGCCGGGCCCTCCCTCCCGGGGTGGGTCAGCCCGCGCCGGGTCATCGGCCCGGCATGGCGCCTGCGCCGCAGGACCCCGACGCCGACCCGGGCAACCCCTCGAGCGGGATGTATCTGTAGCCGCGTCCGGGCTCAGGCCGTACGCCGGCCGAGGCGGTTCACGACGAGAAGACCGAGCAGGCTCAGGATCAGCACCGCCGCGCCGGGCGCCAGCAGCCGCGAGAGGCTCGGCGGGCTCGCATGGGCGACCTTGGTGAGCTCTGCCGGTGCGGGCGGGGTGCTCTCGGGCTGGGTGCCCTTGCCGAGCCGCTTCTCGATCTGACGGGTGAGGTGCTTGGTCGCCTTGGCGGTGGCGGTGGTCGCCATCAGGCGGGGGCCCTTCTCGTTCACGAAGAAGATGTAGTGCGGGCCCTTGGTGAGCTTGGGCAGCGTGCAGGCGCTCGTGCCGGCGTGGGCGGTGACCAGGACCGACCGGGTGACCAGCGACGACTTGTAGACGCGGTCGGCCGAGACCTTGTAGCTGCGGGTGCGCTGGGCGCCCGAGCCGTGCGGGGGCCGCGACTTGGTCACGACCCCACGGAAGACGACGTGGGCGTGGGCGATGTCGTGGCCGATGCTGGTGCGGGGACACGCGGCCGCCCCGGCGCCGGCGGCGGAGGACGGCACAGACAGCACGGCACCGAGCAGCGCGGCGGTGGTTGCCGCGCCGCCGAGGACCCGCCCTGACGTGCGTCGTACGGGCTGCCTCATCGCACCATCACATCACAGCCCGAAAGTCCGGGCGAGGACCGCGGCCACACCGTCCTCGTCGTTGGCCGGGGCGACATGGTCGGCGGCGGCCAGCACCGAGGGGTGCGCGTTGGCCACGGCGTACGACGTGCCGGCCCAGCCCAGCATGGGCAGGTCGTTGGGCATGTCGCCGAACGCGACGACGTCGGCGGGTGCGACGCCACGGAGCTCGCACAACCGGGCCAGGGCGGCGCCTTTGGTGACGTCGGTGGCGCTGATCTCCACCAGCCCGTCGACGGTCCAGGTCGGTGTCGCGCTGTCGCCCACGACCTGCTGGACGGCGGCCCGGAAGGCCGCGGGCTCCATGCTGCGGTGTCGCACCAGGAGCTTGAGCGCCGGCTCGGTCCAGACCGACGCGAGGTCGCCGCGCGGGCTGTCGGGCGGGGCGTGGTAGGGCTCGTCGTACGACGGGTCCAGCGCGATGCCGGACAGGGTCTCGACGGCGAAGTCGCTGCCGGGCACGGCCACCCGGATCGCCGCGGCCAACGCCAGGCCCGCGACGGGGTCGATGCCGTGCACCTCCAACGGTTCACCCGTGGCGACGTCGAGCAACAACGCACCGTTGGACACCACGGCGAGCCCGCGCGACCCGACGTACGGCCACAGCTGCGTCATCCACCGCAACGGCCGTGCCGTCACGAACACGACCTCGACGCCACCGTCGAGCACGTCTCGCAGCACCGAAGCCGTGTACGCGGACACGGCGCCGTCGCTGCGGAGCAGGGTGCCGTCGAGGTCGGTGGCGACGAGGCGCGGCAGGCTCATCGTCCGTCGGCGCCGAAGTAGCGGTCGAGCTCGGTCGCGACACCCTCGTCGCGGACGCTGCCGGTGACGGCGTCGGCGGCCTCCTGGACGGCCTCGATCGCCTGACCCATCGCCACTCCGCGTCCCGCCCAGCGCAACATCTCGATGTCGTTGCGTCCGTCGCCGACGGCGAGTACGTCGGCCCCGGTCGATGCCCAGCTCGGTGGCGACCAGCTCCAGTCCGGACGCCTTGCTCACCCCTACCGGTGAGAGGTCGAGCCAGGCGGTCCAGCCCACGACGTAGTCGGTGCCGTGCAGGCCGAGCTCGGCGGCCAGGGTCACGAAGTCGTCGGCGGTCGCCTCGGGGTCGCGGATGATGACCCGGCTGACCGGAACCGACACCAGGTCCTCGACCGCGGCCAGGTTCATCTCGCCACTCAGCTCGCCGTCGGGGAACGGCCGGTTGACGCGGTAGCCGACACCGCGCTCCTCGACGGCGACCAGGGCCGTGGGGCGGTGCTCGAGGACGGACGCCACCGCCGGGGCCGCGTCGAAGGTCTCCTCGTGCACGACCTCGAACGGCGGATAGCGGAAGACGACCGCGCCGTTGCTCGCCACGATCCAGAGCGGGTCGTCACCCTCGGCATGGAGGTCGAGCAGGTCGGCGATGCGGGTCATGCCGTGCGGAGACCGGCCGCTGGCCAGTACGACGTGGACGCCGGCCTTCCGCGTGCGCTGCACAGCGTCGTACACCTGGGGGGTGATCTGCTCGTAGGTCATCCCGGCACCCTCGACCCACTTCAGCAGGGTGCCGTCGATGTCGAGCGCGACCAGGCGCGGGCGCCACTCACTCACCGCCGGGCCGACCTACGCGTCACGCGGTGACCGGCTTGATCAGGTCGAGCCCACCGAGGTAGGGCCGCAGCGCCTCCGGCACGCGCACCGAGCCGTCCGCCTGCTGGTGGGTCTCGAGCAGCGCGATGATCGGCCGGTTGGTCGAGCAGAGGGTGCCGTTGAGGGTCGCGACCGGCCCGATGTCGCCGTTCTCGTCACGACGACGCGTGTCGAGCCGGCGGGTCTGGAAGTCGGTGCAGTTGGACGCCGACGTGAGCTCGCGGTAGCGGCCCTGCGAGGCGATCCAGGCCTCGCAGTCGAACTTCCGCTGGGCCGACAGGCCGAGGTCACCGGCTGCGACGTCGATCACGCGGTAGCAGAGCTCGAGCTTGTCGAGGAACTCCTTCTCCCACTCCAGCAGCCGGCGGTGCTCGGCGTACGAATCCTCGACGGTCGTGTAGACGAACATCTCGACCTTGTCGAACCAGTGCACACGGAAGATGCCACGGGTGTCCTTGCCGTGCGAGCCGGCCTCCTTGCGGAAGCACGGGCTGAAGGCGGCGTAGCGCAGCGGGAGCGAGCGGCCGTCGAGGATCTCGTCGGAGTGGTACGCCGCCATCGGCACCTCGGAGGTGCCGACGAGGTAGAGGTCCTGGCCCTCGATCCGGTAGACGTCGTCGGCGGCCTGGCCGAGGAAGCCGGTGCCCTCCATGGCCCGCGGCTTCACCAGCGACGGCGCGACCATCTGGGTGAAGCCGGCGTGACGGGCCTGGTCCATCGCCATGTTGATGAGCGCGAACTCCAGCTGGGCACCGATCCCGGTGAGGAAGTAGAACCGCGAGCCGGACACCTTGGCGCCACGCTCGAGGTCGATGGCCCCGAGCATGCGGCCGAGCTCGACGTGGTCGCGGGGCTCGAAGTCGAACTCCGGCGGGGTCCCGACCGTCTCCAGTACGACGTAGTCGTCCTCACCCCCGGCCGGCGTCTCGTCGGAGGCGAGGTTGGGGATCTCCATCAGTGCCTGACGCCAGGCATCTTCGGCCTCGGTCTGGGCGGCCTCCGCGGCCTTCACCTCGGCGGCGAGCTCCTTGGTGCGAGCCAGGAGCGTGGCCCTCGCGTCGCCCTCGGCCTGCGCGATCTGCTTGCCGAGCTGCTTCTGCTCCCCCCGCTTGGCCTCGAACGTCGCGATCGCCGTACGACGTGCGGTGTCGGCCGCAAGCGCCCGGTCGACGACCTCGTCGGACAGCATGCGCTTGGCCTGAGCCGCTCGAACGCGGTCGGGGTCGTCGCGCAGCACCTTGGGGTCGATCATGTGCGCAAGGCTATCGGCGGTGAGTGAGTGACGGCACGCCAGTTCCCGCCGCGCACGCGCGGGTGTGGCTCCCGGCATACTGACGCCCGTGCTCGACCGCCCCCGCATCCTGACCCTCGCCTGGGCCGGGGCGTGCGCGGCGCTGTTCGTGGTGCTGGCGTTCCTGGTGCATCTGCACCGCGCGCCCCTGAGCGGTCTCGACGACGTGGGTCGTACGGCGGAGCACTGGGCAGCGGGATCGGCCGGGCTCCTCGAGGTGCTCCGTCTGATCGAGGTCGCCTTCTCCACGCTGGGCATGTGGGTGTGGACGGTCCTGCTCGCCGGCCCCCTGCTGATCCGACGGCATCGTCGTGCGGCGGTGTTCACCGTCGTGGTGCTGGTCTCGGCCTCGCTGCTCACCACCGGCGTGAAGCTGCTCTACGGACGTGCGCGACCCACGTGGCAGGACCCCGTCCACAAGCTGGTGTCGAAGTCGTTCCCGTCGGGTCACGCGTCGAGCACGGCGGCGCTCGCCGGCGTCCTGATGGTGCTCGCGCTGATGCTGATCCGGAAGGCGAACACCCGCCGGGCGGTCTACGTGGGCGCGGGGCTCCTCGCGCTGGTCGTTGGTGCAGACCGCGTCCTGCTCGGCCGGCACTTCCCCACCGACGTGATCGGCGGCTGGCTGCTCGGCGCCTTCGTTGTGCTGTTCTGGCTGTCGGTATACAGCCCCCTCCCCCGCAGCCATGCCGAGTCGGCCGACCCGCTGCCGCAGGCCGTCCCGTCCGAGCGGAAGCTCGCCGTGGTGCTGAACCCGAGCAAGCTCGAGGACGTCGGCCAGTTCCGGTCGATCGTCGCGGCGATGGCCGCCGAGGCCGGCTGGTCGGCGCCGACGTGGCACTACACGACGGTGGAGGATCCCGGTACCGGGATGGCCGAGGCGGCGTCGGTCGCCGGGGCCGACCTCGTGCTCGTGTGCGGCGGGGACGGCACGGTGCGTGAGGTGTGTGCGGAGCTGGCCGGTACCGGCATCCCGGTGGGGATCATCCCGGCCGGCACCGGCAACCTGCTGGCACGCAACCTCGACATCCCGCTCTACATCCGTGCGGCCATCGACGTGGCCCTCTCCGGTCAGGACCGGGCGATCGACCTGGTCGAGGTGACCGGCGACGACATGGAGGACACCCACTTCATGGTGATGGCGGGCATGGGCCTCGACGCCGCGATCATGGAGGGGGTCAACGAGCAGATCAAGCAGAAGGTCGGCTGGTTCGCCTACGTCCTGTCAGGCGTGAAGGCAATGATGTCGCCCGTCGTCCGGCTCGAGATCTCTGTCGACGGCGAGGAGTTCACGCACCACCGCGCACGCACGGTCGTGATCGGGAACGTCGGCTTCCTCCAGGCCGGCATGCCGCTGCTGCCCGACGCCGCCATCGACGACGGCCTGCTCGACGTCGTTCTGCTCTACCCCAAGCGGTTCTGGTCGTGGGTCCCGCTGGCCTTCCGCGTCGTGGCGAAGCGGCCGCAGACCGACGAGACCATCGAGCGGATGCGCGGCAGCACGATCGTGATCCGCGCCGCCAGCGACACCCCGCGCCAGCTGGACGGCGACCCGCTCGGTGCCGGCCGCGAGCTGCACATGACCTGTCAGCCCGGCCGGGTGCTCGTCCGCGTCCCGCGCTAGGGCCACGCCCCACGTGGGCGTCAGCCGGCGCAGGTGCCGTAGTGGCCGAAGAGGTCGTCGAAGCACACGATCCCGAGGTCGCGGGCCCGGAGCACCGGCAGCGAGCTCCCCGTGGCCGCGACTGGTTCCCACTCGTAGACCCGGTAGCGGCCGACGTCCGAGGTCCCGACCCGGGTGAAGACCTGGCCGGCGTGACTGACCCAGGAGATGTACACCGAGTCGGCGTCCCGGGTGAAGCCGCCTCCGAGGGCGACCGGACCGTCGGTCGGCAGCTCGACCGGCCGGCCGCCGTGGTCGACGTACACCCGCCAGGTGTCGGAGTCACCGCCCTCCTGGCTGATCAGTACGCCGTGCAGTGCGCCGGGGGAGATCGGCTGGGCACGCAGCACGGGTGGCCAGCCTCGGGGCACGAGCACCCGTGCCGAGGTGACTGCTGAACGCAGCACGAGATCCATGCGCGGCGCCTCGGCAGGCCCCGGTGGTGTCGCCCGGACCAGTGTCCACGAGTCGGCGCCGTCGACGACCGGCGCGGTCGCTCCCCTGAACCACGTCGCCCCGATCGGTTGCATCGCTGGCAGGTCGCCGTGCGGCCCGACGTCGGGAGTCCAGTCCTGACCGGGCGTGCACCGGGCCGGCGGCTGGTCAGCGGACCGATCCCAGCACCACACACCCGCGCGGCTCGGCGCCAGCCCGCCCCGGTCCAACCTCCACGAGCGTGAGAGGACGGCGACCTGGTCCTGGCCCTTCTGCAGGTCGTCGAGGGTGCCGTCGTACAAGGTGTCGTCGGCGACCCAGGTGACCTGGGAGTCGCGGTCCGACCCGAGCGATGCGTGATGGCGCATCGGCACCGTGCTCAGCGAGGTCCCGAGCAGGTGCCAGACCGACCAGTCGCTGCCCCGCGACCCGCGCGTCGGCTGTGAGGTCGCGATGTCCGAGCCAGGGGTGCCCACGTGGACGAGCCCCTCGAGCCGGCTGTCACCCGGGATCAGGTGACGCACCGTCGTACCGGAGTCGAGCGCGACCTCGAGGACGCCGCGTGCAGAGAGGGAGACCTGGTCGGGCAGCCCGTTGCCGTCCACGTCACCGAGGATGGCACCGTGCTGCGCCTTTGGCGTAGAGGGCGGCGACGTCGGAGCGCTCCGTGGCGGTGTCGCGTCGTGCCCGCCGCGCAGCGCGAAGGGCACCGCGATCGCGATCGCGCAGGCGAGGGCGATCCCCCCGACGACCGCGGTACGACGTACCCGTCGCCCGGTGCCGGACTGCTCGTCGGTGGGATCGGGCGTGCGAGGTGTCTGCGTCGTGGCCATGTCCGGTGTCCTTCGTTCCCCGAGGTCTCTTGTCCTTGAGACCGCGCGAGCACACCGGAAGTTGCCGGGTCAGCTCCGCTAAGCCTTGCCCGCAAGCGGGCAGCGGCGCTCGTTCCGGTCGTGCCGCCCCGACTCCGTCGGGTCGGCACGTCCTCACTCGGGACGCGCGTGCGCGATCGCCTCCTCCTCCTCGGGAGAGAGCTGCTGCTGGGAGGTCCAGGCGGTCACGTTCTTGGCGTAGGTCCGCGCGTCCGACCGGCCGTGGATCGACGTGAGGACCACACCGTTGCCCACGTCGTCGAGAAGCGCGACCGACCACGAGAGATGCCCGCCCATGTCGCTGAACGCGTCGTACCGCACGACCGCGAGATGGCGCAGCGCGTCACCGGCCTCGGCCCGTAGCGCCGCGACCTCCTGCCGGAGGCCGTGGACGTCCTCGGGGAGCGCGTCGGTGACGGTGCCCCGCCGTGACGCGACCTGACGCCGGAGCGCGACCGCCGCAAGGCCGGCGGCACCCAGGGCGACCACGAGGGTCACGACGTCGAGGATCCACACGCTGAGCGAGCCTAATCGGGCGCGGCGACCGCGTGGAACACTGACGCGCGTGAGTACGACGACGAGCGTGCGCCGGATCGTCTACCAGGGCGAGCGGGGCTCGAACTCGCACCTGGCGTGCCAGGAGCGCTATCCCGAGGCCGAGGCGGTCGCCTGCGCCAGCTTCGAGGACTGCTTCTCATCGGTCGAGAACGGCGACGCCGACCTGGCCATGATCCCCATCGACAACTCGCTGGCCGGCCGGGTCGCCGACATCCACCACTTCCTGCCGACCTCGCGGCTGCACATCGTCGCCGAGCACTTCCTGCGCATCCGGTTCGCCCTGCTGGGGGTGCCCGGCGCGACCCTCGAGGGCGTGCAGACGGTGCACAGTCACCTGCACGCTCTCGGTCAGTGCCGCCGGGTGATCCGCGAGCACGGCTTCACCCCGGTCATCGCCGGCGACACCGCGGGTGCCGCCCGTGAGGTCAAGGAGGCCGGCGACCCCACCCAGGCCGCGATCTCCCCGCCCCTGGCTGCGCAGATCTACGGTCTCGACGTACTCCTCGACGACGTCGAGGACGAGGAGCACAACACGACGCGCTTCGTCGTACTGTCCCGCGAGCTCGACCAGGCGCCGGCCGGCAACGGCCCCATCGTCACGTGCTTCGTCTTCAACGTGCGCAACCTGCCGGCCGCGCTCTACAAGGCGCTCGGCGGCTTCGCGACGAACGGCGTGAACATGACCAAGCTCGAGAGCTACATGGTCGGCGGGGAGTTCACCGCCACCCAGTTCCTCGCGGAGGTCGACGGCCACCCCGAGGACGTCGGCGTGAAGCGGGCGCTGGAGGAGCTGGAGTTCTTCACCACCGAGGTGACGGTGCTCGGCGTCTATCCCGCGGACCCGTTCCGCGCCGGCTGACCCCACTGGGTCGACCCAGCCGGCCGACGCGGAACGCAGTGCCTACGTGCCGGCGTTCGTGGTGTCGCCGGCCATCAGGTTGAACATCCCACCCTGGGGGTCGGAGAGCACGGCCAGCCGGCCGACCCCGGGTACGTCGAAGGCGGGTGCCACGACGTTGCCGCCGAGCTCCTGGGCCTTCGCGACCGTGGCGTCGACGTCCTCGACGTTGAAGTAGACGTTCCAGTGCGGGGGAACGCCCTCCATCTGCGGGTTCATCGCGCCACCGACCTGGCGCCCCTTGGCGTTGGTGAGCACCGTGTACGTGCCGGCCTCACCCATGTCACTCGTCTCGGAGCCCATGCCCAGGACCTCGGCGTAGAACGCCGCGGCGGCCGGGATGTCGGGGGTCATGCACTCGTTCCAGATCGGCGTACCCGGCTCGTTGGCCCGCTGGGTCCCGATCATCTTGTTCGCCTGCCACAGGCCGACCCGGGCACCGGTCGGATCCTGGAGCGCGGACATCCGGCCGTTGTCGTCGACGTCGAACGGACCGGCCTCGACCTTGCCACCGGCGGCCTCGACCTTCGCGGTCGTCGCGTCGACGTCGTCACAGGCGAGGTAGACGCCCCAGAACGCGGGGTGTCCCTCCATGCCGGGCATCTGGCCACTGACCCCGGCGACCTGATCGCCCTGGACGGTCCCGATGTAGTAGTGGCCCATCTCCTCCATGTCGTGGTCGTCGAACGACCAGCCGAACAAGGAGCCGTAGAAGGTCTGCGCGGCCCCCTGGTCGGGCGTCATCAGCTCCACCCAGCTCGGTGTGCCTTGGTCGTAGGACTCGATCTTCGCCATTGCTGTGCTCCCTCTGGGATGTTGAGTCGACCCCGGCCCACAGCCAACACCCGGTGATGAGTCCAGGCAACACGTCCGGCATGAACGTCGCCTGAACGTCACCGGATAGGTTCGGCGGGTGGATCTCGCCGTGATCGCCGTCGCCTTCGGCGCGATCTTCCTGGTCGAGCTCCCTGACAAGACGTTCGTCGCGGCTCTCGTGCTCGCCACCCGCTACCGACCGCTCGCGGTGTGGGTGGGCGTCGGTCTCGCGTTCCTCGTGCAGACCGCGATCGCGTGCACGGTCGGTCAGGTGGTCACCTACCTCCCGCACACGGTCGTCGAGGTCGTGGCGAGTCTGATCTTCCTCGTCGGCGCGCTCCTCCTGCTCCGCGAGGCACCGAAGGCCGACGCCTCGGAGGCCGAGACGGAGGAGGAGTACGCCGCCAAGGCGGCGTCGCCGAAGGCGGGCCTCGCCGCGGTCGTCGCGAGCTTCGTGGTGCTCTTCGCCGCCGAATGGGGCGACCTCTCCCAGCTGCTGACCATCAGCCTCGTCGGGCGCTATCACGACGCGCTGTCGGTGTTCCTCGGAGCGTGGACCGCCCTGCTCGTCGTGTCCGGTCTGGCGGTGGTCGCAGGCCGGGTCCTGCTGCGACGCTTGCGGCTGTCGACGATCCACTACGTCGGCGCCGGCGTGTGCTTCCTGCTGGCCGGCCTCACGGCGTACCAGCTGATCTCGGGGTGACCCGGGGTCCGGGCGCACCATAGAGTGCGGCCCATGTCGACGAACCCCACCCCCGGCGACCGCCCTCCGCACGGCGCCGACTCGGAGGTCGGCCGGCTCGGCACGGTCATGCTCCATCGTCCCGGCCCCGAGCTGAAGCGCCTCACGCCGCGCAACAACGACCGCCTGCTCTTCGACGGGATCCCGTGGGTGGCGCGGGCCCAGGACGAGCACGACGGCTTCGCCGCCGCCCTGCGCGACCACGGCGTCGAGGTGCTCTACCTGATGGACCTTCTGACCGAGACCCTCGAGAGCGCGCAGGCACGGCACCGCGCCATCGACACCGCCCTGTCGAGCCTCCACCTCGGCACCACGATGCGCAGCTGGCTCGGGCCGATGCTGCACGACGCGTCACCGTCGGAGCTGGCCACCCACCTGACCGCGGGCGTCCGCAACGACGAGGTCCGGGGCGGCTTCGGCCTGGTCACCTCCCTGCTTCCCGAGTACGACTTCCTGATCGACCCACTGCCCAACCTGCTCTTCACCCGCGACTCCTCGGTGTGGGTACGCGACCACGTGACGATCACGTCCCTGGCGATGCCCGCACGGTCCCGCGAGACGCAGCTGACCGAGCTGATCTACGGCGAGCACCCGCGCTTCGCGGGCACCCCGATGCTGCACGGCTGGCGCAACGAGCACGTCGAGGGCGGCGACGTACTTCTGCTCGCACCAGGCGTGATCGCGATCGGCGTCGGCGAGCGGACGACGCCCGCCGGTGCCGAGGAGCTGGCGCGCGAGGTCTTCGCGGCCGGGCTCGCCCACACCGTGCTCGCCGTACCCATCGCGCAGGAGCGCGCGACCATGCACCTCGACACCGTGTGCACGATGGTCGACGTCGACAAGATCGTCATGTATCCCAACGTCGCCGACTCCCTCACGGCGTACGCCGTCACGCGCGCCGCCGGCTCGGGCGACGAGCTGGTGCTCGACGTGGCCGAGGCGGAGCACTTCCTGATCGCCGCGGCCAAGGCCATGGGCATCGACACCCTGCACCAGATCGACACCGGCCTCGACCCGGTCACCGCCGAGCGGGAGCAGTGGGACGACGGCAACAACACCCTGGCCATCGCGCCGCGGATCGCCGTCGCCTACGAGCGCAACGACGAGACCAACGACCGGCTCGAGCAGTCGGGCATCGAGGTGGTCCGGATCGCCGGCTCCGAGCTGGGCTCCGGGCGCGGTGGGCCACGGTGCATGAGCTGCCCGGTCTCGCGCGCCTCGCTCGACCTCGGCTGACCGCGCCTGTCTCAGCTCGTGCAGAGACAGAAGGGGTGTCCGGCCGGGTCGAGGAAGACGCGGAACGTCGTACCGGGCTGGTGGTCGTGCTTGGTCGCCCCGAGCTCGAGCACGGCCGCCTCGCCGGCGTCGAGGTCGTCGACGACCACGTCGAGATGCATCTGCTGGGGCACCTCCTGGCGCGGCCAGACCGGCGCGGTGTAGCCCTCCACGCGCTGGAAGGACAGGCACTGACCGTAGTCCGCGCGGATGTCGGCCCAGCCGTCAGAGTGCTCGACCTGCCAGTCCAGCATCGTGCCGTAGAACGTCGCGAGAGCGGCGGGGTCGGGGCAGTCGAGCACGATGCTCGGGAAGCGTGCGATGGCCATGCCGGCACGCTACGCGCGATTGCGGACGATCCGCGTCCGGTTGATCGTCGTACGGCTGGCGGTTGCTGCGTGGCAACCCCTGGAGATCGTTCTACGGGATGACCACGTCATGCAGCACCGGCCCGCCCTGCTCGCAGCGACCGAGGGAGAGACCGACGGAGACGACGAGTCCGGCCAGCAGGTGCCGGGACCGGATCCGACGACTCTTCACGTCCTGAGACTCGCCGGAGCGGGCCCCCGTTGCCGCGGCGGAGCACGGCACAGAAGAGCCCGGCCGTTGTCGACGGGGGAGGCAACAACGACCGGGGCTCGAACGACGTTACCGAAACGTTGCAAAGGGATCAACCCGGCAGGCAACCGGTATCTCAACGCAGGGTGACCTGCTTGTTGGACAGCTCGGACCGGGCCGAGCGCTCCTCCGAGGTGAGCTCGGAGTGTTCGGCCAGGGCCTCGGCGAGGCGTTCCTGCAGTGCTGCCAACGGCTGCTCCAGGACGGTCGGGCCGGTGCCCGCGGGCAGGTCCCACACCGGCGCGAGGAGGCCGTTGGCCCGGAACATCCCGACCAGCTTCGAGCCCTCGGCGATGCCGTCCGCGCCGGCCGCGTGGAGCCGGGCGAGCGCATCCATCAGCGGGCGCTCGGGGTCCGGGAGCACCCAGCGGAGATGCTCCTTCGCCCCGACGTTCGTCCAGTACGCCGCCTCGACCGACGCCACGCGGGCCGTCGGCGAGGCCGCGAGGTTGGCCTGCTCGAGGGCCGCCGTCGTCTCCTCGTCACGCTCGGCCACGTCGGCGAGCCAGTAGTGGAAGTCGTCGTGCACCGTGATCGAGAGCGGCTCGTCGATGACGAGGTCCTGTAGACGTGCGCCGGCTCCCGGCGGGTCGACCAGCCCCACGATCCCGGGCTCCTCCGTCGCGAGTGCCTTCTCGAGTACGGCGCCCAGGTCGCGCGCCGGGTCTCCGAAGCTGTGACGGACCTGAAGGCCGAGCCAGACCTCTCCGCTGTCTCGGATCATCGCCGGAGCAGCCATCGGCAGCAACGTCGCGAGCAGCACCGTCCGGTCACCGACCCGCAGGGGTGCGGTCGCGGCCGGGACGAACTCGCGCAGGGCCACCAGGTCGCGCTCGGAGACCAGCCCTGCGAAGGGCCGGCTCACGTAGGCACCACCGGCGGAGCCGTGACACGCCTTGTAGCGCTTGCCCGATCCGCAGGGGCAGGGCTCACGCGGGCCGACCTCGCCGTCGGTGGACCGGTCGCGGGCCTTGGTCCGGGAGCGCTTCGCCATGAGGCGAGGCTAGGGGACAGCGGCTAGGACGCGTCGGTCACCGCATGGGCGGCGGACAGCCAGCCGAGGAGGTCGCGCGGACGATCGGTGATCACCGCCGCTGCGCCCAGCTCGAGGCAGAGATGGA
This sequence comes from uncultured Actinomycetota bacterium, assembly GCA_963792975.1. GTDB lineage: Bacteria > Actinomycetota > Actinomycetes > Propionibacteriales > Nocardioidaceae > Nocardioides. Next base: position 84,727 of record CAWBYG010000001.1, on the reverse strand, counting down.
GCTGCTCGCGCGTGTTCACCGTCCACACGTGCAGGTCGCGGCCGGTGGCGACGAGCTTCTCGGCGAACTTCGGGTGCCTGGTCAGCGAGTCGATGCCCGGCCCGAGCAGCCAGTCGTCCTCCAGCACGGGCTTGAGGACCGACCAGTTGCGCGACTTGTCGATCAGCATCACCAGGCGGACGTGCGGTGCCAGCCGCTGCATGCGCTGCAGCGCGACGTACGAGAAGCTCATCACGCGGACCGGACTGTCGGGCCCGGTCCAGCCGAACTCGGCGAGCGCCTCGACGAGGCGGCGCTCGACCAGCCCGCCGTACCTCGTCGGGTGCTTGGTCTCGATCGCGAGCTCGATCGGGCGCTCGGCATCGGCCACCGTCTCGAGCAGACGCCGCAGTGTCAGTACGCCGTCGAGGTCGCGGTCGCGGTCGGGCGCCTCGTCGTCGAGCGTGGCCCAGGGGTTCTTCCACGACGCGAACTCGAGCCGGTCGAGGTCGGCCAGCTCCATCGTCGAGACCAGCCCGCGCGTGCTCGCCGTACGACGCAGGTCGCGGTCGTGGACACAGACCAGGTGGCCGTCGGCCGTCAGCCGTACGTCGCACTCGAGCGCCTCGGCCCCGTCACGGATCGCCTGGACGTACGCACCCAGGGTGTGCTCGGCGTTCTCGAAGCTCGCGCCGCGGTGTGCGACGACCTGCGGCCGCATGTCCTCCAGTGTGGCTCACCGAGGGTCATGACCGGGGGCGAAATGCCGGTTGCGCGCGGTGTTCATCGAGTCTTCCTCGCGCCGTTGCTGCGGGTTACGCTGGCGACGGCCAGGGCAGCCGGCCGCCTGCACCCGGGATCCCCGGGACGGTGAATGCCCGCGGCATCACCCACCTGTCCGTGATGCGCCCTCACCGGGCGGACCCGCCAGGCAACGCAGGCCCCTGTTGCCGCAGCCGCGGCCGTCCGCCGGAGAGAAGCAGCGTCATGACCGATCCGAAGTCCATGGCCCGTCGGCTGCGTGCCGACCTGGCCGCCCGCGACGTCGCCGTCAGCCACAGTGAGGCCCTCGAGCTGGTCGCCCATCAGTACGGCGCGCGCGACTGGAACACCCTCGTCGCGCGCCCGGACCACGACCCCGCCCATGACCCGGCAGCGGCACCGCCGGAGGGGCCGGCCGTCCCGATCCTGCGCATCTTCGACCGGAGCAAGGCGGTGGAGTTCTACGTCGACTACCTCGGCTTCACCCTCGACTGGGAGCACGGGGGCAGTGCCGACCACTCCCCGCTCTACGCCCAGGTCACCCGCGGTGCGGCGTGTCTGCACCTCAGTGAGCATCACGGCGACGCCAGCCCGGGCGGTGCCGCGCTGATCCCGGTCGCCGACATCGAGGCCCTGCACCGGGAGCTCCTCGGCCAGAGCTACGACTACGCACGGCCGGGGATCCGCGACGAGGACTGGGGCCGGGTGCTCGTGGTCATCGACCCCTTCCACAACCGGTTGGTCTTCCACCAGCCAGTGCCCGCAGGGGTCGAGCCCCGCCCGACCGAGGCGGCCGGCCCGATCGAGCACACCTACGAGCTCGACTGCTCGGCGCAGGTCGCGTTCGACACCTTCACCCGCCGGATCAACGACTGGTGGCATCCCGCCTACGCACCCGAGGGGATGCGGAGCGTCCACGTCGCCCCGGCCGTCGGCGGCCCCGCGATGATGCGCCTCGACGACGGGACGGCGTACCAATGGGGCACGGTGACCGCCTGGGATCCGCCGGGCCACTACGCCCAGACCTTCACTATCGCCCAGGATCCCGAGCACCCGAGCACGCTCGACGCCTGGTTCGCGGCGCGCGAGGGCGGAGGTTGCACCCTGCGCTTCGCGCACGGTGGCTGGAACGCCGGCAACATCGCCGGACGCGCGCGCTTCAGCGAGTGGGAAATCCTGCTCGACCGGTGCGCGGCGGTGGCAGAGGGCCGCCCGGTGCCCGACGTGCCGGCGTTCGTCACCGAAGGGGGTGGACCGGGCTAGCGTGCACGCATGAGCGACGTGACCGTGCGCGACAACCCCGCCGAGAGCCGGTTCGAGGCGTACGTCGACGGGCAGCTCGCCGGCTTCTCGGCCTACGAGCTGTCCGACGGCGTGATCACCTTCACCCATACCGAGGTCGACGACGCCTTCGAGGGGCAGGGCGTGGGCTCGTCGCTGGTGCGGCAGGAGCTCGACCTGGTGCGCGCCGACGGCGAGCTGCGGGTGCGGCCGCTGTGCCCGTTCGTCAAGGCCTGGATCGACCACCACGCCGACTACCACGACCTGCTCAGGAGCCCGCGATGACCATCGCCGACGACCTTCAGCGTTACCTCCAGGAGGCCCGCGACTCCCTCGTGGGCACCCTCGACGGCCTGTCGGAGTACGACGTACGCCGGCCGCTCGTCCCGTCGGGGACCAACCTGCTCGGCGTGGTGAAGCACCTGATCGGGATCGAGCTCACCTACCTCGGCACCTGCGTGGGCCGGACCCCGCCGGTGGTCCTGCCGTGGGTGGAGGATGGCTCGATCTGGGAGTCGGCCGACATGTGGGCGACGGCCGACGAGAGCCGTGACCACCTGCTCGACCTCTACCGCACGGCCTGTCGGCACAGCGACGAGTCCCTCGTCGCCCTGTCGCTCGACTCCCCCGCCCACGTGACGTGGTGGTCGGAGGGCGAGCGCGACACCACGCTCGGCCATCTGGTGGTGCGGGTGCTCGAGGACACCGCCCAGCACGCCGGCCAGTGCGACATCGTCCGCGAGCTGATCGACGGGCGGGGCGGACCCCACGCCTCCGACGTCGGCGACCAGGAGTGGTGGACGACGTACGTCGCCCGCATCCAGGCCGCCGCCGACGTACACCGGTGAGGCGCTGACCGATCCTGCCGTGCTTCGTGGTCTCCCACGTCGTACTCGTTCGGGCGGTGAGCCCGCGGCCGGGGCCGCGCTATCCCGAACGTCGTGCCAAGCCCTCCAAGGCGTCCTCGCGGCGGTGCCGAGGTGCAGCCGGCGGAGCGAGAGGCAGGACCGGGGCCCGCCACTCGTCCAGGTCCTGAGTGTCCACCGGAAGGCCCGCCGCCTGCGGCAGCTCGACCAGCGCCGAGGCGGGCACCACGATCGAGACGACCGAGGCGCCGTTCGGCTCCGAGCGCAGATCCACGCGTACGCCGTGGCGCTGCGCCAGCCGGTCGACCAGGTGGGACGACGTCGACCGTGGGGACTCCTGCGGCGCGCCCTGATGGACGACCTCGATGCGCAGGGCCTCGCCCTCACGCGTCGTGGTGACGACGACGGCCGAGTCGGACGCGGCCAGCGCCTGATCGAGGGTCTCGGTGACGAGGTGGACCACGTCGGCGGAGGCGGCGGCGGTGACGTGCTGCGCCACGGTCACCTCGATCCGGACGCGCGGGTAGTCCGCCACCGACGAGGCGGCCGCGTGGAGCACGTCGTCGATGGTCAGCTCGACGAGCGGCCGACCCGCAGAGCCGTCGGTGAGCAGGCGCAGGCTGTCCGCGTGCCGGCGGGCCTGGGCGATGAGGTGGTCGATCGCGAAGAGCTGGTCGAGCCGGCCGGGGTCGGTCTCGTCGCGCTCGAGCGAGTCGAGGAGGGCGTGCTGCTGCTCGAGCAGGCCGGCGGTCCGCAGGGCCAGCTCGGCGTACATCTCCTCGAGCCGAGGGGCCTGCGCCGTGGGCGCGGCGACGACAGGGACCACGGCCACCGCCGGAGAAAGGTCGGCGAGCCTGGGCTCGAGGACTCTGCGCGCGACCGCGCGAGCCCAGATCCCCCTGCTCTGTCGAGCGTTGGTCGGGTCGATCATCAAGCATTGCGTGTTCGTCATTCGGTCCCCCCGGACCTGCCAAGCAGCATGGCGACCGACCGGCCGTCCATGACAGGGCCCGAGTCCCCCCGTGAGCACAAGCGTGGCACCTGGGCAGCGCCTTGTCCTGATTTCGTAGATTTTTGTGAGACCCACAGGTGAAAGGTTCTGGAGTCGTTGACCGTGCAACTGATTCCATCGGCGAGGGTGCCGCCAGTGCATGGAGCGACGCGCGGGAAGGCCCTCCGGGGCGCCGGTCCCGGTCGTCGCCCCCGGCACCTGACGCTCACCGCGAGCGCAGGAAGGTCCCGAAGTGGGGGACGGTGAAGGCGATCCGGCCGCGCTCGCCGGAGTAGATGAGGCCCTTCTTGAGCAACGCGTCTCGCGCCGGCGAGAGCGACTGCGGCTTCTTGCCGAGCACCGCGGCGACCTCGGCCGTCGGCACGGACTCGACCTGGTCGAGCACATCGCCACCGTCGGTCAGCGCGGAGGCCGCGTCCGCCATGGCGCGGAGGTACTCCCGCTCCCCCGGCGTGGCCCGCTCGTAGCGCGAGCCGAAGAAGCCGACCGCGAGCTCGCGCTCGGCCTCGGGCGCCGCGACCGCGACGTCGGCGGCCGTGATCGGCGAGCGAGGAGCCAGGTCCCAGACGGTCTTGCCGTAGGCCTGGATGAAGTACGGGTAGCCCCCGGTGGCCGCGTAGAGCGCTGCCAGTGCCGCTGCGTCGTACGACGCGTCCTCGGCCTCGGCGGGCACACGCAGGGCGTGGTCGGCGGCCGCGCGGTCGAGCCGGTCGATCTGCTGGTACCCGAAGAGGCGCTCGGAGTAGGACTTCGCGGCCGAGAGCACCGAGGGGAGGTGTGGCAGGCCGGCGCCGACGACGATCATCGGTAGCCCGGACTGGCTGATCTCGTGGCACGCGGCGCACAGCGCGGAGACGTCGTCGGGACCGAGGTCCTGCATCTCGTCGACGAAGACCGCGATCCCGCGTCCCAGGTCGGCGGCCAGGCCGCCGAGGTCGGTGAACAGCTCGACGAGGTCGATCTCGACGTCTCCGGAGTCGGCTCGGCCGCGGACCGCAGGTGCGTCGATGCCCGGATGCCACTGGTCGCGGAGCTTCGGCCCGGCTCCGGCGTCGCGCTGGGCGAACGACCGGATCACGCCGAGCACGTGGGTGACGGACTCATCGTCGGGATGACCGAGCTCCCGGGTCGCCTGGTGGAGCGCCGACGACAACGGCCGGCGGAGGCCCTGGTCGGGCCTGGCCTCGAGCTTCCCGGTGCCCCACCCGCGTCGTACGGCGGCGGACCGCAGCGCGTTGAGCAGCACGGTCTTCCCGACGCCACGCAGTCCGGTCAGGACCAGGCTCCGCTCCGGACGACCCCGGGCGACCCGCTCGAGTACGACGTCGAAGGCCCGCAGCTGGGGGTCGCGCCCCGCGAGCTCCGGCGGCCGTTGGCCGGCCCCGGGCGCGTACGGGTTGCGGATCGGGTCCATGCCCGGACGGTATCGGGCCGTCTAGCGGATCTCGTAGATATCACCCATGCGGGTCGTCCGCCTGAGGCTCGGCTCTAGTACGGCGTGGGGCGGACGACCCGTCCGGGACGGACCCGGATGGAGTTCGTCGCCATACTGTTAGTACAGTTGAACTAAATGACCTACTCGAGACCTGCGCCCCTCGGTCCCCGCTACAAGTGGATCGCCCTGTCCAACACGACGCTCGGCGTCCTGATCGCCACGATCAACTCCTCGATCCTGCTGATCGCGCTTCCCGACATCTTCCGCGGGCTGAAGATCGACCCGCTCACGCCCGGCAACTCCAGCTATCTGCTGTGGCTGATCATGGGCTACCTCGTCGTGACCGCCGTACTCGTGGTGACCTTCGGCCGGCTCGGGGACATGTACGGCCGGGTGAAGATGTACAACGCGGGCTTCGCCATCTTCACCGTCTTCTCGATCGCGCTCAGCGTCGTCTGGCTCACCGGCACGGCCGGCGTGCTCTACCTGATCATCATGCGCATCCTCCAGGGCGTCGGGGGCGCGCTGCTGATGGCCAACTCCAGCGCGATCATCACTGACGCCTTCCCGGCCGACCAGCGCGGGCTCGCTCTCGGCCTCAACATGGTGGCCGGCATCGCCGGGGCGTTCCTGGGCCTGGTGATCGGCGGCGTCCTGGCGCCCGTGGACTGGCGCCTGGTGTTCCTGGTCTCCGTGCCCTTCAGCCTGTTCGGTACGGCGTGGGGCTACCTCAAGCTGCGCGACCTCAGCCCGCGCCGCCACCACGTCATGGACTGGTGGGGCAATGCCACCTTCGCCGTCGGCCTGGTCGGCGTCCTGGTCGCGATCACCTACGGCATCCAGCCCTACCGCAGCCACATCATGGGCTGGACCAACCCCTGGGTGATGGGATCGCTGATCGGTGGCGTCGCGCTGCTGGCCGTCTTCTGCGTGATCGAGACCCGGATCGAGCACCCGATGTTCCACCTCGACCTGTTCAAGATCCGGGCGTTCTCCTACGGCAACCTCGCCAGCCTCCTCGCCGGCCTCGGTCGCGGTGGGCTGATGTTCATCCTGATCATCTGGCTCCAAGGCATCTGGCTGCCCCGGCACGGGTACTCCTTCGAGTCCACGCCCCTGTGGGCCGGCATCTTCATGCTGCCGATGACGCTGGGCTTCCTGGTCGCGGGTCCGCTGTCGGGCTGGCTGTCCGACCGGTACGGCGCCCGCTGGTTCGCCACCGGAGGGATGCTGATCGCGGCGCTGAGCTTCGTCTGGTTCGCCCTGCTGCCGGTGGACTTCTCCTACTGGGCGTTCGCCACGGCGCTGTTCGCCAACGGCTTCGGGATGGGCCTGTTCGCCTCCCCCAACCGGGCCGCGGTCATGAACGCGCTGCCCGCCAACCGGCGGGGCGTGGGGGGCGGCATGAGCACGACGTTCCAGAACACCTCGATGGTGCTGTCCATCGGCATCTTCTTCTCGCTGATGATCGCGGGCCTCGCGAGCTCGCTGCCCGCGACGATGCAGTCCGGCCTGACCGCGCACGGCGTACCGGCGGCCCAGGCGCATGCTGTCGCCGGCCTGCCGCCGGTGTCGGTGCTGTTCGCCTCGCTGCTGGGCTACAACCCCGTGCAGTCGCTGCTCGGCAGCCATACCCTGGGCCAGCTCTCGCCGGCCGACTCGTCGTACCTCACCGGGCACTCGTTCTTCCCGTCGCTGATCTCGGGCCCCTTCCACGACGGCCTGGTCGTCGCCTTCGCGTTCGCGATCGCGGCCTGCCTCGTGGCCGCAGCGGCGTCGTGGCTGATGGGTGAGAAGTTCGTGCACGCCGACGACCAGCACGAGGTCGCGATCGACTTCGCGCAGCCCGAGGTCGGCGCGCCGGAGGGGGCCCGGTCATGACCGCGCGTGACCTGACCGGACTGGCTGCCGAGGTGCGCACCGAGGTCAGCCGGCTCGCCTACCACCTGCGCACCCCTGCGACCCGGTTAGGCATCACACCGACCCGGCTCGCGGCGCTGGCCGCGCTGGCCCGTCATCCGGGCGGCTTGCGACAGGGCGACCTGGCCGAGCTGATGAACATCTCGGCCCCGAGCATGACCCGGCTCGTCGAGATCATGGGCGAGGCCGGCTGGGTCGAGCGCAGCCGGGACCCCGAGGACGGCCGGGCGCTGCTGCTCGTGCTCTCCCCGGTCGGCCACAAGACCCTGGACACCCTGCGGCAGGAGACCACCTCGGTGCTCAGCGGGGAGCTCGCCGACCTCACCTCTGCCGAGCTCGCGGTCCTCGAGGCGGCGGTCCCGGTCCTGCGCAAGCTGGCCGACCGCCACGTCGAGGCTCCCCGTCCCTGACGCTCACCGGGACCGTCCACGTCGGGACGCCCGTCAAGCTCGAAGTCCTGACGTACCAGGTGCGTCAGAGACTCGACTTAGAACGCGCTCAGCGGCCAACCGCACGGTGAGATCGAATGTTCCAACGCCCCGCCCTTCCGCATGACCTGAGGCGGACAGCGGCTGAGCGGACGATTGGTGAGGCGGAACGGAGGTCGGCCGCGGAGAGTTCCCCAGGGCCCACCGACGGCCTCCTCGTCGTCGAAGATCAGGTCGTCACACCATTCGACGGTCCCATCCCCGGCGACCCACCGGGGCGAGCAGCAACACACGACGCCACGAGGCCGGTGCCTGCAGGCATGACAGGACATCGGTTCCGCCGTTCGCAGCCGGTCAGACGACCACCACGTTGCGCAGTCCCGCCGCGGCCAGCAGGCCGGCGGCGTGCGCGAGGAGCTCGGGCCCGGCCTCGGGGAGGTCGGCGTACGCCGGCCGGACGCCGTGCCGGCGGAATCCGATCACCACGACCCGGAGGTCTGGGTCGAGGTCGGCGAGCCACGCGGCCGTGCGCGCGAGCTGGTCGTCGCCGTCGTTGAAACCTGGGACGAGCAACAGCCGGACCTCCGCGAGCCGGCCGGCCCGGTGCAGGTAGCCGATCGCGTCCAGCACGAGCCGGTTGGTCCGGCCGGTGAGGTGCTCGTGCACGACCGGGTCGAGGGCCTTGAGGTCGACCATGAAGCCGTCGGTCACCGGGATGAGCCGGTCCCAGACCCGGGGGAGCGCGTGTCCGTTGGTGTCGACGTACGTCGTGAGGCGGGCGAGCTGGACGTCGGACCGGATCGCGGCGAAGAGCTCGCGCACGAAGCGCCACTGACCGGTGGCCTCGCCACCGGAGACGGTCACGCCCTGGAGGTAGGGCTCCGCAGCGCGGATCTGGGTGAGCAGTGCGGGCACGGACAGGTCGCGGGCGTCCGGACGGCACGGCGGGATGGTCTCGGGGTTGTGGCAGGCCAGGCAGTCGAACGAGCATCCCTGGGTGAAGACGACGAAGCGGTTGCCCGGGCCGTCGACCCAGGAGAAGGGGATGACGTCAGCGATCCGGGCCGGCATCGAGCTCATGGGCCGTCACTCGCTTCGGTGCGCGTCGGTCGACGTGCGACTGGGCGACCGAGCCGGCACCCAGGAACGTGCTGTCGTGCCGGGCGCCGTGCTCGATCTTCGCCAGGTCGGACTTGCGGACCAGGTATCCGGTGATCCGGATGAAGTCGTTGCTGTCGAGGTTGAAGGTGAAGTCGCGCAGGCCGGTCCGGAAGGCGCCGCGGATCACGTCGACCACCGCCTGCGGGTTGCGGCGTGCCGTCTCGTCGAACGCGAGCACGTCGCTGATCCCGGCCGGGAACAGCACGTGGTGCGGGGCGACCGTCTGGAGATGGCGGAGCAGCGGCGGCTCGGCTCCGACCGGGATCCGGCAGCCGGCGGTGACGCCGAGGTCGGAGTCGATGCCGGACTGGCTGTGCAGCAGCGCCCGTCCGCCGTTGCCCCCGCAGTAGGGCAGTGGCCGCGCAGCCACGAGATCGGACACCTGGCACAGGGTCTGCTCGGCGAGCCCGTCGGCCGCATCGTCGTACCCATAGCGGCCGTCGCGACCTTCGTGCTCGAGCACGAGCGAGACCGCCTCGGCCAGGCCGTAGATGCCGAACATCGCGGAGTACCGGTCGAGGTGCACCAGCCCGTCGGCCACCAGCCAGGAGTGCTCGAAGAACCTAGCCTCCTCGACGAGATGCCGGATCCGGGCCTCGATCAGCTCGGCCGTGAGCTCGACGTAGTGGGGCAGCAGGTCCTCGAGGTACGACGCGCGCCCGCCGCTGTGCTGCAGGGCGACCTGGCGCAGGTCGAGCCGTACCAGGGTGTGCGAGCCGCCACCGGCGCGCAGCGAGTTGTAGCAGGAGGCGACGCCGTAATCCCCGAGGCCGGCGAGCATCATCGGGTGGTTCACGAAGTGCGGCTGGCCGCAGGAGAACACGGTCTCGACGGCGTCGCGCACCAGGTCGTCCGGGGTGAGCTCGGGGTCGACCTTCAGGCTGAGGTTCGGGACGACCTGCTGCAGCTCGCGCTCGAGCCGGAGCGCCATCCGGCCGACCCGGGTGTCGTGCGGGCCGAGGTTCGCGTGGGTGAACGCGTCCGGCAGCATCCGGTCCAGCGAGATCCAGAACAGCCGGAGCCGCCGATGCAGCTCCTCGTCGTCCACGGCGTCGACGTACGGCTCGAGCAGCGCGTCCAGGTCGCCGAGCCACACCGGGTAGCCGGTGATCGACGGGACCTGGGTATAGGCGATCAGCAGATGGGTCAACGCCTCGTCGAGGTCGCGTGCCGGGCCCAGCTCCAGGAACCTCGATCCGTCCTTCAGCAGCTTCGCGTAGTCGGGGAGTACGTACCGCGGGCGGTGCGGAGCGTTGCCCTCGTAGAGGTCGCAGATGATCCGCTTCTCCAGGGCGTCGGCACACGCCTCCGACACCGGTGGCGGCTCGAGGCTGTCCTCCGCCAGCATGGCCAGCCGATGCATCCGCTGCCGGTAGGTCAGCGCTGGATCGTCGACGATCGCGCGCGCCCGTTGGCGCAGCTCGAGGAGCTCCATGAGGCCAGCGTGCGCGGTGGGATCGGCCAGCATCCAGGGCCGGAGGTCCTGTCCGGCGGGGCGTTCAGGCCAGCACGCTCACGACGTCCACGAAGAAGCTGGTCGGCAGGATGGAGTCGTTGACCGCCTGGAACTTCAGCGTGATCGTCTGCCCGGCGTACGCCGACAGGTCGACCGTCGTGCTGAACCACGAGCCGTTGGTCGAGGCGTTGCTGTAGGACTTCAGGGTCGTGCCGTTGGCCTGGATGTTGAGCCTGTCGTACGCCGTGGAGCCGCTCTCCGTGGTCGTGATGTAGGTGCGGAACGTCAGCGTCTGCGACGTCGCGCCGGTGGGCACGGTGACCTGCTGAGTGGCCGACTGCGTCGACGAGGTCGTCCCGCCGACCAGCAGCGAGTGGGTGCCGGCGTACGCCCGCGTGGTGACGACCGACGCGCCCGACCCGAGGCTCCAGTAGGAGTTGCCGGACTCGAAGCTGCCGTTGGTCACCCGCTCGGACGGCGTCCCACCGCCACCGCCGCCCGTGCTCGAGCCGCCGGCCAGCCACTGGGTGGCGTTGAGAGCCAGCGCGGCATCGGTACCGGCCGGGTCGTTCCAGCCGTTGAAGAGGGTGTTGCCGGACTGGCCGGTGCCGTCGTCGATCGGCGAGCTGTCACCCCAGTAGGCGACATGACCCGCCCCGAAGGAGCTGGTGACGAACGCGGCCCCCGTCGTACCGCTGGGCGAGAAGCCGGACCGGTAGACCTCGCCCCGGACGGCGCTGTTGTCGGCCGGCTTGAGGGTGGCCGTGGTGCCGTCGCGGAGGATCGCGCCGGTGACGGTGCCGAACGGACCGGCGATGACCGGGTCGCCGGCGGACTGGGAGCCGATCACGTCGGGGTTCTCACTGCTGATGTCGAGGCGGTCGATGGAGAAGCCGAACGGGTCGGTCGAGTCGACGGAGTTGTTGGTCATCAGGTCGTTGAGCACCTTGACCGAGTCGGCGCCGTCGTTGTTGCGGTCGGAGCCGGTGTGGTCGCTGACCATGAAGAGCCCGCCACCGGCCTGGACGAACTGCATGATCGCGGTCTTCTCGGCCGCGGTGAACAGGATGTTGGGCTCGGGCAGGACGAACTCGTTGTAGTGGCTGAGGTCCTGCGCGTTGGAGGAGTCGCCGTAGGTGATCCGGCCGGTCGCCGGCAGGGTCGCCAGCGAGTAGTCGCCGGTCCGCTGCAGGGCCACGCCCCAGGCCGAGATCGCACCGGTCCAGCTGGTCTCACTGGTCGGGTTCGGGTTCTGGGCGAGCGGGTCGGGCTGACTGGTGGAGATGATCCAGTCGGCGTTGCCGGCGGTCTCCGCCGAGGTGTTGTCGAAGAGCACGTGGTACGGCGGGGTCGCCGCCGTGGCCGGGCTCTGGAGGGCGAGGCTCCCGGCGGCGATCAGCGCGCACACGAGCAGGACTGATTTCACATGTTCCCGAGACATGCCCGCAATCTAGGGCGCCGCGGGTCCGGTGCACCAGGGGTGGGACGGTGACGTCCGGGTCAAGCGGACCTCACGCGTGGCGGCGCTGCATCGCGACGTCGTACGCCGTGTCGAGGCCGGAGCGCAGCAGCGAGATCAGCTCGGGTACGTCGTCGACCGCGAGCCGGAACGAACCGGTGCAGACGTTGTCACGCCACAACGACAGGACGACGAGCCCGGACTCGTGGTGCCAGGAGACCCGCATCGCGCGGTCGCCGCCGCGGGCGTCGAGGAAGATGTCCCCGGTCGCGGGCAACGGGCGGGCGATGGCCATGGCCGATTCTCCCTCCGCATCGGTGGCGGCACCACCCTTTCGGTCCTTCGGGGATAATCGACCCATGCCGGAGCTGCCCGAGGTGGAGGCGCTGGCCCTCGATCTGAAGGGCCGGCTCGACGGCCACGCCATCGGCAGGGTCCACGTCGTCGCGTTCAGCGCGCTCAAGACGTTCGACCCACCCGTGCAGTCACTCGAGGGCACGCTGGTCGACGACGTGACGCGGCACGGCAAGTTCCTCGACATCGAGGCGAGCGGGTTGCACCTCGTCTTCCACCTCGCCCGCGCCGGCTGGATCCGCTGGCGTGACGACCTGCCGGCCACGCCACCCAAGCCGAGCAACAAGTCGCCACTTGCGGTCCGCGTCGTCCTCGATCCTTCGACCGGCTCAGAGGAAGCGACGCCAGGGCTCGACATCACCGAGGCCGGCACGAAGAAGAGCCTCGCGATGTACGTCGTACGGTCACCGCACGACGTACCCGGCATCGCCAGCCTGGGTCCCGACCCGCTCGACGAGACGTTCACGCCCGACGTGCTGCACCGGATCCTCGACGACGCGGGGCGCAGCCAGATCAAGGGCGTGCTGCGCCACCAGGGCACCATCGCCGGCATCGGCAACGCCTACAGCGACGAGATCCTCCATGCCGCCAAGATGTCGCCGTTCAAGCCCGCGAACAGTCTCAACGCCGAGGAGTTCGACCGGCTGTTCGCCGGCATCAAGGACGAGCTGGGCGACGCCGTCGAGCGCTCCCGCGGCCTGGCCGCCAGCGAGCTGAAGGGCGAGAAGAAGTCCCACCTCGCCGTGCACGGCCGGGCCGGCGAGCAGTGCCCGGTCTGCGGCGACATCGTCCGCGAGGTCAGCTTCGCCGACTCGAGCCTGCAGTACTGCCCGACCTGCCAGACCGGCGGCAAGCCCCTCGCCGACCGGCGGATGTCGCGTCTGCTGAAGTAGGGACATGGACCCCTCGCCGAGCTCAGGACCCGAGATCCCCACCACGGCCGTCGACGGCGTACCCGATCCGGTGCCCGCCGGACTGCTGGTGCTCGACGTCCGAGAGGACGACGAGTGGGCGGCCGGGCACGTCGAGGACTCGCTCCACATCCCGCTGATGACCCTCGGCGAGCGCTTCGCCGAGGTCGGCTCCGGCCAGGTGCTGGTGGTCTGCCGGACCGGACACCGGTCGGCACACGCCACGGCGTACCTCGTGGAGCAGGGCCTCGACGCGGTCAACCTCGAGGACGGGCTGATGGCATGGCAGGCCGCGGGACGGCCGCTCGTCACCGAGACCGGCCGGCCGCCTTACGTGCGGTAGCGGCCGGAGTCAGCGTCGCGCAGAAGTCGGTCTTGCTCGCGTCGGTCTGGCCACGGCCAGCCTCTTCACGTCCATGGCGTCCCCCTCAGCGGTCGTTGCGCTTGTCGGGCGAAGCCCTGCCGGTTCCGGTCGCGGGTTGCACATCGGGCAGCGCGCGCGAGAAATCCGCCTGTGGCGCTCGCAGAGTCTCGGCCAGGAGCCGCAGGTACTCGAGCCGGTCCACCTCGCCGACCCCGAGCGAGGCCAGGTGGGGCGTCCGCCACTGGGCGTCGATCAGCCGGTCCTGACCGTCGTCGAGCAGCCGGACCAGCCCGAGCAGAGCGACCTTCGAGGCGTCGGTCTCGTGGTGGAACATCGACTCCCCGGCGAAGAGCCCGCCGATCGCGACGCCGTACAGACCGCCGACGAGGCGGCCGTCGCGCCATGTCTCGACCGAGTGCACCCAGCCGAGCTCGTGCAGCCGGAGGTACGCCGTACGGATGCGGCCGTCGATCCAGCCGGACGGCCGCGCCGGGTCGGAGCAGGCGTCGATGACGTCCGCGCAGGCGGTGTCGACCCGGACCTCGAAGGTACGGGCCGAGCGTCGCAGCGACCGGGACACGTTCAGGTCGGCGGGCCGCAGCACCCCGCGCCGGACCGGGCTGAACCACGCCATCGGCGCACGCCGACCGCCCATCGGCATCGGGAACAGCCCCTGCCGGTAGGCCAGCAGGAGCGTGCCCGGCTCGAGGTCGGCGCCGGTCGCCACGAGGTCGTCGTCGGGGGCGAGGCGGGAGGCGGGCGGGAACTGCCAGATGCTCGGGGGCGGGTGGACCGGCACCTCGCCCAGGCTAGTCATCTCCGGGTCGAACGTAGGATCAGCGCATGGCCACCACCGGAACCGGACGCCTCCCGGTCCGCCTGACGGAACTGGCACCCGGACTGACCGCCGCGTTCGTCCGCCAGGCACTCCATCGCGCCATCCACGGCGTGGGCCCGCTGCCACCGGCCGCCTCCGCGGCGGACAGCCAGCTGCGCGAGCAGCGGGGCGACGTCGACCGGGCGATCCACGAGGTGATCGAGAACCACGTCCGCTACGCCGGTGCGCAGGGCTTCCTCACCAACCTGGGGGGCCTCGCCACCATGGCGTTCACCGTCCCCACCAACATCACCGGGCTGGCGCTGGTGCAGTGCCGGATGATCGCCGGCATCGCGCACCTGCGCGGCTACGACCTGACCGACCCGCGGGTCAAGAACGCCGTCCTGGTCTGCCTCCTGGGCGACGAGGCGGTCCGCGACCTGGTGCGCGCCCGGAAGCTGCCGGCCCCGCCCATGGCGCTGGCGACCGCGCCGGCGCACGACCCCCACCTCGACCGGGTGATCTCGGGAGAGGTCGCGGCCGACCTGGTCGCGAAGGTGGCCGGCAAGCGCATCGCGGGCCGGGTGGCCCGGCGGATCCCGCTGGTGGGCGGCATCGTCGGAGCCAGCGCCGACGGGTACGCGACGTGGCGGATCGGCCGCTACGCCGACCGTGAGCTCCTGCCCCTGGCGCGCCGGTAGGCCTTCATGGCGCTCCGCCCCGCGCGGCTGGCATCGAGCCGGCGTACGAGCTTCTGACGCCAGCGGTACGTCGGCCGCAGGTAGGACTTCTCGAGCTCACGGTGGGCCCCCCGCAGCGCATGCCACCGGTGGTCGAGCTCGCGGTGCAGCCGGGCGTTCTCGAGCAGCAGCGCCTTGAGCGCGTCGACGGCCGCGCCGGAGACCAGCGCCTCGTCGGGGTGGTCGGGGTCGGAGTAGTCGTCGGACGGCGGCGCACCTCGCAGGTCGTCGAGGTCGCCGATGACGTCGTACCCACGGTGCCGGATCTCCGCGATCCAGGCCTCCTCCAGCTCGGCCGCCCACGGGTGTACGTCGGGCGGCAGCCCGAGGCGCGGCGAGTCGGTACGGCGCGACAGGGTCTGGTGGGCGAGCAGCTCGCGGACCAGTGGCCGGTAGTACGCCGGCTCCAGCTCCTCGTTGGCAGCCCGGTTGATACGCCGGATCAGCGCGGTCTCGGGAGCCCCCAGCGACGGGTTGACCCGCTCGCCGTCGAGCAGCAGGTCGATGCCGGTCAGCCCGAACGCCTCGGTGAACCGCTCCCACAGCAGGTCGGGCGAGCCGCCCGCCGGCGGCACCGTCACGACGTGGACGTGCTCCGGCGGAAGGACGTGGCCCCAACGGTCGAGGATGTCGGGAATCTCCTGGACCCCCCAGAACCACGTCGGGATCCGGCCCTCACGGCGCGGGTCGCGGATCTGGTCGAGGAAGCGGCCGTAGCCCAGGGCGGCGCGGTGCTTCACGGTCTCCTGCCACTCGGCGGGGATCTGCCGCACCAGGTCGCGCACCGACAGCACGAGGTGCACCTCGGTGCCCGAGCCGTGACCGAGGGTCTCGAGGGCGTGGCCGATCTGGGCCCGGGACGCGGTGGCGAGGATCTCGTGGCTGATGATCGAGGCGCCCGGCCACCGTCGTACCTCGGCCGCCAGGCGGTCCCAGGCGCCGATCGCGTCGGCCTCGAGCCCGCCCCACGGCATCCGCATCAGGTCGAGGGCGGCCAGGAAGTGCGCGTCGAACCTGTCGGCGGGATAGCTGATGCCGCGCTTGCCCAGCCGCTGCCGGTTGTGGAACAGCACGTGCTGCAGGTACGACGTGCCGGTCTTGGGGGTGCCGACGTGGAGGTGGACCGTCTTCGTCACGTGCCCTCCCTCGGTGTGGTCGATGCGCCGATCGGCGGACCGAGCAGCACCTGCACAGCCAGCGCGAGCACCCCACCCTCGTCGGGCGCCGTCACGCCCGGCCGGTCGGCCGGCTCGGCGAGATGGCCGTGGACAGCGTAGTCACCGCGCGCCAGCCTCCGGCGCAGGTCGGCGGTGAGCTCGGTCAGCCAGGGCTGGTGGAGCTCGGGCACCAGGACCGGCGGGCCGTCGTACGCCGCGAGGACGGGGCGGAGGCGGTGCCACATCAGCAGCGAGCGTCGTTCGGGGGTGACGAGGGTGCCGACCACGGGCGCCGTACGACGGGCGAGCTCGACCGCGTCGGCGGAGAGGTCGGTCAGGCCCGGTACGGCGCGGCGGCGTCCGGCCAGCCGCGCGGCCCGTTCCGGGCCATCGAGCACGACGTGGACGCGGCCGGAGCCGACGCGACCCGCCCACGTCGCCGCCACGGCGGCCAGGTCGATGCGCGGGGACAGGCGTCGTCGTCGGGCCTCGGAGGCGAGGTAGTCCGGCCAGGCACGCACGCCGGCGCCGAAGGACCGTGCCGTCCACACGTGGGCGAGCATGCGGTCGAGATCGGTACCGACGACGACCGCGGTGGCCGAGGCGCCCCCAGGGGGCCGACCGTCCGCGGCCAGCGCTTCGCGGATCGGGCGGGCCAGCTCGGGGTCGCCCAGCAGCCGGTAGCGCCGCCGGAACCGTCGCGGCGGGCGTGCCGGTGCGGGGTCGCCCGCGGCGACGACGTCCTCGGCGATCAGGCTCGTGGCGACCCGGACCAGCTCGTCGTACGGAAGGTCGGCGGGTTCCACGGGCGGTGGGCCGTAGCGCGTCTCGGGCAGGACGCCGGCCAGACCGAGGTCGGGCCGGCCGCGGCCCGGTGCGCTGGTGGCCAGGACGCGTGCGGCGAGCGCCGGCCCGGGTCGGCCGTCGACGTTGAGCCTGCGCAGGAGCTCGAGCTGCTGAGCGCCGGGCAGGTGGAGACCCGCACGTTCGCCGGGCGGTGCGAGGCCATCCCACGCCGACCAGGGCGTCGTACCTCCGGCGCGGAGGTGGGCGACCCAGCCCCAGGCCCGGGCCTCGCCGTCGGGTGTCGTGACCGACGGGTTCACCGTGGACTCACCGGCGGTGGACCTCGCGGGCTCGGCGCAGGCGCCCGCGGACGCTGGTCTCGGGGTCGGGCCGGGCGGCGGCCTCGCGGGTCATCGCGGCGAGGGCGTCGAGCGCGGCGGACAGCTGGGCCTTCGCGGACACCCGGTCGGGGTGCTTGAACTTCTCGTCGGGGCCGGGCGGGACCGGGCGGAGGTCGTCGGTGTCACCGATGACGTCGACGCCGCTCTCCTCGAGCCACTCGATCCAGGTCTCTCCACGCTCCCTGGCCCAGTCGAGGAACTGTGGAGGGAGCGCGATCGGCCGCGAGCCACGGCCGGACAGCGCATCGTGGGTGAGCATGCCCAGGATCAGCTCGTCGTACGCCGGGTCGCGCCGGGTGGCGCGCCCGATCCGCTCGTTGAGCCTGCGCAGGACCTGCGTCTCGGCGCTGCCCAGCGAGGCGTTGGCCCGGTCGCTGTCGTGCGGCGCCCAGCCGGCGTCGATGCCGAAGGCCTGGCAGAAGCGGTGCCACAGCAGGTCGGGATCGCCGGCCACGGCGTCGGGCTGCGGCACCGTGACCACGTGGATGCGGTCGGGTGACAGGCCCGTGCCCCAGTGGGAGAGCACCGCTGGCAGGTCGAACGCCCGGGCGAACCACGGCTTGCCGTTGCGCACCCGCGAGAGGTAGCGGCCATAGCTCCACCGCCGGCCCTGCTTGACGCTCTCCTGCCACCCGGCCGGCGCCTGACGGGCGAGGTCACGGGCGGAGTAGACGATGTGCACCTCGCTGTCGGCGAGGTCGCGCTTGAGCCGCGCGATGTGCTGCGGCTGGGCCGGGGCCAGGATCTCGTGGCTGATGACCACCGTCCCCGAGAGCCGGCCGACCCGCTTCACCATCGCGTCCCAGCTGCCCTCGGCGTGGCCCTTCGGCCCGCCCCAGTCCTGCTCCATCAGGTCGAGCGCGGCCCGGAAGTGGAACATCCCGGAGCTGACCAGTGGCGACCTGGTCGGCACGTGGACGTCGTGCGCGGCCAGCGACTTCGCGTTGCGGGCCAGGCGGTCCTGGAGGTACGTCGTACCGGTCTTGGGCGCACCGATGTGCACGTACACCCTCCGGCTCATGGGGCGGATTCTGCCTGGTAGCGCAGCCGACCGCGAACCCGGTCAGCGTCGTGCCGGCCCTTCGCGGTCAGCCGGAGAGGGCGCGGACCACGGCCGACGGGCTGGGCCGGCCGAGCTGACCGGCGAGCCAGGTGCTGGTGCGGGCGAGGGCGTCGAGGTCGACGCCGTGCTCGATGCCGAGACCGGTGAGCAGCCACACCAGGTCCTCGGTGGCGAGGTTGCCGGTGGCGCTCTTCGCGTAGGGGCAGCCGCCGAGCCCGCCGGCGCTCGCGTCGTACGTCGTGACGCCGGCGCGGAGCCCCGCCTGGACGTTCGACAGCGCCTGGCCGTAGGTGTCGTGGAAGTGGAGGGCGAGGTCGCCGCGCCGCATCCCGGCCTCGGCGAACGCGTCGACCAAGACTCCCACGTGGCCGGCGGTGGCCACGCCGATGGT
Organism: uncultured Actinomycetota bacterium; assembly: GCA_963792975.1. Lineage (GTDB taxonomy): Bacteria > Actinomycetota > Actinomycetes > Propionibacteriales > Nocardioidaceae > Nocardioides. The sequence goes on along the minus strand of CAWBYG010000001.1, from coordinate 65,984 downwards.
GTCGCCGAGGCTGAGCTGGCTCGCCCCGAGGTCGAACAGCCGCTTGCCGACGCCGACCACCTGCTCGATCGGGACCGCACCCTCCCACGGATCGCCGAAGCACATCGACACGTAGGCGCGGACATCGAGGCCGGCGTCCCGGGCGCGGCGTACGACGGGCTCGAACATCGCGAACTGCTCGTCGAGCGACCGGTTCAGGTTCTTCTGCGCGAACGTCTCCGTGGCGCTGCCGAAGATCGCGACGTGCCGGCAGCCGAGCTCGAGTGCCCGGTCGAGCCCGCGCTCGTTGGGCACCAGCACGTGGCACTCACGGCCCTGGTCGCCGAGCATCCGCATCAGGTCCTCGGCATCGGCGAGCTGCGGGACCCACTGCGGGTGCACGAAGCTCGTCGCCTCGACGATCGGCAGGCCGGCCGCGAGCAGCCGCCGGACCAGCTCGGCCTTCACCTCGGTGGGTACCAGCGCGGACTCGTTCTGGAGCCCGTCGCGCGGCCCGACCTCGTAGATCGTGACCGGACCCCGGATCTCCTGGTCCGCCACCTGCATCGGGAGATCAGCCATCGCCGTCCTCCTCGGTCGCGCCGGCCTCGACCATGAACAGACTCGCGCCCAGCGCCACCTGCTCGCCGACCGCGGCACCCACGGCGGTGACGGTCCCGGCGTACGGCGCCTTCAGTGACAGCTCCATCTTCATCGCCTCCATCATGCCCAGCACCTGTCCCTCCGCGACTTCGTCGCCCTCGGCCACCTTCACCTCGAGGACGGTGCCGGGCATCGGCGCGGTCACGGTGCCGTCGCTGACCTCCGCGTGGTCGCCGAGCCGGTCGGGGCCGGTGAGCACGTGCCGCTGTCCGAGGTACGACACCTCGACGATGTCGGGCTGCACGTTCACGACGGCGCGGACGCTGTGGCCGTCGATGTCGAGCTCGAGGACGTGGTTCGCGCCGTACAGCTGCCTCACCGGTACGCCGTCCACCGTGCCGGCGTGACGATCGACCACGACCTCGCGGTCGAGCTCGACCACGATCGGCGCCGGCGCGGCGCCGAGCCGGAAGCCGTCGTGCTGGAACGGGTGGCCGGTGTCCGACGCCGACAGCATCGCCGACACCCACGCCGCCAGGACGCGGGGGAGGTCGTGGTCGGGCGCCGGCACGTCATGGTGGTCGAGCCAGGCCGTGTCGATCGTGGCGTCGCGGAACTCGTCGCTCGCGACCAGGGCACGCAGGAAGCCCGCGTTGGTGGTGAGCCCGAGGATCGCTGTGTCGTCGAGCGCCTGGACCAGGGCCAGCCGCGCGGTCTCGCGGTCCGGGCCGTGGGCGACGATCTTGCCCAGCATCGGGTCGTACGACGTGCCGACCACCTGGTTGCTCTCGAGCGCCTGGTCGACGCGAACGTCGGACGGCCATCTCACCAACGACGTCGTGCCCGCCTGCGGCAGGAACCCGCCGAACGGGTCCTCGGCGTACACCCGGGCCTCGATCGCGTGACCGTCGATGGTCAGGTCGGCCTGGGCGAACCGCAGCGGCGCCCCGGCCGCGACCCGCAGCTGCTCCTCCACCAGGTCGACACGCTCGCCCGAGCCGGTCGAGACCACCGCCTCGGTCACGGGGTGCTCGACCTGGAGGCGGGTGTTCATCTCCAGGAAGTAGAAGTCGCCGGTGGCGACGTCCAGCAGGAACTCGACGGTGCCGGCGTTGGTGTACCCGACCTCGCGAGCGAGCGCGACCGCGGATGCCGTGAGCCGCTGTCGGAGGTCGGGGGTCACGGTCGGGCCGGGCGCCTCCTCGAGGACCTTCTGGTGGCGCCGCTGGGTCGAGCAGTCGCGCTCGAAGAGATGGAGGACCGTGCCATGGGTGTCGGCGAGCACCTGCACCTCGAGGTGGCGTCCGCGCTCGACGTACTTCTCGATCAGGAGCGTGTCGTCGCCGAAGGCGCTGTGGGCCTCCCGTGCCGCGGCCGCCGCCGACTCGGCGTACCCGCTCTCGGAGCGCACGATGCGCATGCCCTTGCCACCGCCGCCGGCGGCGGCCTTGACCAGCACCGGGTAGGCGAACGTGCTCGGGTCGGCGTCCACGTCGTACGACGGGACGACGGGCACGCCCGCGGCGACGGCGACGGCGCGCGCGTGGTCCTTGCGGCCCATCCGGTCCATCACGTCGGCCGTCGGCCCGACCAGGCGGACGTCGGTCGCCTCGACCGCGCGGGCGAACGCCGAACGCTCGGACAGGAAGCCGTAGCCGGGGTGGATCGCGTCCGCCCCGGTCTCGAGCGCGGCCGCCACGACGGCGTCGATGTCGAGGTAGCTCGCCACCCGGACGGCGTGGTCGGCGGCGTGGACGTGGGGTGCGTCGGCGTCGAGGTCGGTGTACGCGGCGACCGTCGTGATCCCGAGCCGGCGGCAGGTACCGAAGATGCGCAGCGCGATCTCGCCGCGGTTGGCGACCAGAACCTTGCTGATCACCGCGGCCGGGCCGTCGGTCGAGCCGCTGCCGCCGTCGGTCGAGCCACTGGCGCCGTCGGTCGAGCCACTGGCGCCGTCGGTCGAGCCACTGGCGCCGTCGGTCGAGCTTGTCGAGACCACAGTCACATCCTGAAGACGCCGTACGACGGCTCGGCGACCGGGGTGCGGGCGGCGACGGCGAGGCCCATGCCGAGGACCCGGCGGGTCTCGGCCGGGTCGATGACGCCGTCGTCCCACAGCCGGGCGGTCGAGTAGTACGGCGACCCCTGCGCGTCGTACTGGTCGCGGATCGGCGACTTGAACGCCTCCTCGTCGTCGGCGCTCCACTCCTCGCCGCGCGTATCGAAGCCGTCGCGGCGCACGGTCGCGAGCACGGAGGCGGCCTGCTCGCCGCCCATCACCGAGATCCGCGCGTTGGGCCACATCCACAGGAAGCGCGGATCATAGGCGCGACCGCACATGCCGTAGTTGCCGGCGCCGAACGAGCCGCCGATCACGACGGTGAGCTTCGGCACCACGCTGCAGGCCACCGCGGTGACGAGCTTGGCGCCGTCGCGGGCGATGCCGCGGTTCTCGTACTCCTTGCCGACCATGAAGCCGGTGATGTTCTGGAGGAAGACCAGCGGGATCTTGCGCTGGTTGCACAGCTCGATGAAGTGGGCGCCCTTGAGCGCCGACTCACTGAAGAGGATGCCGTTGTTGGCGACGATGCCGACCTCGCGGCCCCAGATGCGGGCGAACCCGCAGACCAGGGTCGCGCCGTACAGCTTCTTGAACTCGTGGAGCCGGCTGCCGTCGACGATGCGCCGGATCACCTCGCGCACGTCGTACGGCGTGCGGGTGTCGGCGGGCACGACGTCGTACAGCGACTCGGGTGGCTCGTGCGGCTCCTCGATCGCACGCCCGTCGGTCGAGCCTGTCGAGACCACCGGCAACGTGTCGACGATCGACCGCACGATCGCCAGCGCATGGGCGTCGTCGTCCGCGAGATGGTCGACGACGCCGGACGTCCGCGCGTGTACGTCGCCGCCGCCGAGCTCCTCGGCGGTCACGACCTCGCCGGTCGCCGCCTTCACCAGCGGGGGGCCGCCCAGGAAGATCGTGCCCTGGTCCTTCACGATCACGGACTCGTCGCTCATCGCAGGGACGTAGGCACCCCCAGCGGTGCACGAGCCCATCACGCTGGCGATCTGGGGGATGCCGCGCGCCGACAGGTTGGCCTGGTTGAAGAAGATCCGGCCGAAGTGCTCCTTGTCGGGGAACACCTCGTCCTGCATGGGCAGGAAGGCGCCGCCGGAGTCGACGAGGTAGAGGCAGGGCAGCCGGTTCTCGGCCGCGATCGTCTGGGCGCGCAGGTGCTTCTTGACCGTCATCGGGTAGTACGTGCCGCCCTTGACCGTCGCGTCGTTGGCGACGATCACGCACTCGCGGTCGCTCACCCGGCCGATGCCGGTCACGATGCTCGCGCTGGGCACGGCGTAGTCGCCCTCGCCGTACATCCCGAAGGCCGCGAGCGCGCTCAGCTCGAGGAACGGGCTCCCGGGGTCGAGCAGCCGGTCGATCCGGTCACGCACGAGGAGCTTGCCGCGCTCGGTGTGCTTGGCCCGGGCGGACTCGCTGCCTCCACGACGCACGACGGCGAGGTGCTCGCGCAGCTCGGCGACCAGCTCGCGCAGGCCCTCGGGGGTCGAGCCGCGCAGGCCCTCGGGGGTCGAGCCGCGCAGGCCCTCGGGGGTCGAGCCGCGCAGGCCCTCGGGGGTCGAGCTTGTCGAGACCATGCGTCCAGGTTAGCGATCATTAACCTCGGGTGCCAGCCGTCCGCCCCGACGTCGGGTTCCGCGGTGAGTGTGGTCCACAGGAAGGTCGGGGGTCGTTGTCTTTCGAACATATGTTCGATAGACCCGAGGCATGTCAACTCTCGGGCTCGACTCCACGGGTCACGACCTTGCCGAGCTGCCGGCGGTTGCGTTGATCGAGCTCGCCGAGCGCGGTGTCGTGCGACGCCGAGAGGCCGAGGTCGACGACCTGCGCGTCGTGCTGGCGTGGGCCGACGTCCACTCGACCGATCCGCGGCAGGATCCCGAGACCGGGCGTCGCGCATGGGCTGAGGACCGGCTGGTCCATCCCGGCGGCGAGGGCACGCCTGGGCTGCGGGAGTTCTCGATCCCGGAGCTCGCTCTCGCTCGCGAGGTGAGCGCTCCGGCGTGTGAGCGCGATCTGGGCGACGCCCTCGACCTCCGCCATCGGCTGCCTCGGGTCTGGGGCCGCACGCAGGAGCTGGCGTGTCCGGTGTGGCTGTCGCGCAAGGTGGCGCGACGGTCACGTCGCGTGTCGATCGATCGCGTGCACGTCATCGATGCGGCCGTGGCCGAGGCGATCAGCGGTGAGGCGCCGGGCCGGGTGCTGGCGATCTGCGAGGCGAAGGTGATCGAGGCAGATGCCACCTCCCACGCAGAGCGGGTGCGGGCGCAGCGACGGCGTCGATACGTCGGCCTGTCGCGCACCGACGAGTTCGGTCTGCGGCACGTGATCGCCCGCGTCAACGCCGGCGACGCGGTGTGGATCGACGCCATGGTCGACCGGGTGGCCGGCATCCTCGCCGAGCGCCACCCGGCCGCGGGTCGCGACGAGCTGCGGGCGATCGCGTTGGGCTGGCTGGCTCGTCCCGTCGAGGTGTTGCGGCTGCTCCTCGAGGCACAGGGGGAGAGCGACGAGGTGTCGCGGGCGACCGCGATGCCTGCCGACCTGCTCGAGACCCTCGCGAAGGCCGAGCCCGAGCGCTTCCGTCCGCGGGTCGACCTCCACGTGCACCTGTCCGAGATCTCCATCGCCGGGCTCGCCGCGCCGGTCGCCCGGGTCGAGGGTGTGGGTCCTCTGCTCGCCGACTCCCAGCTCTTCGCAAGCTGCCGAGTTCGCGTGACACCGGTGATCGACCTGAACGACCGCGTCGCAGTCGACTGCTACGAGCACCCGACGGGGCTGGCCCGAGTGGTTCGCCTCGGCTTCCCCGGCGACTACTTTCCCTACGCCGCCGCCGTCCCTGGCCTGGCCGGGGCCGCGGACCTCGACCATCCCACGCCGTACGACGCCGACGGGCCGCCGGGGCAGACCGGCACTCACAACTCCGGACCGTTGAGCAGACGCCATCATCGGTGGAAGACCCATGCCGGCTATGCCAGCCGGCAGTGCGGCCGCCGCCGGTACGTCCGGCGCACACCCCTGGGCCGCCACTACCTGGTCGACCACACGGGCACGCACCGTATCGACGACCAGCACGGCGCCCTGCTCTTCGGAGCCCCACACGGCATGGAGCTGTACTTCGCCGACCTCGCCTACCTGCCGGGCTGACCGGGCGATCACCTGCGTCCATCCAGAGTGTCCCAGCCCGAACCTCAGAGAGGCAGCGGTGTCCTCGAGTGACCCGTCCACCGGTGCTTCAGGCTGTGCAGTCCGACTGCGCGTCGCCTGTCCGCCTTGGGCTCCCTGTCATGGCGAGCAACTCGGCCACCCACCTGCTTGGAACCGCGTAGGACAAATGGACGCGGCCGATCCATCCCTTGGGGAGAGCGATGCAGGCGGCAGCCCAGCTTCGACGCCCTGAGCGCGATCTTGGGGGCGATGCGGCCCCAGCAGGTCGTCCACGAGCTGTTCAGATCATCGGATGAGATTGCGCCAGGACCGAACTGCCTCACCGTCACACCGCCGCGATGAGGCGCGAAGCTCATCCAGCAGGCGCTCGGGTGCTCGATCAACGAGTCAGCTGGGCGTGCGGTCGCAGCGGCGGGTGGTGCGCAATGAACGCCATCGGGCTCTGACTTGGGCCTCGTTCACGCGCTCGGCAATGGTGTGGTGGGCGACCTGGAGTGCGGCGTCAGGGTGGTTGGTGAAGTTGTTCATGACTTGGACCCTTCGGTTCTGTCGGTCACGGTTGACCGCCTTCACCCTCACGACGATCGGCGTCTCGCCCATTCGACAACCCCATCGAGAATCTCGCGATCGAGGTCTTCGAGCTCGAGTCAGCCGCCGGTCCGGTCAGAGCGACCCGAGCTCGGGTGCGAGGATGTTCGGGTGAGCAAGGACGCCACCCACGCTACGAATCCCCCAGGGATCCACCTCGGAGCAGCCCCGACTATCCGGGTGGCGAGCAAGGCCATCATCGTCCGAGACGGCCATCTCCTGGTGACGGTCAACTCGGGTCCCTTCCAAACGTTCTTCATCTGTCCGGGAGGGGGGCATGAACACGGGGAGGACGCCCACCAGGCCTTGCGACGGGAGTGCCGGGAGGAGATCGGCTGCGAGGTGGTCGTGGGCGAGTTCGCGTTCCTGCGGGACTACATTGCAGCCGACCACGAGTTCGCTGAGAAAGACGGTTGGGCGCACCAGCTCGAGGCGTACTTCTACTGTGAGCTCGCGCCGGGTGCAGAGCCCCAACTCACGGGGAATGGCGATATTTGGCAGACAGGAGTCACGTGGATCCCGCTCGAGGGTCTGACCGCTCAGCCCCTCTGGCCAAAGGCGCTCGCGAGATGGCTGGCGTTGCCGGACCCGGACCGCCCCGGCTACTTGGGCAACGTGAACTGATCAACCGCCCGTCCAGCAAGCCGTCGCGAGGCGCCACCGGGTCAGGCGGAACCAGGAATGGGTCGCGGCACACGCAGTTGCAGCGAGAGGGTGCGTCTATCCAGTCGCGACTGCAGCAGTGGTTTGGCTCGACCCTCAGCACAGACGCGGGAGCGGATTCCTTCGTCAGGTCCCTCGTCTGCAAAGCACGATGAAGAACCGCGGCACCTGCGCCGCCGGCTCGCCGAACTCCTCCAGCTCGAAGCCGGCACGAAGCGTGGCGTCCAGGTAGGTCGACAGCATCCGGTGGTCGGCGCGCCTACCCGGCCCCTTACCCCGTCGCCTCGGGTCGTCCACCAGCCCTCGGACGCTTATCCGCGTTCGGGGGGCCAGCTGGACTGGTCGGGTGCGGTCTCACCCCCGCGAAGCGTGTCCCCTTCCGGCGCTTAGCGGCAGTGCCATGGCGACGGGCGACCCCAACCCAGTCGTATGAGGCGGGCAGCCGTCGGGTCAGCCCGTCGGCCAGAGCTCGGCCGTGGGCGACGCCTGGGTGAGGCTGATGCTTCCGTGCCAGTCGGCGAAGGACGGCCGGGACACGTACGCGCCCGACAGGAAGAACGCGCGGCCCAGGTCGGTCACCGACAACGAGCCCCGTTGTCCGTGGTGACCACGGGCACGCGGCGGACCGAGATCGACTCCACGTCGGAGGGCTTGGTCCCGACGGGCAGCTCCACCGTCGTCGCGGCCGGGCCGTTGCGGTTGATCGCCCCCAACCCGATCACGTTGTCGTGGTTCGACGTGTACGTCTTGTGCCTCCCCTTCAGCCGGACCTCCACCGTCAGGCCGACACCTGACGCCGCGGCCGACGGCACGGTGTCGTGGGTGACTGCGACGTAGAGGTAGCTCCGCTGGTCACCGACGTCGGGCGTCGACGGCCTCGAGGGCGACTCGATCTTGTGCTCCCGCAGCATCTCGCGGGCCATCACCTGGTAGGTCCAGGGGTGGACGTCCATCTCGTGCTCGCGCGGCTGATCGGCCGGCAGGACGTCGCGGGTGGAGAGCGCGAAGCGCATCGGGTCGTCGACCCTGTCGCACATGTTGTTGTTGGAGGTGCAGGTCTCGAGGAGCGGGTGCGTGCCGTCGTACCTTCCCCGGAACCGCTTCGTCCCGTGGTCGGCGGCCTGGAACACGCCCGATCGGGGCACGCGACGGCCCTGCGCGTTGACCTCGACGCGGTAGACCCACTCGATGTCGGTGGTGCGTCCCCACTGAGCCATCAGCAGCGGCGTAGGGGTGCCGCCGTCCTCGTTGCTCCACGCGACGGAGTACTCGATGATCGAGTGGCCCGGGCGGAACGCGGGCAGCACCCGGTGCCAGGCGATCAGGGGCGTGTCGGTGCGGTTGTTCTCGAAGCGCCCGCCCAGGTCGGCGAGGTTCCGGCCGTAGAGCACCGGCGCGTAGCGCGCGGCGAGGTAGCCCGGCCCGTGCGGCGACACGGTCGCGAAGCGGATGTCCCGGATCCTCGCGCGACCGGCTCGGCTCCGCGACCGCTTGGCGGCGTAGTGCAGTCGCAGGGTGTGCCGGCCGGCGCGTAGCGAGCCGAGCGCGAACTCACGCGACACCGGGCCGGATGACGTGATCACGATGTCGGTGACGTACTGGTCGTCGACGTACGCCGACACCACAACAGAGTCGTTCTTCTGACGGGCCCACGACACGCCACGAGCGGAGACGGTGGCGTCGAGGAACGTCTCGCCGGAGTGACCGCGGTGGAACCTGATGGTCGCGTCGTGGCCGCCGCGGTGCACCCGCACCGACCGCGGGTGAGCCGCGCGTGCCGGTCGCTGACCGTGGGCCGGTGTGCCGGTCCGAGAGGCCGGCCACCAGGGTGAGGGCGGCCGCGACGGCGGCTCCCGGACGTCGCGCGGACGCGAGGATGGAGCGCATGAGTGCTCCCGGGTCGACGTGGTGGTGTCACTGCATCATCGCTCGTTCTCGGGCGGTCGTCACGGTCTGCTCGCATGCGCGGCCGACCGAGGTGCGGCCGCGCGACGTCGTACGCCGTTAACGACCGCTAACCTGTGCGCGTGACCCGGCGCGACCAGATCCTCGACACGGCGGCGGACCTCTTCGCCGCCAAGGGGTTCCACGGCGTCTCGGTGGGGGAGATCGGGCGGGCGTGCGGGATCTCCGGGCCGGCGCTCTACAAGCACTTCGCCTCCAAGGACGCCGTGCTCGCGGCCATGCTCGTCGGCATCAGCGAGCACCTGCTCGAGGAAGGTAGGGCCCGCGCGGCGCGGGCCGGCGACGCGTACGACGCGATCGACTCGCTGGTGGGCTGGCACATCGACTTCGCGCTGCGGCACCGGTCGCTGATCGTGGTGCAGGACCGCGACTGGCAGTCGCTCCCGCCCGACGCACGCGAGCGCGTTCGCAGCCTGCAGCGGGAGTACGTCGACGTCTGGGCCGCGCAGCTGCGACGCCTCCACCGCGGGTTGCACACCGACCGGGCGCGGGCGATGGCGCACGCCGCCTTCGGCCTGATCAACTCCACACCGCACAGCGGGCTGATCCCCGACGAGGCCATGCGCGGGGTCCTGCACCGGATGGCGATGGGTGCTCTCACCGCACCGTTGGTCCAGGCCAGATGACCGCCGAGATGAGCACCTGCACCGGAGGTTCGACATGAGGTCCCGTAGCCCACAGCTCGCAGCGGGCGGCCTGTCGTCGGCCGTGGCGCTCGTCGTACTCACGTGCGGGGGCGGCTCCGCCTCGCCCGGGCTCGTGCCGGCCACGCCGGCGTGGGCGGGGTTCGCCGCCGATGCCCAGCACACCGGCACTGCGGTCACGACACCGCAGTCGCTGAGCAGCATCCACTGGCACGCCCCGGTCGACCTCCACCCGCACCACCAAGGATCGGAGGGCCCGTTCGCCCACTACGGCTCGCCGATGATCACCAGCACGAACACGGTCGTCGTGCCGACGCGGCTCGGCGTACGCAGGGGCTACGAGCTGCGCGCGTACGCCGGCGCCGACGGTGCGAGGAAGTGGCGGCTGCCCACCGACTACACCGTGCCGCTCGGTGCGGACGGCCTGTTCCAGCCGCCCCTGCCGGCCACCCTGGTCGACGACAGCACGGTGGCCGTGGCGGGCGCCGGCGGGACGCTCCTCGTCCGCTCGCAGGTGGACGACGCGAGCGGTCCCGTCCACCGCATCGCGTTCTACGGTCTCGGCCACTGGCGGGCACATCGTGCCGCCTTCCGCAGGGCCGTGCAGATCACCACGCCGCTGACGACGGGCCCAGACGGCTCGCTGTACTTCGGCTTCTCCGCGGCCGACGGTGCGCCCCGCCACCTGCACGACGGCATCGCTCGCATCTCTCCGTCGGGGCACGGCAGCTGGGTGTCCGCTCGCGCCCTGGCCGCGACCCACCACCCGGCCACGGTGGCGGTCAGCTGTGCGCCGGCCCTCTCCCCCGACGGTCACGTCGGCTACGTCGCCGTCGTCTCCGGCAAGCACTCCTTCCTGGTCGGGTTCGACGCCGGCACCCTGAAGCCCCGCTACCGGCACGGCCTGCGCGACCCGCAGACCCACCGGCCGGCAGCCGTCTTCGCCCAGTCGTCGGCGACGCCCACGGTCGGGCCGGACGGCGACGTCTTCTTCGGGGTACTCGGCAACCCGCTGGCCCGCCACGACGACCGTGGCTGGCTGCTGCACTTCGACGCGAAGCTGCGAACCGTCGAGACCCCCGGGTCGTTCGGCTGGGACCAGACGGTCTCGGTCGTCCCGTCGGGCTCCGTCCCCAGCTACGACGGCCGCTCGTCGTACCTGTTGGTGAGCAAGTACAACAACTACCTCCTGGGACCTCACGGCGACGGTCGCATGGAGCTCGCCCTGCTCGACCCGCATGCCGGACAACGCGACCGGTTCTCCCACGTTCATGTCCTGCGCGAGGTGCGGACCGTGCTCTCGCCACACCATCCACCGCAGACACCGAAGGGCACGCGCTACGAGTGGTGCATCAACTCGGTCGCGGTCGATCCCACCACGGGCACGGCCATCGCCAACAACGAGGACGGCTACGTCTACCGCTGGGACCTCGACACCGGGCAGCTCACCGAGAAGCTCCGGCTGAACGACGCGCGCGGCCAGGCGTACACCGAGACCGTGATCGGCCCAGACGGCACCTCCTACGCGATCGAGAACGGACGTCTGTACGCCGTAGGCGAGTGAGCGCCCGCCGTCAGACCAGGTGACCGATCTCGGCGCTCGGGTCGTCGGCGAGCGCCAGCACCCGGGCGGCACGGACGGCGGCGTCCATCGCGGCCGCCAGGTCGCCCGCAAGCTCGATGCCGTCGCCGCCCGCAGCGTCGGCAGCGGCGAGGCCGGCCGCGAGCTCGGCCTGCAGCTCGTCGGGGGCGAGCCCGCGGAGCCGGAGCAGCACCCAGGGGTCGCCGTCGATGAGCCAGGCCACCTGGAGCAGCAGCGCGAGAGCGTGGACGCACGGGTCGACCCACGCGCCGCACGGGCACGACGAGCCCAGCTCACCGCCGTACGGCAGCAGCTCGACGCCGGCCTCCTCGGCCTGCTCGACGAGGCGGTAGGGGAGCTCGCCGGTCAGCAGCGCGGCGAGGTGACCTGACTCGGCGGCCACGACGTCGACGAACGCCCGGCGGCTGATCGGGTCGAGCGCCGGGACGGTGCCGGTCACCGACCACACGTCGGCGCGGTCGTGGCAGGCGGCGACGAGCGTGCCGCGGTCGACGGTGACGCCGCCGATGCCGCCGCTGCGCGAGAGGGCGCGGGCCGCGTGGAGGTCCTGGTCGGAGTACGACGCCTCCTCGACCGCGCGGACCCACGCGCGACCCCACCAGGTGGCGGCGCGCGACGTGCTGCGCCGGGGCGGGATACGGGCGAAGGTGACCGCGGCGCTCACGGGAGCCTCCGCAGGGCCACGAGATCGAGGAGCTCGTCGTTGCTGAGCTCGGTCAGGGCCGTCTCGCCCCGGGCGAGCACGGCGTCCGCCAGCGAGCGCTTGCGCTCGAGGAGCACCGCGACGCGCTCCTCGACGGTGCCCTGCGTGACCATGCGGTGGACCTGCACCGGCCGGGTCTGGCCGATGCGGTGGGCGCGGTCGGTGGCCTGGTCCTCGACGGCGGGGTTCCACCAGCGATCGACGTGGATCACGTGGTCGGCGCGGGTGAGGTTGAGCCCCGTGCCTCCGGCCTTGAGCGACAGCAGGAACACCGGCGGGCCGCCGGCGTCGGGCCCGGCCTGGAAGCTCGAGACCATCGCGTCGCGCCGGCGGACCGGCGTACTGCCGTGCAGGAACTGGTGGGGGATGCCGCTGCGCGTGAGGTGGTCCTCGATGAGCCGGGCCATCGCGACGTACTGGGTGAAGACGAGCACGCAGCTGCCTTCGGAGAGTGCCGTGCCGAGGAGCTCGTCGAGCAGCTCGAGCTTCTCGGAGCGGCCGGCGAGCCGCCCGCCGGACTGCTTGAGGAAGTGGGCCGGGTGGTTGCAGATCTGCTTGAGCCCGGTGAGCAGCTTCAGGACGAGGCCACGGCGGGTGTCCTCGTCGGCGCGCTCGATGCGGGCCATCGTGTCGCGCACGAAAGACTCGTAGAGCACCACCTGCTCGCGGGTGAGGCCGAGCAGGTGGTCGGTCTCGGTCTTGGCCGGCAGCTCGGGCGCGATCCCCGGGTCGGTCTTGCGGCGGCGCAGGAGGAACGGGCCGATCAGCCCGGCGAACTGACGCGCCTTCGTCGGCTCCAACCCCGACTCGATCGGGCCCGCCCAGACCTTGCGGAACGCCTGGCGGCTGCCGAGCAGGCCGGGTGTCGCCCAGTCGAGGATCGCCCAGAGCTCGGTGAGGTTGTTCTCGACCGGGGTGCCGGTCAGCGCGACCCGCGCCGCCGACGGGATCGTGCGGAGGGCACGGGCGGTGGCGGACCGGGCGTTCTTGACGTGCTGGGTCTCGTCGGCGACGACCAGCCCCCAGGGAACGGCGGCCAGCGACGCGGCATCGCGACGGACGGTGCCGTACGTCGTCAGCACGAACCCGGGATCCGGCATCGCGCCCGTCGGCTCGAGGTCGTCGAGCGAGCGCTGGCCGCCGTGGAACCGGCGACAGGCGACCCCGGGGGCGAACCGCCGGGTCTCGGCCTCCCAGTTGCCGAGCAGCGAGGCGGGGCAGACCACCAGGGTGGGGCCCGGTCGAGACGTGGCACGGTGGAGGTGGAGGGCGATCAGGGTGACCGTCTTGCCCAGGCCCATGTCGTCGGCCAGGCAGGCGCCCAGGCCGAGCCCGGTCAGCTGGTCGAGCCAGGTGAAGCCCTGACGCTGGTAGTCGCGGAGCGTGGCCGTGAGGCCGGGCGGGGAGTCGAGCAGCGGGGCGGTCGCGGCACCGAGGAGCTGGTCGCGGAGCCTCAGCACGCTCGCGCCGACCACCACCTCGGCGGGCGCCTCGTCGACGTCGACCACGCCGGTGAGCGCCGCCGCCACGGCCTGCGCCGGCTTGACGGTGCGGATCAGGCGCGACCGCGCCTTGCGGGCGATCTCGGGGTCGACGACCGTCCACCCGCCGCGCAGCCGCAGCATCGGGGAGGATGCCCGCGCCAGGGCATCCATCTCCTGGGTCGTGAGGGGCTCGCCGCGCAGCGCGATCTGCCAGTTGAAGGCGAACAGCGCGTCACCGCTCAGCACGCCCTCGACCAGGTGGGCCTCGCGCGGGGCGGCCGTGGCGCGGTCGAGGGTCGCCGTCGCCTTGAGGTCGCGGCCGAGGCTGCGCGGCCAGAGGACGTCGACGCCGCTACGCCGCAGGCCCGCGACGCCGTCCTCGAGCAGGCTCACCAGCTCGTCGGTGTCGAGGGTGAGCTGGTCGGGCACGCGCAGCTCGAGGAGCCGCTCGAGGGGCGGCCAGGCCGCGGCCGCGTCGCGCAGCGCGAGGGTCGCATGGGTGCGGGCGCGGTCGCCGAAGCCGTGCTCCGTCGACCGGCCCTGCCACAGCGCGGCCGCGTCGCAGACGTGGAGCGGGTCTCGCTCGTCGTGCACCTGGAGCACGACCCGGCACGACCCGGCGACCAGCTCCTCCTCGTCGGCCTCGACGCGTAGCGACAGCGTCACCAGCTGAGGCAGGTCGGCACGCTCGCCGCGATGGCGGGCCACCAACGTCTGGAGCCGGCGGCCGAAGGCGTCGTCGCCGGCGGGTGCCTCGCGGGCCGGCCTCGAGGCCGGGGGCCGAACCGGAGGAGAGGTCGGTGCCGCCCGGGGCATCGTGTCGACGACGGCGTCCACCAGACGGCGTACGACGTCGGCGGCGTCGGCGGTCGGCAGCCCGACGTACGCCCGGGACTCGGCGAGCCGCGCCAGCCGCTCGGTGTCGTCGGCGTCGAGCGGGGTGAGCCGCCACGAGCCGTCCGCGGGCTCGAACTTGCCCGCCGCCACGAACCGCAGCGCCAGCAACGCCGCGGCCGCCAGCAGAGCGACGGACGGGTGGGCGTCGTCCACGGTGCGCGCCTTGGCCAGCACCGGGAGCGCGGCCCTGATCGGGAGGGTGATCGTGCGGCTGCCCGATGACCCGTCGGTGAACTCCACGACCCCGAGCCGCGGCGAGGCGTCGGCGCGCAGGGTCGCCGGGCCTGTCAGCGGCACGAAGCTCACGCCCATCTCCCCTTCCCGCGACCCCGTGCCAAGGTAGCCAACCCCGCCGACAGACCCGGACCCGGCTCGGCGGTCGGCCGAACGCGCGCCATCTATTGCAAGAGATCTTTCGAAAGAGTAGTTTCCACACCATGACCGAGGCACCGTCGTACCGCCGGCTGCGCGACCCCCGCGAGCTCGCCGCCCTCGCCCATCCCGTGCGGATCGGGATCATGGAGCTGCTCACCGTCTCCGGGCCACTCACCGCGACCGAGCTGGCCGACCGGCTCGACGAGACGCCGGCCAACTGCTCCTGGCACCTGCGCAAGCTGGCCGAACACCACTTCGTCGAGGAGGCCGGTGGCGGCATCGGGCGGCAGCGCCCGTGGCGCGTCACCCAGATCGGCCTCGCCTGGGACGAGGAGGACGCCACGCCCGCGCAGGTGCGGGCCGGCCGCGCTCTGGAGCAGATGCTGTTCGAGCGCCAGCTCACGCGGTTCCACGAGTCTCGCGCCCGGCTCCACGACGACGGCGACACGGAGTGGGGCGAGGCGGCCAACGCGACCCAGTCGGCGAGCTGGGTCACGCTCGACGAGCTCGACGCCATCAACACCGAGATCCGAACCGTGCTCGAGCGGTACGCCGACCGGATCACCGACCCTGCGAAGCGGCCGGCCGGCTCGCGATTGTGCGAGTTCGTCGCCTGGGGGGCGCCCCTGCTCCTGCCCGGCGTCGAGCCGGTCCCCGCCGAGGTGACCGGACCGGCGCCGGTGGCAGGAGCTGACGCGTCGTGAGACAGGCGTTCCGGCAGCCCGGGTTCACCCGCCTGTACGCCGGGCTCACGACGTCGATGTTCGGCGACTCGGTGATGCTGCTGGTGCTGTCGATGTGGGTGAAGACGATCACCGGCTCGAACGCCGAGGCCGGGCTCACGTTCTTCTTCATGGCGATCCCGATGTTCCTCGCGCCGCTGATGGGGGTCGGCATCGATCGGGTACGCCGCAAGCCCTTCCTCGTCTGGGGACACCTCGTGTCGGGCGTCATGGTGCTGCCCCTCGTCCTGGTCCACGGCTCCGGCGAGGTGTGGATCATCTGGGCCGTGGCCGCCTACTACGGCGCCGCGTTCATCGCCCTCCCCGCGGCGCTCAACGGGCTCCTCAAGGAGCTGCTGCCAGACGAGCTGCTGGTCGACGCCAACGCGACGCTGCAGACCACCAAGGAGTCGTTCCGGCTCTTCGGCCCCCTGATCGGCGCCCTGCTCTTCACCTGGCTCGGCGGCTGGGCGGTGGCCGTGCTCGACGCCGGGTCCTTCTTCGTGGCAGCGCTCGTCATCTCGACCCTGCCGCTGTCGGAGGATCGACCAGAGGTGGAGGAGTCGCACTTCTGGACGCAGATGACCGCGGGTCTGCGGCACCTCGCCGGTGAGCGGGTGCTCAAGCACGTGCTCATCGGCTTCGCGATGTGCATCCTCGTCGTCGGGTTCACCGAGTCGGCGATCTACGCCCTCTTGGACGCCTTCGACCGGCCCCCGACGTTCGTCTCGGTCATCGTCTCGGTACAGGGTGTGGGCGCCATCGGGGGTGGCCTCGCCTCGAGCGCGGTCGTCAGGCGGATCGGCGAGGTGGCGAGCTGCGTCGTCGGTCTCGTGGTGCTGGTCGCCGGGATCCTGATCATGGCGGTCACCCACAGCATCGTCGTCGTCTGCCTGAGTGCCGCGGTGTTCGGGGCCGCGCTGCCGCTGATCACCGTCTCGCTCATGACGCTGATCCAGCGCCGCACTCCCCAGGCGATCATGGGCCGGGTCTCGGCGGCGGTCGAGATGGTCATGGCGACCCCTCAGGCGGTGTCCCTGGCGCTTGGCTCGTTGCTCGTCGTACTGCTCAGCTACCGCCAGATCTTCTGGATCATGGGCGCCGTGACGCTGCTGGCCGCCGCCTACATCACGGCCCTGCTCCGACGCCAGATCGCCGACGACGTACGCCGTCCGGTCGCCGCCGGGCCGCAGGCGGCCGCACCGGAAGGGTCGGCCCCTCCGGTCGCAGACGCCGCCATCGCGCCGATCACCCGGGTCGAGACATGACGCGACCCGGGAGCGGATCGCTCCGAGGTGTCACGTCCGAACCGTCCGACTCGTCTGAAGGATGGGAACACCTGGACGTCATCCAGAGTTCGCAAACACACTGGCCTGTTGTCGGCGGGAGTGCCTAGGCTCGGGACGACAGACACCGACAGGGGAGTTCGACGTATGAGCACTGAGATCGAGAGCCAGGTCGGCGATCACGCCGGCGCCTCGGGCGGCAAACTCGACAAGCGGGTCATGGTCGTGGCCGGAGTGGTGGTCCTGGGGGCGATCATGTCCATCCTCGACATCACCGTCGTAGCGGTCGCGCAGCGCACGTTCCAAGACATCTTCGGCAAGACCCAGGCCCAGGTGGCCTGGACCTCCACCGGCTACACGCTGGCACTGGCCACCGTGATCCCGCTGACCGGCTGGGCGGCCGACCGGTTCGGCACCAAGCGCCTCTACATCCTGGCGATCGTCCTGTTCACGCTGGGCTCGGCCGCGTGCTCCACGGCCGCCAACCTCGAGATGCTCGTGTTCTTCCGTGTGCTCCAGGGTCTCGGCGGCGGCATGCTGATGCCGCTCGGCATGACGATCCTGACCCGCGCCGCCGGCCCTGAGCGGCTCGGCCGGGTGATGGCCATCCTGGGTGTCCCGATGCTGCTCGGCCCGATCTTCGGCCCGATCCTCGGCGGCTGGCTGATCGACGTCGCCTCCTGGCACTGGATCTTCCTGATCAACGTCCCGATCGGGATCATCGCCGCGATCTACGCGTTCCTGGTCCTCGACCGCGACGAGGTGCACCCGTCCGAGAGCTTCGACTTCATCGGCATGCTCCTGCTGTCGCCGGGGCTGGCGCTGTTCCTGTACGGCGTGTCCTCGATCCCGGCCGCGAAGCAGCAGCACGGCACCATGTTCACCAGCACCGTCGTGATCAGCTGCCTGGTCGGCATCGCGCTCGTCGTGTCCTTCGTGCCATGGGCCCTGCGCCGGGCGAACATCCACCCACTGGTCCAGCTCCGGCTCTTCACCAACCGCTACATGACCGTCGCGGTCGTCACCATGACCCTGTTCGCGATGGCCTTCTTCGGTGCGAGCCTGCTGTTCACCCTCTACTTCCAACAGGTCCGCGGCGAGTCGCCGCTCAGCTCCGGCTGGCTGGTGGCGCCGCAGGGCTTCGGGGCGATGCTCACGATGCCCATCGCGGGGTTCCTCGCCGACAAGATCGGACCCGGAAAGGTGGTGCTGACCGGGCTCGTCCTCGACACGGTCGGCATGGGGATGCTGATGGTCGTCGACGACACCACGTCGTACCCCTACATCATCACGGCGTTCGTGGTCATGGGCCTCGGCATGGGTTCGACGATGATGCCGGTCTTCACCGCGGCGCTGGCCAGCCTGAAGGCGCACGACGTCGCCCGTGGCTCCACGCTGATGAACATCACCCAGCAGATCGCCATCTCGGTGGGCACGGCGATGTTCAGCGTCCTGCTCACCAGTGCCTACAACGCGCACGCCTCGGTGGTCAGGCCCACCCTCGCCATCCAGAACGCCGGCAACGACCCGGCCAAGCTGCAGGCAGTGCTCACCCAGCTCCACCTGACGCAGGCCCAGGTGCAGCCGATCACCGCCCAGGGGATCCACTTCATGGGCAGCGCGTTCGGCGCGATGTATCTCGTGGCCACGGTCCTGGTCGGTCTCTGCCTGGTCCCGGCGTTCTTCCTGCCACGCAAGCCGATGGAGTCGGTCGACCCGGCCGCGGTGATCGGCGGCTGACACGACGTCCGGGCCGGCCCCCCGTCGCGGGCCGACCCGGGCGCGGCGTCGTATCCTGCGCGGGTGCCTTCCAAAGCCCTGATCGTCGGCCTGGCGGCCGTCCTCGGGGTCGCCTGCGGCGTGGTCACGGCGTTCTCCCTCCCGAGCCACGTCGAGGACCCGCTCCACCTGGGCGCCGCGCTGGTGAACCAGCCGTGCCGGCCCGGTCAGAGCGTCGTGATGGTCGCCTTCGGCAAGCCAACCGGCAACCTGACCTCAGGGGTCCAGTCCAACCCAGGCGCGCGCTACCTCCAGCCCTCGAAGTCCTGCGACACGACGTGGCGCTACCACCTGCCCGGCACCACGTCGGTGCGGCCCGATCCGCAGTACGTCGTCTACCTCGGCCCCTACGACACCAACCGGGCGTGCGCGATCCGGATGCAGGGCGCCCACAAGGGAGACTTCGTGACGATGCTCTCCGCCGGCTCGCCCGACATGGTCCAGTGCATCTGCCACGTCAACCTCGCGGACGCGCCGACCCTGCGGCCGAACATGACCATCGACGCCACGGACAGCATCTGGATCCGGCAGCTCCAGGGCATGTTCCGCGACGCGCACCTGCTGCCGGACGTCACCGGCGTCTACGACCAGGCCACCCAGGACGTCGTCCGTACCCAGCTGGCCACGTACGATCCGCAGACCTCGGGGACGATCGACTCCACCGCCTGGGGCTATCTCGCCCGGATGTGCAGCCGCTACCCGTGACCACCGCGTCCCTCTGAGCCGGGTTCGCCGACGAACGCCTCCCCCCGCAGCACCGGCACCACGGCCGTGACGTCCACGGCCGTCGCGATCTCGACGTCGCGGGCGAAGCCGGCCTCGACGAGCTCGCGACCACTGGCACTCGCCGGCAGGGCGGCGGCGAGGTCGGCCCGCACGGCGTCGTACGCCGCGGCCGCCAGCCGCGCCTCGGGGCTCGCCTCCTCCGGAGCGAGCACGGACAGCACGGCCCCCGCGCCCCACAGGTCCTCGACCGCCGGTCGCAGCTCGCCGTCGGGCCATCGCTCGCCGGCGGCGACGACCGAGATCCGGCCCGTGACCCCGCGGAGCCAGGCACCGACGGCGGACGCGTTGCGCAGGCACGCCCCCACCACCGTCACGCCCGCGTCGGCCAGGGCGAACGAGATCGCGGACCCGTTCGGCGACGGCAGGACCACCCGCTCGACGCCGGAGACACCCTCGAACGACGCCGGCGACAGGCTCACCGACCCGGTCCCGAGCACCTCGCGACGACCGCGCGCGAGCACCGCGTCGCGCGCGGCGGCGTACGTCGGCGCATCGGTCGCCGCCCACGGGTAGGGGTAGACGCCGATCCCCGCCTCGGCGGCGACGCACACCGTGGTCGTGAACGAGAGCACGTCCACGACGACCGCCACGTCGCCCGGTCGCGCATCCTCCGTCAGGGCGCGCGCGCCGGCGAGTCCCCAGTCGCAGCGCAGCCGGTACGCCGCCTGTGCGTGGGCCGCGCGGCTCACCAGATGCGGACGCGGTCCGCCGGGTCGAGCCAGAGGGCGTCGCCCGCCTGGGTGCCGAACGTGGCATGGAACTCGTCGAGGTTGCGCACGATGTTCGCGCGGAACTCCGGCGGACTGTGCGGGTCGATGGTGAGGTACTGCTGGTCGAGCTCGAGCCGCCGCTTGGTGCGCCAGATGAACGCCCAGCTGAAGAACAGCTTCCGCGCGTTCTCGAGGCTCACGTCGCCGTCCATCGCGATCGAGTAGGCCATCAGCGCGATGGTCAGCCCGCCGAGGTCGCCGATGTTCTCGCCGACGGTCAGGGCGCCGTTGACGTGCTCGTCGGGCAGGTTGCGCGGTGACAGGCCGTCGTACTGCTCGATGAGTGACTTGGACTTCTGCTCGAAGGCCGCCTTGTCGTCGGGCGTCCACCAGTCGTGGAGGTTGCCGGAGCCGTCGTACTGCGAGCCCTGGTCGTCGAAGCCGTGACCGACCTCGTGACCGATCACGGCACCGATGCCGCCGTAGTTCTCGGCCGCCTCGGCGTCGGGCGAGAAGAACGGCTTCTGCAGGATGGCGGCCGGGAAGCAGATCTCGTTCATGCCCGGCCGGTAGTAGGCGTTCACGGCCTGCGGCAGCATCAGCCACTCGTCGCGGTCGACGGGGGCACCGATCTTGGCGAGCTGACGACGGGTCTCGAACGCGTTGGCGGCCGCGACGTTGCCCAGCAGGTCGTCGGGGGTGAACTCGAGCGAGGAGTAGTCGCGGAACGAGTCGGGGTAGCCGATCTTCGACCGGAACATGTCGAGCTTCTCGAACGCCCGCTGCTTGGTCTCGGCGCTCATCCAGTCCAGCGCGGAGATGGAGTCGCGGTAGGCCCGCAGCAGGTTGCCGACGAGCTCCTCCATCATCGCCTTCGACGCGGGCGGGAAGTGGCGGGAGACGTACACCCGGCCCACCGCCTCGCCGATCGAGCCCTCGACCAGGGCGACGCCGCGCTTCCAGCGCTCGCGCAGCTGTGGGGTCCCGCTCAGGGTGCGGCCGTAGAAGTCGAAGTTGGTCTCCACGAACTCCGCCGACAGGTACGGCGCGAAGGCCCGCACCACTCGCGCGGTCAGCCAGGTGCGCCACTCCTCGATCGGCACCTCGTCGAGGACGGTCGACAGGTGCTCGAGGTACGACGGCTGCCGGACGCAGGTCTCGGCGATCGTCGTCTCCGACCCGCCGAGGTTGAGGATGAACGCCTGCCAGTCGAACGACGGGCAGAGCTCCTGCAGCCCCTCGAGCGTGGTGAGGTTGTAGGTCTTCAGTACGTCGCGGGTCTCGGCCCGCTCCCAGTGCCCCTCGGCCAGGCGCGACTCCACGGCCATCACCGAGGCGGCAGCAGCGGCGGGGTCGGGGTGGTTCACCAGACCGAACATGGTCGCGAGGAACGCGACGTACTTCTCGCGGATCTCCGCGAACTTCTCCTCGCGGTAGTAGGACTCGTCGGGCATGCCGAGGCCGCCCTGCATCACGTTGACCAGGCACCGGTCGGAGTTCTTGCCGTCGACGTCGACGTACGCGCCGAAGGGCCCGCTGCCGCCGATCTGCTCGAACTCGCCGAGGAAGGCGGCCAGGTCGCGCACGTCGCGCAGGCTCTCGACCGCCGCCAGCAGCGGCTTCATCGGCTCGTAGCCCAGGCCCTCCACCGCCCGCTCGTCCATGAACGACGCGTACAGGCAGGCGATCCGCATCGCATCGTCGCCGAGGCCCTGCTCCCCCGCGACGACCCGCTCGGCGAGCTCCTCGATGATCGTGCGGACCTGCTCCTCGGCGGCGTCGGCCAGCGAGACGAAGGGTCCCCAGCTCCCCTTGTCGGCGGGGATCTCGGCCGTCTCGAGCCAGCGGCCGTTGACATGACCGAAGAGGTCGTCCTGCGGCCGGATGTCGAGGTCCATGCCCTCGCGGGCGTCATCGAGCATGCTCACCCGCACGAGACTAAGGGGCACCCTCACTCATCGCACGCGCACCACCGTCTTGCCGAGGGTGCGTCGCTCGTCCATGTCCTGCAGGGCCCGGCCGAAGTCGGCGAGCTCGTACGTCGCCCCGACCGGCGGCGCGATGACGCCGGACTCGATCATCGGGAGCAGCGCGGCCCACTGCTCCTGCATGTGGTGCGGACGCGTCATGGCGTAGGCGCCCCAGCCCACACCGCGGACGTCGATGTTGCCCAGCAGCAGCCGGTTGACCCTCACCTCGGGGATGCCCTGCCCAGCGGCGAAGCCGACCACGAGCAGCCGCCCCTGCTCCGCGAGGCAGCGCAGCGAGTCGGTGAACACGTCGCCACCGACCACGTCGAGGACGACGTCGACTCCCCGGCCGCCGGTCAGCTCCCCGACCCGGTCCTTGAAGCCGTCGAGCAGGACGACCTCGTCGGCCCCCGCGGCGTGCGCGAAGGCCGCCTTCTCGTCCGTCGAGACCACGGCGATGGTGCGCGCGCCCAGGCCCTTGGCGACCTGCAGCGTGGCCGTGCCGACGCCGCCGGACGCGCCGTGGACCAGGACCGTCTCTCCCTTCGACACGTCACCCCGCTCCTGGAGCGCGAACAGAGCGGTCAGGTAGTTCATCGGCAGCGCCGCGCCCTCGTCGTACGACAGCCGGTCGGGCAGCGGGAACACCGACGCCACCGGTACGACCGCGCGCTCGGCGGCACCGCCGTACGGTACGACGCCCGCGACGCGGCTGCCCGCCGCGAGACCCACGGCGGTCGAGCCTGCTCCGGCGGTCGAGCCTGCTCCGGCGGTCGAGCCCGTCGAGACCACCGTGCCCGCAACGTCGACCCCCAGCGTGAACGGCGGCTCGGGCTTGAGCTGGTACTGGCCCTTGCTCAGCAGCAGGTCGGGGAACGAGATGCCCACGGAGTGCACCTCGACGAGCACGTCATCGGGACCGGGGGCCGGCTCGTCGACGTCGACGACGCGGACGTCGGCGGGGCCGGTGGGCGTGAGGACCTGGACGGCGCGCATGGGTCCATCATGTCGTCCGTGCTGGAACCGGTCGCGGTCGGTCCGCGTCCCATCCGCATGCACGTGGCAAGGGTCGCGCTGGTCGCCGGGGTTCTCGTGAGCAGCGCCTGCGGGTCCGGCTCGATCCCCGAGTCGCAGACCGGGATCACACCCGCGGACACCTCCGTCGTCGTGAGCGGCCACCTCGAGGGCGTCGGCGGACCGGCACCGGGTGCGCCCCGCCCGTGGCAGGGCACGGTCACCTGGCGCGGCTCGTCGACATCAGGCACGGTCAGCACCGACCCAGACGGCGCGTTCGAGCTGGCGTTGCCGCCGGGCCACTACGTGCTCACCGGCCACAGTCCGCAGTACGGCGACAACGCCTACCTCTGCCAGGCCGGCCACGCGGTCGTCGTACGTCCCGGTCGGCCCCGGCAGGTCGACGTGCTCTGCCAGATGAGGTGAGAGGGCCTCGCCCGCAAGCGGTCGTCGGCGCTCGCTCCGGTCACTTGAGCGCGTTCATCTCGAAGTGCATCGGGTCGGTGTAGCCCCAGGTGCCGCCCCAGGTGAAGCCCCAGCTCTGGAAGATCTGCACGACCTGTCGGTTGATCTGACCGACCGTGCCGCGCTGGTTCTCCGGCACGTTGAGGTCGAAGGCCAGCCCGAAGGCGTGGTTGGACAGCGTCGTCGTACCGGCGATGAACCGCGGGACGTAGCACCCGCCGTACTCACTCGGGTGGATCGCGCCGGCCAGGCCGTCGCCGACGATCTCGTCCAGCGCCGCTCGCAGCTGGGGGAACATCAGGGTGTTGCAGGTCATCGGTCCGATGATCGGCATGGTCTCGGTGGAGATGTGGGAGGCGACCCAGCTCGGCTGCGGAGCGATGTGACCGCCGCCGAGCACGGAGTAGCTGAACGACCCGACGGCGTCGGCCGCCGTACCGACCAGGAACGCCGTCTGCACGGTGCCGGGGTCGAGGCCGAGCCGCGCGGCGACGTCCATCCGCTGGACCGAGGCCCTGCCACCGACGATGCGCTGGATCGGCTTGCGGATCGAGAGCGGGGTGTGGATGCCGGTGGAGACGAGCAGGGCGTTACCGCGGCGCATACCGAGCGTCTTCACCCAGCTGTCGTTGACGATCGCGTCCACCTGCGGGATCTGCGGCGCGTACACACCGACATGGAGCTGCGGCGCGGTGGCGCTGGTGCCCATGCGTACGTAGCCGTCGGCCGGCACCTGCTCGCGGAACCGCGGACGCAGCGCCATCTCGCCGCCGGCGACGCGGTCCCACTCCTGCTGGAACTGCGCCTCCCGGTCGGGGTTGTAGTTGCGGAACGTCGACGGGTCGACCGCGGCCACGTTGATCGCGTGGTCGTCGATGCTGACCTGGGCCAGGGAGAACCGCTCGACCCGGGTCACGCCGACCACGTGCCGGATCCGCCGTACCATCGACGCGCTCAGGGGACGCTGCCGGAAGATCAGCATGTCGGCCGTCTGCAGCGGCGCCCGGAAGCGGCCCGGTGCCGCGACCACGTGGGCCGGGTCCAGCGCGGAGGTGGTCGGGTGGGCGGGCGTCGTGCGCGCGACCGGGCCGGTCGAGGGCGCGGTCACCGGGGCCCGGTCGCCCGACCCGCACGCGGTCAGCAGCACACTGCCCAGGGCGACCGCGGCCCACCCCCGAGTTCTCACGCGCCCAGGCTAGGTCGCCGAGCAACCGTCGTACGACGTCCGTCGCGGCTGCTTGGCTCCTCCTGGTGGGAGCAGACACGTTTCCCACCCCGGACCAGGTCTCCTCGGAGACCGACAGGAGCACTCCATGCGCAGGCTCACCCACACACTCGCAGCGGTCACCGTGGCGGCCACCGGCCTCCTCACGATCGCGGCTCGAAGCGACGCCGCTGCCGGGGTCTGCGCCGGCGCCGCGCACTGCCACGTCGTGGCCCACACCGACGTCGACGGCGACTTCAAGAGCGACACCGTGGCGCTCCAGGCCTCGGGCGCCCACCACCTGGTGGTGCGGGTCCTGACCCACCACGGCGAGCTCCTCACGCGGCGCGTCCCGTTCGGGGCCGGGAAGGTTGCGACGCGCTGGGGCGGAGCGGCCGACGTGGACGGCGCCTCCGGCTCCGAGATGGTGCTGCTCACCAGGCTCGGACCCCACAACCCCGGCTACACCCTGGTCACCTTCCGCCACGGCCACCTCGCCGTAGAACGCTCACCGTACGGCTCGCTGCGCTGGTTCGCGGGGGCGTCCGTCGCCGACCGGCTCGGCTGGCACCGCTTCGAGACCGACCTCGGCTTCACGCGCATGACGGGCACCATGGCGACGCCGGGCCACCACGGTGTGTACGCCGGGCCGAGTCGGGTCTACGTATGGCGCAAGGGTGCATGGGTCCTGCACTCCACGACGACCGTTCGGTACCCGAGTCACCACGCGGCCGCCCACGCCGCGGGGTTCCACGTGCTGGGGCTGGCGCGCTTCCCGGCAAGGTCCTGACCGTCAGCCACGACCGGTCTCAGTGACCGCGCTGTGGGCAGTCGAGCTGCGTCGCCGGACGCGCGTTGGACTCCCCGGCCCCTGCCCGGACCACCGGGCCGGCGGGGATGGTGAACCACGACAGCAGACCGCCGACCGCCAGCAGGCCTGCGCAGATGAGCAGGGCCTTCCCGTAGGCCTGGCCGAAGGCGGTGGGGTCGGCGTACTCGTCACCGGAGAGCCCCACCGCGACGGGCAGCGCAGCCACCGCGAAGAGCGAACCCGCCCGCGCGACCGCGTTGTTGATGCCGCTGGCGACGCCGACATGGTCGACGGGGGCCGCGGCCAGGACCGTCATCGTCAGCGGTGCGACCATCGCCGCCAGTCCCACACCGAACACCAGCAGCGGCGGCACCACACCGGTCCAGTACGACGTGCCCGCGTCGACCCGCGACAGCCAGGCCACCGCCACCGCCATCACCAGCGGCCCGACCGTCATCGGGATGCGAGGGCCGATCCTGCTCCCCAGCCGGCCGCCGCGCGAGGCCAGCAGCAGCATCAGCACCGTGATCGGGAGCAGCGACACGCCGGCCTCGAGCGCGCCGTACCCGAGGACCGTCTGCAGGTCGAGGACCAGGAAGAAGGTCACCGCGCCCAGCGCGGCGTACACCAGGAGGGTCATGGCGTTCGCCGCGCTGAACGTGCGGGACGCGAACAGGCTCAACGGCATCATCGGGTGCGCAGACCGGCGTTCGACGAGCACGAACCCGCTCCCCGCGACGACGCCCACGGCGAGGGCGGGCAGCGCCAGGTCGCTGTGCCACTCGATGAGCCAGTAGGTGAGGCCGCCCAGGCTCAACGCCGCGAGCACCGCGCCCGGTACGTCGAAGCGCCCGTCGCTCGTGGTCCGCGTCTCCGGCACGAACCTCCACGCCGCGGCCACGGTCAGGGCCGCGATCGGGGGGTTGATCAGGAAGATCCAGCGCCAGTCGGCGTACTGGACCAGCACGCCGCCGACGAAGGGCCCGAGCGCCGCGGCGATGCTGCCCAGCCCGGTCCAGGAGCCGATGGCGCGACCACGGTCGGTCGGGACGAAGACCGCCTCGATGATGGCGAGGCTCCCGGGCGTCAGCAGCGCCCCGCCGACGCCCTGGAGCACCCGGGCGGCGATCAGCAGCTCGGCATTGGGGGCGATGCCGCACAGCAGTGACGCGGCCGCGAACCAGACCACGCCGGTCACGAACACCCGCCGCCGACCCAGCCGGTCGCCGAGCGCCCCGCCGAGCAGGATCAGGCTGGCGAGCATCAGCAGGTAGCCGTTGGTGATCCACTGCAGCTGCGCCAGGCTCGCCCCGAGGTCCTTGCCGATCGTCTTGAGGGCGACGTTGACGACGGTCCCGTCGAGCATCGCCATGCCCGAGCCGAGAACGGCCGCCAGCACCACGCCGCGGCCGGTCGCCGAGGAGTACTCGATCGTTCCGGCGCCCACCGTCGCGACCCTACGCCGCGTGGCGGCTCACGATCGGAGCGCCTGTCCCGAGATCCACGCGATGTCGTCGGCGGTCTCGGCCGGGGTACCGGCCGGATGGACGACGTGGGAGAGGACGACCCGGACGATCATGTCGATCGCCGCGTCGAGCAACCGGTCGTCGATCACCAGCGGGTAGGTGCGTACCCGGGCGCGGACGGTCTCGGTCGCGGCCAGCACCAGCGCGTCGTTGCGGGTGGTCAGCAGCGGCAGCAGCTCGGTCTCCGCGCCGTACGACGCCGAGACCACCGCCTGCAGCAACGCGTTGGTGCGGGCGAGCTCGAGGACACCGCGAGCGGCCTCCCGGATCGCGTCGACCAGGACCTCGGGGTGCCGGTCGAACGCCTCGTCGACGACGGCGAGGAACTTGGCGAGCTCGGCCAGCACCATCTCCTCGGCCAGCTGCGGCTTGGAGCCGACCTCGTTGTAGACCGTCTGCCGCGACACCCCGACCCGGTCGGCCAGCTTCCCCATGGTGACGCCGGCCCACCCGACCTCCAGGGTCAGGACGGCCGCAGCGGCGACGACCCGTTCGTGCGTGCTCGCGGCTTCGGCGGGCGCGGCTGAGGTCATCCCCGCAGTCTAGGAAGTGGATGCATGCTCGACGGCCACGAAGTCGACCTTCTCCCGCACCCCACAGTCGGGGCAGCACCACCCGTCGGGGATCTCCGACCACGCCGTCCCCGCCGCGAACCCCTCCTTCTCCGCCCCGGTCACGACGTCATACGTGTAGTCGCACCCAGGGCACCGCCAGGCGAGCGCCTCGTCCGCGACTGAGTCGGCGGGGACGGAGGGCGGCGGCACGTGCGCAGGCGCGGCGGCCGCCTTCGGGGTCGAGCCCCGCGAACGCCGTGCGGCCGACGCGCGGCCGCCAGTGCCGTCGGCCTCCGGTCCCGTCGGCCCTCCAACCCCGGCCTCGGAGGCGGCGTCCGCAACTTCGGCGACGTACCGCGCCAGGATCCGCTCGCGCTTGCGGGGGCTGATGTTCGCGAGCGTGATGTCTCCCCCGAAGTGAGCGAGCACCCGTGGATCCATGACCCGGCGCCACACGGCCGGCACGATCGCGAGCACGATCATCCCGGCGTACCCGGTCGGCAGCACCGGACTCTCCTGGTAGTCGCGCAGCGACTGGTAGCGCCGGGTGGGGTTCGCGTGGTGGTCGCTGTGCCGCTGCAGGTGGTAGAGCAACACGTTGGTGGCGATGTTGTTGGAGTTCCACGAGTGCGAGGGGTCGACGCGCTCGTACCGCTGCCGCTCGCCGACGCCGACCTGCTGGCGCAGCATCCCGTAGTGCTCCATGAAGTTGACGACCTCGAGCAGGGAGAAGCCGACGACCGCCTGGATCACGAGGTACGGCGTGATGCCGGGGCCGAGCCAAGCGATCAGCGCGCCCCAGAGCACTGCCGACATCAGCCAGGCGTTGAGGACGTCGTTCGACAGGCGCCAGGGGTGCTGCTTGCGGCGCGCGATCCGCCTCTTCTCGAGGCTCCACGCCGACCGCAGGGAGCCGCCGACGGTGCGTGGCCAGAACTGGTAGAAGTTCTCGCCCAGCCGAGCGGACGCGGGGTCCTCCGGGGTCGCGACCCGGACGTGGTGACCGCGGTTGTGCTCGATGTAGAAGTGGCCGTAGAAGCTCTGGGCCAGCGCGATCTTGGACAGCCAGCGCTCGTTGGCCTCCTTCTTGTGGCCGAGCTCGTGCGCGGTGTTGATGCCGATGCCGCCGATGCAGCCGATGGAGATCGCGATGCCGAGCCGGTCGACGGTCGACAGGTCGACGTGGGTCATCACCTTCCCCGAGATCAGCGCAAGCGCGCCGACGAACCCGGCGTACTGGATCGGCAGGAAGAGATAGGTGATCCAGCGGTAGTACCGGGCCTTCTCCAGGGCCTCGATCACGTCGTCGGGCGGGTTGGAGCGGTCGAGCCCCGCGAAGAGGTCGATCGCGGGTACGACGCCCAGGATCACGATCGGTCCGATCCAGAACCACACGCCCCATCCGGTGAGCCGCCACATGCCGATCGCGATGAACGCGAGCGAGGGCACGACCAGGCCGATCAGCCACAGGTAGCGCTTCTTGTCGCGCCACTGCGCGGTCGAGCCCTCGGGGACGGTGCTGCGGGCGATCTCCGGCGACGGCGTCATCGTCGTACCTCCTCGAGAAAGGGTTTACAGAACCATACGGTTTGTAAACCCAGCTGGCAAGGGCCCAGGTTGCCGCTCCGGCCGCGGGGGGATGAGATGGGCGCATGACCACGCACGGCGGGATCGGCCTTCCCTTCGGCATCGACTTCGGTGGGACCGGGATCAAGGGCGCCCCGGTCGACCTGCAGAAGGGCGAGTTCGCCGAGGAGCGGGTGCGGATCGACACGCCGCAGCCGGCGACGCCGGAGGCGGTGGCGAAGGTCTTCGTCGCCCTGCTCTCGTCCTTCGACGACTCCGACGGACCGGTGGGGGTGACCGTGCCCGGCGTCGTCCGGCACGGCGTGGTCCACTCCGCCGCCAACATCGACAAGCACTGGATCGGGGAGGACGCCGACAAGCTCTTCACCGAGGCCACCGGCCGCGACGTCCACGTCGTCAACGACGCGGACGCGGCCGGCCTCGCAGAGGTGCGGTACGGCGCGGCGAAGGGCCGGCAGGGCTTGGTCATCGTCACCACGCTCGGCACCGGCATCGGCTCCGCCCTCGTGTACGACGGCGTGCTGATCCCCAACTCCGAGCTCGGCCACCTCGAGATCGACGGCCATGACGCCGAGAGGCGGGCCGCCTCGAGCGTCAAGGACCGCCATGAGCTCTCGTGGGAGGAGTGGGCCGAGCGGCTGACGACGTACTACCGCAAGCTCGAGGACCTCTTCTCCCCCGAGCTGTTCGTGGTCGGCGGCGGGGTCAGCAAGAAGG
Organism: uncultured Actinomycetota bacterium; assembly: GCA_963792975.1. Taxonomy (GTDB): domain Bacteria; phylum Actinomycetota; class Actinomycetes; order Propionibacteriales; family Nocardioidaceae; genus Nocardioides. The sequence goes on along the minus strand of CAWBYG010000001.1, from coordinate 36,101 downwards.
CCGACAGGTTCCTCCCGCTGATCGACATCGAGACCGAGATCATCCCCGCCGAGCTCCTCAACGCCGCCGGCATCGTCGGCGCCGCGCTCTGCGCGACCGAGGGCTGAGCAGGGGGCGGGTCAGGCGCGGGTCACTCGCCCACGGCCGTCGAGCGAGCGGAGTCACCGAGGGCCGCCTCGATGTCGCCGACGAGCTCGGCGGGCTCCTTCTGCGGGGCGAAGCGGGCGATCGGCATCCCGTCGCGGCCGACCAGGAACTTCGTGAAGTTCCACTTGATCCGGCCACCGAGCATGCCGCTCTGCTCGTCCTTGAGCCACTCGTAGAGCGGGTGCACGTCCGCGCCGTTCACGTCGATCTTGGCGAACATCGGGAAGGAGACGCCGTAGTTCTTCTCGCAGAAGCCCGCGATCTCGTCCTCGGACCCGGGCTCCTGGTTCCCGAACTGGTCGCACGGGAAGCCGAGCACGGTGAAACCCTGTCCGGCGTACGTCGTGAAGAGCTGTTGCAGGCCCTCGTACTGCGGTGTGAAGCCGCACTTGCTGGCGGTGTTGACGACCAGGACGACCTCGCCGACGTAATCGCCGAGATCACGGTCCTCACCGTCGATGGTCGTGGCATGGAAGTCGCCCAGGGTGGTCATGCATCAGCTCCTCTGATCGCGGCCGCGACGGCCTTCGGTACGTCAGCGTTGAAGACGCTGGGGATGATGAAGTTGGGGTTGAGCTCCTCGTCGTTGACCACGTGCGCGATCGCGTAGGCGGCCTTGAGCAGCATCTCGGTGGTGATCTCGTGCGCCCGTGCGTCCAGCAGCCCGCGGAAGACACCGGGGAAGGCGAGGACGTTGTTGATCTGGTTCGGGTAGTCGGAGCGACCGCTCGCCACGACCGCGGCGTACTTCTCGGCGTCGGCCGGGTCGACCTCGGGGTCGGGGTTGGCCAGGGCGAAGACGACGGCACGGGGAGCCATGTCGGCGATCCACTCGGCCGGCAGGATGCCCGGGGCGCTCACCCCGATGAAGACGTCGGCGTCGCGGAGCGCGTCGTGCAGGCCGCCGCGCATGCCACGCGGGTTGGTCCGTGCGGCGAGCTCGGCCATCGCCGGGCTGAGCTGTTCGTCGCCGGCCGCCAGCACTCCCTCGCGGTCGCAGACGACGACGTCGTGGGCACCGGCCGCGAGGAGCAGGGTCACGATGGCGGAGCCGGCCGCACCGCCGCCCGACACGACGACCCGGGCATCGGGCAGCGTCTTGTGCACGCAGCGCAGGGCGTTGGTCAGCGCCGCCAGGACGACGATCGCGGTGCCGTGCTGGTCGTCGTGGAAGACCGGGATGTCGAGGCTCTCGCGGAGCCGGCGCTCGACCTCGAAGCAGCGCGGGGCGGCGATGTCCTCGAGGTTGATGCCGCCGAAGCCGGGCGCGATCATCTCGACGGCCCTCACGATCTCGTCGGTGTCCTGGGTGGCCAGGCAGATGGGCCAGGCGTCGATGCCGCCGAAGCGCTTGAACAGCGCCGCCTTGCCCTCCATCACCGGCATCGCCGGCCCGGGCCCGAGGTTCCCGAGGCCCAGCACGGCCGAACCGTCGGTCACCACGGCCACCGAGTTGCCCTTGATCGTCAGGCGCCACACGTCCTCGGGGTTCCTCGCCAGCGCCATGCTGACCCTGCCGACACCCGGCGTGTAGGCCATCGAGAGGTCGTCGCGGGTGCGCAGCGCGACCTTGCTGGTGACCTCGATCTTGCCGCCGATGTGGAGCAGGAACGTGCGGTCGCTGACCTTGTAGACGTCCACGCCCTCGACCTCGCGGACCGCGGCCACCAGCACCTCGGCGTGGTCGGCGTCGGAGGCGGAGCAGGTCACGTCGACCACCAGGCGGTCGTGGCTGGAGTCGGCGACGTCGATGGCGGTGACGATGCCCCCCGCCGTGGCGATCGCCGTCGCCACTCGACCGACGACGCCGTGGTCGGGAGCGGTGTGCAGTCGCATGGTGATGGAGTACGACGACGGGGTGGCCGACATGCTGCTCACCCTAGTCGGGCGTCGGCGGAGGTCTCACCGTCGAGGTCCGCGCCCCTGCGGCCGGCTCGTCATACTCTCTGGATGGACCTCCACCCGCTCACCGCTCGATGAGCCTGCTGACCGGGCTCGGGGTCCGCTGCCCGGTGCTGGCCGCGCCCATGGCGGGCGGGCCGACCACTCCTGAGCTCGTGGTCGCCGCCGGCGGCGCGGGGAGCCTCGGCATCATCGCCGGTGGATACCGGACGGCCGAGGCGCTCGACGAGCAGATCACGGCCGTCTCGGAGCACACGGACACCTTCGGGGTGAACCTGTTCGCCCCGCACCCGGTCCCGGTCGCCCCCGGGGCGTACCGCCGCTACCGCGAACTCCTCCTCGCCGAGGCCGAGAGGTACGCCGTCGAGCTGCCGGTCGATCCGCGTGAGGACGACGACCACTGGCGGGACAAGATCGACCTGCTGGTCGCGCGGCCACCGGCGGTCGTGTCGTTCACCTTCGGTCTCCCGTCGGCCGCGGTGCTGTCGAGGCTGCGCCGTACGGGCAGCCTGCTGGTCCAGACGGTCACGTCGGCGTCGGAGGCGATTCGAGCCGCCGACGCCGGGGTCGACGCCCTGGCGGTCCAGTCCGCCGACGCCGGCGGCCACTCGGGCACTCTCACCCCCGAGCGGCCTCCCACCCCGGTGGCCCTGCCCGACCTGGTCGCCGAGGTCACGAGCGCTGTAGCCCTTCCCTGCCTGGCCGCCGGCGGCCTGACGACGCCCGCAGCCGTGGCCGCGGTCGTGTCCTCGGGCGCCGTCGCGGCCATGGCCGGGACCGCGCTGCTCCTGGCACCCGAGGCCGGCACGTCGCCGGCGCACCGCAGGGCCCTGCTCGCGCGCGACCGGGAGACCGCGGTGACGCGGGCGTTCACGGGACGTCCCGCTCGCGGGCTTCGCAACCGGTTCATCGACGCGTACGACGCGGTCGCCCCTGCCGGGTATCCGGCCGTGCACCACCTGACCAGCCCGCTACGACGCGCGGCCGCCGCCGCGGGAGACCCGGAGCGGGTGAACCTGTGGGCGGGCACCGGCTACCGCGACGCCGTCGAGCGCCCGGCCGCGGACACGTTGCGCTTCCTGGCCGCCCGGCTCTGACCCCGTCACCCGGTACGACGTCGCCCGAGCACCCCGAGCAGCAGTACCAGTGCGACGACCTGCGCCACGCCGACGGTGACGACCAGGGCGCTGCGCTGCACGTCGTACAGCCAGCCGGCGAGGCCGCCGCCGAGCAGGGCCGCGACCGCCTGGAAGGCCGCGAACGCGCCGTACGCCGTGGCAAGGCGGGCGGCGGGCACGAGGTCGGCCACGAGCGCCTTGACGGTGGAGTCCTGGACCCCGGTCGCGACGCCCCACATGAGCACGCCGGTCACGGCCAGCGCGACGCGATCGGTGAAGACCAGCACCGGCACGGCCGCCACGACGAGAGGCAGCACGACGAGGGTGCCGCCGCCGACGCGGTCGTACGCGAAGCCCGTGCCGAGCGAGGCGACGGCCTCGGCGCCCATCGCGGCGGCGTAGACGACGGGCACCACGGCGGCCGCGACGAGCCGCTCGTGGACGAGGTGGTAGGAGATCACGCCGAAGGTCATCAGGCCGACCGTGGTGAGGGAGCACGCGACGGCGTACACGTAGAAGGCGCGCGGCAGCGACTCGAGGTGCGACGTACCGGCGGAGGACCCGTGGTCGGGGTCGCCGACGTGGCGGTGCATCCAGGTGAGGACGCCGAGCGCGACGGCTCCCGGTACGGCGAGCACGGCCAGGCCCGCCCAGGTGTGGGTGGTCAGCGCGATGACGCCGGCGACCAGCAGCGGCCCGAGGACGGCCCCGGTCTGGTCGAGCGCCTTGTGTACGCCGAACCCGCGGCCGCGTCCGACCTTGCGGGCGGCCACGGCGAGCAGCACCGACTTGGCCGGGCTGCGGACCGCCTTGCCGGTGCGCTCCAGAAGCACCATCGCGGCGCCGAAGACCAGGCCGGCCGCACCCAGCGCAGGGGCGAGCGCCATCAGGGGAACGCAGACCGCGGTGAGCGCGTAGCCCAGGACCATCCATCGCCAGTAGCGGCCGCTGCGATCGGCCGCGGGTCCGGAGAACAGCCGGAACCCCAGGGCTGCGCCCTCGCCCGCGCCCGTCACCAGGCCGACCGTCAACGCCGAGGCGCCGAGCGAGGCCAGGAACGGGCCGGTGATCGACCGGGCCCCCTCGTACACCAGGTCGACCAGGAGGCTGACCACTCCGAGCCAGAGCACGGTGCGCCAACCGGCCCACGAGGTCGAAGGTGTGGCGGACGAGGCGTCCTCAGGCATCTCGCCCGCGTCGATGCCAGGCCCACACGAGGCCGGTGACGATGAGGACCACGATCGCACCGCTGGTGAGCCCGAGGTAATGGGTCACCTGGCTGATCGAGTGGGCCGCGAAGTAGCCCAGGAGCACGCAGGCCGTCCCCCACAGCACGCCGCCGCTCGCGTTGAAGACCAGGAAGCGTTGGTACTCCATCCGGCTCGCGCCGGCCAGCGCCGGCATCACCGCACGGAGGAACGCCGTGAACCGCCCGGCCACGACGGCGCGACCGCCGCGCCGGCGTAGATAGGCCTGGGCCGCCGCCAGGCGGTCGGGATGGTTGCGGAGGACGGGGGCACGCACCAGCCGCGGCCCGAGCCTGCGGCCGACCTCGAAGCCGATGCTGTCGCCCACGATCGCGGCCACGATCACGACCGCGAGCACGACGAGGACCGAGACCTTGCCGGCATCGGCCAGGACGCCGCCGTACACCACGGCGGTCTCGCCGGGCAGCACGAAGCCGAAGAACAGCGCGGCCTCGCCGAAGACGAGGCCGGCGATGATGAGGAGCGCCAGCCAGGGGGGTACGCCGAGCAGCGTGTCGACGACCTTCTGGAGCATCAGCCGACCATGTGGGCGTGGACCCGAGCGCTCTCGCCGACGGGGATCGGGTTGCGGTAGCCCCGGAGGTGCACCGTGACGTCACGGTCGCGCAGGGTGAGCCGCATCGACTCGGGGCCGGCCTCGGCGATCTCGCCGCTGATGAGGTAGCTGCCGTCCTCCTGCTTGTCGAGCAGTGAGCCCTCGTCGCCGTTCTCGACGTCGCCGAGCGCCACCGCCACCAGCGCCGGGCGCCGGAGCCGGCCACCGAGACGCCACCGGAGCAGCACCATCAGCAGGATCAGCAGGTCGGCGACGCCGATGATGATCGCGCTGGTCGAGCTCCGGATCTGGCCGTCGACGTGGAAGACGGCCGGATGGCCCTTCAGCACCCGTACGCCGATCTGCTGGGTGCGCGCGACGGTCGCGCCCGTGGCGCCGTCGACCTTGACCTCGTGCACCGTCTGCTTCGAGTCGACGCTGGCCGGCATCTTGAAGTCGACGAGCGCGTCACCACCGGAGGGGGTGACCTTGAGCACCGGGGCCGTCACCTGGATGCCGTCGGTCTCGGCGCGGTGGAGCTGCCACACGTGGCCCGCATAGGGGAGGTTGACCACCCCGAGCACGAACACGACGAGGACGATGCGCCCCCACCACTTCACGCGATCACCGCCACGTCACCCATGGCGGTCAGTATGGCGCGTGGCGCGCAGCCGCAGTCGCCGTCCGGTCGCCTCGACGGGTATGACGTGCCCGCGGCCGTGGGTAGCGTTCAGCCATGTCCGCTCTCGCCGTCGCCGCGCCCAACGCGGCCGCGGCGGACGCCGCCCAGGAGGTCGCCCGCCAGGGAGGCAACGCGGTGGACGCAGCCCTCGCCGCAGCCCTGGTCGCGATGGTCAACGAGGTCGGCATCGTCTCGGTCAGCTCCGGAGGCTTCGTGACCGTGCAGCCCGCCGGTGGTCGTCCGGCGTACACCGTCGACGGCTGGATGGACATGCCGGGCCGCGGCCTCACCACGATCGAGCCGTCCGCGTCGACCTGGGACGTGTCCACCGCGTACGGCGGTGGCGTCGACCTGACGATCGGGCCCGGCTCGGTCGCCGTCCACGGCGCTCTGGCCGCGTTCGGCGACGCTCATCGGCGCGACGGTCACCTGCCCTGGCGCGAGATCGTCGGGCCCGCGATCGAGGTGGCCCGCGGTGGCTTCCCACTCACGTCGGCGTCGCGGTACTACCTCGACTTCGTGCACGACGACGTCTTCGGCTGGGACCCGGCCAGCAGGGCGGCGCTGCACGGGCCCGGTGGCGAGGTGACGACCGAGCAGGTCGTCGTACCCGATCTGGCGGACTCGTTGGAGCTGATCGCCGACGAGGGTCCGGGAGTCCTGTACGACGGCGAGCTCGCCGACCTGATCAGCCGTGACGTGCTCGACCGGGGTGGGCTGCTGACGCGTGCGGACCTCGCCGCCTACCGAGCCGTCGTACGACCTGCGCTGGTGACGCGGGCCGGAGGCTGGTCACTCGCCACGACACCGCCGCCGTCCGTCGGCGGGGTGTGTGTCGCGGCGATGCTGCGGCTGCTGCTCGACGCCCGCGGAGGGTGGGACCCGGCCGACACGGACCTCCTCGTGCGGGTCCAGCGCGCCGTCCTCGGACACCGCCTCGACGCCCTGGACCACGCACCTGACCTGGTGGAGGCGGCGCGCGCCTTCCTCGAGCTCGTCGACCGCGACCACCTGGCGTTCCTCGAGTCGGGGTCCACCGCTCACGTCTCCGCGACCGACCGCTCCGGCGAGGCCTGCGCGGTGACCTTCTCGTCGGGCTACGGGTCCGGGATGATCGCGAAGGGCACCGGGATCTGGCTCAACAACTGCCTCGGCGAGCAGGAGCTCCACCCGGCGGGCCTGTACGCCGCGGCGTCCGGCACGCGGCTGCTGTCCAACATGACCCCCACCGTGGCCCGCCACGACGACGGGTCCACGCTCGCGATCGGCTCCCCGGGCGCGGACCGCATCACCACCGCGATCGTCCAGGTGCTCGGCTGCTTCCTGAGCGGGCTCTCCCTGCAGGAGGCGGTCGACCATCCCCGGGTCCACGTCCACCGCGCCGGCCGTCCCGACGAGGTGGTGCGACACGAGTCGGAGCTGTCGATGTACTTCGGAGGCGTCGGCGCCACGCTGGTCGACGCCACCGGCCGGCTCGTGGCCGCCGGCGATCCGCGCCGCGCGGGCGCCGTACGCATCGTGGAGCGGTGAGCCGGGCGCCAAAGCACCGATTTCGTCGCTCCAAGGCCACCTGAATGACTACTTCGTCGCCTCCGAACGGACATTTGAGCAAAACTTTCGCCAATTGCCGTCACAAACGCACGAATCCGTCGTTTCATAGTCACGTAGCCGCGGTTCATCGGATCGCAGCAACGGGCCAGTCCACGACCGGGGGGACGCAGACTGGCCGGGGTCAGCCCATCGACCGGGGGGACGAAGGGCGCGGCGCCACTGCCCCCGCTCGTACGACGAGCGGGGGCGCCTCTCATTTCGACCCGTTGAGCGGGCCCAAACGCACGTTTGAGACGTCGCAGATGGCGGGCGCTCGGCCCGGCTCGACCCGAGCGGCCTCGAGTTCTCGTTGCTACGAGCCCACGGTGGGGCTCAGGCGCCGATGACCCGGTAGTAGAGCAGGGATCCCTTCGGGATGGTTTGGCCGCTGCCACCGCCGTCGCACAGCATGAGGTTGAACCGAACCTCGCCCGCACTACTCTGCGTCGTCGTGCTGACCATCGTCGGGAGCACCACTCCGTTGTTGTCGAGTACGGCCCCCCCGGTCTCGCCGTCGGCCAGGTAACCGATCACCATCGCCCCGAGCAGATTCGGGGCCGGCGCCGCAGTCCTGAGGAAGACGAGCCGGCAGCTGTTCGCGGGGATCGACATGTTGGTGGGTGTCACGAGCAACCCCGCCCGTGGGCCGCCGAGGTCGTGCAGCCGAAGGCTCCGGTCACTCACCTGGTCCGACCCGATGGCGCCCATCGCCAGGTCGGAACCCCACACCTCGCCTTGCTTGATCTTGCGTGAGATCACGGCATTGTGAGCCAGCTTCGCTGTCGTCACCGAACCGTTGGCCAGGTTGGCGGTCTTGACCTCACCCTTGCTCATTGCGTAGGCCGTGCCGGAGAGGGCGAGGAAGAGCGCGAGCAACGAGATGAAGAGGCTCGGCGTTACTTGTCGCGTCCACGATCGTGGTCGGTGCATGACAGCTCCTCGAAGAGGCCGCCGATCGAAAAGGCGGCCGTCCTCCGACGCTGCCCATGTGTGAGCCCGACAGACAGAGTCCATCGTCACGCGTTGCATGCATGTCTCGTCCGCCGCTCGATGCCAGTACGCCCGGCGGGGCCAGACGCCAACACCTTCAGCGACGGCGTTTAAGGGGCCCAGCAATATTTCGGCACATGAGCAGGTGCCGGACGCGGCCCCAAACACAAAGCCCCAGGTCACGGACCTGGGGCTCGCGTGCGCGAGGGGGGAGTTGAACCCCCACGTCCTTTCGGACACACGGACCTGAACCGTGCGCGTCTGCCTATTCCGCCACTCGCGCCAGAAGCGCGCCAAGGCTATCCCAGCGCGCTCACGTGCCCCAAACCGGAGCGGGGACCCGCGGCTCCGGCGCCCGCCGGGTCGGCCGGTCCTCGCTCGACCCGGATACGATCGGCGCAACCCGACCACGCTCGGGCCTCGTCCCACCGGGGCGGAAGACTGGAGTTTCCAACGGGGCTGAGAGGAGGTGCGGCGTGAGTGGCCTGCAGAAGTTCGAGCAGCGACTCGAGCAGCTGGTCTCCGGAGCCTTCGCCCGGGCGTTCCGCAGCGCCGTGCAGCCCGTGGAGATCTCCGCGGCTCTCCAGCGCGAGTGCGACAACAACGCGCAGATCCTGTCGCGTCAGCGCCGGATGGTCCCCAACGACTTCCACGTCGAGCTGTCCGGCGCCGACCTCGACCGCTTGTCGCCGTACGACTCGACGCTGGTCAAGGAGCTCACCACCCAGCTCCAGGAGCACGGAGAGAAGCAGAGCTACATCTTCTCCGGGCCCATCACGATCACGTTCGAGGCCGACGACGACCTCACGATCGGGCGCTTCCGGGTCCGGAGCCGCGCGCACGCGTCGGTGATCAGCAACGCCACCCATACCCAGGTACGCCGAGCCCGGGCCTACCTCGAGGTCAACGGCACGCAGCACCCCCTCCAGCCCCCGGGCCTGGTCGTGGGCCGCGGCACCGAGGCCGACCTGCGCATCAACGACCCCGGCGTCAGTCGCCGGCACATCGAGTTCACCGTCGACGAGTCCGCCGACGGTGGCGTGTCCATCGCCGTCTCAGACCTCGGCTCGACCAACGGCATGCTCGTCGACGGCCACCGCCTCGCCAGCACTCCGCTCCACGACGGCTCCGAGGTCAAGGTCGGGCGTACGACGCTGACCGTGCGCGTGGTCGAGGACGATGCCGATGTCTGAGCTCACCCTCTTCCTGATCAAGATCTCCTACCTGGCGATCCTGTGGATCTTCGTGCTGTCGGCGATCTCGGTCGTCCGCTCCGACATGTTCGGGGCGCGGATCCCCCAGGGCGCCCGCGAGGCCGCCGGCCCCAGGCCGCGCCGCCAGCCCAAGCAGCGCGCCAAGAAGGGCTCCCCCACCCACGTGCTCGTGGTCGACGGCGCGAACAAGGGTGAGCGCGCCGACCTGGCCCAGGCCCCGATCCTCATCGGCCGCGGCTCCGACGCCGCGATCCGGCTCGACGACGACTACGTCTCGACCCGCCACGCCCGCATCGCCGCCAGCGGCGACCAGTGGTTCGTCGAGGACCTGGGCTCCACCAACGGCACCTACATCGGCAGCGCCCGCCTCACGCAGCCGACGACCCTTGCCCTGGGCACCCAGGTCCGCATCGGCAAGACCCTCCTGGAGCTGCGGAAGTGACGTTCCGACTCCAGTACGCCGCGATCTCGGACGTCGGGCGGGTACGCAAGGACAACCAGGACTCCGGCTACGCCGGGCCCTGGCTCCTCACCGTGTGCGACGGCGTCGGCGGCGCCGCCCGTGGCGACCTCGCCTCGAGTACGGCGATCGGGCAGCTGCGCCGGCTCGACCTGCCGCCGGCCGAGGCGGACGACGAGGACCACCGGCTCGAGCTCGTCGCCGGCGCCCTCCACCGGGCCTCCGACCGGATCGGCGATCTCGTCGACGAGGAGCCGGCGCTGAGCGGCACCAGCACCACCGCGACGGTCGCGCTCTTCGACGGCGAGCGGCTGGCGATGGGACACGTCGGCGACAGCCGGGCCTACCTGTTCCGCTCCCAGGAGATCAGCCAGCTGACCAGCGACCACACGTTCGTCCAGAGCCTCATCGACGACGGCCGGATCACCGAGGAGGACGCCCGCACCCACCCGCACCGCAATCTCATCCTCAAGGCGCTCGACGGGGTCCACGAGGTCGACCCCGACCTGTTCACGGTCCGGCTGGCCGAGCACGACCGCATCCTGCTGTGCAGCGACGGCGCGTCCGGCTCCCTCGACAACGGCCGTCTCGCCGACATCCTGGCGACCGGGTCACCCGACTACGCGGCCGTCGAGCTGGTGCGCGCCAGCCTCGAGGCCGGCAGCACCGACAACGTCACCTGCATCGTGGCCGACGTCGTACCCGCCGACGAGAGCGAGCCGGCCGCGCCCATGGTCGTCGGCTCGGCGGCCGAGCTGAAGCGCCGGACCCGCAGCACCACGTCGTTCTTCCGCGGCCACCGCGCGGGCGACACCGGCGAGCTCGAGCCGGTGGCCGCCGAGATCCCCGACGACCTGCCGCCCGGCGTCCCCTACGCGATCGACCCCGACCCCGAGTCGGCCCGCTACGCGCCCCTGGCTCCGCGTCGCTACGTCTGGCTACGCCGGGCGCTCGCGCTCGCCGCCGTCCTGGGCGTGGCCTGGCTGGCCGGCGTCGGTGCCTGGAGCTGGAGCCAGCACCAGTACTACGTCGGCGAGCAGGACGGCGTCGTCACGATCTTCCGGGGCGTGCAGGCCGATCTGCCTGGCCTCTCGCTCTCCCACGCCTACGAGACCTCCAACGTGCAGGTCGACCGCCTCGATCCCTACAGCGCGCGCACCGTCCAGCAGGGCATCGGCGCCGGCAGCCTCGACGACGCCGAGCGGACCGTGCAGCGCCTCGCGGGCAACCAGAACGTGGGCGGCTGAGATGGCGCAGCGCACTTCCCAGACCGGAGCCCTCATGCAGTTCGTCCACCGCCGTCGGCGGGGGGCCGAGCTGTTCCTGCTGGTCCTCGCGCTGCTCGTCGGCGTAGGCGCGTATGCCGCGGTCGGCCTCGGCGTGAAAGGCAGCGTCCCTCCCGACATCGTCTCGTACGGCGGGTGGCTGGCCGCGCTGATCGTCATCGCCCACGTGGTCGTGCGGATGGTGGCGCCGTACGCCGACCCGGTGCTGCTGCCGGTCGTGGCCGCGCTCAACGGTCTGGGCCTCGCCGTCATCCACCGGCTCGACCTGGCCCTCAACCACCACTACGCGCGGCAGCAGCTGATCTGGATGACCATCGGCGTGGGCCTGTTCGTCGCCACCCTGCTGATCATCCGTGACCACCGCGTACTGCAGCGCTTCACCTACACCAGCGGCCTGGGCGCCATCGTGCTGCTCCTGTCGCCGATGGCGCCGGGCATCGGCAACACCGTCAACGGCGCCCGCATCTGGATCCACCTCGGCCCGTTGAACTTCCAGCCCGGCGAGGTCGCCAAGCTGCTGCTGGTGATCACCTTCGCCGGCTACCTCGTGCTCCACCGCGACGCACTGGCGCTGGCCGGCCGGCGCGTCGCCATGGTCGACCTGCCGCGTGGCCGCGACCTCGGCCCGATCCTGACGATGTGGGTGGTGAGCCTCGGGATCCTGGTGTTCCAGCACGACCTCGGCTCGAGCCTGCTGTTCTTCGGCCTGTTCCTGATCATGCTCTACGTCGCCACCGAGCGGGCCGGCTGGCTGGTGGTCGGCGCCGTGCTCTTCGCCCTCGGCTCCTACGCGACGTACCTCTCGATCGGCCACGTCCGCGAGCGCATCGACCTCTGGTCGAACGTATGGGCCCACTACGGCAGCGGCACCAACGACCTCGGCCGGCAGAGCGTCGAGACGATGTTCGGCATGGCCTGGGGCGGGCTGCTCGGGCGCGGACTCGGCCAGGGCGCCCCCTGGCGCATCTCCTTCGCCTGGAGCGACTTCATCTTCGGCTCCATCGGCGAGGAGCTCGGGCTGACCGGCTCGATCGCGGTGATCCTGCTCTACGGCCTCATCGTCGAGCGCGCGTTGCGGGCCGCCCTTATCAGCCGCGACGACCTCGGCAAGCTGCTGGCGACCGGGCTCGGCGGCGCTCTCGCGCTCCAGGTCTTCGTGGTCGTCGGCGGCGTCACCCACCTGATCCCGCTGACCGGTCTCACCACGCCGTTCCTGTCGTACGGCGGATCGTCGCTGGTCGCCAACTGGGTGATCATCGCGCTCCTGCTGCGGATCTCCGACGCGGCCAGACGCCCTCCGCCCGACCTGACGGGGTCCGACGACGCCGACATGGAGTCGACCCAGGTGGTGAGGCTGTGAACAAGCCGATCCGGACCGTCTCGATCTTCTGCCTGCTGCTGTTCCTGGCGCTGGCCCTCAACGCGACGTACCTGCAGTACTACCACGCCGACTCGCTCAACAACCGCGTCGGCAACGGCCGGGTGGCGACCGCGACGTTCTCCCGCGACCGCGGCGCGGTCCTCGCCGGCCGCGTCCCGATCGCGGAGAGCGTGCCGTCCCAGGACCAGTACAAGTTCCAGCGCGTCTACCCCAAGCCCTACATGTACGCCCCGGTCACCGGCTGGTACACGTTCGGCAACGAGACCGGCATCGAGCGGGCCGACAACTCCTTCCTCTCCGGCGAGGACGACCGGTTGTTCGTCAACCGCCTCGTCGACCTGGTCAACGGCAACGCCACCAAGGGCGGGAACGTCGTCCTGACCATCAACCCGGCGGCGCAGAAGGCGGCCTTCAACGGGCTGCGTGCGCTCGGCCGCGACGTCCAGGGCGCGGTCGTGGCCCTCGAGCCCAGTACCGGCAAGATCCTGGCGATGGTGTCGCTACCGACGTACGACCCCAACAAGCTGGCCGACCACGACTTCAAGAAGGCCAGTGCCTATGCCACCGACCTGTCGAAGCGGCCCGGCGACCCGCTGCTGAACCGCGCGATCCAGAGCACGCTGCCACCCGGCTCGACGTTCAAGGTGGTCACCGCGTCCGCGGCGGTCCAGAGCGGCAAGTACACCTCGGCCTCGCTGGTGCCGGGCGGGCCCAGCTACCGGCTGCCCCAGTCGACCAACGTGGTGCACAACGAGATCCAGGCCTGCGGCAGCGGCGGCAAGATCCCCTTCATGCAGGCGATCGAGTTCTCCTGCAACACCAGCTTCGCCCCGCTGGCCGTGATCGTCGGGGCCACGGCGATGCACAAGACGGCGGAGGGCTTCGGGTTCGACCAGTCCTACCTCACCGACCTGCCCGGCCAGGCCGTCTCGCAGTACCCCAGCGGTCTCGACCCTCCGCAGACCGCGCTCTCGGGCTTCGGCCAGGGGTCGGTCACGTCGACGCCACTCCAGATGGCGATGGTCGCCGCGGGCATCGCCAACCACGGCGCCGTGATGCGGCCCTACCTCACCGACGAGCTCCAGTCGCCGTCCCAGGAGCCGTTGGTGCCCGGTCACTCCGAGGTGCTCAGCCAGGCGGTCTCCGCCACGACGGCGAACGAGGTGACCAAGCTGATGGTGGCCGTCGTCCAGCACGGTACGGCGAAACCGGCCGCCATCCCGGGCGTCCAGGTCGCCGCCAAGACCGGTACCGCGCAGAGCGGACTGCACAACCCCGACGGCACCGAGGTGCCGCCGTACGCCTGGTTCGTGTCGTTCGCGCCGGCGTACGCACCCAAGGTGGCGGTCGCGGTGATGATCCAGCACGTGAACCGGCCGACCACCGAGATCGCCGGCGGCACGCTCGGCGGACCGATCGCGAAGGCGGTCATGGAGGCGGTGCTGAAGTCCCATGGCTGAGTACGACGCAGCGGGGCGCTCCGGTTTCGGCACCCCCACCACCACACGAGGTCCCATGCACGGTCACGAGGGGAAGGGTCATCAGTGACTCCCGACGACAGCCACGAACCGACCCTCATCGGTGGGCGCTACTCGCTCGGCGAGCTGCTCGGCCGAGGCGGGATGGCCGAGGTCCGCAAGGGCACCGACACGCGCCTGGGGCGGGTGGTGGCCGTCAAGCGCCTGCGCACCGACCTCGCCAGCGACGTCACGTTCCAGGCCCGCTTCCGCCGTGAGGCGCAGAGCTCGGCCTCGCTCAACCACCCCGCCATCGTGGCCGTCTACGACACCGGCGAGGAGACCGCGAGCGACGGCTCGGGCGTCTCGCAGCCCTACATCGTGATGGAGTTCGTAGCCGGTCGCACGCTGCGCGACATCCTGCGCGAGGGCCGCAAGATCCTGCCCGAGCGCGCTCTCGAGATCACCAGTGGCGTGCTGTCGGCGCTCGACTACAGCCACCGGGCCGGGATCATCCACCGCGACATCAAGCCGGGCAACGTCATGCTCACGCCGTCGGGTGACGTGAAGGTGATGGACTTCGGGATCGCGCGCGCGATGTCCGACTCGTCCACGACGATGACCCAGACGGCCGCGGTCGTCGGCACCGCCCAGTACCTCTCCCCGGAACAGGCCCGCGGTGAGCCGGTCGACTCGCGCTCCGACGTCTACTCGGCCGGCTGTCTCCTCTACGAGCTGCTGACCGGCCGGCCCCCCTTCGTCGGCGACTCCCCGGTCGCCGTCGCCTACCAGCACGTCCGCGAGCAGGCCGCCCCGCCATCCGACCACGACGACGAGCTGCCGCCCGAGATCGACGCGATCGTGATGAAGTCCCTGGCCAAGCGCGTCGAGGACCGCTACCAGTCGGCGGCAGCCATGCGCAACGACATCGAGCGCTACCTGGCCGGCCATCCCGTCCACGCCGCCGCCGTCGCGCCCGTCCTGCCGATCGAGCAGCCCACGACGATCACACCAGCCACCGCCATGGTGAGCACCCCCGTGACCCCGCCCCAGCCGCAGCCGGCGTACGACGACCGCGACGACCGCGGTGCCCGGCCCGGGCTGCTGATCTTCCTGGCGCTGCTCCTGCTGATCGTGCTGGGTCTGGCGGCGTACTTCCTGCCGAAGATGTTCGCCAGCCCCAACAACCAGGTGCAGGTCCCCAAGGTCATCGGCCTGGGCATCGACAAGGCGCGGACGACGATCGGCGACGCCAACCTCTCCGTGCCACAGCCGAGCTACGCCCACAGCTCGAGCGTCCCCAAGAACCACGTGATCAGCCAGGACCCCGCCCCCGGCGACTACGTCGACGAGGGCACGGACGTCAACCTCACGGTGTCACTCGGCAACAAGCCCACCCAGGTGCCCTACCTGATCGGCCAGACCCGACCACAGGCCGAGGCCGCCCTTTCCGGGGCGCACCTCAAGGGTGTCTTCAAGCAGGTGAAGTCCGACCAACCCCAGGGCACCGTCGTCGAGACCAGTCCCCCGGCGAACACGCAGGTCCCGCAGGGCGCGACGGTGACCGTCTCGATCTCTCGCGGTCCTCAGAAGGTGCCCAACGTCGTCGGGCTGATGCAGGCCGACGCCGAGCAGATGTTGCGGGACCACGGCTACGTGCCGTCGGTCAGACCGGACGACAGCTCGACCGAGCCGCAGGGCACCGTCACCCAGCAGATCCCGGATGCCAACCAGCCGTTGGCGGAGGGCTCGACGGTCTACATCTTCGTCTCGACCTACCAACCCTCGTCCCCGCCGACCTCGGAGCCGACCAGTCCGACGACGCCCACCACACCCACCGCGTCCGCCAAGCCTGGGGGCTGACGCCACCGGAGCCGAGCAAGCACTCAGCTCGTGGCGTCGCCCGCCGGCAGCACCTTCGCGTACGACAGGCCGAGCAGCCCGTCGTACGCCGGAGCGACGACGTTCGTCTGCACGCGCTCGTCCCAGCCGACGTTGATGTCGGGGTCCGCGGCGTCCTGGCGGTAGACCTGGAGGTACGCGTCCTTGGCGAGCGCGTCGGTGAGCGTCGCGACGTCGCCGACCGCGGCGATCACGTAGGGCTGGCTGTAGGGCACGCCCTGCAGCTGCACGGAGTTGCCGATGCAGCGGATGCCGGTGGTGCTCACGACGCGCTGGCCCTGGATGGTGATCGCCTGCGCGCCGCCCTTCCACATCGCGTTCACGACGGCCTGGATGTCCTGCTGGTGCACCAGCAGGAGGTTGAGGTTGTCGGGGGTGTTCTCGCTCGTGCCCTGCGGCGCGTCGGAGAGCGTGACGGTCACCCCCGGCCCGGAGGCCGCGGTCAGCCCGGCCGGGGCCTTGATCGAGTCGGCCCGGCGGTTGACCTTCGCGACCTGCTTGTTGCCGACGGAGCGGCTGAGCCTGGACACCTCGTCGTTGAGGTCGGCGACGCGCTTCTTCAGGGCGTCGACCTGGCCGGCGTCGCTGCGGACCAATGACGCGAGATCCGTGTAGCGCCCCGGGCGCAGGTCGGTGCCCTCGCTGCTGTGGGCACTCACCACGAAGAGTGCACCGCTGAGCACCCCCACGACGGGCGTGGCCAACCGCCACGTCAGCGAGCGCTGGGGGCGGCCGGCGGGTCTGCCTGCCGACTCCGCGCGGGAGAACCGGAGGCGCAGGCCGCGGAGCCTACGGTGGGGTCGGGCGGTCATGCCGACTAAGGTAGCCCGCGTCGTGACCGGACGCCGTACGGCGTCGATGCGTGGAGGAGTGCCGGTGGCCAAGCTCAAGGCCAAGCAGACGTTCGCCGATCCCGATCGAGGACCGCTGATCAGTCCGCGCTTCGTCGTCGCGGTGGTGATGATGCTCGTGGGCATCGCCTGGATCGCCTACTACTACAGCGCCGTACGGATCGACCCCACCGCGTTCCCGGTGCCCAAGGCCGGCTCCCCGCACTTCATGGCGCAGATGAAGCGGTGGAACTACGGCGTCGGCTTCGGGCTGTTCTTCCTCGGTCTGCTCGTCTCGGCCCACCCCTCGACCCCGCTCGGCCGCGACCGCGGCGTCGTCGTCGGCATGCTCGCGTGCTTCCTGCTGGGCCTGGCCTGGATCTGCACGTTCTACGTGCTCACCGGCACCCAGCTGCCCAAGGTGCCGGTCTTCAACGATCTCAACCAGCTCAACCTCGTGGTCGGCATCGGCTTCATGGCCGTCGGCTTCTCCTTCGCCACGCGCTGGGAATGAGCCCCTCGGGAGCGAGCTCGCTCGTCGGATTCCACAGCTGTGCACTCACCTGTGGAGAATGACACGACTGTAGTTCTCCCCAGGCCTGTCCCCAGCTGGGGATGAGGGTCAGCCGAGCGAAGCCGTCCGCGCGACCACTGCGAGCACGACGAGGAGGGCGACCGCGCCGAAGCCGGCAGCCTGCCACGCCGTACGACGCTCCCGCGGTGAGTAGGCGAGGATCGCGGCCAGCGCCACCCCGCCGAGGAAGCCGCCGAGGTGGCCCTGCCAGGAGATGAAGCCGCGGCCGACGACGGTGATCACGAAGTTCAGGCCGATCCACATCAGGAGCTGGCTGACGTCGGCCCGCACCTTGAGCGCCAGCACGAGCAGGGCGCCCATCAGGCCGAAGATCGCGCCCGAGGCCCCGAGGGTCGGCGTGGTCGGGTCGGAGAACCAGTAGACCAGGGCCGAACCGACCAGGCCGGACAGCAGATAGAGCGCGGTGAAGCGCAGGCGTCCGAGCACCAGCTCGAGCTGCGGCCCGAGGAACCACAGGGCGAGCATGTTGAAGCCGATGTGCCACACCTCGACGTGGGTGAACATGCTGGTGACGAGCTGGTAGACGTCGCCGCCCGCCACCCCGCCCCAGTGACCGTCGGGGAACTGAGCGCACTGGGCAGCCGTCGTCACCCGGGGGTAGTAGCTGCCCGGGTGGGCGCCCGCCGTACAGACCCGCGGCGACAGCGCGAGCCGCTCGACCCACCGGCTCGTGCCGCCACCGGTGGTAAGGATCAGCAGCCAGACGGCCGCGTTGATCCCGATCAGCGTCTTCGAGACCACGCCCTGGCTCGAAGGTCTCATCCCGCCGTACGGCGTACGGCCGGAGCGGGTCTCCTTCTTGCCCTGGGCGATGCACGACGGACACTGGAACCCGACGGCGGCGTCGCGCATGCAGTCGGGGCAGATCGGGCGATCGCACCGCTGGCAGCGGATGTAGGTCTCGCGGCCGGGGTGCCGGTAGCACGTGGGAACGCCGGCGGGATCCTCCGCCGGCGTCGCCGACCCGGAGCCGGGGCCCTCGGGCGTGCTCAGGGGGTCCTGACCTCGACGGTCTCGATGACCACGGGGTCGACCGGACGGTCGCCGGCGCCGGTGGGCGTCGCCGCGATCGCGTCGACGACGTCGCGCGACGCCTGGTCGGCCACCTCGCCGAAGATCGTGTGCTTGAAGTTCAGCCACGGGGTCGAGCCCACGGTGACGAAGAACTGTGAGCCGTTGGTGCCGGGCCCGGCGTTGGCCATCGCCAGCAGGTAGGGCTTGTCGAAGACCAGCTCGGGGTGGGGCTCGTCCTTGAAGGTGTATCCCGGGCCACCGGTACCCGTGCCGAGGGGACAACCGCCCTGGATCATGAAGCCGCTGATGACCCGGTGGAACCCCAGTCCGTCGTAGTAGCGCTCGCCGGAGCGACCCGCGTCGTCGTGGTAGTCCTTGGTGCCCTCGGCCAGGCCGACGAAGTTGGCGACCGTCTCGGGCGCGTGGTCGGGGAACAGGTTGATCGTGATGTCGCCCCGGTTGGTCTTCAGGACGGCCTGCTGGTCAGCCATGTCTGCCTCTCGCATGTGGGTACTGGTTGCACGCCGATCCTCCCATGCACGACAACCCGGGTGTCCGCGGTGGGGGCCCGCCCTGTTGGGTACGGGGCAAACATGATGGGATGGGAAGACGAGACGAGAGGGAGATCCGCCATGGGTATCCGCCGGAAGAAGACGCTCCTGCAGCAGGCCGCCGACTACGTCGAGGCCGCCGTCGACACCGCGCGCGAGAAGGCCGGGCCGGTGCTCGCCGACGCGCGTGACAAGGCCGGACCGGTGCTCGCCGACGCCCGCGAGAAGGCCGGGCCCGCGTGGGCGGATGCGAAGGACAAGGCCGGGCCCGTGCTCGCCGACGCCCGCGAGAAGGCCGCTCCGCTGATCGCCCAGGGCGCCGCGATCGCGTCCGAGCGTGCCTCGGCTGCCGCGGACCTCGCCGCCGAGAAGGCCGCGACGGGTCGCGATCTGGCCGCCGCCAAGGCGGCCGAGCTGAAGAGCACGCCGAAGAAGAAGCACCGGCTCCGCAAGCTCCTTCTCATCACCGGTGTGGCGGCGTTGCTCGGCTTCGTCGCCAAGAAGATGCAGGGGGGTTCCGAGAAGGACAACTGGCAGTCGTCGTACACCCCGACCCCTGCGCCCGCGCCCCGTGACGCCGATGCCACGGACACCCCGATCGCCGACAGCCTGGTCGGCGACAGCCTGGTCGGCGACGAGGGGGGCGCTGCGCCGGACGAGGCCATCGCCGACGCCGTCGAGGAGGAGCACCCCGTGACGACTCCCGACGAGCCGGCCGACGTCGTCGAGCTCGAGCCAGGCGAGGAGCCGGTCGAGAAGCCGTCGCCCAAGCCCTGAGGGTCAGGACACCACAGCGTCACGCCGAGGCCGGCCGCGGGAGAGATCCTGCGGCCGGTTCTCGGCGATCCAGGCGTCGATCCGCTCCCACCAGCCGAACAGCCACTCGATCTGCGCCTCACGGTCGGCGGGGATGTCCTCTCGCGCCACCTGCCACCACCGCATCACGATGACCTTGTCCATCGGCAGCTCACGCCACACGTCGCGGGCCGTGAGCATGTGGTCGAGACCCGTGTGCGCGACCATGACCACGTCGGCCTCGGGGGCGGCGTCGAGGGCGGCCAGGAAGCCGCCTGGACGCGGCGCGAGCACATGGGTCATCTGCTCGGCCCGGTCGGCCATCCGCTCGAGGCCGAGCCGGCGGAGGCGCTCGATGCCGCGCCGACGGCGTTCGGGGGTGAAGTTGCCGCCCTCGGGGAAGATCACGAACGCGTCGTTCGCGTCGAGGCCGCGGGCCAGCTCGGCGATCTGCGACTCGAGGTCCTGGCCCTTGCCGGGGTGGGTCGAGATGAAGCGGGCCGGGATCCGGCTCAGTACGACGTCGACCGCCGGGTCCCAGGCCAGCGTGTCCTTGAGCACGACCCGGGGCTCCCGGTCGTACCAGTGCATCAGGGCATGGATCAGCGTGAACGAGTCGCCCGGGCCGGCGTGCCGACAGGCGACGATCAGTGGCCTGCCGGGGTACGCGTCCGGACTTGGGCCGTCAGCCAAGATCCGGAGCGCCAGCACCCGCCGCGCCTCGGTGAACACGACCCACATCAGTCCCTGCACCAGGTCGTAGTGGATGCCTTCGAAGTACGGCGTCCGCAGACGTCGCCCGAGACCCGACGCGAGCCACAGGCCGAACAGCACGACCAGCAGCACGCTCTCGGCACTCACGTAGATCACGAGGAGCCAGAGCAGCCGCAGGGCACGCCATCGTCCGGGGAGCAGCGGCGCCAGCGCCGCCGTGCCGATCAGCCACAGCGGCAGCGTCACCCAGAGCCCGACCGCGAGCGCGATCATCGCCGGGGCGATCACCAGCCGTCGCAGGACCCAGATCACGGCAGCGCTGCCAGATAGTCGCGCGAGGCCTCGTAGCTGGCGTCGATGCGGTTGCGGACCTTCGAGAAGTCGCGGTGCGCCAGCAGCGAGTCGTCCCGGGTCGACGTACCACGGGCCGGCAGGACGTGGGCCTCGACATGGTCGGGGACCTCGGCCAGCTCGCGGGCGAACCGGTGGCGACGCGCGATCTCGAAGGACACGCGCGCGACCTCCCACGGTCGGCTCGGCACCTTCAACGGCCGGTCGATGCGGCCCACCTGGAGCACGAAGACGCGGTCGGCGCCCAGCGCGACCGCGCGGCCGAGCGGAATCGAGTTCACGATGCCGCCGTCGAGGAAGTGCTCGTCACCGACCTGGGCAGGCGGCAGTAGGCCGGGTACGGCGGCGCTCGCCATGATGGCGTCGACCACGAGGCCGCTGTCGAACCAGTGCTCGGCCGCGCGCTCGATGCTCGCCGCGCACACCTGGAGGCGGACCGGCAGCTCCTCGAAGGTGAGGTCGCCGAACTCTGCGAGCAGCCGCTTCTGCATCGGCGCCGCGGAGTAGATGTGGGTCCCGGTCGCGACCGCACGTCGTACGGTCCGCAACGGCCGGTCGGACATCGCCCTCGCCGTCTCGGCGTCCTGCCAGAGCTCGGTGAGCCGCTCGATGACCGCCGGCGTGGGGTCGCGGGCCACCATCGCGCCGTTCAGGGCACCCACGCTCGTGCCCAGGACCAGGTCTGGCCAGATCTCGTGCTCGAACAACGCGCGCAGCATGCCGACCTCGGCGGCACCGAGGACGCCACCACCGCCCAGCACGAACGCGGTTGTCATCGGCCCATCCTCGCGTAGTCCCTGGCCCCGGCTCGGATAGTCCCTGACGAAACGGTCGAGAAGATGGCGGATTTGCAGCCGTTTCGTCAGGGACTACCCGGGAGTGGGCGCGAGCTCGGGGTGGTCGGCGCGGACCCGACGGGTGACCTCGTGCTCGATGAAGAAGATGAGGATCGGCAGTACGCCGGCCGCCAGCACGAGGACGGCGAACGGGAGCGGCCACCGCGTCAGACGCCACAGGAGGAAAGCCACCACGAGGTACGCCATGTACAGGAACCCGTGGGTGACCCCGACCAAGGCGGTGACCTGGTCGCCGAAGCTCTGGAGGCTGGATCCGTCGGTGGTGAGGTACTTCAGCGGCATGCCGACGAAGACCAGGATCGTGAGCAGGATGCCGACCACGATCGCGAGCACGCGGTAGACGGGGAAGAGTCTCGACAGCACGACGTCGAATCTAGCCGCCGTTCCCAGAGCTCCCCGGCCCGCCCCGGCCGAGGACGTCCTCGGCGAGCCAGCGCCACCACATGAAGATCGCGAACGCACCGAAGATCCACCACTGGAAGGCGTAGAGCAGGTTGCGCAGACCCGTCGCCGCGTCGGCGCCGGGGAGTCGGTCGGCGGTCGCGGGAATCAGTCCGGCGCTGCCAGTAGCGGGATGGGTCGAGCCCGGGACCGGTCGGGCGGTGGCGACGACGTACCCGCCGTACAGGTCCCGCGAGGCGCGTTGGAGCAGGTCGGTGATGCTGAGCTCGGGGATCACGTCGTCGCCCGGATGGTCGTCCGGGGCGCCGCTCTCGTCAGAGGGTTGCAGCAGCCCGACGAGCGCGGCCGGGCCGTGGGGCAGCGCTGGCACTCCCCGGAGGTCCGGGAGCCACCCGCGGACGACCGGGATCTCCGAGCCCGAGGAGGTGATCACCGGTGTCACGGCCCAGAACCCGGTCCGGCCCTGCTGCTCGCGGTCCGAGACGTAGACACTGTGGGCGGGATCCCAGGTGCCTTCGACGACGACGGGCCGTCCGAGACCCGAGTCGGGGTACGCCGCGTCGGGGCCGAGCACGCGGTCGAGCGGGATCGGTGCCAGCCGCGTCACGGAGGCGGCGCTGTCGGCACGGTGGCGCTGCCATACGTCGTACTGCCAGCGACCCAGAAGGACGGTCGCGACCACGGCAGCGACCATCAGCAGATGGATCCCCCAGTAGCGCGGAGCGAAGGGGGCCGGCGGCACGCGGGCAAGGCTACGCAGGGGGCTCGCGGCTCTTGGTGAGCGGTCGTCCCGGATACTGGTCAGACCACTTGACCACTGCGCCGGCCCGTTCCTACCGTCGACCCATGCCGCTGCAGCCCGTCGCCCGCCGCTCCGTGCCGGACGCGGTCTTCGACCAGGTGCTCGACGAGGTCGTCTCCGGCTCGCTCGGCCCGGGCGAGCCGCTGCCCAGCGAGCGGCGCCTCGCCGAGGTGCTCGGCGTCTCACGCCCCGCAGTCCGCGAGGCCATCCAGCGCATGGCCCAGACCAGGCTCGTCGAGGTCCGGCACGGCGGCGTCACCACCGTGCGCGACTTCCGCCGGCATGCCGGGCTCGACCTGCTCCCGGCACTCCTGCTCCGCGGCGGCTCGGTCGACGTCTCCGTCGTCCGCAGCGTCGTCGAGGCGCGGTTGCTGATCGGGCCCGGCATCGCCGCGCTGGCGGCACAGCGACGCGACCCCGGCCTCCCCGAGACGCTCGCCGCGGTCGTCACGGCGTACGCCGACGCCGACGAGGCGGTCGTCCGGCAGCGCCACACGCTCGCGTACTGGGACCTCGTGGTGGATGCCGCCGACTCGATCACCTTCCGCCTGATGTTCAACACCCTGCGCGCGGCGTACGAGCCCGCCCTCGCAGTGCTCGCTCCCGTGCTCGGGGCCGAGCCCGGCCGGGCCGGTGCCTACCGGGTGCTCACCGCCGCGATCGGTGAGGGCGATCCCGACACGGCCCGTGCCGCCGCCGAACGCGTGCTGCGTCCCAGCACCGACGCCCTGCTCACTGCACTCGACGCCGTGGAGGACCGATGACCGACGAGATCGACCAGCTCGCGCAGGAGCGGCTCGCTGCCGACGAGGCCCGGCTCACCGGGTCGCGCCGCCGCAGCCTGACGATCGGCCGGGCCTGGCGCGCGTTCTGGCGACACCCCTCCCCCTGGATGCTCTCGGGCTTCCTGCTGCTGTCGGTGATCGGGCGCAGCGTCGTCGGAGGTGGCTCGTGGTGGGAGCTGCTGATCCCGACCTCCCTGGTCGCGCTGTTCCCGGCGATCGAGTGGGTGATCCACGTCGGGATCCTCCATTGGCGCCCGCGTCGCGTTGCCGGGCTCGAGGTCGACTCGCTGCTCGCCCGCAAGCACCGCGAGCACCACGCCGACCCGCGCGACCTCCCGTTGGTCTTCATCCCGTGGCAGGTCCTGACCTGGCTGCTGCCGGCGTACGTCGTCGTGGCGCTGCTCGCCGTGCCCGGTCCCCCGGCGGCGTGGTCGCTACTGGTCTCCGTCTTCGCGCTGAACTTCGGCTACGAGTGGACGCACTACCTCATCCACAGCGACTACCGCCCCCGCTCGCGGGTCTACCGGGCCGTGTGGCGCAACCACCGGCTGCACCACTACAAGAACGAGCACTACTGGTTCACCGTCACCAGCTCGGGCACCGCCGACCGGCTGTTCGGCACGTACCCCGACCCCGAGTCGGTCTCCACCTCGGCCACCGCGAGAAACCTCCACGGCGCGGCGTGAGGCGTCCGCTCAGGTCCTGACGTCCCCGGGGAGCTTCGCGCCGCGGATCCCGACGTTCGCATGGAGCCGGCCCAGCAAGGCGTCGAGCTGAGCGATGTCGTCGCGCCCCAGGCCGCGGCGCAGACGACGGTCGAAGTCCTGGGCTGCACCGGCCAGCGCCCCGAACAACGCCTCACCCTTCTCGGTGAGCCGGACGACCTGGGTACGCCGGTCCCCCGGCTCCCGCGCACGTACGACGAGTCCGCGCTCCTCCATGCCACCGAGGTGATGGGTGAGGGTGGCGCCCCTGATCCCGATGTGGTCGGCGATCTGTTGCTGGCTGGCCGCGGCGCCGCTCTTGAGTGCCAGCAGCACCATCCACATCGGACGTGACCCACCAGCGGAGGTCAGCGCCTCGTCGAACGCTCGTCCGACGTCGCGGGAGACGTTGGCCAGGCGGAGTCCGATGGGCATTCCCCGGGGTCCAGGTCGCGGCATGCCTCGAGTCTAGCAGAAACCCTTCGAAACCTAAACATTTGACATCTATTGCTTAGGGGCCTAATGATAGTTCCCTGAGCTTGGATCAGAGGAGGAAGCCATGACCGACCAGACCGCTCGCCCGCAGCAGGAGGCACCGGCTCCGTTCCCCGGACGCTGGCGAGCCCTCGGAGTGATCGCGGTGGCCCAGCTGCTCACCGCTCTCGACGCGACGATCGTCAACGTCGCCCTGCCGACAGCCCAGCACCAGCTGGGGTTCAGTGACGCCCAACGTCAGTGGGTGATCACCGCTTACACCCTCACGTTCGCCGGCCTGCTGCTCATCGGAGGGCGACTCGCCGATCGACTCGGTCGGCGTACCGCGCTGCTCGGCGGGCTCGGCGGCTTCGCCGCGGCATCGGCCCTGGCCGGCATCGCACCCACCTTCGGCGTGCTCGTCGCCGGGCGCGCCCTGCAGGGTGGGTTCGCGGCGATGCTCGCACCGGCCGCGCTGTCCTCGATCGCCGTGCTGTTCACCGACCCCCGCGAACGCGGCAAGGCCTTCGCGACGTACGGCGCAGTGGCGAGCAGCGGAGCGGTCGTCGGCCTGGTCGTCGGGGGCACTCTCACCGAGCTGGTCAGCTGGCGCTGGTGCCTGCTCGTGAACGTCGTCTTCGCCCTGGGCGCCCTTGCTGCGGGAGTCCGGTTGCTGCCGCGCTCGGCGCGCAACTCCGACGTGCCGCTGCCGGTCGCGTCGGCCGCGCTCGCCACGGCCGGCCTGGCCGGGCTGGTGTACGGCGCAGCGCGGGCGGCCGACCACTCGTGGACCGCCCTCTCGGTCTGGGGTCCGGCGCTGGCAGGAGTCGCCCTGCTGGCCGGGTTCGGCGTACGACAAGCGCGCAGCGCGCTGCCGATGCTGCCGCTCACGTTGCTGGCCGACCGACGCCGGCTCGTGGCCTACCTGGCGATCGCGAGCGCCGTGGTCGCGTCGTTCGGACTGTCGCTCATGCTGACCTACTACTTCCAGGCGGCGCTGGGTTGGGGCCCGCTGCACACCGGGCTCGCGTTCCTGCCCCTGAGCGCCGCCGTCGCCGCGTCCGGCTACCTCGTCTCCGGGGTCCTGGCACGCAGGGTGTCTCCGCGCTGGCTCGTCGGTGCCGGCCTCACGCTGGCCGCTTCGGGGATCGGCGTCCTGGCCACCCTGGATCCGGGCAGCGGCTACGCCGGCACCGTGCTGCCGGCCGAGATCCTGGTCGGACTCGGCATGGGCGGCGTGTTCACCCCCGCCATCCAGGTCGTGACCAGTGACGTCGCGCAGCGGGACGCCGGGATCGCCGCGGCGGTCGCGAACGTCGCCATGCAGGTCGGCGGCTCCCTGGGCGTTGCCGTCCTCAACAGCATCGCGGTGTCCGCCACGCACGACCACGTCGCCGCCGGCGACGCTCGGGCCGCCCTCGTGCACGGCTATGCGACATCGGCCGGCTGGGTGGCCGCGGCTCTCGGTGTCGTCGTGGTCCTGGTCGTGACCGGCCTGCGGCACCGGGCGGCGACGTCGGCCCCCCGATCGGGGATGCTGGGAGGCGCGCAGCTGAGAGGAACGCCGCGATGACCGTCGAGCTCAACCACACCATCGTCCACGTGTCCGACAAGGACCGAGCCGCGGAAGACCTCGCCGACATCCTCGGCGTCGCGCCCCCGACGTCGTACGGACCCTTCCGCGTGCTCACCCTGGCCAACGGCGTCTCGCTCGACTTCGCCGACGACCACGGCGCACCCGACGGGCAGCACTACGCCTTCATGGTCAGCGAGGAGGAGTTCGACGCCATCCAGCGCCGCATCGTCGACCGCGGGCTGACCTTCTGGGCCGACCCGTTCCACCGCCGCGAGGGCGAGATCAACACCAACGACGGCGGCCGCGGCCTCTACTGGAACGGCCCGGACGGCCACAACCTGGAGATCATCACCGTCCCCTACGGCGGCTGATCCGCAGGCGGGCGCCGCAGGGGTGGTGGAGCCTAGGGGACTCGAACCCCTAACCCCCTGCTTGCAAAGCAGGTGCGCTACCAATTGCGCCAAGGCCCCTGGACCGACGTACGCCGGACCGGGTCGCGCTCAGGGGCGGTCGACGCGGTCGGTCGCCTCGGCCCAGAGTGCTTGCTCGCGCTGGCCCTCGTCGAGCTTGCGCTTGGCGAAGAGCACGCCGGCTGCGGCGAGGGCGATGAGCAGGATCTTCTTCATGACTGACTCCCGTGGCGTGGATGGAACCCAGTGGGCCTAAGAGGACTTGAACCTCTGACCTCTTCCTTATCAGGGAAGCGCTCTAACCGTCTGAGCTATAGGCCCGGGGGTGGTCGTGAGACCAGGATGGCCGCCGAGGCGACCGCGCGGAACCTTACCGCAGCCGCGAACGGCCGCCCAAAACAGCGTCTCCCCGAGGACGGTCAGGCGTGGTCCTCGGTCAACGTGACCTCGACGCCGCCGAGCAGCGATGCCGCCATGTTGTAGAGGAACGCGCCCAGGGTCGCGATCGCGGTGATGAGGACGACGTCGATCACCGAGACCAGCATGGTGAAGCCCAGCACCCGGGACATCCCGAGGTAGTCCTCGATGTTGAACGTCGAGGTCGTGTTGCCGCTCGAGACGGTGTCGGAGACGGTGTTGTTGATCGAGCTCCACACACCGGCGGCGCCGAGCACGGACCAGACCATGAACACCGAGACGATGGTGACGATGCCGAACGCGATCGACAGCAGGAACGACACCTTCATCACCGACCAGGGGTCGATGCGGCTCAGGCGGAGGCGGGCTCGGCGGGGGCCGCGGACGGGCGCGGCGTTCGCCGACGTACGACGAGTGGTCGCGGTGGGCGGGGCCACCGGCACGGGTGCGGCTGCCGGTAGGAGCGCCCCTTGACGCTGAGCCTCTTGGAGCTGCGCCTGCCGCTGGGTCTCGCGCTGAGCCTCGCGCTGGGCCTCGCGCTGAGCCTCACGCTCGGCCTCGGCTCTCGCGCGTTCCTGCTCGGCGATCTGCTCGGGTGGCGGAGGCGGGAGTACTCGGGCCGACTTGCGTGGCGCCTGGCTCGTGGCCCGGCGGTCGTCGGCGGTAGCGCTGATCCTCCGCTGGAGGCGTTCGGCCAGGGGGATCCGCGCCGTGTCGTGGGTGTCCGGGCGCGTGTCAACAGCTGCCTGCTCGGCAGAGCGCTCTGTCATCAGCCCTCACTCTCTGGATCGACGGCAGGTCCTCAGTCGGACTCGGGCACGTCGTTGGACGGCGTACCGGCTTCGATTGTTGCATCCGACACCACATCAGGCGATTCGCCGTCGGCGTCCGTGGACGCCGTCACCTCCTCGATCACCTCGGGCGTCTCGACCGATCGGGTGACCACGGCCACCGCGTCGCCCTCCTTGGGAGTGACGAACTTGACGCCCATCGTGTCGCGCCCGGTGGCCCGGAACTCCGCGTTGATCGGGCTCCGCACCACCTGTCCCGCCTGGGTGATCGAGAGGATCTCGTCACCCTCCACGACGATGAATCCGCCGACCAGACCGCCTCGGTCCTCGTTGGTCAGGGACATCGCCTTGACGCCGAGCCCACCACGATTGGTGATGCGGTAGTCCTTGATCGCGGTGCGCTTCGCGAAGCCGCCGTCGGTCATGGTGAAGACGTACTGCGGCTTCACCGAGCTCTCGCCGGCTTCGGCCTCCGCCTCGGCCTCGGCCGCCACCTGCTCGGCCCGGATGATCGACATCGACAGCACGGAGTCCTCGGCGGTGCGGAACTTCATGCCGGTGACGCCGGACGTCGCCCGCCCCATCGGCCGCAGCTGGTCGTCGCCCGCCTTGAAGCGGATCGCCGAGCCCTTGCGCGAGACCAGCAGGATGTCGTCGTCGGGCGAGACCAGCTCGGCTCCGATCAGCTCGTCGTCGTCCTCCCGGAAGTTGACCGCGATCACCCCCGCCTGCCGTGGGGAGTTGTAGTCACCCAGACGGGTCTTCTTGACCAGGCCGTTGCGGGTGGCCAGTACGAGATACGGCGCCTGCTCGTAGTCGCGGATCGCGAGCACCTGGGCGATGTCCTCGTCGGGAAGGAAGCTCAGCAGACCCGCGACGTGACCGCCCTTGGCGTCGCGCGACGCCTCGGGGAGGTTGTAGGCCTTGGTGCGGTAGACCCGGCCCGCCGTGGTGAAGAACAACAGCCAGTGGTGGTTGGTGGTCGCGATCAGGTGCTGGACGACGTCGTCGCCGCGCAGCGTCGCGCCGCGCACCCCCTTGCCCCCGCGCTTCTGGGTCCGGTAGGCGTCAGCGCGGGTGCGCTTCGCATAGCCGCCGCGGGTGATGGAGACGACGAGGTCCTCGTCGGGGATGAGGTCCTCCATCGACAGGTCACCGTCGGCGGCGATGATCTGCGTACGGCGCTCGTCGCCGTACTTCTCGACGATCCCGCCGAGCTCGTCCTTGACGATCTGCCGCTGGCGGCCGGGGCTCTCGAGGATGTCGTTGAGGTCGGCGATGTCGGCCTCGAGGCGGGCCAGCTCGTCGATGATCTTCTGGCGCTCGAGCGCGGCCAGCCGCCGTAGCTGCATGTCGAGGATCGCTCGTGCCTGGATCTCGTCGATCTCGAGCAGCTCCATCAGGCCGTCGCGGGCTTCGTCCACGTCGGGCGAGCGACGGATCAGCGCGATCACCTCGTCGAGCGCGTCGAGCGCCTTGACGAGCCCCCGCGAGACGTGCGCCAGACGCTCGGCCTCGGCCAGCCGGAACCTCGTACGTCGCTGGATGACCTCGATCTGGTGGGTCACCCAGTTGGAGATGAACTGGTCGATGGTCAGCGTGCGCGGCACGCCGTCCACCAGCGCCAGCATGTTCGCGCTGAAGTTGGTCTGCAGCTCGGTGTGCTTGAGCAGGTTGTTGAGCACGACGCGGGCGACGGCGTCGCGCTTGAGTACGACGACCAGGCGCTGCCCGGTACGGCCCGACGAGTCGTCACGCACGTCGGAGATGCCCTGCACCTTGCCCGAGTCGGCCAGCTCGGCGATCTTGAGGGCGAGGTTGTCGGGGTTGACCATGTAGGGCAGCTCGAGGATCGACAGACAGGTGCGGCCGCGGCTGTCCTCGTCGATCTCGATCACCGCGCGCTGGGTGACCGAGCCGCGTCCGGTGCGGTAGGCCTGCTCGATGCCCTGGCGGCCGACGATGAGCGCGCCGTTGGGGAAGTCGGGGCCCTTGACCCGCTCGACGAGCGCGTCCTGGAGCTCCTCGCGGGTGGCGTCGGGGTGTTCGAGCGCCCAGGTGGCGCCCTCGGAGATCTCGCGCAGGTTGTGCGGCGGGATGTTGGTGGCCATGCCGACGGCGATGCCGGCCGAGCCGTTGACCAGCAGGTTGGGGTAGCGCGCCGGGAGGACGGTCGGCTCCTGGGAACGGCCGTCGTAGTTGGGCTGGAAGTCGACGGTGTCTTCCTGGATGTCGCGCACCATCTCGAGTGCCAGCGGCGCCATCCGGCACTCGGTGTACCGCATCGCGGCGGCGGAGTCGTTGCCCGGCGAGCCGAAGTTGCCCTGGCCGTGGATCAGAGGGGCCCGCATCACCCACGGCTGCGCCAGCCGGACCAAGGTGTCGTAGATCGCCGAGTCGCCGTGGGGGTGGTACTGACCCATCACGTCGCCGACCACGCGTGAGCACTTGGAGAAGCCGCGGTCGGGCCGGTAGCCGCCGTCGTACATCGCATAGAGCACGCGGCGGTGCACGGGCTTGAGCCCGTCGCGTACGTCGGGCAGCGCACGGCCCACGATCACGGCCATGGCGTAGTCGATGTAGGCCCGCTGCATCGAGGTCTGGAGCTCGATCGGCTCGATGCGTCCGCCGCTGGTGGGGGTCTCAGTCACGTGTCTGGTTCTCTCTCGTCACATCTATCCGAATCTAGGAATCACGCAAGACTTCTAGATATCGAGGAATCGGACGTCCTTGGCGTTGCGCTGGATGAACGAACGACGCTGCTCGACGTCCTCGCCCATCAGGATCGAGAAGATCTCGTCCGCCCGCGCGGCGTCGTCGAGCGTGACCTGCAGCATCAGCCGCTGGTCGGGGTTCATCGTCGTCTCCCACAGCTCCTCGGCGTTCATCTCACCGAGCCCCTTGTAGCGCTGGACGGGGTTCTCCTTGGGAAGCTTCTTGCCCGACTCGAGCCCGTCGCGCATCATCGCGTCGCGCTCGGGGTCGGAGTAGACGAACTCGTGGTCGGCCGGCTTGTTCCACCGCAGGCGGTAGAGCGGCGGTTGGGCCATGTAGACGTAGCCGTGCTCGATCAGCGGCTTCATGAACCGGAACAGCAGGGTCAGCAGCAGCGTGTTGATGTGGTGGCCGTCGACGTCGGCGTCGGCCATCAGCACGATCTTGTGGTAGCGGAGCTTCTCGAGGCTGAACTCCTCGTGGATCCCGGTGCCCAGCGCGGAGATGATCGACTGGACCTCGGTGTTGGCCAGCACCTTGTCGATGCGGGCCTTCTCGACGTTCAGGATCTTGCCGCGGATCGGCAGGATCGCCTGGACGCGCGGGTCGCGGCCCTGTCGCGCCGACCCACCGGCCGAGTCGCCCTCGACGATGAACACCTCGCACTCTTCGGGGTCGGTCGACTGGCAGTCGGACAGCTTGCCCGGGAGACCGCCGCCACCGAGCAGCCCCTTGCGCGACCGCGCCAGGTCGCGCGCCTTGCGGGCGGCGATCCGGGCGCTCGCCGCCGACTGCGCCTTGCGGACGATGTCCTTGCCCTCGGCGGGGTTCTGCTCGAGCCAGGCACCGAGGTGGTCGTTGACGACCCGCTGTACGAAGCCCTTGGCCTCGGTGTTGCCGAGCTTCGCCTTGGTCTGGCCCTCGAACTGCGCGTCGGTCAGCTTGATCGAGATGATCGCCGTGAGCCCCTCGCGTACGTCGTCGCCCGAGACGCGGTCCTCACGCTTCTTGATCAGGCCCCACTCCTCGCCCCAGTGGTTCACCAGCGACGTGAGTGCCGAGCGGAAGCCCTCCTCGTGGGTGCCCCCCTCCGGCGTGTTGATCGTGTTGGCGAAGGTGTGCACCGACTCGGTGAACGTGGTGTTCCACTGCATGGCGACCTCGAGGCTGAGGTCCTGGCTGCCGCCCTGGGTGCCCGCGCTCTGCTCGGCCTCGAACGAGATCACTGTCGGGTTGGCCAGGGTCTTGCGCTTGTTGAGGTACTCGACGAAGTCCACGAGACCCCGGTCGTAGCGGAACGTCTGCTCGATCCCGCCGGTCTCGGCCTGGTGGATGCTGTCCTGCGCGAGGACGTCGATCTCGTTGGCGACCGTGTCGTCCTGGACCGCCTCGAGGACCTCGACAGCCGCCGGGCGTTCGTCGCGGACCACGATCTCCAGGCCCTTGTTGAGGAAGGCGTACTCGCGCATCCGGGCGGTGATCGTCTCGAGGGAGTACGCCGTCGTCTCGAACACGTCGGGTGAGGCCCAGTAGGTGACCGTCGTGCCGGTGCGTTCGCCCGGCTCGAGGGTGCGCACGTCCTCCAGCTCGCCGTCGGGCACGCCGACGGTGAAGGTCTGCCGCCAGAGGTGGCCGCGGTTCTTCACGTCGACGACGAGCCGGCTCGACAGTGCGTTGACCACGCTGACACCGACGCCGTGGAGACCTCCGGAGACCTTGTAGCCGCCGCCGCCGAACTTGCCCCCGGCGTGGAGCATGGTGAGCACCGTCGTGACGGCCGGCAGCTCCTGACCGGGTGCGGTGTCCGTCGGGATGCCGCGGCCGTTGTCGTCGACCTGGACCCCGCCGTCGTCCAACAGGGTCACCACGACGCGGTCGCAGTAGCCGGCCAGCGACTCGTCGACGGCGTTGTTGACGATCTCCCAGATCAGGTGGTGGAGGCCGCGCTCGCCGGTCGACCCGATGTACATGCCGGGACGCTTGCGGACCGCCTCGAGGCCCTCGAGCACCTGGATCGCGGACGCGTCGTACTCGACGCCGTTGGGCGGCTCGGGCAACACTGCTACGGGGACGGACTCGGGGACTGATGGCTGTGGAGTCTCGTCGCTCACGCGCACCTCTTCGTCTGGGCTCGGGCCCCCTGTCGCGGGTGCCCGTGGCCGGGTCTCACATGGAACAGGTCGCGGCTCCGGAGCTCGCGACCTCAGACGTCCATGATAGCCGTTTGCGGGTCTCATTCCATGTCATGGCCCCCTGGCGGGGGGTGTCTGTGGAGAAAACGGCGCCCTCTGCGGCGCGTGAGGCGGTCTGGGAGGCCCTCGCGGGGGGTCGGACAGGTCCCCATACCTACGAACGGCGCTCAGATCGGCAGTTCGGCCGCCGTGCCGAGCGGTCGGTCAGCCGTAGGTGTCGCGTGGCCCGCGCCCGTCGCGGACCGACCTCGCACCGTGCTTCCACGACGGTGCGTGGGGGCCCAGTACCTCGATCACGACGACCGTGCCATGGCCGAGATCCTCGTTGAGACGGCGTACGACGTCGGGCGCGAGCAGCTTGAGCTGGGTCGCCCAGGCGGTCGAGTCGGTACGGACCACGAGCTTGCCGTCGGCGAAGGACTCGGCCCGGCTGTGTGCGCCGACCTCGGGGCCCACGAGCTCACCCCAGCGCGCGAACATCGAGGCGACCTTGAGGTCGACCTGCCAGCCGTGGTCGTCCACGACGCGGGTCAGCGCAGCGTCGAGCGTCTGCGGGTCGCGGTCGTCGGGATGGGCGCCGGACACGCGGCCGCTGCGCGCCGACCGGTCGGTACGGCGTACGGCCTTCTTCCGGCCGGGCGTCGAGCGGGCGATGGCGCGGGCGAGGGTGCGAGCCAGGTCGAGGCCGTCGTCGGCGTGGTCGCCGCCCGGGTGCTCAGGACTCACGTCGCACCTCACCGTCGGCGACCATGAAGCGCACCCCGGCCAGCTTCTCGGGTACGTCGGCCGCCACGGCGGCGGTGACCAGCACCTGCTCGGCGCCGGCCACCAGCTCGGCGAGCTGGGCTCGTCGCTCGGTGTCGAGCTCGGCGAAGACGTCGTCGAGGATCAGGATCGGGTCGTCGCCGTCGGCACGCAGCAGGTCGTACGACGCCAGCCGGAGCGCCAGCGCGAACGACCACGACTCGCCATGGGACGCGTAGCCGCGGACCGGGAGACGTTGTTCGCCGTTGCCCAGCGTCAGCAGCAGCTCGTCGCGGTGGGGGCCGACCAGCGAGACCCCACGGTCGAGCTCGTCGTTGCGGCGTACCTCGAGCTCGTCGAGCAGCCGGGTCGTCAGGTCGGCGCGGTCGGGCGCCGTGTCGTCGAGCCCGTCGAGCGCCAGGCTCGGCCGGTAGTCCAGCCCGGCGTCATCGGTGCTCGCCCCGCGCGCCACGGTCGCGTAGGCGTGCCCGACGTACGGGCGCAGCTCGGCGACCAGACGCATCCGCTCGGCGAGCAGCTCGGCACCGGTCCGCGCCAGCTGGGCGTCCCAGACGCCGAGAGTGGACAGCGCCGACTCCTGCGACGTAGACCCGCGCCGCGCCGCGCCAGCGGTCTTCAGCAGGGAGTTGCGCTGCTTGAGGATCCGCTCGTAGTCGGACCGGACGCCGGCCAGGCGCGGTGCGCGCATCACCAGCAGGTCGTCGAGGAACGCCCGCCGCTGGGCTGGATCACCCTTGACCAGGGCGAGGTCCTCGGGCGCGAAGACCACCGTACGGACCAGGCCGACGATCTCGCGCGCCCGCGGCAGGTCGGCGCGGTTGACCCGCGCACGGTTGGCTCGTCCGGGGTTGATCTCGACCTCGAGCAACGCCTGCCGGCCGTCGCGGACCACGGCCGCGCGGACCAGGGCGCGTTCGGCGCCGGACCGCACCAGCGGCGCATCCGCCGCGACCCGGTGCGACTCCAGCCGGGACAGGTAGTCGATCGCCTCGACCAGGTTGGTCTTGCCCTGGCCGTTGCGGCCGATGAACGCGGTCGCCCCGGGTTCGAGTACGACGTCGGCCGCGGCGTACGAGCGGAAGTCCACCAGCGTCAGCTGAGCGACGTACATCTCGCCCCGTCTCCGACCCGGCCCGCCACCTCGCGGCTGCTCAACTCTGGGTGGAGGCGTCGCCGCCCGGGGGCGCCTCGGTGCGCACCGCGTGGCCTCCGAACTGGTTGCGCATCGCGGCGACCGCCTTCATCGCCGGGCTCTCGTCCTGCTGGGAGACGAACCGTGCGAACAGGGACGCGGCGATCGCGGGCATGGCGACGCCATGGTCGATCCCGGCCTCGACGGTCCAGCGACCCTCACCCGAGTCGGCGGCGTAGCCGGCGATCTTGTCGAGATGGGCGTCCTCCTTGAGCGCCTCGACCAGCAGGTCGAGCAGCCACGACCGGATGACGGTGCCCTGACGCCACGAGTCGAACACCTCGGTGACGTTGTCGACGAGATCGACCTTCTCGAGCAGCTCCCAGCCCTCGGCGTACGCCTGCATGATCGCGTACTCGATGCCGTTGTGAACCATCTTGGCGAAGTGGCCGGCGCCCGGCTCCTTGCCGGCGTGGACGAAGCCCGAGTCGCCCTCGGGCTTGAGGGCGTCGAAGGCGGGCTGGACCTTGGCGACGTCGGCGTCAGAGCCGCCGCACATCAGGGCGTACCCGTTCTTCAGGCCCCAGACGCCACCGGAGACGCCGCAGTCGACGAAGCCGACGCCCTTCTCGGCGAGGAGGTCGGCGTTGAGCTGGTCGTCGGTCCACTTGGAGTTGCCGCCGTCGACGACCAGGTCGCCCTCGCCGAGCAGCTCGCCGAGCGCCTTGACGGTGTCGCGCGTCGGGTCGCCCGCCGGGACCATCACCCAGACGACCTTCGGGCTGGGAAGCAGCTCGACCATCTCGGCCAGACTCGCGGTGTCCGAGACGTCGGCGTTGCGGTCGTAGCCGACCACTGTGTGCCCGGCGTTGCGCAGCCGGGTCCGCATGTTGCCACCCATCTTGCCGAGACCGATGAGACCGAGTTCCATGAGGCGTTGTCCTTGGGCTGCGTGGTCAGGAGAGCAGGCGCCTCGGCATCAGGAGATAGCGGAAGCCGGTGTCACCGACACCTGCGGCGTGGTCCGTCGGGCCACTGTCTCCCATCGAACCACTGATGACAACCGGCTTCGTCGACACCGTGAACGCCAGCTCGACGACCGCCTCGTCGATCACCTGGAGGCCGTCGAGGAGGTACTGCGGGTTGAACCCCGTGGTGATGTCGTCACCGTCGATGGTGGCCTCGATCGACTCGCTCGCCTGGGCCTCGTCACCGGACCCCGCGTCGAGGGTGAGGGTGCCGTCGCTGAAGGCGAGCTGCACCGCGGTGTTGCGCTCGGCCACCAGCGCCACCCGCT